>NZ_CP156894.1:0-4415647 GCF_042604615.1 Marinobacter sp. M5B
GTGCCGAACAACATATGGCATCAGTGTCTGGAAGTACTCCGGGACGAGTTTCCCGCCCAGCAATTCAACACCTGGCTTAGACCCTTGCAGTCGGATCACCGCGAGGGTCAGTTGATGCTGTTCGCACCCAATCGGTTCGTCATGGACTGGGTGAACGAAAAATACCTCAGAAGAATTGAAGAAGTCCTGAAGGATCTGCACGGTGGCCAGGCACCTCGGATTGATATGAAGGTGGGTTCCGCGCCACGGTCATCTGACCTGGTGGTCCGTTCCGAGAACGCGGTCAGTGGTGTGGCCGCCGAACAGGAGGAAGCGGGCAGCCGGATAACGGAAGAAGAGAAAGGCGTTGCGGCCACAGTGACCACGCCTTCGGTGAAGGCCAAGAGCACCAGCGAACGACGTTCGGTTCAGGTTGAGGGTGACATCAAGCACCAGAGTTTCCTGAACGAAGGCTTTACCTTTGACACGTTTGTGGAGGGTAAATCGAACCAGTTGGCCCGGGCGGCCTCGATGCAGGTGGCGGAGAACCCTGGTGGAGCTTATAACCCACTGTTTTTGTATGGTGGTGTGGGTCTGGGTAAGACCCACCTGATGCATGCCATTGGTAATGACATTGTACGGCGCAACCCGAGAGCCAAGGTGGCCTATCTTCGCTCCGAGCGTTTTGTGGCGGATATGGTGAAGGCACTTCAGTTAAACGCCATCAATGAGTTCAAGCGCTATTACCGTTCTGTGGACGCATTGTTGATAGACGATATTCAGTTTTTCGCCCGCAAGGAGCGCTCCCAGGAAGAATTTTTCCATACTTTCAATGCGTTACTGGAAGGCGGACAACAGGTTATTGTGACCTGTGACCGCTTTCCGAAAGAAATTGTGGATATGGAAGAGCGCCTTAAATCCCGTTTCGGCTGGGGCCTGACCGTGATGGTAGAGCCACCGGAGCTGGAGACCAGGGTCGCCATCCTGATGAAAAAGGCGGAGCAGGTGAACGTCAAACTCAGCAGCGAGGCGGCGTTTTTTATCGCGCAAAAAATTCGATCGAACGTTCGTGAACTAGAAGGGGCGCTGCGCCTAGTGATAGCGAATGCTCACTTCACTGGTTCGGAGATCACCCCGCCGTTTATCCGGGAAAGCCTCAAGGATCTGTTGGCGCTGCATGAAAAGCAGGTCAGCATCGATAATATCCAGCGCACGGTGGCGGAGTACTACAAGATCAAGGTGGCCGATTTGTTGTCAAAACGGCGTACCCGCACTGTGACCCGGCCAAGACAGGTTGCCATGTCCCTGGCCAAGGAATTGACCAATCACAGCCTGCCGGAAATTGGCGATGCGTTTGGTGGCCGTGATCACACCACGGTATTGCATGCCTGCAAAAAGATTGTAGAGCTGCAGGAAACGGATCCTGGCATCCGAGAGGATTATCAGAACTTTATGCGGCTACTGACAACCTGACCGGGTTAGCGGCAGCCAATACACATTCACCTTCCAATAAAAGAATGCTGAGTGCCATGAAACTGACGATCAGCCGAGAATCTCTGCTCACCCCCCTTCAGTCCATTGCCGGTGTGGTGGAGCGAAAACAGACAATGCCCGTTCTCTCCAACGTGTTGCTGGTGGCCGAGGATAATACCCTTACGCTGACTGGTACCAATATGGAAGTGGAACTGGTGGGCCGGGTGTCACCGGTGCACGTTGACCAGCCAGGCCGCATTACAGTTCCGGCGCGGAAACTGTCTGATATATGCCGGGCGTTGGGTGATGAGGCGCCTATCGAGTTGGCGTTGGAGGGCGACCGCCTGCATCTGCGTTGTGGCGCCAGCCACTTTACGCTGTCGACCTTGCCGGCGGAGCATTTTCCCAACGTTGAGGATGATGCGGAAAGTTTCGGCCTGGAACTGCCCCAGAAAGAACTCAGCCGAATGTTCGACGCCACTGCTTTTGCAATGGCTCAACAGGATGTTCGCTATTACCTGAACGGGCTGTTGCTGGAAGTCGACAAGGATCACGTTCGCACTGTGGCTACTGATGGCCATCGCCTGGCCATGTCGCATTTTGATTTGCCCACCGGCTGCCCGGAACCCCGCCAGGTGATTGTGCCGCGTAAGGGTGTGCTGGAACTGGCGCGCTTGCTGGATGATGTGGAAACCCCGGTGACCCTGGTGATCGGAGACAATCATCTGCGCGCGACGGTAGGCTCTTATACCTTTACCTCGAAGTTGATCGAAGGCAAGTTCCCGGACTATAACCGGGTCATTCCCCGCGGTGGGGATAAAGTTGTCCTGGCGGATCGCGCTACCCTCAAGAACACACTCCAGCGCGCCGGCATTCTATCCCATGAAAACATCCGTGGCGTACGCCTGAACCTGGCGCCCAACGAGTTGCAGGTATTTGCCAACAACCCGGATCAGGAACAGGCCGAAGACGCGCTGCCGGTCGAGTATCAGGGCGAATCACTTCAGATTGGCTTTAATGTAGGCTACCTGGTGGATGTGATGAACGCGCTGGATGAGGATCAGGTCAAGATAACCCTGGCGAATCCCAATAGCAGTGCGTTGATTGAGGCGGAGAATGACAATCGCTGCCTCTATGTCGTCATGCCGATGCGGCTGTAGTGTAGGTCCGCCGGATTGGTTGTGGCCGCCAGATGTTTACCGGATCAGTAAGGAAGAGAGTGATGGGAACGGTGACGAACAGCCTCAAGGGTGCCTTTCGAATCGGTCAGACTGTATCGGTGTTGGGACGCGCTGGAGTGAATTGGGTGCGGGGAGATCGACCGCCCGCGCCGCGGTTGCTCAGGCAGACGTTTGAATCCCTGGGTGCCACCTACATCAAGCTCGGCCAGTTTATTGCCAGCTCCCCCACGTTTTTCCCCAAGGAATACGTGGAGGAATTCCAATACTGTCTGGACCGTACCCCAAGCCTGCCATTCAGTGTGATCCGGAAAATTATCCGGGACGAACTGGGCCGACCAATCGAAGACGTTTACTCTGACATTGACCCGGTGGCTTTGGCGTCGGCATCGATTGCACAGGTTCACGCCGCAAAGCTGGTTACTGGTGAGGATGTGGTGATCAAGGTGCAAAAGCCGGGTGTGGAAAACATTCTGCTGACGGATCTCAATTTCCTGTACCTGTCCGCGAAAATTCTGGAGACTCTGGCGCCCAAACTATCCTGGACTTCGTTGTCCGGAATCGTGGAGGAAATCCAGCGCACCATGCTGGAGGAGTGCGACTTCATCAAGGAAGCGAACAACCTTAAGGTGTTCCGGGAATTTCTCCATAACACCCACAATGAAGATGCTACCGTGCCACGGGTCTACGAAAGCTGCAGTACTCGTCGCATTCTTACCATGGAGCGTTTCCACGGTGTACCTCTGACGGATCTTGAAAGCATCCGGGGTTACGCGCGGGATCCGGAGCGCACGCTGATTACGGCAATGAACACCTGGTTTTCCAGCCTCACCCAGTGTGAGTTTTTCCACGCCGATGTTCATGCGGGCAATCTGATGGTGTTGAAAGACGGCCGGGTTGGTTTTATTGATTTCGGTATTGTCGGTCGCATCCGTCCGGATACCTGGCAGGCCGTCAGCGATTTTATTTCAACGGTCATGGTCGGCAATTTTGAAGGCATGGCCGACGCGATGATTCGTATCGGTATCACCCATCAAAAGGTTCAGGTGGCTGAACTCGCAGCCGACCTGCGGCGCCTTTACCAGCAAATGGACACCATGGTGCCGGATGAAGTGCCGTATCAGGCTGAACAAGCTGAGGATGACGTGAACAACATCCTGATGGATATGGTACGGATTGGTGAGGGCCACGGGCTGCATTTTCCAAGAGAGTTTGCGCTCTTGCTGAAACAGTTCCTGTATTTCGACCGTTACGTTCACATACTGGCGCCGGAAATGGATGTCTTCATGGACGAGCGGTTGAACATGCTGCATTAATCGCGTTCACCCGCGAGGTTTTGTACACTGGGGCAGCGTTGTCGGTAAGGCACGCTGCCTTTTTTGTCCCCGTCTCCTGCTGGTTAATAACCTATCGTGACCTATGGCGCTTGTTAAACTTCAATCGGAACATTTCCGCAATCTCTCGCCTGCGCCGGTCAGTTTCTCACCTTCCATTAATTTGTTATATGGCGCCAACGGCAGTGGAAAAACCAGCGTTCTGGAAGCCATTGGCTACCTGGGGCTTGGCCGCTCATTCCGGGTAAGTAGACATCAGGCGGTGGTTAGCCACGGCCAACACAAACTGACGGTGTTCGGTGGCCTGGATCAGGGAATGTCGGGAGGGGAACAATCATCGGTTGGAGAGCTTAACCATCGTGTGGGCATCTCCAGGGATGTGACCGCTAAAGAAACCACGCTTAGAGTGGATGGGGAAGCAGTTCGTAACCTGTCTTCGCTTGCCCGGCATCTGCCCGTCTCGGTTATCGATCCGGGGGTGTTTGATATTGTTGCCGGCGGACCCGGAAAACGCCGGCAGTTTCTCGATTGGGCAGTGTTCCACGTGGAACCTTCGTTTGCTTCGTTGTGGCAGCAGTGTCAAAGAGTGACGTCACAGCGGAATCAGATCCTGAGAAATGGTAGAATAGATGACGCTCTGATGAAGGTCTGGGATTCCCAGTACACGGAGTTGGCAGAGCGATTGACGCAAGCCCGGAACGAAACCTTTCGGCTCTTTACCAAGGCTTTTTACAGTTTACTCGGTGAGATAGACGCCCCCTGGGTTGATGGGCTCAAGCTGGACTATTACGTTGGCTGGGACGCCAGCCAACCCCTGGTCGAGGTACTACGTTCCCACCGGGAGCAGGAACAGAAAATGGGCCATACCCTGTACGGTCCCAATCGGGCTGACATCCGCTTGCGATACCAGGGAAGGCCGGTGGCGGAGACCTTCTCCCGGGGCCAGCAAAAGACGTTGGTCATTTTGATGAAGATCGCACAAGGCATGGTGCTGAGCGATCTTGGAAAGCAGGTTACCTTTTTGCTGGACGATATCAATGCAGAGCTGGATGTCGTCCACAGGGCCATGCTTGCCCAAAAGCTCTACGAATTACGATGTCAGGTGTTTGTGACATCGATAGAGGCGCCCAGGCCGGATGAATTATGGCGGCACACCATGCCGGAATACAGATTGTTCCACGTGGAACATGGCAAATTGACGGAAGAACAGGAACCCGGATGATCCACTTTCATCGCTCTAAAATAACAGCGGCAATGGCTTCACGCCGGGAAATCACCCTTCAGGAGTACCCTAATGAGTGAATCGAACTACAACTCCTCAAGCATCAAGGTATTGAAAGGACTGGATGCCGTTCGGAAGCGGCCCGGCATGTATATCGGTGACACTGAT
Organism: Marinobacter sp. M5B; assembly: GCF_042604615.1. NCBI lineage: Bacteria > Pseudomonadati > Pseudomonadota > Gammaproteobacteria > Pseudomonadales > Marinobacteraceae > Marinobacter > Marinobacter sp. M5B. Next base: position 5,355 of record NZ_CP156894.1, read on the forward strand.
GATGGCACGGGCCTGCATCACATGGTCTTTGAGTTGGTGGACAACTCCATTGACGAGGCGTTGGCTGGGCACTGTTCTGAAATCGGGGTGATCATCCATCCGGACGAATCAGTCACGGTCAGGGATAACGGCCGTGGTATTCCGGTCGACCTTCACAAGGAAGAAGGTGTCTCCGCTGCGGAAGTTATCATGACGGTTCTCCATGCCGGTGGTAAGTTTGATGACAACAGCTACAAGGTCTCAGGCGGGCTTCACGGTGTTGGGGTGTCGGTGGTAAACGCCCTCTCCTCCTCCCTTACGTTGACCATTCGACGTGATGGCAAGGTTTACGAGCAAACCTACAACAACGGCGTACCAAAAGCGCCGCTCGATGTGGTTGGCGACACCGACGCCAGTGGTACGAAGGTTCACTTCATTCCATCCCCGGATACGTTTACCAGCATTGAATTCCACTGGGATATTTTGGCCAAACGCCTGCGGGAGCTGGCGTTCCTGAACAGCGGTGTGCGTATCCGCCTGCAGGATGAGCGTAGTGGCAAGGAAGAGGTATTCGAATACGAGGGTGGCCTGCGTGCCTTTGTTGAGCACCTGAACTCCAACAAGACACCGATCAACCGCGTGTTTCATTTCATCAAGGAACGTGAAGACGGTATTGCGGTGGAAGTGGCCATGCAGTGGAACGATGCCTTCCAGGAAAATATCTATACGTTTACCAACAACATCCCGCAGCGCGACGGTGGTACCCACCTCGCTGGGTTCCGTGCGGCCCTGACCCGTTCGCTCAACAACTATATTGAGCACGAAGGCCTGGGCAAAAAGGCCAAGGTCAGCACGTCCGGTGATGACGCTCGGGAAGGTCTGACGGCTATTATCAGCGTGAAGGTTCCTGACCCCAAGTTCTCGTCCCAGACCAAGGACAAGCTGGTTTCTTCCGAGGTCAAAACCGCGGTTGAGCAGGAGTTGTATCAATCCTTTGCGGACTTCCTGCAGGAGCAGCCCAACGAGGCCAAGCTGATCGTCAACAAGATGATTGAAGCGGCCCGCGCCCGTGAAGCGGCCCGCAAGGCCCGTGACATGACGCGCCGCAAGGGGGCGCTGGACATTGCCGGTCTGCCGGGCAAGTTGGCGGACTGTCAGGAAAAAGACCCCGCTCTTTCCGAACTGTTCATAGTGGAGGGTGATTCCGCCGGTGGTAGTGCCAAACAGGGGCGCGATCGGAAGACACAGGCCATCCTGCCACTCAAGGGTAAGATCCTGAACGTGGAGAAGGCCCGCTTCGACAAGATGTTGTCCTCGGCGGAAGTGGGTACGCTCATTACTGCGCTGGGCTGCGGCATCGGGCGAGAGGAATTCAATCCGGAAAAACTCCGCTACCACTCCCTGATTATCATGACCGATGCGGACGTGGACGGTTCCCACATCCGTACGCTGCTACTCACCTTCCTGTTCCGTCAGATGCGTGAAATTATTGAGCGTGGCCATGTGTTCATTGCCATGCCGCCGCTGTACAAGGTCAAGCGTGGCAAGCAGGAGCAGTACCTGAAAGACGAGAAAGCCAAGGAAGCGTACCTGACACAGACCGCCCTGGAAGGCGCCCAGCTCTATGTCAATCCGGAAGCGCCGGCTATCAAGGATTCCGCTCTGGAAACCATGGTGAAGGACTACCAGGCGGTGATGGCGATGATTGATCGTCTGTCCCGCGCCTACCCGGCCAAGGTACTCCAACAAATGCTGGATAACGTGACCCTGAAGCCGGAACACCTGAAGGAAGAGGCAGAAGTGGCTCGTTGGGTGGCTCGCCTGGGTGACGGCCTTCAGCTGGATACTCGCACCGGCACCAAGTACACCTTCTCGGTGGAAAAGGACACCGAGCGCAATCTCTACCTGCCGAAGGTGGTGATTTATGTGCACGGGATTCCCCATAACCACGTGTTCAGCCATGAGTTCTTCGAGTCGTCCTCTTACGCGGCCATCGCGAGGATGGGTGAGACACTGGACGGCTTGATCGAAGACGGCGCTTATATCCAGCGTGGCGAGCGCAAGCAGGCGGTGCTGTCATTCGAGGGCGCTCTGGAATGGCTGATGAAGGAAGCCCAACGCGGCCTGAACATCCAGCGCTATAAGGGGCTGGGTGAGATGAACCCGGAGCAGTTATGGGAAACCACCATGGATCCGGAGACTCGTCGCATGATGAAGGTCACCATCGAGGACGCCATTGCGGCGGACCAGATCTTCACCACCCTGATGGGCGATGACGTCGAGCCACGGCGCCTGTTCATCCAGAGTAATGCGCTTGAAGTGACCAACCTGGACGTGTGATCACGGCGGGTTTTTGATCGGACCCGGGTCATCCGGGGATACGAAAAAGGCGACCTGGTGGTCGCCTTTTTTATTTATAATTCAGTTATTTAGAGGAATTCAGTATTTCTGACTGGCGTCAGCTACCGTTACCTGTGGATGTGTCAGACGACTTGTTGTCGTGCTGGGCCGCAAGGTGCGGCGCCATAACATCCTCAAGGGTGTAGCCGGTGAGCCGGCGAATGGAACGCCAGAGGTAGTAGAAAATGGCGATCATCATGATCATCGAGGGAATAGCGATCATGGGATAACTCACCAAGGTCATCCTGCCCAGTTCTTCATTGAACGCCTGGGTTCCGGACGGGCTGGTGACAATCCACTTGGCCAGCACGAAATTCATGATGGAGGAGAACAGAAAGGTCAGGCTGAAGAAATAGCTGGCCTTGAGCAGGCGGGCCTCGAACTCTTCCTCACTTCCGTTTTCTTTCAGCACCGCCTGAATCTTGTCCACGTTGAGCACGGACGGGTTGTACAGCAGCGTTCTAACCAGCGGATAGCGTGTACGGGTTGAAACAAGCACGGCAATACCGATGACGGCGGGAACAGCCGCTTCCTTGATCGCCAGCCAGCCGGCATCCAGCTCCATCAGGCCGATACCGCCGGTCAAACCGACGCTGACAATGCCGAGCACCGCAATAAAGTTGTACTTGCGATAGCGCACCAACTCGAACAGTCCCCATCCAAGGGGGAACGCAAGCCCGATGACCAGGGCCATGACACTGCCCAAATATTCATCCCCGCTCAATTTCATCAGAATGACGGAGGGAATGATGATACTCACGAGTAGATCAACCCAGGGCCTTGGCTTGTGGGTCGGTGGAGATTGGATTTCCGGGTCGGTCATAAATCAGCCTGATCGTTCGGGGAAGTGATGCCGGTGGAATCCAGCATACCGAAAAAGTCGTCAGGCAGTATACGATGAAACCGTGAGTGTGAGTAACCGAGGTCGGCGGTACCGGCCCGCTAACGCGGGCCGTTTCAGTTGGTGTGGTAGTGGCAGATGCGCTTCAGAAAGAACCGGAAGTGGAACTGCTGGTGCCCTCACCTGCGGTCTGTACCAGGTTATTATCCCCTGACTGCCACTGCTGCTGGGCGCTGGGATCGGTTTCGCTGCGCTTCAGGCATTTCCACTCGATGGAGGTCTCCGCTGGTAGATTGATCGACCCACTCCAGGTTGGGTAGGCTGTTGGATCCAGTTTTACCGCATCGGCAGGTGACCAGTTACCCAAAGCATTGTTGTTGCCGGTAACGTACACACTTTGCCCCATGGTGGTAGTGCCGTTCTGGCACTGGAAGGTGACGGATGCCGTCCCTGCTGTTGGCGGATTGGGATCGCTTCCGTCACAGGGGGCACCGCTATGAAGTGCCGCTGCCTCCATCGCCGGTACCGTCAGTGCCACCTGGCCATTCTGCACCGTTACGCAGGCACCGTTGCCAGCCACATTGCGATAGTTTCCATCGGCCAGCCCGGTGTTGAAAGTCCGTGACAGTGTGCTGCCTTCACGGTTGATGGCGACGAACCCCTTATTGCCCCGACTAAAGGCGATCTGGTTATTGCCATTGTCCCACCAGCTGTTCACGCCCTGGCCGTCGGTCTCAGCTCGGAAGGCAACCATGTTGGCAATGGAGTCCCAGCGATGTTCGCATACCCAGGCGGACCCGCACTGAGCAGCGCCGTTCTGGTAGACGTTTTGGGCTGGAGGGCCCTGGTCACCGTTGGAAAATGCGTAGCTCGACATTACCTTGGGGTAGCCATAAGGCCAGCCCAGCATGAACACGTTGGCCAGGTTGTAGAGATCACCATCCTTGTAGGTCAACACATTGCTGCCACCGGCACCGTGGCCACGTTGGTTGTCATGGTTGTCGGTGAATACAACGGCATCACCGCCGGACAGGAAGCCCCAGCTCTCACCAAAGGCGTTGAGGTTGGCCAGTTGCTGGTTCTTGAAGACGTTGCCGATGGACGCGCTGTAGCGGAACTCGGTGACGTCTGACGTACCCGTGTACTCAGTGGCACTGACGGCTTCGCCACCCAGGTCGATCACCTCCTGGAATACGTACAGCGGGCCGCCGGCCTGATTGATGACGGCGCCGATATCACCGGGCGACATATGTTTGGCGGCATCCACCCGTATACCCTTCACACCCAGCGACGTGAGCTGATTGAGATAGCCGGCCAGAGTGTCGCGCACGTAGCCGCTTCCGGTATCCAGGTCCGGTAAGCCGACGAGTCGGCAATTGCGAACGCGCCAGGCATCCGAACTGTAATCCGAGCCGTTGATACTGCATTCGGCGTGGAAATCATTGCCACTGTAGATAGGATAGGTCAGGGAATCGCTGCTGTAATAGGACCCGGCGGTGCCGGTTCCCGTACCATTGGCGGTATGGTTGATCACTGCATCCACGTAAACATCCACTCCGGCCGCGTTGCAGCGCGAAACCATGTTAGCGAACTGGTTGGCGTTACCACTGCGGCTCTGGAGCTGGTAGCTGACCGGTTGATAGCGCGTCCACCAGGCGCTGCCCTGAATGTGTTCCTGCGGCGGTGACACCTGAACGGCGCTGTAACCCTTGGGCCCAAGAAACTGTTCACATTCAGTGGCGACATCGCTCCACTTCCATTCGAACAGATGGACAAAGGTACCGGCGTGGGCGGTATTAATGGGCAACGCAAGTGTCAGGCCGAGACTGACACCGGTTACCAGGCGTTGTATGGAGATCATTGTGTGCTCCTGTCTTGTATTTGTTGTGGAGACGATCCAATGGCCACTGCCGGCTGTTGACGGCAGTTGTGGATGTCCATCGTCAACATGAAGTGTTCAATCGTTAGCCAAAACATCCTTTCAGGCAGTTTGCGGGGAGTAGTCAGGGGGAGGAGTTGCAATATTTACGTAGCTTCTGAATACGTGTCACTAAACTGAAACACGCCTGCCAGTGGGATCGGTTAAGCTTGCAGCCGGTGTTTTGACGGGGCTTTAGGAGGAAGCATGAAGATCATTGCGTTTTACAGCCTTAAAGGCGGTGTCGGTAAAACCGCTGCGGCTGTAAACATTGCCTACCTGGCCAGCCAGGCTGGCATTCCCACCCTGCTATGGGATCTCGACCCTCAGGGCGCGGCCAGCTGGTACCTGGCGGGAACCGACGAGATCAAGGGTCGGAAACTGGCTGCACTGATGGATGGCAAGACCCCCATCGGCAAATTCATTCGGGCCAGCGCCTACCCTGACCTCGATTTTATCCCGGCCCATAACAGTTTTCGCAACCTTGATGTCCGGCTGGATAAGGACGACAGCGCCAATACCCTCAAAAACTGGCTGGCGCCGCTATCGGAGGAAACCAGCCTGGTCGTACTGGATTGCCCGCCCTCGATGTCGCGGTTGTCCGAGCAGGTGTTGAAAACCGCCGATGGCGTGTTCGTGCCGGTGGTTCCGACCTGGCTCGCTCTGAATAGCTGGCAACAGCTCCAGTCCTTCGCCAAGGACAAGAAACTCAAACCCGGTCGTCTGCACCCGTTTTTCTCCATCGTCGACCGCCGCAAGAATCTGCATCGCGAGATGGTGATCCATCGCAAACAGCGCCTCGAGAATGGGCTGAACGCGCTGATTCCCAATGCCAGTGTGGTGGAGAAGATGGGTGAGAGTGGCCAGCCGGTGGAACTGATGGATCGGTCATCCGCAGCTGCCGATGCCTATCGGCGCTTGTGGAAGGAAATCAGGAAGTTGATCTAGAACGGATAGAGCCCATAAAAAAAACGCTGGTCAGCTTCACACTGACCAGCGTTCCGGTATACAGCGGCAGGTGTGTTAATGACCCTGCCAGAAGGTGTTAGCCCACCTCTTTCAGTGCCTGCTCAACGATCGCCAGGCCTTCCTCAAGAATATTGTCCTCGATGGTGACCGGCATAAGGAAACGCAAGGTATTGCCGAACATGCCGCAGCTCAGCAGGATCAGGCCGTTTTCCTTGGCTTTCTTGGTAACGGCCGCCGCCAGGTCTGCCCGCGGTTCCTTGCTGGTTTTGTCGGTGACCAGTTCAATCGCAGCCATGGGCCCGAGGTTGCGCACGTTGTCCACGTGGGGGAACTGTTCCTGCCACTGATCAAAGCGTTTGCGCAGGGTGTCACCCAGGCGCTGACTCTTGCCCAGAATGTCTTCTTCCTTGAACACGTCAAATACTGCCAGGGCTGCCGCACAGGCCGTCGGGCTGCCAGTGTAGGTGCCGCCGAGGGAGTTCGGGCCGGACGAGTCCATAACCTTGTCGGTACCGACAATGGCTGAGATCGGCATGCCATCGGCCATACTCTTGGCCATGGTCATCATGTCGGGCTCAACACCGCTGTGTTCGATGGCGAACATCTTGCCAGTCCGGCCGAAGCCGCTCTGAACCTCATCCGCGATCATCAGGATGCCGTTCTCATCGCAGATCTTGCGGATCTCTTTGAGGAAGCTGGCTGGTGCGGCGTAGAAACCACCCTCACCCAATACCGGCTCAATCACGATGGCGGCGGTGTCACTGGCGGGTGAATCGGCCTTCATGGCCATCTTCAGGCCACGGAGCGCTTCATCCTCACTGACACCGTGATAGGGAACCGGATAGGGGGCGCGAAAGACGGTGCCCGGCATTGGGCCGAAATCGGTCTGATAAGGAGCGGCTTTGCCGTTCATGGCCATGGTGTAGAAGGTACGGCCGTGATAACCGCCGTCAAAGCAGATCACATTGGTTTTGCCGGTCGCCGCGCGGGCGATCTTCATGGCGTTTTCCAGGGCTTCTGCGCCGGAGTTGGCCAGCATGACCTTGGCGTGGCCCTTTACCGGAACCACTTCACTGAGCTTCTGCGCCAGCTTCACATAGCCCTCATAGGGCATGACGGTCTGGCAGGTGTGCATCAGCTTGTCCAACTGCGCCTTCACCGCTTCAACCACTTTGGGGTGACGATGGCCGATATTCAGTACACCAATGCCGCCGGCGAAGTCGATCATACGCTTGCCATCGGCATCCCAGAGCTCGGCATTGGTCGCATGGTCGGCAAACTGCTCGTTGGGGCTGGCAGCACCGGCCGCGACATAACGTTCTTTGAGTGCCTGCAATTCTTTGTTCGTCACTTTGCCTCTCCTCGAATTCGGTTTGGTACTGTCAGCATACACGAAATGATGGCCCGGTTTGAAAACCCGGCCCTGTTGTTTCTACGTACTGCGGCCGCCAATGTCCTCCCGGAACTGAAGTTCCGCAAGTCTCCGGTACAGCGGATTCCGTTCGACAAGTTCATCGTGGTTGCCGATATCCTGAATAATTCCGGCGTCCATCACAATGATACGATCGGCGTGCCTGACGGTGGCCAACCGGTGTGCGATGACCAATGTCGTGCGGTTGGACATCAGTCCCGGCATGGCTTGCTGGATCAGGTGTTCGCTTTCTGCATCCAGTGCGCTGGTCGCCTCATCCAATAACAGTATAGGCGCATCCGCAAGCAGTGCGCGGGCAATCGCCAGCCGCTGCTTCTGCCCCCCCGATAGCCCGAGACCCGTATCGCCCAGTGGCGTTTCATAGCCTTTTGGCAGTTTGCGGATAAACTCATCGGCATGGGCAATCCTGGCGGCCTCCACCATGGCAGTGTCGCTGGCCTCCGGTCGAGCGTAGCGGATGTTATCGGCAATGGTGCCGTGAAACAGCGCGGGGTTCTGTGGCACCAGCGCAAAGCATTGGCGCAGGTCTGTAAGCGCTAACTTACGACTGTCAACGCCGTCGATAAGAATCCGCCCCGTGTCGGGGTCATAGAACCTCAAGAGCAGATCGAACAACGTAGACTTTCCAGCCCCGGAGGGACCAACCAGGGCCACGGTTTCGCCTGCCTGGATGTGAAGTGAAAGGCTTTGCAGAACCTCGATATCGCGACGGGCCGGATAGGAAAAGGTCAGATTGCTGATCTCGATGTCGCCGCGAAGGGGGTCGGGCAGAGCCTGGGTGGCGTTTGCCCCACTGAGGATTTCACTGGGTGTCTGCAGCAGCTCGAAAATCCGCGCCGCTGCCCCGGCTGCGCGCTGCAACTCACCAATCACTTCACTGATGGCGCCGGCGGCCAGTCCCACCAACAGGCTGTAGAATACAAATGCCGCCAGCTCGCCCGGGCTGGTACGACCTGAGATCACATCCAGCCCGCCAATCCAGATCACCACGCCAATGGCACCCATAACCAGGGTAATGGCGATGGTGGTCAGCCAGGCCCGCTGGCGAATCCTCACACGGGCAATCTCGAAGGCATTTTCCGCCACCTGTGAGAAAAACCGGCGGTCATGAGGCTGATGGTTGAACGCCTGCACCGTCTTGATCTGGGTGAGGTTCTCCCCCACGTAGCTGCCCACTTCCGCGACCCGGTCCTGGCTCAGCCTGGACAGCTGCCGCACACGGCGACCATAGATCAGGATGGGAATGATCACCAGTGGGAAGCCGAGGATGATGATACCGGCAAGTTTGGCATTGGTTATGAAGAGCAGGATCAGACCGCCCACCAGCATCAGGGTGTTGCGCAGCGCGATGGAGACCGTGGAGCCGATGACGGATTGCAGCACTGTTGTATCAGCGGTAAACCGCGACTGTATTTCCAGGCTTCGGTTTTTCTCGTAGAAACCAGGGTGAAGGTCGATCAGATGGTTAAACACCTGCTTTCGAATATCCGCCACCACCCTTTCGCCAATCCAGGACACAAGATAAAAGCGGGCAAAGGAGCCGATAGCCAGTCCGATCACCAGCACAAAAAACAGACCGACTGCTTTGGACAACATCGCGGGAGACTGGGTGGCAAGGCCCTGGTCCACCAGAATCCGTAAGCCCTGACCCAGGGCAAGTGTGATGCCGGCTGTAATAACCAGAGCCACGAGAGCGCCGGTAACAGCCCTTTTGTAAGGGCTGATAAAATCGACAACCAGTTTCAGAGCCTTCCGATGACGGGTGTTGATGGTGTGCCTCCAGGATAAGGGGTACTGTAAACTCCGATAACAATACGGTTTTTACTCGTATTAGAACCTATCATACAGCTACGTAAGAGCGTGCGGGGTGGGACTTGTCTGCCAGGACCGTCAAAAGCCATGGATGGCTTTTGTCGAGCGTACAGGGACGTATCTACAGCGTGTCCTGGCAGACAAGTCCCATCTCGTGCGCTCGACTACTCCGTGATTGAAGGGAAACCCGAGTGCGCGCCTACGCTGACAACGAGTACCCCGCCAACCACAAACCCGACTGGAAAGTCATCGCCGGCCTATGGCCCTATCTGGCGGAATTCCGTGGTCGAGTCATGCTGGCACTGGGGTTCCTGATCTTCTCCAAACTGGCCACGGTCGCCACACCGGTCGCCTTGAAATACATCGTCGACTACCTGGACGAAAATCAGGGCGGCGAGGTACTGCTGTGGATACCGGTCATACTGGTCGTCGCCTACGGCCTGCTCCGATTTGGCAGCACCCTGTTCAGCGAATTGCGGGACGCGGTGTTCGCCCGAGTCGCGGAACGGGCCATGCGACGAGTGTCACTGAGGGTTTTCGAACATCTGCACAACCGGGAGCTGTCCTTTCACCTGGACCGGAAAACCGGCGGACTGGCCCGGGACATTGAACGGGGCACCAACGGCATTAGCTTCCTGCTGCGTTTCACCCTCTTCAACATTGTCCCCACCCTCCTCGAAATCCTGATGGTGGCCGGTATTCTCTTCGTGGTGTTCAACGTGGGCTATGTGCTGGCGATCCTGGTAGCGGTGGTGGTGTATGTGGTGTTTTCCATCAAGGTGACCGAGTGGCGCACGAAATACGTGCGCGAAGCCAATGCCCGGGACAACCAGTCCAATTCCCGCGCAGTCGACAGCCTGCTCAACTACGAGACCGTAAAGTATTTCAATAACGAACGCTTCGAGGCAGAGCTCTACGACAAGGACCTGGATGACTGGGAACAGGCACGGCTCAAAAACCGGCTGTCGCTGGCCGCCCTGAACTCGGGCCAGGCCCTGATCATCGGTGTGGCGATGATCGTCATCATGGCCATGGCAGTGCAGGAAGTCGCCAGTGGTGAGATCACCCTGGGGGATTTCACCATGATTAATGCCTACCTGTTACAGCTGTTTATACCGCTCAATGCACTGGGGTTCGTGTATCGGGAGATCCGCCAGGCGCTGGTGAATGTGGAACGGTTGTTCGGGTTGCTCGGCGACGAACCGGTCATTGAGGACGCGCCGAACGCCAAAGCGTTGGTGGTGGAAAAAGGCGAGGTTTGTTTCGACCAGGTTCACTTTGGTTATCGCCCCAACCGTCAGATCCTCCGGAACGTGAGTTTCTCTATTCCCGCTGGGCATACCGTAGCCGTCGTGGGCGCCAGCGGCGCGGGGAAATCGACCCTCGCCCGCCTGCTTTTCCGGTTTTACGATGTGAACCGGGGCAGTATCACCATCGATGGTCAGGATATCCGTGAGGTCACCCAGGACAGCCTGCGTTCCGCCATTGGCGTGGTGCCCCAGGATACGGTGCTGTTCAACGACACGCTTTTTCGGAACCTGGCTTACGGTCGGCCTGATGCCAGCGAGGAAGAGGTGTACCGGGCAGCCCGAATGGCGCACCTGGAACAGTTTATCCACAGCCTGCCCGATGGCTATAACACACAGGTTGGTGAGCGGGGGCTTAAACTTTCCGGCGGCGAGAAACAGCGGGTCGCCATTGCCCGGGTACTTCTCAAGAACCCACCGTTATTGATTCTGGACGAAGCCACATCTTCTCTGGATTCGCTGTCTGAACAGGCGATTCTGGGGGCCTTGAAGGAAGTCAGCCGCCAGCGCACCTCCCTGGTTATCGCTCATCGGCTGTCGACGACGCGCGATGCGGATACCATTCTGGTGATGGACGGCGGCTGCATTGTCGAGAGTGGCAACCACGTCGAGCTGCTGGGCCAGAAGGGGCATTACGCCAGGCTCTGGGAACAGCAGCATCGAACTGGTGATGATGGTCAGGCAAGCCCCTGATCACGGGCCATGGCCATAGCCGCTTTCGGCCCTGTCCATAGCGATGGCAGTATGACAAAGGAGACCGGTATGGCGGTTATCACAATGAACTGCTGAAGCACGCCAATCTGCCCTGAACCCATATACAGCAGAATGGCGGCCATCATCGCCATAGCACCGCCCCAGAATACCCGGATCCAAGGATTTGGCTCATCATGGCCCGCACCCACCATGGCAATGGAATAGCTCATGGAGTCGCCGGTGGTGGCGACAAAAATGGTGGTGAGCAGCAGTATCGCGGCGGCCATCCAGGTGCCTCCTGGCAGCGCCTGGGCCACGGTCAGTGTGGCGACGTCAAAACGGAAATTGTTCAACGCTTCGGTCAGGTCAAAGGTGCCGGCCAGCTGGTGATAGATCCCCGAGCCACCCAGCAGCGTAAACCAGATTGTGGTGGCAATAGGTGCCAATACGGCAACCGCGAGGATCATTTCACGAACCGTGCGTCCGCGGGAAATTCGCGACACAAACACTGCCATCAAAGGCGTGTAACCAATAAACCAGGCGAAGAAAAACACCGTCCACCATTTCATCCACCAGTCCGGCGCCGTTTCAGCGGTCATCGTCGACATTGCCATGAAAGACGTCAGGTACTCGCCGAATGACTGGGTAAAGGTGTTGGCCAGAAACAGTGTGGGACCGAACAGGAAAATCACCGCGGCGATGGCCAGGGCGAGGAGCACGTTGAACCGGCTGAGCAACTGAATACCCTTGTGCAGGCCGGTCATGGCGGAGGTCATGTACACCCCGGCCAGAATGATCAGTACCGCGAGCTGGGTGCCATAGCCATCGGTGATGCCAAACAGCTCGTGCAGCCCGAAACTCATCTGGGTTGCCAGGAAACCGATAGGGCCGACGGTTCCCGCCACCACGGCAATGACGCAAAGGGCGTCAATCACCCCACCCAGCTTGCCTTGAACAGCGTTCTCACCAAACACCGGATACAATAGGGTTCGCGGCTGCAGCGGTTTGCCCTGATCATAGTGAGCCCTGCTGAGAACCAGTGCGGTCAGCGAGCCGAGCACGGCCCAGGCAAGGAAGCCCCAGTGAGTAAACGACTGCGCCATGGCGGGAGCGGTGGCCGCAGCCGTTCCGGCTTCGGTATCAAACGCCGGTGGTGTTACCACAAAGTGATAGACCGGTTCCCCGGCGGCGAAAAACACCCCTCCACCGGCCAGCAATGTACACATGATCATTGAAAGCCAGCGAAAACGGCTGATTTCCGGCCGGTCCAGGCCACCAATCCGTGCATTGCCGGCCTTGCTGACCGCTGTTCCAAGTGCGATGAAAAAGGTTGCCAGCAGGAGTAGTTGGAAGAACGACCCCAGGTACTTTGCCGTCCAGGTGAATCCGGCGCCAATCGCTGTGGCGACGGCGCTGCTGTCAATAATGGAAGCACCAACGAACAGCAGGATGAAGCCAATCGTAAGCGTCAGAACGATCGGGTCGCTATCGGAGAAAGCGCCCGGCCGTTCATCGGTAGCCAGGGAGTTTGTCTGGGAGGTCATGGTTGTTCCTTTCGCGAAGAGCCGCGCAGGGTACAGAAAAGTTCAGACCTCTGCATTCCTTTGTGGAGGTAGCCACCCTCCCAGGCATTGGTAAGCTCGTCAGGATTCCGGAAATGCCGTCCAGTCATCCAGCCAGGTCGATGTGGCCCTGGGGTTAACAGCGCCCTGGTACATCGCCGACTCATCAAAGAATTCGGCTTTCGGAGGCCGCTTGGCAGTCATGGCGCGCACTGAGCTTCTGGGGCGGAAATGCGGCGACGACTCGCTGGTGACAGAGGGTTGCAAGCCGGTTTCAACCTGAACGGTGTTCTGCAGTTCGGGGCTGCGTATCCACAGCTCTTCGTTGAAGCCGAAATCGTCATCATCGGTTTCGTTAACAATGGTGAGGTTGCCTAACCTACCGTTGTTGGCAAGCAGGTTGTGGCTGAACGTCAGGGCATTCATGCCCACCAGCGCGGTGACCTCATCCCTGGTATCCAGGGCCTCAATGGCGTAACTGTCGATGATCATATTGTGGAAGTGGCCGCCGGATCCCTCTCTTAGCATAATAGCGCGGTGTTCTTTGGCGGAACGGCCGCTGCCATAAAGGGTGACGTTGTAGAATGTGGGTTCGGACCGTGGCACGGCCGAGTGGCTGGAACCGTTGTTGTCGCCCTCAAAGGCGTTATCGCCGACATCCCGGTACTGCTGAATAATGGCAAACTGTACCCTGCCTCGCCAGCCCCAGTCCCAGTCGATGCTGTCATCGGCAGCACCGGTCACCAGGATGTTTTTCAGGTCGACGGTGCCACCGAACATTTCGATACCGTCGTCCAGAGCACGGTGAACCTGCACGTTCTGGATGATGGTGTTGGAGCCACAGCCACCCAGGGTTAAGCCGTTCAGCTCGTTGTTCTGATAGACCTCGAAACCGGCAAATTCAATGCGGGTGTACTGCACCACGCCGCAACTATGCTGCGTGTCGCTGCCACCGAATTGCCCACGGGTGTCGTTTTCAGGTACGCCTTCAATGCGGGCGTTCGGCTCGTTCACCGGTGCCTTTCCAAGAAGCACAACGCCACCCCAGTCACCGCGAGCCCGTGCTCCGGGTTCCTTGCTACTGGTAAAGACCACCGGTTGGTTACGGCTGCCGCGGGCAAACAGTTTGGCACTGGACGTGACAACCAGGGCGGAACCGGGTTCGCCCTCTATGGTTACGCCGGGTTCAATGGTCAGGTTCGCGCCTTCCACAAACACGGTGTTTTCAAGGGTGTATCGATGACCGCTTTCCCAGACGGTGTCTGTGGTAATGTCGGCGCTGATACGCACGTTGCGATTCTCAAATGCGGTAAAACCGGCGACCGTGGCGACAACCGTGCCAATGACGGGAACCAGTACCAGCGCGTGACGGGCAAACCAACCGCGTCTTTTTTGCGGCGTGACGGGACTGGCCTGAAGTTTCTGGTTCGAGGACTTGGCCATCAGCGGACGGCCATCATCGTTGGCCATGATCTCGCGTGCCAGCGCCTGAAGCTCTGGCGTGCCATTGGCTTCCACACGCATCAGAACGTCATTGCGGTAGTTGGGCTCTCTCAGTAAGACGTTGAGATGGACAAAGTCGACGCTCGGGCACTGGCCCTTGTCGATGCGACGTTTGAGTCGCCAGAGCTTCTCTACCAAAAGGGAGGATTGGTCGGACATTACTGCTGCTCCGTTGGGATGAGAGCACCGTTGTACATGTCCAATGTGAAAGCTTTATGTCAATTGAAAGAAAAGAGTCGCTTAAAGGGGAGTATTTCGTCGTTAAAGAAGGGACTGAGATGCGGGAAAATGGTCGGCGTGGCAGGATTCGAACCTGCGACCCCTTCGTCCCGAACGAAGTGCGCTACCAAGCTGCGCCACACGCCGATCAACGGCCGGTATTATACGGATTGGCTGGTTTTTTACCAGCCCCCGTATGATTTTCACTGCCCACTGGCAGTGGGTAATACCGAGATATCCGCCACCCGCAGGAACAGGTTACGCAGCAGGTTGAGCATGGCCAGGCGGTTATTACGCACGGCCTCGTCGTCAGCCATCACCATGACTTCATCAAAGAAGTTATCCACCGGCTCCCGCAGGCTGGCGAGAGAGCTCAAGGCCGTCGCGTAATCGCCTTTTTCAAACAGTGGCAATGCCTTGTCGGCTTGCTGGCGGATTTGGTCGGCCAGTGTTATTTCCGCCTTGTCCTGCAACAACTCACTGTCGATGCTTTCACCAATGCTGTCGCCACCCTGCTTGGTAAGGATGTTGGACACCCGTTTGTTGGCGCCGGCCAGGGCCAGGGCTTCCGGTAGCTGGCGGAAGGCTTCCACGGCTTTCACCCGGCGGTCAAAGTCCAGCGGGCGTGTTGGACGGCGGGCGTGCACGGCGAGGTAGACTTCGGCACTGATGCCCTGCTCTTCATAATGCGCACGGAACCGTTCCAGCATGTAGTCCACCACCGTGTTGGCCACATTCGGTTCGGTGATGCTGTTGTGTTCCTCTACCGCCCACTCGCACAGGGTTTGCAGGTCCAGCGGCAGCTCCCGCTCGATGATGACGCGCAATACGCCCAGTGAGGCTCGACGCAGCCCGAACGGGTCACGGGTACCGGACGGTGGCTGGTTAATGCCGAACAGCCCCACCAGGGAATCGATGCGGTCGGCAATGGCCACGGCGCAGCCCGTCAGTGTTGCGGGCAGGTCGTCACCGGCAAAGCGGGGCATGTACTGCTCGTTCAGGGCGCTGGCCACGTCTTCATTCTCGCCGTCGTTGGCGGCGTAGTACTGGCCCATGATGCCCTGCAGGTCAGTGAATTCCAGCACCATCTCGGTGACCAGGTCGGTCTTGGCGAGCATGGCAGCGCGTTCAGCCAGAACGGGATCGCTGCCAACGGCGTCGGCGATCTTCTTCGCCAGTGCGGCCACCCGCACGGACTTGTCGTAAATGCTGCCCAGCTTGTCCTGGAACACGATCGGCTTGAGTTGGTCGATGCGGTCTTCCAGCCGGGTCTTGCGGTCAGTGTCATAGAAGAAAGCCGCATCGGACAGGCGTGGGCGGATGACCTTCTCATTGCCGGAAATGACCTGTTGCGGGTCCTTGCTTTCCAGATTGGCGACGGTGATGAACAGCGGCAGCATCCGGCCGTCGGCGGAAACCACGTGAAAGTACTTCTGGTGCTCCTTCATGGAGGAAATCAGTGCCTCGGCGGGAACTTCGAGGAAGCGTTCCTCGAAACGGCCCATGAGCGGCACGGGCCACTCGTTGAGGGCGGTGACTTCGTCCAGCAGGTCTTCATCGATAACCGCCTGGCCGCCCGCTTCCTTCCTGGCGATGGCGGTGACGCCGTCGCGGATCTGCTCGCGGCGTTCGGCGAAGTCAGCGATCACATACCCTTCCTGGCGCAGCACCACTTCGTAGTCGCCGGGCGTGGGCACGATCAATGATTTCGGGCAGTGGAAACGGTGACCGCGGGTTTTGTTACCCGGAGTCAGCCCCATGATCGGGGTGTCGATCACCTTGTTGCCGAACAGCAGGATGGCCCAGTGCACCGGACGCACGAACTCAGTTCTGTGCGCGCCCCAGCGCATGCGTTTGGGAATCGGCAGTGCGGCCAGGGACTGGTCTACCAGTTCCGGCATCAGTTCAACGGTGGGGCGGCCTTTCTCGATGGTGCGATAGACCACCCAGGCGCCCTTGTCGGTTTCCATCGTATCAAGCTGGTCCGGTGTCACGCCCAGGGAGGTGGCGAAGCCGGTCAGTGCCCGGGTGGGGTTGCCGGAATCGTCGAACGCAGCTTTCACGGCCGGGCCGCGTTTTTCCATCGGTTTGTCCGGCTGAGCGTCTTCCAGGTCCCGTACCCTGACGGCAAGCCGGCGTGGTGCAGCAAAGGCTTCCACCTTGCCGAACCGAATACCGGCCTCTTCCAGGCCATTGGTAATGCCACGGGTAAACGCGTCCGACAGTGGCTTGAGGGCCTTGGGAGGCAGCTCTTCAGTGCCCAGTTCGACCAGAAAATCCTGTTTTGCCATGATTATGCGTTCCCCTGTTCCTGCTGAGCTTTTTTCGCTTTCTTACCCTTCTTGCCGTTCGCCTTTTCGGCGGCGGCCTCGGTCGCTGCAAGTACCTCTTTGCGCAGGGCATCCGGTGCCAGCGGGAAGCCAAGCTTGCGGCGGCTGTCGAAATACGCCTGGGCAACGGCCCGGGCCAGGGTGCGAACCCGCAGGATAAAACGTTGGCGCTCGGTCACGGAGATGGCGTGGCGGGCGTCAAGCAGATTGAAAGTGTGTGAAGCCTTGAGCACCTGCTCATAGGCGGGCAATGCCAGGCCGGCTTCGATCAGGCGCGCGCTCTCGCGTTCGTGTACATCGAAGCTGTGAAACAGGAACTCGGTGTCGGCGTGCTCGAAGTTGTAGGTGGACATCTCCACCTCCTGCTGATGGAACACGTCGCCGTAGGTGACCACACCATCCGGGCCTTCGGTCCACACCAGGTCGTAGACGCTGTCCACGCCCTGCAGGTACATGGCAATGCGCTCAAGCCCGTAGGTGAGCTCGCCGGTGACCGGATAGCATTCCATGCCACCCACCTGCTGGAAGTAGGTGAACTGGGTTACTTCCATGCCGTTCAGCCAGATTTCCCAACCCAGGCCCCAGGCGCCGAGGGTGGGTGATTCCCAGTTGTCCTCAACAAAACGGATATCGTGGACCAGTGGGTCCAGCCCAAGAGCCTTCAGGGAATCCAGGTACAGTTCCTGAATGTTGTCCGGGGACGGTTTCAGCACCACCTGGAACTGGTAGTAGTGTTGCAGGCGGTTGGGGTTCTCCCCGTAGCGGCCATCGGTGGGGCGGCGGCTGGGCTGAACGTAGGCGGCGTTCCAGGTTTCCGGACCGATGGAGCGCAGGAAGGTGGCCGGGTGGAAGGTGCCGGCACCCACTTCCATGTCCAGGGGCTGGAGGACCACGCAGCCGTGCTGCGCCCAGAAGTTCTGCAGGGCGAGGATCAGGCCCTGGAAGGTTTTGATGTCCGGCGTGTTTGCGGAAGTTGCCTTGTCTGTCACGACGTTTGCCTGCTGGTCAGTCTGTGTGTGGCGCCCGGGCATCTGGCCGGGGCACTCCGGAAAAAAGGGGCATTATACGCCTGCCAATCGCGTATTTCTAAGTTGGGTTCAGAAGATTGATTTTGCGCTAGAAGAACGTCAGTCCCACCTGGAACAGTTTCTCCACATCCCGTATCCGCGACTTGTCCACCAGGAACAGGATAACGTGGTCATCCGGCTGTACCCGCAGATGGTCGTGGGCGATGAGGACTTCGCTGTGGCGGACGATGGCGCCAATGGTGGTGCCTTCCGGCAGGTTGATTTCGTCAAGCCGCTTACCCACTACCCGGGAGGACCGGTGGTCGCCATGGGCGATGGCCTCAATGGCTTCGGCAGCGCCCCTACGGAGTGAGTGAACGTTTACTACGTCCCCGCGGCGAATGTGGGTAAGCAGGCTGCCAATGGTGGTTTGCTGGGGCGAAATAGCGACATCAATGTCGCCGCCCTGGATCAGGTCAACGTAGTCCGGGTTGTTGATCAGGGTCAGTACCTTGCGGGCGCCCAGGCGTTTGGCCAGCAGTGACGCCATGATGTTGGCTTCGTCATCGTTGGTGACCGCACAGAAGACATCGGTATTTTCGATGTTTTCTTCCAGCAGAATGTCCTTGTTGGCGGCGTTGCCCTCCAGCACCACGGTTTTGCGAAGGTTCTCGGACAGCATCACGCAACGTTCGTGGTCCCGTTCCAGAAGTTTCACCTGGTAGCGGGATTCGAGAGTATGGGCCAGGCGCTGGCCGATGTTGCCACCCCCACAGATGAAGATGCGCTTGTAGGGTTTTTCCAGTGGCTGCAACTCGCTCATCACCGAGCGAATATGGTCGGAGGCGGCGATAAAGAAGACCTCGTCGCCGTCTTCGATCACCGTATCCCCCTGAGGCATGATCGCCCGGTCTTTCCTGAAAATGGCGGCGACCCGTGTTTCGATTTTGGGCATATGGCTACGCAGGTACGACAGTTCGTGGCCAACCAGTGGGCCGCCTTCCGTCGCCCGAATGGCGACCAACTGAACAAGCCCCTTGGAAAATTCCAGTACCTGCAGCGCGCCGGGGTATTCGATCAGTCGTGTAATGTGCTTGGTGACCAGGTGCTCCGGGCTGATCAGAACATCTATGGGGAAACCCCGCAGGCTGTCCAGATCCTTTTTCTGATCCCGCTGGTAGAACAGTTCTGGTTTAGCCAGGTAGGCGTTGGCCCTGACCCGGCAGATGGTGGTCGGGGTTTTGTAGAGCAACTTGGAGACCTGGCAGGCGACCATGTTGACCTCGTCACTGTTGGTCACGGCGATGACCATGTCGCCATCTTCAGCGCCCGCCTGACGCAGAACCGTGGGAAAGGAGGCCATGCCCTGGACAGTCCGAATATCCAGTCGATCCTGAAGCTCCCGCAGGCGGGTACTGTCACTGTCGATCACGGTGATGTCGTTGGCTTCGTTGGCGAGGTTTTCTGCCAGGGTCCCGCCCACCTGGCCGGCACCGAGAATCAGGATTTTCATGGTTCGGGTTTCTCCAGCACAGCGTAGAAAAATCCATCGTGGCTTTCGGGAACAGGCAGCATCTGGCGGCCGGTTTCCATATCGCGCCCCCAAAGGACATCGGGCTCCACCAGGGCAGCGTCGTCCTGCTGTTTCAGGAATCGACGAATTATACGGTGATTCTCCTGCGGAAACACCGAACAGGTGGCATAGACCAGGCGCCCTCCGGGTGCGAGCACTTGCCACATCGACTCCAGCAGACCCAGCTGAATGCTGGCGAGCGGGACAATGTCTGATTCACGGCGCAGCAACTTGATGTCCGGATGGCGGCGAATCACGCCGGTGGCGCTGCAGGGAACGTCCAGCAGGATGCGATCGAACGGCTTCCGGTCCCACCACTGGTCAATATCTGCGGCATCGGCCTGTTTCAGTGTCGCCACGAGATCCAGCCGTTCCAGGTTTTCCTGCACCCGTGGCAGTCGATCAGCGGATTCGTCGATAGCGACCACTTCTTCCAGTTGTCCACAGCTTTCAAGGATAGCGCAGGTTTTGCCTCCCGGTGCGGCACAGGCATCCAACACCCGTTGGCCGGGCGCCAGGTCCATCAGGGTGGTGCAGAGCTGGGCTGCTTCATCCTGCACACTGACTGCGCCTTCGGAAAACCAGGGCAGAAAGTCCACCGGCACCGGGGCGGCCAATTGGATGCCGTGGGGCGCAAACACGGTTGCGTTGGCATCAATACCGGCATCGGACAGCAACTGCAGGTAGTCGTCGCGGCTGAAGCGCAGGGCATTCACCCGCAGGGTCATGGGGGCTTGGGTGTTATTGGCTTCGAGAATAGCCTGCCAGTCGTGAGGCCAGTTATGGCGCAGTTTTTCAAGCATCCAGGGAGGGTGGCTGAAACGACCTGTTTCGTCGGCAATGGGTGGCTCCCCTTCCCGCTCCGCAGCCCGCAGAACGCCGTTAACCAGCCCTGTCAGGTGTGGTTTGTCGAGGGCGCGGCAGGCTTCCACGGTTTCATTCAGAATCGCGTAGGTGGCCTGCTGGCTGAAGCGAAGCTGGAACAGTGCCACCAGCATCAGGTGGTGGACCACCCGGTCGGATTTGCGCAGCGGTTTTTTCAGGCGCGCCTGTAATTCGCCATCGAGCCGGTGAAACCAGCGACAGGTGCCGTAACACAGTGCCTGTAGTGGTGGTCGTTCGTTGTCTGCCACATCACCCATGGCGTGGGGCAGGCATTGGGACAGCGACTGGCCGTTCTCAACGGATTGCAAAACCCGGGCAGCAACCGCCCGCAGTGGCTGTCCCTGCTGGCTCATTCAGTTCAGCTCCTGGCCGGGCATCAGTATGTCCTTGCCGCCGTTGATCAGGTCGTTCACCGATTGTGGCCGAGAGCCGGACAACTGCAAACGGGTGATCCTCAGGGATTCCAGGCCGCAGGCAATGTCGATGCCCTCGCGGTCGCGGCGAATCACCGTGCCGGGATGTTTGTCGCTGGTGTCGTCCAGAATCTCCGCCTGATGAATGCGGATGCGCAGATCGTCCAGGTCGGTGTAGGTGCCCGGCCAGGGATTAAAGGCACGAATCAGCCGGCTGATGGCGGGGGCGTCCCGGGTCCAGTCGATATGCCCTTCTTCCTTGCTGAGTTTACGGGCATAGCAGGCCCGGGCCTCGTCCTGGACTTCGCCCTGCAGCTCGCCTTTCTCAAGCTGTTCCAGCGCCTTGACGATGGCTTCGCCACCCAGGCCCGCCAGACGGTCGTGAAGGCTGCCGCCGGTATCGGCGTCTTCGATCGGGGTAATGGCTTTCAGCAGCATTGCGCCGGTGTCGAGGCCAGCGTCCATCTGCATGATGGTAATACCGGTTTCCCGGTCACCCGCGGCAATCGCGCGCTGAATAGGCGCGGCACCGCGCCAGCGAGGCAGCAACGAGGCATGGATGTTCAGGCAGCCGTGACGAGGGAGGTCCAGCACCGCCTGCGGCAGAATCAGTCCGTAGGCAGCGACGATCATCACGTCTGCGTTAAGGCTGCGGAGCTGTTCCTGCGCTTCGGGCGATTTCAGGGACTCTGGTTGAAACACGGGAATGCCCGCCTCAACCGCCACCTGTTTGACCGGGCTGGGTGTCAGTTTGCGGCCACGGCCAGCGGGCCGGTCGGGTTGGGAGTAAACGCCAACCACCTGATGATGGGTCGTGAGCAGTGCCTTCAGCGCGGTGGCTGCGAATTCGGGGGTGCCGGCAAAAACAAGTCGCACGGGTATCGCTTCCTGGTCCGTTGAATACGAAAAGACCGGGTTTTCACCCGGTCCCGATTTACGCTGTTTTGGCGGCTTCAGGCGCTTTTCTTGTGAAGCTTTTCCAGTTTCTTGCGAATACGGGTGCGCTTCAGTGAACTCAGGTAGTCCACAAACAGCTTGCCGTTGAGGTGATCCATCTCATGCTGGATACATACCGCCAACAGGCCACGGGCTTCCAGCTCAAAGGGTTTGCCGTCACGGCCAATAGCCCTGATCATGCAGTGTTCGATACGGGAGACGTCCTCGTAGAAACCCGGTACCGACAGGCAGCCTTCCTGCATCTCCTCAAGCTCGCCATCAAGCACTTCCACTTCCGGATTGATGAATACCCGCGGTTCACTTTTGTCTTCGGACAGATCCATGACGATGATCTGCTTGTGTACATTGACCTGGGTGGCTGCCAGGCCAATGCCGGGCGCATCGTACATGGTCTCGAACATGTCGTCGATCAGCTTGCGGGTCTCGTCTGTTACCTCGTCCACTGGCTTGGCAAGGGTGCGCAAGCGGGGGTCCGGGTATTCGAGAATATCTAGTATCATGGCGCTCGTACTTTTGGTGTCTGATTCTGGCTTTCACCGTTATCTTTTGTAACGGTGTGAATACTGTCTCCGAAATGCGACAGCGTACTGCGCATTTTTCCATCCCGTGACTATTATGATCGGGATGAAAGAGCCGGTTTCAACGGGTTTTTGCCGTTTATGGTGCTATTATCCCTCAACTCGCTCATTGAGTACAAACTGATCAGTTGATAGTCAAAAGCTTTCGACCATAGCGTAGAATTTACTGGAAGAACAAAAGATAACATCACAATTTGCGAGACATCTTCTATAGTAGTGGTATAAAAGGCAGAGTACCGGCTGCTTACCAAGAACAGAATCTATCGATTCAAGGCACGCGATCAAGGACTTAAACAATGAGGAAACTGCTGTACGCTCTGGCAGCAAGCATGCTGCTGCTAACCTCCTGGGCCCACGCCGCCCCGGAACTGAGGTCCGATCATCCCGAGCGTTACACTGTCGTGAAGGGTGACACCCTGTGGGATATTTCCGCCCGCTTCCTGAATAACCCCTGGTACTGGCCGGAAATCTGGCACGTGAATCCACAGGTTGCAAACCCACACCTGATCTATCCGGGTGACGAGCTGGCGCTGGTCTATATTGACGGCAAGCCGCGTGTTACCAAGGTTTCCAGTGATCGGGTGGTGAAGCTTTCACCAAAAGTGCGTTCCGAGCCCATCGATACGCCGATTCCCGCGATTCCCCTGGATGCGATCAGCAGTTTCCTGACCGACACGCGTATTGTTGACGTTGAGGCACTCAATGGCGCGCCTTACGTGCTGGAAGGCGAGGACGGCCGGATAATTACCGGCGCGGGTGATCGGATTTACGCCCGTGGTGAGAAGCCGGCTGACAATGTGGGCGTCTTCCGCCGCAGCAAGGAATTCCGCGATCCGGAAACCGGTGAGTTCCTTGGCCTTGAGGCCCGGAGTATTGCCCGCGGCGAAGTCATTGCCGAGAATAAAGACGTTCTGACACTCCGACTGAAGCAGTCCAATGAGGAAGTGCGCATCGGGGACCGTCTGCTGGTTGGCGAAGAGCGTCGCATCACCACCAGTTTTGTGCCCAGCTCTCCCGACAGTGACATCGAGGCCCAGATGATCTCGGTCGATGGTGGTGTCAGCCAGATCGGGCAGTTTGACGTGGTGGCTATCAACCGCGGTGAACGGGAAGGTCTGAAGCCGGGCAATGTCATGGCCGTGCTGAAGAGTGGCAATCTGGTTCGGGACCCGGTCACCAATGAAACCATCGAACTGCCCTCCGAGCGTGCCGGGCTGATGATGGTGTTCCAGACCTACGAGAAAATGAGCTATGGCCTGATCCTGCAGGCCACCCGTCCGTTGTCGGTTGGTGACAAGGTGACCAATCCCTGAGCTGATCACAACGTAAGACGTCCGTAGAAAGGGAGCCGCATCGCCGGCTCCTTTTTTTATGGCATAATTCACCCTCGGCCTGCCAGGAAGGCAGGCCCCGTTAGCCAACCCTGATCCACGGAAGGATGCCATGCCCCTCTCTACCGAGCCCCTGTCTGTCCCGAACCTGTTCCAGTCGGAACACGGGTTCTGGATATTCCTGTCCTGTCTGCCGAAATTCGGAGCCCGTCGCCAGCAGGCGATCCTCGAACAGATTCCGGATTTCCAGCATCTCCTGACCCATAACGCCGCCACGCTGAAAGCACTGGGTTTGGCGGCGGAAACGATCGACGCTCTCCAGGCATGGCGCCGCCAGGACAGCGCTCACCCTGTGATCGCCAGCGCCGACGGCATATACCGGGATTGCCTGCGGACCGGCACGGCTATCCTGACCATCGCCGATGCCGACTACCCCGAGCCTCTCAGGCATATTCACGACGGGCCATTGGTCCTCTATGTGCGCGGTGATCGCTCCCTGCTGGGGCGCGAGCAGATCGGTATTGTAGGTAGCCGCAACGCCACCCGGGCCGGGCTGGAACATGCCCGTTCCTTTGCCGCGGCGCTCGGCCAAAAAGGCTTGCTGGTGACCAGCGGGTTGGCCCTGGGGGTGGACGGCGCCGCCCATGCCGGCGCCCTGGATGCCGGCTTCCCGACCGTCGCCGTGATTGGCAATGGTGTTGATAAGCCTTACCCCTACCGCCACCGCACGCTCAGTGAGCGCATCGCCGGAGAGGGAGTGATTGTCTCCGAATACCCGCCAGGCACCTCCGCCAAGGCGGGCCACTTCCCTCGCCGAAACCGGATTATCAGCGGCCTTAGTCGAGGTATCCTGGTGGTAGAGGCGGGACTCAAAAGCGGCTCCCTGATCACCGCCCGACTGGCGCTGGAACAGGGGCGGGAGGTATTTGCGATTCCGGGCTCGGTCCACAATCCTTTGGCACGGGGCTGCCATCACCTGATACGCCAGGGTGCGAAGCTGGTGGAAACCGTGGACGATATCTGCGAGGAACTCGGCGGCTGGTGGACCAGTCAGAACGAGGGCGATTCCTCTTCGGTGATCATGAAAAGGCCAGCACCCGAAGGCCTGGACTCCCGGGAAATCGCGGTGCTGGAGGCTTTAGGGTATGATCCGCAGTCAACCGATGATTTGTGTTCAGTGACCGGTCTTCCCGCCGATCAGTTGATGCAGTCGCTGCTTCTCTTGGAGTTACAGGGATTGGTGGATTCTGCGCCGGGAGGGTTTCAACGGATTGGCTGAGCCACGTTTACAGACTTGAAGATTTCATGAAATTACCACAGCAACCTTTGTCCGACTGGCACCTTCATTGCGCCCGCCGCACCGTCCTTGGTGGCGGGGTCATTGCCTATCCCACGGAAGCCGTCTGGGGGCTGGGTTGTGACCCCTGGGATCAGGACGCCGTTGAACGGGTCCTGTCGCTCAAGCAGCGTCCCATGGAGAAGGGACTGATCCTTGTGGCGGCGTCTGTTGATCAGATACGGTTCCTGTTGGACCCATTGCCGAAGGAGCAGCAGCGCCAGGCGATGAGTCATTGGCCTGGCCCGGTTACCTGTCTTCTGCCGGATATCCGCAAGCAAATCCCACAACAGGTTCGGGGGCATCACAGCTCCATCGCTGTCAGGGTCAGTGACCACCCTGTTGTGCGCGCCTTGTGCGAGGCGGTCGGCTTTCCCCTGGTTTCAACCTCCTGTAATCCGGCAGGACGCCAGCCGGCCCGTTCCTCCTGGCAGGTACGTCGTTACTTCGAGGGCCAACTGGATTGGCTGGTGCCAGGAGACCTGGGCGGTAATCGTCAACCCAGCCGTATCATCGATATCGTCAGCGGAAAGCAACTGCGCTAGGAGTTCCCATGTCTCAGCACCCTGTCCAGCACCCCGACACCAATGCCGTGAAACAATACCTGCTTGGCCTGCAGGATCGAATCTGCGAACGGCTGGCTGCGGTCGATGGCAAGGGCGTTTTTGAAACCGATGCCTGGGACCGGCCCGAGGGCGGAGGTGGCATCAGCCGGGTGATCACCGATGGCGAGGTGTTCGAGAAAGGCGGTGTAAACTTCTCCCATGTGATGGGCGAGACCATGCCTGCGTCAGCCACCGCGCATAGACCCCACCTGGCGGGTGCGCCCTGGCAAGCCATGGGGGTGTCTCTGGTCATGCACCCTTCGAACCCCTACGTACCCACGTCCCACGCCAACGTCCGGTTTTTTGTTGCGACCCCCGAGGATGCAGAGCCGGTCTATTGGTTTGGCGGGGGTTATGACCTTACGCCCTATTACGGCTTCGACGAGGATTGCGTCCATTGGCACCGGGTTGCGAAAGCCGCTTGTGATCCTTTCGGCGACCAACTGTATCGTGAGTACAAGCACTGGTGTGACAACTATTTCTACCTCAAACACCGGGACGAGCCGCGGGGCGTGGGAGGGTTGTTTTTTGACGACCACAACACCGGGGATTTCAGCCGTGATTTTGCCTTGATGCAGTCAGTCGGGGACAGCTTCATCGATGCCTATGAGCCCATTATCGAGCGACGAAAAGCCATGGTGTGGGGCGATCGCGAGCGCGATTTCCAGCTGTACCGCCGCGGCCGCTACGTGGAGTTCAACCTGGTGTACGACCGGGGCACCCTGTTTGGCCTGCAGTCCGGTGGCCGTACCGAATCCATCCTGATGTCGCTGCCTCCGCTGGTGCGCTGGGAGTACGACTTCGTGCCGGAGCCCGGATCGGAGGAAGCGCGGCTGACGGACTACTTTCTTACCGGGCGGGACTGGCTGGAGAGCGCTGATGCACAATGATCTGTATGCGGTGGTTGGCAATCCGATCAGTCACAGCAAATCCCCCCGCATTCATAGCCTGTTTGCCCGCCAGACCGGCGAGCAGCTGGAATACACGGCCATACAGGCGCCGGAAGACGATTTCGCGAATACCGTAAAAGGCTTTTTTGAACGCGGTGGCAAAGGGTTGAATATCACCGTGCCTTTCAAGGAGCAGGCCTGGCAGTTGGCGGACCTGCGGACCCAGCGCGCCGAGCGAGCGGGTGCGGCGAACACACTCTACAAAGACAGTAAAGGCTCACTTACCGCCGATAACACTGATGGCAAAGGATTGGTTACCGACCTGATGGTCAACCATGGCGTTCGCCTGGCGGGTAAACGCCTGCTGGTGCTGGGCGCAGGCGGGGCCGTTCGTGGTGTTCTGGGGCCGATTCTTGCTGAAGAGCCCGCTGCCCTGACGATTGCCAACCGCACCCTGGCAAAAGCCGAGGGGCTGGTCAGTTTCTTTGAATCCGTGGCCGGCGATACGCACCTGGAGGCCTGCGGATTCGAACAGCCGGCCGACGCTTTCGACGTTATTATCAACGGCACCAGTGCCAGCCTGCAGGGAGATTTGCCGCCGGTTTCCACAAGTGTGATCGGTGCCGACACGGTGATCTACGACATGATGTATTCTCTGCAGACCACCACCTTCAACCAGTGGGCTCTGGACCAGGGAGCCACCCGGGTGTTCGATGGCCTGGGCATGCTGGTGGAACAGGCGGCGGAGTCGTTCCGGATATGGCGTGGAAAAACTCCGGACACCCGTCCGGTGATTGAAGAATTGCGAAACGACTGAGCCCAACCCGGATGAATGGGCTATGCTTCGCAGGTGCAAACGGTTCCCGAAGATCGCTGATTAATCGCTGATTTAAGGTCTCTGATGGATATACTCACCCTTGTCGGGCTGGTGGCAGGCGTACTGATTGTCGTGCTTGCGATGCTGGCTAACGCGTCGATACTGACCTTTTTCAACCTTCCGGGGTTGGCGATTGTGCTGGGTGGCACGTTTGCCGTTACCCTGATCAAGTTTCGTCTGCCTTCGGTGATGAGTGCTTTCAGGCTGGCGTTTTCAGCGGCATTCAAGGACCGCGTAGAACGGCCGGCGGAGTTGATCCGCGAAGTTGGCACATTGGCTCTTGTCGTTCGCAAGGAAGGTATCCTGGGCCTGGAAAACCACCCCACCAAAAACGAGTTTCTGCAAAAGGCCATCAATCTGTGCGTGGACGGCCACCCACCGGAGCTGGTTGAAGAAGCTCTGGCCCAGGAAACCCAACAGACGGCTGAGCGTTACGAAGTCTCCGAAAGGGTATTTCGTGGTATTGGTGAATCCGCTCCGGCCATCGGTATGCTGGGTACGCTGGTTGGCCTGGTGCAGATGCTCAACACCCTCGACGATCCGTCCTCCATTGGCCCGGCCATGGCGATCGCCCTGCTGACCACGCTCTATGGCGCCTTCATCGCCCAGCTGATCGCCCTGCCCCTGGCCGACAAGCTGCAGCTCAAGGCCGAAGATGAGGCACGTAACCAGGTACTGATCACCACGTCGATGCGTACTATCATGCGCGGCGAGAATCCCCGGGTGATGACCGAACTGCTGTCGTCCTTCGTAACGCCGGAGCAGCGCAACGGTCTTGCGCCGGAGCGGGAGGCGTAGGTTTTGGTGGTCCGCCAGCCCGTCAAAAAGAAGAAGCATGGTCGTGGCTCCCCGGCCTGGATCGTCACCTTTGCCGATCTGGCCACCCTGCTGCTGACCTTTTTTATCCTGTTGCTGTCCTTCGCCGAAATGGATGTTGAAAAATACCGTGCTATGGCCAATTCCATGGCGGTGGCCTTCGGCAGCAACCAGGTGCTCGGCGATGCGGTGGGGGGCTCGCCGCTGACATTGATTGAGTCGGATACGGTTTCCCTGCCGGAGCCAATGGAGACGGCGACCGACGAGCCCGAATTTATTGATGAACGCGCGGAGGGGGATGCCCCGACCAAAATTCCGGCGGGTGTGATCGATCTGGCCAGCCGAATGATCGAAGAGCTTGAACCGGAAGTGGCTTCGGAGGCATTGAGCGTCAACTACGATGAAAGCCGGGTGGTGATCCGGTTTTCGGAGGAAGCCACGTTCCGCTCCGGAGAAGCGGCGATCAAGCCGGGAATGGTGCCGATCATCGAGCGCGTGGTAGAGGTGTTGTCTGGTTGCACCGGTGACGTTCTGGTGGCGGGTTACACGGATGACCGCCCGATAGCCAGTGGCCGCTATCGCTCTAACTGGGACCTGTCTGCCGCGCGTGCCGTGTCGGTGGTTCACGAGCTGGTGCTGAATCGTCAGGTGCCGGCGGAGCGGGTTGTCGCGGCGGGCCGGGCGGAAACCAACCCGCTGGCGCCCAACGACAGCCCGGAGAACCGGGCCAAGAACCGAAGAGTGGAGATCGCCATCCGCAACCCGCAATGCGACGACAGCGTGGAGACGGATCAGTTACCGGTGGAAATTAACCCGTGAAGTTCGCATATGCCTGCCGGGAAGCTCCTCATAGTGAATTTATATAACCCCGGCGCTTTTAGATCTTTATACTGTGCAGCCCAACGCAAACACATTTGTCGTAACTATTTGCTGTAAAAAGCTGTAACGAAAAGGCCAGAGAGATTATGAGCGGACCTGACAAACCGAAAGTGATTGGTGAGGAATGGAGCGATGAGCGGGTAAAGAGCTTCCTGGCCATTACGCCCTACGACAGCAACATCAATCCTGACTTCAATGCCCTGATCAAGGCCTACCAGGCCATGATTGCCGAAGACTTTGACCGTTTCGTCGGTTTCTTTGTGGAAGCGGGGCGGGATCTCAACGCAGTTGATGAAAATGGTGAGACTATCCTGGACCTGGTGTCGCGGCACCGTCGTAGCACCGCTTACGCTGAGACACTTCGCAAAGCCGGCGCAAAAACAACGGCAGAGGCCGGGAGCTGAGCCCCGGCTCTACCATTGACGGCCCGCCGGTTTACTGGACGTCCACCTCAATAGCTTTGGGTTCGGCCGGCTCGGCCTTGGTTAACGTCAGCGACAGGATGCCATCCTTGAAGTTGGCCCGGATACTGTTCTCATCCACATTCTCCGGCAGGGTGAACCGGCGCAGGAAGCTGCCATAGATTCGCTCCACGCGATGGTGCTTGCTGTCGTTGGTTTCTTCCTCTTGCTTGCGCTCACCCTGGATGCTCAACACGCCATCCTGCACGGTGACTTTTACATCATCCTTTGACATGCCCGGCAGTTCCGCCTCAATGCGGAACGCTTCCGGTGTTTCCCGGATATCCACCGCCGGTGCCCAGTCGCTGCGGCTGAACAGGTCTTTACCCTCACGCTCGCCATTGCCACGGGCAAGGCCGAAGTAGCGGTTGTAGCGGTTAATCAGGTCTTCGAACTCGTTGACCGGATTCCAGCGAGTAATGTTGGTCATATGAAACCCCTCCTACGAATCTGAAATCACACGTTGATGTCAGCTTCGCTCGCGGAACAGCTCCATACCGGTGGCGCCAGCCGGATGGTTTTCCGTGAACTTCTGCTATTTTCGAATGTAGGATCGGTCGCTTATTTTTCAATAGTGTCTGCAGCAGAAATTTTTACCGGGATGAGAGACGGGCTGAAAGCCTGATGAAGGAAGGGCCGGAAACTGGCCATTGAAGGCCCCGGTTGACCCGAGTGAGGGTGCGCGCCCCAACGGAATCCGCGTAAGCCTTCCTGATCACCGCTTCCAACAAACGGTGCCAGCATTGTGGGGTCGGCGCTGATCACATGAACAACGACGTCGCGGCTGGCGTTGTCGCCTGTGATCAAAGGGGCCGCCTGATGGTCACCTGTCAGCACCAGCAGGGTCTTGTTATCCACATGACGTTTGGCGTACTCGGTGGCCACGTTCAGCGCATAATCCAGCGAGCGGGCGTAGTGATCGCGTACGCGCTCGGGGTCCCGCCACAGGCTTGCGGGTGCTTCGCCGGCATCTTTCCAGCGGTTAAAGATTTCTCCATCGCCAATGCTGTCCCAATCGTCCAGAACCGGGAGTATGGGGACCCATGGCGCGTGGCTGCTGATCAGTGCCACTTCAGCGAACACAGGGGTATGATCGGCGCGCTCCCGAATCTGGCGTTGGAACCATGACCAGGTGTACTGATCCGGCATGGTGACCCAGTTCAGGGCGGGTCCACGATAGCCCATGGAGGTGGAGTGATAGATGCGGTTGTAGCCGAACGCAAGACCCTCCGGCCACTCGCGGGTAATGGCGGGCATAACAGCCACGGAATCATGGCCAGTCGCGCCCATATCGTCAATCAGTGTGGGATAGTCACTGGCCAGGAAAGTGTCGTAATCGAGTTGGGTATCGATCCATTGGCCGCTGAGCAGCGTGGTATGCGCCAGCCAGGATTGACCACCCTGAACGGGGGATTGCAGGCGGCCCGTGACCATATGCAGGCCGGCGTTCGCCAGCACCTGCTCCATTTGCTGGAGGCGAGGCTGGATCAGGCGCCCGTAACGCGGGTCGGTGACGGATGATATGCCGTAGGACTCAATGAACCCCAGGATCACATCGGTTTGAGCAAGCGCTTGCAGTGGCCTGGATTGGCTCGCGCCCGGGTTATCCATCAAATGTTGTTGGAAAGAGGCCGTTGACTGATAGGTATCAGCGGCCAGTTCAACTTGCTGAGTGGCTGCCCGGGCTGCCGTCAGGCCTACGAATGGTTGCGGTAAGAACGTTACCCCGATGGCGACGATGCCCAGAGACGCAACAGCCCTTGCCGCGGCGCGGGAACGGTTTGCATCAACCTGCCGGAGCAACCGGCTCACGCAGATGCCCAACCCCACGAAGACAGTCAGGGCCATGACGATCAGCACCAGCGACAGCGTCACGCCCAGGTTGCTCTGCAACAGGTTAAACACCGAACCGGCAAGTCCCAACTCGAGATAGAGATTGAAAGGTCGCCCGATGCTGTGGCGAACCAGAACATCACTCAGTGCAAAGAAGGCGAGCAGGCCAAAGAGAGCGCCAACAGTTGCCGCTCCGACACGCTTCCCCGTGCTTTCAGGTAGAAGAGCGAACAGTCCACTTATCAACAGGGCTTCCGCAGCCAACCAGGGCATTTGGGAATAGTGAGGCAGCAGCAACGCCAGAAACAGAACGTTCAGCAGGATGGTGGTGAGTAACAGTCGCTTCAATGGCGGATCTCTCCACTAAACCTCATTGAGATAGTCGTCCTTGAGTTTGACGTAATTGGCCGCGGTATACTTGAAGAAGGTCTTTTCCTGATCCGACAACGCCCGGGCCTGTTTGCAGGGTGACCCAACGTACAGGTAACCGGACTCCAGGGTTTTGCCCGGCGGCACCAGGCAGCCAGCAGCGACAATCACCTCGTCCTCCACCACGGCGCCGTCCATGATGATGCAACCCATACCTACCAGCACCCGATTACCAATGGTGCAGCCGTGCAGCAGCGCCTTGTGGCCAACGGTCACGTCATCCCCGATCTGAAGTGGATAGCCACCGGGGTTATAATCACTGGCATGAGTGATGTGCAGCACCGACCCATCCTGAATGCTGCAGCGGTTGCCGATGCGAATCTTGTGCATGTCGCCGCGCACCACGGTCATCGGCCAGATAGAGACGTCATCCCCGGTCTGGACATCCCCGATGACTACTGCGCTTGGGTCAATCCAGGCGCGTTCTCCAAATTGTGGCGTGTTACCCTTGTGTGTTCGTACATTCGACATTACATATACTCTTGAAATGGATTATTGCTTGTGGGGAAGGAGTCTCTGGGTGAGGCCTTTCCAAAACACGCTCAGGCACATCCATGTGGCGCTTGAGCTCCGCCATCCATGGCTCCGCACAGTTTTGGAAAGGCCTCACCCAGAGACTCCCCAAGCGTTGGAGTTACTTCAAATTACATCAGACACCCGGAGCTGAGAAGGGGACTTATGAATAACCCGTTATTGACCGACGACCTGTTGCCCAAGTTTGACCATGTTCGCACCGAGCACATGGAACCGGCAATCGACCAGATTCTCAGCGAGAACCGCGTGAAAATCTCACAACTGGCGCAGCAGGACGAACCCACCTGGGAAACCCTGGCGCAACCGATGCAGGCAACCGAAGACCGGCTGGAAAGAGCCTGGTCGGTGATTTCCCACCTGAACGGTGTGATGAACAGCGACGACCTGCGCAAAGTGTACAAGAACTGCCTGGAAAAGCTCACCGAGTACAGCACCGAGCTGAGCCAGAATGCTGAGCTCTGCGAGGCTTACAAGAAGCTGGCAGCAAGCGACCAGTACAATGAACTCAGCGAGGCACAGCGTAAATCCGTGGACAACACCCTGCGGGACTTCCACCTCGGTGGCGTCGATCTGCCCCAGGAAAAGAAAGAGCAGTACGCCAATCTGTCGATGGAGCTGTCGGAGCTCTCTAACCGTTTCAGCGACAACGTTCTGGATGCCACCCAACACTGGTTCAAGCACATCACCGATGTGGAAGAGCTGGCGGGTGTTCCTGAGAGCGCACTCGATGGCGCCAGGCAGGCAGCACAACAGAAGGATCTGGACGGCTATGTGATCACCCTGGATTTTCCCAGTTTTTACCCCGTGATGACCTACGGTGACAACCGCGACCTACGCCGTGAGGTCTACGAAGCCTTTGTGACCCGAGCGTCCGACATGGGCCCGGATGCAGGCACCTGGGACAACACGCCAGTGATGGCGGAAATCCTCAAGCGTCGTCACGCTATGGCTCAGTTGCTCGGATTCGACAATTACGCCGAGCGCTCCCTGGCCACCAAGATGGCCCGCAATGTGGACGAAGTGCTGGACTTCCTGAACCAGCTGGCGGCCAAGTCCAAACCCATTGCCGAGCGGGAGTTTGCCGAGCTGAAGGCCTTCGCCAGGGACACCCACGGTGTTGAGGACCTGCAGGCGTGGGACATCGGCTACTACAGTGAAAAACTGCGCCAGGAACGCTACGACATTTCCCCGGAAACCCTGCGCCCATGGTTCCCGGTGGACAAGGTGGTCCCGGGCCTGTTTGCCGTGGCCGAGAAGCTGTTCGACGTGCAGATTGAAGCCAAACCAGACGTAGAAACCTGGCACCCGGACGCGACCGCCTATTGCATCAGCCGCAATGGCGAGCCCCTGGCCTGGTTTTACCTTGACCTGTACGCTCGCCAAGGCAAGCGTGGCGGCGCCTGGATGGCGGACTGCCGGGTACGCTGGCGAAACCTGCGCGGCCAATTGCAACTGCCGGTGGCCTTCCTGACCTGTAACTTCACGCCGCCGGTGAACGGCAAGCCGTCACTGCTGACCCACGATGAGGTCACCACGCTGTTCCACGAGTTCGGGCACGGCCTGCACCACATGCTCACCCAGGTGGATGTGCTGGACGTATCCGGAATCAATGGCGTTGCCTGGGACGCCGTCGAGCTGCCCAGCCAGTTCCTGGAAAACTGGTGCTGGAACCCCGAGTCCCTGGCCCTGATCGCCTCGCACCATGAAACCGGTGAGCCGCTGCCGGACGACCTGCTGCAAAAGCTGCTGGCGGCCAAGAACTTCCAGTCCGGCATGGCGATGGTGCGTCAGCTGGAGTTTTCGCTGTTTGATTTCCGCCTGCACGCGGAATTCACCCTGGATGCCCCCACTAACCCGCTGGATATGCACCGCAAGGTGCGTAGCGAGATCGCGGTGGTGGAAGCACCGTCATTCAACCGCTTCCCCAACAGCTTCTCCCACATCTTTGCGGGAGGGTACGCCGCGGGTTATTACAGCTACAAATGGGCCGAGGTGCTGGCGGCGGATGCGTTTTCGCTGTTCGAGGAGAAGGGTATCTTCGATCCGCAAACCGGCAAGGCGTTCCTGCAGAACATCCTTGAAAAAGGCGGTTCCCAGGAACCGATGGAACTGTTCAAGGCGTTCCGTGGCCGTGAACCGGAGGTGGGTGCGCTGCTGAAACAGACGGGTATTACTGAAGACGCGGCTTAAGCCGATATCACCCGGTCAGTGTTGTGGCTGGCCGGGTTCTGGAATTGTTGGAGTTTTAACCATGGCGACCCCCAAACGTTTTATCGCCGGCGCTGTCTGTCCCCGTTGTGCGGAGATGGACAAAATCATGATGTTTACCACCGACGACGATGATCAGGTTCGCGAGTGCGTGGCCTGCGGTTTCACGGATGCGGTGTCTGATACCCCGGAGCCGACCAATCCCGAACTGGAAACCCGGGTGAACAAGCTCGGCAACGAAGATGATCATACCGTTAAGCAGGTGGTGTTCTTTTCTTCCAAGGATGATTGAGGCTTTGGAGTTTGCCTTCCTGTTGTAGCCTGCTGGTTTTGGAGGCCTGGACGGCGTCGTGGTGCTTTCTTCTGGGAAAAAGAACTCGCTGCGCTCAGACACCTTTTTCCCGGCAGAAAGCACCTCAACACCCTCCGGTTTGAACCACACGGATATCGCCGTTCGAGTCGAGCTCACGGCTTTCTCTAGGCGATATTGACGCGGTTCGTTCGTGAGGGGGTAGGGGGATTTTTACTCGCCAGAAATGGGTGTCTGAGCGCAGCGAGTTCCATTTCAAGAGCAAAAACTCCCCCTGCCCCCTCGCAGCCCCCACACCAACCAGGCTAGAAAAGGAGGGCAAACTCCAAAAGCCTAAAGAACCATAGCCGCCAACCACCCAAAGCCCAACAACGGCAGGTTGTAGTGCAGGAACGTCGGCACCACCGTATCCCAGATGTGGTTGTGCTGGCCGTCGACGTTGAGGCCAGCGGTAGGGCCGAGGGTGGAGTCCGAGGCCGGGGAGCCGGCATCGCCCAGCGCGCCGGCGGTGCCGACCAGGGCCACGATGGCCAGGGGGCTGAAGCCCAGTTCCAGGGCCAGCGGCACGTAGAGGGCGGCGATGATGGGGATGGTGGAGAAGGATGAGCCGATGCCCATGGTGATCAGTAGGCCGACGACCAGCATCAGCAGGGCGGCCAGAGCTTTGTTGTCGCCGATGGCAGAGACGGAGCCCTCCACCAGAGTGGCGATGTCACCGGTTTCGCGCATGACTTCCGCAAAGCCGGAGGCGGCGATCATGATGAAGCCGATCATTGCCAGCATTTTCATGCCTTCGGTGAACAGGTCGTCGGCTTCTTTCCATTTCACCACCCCGGACAGGTTGAACAGTACAAAGCCAGCCAGCGCCCCGAGGATCATCGAACCCAACCACAGTTGAACCACGAACGCCGCCACGATGGCGACCAGGGCCATCAGCAGCGTGCCGCCGTTGTAGGTCACATCCACCCGTTCGGTGCGGGCAATGGCGTCCAGATTGTAGTGTCGGTCGCCGCGGTAGCTGAAAAAGACGGCAACGAGAAGTCCACAGAGCATGCCGAGTGCTGGCAAGGCCATGGCGGACATGACATTGAGATCAGTGGCGTCGATGCCGTTGTCACCCACGTTCGCCAGCAGTATTTCATTGAGGTATATCCCTCCGAAACCCACAGGCAGGAACATGTAGGGTGTGATCAGGCCGAACGTCAGCACGCAGGCCACCAGGCGGCGGTCCATGTTCAGTTTGGCCATCACATACAGCAGTGGCGGTACAACCAGAGGAATAAACGCAATGTGAATGGGCAGGATATTCTGGGACGACATGGCAATGGCCAGTAGCAGGCCAACGATCAGCAGGCGGATGCCGCCAGCGGCTTTGCCGTTGTCCTGCCGGCCCACCAGGTTCAGGGCTTTGTCCGCCAGGGCATGGGCCAGGCCGGATTTGCCGATGGCAACGGCGAAGGCACCGAGGGTGGCGTAGGACAGGGCAACGGTTGCGCCGCCTCCCAGGCCCTCGTTAAACGCGGCAATGGTGGCGTCCAGTGACAAGCCGCTGATCAGGCCGCCGGCAACGGCACCGATAATCAGGGCAACAACAACGTGGATGCGGCACAGGCTCAGTACGAGCATGATCGCTACCGCAGCAACAACGGCATTCATGGCAGACTCCGGGATGTCGGGGATGGCTTTCAGCGCCCCGGAGGTGGGGCGGTTCAGGAAAGCGCGCTAATGTGCCGGAAACGCGTGCTGCAGTCAAAAATCGTGTTTACGTGTGGTCGTCAGCCACGTAGGTAAACCGGGGAACGTCCTCGCCAGCGACTTCCACGGTTTCCTGGAACATCGCCAATGGTCGTACCCATAGGCTGTAGTCGCCGTACAGGCAGCGATAAACGACCATCGGTTCCTCGGTTTCGCTGTGGCGGGCCACGCCGATAACGTCATAGTCCCTGCCTTTGTAGTGGCGGTAGCGGCCAGGGCGTAGCTCTGATTTCTTATCGGTCATCGTGTTTCTCCATACGTAGTTGATAACTACGTATTTTTGAGGCGGACTTACTCCCAGTAAACGTCTAGACTGTCAGGAAGTAAACGCAAGGAGGCATTGGGACTGACTGTTGGCATCGACAGTTTAGTTGAGTTTTCCTGTTCCGGGTAACACGGCCACTATGAGCACTTTTTCAGTTTGCCGACTGGTGCGGATACTGTTGCTGGCGCTGACCATGGCCGCGGGCCCTGCCTACGGTGAAAGGGCATCGTTTGCCTGGTTTGAAGCATCGGGGCCGGAGACGGATGTGGAGGATATCCGTGGCCTGGCGGAAGCGCAATGGCAACCAGTTGCCCGTAAACAAACCCTGAATTTTGGCTTCACCAAAAGCACCTATTGGCTACGAGTTGAGGTGCCTGCTGAGCCGGTTAACCGGGTGCTGGAAATCGGCTATCCCCTGTTGGACGATGTGCGGGTCTACTGGTATATCGGGGGCGAGCAGGTGGAACGCCATGTCACCGGGGACAGTCGCAAGTTCGGCTCCCGCCCGATTTACCACCGCAACTTTGTTTTTCCGGTACCTTCGAACAGCGACCCCACCACAGCGTATGTCCGTGTTCAGAGTGAGGGGGCGGTGCAGATCCCGGCCCAGGTTATCGAGTCGGCGGACTTTCTGGCGCGTGAGCAACTGGACTACGGCTGGCAGGCGGTTTTCCTGGGCATCATGATTGCCATGGCCCTGTACAACCTGTTTGTATTCGTCATCGTCCGTCAACAGGCCTATCTGTGGTACGTGTTGACGGTGGTTGCTTCTGCACTGGTGTTGCTGAACTTCAACGGCCTGGTGTTCCAGTGGCTTTGGCCGGATTTGCCGATTCTGAACCGTTACTTCACGGCCCCGGCCATATCGGCCAACATTCTGTTTGCGGTGATGTTTGCACTGAACTTTCTCGCCGTCCGAAATTACAGCCGGGTGTCCTACCGCGTGTTGCAATTGGTGGCATTGGTCAGTGGGTGCAGTCTTGTCTACGGCCTTTTCGGGTCTTACCAGAGCTCTACAGCCATCATCAGCGTATTCGCGGCGGTAATCACTCCCCTTACCTGGATTCTTGGCCTGGTCATCTGGCGCAAGGGCCAGGCATTGGCGGGGTTCTACGTGGTGGCATGGACCCCGTTACTGCTCGGGCATCTGGTTATGTCGATCAGTAAAATCGGCCTTATTCCTACCAGCACGGTAACAGAGCTTGCACCCCAGACGGGTGTGGCGCTGGAGGTCATTTTGATGTCGTTTGCCCTGGCGTACAGAATCAACCTTGAGCGCCGCCTCAGGATTGAGGCCCAGGACCATGCCCTGGACATCCAGCTGCAAGCCAACCAGACGTTGGAAGCCCGCGTTCAGGCGCGTACGGAAGAGCTGGAGCAAGTCAATGAGCAACTCAAGGCGGTTTCCATTACCGATGGCTTGACCGGGGTTGCCAATCGTCGCCAGTTTGACGAAAAACTGGAGGCAGAATGGCACCGTGCCCTGCGCCAGGGACATCCCCTGAGTCTGGTCCTGTTGGATATTGATTACTTCAAACGGGTGAACGACAACTTTGGCCATCTGGCGGGGGATGATTGCCTGGTCAGTGTCGCGTGGGTCTGCGCCGCCGAAATCCAGCGCTCAGGAGATTTGCTGGCGCGATACGGCGGCGAGGAATTCAGTGTGCTCCTGCCGGCGACGCCGGAGGCCGGGGCCGCCAATGTGGCTGAACGCTTGCGGGTGGCTGTGGCGGGCACATCGGTTTACGTTGGTGACCACAGCAGCCCATTGAACCTGTCGGTGAGCGCCGGGGTGGCCACCATCCTGCCGGAACCGGGCAGCCGCCCCGAGGACCTCATCGGCAGGGCCGATGAGGCCCTGTATGCCGCTAAGGGCGCAGGGCGTAACCAGGTGATGGTATTCCGGGAGTCGGGCGCAGAGGCCATCGCCGGTTCCTAACGTCAGTTTTTCAGCTTGTAGCGGCCGGGGCCGAGAAAAATAACGGCTACCGCGATGAACAGGAAGAAACCCTGCAGCTCCAGTGCCCAGCCGCCGTGATTGCCCAATGTCATCAGTTCATGGCTGTGTACCAGCGCTATGGCCACCAGCATGTTGAAGGCGATGAGTAAGGCGCCGATACGGGTCTGGTAGCCCAGGATCACCATTAATGGTGCCAGCAACTCACCAATGAACACGCCCCACGCGAAAAAGGCGGGAATCCCATGGCTGGCCAGTTGGCCTTCGATGAAGCCCACGCCATGGAACAGCTTGGCGATGCCATGAAACAGCAATAGTCCGCCCAGGGTCAGTCGAACAATCAGTTTTCCCAGATCCGCGTTGTCGAGCAAGGTTTATTCTCCCGTCAGGAAAGGTTTATTGGTCAGCGGGCAAGCTTAACCGGTTTGTCGCCCGGCTCAAAGGTTGCGGATCTGGGGGTACAGCGGCACCAGTTTTTTGATCAGTTGGTTCTGCGCACCCGTGGGTATGCCGTTCTCTTCCATGGCCAGGATGAGGTTCTCAGCCAGGGCATTGAATTGGGTGTCCGTCACGTTCATATCGGCGTGGCTTTCGCGCATTCCGCGCCCGGAATAGGTGCACGGCCCACCACTGAGTTCGCAGAGTTGGTCCGTCAGGTTGGTGTGGAACTGGCGCACGTCAATGCCACGAAACTGATCGTTGATACGCTCGTCTTCGACAATCCGGTAGAGCAGGTCTTCGACGATATCGGCAATGCCGGAACGCTCCCCAAGCTGCTGATAGAGAGAAGTATTCTGTTGACTGGATTCAACCATGGACTGGCAACCGGAGAGGACCAGCAGGGGCAGCAGAACCATGATGATGACGGAATGTTTCATAGTATCCTCCCGGGTTGTCAGAAACTGGCCTGCAGTGACAGGTAGGCACCGCGCTGGTCTTCCAGAGTGGCAACGTCACCAAGATTGACCAGGGCGGCCGTGACCGACAAGCGACGGTCGGGTACCCAGGCTACGAAAACATCCCACCAGTCGTCCTCGGTGGCGAAACCCAGGTTGTCCGGTTTCTGGCGGTATTCGGTACCCACCAGCCACTGGCGGGTCACAAACAACCCGACACTGCCTTCAAACATCGCCTCGTAGCTGTCGTTACGGTCGCCACCGAAACCCAGGAGGCCGCCCTGGTTGGCCTTGGTCCCGCGAACGGTGGCATTGACCAGCAGATTGCGATCCATCACCGCCGCGAAGAAGAGTTTGCTGCCTCCGACGTAGATATCGGTGCCGCTGTCATCTTTGGCGCCGATGGCGTCGGGTACGGTAAACTCGCGGTTGCGTTTGTGCAGAAGCCCGGCTGACCATTGCCCCCAGGGGCTGTAGAGGGCGTCGCCGGCGAGTCTCACTTTGAGCCCGAAAACGTCCTGTACCAGTTCGTCCTCTTCAAGGCCAAAGCCGTTTTTCAGGGTGAACACCAGGCTATCCAGGTCCAGAGTCTGGCGTGCCAGCGTGAGCTCAACACGATTGTTCCAGGTGACGCCTGTCCCGACCACCGACAGGGTATAGTCGTCGGTTTCGGCGCGGGACAGGGTCAGCGTGCCCCCCCACTCTTCATCGCTGGCATAACCGCCGAGCAGGGCCCAGGGTGACAGACCGCCCCCGGCGGCACCCCCGATGGACGTTACCCCACCGGTGGCCCAGAGTCTGCTGCCCGTGTCTGCGAACAGGTTCGCCGATGCCGTTAATGCCAGTAAACCGGTGCCTAGTACCCTGGCCAAGCGTGTCATGACGTGGTTTCTCCTGCGTATCTGAGTTCCTGCTGACGGTCCGTCAGCGACTGTTCTGTCTCCTTCAGGTCGCCAGCGGCGACGGGGCGGCTGAGAAAGTACCCCTGCCCGATCTCGCAGCCCCAGTCCCGCAACAGCGCCCAGCTTTCGGCGTTCTCGATTCCTTCCGCGACAACCCGCAACCCCAGGCCATGGGCCATATCTATGGTGGAGCGCACGATGAGCTGGTCCTGGGGTTCGGTATTCAGGCGCAGGACGAAGGATTTGTCGATCTTGAGTTCCTGCACCGGCAGGTTGCGCAATTGCGACAGCGAGGAATAGCCCGTGCCAAAGTCGTCCACCGACAGTGTGACACCGAGTTGGCGTAAGCGCCGCAGGGTTTCAAAGGCCGTTTCGGGTTCCTCCATCAGGGCGCTCTCGGTTACCTCCAGAGTGATACTGGACATGGGTAACTGCCATTGGGAGAACGCCTCGGCAACTTCCTTGGCGAGTTCCGGGCGGGTCAGGTCGAGCGCCGACAGGTTGATGGCAACACCAATATTCAGGCCCGCGGCGTGCCACTTGCCAGCATCGTTGGCAACACGGCGGAGGATGTGTCGGGTCAGTTCGGTGATCTGGCCGGATTGCTCCGCCAGGAAAATGAATTCTTCCGGCGAGATGAACCCCAGGTCCGGGTGAATCCAGCGCACCAGTGCTTCGGCCTGATGAAAGCCGGCAGACTCCATATCAAGTTTGGGCTGGTAGTTCATATGCAAGCCGTTGCTGGCAATGGCGTGGTGCAGATCAGAGATCAGCTGAAGTTCCCTCAGGTGGTTCTCATCCTGCCCTGGCTGATAATGGGTTACGGGCAGCCGGCTTTTTTGTGCCTGTTCGAACGTGAGGTTCAGGCGCCTGCGAACCTGGTCGGTATCGATGGCGTCCTGGGGTAGCTGCAGCGTAACCATGGTGCAGCGAAGGGAGAACGGAGTGTTGTCGATGAACAACGGCGATTCCACGATTTCGCTGATCCTGGTGGCAAGTTTATCGAGCTCGGATTGCGGCTGGAGACCAGTCATCATCAGGAATTCGGCGCCTCCGGTCCTTGCCAGTGCTGAGCTGCCGGGCAGTGCTTCCTCCAACCTGGCCGACACTGCCTGTAAAACCTTGTCCCCGAACTCGAGGCCCAGAGTGTCATTGACGTCAGAAATATCATTGAGGCGCAGGCCCATCAGGCTGCAGGGGCGGTGGTTGTCGAATTGCTCCCGCAGGCGCGACAGGAAGGCGTTTCGATTGGGTAGCCCGGTAATTTCATCGTGGCTGGCGGCGTAGTGTATCTGCTCCTCGCGGTCCCGCAGTTTGCTCAGCATGTCGCCGAGCGCCCTGCGTAATTCGGCCAGTTCACCGCCGGCGCGGATACGGGGAGGTGCGGGCGTGTGGCCATCGCCGATGGCCTTGGCATAGTCCGCCAGTTGCAGGACTGGTTGCCCCATGTTGCGAGCGATAATGAGCGCAATCAGGGCAGCCAGCACCAGAACGGCACTGACCAGCGTAAGAATTTCCACAGCACGCTCATAGTAGTTGCTGAGACGGGCCTCACGGTTGATTAAGAGCAGCAGCTGCAGGGCCGGCGTTTCGTCCCCGGTCAGGCTTATGATGCGGGTGAAGTAATGTGTACTCTCAAGAAACTGGTCCTCGCCGGACGTCCTGGCCATGGCATTGTTCAGTTCATCGAGCCTCGATGCGTTGATGGAACCCGGGTCGGTA
This sequence comes from Marinobacter sp. M5B, assembly GCF_042604615.1. Lineage (NCBI taxonomy): Bacteria > Pseudomonadati > Pseudomonadota > Gammaproteobacteria > Pseudomonadales > Marinobacteraceae > Marinobacter > Marinobacter sp. M5B. The sequence goes on from NZ_CP156894.1 coordinate 47,739, forward strand.
AGAATCTGATAACTGCCTTCCTCACCAGAGGAGGCCCTGAACAACACCTCGGTTCCGCTCAGTCGACCGATAATGTCGGTAAGATCATTGTTGAGGTTAAAACCGGCAATCAGCCATGCCCTTAATCCAGGTGCTTCCACCGGAATGGTGAGCAGTTCAAAGCCGTCCGCACCGAAAACGCTCATCTGGCTGGCAAAGCCTGTTTGTCGCGCCTTGGAGAGCATTTCTGTAACCAGCGGGCTATTGGCAAACGCATCGGGCAGCCCATCGGTGTCGGCAAGGATATGCCCGTCGCTGCCAAGCAAGACGGCAAAATCGGCATTCACCCTTCGGGCCTGATTGGTCAGCGCACTGTCTGTGGTGGCGCGATCTCCGCTGGCGACGGCAGAGCGAAAGCCAAAATCACGGATCACAACGTCCAGCCGGGAAAGAATCAGGCTGGTGCGGCGCTCAAGCACCTCCTCTGCCACTTGCTCGCCGAGACTCAATTGCTCAAGTGCACGTGCCTTTTCATCCTCGAACAGGTAAAGCATCAACAGTGCACCGATGCTCAGGCTGACGATGGCCACCATGGTGACCATGACGGTCACCAAACGTCCACGAAACCCTATTCGGCTAGCGACCGCCATCAAAGCTCCCGGAAACGTTCTTGCAGGCCATCCAGCCTGTCATCACTCGCGGGTTCCGGGGACAATTCCACCGACAGTTCGAGTGATGCAGGGTAGGGTTGCTCAACGGTGAATCGGGCCATACGGGTGTTGTCTGTCAATCGGGGGTGCCATACCTGGAGCTCAATCTTACCGGACCCATCGTCTGCCGACGGCGGAATCTCAACCGTCAAACGGCCCTGTTCATCGGTTCGGCCGGAGGGTGCGCTGTCGGTGACCAGAATAAACGCCTGCATGTGGTCATGGATGTTGCAGCCAATTTCCACCACACCGGTCTTGTCGAAGACAACCGGTTCCGTCGGACGTCCGGCGTATAGCTCAATGTTGAATGCCTTGGCGGGTGAGAATGAGTAGACGTGGTGCTGAGTGTTGTCCTGGTTGGGAAAATCCACTCTGGAATTCTTGGGTATGATCAACGTATGGGGGTGAAAGTTGCGATTTTTTTGGACAATCTCAGCTTCTACGGGGGATTCCGAGAGGCCGTTTTCCAGAATCACCACGGCATTGGCGACCGGCTTTCCTGACAGGTTATCGGTCAGTTGAAGAGGTACGGTGTTGGTCTCGGCGCCGTTGCAGAGAGAGCCTGCAAGCAACAGAAACAGGGTAACGGTCAGCTTGTACATCAATGTTGTTCATCCGTATTTTCTAAAGACCCGCTCCTAACGACAAGCGTATGTGGTTACGGACCAGCAGGTTTTCCCAATAGTGTCTCATCCAGTCCCATGCAACGTTCCTTGTCTGTTCTACGAACGGGTCCAAGTTTAGTTCGTAATAGTCCGGTGAGCCGGCAATCTGCAACACGGTGACGGTGATGGACTGGTCCAGTTCGTTGGCGAACGGTTCGCCGATCAACTGATGCGCCAGCAGATTTGCCCGTGTTGCCTCCACGTCGACCAGTTCGCTGGCGCGGGTGGAGCGGTTGTTCTCGTACATTTCCTCCATCAGGCGGTGGCAGAGATAGGCTCGTATCAGAAGCCCGTCAAGGCCATCATAACGTACCAGAAGAACCGACGGTTGAGTAAAATAACCGATGGCAGCCTCTACAAAAGGCGCAAACAACTCGGCCTTGCCGGCTTCTCTCGCACAGGCTTCCACGCACTCAATCAGTCGTGGCGCCATTTCGATGTACTCAATGGCAAACTGGAACAGGCAGGTCGCCGGTTGGTAACCGTCAATGGTGATGGTGGCAGGCAGCGACGACGCCCTTTCCCGCATCTGCTTGAGAAAGGTGCCGGAACGGGCTTCCTGCCGTCGGGCCTGATCAATGATGTCGAGAACTACCTTTGGTGTCATTTCAGGAGATGCCGGTCTCTGAACGGAATGGGGTCGCAAGGCGCCTCCCGTTATACGCATGGGATCGTCAGGGGCATGGGGAAGCGGCTGGCTACCGCAACATGCCTGCCTTTTCTCACAAGTGTAGACGAGATTTAACAGGCTGCTGTGGTGTGTGCATTAAACCTGAACGTGTTGTCCATGGATTGGCTTCAAGCTTCTTCACTGTTCTGAAAACCAGCGATCGTGCCGCGAATGGCTCAAAAACAGCCAACCCATGGAAATTGCCCGTGCCAGCATCAGGCAGATCAGCGAGAACCACAGTCCATGATTACCCCACCCGGTCGTCAGCCACCAGACCGGGAGGAAGACCACCAGCGCCGAAAACAGCATGGTGTTCTGCATGTCCTGTGTGCGGGTTGCGCCGATAAACACGCCATCCAGAAGGAAGCCCCACACCGAGGCCAGCGGCAGCATCCACAGCCAGGGCAGATAGTCCCAGGCGGTTGCGCGCACTTCCTCGATACCGGTCAGCAAGCCGATGAGGAAGCGCCCGCCAAGAACAAAGGCGACGGTAAACAGCACGGAACCCCACAACGACCACCGGAATGCCACCCGAAAGACGTTTTTGAACTGGCGCCGATTGTTTCTTCCCACCGCTTCACCAATCAGTGCCTCGGCGGCATTGGCAAAGCCGTCAAGGCCGTTGGAAATGATCAGTAGAAAGGTAATCAGCACCGCGTTGGCGGCCAGTATGGTGTCGCCCTGTCGCGCACCCTGTGCGGTGAAGAAGGCCAGCACCAGAAGCAGGGCAATGGTGCGCACCATGATGTACCGGTTGACCTGTAATATTCTGAGGTAGTCCCGCAGCTGCCCGAACAGCGCCCGCTCAAACCCCTGGCCGTCCGGCATGCGTTTCAGCACCATGTAGAACCCGATGGCGGCCGCCGAGTACTCTGCCATCACGGTGGCCATGGCAACGCCCCGGCTGTTCCAGCCAAAACCGGTCACAAAGAGCACATCGAGAACAATGTTGAGCCCGTTGGCCACAATCAGCATGACCATGGGGCCCCGCGCGTACTGGGTGCCTATCAGCCAGCCCACCAGCGTGTATTGGCAGAGCACGGCCGGCGCGCTCCAGATACGGATGCTGGCGTACTCTGCTGCCAGCGCGGCAACACGTTCACTGGGGTTCATCAGAGTCAGGCCCAGTTTGATCAACGGCTGATGGAACAGAATCAGCAACAGGCCGATACCGATAGCCAGCAACACGGAGCGTAGCAGCAGGGCAATCTGCGCAAACTCATCGCGTTTGCCCCAAGCCTGGGCAGCCAGCCCCGTCGTGCCCATGCGCATAAAGCCAAAGGTCCAGTAGAGTATGCTGAACAGGTTTGCGCCCACCGCGACAGCCCCCAGATATTCCGGTGTATCGAGGTGTCCCAGCACGGCCGTATCCACAAGCCCCAGCAGCGGCACAGTGAGATTGGTGAGCATCAGTGGCCAGGCCAGCGCCCAGAGCCTGCGGTCGGTGGTGGCGAGTTGCGGAGCGGATTCTATGGGAATGAGAGGCTTTCCTTCTTTAATACATTTATGGGTGGACGGACTTTCGCATTTTTTTGATCTGTGTCTATACTGGGTTGTGTATTATCCATAGCAGACTTCCACCCTGACTTGGATAGTGTGTGCGAGCACTGTCTGGAACAGGGGGATTGGACGCAAAATCCGACAAGAATAACACTCTGTGGAGACACAGTATTATGCGCGTGCACGCTAAGCGGGCAGGTGTCCTCTTGGGCGGGCTTATGACGCCAGCGTTGTCCATGGCGGACTGGACGCTGAACATGAGTCCCGGGGTCACCGGTACCAGCAATGAAATCTTCAGCCTTCACATGACGATCCTCTGGATCTGCGTTGTCATCGGCATCGTGGTGTTTGGGGTCATGTTCTGGTCCATCTTCGCCCATCGCAAGTCCCCGGGCCGAAAACCGGCAAACTTTCACGAGAATACCCTGGTCGAGATTCTCTGGACCATCATTCCCCTCGTGATTCTGGTGGTAATGGCGATTCCTGCCACTGCAACGCTTGTGGACATGTACGACACCAGCGAAGCTGACGTAGACATCAAGGTCACCGGCTATCAGTGGCGCTGGAAATACGACTACATAGAGGATGATTTTGGATACTTTTCCAATATCACCACCAGCGATGACGAAATCTACAACCGCACCGAGAAAACCGAGAACTACCTGCTCGAAGTAGACAACCCGATGGTAGTGCCTGTTGGAGCGAAAATCCGCCTGTTGGTCACCGCCAATGATGTTATCCACTCCTGGTGGGTGCCTGCCTTCGGCGTGAAAAAGGACGCCATTCCCGGCTTTGTGAACGAAACCTGGACCAGGGTCGACGAGCCCGGTATCTATCGTGGTCAATGCACCGAGCTGTGTGGCGTAAAGCACGGTTTCATGCCTGTGGTGGTCAAGGCGGTGCCTCAGGACGAATACGATGCCTGGGTGGCTGAGCAGAAGGAGGCGGCCCAGCGTGAGCGTGAGCTGACCGAGAAAGACTGGACCCTGGAGGAGCTGATGGCACGTGGCGAAAAAGCCTATGCCAGCGCGTGTGCTGCCTGCCACCAGGCGGACGGTAGCGGTGCGCCGCCAGCATTCCCGGCTCTGAAGGGCAGTAAAGTCGTGACCGAAGACATGCAGGCGCATATGGATATTGTTGTAAACGGCGTTTCCGGCACCGCCATGCAAGCGTTTGGCGGTCAGCTGAGCGAAGTCGACCTCGCAGCGGTCATCACCTATGAGCGGAATGCCTGGGGTAATGACACCGGTGAAATGGTGACGCCAAAAGAAGTCTTCGAGTACAAGAATCAGGAATGATGAACCGGGTGGGGTGGAGCGAAGGCTCCAGTCCACCCTATCCAATGACGCCAGATTAATGACATCACCAGCCTGAATATACGGCGGTAACGGGGGTTTTTCATGAGTGCGGTTGCAGATACCCACGCCCAGGACGATCATCACCACGGCCCCGCAAAGGGCTTTTCTCGGTGGCTGCTGACGACCAACCACAAAGATATCGGGTCCATGTACCTGATATTCAGTTTTGCGATGTTCCTGCTCGGCGGAACCATGGCCATGGTGATCCGGGCGGAACTGTTCCAGCCTGGCCTGCAGATTGTTGAGCCGGAATTCTTTAACCAGATGACCACCATGCACGGTCTTATCATGGTGTTTGGTGCGGTGATGCCGGCCTTCGTTGGCCTGGCGAACTGGATGATTCCATTGATGGTGGGTGCCCCGGACATGGCGCTGCCGCGAATGAACAACTGGAGCTTCTGGCTCCTGCCCTGCGCGTTCCTGATTCTGGTGTCCACGCTGTTTATGGAAGGGGGGGCGCCCAACTTTGGCTGGACCTTCTACGCGCCATTGTCGACGACCTATGGCCCACCGAGCACCACGTTCTTTATCTTCGCCGTTCACATCATGGGTGTGTCGTCGATCATGGGTGCTATCAACGTGATCGCCACTATCCTGAACATGCGGGCACCAGGCATGACGCTGATGAAGATGCCCCTGTTCGTCTGGACCTGGCTGATTACGGCGTTCCTGTTGATTGCCGTTATGCCGGTGCTGGCCGGCGTCGTCACCATGATGCTGATGGACATCAACTTCGGCACCAGCTTCTTTGATGCCTCCGGCGGTGGTGACCCGGTACTGTTCCAGCATGTGTTCTGGTTCTTCGGGCACCCCGAGGTCTACATCATGATCCTGCCTGCGTTCGGGGCGGTGTCCCACATTATTCCGGCGTTCTCCCGCAAGCCGTTGTTTGGCTACGCCTCGATGGTATATGCGGTGGGCGCCATCGCCCTGCTGTCGTTTGTGGTCTGGGCTCACCATATGTTCACTGTCGGCATTCCCATCGCCGGTCAGCTGTTCTTCATGTATGCGACCATGCTGATTGCCGTGCCCACGGGCGTGAAGGTGTTCAACTGGGTGGCGACCATGTTCCGGGGGTCACTGACCTTCGAGGCGCCGATGCTGTTTGCGGTCGCCTTCGTCATCCTGTTTACCATCGGCGGTTTCTCCGGCCTGATGCTGGCCATTGCACCGGCTGACTTCCAGTATCACGATACCTACTTCGTGGTAGCACACTTCCACTACGTACTGGTACCGGGCGCCATCTTCGGCATCTTTGCCTCGGCGTATTTCTGGCTGCCCAAGTGGACCGGCCATATGTACGACGAAACACTGGGCAAGACGCATTTTTGGCTGTCGTTCATCGGTATGAACCTGGCCTTCTTCCCGATGCACTTCCTCGGTTTGGCGGGTATGCCGCGGCGTATTCCGGATTACGCGCTGCAGTTTGCCGACTTCAACATGGTGTCCAGCATTGGCGCATTCATGTTTGGTGCCAGTCAGATCCTGTTCCTGGTGATTGTGGTCAAGTGCGTCAAAGGCGGTGAAAAGGCCTCTGCCCAGCCGTGGGACGGTGCCGAAGGCCTTGAGTGGACAGTGCCCTCTCCGGCGCCCTACCACACCTTTGCCACGCCGCCGGAAGTGAAGTGAAACAGAGGCTGACTGGCGCCCACAACAACAAACGATAACGGATAAGCCATCGGAGATTGTCATGGCGGAAAACCAGACGTACTACGTTCCGGAACAGAGCAAGTGGCCGATTGTCGCCACCGTCGGGCTGGGGGTTACCCTCTACGGCGCGGCGGCCATTATGGTGAACGGCCAGCAGGGTGAGAGCACCACCGGCTCCTGGGTGATGTTCTTGATCGGTTCCCTGATCATGGCCTACATGCTGTTTGGATGGTTCGGGACCGTCATCAAGGAAAGCCGGTCAGGCCTGTACAGCCCACAGATGGATCGTTCCTTCCGCTGGGGTATGAGCTGGTTCATTTTTTCCGAGGTCATGTTCTTCGCGGCTTTCTTCGGTGCCCTGTTCTACACCCGGATGTTCGCGGTGCCCTGGCTTGGCGGTGAAGGCGACCGTGGCAGTTCCAATATCCTCTGGGAAGGTTTCCAGGCGACATGGCCGCTGATCAACAATCCTGACCCCGACGCTTACCCGGCACCGGAAGGCATTATCGGCCCCTGGGGTTTGCCACTGATCAACACCATTCTGCTGGTGACGTCGTCCTTTACGGTTACGGTTGCGCACCATGCCCTCAAGGAAGACAACCGCAAGAAGGTCAAACTCTGGCTGAGCGCCACCATTGCGCTGGCGCTGATCTTTGTGTGTGTCCAGGGCTATGAATACGCTCACGCCTATCAGGATCTGAACCTGACCCTGCAGTCCGGCATTTATGGCAGCACCTTCTTCATGCTGACCGGGTTTCACGGCGCCCATGTGATACTGGGTACCCTGATGCTCACGATCATGTTGATCCGCATACACAAAGGCCATTTCACCGGCGATTACCACTTTGGTTTCGAGGCGTCGGCGTGGTACTGGCACTTCGTGGATGTGGTCTGGCTCGGGCTGTTCGTCTTCGTTTACGTGCTCTGACGACGCGCGTCAGGGGGTCGGATTCAGGGTCAGGCCCCCTTGCCATACCGAAATCAGAATGACTGCCAGCAGCAGTACGCTGAGGGCGACCCGCAACGCCAGGGAATTCAGGACACGGTTCGTTTTCCCGCCATCCCGGATCAGGAAGAACAGACCGCTGAACAGGCTCACCAGAACGGCCAGCATGAGTACGACAATGAGAATCTTCAGCATGGGAAATCCTGTAAACGGGAATGTAGATCCAGAGCCCACTATAGCAGAGCATGTCTGATCCAACCGATCGTTCTCGTCGCCAATGGCACTTCGATTGGCGCCTGTTGGTGTTCGCCGGCTTCTTTCTGCCGGTACTGTTAGGCCTGGGGATCTGGCAGCTGGAGCGAGCAGGAGAGAAACAGGCCCAGCTTGAACAGTGGCAGCACCAGGCCGGAAACCTGAGCTGGTCGCAACATCTGGCGGCCGGCCTCGAAGCCGGGCAACCGGTGACACTGTCCGGCCGTTACAGCGAGGTATCTTGGCTCCTCGATAACCGCACACGCGATGGCGCGCCGGGCTATGAGGTACTGACCCTGTTCCACCCGGTTCAGGGCCGCCCGGTGGTTGTGAATCGCGGTTGGGTACAAGCTCCCCGGCGACGTGATCAACTGCCCGATGTCAGTTATCCGTCCGGAGAGCTTAGTGTGAAGGGGCGGTTGAGTGAGTTTCCGGAACCCCCGGTGCTCAAGTCCGTGCCATCTGACAAAGCGGGCTGGCCGAAGCGAACACAGTCGCTGTCCCACGGGCAGGCTCGGGAAATTGAGAATGATGTTGCCAGCCTGGTACTCAGGCTTTCCGGGCCGGAGCAACCTGGCGCCTACCGCGCCGACTGGGCTCCAGACCGGATGGGGCCACAAACCCATTATGGATATGCGGTGCAATGGTTTTCACTGGCCATCGCGCTGGTTATATTGACGGTCGTAGCGAGCTATCGCAAAACAGGAGTCCGTAATCACAATGACAACGGCTGAGCGCATGGACCAGAAAGACCCGGACGACAACGTCTCTCCAGAGCAGGTACGCCGCGGCAGGCGAACCGCCCTTTTACTGTTTGCCATCGGTTTCGGCCCGATGATTTTTGCCACTATCATGTACTACACCGGCTGGCTGAATCCTGCCGGCAATAGCAATAATGGCGAGCTGATCCAGCCGCCGGCGCCCCTGGCTCAAATGCAGCTTCAGGGAGCCAGCGGCAACCCGCTTGTCGACCGCTTTGGCCCTGACGAACCCGACGCCGAATGGATGATGGTGGTGGTTTCCGAGCAATGCGCCTCGGAGTGTGAAGAGCTTCTGTATCTGGCGCGCCAGGTCAATATTGCCCTGGGCAAGAATGCTAACCGGGTAAATCGTTCGGCCTGGCTCGGCACTATCCCTGACGATCTTTCGGCTCGCTGGAGCGACGAATACAGCTCCATGGAACGGCTGAGTATCCTGGAGGGCCGCGCTCCGAAATGGCCGTCCGGCATCAACCCGGAGCACCAGCCACGGATTCTGCTGGTGGACCCCTTTGGTAACGTGATCATGCACTACGGCACCGAACACACGGGAAAGGATATGCTGAAGGATCTGAAACACCTGTTGAAGCTGTCACAGATCGGCTGACCATCAGTAACCGGAGATGCCCCGTTGAACACCACCCAACCCCGTCTTTCCCGCCCGGCCCACCTCATGGCGCGCTGGTCGCTACTGGCCACCCTGCTGGCGGTGGTCGTCATCATGCTTGGGGCCTGGACCCGATTGGTGGACGCAGGCCTTGGCTGTCCGGACTGGCCCGGTTGTTACGGGTTTCTGACGGTGCCCCATGATGAGTCGCGGATGGCCATCGCCAATGCGCGCTTTCCCGACACGCCCGTCGACGTGGAAAAAGGCTGGCCTGAAATGATCCACCGATACGCCGCCGGCACGCTGGGGCTGGTGGTGTTTGGCCTGGCAGCCTACGCGTTCCGTCATCGTCGTGACGGCGTGCCGCTTCGGCTGCCACTGTTTATTGCTGCCTTCATTCTGCTCCAGGGCGCCTTCGGCATGTGGACAGTGACCCTGAAGCTCTGGCCGCAGGTGGTTGCCCTGCACCTGTTAGGGGGCTTTACCACCCTGAGCCTGCTGACACTGCTCACGCTTCGCCTGCGCCGTAGACCGCAACCTGAAGGGGAATCACCCGGCGCAGGCCGGCCCCCCGGGTTGCGCCGTTTCCGGCCGTGGCTATACGGTGGTCTGGCGCTGGTTGTTATGCAAATTGCCCTGGGGGCCTGGACAGCGGCCAACTACGCGGCTGTGGCCTGTACTGACCTGCCCACCTGCCAGGGCGAATGGTGGCCGGCTGAGATGGACTTCCAGCATGGGTTCGATGTCACCCAGCATGTGGGGCCGAATTACCTGGGCGGGCAGCTAACGGCTGACGGTCGTGTCGCCATCCATGTCAGTCACCGGCTGGGAGCGATGATAGTGCTTGCGTACTTCACGGTTTTTCTGGCATTACTGTGGCGCAGGACAAAGCGAACACCACTGGCGTGGCATGTGCAGCTGGTGGCCGTGGCCCTGGTTGCGCAGATTGCGCTGGGCCTGGCCAACATCGTGTTTCATATACCTCTGTCAGTGGCGGTGGCGCACAACGCAATGGGCGCAGGGCTTTTGCTGGCAGTGATCAATCTGCTCTGGCGATTTCATCAACAGGCCCTGCCAGAGGCAGCAAAAACAGAACCTACAACAACAATCGAGCGAGAGGTGACGGCATGAGCGAGCACGTAAAGGCACTGCCGGCGCAGGGAACGACCAACGAGTCCGCTGCCGCGGGCATTTCCTGGCGGGATTTTCTGGAGCTGACCAAGCCCACTGTGGTGGCGATGATGATCCTCACCTCAGTCATAGGCATGCTACTGGCCACACCGGGCGTGCCGGGTTGGGAGGTTATGCTCTACGGTAACCTGGGCATCGCCCTGCTGGCGGGCGCGGCAGCCGTGGTCAATCACGTGGTGGATCAGAAAATCGACACGGTCATGGCCCGTACCCGCAAACGGCCCGTCGCCACCGGGAAAATCTCGCCGCTGGACGCACTGCTGTTCGCAACCGTGCTGGCGGTTGCCGGCATGGTCATCCTGGTGTGGCAGGTGAATGCGCTGACAGCCTGGCTGACCCTGGCGTCACTGGTGGGGTATGCGGGCGTCTACACCCTGTTTCTCAAGCGTATGACCCCGCAGAACATCGTTATCGGTGGCCTGGCCGGCGCGATGCCGCCTTTGCTGGGTTGGACCGCGGTGACCGGGCAGGTGGAAGGCCACGCCCTGCTGCTGGTGCTGATCATCTTCGCCTGGACCCCACCGCATTTCTGGGCACTGGCCATCCATCGCAAGGAAGAATACGCCAAGGCCGGTATTCCCATGCTGCCAGTCACCCATGGCAACAAGTACACAGAGTTACATATACTCCTGTACACCCTGATGCTGCTTGCTGTCAGCCTGCTGCCGTTTGTCACCGGTATGTCTGGCGTTATCTATCTGGTGGGTGCACTGGCCCTCGGCCTGCGTTTCCTGCAGTATGCCGTACGGTTGCTCAGAGGTGATGACCGTCGTGTTGCACTCAACACCTTCAAATATTCCATCACCTATCTGATGGCCCTGTTTGTGGTGCTGCTGGTCGACCACTTTGTGTTTTTCTGAATGCTGATTTACCGGAGATTTCATGGACCGTTCGATTCGCCTGACGCTGATCCTGCTGCTGTTGGTTGTCGTGCTGGTCTTCGGGCTGGTGGTTGGACGGCAGGTGTTGCTGGTCGGAAATGACCAGCCTTCACCACCGCCGGAACTCAGCAGTATCAACGCTTACGTGTACGAAAAAAGTCGTAAGCTTGCAGAGTTCGAGCTGCTTAACGAACAGGGCGAAACGGTCACCGGGGACAGCCTGCAGGGCAAATGGACGTTTGCTTTCGTTGGCTATACCAATTGCCCGGATATCTGCCCGGCCGCCATGGCGACCCTGCGCAAAACCGACAAGATGCTGTCGGAGGAGCTGCCGCAGCCAGAGTTCCTGCTGATCTCTGCAGACCCGGAACACGATACGCCCCAGAGACTGAAAGACTATGTGGGCTTTTTCGGCGACGACTTTCACGGCCTGACTGGCAACATTGAGACACTGAGAGAGCTTGCCAGAAGCATGAACGCGGTTTTCTCCCATCGTCAGGTGGATGGTGAACGGCTGGTGGAACACAGCGGGCATTTCACACTGATCAACCCGGACGGCGAAATGACCGCCGTGCTTCAGCCACCCCACAAGCCGGAAGATCTGGTTGAGGCCTATCGTGAAATCTATGAGTGGGCCCGGGAAAATCATCCGCGGGCGTCCCAGTCATGACCTCGCTCTCCTGCGCCTTGAGTCGGCTGACTTCCTGATTGCACTGACTTAGACTGCCTACCGGCTTTCCCCTGGGGTTCTGTGATGCCAAATTCCCATCCTTCCTGCACACCGCCGCGGGATCTTTATCTGGTCGTGGTAGCGGGTGCCATCCTGTTGCTGGTCACCCATGGCCTGGGCCGTTTCATCTACACGCCGCTACTGCCTTATCTGGTGGACGATGGCCAGATCACCGCCGGACAGGGTGCCGCTGTGGCGACCTGGAACTACCTTGGCTATCTGCTTGGCGCCTTGCTGGCCATCCGCTGGCACACCATCAGTCACATTCGCCTGCTGCTGCCGGCCTCCCTCGCGGTTCACCTGTTGACCACCCTTGCGATGACGCAGACTGACCACCTTGTGGCCATGTCCGCCGCCCGCCTGTTCAATGGCATCGCCAACGGCGTTGTCTTTGTCCAGGCTCCGGCGTTGATCCTGGAATGGCTGGTGCTGCGCAACCGCGCTACGCTCAGTGGGCATCTCTACATTGGTGTAGGCCTGGGCCTTTTGGTATCAAGTGGCCTGGTCAGCTCCAGCGCCCACTGGCTTGAGGGGACTGAACGCTGGTGGCCTGCCGTCGTGCTTTCCATCCCCCTGGCCTGGTGGGCCACGGCGCGGTTACTCCGACTGGACGTACCGGTGAGGGCGCAAAGCGACGGCGAAACCCCGCCGGGAAAATCGCCCCTGTTTGACCGGGCAAGTGTGCCCCTGTTTCTCTCCTACGCCGGGGCTGGTCTCGGTTACATACTGCCGATGACGTTCTTGCCATTGCTGGCCAAGGACCAGTTACCGGCCGACCACTGGCTGCTGGATGGCGCCTGGTTCCTGGCGGCTGTGGCGACGATCCTGTCACCCTCGATATGGAACTATCTTGGTGCAAAAATCGGCGATCTCCCTGCATTGCGCATGAATTTCGTGGTACAGCTTGCCGGCGTCCTGGCAGCAGTGATCTTGCCTGGTGCCTTGGGCCTGGCGGTTTGTGCCGCCCTGGTGGGCAGCACGTTCGTGGGTACGGTGATGCTCACCCAACGCATCGGCCGGGCCCTGCATCCGCACCAGGGGCCGCGACTGTCAGCGGCAATGGTGTCGGTCTACGGCTTCACCCAGATGGCCGGCCCGTGGCTCACCAAGCAATGGCTGGAAGCCGGCGGCACCCTGACCACAGCCTTTGGCATCGGGGTGGTGGCGTTGGCTCTTGGAGCAGTGTTTGCGTTTTTTGTGCCTTTGCCTGGGGGGGCTGGCAGGACTGATCGTTAGGGGGGGCATGAGAGTGGGGTGGCGGAAAATAATTCCACCACCCCACTCTCATGTAACTGGCAGTTGTCGCGTCTGTTGAGGTAAGCGCATCAACGTTTCGCGCAAAACAAGTTTAGACCATAGTACCCTTTGGAGAATTACGGGAGTTACCTAAGGGTGTGGGTGTGTTTTATTTTTCAATAAAGAAAATGGTGTCCGAGCAAAGCGAGTTCATTTTCATTTGAAAAATAAAACACACCCACGCCCCTCCCCCAACCCAACCAGTCCTGAACACAGCCAAAAACAAATGCTCCCAATCAACAACATCATCCCGGACCTCCTGAACACCCTGGAGTCCCAAACAACCATCCTGCTACAGGCACCACCGGGCGCCGGTAAAACCACCAGGGTGCCACTGGCCCTGATGGATGCTGACTGGCGTGAGGGCCGGAAAATCCTGATGCTCGAGCCCAGGCGGCTGGCGGCCAGGTCCGCGGCAAGGTACATGGCCGGGCAGATGGGGGAGAAGCCGGGCCAGACCGTTGGTTATCGCACACGGCTTGATACGCGGGTGACGTCTGCCACGGTGATAGAAGTGGTCACCGAAGGTATTCTCACGCGGTTGATCCAGAACGATCCAGCGCTGGAAGACTACGCCGTTGTGATTTTCGATGAGTTTCACGAACGGTCATTGCAGGCTGATCTTGGGCTGGCGTTGGTGCGGGAAGCCCGCCAGGCCTTGAGGGAGGACCTGCGGATCATCGTCATGTCCGCCACGTTGGATACCGCACCCATCGCCCGGTTGCTGGGTGATGTGCCGGTGCTGAGTAGTGACGGCCGGGCGTTCCCTGTGGAGGTGGCGTATCGCCCCATTCCGCGTAATGGCCGGATCGAGCAACAGGTGGTGTCCGTTATTCATGAGGCACTGGCGGATCAGAGTGGGTCGTTGCTGGTGTTTCTTCCCGGTGCGGGCGAGATTCGTCGGGTTGAGCGTCAGCTTCAGAACCAGACAGGCAATGATGTGATCGTGGCACCGTTGTACGGCAACCTGAAAAGCGTGGAGCAGGACCGGGCCATCGCGCCGGCGCCCGAAGGTTACCGCAAAGTGGTTCTGGCCACGGCTATTGCCGAATCCAGTCTCACCATTGAAGGCGTGCGCGTCGTCATCGACAGCGGTCAACAACGCCGGGCGGTGTTTGATGCCAACAGCGGTATGACACGGCTGGTGACGGGCTGGGTGTCGAAAGCGTCTGCGGAGCAGCGCAAGGGACGGGCCGGGCGTATTGAGCCTGGCGTCTGTTACCGGCTGTGGAGCGAGTCCGCCCAGTTTGGTCTGGCCGAGTTCACCCCGCCGGAAATAAAGGAAGCGGACCTGGCACCCCTGGTGCTGGAACTGGCGCAATGGGGCGCGCGGTCGCCGGATCAGCTGGACTGGATTGACCCGCCCCCTGCTGCGCACTGGCAGCAGGCTGTGGCGTTGTTGCAGTGGCTGGATATGCTGGATGCCGACAGCGCCATTACCGAACATGGCAAGGCGGCGCGGGACATGGGCGTTCATCCACGGCTGGCGCACATGATTCTACGCGGACGGGACATTGGCCATGGCTATCTCGCGGCCGAGTTGGCGGCGCTGCTGGAAGAACGGGATCTGGCGGGCCGATCAGCCGGGGCGGATATGCAGGAGCGGGTCAGGATGCTGCGGGGTTCTGGCCCGCGACAGGGTGTGGATACCGCCAGGGTGATATCGATCACCAAGTCGGTGTCCCGCCTGGCTGGAGGTTTTGAACGACCCCAGGCAATGCCCACTGACGATGAGGTAGGACGCGTGCTCGCACAGGCCTACCCGGACCGGATTGCCCGTAAACGGCGGGGCGAAGCACCGCGATACCAGCTCAGCAACGGTCGCGGCGCAGCCCTTCGCAGCGACGACCGGCTGGCTCGCTATGAGTGGCTGGTTGCAGCTGAACTGGACGGCAAGGCCAGGGAGGCTACGATTTATCTTGCTGCACCGGTTACCCCAGCGGTGCTGGAACAGGATCTGTTCGGTCACATTGAAGAGTACGAGGAGGCGGTCTGGGACGAGCGACGCGGAACCGTGGTGGCCCGTCGCGTCCGAAAACTGGGGCAGTTGGAGCTGGAGGAAACAGCCTTGCCGGCCCCGTCCCCGGAACTGGTGCAGCAGGGGCTGCTCGCCGCCGTGCGCAAGAAGGGCCTTGGGAGCCTGCCATGGACGCCGGCGGCGGAGCAGTGGCTTGCCCGGGTCACCCTGCTGGCAGAATACTTTCCCGGAGAATGGCCAACGGTCAGCGAGCGCTGGCTGACAGATAACCTGGAAACCTGGCTTGGTCCGTTCCTCGCAGGGATGACCCACTGGCGTGACCTGGACAAGCTCAATCTGATCCAGGCTCTTGCCAGCCTGCTGGAGTATCCGCAACAACAGGCACTGGAAGACCTGGCGCCCACCCGCCTGACGATCCCAACCGGCCAGTCCGTGGCGCTGGACTACACCGCAGATAACGGCCCGGTATTGGCGGCCAAGCTCCAGGCCCTGTTCGGCTGGACCAAAACTCCTACGGTTGCCGGAGGCCAAGTGCCGGTGGTGATCCACCTGCTGTCCCCAGCCCAGCGCCCTCTGGCCGTCACGGCCGACCTGGCAAGCTTCTGGCAGAACGCCTACCCGGAGGTCCGCAAGGACATGCGCGGTCGGTATCCCAAGCACCCCTGGCCGGAAGATCCCCTGACGGCGGATGCGAGTCAGGGGACTAAGAAGCGTCCTCCCCGCTCTATTGGCAAAGGGTGATGTCGTTACGAAAAGCGAGGGTTTGGCGGTGCTTTGATTTCGAGCTCTCCGACAAACCCAGGAAAAATCAGGGTAAATCGTCGCGACAACTGTTGTTAACTAAGGGTATGGGGGTGTTTTATTTTTCAATAAAGAAAATGGTGTCTGAGCGCAGCGAGTTCATTTTCACTTGAAAAATAAAACACCCCCATGCCCCTCCCCCAAAACACCCAGTCCTACCAAGAAAACAACAAACAAATAAACATTGCCCCCAACCCAAACCTGTATAAAATGCGACCAACCCAACCACGCACCCAACCCAAATGAAACTGGTCTCCTTCGACATATTCCGCACCCTCGGCTTCCCGAATACCAAAACCCTCAAGCCCGAACAGTTCCTGGCCCATAAAGAACTGCTTAAAGACGCAGACTGGGTGCTGTTCCCGGAATACTGGCAGCTGAATGCCCTCGTACACGGGCTGAAATGCCGCGTTTTCCCCAGTGTCGCCAGCTATCGCATCGGCCACGACAAGGTGGAAATGACCCGGGCTTTTCAGGCGGTCGCACCTGAACACACTCCGTGGACTCTGATTGAAGCCAATGGCCCGGAGGAACAGCAGGCGGTGTGGGATGCCATGGTCGTGCCCTTCGTGGCCAAGCTGCCCAAAGCCAGCATGGGCGAAGGTGTGTGGTTAATCGAAAACAAAGCCGACTGGCAGCGTTATTGCGAGCGGACCCATGTTCTTTATGCCCAGGAATACCTGCCGATTGATCGGGATGTGCGGGTAGTGATTGTCGGGGACAACGTGGTATCCGCCTACTGGCGAACCCAGGCGGACCAGGGGTTCTACAATAACGTGTCGCAGGGTGGGCGCATCGACCGGGGGCCAGTGCCTTCCGTGGTAACCGATCTGGCACTGCGCCTTGCGCGGGAGCTGGAGGTGGATCACGCGGGGTTTGATATTGCCCTGGTGGAGGGGTATCCCTACGTGCTTGAGTTCAATCGGCTATTCGGCAATCAGGGACTCGGTCAGGGTAGTGATCTGAAAACTGCGATTCTGGATTACCTGCAGCGCCAGGCCGAGCCCGAAGACCCGAACGGCCCCACCGGGCCGGCGCCGTTGTGGCCAGTCGCAGTGTGAGCTGAAGGCAAACGGGCCAGACGGTGGTTATGGGTAGATATGCTCATATCACGCCCCCGGAAAAGAACCGATGATCGCGCGATTGACGGGTACCGGATCGGTACCTATGTTGTTTGAACGACCCGTTTGCCCTTTGGAGGGAAACCCTATCCATGACCGAATCCACCAACGCCATCATCACTGACTACTACGACGCCGAGACCTTTGCCCGTATCAAGGCATTTGCCGATACCAAGGACACGCCCTGCGTCGTGATTGATACCGCGACCATCAACCGCCAGTACGATGAACTGGTGGAAGGCTTTCCCTATGCCAACGTCTACTATGCGGTGAAGGCCAACCCTGCCCCGCAGGTTCTGACGATGTTGCGGGACAAGGGCGCCAGCTTTGATATCGCGTCGGTGTACGAACTCGACAAGGTCATGGGCCTGGGTGTGACGGGCGACCGCATCAGTTACGGCAACACCATCAAGAAGGCCAAGGATATCCGCACCTTCTACGAGCGAGGTGTTCGCCTGTACGCGACGGATTCGGAAGCGGACCTGCGCAACATCGCCAAGGCGGCTCCGGGCTCGAAAGTGTATGTTCGCATCCTGACCGAAGGCACCCTGACCGCTGACTGGCCGCTGTCCCGCAAGTTCGGCTGCCAGACCGACATGGCCATGGACTTGCTGATCCTGGCCCGCGATCTGGGCCTGGTGCCTTACGGCGTCTCTTTTCACGTGGGTTCCCAGCAACGGGAAATCGGCGCGTGGGACGCCGCCCTGGGCAAGGTGAAGGTGATTTTCGAGCGTCTGAAGGAAGAAGACGGCATCGAACTGAAGATGATCAACATGGGCGGCGGCTTCCCGGCCAACTACATCACCCGTACGAATGACCTGAAAACCTACGCGGAAGAGATCAAGCGTTTCCTGGATGAGGATTTTGGCGATGATTTGCCCGAGATTATTATCGAACCGGGCCGCTCGCTGATTTCCAACGCAGGTGTTCTGGTAAGTGAAGTGGTGCTGATTTCACGTAAATCGCGTACTGCCCTACACCGTTGGGTATTCACCGATGTTGGTAAATTCGGTGGCTTGATCGAAACGCTTGATGAATCCATCAAGTTCCCGATCTATACAGAGAAATCCGGCGAAGGCGAGGACTGTGTAATTGCAGGCCCAACCTGCGACAGCGCCGATATCATGTACGAACACCACAAGTACCCGTTGCCGCTGAATTTGGCCATCGGCGACCGCATGTACTGGCTGTCCACCGGTGCCTACACCACGACGTACAGTGCCATAGAGTTTAACGGTTTCCCCCCGTTAAAGGACTATTACATCTAAGCCAGCGGTAAGGACGTGGGGTGGGGGTATATTTTCCGCCAGAAATGGGTGTCTGAGCGAAGCGAGTTCCATTTCCAAGGAAAATATACCCCCACCCCGCGGCCCGGCAAAGCATAGATCAATGGCACCAGACAGAGGGTCAACTTTCGGGTTGGCCCTTTTGTCGTTTCAGGTCCAGGGTAAAGGTCAGGGGAAGAACCAGAGCGCAATAGGCGATGATAAAGATAATGGCGTATCGGGCGTCGTTGCCCCAATCGGCCAGTAACCCGCCGATCATGGGAACAGAAAACGCCACTGTGTAACCAACCAGAAAGTTTCCTGCTGAGAGTCGCCCCGTTTCTCTTGATTCCACCAGTACAGGGGGTAAAGCCACCAGCAGGATCAGCAGAATGCCGGCCGTGAAGCTCATAAACGTTGCGCTGGCTATTGACCACCAGCCAGTGAAGACGACCGTTCCCACTGTGCCCAGGATGCTGCAGGTTGCCATCACCATGATGGGGCCTTTGAGGCCTACCCAATATCTCGCCATTTTCAGCATGACCAGGGAGGCGATCACCTGGGCGAAGTTATACCAGAACAAGGCGTCCGCCAGCATGTCGAAGTTGCCTTGTTGCTCCAGGATATTGCCCATGTAGGCGTTAAGGCCGAAGAACAGGGAGCCTGACAGGCCCAGCAGCAGGCCAATTCGCAGAGTCAGTGGGTTTTTCCAATCAGGCAGCCATGCCGGTTTCTTTACAGGTCGGGCCATTTCTCTTCGGGGCAGGAACAGAGCGGCAGCGACCAGCAACGCGGGCAGTGACCAGGCCAGCAGGGTGGCGCGCCAGCTGTCGTCCATCAGTGGCATCAGTACCGGGAGGGTGATGCCGGCGCCGATGAACTCGCCCATCAGCATGCCGTTCATGTAGATAGCGGAGCCGATGGCCAGATGTTTGGGTTCGAGCCAGCGTGGCAGGAGTGCCGGCAGGGAGGGCTGCATCATGGCCACACCCAGGCCCATGACGGCACTCGCCAGCATAAGCGTGATGGTATCGGGTGACAGCCCGCGACCGGCGGAACCGATGACCATGATCACCATGGCCAGCGCCAGGGTATTGCGTGGGCCCATCCGTGCGATGGCCAGGGAACCGGGCATGGAACCGACAGCCAGCATCAAAATTGGAAGAGTGGTGAGCGCACCGGTCAGAGCCTGGGACAGGCTGAGTTCGTCGCTGATGAACGGCGCCAGGGGAGGTGCAACCAATACCGGTATGCGCAGATAAACACCGGCCAGCCAAAGCAACACCGCCACCGGGAGCAGCTTGGCTGCCGGTGGCGGTGTTGTTGTGCCTGAAACGTCAGCCACTGGGGCCGGGCTTAGTTGTCGCCGGTGTCCGGGAGATAGGCGCCGTCTTCGTCGTGGACTTCACGGCCGGTGACGGGCGGGTTGAAGGCACAGATCAGTCGCATGTCTTCGGTGCCACCACGCAGCGTATGCGGGTCGTTCTTGTCCAGCGCGTAAAGCGTGCCATCGGAAATCTCGTGGGTTTCGCCAGTGGCCTTGTCGTAGATGCTGCCGTTACCGGCGACACAATATACAGCTTCAAGGTGATGCTTGTACCAGAGGTTCAGCTCGGCGCCCGCAGGGATGATGGTCTCGTGGAATGAAAAGCCCATGCCGTCTTTTTTCAGCAGCATGCGGCGGCTGGTCCAGCCCGGCCCTGATACTTCGCGCTCGGAGCCGATGATGTCCTGAACTCGTACAATTTTCATACTTATCCCTCGCTGTGTGATGGAGCAGCCTTACAGTATAAACATCCCCGTCAGGTTCGGTTCAACCGCCAATCGTCGTAGGCGTCCAGCGACTGCTCGATGGCGGCTATAAAGGCTATCCTCATTTTGTCATCCAGGGCGCGCTTTTTCCGGCAACGTTCAAAGGCCTGATGGATGGTCCGGCGTTGCCTGCGGTCGAGTTGCTCAAGCCAATGGTCATCGGCAGGTTCAAGATCCAGCAGTTCCCGGCCGGCATGATTTCGGTGGCTGATATGCCACCAGTGATTAACGGCCCTTCCTAATACAACATAGCCGAATTGGCTGTCTTGTACAGGCCCGAAGGTGGCGGTCCTGAGCCCATTTTTCAGTACACCGGTATTGAGCACCGGCAGTGCCAGGCGGTCGCCGTAAAAATAGCTGCCTGCGGCACCGATCAGCCCGCCTACCAGGGCTCCGGCGCCCAGTGAATGGCCAAGGGTCAACGCATCCACCCCGGCCCCGCTCACGGCACCGGCCCCGAAGCCTGCGGTGGCCAGGTAGCGGCGGTTTACTCCCCAGGCTTTGTGGCTGTCTTCGCTGAACAGGTCGTGTTCACTGTGCCATTCCAGTTCCGCTTCCTGTCGTTGTACACGGTGATGCTCGTAGAGCTTCTCAATGGCAATTCGAAGGTGCTGTTCCCGTTTTCTCTGGTTGTCATACCAGCTTTTGCGCAACTGTGCGGCCAGGTCGTGATCGGAGATTTCGCTGGTCTGGAGTGTGGTCAGTGTCCGTTTTTCGCGGAAGGACATCATGTCTTCCAGGCTACGGGCGATGAGTGTGGCCGCTTGGGTGCGGCGTTGCCGTCTCTGCGCCGAGAGAAACGCCGTCGCGCTGTCCAGGGGTTGCTCCCAGTCCGGCTCAAGTTGCCCAAAGGCTCGCAACAGGCTGAGGTGTTGCTCGAAGGGCGCGCGAACCGCATCAAAGGTCCGGACAACCTGGAAAAACTGGCCGAGCGCCCTGGCCCAGGTGTCGCTGTAGTCGTCTTCACCAATACTGTTGATCAAGGCGAGGCTCGGCCGGCCGGTCCAGCGCAGGATGGTCATCTCCGCTTCATGCTGGGTGCTGTAGGGAACCGAACCGTCAACCACGTAGATGATGCCCGCGCCTTCAATGAGCGGTTGCAAGAGCTCGCATTCATCGACAAAGCCGTTGTCCTGGCGGTGTTGAACCACAAAGGCCTCGACGGTTTCGGCCCGGTCAGAGGCAGACACGCTGTGGGCTTCAAGCCATTCCAGTACACGCCGGGGGCGTTGGAACCCCGGCGTGTCCACCAGTGTGTACAGTGTCTTGCCATCGACAGCCAACGGATAGGCCTGATGTTTACGGGTGGTTCCAGGCTCCAGCGCGATGGCAATGGCGTCGTTCTGGGACAGCGTGGCCACAATGCTGGATTTGCCCTTGTTGGGGTGGCCGACCACGGCAAACACGGGGGCTTTCATTATTCGTCCTGGTCCTGCAGTGCGCGGTGCATAAGGATATCCGGCGGTGTTGTAATCGGCGTGCTGACCACCATCCTCTCATCCTCCGTACGCTCCGCAAACCGCAGCCACTGGCTGAGTTGATGGTCCGGTGGCGACTGGTCTGGTTGAGCTGCCATCGGTACCAGCGCAATGGTGGTCTGCCTTGGCCATGTTTCGCGGGCCTGTTGTAGAAAATCCGCAAGCTCGCCGGTGGGTGGTTCCCAACTGCGGGTGACGATAATGGCCGCGGGAGTGAGAGCACTGGTCAGTCGTTGGTTTGCCAGTTCGATGATGTGATGGTCGTGCTCGAGCGAGGCGCTACCGCCGGCGGCGAGGGGCTCCTGGTCTCCTGCGATGATGGTTTGCGGCAGCGCTGGCCTGCCGGCTTCCGCCCAGCGAATAATAGCCTGGGCCCTGGGGATAGGCTGCAATTTCGCAGACGTTGTCGTATCCGGTTGGTCGGCGGCGTCATTGTGGCGATTGCCCGTGTCCACGGTGGGTGTCTCCATGCGGTACTGGAGGGCGACCCAGCCATGATGGGCTCGGAGCGCCTTACGCGCGCGCATTTGGGGATGAACGATCGCCACCACCAGCAGAGCGAGCCGGGGCAGGACGACATAGATCATCCAGACCATTGCCACGAACGGCCACCAACTCCCCCAGAGGGCCGGATCGGTCGTTGTGGAAGACTGGCTGCGGAAGAACCGGGTGGCATCCACCAGTTCGCGGTCCGGCATCGCCGCAGGCCACAGATGCTGCCAGGGTGTGGCGATGGCGGATAGCATGCGGTAGTAGCTGTCGGTGCCGGTATTCAGGGTGGTGCTCCAGCCAAAGGCGAGATCCTGGATCACCACCAGTACCAGCAGGGTTATCAGTCCGGCGACACCAAACGCCAGTCCGCCGGTATGGGCGGCACGGGCCATTAACAGTGGTTGCAGTGTTCGCAGGGCGCCCGAGGGGCGTGCGACCGCAAACTTCCTCAGCAGCCAGCGCCAGGGCTGCCAGCCGGCAAAGGCCTGGACAGTGGTAACCACAGCGAGGATGCACTGGAGCAGCACGAAGGCCAGGATCACCGTCAGATTGATTCGCTGGCCACCGTCGTAGAACAGTAGCCCCAGCATGGCCAGCGTTCCGGCAACGAGCCCCGCCAGGGCAAAACCTGTGGTCACCCTTCGCCAGAATTTCAATGGGTCATCGGTCGGTCTACGGCGGGACAGGCGCCTGACATGTTCAAGCCACCGATCCGGACCCGGGCTGACGCCCTGGTTGTGGCAGTCCAGGGCAAAACGGCGATCCCGCCGGTGCAGGAACACCGGGTTCTGGTCGCGGTCGCGCTGAACCTGATTGTCGAACTCCAGTAATCGTCGAATGGCGCTGTCTGGCATCGAGTATCCTGATCGACAGGGCGGTGAGAGCCGCCGCGGAATGCTAGGATAAGGGTTTAGGATGATAAGGGTATCCCATAAACCGGTGTCGGACCTACCATGACCAACCACCTCATGAACCTTCGTCACGTCCCCGACGACGAGGCGGACGAAATACGCGAGCTGTTCGAGACGCACAACGTGTCCTACTACGAGACGCCTCCCAGTCGCTGGGGTATCAGCATGGGTGGATTCTGGGTCCACGACAATGAGGAGGCCCAACGAGCCCGGGAATTGCTGCAGACCTACCAGAAGGAGCGCCTGCAGCGTCAGCGTGACGCTTACGAGGAGGATCTGGCGGCGGGCCGGGTCGGCGGATTCTGGCATCGGCTTCGCCGCAAGCCGGTGACGACCCTGGCGGCTTGCCTGGCCATCGTTGTCATCCTGGCATTAACAATTGCTCCGTTTGTGACTCTTTAGTCACTCCGGCTGCTTTTCCGCGTGCCGGATCAGGAAGTCTGTGGCTTTCTCAACCGCATTGCCGGCAGTCAGGAAACTGGTGATGTGGCCTCGCAGGTGCATCAGGTAAAGCTCACTCTCAACGTGATGCTCCGCAAGGCGTGCCCGAAAATCCCGCGCCTGATCCGCAGGCACCAGCATATCCTGGGCGCCATGGAACAGGAAAAACGGAGGCGTGCCGGCGGTAATGTGGGTGATCGGCGAGGCGGCCTCATAAACACCCGGAATGTCCTGCTGATCACCGCCCAGGAACTGACGGATCAGCTTTCCGGACCCGAAGGTTCGCAGGTTGGCTGGCAAGCCACCGGCAACAACAGCCTCCGGCCGCGCGTCCGCGCCTCCGTGTGGTTGGTTCAACGGGTGTTGGCTTTCGGCAATCACGGCCAACAAGCTGACCAGGTGAGCGCCAGAAGAAAAGCCAAATGCACTGATCGCATTCCGGTCCAGGTTGTAGGCTCCCGCCCTGGCATGAAGCCAGTTCATGGCTATCTGAAGATCGTGGAGTTGCGCCGGGAAGGTGTGTTCAGGTGCAAACCGATAATCAATGTTCATCACGGCGAAGCCCCGGCCGGCCAGGTGCTCTGCGATCCATGTCATGTCCTTCCGCGAACGCCGTTCCCAACCACCGCCATGCACCAGGAGTACTGCAGGTGCGGGGTCGGGGCTGTCTGGCAGATAAAGATCCGCCTGGAGCTCCTGAGGCCAGCTGTCCGGGGAATAGGTGATGCCAGTTGTGGTGCGAAAGCCGGTATCGGGGACCGACACCGTTTCTGCTGGCGCGTTCAGGTGTGAGGCGCAGGCAGATAGCAAGGTGCTGGCGGCCAATGCCAGCAGGCGGTTGACGTGCATGGACTCTCCGTTCATCCGGGCGGAAACGAAGACTTATACGTCTTGAATATGACCACGGATGCATTGTGCGGTGCTCAGCGCTGTCCTGAAAACGGGACACTGTCCTGGCTTCAGGACAATGTCGCGAGACGGCCCGTAGAGGGCATTTCCGCCCACCTCCCCCTCTGACCACTGTCCGGAAATCCGGAAATAGTGCTTGAGAATTAGAGCGATTCCAAGAAAAAGCAATGAAAATCAACGTTCTGCTGTATTGGCACAGGATACGCATGGCCCCTGTCATGGTACCCGGCTTCGTTCGTGTACGCCGGGTTCTCATGTCTAACAAAAACAACAGGGAACAACCTATGAAAACGCTATTTCAGTACACGCTGATTGGTGCGGTGGCTCTGACGGGTACCGCCTGCAACGACAGCAGCAAGAAACCGTTCAACCAGCTCCCGGGATTCATCCAGGGAGAGGTCCATTCCACCCAGTATGATGGCGTCACCAATGATCTCCTGACCGGCGGCCTGGGCGCCAGCGGTCTGGCCAGTGCAACGGCACCGGCCTTTGATGATCCACTCAACCCCACGCCTGAAGAACTCCGGACGCTGGCCATCTACAACAACTATCGGGCTCTTGTGGACACCGTGCCGGGTGGTGGTTACGGCGAATTCTTCGGTCCCCAGGTCGATAGCAGTGGTGAGGGGCTGATTGCGGGTAATGAATACCTGGCCTACATGGCGGTTAATGGCAGTGATGTGCCGGTGACTGTGATGGTCCAGGTACCGTCCAGTTTCGACCCCGAGCAGGCCTGTATGGTAACGGCGCCCTCGTCCGGTTCCCGCGGCATTTACGGCGCGATCGGCACCGCCGGCGAATGGGGCCTGAAGAAAGGCTGCGCCGTGGTCTACACCGACAAGGGCACGGGAACCGGTTCCCACAACCTGGCCACCAACTCTGCCCAGCGTATCGACGGTACTCTTACCCAGGCGGATGAGCCGGTGCAGTTCCGGGCCGATCTGGATGCCCAGGCGCGGGCTGATTTTGATGCCGCCTGGCCGGACCGTTTCGCCTACAAGCACGCTCACTCCAAGGCCAACCCCGAGGCTGACTGGGGGCGGCATGTACTGCAGTCGATTGAATTCGGCTTCTATGTGCTGAACGAGGAATTCGGGCAGGAAACCGGAAATGGTCGCAAAGTGATCAAGGTGAAGCCGAAGGATACCCTGGTGATTGCGTCCAGCGTTTCCAACGGCGGTGGGGCTTCGGTCCGTGCCGCTGAGCTTGACGATAAGGGGCTGATCGACGGGGTGGCGGTGTCGGAGCCCAACGTCAATCCGCAGGTGGATACCAGCTTTACCATCCGCCAGGGCAGTGGCCCCGAACTGGCCGAACACAGCCGCAGCCTGCTGGATTACACCACGGCGCTGGCGGTGTATCAGGGTTGCGCGAACATTGCACCGGAAGTGCGTGATGTGGCACCACTGAACGCCACATTCAACAACTTCACGATTGCGGAGAACATCTGTAACTCACTGGCCAACAAGGGCCTGGTGACAGGCGCTACCACCGACGACCGCGCCTCCGATGCGCTGCGCATCCTGGAAGAGGAAGTGGGTATCCAGCCGGAGCAGAACCTGCTGGCACCGGTTCATTTCGGGCTGGCGGTTGCCCAGAGCATCTCCACCACCTATGCCAACGCCTACGGTCAGGCCGGTGTTGAGGACAGGTTGTGTGATATCAGCCTGGCGGCTACGGGGGCTGGCGGAGCGGTCACGCCGATCACTGCGGCGCAGGAAGCAGCGCTGTTCTCCGCGAGTAACGGTATTCCCCCCAGTGCCGGGGTGAATCTGGTGTACGACGGTGCCGAAGGTCAGCCCACCAATCTGGGTGCCAGTGCATCGCCCAGCACCAGTCAGCAGGATTACGGTCTGGATGCTCTGCTGTGTCTGAGAAGCCTTGCCCTGGGCACCGATGCCGTGACCGGAAGCCCGCTGTCGGGTGATGCCGCGGAATGGTCAGAGCGTATTGCTGATGGCGTTGAGCAAATTCGCGCGTCTGGCAACCTGCGGGGCAAGCCAGCGGTCTTTGTGACCGGTCGTGCCGACGCCATCCTGCCCATCAACCACACCTCGCGGCCCTATTTCGGGCTGAACCAGCGGGTTGAGGGCAGCAACAGCAAGCTGAGGTATTACGAGATTCTCAATGCCCATCACCTGGATGTCCTCAACGGCTTCCCGGGTATTGCGGATCGGTATGTGCCGCTGCATCACTACTTCTTCCAGGCCCTGGATCTGGTGTGGGCGAACCTTGCCGACAAGCAGGCCTTGCCGCCCAGTCAGGTGGTCAGAACAGTACCGCGTGGCGATATGGCCACCCCTCTGTCTGAGGCTAACCTGACCCCGATCGATCCTGCCCCGGATGCCGGCGACCGCATCGTGTTCGCTGACGATCAGGTACAGATTCCAGACTGACACACCTGTCGGTCGGCCCGGGCAGGTTCCGGGCCGGCATTGTTTGCCCCTGTTCCGGGGGCGCCATATACTTCCGTTTCTGCACCCGGTTCGCCGGGTGCTCTGGATATTGCCATGAATAACATCCAACCCGGTGGTACAGGGTACATGACAGAGCTGTTTACCGAGAATAACAAGAGTGGCCTGACCAGGGATCTGATCGAGGCACTGTTTCCCATGTTTGAGGAAGCCAGTGCCGGCGCGATTGCGGTTGATCACCAAAGCCGTATTACCTGGATCAACAACAGTTATGCCCATCTGCTCGGGTTGGAAGACCCCAGGGCCGTCATCGGTAAACCTGTCCGCCAGGTGATTCCCCAGAGTCGCATGCCGGAAGTGGTGGAAACCGGTAAACCCCTGCTGCTGGACATCATGGAGCACAGCAAGCAACAACTGGTGGTGACCCGGCTGCCGTTTTATGACGACGAAGGGCGCATCATGGGGGCGGTGGCATTTGTGCTGTATGACGACCTGCAACCGCTGACGCCGTTGGTGGCCAAGTACCGTCGCCTGCATCAGGACCTGGCGGCTGCTCGTAAGGCGCTGGCCAAGAAGGCGCGTGGCACTCGCTACAACCTCGCCGACTTTGTGGGTGCCAGCCCCGCAGCACTGGAAGTCAAGCGCCGGGCCCGGTTGGCGGCCGGCCGTGACATGCCGGTGCTGCTGCTGGGTGAAACCGGCACTGGCAAGGAGGTGCTGGCGCAGGCCATTCATTCCGTTTCTACCCGTGCCGACAAGCCTTTTGTGGGCGTGAACGTGGCTGCGATTCCAGACAACCTGCTGGAAGCTGAATTTTTCGGCGTGGCACCCGGAGCCTACACCGGGGCTGATCGCCGCACCCGGGAAGGCAAGTTCCAGCTCGCCAACGGCGGCACCCTGTTTCTGGATGAAGTCGGGGATATGCCACTGCCGTTGCAGGCAAAACTGCTGCGGGCGTTGCAGGAAGGTGAGATTGAGCCTCTGGGCTCCAACAAGGTGGCCTCGGTGGATGTGCGGGTCATTGCCGCGACCAGTCGCAACCTGGAGGCGATGATTGCCGAAGGTGAGTTCCGGTCGGACCTGTATTACCGGCTGAACGTGCTGGAAATCCCTATTCCTCCGTTGCGGGACCGCCTGGCCGATCTGGGCGTGTTGTGTGAGGCCCTGCTGGGTGAAATCTGCGACGGTCTGGAGATGCGGGGTGAAATCACCGACGCTGGTGTGGCTGCTTTGGGCGGTTACGACTGGCCCGGTAATATCCGTGAGCTGCGCAATGTGCTGGAGCGGGCCCTGACCATGGGTGAAGACGGTGGTCTGCTGGACGCCGACGCCATTTTCAAGGTGTTGCCCCGCAGTGGCAACCGGCCAGCCTCATCGCTGGTGCCACAGCCGGTGCGTCCACTGGCTAAAACCCTGGCCGATGCCGAAGCCCAGGCAATTGAAGAAGCACTGGTCGCCAGTCGTGGTAATCGTACCCGGGCAGCCAAACTGCTGGGTATTTCGCGTTCGGTGCTTTACGAAAAACTCGCCAAGATGTCCTGAAATCAGGACGCCTGTCCTGTTATCCGTACAAACCCCTACGACGGATGTCTATATGCGTCCGGTTTTCCGGACTATCTATTATGTGCGATGTCTTTCTTTGTTTTTATCTGTTTGATAAATAACAAAATATTGTGATTGGCACAGTGCCTGCTATATCCCGGATGCAGGACGTCAGAACAACGCAGAAAACAAGACTGGCGCTATCGTTGGACCCAAAACACATCTTGTCTGTCTCGTTTCCTGCGATGTCTGACTACACTCAGATAAGGCCCGTCGGGAACGTTCCTGTTTGGCCGAATACAACAACAATGCTAGGAGACTTGCCAATGAAACTCTTCAAGGCACTTACCGGTATCGCCGGTGCGATCGCCCTGACTACCGGATCGGCGTTCGCAGATGACCTGCGCTGGAAAATGCCGGTCGCCTTCGCCACCAACCTGCCCGGCCTGGGGTCACCTGCTGCCTGGGTCGCCGACAACCTCAATACCGCTTCCGATGGCAGCATCCAGGTTCGGGTCTACGAGCCCGGCAAGCTGGTACCTGCGTTCGATATTCTGCAGTCGGTTTCCGATGGCAAGGTATCCGCCGGCTACACCTGGATTGGTTACGACCAGGGCAAGGTGCCAGCGATTCCCTTGTTTGCCGCTGTTCCGTTCGGCATGAAGCCACCCGCCTATATCGGCTGGTATTACTTCGGCGGTGGGCATGAAATGCTGCAGGAAACCTATGCCAATAAAGGCTTCGATGTACACGCACAACTGTGCGGCATCATTGGGCCTGAAACAGCGGGTTGGTACTCCAAGCCCATCGAAACACTGGAAGACTACAAAGGCCTGAAGATCCGCTTCGCCGGCCTGGGTGGCAAGGTTCTGGAGAAGCTTGGCGCGTCCGTCACCATGATGCCCGGCGGCGAGCTTTACCAGGCACTGGAGAAAGGCACCATTGATGCCACCGAATTCTCCATGCCCGCCATCGACCAGATTCTCGGCTTCAATCAGGTGGTCAAGTACAACCTGTTCCCGGGCTGGCACCAGCAGTTCACGGCTCAGTATATGCTGATCAACAAGGATGAGTGGGCTCGTGCGACTGACGCCCAGAAGGCGCTGGTTGAGGCTTCTTGCACCGCAGCGACCACGCGTGGTCTCGCAGAAGGCGAGTACAAGAACGGCAAGGTTCTGGCCGAGTTCCAGGACAAGGGCGTTCAGGCCGATCAGATCCCCCGCGACGTTCTGCTCAAGCTGAAGGAAGTAACTCAGGAAGTGCTCGAAGAAGAAGCCTCCAAGGATGCTGACTTCAAGCGCGTCTATGAAAGCCAGCAGGAGTTCATGGAATCCTACAAGGTGTGGGACACCCGCGCCTATGTTCCGGCGGACCTGTAAGGTTCGGGGCTGACCCCGAGATGCCGACCAGAGTGTCGGTATTCTCTGATTAAGTCTGGATGGCCCTTCGGGGCCATCCTTGTTTCACGGCAGGCTTTCTGAACGAGGAACTGTTGTATGACAGTGTCTGATAAAGGCTCACCGCCCGATGTGCATGCATCGGCGTCGGACGCCGGTCAATTTATTCATCATCACACGGAATTCCCGACGACCTGGCTCAGCCAGTTTATGGACGGTGTAATTTCCGCAATAGGCAAGAGTGCTTCCTGGCTCTGGATCGTGGTCACCGGCGTGATCATCTATGCAGTGGTAGGTCGCTATGCCTTTGGCATGGGTTCGGTCACTCTGGAAGAAGTCCAATGGCATCTGGCCGGTGCAGGCTGGTTATTGGGGTTGGGCTATACCCTGGTGACGGATGACCATGTCAGAGTCGATGTGATCCATGAGCGCCTGTCTCTCAGGGGCCAGGCCTGGATCGAACTGCTCGGACTTGTATTCCTGCTGTTACCGTTTCTCGGGCTGGCAGTTTACGAAATGATCCCCTATGCCTTCAGTTCCTGGGCCCAGGGCGAGACCAGCCAAGCGCCTGCCGGGCTTCCTTATCGCTGGATTCTCAAGAGTATCCTGGCACTGTCTTTTGTTCTTCTGATTCTGGCAGCGCTATCCCGTCTGCTGAAAGTCACTGCTCTGCTTTTCGGTTTTCCGAAGCCAATTCGGATCGAGTCCGGGGATAACAATAAAGAGGATGCGTCCTGATGGAGCTTGAAACCCTTTTCGTAATCGGCATGTTCCTGACGTTTGGAGCATTGTTGATGACCGGTTTTCCGGTTGCATGGGTGTTGGGTGGCACCGCAGTTATCTGGACCGTTGTCGGTGTAATCGCCGTCGAGAATTTTGGAGCAAATCTGTGGTTTGACTATTCCTCCTCCATGGGGCTCGTGCCCGAGCGGATATGGAAGGTTGTAAACAGCGAGACTCTTGTTGCTCTGCCCATGTTTATTTTCATGGGCATCATGCTTGACCAGTCCGGGGTGGCTGAGCGTTTGATGAACAGTATGGTCAAACTGTTTGGCGCTGTTCGCGGCGGCTATGCGGTAACCGTGATTGTTATCGGCGTACTGCTGGCCGCGACCACGGGTATCATCGGTGCGTCCGTTGTGCTGCTGGGCATGCTATCCCTGCCCGTGATGATGGAGAACAAGTACGACAAGGGATTTGCTGTGGGGACGGCCTGTGCGACTGGAACCCTGGGCATCCTGATTCCTCCGTCCATCATGCTGGTATTGATGGCGGATCGGCTGGCGGTTCCTGACGCGTCAGTTGGCGATCTGTTTATGGGTGCGTTCTTTCCTGGCCTTATGCTGGGGGCCATGTACGTGGCCTACGCCATTATCCGCCCAATGCTGCAACCGCACATTGCGCCGGTGCCCGAGGGTACTGAGAAAGTGACCTGGGGCATCGTCTGGGAAGTGGCAAAGGCCGTTGTGCCGACAGCCGCGTTAATTCTGGGCGTGCTGGGTTCTATCTTTGCCGGAATCGCAACACCAACGGAAGCCTCCGGTGTTGGCGCATTGGGCGCTTTGCTGTTGGCGCTGATGTCGGGTCGCCTGAGCATGAAAGTGCTCAACTCTTCCATGCAGCAGACAACCCGCACGGCGGCGTTCATTTTTGCCATTTTCCTGGGTGCCACGGCGTTCTCTGTCGTCCTCCGGGGGCTGGGTGGTGACCAGGTTATCGAGGACGCTCTGCTGGGACTGCCTTTCGGCCCCTATGGCGTGATTCTTACCATCCTGTTTGGTGTCTTTCTGCTCGGCTTCTTCCTGGATTGGGTTGAGATCACCCTGATCATCCTGCCGTTGGTGGCACCGGTGGTTCAGCAACTGGGCTTTGATCTGGTGTGGTTCACCATCCTCTTCGCCATGTGCCTGCAGACGTCGTTCCTGACGCCACCTGTCGGCTTTGCACTGTTCTACATCAAGGGTGTGGCGCCGCCGGAAATCAAGGTGACCGACATCTACAAGGGCGTCATACCCTTCATCATTATTCAGCTGGTGGCTCTGGCGATTGTCTTCCTGGTGCCCGAAATCGCGACCTGGCTGCCTAGCGTGGCTTACGACTAAGGAGAGAGAAACATGCGTCTAGAAAACCGGATAGCCCTGATCACAGGGGCGGGGCGCGGAATTGGCCGGGCCATAGCCGAACATTATGGCCGTGAGGGCGCCCGGGTGGCCGTGGCCGACCTCACCCTGGAAAGCGCCCAGGACGCCGTTGATGCCATTGAAAAGGCAGGGGGCACCGCCATGGCCCTGGCCATGGACGTTACGGATGAGAAGGCGGTTGACCAAGGCGTGGCCGCCATCGTGGAAAAATGGGGTGGCCTCGACGTGGCCCTGGCCAACGCCGGTATCCAGCATATCGACCCATTGCATAAACTGGCCTTTGCCGACTGGCGTAAAGTGATGAATGTTCATCTGGACGGGGCGTTTCTGGTAACGCGAGCAGCCCTCAAACAGATGTACGCCAGTGGGGGCGGGACCATGTTGTATATGGGGTCTGTCCACTCCCTGGAAGCGTCTCCCCTCAAGGCGCCCTACGTGGCGGCGAAGCACGGCATGCTGGGCCTGTGCCGGGCGGTGGCGAAAGAGGGTGCCGAGCATGGTGTGAGTAGTAACATCATCTGCCCCGGTTTTGTCAGAACGCCCTTGGTGGACAAGCAGATCCCGGAGCAGGCCAAGGAGCTGGGCATTTCCGAAGAAGAGGTCATCAGTAAGGTTATGCTGAAGAATACCGTCGATGGCAAATTCACCACCCTGGAAGACGTCGCCGAGCTGGCAGTGCACCTGGCGGCCTTCCCCTCGGCGGCACTGACTGGCCAATCCATTGTGGTCAGTCACGGCTGGCATATGCAGTAAGCAACAGGAGAGACGGATGAGCAACACAGAACAATCACCAGTGGTCTGGTCTCCTTCGCAGGACACACTGAAACACTGCCAGATGGGCCAGTTCCAGGGTTGGCTGGAGCAACAGGGTTTCGGCCCGTTTGCCGATTACCACGCCCTCCACCGGTGGTCCATTGAGAACCTAGAGACCTTCTGGCAAAAGGTATGGGACTACTGTGGCCTGGTATGCGACACGCCAGCCGATGCCGTTCTGGGCAAACGTGATATGCCCGGCGCGGAGTGGTTCCCCGGTATGAAACTCAACTTTGCGGCCAACCTGCTGCGGTTGGCGGAAGGCGACCACGCCGAGCGCGAAGCGGTTGTGGCCTACTGCGAAACCCGCCCGGTACTGCGCCGCACCTACGCTGAATTGAAAGCGGACACCGGTGCCCTGGAAGCCTTCCTGCGCAACAAAGGGATTCGACAGGGTGACCGCGTGGCCGGTGTGGTCACCAATGGTTATGAGGCCCTTGTGGGTATGTTGGCGGCCACCAGCCTGGGCGCCGTCTGGAGTTCCGCGTCACCGGATTTCGGCGTGGGCGCCATCCTTGATCGCTTCGGCCAGATTGAGCCGGCAGCGCTGATCGTGGTCAACGGCTACGGCTATGGCGGCAAGGTCTTCAACCGCCAGGATGACTTCGCCGGCCTGATTGACGGCCTGCCCAGCCTGCGCTGCGTTGTCAGCATCGAACAGCTGCGAGGCGAACCCGCCGTCGCTGGCGACAAGGTTACCCACTGGGACGAGGCCCTTGCCGAGGGACAGGGCCAGGCGCCCTCCTTCACACCGTTGCCACCGGAGCACCCGGTGTACATCCTCTATTCCTCCGGCACCACCGGCAAACCCAAGTGCATCGTGCATGGCAACGCTGGCCTGCTGGTCAACCACGCCAAAGAACTGATGCTCCATGGCGATGTCGGCCCCGACGACCGCTTCCTGTACTTCACCACCTGCGGCTGGATGATGTGGAACTGGCAGGCGTCTGCCCTGCTGACTGGCGCGGCCGTCATCACGGTCGACGGCTCACCTGGCTACCCGGACCTGAACTATCTATGGCAGGTGGTGGCCGACGAGAAAGTCACCCATTACGGCACCAGCGCACGGTTCATCGCCGGCTGTCGCAAGGCTGAACTGGCCCCGGCGAAAAACCTGGACCTGACGGCCTTGAGAGTCGTCTTCTCCACTGGCTCGCCCCTGTTGCCGGAAGACTATGACTGGATCTACAGCGACGGCGCCCCCAACGTATTGCTGGGCTCCATCGCCGGCGGCACCGACATCTGCGGCTGCTTTGTGGGTTCCACTCCGCTGTTGTCGGTCCGCCGTGGCGAAATCCAGTGCCGCCTCCTCGGTGTTGACGCCGTGGCCTACGGCGACGACGGCCAGCCCGTCAGTGGCGGCCGAGGCGAACTCGTCTGCCGGCAGCCGCTGCCTTCCATGCCCGTCGCCTTCTGGGACGACCCCGGCAACGAGCGCTATAAAGACGCCTACTTCAACACCTTCCCGGATGTCTGGGCCCACGGCGACTTCATCGAATTCACCGAACACGGCGGCGCCGTCATCTACGGCCGTTCAGATGCCACCCTTAACCCGGGCGGTGTGAGAATCGGTACCGCTGAGATCTACCGCCAGGTGGAAACCGTGGCGGAAGTCAAAGACAGCCTGGTTGTTGGTCGTCAGATCGAAGGTGACGTGGAAGTGGTCTTGCTGGTGGTCCCGGCAGAGGGCCAGGCCCTCACCGACGACCTTCAGAAAAACCTCAAAACCCGCATCCGCCAGGGCGCAAGCCCGCGCCACGTACCGAAACACATCATCCAGGTGCCGGATATTCCCTACACGCGCAGCGGTAAGAAAGTGGAGCTGGCGGTGGCACGCCTGATCAACGGTTCCAACAAAGCCGACAACCGGGATGCTCTTGGCAATCCGGAGGCGTTGGACCGGATTCGGGAATGCCTCGACGAGGCGGGGTTGTTGCCGAAGGGGTGAGTTAGCTCGTAGGTCGTATAGAGCGTAGCGAAATGCGACGGGGGCTGATGTTTGAGCCTTGTTGTTGGATTACGGCTTCGCCTAATCCGACCTACGGTGGCTGCTGTAACCGGCGGGCATGCATGAAATTTGCCGAGCGCTGGGGGTAGGGGCAACCAAAACTGTGCGGAGCCATGGATGGCGGAGCCCAAGCGCCACAGGGATGTGCTTGAGCGTGTTTTGGTTGCCCCTACCCCCAGCGCGATACTCCCAAACCTAAATGTCCGAAAGTTTCGTAAATTCCTGCCTTTTCATCACCCTGTAACGGCTTTTAGCGAACTTTTAGTCGGTTCTTATACTAAGATCGTAACCAGAATTGGCAAAAAAATGCTATCTTAGTAGGTCTATCAAAAGTTCCCGAATCAGTCATCGCTCAAGCCAGACGTTCACAAGACGGCTGACCCTGCGGTGACCGTCCTGAACTCACCCATCAGCCTGAGGACGAAAATGACATCATCCAAAGCCAAGATCATTTACACACTGACCGATGAGGCCCCCGCCCTCGCGACACGGTCACTTCTTCCCATCCTCGAAACTTACGCCAAGCCCGCAGGCATCGAGTTCGGCACCAGCGACATCTCGCTTGCTGCCCGTATTCTCGCGCTCTTCCCTGATTACCTGGAAGAAAAGCAACAAGTTCCGGACGACCTCAAAGAGCTGGGTGACTACACCAAGGACCCGGAAGCCAACATCATCAAGCTTCCCAACATCAGTGCCTCAATTCCCCAGCTGCGGGCTGCCATCAAGGAGCTCAATGACCAGGGTTACAACGTTCCCGAGTACAAGGAACACCCTGAGTCTGACGAAGAGAAAGAAATCCATGCCCGCTACTCCAAAGTACTGGGCAGCGCTGTAAACCCGGTGCTGCGTGAAGGTAACTCCGACCGTCGTGCCCCCACAGCAGTCAAGGCCTTTGCCCGCAAACACCCCCACACCATGGGCGAGTGGAGCCCGGCGTCACGCACCCACGTGGCCCACATGCGCGGCGGTGATTTCTACTCCAACGAACAGTCTCTGACACTGGACAAGGCCACCAACGCCCGTATCGTTTTTGAGAACGCCAAGGGTAAGCAGACCGTTCTCAAGAGTGAACTGGCACTGCAGGAAGGCGAAGTGCTGGACGGCATGTTCATGAGCTGCAAAGCACTTCGCAAGTTCTTCGATGATTGCATCGAAGACTGCGAGAAGACCGGCGTGATGTTCTCCCTGCACGTCAAAGCCACGATGATGAAGATCTCCCACCCGATCGTCTTCGGTCACGCGGTAAAGATCTTCTACAAGGAACTGTTCGACAAGTACGGTGAACTGTTCGACGAGCTGGGCGTGAACCCCAACAACGGTCTTTCCAGTGTGACGGACAAAATCAAGCAACTGCCGGAGTCCAAGCAGGAGCAGATTCTGGAAGACCTGCACGCCTGCTATGAGCATCGTCCGGAAATTGCCATGGTAGATTCCGTCAAGGGCATCACCAACCTGCACGTACCCAGCGACGTCATTGTTGATGCCTCCATGCCGGCGATGATCCGTAACTCCGGCAAGATGTGGGCCCGGGACAACAAGCTCAAGGACACCAAAGCGGTGATGCCTGAGAGCACCTACGCCACCATCTACCAGGAAGTGATCAACTTCTGTAAGACCCACGGCGCGTTTGATCCCACCACCATGGGCACGGTGCCGAACGTTGGCCTGATGGCGCAGAAGGCTGAAGAGTACGGCTCCCACGACAAGACCTTTGAAATCAAGGAAGACGGCATCGTTCGTGTCATCGCTGAAGACGGCGCCGTGCTGACCGAGCACAAGGTCGAGAAGGGCGACATCTGGCGTGCCTGCCAGACCAAGGATCTGCCAATCCGCGATTGGGTCAAGTTGGCGGTTAACCGCGCCCGCGCTACCGGCATGCCAGCCCTGTTCTGGCTTGACGATGAGCGCCCGCACGACGCCGAGCTGATCAAGAAAGTGGAAATGTATCTCAAGGAACACGATACCGACGGCCTGGACATCCTCATCAAGTCGCCCGTACGTGCCATTCGCTGGACCATGGAGCGACTGATTCGTGGTCTGGATACTATCTCCGTCACTGGTAACGTCCTGCGCGACTACCTTACCGACCTGTTCCCGATCCTGGAGCTGGGCACCAGTGCCAAGATGCTGTCCATCGTGCCCCTGCTTAACGGCGGCGGCCTTTACGAGACTGGTGCTGGCGGTTCCGCGCCGAAGCACGTTCAGCAACTGCTGCAGGAAAATCACCTGCGCTGGGACTCGCTGGGCGAGTTCCTGGCCACGGCTGTTTCCCTGGAAGAACTGGGTGAAAAGCAGAACAACGAGCGGGCGCGCCTGCTGGGCCTGACCCTGGACAAAGCCACTGAACGCCTGCTGGAGAACAACCAGTCGCCGTCGCGCAACACCGGTGAGCTGGACAACCGCGGCAGCCACTTCCACCTCGCCCGTTACTGGGCGGAGGAACTGGCCAACCAGGATGACGACAAGGATCTGAAGGACTTCTTCGCCAAGCTGTCGAAGCAACTGGAAGACAACAAGGACAAGATCCTGGAAGAAATGAGTGTGATCCAGGGCCATCCGGCCGATATCGGTGGTTACTATCACCCACCGGCCGAGAAAGTCTGCAAGATCATGCAGCCCAGCGAGACCTTCAACCGCATTCTTGAAGAGGCTCGCGCACAGGTGAAGTAAGCTTATAAAGCCTGGCAAAACCCGGACGGTGGAAACACCCTCCGGGTTTTTTTATGCCTGATCAATTGCACTATTCCCTCGACGGCAGCGCCGTCTGTGACTATTTTCAGGGTGTAATGCCTTCAAAGTGGGCCCGAGGTGTTCACACCGACAGGGAAGCAGCCGGAACCCGGGGAAAGACTTAAATGGAGAAGATTCAAGGGCGCCATACGCCACTGCGGCGATCACTATGGATTGTCGGTATCTATCTGCTGGTAGGATGGTTGTGGATTACGTTTTCAGATTATCTGGTACAGCAGTGGTTTCCCGACCCAGAGACGCTGAGCCGGGTCCAGACCTACAAAGGAGCGTTCTTCGTCCTTGTGACTGCGCTCGTGCTTTTCCTGTCGTTGATCCGTCAATTCGTGAGTGATCGAACATTGCTGTCTCTGAACGTCCGTCAGCAGGAAGAGATTCGCGAATTGAACCAGTTCCGCGAAAGCGTGATTGAGCGTGCTAATGTATGGATCAATGTGTTGGATCCGGAGGGTCGGGTCGTACTCTGGAACAAGGCTGCTGAAGATATCAGCGGTTATCCTAGAGAAGAGGTCATGGATTCGGATGCAATATGGCAATGGTTGTACCCGGAAGAGGAGAACCGGGTGCGAATTCGCGAAAGGGCCAATGAGATCCTACGTGACGAAGGCGAGGTGGTGGGTTATGAAACCTGGATTACCACTCGCAACGGCCGCGAGCGTCAGCTCTCGTGGAACTCACGCAGCCTTCGGAACGATGCCGGGGAGATCACCGGCTCCATTGCTATCGGCCAGGACATAACCGATATCCGCGAAGCGGAGAACACCCTTCGATGGCGTGAACGCCAGCTATCCACAATCATGGACAACCTGCCCGGAATGGCCTACCGCTGCCGGTACGATGAGTTCTGGACCATGCTGTCCGTATCCAACGGTTGTCTTGAGTTGACCGGTTATGAGCCACACGAGCTGGTGAACAACAGCCTGGTCAGCTATGCAAAACTCATCGACGAAGCCAGCAATGAAACCATCCTGCGAACGGTAGAATCCGCCATCGGTAACGCCGAGCCATTTTCCATTGAATACCCGATAACCCGTAAGGATGGCCGGAAAATATGGGTATGGGAGCGTGGACGGGGCGTCGAAGGTGAGGGCGAACTGGTACTCGAGGGGATTATTCTCGATATCTCGGATCGTAAGGAGCTGGAGGAAGAACTGTCGGAACTGGCAACCCGTGACTCGCTGACCGGGGTGCTGAACCGGCGGGAGATGACCCGCATATTGGAAGAGGAAATCGCCCGCGCCAAACGTTACGACCGTGAGTTGGCCCTGTTGTGGATCGACTTTGACCACTTCAAAGCTATCAATGATGACCATGGGCACGCTGCCGGCGATTCCGTGCTGAAGGCGGCTAGCGCATCGCTGGCAGGGAGTGTGCGGAGTGTCGATAGCGTCGGTCGGTTTGGCGGCGAAGAGTTTGTTATTCTGCTGCCGGAAATGGACCGTCGCGAGGCGCTGGAAACTGCAGAACGACTGCGCGGACTGGTGAGTGATACCCCACAGCCTCTGGGGAATGGCAACACAGTCGTAATGACCGTCAGTATCGGCGTTTCCGTATTTCCCGACCATGGTGAAAGCGCCGATACCCTGTGCGCGGCGGCCGACAGGGCCATGTATCAGGCCAAGGCCGATGGCCGCAATCAGGTGGTACTGGCACCCTTGACCGAGGAAGCCCATAATCCTTGAAGACGATGTGCTGGATGAGTTGACGCAGCCAGGCCCGCTATCCGGCCAATGTGCCGGGTGATATCCAGCGTCAGGATGTGCGAAAAGACAGTCTCCGGAATCAAAGGTCAAGCGATGAACCGAATTGCCCGCCGTGCGCTCCACACCTCCGCCGTTCCCACTGACCTGGCGTCAGTAACCCACCGCGATGAGGCTGGCGAGAAACCGGAGCTGGCCGGAGTGAGCCCCGAGGTTGTCGAGGCCATCTGGCACAGCGTTGAGCGGTTGTACCGAACCGGAGTGCATCCGGGCATACAGCTGTCGGTCAGGCACCGGGGCGAACAGATCCTGCATCGAGCCATCGGCCATGCCAGTGGCAACGGGCCCCATGACGCCGTGGACGCGCTGAAGGTGCCGATGACCACCGAGACACCCATTTGCTATTTCTCCGCCTCCAAGGCAGTCACGGCCCTGCTAATCCACATCCTGGCGGAACAGGGGCTGGTCAATCTGATGGACCCGGTGTCGTATTACTGCCCGGAGTTCGCGGGGGGTGGTAAGCGCACCATTACCATTCACCAGGTGTTGTCCCACCGTGGCGGCATTCCGGCGATTCCCCGGGAAACCCCCATTGATGTGCTCTGGGACAGGGACGAAATCTGGCGCCTGCTGTGTGAAGCGAAGCCGGTGGAGGTGGATGGTGCCAAAGTGGCGTACCACGCCATCACCGGGGGCTTTGTGTTGCAGCGGGTACTGGAGAAAGTGACCGGCGATACCATTGAGGCGTATATCGACCGACACCTCCGCAAGCCCATGGGTATGAAGTGGTTTACCTATGGGATTGCACCCGCAGACGTGGACAAGCTGGCCGGCAACTATGCCACCGGCCCAACGCCGCGCTTTCCGGTATCCTGGATTGTGAACCGGGCGCTGGGAGGCGATATACGCACCGTGGAACGAGTCTCCAATGATCCCCGCTTCCAGGAGGCGGTTATCCCTGCAGGCAACCTGTGTGGCACCGCCGAGGAAATGGGGCGTTTCTTTCAGATGATGCTTAATGGTGGGGTCTGGAATGGCAAACGTATTTGCAGCGAGATGACCGTGAGGCGCTCCATCCAACAGTTTGGCTCGCTACAGATTGACCGCACGATGATGATCCCCATGCGCTTCAGTGCGGGCATGATGCTTGGAGGCAACCCCGTGGGGCTTTGGGGCCAGCAAAGCAGGCATGCCTTTGGTCACATTGGTCTGATCAACAAGCTGTGCTGGGCCGATGCAGCCCGGGACATTTCCGTCAGCCTGCTCAACACCGGCATCCCCATTGTTGGCCACCACCTGCCGGCGCTGGCGCGGTTTGTCTACACAGTGTGCGACCGTTTTCCGTTGATACCGGAAAACCGCAGGCCCCTGGTGGCGGCCTGACCCCTTAAAGGGTTGCCAGCTGTTCCTCCAGTATCCCCAGCACTGACGACAGGATATCCCGGAAGTCGGTGAGTGTCTGGGTTCGCTGGATCACATCCTCCCGACTTTCATCCAGCCGCTCCAGCTTGGGGACCACCCGCCGGATTCCCTCAGTGATAACTTCGTAGGGGTAATGGTGGTCCATGATGCTGAGTTTGTTGATCTCAGCCACTTCCTGACTGAAGATGCTGATGATGTCGTAAAGCATGTCCTTGTGCTGAATGGAGCTCGCCTCCCAGTACGCATCGTCAAGCAGCTCCAGCAGGGAAAGGTATTCCCTTAGTGTGTCGGCAACGGATGTCTGGTTCATAAGCGGTCTTCCTGGCCGGGATGGAATGGGGCTGTTACGGCAAATGGCTGCGCATATATGGTGATCTGAAGGGAACTATAGCAGGGGTTTGTTCGTGTAGTTTGGGTAGCAGCGTCGTATTCGCTGCAAAAAATATGAAACTCTATTCATTTTTATTGAGTTTTGTCCGACAGTTGTGCAGAATTACGCCAAATCATACAACGTGGACAAAGCCTGCTACAGTATGTACTGAGGCTTTGGAAAAGCCCGACGAAACAGAAGGATAAAAGGACTTCCAGCCCGGCCAAAAAGAGCCACTAAAACATGGGCGGAATCATCGGTTTCGGCGTATTGATCATTGGATACTCAGTGGAAGAGGACGATCATGGATAAACACACGCAGCCACAGCCTGGGCCGGAACAGCCGCGCCCGGTCAAGCTTGACCATCACGACAGTGTTCGGTCCCACGTCTGCCAGCAGGTCAGTACCGAAGTGGCGCGCCTTGAGCGCCGTATTGAAACCCTCCGACTGACCAAAGCCCCTCACGCCGCCATCATGATCTCGACCTACGAGCGCATGATCGACCGCAAGAAGGGGTTCCTCAAGAACTGGGATATGCAGGGCAATACCGGTTACTGACGCTCATCGATAGTCACGGACTGGTAGAAAATGGCCTCGCTGCCGTTCTGCTGGTTTCCGCAATGTGCCGGATTGGGAGAGGTTTCCCCGGTTTCGTCATCCTCGATGGTAGGGTCTTCGCCACTGGATGTAAAAACGCGCACTTCTGCAGCCTCATAGTCCACTCTGACCCGAATGCAGTCCGGTTCCTGGCCGTCAACGGTAATGCCGGATGTGTCCAGGAATGTCAGCATGTCTGATTTGTTTCTGATGAACTCCTGAAACAGTTCCCCGTGGCCCAGTGAGCGACCGGTAAAACTCAGCGACGCAAACTCTGGCCGGTTGTAACCGCTCACCGAGAAGCTTTCATTTGCAAAGCGGCCACTCCAGAACGCACTGGCAATCTCTGACGGTGAACTGTCATTCTGATCGGGCGCCCTGGCGATAAACTGAAAGGACCGGAAAATCTTGTTCAGTTGCGGGTTGCTGGTCCAGTCCAGTAGCGGATAGACCCAGATCTGGTCAGGTTCAGGCTCGGTTCCATTGTTGCCACCGGTTTCGGTAAAGTGGATCTGCGCGTTCTTGTCCGGTGTGTTGTAGGTAGCGGGGTCACCGCTGTTCATGCTGTCCCGCATCAGTCGGCGGCCCCGGTTGAATGAGTCCACCTGGTTCGATGAAATGACATGTTGCAGGAAGTCCATCGGATTGCGGGCACTGGTGTAGCGGGTACCATCGTTGCTTGGCGTCAGGCCCATCAGCGTATTAAGACGCTCACGCAGCTGTGTTGCTATTCCCTCGTCGTCCTCCCCGTCAGCGGGCTCAACGCCCCGGTAAAAATCGTAGAATATGGTTTGGGGCAGTACGGGGGGCAGCCCATCTTCATTCTGGATATCAAAGCTTTCGAACGTCAACGCCACGCTGGTTGCCGGGTTGATGAAATTACTGTCTGAAGAGTCATCTGGCCCACAGCCGGCCAATGTCAGGGTAAACAGGGGAACGGTGGCGAAAATGCAGGAATGTCTCATTTCAAGTGACCCTGAGATGCGTCGTTGTCGGTAAAACGCTAAAGTGTTTAGCTAGGGTGCCGCTGAATTCATTCGGCACCTGCGTGACTGCTGACAATAAACCATAAAAAAGGCATCTGCCCTCGCGGAGATCACATTTTGCAGCAATGGGAATGCCACGCCCGATGGTTCCGTTTCATCGCGCTTGCGGTTCTGGCTATTATTATTCCGGCCTCCGCCGCGGCGCAGGAGCGATGCCAGGACGGCGAGATTGTTCTGAACAGCGCCACCAGCAGTGTGCGTGATCTGGGTAGTTGTATCTGGTACCTGGAGGACCCGGAACACGCCGTCGATTTCAACGATACACTGAGTGGCGATACCGCGCCTTTCACCCGTCACGAAGGCGGTGTGCTGAACTTTGGCTACACGGAATCTGCATACTGGGCCAGATTTGATGTCGAGGTAGGAGCTGGCGCAGCACTGACAGACTGGATACTGGAGCTCGCCCTGCCATTGGTGGATGAGGTGGTGCTCTATCTGGTCCAGGATGGTGAGCTGATAGAGCAGCGCCGTGCTGGCTACGAGGGCGACTGGTCCGGGCGTGACCTGGCCGTACCCAACCCCACGTTCCGTTTGTCACTGGAACCGGGAAGCTCAACCCGCATTTATTTGCGCA
Organism: Marinobacter sp. M5B; assembly: GCF_042604615.1. Classification (NCBI taxonomy): domain Bacteria; kingdom Pseudomonadati; phylum Pseudomonadota; class Gammaproteobacteria; order Pseudomonadales; family Marinobacteraceae; genus Marinobacter; species Marinobacter sp. M5B. The sequence continues at coordinate 90,913 of NZ_CP156894.1, forward strand.
TCACCAATACCAACACTTTCCGCCTGCCGATCACCCTATGGCACCCCGATGCTTATATTGAGAAGGTGTCGGTCGATGAAGCCGTGCGGGGCATTCTGCTAGGCAGCATCCTGGCCATTCTCGCCTACAACCTGTTTGTTGCCGTGTCGGTTCGCGAGCGCAGCAATATCTACTACGTGATGTATCTGGTATCAGCCACGGTATTCATCGCCACCGAGCAGGTGCACGGTATCCAGCTACTGGAGAATCGTCCTGCACTGTTGCACAAGGAATACCTCCATTACCAGATCATCAATACCTGGTTCTGGGGCCTGTTGATGGCCCGGTCCCTGTTGGAAACCCGGGAGCGGTCGGCGGACCTGGACAAGGTGATCCAGCTTTGCCTGTACGCCATTGTGGCGACCTTTGTGCTATCCCTGTTCCTGCCCTATCACACGGCGATGGAATGGATCGTGTTGGCGTCGATCCTGCTCAGCATCATCCTGATTGTGGTCAGTTACCTGTCGTGGCGCTATTACAACCCGGCTGCGCGCTCCTACTTTTTTGCCTGGACCCTGGCGCTGGTGGGTTTCGGTATCTATGGCCTGACCGTGATGGGCTACCTGCCGTTGAACATGTTCACTTCCTATGCCCCGCAGTTCGGCCTGACGGCCCAGATTATCCTGTTTTCCTTTGCCCTGGCTGACCGGATCAAACAGGTGCAGGGCGAAGCCCTGGGTTGGAGCCAGCGGGCTCTGGCCAACCTGCGTCGATACCAGTCGCTGTTCGACAACGCCATAGAGGGCGTGTTCCAGATGTCGCTGGGCCGGCGTTTCGTCACCGCCAACCCCGCCATGGCAAGGTTGATGGGCTACACCAGCAGCCGGGAGCTGCTGGATCTTGACCCGGACGTCCTGGAAACCTGTTTTGCGGATGAGAGAGTGCGCCGCTGGGTGATTGGGCAGTTGGAATCCCGAGGCACCGTCAAGGGTATCGAAGCACGCTATTACACCCGTTCCGGTGAAGAGCGCTGGGCCACCATTTCGTTACATACCGTGTATACCCCCGATGGCGATCCCGCCCATCTTGAGGGCACCTGCATTGACGCCACCGAGCGCCATCAGCGCCAGCGTATCGAGCGGGAGAGGGAGCAGGAACGTCTGGAAAAAGAACTGGCCCGCAATTCGGCCGAAGCAAAAAGCCAGTTCCTGGCCAACATGAGCCACGAAATTCGCACACCGTTGGCGGCGATTATCGGTTATGGCGAAACCCTGCTCGATCCCGACCTGACCGAGAGGGAGAAACACACCAGTGCGGAAACGGTGGTGCGCAGTGGCCGTCACTTGCTGGACCTGATTAACGACATCCTGGATCACTCGAAGATCGACGCCAATAAGCTGGATGTGGATATAGTGTCGGTTAATTTGCCGGAACTGCTTGACGAAATCCGCGCTTTCTTCGCACCCAGGGCGCGGGAAAAGGGGCTGGAATTTCATATCATCTGTGAGTATCCCCTGCCCGAAAAGGTTGCCACGGACCCGACCCGCTTTCGCCAAATCATCATCAATCTGTGCGGAAATGCGCTTAAATTCACGGAAAATGGCTCTATTTCTCTGAATGTTCGATGTGATCGTGAGCGCCAGGCCCTGGTGGCCAGGGTGGTGGACACCGGCATCGGCATGAAACCCGAACAGTTGGGCCGGCTGTTTGACCCGTTCGCCCAGGGTAGCGCCGCGATTGCCCGGCAATATGGAGGAACCGGTCTCGGGTTGAGCATTTCCCGTCGGCTGGCGGAGTTGCTGGGTGGCAACATATCCGTTTCCAGCACGTATGGCGAAGGCAGTGAGTTTGAGCTTTCCATCGCCACCGGCCCATTGGAGGATGTCCACTTTCTGCGCGACGCGTCGGAATTGTCGCAACGTCGGCGGAGCATTCCCATGGTGCTTGCGCCAAGGCTTTCCGGCCGTATCCTGCTGGCGGAGGACAATGACGTGAATCGTCGCCTGGTGTCCCTGCTGGTGGGTCGCACGGGCGCTGAGCTGGTCCATGTCGGCAATGGCGCTGAAGCACTGGATCTGGCGCTGAGGGAGCCCTTTGATCTGATTCTGATGGACATACAGATGCCGGTCATGAACGGTCGGGATGCAACGGCGGCCATTCGTGAAGCTGGCCTGAATATCCCGGTCATTGCGTTGACGGCAAACGTGATGGCGGAGGATATTGCAGACTATCGCCTCGCAGGCTGTAATGACCATCTGGCCAAACCCATCGACAAACAGCGTTTCTACGAAGTCATGGCCAGATATCTGGTGGTGCGGCCGGAGAGTGAATCCGATGGCCACCGGCGCTATTGCGGCACAATACTGGTCGCGGAGGACAACGAGGACAACCGTCGTCTGGTGGAGCGCATGCTCGGGGCCCAGGGGTTGGATGTCATCACCGTTGCCAGTGGCGATGATGCGGTCCGAACGGCGCTGTCCGAATCGGTGCAGATGGTGCTGATGGACCGCCATATGCCGGGTCTGGACGGAGTGGAGGCTACCCGGTTACTGCGGCAGACGGGCTTCCGCCGGCCAGTTATTGCCTTCACCGCCGGTGACCAGTCGGAAACCGATGCGTTGATGGCGGCCGGGTGCGATGGGGTATTGAACAAACCCATCGACAGTAGGCATTTGCTGAGCACGCTGGACCATTTCCTCCCAGAGTCCAATGGCCCGAGCAGAGACTCGACGGAGGATGAGGACATTGGTCACCTGGTCGAACGCTTCCTCGATGGGTTGGCGTCCCGAAAAGTGGCCATGGAAGCCGCAGCCGCGCGTCGTGATCAGCAGCGATTGGCATCGGAAGCCCATCAGATCAAAGGCACCGCCGGCGCCATGGGCTACCCTGACATGACACGGCAGGCAGGGAAACTGGAGGCTTGCGTGAACGTTGAAGACCGTGACTGGGACCACGTTCACAGCCAGCTGCAAGCCCTGGCTGACATGATCGACAGGGCATTGCAGGGGCGGGAGGCACGTCTATGACAACCGACATTTCGGCTACCGATAAAACAGGAATCGTGATTGATGAGTGAAAACCTCCAGCAAAGCGAACAGCACTCGCTGAGTATGATGTATGGCACCTACGCCGACATTCTGTTTGTCCTCTTTCCGTTCCTGGTCATCAGCATGCAACGGTTATGGGATGGCCAGCTTTATGAGACGCTACTCAGGCCCGATCTGAGCATTGCGGCTGCGATACTGGCCGGGCTGGCCATCGGAAAATTCGTGCTGGGGCTGGTCAGTAACCGCGACTTGGGCCGTTTCAAGGAGCGTATTGTGTTCTTTATCGCATTGACGCTGTTTGTAGTGTTGGGGCCGGCCATCATCCTTATGCTCAGTATCGCTGGTCATCGCGAAGTGCCCGGGTTCGTGGCGTTTGTTCAGCCTATCCTGCTGATCATCGCGATTTCCCTCTACACCACGGCCGTCAGTATCAGTAATATTCTGACCCGGTCCGGCGGGGTAAACGCCAGTTCGTCCCGCACTGCTGGCGCTCGCCTGGACGAGACTGGAGAACCTGCGCCAGCCACTGCCCAGCATGAGCCGCTGGCGATTCCCCGGCGAACCGGCGGTGATTCCCTTTGAAGTGCCTTGTGGGGCCGGGTATAAAATAGAATCAGGAGGCGGGGTATGAGTGATATGAGAATATTGGTGGTGGAAGACGAGCCGGTCATGAGGGAGCGGTTGGTAGACATGCTATACACGGCAGGTGCAAGCAGTGTGGTTGAGTGTCCGGACATTGCGGGTGCCAGGGCTGCCTTTGAGGCTGACGTCTTCCAGATCATCTTGCTGGACCTGGGGCTGCCGGATGGCAACGGTCATCAGTTGATGGAGGAGTTCAAGGCCAAGCGCAAGGATCAGCACATTGTTTTAGTGACAGCGGATGACTCCATCGACAGCATCCAGAAAGCAATCAGTGCCGGGGCCAACGGTTACGTGGTCAAACCCTATTCCCAGGAAAAAATTCACGACGTGGTGAACAACTACGCCATGGTGCACGGCGGCGATGCCGCCATGATACAGGGACTGAACCGCCAGCATTGACGGTTCGGCCCATCGGGTTTCCCATTACGCAACCTGGCGGGCGATCCAGGAACCGTAGCGAGTGGCAAGAGCACGCACGTATCGTGCTTCGCCATCGTTCAGATTGCCCAGAACACCCTTGAATATCCAGCCTCGCTCATACAGCCCCAGCACCCGTTGTTCGTCGTCCAGGTTGACGCGCTGGTTCAGTTTTTTGCAGATGGCATCCAGCAGAGGCAGCTTTTCCGGGCGCCGAATAGGCCCCGTGCGGCTGCTTGCCGGCTGGTTTGCTGCTTTTGTCGGATGTCTCTTCATGATCTTCTCCTTGTCGTTTTGCGGCTGCAAAAACAAAACCCCGGCGCTCTGGGCAACCGGGGTCTCGCGGAGAAGCTTGCCCGGTCGCTCCAAAGGCTCCCGGGACTGACCGAAAGCCGTTAGATGTCGTTCACCATGGAGTGCGCACACGCCTCACCCTTGCGGTGCGCAATCGCGTCAATCATCAGATACTGGTATTTCTGAAGCATTGTCATGGGCCTTTTCCGGCATCGTTTGCCGAGCATATCGGTTTCGGTACTGTCATCAGTGTATCGCGTGCCCATGGCTTTGCAAGGGGCAGAGTGCTTCGGCAAACCCCTACAGACGCGGCTCCTCGAAGCGATCATAATTTGTCCTGTCACGTGTTTTACGTTGTGCAATCCTCCGGTGCCCACCTTTTATCTGTGGCGTACCGCATGGATCTCTCCTTTATACGCAGCCCTCGGGGCTGCGTTTTTTTTTGGCCGTCCGAAAAGTGTGCTCCTGACGGCATCGTGGAAACCTCGTAGCCACTAGTTCGTACAGACGCCCGGACCATATTTGGCGATAATTTGCACACTAATCAATGCAATGTATCGTCAGAAATGAGAGGTTGAAACCCAGTAAGATGTCCGAAGAAAACGGATCTGCAAAAAACCGGTTACAGTCACACGCCATAGTCGAAGTGCTGCTTGTCCTCGCGCTCGCCGTATACCTGTTCATCGCCCGCAGCCAGATGGTGGGTGATAATTTTTCCTTTACCGTCATTGGGGCGGCGCTGATGGTGCTGGTAACCTACTGGACACTGAACACCATGCGTGATGGCCTCGAAGTCCTCGCCCTCAAGGTGACTCGAAGTCCTCGTCCCCAAGGTGAATAGTCCCCAGCGCTGAGTTCCATGCCGGCGCGCTGTGCTCCATGATGGAAACCTCAGACCTGCCGGCTGCGTCCGTGAAGCGGTTCGTCGTCCGCAGCGAACAGTTGGATCTCTTCCCAGGTTCTGTGGAGGATAAGCGCGTCGTTTGCCGCCCTGTGCACGGGCAACCCCAGACGCTTGATAACCTGCTGACGCGATGCCGACCAGTGCCTTACCTGATTGGCATCCAGCAACATGGAAATGGATTCCAGTTGAAAGTCGGCGCGGGTGTTGGCGGCTCGAAACAGCCGATGAAGCCAGAAGCTGTCAAACGTCCAGGCATCGCAGAATACCTGCCCCGAGAGCAGCTGGTTCAGGTGTGCCGCAACCTCCGACACCGGTGTACCCTCCGTTTCCAGGGTTTCCCGGGTGATTCCGTGAACCTGCTCGGCACTTTCTGACCAGTCCTGCCAAAGTACATGGGGTTGTATCAGCCAGCTGTGCAAGGTGCCGTCGGGCAAGCATATGCCCACCTCGATCGGATAGCTGGCGATCAGATCGAGGCTGGAGGCCTCGAAGTCAATAAAGGCTGGGCTGGTTCTGGTTCTCATTCCGCCTGGTTTTTGTTGATGTGCCGTCATCAGAGTTTACCCGCACGCTACTGCAGACGCGAACCCATCGTCGCATTCCACTGTTACAATGTGTCCACGGATGTTACTCCGACCCTATAACAATCCAGTGACGCCCTGCTGGCTGTCTGAAACCGGGATGACCTGATGACCGAAACCGTCGTTGTAATCTACTCTGGGGGAATGGATTCGTTCACCCTGCTCCACCTTGCCCGTGCCCGAGGGTATAAGGTTCATGCCCTGTCGTTTGACTACGGCCAGCGGCACGTTCGCGAACTGGAATGCGCCCGCCAGGTGTGCGAAGAATTATCGGTGCCGCACAAGGTGATCGATATTCGTGCGCTCAGTGAAGTCATGGCCGGATCGGCCCTGACGGACGCAGTGGACGTGCCCGAGGGGCACTACGAAGAAGACAACATGAAGGCCACCGTGGTGCCCAACCGCAACATGATTCTGTTGTCGCTGGCCACCGGCTATGCGGTTACCGCCGGTGCTGTTGCTGTTTGGTACGGCGCCCATGGCGGCGATCACGCGATCTATCCGGACTGTCGACCGGAGTTCGTGGAGAAAATGGACGCAGTCTGTCAGGTGGCGAACTATGAGCCGGTGAAAATAGAAGCGCCCTTCATGGGCTCGGACAAGGGGGCCATCCTGGCCGAGGGCCTGAAGTTGGGGCTCGATTACGGCAAAACCTGGACCTGCTACAACGGCCGGGACCGAGCCTGTGGCGTTTGTGGCTCCTGCGTGGAGCGCCTGGAGGCGTTTGCCGCCAACGGCGTTTCAGATCCCTTGCGGTATGAGGTGGAAACCTGATGTATCGGGTAAAGGAAGCGTTCTATACATTGCAGGGAGAGGGTGCCCAGGCCGGGCGGGCAGCGGTGTTTTGCCGCTTCAGCAAGTGCAATCTCTGGACTGGCCGTGAAAAGGACCGGGCCAATGCCGTATGCAGCTTCTGCGATACCGACTTCGTAGGTACCGATGGTCAGAACGGCGGCCAGTTTGAAACCGCGGATGCGCTGGCGGCGCATATTCGTCGCCTTTGGCCGGATGCGCCTGGGCAACCCTATGTGGTGTGCACGGGTGGTGAGCCACTACTGCAACTGGATGACAAGCTGGTGGATGCCTTTCACCGGGCCGGCTTTGAAGTGGGCGTGGAAACCAACGGCACACTGCCGGCACCGTCCGGTATTGACTGGTTGTGTGTGAGCCCCAAGGCGGACGCGCCGGTGGTATTGCGCCAGTGTGACGAGCTGAAAGTGGTGTACCCTCAGCCCCTGGCGATGCCGGAGCGTTTCACCGACATTAACGCCAGCCACTATTTCCTTTCGCCAATGGCGTCGCCGACTGTCTCAGAGGGTGAGGCTGACCCCGTCAAGCAAAGTAACACCCGCAAAGCCACGGATTACTGCCTGACCCACCCGCAGTGGCGGTTGACCCTGCAGATGCACAAGATCATAGGCATCGACTGAGTGTTTCAGGCCATCGCACTGGTTGGTGTTCTCTTGATCGACGTTGTTGTTGGCAATGACTCCTGGTTTCGGTACTGGCTGGGGCTCTGTCCGGTCCAGCGCTTGAACGCCCTGGTAAAGTTGGCGGCGTCGGCGTAGCCCAGGGCGTCGGCAATCTGGCTCAGGTTCATGGCAGTTTGCTGCAGCAACTCCCCCGCTCTTTCCAGTCGCACCTGATCCACCAGGTGCTGAAAACTGGCTTCTTCCGCCTGTAAACGCCGTTTCAGGGTGCGCTCCGACACAAACAGCGTTGTGGCTACCCTGGCCAGTTTCGGCGGGAACGGGTGACTGGTTTCAATCACCCGCCTGACCCGACAGGCAAAGCCGGCATCTTCCGTTAGAAGGCGTAAGGCCTCCTCACACTGGGCTTTCGACGAGGCGGCCAACTGATCGTCAGAGAAGCGGATGGGCAATGCCAGCTGCGGATCGGGAATAACAATCGCATCTTCGCCAGCGCCGTACACCACGGGGATGGGAATTTGCTGGCGAAAGCGATGGAAGTAGGCCGGTTCCGGTCCGCGTCGCTGAATCGACGAGCCGGCGACTGGTGAGCCTGTTAGCTGCGCGCCCATGGACGCGCAGCCGAACAGCATGGCGTCCATGATAAAGCCCTGCAATGGGCCCAGATCAATGCCACACGAGATGGCGTAGATAGACTGGCCATCCTGCTGCCGGCGCTTGACGTGCAGGTGCGGGGCGCGCAGGGTCAGGTATCGCGTCATCAGGTCCAGAGCCTCTGCCAGAGTGCGGCTGCTCATGACCGCGGTGCCCAGGGCTCCGTGCAGTGGCAGTCGAAGCTCCCGGGCCAGCATGATGCCGAGCCCGGGCTCGCCGCTTTCGATGATGGCTCGGGTCACGAACTCGCTGGCCTGTGACTGACTGACTCTTAAATCGGTTGACTGCAGGCGCACCGGGTCCAGGCCGACACGCTTGAGCAGCGCTTTTTCATCGACGCCGATGGTACTAAGCAACTCCGCCAGCAAGTGCAGGTAAATGGCCGGCATGCCCAGATCCTGAGTGGTAGATACTGAGGCGCGCATGGGATTTCCTCGTGTTTCCTGTTGTTGTTATGTCAGGGATGAAACTTCTTCCACGATTATGAACGGAATGTTCCTCCCACCCCATGACTTCGCTGACGGGTCAACAGGATATGCAGGCCAATTAACAGAGCTGGCCGCCCGCTGAGTGGCGGTCGATGAAGGCTGCCAGTTTACGGGCTGAGCGACCGGGATTCTCCAGCATGGGAAGATGGCCTACCCGCCGGAACACGTGGATATCGGCCTGGGGCGTCACCTTTCGATACCAGTCCACACAGCGTGTGGGCGTGATCACGTCCCGGTCCCCCCACTGGACCTGAAGGGGAGGTGTGTTGGGGCCAAGGTAGCGTGCTGGTGCCAATGCGTCGGCGAGCATATCGTTGAAAATGTGACGCAAGGACGTGGTTCGTTGCAGCAGGTCCGGCCCCAGGAGCCCCGTCATGGCGACGCCCATAGCCGTTGGCCTGCCAGTGCCGACGCTATTGAACATCCGGTAGACACCGGCCCAGTCCCGGGGAATCAGAATGGCGTCGCGGTCGGACTCGAAGGGGGCATCGAGGTCCACGTTTGTATGTTCGGGTATGCCGGCGCTGTTCAGCACCGTCAGGGAAGCGGGTGCGGGCGTCATTTTGTGAGCGAGGACGGTGGCAATGGCACCCCCCATGGAGCTGCCGACCAGGTGAAGGTTGTTGGTGGCCAGAGTATCGATCCAGGCTTCCAGTCTTGACGCCTGGGCCTCGTAGCCGTAATCGGCGTCCGAACGGTACTCGCTTTCTCCAAGCCCTGGCAGGTCCGGAACCAGAATGTGCCAGTGTTCGGGCAGCCGCTGCAGCCAGAGCGCCCAGTTCTCTTTCATGGCGGCAAAACCGTGCATCAGTATAACGGTGGGTTGGTCCCCGGCAGGGGTCCCTTTTTCCAGATACACCATGCGGTGGCCATCGATCACGGTTTCACGACGTTTTGCCTGTACCAGCCATCGCTGACTGGTGCGGGCGGCAGGCCATAAGTTTGGAGTGGGTATTTTCACGGTCGGTTTCCGTTTCAACTGGATTGGAGCCAGTGTACCGCGTATACCGCGCCGGGCTTTGGCCTGCCTGCCCTGATGCTGCGGCTCGCGGGCAAGGTGGAATCAGAGTGACAGGTCGGTGATGACCGGGTTGTGGTCCGATGAGCGCCAGGGCTGGCCGTTGGGTACGGTAACCGGCCCCTTGTAGCCCAGCGCCCGGGGTTCATCGGAATTTATCGACCAGGTGCGGGCATCGACGATCCGTGGGAGCAGCCTTTTCGAGACCAGGCTGTAGTCCAGGGTTCCGCTACGGCCGTGATAGCTATAGCTGGTGTGCTTACAGGTGGTGTCGGTGCAGCCGTGGATGCGACGAACGGCGTTGATAAAGCCTGCCGCTTCCAGCAGTTGCAGCGGCGTCTCCCGGGCGTAGGCGTTCATATCCCCGGTGATCAGGGTGCCGGACAGGCCATCCGGGTGCGGCAGGGCATTGGTCCAGCGGATAATGGCCCGGGTCGCTTGTTCGCGGCTGTGATTGTAGCAGCCCTGGCCGTCGTCCTGATCCCGGTTCTGACCACTGGCGCCACGGCAGGCCTTTGATTTCAAGTGAGGAACGACAACCCTCAGGGCTCGATCTCTGTGAATGAGGCGGAATACCTGAGTGACTGGTGGCCGGCCACGACGATCAAATGGTGTTGTTGTCAGGCGGCTGGGAGAGCCTTCCGCGACCACACGGTCGCTGCGGTACAGCAGATCGGTGCGTATGGCATCACTGCCAGTGTTGTCGCTTGTTTCCACGTAGCGCCAGTGTGAACCCAAGGCGCCGGCCAATTCGGCAATGGCGCTGTCGCCGTCATAGCCGTCGTTTTCCATTTCTGTGACAGCGATGATGTCCGGGTTCGGCGCCGTCAGCGCGGCAACCAGCCGTGCTTTCTGTTGCTCAAACTGAGTGGCGGATCGGGCCCCCCGAGCTGCCGGAAAACCGCCGCCACGGCCATCGCCATTGAAGAAATTGCCAAGATTGAGTGTGACCACCCTGAGCGTGGCCGACTCCGGTCGCTCGGGTGCTGGTGCGCGTGGATTGGCGGGGCTGAACGCCGGCGTTGATTGCGGCTGCAGTCGCCAGGCGCCGAACCGAAAATCCAGTATGCCTGTTAACCCGCTGACCTTGTCGCCGGTGCGAACCGTGTTGTTTGCGGACAGTTGTGGCCCAGGCCAGGGAATCGGGCGCGGGTTGCGCGCCCCCAGGCCGTCATCCAGCAACAGTCGGTTGATCGCCTGCCACCTGTGGCGCGATTGAGCGCCCGGCCCTGGTTCCAGGATTTCCGTGGCCATCGTCTGAGGCTTTGCCGCGAGGGTGAGTTCACCGTAACGGGCCAGGTTATAGTGATTGATCACCGTTAGCTCGCCGGCGACGTTGATCCGCATGTTTTCCAGGTGTTCCGGAGGTTCGCCATCCTGCCACGGCAGCGTGACGGAGACAGGCTCAGGCAGACGGCCATTCCCGCAACGGGTGATGGAGGTAATATCGGTGAGCTCGGTCAGGCCATGGAACTCTTTCACCCGCCCCGAGACATGCACCCTATCCCCGTGCTGTCCGTCGGTGCGATGGGTGTAAACAAACAGGGCCTCGGAGGTTTGCGGATCGTTGTCCGTTTCGCCATCGGCTTGTTGCAGATAAAAACCGCGGAAGCCGCCTCGTTGGCGAGCATCCATGGTTATGATGCCTTCAACGGAAACGGTCTGGCCGGCGAAAGAGGAATGATCGCCCGTGCCCTGAATGCGGGAAACCGGGATAACCCCGGTACCACAATCCCCCGCCGCGACAGCGGGCAGGGCTATGAGCAGGGTGAGGGCAAGGCGCCAGAACAGGAAAGGGTTGGTTGTGATCACCCGCTCAGTCTAGCAGAGCCCCGCTACTGCTTTAATAGCCCGTTCGCGAGCCGACTCGGCAATGCCCAGCTGCTCTTCGTTGGCCAGTTCCAGCTGCTGGACCATTGGGTCCGGGTGCTGGCTGTCTGAACCCAGGCCGAGCCGGGACAGTACGTAGGGTGCAAGGGCCGCGCGAATGGTGAGTTCGAGCCGGTTGCTGACCATGCCGTAATCGGTGGCAACAATATCCTGCTGTGCCTTGTTCAAACGGCTATCAGGCATCATCACCAGTGAGACTTGACGGTTCCAGTCATCATCATGCTGGATGGTGTGACGGCTGCGTTGCCGGGTGGTTTCCGGCTTGCCGCGGAAACGGCTGAGGGCGAAGTCCCGAAATTCCCGGTTGGCGTCGCACCAGGCACGGAGGTGCCAGTTCTGGCCGACACACACCAGAGTGTGGGGTTCCAGAGTGCGCTGGGAAACGCCAGCAGGGCTTAGGGAGGCATACTCTGCCTTCATCACCCGGCCGTGGCGAGCTGCTGCAACTGCGGCACGCATGACTTCCGGCTTAACAACCCGTTCCGGGCCACGGACGATGGTGCTGTCAGGCAGGCTGATATTAAGCGATTCAAAGGTGTCACTGAGGGCGTCCTGGCGAGCCAGCAGATCCTGGTATTCACTGGCGTTGCCAGCGGTGACCACCGGCCGGAAACTGGACGATGGCACATAGCCTTTAAGGTGGCGATCGTAAACCAGATTGTCCGGTGCCAGTTCCCGCAGGTAGGTGTTGATATCCTTGGAAGCCTGCTGTCGCCCAATGCCGAAACTGTGGCAGATATGATTGGTGGTGAGCCGTCCTTCCCATAGGGCGATGATTTCAATCAGCCGGTAGCGAAGCAACAGATCCCATCGAATGGGCCAGTCCGTCTTTTTCATAACCAGGCGCTCATGGTTAGCGTGGATTGCATGAGATGAGAGACTCTCGTGGGTTCAAATAGGCAGCGATCAAACTACCCACATGTTAACCCTTCAGGCCGCCAGCGTGTGTTACGTCACCTTAATGTAAAATGATGTTAAATCCAGTCATCACGGCGCTGCAAGCGGTATTGGGGATTTCGGGAACTGCGTAGTGGTTTTGTGAATTACGCCCTGTTCTAATTCGTGCTCTGCAATGTTCCGGCGTTGCTGCTAGTTTCATTACATTCCTGTATCAACCTGTTTAAAGTACGCCGGAGCCAGACCGATGACCCGAATGGTCACCTCGCTTTCAGCCCTGATCCTCAGTATTGTCCTGCTGGTCAGTGGCAACGCCTTTCTGATGACTCTGTTGGGTGTGCGACTGAGTATTGAAGCGGTCTCGCCGAACATTATCGGCTGGATCCTGGTGTGTTACTCCATTGGCTTCGTGTTGGGTACGCTCTACGTCCATCTCATCATCGGTCGTGTCGGGCATATCCGGGCTTTCGCGGTCTTTGCCGCCATGGCGGCGGTGTGCGCCCTGCTGTATCCCATGGCGGTGTCCGAGGTGTTCTGGGCCATTTTGCGTGCCTTGTCGGGCTTCAGTGTGGCCGGCGTTCTGGTGGTGATTGAGAGCTGGTTCAGCAGTCGCGCCACCAACGCCAACCGGGGCGCCCTTTTTGCGGTTTATCAAATTGTGTTCTACCTGTCCGCCGCCGGTGGCCAGTTGCTGATCAACGTCGGTGAGCCGTCTTCGTTCATACCGTTTTCGCTCGCCGCTGTCCTGTTGACGCTGGCGCTGATTCCATTGTCGTTGACACGTATGGATGCCCCGGTGATCGAGCAGTCCGAGCGACTGTCATTCTTCACCCTGGCCCGTGAGTCGTTCACCGGGGTTTCCGGTGCGCTGATCTGCGGTGTCATGATCGGTTCTTTTTATGCGCTCGGCCCGGTATACGCCACCCTGGTGGGTCTGGAGGTCAGCCGGGTGTCCACCTTCATGGCCAGTGCCATTGTGGCGGCCATGCTCCTGGCCTGGCCGCTGGGGCTGGTGTGTGACCGGTTTGATCGTCGCCGCGTCATGTTCTGGGTGGCGGTGGCAGCGGGCACCGCGGCGGTGTCGGTTGGCATCCTCGGGGCTGAACGGATGTGGCTACTGACCCTGCTGGTTGGCCTGTTTACGGGCCTCTCGGCCACGCTGTATCCGATCGCGGTTGCAATCACCAACGACCGGATGGAAAGTAATCGTATTGTGGCCGCCAGCGCAACACTGCTGCTGAGTTACGGCGTGGGCAGTGTCATTGGCCCCATCGTGATGGCCGAGTTGGTGGGCATATTGGGCCCCAGGGGGCTGTTCTTCGGCAACGCCGGTTTCCTGGTGGTGTTGGCGATTATCACCAGTTATCGCATCAGCCACACGGAAGACGTGCCGGTGGCGGAGCAGGAACACTTCATACCTGCCATGCCTGAGACCTCGCCGGTGCTGACGGAAATGGACCCCCGTAACGAGGAATTTCACGAGTCACCAGCGGCTCAGGAGCGTCACGAAGACCTACACAGGACCGGCTGATAGGCCGGTCTTTCTCGCCTATCGGGCCGCGTCTCTCGGTTTTCCCCAATTTTGTTTCACCTTGCATATCTGTTTTTATCGTAATGGTTAGCTTACTATTGGTAACGTTGTCCGTCACTGCACCGTTTCGGCAGTGGTATTCGTTACAGGTAGTACAGCAGTCGATACCCCATTACCGGAGTCCCAGATCATGAGAGATCAGTTTCCCTTTGCCGTAGCCCGGGTCACCCGTCGCTGGCGCAAATTGCTGGATGAACGCCTTAAGGATCTGGGTGTCACCCAGGCTCGTTGGACCACCATGGTCTATCTGCAACAAGGGGGCGAAGGGCTGACCCAGCGTGAGCTCGCCCGCCTGATGGCCATTGAGAATCCGACGCTGGTGCGATTGCTGGACAGCCTGGAACAGCAGGGCCTGATTGAGCGCCGTCCCTGTCCCAATGATCGTCGTGCCCGCCGTCTTCACCTTACCAAGGACGGGACCGAATTCATGAACGTCCTGACCGAGCGTGCGGCCCGCCTGCGTGAAGAGATGCTGGAGGGTATTAGCGACCGGGACATCGAAGGTGCCGTCAAGGTGTTCCACAGGATCCTGGAGAATGCGGAGCGGCAACGGTAATGGTGTGCGGTCGATATCTCGGCCTGAAGGGGTCTTGGTCTGAGTGATAACACGGTTGAGGGGTTAAGGGCCCGTTACGGCGAACGCTGGCGTTGGCTGGCGGTTGCCACGGTCATGCTGGGCACCATGGCAACGGTGCTCAGCGCAACCGTGGTCAATGTTGCCCTGCACGACATCATGCTGGAATTCGGTATTCGGCAGGGCCAGGTGCACTGGCTGGCCACCGGGTTCATCGCGGCCATGACCACCACCATGCTGGCCTCGTCGTGGCTTCTGGATCACTTTGGCGTGCGCAAGACCCTGGCGACGGCCATGTTCCTGTTCACGGTGATCTCCCTCCTTGGTGGTTTTGCCACCTCCCCGGAACAGTTGATTGCCGCCCGCATTGGCCAGGGTGCCATGGCGGGGCTCATGCAGCCCATGGGTATGTATCTGGTGTTCCGGATTTTCCCCCGCAACCGTCGTGGGCAGGCCATGGGTATCTACGGCATGGGTGTGATTCTCGCTCCAGCCCTGGGCCCGGTTCTCGGGGGCTTCCTGGTGGATCAGTTGGACTGGCGCTATGTGATGTTCGCCCCCGTGCCCGTCACCCTGACCGGGGTGTTTATGGCATGGCGCTTTCTGCCGCTGCCGGTCTCCCGCCCGGCTCCCTACCGTTTTGACTTTCCTGGCTTGGTGCTCCTGGGCGCTGCCATCGGTCTGTCGCTGGACACCCTCAACCGGCTTCAGGAACTGGCGGGACAGGAAGCACGAATTGCCATCGAGGGCGCTGTTGCGGTCATCGCCCTGGTGCTGTTTGTGATTCGTGAGCGACGCGCCCGACACCCATTGGTGAACATAGAGCTTCTACGCAATCCGGCCTTCGTTTACGCCAACGTGGGCGCCATGGCGTTGGGGCTCGCCTTGTTTGGCTCCACCTACCTGGTACCCCTGTTTGTGCAGACGGCCCTGGAATTCACCGCCACCGAAGCCGGTTTGCTGATGTTGCCAGCAGGCATTGTGCTGGGCATGACCTTTCCATTGGCCGGGAGACTGGCGGACCGCCTGAGTGCCCGTAAGCTGGTGATATTCGGCATTGTCCTGTTCGCCATGTCGGCCATGTTGTTTGCGGTATCGGACATTGAGCTCGCCTTCGGCTGGCTGGCGCTATGGACCGTGTTGGGGCGAATCGGTATCGGCTTCATGCTGCCAGCCCTCTCAACGGGTGCCCTGAATCCACTGGCGCCGGAGCAACTCGGTGCCGGTTCGAGCACCATTAACTTTACCCGCCAGCTGGGTGGGGCCTTTGGCGTCAATATCGTGGCCCTGACCATTGAATTTGGTGACCACAGTGGCGGCATCCCCACTATTGGGGCGTTTCATTCAGCCTGGTGGCTGGTGGCTGTATTCGTGGCGATGGCGGCCATTCCAGTGTGGAAAATGCGCGTATAGTTGCCATCCGCCCAGGTATTGATTAACATTTCGGCACTCTTCAGGGGAGTAGCCTCCGCAACGGAACCCGTTTCCAGGGGCGGATGGTAGTCAACATACTTGGGGCTCAATCTCCGTGGCTATCATGTTTCACCGGTACATTGGTGAAATTGGCAAGACCTGAGGCAGTTTCACCTCCCAGGGCGGAAGGTGGGCTGTCTCATGTCTGAATGTCCGCCCCGGAGTTTTTCATGGACGCTTTTCTCGCTTCAACGTTTGCGGTCGCCATTGCGGAGATCGGCGACAAGACCCAACTACTCTCTCTCTTCCTGGTTGCCCGTTACGCCAAGCGTGCGCCCATCATTCTTGGCATACTTGTCGCCACCCTGCTGAACCATGCCTTGTCAGCGCTGTTGGGTGCCTGGATCGCAGAGTGGATTCCGCAAGCCTGGTTGCCCTGGATCCTGGCTACCAGCTTCGTGGCCATTGCACTCTGGTTGTTGATTCCGGACAAGGATGACAATGGTGATTCGGCGTTCCTGGGCATGGGCGCCTTCATGGCCACGACGGTGATGTTCTTCCTGGCGGAGATCGGCGACAAGACCCAGATCGCGACCGTGGTGCTGGCCGCGCGATATACGGACACCTTCTGGGTGATTATGGGCACCACCGTTGGTATGCTGCTAGCTAATATACCGGTTATCATGGCTGGTAAATGGTTGATGGAGCGGTTACCACTGGCGACGGCCAGAGTTGGAGCCAGTCTTCTATTTGTGATTCTGGCTGTTGCCACCGTTTGGACAGCCCTGACGTCGGTTTGAAGCGCGTTGTTGTCGCCGCAGACCGGATATCGGATTGAGACGCTATGTATCGAACGCAGTTGACAGGTTTTCTGCTGGTTTTGCTGGCCCTGGTGTCGGCCAACGTGGTTGGTGCCGAAACGGAAGCGCAGGCCGGGGGTCAGGAACTGACTACAGCCGAAGGAAAAAGCGACACCCCCGAGAAGCCCCGTGTTCCCCGGTTTTCCATTGACGGGGATCTGGCCGGGGAGCTGTCGGTGATGACCACCCGCTATGAAGACACCTTTGCGGCCATTGGCAATCAGAACAGTCTTGGTTATCTGGAACTCGTTAAGGCCAACCCCGGTGTTGATCCCTGGCTGCCCGGTGATGGCACCCGGATAACTGTGCCCCGGCACTACGTGCTTCCGGATGTAAAGCGCGAGGGCATAATCATCAATCTGGCGGAATACCGTTTGTACTACTTTACTGAGGGGAAGGTACAGGTCTATCCGGTGGGGGTAGGCACCGATGACAACCCATCGCCACTGACCAACGCTGAAGTGACCATGCCACTGGAGTCGCCGGCCTGGTATCCGCCTGCAAGCATCCGTGCCGAATACGAAGCTGCGGGAGAGTACCTGCCCAGGATGATTCCACCGGGGCCGGGTAATCCTCTGGGGTCCCACGCACTGATGCTCAGTGAGAAAGGGTACCTGATTCACGGTACCAACAAGTTGTTCGGAGTGGGCATGCAGGTCAGTCACGGTTGTTTCCGCATGTACAACGAGGATATATCGCGGTTTGTCTACGAAGTCAGTAAGGGCACGCCGGTGCAGGTTATCCATGAGCCCGTGAAGATCGGCCTGAAAGGTAATGAGGTCTGGCTGGAGGTACACCGCCCTGAAGAAGACTACAGTCAGCAGGACCGTGAACAATTGTGGAAGCAAGTGCAGAAAAAGGTGGAAGACTTCCGCCAGAAAATGCCCGGTGTGGAAGTGAAGCGCATGGCCATTGAACTGGCTGTGGACCAGGCGGACGGCCTGCCGCGGATGGTGGGTGAACGTCTGACCCGCGTCGCGGATGAGTCTGCCGGGCCGATGCGAAGTACCCCAGATGGCAATAAAGGTGAGAAGCAACGCCTCTGGTTCTGATACCGAAGGCTCTGATCCGCTGAACGGATCCGGGGAGGAGTGATGATCGCTAACCGACCCAACCAATCCAATCCCTCCGGCCGCCTGCACTGGTGGCTGGCCGTGTTCCTGCTGGGCCTGGTGCTGGCATTGGCCTCTCTGTCTCATACGGTTATCGCCCAGCAGGACGAGTCACCCACAGGTCTTGTGTTGACCGTCGACGGGGCTATCGGCCCTGCCACCATGGACTACCTGGTGCGTGGCATTCGCCGCGCCGAGTCCGAAGGTGCCGAGTTGCTTGTTATCCGGATGGATACCCCTGGCGGTCTGATGGAATCCATGCGCGGTATCATCAAGGAAATCCTTTCTTCAGAGGTACCCGTGGTGACCTGGGTGTCGCCGGCAGGGGCGCGTGCCGCCAGCGCCGGCACCTACATTCTCTATGGCAGTCACGTGGCGGCCATGGCAGGGGCCACCCACCTGGGTTCGGCCACGCCGGTCCAGATGGGCGGGCTGCCCGGCTCCGAGGAACAGAAGCCTGCCGAAGACGCCGGGGATGCCAATCCCGATGACAAGGAAAGCGCCGGAAACGAGGAATCGGCGCAGGATGACGCCTCCGATAAACGCCGAGGCGGCACGGCCATGGAGCGTAAGGTTCTGGAAGATGCCGTCAGCTACATCCGTGGCCTGGCGGAGCGACATGGCCGCAACGCCGACTGGGCGGAGCAGGCAGTGCGCGAAGCCGTCAACCTGGGCGCCAAAGAAGCGCTGGCGCAGAACGTGGTCGATGTGGTGGCTGACAACATGGACAGCCTGATGCAGCAGATCGACGGGCGCACCGTGAAAATGGCCAATGGCGAGAAAACGCTGGCCACCGCGAACATTGAATTGACGCGAGCAGACCCGGACTGGCGCACGCGACTGCTATCGGTGATCACCAATCCGAATGTCGCTTACTTCCTGATGATCATCGGCTTCTACGGCATTATCTTCGAATTATCCAACCCCGGGGCGATATTCCCGGGTGTGATTGGCGCTATCTGCCTGATCCTCGCACTGTTTGCCTTCCAGGTGCTGTCCGTCAATTACGCGGGCCTGGCGCTGATTCTGTTGGGGCTTGCCTTCATTGTCGGCGAGGCCTTTATGCCCAGCTTCGGCATACTGGGCATAGGGGGGATTGTCGCGTTTGTAGCCGGTTCCATCATACTGATGGACGGCAGCCATCAGGAGATTTCACTGCCCACTATCGGTGGCACGGCACTGGTCGCGGCCGGCTTTATCCTCTGGACCGTCATCAAGTTCATCGGCTTGCGCCGGAAGCACCCGGTCAGCGGAAGCGAACAGATTGTCCACGAGAGAGTGACCGCACTTGATGACTTTCAGGAAGACGACGGGTATTTCAGGGGGCACGTGCGCATGAGCGGTGAACGCTGGAATGCCGCCTGCAAATCCCCAGTAGGCAACGGTGACAAGCTGAGGGTGACTGCATTGGAAGGTTTGACGGTGTACGTCGAAGCCGACAAAGCGGAACCCTGACGCCGGCCTGGAGAATGTTGACAGGTTACCCGGCGATCAAGCCAACGAAGGAGGCCTTATGAACATCACAGACCTGATTCCCTATATCGCACCCACGGTGGTGCTCCTGCTGATTCTTGGGTCGGCGATCAAGATTCTGCCGGAATACGAGCGTGGCGTGGTTTTCTTCCTGGGGCGCTTTCAGGGTGTCAAAGGGCCTGGCCTGATCATCGTAATCCCAGGTATCCAACAGATAACCCGCGTGGATTTGCGTGTTATTGCGTTGGACGTGCCAAGCCAGGACGTTATCTCGAAAGACAACGTGACCGTGCGGGTCAATGCCGTGCTGTATTTCCGGGTGGTCGACCCTGAGCGTGCGATTATACGGGTCGAGGATTTCGGCTCTGCTACCAGTCAACTGGCCCAGACGACGTTGCGTTCGGTACTGGGTAAGCATGATCTCGATGAAATGCTCTCAGAGCGTGACAAGCTGAATTCGGATATCCAGAGTATTATCGACGCCCAGACCGAGGAATGGGGCATCAAGGTCGCCAACGTTGAAATCAAGCACGTGGACCTGAATGAGTCGATGATTCGTGCCATTGCCCGTCAGGCGGAGGCAGAGCGGGAGCGTCGTGCCAAGGTGATTCACGCGGAGGGTGAATTGCAGGCATCGAAAAAGCTGGTTGAAGCGGCCGAAGTTATGTCCGCCAACTCTGGAGCAATGCAGCTGCGCTACATGCAAACCCTGGCGGATATGAGCACCAACAACAGTTCCACGATTGTGTTCCCGCTGCCGATGGAAATGATGTCTGCCTTTATGAGCAAAACGCCCTCACCACAGAAGCCGAAGAGCGATAACGACGAATCCTGATGAGTGCTACCAGGCGCCCACAAAAAAGGCCGGGACGAATCCCGGCCTTTTTTTACGTAACAGCCTTACTTCTGGCTGGCACGCTCGAGCATACGCTTGGCGCGCTCGTTGGCTTCGTTAGCAGCCTTCTGGGCAGCCTTGGCGGCAGCCAGTGCTTCGTCAGCAGTGCGCTGAGCGGAGCGTGCAGCGCTGGAAGCGCTGTTAGCGGTGTTCAGTGCATTTTCAGCGGTTTGCTCGGCGGAAGAAGCGGTTGCATTTGCTTCGTCGAGAGCGCCCTGGTCGGTTGTCGCACAACCTGCGGTCAGTGCGGTGGCCAGTGCAAACCCTGCGATCGTCAGTTTACGCATTGTATATCCCCTTATTGGTCGTTTTATTTCCTGCGTTCCAGAAGTCGTTGGTGCAGACATTCTGTCAAAACGGGGTCGTTAGCGTTTGGCCAACGACATCGTCAAACAGTGTAAATCAGTCTAGACAGAAATGTTAACTAAGGATACGTAAAAGTTCCTAGGTTATGACAACAACTTAATATTGCAGCAAGAATCTACGCATGAAGCGGGGATTGGATCAGTGTCAGGGGACAATCCGTATTGGCGTACCATCAGCCACCAATTGCCAGATTTCGTCCATTTCCTCGTTACTGACGGCGATGCAACCATCGGTCCAGTCCAATCCGAGGAAAGCGAATGCCATATCACCGGCTTCGTTTGGCAAACCATGAATCATGATGCTACCGCCGGGATCGAGCCCCCAGGCAGAAGCCTGCTCGCGGTCTTCAGCATTGGGATAGGAAATGTGGATGGATTTGTAGAAATCGCTGTTGGAGTTACGCCAATCCAGCACATATTTACCTTCGGGGGTGCGCTTATCCCCTTCGTAGAGCTTGTGCCCCGAGGGGTTGTCGCCCAGCCCGATACGGTAGCTGCGCACCACCTGGTCACCGGACAGCAGGTAAAGCCTGCGCTCTTCCTTGCGAACCAGAACCTCGCTGACTTCCGGCGTTTCATCCATGGCACCCATCGGCAGCTCCGATGCCGATAGCGGGGATAGGGGCGCCAGCAACAACGAGAAAGCAAAGGCCAGAAAGCTGGCAATGGCAACTGAGGACCGGCCGGTGCCGGAGAGTGAAATCGACATTTTCAGTAGCATAAGGAGTCAATGATTAATCTTTGTACACTTTATAGCACAGGACTTTTGTTAATCGAACCAGGGTTTTGAGTGTTTTTGTTAAAGATTTTTATTGGTTGTCCATTTTCAGGCCTACCTTCGTCACCCGGTCGGCCTCGGTTGCCCTTGCGACCAGGGTAACGGGGCCCAGTACCACCTTGTCGCCCACCACCGGATGCCCTTTGGTGCGCCGCGCAAAGCACTCCGCCAGGGACAATTCTGGGGGCAGCTGGTCAAACTCGATGCCGTAGACCTGCTCCACATCCCCCAGCAGAGCATCACCATTGAGCACGAAGTCGCCAAAGAAGGCGCGCTCGGCGAGGTATTTGGGTGCATGGCGACCGCTGAGGGCTTTGCCCAGCTCGGACAGCATCGCTGGCGTTGCAAACATTGCCAGTACATCGCCGCTGGCGACTTCCATATCCGGGCTGGGCTGATAACACGTCCGTTTGCGGAAAACGCCAGCGATGGCCGTGTTGTCCGGTAAACGGAGCTGGCCCAGGGGCCTGGGTGACTCCCAGGCACCGCCCCGGAGCGGGAACAGCATCAGTTCGTGGTCCCCGGCGGCCGGGACATCGAGGGGCAGGCGGCGGTAGGGATCTTCACCTGCGGGGACTTCCAGTCGCAGCTTCCTGGCCAGTGGCGCCATGGTGGTCCCCTGGACCACCAGCGACACCAGTACGATGAAGAAGGCAACATGGAAGATGAGCTGCGCCTCCGGCAGCCCGGCGATGATCGGGAATAACGCCAGCACAATGGGCACGGCGCCTCGCAAACCAACCCAGCTGATAAAGCCCAGCTCGCGTCGATTAAAACCGAAAGGCCAGAGTGTCGCCATCACCGTCAGCGGCCGGATCAGGAAAATCAGCGCCAGCGCCAGGATCAGACCGCCCCCGGCGAGAGGCAACAGTTCCGAGGGCGTGACCAACAACCCCAGCATCAGGAACAGGCATAGCTGGGCCAGCCAGGCCAGGCCATCGTGAACCTGGAGAATCATCGGCATCATTCGAACCGGGCGGTTGCCAACCACCACACCGGCCAGATAGATCGCCAGGAAACCGCTACCTCCGAGCGCGTTGGTGCCGGAGAACACCATGATGCCGGCGGCCACCACCAGCAAAGGGTATAGCGACGGGGTCAGCCGAACCCGGTTGGCCAGTTCCACTACGATAAAACCGCCGGCGACGCCTACCGCACCGCCAATGCCGAATTGCTTCACCAGCATCATCATCGCCATCCAGCCTTCGGATGTTCCGCCTGCCTCAATCATGGTGACCAGCATCAGGGTCAGGAAAATCGCCATCGGGTCGTTGCTGCCGGACTCGATTTCCAGGGTTGCACTGACCCGTTCGTTCAAATGAAGGCCGCGCCCCTGAAGCAGTGAAAACACTGCCGCTGCATCGGTGGAGGAGATAATGGCGCCAATCAGCAGTGCTGTCAGCCAGTGCATGTCAAACACCCACCAGGCCACCAGGCCGGCCCCGGAGGCGGTCAGGAATACGCCAACGGAAGCGAGTACCAATGCCGGGCGGAGACCGACACGAAAGGTTTCTGCCCGGGTGCGCATGCCGCCATCCAGCAGGATCACGCCGAGCGCCAGGTTGGCAATCAGGAACGCCAGCTCGAAGTCGTCGAAGAGGATGCCACCGGGACCGTCTTCCCCCATGATCATGCCGACCACGAGAAAAATCAGCAGTACCGGCATGCCCAGCCTGCTGGACAGCGGGCTGAGCATGATGCTGATGACCAGCATCAGAGCGCCGATCAGAGTAACTAGCGGATCCATTCCTGCTCCGGCCTGGGAATATGTCTCGATGATAGCAGGGTCACGAGCGGATCAGTGCAGTTTCAGGCGCGGGTGCATGGCCCGGCTTATCCGGTCCATCAACCAGATGATTCCGGTTCGAACGACGCCGTGCAGCGCGACCTGGTGCATGCGGTAGAGCGACAGGTAAAACAGGCGCGCGACTTTGCCCTCGATGTACATACTGCGACCGGAGAGATTCCCCATCAGGTTCCCCACGGTGGTGTAGCGGCTGAAATTGATCAGCGAACCATGGTCGTTGTAGACAAACGGAACCGCCTCACGGCCTTCCAGTCGATGACACAGGGTCTTGAAAAGAGTGTCCGCCTGCTGGTGCGCGGATTGAGCACGCGGTGGTACGGGCCGTTCTGACTGGGGCTGGGGGCACTCGGCGCAATCGCCAAAGGCAAAGATGTCCGGAGCCGTGGTGGCCTCCAGGGTTTGCTTCACCTTGATCTGGTTGCCACGGTTCGTTTCCAGGCCGTCCAGTGTTGCCAGGAACGCAGGCGCCTTGATGCCGGCGGCCCAGATGGTCATCTCCGAGGCGATTTCCGTGCCGTCTTTGAGCACCACCACGCCATCGCGGACTTCGCTGACGGGCTCGCCAGTCATCACCCTGACATTCTGGTGATCCAGTTCGCGGGTTGCGGCCTCGGAGAGCCGGGCCGGCAGCGCCGGCAGAATGCGGTCAGCGGCTTCGACAACGGTAATGGATACGTCCTCCGGCCGCAGGTGATTCATACCGTATATGGGCAGTTCCCTGGAAGCCAGTCGCAGTTCCGCTGCCAGTTCAACGCCGGTTGCGCCGGCGCCAATGATGGTGATGGGCAGTTCATGGCCATTGCCGGATTGGGCATCGTGGTTCTTACGCAAAAATGCGTTAAGCATCAGGTTGTGGAAACGCCGGGCCTGGTTGAGGCTGTCCAGGAACAGGCAATGATCCTGGGCGCCGGGGGTTCCGAAGTCGTTCGCTGTACTGCCCACGGCAATCACCAGGGTGTCATAACCGATGCGGCGTTCCGGCACGACTTCGCCGCCGTCCTCATCGTGGAATGGCGCGATGATCACTTCCCTGGCGTTGTGATCCAGGCCGTTCATGCGCCCGAGCTGGAATTCATAGTGATGCTTGCGTGCGTGGGCCCGGTAGTTGATTTCGTTGGCGTTGGCATCAAGCGAGCCGGAGGCCACTTCGTGAAGCAGGGGTTTCCAGACGTGGGTCAGGCCGGCGTCGACCAGGGTGATACGGGCTTTGCGTTTCTTTCCGAGTTTGTTACCGAGGCGGGTGGCCAGCTCAAGACCGCCCGCGCCGCCGCCTACGACGACGATGTGATGCAGATTATCCATGACAAGGGTTCCTGAAGTGAAGATAGCCAAGAACTCTCGTCAAAAACCCTTGGCTGTCCTCACTGGGGAAGGCAACGACACAGAGCGGTAATGCTAACGCACTGTTGTGACAGGGACAATTCGCCGTTAGTACCTATATCCGGGGCAGGCCCTGAGCGGGCGGGGTTTAGTGGCGGGCACGATAGTGATCGAGCATGGCTGCCATGTCTTCGGCAAGCTCAGCGACCTGTTCAGAGCTGATCTCCCGCTGGGCAAAAGACCGGAGGCCAATGATCTGTGCCTGAAGCAGTCTTGCCAGCCGGGCACAATGGGTTCCTGGTGCCAGCTCGCCCTGGCGTTTCGCCTGCTCCAGAAGTTCAGTCAGGGCCTGCTCAATGGCGCTCAGGATCGTGTTCGCCTGGTTTGCAATGGCCGTATTGGTGTTGCTGGCTTCGAGCAGGGTTTTGACGACCATGCAGGCGCGGGATGGCGACTCGCCGCCGGGGCTGGCCTGTCGTGCGATGCAACGAAGGTGCTCTTGCAGCCCGTCCATCACCGACGGACTTCCAGCCAGGTGCTCGCGCAGTTCCAGCCCGCTTCTCTGTGCATAGGCAGCCAGCGCTTCGCTGAACAGTCCATCCTTGCTGCCAAAGGTTGCATAAATGCTGCCAGGGCGCATGTCCAGAGCCTGCTCAATCTGCTTCATGGAAGCGCCGGCATAGCCCCGCTCCCAAAACAGGTTCATTGCTTTGTCTAGCGCGATTTGTCGATCGTAACGAGCGTTTCTGGCCATGGGTACCTGCCAACGACGGGTGATTTAATTCCTCGTAATGATAACTTGAGTGATCGCTCAAAAACAGTTACCGTGGACCTGTAATTGAACGAACGCTCAATATTAACCGAAAGGAGAGTGTTATGACGGATTTCACCATTCACGATGTCGAATCGGCGCCTGAAAAATCAAAACCGCTTCTGGAAAATTCAGTCAAGGGCTTTGGCATGATTCCCAGTTTGCACGGGATCATGGCAGAAGCACCAGGAACTCTTGAGGGTTATCAGGCCTTGCACCGGTTGGTGCTGGAAAGCAGTTTTGACAATGATGAGAAAACCGTTGTCTGGCAGACCATCAACGTAGAGAACGCCTGCCATTACTGCGTACCGGCGCACACCGGAATCGCCAAGATGATGGAAGTGTCGGACGACATCATCAACGCGTTGCGCGACGAGACGCCACTGCCCAGTGACAAGCTTGAAGCCCTGAGGACGTTCACGCTGGCTGTCATGCACAAGAAAGGCAATGTCGGTAAGGAAGACCTGGATGCGTTCTATGGTGCTGGCTACAAGCATCGTCAGGTACTGGAAGTGATTCTGGTGCTGTCCCAGAAAGTCATGAGCAACTACATCAACCACATTGCGGAAACGCCGGTTGACGAGCCATTCCAGAAGTTTGCCTGGGAAAAGAAGAAGTAACGGAACGATTCCCTGACGCTACGGGTGCGGTTCAGCCCGCATCCGTTGCCAGTATCTGCGCTTGCCGCTGGCGTTTCTTCTCCAGCACCTTGTCCACGCATTGGCTCTGGTCTTTCAGAATCACCACGCACTCCAGGCACTGGATGCATTCGTTGTAGTCAATCCGGCCATCTTTATGGATCGCATTGATTCCGCAACTGTTCTTGCAGTGCTGGCAAGGCTTGCCGCACAGCTCCACCCGGTCCAGCCAACTGAACAGGCGTAGCTTGCCCAGAACCGCCAAGCCGGCCCCGAGCGGGCAAAGGTAGCGGCAGTAGAACTTGTGGATGAACATGCCCACCACCAGCAGGCCAACGGCATAGCCGACGAACGGCCAATAACGCACGAAGAAGAGCGTGATGCCGGTTTTGAACGGTTCCACTTCCACCAGCTTCTCCGCCAGTTCCAGTGAATAGAACGCCGTTCCCACCAGCACCAGAAGTATCGGGTACTTCAATAGAATCAGCCGCCGATGCCATTTTTCCGGTACTTTCACCTGGCGGAGCTTCAGTTTCTCGCCCAACCAGGCCGCCATCTCCTGCAACGCGCCAAAGGGGCAGAGCCAGCCACAGAACAGCCCGCGCCCCCAGACAAACAGGCTGATAAAGGTGTAGGTCCACAGGATAAACAGCACCGGGTCCATCAGGAATACGTTGAGTGAAAAACCGTCCCAAATGGCCAGGAACAGGGTGTAGATATTCACCACCGAAAGCTGACCCTGAGCATAGAAGCCGATAAAGAACAGGGTGAAGAACAGAAAGCCCCAGCGGAACCGATGCACCAGTTTCGGATATCGGCTCAGGGTGCGCTGACGGGCGAAGAACACCGTCAACAGGGTGAGACTGAGGACCAACAGGGAAATGGTCAACCAGCGTTCCTTCCATAGCCCGATCCACACCGGTTGGCGATTGTCTTCTGGCCGTGGTGCCACCTCGACGGCTTCGAACAGCTCCTGCGCAAAGGCCATCGGGATCTCCAGCTCGGTGCTGTCGGCAACCAGGTGATTCTTCCGCAATGTGACGCCCAGCTTCAGAGTCGCTTCGGCACCGGGATTGAAGCCTGCGTTGCCGCCGACCCGGAACAGGGTTGTCCGGGCGAACTCCGGCATGCCGTCGGCGTTGATCTGTATGTTCTGGTCGAACACGTTGATATCGCGAATGTCCAGCGACAGACTATTTTGCTGCAATCCCAGGCGATCCGGTGAGCTTCCTGGGGTGAAGCCATCCGGTAGGTGTGGGTAAAGTCCGCGGGACATGACGGCCAGTATCTGGGCGTCTGGCCCCGTCTTTTCTTTCAGCCGCTGGAAACCTTCGTCGCCCAACAGATTGCGGCCCACCATTGGTGCGTTGATGTAGCCGAAAAACAGCTCGGCGAAAGGCTCGCCAGGGTCAGGTTGCGACGCCTCGGGATAATCCACCAGGGGCGAGCCCAGTTTCTGTTCGATCGCCGCAGAGCTGATACGCCAGTGGCCGATGTACCCCCGTTCGATCAGTTGCGCCCACGACAGCGGTTGGTAGAGATCGGTTTTCGCCCGGGTAGCAGGTGCCTGGGTAAACCCCTCCAGTTTTTTCCGCGCCACCTTGAGAGCTGACGAGAGAACTGTGTCGTTAATAATCAGCACCGACACGGTGGCTTTGCTCACTCCATCGAAATGCACCACGTTGCCATCCGGGCTTTTGCCGCTGCGAGAGCCCGACGTATCGATAATGATCTGTTCGGTGAGTGAGCGGCCCTCGTACTGATCAATGAACTCGAACAGTGGCTCCTCGCCCAGCCCATGGAGAAACACCGGTTCGTGATGGTTGAGAATGCGAATGCCGGTAAAGCGGCCGCGGCTGTCGAGCCCGATCAACATGCTGACGGGTTTCCCGGCAAAGCCCTGGAGTGGACTGATATCGCGGGATTCGTAGGCGTAGCCTATCAGCTCCTGAAGCTGATACACCGGGTACACCGGGTAGTCCGGCAACCGGTCACGAATGTCTGTGGCCTTGGGGAATAGTTCCTGGATTAACGTCTGCTTCTCATCGTCCAGGGCGCCATACGTCGCCAGGGGAAAACAGGCTAGGACCAACAGCAGCAATAGCCGCAAGGGCATGGTCTCTCTCCATCGATTTCTTGTTGTTGGTCAGATCCATGCTAGAGATTTGCCATGCGGGCACAATGCGACCTCCGGGCCGGGCAGGTGCTACTTTGTGAGGAGAAATGAAGGCTGAGAAGGAAAGCAGAGGTCGATCAGTTCAGGCGAATCACCCGCCCCATTAAACGTCGCCAGTCGATAGGCAGGCGGTTTTCCAGCGCCACCAGGGAGGGGTCTTTGGTGTGCAGGGCTTCAAAGGGACGCTTGCTGGCGAAGATCACCGTGTTGTTGGTTTTACTCTTGAACAGCAGGAGGACTGCAAACCCCGCGCGCAGCTGGTGGAACAACGGACCATTGATGTCCGGCGTGCGATGATAGTTGATGGCGAGCCAGCCGTCGTCGCCAAGTACCCGGCTGCATTGTCTGATAAACTGCCGCTGGGCCTGGGCCGGGCTCATGCGGTCGGAGTTGTACATGTCGGCCAGGATGAGGTCGCTGCTACCGTCCGGCGCTTTGCCGAGGGCGTCCCTGGCATCGCCGATGGTCATCGTCAGGTTAGCGGAATGCGGCAGGCTGAAGTATTCGCGGGCCACCTCCAGCACCCGGGGCCGCAGTTCCACCGCGTGGACCTGGCACTCCGGCAGCAGGTGCAGCAGCGCACTGGCCATCACGCCGCCGCCGAGGCCAAGAATCGTGGCGTGTGCGGGCTGTGCAAAGGCAACTGGCAACAGCATGGCGCGGCTGTACTCATGAACGGGAAGATGGGGCCTGCGGCGATCTATCTTGCTTTGCTCAAACACCGAATCAAAGGTCATCACCCGATGTTTGCGATAGTCGACCACCAGAATGCCACCGAGTGCGTCCCGGGTGTAATGGATAATCTCGCCCTTCACGGTGGCGTCCCTTGTCTGATCGCTGCGTCGTTATTCTGGGCATTTGCCCGCTGGTTCTCAAGCCGGATGGTAACTCCGGAGGTTTCCTGCCCATGAGCACGGACGCGTTCAACGCCCTCGCCTGCCCGCTGGATGGTGACCCTCTCAGCAATTCTGGTACTTGCTGGCAGTGCCCGGCTGGCCACAGTTTCGATGTCGCCCGCCAGGGCTACCTGCATCTGCTGCCGGTACAGAAGAAGCGTTCGCTGGACCCGGGTGATAGCAAGGAGATGGTGGCGGCTCGACAGCGTTTCCTCAACGCCGGTTACTACCGGCCGGTTGTCGAGGCCGTCAGCAAAGCTGTGATGCCCGGCAATGCCAGCGACACCAGGCTGGCCTGTCTGGACGCAGGGTGCGGTGAGGGCTACTACCTGCGGCAACTGGTGGCGGAAAACCCGGAAGCGTCGTTCTCGCTGATGGGCTTGGATATCTCCAAATGGGCCACCCTGGCCGCCGCCAAACAGGACAAGCGCCCGCGCTGGGTGGTGGGCAGCAATGCCAACCTGCCGGTATTGCCTGGCACCCTG
Source organism: Marinobacter sp. M5B (assembly GCF_042604615.1). Lineage (NCBI taxonomy): Bacteria > Pseudomonadati > Pseudomonadota > Gammaproteobacteria > Pseudomonadales > Marinobacteraceae > Marinobacter > Marinobacter sp. M5B. The sequence goes on from NZ_CP156894.1 coordinate 120,348, forward strand.
GACCGCGTACTCTGCCTGTTCGGCTTTCCCGTCTACAGCGAATTTGCCCGTGTGCTCAAACCCGGCGGCATCCTGATCCAGGCCGACGCTGGCCCCGATCACCTGCGGGAACTGCGGGAGATTATCTATCCGTCGCTCAAACCCGAAAAGCCGCCAGCTGTTGACGTGCCTGAAGGTTTTTTGAGTCTGGGGACAGAGACGATTCGTTATTCACTGACCCTGGAAAGCCAGGAGGCGATTGCCGATCTGCTGGCGATGACGCCGCATTTTTACCGGGCGCCTGCGGAGGGGCGGGTTCGTGCCGAGACACTCGAAACCCTGGCGGTGACGGTCGAAGTCACGCTGAGGCGTTTTGTTCGTGATTCTGCCGCTACGACGACAACGCCCCGATAGCCTCGTTCGCTTCCATGGTCCGGGCCAGATCCTCTGCCGTTTGCCCATCCTCATCTTTCAACGATTTATCCGCGCCTGCTTCCAGCAAACGCCCAATCATATCCACCCGATTGAACATGGCGGCGACCATCAGCGGTGTTTTGGCGCCTGCCGGGCGATGGTCGACGTCGGCGCCGGAGGTCAGCAGCAGGTCTACAATGTCGGTATTGCCCTGATACACCGCGCTGGCCAGGGGCGTTTGTAGCTGGTCGTTGGCCAGGTTGGGGTCGGCACCCTGTTCCAGCAGCAGGCGCGCGGTGTCTTTGTGGCCGTTGCTGCAGGCGAGCATCAGCAGGCTGTCACCGGTGTTGGTGCGGATGTCCACGGGTACGCCGGCGTTGAGCATCACGCTGAGGGGGCCGGCACCACCATTCCGGGCCAGTTCGAACAACCCCTGGGCGAAAGCAATGGCGTCTTCGTCCTGTTGATTGTCGGGGTTCTGGGGCCTGGTTGGCTTGTCGTGGCTCATGGTTTTCCTCTGGTTTCATAGCGAATCTTGAGCAACCGTAACACGCCTGGAGCCAGCCAAGAATTGAACTTGGGTACGGTATGGATCTGGACAGACCCACAACGCCACTGTTAAAACCGTGCTATCAGGTAAGCAAAACCATCAAGGGTACAGGAGAACAGGACTGTGAAAATCAAGGTTCGAGGTATTGAAGAAGGCCAGCCGGTGCCGGAGAAATTCGCGTTTGGTGTCTACAGCGAACAGGACCACATGAGCTTTGGCCCCAACCGCAACCCGGAACTGGTCTGGGAGGACGCGCCGGAGGGCACCAGGAGTTTCGTGGTGATGATGTTTGACCCGGACGTGCCCAGCGTGGCGGACGACGTCAATCAGGAAGGCAAAACCGTGTCGAAGGACATTCCCCGGGTGGATTTCTTCCACTGGCTGCTGGTGGACGTGCCGGCCGCCACGTCCCGCATCCCCGAGGGCGAGGACAGCGATGGTGTGATTCCCAAGGGAAAGGAGCCCGGTCCGGGCCCGATCGGTATTCGTGGCGTGAACAACTACACCCAGTTCCTGGCTGGCAATCCCGACATGGCAGGAACCTATGCCGGTTACGATGGTCCCTGTCCGCCCTGGAACGATGAGATCCTCCATCATTACCACTACGAAGTGCACGCGCTGGATGTTGAAACTCTGGGGCTGGATGGTGAGTTCGATGGTGCCGCAGTTCGTGAAGCCATGGCAGGTCACGTTCTGGCCAGCGCCCGGGTGACCGGTACCTACACGCTGAATCCGGATTTACGTAAAGACTGAGCAGCCACAGGCTGGCGCCATCCGCAAGAAAGCCGGAATGTCGGGTGACCGACGTCCGGCTTTTTTATGCGAGACCATTTAAGGGGATTTTCGACTCGGTTCAGCCTGTGCCTGCGAGTAACTGTTCAAAGGTAGTGATGGTTCCCGGACTGTCCGGCTCATAGCCGGGAAGGTGTTCGATCCGATCGATAAAGGCCTGCGAGCGCATCAGCTCAATCAGGTGCGACAGGTTGTCCTGCCCCAGCCGCTCTTCATGGCAGAGCAGGAGGTAGTGCTCGCTGGCCATTTCCACGAAATCAAGGTTGAACTGGCTGGCCGCCGCTTCCACGCCGAAGCCTACATCCGCCATTCCCGACGCGACAAAGGCAGCGACGGCAGTGTGTGTGAACTCGTGCTGAGGCGAGCGGTTGATGCTCTTTTCAGTGAGTCCCGCCTGACGTAGCAGAAGGTTGAACAGGATGCGGGTGCCGGAATGGCGGTCACGGCCGATAAAACGGAGCCCGGAAGCGGCCAGTTCCGACAGGTTGTGGACCTTCACCGGGGCGTCTTTGCGCATCAGTAGGCCTTCGCGCCGGGTGACAAAACGAATCAGCCGGAATCGTTTGCCGGCCAGCTGATGCTGGTAATGGGCCATGATTTCCCGGGCCCGTTCCGGGCAGGTGGGAAAGTGAAAGCTTGCCAGGTCGCATTCGCCGCGATTGAGGGCGGTCAGTGCCTCTTCGGGGTTGCGGTATTGGAGATTGACTTCAACGCGGTCAGAGAACTCCGGGAGCAGGGCCACGGCATACCCGTGGCTGGCGTGAAGACGAAGGACCGGGTGCTCACCGGCCAGCAGTTGCTGGATCTGGTCGTTAAATTCGGACGCCATGCTGTCGATCTGAGGCCCGAGCCGGGCTTTGACCCGCTGATCTGCCCACAGCAATTTCTCGCCCAGGGCGGACAGCTCGGTGCCGTGCCCCTTGCGCATGATCACCAGTGGCATTCCGAAAACATCGGAACTGCGATTGAGCAAGTTCCAGGCGTGGCGGTAAGACACGCCGGCCGCCTCTGCCGCCGCGGTCAGTTTGCCACTGTCGCGGATCGTTTCGAGCAGGCGGAATAATACCGGCTCGAACAGCTCACCGTTATCGGTTCGGAAGACCCAGGCAGGGGAAATAGACAGCCTTTTCTTATGCATTCCTATTCATATTCCGTCGGCGATGATGGAGTGGTAGCGTATGGCTATCACTGTTCAGATACTGTAACAGAACAAGAAATAATAGGAACAAATATGCATATGTCAGAGGTGAATCAGCAATCACTCGGCGCCATGGCTTACGCCCGCGACTGGACACCTGACATGGTCCGGGCGGAAATGGACGCCCTGAAACACAAGCCTGGCGCCCTGCTCCCCATCCTGCACGCCGTCCAGAACCGGATTGGTTACATCCCCGAGGGCGCCGTGGCCATCATCGCTGAGGCGCTGCAGCAGACCCGTGCCGAAGTCCATGGTGTGATCAGCTTCTACCACCATTTCCGCACTCATCCGGTGGGCAGCAAGGTGATTCACGTGTGTCGCGCCGAGGCCTGTCAGGCCATGGGTGGGCGCATGCTTGAAGCGCATATCAAGGACCGCCTGGGGGTGGACTATCACGGCACCTCAGCCGACAACGAGTTTACCCTGGAGCCTGTCTACTGCCTGGGCAACTGCGCCTGTGCCCCTTCCATCCGCGTGAATGACGATATCCACGGCCGCATGACGCCGCAGAAGTTTGATCGCCTGGCGGACAAGCTCACCACGTCCGCGCTGGACATCCGGTAATCACGGGAGCATCGATGATGGCAACCAGAATCTACGTGCCCTGCGATACCACCGCCCTGTCCATGGGCGCGGATGACGTGGCGAGACTGATAGAACACCATGCCGGAGTTCAGGGTGTGGCTATTGAACTGGTTCGTAACGGTTCCCGAGGGTTGTTCTGGCTTGAACCAATGGTGGAAGTCGAGACGGCCAGCGGCCGGATCGGCTATGGCCCGGTGGAACCGGATGACGTTCAGGGGCTGGTGGAGGCCGGGTTGTTCGATGGTGCGTCCGACCATCCTCTGTTTCTTGGCCCGGTGGCCGATATTCCCTACCTGAAACGCCAGCAACGCCTGACTTTTTCCCGTATTGGCATCACCGATCCGCTGTCGATTACCGACTATCGTGATCATGGCGGCTTTGACGGCCTGGAAACGGCGATCAGCGTGGAGCCCCAGGGCATTGTCGACGAGGTCAAAGCCTCCGGCCTCCGTGGTCGGGGTGGCGCAGCCTTTCCCACCGGTATCAAGTGGCAGACCGTACACGATGAGCCCTGGCAGCAGCAGAAGTACGTCGTCTGCAACGCCGATGAGGGTGATTCCGGCACCTTCGCAGACCGGCTCGCCATGGAATGTGACCCTTACATGCTGATCGAAGGCATGACCATTGCCGGGCTGGCGGTTGGGGCGACCCAGGGATTCATCTATCTGCGGTCGGAATACCCGGTGGCGCACCGCATTCTGAATGAAGCGATCCGTCGTGCCGAAGCCGAAGGCTATCTGGGCCAGGATGTTCGGGGCAGCGGTCGTGCCTTCGATCTGGAAGTGCGGCTGGCGGCGGGCGCCTACATCTGTGGTGAGGAGACCTCGCTGTTGGAAAGCCTGGAGGGCAAGCGCGGCCTGGTTCGAGCAAAGCCGCCCCTGCCCGCGATCAAAGGGCTGTTCGGCCAGCCCACCGTGGTCAATAACGTACTGTCGTTTGCCGCCGTACCATTCATTCTGGCTCAGGGTGGCCATGCTTATGCGGACTACGGTATGGGGAAATCACGGGGCACCCTGCCGATCCAGTTGGCGGGCAACATCCGCCAGGGCGGCCTGATCGAACTGGCTTTTGGCGTTAGTTTGCGGGAGATCCTCGAAGATTTCGGTGGCGGCACCTTCTCGGGCCGCCCCATGAAAGCGGTCCAGGTGGGTGGCCCGCTGATGGCGTATATGCCGGAAAGTCAGTGGAACACGCCCATGGATTACGAGGCCTTCGGCCAGCTTGGCGCGGGTGTCGGCCATGGCGGCGTGGTGGTGTTTGACGACACCGTGGATATGGGTGAACAGGCCCGGTTCGCCATGGAGTTCTGCACCGTGGAGTCCTGCGGCAAATGCACGCCGTGCCGGATCGGCTCGGTGCGTGGTGTGGAAGTGATTGACCGCATTCGGGCCGGCGAAAACAGGGAGGCCAATCTGGTGCTGCTGGAAGAGCTGTGCGAGACCATGGTTGACGGCTCTCTTTGTGCGATGGGCGGTATGACCCCGTTCCCGGTACAGAGTGTGATGAAACATTTCCCGGACGACCTGACGGCCTGACCGACGCGAGTGGAGGCACGAACAATGTTGCACTATTACGATCCAAACACGGCCGAACCAACCCTGAATCCGGACATTGATTACGGTACGCCGCCCAGCACCTCCGAAACTCTGGTCAGCCTGTCCATTGACGGCACCGACATTGCCGTGCCTGAAGGCACCTCGGTGCTGCGGGCGGCAACACTGGCGGGTATCAACATCCCCAAACTGTGCGCCTCGGACAACCTCGAAGCCTTCGGTTCCTGTCGCCTGTGCGCGGTGGAGATCGAGGGCCGCCGCGGCTATCCGGCCTCCTGTACCACGCCGGTGTCCGAGGGCATGGCCGTCACCACCCAAAACGGCAAGCTGGGCAAGCTCCGGCGCAACATCATGGAGCTGTATATTTCCGATCACCCGCTGGACTGCCTGACCTGCCCGGCCAACGGCGACTGTGAACTGCAGGACGTGGCCGGCGCCGTGGGTTTGCGGGAAGTGCGCTACGGTTTTGAGGGCGAGAACCACCTGGACGTGGAAGTGGACGATTCCAACCCCTACTTCAGCTTCGACCCCAGCAAGTGCATTGTCTGCTCCCGCTGCGTGCGCGCCTGCGAGGAAGTGCAGGGCACCTTTGCCCTGACCATTGACGGCCGCGGCTTCGACTCCAAGGTATCTGCGGGCCAGAACGATCCGTTCATGGATTCCGAGTGCGTGTCCTGCGGCGCCTGCGTGCAGGCCTGCCCCACCTCCACATTGATGGAAAAGAGCGTGATCGACGCCGGCCAGCCCGAGCACAGCGTGGTCACCACATGCGCCTACTGCGGCGTGGGCTGCTCGTTCAAGGCGGAGATGAAAGGCGACCAGCTGGTGCGCATGGTTCCCTACAAGGGCGGCGATGCCAACCACGGTCACTCCTGCGTGAAAGGCCGCTTTGCCTTTGGCTATGCCACCCACAAGGACCGCATCAAGGAGCCGATGATCCGGGACTCCATCAACGCCCCCTGGAAAGTGGTGTCCTGGGAGGAGGCCATCGAGTTCTCCGCCAGAAAGCTCAAGGACACCCAGGCCAGATATGGCCGGGAAAGCATCGGTGGTATCACCTCCTCACGCTGCACCAACGAGGAAACCTATCTGGTGCAGAAGCTGATCCGCGCCGCGTTCGGCAACAACAACACTGATACCTGTGCGCGGGTCTGTCATTCACCCACCGGCTTTGGTCTGAAGACCACCATGGGCGAGTCCGCCGGGACCCAGACCTTTGACTCGGTGATGAAGGCTGACACCATGATCGTAATCGGTGCCAACCCCACCGACGCCCACCCGGTGTTCGCCTCCCAGATGCGCAAGCGGCTGCGCCAGGGCGCGAAGCTGATTGTGATCGATCCACGCCGCATCGACCTGCTGAAAACACCTCACGGCACCGAAGGCATTCACCTGCCGCTACGCCCGGGCACCAACGTGGCGATGATCAATTCCCTGGCCCATGTGATTGTGACCGAGGGCCTGGAAGACAAAACGTTCATCGAAAGCCGGTGTGAGCCCGCGCAGTACAAACAATGGCGGGAATTCATTGCCGAGGAGCGACACTCTCCGGAAGCCCTCGAGGCGGTCACGGGGGTGTCTGCCGACCTGGTACGCCAGGCCGCGCGGGCCTATGGTGAAGCGGGTAATGGCGCCATCTATTACGGCCTCGGGGTCACCGAGCACAGCCAGGGCTCCACCATGGTGATGGGCATTGCCAACCTGGCCATGGCCACCGGCAACATCGGCCGTGAAGGCGTTGGCGTGAATCCGTTACGGGGGCAGAACAACGTTCAGGGTTCCTGCGACATGGGCTCCTTCCCCCACGAACTGCCGGGCTATCAGCATGTGGGCGACCCGGCCGTTCGAGCCAGGTTTCAGGAGGCCTGGAATGTGGCCATTGACGATGAGCCGGGCCTGCGGATTCCCAACATGTTTGATGCCGCCATCGCCGGCAGCTTCAAGGCTATGTATGTGCAGGGCGAGGACATTGCCCAGTCCGATCCCAATACCCAGCATGTGGAAGCCGCGCTCAGTTCGCTGGATTGCCTGATCGTGCAGGACATCTTCCTCAACGAAACCGCCAAGTACGCCCATGTGCTGCTGCCGGGTTCGACGTTCCTGGAAAAGAACGGCACTTTCACCAACGCCGAGCGCCGCATTAACCGGGTGCGTAAAGTGATGGCGCCGGTGGCGGGCATGGAAGACTGGGAAGTCACCATGGCATTGTCGAACGCGCTGGGCTATCCGATGCAGTACCGTCATCCGTCCGATATCATGGATGAGATCGCCCGGCTGACGCCGACGTTTACCGGTGTCAGTTACGACAAGTTGGACGAACTGGGCAGCATCCAGTGGCCCTGTAACGACGAGCATCCCGACGGCACGCCCACCATGCACACCCTCGATTTCCCGATCGGCAAGGGCAAGTTTGCGGTCACCGAGTATGTTGCCAGCGAGGAAAAAACCAATCGCAAGTTCCCGCTGTTGCTGACCACCGGTCGCATCCTGAGCCAGTACAATGTCGGTGCCCAGACCCGACGCACCGAGAACAGCCAGTGGCATCAGGAGGATGTACTGGAAGTTCATCCCAGCGATGCCGAACTCCGGGGCATCCGCGAGGGCGACTGGCTGGGCATCACCAGCCGTGTGGGCCAGACGGTCCTGCGGGCAAGAATCAGTGATCGCATGTTGCCGGGGGTGGTGTACACCACCTTCCACCACCCGGGCAGCGGTGCCAATGTGATTACCACCGACAGTTCTGACTGGGCCACCAACTGCCCGGAATACAAGGTGACTGCGGTGCAGGTGGAGAAGGTCTCGCAGCCGTCGGAATGGCAACGCCACTTCGAGCAGTTTGACCAGCGCCAGCAAGGGTTGTTGGAACCGTCGGCCAGCCATATGGAGCAACCCGATGCCACGGCACTCAAATAACCCGGAGCTGGCAGTCATGCCAGTGATGGGGCCGGACCCTGAGAAGGGTGCGCCAGCGTCCTGTGACCTCCCGGTGGAGGTTCATGGGGGCATTGAGGGCGCCCCCGGTCAGGATAGTGTCGCCGAAGAGGTGCCGGTGGCGATGGTTTATAACGGCATATCCCATGCGGTAATGATGGCATCGCCTTGTGATCTGGAGGATTTTGCACTGGGTTTCAGTCTGACCGAAGGCATTATCGACAGCCCCGGGCAGTTGTTTAACCTGAACGTACATGCCGTCGACGAGGGCATCGCTATCGAGATGCACATCGCCGGCGACTGTTTTGCCCGTTTGCGCCAACAGCGACGGAATATGACCGGACGAACCGGCTGCGGGCTATGCGGCACCGAATCCCTGGCCCATGCGGTCCGGGCGATCCCACGCGTGCCGCTTCGCCCGATACCGGATGATGAAGACGTTCAGCGCGCTCTGAGCAGCCTTCGGCACTACCAGCCCCTGCAGGAACAGACCGGCGCCACCCACGGTGCAGCCTGGTGCGATAGCCAGGGCCGCATCGAACTGGTTCGGGAAGATGTCGGCCGTCATAACGCACTCGATAAACTGATCGGCGCACGGATACACAAGAAGGGCGAGTCGGCCTTCGACGATGGCTTTGCACTGGTTTCCAGTCGCGCCAGCTTCGAGATGGTGCAGAAAAGTGCCAGTGTCGGTATCGGTTGCCTGGTGGCTGTCTCTGCGGCCACGGCACTGGCGGTCCGGGAAGCGCGAACGGCCGGCATGACCCTGATCGGGTTCGCCCGCCCTGGGCGGCATGTCATCTACAATCGGGGCGACAGTGGCCAACCTTCCGAGGAACGCGAGCATGAGTGACCAGCAGTTGCGGAACCTGATCAAGATGATCAACCAGATCAGTGATAACAACCTCCATCATGGCGATGAGGGCGAGGCGGCGGAGGTGGTCGCCACCCACATCAGGAAGTTCTGGGCCCGGAGTATGAAACAGCAGATCAGCGATTATGCAACGTCGGACGGGGCAGAGTTGAATGCCGTTTCCCGGCTGGCCGTCGAGCGCCTCTCGTTGTAAGAACTGATGGTTTTGATTTAGACAATGAGAATTGTTAGCATTTGCACCTCGTTAACATGAGGTAATGTCTGTCATCCTGAAGGTGCGGGCAAAATGCATTAACCATTCGAGATTTGTCTATGAAAACTCCGGAGTCACGTCCCCTGCTGCTGGCGCTGGCCATAGCGGCTGTTCACGGTTCTGCACTGGCGCAATCTTCGTCCAATACCCAATCCGGCGACAACGCCAAAGCGTTACCGGACCTGGTTATCACGGCCACCCGCAACAAAAGCACAGCGGGAGAGACTCCGCAGAAGACAACCATCATTACCCGCGAGCAGATCGAACAACAGCAGGCGATTTCCAATGACCCCGGCCAGGTGCTGAGCAACCTGATTCCTTCCTACTCTCCGGGCCGTCAGAAACTGTCCAACGCCGGTGAAACCTTCCGGGGCCGGTCACCCCTGTTCCTGGTGGACGGTGTGCCGCAGAGCAATCCACTGCGGGACAGCGCGCGGGACAGCTACACCATCGATCTGGATATGGTCGAACGTATCGAAGTAATCCACGGTGCCAGTGCTGAGCACGGCCTGGGTGCGACGGGTGGCATCATCAATTTTGTAACTCGCAGGCCCGACAGCGGTGAGGTTTCCCAGTCTGTGTCGGCCAGCGTGACCAGTGACGACAACGTGGACTCCGATGGCCAGGGTTACAAAGTGGGCTACCGGATCAGCGGTCAGCAGGGCCGCTGGGACTATCTTCTGGGCGGGAACATTCAGGAGCGCGGTGTGTTCTACGACGGTGAGGATCGCTTGATCGGTGTGGCTTATCCCGGTGAACTCCAGAACACCGAAAGCTATGACGTATTGGCCAAGCTGGGTTACTGGCTGGACGATGACCAGAACGTGGAATTTTTCATCAACCGTTTTCAACTTGAAGGCAAGGGTGGATACGTACCGGTAAAGCCACAACCTGGAGACCGTGACCGCGGCGTGCCCACAACCGCACGCCCGGGCATCATTGACGGTAAGCCCGGAGAAAATGAGGTTACCACCGCTCGTCTTTCCTACTCGCACGGCGACTGGCTGGGCAACCAGGTGGATACCCAGCTATACAGCCAGACCTTCCGGGCCCGGTTTGCCACCACGCCGTTCTTCCCCTATGTGGACGCCAATGGCAACGATCAGCTCGACCAGACCCGCAACGAATCCGACAAGGTGGGCGCCAAGTTCACCCTCACCCGCGACGGCCTGCTGAACGATTACCTGACCCTGACAACGGGCCTGGATGTTCTTCAGGATGAAACCCGCCAGACGCTGGTGGAAACCGGGCGTACCTACGTACCCAAATCGCAGTTCCGCAACTACGCAGCCTTCCTGCAGGGCGATGTTGCAGCCACCGACCGTTTGACCCTGCACACCGGTGTCCGCTATGAACATGCGGAGCTTAAGGTTGATACCTACAACACCATCGACCGTAGCAATGTCACCCAGGACAACGTCACCGTCCAGGGTGGCAATCCGGATTTCAACGAAACCCTGTTCAATGCGGGTGTTGTCTATCAGGCGACGGATCATGTGCAACTGTTTGCCAACTATTCCGAAGGGTTTGGCATGCCAGATGTTGGCCGTGTACTACGCGGAATCAGCGACGAAGGTCAGGATGTTGACAACCTGCTGGTGCTGGAGCCGATCGTAACCGATAACCGTGAGATCGGTGGTCGTTTTGACTGGGACCGTTACCATCTGGAGGTGAGTTATTACGAGTCGGATTCTGACTTTGGTGAGCGCCTGACCGAAGTGAATGGCACCTGGGTCGGCAAGCGTGAAAAAACCGAAATCCAGGGCGTGGAAGTCACCGCCGATGCGGACCTGAACGACGCGCATAACCTGGCGTTTTCCTACACCTATGCGGATGGTGAGTCCGACACCGACGGTGATGGCGATGTAGACACTGAGCTGAGCGGCATCAATATTGCGCCGGAAACCCTGAAACTGAGCTGGTCAGCTGCCTGGACGAAGAGGCTGTCGAGCCACCTTCAGTTCACCCAGTTCCTGGACCGGGACATCGAAGGAGATGACCTGGACTTCGACGGATACGGGTTGGTGGATGGCTCTATGGCCTACCGGACCCGTGCCGGGAAGTTCTCCCTGGGCATCGAGAACCTGCTGGATAAGGACTACTTCACGTACTACTCCCAGTCTGCCCGGGTGAGTGACGAGTACTATTTCCAGGGCCGTGGCCGCACCGTCACCCTTGGTTATCAGCTCGACTTCTGAGCAGTCGGCATCCCAAAGCCCGGGGCCTCAGTGCTCCGGGCTTTTACTGTCACCCCAGTTCCCGCCTGAGTCGGTACAGCAGGTACACGAAGAAGGGCGCACCGATGCCCGCAACGAAAATGCCGGCCGGTAGATCCCTGGGTATGAACGCTACCCGACCCACCCAGTCCGCATAGAGAAGAATCAATGCGCCGATCAGTGCCGCGATGGGCAACAGCCCCGTGTGGCCACTGTTGACCAGTCGTCGCGCCATGTGTGGCGCAATCAGGCCGATGAACCCGACCGCCCCGGCATAGGCCACGGCAGAGCCGGCGAGGGCCACTGCCAGCATCAGAAACAGCAAACGATGGCCCTGTAGGGCGCTACCCAGGCCCAGCGCCATATCTTCCCCCATGGATTGTGCATCGAGGTGTCTGAGCTTGATCAGCGCCAGGGGCCAGCACGCCATCAGCCAGGGAGTCAGGGCGGTGACGTCGTGCCACTGCGAGGCGTAGAGGCTGCCAGTGAGCCAGATATAGGCGTTCATTGCGGTGGCATCGGGGCTCAGGACCAACAGCAGGGTGGTCACTGCGGTCAGCCCGGCTGCCAGCCCGACGCCCACAAGCACCAGCCTGGCGGGGCTGATCCCCTTCTGCCAGGCCAGGGCCGTAATGCCCAGGGCCACGACAAAGGCGCCCCCCATGGCGACGGGCGCCAGTAGCAGCGAGGTTCCGGTGACACCCCCGAGCCAGAGGAACAGCACCGCGGCGGCCGACGCCCCACTGGTGATGCCAATGACATCCGGTGACGCCAGCGGGTTTCTCACCAGACCTTGCAGGATCAGTCCAGCTGAGCCCAGAGCAGCGCCCACCAGTATCGCCATGAGTATTCTGGGCAGGCGAATTTCCAGAATAATCAGTGCCAGCTCTGACTGGTTCGGGGCGACCAGTGTGGCGAGTACGTTTGTAAACGAGGTGGGATGGCTGCCGGATGTAAGCGCGAGAACACTGCTGACTGCCAGTAACACTGCGAGCGCACCGGTGACCACCAGAACTCTGGTATTGAGTTTGATCGACCAGCGGTCCTTACGGGAGCGAAGTATCAGGGTTCGGCTCACGATACTTTCCTCACGTGTCGGGCGAGATGGAGGAACAGCGGTGTGCCCAGCAGCGCTGTCATGACTCCCACGGGAATCTCCTGGGGTGGTATCACCAGCCTGGCGAGGGTGTCGGCAGCCAGCAGCAGCGTGGCGCCAATAATGGCCGACAGAGGCAGCAGCCAGCGATGATCCGTGCCAAAGAGGCCACGAGCCATGTGTGGCACGATCAGGCCGACAAAGCCGATCAGCCCCGCCATGGCCACCGAAGTGCCTGCCAGGACAATCACCACCAGACCGATCAACAATCGCACCTGCCCTACTCTGAGCCCCAGGCCGCGGATGACCTCATCGTCCAGCCCGAGCAGGTTCAGTTGCCGGGACAATAGCAACGCTAGGATCAGGGCGCCGCCGAACAGCGGCAACAATGGCGCTATCGCATCCAGGTCGCGCCCTGAAACGGAACCCGCCAGCCAGAACAGGATGCTTTCGAAACGGTCTTGGTTGAGGATCAGCAACCCCTGGGCAAAGGAGACAAACAGCGCTGTCACCGCGACGCCGGCGAGCACCGTGCGCACGGGCGAAACACCGCGCCCGGCTTCCTGCCCCAGGAAATACACCAGCACGGCGGCCGTGGCGGCGCCGGTAAAGGCGGCCCATACCAGTTGCGATGGCGAGGTCAGCGAAAACAGCGTGGCGCCGACAACCACGAAAAACATGGCGCCGGCATTGATGCCGAGAATGCCGGGTGATGCCAGTGGATTGCGGGTGAGTGTCTGCATCAGCGCTCCGGCAAGGGCCAGGCCGGCACCTACGACCACGGAGGTCACGGTTCGCGAAAAGCGTTCCGAGTGAATGACCAGATGCTCGAGGGAGCCGGGGTCGTAGTCCGTCAGGCTGTTGATCAGCATCGCCAGCGATACAGGAATGTGACCGAATATCAGGCTGGATACCGTAGCGGCCAGCAGCAGGCCCAGGCAGAGTAGGGTTCCCAGCGTTTTTGCCGGTGGGGTGGTCAGCATCGTGGGCACCCCTGACGCTCAGGTTGATGAAGGTCGTAGTGCTGGTAGAGCTCGTCCAGCATCCGATTGGCGGCAATAATGCCAGCGCCCATGTTCCAGGTGACCGGGTCCACCTGATAGACGTCGTTTTGCCGCACGGCTTTCAGGTTTTTCCAAAGGGGGTGGCTGGACCAGGTGTTGAACGTGCGCTGAACGGCGGGATCGTCCTCCATGAAGATGAAGACGGCCTCGGCGTCCATGGCCGGGATGCTTTCCTGGCTGGTGAGCTTTATGCCCCAGCTTTCCTGGCGATGGGAGGCTGGGGCAGTGAAGCCAAGCTCGTCCAGCACGGAGCGGGCGAAGCCGCCGTAGTAGATGCGGGCATGGTCGGACCGAAAACTCAGGATTGCCACCTCCTGGGGCCACTGTTCACCCAGCTTTTGGCGGATTCGGGTTCTGAAATCCTCAACCCGTTCCTGCCAGCGCGTCAGCAATTCCTCACCGCGAGCCGTGCGGCCGGTGGCCTTTGCCATCATCGTAAGCAGTGCCTTGAAGTCGTACACATTGCCCGGTATGACCGTGGGCGCGATGCGTTCCAGCAAGGGGTAGATGGTGCGATGCCGGTTCCTGGCGCCAACAATCAGGTCCGGCGACAGCCAGGCGATGCGCTCCAGGTCAGGCTGGGTTTCCAACCCCAGATAGGTCACGCCCTGAAGGTCTTCACGCAGATACTGATACATCGGCTTTTCGGTCCAGGACTCCACCACGCCTATGGGGTTGATCCCCAGCGCCACAGCGGTATCGGTGGCGCCCTGATACAGGGATACCACACGATCAGGCCGGCCCGCGATGGTAGCTTCACCAAGGGCATGCTCCACGGTGGTTACCGGGGTAGTTGTGATGGCAGCGATGGCTGCGGGGGATTGAAGGAGACAGGTAACGATCAGCAGGAAGCTGGCGTAGCGGTGCATGATAAATCCGGTTGTTTAGCGGACAGCAACTATGGGCTGATTTGATGGGGTCAATTTGATAATGAGAATGGGAGATAATATCATCTGACTTCACTCGAAAGCGACGCCAATATGCCCCTGAATCGACATTCCCCATCTCCGGACTACGATCGCCAGCCACGACTGCGGGGTGACTCATTGTGCGCGGGATACGACGGCCGACCGGTGCTGACGGACGTGGATTTCACGGTGCGCGAGGGCAGTGTCACCGTTCTGTTGGGACCGAATGGCTCGGGCAAATCCACCCTGCTCAAAACCCTGGCCCGAACGCTGGCCCCCAGCGCTGGCAAGGTGCTTCTTGACGGCAACGACATCCATCGTCAGCCCACCCGCACCGTCGCGCAACAGCTCGGAATACTGCCACAGAGCCCCACCGCCCCGGATGGGCTGACGGTCAGGGAGTTGGTAGGGCTTGGGCGTTTCCCCTATCAGAGCCTGATGCGCCAGTGGTCCCGGCACGACGAAGCCGCCGTTGAGGAGGCCATGGCCGTGGCGGACGTTGCGACGTTTGCTGACCGGCCGGTGGATGCGCTCAGTGGCGGGCAGCGTCAGCGCTGCTGGATTGCCATGGTGCTGGCCCAGGAAACCGATCTGCTTCTGCTTGATGAACCCACCACGTTTCTGGACCTGAAGGTACAGGTGGACCTGCTGGAACTACTGGTATCCCTGGCGCACACACAAGGGCGGACGCTGTTGGTAGTTCTCCACGACCTCAACCTGGCTGCGGCCTACGCCGACCGGCTGGTAATGATGAAGGCGGGCCGGATTCTGCACGACGGCCCACCGGAGACCGTGTTTACCGCCGACAACCTCAAGCAGGTGTTTGATCTTGATGCCCAGGTTATCCGTGAACCTTTGGCGGGCCGGCCGGTTTGTGTGCCGATAAAACGAACCGTGGCAGAGACCGCCTCCTTTACCTCGCCGGTGGTAACGGCATGAGTGCCTCCGCCCATCGGTTCTGTGCTGTCGACAGTATTGAGGCCGGCGACCCTCTTGCCGGCACAGCAACCCATGCCGAGAGTAATCTGCTGATCAGTTGGCCGCGGCCGAAGTGGTCACGAAGCCTGCGAATCGCCCGTGATATGGATGACGACCTGGCATCACGGGTCAACCGTCTTGCGGCGAGTGGACGGCGGGTGAACCTGATTCACCAGCGTGGTCGGCCGGCGCTCAGTCACCGACTTTACCTATTGCCGGAAGGCCGCAGCTTTGACGTTGAGCGGCGTGACCTGCCGGCGTTTCTGGAGGCCCTGGAGTCCGGCAACGACCTGAGTGGGTGGGCTGGCACAGCGATGACGGACTCCCTGGTGCTGTGTTGCACCCATGGCCGCAAGGACAAGTGCTGTGCCAAGTTTGGATATGCGACCTATCAGGAGCTCGCCCGTACAGTCGCAGACCGGGACCTGCCGTTTGAGGTCTGGGAAAGTTCCCATCTGGGCGGATGCCGGCTTGCGGCGAGCATCATGGTGTTCCCGTCCATGCGCAAATACGGCCGCGTTGCGCCGGAACAGGTGCTGCCTTTTCTGCAGCATGAGGCAGATGGCCTTCCCTACCTGCCCTGTTATCGTGGCCAGTCGCTGCTGACGCCTGCCCAACAGTGCGCTGAAATCTCCGCCCTGGAGTGGCTTTCTGACAGAAACATTTGTGCGGCACTGTCAGTTGGTCCGGAAGCTTCCTGTGATGACAGCAAGGAGGTTGTGGTGCAAGTGGACTGGGCGTCGAATGATGATTCCGGGGCACTGACAGCCCGATGCGGCACCATGGAGGTCGTGCGCGTCGATACCTGTGCGGACCTGGACGAGGGCCCTACGGCGTCGCTTTGCTGGGTGGTAAAAAACATAAGGCCGCTTTGAGCGGCCTTATGTGTGGTCCCGACAATCTTCCGTTTACCAGTCGACCCCGTAACTGACCATCACCGATCGGCCGGGTGCAGTGGTGTACTGGGTGTCGAAATTGTAGATCTGCGAGATCACTGGGAAGTAATCCTCATTCAGCAGATTGTTGATGGCCAGGGTGATATCCCCGTTGCCGGTCCGCCAGGTGCTGGTCAGATCCAGAACCGTGAAGGACTCCACCTCGCCCTGGCCAAAACCGCTACCGCTAAAGCGGTCGCGATCACCCACGACCATGGCCTGCAGGCGATTGCTCCAGCGCGCAGTAGTATCGTGTTCCACATAGCCGGTGAGCTTGAGTGGTGAAATCCGGTTGCCGGCAAGATAGGTGTCGTAGCTGCCATCATCGTCAGAATCGACTTTGCCTTCCATCCAGGTAAAGGTGCCGCCGGCACTCAGGTCGCGGGTGGGATAGGTGTTGAGCTCTGCCTCGAAACCGTAGATGCGTTCAGGGCTGCGCAGCACGGGAATGGGCTCGTTGGCGTTGGCTGCCGCGAGGCTGGTTCCCAGTTCCGACTCACTGTAGAACAGCGTCAGTGCAAGATCGGCGCGATCCCAGACGGCCTCGGTGCCAACCTCGTAGTTGTCGACCACCTGTGGCTCAGGGCGGATCTGATCCAGCGATGTGCCCTGCTGGGGCTGGCGCAGGGTGCGGCCAATCTCCGGCACCGTGAAGCCCTGAGAGAAGCTGGCGGTTGCTGCCCAGACATCGTTCACCTGGTATCGGGCACCGGTATTGAAGACCGTTTCGCTGTACTCCAGCTCACCGCCTTCGACGTCTGCACCAAACACCGTGGTGTAGTCGTCCACCTCGAACCAGAATTTCTCGTAGCGGACGCCGGCATTAACGGTCCACTTCGGATTCAGCCGAAGTTCCGCCTGCAGGAACGGCGCCACACTGTTCTGGTCCATTTCAGGTACGAACGTCCGCCCGTCTTCCAGGGGCTGGGCCGTGGTTTCCATCAGTGTGTCCAGGCCCCAGAGCAACTTGGCGCCAGACATGACGTCAAACGGCGTTTCAAAGTCCAGACGGGAGCCGATGCGCTCCGATTCGGTCAGCGACTGTCCACCGCCGGGATAGAAGGTGGCGAAGTACCCGAAGCGGGTCATGTAGTCGCGATAATACAGCTGCGCACCCAGTGAGGTATTGCCGAACAGTTGCTGGTCGCTGTAGGTCAGGTTCACGTTCAGGTTTTCAGTGCCCTGATCCTCGCCGCCCGGGTCGCCTTTGACGGCGCGGGTTTTCTGCTCGCCGTACACGCCCGCTTCAAGGACGTAATTGGTGTCCTGCTTGATGTCGTAGTAGCTGGTGGTCAGTTCCAGGCGCTTGTCGGCGTCCAGGTCGAAGCCGAGCTTTGCCAGCACGTCGAACTCGCGGGAGTCGGCAATGCCACCCTGGCCGTTCGGGTCCGGCGGGATGCGGTCGCCATCGGCATCGAAGACATTAGCGCGTTTTTCGTAGGAGCCTCGGAGCTGGTAGTCAAAGGCTCCTGAGCCACCGGTCACGCTCTGGGATAGCCCGAATTGTTCGCTGTCCTTGATGTGCTCGGTCGAGAAACCACCATTCAGTTCGGTGCGGTATAAGGGGGTGCCTTTCTCGTTCTTGCGGGTGATGATGTTGATGATGCCGCCGGTACCGCCAAAGCCGTACACACCATTGGAGCCCCGGATTACTTCGATGCGCTCGATCGATGACGGGTCAATGGAGTTCAGGGAGTGAAGCCCGTCGCGCAGGCTGATGGTCTGGGGGATGCCGTCAATCAGTACGAACAGGTTTCGGCCACGCAGCGTCTGCGCCACACTGGTTAAACCGTGGGTAGAGGGCGACAGGCCTGGAACGGTTTTGGCCAGAATATCGCCCACGTTGCCACCCAATGAGGACTGTTTGTCGATGGCGTCGCGGTCAACCACGGTGACCGCACCGGGGTTAACGTTGAGGGAGTCGAGACCGCGAGTGGCGGTTACTTCAAGTGTATCAAGAGATTTCGGTGCCTGATCGGTGCCTTCCTGAGCAGTTGCGGTTGTGGCGCATCCAAGCGCGAAGATCAGGGAATAGCGAAGAGGGTTGGGTTGTTTGAGCATGGTTCTCGGCACCTGATGGTTGTTTTTCATCACGATGCGGAAACTAAACTAAATGTAATCGATTATCAATACTAATTGCATTGTAACAATGGCCGGCTTTTCGTGTCGGTGAAAGAGCAAAGTCGATGAACCTGTAGACCTGTGGAACCTGTAGATCTTTGGAGAGTGATGTGAACAAACCTGGACGATTGATAGGCCTGATGATGTTCGCCGTCATCATGCCGGTGACCGCTGCCGCCGCTGAAGCAACGTTTGACCCGTTTCAGCGTCTGCTAACACAGTACCTGACAGAGTCGACAACGACCGAGGGTGGCCTGGTTTCCGCATTTGACTATGAGGCGGCCCTGGCCTCATCGCAGACCGACGGCCTGCTGGCGGATCAGCGTGACCGTCTTGCAGATTTCGATCCCGGCACCCTCGATGGCGAGGCTGAATCCGTCGCCTTCTGGCTCAACGCCTATAATTTTTTCATGATCGACCAGATCCTGACTGAGCGACCGGACGGAGAACTCGTCGACTCGGTCTGGGACTACGGCGGTCGCGTCAATCCCTTTGTGGACAGTGTTTTTGACCGGGAAAAGTTTGAGATAGGCGGACAGGAATACAGCCTGAACCAGATGTAGAAAGATATCCTTCTTGGGGAGGAATACGCAGATAAAGGGTGGAAAGACGCGCGGGTACACTTCGCGGTGAATTGTGCGTCCGTTGGCTGCCCGCCATTGCGGGAGACTGTCTACACGGCTGACAATCTGGAAAACCTGCTGGCAGAGAATACCCGGCGTGCGTTCAATACGGATCGGCATCTGAGGATAGATGCTGATACTGCGTATGTCACCGAACTGTTCAAGTGGTACGCGACGGATTTCGAAGAGGCATCGGGAACACCAAAGGCGTTTATAAGGGCCTGGGCGGATGCGTCAGTGGCGAGTCGCGTCGCGCAAACGTCTGCGATGGAGTACATCGATTACGACTGGGCGCTTAACAAGCCCGACAATTTTTCTGAATTCCGATAATCGGTGTTGGTCGGCCCGACCGCCGTTCATACCGGATTGGTGGCCAGGATTTTCTTCAGAAAGTCCTTGGTTCGTGGGTCCTTGGGATTATGGAAAATCTCACTGGGAGGCCCCTGCTCCACGATTCGACCTCCGTCGATAAAGATCACACGGTCGGCCACGTCCCGCGCGAAGGACATTTCGTGGGTAACCACCATCATGGTCTGGCGTTCCGAGGCCAACTGTTTCATCAGCCCCAGCACTTCTTCCACCCACTCGGGGTCGAGTGACGAGGTGGGCTCGTCAAACAGGATGACTTCCGCGCCCGTCGCCATGGCACGGCCGATACCGACCCGCTGTTGCTGTCCGCCGGACATGGACGCCGGATAGGCATCTGCCTTGTCGGCGAGGCCGATCCGATCAAGTATCTCCCGTGCGCGCTGGTAGGCTTTTTCTTTCGGCCAGCGATCCACCACGAGCAACCGTTCCGCGATGTTCTGCAACGCGGTCTTGTTGGAGAACAGGGCATAGTTCTGGAAAACGAACGCGGTTCGCCGGCGCATGGAGAGAATGTCCGCGCGGCTGGCGCGGTTCACGTCCACGGTCAGATCACCCACGGTCATGGTGCCTTTGGTGGGTTGTTCCAGAAAGTTGACGCAGCGCAACAGGGTGGATTTTCCGGTCCCTGAGGGACCGATGATCACCACGATCTCACCTTCTTCGATGGCGAGATCGATGCCGTCGAGAACCACGGCCTTGCCAAAATGTTTGCTCAGTGATTCCAGTTTGATCATCGGCTGTAGGCCTTGTTCAGACGGATTTCCAGGTAGTGCTGAAGCTTGGAGAGCATCTCAACGACGATCCAGTACATGATGGCGGCAACAATGAAGGCCTCGAAGTACAGGAAACTGCCAGCGGCCTCTTTCTGGGTGGCACCCATCAGCTCGGTAACCCCCAGGGTAAATGCCAGGGAGGTGGCCTTGATCATGTCGATGAAGTAGTTCATCAGCGTGGGCAGTGCCACACGTGTGGCCTGGGGCAACACTATCCGTCGCATCAGCTGGCCGTTGGTCATGCCGATCGACAGGGCGGCTTCGGTCTGGCTGCGGTCCACACCCACGATGGCGGCACGTATCGATTCCGCCATGTACGCCGAAAAATGCATGGTCAGGCCCATGATGGTCGCCGTAACGCCGTCTATGACCGTCAATGCACTGACCAGTTGCGGCAGCCCGTAATAGAACAGGAACAACTGCACCAGCAGCGGAGTGCCCCGGAAAAAGGAAATGAACACGATGGTCAGCTGATTGAGCACCGGGATGCGCAGCACCCGGACGACGGCGAACAGGCAGGCAAGGATCAGCGCCAGCACCATCCCGACGCCGGCCAGTTGCAGGGTGAGGGGCAGGTACCCGAGCAACACAGGTACCAGCCCAAGCATGTATTCGACGTTCAACACGTCCATAGCGAGTCAGGCCTTGGTGGCGCCCCTCAGGGCTGGGTGATGTCGGTGCCGAACCACTTCTCTGAAATGGAGGCCAGGGTTCCGTTGTCACGCAGGGCTGCCAGGGCCGCGTTTACTTCATCACGCAACGCTCGTCCGGCGTCCGTGTCGCGAAACGGGTAGGCGTTGGTGATCTGGGAGAACGTTGGGCCGGCGAGCTCCAGCGGCAGTGGCTTCTCCTTGATGATCTGGCTGGCACTGACCCGGTCCATAACGAAGGCGTCCACGCGACCCAGAGCGGTATCACGCTCCAGATTGCTCTCATAGGTTTTGATGTTGATTTGGTCTGCATAGGGCAGTTCCCGCAACAGGGCCTCGAAGTTGGAGCCCAGATTCACCGCGACGGTTTTACCCTTCAGATCTTCCACACCCTCGACCTCGGTGTTGCCTTCCTTGGTTACTACCTGAGCACCGTCATAGACATACGGTTCGCTGAAAATGTAGGCCTTCTGGCGCTCCTCGGTGATGGTGATCTGGTTGGCAACGGTGTCGATGCGCCCGGATTCCAACATGCCAAACAGGCCTGAGAAGTTGGCGGTCTGGTACTGGATTTCACGCCCCATTTCCTTGCCAATTGCGTTCATCACATCAACTTCAAACCCTTTGAGGGTATCCTGCTCCACAAAGGTAAACGGGAAATACTGGCCGGACATTCCGACTCTCAAGGGGTCTCCCTGGGCAAGAGCAGGAGCACTTACCATCATGGATACGATGATCAACGAATGAATCAATAGTGTTTTCATAGAACCTCCTTCCAGAGTTTGTCGCCTTCACGGCCCACATTGGGACGAGCATGGAGTTATCATACGCGCCCTTGGCGTTTATTGAGAGTCGCGGTAGCCGCGACGATGCTCTTTTCGATCACCCACAACCGATCCTGCCCCCAACAGCTGACCTCCCCGTAACGGAAGCTGGGAACGCCCCATAGCCCGCAGTCATACATGGCTTTGCGGTTGTTTTCCGCCCACTCACGCCAGCTTTGATCGTTCAATAAAGCCTTGGCTTTCTGCCAGTTCAGGCCGGCTCGTTCGACGATTACTTTCAGACCGGCATCGGTTTCGGAGCGGATGCCTTCGGCATTGACGGCCCTAGCGTAGGCCAGCATGTAGTCGGTCTCGCGACCGAGTGAGCGGGCGTATTCGAACAAGGCATAGCATCTTTCCACGCCCGGCCCCAAAGGATCGGCGACGAAACCATACGGAATGCCCAGTTTGTTGGCTTCCCTTTTGGTGTCGTGGAAGATGTACCACTTTTTGGCATCCGGTACCGACTGCCCGCGCATCAACATGGGCAGAACCGGTCTCAGTTGAAGAGGAATATTCCACGCCTTGGCCAACTGGACTGCTCGCTCCAGGCCCAGATAGGAGTATGGGCTGCGGATGGAAAAGAAGACCTCAAGGGTGGTGGTCGCTCGATGGCCGTCAGCCGGGCTGGGGCTGCTACTCATCAAATCGGACCATGTGCGCGTGAAAAGGACCGCATCGGGGACGTCCCGGTTCAGTCCCTGTTCGTTTAGACGCCGCTCAAGATGATCCAGGCGGTCCACACCCCAGAACCATTCACCCAGGTACCTCGTCATGCTGCCTTGATAGTGCCCTAGCCTCCGGAGCAACCGTTCATTCTCGGACAGCTGTGCGAGGTCATACCTTGCGGGCGCTGTGTCCGGTGGCGAGCCGGAATGTGAATGCCATAGATCTTCCAGCACACGCACGGCGGTTATCAGCCCTTCACCGGTTTTTTCTGCATTGAGCAGACGGGCCGTGGCTGTCGTCAGTTCGGTCTCGGAGGGCGCCGTCGGCCGGTCTGGAGGCGTGAAGCCGTATAGTTGTGCGAGCCTTGTGGCGTCCTGTTGCGCCCAGGTGCGCCAGAGAGCCGGCTCGGGGTACATGTTGTCGTCCAGTTGCCAGACAGTATGGACCCGGAAACGCACATAAAAACGTTCCTGTAGCTGGATAAGCGCTTGCAACAGGGGCAGCCCAAATGGGTCTCGGGGGTTTACGAACACCTGGACAAGATCGCTCTCACCCCGCGTCTTTGCCCGTAGGTTGTGAAGGGATCGTTGCAGAGCGTATCGGGGCGCACTGGAAAGGGCACGGGCGAGCCAGGGCATAACATCGGCTTTGACCGGACGGCGCATAAGGTCGTCTCTTTGTTGTTATTGGTTAAGTTGAAGCCAGCGCGCCAGCTGCGAGCCGGGGTTTCGGCTGATGGACCACGGCAACCATACCATCACTGCCAGGATAATCGCGCCTGCGGCGACGGTAAGTACCGGATTCAACGTGAACGTGTTCCCCAGGCCTGCAAACACCACCGTCATTGGCAGCATGCCAACGAAGGTGGCAATCGCAAAGCGCCAGGCGCGTATGGCAGTGACGCCGGCGGCGTAACTGATCAGGGCGAACGAGAAAACGGGTATCAGCCGGGTCAGCAGGATGGCAATGGTGAGAAAGCGTTGCGAGCCATCCCGTGCAAGCACAGGGTTGTCCGGAAAACGTTTGCAGATCACCTCGCGTCCGAGGCAACGGGCAACCCAGAACGCCGCCATGGCGCCCAGCAGGGCACCGGTTGCTGCAATGGCGGTTCCCTCAAGCACACCAAACGCCAGACCTGCGGTTGCACTGACCGGAAGCGTGGGAATCGGGCCTATCACAACCGCCATCGTCATCAGCAGCATCAGCAACAGTGGGCCGGCAGCCCCCTGGCTTTTCAGCCATTGTGCAAGGGCATCTGGAGACAGGTCCGCAGGTATTCCCAATATCTGCAGCAGCCACCAGGCACCTGCCAGGGCAGCCATTACCACAACAACGATGGCGATTCTCAGTGTCATTCCGCCCACCGGAACCCCCGGTAATCAAACCCTTGTTCCAGTGTGGGTTTAACGACGTCGAAATAGGGGGAGGCGTCGAAATCCCGGGGCGCAAATAGAGAATGGTGGCGAATCCGGAAGTACTCGCGTTTTTGCGCGTCGCAAGCCGGATCACCTTCTGATTCGGACAGGCTTACGGGCAGTATCGGGTAACGGAGGGCCTGGAATCCCTCGGCGATGAATGTGGAGCAGATCGCCCGCGTGGGATCACCGCTGCCAAGGGCCAGAAGCGAACGTCGGTAACGGGACGGTACCGGTGGCGTCGGGCACAGGTAGCGTGCCAGATCCCAGACGTTTTTCAGGTCGTACTGGTGGCCGAGCCGGCTTTTCGAGTAATCCACAAGCTTGTCGATATCATTGTCGGTGAGTCCGACCGGGCGACAGATGCGGGTATGGGTGTTGCGGTATGCCGACAACGAAAGCGGGCGAATACCTTCCTCAAGATCCGCCTCGATCAGTACATGTGGCTCGCCATTGCCGGCGGCGCCAAGGCCCGCGTTCGGTCCCAGGTAAAGGGCGGCGTGCGACCAGGTTGACTGAGTCAGGTACTTGATGGCTACACTGATTCGCGTATTTCCCTCCACCAGTAAAACGTCGCCGGGCTGAAGAGTTTTTTCCAGGGCCTCCCAGGCGGAGGTGCGCACCGAGTGTTGGGTGACCTGCTTTGAAAGATAGGTGGTCAGGCGCCGTGACAGCCAGTTCAGTAGCATCGGTACTCCGGTTGTTGGCGGTAGGTTGATAGCAACAAGGACAAACAACCGGACTGACTGTTACAACGCCCTGGCGCCGTTTTACGCAGCAGTGGGAGCCGGTTGCCTCGAAAGCGTAAGCGTATCGTAATCACGAAGCAGATACAGCGCCGCGCATGCGGCGAGCATGGGCCAGGCCGCAAAGAACAGGAGGTTATCGAAAGGCTGCAGGTATTTCGCGAATGAGGACAGGGTGGAAGCACCGTGGAAGATCAGGAGTGCGCCGTAAGTCCAGGTTTTCAGAAGGCCAGCAACAAACATCAGTATCAGCACAAGTTGTGCGATGCCGATGAGGTAGACGGCTGTCTCGCCAAGGCCATCGAGCCCGTAGAATGAATCGAAAACCTTGATAGCGTGCTCGGGCTGAACCAGTTTATCCAGGGTCCAGACCAGAAAAACAACGAAAACACCAAGTCGAAGTAACAGCAGGGCAAGGGGTAACTGCTTGGGCATTCCATATCTCCTTTCGAATTTTGAATGATCGTTCCAGAGACAGAGCGGCGGTGTGGGAGTTCCATTGGCAAGCGAAAAGAGTGGTTCTGTCAGAGCCTGGTGTAACGTCCGGAAGGGGCGGGTGTCGTTAAACGAAAGCGAAGAGCATCACGGGTCCGACGTGTCGTTTCCGGAGTGCCGAGCGTTGAGCGACTCACTGACAGTTTCGTCAATCCGGCGTACCAGATCTTCGTCCAGCTGCTGGCTCGAGTGGGCGTTCATAAGCTCTATGCTGGCCCGCAGGCTGCCAATGAAGCTACGACATCGACCGCACATCAGCAGGTGCATTTTCACAGACATTACTTTCCCGGTGCCCAGCTCACCGTCAATGTAATCGCTGGCGATGCGAGCCAGATCCCGGCACATTAACATTCGCCTGTCTCCTGAAATGTCTCAACCATCAGAAAGATTTTCTGCCGTGCCCGATGCAGGAGCACGCGCAGGTTAGAGGCGCTGACATCCAGAATGTTACACACGTCGTCGGATTTGTGCTGATGCGCTTCGTACAACATCAATGCTGATCGTTGTGTTTCCGGCAGTGCGGACAGGTGTCGATCAAGGCAGTTGCTCAGTGCACCGTTCTCCATCAGTGCCTGGGCGGACTCATTGGTTTTCAGGCTCGGCGGTGTGGCCCAGCGACCATTGGGCGCAAAGCGGGCGGCGAGGTCCGGGTCCAGCGCTTCCGAAAAATCTGCGTTCACTTCCCTCTTGGTCTTTCGGAGATGATTCTTGGCCCGGTTTGCCACGATACGGTGCAACCATGTCTTCAGGCCGGAACGGCCCTCAAATGTCTGAACGGCGTCGATAACCGTCACCCAGCAATCCTGGACAATTTCCTCTGCCGAGGCGTGATCAAGGTAAAAGCGGGCGACGGCCATCATGCCAGGGGTGTATAAACGCACAGCCTCGCGAAAGGCGCCCTGGTTCCCCGACTTCAGGCCGGTGATGAGGATGTCGTCGTCAGATTGGTGCGTTGTGGTTTCCATTCCGTATACCCCAGGACACCCGCGTTAGAGCGTTGTTATAAACATGTTATTGGACATCCAGAGCGGCCTGGACAATGGTATGTCTATAGTCGCAGCCATTAGTTCCAGTAATGATGAGTCACTGCTCAAAAAAATTTTAGACCCTGGCTGCTGTAACATCCAGCGCTTTGGCGTGTCTCTCAGAGCAACCGTTTTCACTTTTAATTTATGGATTTAGCTATGAACTCCAAAAAGCTCGTTTTGCTGCTGGTTATCGGTGTCGTGGTTGCACTGTTTGTCAGTTTTGGCGGTCACGAGATACTCACGCTGGAAAACCTGCAGAAACACCAGTCTGCCATTGAACAGTGGATCAATCAGAATTTGCTGGCGGCGGTGCTTGGGTTTGCTGGAGTGTATGTGGTGGTAACGGCGCTGTCGCTGCCCGGTGCCGCGATCATGACGCTGGCCGGCGGTGCCTTTTTCGGTAATGTCTATGGTCTGGTTGCAGTATCCATCGCATCGACCATCGGTGCCTCACTTGCGTTCCTGGTGGCCAGGTTTCTGATGCGGGATACCTTGCGGGAGAAGTACGCGGAAACCGTCGCAAAGATGGACCGTGGCATCAAAAAAGACGGTGCGTTCTATCTTGCCACCCTGCGTCTGGTACCGGTATTTCCGTTCTTCCTGATTAACCTGGCGATGGGCCTGACCGCCATGAAGCTGAAGACCTACGCTCTGGTGAGCTGGGCGGCGATGCTGCCGGGGACCTTTGTGTATGTAAACGCCGGCACCCAGCTGTCGACGATTGAAACCACCAGCGACATTGTGTCGGCCAATATTCTGCTGTCTTTCGCGCTGTTGGGGGTGTTCCCGCTGATCGCCAAGTTTGTTGTCGGTTTCATTCGCAAGCGCCGGGTGTACGCCGGCTGGCAGAAACCCGAGTCGTTTGATTACAACCTGCTGGTGATTGGCGGTGGCTCGGCGGGCCTGGTGTCGGCGTACATTGCCGCAGCGGTTAAGGCCAAGGTGGCGCTGATCGAGAAAGACAAAATGGGCGGAGACTGCCTCAACACCGGTTGCGTGCCGTCCAAGGCGCTGATTCGCAGTGCCAAGGCGGCCGACACCCTGCGCCAGGCGAATCGTTATGGCCTGGA
This sequence comes from Marinobacter sp. M5B, assembly GCF_042604615.1. NCBI lineage: Bacteria > Pseudomonadati > Pseudomonadota > Gammaproteobacteria > Pseudomonadales > Marinobacteraceae > Marinobacter > Marinobacter sp. M5B. Next base: position 147,457 of record NZ_CP156894.1, read on the forward strand.
GTCGGTACCGGTAAAAGGCTCCTTTGCCAATATCATGGCGAGGGTGAAAGAAGTCATCGCCAAGGTGGAACCCCACGACTCGCCCGAGCGCTTCCGCAAACTGGGTGTTGACTGCATCTCCGGTACCGCCAGCTTCGTATCGCCCTGGGAGCTGGAAGTGGTCCATAGCGACGGTCACACCGAGCGCCTGACCGCGCGCAGTATTGTGGTGGCCACTGGGGGCAAGCCGGCAGTGCCGCCCATTCCCGGTTTGGCGGACATGGAGCCGCTGACATCGGACAATCTATGGTCCCTGCAGACCCAGCCTGAGCGCTTGCTGGTACTTGGTGGCGGCCCCATTGGCTCGGAACTGGCCCATGCCTTTGCGAGGCTTGGCAGCAAGGTGATCCAGGTGGAAATGGGCGAGCGTTTGCTGGCCAAGGAAGACGCCGATGTCTCCGAGGTCATCCGGAAACAGTTTGAACAGGATGGCATTGATCTGCGGCTTAACCACGCCGCCAAGGAGTTCGCTGTCGAGGACGGAGAAAAGGTGGCCTACTGCGAGTTCAACGGCGAGCGCGTGAGGATCGTGTTTGACCAGGTTCTGGTTGCTGTTGGTCGTGCCGCTCGAACTGACGGCCTGGGGCTGGAAAAGATTGGGGTGGAAACCCTGCCCAATGGCACTGTGCCAGTGGCAGAAGACATGAGCATGCGCTTCCCCAACGTCTTCGCCTGTGGCGATGTGGCCGGGCCCTATCAGTTCACCCACGCGGCGGCTCACCAGGCCTGGTACGCGGCAGTGAACGGTCTGTTTGGCGAGTTCAAGCGTTTCCAGGTGGATTACCGGGTGATGCCCTGGGTGACCTTTACCTCGCCGGAAGTGGCCAGGGTCGGCCTTAGCGAGGCCGAAGCCAAGGAAAAAGGTGTGGCTTACGAAGTCACCCGCTATGGCCTGGACGACCTGGACCGTGCCATTGCTGAGAGTGAGGATTACGGTTTTATCAAGGTGCTCACGCCGCCAGGGAAGGACAAGATTCTGGGTGCCGTCGTGGTAGGTGTGCACGCCGGCGAGATACTGGCCGAGTTCACTCTGGCCATGAAGCACGGCCTGGGCCTGAACAAAATTCTGGGCACTATCCACCCTTACCCGACCTGGAACGAATCAGCCAAGTATGCCGCTGGAGAGTGGAAGCGCGAACACGCACCCCAGGGTATTCTCAAACTGCTTGAGAAACTTCACGGCTGGCGCCGTGGCAAACAGACCGGCGACAAGGCCGGCCGGGAAGTAACAACGTAAAACAGAATAAGTGCAGGTGTTACAGGGCCTGCACCTTTTTTGGCACTCATAGATTCATCGTCAACACGGAGCAGCTATGCCCCTGACCCAAACCGCCGAAAGACGTATTCCCGCTGTGGAAGTGCTGGAACCGAGGGCCCGCGACAGCTGGACCCACACCCGCAACGGCGACCCGCGCGGCTACATTGATTCCGACAAGCTCAAGGAACTGTGGATTCATACCGGCACCGCCTGCAACCTGGCCTGCCCGTTTTGCCTGGAAGGGTCACACCCCGGTGATGGCCGTATTCCGGGCATGAAGTTGAGCGACGTGAAACCCTTTATTCACGAAGCCCTGGATATGGGGGTGGAGCAGTTCTCCTTCACCGGCGGTGAGCCTTTCGTGATCAAGGATTTCATCAATATCCTCGATTACGCCAGCCAGCACCGTCCCTGCTTTGTCCTGACCAATGCCACGGATCCACTGCTCAAACGCCGTCATCAGGTGCTGCCGTTACTGGACAACGCCTACCCGATCCATTTTCGCGTCAGCCTGGATTTTCCTGACCGGGCCCGGCATGACGTGGACCGGGGTGAAGGCAGTTTCGATAAGGCATTGGAGGGTATTCGCTGGCTGGTCGACCAGGGTTTTCAGGTATCGATTGCTCGCCAGACCGATCCGGAGGAGATTTCGGCAGATGTGGAAGCGGCTTTCCGCGAGATTCTGCGGGACTGGGGCATTCCTGAAACGCTGGCATTCACCGCGTTCCCTGATCTGGGGACGCCCGGCTCAGAAGACGGCAGCCCGGAGATTACCGAAACCTGCATGGAGAAATACCCCACCAAAGAGGCGCGGTCGCACTTCATGTGCACTTATACGCGCATGCTGGTGAAGCGGGATGACCAGGTGCGGGTGTATGCCTGTACGTTGGTGGATGACGATCCGCAGTATGACCTTGGCGGGACGCTGGCGGAGAGCATGGATGAGCGGATTATGTTGCGGCATCACCGGTGTTTTGCCTGTTATCGGTTTGGGGCTAGTTGTTCGGCGCCTGGGTGATTCTTTTTTAGGACTGGTTGCTGGGAGTTGGCGGTCTGGGGGTGGTGTTTTATTTCCTTGAGAAAAAGAACTCGCTTTGCTCAGACACCTTTTTCCTGGCGGAAATAAAACACCACCCCCAGACCGCGGTTGAATGACTGCAATTCGCTGGATTAGAACAAAGAACGGACGAGGAAAAGACAGACGATGAATTTCACGGAAGCGACCCTGTTTTGGGGGTTTTTGGTGGTTTATGGGGTAGTGATGTATGTGTTGTCGCCCAAGAGCAAAAACGCCAATTCGTTCTATAAAGGTGCGGATGATCAGGGTAACCCGGTAAGTCAGTGGTCGCTGACGGCGAGTATTTTCATCAGTTGGATCTTTGCCAAGTCGGTGACCAACGCGGCCAACCTGGGGGCTGCTTATGGTGTCACCGGCGGTCTGGCGTACGCCAGTTACTGGCTGTCGATTCCCGTGGCTGGCTACATCATCTATTTGATTCGGACCCAGACCGGTGCCCGCAGCCTGCAGGATTTCCTCACGTCGCGCTTTGGCCGGCTGGCCAGTCTGGCGTTTGCGGCGGCCATCCTGATCCGTCTGTATAACGAAGTCTGGAGTAACACCGCCGTGGTGGGTGGCTATTTCGGGCTGCCGGGTGAGTGGGAGTATTACTCCGCGGCGATGCTGTTTACCGTCTTTACCCTCGCCTACAGCCTGAAAGGTGGCCTGCGGTCGTCGATCTTCACGGATGTGATTCAGGCGTTCGTGTTTGTGTTCTTTGTCGGTGCGGTGCTGTTCCTGATTGTGCCGGCCAATGACACCAGTGCCCTGCTCACCGCCGGTGAGTTCAAGCTCAATGCCGGCTTTGACCTGTTGCTCGTCGCGCTGTTGCAGATGTTCAGCTACCCCTTCCACGATCCGGTGTTAACCGACCGCGGCTTCGTGAACAAGGAAAAGACCATGCTGAAGAGCTTCGTGGTGGCCGGACTGTTGGGCTTTGTGGCGGTGTTTATCTTCAGCCTCGTCGGTGTTCACGCCCGACTCAATGGCATTGAGGCCATGGGTAATGCGCCCGCGGCTGTCGGGCAATCGCTTGGGTTGGCGGCGCTCTTCTTCATGAGTGTGGTGATGATGACCTCCGCCGGCTCCACGTTGGATTCCACCTTCAGCTCACTGGCCAAGTCCCTGGCGGTGGATCTGCCACGGCTGGCGAAACGTGCCAAAGACCGCTTGCCGAGCGTTCGCGTGGGTGCAGTGATCATGATTGTGTTCGCGCTGCTGGGTAACCTGCCGATGTTTGCCGGCACCGATATTCTCAAGGCCACCACCATTTCCGGCACCATGGTGATGGGGCTGGCACCGGTGTTCCTGTTTTACGGTTTTACCCGCTGGTCGCCCTGGAGCTTCCATCTCAGTTTCTGGACCGGCCTGGGCCTGGGTGTGCTGCTGGCAACGGGGCTGATTCCCGCCAGCTGGGCCATCGGTGACGGCAAATACGCCATGCTGCTGGGTGTAAACGCCTACGGCTTCCTGATCTGCACCGCCGGTTTCTTTGTGCCGCTGGTCGTCCGCCGACTTGCCGGGCGCTCTCTGGCGGCCGGGGAGGTTTAGGAGGTGGTGTCGTGACCGAGGGCCGGAGTTGTCCGCTGGCGTATCGCTACGATCCGGCGTCGCTGTGTGCTGAGCCGCAACAGGTGGCCGGGGACGTGCTGTATGTTATCGGTGGCCTGTACGGAAACCCCCTTGCCCTGGATGAAATCGAGCGATTGGCACGGGCGGAGGAGCGACAGGGCCGCCGGGTGACGTTGGTGTTTAACGGGGATTTTAACTGGTTTAACGCCACCGACGGGCTGTTCCGGGAGATCAACAATCGGGTGCTGGAGCACACCGTCAGCCTGGGCAACGTGGATTATGAACTGGCCAACCCCAATGATGGCGCCGGCTGCGGTTGTGCCTATCCGGATTTCGTGGATGAGGGCGTCGTGGCACGTTCCAACGCCATTATGGAGCGGCTGCAGGGGGTGGCCGGGGAGCATTCCGATATTCAGGCGCGGTTATCCCTCTTACCCCGCTACCGTTGCCTGATATTTGGAGGCCTAAAGGTTTTGGTGATTCACGGCGATCCGGAGTCCCTCGCCGGTTGGGGGTTGGCCCATGAATCCTTTGTAGCTGGTAACGAGGCGAAGCTGACGGAGTGGTTCCTGGCCAGCGGTGCTGATGTAATTGTCTCCACCCACACCTGCCTGCCAGTACTGTGGTCGGGAATGGTGAACGAGCGACGTTGTGTGGTTGCCAACAACGGGGCAGCCGGAATGGGGAATCTGCGGCAGGACCCCCGTGGGTTGATCACCCGGATCGGTCTGGCGAGCCCCGTGGCTGAGCCGGTTGCCGGTCTTGAGCGGCAGGGCCTGAATGTCTCACTGTTGCCCGTGGACTATGACGTCGACGCCTGGTTAACGCAGTTTGACCGGCTCTGGCCGGCGGGTTCGGCCGCCGCTGTGTCGTACCGGGACCGGATCGTTGGAGGGACTTCGATAACCGCAGACGATATTACGTTTCCCCCTGGAAGGGCCCCTATAGGGTAACGAATTTGTCACTGGCGGTTGGTGTAATAATGTCTATTCTGAAGGTGAGAGGTAGCCATCGGGGCTGGCGGCCCCGGAGCGCCGACTTGAAATATATTTTGTGGTCTATATAATTTAACGCTAACTTTTTGAGGCGAATCGATCACGTTATGACATCAGAAGGCTCGAATACCACCGCCATCACCCTCCGCACGCCGGTCAAGGATGATGGCTACAGGCTTCACCAGTTGGTGGCACAATGCCCACCGCTGGACCCTAACTCGATCTACTGCAACCTCCTGCAGTGCAGCCATTTTGCCGAAACCGGCGTGGCCGCGGAGATAGACGGCGATCTGGTCGGCTTTATTTCCGGATATATTCCCCCCCAACAGCCCGAAACCGTTTTTGTCTGGCAGGTGGCCGTTCACGAGAAAGGTCGTGGGCAAGGTCTTGCCAAGCGGATGTTGAAGGCGATTGTGGCCAGGGACGCGTGTAAAGACGTGACCCACATGGAAACCACCATCACTGAAGACAATGAGGCTTCCTGGGCGCTGTTCCGGTCCTTTGCCCGTGACATGGGTGCTGAACTGACTTACCACGAGCACTTTGAGAAAGACACCCACTTTGGCGGCAAGCACGACTCCGAGTTCCTGCTCCGCATCGGGCCTTTCACAAAGACGGCGTAGCAGCCTTCCCGAACGACCGATCCCCCTGTTTGGACTAGCCGGCAGATTGCTGAGGTGAATCTGTCACAACGGCTTCAACCAACGTGCTACCGCACAGTTACCTCGAACCTGACATGCTAAGAGGCAAGACAATGGAACTTTTCAAGTCGACCGAATCCGAAGTACGCGTTTATTCCCGTGCCTTTCCGGTGATCTTTAACCGTGCCAAGAACGCGCACCTGTACACCGAAGATGGCAAGGAATACCTGGACTTCCTGGCCGGCGCCGGGTCACTGAACTATGGCCACAACAACGACATTCTCAAGAAAGCGCTGCTCGAGTACATTGAAAGCGACGGTGTCAGCCAGGGCCTGGATATGTTTACCACCGCCAAGCACGATTTCATTGAGTCGTACAAGAAGCACATCCTGGACCCCCGTGGCCTGGACTACAAAATGCAGTTTACCGGTCCTACCGGCACCAACTGCGTGGAAGCGGCCCTGAAACTGGCTCGCAAGGTGAAAGGCCGCAATGGCATCGTGTCCTTCACCAATGGCTTCCACGGCGTCACCATGGGCGCGGTCGCGGCCACAGGTAACAAGCACCACCGTGGTGGCGTTGGCACCCCGCTGGGGAATGTGGACTTCATGTTCTATGACGGCTACCTGGGTGAGAACGTAGATACCCTGGAAATCATGGACAAGGTGTTGTCCGACGGCTCCTCCGGCTTTGAACTGCCGGCAGCGGTCATCGTTGAAGCGGTCCAGGGCGAAGGCGGATTGAACGCCGCCCGCGCTGAATGGCTGCAGGGCCTCGAGAAGCTGTGCAAAAAGTACGACATTCTGTTGATCGTCGACGATATCCAGGCAGGGAACGGCCGTACCGGCGAGTTCTTCAGTTTCGAATTTGCGGGCATCAAGCCGGATATCGTAACGGTATCCAAGTCGTTGAGCGGTTACGGCCTGCCGATGGCCCTGGTGCTGTTCAAGCCGGAGCTTGATGTCTGGGGGCCGGGCGAGCACAACGGCACCTTCCGGGGCAACAACATGGCCTTTGTAACCGCCCGCGCAGCGGTCGAGACCTACTGGAAAGACGATGCCTTTGCCAATGAAGTGAAAGCCAAGACCGAGGTTCTGGCTGAAGGGCTGCAGGCAATCTGTGACAAGTACCCGGGCGAGTTCAGGATGAAAGGCCGGGGCATGATGCGTGGCATTGAAGCCACCGACGCTGAAGTGACGGACAAGATCACCGGTCGCGCCTTTGAGAAGGGCCTGATTATTGAAACCAGCGGCCCCAATGACGAAGTGATCAAATGCCTGATGCCGCTGACCACCAGCGAGGACGATCTGCGCAAAGGTGCTAAACTTCTAGGTCAAAGCGTGGACGAAATCATGCAGGAGGGAATGAGCAAGGCGTCCTGAGACGCCTGCCATCTCCCGACACTCATTCTGCAGGATAACGACGGTAACATTATGACTAGCGAACAACATACCGTAGAGAAAATCGGCGGCACCTCCATGAGCAATTATGAGGCGGTGCGCGACAACATCATTCTCGGCGGGCGCTCCAAGGACGACCTGTACCAGCGCATCTTCGTGGTCTCCGCCTATGGCGGTGTCACCGACGAATTGCTGGAGCACAAGAAAACCGGAGAACCGGGTGTCTATGCCCTGTTCGCCGATGCCGAGTCGGACTGGGCCTGGGGCGACGACCTCACCAAACTGATCCAGTTCCTGACCGACATCAATGGCGAGCTGTTCCCGGACCCCATGCTCAAGCAGCAGGCGGACCAGTTCATCACCGACCGCATCGAAGGCGTTCGCGGCTGCCTGATTGATTTGCAACGTCTGTGTTCCTACGGGCAGTTCCAGCTTGAGGAGCATCTGCTGACGGTTCGTGAAATGCTGGCCGGTATCGGTGAGGCCCACAGTGCCTTCAACACTGCCCTGAAGCTTCAGCAGGAAGGCATCAATGCGCGGTTCGTGGACCTGACCGGGTGGCGCGACAATGAACTGCTGCCGCTGGATGAAAAGCTCAAGCAGGCATTCGACGCGGTGGACCTGAGCCGTGAGCTGCCGATCGTGACGGGGTATGCCCAGTGCAAGGAAGGCCTGATGCGTACCTTCGACCGGGGCTACAGCGAGATGACCTTCAGCCGGGTCGCGGTGATTACCAACGCCCGCGAAGCGATCATCCACAAGGAATACCACCTCAGTTCCGCGGACCCCAACATTGTCGGTGCGGATAAGGTCGTCCCCCTGGGGCGCACCAACTATGACGTTGCTGACCAGTTGGCGAACCTCGGTATGGAAGCGATCCACCCGCGCGCTGGCAAGGGCATGCGTCAGAACGAGATTCCGCTGCGGGTGATGAACACCTTCGAGCCGGAGCACACCGGTACCCTGATCACCGGCGACTACGTCAGTGAGAAGCCTCAGGTAGAGATCATCGCGGGTAACAAAGGCGTGTTTGCCATTGAGGTGTTCGATCAGGACATGCAGGGTGAGCCCGGTTCCGACCGTCGCATTCTGGAAGTGCTGGGTCGCTTCAAGGTGCGTTTCGTATCCAAGGACACCAACGCCAACACCATTACCCACTACGTGGACAGTACGCTCAAACACGTCAAACGGGTGGTCAGGGCGCTGAAAGACGAATTTCCCAACGCCGAAATCAGCACTCGCAAGGTGGCGATCGTGTCTGCCATTGGCAGCGATATCAAGGTGTCGGGCATCCTGGCTCGGTCAGTCAAGGCCCTGGCGGACGAGGATATCAGCGTTCTGGCCCTGCACCAGTGCATGCGGCAGGTGGACATCCAGTTCGTAGTGGACGAAGACGCCTATGAGAAGACCATTGTGGCGCTTCATGGCGCGCTGATTGAGCCTCACAACCACGAGTACGCGATCGTTGCAGCGTAACCTGCTGGTTTCTCTACGTCGGTAATTGCCACAACGGACAGTCTGTGCCCCCGGCAACGGGGGATCCATGACGCTGTTCCGCGCGTATTCTCTGGAAATTCGCGATCGGAACCTGTGCCATGACTGACGTTCAGAGCCCGGGGCCGTCTCCGACCATAGCCCATTCCGGCGAAACGGAATCCCTGGTAGGGCTGTACTTCAGGGATGCGTCCCGTTACGAATTGCTCACCAATGAGGGCGAGCGCCGACTTTCACGGCGCCTGACCTTCTGCTATCGGATCATATCTACCGAGCTTGCCTTGCCGGAAGGCACCCCTCAGACATTCCGCGAAGTGGTTGGAAGCCTGGGCGACGCCTGTGCTTTTTCGAGGCGGTGTCGTCGTGCCTACCATCTCGCCACCGCAAGTCGTCAGCGGCTGATTCGCAGCAATCTCCGGCTCGCGGTGCACATCGCACGGCGCTACGCCAACCGCGGCATTCCCATGTCGGATGTCATTCAGGATGCCAATGTCGGTCTGATCAAGGCCGTGGAGCGGTTTGATCCTACCAAGGGCTTTCGTTTCTCGACCTATGCCTACTGGTGGATCAGCGAAGAGGTGAAGCGGTGCATGAAGCGTGGAACCCGGCTTGTGCATACCCCTGAAAACGTGGCCGATGAAATCCGCCTGTTGCAGAAAAAATCCCTGGTACTGCACCAGACATTGGGCCGCACACCATCGCAGACCGAACTGGCGCGGGAGATTGAGGTGTCGCCTTCCCGCATTGGTGAGCTGCGGGCGCTGGCCAGTCTGGAAGTGTCGGTGGATCTGCCGGTGGGCATGGAGGGTGGCATTACGCTGGGTGACAGTCTCAGTGCAGACGATCAGTCCGCGCCGGACCACGACATGGCCCAGCGTGACCGCAAACGGACACTGACCGCTCTCTTGGCGGAATTGAGTTCGCGGGAAAAGGATGTCCTGGCCAGGCGTTACGGCCTGGGTCTCCCAGAACCGGAAACCCTGCAGGTGATCTCCGATGACCTGGGAATAAGCCGGGAGCGGGTGCGGCAGATAGAGAAAAGCGCCCTGAAAAAGTTACGGGGCCGTTTTATCGACCCTAACGACGAGCTCCGGGGCTAGTATTCAGGGCCGGTATCGACCGGCTTAGCCCTGGGCCAGAATGAACCAGGCGCCCGCCGCTACCTGGCACGCCAGGACAACAGCTGTCAGTCCCAGCCGCAACTTCAGATACCAGTCCGGCCAATAACCCCTCATCCAGCGAGCGTCGACCACATACAGCGCGACATAGGCCAGCGTGTAAACCAGGATCTGGCCGGCAATGGGCAGCAGCAGACCAATGCCGGCGGTGATGAAGAACACTTGGCTCAACAACATGGTTACCAGGGGGGAAATCGGGTAGCAGCGATTCTCAAGCTGCATGGCCAGTGGCCAGTAGATGCCCGCCATAAAGGCCAGAATGCCCGCGCTGTACAGGTAGAAATAGCGGGAGATGGCCAGGCTCTGTTCAGGCAACGCAAAGAGTCCGAAAATGGCGGCAAGGAAAGGCAGCAGCCCGCCAATGCCCACGACGATCGCCAGTCTGGCGACGGCAATCACGAGTGCTTCCCCTGAACCCGAATCCTCATTGGTTCGATAGCGGCGGGCTCCGCGCCCACCAACTCAATGGCCGGGTTGATCGACTGCCTGAGTTCTTCCAGGGTTATTCTCACCGTATGACTCTCACCGTAAAACGCGGGGATGATGTGCTACCCACGGACTTACGAGCAACGGATCGTTTGGGATCATTCCAGTCGTGTAACGCCGAGGAAATAATAGTCAGACATTGTCCGCGAGCTCACGGCAGGCGGCGTGTTGAGGGCACTGAACGAGGTGGTCATTGACCATGCCCGTGGCCTGCATGAAGGCATATACAATGGTGGGCCCCACAAAGTTGAAGCCGCGTTTTTTCAGTGCCTTGGACATGGCTTCGGCCTCGGGCGTGTAAACCGGCACGTCGGCAAAACGCTGCCAGTGATTCTGGATAGGCTCTCCACCGACAAACGACCACAGGAAGTCACTGAACGAGTGGCCCTGATCCCGTAGCTCCAGGTAGCCCCGGGCGTTGCGAATGATGGACTCGACTTTCAGGCGGTTACGGACGATGCCGCTGTCCTGCATCAAGGCGTCGACTTTGGCCTCGTCATAACGGACGATTTTTTCAGGGTCGAAATGGTCGTAGGCGGCGCGGTAGTTGTCCTGTTTCTTGAGTATGGTGATCCAGCTCAGGCCCGCCTGCTGGCCGTCCAGGCACAGCTTCTCAAACAGCGCCAGGTCGTCGTATTCGGGGCGGCCCCATACGGTGTCGTGGTAGTGAACGTATAGTGGGTCATCGCCACACCAGGGACAGCGTTGTTGATTGTCCATAGTCCTGCCTTCTCGCCTGAGGTTGGTGGAGCCGTGCGGGTTACGGCTGTAGACGGTCGATGTGCCAGCCATCGTCCTGCCTGACGTATTCAAAGCGGTCATGCAGGCGGCTTGGTCGCCCCTGCCAGAACTCGATTCGTTCCGGCACCACGCGGTAACCGCCCCAGAAATCGGGTAGCGGGATCGCCCCGTCCTTGAACCGGCGTTTCATCTCGGCCACTTTCTGTTCCAGCAAACCGCGGGAGTTGATCGCCCTGCTCTGTTCCGATACCCAGGCACCAATCTGGCTGCCCCGGGGGCGAGAGGTGAAGTACCTCAGGGATTCGGATTTGCTGACCTTTTCTACATGGCCCTGAATCCGCACCTGGCGGTTCAGCCCGATCCAGGGGAACAGCAGGGCGGCTTTTGGATTCTCTGCCATTTCGTGGGCCTTGCGGCTGCCGTAGTTGGTATAGAACACGAAACCGGCGTCGTCGAAGTATTTCAACAGGACGGTCCGTATGTCGGGCATGCCGTCTCCGCCTGAGGTGGCCAGTGACATGGCATTGGGCTCGAGAATGCCGGCCTCACGGGCATCCTCGAACCAGACCTGGAATTGTCTGACGGGGTTGTCATCAAGGGCATCGCGCTCAAGGCCTTCGCTTTCGAAGTCTCGGCGCATATCGCTAATATCCATCCGGGTTTCCTGAATGAGGGATTTCATTGCCTGATATGGTGAAAACAGAATATCGGGTTCGTTGCCCCATGTCAGTCCATCACCCTCTATAACCCCCCATCACCTTCCTCATCACCCTCCTCATCAACCTATCCGGCTGACAAACCGGTCACCGGCGGGCTATCCTTGGTGGATAGATTGGCGACAGATCGCGCCTGTCAGCAATGGACAACAAGGAGAGCTCGGTGCCTGCGAACCGCAAACGACGATTGTCTGCCAGAAATATCTCGATAGTGGTACTGGTTCTGGTGGTGATCTATGCCATCGCCGGGTTTGCGCTATTGCCGTGGTGGCTGGAGCGAACGCTGCCGGAGCGGCTGGAACAACACATGGGGTGGAAGGCCGAGATTGAAGAGGTCCAGGTGAACCCCTTCGCCATGAGCGTTGAAGCCGTCGGCCTGGAGGCCAGGGACGCTGAAGGCGAACCGGTGGTTGCCTTTGACAGCCTTTACGCCAACCTCGGCGTCTGGCGATTGCTCACCGGAATTGTCGCGCTGCAGGACATCGAACTGGAAGACCCTTACGTTCGCCTGGATTTGCTGGAGGACTACAGTGTCAACTTCGCCCGGGATTGGCAGGCCCATAATCCGGGTAGCGAACAACCGGCGCCCGAGGAGGCGGATTCCGGAGAACCGCCCAGAATCTATTTTGACCGGATCAGGGTCTCGGGTGGCGAACTGCTGTTCCGGGATTTCAGCCAGCAAGGCGAGGAAGAGTTCCGGGTTACGCCTCTGGATCTGGCATTGAACGATCTGGCTACCTGGCCCCGTGAGGACGCCGACAGCAACTATTACCTGCTGGCGGCAGTCGGCAGCCAGACTATTGAGTGGGAAGGCAGTCTGAGTATCGCCCCTCTCTATTCAAAAGGGTTCCTCAAACTGGGTGACGTGTCCCACGAAACCCTGCAGCATTTTCTCAAGCCCTATCTTCCCTATCAGCTTCGTAACGGCAGTGTGACCCTTAGCTCGCAGTACGAACTGCGTTCTGCCGGTGAACTGTATCTGACCACCTCGGAGGGTCAGCTCACGATCGACGATGTCGATCTCGGCGTTGAGGCTGATGCCGATGATGGGCTGCTGAGCGCGAACCGTCTGAGCGTGGGTAATATCCGTTTCGGGCTTAACGAGCAGGAGCTGTCCACTGGCACCGTGAACATCGATGGTGTCAGCCTGTCACTGCTCCGTGATGCGAACGGCCAGCTCAATCTTCTGGCGCCACTTCAGAATAGTGCGGACGAATCAGGTGGTGACGACACTGGCACAGGAGCGCCTTTCCGCTGGACGGTGGCCGGCGTGGAACTGGCCAACAGCGCCGTCAGTTGGCGGGACGAGCAGCCGCAACTGCCCGCCGAACTGGTCCTTGAGGACCTGTCGATCAGCATCGATGAGATCTCCCATCGCCTGGAGGAACCGGTCAATTACAACGCCAGTGGTGCGCTGAACGGTGGTGGGAAACTGTCGATCAATGGTCAGGCCACGTTGGCACCTTTCACGCTGGAAGCCGGGCTGTCTGGCAGCGGGATTGCCCTGTCGCAGTTTGGCGCCTATATCAACCAGGCGGCGAACCTGGATGTCAGGGATGGCCTGTTGTCTGTCGATGGCAATCTGGATCTCGATCAACAGCAAGACCCGCTGACGGGTACCTTTAGCGGCACTGGCGAGGTGGCCTCCCTGGATATGCGTCTTGGCGACAGCGATCAGCCCCTGATCCGCTGGCAGAGCGTGCGCCTGGAACCATTGGAGTACAACGTCGCGCCGGCACGGCTGCAGATTGGCACCATTACCCTGGTGGGTCCTGCGGTGAACGTGGTCCGTGACAGCAACGGCACTCATAATGTTGAACGGATTGTCAGGTCCTCGCCGTCGGACGAATCCGCGCCAGCTGGAGAAACAACCAGTAGCGACGGCGAACCCGGCTTCATCTTCCGCATTGGCCAACTGATGCTGGAAGAAGGTGCCATCTCATACACCGATCGGACCCTGGACCCGACATTCGCAACTCGGTTCGACCAGTTGCGCGGCTCGGTAACCGGGCTTAGCAATGTGGCGCCGCAACAGGGCCAGATCTCGATCCAGGGGCGGGTTGGCGATGTGGCAACCATGACGCTGGATGGTTCCGTGGGCGCCCTGGGCACCGATGATACCAGCGATCTGAAGCTGACCATGGAGAACGTGTCACTGCCCATGCTGTCACCGTATTTTGGCCGTTACCTGGGATACAGCGTGGACAGTGGCAAGCTCAAGCTTGATCTGGATTATGAGTTTTCCGGCAGCCGTCTGGATGCTGCCAACAGCGTCATCCTGGATCGGCTGGAGCTTGGAGGCCCCGTTCCGAGTGACGAGGCCGTCAGTGCACCGGTCAAGCTTGGTCTGGCGTTGCTGCGTGACCGGCAGGGTGTCATCGATATCAACCTGCCCATCAGCGGAGATCTGGAAAGCCCGGACTTCAGTATCGGTCAGGTTGTCATGAGGACATTCGTAAACCTCGTTGCCAAAGCCGCCACGTCGCCATTCAGCATGCTGGGTTCGATTGCGGATTTTGCGGGCCTGTCGGGAGAAGAACTGGGCAATGTGCGTTTTGAAGCGGGGCGCACCGAGCTTGCCGATGGGGAAGGCGTCAAGCTGGAGGCACTGGGCAAGGCCTTGAATGAACGCCCTGGTCTGGCGCTCAATGTTCGTGGAGCGGTCGCACCAGAGGCAGACGGAGACGCGTTACGGCGGCAGAAACTGTTCGAGCAACTGGGCATAGCGGATGGAGCTTCCGCGTCTACACGTATCGCTCGGCTTGAGCAGGCGTACGCGGATTCGGATTACGTGGCGTCGGTGGAAGCTTTCCGAAACGACGTTGCCGGCGGGAACGTAGAACCCGGCAAACAGGAATGGGAGCAGGCGCTGGTGAAGCGACTGATAGCCGATGTGGAACTGCCACCGGAGGCTTTGGGCAACCTGGCAACATCCCGAGGCGTATGGCTCCGGGAGCAAATGCTGCAGGAGCATGGAGCATCAGAAAATCAGGTATACCTGCTTGACCCTGTGCGCGACGCGACGGCCGATGAGGCCGGCACTGTCACCGTCAGCTTTGAGCTGGATGTGCGGTGACAGCGGCTGGGATCAAGGCGCTGCTGGCTCGGGGATGCCCGGCGGCAACTGGAGGTCGCGTTTATCGACAAATTGCTGGTACCGCCCGTCTTTGAACAGCGGCGACAGCAGTTGCTCCAATGTGGTTGCGTCGATGGGGCCGTTGTCCCGTGCCATGATATGGAGGAGATAGGTCTGATCGGGGGTATCGGACACCAGGAACCTGTCACTGTCCTCGGGGTTGTCGTTCAGGTGGCTCTGAAGATAGGAGCGACTGACCACAGCCACTTCGGCCAGTGACGGACGGTCCGCCTTGATCAGGTCAAGATTACGGCTGTGGCTATGGGAGAACTCGATATTGAATCGTTTCTCAAGCTCGGCGTTATCCGTAGACAGGCCGGCGAAGCCATAGTGATAGCCCGAGATAGCAACGAGCTGTCGCTCGGTGACGTTGTCAAAGAAGCTTTGGTCACGGCCGGGTTTGTTGAGGGCGACATAGACGTCTTCGTCCATCAGAATTGGTCGGGTAGCGTTAACAGGCAGGTTTTCCCAGCCCCAACTCGGGTTCTCAAAGAAAATAACGTCGTACAATCCGGCGTGGAAATCTAGGTGTCTGCGTTTTGGGGAAGTGTAGACAATCCGGAACGTGACCTTGTCGTTTGTTGAATCCAGCTCTCTTAACAGGTCACCGAGTAAGCCCTCCACCTTGTTTTCACTGTTCACACTGGCCACCGGAGGGAAATTATAGACGCCGACAGCGATGTTGGTCTGGGCCGAAACAGTGGTTGTAACGCCGAGAGTCAGCGTTAAGCCCAGTATCAGAAGGGTGACTTTCAGCGGATGTCTGCGCTTTAATCCGAGTTGGTGTTTCAAGGTAGAGTGCTTCCCGGCATCAAGATTTGAACGTCCATTCACATTACCACTGTTTAATCTTAGTCAAAAGAGGCCAACAATAAACTCATGCAAAACGTGAAGCGCCCATTATGAAACGCCCTCTCAGTCATTTCTTTGCCTATGTGTCTCGCCTGCGGTGGATCAAGCGATGGGGGCTGATGCGCAACGCCATTGAGGAAAATGTCGCCACTCATTCCTGGGAGGTGGCTACCCTGGCCCATGCGCTTGCGATTATCCGTAACCGGCATTTTGGCGGGCAGGTCAACGCTGACCGGATCGCTGCCGCAGCGCTCTACCACGATGCCACAGAGGTTATTACAGGCGATATGCCGACACCGGTCAAATATCATTCGCAGGTTATGCGGGAAGCGTTCGGAGACATCGAGCACAAGGCGGAGGCCGAGCTACTGGCGCTGCTACCGGCGGACCTGCAGGAGGATTTTGCGCCCTATGTTCGCGAATCCGGATGGGAGCAGGAGGAGAAGGAATTGATCAAGGCGGCCGACCGGCTCTCGGCGTTGTTGAAATGCCAGGCTGAGATACAGGCGGGCAACAAGGAGTTTGAGCCTGCGGCGGGTCACATCCTGAAAAAGCTGGAGGATGACGCCCTGCCGGAAGTGATGTATTTCCTGGAAGTGTTTGCGCCGGGTTATCAGCGGCCCCTCGACAACCTCCTGGAATAGAGGTTGCCGAAGCCGCTGAGTGTCCGGATGTTCTAGCTGTTGCCGGCTGACGCCACCATGCCACCGCGCAGGCCATCCTGTTTCACGCTCTGGCGCACGATGTCTTCGGGGCTGCCTGCCAGTTCCCGGAACATGCCCATGGAACCCAGCAGGGCGGATGACTCGTAGGGCACGAAGACCCGTTCCCCTTCCTTGGCCATGTTCGGCAGTACCTTGATGTAGCTTTGCCCCAGCAAATAGCCGATAACGGTCTGCTTGTTCTCTTCGGTGTCACCCATGGCACTCAAGACCAGGCGAATGGATTCCTGCTCACCCTGGGCACGCAGGATGGCAGATTCCTTGTCGCCCTGAGCGTTGAGAATGGCGGATTCCCGCTGGCCCTGGGCCATGGCAATAGCGGCGGACTTCTCACCTTCGGCCTCGGTCACCGTGGCGCGACGCTTACGCTCGGCGGCCATCTGCAGGCGCATGGCTTCTTCCACCTCTTCCGGCATGCTGATGTCCTGAACTTCAACGCGAGTCAGCTTCACACCCCACTTTGACGCCGCTTCTTCCATTTCGGCCTGGATGGCGTTGTTCACTTCGCTACGGGATTCAAACAGCTTGTCCAGCTCCATCTTACCCACCACGGAGCGCAGGGTGGTTTTGGCCAAAACCTCGACCGCCTGGCTCATGTTGGCCACTTCGTAAACCGCACGGCGTGGGTCGATAATCTGGTAGTAAAGCGCGCCGTTGATGTTTACGGTGACGTTGTCGGTGGTTACCACCGGCTGTCCGGGGAAGTCCATGACGGTTTCGCGGCGGTCAATGCGGGTTTCGAAACTGCTGCTTGGATGATACTCGTCGCCGATGCGCACGTAGCGGGTCATGGTGATGGCGCGCGGGCGCTCAATGAAGGGGATGATGATGTTAACACCACTCTCCAGTATGCGATTGAATGACCCTAGCCGCTCGATCACCATCACTTCGGACTGGCGCACAATCACCAGGCCCTTGGCGATGATGAAAATGCCAATGACGACGAAAATAAGGCTGATCACCAGCCCCGGGGAAACCACGTTTTCCATGTTTACTGCTCCTTTTTAGTGATCGTGTGAACAACGGCAGTGGTGCCGTCAAAACGTTCGAAAGTAACCTCGGTGCCTGCGGGCAGTTCGGTCATGCCGGTATCGCTGGTACGCAGGCGATAGAAGTCGCCGTTGACCTTGATGCCACTGGCGCCGTCAAAATCGCGCTTCAGCGTGCGATACTGCTTGCCCTGCTCGACGCCGGTGCCGGTTGTCCCGTAAGCGACACCCTTGGGGGAAAACCTCGGTTTGATCCAGCGAATGGCAATGGGTACCAGAATGCCCGAAAACACGCCCATACCGACCAGTTGCCATTCGAAAGGCGCGCCGAGAGCGGTCAACAGCGCCGTTAAAGCAGCTGCGATCCCCAGTGCCAGTAGCACCAGCACACCAGACGTCAGTTCTGCGAGACTCAATACGAGGGCGAGTATCAGCCAGAAATGCGTGAGACTCCATTCCATACAGCAACATCCACTAGTGACAGGAAAAAGGGTTGGCCAGGAGATTGTAACCAAACCCGGCCAACGTCGTCCCGGATTGTGCACATTCGTGGGGACGGAGTCACGATATTCGTGGTGTTGCTGAACCCCGGGTATCGGGTGGCCCGAATGCCCCGGTCATAGGCGCGCTTTTGCCATATCCAGCGGCCCGACACCTGTTAGAGTAAGCAACACATCGCACAACAAGAGGTCATCGTTCATGAAAGATCTGAACAACAGGGTAGCCGTGGTTACCGGCGCGGGTTCCGGCATAGGCCGGGCGCTGGCCGTGGCACTGGCGGAAAAGGGCTGTCGCCTGGCGCTTTCCGATGTCAACGAGACAGGCCTTGCGGAAACCGCAGCTGGCTGTAGCGGGGCGGAAGTTCGCACCTATACCCTGGATGTCTCAGACCGGGATGCCATCTACGCTCATGCTGAGCAGGTCGCCAGGGATTTCGGCCAGGTGAACCTGGTGATTAACAACGCCGGCGTTGCCCTGTCCGCATCTGTGCGGGAGATGACCGACGATGACTTCAAGTGGATCATGGACATCGATTTCTGGGGGGTGGCCCATGGTACCCGGGCCTTCCTGCCGCACCTGATCGCCTCCGGGGATGGTCACGTGGTGAATATTTCCAGCGTGTTCGGACTTATTGGCGTACCCAAGCAAAGCGCTTATAACGCGGCTAAATTCGCAGTTCGTGGCTTTACCGAGTCACTGCGCCAGGAAATGAAGCTGGAAAAGCAGTCGGTCGCGGTGAGCTGCGTTCATCCCGGTGGCATCCGCACCAACATTGCGAATGCGGCGCGTATGGGTAAATCGGAGAACGCCGAAGCCCAGCGCAAGGGCTTCGACAAGATCGCCATGACCACTCCGGAAAAGGCGGCGAATATTATCGTCCGTGGCATTCTGAAAGATGAATCCCGAATTCTGGTCGGGCCCGATGCCTGGGGTATCGATGCCCTGAACCGGGTTCTGGGGTCCGCCTACCAGCCTCTGGTTGAGCGTTTTTCGCGGAAAAATCTTTACGTCTGAAACCCTTTTTCATGCTTGCCGTATTTCGGTGGTTTCGCGGCAGTTCGCCGGGATGATTGAAGCCCAGTGACTGCCGCTGTATATTTTGCATACAGCCACCGATATTCCAATCTCGCTGTATTTCAGGGAAAGAGGCAGCATGAACACTCCCCAGCACCCGGACCTTGGTGCGTCGCTTGAACAAAGCCGCTCAGGCCTCCGGGACACCCACCGTCGTTCGTTGATGCGAGCACTGTTTCTCGTGACCGCCTCTGCACTGGTGGTTTTTGGCTGCCTGCAGATTCTGAACGGCTATATCTGGCTCGCGACGGGGGAGCTCATTGCGAGCCTTATCCTTTTCTTTGGGGTTACCCGAATCAATCGCACACCTCGTCTCCAGGTCTGGATCTACAGTTATCTGGTGACGGGATTTTCCTTCGCCTTGATGATCATGCTGGTACCCGAAGCCTCGGTGTCTGCCTTCGTGTGGGTGCTGATGATACCGGTTCTGGCGTATTTGCTGCTGGGAAAGAAAGAAGGTTTCCTGCTCAGCGCGCCGTTCGTGGTGGCGGGCTGCGTCACTTACTACTTCCACCTGGAGTTCGTCGCTGATGCCGGCGGCGTGATCGACCTGCTAAACATGGTGCTCTGCGCCATCCTGATGCTGAGTTTTATCCATCTTTATGAAGCCCGTCGTGAGGAAGCCGAGCAAAAATTGTTCACTCTTGCACAGACTGATGCACTCACAGGGCTGGCCAATCGTGCGAACTTCCAGAGCACCCTGGCCCGCACCATCGCAGAGTGTGCCCGCAGTGGCTCGGGATTTGCCCTGGTGATTATGGACATCGACCACTTCAAGGTAGTGAATGACACCATGGGCCATGACGCCGGAGACCACGTTCTGCAAAACATTGGCAAGCAGCTCACCGAACGTCTGCGGACCACCGACGCAGTGGGACGATTGGGCGGAGAGGAATTCGGGTTGATTCTGCGGGATGTGAAACTCGAGGATTCGTTCCAGTTAATGGACGAGTTGCGCCAGCGTATTGCCGACAGCGAACTTCCTTATGGTGATGCCCTGATCCGGGTGACCGCATCGTTCGGAATTGCGCATTATCCCGATCATGCCATCGAAGCCGAGTCCTTGTTCCGGATTGCCGACCGCTGCCTGTTCAGCAGCAAGCGGGCCGGGCGCAATCGGGTCGCCAGGGCGGGCCTTTCGCCGGTCAAAGGCCCGCTTGCGACAGCAAGGACTTAGTGATCATCCAGGGTTACTGACATACAGGGTTACTGAATAGTCCGGCGATTTCCCTTCTGATACTGCGGGGCAATGTACTCGTTGATCTGCTCCTTGAAGCGGGCAATCAGTTCGCTGTTGTCGTGGTCCCAGGGATGGAATCCCGGTTTGAAGTATTCCAGCCAGGTGGGGATCAGGCTGGAGAAGGTGCCGTTTTTGCCCCACATCCGCCACAAGCCGCGGGCAGAGTCTTTCAGTGAGAAGTTCTTTGGATCGTTCAGCATCATCCGGGTGGTGAAGTAACTGGCCATCACGCCCAATGCGGCTGTACTGAATGCCAGGTAAAACGTGCGCTCGGCATAGGTGCCGCCGACCTGATTGAACACGTCGTAGGTCACCGCTTTGTGCTCGGTTTCCTCAATGGCGTGCCACACCCACAGCGGGCGCATGGTTTCATGCATGTCTTCGCGAACGTCGCTGCGCTCCAGCAGCATGTCCGCCATCATCGCGGTCATATGTTCCAGGGCGCAGGTGATGGCCAGTTGGTGCCGTTTGGGAAGCTTCTTGGCAATGCCCAACACCACTTCCAGGTGTTCTTCCAGTTCCTCCACGGGCATGCCCTGATCCCGCACGTGCTGGTTCATGGACTTGTGTTCCAGAGAGTGCATGGCTTCCTGGCCGATAAAGCCCCTGACTTCTTTTTTCAGCTTGGGGTCGTTGATCTGATCCTGATAGTAGCGGACCGAATCCACAAAAAACTGCTCGCCCTGCGGGAACAGCACAGACAGGGCGTTCATGGTGTGGCTCAGGATGTAGCTGTTGTCCAGCCAGTAGTGGGGAACCTTCTCCCCGAATTCAAACCCCATGCGCTGTGGCTTGATGGCAACGTTGTCCGGGGTGCGTGCAACCGGCTTTGACTCAGTGGTTTTCGTTCTCAGCATATCGTTACTCCTGCGCTTGGGCGCTATGGCTGATGTGATGGGACCAGTGTGTGTGAGTCAACGCGGGCTTTGAATGCGAAAAGGGGACGGCCATCGTGGATTAGGGGCCAGGGGCGGCCTCAATTGACTATGCTGACGTGGTTGCCGGTGCCTCCAGTCACAGTGTGGCTGCGCCGGGCTTCTGATAGCATCGGTGGCAGTGAGTCTTCCCACAACAAATCTCACACAACGAAAAGGAACCTGCATGGCGAACCCGGGCCCGGAAAAAGAACGGCAGATGCTGGGACTGTTCCTGGTTCCCGGTGTGTACCTCCGGGTGCTGGCGGATGTGGTGCGGCAGTTGGGCCACAACGACCGTGCTCTGTACGAAGGCATGGCATTCACGCCCCAGGATCTGAAATCCAATGACAGCCGGGTGTTTGTCACCGATGCGATTGTAATGGTGGAGCGGGCTCTGAACCTGGCCAGCAAAGACGGCTTGAGCTTCATGCTGGCGCGGGAACTGCGGGTCACCATCCATGGCACCCTCGGCTTCGCCGCCCTGACCAGCCCCACACTCGCTGGCGCCCTGGATTCGGTAAGGCGCTACCTGCAGTTGCGTGTGCCCTTCCTCACTATGACCCTGACCGATACCGGCGACCATGTGTTGGTGCGGTTGCGCTCCGAGTTCGACGTGCCCACCCAATACCGTTTTCTGGCGGAAACCGTCAGTGCCACACTGATGATGCTGGCGGAACAACTGATCGACCGGGAGGATGCGGAAAAACGAGGATTCCCGCTGGTGGATGGCAAGCTCCCTGGCGTGAAGGTACAACTGACTTCTCCGGAGCCGGCCTATTACCCCAGGTTTGCGCCCCAGCTACCGGTACCTTTCGAGTATGGCCAGCCCGAGGAAACCATGGTGTTTCCCAAGGGCCTGCTGGACACCCGCATGCGCCTGGCGGATGCGGAAGCATCCCGGATGGCACGGGACCAGTGCGAGTTCGAACTGCAAAAAGCCCTGAAAGACCAGGGCGACATCACCTATGCCATCCGCAACATGCTCCACATGATGCCCGGGCCGCTGCCGTCCCTGGAGGCCATGGCGGAGCGCTTCTGCGTGTCGTCCCGCACCCTGAAGCGACGGCTGGCGGAGAAGGACACCACCTACCGGGAAATTGTCGAAGCGGTACTGAAAGACCGCGCCATCCAGTTGCTGCGTTACACCAATCAGTCCGTCAGCGAGATCGCCTATGAGCTGGGCTACGCTGACCTGTCCAACTTCAGCCGTGCCTTCCGCAAGTGGACCGGAAAGTCGGCCAGCGAGTTCCGCGAAGGCGGTCCGGACCCGGCACCCGAGGTTGGTCCCTGACAACGATCTTCCGGTCATGCGACAGAATAAAAATGCTGTGCTAGCTTAAAAGTTTGCTACAGAAAAACAGCAGTCCATGGCCACTCGGCTGTCTGACTGGCTCACTAACGCATTGAGTGGGGTCTGTGGATGCCACCGTTCGTCAACGGATACATCCGTTTCGTGGATGCCGTGAATTACCGTGTTGGTCGAGCGGTGATGTACGGCATCTTTGTCATGGTCGCTATTCTGCTGTGGTCGTCCATTTCCAAAGCGTTCTTCCTTCCCTCGTTATGGACGCTTGAAGCCGCGCAGTTCGCCATGGTGGCGTATTACATACTGGGCGGTCCCTATTCCATCCAGCTGGACGCCAATGTACGCATGGACCTGTTTTACGGCGGTTGGTCCGTCCGTAGAAAAGCCTGGTTCGATGTCTTCACCATTTTCTTCCTGATTTTCTTTCTGGGCGTGCTCCTTTACGGCGCCTACGACAGCACGAGCTATGCGATTCAATACGGCGAACGCAGCGCATCCGCGTGGCGACCCTACATGTGGCCGATCAAGGTGGTGATGTGCATCGGCTTCTCACTCATGTTGTTGCAGGCGATATCGGAGCTTTTCAAAGACATCGCCCGCATTCGGGGAGAAGACATCTGATGTCTTACGATCTCATCGCCATTTTCATGTTTGCCTCGATGATGCTGATGCTGATGACCGGCCAGCGCGTGTTTGGTGCCATTGGTGCCGTTGCCGCGGCCTCAGCACTAGCGCTGTGGGGGACCGGTGGTTCTGATATCCCCTTCTCATCCGCCATGAAGCTGATGAACTGGTATCCGCTACTGACGCTGCCGATGTTTATCTTCATGGGCTACGTGCTCTCGGAATCGAAAATCGCCGACGATCTCTACCGGATGTTCCATGTCTGGATGGGGCCGATTCATGGCGGGCTTGCCATTGGCACCATTGGCCTGATGGTGCTGGTGTCAGCCATGAACGGTTTGTCGGTTGCCGGTATGGCCATTGGAGCCACCATCGCCCTGCCCGAATTGCTCCGGCGGGGTTATGACAAGCGTATGGTCACGGGCGTGGTTCAGGCGGGTTCATCGTTGGGCATTCTGGTGCCGCCCTCGGTGGTGCTGGTGCTGTACGCCATGATTGCCCGCCAGCCGGTGGGGCAGCTATGGCTTGCGGGCGTTGTGCCGGGGCTGATCATGGCGGTGATGTTTATCGTCTACATTGCGGTGCGGTGTCGTCTCCAGCCCGAGCTCGGGCCTGTGCTGCCAAAAGAGGAGCGCCAGGTCAGCCTGGGCGAGAAGTTACGCCTGCTGCGTGCAGGAGTTCTGCCGGTGGTTATTTTCGCCTCCATGATGGTGCCGTTCGTCAAAGGCTGGACCAGCCTGGTGGAGAGTTCCGCCATCGGTGCCATGGCGGCATTCGTCGCAGCGATCCTCAAACGCCGGATGACCCGGGCCGTGTTTGAAGCCTCCGTACGCCAGACGCTGGCCATTTCCTGCATGTTCATGTGGATCATCCTCGCCGCCCTGGGTTTCGGTGCCGTGTTTGATGGGCTGGGCGCGGTAAAGGCCATCGACAGCCTGTTTACCGAGCAGCTGGGGCTGAACCCCTGGATGATCCTGATCATGATGCAGTTGTCGTTTCTGTTGATGGGTACCTTCCTGGACGATACCGCAATGCTGGTGATTGTGGCGCCCCTGTACGTGCCGTTGGTGGCAGCTCTTGGCTTTGATCTTATCTGGTATGGCGTTCTCTACACGATTACCACCCAGATTGCCTATATGACGCCGCCTTTCGGTTACAACCTGTTCCTGATGCGGGCCATGGCGCCGCCTGAGATTTCCCTGCGCGATATCTACAGTTCAATTCTCCCGTTTGTCTGCGTGATGCTGGTGGCACTGTCGCTGATCATGGCCTTTCCACAGATTGCGCTCTGGCTGCCGGAGTACGTTTACAACAGGTGAACCGTCAACGTTTTTGGATGAGTACGAATGTCGAGTAACACCCCGGAGGCCGGCCGGCTTCCATAACAAGCGTCAGTCAAGGAGGTCGACATGACCACAAGACGTCATTTTCTCGCATCAGCATCCGTAGCAGCACTGGCCGGGGCCGCCGCCCTCACGCCACCCAGACTTTACGCGCAGGAGCCAAAAATACGATGGCGGCTGCAAACCTACGCCGGGCCGGCCCTGGCAGAGCATGTGGTCAAGCCGGCGATCGACAGTTTCAACCGTATTGCCGGCAAAGAGATGCAGATCGAGCTCTATTTTGCCGATCAGCTTGTGCCCACGGGGGAACTGTTCCGCGCCATGCAGAAAGGCACCATTGACGCGGTTCAGTCCGATGACGATTCCATGGCCTCACCCACCGAGGTTACTGTTTTCGGTGGCTACTTCCCGTTCGCCAGCCGCTATTCGCTGGACGTACCCGTGCTGTTCAATCAGTACGGCCTGAATGAAATCTGGGATGAAGAGTATTCCAAGGTGGGCGTGAAACACCTGTCCGCCGGTGCCTGGGACCCCTGCCACTTTGCCACCAAAGAGCCGATCCACAGCCTCGAGGATCTCAAGGGCAAGCGTGTGTTCACCTTCCCCACTGCCGGCCGTTTCATGAGCCAGTTCGGCGTGGTACCGGTTCAACTGCCCTGGGAAGACATCGAAGTCGCGGTGCAGACGGGTGAGCTGGACGGGATCGCCTGGTCGGGTATTACCGAGGACTACACGGTGGGCTGGGCGGATGTGACCAACTACTTCCTGACCAACAACATCTCCGGTGCCTGGGCGGGATCCTTCTTCGCCAACATGGACCGCTACAACGAGCTTCCGGATCATCTCAAGGAACTGCTCAAACTGACCATGGACAGCTCCCACTACTACCGTCAGTGGTGGTATTGGGGAGGCGAGGCCAAACTGCGTACAGACGGCGCGAAGATGAAGTTGACCACCATTCCGGACAAGGAGTGGGCAGAAGTTGAAAAGGCCGCGCGCGTGTTCTGGGACGAGGTTGCCCAGGAATCCGAAACCAAGGCCCGGGTGGTCAAGATCCTCAAGGAATACAACGAGAAAATGGAGAAGGCGGGGCGGCCCTATCGATACACCTGATGGGATCGCAGAGAAACACTGCGTTCAGTGGCGATCACTACCGGATTTACTCGTCACTGAGCGCGGCGCCTTTTAGCCTAACTGATATTGCGGAGCGGTGAGATGGCAGCTCAACTGTCTTTTAAGGAACTGAAAACGTGTGTCGAGGACGGCACCATTGATACGGTCGTGGCGGCGATTCCGGACATGCAGGGGCGTCTCATGGGCAAGCGCTTCCAGGCCCAGTACTTTATCGACACCGCCTGGGAAGAGAGCCACTGTTGCAAGTACCTGGTGGCGACCGATCTGGAAATGACAACGGTGGAGAACTACGCCTCGACCAGTTGGGCGGCCGGCTATGGCGACTATGTGATGAAGCCGGACCTGACCACCCTGCGCCGCCTGCCATGGCTCGAGGGTACCGCCTTTATTCTGTGTGATCTGATTGATCACGCCACCCATGAGCCGGTACCTCACTCGCCCCGGGCGGTGCTGAAAAAACAGCTGGAACGGTTGTCAGCCATGGGGCTGCAGATGACCACGGCCACCGAACTGGAGTTTTTCATTTTCCGGGAGACCTTTGAGGAGATGCAGAAGCGTCAGTATCACCATATGACGCCCATCAGCCCCTATAACGAGGACTACCACATCTTCCAGACCACCCGTGAGGAAGACGTGATGCGGCCCATCCGCAATGGGCTCTACCAGGCGGGGATCACGGTCGAGAGCAGCAAGGGTGAGGCCGACGCTGGTCAGGCCGAGCTCAACATTCACTACTCCGACCCGCTCGCCATGGCCGACACTCACGTTCTGGTGAAAAATGCCGTCAAGGAAATCGCCTGGCAGCACGGGCGCAGCGTGAGTTTCATGGCCAAGTGGAACCACAACGCCGCCGGGTCATCCAGCCATATTCATCAGGCCCTCTCGGACAGTGCCGGAAAATCAGTGTTCTATGACCCCAATGGTGCCCATGGTATGTCCAGAACCATGGAGCATGCGCTGGCGGGGCTACTGGAATACGCCAACGACACCACTTTCTTTCTCGCGCCTTACGTTAACTCGTACAAGCGATTTGCCGCCGGCACCTTTGCCCCGACCAGCACTGTCTGGTCCATCGACAACCGTACGGCCGGTTACCGCGTTGTCGCACCGAACACGGACGCCGTGCGAGTGGAGTGTCGCATCGGCGGGTCGGACCTGAACCCGTACCTGGCGTTGGCATCGCAGATTGCCGCCACCATCGCCGGTATCGAAGGCAAACTCGAACTGGAGCCGGAGTTCTCCGGCAATGCCTATGGCGCCGAGTCTGCGCGCAGTATCCCAGCCACATTGAGGGCAGCCACGGAATCGTTACGCGGCTCGACCATGCTGCGGGAAGCCATGGGTAACGACGTCATTGATCACTACGTGCGCTGTGCGGAGTGGGAGCAGGAAGATTTTGATCGTGTGGTTACCGATTACGAAGTCAAACGTGGATTTGAGCAGGCGTAGGACACAGCTATGAGCACACCCATTCAATGCATATCGCCCATCGATGGTTCCGTGTACGTGGAGCGCACAACGCTTTCCCTGGAAGCCGCGCGGGAGGCCGTTGCCAGGGCAAAAAACGCGCAGCCGGACTGGGCCGCCCTGCCACTGTCAGAGCGGGTTCAGCGGGTTCGCGACGGCATCGCCCGACTCGGTGACATGAACGACGACATCGTGGAAAAACTGGCGTGGCAGATGGGGCGGCCCGTGCGCTACGGCGGCGAGTTCGGCGGCGTGGATGAGCGTGCCGGGATGATGGCCGATCTGGCGGAAGAAGGACTTGCCCCCATCGAGATTGAAAACAGCGCCTCCTTTCATCGCTACATTCAGCGCGAACCTCACGGCGCTGTGTTGGTTGTCGCGCCCTGGAACTATCCCTACATGACGGCGGTGAACACGGTCGTTCCCGCCCTGATTGCCGGTAACGCAGTGTTTCTCAAACACGCGTCACAAACGCCCCTGGTCGGTGAGCACATGGCGGAGGCGTTCCATGCCGCCGGTGTCCCCAGCGAGATCTTCCAGAATGTGTTCCTGTCCCACGACACCACTTCCGCGCTGATCGCGGAAAAGGCCTTCGGTTTCGTCAACTTTACCGGCTCGGTGAATGGGGGGCAGGCCATAGAACGGGCCGCCGCCGGCACGTTTACCGGCGTAGGGTTGGAGCTTGGTGGTAAGGACCCCGGTTATGTGATGGACGATGCGGATCTGGATGCCGCCGTGGAGACACTGATCGACGGCGCCATGTTCAACGCCGGCCAGTGTTGTTGTGGCATTGAGCGCATTTACGTCGCCGAAAACCTGTTTGAGGCGTTTGTTGAGAAAGCTGTTGCCATCGTCAGCGGCTACCGGCTTGGCAATCCGCTGGACAGAGACACAACGCTCGGCCCGATGGCGCATGTCCGCTTTGCCGACCATGTCCGGGAGCAGACGGCAGAGGCCGTTGCCAGCGGTGCCAGGGGACTGATCGACCCCGAACTCTTCCCTGAACAGGGCGGCGCCTATCTGATGCCGCAGATCCTTATCGACGTGGACCATTCCATGCGGGTCATGCGGGAGGAGTCCTTTGGCCCGGTGGTTGGCATCATGAAAGTCAAAGATGACGCTGAAGCGGTCGCACTGATGAACGACAGCGAGTTCGGCCTGACCGCGTCCCTGTGGACCAGAGATATTGACCGCGCCACGCGGGTGGCCGATCAGATTGAAACCGGCACGGTGTTCATGAACCGTTGTGATTATCTGGACCCGGCGCTTTGCTGGACCGGCTGCAAGAACACCGGTCGCGGTGGAGGGCTTTCGATCATCGGCTACCACAACCTGACGCGCCCGAAATCGTATTACCTGAAAAAACCGGTGAACTGATATCCGGATCAACAGACAACCCGATTCTCTGACGAGGGGCTGACAATGACACTCTCCGCAAACTGGTCCTATCCCACGGATATTCGTTTTGGCGCCGGCCGTATTGCCGAACTCGGCGAATGCTGTAAGGAGGCAGGTATAACCCGGCCGTTACTGGTGACCGACCGAGGGTTGGCAAGCCTTCCCATTACCCAGGACACGCTCGATTTAATGGAGAAGGCTGGCCTTGGACGAGCCATGTTTTCAGAGGTTGATCCCAACCCCACGGAAATCAACATGGAAGCGGGCCGGAAGGTCTTCCTCGATGGCAACCACGACGGCGTGATCGCCTTCGGCGGAGGGTCCGGGCTGGACCTGGGTAAATTGCTGGCCTTCATGGCCGGTCAGACCCGGCCGGTGTGGGACTTCGAGGATATTGGTGACTGGTGGAAACGCGCGGATGCCGATGGGATTGCCCCCATCATCGCCGTACCAACGACCGCAGGCACGGGGTCGGAGGTCGGTCGAGCCAGTGTCATCGTCAACAGTCAGAGCCACGTCAAAAAGATCATTTTTCATCCCCGGATACTGCCATCAATTGTGATCTCCGACCCCGAATTGACGGTCGGTATGCCGCCATTTATCACTGCGGGAACCGGCATGGATGCGTTTATCCACTGTTTTGAAGCCTTCTGCTCCCCCAACTTCCACCCCATGAGCCAGGGTATTGCGCTGGAGGGCATGCGGCTGGTGAAAGAAAACCTGCCCCGGGTGTATGCGGATGCTGCCGATATCGAGGCTCGCGGGCAGATGCTGGTCGCCGCCGCCATGGGCGCTGTAGCTTTCCAGAAGGGGCTGGGGGCGACCCACGCGGTCTCCCATTCGGTCGGCGCGATCTATAACACCCACCATGGCATGACCAACGCCGTGGTGCTGCCGTCGGTCATCACCATGAACCGACCAGCGATCGAAAACCGGGTCGACGACATTACCCGCTACCTGGGCATTGCCAATGGCTTTGACGGGTTCACCCAGTTCATCATGACGTTGCGGGAATCCCTTGGCGTGCCGGAGCGTTTGAGGGACATGGGTGTGGGGACGGATCGCATTGAGGAAATGACCAGAATGGCACTTGAAGACCCAAGTGCCGGTGGCAACCCGGTGAAGATGACAGCGGAAAACACGCGAGCTTTGTTTGAAGCCTGCATCTGATTGATCTATTGTCGGTTTTGGCCAAATTTCACGCCAAAACCCGAGCCAAAAGGAACGCAAATGGCAGACAATCAGGACACCCACAGCAAACTCATCGGCTACCTGCTCTGGATCTTCGGTTTCCTGGGGTCGCACCGCTTCTACTACGGCAAGCCCATCACCGGCACTATCTGGTTTTTCACCCTGGGGTTGCTGTTCATTGGCTGGATCATCGACCTGTTCCTGATACCGGCCATGGATCGGGAGGCGGATCACCGGTTCCGTGAGGGCGAGGTCAGTTTCAACATCGGTTGGATTCTACTGACCTTCCTTGGCGTATTTGGTATCCACCGGATGTACATGGGCAAGTGGATCACCGGAATCATATACCTGCTGACGGGCGGTCTGTTCCTGGTGGGTGTGCTTTATGATTTCTGGACATTGAACAGCCAGATCTCGGAGCGGAATCAGGAAGTGAAGTTCGGCTAGGCGTTACAGCCCGGCCGCCTGCTCCAGCTCGCTCAGGCCGTCTTCAAGATAATCCAGCATGCGCTGCAGGCTGGGCAGGGTGCGACGGCAGCCAATCAGCCCGAACTCCACCTGGTCGCAATAGCTGGTCAAGGTCATGTTCAGGGCAATCCGGTCCATGGCGATGGACACCGGATACATGCCCTCAAGCCTCGCGCCGTTCCAGAAACTGGGTTCCTTGGGCCCTGGTACGTTGGAGATGACCACGTTAAAGGTCTGCCACTTCGGCGCCAGCCCCGTTAGCAGGTTGAAGCTCGCCGGGGCCAGCAGCAGCGCCGTGTAATTCAGGATTTCCTCCGGCGACATGGCCGCGTAGCGCTGTTTGGAGGCTTTGACGTCTTCGTGGATATAGCGCAGCCGCTCAGCCGCGTCGTTCAGGTGGGTGCCCAGGGAAGCGAGGATAATACCCACCTGGTTGCCACCGGAGCTGTCATCCGTGCGCAGGGAAACCGGTACCATGGCGACCAGCGGTTTTTCTGGCAACGCGTCCTGATTCATCAGGTAGGTCCGCAGGGCCGTGGCACACATGGTCATGACCACGTCGTTAACCGTTGTACCGAAGGCGGTGCATACGGCACGGATGCGTTTCAGATCATAGGACTGGGCCGCAAAACGGCGGGAGCCGGTGATCTTGCCGTTGAGGACGCAGCGCGGCGCGTGGAAGATGGAATCGTAGGCCGGGTCCTTGCGGGCCCGGTTAACGGTGTTCAGCAGCGCCTTGGTGACCGCCGGAACCGTGCCCAGCTGTTTACCCGATTCCCCGAGCAGATGGGCAACGTTGCGCCACATCGACGGGCCTTCATCGTCGTCACCGCTGCGGCTGCGGCGCGGCAGCGACCAGATCGGCGGCATGTTTCGCTGCTCCGGGTCCTGTGACAGCATGCGCTGGAACAGGCGCATGGCAGACACACCATCGACCAGAGAATGGTGTACCTTGGTGTAAACGGCGAACTGCCGGTCTTTCAGGCCTTCAATCAGGTGGAACTCCCACATGGGCCGTTCCCGGTCCATCAGGTGGCTGTGCTCGGCGGAGACAAACGACAACAACTCCCGGACCCGGCCTGGCGTGGGCAGAGCCTCAAAGCGGAAATGATGCTCCAGGTCCAGCTGTTCGTCTTCTACCCAGACCGGTTGACCGAACCGACTGCCCAGGCGCCTGTCGAAGGGAGGTGTGACGATGGTTTCCTCCCGCAACTGGTCCGCAAGTTGGGCCACATAGTCATCCGGTGCATCCTCGGGGAACGAGAACAGCTGCAGGCCGCCAACGTGCATGGGCTGCTGGCGTTTTTCCAGCCACAGGAATACCTGGTCTACCGGGCTTAGTGCTTTCACGAAACAGATCTCGCCTTGTTGTGATTATTGTCTGGGAGTCAGTGTTGCAGCATTTCTGGTTTGGGGGAAGTTTCGGGTTTGTGCTGAACAGGCCTGTTTTGTTGGTCTTGGGGGGAGTCGCCGCTTCGGGGGGTGGGGTTATTTTTTCTTTGGGAAAAAGAACTCGCTTCGCTCAGACACCTTTTTCCTGGCAGAAAAAATAACCCCACCCCCCAAATCGGCTTTTCGCACCATGGTGCGGCCTGCCGGGGAACTGACTCATAGTCTATGCTACGGCTGATTCTTTGTTGGACGTCGGGATTTCGATTCGGACGTTGTTGCCGTCCAACAAGACCGGGTACGTTTTCACGGCTACCTCTTCGTCCTCCAGGCAGTGGCCGGTCTGCAGGTTGAAGTGTTGCTTGTACAGCGGAGACGCCACCACCGGCTGCCCTTTCAGATCCCCGGTAATCCCCCGCGCCAGCACGTTCTTACCGGTAAACGGATCGGTATGACTGATCGCAAACAACGCCGGCAACCGATGCGGCAGATAAAACACCGCCACCGGCCCATCCTCGGTCCAGACCGCCACACCGGACTCCGGCACAAGATCATCAACGGTACAAACAACGTCCCAGGAAGTGCGTGATTTCATAACGTTCTCCAATGTCGTTCAGGTTCGCCAAAGGCGTTAACTCGTAATTTGATAAGCATCTAACCAGCGATAACTGGTGATCCAATGAGCGTGGGGGTCGATATTTTTTCCCGCCAGGAAAAAGGTGTCCGAGCGCAGCGAGTTCTTTTTCCCAAGGGAAAAAATATCGACCCCCGCGCTCCACCCCAAGCCACCAGTCCTAAGCAGGCTCCCCCTCAAGCAGAGGTCGACGCTGCTCCCGTTCGGTAGTCCACTCCTGAACCGGATCCTTCTTCTCCGGAGCATTCACAAACTCCCGGAACCGCTTCCGCTTCTCAGGATCCTCAACCGCCGTCTTCCACTCGCACTGATAGGTATCCACCAGATCCGCCATGTGATGCTCCAGCTCCTGACCAATACCCAGGCTGTCCTCCAGGACCACCTGCTTCAGATAGTCCAGGCCACCTTCCAGGTTCTCCATCCACACACTGGTGCGTTGCAGACGGTCCGCGGTGCGCACGTAGAACATCAGCACCCGGTCGATTGCGCTGATCAGTTCCTCGTCGGACAAATCCGTGGCAAACAAATCCGCGTGGCGCGGACGCATGCCGCCGTTGCCGCATACGTACAGGTTCCAGCCGTTCTCGGTGGCGATCACGCCGATGTCCTTACTCTGGGCTTCCGCACATTCGCGCGTGCAGCCGGACACCGCCATCTTGAGCTTATGGGGGGAACGCAGACCCTTGTAGCGGTTCTCCAGAAAGATCGCCATGCCCACGCTGTCCTGCACGCCGTAGCGGCACCAGGTGCTGCCGACGCAGGACTTCACCGTACGCAGGGACTTGCCGTAGGCGTGGCCGGTTTCGAAGCCGGCGGCGATGAGTTTTTCCCAGATTTCGGGCAGTTCGCTCAGGGTGGCGCCGAACAGGTCCACCCGTTGACCCCCCGTGATCTTGGTGTACAGGTTGTATTCCTTGGCCACTTCACCCAGCACAATCAGCTTGTCCGGGGTGATTTCGCCGCCCGGCACCCGGGGCACGATGGAGTAGGTACCGTTCTTCTGCATATTGGCCATGAAGGTATCGTTGGTGTCCTGCAGGGGCACGTGGTCGGTGGCCAGGATGTGCTCGTTCCAGCAGGTGGCAAGGATGGACGCGACGGCCGGTTTGCAGATATCGCAGCCATGGCCCTTGCCGTGATCACGGATCAATGTCCGGAAGGTGCGGATGCCATTGACCTTCACGATATTGAACAGGTCCTGGCGGCTGTACGGGAAGTGCTCACAGATGTCCTTGCTGACTTCCACGCCGCGTTTTTCCAGTTCGCTGTCCACCACGTTTTTCAGCAGCGCCGCGCAGCCACCACAGCCGGTGCTGGCCTTGGTTTCTGCCTTAACACCGGCAAGGTCGGTACAGCCGGCATCGATCACGCCACAGATATCGCCCTTGGACACGTTGTGGCAGGAGCAGATCGAGGCGGTTTCCGGCAGGGCATCCGGGCCCAGCGCGGGAGCACCGCCCTGGTTTTCCGGCAGAATCAGGGTCTCCGGGTTCTCCGGCAGCTCAATGCCGTTCAAGGCGTATTGCAGCAACGTGTCGTAGTGGCTGTTGTCGCCCACCAGGATGGCGCCCAGCAGGGTCTTGCCATCCTCACTGATCACCATGCGGCGGTAGTGGCCGGCCTGCTCATCGTTAAAGCGGATGTTGCGGGCGCCCGGCGTCTGGGCATGGGCATCGCCGATCGAGCCGACATCCACACCCAACAGCTTGAGCTTGGTGCTCATGTCGGCGCCGGTAAAGGCGGCCTCACGGTCACCATTCAGCACGGAGGCCAGGGTGCGGGCCATGGTGTAGCCTGGTGCCACCAGGCCAAAAATCTTCTCACTCCACAGCGCGCACTCGCCAATGGCGTGGATGTGGGGGTCGGAGGTGGTGCACTGGTCGTTGATGACAATGCCACCGCGTTCACCCATGGCCAGTTCGCTGGAACGGGCCAGGGCGTCCTGGGGGCGGATGCCGGCGGAGAACACGATCAGGTCGGTTTCCAAATGGGTGTCGTCACTGAAATTCATCCGCAAGCGGGCTTCTTCGCCTTCAACGATTTCAGTGGTGGCTTTCTCAGTATGAACCTGCACCCCGAGCTCTTCGATTTTATGCTTTAGCAGGGCGCCGCCGTCAGCGTCGAGCTGCACCGGCATCAGCCGGGGTGCAAATTCCACCACGTGGGCGTCCAGGCCCAGGCTCTTGAGCGCATTCGCGGCTTCCAGACCCAGCAGGCCACCGCCCACCACAACGCCGGTTTTAACACCGTCGGCGCTGGCACGGATGCTGTCGAGGTCTTCCAGGGTGCGATACACCAGGCAGTGGGGGTGCTCGTTGCCTTTGATGGGCGGCACGAACGGATAGGAACCGGTGGCCAGCACCAGTTCGTCGTAGCCGTAATCGCCCATCGGTGTGGTAATGGTTTGATTGGCGCGGTCGATGCCGGTTACCTGTTCGCTCAGGCGCAGGTCGATGTGGTTCTCGGCGTACCAGTCGGCGGTGCCCATGGCCAGGTCGGCATGGGTGGAACCACCAAAGTACTCGGACAGGTGAACCCGGTCATACGCCAGCAGTTTTTCTTCACCAAACACCTTGATGTCGAAATCGGCCGCTGCCGGGGTTTCCACCAACTGTTCCAGGAAATGGTGGCCGACCATGCCGTTGCCAATCACGATCAGGGTTTTCTTGCTCATGGTAATTCCTCTCTCTGTTCCCGGCCGCTTTACGCGGCTTCGCAGTAGTGCTTGCCAAAGGCCAGATGGGCCCGGTAAGGGCTGATGTCATCGGCCTGTTGAATGCGTTCGCTGTACCAGGGGCCGTCGCTGGTTTCACCGAAGAGCACGGCGCCTGTGAGTCTTTGGTCGCGAATCAGCAGGCGGCAGTAGCGATTGGTGTCGTAGTCCTGCCAGACCACCGATTCGGTCTCAGCGTCCGCGTCGGTCTGGCCGCAGGAAAATATCGGGATGCCGCTGATTTTCAGGCGCGTCGGGATGATGGATGGCTCAAACGTCGCCTGGCTGTTCTCGTCGCACAGCACCTGTGCCAGCACGTCCGCCTGTTGATAGCCGGGCTCCACCAGCCCGAAGGTCTGGCTGCCGACCTGGCAGCATTCGCCTAGTGCATGGATGTATTGGTCGCTGGTTTGCAGCTGCGGATTCACCCGGATGGCGCGTTCACAATCCAGCCCCGCTTCCAGAGCCAGTTCCGTGTTCGGGGTAATGCCCGCGGCGATCACCACCAGGTCGGTGCTGATCAGGGTTTCGTCGTCCAGCTGCACGGCACGGACCACATTGCGACCTAGCAGGGCCACGGGAGATGTTTGCGTGCGAATGGTCAGCCCGCGTTTGGTCAGGGCCTCTTCCAGCAGGGCGCCGCCGGCCGGGTCGAGTTGCCGGTTGAGAAGATGGCCGCTACGGTGCAGTACGGTCACCGCCATACCCCGGCTGCGCAGGCCTTCAGCCGCCTCCAGACCCAGGAAACCACCACCGATGACCACCGCGCGGCGATGGCGTTGGCTGATGTTGATCAGACGGCGGGTATCCTGCAGGTCGCGGAAGCCCATCACACCGTCCAACTCCTCACCCTTCAGGCCAAGACTGGCGGAGCGGGAACCGGTGGCCAGAACCAGGCTGGTGTAGTGTTGAGTCCGCCCGCTGGCAGTGGTAACCGTGCGCTCTTCCCGGTTAATGGCGGTAACGGGATCTCCCTGATGCAAGGTGATGTTGTTGTGCTGATACCAGTCCGATTGCTGCAATTGCAGACTGTCTTCGTTGGCATCGCCGGCCAGCAGGGCCGAAAGCTGGATGCGGTTGTAGGCAGGGCTTGCCTCGCCATTGAACACCACAATGCGTGCAAAAGGCCGATGCGGTTGAGCAACCAGTTTTTCGAGCAGACGCTGGGCCACCATGCCGTGTCCGCAGATAACGAGAGTCTGTTCTGCCTTTGCGCTCATGATGGTGATGCCCTTCTTGTGTCCAAAACGAAAAAAGCCGGAGCATCTGATTCCCGAAGGAACTCGATGGTCCGGCGCCAATGCCAACAACAATGATCTGATGGTCCGGCCGATCCTTAGCCGGGACATTCTTCCCTGTATTTACATTAGCGAACGCCGTGCCAAAATTATTAGTCCTTTATTTACAGTAAGTTGAAAGATGTCGCTTTGAGCTTGGCCCGAAAACTGTGCGCTCTGACAGGGCGACGTGCACCGGATGAGTGCTTCTGAAGGGCGCGAGCGTCTCCGTTTGATTTCATGCAATGCGGCGAACGGGGCTCTCAGAATGCTCGTTATCGACATCCGGTGAGCTGTCTTCCTGCGACGCCGCTTCGGCTTCAGCGGTGGGCTTATCCTGTTCATCCTCGCCTTTGCCGGGGAAGCGCTGCTTTTCATACAGGAAGGACAATACCGCCTGACGGTAGCGCACATACTCTGGATGGTCGGCCAGGGTGACCCGGTTGCGGGGTCGCTCCAGTTCAATGTGCAACTCCTCCCCGATAGTGGCAGCCGGCCCGTTGGTCATCATCACAATGCGGTCCGACAGCAGCACCGCCTCGTCCACGTCATGGGTAATCATGATCACGGTGCTGTTCAGGTCCTGCTGAATTTTCATCAGCGAATCCTGCAGGTGGGCACGCGTCAGCGCGTCCAGTGCGCCAAAAGGCTCGTCCATCAACAGTACGCTTGGCTTCATCGCCAGTGCCCGGGCGATCCCGACCCGCTGGGCCATACCCCCAGAGATCTCTCCGGGGCGTTTATCCAGAGCGTGGTCCATGTTGACCAGTTTCAGATTGTGAAGAATCCACTCTTTCCGTTCCGCTTTGCTCATGGATTTGCGGAATACCTGCTGCACAGCCAGTTCAACGTTCTCGTAAACCGTCAGCCAGGGCATTAACGAGTGATTCTGAAACACCACCGCCCGTTCCGGCCCCGGTGTGTTCACCTCATGACCGTCCAGCACACAGCCACCGCGGGTAGCCTGAAGCAGGCCGGCCACAATATTCAGCACAGTGGACTTACCGCAACCGGAGTGGCCAATCAGGGAAACGAATTCCCCTTTACGAATCTTCAGGTCGACGTTTTCCAGTGCTACGAATGGCCCATCTTTTGTATCAAAGGCCATCTGCACATTGGTCAATTCAAGATGCGACTTACTCATAACAATCTCCTCAAAACTTGCGGAGCGCCGGGCGGTATTGGCCTCCCGGGACCGTCAAAAACATGGATGTTTTTGTCGAGCGTACAGGGACGTATTCACCGCGTGTCCCGGGAGGCCAATACCGCCCGGTGCGGCCTTCACCAAAGTCAGAGGCTACTCGTTCCAGGCAACCCGCTTCTGAATCAACAACATGATTCGATCAAGAAGGAAGCCAATAAAACCGATGGCCAGTACCGCCACCATTATTCGGCTCAGGGATTCACTGCTGCCGTTCTGGAATTCGTCCCAGACAAATTTTCCGAGGCCGGGGCTCTGAGCCAGCATTTCGGCCGCTATGAGAACCATCCAGGCGATGCCCAGGGACACTCTCAGGCCGGTGAAGATCATCGGAACAGATGACGGCAACACGACCTTGCGAACGTGAGTCCAGAATGACAGTTGCAGCACTTTTGAAACGTTTAAAAGATCGGGATTTACCGCTGAAACCCCAACGCTCGTGTTGATCAACGTCGGCCAGAGGCTGCACAAAGTGACGGTGATCATCGATGTCAGGAACGACTTCTCGAACATCGGGTCATCACTGACATACGTGGCGGAGACCACCATCGTGACCAGCGGCAGCCAGGCCAGTGGCGATACCGGTTTGAAGATCTGGATCAGAGGATTGATGGCCGCCGAGAAGTGGCGGTTCAGGCCGATAATGATGCCCAGAGGCACGGCAATAAGGGTTGCCAGTACAAAACCGGCCAACACCGTACCCAGGCTGGTAAAGATCTGGTCAATGAACGTGGGTGCGCCGGGATAGTCGCGGATTTTCACCTCCGCGTCCGGGTTCTCCGCCAGGATGCGTTCGTTGCGATCCTCCTGCATGGTGACAAACTGCGCCGCCCGGTCCCGCTGGTTGCTGTGCTCCTGCCACAACTGCCCAGACTGCTCCAGCACATCGGCGGGGCCCGGGAAGGCCCCCAGCGATGTTTGCACCTGGGGCGCGGCCAGATGCCAGAAGCCGAGGAACAGCGCGATACCGATAGCTGGCAGCAGCAACTGGCGGAAGGTTTCGGCCAGGTTCTGGCCGGACAGCTTTTCCGTCAACGCACGGAGCCAGCGTTGGCCTGATGATAACGAGTCGGTCTGGCTGAGCGTGGTCATGTGATGTCTCCTGACACTCAAGTCTTAAGGGGTTTGCGAGCCTTTCAGGCCAATCTCAAAGCTGTCGATGTAGGCGTTCGGTTCCCTCGGAGTGAAGGCCACGCCATCGATCAGCTCGCCCTGGTGCGGGCGCGCAAAGTTTTCCGCATCCAGGTCCGGGAAATCCTCTGCCTTGAGCGTGCCGTCCTCGATCAGGGTTCGGGCCGCTTCCTTGTAGATATCCGCGCGATAGACCTTGGCTGCGGTTTCCATATACCAGTCGTCGGACTTCGGCTCGGCAATCTGCCCCCAGCGGCGCATCTGGCTCAGATACCAGATGGCATCGGAGGGATAGGGGTAGGTGGCGTAGTAGCGAAAGAACACGTTGAAGTCCGGCACCTTGCGGACATCGCCTTTCTCGTACTCGAAGGTGCCGGTCATGGAGTTAGCGATCACTTCCTCGTCGGCGCCCACGTAGCTTGAGCGGGACAGGATTTTCACCGCCTCTTCACGGTTGGCGTTGTCATTTTCATCCAGCCAGTGGGCGGCGCGGATCAGTGCACGAAGCAGCCTGAGATGGGTGTTGGGATACTGTTCTGCCCAGGCTTCAGTAACACCGAATACTTTCTCAGGGTTGTTGGGCCAGATTTCGTAGTCGGTGATGACCGGCACGCCGATGCCTTTGAACACTGCTTGCTGGTTCCAGGGCTCACCCACGCAATAGCCCTGAATGGTGCCGGCTTCCATGGTGGCCGGCATTTGCGGTGGCGGCGTGACCGACAGGTGAACGTCGGCGTCTATGTTGCCGCTGGTGTCACCACGCTGGGGAGCGTAATAGCCCGGGTTCAGGCCGCCTGCAGCGAGCCAGTAACGAAGCTCGTAGTTGTGGGTGGACACCGGGAAAACCATGCCCATGCGAAAACGCTCGCCCTTGTCACGGTACTGGTCGATGACCGGTTTCAGAGCAGTGGCGCTGATCGGATGAGCGGGATTGCCGTCGCTGCCGTCTTCAATGTGTGGGCGCATTTGCTCCCATACGTCGTTCGATACGGTAATGCCGTTGCCGTTCAGGTCCATGCTGAACGCGGTGATGATGTCCGCCTGGGTGCCGTAACCAATGGTCGCACCAAGTGGCTGGCCTGCCAGCATGTGGGCGCCATCAAGGGTGCCGGTCACCACGCCGTCGAGCAGGACTTTCCAGTTGGCCTGGGCTTCGAGTTCCACGAACAGGCCTTCATCCAGGAAAAATCCCTGTTCCCAGGCAATGGCCAGTGGCGCCATGTCCGTCAGTTTGATGAAGCCGAGCTTCAGGTCTGGCTTTTCGGCCGGGCCGATGTCGGCGTGTGCTGAGCCCGCCGCCGTCAAGATCAAGAATGTCGCTGCCAGTGTTCTCAGTTGCATGGTGCTCTCCCGGAGTATTATTCAGACAAAAAAAAGCCTGCCCCCCGTTTCCGGGATGCAGGCCTCAATGCCTGATGTTCTGTCAGTTTTCGTCACTGCCGTTTACCCGCGCAGTGAATGCAAGATCGTCCATGTTGACAAAGCAGTCTGCGTGCCATGTTTTTAAATTATTGATATTTATAAATAATAATGAATGAGCACAAAAATGAGTGTTATTGAGGGCGGGATTTCGTGGCTGTTTTAGTGCGTGACGCTTCTTTATTGGGCGTAGCCTTGGGGTTGTCGGCCAGCCAGTCGTGGAGGTGCTCTCCCAACAGGCGGTCGCTGGCAACATCCACGGGGCCGTAGCGCCCCGACAGGGTAAAGGGGAGTTGGTGCCGGCCCTCGGTCTTGCTGTCGATAACCGGTGCGTCAATGCCCATGGAAG
Organism: Marinobacter sp. M5B; assembly: GCF_042604615.1. NCBI lineage: Bacteria > Pseudomonadati > Pseudomonadota > Gammaproteobacteria > Pseudomonadales > Marinobacteraceae > Marinobacter > Marinobacter sp. M5B. The sequence goes on from NZ_CP156894.1 coordinate 187,509, forward strand.
CTGCGGCGTTGCGGAACAGATCCGGCCTGACGACCTGACGAACCATGGCGCCGTCCACCGGGCCGAGTTGACCCCGGAGCGTCAGGCGGGTTGCCAGCCAATGGGCTTGCGACAGCCAGGGGAAGTTGGCGGAGTGGCGAAAAAAGTGTTGATGCAATCGCGGATGGAACAGACTGTACGGGTGGTTATCCAGCACGTTGATCTGTTCACCCAGATACTCGGGCCTGGCCAGGATGTCCCGTAGCAGGCGATGGTTGTGAGGGTTATCCAGCCACTGACAGGCTGCAAGCAGTGCCCGCAACAGGTGCCGGTGCATCACGTTGTGCTGCTCCGTCCAGTCGGCGCGCATACCCAGAACCTTTTCAGGGGCGTTCTGCCAGATCTGGTGGCCGGAATGGAGAATATGCCCCAGCTTCTCGTACTCCAGCAAGCTGTTCCAGGGCTCACCGACGCAGCAGCCTTCGATGGTATTTGATCGAAACGCGTCCACCATCTGTATCGGGGATACGGGGATGATCTGCACGTGCTTTTCCGCGTCTGGCCCGGCAGAGGCCAGCCAGTCCCGGAGCTGAAGGTCATGGCTGGACCAGGGCGCCACGGAGGCCAATCGTATTGGCTCGCCTCTGCCCCTGGCCACGCGTATCAGCGCGCGAGCGGTGGCAATGGGGTTCTCCAGATCCGTGGCTGAATGGGTCAGTTCGTGATGCAGCCGAGCGCTGAGGGTAATCCCGTTGCCGTTGCGGCTCAGCACCATGCCGACCACAACGGGCACTTTGGGGCGGTCGGTCGCCAGGGACATACTCAGCGGCATCGGCGCCAGCATGTGGCCGCCGTCCAGCAGGCCAAAACTGACCTTGTCGCGCAATGATGCCCAGGAGCCTTCACGCACCAGTTCCACGTCCAACCCTTCGGCATCAAACAGCCCCAGCTCTCGCGCAACAATCAATGGTGCGCTATCGAGCAGCGGCACAAAGCCGAGGCGGACATTGAATCCGGGATGCTTGTGAAGCGGGGTTGGACGAACCATGGATGCTCCCTAACAGCGTTGATCAGGATGCTTTCTGGATGGCACCGGCCGAGCCCTGGCTGTGTCGTTCCAACAGCTTGATAACGCGCCCCGCCATCACCGCCAGGCGTTCGCTGTGCTCCATGGCAGAGCTGCGCAGCATACGATAGGCCGTTTCCTCGTCGCAGTTTTCATGCCGCATGATCAGCCCTTTGGCTTTCTCAATAACCTTGCGGTCTTCCAGTGCCGAGCGGGTTTCCTCCAGCTCTGCCCTCAGTGCCTGAAAGGATTCGAACTGCGCTACGGCTGAGTCAATGATCGAGCGAACCCGGTCCGGCTGTATGCCGTCGACAACGTAGGCGCTGACCCCCGCCTTCACTGCGGCATGGATGGTGGCGCGATCACCGGGCTGGTCGGCGAAGAAAACGATGGGCCGGGGTGCGTGAGTGTTGAGGGTGCTCATGTTCTCCAGGGTATCCCGGTCGGGCGAGTCCATATCAATGATCACCATGTCCGGCTGGTCGCGGGCAACCGCTGCGGTCAGGCCGGTAGCATCCGGGCGCTGGCGAATGACTTCATGGCCCTCATGTCTGAGCGCCTGGCAAACCTGGCTTGCCCGTTCGGGGTCCTTGTCGATCAGAAGGATGCGAAGGGGTTCTGGCGAATTCATGATGGTTTCCTCGATGTACAGGCATTGGATGCCTTTCTCTTTAACGCTGTCAGCAAAACGGTTCCATCAGTGTCAGTGCAATAAATTTGCCAGGGTCACGGGAAGTGCCTTGCGAGCAGGGGAATAGCCGTTTCTCAAGGTCATGGGCAAATATTTTTATTCGTTAACTGTGCGCTCTGATTGGGCGTTTTTGAGCGTTTTGCACTGTTATGACTCCTGGCACGGGGGTATTGAGCGGTCCCAGAGTTTGCTGAAACACCTGCTGGCCGGTTTTCTCCGGGAGTGGCCCTGGATTTGCACGGGCTTTGGGAAACGTTTGTAGCGAAAGCTGACACGCCAACCATAAACTGCCAGGCCCGGGGTTACTTGATCCCGGTACTGAATGCTGGCAACGAAGCCCGCATGCCCGGTTCCTGCCTGTTCAGGGAGTTCCGGACATTGCGGGCTTTTTTGTGCGTGTAACACTCAGGAGACACCGTGGACTTACTCAACACTACTGGCCCGGACCCGGTTCATACCACCTGCCCCTATTGCGGGGTAGGCTGTGGCGTGATGGCCTATTCCGACGGCGGCACACCGGTGGCCGGGGACAAAGACCACCCTGCGAACAAGGGGCGTCTGTGTGTGAAAGGTGCCAGCCTTCACGAAACCACCGGCCAGGAAGACGGACGGTTGCTGTTCCCGATTGTCAGGGGGCGCCGCAGCGAATGGGAGCAGGCGCTGGACGAGGTGGCACATGCGATACAGGACAGCGTCAAGACTCACGGCCCACAGTCGGTGGCCTTTTACCTGTCGGGCCAGTTGCTGACCGAGGACTATTACGTCGCCAACAAGCTGGCCAAAGGGTTCATTCGCACACCTCATGTGGATACCAACTCCCGGCTTTGCATGTCGTCGGCTGTGGCTGCTCACAAACGGGCCTTTGGGGCGGATGTGGTTCCGGGTTGCTATGAGGACCTGGAACTGGCGGACCTGCTGGTTCTGGCTGGCAGTAACGCCGCGTGGGCGCATCCGGTGCTTTACCAGCGTATGAAGGCCAGTGCGCGGGATGGGCGTCGAGTGGTTGTTATTGATCCACGCCGCACCGCCACCAGTGAACTGGCGGACCTTCACCTGGCGTTGCGGCCAGGTACGGATACGGTATTGTTCAACGGTTTGCTGAGTTGGCTCGCCGATCACGGTGGCCTGGATCAGGCCTACATTGATGCGCACTGCCAGGGTTTCGATAACGCATTGGCAAGTGCACGGGCGGCGGCCCCAAGCGTCGAATCGGTCGCAGAGCAGTGTGATCTTGCGCCGGAGGATGTCGAAACCTTTTATGCCTGGTTTGCTCAGACGCCGCGCACCGTCACCGGCTTTTCCCAGGGCATAAACCAGTCGATTGCCGGCACCGATAAAGGCAATGCCATTATTAACAGCCACCTGGCGACAGGCCGGGTGGGTAAGCCCGGAGCGGGGCCCTTCTCCCTGACCGGCCAGCCCAATGCCATGGGTGGACGGGAAGTGGGCGGGCTGGCCAATACCCTGGCCGCTCACATGGATTACGACAGCCCGGGAGCCCGATCACGAGTGGCGGATTTCTGGGGTACCGGTGCGGTGGCCGATGGTCCGGGCTACAAGGCCGTGGACATGTTTGAGGCGGTTCACCGTGGTGATATCCGGGTGATCTGGATCATGGGAACCAACCCGGCGGTCAGTCTGCCGGATTCGGCCCGGGTTCGGGAGGCCTTGGCGCGTTGTCCCACCGTGATTGTTTCAGACTGCGTCGCCCACACTGATACCACGGACCTCGCGGACATCCTCCTACCCGCCGCTGGCTGGGGGGAAAAGGATGGCACCGTCACCAATTCGGAACGCCGTATTTCGCGGCAGCGTTGCTTCCTACCCCTGCCCGCGGAAGTAAAACCGGACTGGTGGATCATGAGTTCCGTGGCCGGAAAACTGGGGTTCGGCGAGGCATTTAACTATAAGCGGCCAGCGGATATCTTTCGCGAACACGCAGCCCTGTCCGCCCATGAGAACAACGGTGAGCGCCTGTTTAACCTTGCCGGGCTGGCTAACCTTTCGGACGCCGGCTATGAGGCGCTGATCCCGGTGCAATGGCCAGTTATGGAGGGCGCTGGAGTGGAGGCTGAAGGCTCGACACGACTGTTTTCCGATGGCCGTTTTGTCACCGACAACCAGCGTGCCCGCTTTGTCGCCATCAACACCCGATTGCCCGCCCAACAAACCAGTGACGACTACCCCATGGTGGTCAATACCGGCCGTATACGGGACCAGTGGCACACCATGACCCGAACCGCCAACACCCCACGATTACTGACCCACCGCTCAGAGCCCTATGTCGACGTGCATCCCGACGACATGGTTGCGCACCAGCTGAAGGAGGGGCATCTGGCGCGGTTGAGCCTCGGTGACGGCGGTTACGTGGGGCGAGTCCGAAAGAGCCCCGATCAGCGTCGTGGCGAGGTATTTATACCCATCCACTGGAATCGACAGTTTGCGTCCAGTGGGGTTGCAACACTGCTGACCGAATCAGTGACAGACCCAGTTTCGGGCCAGCCGGAGGCCAAACATGGGCGAGCCGACATAACGCCATTCCGCGCCCGTTGGCATGCACGATTGCTGGTCAGGCGCAATCGGCCCCGGGGCTGGCAGGCCGACTACTGGTGCCAGGTGCCACTGCAATACAGCGACAGTTGGTGGCTGGCCGGGCGGCAGCCAGTTGACTGGCCGGCGTCGATGACAGAGTGGCTGGGCGGAAAAGCGCATCTGGTAATGGCCGATGTGGCGCAGGGGCGGTTTCGCGCCGCCCGGCTGGTCAACGGGCAACTGGAAGCGGTGTTGATGGTCGACAGCGATCCGGCGTTGATACCGGAGACCAGTTGGCTGGATCGCTGTTTTGCCGAAACAGAACTTTGCGACTCCAGCCGCCGGGCGCTGTTGGCTGCACGGGACGTCGACGTGGAAGATCCGGGCGCCATGATCTGTAGCTGTTTTCAGGTTGGGGAAAACCAGATAGCCGGTGCCATTGCTGAAGGGGCGCAGTCGATAGAAGCCCTGGGTAATAGCCTGAAGTGCGGCACCAATTGCGGGTCCTGCATTCCGGAGTTGCGCGACCTGCTTGCGGTATCAGTCCGCGAGAGCGCGTAACAGAACCAGGGGGACCCGGTATCGCAAGCCACGGCTGCGCCCGGTGCCCTCCACGGTGCAGGTTTTCCGGTTCACCCGAATGATCCGACCTTCCAGCTCACGTTTGCCGGCGCCAAAGCTCACCGCATCCCCGATCGTCCAGTTCGCTATGAGTTGGCGTGTATCTGGCGCCTCAATGGGATCGTCGGGCACGGAAAGCCCTGCCTTTTCGGCCTGGATGGCGAGATGACGCCTGGCTGCCTCAGCACCGCCGCTGGCGTGGAGCTCGTCCAGTATCCGGTAGAAATGCTGATTATGGACGGAGCCCCGGTAGCGCTGGCCTGACACATGCTGGAGTAGGTGCGCAAATTCGTGGCAACAGGTGTGCGCCAGCAGGTTCAATGTGGTGACCGTACCCCCGAAATATTCTCTCTGGCGAATCTCCCGCCCGGATAGCCAGCCGCCAACGGCATCAGGCTGGTGCTTATCCATAATCATGCGCTTGCCGTAGGTGATCTGGTGCTGTTTCAGGCGTGGGTCAAAACGATGGTAGGTGGCCTGGCCCGAGCCGACACGGCATAGCAGGGTAGTGGAAGGGAGTTGATCGCGAACCCATTGTCGGGCGGGCGTCCATAGTATGGCGTGCGTTGTATCGCACATTAGTTGGCCAATACTGCGAGCCATGGGTGCTTCAATAGTCATCGATCAGGCGCATGTGGAGGTGGCGGGAAACACTCATGCCCTGATGATACCGGGTGTTGGTCTTGCCGTAAAAACAACAACGGCCAGCAAAGGCTGGCCGTTGTGACTTCGTGGACCGGAGGCTTAGCCTTCGATCGGCGAACGCCAGTCGTCCGCACCGGAAGTACCGGCAACAGCGTGTTCCCAGGTCACTTTACGGTAGGACAGGGACGCGGTTACCAGCTGGGTGAAGTCAGCGCTGGCGGCATCCTGGCAGTGCGGCATGTTGCACTGGATGTCGATGATGGTGGCATCTTCCAGGATGGTGGAGAAGAAGTGCTCCTGCTTGCCTTCAACAGAGGTGCGGTACCACTTCAGCTCAACCTTCGGCAGCATTTCGCCAGAAGCCAGGGCGTTGTACATAAGCGGGGTTGCTTTGTTCAGCGCGGAGGTGAACTTGAACGGCTTGTGAACGCGCTGACCGGAAGGCTGACCGGACTGGGGATCGGTCGGAACGGTGACAACGTGGCTGAATTCCTGTACCAGCACTTCGTCTTCGTGACCTTCAACGTAGATGTTGCCTACGGAGTCGGAGGTGAATGCGCCGGCGGTGATGTTGCCCTGAGTTTGGCCTTCGATGCTGATATAACAAGGAGTTGGCATAGTCTGCTCCATGACGTGTGAATGAGTAAGTGTCCTCGGGATCTCCCTGGACACTTAACACATAACAAAGGCCGTGCCAGAAACATAAATGTCTTTAATAACAGTAAGTAACGGTCTCCAGGTTGATAGCCTAAGGCTGGGCCAGGCAATCGGTTGCTGGCTTTGGGGCGAGATTTTGCTGGTCGAGCAAAAAATTGCTCAACGTAGGTTGAAATTAATCGGCAGGGTATAGGTGAAGGTCTGGCCTTTCATGGAGTCGGGTACTTCCGGCAGTGGTTCGGCGTCCTTGAGCATGTCCAGCGCAGCATCATCGAGCAACGCATGGTTTGAGGAGGCGTGCAAAGAGTGGTCTACCAGAGTGCCATCACGGCTGAACTCGAAAACCACCACCGGAGCGCCTTCCTGGCCAAGACGACGGGCACGACGTGGGTATTCGTAGTAGCGCCCCAGATGCCGGCTCAGTTCCGTGAGGTAGCGGTCCACATCGGAGGACTGTCCGGCAGTGAGTTCAACCTGCTGGCTGAGGCTTTCTTCTTCAGCAGTTTCAGCAGTGTTTTCGGACACTTGCTCCGTGCTCGTGTCGCTTTCAGTCGCATCAACCTGGGGCTCAGGCTCTGTTACTTCGGGTTGCGGTGTCGGCTCAGGTTCGGGTTGTGGCTCGGGTTCCGGTTCCGGCACAATTTCTGGCTCTGGCTCTGGCTCTGGCTCTGGCTCTGGCTCTGGCTCTGGCTCTGGCTCTGGCTCTGGCTCTGGCTCTGGTTTCGGAGTTGGCTCTGGGGGCGTTTCCTGTTCAACGGGGGGCTGGGGTTCGGGGGTTTCGGGCGCCGGTTTGCCGGCCAGGGAAATCTTGATAGCAGGCGCGGAATTAACGGCGGCGTTTCCGAGCGGTTTCAGTTCAGGAATTCGCTCGGGCGTGGCGATTACCACCACAATTGCAGTGATAACAACGGAAACGAGCAGAAGAAGGCAACGGACGGTCTTGCTGGCACCCATCAACTGGCGGGCTCCGTCAGCAGGATGACTTCCTGATAGCCGTTGTCCTCCAGCACACGAAGCAGCGACTCCAGATCAGACATGGCAATCTCGCGTTCAGCGGCGATTTTCAACGGGGATTCTTCATCCGGCGCTGGCAATGCCTTGGGAAGGCCCTGCGTCGTTACGGTGCGGCCGTCGACTTGCCACTCGCCTTTTGCAGTGACGGTCAGATCGGCATAGGGCTGCTCATTACCGGCTTGTTGCCCGGTACCCGGTAGCTCTGGCAACGGGGTGTCTGACAGTTGGCCTGCCACGATAAAGAACATCAGCAGCAGGAATACCAGGTTGATGAGCGGCAGAAGGGCGTCCTCGAGACGCTCCATCAATGATTTGCCCGAGGTAACGGGCGGCGGTACCAGATCCGTCATGGCTGCTCCGCAGCGTCAGGGGTGCGCTTCCAGTGGGTGGTAACGCCACTGTCAGTGAGCTGGCTGTAGGCCTGGGTGAAATGGGTCAGTTGGGTGGCAGACTCTGTGGCGAGGTTGATTTCGCTGACGCCACCGGCCCGGAGCTGCTGGACCAGACTGTCCACTCCATAGGTTTCTCCCTGCCAGCGAGCCTGGCCATCACGCTGGACGACCACTTCGGGGATCGGCTCTCCGGTGACTGAACTGGTGTCGCCCGTGCTGTTGCTAAGCTCCATGAAACTGACCGGCAGCAAACGGCTGGTGAGCATGAAGAACACCAGCAGAATGAAGACCACATCGATCAGTGGGGTGATGCGGATCGGGATCGGGCGTGCCGGGCGTGGTTCAACCAGTTGCATTGGCCAGGCGACCCTGATGCTCGTCCCCGGAATACTCCACAACGCGCCCGGTCCTGGTGCCGGTGGCCGGTGCCGACTCATCGTGGGTCTCCAACGCCGATTCGCTTTCCGTTGTGGCGACGGGGACCGAGAGAATGGTAACCAGTGCGCTATTGATGGTTTTCTGGATACGCCGCAGGCGGAATTCAATCCAGGCGGCCAGTGCGGCAAACGGAATGGCGATAACCAGGCCGGCCGCAGTTGTGGTGAGTGCTTCGTAGATGCCGCCGCTTAGCTGGGAGGCATTGGCGCGCCCTTCGGTGGCGGCCATGGCTCCAAACGCCTCCATCATGCCCAGAACGGTGCCTAAAAGGCCCAGCAACGGTGCCAGCGCGGCAATCACTTCGATGATCTTGAGCGGTGCCTCGAACGGCTCGAGGGCTTCATGGGCGTCCCTGGCGACGGACTCCCGAATCTGCTGGGGATCGGTGCCGGCATTGCGGGCGTTCATGGTGTTGACGATCAAGTGGTGCAGTGGGTTCAGTCGGGCGTATCGGCCAGCGGACCGTTGCAGATCCTCCGCCACGTTGTCGCCAGGCCTTTGTTGCCATTTTGTAATGGCCTTTTTAAGTTTGGCAGTAAACCTGGGGGCAAAAAAAGTGCCGAATAACATGAGGTAAAGAAAGGTGACAACACCTGCCAGGGCAATCGCCAGCAACACAATCATGACGGGGCCGCCCATTTCCAGCAGCTGACTGACCGGGCCGGCGCTGATTCCGGTGGCGTCGGCGAGCAGGGACTCGGACATTGGGGAAACCTCAGTTAAGAAAATAGGTCTAAATAGTAACGATTATCATTGAAATTGCAAGTTCTGTAACCTGCTGAAACCCGAGTCTCTGTTAGACTTACCAATATTAAATCCTCCAGTAATCGACACGTTATCCAGTGAAAAACAGATATTTAGCATTAAGGGACGTCAACCCGAACCTATCCTGCGTCCATGAAGCGGGAGCCACTCCGCTGTGATGATAAGACGCTGGCTAGCAAGCCTGGTTAATCGTGCTGTTGCCTTTGTCATCCTGGCCATCGTGCTGGCTGCTCTGGCGGTGGCCGTGGTCAGTTCTCTGGTGGGACGCTCGGAACTGGCGGGGCAGACAAGGGAGCAGGTGGAGACCATCGCGGAACTGGTTGCCAGCGATCTTGATGCACGCCTGGCCCAGCGCCGGGATACCCTGACCCATGTCGCGGAAGGATTCACCATGGAAGAGGTGGTGCTGCGCTCCCGCTCCCGCCTTCTCGTCCGTCGCGAGATTGCGTTGCAACATATGTTCGACGGGATCTACGTATTTGATGCCAGTGGCAAGGTCATTGCGGAGTATCCAGAAAGCTTCCGGCAGACGGGGCTGGATGTCAGCGGCCGTGAGTATTTCCGCCAGACCTCAAGCCAGCTCACCTCCATTATCAGTGACCCTTATGTGTCGAACTACCGGGAGCGGCCCGCCGTTATGATGACGGCGCCGATTTTCGATCATCGTCAACGGTTTATCGGCGTGCTGGGAGGGGCGGTTTTTCTCGACGGCGACAACTTCATGGAAGACACCAGCGGTGTGAGTATTGGTAAAACCGGCTATATCAGCATTGCCACACGTACCGGTGTAACCCTGGGCCACGGCCGTACCGGTGAAACCATGGTGCCGCTCAGGCTTGAAAACGAGGCTCACAAGAAGGCGATGGCGGGCTTCGAAGGCACTTTGCAGACGCTTGACCAGGAAGGCACCGAAACCATCACCTCGGTGCGCCAGATGTCACAGGTGCCCTGGTTTGTGGCCGCTGTGTGGCCGGTGAATGAGGCCTATGCGCCGCTCAGCCGGTTGACGGACAGCTTTGCGCAGACTCTCCTGATCGTGATTCTGATTGTGGCACCCTTGGCGCTGGTTGTGTTTCGTCGGTTGATGGCGCCCATGCGAAATCTGGGGTTCCAGATCAGTGAGCGCCACCTGGGGATACGGACCGAGCCGGTGGACGTTCTGGGAGGCACGGAAATCCGCCAGGTTGCGGAGACCTTCAACACCGTGATGGAAGAGCGTGACGAAGTGCTGTCCTCCCTGGCCGAGCGCGAGGCGTTTTTCCGCTCGCTCACCCAGAGTGCGCCGATTGGCATTATCCAGACCGATGTTCTGGGCAGGATTGAGTTCGTGAACCCGGCGTTTGAGCGGATCATCGGGGTCAGCTCCAGTGACCTCCAGCATACCCCCCTGATTCAAGGCGTATACGAAGAGGATCAGGCTGGCACGGTTGAAGCGTGGCGAGAGGCTCTGCGCAGCAAAACAGTGTTCCGAGGGCGATTCCGCCTGAAAAGCCGCTCCGGAGGTGGCGTGGTGTGGGCGGATGCCATGACGGCGGTGATTGAGACGGAGGAGCGTTCACTGGGTACCATCACCGTAGTCAGGGACATCACCCACGAACTGGAGATCGAGGCGGAACTGGCCGAGCAACAGAAACGCGCGGACAGTATTCTGGGCGTATTGCAGGAAGGCGTATTGATGGTGGATGCCGAAGGCATTATCCGGTACTCCAACCAGGCCGCGTCCGGGTTCCTTGGATTGGCCGAAAACGGCGAGCGGCAGAACTTTTTCACGCTGGTATCGATTGAAGACGAGAACCATCGCTGGGAGGCTGACGATTTTCTGCGCAGTGCCGATGTGGATAGCCTGTATGCCACCCTGCGAAACAGGGCGGGCCAACTCTTCGATATAGACCTGGCAATGCTTCATCTTCGCCGGGAAAGCCATAATCACCGTATGGTATTCGTGATCCGGGACGACAGCGCCCGCCGTCGCGAAGAAGAGCGACTGTCCTGGGAAGCGACCCACGACAGCCTGACGGGCTTGCTCAATCGTCGGGCGTTCAATTCTTCCCTGGTCAAATGCCTGACGGATACCAACAAGAAAACGGCGGCCAGCGTTCTGATGCTGATCGACCTGGACTACTTCAAGCCCGTCAACGACGAAGGCGGGCACTTGCTGGGAGATGATTTGCTGGGGCGACTATCGGACCTGCTCACGCAGTCCGTGCGCCAGTCGGACACGGTGGCACGTCTTGGTGGCGATGAATTCGGTATTATCCTGCCTGCCTGTGGTCAGCAGCGCGCTGTCGAGCTTGCCGAGAAAATCCGAGCCGGTATTGAAGCCTTGCGTATAGAGCAGGACGGCAGGACGTTTGGAGTGACTGCCAGCATCGGCCTGACCGAGATGGGTGTCGCGGATACAGGGCCCCGGGAAGTCGTTGCGCGTGCTGACGAAGGCACCTACGCCGCCAAGGCCCAGGGGCGAAATCGTGTGGTGACGGTTCCCTTACCGTCACGGCAGAAGCCGGATTGATCACCACCACCCCGCAGAGCTGCCCGCCTGCCACAGCAAGCGCAGAGCGAGCAGGGTCAGAAGAACGTTGAACACGCGGCTGAAGTGCCGATTGCTCAGGGACTTGAGCACGTGGAGCCCCAGCCAGGTGCCGGCAAAACCAAAGCCGATCATGGCCAGTATGAACATCAGCCAGTCGCGGAAAACGAAACCAGCGAGTCCAAAAACCAACGCCTTGGGTGCGTGCTGGAGCGTCATCGCCGTGGCGAATGTCGCGACGGTGGTGAAACGCTCGGTGTGCATCTGCTTGATGAAGGAGGCCACCAGGGGACCGGTTGCGCCCACAAACAGGGAAATGAAACTGGTTAACGCAGAGGCAAGAAAGATCCCGATGCTGCCGAAGGCTCCCTTTGGCAGAGCGGGGCCCCAGCACAGGTAAAGCACGAAAGCGCCAATGGTCAGTTGCCACAGATAGGGCGGCAGGTCGATCAGCAACCAGGCGCCAAGCCCCGCTCCGACCAGTACCCCTGGTGCGAAGGCTGCAATGGCTTTCCAGTCGGTGTGCTGCCAGGTCAGTGTGGCTCGCCCGGCGTTGGAACCCAACTGGATCATACCGTGAACCGGTATGATCGCCGCCGGTGGTATCCAGAACGCCATCAATACCAGCAGCAGAACCCCGCCCCCGGCGCCAAGGCTGGCGGTAATCATCGACGTAATGACAGAGCTCAGCAGCAGGAAAACGGCCGTTGCGGTGTTCAGGCCTTCCGGGATGAACGTCAGTTCCAAGGCGGGCTCCGGGTTTATTGGCAGAAGCGGGTATCAGCGAGTCGCGCGGTTTTACACAGCGCCTCGGTGGCGAGTTGAACATCCGCCACATAATACAGCGAAGCCAGCCCGAAGCGATCCCGCCCCAAATTGTGGAACACCATGCCAAAGGCAATGTCTCCCGCACTGAATCGCTCATGCTCCTGGGCAAAATAAATCGCAGGCTTCGACAGTGTCTCGTCCTCCAGCAGGGACTGAACGCGGCTGGCACCGCCGTGATAAGCCTGAACCAGAAGCAGCGTGAAAAGCTGATCCCCTTTGTCGTCGGGCAGGTGACCGAAGCGCGCCTCGAAGGGCGGCCTGAGGTTGCGAGCATTCTGATCCATCAGTTTGAGGGCGCAGTCAATCTGTGCCAATCGATGCCAGTGGTTGGCGGGTTTGATCCGGCAGTCTTTGAGCGCCGAGGGTGAGAGCTGAAGGATGCCTTTGGCGTTGGCGGCAGAGTGCGCCCTTTGCTGGCCGCTGCTCTCGATCAATACCTGGCCGCCGAGGTACTTGGGCAGGCTCGCCGGCAGATCGAGGCGTTGCTGCTGCTCACGCAGGCCATAAACGTACATCAGTGCCTCGTGGAGTGGCTGTGGTGCTTCCTGAGAGGCGAACGACAGATCGTCCCAGGCACCCCAAATCAGTTCCGAAGGCAGGGTGCCAAGGTAGCGTGCCACGGCTTCATCCAGGTTGACGTGCGGCTGTCGACAGGACAGGGCGAAGGGGTATCCGGTCCTGTCGGGGCCGCCCGGGGTCCAGTCGTCAGCGCGGCCAGTGGCTGCCAGAGAGGCTCTGGTATCATTCAGGCGAACCTGGGTGGCTTCACGGTCGGAGCCATCGTCGATATAGCCAAGGAACTGGCCGCGCATATCAAACAGAATATGCCGATCGGGGTTACTGCAGTAACCGGACTCCTTCAATACCCAGCGGCGTATGGTTGTGATGTTCTGGTAAACCCCCTGGCTTGACCAGTAGGGTGAGCTGCGAACAACGCTGGTCCAGTTCTCGGCAGGTTCCGGCGGTTTTTTACTCGCTTGCGAAGTGGACGCGATAACAGATGTGACTATTATAACGACAGCAAGAAAGTGACGCTTAAAGCTCATGTTCATAAACACCGGTTTCCCCAATCTCCCGAAAACAGAATAACAAACGGAATCGATCATGAAGCAATCCGAATACCTCCGATACGACGCGGTAGCGCTTGCCGACCTGATTCGCCGCGGAGAAGTCGCGGCCAGTGACATCTGTGAGGCCGCTATTGAGCGTGCGGCCACGGTGAATGACAAGCTCAACGCCATCTGCCACCCCCAGTTCTCCGATGCACTGAACCAGGCGCCTACACCGGATAGTACCTTCTCGGGCGTTCCCATGCTGCTTAAAGATCTGGCCCAGGAACAGCAAGGCCAGCCCTGTACCTACGGCAGCCGGGGATTGAAGAAAAACATCGCATCCCGGGATTCGGAGTTTGTACGCCGTGTACGGGCTGCAGGCCTGGTATTCCTGGGCCGCACCGCAACGCCGGAGTTCGGGCTGAAGGCAGTCACCGAATCGAAACTCTGGGGAGCCTGCCGTAATCCATGGGATACGGATCGGACACCGGGTGGTTCCAGCGGCGGCTCCGGTGCTGCGGTGGCGGCGGGTATCGTGCCCATGGCGGGAGCCAATGACGGTGGCGGCTCGATTCGCATTCCGGCGGCCTACAACGGACTGTTCGGGCTGAAACCGTCGCGCGGTCGCATTTCCTCCGGCCCTTCGGTGGGTGAGGCATGGACGGGCGCCTCGACCGATCACGTGGTCACCCGCACGGTTCGAGACAGCGCCGCCATGCTGGACGTGCTGGCTGGCCCCGCGGTGGGAGATCCCTTTACCATTGCACCGCCGGCCGCCCCCTATGCCAAGCTGATGCAGCGGGCGCCACGCAGTCTCAAGATTGGTGTATTCACGTCGTCGCCCTACGAAACCGACGTGGCAAGGGAGTGTGTGGATGCCGTTGAGGAGACTGCGCGCACTCTGGAAAACCTGGGGCACCGGGTGGAGTATGCGCGTCCGGAATTCGACGGCATGGCCCTCGCCCGCTGTTATCTGGGGCTGTATTTCGGGGAAGTATCTACGCTGATGGACCGCGCGAAAGCCGAGTTTGGTGCCCGCGATGACGACTTCGAACTGGATACCCGTCTGATCGGTATGTTGGGGCGGACCATGCCTCTACCGGACTACGTGCGCCGTCGCCAGCAGTGGAACGATTTTGCTCGCGCCCTGGGGGCGTTTTTTGAAGGTTACGACATGTACCTGTGCCCGACGGCTGGCCAGTTGCCGGCGAAGATTGGCGAGTTGGATACTCCATCCCATCTGCAGGTGGCTGCCCGGCTGATGTTGCTGCTGAAAGCCGGCAAGTTGGTACACCGCAGTGGGCAAGTCGACCAGATGGCTATGGAAAGCCTCGCCCGCACGCCCTTTACCCAGCTTGCCAACCTTACCGGTACACCTGCGATGTCTGTCCCGCTCGCCTGGACAGCCGCCGGGTTGCCGGTGGGAGTGCAGTTTGGCGCTCCGCACGGAGACGAAGGCACCCTACTTCAGCTGGCGGCACAACTGGAAGAGGCCAACCCCTGGTTTGGGCGCTACGAACTGCTGGAAGCAATGATCTGACGCCACGCACTGAAACAATAAATAACGCATTGTGATCCGGGATCACCGTATCCACGTTTATCTTTATGGCAGGAACAGGCTATGCTGTGAGTCAGGAAGAGCCCATTCTTCCTGAACGACCCTGATGGCATCGAGGAGGCGAGCGTATTATGAACCAACCGATGGCAATCGACGAACTGGTGTCTGTAGCACAGGCCGAGGCCATGGGGGAGCTTGATGCCCCAATGATGGCGATCGTACTGTCCAGCGAACAAAGCTACGACTTGCCCATTAACTCTCTTGAAACCGATGCCGACAAGGCCCGCTGGGGACTAATCCTGCGCGCGGCCCGAGAGCATGTGGAAGCCGATGCGGTTGCCGTGCTGTACCCGGCGTGGACCACCATCCGCAGCAAGAAACCGGCGAAAGCCGAAGCAGGGTCAGAGGACACCCAGTCAGTGGCAGATAGCGACGAAGAGCAGCCTGCGCGTGGTGAGGATCCGGCAGAGCCCATCGACACACTGTTTGTGCAGTTGCACACCCGCGACCGCATTTACTGGCGTGGCTTTGAGCAGATCCGTGATCCCAAGCACCAGCGCATTATCGGCTTCCGACGGATCAAGGCCTTGTCCACCGAATACGGTCGTGACGAAGCACCGTCAGTAACCTCCTGGCTGAACACCCTGTTTGAGCCGCTGCCTGATGAAGGCGAGGAAACCGAGGTGGATATGGAACTGGCGGATCTGCTGGATGAACCGGAGGTCAGCGCCGCTCTGTATCCACGCCAACTCCGTGCACTGCACTGATTAATATGCCATTGGGAGCCCCGGTGTCGAAAGGCACCGGGGCCAGGCTCAGATGGCCATTGCCCTCTCGGCTACCCAGTAAAGGCTGATTGCGCCTACTGCAATCAGTGTCAGCGGAACGACTGCCCTGCCGTAAAGGTGTGTTTTACCCCAGAGGTAAAGCAGCGGGAAGGCAATAACCAGCAGGCCCAACTGCCCGAGCTCTACGCCAATATTGAAGCCGGCGAGGGCCACGACGGTCTGGGAAACACCGCTGGTGAGATCCCCCAGAACGCTGGCGAACCCGAATCCGTGTATCAGCCCGAACCCAAAGGCCAGCTTCCAGGTTTTCCTGCCCAGTATCGGCCACATCACGTTCATGGCGGCCACCGCTATGGACAGGGCGATGATGGTCTCCACCCAGGCGATGGGCAGACGAACAATGCCAAGGGCTGCCAGTGCCAGGGTTACGGAATGGGCCGCCGTGAACGCGGTCACGATCCCCGTCAGTTCCCACAGCCGCTGCTTCAGCCCCACCGGCGTGCTGCCATCGTTTTTTCTCAGTGTGGCCGGCAGCATCAGCACCAGAAGAAACAGTATGTGGTCGAGGCCGATGAGCAGATGGATGACACCTTCGTACAGGAAGGTTCCGAACAGCTGCAGGCTTCCTGGTGCGTCTCCGGCGGAAAGCGCCAGTTGGCGACTGTCAGGGCCTACTACCCCCAGCGTGCTGGTGCCGCCGCTTTCAAGGCTTATCAGGCCGCGATGGAGCGGGTCCTGTGAGAACAGAAGGTTGTATGTCAGGGTGTCGGGCGTGGCGCCATCGGGGCAGCTAATGGTGTAGAGACCGGCGGCATAGGGGCCGTCGCTATGGCTGGCAAGCCCCCATTGCTGGCCGGTCAGGCGGCAATCGGCCTGGGCGCTGGACAAGATTACGCCCTGCTCTACCCATCGGGTAATCTGGTCCCGGCCAGCACGGAGCTCCGCACCACTGAGCTGGCGATCCCCGTTCCGGTCCAGCGGCAAGGCCACCGAGACGTCCCGGAGTGCCACATCGATCCGTATCTCGCCCCGGTCCTGGTTCAGGTAGATGAAGCTGTCGCTGGCTTTGTGGGCCCATGCCGTTCCGGAGATCAGGGCCAGCAGGACCATGGATACCACCAGGCTGCCCCATTGTTTCATACCCCTCATGATTCAGCCTCCGGGTAGCGTGCATCGGTCTGCCCCTGCTCTTTCAGCCAGGTTCTCACCTTCCGGGCTGGCTCGTTGTCACCCGCCGCATCGGCGGCACGCAGCAGCAGCCGGGTATCGAGGGGCTCGCGCTGGCTGCGCCAGTTATCTGCCGCAAAGGTCAGTGCCGTATCGGCATTGCCTTCCACGTCTAGTTGGAAGCGTGCCATGTCTCGCTGATGCAGCAGGTTTCCGCGCCAACGAGCCTCTGCGAAGCGCTCCCTGAGGCTTTCGGCCAACGTCTCTGCAGTCGGGTGCCCGGACTCAGCCATGGCAATCGCCCGAATAACGGCCAGCGAATCCACTTGTTCATAGTCGTCGGTCAGGGTCAGTACCTTGTCATTCTGGTTTCGGCCCAGATACCAGTCTGCCAGTTGGGTGCGGGTATAGAGATCGTCGGGGGCGATGCTGAGCACCGTTTGCCAGTGATCCTCAGCAGCGGGGCTACCTATCTGCGCGGCGATATCCCCCAGGGTTCCCTCCGCCCAAAGCCGACTGGTGACATCGGCATCGGTTGCGTCTGTTCGTCGTTGGAGTTTCTGGTAGGCCGCTTCGGGGCTACCCGTGCGGGCATCAACCTGAGCGGTGCAGCTGTCGGCAATCAATCCGGGGTAGGATTGTTGCAACTGGGCGCAGTGCTTTCGTGCGTCTTCATAATTGCCCTGAACGATTTCCAGGTTGGCCAACAGCAACCGAGCCTGGTTTTTCTGGAGTGTGGCGCTGGATCGGGCTATGACGGTTTCCAGGTCTTTCCTGGCACTGTCAAAGCGGTGGAGGCTCTGGTCCAGTGTTGCCCTGAGGGTAAGCAGCCGGTCGGTCATTTCTCCGGACCATCGCTGCAACATCCCGTCGGCATAGCCCAGGAAACGGGGGTCTCCGGTGCTTCTGGCACGGGAGATCTGATTTTGTACGGTGTCTGCCAACTGCTCGGGCGAATCCGGTAATTCGGACGTGGTCAGTGCCGGTTCTGGCAGTTCAACAAGAATATCGGTGTCGGAAAAATCTGTCTCGATAGGTCCGGGTGCAGCGGTTGCGACGTTTGGAAAACCGGCCATCAACCACAGCCCGACACAAAAAGCCCCGCCCCGAAGGGCAGGGAATGTGCTTGCCGGCTTCAGGCGTACTGAAGGCCGGCAAGGGGTCCTATTGGATGAACAGATCGTCGAAGGCCTGTTCATTATTCTGGTCATTGAAGCTGAACTCCTTGTCGTTGATCTGAACGGCTTCACGGGTGTCGTCGGTGTTTGCGATCTCAGCCTTCACAAAGGTTGAGAAATCCACCGCCGGATCTGGCCTGTCACCGCCACCGCCGCCGCTACTGCTGGAGCCGTCGAAACACCCCGCCAGTGCCAGGGTTATCAGGCCCGTTCCGGCTAACTTCATAGTGAGTTTCATGATTCACTCCTTATGAGTTGGGTGAGCCGGCCAGCGGAGTTGCCAGATATGGGAACACTTCCTGGAGCTCAGCTGGGTCAAGTTGCACACCGTCGGTAAACGGGGCGTCCTTGTTCGGGGCATCAGTGGTCAATGCGCCCATGACTACACGCAGGGCAATATCCACGGTGTCATCCACCGGGCGACGGCCATTCGGGAAGCCGGCGTTGTCACCACCGAGAACACCCAGGTCATTTTGCGAGGCTGCAGGTGTGGCTGCGATTTCCGGGTTCAGTCGCAGCATTTCTGACGTTTGCACGCCTACCGGCATGTTTACATCGGGTACGCCGGTCAGGAACGCTGTTACCAGATCGGTCCGCGGGAAGTTATTCGGTGCCTCAGCGCCTGCGCTGCTGAACAATATTTCCAGCAGTTCGGGCAGGGTCGGATGAGTCACGTAGGTAGCGAACTGGCCATCGTTCATGGGCTCGCTGGCGTTGAACCGGTCCTTGTCTTTCAGGCCGATCACGACTTCGTTTACCAGCGGCATACCGAGACGTGATACCTGGGTCCATGCGCCGCCTTCAACGGTTGCACCTTTGCCATCAACGGTCGGTTGCGGATTGATGACTCGGGCCTGGCGAACGCTGGCGGTGGTCCAGCCGCCGATGACGGGCTGATCCATTCCGGTGACTGCGGTGCCGGTCAGGCACTCGGTCGGTACTTCCAGGGCGAAGGAGGTCACGTTCTTGTCTGCAAGATCACCGGCACCTTCGCCGTCACGTGGGCCGAGCGGGTTGGTGTTGACCAGGTCGAAGATCTCGCCAAGGTTGACCGCGAAAGCTTCCTTGCGTTGACCCACGAAGACCTGCCCGTTGGTGGCGCAGCCTGGAATGCCAATCTCGAAGATGTGCTGGTTGGCGTAAGCTTGGTATCCGCCGGGAAACGATTTTTCGCCGATGTTGTCCAGTGGCTTGTCGAAGGTGGCGGTGCCATCCGTGACGTTGGTCGCGGTCTCGACAGTACCGGTACGACGGTCGCCCCGAATAACCGATACAGTATAGTCTTGGCTGAACTGTACGTTCGCTTCGTCGCTGGCATCACCGATGTTTTTGAGCGGTACGGACACCATTCTTTGGTCGCCGTCGGGGCCGACCGGCAACTGTTTATCCTCTAGGTTATCCGAGAACTGAAAGCGGAACGTGAGGTTTTCCTGTGCGTTGCCGCTGTTGTCGATGTGGATTTCATAAACCGCGTCTTCATCCAGATCGAAGTAGTTGGGACCGCCATACGCATCCTGCAGTGGCAGGTAATTCGCGATCAGGGTGACGAAATCCGCACGTCCCGTCTCGTAACTGCGGAACATGTAGAAATCGGTCCCGTCCACCTTGGGTACTTCAGTGATAAAGGGTGCTTCGCGGTGGCTTGAGGCGTTTGCTGCGCCGGCACTGATACAGAGTCCGGCAACCGCAATGGCGAGGCCGGAGCGTTTTAGTAAAGTATTCATTCCGTTTTCCTCTTCTATTGTTGGTGTTGCAAAGGGGGTTACGGAGCGATTAGAGAAAAGGATGCAGTTCTCACCAAAAAAAATTGAAAGCGTCTTATCCGGAAGCAGGCTGACTTAGTACGAATAGTGAGTGCATCACGTTCAGCCAACTTGTGAGGCGTGTGTCAGGTGGCGGGGCTGGCGGTCCAACACAGCGTTATTCTTCAAGTCGACCCAGAGCGACTATGCTTCATGGTGTTTGTTTGATTTCAGGGCCAACTACATGCTCCATCGCACCCAATGGGTTTCCGACGCCATTGCCCGCATTGATGCGGATTTCAATCGTTCTGCAGACACCCATCTGATCAAGCTGGACCTGCCGGGCCTGCGTGACGTTGATCTCTATCTCAAGGATGAGTCGACCCACCCTACCGGCAGCCTCAAACATCGGCTGGCACGCTCACTGTTTCTGTTCGGGCTCTGTAATGGCTGGATTACGCCAGGCACCCCGATCATCGAGGCCTCGAGTGGATCGACAGCGGTCTCCGAGGCCTATTTTGCCAAGCTCCTCAGGCTGCGGTTTATCGCAGTCATGCCCCGAACGACGTCGGCACAGAAAATTGCCAAAATCGAGTTCTATGGGGGCGAGTGTCACCTGGTGGAGAACGGCAGTGAGATCTACGCTGAATCTCAGCGTCTGGCCCGTGAGCTCGGTGGTCACTACATGGATCAGTTCACCTACGCTGAGAGGGCGACAGACTGGCGGGGTAACAACAACATTGCCGAAAGCATTTTCGAGCAGTTGCGACGGGAACCCCACCCCATACCGCGCTGGATTGTTGTCAGCGCGGGCACCGGTGGCACGTCGTCAACCATCGGGCGTTACATCCGCTACGGCGGCCATCTTGCCCGGGGCTGTGAGCTGTGCGTGGCGGACCCGGAAAACTCGGTGTTCTATGACGCCTTCGCTAGCGGGCGGTCTGATATTGTCGGCCAGTGCGGTTCGCGGATTGAGGGTATTGGTCGCCCCAGGGTTGAGCCCTCTTTCAGCCCGACGGTGATTGAGCGCATGGTTCGCGTACCCGATGCGGCCAGTTTTGCCGCGCTCCGGTATCTGGAACGTCATCTTGGCCGGCGTTGTGGCGGCTCTACCGGTACCAATCTGATTGCCACACTGAGCCTCGCCAGTGAAATGCAAAGCGCCCGAGAGGGCGGGTCGGTTGTCACGCTTCTGTGCGATGGTGGCGACCGTTACACCGACACCTATTTCAATCCCGCGTGGCTTGCCAACCAGGGCCTGGAGTTAACCAAGTGGGAAAAAGCGCTGGACGATTTTGACCAAAGCGGCGTGTTTGAGCCCGATCTGATGACCTGCATGCATCCTGATGGGCATTCTGAACGTAAGGTCGACTAATACCTGTAGAACAAAACAAGGGATCGTATAGATGGTAACCAGCAATTCTGAGCAGGATGATCTGATGGGACTGCTGATCGCAGTGTCCCGGGAAGACCGACTGGCCTTTCAGCGGCTGTATGAAAAAATTTCCGGCAGGATGTTCGGGCTTTGCCTGAAACTGGCCAGTCAGCGAGATCTGGCAGAAGAGGCCGTTCAGGATGCCTTTGTGCAGATATGGCACCACGCCGGTGAATATCACAGTGAGCGTGGCGCTCCCCTGAGCTGGATGCTGACGATTGCCCGTTATCGCACACTCGATCTTATGAGGAATCGGAAATCGCGGCCGACATCCGGCGATGCCCACCTTGAGCGTGTTGCCGATGAACGTGACGGCCCGTTGGACGAATCACTTCGGGTCGCGGGCAGCGCCGAGCTTCGCGGGTGCCTGGATGAACTCTCAGAGACGCAGCGGGACAGTATCCTGTTGTCTTATTATCGGGGGTTTACCCACGATGAGCTTTCCGAGGCCCTGAGTTCTCCCATTGGAACCGTAAAAAGCTGGATTCGGCGCGGATTAATGGCTTTGAAGAGGTGTCTGGAACGATGAAAAAGACACCGGAAAGAATAGAAGCATTGGCAGCGGAGTACGTGCTTGGCTCCCTTCATGGGGCAGCCCGTCGGCGTTTCGAGCGCTGGATGATGGAGTCGGTTCGAGTTCGCCAGGAAGTCTGGTTCTGGGAAGAGAAGCTGGGGCACCTGGGCGCACGCATTGAGGAAGAACAGCCTCCGGCGTCGGTCTGGGCTGGCATCGAACGCCGGCTTTGGGCCCGGGAGGATAAACCCGAGTCGGCAGTTGCGGCCAATGATGCGTCCGGCCGTTGGTTCTGGCCTGGCTGGAGCATGCTGGCAACGGCTGCGGCGCTGGTGCTGGCCGTTGTCCTGGTGCAACAGCCAGAGCCAGAGGTGGATGACCGTCTTTCAGGCGCCATCGTACAGGCGGACGTGAGCGATCCCCTATGGTTGGTCAGTGAGTCATCGCTCGACAGGCAATTGAAACTGCGTCCCGTTGCCGCGACGGCGGCCCAGCAGGGCAAGGATTACGAATTGTGGATCGTGCCGGCGGATGGCCAGCCCCTGTCGCTCGGCGTTATTCCGGTGGGTGGAACCTATCAGGTAACTCTGGATGATGAGGCGCGTGCGCTTCTCAGCAATAGCCGAACACTGGCGATCAGCCTGGAGCCGGTGGGAGGCTCTCCCACCGGCCAGCCGACCGGGCCGATCCTGCACGTTGCGAAACTGTATGAGCTCTGATTGTTGAGTGCGGATGAATGGCTCGGCAGACTAATGGCTCGATAGCAGCGTGATGCACAGCTGGGCGTTCTGGACAAAGTGTCCGAACGCCGTCAGCTGATCGTCGGAGGGCACATAGTCCGCCGCCGCGTTGTCCGCGTAAAACAGGCCGACCAGTCGCCCCTTCGCTTTCAGGAGGCCGATCAGCGCCGGCACGTTCCCCAGCCAGCGATCATAGGCAACCCCTTCGGTTTTCGATTTTGGCAGATAGACACTGCAATCAGCGTGGGGTAAGAGCGCCCCGAGAGGACCGGTGCCATCCTTGCGGATGGTGAAGTTGTCCTTCCAGGCTTCGGTGCCCCTGCCCCCCAGCTTGCGCGGCACCAGTTCAAGCCCGCTGCGGTCGCTCATCAGCAACACAACCCGCTGCATGCCGATTGCCCGGTGAATGCCCTCGATGACCAGCTGACAGACTTCGTTGATGTCCGGTTTGTCGGTAAGGCTGTGGGTAAGATCGCGGAGAATCTGTAACTGCAGGTTGGGGTCCACCTCTGGTGCGCGCACCGCCTCCTCGCCGGAGCTGCCCTGGCTGCCAGGCATCAGCGCGGTCACCTGGGGAATGCCCAGCGACACCGCGACCCGCGCGGCTTCTCCGGCATTCACCTTGAGCTGGTCCCGAACGGCTGCAGGGTTCTCTCCGATGTCCTGCCCCAGGGCTTCCATGACCTTTTCCATGTCGTCGCCGCGCCAGCCATTCTCGGACAGTCTTGCCATCTCAACGGAGTGGCGCACCAGGCTGGCGGCCTTCGAATTGGCCTGCCCGGGCGCAACCACCTCGCGAATAAAGGGGCCGAGTGACCAGGCGTCCACCAGGCCACGGGTAATTTCGGTAAAGGTGGTGTGGAGCGCGGCTTTCTGGGCTTCCAGTGTCGGCTCCCCCTCGCGCAGCCGGGATTCCAGTTCACTGGCCTGCTCGGTCTCGCAGGACCAAAAAGCCAACTCGCCAATGTTCATCAGCAGGGCCCCGATGAACACTTCCTCCAGGGCGTGCTCGTTGCGCTTTGGCAGCAGGCAGCGGGCCTGGACGGCGGCGTGGATGGCGCGGGCCAGGCAGCGAAGCAGGTGTGGGCGGTCGTTGCGTTTGAGCAGGGAGTCCACGATCAGGGACGAGATGGCCATGGACTTCACGGCGTCGAAGCCGATCAGGGTGATGGCGCGGCTTACGGTGCTTACCTGGGTGCGAGTCTGGTTGTAGAACACCGTATTGGACAGACGAAGCACCTGGGAAGTGAGCTGGGCGTCGTTGAGAATAACGTTTGCAAGCTCGTTAACCGTGCTGTTACTGCTGTCAGTCAGTTCACCAATTCTGCGAAGAGTGTTTGCCAGTACCGGCAGTTCCACTTTGCTGAGGTAGGTCACCCATGCCTGGGTCGAGTTCATCCTTGAGGGCGGAGTCTCGGTTTTTGTGGTCAAAATTGCGCGCGCCTCGGGATTGTTAGTCATGTTCTTGTAATGAATCAGTCTAGTTCAGTCGTGGTCTTCGTGTCAGGTGGCAAATGGTGTAAGGGGATTTACCAAGGTGGCGGATTCGGGTTTGCCATCGGTTTGGTTTATAATCGCGCGTTTTACCTCTGCACCCACAAGGCGCTGACAAAGCGTTCACAAGGCAACGTTGTGATTGTATTTGACCAGGTACAGAAGTCCTACCAGGTAGGTGGGCGGGCGATCCCCGCGCTACACCCCACCAGTATGACCATCGACACCGGCGAGGTGTTTGGCATCGTCGGCCACTCCGGCGCGGGCAAGTCCACCCTCGTGCGCCTGATCAATCTTCTGGAGCCACCCACCGGTGGTCGCATCCTGATTGATGATGAAAATATCACCGGCTACAACGCCAGCGAGCTACGGGCCTTCCGTCGCAAGGTGGGCATGATATTCCAGCACTTTAATCTGCTGTCCTCGAAAACGGTGGCGGACAACATTGCCTTCCCCATGAAACTCGCGGGCATTTATTCCCGCACCGAGATTCGTGACCGGGTGGACGAGTTGCTGAAACGGGTCAGCCTGGTGGATCAGGCCAATAAGTACCCATCGCAGCTCTCGGGTGGACAGAAGCAGCGTGTTGGCATCGCCCGCGCCCTGGCCTGCCGCCCGACGATCCTGCTTTGCGACGAAGCCACCAGCGCCCTCGACCCGCAAACCACCCAATCGGTCCTGAAGTTGCTGGCGGACATCAACCGCGAACTCGGCCTGACCATCGTACTGATCACCCATGAGATGGACGTGGTACGCCGTGTCTGTGACCGGGTAGCGGTGATGGATGCCGGCGAAGTCGTCGAAATGGGCGCGGTCAGTGATGTCTTCCTGCACCCGAAGCACCCGACCACCCGGGACTTCGTCTTCGAGAGCGAAAGCATCGACCATGAGGAAATGCAGCAGGACCTGCAGCACGCCAAAGGCCGCATTCTGCGTCTCACCTTCCGTGGCGAATCCACCTACACGCCACTGCTGGGCAGCGTGGCGCGGGAATCCGGCGTGGATTTCAGTATCCTCTCCGGCCGGATTGACCACATCAAGGACACGCCCTACGGCCAGCTGACCCTCTCGCTGGTGGGCGGCAATCTCGATACCGCCATGCAGGCCTTTGAGGCGGCGGACGTTCACGTGGAGGTGCTGCGCTGATGGAAGCCTTGATGGGAGACCTGCTAACCAACGTGGACTGGACCGAGATCGGCTGGGCCAGTTGGGACACCCTGGTGATGGTGGGCATGTCGCTGCTGTTCAGCGTGCTGATCGGCCTGCCGGTGGGCGTGCTGCTGTTCCTGTTTGGCAAGCGCCAATTGCTGGAGCAGCCCATCGCCTACGCGGTGCTGTCTTTCGTGGTGAACGTGCTGCGCTCCGTACCGTTTATCATCTTGCTGATTGTAATGATCCCGTTCACTGTCATGCTGATCGGCACGTCATTGGGCGTTGCCGGTGCGATTCCGCCGTTGGTGGCTGGGGGTGCCCCGTTTTTTGCACGTTTGGTCGAAACGTCCTTGCGCGAAGTGGACAGGGGAATCATCGAAGCTACCCAGGCCATGGGCGCGACAGTAAAGCAGATCGTATTCGGAGCCCTTCTGCCGGAGGCGTTGCCCGGGATCATTGCCGGTATTACCGTAACCGCGATTACGCTGGTTTCTTATGCAGCGATGTCCGGCGTTGTCGGAGGTGGCGGCTTGGGCGATCTGGCCATCCGCTTCGGTTATCAACGATTCCAGACCGATGTAATGGTCATTACCGTAGCCCTACTGGTTATTTTCGTACAGTTGCTACAAATGGCTGGCGATCGCCTGGTTCTATATTTCAGCCGCAAATAACAACAGCCCGATATAGGCGGATGGTGGGAGGCAACTTCCGAAAACGTGGAGCGCCATGGATGGCGCGACCGAGCCCTACAGGGACGTATTCACGGGCGTTTTTCGGAAGTTGCCTCCCACCATCTGCCGTACTCACAGGCTAGATGCATTCATTGACAATACCCGCAGGAGAACGTGCTTATGAACTTAAAAAAGACCCTGGTGGCAGTGGCTGCCGTTGCAACATTCTCTTCCGCCGCGATTGCGGAAAAGCTTTCCGTGGCGGCAACGCCGGTGCCCCACGCCGAAATCCTGGAATTTGTTAAGCCCAAGCTGGCGGAGCAGGGTGTGGAGCTGGATGTGAAGGTGTTTACCGATTATGTCCAGCCTAACGTGCAGGTGGATCAGAAGCGGATGGACGCGAACTTCTTCCAGCATCAGCCGTACCTCGACGAATTCAACGATGGCCGTGGTACCAACCTGGTCAGCGTAGTGGGTGTCCACGTTGAGCCGTTTGGTGCCTACTCAAGCCGGATCGACTCTCTGGAAGCGCTTGAAGACGGGGCCACAGTGGCGATCCCCAACGATCCCACCAACGGTGGCCGTGCATTGCTTCTGCTGCAGAAAGCCGGTCTGATCACCCTGAAGGACGGCAGCAAGATCACCGCTACGCCGCGTGATATCGCTGATAACCCGAAAGACCTGGAATTCAAGGAACTGGAGGCTGCTACCCTGCCGCGTATCCTGAACCAGGTGGATCTGGCGCTCATTAACACCAACTACGCGTTGGAAGCCGGCCTTAATCCGACGGAAGATGCGCTGGTTATTGAGGGGGCTGAATCGCCGTACGTGAACATTCTGGTGGCTCATGAAAGCCGCGCCAACGATGAGGCAATCCAGAAGCTGGCGAAGGTGCTGACAACGGATGACGTCAAGGCGTTTATCAAGAAGCAGTACGAGGGAGCCGTGGTTCCGGCATTCTGAGGCCAGGAACGATAGGCATAAAAAAGCCGGGCATCAGCCCGGCTTTTTCGTTTCAGCGGATTGCGCGTTCAGCGCTTAATCGCCACTCCAGTTCGATCCCGGGTCCGGCGTCATCCGCAGGTAGGACTTCACCGCCCGATAGCCTTTCGGGAAACGTTCTTTTATTTCATCCTCATCCTGCAGGGACGGCACGATCACCACGTCGCCGCCGGGTTCCCAGTTGCCTGGTGTTGCCACTTTGTGAATGTCGGTCATCTGCAGCGAGTCTACAACCCGCAGCACTTCGTTGAAGTTGCGACCGGTGCTGGCCGGGTAGGTGATCATCAAGCGGATTTTCTTATTCGGGTCGATCACGAACAGCGATCGCACGGTCAGCGTCTCACTGGCGCTGGGGTGGATCATGTCGTAAAGGTTAGACACCTTGCGATCGTGGTCGGCAATGATCGGAAAGTTAACGGCACAACCCTGGGTTTCGTTGATGTCCTTGATCCAATCCTTGTGGGAATCGACCGGGTCCACACTCAGAGCGATTGCCTTGACGTCACGCTTGGCGAATTCGTCTTTCAGCTTGGCCGTCAGGCCCAACTCCGTGGTGCACACCGGCGTAAAATCAGCAGGGTGTGAGAACAGTATGCCCCAGCTGTTGCCCAGCCAGTCATGAAAATCGATCCTGCCTTCACTGGAATCCTGCTCAAAATCCGGTGCGGTATCTCCCAGACGTAAACTCATCGCGTTTCCTCCTTTGATGATACGAAAGCCCGGCCAGACGAAGCGCCGGCATAAGATTCAGTCTATACGATAAACAGTGGAGGCGGATGGGAGAAAACCAAGGGGTCTTGATTTGCCTCATCCGACTCCACTTACGTATCAGCTAACGCCGACTGACCGCTCTTTCTCAAAATGCTCACGGGTGAGCTTGAACACCACCGGGCTCAGTAGCAGCAAGGCCACGAGGTTTGGCAGCGCCATCATGGCGTTGAGCGTGTCGGCGATCAGCCAGATCAGGCCAAGGTTGATGGTGGCACCGACCGGTATCGCCAGTATCCAGATCACGCGGTACGGCACGATGGCTTTGACGCCGAACAGGAACTCAATGCAGCGTTCGCCGTAAAACGACCAACCGATAATCGTGGTAAAGGCAAAAATCGCCAGGGAGATGGCGACAACGTAATTGCCAAACCCGGGCAGTCCGGTTTCAAAGGCCAGTGAGGTCAGTGCCGCACCGGTCTCACCTGACGTCCAGGCGCCAGAGCTGATGATGACAAGGCCGGTGATGCTGCACACGATGATCGTGTCGATGAACGTGCCCAGCATGGCGACCATGCCCTGGTTGATCGGGTTCTTGGTCTGGGCTGCCGCGTGAGCGATAGGGGCGGAACCGAGACCGGCCTCATTGGAGAAAATGCCGCGGGCCACACCAAAGCGGACAGCGGCCCAGACGGCGGCGCCGGCAAAGCCACCTTCGGCGGCAACCGGGCTGAACGCGTGTGTAAATACCATGGCGATGGCGTTCGGAATCTGCTCGGCGTTAATGGCCAGTACCATCAGGCCAACCAGGATATAGGCGATGGCCATAAAGGGCACCAACGTGCTCGCCACCTGCCCGATGCGTTTGATGCCACCGATCAGCACAAGGCCTACCAGTACCATCAACACAAGGCCGGTCACCCAGTGCGGCAGGTTGAAGTTGGTTTCCAGAACATCGGCCACCGAGTTGGCCTGCACGGTGTTGCCAATGCCAAACGCGGCCACAGCGGCGAAGATGGCAAACAGCACGCCCAGCCAGGCCCATTTTTTACCCAGGCCGTTGCGAATGTAGTACATCGGGCCACCCGTGTAGGCGCCGCGTTCGTCCACTTCCCGGAAGCGTACCGCCAGTACCGCCTCGGAATATTTGGTCGCCATACCCACGAGGGCGGTCAGCCACATCCAGAACAGCGCTCCAGGGCCGCCCAGGAATACCGCGGTGGCAACGCCAGCAATATTACCAGTACCAACGGTAGCCGACAGCGCGGTCATCAGGGCCTGAAATGGAGGAATCTCGCCCTCTGATTCGGCCCCGGTACGGCCTTTCCACATCAGTTGGAAACCGGCTCGTAGTTTCAATACCGGCATCAGCTTCAGGCCAATGCTCAGAAACAGGCCGACACCAAGAATCATCACCAGCATGGGCGGGCCCCAGACCAGTGCGTTAATGCTGCTAATAAACGACTCAAAGGCTTCCATGGGAATCTCCCTGTGTTTGTGCCTTGGTAGTGAGGAGCTTCCGCGACAACGGCGATATGGATCTGAATAATACAGATCCGGGTTCGGCGGGAGCTTATAACTCATTGAGTTTATATACTTATTTTTGTCTGTAAATATTCGCTGCAAAGAATTAGCCGTTCTGACGCACCATGGGTCTGCAAAGCTATTGGATTCGTAGCCTCTCGGGTTAAGCTGTGGACTGGTTATCTCAGGAGTCCCTCTATGCCGGAAACCCTAAGCCACTCTGATTGGAGTTCTGCCGATACGTCGGTCAACGCCATGCCCGAGACCCTTCACGTCCAGGCAGGCGAGCTGTCGTTCTGTGTGGAAACCCGGGGAGATCCCGCCGGGGAGCCAGTGATCTTCGTGATGGGATTGGGGGCGCAGATGACGCTCTGGCCGGAGGCGTTGCTGGACCAGTATGTTCGTGAAGGCTTTCGGGTAATCCGGTTTGATAACCGCGACATCGGGCTGTCATCGCACCTGAAGGATCGCCTGGAGGGTCATCCGGTTGCGGTCATGGCAAGGCACCGGATGGGCCTGCCGATCGCCGCGCCCTATACCCTGCATGACATGGCGGACGATGTCTGTAAGGTGATGGACGCCCTCAGCCTGACCAGCGCTCACCTGGTGGGTGTTTCCATGGGCGGCATGATCAGCCAGCTGGTGGCTGCGAATCGCCCCGAACGCGTGCGCTCGGCAACCCTTATCATGACCTCCACCAACAGCCCGCGCCTGCCAATGCCAAAATCAAAGCTGATCTGGCGCCTGGCAGGTATTGGCGCGAAGGGGCATGATGAAGCCGCAGTTGTCGCACGCTCCCTGGAGTTCTGGAAAGCGATTCAGAGTCCGGGCTACCCACCTCGCGAACAGGAAGTGAGGGACCGGATCGTACGGGAGTTCCGGCGCAGCTATCATCCCGCCGGCATTCTCCGCCAGACCCGTGCCATTCTTGCCACTGGCAGCCTGTCATCAGCCACACGGCGCATACGGGTGCCGGTATCCGTGATTCATGGCAAGGCCGACCCGCTGGTGCGGCCGGTGGCTGCGGAGCAGTTGGGATACCTGATGCCTCATGCCCGCGTTGAGATGATTGACGGCATGGGGCACGATCTTCCGGAACCTCTGTTGTCGCGGTTTGCCCAGATCGGCTTCGAAACCATGGCGCAACAGCCGAGGCAGGGCAACGGCTGACGGCCGGTGCCCGCAGAAAGAGATGGCCGGTTGCGGGTTTATACTTCCAGTTTTCGCCCCCATTGCCTATGTTTAAAGAGGGACGAATCCAGAATATGACTGGTCAGGGAGTCTGCCAATGCAATCGCTAAAAGTATCCGATGTCATGTGGAACCACATCGAGCCCATTCGTCGTGGAACGCCCTTAACCAAAGTGGTCAAAACACTGCTTCACAACCACGTCACTGGGCTGCCGGTCGTGGATGACCACCGCAAGGTGATCGGGTTTGTTTCCGAACAGGACTGCATCCACGCCCTGCTGGTGAGCAACTACCACCACGAAGGCGACCCGATCGTGGACGACGTTATGTTTCGCAATCCGGTCACCATATCCCCGGAAATGTCTGTTGTGGATCTGGCCCAGAACCTGGGTGCAGGCAAGCCCAAGGTCTACCCGGTGGTTGACCATGATCGTTTGATCGGTATTGTGACCCGCACCGCCATCCTGGCAGAGTTTGCAAAGGCCGGTTATGGCATAGAAGTACCGAAATACGCGTAGTCAGAAGGCTGTGAATTTTCCGACTGAGAGGTACCCATGCAACTGCTCTCCACCAACGTCTGTTTTGGCGGCGAACACCGGCGCTACCAGCACCACTCGGCAGCCCTGGAATGCGATATGGAGTTTGCGGTGTACCTACCTCCTGTTGCCGTGGGCAGCAACCCTCAAAAAGTGCCGGTTCTTTACTGGCTGTCGGGACTGACCTGTACCGACCAGAATTTCATGCAGAAGGCCGGGGCCCAGAAAAAAGCGGCGCAGTTGGGCATCGCCATTGTGTGCCCTGACACCAGCCCCCGTGGTCTGGACCTGCCCGGTGAACATGACAGTTACGATTTCGGTAGTGGTGCCGGTTTTTACCTTAACGCCACACGCCAACCCTGGGCCCCTCACTATCGAATGTACGATTATGTGGTGAAGGAATTGCCGCAACTGGTGGAAGGCCACTTGCCGGTGACAGAGGATCGCAGTATCAGTGGTCATTCCATGGGTGGTCACGGGGCGCTGATCGCGGCGCTGAAGAATCCCGGGCAGTACAGATCCGTGTCTGCTTTTGCGCCGATTGCCAACCCCAGCGAGTGCCCCTGGGGTCAAAAAGCCTTCAGCGGTTATCTGGGGGACGACCCGAAAACCTGGGAAGAGTGGGATGCGACGCTGTTGATTCCCGGCGCCAGCGAACGCTTACCGCTGCTGGTGGACCAGGGTACAGCGGATGACTTCCTTGAAAGTCAGCTCAATCCCGAGGCGCTGGTCGAGGCATGTGAGAAGGTGCATCACCACATCAATCTGAGAATGCACCGGGGTTATGATCACAGCTACTTCTTCATCGCCTCGTTCATCGATGACCATCTTGAGCATCACGCCCAGGCGTTGGGCTTGAGATAATACAGAGCGCGTAGAGCGTTAGTGGAAACCCCAGAGTAGCCCGAAGTCCATGGAGGGCATCACTTCGGGCTGTTCAACGTTGATAATATTGAAATCCGGCTGGCTGCAATCCCGCTCAAAGGTGCCGCTGTAACGATTGCCCCTGGGACCAATGATGGCTTTGGCAAACGGGCCACGGTGACGGTGCGGGCGCCGGACAATCACCGCCACTTCGTTGTTGGCGAGCCTCACCAGAGTTCCTGGCGGATGATCGGTCAGAATGGCCAGCAGAGCCCGCGGAATGGCAGGGCGTAGTTTGCCGTCGGCCAGCGAAGCGATCAGTTTGCGGGCTTCGGTTATGTTCATTCGTTCGCGATAAGCCCGCTTCGTTATCATTGCCACATAGCGTTCCGCCAGCGCCAGGATTTCCGCCTCACCCCGTATGTCGGTACCACTCAACCCATTGGGATAGCCCGAACCGTCCGCCTGTTCGTGGTGCTGCGCAATGATTTTGAGTAGCAGTGGGCTGGTGATGTCGGCCTCTTTGAGTGCCTGAACGCTGCGTTCGGGGTGTTTGCGTATCACCGCGCGCTGCTCGTCGGTCAATACCCGGTTGGAAGCATTGAGTTTGTCGGCCACCGGCACCAGAGCCAGGTTTGCCATTAGCGCAGCACTGATCAGTACGGCGATCCGCTTGTCATCGAGACCGAACCGCCGTGCAGTAAACTGACAGAGAACGGCATAGAACAGTATCTGTTCATGGATGGTGGGCTCGATCGAGTACAGGTGCACCAGTGCCAGGCTGGCCTCCGGGGATTCCTGGCACATCTGGTCAATCATCCGTGACAGGCCAAGTACCCGTTGGCGGGCACTGTCATCCTGGTTGGTGATGGCGTTTAGCGAGGATTCCAGGGTTTGCAGTAATACGGGATAATCCGCAAACGGGTTGCGGAGACGGATATCTTCCTGAATATCCTCGTTGGGGCGCTCAATCACCCGGGGCTGGAACAGGCCACGCTCGAACAGTTGTTCCAGCTGAAGATCGTTCTGTATGACGTAGCCCTGCCTCAGCAGTACATTGCCATCGGCGTCATAGACCGTCCAGGGCAAGGGCTTTCCGATGGTCAATGCGCCGGGTGCGATACGAAGAAGGTTCTGCACTCAATGGCTTCCTGGTGCTTATTCTAATAATGCTTAAGTTTACCCCTTAAGCCGATGCCAACTCCAGTTGTTGAACGGTCGGGAGTGGGACGTTTGCAGTGATATGGGAATCTGCGTCTCTTGATTTAACAAAGTATTTCATTTGTGCGTTTGTTAAATTTCGTTGCGTCCGTCTTGGCCGGGTAGATCTTGCGCTATGATAGTTTGCTAATAAGACCTTGGTAGGAATGTACTGTCACTATGCTCTATCGTCTGAAAACAGATTTCAGGCTGTCCATCATCACGTTGTTGGCCATCAGTGCCATTCTGGGGATAACCCCCTTTGCGGTGATGCGGTTTGTCCAGGGCAACGTGCTGGCCGGGGTGGTCGATCTGGGTATTATGCTGGCGATCACCGCCGGAATGATTTACGCCTGGATAACAGGCGATACCGCCCGCAGTGGTTTTGCAATGGCCCTGGTGGCCTGCGGCGGGGCGGTGACAGTCGGAGCATTGGTCGGAGAGCCTGGGCTGTTCTGGTTATATCCGTGCCTGGTGACAAGCTTCTTCCTGACGGAACCCCGCTACGCAATTTTTATCAATCTGGCCGCCGTTGTTGCCTTGATGGTGCATGGCGTGGCCTTCAGTTCTCTTGTCCAGATGTGGACCTTCGCCGCCACGGCTATGGTCGTCAGCTGCTGCGCCTATGTGTTTGCCCATCGCAACGAGAACCAGCGGGAGCGCTTGGAACACCTGGCCACAATCGACCCCCTGACGGGCGTCAAAAACCGCCGCTCCATGGATCAGGAGCTGGCAATGGCCGTTGCCAGCGCCTCCAGAAACGGCATCTCCTACGCCCTGGTGTTGCTGGATATCGACTACTTCAAGAAGATCAACGACGAGTATGGGCACAACGTAGGGGATGACGTGCTGGTGGAAATGGTGGCGTTGATCGAACAGAACATCCGCAAGTCCGATCAACTGTTCCGCTTTGGCGGTGAAGAGTTTGTATTGCTGATGCCCGGGGTGGATTCAACCGGGTTGAAGGCGGTCATGCACAACCTGCAGCACATCATGCACAAGTTCCTGCGCCACCCCGGGGGGCAGGTTACCGCCTCCTTTGGCGTTGCCCTGTTCCAGGCTGGCGAAAAACCTGATGATTGGCTGGCGCGGGCGGATGAAGCACTTTATGAAGCAAAGGACACCGGGCGCGACCGTATTGTCTACGCTGACGACATGGTCGCCAGCCCTGCGTGATCGCCCCGGCAAGACTACTCTGGTTTTGGCGAGTACAGAAACAATCGCAGCCCCAACAGGATACTGGCGGACGCCAGCCCACAGGTAAGCCCCACCCAAAAACCAGCGGCCCCCATGGCAGGCAGCAACCAGTCGGTAAAGGTCAGCACCCACCCCAGCGGCAATCCAACGCCCCAGAACGAAAACAGCATGATGAGCATGGGAATGCTGGTGTCTTTGTAGCCCCGCAAGGCGCTGATGCAGGTCACCTGAATCACATCGGCAATCTGGAAGAAGGCCGCATACAACAGCAGTGTCACCGTCACGGCCTGAACGTCCCGCTCACCGGTGTAGAGCGCTGCAATTCCTTCTGCGAACACAAACAGCAGCACGGCAAATACCAGCGCCACCGCTGACGCCAGAATCAGCGAACTGCGGGCGATGAGCCGGGCAGTATCCGGCGCCTTGGCACCCACCAGGAAACTCACCCGCAGGGTCAGCGCCATTCCGATACTCAGCGGCAGCATGAACACCAGCGATACCACGTTAAGCGCGATCTGGTGCCCCGCCACAATCACTGGCCCCAGCGGTGCCAGGAACAGGGCTATGACCGAGAACATGCTGGCTTCCACAAAGATGGTAAAACCAATGGGGATGCCCAGGCGCAGGATATAGCGGATGCCCGCTGCGTCCGGTTTGGCCCAGTCTGCCAGCAGGTGAAAACGGCGATACACCGCACTGCGGTTCAGGTAGATCAGCAACGCCAGGGCCGCAACGCCGTTGGAGATGGAGGTGGCCCACCCACAGCCGATGCCGCCCATGGCCGGGAGGCCGAGTTTGCCGTAAATGAAGATGTAGTTCAGGGGCAGGTTGATCAGGGTTCCCAGCACCGAGAAGGCCATAATCACCCGGGTATGGCCCAGCCCGTCCGTCAGCCCTCGCAGTGCCATGATCATCAACATCGCAGGAATGCCCCAGGCGAAGGCGTCCAGGTAGCCCTGGGTGATACGGGCGGTGTTGGTTTCCAGATTCAGGGCATCCAGCACCGGGTGCACGTTGGTCAGCAGCAGGATCATGATCACCGTGCCGCCGGCTGCGATATAAAGCCCCTGCCAGGTCGCGGGCATGATCTTCTCGGTGGTGCGCGCCCCGTTATAACCGGAAATGATCGGCTGCAGGGCCCCCAGGAGGCCCATGAAAAAGAGGAACACCGGCATCCACAGACTACTGCCAATGCCCACGGCCGCGAGGTCTTCGGCACTGGCGTGGCCTGCCATCACGGTATCAATGACCCCGTTGGCCATCTGCGCCACCTGGGCAATCAGGATCGGTCCGCCCAGGACGGCCAGCGTGCGCCACTCGGTCAGTGTGCGCTGGACCAGAGGCTGGCGGACTTCTGGTAATGGCTGGTGGGTTTCGTCCATGGAATCGTGAGCCCGGGCCGGAGAGATAAATTGGAAACTGTCAGGAGCGCTGGATGGTACCCCATTCTCCACTCCGGATGTCATAGGGTGTTTCCGTGGCACTGTGTACAACCCAGTGCAGTAGCGGGTAAAGTGCCGCCTTCCAATGTTTCAGGTGCGGGTAATATGGGTCTTCTGATTTTCGTAACAGTCCTGTGGGCGTTTTCGTTCAGTCTGATTGGCGAATTTCTGGCCGGGCGTGTGGACAGCGATTTCGCGGTATTGACCCGTGTGGTGCTTGCCGCCCTGGTGTTTCTGCCGCTGACCCGTTGGCGTGGGGTTCCCGGAGGCTTGAAGCTGGGTGTACTGGTCACCGGTATGCTGCAGTTCGGTGTGACCTATTTGTGCCTGTACCGCTCGTTCAGCTACCTGACCGTGCCGGAAGTTCTGCTGTTTACCATTTTCACGCCACTGTACGTCACCCTGATCGATGACGCCCTGTACCGGCGCTTTTCGCCGATTGCATTGGTTGCCGCAGCCGTGGCAACGCTGGGTGCGGGGATTATCCGTTACGACGGCCTGAGCCAGGGCTTCATCACTGGCTTCCTGCTGTTGCAGGTGGCCAACTTCACCTTTGCGGCGGGCCAGGTCGGCTATAAGCACACCATGATGCGCTTCCCGACGGAACTGCCGGCCTACCGTACGTTTGGTTATTTCTTTTTCGGGGCGCTGATCATTGCCCTGCCATCCTTCCTGATCTTTGGCGACGCCAGTCGTCTGCCCACGACCTCATTGCAGTGGGGCATTCTCGCCTGGTTGGGCCTGGCAGCGTCCGGTATCGGGCTGTTCCTGTGGAACCGGGGGGCATGCCATGTGGATGCCGGCACTCTGGCAATCATGAACAACATGTTGGTGCCCGCCGGGTTGCTGGTCAATCTGGTGATTTGGAACCGGGATGCCGACCTGTTGCGACTGGCCATAGGAGGCGGTGTTATCGCCCTGTCGCTGTGGTTGAATGCGCGCTTTCATCCGCGGGCAAGGCTGGCGGTGTAACGGTACTCCCCGTTGTCTGTAAACGGTCGTCCCGGTTCACTCTGACATCCTCTGGATATCGGATATTTCACAATGTTTGCTGACGGCGTCTACGCTTAGAGTTGCCATAATTGCCAAACCAAATGTGGAATGGCCATGTCAGGGAGACAGCCTGTAATGCGAAAAAACCTTCCGGTTACCCAGCGTGAAGTCCGAATGGCCGAAAGCGGTCGACTGATTACCACCACCGATTCAAGAGGCGTCATTACGTACTGCAATGACGAGTTCGTCGACATTAGCGGTTTCTCTCGAGAGGAGTTGGTCGGCCAGCCCCACAACGTAATCCGTCATCCGGATATGCCGTCGGCTGTATTTCAGGGAATGTGGGAGTACCTCAAGGCCGGAAAACCCTGGATGGGTGTGGTCAAAAACCGCACCAAGAGCGGTGACCACTACTGGGTGAGCGCTTACGTGACCCCGATTCTTGAAAACGGAAAAATGATTGGCTTCGAGTCGGTACGAGTCTCGCCAACCCGTGAGCAAGTGGCGCGGGCTGAAAAGCTCTATCCGAAGCTGTCTGCCGGCAAGGCGGTCGTCAGTGTCCAAAGTCGGATTGTATCTGTCTTGCGGTCAGGGTGGCCCTTTGTCCTGTCGTTGGTCCTGAGCCTGGTGGCGTTGACCATGCTGGGCAATTCCGGGATGGCCATCGGCGTGATCGTGGTAGCTCACGTGCTGGCAGCGGGGCTGACCCTCAGGTCCATAACCGCTCGCCTGCAGAGCCTGCTTGATCTGCGCCCTGACGCCTTCCGTGATGCCGTTGTGGCACGGACCTACAGTGATGAAAGCGGCCTGTTCTCGCAGATGGCCATGCTGATCATGAGCGAGAAAGCGAGGATTCGTACCGCCCTGGCCCGTATTGATGACCAGGCGGAGCTACTGTATGAGCATGCCAGGGCGAGCCACCGTTACATCAGCGAGGGCGCCGAGTCGATTGCCAAACAGCGGGCCGAGACCGACCAGACCGCATCGGCCGTTAACGAAATGACGGTGTCGATCCAGGAAGTGACTGAAACCGTGAATGGCAACGCCAAAGTGGCGGAAGAAGCCAACCGGATGGCGGCCACCGGCAGCAAGCGCAGCGGTGAGGCCCTGACGGCCATCGAACAGCTGGTCACCCGGGTGAACGGCATTGGCACGGCCATCCAGAAACTGGGTGCCTCAACAGAAAGCATTGGTGAGGCCGCCAGCCTGATCTCAGACATTGCTGAACAAACCAACTTGCTGGCACTGAATGCGGCCATCGAAGCCGCCCGTGCTGGCGAGCAGGGTCGAGGGTTCGCCGTGGTGGCGGACGAGGTCCGGTCGTTGGCCCGCCGCACCCGGGATTCCACAGTACGTATACAGCAGGTCATTGACGACTTCCGTAGCCAGGTGGAACAAGCCGTTCAGGCCACCCGTGAAGGGGAGCAGGATGCAGGCAAGGGCCTGGAGAAGGTGCGGGAGGCAGAAACGTCCTTGCAGGAAATCGTGTCTTCGATCCATGATATTTCCGACAGCTTCATCAGCATGTCGGCGGCCTTTGAGGAGCAGAGCCAGGTATCCGAGGAGATCAACCATCAGGTGGTCAATATTGCCGAACTGGCCGATCACAGTACCCAGCAGGCGGATTCCGCCAAGGACAGCAGTAACAGTCTGAGCCAGATGTCCCGCGGGCTGAAAGATCTGGTCTCCCGGTTCGTGAGTAAAAACGGCTAGTTATCGGCCGGCCCCGGAGATGTTTACATCCCGGTGCCGGCCCTGGCTGGCATCCTGCGCATACTGCTGGCAAAATCCCGCCCCATCTGCTGAAGCAGGCCTTCGGCATACCTCTTCTAATCGATTCATCAGCCAAAAGCACAGGATGAAACAATGACTGGTTCCAAATCTACCCCGGCCCATCGTGGGCTATGGTCCTCCCGGATGGCCTTTATCCTGGCCGCGACCGGTTCGGCCGTCGGGCTGGGCAATATCTGGAAATTTCCCTATGTCACCGGCGAAAATGGTGGTGGCGCTTTCGTACTGGTATACCTGCTGTGTATCGCCATCGTCGGTATTCCCATCATGATGGCGGAGGTTTATATCGGCCGTAGTGGCCGACATAATCCGATCACCAGTTTCCGCCTGGTGGCCGAGCGCAACCTGGCGTCACCGGTATGGCGGATCTCTGCCATTGTGGGTGTGCTGGCAGCGTTCATTATCCTGTCGTTCTATTCTGTCATCGGGGGCTGGGCGGCGTCCTACGTTGGTCACGCGGCCATGGGCGATTTTACCGGCCAGAGCGCGGACGCCATCGGTGAGCTGTTCGGCGGCCTGCTGGCCAGCCCGGTTACACTGTTGATCTGGCACACCATCTTTATGGCATTGGTGATTTTCGTGGTGGCCCGTGGCCTCAAGTCCGGCCTGGAGCGAGCCGTCACCATCCTGATGCCCGCCCTGTTCGTGTTGCTGCTGGTTGCGGTGGGCTATGCCACTACCACCGGCCACTTCGGTGCTGCTGTCGCCTTCCTGTTTACACCTGATTTTGGCGCCCTGACCATGGATGGCGTGCTGGTAGCGTTGGGCCATGCGTTTTTCACCCTGAGCCTGGGTATGGCCATCATGATGGCCTACGGTTCCTATCTGGGAGACGATGTGTCGGTCGGGCGGACTGCAGTGACCGTGTCCATCATGGATACCGTGGTGGCGCTGATGGCCGGCCTGGCGATTTTCCCGGTGGTCTTTGCCAATGGCCTGGAAGCCGGTGCGGGCCCCGGCCTGATTTTCCAGACCCTGCCATTGGCCTTCGGCCAGATGCCGATGGGCAGCATATTTGGTGCCCTGTTCTTTGTGCTGCTGTTGTTCGCGGCCTGGACCTCCGCTATATCACTGCTGGAGCCAGTGGTTGAATGGCTGGAAGACAAACTGATCGTTGGCCGTGTGGGAAGCACGGTGGTGGTGGGGGTTGCCTGCTGGCTGCTGGGTATTGCGTCCATCCTGTCCCTGAACGAGTGGTCTGGTTTCGCGCCCCTGGGCATGTTCGAGCGTTTCGAGGGCAACACCATCTTCGATCTGCTCGACTTCTTTACCGCCAACGTGATGCTGCCGCTGTCCGGCCTGCTGACGGCGCTGTTTGTCGGCTGGTGCGTGGCGAAAGAGTCGTTGCAGAGCAATTTGGCCCTTTCCGGAGGCAGCTTTGCGCTCTGGTACAACCTGGTTCGCTTCGTAACACCGGTGGCGGTTGCGATCGTGTTTGTCTACAACCTGATGTCGTAAAGGCCGTCAGGGGATTGAAAGAAACCCGGCCCACGCGGCCGGGTCTTTTTGTTTCGGGGCGTGTGCTGCTTAACGGTCTGAATCGGTTGCGGCGCGCAGTGCGTCCAGGTGCGGTCGCAGGGCACGCTTGTCGGCTTCCGGTGCGTTGCTTGCCGTTTCCATGGCAGACATGGCGCCACCCATCATGTCCCGCATCTGCTGTTTTTGGGCTTCGCTCATGTGTGGATTGTTGTTGATCTCTTCCATGGCTTTGGCCATTTCCTGATTCATGGTGTTGGACTGCTCGCCCATTTCCAGGGCGCTCCAGGCCTGGAAGATGCGGTCACCGGTTTTCGCCCACGACTCGGGATTGGCGAATCCGTGTTGCTCCACCACGTCTTCCAGCCGGTTATATAGATCATGACCCTTCATGCGCTCGATGGACGATGAGAATATTCGCGACATGTCTGGCATCTCGCCACCGCGCTCACCTTTCTCGGCCGGGAAATCCTCCGTCATCTCATCGAATTCACTCTCCATCCCCTGAAGGGTTTCCAGGCTGCTGATGAATGAGCGAATGGTCTGGTCGGTCAGGGTTTCGGCCTGGGCCGCGAAGGGGGCAAGCAAGAGCAGGAGAAGCAGGGGCGCTAAGGCAGGGCTGAATCGGTTCATGAGAACGTCTCCTTGTGATTGGGAATCCCGGTTCCATTGATCGGGATTCCCTAAAGGTAGTCCTCTGTCAAACCGCCTGCAACAACCCATGCCGGGTTATGATCGACCATGATCAGGGTCGGCTCAGAACAGCAGATCCGGCAGATAGGTGGCAATTTGCGGGAAGATCATGATCAACCCCAGGCCAACAATTTCAACAATCACAAAGGGAATGATCGATGAGTAGATATCCTTCATGGTGATGCTCGGTGGCACCACCCCTTTCAGATAGAACAGATTGAAACCGAAAGGCGGCGTCATGTAGCCGATTTCCATATTGATCACGAACAGGATGCCGAACCATATCGGGTCAAATCCCAGGGACTCAACGATGGGCATGAATACCGGCAGCGTGATCAACATGATGCCAACCGGGTCCAGCACCATGGCCAGCAGGAACACGATCACCATCATGGCGACGATGATGCCCCAGGGGCCGCCGGGAATCATATTCATCAGCCCCTCGATCAGATCCTGGGCCCCCATGCTCTGATAGGCAGCACTGAAGGCGTGGGCTGCGAACAGGATCCACATGATCATACCGGTGAGCTTGAAGGTGCGGATCGCCGCTTCCTGCAGGATGCTCCACTTGAACTGACGGTACACCGCAGCGGATATCAGGGCGCCGAGCACGCCCATGGCGGCGGCTTCGGTTGGCGTGGTAATGCCGCCAATGATAGAGCCCAGAACCATGATCACAACACCGATGGGCAGCAGTACCGCCCGCAGGGCACGCAACTTCTCCGGCCAGGTACCACGCTCTTCCTTGGGCAGCGCCGGGGCCAGT
Organism: Marinobacter sp. M5B; assembly: GCF_042604615.1. Taxonomy (NCBI): domain Bacteria; kingdom Pseudomonadati; phylum Pseudomonadota; class Gammaproteobacteria; order Pseudomonadales; family Marinobacteraceae; genus Marinobacter; species Marinobacter sp. M5B. The sequence goes on from NZ_CP156894.1 coordinate 228,540, forward strand.
TCGGGCTGCAGGTGGCAGCGCACCAGGATGTAGATGGCGGTCAGTACCATCAGCAGAATACCGGGCATGATGCCGGCAGCGAACATCTTGCCCACCGACACACCGGTAATCAGGGCATAGAGGATCATCAGAATGCTGGGAGGAATCAGTATGCCCCAGCCCCCACCGGTGTTGATCACACCCAGGGCCATCTTCTTGTCGTAGCCCCGCTCAAGCATCGACGGCAGTGCGATGGTGCCCATGGCGACGACCGCGGCGCCACTGATGCCAACCATAGCTGCAAAAACGGCGCAAATACCAAGGGTGCCAATGGCGAGGCCACCCCTCAGGCCACCGCACCAAAGATGCATCATGCGGTACAGGTCTTTGGCAACCCCGGTTCGCTCCAGAATCATCGCCATGAAGACGAACAGGGGGATCGCCACCAGGGTAAAGCTTTCCATGGTGCCCCAGATCTGCGAGGACACCATATAGAAGGAGTCGAATCCCCAGGTGAAGTAGAGGAAGACAACGGATACGCCGCCCAGCACAAAAGCCAGTGGCAGGCCGAGAAGCAGGAAAAACAGCAGGGAGCCGAAGAACAGCAACGTGAGGATTTCAATGCTCACAATGGCTCTCCTTTAGCGTCGTCCTGGGATTCGGGGGTGTAGTAACTGAGGTTGAAGGCCACTGCGATATCTTCCAGTAACTTGACGATGCCTTGCAGAACCAATAGGCCTGTACCCAGCGGAATGGCGGCTTTCACCGGCCAGATAGGCGGGTTCCAGGCGGAATAGGAGGTTTCCCAGCTGGCAATGGACTCGCTTGCCATGTCGTAGCCGAAGTACAGCAGGGCCAGGGTGAATATAAAGAATATTGTTGAAGTCAGAACGTCGAGCACGGCCCGACCGCGGGGCGGAAGGTGTGAGTGCAGCAGATCAACGTTCACATGGCCACGGTGAGCCATGATGTAACCCCCTGACATGACGGCGTAGATGCCAAACAGCATCTGGGTCAGTTCGTTGGTCCATACCGTGGGTGAGTTGAACAGGTAGCGAAACGCCACCTCCATGATCAGGAATGCGAACATGGCAAAAACGATCAGCGCTATCCCGCGCCCGATGACATCATTGAGACGGGTAACCCCTCTCATGAATGCGCTCAACACACCCATTGGTATTCTCCGGGAAACGGTTCGTTCAAAAGAAAAGCCGGGCCTGAAAAGCTGGCCCGGCCGGTTTCAGGTGTCAGGCGTTTACAGGTAACCAAGCTCTGACAGGTAGTCTTTCAGCATGTCCAGCGCCTTCTGGGCGTTGTCGCTGCGCTTGCCTTCCTCATCCCACAACGTCTGTGCGGTCTGGGTCAGACGGTTCTGAACGTCCTCCGGCAAGGTGTTGACCTGAACATTGTGTTCGCTGATGGCCTTGGCCAGCGTGATGCGTTCCTTGTACTGATACTCGTTGGTACGGAACCAGAACTGTTCCTCAAGGGCCTGCTTGACGATGTTCTGCATATCCTCGGGCAACTTGTCCAACGCTTTCTGGCTGACAATGATGACGTCAGTGCCGGCAATGTTCAGTGCTGGCTGCACGTGGTATTTGGCCACTTCATACAGGCCCATACTGAATGCGCCCTGAGAAGCCCCCCAGTGGGCACCGTCAACAATGCCGGAGTCCAGGGCGGAGTAGAGTTCGCTGCCCGGGATGTAGGATGCGGCGGCACCGGCGTCGGTCAGAAAGCTCTGCAGCGCACCAGAGGAGCGGATTTTCAGCTTGGTGAAGTCTTCCCAGCTATTAATAGGCTGCTTGACCACCATCTCAGTCGGGTAGACCTTGTCAGTCGCCCAGTAGACATTGTGTTTGGCCGCTTCATCGCGAAGCATCTGTTCGAACCCGAGGCCCTGGTGGAAATAGGCGGCTTCCCAGACATTGCGGAAGGCAAACGGCAGGCCCGAGGCAATACCCGCGAGGGTGATCTTGTCCTGGGCGTAAGCCGGGGAAATGGTGCCCATTTCCAGGATGCCCCGGCTGACAGCGTTGAAGATCTCCTTGGCTTTAAACAGCGAGCCTGCTTCGTAAAGTTCCAGCTCCAGACGGCCATCGGTGCGCTCTTCAAGAATGGTCTTGAGTCGAACCAGACTGTCTTCATAGGAACTGCTGGAGCCAGGCCAATGGGATTGGACCTTCCAGGTAAAGCTTTCTTCAGCGGCAGCTGCCGGAGCGCTGGCCAGTGCGGCGGTCAGGCCCAGGGTCAGGGCAGAACCGTACGTGATCAGGGTTTTTCTGGCGGTTGTTAGCATCTTCATTGCTGGACCTCGATCATTATTGTGTTGGACGTCCTGTTTGCGATTTCACTGTGCGGAATTAGTGACTGCAGAATGAATCCGTGTATCTGAATCTATCACACACTTTGCTTTTTGCAATAGGATGGTTGCCGATATTCCATTACCAAAGTTTAGTTCATGGAGGCATTCATCGTGATCATCACCCAAAATCAGCCAGGTGTGGCCCACCTGGTGATCAGCAGGACGGACAAAAAAAACGCATTGACTCGCGATATGTACCGGGCGCTGGCCGAAGGTGTGAGCAAAGCAGCGGCAGATACCAGCGTGCATGCCATTGTGCTCAGCGGTGACGGTGGTGTTTTTACCGCCGGCAATGATCTCGATGATTTCCGCGCCCGCGCTACGGATAAGAATCCCAAGCCCTCTGCGGGGCTGGCATTTATCGAAGCCCTGATGGTGTGCGATACGCCCATCATTGCTGCGGTGGAAGGACTTGCCATCGGGATCGGCACTACCCTGTTGTTGCATTGTGACTCCGTCATCGCTGGCCGCTCCGCACGTTTCAAAACCGCCTTTGTGGATCTGGGGCTGGTGCCGGAGGCGGCTTCTACCGTGACCATGCCGTTGCATCTGGGTTCCCGGCGTACCGCGGATCTGCTACTGATGGGAGACACTCTGAACGGCGAGGAAGCTAGGGAATGTGGCCTGGTCAGTCATGTGGTTGATGATGGGCTGGCGGTGGATGAGGCATTGGCACAGGCTGACGCGCTCGCGGCTAAACCCCGGGGAGCCCTGCGGGCCACCAAGCGCCTCATCAAGGCGCCCTGGCGGGAAGCGGTGAGCGAGGCCCTTGAGAGGGAGCGCGCCGTGTTTGCCGACAGACTACGGTCGGAGGATTGCCGGGCCGCCCTTGCGCGCATGGGCAAGGGCTAGTTCAGGGCCAGTAAGGCGCCCGCAGATCGCGCTTCAACACCTTGCCAATGGTGGAACGGGGCAGCTCCGGGCGGAACTCAATGGCCGTCAGGCGCTGGGCCTTGCCCAGTTGACCATTGGTCCACTCGAGGATCTCCGCCTCATCCTCTGTGCAGCCGGGCTTGAGCACCACCAGCCCCAGCGGGGTTTCGCCCCATTGTTCGCTGGGAATGGCAATCACCGCAACGTCGGCGACGGCCGGATGGGCCAGCAGTACCTTTTCGAGATCCACCGCGTAGATGTTGAAACCGCCGGAGATGATCATGTCCTTGCGTCGGTCCAGGATATACACAAAACCTTCTTCATCGACTCGGCCCATATCACCGCTGCGATAGAAGACCAAGCCCTCGGGGCTGGTCCAGAGCATGTCCCGGGTCTGTTCCTCGCGGTTGATATATCCCCGCATCATGGAGATGGCGCGGCCCACGATCTCCCCGGTCTCGCCCCGGGGCAGCTCGTTGCCCTCCTCATCAATTACCCGAACTTCCGCGCCTTCGGTGGGTTTTCCCACGGAGTCCCATTTGTCCGGGTGGGCCGCGCAGTCCAGGCTGGTGGAGATGCCGCCTTCGGTCAGGCCATACACCTCGCGGATGTTGCCCGGCCAGCGCTCCATGGCTTCCCGGATGACGTCCGCCCTGAGGGGAGCGCTGGTGCACAACTTGAGCTGGAACGCGGACAGGTCGAAGCGATTGAATTCCGGATCGGCGAGGATGCGTTGGTACTGAACCGGCACCAGCATGGCGTGGGTCACGCGGTAGCGTTCAGCCATTTCCAGGAACCGCCGGGCATCAAACTTTGCCATCAGCACCAGGGTGCCGCCGTAGAACAGGGTTGGCAGTACGGACACCAGCGTAGTGTTGGAGTACATCGGCGTGGACACCAGGTTAACGGCGTTGCCATCAAGCCCGAAGCGACTCATTCGGACCATCTGGCGCTGGCGGAAACGGTAATCGTGAAGAATGCCCTTGGGGGTGCCGGTCGTGCCCGAGCTGTAAATGACATTGAACGGATCATCCAGGGTGACCGTGGCCGGGCGCGCCTCCGCGCCAATATCGCCCAGCCAGGACTCAAGATCCTGACGCATTCCCGGGCTGTGGCCGTCGAGCGCTATACATTGATCGCGCCCGAGCGTATCGAGCTTGTCGGCAATGCCTTCAAACAGCTCGATGTTCTTCTTGGAAACAAACAGGAAGCGGGCTCTGCAGTCATTCAGCATCAGTGCCAGGCTGCTGCCACTCGCCATGCCTGAAAGCGGCACCATGCAACCGCCGGCCACCAACGTCCCCAGGTACAGAGCAACATAATGGATGCTGTTTTCTGACAAACCCGCTACGGCGTCACCTTGTTTCAGACCGGCGGATCGCAGCCGGTTGGCGATGCGGTTGGCTCGCCTGACAAGCGCCTGCCAGTTGAGTTGGGTCTCCCCATCGATGAGTGCGATATGGTCGGGGCGTTCGAGGGCGAGGTGCTGGATGGGTTGGCCAATAGCGTCCATGGACTCATCGGGGTCGGTGGGGGCATAGACGGGCATGTGCTGCGTGTTTTTCATTTTTTCGCCTATTGTAGTTCCGGTGTTTTATCTAGTGAAATTTACTTCCGAATATATTGACTCAAAACCGGAAGGCGTGACAAATTACAGTAGAAGGTGAATTCGCGACGACGCAACAAACTATAAAAAGGAGCATCGGCATGGGGCGTTTCGACAAGCGGGTAGCCATCGTCACCGGGGCCGGCAGTGGTATCGGCAGGGCCACGGCGGTTCGCCTGGCGCGGGAGGGCGCGCAGGTGGTGATGATGGATATGTCCGAAGCGGGCCTGCTGGATACCGAGGGCCTGATGCCCGAGGGAGCGGAAACCCTGCGTCGCATTGGAGACGTGGCTGATGAAGAGCAGGTCAGCGCCCTGGTGGGCGAAACTGTCTCGACCTTCGGTCGCATTGACGTGTTGTGTAACGTTGCCGGCATCGCCAGCACCAGTGGTGGTCACCCCGATATTACCGGTAACGACCGGGGCGAATGGGAACAGGTGCTGGCGGTGAACCTGATTGGCACCATGCTGTTTATAAAGCATGTGGCGCCCCACATGCAGGCCCGCAAGCTGGGCTCGATTGTTAATACCGCCTCGGTGGCGGGCATTCGCTCCGGTGCCGGTGGTAACGCTTACAGCGCGTCCAAGGCTGGTGTGGTTAACCTCACCATGACTGCTGCCTGCGATCTGGGGAACGACAATGTACGCGTGAATGCGGTGTGCCCGGGGCTGGTGGAAACCGGCATGACCCAGGCTGTTTTTGACTATGCCCGCGCCAATGAGAAAGCCCATAAGCTTGGATCACGGTGTGAATTGCGGCGCTATGGTGCGCCGGAAGAAATTGCCGCCGCCATTCTGTTCCTGGCCAGTGATGACGCCAGCTACATCACTGGTCAGTCTCTGCCCGTAGACGGCGGCAACACCGCTTCTCTGAACCTGCCTGGAATGAAAGTGTAATGAGTGAAGACAGCCTGCATATTCGTGGTGGCCAGGACCTGCCAGGATTTCACAATCTGCTGGGGTATCACCAGGTGTCCTGGGAGGAGAACGAAGCGGTGATTGGCCTGGAACTGCAGCCCTGCCACCTTAATCTGGGCGGCGTGATTCACGGCGGTGTGTTGACCTCGCTGCTGGATATCGCAATGGCCGAGGCCGGCACCTACTGTCCGTATCCCGGCCGGATACGCAAAGCCATTACCCTGTCGCTGACGACAACGTTCACCGGGCAGTGTTCCGGTGGAACTATCCGGGTCACCGGCCGCAAACGGGCCGGCGGCACCCGAATTTTTAACAGCACCGGAGAGGTTCACGACGACAAGGGGAATCTCCTGGCCATCGCCGAAGGCACCTTCCGCATTCGCTCCGGGAGTGAGAAACCGGAAGGCGTGCCAATCTGATCCTTCAACCAATGAGGTACTGGAATGTTTGAGCTGTCTGATAAAGCCAAAAAACTGCAGGCACAGCTTCACGAATTCATGGACGCCCATATTTACCCGAATGAGCACAAGCACCATGAACAGGTCGAGCAGGCGAAGAATCGCTGGGCGCCGGTACCGATCGTCGAGGAGTTGAAGGTCAAGGCGAAAGCCGCGGGGCTGTGGAACCTGTTCCTGCCCGACAGTGAATTCGGCGCCGGTCTGACCAACTATGAGTACGCCCATCTGTGTGAAGTCATGGGGCGCTCGGCCATGGCGCCGGAGGTGTTCAACTGCTCCGCGCCGGACACCGGCAACATGGAAACCATCGCCCGCTACGGCAACAAAGAGCAGCAGGACAAGTGGCTGAAGCCCCTGCTTGATGGCGAGATCCGCTCCTGCTTCTCCATGACCGAGCCTGACGTGGCCTCTTCCGATGCCACCAATATTGCCTGTGAAATCCGTCGCGAAGGCGATGAGTATGTGATCAATGGCCGTAAGTGGTGGTCGTCAGGTGCCATGACCACCACCTCTAAAATCGCCATTGTTATGGGCAAGACCGATCCGGGGGCTGAGAAGCACAAGCAGCAGTCGATGATTCTGGTGCCGCTGGACACGCCGGGCGTGAAGATGATCCGCCCGCTGACGGTGTTTGGCTACGACCATGCCCCTCACGGCCACGCTGAGATTCAGTATGACAATGTGCGGGTGCCGGTGGACAACATTCTGTTGGGTGAGGGCCGTGGTTTTGAAATTGCCCAGGGCCGCCTTGGGCCGGGCCGTATTCACCACTGTATGCGCACCATCGGGGTTGCCGAGCGTGCCCTCGAGCTGATGTGCAAGCGTGCCAATGCCCGCGAGGCTTTCGGTAAGCCGCTGTCGAGTTTCGATTCCATTCGCAAGGATATTGCCCGCAGTCGCATGGAAATTGAGCAAGCTCGGCTGATGACTCTGAAAGCGGCGCACATGATGGATACCGTTGGCAATAAGGTGGCTCGTCAGGAGATTGCGATGATCAAGGTGATCGCGCCGAGCATGGCGCTGAAGGTGCTGGATCGCGCCATTCAGGTGCACGGTGGCGCGGGTGTGTCTCAGGACACCTTCCTGGCCGAAGCCTGGGCCAAGGTGCGGACGTTGCGGCTGGCGGACGGGCCGGATGAGGTGCATCTGGATTCTGTTGCCAAGCTGGAGCTCAATCAATACCGGTAATTGTTTTGGCCCGCTTTGTCGGGTGCGTGAACGAACGGGGAGGAACCTGCCAGGACGCGCTGTGAATACGTCCATGTACGCTCGACAAAAACATCCATGTTTTTGACGGTCCCGGCAGGTTCCTCCCCGTTCGTTCCCATAGCTCTGAGAAAGATTTTCGACAATGAGGTGTCTGTATGAACAACCCGCTTTTCGATATGACCGGAAAAGTCGCCCTGATCACCGGTTCCACCAAAGGCATTGGCCGTTCCATCGCCGAAGAAATGGCTCGCCTGGGGGCCAAAGTTGTCATCTCCAGCCGCAAGGCCGATGCCTGTGAACAGGTCGCCAACGATTTGAAAGAGCAGGGGTACGAAGCCATCGCCATTCCCTGCCATGTGGGTAAGAAGGAAGACCTGCAGAACCTGGTGGATAAAACCAACGAAGTCTGGGGTTCCATCGATGTGCTGGTGTGCAACGCCGCCACCAACCCGGTCTACGGCACCACCGCCGAAATGACCGACGAAGCCTGGGACAAGATCATGGACACCAACGTCAAAGGCACCTTCTGGCTCACCAACATGGTGCTGCCGCAGATGGCCGAGAAGGGTGAAGGTGCAGTTGTTCTTCTGTCCAGCATCGCCGGAATCCGTGGCAATACCACCATCGGTACCTACGGCGTATCCAAGGCCGCCGAAGCAGCGCTGGCCCGGAATCTGGCAGTGGAGTGGGGGCCAAAGGGTGTTCGAGTGAACAGCATCGCACCCGGTCTGATCAAAACCGACTTTGCCAAAGCCCTGTGGGAAGACCCGGTCCGCGTCAAACGCGCGGAAGACAAAACCCCGCTGCGCAGAATCGGTGACCCGGTCGACATCGCCGGCCTGGCCGTCTTCCTGTCAACAAAGGCGAGTGCCTACGTCACCGGACAGGTCATCGTAGCCGACGGCGGCGAAACGATTTGTTAAGAAGGCATCACCAAAAGCATGCCGAGGCAGGTGGGCTGGGGTGCCTTTGTGCAGGGAAAAAGGTGTCCGAGCGCAGCGAGTTCTTTTTCCCGGAAGAAAGACACCCCCACCCGCCTGCCGCTGCCCCCATTACCGGGCCGTTACGCAATAAATGAAGGCAACAGAAAAGATGACCATGAACCCAGAGCTGGTAGACGTTCTGCCAGCCCACCAATTCGATGAAGCGCAACTCCTCGCCTGGCTTCAGGGAGCCATTGATGGTTTTGGTGCCAGGTTGGACGTGAAACAATTTCAAGGCGGGCAATCCAACCCTACTTTTCTGCTGGACACCGACAGCGGCCAATACGTGCTGCGCAAAAAGCCGCCCGGGAAAACGCTGCCATCCGCCCACATGGTGGAACGGGAATACAAGGTCATGCGTGCCTTGTTCGAGCACACCAACGTGCCGGTACCAACCACCCGGGCGCTTTGTGAAGACAGCAATATTATCGGTACGCCGTTCTACGTCATGGATTTTCTGGAAGGCCGCATTGTCAACCACCCGGCGTTGCGGGCGCTGAATCGTCAAGAGCGGATGCCGGCGCACCTGTCGGCCATTGATACCCTGGCGGCACTGCATTCGGTAGACGTGAATGTGGTGGGCCTGGGTGATTATGGTCGACCCGAAGGTTATGTCGCTCGGCAGGTCGCGCGCTGGAGCAAGCAGTACCTGGCGTCCAAAACCGACGAGATGCCCGCCATGGACAAGCTCATGGAGTGGCTTCCGAAAAACCTGCCATCCACCGATGAGTGCGCTATTGCCCATGGTGACTACCGCTTTGGCAACCTGATGCTGGCGCCGGATAAACCGGAAGTGATCGCCATTCTGGACTGGGAGTTGTCTACTCTTGGTCATCCGCTGGCGGATCTTGCCTATTACTGCCTGCCGTACCACCTGCCTTCGGACATGGAAGGTTCCCGCGGTTTGTTGGGGGAGGATCTGGAGGCACTGGGCGTTCCCACCGAGCAGGAAACCATTGCCCGTTACTGCCAACAGACCGGTCGCGATGGCATTGCGGACTGGCATGTGTTCCTGGCGTTTTCCCTGTTCCGTCTGGCGGCGATTGTTCAGGGGGTCTATGCCCGCGCGTTGCAGGGAAATGCCGCCAATGCCGATGCCCTGCAGGTTGGCAAACGTGCAAGCCAGCTGGCGGAAGCGGGCTGGAAAATAGCCAGTGAAGGAGACCGGTCATGAGCCAGACTGCTGCAATCACGGAACCGATGGTCCGTCGCATCCTGATCACCAACGATGACGGCATCAACGCACCTGGGCTGGCGATTCTCGAACGGATTGCCCGCAACCTGGCGGAAGAAGTCTGGGTGGTGGCGCCGGAGCATAATCGCAGTGGCGCCGGGCAGAGCATCTCCATTCACGACCCGCTGCGGGTGTATGAAAACGGTGAGAAACGCTACGCCGTGTCCGGTACGCCCGCAGACTGTGTGTTGTACTCGCTGGCCCATTGGTTTGGTGATAATCCGCCGGATCTGGTGCTGTCCGGTGTGAACTGCGGCGCCAATATCAGTGATTCGGTGCAGTACTCCGGAACCGTGGGCGCGGTGCTCAGCGCCGAACATATGGGCATACCCGCCATTGCGCTGAGCCAGGCCTTCCTGAGCCGGGAAGGCGTTGACTGGTCGCCGGTGTCGGCGTTCGGGGAGCAGGTAATCCGCAAGCTCTGGCAACCGGGCGAAAACCGGGCCTGGAATGTGAACTTTCCGGCCTGCGACGCCGGTGTGATCCGGCAAGCGCAATGGTGCAACCAATCCACCGGCTCCATTCAGCGGCCCCGCCTGGTGGCAGGGCAGGATGCCCGTAGCCTGCCTTATTGGTGGCTGGGGTTCGATCGCAGTTCCCGGCACATTACGGCACCGGATGAAGACGTCACCGTGCTGCGGGAAAAAGCCATTGCGATAACGCCATTGCGTCACCGGGAAGCCCTGCCCGGTGGTACTGGAATATTCGATCTGGCCGCCGCTGCGGCTCACTGAATTGACTGATGGGATGACAACAATGACATTTACACGCCACCACAGCGTCTGGCCAAAAGAGTTACCAAAGAGCATGACGCTGCCTGACACCAGCGTTTTCACCAACCTGCAAATATCTGCCCTGCGGTATCCGGACCATACAGCGACCATCTACTACGATGCGCCCATGAGCTACAGGCAGCTGCTGACGGAAGTGGAAGCGATGGCCGGCTATCTTCAGGCTCAAGGAGTGAAGAAAGGTGACCGTGTTCTGCTCTACATGCAGAACTCCCCCCAGTATGCCATTGCCTACTACGCCATACTGCGAGCCGACGCGGTGGTGATTCCGGTGAATCCGATGAACCGGGCTGCAGAGCTGGAACACTACATTGCCGATACCGGTTCGAGGGTGTGCCTGGCCGGTCAGGAACTGGCCGGCTTTATCCTGCCGATGCTGGACAGCACGGATCTTGAGCGGGTGGTGGTGGCGTCCTATAACACCTACATCAATAAGGACACCGACCTGGATTTGCCGGCAGAGGTGGCTGCACCGGCCTGGTCCAAAGACGTACCCGGCGTGGTGAGCTGGGAACAGGCGCTGGCCGGTAATCACAAGCCGGCAGAGCACACCGCAGGCCCGGACGACCTGGCGGTGATTCCCTACAGTTCCGGGACCACCGGCGCGCCCAAGGGATGCATGCATACGCACCGCAGTGTCATGGCCACAGCGGTTCACCGGGCGTTCTGGAATCTGAGCACCGCCAACACTGTCCAGTTGGCGACGTTGCCGTTCTTCCACGTGACCGGTATGACCGGCTCCATGAACAGCCCCATCTACAGTGGTTCAACCACCATCATTATGACGCGCTGGGATCGCACAACCGCCGCCCGGCTGATAGAACGTTACCAGGTCACCGGCTGGACCAACATTGTCACCATGGCGGTGGATTTTCTGTCGAATCCGGACATCGGGCAATACGACCTTTCCAGCCTCAACACCATTGGCGGTGGTGGAGCGGCAATGCCGGAAGCGGTGGCTGCCAAGCTTAAAGCCATGACCGGCCTGGATTACATCGAGGGTTATGGCCTGTCGGAAACCATGGCCGCCACCCACATCAACCCGTCGGATCATCCCAAGCCCCAGTGCCTGGGTATTCCGGTATTCGATGTGGATAGCCGCATCATTGACGTTGAGACCCTGGAAGAGAAAGGCCCGGGCGAGGTGGGGGAGATTGTTTCCAATGGTCCTCAGGTAACCCAGGGGTACTGGCATCGCCCGGCTGAAACCGAGGCGGCGTTCGTGGACATCGACGGCAAACGCTTTTTCCGCACCGGTGACCTCGCTTATTACGACGAAGAGGGCTATTTCTTCATGGTGGACCGGGTCAAACGGATGATCAACGCTTCAGGCTTCAAGGTGTGGCCCTCGGAAGTGGAAGGATTGATGTACCGGCATCCGGCCATCCACGAAGTGTGTGTCATTTCATCGCCCCACCCCAAACGCGGTGAGACTGTGAAAGCCTGCATCGTACTGACGCCGGATGCGGAGACCAGTACCACCGAAGGGGACATCGTCAGTTGGTGTAAGGAGCAGATGGCTGCCTACAAAGTGCCAGAAATCATCGAGTTCGTGGATGAGTTGCCGAAATCACCCACGGGCAAGTTGATGTGGCGAGCGCTGCAGGAAGAAGAGTGGAAGGCTAAAGCCTAAGCGTTAATTCATGCTTATTATTCCGCACTGCGGAATAACGTTCTAAATATTGACATACGAGACGTTCGGTGCAATTGTTTCATTAAGCTGATAGATGGGTCGCAAGGCCCTGCCCAAAACCGCAGAACTCGCAACAACAACAAAACAGCGGAGGAGCACACTTGAGCCTTTTTCTACAACAAATCATCAACGGGTTAACCCTGGGGAGTATCTACGGTCTCGTAGCCCTGGGCCTGACCCTGGTCTACGGGATACTTCATATCCCCAATTTCGCCCATGGCGCGCTCTATATGGTCGGGGCATTCATGTCCTACTTTTTCATGGTGGACCTGGGCGCGCACTACTGGATTGCCATGGCCGGTTCGGCCGCGGTGGTCGCTGTCCTGGCAATACTGTGTGAGCGTCTGGTGTTCCACCCACTGAGGCATTCTCCACCGATCCACGACAAGATCGCCGCCATCGGTATTCTGCTGTTCCTGGAAGCGGTGGTGCAGATGTTCTGGGGGTCGGACTTCCGCCGTATGTCATCGCCGTTTACCGGCATCCTGAATTTCGACGGACTGATTATTCCTGAGCAGCGCCTGCTGATCATTGCGGGGGCGTTTGTGTTGGTGGTGGCCCTGCAACTCTTCCTGCGCAAGACCATGACGGGGGCGACCATTATCGCCATGGCGCAGAGCCGTGAAGGTGCCTTCCTGGTGGGCATTGATGCCAACCGGGTGGCGATGATGACGTTTGCGATTTCGGGCATGCTGGCCGCGTTTGCCGCCACACTCTATGCGCCCATCAATCTGGTGTATCCCGCCATGGGGCACCTGGTCATCATGAAAGCCTTCGTCATTATCATACTCGGTGGCATGGGTAGCGTGCCTGGCGCCATTGCCGGCGGCATGATTATCGGTTTCGCTGAAGCCCTTGGCGGCTTTTACATCTCGACGTCCTATAAAGACATTATTGCCTTTGGTCTGCTGGTGCTGATTCTGTCAGTTCGTCCACAGGGCCTGTTCGCGAAGGGGGCGCACTGATCATGTTCAAAGTCGCTTCCCTGCTGATGACGCCAGCCGCCAAATACCTGATGCTGGCCTTCGCCATACTGTTCCCGCTGGTCGCCGCGAATGAGTACCAGGTGTACGTGATGGCGACCGCCTTTGTCTGGGCGATCGCGGTCTACGGCCTGAACATCATTACCGGTTTTTGCGGCCAGCTGAACCTGGCCCACGGCGGTTTTTTTGCCATCGGAGCCTACACCCTTGGCCTGCTGACTGCCGACTATGGCTGGAGCTTCTGGCCGGCCTTCCTGGGTGCGCTGGTGATGACGGCGGTGCTCGGGTTTCTCGTGGGCATCGTTTCGCTGCGCCTGAAAGAGCATTACTTTGCGATTTTCACCCTGTGTGTGGGCTTTATCATCTACCTGCTGATCGACAAGTGGGAAGAGCTGACCCATGGCGCCATCGGTGTCCGAGATATCGCCGCACCCTATGGCTTTGGGTTGGTGGACTTTACAGACACCACCCCGTTCTACTACCTGGTGCTGGCCTTCCTGGTGTTCGCAATCTGGTTCATGGGGCGTTTGTCCAAGTCCCTGCTGGGTCGTACCTTCATTGCCATCCGCAACGGTGATGAACTGGCCCAGTCCCTCGGGATCAACCTGATGCGCAATAAAGTCCTCGCCTTTGTACTGTCCACGACCTATGCCGGGCTGGCAGGTGCCCTGTATGCCGGGATGGTCCGTTTCATCGGCCCGGAAGAGGCCAATATCAACCACACCTTCGACATGATCACCTATCTGCTGGTGGGCGGTATCGGCACCATTATGGGGCCGTTGCTGGGCACCGTGGGCATTGTGTGGATTACCCAGTCACTGCAGTTCCTGGAAGAGTACCGAATGATCATTTTCGGGCCGCTGCTGGTGCTGTTGGTGATCTTCTTCCCCCGGGGCATTACCGGCTCCTTCCTGACCTGGATGCATCGCAAGTCCCAGGCACTGGCGCCAACGAAAAAGCGCCAGGAGAACAAGGTCAACACCGCACAGAACCGGGAGGCAGAGAGCAATGCTTAAGGTAGAAAACGTCACCAAAATGTTTGGCGGTCTGGCGGCGGTGAGCGATGTGTCGGTGGAGTTCGAAGCCGGCAGGATCAACGCCATTATCGGCCCCAACGGTGCTGGCAAGAGCACCTTTTTCAACCTTATTTCAGGCCTGCACCAGCCCACCTCCGGCCGTATCCTGCTGGACGGCGTGGACGTCACTAACCTGCCCAGCGACAGGGTCGCACGCCTGGGTGTGGGAAGGACCTTCCAGACGACCAACCTGTTTGAGCAGGCAACCGTGCTGGACAACCTGATCGTGGGGCACCGGCTGCGGACGAAATCCGGCCTGTGGGACGTGCTGATCAACAGCAAACGCCTGCAACGTGAAGAGAAGGCGGCGCGGGACAAGGCCATGGAAGCCCTGGAATTTGTGGGCCTTGCCCACGTTGCCGGGCAGTTTATTGCCGACATCACCCAGGAAGAACGCAAGCGGGTGGCCTTTGCCCTGGCACTGGCGACCGACCCCAAGATCGTCCTGCTGGATGAGCCGGCGGCCGGGGTTAATCCGGAAGAAACCGTCGGATTCGCCGCGCTGATGCGGAAAATGGTGGATGAAAAAGGACTCACCGTGTGCCTGATCGAGCACAAGATGGACATGATCATGAGCCTGGCAGACAAGATCATGGTGCTGGATCACGGTGAAAAGATTGCCGAGGGCACGCCGGAAGAAGTACGCAACAACCCGGTGGTGATCGAAGCCTATCTGGGAGGTGACGAAGATGCTGCAGCTTAACCATGTCGACGTCTGCTATGGCAGCTTCAAGGCACTGACCGATATTTCGATGACGGTGGATGCCGGGGAGCTGGTTGTTCTACTCGGGGCCAATGGCGCCGGTAAAAGCAGCCTGTTCAATGCCATTAGTGGCCTGGTAAAGCCGACGGCCGGCGAGATCCAGTTCGAAGACAAACAGCTCAACGGTATGAAAGCCAGCGCGGTCGTCGCCAGCGGCGTAGTGCAGTGTGCCGAAGGCCGAAAACTGTTTCCGCAGATGAGCGTCATGCAGAACCTGATGATGGGGGCCTACGTGCACCGACGTGATCGGCAGGGCAACCGCAAGCGCCTGAACGAAGTGTTGGAGCTGTTCCCGATCCTCGCAGACAAGGCCGATGAGCCTGCCGGATCTCTGTCCGGGGGGCAGCAACAGATGGTGGCCATCGGCCGCGCCATGATGAGCCGCCCCCGCTTGCTGATGCTGGATGAGCCATCCCTTGGCCTGGCTCCCCTGGTGGTCAAGCAAGTGTTCGAAACCGTCAAACAAATCAACAGCCTGGGCACAACCGTGCTGTTGGCAGAGCAGAATGCGTTTGCGGCCCTGAAGATTGCCCACCGTGCTTATGTTATGGAGAACGGCCATCTGGTCATGGAAGGCGACCGGGAGACGATGCTGGGCAACGAACAGGTTCGCAAGGCGTATATCGGGGCCTGACCGGCCTACAACAACAATCAGAGTGACACGCACAACACAACCAGGAGACAACAATGAAAATAGTCAGAAAACTGGGTCAGGCTGTCGCGGCGGCAACCCTTGGGATGAGCCTGTCCGCCGGTGCAATGGCGGGCGAAGTCAACATCGGATTCACCGGCCCGCTGAGTGGCGGCGCTGCTTTATACGGTGAAAACACGCTGTCCGGGCTGCGAATGGCGGTGGCGGAAATCAACGCGGCGGGCGGTTTTGACCTGAACGGCGAAAAGACCACGGTCAACCTGGTCCCCCTGGACGATCGTTACTCACCGGCGCAGGCGGCGACCAATGCCAAGCGACTGAAGCAGGAGTCCAACGTGTCGGCGGTGTTCGTGCCTCACTCCGGTGGTATTTTTGCCCTCCAGGACTTCAACGAGAAAGACAATTTTCTGGTGATGGCCTACTCCAGCGTGCCCAGCATCACCGAAAAGGGCAACAGCCTGACGTTGCGTATTCCTCCCACCTTTGATGGCTACGTGCGGGCCTTTACCGACTACGCCCTTGAGCACGAGGGCAAGAAGCTGGGCATGGGCGGCGCAACCCATGAATACGCCAAAATCTGGGGCGCCATGATCAAGAAAGAGTGGGAGTCCAAAGGGGGAGAAGTGGTTTCTGACAACCCCATGGACTACAACAAATCGGCGGATTTCTTTACCGGCGTCAGCCGTATCATTTCAGAAAGCCCGGACGTGATGTTTGTGGGCGGCGCCTCCGAGCCGACCGGTCTGGTGGTGCAACAGGCCCGCCAGATGGGCTTTCAGGGCGGCTTTATCGTGATGGACCAGGCCAAGATTGACGAAGTGGCCCAGGTAGCCGGTGGCCTGGACATGGTGGAAGGCGCCATCGGCGTGGTTCCACTGAGCGTCTATGACACCCCGGCGGCCAAAGACTTCATCAAGCGCTACAAGGCCGAGTACGACAAAATGCCTGGATCCGAAGCCGCCTACAACTACCTGGCGCTGCACGCCCTGGTGGAAGCCATGGACGCCACCGAGTCCACCGACCCGAAAACCATCCGCGCTGCGATCGGCGATGCCCTGAAAAACATGGACACCCGCAAGAACCCGTACGAAGTCACCGAAGTCACCGAAAACGGTGGTTTCGTGACGGAGACGACCCTGGCCGTGGTGAAAGACGGCGAGATTGTTCGGGAAGAGATCAAGTGATGGGGGTTCAGCACCCATCTGAATGAGAAAAGGGGCCCAAGGGCCCCTTTTTTAGTGTTGCTTCGGGCGTCTGACCGCTCAGGCCACGTACATCACCAGGTTCTCTGCCACGCAGGCAGGCTTGTCCTCTCCACGGATTTCCACGGTGGTTCGGTAGGTGGCCAGCGTGCGCTGATCATCCACCCTGGACACATCCAGCAATTCCATCTTGCTACGGATATCCGCCCCGGATTTCACCGCCGCAGGAAAGCGCAGCTTATTGATGCCGTAGTTTATGCTGGCGCCTTTGCCCTGCACGTCAATGACCTCCTGATTCAGCAGTGGAATCAGCGACGCTGTCAGAAACCCATGGGCGACGGGGCTTTTCCACGGCGTTTCCCGCGTGGCCCGCTCAACATCCAGATGAATCCACTGGTGATCGCCCGTTGCGTCCGCAAACGCCTGAATCATCTCCTGGGTGACGGTTTTCCAAGGGCTGTGGCCAATGGTAGTGCCGCAAAAATGTTCAAGATCGTTTAATTCAACAGAGAGCATATCTGCTTCCATGGTGCACAAGGTGCAAAGTCAGAGACTCAAACAGCGTACCCGGGATTTTTGCTATCCAGAAGCCGAACCAATGCGGGCCAGGTCAATGCCGCCGCACTACCCAGCGACTGAGACTGGTCAGCGGTTGTCTGAATGGCCTGCTCTGACGGCATACAGGTTGGCCCGCAGCTCTGGGCCTTGACCTGGATCTCGCAGGCCTTCATCAGAAAATACAGATAGGTGAACGTCTCCGGCACGTCCTTGCCCGCCGTCAGCACCCCGTGATTGCGCAGCATCATCATCGACTTGTCACCCAGGTCCCTGATCAGCCGCTCGCGCTCATCCAGGTTCAGCGCCACACCTTCATAATCGTGATAGCTCAGATGATTCAGGCACAGCATCGCCGTCTGGCTCAGGGGCAACAGACCATCCCGGTGCGCTGACACAGCCACCCCATCCGGCGCGTGCAGGTGCATCACCGCTCCGGCATCCTCGCGGCCCATGTGAACGGCACTGTGAATGGTGAATCCGGCCGGATTTACACGGGAGAGACCGCCAGACTCCACCACCTGGCCGTCCTTATCCACCTTCACCAGTGACGACGCGGTGATTTCATGAAACAGAAGCCCATAGGGGTTGATCAGGAAATGATGATCCGGCCCCGGCACCCGTGCCGAAAGGTGGGTGAACACCAGATCGTCCCAGCCAAACAGCGCCACCAGGCGATAGGCGGCGGCCAGCTCGGTGCGGACCTTCCATTCGGCTTTTCTCAGATCCCGTTGTGATGACTGATCGTCTGTTGTCGTCATGATGAGAGCCTCAGCTGTCAGCCTACCTGCAACAAAGTGGCGTATTGCTCCAGATGGTAATCGTCATCCCCCAACTGGTGATTGATGGCGATCAGCCGCTTCGCGTAGTGGGCAAAGTTATACTCCCAGGTCATGCCGATACCACCGTGGGACTGAATGCCGGCCTCGGAGATGAATTGACCGGCACGGCCAATCACGTTCTTGGCGGCGGCCAGCACGCGGCGGCGTTCATCACTGGGTTCGCTGTCGGCGACGCTGGCGGCAAGAATTGCCATGGAACGAGCCTGCTCCAGTTCCGACATCATATCCACCATACGGTGCTGCAACACCTGGAACCGGCCGATAGGCACGCCAAACTGCTTGCGCTGTTTGAGGTAATCCAGAGTCAGCTCATTGGCCATTTCCATGACACCCACAGCCTCGGCGCAGATGGCGGCGATGGCGCGACCGGCCTGATACTCGATCACCCCGCTAGCCTTGCCTTCTTCTCCCAGCAACGCGTCGGCACCGACCTGGACGTTGTTCAAGGTAATGTCACAGCCGCGGGAGCCGTCGATAGTGGGGTAAGCTCGGCGCTCAACGCCAGCGGTATCCGGGCTCAGGGCAAACAGGCTGATGCCGTCGGCATCGCGGGCGTCGCCTGAGGTGCGTGCGGACACCACGATCAGGTCGGCACAGTGGCCGCTGATCACCACGGCCTTGCGGCCGTTCAGAGCATAGCCCTCGCCGTTTTTCTCGGCACGGGTTTCCACGTTATTCAGGTCATAGAAGCTCTGGGGCTCTTGCAGGCCTACAGCGGCTTTCAGTTCGCCGCTGGCGATGCCGGCCAGCCAGGTGTCTTTCTGGCTGTCGTTGCCTGCCTGGCCAATCAGGCCGCCGCCCAGAATAATGGACTGCACATATGGCTCCAGGCAAAGCCCGCGGCCCAGCTCAGTCATAACGGACTGAACTTCCACACCGCTGCCGCCAAAGCCACCGAGTTCCTCGGAAAAAGGTACAGCGGTCAGGCCCAGCTCGCTAAGCTGCTGCCAGAAATCGGCGCTGAAGCCCAGTTCCGTCTCACTGAACGCCAGTCGTTTTTCAAAACTGTACTCACCGCGCACCAGCCGTTCCACGGTGTCCTGCAGCATCTGCTGCTCTTCATTAAGTCGGAAATCCATGGTCGTCTCCTTAAAGCCCGAGAATCATTTTCGACACGATGTTCTTCTGGATCTCGTTGGATCCGCCGAAGATCGACAGCTTGCGGTTGTTGAAGTACTGGGCCGACAGGGGAGCGGCATCTTTATCCGACAGGAAGTCGCCCTCGTAATCCATATTCATCTCCTCTTCGAGGAACGGCAGGGCATAGGGCCCGATCGCGCGGCGGGCGAGATCATTGATGGCCTGGCGGATCTCGGTGCCTTTTACTTTCAGCATGGAACTTTCCGCACCCGGCACACCGCCACCTTCAACAGAGGCAATAATACGCAGGTTGCTGATGGCGGCTGCCGTGAGGTCGATTTCCACTTTGGCGATGCGCTGACTGAATGAGGGGTCCTCAAGCAGCGGCCGACCGTTTTTCAGGCGGCGTGATGCCAGGTTTTTCAGGTGCGACAGTGCTGCCTTGGACATACCGATACCGGCCAGGCCGGTGCGCTCGTAAGTCAGAAGATACTTGGCATAGGTCCAGCCTTTATCCTCTTCGCCCACCAGGTTCTCAACCGGCACCTTCACGTCCTCGAAGAACACTTCGTTAACTTCATGCTCACCATCCAGAGTGATGATGGGGCGCACGGTAATGCCCGGTGTGTCCATATCGATGAGCAGGAACGAAATACCTTCCTGGTTCTTGACCTCGGTGTTGGTACGCACCAGGCAGAAGATCATGTTGGCGTGCTGGCCCAGGGTGGTCCAGGTTTTCTGGCCGTTAACAATGTAATGGTCGCCATCACGCACAGCACGGGTTTTAAGAGACGCCAGGTCAGAGCCCGCGCCGGGTTCGGAATACCCCTGGCACCACCAGTCCTCGCCGCTGAGGATGCGCGGCAGGTACGTCTGCTTCTGTTCCTCGCTGCCGAACTTGATGATCACCGGCGCCACCATATTCACCCCGAACGGGATGGAGCGGGGAACGCCGTAACGGCAGGATTCTTCGTCCCAGATGTGCTTTTGCACGGGCGTCCACTCTACACCGCCGTACTCTTCCGGCCAGTGGGTCGCGTACCAGCCCTGCTCGCAAAGGATTTTCTGCCAGCGCTGATGGTCCTCTTTGGACAGGCGGCGGAATCCTTTCACTTTGGCGGCGATGTCGGCCGGCAGCTTTTCATCCAGGAACGCACGCACTTCGTCACGGAAGGCGAGTTCCTCGGCGGTGTAGTTCATGTTCATCGAATCAACCTCGTTAATGCATTACAGCGAAAATATATACCGCATAGCAGAATTACTCAATGATCTTTCATGGGTTGCTCGTCTGTCAATGCTAATGAAACAACAAAACACAGAGTAATTACCGATTTCATTAAAATTTGGTTTCACTCACTTGTTGATGACAAAAGTATTGTCTATATTCGAAAACACGGAAGCTGGTACTGCTATGCGAAACCTAACAATCACAAAATACCGCACAGTGAAACAGCGTGATTGATTTGGTGTGTCCCAGTGCCGGCACCGGAACGTCCAATAACAACGACATGAAATCAACTCCGTTAAGAGGTTTGAGATGACAACAACAATACCTTCCCAAGTGCGTCCCTTGCTCCGAGCCGTGGTTATTGCCGGGCTGCCGCTGATGGCCATCGGTTCCGGCTCCGCGCTGGCGCAAAGCACTGAGCTGGACGAACTGCGAGAGCGGGTCCAACAGCTGGAAAACAAACTGGAAGGCGCGGTGTCTACCGCGCCTGAATTGACAGAAGACAACCCCTATTTGCTGCGAGACGGCGACGGGATCAAGATTGGAAGCACAACGATTTCATTCGGTGGTTTTATCAAGGCCGACGCTATTTTTGGTTCCCACGGGAATGGCAGCCTGAACAGCTACAGCATTGGTTTGCCGAGAACCTTCGCGAGTGCCGCGGCTTCGGATGAAAGCGACTGGAAGACCGGTTTCTCGGCCCGGGAATCACGGATCAGTATCGGCACCAAAACCGAGGATGTCGTCGGCCACACGCTGACCACCTACCTGGAGATGGACTTTAACCAGGACCTTAACGACGGCATGAATGAAACCGGTAACGAGATCGTGTCCAACAGTTATTCCCCCCGTTTGCGCCAGGCCTACGGTTCCTGGAACGGCTGGGATTTTGGTCAGACCTACACCACGTTCACCGACCTGGCGGCCATGCCGGAAATCCTTGATCAGGGCAAGCAAGCGGCTTTTATCTACGCAACCCAGCCTATGATTCGCTACAACATGGCTGCGCCAGGCGGGAAGCTGATGGTTTCCCTGGAGAATCCCGAAGACGGCTACTACGGCAACTCCTACGACGATCAGTCCTACCCGGATCTCGCAATGCGGTACCAGATCCGAGGTAACTACGGGTTTTACTCCATTGCCGGTTTGCTGCGGAATTTTGAAGACAACGCAGCGGATGAAATCATAACTGACGGAGCCGTATCTTTGAGTGCCCGCATTCCGACGGTTGGCCGTGATGATCTGCGCCTGCAGTACAGCTATGGCGCGCTCGGCCGGTACATGGGCCTGCTGACGTACCCGGACGTGGATCTGGCAGCTCTCGCCCAAGGCGATGTCGAACCTCTCAAGACCTATGGTGCCACAGCGGCCTATCGCCACTTCTGGTCGCCTGCATGGCGTAGCACCCTGACGGTCTCGCACACGGAAAT
Organism: Marinobacter sp. M5B; assembly: GCF_042604615.1. Lineage (NCBI taxonomy): Bacteria > Pseudomonadati > Pseudomonadota > Gammaproteobacteria > Pseudomonadales > Marinobacteraceae > Marinobacter > Marinobacter sp. M5B. Next base: position 250,459 of record NZ_CP156894.1, read on the forward strand.
TGTTGATGATCTGGTTGCACCGCCTGCCGGAACGTTGAGTTACTTCGACTCGTCGACCTCGGTTCACGCCAACATACTATGGTCTGCCCACCGCAATCTGACGCTGGGACTGGAGTACGCCTATTGGGATTTCGGTGAGATTGCCACCAGTAGCAGCATGCAGTATGAGCAGGTCATGGCCTCCGCGAAATTGAGCTTCTGATCGATAAACGTCTGACATAAACCAATTCTAAGGTGCTTTTATGCATCCTTGCCTCGGAGTGCTCCCCCCGCTCCGGGGCTTTTTTGTGGGCATAAAAAAAGCAGAGCCGGAGCTCTGCTTTTTGGCGCTATGGGTAGCAGGATCAGCTGAAAGCCTGAATCCCGGTCTGTCCGCGGCCCAGAATCAGGGCGTGGACATCGTGAGTACCTTCATAGGTATTCACCGCTTCCAGGTTCATCACGTGGCGGATGACATGGTATTCGTCGGCGATACCATTGCCGCCGTGCATGTCACGGGCTACCCGTGCAATGTCCAGGGCCTTGCCGCAGTTGTTGCGCTTGAGCATGGAGATGGCGTCCGTCGAGTAGTTGCCGGCGTCTATCATACGGCCCAGTTGCAAGGCGCCCTGAAGGCCCAGGGTGATCTCGGTCTGCATATCCGCCAGCTTCTTCTGGATCAGCTGGTTGGCCGCCAGAGGCTTGCCAAACTGCTTGCGCTCGAGCGTGTAATTGAGGGCTGCGTGCCAGCAGAACTCGGCAGCGCCCATGGAGCCCCAGCTGATGCCGAAACGGGCCTTGTTCAGGCAACTGAAAGGACCTTTCAGGCCTTCTACGTCGAGCTTGTTCTCGTCCGGGACAAAGACTTCGTCCATAAAGATGGACCCGGTCTCGGAAGCCCGCAGGGAAAACTTACCCTCAATCTTCGGCGTGTCCAGGCCCTTGGCACCTTCGCGTTCAATCACGAAACCGGTGATTTTGCCCTCGAGCTTGGCCCAGACCACACAAACATCGGCAATGGGGGAGTTGGTGATCCAGGTTTTGGAGCCACTGACCAGATAGCCGCCGTCGACTTTCTTGGCGCGGGTTTCCATGTTGCCCGGGTCAGACCCATGGTTGGGCTCGGTCAGGCCAAAGCAGCCCACTTTTTCGCCGGATGCCAGTTGGGGCAGGATGCGTTTTTTCAGGGCTTCCTGGCCAAAGGCGTGAATCGGGTGAATAACCAATGACGACTGGACACTCAGGGCTGAACGATAGGCGCTATCAACCCGTTCCACTTCGCGGGCAATCAGGCCGTAGCACACGTGGTTCAGGCCGGGGCCGCCGTATTCTTCCGGCAGGGTAGCGCCGAGCATGCCCAGATCGCCCATGTCGGTAAAAATGGAACGGTCGAACTTCTCATGCCGGTTCGCTTCGGTAATGCCGGGCATCAGGCGCTGATCGCAGAACGAACGGATACTGTCACGTACCTGACGCTCGGTTTCATCCAGTTGCTTGTCGAACTGCAACAGGTCATCCCAGGGTGCGGAAGCCATGGTGTGTCTCCTCAGAAATTAGTCGGTTGCTCTTTTAATCAGATACTCGCTCAATAACAGCGGCAATGCCTTGGCCAACGCCAATGCACATGCTGATCAATGCGTAACGTCCGCCACTGCGTTCAAGCTGGCGGGTGGCGGTCAATGCAATCCGTGCACCGGACGCCCCAAGGGGGTGGCCAACCGCAATGGCGCCACCGTTGGGGTTCAGCCTGGAATCGGTCGGGTCGATGCCCAGTTTGTGGGTGCAGCCAAGAACCTGGGCCGCAAAGGCTTCGTTGATCTCGATGACGTCCATATCGTTGATGCCGAGACCCGCGCGGGCGAGGGCCTTCTCGCTGGCGGGTACCGGGCCGTAGCCCATGACCTGTGGCGGAACACCCGCGATCGCTGCGGATACAATACGGGCACGGGGCTGAATACCGGCCTTTTCGCCGGCTTTGCGAGAGCCGATGATCAGGGCCGCGGCGCCATCGTTGATACCCGAGGCGTTGCCGGCAGTCACCACGCCTCCTTCGAACAGCGGGCGCAGGCCGGCCAGTGCCTCGTGGGTGGACTGAGGCCGCGGATGCTCATCGCTGTTCACGCTGACGGGTGGTTTTTTGCGGCCCTGAGGGACGTCAATGGGCATAATCTCTTCATTATAGAAGCCATCTTTCAGGGCAGCGTCGTATCGGGCCTGGCTCTGAGCGGCAAACTGATCCACGGTGTCCCGGCTGAGGTTGAGCTCCCTGGCAATGTTGTCGGCGGTTTCGGGCATGGTGTCGGCACCGAAGTCGGCCTCAATGCGAGGGTTGGGGAAGCGGGCCCCGATGGTGCTGTCAAAGGCACGAAAGTCGCGGCTGAACGGGCTTTCGCTCTTGGCCATCACAAACGGTGCCCGGCTCATGCTTTCAGCGCCGCCGGCGACAAACAGCTCGCCCTCATCGCAGCGAACCGCCCTGGCGGCGTCGATGATGGCTGCCAGGCCAGAGCCACACAGGCGGTTAACGGTCAGGCCACCGGTTTCAACAGGAAGGCCGGCCAACAGTCCGGCGTGGCGGGCCAGGTTTCGGGCGTCCTCGCCGGCCTGGTTGGTGCAACCGGCAATAACGTCTTCGTAGGCCTCAAGGGCAAAGGCGTTGCGCTCAACCAGCGCTTTGATAACGCTGGCTAGAAGGTTGTCAGGGCGAACCCTGGCCAGTGCGCCGGCGTGTCGACCGAAGGGTGTTCGTAGCCCATCGTAGATGAAAGCGCTCATGGCATCTCCCATTTGATCAGACATGGTTCCCATTGTGATCTTCCGTTTGTAAGGAGGGAAGGGGTGGGCTTGTCATGTCATTAGTGTTGATATAGTTTCGTATAGCGGAACTAAGTTTTGTATATTGATTGTTGAAGACTAATCCGGGTCTGTTTGAAATGCAACCGATACCACCAACCAAGGTCAGTAATCTGCTATGAGCCGTTTTCTGGTTCCTGCTGCGGTTTTTCTGGAGCTTTTGGCGCTTTGCCTTTCCAGCATAAAGGTCAGTGCCTTTGCGGGTGTGTTGTTTGTGCTTTATTTCACGCTGGCGCTGAGGCGGCTGCAATCGTATTCCCGTTACCTGTTCCTGATCTCGCTGGTTGTGATCGGTTATCTGGGGGTTATCCGGCAACTGACCGCCGAGGATCTGATGCGTGCCGCGTCCAACGCTGCCTTTTATGCGGCGTTCCTGGGAAGCCTGGGGATGATGCAATGCCTGGTTCGACGGCTTGAGGTGCTGCAGCGTATACACGATGTGCTGCTAGGTGGTCGTCCGGCGTTGCTGTACCCGAAATACGCGGTGGTGAGTTGCGGCATTGCGTCAGTGCTGAACTTCGGCGTGATGAACCTGCTTTGCGGCACGTTGTCGGATACCCTGCGGCAGCGGGGTATTACCGGGGCTTCGCGGGTGCGCTGGTTGCGCAGTGTGCTGATCAGTACATTGCGAGGATTTGCGCTGGTGCCGCTGGTTGCGCCAACCAGTGTTGCGGTCGCCATTATTACCCGTGAAGTACCCTCCCTGAGCTGGTCGGGCCTGCTGCCCTATGGCATTGGCAGCGCGGTGTTGCTGGTTCTGGTGGGATGGGGGTTGGAGCACAAGCGTTTTCGTCGAGTCAGCGGTGAGCGCGAACCGCTGGATGCCTGGCCGGCTGGAAGTGGGCGGCTGTTGTTGCTGGTATTGATCATCTTCACGGCGATGGGCCTGCTGGTGCAGTTAACGGAACTGAAGGTGTCAGTGGCCGCGATGCTGACGGTGCCGGTGGTCACCCTTCTTTATATGTTCTGGCACGATCGCTCGCCAGCTATGGCGGTACGGGAAGCCACCGACAATATGCTCGGTATGAGCAACGAGATGTCGATCTTCGCAGGTTCCGCCGGGTTGGGCGTGGCGTTGGTCTCGGTGATTCCGGCGGATGCCCTGGCAGGCATGGCGACTGGTGAGCTGGGCGTATTTTTACTGGCTGTGGGTGGGTTATTAATGATGCCGATGCTCTCAGCCATCGGCATCATCCCGATTACTGTGCTGAGTGTTCAGGCAGGGTTGATGCCGCAATTGGTCGCCGAGGGCGTGAACCCCCTGCCGATTGCGGTCGCCCTGGTGATTGGTTTCTCCCTCGCCATGATGCTGTCGCCGTTCGGCCCGGCCGTTATGCTGCTGTCACGATTCGGGCAGGTGTCACGCTGGGTGGTGGCGTTTGGTTGGAACGGCGCTTTTGTCCTGCTCTCCATTCCGTTGTTATTACTGATGCTGTGGGGGATATTTGTGGTGGCGCCGGCCACTGGCTGACCGGCGCAAATGTATAGGGTTTCAATAGCCTCGGCTGGGGTCCACGATGCCGGAAATCGGCTGACCGTTGTGGTGTGCCAGGATCTTACCGGTGATCTGCTCCAGGGTGGCATCCCTCAGGGTGCGCGCCGAGATATGTGGCGTAATGGTGATCTCCGGCCGCTGCCAGAAGGGGTGATCCGCGGACAGGGGTTCCTGGCGAAACACATCCAGGGAGGCCCGGGCGACATGGCCGTCTTCGATGGCTTTGATCAGGTCCTCTTCCACCAGGTGTTCTCCCCGGCCCACGTTGATCACCACGGCATTGGGCATGAGTTGGCTGAGGTGCTTATGATTGAGGATGTCCCGGGTTTCGTCGGTCAGTGGAAGAGTGTTCACCAGAACCCTGGTTGATTGCAGGAAATCGGTCAGGTTTTCGGTACCGGAAAAGGTCGAGACGCCGTCCAGGTCGTGCTTGCTGCGGGCCCAGCCGTTGACCCGGTAATCCAGGCCGGCGAGGGTACGTGCCACCCGCTTGCCAATATGGCCAAGGCCCATGACGCCTACTGGCCACTCACTGCGCTTGATCGGGCGATGAATTTTCCAGGTACCCTGGCGTTGCTGCTCGCGGTAGGTTTCCATGCCCCGGCTGGCTTCCAGTAGCTGGTGCAACACGTATTCCGCCATTTGCGCGGACATGCCGGCATCTTCCAGACGCACGATGGGCAGTTGAGGTGGCAGATTGGGCGCGGCCAGCAACCCGTCGATTCCCGCGCCCAGGTTAAACACGGCTTTGAGCTTTTTTTCGCGCTCAAACAGTTGTTCCGGTGGTTGCCAGACAATGGCGTAATCGGCATCCACCGCCGGGCCGTTGGCGTCCCATACGTGAACCTCGGCTTCCGGAAGCAGCTCCTTTATGGGAACGGTCCAGCGCTCCGGTTTGGGGTCTCCTGCTACAAATAGAACTTTCATGTGCTCTCCGGGGTTGTCATCGGCTTCTAATTCAGTTACCAAGTTTCACATTGCAGAATAATATACCGCAAACTATCCGTAAACCCGGGGTCTTGTGTCGCGATATTGGAAGAGAATTGAAACATAAAGGAAGAGTGTTTCATATTTGGCACGACTTTTGATAATGGTTTCTGGTACTTGATATCTGCAGCGATTAAAATACCGCATCTTTTCTTACTATCCGAACATAGCCCCGGTAGTCCGGGCACAGCGGATCAGGCGCAGCTGTTGGAGGACGCCCGTTTATGACAAAAGCACAAGCTACCCCGCCGGAACTCCTGGCAGCATCCGGTGATGGTGAACCGGTAAAGCCTGAGAAAGATCGCAAGTTTGTAGAGGCACTTTCCCGTGGCCTGGATGTGCTTCGCGCCTTTAGCCAGGGCTCGGTGATTCTGGGCAATCAGGACATCGCGCGCCTGACCGGGCTGCCGAAACCCACCGTTTCGCGCATGACCTACACCCTGACCAAGCTGGGTTACCTCAGTTATAACGCCCAGTTGGAAAAGTACCAGCTCAGCTCCGGCGTATTGGCACTTGGTTACGCCTACGTTTCCAACCTTAAAGTGCGCCAGCTGGCTAAGCCTTACATGGACGAGTTTGCCCGTCAGACCAACATGTCCGTGGGCCTGACGTGCCGCGATCGTCTGCACATGATCTATGTGGAAAATCGCCTGCCGCCGGAAGCATCGCTGCTGCGTATGGATATCGGTCTGAAGCTGCCCATGGCCACGACATCGGCCGGGCGAGCCTACTACTGTGCCATTTCGGATAAAGGCCGCAAGGTCATCACGGACGCCATGGAAGCCAAATATGGTGACGCCTGGCCTGAGAAGCAGGAGGGCCTCGAACGTTCGATGGAAGACTACAAGAAGTATGGCTTCTGCCTGTCGCTTGGCGAGTGGGATCGCAACATCAACTCTGCGGGTGTGCCCATTCACCTGCAGGATGGCACCATTATGGCGCTGACTTGTGCGGCGCCTTCCTATCTGATTTCCGGGGAAAAGCTGCGGGAATCCATTGCTCACCAACTGGCGATGCTGGCCAGCGATATTGAATCGCTTGGTGTTTGATTTTGCGGGCTAACTGATAAAGCGTGGGCCCGGACGGGGATCTCTCTCCGAAACCGTGCGAAGCCATGGATGGCGGAGCCGAGCGTACAGGGATGTATTTACAGCGTGTTTCGGAGAGAGGTCCCCGTCCGGGCCTTCCCCGAGCCGATTTTCTCGAAAAACCCCAGAATTCGTTCTGGGGTTTTTTTATGCCTGCATTTTAGTTCATGGTTGAAACCTGCCGAAAACTTGTATTAAATCGTGACTATGTTTCGCTTGTTAAAACTACATTCCATATATGGCGAGGAGATATTATGTCTGAGGTCGTGACTTATAACCGGGAAGGCTCCATCGGCGTGATCACCGTGAATTATCCGCCGGTGAACGCCCTCAGCCATGCGGTTCGTTCCGGCCTGGTGGCTGCACTGGAGCAGGGCCAGAAAGACGCCGACGCCAAGGTACTGTTGCTGGTGTGCGAAGGCCGCACTTATATTGCCGGGGCCGACATTAGCGAGTTCGGCAAGCCCATGCAGGATCCGGGGCTGCCGTCCGTTGTTGACCAATATGAGAACAGCGATAAGCCAATTGTTGCGGCTGTTCACGGCACTGCGCTGGGCGGTGGCCTGGAAACCGCTTTGGGTTGCCATTACCGGGTGGCCTTGAGCAGCGCCAAGGTGGGATTGCCGGAAGTAAAGCTGGGCTTGTTGCCCGGAGCCGGGGGCACTCAGCGCCTGCCACGTTTGACGGGTGCGCAGAAAGCCCTGGAAATGATCACTTCCGGTGAGTTTGTTGGCGCTAAAGACGCTCTGGCCCTGGGCATTGTTGATGCGGTTGAAGATGGCAATGACATCAAGGCTGTTGGCCTGGCCTACGCACAGAACATTGCCGATGAAGGAAAGCCAGTTCGTCGCGTACGGGATCTGACCGATAAGCTTGAGGCCGACAAGGGTAGCGAGGTGTTTGAACAGTTCCGCGCTGGCCTGCAGAAGAAAGCTCGGGGCCAGTTTTCCCCGTTCAAGTGCGTGGATGCGGTGGAAGCCGCCTTCAGCCTGCCCTTTGAAGACGGTATGAAGCGTGAGCGTGAACTGTTTATGGAGTGCATGGAGTCCCCACAGCGTGCGGGCCTGATTCATGCCTTCTTTGCCGAGCGGGAAGTCTCCAAAGTGAAAGGTCTTCCCAAGGAAACACCTGTTCGTGACATCCATAAAGTGGGTGTTATCGGTGCAGGCACCATGGGCGGCGGCATTGCCATGAACTTCGCCAACGCCGGGATACCCGTGACCATCGCCGAGGTCAAGCAGGAGGCGCTGGACAAGGGTCTGTCAGTGATTCGCCGAAACTACGAGAACACCGCGAAGAAAGGCCGTATCACCCAGGCCCAGGTTGAGGAGCGCATGAGCCTGATCAGCGGCACCCTGACCTATGACGATTTCAGCGATGTGGATTTGGTGATCGAGGCGGTGTTTGAAAGCATGGACCTGAAGAGAAAGATCTTCGGTCAGTTGGACGACGCCTGCAAACCGGGTGCGATTCTGGCGTCCAACACCTCCACCCTCAGTATCGATGACATTGCGGCGGCGACGAAACGTCCGCAGGACGTGATTGGCCTGCATTTCTTCAGCCCCGCCAACGTGATGAAGCTGCTGGAAATTGTGCGCGGCGAAAAAACCTCTGATGAGGTCAAGGCCACCGCCATGGCGCTGGCGAAGAAGATTCGCAAGGTCGGGGTCATGGTGGGCAACTGCTATGGCTTCGTTGGCAATCGCATGCTGCACAAGCGAGGTGCAGAGGCCATGGCGCTGGTCAACGAAGGTGCGAGCCCGCAACAGGTGGACAAGGTACTGACCGACCTGGGCTTCCCCATGGGGCAGTTTGCGATGTCGGACCTGGCCGGTATCGATATTGGCTACAGCATCCGTCAGGAGCGTCGCAAGGCAGGTGAGGACGTGCCGGCGAGCTGGATGGATAAGCTGGCGGAGCAGGGGCGCCTTGGCCAGAAGACCCAGGCGGGCGTGTACAGGTACGAAGAGGGTAATCGCAAGCCGATTCCCGATCCGGAAGTGGACCGGGTTATTGTCGAGTTCCGTCAGGAGCAGGGTATCAAGTCCCGCGAGATCACCGACCAGGAGATTCTGGAGCGGTGCATGTACGTGATGGTCAATGAGGGTGCCAAGATTCTGGAGGAGGGCATTGCGGACCGGTCTCTGGATATCGACATTACCTGGATCTATGGCTACGGCTTCCCGGCCTATCGGGGTGGGCCGATGTTCTGGGCGGATCAGATTGGTCTGGACAACATACTTGGCACCGTTGAACAGTTCTACGATGACCTGGGGGGCGAGCAGTGGAAGCCGGCGGGGTTGTTGCAGGAACTGGTCAGTGAGGGTCGCCGGTTTGGGGATCTCTAAAAGCCTGGCCCGCTGGTTTTGGGGCTGATCCCGAGGTTTGAGCCACCTACACGTTTACGAAGGAGTTTGTTATGTCTGATGCCGTTATTGTGTCCACTGCCCGTACCGGTCTTGGTAAATCCTACCGTGGCGCACTGAACAACACCCACAGCGTGGATCTGGCCGGCCATGTGATCCAGCAGGCTGTGCAGCGTGCGGGTATCGACCCGAATATTGTTGAAGATGTCATCCTCGGTGCTACGTTCCATGAAGGCGCCCAGGGCAAGAACATCGCTCGGCTGGCGGCGATTCGTGCCGGTCTGCCGGTGACGACGGCAGGGCTTTCGATCAACCGTTTCTGTAGTTCCGGCCTTCAGTCCATCGCCATTGCCGCCCAGCGGGTGGTGTCGGAGAAGGTACCGGCCATGGTGGCGGGTGGCGTCGAATCCATTTCCATGGTGCAGAACGAGAAGCTCAACAGCTTCCACGCTACCAACGATTGGCTGATGAAGAACAAGCCCGAGTTGTATCTGGCGATGATTGAGACCGCCGACATTGTCGCGCAGCGCTATGGCGTTAGCCGTGAGTCTCAGGATGAGTACGCGTTGGTCTCCCAGCAGCGCACCGCCGCAGCTCAGGAAGCGGGTCGGTTTGACGATGAAATCGTGCCCTTTGACGCCACTATGATGGTGAAGGACAAGGAGACGGGTGATGTCAGTTATAAGGACGTCACCCTGACCCGTGACGAGTGCAACCGCCCCAACACCACTCTGGAAGGCCTCCAGGGCCTGAATCCGGTGCGCGGAGACAATCAGTTCGTCACCGCCGGTAACGCGTCCCAGCTGTCTGACGGTGCGTCCGTGTGTACGGTGATGAACAGCGCCTATGCCGAGAAGAACAACATCGAGCCCATGGGTATTTTCCGCGGCTTCGCGGTGGCGGGCTGTGAGCCGGATGAGATGGGTATTGGCCCTGTTTTCGCGATTCCACGCCTGTTGGAGCGGAATGGCCTGAAGATGGACGATATCGACCTGTGGGAATTGAACGAAGCCTTCGCGTCGCAGGTAGTTTACTGCCGTGATCGCCTGGGCATTCCCATGGAAAAGCTGAACGTCAACGGCGGCTCTATCTCCATTGGCCATCCCTACGGTGTCACGGGCTCTCGTTTGGCCGGTCATGCCCTGATCGAAGGTAAGCGCCGTGGTGCCAAGTATGTGGTCGTAACTATGTGCATTGGCGGTGGCCAGGGCGCGGCTGGTCTTTTCGAGGTGGTGTAAACAGAATGGACAGAAAAGCCAAAGCCGTCGTCTGCCGCGAATGGGGCCAACCCGTTCAGGTGGAAACCATTACCGTGGAAGGTCCGAGGCGGGACGAAATCACCATCAGGATCGGAGCCTGTGGCGTTTGCCATAGTGACCAGTCCGCCACCACCGGCAAAATTCCCTACCCCGCGCCCCTGGTGCTCGGTCACGAAGCCGCCGGTGTTGTTATTGAAGTGGGCGAGGGTGTCACCGCCTTCAAGGAAGGCGACCACGTGGTCAGTTCCTTTATTTCCATGTGCGGCAAATGCCGTCAGTGTGTTCGTGGCCGCCCGGTGCTCTGTGAAAACGCCCGTAAAGCCATGTTTACCCTGCCCGATGGCACTGTTCGCACCAAAGGCGCGGATGGTGAGGATCTCAACGTGTTCGGCGCCTGCGGCGTGATGGCGGAATATGCCACCATGCACGTGGACAACTGCGTCAAAGTGGATGAATCCGTGCCCATGCAGAACGCCGCTCTGGTGGGCTGCGCGGTGATGACCGGCGTTGGTGCCGTGTTCAACACCGCCAACGTTGAACCGGGGTCCCGCACGGCGGTATTCGGTATAGGCGGCGTGGGGCTGAACGCCATTCAGGGCTGCGTCACCGCCGGCGCGGAAATGATCGTGGCAGTGGACAACAACGCGAAAAAGCTGGAAATGGCCCGTGAGTTCGGTGCCACGCACACCGTCAATATCAGCGAGGTGGAGGACGGCGCCAAAGCCGTGAAAAAACTCACGGGCGGCGTGGACTACGCCTTCGAATGCGTGGGCGCCGGCGCAGTGGTTGAACAGGCCTACAAATGCCTGGGTCGGGGTGGTACCGCCGTGGTGGTGGGCGTTTCAGACCCAAAGGATAGAACTTCTATCACCACATTGACGCTTCCAGCCGACGAGAAAACCCTCAAGGGCAGCTGGCTGGGCACCGCACGTCCACAATACGATTTCCCACGTATCCTGGGGCTCTACAAGGCGGGCAAGCTCAAACTCGACGAACTTGTCACCCGCACTTACCACATTGATGACGCACCCCAGGCCTTCGATGATATGTTGGCTGGCAAGAACGCCCGTGGCGTGATCGTGTTCGACTGATTCAGGAGCAGAACCATGAATGATCTCAGCAAAAACTACATCAACGGCCAATGGCAGAACTGGAATGGTGAGACCATTGATGTTCACGAAGCGGCCACTGGCGACGTGATTGCCAAGGTTCCCGCCTCCGGTCGCGAGGAAATGGAAAAGGCCATCGCCGCTGCCAGCACTGCTTTCGAAAGCTGGTCGGAAAGCACACTGGAAAAGCGATTGCACGTTCTGGAGCAATTGCATGTCGGCCTGAAAGAACGGGCGGGTGAGATAGCCGAAACCGTATGCCGGGAAGTGGGTATGCCCATCAAACTGGCCACCGGCATTCAGGCGGGGCTGCCGGCCACCATCACCAAAAGCTACCTGAAAATGCTGCCCGAATTCACCTTTGCTGAACAGGTCGGCAACTCCGAGGTGCAGTACACGCCGGTGGGCGTGGTGGGATGCATCACCCCCTGGAATTACCCTCTGCACCAGGTCATCCTCAAGGTGGTTCCGGCCATTGCCGCCGGTTGCACGGTGGTGCTCAAGCCGTCTGAAATCGCGCCCCAGAGTGCCTATATCCTGGCGGATATTCTGGACCAGACAGACCTGCCCGAGGGTGTTTTCAACCTGGTCTGCGGCGAAGGCCACACCGTGGGCGACACCCTGATCAAACATCCGGACGTCAACATGGTGTCGTTCACCGGCTCCACCCGCACCGGCAGCCTGATTGCCCACGCTGCTGCCGATGACTTCAAGCGCTTTGCCCTGGAGATGGGCGGCAAGTCCGCCTCGGTTATCCTGTCGGATGCTGACCTGGCGAAAGCGGTCAAGGGAACTGTTAACAACTGCCTGCTGAACTCAGGCCAGACCTGCACCGCGCTGACCCGCATGCTGGTGCCGGCCCAGAAGCATGACGAAGCCTGCGAACTGGCCGCTAATGCGGTGGCGAAAATGACGCTGGGCAATCCGCTGGAAGAAACCACACGCCTGGGCCCGCTGGCTTCGGCCCAGCAGCGGGACAAAGTCATCGACTTTATCAACATCGGTATCAAAGAAGGCGCCACCCTGATTGCCGGCGGCCCGGAAGCTCCGGAAGGTTGCGACAAGGGCTACTTCGTCAAGGCCACGGTGTTCGGCAACGTCAAACCTGACAGCCGCATTGCCCAGGAGGAGATCTTCGGCCCAGTGCTGTGCGTGATTCCTTATCAGGACGAAGCCGAGGCCATCGAGATCGCCAATGGCACCGCCTATGGCCTGTCCGGCGCTGTCTGGTCGGCCGATGACGCCCACGCGAAAAAAGTGGCAGGCAAACTGCGCACCGGTCAGGTGTTCGTCAACGGTGGGGACTTCAACCCGTTAGCGCCGTTTGGCGGCTTCGGCCACTCCGGTATCGGGCGTGAGTTTGGTAAGTGGGGATTGGAGGAGTTTCTGGAGGTGCGGTCCCTGCAGCTTTAAGCCTGCTCTTCAGCGGGCTAGGCCCGAGGTGGGGCCCTTTTCTTCTGGGAAAAAGAACTCGCTTCGCTCAGACATCTTTTTCCCGGCAGAAAAGGGCCCCACCCCGTGCCTGACGGACTGTGGCGGATAGGTCTCTGTTCAGGCCGTTCCGCCAAGCATTACACGAACAGCGGTACAGGCGTCCTCCAGCTCCTCTTCACGAGGTTCGCGGCCGTTGATGATGTCGCTGTACAGGCAGGATTCGGCCAGGCGCACCATGAAGTAGGACAGGCTGTTCACGTTCAGGGGGGGATTAATATGTCCGCCCGCAATCTGATCCCGAAGGGTGCGGGTGTTGGCCTCAACAGTACGGCTGTGAAGCGTGGACTGGGATGACGTCAGGATTTTGAGCGCGTACTCCGGGTCTTCGCGGATAAACCGCCGCAAAGGTTCAGAGTGCAACAGAGTGGAGTTAATGTGACGGTAAACCCCGACGACAAAGTCGACGCCGTTCCCCGGTGTTGCGTTCAGCGCTTCCAGCCTCAGGGGTTCGTAGAGTGACCAGAGCACTTCCCCCAGCAGTAAATCCTTGTTGCCAACCCAGCGAAACAGGGTGGCCCTGCCAATATTCAATTCTGCAGACAGCGATGCCAGATGAATGCGTTCACCTTTCAGCCACATTCTCCGTGCACGCCGGAAGGCATCTGCTGGTGTCGCCCTTGTTGTTGTTTTTTCTGTCACTGCAACCTCGTATCGGTACTCGATTTCATTCTAACGACAAAACAGGAAGCCCGCTATGAAGACCAGAATCACCGAATTGTTTGGTATCCGTCACCCGATTATCCAGGGTGGCATGCATCACGTGGGTTATGCAGAGCTGGCAGCAGCCGTCTCCAACGCCGGTGGTCTTGGTATAATCACCGGGCTGACCCAGCCTACCCCGGAAGACCTGTCTCGGGAAATTGCACGTTGTGCTGAGATGACCGACCAGCCTTTCGGAGTAAACCTGACCTTCCTGCCATCCTTCAAGGCGCCCCCCTATCCGGACTATATCCAGGCCATTGTCGACGGTGGCGTCAAGGTGGTGGAAACCGCCGGGCGCAGTCCCGAGCAATACATGCCGCAGCTCAAGGCCGCGGGTATTAAGGTTATCCATAAATGCACCTCGGTGCGCCATGCCCTGAAGGCCGAAAAAATTGGTTGCGATGCGGTCAGTGTGGACGGCTTCGAATGTGGCGGCCACCCGGGCGAGGATGACATTCCCAACTTTATCCTGCTGCCCCGCGCTGCGGAAGAACTCACCATTCCATTTGTTGCGTCAGGTGGTATGGCGGACGGTCGCAGCCTGGTAGCCGCGATGGCACTGGGTGCAGAGGGCATGAACATGGGTACCCGTTTTCTGGCCACCACAGACGCCCCCATCCACAATAACGTCAAGCAGGCCATTGTCGAAGCGGACGAACTCCAGACCCGCCTCATTATGCGGAACCTCCGTAACACCGAGCGGGTAATGAACAACGCTGCCGTGGAAGAAATCATCCGCATCGAGCACGCGAAAGCCGGTACCGAAACCATTGATGACATTCGCCATCTGGTCACTGGAGTGAAAGGCAGATTGGTGCTTCAGGAAGGTAAGATGGATGAGGCCGCCTGGAGCTGTGGCATGGTGGCGGGACTGATTCACGACATTCCCAGTTGTGAGGAACTGATTGGCCGCATTATGGATGAAGCAGACAATATTATCCGTCAACGCCTGCTGGGCAGCCTGGAGGCCTGATATCGGCGTGATACATTTGTGAACTTTTGGCTCTACACTGGTATCAACTAACGGTAATTTGCGAGCTTCCAGAGCCAGTAACTTATGACACGAAACGTACTGATTGTTGAGGATAACCCGGGTATCGGGGAGCTGGTGCGAATGCACGTGGCGGACCTTGGCATGAATGCGGTTCTCTGTGACCGGGGCGATACCGGGCTGGAGCGTTTTCGCGAAGGGGACATCGACCTGGTGGTGCTTGATCTGATGTTGCCTGGAATGGACGGTCTCTCGGTGTGTCGGGAGATTCGCTCCGGCCCCGGGTATGTGCCGGTGCTGATGCTGACAGCGAAAAGCACGGAGCTGGATCGTGTACTGGGGTTGGAGATGGGGGCGGACGATTACCTCACCAAACCCTTCAGCGTGGCCGAGCTGTCGGCACGGGTGAAAGCCCTGTTCCGGCGGGTGGACGCCATGTCGAGTTCGTCAGGCGAAACGTCCGGGCCCGAAGAGTTGGGTGAATTGGACACTGAAGGTTTGCGTATCGATCCGGCCCGGCGCCGAGTGTTCGTATGGGAACAGGAGGTGGAACTGACGGCCCGCGAGTTCGACCTGCTCTGGCACTTTGCCAGCCACCCGGGACGAGTCTTCAGCCGGGTTCAGCTGCTGGACAAGGTCTGGGGATACAATCACGAAGGGTACGAGCATACCGTCAATACCCACATTAATCGTCTGCGCGGCAAGATTGAGCAAGACCCGGCGCGACCGGAGTTTATCGAAACCGTCTGGGGGGTGGGCTATCGCTTCCGGGACTGAACCATGCTGAAGACACTCTACACCCGGCTGACGTTAGGTCTTTTCCTGCTACTGTTGGCCGTTGGTCTGTTGTACACCTTTTTCAGCTTGTATTCCCTGCGGGAGTACAACGCGTCTGTTAATCAGGAGCTGCACCGGGATCTGGCGAAAGACCTGGTGGCAGACAGGAATCTGGTCAGTGAAGGGGAACTCGACCGCGGCGCCCTGAAAGAACTCTTTGCGCTGTACATGACCATCAATCCCAGCATTGAAATCTACCTGCTGGATTTGGACGGCACCATTCTCTCTTACTCCGCTGATCCGGCGAAGATCAAACGCAAGCAGGTCTCGCTCGAACCCATCCGCCGCCTGATGAACGATATGGACAGCTACCCGGTACTGGGCGACGACCCCCGCAGCCATGACCGGCAGAAAGTCTTTTCCGTAACGCCGGTGCCGTCGGTTGAAAACCCTGAAGGGTATCTCTATGTGGTGCTGCGCGGCGAGGAATACGATGCTGCGGAAACCATGGCCCGGGGTGGCCAGTTGGTGGAACTGAGCGCCTGGGCTCTGATTATCAGTCTGGCGGTGGTGATGATAGCGGGGCTGGCGGTCTTCCGGCTGCTGACACGACGGCTGACCTTGCTGACCCGGCTGGTGGAAGATTTCGAGCACAGTGACATGAGTCGACAGGCCCTACAGAGCACCTGGCGGGGCCGGCGGCCAGTGGTGCGCGACGAAATTGACTACCTGGGTGCCACCTTTGATGACATGGCCAGCCGAATTGCGTCCCAGATCGAACTGCTGACGGAAAAAGACGCCCAGCGCCGGCAACTGGTGGCCCAGGTGTCCCATGACCTGCGTACGCCGCTGGCCTCGATGCAGGGCTATATCGAAAGCCTCAAGCTCAGGCGTGACCGGCTGACCGCGGAAGAGCAGGACCGCTTTCTCGACATTGCCCTAAAGGAGGGCCGACGCCTGAGCCGCCTGGTGGACGAGCTGTTTGAGCTTGCTGCTCTCGAGGCCCGGGAAAAGCAGCCCGTGCCGGAACCCTTTCCGCTGGCGGAGTTGGTGCACGATGTAGTCCAGAAACATGGACAGGAAGCCAGCACCCGGCAGTTGGAACTTGTGGTGGATGGCGATCCGGACCTCCCCCTGGCGTACGCGGACCTGGCCATGACCGAGCGGGTACTGGACAACCTGATCGGCAATGCCATTGCCTACAGTCCCTCGGAGAGCCGCATTGAAGTGGTGTTCGGGCAGGCGGATGGGCTGCCGCAGGTCTGTGTGCACGACAGTGGCCCCGGTATTCCGGAGGAGGACCTGCCCCACATTTTCGATCCTTTCTACCGGGGCGAGTCGTCCGGCGGTTCCGGCCACGCCGGCCTGGGGCTGGCTATCGCCCGTAGGATCATGAGTCTTCAGGGCGGTGATATCTGCGTTGAGAACCTGAGCTCCGGCGGGGCATCCTTCTGCATACGCTTACCGGTAGGGCCACCCGAATAGGCTGCCTGCATCCATAATGATCTCTCCGGCGTTATACAAACGTAATAAACTGGAGAAAGTGATGTGATGAATCCCGTGCAAACTGGTCTCAGTATTCAAAAGGCAAGAGGTTAAGGTTATGAAACGGTATCTGTTACTGACGTCTATTGCGGCAGCGTTCGCATTGACCGGTTTCCAGGTTGGCGCCTCCAAAGGGACGGAATCACAATACGCCCCGGATGACCCAGGCCTGGCGGTTGCTACGTTCGCTGGTGGCTGTTTCTGGTGCGTGGAAGCGGCGTATGAAGAGAAAGTACCCGGCGTTGTTGAGGCGGTGTCTGGTTATAGTGGCGGCGACGAGAAGAACCCGAACTATAAACAGGTAGCTGGTGGCCGCACAGGCCATACCGAGGCGGTCCAGGTGTACTACGACCCTGACACGATCACCTACGAAGGCCTGCTCCAGGCTCTGTGGCGTACGGCCAACCCGACCGACGTGAAAGGCCAGTATGTGGACCGGGGCAAACAGTACCGGCCGGCGATTTTCTATCACAACGACGCCCAGAAGCGCGCTGCCGAAGCCTCGATAAAGGCACTGGAAGAATCCGGCCGTTACGATCATCCGGTCAAGATTGAAGTGGTGCCTTTCGAAGCGTTCTACGACGCCGAGGAATACCATCAGGATTACTACAAGAAGAACCCGGTGCGCTACCAGTTCTACACCTTCAACTCCGGCCGCTACCAGTTTATCGAGAAAGTCTGGGGCGAGGACGAGAAAGTGGACTATGCGCAGTATCGCCCCGAGAACAACGGTGGTTCCGCACAGGCCACTGTTAACAAAGCATCTGAGGGCAATACCGGCATGAACCTCAGCCGGGTTGAGGCATTCAATCCGGACACGTTCACCAAGCCTGACGACAAAACACTCAAGGCACGGTTGACCGAGACGCAGTACGAAATCACCCAGGAGGATGGCACCGAGCCTGCCTATCGTAATGAGTATTACGATGAAAAACGGGCCGGTATCTACGTGGACATTGTGTCCGGCGAGCCGCTGTTCTCTTCCCGTGACAAGTATAAGTCCAACACTGGCTGGCCCAGCTTTACAAAGCCGATCAGCCCGGACATGGTGGTGGAGAAAGAGGACAACAGCTTCTTCATGACCCGTACGGAGATCCGTAGCCGCTATGCGGATTCCCACCTCGGGCATGTGTTCAACGACGGCCCGGCGCCAACGGGATTGCGCTACTGCATGAACTCGGCCGCGCTCCGGTTCATCCCGTTGGAGAACATGGAGAAGGAAGGTTATGGCGCGCTGATCAGTGAAGTGAAAGAAGCCAGCCGTACCGCTTCCAACTAAGACAACCCGTTACAGCCAGAGATCCCCGATGGGGGTCTCTGGCGAAAAGTGATGCTGGACCTGCGCCATCAGCAACTCGGCGCTGGCCAGCGCATCCACCAGGGCATTGTGCGGTGGGTAGTGTGGCAGCCCATACCGCCGCCGGCTGTCTGCCAGCCGAATTGAGATCGGCTGCTGACCCTTCAACTTCTGCCACCAGGAGCGTTTCCGGTTCGGATGCAGGTAAGCCTCAATGGCCATGGTATCCATCACCGGAAAGCGTATGTCCTCCCCGATTCGCCACTTCAGTGCCATGTTCAGGAACGGACGTTCGATATTGCGGTAGTGCACCACCGGTACGCGCCCGGCCATGCTTTCCAGAAATTCGTCCAGTACGTCGGCCAGATCCGGGGCCTTGTCGATATCGGCATGGGTTATGCCATGTATCGTGATAGAGGTCTGGTGTAACGGCAGTTGCGGTTTCACCAGCCAGTGCCGCGAACCACCCAGTTGCACACGGTCAAGGGTAAAGGGCACCACACCGATACTGACGATGGAGTGACTGTCAGGGTCCAGGCCGGTGGTTTCGAAATCCACGGCTACAAACGGGACGTCGCTCAGAGGCGTTTCCGGCGCCACACAACCTGCCTCGTAGAACGTCTTCAGTCGCGGGTCTTTCGTTTGTGTTGCCCGTTCCCGGTACTGTTCGGGCCAGGACAAAGTGTCGATCTGTGCTGTCTTACCATCAGACATTCCGGGTAGCCTGGGGGTTGTAGCGGAATTTGAGGAACTTTTGTGCCTGGCCGACCACCTGAAAAGCGTCTTTTAGGTGACTGCGCTCGAATGGCGAAAGGTCTTCCGGCCGCACATTGTTGTCTGGCTCTCTTCCTGCTTCGATGGAGAGGGCCTGATGTCGAATACGTACTATGGCAATAAACTCGAAGGCATCCCGAAGGTTATCAACGCCATCTTCCGGGATCAGTTTGGTTTGCCCAATGGCCTTGAGCCGGTTGAAGGTATTCTGTGCCCGTGAGCCACAGGCCAGGGCATGCACCCGGATCAGATCCGACACCGGTGCCGTGCCGCGGCGCTTCAGGTTGAAGGTCTTGGCCTGCTTGCCGCTTTCCTCCATCACAAAGGTACGGAAAAAGCCTAGCGGTGGCGTGCGGTTGAGGGCGTTGCGGGCCAGCATGGCCAGGAAGCGCTGGCTATTGCTCGCTTTATCCGCAATGAAGGTTTTCAATTCTTCGGTGTATTCGGTGCGGCCATGGATGCCGTCCAGGTCGAAGAAAATATTGCTGTTGAGCAGCGCCTCCGCTTTGGGATTTTCGATCCAGTCGGCGAAGTATTCCTTCCACACCCGCAGCGGTTGTCGCCACTTCTGGTTGGTGGCCATGATATCGCCGGTGCAGTAACTGTAGCCGCACTCTGCCAGGCCATCACTGACGAACTTCGCCAGGGCGAGGAAATACTCGTCGTGCTGGGCCGGATCGAAGCTGTCGTCCAGCACCATGGCGTTGTCCTGGTCGGTGACAACGAGTTGTTCGTCCCGGGCCATGGAGCCGAGTGCCATAAAACAATAAGGCACGGGTGGTGGCCCCAGCTTCTCCTCTCCCAGCTCAAGCAGTCGTTGGCTGAAGGTGCGCCCGATGCCAGCCATGGCACTGCCGATCATATGGGAGTTCGCATCTTCACGGACCATGCGCACAAAGGTGTTGGGCACGTCCTTGCTCAAGCGCTTCAGGCCCTTCACATCCTGCTGATGATAGATGTTACTGACCAGATACAGGCTGCTCTGGGATTCGTGTTTGACGATGTCCGACAGTGCAATCACACCCCGCACCTTGTCACCCTCCATTACCGGCAGGTGGTGCACGTTGTTGTGCAGCATGGTCAGCATGGCCTCGAAAATGAAGGCGTCGGAACGGGTAGTGATCAGCTCTTCCGTCATGATGTCGCTGATGGGTGTTTCCGACGGCAGTGCCTCGCAGAGGGCGCGGGTGCGCAGGTCACGGTCGGTAATGATGCCTGAAAGCCGGGGCTGTTTGCCGCTCTCGTCCATCAGCAAGAGGGCCGACACTCCCCGGTCCGTCATGATTCGGGCGGCCTCCTGAAGGCGCACGGTATTGGGTGCCATAACCGGCTCGCGGGAAATCAGCCGGGTCACCCGTGCTGTCATCGGTTGATTCGATTTCTCCCGCCGTGAAAGTGCCGACCGAAGACGTGAATGGTCTTCAATTTCGACAAAATCGGTGAAATTTTCGTCGTTTTCCCACAAATATTGAAATATTTCGTCGGGAATCAGGTAGATCAGGGAGTCTTCAATAGCCTTGGCCGGAAACCGCACGGTTTTGTTCATCAGCAGACCAAACTGACCGAAAATCTCACCTTCGGTAATGCGGTTGTATAGCTCGCCAGAGCGGCGATAAATCTCGACGGCGCCGCTGCGCACATAGTGCAGGTAGGTGTTTCGTTCGCCCAGCGTGAGAATGTCTGTGCCAGCGCGGAAATAGGCGACTTCGATGCTGGAGACAATACGATCCAGGACATTCTCCGGCATTTCATCAAACGGGGCGTGCTGGGCCAGGTGGTTGCGTATCTCGATCAGCTCTGCCTGCATTGTTCGCTTCCTTTTCGCACCGGTTACGCCTCTGGAATTTATCACGCAATATAGCAGTGGCGCTGTTTTACGGCCATGATGTTGGGCAAGATAGCGTTGGTTTACACACGAGAGGTTGGGTTTTGTCTGCTATTCATACACTGGTCCTTGGGGGCATTCGATCCGGCAAAACCGCGCTGGCGGAGCGTATTGCCTGTGACGCCGGTTCACCGGTGGTCTATGTTGCAACGGCGACCGCCGACGATGAAGAAATGACCCGGCGGGTGGCCCGCCACCGGCAGAATCGGCCGCCGGAATGGGGGTTGGCAGAAGAGCCCTTGAAGCTGGCCTCCCTGCTGGATGGTTACGCCAGGGAACCACAACCACCCTTGTTGCTGGTGGATTGCATGAGCCTGTGGGTGAGCAACCTGCTGTTTGCCGGCGATGAAGTGTTTGCCCGTGAGCGTACCGCCTTCCTGCGGGCACTGGAGAACTACCCGGGCCCAATCGTGATTGTCAGTAATGAAGTGGGCCTGGGTACCATCGGCATGGACCCGCTCACCCGCCGTTTCTGCGATGAACTGGGGTGGCTCAACCAGGATCTTGCCGCCCGTTGTGAGCGGGTGCTGATGAGCGTGGCGGGGCTGTCGCAAACGTTGAAAGGCTGATTATGCGCCGTGCGTTTGCAGGCAACTGAGCAGGCCATGCTCCGAGATGTCCACGCGGATACGGCTGCGGCAGGCGTAGGGTACCGTTAACGCTGAAAAAGAGCGTTCAGTGGGGATACCCATCACCTCCGCCAGGAGCATGCGAATCACGCCGCCATGGCATACCACGAGTACCCGCTTGCCTGCCGCTTGGGTTTGCCAATCCTGCCAGGCGCTGCTGACCCTTTGCCGGAACTCGGTGATAGCCTCTCCACCGGGCGGAGGATAACGAACCGGGTCGCTCCAGAAGCGGTTCAGCGCCTCGGGCGTATCGGCCATGATGTTCTCGGAGGTTCTGCCCTCCCAATCACCGAACGCAATCTCCCTCAGCCGTGGCTCCTGGTGCAACGGAATCTGACGTTGCTCCGCCAACTGTTCTGCGAAGAGGCGGCAGCGCAGCAGTGGGGAGGTGATGATCACATCCCACTGGTCATCGTCCCTGATAGCCGCGTTCATCTGCTGCCAGCCGGTGTCGCTCAGTGGATCATCCTTGCTGCCCCGGAACATGGGCCCGCCGGCAGGTTCACCATGACGGATCAGGTCGAAAAACGCAGTGCTGTTCTGGTTATTGGTCATCCCCGCTTCAGCCCTCGTCCTTGTCGGTCACGCCGGCGTCAGCGAAGCTGGCCATCTGGTTGTGCAGGGCACAGGCACTGCGAAGCAGCGGAACCGCCACCGCAGCGCCGCTGCCTTCACCCAGGCGCATGCCCAGATCCAGCAACGGCCTGGCATTCATGGCGTCGAGCACGGCCTGGTGCCCCGGTTCCGCCGAACGATGGGCGAACACAAGCCAGTGCCGCAGTTGTGGTTGTTGGCGAACAGCTACTAAGGCGGCAACGGAAACAATGAATCCGTCCACCAGTACGGGAATGCCGCGCGCCGCGCTGCCCAGAATGGCGCCTGCCAGCGCAGCAATCTCGAACCCGCCGAGGGAGGCCAGCACCGCCAGAGGATCACGGTTGTTGCCATGCCCGGCCAGCGCCCGGGCGATGACCTCACACTTTCGAGACACGCCGGCTGCGTCCAGCCCCGTGCCCGGCCCAGCCAGGTTTTCCGGGCTTTGTTCCAGCAACGCGCAGGCCACGGCGGTGGCACTGGTGGTATTGCCGATGCCCATATCGCCGCCCACAAACAGTCGGCACCCGTCATCCGCGGCGCGGGCGGCGGCCCTGTCACCACTGGCCAGCGCCTGTTCAAACTGGCCCGGCGTCATCGCGTCGGTTGTGGTCAGATTGGCGGTGCCCGCTGCGATCTGCTCATCACGTACATCGGTCAACGGCGGAACGTCGCCGACGGTTCCGAGATTTACCACTTCCAGCGAGGCTCCCAGTTCCCGAGCCAACACGCTGATAGCCGCACCCCCGCTGGCAAAGTTCGCAATCATCTGGGCGGTGACTTCCTGGGGGTACGCGGATACGCCCTCCGCACAGACGCCGTGATCCGCCGCGAAAACAGCGATGCGGACAGGGTCGACCTGCGGATGTTGCGTGCGCTGAAGGCCCGCCAGTGTAATCGCTACGTCTTCCAGCTGCCCCAGAGACCCCCGGGGCTTGGTGAGCACGTGTTGGCGTTGCCGTGCCCGCTCGCAAAAATGGGTGTCGGAGGGTGGCAACGGCTGTGTCCAGCAGGAAGGCAGCGGCATGGTTGGATCCTGAGGTGGCAAAGTGTCGGGAGCCGAAGATGGTCTACCCGGCCTGAAAAAGTGTCAAGGATAGCAGCCACTCGGTTAGACTTCCTTTCGATCACGACAACCCACCGCCCGCTCGAAGAGACATTGCTGATTTGAACGCCTTCATTCTTGCCGTGACAGCTTGTTGTATCGCCGTCGTATTGGACCGCTGGCTGGGTGAGCCGCGACGGTGGCACCCGCTCGTTGGCTTTGGGCATGTCGCCGCCTTCCTGGAACAGAGAATGAATCGTCTACCTGAGCGAATGGCAGGATCGATGGTTCTCGGGTTCCTGGCCCTGTTCATCGCGGTGATACCCGTACTGGCGGCAGCCGAGTGGTTGCGCTGGTGGTTGGGGAACTGGGAATACATGCTGGTTCAGGCTGTGGTGTTGTATTTCGCCTTGTCCATTCGTGGCCTGACGGAGCATGGCCGTGCCGTGTCTGACGCGTTGCATGGGGGCGATCTTGAGAATGCCCGGGAGCAGGTTGGCCGTATCGTCAGTCGTGATGCAGCGGCGCTTGATGACAATGGCATTGCGATAGCCGCGACCGAGTCCATGTTGGAAAACGGCGCCGATGCCGTGTTCGCCAGCCTGTTCTGGTTTCTCGTAGCCGGCGTTCCAGGCGTATTGCTTCACCGGCTGGTGAACACCCTGGACGCCATGTGGGGGTATCGAACTGATCGCTACCAGTATTTTGGCCGCGCTGCGGCGAGGCTGGACGACGTATTGAACTGGGTACCCGCTCGCCTCACGGCGCTGACCTACAGCCTGCTTGGCGATGTCCGTGGCGGCTTTCGTTGCTGGCGGGCACAGGCGCCGGCCTGGGACAGCCCGAACGCCGGCCCGGTCATGGCGGCAGGGGCCGGGGCTTTGAGTGTTGTACTCGGTGGCCCTGCGCCCTACGCCTCAGGCATCAAGCAACGGCCCGTGCTTGGTGAGGGTGAACCGGCATCGGCCGAGACCATTGATGCGGCTATCCAACTTGTACATCGCGGCGTGTGGTTGTGGCTCGGACTGTTGGCCGCGGTCGCCATTATCGGATGGATAGCCAGCGCCGCGCCCTGAAGGTGTTAGCCGGTTGCTTCCGATTCCCGTGTTTCGCTGGCCGGTATGGTCAACATCAGCAGGAAGCCAATCACCAGGAACACCAGAATGGTGCTCATTCCCCAGCGCTGGCTGTCAGTGACGGCCGTGACCCAACCCACCAACAGCGGGCCAGCAAACGCGGTGGCTTTGCCAGAGAACGCGAACAGGCCGAACATCTGCGTTTGCAGGTGCGGCGGGGCGATGCGGGCCAGGTGGGAACGGCTGGCGGACTGCAACGGCCCCACGAAGATGCCCAGGATCATGCCCCATACCCAGAACGCGGTGGCGCCGTCCACCACCAGAATGGCCAGGGCGCTGCAGCCCAGCCCGATCAGTGACAGCAGGATGGTATTGCGCCCGCCGAGGGCGTCATCCACCCAGGCGAATCCCAGTGCACCCAGGCCTGCGGTGACGTTCAGGGCGATAGCGAATTGCAGCACTTCCGTAGAGCCCAAATTGAAGGTACCCGCCGCGTACACCCCGCCGAAGGTAAAGATAGTGGCCAGGCCATCGGTGTAGAGCATGCGGGCGATCAGGAAGCGCACGATGTCCTTGTACTGGCGAACCTGGGCGATGGACTCCTTCAGTTGCCGGAACCCGGCGCGGGTGGCGGCGGCAATTCCCAGGCCGGTGGATGGGCGGTCCGGAACAAAGATAAAGGCCGGCAGGGCAAATACCAGATACCATACCGCTACCAGCACAAACGTGGCACGCACGTGCTCGGCGCTGTCCCGATTGAGGTCGAACAGGTTGGCATCGGCTTCGATAAAGCCATACAGCGCCACGATAAGGCTCAGCACGCCGCCGGTGTAACCCAGCCCCCAGGCCCAGCCTGACCAGCGCCCGGTTCGCGCCGGGCTTGCGAGATCCGGCAGCATGGAGTTGTAGAAAATGAACGCAAACTCGGCGCCGAGTGTACCCAGGCCGACCCACAGTGCTGCGTTCCAGAACTGATTCTGCTCCGGCGTGACCGTCCACAACATGGCGCAGGAGACCACGCAAAGCAGGGTGAAGCTGATAAACCAGGGTTTACGACGGCCGGACTGGTCTGCAATGGCCCCCAATATCGGTGCCAGGATTGCGATGAACACACCGGCAATGCCAACGATGTTGCCCCAGGCTTCCGTGCCTTTTACCTCGTCCTGCACCACTGACACGCTGAAGTACTGAGCGAAGACAAAGGTCAGAATGATGGTGAAAAAGGCGCTGTTGGCCCAGTCGTAGAGCGCCCAGGACCAGAGCGCGCGTTTGTCTTCCGGCTTGCCCTGTGTGGGGGCGACAGGCGATTGCGATGACATGTGGGGCTGGGCTCCTGATCCTTGCAAGGTAAATCCGTGCAGTGATTGTCGCCATTATCGCCACAAATGCACAGCCCCGTGGGGTTAAACCCTCTTCAGGTTCCGTGATTCGTGGTCCAGCAACCACGCCTTGCGTTCCAGGCCGCCCGCGTAGCCCGTCAACGTACCATTGGCTCCGATCACCCGGTGGCAGGGGATCAGAATGGCAATGGGGTTGAGGGCATTGGCACGAGCCACGGCACGCACCGCCTTCGGGTTGCCCAGGGTGTTTGCCAGCGCGCTGTACGAGCGGTGCTCACCCGCTGGAATCCCGGTCAGCCCCTGCCAGACCTGTTGTTGAAACTCAGTGCCGGTCAAGCGGATGTCCTTCCACGGCAGGGGCTTGATCACCCCCGAGAAGTAGGCGTTCAGCCACTCGATAATGGTCCCGGGGGCGCTGTTCGGTTGCTCGCGCCACTCCGGCTGCCGGAACCGGCGGTTTTGCAGCGAGTGCATGCGCTCTTCGTTGTCGTCGAAGTCCAGGTGCACCAGTTGGTCATCCACCGTGGCCAGGCTCAGGGGGCCAACGGGACTGGGAAAGCGGCTAACATGAATCTGAGTTGTCATGATGGTGTCTCCTGCCGGGGTGGATGGGTGTTCAGTGATGTCCACAGGTACTGCGCTGCGTAAGCCCGCCATGGCCGCCAGCGTTCGGCGTGGCGCGTCAGGGCTTTGGCGTCTTGCGGGCCGCCCAGATGGGCCGAAGCCTTGAGTATGCCCAGATCGCTGGCGGGAAACGCGTCTGGATCCCCCAGGCCGCGCAGGGCCAGGTAGTGGAGTGTCCAGGGGCCGATGCCCCGCATGGGGGCCAACTGCGCCAGCAGGGTGTTGCCATCCTGCTCGGCAAAACCGGGTTCGGCAAACCGGGCGGTGATTCGTGCCAGGGTGTCTGCACGGCTGCCGGGCATACCCAGTTTGTTCAACGGCTGGCCGACGAGTGCTGCCGGTTCCGGGAATCTATGGGTAATACCCGTGCCCCCGGCAAGATCGTCGGGAAGGGGCCGCCCATAACGAGCCACCAGCCGCCCGGCCAGGGTTCGCGCCGCGGAGAGGGACACCTGCTGCCCCAGAATGGCCCGAACCGCAAACTCGAACCGTTCCCAGCTGCCCGGAACGCGCAGGCCGGGATGCCGTGCGACCAGTGGTTCCAATAGCGGGTCCTGCGCCAGGTGTTCGCTGATGCCGGGCAGGTCCGCATCCAGATCAAGCAAACGGCGTATCCGCGCACTCACCTCCAGAATGGACTGCCGTGCCGGCCCACGAAGGATAACCTGCACCCCCGGGGGATTGTCGCTTGGGCGGCAGATGACCAGCCCCGGTTGCCCAGCAATGCAGAGCGATCGCGCGTAGTGGTGCGCGCCAACCGCTTCCAGGCCCGGAATGGCCCGTGCCCGAAAGAAGGTCAGTAACTGCTCACTGTCGAACGGTGGCCGGGCCCGCAGGAACAGAACCAGGTCGTCGTGTGCCGGCAGAAAAAGATCGTCTGCACCGTTCTGTGTGGCTTTGAGCGGTGGCTTGAGACCTCTGCGGAATGCCGTCGGTGCATTGCCGTAGGCTTCTTTCAGGGTGTGATTGAAGCGGCGCAGGCTGCTGAAACCGGCAATCTCCGCGATCTCGGTCATGCTGAGGTTGCTGTCGACAATCAACTGCCGGGCCCGCAGTAAACGCCGGGCCTGGGCGTGCTGTTGTGGGGTGGCTCCGGTGTGGCGTTTGTAGAGCTGTCGCAGGTAGCGGTCGGTAATGCCCAGCCGTTCGGCCAGGTCCGCCACGGAGCCGTTATCCAGAGCACCTTCGTCCACCAGCCGCACTGCCCGGGCCACGGTGGTGTGAACCCCGGCAGCAGCCGGGCTACCAGGTGCCGCTTCTGGCCGGCACCGCAGACAGGGTCGAAAGCCGTTGGCCATGGCCGTTTCTGCAGACGGGTAAAAACGCACGTTCCCCCGCTTGGGCGTCACCGCCGGGCAAATGGGGCGGCAGAAAATCCCGGTGGTCAACACAGCGGTGTAGAAGCGACCGTCGAATCGGGCGTCACGGGTTTTCAGTGCCTGGTAGCAAAGGTCATCGTTTAATGTGTCCATGATGGAAAGTGTACCAGCGAAATCCGGAAAAACTCGCCGGATTCGGAACTGACCGTTGAACCTTTACATCGCAAGCCCAAGCAGCAGGACCAGTTCCGCAAACACCACGCTGGCCCCGAGGGTATCGCCGGTATAGCCACCCAGTTGCCGGCGTAGATACCCGCCCCAGACAATGGCCGTACCCAGCGTAGCGATAACGAGCCACAGCAGTGCCCTGGTCTCAAACGGGATGAGGGCCAGAGAGACAATCGCGGTGAACACGGTGGCAATCGCCAGTCGTGAACGCGAGAAATCTTCGGCCACCGGCTTGCTCTTGCTCTTGTCCGGGTCGGTCACATACGGCAGGAAGCCCATGATCATCAGTGGCGCGAGACGCGACACCATCGGGGCCAGGATCAGCGCCAGCCACACCGGTTGAGCTTCAGCCAGCAGCGCAAGTTTCAGCACCAACGCGACCACCAGCGCCACCGTACCGTAGGTGCCGATGCGGCTGTCCTTCATGATCCGCAACCTGGCTTCTAGGGTATACCCGCCGCCCAACGCGTCGACACTGTCGGCCAATCCATCCTCGTGGAACGCGCCGGTAATCCACAGGTGAAAACCCAGAATAAGAATGAGACTGACCAGCGGGCTCCAAAGCTGCACCACAGCCATGTACAGCCCCGCATAAATGACGCCGAGCACCAGCCCAACCAGAGGGAAATAGACACTGCACTGATTCATCAGGCGGGGGGAATAGTCGATACGCACCAGCATGGGGATGCGTGTCAGGAAACCGATGGCCAGCCAGAAGGCTTGCCATTCCCTGGAAACGAGAGGTTTCAGTTGGCTCAATGCGTTGCCCTGCTTTTGGAGGTGGTATAAGTCTGCGGCCAGTTTAGCATTATCGTCGGGCGAGCTTGCTGTACACCGATGTTTTAGCGTTTCCGCGAGCCCCTGAATGTCGAAAAGGCCAAACCTACAACCGATATTGCACGCTGGAGTTATACGAACCGGTTCGCAAAACTCCAGGTTAGGAGCGGGAACCCCTTGTAAGTATCTGATACTGTTGGAACCTGACTATAGTGTTGTGGAGTTATACGCCCATGTTTGGGGGGAACTTAGAGGCGAACAAGGGCGTATAACTCCGTCGGTAGCCGTGGAGATTTCTGGTTAGTTTTTGATTTTAAAGTGATTTATTAAATCGGGCAGCGCGGCTGAAATTGGAGCTATACGAATGGGTGATATACGAGCGGGTTCGTATAATACGCTGTTACATGTAGAGAAATTTTATGCCTGCTGAAGACCCTCAACAATTTGAACTCAATACCTTGCGGTCAATTTTGACGGCAATCGATCAGCCTATAGCGACTAATAATGGCTTGTGGTGCGGTGTATTCGGTGGACTCGGGATTCTCCTCTTGATCATCGTTTATGGCGCTACTGAGTACAAATTTTTATCGGGGATCTGGTTATTCTTTATGTGTTTCATGAGCGGCCTTTGTATTGGTGGTGCAGCGATAATCAATAGGCTAAGTAACCAAAACAAGATTGCTATCCAGTACCTAGATCGCCAAGCTATTGCCAAACGTATTGACGAGCTCAAAATGTAACAAGTCGCTTAAGTTTGTTCCGGCCTTCGGCCTCCACCGGACGCCCCTGTCGGGGCGCCGCTTAGCTCAGCGTTAGAAGTTTGAAGCCCTAAACGGGGAAAGCAGATCGATTCATGATTGGGGTCAAAGTGATGGCGTCGAGGTGTTATAAAGGGGTTTTGATTTTACTGGCTCTCATGGCCATGACGGCATGTTCAACTGATCCTCGGGAAGCAATTGTAGGAGAGTGGCGAGAAATTGATGGTACTGAAGAGGTTGAATTCCTGAGTGAAGGTACCGTGATTTTCAGTGACCAAGGGCTCACCTTTTCAGGTGATTATGAGTTCATTGAAAAAGATCGCATCAAATTACGTCTGGGCGGAATTGCTTGGTTGGCGGGGGCAATCGTTGCTGAGGTATCTATATCTGGGAATGTGCTGACGTTGACTGCAAATAACGAAAAACCAGAAAAATACCGTCGAGTCCGTTAAGAGGGTCAGGCATCTTCTAACCAATAGTTGCAGTTCGTTCCGGGCCTGGAGGCCCTCCACCGGACAGCCTTGTCGCCGCTTCGCTATGCCAAGGCTGCTGCTGAACAATGGCTACATGGACTCCCCCTGCGGTCAAGCAACGCCATTTGAATCCGAAGCGGTTTTAGACTGCAGCTCTACATTCGGCCTCTTTGTGGGCACTGTTGCCCGGGCCAGGATGATGATGCGTGTGAGTGATAACCTCATTCGTTAGTCGGCTTTTCCAGCCGTATTATTCATCAGGTTCAATCACTCTCGGTCTGACCGTTCCGTCATCGCTTGCCGTTGCAAGACTCGGCTGGCAGGCGTGTTCTGCCTGTCGTTGTTGCCCGTTATCAGCCTTCTACAGGCTGTGTTTTAAACTCGGTTTGGTTCATTAACAGCGCCCAGATAATCCGGGCATTCTTGGCGGCCAATGCGACCGCTGCCCGTTTGTATCCGCGTCGTTCCACCAGATCCCTGGCCCAGCCACTGAGCCGATCGTTCCTGTCGGGTAGTTTCGCGATCACCGCTCGGGTGCCGTGGATCAGCAGCATTCGCAAGTATTTGTCCCCACGTTTGGTGATGCGCCCAAGTCGAACTTTGCCACCGGTCGAGTATTGTCGGGGCACCAGGCCCAACCAGGCAGCAAAGTGTCGCCCGCTTTTGAACTGCCTGGGATCGGGCGCACTGGCTAACAGAGCGGTGGCGGTTTGTGGTCCGATACCCGGTATGGCCATCAGACGCCGCGCCTGCTCATCGCGTCGGGCCATGGCTTCGATCTCCCGGTCATAAGCCAGGATTTCTTCATCAAGCTGGAGAATGCGCTGATTGATGTTGTTCAGTAAGCGGCGCGTGAGCATCGGCAAGCCGTTTTCGGCATCCTCCAGGATTTCTGGAACCCGTCGTCTTGCGGCATAACGCCCTTGAGGGATGATCAGTCCGAACTCAGCTAGGAGTCCGCGAACCTGGTTGATCTGCGCAGTGCGTTCCTTGGTCAGCCCACGACGAATGCGATGCAGGCACAGCACGGCTTGCTGGTCTTCGGTTTTGATGGGCACGAAGCGCATATTGGGGCGGCCAACCGCTTCGCAGATGGCTTCGGCATCGTTGTCGTCGTTCTTGCTGCTCTTGCGATAGGGAGCGACGAAGCGGGGAGCAATGATTCGGACATCGTGGCCGAGTTTGGTCATTTCACGAGCCCAGTAGTGGGCACCAGAGCAGGCTTCCATGCCAATCAGGCACGGCGGCAGTTGTGCGATATAGGGCAAAAGCTTGGGCCGATTCAATCGTTTGCGAACCACGACCTTGCCGTGTTGGTCGGTGCCATGAATACTGAACACAGTTTTCGCCAGATCAATGCCAATGGTTGTAACATTCATGATGACTCCTCCTGCTTCGGGTTGAAGATGTCGACACCTTCAATGTGGCACATTGATGCCGAGGGAGCAGGGGGAGTCCATATCATTCGTTAGGTGACCATGAACCAACCAATCACGGGATTCCACAAAGATGAGTTCGACGATTGGGTTGCGGAACTGTCATGCGGGCATTTTCAGCATGTGAGGCACAATCCGCCCTGGCAGAATCGACCTTGGGTGGAAACGTTAGATACGCGGAATGAAATGCTCGGACATCTTCTTAACTGTAAGAAGTGCGAGGAAGGCGCTCCGCCAGATGAGAAAGTTCAAATTAGGCCGTAGCGAGTCATGTCCGCCTAACAAAGGCTGATAGAGGGACGCCCAAGCAGCCGTTTTGCGGCTGGCGCTAGGAAAGATTAGATAAACGAAGGAACCTTCTAGAATGAGTGGAAGTTGGGATGAATACGCAGCTGAGTGGGACAGCAATGAAGCCGTCATTGATTATGCCGATAACGCCTACCTTGCCTTGCAAAATACTGTGCAGCTAGAGGGGCTTCGCATTTTTGATTTTGGTTGCGGCACGGGCTTGCTTACCGAAAGGTTGTCGAACGCAGCGAGCTCAGTGGTGGGTCTCGACGCTTCGCAAAAAATGATTTCAGTACTCGAAAATAAGTGCCTGAAGAATGTTGCAACAATCGCATCAGAGCTAGATCAAGATCTGATCAAAAATAATAATCTTTTGTCACCGAAGTTTGATCTTGTGGTGGCTTCCTCAGCGCTGGCCTTTGTGCCCGATTACGTAAAAACGCTCAGGCTTTTGAAACAACTACTTAACAAAGGTGGTTGCTTGGTTCAGTGGGATTGGCTCAAAGAAGAGGGCGATGAAGGGTATGGATTCACAGAGCAACAGATTAAATCGGCACTGACGGAAGCGGGGTTTGCTGAGTGTTCGACATCGGTTCCCTTTTCTCTGCAAAGTGAAGGTAGCGCTTTGGATGTACTCATGGGTGTCGCCAAAAATGGCTAACCAGCGCAGGCACAGCGACGCCCTTTTCATTGCGACTTCGGCTCCATTCCAAGGGCGCGCATGCTGTTTTTAGTGGTTTTTCTTCCGATCTATGGAGCGCTGATCGCATCAGCATTTACACGCTTTAGGGAACTAGGGTAGTCATTACAACTAACCGGTCGCCCTACAGCGAGTGATCATCACCTCCGAATCTAACCGGTCAGTCGCCCAACGATCCGCCGCACCCACGGCGCCACAATCGCGACTGTCGGGAAGGCGATTGGCCAGGTTGTCAGGCAGCTTTTGAGCCACTGTGCAGCGAAACCGGAATGGAGCCCCTGCGAGGTCGCAAGAACAAAGGCGGATACGATACAGACCATGATGGCCGAGAGCATGGCGCTGAATAAGATTGAGGAAAATCGTGCTGGAATATGCATTCTGTTCTCCTGGATATCGTTTGCTGACTGAGATGTTCACAGTGACTGAGTGATTTGGGTGGCCCAGCCGGATACGAATAAGCCGAGACCAAACACTGTGTGCGTTATCAGGCTCTGCAGTCGCGCTGCCGTTGGGTCTTTTGTTCGGGAGGCGGCAAATCCTGCGCCCATGCCCGGTTGCATCAGCAAGAACGGTGCAGCCACGGTTCCGATGCCAACGACGAGTGCAGGACCAATCGTTGGGTTATCAATCCAAGACTCACCCCAGATGCCAATGAGTAAGGCAGCGAAGGCCGTGCCAATCAGATAGTGGGCTACCCACCCTATGAAGTGTTCCGCACGCTTGGGAGACGATGCTGCAATAGAGTCGTGGCGAAATTGCCCGTGAGCCATATGGGCAATCCAGCGTCCTACCATCCCGTAGTTTGGGGGCGGAATGCCTAGCAGTGTCTTGCGTACGATCCCCCACAAGTCCGTTACAGCCGTCGCTCCGATGCCGATGAATACGATAAAAAGTAGTTGGTTCATAACTCGTCCTTTATTCCTCTTGATTTCGCGTTGTTGAGATCGTACAACTTCAAGTCAACTTGAGGTCAAGGAGTGTTTATGGATATCGCTGAAGTCGCTAAACGGTCTGGCGTGCCGGCGTCCACGTTGCGCTTCTATGAAGAGAAAGGGCTAATCAGCTCCATTGGCCGACAAGGGTTGCGCCGGGTTTTCAACGACAGCATATTGGAGCGGCTGGCGTTGATAGCGCTGGGACGTGCGGTGGGGTTTTCACTTGATGAAATCGCCCGCATGATTGGGTCGAAGGGAAATCCGAACATCGACAGGGAACTGCTGGTGAGTAAGGCCGACGAACTGGATCGGACCATTCACGAATTGGTAGCGATGCGCGATGGTCTTAGGCATGCCGCGATTTGTTCTGCGCCCAGTCATATGGAGTGCCCCAAGTTTCGCCGCCTGCTGGGATTGGCGCAAAGTGGGGCGATTCGTAGTAAAAACACGGGAAAACTGCCGCAAAAGCGGCGGTGAGGAATCCTGGGTGTTGTTTTCAGCAACCGATAGCCCAGGAGCAACCTACGCCCCCCAAAAGGCGTTCGGGGAGGACTGCAAGCCAGCCCCGGCTTGTTAGTATCTGGCAATACCCTTTCCGGAACGGCCTATGGTCCCCAGTTCAGGCCCCGTGCGCCAGCGGTTGATGACCCTGGCCTGGCCCATCATTATCCAGTTCTATCTGTTTCAGCTCACCGGCGTGGTGGACAACCTGATGGTGGGTCAGTTCGGTGAGCAGACCATCGCAGCGCTGGGAATCTGCCTGCAGCTGAACTTCCTGGTGGTGCTTTGCTACGCGGCCTTGACCGAGGGTGGCGCCGTGATTACCGCCCAGTTGCGCGGCGCCCGGAAGCACGCCGAGATCCGTGAGACCCTGGCAACCCTGCTGACCGCCGGCCTGTTTACGGGCATGGCCATTGGGGCTCTGTATATTGTCTTTGGCGAGTCGCTTCTGGCTTTGCTGACTACGGACCTGTTCCGTGCTCCGGCGGAGCGCTCCGGGCTGCCGGGCATTGGCTATGGCTATCTGTGGATCATCGGGCTGGGGTTGCCTGCTCTGGTGATTGCCCATGTGGCCATGTATGTGCTCCAGTCCCTCGGCAACACCCGCACCCCCATGCGACTGGCCCTGTATGGCAATGTGCTTAACGCCCTGGGTAACTACCTGTTGCTGTTTGGCGGTGCCATTCAGGGCGTAACCGAGCCCCTGTTCCCACCTCTTGGGCTTCCCGGTGTTGCAATCGCCACTGTGCTGGCGTGGTTGTTTCAGGCGGTGTTCATGCTACGCGCCGTTCTCCGCCATCCGGCGGTCAATGCTCGGGTAAGGGACGTCTCCGGGCTGGCGTGGCAACGGCTCAGGCGAATCCTGTACCTGGGGTATCCGCTGTCCGTGGATGGTTTTCTGTGGCAAGGGTCGGCGTTTATTTACACCATGATGTTTAACCGGGTGGGTGCGGAAGCCTACGCGGCCTTTTTGGTGGCGTCGATTATTCGTGGGTTTTCGCTGGCTCCGGGTGTCGGATTACAGCAAGCCGCCAGCATTGCCCTGGGGGAATCGCTGGGTGGCCGGCATCCGCAGCGGGCACGAGCGTACACCGCCATGGGTATCCGCATGGTGTTGCTGGTGCTGCCGTTGCTGACGTTGATCGTGGCATTGCTTACCCCCTTGTTCCTGCAGTTCTACGAAATCAGCGATTTAACCCGGGAGCGGGTGATCTGGATGGTGGCCCTCAGCGTTCTTTACAGCGGTGCCACGGCGTTAACCATGATTATTCCGGGCATTCTGAGGGCCGGTGGCGATACCCGCGCACCGATGGTGATCACCCTGATTGGCTTTGCCGGTGTCGGGGTGCCCGTGGCCTGGTACTTCGGGCTCTATCTCGGGTTTGGCCTTTGGGGTGTGTTTGCCGGCTTTGTTGCGGATGAAGTGGTGAAAGCCGTTATCATGGTGATCTACCTGCGGCGTGAAACCTGGTTACGGCGCCTGGCCTGACGCCGTTTAACCCGCACCCAACGGCTGCGTGTTCATAGCATCACTGATTCCGCCAGCGGGAATGCTTCTGAAGCTTCCGTTGCAGGGTTCGCCGGTGCATGTTCAGCGCCCGGGCCGTTGAGGACACATTGCCGTCGTGCTCGTTCAGCACCCGTTGAATGTGTTCCCACTCCATTTCCTCCACCGTTGGGGGTTCTTCACGGGTTGCCGGTGGGCCGTCCAGTGGGCTGAAACCGGCCGTCAGTTGGCTCAGTGTGACCGGTTTGCACAGGTAGTTGACGGCACCCCGGCGCATGGCTTCCACGGCGGTGGCGATGCTGCCGTACCCCGTCAGTACCAGCACCTCCAGTTCGGGTTGAAGGGCCAGCAGCTCTGGCAGTAATTGCAGGCCGCTTTCGCCGGCCAGGTTGAGATCCAGCACGCAGCGATGAAAGGTCTGTGATTCCAGTGCTGCTATGGCCTCCAGACGGTTGAGGGCACACGTGGCCTCGATGTTCTGGCGCTTCAGGGAACGCTGTAGCACCTGCACGAAGGCTTCGTCATCGTCGATCAGCAACCAGGTCGGCTGGCCGTTCATTCCGCCTCCTTGTCGCCCTGGGTATGGGCTTGCGCTTGTGGCAGGTCGATGATCATGGTGGTGCCCGTGCGGTCGGCCCTGGCTTTGAGGGTGCCGCCGTGGCGCTGGATGGTGGCGTTGGAGAGGAACAACCCTACGCCCAGGCCATGTTCGGAGTCTACAACGCCATCGCCGGCGGTGTTCTGCAGTGAGAGTTCCAGACCCTTGCCATGATCCTCAACCACGATTGCGACCCGTCCCTCTTCGCTGTCCCCCGCGCTGACCGCGACCCACGATGGGCTGGCCGTCAGGGCGTTGGCCAGAAGGTTCAGTATGGCCTGGTCCAGGGTGGCATCCACGGCGACGGGCTGGTCAGGGAATGGCGCCTGCCAGTGGATGGGCGACGCCGGCCACAACAGCGTGGCTGACTCCCGCAGCCGCATCATCCAGAAGTGCAGCGGAAGGACTTCCTGCTGCGCGGCCTTGGCCTGCATGGCGGCGGTGGACAGTTGGTGCAGGTGGTTGCTGCAAAGGCCCAGTTGCTTCTCCATCAACCCAAGGTCGTCTGCAAGCGAAGGGTCGGTGTGCACGGATTTCATTTCATCCACCAGCAGGGCCATGGTGTTCAGCGGCGTACCCAGCCGATGCGCCACCGCCGCGGCGGACAGGCCCAGGGCAATCACCTGTTCATCCCTGAGTCGGTTCTCCCGGAATTCGGCCAGTTGTCCCTGTTTCTGTCGCAACCGACGGGCCAGTGAGCCAACCACCAGCAACAGCATGGTGGCGGTGATGGCAAAGGTGGCCCACATGCCCATCAGGTGCAGTTGGGTCAGGTTGGCGTTGTGATGTTCGTGGGTCAGCGGCGTGTGCCACAGCACCATGGCGGTGTAGAAGCCAAAACCGATGATCGTCAGAGCAATGCTTTCGCGCAAGGGGACCAGGATGATGGCAACGGCAATGGGAAGCAGCAGCAGCGAGACAAGCGGATTGGTATAGCCTCCTGTGAGGAATAGCCAGGCGCTGATCAGGAAAAGATCCAGGGCGAGCCCGAGGCTGACCGTAACCGTCAAACGGGGAGGCCGGCGGGTAAACCAGAGCCAGCCAAGGGTTGCCAGTACGGTGTAGAGCAGGCATATCAACAGGGCTTCTGGCCGATGGGCCAGGGTGACCATGGTGTCGGCGATGGCAACGGCGACCAACTGAATGACCACGATGGCCAGACGCATGGTGAGAAGGTAGCGCGCCGCCTGTTGAAAACCGGTTTGTGAGTGAGTCAGCCATTCCATGGCATGCATTCTAGCGGGTTTTCGACGGTGCTACTGCGGGAATGTCTTCAGTCGGATGCGGCATTCTGTCTCATGCGCGGTGGGTGTCTGACTCCAGCGGTTCCAGAAGGCTGGCGGTTGTCTCCGCCGGGATGATCAGATTGCGGCCCCGGTCCTTTGCTTCGTACAGACGTTTGTCGGCTTCTCTTACCAACTGGCGCAGGGTCTCGCCGTCTGGCCCGAACTCCGCGACGCCACCACTGAGAGTCAGACGGATAACGTCGTTGTTGACGGTCAATGGGGTAGAGGCGACCGCAATACGGATTTTTTCAGCCACCTCCAGGCCTTGCTGGCCATTGGTATTGGTCAGCAGTATGCCAAACTCTTCCCCTCCCAGGCGTGCCGCCAGATCGGTTGCACGCAGGCATTCCCGGAAAATACGGGCAACGTGTTGCAGGGCCAGATCGCCGGTGTCGTGGCCATAGCGGTCGTTGACCTCTTTGAAATGATCGAGGTCGAGCGCGAGCAGGGTCATCGGCGTGTTATAGCGTCGGCTGCGCTGTTGCTCCCGTTTGAAGATGTCACTGAGCCTGGCCCGGTTGGCAAGGCCAGTGAGGGTGTCGGTCTGGGCAATCTTGAGCAGTTGGCGCTGTGACTGTTCCCGGGTCACTTCGTAGACGTGGGAGAACACCAGGATGCACAGGGAGATGACGGCAATGTTGGCAACTGGCAGCGCTTGCATCATGGCCGGCTCATCGTGATACCTGAGCAGGAAAATAATGCCGGCGACGCTCATGTAGAACACGGATATAGCCAGGCCAAGTCGACGCCCCATCAGCAGGTGAGAGACGATCGGAATCAGGAGCACCCAGGCGTGTACGGTGGCCGAGGCTCTGGGGATGGTCATGGCGAACATCATGGCGGTGAAAAACGGGATGGCGTAAGCAATGATCCAGCGCTCAAGATGCTGTGTGTTGCGTACCGCCCTGTAAACGAGAATGGCGTATGCACCCA
The DNA here is from genome assembly GCF_042604615.1 of Marinobacter sp. M5B. Lineage (NCBI taxonomy): Bacteria > Pseudomonadati > Pseudomonadota > Gammaproteobacteria > Pseudomonadales > Marinobacteraceae > Marinobacter > Marinobacter sp. M5B. The sequence goes on from NZ_CP156894.1 coordinate 288,107, forward strand.
TTGCGAGTTCGACGATGGCTAACGGATAACTGCCTGTGAGCAGGTTGAGCATGGCAAACAGGGCGCCCCCGAGCATGGTGAGAACCAGCAACGCCTTTAATACCGCCTTGCGATAGGGGCGAGCCAGGGCTTTCAGGGGTTCTTTGTAGCTATCCATGAGGCGAGATCTTTGGTGGCCCGGTAACTCAATGTATCCAGGCGGTAAAAATATGTAGGTAATGTAAGCACAAGTAAAGAGGGGCGAATTAGATCAGATTTTCAACAAAAAAGTGAGGGGAGTTAAGACTAAAGTCGTAGCATTTCTGCCTCTAAATCCAGATTCACCAACGTCCCGGCCCGGATCCATAAGGGCATTCGGGTTGTATAGTACTTAAAGATACTGTCCAGCGGAGCGCATGATGGGAAGTCCGGTATTGGCCGTTGAAGGGTTAAGCAAAGGTTATATCAGCGGTCACCAGCGGGTGTCCGTGCTGGCGGATCTGTCCCTGTCGGTTTGTTCGGGGGAGTCCCTGGCGGTTGTGGGACGATCAGGTTCCGGTAAGAGCACTTTGTTGAACCTGTTGTGTGGCCTGCAGACACTGGATGACGGACGCATCGCCGTCGCGGGTGAGTCCTTTGCAGCAACTGGCGCAGGCGCCGAAGTGCGCTGGGCAGAACTCCGCCGGCGCACCATTGGCGTGGTGTTCCAGGACGTTAATCTGATGCCCGCGCTCTCGCTGCTGGACAACGTTCGCCTGCGCTCCCATTTGGCCGGCCACAATGCTGGCGGCGAGCGTGAGTGGCTGGAGCGCCTGGGTGTGGGGGCCGAAGCTGACCGTTACCCGGATCAGGTGTCAGGTGGCCAGGCCCAGCGAGCGGCACTGGCCATGGTATTCGCCATGGCTCCGGCGTTGATTCTGGCGGACGAGCCCACCGGCAGCCTTGATCGTCACACCGCTGATGAGGTGGCGGACTGCCTGTTCACTGTGCAACAGCAAACCGGTTGTGCACTGGTCCTTGCTACCCACGACAGGGAGCTGGCGTCCCGCTGCGACCACTTGCTTGATCTCAGCACGACTGTTTGACCAATGATGCTTGCGCGCGCCTTCGTCAGCCACTACCGCCGCCACCCCATCCAGCTGTTGGCTCTGGCGTTGATGATTGTGCTGGCAACCATGCTTTGGACCGGGGTGACGGTACTGACCGACCAGGCCCGCAATAGTCTGTTGCAGAGCGAGAATGCGGTGGCGGCTCGCGCTCATGTGATTCGCTCGGATGGGCGACCGGTGGGTGTGGATGACTTTGCGGCCCTGCGTATGGCCGGCGTGTGTGTGGCGCCCTGGCTGGAGCTGCAGCGACCGCCGCCGGAAGGGCGGGTGATCGGCATCGACCCGCTGGCGATGGGGTGTTTCGGTGACACTGGCCTCGGCAGTGGTGCCGACACGTTGGATGGTGCGCCTTTCCTCGATATCAGCGAGGCCGCAGAACTTTCGAAAGAAGGGTACGGCAGCCGGCTTTACCTGCTGACGCGGGATGAGAACCGTGATTTGCCAACCGGTTATATCCTGCGTGAGTTTTCCATGGGCCCACCCACCGGTGAACTGGCGGACAGTTTCCTGCTGAATCTGGATGCCCTGAGCCTCCTGGTGCTTTTGATTACGGGCCTTCTGGTGCGCAGCGTACATCGATTGGGGATTGCTCAACGGCACGGCAGCTTTTCCCTGCTGCACCGGTTCGGAGTGCCTCGCCAACGGATAACGCAGTGGCTGACCTTGGAGCTGTTGGTGCTGACCGGTATTTGCGTTGTGCCGGGGTTATGGTTGGGGGCAAGGCTAGCCGGGATGCTGGGTAGCGGTTTTGGCCAGGCCCTCGACAGTCTGTTTGATGTGGCCGTCTATGCCGGCGTTGAAGAAGCACTGCCCTGGAGGGCCGCCTCCATCGTGGTCTTTCTGGTGTTGGCGGCCTGTCTGGTGGACTGGGTGGTCCCGGCGCGTTGGCGGGCGATGGCTGGCCAGGTCCAGGCCCGGGGGCGAACGATTGCCTTCCTGATGTTTCTGGTTGGGTTGGTGGGGGTTGCCCCGGCCCTGGCCTGGGTCTTTGTCGCGACGGCGATGGTGTTTGCGGGCGCCGGTTGGCTGACACCTGAATGGTTGGCGCTGCTTGCCCAACGGCTTTCCAATCGCACCGGCTCACGAAGAGAAGACCCACTTGCCCGCTGGCGGCAACGGGAACTGGCGGTGATGTTCCGGCACCTGGCATTGCCGGTGGTGGCACTGCAATTTGCAGTGGCCACGGTACTGGCGGTGCAGGCGTTGGTGACGACCTTTGAAGGCACCTTCGAGACATGGCTGGCCCAGCGCCTGGAAGCAGAGTTCTATGTGGAGGTACCGGCAGGCGCGGATGCTGACTCGGCGGCTGCGCAATTGCAGAGCCTGGACGGCATCGGGCCGTGGCATCGGGTGATCCGCGGCCAGGCAAGCATTGCGATGGCGGACCCCGGCAGCCAACGCGACCTTGGCGATGAGCGTATTGCGGTGGACCTGTTTGCCCTGATACCAATCAGTGATCTGGTGACAAAATGGTCTCTGTTGGAAAGTGTTGAGGAGCCCTGGCAAAAGCTTGAGACCGATAGCGTAATGATCAATGAGCAGTTGGCCCGGCGCTACCGGCTTGAGGTGGGCGACACCCTCGACATCAGATTAGCGGATACCAATCGCAATGCAGAAGTGGTGGCTATCTACGCCGACTACGGGCGGCCTGCGGGGGAAATTTTGATGGCTGGTTCTGCGCTGCCGGCGGCATTCAAGCCCCACTTCCAAAGCTTTTCGGTGACGCCCGGCAGCGTGGCGATGTCCGACATCCGCGGGCGCCTGTCGGACACCTGGCAGACGTCGGAACTCACCATCAGGGACAACAACAGCATCCGGGCCCTGGCGTCGAAGGTCTTCAGTCAGACGTTCCTGCTTACTCGCGCCATCAGCCTGTTGACCTTGTTGCTGGCGGCGATGGCCCTGCTGATTATGGGATGGGTCTTTTTCACCACCCGGGTGAAATACTTTCAGCTGCTGGGCGTTTGGGGACTGCCTGCATCGAAGGTCAGGCGTCAGCTCCGGCGCCTGTCGGTGGCGCTGACCCTCACGGTGACCATTGCTGCGCTACCGCTGGGCGTGTGGCTGACCTGGGTGCTGGTCAGTCGCATCAACCCGCTGGCTTTTGGGTGGTCATTGCCGATGGACCTGTACCCATTGTTCTGGATTGAACTGGGTTTGGTGGCCGTGGCGACAGGGCTGATAATCGCCCATCTGATGCGCCGGCAGCTTGGCCACATGGACAGCATTAAACAGGTGGAGCCATGAATATCCAAACCGGCGTTGTTGCCGGCCTACTGGCGGTCGTCCTTGCGGGCTGTACGGATTCGGAGAACGACACCGGATTCGCCGGGCTTGCGCAGCAGACAGGCGAGGTGGAGCAATCGCAATTCCAGCAGCCGGAGCCAGGCGACCCCCTGACTTTTCCCGAGGACTGGGGGCCCCATCCGCAACACCGTATTGAATGGTGGTACCTGACCGCTAACCTGGAAACCCAGGACGGCAGACCGCTGGGGCTGCAGTGGACACAGTTCCGTCAGGCTTTGAAACCGCGACCCGCCAATGCGGAACCACCAGAGGCCAGTGCCTGGCCCCTGGACGCGGCGTGGATGGCACACGCCGCCGTGTCATTTGAGGGTGAGCACTGGTTTGAAGAAAAGCTGGCCCGGGGTGATTTGGGGCATGCCGGGGCCAGGGCGGACCCGTTACAGGTATGGCTGGATGACTGGCGGCTGGTATCGCAACCGGATTCCGAACAGTGGCATTTGCAGGTTGAGGGCGGTAACTGGCGCTACGATCTGCGCCTGAGCAACACCGGCAAACCGGTACCCCATGGGAAAAACGGGTTCAGTGCCAAATCCGCCAGTGGCGAGGGCTCAATGTATTTCAGCCTGGTGGATCTGCACATTGAGGGTACGGTGACCCTTGGCGATGAAACCCTGGCCGTTTCCGGCAAGGGCTGGTTCGATCGCGAGTGGAGCAGTCAGTTCCTGAAGGCTGGCCAGCAGGGCTGGGACTGGTTCGCCCTGCATCTGGATGACGGCCATAAACTGATGGCGTTTCGCCTGCGGGAAGACCAAGGCGCCTTCGTGTCTGGCAGCTGGATAAACGCCAATGGGCAGGTTGAAACGTTGAACGGAAACGACATCAGCCTGAGCCCACTCGACTGGCAATCCTCGCCGCAGGGCAGGGTTCCTGTGGAGTGGCGCCTGCGGATGCCACAGCAAAACGTGGATGTACAGGTTGCCGCGCCGCCCGGCGACTACTGGAACGCCGGGCTCTACCCGTATTGGGAAAGCCCGGTGACGGTGACAGGTTCCCACGATGGTGTGGGGTATATGGAACTGACCGGTTACCGCAACTGAGCTAGCGGATCGCCGGCGGCTGCAGACCGCTGATCAGTTCCTGGATGCCCCGGTGCCACTGTTGGCGGAGTTGGTGGAAGTAGTCGTTGTGTTCGTCCACCCGGTCGACGAAGCAGGGCTTCAGTTCGTTGTTGCGGTATATGGCCACATCCAGCGGCATCCCCACCGACAGGTTGCTCTTCATGGTGGAGGCGAAGGAAATCAGGGCGCACTGGTAGGCCCGGTCCAGTGAGGAATTGTAGTTCACGACGCGGTCGAGGATGGGCTTGCCGTATTTCGACTCGCCAATCTGGAAATAAGGCGTTTCTTCAGTGGCTTCAATGAAGTTGCCTTCGGGGTAGATGTTGAACAGGCGTACCTGTTCGCCCCGGATCTGGCCGCCCAGTATCAGTGAACAGCTGAAGTCCACATGGTTCACTTTGCCCTCGGGGTTGTCGCGGTGAATAACCTCGCGGATGGTTCTGCCGACAACCTCTGCCGTCTCGAACATGGAGGCGGTGGAGAACACATTGGGGTCTTCGGAGCCGGCGCGGTTTTCCAGCAGGCTGATCACGCTCTGGCTGGTGGCCAGGTTGCCCGCCGATAGAATCACCAGTTCCCGTTCCCCCGGCTGTTCGAAGACATGCATTTTGCGGAAGGTCGAAATCTGGTCAAAGCCCGCGTTGGTGCGGGAGTCGGATGCGAAAACCAGGCCGTCGGCCAGGCGCATCGCCACACAATAGGTCATGGGGCTACCCTCGGGTCGTACTGAATGCGCTCAGTTTACCCGTTTCTGCGCAGAAAGCATGGGGCGGCGTGTGGAATTTGCACAGCTTTTTGTTACTGGCTTTCCCCGGCCATGGTGACCCAGGCACGGGTCTGCAGGTGCTCCATGCCGCCGCCGCTGCGAATGCCCCGCACGGGTGCTGCATCCCGGTAATCCAGTCCGGTTGCCAGCTTGATATGGCTTTCAGCAACATTGAGCAGGTTCACCACATCAAAGGTATGCCAGTTGTGGCCCAGCCAGGCCTCGGCCCAGGCGTGGGTGGCCAGGTGGTCATCGCTGAACGTGTGGATGTAACCGCTGACATACCGCACCGGCACCCCAATGTGGCGGCAGCAGGAGATGAATACATGGGTATGGTCCTGGCACACCCCCGCCTTCTGCTGGAAGGCCTCGGCGGCTGTGTGGGTCACCGTGGTGACGCCGGGCGTGAATTCGATGTGCTCGAGGATACGATTCATCATGCGCACCAGGCTGCGCTTGTTGGCGGAGAACTGGCTGGCGAAGGCTTTGATGGCTTTGTCGGCGTCGGTTAACGGAGTGTGGCGCAGGAACACCTCGGGCGGAAACGGTGAGTCGTCCTTGGTTAATGGTTTGCCCGTGAGATCAACCACGCCCTCCGCCGTCAGGGTGATCTCCCTGGTCGCTTTGTCCATGGTCATGACGGTAACAATATTGCCGAAGCCGTCTGTCATCTGGCTGGTTTCGCCAGGGGCACTCAGGTGCCACTCCAGTATCTTCTGCTGGGGTGTGTTACGGGGTGTCAGGCGTAGATACTGGATGCCTTTGTGCATGGGTTCGTCGTAGCTATAGGTGGTGTCATGGCGGATATTCAGCTTCATTGTTTCCACCCCATGTAGTCTTTCTGGATCTGGCCGGCGATGCGTTGGATGCGTTGCAGGAAGTCGGTCAGATACTCATTCAGGCCGCGCTCGGCAATGTACTCGCGGTCGCCGTAGCGGATGTTGGCATACAGGCTTGTGGCCAGGCGCCGGGCCCGGCGGGCCTCGCCGCTTTCGATCTGCTCCAGAAGATCCGCGATTTCCTCCAGGCAGGCGTGGAGCGAACGGGGAACATCCGGTTTGAGAATCAACAGTTCGGCCACATTCATCGGTTCGATATTGTGGCCGTAGGTGTTCTGGTAGGCCTCAAAGGCGGCCAACGAGTGCAGCAGCGCCGTCCATTCGAAGAACGACTGGGTGGGGTGCCCTTCCAGGGATTTGGTGGCCATGTGGTGGCGGATGTTCAGCACGCGGGCGGTGGCGTCTGCACGCTCGATAAACGTACCCAGGAGCAGGAAATGGAAGGCGTCATTGCGCAGCAGGGTGCCATAGGCCGCACCACGGAACACGTTTGAGCGTTCGCGGGTCCAGTCAAACACCCGGCTGGCGTTGGATTCGGTCACCCCTTTATGGCGTAGTTCCTTCAGCTCCATCCAGGCCAGGTTAATGCTCTCCCAGACATCTGCGGAGAGATTGCCTCGCACGTGCAGGGCGTTATCCCGGGCGCTGCGGATCACACTGAACACACTGGCAGGGTGGCGGTCGTCCAGAAGCAGGAAATCAATCAGGTTCTGGGGGGTGATTTCCGGGTAGAGCTCGTGAAAGGTTTCGCGGCTACCGGTCACCAGCAATGGCACGGATAGCTGTTCCTCGCGGTCTTCGGGAACGTCGATCAACGCCATGGTGAGGCTGACGTCCAGCAGACGGGCCTGGGTTTCCGCCCGCTCAAGATAGCGGGCCATCCAGAACAGACTTGATGCAGCTCGGCTCAGCATTCCTCGCCCTCCAGTACCCAGGTGTCCTTGGTGCCACCGCCTTGGGATGAATTCACCACCAGCGACCCTTCTTTCAGGGCCACCCTGGTCAATCCACCAGGTACCATCTGCACTTTCTTGCCCGAAAGCACAAAAGGCCGCAGGTCGAGGTGTCGGGGCGCTACGCCTTCGTTTACAAACGTCGGGCAGGTAGACAGGCTCAGTGTGGGCTGGGCAATGTAGTTGTCTGGCCTGGCCCGCAACAGCGAGCGGAAATGGCTCAGCTCTTTTTTGCTGGCCTTGGGGCCGATCAGCATGCCGTAGCCACCAGCGCCCTGGGTTTCCTTGACCACCAGGTCCGGCAGGTTGTCGAGGATGTACTTGAGGTCTTTTGGCTTGCGGCCCTGCCAGGTGGGGACATTTTTCAGGATCGGTTCTTCACCCAGGTAGAAGCGGATCATCTCGGGTACGAAGGGGTAAATGGCCTTGTCGTCGGCGACGCCGGTGCCCATGGCGTTGGCAAGCACCACATTGCCGGTGCGGTAGGCTGCATAGAGCCCGGGGACACCCAGCATGGAATCCGGGTTGCCAGCCAGCGGATCGAGGAAGTCGTCGTCGACCCGCCGGTAAATCACGTCCACCTGCTGGGGGCCGACGGTGGTCTTCATGTAGACCTTATTGCGACGTACAAACAGGTCCGCCCCTTCCACCAGTTCGATACCCATCTGTCGGGCCAGGAAGGCGTGTTCAAAATAGGCACTGTTGAAACGGCCGGGGGTGAGCACCACCACGGTGGGATTGGGGTTCAACGACGCCGCGCGCAGAGTTTCGCCCAACAGGGCCGGGTAATGTTCAACCGGTGCTACCGGGGCCTTGGCAAACAGCTCTGGAAACAGGCGCATCATCATGCGGCGGTTTTCCAGCATGTAGGAGACGCCGCTGGGGCAGCGGAGATTGTCTTCCAGCACGTAGAAATCGCCGTCGTTGTGGCGGATCAAATCGATGCCGGCTATGTGGGAATACAGATTACGTGGTAGCTTGAGGTTTTGCATGCCGGGCTGGTACTGGGGGTTGGCGAATACCTGTTCAGCACTGATGACACCGGCGCGAATAATCTCGAACTCGTGATAGATATCGAACAGGAAGCGGTTCAACGCCTGCACCCGCTGGCGCAAACCAGCTTGCAGACGTTGCCAGTCGCTGGCGGAGATTACTCGTGGGATCAGATCAAACGGGATAAGCCGTTCGGCCCCCTGGTCTTCGCCATAGACATTAAAGGTGATGCCCAGGCGTTGGAACAGCACGTCTGCCTCGCGGCGCTTCTCGGCTAACAGGGCTTCGTCGGATCGGATCAGCCAGTCCTCCAGCATCCTGCAGCTGGGTCGTACCCGATTATTCTGGTCGAACAGTTCGTCGTAGATACCCTCGGGTGGGGTTTGTATCAACATAACCATGACCCTCTCCTGAACACGCCGTCCACCGGATGTGGGCGGTCGGTATTCAGCCATTCCCATGATGTAAAGGAACAGCAAAAGGCAGGCCACTCTGGCGGCAAACCGTGGGTTTATCACCGGAACGGGTTATTTAAGAAAAGGCCAGACGGAGGGAAGTGTCAATAAAAAGCATTGCCAGCCGCCGGGAAAGGCGGCTGGCGGGCAAGGGTTATTCCAGGGACGTAGCGCCAATGCGGTGAATACTGACATCCGCACCGTTGAATTCCTCTTCTTCTGTGAGACGCAGGCCGGAGATGGCGTTAACAATGCCGTAGACGATCAGGCCGCCGACAAAAGCCACCACAACACCGGCAACCGCACCGATGATCTGCGACATCAGGCTGACCCCGCCCAGGCCCCCGAACGCTTCCTGGCCAAAGATGCCGGCGGCAATGGCACCCCATACACCGCACACACCGTGCAGGGGCCATACACCCAGTACATCGTCCAGGCGCTCAATCTTGTCCTGGGCCCACTCAAACATGTACACGAAGATGGCGCCGGCGATGCCACCGGTAATCAGCGCACCGACCGGGTGCATCAGGTCCGAACCGGCGCACACCGCCACCAGGCCGGCGAGCGGTCCGTTGTGGATGAAGCCCGGGTCCTTGCGGCCGACCAGCATGGCCACCAGAACGCCACCCACCATGGCCATGAGGCTGTTCACCGCCACCAGGCCGCTGATGCCATCCAGAGTCTGGGCGGACATCACGTTAAAGCCGAACCAGCCGACGGTGAGAATCCAGGCGCCCAGCGCCAGGAATGGAATGTTGGAGGGGGCAAACGCCACCACGCGGCCATTGCGGTAACGGCCTTTACGTGCGCCCAGCAGGAGCACGGCGGCCAGGGCGATCCAGCCGCCCACGGCGTGCACCACGACCGAGCCGGCAAAGTCGTGGAAGGCTGCACCAAACTGGTTCTCCAGCCAGGCCTGGAAGCCGTAGTTGCCGTTCCAGATCATGCCCTCGAAGAAGGGATATACAAATGCCACGATCAGCCCGGAGGCGATAAGCATGGGGTAGAACTTCGCACGCTCGGCGATACCGCCGGAGACGATGGCGGGAATGGCGGCGGCAAAGGTCATCAGGAAGAAGAACTTGACCAGGTCATAGCCATTTGCGGCCGTCAGCTCTGAAGCGCCGGCCATAAAGTGGCTGCCGTAGGCGATGTAGTAGCCAATGAAAAAATAGGCCACGGCGGAGATGCCGAAGTCGGTCATGATTTTTACCAGGGCATTCACCTGGTTCTTGTGACGCACGGTGCCGACTTCCAGGAAGGCGAAGCCAGCATGCATGGCCAGTACCATGATGGCACCGATCAGAATGAACAGTGTGTTGGCGCTTTCGGTCAGGGTATGTACTGCACTCGTGATGTCCACGGGTTGGTTGCTCCTGATTTTTTGGTTTTATCCACCTGTCACGGGCGGGTTGTGCATTGATAGCGTGCACACCAAGCAAGGAGTGTTCCATTTTGAGGCAAATTCAGAGCGGGTAGTCGATTAGGTGATTTTCCGCTCTGAAATTGGGCGGAGTTGAGTTGAAGGCGGGGTGTTTGCGCTCTTTAATGGTGCATTAATGGGCCGAGCGCACCAATATGGCCGTCTACCACAGTAATTCGTCCTGGTCGGAGTCGTCGGAACTGCGGGAATCCGGTGCAGCAGACACATCGGCTTCGGGGTTCATGAGTTCCCTTAACCGCATCTCCTGTTCCTCGATCGGTCCGGACAGATCGATAATGATTTCCACCCGGCGATTTTTGGCGCGGTTCTCCGAAGAGGTGTTTGGTACTCGTGGCTCGGTATAAGCGAGACCGGTGACCGCCAGCCGGGCAGGCTTCAGATTACCCTCGGCGAGGAGCGCATTGGCAACCGCTGCCGCCCGGGCGGCGGATAGATCCCAGTTGCTGTAGAACCGCTGCGTACGGATGGGAACATCGTCGGTATGGCCTTCGATGGTCAGCTTGCCGGGGATCTGCACCAGTATGTCGGCCATTTCCAGCAACAGACCTTCAAACTCCCAGGTCAGGTCCGCCGAACCGGAGGGAAACGCCCCCTTCTCCTCAACGCGAACAATGATTCTATGATTGTCCTGGATGAGGTTGACCCGGCCGTCTTCGATGGCTGTCTCAAGAACCGATCGAACCTGCTCCAGGGTCTTCTCGAGCTCTTCCTGGATGGCGGATTCCACAGCCACATCCGTAGGGCTTTTCAGGGTTTCCAGTTCGGGCTGCTCGTCGGTGGTTGTCTGTTTGACTTCGTTGACGACGGTGGGCTCGGGCGGTGCCGGAGAAAACTGATCGAAAATCGGGCTGGTGCCCATGGGTACCTCAAGGACGGGCACCTCGCGCTGCACACCAAACGCTTTCGACAGTTCACCAGCGATCTGTTTGAACTTCTGTGCGTCGATCTCGGAGAACGACAACAGCAGGACGAAAAAGCACATCAGCAGCGACATCAGGTCCGCGAATGTCACTACCCAGGCGGGAATGCCCGCTTTTTCCTCTTCTGGTAATTCGTCCATGGCTAAACGCCTGCGGTCTCGGCTTCTGAGTTTTTCTCACGTTCTTTCGGGGTCAGGTAACTCGACAGCATCTGTTCGATAATCCGCGGATTGGTGCCTTCCTTGATAGCAACCAGCGCATCAATATAGAGCGATTGCAGACGCGCTTCCTCAGTCATTCGCAGCGAGAGTTTGTCCGCGATGGGGGTGGCGATCATGGTGGCAATCATTGCGCCGTAGAGTGTGGTGAGCAGGGCAACCGCCATGGCAGGACCGATGGATTTCGGGTCTTCCATGTTGGACAGCATCTGCACCAGCCCGATCAGGGTTCCGATCATCCCCATGGCAGGGGCCACATCGGCCATTGCCGTAAAGACTTTTGCGCCAGACCGGTTGTGATCCAGCGTCAGTAGGCGCTCCTTGGACAGCAGGTGTTTGATGGTTTCAGCATCCTGGCCATCGACCAGCATCTGTATTCCCTGGCCGAGAAACGGCGAGCCAACTTCGCGCTCTTCCAGGCCGAGCATGCCTTGCTTGCGGGCAACATTGGCTACTTCAATCAGTTCATCAATGCTTTCACGGGTGTCCGGCAAGCGGAATTTGAACGCTCGAGCGGCCACTTTGAAGGCGCTGAAAAACTGGTTGAAGCTGAATTTCGCCAGCACAACCAGCATGGTGCCACCGACCACGATCAGTATGGAGGGGGGATTGATAAAAACATCCGGCGACACGCCAAGAATGACGGCTGAGGCTATAAGCAGGATGGCCCCAACAAGGCCGATCAGGGTGGCAAAATCCACATTAGCTCCAAAGGGTTTTGTGATTCAGAGGGCTTTCGAAGATTAACGGTAGTCCACTATTGAATCAATCGCTATCCGTAAGCGTTTGTGTTTCTATTTTAAGATCTTTCCACGCTGCGTAACGAAGCAGGTCGGATTCCACCAGGGCCAGGCATGCGGCCACCACACCGGCGTCGTCCAGCAGGCCGAATCCAAGCAGCAGGTCCGGAATCAAATCCAGGGGATTGAGCACGTAAACAAGGGCACCGGCGATCGCCGCAATGCTTTTCCAGGGTACTTCGCGATAGTTGCCCTGCCAGTAGTCCCTGAGCATGGAAAACATCAGCCGGATATCGGTGCTGAACCGGCTCAGTTTGCCACTGTTCCTGACTTTGTCCTCGATGGCCTGCTGGCGGTCGAGCAGGGCGCCCACATCTCTGCGGTGAACCTTGTCCGCCTCTTGATTCAACTGTTCGTTTGCCGTGCGCTTGCTAAAACCTGTCATCGGGCTATTCCTGTGTGGGATGGCCTTGCAGCTCCATGATCCATGAAGCCTGTGACAAAGCCAAGGATGTTTGCGAGGCGATTTCCGATCATGGTTATACTGGTGGCATGACCGATTACGTGAAACAGAATCCTTCGTCCTTTCCCGATGCGTTGTTGTGCGAAGCCCGCGGCCTTGAGGTTTTGGCAGACACTCTCAAGGCGGCTGGTGTCAGCAGAGTGCATGTGCCGGAGGTGAAAGCTGTCTCAGCCCACGAACTGGTGATTCCGAAGATCCACCCCGGCCCGGCGAGCGAGGAAGCCATGGCCGCGCTTGGCGAAGGCTTGGCGCAAATGCATGCGGTACGTCAGCCCGAGTACGGATTCGACGCCGACAACATGATTGGGATGTCACCCCAGAAGAACCGCCTGACGGACGATTGGGGTGCGTTTTTCCTGAGAGATCGACTGGGTGTGCAGGTAGGCATGGTCGGCAATGACCATGTCCGGAAAGAGTTTGAAACGGTGCTTGAGCGTCAGGGCGACACGCTCGCCGGGTTTCTGAATGAGCATTGCGAACACCCAAGCCTGCTCCACGGCGACCTATGGTCCGGGAATGTCCTGTTCGACAGCGTCGGGTCCTGGCTCATTGATCCGGCGGTGTATTACGGTGACCGGGAGGCGGACATTGCCATGACAGAGCTGTTTGGTGGCTTCTCCTCGGCTTTTTATCGTGCCTATGACCGGGGCTACCCCAGAACGGATGTCTATAACACCAAGCGGGCCATCTACAACCTGTACCACACCCTCAATCACTACAACCTTTTTGGGGCATCCTATCTGAGCGCCTGTCGCCACAACCTGGATGTGGTGGCCTCGCTGTAAGCGTGGCAGCTACCACCAGGCCTTGTCCCACATTTCCGGATTGGCCCAGTTGTCGGGATTGTTCCAGGCGCGTTTGTGGTTGTAGCTGTCGATGTTGTAGGTGTAGAGCGTGAGAGGGCTCTCTTCGTCACCAAGCTCAGCCTGCCGGCGGAATCCCAGCCCGATGAAATCCGTAAACGACCAACCGGGGCAGTCTTTCACCACAACGGCAATCTGGTGGGTGCCGTAGTTGCGCAGTTGGCCCAGCAGTACTTGGCCCTCGTCGTGGTTCAGGTGTTCGAGCGTGTTGGTCACCAGGGCCAGGTCCTGGGTCTCGGGCAGAGGGAAGGCATCGTTGGGGGCGTTGGTATCCAGGGTGGTCATGGCCGACTCGCTGTGGTGCCGGCACCAGTGATCCCCGACCTCACCAGCGATCTCGCCGCAAACCACCAGTGTGGCCGGTTGGCAGGTGTCGATAATGCGGGCCAGGGCCTGCTGCACAGTGGTCATGTTTGGTGCGTCCGTCTGCAATGGAATAACCAGTATCACACCGGCCTGTCGGCGGCATCAACCAGATGCACGCCGACAGCGTTCAGCAAACAACAGCCTTACAGCTCCTGAGCCGTTGGCCGCAGGATAATTTCGTTGATATCCACGTCCGCAGGCTGTTCGATGGCATAGACGATGGCCCGCGCCACCGCATCGGAATCAATCGCCACCTTGTAGAGTTCATCCGCTGCCTGTTTGGCGTTCGGGTCAGTGATGGTGCTGGTCAGCTCGGTGTCGATGGCGCCCGGTGAGATATTGGTGCTGCGGATCTCGTCGCCGGCTTCCATGCGCAAGCCTTCAGACAGCGCTTTCACCGCGTATTTCGTGGCGCAGTACACAGCGGCACCGGGGAACAGTTTGTGTCCGGCAACGGACGACAAATTGATCACATGCCCGCTGTGTTGCTCCCGCATGATCGGCAGCACAGCCGCGATGCCATACATCACGCCTTTAATGTTGACGTCCACCATCTGGTCCCACTCATCGACCTTCAGAGCGTCCAGCGGTGCCAGTGGCATCAGGCCGGCGTTGTTGATCAGTACGTCAATCCGGCCGAAGGTTTCTTTCGCGGTGGCAGCCAGTGACTCGACCTGGTTTCGATCAGTCACGTCGGTCATCTGCCAGGTGACTTCAGCACCCTCGGCTTTCAGGTCTTCTGCCAGTTTGGACAGGCGGTCTTCGCGACGGGCCGCAAGCACCAGCCGGGCTCCTCGCGCTGCCAGGCGGCGGGCAGTTGCCTCACCCAGGCCACTGCTGGCGCCGGTGATAATCACGACTTTGCTATTGATTGGGTCGTTGGTATTGCTCATGGTTTGACTCCTTACTCTTGTGAAAGTGATGTTCAGACGCTGGGTTCAAGTTCCTTCAGCGTCGGGTAATCGGTATAGCCGCGCTCATCGCCGCCGTAGAAGGTGCTGTCATCCCATTTGTTCAGTTCCGCATGCTGGCGGAAACGCTCGGGCAAATCGGGGTTGGCGATAAATGGACGGCCAAAGGTCACCAGATCACAGCGGTCATTGCCGATCCGTTTGCGAGCTTCCTCAGCGGTGTAGGCGCCGTTGGCGATGTAAGTGCCGTGGAATCCAGCCTGGATGGCATCGATCACCGATTCCGGGCGGCCGTTCGCATGGTTGCCCTGGAACGAGTCTTCCACGACCTCGATGTAGCTGATGCCCAGGTCGTTCAGCCGCTTCGCGAATTCACCAAAGGTTTCGACCGGGTCCTCGTCGTACATGGCGTTGAAGCTGCCGGTCGGGCTGACCCGAACGCCGACATTGTCCTTGCCCCAGACGTCGATCACGGCCTCGATCACCATCAGTGGCAGGCGCATCCGGTTTTCAACGGAGCCGCCAAACTCATCACTGCGGTGGTTGCTGCCGCTCTTGAGAAACTGGTCCAGCAGGTATCCGTTGGCGGCGTGTACTTCAACGCCATCAAACCCGGCCGCTTTGGCGTTCAGCGCGCCCTGGCGATACTGCTCCACGATGTCCGCCATTTCGCCGGCTTCAAGAGCCCTGGGCTCGGGCACGTCCACCATGCCGGAGTCGGCGCTGATGAAGGTCTTGGCGCCCTCGGGTTTGATCGCCGATGGTGCTACAGGCTTGTTGCCATCCGGCTGCAGCGCCGTATGGGAAATTCGGCCAACGTGCCAGAGCTGCATGTGAATGCGTCCGCCCGCCATGTGCACCGCACTGGTGACCTTGCGCCAGCCTTCGATTTGCTCCTCCGAGTGGATGCCTGGCGTGAATGCATAGCCCTTACCCTGAGGTGACACCTGGGTTGCTTCGCTGATGATCAGCCCTGCACCGGCCCGCTGCTGATAGTACTGCGCGTTCATGTCGTTCGGTACGTCTCCAGGTTGGCTGGAGCGCGAACGGGTCAGGGGAGACATCAGAACGCGGTTGGGCAGCGTCAGGGTGCCGAGATCGTGCGGTTGAAACAGTGCGTCGTTTACGTTGTTCATTGATCACTCTCCTTGAGGATTAACTGAGTGTAATTAGACCAGTCTACTAGGAATGACTGAAAAAAATGTGGGCGTTCAGTGAAGGCCAAGACATTGGCGGAAAAAGACCCGCACAAACCGCTCCATGGGCTCGGTAGACTTCAGAACCTTGGCTCTGAGAATGGCGCCTTCCCAGCCGGAAAGCAGAAAGCTGGCGACGTCGGCAGGGTCGATGGATGCATCGATATCGCCGGCCTGGCGAGCCTCTTCAACACAACGCTCAAAGCGTTTTTCCCAACCCTGGAAAACGGTGTCCAGGCGCCTGCGGAAGGTTTCGTTCTGCCCGGCCAGTTCCTGGCCAAGATTGCCAATCAGGCAGCCCCGGGTGAATTCGCAGCTGGTCATGGTTTCCAGCCCGGCGTCGAAATAGGCCCTTAAGCGATCCACGCCCGAGCGGCTGTGGTCGTTCAGAATCAAATCCAGCTTGGTGTCGTATTCCTGCGCAAAGGTGTCGATGACAGCCAACCCGAAATCGTTCTTGCTGCTAAAGTAATGGTAGAACGACCCTTTGGGTACACCGGCGGCGGTCAGCACGGCATTGATGCCCGTCGCGCCGAAGCCTTTTTGACCAATCAGGTCGGCGCCGGTGTGGATGATGTGATTGCGGGTGTCGTTCGATGTCATGGCTGGTATATTAGACCGGTCGTCTAGTAAGCGTCAAACCCGTAAAACCCGAGACATTCTATTCCGAACCACGTTCAAGGAGTCTGCCAGTGATTAAATCCCGTGCCGCGGTGGCATTTGCCCCCAACAAACCGCTGGAAATTGTGGAAGTGGATGTTGCCCCGCCCCAGAAAGGGGAAGTGCTGGTGCGTATCGTTGCCACCGGCGTCTGCCACACGGACGCCTACACGCTGTCCGGCGCCGATTCCGAAGGGAACTTTCCAGCCATTCTGGGCCATGAAGGCGGTGGCATTGTTGAGGCGGTTGGAGAAGGTGTCACCTCCGTCGAAGTGGGTGATCACGTGATCCCTCTTTATACCGCCGAATGTGGAAAATGTAAGTTCTGTACGTCCGGTAAAACCAACCTGTGTGGTTCCGTGCGCGAAACCCAGGGCAAAGGTGTGATGCCGGACGGCACCTCCCGTTTTTCCTACAAGGGTGAGCCTGTCTATCACTACATGGGTTGCTCCACCTTCTCTGAATACACGGTATTGCCGGAAGTTTCCCTGGCGAAGATTCCCAAGGATGCGCCACTGGACAAAGTCTGCCTTCTGGGCTGTGGCGTCACTACCGGTATCGGCGCGGTGCTGAACACAGCGAAGGTGGAAGAAGGCGCGACGGTCGCTATCTTCGGTCTCGGCGGAATCGGCCTGGCGGCGATTATTGGCGCCACCATGGCCAAGGCCAGCCGCATCATCGCCATCGACATCAACCCCGGCAAGTTCGATATCGCCAAACAGCTGGGCGCCACGGATGTAGTGAACCCCAAGGACTACGACAAGCCGATTCAGGAAGTGATTGTTGAAATGACCGACGGCGGTGTGGACTACTCCTTTGAGTGTATCGGCAACGTCAACGTGATGCGCTCAGCCCTGGAGTGCTGTCATAAAGGCTGGGGTGAATCCATCATCATCGGCGTGGCCGGTGCCGGTGAGGAAATCAGCACCCGGCCGTTCCAGCTGGTTACCGGCCGGGTCTGGAAAGGTTCTGCGTTTGGTGGCGTGAAGGGCCGGACGGAACTGCCCGGCTATGTCGAAAAGGCCGAGAAAGGAGACATTCCACTGGACGTGTTTATCACCCACAACATGCCTCTTGAGGACATCAACGAGGCGTTTGAGTTGATGCATGAAGGGAAGAGTATTCGGTCGGTGATTCATTTCTGATAGGGCACAAAACCATTCTTAAAGTCCGGGCAGGGACGCCCGCATTCCAGATTTCTAAGCATTTCGGTTAGCCCCTCCGCCCAGGTACCAGGTGTCGTACTAACAGCTGCTGGCGCCCCACATGGTAGCCAACCGCCTGGCCTGCTTCGACGGTATCCTGAAGCTGTTCGCTTGTCTTGATGGCCAGTTGATGGATGTCGTGAATTTCCTCGTTCAGTTGTGAAACGGTCTGGCTCTGTTGCTCACTGGCAGCCGCAATCTGCTGGTTCAGGCCGTCGCTTTCGGCAATGCCCGCCACAATATTACGGATTGCCTCTGCGGTGGCGGATACCTGCTCCACGCTCCTCTCGGACTGCTGTTTTCCCTGTGCGATGGATTCGACCACCCGGCGGGAGCCTTCCTGCAAGGCAGTGATCATTTGCTGGATTTCATTGGTGGATTCCTGGGTGCGCTTTGCCAGGGAACGAACTTCATCGGCAACCACCGCAAAACCGCGCCCACTTTCGCCGGCCCGGGCGGCCTCAATGGCGGCATTCAGGGCCAGCAAATTGGTCTGTTCAGCGATCGCGACGATCACATCCAGAATCCGGCCAATCGATTGGCTGTTCCGATCAAGTTCCTCCACGGTTTGGCTGGTTTCCTCGAGCTCACTCGCCAGGGCAAGAATACTGTCGCGCGCGGCGGCTGCAGAACGGGCGCTGTTTTCCCCGGAATCACGGTTTCGCGCACTGAGACCAGCAGCCTGCTGGGTATTCTCCGAAACTTCGCGAATGGTAGCGGTGAATTCCTCGATGGAGGTCGCCACGGAGGAGAGTGCTGATTGCTGCTGACCGCAGGCCTCGGAACCGCCTTGTAGCAGAGAGTTGGCCCGCAGGACATTGTCTTCGATCTGTCCGCCGCTGTCGCTGATACGTGCCACCATGACCTTCAGCCGGACTTCCACCAGCCGCATGGCCAGCTCAATCTGGCCCGCGACGCCGGCGTTTCCGGTGTAGACCAGTTGCTTGATGGGATGGCTGACAACAGAACGACAACGCATGAACAGCTGGGCTAGCGGGCGATTGAGTTGGTAGAAGAGGCCAAGGGACAGTGTGCTGCCAAGGACGAACAAGAGGGCCGCCAGCGTTGGCATGCCGAACATCCCAGCTATCGTGGCGGGGGCAAAACAGAGGCTGGCGACCAGCCACTGCAGGATAGCAGGGGGCAGCCGTGGAATCCTGAGGGCAAGGGGCTGCCGGCCTTGGCTGCGGGCATGGTAAGCCTGTTCGGTTCTCCGAATGGTGGCTTCATCGGGTAACCGGTAAATGGCCTGGTATTCCAACAGTGTTCCGTCCGTGTCGGTAATCGGGCTAACGAAGGCATCCAGCCACCAGTTGGTCCCATCTGCCTTACGGTTGCGGATCATGCCCATCCAGGATTCTCCGCGGCCAATGGTTTCCCACAGGTCGTTCAGCGGCCCTCCGGGCATGTCGGGGTGCCGCAGTTTGCTGAAAGACATGGCTTTCAGTTCCTGTTCCGAGAAGCCGCAGGTTCTGCAAAAGGCGTTGCTGGCGTAGGTAATGGCACCCTTGCTGTCAGTGAGTACCAGCAGTTGGTCGTCTTCGTGGAGGGCGTCGGGTAGGGGCTCATATCGGGACATAAATCTTATCCTCCGAAACCAAAAAAGGGGCCCGCCAAAGCGGGCCCAAGGGCTAGCACCAGGCTTAGCTGCCGGTTGCGCGGAGATGCTGCACGTTGAACATATTGGGGGGGGACAGCTCGGGGTCGACCTGGCCCTTGAACTGGCCGGTGGTGCAGTGGCTGGCCTGCACGTCGATCATGCTGAAGCTGTCGTCAATGGATACACCGGTACCCTCGTTCTTGGGCAGGTGGTGGTCTGGATGGGCCTGTCCGATGGTGAAGGTTTTCCACAGGCTGCCCTTACGGTCATAGGCGACGGTGCGGGGAATGGTGAACGTCTGGGCGTCCATGTAGTGGATACGTTTCGACAGCGGATGGCTTTCATCCACCGGTTTCGCCTCCACTTCGTACACCTTTCTGAGCTGCCAGGTGATGTCCGGGAAACAGCCACCCTTGCCACTGAAAGCCACAACCTGGTAACCATCGCTGTCGCTGTGGGTTTCTTCGTCCAGCTTCAGCTCGTTGTGATTGTAGAACGGCATCAGCATGTAACGGGTGCCCTTATAGGTCCAGTCCATGTCGGAAATGCGGCCGTTGTAGCCCTCGAAGTCTTCGATCATTAGGTCCGAACCGAGAAAGGCATCGGTAACCTGGCCTGTGGCCAGGCGGCGCACGCGGCGCTGGAAGCCCAAATAGAGCCAGGAGTTATCACGTTTGAGGTCGTCGGCGGCCCGGTGAATCAGAAGTTGCGTATTGCGGACGTCCGCTGGGTCGAGTACCTGTACATAGATGGCGCGGAACAGGTCAGACGGGTTGGGCGTGATTTCCGGGGTGGGTTCCTGTATCACTCGGCCCTTGTAATTCAGGAAGTGGAAGTTGAATTTGATGGTCCGCTCCACCTTGGCTGATTCCATGTCCCGGTACTTCCAGTAGAACGGCATGATGGCGGCGCTGTCGCCCCAGTTGTAGCCGTACTTGTAGTTCCAGGCCAGTTTTTCGCCGGCGCGGGGGTCATCCGCATCCGGCTCCTGCGGGAACGGGCGACCGGCTTTCCAGCCGTTAATTTCCCCGACCTGCTCACCCAGGGAAACCTCACCCAGGGCGTTGCGGGTTGCGTCCACATAGGCAGGGTGCAGGTCGAAGGACGTGGTCTTTCCCACGGCAATGGATGTCCAGCCGTTCTCGATGAAGGTATAGAAGGCCGGATCGATCACGTCCTTGAACTGTGCCACGTTGGATTCGTCGATGGTCATGCCGGCGCTAAGCCCTTCGTGGCTTGGCATTTGATCCTTGTATGGATGGAACGATTCGTTGATGACCTTGTCACTGGCAAAGGCGCCAGCGGAGAAGGCGCCCGCCGTAAGACCGATCACCAGGCCATTAAACACGGATTTTCGGAATGCTCGTTTCATGATGTTTCCTCTATATCAGAAGCTGTAACGCATGGTCAGTTGAAGCTCGTCTTCTTCCTGAGCCATTCCAATGGGGCCAGATTGGAAGCGGCCCAGCGGCTCGTATCCACCCAGGCCGGCAGACTCCCCGGCCGGTTGCCCCGGATAGGTGGCGGTGAACGGATCCCAGGGGTTGCAGCTACGGCAGTCATCGAATTTGCGCGCGCCGGTACCCACCTTGATGTTTGCACCGGCCGTGACACGGAAGTTGTCACTGACCAGCCACTCAACAGACGGCGCGATCGCGGTTGCCCCGGCTCGGAAATCATGTGCGGTGATGATCTGCGGGCTGAGGCGGCCATTCATGTAGAAGCCTTTGATCAGCAGGGTGCCTGTCCAGTTTTCTTTCCAGTCGGGAATACCGGCTTCACCAAACCGACGCTGCTCGCGCTCGTGATCCAGGATGTGCTGACCGAATACCTGGCCGGAGAACAGGAATGCCTGGTGTTCGTTCAGGAAGGGAATGAAGATGTTCTTGTCAGCGCCGACCACGTAGCGAACCACGTCGCTCTCGGAGTAGAGATCTTCCTCCAGCGTATTGGCGAATTCCTCGCCGGTGGTATAGGCCGCTTCAAGCCTGAGGACGGTATCAACACTCTGGGCGTAGTAATCCAGGGAGCCACCGAACAGGTTGACCCTCGGGAAGTGGATATCGAAGGCAATCAGGCTTGGCCATATACCGGTTTCACCGGTAAAGCCGTTTTGTGCGGGAATACCGCCCCGAAGAGAGGGCAGTTGGGAGCGATAGGTCAGGGCGTTGAGCGAGAAGCCCAGATCACCATAAACACCTTCCATCTTGAGGCCGACCTGGGTATTCGCCAGGCTCCAGCTTGGCATGTGCGCTTCGCGGATACCGATCTGGCCGGGGCCGAAATCCGTTGCCGCTTCGCCGCCTGCGAAGTTGGCCACTGTGCCACCATTTTCCCAGAGGCTGTTCATGCCGCGGAAGAAGCAGCCGGCATCGAGAATAACGTTGGGCTGACCGCACTGGCCGATATCGTGCGGGCGGAACTTGTCGAAGTTCCATACCAACTGGAAATTAAGGTCGTCGAAGGCGAGGCCATCGAACACCTCGGTTGGCCCCATGCGGTAGTCGGTCCGGAGTATCCACATGGGAATCCGGATGTCTTCCAGTTCGTCGTAGATATTGTTGCGGGAGTAATCCACCGGGTTGATCACATCCAACACCCGAAAAAGGTCGGTACGTCCCCAGATGACTTGCTGCTTGCCCAATCGGGTGCTGAGGATATTACCGTTCGAGAAGTTGTAATCGAAATCCACGTAGAGTTCGCGGATGAAATCGGCGCGGTCGTTGAACTCCTGGAATCGCATGTCGTTGGTGTCTTTGTCCAAATAACCGTTGATACACCCTCGTTCGTCCTCGTCACAGGGGCGAACCGGCACGCCGAAGGCTACACCGCCGTCGGTATCATGCAGGTTTTCACCCAACACGATCATGCCTTCGTTGGGGTTGTTCGCTTC
Source organism: Marinobacter sp. M5B (assembly GCF_042604615.1). Classification (NCBI taxonomy): domain Bacteria; kingdom Pseudomonadati; phylum Pseudomonadota; class Gammaproteobacteria; order Pseudomonadales; family Marinobacteraceae; genus Marinobacter; species Marinobacter sp. M5B. Next base: position 310,105 of record NZ_CP156894.1, read on the forward strand.
ACTGAAGGAGTTCGGCAGCTTCAGGCCGCCACCGTGGGGCACGGTGGCGTTGGGTCCCGCTGCCCGGTTTTCCAGGCGGACCGGTCCACCGGCATTGCGGCCGTATTCGTCATCATTAAGGTCGTAAACACCGTCATAGCTACCACGGAGCGTGGCGTTGACGGAGACATTACTGAAAATGCCGACATCTCCAGCCCGTTTCTCTGCTTCCAGCTGTAGTGTGTTGCGGAATTTTGAAAGCCCTACGCCATCCCGGCCGTAGGTTGCATTCTCGTAGAAGCCGTTTACCCGGGTATCTTCCTGGGCGACGGCGGAGTTGATTGGTAACAGCGCCAGGCCGGCACTTCCCGCAAGGGTATAGCACCAGAGCCTCAGGCCTTTTATTGTTGTTTGCATGGCATGTCCTCGTTACAGGTTTTAGTGGAGTGTCCTACCGGGCTCAGGCCCGGTACGGCTCTCCCGGCACGAACCCATCCTCTTGTTCCCGTGGGGAACCGGACGATGGAGATGGTGTTGGTGGGTGACGATCAGCATGGAGAATGCCGTCTTCGTCGGCGTAAACATCGGTAACAAAGCGGGGCTTGAAGACCAGTACCCAGGAAGGCACCAGAAGCATGGCCGCGATGCCGTTGATCACGATCATGACGCACAGCAGCAATGCTGCATCAGACTGGAATCGGAGGTCTGAGAAAATGACCCACATGATGATGCCCGCCATCAACGTCAGCGCGGTGAAACTGATGGCCATGCCGGTGGTGGATATGGCTCGCCTGACGGCGTCCCTCAGGTTGCCAAGTCGGGCCATTTCTTCCCGTATCCGGTCCATCATGTAGATGGAATAATCGATGCCGACGCCGATACCCACGGCAATCACCGGCACGGTATTGATGTCGATATTGAGCGCATTAAAGCCCATATAGGCGTAGGTGAGAGTGGTTGCGAAAATCATCGCCAACAGCATCATCAGCCCGGCGTGTAATGAGGTGTAGAACAGCATGACAAAGGCAAAGATCAGCAGGAAAACCAGTGGCAGAACAATGACATTGGTCTCGAAGGCTGATTCGTTCATTGCGGCGGCAACACCAAGGGTTCCCCCCGCGAGTTTGATGGTCAGGCCCTCAACGCTGTCACCGTTCTCCGCGATCCATTCCTTGGCCATGTGAATGGCACGGCGGATGGTCTCGCCCTGGCGGTCCTTGTAATAGAACACCAAGTTGGCAACGCGGTCGTCGGTGTCGTTGAATTCATCAAGGGCCCCGGGAATCGGGCTGGAGGCCATGTAGGTAAACATCAGCCCGCCGACATAGCCCGCATCGTGAGGAATCTGGTACCAACGGGGGTCGTCGTTGTGCATCAGGCGGTTAACTTGCTTAACGAGGTCGGGCAGGCCTTTGCTGCCGCCTACTTCCGGGTCCTTCAGCATGTGGGATTGCAGATCAGAAAGGGCAGCCAGTACCTCCGGACGTTTCAGGCCCCCTTTCTCTTCGGTTTCCGCCACGATGTAGAGCTCCTCGGAGCCCGGGAAGCGCTCATTCACCACGCGGGAAGAAACGTTGTAGTCGTGGTCGGGATACAGGATGGGAGAGCCTGGCTCCGAGTCGCCAATCTGCACGTTGGACGCCGCTAATAGTCCTGCGGCCATCGCCAGTGCCGCGACACTCAGCACCACTTTCGCCGCGCCTGGCCGTGCAACCGTGCGTGAGCAACTGGCGCCGATATGGCGCAGGGCGGTTTCGCGCAGGTTCGGGTCTTTGGGCGTTGGCAGAATGGATAACAGAAGTGGCACGCCGATCAGCACCGTGAACACAACAGTGATCGCCCAAAGGGAAGCATAGATGCCCAGATGGGTATTCAACGGAATGGACCCGATGGCAATGAGCGACAGGCCAATAGCATCCGACACAACACCCAGGGAACCAGGGCGGAAAAGACTGTCAAAGGTCGCTTTTGCGGCTTTGGGGCCACTACCCAGTTCGCGGGTTTCCGCATAGTAGCGTTCAACGAGCTGTACGCCATGGCTCATCGCCCTGGCTGCAATCAAAAAGGGGATCACCAGCCCGAGCGGATCCAGGTTGTAACCGAGCAGGCTGATGATCCCAAGCCCCCAGATCGTGGAGACCAAAACGCCGCCCAGGGGGATCAGCACACCGTAGGCCTTGCGGAAATGGAAAACGAGTAAGGCCAGCATGGTGATTACGGTGAAAATAAAGATCTGGAGGATCTGCTCCATGTACGTGTAGGCCCACCCCACCAGGACTGGCTGTCCCGTGGCGTAGATCCTGACTCCCGCGCTTTCCTCCGCTTCACGCAGCTGTTGTAACTGTGCAAACGTCTTTTCGTAATCCAGCTTGCCTTCAATCAGTTGCGCCTTGACCAGGGCCATTTTCATATCTGGAGACACAAGGGGGCCGTACACCCGTGGGTTGGCCGCCACATCGGCTTTCATGGCAGCCAGTGCTTCCCGTGAGTACTCGCCGGAGGTGGAGTCGTAGTAGGGTTCCGAGTTGATGCTGCCGACTTCCGTAAGCCAGATTTTGCGGGAATTCCGGTGAGTCACGCTGGACACAAGGTTGTGGTTAACCCCAGGCAGGTTGTCCACGGCCTGGGTGATTCGGTCGATCTTGGCGAGATTCTCGTTGGTAAAAATGTCGCCATCTTCGAATTCGACACCCACCGTAAGAACGTTGGCGCCGCCAAAGCTGTCCTTGATGCTGTTGTGCAGTTCGATATAGGGATGTTGCTGCGGCAGCAGGTCGGCGAAGTCGGTGTAGATTTTCAGCCCGGGGATACGCAGGGCGAACGCCAGCGTGAGGATGGCGATCACGCTCAATACCTTGCGCGGGTTGTTGAAGATCCATAGCTCCAGCGAATGCAGGAGATGGGTGAATCGATGCAGTCCAGGCATGGCGGAGTTCCTCAGTCAGTGCTGGCCGAGTGGGCCACGGGAGTTTCAAGGTTCAGCAGCAGGCCACGGCCACCAGCGGCGAGTAGTCGGTGGTCGGGGAGAATCAGGCCGGTACGCAAATACAGGGGTTGGTCGGACGCGGAGATCTTCTGCCAGGATCGCCCCGTCTGCTGCAATACGGTGGCGTTATCCGCCAGGGCGTATAACCCTGAAGGGCCGGCAACGAAACCGAATATCGGGGCGTTGATGCCGGTGGGGGATTTCTCCCAGTTCTCTCCGCCGTCGGCGGTGTGGTAGATGAAACCGTTCAGGCCGCCAACCCAACCTTCATTGTCTGAACGGAAATAGCTGGAATGGGCGTAAAACTCATCCGGAAGGTAGCCGGCATAGTCCCAGTTCTCTCCGCCGTCCGTGGTTTTGAGTACCAGGCCATACTCACCGGTTATGAAAGCATGGTCGGCATCGATGAACTGGAGGTTGTTGAGGATGGCGTCTTCGTTGAGTGAAGTCTCAGTCCAGGTCTCACCCTGGTCAGCGCTGCCCTGAATAGTGGTGAAAGCACCTGCTGCCCACCAGTTGCCGTCCGGAGCGCAAGCGGCGGTCATCATCTGTTCCTGGCTGGGCAGGGAATGCGCCGTCCAGTTATCTCCGCTGGTATCGCCATGCCAGATTTCGTTGTTGAACGTCAGCGCAATAAAGCTGTTGTCCGGGCATACGTCCAACGCAAGGAAGCTTTCCGACGTTGGCGTCTGCCGTTTCCAGCTTTCTCCGTTGTCTGAGCTGACCAACACAACACCGTTGTTGCCAGTCAGCACGATAACCTCGTCATTGCGAGCAATGGCTTGATAGAAATCGGTCCGTTTAACGGCCTGTCCCGACTGATCTCGAACCGCGTCAAGATCCAGGGGCGCTTCGCAACCCGTTAACAGAACCGAAAACAATCCGACCAGCGATACGGCTGCGCCGGTAGTGCGCCATTTGCGCAGGGGGGCATTTCGCATTTTATGTCACCGTCTTTGTTTTTGTGGATAACGCGACTGACGGTGATTTAGCAACGCGTGTGCCATGCACGTTTTCGCGCTGTTAACTGTCTGTATTTAATGGTGAAGGTGACGGTTTTAGAGAGCTTTAGGGAAGTTTGGTGGGGCAGTTAATAGGATTGAGATTTATCAAATGATGAAACGGGTGGGGCGTTTGTTGATATCGTCAAACCAGAAAACGAACCGTGGACATCCCTGTCATGGCGCGACGGTTGTGGTTCAGCTTTCAGCCAGAATGCCGGACTTTTTGAGCCGGTAGGCGAGAGCGGGACGGGTCAGTCCGAGGATACGCGCCGCGCCGGAAACATTCTGGTTGGCCTCTTCCATGGCACGCCGCATCAGCGTTTCCTCGACATCGTCCAGGCCGATACCGTTGCCCAGGATCTGGCTGGCCCAGTCGCCCCTGGAGGTTTCGGAAGTCTTTTCAACAAGTTGTCCGTGGCTGTCGACAACGCCCTGGGGCTGGCTGGGTTGCGGCTCGGGAATACCTGCAAACAGAGATTCGCGACTGATGGACTCGTTGTTGTCGGTCAGGATGACGCTACGCTCGATAACGTTTTCAAGCTCCCGGATATTTCCCGGCCAATGGTAGTGCAGGCAGAGTTCAAGGGCCTTGTCGGAGAGCCCGAGAGTGCGCTTGTTATATTCTGAGTGGAACTTGTTGAGGAAGTGTTCGGCCAGCAGTGGCAAGTCTTCCAGCCGTTCCCTAAGCGGTGGAATCTTCACCGGAAATACATTGAGACGGTAAAACAGATCGGAGCGGAAACGCCCCTCTTCCACGGCTTTTTCCAGGCTTTCGTTGGTAGCTGCAATAACCCTCACATCGACAGCCCTTGTGCGGTTGTCGCCCACCCGCTCAAGCTCTCCTTCCTGCAGCACCCTCAGCAAGGTGGCCTGGGCCCGGGGAGTCAGTTCAATCACCTCGTCAAGAAAAATAGTGCCGGTGTTGGCTCGTTCAAACCGGCCTGGCCGGGACTGGTTGGCACCGGTGTAGGCGCCTTTTTCCACGCCGAACAGTTCCGCTTCGATCAGGTCAGGGGGAATAGCGGCGCAGTTGACGGCGATAAAGGGTTGTTCGGCTCGTTCACTGCGAAGGTGAACGCTGCGGGCAATCACCTCCTTGCCAACGCCGGTTTCCCCGAGCAACAGAACCGATACTTTGCCCTGAGCGGCTTTGTCGATCATCTTGCAGACCTTGTTGTAGGAGGCGGACTGGCCTATGCCGTAATACTGCCCCTCCTGTTTCTCGAGGCTGCTGCGTAAAGAACTGACCTGGCTCTGAAGGTCATACAGTTCTTCCATAATGGTGTCTGCCTTGAAGTACTGGGCAAATTCGGCAGCGTCCTCCCATTCCTCGGCGGGCTTGCCCACAATCATGCACTTCTCGTCACCGCAACCACGGCAACTGACCTCGCGAAAGATGATCTCACGACCCATAAAAGAGGATGTATAGGCGCAGGCGTATCCGAGCAGCGACCAGCAAGCTGGTTCATCCATCTGCCCAAGTTCGGTCTGGCAGATATCCACTTCAAACGAATCGACCCATTCCAGCTCGCCATAGAAACTGCCGGAATCATGATCAATGTCGATCTCCATGGGAACGACTTTGACCATTCCCTTGAGTGAATGTAGTTGGGGGCCAGCCAGAAAGATGTCGAGTTCACTGCAGTGCGGGCGAAGCTTTCGAGCGAGTTCGGCGTCTTTCAGTCCGGATTGGTATCCCAAGCGTAGGAGAAAGCCCTTCGCACGCTCAATGCCCATGGTGTTCACCATTTCGCGCCGAAAGGCCGCCATGGCACTGACTTGCATCAGTAGCATGCGCTGCTCGCCAAACCAGATTTTGCCTTCCGTGCTCTGGAATCGGATCTGCTCCGTAAGATCCTGAAAATCCAAGTATTGTAATTGCGGTTTGTAGGTAATAGCCATGCTCAGGAGCCCCGTTTGTAATTGTATGGGGTCGCACCCTGGAAAGGTCGTCCAGCGCGAAGGCAGCCGAACGCCGCCTTTTTCATATAACACCCTATCCTTGTCACAAATCAATCAAATGATGAAATTTCAGGCGAAAGTCACGGTTGGCTGCTGATCTGAGCATTTGCTCAGATCACGATTTCATGTTGATCAAATGATGAAAAATTCGTCTGGCTTCCTGATCTCACCCTTCGATAATCCACTCTGTATCAGCGCCCGCCTTTCTATATAAAGCCTTTTAAAACAGAAGTCTGGGTTTTTATTGACGGCAGGTTTCGATGCTTGGCACAGCGGTTGCTCCAGCTGTGGCAACCCATAACAAACACAAGGGTGTCAACGATGACTGAGCATGCAAAAAGCTTCGACGAGCTGACCCGCTACATCCGGGTCCGAAGTGGGCCAGAGGACAGATTCGTAGAGTTCGATTTTGCCATCGGACATCCCGAACTGTTTGTTGAGCTTGTCCTTCCCCGCGAAGCGTTCGAAATCTTCTGCAAGCACAACAATGTCGTTCACATGGATTCCGACATGATCCGCGAGATTGATGCGGACATGGTCAAGTGGCGCTTCGGCGAGAAGGGTCACCGCTGAACGTCACCAAATCGATCATCCACTCAAAACAACAAACGGTAAGTTGATATGAGCATTGAGATCAAAACCAATTCGGTGGAACCCATCCGCCAGACATACGGGCACATCGCCCGTCGCTTCGGCGACAAGCCGGCCTCCCGCTACCAGGAAGCCAGCTATGACCTGGAAGCCAAAACCAACTTTCACTACCGCCCGCTGTGGGATTCAAAGCATACGCTGAACGACCCCACACGCACGTCGATCCGCATGGAAGACTGGTACGCCGTCACCGATCCCCGCCAGTTCTACTACGGCGCCTATGTTGGTAACCGGGCCAAGATGCAGGAGGCCGCGGAGACCAGCTTCGGGTTCTGCGAAAAGCGCAATCTGCTGACCCGACTTCCCGAAGCCACTCAGAAGCAGATCCTGAGGTTGCTGGTGCCTCTGCGCCACGTGGAGCTGGGTGCCAACATGAACAACAGCAAGATCGCGGGCGATGTTAACGCCACGACGGTCTCGCAGATGCACATATATACCGCCATGGATCGCCTGGGCATTGGCCAGTACCTGTCTCGAATTGCCCTGATGCTGGATGGCAGTACCGGTGCAGCACTGGACGAATCCAAGTGCTACTGGATGGATGACGAGCTGTGGCAGCCAATGCGCAAGCTGGTGGAAGACACCCTGGTGGTGGATGACTGGTTCGAGTTGACGCTGGTCCAGAACGTGCTGGTGGATGGCCTGCTGTTTCCCCTGGTGTACGAGAGGATGGACCAGTGGCTGGGCGAGCAGGATGCCGAAGATGTTTCCATGCTCACCGAATTCATGCGGGACTGGTACAAGGAATCCCTGCGCTGGACCAACGCCATGATCAAGGTTGTGGCAGCGGAAAGCGATGCCAACCGCGAACAGCTCCAGGCCTGGATCGATCAGTGGGAACCTCAGGTGTACAGCGCACTCAAGCCCCTGGCTGAGGCCAGCACCGGCATTGAGGCCCTGGATGAAACCCGCGCTCAACTCTCCACCCGACTCAAGAAATTCCAGCTGCAGAGCCAGGGAGTATCCGCATGAGCCAGCTCGTATTTATTGCCTTTCAGGACAACGACAACGCCCGCTACCTGGTGGAAGCCATCGCCGAAGACAATCCGGAAGCGGAAGTTCAGCACCAGCCGGCAATGATCCGGATCCAGGCCGAGAAGCGCCTGGTGATCAACCGGGAAACGATGGAAGAGAAGCTCGGTCGCGAATGGGATGTTCAGGAAATGCTCATCGACGTGATCAGTATCGGCGGCAATGTCGACGAAGACGACGACCACTTCATTCTTCAGTGGACCTAATTGGGAGACTTATCATGGCTGTTAAAAACAAGAAGCTGAATCTCAAGGACAAGTACCAGTACCTGACCCGGGACATGGCCTGGGAACCAACCTATCAAAAGAAGAAGGACATTTTCCCGGACGAGGACTTTGAAGGTATCAAGATTACCGACTGGTCCCAATGGGAAGATCCATTCCGTCTGACCATGGACGCCTACTGGAAGTACCAGGCTGAAAAAGAGAAAAAGCTGTACGCCATTTTCGATGCCTTTGCCCAGAACAACGGCCACCAGAACATTTCGGACGGCCGTTATGTGAATGCGCTGAAACTGTTCCTGACCGGTGTGTCGCCCCTGGAACACGCGGCTTTCCAGGGCTACGCCAAGGTGGGGCGCCAGTTCAGTGGCGCCGGAGCCAGGGTGGCGTGCCAGATGCAGTCCATTGACGAGCTGCGCCATTCACAGACCCAGCAGCATGCGATGAGCCATTACAACAAGCATTTTAATGGCCTGCACGATGCGGCTTACATGCACGACCGGGTGTGGTTTCTGTCCGTACCCAAGTCGTTCTTCGATGATGCCCGTTCGGCCGGTCCGTTCGAGTTTCTGACTGCAATTTCGTTCTCGTTCGAGTATGTGCTGACTAACCTTTTGTTCGTTCCGTTCATGTCCGGTGCTGCTTATAACGGCGACATGGCCACCGTCACCTTTGGTTTCTCGGCGCAGTCCGACGAAGCACGGCACATGACCCTGGGCCTTGAAGTGATCAAGTTCATCCTCGAACAGCATGAGGACAATGTGCCGATCGTACAGCGCTGGATCGACAAGTGGTTCTGGCGCGGTTTCCGCCTGCTGAGCCTAGTCAGCATGATGATGGACTACATGCTGCCGAACAAGGTCATGTCCTGGTCGGAAGCCTGGGAAGTGTATTACGAGCAAAACGGCGGCGCCCTTTTCAAAGACCTTGAGCGCTACGGCATCCGCCCGCCCAAATATCAGGATGTGGCCAACGATGCCAAGCACCACATCAGCCATCAGCTATGGGGCACGTTCTACCAGTACAGCCAGGCCACCAACTTCCATACCTGGATTCCCGGTAAGGAAGAAATGGACTGGATGTCCGAGAAGTATCCGGAGACTTTCGACAAGTACTACCGCCCGCGCTACGAGCATTGGGCCAAAGAGCATGCTGAAGGCCGCCGCTTCTACAACAACACCCTGCCGCAACTGTGCCAGGTATGCCAGGTACCGACGCTGTTTACCGAGATGGGCGAGCCCACCAAGCTCAGCCACCGCCAGATGAACTACGAAGGTGAGCGTTACCACTTCTGCTCGGAAGCCTGCTGCGACATCTTCAAGCACGAGCCGGAGAAGTACGTTCAGGCGTGGTTGCCGGTACACCAGATCTACCAGGGCAACTGTGAAGGTGGCGACGTCGAGACGGTGGTTCAGAAGTACTACCACATCAACATTGGCGAGGACAATTTCGAGTATGTCGGCTCGCCGGACCACAAACGCTGGTTGTCCATCAAGGGCAAGTCGTCTGATGACAAGGCTGAAGGGTCCAAGCAGGACGCGGCCTGATACGGAGATTACCCGGTGTCATCTGACGCCGGGTGATTCACCCGCAAAAACAACAAGGTGACCACCATGAGTGTTAACGCTTTATACGACTACAAGTTTGAACCACGGGATAAGGTCGAGAACTTCAACGGCATGCAGTTGCTGTATGTACTCTGGCCGAATCATCTGATGTTCTGTGCTCCGTTTGCCCTGCTGGTGCAACCGGACATGACCTTCGAAGCCATGGTTGAAGAGATCCTGAAACCGGCTACGGCATCCCATCCGGATTCAGCGAACGCTGACTTCCTGGAGGCGCAGTGGCTGCTGAATGATGAACCGTTTACGCCGGATGTTGATGCCAGCCTCAAAGACAATGGCATTGATCACAAGAGCATGCTGACGGTAACCACGCCGGGCCTTAATGGCCTTGCCGGCGCCGGATTCTGAGGGTAGCGCTATGAGTCACACCGTTACTATCGAACCCATTGGTGAACAGATTGAGGTCGAGGATGGCCAGACCATCCTGGCCGCCGCTTTGCGCCAGGGTGTCTGGCTGCCTTTTGCGTGCGGCCACGGCACCTGTGCCACCTGCAAGGTCCAGGTCATCGAGGGCGATGTTGAAATCGGCGATGCCTCGCCCTTTGCCCTGATGGATGTGGAACGGGACGAAGGCAAGGTGCTGGCCTGCTGTGCCACCGTTGAAAGCGACGTCACCATCGAGGCGGATATCGATGTCGACGAAGACTTCGAGGGCTATCCGGTGGAGGACTACACCGCAACCGTCACAGACATCGTCGAGTTGTCTCCGACCATCAAGGGCATCCGCCTGAAGCTCGACCGCCCGATGACCTTCCAGGCCGGCCAGTACATCAATATCGAACTGCCGGGCGTTGATGGCCCGAGGGCCTTCTCCCTGGCCAATCCGCCGAGCAAGGCGGATGAGGTAGAGCTTCATGTGCGACTGGTCGAGGGCGGTGCCGCAACCACCTACATTCACCAGCAACTGAACGTGGGTGAGCAACTGCATCTGTCAGGTCCATACGGCCAGTTTTTCGTGCGCAGTTCGCAGCCCGGCAACCTGATTTTCATTGCCGGCGGCTCCGGTCTCTCCAGCCCGCAATCCATGATCATCGACCTGCTGGAGCAGGGCGATGACCGCCAGATCACCCTGTTCCAGGGTGCCCGTAACCGTGCCGAGCTCTACAACCGTGAGCTGTTCGAGGCCCTTGCCAGGGACAACGACAACTTCACCTACGTGCCGGCGTTGAGCCAGGCGGACGAAGACGGTGAGTGGTCTGGCTTCCGGGGCTATGTGCACGATGCGGCCAGGGAACACTTCGATGGTCGTTTTGCTGAGCACAAAGCCTATCTGTGCGGACCACCGCCGATGATCGATGCGGCGATTACCGCATTGATGCAGGGCCGGCTGTTTGAGCGGGACATCTTCATGGAAAAGTTCCTGACAGCGGCAGACGGCGCGGAAGAAACCCAGCGTTCAGCCCTGTTTAAGAAGATCTGACCGGAGGTGCGATATGGCTCAGGTCTATCGGATAACCGAGCGGTGCAGCGGCAAGTCTTTTGAATGCGAGGCCGGCCAGAGTGTGCTCAAGGCGATGGAACAACGGGGCATGAAGTGCGTGCCCGTGGGCTGCCGGGGCGGTGGCTGCGGCTACTGCAAGATCCAGGTTCTGGCAGGAGAGTTCGAGTGCGGAAAGATGAGCAAGGTCCATGTTCCGCCGGAAGCCTTGGAGAAAAGGGAAGTCCTGGCCTGCCGGGTGTATCCCCTGACTGATTTGACCATCGAGTGCCGGCCGCCATCGCAGCCCGGTCTCACAAGCAAGCAGACAAAAACAACAGCGTTGAGGTAACTGTCATGAAAAAAGGTGTAATGCGTCCCGGCCATGTCCAGATCCGTGTTCTCGATATGGATGAAGCCGTCAAACACTACACGGACCTGATGGGTCTGATCGAAACCGACCGTGATGACCTGGGGAGGGTGTATCTGAAGGCCTGGTCCGAGGTGGACAAGTTCTCCGTGGTCCTGCGCGAAGCAGACGAGCCTGGCTGCGACTTCATGGGCTTCAAGGTGGTTGATGAGGCGGCGCTGGTCCAGCTTGAAAATGACTTGGTGAGCTTTGGTGTGGATGTCGATCAGATTCCCGAGGGTGACCTGAAAGACTGTGGTCGCCGGATTCGTTTCAGTGTGCCCTCGGGGCACGCCTTCGAGCTGTATGCCGACAAGTTATACACCGGAAAATGGGGGGTCACCGAGGTTAATCCAGAAGCCTGGCCACGCGGTCTTGAGGGTATGAAAGCGGTACGTTTCGATCACTGCCTGTTTTACGGCCCGGAATTGGCCGCAACCTACGACATTTTTGTCAATGTATTGGGCTTCCACTTGGCCGAGCAGGTTCTGGACCCGGAAGGTACCCGCGTCGCCCAGTTTCTGACCGTCTCTATGAAGGAACACGACATCGCCTTCATTCACCATGAAGAACCGGGAAAATTCCACCATGCGTCGTTCTTCCTGGAAACCTGGGAGGACGTCCTGCGGGCCGCGGACCTGATCTCCATGACTGATACTTCCATTGATATCGGTCCTACCCGTCATGGCTTGACCCATGGCAAGACCATCTATTTCTTCGATCCGTCCGGCAACCGCAACGAAGTGTTCTGTGGTGGTGACTACACCTACCCGGACCACAAACCGATCACCTGGAAAGCGGAAGATCTCGGTAAAGCGATTTTCTACCACGACCGGGTACTGAACGAACGGTTCTTGACGGTATTGACCTAACCCAACACTGGCCTCACGGGAATGAGCAGCAATGAAAGACATAAAACACTACATCAACGGACAGTACATTGGTTCGGCCAGCGGTAAGCTTTTTGACAACGTCAACCCAGCCAACGGCCAGGTGATCAGTAAGGTTCACGAAGCCGGCCGGGAGGAGGTGGATGCTGCCGTCAAGGCCGCGAAATCGGCCCTGGGTGGCCCTTGGGGCAAGATGACGCTGGAGGAACGCACGGGCATCCTGCACAAGGTGGCCGACGGCATCAACGCACGGTTTGACGAGTTCCTGGAAGCGGAATGCCTGGATACCGGCAAGCCCAGATCCCTGGCGAGCCACATCGACATCCCCCGGGGCGCAGCCAACTTCAAAGTGTTTGCGGACATGATCAAGAACGTGCCCACGGAATCCTTCGAAATGCCCACGCCGGACGGCACCGGCGCGCTGAACTACGCCGTACGCCGCCCCAAGGGCGTGATCGGGGTGATCAGCCCCTGGAACCTGCCATTGCTGCTGATGACTTGGAAAGTCGGGCCTGCTCTGGCCTGTGGCAACACCGTGGTGGTCAAGCCCTCCGAGGAAACCCCCACCACCACCGCCCTGCTGGGCGAAGTGATGAAAGACTCTGGCGTACCGGACGGGGTGTTCAACGTGGTTCACGGCTTCGGTGGGGATTCCGCCGGGGCTTTCCTCACCGAGCATCCGTTGGTGGATGGTTTCACCTTTACCGGCGAGACCGGCACCGGCGAAGTCATCATGAAGGCTGCCGCCAAGGGCATCCGGGATATCTCCCTGGAGCTGGGTGGCAAGAACGCCGGCCTGGTGTTCGCCGACTGCGATATGGACAAGGCCATCGAGGGCACCATGCGCTCAGCCTTCGCCAACTGTGGCCAGGTTTGCCTGGGCACCGAGCGGGTTTACGTCGAGCGTTCCATCTTCGACGAGTTCGTTGGCCGACTGAAAGAAGCCGCAGAAGGCATGAAGATTGGTCCGCCGGATGATGCCGAGGCGGATATGGGGCCACTGGTCAGCCTCAAACACCGGGAAAAGGTTCTGTCCTATTACCAGAAAGCCGTTGATGACGGTGCCACGGTAGTGACCGGTGGTGGCGTTCCCGGTATGCCGGAGGAGCTGGTCGGTGGTGCCTGGGTTCAGCCCACCATCTGGACCGGTTTGCCGGAAAGTTCGACGGTGATTACCGATGAAATCTTCGGCCCCTGTGTCCACCTGTGCCCGTTCGACACCGAAGAGGAAGCTATCGAACTGGCCAACAGCCTTCCTTACGGACTGGCATCAGCAATCTGGAGCGAGAACATTACCCGCGCTCACCGAGTCGCAGGCCAGATCGAAGCCGGCATCATCTGGGTCAACAGCTGGTTCCTGCGGGATCTGCGCACACCCTTCGGCGGCAGCAAACAGTCCGGCATAGGCCGCGAGGGTGGTGTGCACTCCCTGGAGTTCTACACCGAGATGAAAAACATCTGTGTGAAATTGTGAGTTGACCATGACTGCACCTGAAAACAGCCCGGAAATCGGGCGTGATATAACCGCCGCCAGCTACCGCACCAATGTCCATGACCATGGCAAGGGCAGTGTTCCGGTAATGATGATCCACGGCTCCGGCCCCGGCGTGACCGCCTGGGCCAACTGGCGCCTGGTGATTCCGGAGCTGGCGAAGAACCGCCGTGTGGTGGCCCCGGATATGCTCGGCTTCGGATATACCCAGCGTCCGGAAGACAACACCTACAGCCGGGAACGCTGGGTCTCCCATGCCATCGGCGTTATGGATGCACTGGATCTGCAACAGGTGGATTTGGTCGGCAACTCCTTCGGTGGCGGCCTGGCCCTGGCACTGGCGATCGAGTACCCGGAGAGGGTTCGTCGCCTGGTGCTGATGGGCTCTGTCGGTGTCAGCTTTCCAATCACTGAGGGCCTGGATGATGTTTGGGGCTATCAGCCTTCCCTTGAAAACATGCGCCGCCTGATGGATGTGTTTGCCTTTAACAAAGGCCTGCTCACCGACGAACTGGCGGAGATGCGCTATCAGGCCAGCATCCGCCCCGGTTTCCAGGAATCCTTTGCCGCCATGTTCCCGGCACCGCGTCAGCGTTGGGTCGACAACCTGGCCAGCGAGGAGAAGCACATCCGGGCGCTGCCCCACGAAACCCTGGTTCTTCATGGCCGCGAGGATGAGGTGATACCGCTTGCTGCCTCACTGAAACTGGCGGAACTGATCGACCGAGCCCAGTTGCATGTGTTTGGCCGTTGCGGCCACTGGACCCAGATTGAACATGCCAACCGGTTTGCCCGGCTGGTGAACGATTTCCTGACCGAGGCCGATCAAGAGGCTTCAGGAGCAGAATAATGGAACAGAAACGTATACAGGCGCTGGGTGACGAGCTTTACCAGGCCATGCTGAGCCGGGAAGCAGTTGCACCGCTGACCGGCCGTGGCGAAGACATCACCATTGACGATGCCTACCACATTTCCCTGCGCATGCTTGAACGCCGCCTGGCGGATGGCGCCTCGATTATCGGCAAGAAGATCGGCGTGACCAGCAAGGCGGTTCAGAACATGCTCAATGTTCACCAGCCGGATTTCGGCTATCTGACCGACGACATGGTGTTCAACAGTGGCGAAGTCGTGCCCATCAGCGACCGGCTGATCGCACCCCGCGCCGAGGGCGAAATTGCCTTCATCCTGAAGAAAGACCTGAGCGGCCCCGGGATTACCAATGCCGACGTACTCGCAGCCACAGAGTGTGTGATGCCCTGTTTCGAGATTGTCGATTCCCGCATCCAGGACTGGAAGATCGCCATCCAGGACACCGTGGCGGATAACGCGTCCTGTGGTCTGTTTGTGTTGGGCGATCAGGCGGTTTCTCCCCGCAAGGTGGACCTGGTGACCTGCGGCATGGTGGTGGAAAAGAACGGCAGCGTGCTGAGCGCCGGAGCCGGTGCTGCGGCCTTGGGTTCCCCGGTGAACTGCGTGACCTGGCTGGCTAACACCCTGGGCGAGTTCGGCATCACCCTGAAAGCCGGTGAGGTCATCCTGTCCGGTTCCCTGGTACCGCTTGAGCCGGTCAAGGCCGGTGATTACATGCGCGTGGACATCGGTGGTATCGGCAGTGCTTCCGTGCGCTTCGCCTGATCCGGATTGAAGAGGACAACATCATGAGCAACAAAATCAAAGCTGCGATCATCGGTTCGGGCAACATCGGCACCGACCTGATGATTAAGATCCTGCGCACCGCCGAACACATCGAGATGGGGGTGATGGTGGGGATTGATCCCGAATCGGATGGTTTAGCCCGTGCCAAACGCATGGGCGTGGCCACCACCGCCGAAGGTGTGGAAGGTCTGGTGCAAATGCCCGAGTTTGCCGAAATTCAGGTGGTGTTCGACGCCACCTCCGCCGGCGCTCACGTTCACAATGACAAACTGCTGCGGGGGCACAAACCCGATATTCGCGTGGTCGACCTGACCCCGGCGGCCATCGGCCCCTACTGCGTGCCCGTGGTTAATTTGGAGGAACATCTGGCCGAGGGCAACGTCAACATGGTCACCTGCGGTGGCCAGGCCACCATTCCCATGGTCGCAGCGGTCTCCCGAGTCGCCAAGGCTCATTACGCGGAAATCGTGGCATCCATTTCCAGTAAATCCGCCGGCCCCGGCACCCGCGCCAACATCGACGAGTTCACCGAAACCACCTCCAAGGCCATCGAAGTGGTCGGTGGTGCCGGCAAGGGCAAGGCCATCATCATCCTCAACCCGGCCGAACCACCCCTGCTGATGCGGGACACCGTCTACGTGCTGTCCGAGGCCGCTGACGAGGCGGAAATCGAAGCCTCCGTGGAAGAAATGGTCCAGGCCGTCAACAGCTACGTGCCCGGCTATCGCCTCAAGCAGAAAGTGCAGTTTGATGTGATTCCTGAAGACCAGCCCATGAACGTCCCGGGCCTGGGTAAGTTCAGCGGCCTGAAGACCTCCATCTTCCTGGAAGTGGAGGGTGCTGCCCATTACCTGCCGGCCTACGCGGGCAACCTGGACATCATGACCTCCGCGGCTCTTGGTACTGCCGAGCGCATCGCCGAATCGCTGGTCAAGTGAGGAGACTGAACCATGACTTATAACCCCGGCAAGAAACTCTACATCTCCGACGTGACCCTGCGGGACGGCAGCCACGCCATTCGTCACCAGTACTCCATCAAGAACGTGCAGGACATTGCACGGGCCCTGGACAAGGCAAAAGTCGACAGTATTGAAGTAGCCCACGGCGACGGCCTGCAGGGCTCCAGCTTCAACTACGGCTTCGGCGCCCACACGGACCTGGAGTGGATCGAAGCGGTGGCGGACGTAGTCACCCACTCGAAAATTGCCACCCTGCTGCTGCCCGGCATCGGCACCGTCCACGACCTGGACAACGCCTACAGCGCCGGCGCAAGAATCGTCAGAGTGGCCACCCACTGCACCGAAGCGGATGTGTCGAAGCAGCACATCGAGCACGCCCGCAAACTGGGCATGGACACCGTCGGCTTTCTGATGATGAGCCACATGCAGACCCCGCAAGGATTGGCGGAACAGGCCAAGCTGATGGAAGACTACGGGGCTACCTGCCTCTATGTCGTCGACTCCGGCGGTGCCATGAACATGAACGACATCCGCGACCGCTTCCGGGCCCTGAAGGATGTTCTGAAACCCGAAACCCAGACCGGCATCCATGCCCACCACAACCTGGCCCTGGGTGTGGCCAACTCCATCGTGGCGGTCGAGGAAGGCTGTGACCGTGTCGATGCCAGCCTCGCCGGCATGGGCGCAGGCGCGGGTAACGCCCCGCTGGAAGTGTGCATCGCCGCCTTCGACAAGATGGGCTGGGAGCACGGCACCGATGTGTACGCCCTGATGGATGCCGCTGATGACATTGTACGCCCGCTGCAGGACCGTCCCGTCAGAGTTGACCGCGAAACCCTGGCCCTGGGCTACGCCGGAGTCTATTCCAGCTTCCTGCGCCATTCCGAAGTGGCGGCGCAGAAGTACGGACTGAAAACCGTGGACATTCTGGTGGAGCTGGGCAAACGCCGCATGGTGGGTGGCCAGGAAGACATGATCGTGGACGTGGCGCTGGATCTGCTGGCGGCACAAAAGGAGCAGAACACATGAGCAAGACACTGAGCCGTGAACAGGTGCTGGCCCTGGCCGAACACGTGGAAAACGCCGAGTTGCAGGCCCACGACATCACCAAGGTCACCAATGACTACCCGGACATGACCTTCGAGGATGCCTACGACGTGCAGTGGGAAATACGCAGCCGCAAGGAAGAGCGTGGCAACAAGATCGTTGGCATGAAAATGGGCCTCACCTCCTGGGCAAAGATGGCCCAGATGGGTGTGGAGACTCCGATCTATGGCTTCCTGGCAGACTATTTCAGTGTGCCGGACGGCGGCGTGGTCAACACCAAGGAATTGATCCATCCGAAAATCGAAGCCGAGATTGCCTTCGTCACCAAGGCACCCCTGAAAGGCCCCGGCTGCCATATCGGCCAAGTGCTGGCGGCGACGGACTTTGTGATTCCCGCCGTGGAAGTTATTGACTCCCGCTATGAGAACTTCAAGTTCGACCTGGTGAGTGTCGTGGCGGATAACGCCTCATCAACCCGGTTTATCACTGGCGGCCAGATGGCCGATGTGGCGGATGTGGATTTGAAAACCCTGGGCGTGGTGGTCGAGAAGAACGGTGAAGTTGTCGATGTAGGCGCGGGTGCCGCCGTGCTCGGCCATCCGGCCTCCAGCGTGGCGATGCTGGCGAATCTGCTGGCAGAGCGGGGTGAGCACATTCCCGCGGGCACCTTCATCATGACCGGTGGCATAACCGCTGCCATCACCGTGGAGCCTGGGGATAATATCACCGTGCGTTATCAGGGGCTGGGGACCGTAACCGGAAGGTTTATCTAAGCCTCAAAGACACTGCCAACGGAGCAGGGAATTATGAGCGATACCATTGATCTACGTTTATATTTCAACTTTCGCAGCCCGTACTGCTATCTGGCCAGCGAGCGCATGTTCGAGCTGTTTGACCAGTACCAAGTCAATCTGCTCTGGAGGCCTTTGGGGGGATGGCGCGGTCGCTCGGATCCGGACCGTGCGAAGGTCAAGATGCCTATCGCAAGGCAGGACGTGGCACGCTGGGCACGTCGATTTGGCATGCCTCTGACTCCACCTCCGAAGAGTACGGATCCTACCCGTGCCGGGGCTGGCTCACTGTTGGCGGAGAAGGAAGGACTGCTCAAACCCTACGTGGTGGCAGTGATGCGCGCCGAATGGGCGGACGGCCTGGACATAGGGGATGCAGCGGTCCTTTCCTCAGTTGCCGAAAGCGTTGGACTGAACAGAGAGGCGTTCGCCAGGGCGGTCGATGATCCCGAACTCCATGCCCAACTTGACCGGAACTGGCAGGAAGCACAGGAAAAAGGTGCCCTGGGTGTTCCCACGTTTGTTATCGGCGACCAGATTTTCTGGGGTCAGGACAGGCTGGATTTTGTGGGGGAGCACCTGAGGGATTTGGGAGCGGCACGCCAATGAGCAGGATACGACTGATTGATAAGCCTGAATGTCCGTTTTGCTGGCGAGTCCGAATTGCCGCAGCTATGCAGGGGCGGGTGATGCACAGTATGGACAGGTCAGATCCGGATGTTCTCGCCGAGTGGCAGCGATTATCGCCGAGTCAAACGGTGCCGGTGTTGATTGAGGATGACCTGGTACTGACGGACTCTGGCCCGATGCTTGAGTACCTGGCCGAAACCGGGCCGGCCTTGCTGCCGGATTCTCCACGCCGAAGGGCGGAAGCACGAAGCTGGGTCGTGTACGGGGATAGAATTTTGGGGCAATCCCTGCGGGAAGTGGTCTTTGAGAAACGCGATAAACCGGAGAACGAATGGGATCAAGACAGGATTCGTAAGGGTACACACGGATTTCTGGGCGGGCTAGCCGCACTCGAGATGGCGTTGCAAGACGAAAGCTTCCTTCTCGGGAACCAGCCAACCCTGGCCGAGTGCGCCTTGTTTCCAAGGTTTGCTCTGGCCCTGCTCTACGGCGTGGATATCCCTGCCGATTTTCCCCGAACTCGCCAATGGTTTGGTCGCCTGGCCACCTACCCGGCCTTCTTGTCGTCGAGCCCGGAGCGTGTCAGGAACGTTCTTGTTGATTTTGCGTGAGGAACCGTCATGCCAATAGCCCAACTGTATATCCTTGAAGGTCGCACGGACGAACAGAAAGAGCGCCTTATTCGTGAGGTGTCGGAAGCCATGTCACGCTCAATTGATTCGCCGATTGAACGCGTACGGGTAATCATTACCGAAATGCCTAAAAGCCATTTCGGGATAGCAGGGGAGCCGGCCAGTAAAGTCCGTCCTTAAAGTTGTCTTCAAACCAACGTGTCTTGCGGGTGAGTAATGTGACCAAGCTGCCTGTGCTGTATTTGTCCTGTGAAACCGAAGCGCTGATAGGGCCCAAAGGGCAGGCAAGCCTGCGCCGCTTGATACGGCCGGATCTCGTGATTGCCAACGTAGCATTTATTACCTCGGCAAAAGGGGGCGTACAGCCGGAAATTTTTTACCAGTGTGGCGAGGGAGTTCTTGCCAGGCGTCTGCAGTCTGAAATGGCGGAACGGGGGTTTGATGCCGCCGTTCGCGGATCTCGGGAACAGGGTTTGAAGGAATTGGCTGAGAGCATGACGCACCTCGCGCCTGATGAGGTGATTGAATTGAAGCTCAACACGGGCATGACCAGTGAACACTACAGGGCCATTGGTCATTGCCTGGAAGCCTTGAGAAACCAGGGCGTGTTGCTGATATGTCTGGACCGGCTGGAAAACGTCGGCAACAATGTGGATCATCCTCAGCCAATTGACAGTTATATCCGTAACCTGATTCGTCAGTGGGAAGATGAACACCGATGGGCAAAAGCCATGTCGAAATCTGACCTTGGTGCCTCTAATTCCAGTCCGGGAGCCAAAGCCCCCGTTGCCGACCCGACGTTATGTGTGCTCAATACCGCCTTCAGTCTGGGTGGAATGCAGGCACCTCAGCGCCTGTTTGGCTTTTCGCTGAACGAGACCAGTCAATCCCTCGCAGGTTATGGATGGATGCAATAATCTGTTGGAAATACAGAAGGTTCCATAAATGCTGAAACTATTGATGGTTGGGGCCGGTGGTATTGGAGGTTACTATGCTGCCAGGCTTCTGGAGTCGGGGCACCGGGTGATACTCACTGCTCGAGGGGACCATCTGCATGCCCTTGCCAGCCATGGCCTGAAAGTTTACTACGAGGGGCGGGAGCTGATTCATCGTCCAGAGGCGCTCAGCCACCAGCAACTGGCGGCCGGATTCCACCCTGACGACTTTGACGTAATCATCATTGCCCTGAAGTCGACAGCCACCGTATTGGTTACGAAAGAGCTCGGAACCTGGCTCAGACAGGGCCGGGTTCCCGTGTTGTCCTTACAGAATGGCGTTGACAATGAGCCGTTGCTGGCCGATGTCATAGGTACGGAGCGAATAATTGGCGGGCTTGCGGTGCGGATCGGTGGGCATATTGCCCGGCCAGGGGTTGTTGAAGCAGAAGGCGTTGCCGAGATCGTCATGGGCGAATGGCCTGCGGTGGGTAAACCCGGAAGCGCGCGCTCGTTGCTGCTGAAGAAACTCGCGGCGGTATTCGATGACTCGGGTATTCCCACCACGCTTTCCGACAACATTCGCTACGAGCTATGGCGTAAGCTGGTGATCAACAATGGTGTAAACCCGCTCTCGGCACTGACAGGACTAGACACCCGCAGCCTTACTCATCATCCTGAGCTCAGCAGGATTGTGTATGGCATGATGGCGGAAACCGTTGAAGCATCAAGGGCCGATGATGTGAATCTCACTCAGAAAGACCTCCACGAAATGTTCGAGCTGATCAGTTCCTTCAATGCGATCAAAACGTCCATGCTGATAGACAGAGAGAAGGGGCGCCCCCTTGAGTTGGACAGTATTGCCGGTGCTGTACTCAAACGTTGCACCAGTCTTGGCATCGATTCCCCATACACCTCGACCATCGCCACTTTGTTGAAGCAACAGGCCTCCTGACCTTCCTGAAGTGAGTTGGCGCACTTGCCGCTCTCGTATACCCCGTTGTATCTCATGTTCGCGTTCTTCTTTGATGACCTGACGTATGCTGTTTAGGTGGTGCCATCATTGGTTGTTGATTGACCATCTAAATTTATATAAAGTGAACTCATTAACAATAAGTAAATGAGGCGAGAGATGTTTGGTCAATCACTTGCGGGCGCTACCGTCCTTCAGGGGGCACATCCGGAAGAGGTGTCTTCGTTCGTTAATCAGCATATCGGGCAGCATCGCCTGGAAATGCTGGGAGAGCAGAAACGGAAGTCCAGTCTCAGCTTCAGGGAATTTGCCGGGTTTGGGATGTCCCAGCTCAGCTACGGTAACCATGTACGGGTAAAAAGCCCCGAACTTGAGTCCATCTACCACTTTCAGGTGGTCACCCGGGGTGAGTGTGTCTGGCATCAGGCGGGCGA
This sequence comes from Marinobacter sp. M5B, assembly GCF_042604615.1. Classification (NCBI taxonomy): domain Bacteria; kingdom Pseudomonadati; phylum Pseudomonadota; class Gammaproteobacteria; order Pseudomonadales; family Marinobacteraceae; genus Marinobacter; species Marinobacter sp. M5B. The sequence goes on from NZ_CP156894.1 coordinate 331,830, forward strand.
GCGTATGAAGGTTCGCAGTGGTCAGGCGGTTATGGTGAACCCCTATGAAAAGATTGATCTGGAGTATTCGGATGATTGCGAAAAGCTGATCATCAAGGTTCCGGAGCATGTGCTCAATAATGCCCGTGAGTTGTCACACGGTCGGTTGCCGGAGGATGGCATTCGCTTTACTCGGGCGCCTGTGGAGCTACGGCTGTGTCCGGCACTGATCAATATCATGGAGGCCGTGCTCTCCGAGCTTGAAGATGCCGAAGACGAGGATATCAACCCGGTTTGCGGCGCCTATCGTGAAATCATCCTCAAGAAGCTGCTGAAGGTGTTTCCCAGCAACTGGTCATCTCAGGAAAAGGGGCCGGCCTGTACGCCTACCCTCGGTAAAATGCTCCGTTACATTGAACAGAACGTGCATCGCAACATTGATATTGAAGAGCTTTCCAGTGTCTCCAACATGAGTGTTCGATCCATCTACAATGCGTTTTCGAAGGCCTTCGCAACAACCCCGAAGTGTTACATCAAGCAGTTTAAACTTCAGAAGTTGCGGGAAGATCTCCTGCAGGGAAAATGCAGGAACGTCACCGAGATCGCGTTGGACTATGGCTTCAGCCACCTGGGCCGGTTTTCATCGGACTATCGAAAATCCTTTGGCGAATTGCCCTCCGAAACCATGCGAATGGCCGGTTAACCCCGGCCATTGCCTTCCCGCTGTTGCCCGCAGATCTGCCGTGTCACCCGGTCACTGCATTCCCGGACCTGTTCGAACAGGAATGAGCCTTCGCTGATGTCGGTGTCCCGATCAAGGCCCAACAGGGTGATGACGGTGACGATGCTGCCGTTGATGTCGAAGACCGGACGGCTCAGCACATTGATTTCGGGTAGATAGTCACTGAAAAACGCGCAGTAGTTATCCCGCTTGATAGTTTCCAGATGGGGTTGCAGTTCTTCCCGGGTAATGGGTTTGCCCCGATGTTTCGGGAGTGACTTGGAGCTCTTGTAATACTGGTCCACCAGTTCCTTTCGTCGTTTTGCCGGCAGGTGAGCCAGGTAAATCCTTCCTGACGCTGAATTCAGTGGCGACAGTTCGGCGCCCAGTCGGACGTTGACCGAGATCGGCTGGCTTGAATCCAGCCACTTGATGATCAGCGGGCCGTTCCCGTTCCAGACGGTGACCGACACGGTTTTGTCGGTTTCCTCGTTGAGCCGGTCAACGGCTTCATAGCTCAGTTGAATGGGATTGATGCGACGGAGCGCGGAAATGCCGAGGGTCAGGCTGGAGTTACCCAGGGTGTATTGGGTCTGGTTTACCTGATTGATGTAGCCCTCTCTCAGCAAACTGACGAGGTATTTGTGGGCACGACTGGGTGAGAGATCCAGGGCCCCCGACAGCTCTTTGAGGGTGGGTGGCCTGGAAGCCACGGAGATGTAGTTGAGGATATGCAATCCGATTTCCAGCGAACCGATTCCCTGCCGCTTTGGGCTTTCTTCTGCCATGGACGTTACCGTTTGCAATTGACTGGTGCTGCCTTGTACCAGCGGAAAACAGGTGCCCTGGAGACGGCGGGCACCTGTTTTGCGGGTTGTTGGCAAGGATACCAATTCTGAAGGTCCGGATCAGAATTTGTACTTGGCCATGACCTCAACCTGCTGGCCTTCCGGCAACAGTGGGCCGAAGGCGAGATTGTACTTTCGCCACTCTATCCCGGCTTCCAGATCCTGGGTGATGTTGTGGATCAGGTTAACGCGATGGGCTTCGTAGTTGGTGTCGGCGTCGTCATCCACTTCGACGGCTGTATAAGCGACGTTTGCCCGCCACTCGTTGTTGATGACGTAGCGAAAGCCAACGTCAAACCCTGCCTGGCTGACAGCGTCGTCGTTTTCGACATCCGGTGACGACAGGCTGTTGTTTACGCCAACACCGGTGAATGCACCAAGCCCTTCACCGTAGTGAGCATTCACGTTCAGGCTGTGAGGCCCGATCATGAACTTCGAGCCGATGGCGCCGCCACCCACGAAGTCGCCATTTTCAACTTCGCGACCTGATGCGGTGAGGATAACACGGTGACCACCGTCGAGACTCAGGTTGTAGTTAACCGCAAGATCAGGCGTGTCGGCGTCGTTGTTGACAGGGTCCTGTGCAGTAAAACGGAAGCCGGCAACCTCGTGACTAACCAGGTTAGTGCGGAAGTTGAACCCGCCCAGGGTGCCTCGCGGCCCGCCCAGGAAATCCAGGTAATCGTGATAGGCAACGGCCCAGAACTGGCCGGTCCAGGTCTGCCCCACGGTGGTCTGATCCACCTTGATGAACGCGTGGCGAAGCCGTAGGTCGTTATTCTCGCCAGGAAAGGTGCCGCCGTAAAAGTCGCCTTCCACAAAGCCGACAATCGTATGGCCTTCCTTCTGGGTGACTGTTTTAAGGTTAACGCGGGACTGGTTGGAACGGCCGAAGATGCGGGAATCCCCATCATCGACTTTTTCATAGATGGCTTCGGCTTTGAAATAGCCACCGATGCTGAATTTGGTGTCGTTGAACTCGCCGAGTTCGAGAGCGTGAACGGCGGGGGCCGCGCTGAGACCGGATGCAATAGCGAGCGCTAGTAATGAATGTCGATAGTTCATTTGCCTTCTCCTTGTTGTTTGGCATTTGAACTATCGGTTATTCAGGCGTGGGCAAATATCCGGTTAATGAACATCCCTATCCGTTTTTTGTACTTATCTCCGGCACGGTGCAGGGTTCCGTCACCGTTCCAGATGGCGTCCATGGAATCGCAGATGGTCCTCAATGAAGCTGGCAATGAAGTAGTAGCTGTGGTCGTAGCCCTCGCGCAGATTCAGTTCCAGCGGGTAACCGCTGATATGGGCTGACGCCTCAAGGGTTTCGGGGCGAAGCTGTTCGGCCAGGAAGTTGTCAGCGTCACCCTGATCCACCAGGGCCGGCACGAATTGCTGTGCCTTGCGCATTAACAGGCTGGCATCGTAGGCAGCCCAGCGCCCGGTATCGTTGCCGAGATAGGCGGCAAAGGCTTTTTTGCCCCACGGGCAACTGACCGGATTGCTGATCGGGCTGAAAGCAGACACCGACTGGTATGTCTGTGGATTGCGCAATGCCAGCACCAGGGCGCCATGCCCGCCCATGGAATGTCCCGCGACAGAGCGTTGGCCGGTCACTGGGAACACCGACTCCACCAGTGCCGGTAGTTCATTCAGCACGTAATCGTACATGCGGTAATGCGTGTTCCAGGGGCTCTCGGTAGCATTCACATAGAACCCCGCCCCCTGGCCAAGATCGTAACCGTCATCGTTGGCGACGTCGTCGCCTCTGGGACTTGTGTCCGGGGCCACAATGGCAATGCCCAGTTCGGCGGCCACCCGATGGGCGCCCGCTTTCTGCATGAAGTTTTCGTCGGTGCAGGTCAGGCCCGATAGCCAGTAAACGACGGGTACCTTTTGCCCACTAGCCACCTGTGGTGGCAGGTAAATCGCGAAACGCATGACACAACCAAGGGTGTCGGACTGATGGCTGTACTGCTTGTGCCAGCCACCGAAACTTTTGTTGCTGCTCAGGTTTTCGATGCTCATCAAGAACTCCGTGGGTGAGTCGCCTGCCATGGGTGGCAGGCGACCGCGCCGGTCACTTATCGAAATGGATCACGCTACGAATGCTCTTTCCTTCGTGCATCAGTTCGAACGCCTCATTGATGTCTTCAAGCCCCATGGTGTGGGTGATGAAATCGTTGAGTTTGAACTCGCCCTGCAGATACCGCTCGACAATTCCAGGAAGCTCGGAGCGGCCTTTGACGCCGCCGAACGCGGAGCCTTTCCAGACTCGACCGGTCACCAGTTGGAATGGGCGGGTGGAAATCTCCTGGCCAGCACCTGCGACACCGATGACGACGGATTCGCCCCAGCCCTTGTGGCAGCATTCCAGGGCAGAACGCATCACGTCGACGTTGCCAATGCACTCAAAGGAGTAGTCCACGCCGCCATCTGTCAGTTCGACAATGACTTCCTGAATGGGTTTGTCATAGGCTTTTGGGTTGATGCAATCGGTTGCACCAAGTTGCTTCGCGAGGTCGAACTTGCTCTCATTGATATCGACGGCAATGATGCGGCTGGCCTTGGCCATGGTAGCGCCAATAATGGCAGACAGGCCGATGCCGCCCAGACCGAAGATCGCCACGGTGGCACCTTCTTCCACCTTGGCAGTGTTCATGACGGCGCCCATGCCGGTGGTTACTCCGCAGCCCAGCAGGCACACTTCTTCCAGTGGCGCTTCTTTGTTCACTTTGGCCAGAGAGATTTCCGGCAGCACGGTGTACTCGGAGAAGGTGGAGCAGCCCATGTAGTGATAGATTGGCTGGCCATCCTTGTAGAAACGGCTGGTGCCATCGGGCATCAGGCCCTTGCCCTGGGTTTCCCGAATCTTCCCGCACAGGTTGGTTTTACCGGAGAGGCAGAATTTACATTCCCCACACTCTGGCGTGTACAGAGGAATAACGTGATCTCCAATCTCGACACTCGTGACACCTTCGCCGATGGCCTCAACGATGCCGCCGCCTTCATGGCCCAGAATCGCGGGGAAATTACCTTCGGGATCGTCTCCGGAAAGCGTAAACGCATCGGTGTGACAGACGCCGGTAGCGATCACTCGCACCAGAACTTCACCAGCTTTCGGCGGCATTACATCCACTTCTTCAATGGAGAGTGGTTGCCCCGGTCCCCAGGCAATGGCTGCTTTTGATTTGATCATATCGCTCATAATTCTCTCCGTTTGTGATGCATCTGTATTTGGACACTGCCCGAATGACCTGGTCATTATATTTGCTGCACAGATGTTGATAATGACCATATTCGTGAAATCACTTTTACTCATGTGTAATAATCAGAATTGCTGAAGCAAAAGTAGGGTGGTGACATGCAGCGCTGGGAAGGTGTAAACGAATTCGTGGCGGTGGCTGAAACGGAGAGCTTCACCCGGGCGGCAAAACGCCTGGACGTCTCGACCGCTCACGTCAGCCGACAGATCAGCGCGCTCGAAGACAGGTTATCCACCCGTCTGTTCTATCGAACGACCCGGCGCGTCTCCACTACCGAGGCCGGGCAGATCTACTATCAGCATTGTCGCCAGATACTGGACGCCCTTGAACAGGCGGAGCGCTCTATGACCAATATGCAGCTGGTGCCCCAGGGCCGGCTGCGACTGACGGCGCCGGTAACCTACGGAGAGAAGTCGATCGCACCGCTGGTCAACGATTTTGTACTGCGGTATCCCGAACTCGACGTTGAAATGAAACTGACCAATCAGCAACTGGACCTGGTGGCGGAAGGTTACGACCTTGCGGTACGGCTTGGTAAACTGGACGATTCGAGCCTGATGGCCAGGCGTCTTGCTTCCCGGACTCTGTATGTATGCGCCTCGCCAGCTTATCTCGCTGTCCATGGCACCCCGCACTCTCTGTCTGAGCTGGAACACCATAATTGCCTTCAGGGGAATCTGGGTTACTGGCGATTTCAGGATGCGGGTCATCCCCGCAATGTCCGGATTCGTGGAAATGTGCGTTGTGACAGCGGCAGAGCCTTGTTGGATGCAGCGCTGAAGGGGGTTGGTATTGTCCAGCTGCCGGATTATTACGTTGGGCCGGCACTCGACGCGGGTACACTGATACCTCTTCTGACTCATTACCAGGAAGACGATGACGGTATCTGGGCGGTGTATCCCCATAACCGTCACCTGTCGCCAAAGGTGAGAATGCTGCTGGACTACTTTGTGGATTCACTGGGCGTGCCAAACGCCTGATTGGGGCTAAGCCCAATCAGGGTATTCAGACACTGAGCGCGGTTTCGACCTTTTCCAGATTCTGGTCCAGCTCTTCGGAGCTGCCATCAAAGTGAACCTGTCCTTTCACCACCACCACATGACGGTCACAGAGCTTTTTCAGCGCCTTGATGTTCTTGTCCACGATCAGTGTGGAAATGCCCGACTCACGAATGGTGGCAATCACGTTCCAGATGTCCTGGCGGATCAGCGGCGCCAGACCTTCGGTCGCCTCGTCCAGAATCATCAGTCGGGGATTGGTGACCAACGCGCGACCGATCGCCAGCATCTGCTGCTCGCCCCCGGACAACTCCGTGCCCAGGTTTGACAGGCGCTCCTGAAGGCGCGGAAAGGTATCCATGACCCGATCGAAATTCCAGCCGGTGTTGCCGTTGCTGTCGGGGCGGGCGGCCATTTGCAGGTGTTCCTTCACCGTCAGATTGTGGAACATGCCCCGGCCTTCGGGAACATAGGCTATGTCGCGGCGCATCCGCTTCCAGGTCGGCAGGTTGCTGATGTCCTGTCCGTCGAAATACACATGACCGCTGCGGGGCGGCACGATGCCAAGAATGGACTTGAGCGTGGTGGTCTTGCCCATGCCATTACGCCCCATCAGGCTCATGGACTGCCCCTTATCCAGCCGGAACGACAGATCGTGAAGGATGTGGCTTCGACCATACAGGGTGTTGAGGTTTTTAACTTCCAGAAGACTGTTGCTCATGCCGCTTCCTCCTCGTCTTCCTTGCCCAGGTAGGCTTCTTTCACCCGGGGCTCGTTACGTACTTCATCCACGGTGCCGGTGATCAGATGGGTGCCGTTGTCCAGTACGGTCAGTTGGTCAGACAGCTCGAAGATGGCATCCATATCATGCTCTACCAGCACAATGCTGTAGGTCTGCTTGAGTTCGTTCAGCAGCGCGATAATGCGCTGGGATTCCTCGTGTCCCATGCCCGCCATAGGCTCATCCAGCAGCAGGATGCAGGGGTCGGTTGCCAGCACCATCGCCAACTCAAGCTGGCGTTGCTCACCGTAGGATATTTCCGCTGCGACGGTGTGGATGCGGCTTTCGAGCCCCACCTGGCACAGCGCTTTTTCAGCCGCTTCCCGAACCAGCTTGTTGGAATGACGCGACGCGAACAGATTGAAGCTGCCGGTGAAGCGGCGTTGAGCGGCCACGGCGCAGTTTTCCAGGCAGGTGACATCGGCGTAGATGTTGGTTTTCTGGAAGCTGCGGCCAATGCCCCGGCGCACAAATTTCCAGGGTTTCATACCCTCAATCTGATCGCCCTTGTGGAAAATACACCCGCTGGTCGGTGTCAGTGTGCCGCACAGCATATTCAGCAGCGTACTTTTGCCCGCGCCGTTGGGACCGACCACGCCGTGCAGTTGTCGGTCATGAAACTGCAGGGAAATGTCGTTGAGTGCCTTGATGCCGCCCCAGTGTTTGCTGAGGGATTCGGTTTCCAGAATGATGTCGTTGGCCATGATTATTTCTCCAGCAGCTTTTCAAGGTAACCGGCCAGGCCTTTGCGCAGCAGCAGGACCATCAGGATGATCGCGCCGCCCATGAACAGCATCCAGTCTTCGCTCATGTGCTCGAAGAAATACTGCAGACCTTCATAGGTAATAGTGCCGAGAATGGCGCCGTAGATGGTGCCCATACCACCGAGGATGGACATCACCAGGGCGGTACCGGACATTTCCCAGGTCATGAATTGCGGATTGACGTAGCCATACTGCAGGGCGAACAACAGTCCGGCGTAGGCCGCCAGGGTGCTGCCGATGATGTAGCTGATCAGGCGGAACGCGAAAATGTTATAGCCCAGGGCCTCGGTGCGTTCCGGATTCAGGCGGCTGGCTTCTACAATGCGGCCAAAGCGCGAACGCAGGATGATCTTGATGGCCAGCAGGGTGACCAACACCGCCAGCAGCGACAGGTAATAGAAGTGCGTGGGGTTGTCCAGGTTCAGGAAGTTCAGGCCAAAGATGCTGGTTTCCGGCTTCATGAAAATGAACAGACCGTCGTTACCCCCGAACTCCAGGGAGTCGAAGAAGAAGTAGTACACCATCTGCGATATCGCCAGGGTGATCATGATGAAATAGATGCCAGAGGTTCGCAGCACCACAACACCAACAACCAGAGCGACCACAGCGCTGATACCCATGATGTACAGGGCGTAGAGCCAGAAATTGACGGCTTCGTATTCCGGCGTAACGATCACGAACAGGTATCCACCCAAGCCGTAGAAGAGTGCGTGCCCCAAGGTCACCAGGCCAACACGCCCTACCAGAAAATCCAGTGACATCACGAACACCGCCAGGATCAGGATGGTGGTGGCTTTGCCGACGAAGAACGAATTGTCCTCAAGGAACAGAGGAATACAGAGGGCGATCACAAAGAAGATCGCCAGAAAGATGCGCTCGGTGCGTTTCTCGAAAATCATGTTCGGCTCCCGCTTACTTGGCGAACAGGCCCTGGGGCTTCACCAGCAGCACCAGGATCATAAAGATGTAGATAATCATGTTGGACATGGTGGGCATCAGTACCGCAGCAAATGTGCTGATAACCCCCACCAGGAGGGCTCCCACAAAGGCGCCTTTGATCGAACCCATGCCGCCGATGACCACCACCACGAAGCAGGTAATCAGGACGCTTTCGCCCATACCCGGAACAATGGAGCGCATGGGGGCGGCGATAATGCCAGACACCGCGGCCAGCATGACGCCAATCGCAAACACGATGGTGTAGAGGCTTTTGATATTGACGCCCAGGGCTTCCACCATTTCCCGGTTGGATTCTCCGGCACGGATCAGCATGCCCAGGCGGGTCTTGCTCACCACGAAATAAAGCGCGGCGGCGATGGCGATACAGATGAATGCCGCAAAGATGCGGTAAACCGGGTAACTGGAGTTGTCGGTGAAGGGTACGGAGCCGCTCAGCGCGTCAGGAACCGCGACGCCATAAGGGTCGTTGCCCCAGAGAATGCTTTGCAGCGAGTTGAACACGAAGATCATGCCGATGGTCAGCAGTACCTGATCCAGGTGGTTGCGGTTATACAATCGCTGTATCAATATCCGTTCGATCAGTATGCCCAGGCCGAGGGCGATGACCGCCGAGAGAATGGCGGATACCGTAAAGCTGCCGGTTACCGCAACGAAGTACCACACCAGATAGGCACCGACCATGTACATGGAGCCATGGGCCAGGTTAAGGATGCCCATGACACCAAACACCAGGGTCAGGCCGGAGGCGATCAAAAACAGAAGCAACCCATACTGGAGACCATTAATAAGTTGCACGAAGAAAAGTTCGGTAGACATAGTGATACCCAACGGTTTTACGGATAAGTCAGTTCAGGTGTGGGCAAGGGAGCTTCAGATGAGCCCCCGGCTTTCGCCGGGGGATTCAGAACCCGTGCTTAGAGCTTGCAGCCACGGGCAGGGTCTTCCAGCGCTTCGGCGGCGATGCTCTGCACCACGTTCACGCCGTCCTTCACTTCCCGCAGATAGACGTTCTGGATCGGGTTGTGGGCCTTGGAGAAGGTGAATTCTCCACGCGGGCTGTCGATGGTCAGCTTTTCCATGGTGCTGATCACGGCCTGCTTGTCCGAAATGTCACCCTTGAGCTGGTCGATGGTGTTAGCGATAGCCTGCCCCGCGTCATAGCCCTGTACGGCGTAGATGTCCGGGTAGTGGCCGTATTCGGTATTGAAGGCTTCGCGGAATTCCCGGTTCTTGGGAACATCCAGTTGCTCTGCATAGTGCAGACCGGTCATCACGCCTTCGGCAGCGTCGCCCTGCGCCTTCAGAGTGCCTTCGGTGAGGAAGCCGGACCCCAGCAGCGGAATCTTGCCGCGCAGGCCCATGGCATCGTAGTCCTTCACGAACTTGATGGCGCCGCCGCCAGCGAAGAAGGTGAATACAGCATCGGGATTTGTATCCGCGATGGAGCTCACGTGGGACTGGAAGTTGGTAGATGGGAAGGGCAGGAGCACTTTCTCGACAATCTCGCCACCACCGGCAGTGAACGACTCTTCAAAAGCGTCCAGGCTCTCGCGGCCCATGCCGTAGTTCCAGCTGATGGCATAAACCTTCTTGTACCCTTTTTCCAGAGCGACTTTGCCCATGGGGTAGGATGGCTGCCAGGATGAGAAGGACGTCCGGAACATGTTGGGCGAGCACAATGGGCCTGTGGCCGCTGCCGCACCTGCGTTCGGAATGATCATCACGGTGTCCTTGCCACGAAGCATCTTGATCATGCCCATGGCAACACCGGAATGAACCGGGCCAATTATAAAGTCCGCTTCGTGTTGGTTCAGCAGCGACGACGCCAGTTCCGGAGCCCGTGATGGTTTGGCTTCGGTATCCAGCTCAATAAATTCAATGTCCGCGCCGTGCAGGTTGGCGGCGTTTTCCTTCAGCGCCAGCTTCAGGCCGTCGCGCCCGGCTTCGCCCAGTTGTGCGTAGATGCCACTGAACGGCAGCATGACGCCAATTTTTACCGGATCGCCGGCGGCATGTGCGCCAAGGCTCATGCCTGCGGTCAGGGTAGTTGCCAGTACAGCGCTGGCAAGGGATTTGGTCCTGTTCATTTCAACACCTCGAAATTTTTGTTTTGCGGTTCTGTCATTAGAGTCTTCGAGGCGAAAGAGCAATATCCGTTTTCTGCACACCGGTGTCCTGTGGTTGCAGCGCTATTAACGACACTTTGAAATTCAGGTATTTGAAGGATAAAAAAGCCCGAAGAGCAGGGGAGCTCCTCGGGCAAGAGCAGATCATCCCCTCAGGGATCGCCACTCAACAAGGAAAGCGAGGTTCAGGTCGAGTATCAGAAGGGGTATTGGATACCTTTCTCCATCACACTGACCCACTGGCTGGTGGTGAACTCTTCAATGTTGGCAGGTCCGCCAAAGCGGCCGCTGTTGCCGGAACTGCCCAGGCCGCCGAAGGGCACCTGGAACTCGTTGTTCACCGTTTGATCGTTGATATGGATCATTCCCACCTGGATTTGGTTGGCGATTTGCAGGGCGCGCTCTGTCGATCTCGAGTGGATGGCTGCCGCCAGGCCGTAGAGTGATTCGTTGACCAGACTGCAGGCGTTGTCATCAGAGTCGAAGGTCATCACAGGTGCTACCGGGCCAAAGACTTCCTCGGAGAAAACCGGCATGTCCGGGGTAACGTCGGACATGACGGTAGCCTCGTAATAGTTGCCGTTGCGTTTTCCGCCGACGACAATTCTGGCACCCATCTCGACCGAGCGATTGACGATGTCTTCGACGCGTTTTGCCTGAGCCTCATTGATCAGGGGGCCAAGGTGAGCCTGCTCCTGTGCAGGATTACCGCAAGCGAGGTTTCCAGCACGGGCGGCCAGACGCTCAATGTACTCATCCGCCACCGAGCGATGCACCAGGTGACGCCCCGTCTGCATGCAGATCTGCCCCTGGTGCAGGAACGAGCCCCAGGCCCCGCAGGAGCTGGCGATGTCCAAGTCTGCGTCCTCAAGCACCACCTGGGCGTTATTGCCGCCGAGTTCCAGTGCCGCTTTCTTCAGCATTCGCCCACAGGTTTCACCGATCTTCTTGCCCACGGCGGTTGAGCCGGTGAATGAGATCATCTTGACCAGCGGATGCTCAACCAGTGCCTGGCCGACGTCGGGGCCACCAGGCAGCACGTGGAATACTCCTTCAGGGAGCCCGGCATCTTCCAGAATTTTTGCCATCAGCACACCACCACAAATACTGCTCTTGGGATCGGGCTTCAGTATCACGCAGTTACCCATGGCCAACGCCGGAAATACGGACCGCATGGCAAGAAGGATAGGGAAGTTCCAGGGGGCGATAACGCCCACGGTACCAATGGGCACACGCTTCCAGTAGTTTCGTTTTCCTGGCATATTGGACGGGAAGATTTCGCCACTGGGTTGCATTGGCAGGGCCGCCGCCATCTGAGCCTGTTCATAGGTGGCCTGCAACTCCCAGTCCGCCTTTGGACCGATGGAGCCGCACTCACGGGTATTCCATCCGTTGATTTCATCCGCGCGTTCCTTGAGCAGGGTGGCGGCTTTACGCAGGATCTCGGCTTTTTGATCAAAGGGAACCGCCACCCACTGCGTCTGGGCGTCCCTGGCAGTGGTTGCAGCCCGGTCAACGTCAGACGGCGTCGCGGCTTTCAGCTGTGAAATAACCTCTCCGGTCGCGGGTTCCGTAACGTTGATCTGCTCGCCGTTCCCGCTCTTCCATGATCCCAGGAACAGGCGCTGCTGCCACACGGGGTTTGCTGGCATATCCATGATCTGTCCTCCTTAATGTTTCCGTCGTGATCAGGCGTGGGCCCGGTTGATCTGGTCGCTGATGTAATGTGCCAGTGCGTACACGGTTTCCGACGGGTTGTAGCCGATCGACGTAGGCAGCAGGCTCGCATCCACGATGTAAAGGTTCTTTATCTCGTGGGTTTCGCCCATGGGTGAAACCACGGTGGTCTTGGGGTCCGCGCCCATGCGGCAGGTGCCCTGGGGGTGGAACGACGTGTACCGATAGCGAGCGGGCTCGTTGTCGAGGCTGTCGATCACGGCATCGATCTGATCGACGCTGTCGATGGTCAGTTTCTGGGAAGTAGGAATATAAAGCTGCTTGGCACCGGCCGCAAACAGTACTCTCGCGTTGGTCTTGAGGCCTTCCTTCATGATGTCGAAATCGCCATCATCGACGAAGTACTTGATCTCCTTGGCGCCGTTTTTCCAGTTCACTTCGCCCACGTTCTGGTCGTGGATCAGGGTGATCAGGCGAACGGTGTTCCGGTATTTGGACATGTAGGACGCGTAGGGTTTTCCGGTGCCAGGCTCCACCTGGAAGCTGGCTTCTACTGGATCCTGAATGGCGTCCAGAAGCAGGTAACCACCGTCTTTTGGCATGGTGTGCTTGTCCATGTATAGGGAATGGGTGGCGCCGTAGAAATTATCGATATCCTCATCGAACATGCCGGTGACTGACATGGTGGGATGGCAGGCGAAATTCTTGCCAACCTGCCCGTTACCGTTGGCCAGATTGCTTTTCTGCAGCAGGATCGGCATCTGGATCGGGCCGGCGGCACCGACCACAATCGGCGCGTTGACCCTGAGTTTGCTTTTAACCGTTTTGCTCTGTTGATCGACGATTTCCGCCAGTACGCCCGTTGCCTTGCCGTTGTTGGCCAGGATCTGAGTGGCTCGCGTATCGGAATAAATCGTAGCGCCATAGGCTACGGCCCAGGGCAGGTAAGTAATGAGCATGGACTGTTTGCGGTCTGACTTGCAGCCAGCGAAACAGAAGCCGGTCATGGCGCAGTTACGGATATTGCGTTTGGCGTTGCCCTCGGGAAGGTTCAGTTTTTTCATGCCTCCTTTGAGCAGTTGGGCGCCGGCACTGGTTTCAAACGCCTTATTGGGGGCGATGCCGAGGTTGGCTTCGACTTTGTCAAAGTAAGGAGCCATGACTTTGGGCGTCAGGTTGGTTAGACCGAACTCTTTCGCCCATCGATCGAGATAGTAGTCCGGAGTGCGAAAGCACAATGCCGCATTGACGACGGTAGAGCCACCAACACAGGCACCCTGCAGAATCGATATGTCGCCCGCGGAATTGGACTGGCCGCCATGATCGGCATAGAGGGTGTCCATAGACACAGCGTGCATTTCGGTAAATTTCTCGGAAGGCACGTAAGGGCCGGCTTCCAGTACCACCACTTTTTTGCCTGCTTTCGCCAGCTCGTAGGCGGCAATGGCACCACCGGCACCCGAGCCGATGATGACGGCGTCAGCATTGAGTTCGATGTTGTCATTGGTGACATCTGACGCTTGGGTGACCTGCAAACCATGGGCAGGCACCGTTTTAGCTTTGATTGTTTCTTGCATGGTCTACTCCCGCCTTTCAGCTTTTCGGTAGAGGGGCGTTGCCCAACGATTCCAGGTTCCACTTATCCGTTACGGGCCCGCCGTAGCCCAGAGGTGCCCAAGTTGGCGGGTTCGCCCAGTAGGACAGGCCAACCAGTTTTTTCAGGCCCATGGCCAGTGCCCGATGAGGCACCTCATCGGAATCGGCCCAGGTGTCACAGAAGGTAGCGGCCTGCTCGTCGGATAAGTCCACAAAGGGCTTGCCATACTCGGCTTTGGGGCCGTCGTTGAAATAGGCGATACCGCCTTTCAGGCCTTCAAGGATATGAGGTTCCATGGTGGCCAGCAGCGCGGCGTCCAGTGTCTGCATGACCGGAATTTCGCTGGCGGGAACCAAGCCAGTTCCTTCGGTTACCAGCATGACCTTCATGAGCCGATGCATGACTTGGTATTCGCTGGCGGACATTACCTTAATGCCCTCTGGCATTGAGGCGAAGGCATTCGCAGCACCGAGAAGCCCGGTGCCTACGGAAGCCGCCACCGCGAGGCCGCTGGCGGCCTTCAGGAAGCTGCGGCGGCTCAGGCCGTTGATCTGGTCGATGGCTTCTTTTGTTTGATCGCTCATCTGACTCATAGTCTTCTCCGGAATCATTGCCTGGGTTAGCAGGCTCTTACTTGTGAATATGGGCTCAGAATACCTTCAGTACGCGAAAGTTCACGCGGGTATCCTCTTCGAAACCGTTTTCCACGTTAATGTCTTGGCCGGCCTGGACCTGCAGTTGCACGGTCGGGTCGACAAAGGTGGCATAGGTGGCCAACCAGCGGTTGGTGTTGACGCGGTCGTCCTGATCCTGTCCGCCAACGGTGGTTTCTCCTCCAAAGGAATGGTAGTAGGAAAGCGCCACATGACTTTGCTTGGATAACAGGTAGCGGAGGTGACCTTGCAGGCTCTGGGCGTCTTCCTGTTCGCGTTTAAAGCCCAGGAAATCATCATTGTCTCCGTACACGGAATACTCCGCGATCAGATCCAGAACCACACTGTTGCTCAAATGCTTGACATAGGCCGCCTGAAAAATGCCCTTCCAGCGGTTCTCGCCAATGTTCACTGGTCCCTTGTCGTCATCGTACTGGCCGACAGGTACGGAGGCGAAAGCGGACAGGCCAACCCATTGTTGATCGTCGGGGTTGTTGAGAACCCAGGCAGTTGCGCCAATGATGGGATCGCCGACGCCGCTTTCCGAGGTGGGTTGAAGCGGGCCAAACGGCTCCTCCAGTTCCACCTTGCCGAAAGGCACGATGATCTGTGGGTCCACGATCACACCGCCAATGTCCATGTAGTGAACGAAACGGGCGAGGCCGATGATGGTATTTAGTCCAGCATCCACCGGTACCTTGTCGCCATCGGCGTAGACAGTATCGCGGGTTGCGTACTGGCCATAGAGGATGCCGAGGTTCACGCCCGCAGGCAGTGGCGTGTAGTCGCCTGGGTCAGTGGCAATTTCGGCTGCTTGGGTCGTGGCGGAGAAAAAGCCGGTGGTAAGTGCCAGGGCAGAACCCATGGCCAATGATTTGAACGGTGTGTTCTTCAGCGTCGATCGCATGGTTGGTCTCCAGATATCGTGTTGTTTTTGTCAACGCGAAAACGGATAGCGACGATCGTGCCAGAAAATCGGATTTTCAAAAAAATATCTTATATACAGTTAGTTAAGTATTTATCGCTATTTCTGGGGCAGGGTTGGGTAGGGTCATGAATGTCTCAATTCGGGAAACATGGAGACACTGTCTCATAATGAGACAGTGCGTGGCATACCAACGAATTTCCGCGCAATCGTTACAAATAAACGTGTTAAAGTTTCACGGGTATGACAACAAGAGCCGACATGGCCAGAACGCAGGGTCGCATCAAACGAAGATAATCAGCCCTGCGAGAGAGGTAACATTATGAACGCCATTATTCCTGCCGACCACAGGCGAGCCAAGGCACGTGAAACGTTTTTCGAACATGGTCAGATTCCAACGGGCTTGATTGACGATGCTATTGTCAATTCCTGGCAGCGTTGTTCCGCAGCGAGCAAAAACGTCAGTGAACGGGTTCAATTCGACACTGTGTCCAGAAGTGGTCTGTTGGAGCTCATGGACAGCAACCAAATCCTGCTGGAGGCGGCCACCCAGCCGTTGGAACAGTTAGGCCAGACCGTTAATGGCGCCGGCTATTCCGTCCTACTGACGGATGACAAAGGGGTTGCTCTAGCGGCGCGACGTTCGGGGCGATGCGCTAACACTCTGATTAACGGTGCGTTCCGGCAGGGCGTCAACCTTTCCGAGGCGACCATCGGCACTTCTGCGATGTCTTGTGCCGTGTCAGAACGGCGTCCTGTACTGGTCTCTGGAGTTGAGCACTACCTGCATGCCAACCGGGTATTCAATTGTGCGGCTTCTCCCATTGTCGACCCCATGGGCCGGGTACTAGGTGCCATCGATATTACTCGTGGTAATCCGCTGGAGCCGGGAAGCGCTCTTTCGTTGGTGCAACAGTGTTCGGCTCGGGTCGAACGCCAGTTGATGGGGATGTTGTCGCCCTGGCTCATGGTCAGCCTAGGTTGGGAGCAGAATGATCTTCGTGCCTCTGGTGATCTACTGGTAGCGCTTGGGCAGGAGGGGCAGGTGCTGGGCCTGTCGCCGCGGGTGCGTGAGTTGACGGGGCTGGCCTCAACGGATGAGAGGTTGTGCTTTCAGGATCTGTTTGACCTGCGCTTTGATGAGCTGGTCGATGGGTTTCGTGGTCGGAAGCAGCCGATGACGGCCAGGATGCACTCCGGGCTGTCATTTTCGCTTCGCCCGGTGAATACCGATGCTCGAAAAACCGTCAGGCGCAGTTCTGCGAATCCTCCGGCGAAGCGTTTGCCGGACTCCACGGATTTTGGTGATCCTGCCATCAGCCGTCAGGCCACCCTTGCAGGCAGAGCGATGGAGAAGGGATTGCCGGTGCTGATACTGGGAGAGACCGGAACCGGGAAGGAAGTGATGGCGAAATCGCTTCATAGTGGCAGCATGTCTTCCTCCGGCACGTTCGTTGCCATCAACTGCGCCGCCATCCCGGAGTCGCTGATTGAAGGCGAATTGTTTGGCCATGCCGAGGGCGCCTACACGGGTGCTCGGCGAGGGGGTGCTCCTGGCAAGATTGAGCATGCGGATGGTGGCACCCTGTTTCTGGACGAAATTGGTGACATGCCGTTGGGACTTCAGTCGCGGTTATTGAGAGTGTTGGAAACTCGGGAAGTGACCCGTCTCGGAAGTGCAACACCAAAGCCGGTCCGTTTCCAGTTGATCTGCGCAACCCATCGGAACCTATCGGAAGCCGCCCAAAACGGGGATTTCCGCGAAGACCTGCTCTATCGCATTAAAGGTATGACAGTACGCTTGCCAAGGCTGGCGGAACGTTCGGACCTGAAAAACTTCATTGTCGACCGGTGCCGGGTTCTGACACAGGGCAGTCGCGAGCTCTCACAAGACTGTCTGGATGGATTGATCCGTTACGACTGGCCGGGAAATGTCCGTGAGCTCATTTACGCTCTGACCCATGCCGACGCACTGGCGGAGCCTGATGAAGTGCTGGAACTTTGCCATTTTCCGGAAGAAATAGCGGCCCCGACAACCGTGGCCGTTGGAAGCAATCGTACGGTGAATAGAGGCGGTACCCTCAAGACCCTGGAACGTGCTGTTATTGACGAGGCGCTGGCTATTGAGGGGGGCAATGTCAGCCGGGCAGCGAAACGGCTGGGCATTGGTCGAGCGACACTGTATCGCCGCTTCAAAGCCGGCAGTGAGAACGGGCCCTAGTGTCTGTGGTTGTCACTCGGCGGAGGGAGGGCCCGGAAACACGGATCAGCGTGCAGTACTGAGGTCGGTATAAAGCTGATGGGTCAGCTCACGCTGAACTTGTAGACGATCAGTAATTCCCTGCACCACTTCCATTCGGGCCACGGCCCCGGCCTGAATATCCTTCATTGCCTGTAAGGCTTCACCGGACTGGCCCAGGCACTGGTTGCACGACTCGCGGATTCTCTCCATGCCATTGCCCGCGTCCACCGACGTGGTTGTCAGGCTGTTGGCGATGGCGCGAATGCCTTCGCTGGATTCGTTGGCACGAACCGCAAGATGGCGCACTTCGTCTGCCACCACGGCGAACCCTCTGCCATGTTCCCCCGCCCGGGCGGCTTCAATGGAAGCGTTCAGGGCCAGCAGATTGGTCTGTTTGGCAATATCCTGAATGTTGCCGACGATGGTGCCAATTTCCTCGGACTGTGTACCCAGTTGGGTGAAGACCTCGTCAATGCGTCCCATGAAATCGGCCAGTTCCCGGATGGAGGCTTCGGAGTCGGAAATGCAGCTGGCGCTGTGGGTGACTTTGGCGCCCGATGCCTTGGCGAGTTTGCCGGCCTCGCCCATTTCTTCCAGGATGACCTCGACATTATTGCGCAAATCGTCGAGGTGGCTGATGAGCATGGGGTCGGGGGCTAACGGTTGTTCTTGCAGGTTGGTTTCCGGCACCGGCTCTGCGACAGGTTCCGGTACGGGCACCGGTATTTCCTCACGGACGGTGATAACTTCTGGCTGCCATTTGACGCACAGGGTGAAAGCGGAGGCAACAAGGCCCAGGGTCAGAGTTGCGGCAACAACCTGAAGGAGGCTGGCTGCCGTGGCAAGCAGCAATACGATGCCCGCTAACGCCAGGATCAGTGCGCCGTAGATGGGAGTTTTGGAGGTTCTGGAGTGTGTCGGTTCCTGTTCGAACGCGAGGGTGTCAGCCATAGTGGTGTTTCCGCAGGGCAATAGTTCTGATTGTGCTGAAACGCTAAGGCTTTTTTGGCGGCGCCACTATCCGAAGAGTGCAGAGGTGTGTCCGTATAGTGAAGTTGGGTGCGGACGGGAATGAAAGCCAGGCCGGGAGACACACGGGCCTGGCTTGTATGTCGATCAGGCCAGGTTGTTGACCAGGATCCGGGTTAGCTTATCCGGGCACTCAACGGAAGGCACGTGGCCAACCTGCTCCAGAATGACCGGCTCCGCCGCGCCGCTGACGTCGGCCAGCGCCCTCAGGGTGTCTGGCGGTGTGGCCACGTCGTCGGACCCTCCCACCAACTGGAGTGGTACGCGTTGCTCGCCGAGCATTTCGCGGAAGTCGACCCGCCCCAGCATTTCGCACAGCAGGGCATAACTACGGTTATCGCCGCGCCCCATGATCACGCGCCAGCCTTCCACCAGCGCTGGTTGCTGTTCGCAGACGGCGGGGCCGAACCAGCGCGGCACAATATCCACCGCCATGGTGCTCAGGCCCAGTTCCAGAACGCTCGCAGAACGGGTGTTCCAGGCGTCGGGGGTACCGATGACGGCTCCGGTGTTGGTGAGTGTGGCGGACAGCAATCGGTCTGCATGCTTGCTGACGAGCTGTTGGCCAATCACGCCCCCGATGGACGTGCCCGCGAAGTGGAAGCGCTGTGCCTCGGCGGCAGTGGCGAGTGCGAGGGCCTCCTGTGCCAGATCTTCAGGGGCGATCTGGTCACTGGCCTCTGGCCAGGCCGCGCTGGCGCCATGTCCTGGCAAGTCCCAGGTGAGTACCCGGAAGCTGTTCAGCAGTGCAGGGAGCATGTCGTCCCACACGGCCTGCGTCATGCCCAGGGGGTGTGCCAGCATCAGCAGCGGTTTCGCGCTATCACCGAGCAGGCGGTAACAGACAGTGCGGCCGTTATGTTTCAGAAAAGCCATGGTAGCTCCTTGCCTCAGACGCGTTCGATAAGTGTTGCAATACCCTGGCCGACGCCCACACACATGGTGCAAAGCGCGTATCGGCCGCCGGTGTGTTGCAGCTGGTGGGCTGCCGTTTGCAGCAGTCGTGCGCCAGACATGCCCAGTGGATGCCCAAGGGCGATGGCGCCGCCGTTCGGGTTGACCCGGGGGTCGTCGTCGGTAACGCCCAGTTCCCGTAGTACGGCCAGTCCTTGCGCGGCAAAGGCTTCGTTCAGTTCGATCACGTCGATGTCGTCAATGCCGATGTCTTGCTTCTCCAGCAGTTTTCGAACGGCGGGGACTGGGCCAATGCCCATAATACGCGGTTCCACGCCGGCCGTGGCCATGCCCAGGATGCGGGCCATGGGTTTCAGGCCGTGGGCTTCTACCGCGTTTTCACTGGCAACCAGCATAGCCGCGGCACCATCGTTGACGCCGGAAGCATTGCCGGCGGTCACGCTTCCGCCTTCCCGGAAAGGGGTTGGCAAGGAGGCGAGTTTCTCCAGGGTGCTTGCACGGGGATGTTCGTCGGCATCAAATACCAGCGGGTCCTGTTTTCGGCGCGGAATGGATACCGGCACGATTTCTTCTGCGAAGCGGCCTTCCTTCTGTGCCCGGGCGGTTTTTTCCTGGGAACGGAAGGCAAACAGGTCCTGATCTTCCCGCGACACCTGGTACTGCTCGGCGACGTTTTCCGCGGTTTCCGGCATGGAGTCGATGCCGTATTGCTTCTTCATCAGCGGGTTCACGAAGCGCCAGCCGATGGTGGTGTCTTCGATCTTCTGACCCCGTGAAAAAGCCGAGTCAGCCTTGCCCATCACATAGGGCGCGCGGGACATGGATTCCACGCCGCCGGCCAGTACCAGCTCCATTTCGCCGGCGCGTATGGCGCGAAAGGCGGTGCCCACTGCGTCCATGCCGGAGCCACACAGGCGGTTGAGGGTCGTGCCGGGCACGGAGGTGGGCAGGCCTGCGAGCAGGGCAGACATCCGGGCAATATTGCGGTTGTCTTCACCGGCCTGGTTGGCAGACCCCATCATCACTTCGTCGATGGCGGCGGGGTCGAGTTCCGGGGCCTGTTCCAGTACAGCCTTGAAGATATGTGCCGCGAGGTCATCGGGGCGAACGCTGGCCAGGGTGCCGCCGAAACGGCCAATGGCCGAACGGCGGGGGTGGCAGAGATAAACGTCAGTCATGATAGTCCTCACTGTTGGCCGGCATGATGCGCGTTGGTGCGCGCTTTCAGGTCACGCAGGATGTCCAGCTCTTTGGCACTGGGTTCCGGCGTTGTTTCCAGCTGTTCCGCAAACCGGATCTCCCAGCCAGTCGCTTCGATCACTTCTTCCCGGGTTACGTTCGGGTGTAAGGATGTGACCACCAGTTCTTTGGTGTCCGGATCGGGCTTGAGAATGCACAGATCGGTAATCACCACCGTGGGGCCGCGACCGATATTAGGGACATTATCCCGTGCGGTGCCGTCACGTCCAAAGCCAACGGTGGTGACGAAGTCCACGTCCTTCACGAAGGTGCGTTTGGAATGCTTCACGGTAATGAACACTTCCTTCGCGTTGGTGGCGATTTCAGGGGCACCGCCACCGCCTGGCAGTCGCACTTTCGGTTCGCGGTAGTCTCCAATCAGGGTGGTGTTGAGGTTGGCGAAACGGTCGATCTGGGCGGTGCCCAGGAAGCCGACACTGATGTGGCCGCCCTGGAGCCAGTAGCGGAACATTTCCGGAACGCCGACGGTGGTCAACGCCGATTCGCACAGTTCGCCATCACCGATGGACAGCGGAAGAACGTCCGGCTTGGTCTGCAGGGTGCCGGATTCGTAAATCAGGGTGACGTCGGGCGCGTGGGTCAGGCGTGCCAGATTGGCGGCTTCACTGGGCAGGCCGATGCCGACGAAACAGGTCATGTCGTTGGTCAGTGCGCGGGCGGCAGTGACGCTCATCATTTCCGAAGAGGTAAATTCAAGGCTCATCACGCAGCTCCTTTTTCAAATACGTTGTCTTTCAGCCAGCTCTGGAAGGTTTCCCGGTCCCGGGCGATGCCGTCCCACTCTTTGTAGAAAGCGTTGTCGCGGTCGTAGTAGCCCAGCGCATAGGACGGGCTGGCGCCTTTCGGGGCCTCGGCAATGGCCGTAACCGCCCAGGACGGCAACACGCAGGCGTTCACCGAAGCGCCCAGATCGTCCACCACTTCTTCAACGGTCACGATGCTGCGCTTGGCGGCCAGAACCACTTCTTTCTGGATACCCACAATGCCTTCTATCAGTACATTGCCTTTGCGGTCGGCCCGCTGGGCATGAATCACAGCAACGTCCGGACGTACCGATGGCACGGCGGCCAGGCGCTCTCCGGTGAACGGGCACTCGATGAATTTGATCTGGTCATTCACCTTTGGCAGATCGCTGCCCACGTAGCCACGGAGCACTGCCAGTGGCAGGCCGGCAGCACCGGCTTCATAGGCGCAGGCCATGGCAGCGTGGCTGTGCTCCAGGATCTCCAGTTTATTCGGCCAGCCTTTCTCGACGGCATCTCGCAGGCGATGCAGTGAGCCCACGCCTGGGTTTCCGCCCCAGGAGAAGATCAGTTTCCGGGCGCAACCCGCACCGATCATCTGGTCGTAAACCAGGTCCGGTGTCATGCGGATGAGCGTCAGGTCGCGCTTTTCCTGGCGGATGATTTCGTGGCCCGCAGCGAAGGGGATCAGGTGTGTAAAGCCTTCCATACAGACCGTGTCGCCATTGCTGATATAGCGGCTCACGGCTTCCTTGAGAGAGAGAAATTCAGCCATTACAGAATCTCCAGTGCAGTGCATTGTTGAAAAGTTCGATATGCGAACATAAGTTTAATATGCGAACATAATGACTCGAAGGTTTTGGCGTCGTCAAGTACAAATTTTCACCAGTTGCCAAAAATGCACGGATGTTCGGATAGCGAACGAGCTGTTACCATTTGCGGAGGCTGTGTTCAGGCGAGTAAGGAGCAGGAATGGACGATCAGGTTCTCAGGCCCGGAGACCGGGACTATGTAGGTGCACTGGCGTCAGGGCTGGAGGTGTTGCAGGCGTTTGACGCTGAGCATCCACGGATGACCCTGAGCGAGGTGGCGACACGGACGGATATGGACCGGGCCAAGGCGCGTCGTTTCCTGCTTACTCTTCACGCGCTGGGGTTCGTAAAACGTAACGGCCGACAGTTCGAGTTGACCCCTCGCGTCTTGCAGCTGGGCTATGCCTACCAATCGTCGAATCAGTACCGGGCGGTAATCCAGCAATACCTTGAGGACGTTACGGCCGAGTTGGGTGAGTCATCCTCACTGGCGGTTCTGGACGGTGACGATGTGGTGTACGTGGTGCGCTCTTCGGCCCGACACCGGCTGATGGCGATTACCCTTTCTGTGGGCACACGTCTGCCGGCGGCCTATACCTCTATGGGCCGGGTGCTGCTGGCGCAGTTGCCGGAAGCGGAGCTGGAGGCGTTTCTTCTTCGGGTGAAGCTCGTGCCCTATACCGCTTCTTCCATTACCAATACCAATGCCCTGAAGAAAGACATCGCGAAGGTTCGGGAGCAGGGCTATTCGATTGTGGATCAGGAGCTCGACTCAGGCCTTCGTTCCGCAGCGGTGCCGGTGTTTGCCGGCAATGGCGAGCTGCTGGGTGCGATCAATATCAGTACCAATGCCGCGCGAGTGGATATGGAGACATTGATGGGGGGGTATTTGCCCCGGTTGCAGCAGGCGGCCGAGGCGGTACGGCGAACGACCCGCTGAAATCACGGATACCGGCCCGTCAGCCGGTTTTCCACCAGCTCATCCAGAATCGTGTTCGCCAGCCGCATCACCGCATTGGGGTTTTCTCCCCGTCGCCGTGACGCAATGACCGGTACGCTGATGTTGTCATCTTCCAAAGGCATGTAGTCCACACCTTCCCGGTTCAGCCGTCGGACCTGCTCCGGCACCAGGGTAAAACCCATGTCCGAAGCCACCAGTGACAGCGCCGTCTGCAGGTCATTGACTTGCTGCATCACGTTGACTCGCAGGCCTCGGCGGTGGAAAAGGCCCTGGGTCAGATCGGCGAAGTTCGGTCCCGGGCCGGACGGGAAGGTGATCATCGGCCATTCCGACAGCTCCTTCATCGATGGCGGATGCCGGGTCAGGGGGTTGCCGGCGGGAATGGCCGCGATAATGGGTTCGTCGAACAACAGTTCCTGATCAACATCCGGGTCTTCGATGCGCACCCGGCCAAAACCGATATCAATCTTCCCCGATTTCAGCGCATCTACCTGCTCCCGTGTTTTCAGTTCGTGCAGGATGATTTCCAGGTTCTTGTTGCGCCGCAGACGCCGGACCATCAGTGGCAGTTGCCCGTAGAACACGGAGGGTACGAAGCCGATGGAAAAAACGGTTTTGCGGTGTTGGGCGATCCGGCGGGTGTCGCTGACGGTTGCGGCCATCTTGTCGAGAATCTGCCGTGCCTGCTCAAGAAAGTATTCACCGCCGGTCGTTAATACCAGCCCCCGGGGCTTCCGAATGAACAGCGCAACCCCCACTTCTTCTTCCAGCTGTTTGATGGCACGGGTCAGAGGTGGCTGGGCGATAAACAGCTTTTCCGCAGCACGAGTGAGGTTCAGTTCCTCTGCCACTGCCACGAAGTAGCGCAAGTGTCTCAGCTCCATCCATACCTCCAGGGTATCGCTTCGTACTTAATCAATATTGGTTCCCATACGTGAAACTTCGTACTGTCCGAATGACAGGCATTTTAACTTGCGATTCGGAGAGCACATGTCCGCCACCATTCAGTCCATTGAAGCCATCCTGGTCGATATCCCGACCATCCGGCCGCACAAACTATCCATGACAACCATGGGGGTTCAGACCATGGTGATCGTGCGGATGAAGGATTCCGATGGCCTGGAAGGTTTGGGTGAAGCCACCACGATTGGCGGCCTGGCCTACGGCCCGGAAAGCCCCGAAAGCGTGAAACTCACCATCGACACCTATTTCAAGCCACTGCTGATCGATCAACCAGCGGATGCCATCAATACTCTTAGAGTAAGGCTAAACCGTGCGACCCGCGGAAACAACCTGGCCAAGTCCGCCATTGAAACCGCGCTGCTGGATCTGCAGGGAAAGCGCCTGAATCGTCCGGTTTCCGATCTGCTCGGCGGCGCTCTGCATCAGCACATTCCGGTGCTCTGGACGTTGGCCAGTGGTGATACCGCCAAAGATATCGATGAGGCGCACAGTCTGATCGCGCAACAACGCCATTGCGATTTCAAGCTGAAAATTGGTTCTCGCGCGGTGATGGATGATGTGCGCCATGTGGCGGCTATCAAGGAAGCCGTGGGTGAGCGGGCCAGTGTGCGTGTTGACGTCAATCAGGCCTGGGATGAAGCCACGGCAGCCAAGGGTATGGCTGAGTTGCAGGCCGCCGGCATTGATCTGGTGGAGCAGCCTACCCCGATGAAGGATTTTGGCGCCCTGGTACGCCTGTCTGAAAAATTCCATATCCCGATTCTGGCCGATGAATCCGTAGCCGACGCCAAGGACCTGTTTGCCCTGGCGGCCGGAGGATTTGCCGGTGCGGTGGCGATGAAAATTGCCAAGGCAGGCGGTCCGATCCGAGCGTTGGAACAGGCGACGGTTGCCCAGTCTGCGGGGCTTGGACTGTACGGCGGCACCCTGCTGGAAGGCACCATCGGTACCGCCGCGTCCCTGCACGCCTGGTCCACGCTGGAAACCCTTCACTGGGGAACAGAGATGTTCGGCCCGCTACTGATGAAAGACGACATCGTGGTGCGCCCGCTGAACTTCCACTCCAACGGCGTGGACCTGCCGCAGGGCCCGGGCCTGGGTGTCGAGATTGATGAAGACAAGCTGGCGGTCTATCGCAGAGACGCATAGGGCGCCGGCCGTATGTACGCCGCAAGAATGGATAACGGAGGAAAGCACATGCTGTTCAAAGTCGAGATGAAAGTGAACATCCCCCACGACATGCCCGCCGATGTGGTAGCGGACATCAAGGCCCGGGAAAAAGCTTACGCCCAGGACCTGCAGGAAAAGGGCAAATGGCGCCACCTGTGGCGTGTGGCGGGTAGCTACGCCAACGTCAGTATTTTTGATGTGGAGGACAACGCCGAGCTGCAGGACCTGGTCGGCAACCTTCCGCTGTTCCCGTACATGGATATCACCGTTGCGCCCCTGTGCCGTCACCCGTCATCCATTCGCGAGGATGACCGCTAACGGGCGTAATCAGCCAATACCGGCGCCCAATGTTTTCAGGCGCCACACAGAACTTGTTGCCAATTGATTGGGATGTCTGGAGCAACAACAACAAAAGACCGAGGAGACCAACAATGACCGTTAAGACCATGCAATCCGCAGATGTGAAGGAACTGCTGGAGAAAGTAGCCGGCTTCGACAAGGACGGTGGCAATGAGCGTATGAAGAAGATCGTTCATCGCGTCATGCACGATATTTTCCAGATCGTGGAAGATTTCGATGTCACGCCCGAGGAGTTCTGGAGCGCCGTCTATTACGTGGGCGAACTGGGCGCAAATGGTGAGGCAGCCCTGCTGGCGCCGGGCCTGGGTATGGACCGTTACCTGGACATTCGCCAGGACGCCGAAGACGAGCAGGCCGGCCTGACCGGCGGTACGCCGCGCACCATCGAAGGCCCGCTGTACGTTGCCGGCGCCCCCATGAGCGAAGGCTTTGATCGCATGGACGACGGCTCCGACAAGGACGCCGAAGCCATCCTGATCAAGGGCCGGATCACCGATGAAAACGGTGAGCCGCTGGCGAACGCGGTCGTGGATATCTGGCACGCGGATACCAAGGGTGCCTACTCCTATTTCGACCAATCGCAGAGCGAGTACAACCTGCGCCGTCGTATCAAAACCGACGCCGAAGGCCGGTACGCCGCCCAGAGCATCATGCCGTCCGGTTACGGTTGCCCGCCGGAAGGCTCCACTCAGCAGTTGCTGAATCATCTGGGCCGTCACGGTCAACGCCCCGCGCACATTCATTATTTTGTGTCGAAGCCGGGTTACAAGCACCTGACGACGCAGATCAACATTGCCGGTGACGAGTACACCTACGACGACTTTGCATTTGCCACCCGCGAAGAACTGGTGGTTGCCGCCAATCGTGTTGAGCAGTCGGAAACAGGTGCACAGCATGGCGTGAACGGACCGATTACCGAGGTTGAGTTCAACGTCACTCTGGTTGCGACAGACAAGCCCGAGCTCCAGGAACGCCACGCACGCCGTCGCGCCCTGGAAACCGACGTTGCCTAAGCGCCACCCAAGAACAAGACGGAGTGAACGACATGACTAGCAAACTCGACAAGCTTGCAGACAAAGTACGCGACGCGGTGATCGCGGATCCGGAAACCGGCCGTTATCAGTGTGATCGGGGTATCTTCACCGACCAGGAACTGTTTGACCTGGAGATGAAGTACATCTTTGAAGGCAACTGGGTGTACCTCGCCCATGAAAGCCAGATTCCGGAGCCGGGCGACTACTTCACGGTGACCGTGGGTCGCCAGCCGGTAGTAATCACCCGCACCAAGGATGGCGAGCTCAAAGCCATACTGAACACCTGCTCGCACCGTGGCGCCACCCTCTGCCGCAAGAAGCGTGGCAACAAGACCTCCTTTACCTGCCCGTTCCACGGTTGGACCTTCCGGAACGACGGCCAGTTGCTGAAGGCGAAAGACCAGAAGAAGGGCGGTTACCCGGAGCAGTTCAATACCGACGGCTCCCACGATCTGAAGCAGATGCCGAAGTTCGGCAATTACCGTGGCTTCCTGTTTGGCAGCCTCAATGCCGATGTGCTTCCGCTCGAGGAACATCTGGGTGAAACCACCAAGATCATCGACAACATCGTGGATCAGTCGGAAGACGGCCTGGAAATTCTGCGGGGCAGTTCGACCTACACCTATGAAGGTAACTGGAAGCTGACCGCCGAAAACGGTGCGGACGGCTACCACGTGGGCACCGTGCACTGGAACTATCTCTCCACCATGGGTCAGCGTAATTACGACAAGGGCGGCACCGAAGCGGTGGATGCCAAGAGCTGGTCCGCCGAGGGTGGTTTTTACTCGTTCGAGAACGGCCACATGATGTTGTGGACCCGCTTGCTGAACCCGGAAGTGCGCCCGATCTTCAGCCAGCTGGAACGCCTGGAGAAGACCTACGGCGAGGCCCGTGCCGATTCCATCGTTCGTACCACCAAGAATCTGTGCCTGTACCCGAACGTTTACCTGATGGATCAGTTCTCGACTCAGATCCGTGTGACCCGGCCGATCGATGTCAACAAGACGGAAGTCACCATTTACGCCTTTGGCCCGAAGAATGAGCCGGCAGAGCTGCGCGCCAAGCGCATCCGTCAGTACGAGGACTTCTTCAACGTGACCGGTATGGGCACTCCGGACGATCTGGAGGAATTCCGTGCCTGCCAGAACGGCTACGAAGCCCGTGACATGCGTTGGAACGACATGAGCCGCGGTGCCGCTCACTGGATCGACGGCCCGGATGAGCACGCCAACCAGATCGACATGAAGCCGACCATGAGCGGCGCCCGCCCGGACGACGAAGGCCTGTATGTGAACCACCACAAACACTGGCAGGTAGAAATGACTCGCGCCATCGAGGCCGAGCGTGCCCGTTTCATTCCTTTGGCTTCGAGTTCAACAGATTCAGAGGAGGCTTCCGCATGAGCCTGAGCTATCACGATATCGAACAGTTCATCATCCGTGAGGCCCGTTTTCTGGACGACCGGGAGTGGGACAAGTGGCTGGAGTGCTACCACGAGGACGTCACCTACTGGATGCCGGCCTGGGACGATGACGATGAGCTGACAGAAGATCCGCAAAGCGAGATCTCGCTCATCTACTACCCCAACAAGGAAGGCCTGGAAGACCGGATCTACCGGATCAAAACCGAGCGTTCCGGCGCCAGCTCCATGCCCGAGCCGCGCACGACCCATTTCACCAGCAATCTGGAGATTCTGTCCCAGAACGAGAGTGAAGTGACATTGCGGTTTAACTGGCTGACCAAGTCCTATCGCTACAAGAAAACAGCGGAATTCTTTGGAACGTCTTTCTACACCCTGGATGTCACCGGCGACCAGCCGCTGATCCGGGAGAAGAGGATGGTCCTGAACAACGATTGCATCAATCAGGTGCTGGACGTTTATCACCTGTAATTGATGGGGAGAGCATCATCATGAGTTATAACATCGCGCTTAACTTTGAAGACGGCGTTACCCGTTTTGTGTCCTGCAACGAAGGCGAGACGGTATTGGACGCCGCCTACCGTTCGCAGATCAATCTGCCCATGGACTGCTCCGATGGCGTCTGCGGCACCTGCAAGGGTGCCTGCCGTCAGGGCGAGTTCGACATGGGTGATGAATACATTGACGAAGCGCTGTCTGACGAGGAAGCCGAGCAGGGCATGGTGCTGACCTGCCAGATGGTGCCCTCCAGTGATTGTGTGGTGGAAGTGCCTGTCGCTTCCACCATGTGCAAGACCGGCAATGCGGAAGTGGCGGGGACGGTGGCCGAGGTGAACCTGATCTCGCCCACGTCGATCGAGCTGAAAATCACGGCCGATGAAGACATTGCCTTTCTGCCGGGACAGTACGTGAATATTCAGGTTCCGGGCTCCGAAGAGACCCGGGCCTACTCCTTCAGCTCGCCACCTGGCAGCCGCGATCTCAGTTTCCTGATTCGCAACGTGCCGGGCGGGCTGATGAGTTCGTGGCTCGTGGGCGAGGCCCGCACCGGCGACAAGGTCACCCTGACCGGCCCGATGGGCAGCTTCTACCTGCGTCCCGTTGAACGGTCGATACTGATGCTGGCAGGTGGCACCGGCCTGGCGCCGATGCTGGCAAAGCTGGAGTATCTGAAAGCCAATGGCTGTGATCAGCCTACTCACCTGGTGTATGGCGTCAGCAATGACGATGACCTGGTGTGCCTGGATATTCTGGACCGTTTTGCCGCGGAGCTGGACAACTTCAGCTACGTGACGGTTGTTTCCGGCGAAGAAAGTGACCATCCGCGCAAGGGGTATGTCACCCAGCATATGGACGAAGCGCCGGTGAACGACGGCGATGTGGATGTCTACCTCTGTGGTCCCCCTCCCATGGTGGATTCCGTGCTCGGGTTCTTCCGTGAGAAGGGCATTGAACCGAACTCCTTCCACTACGAGAAGTTCACACCCAGTGCACCGTCGGCCAGGGAGAAGGTCGCATGAAAGACCGCTTCACCGACAAGGTCATGGTGATTACCGGCGCCGCCCAGGGGATTGGCAAGCGCGTGGCCGAACTGGCCGCCGCCGAGGGCGCCAGGCTGCTTCTGGTTGATGTTGCGGATTACGTTCAGGGCGTTGCCGCCGAGTTGCGTGACCAGGGTGCTGATGCCGTGGCTGTCCAGGCCAACCTGGAAACCTGGGACGGTGCTGAAAGCGTTATGGCAGAAGCGCAGAAGCAGTACGGTCGCATCGATATTTTGATCAACAATGTCGGCGGTACGATCTGGGCGCAGCCGTTTGAACACTACACCCCGGAGCAGATCGAGAAGGAGATCCAGCGTTCCCTGTTTACCACGTTGTGGTGCTGCCGGGCGGTTCTGCCTCATATGCTTCAGCAGAAGGGTGGTGTCATCGTGAACGTATCGTCGGTGGCAACGCGCGGGCTGATGCGTGTGCCCTATGGCGCGGCCAAGGGCGGCGTGAATGCGATGACGGTGAACCTGGCCTATGAATACGCGCCGCACAATATTCGGGTAAATGCCGCCGCCCCCGGAGGCACAGAAGCGCCCCCGCGCCTGACGCCGCGCAATGCAAAAGAGCAGAGTGAGCAGGAGAAGGCCTGGTATCAGACGCTGATTGACCAGACCACGGAAAACAGCTTCATGAATCGTTATGGAACCCTGGACGAACAGGCCGAACCTATCCTGTTCCTGGCATCGGATGCGTCTTCCTATATGACCGGTACCGTGCTGCCTGTGGCAGGTGGTGACCTGGGATAACCCATTACACAGCTCCGCACAAGAACAAGAGCGGAAGTGAGAGATCATGAGAAACATCGACGTAAACGACGTTATTGATAACGCCACATTCAACAAATTCCACTGGAAAGTTCTTTTTTGGTGCACTCTGATTATCATCTTCGACGGCTATGATCTGGTGATCTACGGGGTGGTGCTTCCCATCCTGATGGACCAGTGGGGCCTGAACCCCTACGTAGCCGGTTTGCTCGGCAGCAGCGCTCTGTTTGGCATGATGTTCGGGGCCATGGGGTTCGGCATGCTGTCGGACCGGCTCGGGCGCAAGAAAGTCATCATCACCTGTGTGGTGCTGTTCAGTGTGACCACGGTTATTAACGGTTTTGCCACCACGCCCTGGCAGTTCGGTATCCTGCGATTTATTGCCGGCCTCGGTATTGGCGGTGTTATGCCGAATGTGGTGTCCCTGA
Source organism: Marinobacter sp. M5B (assembly GCF_042604615.1). Taxonomy (NCBI): domain Bacteria; kingdom Pseudomonadati; phylum Pseudomonadota; class Gammaproteobacteria; order Pseudomonadales; family Marinobacteraceae; genus Marinobacter; species Marinobacter sp. M5B. The sequence continues at coordinate 362,773 of NZ_CP156894.1, forward strand.
TGAGTGAATACTCACCCAAGAAGAGTCGCAGCACTCTGGTGGCGCTGATGTTCAGTGGTTATGCGGTAGGCGGCATGATGTCTGCCGGCCTGGGCATCTGGATCGTGCCCAACTACGGGTGGGAAATCATGTTCTATCTGGCGGTGGTGCCGATGCTGATGCTGCCGTTCATGCTGAAATTCCTGCCGGAATCGGTGGCCTTCCTGATGGCACAGAAACGCGAGGGTGAAGCCCGCGATATCCTGACCCAGGTAGCTCCGCTCAAGCACATCAACGAACAGGACGTGTTGACGGTGCCGCCAACCACCGACAGCAAGGCCCCGGTGCTCGAGCTGTTTCGCGATGGGCGGGCAATGAGCACGATGATGTTTTGGGTGGCGTTCTTCTGCTGTCTGCTGATGGTGTACGCGCTGGGTTCCTGGTTGCCGAAGCTGATGTCCAATGCCGGTTATGCTCTGAGCTCCAGCCTGATGTTCCTGATGGTATTGAACGTCGGGGCGATCATAGGTGCCGTCGGTGGTGGCTGGTTGGCCGACCGACTGTCGCTGCGCTCGGTGCTGGTGTCTTTCTTTATTCTGGGCTCCGGGTCACTGGTGCTGTTGGGGTACGAAAGCCCGATGTGGTTCCTGTATATCCTGGTGGGCATTGCCGGTGCGACAACCATCGGCTCCCAGATCCTGCTTTACGCCTATGTTGCCCAGTACTACCCGACCAGTATCCGTTCCACCGGGCTGGGCTGGGCATCCGGCATTGGTCGCAATGGTGCTATTGTCGGGCCACTGTTAGGTGGCGCGCTGCTGGCCATGGCGCTGCCGCACCAGATGAACTTCCTCGCATTGGCGGTGCCGGGTGCCATTGCCACGGTGGCCATTGCTCTGGTCGGTAGTCGTGGATTTGGCTTCCGGCGTGAGCCGGTGGCTCCGAGCGACGGTATGGCTGTTAGCGGTAGCTAAAGCGTTGGAGTGTTGATGTGACCCCAGGGTAGACAGTCAGTCTGACCCTCCTTGGCCCCGGCGTGTAAGCGCCTGGGGCCCTTTTTCGTTAAGCAGAATCATAAAACCAACAATGGATTGCGCTTATGTCGAGATTTCTGAAAGACCTTTCGCTGCCGGCCATTGTGGCCGGGTTTCTGGCCGTTCTGGTGTCCTACTCCGGTCCGCTGGCCATTCTCTTCCAGGCCGGAGCAAGTGCTGGTATTTCCGACCAGATGATGACGTCCTGGGTCTGGGCAATCTCCATGGGGGCGGCGATCTCCGGCATCATTCTGTCGATCTGGCTCAAGGCGCCGGTCGTCACTGCCTGGTCGGCGCCCGGCACCGCGTTGTTGGTGGCGCTGTTTCCGGAACTGTCGCTGAACGAGGCCGTAGGCGCCTATATTACGGCGGCGGTCATCATTTTTATCATTGGTGTCTCAGGCACCTTTGACACGTTCGTTCGTGCCATTCCCAAGGGCATTGCGGCGGGCATGATGGCGGGCATCCTGTTCCAGTTCGGCGTGGGGGCGTTTACCGCGATTGAAACAACCCCGGCGCTGGCGATTGGCATGCTGCTTTCCTACGTGGTGTTCCGTCGTCTGTTTCCCAAGTACACCCTGGTTTTGCTGTTGATTGCCGGTGTGATTCTGGCGGTGGTATTGGAAGGGGCATCACTGTCTGGCGTGCGCTGGAGTATCGCAGTCCCACAGTTCATTGAGCCGGAGTGGAACCTGGGATCAACGTTGAGCTTGGCGATTCCGCTGGTACTGGTAAGCCTGACCGGGCAATTCCTCCCAGGCATGGCAATCCTTCAGGGGGCAGGGTACTCCGTCAGGGCCAAACCGATCATCGGGGTGACCAGCCTGGTATCGCTGCCGATGGCGTTCTTTGGCGGTATCACCACGGTGGTGGCGGCAATCACCGCCGCCATCTGCACGGGTAAGGATGCCCACGAAGACCCCTCTCGTCGATACGTTGCCGGTGTGTTTAACGGGGTGTTCTATCTGGTGGGTGGCCTGTTTGCCGGTACCATCGTCAGTCTGTTCACCTCACTGCCTGCGGCCTTTGTTGCGGTACTTGCGGGGCTGGCGTTGCTGGGGGCTATTGCGGGCAACCTGTTTGCCGCGCTGGAAGATGCCAGCCATCGTGAAGCGTCATTGATCACCTTTATTGTGACGGCCTCTGGCATGTCGGTGTTCGGGCTGTCGTCTGCGTTCTGGGGTGTTGTGATCGGCTATGGTTGCTACCTGGTGCTGAATGGCAGTACCGGCAGAAAATGATTTCTGGATGGGGTAGGCTGGGGGCTTCTCGGGTTTTGGGGCTGAGTGACCATGACTGAATCGACCGACCTGCCATTCCGGTTTCGGTTTCGCGTCCGCTACGGTGAATGCGATGCCCAGAGTGTGGTGTTCAATGCACGCTACGCGGATTACGTGGACATTTCCGTTAATGAATATATCCGCGTTCTGTTCGGGGATTACCAGAATCTGCTGGATCAGGATCTGGACATTCAGGTAGTGAGTCTCACCGTGAACTATCGGGCACCTGCGCGATTTGATGATGTGTTGGAAGCCAGGATACGAGCTGGCCGTATCGGTAACACCTCATTCACGGTGCACCTTGAATTCTATCGGTACGGGGATGGATTGCTGGTGGCAGAGGCTGATATCACCTACGTGTTGATCCAGCCGTCGACAATGACGAAGACACCAGTGCCGGATGCGATCCGGAAAACGCTGGAGGAAGGCGCTCCCGGCGTGTTGATCAGTCACGCCGGGGAGCAGGTTCAGGATCGCTGATCAGCCCTGCTGCAAGGCCTGCATCACCGCCTTGGCGGTGCCTTCCGAGGAGGGCGGGTTTTGCCCGGTAATCAGCTTGCCGTCCACCACGATGTGCGGTGTGAAGTCATCCCCGCAGGTGTAGGTGGCGGTTTTCTCCTTCAGCATGTCTTCCAGCAGGAATGGCACAACGTTGGTCAGGCCAACGGTCTCTTCCTCACTGTTGCTGAAGCCGGTCACGTTGCGACCGCCGACCAGGTTCTGCCCTGGTTTGATCTCGACGTCTCTGAAGACCGCCGGGGCATGGCATACGGCGCCAATGACCTTGTCCTGTTCGTAGGCTGCCTTGATCAGAGCGACGGACTTGTCATCGTTGACCAGGTCCCACAATGGGCCATGGCCTCCGGGGTAAAACAGGGCGTCGTAGTCGTTCATATCCACATCCGCCAGTTTCTTCGTGCTGGCGAGCGCTTCCTTGGCATGGGCGTCCTGCTGGAAGCGACGGGTGGTTTCCGTCAGTGCATCCTCAGTTTCACTGTTGGGGTCGATGGGTGGCTGCCCGCCCTTGGGAGAGGCAATGGTGATGTCTGCGCCGGCATTCCTGAAAACGTAATAGGGGGCGGTGAACTCTTCCAGCCAAAAGCCGGTCTTGTGGCCGGTATCTCCCATCTGATCGTGCGAGGTGAGAACCATCAGTACTTTCATGTAACCTGTCCTTTTTGATCAAGGGATGTATTCTGACAACTGCCTTATAACCTTCTTACTTGCGGTGATCCGGCTGGAATTCAACCGTGTGGACGAGCGATCGCACCAGAACACTCATGGCGGAATGATGTTGAAAAAACTGTTTGAACCAACGTTGCGACTGTTCTGTGCGCTGTGTGTCTTGACTGCGGTGCTGACCGTGCCAGTTGCTGTCCAGGCGTCTGAGGACACCGACTGCAAGACTCTGACGGTGAGTGGTAACCCCGAATACCCACCCCTGCTGTGGCGAAGCACAGAGAAGGAGGGGGTTCTGGTTGGTGCCGTATCGGCGCTGTTACGGGAAATCGTCGAGCCCATGGGGCTGGAGGTTGTGGTCCGGGACCTGGGGTCCTGGGCCCGGGTTCAGCATATGGCTCGCAAGGGTGATATCGATATGGTCGCGGGCGCGTTCATTACCTCAGAGCGTATCGGCTACATGGATTACCTGCTCCCCCCGATCACACATCTCCCCACGGCTGTCTGGGTTCCCAAGGGTGGTGAATTCATCTACCGCCACTGGCCGGACTTGCTGGGGAAGCGCGGCAGCACGCTGATCAACAACAGCTTTGGGCAGAACTTTGATCGTTACGCAGACAACAACCTTCAAATCGAAGGGGTGAGAAGCATCGAGCAATCTTTCAAAATGGCACTTGCCGGCAGGGTGGATTATGTTCTCTACGAGGTGCTGCAGGGGCAGGTGAAGCTGGACAGCCTGGGTGTTGCGGACCGGTTTGAGGCGCTGGAGCCTCCTGTCAGCAGGGAGGGCCTATTCTTTACGTTCTCAAAGGCATCACTGTGTAACACGTTTGAGTTGCGGGAAGCCATAGCCGACCGATTGTACAAACTGGTGAGTGCGGGCCGGGCCAGGCAGTTGATTCATGACTACACCCGGCTATATAGAGGAACGGAGTGAAGGGAGCTTTTGGGTAGCGATCGCTCCGAACAGACTGCAGGCAATAATAGAAACCACGATTGCAGGCCCCGCCGGGATATCCTGGCTGGCGGATAGCCAAAGCCCGACGCTGTGTCCTGAAAAACAGTATGCTGCGGCTGCGAAAAGGCCATGTCCACGAAGAAAACAAAGCATCAGCGGCGCGACAATCAGGGTTGCAAACACGACGTAGATTCCCGCCATGTTGACGGTCGTGGTCACGGCGACCGCAAACAAAGGTAGAAAGCTCAACGAGCGTGTGCGTTCCGACGCTGTACTCTGCCACAACAACACGGCACCGGTGATGGTGACCAGCGGTATCAGCGCCGGGCCGGTGACCCACAGTAGATCCCCATTCAATGTCCTGGCCAGTTGCTGCGCCCCATGGGGATCGTTGCTGACCACCAGAGTGGCGAAGCTTGCCCCGGCGACATAGAGAATGCCAATCATGGCCTCGCGATGTTCGGGCACCCATTTGAGGATCAGGTGCACCATCGCGACGGCTACAAGTGCAAATAACAGCCCGCTGACAGGAAGACCTGCAACGGTGTGGTCTGGTAACAGGGACATCCCGGCCAGCGACCCGAGGGCCGCCCACTGGGCAATCGCCAGGTCTGCAAACACTACGCCCCGCGCCAGTACCCGGTAGCCCAGAGGGACCAGGCTCAGGGCCATCAGCATGCTTGCCCCCAGGGGTGTCAGTAGCCACAACCAGTTAGTCATTGCTGGCACTCTCGTTCGGGCGCTGCGAACGATAATGTTCCAGGCGACCAATGATGTGGCTGATCAGCGCCGCAAGGTGATCGGTGTCCGCGTCATTGGTGACGGTGCTGGGGAGCACTTCAACCGGAAGATTGACCTTCTCGGCTAGCCAGTGTGCGGGACGCTCGTCCTGGTAAGTGGCAATCAGGATCAACGCCAGTTCTGGAATCACCGGGTCTGAAAGCACATTGCTCAGGTGGGATGCGCTTGGAGGCAGCCCCGGTTTGGGTTCCAGGTCAACGGCAGTGTCAATGCCAAGCCAACGCAGAAGGTATCCGAAAGTGGAGTGTTGAACCACCACAGACATGCCTTCCAAATGCCGCGCTGCGTCACGCCATTGTGCGGCTTTCAGATGCCAGTGAACCTTCCATTGTTGCTGGCGCAAACGGATACCATTGGTTTGTTTGGGCGCAAGATCAACGATTCTGTCTGCCAGTGCATTCAGGATCACTGGCACACGTTGTGGGTCCAGATGGATGTGTGGATCGCCTTCCGGATGGACGTCGCCCATGCTGCGGTCTACATGTTGGTGAGGCTGATGCAGGTGGACCTGTTCTGCCGCAAAGAACAATCCCGGTTTCCCGGGTTGTACGTCCTGGTTGGATGCCCTGCTGATCAGGGCTGGTAGCCAGCCGGCCTCCAGCGACGCGCCGGTACAGACGGCAAGGTCGGCACGTCGCATGGCTGCAATCAGGCTTGGCCTGGCTTCAATATAGTGGGGATCCTGCATAGCCGTGGTCGCCGTGTGAATGTCCGCATCCGGAACCAGGGCCCGTACAAGGCTTTCCCACTCCGGCTCGCAGGCAAACACGTTGAGAGTTGCCTGGGCTGGCGTTATGACCAGCCCCAGCAGGACGCCCGATAGTAACCGCTTAAAATCCATGGGCACCATGTGCTCCGAAGCTCATTACGTATTGCAGCATGACGGTATTGTCGGCTTGCTCAAATCCTTCTGCCTCCTGGTGCGTGTACTGCAGCCGTACCGTTGAGAAGTGCGAGCGTGACCAGGCCAGCATGACGTCCGTTTCCTTCAGTTCCTGATGATGAAAGTGGTCGCCGTGAGCGTCCTGGAGTTCCACCTGTCCGTAGCGGGCACCCGTGGACCACTGGGGGGCGAACTGGTATACCGCCGACGCATACCACCCTTCATGAACATCGTCCGAGGTGGCATGCTCATTCAGGTTGTCGGCGTACAGGTATTCACCACTCAGGGTCAGTTGCTGCTGGCGGTTGTTGCCTCCGGGGGCCCATTTCCACACCAGATCGGTGATGTAGAGGTTTTCGCCAGTGTAGCCGGCACCATGAGAGTGCCCACTGTGGTCTCCCTCATGATCATGGTCATCGTGCTCCTCGTGGGCTTCGCTGTGAGTCTGACGGTTGTTCAGATACGAGAAGCCCGCCTGCCAACTCTGTGACCGGGAGAGGTCGCCCCCGACTCGTGTATTGACGGTATACACGCCAATGTCTTCGTCACCTTCGGAGAGTCTGCCGCCATCAAAGGCCTCAGCGCCAATCTGCCAATAGAAAGGCGTGGGAAGTAACAGGTTGAGGCGCAGGCCATCGTCGAAATAATGGCTTCCCAGCAGGGCTCGATACACGGCAGGGCGTTCGACGAAGTCGTCCTCGTGGAGGTGGCGACTGTTCAGGTAACCCACCTGAGACAGAAACCGCCCGCCGCGAACACTAAGGTTGTAGGGCATGCCGGTGGTCTGCAGGAAGGCTTCTTCAAGCTCCAGTTCGGTTTCACCTTCGTGATCTTCCAGAACCGCTGTCAGACGGCCCTCGAACAGATCATCGATGGGCGAAGACAGGGACAGTTCGGTATGACCAAGACCAAAACCCTGATCACGGTGTGACAGGGCCGTCTGGTTCTGTTTGTAATAGCCGTCCAGGATCACGCTGACGTCAGGGTTCAGTTCGTTGGCCTGGTTGGCTTGGATGGTGGCGAGCGGGAACAGAGCCAGCGCGAGAGCGCTGGCACCAATGTATCGGTGTGTCATAGAGGTCCTCTGACTGCAGGATTGTGTGCGGATGGAGCGTTCTCTGGTGTCATTCTTCGTGATCGTGATCGTGGTCTGGCAAGCCAAGCCAGACCAGTCCGGATGCGGCGAAGTCCAGAGTGATCGTGCGAACGATGTCACCGTCGTGTGTGTCTATCTCGATGATGGTCTGATCGTTGGGGTTCAGCACGAACAAGCGGTCTTCCGACGCGGACTGTGCGATGGCTGGAGCCGCATCCGTCTCCGCCAGAGGGGGCGTGATATCAAGGGTTGCGGCCAGGGCCCATTCGTCGGACGGATGGAAAATCCGCAGCTTGCCGTCGTCGCCCATGACATAGAAAACCTCGCCGTGGGCATCAAAGCCCTGGGCGATACGGCCAACGCCGTCTTCAAGCGCGAGTTCGCTGTAGTTATCTGTGGCCGCTTCTGCATCGATCACAAACAGTTGATCACCGGCAATGCCGACCATTTCCTCAACGTTGTGGTGGCTCGCCAGTGTGCCGATCCGGCTGCCGTCTTCCAGGGTGTCAGGGTTGCCAAGCTTGGTCGCCGGATAAGAGACGCCGTGCAGATCAATGACCAGGACGCCATCGCTGCACCCAAAGGCGACAACGTGATCGTTGGCCGCTGCACCGTGGAGCCGGGGGCAGGTTTCGCTGTAGCGTTCCTCGAACGCGAATGCGCCGTTGGCGAAATCGTAGCGCTCGACCTGGCTGGGCAAGGTGGTGTCGGTGACAGAGGCATCGCGGTATGTAACGAACAGTTTGCTATCCGCAAGTTTGGCAACGCCGTGCATGTTGTTGTCCAGATCCAGGGAGGCTTCGGCGGTTCCTCCACCCAGCGACTCGTCGGTGAACACGGTGACTTTGGAGCTGGCGGCGTCTGAGCCATCAAAGAAAACGATGCCCCGATCGTCGCCCAGCGAGTAGTGAGTGGGGCGGTTATCGTTCAACGTCAGGTTGAGCTTGGTTGGCGTTTCCGCGTAATCATGCATGTGGTCGCCGTGGTCCTCGGTATACAGACCACTGTCGAAAAAAGAAACCAGATCGTCGCCACGCTGAATAACGACCCCATAGCGGCTATCGGGGCTGCTGAACAGTCTGGGGGCTTCCCCCGTCAGTTCAAACGTGGCCAGGGTTTGACCGTTGTCGTCGATGTCCAACACCTTTACGGCATTAGCGTCAGTATCGAACAGCGCTAGACGGCCGGCGGTATCGATGTCGGTATGCTCATGGGAATCATCGTCATCCGAACTGCTGCCGCCACACCCTGCGATCAGGATGGCGGAAAAGGCGATGGCCATGGATGAACGGCCTGAAAGAGCCCAATTCCGTTCGGCTTTCGAATTGTCTTGAATTGTCATTCCAAACTCCTTGTTGTGTTAAATGTTATAACATTTCGTTTCAGAGGTAGCTCAAAGCCAGTCCAGCGCCAGAACCAACCGTGGATGGCGGCCAGGTGAAGGCGACCTGTGGACCAGCCCTTTCCCTTCATTACCCATTCAATTGCCGATTTCGACATTAATGTTATGTTATAACATAACGAATTCGAAAGCCAAGCTTTTGCCTTTTGTGCTCAACCCAGAGATAGACCTTGGGGGAAGAAGAAAAGCGAAGTGTGACTGACCTACTGGTGGATCAGGAGCAGTTGTTGGCAGGGAAGGCGTTTTGGCAAACGCTCAACGATCCGTTCCCGGCCTGGGAAGAGCTCTGACGCCGGTCGAGTGACTGGCCTGGGTGGCTGGGCGCTTCGTGTCGTGGCGGGACTGCTGTTTCAGATCCAGCCACGCCTGAAAAATGCTGCTGGCGTTGCCGGCCAGTTGAGTTGCTGCTCGGCTCATCACACCGTCTCCTGTTTGCATCGACTCACTGAAAGACTAGCAGTAATAATCTTTAATGCAAACGATTATCAATAACAATTTGGAGTGTGGTTGATCTTGCCTGATGGCATACGTTTATTGGATACCCACCCTATGGTCGTTCGCTACCTATCTGTATACACTAAAGAGCTTTGGGGCCCCTCAGCTTACAGGGCCCACAACACTAGGAGGTAGCAGTCGATGGCAATCTGGACCCGCAGTATCCCCACCCTCGAACAAATGGCCGAAGCCAGTAAAAACACCGCTGTCGAGACCATGGGTATTGAATACGTGGAGATTGGTGATGACTACGTGATTGGCCGGATTCCGGTCGATGAACGCACGGTTCAGCCGTTTGGCATTCTCCATGGTGGATCGTCAGTGGTGTTGGCGGAGACCCTGGGGAGCATGGCGGCCAATTATTGCTTGCGCAAGGAGAACCAGATTGCTGTGGGGCTGGACATCAACGCCAACCACATCCGCTCCGTTACCAAGGGCTGGGTATACGGAACCGCACGCCCGGTTCATATCGGCGGCACAACGCAGGTCTGGGAAATAAAGCTGGAAAACGAGGAAGGCAAGCTGACCTGTATCTCAAGACTCACCATGGCCGTCATCGACCGAAGCTGACACGTCCGGTGCTTTACGGTTGAGAATGCCCTGTTCGATGAAGTCCTTCATTACGATGCCGAAGCTCTCGTCCGGCACTTCCCGGGCAATCTTGTAGGGTTGTCCGGAGCTGTCCTGCGTTTCTTTTAACAGGTTTGCTTCGCGAAAGATGGCCAGCGGCTGCTTGTTTGCGTCTCGCACAAGCAGCACCCGCGGTTTGAGTTTACTGGTGGGATGGGTGGCCACTACGATGCCTACCTCACCGTTGGTCATTTCCACGATGGAACCGGGCGGGTAAACGCCAACCATGCGGATAAACTCCACCGCCAGCTCCGCATCGAACTGGGCGCCCTTGTTGCGGTGGATAATCTGCAACGCTTCCATGGACGCCCGCCCCTTGTCGTAAACCCGGGAGCTGGTGATGGCGTCGTAGGTGTCGACCAGCCCCACGATTTTCGCGAACAGTGGAATCTGCTGCCCGGACAGGCCTCGTGGATAGCCCTTGCCATCCATTCGTTCGTGATGGGAATAAGCAACATCAACGGCCGCGTGTGCCAGTCGGGGGAGTGCCGCAAGCACATCGCGACCAAAAGTGGTGTGGTTTTTCATCACCGCGAACTCTTCGGGCGTGAGGGCCCCGGGCTTGTTCAGGATCTCGTCATCAATGCGCATCTTGCCGACATCGTGAAGCAGGCCACACAGTGCCACAGTGCGAATCTCGCCTTCCAGCAGCCCCAGGTGCTTGGCAAACGCAGCTGACAGGATTGATACGTTGATGCAGTGTTCGGCCGTGTATTCGTCCTTGTTTTTGATCTTGGTGAGCAGTAGCAGAGCATTGTCGTTGCGCAGTACGCTATCCACGCAATCATCCACCACCTGGTGGATCTGGTTCATTTCCAGGGTCCGCCCGAGCCGCAGGCTGGACATGATGTTTTTAGCCGTGGCTTTGGCATCGGCATAGTTCATCCGTGCCGTTGCCATTTCCCGGCTGGCGTCCACTTTATTGACGTAGGTGACTTTCCGCTTGGGGATGGCCGAAGGCTGTTGAGAAACGTTGGGCTTGCTGGTTTTAGCCGATGTTTTACGTCGGCTCACCGGCGCGTGTCTCTCGGCAGTTGGAGCGACTTGTACACGTCCTTCCACGATGACCGTTTCGCACTGTTGCTGCACGGCAAGCACATCTTCCTCAGTCTGAAGAATGAAGCCCTGCAGCAGGAAATCGGTATCTTCCCACGGCCGGTCCAGACGAATCACATGCATCCCTATTGCCAGTTGGGATACCGGGATTTCAGTCTCTATGATGTCTTCGCGGCCCATTGGCATAGTAGATTTTCTCGAAGCCAGGATTGGCGCGATCGCCCGATCAAACTCCGGGTTTGTGCGCCTCAACCAAAGTATGAGTGAACGCTACGCCCGTGTATCGCTTGAATCCTAAAATAGTGTCAAATGCTGTAACCAAAAGAAAACGTGCCGGTCATTTCAGCCTAGCATGCGCTACCGTCCCTGCAACATGAAGGTTTCGTACTCCAGCTTGTCGAACTTGCGCGACAGCAGCCACAGGCCGGTCAGCGCTGCGAGCAGGGCGGCGGCGGCAAAACCATAGCCGTAGAAAGACGCTCCCAGTTCGATGGTGATGAACGTAAACGCAATATTGCCGAAGAAAAACAGTGCACAAAGAGTGACGTTAATGCCTCGTGCGTCGAGGTAGAACAGCACGTTCTGGATCGCCAGCAACAGTAACTGGATGCCAACGGCGACCAGGTCAATGTGGAATAGCGGCAGGTACAGAGGGGATATTCCGATGGCCGCCAGGATTTCCTCGCTCCAGAGGAAGATTACGATGACCGTCAGCCCCTGCACCTTGAAGATCTCGTAGATTCCGTTGCGGGCCACGATGACCATCTGGTCCCGGAAGCGATTGATCCGTTCCAGGGTGTCGCCCTCCCGTACCGCGTTGTAGAAACGCTCGTAGGCCTCGGCAAAGTCGGTTTCCATGCGAACCAGAAAGACCGCCATACCGGGGATAATCGAGAGGTAAGCCAGGAAGATGGGCAAGTCGTAGATCACCGACGCGCGCAGGCTGGCGATAATAGGCTGTGAGGTGTCCGGGTGAAACCAGAAGATGAATTTGTCGGCCCACACCGCCGCATTGAACAGCAGGCCGGTGAGGATCAGCGCCGGAAAAATCTGCCGCCGCCGGGTAAAATCAAATCGGATGAAGTGGTCACCCGGATACTGCCGGATAATGGTGTAGAAGAAGCTGAAGAAAAGCAGGCTGTGGCCCAGAAGAAGGCCGGCCAGCAACCCCTCAAGGCCAAATTGTGACAGCACCATGGAGCTGACTACGGCGGTGGCGTAACCCAGCGCAAACACCACCACAATGCGACGATAGGACTTCATGCTGGACAGGAAGATTGTCACCGGCCACAGGTTACACAGCACGACAAAGTTGGCCAGCATCAGCAGGCGGTACAGCACCGAAGTGTCGCTGAAGAACAGCACCATGGCCATCAACCCCAGCCCCAATGACAGTACCGTAGTGACCCAGATCAGCCCCATCAAATTGGGCAGGATCAGGTCATTGCGCTTGGCGTACAGCCGGTCTGCCACCCAGCGGGTGAAGACGTGCTGGAACAGGCCCGACAGGGTCAGAGAGACGGCCATCAGGTAGGTCACCGATACCAGGAACTGAACCACCTCGGTATCAGATACCGCCAGTGTGAAACTGATCACCCCGATCATCATGACGCCGAGCACCGACAGCACCCAGGGGCCGGAGCTGATGATACCGGCCAGGCCGTAGGCCTCGAACAGGTTCAGGAAACTGTCGCGCTTGAGGATGCGGCGTATCTCGAAACCGATGCCTGCCATTAGCCGTTCAGCCCCTTGTTGTAAATGGAGCGGTAGGCCCCGAACATGCTTTCCAGGGTATAGAACTTCTGTACCCGCTCCAGCCCCGCTTTCTGAGCCTGTTGCCATTGCTCGGGGTTCGACAGCAGCCGCACCGCTTCCCGCGCGGTCGCTTCAGGATCTGCGATGGGCACCACAGCACCGCTGGCGCCCAGTGCACGGTCTTCGTCGCTGGCGCCTTCCAGTAATTCGCGGCAAGCGCCCACATCGGTAGCCAGGCAGGGCAGGCCCGCAGCGTGGGCCTCCAGGATTACCAGCGGCAACGCTTCGGAAATAGACGTCAGTACCATCAGTCCAAGCTGAGGAAGAATGTCGTTGACGTTCTGGAATCCCAGGAATTTCACTCGTTGGTTGAGGCCCAGGCTATCCACCAGTTCCTTGCACTCGCGTACGTAGGTTTCGTCCTCGTCTTCCGGACCGACGATCCAGCCCTCCACGTCGGGAATGGTTTCGCTGACCGAGCGCATGGCACGGATAAAGGTTTTTATATCCTTGATGGGAACGACCCGCCCGACCAGTCCCAGCACTTTCGGGATGTGGTCGGGGCGGGCCTTCCTTGCGGCGTCGAAGCGGGTGGGCTCAATGCCGTTGGGAATGATACAGGTACGTTCAGGCGGTGCACCGTCCTGAAACTGCCGTTGCTGATTGCCCTGGTATAGCGACACGATCGGGTCCGCCTGCTGGTAGGCCAGTCGTCCAAGGGCCTCGAAAAAACGGATCCAGAGCCGGCGAATGTATCCCAACTGCTCATTCAGCGTACCGCTGACCTGGTCCGTGGGGTCGTGAATCCACTGGGCCTGGGAGAGGTCAATCTTGCGTTCCTTGGTGTAGATGCCATGTTCACTGAGCGCGAAGGGAATGCCCCGCTGCTCGCTGGCGATGGCGCCGAGCAAGCCCGCGTAACCGGTGGAAATGGAATGCAGCATGCGCACGGCCGGCATCTTTCGCGCCACTTCGGCGAGCTGGAACAATGGCGCGTGCATGATACGGATCGACCAGAAATAGTCGACAAAGGACGGCTCCGTACAGTATTTACGGTAGTTCTCGTCAATCATCTCCCAGCTTTCTTCACTGTAGAGGAAGTCGTCACGGCTGATACCCTGCTTCTGGCCCAGGTCGGCAAACACCTTGTGGAGGATGTCTGGCGGTACTGACTTTTCGGACTTGAACTGCTCGTGCAGGCACTTCTGGGCCTCGAAGGCGGCCTTGTTACCCCGACGTGGCCGGGGTTTGCCAGCAGCTTCGGTGTCCATCAGGTAGTGGCATTCCAGGTGAGTGACATTGTCTGGCAGGACATACTGTTGCTCGCCGTAATGTGCGCGGTCGCCGCCCAGAAAGATCAGGGCGAAGGTGTATTCCGGCAAGCCGGTAATGACCTGGTGCACCCAGGAGGACACCCCGCCCCGGATGAACGGATAGGTGCCTTCCAGCAACAGGGCGATGTCAGCTTTGGGGGTTACGCTGGTTTTGGGTAATGTCATAACCATGACTCGATAACCGGTCGGTTGGCGGGGTGGAAACGCTCAAGAGGGCAGGCCGAAAGATGTTGGCGCACCTGAGCAAAGTCCCGGCGCAGGTACGCGACTTCCCCCAGGTAGGGCATGATCAATTCCGGTGACGAGCCGCCGGCAAGCGCCGAACGGAAGGCCTCTTCCGCGTTGTCGATGTTACCCAGGGCGAGTTCCACACGGCCGAGCAGGCGCCAGTCGTTGTGTTGGGAGCGTCGGGCCACCAGTCGTCGTAGCAGTTTCCCCGCACTGTCCAGGTAGTAGTGTCGCAGGCCGCCCTGGGCCAGGCCCAGATAAGCCATTTCCCACCAAACCTGTGCCAGCCTCCGCTGAAGGGAAACACTGGTCAGGTCGTCGGCGTTCTGCAGTGACTGCTGGAGAGTGCCGGCCCGTTGGGCCAGGGTTTTCTCTTTTTGCTCAAGCATGGAATAGGCCAGCAATCGCACATCGTCAGACGGGTCTTTCAGAGCTTCACGCAGAATTTCAATGGCGTCCCGGTCGTTCATCTGGCGAGTGGCCATCAGTGCTTTCAGGCGTTTGTCGGTGCTAATGGCTTCGCGCAGTACCTGGCGAAGGCCGCCCTGGCTGTAAACCACCTGTAGATCCATATCGATCGGCTGGAATGGCAGTTCGGGGATGTCCACTTCCTGCCAGGGTATGTCGCGACTGGACCGCGGTAGATACAGTGCCAGCAACATGCCCAGTACCAGGCCCACGCTGCCAATGAAAGGGATGGCAAACTGCAGGGTGAACAGGAAGACACCTGTGGTAATGGGCTGCCCGCGATAGCGCGACGGCATCAATGGCAGCAGGATCAGGGTGAGCAGCGCACAGGCCATGGCATGGGCGATCAGGTAAGCGGCCAGCTCAAGGTTGCCGGCGGTGGGTGATAGCAGTCCGGTGACGCCGCCGGTTTCCAGCGCCAGGGCGAGCAGTGCAAACCAGCTATTGGCCATGGCTGTTCTTTCCCTGGTTGTGCTCTCCCTGGTTGTCGAACAGGAAGGCCTGCACCCACTCATCGGCCTGGGCCCGATTACGGACTTGCAGGGTTTGCGGTGTCACCAGGTCACTGGCATGCAACCCCAGCTGTTCCCTCAGTCCGTCGTCCAGCCGTTGTAGATAGCCGGCCAGGCCCAGTTCATCGGTGAGCGGCATCAAAACAACGATGTAGCGCTGATTGCCGGCCCGATGCTCGGCAATCACATCAAGGCCCCGGCGGACTTTTTGAATATGGTCGGCAATCAACTGGCCATTGCGGCTGTCGGCCAGCGGCAAGCCCACCATCGCTGCGGGTAGGTTGAAGAATTCCGCGTCGCGGCCTGCACGGGCCAGATGGCGCCGGAAGTAACGCCATTCCGGTGATCCGCCGGCCTGTATTTCCGAGTGTTCATGGGCGATGTCTGCCATGTGCCCGGCCAGGATCGCCAGCAGTCGCAACGAGCGAGCCTCGAAGCTGAAAAAGGGCATGGCCTCGATAACACACAGGCCGATAAAGCGATCTTCGGAGTCAATCAGGGGAATGGCTGCCAGCAGATCGGTGTCGAGGTCGCCCATACGCTGGCGGAACTCAGTCTGCACCGACACCAGTTTCCGTTCCGCCAGTGCGTGCAGCAGCAGTGGATCTTTCAGGTCCACCTTGCGGAAGCGACCGACCGTTGCCAGTGGTTCCGGTTCGGGTACGCCATTATTGACGGCGTAGATGCCGGCAATCTGCAGTTGTCCGTAACGCCCCAGTAGCTGGAGCATCAATGAGGCCGTCTCCTGATTCAGGCCGGCCTGATCGGCTTCGCCAATCTGTGCGTACAGGCGTCTAAGCGCCTCTCTCAGGCTGCTGGAACTGCCGGCCAGTTGTTGCTCGAGTCGGTCATGGGACACCTTGAGCAGATAGTAGTTGCGGGTGAACTCTTCCAGGCGGGAACCGCGGTAGTCGTTGCTCGCTTCCAGTTTTTGCTGCTGGCGGCCCCAGTAGTCCCGAAACTCACCCGCCAACAGGCTGATGCCGAGTACCCCGGTGGTCCACACGTAGGGAAAATCACGGGTGCCGCTGGTGATCTCAAACCGCAAGTGAAAACCCAGGGCGGCGATGATGATCAGGGCTGAAATCAGCGCCATGAAAAAGCCGTACCTCAGGCCTACCAGTAGCGGTCCCAGCACGGGCCAGGGAAAGTTTCCCGTCAGATAGAACGGATCATCCGGCCGGTGCCAAACGCTAAAGGCCAGGAAAAACGCGGTAATCAGCAGGGTTTCCAGCCACTTCAGTGCAATGGGTACCCGTACCTTCTCGCCCGTTATCTGCTCTGCTTCGTCCATAGTGAACCCTGTTGCTCAGGCGGTATTATTGGCTTTCGATCAGTGGCATGGCGTTGGCCAGCTCGTCCAGAACCTTATGGGCCGCCACGCTCAGGCTTTCACGACCCCATCCCGTGCGGGCCGAGGTGCCGGACCACACTACGCGATTGTCGTCTGCGTTGCGTATTTCCAGGGTAATGCCTACGGCGGGCTCGCCATCCAGCCCACTTTTGTAGCGCCATTCTTCCACGGTGCCCGTGAACAGGTAGTCCGCGCCATCGTTGCGGGCCGTGGCGAGAGCTGTTTGCTGTCGTTCACTGCTTTCGTACAGCAGGGGGTTGCGGTCATCGGGCAGGTAGAGGGTCACGTTTTCGCTGCCCTTGGCTCTCAGGATCGCGGACAGCACACTGGCGGCTTGGTCTCCGGCCTGGGGTGTCTGTGACAGGTTGATCAGCGGCAGCACCGCAAACTGTCCATCCTTCGGAATCGGCGAGCCCTCCTGGCTCTGGATAACCGAACAGCCAGCCAGAAGTAACAGGGTGAGCCAGAGGCTATGGCGTAGTGTTTTCATAACAGTCTCCTTCAGCGACCAGGGTAAATCGTGTACGTAAGATTGAATTCGGTTCGGCCGTTGCCGTCCAGCCCTTCCGACGACCAGCGTCCAGACAGGGCCAGTTCATCATCCCCCAGCACCCGCCAACCCAGGCCCACTTCCACACCGATTTCCGCCGTTGAAGTGGATAATACATAACCGGCGTCCAAACCGAGAAATGCGCGGGGTGAGGGTGTCGAGCGATACAGAGCGTGGGGTGAGCCATGGAACCAACGTGTGCCCACACCGATACGTTCATACTCCTCGGTCAGCAGGCTGGCGGTTTCCAGTGGCTGATCCAGTGCCGCAAGGGTGGATGAGGGCAGGGTTTCGGCCAGGGATAGCTGCTGGTTTCGATAACCGGCGCTGATAATCCAGGCCGGGTCATTGCGAAAAATGGTGTAGGTGGCATTCAGGTCCAGCCCGTAGCCGTCCGCCAGTTGATCGTTCTCCAGGCTGTTGACCGTCAGTTGCTCAAGTTGGGCATTCAGGTTAAGCCGGGAGAAAGGGGTGTAGCTGGCGCTGGCGTAGGCGCGGTCGCGGCGGGTCAGCCACCAGGCTTCGGCGCTGTCCGGTGTGCGTTCCTGGAAATGGTAGCCGGCGCCGAAGGCGATGCGGTCAGACCATTGCTGGTCGAAGGCAGCGCTGATGGCCAGGTCATCCTGCTGGTAGCGTGGCAACTGGCTGACCGATAGCGACCAGGCGCTATTGCCTGAGCGCCTGTCCACCTCGAAAGAAGTCTCGCTGCTGCGACCGGGGGTGCTTATCAGTCGCCCGGAATCGCTCGCCTTGAGAGTGCTGGCAGACAATTTCCAGCGAAACTCGTCTTCGCTGAACTGCCCGGTTATCCCGCTGCGCTGAACGGTAAAGTTACCCAGGTTCTGCCAGCGGCTGCCCACTTGAATGGCACGGTTGAACGTCTGGTGTAGATTTACCGTGTCCTGCATCGTCACCCTCTGTTGTTCCGCCGTCATCGGACTGTTGAGTCGATCAAGCTGCCGAACATAGCGGCCTGTCTGTTGTTCGCGGTTTTCCGGCGCAGACCGTAGGGTTTGTCCGATGCGTTGGCGCACCGCTGCGTTTCGGCCGTCCGGTGCCGGTAGCAGGGCCTCCGCGACCAGCGTGTCACCCTGATTGGACGCAAAGTACGCCAGGGTTTCGCGTAATCCCCTCTGGTCAGGGTCGTCGCCTTCGCCGCTGCGAGGAAAGGTCGCCAAGGTTTGCCAGGCCAGTTTGAGCAGCCCTTCCTCACTGTACACCGCAAAGCGGCTGGAGCGGGTGGATGGGTCTTCCTGTAATCTTTTCGCGGCCTTTTGGCGAAGATCGGTTGCGGTGCCGGGTGCACCGGTCTGATCCAGCAGTCTTGCCGTCGCCAGAAGCCACTCAATGTCATCACTGCGGGTATCCATACCCTGACGAAACCAGTTCAGAGCCCGTCTCGGCTGGCCCAGGGCACTGTAACCGTACGCCAGGACCGGATAGGCGGCGGGAGAAGGTGTATCACCGATTCGGGCCAGCAGGGCCGGAAGGGTGTCGGCGAACTGTTCCGTATTGGCAAGTTGCAGCCAGGCCCAACTGATCATCAGGTTCTCATCGTCGGGTGCCAACTCCCACGCGGCGCGGTAGGCATCGTTTGCTGCCAGGACCTCGTCGTTGCGCTGGTGAATCAATGCCCGAAGTGACCAGTAGCGCGGGTTGTTGCGGGCAGTGGGAACGTCCGTTTGCCAGCGTTCGAGGGTTTGCTCCAGTTCCTGCCATTGCCCGAGCGCCAACTGGTATTCAGCGATAGCGGCCAGGAACCGGGGTTCCCCGGTTTCAAGGAAAAGATGTTCGCTCAACGACAGGGCCCTTGGGTAGTCCTCGAAAAGGGCTGCCAGGTTGAGCAGGCGCTCCTTTAAATTCGGCGTAAGCTCAGAGTCGCTTCTGGCCAGGAGACTTTCATAATCCCGCTTCAGGATGTCGGTTCTACCCAGGCTGTTGGCCAGGTCCATCCGCATGATTTGAACTGTCTCGGCCAGTTGCCGGTCTTGCGGCTCGAAATTCAACAGCGCCAGGGCGCGTTCAGGTTGCCGTGTGCGCCAGTAAAGAGAGGCCAGTTGTATGCGGTCGGCGTCGGATAACCGTGGCTCGTTTTCCAGCAGTTCAATGGCGGCGGGGAAATCACGCAGGTTAACCAGCAGCGTCAGTAGTCGTTCCCTAAGCGTGTCGGACCGGGGAAATCGTGATCGGCCTTCCGTTAGCCATTCCCTTGCATCATTGAAACGCCCGGAACCCACCAATGCGTCGGCCAGGGTGATATAGCCTTCCGGTTGCAAACGCTCCTGCCTGGCCCCCTCGGTTAACAGCATTCGCAGTGTGTCCCACTGGAAGAGTCCGCGCGCCAGATCCACCGATCGTTGGAAGGCTTGCGCGGAACCGGTTTGTTGATAGAGGGACACCCATACAGGCAGCGCTTCCTGCGGCAGGCCGTTCCACTCCAGCACTTGAGCAATGGTTTGCCGATCTTCGCGAGTGAGTCTGTCCGGTGTCTTCTGTAGCCTCCGGATAGCATTGAGCGCTGCTTTCAGATTCCCGGCGGCGAGTTGAAAGGCCAGCAATTCTCGCTGGAACTCTGTGTTGTCGGGATGCCGGTCCGCCCGTTGCCGAATCCAGGTGGCTTCGTCCGTAGCCGAACCAGCCAGTCTTGCCAGCCGGATACCTTCGGTCTGTGCTGGTTCCGACATCCGGGTGTCCGGGAGCTTTTGCTTGAAGAGTGCCAGCGCCGCTTTTGGATTGCCGCCGGCAAGCTCCAGGCGAATGATGTTGTCGATGAACTCATCGCGGGCCTCGGGGCGGACGGTGTCAATATAAGGGCGCAAGGTCGCTGCAGCCATTCCAGGCCGACCCTCTGCTTCCTCCAGCCGAGCGATTTCACGGGCCAGTTGAAGCCGTTGGCCGGGGCTGGTCATCCGGTCCTCGACGCCTTGCAGCAGTGTCAGGTAACGGGGCTGGCTCAGCCAGCTGGAGGCTGGCCTTAAGAGCTCCAGAATGCGTTCCGGTTCATAGGATTGGCGGACCAGCGCCTGGGCGTCGGCAAAGAGTTGGTCTTTCCGGGCCTCCCTCCGGGGGCCTTCTGGGATTGCAAACAGGCGTTGAGCCTGCAGTTCCAGGTAAAACTCAAAGGCCTCCTCCGGCACCGTCTGTTGTGCCATCAAGGGGGCCAGTACCTGGTCTGCGCGTTCCAGTTGGCCGGTTGTGCTCAGGGCCCGGGCCAGGCTGAGGCGTAAGGGAACGTTGTCTGAATCCGAACGCAGTAGCACTTCCAGATAGGCGATGGAAAGGGCGTCTGGCGTTTCAAGGTACTCCGGGTTCTCGAACACTGCCTGTCGCGGAAACAGCAGATACAACGCCAGCGCGATAAGCGCTCCCATAAGGACCAGCGCGGGCAAGCTGAAAAAGGACTCCCTGTTCCGACGCATAACGCTATTGGCACTCCAGCATCAGGGATTCTGTTTGCCGGCTGCTGAGAACAATCCGCACCTGTTCACCCGACCGTGACATCCGTGCCGAACCGCCGCTGGTTGTACATCGGCGGGTTCCGGCAAGGGTGAATTCCACGTTCCGATGGCTTTGCAAACCCAGCGTTATCCGCCATTTCCCGGCTACCTGCTCGCGCTGCCATTGGGTAAGTACCCCATTGGCGTGGGCCAGCCAGGGGCCTTTCGGGGCGGAGTCGGTCAGGAGCAGGCGGGGCGAATCACCGGTCAGATGCACGTAGCGGTGGCCGGCAGCATCGTGGAAACCGGCGACGCCAGTGCTTCTCTCCAGGTCGGGAAACCGGTCCTGCTCAATGGTGACGGTGTGGGGTTGGCCAATACCGCGCCAGTGCCAGCCACCGTTATCGTCCCTGAGCAACGCCGAGTAATAGAGGGTTTGCACGCGCTTGGCGTAGTCGCTGAGATAGAGCGGTGTGACGGGTTGATCTAGGGCGTATTTGTAGACCTCATGTAAGGCTCCGAGGGCCTCGGGTTTGGTGCCCGAATAGAAGTGGTAGTAAATGCCCATGGGTTTCAGCCGGCCTTTGTCCTCAAGGATTCGGAAAGTGTCCGTCACATTGCGAAACCCGTAATAGGGGCCTGTCCAGTTGTTGGTATAGACGTTTTCGTTCATCACCGGTGCGTACACTTGCAACTCATCGCCTACCGGCCTGGCATCGGGCCAGGTATCCGCCAGTTCGGAAGCGTAAGGCAATGGCTTGGTGTTGCCGCCATTGACGTTGACCAGACCGGCTTCCCGAACCCGTTTCAGCGCATTGGCGCCGGGCCGGGCGTCGCCTGTCCAGAGGAACACCGATACGGGCTTGTTCGCCGGGGCCAGGCGTTGATTGATGTATCCCACCGAGCCTTCGATTTCGCGTTCAAGGGAAGCCTGGTAATCCGGGATGTTCATGAAATAGCCATACAGTGTGTTTTCAAGCCTCGGTGCGGGGCCACCTTCTATCGATTGCCAGAAGAACGGATGACTGTAGGTATGAGATGCAACTTCCACCGAATTTATTCCGAATATGGCCCTGGCGATGCGTTCTGCCTCTTTACTGGCGCGCGGGTATAGGCCCTCGGGTGAAACTTCCGCTTCGATGACCGAAACGGTGTGGGGCACCTCATACCGTGACAGAATCTCATCCTGGATGACCTGGGCGCTCAGCGGGCTGCCGGGGAATTCCCCCCGCGAGACGAAGCCATCGCCGTCAATGTGGGCGGTGAGTATGCGGCGGCCATTCTCCGTGGTGGTATCAATTACCGGCATGGCAGGTGCACTGAAGGCCTGCTGGATAAACTCGAAGGGATTGAACAGCCAGTAGGCTTCGTCGTCGGGTCCGGTTTCGAACAGGAAGGGCGCTGAGGCCACGCCGCCTTTGTCATGGGTGTAGATGGCCGAGAATTGCTGGCCCTGCGCGTCAGTGATGGTCAGCCAGGGCGTGTGTCCTTCTACTTTCGGCATGGCCTGTGTGGTCAGGGAAGGAAGCCGCCTACCTTCGTAGTTGGTCACCGATGGGTGTGCGCGCTCATGACTCAGAGGCGCAGCAGGCACAGCGGTACTGCTGGCGGCCATCACGCCGCTGCACGCCGGGTTGCCGGGAATCAGCCCCATCAGCACCACGGGTACGCCCTTGTCCTGCTGCCGGGCAAGCCATGAACAAAGGCCGCTGTGGCGATCCCCGGTTTCCCACCACACCAGAATACCCGCATACCGGTCTTCGGTGGGCTCCGTTGGCAGGGGCTCTAGCGCGGAATGATACTGTGGGATGAATCCAGAACGCTCCAGGATAATGCCACCAAAACGATGGGCAGCGCTTCGGTCCATGTTGAATTCCGGCAAGTCATGAATCACCAGAACGTGGCGTTTCACCTGGACGGGTTTGGACGGGCTGAGGCGATCAAGGGCCGGGTTGGCCACCCAGGGCACGAAACCGTCGCGACGTAGCTGGCCTGCTAGTTCCTCGGCCTGGGAGGCGTCCGCGACGTAATCGATGGCAATCAGGGGCATGTCAGGTCGTGCCTCACGCCAGCGTTGTAGCTGTTTGTCCAGCCACTGGCGATCCGTTTCAGAGACTTTGTAATAACGCTTGTCCTTGGCGTTGTAGCCATTACGCCAGGACTCCAGGGCAAGCCCGTCGACCTGGCCGATAACGCTGTCCGGCAGGTGGAAACCGCGGTTGAGGATGATCTTGCCATTCGGGTGCCTGGCGCGGATGTCTGAAATCAGTTTTGTCTGGGCTTCGGCGAAGGCTTGCATTTGCGCTTCGCCACTGGCGGCAAGCGTGAAGCTGTCCAGAGTATCGAGAAACACCCCCTGAAAGCCGCGTTCGAAGGCCGGGTCAATGAGGTTGTCCAGCAGAAAGGCGCGGACTTCGGGGTTGCGCAGGTCCAGCACTGCGCTCGACCAGGCCGGGTTCTTGCCGATCAGCCAGCTGTTCTGCAGGCTTGCGAACAGGCGGTGGCTGCGGGCCATCTCTCCGACACTGACGTAGGCAATGGGCGTTGTGCGGGCTTCGGTCAGCAGGTCGATACGTGCATCGCTGGCCTGATCCTGTTGCAGTACCACCCAGTCGTAGGCCATCAAGCTGCCTATTGGGGCTTCGTTACCGTAATAGAACGCGATGTTAGGCGGCTGACCCACAGCATTGGCAAAACCGAAGGGTAAAAGTAGGGCGACTGCAAGCAGTTGAAGCAGAGGGTGTCGTCTTATCATGTGGAACCGAAATCAGGTAGAGAAGCGACTGAATGATGCGCACAAAGTCATCGCGAATGAGTAATACGTTGCTAATCTATTATAGATGACAGTCTGCAAGCACTCGATTTTCCAACTATTTTGTAATGAGAGAATAACGTTATGACCTCCGTGAGGAATGGCATCCCCCTGTGGTGGCTGGCGCTCGCCGCCACGCTGACGCCGCTGGTCACCATTCACGCAACCTTCGCGGTGTCGGTGCTGGAGGGGCATATTTCCTGGTGTATTCCCTATTGGGACAGTTGCACGAGCATTAGCCGCACCGGCCGATACGGTACCAGCTATTTCATTTTCAAGGGCACCATGTTGCCGGCGGCGATTCTCGGCATTCTGTTCTGGGCCCTCAACGGTCGTTGGCTACAGCAATTGGGTGCCACCAGCCGCGGTCGGCCCTGGGTCTCCTGGCTGGGCTTTGTCGCGTGTATGTCGCTGGCCGCATACACGCTGGCTCTGGGCCACGAAGGGGACGGTTTCAATCTGATTCGCCGAATAGGTGTCGTGCTGTATTTTTCGCTGACGTTCATTGCACAGTTGCTGATCAGCTCGGCCCTGAAGGGACACCCGCGATGGCATGCCAATGGCAAGCGACTGCTGTGGCTGTGTGGGCTGATACTGGCGGTGGGTATTCTATCGGTTATCCTCACAGCCGTTGTGCCAGGGGTGTACAGCCAGATAGACGACGCCTTCGAGTGGATTTTGGCGTTTTTGATCAATCTTCACGCGATATGGGTCGCGGTATTGTGGAAACAGAGCCATTTCCGGGCGAGGCTGTGGGCCGAGTAGTCCCGGGGTCAGAGCGACATCAGCCCGCGAACCAGTGCCGCCACACCCGCAACGGCGGCGATGCCAAGAATGACCGGCCTCAGTCCGTCAAAAGGCATGCGGTTGACCAGCTTGCCGGAAAGCCAGAAGCCGATGAGAACCCCTGGAAAGGTGACCGCAAACAACTGTAGCTCTCGCTGCCCCAGGTAACCGGAAACCACCAGGGCGGCAATACTGAAAAAACTCGCCACCAGGAAGAAGGCCGACATATTGGCCCGCACCAGCGGCCCCTTTTGATTCTGGTAGATCAGTGCAATCGGTGGGCCGCCAACGGCGGTAATGGTTCCCATGTAGGTCGAGGCAGCGCCGGCCAGGATACTGTTGCGAGCGTTCAGGGCAGGTCGCAAACCCCCTGCGCTCAGTAATACGCCAATCAGGATCAGAACGCCGAACGCCAGCTCGAACCCCGTGGGTGAAATCAGCATCAGCGTGATCCCGGCCAGGATCATGCCGCCAACGCCCCCGCCAATGGCAAAACGCACCTCGCGGACCTGTAACGCGCCCCGGTTCCTCAGTAGCATGAGAATCGTCAGCACCACGGCGTTCAGAACCAGCGGCGCCGGTATCAGTATGGGGCTGATCAGGAACAGCAATGGTGCCGCCAGCGTACCGATGCCATAACCTGCCACGCCTTGCAAACAGGCGCCGGCCAGCAAAGCCAGGTTAGCAAGGAGTATCTGCAGCAGGGAGAGGTCAGTCACAATCGGGCTACTCGATCAGGTCAGTTGATGATTGTTGATAGCACAGCCGCAGGGCAACTAAAACTGTTAAAATGAATCATTTACGTGTCCTGGGTCTGCCGGGTCCGTGAACAGCACTAACCGGCGATAAGGACGACCCGATGGCGCCAGAGATTACCCCGGACGACTGCCCCTGTGGCAGCCGCCAACCGTACAGTACTTGTTGCGAGCCATGCCATCAGGGCAAACCGGCATCCTCACCGGAAGCCCTTATGCGATCTCGCTACAGCGCGTTTGTACTGAATCTGACGGACTATCTGAAAGCCACATGGCACACCAGCACCCGGCCTCAAGACCTTGATTTGACCGAGGCGCCGAAGTGGGTGTCGCTGCAGGTACTGTCGTCAGAGGAAGGTGAACACGAAGGCACGGTGCACTTTCGCGCCCTTTACCGGGCAGGCGGCGGCTGGGGGTATCTGGAAGAGAACTCCCGCTTTGTCCGCGATGATGAGCGCTGGTACTACGTGTCGGGCGATACCCGCGAAGGGACCCTCAAGCCTGGCCGGAACGAATCCTGCCCCTGCGGAAGTGGCAGAAAATACAAGGCCTGTTGTCTGTGAAACATGCTACGCCTGATGCAGCAAAAGGCGTGGGTTTCGGCCTGGCCGCCTATACCTTGTGGGGCTGTTTCCCCATTTACTTCGCGCTTTTCGAGGGTGTGCCCTCTTACGAGGTGCTGGTTCACCGGATCGTCTGGTCCTGTGTTTTTCTCGCCATCGTGGTGAGTTTCCTGGGGCGCTGGAAACCCATCACTGCTGCGTTGGCACGCCCTAAAAAGCTTGGTTTCGTATTCGGCTGTGCGGTATTCATTGCGCTGAACTGGGGGGTCTATATCTATGCCGTGGAAACCCGTCATGTGCTCCAGGCGAGCCTGGGGTATTTCCTCACGCCCCTGGTGAACGTCGGTCTGGGCATGCTGGTGCTGCGGGAGAGCATTACCCGACTGCAAATTGTGGCGGTTGCATTGGCGACCATCGCCATCCTTTATCAGCTTTTTCTGTTGGGCGTGGTGCCCTGGATCACCCTGGTACTTGCGTTCAGTTTCGGAACCTATGGCCTGCTTCGAAAGCAGGTGGAGCTGGATGGTCTTTCGGGCCTGTTTGTTGAGACGCTGCTTCTGTTAC
This sequence comes from Marinobacter sp. M5B, assembly GCF_042604615.1. Lineage (NCBI taxonomy): Bacteria > Pseudomonadati > Pseudomonadota > Gammaproteobacteria > Pseudomonadales > Marinobacteraceae > Marinobacter > Marinobacter sp. M5B. The sequence continues at coordinate 388,684 of NZ_CP156894.1, forward strand.
CGGTCGGTCTGCTGGCTCTCGGGTTTCTGGGCTCGGCCGGAGAATCCCATTTCAATGACAACATCACCATTGCCTTGCTTTTGATGTCCAGCGGTATCGTCACCGCCATCCCCCTGTTGTTCTTCGCCGGTGCGGCCCGCCGGCTACGCCTGGCAACCGTGGGCTTTTTGATGTACATCAACCCCACGCTGCAGTTCTTCATCGCGCTGTTTGTGTTTGATGAACCCATGAGTGGGGAGAAGCTGGCGAGCTTCGTGATGATCTGGGTGGCGCTGGGGCTTTATTCCTGGTCGGCCTGGATAGGGCGTGGGATGAATCCCACCCCCAAATAGTGGGTTGCCTAGTGGGTTGTCAGGCAATACCGCCGAGGGTCAGTATGTCAGCCCGTACGCGATGTTTCTCCACGGCAAGGTCTGAAATCAGCGTGTTCAGGCCCGCCACGGGCGCCAGCATGTCCGGCTCCGTGGCAATGCTGTTGCGAAAGGCCAGCAGCATGTCAATCTGCACGTGCAGGTCCTGAAAGTCTCCGAACCGTTGTTGTCGATGTTTTAATGGCCTGAGCCTGTCGTGAAACGCCGGTTTGTTCAACTCGGCCAGGTAGCGTATGCGTTTCAGCCGTTTGCGCAGGTCGTGAAAGTGATCGTCCGGGGACTGTTCGTTCAGTTGCCGCGCCACGGCGTCGTGCTTGTGTATGTGCTTTTTCAGGGCTTTGTGGATGTCTTCGATAGCCAGTTTCCGGGTTATCTTCTTCAAGTGGCGGGAGGTGATAAGCTGGTACCACTCATCCATGTCTTTGCGGTATTGGCCGCTGCTCAGGCGTTTGGTCAGCTCCTGGTGTTCAATGTCTGCCAGGTTGGCAAAATAGCTGCGGGCGCCGGAGCTCACCAGGGCCAACCGGGTATCTTCCTCCAGTGGCCATTGCGCCAGGTCACCCAGTAGCACGTGAAGGTCTCTGAGCCGGCTGGTGGCTTGGCCATGCCGTTTCAGACTCTTGACGGCCTTGCGTAAATCGCTGTCACCACTGATGTCGACAACTGCTTCGGCGATGGCCCGGCTGCGGCGAATGGCAATACGGTACTGATGCAGAAACTCGTCGTCGTACCCCTGCAATACGCCCGGTTCCAGATCCCTGATGCGTTGATACTGGTGTAACAGCGATTCCGGGATGTGCCATGCCAGCGGAGAGTGCTCGTCGATACGGATTTTCGTCCTTTTGCGATGAAACTGCTCATAGCTGACGTCTTTGGGCGTCAGGAACCGTTCAAGCCGGCCCCTGTTCTTGCCGATCTCGCACCAGTGCTCTATGGGCAGGGTGATGTGCATGTAGCTGCACGTGGGGAAGGTGTCGGGTGCGTGCTTCAGCAGTAAGCCTGCCAGATCCTCCAGCGCAGGGTTGTGGCCAACCAGGGTAATGCTGTCTTCGTTCCGGTCGCGCAGCCAGTCGAGCACGACCTCATGGTTAAACGTGTATAGAACAGGCGCCAGTTTGACGGCGTGTTGATGGTTGCTCGGGATCAGGCCTTCCAGGGTTTGTTGTGCGCGGGTGGCATTGCTGCAGTAGACCGTTCCATCGAACGCCCCATCCGCACGGATTGCCCTGCTCATGGGAGCCAGCTGTTTCAGGCCCCGGTTGTTGAGGGGGCGCTGGTGATCACGAAGGCCATCATCGGCCCAGCTGGATTTGGCGTGGCGAATCAAATAGAGGTGTTTCATCCGTGCCCCTGAAACTGGTTTTATTGGGCCAGGTTTGATGAATCGGACGTTTGGGGCTAGACCTTTAGTCTAACGCTGGTTCAAGTCCATCCGCTACCGGCCGTTAAGACTTTTAACAATAAAAGCAAATGCATGAATGAGTTGTGGCAGTGTCGCAGCTTTACACCCCGAAGTCGCACACACCGGTATTACAAACTGGAACACACCCTGGGTGCCCGGTTGTGGATAATTACGCTGAACATTTGATCTCATACGGAGAACTTCTTGATGACATTGCTGAGCCGGTTACGCATTCGTTCCCGTCTTCTGCTGGGCGTTCTGATCCCGGTAGTAATAACGGCGGCAACCCTTGCCTGGATTACGGTCGCCCAGATCAAAAGCGGTGGTGAGGCTGAGCTTGAGCGCCTTGAAGCAAGTTTGCTTGAGGCACGAAAGGAAGGTGTAAAGAACCTTGTGGATACTGCGCGCTCTCTGGTTTTGAACGCCAAGAACAATCCGGATCTTTCGGATCGCGAAGCGAAGGAGGAAGCACGGAAGCGTCTGCGTTCAATCAGGTACGAGGGCGGAAACTATGTTTTCGCATATGCTCGCGACCTGGAAAATCTGGCCTACGCCCCCGACCCTTCTCGCGAAGGCCCCACAACCAATCCAGACGTGCAGAAACTGGTTCGGTCACTGTTCAATGCGGCCGAGGATGGTGGTTTTTTCGGATACGACTGGCCCAATCCAGAGTCAGGCGAGGTAGAACCAAAGGTGTCTTATTCAACGATTATTCCAGATTGGGACTGGATGATTGGCACTGGCGTTTATGTCACTGACATTGACCGGGTTGTTTCTGCCGCTCGCGCGGATATTGAAGCGGAGATAGCCGAAACCCTCGGTTTTATCGTTCTGGTTACGGTGGTTGTGGTGATTATCGCACTGCTCATCGGCATGTTTGTCGGCCGTACGGTAACGAAGCCGCTGAACACCGTTATTGCCATGATGAAGGACATCGCCGAGGGTGAGGGCGACCTCCGCCACCGTCTGCCGGACGAAGGAAACGACGAACTCGCCGAGCTTGGGCGTCGCTTCAACGCCTTCGTGGTGAAAATCCAGGACACCATCCGCGATGTCGGCGCGACCACTGACCAGGTTGCCTCGGCCGCGGAAGAGCTCAGCCGTGTTGCCAATGAAACCCGTGCGTCGGTGCAGGAACAGGGTTCGGAAACCGATCAGATTGCCTCCGCCATTAATGAGATGGCGGCCACGATCCAGCAGATTTCCGGCAATGCCAACTCGGTGGAAAGCGCCGCCTCTGACGCCGACAGGCTTGCACGGGATGGCGGCGAGACCATTGCCAACGCACAGGCGTCCGTCAATCAGTTGTCGGAGGAGATTGAATCCAGCTCTGGCCGTATCAGTAATCTGGCTGAGAAAACCGACGAGATTACCCAGGTGCTGGACGTCATCCACGCCGTCACTGACCAGACCAACCTGCTGGCCCTCAACGCAGCCATTGAGGCCGCCCGGGCCGGTGAGCATGGCCGTGGTTTCTCGGTGGTTGCCGATGAAGTCCGCCAGCTGGCCAAACGCAGTGCGGAATCCGCTGATCAGATTCGCGGTATGATTGACGGCTTCGTGACCGAGTCCCGCGCAGCGGTGGAGCGGATGGATGCGTCCCGCCAACGCTCCAGCGAAACGGTTGAGCGCATTAACCACGCCACTGACGCCCTGCGCACCATTGAGAAGTCTGTGGGCCATATTCATGATCAGGTGACCCAGATTGCCACCGCGGCGGAACAGCAAAGCCAGGTGGCCGAGGAAATCAACCAGAACGTGGTGCGCATCGTGGACGCGGCGCAGCGTAGCGATACTGGTGTGAACCAGACCAACGAGGCGAGCCACGAGTTGGCGCGGCTTGGTGAGAGTCTGCGTGAGCTGGTAGGCCAGTTCAAGGTATAGAACCGTTGCTTCTGGTCGGTCGACGATTGGCGTCAGCCGGCCAGCAAGCTATGATGTGGGCGATCTGATCCGACCACTACAAAAAACGGAACCTGACCTCGCTATGACTATTCGCAAATCTTTCATGACCGTCCTGGCATTGGTGTTCGCGCTGGCAAGCGCGTCGCTGTCGGCCCAGGAAACCTATACGCTTCGCCTCGCAGAAACCTGGGGGCCCAACTCTCCGATTCTGGGTGAAACAACGCGCCACATGGCCTCGATGGCTGAGAAGATGTCGGGCGGCCGCCTGCAGTTCCGCATTGACTCATCCAACAAGCACAAGGCGCCATTCGGTATTTTCGATATGGTGAAGGCGGGCCAGTACGATATGGGGCATACCGCCTCGTATTACTACAAAGGCTCGATTCCCAATGCCATGTATTTCACCACCGTTCCCTTCGGGATGATTGCACCTGAGCAATACGCCTGGTTTTACTACGGTGGCGGCATGGAATTGATGGAAAAGGTATATCGTCCCCATGGCTTGCTGTCGTTCCCCGGTGGCAATACCGGCAACCAGATGGGTGGCTGGTTCCGCGAGGAAATCAACAGTGTTGAGGACCTCCAGGGTTTGAAAATGCGCACACCCGGGTTCGCCGGCGAAGTGATGTCCGAAGTGGGCGTTGCGGTGACCAACATCCCCCCCGGGGAGCTCTACAGCGCGCTGGAGCGAGGCACGATTGACGCTCTGGAGTGGGTCGGCCCGGCACTGGATTTTCAGATGGGCTTCCATCAGATCGCAAAGTACTACTACTCCGGCTGGCAGGAGCCTGGCGCTGAAGTTCAGTTCCTGATTAACGAGAAAACCTGGAACAAGCTTCCCGAAGAGCTCCAGGAAGTACTGCGGGTGGCTATGCGGACCGCCGCCTACGACATGTACATCCAGAGCATGCATGAAAGTGGCGTGGCCTGGGATCGTATGAAGGAAGACTATCCGGATGTTACCCATAAAACCTTCCCGCCAGAGGTCATTGAAGCGCTTCGTGATGCCACAGAGAAGCTGTTGGCCGAAGAGGCGGAGAAGGATGAACTGGCACGGGAAATCATCACTTCCCAGCAGGATTATCTGAAGCAGGTTCGTCAGTGGACCAACATTTCCGATAAGGCCTATCTGAACAGCGTTTCGGGTGAATGAAAGAGACGCTTCTCTCGTTGAAAAACGTCTCCAAGGCGTTTGACGACAAAACCGTGTTGAACTCGCTGGACCTGGACATCCTGGACGGCGAGTTCATCACCCTTCTGGGGCCGTCGGGTTGCGGCAAAACCACCCTGCTGCGCCTGATGGCGGGTTTTGAGCAGCCAGACACCGGGGCAGTCAGCCTGTCTGGCCATGACATTACCCATGCCGCCCCCGAACACCGCCCCCTGAATACCGTGTTCCAGAACTATGCGTTGTTTCCCCATATGTCGGTGTACGACAACGTCGCCTATGGCCTGAAGATGGAGAAACGGCCCAGGGACGAAATTCGCCAGCGCGTGGATGAAGTGCTTGCCATGGTGCAACTGCAGGATTTCGCCCGCCGCAAACCGCATCAACTCTCTGGTGGACAGCAGCAACGGGTGGCCATTGCCCGTGCCGTGGTCAAGCGTCCGCAACTTCTGTTGCTGGATGAGCCTCTGTCTGCGCTTGACTACAAGTTGCGCCGGACCATGCAGGTGGAGTTGAAGCGACTGCAACGGGAGTTGGGCATCACGTTTGTATTCGTGACCCACGATCAGGAAGAAGCCCTGTCGATGTCGGACCGGGTGGTGGTCCTGAAAGACGGCGCGATTCAACAGCTGGGTACGCCCCGGGAAATCTATGAGCGGCCCGCCAATCTCTTTACGGCGCGCTTCGTTGGGGAGACCAACCTCTTTCCGGGATATCTGACCTCGGTTGAAGATACTGGCATTACCCTGGATATCCTGGGCCTGAGCCGTACCCTTCAGAAGCCCGGGTTTACGCTGCACAAAGGTGAGCAGGTGAATGTCCTGCTGCGTCCGGAGGATATTCGTGTGCTGGCTCCTGAAGACGAAAAGGGTCTGGCCGGCAGGATTGTGGAGCGAAACTACAAGGGCAGCACGCTGGACTCAGTGATTCATCTTGAGGACGGTACTGAAGTGCTGGCCAGTGAGTTTTTTGATGAGGACGATCCTGCCTTTGACTATAAACTGGGCGAGCCCGTGCGGGTCAGTTGGGTCGACGGCTGGGAATGGTTGTTGCCGGTTGAACTGGAGCCCGTCAACAACGACGCAGAAGAAGGGCTGAGTACGAATGCATAGGGTGTTACAGCAGCCCTTCAAAACCGCAGTGCTGATTCTGGTCTGGGGCTGGTTGTTGCTTCTTGTGCTCACCCCGAACCTACTGGTGGTGGGTGCCAGTGTGATGACACGAGACCCCGGCACCTTCCTCTCGTTGCCGCTGAACCTGGACAGTTACCGGCAGTTGTTCGACCCGCTGTACCTGGACGTGTTCCTGAACTCCCTCTACATGGCCGGCATGACGACCGTCTTCTGCCTGCTGATAGGATATCCCTTTGCCTGGGCATTATCGGGCCTGGGCAAACAGCGCCAGATGCTGCTGATTTTCCTGTTGATTGTGCCTTTCTGGACCAATTCCCTGGTGCGCACCTACGCCCTGAAACTGCTGCTGGCCACCAACGGCCTGATCAACAATGCACTCATGGGGTTGGGGCTGATCGACGAGCCGCTGAGAATGCTCTACACCGAAGGTGCTGTGATCATCGGGCTGGTATACCTGCTGCTGCCGTTCATGATCCTGCCTCTGTACTCCGTGTTCGATGACCTGAGGAAAGAGCTGCTGATGGCCTCGCACGACCTGGGAGCGGGAAAGCTTTCGACGTTCCTGCACGTGACGATACCCCTGACCTTGCCGGGCGTGCTGGCGGGCGTGATGCTGGTGCTGTTGCCTGCCATGGGCCTGTTCTTCGTGGCGGACATACTGGGTGGTTCCCGCAATCTGCTGGTCGGCAATGTCATCAAGAACCAGTTCCTGGACGCCCGTGACTGGCCCTTCGGTGCCGCCGCCAGCATTCTGTTGACGGTTGCCATGGCTGTCCTGCTGTTTGCGCACCGGCTCAGCCAGCGGCGGCTCGGTGAGGAGGCCAGGGCATGAATCGCTGGCTGCCGAAAACCTATCTCACCCTGGTGTATGTGTTGCTCTACCTGCCGATCCTGGTGCTGGTGGTGTTTTCGTTTAACAGTTCCCGCACCGGGTACCGCTGGGGCGGGCTCAGTCTGCAATGGTACGAGTCGCTGTTCAATAACCACGCCATGGTCCAGGCCATGTGGAATTCCCTCTGGCTGGCACTGGCGGCGGCCACGGTATCGACCATTATTGGCGCGCTGACAGCGTTGGCTCTTCACCGGTATCGCTTTCGTGGCAAGCGTGTGCTGCGCGGGATGCTGTTTGTGGTGATGATGTCGCCCGAGATTGTATTGGCCATCTCTTTGCTGGCGTTGTTCCTGTTGGTGGGCCTGCAACTGGGGTTTGTCTCTCTGCTGCTGGCCCACGTTACCTTCTGCCTGCCATTTGTGGTGATCACCGTAATGGCACGATTGAGCGGGTTCGATGAAAGCCTGCCCGAAGCGGCGCGGGATTTGGGCGCCAATGATTTCACCATGACCCGCACGGTACTGATTCCGGTAATCATGCCAGCATTGCTGGCTGGATGGCTGTTGGGCTTCACCCTGTCACTGGACGATGTGGTGGTGAGCACCTTTGTGAGTGGTCCTAGCTATGAAATTCTGCCACTTCGCATCTACTCTATGGTGCGTGTGGGCCTGAAACCCGAAGTGAATGCCCTGGGCACCCTGCTGCTGGTGTTTTCCCTGGCAATGTTGATGCTGTCCCAATGGATACTGACAAGGAGCAAACGATGAAGAAACTGGCGTTGGCGGGCCTGATGGCTGCAACCCTGACCGGATGCAGCTCGCAGGAAGAGCCGCAGGTACTGAACCTCTACAACTGGTCTGAGTACATGCCCCAGGAGGTATTGGACCGCTTTGAGGAGGAAACCGGTATCCAGGTGGTCTACACCACCTATGACAGCAATGAGGCTATGTATGCGCGGCTGAAACTTCTGGATGACAGCGGCCAGTACGATCTTGCGCTGCCCTCCACCTATTACGTCAACAAAATGCGTAAGGAAGGGCTGCTGGAAAAGATCAACCACGAGAAACTGGAAGGCTTCGAAAAGCTCGACCCCGAGCTGACGAACCTGGATATCGACCCTGAAAACCAATACAGCGTTCCCTACCTCTGGGGCACCACAGGGCTGGCCTACGATGCCAATGATGTTGAGGGCGAAGAGGTAACGGCCTGGTCGGATCTGTGGGACGAGAAATACGAAGGCCGCGTGATGCTCACCAACGACATGCGCGAGGTGTTCCACATCGGGCTGAGAGTGCTCGGATACTCTGGCAACAGCACCGATCCCGAAGAGATCGAGGCGGCTTATGACAAGCTGACCGAACTGATGCCTGCGGTGCGTACCTTCAACTCGGATGCACCGCGAATGCCCTATCTTGAAGGCGAGACCGACATCGGCATGATCTGGAATGGTGAAGCCGTGATGGGTGAGGAGGACATGCCGTCCCTTGAATACGTCTATCCGGAAGAGGGCATCATTGTCTGGCTCGACAGCTTTGTGATTCCCAAGAACGCCGAGAATGCAGACGCTGCCCATCAATTCATCAGTTTTGTCATGCGGCCGGAAATCTCCGCGCTGATCAGTGAAGACATCGGCTATGCCACGCCCAACCTTGCGGCCCGCGAATTGTTGAGCGATGAAGTGGCCAACGACCGCACCAGCTACCCGACACCGGAAGACCTGACCAACGCCGAGTTCCAGAAGGACGTGGGTGACGATGCCATGCAGGTCTATACCAAATACTGGGAAATGCTGAAGTCCGGGCAGTAAACCCGCAAACGGCTTGATCCGCCCCGGAAATCAGATCTCCGGGGCGATAAAGTCAGGCGCGATACCAGACTGCGCGATGCAGCGCGGTATATCCATACCCTGCAGGGAGCCCTCGGCCGTCACCAGCAGGGTTTTCATGCCGGCGTTCTGCCCGCCCAGGATGTCCGTATGAAGGGTGTCGCCCACCATGAGTATCTGCCCCGGCGGCACGTCCGCGAAGCGCTCAAGCACAGCCTGGAAAGCAGGTGCATAGGGCTTGCCGTAGAACTGCGGTTGGACACCGCTGGCCTCACGGGCCCGGTGGGCGAAGAATCCGGGTTCCAGCGTCAGGCAGTCGCCGCGGGGGGCCACCAAATCTGGATTGGCGATTTCCAGTGGCCTCGGCCGTTCTGTCAGTGTGGCCTCCAGTGCCGCCTGCATCTCCTCGTTCCAATCCTCGCTGCTGAGCATGATCAGGCCGTCATAGCTATCCAGTTTTCGTTTCAGTTGCTCCGTGACGGGGGGCCGCACCGGTTGCCAGTCTAGCGGCAGCGTGTCCGGTTCGGAATTCTCCGGGGCAATGACACCCCATAGCCCTTCGCGTCCCCGGTCGGACAGAGACTGCTCCAACAACCAGCGGCTGGAAATCAACTGTTCCGGCGTGATGTCGAACCCCATGCGCCGATACTTCTCCACCAGTTTGGCGTGGCTGGCGGTAGCCGCGTTGGAGAGAATCTGGACGTGTTTGCCCATTCGTTGCAGCTCGCGAAACCGTTGAATGGCTGCGGGGAAGGCCCTGGGTCCGGCATTCAGCACCCCAAAGGCATCGAACACGTATACCTGGAACCGGTCCGCCAGCGGCGCCATATCCTCCAGCGTGACTGGTCGAGGCTGTTCTGAGGTCGGCAGGCCCGCAGGCAGCCAGCGACGGATCTGCTCATACTGGTGGAAAGCCCAGGCTGGAGTGGGTTTTATGCCATTAAACGAGGTGGGGTGGGTATCGGTCATTGGCCTAGAGTACCGCTTGGCGCACCCTCGCGGAAACCCATTCCGAGGCCACCACCGTGACCAGTATCACCACGAAAATCATGGTGACCTGATTCCACGCCAGGGTGCTCAGGGATGCTTGCAGCTGCAGGCCGAGCCCGCCCGCGCCCACCAGCCCAAGGATGGTGGATTCGCGGATGTTGATGTCCCAGCGAAAAACACTGATGCCCCAGAAGGCGGGCAGGATCTGCGGCACAATCGCATAGTCAATGACCTGCGCTCCGGAGGCTCCGGTGGCGCGCACCGCCTCAACCTGTTTGACGTCGATTTCCTCAATGGCTTCGTACAGAAGCTTTGCGACGAACCCGATGGAGCGCAGTCCGATAGCGACAATACCCGACAATAGACCAGGACCGATTATGGCTACCAGCAACAGCGCCCATATCAGCGAGTTGATGGAGCGGGAGGAGACGATGATGAGCAGTGCCACTGGCCGCACGAAACGACGGCTGGGCGTGGTGTTGCTGGCGGCCAGAAAGGCTACTGGGATGGCGATAATCACACCGATAATCGTGCCCAGGGTTGCGATATTGAGAGTGTCCCACAGTGGCGTCCAGAGTTGGTTCACGTAGCTCCATGCGGGTGGAAACATCCGTTCACCAATATCGGCGGCCTGGTCCGGTGCGTCCGATACGAAAGCCCAAATGGTATTCCGGTTCATCAACTCCCAGCAGAATACCGTCAGGGCCACCAGCCAAAACCATCCGACCCATCGCGCCAGTTGCTGTTTACCGGAACGGAACTGCCAGTCTGCGTGGTGTCGTGCGCTCACGTCTATCACTGGACCCACCTACGGATATGTGAAGAGGAATACTCAACCGCCAGTACAATGGCGATGATGATAATCAGGATGGCGCCAGCGGAGTCGTATTCGTAACGATCGATGGCGGTGTTGAGGGTGGCGCCTATACCTCCGGCCCCGACAATGCCGATCACCGCTGACTCTCGGAAGTTGATATCCAGACGGTACAGGGACAAACCCACAAGGCGGGGCATCACTTGGGGCTGCACCGCGTAGTTGACCACTTGCCACCAGCCTGCGCCGGTAGCGCGGATCGCCTCAATCTGGTTGCGATCGCAGGCCTCGATATCTTCGGCCAACAGCTTCGATAGAAAGCCGATGGTGGCAAACGCCAGGGTGAGGAAGCCGGCAAAGGGGCCAAATCCGAACATTGCCACCAGCAGGATGGCGATGATCACCTCCTGGAAGGAACGGGATAGGGTAATAATGGCCCGGCAGGCGAGGTAAACGGGTGCAGGCGCCAGGTTGCGGGCAGCGCCTATGCCGATGGGCACCGAGATCAGGATGCCTGCGACTGTAGAAGTAACCGTCATGGTCAGGCTTTCGATCAGCCCTGCCCGGATATCGGTCCAACGAGACGTGAAATCGGGTACAAGGAAGCCTTCCACAAATCGCCAGCCGCGCTCAAGGCCATCGTACACCCGCATCCAGTTGACCTCGACGCTTTGCAGGGCCAGTGCCAGATAGACAATCGCGCCAAGGTAGAATGCCCGTCGCCAGAGCGGGTTTTTCAGCAGAACGGGCGGGCGTCTCCAGGTAGAGGGCGTGGCGTTGGACAAAACTAGACACCCTCCGCCAGATCAACGGCTGGGGATGCCCTGTCGTTGTCTTCATCTGTTTGGTCCTTGCGTACCTGGGCCCAGTCTTCCTCACCATAGATGCGTGTTAGCACGTCGTCCGTCAGCTCTTCCGGTTTGCCGTCAAACACCACCTCGCCTGCGCGCAGGCCGATGATACGGTCGGAGAACTGCTGGGCCAGCATGACATCGTGGATATTGATGATCGCGGGCAGGTTGCGTTCCCGGCAAACCGTCTGGATCAAGCGCATGATCTGACGGGAGGTTTTGGGGTCCAGGGAGGCGGTGGGTTCATCCACCAGAAGCAGCTCCGGGTTCTGCTCCAGCGCCCGTGCGATTCCCACACGCTGTCGCTGGCCGCCCGACAGGGCATCCGCGCGCTTATTGTAGTGCTCTGCCAGGCCGACTTTTTCCAGCAACGAAAAGGCCAGGGCAATGTCCTCGCGATTGAAACGGCGCAAAAACGACCGCCATCCGGCCACGTAGCCCAGTCTCCCCGACAGGACGTTCTCCATCACGGTCAGTCGTTCCACCAGGGCGTACTCCTGGAAAATCATACCGATACGCCTTCTGGCTTTGCGCAACGCCCGGCCGCGGAGGGTTGTCAGTTCGGTATCGCCCAGGACGACTGAGCCCCGGGACGGTTCAACCAGCCGGTTGATGCAGCGGATCAGTGTGGATTTTCCCGCACCGGACGGGCCGATCAGGCCAACGACCTGCCCTGCCGGCACGGTAAAGCCGATGTCGGTCAAGGCCTGGTCGCCGGTGCGGTAGGTTTTCGAAAGGTGTTTGAGTTCGAGCACAGTAACCTGCCGTGGCCGGATTAACGGCAGTTGTATTCAACGCCGTTGGCATCGTCGATCTTGCGGATTACTTCCCAGTGTTCCTTGAAGGTGATGGGAATGAACTGTGCCTCGCCGGATTTGGAGAACTCTTCTTCCAGTTCGGAGCCTTTCCAGTCGAAGGTAAAGAAGGCTTCCTGGATCTGTTCCTGGAGCTCCGGTTTCAGGTTATGGGCAATGCCGTAGCCGGTGGTCGGGAAGGTTTGTGATTTGTAGACGCTGACGATCTGTTCGTCACTCACGACATCCCGTTGCAACATTCGGTTGAGTACCGAATTGGCAATCGCCGCGGCCTGGTAGTCTTTATTGGCGACGCCAAGAATGGAGTTATCGTGTTTGCCTGAGAACACTGGCTCAAAGTCCTGGTCAGGAACCATGTTGTAGTCGGCCTTGAGAATGGCTGACGGCGCTTTGAAGCCGGAGTTGGAGGTCTGGGAGGTGAACGCCAGCTCTCCCCCGCGAATGTCTTCCACCTTTTCAACACCAGAGCCCGGGTAGGTGATGATTTCCATCTCGTATCCGAAGGAGCCATCGGCGGCAGCCATCATGGTGAATGGACGGAATCCAGCGCAGGCAACGGCCAGGGGGTTGGAACCGGTGTTGAAGCCGGCAATGTGAAGGCGACCCGCACGCATCGCTTCAATCTGGGCGGCGTTGGACTGAACCGGAAAGAACTGCACCTGCTTGCCGGTGATGCCCGACAGGTGGTCCAGGAAACCGGACCACACCTCACGATAGACCGCTGGATCTTCAACCGGTGTATAGGCAAATACGAGGGTGGACGGGTCGGTCTGCTTTTCGGTCTGTTCCGGGATGTCGGCAACAAGGTCGCCATCACGATCCTGGTATCGTGAATCCAGCTTGAAGGCGCTGTGGGCAGCGACGGGCAGGAGTATTGAGGCAATGGTGATAGCAGCAATGGTACGGTTCATGAGGCAGTTCCTTGTGTCCTGTTGATGACGTGAATATGACACTACGGAAACTGTGTGATGGTTTTGTGACAGGTAGAACGGGCAAAAACGCGAAAGCGTTGCTATGGCTTCAGTTAGCACTTGTTTTTATGGCGCGCCTGAGCGAGTTTAACTCCATAGATGTTGTATAATTGCACTACTGTACTATTTGGCGACAGGCAAGCCCACTGTATGCAGATGTTGTACTCCCTAAACGCCGTAAGGCTGATGCTCCTGATCGCTTTGAGCTTTTTGGTGCCTTCGGCGGCGTATGCGGCAGTGGACCTGGACGAGGGATGGGAATATCGGTGGGGCGATTCTCCATTGACCGAGGAGGGGGTGCCGGAGTGGACTCTGGGTCAGGCCCCCTGGCAATGGAACGCTATCAGCTTTCCATCCAACCCGCCTGGTCGCAACGGACAAGAACATGTGTGGTATCGCGTCACCCTTCCGGAGGGCGAGTGGCAGGAGCCGGTTCTGTATATCTACAGTGTCGATCTGATTGTCCAGGTCTGGCTCGACGGCGAGAACATCTACCAGTACGGCACGTTTGATGATCAGGGCCGGGGGCGTTTTGAAGGTTGGCCCTGGCACGCGATTCCGCTGCCTGAAGAGTTTGCGGGTACGCCGATCTACTTTCGCATTTTCTCTGATTACACCGACATTGGTCTGTGGGGTGAAGTCTCCATTATGGAGCAGCCGGCCCTGACCCTGTTTATCGTGAAAAACTCCCTCGAAGCCCTGGTCATTTCCGGCTTTTCAGCCCTGATTGCCATGCTAGCGATGATCTTTGCCCTGTTGCAAACGGAAAAGAAGAGTTTCGGCAGCATTGCCCTGTTCTCTTTGTCGTCCGCTGTTCTGCTTCTGTCCGACAGCCAGGCCAGTCAGTTGATCTGGAACCTGCCGATGATGTGGGACTATCTGGCCGCTGGTTCCTACTACATGCTGCCGGTGGCCATGGCATTGTTGCTGGAGCAGTGGTTCAGTGATCGCCGGCCCTGGTTGATTAATCTGGTCTGGAAGATTCACCTTGTCTACGCGGTGGTGGCGATAGGGCTGGCATTAATGGGTGTGGTTGACCTGTCATCAACGTACCCGCCGTTTGATGCGCTGCTGTTAGCGTCCCTTGCAACCGTCACGGTCGTTGTCGTAAAGCGGTTCAGACAACTGAAGATTGAACAGCAGATCATCCTCGCCGCTTATGGCGTGTTCTGCAGCTTGTTGGTGGTGGATATGGCCGTTGCCCACGGCGTCCTGCCCTGGGGGCGGGTACCGGTCAGTTGGGGAACGCTGGTCTTCTCGCTGGCCGTAGTGATGATTTCCCTCTGGCATTATGCACGAACCCAACAGGCGCTCCATCGGTTGAACCTGTCGCTGGAGCAGCAGGTAACAGAGCGAACCCAGAAGGCGGAATCGTTGGCTCGCCGTGAGCAGGCCAGGGTGAGGCTGCTCACGTTCGAGAATGAAAAAACCCGTGTTCTGAACGACATCAACGGGGAACTGCAGGATTGCATCAGCCTCAACCAGACGTTCCATATCCTGGCGCGACGACTTCCTGACCTGTGCAGTCCTCTGCGGGGAAGGCTATATCAGCGTGTGGAAAACGGCAGCGCCTATGAACTGTTGACTCGCTGGGGGTATGCCGGGGAACCGGAATCACCATTACGCATCGAAACTCCTGAGGGCCCGCCGCCCCATAGCCAGATACCGGCCCGCCATGTTCAGGACCTGGATCAGTCCTGGTCCGGGTGGCAGAAGGACGAGGATGAGTCATTGTGTTTGTGGATCAATCTGCAGTCGGCAACCGAGGGGGCGGTGACAATGGCGCTGTTGTTTGTGGAAGTGCCGGACGAGTTTGCGGCTGACGGCACGGATTACGGCGTGGCCCGCTTGTTCCAGACGTTAAGTCAGGGGGTGCAGAAAATCGGTATCGCGCTCTCAAGCATCAGCTTGCGGGAGGAACTGCAGAAATACTCGTATGAGGATGCGCTCACCGGCCTGAAGAATCGCCGTTATTTTGATCAGCTTCTGGAGCACGAGTCGGCGGTGGCCTTGCGTGGTGACCAGCCGCTGTCACTGCTGATGGTGGATATCGATCATTTCAAACGCTTTAACGACACTCATGGCCACGAAGCCGGCGATTCCGCTCTGAAAGCCGTGGCCGGTGTGTTGGCGCGGCATTTCCGCGACAGCGATGTGGTCTGTCGTTTTGGAGGCGAGGAGTTTGTCATCATCATGGCCGGCTCCACCGCAAAAGCCGCTTACGATAAGGCGCGAGAACTGGCCCATGCCGTCCGTGCTATGCCGGTGGAACATGGTGGCTTTGAGTTGGGCCACGTAACCATATCGGTGGGGGTGTCCAGCTGGCCCGAGTGCAGCGATTCCCCAGACAGCTTGCTCGGACTTGCCGACCGGGCCCTTTACCGCGCCAAGGAGGCGGGCAGGGACCGGGTAGAAATTTCATAGGCGCCGGAACGGGTACTAATGCCAGATGTTGCCGTCGATCTTTTCGTGCAGCTCAGGGTAGTCTTTTGATTTGAAGTGGGGTACCTCGCCCTGTTTGCGCTGGGCAAGATAGTCTTTTGTCAGCTTCACTACCGTACCTGACAGCATGACAATGGCAATCAGGTTGATGGTTGCCATCAAACCCATGGATGCGTCAGCGGCGTTGAAAACAGTCACCACCGCCTCGTAACTGCCCCAGACAACCATCCCCAGGACGGCAGAGCGAAGCAGTGTAATGGCGATGGTACTGTCACCGCCCAGATGGATCAGGGCATTCTCTGCGTAGGTGTAGTTGGCGACAATGGACGTGAATGCAAAGAACAGGATGGCAATGGCGATGAAATAGGCGCCGGACTCACCAATGTGGCTTTGCATGGCATCCTGGGTAAGCTGGGTTCCGGTAATGCCCGAGCCTGGTTCCATGACGCCGGAGAGCAAGATCATCACTGCTGTTGCGGTGCAGATAATGATGGTGTCGACAAACACGCCGAAAGCCTGCACCAATCCCTGGGATGACGGGTGGTGGGGCGCTGGTGTGGCCGTTGCCGCAATGTTGGGCGCCGAGCCCATGCCGGCCTCGTTGGAGAACAGCCCGCGCTTGATACCATTGAGCATGGCGGCGGTAATGGAACCCGCCGCGCCGCCGGCGGCTTCTTCCAGCCCGAAAGCGCTCTTTACGATGGTCATCAGCACGCCCGGCACTTCAGTGATGTTAATGGCCATAATCACCAGAGCAATAAGCACATAGAGACCCGCCATCAGCGGCACTACCAGTTCTGCGAACCGGACGATGGAGCGCAGGCCACCAAAGATGACAATGCCCGCGAGAACAGCGATCACAATGCCAACCCAAATCTTGGGCACTCCAAAGGCACCCTGCATGGCATCGGCAATGGAATTTGCCTGAACAGCGTTGAAGACCAGTCCGAAGGACAGGATCAGGCAGACGGCAAAAATACTGCCCGCCCACGGCGCCTTCAGGCCCTTGGTTATGTAGACCGCAGGCCCACCCCGATACTGGCCTTTGCCATCACGTACCTTGTAGAGCTGTGCCAGCGTGCTCTCCGCGTAGCCGGTTGCCATACCGACCAGGGCGACCATCCACATCCAGAAGATGGCGCCAGCACCGCCAAGATACAGGGCCACCGCGACACCGGCGAGGTTGCCGGTGCCCACGCGAGAGGCAAGGCTGGTGCATAGGGCCTGGAACGGCGATATACCGTGGACATCGCTGTCACGGGAGCCACGAATGGCGCGGATCATTTCCCCAAAATTGAGGAATTGCAGAAAACCCAGACGGATGGTGAAAAAGACACCAACGCCCAGCAGGCCGTAGACCAGAACGTAGCCCCACAGAATGGAGTTCAGCGAATCTACGATAGTGGTCATAGTTCTTCCTTAAACAGTTGTCGTTAAACTACCAGCACTGGACATTTCGCCTTGGAAGCGACGCGGTGGGACACGCTGCCAAGCAGCATACCCTCTTTATCGCTGTGAGTGCCCCGGGTACCGACCACAATCAGGTCTACTTCCTTGTCCTTGGCAAACTTGACGATCACGCTGGAAGGACGGCCGGCTTTAACAAAGCCCCGAACCTTTACCGCCCCCTTTTCCTTGGCCTTTTCCTTGGCATGGTTGACGATCTCCTTGGCGTATTCCGATAGCACCTTGTCAGGGATATCCATGCTATCCGGCCGGCCAATCGACAGAGATGCCTCAAACAGGCTGTGATGCTTGTAAACACAGATCAGATAGATCTCGGTGTCCATGAGTTTTTGTAGCTCAATGGCCTTGTCCATGGCCTTGAAGGATGACTTGGAACCGTCAACGGCCACCAGAATTTTCTTGAACATTTCACTCTCCCTGAAGTCCGGTCTCTATATCCCTCAGCGGAACGCAACGTCACGAAGGAACAGCGCAATTTGCGGGAAGGCGATGATCAGCCCGGCCGCTGCCACCAGCATAAAGACGAACGGTGGCGTACCACGGATTACTTCCCAGTATGGGCGCTTGAATATGGCGATGGCGGTGAATATGTCACAACCAAAGGGTGGCGTTGCAGAGCCTATGGCGACCTGCAGTGTAATCAGAACTCCGACGAGCACTGGGTCCAGACCGGTGGCTTCGATCGCCGGTGCAAAGATCGGCGTCAGCACCAGTATCACCACGATCGGGTCAACAAACATGCAGGCAACAAAGAAGGCGATACAGATCGCAATCAGGACACCTACCGGGCCGGCTTCATTGACGCCAACTGCTTCCAGTATTGTTTGTGGAATCTGTGCAAACGAGATAATCCAGGAAAAGCCGTTGCCCACGGCAACCAGTATGAAAACCACAGCGGTAATCAGGCCGGTGGACTTGGCAATCCGATAGATATCCGGCAATTTCAGCGAGCGGAACACCACGAATTCGAGTAAGAAGGCGTACAGCACGCACACAGCGGCGGCCTCCGTTGGGCTGAAAATACCGCCGTAGATACCACCAACAATGATGACCGGGAAGAAAAGAGGCCATAGTGCTTCGCGGACGGCGACCCCCCGTTCTCTCCAGCCGGCCCTTTCCTCGGTGGGGACCTTGTTAATGTATGCATAGATCAGGCAGTAGATTGAAAACATCATCAGAATCATGACGCCCGGGCCGATGCCTGCAATGAACAGTTCGGCAATGGAGGTTCCGGAAATAACCCCGTAGATAATGAAGCCGATACTGGGGGGGATCAAAAAGGCAATGTCACTGGAATTGATGATCAGCGCCAGTGAGAACGAGTCGGAATAGCCCGCTTTAAGCAGTTTGGGACGCAAGGGAGAACCAACAGCCACAACCGTCGCCTGGGTGGAGCCGGATACCGCACCAAAGAGGGTGCACGAGGTGGCTGTACTGATCGCCAGCCCGCCTTTGATGTGCCCGATAAAGGCCATCACCATATGGATAAGGCGGTCGGCGGACTGCCCGCGAGTCATGATATCAGCCGCCAGAATGAACATGGGCACAGCAATCAAAGAGGCTGGACGGATACCTCCCATCATTTGCTGGACGAACGTGCCCATCTGGCCGAAGCCATCAAACATCATTACAAAACCGACCACCGCACCGGTAATCAGCGGAACCATCATCGGGAAGCCCAGGAGCAGCAGCCCGATCATGATTACCATCATTATAGTCGCCATGAGTTTCTATCCTTTGTTAAAGCAGCTGCAGGTTCAGACTTCCGACTCACTATCAGAGTAGCCGTCGATCACACCAGTGGAGAGATAAACATCCTTGCTGGTGAGATTCTTGATCGCTGTGAGGAAATACTGAATGCCGGTAATCGCAAAGCCCACTGGCGCCCAAACGTAAATCCACCAGATCTCAAAGCCCAACGCAGGGAGAATTCGCCCACGGCTGTAAAGGGTCTCGACGTATCCATAGGAGTGGTAGCAGAGGAAGAACATTACCAAAGAGGTAAACAGGGCGATGAAAATCATCAGTACTTTGCGCCCTTTTGGCGGGATCGCATCATAAACCGCAGACATGCGGATATGGCGGCCATGGCGGGCCGCGTAGCCGATGCCGGCAAACGTGATCAGGATAATAAGAATCCGGTTAATCTCGCCGGAGAAAAACAGGCCTTCTCCAAAGACAAAGCGTGCAATAACGTTGATGCATGTGTTGACGGCCATAAGGATGACGCCAACCGCGAGCATCACGGCCTCAGTTTTGGCAATAACTTCATCAATGGTTCCCAGAAACCCGGGCAGGCCGGACTCGTAGGTGCCGGTATCGTCTTCTAGATCCGGGGAGTTCTCGGACATGGGGGGTTGCTCCAGAACATATCGCTCCCAGCCGGCAGGAGGTCCCCGGCGGGGCGGGGTTAAAACAGATTCCCGCCGGGCAGGGCCGGCGGGAATGGTTCCTTCAGGATCAGTTGCTCTGAACTTCCTTGAGGTCTTCCTTGAACTGGTTCAGCAGTTCTTTACCGCTTTCGCCAGTCATCTCGATGAACTTCTCTTCAACCTGCGGCGCGCGGGCCTTGAAGGCTTCGATCTGTTCGTCGTTCAGGCGAGTGACGGTGACTTCGTCGCTGGCTTTCTGGATCTTCTCAAGGGCTTCTTCAGCGAGACCATCGATGTGAACGATGATTTTCTCGAACGCGTAATCCGCAGCGTCCTCAACAAGCTTCTTGTCTTCGTCGGACAGGCCGTCGTAGAAGTTCTTGTTGGCCATCATGGCAGTGGTGAACCAGCCGTGACTGGTGAAGACCAGGTTCGGGGAAACTTCATAAAGACCGCCGGATTCGATCCAGAAAATCGGGTTTTCCTGACCCTGGATCATGTTGGTCTGCAGGGCGCCGTAAACTTCACCCCAGGGCAGCGGCGTGGGGGTTGCACCAAACGCTGAATAGGTTTCCGACAGCAGCGGGTTGGTCATGACACGGATCTTCTTGTTGTTGAAGTCTTCCGGTTTGCTGACGGGCTCGTCCACCGTTACAACCATTTCGCCTTCCGGGTACATCTGCAGAAGCTCCAGACCATTCTGGGCATACAGCTCCGGGAAGTCCTCGTTGATCGCCTCACTTTCACGGAAGAACTTGATCACCGTGTCCATGTCGGTCGGCATCAGGTAAGGAATGAAGAAAATCTGCGCTTCCGGAATCAGCGAGCCGGTGAAGCCGGGAGACTGGTTGACGAAGTTAAGGATGCCAGCCTGGGTCTGCTCCATGATGTCGTCGGATTCGCCGAGCTCACCAAAACGATAAATCTGCAAGGTGTGGTCGGAGTTGTCTTCGATGTATTCCTTGAAGTCGTAAGCGAATACGTCCTGGACATCACCTTCATATTCTTCGTGCGCATAGCGCCAGTTGGCAGCATTCACCGAATTCGCCGCTGTCATTGCGGCAAAGGCAAACGCAGAAAATCCTGCCAGTTTCTTGAACTTGCTCATGGTGCTCATCGCGTTGTCTCCGCTTATTTTTTTGCTGAAATGATCTGTTACATTTATTTAGACTGGCAAAACAATCCCGATTTCGCAAGAAATTGGCGAATTTACCTGGGGCCGAAAGCGACGCGTTCCGGTCGCCCATGCAAGTTGTGGTAGGCTTTTGTTTCTTACCGGAAACAACACACAGGGCAGGTATGCCAGTAACGCCATCCATCGAGCCCGGCTTTCACGCCATCCACGCGAATCATCTGGAAGACCTGCGCCGGGCTGTGGTCTGGATCTGCCGGCAAAGCCCCCTGCCACCGCTGGAAAGTGAAACCTTTCTGGTGCAGAGCAATGGTATTGCCCAATGGCTCAAGCTGGCACTGGCTGAAGACCCGTCCGAGGAAGGTGCTGATGTCGGGGTCGGCGGCCTGGGGATTGCGGCCGGCATGGATTTTCTGTTTCCCGCCCGCTTTATCTGGCAGGCCTACCGTGCGGTACTGACCTCGGAGGGCGTACCGGAACAGTCCCCGTTTGATAAGTCCCGACTGGTCTGGCGCCTGTTCCGACTACTGCCGGAGTTGATCGCGGACGACGACGTGTTTGCGCCGTTGCGACGATTCATGGCCGGAACGGATACTGAAGCCCGACGCTACCAGCTCGCCGGCAAGATTGCGGACCTGTTCGACCAGTATCAGGTTTTCCGCGCCGATTGGCTGGCGGATTGGGAAGCCGGCCATGACCGGCTGCGGATGGCGCGCGGCGAATACCGTGAGCTGGGCGATGAGCTGCGCTGGCAGGCGGTACTGTGGCGCAGGCTGGTGGCCGATGTGGGCGAACTCGCGGGTACCAGCCGTTCACGCATTCACACCCGGTTCATGGCGCAAGGGCAGGCACTGACAGCCACAGACCGGCCTCCAAACCTGCCCCGTCGTATTGTGGTCTTCGGTGTGTCATCCCTGCCGAAGCAGGCGCTGGAAGCCCTGTCCGTTCTCAGCCGGGTCAGCCAGGTGGTGCTCTGTGTCCATAATCCCAGCGAATTTTACTGGGCCGACATCATCAGCGACCGTGACCTGCTGACGGCGGACCGCAAGCGCGGCAAGACCCACCCGGAACTGGCGGCACTGACCGACCCTGATGCTCTCCACCAGCACGCTAACCCCCTGCTGGCGGCGTGGGGCAAACAGGGGCGGGACTACATTCGCCTGCTGGACGAATTCGACAACCCCGAGGCGTACCAGGGCCGCGTGGCAACTCCGGAGGGCCGGATCGATATTTTCACGCCCCACGGAGATCCGGATAAGCCTGCGCTGTTGCATCAGATCCAGAACGACATTCGTTCGCTCACTTCCCAGGCAGAGATGCTGGGGCAGGCACGGACCCTCGATCCGTTCCAGGACGATTCCGTGGTGTTTCACAATGCCCACAGCCCGCAACGGGAAGTGGAGATTCTTCACGACCAGTTGCTAGCGGCATTCAACAGCAACCCGCAGCTTCGGCCCCGCGACGTGATCGTCATGGTGCCAGACGTCGACACCTACGCACCTCACATCCAGGCGGTGTTTGGCCGTTACCCGTCGTCGTCCCGGCGCTACATCCCGTTCACCATTTCCGACCAGGGCCAGCGGCATCGTCAGCCGGTGCTGATTGCACTGGACACGTTGATGGCGCTCCCCGAAAGCCGTTTTGGCGTCAGCGAGATCATCAGCCTGCTGGAAGTGCCGGCCGTACGCAGCCGGTTCGGTATCGCCGAGGGCGATCTTCCATTGGTACGCCAATGGGTGGACGGCGCCAACATTCGCTGGGGCCTGCACAGCGAACATCGCAGCAGTCTCGACTTGCCTGAGGGGCTGGAACGCAACACCTGGCAGGCGGGGCTGCGGCGGATGCTGTTGGGCTATGGCGCTGGCCGCGACGATCCCTGGCAGGGCATTGAACCGTTCGAGGAAATCGGCGGCCTGCAGGCAGGTGTGGCGGGCAATCTCTACCGCTTTGTGGATCGGTTGGAAGAGCTCTGGCACGAGCTCAGGTCCGCTGCAACGCCGGCCGGCTGGCTCGATCGGCTGCAGTCCATCCTCGAACGCTTCTTCGCTGAACTGTCTGACGACGATTTACTACTGGTGAATCGGTTACGCCGGCAGGCAGAGCAATGGCTCCAGGATTGCAACAGTGCGGGCATGGAAGACGTGGAACTGCCCCTGAGCATCGTGCGGGAAATTCTGTTGGAAGGGTTGGAAGAAGGCGGCCTCAATCAGCGCTTCCTGGCCGGCAAGGTCAATTTTGCAACCCTGATGCCCATGCGCGCCATCCCCTTTCGGCGGGTGTGCCTGTTGGGCATGAACGACGGTGACTACCCGCGCTCGCGACCGCCGGTGGATTTTGATCTGATGGCCGTGGATTACCGGCCGGGCGACCGTTCCCGCCGGGAGGACGACCGCTACCTGTTTCTGGAGGCATTGCTCTCCGCGCGGGAGCAGCTTTACATCAGTTGGGTAGGGCGCAGCATCCGTGATGATTCGGAACGGCCACCCTCGGTACTGGTCAGCCAGCTCTGTGACCATCTTGATGCGGTGTGGCAGGTGGAAAAGTCGGACCGAAAAGCCTCTCCGGCCCTGACGATCAAACACCCGCTGCAGCCGTTCAGCCGTGAGTATTTTCCCGCCGGAAATCGCGGAGCCGGGCACAATGGCTCGCCGGACGTGAACGCAGTGCTGGCAACGCGGCGCCTGTTCACCTATGACAGTGAATGGCTCAGTGCGCACCAGCAACGGGAAACCGATGTGGTGGGCGTCGAACTGCCTTTCCTGCCTCCGGCGGAGCCACTGACGATTGCTGATATTGGCGCTTTCCTCAAGCGACCAGTGGACACCTTTTACCAGCGCCGGCTGCAGGTCCGGTTTACCGATGTGGAGAGCCTGGACACCGACAACGAGGCATTCGCCATGGACGGCTTGCACCACTGGCGCCTGGAGGACGAACTGATCCGTCATGCGGTGATGAAATCGGGCACCGAGGACGAGCTGCATCAGCGGCTGGAGGCTGCCCTGGCGAGCATGACCCGGCGAGGTGAGTTGGGCATGGGAGTGACCGAAACCGCCCTGACCCGGCAGTTGGAAAGCCGCATGCCAGACCTGTACCGGCGTTATCAGGAGGCCGTGGCGCTCTGGCCTGAGCCGGTGGAAGATATCTCAGGCTTTGAGTACCGCCATGAGCATGGCGACGCGGCGGTCACTGTTAACGACAGGCTGGGCAACCTGCGTACCCGCCCGGGCGGTGACCTCTGCCGGGTGGTGATCGCCAGTAGCAATTTGCTGGAAGGGTCCGGAAGCGCTCGCCAGCTAAAGTTCCCGGCCCTCTTGGAACACTGGGTGGCACACCTGGCAGGTAATATTCGCTACGACGCTTTCCACACCCTGATGATCGCCAAAGAGGAAAAGCGTGTCGTCAACCTGTTGCCTCTGGACACCGACCAGGCCAGGGAATACCTGGCCGGCATCCTGGGCTACTGGATTCAGGGCCAGACGCGGCCGCTGCCGATAGAGTCGGGTGCGGCCTTCGGCTATTTGCGGGGCCTTTTTCCCGCCAGGGGCGAGGGCAGTGAAGACAAAGCACTGCTGAAGGCGACGGACGCCTACGGCAAGGCTCTGGAGCGCGACAGTGGTTACCTGCGCCGGGCCTATCCGGAGGTAGATCATCTGCTGGCGGATGACGAATTCCCGCGGTTGGTGTCGGCACTGTATGAGCCACTCTGGCACGCCGAACAGGCCGGTCGGGCCAAGCCTGGCGGTGCGGGAAAGGAGTCGACAAAATGACGGAAGAGATCCGCAAGCTGGATCCCCTCACACTGTCGTTGCGTGGCAGCCAGCTGATCGAGGCCAGTGCCGGCACCGGCAAGACCTTTACCCTGGCGCTGCTGTACGTGCGCCTGGTACTAGGCCATCGCACCGTGGAAGAACCCCTCGGTGAGGGCATCATGCCGCCCAACCTGCTGGTGGTGACCTTTACCGAGGCCGCCACCAAGGAACTCCGGGACCGGATTCGCGCCCGTCTGACCGAAGCCGCGGCGTTATTCGCGGCTGAACCGGACACCGTCGACACCACGGTGATGTCAAAAGACCCACTGGTGAATCTGCGCAACGCCTGCCCAGCGGCCGACTGGCCAGCCTGCCGCCGCAAGCTGCTGTTGGCCGCGGAATGGATGGACGAGGCTGCCGTGTCCACCATCCACGGCTGGTGCAATCGCATGCTCAGCGAGCATGCCTTCGACAGCGGCAGCCTGTTCCGTCAGACCCTGGAGACCAGTCAGACGGACCTGCTGGATGACGTTGTGAGGGATTACTGGCGCACCTTTATCTACCCCATGCCACCGGAGTTGATGGGGGAGGTGCTGGACACCTGGAAAACCCCGGAAAGCCTGCGCCAGTCAGTGCGCAACCTGTTGCCACACGTTGATGCCCTGCCAGTGCCGGAACGTGACCCACTGGCCGCTGCGGAGGAGGCGAAACGCCTGCGGGAGGTGGAACTGCAGGCTCTGAAAGCCCCCTGGCCGGCCTGGTGCGACGAACTGGACGAGCTGTTGGCGGAAACCACGAAGCGAAAGTCGAAACCGCTGCATGGCACCACCAAAAACTCCCTTCAAAAAGCCGTGGAACACCTTCGGGAATGGGCCACAACCGATGCGGCTGAACCGCATGAGTTCCTGTCGAGCAAACGCACCAAGGGTTTCGATACCCTGGAGGCGGACGCGTTTGCCGAAAAATGGACCGGCGAGGATGAGCCTCCGCATCATCCTGCCATGGACGCCATCACCGAACTCAAACCGGCATTGAAAACCATGCCGGTGGCGAAAGCGGACATTCTCAATCATGCCGCCTGCTGGATCGCCCGTCGCCTGGACAGCGAAAAACAGCGCCTGGCCAGTATGGGCTTTGACGACCTGCTCACACGACTGGATGCCGCGTTGGGCGGCCCCCAGGGCGAACGCCTGGCAGGCACTATTCGTCGGCAGTTTCCGGTGGCGATGATCGATGAATTCCAGGATACCGACCCGGTGCAGTACCGGATTTTTGACCGTATATACCGGGTGGCCAGCAACGACCAGGACACCAGCCTGTTGATGATTGGCGACCCCAAACAAGCGATTTACGGTTTCCGTGGCGCTGATATCTACACCTATCTGGATGCCCGTCGGGCGGTCAGCAGCCGAACCTACACGCTGGGGACCAACTACCGCTCAGCTGTCGCCATGGTAGACGGCGTCAACCGGGTATTCGCCCAAGCCGACCAGTCCCTGCCCGAAGGGGCCTTCCTGTTTCGAGCCGGGGACGACAACCCGTTGCCCTTCAGCCCCGTGGAGGCCAAAGGTACCAGCCAGCAATGGCTTGTTAACGGGCAGCCGCGACCACCACTGACGTTCTGGACCCTGACCGATGAGCGCCCTATCGCCAAGGAAACCGGCAGGGAGGCCATGGCCGAGGCCTGTGCGGCGGAGATTGCCCGCCTGTTGAATCTGGGGCAGAGCGGCGAGGCGGGCTTTGGGGCCGAGGGCACGTCGTTTGAGCCCGTGCGACCGGAGCACATTGCTGTGCTGGTCAACAAACGTGACGAGGCGAATGCCGTCCGGCGAGCATTGGGCGCCCGGGGCGTTCGCAGTGTGTACCTCTCAGACCGTAATTCCGTGCTGCAGTCGGTCCAGTCATTGGAGATGTTGCAGTGGCTGCAGGCCTGCGCCGAACCGGGCCAGCTTCCGCTGATTCGCGCGGCACTCGCCACGCCCACCATGGGCCTGGCTTATCAGGAGCTGGACCGTCTGTTCAGTGACGAAAATGCGCTGGACCGCGAGATCAACCGCTTTCAGGGCTACCGTGAACTCTGGCAGCAACAGGGCGTACTGCCGATGCTGTGGCGCCTGCTGATGGACTATGACGTGCCGGCGAAGCTGCTGTCCGGGCCTGACGGCGAACGCGGCCTGACTGACATTCTGCATATTGCCGAACTGCTTCAGCAGGACAGCCAGCAGCTGGACGGCGAACATGCGCTCATTCACCACTACACCGAGATGTTGCAGGATTCCGACGATGAGGACGAACACCGCACCATGCGCCTGGAAAGTGATGCCGGGCTGGTCAAGGTGGTTACTGTCCACAAGTCCAAAGGCCTGGAGTACCCGTTGGTGTTCCTGCCGTTTGCCACCGAATTCCGCGAGGAAAAGCCGAACCAGGCGTTTATCAAGTACCACGATGACGAAGGCCGACTGCAGATTTCCCTGGAGCCGGATGAAGACACCCTGGCCAGGGCCGACCGCGAACGACTGGGTGAGGATATTCGCAAACTCTACGTTGCCCTGACCCGATCCCGTCACGCCACCTGGGTTGGCGCCAGCGGCATCAAAGGCTGGCGGCAGAGTGGTCTGGGGCACCTGATTGGCCGCTCTGCCAGCGATGAAGACACGGACCTGATGCCCTTCCTGCAGTCCGTGGCCACCGGCGAGCCCGCAATCGATGTGGCGCCCATGCCTGAGCCAGGAGACGACGTTTACGCGGGCGACGAGGAGCCGGAGCTTGGCAACGCCCTGGAGCCAGTGCGGGAAGCCCGGGAAAACTGGTGGATCGCAAGCTATTCCGCGATCACCTATGGCGCCCGCGGTGGCTACGGGAACGACTTCGCACCGGCCAGTGAGGATGCGGAGCAGGAGAACCTGCGTGACGAGGACGAGCCCGTTGTGGCCGATACCCTGGCCGCAATGATTCCCGACTGGCAAGGGCCGCAACCGGTCAACCAGCATGCTTTCCCGAAAGGCTCCGGCCCCGGCACCTTCCTGCATGATATTCTGGAGTGGTGCGCTGGAGAGGGGTTCCATAAGGTGGCTGATGCGCCGGAGGATCTCCACGAGCTGCTGGAGCGACGCTGCCAGTTACGCAACTGGAGTGATTGGACTGACACCCTGAAAACCTGGATCTACACCCTGATCACCATGGACATCCCGCTTCCGGGCAGCAGCAGGACATGCTCCCTGGCGGGCCTTGAAACCTTTCGGCCGGAACTGGAGTTCTGGTTTGAAAGCCATGAGGTGAACACCCTCGCCATGGACAGACTGGTCCGCCGGCATACGCTGGGTGGTGATCCGCGTCCCGAGGCTCAGCAAGCCACCTTCAATGGCATGCTGAAAGGGTTTATCGACCTGGTGTTTGAACACGAAGGCCGCTATTACGTGCTGGACTACAAGTCGAACTTCCTGGGGGAGGACGATCAGGCCTATATCCGTGACGTGATGAAAGACAAAATCCTTGAGAAACGGTATGACCTGCAGTACGTCATCTACCTGCTGGCGTTGCACCGCCTGTTGAAAGCGCGCCTGCCGGACTACGATTACGACAGCCACATGGGAGGTGCCGTCTACCTGTTCCTGCGTGGCTGTGATGCACCGGGCGCCGGCGCTTTTACCGAACGACCGGACAGGGCCCTGATTGAGGAACTGGACCGGCTGTTCAGTGGCCAGGGGGAGAAAGCAGCATGACCGGAGAAAGCGGAACCATTGCGGACCTGTTCGACGCCGTTGAGCCCGAACCGGCACCACGGTTGCCCCAAACCGCTGCCGACGCTCTGGCCCTGCTGGATGAGTGGGTGGAGCGCGACTGGATTCGTGCCCTCGATCATGCCTTCGCGACGTTTGTTTGCACGATGGTCCGTGAACAGGGAGAGCAGCCGGTGGCCATGCTTGCGCTGCTGTCAGCGATGGTGTCACACCAGGTGGGGAGGGGGCACGTTTGCCTGGATGTGCGTCATCTCTGTCGTGCCACGGAACCAACGCTGGTGCTGCCGCCGGAAGGCGTCGGTTCTCTACCTGAAAACAGCCCTAGGCCGTCGGATCTGTTTGCCAGTGTCGACGCTGACCAACTGATTGGGATGCTGGGGCAAAGCTGCGCTGTCAGCAACGGCGAGCAGGCAGCACCGCTGGTATTGGATGGCTCGCGGCTGTACCTGCGTCGATTCTGGCGCTATGAGCAGGCTATTGCCGCCGGTATTCGGGCACGTCTCGACAACCGTGTGGCGTTGACGGATACCGCTCCGTTGAAAACGGCACTGGATACCCTGTTCGGCACGGAAAACGATTCCGATGGCCCGCCGGATTATCAAAAAGTGGCCTGTGCCCTGGCAGCACGGAACCGCTTCAGTGTCATTACCGGCGGTCCCGGCACCGGTAAAACCACCACGGTAGTCAACCTGCTGGCGGCTTTGCAGTCGATGGCTTGTGAATCGGCTGAGACCGCCGGTGCCAACCCTTACCTGCGCATCCGCCTCTCGGCGCCAACCGGAAAAGCGGCCGCAAGGCTCAGTGAGTCCATCGGGGGTGCCGTTGACCGTCTGCCGCTGGAAAGCCTGCCGGGTGCACCGGATAAATCCGCCATTCCAACCCAGGTCACTACATTACACCGGCTGTTGGGCAGTCGCCCGGGTTCACGGAGTTTTCGTCACAACGAGGACAATCCGTTGCCATTGGATATCCTGGTGATTGATGAAGCGTCCATGGTGGATGTGGACCTGATGGCGTCGGTCTTTGCCGCCCTGCCCGACAAGGCCAGGCTGATTATGCTGGGGGACAAGGATCAACTGGCGTCGGTGGACGCTGGTGCGGTGTTGGGGGAGCTCTGCCAGCGCGCCGAAGGCGCACACTACCTGCCGCAAACGTCGCAATGGCTGCAAGCGGTGACCGGATGTCAATTGCCATC
Organism: Marinobacter sp. M5B; assembly: GCF_042604615.1. Classification (NCBI taxonomy): domain Bacteria; kingdom Pseudomonadati; phylum Pseudomonadota; class Gammaproteobacteria; order Pseudomonadales; family Marinobacteraceae; genus Marinobacter; species Marinobacter sp. M5B. Next base: position 417,858 of record NZ_CP156894.1, read on the forward strand.
AGAGCTGCTGGACTCCGAAGGCCTGGCCCTGGACCAGGCGGTTGCCATGCTGCGAAAGAGCTATCGGTTTGACGAGCATAGCGGTATCGGCGTGCTGGCGTCGGCCACCAATGCGGGCCAGCTCAGCAGGGAATTGATCGGCCAATGCCGCAACCAGGGCTTTGAGGATGTGGCCTGGCTGACTGGTGAGAACGACATGGGGTGGTTGGCAAATCACGCCCTGACCGGCAGCCCGGAACGCTTCCACAACCAGGGCATGCAGCGCGTGGTTGGCGCTGCGCCGGTTGATCCTCCGGTTGGCTACGGCCACTATCTAAAGCTGATTCGTGACCGCAAACCTGTCATCGACGTCGAGGCGGATGGGCGTGAATCATGGGACGCCTGGGCAACCGAAGTGCTCACGGCGTTCAATCGCTTCAAGGTGCTTTGCGCGTTGCGTCAGGGGCCGTTTGGAGTGGAAGGGCTTAACCATGGCATTGCCGGGCGTTTACACGGTGCCGGTTTGATCGAGCGCACCGACGGTTGGTACGCCGGTCGTCCGGTACTGATCACCGGAAACGACTATAATCTGGGGCTGATGAATGGCGATATCGGCATCACCCTGAGCGTGCCCTGGGATCGTAACGACGCGGGTGAGCCGGTTGAGACCCTGAGGGTCGCCTTTCCGTCCAGTGACGGTAGCGGAGGTGTCCGATGGATATCGCCCAGCCGTTTGCAATCGATGGAAACGGTCTACGCCATGACCGTGCACAAGTCCCAGGGCTCGGAATTCACCCACGCCTGCCTGGTGATTCCGGACCGCCTGACCCCGGTGTTGACCCGGGAGCTGGTATACACCGGCATCACGCGGGCACGTCACTGGCTCAGCCTGGCGGTATGCCAGGACGGTGTGCTGAAAGAGGCAGTGGGGCGTAGCGTGATCAGGGCGTCAGGGCTGGCTGGGTTGTTGGCTTGAAGCGTCTATTGTTAACCCTTATAGGGAGAAAGCACATGAGAGGAGTCGTGTCGGTACCTGGGCATGTGGCAATTCTGTTTGCTCTGCTTTTCCTGGCCGGTTGCGTCGGGTCACCTGCTACCAGCCGTTCAGCCGATGACATCGTGGCGATGCCGTTGACCAACACCTATTGGCAGCTGTTGAGCATCGGGGGTGAACCGGTGTCAGAAACCAACGCCGACCAGAAACCCCACATTCTGTTTCTGGACGACGGCCGGGTAAGTGGCTTCAGTGGCTGCAATCAATACATGGGTAACTATCAGGTCACGGGTGAGAACCTGCTGTTTGATTCCATGAGCAGCACTCGCAGGGCCTGCCCGGATAATCAGACGGAACAGTTGCTGTTCGCGGCCCTGGCGAAGACCGTTGGTGTCAATCTCGAAGGCATCGAGCTTCGGTTGTTGGGTGAAGCCGGCGAAGAGTTGGCAGTGTTCGAAGCCTCACGGATGAAATAAGGCGCCGGTCGTCAGGCGTCAGACAGACAGTCGGTCATGAAGCCCCTGAATTCGATCACCAGCCGCGCCAGGCTGTTTTCCAGGCGGTGTCCGTCCGGAAGTACCAGCAACGGCAACTTCTGCTCCCGTGCCAGCTCAATCACCGGCATCGGCAGCACCACATCGTCGTCCCAGCCGTGAATGATCTGGGTGTGCCGGGCCTGAATCCGGGGGCTGGATTGCGGATAGGCCGACATCGCCAAAGCCGGCGCCAGAAGGAAGCACCCCAGTAACGGTGTTTCTGCACTGGTGCGAGCACACACCCAGCCTCCCATGCTGGACCCGGCCAGGATGGTTCTTTCCGGGTCGGCACCCGCCTCGGAGATGGCTGCTCTCATCTGTGTGAGGCGTTCGGCGGGATCTTTCGTGCTGCGATGATCCACGGCAATCGCGGTTACACCGGGAAAGGTTTCCGCTTCGGCTTTCAGCGCCTGTACTTTGGTGCCTCTAGGGCCACTTTCCAGGCCGTGGGACAGGAAAACATGAAATTCGGGCGTGGCCATGGTTGTCTCCGGTAAGAGGTCAGTGTCGGGTGGCGGCCAGGATATCCAGCGCGTGCCGCCGTTTCTCGGGGTCGTACAGATCCACGGTAAACATCAGTTCGTCCACGTCCACAGTCCGCAACAACCGCTCCAGTTGTTCGCGGATGCTGTCTTCGCTGCCCAGTAACTGCAGTGACAGGAAATCCTTCACACCCGCCTTCTCGCCACTGTTCCAAAGACCGTCCATGGATGTGACCGGCGGCCGCATCCACAGTGGCTGGCCGCGGAACAGGGACAGGATGCGCTGGTAGCTGGTAGTAGCCAGGAACCGCGCCTCCTCGTCGGTCTCCGCCGGTACGGCAGGAACCGCCAGAATCACATAGGGCCTGTCCAACTGATCCGAAGGCTGGAAGTTGTCCCGGTAGGTCTGGATCGCTTCGCGGTAGAGCCGGGGCGCGAAGTGGCCGGCAAAGGCGTAGGGCAGTCCCCGCATGGCGGCGAGCTGGGCGCTGTAGAGGCTGGAACCCAGTAGCCAGATGGGGACATTGGTGCCGGCGCCGGGAATGGCTTTCACCGGCTGGCCGGGCTGGAGTGGCCCCAGCAGCATCTGCAGCCGCGCTACATCCTCGGGGAACTGTTCCGCACCCATGCCATCCCGGCGCAGCGCCCGGCTGGTCACGGGGTCGGTGCCAGGCGCACGGCCCAGACCCAGGTCAATCCGCCCGGGATAGAGGCTCTCCAGGGTGCCGAACTGCTCGGCGATCACCAGCGGGGGGTGATTGGGCAGCATGATGCCGCCGGAGCCCACACGGAGGGTGCTTGTAGCGCCGGCAATGTGCCCCACCAGTACCGCCGTTGCGGAACTGCTGATGCCTTCCATGTTGTGATGCTCGGCCAGCCAGAAGCGGTTAAAGCCGAGGCTTTCGGCATGGCGGGCGTAGGCGACGCTGTTGGTCAGGGTCTGCCCCACGGAATCACCTTCGCGAACGGAGGCCAGTTCCAGAAGGGAGTAGGCAGGGAATTGGGCACGGGAAGACTGCGTCATTGAATGCTCCGGGTCTGAACTATCCGGCAGCATAACAAAAACCGGCCCGCGATAAAGCGGGCCGGTGCGAGAGCATTTCCTAGGGAGCCGACGGGGTGTAGGACTGGGTTGAGTACTCATCCAATGCCGGTTTACTGATGGTGCCCTGCTCACTGACGTAGTCCACGAAGGACTGGGCGTAGTCGAGGAAGGTATCCACCGAGCGACCGTCGTCGGTCACGGTACCAAAGGTCACGTAGCCGTCCTGGCCGCCACCGGTAAAGCTGTTGGTGACCACATTCAGGGTTTCGGCGTCGGTCAGGGCGCGCCACTGGGTCTCGTCGCGGCCTTTCACTTCGATGTTGTAGAGCTGGTCACCCTCGGCGCGGGTCATGTCCACGTCCCAGCGCAGGCCGGCGGCGTAGGGGTAGGCGCCGGTGGAGCCATCCGGGGCGTGTGCGAAGGCTACGGCCTCGTTCAGCACCTGGCGGATCTCGGCGCCGGTCATGGTCAGGTCGACCAGGGTGTTGGCGAAGGGCAGCAGGGTATAGGCGTCACCAATGGTGATGTCGCCGGCCTCGATATCCGTGCGCACGCCGCCCGCATTCTGTATCGACACATCGGCGTTCTTGCTCAGGAACAGGAAGGCCTGGGCCACGATATTGGCGATGTCACCGCCGCGTTCATCGGTTGTGCCGGCGCAGCTTGGCAGGCTGCTGGTGCCCTGGCCGGGAATGCGCTCCAGGCAGAGGTCTTCCGTTGCGGTGCCCACCACCTCGTTGCGGAAGGTGTCCAGTTGCTGGGTGTAGTTGGCCAGGGCATTCGCCACGGTGGCGTCTTCGGTCACGATGCTCAGTTGCGGAGCCGCTTCGACGGCATCCAGAATCGCCTGTAGCTCGGTGCCCTCGGGGGTGTACTCATTGCCACCGTCGTCCTCACGGACAATCTCGTCGCCCAGCAACAGGTGGGGCACTCCGGCACAGGATTCAACAACGCCCTCGGCATCCCACTGGATGTTGAGTTCGCCCACCACCTGGGAATACTGCCAGGCCTGAGCAACACAGACTTTGTCGCCGTCGGCGTTGGTCAGTTCCGTGGGGTAGGCACCGCCGGAGCTCAGGCCGTAATCGGCGAAGTCGCCCAGCAGGGTGTGGGAGTCACCACCGATGATGACGTCGACGCCAGACAGCGCCTCAGCCAGCACCAGGTCGTTGCTGTATTGGTAGTGGGTCAGCAGGATGATCTTGTTGACGCCGTCGGCCTCGAGCTCATTGATAGCGGCCTGGGCGCTCTCGGTCTCGTCCAAGAACTGAGTGGTGTCCAGCGGGCTGGAGCTGTTTTGGGTCTTGTTGGCGATATCAATGCCGATGATGCCCACTTTCTGCCCGGCCACATCCTTCACCACATAGGGCTTGATGTAATCGTCAACGGCTGTCGGCGCCAGCGGCGTGCCGACTTCGGGGACCACGTTGGCCGCCAGGACCGGTGTCTGGCAGCTGCCGCTGGCGAGGAAATCCAGGAACTTCTTCAGGCCTTCGTCGCCACGGTCGAATTCATGGTTGCCCAGCGCAAAGGCGTCGAAACACACCAGGTTCATCAGCTCGGCATCGGCCTCACCTTCGTAGGAGGTGAAGTACAGGGTGCCGGTGATGGCGTCGCCAGCGTGCAGCTTCAGCACGTTCTCCAGAGCCGTCTCACGCTCCGCGATCTTGGCGGCAACGCGGGGGAAGCCTCCGGCAGAGAATTCAGTTTCCTGGCCGGCAATGGTCAGGGACTGCGATCCACTCTCAAGGTGCGAGTGGTGATCGTTGATGTGCAGTACGTTCAGGCTCAACGGGCTGGCTGTGTTGTCGTTGCTGCCGTTGTCGTCATCGTCGCTGTTACAGCCGACCAGTGCGATTAAGGGGAGTAATACCCAGGCTGACTTGCGGATCATTTCCTTGCTCCTGCTTTTTGATTTATTCCCCGCATGTTCCATGTCCTGGATGTCAGTGATGTGATGCTTTTGTTGCCGAAATAAGAAACGCCCGCACGAAGGCGGGCGTTTGTGAGTATCAATGACTGTCAGCGCTGGTGTTTCGACTCCAGAATCGCCAGCAGATCGCGGTAGTTAACGCGACCGTCGCCATTGACGTCGTAATGCTCAACGGAGGCCCGGCCAAACAGCCTTGCCAGGATGAATCGTGCGACGTCCCGGCCGTCAACGCGACCATCCCCGTTCAGGTCCGCCCGGTCTGCCATCGACGCGGTTACCATCTCAAGGGCGATGATCACCGGATCATGGTCAGAGGCGCGGTAGCTGTCCGGCGCGTAGAAGCTGGCCTGCTGTTCAGGCGATTTGAAGTCGGTGTTGTAGTCCAACGCGCGGGGCTCGTCGGCGTTAATGTGCCACACCGTGGTGTCGGTCACTTTCGGTGCCAGTGAGTTGTTCGCAAGGCCGTGGTCTAGGTAGCCGGCCTGGCCGAAGAACACGTAGGAGTAGGCGCTTTCCCCGTCCGCCTGTGCGGCCAGATCGGTATAGCCGTTGTTGATCAGTGCGCGGATCGGGTCTTCCTTGGCGTAGGCATTCAGGTCACCGATGATCAGTACGTCTTCCTCGGCGGTACCGGTGGGGTCCGAGGCCAGCCAGCTCGCCAGCGCGTTTGACGCCTGGGTGCGAACCGGGTTCCAGCAGCCCTGGCCGTCACCCTGTTCGGCATTGGTCCCCTCAGCGCTGCCGCAGCCCTTGGACTTGAAGTGGTTAACGGCAATGGTCAACGCATCATCGCTGTCGATGGCACGGAAGGTCTGGGCCAGAGGCTGGCGGTTAAGGTCGTCGAACGGTGCGGTGGCCAGTGTTGCCGCGTCGCCAACGGTTTCCACCCGGTCGGCGTTGTAGAGAAAGCCCACTGCGATGGCGTCGCCACCGAGTTGTGGCAGGCCGGGGTCGACGTAGGACCAATTACCACCGAGGCTGTCCGCCAGTTGTGCAATCGCACTGCTGTCGCCGTAACCGTCGTTTTCAATTTCCATCACGCCCACGATGTCTGCGTTCAGTGCCGTAATGGCACTGACGAGTTTGGCGGTCTGGCGGCTCAGCTCTTCAGCATCGTCGGCGCCGCGAGCGGTGGGGAAGCCACCGCCCATGCCATCACCGTTGAAATAGTTCAGTACGTTGAAGGAGGCAACGATCAGGTTGCCGCTGTCTTCCAGTTCGGGGCTGGGGTTGCGCGGGTTGCTCTGAGTGAAGCTGGGGGCCGACAGCGGCTGCAGGCGCCATTCGGAGAACCGATAGTCAAGTATACCGACGAGGTCGTTCACAGTGTCACCGGCGCGAACGGTGGCGGTTGCGCTCAGTTCCGGGGATGGGTAGGGGACCACCGCCGGGTTCTGGCGATTGCTGCCGTCGTCCAGGATCAGGCGATCCAGGGTGTTGAGTTCTTCCACAATGGCGGCGTCTTCCCCGGGCTCGGCGATGCTGGTCGGAATGAAGTGCCGGCCACTGCCGAGTGTCAGGCTGCCATAGCGGGCCAGGTCGTAGTTGTCATTGACGGTCAACGGCTCGTCAAACTGGACACGCATGGACTCGAAGGCTTCCGGGGCACCAGCGGAGGCCCAGGGCAGTGTGATGCTGACGGGTGCCGGAAGTGTTGCGGTGCCACAGTCGGCCAGGTTCGTCACATTGGTGAGTTCGGTCAGGTTGCCGAACTCGGTCACTTCGCCAGCGATCCTCAGGCGCTGGCCGACCGTGACGCTCTCGCCCGGCGCATAGACAAACAGACCTTCCGAGGTGTTTGGGTTGCTGTCGCGCTGGTCGGCCTCAGCTTCAATATAGAAACCGCCAAGGCCATCGTCGCCGTTAAATGCGGCGGTCACGACGGCTTCCACAACCAGATTTTCACCGGCAAGCGGGCTGACATCACCGGCGCCCTGAATGTCCGAGATCAGGCTCGCGGGATTACCGCACGCCATATCGGGAAGGCCGGGATCTGTCGGTTCTTCGCCACCGTCGCCCGCACCGTTGCCGAGGTCATCGAAGCTGTCCACTGCAAAACTGTCAAAGACGACAGCGGGATCGTACGCATCGTCGGGGTTGTTGTCTGCGTTGGTGCCGTCACGACGTCGCAGGGTCTGGTTCTGGGTGCGCACCGTGTCGCCCCAGTAGCTGCCGGGATCGACACCGACCTGTCCGATGCTGTCGGCAACCACGCCACCGTTCAGCAACAGCACCGCGTCGTCGCCATTGAAAAGCCCGGCACCGGTGGTCTGGTCGGCGACCGCGAGGATGGCGGGGTCGGACTGGCTGTGGGCGAAAACGAAAGTGCCATCGGGGGCAACCGTGCCGTCGAGGTTGATGGTCAGGCCAGTTGCGTTGCTGCCGTTGTAGAAAACCTGCAGTTCCCAGGCGGTGAGATCAACGGCGCTGGTGCCGGTGTTGAGCAGTTCAATGGCTTTGTTGTTGCTGGAACCTTCCACGTATTCACTGATCACCAGCTTCGCAAAGGCGGGGGCGGTGAGGGTACTGGCAATGGCTGCAGCCAGTACGGATTGTTTTATCGTCATGGTTCTTTCCCTGAGTGGTCATTGAAGTTGTCGGGGGCGATCGGCGCCGCCTGTTCCAGTCTGGGAACGGACTGTGACGAGGGGATGTTGGTTTTATGAATCAGTTATTAATGATATCGATATACATTTGCATTTGAGGCACAATGATCCGCTTTCGGAAAAGCCTCATCGCAGCATCAAGGAACACGTGTGACGACATCCACGCTTGCCAAACGCCAGCTACCAACAGGCATCTGGATACTCGGATTTGTCAGTCTTCTGATGGATATTTCTTCGGAGATCATTCACAGCCTGTTGCCGATCTATTTGGTTTCCGTCCTCGGCGCGAGCGCGCTAATGGTCGGGCTGATTGAGGGCGCGGCGGAAGCGACCGCGCCGATCGTCAAGGTGTTTTCGGGCGCCCTGAGTGACTATCTGGGTAAGCGCAAGGGGCTGGCGGTTTTGGGGTATGGTCTGGGCGCACTGACCAAACCGGTGTTTGCCCTCGCACCGGGGTTGGGGTGGATTCTGGCGGCCCGGCTTACCGATCGTGTCGGAAAAGGCATCAGAGGTGCGCCGCGCGACGCCTTGGTGGCGGATCTCGCACCCCCTGAAATGCGAGGCGCTGCCTACGGTCTGCGTCAGTCCCTGGATACCGTGGGGGCGTTTATCGGTCCCCTGCTGGCGATCGGCTTGATGCTGCTTTGGCAAAACGACTATCAGGCGGTGTTCTGGGTGGCGGTGGTGCCCGCAGCTCTGGCCGTGTTGCTATTGATCGTTGGAATTCGCGAGCCGGAACAGCCGCTTACTGAGCGGCGGGCCAATCCCATAAGCCGTGAGAGTCTGAAGCAACTGAGCCGAGCCTATTGGGCAGTGGTGGCCACCGGCGCCTTGTTCACCCTGGCCCGATTCAGCGAAGCCTTCCTACTGTTGCGAGCGGAAGACGGAGGGCTGGGTGTTGCCTGGCTGCCGGTCGTTCTGGTCGTTATGAACATTGCCTATTCCCTATCGGCCTACCCGTTCGGCAAGTTGTCTGATCGTATGGACCATCGCCAGCTACTGGTTACGGGCCTGGTGGTCTTGCTCATCGCGGACCTGGTCCTGGCGCTGGGCAACCACTGGCTGTGGACGCTCGTTGGTTCCGTTATCTGGGGGCTGCACATGGGAATGACTCAGGGACTGCTGGCTACCATGGTTGCCCATACCGCACCCAAAGCCCTGCGTGGTACCGCGTTTGGCTTTTTCAATCTGGTTGGCGGTGTTGCTCTGTTTCTGGCCAGTGCGGTTGCGGGAATGTTATGGACCTGGGCCGGCCCTGCGCTGACGTTTTATGCCGGTGCCGCATTTTGCCTGCTGACCATTGCCTTGATGATGTGCCAGAAGAAGATCTCCGTGGAACCGACCTAAGCCCACCAGGCCGGTAGCAGGTTGCGGATCTGCGGTTGTAGGAAGCGGTCGTCGATCAGCCAGATCACGCCCCGGTCCTCCGGCGTGCGGATGACGCGGCCGGCGGCCTGGGCGACTTTCTGCAGGCCGGGAATCAGATAGGTGTAGGCGTGGCCGGCACCGAAGCGCTGCTCCAGCCGCTGGCGCAGGATTTCATGCCACTTGTCGAAGGGCGGCAGGCCCAGGGTGGCGACGAAGGCGCCGATGAGTCGGTCGCCGGGCAGGTCGATGCCTTCACTGAACACGCCTCCGAGTACGGCCAGTGCGACGCCGGTATTGTCCTCATGGAAGGCCTTGAGGAACGCCGTGCGCTCATCGGTGGACATGCCGGGGCGCTGGGCTCGAAGCGGCAGGTCGGGAGCCTGTTGCAGAAGAGTGTCCTGTACCCGATTGAGATAGGAAAAGCTGCTGAAAAACGCCAGGTAGTTGCCGGGCCGCTGCTGGTACTGCCGGTGGATCAGTTCCGCGATGGGCGTCAGCGAGCGTTCCCGGTCCGGCTGCCGGGTGCTGATGTCCGGGGTGAAATTCACCTCAAGCTGGTCGCGGGTAAAGGGGCCTGGCAGGGAGCGGAAGCAGGTGTCCTCCGGCATGCCCAGCAGGTCCCGGTAATAGACACCAGGCGACAGGGTCGCGGAAAACATCAGCGTACTGTCGGCGGCTTCGAAGCGCGGGGCCAGGAAGTCCGCCGGGATCAGGTTCTGGATGGTGAGTCTGGCCTTTCCTCTCGCCGGCCTGATCAGCTCGCACAGGGAATGATCGCCAAACACCTCCGCCAGCTTGGTAAAGGCGAGGCTCTCGAACATCAGTTCCTGCAGGGCAAGGTCCGGCGGATGGTCCGCCAGGTAGTCGGTAATGGCGGAGACCAGTCGATTCAGAGCGCCGGTCAGCGAGCCTGGCAGGTTGTCCAGCATCACCGGTTCGCGGCTGATCTCGGGGCAATGGTCGCGGATCACCGATTGCCACGCCCGGGACACGCCATCGAGTTTTGATTTCAAAGCCTTGGGCGACTGTTTCCGAACCCGCAGCAGATGTGCCTGGCTCAGCTCCACGGAGTACATGCCGCGGGCGCGGTCCACCAGGTTGTGAGCCTCGTCGACCAGCAGGCTGGCTTTCCAGTCGTTCTGCCGAACCAGGGCATGGAGCAGGGCGGACTGGTCGAACATCCGGTTTACATCGGCCACCACCACATCGCACCAGCGGGCCATTTCCTGGGCCAGGAAATAGGGGCAGATGCCGTGTTGGCTGGCGATATCCGCCAGAACTGTCTGCGTCAGGGCGCCGGTGTGATTAGCGGCATCTGCCCGGGCGGCCGGTAGCCGGTCGAAGAAGCCTTTGGCCAGCGGGCATGAATCCCCATGGCAGGCCTTGTCCGGGTGCTCGCAGGCATGATCCTTGGCCACCAGTTCCAGGGTTCGCAGGGGCAACGGGCCGGGTTGCTTTTCCCGCAACAGGTGAACGGCATCGACGGCCAGTTGCCGGGCGGTATTGCGGCTGGTCAGGTAGAACAGGCGGTCCTGTCTGGCCGTGGGCATCGCCATCAGGGCCGGGAAAAGGGTGCCAAGCGTCTTGCCTAGGCCGGTGGGTGCTTCCAGCAACAATGTCTGTTGACGGACGCTGTTCCTGTAGACGGTTTCCGCCAGGGCGCGCTGCTGAGGTCGGAAGTCCGGGAAGGGAAAGGCCAGGTTTTTCAGCGCCAGATCCCGCTCATGCCGGTGATTGGCTTCCTGTTCAGCCCAGTCGCTGTAGTGTTCACAGAGATGTTCCAGCTCCTGCCACAATTCCTCTGCGAGGGCGGTTTCGGTGATGGGGGTTTCCTTGTCCTTGCCGACATCGTAGTAGATCAGGACGAGATCGATCTGGCTCAACTTTTCCTGTCGGCACAGTAGTGCTCCATAGGCCCGCAATTGTGCACGGTGTAGATTGCGCTGGGCTTCCCGTACCCGGGACAGGTCACCGCGGTGGGTCTTGATTTCCTCCAGGCGGCCGGCGATCGGGTCATAACCGTCGGCCCGCCCGCTGACCATCAGTTTGCCGCATTGGCCGGCCAGCGCCACTTCGCTTTGATACCTCGGCCCGCGACGGGCCCGCACCGAACCGTGGCCGGCAATGCCTTCTTCCGACGTGGGCGCCGGGGTGTAGCGCAGGTCCAGATCGCCCTTGCGGGCGGCGAATTCACACAGCGTTCGTACCGCGACGTTGAGGTCGGTCATCGGTCGGTCCAGCGCACATAGCAGACGGAGACGGGAATGCCGTGGTCAACGCAGAACTCAAGCCATCGGGTCTGATGATCCTGCAGGCGGTCGCCAGGGCCTTTGACCTCGATCATTTCATAGCGCCGGTTTGGATCGTTGTGGTCGGGCCGAAAGCGGATCAGGTCAGGAAAGCCGCTGCGGTGTTCGCGCAGGTTGCCCAGCAGGCGCCGGAACATCCGCTCCAGGTGTTGGGCCGGGATGCACGTCAGCGCCATTTCAAGCAATTCCTCCGAGAGTATTGGCCAGATCACAAACGGCGACGCGATGCCCTGTTTTTCCTGCCAGGTATCGCGGATTCGGGTTTTGTAATTGTCAGAGGCCAGCGTGCCGAGGCAGTCGTCAAACAGTGCCTGACGACGTTCTACAAAATCCTCCCGGTACAGGTCCACCGGCCCGGTGTGAAAGGGATGGAAGAATGCGCCGGGCAAAGGTTCGAACAGGGCGGGCCAGCAGAGCAGGCCGAACAGGCCATTGATGAGGGTGTTTTCCACATAGGCAACGGGGGTGTCGGGTTCGCTCAGGTGTTGCATGGCCGCCCACTCCACCGAGTGGCCGTCCGGATTGTCCAGTTCCAGGGTGAACGCCGTCAGTTGCGGGCGTTCGCTTTGCTGGGGTAGCGCCTCTCCCAGTTTCTTCGCCAACCGCGTCAGGATGCGTTCGAGTCCGCGTTCCTCGGCGCCAAACCTGGGTTCGTCGGTGGCGGCCTGGGCAATCTTCCAGGCCTCGTGGTGTTGCTTCAGCCGTTCCAGAAGGCGTAGCTGGCGCAGCCGTGATTCGCGGTGCCCACTGAGGCGATAGGCCTTCAACGCCAGCTCGGTGTTACCGCCGCGCTCCGCCAGCTTGCCCAGTTCGAACAGCAAGCGGCCGCGCCGGCTTTCCAACCAGGCATTCTCATTGGCCGTGGGGATGTCCTGCCATACCGTTTCTGGCGCCTCGCCCTGATCCAGGCGTTCCCGGCAGTGGTGCATCACCAGATAACGATCCACGTCGTCACGTTCGTCAAAAGCCCGGGACTCGGCAGAAAGCGGTACCTGTTCATACTGCTGGTGGCCCAGCTCCACCAGTACGAAATCGGACCAGCTCTGGCGCAGGTTGCCGAAAAACATCAGCCGCAGTCGGTCAAACAGGGCCATGTGGTTCAGGCGGATTACCTGTGTGGAGACGTCTGGTAGCCAGAGGTCCACAGGAGCGATGTCGGGATGCAGTGGAATCAGGGTGTCTTTCAGAAGACCCTTGGCGGCCGTCGCTGGCAGGCCGGCCGCTGAGATCTGGTTAGCGAGGGCAGTGCGAAGCTCGCCGAGCGTGAACAGGCGAAACAGCTCGGCAAGGGGAACGCTCGGATTGTCCTCAATCCAGCCCTTGGTGGCGAGCGCGCTCACGGCGTCATTCACCGGTACACCGATCTCCGGGTAGTTGAACTTCTCCACCCGGAACAGGTCGCCGGTGCGCATGACCATACGAGCCAGCAGTGCCCTTGCCGGCTGATCCAGGCTCAGCAGGCCATCTACCTTTCCGATTTCATCGGCGGTCAGCAGATCGCTGTGAAAACGCCGGACCCAGCGCACCACTGTCTCGAAGTTCTCGAGATAGTACAGCGGATTGTCCAGGTCCGCGGTGCCGGGAATGTGAGTCTGCTGGTCTGATGCGAGGGGCATGGCTGGGCGTCAGATATCCACGACAATCGGTGGGTTCAGCGGCTTGAACTGGCCGGTGCAGGTGCTGGCGTTGACATGCAGGCAGTCATTCAGCATTTGCTGGCCATAGCTTTCGTGGATATGCCCGAAGATGTGGAGTTTGAGCGTGAGCCGTTCCAGCTCCCTGGCCAGATCGCTACAGCCTACCGCCAGTGACTCGTTCACCTTATCGAGGATGCCTGCTGGCGGACCATGGGTTATAAGAACGTCAGTGTCTGACGGTATCTGTGCCCAGCGCTCAGCAATAGGCGCTCCACGCTCGAGGTTGAATGCCCAGTCGAAAAAGATCGGTGTCCAGGGGCTGCCCCAGAATTTCAGTCCTTCGATGTCGATACTTCTGTCCCGAAGGTAAACGGCGTTCCTGATCAGTGCTTCGGCGTCCGCAGGCTCATCCTGCAGGCACCAGTCGTGGTTGCCGGCAATCAGGATCTTGTGGCGGTGGGGCTGTTCGGAAAACCAGTTGTCCAGGTCCTCGAGTTCCTCAAGGGTGCCCACTCCCAGGCAGTCGCCGGCGTGGATCAGCACGTCGCCATCGGGCACCACCACCTGGCGGTGCATGCTGTGGGTATCGGATATGCAGACCAGTCTCATGATGGCTCGCCGGGTTCGTCGGGACTATAAAAAACACCATGGCGTCCGGCACCAGCGGAAAACCGGCCGGCGCCCTCGATGGCTTCCTCGAACACCACAGGATAGCCGCCAGCGCCTTCCGCCGCCAAGGCTTCGGACAGTTCCAGGTCCCACTGGTGAATGGCAGAGTGTCGGTCGGCGCGCAGGCACTTCTGCGGGAACGCTGCAATGTCGGCGGCAAAAGCTTCTGCTGCGGATCGCGCCTGTCCATCAGGCACCACCCGATTTGCAAGCCCCATCGCCTTGGCTTCTTCCGCATTGACCGGTCGACCGGTCAGAATCATATCCATGGCGTTGCCGTGGCCAACAATGCGTGGCAGGCGTACGGTGCCTCCATCGATCAGCGGTACCCCCCAGCGGCGGCAGAACACGCCGAAGGTGGCGGATTCCTCTACGACTCGCAGGTCACACATCAGTGCCAGCTCCAGCCCCCCGGCCACGGCGTAGCCGGATACGGCAGCGATCACCGGCTTCGACAATGACATGCGGGAAGGGCCCATTGGGCCGTGGGCTGTTCCGGTTGCCTCGATCTCGTTGCGGCGCTCCGGATCGCCGACGGCTTCCAGATCGGCGCCGGAGCAAAAATTGCCACCCTCGCCCCAGAGCACAGCCACCTTGAGGGTGTCATCAGCCTCAAAGTCGGTGAACGCCTGGCGCAGGGCGTTGGCAGTTTCGCGGTCGACGGCGTTTCGTTTCTCCGGGCGGGCGAGAACAATGGTCAGCACATGACCGCTGGCTTGAGAGTATACGGGTGGGGGTGTCACATGGCCTCCAACGAATTATTGTTGTCGGGCCGTTTCAGCTAACGCTGGTCTCCGGCGTCAGTCTTCCGAATTCTGCCCGGTTCCGGCCCTTGTCCTTGGCATTGTATAGCGCCGCGTCGGCTTCGATCATCATATCTGCGAAGGTTTTGTGATGGCCGGCTTTTTCAACACCCCCTATGCTGGCGGAGATGTACAGTGGCAACCCGTCTATTTCCTGGCCGTTGGTGGCGATGGTGTCCAGCAGACGGCGGGTGATGGTGCGCACGTCGTCATCACCGGTGATGCGAAGCACCATCGCAAACTCTTCTCCCCCGACACGGCCAATGATGTCGTCATCCCTGAGTTCGTTTTTCAGCGTGCGTGCGACCAGGCGGAGGGCGTCATCTCCGGCTGCATGTCCCCAGCGGTCGTTGACTTGTTTGAAGTGATCCAGGTCCAACATCAGTACGGCCAACTGCGTCTGGGACTGTGTCGCCTGGTCAAAGGCCCGGATGCCTTCCCGGAACAGGGAGCGGCGGTTGTAGAGCCCGGTCAGGCCGTCGCGCTCCGCCATCACTCTCAGGCGCTGTTCGGAATGGGTAAAGGCCAGCAATGGCAGTGCCAGGGTCGTCGCGGTAGCCAGCAGAATATGGTTGACGAGGATTAACTGCAGCACGAAACCGGTATTGGCCTGATTCAGGCCAAGCCAGTCCATGCCGATCACCAGTGCCTGGGACATCATCAGTACCCCATGCATCGTAAACAGCGCTTTCAGAATCCTGACGGGCAGTGACGGTGTGGTATCCAGTTTCGACAGGGTGTAGACCGCAAAAATGAAAATGGCGGCCGAGAACAGGGCTGTTAGCAGGCGGGCATTCAGCGGATCGCCTTGGAAGGTGAGCAGCAGGATCAGCAGATAACAGGCCGCGGATAAGCGCAGAGCATGGCGGGAGCGGCGGGTTTTACGCGATGCACTGCCGGAGAAGCGCTGCAGGCCCGCCAATACCAGCAACGGGGAAAGGCCGAGAAACAGGTGAGCCAGGAACACGGTGATCCAGGGCGTATCGATAAAGGCGCGTGTACCTGCGAACAGGGTACCCACCGCGAAGGTCATACACGCCAGTGCCCACAACCGGAAACAATGCTGGCGGGAACGCAGCCGGAAAATGGCCCACAATAACCCACCGATCAATAGATTGATCGCGACAGAAAGCAGCAGCAAAGTCGGCAGGTGAACGGTAAATCCCATAGTCATCCCTGGTGACGGATTTTCGCAGTTTCACAGAGTACGCCCCCAGGGACGTTACGATCAGTAAGCTTTGTGTGTCGTTTCTTAGTGCATAAGCTAACAGGGAGCAGCCGCAGCCGCCAGCGCCGGCAGAGCGTGGCTGGCGGCTGGCCGTTTGGTTATGCGGCTTTCAGTGTCTTCATGTCGATCACGAAACGGTACTTCACATCGCCTTTCTTCATGCGCTCGTAGGCTTCGTTGATGTTTTTGATGTCGAGCATTTCCACGTCACAGGTGATGCCGTGATCGGCGCAGAAATCCAGCACTTCCTGGGTTTCGGGCATACCGCCGATGAGAGAGCCTGCCAGCACGCGGCGCTTGAATACCAGGCCGCCGGCTTCCAGGGGCGGATCGACCGGTTCCAGTAAGCCCACGAGGATGTGGGTGCCGTCGAACGTCAGGCAGTTCAGGTACGGATTCAGGTCATGCTGTACCGGCACGGTATCCAGCATGAAATCGAAGGATTCGGCGGCCGCTTCCATCTGGCTGTCGTCGGTGGAGACGACAACATGGTCGGCGCCCTGTTTCTTCGCCTCGGCCACCTTGCTTTCGGAGCGAGTGAAGATGGTGACCTCCGCGCCCAGGGCCTTGGCGAATTTCACGCCCATATGGCCGAGGCCGCCCATGCCGATAACGCCCACTTTGTCGCCAGGTCGAACGCCGTAGTGGCGTAGTGGGGAGTAGGTGGTAATGCCTGCGCAGAGAATGGGGGCGGCGGAGGCTGGGTCCAGCTTTTCCGGGACTTTCACCACAAAGCGCTCGCTGACCACAACCCGGTCGGAATAACCGCCGTAGGTGATGGAGCCGTCATAACGGTCCTCGCCATTGTAGGTGGCGGTCATGCCTTCCAGGCAATACTGTTCGAGGCCGGATTCGCAGGCGGAACAGCTACGGCAGGAATCCACCATGCAGCCTACGCCGACCGTATCGCCCACCTTATAGTCTGTCACGTCGGAGCCAACAGCAGTGACACGGCCAATGATCTCGTGGCCGGGAATTACCGGAAACTGCGTGACGCCCCAATCGTTCTGGGCGAAGTGGATATCGGTGTGGCAGACCCCGCAGTAGTCAATCTCAATGGAGACATCGTCCGGGCGCGGTTCGCGCCGTTCGAAGCTGATGGGGGCCAGCTTTGAGTCGGCTGATTCAGCTGCGTAGCCTTTTGCAGTCGCCATGGTCCGTGTTCCTTCTTTGTCGGTAAATGTTCAAACCTATACGCAGTAACTCCGGGTGTGAGTCAGTTTTTCAACCGCAAGTTCCTTTTATGAAAGGAATATCATCAAGGGTTAATGACGATGGGTGTGGCGGTAGTCGGTGGGGGACTGGCCCATGACCTTCTTGAACAGTCGCGAAAAATAATAGTTGTCGTCATAGCCCAGAAGGCTACTGATCTGGGTAAAGGAGTGGTCCGTGGTGTCCAGTAACTGGCAGGCCTGTTCCACTTTCAGGTGCAGGAAATGCTGGATCGGGGAGACGCCGGTCAGGGCCCGGTAGCGGGTGGCAAAGTGTGCGGGTGAGAGCCCCGTCAGGTCCGCCAGTTGATTGAGCGTGATGCGCTCATCCAGATGCTCGCGCATGAAGTTATGAATGATGTCCAGGTCTGGCTGCTGCGCCTGGCCGGCCTCGCCGACGCTCAGCGGAACGGCCGCCAGCAACTGGCGTAGCCGGTTGGCCACATGGACCAGGCCGGGGGTGCGGAAACCGGTCTGCCGTACCGAAAGCAGGCCGTTGAAGTCCACCAGCAATCGGGGTTGCCGACCGATGTGCTGAACGCGGATGCCGTCGGTAAATCCCATGTGTTCCCGAAAGTGTTCCGCCAATGGGCCTGCATAGTGCACCCAATGAATTGTCCATGGGTTCTCCGGTGCGGCGGTGTATCGGTGGGCGGCGCCGGCCGGTATCAGCACCAGGTCGCCCGCCCGTATCAGGCAGGGTTCGTCTTCGACATTCAGGTAGGCTTCCCCCTCCGTGCAATGGATCAAAAGATCGTCATTGTGGTGCTCCCGGTGCATGTGGTGGCCTGCGGCGCGGCGATAGTGACCGAAGGCGAGCGGGTACAGGTCGCGGGTCAGCGGATGTCGTGACAGGCCGCGTATGACCGGGTCAGGGATGACATAACGAATGCTGTCCGGCGGTACGGGCCACTGTGATGTTTTGGTCATCGTAGGCGCCTGTTTCATGATGGTTTCGAAAGATAGTCCATCATGGTCGAAACTTAGTCAATCATTAAGCGGCAGAAGGCTGTGCTAGGATCGATGACAACCATAGGGCACAGGCCCAAAGACCTACAACAATGACAGGGAATATTGCTATGAAAAACGTACCCCTTTATATCGGTGGTGAGTTCGTCCAAAGCCAGACTGAGCAGTGGATTGACGTTACTGACCCAGCTACCAATGAAGTGATTGCCCGTGCACCCTGCACCACCGACGCCGAGATGCGTCGCGCTATCGACAACGCAGGCGAAGTGTTCAAGACCTGGAAAGAGGTCCCGGTCTCCGAGCGCGCCCGGGTGATGATGCGTTACCAGGCCCTGCTGAAAGAACACCATGATGAAATCGCCGAGATCCTGTCCAGCGAAACCGGCAAAACCTTCGAAGATGCCAAAGGCGACGTATGGCGTGGTATCGAGGTTGTGGAACACGCAGCCAACATCCCCTCACTGATGATGGGTGAAACCGTTGAGAACGTGGCCCGCGAGATCGACACCTATTCCTACACCCAGCCGCTGGGTGTCTGTGCCGGTATCACGCCGTTCAACTTCCCGGCCATGATCCCGCTGTGGATGTTCCCGATGGCCATTGCCTCCGGTAACACTTTCATTCTCAAGCCGTCCGAGCAGGACCCGCTGACCCCGATGCGTCTGGCGGAGCTGTTTGAAGAAGCAGGCGCCCCCAAGGGTGTGTTGCAGGTTGTCCACGGCGGTAAAGAACAGGTAGACGTGCTGCTGACCGATCCGGCCATCAAGGCTGTGTCCTTCGTTGGCTCCGTACCGGTGGGCCGTTACATCTACGAAACCGGCACCCGTAACATGAAGCGTGTACAGAGTTTTGCCGGCGCCAAGAACCACATGGTGATCCTGCCGGACGCGGACAAGAATCAGGTGGTCAAAGCTCTGGTAGGCGCATCGGTTGGTGCTGCCGGCCAGCGTTGCATGGCGATTTCCGTGGCCGTGTTCGTGGGCGAGGCCCAGGAGTGGATTCCGGAAGTGAAGGAAGCCCTGGCTGCGGTCAGACCCGGTGCCTGGAACGACAAGGGAGCCAATTATGGGCCGATTATCAGCAAGCAGGCGAAGCAGCGCGTGGAATCGCTGATTACCCGCGGTGAGGAAGAAGGCGCCAAGCTGCTGCTGGATGGCCGCAACTGCACCGTTGATGGTCTGCCTGACGGCAACTGGGTAGGGCCGACGCTGTTCGCCGGGGTCAAGCCGGAGATGGATGTTTACAAGGAAGAGATCTTTGGCCCGGTTCTGGCCTGCATGGAAGTGGACACCCTGGAAGATGCCATCAACCTGGTCAACGACAGCCCTTACGGTAACGGTACTTCCATCTTCACCAGCTCCGGTGGAGCAGCACGTCGCTACCAGCATGAGATCGAAGTGGGTCAGGTGGGTATCAACGTGCCCATTCCGGTGCCCCTGCCGTTCTTCTCCTTCACTGGCTGGAAAGGCTCCTTCTACGGTGACCAGCACGCCTACGGCAAGCAGGCGGTGAAGTTCTACACCGAGACCAAGACCATTACCTGTCGCTGGTTCAGCAGCGATGCGGTGGCTGAAACCAACTTCTCCATCCGCATGCGGTAAGGGGAGCCCATGAACTTTGATCTGACTGAAGATCAGCTGGCCTTCCGCGAGGCCGCCAGGGCCTTCGCAGAGAAGGCCATGGCGCCTCACGCTGCCAAATGGGATGCCGAGCATGTGTTTCCGGTGGAAGTGATCCGCGAAGCCGGCGAAATGGGCTTTTGCGGGATCTATACACCGGAAGCCCAGGGCGGCATGGGGCTGTCGCGGCTGGATACCAGCGTGATCGTGGAAGAGCTGGCGGCTGCCTGTCCTTCCACGGCCGCCTACATCACCATCCACAACATGGCGACCTGGATGGTGGCGCAATTTGGCAATGCCGATATCCAGAAACAGATCGCCCCGAAAATGGCCAGTGGTGAATGGTTGGGTTCCTACTGCCTGACGGAACCGGGTGCCGGCTCTGACGCCGGTAACCTGCGCACCAAGGCCACACGGGACGGCGACAGCTATGTACTGAATGGCAGCAAGGTGTTTATTTCCGGCGCCGGCGCCACCCAGATGCTGGTGGTAATGGCCCGTACCGGTGAGCCGGGCAGTGGTCCCAAGGGTATTAGTGCGTTTGTGGTGCCCGCTGACAGTGATGGCATCCACTACGGCAAGGCCGAGGAAAAAATGGGTTGGAACAGCCAGCCCACCCGCCAGATTACCTTCGAGAACGTGCGCGTGCCGGCGAATAACCGGCTGGGCGAAGAAGGTCAGGGCTTCATGATCGCCATGAAAGGCCTGGACGGCGGGCGCCTGAACATTGCCACCTGCTCCATGGGTGGTGCCCAGGCGGCGCTGCTGCGTGCCCGCAATTACATGCACGAGCGCGAGCAGTTCGGCCAGGCCCTGGCGGGCTTCCAGGCATTGCAGTTCAAGCTGGCGGACATGGCAACCAACCTGGTAGCCGCACGGCAGATGGTTCGCCTGGCAGCCTATCGGTTGGATCAGGGCGATACCGAAGCCACGCTGCATTGCGCCATGGCCAAACGCTTCGCCACCGATGCGTGTTTCGAGGTGTGCAACGAAGCACTTCAGCTCCACGGTGGTTACGGCTATATCCGCGAGTATCCGCTGGAGCGCTACGTACGCGACCTGCGGGTGCATCAGATTCTGGAAGGCACCAACGAAATCATGCGGCTGATCGTAGCCCGCCGGCTACTGGAGCCTGGTGTCGCTGAAGCTATTCAATAAACGCTTCTGCCAACTAACAAAAGGCGAGAATTTACATGAGCGAACTGATTCAGCTGGAAAAACGCGGTCACACCGCGATCATCACCATTAACAATCCACCGGCCAATACCTGGACCAAGGCTTCTTTGAAAGCGCTGGAAGAGACGATTGAGGCGCTCAACGCCGATCGCAATATCTTTGCGCTGGTGGTCACTGGCCAGGGCGAAAAGTTTTTCTCCGCCGGTGCCGACCTCAAGGCCTTCGCCGATGGCGACATTGGTAACGCAAGTGTCATGGCGCAGGCGTTTGGCCAGGCTTTCGATGCCCTGGTTCGCTTCCGTGGCGTGTCAATTGCGGCCGTGAACGGCTATGCCATGGGGGGTGGCCTGGAGTGTGCCCTGGCCTGTGACATCCGCATTGCCGAGGAGCATGCCCAGATGGCATTGCCAGAGGCCACCGTTGGCCTGTTGCCCTGTGCCGGTGGCACCCAGAACCTGCCCTGGCTGGTCGGCGAAGGCTGGGCCAAGCGCATGATCCTGTGTGGTGAGCGTATCAAGGCCGACAAGGCCCTGAGCATCGGGCTGGTGGAGGAAGTGGTGCCGCAGGGCGCAGCCCTCGACAAGGCGCTGGAGCTGGCGGAGATGGCCGGCAAGCAGAGCCCGTCGTCTGTTGCCCGCTGCAAGACCCTGGTGATGAGCGCCCGTGACGGTCGCAGTCACGACGATGGCTGGAGAATGGAGCGGGAACTGTTTATCGAACTGTTCAGCACCGAAGACCAGCGCGAAGGCGTGAATGCGTTCCTTGAAAAGCGCACGCCGGAATGGAAAAACCGTTAAAAGCATCGATAAATCGGGCCGGATTACTGAGTGAATGGTATGAGCGATCAAGTAGTCATTTTTGAGGAACTGGAAGCCGCTGGCGGTAGCCGCATTGGTGTGGCACGGCTGAACGCTCCGCGCGCCATGAACGCATTGTCGCTGGAGATGATCCACCTGTTGAAGGCAAAGCTGGACCAGTGGGCCGCGGACGACACCATCGGCGCCGTGTGGCTGGAAGGCGAGGGCGACAAGGCCCTGTGCGCCGGCGGGGACATTGTGGCGCTGTATCGCGACATGACAGAGCCGCGCTCTGACAGTCGTGCCGTCAGTGAAGGGGATAGATTCTTCACCGACGAATACGAACTGGACTACCAGATTCACACCTATCCCAAGCCTTTTATTGTCTGGGGCAATGGCGTGGTGATGGGCGGCGGCATCGGCCTGATGTCTGGCGGCTCCCATCGCGTGGTGACGGAGCATTCACGTGTGGCGATGCCGGAAGTGAGTATCGGCCTGTACCCGGATGTCGGCGCTGGCTGGTTCCTCAACAAAATGCCGGGCCGGATCGGTTTGTTCCTGGGGCTGACCGGGGCGCGGATGAACGGCGCTGATGCGCTGTTTACCGGGTTGGCCGATCGGTTTATTCGCCACGACATGCGCGAGGAGGTCAAGCAGGCCTTGCAGCAGTCGGGCTTTGCCGGCCTTGAGGGTGGCGCCCATGCCGCTGTTAGCAAAGTGTTGCGCAGATTCGAGGAGGGCTCCCGCGAGGCAATGCCACAGGCCGTGGTACGCGAGCACTTTGATGTGATCCAGGCCCTTACCGACGGCGATTCGCTGGTGGACGTGGTGGATAACTTGAGCCAGTACGCCGGCGAAGATCCCTGGCTGATCAAGGCGGTCAAGACGGTCGCGGCGGCGTCGCCGGCGTCCCTGACTCTGACCTGGCAACACTATCACGACACCTTGCACGACAGCCTGTCCCAGGTTTTCGACAAGGAGCTTCAAATATCGAAACGCTGCCTGAAGATGGGTGAGTTTGCCGAGGGCGTCCGGGCACTGTTGATCGACAAGGACCTGAAGCCACGCTGGCATTTCCCGACACTGAAGAGCGTGGACCCGGAATGGATCGACCGATTCTTTATCGAGCCCTGAAAAAACCGAACAGACCAACACTGATCAAAAATGGAGAACAACAATATGGCGACTATCACATTTATCGGTCTTGGCAACATGGGTGGCCCTATGGCCGCCAACCTCGTTAAGGCGGGACACGACCTGACGGTGTTTGATCTGTCTTCCGAGGCGGTCAAGGCGCTCACCAGCGAAGGTGCGAAATCTGCAGCGACGATTCAGGAAGCAGTGGAGGGTGCCGAGGTGGTGATTTCCATGCTGCCTGCGGGCCAGCACGTGGAAGCGGTTTACCTGGGCGACAACGGCCTGCTGAAAAACCTGCCGTCCACCACATTGGTGATCGACTCCTCCACCATCGCACCGGAAACCGCGAAAGGTGTGGCCGAAGCAGCTGTGGCGGCTGGTATCACCTTTATGGATGCGCCGGTCTCCGGCGGTGTTGGTGGCGCCAAGGCGGGCACGCTGACCTTTATCTGTGGTGGTGAGGCGGACGCGTTCGAGCGCGCCAAACCCATTCTTGAAGGTATGGGGAAGAACATCTTCCACGCTGGCCCCCACGGTTCCGGGCAGGTTGCCAAGATCTGCAACAACATGCTGCTGGCCATCCTGATGAGCGGTACCAGCGAAGCATTGGCACTGGGCGTGAAGAACGGCCTGGACCCTGCGGTACTGTCGGAAATCATGAAACAGAGTTCCGGTGGTAACTGGGCGCTGAACGTCTACAACCCCTGGCCGGGTGTCATGGAGGGTGTTCCGGCGTCCCGTGACTACGAAGGCGGTTTCCTGGTGAACCTGATGAACAAGGACCTGGGGCTGGCCTTCGACAATGCGGTCAAGAATCAGGCCCCCATCCCCATGGGGTCGTTGGCCCGTAACCTGTTTGCGCTCCATGCCAACGAGGGTAATGGCGGGCTGGATTTCTCCAGCATACAGAAGTTCTATTACCGCGAGCAGGGCTGAACAGGCAGCGCCTTCAGGACCATCTGGGTCGAGCTTTTCGTTCATGCTGATGGGTTTTGAAGGCGCTTATTTTTAGCTTGAAGTTTACCTTTACGTAAACTATAGCCTGTGATACACATTGAGTTCAGAATTTGCCACAACAATAAAAGGACTGGATTATGAGCCTCCCGGATTACCAATCGGTCTATGACAATTTCGACCCCGCCAGCCTCGAAGCCGAGATTCTGGAGGGTAACCTGAACGATGGCCTGAACGTCTGTACGGAAATCTGTGACAAATGGGCAGACGCCCCCCAACGGGTTGCGCTTTATTACGAAAAAGCTGATGGCGGTTCCGGCAAGCTGACCTTCGCCGAGCTGAAAGAACAATCCGCCCGTTTTGCGAACTACCTGACCTCCCGCGGTATCGGCAAGGGCGACCGGGTTGCCGCCCTGCTGCCTCGCAGCCCTGAGTTGTTGATTGTCATCGCGGGCGCCCTTCGCGCTGGCGCCGTTTACCAGCCGCTGTTCACCGCCTTTGGCCCTGGTGCCATCGAGTATCGTTTCGAGCGCGCCAGCACCAAACTGGTGGTCACTGACCCCGTCAACTACCCGAAACTTACCGAGGTCAAGGACTGCGCACCTGTGGTGTGCGTGAGCGCGGCCGAAGTCAGTGGCGATATCCCGGACTTTGAAAAGACACTGGCAGAGCAGTCTGGCCAGTTTGAACCGGTACTGATCAAGGGTGGTGATCCGTTCCTGCAGATGTTTACCTCGGGTACGGTTGGTAAGTCCAAGGGTGTTGCGGTTCCTGCCAAGGCGTTGCTGGCGTTTTACGTGTACATGAAATATGCCATCGACCTGCGGGACGATGATGTGTTCTGGAACGTCGCTGATCCGGGCTGGGCCTACGGTCTTTACTACGCCGTGGTGGGCCCGTTGCTGATGGGGCATGCCACCCATTTCAACCCGGGCGCGTTTACCCCGGAAACCACCTACGACATGATCCGCAAGTACAAGATCACCAACCTGGCGGCGGCCCCGACTGCTTATCGGTTGCTGAAAGCCAATGACCACGTTCTTCCGGAAGGAGAGAGTCTTGGCCTTCGGGTGGCCAGCAGTGCTGGTGAGCCGCTGAACCCGGAAGTGGTGAGCTGGATTGAGCGGCGTCATTTCTGCCCGGTCAAGGACCACTATGGCCAGACCGAAACCGGCATGACCTGCTGTAACTTCCATGGCCTTGATCATCCGGTGCGCCAGGGCTCCATGGGCTATTCCTCTCCTGGCCACAAAGTCGTTGCCCTCAATGAAAAGAATGAAGTTGTGGGCGAAGGTGAGATCGGCCAGTTGGCAGTGGATGTGAAGGCCTCGCCATTGTTCCATTTCGACGGCTACACCTGGGGCGAAAAAGACCCGTTCGTGAATGGCTACTACCTCACCGGCGATATGGTGGTGAATCACGGCGGTGGCTGCTTCTCATTCAGCGGCCGTGACGATGACATTATCACCACTGCTGGTTACCGCGTGGGCCCGGCCGATGTGGAAAGCACCCTGCTGGAGCACAAGGCGGTGGCCGAGTCTGGTGTGGTGGCGAAGCCCGACGAAAAGCGGGGTTCGATCATCAAGGCTTATGTGGTTATCAAGGGTGACCAGGAGCCTGAAAGCGAAGATGCCCTGAAGGACGAGCTGCAGGAGCTGGTTCGCCATCGCCTTTCCGCTCACGCCTATCCCCGTGAAATTGAATTCGTGGATGAGCTGCCGAAAACCCCCAGTGGCAAGATCCAGCGCTTTGTTCTGCGTAACCAGGCGAAGGAAGAGAAACAGGGATGATTGTCACCTTCGAGGAGCTGCAGGCCTTCCTCGCCGAACAGTTTCCCCAGGGTGCCCGCTACGGCACCCTGCAGGAACTGGGCGACGGTTGGGCCGAAATGAAGCTGGAGGTTGCTGAAGAGCATCTGCGCCCCGGCGGCACGGTGTCCGGCCCCGCGATGATGGCGTTGGCGGACGTGGCCCTGTATGCCGCACTGCTGGGAAAAATCGGCCTGGTGCCGCTGGCGGTGACCAGTAACCTAAACATCAACTTCCTGCGCAAGCCCGTGGCCCACAGCCCGATCCGGGCGCGGGCCAGCATGCTGAGAATCGGCAAGACCAGTGGGGTGGGTGAAGTCTATATTCTCTCCGATGGCCTGGAAGACCCGGTTGCCCATGCCACCATCACCTACGCGATTCCGGCGCAGCGGTGACGGCATGAACGTCAGCAATCTTTCGGTTTCCCTGGGGGAGGGCGTCAGGGTTCAGGCCCAGCGCCTGAGCCACGGTGACCGTACCGGACCTGTGTTGGTGTTCCTGCATGAATCCCTGGGCAACATTGCCTTGTGGAAGCAGTTCCCGCGCCAGTTGGCGGAGGTCACGGGCCTCGATGCGCTGATTTATGAGCGCCGTGGTTACGGTGCCTCCAGTGACGAGCCGTTGCCCCGTCCCTACGATTATCTGGAGCAGGAAGGCACCGTGTGGTTGCCCCGGCTGCTGGATGCGCTGGCGATTGATGAGGTGATTCTGGTGGGCCACAGCGATGGCGGCTCCATTGCCCTGATTGCCGCAGCAGCGTTGGAAGGGCGGGTAAAAGGGTTGGTCACCATGGCCGCCCATACCTGGGCCGATCACCTCACCCTGGCTGGTATCCGCGACATGCGCCGTCGCTACCTGGAAGAAGGTATTCGCGAGAAGTTACTGCGCCATCACGGCGAACGCACTGATGCGTTGTTCTACGCCTGGCAGGACGTCTGGCTGGATGAGGGATTTCAAGAGTCCATGGACTTTGGCCCTTGGCTGGACGCCATTCGTTGCCCGGCTATGATCATTCAGGGGGACGATGATGAATACGGCGTTCCAGAACAGGTGACCCGGATTGTGGAGGGTATCGGGCATCGGGCTGAACCGGTGTTCATGGCTGGCACGGGGCATTCGCCCCACTTGCAGCAGCCTGCCCAGGCGCTGACGTTGGTCAGTGATTTTTTGCGAATGGCGATTGGCCAAAAAAGTACGATTTTCGGTTGACGTTTACGTAGACGTCAATCTACTCTGTACACAGTATAAACGCACAACAATAACAAAGGTAGAATGGCTCATGAGTGACCCGTTCGTTCTGGAGACCCAAAGCCTCGTCAAAGAGTTCAAGGGCTTTGTGGCGGTCGATGACGTTAACCTGAAGGTGCAGCGTGGCCACATACATGCCCTGATCGGCCCTAATGGCGCGGGCAAGACCACGGTATTCAACCTGCTCACCAAATTCCTGATTCCTACCCGAGGCAAAATCCTGTTCAAGGGTGAGGACATCACTTCAATGAAATCGGCGGCCATTGCCCGCAAAGGGGTGGTCCGTTCCTTTCAGATTTCTGCGGTTTTCCCCCATATGACGGCGCTCGAGAACATTCGCGTCGCTCTGCAGAGCTTTGAAGGAAGCTCCTTTCGCTTCTGGAAATCCGGCGAGTCCCTGAACAAGCTCAATGAGCGTTGCATGGAACTGCTGGACAGTGTGGGGCTGACTGAATTCGCCAATACCACCACCGTCGAACTCGCCTACGGTCGTAAACGCGCCCTGGAACTGGCCACCACTCTGGCCATGGAGCCGGAGCTGCTGTTGCTGGATGAGCCCACACAGGGAATGGGCAGTGAAGACGTGGAGCGGGTCGTTGAACTGGTGCGCAAGGCCGCTCAAGGCCGCACGGTGCTGATGGTGGAACACAACCTGGGTGTGGTCAGCAAACTGTGCGACCGGGTCACCGTGCTGGCACAGGGGGCCGTGCTCACCGAAGGCGACTACCAACAGGTGTCCGATGACCCCCGTGTGCGTGAGGTGTATATGGGTGGCACGGCCACCAAGAAGCAGGAGGCGGCGGAATGACCCAGGCCCACTCGAAAGATTACGAACAGCTACGAATCTCCGGGCTTCACGCGTTCTATGGCGAGTCCCACATTCTCCATGGCATTGATCTGGAGGTTCAGCGCGGCGAACTGGTCACTCTTCTGGGCCGCAACGGGGCCGGGCGCAGCACAACCCTGAAAGCGATTATGAATATGGTGGGCCGCCGCACCGGCTCGATCATGATTAACGGTGAGGAGACCATGACGTGTGCGCCTCACCACATTGCAAGGTTGGGAGTAGGGTATTGCCCCGAACACCGGGGCATTTTTTCCGGACTCAATGTCATGGAAAACCTGACGCTTCCGCCGGTCGTCCGAAGTGGCGGCATGGGGTTGGAGGAAATTTTCTCCATGTTCCCCAACCTGTACGAGCGCCGTGCCAGCCCTGGCACCAAACTATCGGGTGGTGAGCAGCAGATGCTGGCCATGGCCCGGATTCTGAGAACGGGCGCCAACATGCTGTTGCTGGATGAAATCACCGAAGGCCTGGCTCCGGTCATCGTTGAAACACTGGGCGAGGTGTTGGTCAAGCTGAAGGAAAAAGGCCTGACCATTGTCCTGGTTGAGCAAAATTTCCATTTCGCCGCACCCCTGGCGGACCGTCACTATGTGATGGAACACGGCCAGATTGTGGAGGAGATCAGCGCCGATGAGCTTGAGGCCAAGCAGTCGATGCTGGACAAGTACCTGGGTGTGTAAGGCCTGGGGATGAGAGTGAAATAAAGAGTGCAACAAGAGCAATAAGAACGAAACCCGAAAACCAACGCAAAGACAGTAGCGGAGAAACAACAATGACAATCACCAAAAAGCTTCTGACATCAGCGATTGCATCAGCCATGTTTGTGGGTGCTGCCCAGGCTGAGATATCCGACAACACCGTTAAAATCGGTTACCTGGCCGACATGTCCGGCACCTATCGTGACCTGGCCGGCCCCAATGGCCAGACAGCCCTGGAAATGGCCATCGCGGACTTCGGTGGCACGGTCAATGGCGCCAAGATCGAAGTGGTCAGCGCGGATGATCGTAACAGCCCGGATTCCGCCTCCAGTACTGCCCGGCGCTGGGTGGAGAACGAGAACGTTGATTTGATCGCCGGCCTGGTTGCTTCCTCGGTCACCATTGCCGTCAGCAACATCCTGGAAGAAAACGACAAACTCGGTATCGTCTCCGGTTCTGCCGCGTCCAGTATTACCAACGAGCACTGCACGCCGAACCACATCCACTACGTGTATGACACCTATCCGCTGGCCAACGGTACGGCAAGCGCGGTGGTTAAAGAAGGTGGCAAGAGCTGGTTTATCCTGACCGCTGACTATGCCTTCGGTCACGCCCTGGAAGGCGACGTAACCCGTGTGGTGGAAGAGAATGGCGGCGAAGTGATGCAGGCAGTGCGTCATCCCTTCCCGACCTCTGACTTCTCGTCCTTTATCCTGCAGGCGCAGTCCTCAGGCGCTGACGTGGTGGCCCTGGCAAACGCCGGTGCAGACACCACCAATGCCATCACTACCGCCGGTGAATTCGGCCTGACCCAGTCCGGCCAGACCCTGGCGGCGCTGTTGTTGTTCCTGACCGACGTTCACGCACTGGGTGCTCAGTCTGCCCAGGGCATCCAGCTCACCACCGGCTGGTACTGGGACATGAACGACGAAACCCGTGCCTGGTCTGACCGTTTCATGGAGAAAACAGGCGTTCGTCCCACCATGGTTCACGCCGGTATCTACTCCAGCACCATGCAGTACCTGAACGCCGTGAAGGCCACCGGTTCGGATGCCGCCCAAACGGTACGCAAGCAGATGATGGATACGCCGATCAACGACATGTTTGCCAAGAACGGCATCATTCGTGAGGACGGCCGTATGGTTCACGACATGTACCTGGCGGAAGTGAAAACGCCCGAGGAGTCCAAGAGCGAGTGGGACCTGTACGACATCGTACGCACCATCCCAGGGGACGAGGCCTATCGCCCGCTGTCTGAGAGCAAGTGCAAGCTCGTAACCAAAAACTGATGTTCTGACCGACTGGGCCGTCCCGCGCTATCCAGCAGTGCTGGCGGGGCGGCCACTGACCTGCAGACACGCAACTTGTGAATGATCCGTTGCGCTGCTTTTGGAGTTTGTAACATGACCGAGATTCTGGGAGTCCCCGTGGCCGTGCTGTCTGGCCAGTTGATGCTCGGGGTGATCAATGGTGCCTTTTACGCTCTGCTGAGCCTCGGCCTGGCGGTAATATTTGGCCTGCTGAAAATCATCAACTTCGCCCACGGTGCCATGTACATGCTCGGTGCGATGTGTACCGTACTGATTTTTGATGCCTTCGGAGTCAACTACTGGGTAGCGCTTTTCGTCGCACCCGTGATTGTTGGCTGTTTCGGCATTCTGCTGGAGTACTTCCTGTTGCGCCGCATCGCGGGCCAGGATCACATCTACAGCCTGTTGTTGACCTTCGGGATTGCACTGATCCTTCAAGGTGTTCTGACCAATATTTACGGCGTTTCCGGCCTGCGTTATTCCATGCCGGAGGTGTTCAGAGGTGGTATGAACCTCGGGTTCATGTTCCTTCCCTACTATCGAGCCTGGGTGATCGTGGCTGCCTTGCTGGTGTGCTTCGCAACCTGGTTCATGATTGAGAAAACCCGGCTTGGCTCCTACCTGCGGGCCGGCACGGAAGATTCCCAGCTGATGCAGGGTTTTGGCATCAATGTGCCACTGCTGATCAGCCTCACTTACGGTTTTGGTGTCATGCTCGCCGCCTTCGCCGGTGCGCTTGCCGCACCCATATATTCGGTATCGCCGGTAATGGGCTCCAACATACTCATCGTGGTGTTTGCTGTGGTCGTCATCGGCGGCATGGGTTCTATCGCCGGGGCCGTCGTTACCGGCCTGATGATGGGGGTAGTAGAAGGGTTTACCAAAGTGTTCTACCCGGAAGGGTCGGCAGCCGTGATCTTCCTGGTGATGGTGGTTGTCCTGTTGATTCGCCCGTCGGGCCTGTTTGGTAAGGAGGCATAGTCATGGCGAACGCAACCACGCAGACAGATATCCAGCAAAGTATTATTCAGCAGCAGAAATCCGAGCAACGCAAGAAGCAGATTTTGAATCTTGTGCTGCTGGCGCTGCTCCTATTGGCACCGGCGGTGATGTACCCCGTGTTCCTGATGAAAATCCTGTGCTTCGCCCTGTTCGCAGTGGCGTTCAACCTCCTGCTGGGTTACACCGGCCTGCTGTCTTTCGGGCACGCTGCGTTCCTGGCGGCGGGCTCATACACCACCGGTTACCTGCTCTCGAATTTCTCCGGTCTGACGACTGAAATGGGGATTCTGGTGGGCACGGCGGCGGCAACGGTGTTGGGGCTCGGCTTCGGGGTTGTGGCCATTCGCCGCCAGGGAATCTATTTCGCGATGATCACCCTGGCGTTGGCGCAACTGGTCTACTTCTTCTTCGTACAGGCCCCGTTTACCGGTGGTGAGGACGGTATGCATGGCGTACCCCGCGGCCACCTGTTCGGCTTTGTTGACCTGAGTAACAACTACGCCATGTACTATTTCGTGCTGGCGGTCTTCCTGGGAGGCTATCTGGCGGTGCAGCGCATTGTCGGCTCGCCCTTCGGGCAGGTGCTCAAGGCGATCAAGCAGAACGAGCCCAGGGCGGTGTCCCTTGGCTACAACGTGGATCGCTACAAGCTCCTCGCATTCGTGATCTCCGCAGGCCTGGCCGGCCTGGCCGGATCGGTGAAAACCGTGGTGTTCCAGCTTGCGTCTCTCAACGACGCTCATTGGCACATGTCCGGCGAAGTCATCCTGATGACTCTGTTGGGTGGTACCGGCACGTTGCTGGGCCCGGTGGTCGGCGCCACGTTCGTGGTGAACCTGGAATATCAGCTGGCCCAGGGGCCGCTGGGTGACTGGGTAGATCCTATTCTTGGCGGTATCTTCGTGCTGACGGTGATGGCCTTCCGCTCGGGTATTGTGGGAGAGATCCAGAACTTCATGCGCAAGAACATGAGTTAATCGTCGCTGGCCGCCCAACTGCCATACCCCAACGCCATGACCCGGGCCACTTCGGCCTCGGGTATGGCTGCCAGATCGCCCAGTTCCAGGGTGTCGTAGTGAAACACATAGAGGCGGGATGTGAATTCCGCCACCGGCAGGGATGCCTCACCCCGAATCTCTCCGTTTCCCCGGGTTGAGCAGGTGATGCCCTGGCCCCAGTCCTGGCCGCTGTCGTTATTGGGGTTGAAGAAGTACACCCGCATTTCGTTTCTGGGGCTCAGGGCCACTCTCAGGATAGTAATGGCATGTCGGCCGACGAAGCGGGCGGCGCTGTCGGTAACGGCGATACCGGCAGGCTGGTGGTGAATCACCGGAATGTTGCCGTTGTAGTAGGGGTGATAGCTGGCGTAGAAGTGCCGGATGAAATCGTCGTAGTCGGTGACTTCTCCAGTATGGATGTCGGCCACCACCTTGAAGCCGTGGCTGACCCACCAGCCATAGAACTCCGGGTTGATCCAGCGGTGGGCGTCGTCGTTACGGTCTTCGCAGCGCCGCCACATCTCACCGTATATCCGGTCCAGATGGGGAATCAGGATCAGTGACACCGGGTCCACATCCACCGGGGTGTCCTTGACCAGACCCGGCTCCAGGTTCTTGGACGATACTTCCCAGCCTTCAAACCGACTCAGTACCTCGTTGTCGCGGGCTGCCCAGGTGAGTACCTGCAGCAGGTAATCAGCCTCGTTGGCCGCCCACATGGACAATCCTATGGCAGACTGGCAACTGGGGTTGTTGCCCTGGCCCACGCCCAGTGGCTGGCCCAGAAGGTTGAGCACGCCGGCCAGCAGGAACACTCTTGGTGGAACCTCATCGCCGAACGCTTCTGACAGAGCCTGCTCGGTTTCCGCCGATAATTTAAGCTTGATCTGCCGCCACAGTGCCTGGGCGACCGGTGGGGTGAACAGCGAACCCCGCTCCAGCATCATGGTCAGCCCGTAGACCGCCTGACAGGTTTCCGGATGGATGGCTTCATCAATCAAGGCATCCACAAGCTGGTTGTAGCAGTAGAGGTCATCCAGCCCGGTCATTGTCAGGCCCAGGGCCGTGGGGATAAGTTCGTCCTCGTCGCTGGTACGAAGGAACCGTAAGAACACGGCATGATAGGGCGACGCAAGCCCGGTGTCGTGCATGTTGCGGGCGAACTCGCTGGCTTCCGCGGACAGTTCAACGTCGTCCATCTGGGTCAGGCGTAGCTGGTAAACGTCCAATCCGGGGTCTTCGCGGCTGCCGGGTGTGGGTGCGAACAGGGCCCGTACCAGCCGGGTGGCGTCGGCCGTGCCGGTGGTTTTCAGTTCCGGGTCGTACAGGCATTTGGCGATCTGGCCAATCATGTCGCAGATGCTGTCCACCTGCACAGGACCTTGTTCCAGTAGCCGCCACACCTCAGCCACCAGGCTGTCCAGCAGGTTCTCGTAGCCAAGGTGGGATATCAGGTATTGGTAAAGCCCCAGCACCAAGGGGCCGAGTTGCTTGGGCCGTTCGCGATCGGCCTCGGTGAGAGTGCCAGACAGCAGGTCCAGGTTCAGGGCCATCACCTGGGTGAGGAAATGCCGGGCCTGCTCGGAGGAAATGCCAGGGTGAAAATAGTCACCGCGCACCACCGCCAGCAGCCGTATTTCGCTGATCGCCTCGACAACGGTGGTAACCGCACCGGCTTCTCGCAGTGAGTGCTTGGCCAGGGCAGGTTGCAGTATGGCGGGCTTGGACCAGTCACTGGTGCCGAATATACCGGCGGATTCCAGAGCGCGAACCCGGCGGTACAGGACATCGAAACCTCCCGGCAGCGTCATTAGAAGGCGCGCACGCTCCAGCAGCCCCAGGCTGGAGGCTTGTGGTGACGCGCTGCGGGCGCGGGCAAAGTCTGCCAGAGCGGCATCGAATTGCAATGAAGCCTGGGCAAGATCCAAGGGTTAACTCCTTTTTCGTTTTTCCTCGCTCCGTCACTGGCAGTGTAGTCGGCCCCGGGCCAGAGACAAAGCTGGCGATGATCAGGTCGTCCAGCAGAAGTCGTGTCAATCGTTTATGGTGTAGGTACAGATATACGACTCTGTCTCGGAGGCCTGTTTGATCGACTATACCCTGCTGACATTGGCCATCGCCCTGCTCGCGGTGACCGTCCTCGGCAAAGTGCGCCTTCATGACTGGTGGATCCGTGCCTGTGAGTTCCCCCGTGTTCAGATTGTCAGCCTGGCGGTATTGGTGGCGTTCGCAGCGCTATGGCTGGAGAACGATGGCCTGCAAAAGTGGGTGCTTGCGATATTGGTGGTGGTGCTTGCGTTGCAGCTGTACCGCATTTTGCCGTGGACACGCTTATGGCCCCTGCAGGTGCAATCAGCGGAGTCCGGCCAGGAAGACCGCTGTGTCACATTGATGATTGCCAACGTACTGACGCCCAACCGCAACAGCGAGGGTCTGATTCGCCAGGTCCAGGAACACCGGCCAGATGTGTTGCTGACTCTGGAATCGGATCAGTGGTGGGGCGATCAGCTGGATGCGGCTTTTGGTGACTGGCCGACCATTATCCGCGTGCCGCTGGACAACCTCTATGGCATGCATCTGTATTCGAGGCTGCCGTTGGAAGAGGCCGAGGTGAGCTACCTGATTCAGGACGATATCCCTTCGATCCACGGCTGGTTGAGGTTACCCTCGGGTGATCGTGTGAAACTGCACGCCGTGCATCCGCGCCCACCGGCACCCAGTGAAAGTGAGGAGTCCCTGTGGCGGGATGCTGAACTGTTACTGATCGGCCAACAGATTCATAAAGATGGTTACCCCGCCATTGTCGCCGGTGACCTGAACGATGTGGCCTGGTCCCGCACCACGCGGCTGTTTTGCCGCGTCAGCGGCATGCTGGACCCGCGTCGGGGGCGGGGCATGTTCAACAGCTTTCACGCCGAACGCTGGTACCTGCGCTGGCCGCTGGACCACGTCTTCACCACCGAGCATTTTACGCTGGGCAGAATTGAAAGGCTCGCCCCCTTTGGTTCCGACCACTTTCCGATACTGACCACGCTGTGCTTCCGCCCCTCAAGAGCGGATGAGCACGAGGCTCCGGAAGCGGACCGCGACGAGCACCAGGAAGCCCGTGAGAACATCCGCGAAGGCAAGATTCGGGAGCAGGATGACTAGGCGCGCTGTGGTATGTCCCTATCTTGCAAATTGCCCCGGAAAGCAGGATAAAGGAGCCTTGAAAATCTCCTGTGCCGGCCCCTCGCCACAGGCCTGTTTGAGTTTTGAAAGGCTGACCTTATGGGTTCTGGTTTTGCGAGCGCTGACGCATTCCTTCAGGCACACCCCGAACTGCAGTTTATTGACCTGCTGATCCCGGATATGAACGGCATTGTCCGCGGTAAACGCGTGGACCCTTCAACCCTGCCCAAGGTGTTTGAGCGGGGCATCGCCATGCCGGCGTCCATCTTTGCCCTGAATATCCAGGGCACCACCGTGGAAGAGACCGGTCTGGGCCTGGATATTGGCGAGGCGGACCGAGTGTGTCTGCCCATCGACGGTACGCTCACCATGGAACCCTGGCAGAAGCGGCCCACTGGCCAACTGCTGCTGACCATGTATGAGCTGGATCGTGAGACACCCTTTTTTGCGGACCCGCGCGTGGTGCTGCAGAACATCGTCAAGCGGTTCGAGGAACTGGGCCTGACCCCGGTCGCCGCCTATGAGCTGGAGTTCTACCTGATCGACCAGGAAAACCTCGCCGGCCGACCCCAGCCTCCCAAGTCGCCCATTTCCGGCAAGCGCCCGGCGGGCACCCAGGCCTACTCCATTGACGACCTGGATGAATACGCGGAATTTCTGGCGGATGTGCTGGATGCGGCCCATGAGCAGGAGTTGCCGGCGGACGCCCTGGTGGCGGAATCCGCCCCTGGCCAGTTTGAGGTGAACCTGCATTACGTGGATGACGCCGTGCAGGCCTGCGACCACGCCACCCTGCTCAAACGCCTGATCAAGAATATGGCCTACGACCATGAGATGGACACCACCTTCATGGCCAAGCCGTATCACAACCAGGCGGGTAGCGGCATGCACCTGCATGTCAGCCTGATTGATGGGGAAGGGCGCAATGTATTTGCCGGCGACGCCGAGCAACCTAACGACATGCTGCGCTGGGCCGTTGGTGGGCTTGTGGCCACCATGAACGACGCCATGGCGCTGTTCTGCCCCAACATCAACTCCTACCGCCGGTTTAGCCCGGAGTATTACGTGCCCAGTGCGGCGACCTGGGGCGTGGATAACCGCACGGCCAGCCTGCGCCTGCCGGGTGGAGATCCCGAGGCGCTGAGGATTGAGCACCGCGTTGCGGGTGCTGATGCCAACCCGTACCTGCTGATGGCGGCGGTGTTGGCGGGCATTCACTACGGTATTTCCAACCGCATCGAGCCACCGCCCGTGACCGTGGGCAATGCCCACGAACAGCACGAAGCCAGTCTGGTGAATAACCTGCGGGATGCGTTGCGGGAGCTCGGTCAGTCGCCGGTGATGGCGGACTATCTGGGAAGGGAATTTCTGGATGTGTTCGTCGCCTGCAAGGAGCACGAACTGAACGAGTTCGAGATGACCATCTCAGATCTCGAATATCTCTGGTACCTGCATACGGTTTAATGGCTTCCCGTCATCCGATAACGGCGCCACAGGGCGCCGTTTTTCGTGGGAACTATTCAAGCACCAGCCAGGTGGCCTTCAGTTCCGTGTATTTATCGAATGCATGCAGGGACTTGTCGCGCCCGTTGCCGGACTGCTTGAAACCTCCGAACGGTGCAGTCATGTCGCCGCCGTCGTAGTGGTTGATCCACACACTGCCGGCCCGCAGTGCCTTGGCCACTTTGTGGGCGGTATTGATATTGGAGGTCCATACGGCGGCTGCGAGCCCATAGATGGAATCGTTGGCAATCTCGATGGCCTCCTCGGCGGTGGTGAAACCGATCACCGAGAGCACCGGCCCGAAGATTTCCTCCGAGGCAATGCGCATGCGGTTGTTCACGCCATCGAACACCGTGGGCTGCACGAACAGACCTCCGGTCTCTGCCATCACTCGTTGACCGCCTTCCACCAGTGTTGCCCCTTCCGACTGGCCAATGCCGATGTAGTCGATGATGCGATCAAGCTGAGCCTGGTCGACGATGGCGCCGCAGGTGGTGGCTGGGTCCAGCGGATGGCCGGGGCGCCAGGTTTTCAGGGCCTCGCGGATAAGCCCAACGAATTCGGTGCGGATGCTTTCCTCCACCAGCAAACGGCTACCGGCGGTGCAGACTTCGCCCTGGTTGAAGGCGATGGCACTGGCGGCTTCGGCGGCGGCTTTTTTCAGGTCCGGGGCATCCGCAAACACGATGTTGGGGCTCTTGCCGCCGGCCTCCAGCCACACCCGTTTCATGTTGGACTGGCCGGCGTAGACCATCAGTTGCTTGGCCACGTTGGTGGAACCGGTGAACACCAAGCAGTCCACGTCCATGTGCAAGGCCAGGGCCTTACCCACGGTATGGCCGAAACCGGGGAGTACGTTGAACACGCCGTCGGGTATGCCGGCTTCGGTGGCCAGTGCAGCCAGGCGAATGGCTGTGAGCGGCGATTTTTCCGAGGGTTTGAGGATCACTGAGTTCCCGGTGGCCAGCGCCGGCGCGATTTTCCAGGCCGCCATGATCATCGGGAAGTTCCAGGGCACGATGGCGGCCACCACACCCATAGGCTCCCGGGAAATCATGCCGATCTGGTTATGGGGCGTGGGGGCGAGTTCCCCATACACCTTGTCGATGGCTTCGGCGGTCCAGCGTATGGCGCGGGCGGTGGCCGGTACGTCCACCGTACGGGCATGGCTGATGGGTTTGCCCATATCCAGGGTATCCAGCAGGGCCAGTTCGTCGCCGTGGGCTTCGATCAATTCCGCAAAGCGAATCAGCACAGCTTTGCGTTTGGCCGGGGCCAGCTCACGCCAGTCGCCGCGCTCAAAGACTTTTCGGGCGATGGCTACGGCTTTGTCCGCATCGGCTTTGTCGCAACTGGCCACTTGGGCCAGTTCGCGGCCGTTTACCGGGCTGATCGACGGAAAGGTTTCACCGTTTACCGCCCAGCGATAACTGCCCTTTACATAGGCGCGGCCCTCTATGGCGAGGGTGTCGGCCATTGCCTGCCACTCGGGCTGGCTAGTGGGTGTTCCGGAAATGGCATTGGTGGATACAGGGTCAGACATGGCGGCCTCGAAGGCAAAGGAATGGCGTCATCATAGCAGGTGTTTGAGCCGCGTCGACGGCCTTCCATATAGGTACAAGAACGTGTCTTCCCGTGGGCTGAAAGCCGGCATAGACTGAGTTCGACGGGCAACAGGATTGCCCTTTTCATTGCCTGCCCAAGAACCCTTTTGATAACCCATTTGGCGCACCTCCATGACCCAGTATTCCCCGGTTCCATCCTATTACGCAGCGTCGGCCAATCCGGCCCCGACACGGCCGGTGCTCCAAGGCGCTTGCGAGGCCGATGTATGCGTGGTTGGTGCCGGCTACAGCGGGTTGTCCACGGCGCTCTTCCTGGCTGAAGCCGGTTTCAGGGTGGTAGTGCTCGAAGCCGTTACCGTGGGCTGGGGCGCCTCCGGCCGTAACGGCGGCCAGATCGTCAACAGCTTCAGCCGTGACCTCGACGCAATCGAACGCCAGACCACAGCGGATCACCTGACCCACTTGGCGTCCATGGCGTTTGAAGGCAGCCAGATCATCCGTCAACGGGTACGGGACTACGGCATCCAGTGCGACCTGAAAGAGGGTGGGATTTTCGCGGCCCTGAACACACGGCAACTGGGCCATCTGGAAACCCAGCAGGCACTTTGGCGGCGGTTTGGATACGGGGAACTGGAATTGCTGGACCGGGAAGGGGTTCGTGCCCGGGTCGGCACCGAGCGCTATGTGGGCGGTGCGATTGATCACAGCGGCGGCCATATCCATCCCCTGAACCTGGCCCTGGGCGAGGCGGCTGCCCTGGAATCCCTCGGTGGCGTGATCCACGAACATTCAGCCGTTACCGGGATTGTTCATGGCCAGCCGGCCACGGTAAAAACCGATCAAGGCGAAGTGCGGGCACGGTTTGTGGTGCTGGCGGGCAATGCCTATCTCGGCGGCCTGGTGCCGGAACTGGGCGCCAAGTCCATGCCCTGTGGCTCCCAGATCATCGCCACCGAGCCGCTTGATGATGAGGTCGCTAAACGCCTGCTGCCACAAGACAACTGTGTGGAAGACTGCAACTACCTGTTGGATTACTTCCGCCTGTCTGGCGACAAACGCCTGATCTACGGCGGTGGCGTGGTCTATGGCGCCCGCGACCCGGCCAACATTGAACGGTTGATTCGCCCCAATATGCTGAAAACCTTCCCGCAGTTGGCCAACGTGAAGATCGACTACGCCTGGACCGGCAACTTCCTCCTCACCCTGTCACGCCTGCCGCAAATGGGCCGGCTGCAGGATAACGTGTTTTATTCCCAGGGCTGCTCCGGCCACGGCGTAACTTTTACCCACGTTGCCGGCAAGGCGTTGGCGATGGCCATCCAGGGCCAGGCCGAACGTTTCGACGCCTTCGCCAGCCTGCCGCATTACCCGTTTCCGGGAGGGCGGGCGTTTCGGGTGCCTTTGACGGCAATAGGGGCCTGGTATTACGCGTTGCGGGATCGGTTGGGGGTGTAAGGAAGCCGGCAGCCTATGTGTTGCTGTAAATCGACAGCTCCCGGGCGTGCCGTTCTGGTTTGGGGTCATCAATGGACTCCACGGCTTCAATCTGCGCAATGTAGTCCGCCGGCAAGCCGTTTTCCCGGGCGCCGATGAGCACGTGGTCCTTGTACCAGTGGAAGGGTTTAAGTGAGTTGTTGATGCGGGTGGCATAATACATCCAGGCGTGCAGGGTGCCTTGTTCGGTTTTCAGCTCAACCTGCTTCTCATCGTAGCCAAACCCCAGAGCTTCATGTCGGTCCAGGTCTGGTTTCTCTGAATCATCAATTTCGTACACCACGCCGGTCACCCAGTCCCCCGGGTTGCCGGTCTCTTCCGCGTCGCATTTGGCGGAGCCGTCGCTGGCGGATTTGTGAAAGCGGAGCCGATGGGCTGTAAGCTCTGCGACAGCTATGAATCGGGCTGATGGAACCCGGGCCTGGAGTCGTCGTTGCGACATGTTGGAGCCATAGCTGAAGCAGAGCATGCAATGTCCTTGTTGGCGATTACACCGAGCCTACCAGTGATGACGACGTCATGGCAGGTGTCGCCTTGGTGAGTGTTTCCAGCAACGCCAGCACCAGTTCATCCACCTGTTGTTCTGCCTCGGCAACGGATTGCGCCAACACCTCGCCGCCTTCCTCCTGATTTTCAATGGCAATGCTGTGCACATTGGTGATGCCGATAAACTCAAGCACCGTGGTCAGGCCTGGCTCAAGGTGATTCATATGTGCCAGCTCGCCTCCCGGTCCAAAGCCAACGCCACCGCGGGATGACAGGATAACCGCATGGCGCGGGCGGTCGGCGAGTAGCGGGGTAAAGGGGGCTTCGGGAGTGGAGGGGTCGTATTCCACAGTCCTGCCCATGCGAACCACCAGGTCCACCCATGCCTTCAGCGCTGCTGGCATACCAAAATTATAGAGTGGCGCGCCAATGACCAGGATGTCTGCGGCGACCAGTTCATCGATCAGTTGGTCACTTTCTGCCAGTGTGTCGTTCATCCAGGGCTCGTGCTTTTCGGGCGGAGTAAAGGCCGCCTGTATCCATTGCTGATCAATGAAGGATGGGGGCGTGCCGCCGATATCGCGGTAGGTCACGGTATCGCCAGGGCGTTGAGCCTGCCACCGGGAAACTAACCGGTGTGTCAGGCTGCGGCTGTGGGAGCCGTGTTCGTGGATGCCGGCGCGGCCAGGGCGGGCAGAGGCGTCGAGTTGCAGGATATGAGTCATTTTGGGCTCCATCAGGTTGTAAGTAAATTCATCTGTTGTTGACAGTGAATTAAGCCTAAAACCATACTTAAAGGGCCACAAACGATGATTTTTCGCACCTATAGATGAGACAAATTCACCCATGAACCCCCGTCGTCTGCCTTCGCTATCCGCCTTGCGAGCCTTTGAGGCTGCTGCCCGCCATGAGAGTGCTAAGCAGGCTGCCCAGGAGCTGTCGGTGACCGCCACGGCCATCAGCCATCAGATTCGCGGGCTTGAGGAGGCACTGGGGGTTGAGCTATTCATTCGCAAACCCCGGCAATTGGTGCTGACGTCCCAAGGGCGAGAACTGCAGGAGGTGCTGGGGGCTGCGTTCGATAACATCGGCAATGCCATAGAGCGGCTGAAGGCGGTGCCATCGCGCCAGGCGGTTACTCTCTCGACCACGCCGGCTGTGGCGGTGCGCTGGTTGTTGTCCTGGGTGTGTATGTTGCGGGACAGCCATCCGAACATTGATCTGCGCATCCACGCCTCACACGAACCAGTGGCCCTGGACGGGGTTACGGCGGATCTCGCCGTTCGCTACGGTGATGGTCATTGGCCGGGTTTGGTCGCGGAGAAGCTGTTCGATAACACGTTTATACCGGCTTGCAGCCCCCACCTCGGGCTGAAACGGCCTGAAGATCTGCCCAACCATCCGTTGATTCACTTTCGTCCCCAGCAGACCATAGTCAACCCGATAGATTGGGCGGGTTGGCAGAAACAGGCGGAAATATCGGGGTTGGATGTCAGTGCCGGGTTGGTGTTTTCGGATGAAACCCACGCCATCTCCGCTGCGGTAGGTGGCCAGGGCGTGGCGTTGATGAGCCGGCCGTTGATTGAGGATGAGTTGGCCGAAGGTCGGCTGGTGCAGCCCTTCGGCCCGGAGCTTGAAGGTAAGCCTTTCTATCTGGTGTACCCGGAAAGCCGCCGGCAGGACCCGACGATACTGGCCATCCGCGATTGGGTACTGAATGTACCCGGGGGATTATGCCCAGTATCGCCGGCTGCTTCCGCCTGATCGTCAGGCTGTGACAGCTTTCATCGACTCCACCAGGGCATCATCCAGCTCATTGGCACGCTTGGCCGCTGGCCGGCTTTCCGTGCGTTGGATGTACTCCTGGAATACCTTGTTCGGCGGAATGTTTTTCTGCATGGTTTCCCACCACAGGTAACTGCTGACCAGCACATCCGCTGCGGTAAACGTGTCACCGCAAATGTAGGGACTCTTGCCCAACACTTTCTCCAGCGTGTTGATACTGTCTTCCACCCGGCCGCAACCGACGGCCTGCACGTTTGTGCTGTCGATCTTCCAGCCGTGGGCCAGCGCACTGGTAGCCATCTCGAAAGGGCCCGCCATGAAAAACAGCCAGCGGTAATAGGCGCCACGTTCCGGAGAGGCAGCCGGTGGGGCAAGCTTCTTGTCCGGGAACTGGTCCGCCAGGTAAGCGCAGATGGCCGCCACCTCGGTCACAATGGTGCTGCCGTGTTTGATGGCGGGCACCTTGCCCATGGGATTGATGGCCAGGTATTCCGGGGTTTTCATGTCCGGGCCGAAATCCATCGTCTCTACCGTGTAGGGGATACCGACTTCTTCCAACATCCAGCGTACAACGCGGCCACGTGACATGGGGTGGGTGTAAAAGGTGAGTTCCGACATGCTGATCTCCTTTTCGAGCCTGTTTTTTCAGGGGTATGGGTTACTGCGAGATCAGATTAATGTGGAATTAGGCGAATATCTGTCCTAGATAAATGGGAAGATGCATTTTTAATGTAGAAAAGCCGAAAAGCTGCCAGGAGGTAGGCCACGATGTCTGGTCCCACGACCCGCGTGTTAACCGTGTTGGAATTGTTGCAGACCCATGGCCAGATCGGCGGTGCCGAACTGGCGGAGCGGTTGGGCGTGGACCGGCGAACCATCCGCCGCTACATCACGGTGCTTGAAGACCTGGGCATTCCGGTGATGACCGAGCAGGGGCGCTACGGCGGCTACCGGTTGGTGGCAGGCTTCAAGTTGCCACCGATGATGTTTACCGACGAGGAAACCCTGGCGGTCTCCCTTGGGCTACTGGCTGCCCGACAGCTCGGGCTGGCGGATGCTGCGCCGGCCATTGCCAGCGTGCAGGCGAAGCTGGAACGGGTAATGCCGGCCAACCTGAAAAAGCGGGTACGAGGTGTCAGCGACACCACTCGGGTGATCCTTCCCCGGGGCGAACCCAGCCTGGACGACCGCGCCCTTCAAACCCTGACCGTTGCCACGGAAGCGATGCGCTCGGTGGGGTTTACCTACCACTCCCCGGACCACGGCGGGATCGACCGCAGCGTGGATCCCTACGGCCTGGTGTTCCGTCAGGGGCGCTGGTATTTAACTGGCTTTTGCCATCTCCGCCAGGCCATGCGCTCGTTCCGGCTGGACCGCATCAGCCATGTCCATCTGTTAACGGCCACTTTTCAGCGGCCACCGGATTTTGATGCGGCGGATTTCCTGAGTGAGAGCTTCCTGTCCTGGGGGCGTACCCACGAGGTGTCGCTGGTGCTCCATACGGACCGTGAGTCGGCCTCAGCCGTGTTTGGTTTTCATTCCTCCTGTGCGGAGGGATTCGAACAGCGTGAAGATGGCTTGTTGCTAACCACCCAAACCGACAGCTTTGAGTGGTTTTCCTGGTGGCTGGCACAGCTCCCGTTCCGGTTTACCATCCTCAAGCCGGATGGGCTCAAGGACGCGTTGCGGGAGCATGCCACGCGGTTGCTGGAATGTTGTGAGTGAGGATTTACCCCACAAACATCCTCTTCGCCAACGGCAACCCCTTCAGGCCACTGACCGCCACGGTGGCGAGCAGACCGCCGATCATGGCCCCGGCCACACCGCAGGTCATCACATCCTGGCCGGTCAGGTACAGGCCGGGAATGCGGGTCTTGGGCTTCAGCCAGTCCTGTTCAAAGCGGCTGGGCGAATGGTTCAGGCCGTAGATTTCGCCCTTGCTGTAGCGGCAGAAGTAATCGGTAGACAGCGGCGTCGACAGCTCGTAGTAATCCACCTTGCCTTCCAGGTGCGGGAACTTCTCATACAGCTTCGCCAGTAGCCGCTGGGCGTAGGCTTCTTTCTTTGCCTCATA
The DNA here is from genome assembly GCF_042604615.1 of Marinobacter sp. M5B. Classification (NCBI taxonomy): domain Bacteria; kingdom Pseudomonadati; phylum Pseudomonadota; class Gammaproteobacteria; order Pseudomonadales; family Marinobacteraceae; genus Marinobacter; species Marinobacter sp. M5B. The sequence goes on from NZ_CP156894.1 coordinate 461,299, forward strand.
CTCGTCGCCACGTTTACCCCAGGTCTCGTCCGCCCAGTCCTCGTACCAGTCATAAGGCCCGGGGGCGACGATCTCGATCGTGGCGCGGCCGGGGTAGCGCTCGGCAAAGCTTGGGTCTTTGGCGGAAGGGAACGAGATGTACGTCAGCGGAATGTCGTGTTCGTCCGGCGCGGCCACAAAGTCGCTGACCTGCTTCTCGTAGTTGGTGCCCGGATAGATCCAGTAATTGGTCTTCGGCAACTTCAGGTTCTCAGCGGTATCTTCCAGGCCGATGTACAGGCAGTTGCTGGCCATCGAGCGTTCCACGGTTTTCAGCTTTTCCTGGTAATAGTCCCGGTGGGGTGCCGTTTCCGGCAGCAGTTTGTCGAACGTGTTGAATACGCCGGCATTGCTGATCACCAGCGGGGCACGAACGTCCTCGCCGTCTGCCATGCGCACACCCACGGCCTTGCCTTTTTCGATCAGAATTTCTTTTACGTCGGCATAGGTGAACACTTCCCCGCCACTCTGCTGGATGACCGGAATAATGGTCTTCGCCATTTCAGAGGCACCGCCGATGGGGTAGTAGCCGCCGTACAGGTAGTGGCGGGCAATCAGGGCGTGGATGATGAAACTGGATTCTGCTGGTGGCAGGCCGTTGTCGCCCCACTGGCCGGTGAGCACCGCGATCAGTTCCTGATTGTTGGTCAGGCTCTCCAGAACTTCTCGAGTGGGCTTGTTGAGGAACGCAGGCGCGGTGCGGTCGACCAGCTTGCGCAGGGGGCCGGCGGCCAGGTCCGGCAGTACCTTGCCTATCACCAGCCCGGGCATGGCCTTGGCCACTTGCCGCAGATAACCCAGGTAGGTATCGATGGCCTGTTCCTCGCCGGGAAACTCCTTCTTTAACTCTGCTTTGAAGGCGTCCGGGCCGGCGACAAGATCCACATGGCGGTTACCAATAAAGATGCGGTCAAAGTGGCTGTCCATAGGCGCCCACTTCAACTGGCCGTCGGTAATGTGGTCGAACAGTCGTTTGCTCAGGGTGTGGTCCGCGCCCACATCACCAATGTAATGCACACCTACATCCCATTCGTAGCCGTTGCGATCGTAGCTGTGAGTAAAGCCCCCGGCGGTGTAGTGCTGCTCGAACACCACCACTTTTTTACCCATTTTGCTCATGCAGGCGGCGGTGGTGAGCCCGCCAATACCGGAGCCGATGACAATGGCGTCATAGGGGCCATCAAGACGATTGGCGCGATAGCGCCGCCCGACACGGATAGTACTGGGTTTGGGGCTACTCATGATGTGGTGTCCTTATTGTGTTGTTTGTTTTCGGCAATTGAGCCATCGAGCAGGAGTGTGACAACACCTTCGGTCAGGTGAGGTTCCGCCTTCGTGCTGGGCAGGTGCCCGTCGATAGACAACTGGGACAGGCCATGTACCAGGGACCAGGCGGCAGCTGTCATCAGTGACAACGGAATCGGTTTGACGTAACCGACCGCCTGCGCTTGTGCAATGGTGTCTTCCAGGACCTGGAAAGCTCCCTTTCCGGCGGTGTCCAGGCGCGGGTGAATACCTTTGGGCAGCACCCGCCCGCCAAACATCAGCCGGTACAAGTTGGGTTCGTCCCGGGCGAACGACACGTAAACCAGGCCGATATCAATCAGCGCCCGCCTGGGGTCGCTTTGATCAACGGCGAGCAGTCGTTCCCGTAGTGCATTGAAACCGGTGATGGCGAGCTCTGCGAGCAGGCTATCCCGGTCAACGAAGTGTCGATACAGCGCAGGTGCACTGACCCCAATCTGCTTGGCCAGGGCCCGCAGGCTGATCGCCGCATCGCCATGTTCCCGCAGAATTTCCAGAGCTAACTGATGCGCCTGTTGGGGCAGGTCACCATGGTGGTAATTGGTTTTGAGTGGGGTGGAGCTAACAGTCATAAGTTATCACCGATAACATTGTTACCGGTGATAACATCATAGGGCGCAGGAGATTGTCAACTGTATTCGGAAGTTGCTTGTTCGCTTTGCTTGTAGCTCCGGAAGGCCAGAAACCCATCCACAACAAGAAACACCCCAAGGCTGACGCCCATCACCGGCGCAAACCATCCTAATCCGACCGCAACTATCGCCATGGCCAGCATTGCCAGGGGCGGTGCCTTGAGCAATTCTGTCCACACCCGCTGGGCGGACCGCTGATTGGATGCCCCTCGCGTCGGGCGCTTCAGCCACCACATTCGATAGCCCAACGCGATCATCACGCACAGACCCAAGGCGCAGGCCGCCACAAAGAGCTGGTTGGCCAGGCCAAACAGAATGCCCATGTGGGCGTCGATGCCCCAGCGGGTGAGTTTGGCGGCGATCGGGAAGGTTTCGAAATCCACCCGGTCGGTCACAGCCATGGACTTGGGATCAACCGCCACCATATCCACCTGTGTCGGCCAGCTGCGGTCGATTTCACGAACCACCCAGGCACGGGTAGCGTCTGCCGACGGCTTGATTTCCACCATGCCGGCATCGATGCCCGCAGCCCGGGCACGTTCCAGTACGGCATCATAGGTGGGTGCGTTGTCTCTGCCCGTGGCCATTGGCATGGCCATTCCGTGTCCGGCGTGTTCACCATGGCTGTGAGCCTGAGCGGCGGCTGAATCGGCGATCTGCGTGTTCAGCCCTGGTGTGCCCCAATCCAGTTGCGTGCGCAGTTCGGCAATATTGGCACCGGCCCACTTGGACCAGGTCAGGCCGGTTACCGAGAAGAACAGAAAGGCCATCAACAACACCACGCCAATACGACTATGCCATTTGCTAAGTGTGCTTCTCTCCGTGTCCTTGCCGCTTCGGCTGGTTGAGCGGCGTCGCCACCACAGGAACAGGCCCCCCAGTGCCACCAGCCAGAGCCAGGAGGCGGCCAGTTCGCTGTAGTAGCGACCAACCTCACCCAAATGCAAATGCCGGTGTACGTAATCGATCCAGATGCGGAACGGCAGGGTGCCGCTGGTGCCGTAAACCACCAGGTCACCGCGAATCGCCAGGGAAACCGGGTCCACAAACACCGCCTGATGTTCGTAGGGTTGCAGGTCATCCACCGCAAACATGACCCGCGTGGTCTGGCCCGCTTCCGGTGCCGGGCGGACTGCAGCGAGGGCGGCATCGTTGCCAATGTGGTTCCGTGCAGCCCCGATCTGGCTGGCCAGTGGGTGAGCATTGCCAGTGAACTCGGTGGTCAGTTCGGTGTGGTAGAGCCAGCTTTCAATCTGTGGCGTCAGTGCGAACAGCGCGCCTGAAAGGGCGGCCACGAATATAAACGGGCCAACGAGAAGTCCTGCGTAGAAATGCAGGCGCAATAGCAGAGTGTATCCCCAGCGCGGCGCGCCGGTGGATCGTGATTCGTTCATGGTCTTCCTCACTACGGATTTAAAGGGAAAGTGCGGAGGTCAGACGATGAGCGGTGGGGCGCGAACAGGCGCGTTGGGAAAACTTGGAATGCCCCGTGGGGCAGAGATCGAGGTCAGCGATGCAGGGTGACGGCTGCCAGGATGGTCTGAAGGTGCACCTTGGGCGCCCTGGGGTGACATGGCCGGCAGTTTGGTGAGCAAAACGCAGTAGCCACAGTCCCCATGGGCCAGGTGCTCGAACGGGTCAGAATGCTTGTCGGGAGCGTGCTCAGGTGGGTGGCCGTGGTGTTTGTGCTTGGCGTGATGGGAAGGCTCGGCCGAGTGATGCGTTGGTTCGGCGTGCTGGGGCAGCTGGGCTTTGGTGAGCAATGGCCCCAGATAGATGAGCAGCATGGATAGCAGGGCTATCCATACAGGCCATCGATTGTGCCGTTGTAGTGTCACATTCCACCCGTATCCATGGGGCTGGTCATCCCCGCGTCCGTTTTGCTGCAGGAACTTTACCGTTATCGGTCAGTTCAGGGCAACGGAATTAGATACGGCAGCAAAGGTTCCGGGTTTCAGGCATTGCGAAAGATAAAGGAATCCATCGACAGCACACCATGCTCAATGCCGCCCTCGATGACCGAGCCGCGTGCGTCGGGGCCAGCGGCACCCAGTGCAACCAGCAACGGCAGAAAGTGCTCCGTGGTGGGGTGTGCGCGTTGGGCATGGGGCGCGAGCGCCAGAGTGTTTATCAGGCGTGCCTGGTCGTTCTCCAGAACCGCTTCACGAACCCATTGGCTAAAGGCCTTTGCGTACTCTGCACTGTTGTTATCCCTCCAGCGTACCTCGTAGAGGTTATGAGTCAGACTGCCCGAACCGACGATCAGCACACCTTCCTCTTTCAGCGGAGCCAGCACCTGGCCCAGTTGGTAGGCGGACTGGCTGTTGAGGTTTGCCGGCAGAGAGACCTGGAAAACCGGCACCGACGCCCCCGGGTAAAGGTACGTCAGCGGCACCCAGGCACCATGGTCAAGACCGCGTTGGGCATCGGCGACGGGCTTCCATCCGGCATTGTCCAGCAGAGATAGAGCCTTCTTTGCGAGCGAGGGATGACCATGCGCCGGGTACTCCAGTTCGTACATGGCGGGCTCAAAGCCTCGAAAGTCATGGATGGTAGCCGGTACCTCTGACAGCCCCACCTGCACTTCCTGTGTCATCCAGTGGGGCGACACCACCAGCACCGCAGTTGGTTGGGGCAGTTCCGTTCCAAGCTGCGAGAGGGCCGGGCCTGCCAGGCCCGGCTCCAGTGCAAAGGTGGGAGCGCCGTGGGATACGAACAGACTGGTCATGGCGCGATACTCCTGTTTATTTCGTTGCCAAACGGTCTACGGAAGCGTGCCCGGCACCGCTAAACAGCAGGGAAACTGAAGCCGCCAGTAGTGCCAGCGCGAATTCATAACCGTTGTTGCTCATGAACAGGCCATTCTGGAAATGCGCGCTGAAGATGGCAATCAACATGGCGAAGGCCAGTGCTGCACTGGCGGGGCGAACCAGTAGCCCAATAATGAGCGCCAAGCCGCCCAGGAACTCGGTGCCACCGGCCAGAAGAGCCATGAGGTAACCCGGGCTCAGGCCGATGGAATCCAACCACTGCCCGGTGCCTTCCAGACCGTAGCCACCGAACCAGCCAAACAGCTTCTGGGCGCCGTGAGCCACGAAAATGATGCCGACGGGAATGCGCAGGGCAAGCGCGCCCCAGCCAGCGTTGGTGTCGAGCAGTTTGTTGAGGAATGTACTGTTCATGATCCTGTTTCCTTGTGTATGAGATGTGCGTTGAGCATGGGGATACTTTACGAATATCTTATTTTGGGATAAACATGCTTTTATTGGATTAACTGTCTCAAAAATTGGAACAATAGAATGGATAGATTGCTGGAGATGCAGACCTTCTGCGCCGTTGTGGACGAGAGCAGTTTTGTGGCCGCCTCGGAGGCAATGGGGATGTCGAAAGCCGCCGTATCCCGCTACGTTGGTGAACTTGAATCCCGGCTTGGGGTGCGACTTCTTCACCGCACCACCCGGCGACTGTCGCTGACCGCGGAAGGGGAAGTGTTCTACGTGCGATGCCGGGAACTGCTCGCGGGAGTGGAAGAGGCGGAGGCAGAACTGACCTCACGCAGCGGCGTCGCCAAGGGTGTGTTGCGCATTAATGCCCCGGTGAGTTTTGGCATTCGCCACCTTGCGCCCTTGTGGGGGCAGTTTCATAGTGAATATCCGGATGTGGAACTCAACATCGACCTGTCCGACCGCATTGTGGATATTGTTGAGGAAGGCTTTGATCTGGCGATCCGAATTGCCAGCTTGAGAAATTCCACCCTGGTCAGCCGGCGTCTCACCACCACGCGGCTTGTTGTATGCGCCTCTCCCGGATACCTCAGCGCCCACGGCACGCCAGAACATCCCGAGGATCTGATCCATCATAAGATCATCGCCTACAGCAACCTGGCCACGGGTAACGACTGGCATTTTGACGGCCCCGATGGATCAGTGAGCACACGGATACGCCCCTGGATGCATGCCAACAACGGCGAAACCTGCTGTGCCGCCGCCCTGGCCGGTCAAGGGGTGATCCACCAGCCCAGTTTTCTGGTGCAGGATGACCTGGACGCAGGCCGACTGGTGGAGCTGATGCCGGATTACCGCTCCGACGAACTGGGTGTGTACGCGGTCTATCCCACCCGCAAATTCGTCACTCCCAAGGTGAGGGCGCTGGTGGATTTCCTGGTGTCGGCGTTTCCGGAGGTTGTGTAGGCGTAGCTGTGTTTCTACCCTCGCCGTGCCGCCTCAATAGCCGCAACATCGATTTTACCCATCGTCATCATCGCCTCGAACACCCGTTTCGCGGTTGCGCGGTCCGGGTCGGCAATGGCGTCTGACAGCACCTGCGGCGTAATCTGCCAGGAAATACCCCACTTGTCCCGGCACCAGCCGCAGGCGCTTTCCTCGCCGCCGTTGCCCACAATCGCGTTCCAGTAGCGATCGGTTTCCTCCTGATCCGCGGTGGCCACCTGGAATGAAAACGCTTCGCTGTGCGTGAAGATGGGGCCACCATTGAGCCCGAGGCAGGGAATGCCCAGCACGGTAAACTCCACCGTCAGTACATCCCCTTCCGAACCTGATGGGTAGTCTGCCGGCGCATGATTTACAGCATCCACGGACGAATCCGGGAAGGTTCTGGCGTAGAAATTTGCCGCCTCCTCAGCATCGCCGTTGTACCAGAGGCATATGGTGTTTTTCGCTCGCTTGGTCATTGAATGGCTCCCGGTTGTTGTCATTTACTGGCACTGCTCAAGCCCGCTGCTGATCATCCACTGGACCCCAAATCGATCCTTGGTCATTCCGAAACGATGCGCCCAGAAGGTTTGTTCGAACGGCATGATCTCTGCGCCTCCTTCGGACAGTGCCCGGAAAACCCGCTCCGCCTGCTTGGTATCATCGTATTCAAGGTGGATCTGCGTACCCTGCGGCGCCTGATAACAGTCTCCCGCCATATCCGCCCCCATCAGCCGACGGCCACGGATGTTAAGGGAGGAATGAACAACGCGGTCGTGCATTTCCTTCGGCACATCCTCTGCCGCTGGCGTTTCGCCGTAGGTAATCACGGCTTCCAGAGTGCCGGCGGTGACCTCCGCATAGAATTCCATGGCTTCCCGGCAGTTGCCGCCAAACGCCACGTGCACGTTCATCTCCCGTGGCAGTTTTTCCTGCGAACGATGCTTCTCAAGTGCGGGGCTGGGCGCGAAATCCTCCAGCGTAAAGTAACGGCGTAACTCAAGGGTGACATTGCCGCCAGCATCCTCTTTTGGCCACTGTTTTGCCCAGGCGATGGCGTCTTCAAAAGAATCCACCTCAAGCACACTGTAGCCGGCCAGCAGCTCGCTGGTCTGCTCGAAGGGCCCGTTGATAACAGTTGGCTCACCGTTGCGGAACTGAATGCGGCAGCCTTCGCGGGTGGGCCACAAACCGTCGCCACCGGTAAACACCCCTGCCTGCGTCATACGCTCGTTATAGTCCGCCATCGCCTGCAAGAGGTCATCCGTGGGCATTACGCCATTCTCGGTGTCCGCATCGGCCTTGCGCATCAGCATGTATTTCATGTCGTCGTTCTCCAGTGATTGTTGGTGGTTTCACTGGTTAGTCGCGTGGGACGGGACGAAATCGACAGGGGAAGGAAAAATTTTCAGGAACGTCGTTTATTGTGCGTCTTTTGCCTGTTCCGCCGCTCGTTTGTTGTCCCGTGCGGTAAAGCCCCAGCCAACGGCGGCAAGGAGAATCAACCCGGTAATAATTGGTGACACCTCCCCGAACGAGACTACCGCGCCGATGACAGACGCCACGGCTGCAACGGCAGACAGTTTCCAGGAGTAGCCGCTGGTTCCGGACTGTTTTTGAGGTACTTCTGCCATACTAAATCCTCGTTGAGCCAACAGGGTTCTCTGTTGACGGGGTCACTTCCGGGCCACCAAAAACACTGACGACTTACCCGGCTGCCATTCATAATCGATGCTGAACCCTGCCTTGGCCAGCATCGCTACCAGTGATTGCCGGCTAAAGCGGTTCACGAACGGCGCCAACCCCACCGCCTGCATGGCTGGAATCAACAGCCGCCAGAGCACCATCAGTTCACCCACCAGAGCAGTGCTGGAAACAAAAACGCCACCGGGTTTCAGCAGTTCATGAACCCGGGCAATCGCCGTTTCGGGGTTGTCCAGCAGATGGAGAATATTGAGCCCCAGCACCGCATCAAAGGTTTCCGCCTCCAGCGCCAGGCTTTCCAGGGTGCCCTGCTGAAAGCGCACATTCTCAATGCCGGCATCGCGGGCTTTCTGCGTGGCGATGTCCAGCATTTTGCCGGATATGTCGGTCGCAAGAATTTCTTTTACATAGGGCGCATGAACCAGGGCAGTGCTGCCGGTGCCGCAGCCGAATTCCAGCACCGACCAGTCTGGCCGGAAGTATCCCTGTGTGATCGCCAGTTTCTTACGGTAGGTTTCCTCGTCCCGCACCGGGCTCTTGGCGTAGCGGCGTGCGCTCTTGTCCCAAAATTCCTTTGATGCCTTCATCGTGCAAACGCTCCTGTAAGCAGGCTGTCAGTAAAATCTGTCCCGGATTCACTTCGGTCCACAGCGAAACATTCGCATTGAATTAAGTTGCACAATAGGCGCCTAAACTAACGGTTCAGGAGGCTTTCAATGCCCATCGTTTGCGTCATTCGCTATCAGATAGACCCGTTCCAGAAAGAGCAGTTTAAAGTTTACGCCAAAAACTGGGGTGACATCATTCCGCGTTGCGGCGGTGACTTGATCGGCTACTTCCTGCCCTCGGAAGGAACCAACGACATCGCCTGGGGCCTTATCGGGTTTGATTCTCTTGCAAGCTACGAATCGTATCGGTGTCGCCTGAAGGCGGATGAGGCCGGAAAAAGGAACTTTGCGCTCGCTGAATCCCAGCGCTTTATACTACGGGAAGAGCGCAGCTTTGTGGAAGCCGCCGAAGGCACCGTGAATGTACCTTCAACACGTCGTTGCTCTGACTCTGTGGAGGAGATCTAAAATGTTGGCAGTGATATTTGAGTTGGAACCACGCCCGGGTAAAACCGCCGAATATCTCGATGAAGCAGCCGCGTTGGCGCCGCTGTTAGAACAAATAGACGGCTTCATATCCATTGAGCGTTTCGAGAGCCTCACGCACCCTGGCCGGATACTGTCCCTGTCGCTCTGGCGGGATGAAGCCGCCATTGCGCAATGGCGGAACATGGAAGCCCATCGTCACGCCCAGGCAAAAGGACGGAGTGATATCTTTTCCGACTATCGGTTGAGAGTGGCGGACGTTGTCCGGGATTATGGGCTTTCTGATCGATCAGCAGCGCCTAACGATTCAAAGGCTCATCATAACTCGTGAACACGAACGAAATTGCCCGAATAGCGTCACTAGTGGGAGTTCCTGCCCGCGCTACCATGTTGCTGGCACTCATGGATGGCCGTGCGTATACCGCGCATGAGTTGGCGAGAATAGGAGGGGTTTCTCCTCAGACCGCCAGCGGTCATCTGTCGCTTCTGGTTGAGGCGGAGTTGTTGGTGTTGCTGAAACAAGGGCGGCATCGATACCATCGCCTGGCGTCAAGGGAGGTGGCGACAATGCTGGAGGGCATCATGCAGGTCGCCGCGTTGGGCCGGAAACCGCCCAGGGTCGATACCGGTCCACGCGATCCCGGCATGAGGCGGGCAAGGATGTGTTACGACCATCTTGGTGGTCGCCTGGGTGTTGCCGTTGCAGACTATTTGGTGGCAGAGCAAGCCATTGTGCTCGAACCTGATGGGGGCGCTCTAACAGACCGGCTGCAGGCAGCATTGGCGCCCATTGGATTGTCGTTCGGCCAGCCCCAATCTGTTAACTCCGTGTCTTGGTGTCGCCCATGTCTCGACTGGAGCGAGCGCCGGTTTCACATAGCCGGCCCTTTGGGACAGCAAATTTGCAACCACCTGCTCGATAACGACTATCTGCGACGGCGTGAGGCAGGTCGCGAATTAAAAGTGACTGCGAAAGGCGCCACAGCCTTGAGTCGCTGGTTGGGTGCGGAACGCTGGAGTGAGGTGTAATTGTGGCGAAGCGTTTCCGAAGACCGTGGACAATACCCTTGTTGGCCCTCAGCCGCTGCTCTCCATCGCGGAGAACGCTTCAACGATGGTTGGCGGAGCTGTGGGACGGGAGTACATTGCCTTGAGATAGTCCCGCAACCGCGGAGCGCTCTCAAGCATCTCCTCTGTGTTGGCCCAGTCCAGTGTATATGCCGCGTTGAAATCCGCCACGCTTAGCCGGTCGCCGACTATGAACTCGCGTTCAGACATGTGCCGTTCAAGCACCGCTATCATTTCCAGGCATTCCTGTCTCGCCAGCTCGACATCCTGAGGTATTCGCTTCTCGTCCGGGTAAACGAACGTGTGGCGGGCGATGCGCCACAAAGGTTGTTCAACCTCGGTTACAAGGAAGAACATCCAGCGGTGCATCTGCGCCCTGTCTTCCAGTGTCTCGGGAATGAATCCGGCCTGAGGGTATTTTTCGGCCAGGTAGAGCTGAATTGCGGCCGATTCAGTTAACACAAGGTCCCCATCCACCAATACCGGCACCTTGGCGGCAGGGTTGAGAGAAAGAAAGTCCTCTTGGTGATGCTCATCCTGCATAAGGTCTACCGGGTGCAGTTCGTGCTCAAGGCCCAGTTCGTTAAGCAGCCAGACAACGCGCAAGGCGCGGGTTGGGGGTGTTCCGTATAATTTCAGCATGTCCTGGTTCTCCGATGCGTGGGCACCGTTTGTTCGATGGGTTCTTAATTAAGTCGAACCGGAGCATGTGAAATCGACATCACATTGTAATTTTACCTTTGAGCAATGATTGAAGTTAACGAGTCACTTCCGGGCGATTAGGAAAACCGATCCAGAACCGACCAGTCTGGCCGGAAGTATCCCTGAGTGATCGCCAGTTTCTTACGGTAGGTTTCCTCGTCCCGCACCGGGCTCTTGGCGTAGCGGGGCGTTCCCGGCACCAGACATGAACTTGCCCCCTTTCACTATAGGAACGCAGCTTTGTGGAGGTCGTCGAAGGTACCCTGAATGCACCTTAGACACTTTGTCGCTCTGACTCTGCGGGTGGCGGTGATAAGGGAGGCATCGCACGGATTGAAATGCACCCCAGTCTAGATCAAAATATACCAATTATTGGTACCAGTGAGGTGTCACGATGCAAAAGAATACCAGCATCACTTTAGGCCAACACTTTGATGCGTTCATTACAGAACAGCTCAAAAATGGCCGATACAGCTCGACCAGCGAAGTTGTACGTGCAGGGTTGCGCCTGCTTGAAGAGTCTGAAACCCGTCTGACAACACTCCGAAAACTACTTAAGGAAGGAGAGGACAGTGGTTTTGAAGACTACTCCTACGATTCATTCATTCAGGAGCTGGATAGCGAAAAACGATAATGCCAAACTTCAAGCTTTCCAGGAAGGCCAAAGCTGATCTTAGATCGATTGCACTTTACACGGAACGTAAATGGGGTCGAGATCAACGAAATCATTACCTCCTTCAGTTCGACCAGTGTTTCCACCTCCTGGGCGAAAACCCGAACCTGGGGCGGGCCTGCCACGAAATCAGCCCTGGCTACCAGCAATACCCTCAGGGCAGCCATATCATTTTTTATCGGTTAGCTGCAGACGGTGCAACTGAAATTATCCGGATCCTTCATAAGCGCATGTTGCCCGAGGGGCATTTGCTATAGGGCTTCGTCGCTCTGACTTACTGACGAAAACGCCGGATAAACGCCTCGGATTCCGCAATCGACTGCTCCATATTGCGAATCAGCGCATCCACGTCCTGGCGGATACCCACCAGCTCGTTCTCCAGCGAACCGATCGCCTGGGCGTTCAGGTTGTGCTTGAGATACAGCACCTGATCCTGAAATGCCTCCAGTACCGGGTCCATGCGCTCTTCGGCGTCGTGCATGCGGCTGATCAACTGGCTGTACTGGGCGCGGGTCTCATCAAGCTGTTGTTCGCTGCTGCGGCGCAGGGAGTCACTTTCGTATTCACCGAGTTCGTCTTCCCATTCCTCGAAGAGGGCTTCTGCTACGTCTTCAACCTTGTCGATACGGTCGCGAACATCTTCCGCGCTGGACTTGCTGTCTTCGTAGGCATCGCTGATCTCGGCGTAGCGATCTTTGAGATCGGTATCCGGCGTGTCCACCACGCTCTGGAAACGTTCAAGGGACGAGCGGAACGTCTCCTGGGCATCGTTCTGGCTGTCCCGCGCGTTTTCCACGCGGTCCACCAGGATGTCGCGTTTTTCAAAGCCGAGTTTTTCCATGGTGTTGTAGTACAGCGAGGAGCACCCTCCGAGCAGCGCGACACTGAAAAACACCAGCCCCAGACGCCTTGCGATGGATGGTGTTATTGAGCTGGCAGTCACTGGATGCGGCATAGAGTTGTCTCCGGTTGGGGCATGGGTGCGACCCCGGAAAGTGAAGCATGGCGATGGTGCAATGACAAGCTTCTGCCAGCTATCGCCATGACTAGGGACGCGCTGGGTTTATTTCACAGGGACTTTACTGGAAGCAAACACACTCCGCCCCAGCCACCGCCATAGGTCCCGGGTATCCCGCCGACCGCCACGCACGAGCAGGCGGCGCGCCTGCTGCTCGGCATCCGGGTCGCTGTCTCCGGTCCAGATTTCGGTCAGGCTGGCGACGCTGGCTTCTACCACCAGGGTCAGCTCGTGGCCCGGGTCTTCACGGCACAGGTCGATCTCGCCGTTGGCAACCACCAGCCACCAGTGCCGTTCCCGTTGCCGGGCGTCGTTCAGGAAAAAGTGAATGACCACTTTGCGGTCAGAAGGGAATTCGTCAATGTGTGCGAAACGGCGGATATCCCACATTAGGAAGCCTGCATCGAGCTGGTTTGCCTGCAAGCGGCTGCCAATCCATCTCGCTCCCCAGTGACCTATTGCCAGGATGATCGGGCGCAATTCCTCACCGGCCGGTGTAAGCACATACTCCTGGTTGTTGCCCTCCTGCACGCGGCGAAGCACGCCCACTTCCTCAAGCTTTTTCAAACGCTGGGCCAGGAGCGTTGCTGACATTCTTGGCAACCCCCGCCGTATCTCGTTGAAATGGGTACTGCCACACAGCAGCTCCCGCACCACCAGCGGTGTCCATCGCTCCCCGAGTATTTCCGAGCCCCGGGCAACGGTGCAGAACTGTCCATAGTTGGTCATGGGCTTTGGCTCCCTGGGCGGCGTGAGTGCCCCGAACTTTCATCCTAGCCCTTTTTCGCATGGCTGGCGCTCCATTTTCTGGACTATCGCCGGTACCTGGCCGGGGGGATAGTGATTGCAGACACCACGGGAAAGGGGAACACCATGATCAAGCTCGCCATCGTTCAGGAACCACCGGTCTTTCTGGACCGGGAAAAGACCATCGCAAGAGCAGTGCAATTGGTGCAGGACGCCGCCAACCAGGGGGCCCGGCTGATCGTTTTTTCCGAAGCCTTCATCCCCGGTTATCCCGCCTGGATATGGCGGCTGAAACCGGGCGGTGACTGGGGGCTCTCGGAGCAGTTGCACCGGCGACTGCTGGACAACGCTGTCCAGCTTGGTTCTGACCAGTTGCGGCCCCTGCTGGAGGTCGCCAAGGAAATGCAGGTGACCATCGTGTGCGGCATCGACGAACGCGACGAAGACACCAGCCGTGCCACCCTCTACAACTCGGTAATCACCATCAGCCCCGAGGGCACGGTGCAGAACTGCCACCGCAAACTCATGCCCACCAACCCGGAACGCATGGTATGGGGCTTCGGCGATGCCAGCGGGATGAAAGTCACCGACACCCCCGTTGGCCGGGTCGGGTCACTGGTGTGCTGGGAAAACTACATGCCACTGGCGCGCTACGCACTGTTCGCCCAGGGCATCGATATATACATCGCCCCCACCTACGACAGCGGCGACCGCTGGGTTCGCACCCTTCAGCACATTGCCAGGGAAGGCGGGTGCTGGGTGCTCGGCGCCGGTAATGTGCTACGCACGAGCGATCTGCCCGATGACTTTCCGGAGGTTGACCGCCTGTATCCGGACAAGGAAGAATGGATTAACTGTGGTGATTCCGTGGTCATTTCGCCCGCCGGGGAAATCGTAGCCGGCCCCCTGCGAAAGGAGACCGGCCTCCTGCTGGCAGACATTGATGTCACCGAAGTGAACGCGGCAAGGCGCAGCCTTGATATCGTCGGCCACTACGCCCGGCCGGACATCTTCTCACTGCAAGTGAACACCCGGCCGCAAAGGCCGGTCAGCTTCAATGAATAGGGAGACAAGTGACGGAATCAATGAGGGGGATGTGTCATGAACGAAGAAAAGGTCTACCACGGAAGCTGTTTTTGCGGGGCGGTCCAGTTAACCGTCAGGGGTAATCCGGAAGCCATGGGCTACTGCCATTGCGAATCCTGCCGGCACTGGTCGGCCAGCCCGGTGAACGCATTCACCCTATGGAAGCCGGACGCTGTTTCCATCCAACAGGGCTCAGACAACATTGGCACCTACAACAAGACACCGGGAAGCAGCCGTAAATGGTGCAAAACCTGTGGCGGTCACCTGTTCACCGAGCACCCTTCCATGGGGCTGACGGATGTCTACGCTGGGATCATTCCGGAGTTCCCCTATGAGCCCGGTGTGCATGTTCACTATCAGGAGGCTGTGCTGCGAATCCGCGATGGCCTTCCGAAACTGAAGGATGTGCCTTCGGAAATGGGTGGTAGTGGGGTCGAGGTGGCTGAATAGGCGGAGTCTAACTGCTTTCAAGTAAAACAGCCTGCCCCGACCTGTAACGCCGGGGCAGCGCCGCATATCACGCCTTCATATGCGCCCGATACTCCCCCTGTCGCTCCAGCATCCAGCCCGGATACTCCGCCGGTAGGCGGCTGACCTCATCCAGAGCTGCCAGTTCGTCGGCTGAGAACCGGACCTGTGCCGCCAGGAGATTGTCCCGCAACTGGTCTACCCGCTTGGCCCCGACAATCACACTGGTTACGGCGTTCTGGTGCAAAAGCCAGGCAAGCGCAATCTGAGCCACACTGACGGGCTGGCCGTCGACCTTCTTGCTGATGGCGATCTCCCGCATCACGGCGATGACAGCACTGCCACGCTCCCGGTTCACGGGCGGGAAATCAAACTTGGCGCGCCGGTTCTCCTCGGAGGCGTCCGGCCCTTCGTACTTGCCGGAGAGATAGCCGCCTGCCAGCGGGCTCCACACCATCAAGCCGATGTTTTCGGACTCCAGCATGGGGATCACTTCCCGTTCGAGATCCCGGCCCACGAGGGTGTAGTAAGCCTGCAGCGACAGAATCGGGCACAGGCGGCGGGCTCGGGTAATGCCAACGGCTTTCATCACCTGCCAGGCGGCCCAGTTCGACAGGCCGACGTAACGGACATGGCCGTGATGCACCAGGGTATTCAGCGCCTCCAGGGTCTCCTCTATCGGCGTGGCCGGGTCGAAGCCGTGGATCTGATACAGGTCGATGTAGTCGGTTTGCAGTCGCTGCAGGCTGGCCTTGCACTCGCTCATGATGTGGCCACGGGAGGCACCACGGGCGTTGGGGCCTTCACCCATAGGCCCGAGCACCTTGGTGGCCAGTACGACATTTTCGCGGCGAACGTCCAGATTCTTTAGGGACTGCCCCACGATGCGTTCACTGGCACCACCACCGTACACGTTGGCGGTATCGATAAAGTTGATGCCCGCCTCCAAGGCCGTCTTCATCAGATCGTCGGCCTGTTCCTGCTGCAACTGGCCGATCAGCCCCCACATGTCGTCCCCGCCGCCGAAGGTCATGGTGCCCAGGCACAGTTCCGATACAAACAGCCCCGAGTTGCCCAGCGTCCGCAGGCGCAGGGGTGCGTCATGGGTGGATTGGGGTAAGTTGGGCGTTGTCATAGCCGATCACCTTTTCGTTATGGATGAACCTGCCGGAGCAGGGCCGTGGGTTCATACTAGGCGACGCACGGCCAATCGAGCTGGCGGAAACTCTCAGAGGATTGCACAATCCTCTCAACCTGATCTCAGCGCGGGGACGTCCCTGCTGAAGTGCGGCGCCGGACGGTTTATGATCCCATCAGAACAGGAGACCACCATGACCGCCCAGCCCAACGTCATACCAATGCAACCGGACAACCCATCCCTGAGCCGGCTCCGTGATCTTGTTGAGCAGCAATGGCAGACCCATGGCCCGGAGAGCGCGATAGACGGTTTACGCCTGACCCGCGCCCTGGAACCCAGCGGCACCATCCGGGCTCTTTATCAGACCTCGTTCTGCATTGTATTGCAGGGGGCCAAGGTAACGGCGGTTGGGGAGTCGGCTTTTCATTATCGCCAGGGCGAGTGCCTGCTGGCGTCCGTCAATGTGCCAGTGAACTCCCGGATCGTGCAGGCCTTCCCCGATAAGCCGTATCTGGCGCTGAGCCTGTCGATTGATCCGGCGATGATTTCCGAGCTGCTGGTGACCCATCCGGAAATGGCGTATCGGGGCCCAAAACAACCGGCACTGGTCACGGCCGGGATGCCGGATGAACTGTACGATCCTGTCATCCGCCTGCTCCGGTTGCTTGATCAACCGGATGACCATGAAGTTCTGGAGCCGCTTGTCCGTCGGGAAATCTGTTGGCGTATATTGCGTTCGCCGCTGGGGCCGGCCCTGCAGCAGATCGGCCTGAAGGACAGCGACACCGCCCGCATTGGCCGGGTAACGGCCTGGATGCAGGCGAACTACCAACAGCCCTTCCGGGTGGCCGAGCTGGCGGCAATGGCGAGTATGAGCCCGGCGACCTTCCACCGGCATTTCAAGAGTATCACCCGTTTAACGCCTGTGCAGTTCCAAAAGTTGGTGCGCCTGCAGGAAGCCCGGCGGCTGCTGTTAAGCGATCAGGAAGTGGCGAGTGTTGGCTACCGGGTCGGCTATGAAAGCCCGTCCCAGTTCAGCCGCGATTACCGCAAACTGTTTGGCGCACCACCGGGGCGGGACAAGGCCGTGATGCGTTCCAGCGTGGCGATTGAGAGTGGTGTATGAGGGGGTTGCCGGTCAAATACCGTACTCCCGCTCAACCTTCGCAATCCGCACCCGGAAACTGGAATACCATTGCTGATGGCCGAGCCGCTGGGCCTCCTGATGCTCCGCGTTCTGCTTCCAGTTGCGAATAGCCTCGAGGCTTTCCCAGTAGGACACCGTAATGCCCAGATCTTCCCGGGCGGATTCCAGACCCAGGTATCCGGGTTGTTGTGCCGCTAGTTCAGCCATTCGCTCGGCCATTTCGCCGTAGCCGTTGTCGCCGTCTGTGCGGTGGCTGCTGAAGATGACAGCGTAATAGGGGGGCTTGGGCGTATCAGCGATGTCGGACATTGGTCACTCCAGGCGAGTCATAGTTGTGTAGTAGACGTGCGCTCATTGTAAATGATCCTCGAGATCATCCGCATTTACGAACGTTTTTGAGCCGGGCGTTCAGCATCCTGAGTATTCACTGGGGCGGATGGTCGCAGGGTTAAGAAAACTCTTAGATTTTCTCTAACAATATTTAGAAGTTTGGTAGTTAGGTGAATATACCTTTCAAAAAGTTTTTCATTCTCGCAACAGGTTGATGCACTAATTAGTTTTACAAATTATCCGACCTGGGGTAATTTTTCTCTGCAGCCCTTCCATAGCTTGGCCGGAGGGTAAGAGGGAATTGGTGATGTCCTGTACATTGTGCTGGATCTAGGAGGTGTGATCCGAAATAAATGGTCAGGCGCGGCTGTGGAGTAGTTGCCGTGAACCGTTTCCTCAATGCACTAAATCTCAGAACAAAAATCGTCGGGACTGCGGTCCTTATTCTTCTGATTTTCTCGATCAGTTCTGGTTACACGCTGTACTCAATGGCGGGTATCAGCAATGAACTGACTCTCATCTCAGAGAAAGATCTTCCCCTCACTCAGGTGATTTCTGAAGTTACGGTCCACCAGTTGGAACAAACGATAGCGTATGGGAATGCGATTCGGTTCGCCTATTCAGACGGAGTGAAAAGTGCTTCCGTCAAAGAATCCATCGGTAGATTCCGGACGCTATCGATCGCGGTCGATGAGGAAATTGAACGCGCACACGACATTGCGATTTCGGCCAACGAGACATCGGACGAACGCACCAGAAGTGAATTCGAGAAGATCGATGCCGCTATCAAGGATATCACTGTAAGCCATAAGGCTTTTGAGCAGGAAGTAGAGCAGGCCTTTGACGCATTGCTCAGAGCGGACTTTGAGACGGTCGGATCCGTGTCGGCGAGCATAGATGACCATGCTGAAGAGCTTGATCATGCCCTGGAGGATCTGCAGCAGGAGATAGTCGCCTTCACCAGACAGAGTGCAGTCATTGCGACAGCCCACGAAAAGACAGCGCTAAACACCACTATGTTCCTTGTTGCGATCAGCATCGTAGTGGGTCTTTTGGTGAGCTGGATAGTGGCCAGCGCGATAATAAGAGGTATCAGGAAAGCAATCGTGACGGCCTCGGGTGATCTATCCCAGGAAATTGTAGTCGACAGTCGTGACGAAGTTGGCGAGTTACTTGAGGCCATGAATGGTATGCGTCAACAACTGTTGGCCATGATCGGCCAGATTTCAAACATCACAGCTGAGTTGGCCGCTGCCGCGGAAGAAATGTCGGTGATTACTGAGCAGACGGCCCACACCATCGATCAGCAGGGTAATGAAACAGGACAGCTTTCAACGGCCATCCACGAAATGTCCGCTACCGCTCAGGAGATTGCCCGCAACATCAGCGACACCGCCACGGCCGTCACCGAGGCGAACCAGCATGCCCAGGAAGGACGATCAACGGTCGAGAAAAGCATTGACGAGATTCACGCCCTTTCCGACGAAATCGAAGTCTCCACCCAGGCCATCAAGAGGCTCGAAGAGACCAGCGCCACGATCGGCGGCGTGCTTCAGGTTATTCAGTCGATTGCAGAGCAGACTAACCTGCTGGCCCTCAATGCGGCTATTGAAGCCGCTCGGGCCGGTGATCATGGACGTGGGTTCGCGGTTGTCGCCGATGAAGTTCGGGCTCTGGCCTCCCGCACGCATTCGTCGACCCGGGAAATTGACGAAATGATCGGCAAGCTGCAATCGGTCTCCCATGAGGCGGTTACCTCTATGGATAACAATCGAAAACAGGTCGGTAAAACCGTCGAGTTTGCCGCTGGTGCCGGCACCAAGCTTGCCACCATTACTCAGGTTATGTCGTCGATCAACGAGATGGCAACGCAGATCGCCAGCGCGTCGGAACAGCAGGTAGGCGTCACGGAAGAGGTTAACTCGAACATTGTTCGGCTCAACGCAATGAGTGAACAAACGGCCCAGGGCGCGGAGGAAACGGCCACGGCTGGACGGGATCTCACCCGGATGGCGAGCGAGCTGCAATCGATAGTCGTGCAATTCAGAACTTGAGGTAAGGGCTAATGGTTAGGCTTTTCTACTTCCCACTGCTCTCGTTGCAACCGGTAAAGCACATGTGGCCGCAACGGGCTACTCTCGGGCAAACTGGGATGTTCAAACTCGCCACTGTACGTCATGCCGATTCGCTCCATGACACTGCGTGATCGCAGGTTACCAACGGTGGTGAAGGAGACAATTTCAGAAAGCCCCAGCTGTTGAAACCCGACATCCAGGGCGCCGCGAGCAGCTTCTGACGCATAGCCATTCCCCCAGTGGGCGAACGATAGGCGCCAACCGATCTCCACACACGGAGAAAAAGGCATCGTTGCAACGGGGACGTGTAGCCCGCAAAAGCCAATAAAGGGCTCGACGCCCTTGACCTCTACCGCCCAGAACCCCCAGCCACGTTGTTTGATGAGCGAACGAATTGTCTCCGCCATCTCGTTGCTTGCATGCCCACTCAGAGGCTCGGGGAAAAACTCCATAACCTTTGGGTCTGCGTTTAGAACAGCGAACGGCTCGAGATCACTGTCGCGCCATTGGCGCAAACGTAGTCGTTCGGTTTGAAATTCCAATAATTCTGCCATAACTGGATGAGCCTTACTCCTGACGACGGACGTTAGAAGCTGCCTCGCGGATCGCGGGGCAGAAGTTTATCGGGCGGAGCTCGATGCCCCAGCCTAGTTCCTCGCCCATACGCGCTGCCGGGTGCAGCGAGGCGAGCTTAACCGCTGCGTCAAAGTCCGGCGCTTCGATGATCACCACGCCGCCCACGACTTCCTTGGTTTCCGCGAACGGCCCGTCGGTGACTATCAGTTTGCCGTCCTTGAGGCGCATCGACTTCGAGCTCCAGTCCAGGCTTCCGGCCCAGGTGACCTCGCCCGCCGCCTGCATCTCGGCGTCGAAGCGCTCGCATTTCTCTCCAACCTCGGCCAGTTCGTCTTTGCTCATCTTGTTGAACTTTTCTTCGTTTCCGTAGGCCAGCAGCATGTATTTCATGGCGTTTCTCCCGATTGTCGTTTCATCAAAAACCTTTAATAGGCTCATCGGGTAGTCGATCGGGCATCACGGTTTTCGACAATCGAGCGAATTTTTTCGATGCGGTCAGGAAATAAACTTGTCCCTTTTTTTGTAACAACCGAACCATGATGGGTGCCGAATCGTTATGGCCTGTTCTCAGATTCCAGCTCTTTGATGATTGGAATGTTCCGAAAAGGCTCGCGAAAATAGGGTATCGACTCCAGTTCCTTCCTCATCGCTTCTGGCAACTGGAAGTATCGCTCTTTCAGAGCCCAGGTCTCTTTCCCGTAGATCAGTGGCTTGACGCTGGAGATCAAATCTTCCACCTCTGTGTAGGCGGTAGATGCCTCCAGTTGCTCAATAACTGATTGTATATACCGATGTGCATCAGACGGGCCCCCTCCGGCCTGGCAACCTGCGGAAAGCAAACCCAGACAAAGCAGGATGGCGGATTTACGAATTCTCATGGCTGCCCCCCCGCTTCTACTGCGCGCCAGAATTGAGTCTGTTCGTAGGACAAGCCGGCGCGTAGGCGTTGCATCTGGGAGATGGTCACAATTCTTTTCCTGACCATCGGCGAAATGTGGGTCATTGCTTCCGCAAACTGGGCCCAGTCCGTGGAGTGGATGTTGTACGCAGCTTGTGCTGAATTATTGCCGAGGAAGATCGTTGTCAGCACAACTGCCGGCAACATGATTTCCAGCATGTTTCCATTGCGCTGGGCTTTTCGGATTGCTTCGTTCTTGAATTCCGGGGGATAACGTTGGCTGCTCATGACAATTCCTCCTATGCTCTGATCATAGGCTAGGAGTGCCTACTGCATCGGGGTAAGTCCAGAACAAACTACAATAACTTAGGCATTTATGACACGGCCATTTGCCAACTCTTGTTCGTCAGGGATCTCATACTTTGGCTCCATAAAGTTAAACATGAAATCAGTAACTTCAAAGGAGTAAACGCTAGGGTCTTTCTCTACGTTTCTTTTTTCTACGCGCTTTTTGCGAACATCTTTTGGCGCACTTAAATAATGTACTTCTGACTCAATGTCGAGCTCCTTTGCTAGAGCAGCAAAATGACCGCGCTGCTCTTTAGTAGTGAAGCCTAAATCTAAAACCACGTTGCCGTTCAATTTTAAAATCTGTTCACCAACCTGCCAGATTTGAACATAGCACCGATATACCCTCTCAATCATCCAGGCATAATCAAGGGAGGTCATATCTTTTGAAAACAGATTCTGCATCCACGGATCTATAGAGAAGCGGACTGCCCCAATGTCCTTAGATAAAGATAAGGAATATGTGGTCTTCCCAACACCTGTTGGACCGGTAACAATAATTAGTCTCGCCATTGGTCGTGATTCTCTTTTGGTGCATAACGCTGAGCGCACCGGTGGCCTTGACGTAGTGAAGCGGAGACAAGGGCATTCGAGTGACGCGCCTGGTTAGCTGCTCCCAAGCATGTATGCACGAAGCAGCCTCTCCTCTCGCATGACAAAGAGGACAAAAACCCGCGTCTCATCCTCACGATAAAAAATGCGACACGGTGGAACAACTACTTCCCTGTATACCGAATTAGGAAGCTCTGGAGGAATCCGCCCGGACTGCGGAAAACCTTCCAAACGGTCGGTTTTATCGAAAACCTCTTCTACCAGGCGGCTTGCAGCGGCGGGATTATCCAGAGCAATGTACTCTGCGATTGCGCTTAACTCTTGAAGGGCCGGCTCAGTCCAGATTACTTCAGCCATTTACTCATTTTCTCCCTGGCCTCATTTTGACTGTACGTTCTTCCCTCAAGTACAGCACGCTCTCCTCGTGAGAGCCCTTCAAGTAGCTCAAGCCGACGCTGCATGAATTCGTAATCCTGCACATCAACAAGATAAGCCGATGGCTGGCCATGCTCGGTGATCAATACCGGCTCTTTAGACAGATGCAGGTCTGCCAAGATTTTTGTAGCTTGGCGCTTAAGGTTTGTAACAAGCTCAATTTTCATGGGCCCACCCTGGTCCAAATTTATAGTGACACTATAGTATCACTTTTCGGGTGAGGCGATCATAGCTAACAGCAGTTGGATCGACGTCGCAGTGATTGCGTATATTTGACCGCCGCATGATTCCAATTTCTCTAGGAGCGTATACGCAGAGTACACAAAGCACAAACCCCAGCACATGGCTGGGGTTTGAGGTAGGAACGGACTGGAAGAGGGGCTTTTACTTCTTCAACCCCATCTCCTCAATAGAAATCTCCCGCATCTTGAACTTCTGGATCTTCCCGGTGACGGTCATCGGGAATTCATCCACGAACTTGTAGTTCCTGGGGTTCTTGAAGTGGGCGATTTTGCCTTTGCAGAATTCCCGCAGCTCGTCGCCGGTGACCGGGTCTGCGTCCGGGCGCAGTTTCACCCAGGCGATGAGTTCTTCGCCGTACTTGTCATCGGGGATGCCGGTGACCTGCACTTCCTCAATGGCGGGGTGGGTGTAGAGGAATTCCTCGATTTCTTTCGGGTAGATGTTCTCGCCGCCGCGGATGACCATGTCTTTGATGCGGCCGACGATCTGGATGTAGCCGTCTTCGTCCATGGTGGCCAGGTCGCCGGTGTGCATCCAGCCGGCGCTATCGATGGCTTCGCGGGTTTTCTCGTCGTTGTTCCAGTACTTCAGCATCACACTGTAGCCACGGGTGCACAGCTCGCCGATTTCGCCGCGTGGGACCACGTTGCCGTTGCCGGGGTCGACGATTTTGGTTTCCAGGTGTGGCTGGGTGCGGCCCACGGTGGTGACCTGTTTCTCGAACGGGTCCAGGGAGCTGGTCTGGGTGGATACGGGGCTGGTTTCGGTCATGCCGTAGGCAATCTGCACTTCTTTCATGTTCATCTTGCCGTTGACCTTTTTCATCACCTCCGCCGGGCAGATGGAGCCGGCCATGATGCCGGTGCGCAGGGTGGAGAGGTCGTAGGTTTCGAAGTCTGGCTCGGCCAGTTCGGCGATGAACATGGTGGGCACGCCGTACAGGGCGGTGGCTTTTTCCTGGTGCACGGCCTGCAGTACGGATTGGGGCTCGAAGCCTTCACCCGGGTAGATCATGGTAGCGCCGTGGGTGATGCAGCCCAGGTTGCCCATCACCATGCCGAAGCAGTGGTACAGGGGCACGGGAATCACCAGGCGGTCTTTCTCGGTGAGCAGTTGGCTCTCCGCCACAAAATATCCGTTGTTGAGGATGTTGTGGTGGGTGAGGGTGGCGCCCTTGGGGTTGCCAGTGGTGCCGGAGGTGAACTGGATGTTGATGGGGTCATCGAACTGCAGTTGGCCCTGTACCTTGTCCAGTTCTTCCTGGCTGACGTCGCTGGCGAAGCCGACAAACTCGGCCCAGGTCCACATGCCGTCGTGTTTGTCTTTGTCCAGGTTGATCACGGCGCGCAGCTCGGGCACTTTCTGGGCTTTGAGCTTGCCGGGGGCGGCGGCTTTCAGTTCGGGAGCCAGGTCGTAGACCATTTTGCGGTAGTCAGAGGCCTTGAAGCTGTCTGCCGTGACCAGTACGGAGATGCCGGCCAGGTTCATGGCGTAATCCAGTTCGTGCACGCCGTAGGCCGGGTTGATGTTGACCAGGATGGCGCCCACCTTGGCGGTGGCGAACTGGGTGACGGTCCACTCGTAGCGGTTGGGGGACCAGATGCCTACGCGGTCGCCGCGTTTGACGCCGATGGCCATGAAGGCGCGGGCGGCTTCGTTGACCTTTGCCACGAACTCTTTATAGGTCCAACGGATGTCCTGGTGCAGGGCGACCAGGGCCTCGGTGTCCGGGTATTTCTCGGCGGTGCGGTCGAGCATTGCGCCGATGGTCATGCCCAGCAGGGGTACTTCGGAGGTACCGCTGGTGTAGCTGGGAAGAGTCATGCTCATGGTGTCTGCCTCCATTGTTTTTGTCGTCGAGGGCAAGCAGTGTGAAATCTGCTAGCGACTCTGGCTGTGATACTCAGGGTTCGGTTGCATATCGCTGGCGATGGCCACTCGATTGGACATGTTGTAGAAACCGATCAGGTTGCTCAGGTCCCAGATGGCACTGTCGCTGAGGCCAGCGTCCCGCAGGGCCTGGGTGTGCTCTTCGGTAACGGTCGCCGGGGAGCGGGTGAGGTGCGATGTGAAATCGAGCATGGCGCGCTGGCGCTTGTCGAGTTTGGCGCTGCGGTAGTTCATCACCATGTGTTCGCCCAGCACGGGGTCGCCACTCAGTACCCGTACGGCAGCGCCGTGGGCCACCAGGCAGTAGAAGCACTTGTTTTCGGAGGACACCACAACAGCGACCATCTCGCGTTCCAGTTTGCTGAGTTCGCCTTCGCCGAGCATCAGCTCGTTGTAGAGGCGGGTGAAGCCCTCAAGCTGCTTCAGGTTCTGGCTGTATGCGGTCAGCACGTTGGGGATCATGCCGAGTTTTTCCTGGCAGATCTGGAAGTACTTCTGGGTGTCTTCCGGCATGTCCTTGATCTCGGGGATCGGGAGATCCAGGGCGACGACGTTGTTGTGATGGCTCATTAGCAGTTTCCTCCGAGAGCTTGGCCGACTTTTGAGCCGTTATGGCGTTTGAGTTGTTCGCTGATCCACTCGCCGGTGGTGACCAGTTTGTCCAGGTCGACGCCGGTCTTGATGCCCAATCCGTTCAGAAGGTATAGCACGTCTTCCGTGGCGACGTTGCCGGAGGCGCCCTTGGCGTAAGGGCAGCCGCCGAGGCCGGCGACGGAGGCATCAATCACCGAGATGCCTTCTTCCAGCACCGCGTAAAGATTGGCCAGGGCCTGGCCGTAGGTGTCGTGGAAGTGGGCAGCGAGCTTCTCAATCGGCACTTCGGCGGCCACGGCTTCGAGCATGCGTTTGGCTTTCAGCGGGGTGCCCACGCCGATGGTGTCGCCCAGGGAGATTTCGTAGCAGCCGAGTTCGGCCAGGGCCTTGGCGACTTTGGCCACCTGTTCGGGGGCGATGTCGCCCTCGTAGGGGCAGCCGAGCACGGTGGAGACGTAGCCGCGTACCGGGATGTGGTGTTGTTTGGCCGCTTCCATCACCGGCAGGAAGCGCTCGAGGCTTTCGGCGATGGAGCAGTTGATGTTTTTCTGGCTGAACGATTCCGACGCAGCGCCGAACACGGCGACTTCGTCCACCCCGGCCGCCAGGGCGTTTTCGAAGCCCTTGAGATTGGGGGTGAGCACGGAGTAGCGCACACCGGCTTTACGCTTGATGCCGGCCATCACGTCCGCGGCATCGCCCATCTGGGGAACCCATTTCGGCGACACGAAGCTGGCGGATTCGATGTGGTTGAGGCCACAGTCGGCCAGCCGGTCGATCAGGCCGGTCTTGATGGCGGTGTCGATCACCGGGCCGGGTTCGTTCTGAAGGCCGTCCCGGGGGCTCATTTCAACCAGTCTTACCTGCGTCGGAAAGGCCATTAGCCTGCCTCCTCGTCGTCGGTGACTTCGATGGCGATCAGTTCGGCGCCTTCGGACACCTGATCGCCTTCGGCGAAGAAGATGTCGGTCACCACACCGTCGGCCGGGGCCTTGATGGCATGCTCCATTTTCATGGCTTCCATGATCACCAAGCTCTGGCCGGCGGTCACGGTGTCGCCCACCTTGGTCTGTACCGCCACGATGGCGCCGTTCATGGGCGCGGCCAGGCTGCCTTCACCGGCCATTTCCTCGAAGCCGTAGGTTTCCCGGTAGAGGATGCACTGGAAGGTGTCGCCTTCGTAGAAGAGCACCAGCTTGTCCTCGTGCAGATTGCCGTGAACGCTGATGCGATGGCCGTTGATGACCGCCTGCAGGTAGTCATCGTCCAGCTTGGCGGTCAGGTTGTAGACACTGTCACCCACAAACACCTGATAGCGGTCGTCCCGTTCCAGCACTTTCAGTTCGTGGATGTCCTCACCCACCTGCAGTTGCAGGGGCTGGGCGTATTCAGAGTTCATGCGCCAGCTGTTCTGGCGGCCAAAAGGCGACCAGGGGTCGGTGCTGATCACTTCCCGGGACTTGCGCTGTTCCAGCACGAAGCCGGCGGCCAGCACCAGGGCCTTGTGGGTGTCGAGCCGGGATTTCGGGAACAGCAGTTCGCGATGGTCCTCGATAAAGCCGGTGGTCAGATCCGCTTCCCGGAACGGCTGGGCGTCGGCCAGGGCGTGGAGGAAACGGATGTTAGTTTTCACGCCGGCGATGCGGTAGTGCTCCAGAGCCTGCACCATGCGGTTGATGGCCTGGTCCCGGGTTTCGTCCCACACGATCAGTTTGGCGATCATCGGGTCGTAGTGGATGCTGATGTCGTCGCCTTCGGTGACGCCAGTATCCACCCGCACGTGGGCGCTTTCATCCGGCGTACTCAGGTAGCGCAGGTTGCCGGTGGCGGGCAGGAAATCCTGGTCCGGGTCTTCGGCGTAAATACGTGCCTCCAGGGCGTGGCCCCGGGTTTTCACCTGGGATTGTTCCAGCGGCAGCGCATCGCCCCAGGCGACTTTTAATTGCCATTCCACCAGGTCCTGGCCGGTGACCATTTCGGTGACCGGGTGCTCCACCTGCAGGCGGGTGTTCATTTCCATAAAGAAGAACGAACCGTCCACGTCGTAGAGGAATTCCACCGTGCCGGCGCCCACGTAGTTGATGGCCTGGGCGGCTTTGACGGCCGCTTCGCCCATGGCTTTGCGGGTGTCTTCGCTCAGGCCCGGAGCGGGGGCTTCTTCCAGCACTTTCTGATGGCGGCGCTGCACCGAACAGTCGCGCTCGGCCAGGTACACACCCTTACCGCTCTTGTCGCAGAACACCTGAATTTCCACGTGGCGTGGCTGGGTCAGGTAGCGTTCGATGAGCATGTCCGGGTTGCCGAAGGCGTTTTTCGACTCCCGTTTGGCAGCCGCCAGGGCATCGTCAAAGTCTTCCATGCGCTCGACCACGCGCATGCCTTTGCCACCACCGCCGGCGACGGCTTTCAGTAGTAGTGGGAAGCCGCACTTCTCGGCTTCCTTGCGCAGGGTGTCCGGAGTCTGGTCGTCACCGTGGTAACCCGGCACCAGCGGCACACCGGCTTTTTCCATAATGGCCTTGGCGGCGGACTTGGAACCCATGGCCGCGATGGCGGACGAGGGCGGGCCGATGAACACGATGTTGTTGGCTTCGCAGGCTTCGGCGAACTGGGTGTTCTCGGAGAGGAACCCGTAGCCCGGGTGAACGGCCTGGGCGCCGCTTTCTTTCGCCACCTCAATGATCTTGTCGGCTTTGAGGTAGCTCTCGGAGCTGGCGGCGGGGCCGATGTTGAAGGCTTCGTCGGCCATGGCGACATGGCGCGCGTCGGCGTCGGCGTCAGAGTAGACAGCGACAACGCGAATGCCCATGCGGTGGGCGGTCTGTATGATCCGGCAGGCGATTTCGCCCCGGTTGGCGATCAGGATTTTGCTGAACATGGTTGTTATTCCTCCGGAACCCAGTTGGCCTTGCGTTTGTTCAGGAAGGCACCAAGTCCCTCCTGCCCTTCGGCACCCACCCGGATGTCGGCAATGCGTTGTGCGGTATCGTCGATTACATCGGCGCTGATCGGCTTGTGGCTGACGGCAAACACCAGGTCTTTCGCCGCTTTCATGGCTTCTGGGCCGTTGATGGCCAGTTGCTGCAGCATCTCGTTACAGCGTGCGTTCATGGCTTCAACATCGTCACAGACGATGTGCACCAGGCCGTATTCCTGCGCCTGCGTTGCGGAAAACACTTCGGCGGACAGGAAGTAACGGCGGGCCTGGCGCTCGCCAATGGCGCGTACCACGTAGGGGCTGATCACAGCGGGGATCAGGCCGAGTTTCACTTCGCTCAGGCAGAAGCTGGCTTTCTCGGTGGCGAGCACGATGTCGCAGCAGGCGGCCAGGCCGACGGCTCCGCCGAAGGCGGCACCCTGCACCAGGCCGATCACCGGCTTGGACAGGTGGTTAAGCACGTTCATCAGCCGCGCCAGTTCCCGCGAGTCGTCCAGGTTTTCCTGGCGGCTGTTGTCCGCCATGCGGCGCATCCAGCCCAGGTCCGCCCCGGCGGAGAAGTGTTTGCCTTCGGAGCGCAGGATGACGACCTTCACGTTGTTGTCAGCGTCGACGTTCTCAAGCGCGGTAATCAGTTGCTGGATAATCACGTCGTCGAAGGCGTTGCGTTTGTCCGGGCGGTTGAGAACCACCTCGGCAATGCCGTCGGACCGGTGTCTGAGCAGGACTGCGGATTCGTTGTCTGTCATGTCAGTCTCCCCGATTACATCCGGAACACGCCGAAGCGTGTTGGCTTGGCCGGGCGGTTAAGGGTGGCGGACAGGCTGAGGGCAACCACTTCCCGGGTCTGGGCCGGGTCGATCACGCCGTCGTCCCACAGCCGCGCGCTGGCGTAGTAGGGGTGGCCCTGGTGTTCGTAGGAGTCGACGATGGGCTTCTTGAACTCGGCCTCTTCATCGGCACTCCACTCCTGGCCTTTGCGCTCCATGCCTTCGCGCTTGACGGTGGCGAGTACGCCGGCGGCCTGTTCGCCGCCCATGACGGAGATGCGGGCGTTGGGCCACATCCACAGGAAGTCGGGGCTGTAGGCGCGGCCGCACATGCCGTAGTTGCCGGCGCCAAAGCTGCCGCCGATCAATACGGTGATCTTGGGCACCTCGGCGCAGGCCACGGCCATGACCATCTTGGCGCCGTGCTTGGCGATGCCTTCGGATTCGTGCTTCTGGCCCACCATGAAGCCGGTGATGTTCTGCAGGAACAGCAGCGGGATGTTGCGCTGGCAGCACAGCTCAATAAAGTGCGCGCCTTTCTGGGCGGATTCGCTGAACAGGATGCCGTTGTTGGCGATGATGCCCACCGGGTAGCCGTGGATATGGGCAAAACCGGTCACCAGGGTCTGGCCGTAGTAGCGTTTGAATTCGTCGAATTCGGAGCCGTCGACAATGCGGGCGATGACGTCGCGCACGTCGAACTGTTTGCGCAGGTCGGTGCCGACAATGCCGTAGATTTCTTCGGCGTTGTACAGCGGTGCCTTGGGTTTGCGGATCTCCACGTCGGCCGGTTTTCGGCGGTTGAGGTTGGAGATGCAGCGACGGGCGATTTCCAGGGCGTGGGCGTCGTTTTCGGCGTAATGATCGGCCACACCGGAGACTTTGCAGTGCACGTCGGCGCCGCCCAGGTCTTCGGCGCTGACGACTTCACCGGTGGCGGCTTTTACCAGCGGCGGGCCGGCCAGGAAGATGGTGCCCTGGTTGCGCACGATGATGGATTCGTCGGCCATGGCGGGTACGTAGGCACCGCCGGCGGTGCACAGGCCCATGACGACGGCGATCTGGGGAATGTCGTCGGCGGACATGCGGGCCTGGTTGTAGAAAATGCGGCCGAAGTGGTCGCGGTCCGGGAAGACGTCGTCCTGCCGTGGCAGGTTGGCGCCGCCGGAATCGACCAGATAGATGCAGGGCAGGCGGTTCTGCAGGGCGATTTCCTGGGCGCGCAGGTGTTTCTTGACCGTCAACGGGTAGTAGCTGCCGCCTTTAACGGTGGCGTCGTTGGCGATGATCATGCATTCGGTGCCGGAGACGCGGCCGACGCCGGCGACGACGCCTGCGGCCGGCACTTCTTCATCGTAGACGTTGTAGGCGGCGAACTGGCCGACTTCCAGGAAGGGGGAGCCGTCGTCCAGGAGGCGGTTGATGCGTTCCCTTGGGAGCAGTTTGCCGCGGGCGATGTGGCGTTCCTGGTAGGAGGGGCCGCCGCCTTGCTGGATGGTGGTTACTTTGTCCCGCAGGTCGGCCACGGCCTTGGCCATGGATTCCTGGTTCGCCTGGAATTCTTCGGACCTTGGGTTCACTTTGCTTTGGAGTATGGTCATGGCTTGTTAGTCCGTTTTTTAGTCCGTGCGTCGGGTCTGATGGCATGGCGCTCCGGGACACGCCGTGAATACGTCCCTGTAGGCTCGTAAAAAACATCCCTGTTTTTTACGGTCCCGGAGCGCCATGCCACCAGACCCTCGTCGTTCTTGGGTGCTGGCCTTGCGATGCCACTGCCTTTAATTGTTCAGATACAGCTCACGACCAATCAGCATCCGGCGGATTTCGGACGTGCCAGCGCCGATTTCGTAGAGCTTGGCGTCCCGCAGCAAACGGCCTGTCGGGTACTCGTTGATGTAGCCGTTGCCGCCCAGCAACTGGATGGCGTCGAGGGCCAGTTTGGTGGCCATTTCGGCGGAGTAGAGGATAGCGCCGGCGGCGTCTTTGCGGGTGGTGTTGCCGCGGTCGGCGGACATGGCGACCATGTAAACGTAGGATTTGGCGGTGTTCATCCAGGTGTACATGTCAGCCACTTTGCCCTGCACCAGTTCGAATTCACCGATGGCCTGGCCGAACTGTTTGCGTTCGCGGATGTAGGGAACCACCACGTCCATGGCCGCCTGCATGATGCCCAGCGGGCCGCCGGAGAGCACGAGGCGTTCGTAGTCGAGGCCGCTCATCAGGACTTTGGCGCCGTTGCCTTCGCCGCCCATGACGTTTTCCTTGGGCACTTTGGCGTCTTCGAACACCAGCTCACAGGTGTTGGAGCCGCGCATGCCGAGTTTGTCGAGCTTCTGGGCCTGGCTGAATCCCGGGGTGTCGCGTTCCACAATAAAGGCGGTGATGCCGCGCGGGCCGGCTGACGGGTCGGTTTTGGCGTAGATCACATAGACGTGGGCGTCGGGGCCGTTGGTGATCCACATTTTGCTGCCGTTGAGCACGTAGTGGTCGCCGGCATCTTTGGCGCTGAGTTTCATGGAGACGACGTCGGAACCGGCGTTGGGTTCGGACATGGCCAGGGCGCCGATGTGTTCACCGCTGATGAGCTTGGGCAGGTATTTCTCCTTTTGCTCGTCGGAGCCGTTGCGGTTGATCTGGTTAACGCACAGGTTGGAGTGCGCGCCGTAAGAGAGTCCCACGGAGGCCGAGGCGCGGCTGATTTCTTCCATGGCGATGACGTGTGCGAGGTAGCCCATGCCGGAGCCGCCGTAGGCTTCGTCAACGGTAATACCCAGCAGGCCCATGTCACCGAACTTTTTCCACAGGTCGTTGGGGAACAGGTTGTCATGGTCGATGGCTTCGGCGCGGGGGGCGATTTCACTGGCGGCAAAGCCGTTGATCTGCTCGCGCAGCATGTCCAGGGTCTCGCCGAGGCCGAAGTTGAACTCTGAGTATTGTGATTTCATGGTTGGCTACCTTTTGATCTTGCTGTTATTTCTGCTCGGTGGACTCAGGCTCTTTGGTGGTGGCCTTTGTCTGTTTACGCTTTCGTTGTTGCAGGTCAGCAAGCGCCTCGCGGCATCTTGCTTCTGCGGTGTCCATTTCCATTTCAGCCTGGGCAATGTCGTTCTTCTGTTGCTCCAGTTGCGCCCGCTTACGGGCCAGGGTGTCCAGCATCAGCAGGAGTTGTTTTTCGTTGCCGCTGAGGGTTTCGTCCCACAGGTCAAAAAGCTCCTTGGTTTCCGCCAGGGAAAAGCCCATGCGTTTGCCCCGGAGGATCAGCTTCAGCCGCACCCGGTCCTTCGAGCTGAAGATCCGGGTCTGGCCGCGCCGGGTAGGGTGCAGTAGACCCTGATCTTCGTAGAAGCGTACGCTTCGTGTCGTCACGTCGAACTCTTTGGCCAGCTCGCTGATGCTGTAAGTTTTCTTGATGTCCATAGAGATTTCCTTTTTAGACTTAGGTTAGATAAAGTTTACGTAAACGTAAAGTATT
The DNA here is from genome assembly GCF_042604615.1 of Marinobacter sp. M5B. Classification (NCBI taxonomy): domain Bacteria; kingdom Pseudomonadati; phylum Pseudomonadota; class Gammaproteobacteria; order Pseudomonadales; family Marinobacteraceae; genus Marinobacter; species Marinobacter sp. M5B. The sequence continues at coordinate 493,452 of NZ_CP156894.1, forward strand.
TTTAAGGCCCGATTTCAACCAACAGATATGTGAAACAGGAGTGAATGATGGAATTCAAAAATGTGGCAGCGATTGTAACAGGCGGTGCATCCGGCTTGGGCGAGGGCTCAGCGCGTGCCCTGGCGGCAGCTGGGTGCCGTGTGGCGATTCTGGATGTTCAGGAGGAGCAGGGTAGAAAAGTGGCGGAAGACATTGGGGGCGTCTTTATTTACTGCGACGTGACGTCTTCTGAGAGTGCGGAAGCTGCGTTCAGCGAAGCCCGTAAGGCGCATGGGCCCTGTGGCGTGGCGGTCAGCTGCGCGGGTATTGCTCCGGCCGCAAAGATCCTGGGCCGGGATGGTGTGATGCCGCTTGAGGCATTCAGCAAGGTGGTTCAGGTCAACCTGATTGGGTCCTTTAACATTCTGCGTCTCGCCGCGGCCGATATGGCCCAGCGGGAGCCCAACGCGGATGGCGAGCGGGGTGTGATTATCAACACGGCGTCTGTGGCGGCTTACGAGGGCCAGATTGGCCAGGCAGCCTACAGTGCGTCAAAGGGTGGCGTGGTATCGCTGACACTTCAGGCCGCCCGCGAGCTTGCCCGGGAAGGTATTCGGGTCAACACTATTGCTCCGGGAATCTTTATGACGCCAATGATGGCGGGCATGCCACAGGAAGTGCAGGACAGTCTCGCGGCCACGCTGCCTTTCCCCAAGCGATTGGGCAAGGCTGAAGAGTTTGGCATGTTGGTAGATCAAATGGTGCGCAACCCGATCCTCAACGGGGAGGTTATCCGCCTGGACTGTGCACTGCGCATGGCGCCTAAATAAAGCAGCTGCGCGTTAACACGAATCTCACCTCTTTGGTGAGGTTCAGTGGTGGGGCTCAGTCGGTGATCGGCTGAGTTTCACTGTCTTTGAGGGGTATTTTTCTCGATACGACCCTGTATAACGACGAAAGATTCAAATGGGTTCCATACGAAAAAATCGCGTTTGATTCGATTTTATAATATCGATTTTTATTTTTTTGCGATTACGAAATAGAAAAGCGCACTCCTTTCTCTCATATGTACCTTATCGGTGCATGCTCTGATGATTTCCTTTTTCATTTCTTCTGCGTTGTCAGGCGACTAGGTCTTTCCTGTATTCCAATTGTGCACACCAAAAATCAAGACATGTATCCCTTGCCTATAGTTGAAATTATCTTTTCGTAACAGGCATTTAACGTTTCGTTACGATAGTTTTCTGGCTGTTGGAACGCTGTGGACGACGTAGATCGCTTGCCGGTGATTTGTCCGTCTTCGTGTTCCCCCAACTCAAACTGGATACTCAAAAGGCGCATCAGGGCAACGTTTTCTGTTGAGCGTGCCTGTTCGTAATCAGACACCGGTCGCGGGGAAAAGTTCAAAAAAGAACCTCTTTCCGATTTCGGGGTCGCTGTACCGAGCCTTTTGAGTGTCATCAGTCAACCAGTAGTCAGTCGTTGGATTCATGGCGGCTCCCGGGTGGGAGTCGCTGGATGACAGTCAGGGGAGTAAAGGATATGCGAGTCAGTATTTTTGGTTTGGGTTATGTCGGGGCGGTGTGTACCGCCAGTCTGGCCCAGCGGGGGCATCACGTGGTCGGTGTGGATGTGTCGCCCATCAAAATTGATCTGATCAACAGCGGCAGGTCTCCCATTGTGGAGCCGGGGCTGGAGGAGCTGCTCCGGAGCGGGCGCGAGAACGGATTCATCAACGGCGTTACCGACGGGCACATCGCGGTTCAGGAGAGTGAGCTGTCGATGATCTGCGTGGGCACGCCCAGCAAGCCAAATGGCGATCTTGATCTGCAGTTTGTCGAGAAAGTGTGTAGCGATATCGGTAATGCCCTGAAGGACAAGGGTGACTGGCACCTGGTAGCGGTGCGTAGCACGGTGCTGCCCGGAACGGTTCGTGAGGTGGTCATCCCGGCTTTGGAGAAAGCGTCCGGGAAACGCGCCGGCGTTGATTTCGGTGTGTGTGTGAACCCGGAATTCCTGCGGGAAAGCACGGCGATCAAGGATTATGACCACCCTCCGATGACGGTCATTGGTGAGCTCGACGAACGCTCCGGCGAGTTCCTGGCGCGGATATACCAGGACCTTGATGCCCCCATCATCCGTAAGCCCATCGAAGTGGCTGAGATGATCAAGTACACCTGCAACATCTGGCACGCGACCAAAGTCAGCTTCGCCAACGAGATCGGCAATATTGCCAAGTCGATGGGCGTGGACGGCCGGGACGTCATGGACGTTGTCTGCCAGGACAAGAAGCTGAACATTTCCCGCTATTACATGCGCCCGGGCTTCGCCTTCGGCGGTTCCTGTCTGCCCAAAGACGTGCGCGCACTGACTTACCGGGCCAATCAGATGGACGTGAAGCACCCTCTGCTGAGCTCGATCATGAGCAGTAACAATGAGCAGGTTGCTCATGCCTTCAAGATCCTCACCGGCTACGGCTGTCGCAAGGTGAGCATGCTCGGCCTGAGCTTCAAGTCCAACACCGATGATCTGCGGGAAAGCCCGCTGGTGGAGCTGGCCGAGATGCTGATTGGCAAGGGGTATGACCTGCAGATCTTCGACCGCAACGTGGATTACGCCCGCACCCACGGCGCCAACCGCGAATACATCAACCAGAAGATTCCGCACCTCTCGAACCTGATGCACAGCGACCTGCGTGGCGTGATTGATCACGCGGACGTGATCGTGGTCGGCAACAACGACGAGCTGTTCGAAACGGTGATTTCGGAGGTGCCTGAGGGCAAGCGGGTGATTGACCTTGTGGGCTTCATGAAGACCACAAGTACCGAGGTGCTGGAAGGCATCTGCTGGTAAGTCTTCACCCCCATGCGTGACGTCCTGGTGCCCTGGTGGGGCGGGGCGTCACGCTCAGAAAACGCACGGAATGTTATTTCAGGAACGGACGGCATGTCTTATATCTCAGACAACATAGTGTCCAGAACAGGCGGTTGGCTGCTTTTTCTCTCCGTACTCGGGGCGTTGGCGATCTCTTTGCCCACTACCTATACGGTGAGGGGCGGCGCCCACTTCCTCCTGGTCATCGGGGTGATTGGTATCTGGCGGTACTCCGTTGGGTTTATCCACTTTTTGCGTGCGATGTATTTCCTTAAATGGGCATTCCCCAAGATTCGGCGCCGGGCAAAGGCGTTGGGCGAAGACGCCGCTCCGTCCCATGTCTATCTGATGGTGACCAGTTTCCGTATCGATGCCGACACCACGGCCATGGTTTACAACTCTATTATCCGCGAAGCGGTTGAGTGTGGTTGGCCGACAACGGTGGTGGCATCGGTGGTGGAGCTTTCCGATGAAATGCTCATGCGGGCAATGTGGCGGAAGCTTGACCCACCCAGCCACATCAGGCTCAAGATTGTGCGCATTCCGGGGACCGGTAAGCGGGATGGTCTGGCGTACGGCTTTCGTGCCATTTCACGGGATCTGCCTGACGAGAATGCCGTGGTGGCCGTGGTGGACGGCGATACCGTGCTGGAACCCGGAGTGGTACGTAAAACCGCCCCTTACTTCCGGTTGATGCCGAACATCGGCGCGCTGACCACCAACGAGTTTTGCGAGGTGCGCGGCAGCTATCTGATGTCTGAATGGCACAAGCTGAGGTTCGCCCAGCGCCACATGAATATGTGCTCGATGGGGCTGTCGTATCGGGTTTTGACGCTCACCGGTCGCATGTCGGTATTCCGGGCCAGCGTGGTTACGCGCCCGGAGTTCATCAGCGACGTGGAGTATGACTCCCTGAAGCACTGGCGGCTGGGCGAATTCCGCTTTCTGACCGGCGATGACAAGTCCAGCTGGTTCAGCATGATGCGCCTGGGCTACGACACCTTCTATGTGCCGGACGCCACGATTCGCACAGTGGAGCATCCACCTGATCCCAGCTTTATCCGTTCTGCCCGTCAGCTGATGTTTCGCTGGTATGGCAACTCCCTGCGGCAGAATTCACGGGCTACCAAGCTTGGCCCCCGGCGCCTTGGATGGTTTACCTGGTACGTGCTTTATGACCAGCGCATTTCAATGTGGACCAGCATCCTGGGGCTGACTGCGGCTATCGTCGCGTCCATCAAGTACTCCGGTATTGTGCTGGTGGCCTACCTGCTTTGGATTGGGCTTACCCGTTTGGTGCTGACGTTGCTGCTTATCACTACCGGACACTCGGTCGGGCCAGCCTATCCGTGCATTCTCTATTTCAACCAGATCTTCGGCTCGCTGGTGAAAATCTATGTCTTTTTCCGGCTCGACCGACAGTCGTGGACACGCCAGAAAACCCGGTTCAGCGCGAACAACGCGTCTTTCCAACAACGCATGAACCGTTGGTCGTCAAGAGTGATGACGATATCCGCAGGCAGTGTCTTTCTGGCGGTGGTGATGAAGCTGGTATAGCGCAAGGGGAGTTTTTCTTATGTACACCAATCATCGTTGGGACAACACACAAGGATCAAAGCAATGAATATGGCAGCAAGTAGGGCAGATATTGAACCGCAGTTTGTCCATGAATCCGAGGCACAGCGACAGTATGCCCGGGTAAGAATTCCGGCCAAGCTGTTTGTAAACCTTGGTGGCTCAACCCACAACTTTCCGGTGGCCGATCTTTCGGCCGGTGGGTTCAGTGTCAACACGGGCCTGGAGTCGTTTCGTCAGGGCCGGGTCTACAAGGGTCGCCTGGTGTTCAAGGTTGACGGCTTTGATCTTGCCATTGACGTGAACTTTGTCCCGCGCAGTTTCGATTCGATGAATGATCGCTGTGGGTGTGAGTTTCAGGATCTGGGAGCCCGGGAGGTTTCCGCCCTGAGATACCTCATTACCGCATTCCTCAGCGGTGAAGTGGTTTCCGCCGGCGATGTGCTCAACACGCTGTCCCGCGAAAACTTCACCAAGGCCCGCAAAGGCAAGGGCAGCAATGACCTTGGATTCTTCGGCAAGCTTCGCGCCATGGTCGGAAGCCTGATCGTGATGTTGATAGGTCTGTTTGCGATCAGCTTTGTGGTTTCCGAACTGTGGGACATCTACTTCGTAACCAAGGCGGAGTCCGCCATGGTGGCGTCGGAGCAGATTCCCCTGCGGATTCCCAAAGACGCAAAGGTTACAACGCTGGTCAAGCCTGGGCAGGAGGTCAAGGCGGGCGAGGCTATCGCTACTTTTGACGCGCCCATGATGTCTTATGTGAATGACCTGGTTGGAGAGGGCAACTACAGCGTCGGCCAGATCGAAGAGCTGTTGGACCAGCGGGTTCGGGGAACGATCACCAGCCCCTGTGACTGCAAGGTGGTGAACATGAGGCCGGCGGAAGACCAGTACATGAGCAAGGGTGAGCAGCTTGCGGTTATGGCGCCGATGGACTCGTCCGCCCACGTTGTTGCCAACTTCCCGTTTAACCAGGGTGAAAAGCTCGAAGAAGGGCAGCAGGTGATATTGCGGCTCCCCAACGGCAAGGAACAGACCGGGCACATTACGTCGCTGTATGTGAACTCCCAGGCTCAGGGCGGGCTGGTCGACGTTATCAGTGCGTCTATCGAATCCGCCGAACCGCTGCCGATTGAAGCAATCGGACGCCCCATTGGTGTCACGGTCGACCAGTTCCGGATGCCGAGCCTGCAGAAGGTTGTTGAACGGTTTTCGGAAGGTTGAGGGAGTTGCGGAGCATGAAGCGAGTAGCGTGCATTGCCGGTCTGTTCACTCTGGTGCTGTCTGGTTGTGGCAACCTGCCCGACATTCAGCGGGCTGAGAAGGCTGCTGCCGAAGGTGACGTTCAGGAGGCCCGGGCGCAGTTGGAAAAGCTGGCGAAGTTTGGCCTGGCGGACGCCCAGGTGGAGCTGGGGGATCTTTATGGTGCGCAGGACACACCGGAAGCACGCCAGAAGGCGCTGGATTGGTACAGGAAGGCCGCGGAGCAGGGTAGTGAACGAGCTGCTATCCGGATAGGCAAGATGAATGCGCGGGAAGGGGAAACCCCGGAGCAGCGGGCCAATGGCGCCCGTTACCTGCGCAAAGCGCTTGCGGAAGGTGATAAGACGGCGTTGATCCCGTTGATCAACCTGTACATCCATTTCCCCCGGGAGTTCCCCAACGGCAAACCGCTTGAGCTGATTCAGCAGGCCCGCGCCGCCGGAGATCCGAAAGGCGACGTGGCGCTGGCCCGTTACTACCTTCTGACCGGCCAGTTCGAGAATCATACGGACGAGATTGAAGGCCTGTGCGCGCCCATTGCCGAGGCCCAGCCCGAATGCTTCCAACTGCTCGCCAGAGTGTATCTGGTTGATGGCCGGAGTGAGGATCTGAAGGCACTTGTTGACCGGGCCAAGCAGGCCTGGGAGCAGGGCAGTATTGAAGATCGCGATCTGTACCTGTTCGCGCGGTGGTTGTCGGACGACGAAACCCCGCAAAAACAGGTGGCTGCCACCAACGAACTCTACCAGATGTTGACGCCCGACTACGTGCCCGCCCTGACGGCGCGCGCCAAGTTGATCATGGAGAACAACTACCTCGCTGAACCGGAGGTCGTTATCGAGATGCTTCGGGAGGCGCGAGCCAACGGTGACCTGAAGGCGTCGCTGTCACTGGCCCGGGCCTATGAGCGAGGCCGCATTGTGCCGACCGATCCGAAGAAGGCGATCGAGTACGCCATGGAAGCGCGTGAAAAATACCCCTCGGCGGAATACCTGCTCGGGCGCATCTACAAGCGTGGCTATCTCGGGGAGCCAGATCCCGAAAAGGCCAAGCAGCATCTTCTGACGGCGGCACGCCGAGGCTTTCCAAAGGCGGATTACGCCCTTGCCGAGCTTTACTGGGAAGCAAAAGGCATCGAGGTGAACCGTGTTTATGCCTGGAGTTTCGCGTTGCTGGCAGTGGAGGGCGGCGTTGAGCGTGCCAAAGAACTGATGGTGGATATGGTTCTGTCGCTACCCGAACACACCGAAAAGAGAGCTGAGGCCCTGTACAGGCAGGAACGTGCCGCGCGGCGACAGATGATCGCCGGAGGCACTTCAGGCCCGGCAACGACCACAAAACAAGGAGGATAAGCTCAATGCAGCTTATAACGAACTATCGATTAACTCGCCTCGCACTCTCTGTCAGTTGCCTGGCATCACTCGGCGTAGCGCCCGCCGTAGCGCAGTCTACAGACGAGGCGAACCAGAGTTATCCGCGGCTGGTTGAACAGAACATAAAGTCCAAGCTCAGTTTTATCAGCGAAGGCGACCGGCGCCTTGGACTGGGCTCCAATGGCGAGACCAAATCCAACGAAGCCGGCCTCGACATCAAGCCCGAGTGGGTCTGGCAATTGTCACCTCACTGGCGCTCAAAACTGCGTCTGCAGGCGTTTGGCGCAACCGGTCAGGTGGATGTTAGCGACGAAATTGGCGGCACGACCACCACCGACGGCTTTCTTGCGCTCAGGGAGGCTTGGCTGGATTACAACGGCCTGAGCGACTATCCCGGGGAGTCGATTCGCTTTGGCCGTGAGCGTCTGAAGGAAAACAGCGGTATGTGGTGGGACGACGATATTACCCTCACGCGATGGATCTTCAACACGTCGCTGCTGGACACCACCGTGGGTGTCGCCCAGAAGTTCGCCGAGTTGCGGACTGACAACAACGAACTTCAGGACGAAGAGCAGGACATTGCTCGATTTTTTGCCCATACACGCTGGCAGTGGCGGAAAGGTCACTACCTGGGCTTCCTGGTGACCCATGGCCAGGGCTACGGAGATCAGGCTGAAGAATACGCATTGCGAGGCCAGACGCTGGATGAAGGTTTCACGGACTCGCTGACCTGGACGGCCCTCCAGGCGGATCGGAGCTATTTCGATTGGCACTCCCACGATACGTTCCAGTATTTCGCGTCGGTTGCGGCAGTGAATGGTACGGACACTGTGGTCGGCACAGACCCCAGTGCGCCCAATGGCTTCAGCGATCGTGAACGCGATGTCTCCGGTTGGGCGGCAGACCTGGGCGCGCGTGCCCAATTGCTGGATACGCCCCGCTGGGTTGTCGGCGCTCACGGTGCCGTTGCGTCCGGTGGTGGTGAGCCTGGCGAAAGTGATGCCTTTCAGCAAACCAGCCTGGAAAGCAACCGCTCAAGGTTTACGGGAACCCGCTCCCAGGTGCCGCGGTTTGGTGAAGCCATTCAACCGGAGTGGAGCAATATCCGGGTCTTGACCTTCTACACCGCATTGTCTGACCGCGATACCTGGGACGCCAACCTGCTGTACCACCGTTACTGGCTGAGTGATGAGAACGGCGCCGTGCGTTCCGACCTGGTCGAGCCAGGCTTTACCGGCAGCAGTGATGACCTGGGCCAATCTGTGGATCTGGTATTGGGCTACTACGGCGATAGCGCTTCAACCTCCTGGGCGGCGTTTGATGTCCGTTTGCGTGGTGGCGTTTTCATGCCAGGGGATGCCTACGGCGAGGACGCAGATGACGCCAGGCATCGGGTAGTTGTAGACGTGTCGAAGCGGTTCTGAGGAGAACTCATGAAAATCCTGGAAACCCGATGGGCTTTTTGCCTTCTTACCACGGTGCTCATATTGCCGCTGAATGCGTTGGCTGCAGCCAGCGCCGACGATGGCAATGTGGTAAATGCGCCGCCGGCGATTGCGCCCTTGGAGGAAGACTATGACATCGAGATAAAGTCTGGCGAGGAGCTGTATTTGCCTGAGCCTGAGATCCCTGATGTATCCGGCTATAGCCGTGACGCCATCGAGTCAAAGCTTGCCGGTCGGCAGGATTCCGCACCGAATGTAACGGTGGAACGTATGGGCGGGGTCAGTGCACTGGGGGATTTCGTGGACGAAGGGCGGGCGCGCGAGTGGGTGATCCGTCAGTTTTCACATCCTCAGGCGATTATGGTTAACAGCGGGAAGGTGACGCTGGAGGATGTCTATCGGCAGGTGAATGATCGTCGCTACATGGAACAGGTCGGCGATGGTACTTACATCATTCGTTTGCCGCTGGCGGTCAAACAAGAGGCCACCCTGGTTCTGCGCGATGAGACTCTGCGGCTTTCGGAGGAGCGTGGTTCGTTTATTGCCAACGACGGCTGGCTGTTTGCCATTGACAGCAAGATTATTGGGTGGCGCGAGGAGGCCAATGGCCCGGCCACGTTCCAGAAGAAAAGCAACTTCCGTCCGTTCTATGTGGGCTGGGGCGGTAGCGAGAATTTTATTCTCGGCACCACCATGGCAAATCTGGGTTATCTCCAGAGTAAATCCTATGGGTTTACCGTGGCCCAGTACTCTGAGTACGACAACGCCCGTCTGCAGCGCAGCGCGCCCCATGCCTGGCTGGTGGAATCCACCTTCGAGGATCTCTACTACGGGTTTTACTGCTATGAGGCGGAAGACGTTGCCATCGTCGATAACGTCTACCGAGACAACATCGTGTATGGCATCGACCCCCATGACTACTCCAGCCGACTGCTGATTGCCAACAACGAGGTTTATGGCACCCGTGAGAAGCACGGCATCATCATCTCCCGCGAGGTAAATAACAGCTGGATTGTTGGAAACCGTAGCTACGACAACGGACTATCCGGCATCGTTCTGGATCGTCAGAGCTCCAACAACGTGGTGGCCAATAACGTTTCCTATGACAACCAGGGTGACGGTATCGGGCTCTACGAGTCGCCGGACAACCTGCTCTGGGGCAACCGGTTGATGAACAATCTGCGCAATGGCATCCGGGTCAGAAACAGCAGCAATGTGAATGTCTACCACAACGTTGCGGTGCTCAACGGCACCTGGGGTATTTATGGTCAGTTGAAAGACCTGTCCGCCACCGACCGTAATTTCAAAGAAGACTTCTACTCCTACGAGGTGTCGATGAACGTGGTGGGCGGCGAACTAGCCTCCAACGCCAGCGGCCCCCTGTCGACCGACAACCCTGCTTACATCGCAATTTATGACGTTGGAATGCGATTCCCCAGGTCAGACGTGGGGATCCACTTCGAGGGTGTGCTTGGCAAATACCAGATGCAGATTTTTGACGCACTACGGAACCAGGGGCGTGCAGTATTCATAGAGCCCACGGCTGTGGTGTCGGGCCAGGTTACGCAGGCGGAGAACTGACATGGTTTTTTCATCCAATATCTTCCTGTTTCTGTTCCTGCCCGCCTTCCTGGGGCTGTATTACCTGACACCGTTCAGGCACCGCTCACTGGTTATCCTGATCGGCAGCTACGCCTTCTATGCCTGGTGGCGGGTGGATTTCCTGTTGCTGTTCGTGGCCGTGACCTTCTGGAACTATTTCATCGGCCTGGCAATACACCGCGCCGGTGTTGGCACCGCGAGTGCCCGCAAGTGGGTTGCCATCGGTGTTGGTGGTGACCTGGCGACGCTCGGCTACTTCAAGTACGCCAACTTTGGTGTCGACAGCCTGAACGACCTGCTGGTCAGCGCCGGCAGTCAGCCGCTGGAACTGGCGAATATCATCCTGCCCATCGGCATTTCCTTCTACATCTTCCAGGCCATTTCCTACGTGGTGGATGTCTATCGAGGGGATACGGAACCGACCCGGCGGTTTATTGATTTCGCGGCTTTCATTGCGTTGTTCCCCCAGCTTATTGCCGGGCCGGTGCTGCGTTACAAGGACCTGGCGGATCAGTTCACCTACCGCACCCATACCATGGAAAAGTTCGGTGAGGGCGCGTTCAGGTTCATGCAGGGCTTCATCAAGAAAGTCTTCATTGCGGATTCGATAGCACCGCTGGCGGACAGTGCCTTTGCGTTGTCTGACCCCAGTACGGCGGATGCCTGGCTGGGCATCCTGGCGTACACCGCGCAGTTGTATTTCGACTTTTCCGGCTACTCCGATATGGCCATCGGCCTGGGTCTGATGATGGGCTTCCGGTTTAACGAGAACTTCAACCAGCCCTACATCAGCCAGAGCATTACCGAGTTCTGGCGTCGTTGGCACATCAGCCTGTCCACCTGGCTGCGGGATTACCTGTACATCCCCCTGGGCGGCAACCGCAACAGTACCGTCAAAACTTATCGCAACCTGCTACTCACCATGTTGCTCGGCGGCCTCTGGCACGGCGCCAACTGGACGTTCCTGTTGTGGGGTGCCTGGCACGGTCTGTTGTTGTCGGTGGAAAGGGCGCTGGGTGTGTCGGGCAGCCCGTCCGGGTTCCGGTTCTTCCGGTGGGCGCTGACCTTCCTGTTCGTGATGCTCGGTTGGGTCACCTTCAGGGCCAGCACGCTCACCGAGGCCTTCGGCTTCTACGGTGCCATGTTCAGCTTCGACGGTGCCGGCCTGAGTGATGTCTTTGTCCAGGGCATCCGGGACCTGAACCTGGCGATCCTGGTCGTGGCTTTCGGAGTGATCGCGATGATGGGGCTGAAGGATCGGCTCGGGCATCGTGAGGTTGGCCCCATCCTGTCCGGCTGGCGGTCCGCCGCTGCGCCGTTGCTGGTTCCGGTGTTTGCGCTCGCCGTGTTGAAACTGTCCGCTGAGAGTTTCTCACCGTTCCTGTACTTCCAGTTCTGAGGGTGGATTTGATGACTAAAACGTCTGCACGAATCACAGCTGTTCTCTTCATCGCGCTGGTTCTGGGGCTGGGTGTGCTGTCCTTGCGGCCCTTGCTGGGCTATCAGGCTGAAACGGGGCTGAGCCCGGTCAACGGTGAGTTGGCCCGCAACCTGGAGAGCCATTACGACGATCAATTCCCGGCGAAGGATCTGGGAACCAATCTCTGGGCCGCGATCAACTACACGCTCTTTGACGAGGGCCGGAAAGGCGTTGTCGTGGGACAAGACGAGTGGCTGTTTACCGATGAGGAAATCTACCCGGCCAGCCGTGACGGCGAGGTGGTCGATCGCAACCTGAGTCGTGTACAGCGCGTCGCCGACTATCTGTTGGCCGAGGGCGTTCCGCTGGTTGTGCTGGTGGTGCCCGCCAAGGCCCGAATCCATTCGGACATGCTGGGCAGTACGAAGCCCGAACCGACGATGATGTCACTGTACGACCGGTTCCAGCAGTCACTGGCGACAGCGGGCATTCCCGCGCCGGAGCTGAAACCGTTGTTGGAGCAGGCGACACGTCATGGAGAATCGGTGTTCCTGAGAACTGACACCCACTGGTCGCCGAACGGCGCAAACCTCTACGCGAAAGGCGCTGCCGAGTTCATCCGCGATCGCTTCAATGGCCTGTCCTGGGGCGAGCAGAGCTTTGTGACATCCATTGGCCAACCGGTCCAGCACCGTGGTGACCTGCTCAATTACATTCCAGTGGAGCCAGCGTTTACCGACTTCGGTCCTGCACCTGACCAACTGGAACCGAGAACGACGCGCGCCCAGAACGACGGCCAGGCGAACGCCAGCGCCCTGTTTGGCGATGACGTCACTAACACCGTTCTGGTTGGCACAAGTTACAGCGCCAATGAACAGTGGGATTTCCCCGGCGCCTTGCGAAAGCACCTGGGGCAGGACCTGATCAACGTGGCCGAAGAAGGCGACGGCCCTATCGTACCAATGATCGATTACCTGAACTCTTCCGATTTCCGGGATCAACCGCCGCAATTGGTGATCTGGGAATTTCCCGAGCGTTACCTGGCACAGCCACTGGAGTCCGAACAGGCCCAGGCTTGGTTCCGCCGGGCTGATAACACGCTGACCGCGCAAGCGGATAGCCGTTCTGAAACCAACCCCTGAGGATGATGAAAATGAGAGCACTGATGCATACCGCTTTTTTTGCCCTGATCAGCAGTTTGCTGGTCTCCATGAACATGGCCCAGGCCGGCGAGGACGCGCTTTATGCCGCGGAGGCGCCGGACGGGGCGGCCTTCATTCGCGTGGTGAACGCGGATGCCAGCGGCGCCATCGCTCGCGCCTCTGTGGGCGACAAGGTGATCAAGGAAGTATCGCCGTTGGAGGCGAGCCCCTACATTTACCTCTCTGAGGGTAACTATCAGGTGGACGTTGCCGGTCAGAAGACGTCCGTCAACATGAAAAAGAACGAGTTCTACACCGTGGTTGTACTGGATTCCGGTGAGATGAAAGTGATGAAGGATGTCGCCTTCGACAACCCTCGCAAGGCACTGCTTTCATTCTACAACCTGACCAGCAATAGCGGGGTCACTCTGAAAACGTCCGACGGCAAGGTAGCCGTGATTGATGCAGTGGGCTCCCTTGATGTGGCCAATCGCGAAATCAACGCCGTCAGCATTGCGCTGGGCGCTTTCCAAAGCAACAAGGCGCTGGCAACCACCAGTGAAGTCAATCTGCAGCGCGGCAAGGTATTCAGCGTATTTGCCATCGACGTTGGTGGCGAGCCGAGGCTGGTTGTCGCTGAAAACCGAGTGGATACATCGGTATGAAGCAGGTGTTCAGAGGCCGTGGATTATGGGCGCTGGTTGCGCTCGGGCTGCTCAGCGTCGCGGGTGTAAAGGCCAGCGCCGCCGAACTGCCCGAGTACAACATCGAACGCTGTTGTGACCTGTGCCCACTCACGGCATACCCATCCAGCTACGACACCGGTTATCTGAAGAACTTCAAGATGCTGGTTCAGGGCAAAGACGGCTGGCTGTTCCGTTCGGAAGCGGAACTGGTTGAGCAGTTCGGGCCGAACCTGGAAGGCCTGAAACACCTGAAGCGCTTTGCCAGGCACCTGAAGCAAACCACCGGTACCGAATTGGTGATGGTGTTCCAGCCGACAAAAGGCCTGGTTCATCCCAATCATCTGCCCGCGACATCGCCGGTGCCGTTCAGCTGGAACGTGGCCCGTAAAAATTACGCTGACGCGTTGATGCGTTTTCGCCAGGCAGGGCTGGTGGTTCCAGACCTGACGCCCCTTCTGGACGAAGAGACACGTGAAGACGCCTTCTTCTTTAAGCGGGATCACCACTGGACACCTTATGGTGCCCGGCGGACCGCAGAGGTCGTGGCGGAGCGAATCAAGGACATGCCGGCCTATCAGTCGCTGTCGCAGCAGGAATTCGTGACTCGTCGGTCCGGGTTGATCCGAAAGGACGGGTCGCTTCAGGACGCGGTTAAACGGATATGCGGTTTCGAGTACGGCTCGCAGTACGTGGACGAGTTTCGCACCGAGTCCTCCGGTACCGGCCAATCCGCTGAAGCCAGCGCCCTGTTTGGCGACCAGGACTTGCCCCCCATCACCCTGGTGGGCACCAGTAACAGTAAGGGTGCCCAGGACTACAACTTTGTCGGGGCGCTGCAGGAGTTTCTGGGTGTCGAGGTGCTCAACGTGGCGGTTGCCGGCGGTAGCTACGACGGCTCCATGTTCGAATACCTGCTTTCCGACAACTTCCGGGAGTCGCCACCCAAGATCATGATCTGGGAGGTGCCCGGTTACCACAACCTCGACAGTGCGGAGTTCTATCGGCAGGTCACACCGATGATCAGTGGTGCCTGTGAGAGCCAGGAGCCGGTGTTGCAGAAAACCACGCCGGTCAAGGCCGGGACCACCGAAGTGCTCTACAACGGCGGTGGACAGTTCATCGAAATGCCGAGCAACGAGTACGTCGTCGACCTGCAGTTCAGTGACCCGGGGGTGAAAGAGGTTGATGCCTTCATCTGGTACGTGTTCGGGCGCAAGGACCGCGTGGATATGGAGTACGGCGATCGGGTTGAAACCCCTGGCCGGTTTGTCTTCGAGCTCCCGGAAGGGCCGAACTGGAACGATGAAATGTTCATGTCGCTGGACCTCGCGCTGAAACCGGAGCAGGTCTCGGAAGGCTTAACGGTAACCACGAAAATCTGTCGCCGTCAGGACATCTGACGCACATTCATCCAACGCATAGAGAGGATGGTTATGCGAATCCAACAACGCTCTGAACATCGACAATGGGGCCGGGTGCTGCTGTCTGCGGCGATAACCGCCGTCTTTGGTGTGAGCAGCGTTCACGCCGGGCAGTGCCTGAACGGACAACTGCGTGCTCCGGTGGGCTATTACCAGACGCCGGAAGACAAGGATGGCGGTGACTACGACTGCGAGCGGGTGGAGCCGCACGTCGGCTCGCTGTCGCTGACCAGTAAGTACAAGGGCAGTGACAGCGCTCGCAACAATCTGAACAAGCAGGCCTATGAAGAGTACAAGAAGGCCACCAGCAACGTGCGTGATTTCGAGAAGGCTGTTATCGCTGCCGCCGATGACTACCAGGTTGATGGCGATGGCCCCGAAGCGCTGGATTGCGTATTGGACAATCTCGACGCGTGGGCATCATCGGATGCCCTGTTGACGGATGACATCAATCACGTCGGTCAGGCGGTACGCAAATGGGCACTGGCAGCCGCTGCGAACGCCTATCTCAGGATGTGGACGTCGGCGCCGGAGGCCGCCATGGATCTGGAGCGGGCGCGCCGAATTGAAGACTGGTTTCTGCGCTTGAGTGATGGGGTCCGTGATTACTACACGGATCGAAAAGCCAAGAAGGTCAACAACCATGATTACTGGGCCGCCTGGGCCGTGATGTCGGCATCGGTGGCAACCCAGGACTGCGACGACTGGAACTGGTCGCTGGCCAAGTTCGATGAAGCCATGGGGCAGATCAATGAGGACGGTTACCTGCCCAAGGAACTCAGCCGGGAAACCCGGGCCTTGGAATACATGAACTACGCCATGCAGCCCCTGACCATGATCGCGCTGTTTGCCGAGGTCAATGGCAACTCTGTTTATGAGCGTTACCAGGATCAGTTTACGAAAATGGCCGGAAATGTCGTCGCGGGGCTGGATGATCCGGAACGAATTGAAGACATCACCGGAGACGAGCAGATTGTCGACGGGCTTTATAAGGCCTGGTCCCTGGCCTGGATGGAACCCTGGCAGGCCGCCTGGGGACCTGTTGAGGGAATGCCCGCCTTTCTGGATGAACTTCGGCCGATGAAATCCACCCGTCTGGGTGGCGATATTTCCTATCTGTACGGCATTAACCCGCTGTGGCCCGAGGGCGCGCAGCCGGATCCACCCAGCAACATCACCCTAAGTAAACGGTTCTAACGGGCCCTGGTTCAAGGGTCCAGATTAATACGCCAACGGACGTCCCTGTGGTACGTCTTTGTAGAGCAAAGGAGCAGAACGATGATTCCAGTCATACTCTCAGGTGGTAACGGTTCACGGCTTTGGCCCCTCTCGCGCCAGGCCTATCCCAAGCAGTTCCTCCCATTGGTGGGGGAACAAAGTATGTTGCAGGAAACTCTGTGCCGGCTGCCGGTCGACGACGCCGAGTCGCCGGTTGTGGTGGCCAACGATGAGCACCGCTTTATTGTCAAAGAGCAGTTGGAGGCCATAGGCCGTCAACCGTTGTCGATACTGCTGGAGCCGTTTGGCCGCAACACCGCCCCGGCGGTCGCGATGGCCGCTATCGAAGTGGCGCGAAAAGATCCCAAAGCCATCATGCTGGTGTTGCCCGCGGATCATGCCATTGAAAATGTCGAGGCGTTCCAGCGGGCTGTTACCCAGGGACAGGAAGCCGCCAGGTCCGGAGGGTTGGTGCTGTTTGGTATTACGCCAACCCGGCCGGAGACTGGCTACGGCTATATCGCTGCTGGCCAGTCCGGAGAGGCGCCTGGCGCTGCCCGGCCGGTGTCCCGCTTTATCGAGAAGCCGGACGCCGAAAAAGCCGCCGCGCTGCTGTCTGCCGGTGGTTACTACTGGAACAGCGGCATGTTCATGTTCCGGGCCGACAGCTACCTGGCGGAGCTGAAGAAACACAGCCCGGACATTTACGACACCTGTCTTCTGGCCGCCCGAAGCCTCGAGCGCGACATGGATTTCACCCGTATTCCCGCCGAGATATTCGAGCATTGCCCGGACGATTCCATTGACTACGCAGTGATGGAGAAAACATCGAAAGCCTTGTTGGTGCCCATGGATGCAGGCTGGAGCGACGTTGGCTCCTGGTCCACGATCTGGGATGTGACCGACAAGGACGAGAACGCCAATGCCATCCTGGGTGATGCCTGCCTGGAAGACAGCAACAACTGCCTGGTGCACACCTCAGATAAGTTGGTGGCCATGTTGGGCGTGAAAGACCTGGTGGTGGTCGACACCAAAGATGCGTTGATGGTTGCCCACAAGGACAAGGTGCAGGACGTCAAGAAACTGGTGAAGCGGCTGAACGGTGACCAGCGCTCGGAAACCCGCACGCACAGGCAGGTGTATCGCCCGTGGGGCAGCTACGACAGCATCGACATGGGCAACCGTTTTCAGGTGAAGCGCATAAGCGTCAAGCCGGGCGAGAAGCTGTCGTTGCAGAAGCACCATCACCGGGCTGAGCACTGGATCATCGTCAAGGGTACTGCCGAAGTGACCCGTGACGAGGAAACGTTCCTGCTGTCCGAGAACCAGTCCACCTACATACCGATCGGCGCGGTACACCGGCTGTTCAATCCCGGTCGCATTCCCCTGGAGCTGATTGAAGTCCAGTCCGGCGCCTACCTTGGCGAGGATGACATTGAACGCCTGGACGACCGGTACGGTCGCGCGGCGCCCACCCCGGACGTGGAGGAAGAGCAGATTCCGGTGATGTCGGAAAAGGTATAGGACCAACGCGGCCCGCTTTGCAAAACCGCCAGGGGCAGCAGGGTGGGCCGCGCCATTGATCGAAGGTTAGACGGAGAAACAGCTATGGACGTGTCCTGTTTTAAGGCTTATGACCTGCGCGGCCGGGTTCCCGACCAGTTGAATCCTGAACTGGCAGAGCGAATCGGGCGTGCTTACGTGGAGCTGACAAGTGCCCGCCGGGTTGTGGTGGGGTATGACATCCGGTTATCCAGCCCGGAGATTGCAGAAGCGTTGACCATCGGGCTCAGGGCGGCGGGGGCAGATGTCTATGACATCGGTCTTTGCGGTACCGAGCAGATCTACTTTGCCACCAGTCATTACAGTATGGATGGCGGCATTATGGTGACGGCCAGCCATAACCCCAAGGATCACAACGGTATGAAGCTGGTTGGCCGCGAATCGCGCCCCATCAGCTCGGATAACGGCCTGAACACCATCCGTGACAGAGTCTCCCAGCCGTTTATGGATGCTGCCATTCCCGGGCGCCTGGAAAGCCTGTCAGTGGAGGCCGACTATATCCATCACTTGCTGGGATACATCGACGGCACCACGATTGGCCCTCTGAAGGTGGTGGTTAACGCGGGCAATGGCGGTGCGGGCCCGGTCATCGACGCGTTGTCACGATGGCTGCCCTTTGATTTCGTACAACTGCATCACGAACCCGACGGGCACTTCCCGAACGGGGTTCCCAATCCCCTGCTGGAGGAAAACCGGGCGGTAACGGCTGAGGCGGTTCTGCGCGAAGGGGCCGACATGGGGATCGCCTGGGACGGCGACTACGACCGCTGTTTTTTCTTTGACGAAAATGGCCGGTTTATCGAAGGCTATTACATCGTGGGCCTGTTGGCGGACCAGTTCCTGCAGAAGGTAGACGGCGGCAAGATCATTCACGACCCGCGGCTGACCTGGAACACCCAGGAGTTGGTTCGAAAGGCTGGCGGAACACCTATCGAAAGCAAAACCGGACACGCGTTCATCAAACAGCGCATGCGCGAGGAAGATGCCCTGTATGGGGGTGAAATGAGTGCCCACCACTACTTCCGGGACTTCGCCTACTGCGACAGCGGCATGATTCCATGGCTGCTGGTTGCCGAACGCCTGTGCCAGACCGGGCAGCCGTTATCGTCGCTGATCGACGCCCGCATTGACGCTTTCCCCGCCAGTGGGGAGATTAACCGCACGGTGGATGATCCGGCCCGGTTGCTTGCGGTGATCGAGGAGATCTATGGTGCCGATGCGGTATCTGTGGGACACGTTGATGGCCTGAGTGTTGAGTTTGAACGCTGGCGGTTCAATCTCCGGATGTCGAACACGGAGCCGCTGGTGCGGCTGAATGTGGAGTCCCGGGGGGACATTGCCCTGATGAAGGAAAAGACCTCGGAGCTGCTGGCGGAAATGGCGCGGCTGGATCAGCCGGATACCCGTCGAACGGCTGCGGGGGCTCGCTGAAACGTCGGCTGTGCCCTATAGTCAGGTGTTGGATAACAACACCAGGAGACCAGTATGAACTCCATCTTCGACAAGGGATTAGAGCCAACCGACGCCAATAACGCCACACTGACACCGCTGGATTTCCTGGCCCGCACGGCCAGCGTGTACCCGGAATACCCGGCGGTGATTCATGGTGCCACACGCCGCAACTGGCAGCAGACCTACGAGCGTTGTCGCCGCCTGGCGTCCGCGCTGGCTGACAAAGGTGTCGGCAAGGGCGACACCGTTGCTGCCATGCTTCCAAACATTCCGCCCATGCTGGAGTGTCATTTTGGCATCCCCATGTTGGGGGCAGTACTCAATGCCCTGAACACCCGCCTGGATGCCAAAGCCATCGCCTTCATGCTGGAGCACGGCGAGGCAAAAGTGCTGATTGCCGACCGGGAGTTTGGCGACGTCATCAACGAAGCCGTCGGCATGCTCGACAACCCGCCACAGGTGATTGACGTCAACGACCCCGAATTCAGTGGTGCCGGAACCCAGGTGAGCGATCTGGATTACGACGCTTTCGTGGCCAGCGGCGACCCGGCCTTTGACTGGCAAATGCCGGAAAATGAATGGGATGCGATTTCGCTGTGCTATACCTCCGGCACCACTGGTAACCCGAAAGGCGTGGTGTATCACCATCGCGGTGCCTATGAGAACGCCATGGGCAACCAGGCGGTGTGGTCCATGGGTATGCATCCGGTGTACCTGTGGACACTGCCGATGTTCCACTGCAATGGCTGGTGTTTCCCCTGGACCATCACCGCCTTTGCAGGCACCCATGTGTGCCTGCGTAAGGTAGAACCAGAGAAAATCCTGCAGCTGATCAGCGAACACAAAGTCAGCCACATGTGTGGTGCGCCTATCGTACTGAACACCTTGCTGGGCGCTTCGGACGCTGCAAAATCCAGCTTCAGCCATACGGTTCAGGCAATGACCGCAGGCGCGGCACCCCCGGCCAAAGTCATCGAAGCCATCGAAAACATGGGCTTTCGCGTGACCCACGTTTACGGGCTTACCGAGGTGTACGGACCGGTCACGGTATGCGCCTGGAAGTCCGAGTGGGACGACCTGCCAGTGGAAGACCGGGCCAGAATCAAGGCCCGGCAGGGCGTTCGCTACCATACCCTGGCCGGCATGATGGTGGGTGACCCGGAAACCATGGAAGCAGTGCCGAAAGACGGCAACACCATCGGCGAGATCTTCCTGCGCGGCAACACAGTAATGAAGGGTTACCTGAAAAACCCCAAAGCCACCGAAGAGGCATTCCGCGGCGGCTGGTTCCACACCGGGGACCTGGCCGTCTGGCATGAGGATGGCTACGCGGAGATCAAGGACCGCCTGAAAGACATCATCATTTCCGGCGGCGAGAACATCTCCACCATTGAGGTGGAGGACATACTCTACCGTCATCCCGACATCCTCGAAGCCGCCGTGGTAGCAAGGCCGGACGAAAAGTGGGGCGAAACACCCTGCGCCTTCGTCACCCTCAAGCCCGAAGCCGGGGACGTCAGCGAAGACGACATCATCGCCTTCTGCCGGGAGCGACTGGCGAAGTTCAAAGTGCCCAAGACCATTGTGTTCAGCGAACTGCCGAAAACCTCCACCGGCAAGATCCAGAAGTTTGTGCTGCGGGACGACGCCAAAAACCTCTGACCGCGCGTTATAAACCCCGGGGCTGCCAGCGATGCAGTCCCGGGGTGCTATTTTTTATCAAATTTCCTGCCCGGTTATGTCATGGCGCTCAGACCGTGACTGCGACAGACTGACCGTTATCCAATCAAGGCCACACTAATCACCGACGGGAGACACCCATGACCAGCGCTGTTGATAAAGAAGAACTCGACATGTTCCGGGAGTCCGTCATCAAGGCCCTGGAAACCGAAGTAACGCCCCACTACGAAGAGTGGGAACACTCCGGCATCGTACCCCGGGAACTCTGGAACACCCTGGGCAACGCCGGCATGCTGTGCGTGGACGTACCCGAAGACTGGGGCGGCTGCGGTGCGCCCTTCCTGTACTCCGTCGTCGTGGGCGAAGAAATGGCCCGCATGGGCTTCGGCGCCCTGTCCACCAACGTCATGGTGCACTCCGACATCGTCGCCCCGTACCTCAGCCATATCGGCAACGAAGAACAGCGCCAGTACTGGTTGCCGAAAATGGTCTCCGGCGAAGCCGTGGGTGCCATCGCCATGACCGAACCCGGCGCCGGCAGCGATCTCCAGGCCATCCGCACCAGCGCGGTGAAAGACGGGGACGACTACATCCTCAACGGCTCCAAAACCTTCATCACCAACGGCCAACACGCCGACATGGTCATCGTTGCCGCCAAAACCGACCCCAAGGCCGGTGCCCGTGGCATCAGCCTGTTCCTGGTCGACACCTCGTTGCCCGGTTACAGCAAAGGCCGCAACCTCGACAAAATCGGCCAGCACTCCGGCGATACCTCGGAACTCTTCTTCTCCGACATGCGCATCCCCGCCTCCGCGCTGCTGGGTGAAGAAGGCCAGGGCTTCATGTACCTGATGCGCGAACTCCCTCGCGAGCGCCTCGTCATCGGTGCGTTGGGTGTTGCTGCCGCCCGCGGCGCACTGGACCTGACCATCAACTACGCCCAGGAACGGGAACTGTTCGGCCAGAAACTGGCCCAACTGCAAAACACCCGCTTCGAAATCGCCCGCATGGAAACCGACTGCCGCGTTAACCGCGCCTTTGTCGACGAGTGCATTGCGTTGTACGAAAAAGGCGAACTCGACGCGCCCACAGCTTCCATGGCCAAGTACAGCGCCACGGAAATGCAGTGCCGGGTAGCCGACGGTTGTTTGCAGTTGTTCGGCGGTTACGGTTACACCAGCGAGTATCCGATTTCGAGAGCGTTTATCGACGCCAGAGTGCAGAGAATTTACGGCGGCACTTCGGAAGTGATGAAAGAAATCATCGCACGGTCGGTTTTAGGTAAGGCTTAATCAGAGGATTGAAGACATGAATAGCAACGATGTAGTCATCGCAGGATCAGCAAGAACTCCCATGGGCGGCATGATGGGCGATCTCAGCTCCGTGCGCTCCCCGGATCTCGGCGCCATCTCCATCAAGGCCGCCATCGAAAGAAGCGGCCTGCAACCCGCCGACATCCAGGAAGTCATCATGGGCTGCGTATTGCCAGGTGGCCTCGGCCAGGCACCCGCACGCCAGGCCTCCCGCGCCTCCGGCATCCCCGACTCCAGCGGCTGCACCACCGTCAACAAAATGTGCGGCTCCGGCATGCAAGCCGTCATCATGGCCCACGACCAGATCAAAGCCGGCACCAACAGCATCATGATCGCCGGCGGCATGGAAAATATGAGCCAGGCACCTTACCTGCTGCCAAAAGCCCGAGCCGGCATGCGCATGGGCCACGGGCAGGTCATGGATTCCATGTTCCTCGACGGCCTTGAAGACGCCTACGAAGGCGGCCTCATGGGCGTTTTCGCCCAGCGCACCGCCGACAAATACGACATCAGCCGCGAGGCCATGGACAACTTCGCCATCGCCTCCCTCGAGCGCTCCCTGTCGGCCATCAAGAACGGCGGATTCTCCGACGAAATCACCCCCGTGACCATCTCCGGCCGTGGCGGCGACACCGTGGTGGATACCGACGAACAGCCCGGCAAAGCCAAACCCGAGAAAATTCCCCACCTCAAACCGGCCTTTGCCAAAGACGGCTCTGTCACCGCCGCCAACGCCAGCTCCATCAGCGACGGCGCCTCCGCGATGGTACTGGCCACCCGCGAAGAAGCCGAAAAGCGCGGCCTCACTCCCCAGGCCCGCATCGTCGCCCACGCGACACATGCCCGCCTGCCGGCCGAGTTCACCCTTGCGCCCATCGGTGCCATCGAAAAGGTACTGAAGAAAGCCGGCTGGAACCGCGACGACGTCGACCTGTTCGAAATCAACGAAGCGTTTGCCGTGGTTACCCTGGCCGCCATCAATGAGCTTGGGCTCGATGCCGACAAGGTCAACGTCCATGGCGGCGCCTGCGCCCTGGGTCACCCCATCGGCTCCTCAGGGTCGCGGATCATGGTCACCCTGATCAACGCCCTGAAGCAGCGTGGTCTCAAGCGCGGTGTGGCGTCCCTGTGTATCGGGGGCGGGGAAGGTACCGCTGTCGCGATCGAACTGCTGTAAGCGGAGAAAGAAGAACTACTGGTCCTGCTTGCGGTAGGCCAGTGGGCTGAGCCCGGTCCAGTGCTTGAAGGCACGGGAAAAAGCGCCGGGCTCGGTAAATCCCAGCTGTGATGAGATCTCCGACACCGTCAGGTTCTGCCGCGTGAGCATAATCACGGCCTGGTCCCGCCGCAGGTTGTCCTTGATCTTCTGGTAGGAACTGCCCTCCGCCTTCAGTTTGCGCGACAGGGTGTAGGCGGTCATATGCAGCTGCCCGGCGATCTGTTCCAGCGTGGGCAGGCGATCATCGTCCACGTTTTCCAGAATCTGCCGAACCTGGGTTGTCAGGCTGTCGTCCTCATCGGTCCAGATCAGCAGGTTGCGCGGCGACTTCTCAATAAAACCATCCAGTTCCTCCGGTGTTCGCGTCACCGGCATGTCCAGATAATTGTGGCTGAAAAACAGGCTGTTGCGGTCGCGGTTAAAGAAACACTGGCAGGGGAAAACAAACCGGTACTCGTCAAAGTGTCCGGGCAAATCATGCTGGAAGGTGGCGTGGCTGAGTACGATCTTGCGTCCGATCAGCCAGCCGATTAATCGGTGCCACACCATCAGTAACCATTCCACCAGGAAGTTGTCCGGGTCCAGTTCCGGATGGCGGTGGGTGATGCTCAGCTCCACTTCATCGCCGCGGGTGTCCAGCTCAATCACCATGTCATCGGAGAACAGCCGGTAGCAGCGAATGCTCTGGCGGATCACCTCTTCCAGGTTGCTGCTGTGTACCACCAACGATCCCATCAGGTGAAAGTGCCCCACGCGGCAGGGCTGTGTGGTACGGCCCATGAACTCGTCATCCAGTTTGCCCCACACCAGCCGGAACAGGCGGATAAACTGTTCCGTGGGCACCCGTGCCCGTGGCGAGTGGATGAACTCTGGGTCGATGCCATTATTGCGAAGCAGTTCGTCGGAATAGCCACCGGCCTTCTCCAGGCCATAAAGAACGGCCCTGGCGTAATGAGAGGAGAAGGTCAGGTTCTTCATAGGTGGTGTTCAGGCTCTGCCGGCAATCAGGTTCATGGACTGTATCTTACGGACGGACAGAGCTGAAAGACATAGGCGTCAGAAACCATTAGCCGGTCAGCGATTATATAGAGCTTGGACCCTCTTTGAGCCCGACGCCGCCGATTTTCCAGTCATCACCATTCTTGACCATATGGTAGTGGGCGATCCAGCGTTTGCCCTCCGGCCCCAACAACCGTACCACCTGAATCTGGAAACCGGGGTGGGGTATGCGCTCCATGAACTCAATGGACGAGGCCCGGTGGACGGGCGCATAGGATAGCTTCACCATATCGTAGAACGACTCTATCGAGCCGGATTGCTGCTTGATGCCTTCCGAGGCATGGTCCCAGGCAGCTTGCCTGTCGTCATTGGCGAAGGCTTCAATCTGCGACAGGATCGTGTTCTGGATGGCGTCATCGATATTGTCGTCGTCGGCATGACCACCCACGGCCAAGACGGCGAAGAACAGGAATACCGATATTAGTGCAAAGGCGCGTTTCATCGAATAGCCTCCCGATGACAACAGTATAGGTGATACGCGGGAGAGGAAGCGCTGGATTCACTGGCAGCCGATGCGACCTCCGAAGGGCTGCAAAATCTTACAATGTCGGTTTGGGCGGCATGTTATCTTTCGCCTGTTATACTTTTTCCAAAGCTCCTGACAGGTTTGAGGTTATGGCCGAGGGTACCAAACACCCCCAGAAACTGCTGTTGTTTTATCTGACCAATCAGAGGCCATTCGGCCTGGGCACCCTGAAAATCCGGGAAATCATGCCCTTTGTTCCGCTGACCAAGCTACCGCACAGCCATTCGGCGGTGATCGGTACCATGAGTTTTCGCGGCTCCGCCGTGCCGGTGATCGACATGGCTGCTGCCGTGGGTTACCAGCCGTTGACGGTGGAAGAACGCAAGACCGCTTCGATCATTGTGACCGATGTTCAGCGCCAGGAAATCGGGTT
The DNA here is from genome assembly GCF_042604615.1 of Marinobacter sp. M5B. NCBI lineage: Bacteria > Pseudomonadati > Pseudomonadota > Gammaproteobacteria > Pseudomonadales > Marinobacteraceae > Marinobacter > Marinobacter sp. M5B. The sequence goes on from NZ_CP156894.1 coordinate 518,638, forward strand.
CCTTGTGCGCAGTGTGCGGAAAATCGTGGAAACCGAGTGGAAGAAGGTGATGCCCCCGCCGAAGAGTCTTGGCGACCGTGCCTTCATTACCGGCCTGGTGAATATCGATGATCAGATCGTGCAGTTGCTGGACGTGGAACTGTTGCTGGCACGGGTGTACCCGGAGTCCGTAAACCCCCGGGAAGTCACGCTGACAGACGTTCAACGGGAAACTCTGAAAGGCCTGAATATCCTGCTGGTGGACGACTCCCAGGTGGCTCGCAAACAGCTCTCGGACGCCCTGGACAGCAAGGATGTGAGCTATTTTGTCACCACCAACGGGCAGGATGCACTGGACCTGATGCTGAACGCCAACCGCGATGGAAAACCCATCAACATCCTGGTGAGCGACATCGAAATGCCCGGCCTGGACGGCTACGAGTTGACCTTCAATGTGAGGGACAGCGGCAACGCCCTGAAGCAGCCGTACATCATTCTGCATACCTCCCTGAACAGTGAAATGAGCGTGAGTTACGCCAAACAGGTGGGGGCAGACGAGGCATTGACCAAATTCGATGCCGAAGAGCTGCTGCACGCCATGCTGCGCGGGGCAGAGCAGGGGTGAGGGTTACTGGTCGGGCGTTTCCACCAGCCTGGCACGAACCCTTGGTAGATGCGCCGGAAACTGCGCCTGTATAAAGGTGATCAACCCCTCGCGGATGGCGCAGCGGAGATTCCAGAGTGAGCTTGAGTCCCTGGCACTGAGCAGGAAGCGCACCTCGATATTGGCCTCGCCGGCTTCGGTCACCTGCACGATCTTGGTCTTCCCGTCCCAGTCCGGCGCCTGTTCCAGCAGCCTCTCAAACTCGGTTCGTAGTGGTTCGATAGGCATGGAATAATCGACGGTGATGAACACCGTTCCCATCATTTCGGTGTCGTTTCTCGACCAGTTCTGGAACGGGTTTTCGATAAACCATTGCAGCGGCACTACCAGCCGCCGCAAATCCCAGACCCTCAGCACCACGTAGGTGGCGGTGACTTCCTCCACCCAGCACCATTCGCCCTGTACATGCAGCACGTCATCGATGCGGAACGGTTGGGTGAGGGCGATCTGCATGCCCGCTAACAGGTTGCCCAACACCGGTTTGGCGGCGAAGCCGAGAATAATGCCGCCAATGCCCGCAGATGCCAGCAGGCTGCTGCCAAGATGACGAACCGGCTCGAACGTGACCAGCGCGGCGCCCAGGCCCACGATGACGATGAGAATGTTCAGCACCCTCACCAGGAAGCGCGTTTGTGTCTCCACTTTGCGGGCGCGTTTCCACTGGCCTTCCAGGACTGGATTCAGAGAGACGATGACGTCGCCGATGGCTGACGTGCAGCGCACCAGCGCCCAGGTGACGGCCACAATCAGCAGCAGCGTGGCGGCGTGGCGGAAGTGGTTGATCAGAGGCAGGTCCTGGGACGCCGCTTCCAGGATGGCGTTGAGCACCACCAGGGTAATGGCAATGCCCAGAGCGGTTGATGAGGCATCCAGGAACAGGCGGGGAACTGTTTTGCTGCGGGTTAAGCGTTGAACCGTTGCCAGCAACCCCTTGTACACAAGAAAGGTGATAGCCATTGAGAGCAGGACGGTAACGCCCGGGTGCCACCAGGCTTCAAGGCCTGCCTTCAGCGTGTTCAGGGTTTCAAAATCAGTCATGGGCGATCGGCATTGAATCAGCGGGTGGGCCAGTCTGTTGTTGTCGTCAGTTTAAACTGCTTTTCAATGGCGTGATATGGTTGCGCTTCGTTCCTTGCTCCAAAATGCGTTTATGAAACTGATCCTCAGCCGTAAAGGCTTTGATTCCTCCGCAGGCGGCTGTCCCAGCCCGGTGTTCCCTGACAGGTCTTTCTATACCCTGCCGATCCCGGACTCGCGTTCCCGGATCACCTACCATGATATCCATCACGATGGTCTGAATGTTGGCAAGCTGGTGGCCGACCTGACCGGCAACCGGCGTGGTGGCGCCCGAAAGGCCCACCTCGACCCGGACCTGATCGCTGACGCTTATCCCCGGGAAACCGGCTGGCGGCCCTGCCTGGGGCAAACCGGCGCCGCACAGGGGCACCTCCGTAAACAGCAGGTGGGGGTGGGGGATCTGTTCCTGTTTTTCGGTCTGTTTCGGGACGTGGAAAAACAGGGCAGACGTTGGCAGTTTGTAAAACAGGCCCGCCCGTTTCACGGGCTGTGGGGCTGGCTCCAGATTGGCGATGTTTACCGCATTGATGAGTTGTCGGATAGTGACCTGCGGTGGGCCCGCTACCATCCACACTTCCATGGTCAGCCAGATGGTGGCAATACGCTCTATGTGGCCTCCGATGCCCTGCAGCTTGAGGGGCGATCAACCGGCCTTCCGGGTGCCGGGGTGTTTGGACGCCTGGAGGAGCGGCAACGCCTGACGGCACCGGATGCCGCTTCGACCACGCAATGGCGATTACCCGGGTGTTTCTATCCGGATTCGGCGGACACCGCGATGAGTTTTCACGGTAACCTCGCCCGCTGGTCCCGGGACGGGGAATACTGCACTCTGAAAAGTGCCTCGCGGGGGCAGGAGTTTGTGCTGGATACTAGTGGGTGTCCGGGTGTTGTTTCGTGGTTGAGGGAGATTCTATGAAAGTGATGCTATTGGGTGCCACTGGCCTGACCGGTGGCCAGGTGCTAAAGGGTCTGCTGGCGCGGGAAGACGTGTCATCGGTCGTCGCGCCCGTGCGTCGAGCGTTGCCGCTGAACCATGAAAAACTGCATCAGCAGGAAGTGGATTTCGACCGCCTGGATGAACACAGTGATCTGTTCGCGGTGGATGCCATCGTCTGTTGCCTGGGCACCACCATCAAGAAGGCCGGCTCTCGCGAGCAGTTCCGTAAAGTGGACTACGGTTACCCGATGAAAGCGGCGGAGCTTGGCCGGGCAAACGGTGCGCAGGTATTCGTGCTGATGTCTGCCATTGCCTCCTCATCGTCTTCCACCGTTTTCTACAATCGGGTGAAGGGTGAACTGGAAGACGGCATAAAGTCGCTGGGCTATCCCTGCCTGTCCATCTACCAACCCAGTCTGCTGCTGGGCGAACGCAGCGAGCAGCGCACCGCCGAAGCACTGGGCATAAAAGCCATGCCTCTCATCAACCGGGCGTTGATCGGCCCACTGGAAAAGTTTCGCGGTATTGAGGCGGTCACCGTGGCCAGGGCAATGGTTAATGAGGTGTCGGCGCTTGCTCAGCAGGCGCCCGCGCAATCGGAGGTTCGGGTACACGAGTACCCGGACATCAAGGCGTTGGCTGCCCAGGATGTAGCATCCTGACAGTCAGGATCCGTGAAATTCAGGGGGGCGCTTGGCCAGGAACGCGGCGACGCCTTCTGCGAAATCCCCGGTCCGGGTCAGTTCCAGGAACGCTTCCTTTTCGGCTTCCAGTTGGGCAGCCAACTGATCGCCACAGGCTCCGTCCGTAAGCCGTCGAAAGGCACCGAAGGCTCGGGTGGGGCCATTCGCGACGTTTCTCGTAATCTCAGTTACTCGTTTTTCAAAGTCGGCTTCCGTAACAGACTCGGTGATCATGCCCCAGTCCCTGGCTTCGGTCGCACTCAGGGTTCGGCCCAGCAGCATTAACTCGGCTGCCCGCCCAGCGCCGATCTTGTGGGCCAGGAACCAGCTACCACCACAGTCAGGAATGGCGCCAATGCCGTTGTAGGCCAGCAAGAACTTGGTGTCTTCCTGAGCAATGACAAGGTCCGCCATCAGTGCCAGGCTCAGCCCGGCACCAGCGGCAACCCCCTTGACCACCGCGATCACCGGGGCGTCCATGCTGCGCAACAGGAGGATGGCCGGGTTGACCGCACCCAGGATGGCGCTGACGGCTTTGCCCGCCTGTTCGGGAGAGCCGGTCATACTGGCGATATCCCCGCCCGCCATAAAAGCGCGCCCGGAGCCGGTCAGAACGATGCATCGAAGGCCTGATCGGTCTTTCAGTGCCTGAGCCTCCGCGAGAAAGGCTTCTGCCATGGGCACACTGATTGCATTCAGGGCTGCTGGCCGGTTGAAAGTCATCGTTGCGATGCCCGTATCGGCGTCGAATTCGGTGGTTACCAATGAGTCTGACATGGTGGATGTTTCTCTCATCGTAGTGGGCCATGGTTTCACTATTTGTTCAGCGCCCTTCGGTGTCTGACAGGTAACAGGGTAGAAGGGTTTGCCCAATGTTGCCTGAATGGACTACTTTTAATCTGGATCGGGGATCTCCCGATGACAAGAAAAAACAACAACGACAATCATCTTCGGGCGTGAGATGGGTACCAGCAGGGCGTGTTCGCGAGCCTGTCTGCCCGGCGCCAGGGGTGCCGGGAGGTAATGTGAGCATCCTTGAGATCAGTAACCTGTCTCTCTCATTTGGTGGCGTCAAGGCGCTGCAGGATGTCAGTTTTCAGGTGCCTGAAAACACCGTCACGACCGTTATCGGCCCGAACGGTGCGGGCAAGACCTCGCTTTTTAACTGCATCTCCGGCTTTTACAAACCGCAGCAGGGCACCATTCGCTACCATGGCCAAGAGTTGCCGGGCAGTATCAAGCCGCCGAGGCGAGCCGCCCTTGGCCTTGCCCGAACCTTCCAGAACATAGCCCTGTTTCGGGGTATGACAGTACTCGACAACATCAAGCTTGGCGCCCATGTGCACATGAAGAGCGGACTGCTCAGTGCGCTGGTTTATTTCGGGCCGGCCCGCCGGGAGGAAATGGCTGTTCGCAGGGAAGTGGAAGAGCGGATTATCGACTTCCTGGAAATCGATCATATACGACGCCAGCCGGTGGCCAGCCTCTCATACGGGCTTCAAAAACGGGTTGAGCTTGCCCGGGCCCTAGCCATGCAACCAAAGGTGCTGATGCTGGACGAACCGGTGGCCGGCATGAATCGGGAAGAGAAAGAGGACATGGCCCGATTTATTCTGGATATCCGGGAAGAGTGGGGCATTACCGTGCTGATGGTAGAGCACGACATGGGCATGGTGATGGACATATCCGACCATATCGCGGTGCTGAATTTCGGCCAGGTTATTACCGAAGGCGTGCCGGCGGATGTTCAGAACAACCCCGAGGTGATCAAGGCTTATCTGGGCAACAGTGACATCGACAGTTTGCGAAGAAAGCTCAATCCAGAAGGGGAGGTTGCCTGATGGATTGGTTGTTCTTTGGTGAAATCAGCCTCGCCGGTTTGGCCATGGGCGGGCTATACGCCCTTATCGCGCTGGGGTTTGTGATCATCTACAAGGCCACCCGGGTGATCAATTTTGCCATTGGCGAGATCATGATGTTTGCCGCCTATCTGTTCCTGGCCTTTGCTGGTGGCATGGAGTTGTCACCATGGATTGCCCTGCCGCTGGCGGTGATCGGTGGCAGTATTCTGGGCGGTGTGATCGAGAAGACCATGATCCGGCCCATGCTGGGTGAGTCCCCCATCTCGGTGGTGATGGTCACCATCGGCATTGGCAGTATCCTTGTGGGCCTGGTGGAGTTCATCTGGACCGCCGATCCGCAGTTGTTGCCCCGTTTTCTGCCACGGGAGCCGGTGTTTATCGGCCCACTCTACCTCGCTCCAAAAATTGCCTACGGCTTTCTGATCGGTTCGGCCCTGCTCATTATTTATCTGCTTTATTTCCGCTTCTCCAGGGGTGGCGTGGCCCTGAGGGCAACGGCCTCGGATCAGGCGGCGGCCTATTCCATGGGCATTAACGTGCGCCGGGTATTCAACATGGCCTGGGTGTTTGGCTCTCTTGCGGCATCGTTGGCCGGTGTGTTGGTGGCCGCCACCGGCGGCCTCAGTCCGCAGTTCGGGATCATTGGTCTGAGTGTGCTGGTGGTGGTGATCGTTGGCGGCCTGGACAGCATTCTCGGTGCCCTGGTGGCTGGCGTGTTCATTGGCTGGCTGGAAACGGTTGCCGGTGCCTACCTCGGGGGCGAGTACCGTATGCCGGCAACATTCCTGGTGCTGGCGGTGATCCTGGTGATCCGTCCCTACGGCCTTTTTGGCACCCACGAAATAGAGCGAGTGTAAGATGCGCATCGGTGACGCGAAACAGAGTTACGAGGCCGATGAGGCAATCTGGACCAGCCAGACCCAGAAGCTGTGGCTGGGTCTTTTCCTGCTGATTCTTGTGGTGTTCCCGTTTGCCGTCGACTCTTACCTGCTGTACCTGGGCTGCCTGGTTGGCATTGCCGTAATCAGCACCACCGGCCTGAACATCCTGACCGGCTTTACCGGGCTGATTTCCCTGGGGCAGGCGGGGTTCATGGGCGTTGGCGCCTACACGGTGGCCTGGCTGTCCATCAACACCGGCCTGCCGTTCCCGGTCACTCTGGTGCTGGCCGGGCTTATGGCTGCTGCCGTCGGGATTCTGGTGGGCCTGCCATCACTGCGGGTCAAAGGCCTGTATCTGGCCATCGCCACCCTGGCCGCGAGCGTGTTCCTGCACTTCATTTTTGCCGAGTGGGAATCCGTCACCGGTGGCATGGGTGGCCTGAGCCTGGAGCCAGCGCACCTGTTCGGGTTGACGTTCCAGAGTGATTTCATGATGTATTTCATCATCGTGCCGCTGGCGGTGCTGATGGTGCTGGCGGCCCGGAATGTGTTCCGGACACGAATCGGCAGGGCCTTTATTGCCATTCGAGACCGGGATATTTCCGCCGAGATTCTCGGCATTAACCTTCTGCGCTACAAACTGATGTCGTTCGCGCTCAGCTCGTTCTACGCCGGCGTGGCCGGTGGCCTGTTTGCCTATTTCTACCGTGTGGTTACCCCGGAGAGCTTTCCGCTTTCCATGTCCATTTTCTATCTGGCGGCGGTGATCGTGGGGGGCATGGGCAATCTGTTGGGGGGCATCCTCGGTGCTGCTTTCATGACCCTGGTGCCGGAAGCGCTGAAACTGCTGACAGCGGCCCTGACGCCGTTCTACCCCAACGCGCCCGTGTTCATGTCGCCGATGCTGGAAATCATCTTTGGCGCCCTGATCGTGGGCTTCCTGATTTTTGAACCTCATGGGCTTGCGGAAATCTGGCACCGTATCCGTCGCTTTTTCCGCCTCTGGCCGTTCCGGAATTAATGGTTCTCTCACGGGAACCCGTGCAACACCAACAACAAGAAGCCGCAAGGAGAATGAACATGTTCAGAAACATCCTCAAAAAAGGTCGCCGGCTTGCCGGGCTTGGTAGCCTGGTTGCTGCGCTGACAGTCGCCGCGCCGGTGATGTCACAGGACAAGGAGCCCGTCGTGTTTGGCGGCTCCATACCGCTCTCCGGCGTGTTTGCGTTTGCCGGTATTCACATCCACGCCGGTCTGACCGACTACACCAACTGGATCAACAGCCAGGGGGGCATCAATGGCCACCCGGTCGAGTATGTGATGGAAGACACCGCCTATGAGGTGGATCGTTCGGTGGCGGCCTTCAAGAAAATTTCCGGTAGCAGTTCCCCGGCTACCTATTACGGCGACAGCACCGGTTTCATGAAAGCCATTGCCGCTGAGCTCAATAGCCAGGGCAATACTCTGATGAGCGGGGCGTCGTTCGCGACCGCGCTGACGGATAACGAGCAATACCCTTACCAGTTCATTCCCGGCCCGAACTACAGTCAGATGTTCGGCATCATTCTGGAGTACATCGCCACCCAGGGTGAAGGCGGTGATATGCCTACCGTGGCCTTTGTTTACAGTGATACCGAATTCGGTAAGGACCCCATCGAAAACGGCAAAGCCCGCGCGGGCGAGCTGGGCATCGAGGTTGTCGAGGAGATTGTGACCAAGCCCGGCAGTGTGGATGTGTCCGCCGAGGTTTTGAAGCTTCGCCGGGTGCGACCGGACTTTGTGGTGTTTCATGGCTACGTACTGTCGCCGATCAACGAGTTCATGGTGCAGATGCGCCAGATGGGCCTCGATACCCAGTTCATGGGCACCTTCTGGTCCTCGGACAAACTGATCATCGACAAGATGGGAGCGGATGCCGATGGCTACATGGGCGTAATGCCCTACAACTATTACGACAGCGAGGAAAGCGGGCCCATGCTTAATGCCCTCCGTGCCCAGGCGGAGAAGAGCGATCCGGAAGCGGGCTACCGTCCTACCGGCTACATGCAGGGGTGGTTCAATGCCATGGTCTGGACAGAAGTGGTCAAGCGCACGCTCGATGCGGGGAAAGAACTGACCGGAGACAACATGGCGGAATCTCTTGCCTCTATTGAGGACTGGGATACTGGCGGCATCATCGGCATTCCGGTCACCGTGCGGAACATGTCCTTCCCGGTCGGCCGTATCTGGCGGGTGAATGCTGAAGAAGGCCGTTATGAGCCGGTATCGGACTGGATTCACCTCGACTGAGGGGCTGTATGGAAGCCTTACTGGAAATCGATAATATCGAGGTGGTCTACAACAAGTCGGTACAGGTTCTTCGGGGCCTGTCGCTGCGGGTGCCGGAGGGCGCCATTGTGGCGCTCCTCGGTTCCAATGGTGCGGGCAAATCCACCACGCTGAAGAGCGTCTCCGGCCTGCTGACCCTGGAAGACGGGGAGGTGACCGCCGGGGAAGTACGTTTCCGGGGCAGGGATGTAAAGGGTACGCCTCCCGAAAAACTGGTGCGTAACGGACTCTTCCATGTCATGGAAGGCCGCCGTGTCTTTGAAGACCTCACGGTGGAGGAGAACCTGGTTGCCGCCACCTACGCACTCAGTGGCAGCAAGCCCTCGTTGAGTGACAGCTACGAGTTGGTCTATGACTATTTCCCGCGCCTGAGGGAACGCCGCAAGCAGTTGGCGGGTTACCTCTCCGGTGGCGAACAGCAGATGCTGGCTCTGGGCCGGGCGCTGATTGCCCAGCCGGACCTGATCATGCTTGATGAGCCCTCCCTGGGCCTGGCACCGCTGCTGGTGGAAGAGATTTTTACCATCGTGGCGCGGATCAACCGTGAACAGGGCACCGCGATTCTTCTGGTGGAGCAGAATGCGGCCGTGTCTCTGGCGATTGCCTCATACGGTTACATCATGGAGAACGGCAAAATCGTGATCGACGGGCCGGCAGACAAGCTCACGGCGAACGAGGACGTTCAGGAGTTCTACCTGGGTGTGGGTGGCAAGGAAGGTGAAGCCCGCAGTTACCGTGATATCAAGCACTATAAACGCCGTAAACGGTGGCTGTCATGACAACACCTTCCCTACCTGATCTGACCCTGACCCAGATGCTGCGGGCCCATGCTCAAGAGCGGCCGGATGCCCTGGCCCTGCGTCAGAAAGACTTCGGTATCTGGCAGGCTTATTCCTGGCGGGACTACTACAATCGCGCCCGGCATTTTGGTCTTGGCCTCCGCGCCATGGGGTTGGAGGAGGGCGGCCATGTGGCCATCATCTCGGAAAATCGGGTGGAGTGGGTGATTGCCCAGATGGGTATTGGCATGGTTCGGGGCATCTGTGTTGGGGTGTACCCGACCAGTCCCTGGAATGAAGTGGCCTACGTTCTCGAACACAGCGATGCAAGCATTGTGGTGTGTGAGGATCAGGAGCAGACCGACAAGGTGCTGGAAGCCTGGCCCCAACTGCCCCAATTGAAGCACACCATTGCCATTGATATGAAAGGCCTTCGCTACTATCCAGAGCCCCCGGCGGCGTTCGAGGACATTGAGGCCAGAGGCCGGGAGTATGAAAAAGACCATCCCGGACTGGTGGATGAATTGCTGGATGGCCAGCGGATGGATGACACCGCACTGATGATCTACACCTCCGGTTCCACCGGACGGCCGAAGGGCGCGATGATCAGTTGGGGCAATCTTCACGCTGCCGCTCCCGGTCTTATTGAATTGCTGCAGGCGGACGATCGCGGTTCTAGCCTTTCCTACCTGCCTCTGTGCCATGTGGCGGAGCAGGCGGTAACCAACATTGCGCCGGTTTACGCAGGCAGCTCCGTCAGCTTTGGCGAGAGCCTGCGGACCGTTCAGGAGGATTTGCGGGAAATTGCGCCGACCTTTTTCCTGGGCGTGCCCAGAATCTGGGAGAAGCTGCACTCCGCCATCTATATCAAGGTCCAGGAAACAGGGCGTTTCCGCCGGGCATTGTTCGATTGGGCCATCCGCGCGTGTTCGCCTATGGCGACCAAATCCCGGGCGCAGTGGAGCCTGAAAGAAAAAGGCCTGTACAGCCTCAGTTACTGGCTGGTGTTCCGGGCCCTGCAGAATTTCATTGGCCTGCGCCGATGTACCATCGCGATGACCGGAGCGGCCCCCATTTCCACCGGGATTCTGGAATTCTTCCGGACCATTGGTGTTCCGCTGCTGGAAGTCTATGGCCAGACGGAAAGTACCGGCGTGGCAACCGCACAGCCGGTGGATGACGTGAAGCTGGGAACCGTGGGTGTCGCGATCGCCGGCGTTGAGGTCAAACTCGGTGATCAGAACGAGATCATTATGCGCGGTGGCAGCATGTTCAAGGGCTACTACAAGAGCGACGCGGCGACTGCTTCTACCCTGAAAGACGGCTGGCTGCATACCGGCGACGTAGGCGAGTGGCGGAATGGCCAGCTCAAGATTGTCGACCGGCTGAAAGACATCATGATCACCGCCGGCGGCAAGAACCTGTCGCCGACGGAGATTGAGAACACCATCAAGGCCAGCCCCTATATCAAGGAATGCATTGTGATCGGTGAGGCCCGGAAATACGTTTCCGCCCTGATACAGATCGATTTTGACACGGTGGCCAAGTGGGCCGAACAGCAACGGATTGCCTATACCACCTTCCGCAGCCTGACAGAACAGCAGCGGGTGAACGAACTGATCCAGGCCGAGGTGAGCAGGGGTAATGATCAGTTACCCCAAGTGGCACAGATCAAGCGTTTCCACCTGCTCACCAAAGAGCTCGACCATGACGACGATGAAGTGACAGCCACCATGAAGGTGCGCAGAAGCAACATCTATGAGAAGTATACGGATGTGATCGAGTCACTTTACGTTTGAACAAACCCGCGCTCTGCGACATGCCTCCAGCGCCTTGAGGGCGTCGATTTTCAGTGGGAGATTGAGCGCCCACTGAATATCCGTCCTCTCGAAGCCGATGTCCGCCAGCATCTCGTCATCTTCCTTCAGCAAAGGCAGGAACAGGCGACGAAAATGGTGCCTGCGCCGGAAGATTCTGACCCAGAACTCAACCGTTGCCATGAACGCCAGTGGCGGGGTGGCCGGCATGTAAAGCTCCAGCTCCGGGGGCTTGGCGGGGGCGTCTGGACGAAGCTGGGGGCGGCGAAAATCCTGATAATGGCTCATCGTTTCAATCTCCAGTTCAGTCATCAGTATGGGTGCCCTCGCGTGTTTGCGGGGGCATGGTTATCAGCATGCAACGTCACCTTTGATCAAACAAACGAAAAGATTTAACATCTGAGTTAAGAAAAATTGAAAGGTGGCTTATGAACAGTACCGAACTTGCGCCTAACCGCGAGGTTGGCCCGCTACTGGATACCGACGTATTGAGAACCTTCGTGGCCATTGCCGAGAGTGGAAGTTTCACCCGGGCCGCGAAGCAGGTTTTTCGCACCCCTTCGGCCCTGAGCATGCAGATCAAACGGCTCGAGGAAATTCTCGGTCATGTACTTTTTGTGCGCGAAGCCCGTCGCGTCCGGCTGACGCCCGAGGGAGAAGTGCTACTGGGGTATGGCCGGCGACTGCTGCGATTGAACGAGGAGGCTATCCGGCAGTTCCTCTCTCCCGTTTTGGAAGGCCGGGTCAGTTTGGGCACTTCAGACGATGTGGGCAGCCGTATCCTGCCGGGCGTACTGGCGCAGTTCGCGCGCTCGTATCCGGCGGTTCAGGTGGATGTCGTGGTTGGCTCCAGTCAGCAGAACCTGGACCGGCTCGATGCGGGAGAGCTGGATATGGTGCTGGTCACCATTGGCAATGAGGGGCAGGAGCGACGCGGTGAAGTTGTACACACCGAACCGTTGGTGTGGGCCGGCCGCGAAGGGGGTGTCGCTGCCAACCGGTCACCCCTGCCGGTGGCGCTTGCCAGCCATGGTTGCGTATGGCGCCGGGCAGCGCTGACGGCCCTGGATGACGCCCATATTTCCTATCGGGTTGCCTACACCTGCGATAATTGCTTCGGCCAGGAAGCGGCGATGTTGTCGGACCTGGCGGTTGCACCGTTCCCCGTCAGCCTGGTGCGCCCGCCGCTACGAAAACTCGACCGGGAAGGGCTGCCGGCGCTGGCGGAGTATCAGATTGCACTGGTGCGAAGTGGCAGCAACCCGGTCAACGACGCGCTGGCGGGGCATGTGAAGGATGCGTTTCTGGATTGGAGATGATCTCCGGAGATCTCTTGGTCTCAAGATGGTCATATCGATAAACATGTAATGTAATTGCTTCTTACAGTTCGTTGCCTTAACTGTACCTTAAGCTACTTATTTCCCCGATGGGTTGAGCATATATTGAGCAATGTGCTGCTTCATCCATCAGGGAGAGAATGTCATGTTTGGGCGCCATCGTATTGTGGAATTGACGGATCAGTTAACGGTCTCCAGGGGCGAACAGGAGAGGATTCAGCAAACCCTGAATGCCATTGCCTCCCAGATCGGGTATATCGAGTTCAGCCCTTCGGGAATTGTAGAGTCTGCCAATGATATCCTGCTATCCATTGTCGGGTACGAGCGCCAGGAGGTCATTGGCAAGCACCACCGGGCGCTGTGTGACTCAAGCTATACGGCGTCGTTGGAATACCAGCACTTCTGGGAGGATCTCGGGCGCGGTATCAAGAAACAGGGCACATTCCCCCGCTTTGCCAAGGATGGTCGGCGTGTCTGGCTGGAGGCCACCTATTTTCCCGTCACCGATGAGGACGGGAAAATCTTCAAGGTCATCAAACTGGCAACAGACGCGACTGCCGCCCAGGACAAAGTGGCGGATGATACCGCCATGCTTGATGCCCTCGACCGCTACATGGCCGTCATCAAGTTCACGCCCGACGGCACGATACTGGAGGCCAACGAGAACTTCCTGGCCACCACCGGCTACGCCAAGGACGAGATCATCCATCAGCACCACAGGATGTTCTGCTTTGATGATTTCTATCGCGATAACCCTGACTTCTGGAAGCGGTTGGCCCGTGGTGAGAGTTTTTCAGGGCAGTTTGAGCGCAGGGACAGGAACGGCAAGAGTATCTGGCTGGAAGCCACCTACAGCCCTGTTCTGGATGCTGGCGGGCAGGTATACAAGGTGATCAAATTCGCCTCGGACATTACCGCGCGGGTGAACAACGCCCGCGAGGCAGCCGACGTGGCTGCCGCCACTTCCGAGGAGACCTCACAGATTGCGGCTGAAGCTACCCGTGCCCTCAACCTTGCGGTGGAAACCTCGGCATCGGCTCTGGCTGAGGTGGCCAGCGCCACGGAGGTAAGCCGGGATCTGGAAACCCAGGCCGAGCAGATTGGCAGTATTGTCAGCACCATTCGCTCTGTGGCTGAGCAGACCAACCTGTTGGCCCTGAACGCTGCCATCGAAGCCGCCCGTGCCGGCGAAATGGGGCGGGGGTTCGCAGTGGTAGCCGACGAGGTACGTAAACTGGCGGCAAAGACCGCTGAATCCCTGGAAGAAATTTCCACGGTAGTGGGCAAGAACAGCCACTTGATCGAGTCCCTGCGCGCGAATATGGACGGGGTGTCAACGCTTTCACGCCGCAGCTCGGATGAAATCTCCGGCATTGCTACCGGTATTCAGCAGGTGGAAAAGGGCATGACGGATCTGGCGGCGGTGGTGGCGCGGTTGAGTAATGAGCAGTAAACAAAAATGCCCCTACGCGAGGGGCAGAAGGTCAAAACGATAATGCCGTGTGGAGCGGTGCCGGGCCAGGTATGTGAAGGAAACGTTCCTGGATCTGAGATGATGCAGCTGGTTAACGCAGGGCCTGGATCACTTCCTCAATCTGCAGGCGGATGCTTTGAAGTCCACCTCCGGACAGGTACCACAGCCCCGGCGACAGGATCGTTACATCGGGCTTGTCCATGCCGGCCGCCTCCAGTTGACCAACCAACGTGGCCTTTTCCAACCCCGGCTGGCCGATGGACGCGCTGCGATCCACTACCAGCACGGCATCCGGCGCCATGGCGGCAATCACCTCGGGTGTCAGCGGCGTGAAGGTACGGGGTCCTCGGGTGAAGGTTTCCGTACCCTCGGGAATCTCCGGTGATGAAAGCCCCAACAGGTCGGCAACCACCGGTTCGTGCCTCAGGCCGTATTTGCCGTCATTGTGGGTGATTACCAGCACTTGCGGCGAACCTTCGATGGTCTGCTTTTGCGTTTCCGCGTAATGCCAGAGCCCGTCCAGGGCCTTTTCGGCACGATTGGTTGCGTTGAATCGGGCGGCCAGTTCCAGCACCCGGGTGTTAACGCCTTCCGCGAAATCACTCTCGGGCAGACCGACGTTCACAACCTCAATGCCCTCCGCCACGTCATCAAGCATGTCGCCCTGGCGACCGGTGATCAGCACCAGGTCCGGTTTGAGGTTGCCGATGACCTCAAGGTCCGGCGATTTCAGGCCGCCGGCGTCAGGGTAGTCGTCACTGGCGTACTTTGACAGGTAGCCCGGCAGGCTCTGCTTGGGAACGGCGAGGACATGGTCGCCGAGATCGAGGGCCTCGAGGGTATCCAGGCTGCCGTGGTTGAAACTGATGACGCCGGGGCTGGCATTGCTGGCGATTGCAGTGGCGGGAAGTGCCAGGGTGGCGCCTATGGTGGCCGCAAGGGCCATGCGTTTAATGAGCGTCATGGAGTCTCCTGATGCATTTTCTCAGATGGGAATGAGTATCATGCACAAAAGGCTACCACGGTGTTTCGGGAAAGTGTTTGCACGCGTCGTTCCGGAAAATGCAACGCTTTGCAGGCTTCACGCTGCCCGTCGGTTACACCAGGCGGAGGGCAGGGATTCCCGCAAATGTGCCAAGAAGGCCCGGGTGCGTCTTGGCAGGCTGCCGTAAGGATAGAGCAGCCAGATGGACAGCGATGGCCCCTGCCATTCCGGCAGGCACAGTTCCAGGGTTCCCGGGTGGGCCTGCAGGCGGCGCTCCACCATCCAGTGGGGCATCAGCCCGAGGCCGCTTTGGCGGACAATGGCGTCGCCCTGCAGGCAGAACTGGTCGAACCGCAGGCAAGAGGCCGCTGGTTGCAGGGGATAACTGCCGTGGACACTGTGGTGAAGGGTGAGTGGCCGCGCTCCCTCACGCTGGCCCAGCAGGTCCACCCAAGTGTGGTGTTGCAGGTCTCCGGGAGTCTGCGGCCGCCCCCGCTTTTCGAGATACTCGGGGTGGCCGTATATGCCCTGGCTCAGTGAGCCCAGTCGCTCCTGGCGCAGCCGGTTCTCCCCGGGCTCGCCGAGCCACAGGCAGATGCCGTCCGTCTGGTCGTCCGGTGTCTCTGTCTGGGTGTGCACCCGGACGTTGACGTTGCTATGCCGTGCCAGGAATGTTTCCACTACCTGCGCAAACCAGCCCCGGATAAACGCCTCATGGGAGCGCAGCACCAATTCGCCCGTAATCACCTCGTGCAACTCGTTCAGCGCCTCCGACCCCTGTCTGGCCAGGCCCAGTATCTCGTCGCAGTAGCGGTAGAACACGTGCCCGGCTTCGTTGGGGATCAACTGGTTGGATTCCCGCCGGAGCAGGGATTGCCCCACGCCCGCTTCCAACTGCCGGATTCGACGGCTGAGTGTGGATTTGGGCAGGTTCAGTTCACGAGCGGTCAGGCTCAGGCTGCCGGAGCGGACTACAGCGGCGAAGGCTTCGAGTTCTTTCAGGTCATACATGACGGGAGGGTTCCACTTTTTGCAACAACGCGTACCAGAGTATCACCTTATTAAAGCTAATGCGAAGTATTATCATTCTCGCACTTTTTAAGCCAGATAAGGTGCACCCATGAGCGACTCATTCCCCGTTTTCCGCAGATGCCTGGCACGGCCAACGGCAGTGCTGGCCGTGTCCCTCAGCGCGATGCCATTGTTGGCCGAGGAGCCGCACGAGCTTAATGAGCTGGTGGTCAGTGCCACCGGTTACGAGCAGGAACTGACGGATGCACCGGCGTCCATCAGTGTCATTAACCGGGAAAAGATCGAGCGTGGCGCTTACAAGGACATTACCGATGTACTCCGTGATGTGCCCGGGGTGATTGTGACCGGGGGCGGTGCCGGCGACAACGGTGCTGATATCACCATGCGGGGCATGCCGGCTTCCTATACGCTCCTGCTGGTGGACGGTAAGCGGGTATCCAGCCGGGAAAGCCGCCCCAACGGCAGTGCGGGTTTTGAACAGGACTGGTTGCCCCCGATGGGAGCGATCGAGCGGATTGAAGTGATTCGCGGGCCTATGTCGACCCTCTACGGTTCCGACGCCATTGGCGGTGTAATCAACGTGATCACCCGCAAGGTTCCCGAGTCTTGGAGCGGTGAGCTCCAACTAGATACCGTCCTGCAGGAAAACCAGGACTCCGGCAATATTTTCCAGACCAATTTCCACGTAGGCGGTCCGCTGGTGTCCGATCTGCTCGGCCTGCAGATATATGGCCGGCAATACAACCGTGAGGAAGACCGGATTATCAATGGCTTCGAGGAAAAGGAATTGCAGAGCGTGACCGGCCGCCTATCCTTCACCCCCAACCAGGACCACGACATCGTGCTGGAATCCGGTATCGTGGATCAGCGCCGGCGTTCGTTTGTGGGTGTGTCCGGGCCCGTGGATGGCTGCCGCGGTGGTTGTACGGATTCCGACAGCAGTCACTTCCGCGAATATTACGCTCTCTCTCATACCGGACGCTGGCAGCTGGGAACCACGAACTCTTACGTTCAGCAGGAGTCGGTGAAGAACGAAGGCCGTCAGATGGAAATCACAAACACGACTGCCAAGAGCAGTCTGGTGGTGCTACTGGGTAACCATATGGTGACCGTCGGCGCGAGTTATGAAAAGGAGGCGCTGGACGACCAAACGTCGAACCAGATATCGGACCTGACAGAGGTGGAAGGCGACAAGTGGGCGTTTTTCACCGAAGACGAATGGATGCTGACCGAGGATTTCGCTCTTACCGGCGGAGCTCGACTGGATGAAGACGAGAACTACGGTAGTCATGTCAGTCCACGGCTATACGGCGTTTGGCAGATGGCGTCGCGCTGGACACTGAAAGGCGGTGTTTCAACCGGTTTCCGTTCACCAAACCTGCGTGAAACGGTACCTAACTGGGGGCAGACCAGCCGTGGTGGCGATGTCTATGGCAACCCGGACCTGGAACCGGAAACATCCCTCAACAAGGAAATGTCCGTTCACTATACGGTTCCCGGCGGGATGCGTGGCAATGTGACCGTATTCCACAACGACTTCGAGGACAAGATTACGCGGATTGCCTGCCCGATCGACATCTGTGACGCCGGCCCTAACCAGTTTGGTTCCGACCCCACCTACCGCGTCAACGTGGATGAGGCCGTCACCCAGGGCGTGGAAGTGGGCTTTAACAGCCCGATTGGCACAGCACTGGAAGCCAGCGCCAGCTACACCTATACCGACTCTGAGCAGAAGAGCGGCGAATATGAGGGAGAGCCGCTGACTCAACTGCCGGAACACCTGGCAACGCTGTCACTGAACTGGTTCCCGACCGACCGGCTCTCGCCCTGGATCAAGGCCACCTATCGTGGCAAGGAAAGCCAACCTAACACCGGCCCCTCCCAGGATGCCCTGATTGCACCGTCCTACACCATCCTGGACACCGGCCTGGGCTACCAGTTAACCGATAACGCCCAGATCAAGGCAGGGGTATACAACCTGTTTGACAAGGAAATTACCGACGAAGAGTACGGCCTGGTTGAGGACGGTCGCCGTTACTGGCTGGCCCTGAATATCGGCTTCTGAATTTTTTAAACACCTTTTGCGGAGAACTGATGACCATGACCAATCTCTACCGCCCACTGATGCGCCTGATGACCATGGCGGCCTGCATTGCCGTCCTGGGCCTGGCAACACGGCTGGCCGACGCGGATCCTCGCTCCATCGAGACGAAGTATGGCCCCGTGCAAGTCGATGGCACGCCAACGCGAATCGTCACATTGTATGAGGGTGCCCTGGATGCGGCGATTGCCTCCGGTGCCAAGCCGGTAGGAGCGATCATCACCCGGGGTGGCACCTCGGTAGCGGAATACATCCAGCCCCTGGCTGGCGATATCCAGATTGTGGGCACACCCGGCGAGACCAATATGGAAGCGGTGATCGCCCTACAACCGGATCTCATCCTGGCCTCCGCGCGGACCAACCAGCAACAGTATGAACTGCTGTCGGCCATCGCCCCCACGGTGGTGCCGGATGTGACGCCGTACCAGAGCGATTCCTGGATTCAGGAAACCCGGCTGTTCGCCAGGGCGCTGGGAAGGGAAGCGCAGGGCGAGGCCGCCATCCGCAAGGTGAGGGACCGTATCGCTGAGGTTTCTAAGCAGGTTAGCGCCAATGTGCCGGAAGGCGAGCGTAATGCCTCCGTGGTTCGCTGGATGCCCCAGGGCGCGCTGGTGATGGCCTCGGGTATCTTCTCGGCCACCCTGGTGGAGAGTGTCGGTTTTGACGTCAACGACAGTGACCTGGTGAAGGAAGGACGGCCTCATAGCCATCCCCTGAGCGAGGAAAACCTGTCTATGATCGATCAGAGCTGGCTGTTCCTGGCGACCTTGAACGCCGATGGCCAGGAAGCTCTGGAAGCTGCCAGGCGATCCCCGGCTTTCAACCGCCTGCAGGCCGTTGAGAGCGGGCAGGTGGTGCCGGTGGATGGTCAGATATGGACCAGTGCCTCCGGTCCCCTGGCCGCCGGCGAGATCCTGGACACCCTTGAAGCGGCAGTTGGCAGATAGATTCCTTGACCACGGTTTTGCATACACAGATAGCCTTGCCCCATAGCCTTCGTACGAAGGCTTTTGGGTTTTCCGTACTGGTGATGGCGATCATCAGTCTGGCGAGCCTTGTGTTAGGTGCCGGGCCCGTGGCGCCCGGAGATGCCCTGGCGGTGTTGGTGGGCGAGGGCAGTGAGGAAGCCCGGTTCGTACTTATGGAACTGCGCCTACCCCGGCTGGCGGTGGGAGTCACTACCGGTCTGGCTCTTGGCGTGGCTGGCGCCCTGCTGCAGGCGATGACCCGTAATCCGTTGGCGGAACCGGGGCTGCTCGGTGTCAGCGCCGGCAGCGCCTTTGCGGTGTCGCTGGCGATCTTGCTTGGGGCGAGCACGGTCACACTGACAACCCTGGTGGCCCAGGCCGGTGCCCTGGGCGGTTGCTCCCTGGTGATTGCCGCATCGCGGATGAAAGGGCTGGGTAATGATCCGATCCGTCTGGTGCTGGCGGGCGCCACCCTGTCCGGTCTGCTGCTGGCCATGACCTCCCTGCTCATGTTGGTGGACCAGCGGGCCGCGGATGAGATTCGCTTCTGGGTCACCGGCAGCATTGCCGGCCGGCAGTGGTCGCAACTGACTACGGCCCTGCCTTCGCTGTTGCTGGCGGGAGCAATGGTGGTGGCGGTGGCGCAACCCCTGGCTTCTCTGACGCTGGGTGAAAGGGTGGCCGCCGGTCTGGGCAACCATCCGGGCCGAATCCGCTTGCTGGTGGTGCTTGCCGTGGCGTTGTTGGTGGGTGGAGCAACGGCTTTGGCCGGGCCTTTGGTCTTCGTGGGTCTGGTAGTGCCGTTCCTGGCCCGCGCACTGGCCGGCGCGGACATTCGCAAGACCTTGTGGCTTTGCCTGCCCCTCGGCCCTTCCGTGGTGCTGCTGGCGGATACGGTATCCCGGTTGTTAGCGGCGCCCGCTGAATTGCCACTGGGGGTGGTCACCGCCTTGATCGGTGCACCGGTGCTGTTGGCTATTGTCCGAGCCCGGAGGATGCCCACACTATGAGAAGCCCAATGTTGTTCAACCGGTCCGCCTCCTGCACCCCGCCTCCCGGCTATTGGCAATGTCTGTTGCCGGGGAAGGGAGAGGGTTTGGGGCGCAACCTGCTGTTCAACCGCCGGGCAACGCTGGTCAATCTGGCGTTGATGTTCGGTTTGGCGCTGTGCGGGATCACCAGTCTTTCCCTCGGCACCGTTAACCTGGAAATCCAACAGGTGCTGCAAGCATTGATGGGGAACGGGGACCCGGTGAGTCGTTTCGTCATCGGGGAACTTCGGCTGCCACGGCTGCTGGCGGCGACATTGACGGGTGCCGGTTTCGCGCTGGCGGGTTGCCTGATGCAGACCCTGGCCCGCAATCGCCTGGCAACGCCGGGCATCATCGGCATCGATAACGCCGCCACGGCCTTTGCGGTGGCTTCCGTTGTCGGAACCGGTATCAGCGTGGCACCCCCGATGATGGCGCTGGCCGGTGCTGCTACGGCAACCGCGCTGGCCTTCGGCCTGTCTGGCGCCAGCGGCACCCGGGGTTATCGCTTTATCATTACCGGCCTGGGTATCGGTGCCATTGCCGGTGCCATGACCCAGTTCATGCTCAGCCGTGTGGCCATAGACGATGCCAATGCCGCCTATCCCTGGACGGTGGGTAGCCTGAACGCCCGGGACCCCTTGGCCACGCAGATTCTGGCAGGTGGTTGTCTGTTGGCCTGGCCCCTGTGCCTGATGCTCGCCCGCGGGCTGACAACGCTCCAGCTCCCGGATGCCGTTGCTATTGGCCTGGGCCGGCGCCCTGGGCGTATCCGGGCGGGCTGCCTGGTGGTGTCGGTGCTGCTGACCGGGCTGGCGGTGGCCGTGGCCGGCCCCGTCGGGATGGTGGCGCTGATTGCCCCGGAGTTTGCGCGGGCGCTTAACCGCGCCGGCTATGTGCCGCTGCTGGCTTCGGCGCTGATCGGAGCTATCGTGATGGTGTTGGCGGACCTGGCGGGGCGAGTGATGCTGTCGCCCCTTGAGGTGCCGGTAGGCATTGTCACCGCGCTCGCCGGCAGCCCCTACCTGCTGTGGATTTTATTGAAACGACCTTCCGGACACCTGCAATGACCGATAATGCATTCGCCGACATAAGCCCAGAGACGAAAGTCGACCGCCTGGCCGCGACAGAGCTGGCCATGGCCCATGGCCACCATCGGGTCATCGACGCGCTGAACCTGTCGCTCCCCAATGGTAAGGTCACGGCCATCGTTGGCCCCAACGGCTGCGGAAAATCCACCCTGCTCAATGGCCTGGCGCGGATTCATCGGCCTCGCGCCGGTGCCGTGTTGCTCGATGGCCGGGATATCCTGACACGGCCGTCCCGCGAGGTGGCCCGCAAGCTGGCGCTGCTGCCCCAGGAAACCTCGGCACCGGAAGGTATGACCGTGCTCGACCTGATCCGCTTCGGCCGCCAGCCCCACCAGGACTGGCTCAGGCAGTGGTCCCCGGAGGACCAGGCGGCGGTGCAACAGGCCCTGGAAGCGGCAGATATGGCCGAGCTTGCGGACCGGGCGCTGGACACGTTGTCCGGAGGGCAGCGCCAGCGGGCCTGGATTGCCATGAGCATTGCCCAGCAAACTCCGCTGCTGTTGCTGGATGAACCCACCTCGGCGCTGGACCTTGGTCACCAGGTGGAAGTGTTTGAACTGATCCGCAACCTGGCCGGGGCCGGCAAGACCATCGCCATGGTGGTGCATGATCTTGTCAGCGCCTGTCGCTACGCTGACTACCTGGTGGCCATGAAGGAAGGGGAGATTGTTGCCGAAGGCCGTCCCGCAGAGGTGGTGACGCCGGAACTGCTCCGGTCCCTCTATCACATCACCTGCGAACTGATGGAAGACCCAATCACTGGCGCACCCTTGCTGGTTAATATCCAGCGTGCGCCGGAGTCCCGATAAACCTGACCACACCGGCCACCAGGCCGGTGTCCGTAAATAAGGAAAACCCTATGAAAACACGCACCGCTCATGTGTTGACGCCCAACGCCGACCGCTATATTGCCCGCCTGTGTCGACATTTCAGCCACAAGGTTCCGGCAAGCTGGGAAAAACAGCAGGGTGAAATCCGGTTTCCCATGGGCACCTGCCATTTGCATGCTTCGGATACAACGCTGCGACTGCGATCAGACGCGAACGACAACAACAATCTGGAGCAACTCTGTCAGGTGGTTGGATCCCACCTGGAGCGTTTCGCGGCCGGTGCAAAAGAGGCGGAAGAATTGACCGTCGTCTGGGGCGAGACCAGCGACTCTGGAACCGAAGGAGAGGCCACCAATGGATAATCGGATACAGGCCGTTCTCGATGTGTACCACGACCGGATCAATGAGGAGAGAACGCAGCCGCGTACAGAGCCACCGGGTGGTCGCGATGGCGGCCAGGACATGCGCATGCGAGCCGTGGGGTCAAAAACCGGGGAACTGCTTAACATACTGGCCAGGAGCCTTGAAGCCCCCCGCATACTGGAAATTGGTACCTCCTTCGGATACTCCGGCATTTGGCTGGGAGAGGCGGCGCGGGCTAGTGGTGGCCGGCTGATCACCATGGAAATGCACGAGTATAAGTCGCGGTATGCGCAGAAAATGGCTGCGGAGGCCGGGCTGGCGGACTTCATCGACTTCCAGGTGGGCGATGCGGTGGCCCTGATTGAGCAACTGCAGGGTGGCGTGGATTTCGTTCTGCTGGACCTGTGGAAGGACCTCTACGTACCCTGCCTTGAGGCTTTCTATCCGAAGCTTAACCCGGGTGCGATCGTAGTCGCGGACAACATGATTCGCCCTGCCAATACGGGTGTGGAAGCATACGCCAGGGCAATCCGTGCCAAACCGGGTATCAGTAGTGTCATGTTGCCGGTGGGCAGTGGGCTGGAAATCAGCCGCTTGGCGACTGCGGGAGAGTGAAGACCACGATTGCCAGCAAAGCGTAAAGGTTACGTAAAATCGCTGGCAGGCCATACTACGCCACCGCGTTATTCCCCATAATCCACCTGAACTTTCCAGACTTTCACCCAGGCCTTCCGCCCTTCTCGCCCCGGGAAGGGTTGGCTGAATGGATCTCTCTTGCGAGGTATGTATGGCTTCACCGGCTGTTGTGGTTTCCCGCCGAAAACACATCTGGTTTCTGTTGATTGTGGTGCTGGTTACTGCGGTTGCTGTTGGTGGCTGGTGGTTCCAGAGTGACCGTCAGCCGAATCAGAATCTGCTGACGGTGTCGGTACAGCGTGGGGACCTGGAAGACCTGGTGACCGCCACCGGCGTGCTGCAGCCACGGGATTATGTGGATGTGGGCGCCCAGGTGTCCGGCCAGCTCGAAGTGCTTCACGTGCGGATCGGGGATGACGTCAAAGAGGGAGACCTGCTTGCGGAAATTGACCCCACTCTCTATGTCGCACGGGTGGACGCCACTCGCGCCCAGTTGCGCAACCAGAAAGCCCAGTTGATGGAACGCAAGGCCCAACTGACCCTGGCGGAACTGCAGTATCGTCGGCAACAGAACCTGTTGCGGGAAGAGGCCACCAGCCGTGAAGCGGCGCAAACCGCCGAAGCCACCCTGCAGTCCGCGCGGGCTCAGATTGAGGCCATCAGTGCCCAGATTGAACAGACCGAATCCACCCTTCGCGCAGAAGAAGCCAATCTGGAGTACGCACGGATCTATGCCCCAATGGACGGCACCGTGGTGTCCATTGAAGCGCGGCAGGGCCAGACCCTGAACGTGAACCAGCAGGCACCGATATTGATGCGCATTGCCGACCTCTCCGCCATGACCGTGGAAGCCCAGGTGTCGGAAGCGGACATCGGCAAACTGACACCCGACATGCCGGTATACTTCACCACTCTGGGTAGTCAGCAACAGCGCTGGGAGAGCCGGCTCGACCGGCTAGAGCCCACCCCGGTGGTGGAGAACAACGTGGTGCTGTACAACGCGGTGTTCGAGGTTCCCAACCCCGAAGGCCGGCTGATGACGCAAATGACCGCCCAGGTGTTTTTCGTCAACGCCGAGGCCAGGGGGGCCTTGCTGGTGCCGGTGACAGCCCTTAACGGGCGGGGCCCGGGTGCCACCGTTCAGGTACTGGGCAGCAATGGGCAGCCGGAGCAGAGGGCAGTAACCGTCGGTGTTACCAACCGGGTGCAGGCGGAGATTGTGGATGGCCTGGAAGAGGGCGACCGGGTTGTCAGCAGCCCGCGCGGTGCTGGCGGTAAAAGCAGCGAAGGTGGCCCGCGCCGGATGCTTGGCATGAGGATGTAGGCATGTCCCAGCCAATGATAGAACTGCGGGATATCACCCGCACCTACTACAACGGCGAAGTGGCGGTGCCGGTCTTGAGGGGCATCAACCTGTCGATTCACCGGGGCGAGTTCGTGGCCATTATGGGGGCGTCGGGTTCTGGCAAGTCCACCCTGATGAACATCCTTGGCTGCCTGGACCGGCCGTCGACTGGCGAGTACCGCTTCGATGGGCGGGACGTGTTCAGCCTGGACAGCGACGGCCTTGCCCGATTGCGTCGGGAATCCTTCGGTTTTGTATTTCAGAGTTACAACCTGCTACCCGGTATTTCCGCCAGTGAAAACGTGGAAATGCCTGCCAGTTACGCCAGCCTCAAGTCCCGCGACCGTCAGGCCAGGGCTGCGAAACTGTTGCAGCGACTGGGGCTTGATGAGCGCATGGGCCACAAGCCCGGCCAGCTGTCCGGTGGCCAGCAGCAGCGAGTGTCCGTTGCCCGTGCATTGATGAATGGCGGCGAGATTATCCTGGCGGACGAGCCGACGGGGGCTCTGGACAGCCACAGTGGTCGGGAGGTTATGGCACTGCTGAAGGAGCTGTCTGCAGAAGGCTATACCGTCATATTGATTACCCACGACAGCAACGTGGCGGAACATGCCCATCGCCAGATCGAGATTGCCGATGGCGAGATCGTCAGCGATCCGGGTAGCGCTGGGTCGCTCTCGGATGCGTCATTGCAACGTCAACCCCTGGCGCACAGGCCGTCCCTCGCCAGGGAGCTCTACCAGGGTGCCCGCACCGCCATCCGCTCAATGACCGGCAACCTGTTCCGTACCGCCCTGACGTTGCTGGGCATCGTGATTGGCGTGGCCTCGGTGATTACCATGCTGGCCATTGGCGACGGTGCCCGGGAATCGGTGGTGGATCGGATCAGCGCCATGGGCAGCAACCTGCTGCTGGTTCGCCCCGGAGCTCCGGGGCAGCGACGGGGTGGCTGGAATATCGCCACCCTGGTGCCTGAGGATGTTCATGCCATCAACACCCTGCCCAATATCACCGCCGCCATTCCGGAACTGACTGGCAGCCAGACCCTGAGATACGACAACGCAGACCACCAGGCGGAAGTGAATGCCACCTCCTGGCAATTCCCGATGGCACGCCAATGGCCGGTGGCTCGGGGTAGTTTCTTTAGTGAAGCGGATGAGGGGGAATACGCGCCAGTAGCGGTGCTGGGCAAGACTGCGTCCGAAGCGCTGTTCGGCGAGGCAGACCCGGTCGGGCGCTATATCCTGATGAACAATGTGCTGTTCCAGGTGATCGGCGTTATGAGTGAACGCGGTGCCTCGCCCATGGGGCAGGACCAGGACGACGTGGTGCTGGTGCCCTACACCACCGGCAGCATGCGGATCTTCGGCCAGCGCCACCTGCGCAACGTCACCATTGCGGTGGACGATACCTCGCTGATGGATGAAGTCCAGGCCCAGGTGCATCAGTTATTGCTGCAGCGCCACGGCGTAGAGGATTTCCAGATTCGCAACATGGCCTCGCTGATCGATACCGTTTCCGAGACTCAGGATACCTTTACCTGGCTACTGGGCTCGGTGGCCGCTATCTCCCTGCTGGTAGGCGGTATCGGCGTGATGAACATCATGCTGGTCAGCGTGACCGAGCGCACCCGGGAGATTGGCATTCGCATGGCTACCGGTGCCCGCGCAAGGCACATCCTGCAGCAATTCCTGCTGGAGGCCCTGGCGGTTTCGGCGCTGGGCGGCGTGATTGGTGTTGGGTTGGGGCTGGGCGCAGCGGCCGTGGTGGCCCATTTTGGAACACCGGTAAGCTATTCGCTGTTGCCGGTATTGCTGGCGTTCGGATGTGCGTTTGGTACCGGCCTGTTGTTCGGTTTCCTGCCGGCGCGCAAGGCCGCGCGGCTGGACCCGGTGGCCGCATTGGCGACGGAATAAGGTGTTGTTGAATGTCGATTGATATCAGAAAGAATTCGTTCCGTGCGCTGGTCCTGGCGGTGGCAGCCGTCACCCTTTCTGGCTGTGCCACGACCTCCCCGATCGACCGGCCCGAGCTGGCGATAGGGGAGGCCTGGAACGCCCCGGAAGTCGTCACCGTAAACACCGTGCCGCCAGACTCGCTCTGGTGGCAGGCCTTTGGTTCGGCGGAGCTGGATCGGTTGATCCTGCAGGCGTTTGAACAGAGCCCGGACCTGGCCGCCATGGCCGAGCGGGTGTTCCAGGCAGAGCAGCAGGCGCGCATTGCCGGCAGCAGCCTATTGCCCTCGTTGAACCTGAACGGCAGCACCGGCGCCCGGTTGACCGATGGAGAGGGTACATCCCGGCGCAGTGAATCCACCTCCGCCACCCTGAGCGCCAATTACGAGCTGGATGTCTGGGGCAACCTTGCCGCCAGCCGGGAGGAAGCGGAAGCCTCTTTCCGGGCGACGACGTTCGATTACGACACCGTTCGCCTGACCCTAGCCAGCAGCGTAGCCACCACCTGGTTCCAGTTGCTTGCCCTGGAAGAGCAACTGCGGGTGGCACGGGAAAACCTGGATATTGCTGAGCGCACCGAGCAGATCGTGGGCGCCCGTTACCGCAACGGCGCCGCCAGCCGGGCGGAACTGTTGCGCCAGCAGACGGAAGTGCTGAATCAGAGAGCCGGTCTGGTGCCGCTTCAATTGCAGTACCGGCAAACCCGATCCGCGCTCGCTGTCCTGGTGGGTGTCTCGCCCCTGGGGTTCAATATGGATACCGCTGATAAAACACTGCTGGCCATGGTGCTGCCTTCCGTTGATGCCGGCGTGCCATCCGATCTGCTAATCCGGCGGCCGGACCTGGCCAGGGACGAGGCCCGGCTGCAGGCGGCGGATGCCAATGTGGAACAGGCCCGCACCGCCTTTCTGCCGTCGGTCTCCCTTGGGCTCAGTGCCGGTGCCAGCAGCGCTGACTTGCTGACCCTGGTAAACCCGGTGGAAACCGCCGGCTGGACAATGTCGCTGGCCCAGACCCTGTTTGACGGCGGGCGCCTCGACGCCCAGCAAGCGATTAGCGAATCCCAGCGGCTGGAACTGGTGGAAAGCTACCGCAGTGCCATACTCATCGCGCTTCAGGAAACCGACGACGCCCTGGACCGCGTGCAGACCAGCCAACACCGGGAAGAACTACAGCAAACCATCAACGAACGTGCCGCCCGCACCCTGGAGCTGACCGAACTGCGTTACCGGGAAGGCAGCGATGAACTAATGACCCTGCTGGATGCCCAGCGCACCCTGTTCCAGACCCGTGACCAACTGGTGCAACTGAGGCTGGCCAGGCTGGTGGCAACGGTGGATCTGTATAAGGCGTTGGGGGGTGGCTGGAAGGGTAGGTATCGGAATGAGGTGGCTCTGGACTCGCATTAGACGGAGGAACCCATGAAGCAGGGAATAATCCTGCCAACCATGATGAGCCCCATTGTTAGTCGGATATCCCTTTTTTGTGGGTACTCCTACCGCCACATACGCGGGAGCACGTCGGGTTGGCTCGCACTTCTTCTGTGCCAGACCACCATAAAAATGTGTCCCAAGATTATGGCGAGCAACACCCATCCGAGCCAGCTGTGAAGCAGATCTCCCGGAGCGACCATTCAGGGGGTCTCGTCTCCCTCAAACCCTGAGAAAAGCGGAATGCCGAATGGCTCGAAGGATTTTCCGGAGCCATATTGCCGAAGCAGAGCCAGTCCGGGAACAATAACCAGGAGCATATACAGTGCAATGTGACCGGCCTTTGCAGCCGCGTTTACGGATTGTGGCCGACGAGAGACGTTCATCAATGCCCATAGGACGCGGACGAAAATCAGCACGAAAAGCAGGAGACCAAGCGGTTTATGGGTAGCCCAGAAGAATTCCTCGACAGCAGTATCGCCCAGAAGAAAGTGCGCCCCTGCGCTGAGGAATTGCCAGAGGATTAGAAGCGCCATGCCCCAGTGAAGAACTCTACTTACACGTCCGTAACGATCAGTGTCGTCAGCCATTGTCATCAGTGATCTCCTTTAATCCTGCAAACAAGGCTATCGCAACGCCGATGGTTGTCAAATACGCCCGTCTTAATCTCACCTTGGAGGTTTGATGCATGCTAACCTCCTATGTTCCGAAACCCAAAGAACGCAGGTTCTCACCAAAGCCGACAGGCAACCAACATGTGAGACAAAAAAGCCCCTAAAAAAGCCCCTACAAGAGGGGCAGAAGGTCAAAACGATAACGCCGTGCGGAGCGTTGCAGGGCCGGGTCCCGGCCCTGCTGCCCGGTCAGAACTTCACGCGCAGACCGGTGGTTACGATGGTGATGTCCTCGTATTCCGGGTTGTAGCAGGTTCTTCCGGAAGTGGTGCACCATTCGGCGCGCTCGAAGCTGTGTATCTTGGCGCCACCGTAGACGTCGAACATGTCCGTGGGGCTCCAGACGTAGCCAACCCCGATCACGGAACCTTTCTCGTCTTCCTTGTTGCGGTCGCGGTTCTCACCGTAGTGAATGTCGAACGCGTGCTGGCGATTCGGGCGATAGCCCAGTTTGACGTAGCGGAACTGTCCCAGTTCCGAGTTCGTTGCATCAAACGTGTCCGTTGCCTCCTCTTCCGTCAGTTCCTGGGCCCGGTTAACCGCTGCTAAAGACAGGTTCAGGCCGGTATTGCTGTGAAAGTACGAGACCGAACCACCGTAGATGTTGACGTCTTCTCCGTCTGAGCCACCCGGGTCCTCATTGTTCTGGGTCGCACGGGAATAGCCCACGCCGACCAGCATGCGGCCGCCCGGCACCCGGAGGCCGGATTTGACACCTACCTGCAGAACGGAGTTGTGCCCATCGTCACCATCGTGGCCGGCACTGACCGACACCGTGGCAGGGCCGATGCGGGGGCTGTCGTAGCGAATCCGGTTGTGCCGCCCTTCAAAATTGTAGTCACGAATACTGCCGGAAATGGACGACTCGTTCTGCGCGGGATTCGCCAGGTCGAACGGCTCATTGCCCGTGAAATTGCCGCTGCCGTCAAAGGTGCGCTTGAAAGAGGACGATTTCAGTTCGTAACGGAGGCTGCCACCGATCAGGTTCGGGTTACGAAAACTGATGACGCCTGTACCGGAATAATCCCGGCGTCCGGCATTGTAGGCTGCACCCTCGCCCAGGCCGAGGGTCACCTTGCCGTAGGGTGTATCCACAAACGCATCGGTAATGCGCTCATCCACTTCCGGCCCTGTGTTCTTGGCATCCGGGTCCACGTCGTTCGAGGCGTTGGAAAACACGCCCACTTCGATGAGCGCTCCGGCTGTCCAGCCGTCAAACAACCGTTGAGTACCGCCGATGTTGAAGCGCGTCGGGCTGTTGCGGTTATCCACATGGTAGAACTCGGTGTCCGAACCCACGCCCAGGTTGTTCGCGCTGTAGCCATCCTTGGCGTACATGACAGCGCGGTTTACCTGGCCGCCGACCTCGACTTCCAGCGCAGATACGGGGAGTGCCGTCAGGCCAACTACGCCAGCCGCCAGCATCGATTTGAAAAACCTCATATTGCCTCCGGTTTCTTGTTTTGTAAGGTTTCGTCCGCAGAGTTCACCTGTTTGTATTCGGCCAATTCGAGACGTGTCTTTGTTATCAGTCTGGTCTCATGGCGCTTTCCACGCTTACTTTATCGGCTACTATTGATACCTATGTAAATTGAAAACATTAGATAGGTATATGCGTTTTCTGCATGTAATTTGGAGAAGCCATTGAATATCAAAAAGTTGAAGTGCTTTCGCGCTGTGGTGATTCACGGCTCCCTGGTGGCGGCCGCCAATGTGATGAACCTGAGCCAGCCTGCGACCAGCCGATTGATCTCCACGCTGGAGGACGAACTGAAGTTGAAACTGTTCAAGCGGGAGAAGCGGCGCCTGGTGCTGACGCCGGAAGGCAAGGAGTTTTACCGGGAAACCGAGAAGATCCTGTCGAACCTGGATGATCTGCCCCGCATCGTGCAGGAGATCAAGGCGGGGGGGACCCGGACTCTGCGGATTGTGGCGTTGGCCAGGCTGGCGAACAGTCTGGTGTCGCCGGCATTGGCGCGATTCGTGAAGGAGCACCCGGACCAGCGCTTTAGTGTGGATGTGCGAGGGCATCGGGACATCGAGCAATGGGTGGCCGGTCGCCACTACGACATTGCCGTGGCGTTGACCAAGCCCTGCAATCACCCCTCCGTTATTCAACGGCCCTTTTTTGACACCGACGCGATGGTGATGATTCCTCGCGGGCATCCCCTGGAAGCTCTGGAATCCGTTTCCCCGGCCCAGATGGCGGAGCACGACATCATTGCCCTGGCGCCCGGGTTACGTCCCCGTTTCCAGATGGAGGAAATCTTCAACGCGGCCGGCGTCGCCCTCGATTGCAAGATCGAAACCACGTCCAGCGTGCTGGCGTGCCAGATGGTGGTGGAGGGGCTGGGGGTCACGATCATTGATCGGCTGGCTGCGCTGGCAGTGGACCAGTCACGGTTTTGCCTGCGCCCATTAAGCCCTAACTACCGGTTGCAGTTTGTGTTGCTGTTTCCGCCGGGTTTTGAAGAAACGCCGGCCACCACCAGCCTGGTGCGATGTCTTCAGGAAGAGGTGGCTTCCGCGTTGGGGGAGCACGCCACGATGACGGGCACCGCATAACCCGGGTGTTTATAGATGCATTAATTGCATAGAAATATGACTTATATTCAATTTTAAAATCAATTCGGCCTGCCTAGACTGATTTCCAATCCCTGATCTGGATGCGAACCAAACAACCATCAGGTGCTCCAATAATTACAACAGGAGGAGATATGAGGATCCGGCCCCCGGTGCCCATCGGTCACTGCCTTATTGGCTTGCTAGCCCTTTGCGTACTGCCTTTTCATGCCAGCGCTGGCCCGAAAGACGACACCCTGGTGGTGGCGCTTTCCAAGCCGCTGACAACGGTTGACCGGCTGTATTCCATTCAGCGCGAAGGGTTGATCCTTTCCCGGCTGACCGACGACGGCCTGTTCTTCGTGGACCCGGACACCCTCGAGTTTGTCCCTCTCGCGGCGTCCTCCTATGAATGGGTGTCAGACACCGAACTAGACGTCACTGTTCGTGACGACGTGGTGTTTCACGATGGCAGCTCGCTGACGGCGGAAGACGTTGTCTACACCTTCGAATGGGTGATCAACGAAGACTCGGACACCAGCCGTGGGCCGGTGATCCGTAGCTGGCTTGAAAGCGTCGAAAAGCTGGCCCCCGGGAAGGTTCGTTTTAACCTGAAGCTGCCTTACCCCATGGCGTTGCGCGATATGGCGATCAGCATACCGTTGCGCAAGCAGGGTACCTACGATGAGGCAGGGGACGAGACGGACGAGCAGCCGTTAAACGGGATCGGTCCGTACAAAGTGACGGCCTTCAGTGCTGGCCGCGAAATTGTCCTTGAGCGTTTCGAGGACTATTACCAGGCCAGTCCAAAGGCGAATCCGGCCATAGAGAACATGGTGTTTCGGGTCATCCCGGACCAGGGTACGCAACAGGCGGAACTGCTCAGTGGCGGTATCGATATCATGATGGACGTGCCGCCGGATGTGGCCGACAACGTCAGCCACCTGCCGGGCGTCAAACGCCTGGAGGGCAATGATATCCGCATCGGCTATATCACCCTGGATGCCGCCGGCTATGTCGACCCGGACTCACCGTTTACCAAGCTCAAGGTGCGCAAGGCCATCAATCACTCCATCAATCGTGAGGAAATCACCAAATACCTGATGCGTGGCAGTGCCGAGGTGGTTCATTTCGCCTGCCACCCACGCCAGTTCGGGTGCAATGCGGATGGCCCGCGTTATCCCTACAACCCTGAGAAGGCAAAACAACTGCTGGTCGAAGCCGGTTACCCGGACGGGTTCTCCTTCAAGCTGTGGGCCTACCGGGAAAAGATCATTGCGGAGGCCGTGGTCAGCAACCTGAAGGCCATTGGCCTGGATGTAGACCTGCGGTTCGTCAAGCTGAACGTGTTTTCCAAGGTTCGCAACAGCAAGGATATGCAGGCGTTCTTCGCCTCCTACGGCAGTGGCGGCACGGCGGACGCGTCTGCCTCTACCGGGGTTCATTTCGCGGCCAATTCCGCCCGTAATTACAGCGGTGACGAAGCGCTTGCGGAGACCGTGATCGCGGCGGAACAGACCATCGATGCCGAGGAGCGCAAGCGCCTGTATCGGCAGGCCCTTAACCGCATTGCGGAGCAGGCCTACTGGGCGCCGATGTTTTCCTACAGCCAGAACTTCCTATTAACACCCGAGCTGGAATTCTCCGTGCCCAAGGACGGCGTTCCCCGGTTCTGGCAAGCCAGTTGGAGGCAGTAATCATGTTGAACTATGTGCTGCGCAGAGGGTTCATGGCACTGCTGGTGGCCCTGACGGTGTCCTTCGGAACCTTTGCGTTGTTCCATTTCGCCACCGATCCGGCCCAGACCATTGCTGGCGAGGACGCGCCCCAGGAAATGGTGGATGAGATCCGCGAGCAATACGGTTTCGATCGCCCGGTGCTGGTGCAATACGGCGACTGGCTGGGCGGCGTGCTGCAGGGGGATTTCGGCAGGAGCTATTTCTGGAAGCAGCAGGTGGTTGAGCTGATCCAGGAACACGCCAAGGTCACCATCCTGCTCGCGCTGTCGGCCCTGATGGTGACGGTGGTGATTGCGCTGCCGCTGGGCATCAGTGCCGCCCTCAAACCCAACAGCTGGGTGGATCGCCTCGCATTATCAACGGCGGTATCGGCCCAGGCCATACCCAATTTCTGGCTCGGGCTGATGTTCATCATCCTGTTTGCCGTCACCTTTCCGATCTTCCCGGTGTCCGGTGACGCCACCTGGAAACACTATGTGCTGCCGTCACTGGTGCTGGGTGCCAGTTCGGTGCCCGCTGTGATGCGGCTGACACGGACCGGACTGCTGGATGTGCTGTCGTCGGATTACATCCGAACTGCTCGCGCCAAGGGGTTCATGGGCTATCGCTTGATCCTGCAGCAGGCCATGCGCAACGCCTTGCTCCCCATCGTCAGCGTGTTGGCGGTGCAGCTTGGCCACAAGCTGGGTGGTTCGGTGGTGACCGAATCGGTGTTCAGCATGAACGGCCTGGGCCGGCTGGCAGTGGAGTCCATCTTTAACTCGGATATCCCTACGGTGCAGTCGCTGATCCTGATATTCGTGTTGACCTTTGTATTGCTCACGCTGGCCGCTGACCTGATCAACGCCTGGCTCGACCCTCGTATCCGGATGGGGTGAATGATGACCACAGGACAAGCACTCGGCGATGCCAACATCGCCACCGTTGAAACACCGTCCGAGCTCGAGGAGGGCGGCCTGGGGCTGAGCCCCACCATGGCCGCCCTGAAGCGGGCCCGCAAACATCACGGCCTGAAGATCGGTTTTGGCATTCTGCTGGTGATGGCCGTTTTCGCGTTGTTCGCGCCCTGGCTGGCACCGCACGACCCGTACATGCAGAACCTGTCCCTGCGCATGCTGCCTCCGGTATGGAACGAGGGTGGAAACTGGGAGTACCTGCTGGGTACCGATCACCTGGGGCGGGATTACCTCAGTCGCCTTATTCACGGTGCCCGCATCTCGATGACCATCGGTCTGGGTGCTGCATCCATCGGTGCGGTGATTGGTGTCACCCTGGGGCTGATTGCCGGCTATTTCGGTGGCTGGATCGATCAGGCCGTCAACTTCCTGGTGACCTGCCAACTGGCCGTACCCAGCCTGCTGCTGATCATGGCGCTGGTATTTGTTATCGGCCAGTCGGTCACTGTGGTGATCTTTGTGATCGGCGCCACCCACTGGGTGTTCTACCTGGTGGTCACGCGCTCCGCCACGCTGCGGCTGCGGGAACTGGATTTCGTCGCCGCCGCCAACGCCATGGGCTGCAGCAAGTTCCAGATTGCGGTGCGCGAAGTGCTGCCGAACCTGGTGAACCAGATCATGGTGATTTTTACCCTGGAAGTGGCCGTGGCCATCCTCAATGAGGCCACCCTGTCGTTCCTTGGCCTGGGCATTCCGTCGCCGCTTCCCTCCTGGGGCCTGATGATCGCCGAAGGCAAGACCGCCATGTTCTTCCAGCCCTGGCTGGTGATCCTGCCCGGTATCGCCCTGTTTATCCTCGTGATTGCCATCAACCTGCTGGGGGATGGGGTCCGCGATGTCACCGTTACCAACCGGAGGAACTGATATGACCACGGCATCCATCCTGGATATCCAGGACCTGTCCGTCGAGATTCCCACAGACTCCGCCACCTTGAAAGCGGTGAGGGGTATCAGCCTGGACCTCAAGCGCGGCGAGACTCTGGGCATTGTCGGCGAATCCGGTTCCGGCAAGTCCATGACCGCGCTGGCGATCATGAATTTGCTGCCGCCTTCCGCCAGGCGCGCTGCCGCCTGCATCAACTTTGATGGCAGCGACCTGACCCATTCCGGTGAACGGGAACTGGCCACCAAGGTGCGCGGCCAGCGCATTGGCATGATCTTCCAGGAACCCATGACCAGCCTGAACCCGGTGTACTCCATCGGACGCCAACTGACTGAAACCATGACCCTGCACCGCAATGTGTCCAGGGCCGAGGCCGAGCAACGTGCCATTTACCTTTTGGAGAAAGTGGGCCTGCCTGACCCGGCCAGTCGGTTGAAGCAATACCCCCACGAGCTCTCGGGTGGCCAGCGCCAGCGGGTGATGATCGCCATGGCGCTAATGAATGAGCCGGAATTGCTGATTGCCGACGAGCCCACCACCGCACTGGATGTGACCATCCAGGCACAGATCCTGTACCTGTTGCAGGATCTGCAGAAAGAACTGGGCATGTCGATGATCCTGATCACCCATGACCTGGGTGTGGTCTCCCGTTCAGCCGACAAGATCGCGGTGATGTACGCCGGCGACATTGTGGAAACCGGCACCGCGGAAGAGGTGCTCAAGAATCCCCAGCATCCCTATACCCAGGGCCTGCTGGAGTGTGTGCCGGGTTATCGCGGCAACGATGCCCACCGGTTGGGCTCGATTCCGGGCATTGTCCCCTCCATGACCGGCACCATTAGGGGATGCGCCTTTGCCTCCCGCTGCCCGAGAGCCGTGGACGCCTGCAAGACTGACCTGCCACCGAGAAAGCAGTTGGGGCCAGGCCGAACCTACGTCTGCCACGATCCTGAGGCAACGAGGAACCAGGACACGTTCAGTGCGGAAGAAGCCGCCAACGAAGTGCCGGTGGAGCTTCCGAAAACGCCGGGTGACACGGTGCTGACGGTCGACAGCGTGAGCTGTACCTTCTCGGTACGTCGTGGGTTGTTCGGCAAGCGCAAGTCATTGAAAGCACTCGATAGTATCAGCCTGGATATCCGCAAGGGCGAGGTACTGGCGCTGGTCGGTGAATCCGGATGTGGCAAGACCACCCTGTCGCGAACCATCATGGGGCTGCAGCAACCGGATACCGGTTCCGTCAGCCTGGGCCAGCACGAGATCAGTACCCTGCCGGCCGGGCAGCGAGCTCGTATGATCCAGCCGATCTTCCAGGACCCGTATTCGTCACTGAATCCCCGCAAGACCATTGGCGACATTATCGGGCGACCCCTGGTGGTCAACCGTATGGGTACCAAAGCCGAACAGCTCGCCAAGGTCCACAAAATGATGGAGCACGTGGGCCTGCCACGGCGCGTGTTCAACAGCTACCCGGACCAGCTGTCCGGTGGGCAGCGCCAGCGGGCGGCGATTGGCCGCGCCCTGATCATGGACCCGGAGATCGTCATCTGTGACGAGCCCACGTCCGCACTGGACGTGTCGGTGCAGGCACAGATCCTGAACCTGCTGCTCGATTTGCGGGATGAACTGGACCTGACGTACCTGTTCGTCACCCACGACCTCTCTGTTGTTCAGCACATGGCCGACCGGGTGGCGGTGATGTACCTCGGGGAGATCGTGGAGTGCGGGGAACGTAGCCAGGTGTTGTCCAATCCCAAGCATCCGTACACCAGCGCGTTGCTGGACTCCGCGCTCAGCATCTCACCGGACCTGAGCGTGCCAGCGCCCGGTTTGTCCGGCGAGTTTCCGAACCCGATGAACCGGCCATCCGGCTGCCCGTTCCATCCCCGCTGTCCTGTCGCGGAACAGCAGTGCCGGGAAGAGGTTCCCAAACCGGAAATCATCGATACCACCTTTGTGAAATGCTGGAAGGCACGGACTTTCAGCCATCAGGCAAAGCATCCATAAACAACAATAGGAAGGAATTTGCGCCATGAAGATGATCGCCATTTTTTTAGCCGCGCTTTTCTCGCTGCTGGCGGGCTGTCAGGCAGTCACAACCGAACCTGTCGCCTATTCGGAAGACAGTGAATCCGACCTTTTTGACCCGGAAACCTTCGAGCGCTACAGCTCGATCGTGGTCGAGGCCGGCACCCCGGAAAAGCCGGTGGACATGCGGCTGTGGTACACACGCCCGGACGAACTGACCGCCGATACGCCGGTGATGATGGTAATGCACGGCGGCCGCCGTGATGCCGATGTGTACCGGGATTACTGGGGCGCCTACGCCAATGAATACGATGTGCTGATTATGGCCCCGGAAATATCGGACGACGACTTCCCGACCGGCTGGGGCTACCAGACCGGTAACTGGGTCACGCCGGATTCGTCCTCGGTGGACGAAACCAAGGGGCAGAGGAACCCGCCAGAGCAGTCCTCTTTCGCCGCTCTGGAGCGGGCGTTCGACAAGCTGCGGGACGCCTTCGCGCTGGAGGCCACCGAATACGACATCTGGGGCCACGGCAGCGGTGCCCAGTTTGTCACCCGCATGGTGATGCTCTACCCGCAGGCCCGGATTGGCACCGCCGTGGCCGCCAACTCCGGCACCTACACCTTCCCGGACTGGACCCTGCCGTTGCGCTACGGGCTCAAGAATACCGGTGTTGAGGAAGACGATCTCAAGCCCTCCTATGCGCATCACCTCGTCGTTATGCTCGGCACTGCCGACAACGACCCCTCCCACCGCCTGCTCAGCAAGCTGGATATCGCCATCGCCCAGGGTGCCCACCGCCTGGAGAAGGGCAAGAACTTCTACGCCGCGAACAAGGCCAAGGCGGAAGAACTGGGTACGGAATTCAACTGGGAACTGGAAACCGTCTACGGCATCGGCCACAGCGGCCAGAAGATGTCGGTAGCCGGCGCCCGATACCTGCTGGCGGGTGAGAAGGAACGGGCACTGTTCCCGTTGGACAACGAGTCCGACCGTGGAGAAAGCGGTGAACCGCGGGAAAAGAACGAGTTACTCCAGGGCTCCGGAGCGGAAGACGACCCGTTTGCGGACATGGACTGATTGATCCAGGACACGCTACACAGAGTGAGTTCCCACATGAACGATGCACGCAGTACACAAGGCGCGGCTCCGCGATTCGGGGTCAATCTGGACCACGGTTGGGTCAGCTTTCTGGAAAGTGGCGACGGTGAACCGGTGCTCTTCCTTCATGGCCTCAACGGCAATGCGTCCAGTTGGCAGGACCAGTTCAGTGAGCTGGCGCCGGACATGAAAATGGTCGCCTGGGATGCGCCCGGCTATGGCAAATCGGACGCCGCTGGCAATACGGTCGAGGCGCTCGCCCGCGTGGCGAGCGCGTTTGCAAAACGGGTATGGCCAGGGCCCATCAACGTGGTTGGCCATTCCATGGGGGGGCTGGTGGCCATGAAAATGGCGGTGCTTGAACCGCAACTGATCAAGCGGCTGGTGCTGTCCTGCACCCATCCCGGGCATGGTCTGGGGCAGAGTGGTGGCGCCAACGAGCGCTATCGGCGCCGGCTTGAAGAGCTCCGGGACCTTCCGCCGGAGGTCTACGGTGAGCGGCGGGCAAAAGGCATGCTGCCTGCGGGCACCGACGAGCGTATTTTCCGGAAAGTGGCGCGAGTTGCTGCGGAATCCCGCTCAGAAGGCGTTGCCAACGCCGCCTGGGCGATACAGACCGAAGACCTGCAACCCGAGTTGACCAGAATCCAGGCGCCCACGCTGGTCATTACCTGCGATGAGGACAAGGTGGCGCCACTGACCAAGGCTCAGCCGCTACTGGACCGGATACCGGATGTGCGGCATGTGGAACTGGCCGGCTTGGGGCACGCGCCCTATATGGAGGATGCACGTTGG
Source organism: Marinobacter sp. M5B (assembly GCF_042604615.1). NCBI lineage: Bacteria > Pseudomonadati > Pseudomonadota > Gammaproteobacteria > Pseudomonadales > Marinobacteraceae > Marinobacter > Marinobacter sp. M5B. Next base: position 556,962 of record NZ_CP156894.1, read on the forward strand.
TATAACACGGTGTTAAAGGAGTTCCTGATCGCGGGGGCATAGGGGGTTGCCTCCCAGTCGTTGTTCCAGAATCAGCTAACCTGTCGAGACACCGGGCTTGAAATTCCGGTGTCGCGATAGAACATGACCATGGATACATCGGCTGAACCAGGAGAGCAAATGGAATACATAAGCCCCATCAGCAGCGCCGTCATGGCGGTTATCTGGATCGTCTATTTTCAGTTGTTCCTGATCCAGTATCAGCGCAATAACCGCCCCTATATGGTTATTCACCATGCCCAGAACGAGAACCCGGACGCCCTGTGTCTGCTGGTGAATATGGGCAAGGAAACCATCCATGTGCAGTGTGTGCAGGTGGTGCTGCAAACCCGTAGCGGTGAAGAGAGAACCCTGACCGTTACCGAGTATCGCCGGGTTGGGGCAGACGACAGCAATGTACACCAGGTACTGCGGCAGGGGCCGTTGCAGCCCGGCGGGTACCTGGTGTTGGGTTCGTTTCGCAACATTATCCTGGGCCGCCGAAGTGACGATAGCGACAGTGACAGCGACTACCTGTTCGAGGATGTTACTGCTGTAGAAATTCGGGCCGCAGTGGTTCACGGCCCCAGCCGCTATGCCGTGGGTGTACGCCGGCGTTTCTGGCTAAGACATGACGGTGCATCGGAAATTTTCCCCCGCGATATCCACAGTGAACAGCTCAACCGCAGGCGTCACCGGCATGAAGTGCGCCGCTGGCTGGAAACGGAGCTGTGCCCTCAATAGCCTTGGTCTGTTTGGGCAAGAATACGGCGAGAGGGGCAGTGTCACTGAGTGTTTCTCGCCTTTTGCCGTTTGAGAAAGTCCACTTTCCATTGCTCCATGCCAAAGTACTCGGTGCCAATGTTGGCCTCTACCCGATGCTTGGCCTTGATCGCCGCGACCTGTTCGTGGCGCTCATCAAGAAAACTGTCGAAGCGTGGCAGAAAATCCCCATGCCTGATCGTTGAAAGCCGGTAGGAGCTTCGGGTATGCGGGAGGTTGGGGTCGAACACGAGAACGCCCGGTCTTACCCGAACATTGTTGATGTGGTGCAGGGCGACCACCACGTTGTAGTAAGCGCCGTCGCTGTTCTTCAGCAACGCCTGGTGAATCATTTCGGGCAGGCTGTCGCTGGGCACCGGAAGTATCTGTGAGGCTTCGATCTTTTCCTCGTATCCCCGGGCCGTCCAGCCATCGACAAGGCCGATGCGTTTGAGGTGGTCCCCATCCAGGCCGAGTCGCCGCGGAGACACCAGAACGCCGTCAACATATTCCACGACGGGGCGGCTGTAGCTGATCCTGTCCTCAGTTTTTGCCGAACGGGCCCAGTCGGGATGATCCGGGTACTTGAAGTCCACCTCGCCTTCAACGAGGGCCGGCATCAATTCATCGACCGGCAAGGGTTTATAGATGAAGGTTACACCGGCATGTTCGGCGAAAAGGTCCAGTAGTTCACGGGCGAAGCCATTGTATTGGCCTTGTTCGTCAACCCCGTAATGGGGCAGGAAGTTTCCCTGTTCTACTCCAACCACGTATGTCTGCGCAGTTGCCTGGGCGGTCAAGGCAAACAGCAGGCAGGCGGCGAATATCTGTTTCACTGATGGCTCCCTCTAGTTAGTCGTTGTTGGATGAGCTGTATAGCGCCCGAATCTTTTCTTCATTAAGTCAGTCTTCACGGTCGAGCCGGAACGCTTTCATTTGAGCTTCAAGCTTTTCCGCCATCGCACGTAATTCTTCGATTTCACGGCTGGCTGTGGTCATGTCCTCACTCGAACGTGCGCTGAGATGAGAGATGTCCTGAACGTTTGAGCTGATCTCCTCGGTGACGGAGCTCTGTTCTTCGGTTGCTGCAGCCACCTGGTGGCTCATCTCTACAATCCGGTCCACGTTCTCGCCGATTCCATCCAGGGCTTTGCCCATGCTGGCGGAAGTGCTGACGGTTTCTTCGGTGGCTTTCTCGCTTGTGGCCATCGTCTCGACCGCACGCTCGGAGCCCTCCTGCAAACGCTCGATAATGGTTCGAATTTGCTTGGTAGATGATTGCGTCTTCTGTGCAAGGCTGCGAACTTCGTCAGCAACCACCGAGAACCCGCGCCCATGTTCACCAGCACGTGCTGCTTCGATCGCTGCGTTCAAAGCCAGTAGATTGGTTTGATCGGATATGGCATTGATCACTTCGATCACCTGGCCAATATCCCGCGCTTCGGTAGCCAACTGCTGGATCGCCGAGGCCGATTCGCGGATGTTATTCGCCATTCCCTCGACCTGGGCGATGGAACGCGACATGCCTTCACGAATGTCACTGGCGCTGTTGCCGACCTGCTCCAGCTGGTTTGCCGTTTCCGTGGCGCTTTTGGCAATCTCCTGAACCGTGGCTTCCATCTCGCACACCGCCGTGGCGACGGAGTCCGTCAGGCTGCTTTGTTCCTTGGCCCGGTCGGTGTTGGCCGTCATCACGGTGGAGGTTTGATCGACAAAGGCCTTGAGCCGGATTGCCGTCTCCAAAAGACCCCGAACCATCTCTCGTTGTGCCCCGACAAACTGGTTAAACCCGGTCGCCAATTGGCCCAGCTCGTCTTTGCGTTCAACCGCCAGTTCCTGGGTGAGATCGCCGCCACCCTTGGCAATTTCGGTCAACGCCCGAGTGATTTTCGTCAGTGGCTTCGTCATGCGAGTGGCGACCAAAGCTATGATGCCGAGGAAAACAAGAGCCACGAGGACGCCGACGAGCAAGGAGGTCTGGTTGGCCCGGCTGGCTTCGCCGTAGATCTCGGTAGACGGAACCTCTACAACGACACGCCAGTCTGTGATCGACAGAGGCAAGCTGGCGGCGATGAAGCGACGGCCATCACGATCAAACTCGGTCAGATGGTATGTCGGGTCTTTCAACAGTTCGGCGGCGGCCGTTGGAGAAATAACCTTCGATAGGGGCTGATCTGTTTGCTGCAGGTCAGGATGAATGTTGACCTGGCCGGTTTCAGACACCAGGTAAACGATACCGGTTTCACCAAAGCGGAATTCCCTGATTCGCTCCGCCATCTGATCAAGCCCGATTCCGACGCCGGTTACTGCGATAGCCTCGCCGCCATCCTCCATGCGGGCATTGATGAAGAGGGTAGGTTTACCCGTTGCTTTGTCCACGTCCAGCGATAGCTCCATGGTCTCGCCGCTTTCCAGGAAATTATAGAACCAGCGGTCCGCCTGGGGAGTCACCACCCTGTCGATGCCCTGATGGGTGTAGTAGTTGCCAGTATTTACCGACACGAAATGGGCGGAGGCGGCTTCCTGGCTGCGCCTGACTCCCTCCAGATATCGGGTGGCGGGGTCGAGCCCCTGCTGTGGTTCGTTGTCACCGATCCACTCTTTGAGGTAGCTGTTCCCCGCAATCAGCCGTGACGCTGTAATAGGCGCCTGGAGGTCGCGCTCAACGGAGTTTGCTATCGCTTCCAGACTGGATGGCAGGGCGGAGTTGAGCAGGTATCGATCAAGAAGCCCTCGCATCTGGACGATATTAAGGGAAACCAACAGCAACGTGCTGGCAAGCAGTGCTGCCCCCATTCCGATGATTAGCTTTAGGCGAATGCTCATGGATACTCCAGTGCGATGGCTTCAGTGGTTAATGGGGCAATCCACTTTTCAAAGGCGATTCACGGATGAGGTGATCGCCTCAATGCCAGCCTTGGCTATCCGCACATCCTGATCGGGTTTGACGCCGGAGACTCCCACGCTTCCGGCCACCTGATCGTCCAGGATCACCGGCACGCCGCCGGCGAGAAGCCCCTGGAGCGGTGCTGAAAGAAAAGCATTTCGCCCATTGTTGATCATGTCTTCGAAAATCTGTGTCTCTTTTCGGCCCATGGCGGCGCTACGGGCCTTTTCCATGGCGACATGCGCGGTGAATGGCGCCGTTGCGTCCAGCCGACGCAGCCCCAGGACATGGCCGCCATCGTCCGCTACCGCGATGGTTACCGGCCAGCCGTTGGCGTCGGCCTCTTTCTGAGCCGCGTCGAGAATCAGATTGACGTCTGTTAAGCCTAGCACTGGTTTTGTTTTCATCGAGTTATCCTTGGTTTATCGCTGGGAAACATGGCCGTTCGGCCCTCAATCACCCAGATATTCAAAGTGAGTCCGGCCTCATTTCCGTGCTCTTGGAGCTTTCAGGGCACTCAGAGCTATCGGGCACCGGGTTTGGGATTTTGGGAAGAATAAGGTTCAGCGCGATGGCGGTAATGGCCCCGGGGATCAAACCGGATTCGATCATCGCTTGCAGGTTTTCGGACAGGTTGGCATAGAGCCCTTCTTGCGCTGGCAAACCCACTGCGATGGTCAGAGAGGTGCCAATGATCAGCATGTTGCGCTTGTCGAACGGCACCTGGCTGAGCATCTTAATGCCGGCACTGGCGATCATGCCGAACATCAGCAGTACCGCACCGCCGAGCACCGCGTTGGGAATACTGGAAACGAGACCGCCGAGCTTTGGCAACAGGCCGGCCAACACCAGGAATCCGCCGCCAATCGCCACCACATAGCGGCTAACGACGCCCGTTAATGCAACCATGCCTACGTTCTGGCTGAAACTGATCTGGGGGAACGCATTGAAAACAGCGGCAAACACGCTCGCGATGCCATCGGCCATGACACCGCCGGAGAGCTCCTTCTTGGTGGGTTCACGGTTCAGCCCGCCCGCTGTAGTACCCACTATATCGCCGATGGATTCGGCCACGGTGACCAGCGACAGCACCACCACGGGGATGATGGCGGCCATATGGAACTCGATACCAATGCCCAGTGGGGTGGGGAACGTCACCCAGTCGGCATCGCCCACCTTGGAGAAATCGACATAGCCAAAAGCCGCGGCAGCAACGAAGCCAACCAGCAAGCCGGCCAGTGGGGCAACTTCACTCCAGATACCTCGGCCGAACTGATGAAGTCCCACGGTTACGACGAGAACAAGCGAGGCCAGTCCGATGTGATGGGGGGCGCCGAAATCCGACACGCCGAAACCACCACCGGCGTAGGCAAGACCAACGGGCATCAACAGAATGCCCAGCATCACGACAAAGGTTCCAGTCACCACTGGCGGGAACAAAAACCGGAACCAGGGAAGAAACAACCCCATTAGCGCCATCGCGACGCCACCGCACAACGCCGCTCCAAGGGCGGCGGGCAACCCCATGCCGATGGCTATGGGAATCAGGACCGGTACGAATCCGAAGCTGGTCCCCATAACAATAGGAAGGCGAGCACCGATGGGCCCCAGGCCCAGGGACTGCAACAGAGTAGCGATGCCTGCGACAAACATCGCGGCCTGAACCATAAAAGCCGTCTGATCGGGAGGCAGGTCCGCCGCCCCGGCGATGATGATTGGCACGGTCACGTTGCTAACGAACATCGCCAGAACATGTTGAATGCCCAGCGGTATCGCGCGGCGCAAGGGCGGCATGGAATTAACGTCGCGGGTGCTATAACGGTCACCTGGACCGGTATCTGGCCGTTCGGATGTACTTGTTGTCATGAGTCTCTCCTAGGTGTTGTTTTTGTAGGAATGCCTGACTGTTGACTACCAATAGCTCTACAAAGATTTTCTAAATAGCTCTCCTTAGTTGGCGGGCTGCTTCATCATGGCGTGCCATCAACGCGTCAAGATCGACGTCGCAGGGCAGGCCGCCGGTCACTCTCCAGCGCCCGGCGACCATGACCCGGTCAGCGCGTTGTGCACCACACAGCAGCAACGCCGCCAGTGGATTCTCCGCGCCTGAGAAACGCGGCTCATCAAGTTTGAACAGCGCCAGGTCAGCCTGCTGGCCTGGCTCCAGTCCACCGATATCGGTTCGTCCCAGGCAACGGGCCGAGCCTTGCGTTGCCCAGCGGATGACGGCTTCGTGTGTTACCTGGCTCGGCGAGTAACGCAGGCGGCCCAGAAGCAGTGCCTGACGCATTTCCGAGGCAAGGTTCGAGTGGTCGCTCGATGCTGATCCATCGACCGCCAATCCGACCGGTGAGCCCGCCGCTTCGAGTTCCAGGGTCCGGCACAGCCCTGAGCCCAGAACCATGTTTGACGAGGGACAGTGAGCGATGCCCGTGCCTGCACGGCCAAGGCGCTGAATCTCGTCGTCATTGAAATGAATGCCATGGGCCAGCCACGTGCGATCGGTGAGCCAGCCACTGTCCTCGAGATAATCCAGCGGGCGCATGCCAAACAGCTTCTGGCAGTAAGCGGTCTCATCTTCGGTTTCGGCAAGATGGGTGTGGAGGCGAACGTCGTTGTTCTCTGCAAGCCGCGCGCTCTCGCGCATCAATTCCCGGCTGACTGAAAACGGTGAACAAGGCGCCAGGGCGATGGTGGTCATGGCCCCTTCAGCACGCTGGTGGTAACGGTCGATAAGACGCTGGCTGTCATCGACAATGGTTTGCTCGTCCTGCACCACGGTCTGTGGCGGCAGACCGCCATCGTCGCGCCCGACGCTCATGGACCCGCGAGTCAGTGCCGCACGAACGCCAAGGCGCTGGGCGGTTTCGACCTGGCAGTCAATCGCGTTTACCAAGGCACCGGAAAAGACGTAATGATGGTCCGCTACGGTGGTGCATCCCGACATCAGCAGCTCGACCATCGCCAACTCGCTGGCCAGGGCCATCTGGCTGTCGTTGAGATTGGCCCAGACATCGTAAAGCGTGGTCAGCCAGGGAAATAACTCTTTATTGAGCGCGGGGGAATAGGCTCGGGTCAGGGTTTGGTAGAAGTGATGGTGGGTATTTACCAAGCCGGGTAACAGGACATGCCCGGAAGCATCGAAGGTCTCGTTAACGGGCTGGTGAGGTTGTTGCCCCCCGGCCACTTTTTCCACAATTCTTGTTCCCGTGACGACAATACCGCCGGCTGCGCCTGGGTCAGAGCAGGCAAGCGGATTGCGAATCCATAATCTGTGGTCTGTTTCGGTCATTTCTACAGCTCTTTGTTGTATACATTATGACCGATAACTTCGTACAAATATGTATTACTTGTCAATAAAAATTGTGAGCAAATTGAACTTTTAATGACAGGGTATTTGCCGGGCCAGCGCTCAAGCGGGCGCCAGCCCGGGGTTGGCAGCGATGTAGGTTGTCTGCTGGGTTACGTTTTCTGGCCCGCGACTTCAACCTCGTTAGGCTTAACTTCTTTTGTAAGCGCTTTGAGAGCCCCCCAGGAGAGGCCTCGTTTTGATGGTTTCTCGGCCGTGTCGGAAGCGACCAGGCTAAGAAGCTCGGCGGAAATGGACACCGCGACTTCCATGGGCCGCTTACCCGGGATGTCACTGCGCCCGACGGGGCACCGGATGCGGTCGATATCGGCTTCGGTATACCCGCGGTGAGCAAGGCGTTGGCGAAAACGCTCCGCCTTGGTCTGCGAACCGATCAGGCCGATCGTGCGCACATCGTCCCGTTTCAGCAGCGCCTGGCAGAGGTCATAATCCAGTGCGTGGTTGTGGGTCAGAATCAGTACATGGGCGTTGCTGCACAGTTCGGGAACGTCCCCAACTGGGTCGTCGGTGCAATGAACCGTGGTGTTGTCGGGCGTCCTGTCCGGAAAACATTCCTGCCGGGAGTCGACCCAGGTGATCTGCCAGGGCAAATCACCCACGATACGCATCAGGGCATGGCTGACGTGACCCGCACCAAAGACCACAAGGCGGGCATCGCCGCCGGACTGGGCCTCCAGCAGGACCGCCACGCTACCACCACAGCATTGTCCAAGGCTGGCACCCAGAGGGAAGTGCGCCAGCTCGTAGCTGTATTCGTGGTTTGCCAGGCGCTCGCGGGCGCGGGCGATCACCCGGTATTCCAGGTGGCCGCCGCCGATGGTGTCGTAGCTGTGTTCCCGGGTGACGACCATCTTACTGGCCGGCTCCCGTGGTACCGAGCCTGTTACGCCCAGTACCGTGACCAAAACATAGGGCTGACCGCGACGTTCGCAGTCAGCAACGGCTTGGATCCAGGTCAGGCGTTCTTGCATGACGGTTCCCCCTGAGCTGCTACCCAGCGCTCGGTTGCCGTGACAGCCTGGAGCACCCGCTCTGGTGTCGCAGGCGTGTCCAGGGGCGGGCTGTAGCGATAGTCCGCCACGCTCGAAACAGCGTCACGCAGGGCAGACCATACTGCCATGCCCAGCATGAGTGGCGGTTCGCCCACAGCCTTTGAGCGGAATACGGTGGCTTCCCGGTTGGGGCTGTGAGGCAGCAGGGCCACCCGGAAATCCGGTGGCGCGTCTGACACAGCCGGGATTTTGTACGTCGCCGGGCCGTTGGACAACAGTCGGCCTTCGTCGCTGTATACCAACTCTTCGGTGGTGAGCCAGCCCATGCCCTGAACAAAGCCGCCTTCAATCTGGCCAATGTCCACGGCCGGATTCAGCGACTGCCCCACGTCGTGAAGGATGTCCACCCGCATGGTCTTGTACTCTCCGGTGAGGGTATCAACCACCACCTCTGCGCAGGCAGCCCCGTTGGCGTAATACAGGAAGGGCCGGCCTTGACCGGTTTCTCGGTCATAGTGAATCTTGGGTGTACTGTAGAACCCGTTGGAAGACAGCGAAACCCGCGCCATGTAAGCCTGCTGCACGAACTCCGCCCAGCCGAACTGCTGCTCACCGACATTGACCTGGTTGTTTTCAAACCGTACCGAGTCCGCGCTCACACCGTAGGTTTCGGCGGCAAACTCGACCAGGCGCTGCTTGATTTTCTCGCAGGCATCCAGGGCAGCCATGCCGTTCAGGTCAGTGCCCGAGGAGGCAGCCGTTGGTGAGGTGTTGGGCACCTTGTCGGTCCGGGTCGCGGACACTTTTACCCGGTCCAGGTCTACCTGGAAGGCTGCGGCTACGACCTGGGCTACCTTGATGTAAAGCCCCTGGCCCATTTCGGTGCCGCCGTGATTGAGGTGAATGCTGCCATCGGTGTAAACGTGCACCAGTGCACCGGCCTGGTTGAGGTGCTTGGCCGTGAATGAAATGCCGAACTTCACCGGTGTCAGGGCCAAACCCCGTTTCAGGATCGAGTTTTCTTTGTTGAACCTGGAAATCTCGGTACGACGCTGACGGTAGTCCGAGCTGGCCTCGAGCGTGTCGATCAGGTCCGGTAAAACGTGCTGCTCGACGATTTGACCATAGTGGGTTACATCACGGCCAGGTCCGTACAGGTTGCGCTTGCGCACATCCAGCGGGTCCATGCCGAGATGGCGGGCGATATCGTCCATTGCCCGCTCAATGATCATCATGCCCTGGGGGCCACCGAAGCCTCGGAAGGCGGTATTGGAAACCGTATGGGTTTTGCAGCGGTGGCCAACAACACGCGCCTGCCCCAGGCTATAGGCGTTGTCGGAATGAAACATGGCGCGGTCGACGATGGCATCGGACAGGTCGGGCGAAAAGCCACAGCGTCCAGCCACCATGATGTCGGCCCCCCGCAGCACACCCTCGTTGTCGAACCCAATGTCATAGGTGTTGAAAAAGTCGTGTCGCTTGCCCGTTTGTACCATGTCGTCGTAGCGCGCCATCCGGTATTTAACGGGCCGCCCGGTGCGTCGGGCAAGCAGGGCCGAGATACAGGCCAGCGGTGCGGCCTGGGTTTCCTTGCCGCCGAAGCCGCCACCCATGCGCCGTACTTCCACCTGGACTTCATGAATGGGGAGGTCAAGCACTTCGGCCACCAGCTTTTGCACCTCGGAGGGGTGCTGGCTGGAGGTATGAACAAACACGCCCGCGTCTTCGGTAGGCTCTACCAGGCACGCCTGTCCTTCCAGGTAGAAATGCTCCTGTCCGCCAACGTGCATCTGGGCCTGTAGGCGATTCGGCGCTTCGGCAAGTGCTTTATCCGGGTCGCCCCTCAGCTGGGTATGACTGGGGCGCACGAACAACTGCTGATCAAGCGCGGCCTCCGCGGTCAACGCGGCAGGAAGGGGTTCATAGCTGACTTTCGCAAGTCGGGCCGCCTGGCGGGCCGCCCGATGACTCGTTGCCGCAACGGCAAACAGCGGCTGGCCCACATGTTCGACCACATCTCCGGCCAGAACCGGATCGCCAGGAAAGACCGGCCCGATGTCGGTATGGCCGGGCACGTCCTCGACTGTCATGACCGAAACCACGCCGGGGTAGGCCCAAACCTCGCTGAGATCCATGGCGGTGATACGGGCGTGGGCGTGCGTACTCTGGCCGACGGCCGCGTGCAGGAGTTCTGCGGGCTCGGGGAGGTCGTCTATATAGCGGGCCTGTCCACGAACGTGCTTCCAGGCACTGTCATGAAATGCCTGGGTGCCTGTCAGCCCTTTCGCCGTTGTGGTGGGCCGCGGAATATTGGGAGGTAGTTTACGCATAGTCAGTCACCATGAGGGGCTGGTTTGTTGTTGTGGTGTCTTGAGTGCTCTCCAAAAACGCGCGGCGCAGCAGGTTGCCGGCTACTTGCAGGCGATAGGCTGCGGACCCCCGCACGTCTGTCATGGGTTCAAATTCGAGTTCCAGTGCGGCAATGGCGGCCGCAACCGTGTCTGCATTCCAGGGCTGGCCTCGAAGCGCCGCTTCAGCACCACTGGCCCGCTTTGGCGTTGCCGCCATCCCGCCAAAGGCCAGTCGGCAGTCCTTGATGGTGTCGCCGTCGCGCTTGAGCCAAAAGGCACCCAGCACTGCCGAAATGTCGTCATCAATGCGCTTGGAGACTTTGTAGATGAACAGCTTTTCGTTAGGTGCCGGGTTGGGGATCCAGGTGCCCCGAATGAATTCGTGAGGCTGGAGGTCGGTCTGCTTGTAGCCGTGGAAGAAGTCCTCAAGGCGCAGGCGCCGGGTGCCATCAACGCTGTCCAGGTCGAGCTCTGCGCCCAGTGCAATCAGTGCGGGCGGCATGTCGCCGATTGGCGAAGCGTTCCCGATATTGCCCCCAACAGTCCCGCGGTTGCGGATCTGGCGCGAACCCAGGCGCTCCAGCATCGGCCCGAAGTGCGGCCAACGCTCCTCGAGCTTATGGAACATGGCGCGGTAGGTCACTCCGGCTCCGAGATAGATCCCGTCTTCGTCCTCGTGGATCTCCTGCAGCTCCTTGATGCCACTCAGACCGATCAGGTGATCAAGGTCTTTGAGCTGTTGGGTGATTTCAAGGGACAGGTCGGTGCCGCCGGCAATCAACCTTGCCTTGGGAAACTGGCGGCACAGTCCACGAAGCGCGTCCAGAGTGGCTGGCGCATCGTATCGGTAGCCGTGATCGTCGGTGAGTTCGCCAGCCGTATTCTGTACGCTTAACAGGTCGGCGATCATTTCGGGGTTCTGCAGCCAGGCTATGCCGCTAAGGCCCGGCGCGGGGTTGTTCGGAGCCGCGCCATCCGGGCCGCTGAGCGCACTGCTTCGGCTCAGAACCGCGTTACCGGTGCCGGGTTCCCACGTTTGCACGCAAGCCCGACGCCCGGCCTCGATGATTGGCCGGTAACCCGTGCAGCGGCAAAGGTTGCCGGACAGCGCCTCCAATAAGGCGTCGTCGTCGGGCACGGAACCGTTCGCTGCGCTTTCTGTATGCAGGGCAAACAGCGACATGATGATGCCTGGTGTGCAGAAGCCGCACTGGGCTCCGTGACACTCCACCATCTCCTTCTGTACCGGGTGAGCTGGCTCCTGGGTTAGCGCGTCGACGGTCACCAGATGTTTGCCATGCAGGCTTCCGACGAGCGCGATGCAGCTGTTCACGCTGTCGTAGCGGAGTTGCCCGGACTGCTCAGGATCGGGCGATCCGATCACCACGGTGCAAGCCCCGCAGTCACCCGATGCGCAGCCTTCCTTGGTGCCTGTCAGTCGCTTCCTGGTGCGCAGCCAGTCGAGGATGCTTAGATTCGGGTCGACTTGGTTGAGTTTTTGTAGTTGGCCGTTCAAGTAGAATCTGATCACAAATTTTCCCGCTCTTCTGCACTTGCGCCTGTCTCTTTCTGCTTTTCTCTTTGTTTAAGACTGAGCATCAGAGTCATTGGCGTAAGCCCTTGATTGATTTCAGTAGTTGCACAGGCGATGCCGCATCACGGATGCCAAAAGTCACATGGGCCCGTTATTCTTTTTACAATTTCCTGACCAAATAGTCCAGTTTTTTGTGTAAAGACTATTCCTTTGATTGCCGCACAGAGATCGGCTATCGTCGGAGCCTCGACGTTCCAACCTGAAGCTACTCGACACCATGACCCGTCAAATCGAACCAGACTCCCCCGAAACGAAGCGAACAACGTCATCAGGCAGCAAGCGCAAGAAAGTGCGTCCGGGCCGAATCCGTGAGCGCAATCGTGAGCGTATTCTGATGGCCGCGGAAAAGGAGTTTTCCCAGAACGGCTTCGGGGCAACCACCGTTCAGAAGATTGCGGACAGGGCGGGGCTGCCGAAATCCAACGTGCTTTACTATTTCAGCAATAAAAAACGCATCTACTACGCGTTGATGGATGACATCATGGGGCGGTGGAACGAGATGTTCTCGAAGATACAGCCAGAAGATGACCCCGCCACGACCCTGGCCAGTTTTATTCACGCCAAGGTAGAGCTATCCAGGACCCACCCCCTGGCATCGCGCCTGTTTGCGCTGGAAATCATTCAGGGGGCGCCGGTCCTCAAGGACCATCTGTCTACGACCATGCGTGAGTGGGTGCAGGCGCGAGCGGGTGTGATTCAGCAGTGGATCGACGCGGGGCGAATGGCGCCCGTTGATCCGGTGCAACTCATCCTCCTGATCTGGTCATCCACGCAACACTACGCTGACTTCCAGGTCCAGATCCTCGCGATTGAGGACAAGAGCGAATACACCGAAAGTGACTTTCAGCACGCTGCGGATTTCCTGACGTCTGTCATCCTGCGCGGTTGTGGCCTCGCCGAGCCTTAACGCCTGACTCCGGAATGCCTGGCATACCGCCCGTCGTATGCCTTCAATGGCGTTCGGTCTTGAAAATTTCCTGACTTATTGGTCAGTTTTTTATTGACCAGGCTACCAATCCTGTTTAAATTTCCCTGAGACACGCAATCCAATCGTCGCCAACAATACCAATGCGACAACAAGACTGACGAGAGTGACCATGTCCCAGCGCAAAGCCTACCGTGCCTCTGTTTTCCACTGCATCGCCGACCCGGGCGTGGTGGGTGCGGAACGTTCCTACGAGTATTTTGAAGATGGCCTGTTAGTGGTCGAGGACGGCACGGTCGTCGAGATAGGCGCGGCGGAGAGCCTGTTGCCATCACTGTCTCCTGGTATCGAGGTCGTCCACTACGAGGATGCCCTGATAACCCCGGGCTTCGTCGATACCCATATCCATTATCCGCAGGTGGGAATCATCGGCTCCTATGGCGCCCAGTTGCTGGACTGGCTGGAAACCTACACCTTTCCCTGCGAGGGACAGTTTGATGATTCACGGCACGCTCATGCCCAGGCTGAGATCTTCCTCCGTGAACTGTTGAGAAACGGGACAACGACGGCCCTGGTCTTCGGAACCGTCCATAAGCAGTCGGTGGATGCCTTTTTCGAACATGCCTCCAAGCTGAACCTGCGGATGATTGCGGGCAAGGTGTTGATGGACCGTTGCGCGCCTGACTATTTGGTGGATACAGCGGAATCCGGTTATGCGGACAGCAAGGAGCTTATTGAGCGTTGGCATGGAAAGGGCCGTTTGTCCTATGCGGTGACGCCCCGATTTGCGCCGACGAGCTCCGATGAGCAACTCGAGCTGGCGGGTAAGCTCTTCAAGGAATTCCCGGGCTTGTACATGCACACCCACATTTCCGAGAACCGACAGGAGATTGAGTGGGTTAAAGAGCTGTTTCCTGAACGGGATGGTTACCTTGATGTATACGACCACCATGGCCTGATTGGTGAACGGTCAGTGTTTGCACACGGTGTTCACCTGCATGACGACGAGTGCAGGCGGCTGGGCGACACTGGCTCTGCGGTTGCCTTTTGCCCGACGTCGAACCTCTTCCTTGGCAGTGGTTTGCTCGACCTGGCGCACCTGGAGTCCCATGGGGTTCGCGTTGGCCTGGGCACGGATGTAGGGGCGGGTACCAGCTTTTCCCAGCTTCAAAGCCTTAACGAGGCGTACAAGGTGTTGCAGCTGCAGGGGCAGAAACTGGATCCTTTCAAAGCCTTTTACCTTGCAACGCTCGGCGGAGCCCGGTCCCTCTACCTGGATGACAGGATTGGCAGCCTGCAGGCCGGGAAAGAAGCGGACTTTGTTGTGCTGGATTACGAAGCCACGCCGCTGATCAGTTACCGCCTGAAGCAATCCAAGAGCCTCGAGGAAACACTGTTTGCCCTCATGATTCTTGGCGATGACCGCGTGGTGAAGGAAACCTTCAGCGCGGGCATGTCCGTTCACCGCCGATAGCGTGCCACTGGTGGGCTGCCCGTTGCCGCTGATGGGCGCGCCCACCCTCGGTCCAGAATCTTTCTACCACGCCTCTTCGGGTCCTTCTTTTTTCTTGTGCACAATCGTTATAAGAATTTTGTTGCAATTGTTGTATACAAAAGCATAATCGGAGTTGTGGTTCCTGACCGATAAGTCAGGAAATGCCGATATGGCAAACCAGCCATCACCTGCCTCAAGGGCTCTGCTCTGGGTGATAGAAAACAACAATGATGAGGAATACCTTGTGGAAAACATCGATCAGCAGAAGCGCTCGCTCGGAGCGTTAGCGAGAACGGACTGGCTCGAGCGCATTTTCAAGCTCCGTCAGCATGGAAGCTCAGTCAAGATTGAGCTGATAGCAGGCCTGACCACCTTCGTAACCATGGCCTACATTATCTTCGTTAATCCCAATGTTATGGCTGCGGCCGGCCTTGATCATGGTGCTGCGTTCGTCGCCACCTGTCTGGGGGCGGCACTTGGCTGCCTGCTCATGGGGTTCTACGCCAACTGGCCGGTGGGACTGGCGCCGGGCATGGGGCTCAACGCGTTTTTTACCTACACCGTCGTTGGTGAAATGGGTTACACCTGGCAGGTTGCCCTTGGCGCGGTCTTCCTCTCCGGCATCCTGTTTATGATTATGAGCCTCTCGCGAATCCGCGAATGGCTGCTTAACAGCATTCCGATGAGCCTGCGTTTTGCCATGGGGGCAGGGGTTGGTCTGTTTCTCGGGCTCATTGGCCTGAAGACGGCGGGCATTGTCGTCGACAGCCCCGCGACGCTGGTGACGATGGGGTCTTTTGGTGAGCCTTCGGCACTACTGGCCGCCATCTGCTTCTTGCTGATCGCGGTGCTTAGCCACCGCAATGTGTTTGGCGCCATCCTATTGAGCATGCTCATTGTAACGGGGATCGGCTGGAGTATGGGGCTTGTGGAGTATGGCGGTGTTGTGTCGCTCCCTCCCAGCCTGGCGCCAACCTGGCTGGCGATGGATATTGCGGGCGCGTTGAACGTGGGAATGATCAGCGTTGTGCTCGCGTTTCTCTTCGTGAACATGTTCGACACCGCGGGAACACTGATGGGGGTGGCTCATCGTGCAAACCTGGTTGACGAGAACGGCAAGATAGAAAACCTTTCCAAATCCCTTAAAGCGGACAGTACATCCAGTGTCCTGGGCTCATTTGTGGGTTGCCCGCCGGTAACCAGCTACGTTGAAAGCGCTTCAGGCGTAGCCGCGGGTGGTCGCACTGGTCTGACAGCCGTCACTGTCGGCGTGCTATTCCTGCTGGCAACCTTCTTTGCACCTCTTGCGGGAATGATCCCGGCCTACGCGACCTCAGGCGCACTTATATACGTCGCTATGCTGATGATGAGTGGAATGGCCCACATCGACTGGAAGGACATCACCGACACCATTCCGGCCATCATTACTGTGGTGATGATGCCGCTGACCTTCTCCATCGCCAATGGCATTGCGCTGGGCTTCGTTACCTATGCCACGTTGAAGCTGCTTACCGGGCAGAGGAAGAAAGTATCCGTCAGCCTGTATGTTCTCTGTGTCATCTTCATCGCCAAGTTCGCCTTCCTGTGATCAAGGCACACGGTTGACCCGAACCCGAGGTTTTACCCCAAAACAACAAAACGAGAGGTAGTAAAAATGAAACTGTTGCAAAAAATCCTGCTGGCGGCGTGCGTTTTCACCGCGTTTGTTCCGGTTGTTCACGCTGAAAAGTTCTTCGGCAGTTCCAGTGTGTCGCTGCTTTATAGCGATGACTATGAAATCTTTGGCTCTCAAAAAGAGTCTGCGACCGTGTTTACCTTTGAAAACGTGACCGCCCACAACTGGGGGGATACGTTCTTCTTCATTGACCGCTATCAGGTTCAGGGGGATTCCGGTAACGCTGACTCCACCTATGGGGAGTTCGCGCCCCGGTTGAGCCTGAGTTGGCTAAGCGGCCAGGATCTGGGCTTCGGGCCGGTTAATGACGTCTACCTGGCAACCCAGTATGAGTTCGATGGTGGGGTAGAGGCGAACAACTACATGTACGGTCTTGGATTGGGCTGGGACATCCCTGGATTCCAATACTTCAACACCAATGCCTACTATGTTGAAAACAACACCGCGTTCGACACGCCGGACGACTGGCAGCTGACCGTAACATGGGGGGTGCCGTTCGAACTGGGCAGCGCGGCGTTTCTCTTTGACGGTTTTATCGACTATTCATCGGGGGTAAGCGGTGCTCAGAGTGCAGACTTGCACATCAACCCGCAGTTCAAACTCGACCTTGGTCATTTCACGGGAGAGGCTGGCGTGTTGTATGCCGGTATAGAGTACTCGTACTGGCGTAATAAATTCGGTAGCCCAAACATAGATACGGAGAACGCTGTTAGCGCACTGGTCAAGTTCCATTTCTGACCCGCGCTATCATCATCGGATCCATTGGGCCGCTGGTTTCAGCGGTCCAGCTGCCATCACATGACAGGAGAACTTTATGGGACGCCTTACCACACACGTACTGGATACTTCGCTGGGACGCCCCGGGCAGGGTATTCGTATCGAGGTTTACCGACTGGAGGGTGAATCGCGCACCTTGCTGAAAGAAGTCACCACTAATGATGATGGCCGTTGCGATGCCCCGATACTTGAAGGTGAGGCCTTTACCGAGGGCCAGTTCGAGCTGGTCTTTCACGCTGGAGACTACCTCCGGCGCCAGGGCGTAGAGGCTGACGAACCGCGCTTTCTCGATGTTATCCCATTGCGTTTCGGCGTGGCTGACGCCTCCCAGCACTTTCATGTGCCCCTCCTGCTTTCTCCCTATAGCTACTCCACCTACCGCGGTAGCTGAGTCGAGATGGTCAGTCATCAATACAACAGTGCGAACAAGAGAACAGGTTAATGGAAGCTTACATTCTGGATTTTGTGAATTTCATGTTGCGGTGGCTGCATGTGATTGCGGCGATTGCGTGGATTGGTGAGTCAATCTACTTCGTGATGCTGGATAACAGCCTCAAGCCGCCACAGGCCGAAAACTGCAAAAAGAAGGGGGTTTTTGGTGAGATGTGGGCCGTGCATGGGGGCGGTTTCTATCACAACCAAAAGTACGCCACCAGCCCGGGTACCTTGCCTGCCGACCTGCATTGGTCGTTCTGGAAATCGTACACCACCTGGCTGTCGGGTTTCGCGCTGTTCGTTATTCTCTACATGGTCAACCCAGGCTTCTACCTGGTGAACACCAATAGCAGTTGGCAGTGGGCTGCTGAGTTAAGTGGATGGCAGGCCAACGTTGCGGCGGTGCTTTTCCTGGTATTCGGGTGGGTTGTATACAATGATCTGTGCAAGCGCATAAGCCCGAACATGGAGCGGGACGGCATTCTGAGTATTGCGGTTGGGGTGCTGCTTGTCATAGTTGCCTATGTAAGCACTCAGTTGTTTGCTGGCCGTGCTGCGTTCCTTCTGACCGGTGCTGTCATGGCGACAGCCATGTCCGCGAACGTTTTCTTCTGGATCATTCCGGGCCAGCGCCGCATGGTCGATGCCATGAAGGCGGGCGAGGAGCCCAATCCGATTGATGGCAAGCGCGGTAAACAACGCTCTGTCCACAATACCTACTTCACGCTTCCCGTCGTTCTGTTGATGATCAGTAATCACTACGCCTTCGCCTATACAGAGGCTCAGGCATGGTTGGTCATGTCGCTGCTCATATTTGCCGGCGCCGTTATCCGCCAGTTCTTTGTACTGATGCACGCGGGCAAAACCCAACCTTCCTACCTTCTGGCCGGTGGTGTGCTGATTCTGCTGGCGTTCTGGGTGGCCGCTCCCACGGGAGAGTCCCAGGTGGCAACGGCTCAGGCAAACGCCGAGCCCAATACGACGACGCATGAGACAAGTGAATCCCCCCTTGCTGCCAACGTGGGCGCGACCATTGAGCAACACTGTGCGGGATGCCATTCGAAGCAACCTGAGAACCCGGCGTTTTCGGCTCCGCCGGCGGGATTTGCGTTTGATGCGGTTGATCAGATCCTCAGCCATCAGGCCAAGATCCAGGAGGTTGTGGCGAACGGATACATGCCGTTGGGCAACGCCACGAACATGACCGAAGAAGAACGCGAAATCATCAAGAACTGGGGTGAATGAGTGTTGCGTTCGAGTTGGACACAATATAGTATATTTAAGTATACAATGCATATTGAAGGCGAGCTGGTACCAACGGCCTGCCAAACGGATTGGAAGAAGGAAGTTGCTTGATGAATCCGGCTAATCCAGACCATTACCCCCGAGACCTGATTGGTTACGGTTCTGAGCCTCCCCATGCAAATTGGCCTGGCCGGGCACGCATTGCCGTGCAGTTCGTTCTCAATTACGAGGAAGGTGCGGAGAACTGCGTCCTGCATGGCGATACGCATTCGGAGCAGTTCCTGTCCGAAATCGCCGGGGCTGAGGCCTACCCAAGCCGGCACATGAGCATGGAGTCAATCTATGAGTACGGCTCGCGGGCAGGGGTATGGCGGGTACTGAAGGAGTTTCAGCGCCGCGGCATGCCGCTGACGGTATTTGGCGTGGCGATGGCCCTTGAGCGGCACCCCGAGCTTGCCCATGCGTTTAAAGAGCTGGGGCACGAGGTTGCCTGTCACGGTTGGCGCTGGATTCACTACCAGAATATTCCGGAAGGTATAGAGCGCGCGCACATGCGCCGGGCCATCGAGATCTTCGAGGCTTTATACGGCGAGAAACCGGCAGGGTGGTATACCGGTCGCGACAGCGAGAACACGCGCCGTCTGGTGCTGGACGAAGGCAGCTTTCTCTACGACAGCGATTACTACGGGGACGATCTGCCGTTCTGGACCCGTCAGTACGACAGTGAGGGCGAAATGCACAACCACCTGGTAGTGCCTTATGCCCTGGACACCAATGACATGCGCTTCGCTTCAGCGCAAGGCTTCGGTACCGGCGAGGACTTTTACCAGTATTTACGGGATGCCTTCGACGTGCTTTATGCCGAGGGTGAGGACGCGCCAAAAATGCTGTCTGTTGGTCTCCACTGTCGGCTGGTTGGCCGGCCGGGACGCTTCCGGGCCCTGCAGCGATTCCTCGATCACATAGAAGCCCATGATCGTGTCTGGGTTACGAGACGTGTGGATATTGCTCGCCATTGGGCCGAGCACCACCACCCGCTCTCATCCAAGGAGCAGCAATGAGCAATCGATCTGTGAACAAACCTACGTATTACGCTCCCGCTGGCGGGCATCCACCTCAGACCCAGTTGTTGTCTGACCGTGCGGTTTTTACCGAAGCCTACGCCATCATTCCCAGGGGCGTGATGCGGGATATCGTCGCCAGTGCCTTGCCGCATTGGGAAAAAACCCGGCTTTGGGTGCTTTCACGCCCGCTGTCTGGATTCGCCGAAACGTTCTCCCAGTACATCATGGAGGTGTCCCCTGGGGGCGGCAGCTCGCGACCAGAGCTGGACGCTTGTGCGGAAGGGGTTCTGTTTGTGGTTGAAGGCGAGATGACCCTGACCATCGCCGGCCAACAACACCGGATGCAAGAGGGCGGCTATGCCTTTATCCCGCCGGGTGCGTCCTGGCAGTTGTTGAACGAGAGCGATGCGCCGCTGCGTTTTCACTGGGTGCGAAAAGCCTACGAGCATGTGGACGGTATTGAGGTGCCTGAAGCTTTTGTCACCAATGAGACCGACATAACGCCCACCGAGATGCCGGGAACTGAGGGGCGCTGGACGACAACACGCTTTGTTGATCCGCAGGACATCCGACATGACATGCACGTCAACATTGTCAATTTCCAGCCCGGCGGAGTTATTCCATTTGCCGAGACCCACGTGATGGAACATGGCCTTTACGTGCTGGAAGGGAAGGCGGTTTATCACCTCAACCAGGATTGGGTTGAAGTGGAGGCGGGTGACTACATGTGGCTTCGCGCCTTCTGCCCGCAAGCGTGCTATGCCGGTGGGCCGGGGCCGTTCCGTTACCTGCTTTACAAGGACGTGAACCGGCACATGAAACTCAGCGGATTCGGTTCGCGCTGAGCTGAGACGAGGACATTTTTATGCTGGAACTCAAAGCACAACCGTTGAGCCCGGAGGCATTCGCCGAATTCGGGGATGTTATTGACCGGCGCACGGCTGACTCCTTTCCCATCAATGCGGGGCGCACCCAGCGCCACCATGATCTGGCGAAAGTGGAGCTGCTCGGTGATGAGGCGCGGGTTCTGGTGAGTATTTTTGTCAGCCAGCCGGTGACGTTACCGCTGGAGCTGTCGTTCCTGGAGCGCCACCCGCAAGGCAGCCAGGCCTTTATGCCTCTGCACGAGGAGCGATTCCTGGTTGTTGTCGCACCCCCAGGCGACACGATCAGCCCTGATGAAGTTCGCGCCTTTGTCACCGATGGTTTCCAGGGAGTGAATTACCGCGCGGGTACCTGGCACGCCGTGCAGTCGGTGTTGGATCGGGAAGGCGAATTCCTGGTTATCGATCGCGGCGGCTCGGGGAACAACTGCGACGAGTACGGAATGGAGGTGCGTGTGCTCCTCGACCTATCTGACTGATCTACCGGCTGACTTTCCATTCAACTTTTACCGACGGTGCACATACGTTTCAGGCGCCGGGACGAGCTTCGCCTCGAATACAAGAACAACCTTACTTCGGAGGAAACACCATGACTCGCATGACCGCAGCAGAAGCAGCTGTTCACGTTTTGAAGAAAGAAGGTATCGACATTGCCTTTGGAGTGCCCGGAGCGGCGATTAACCCGTTCTATTCCGCCATGCGCAAGGTTGGAGGAGTTGACCATGTCCTTGCGCGCCACGTGGAGGGGGCCTCTCATATGGCAGAGGGTTACACCCGCACAAAAGCAGGCAACATCGGTGTCTGCATCGGAACGTCAGGGCCTGCCGGCACCGACATGATCACCGGGCTGTACTCTGCCACGGGCGACTCCATACCCATTCTCTGCATCACTGGGCAGGCGCCGCGCAGCAAACTGCACAAGGAAGACTTCCAGGCGGTGAACATCCAGGCCATCGCCGGCCCGGTGACCAAATGGGCGGTTACCGTCCTTGAGCCGGCCCAGGTGCCGCGGGCGTTCCAGCAGGCGTTCCAGTTGATGCGCAGCTCCCGTCCAGGTCCCGTTCTGATTGACCTGCCCATCGATGTACAGATGAGCGAGATCGAATTTGATCCGGACACCTACGAACCGTTGCCTGCCTACAAGCCGTCGGCTTCACGGGCGCAGATCGAGAAAGCACTGAACTTGCTGAACGAGGCTGACAAGCCCCTGCTGGTTGCCGGTGGCGGCGTTATCAACAGTGATGCGAGCGACCTTCTGGTTGAGTTTGCAGAGCTTACGGGTGTTCCCGTTGTTCCGACCTTGATGGGCTGGGGGACGATTCCGGATGACCATCCATTGATGGCCGGCATGGTGGGGCTCCAGACGTCCCATCGCTATGGCAACGCCACCATGCTCGCGTCCGACTTCGTGATGGGTATTGGTAACCGCTGGGCGAACCGGCACACCGGTAGCATTGAGGCCTATACCAAGGACCGGAAGTTTGTTCATGTTGACATCGAGCCCACCCAGATCGGCCGCATCTTCGGGCCGGATTACGGAATTGTCTCTGATGCCAAGGCGGCGCTGGAACTCTTCATTACCGTGGCCAAGGAGTGGCGCGCCGAAGGCAAACTCAAGGATCGCGGAGCCTGGGCCCAGGAATGCCAGGAGCGCAAGCAGACACTGCTGCGCAAGACTCACTTCGACGACGTGCCGGTCAAGCCGCAGCGCGTCTACGAAGAGATGAACAAGGTGTTCGGCAAGAATGTCCGGTACGTGACCGCCATTGGTCTGTCCCAGATTGCCGGAGCCCAGTTCCTGCACGTGTACAAGCCGCGGCACTGGATCAACTGCGGTCAGGCCGGGCCGTTGGGCTGGACCATTCCAGCTGCCCTGGGTGTATGCCGTGCCGATCCCGAGGCCGAGGTCGTCGCTCTCTCCGGGGACTACGACTTCCAGTTCATGGTTGAGGAGTTGGCTGCCGGGGCGCAGTTCAAGCTGCCCTACATCCATGTCCTCGTGAACAACTCGTATCTGGGACTGATCCGTCAGGCGCAGCGTGGTTTCGACATGGACTACTGCGTGCAGCTGTCGTTCGAGAACGTCAACTGCCCCGAGATTAACGACTATGGCGTTGATCATGTCTCGGTTGTCGAGGGCCTTGGTTGCAAGGCGTTGCGGGTCACCAAGCCTGATGACATTGGCCCGGCGTTTGTACAGGCGCGGCAACTGATGCAGGAACACCGGGTACCGGTTGTGGTTGAGATCATCCTTGAGCGTGTGACCAACATTGCCATGGGGACCGATCTTGACGGCGTTAACGAGTTCGAAGCACTGGTAGAGAACGTCACCGATGCGCCGACCTCAATTGCCAGCCTGACTTAAGCAACGCAATCAATCGCCCCCGAACCTGTGGGAAAACAACAGGTAGAGGGGGCGAAGACCCAAAAATGGACGAGTAGGAGACCCCAAAATGCCTAAGTTTGCAGCGAATCTAAGCATGCTGTTCACCGAGGAGGATTTTCTCGACCGCTTCCAGGCCGCCGCGTCGGCAGGCTTCCAGGGCGTAGAGTACCTCTTCCCCTACGATTTTCCCGCGGCAGACATCAAAAAGCAGTTGGATGCCCATGGCCTCACCCAGGTGCTGCACAACCTTCCCGCAGGTGACTGGGCGGCTGGTGAGCGCGGTATTGCCTGTCACCCGGACCGGGTCGAAGAGTTCCGTGAAGGCGTGGATCTGGCCATTGACTACGCCACCGTGCTCGGGTGTAAGCAACTGAATTGTCTGGCAGGTATCCGGCCTAACACGGTGAGCGAAGAACAGGCCCGTCGAACACTGATCGACAACCTCCGCTTCGCCGCCGAAAAACTGAAAGCGGCAGGCATTCTGTTGCTCGCCGAGCCCATCAACACCCGGGACATCCCCGGCTTCTTCCTTAACCGGACGGAGCAGGCCCTGGCGCTGTTTGAGGAAGTGGGCAGCGACAATCTGCAACTGCAGTACGACATCTATCACATGCAGATCATGGAGGGTGACCTGGCCCCGACCATCGAAAAGCACCTTTCGAAAATCGGCCATGTGCAGCTGGCGGACAATCCAGGGCGCCACGAACCCGGCACCGGGGAGATCAATTACCCGTTCCTGTTCGGCCATCTTGATCGCCTGGGTTACCAGGGGTGGATCGGCTGCGAGTACAAGCCTGCAACGACGACGCTTGAAGGGCTCGGCTGGCTGGATAACGCACGATAAGGTCATTCAACAAAAAAGTTAGTAAGGAGAGGATTATGAGCAAGATCGGATTTATTGGTCTCGGAATTATGGGGCGGCCCATGGCCGGACACCTGATGGAAGCAGGCCACGAACTGGTGACCTACGTTAAGTACGGCTCCCTGGACGAAGGTCTGGCGGCCAAGGGCATGAAAGAAGTCGATAGCCCCAAGGCAGTTGCGGAACAGGCCGAGATTATCATCACCATGGTCCCGGATACCCCCGATGTTGAGGAAGTGCTGATTGGTGAGGGCGGCATCGTTGAAGGTCTCCAGCCCGGTACGCTGGTCATCGATATGAGCTCCATTGCGCCGATCCCCACCCAGGCATTTGCCAAGCGCATCACCGAGGCTGGTGGTGAGTACGTCGATGCCCCGGTATCTGGTGGCGAGGGTGGCGCTGTTAACGCAACCCTGACCATTATGGTAGGTGGTACCAATGAAGGCTTTAACCGGGCTCTGCCCGTCCTTGAGGTCATGGGTAAGACCATCACCCATATTGGCGATCACGGCGCCGGTCAGATCTGCAAAGTTGCCAACCAGATCGTGGTAGCACTGACCATCCAGGCTGCGGCTGAGGGTCTGCTTTTCGCGTCGAAAGCCGGAGCGGATGTAACGAAAGTGCGTGAGGCCCTGCTGGGTGGTCTGGCCCAGTCGAAGATCCTCGACGTCCACGGAGAGCGCATGATCAAGCGTACCTTTGACCCTGGCTTCCGTATTCGCCTGCACCAGAAG
Organism: Marinobacter sp. M5B; assembly: GCF_042604615.1. Classification (NCBI taxonomy): domain Bacteria; kingdom Pseudomonadati; phylum Pseudomonadota; class Gammaproteobacteria; order Pseudomonadales; family Marinobacteraceae; genus Marinobacter; species Marinobacter sp. M5B. Next base: position 581,418 of record NZ_CP156894.1, read on the forward strand.
GACCTCAACCTGGCCCTGGAAAGTGCACGCAGCCTGAACCTGTCGCTACCTGGCACCGCCAACGCCCAGCAACTGTTCCAGGCCTGCGCCGCGAACAATGGCGCGGATTGGGATCACGCAGGCATTGTGAAGGCCCTGGAAAAACTGGCAGACCACGAGATTGGTGCCTAGTTAAGCAGCCGGCGCTGCACTCAAACCCAATGGCCGGTGTCGATTCGGCACCGGCCATTAGGGCGCGATTGGGGCGCGCCGGCGTACCACGTCGTTTCTTTAATTTCTATCCGTTGCGAGGAGCCGCAGATGCACGCCTTGTCCAATTCGCTGTCCTTTGATCATCCGACAGAAGTGAATGTCTGGCTCAGGCAGCTTGCCGCAACGGCGGTCTCCGCCGTCCATCCCGATACGCTGCTTTCGGCTGGCCAGCTACCGCCGCGCCCGGCCGGACGTACCGTCGTGATCGGAGCTGGCAAAGCGGCGGCGGCAATGGCTGCGGCCTTCGAGCGCACGTGGGCTGATACCTACGATGACGCCGACCTTTCCGGCCTCGTTGTTACCCGGTATGGACACGGTGCGGAATGTCGTCACATTGAGGTACTGGAAGCTTCTCATCCCATGCCGGACGAATTGGGCGAGAAGGCTGCCCAGCGTATGCTCGAGTCGGTGGCCGGGCTGACCGAGAATGATCTTGTTGTCGCTTTGATTTCCGGTGGCGGTTCCGCACTCATGACGCTGCCGGCGCCAGGACTGACACTGCAGCAAAAGCAAGCCATCAACAAGACGCTGTTGCGTTGTGGTGCCCCGATCCGGGAGATCAACACGGTGCGGCGCCACCTTTCGCGCGTCAAGGGTGGGCGCCTGGCTGTCGCTGCCCATCCGGCGAGGGTGATTACCTACCTGATTTCCGATGTGCCCGGCGACGATCCTGCGCTTATCGCCTCAGGGCCAACCATTCCAGATGCGACAACGCCAATGGATGCCCTGGAAATACTGGAGCGGTACTCCATTGATATTCCAGAGGCTGTGCGCAGCCACCTGGTCAGCGACGATACTGCCCCCAAGCCGCATTCACCCGAATTTGGACTTGACCGCACGATCGTTCAGGCCAGGGCCTGTGATGCACTTCGGGCCGCCGAAGCGTCCGCAAATCTGGCCGGTGTGGATGTTCGAGTGTTGGGTGACGATCTTGAAGGAGAAGCGAGGGAGCTCGGAGGTGAGCACGCGACAATGGCGTTGAAGCTGCAAAAAGACCTCAAAGAACCTCTGTTGATCCTTTCAGGCGGCGAGACCAGCGTTACGGTGTCCGGTGAAGGGCGAGGAGGTCGCAACGTCGAATACCTCCTGGGTGCCATCTCGGTCCTTCAGGGAGCGTCCAATATTCACGCTTTGGCCATCGACACGGACGGTATTGATGGCTCCGAGGATAACGCCGGCGCCATTTTCGGACCCAATGACTGGTCGCGGGTTCAGGCCTTGAAGCTTGACCCTGCCACCTATCTCGCCCGCAACGACGCCTACAGCTTTTTTGAGGCGCTTGATGGCTTGATCATCACGGGTCCGACTCGCACCAATGTTAATGATTTTCGGGCCATTCTGGTGCTTCCGAAGTCCATGTGAGGGAAGCACCGAGCACTAATATCGGTCCTGTACGCGGATGCCGTGGCAGGGCCTTATTGTTTTGTGCCGGCTTTTTTCCGGGCAAAACCGATGTGTGAAAACACCGCATGCAGGTCATCGGTTGTGCTTTCGTTATCAAAGTTCAGTTTCGCATCGATATGATCCATGTGATGCATCATCAACGAAACGGCTTTGTCGGTGTCACGGGCGGATATCGCATCCAGTAACTGGTTGTGCTCATCATAGGAGCAGTGCGAACGGGTTCCCTTTTCGTATTGGGCGATGATCAGTGAGGTCTGCGAAACCAGGCTGCGCTGGAAGCCAACGAAGGGGGCGTTGTTTGCCGCCTCGGCCAGTTTCAGGTGGAACTCGCCAGACAAGCGAATACCGGCGCCCCGATCCCCGCGGGCGAAGCAATCATGCTCCTCTGTCACCATCTCCCGCAGCTCATCGATCTGTTCTTCAGTGGCGTGCTGAACGGCAAGCTCTGTGATGGCACGTTCGACCAAACGCCTTGCGTAGAGAATCTGGCGGGCTTCCTCCACGCTTGGGCTGGCCACCATTGCGCCCCGGTTGGGGCGAATGGAAACGACACCCTCATGTGCCAGCTGTGACAGCTCCCGCCGGATAATCGTGCGGCTGACTCCAAAAATTTCTCCCAACGCCTCTTCGCTCAATTTCGTTCCCGGGGCCAGGCGATGCTCAAGAATAGCGTCGAACATGTGGGCGTATATGGTGTCGCTTGTCGCCCCCGTCCGTTTCTTCTCGGCTCGGTTCGGGCTTTTGGTGGGCTGCGCTTGTTTGCTCATAATGTCTCGCGAATGAGGTGGTGGAAGTACGAAATCCGGTAGTGGGATAGTATACGAGAAATGACCCCGTTTAGCCGAGCCTGATCCGCTCACGTGCCACCTTTTGGAGCTCCAGGCCATCGCTGGGGTTGGGGAAGGGGCAAAAAAAACCCGCCGGGAGGCGGGTAAAAACACACTGAGGCAAGTCGAGTGTGTTGCAGGAGGGCGGGTAAGGTTCGCAGATCGAATGTCACAACACCTCCCCGCCGTGGCCACGATGACCTTATCAAAGAGTAACATAATTCAATCATAAGTGAATACACAATATAGAAATATTGTATCCCATAAATTAATGAATGTCGTCTTTTGTGGATCTTTTGTGGCTTGGTGGTGGTGAGTGATCGCCATGCTGAAGCCAGAGATATTGCCGGCCTGCAAAAAGAATTGCCTCACATTGGTGTCTGTGTTAATTGTATACGATATTATGGTGTTTCGCTCTGAAGCGTGGGCGCCAATCGCATTCATTGAGGTATCAGGAGTAAACAATGAGCCGTTTTCGAACCCTGACTCCGTCCAGCCTTGGGCGCGAGGACTTCGTAGCCGCATTTGCGGACATCTATGAGCATTCACCGTGGGTAGCGGATAAAGCCTATGAGATGGGCATCGATGAGACATGTGATGAGGTCGAAAGCCTGCATGAGCGGATGGCCAACATCCTTCTCAGTGCGGATCGCGACACCCAGTTGGCCTTGATCAACGCCCACCCTGATCTCGCAGGCAAAGCCGCTATGCGTGGAGAGCTTACAGCCTCCAGTACGTCCGAGCAGGCCGGTGCCGGCATTCAGGATTGCAGCCCGGAAGAGTTTGAGCGCTTTGTCAGGCTGAATGAGGCGTACAAAGCCAAGTTTGGGTTTATTTTTGTGATGGCGGTGCGAGGTAGTAATCGACACCAGATACTGGCGTCGTTCGAAGAGCGCATTCACAACTCTCCCGAACAGGAATTTCAGCGAGCCCTGAGCGAGATCAATAAAATTGCCTTATTCCGGCTGCAAGCCATGTAGTGGGCGGAACCCCGAACCTTTTGTGCATCTGGTTCAAAGTATATATTTATTAGTCTTTTGAGACGTAGATCCTTTCGTGCTCACTCCGAAACTGAACTACACTTTATCGTGTTGTTCCTAACAGGATGTGGGCCGAGATATGTTCAACGCATGGAAGTCCTTTCAGTCACTGTCCTTACTTCATTGGGTGGTGATTTCCCTCTCGTTACTGCTTACCCTCACCGCCTGGCAGGTTTCGTCCCGAATTGCAGAGGAGAAGGCCGGGGAGCAGTTTGACCATCAGGTGAAACAGCTTAATGAACTGCTGCGGGACCGGATGCAGAAGTACGAATTTGCATTGATGTCCGGTGCCGGTGCTATCCGTGCCTCAGAGGGCGGCGTGAACCTGGAAATGTGGAAGCGCTTCAGCGAAGTGCTGGCGCTTCAGGAGCGTTTGCCGGGTATCAATGGTATCGGCGTTATTGAGCGTGTCTCCGCGGAAAATCTGGGCAACTATATCGCGGAAAAACAACAGGAGCGTTCCTACTTCCGGGTGCATCCTTCCCATGGCGGCGATGACTTCTGGCCCATTGTCTACATTGAGCCGGAGGCGTCTAATAACGCGGCCGTCGGGCTCGACATGGCTCATGAATCGAATCGATACCAGGCCGCGCTCAAAGCAATGCGAACCGGCCAAACCCAGATCACGGGCCCTATCGTATTGGTACAGGATGAAAAAAAAACACCAGGGTTCCTTTTCTTTCGGCCATTCTACCAATCCGCAGAGGTGCCACCGGCCGATCAACGTGAGTCATTGTTCAGCGGGCTGGTTTACGCACCCTTCATCATGTCGAAACTGATGGAAGGCACGCTCGCCAACGTCAACCGGCTTGTTCACTTTCGGGTTACGGACGGTGAATCCCGCCTGTACAGCGAACTCGCTGAAACCCGTGGCGACAATTACGACCCTACTCCCATGTTCGAGACGTCTTACGTGATCGATATGTATGGTCGTCAGTGGCATTTCGATGTCCAGACTACCCGGCGTTTTGAAACGTTCAATGCCGGTAAGCAGCCCATTATCATTCTGGTCAGCGGCCTTGTTATCAATGCCCTGATTTTTCTGGTCTTTGCGCTCATGGCCAATGCTCGCCGCCGCGCCGAAAGTAAGGTTGTTGAGAAAACAGCTGAGCTGCAGGAAAGCCTGAATTTCATCAACACGCTGACTGACCACCTTCCATTAACCGTGTCTGTCTGGGACTCCCGACTCACGTGTCGTTTTATGAACGCCTACGGAGAACACTGGTTCCCGTTCAGTAAAGAAGCGGCCATTGGCCAGAATCTGGAGCAGATGCTTGGCCCCGACCTCGTCAAAGAGCGCAGCAAACATTATCAGCAGGCGCTGGAAGGGAAGAGCGTTCAGGCCAGTGCTTCGCTTGAAAACCGCAAGGGTGAGATCCGCGATGTTGTGGTCAGTTATCACCCGGTGACTTTGCAGGGTGAGCGGTGTTTCATGGCGACCACGATTGACGTAACCGATATCGTGCAGCGTGAAAAGGAGCTGGAAGTTCTGAACGCGGAACTCGAGGAACAGAAGCAGGAGGCGGAATCGGCGGTGACCGTCAAAACGGCCTTCCTTGCCAATATGAGTCACGAGATCCGCACACCCATGAACGCGATTATCGGTGTTCTGGTGCTGTTGCAGGAAGCCGGGTTGGAGGATCACCCACGGCGGCTCGTTAAGAAAGCCTTCTCGGCGTCTGAGGCACTCCTGCAACTTCTGAATGACATTCTTGATCTGTCCAAGATCGAAGCGGATCACATTGAGCTTGATATCCATCCATTTGATATCGATGCGCTGGTTCACCGCAGCGTTGACCTGTTTGCCATTGTTGCGGAAGAAAAAGGCCTAAAACTCAGGGTGTCTATTGATCCCGCGACACCCAATCGTGTGTCGGGCGATCTGCTACGCATCTCCCAGATATGCACCAACCTTGTCGGTAATGCCGTCAAATTCACCCGCAAGGGCGGTATCGATGTCCGGATTGATTATCGGACTGAGAGTCAGGCAAGCGGCTATCTGCAAATTGAAGTTGTGGATACCGGTGTGGGTATCAAACCCGAGGACCAGGGGCGAATTTTTGAGAACTTCCGGCAAGCGGACGAATCCACGAGCCGGAATTTCGGTGGGACCGGGTTAGGCCTTGCCATCAGCCAAAGACTGGCATTATTGATGAAGGCGGAGCTGACCCTGGAGAGCGACATTGGCAAGGGCTCGACTTTCCGGCTTTTGGTGCCTGTAGGTGTCTCCCAGGATGATGGCACAGTAAGTTCCTCGAGGACGGGAAGGCCGATTCACGTCTTCCATTACGGTTTCCGTGCCAATCTGGCCTTGCTCGAGGATTATCGGGAGCATTGGCGCCTGACACTTGAAACCGTCGATGATATGACTCAATGGCCCGCTATCCTTGAGAGTATTGCGAAGGTTGAAGACGTCGAAGACAGGTTCTTCCTGATTGATATGGAAGGCACGGAACCGAGCCTGCTGGACGGTTTCGTGACCGAGCTCCTGACCGATCCCGGCAGGTACCCGCTCTGGGCCATACTGATCATTGCCTCTGCCGGCTATTGGCGGGACTGGGTGGCGGACTTCGAGCGTTCCGGCGGGCACATGGCCTTTGAGCCCCTGACGCCATCAAAGCTCTTCGAGCACTTTTCCCAAAGACATGGGAATAAGCCGGATTCGCGGGGAGGGGGCAAGCCCCAGTTTGACGGATTATCCGCGCTGGTGGTCGACGATGTGCCCTTGAACTGCGAAATTGTTGAGAGTTACCTGAGATCGTTTGGTGTCAATGTGCAGTCTGTCCAGACAGGGGGCCAGGCCGTTGAGCGCTTGGGGCAGAGGGGCTTCGACCTTATACTGATGGACCTTCACCTGGACGGTGAAACCGGCCAGGAGGTGACCGAGCGGATCCATGGCTGTGCCAACGCAAATGACTCGATCATCGTTGCGCTCTCGGCCTCTATTTCCGATCACGACCGCATGACGGCCAAGGCGGCGGGAATGCAGGACTATCTCACCAAACCGGTGGTTCCCAAGGATATCCAGTTACTGCTGGAAACCTACTTTGAAGATCGTCGGTCAGTGGTTTACACGCCCGAGGTGTCCGACGAGAGTGAGGTATTCAACGACACGGAGGTGGCGGTAACGGACATGCCGGACTTTATTTCACGTCAGGCTTACGATCGTCTTTTCAGTGATGATCAAGCGTTGTTCACTCGGTGTGTCAGAAGCTTTATTGCCAGTTCCGCGGAGATGGTTGCTGATGTCCGGAAGGCAACGCTGGCGGAAGATGCCCGTCACATGGCGCACAAGATCAAAGGGGCTGCTGCCAGTATTGCCGATACAGAGCTTGCGCAGGTGGCTGGTCTGATTGAGAACGCCCAGGAGGACCATACCTCGTTGTCCATGTTGCCCCAGTTGCTCAACCTGATCTTGGAGCACAGCCGACGTTTGGAGCAGCACTTTGGCTTGATCGCTTCTGGCGACAATGTCGCTGAAACCGACGCAGAGTTACAAATCGTGCTCTCTCGTGTTAAGACGAAACTGGGTGGCAATCGTATCGCTGAAGATGAAGATTTGAGGGTGATCTTGAATCACCTCATTGCCAGCGGCGAGATGAAACTGGCGAACCAACTGAGGCAAGCGTTGGAGGTCTATGACTTCCCGCTCGCACTCACACTATTGGACGATGTTCCACTGGAGGGATAGGCCAGACAATGAGTAATGAAGAACAGCCAGTTGTACTTGTTGTGGAAGATAATCCCACTGGTATCGCCAGTCTTGTGGGGATACTGGGGGCGGCCTGCGAACTCGTTGTTGCCAAGACGCTGGCCGAGGCAGAGCGATGCCTTTCGCCGGACATGGACCTTGTACTTCTCGACCTCTACCTGCCCGATGGCAACGGTATTGAGTTTCTTAAACGCTTGAAGTCGGACCCGCTCTACCAGGAACTGCCGGTGATCTGTATGTCCGCTTCCGACCAGAGCAGCGATATTGAAGAGGCGTTCAGGGAAGGCGCTATTGATTATGTCCTCAAACCTTTCAACAAGATCATTCTGAGTGCCAAGGTTTCAACCTTTGTTGATTTTAAGCGAAAGACGAATTTGCTGGCCGCCCAGGCGTTGCGGGATACACTGACCGGGATCGGCAACCGACGGATGTTTGAGCAGCAGTTGGACCTGGAGTGGCGGAGGGCGCTTCGACAGGAACTTTCCCTCGGCCTTGCTCTGGTGGATATGGACCATTTCAAAAGTATTAATGATCAACATGGGCACGCCCAGGGTGATGTTTGCCTGCAACTGCTGGCGACGTCCATGGAAAAGGCGTTCGGCCGTGCGGGCGATCTGGTGGCAAGACTCGGCGGCGATGAGTTTGTAGCAATGCTGCCCGGTGCCACGCTCAACAGTACGGTTCGGGCGGCCAAACGTCTGGAGGAGGTTCTGGCAAACGAGCACGAAAAGTGTCGCCGAAGCGGGCAGGATTGCCCTGGCTTTTCAGTGTCAGTCGGTTGCTACGCTGTCGTTCCTCACAAAGGGACGAATGCTTCAGAGTTGAAGGAAACAGCGGATCAGTATCTTTATGAAGCAAAGAGGGAAGGGGGGCGTAGCTGTGTCAGACCTGCTATCTAAGCTGGACCGAGACGACTCGATTGGAACGCGCCTCTTTCAGGTGAAACCCAAGATCATGGTCGTGGATGACGAACCCACCAATATACGCGTGTTGTCGGATGCACTGAAAAACGATCATGACATTATCGTGGCCACCAGTGCGAAACAGGCGTTGGGGCTTCTCGATAGGGGAGAACGTCCTCATTTATTGCTACTGGATATCATGATGCCAGACATGGATGGTCTGGAAATGTGTCGACGGCTGAAGAAACGCCAGGAGCTTCAGCACATTCCGGTTATCTTCATCACGGCACTTATCGACACTGACAGCGAAGAGAAGGGGTTCGAAGCGGGGGCTGTGGATTTTATTCGTAAGCCAATCAGCCTCCCCTCCGTGCGGGCAAGAGTGCGCACGCACATTTCCCTGAAGGGCATGCTCGATCACATGGTCGAGCTCAATCAAACGTTAAGCGAGAGATTGCATCAACTGGACCAGTTGAACTGGCGCCTGATGCAGGAACAGAAACGGGACCGGGCCGCTGACTCACCGAACCTCTATGAGCAGGCCTTCATGTCGACCTCGGAAGGTATCGCGGTGCTTGATCACGAGGGCAAAATCACCGCAGTGAACCCCTCCTACAGCCGTATTACCGGTTACTCCGAAGACGAAGCGTTAGGTCGTTATCATGACGTTCTTGATGTGCGCGTGGATAAGCGCCATAACAGTACCAGTATCCTGGACTATCTGGGGGTACATAATCACTGGTCGGGGGAGATCTACAACCGCAGAAGGAATGGCGAGGTTTATCCGGAGCTGAGAACGATCAGCACCATAAGGGCCGAGGACGGCCAGGTGACCCACTACGTGACGGTCTTCAACGATATCACCAACCTGAAAGAAACCGAGCAGCGGCTGGAAGAGCTGACCTGGCGTGACCCCGTTACCGGGTTCCCCAACCGGGCGCTTTTCCTGGACCAGCTGAGTACCGTGCTGAAGTTGTGTCATCACGGTGGCATGGCCACTGCGGTGATCGTTGTTGATATCAACAACTTCCGATATGTAAACGAGACCTTTGGTTTCGACTGCGGTGATATTGTCATTCAGACATTTGCCGAGAGGCTCAGGAATGCCTGCCATGAAGACGACTCCATCGCTCGTCTGTCGGGCGATGAGTTTGGAATCGTGCTGGCACCAAAGCAGTGGACGTTGGATGAAGCCTATCGGATAGCCCTGCAGGTGTTCGAGCGTATTCAGGAGTCTCTGCGGGAACCCGTGCCTTATCGCTCGGAAGGGGTGTTGACGATAGAGGCAACCGGTGGCATTGCGCTGTACCCAACAGAAAGCTCCGACATGCCATCCCTGGCTTTACGCCATGCCGAAACGGCGCACCGAAATGCGAAGGACTCGAACCGGGCTGTTGCGGTGTTTGAAGATTCCATGAGCGAGAATATCCGGCGGCAGATGGCGGTGGAGTCGGAACTGGCCCGAGCGATTACCGAGAACGAAATTGCAATGTATGCTCAATCTCAGCATAGCCCGGACCGGAAACTGGCGGGCATCGAACTTCTGGTTCGCTGGGATCATCCGGAAAGAGGGTTGTTGGGGCCCGGCGAATTTATTCCTTTTGCCGAGCGAACCCGGCAAATTGTCGCCCTGGAGCGCCATATCGTTCGCGTGTGCCTGGGAATGTTGGCTCAGATGAGAGCAGATTCGCGAAAGCTCCGCTGCTCAATCAATATTTCCGCCAAGCACATGGCGGAAGAGGATTTTGCTGAGGCGATCCTCGGGTTGGTTGCAGACTCGGGTTACCCGCCCGCGCTGATTACGTTCGAGCTGACGGAAAGCGTGATGGTGAAAGATGTGGACGCCGTTGTCGAAAAGATGGAGAAGATACGGAACTTTGGTTGCACGTTCTCGCTGGATGATTTCGGGACTGGTTATTCCTCGCTTTCCCAATTGCGCCGATTGCCCATATCGGAAATCAAGATTGACCGGTCGTTTGTGCTTTCGGCGCTGAACGATTCCACGTCCGCCGATATCGTCGATATGGTGAAACGTATAGGTGAATCCATGAATGTTCGAGTTGTGGCGGAGGGAGTGGAAACGCAAGAACATGCTGATTTCCTGAAAACCCACCATCCGGGGGTGTATTTACAGGGGTACTTCTTTGGGCGCCCGGCACCGTTATGGACCTTTTTCGTCGAGAAGTCGCACTGAACGCTGCGTCTGAGATGGCCCCGGCTTCTACGTCAATGCCTCAATCGCTTTCGCGTCGGTCGCGAAAATATTCTCCTCTTTGATCAGTTGGGCCAGCCCTGTCCTTGAAAGGGCCTCCCTCAACGGAAGTTTTGGGCCGGACAGGTAGAGGGTAATGCCTCTTGCATCCAGAAAGGACCAGATGTCCTGCAGGGTATCCAGGCCAGTAGAGTCGACCTGATTCAGGGAGGATGCAGAAATCAGCACGGTTCTCAAATCCGGGGCGGCATCCACTCGCTTGCGGATGGAGCGCTCCAGAACCGGTGCCGTCAGGTAAGTGAGTGAGGCGTCCATACGCACCCCGAGAACCCCCTCGGCAATGGGCGGCAGTTGGTAAAGATGTCGGTCACGAAACCCACCTGACTCATGAACCCCCAGCTCAATGATTCGCGGCACGGCATGATGATGAAGGAAGGCGAGCAAAGACGCCGCTATGCCCGCCAGAATTCCCCAGTACAGGTTTGGCACGGTGACCAGTGTCACCACCAGGGTGACGAGAGCTACCATGCCATCCTTGGGGTTTTCACGGCTCAATCGGGTAAGCGAGCGGACATCAATCAGCCGGGTGACGGGCACGATGATGATGGCGGCGAGGATCGCGGTCGGCAGGTGATACAGGAGCTCGGTAAACCCGAAAAGAGAGATCAGCACGAGCAGTGAGGCGATCAGGGACGCCCTCGCGGTCTTCGCTCCACTGTAGGCGTTCAGCGCCGTGCGGGAGAACGAACCGCTGACAGGAAAGGCACCGCTGAAGCCGCTGGCCATTTTGGCCAGACCCTGACCGATTAACTCCTGATTCCGGTCCCACGGTTCTCCTGTTATTCGCGACATGGTGCGGCAACTGGACATCGCTTCGGTAAAGCTGATCAGTGCAATGATCGCAGCGGGCAGCAGAAGCGCCAGGTGCTGGTCAACGGAGAGTGTCAGAGGCAATGAAGGCTGGGGAAGTCCGCTTCCGACCGGACCGATGACCGAGCCGCCAAGCTCTCCAAATCCCAGCAGATAACTGCCGGCGATGCCAATCAGTGTAACGACCATCACCGCAGGCAGGCGCGCGGTCAATTTTCCGAGTAGCAGCAACGCTGCCACGCCACCGAGGCCGAACCCGGCGGTTGCGACCAGCCGCCAGGGGGCGTGTTGCCATTCCTGCCAGAGAGTGGATAGCCAGTTTCCGCCGGCGCCTGTATCGAAGCCCAGTAGGGCAGGGATCTGTGAAACGATAATGATGACGGCAGCCGCATTCACGAATCCCTGAACGACAGCGTTCGAGATCAGGTTGGCAAGAATGCCCATGCGGAACGCGCCCATAAGAAACTGCATGAGCCCGGAATAGAGGGCGAGCCATATGGCCATCACCACCCATTCCGGGGACCCCGCTTCGGCCAACGGTTGCAGCGCCGCGAAGGTCAGCAGGCTGGTTAATGCCACAGGCCCGACCGCAAGCAGTGACGATGAACCGAACAATGCCCCAACAATGCCCGGCAGCAGTGCCGCGTAGAGACCGGTAACGGGCGGCATCCCCGCGAGTTGGGCGTATGCCAGGGCCTGGGGGATCAGTACCAACCCGACCGTGATGCCGGCAATGGCGTCCGCCCGGTTCTGCCGTCTCGTGGGTCTGGCCCATGTCAGGAAGGGGAAGAGCCTGACGATCAGTTTACTTGAGGATGCCCGCATAACAATTCCAATTGGCAACGTGTCGGTGTAACGCACGTATCCGGTCCGGCTCTCCATTTAAGGGGCTTTGATAACCGTATAGCACATTACCAGCATCGGGATAGAGAAAGTAGAATTCGACTCAATGATCTATGCTGTCATTAGGCTGCATGGCACCGCCTCTGGCCTCTGCTGGCCTCTGGAGAGTGCACGAATAAATTCGCTGATGGAGAAGGCGTATGCAACAGATCCAGAAATACCCCGCGGGCTGGCGGGTACTGCATTGGGTAATGGCGCTGATGGTCCTGACGTTGATACCCGTCGGGCTCTGGATGGCGTCGCGTGCGGAAGCTGATATCTGGGGGGCGCTGACGAATACCTTGTACAGTGGGCACAAAGCCATAGGTTTTACCGTGCTCCTACTGATGATCCTGCGGATCGTCGTCAAGATACGGGTAAAAAGCCCACCCTATCCCGAGAGCATGCCCCGCACATTGCAGATTGCAGCCAAGAGCATGCACCACCTGATCTACGTCATGTTGGTGGTTACGCCTTTGTTTGGCTGGGCCGGTGTGACGGCGTATCCGGCTTTGGGCATCGTGGGCGATGTCAGACTGCCCGCCATGCCTTTTGTGCCGGAGGACAAGGAATTGGCTGGGAGCCTGTTTGCGATACATGGGTGGCTCGCCATAACGTTGGGGGTGCTGGTCGCAGGCCATATCGCGGCGGCCTTTCGTCATATGCTCCGTGGGGATGGTATTTTCCGCCGGATGGTTTGAGTTGGCATGCGAGGACCGCAGCCGGCCTGTTCCGGTGCGATCGCTAAGCCAGGCAGATGCGGTACCGAAGCACCCCGGCATCCTCCTCACGGACCCATTCAATCCGGTGCCCGGTCAGCTCGCACAGCACCTGTAAATCCCGGCGGCCGCTGGGATCATCGGCCAGGAAGTCAACCTGCGTGCCGCTGGGAAGGCCCTGGGTGCGCTTCTTAAAACGCAGAACGGGCAGTGGGCATACCAAACCGATGGCATCGATCTGGTAAATCTCTGTTTCATGCATCTGGGACTGTTCAGTCAAGCCGCACATTCTCACTGTTGGTTTGCGCGGCGGAGGACCACCCGAACTGGTCAAGAACGGGCGGGGCGGCAAAGGCAATCACCAGCGCCGCGACAAACGCTGAAATCATGACTTTCACGATGACCCTCCTTTACCCTGTTTGGCTTCAACCTCGGCCACCCACAGATCGTGGTGCTGGCGCGCCCACTCCACATCAACCTGGCCGTTACCCATGGCATCGAAGGCGCCTTCCATGCCAACCGAGCCAATATAAATGTGGGCAATGATGGCCAGCATCATCACGAATGCGACAATCGAGTGCCAGAGGTTGGCGTATTGCATCTCTTCGTGGGGCGCCAGATCGGTCGGGAAGCTGGTACCCAGAACACTGTTCATGATGCCGAAGGTATCGGCAAACATGGGCATCTGAAACGGGAACAGCAGCGACAGCCCGGAAAGGGACACTGAGACGCCCAGCACCATCACGGTCCAGAAAATGATCTTCTGGCCGGCGTTGAATTTCTTCGCGGACGGATGGCTCTTGGTAAAGATACCGCCGCCGGCCTTGAGCCATTGCCAGTCCAGCTTGTTGGGAATGTTGTGGGCCACCCACATGACAAACGTCATCACCAGCCCCAGCATGAACGCCCATGCAACGTTATTGTGGACCCACTTGGAGCCGGCAGCCAGGGTGGCAAAGGCGTCGGCCCCCATGACCGGGATCAGGAAGCTTCGCCCCATCAGGGTGATCAGCCCCGTCAGGCCCAGGGCGATAAACGAGCCTGCCAGCAGCCAATGGCCGAACCGCTCGACGGCTTTGAACCGTTCAATTGTAGTGCCCGCAGGGCCGCCTTCGATTTTGATCCTGCCGCGAATGAGATAGAACACCACCAGCAATGCGATGAAGCCCAGAATGGCACCGCCGCCGTAGGTGATGACCGGCCCTTCACGCAACTGGTACCAGCGCATGCCGCCGTCCTGGATCAGAACATCGGCCGCCGGGTTGCGAACCTGGGTTTCAATGTCGATGTTGTCGTAGCGAATGCCGCGCCAGGCATCAGCATCGGAACGCCCGCCACGGGTGCCCAGTGGCTCGTTGATCGGCGCCGCATTGGCGGGATTACCTGTTTCTTTGGAACGGGATTCCCCGTCAGCTTTCAGTCTTTCCTGCCGGGCCATGATGTCTTCGAGGGTTTGGCCGCCCCCGGTAGACATCTGGTCAGACTCGGGAACGTCCTGCGCCCACACAGGGTTGAAGACCAATGTCGCCAGCACAAAAACGGCGGCACCGAATAGTTTACAGTTCATGAAAGCACTCCAGCGGAATGAACAAAAAGAATCCGTTGCCTTAACGAATGCCGGGGCCCCAGGGCCCCGGAAACATCCAATGGGCTTACGCGCCCTTCTTCTCGTAGGCTGTGCCCCATCCCCAGGCGCCTGAACCAAAACCACGGTTCACCACACGCTGGCGGTAGATGTCCGCTACCTCGTTGCCGTCACCGGCCAACAAGGCTTTGGTGGAGCACATTTCCGCACAGATCGGCAGCTTGCCCTCCGCAATACGGTTGCGCCCGTACTTGGAGAACTCCGCTGTGGAGTTGTCTTCTTCCGGACCGCCCGCACAGAACGTGCATTTGTCCATCTTGCCACGGCTGCCAAAGTTGCCCGCTTGCGGGAACTGAGGGGCGCCGAATGGGCAAGCGTAGAAACAATACCCACAACCAATGCACAGATCCTTGGAGTGCAAAACCACACCGTCTTCGGTCTGGTAGAAGCAATCCACGGGGCAGACGGCCATACAGGGCGCGTCTGAACAGTGCATGCAGGCTACCGAGATCGAACGCTCACCGGGCTTGCCATCTTCAATGGTCACCACGCGTCGACGGTTGATGCCCCAGGGGACTTCATGCTCATTCTTGCAGGCCGTTACGCAGGCATTACACTCGATGCAGCGTTCGGCATCGCAAAGGAATTTCGCTCTTGCTTGTCCTTCAATGGCCATGATCTACACCTCTTGTTATGCCGGCATAATCGAACACAGGGTGCACTTGGTCTCTTGCATCTGTGTGACCGAGTCATACCCGTATGTTTGAACTGTGTTGGTGGATTCACCCAATACGTAGGGGTCGGAGCCTTTCGGATACTTGTCCCTCAGATCCTTGCCCTCCAGGTGTCCGCCGAAGTGGAACGGCATGAAGGCGACGCCCTCGCCGACCCGTTCGGTCACCATGGCCTTGACTTTGATGCGTGCGCCTTCCGGGCCAGACACCCAGACATCCTTACCGTCACGAATGTTCATGTTGTTCGCATCACGCGGATTCACTTCAATGAACATGTCCTGCTGCAATTCCGCCAGCCACGGGTTGGACCGGGTCTCGTCACCACCACCTTCATACTCAACCAATCGGCCTGAGGTCAGAATGATGGGGAAGTCCTTGCTGAAGTCCTTCTTCTGGATGGACTCGTACAGGGTCGGGACACGCCAGAAGGTCTTGTCCTCGTAGGTCGGATAGTCCTCCACCAGGTCTCGGCGGTTGGTATAGAGGGGTTCGCGATGAAGCGGCACGGGGTCCGGGAAGTTCCAGACGATGGCGCGGGCCTTGGCGTTACCAAAGGGCGCGCACTCGTGTTTGATCGCCACACGCTGGATGCCGCCAGACAGGTCGGTTTTCCAGTTGGTTTCGGGGCCGGCAACGGCATCAATGCTGGCCCGCTCTTCGGCCGTCAGGTCGCCATCCCAGCCCAGGTCCATCAGCATCTGCATGGTGAATTCCGGGTATCCGTCCTTGATCTCGGAATTTTTCGAGTAAACGCCGTCCGCCAGCAGGTTTTCGCCGTTGCGTTCAACGCCAAAGCGGGCACGGAAGGTAAGGCCACCTTTGGACACCGGCAAAGACATGTCATAGAGCACGTGTGTGCCCGGATGGTTCATTTCCGGTGTGCCCCAGGATGGCCATGGCAGGCCGTAGATATCACCATCGCAGGGGCCACCCACCGCACGCAGTGTGGTCTTGTCGAAGTGGTGCTGGTTGGCCATGTGCTTTTTCAGCCGCTCGGGCGACTGACCGGTGTAGCCGATGGTCCACATGCCACGGTTGAATTCACGGGTGATGTCCTCGACGACCGGTTCATTGCCTTCAATGGCGATATTGCGGAACATGCGATCGGTGAAACCGAACTTGTCCGCAAACAGCTTCATGATTTCGTGGTCGACCTTGGAGTCGAACAGCGGCTCAACGACCTTTTCACGCCACTGGAGCGATCGGTTGGAAGCGGTGACCGAGCCCGATGTCTCGAACTGTGTGGTCGCCGGCAACAGGTAAGCGCCCTCCTTACGGTCGTGCAGCACTGCAGACACGGTGGGGAAGGGGTCCACCACGACCAGCAGGTCGAGTTTCTCCATGGCTTCCTTCATTTCCAGCATCCGGGTCTGGGAGTTGGGCGCGTGGCCCCACAGCACCATAGCCCGGGTGTTGTCGGGCTGCTCCAGGTTTTCCTTGGCTTCCAGAACGCCGTCAATCCAGCGCGATACGGGTATGCCTTTCTCGTTCATCATGGCTCTGGATTTGCCATCCTTGTCCCACACGGCAAAACGCCCCTTGAGCCAATCCAGGTCCTCTTCCCAGACGCGGGCCCAATGAGCCCAGGAGCCAGCGGCCAGCCCATAGTAGCCGGGCAGGGTATCGGCCAATACACCCAGGTCAGTGGCGCCCTGAACGTTGTCGTGGCCACGGAAGATGTTGGTGCCGCCGCCAGCAGCGCCCATGTTGCCCAGTGCCAGTTGCAGCACACAGTAGGCGCGGGTGTTGTTGTTGCCGTTGGTGTGCTGGGTACCACCCATGCACCAGATGACCGTGCCAGGGCGGTTATTCGCCAGGGTACGAGCGACGCGCTCAAGCTGTGCTCCAGGCACACCGGTTACACGCTCGACTTCCTCAGGGTTCCATTTCTTTACTTCCTGCCGGATGTCGTCCATGCCGTACACGCGGGTGCGGATGAACTCCTTGTCTTCCCAGCTGTTCTCAAAGATGTGCCACAACAGGCCCCAGACCAGCGCGACGTCTGAGCCCGGACGAAACCGTACATACTCGTCCGCGTGCGCGGCGGTGCGGGTGAAGCGAGGGTCGCAGACAATCAGCGGCGCGTTGTTTTCTTCCTTGGCTTTGAGAAGATGCAGCAGCGACACCGGGTGCGCTTCCGCAGGGTTACCACCGATCAGGAAGATCGCTTTCGAGTTGTGGATATCGTTGTACGAATTGGTCATCGCACCGTAGCCCCAGGTGTTGGCTACGCCGGCAACCGTGGTCGAATGGCAGATCCGGGCCTGGTGATCAACGTTGTTGGTGCCCCAGTAGGCAGCGAATTTGCGGAAAAGGTAGGATTGCTCATTGTTGAACTTTGCGCTTCCCAGCCAGTAGACCGAATCCGGACCGCTTTCCTCGCGGATCTGTAGCATCTTGTCGCCGATCTCGTTGATCGCTTCGTCCCAGGAGATTTTCTGCCACTGTCCGCCGACCATTTTCATCGGGTACTTGAGACGGCGTTCGCCGTGAGCGTGTTCACGTACTGAGGCGCCTTTTGCACAGTGCGCACCCAGGTTGAAGGGGCTGTCCCAACCAGGCTCCTGCCCGATCCAGGTGCCATTCTGGACCTCAGCCTCGACCGTGCAGCCAACCGAGCAGTGGGTACACACGGATTTTTTGCGAACAATTTTCCCACCTTCCGTCGATGGGGTAGCGGCCTCAACGCGGCCGGATGTTAGTGACAGAGCTGCCAGACCACCCACTGTGACACCGGAGGCGGCCAGGAAACCACGGCGATCCATGGTTTTGGCAGCGAGGGATGAAAGTAAAGAACCAGCACGGGGGCCTTTCGCTACCCCGTTGGTTTTCTTTCTTAACATGTCAATTACCTCTCTCTTTTTATTCTCGTTTTACGGAGGTGTGGCCATTCAAGAGCCTTTCGCAACCTTGAATGACACACGCTTCCTTAAAAGCGAGCCGATTCGAAGTACTTACGTGTGTGTTCAGTGTCACGCAGACCGCTGCTTTTCGGGGCTTCTTTCACCACCTCGGCTGCGGCGTTGGGGGAGACTGCCAGCGCAACAGCCGCAGGCGCTGCAGCTGCTGCCACCTTCAAGAAACGGCGGCGGCTGTTTTCACGTTTCGGGTTGTCCATTGGACACCTCCACCTGAGTTAAGGGACCAGGCAGGTCCCAGTTATTGAATGGCAAAAGCATCAGCCTCAACGGCCATGAAAGCCCGGCCCAGCGAGCCCACGGGCGCGTAGAAAACCGCGCTTTGCGCTTCTTCCAGATCGGTAAAGAACAGTGCCGCCCACTTCGCCAGGTGTGCGTCGAAGAAGGCTTTTTGAGAAGGCTGGTCACTGTCACACAGGAACTCGCCCGCAATAATGCCGGCCATGATTTCGCACAGCGTGCCCATGTGATCTTCCGGTTCTTTAACGTTGTCTCTTGCCTTGATGCCCCTGGCCATCAGGTCGCTGCGCAGATTCGCAAGGGGCTTCTCGTTGAGAAAGCCGGTCAGGTAATAACTGGTGTAGGGCAGTAATTCCCCACGACCGATGCCAACGAAAAGGTTGTTGAACTCCCGCTCGGCATCCTTGGGCGTGGTGCGTTGGGCAAGGGCAGCGAGGTTTCTGGAGGCGGTTCCTATCGGAGTGTCGTCGCCCTTTAAGGTCGCCAGTCCCCGCAGCAACTCACTTGAAGGTGGGCCGCCCAGCAAGACACCCAGCAACTGATACATTTGGGCACGGGCTCGATCTTCGTCGCTGATCGAGCGAGGGCACTGAACTTCTGCAGTGTTGGCCAAGACGTCTCTCTCTTCTTGTCTCTTGTTTATTGTTGTCTAATTTTTAATCACCGATCTACTGTATATAGCTCCGATTTGTGTCGGGCGCAACTACAGTTGCTAACGATTCACGAATCGCCAAAACGCATTCGTGGGCGGTAGCGCGGTGTCGATTCTTCCCCGGTTTTGGTGACCACTGGTAGGGTATGACCAGCAGTATCTGATGGAACTTCTTCGAAGTCGGACTCGGATTCCTCGATGGCTTCTGCAGGTTCCGGAGGCGCCATCGTTACCGCAGTTTCGGCCTGCTCCGTGTGCTCTGTGATGGAGTCCCCGCGTTCTTTATCAGCCTGCTCCCCCGCCTTTTTGGTTCGGTCGATCAGCCCTTGTCCCACCTTGTAGAGGGTCTTTACGGCCCCGGTCGCGCTAGCCGCGCTGGTGAAATCCTCATCGTAGTCATTGAGCCCGTCCAGCACGGCAAGTACGGGGTTGGATTTCCAAAGTGATCGCAGGGCCCTGCGGCGTAGCAGTTCGGGGATTTCTTTGCGCATGAACCCGGTAATATCGGTACCCAGCTCAATGGCATCAGGATCTGGTAAGCCGTACTTCTCCAATACATCGTGCTCGGGCAAGGTCTGATTGATGGCGAGTTCCTGTTCTTCCGGTGACGGCTCGGACTCGACCGAGGGCGCCGCCGGCTCAGTTTTATTACCGGTTTCTGCTTTCTTGCGCGACCAACGTTGCAGGCGTGACTCAGCCATCACTGAATCCTCGGTTTTGTGATGTTGGCGGGTGCGCGAAAGACGTCGCTCTCCTGCCGGATACGCGGATCGCCTTTGGCGTCTTCGATGCCATCGACTTGGACACTGTCACGACGCCGTTTCTTGAAGGGCTCTTCGATGTAGTGCATATCGACAAACTCTTTGATCCAGGCCGCCAGAGACTCGGGAATGGGCACAGGCTCGACGATACTTTCGCCACTGTCCTGTGCATCCAATGCCTCATGGGCACTGGCGGTAATGGAACTGACGGCCCACCCTGAGGGAGAGTGACCGGTCTGGTCCTTATCCATGACAATCCAGACGGAGGGAACGGCCATGTTCAGGGATACAAGGTAGCCCTCCACGTCGGCGCGAAAGAGCTCCATGGTCACCGTGCCTGCGTGGTAATCCACGTCATCGCCTTCACGGATCAGTTCTTTCCAGAACGCCTCGGGGGCGCCCGGTATGACCGCCACCGGCTTCCAGATATACCGCGCCCACTGGGTTATGCCAGGGGACTGGCGGACGACGGCACCGACTTGTAACGCGCGTTTCCAATGATCTGTGCGACTGCTCATGGCTGCTCTCTTTTGTTATTCCTTCAAGCTAGCAGGAGGTCAAAAAATATCCAACTTTCCAATTGTCCAAAAACAAACGGCTGTGGCATGCTCGAAGAGCTATAGTGTTTCGTATACGTATAACAACAATGAAAAGAGTCGAGTTCCTGATGACGGCACACAAGACCTTACTGCTATGCAGCTGCGATAAAACACAGTCCTTTGATCCTGAGGCGCTGCGCAAGGCCGCAGCCGCTGAACAGGTAATCGCGGTGGATCAATTGTGCGGCCACGACATGAAGATGGCCGCTGAGCACCTGGGTGGTGATGCAGACGTACTCATTGCCTGTGGCCAGCAGGCTGCCCTGTTTGAGCGTCTGGGCGAGGATGTGCAAGCTGAAATCGGGCACTCCGCGCCGCTGGGCACCATCGACATCCGGGACCGGGCTGGTTGGGGGAGCGCGAGTGCAAACCCCAAACGTCAGCATGCCAAGCAAGCGGCCCTGGTTGCCGCGGCCCAGCTGCCGGCTCCGATTGCGCCTGCGAAAACGATCCGCTCCAGCGGGGTGTGCTGTATCGTTGGCCCCACCGAACAGGCCGTAAGAATGGCCGAGCTGGTACAGGACGAGCTGGGGGTGACCTGTATCGTCAACGATGCCGGCCCCATACAGCTTCCCTCTGCCGCCTACGACGTGGCCAGGGGCCGACTGACGTCAGCCTATGGCGCACTGGGCAATTTCAGAATGGAGTTTGCCCAGTTGCAAACCCTGAATCCCGCCGGCCGTGGTGCACTGGGTTATGGCGAGGTGCAGGCCACCGCTAGCAGCGAATGCGATGTGTTTATCGACCTCCGTGGTGGCGCTCCGGCCTTTCCCAGCCATCAGAAGCGCAACGGTTATTTCTGGGCCGACCCCGCCAAAACCGGGGAATTGGAGCGCATTGCCCTGACAGCCCGGGAGCGGGTTGGTGAGTTTGAGAAAACCGTCTACTTCAGGTTGGAAGAGTCCCTGTGCGCCCACTCCCGGGCCAACAAAACCGGCTGTACCCGCTGCCTGGATGTCTGCCCTACCGAGGCCATTTTTTCGTTCGGTGACCACGTGCAGATTGATTCGGATATCTGTGCCGGTTGTGGCTCCTGCGCGGCTGTTTGCCCGACCTCAGCCATCACCATGAACGAAAGCCCGTTCGAAGCCCTGACCAAAGCCGTGGACGTGATGGCCAGGGTGTATCGTGAACATACCGAAGAATCCCCTCGGCTGGTGTTCCATACCCTGGACGCCGGTGGTGAGGCCATGGCGCACCTGGCTCGGTACGGCGATGGGCTGGCGGACGACCTGATTCCGATGGGGCTTGAGCATATCGATCGTATCGGCCATGCCGAGATCCTGGCCGCACTGGGCGCCGGCTATGCGGAAGTCCTGCTGCTGGCGGACAACGAGACTGACCGCCAGGCCGTTGCCGCGGAAGTGGAACTGGCTCAGGCCATGGTGAGCGGTGCCCACCATTCGCCCACCCGGATCCGGGTGGTTGCGACTGACGAGCTCAGTGCGGAAGGGGACAATGCGGGCCGCGTCAGTGAGCCCGTGTTACTGGTTGGCGGCCGCCGTGACATCACACGGGTTACCGTCAGTGCGATGGCGGACGGTGTTGAAGCGCCGATCCCCCTGCCACAGGGCGCGCCCTATGGTGCTATCGAAATCGATTCCGATAAATGCACGCTCTGTCTGGCCTGCGTGTCTCTGTGTCCGACTGGCGCCCTTGGCGACCATCCGGACCGGCCGGAGGTTCAGTTCACGGAAAATGCCTGTGTTCAGTGTGGCGTCTGCGACAGCACCTGCCCCGAGACAGCCATCAACCTGAAGCCGCAACTGGATCTGTCCAAGGGGGCGCTAAGCGCCCGGGCACTGCACGGCGAGGAGCCTTTCGAATGCATCAAGTGTGGAAAGCCCTTCGGTGTTGCCAGCACCATCAACCGGATCGTTGAAAAACTGGAGAATCAGCACTGGATGTACAAAAACGCCGATAACGTCCAGCTTATAAAGATGTGTGACGACTGTCGGGTGAAATCTCAGTTCCACGGGGAAAACGCGCCTCTGGCAGGGGGAGAGCGCCCAAGGGTTCGCACCAGAGACGACTACCTGGACAGCTAGAATAAAAACAGGACGCGACATGGTTGAATACACCGAAGTAGGAAAACCGAACCTGATTGGTACCGACGCTCCCCGGCCTCAGGACAAGAACCCGAAAGGCGTTGACCGCATCATTGCCATCGCCTCCGGCAAAGGGGGAGTCGGCAAGTCGACCGTGGCCTCCAACCTGGCGGTTGCACTGGCGTCGAAAGGTCTGAAAGTGGGCCTGTTGGATGCCGATGTGTACGGCCCCAGCCAGCCCCGCATGATGGGTGTGTCAGGCCGGCCGTCCAGCCCCGACGGAAATACCATACTGCCGCTGCGCAATCACGGGGTGACCCTGATGTCCCTGGGCCTGATGGCCTCCGAGGATGAAGCCATTGTCTGGCGCGGGCCCATGTTGATGGGTGCCCTGCAACAGATGATGAACCAGGTGGACTGGGGCCGGCTGGATGTCTTGCTGGTGGACTTGCCCCCGGGCACCGGTGATGTCCAGATGACCCTGAGCCAGAAATTCTTTGTCGCAGGGGCGGTTGTGGTCTCAACCCCCCAGGACATCGCGTTAATGGACGCGCGCAAAGGCATCGATATGTTCAAACGGATGGATGTGCCCCTGTTCGGCCTGATTGAAAACATGGCCTCTTTTATCTGCGATGGTTGCGGCAAAGAGCACCATCCGTTTGGGCACGGCGGTGCCAGGGCGGAGGCTGAAAAATTGGGCTCGCCCTTCCTGGGCGAAATTCCGCTGGATCTGGACATCCGCGTTGGTTCGGATGGCGGTGTCCCGATTGTGGTATCGAAGCCGGATAGCCCTCAGTCGAGGGCTTTTCAGCGCATCGCCGATGAACTGATCGCCTCCGAAGTGTACGCCGAGGCCATGCGATGAGCGTGTCGCCGAGCTTACCACCGCTGTTTACAGGCGAACGGGTGCCAAACCAGACGGATCCGTTTGATAAGGCCGTCAGCCGTGCCATTGCCGGAGTTGATTCCGGCACGATCTTCTATTCCGACGCGGTGGACGTCTTGCGCGCGGCCCTGGTGCTGGCGCCGGAAACCTCATTGGAAGAGGCTGTCCAGGTGGTCTACGTGGCCCAGATAGGCCTGGCTGAAAGTCTGGGCGCGCTGGCCCCGCCCGAAGTGCCGGTGTTCTTCCAATGGCCCGATCGTATCAAGGTCAATGGCGCGGTGTGCGGCGGTGTCCGTTTTGCTGCGGATGTGTCAGATCCCAGCGCTCATCCAAACTGGCTGGTGGTCGGCATCGATGTGCCTTTTTTGCCGGTGGGCGGCGAGCCGGGCGAGACGCCGAACCAGACCTGTCTGCACGAGGAAGGCTGTGTTGAGATCACGCCCATGGCGCTTCTGGAAAGCTGGTCCAAGCACACATTGTTGTGGCTGACTTACTTCATGGACAGTGGCTTTGAGCGTATACACAATGAGTGGCGGCCACGCTGTGACACCCTGGGCAAAATGATCGACCGGCCAAAGCCTGGGCTCTTTGTGGGCCTGGATGAAAAGGGCCGGATGCTGTTGCGCCAGGATGTCATGACCGAAACAGTGAGTTTGATCGAATTTGCGGAGCACGTATGAAACTGGCCCGAACCCTGCGACTGGATGTATCCGATGACAATGTATTTGACCTGCCGGCTCCCAGCGGCGAATGGGCGATATCCGGCGGGTTTGAGTTTTCCAACTGGACCGAAGCGGACCTGAAGGGCAAGGCCCGGCAGGCCTTCAGCAATGGTTGGTACAGCATCGAGTCAGGCGGTCGTGCCAGTTTTGTGGGCGTGTGCGACATCACCGAAGCGGAATTGGAGCAGTTACGCCAGACCTTGGCGCAGACGTTTGTTGAGTGTTACGGCGCTCCGGATATCGATGCGGCCTATCCGGTCGCCTGTGAGGAAATCGATCAGATGCGCAGCATGTGTGAGGACTTCGAGGACAACACGCTGTTGATGGTCAGCCGCACGCTCACCGAACTGGGTGTTGAGGAAACCTACCGCTCCCGGGGCCCGCAGGATGCCTCGCTGGAGGCCTTTGCCGTACATGGCAGCGTTGACTGATTACAGTCCGAAACTGCCATAGGGAATAAACCGCACCAGGGTGCCCGGTTCTATCTGCTGGGCGCTTTCGTCCAGCTCCACCAAACCCTCGGACCAGGCCAGGCCGGTTACACGTCCAGAGCCCTCAGAGCCAAATACCTCAACCTGTCCATCCCGAACGCGGGCCCGCAACATCTCGCTGCGCCCCGGTTTCTTATTCTTGGAAAAGCCAGCGGGCACGAGATAACCCTGGGGTTCGAACCAGTTCCCTCCTGCCAGCAACGCCATCGCCGGCGCGCCAAAACGCAGTGCGCAGACCCAGGCGGCGACCGGGTTTCCCGGCAAACCCACCACGGGCGTTCCCTGGAACATGGCCAGTGCCAGCGGGCGGCCCGGTTTGATCGCAATGCGCCAGTTACTGATGTCACCGTGTGCTTTCAGCATTTTCGATACGTGATCCTCGTCGCCGGCAGACACGCCGCCGCTGGTGAGGATCAGGTCGCATTGTTCCGAGCCTCGCTCCAGCGCCGCTTTGACTTCTTCGGCCCGGTCGAGCACATGACCAAGGTCCACCAGCTCAAAGCCCAATTGTGCCACCAGAGCATTCAGCATTGGCCGGTTGGCGTCATAGATCTGCCAGTCGGTGACGGCTGAGCCGACGGGCTTTACTTCATCCCCCGTGGATAGAACGCCGACGCGCAGGCGGTGATAGACGTCGACCGAGTCGACACCCACGCTGGCAAGTACTGAAATCTGGGTTGGCGTCAGGCGGGTGCCTGCCGTGAGGATTCGATCCTGTGCCTTGATGTCCTCGCCGGCTTTGCGTGCGTTGGCGCCGGCTTTTAACGTGCCGTTCAACTGCAGTTGGCCATCTCGGACTTCGCAGTCTTCCTCGAGGACCACGGTATCCGTGCCGGCCGGAATCACCGCGCCGGTCAGAATCCGGATGGCGTGGCCCGCAGGCACGTTCCCCATATACGGTTCACCGGCGGCGCTGCGGCCATCAATCAGGGGCAGGCTGCAGGGCACGTCTGTCAAAGGTCCTGCGAAGGCATAGCCATCGACTGCGGAATTGTTGCTTGGGGGATGAGCGCGAGGCGCATAGACGTCGCTTGCCAGGATTCGCCCATTGATCTGCGACAGCGAAACGGCGTGTTCCACCTCCACTACCGGATGTAGGCGTGAGCGCAGCCGCTCCAGTGCCTCTTCCACCGGCGTCCAGTTCACCCCGGGGGGCAGGGCGAAACAATCGTTACGAAGTGGAGTCGTTGTTTTCCCGTTCATGATGTCCCTGGGCTCAGAATAAAGTCAGCGATGGCGGGTACATTGTTTACATCGAAAACGGGGCCCGGGAAATCCGCAGCGTAGTCCGCTACACAGTCCGCCACCAGGGCAATGATACTGTCGTCCTCCGGGTAGAGGGGCGCACGGGCGCTTTCCTGCCTGTGCACTTCAATCTTGGGATGCGGGTGGGTTTTAAAGCCCTCGACCACCACCCAGTCGCAGGGGCCCAGCCGCGCCAGCAATTCATCCAGCGTTGGCTCTTCAGCGCCGCGCAGTTCGTGCATGATGGCAAAGCGTCGCCCGCCCGCCAGGATAACCTCGCGAGCGCCGGCATCGCGGTGCTTGTAGCTGTCGGTACCGGGTTGGTCCACATCCACCCCGTGATGGGCGTGCTTGATCGAGTTAACCGTTAACCCCCTGCTGGACAGCTCGCGAATCAGGGCTGCTGCCAGCGTGGTTTTTCCGCTGTTCTTCCAGCCCACAATGCCGATGACATTCACTTCAGGTGCTTCTCCGCCCAGGCCAGGTCTTCCGGTGTATTGATGTTGAAAAAGTCGTCCTCGCCGAACACCACCAGGGTTTCACCCTGGGCTTGTGTCCACTGGCGGATCTTGCGCACGCCGTCGTTCAGGGCGGCTCGAAGATCATCCCGCAACGCGACCCGCCAGCGGCCAAACGTTGGCTGGGGCAGGCGACCACGTTCCGGATCCGGTGTCGCCGCGAGCACCACCGGCGTGTCATGCCCGGCCAACCGTGCAGCCAGGTCCCGGGGGAACGATGGGGTGTCCGCAGCGACGCTGATCAGCCATTCATGCCCTTGTTCGGCCGCCCAATCCATGCCCGCCAGAACACCTGCCAGCGGGCCTGGAAAATCAGCGATCGAATCAGCCACCACCGGCAGCCCCAGATCATCAAACCGACTCAGATCGCCGTTGGCGTTCAACACCACGGCATCCACCTGCGGTGTAATCCGGTCGATGACCCGCTGGATCAACGACTGATCACCCAGCATCAATCGTCCCTTGTCGCCGCCGCCCATCCGGTTGGCCTGGCCGCCCGCCAGAATGACCGCGCAATCAGTCATGCTCGGCCCCTTTTCGACGGTGCTTTTTGTCCTCGTCAGGAACCTGTGACAAGTCCTGATCGAACACCAGGCGGTGTTGCCCACTGAGGCACGTGAACTTTTTACCGCGCATCCGACCGATCAGGGTCAACCCGACCTGCCGGGCAATATCGACGCCCCAGGCGGTAAAGCCAGACCGGCTGATCAGGGTCGGGATTCCCATCAGGGACGTTTTGATGACCATTTCGGAGGTCAGGCGGCCCGTGGTGTAGAGGACTTTGTCGGCGGCGGTGATGCCGTTCAGGTACATCCATCCTGCGATCTTGTCCACCGCGTTGTGGCGCCCGACATCCTCCATGTAGGCCAGAATCTGGCGATCCTGACACAGAACCGTGCCGTGAATGGCGCCGGTTTCCATGTACAGGCTGGGAGTGTGGTTGATCTGGTAGGAAAGATCGTAAAACGTGCTGGTGTGCACCGGTGTGTCCGGTAGTGACAGGCCTTCAAGCCCCGCCATCATGTCACCGAACACCGTACCCACGGCGCAGCCGGACGTCCGGGTTTTCTTTTCCAGTTTGTCTTCGACATCGGTAACACCTGCGGTACGCACCACGGCGACTTCCAGCTCTTCGTCGAAGTCAATTCCGGTGACCTGATCGTTTTCCTTTAGCATACCTTGATTCAGGAGAAAGCCGAGGGCCAGATACTCCGGGTGATCGCCAATGGTCATGGCGGTGACGATCTCCTGGCTGTTCAGATAGATCGTCAGAGGGCGCTCCTCGATCACGCTGATGGACTTTGATTGACCGTTTTCATCAACGCCCTCGACGGCGCGGGACAAACGAGGGTCTTTGGGATCGGGCAGTATCGGATTAATCGTCATTGTTGTTATAGCTCTTCCAGGAACGCCACGGACTTGAATCTCGATGCACGTCCCCAGAGATTAGCCTATTTGGCATTCGGGAAAAACAGCTGTTGTCCGTCTACCTTGAAGTCTGCTATCGCTTGCTGGCCATCCTCGGAAATCAGCCAGTTGTGCCACTGTTCAGCGAGATCGTGCTTGAGATGCGGATGCTTCTCTTCGGAGATCAGCAGGCTACCGTACTGGTTGAACAATACTTCGTCGCCGGCAAAAAGCAGCCTCAGGTTCTGGCGGTTGCCAAACGCCACCCAGGTGGCGCGGTCCGACATCACGTACGCATCCATCGCTGCAGCGGTGTTGAGGGTTGGCCCCATGCCACTGCCGAGTTCGCGGTACCAGTCGCCATCGGGGTCCACGCCGGCGTTCTCCCAGAGGCGCAACTCGGCGCGATTGGTGCCGCTGTCATCGCCGCGCGAGGTGAAGGGTGCCTTGGCATTGGCAATCGCCGCGAAGGCTTCAGCGGCACTTTGCGCCTCACCAATATTCGCCGGATCGTCTGCGGGGCCAATCAGCACGAAATCGTTGTACATGACATCGGCGCGCTCGGTGGCGAAGCCGTTCTCGACAAAGCGCTTTTCTCCGGCGGTGTCGTGTACCAGAAGGCTGTCGGCGTCGCCGCGACGGGCGATTTCAAAGGCTTGTCCGGTGCCCACTGCCACCACCCGTACGTCGATACCGGTATGGTCTTCGAACTGCGGTAAAATGGCGTTGAACAGCCCCGAGTTCTGGGTGGACGTCGTTGAGGCCAGGGTGATGTAGTCATCAGCGAACGCGCTGAATGCCAGGCCCATGCTGGTTACACCTGCGAGTACAAGGGTTAAGCCTTTGTTCATCTTGTTTTCTCCTTTCGCGCGTGTGGAACTTCCATTGAGTAGCCAGCCGGTAAACCGTCAGAGTAAAACTATCCCACCAGTTCTCCGGCAATAAACGCTTGTGCCTCCCGCGAGACGGGCCTGTTGAAAAAGACGTCGGCGGGGGTGTGTTCGCACACCTTTCCACCAGAAAGAAACAATACATCTCCGGCAAGGCGCCTGGCCTGATGCAGATCGTGAGTGGTCATTACGATGCGCGTTCCCCGCTGATGAAACTTGCGTACCGCCGCCTCCACGCCTTTAATAGCCGCCGGGTCGAGTGCGGAGGTGGGTTCATCCAGAAACAGCACCTGAGGAGAAAGAACCCAGGCGCGAGCCAGTGCCAGGCGCTGCTGTTCGCCGCCGGATAGCACGCGCGCGGGCGTGTTTGTGCAGGAGGTAAGCCCAAAATGCTCAAGCGCTTCGCAGGCGATCTGTGTACGTGTCTTGCGGGGGACATTGTTGACGGCCAACGCGTGAACGAGATTGGCCAGGGCCGAGCGACGCAACAGTACCGGTTGCTGGAACACCATTGCCTGGCGGGGGCGCCCCCCACGTGACCAGGCCACCTGTCCCTGAGTGGGTGAGAGCAAACCGTGCGCCAGCCGTAACAGAAGACTCTTGCCCGCCCCGTTGGGTCCCATCACCAGGGTAGGGCCGGTGCCGTCCAGGGTGAATGAGCAGGGTCCCAGTAGCGCCTTGCCCTGCTGGTTGAAGGCGACGCCATCAAAACGCAGCGTTGGTGGCGGGAGGAGGGCGGCCGAGGCAAGGAGCGGAACGTTGAATGACGTCATCCTATCCGTCTCCTTGTCAGTTCGCCCACCAAATAGGCGCCTGCGTTAATCAGCATGACCAGCGTCAGCAGCACAATCCCCAGCCCCAGTGCCAGTGGCAGGTTGCCTTTGCCGGTTTCCAGCACAATGGCGGTGGTCATGACCCGCGTGACCCCATCAATATTGCCGCCGACCATCATCACCGCGCCCACTTCGGCGCTGGCGCGGCCAAAACCGGCAAGCAGAACGGTCAATAGCGCAAAACGGGCATCCCACAGCAGAGTGGGCATCATGCGTGAGCGCGACATACCCAGTGACATGAATTGCTCGCGGTACTCTCCCAGAAGCTCTTCCACCTTCTGACGCGAGAGCGCGGCAAGAATTGGCAATACCAGGACCACCTGGGCAATGACCATGGCTCCTGGTGTAAACAGGAACCCCCACTCACCCAGAGGGCCGGCTCGCGAGAGCAGCAAGTAGACGGCGAGCCCGGCCACCACCGGAGGCAGCCCCATCAAGGCGTTGAGGACGACAATCATGACGCCGCGCCCGGGGAATCGCCACAGTGCCACCGCCGCACCGAGGGGGAACCCCAGAACGGCCGCGATCAGTACCGCCATAAGCGACACCTGCAGCGAAAGCGCCACGATCTGAAAGAGCGAAGCGTCTAGGTTTAGCAGTAGCGACAGCGCCACGCAGAACGCATTATTTTCCACAGCTGCGTCTCCTTGTTATTGAGCATCGTGGAGTTTCTGACTACGCTTTGCACAGCCTGTTGAAAAATATGCAGCTAAAAACAGTTTAGTGCTTTTCCAGGCAGCAGGAGAGATTGATGACGCTTCCCGCATACCTCACCACGGCCGAAGCTGCCGAGTATCTGCGTCTGAAAGAGCGCAAAGTCTATGATCTGGTCAGCCAGGGCGTGATTCCCTGTGTGCGGGTGACGGGAAAGCTGTTGTTCCCACGCCAGCGTATTGATCTGTGGTTGATGAACCATCTGGAGGGTGACGACGCCGTCAGTTCGCCGACCCCGCCGGTTCTGGCGGGCAGCCAGGATCCATTGTTGGAGTGGGCGGTGAAGGAGAGCGGTGCGGAGCTGGCGCTGCTGTGTCAGGGGAGTGGCGATGGCGTACAGCGATTGATCGCCGGGCGCGCAATGCTCGCCGGGATGCATATCTGGCACGCTGAAAGCCGGGGCTACAATGATCCTGTCACATTGGGGTTGAGCGGCATGCGCGACCTGGTGCTGATTCGCTGGGCGAAGCGCCAGCAGGGGCTCCTCTTAGCCGCCGATAACCCTCACCGACTTGCCCGCTTGGAGGATATCGCCCGCCCCGGCATACGTCTGGCCCATCGCCAGCCCGATGCCGGCGTCAGCCATTTGTTGCAGAGTTTGCTGGCACGCCACCGCCTCGATGCCGGACACCTCACGTGGGCAACGCATCCGTCGCTCAGCGAAGACGATCTCGCCTTGGCCATTCGCCAGGGCGAAGCGGATGTTGGCGTGGGAATCGAAGCGGCGGCCCGGCGCCAGGGATTGGCGTTTATTCCGCTGCAACAGGAGCATTTTGATCTGGCCATGCGCCGGCGCCACTACTTTGATCCGGCCATGCAGAGGTTGCTGTCGTTTGCCGGTAGCGAGCGATTTGTACAGCGCGCCGAGGCGTTGGGCGGTTACGACATCGCGGAGCTGGGACATGTTGTCTATAACGCGTGAGTGTTGCCAATAATAACTCAATAAAAACAGGCCAATGAACCAGGAGCCCGCATGCCCTTAAACCCAAAAGATTCAGTGAAGGAGGTCAGCGGGGCGCTGGGTGACATCGGCACCCTGCTGCCACTGAGTCTTGGGGCGATCGGCGTGGCAGGGCTGGCACCGGTGCCTGTACTGCTGGGGTTTGCCGTGTTCTACATTGCAACCGGGCTGTACTATCGGCTGCCGATACCGGTGCAACCGATGAAAGCGGTTGCTGCGTTGTTGCTGACCACCGAGGTGACTTCCCAAAGCCTGGTGGCAAGTGGCGTGCTGATCGGAGCAGTACTACTACTCCTGGGCGCAACCGGATGGATTAACCGTGTGGCACGTCTTGTGCCCGGCTCGGTATTGAGCGGCCTTCAACTGGGGCTGGGGTTGCTGCTGGCCAACATGAGCCTGGGGTTGATGGCCACGTCCTTGCCGTTGGGTGTGATCACCTTGACGGTGTTGGCCATCACCCTCAAGGTGTTGCCGAACTGGCCAGCAGCCCTGATAGGACTTGGTGTGGCGTTAGTGATCGGCGCGGTACTGGGCGCGCCGGGACTGACTCTGCCCGCAGCAGGTTCGGTTCCATTTGCACTACCTCAACTGCCAGGCATAAACGATTGGCAGCAGGCGATCTCCGTGCTGGTGTTACCTCAGTTGGCGCTTACGATCACCAACGCCGTCGTACTGACGGCCCTGGTGGTTGGGGATTACTTCGGCGAGCAATCGCACCGCGTGTCGCCAGGCCGCCTGTCCGTGACAACGGGGTTGGCCAACCTTTTTCTCGTTCCGCTCGGTGCTTTGCCCATGTGTCATGGCGCCGGAGGCGTGGCCGCGCACCATCGTTTCGGTGCCCGGACCGGCATGGCCCCCGTTCTGCTGGGAACCGCTTTGCTCATGGTTGCTTTTCTGCCGGGCGGCTTTTCATTTATTGCCGCCATTCCGGTAGCCGGTCTAGGTGCCTTGTTGTTGGTAGCCGCCGTTGAGCTTGCCGTGTCCAGACGTCTCTGGGCAGCCAAGCCGTCTTGCTGGCCGGTCATTGCGATAACCGCATTGGTGACCGTCTGGGCCGATCCCTTTTTCGGGCTTCTGGCGGGGATGGTTGCGGAAGCGGTTCGGCCAGCCCGGTCTCTTGCGTGATTGGAGCTTATGAAACAACCCATCACTGGCTATCATAAAGACAAGGAAAACCACTGGGTTGCACAGTTGGCGTGCGGCCACAATCAGCATGTGCGTCATTCGCCGCCGTGGGTGAACCGCCCTTGGGTCACTTCAGTGGAAGGTAGAAAGTCGAGGCTGGGGCTTGAGCTTGACTGCAGAAAATGTGAGGAGGGTGCTCCGCCGGATAGCCAACCGTGATCAGGTTATCAACGACACAGGGAAAGCCCGTTTAATAATATAAAATGATCGGAAAATCGGCGACTTACATGGAGATATAGGCGGCGCTGTCCGTTGAAAAGTGCCCTGGTACACCAGAGGAGGGGGCTTCGATGAAGGCATTGTGCTCGATTGAGTTAAAACATCGGCTTATTCAGCGCCAGCCAGAATATGAGCGCCAATTGAGCGAGGGCAAGGATGCTCGCGATCAGTCGAGTTGAAAAACGGTACTGGGGTCTCATGGCAAACCGACCGGCGATGATATAGCCCAGTAGCAGCAAGATTTTGCCCGTAAGCCAGTGGTGAACGAACGGCATCCAGCCGGTAACGACTAGCAGGCCCAAGGCTGCAGCCAGTAACACGGTATCGTTGAGGTGGGGAAGCCACTTCAGTGGCGTGGTACGCCAGCCTGGCCGTCCAGAGGCATCGAGAGCCAGGCGAAGAGTGAATAACGCTGCGGTCAGGCAAGCTGTCGTCACGTGAAGAGTTTTCAGCAAGGTATACCAGTGCACTAAGCGTCTCCTGTTTGCGCTCAATCTGCGGGCGCGAACGTCATGATGATGCCTGTTCGTGGCGCTCCGCTAAAAATTCCGGTCAATTTTAAGCTAACTGCTAATGGATTTACCTATAAAGATTTATATAAAATACATTTTATAAAAGATAAACTTCCCTGGTCGTTCAATCAAACTGTTTCTAGGAGTTTGAGTGCTATGCAGACCATTGCGGCCAATCCTGCCAAGCCTTCCGTAAGGCAACTATTCAGCTACCCGTTCAGGATATTTTTCCTTTCGCTGACGCTGATCGCCATCGTGTTCGTGCCGCTGTGGATTTTAGTGGCCACGGGTGTGGTTCAGCCCCCCTTGGCGATGCCGGGTATACTCTGGCACCAGCACGAGATGTTGTTTGGCTTCCTTTCCGCCGCGATCGCGGGTTTTCTGCTCACGGCGGTCTGTGTCTGGACGAATACCGAGCGTACACATGGAGCCCGGTTGCTGGGACTCTGGTTGGTCTGGCTTGCCGGGCGACTACTGCTGTTGCTGGGGGGCGGTCTACCTGATCTTCTGCTGCAGGTCGTTAATCTGGCCTTCCTGCCTTTGGTTATGCTCGATGCCGGCTGGCGGATCTGGCAGGCCCGTCAGCGGCGCCAACTCGTGATTTTGATGATATTGGGTCTGCTCTGGAGTATGCAGATCGCCTTTGTGGTGACTCTGAGCACTAAATTTATCGCCGGAGGGCTGATTATGGCCATGGCATTATCCGGCATCATTGGTGGTCGTATCACGCCGGCATTTTCCACAGGGTGGTTGCGTCAGCAGGGTCGCGACCCTTCAGTGATCCGGGTTATCCCGAGGCTCGACCTGCTCGCGGTTCTGAGCATGATAGCGGTGCTGGCGTTCAAGCTGGCGGAGCTTAATGTTGCCACTGGCGCTGCCTCCATTGCTGCAGCTGTGTTCATGCTGGCTCGACTGGTGGGCTGGCGAGGTTGGCTTGTCGCCCGTAACCCACTGCTATGGATTCTCCATGTATCGCTGCTTTGGATACCGGTATCACTAGTGTTGCTGGCCGGCTATCACTTGCTGGGTTGGCCGGCCAGCGCATGGGGGCATGCGGCGGGACTGGGTGTTGTCGGCAGCTTGGTATTGGGTGTTGTTGCCCGCGTAGCGCTCGGGCATACAGGTCGGCCGTTGGCTTTACCGCCGGGAATGGTGACGGCCTTTATTGCGATACAGCTGGCAGCCTTGGTTCGCGTGACGACGGCGTTTGGCGGTATCGACTGGGTGCTTGGTGTACGCATGAGCGGAGCATTGTGGGTGCTGGCGTTTACGCTGTTTCTGGTTCGCTATACCGGTATTTTGATGAAGCCCAGATTCGACGGGCGCGAAGGTTGAGATTAATTCAAGCAATCTGCAATAAACGTAACAACTGTGGTTTTTGCCGTTCGGTTAGGATATCCGCCAGGGTATACTGATCCAGGGTGTTAAGGAATGCTCGCAGAGCCTCTGCCAGGATGTTCTTCAGCCCACACACCGGAGTGATACAGCACTGGTTGTCGCTGGAAAAGCACTCCACCAGGTTCATGTCCTGCTCGGTTTCACGCACCAACACGCCGATATTGATGTCCTCCGGTCTGCGGTGCAGACGCAGACCACCATTCTTGCCACGAACGCTCTCGATATAGCCCTTCAGTGTCAGTTGGTGCCCCACTTTCATCAGATGGTTCTTGGAGATGTCGTAACTGTCGGCGATTTGCTGGATGGTGACCAGCCGCTCCTGCTGAAGGGCGAGGTAGATCAATACCCGCAGCGAATAATCGGTGTACCGAGTGATGTGCATGTAACTACTCCTGATGGGTAACGACTAGCAAGGCGGTCGGGTAAGGAGGAAAAAGAGCGGACCGCAGAAGAATATACCCCATCCCGCCAAAAGCCACATCGTAGCGTCAGAGGCGTACAGGATACCCCAGCCCGCTGGCTAGCGGTCGCTAGTGTACGGGTCTTCCCAACGCTTTCAGGGAAATCAGCCGCAGAATATAGGACAGCTTCACCAGCGTAGCGAAAATCAGCGTGCCGATATGAGCCGCGATTTGAGCCTGCAGGCTCAGATGGTCCGCGAACGGATAAGAAACTAGCACCGTCACAATCAGCGCCAGGACGGCTACCAGCAATGCCGTATTGGCAAACCCAAGTACCTTGTCCATGCATCACCTCATAAACATATATTAAAAATACATTTTAAATATAGATCGATGACCAGAGCTTTGCAAGCCAGTTGGCTGCGTGGAATTACGTACGCTGATATTGGATTTATAGCCCGCTAGAGATATCGCGTCGAAGGGCGGCAGCGGGCACTGTTACATCAGCAAGGCGTGACGCTGGCGATGCAGCGCGGGCCAGGAGTTGATAGAGATTGGCGGAGAGGGGGTCGACCGAGAATTTGCGAGAAAAAATCGTTGGGCAACTAAAACCGGGATGTTCACATTATCGGTAGTAAAAGATGTTGTTATCCATTTCAAAAAGCTAACTGGCGAGCCGTCTGGTGTCGCTGGTGAAACTGAATAGTTCAAAGCTGCACCCGTTTGCTGGACTTCCCTCGGTACAAAGCTGGAGAGCCCCCCCTTCCGCGAGGTCACCAGAGGTAGCAGTCGAAAATCGGCAACAAAACCCCGAAACCCCCAGCGTTCTCAAGAATGAGCTCGCCGTTTACGCCCGAAATGAGGGTAGACAACATCATGGCGAGACCGGTTAGGGCCTGAACAATCAAGAGTGGTCCGACGGCTAGTGCCGCGTGCGACAAACCGATAAAGCTCAGTTGGTCTTGGAGAAACAGATGTAATAAGCCCGCTAGTGATCTGATCATTGGGTACTTTCATCGTTGGCGTCATGTTTTTTTTGGGGGGGGGGGGGGGCACCAAATTGAGATGTGAGGCCTGGGCAGTGATCAAGACACTGTCCCAGTTCTCCATTCATTGTGGTTATAGAGAGCCAACCGCCTAGCAGCTTTCAGGTCATTACAACGACTTCAAATATTCGACGAGGTCACTCTGTTGATCCTCATCGAGACCAAGGGCTTTTCGGTCGTTGTAGAGCGTGACGACATCCGCAAGCGTTGCAGCCATTCCGTTATGGAAATAGGGCGGGTGTTGCCAGATGCCTTCCAGCGGAGCTGTGCGGTACATCTTGGTTGCACTTCGAGATGCGTACCCCGGAGCTCCGTCAGGCTCCGGTTCACTCACAACATCCGATGGATCATGCAAACGACTATTCGCGTCTGTGAACTTGGGCCCGCTATGGCAGGAAGAGCACTGTGCCTGGCCATTGAACAGCTCTTCTCCACGGGCTGCTGCTGTAGGATCAAATGAACCTTCGGGAGGTTCTGGCGAGAGCAGCGACAGTTGATAAGCCTGTAGCGCCGGGAGCTTATCCGTTACAAGATCTTCTGTGCCGTTGGTTACATCAACCCCGGTTCTGGGTTCGTAAAAGGAACCTTCCCCACCCATCTGGGTGACAGCGACGTATCGGTTCCAATAGGCGATATCGTTGCCGTCTCCGGTTGATGTTGTCTTTTCGATACCGTTCAGACCAAACGCAGGCGTGATGACATGCGGACTGCTGATACCGTCCTGATTGAACCTGGCGTCGTACATCCCTGGCCCCCAGGAGTTGTAGATGTCTTTTTGTGCGGGAGTAAGTGCAGGCGACAAGGCGATAATGGCACCCGGGTTCAGGTCACGGTTGGCCCATCCGTCAAGTCGTTTGCCAATGCCCGGGGCAAAGGAATTGTCCACGGTCGAATGGCACAACGCGCAGGTCACACCGACACTGGTGAGCGTATCCACGTCGTTTACCTCCTCCACGGTGCCTTTGACACCGACTACCGCATCCAGCTTGAGTAATGCAACGGTGGTCGCAGGTGACTCCAGATTAATGGTTCCCTGTGCGATTCCATTAACTACAGCTTCAGGAAGTGCTTCCGCATCTACTTTTAGTCCCACAGAAAGGGCTGTGACCGGATCAACGGCTGACTGAATAACATCGTGCATTTCCAGCACGTCCGTCCAGAAACGTTCATCTCCAAATGTGTCATAGCGGAATATCTCTTTTCCGAGCGCAAGAGTTTCCGGGCGTGCCGTTGTCCCAAACGTCCATCCAAAGACCTTTCCAAGCGTGTTATTGGACACATCCTTTACTTCCGCAGCGATCTGTACTTCGCAGTCCTTGTTCTCGGGAAGGAGAGTATCCGGGGTCAAAAAAACGGTCCTCGCGTTGTTCTGGAAGCTGACATCGGCAAACGTTACCTCGGATTCGTCACATTCAAGGCGAACCTCGGCGGCCGAAAAAGTAGTGCTATCAAGTGAGCGGTTAAAGGTGATCGCAACCTGGGTATCAACTGGAATCAGTTCACCCTCGGCTGCCGGGCTGACGCTTTGCACAGCGAAAGGAGGCGAACTTCCGTCACTGCACCCAACCAATGTTGCGATGCAAATTGCCCCCACCAGGGCGCCTACTGTCTGTAGGTGTTTCTTATTGCTGTTCATATCCCGTTTCCTTCGTTAGGCCGGTAACGGCGCACGTAAATACACCCAAACCCCGATTATTCAGGGCTGGCTAAAGCGACAGATGCGGGAAATTGGAAAAGGTTACCGAAAGTTTTCGGACGGTGGGTGGCACTTTAATGCATTGCCGTGATGACACTACCGACAAAAAAGCCTGAAACCTTTTCGTCAGAGCTGCATCTGGTTCATTGCCACATTAATTAATCACAAACGAGGAATGGCTATGAAAAAGTTACTGATCGGTTTGTTGGGTATGAGTCTGGCAGCAGGCGCGTTGGCCCATGACGAAGACAAGGTTGCCCAGATGCCGCCGGAGGGACCGTATGTGCAGGTGAGCGAGGTGTTGCCGCTGCCTGCATTTCTGCCGGGCCTGGGGACACTTTTTGTTGATCCGGACACTTTGCCCGCTGGTCCATTCTTGAGCTATGACCACGATGGAAAGTTGTCGGCTACCGTCTACATGACGCCCCTTGAGGAATTGAAGAACGGTGTCGCTTACGATGACCTAGCGATCGGATCTCATGAAGTGACGGCTGTTGACATCTACTACAACGCAGGGCATCCCGGCGTGGAAAGTCCGCATGCTCACGTCGTGCTATTCCACGACAAGGGCGCCAAAGATCGGTTGGCCAAATAGGCGACGAGTTGTCTCCCTTTTGGTTATCTGAGAGCACAAGGAGGGCCTATGGCATAACACGGCTGAACTGGGTTGGGATCGCAGGCAGAACGCTTACTTGGGTTTGAATAAAACGGGAAAAGCATGCAAGACCAACCCTGGCTCAGCCTGGGTGCTGAAACTTACGCCCCTTGTTTTGCGAATAGAGGCCGTTGATGACCATAGGAATTCAAAATATTTGTACGTTTGTCGCGTAACCTTTTTGAAATAAGAGCATCTGATCAGTAAGACGTTTCTCAAATACCGATTGGACTGCCCGCCGGGTATCTGGCTATGAACTGTTCAAGGCGTAGATTACTGAAGTTGTCGGGCTCGCTATTACTTCTGAGTAGTGGTGTGACTGAGGCTGCTGGCGAAAGCCAGGTTGTTATCAAGATGCAAGGTACACCCAGAGGTGAAAGGGTTTGGTTTGATCCGAAGGGGATTGCGGTAGATCCGGGCACAACAATTACCTTCGTCAATCAGGATCCTGGGAATTCTCACACGGTGACGGCGTATCACCCTGAGTATTTTGATCGGGTGCGGCGGATGCCAAAGGCTGCCAAACCGTTCGGTAGTGGCCATTTGCTTCCGAACCAGAAATTCAGTCTGACGCTGACGATTCCTGGTGTTTATGACTATTACTGCGTGCCGCATGAAATGGCGGCTATGGTTGGGCGGATCGTCGTTGGAACGCCTGAAATGGTGGATTGGGATAGTTCCGCTCTGCGTGCGGGCGGAGTGAGTGGATATGTAGCGACTCAATTCCCTTCGATCCGCGATATTGTTAATGAAAGCTGACAAGGTCTCGTTATGAAAACTTCTGTCGACTCCCTATCGCCCAAGCCCACCATTGGCTTGCAAACCTCTGAAGACGAGCTTGTAAGACTGGCAAAACAGGGGCATGAAACGGCTGTAAGGGAGGTGATCAGAAGGCTTAATCCGCGTCTGTTTCGTATCGCCCGAGGCATTATGGATAACGATGCCGAAGCCGAGGAGATCGTCCAGGAAACCTACCTCATTGCCTTTTCCCGCATTGCAGAGTTTCGTGGGGATGCCAAGCTTTCAACCTGGGCCACTAAAATCGCGTTAAATGTTGCCCGAATGCGATTGAGAAAACGTCAGCCTACCGAAGAATACGACTCGGTCTCGGAAGAATTTCATCAGGAAGCATCAGTCATAGCGTTTCCAGGCAGCAGACAACGTTCCCCCGAAAACGAGCACGGCGTTGCACAGTTCCGGGAATGGTTAGAGGCAGCAGTATCCGAACTGCCGAGTCATCTTCGGGTTGTGTTTGTTCTCAGAGAGGCAGAAGGGATGGCGTTGGCCGACATTGCGCTGGACCTCGGCATTACCGTTATGACCGTCAAAACACGCCTGTTCCGCGCAAGACGACATCTTAAGTTGTTACTGGAGTCGCGTATCCAGGGTGGGTTTGAAACAGTCTATCCATTTGATGGCGCCCGTTGCGCCCATATGGCGGATTCCGTTGTCGAGCTCCTTGCTGATTTTATCCGTCCTCCCAGTTAGTGATTGTCCCATTCCGGCTCAATTGACGATCTAAATGCAGTTTGTAGTTGTCCAACGCGCATTCATCGAAAGGGCACGTGGACACCAAGCGAAAGGAAATTCATTAACAAACTATTACTGGCGAAGTCTATCCTGATGGGGAGGTGCGTGATACACGCCGGAGATACGATGGGACGCGGCACTTTGGAGGAACTGGAGCAGCTTGATGCCTGGTTTGGCCGTCAGAAAATCATACGCACAAAATCCTCATCGCGGGCAACCACCACTGGTGTTTCGAGAGAGAACCAAATCAGTGGCGCCAACCTAAAAAATACACAATGTTATTCCCAAAAGTTATCCGGAATGTACCTAGATCATCTCCTGTGGAGAACAAACCTTTCTGCTCCTTGTTTTTTAAATATAATGGGTTGAATCTGATTTATTGTTGAGGAGGTAAGAGTGAAACGTCTTCTAATTGTATCGAGCTGGGGTTTAAGTATTTCTGTTTTAGGAGTTTTTGCTTCAGTGCTCATGGCCTATCCTTGGGCATCGAGGTTTTCGATAATGGGTCAGATCATCGCTCATATTTCGATACCGCTATGGGCGGCCGGCGTTAAACTGTTCTATGTGTTGAGATTAAATGCCCTGAGAAATATGGAGCGGAGATTGAATATGCTCGCCAAAAACTCGCGTAGCGCAGAATAATAGATCCAATAACCTGTAATGCCTGCGCTTTAAAATTATCGAAGCATAGGTGGAAGTTAATATGTATATTGCAAATTTTTCATTCATGGAAAACTGCGTAATAGGTTCAGTAAGCGGGCTTACTCTTTGGAATGGGGGGCTCTTTTCAGAAAGGTTGATGGTGAATGATGCTGCATGGTTTTTGGCCACGAAAGAGGAGGCAGAAAAGTGGTCAAGGCAGGCCATTTTCGACAGTATGTTAGGCGAAATTAAGCCGGCTGTGAATGGCATAAGGTTATCTGTTGCGATCCCCATTTTATTTTATATGAAAGGATTATATAGATTCACACACGATCTGTATGGATCGGGTTCTCTCGGAGCGAATTCTCTTGGGGTGGACTCATATTCGATACGTGAAATAATCCGGCAAGATTTTATCGAGTTAAGTTACGATCTTCCGTTTAATGGAATACTGGTAAGTGAAGGTAATTATCTGCTGTGGAGCTTCAATACTTACTCAGTTTTTATTGATTAGAGTGAAGTGGTGGCCAGTCGGTCGCTCCGGCCTAGCCCGCGATCTTCATCTGACGTCCTTGTCAGGGCGTCGCTAAGCAAAATCGCTATGGTTACACCGAAGATCAGGATGCAAAATGCATATAAAAACAGCCAACACGATCTTTTATTGTAGAAAGTGGAAGGAATGTGTCGACTTTTATAAAAATAAAATCGGGTTTGAGGTAAGGATGTCTCTTAATTGGTTTGTTGAGTTCAAATTAAATGAGGCGTGTCGTTTAAGCATTGCAGATGAATCAAGAGCCTCAATTGATAGCAATGAGGGTAAAGGAGTAACCATTGCACTCGAAGTAGGTGATATCGAAACTGTACATATATACTTGAATGAGGCGGGCCTTTCCCCTCCACCTATAAAAGATCATTCTTGGGGAGCAAGAGTCATTCATATTCATGATCCGGAAGGCAACCGGATCGAATTCTGGTCTATAAACTTGGGGGCTAAATAACAATGCTAAGGAGACTCTGAATAAGTCTCAACATCCGCGACAAAAGGGCCATCGCCAACCGCATAGAATTCGTTGTCGCCATGGATCAGATAAACTTCTCCGAAGCCGAGCGCCAGAACGCACGACCTCCTTATCCGCTATCTGCCGTGCTGCTCGATGGCGCCGTTCATACGAACGTACATTACGATCAGCCTGTTGGTCCCGAAGGACTGTCCCTCCCCCAGCCCACACGCTGTTGCTAAGGTTGGCCATTGATCGTGACTTCACAGCAAGACAGTCTTTGCGGCGTTAAAAGATGTTGCTGTCCATTTCAAAAAGCGAACTGGCGAGCCGCTTGGGATCGCTGGTGAAATTGAAGAGTGAAGTGGACCCGTTTGCTTAATTTTGGGTTTGGGTTATTGTGGGACTGAGAAAGACATTTTCCTGGGTAAGAAACCTATGAATTTTCCCAACACTGCACCCCTTAAATTTCATCGGACTATGTTGTCCGAGGGGGCGTTGTGTCTTGCCGCTTTTCACTATTTCCGCTGAATTCGTCGTACTAATCGCCGAGTTCGGCGAGCCCCCCTGAACAAGCACACCAATTGAATATTGCATTCCAGGCTTAGAGGAGTCGGTATGTCCGAACGTCCAGCTATTTATGTCTTAGACCATGATTTTGATCGCTTATCTGCCATGTTGGAAAAACAGCCAAATGGCAATGCTACAGCTGAAGCGCTCTTGCAGGAGCTTGATAGGGCCACTCTGGTTGAGACCGAAAACCTTCCTGCTGGCACCGTGACCATGAATTCTTTGGTCCATTTTAAAAATGAGGGGAACGACGCCGAGTATAAGCTCAGGCTCGTTTATCCGAGACAGCCAGAGGCAGATGAAGATGAAGAGCATGTATCCGTCTTGGCTCCGGCAGGTGCGGCCCTGTTGGGGCTTCGAGTAGGTGATCGTATTGATTGGCCCTTGGCTGGCAAGAAAACGCTCAGTCTGAAAATCATCCATGTGACTCACGTAAACTAAACAAGGAAGGCCCATGCATCAAAAAGACACCCTTGAAGCGCTTTACGAGCAGGTGGTCCTGAGAAACCCTGCGGAGCCAGAGTTTCACCAGGCTGTTCTGGAAGTTCTGGAGTCTTTGTCGCCGGTAATCGCCAAGCACCCGGAGTACAAGGAAGCAAAGCTGCTGGAGCGAATTTGTGAACCAGAGCGGCAGATCATTTTCCGGGTTCCCTGGGTGGATGACTCAGGAACGGTGCAAATCAATCGTGGTTTTCGGGTTGAGTTCAACTCGGCCCTTGGGCCGTTTAAGGGTGGTTTGCGGTTTCATCCCTCCGTCAATCTGGGCGTGGTTAAATTCCTGGGTTTCGAGCAGATCTTCAAAAACTCTCTGAGCGGGATGCCAATCGGAGGGGGTAAGGGTGGTTCGGATTTCGATCCCAAGGGACGATCTGACAATGAGATTATGCGGTTTTGCCAGTCCTTTATGACCGAGTTGTACCGACATATTGGTGAGTACACCGACGTACCAGCAGGCGATATAGGCGTTGGAGCCAGAGAGATTGGCTTCCTGTTCGGCCAATACAAACGCCTGACCAACCGCTACGAATCCGGTGTGTTGACCGGGAAGGGGTTGGGCTGGGGCGGAGCCCGTGTTCGTAAGGAGGCGACAGGATACGGAACCGTTTATTTTGTCCGGGAAATGCTGGCTGCTCAGGGAATGGAACTGGAGGGCAAAGAGGTGGTGGTCTCTGGTTCCGGGAACGTCGCAATTTATGCGATGGAAAAGGTTCAGCAGTTCGGTGGCAAGGTTATCGCCTGCTCCGACTCGGAGGGCTACGTCTACGACCCTGCCGGAATTGATGTCGGTTTGGTTCGCCAGATCAAGGAAGCGGAACGTGGTCGGATTAGCGACTATGCAACTCGTCGTCAGAACGGCAGTGATTTTGTGGCGGGAGCGTCCATTTGGTCGTTGCCCTGTCAGGTTGCCCTCCCGTGCGCAACTCAGAACGAACTGACCAGCTCAGACGCGATGGCGTTGATTCGCAATGGCGTCATGGCCGTCGCCGAGGGTGCCAACATGCCGTGCACCCCGGACGCAGTGAAGTTTTTCCGTGAGGCTGGAACCTTATTTGGCCCTGCAAAAGCGGCCAATGCCGGTGGTGTCGCAACCAGCGCTCTGGAGATGCAGCAGAACGCTTCCCGGGATTCCTGGAGCTTCGATTACAGCGAACAGCGCTTGAAAGACATCATGATTGAAATCCACCGAGCCTGTTTCGAGACGGCCGAAGAGTATGGCAGGCCCGGAGATTATGTGTTTGGTGCCAACACCACAGGGTTCTGTAGGGTGGCTGATGCGATGTTGGCATTCGGTGTTATTTGAGTCGAAGCAATCTTGAATCGTTAGAACGCTAAAATTCGTCAAATGTCGCCATTTTTGCGTTCGCTTCCAACTTTTCATTGTTAATGGATAAAATGACGATGCCACTTTCCTCGCCGCCGACGCTCAGTTTTATGTAGTCGCCAGGCCTGCTGCCAAACAGCGCGAGTCCAAGAGATGAGTCTATCGGCAGGTCCCTCGGATGAGCGTCCCTTGGCCCAATAGCTTCCACTAACCGGAATTCATGAGGCTGGGAATCTGCACAATCTATAATCGTGACCCAGCTTCCAATCATTGCCATTTCATTCTCTCCAAGAATAATCGCTTTTATCAGGCGACGACACTTTCTTCTCATGATTCCCAAAGTATCTAAAGACACAAGAAAACCAGCATCAATGTTCATAAAACCTCTGATCAGAAAAATGATAAATTCATATAAGGTGTGAGAGTTCGATAAGTAAACGCAGATGATATGATCGGGAAAACCGTTATTGAAGGGGAAAGGTTGACCCTTTCCCCTATTGCTAATCAGGCGTTTTTTTGTTTTTTATCTTTTCTTTTCTCTTTCAATGTTTTTTTAGCCTGTTTTTTCGGTTTTTCCTTACTCATTTTCATGCTCTCATTTATAAATAGCGCTGCCGATAGGCGCTTTATAAAAACTGGTCGGCATTTTATTCATGCAATCTGATCACCTTTAGTATTTTTCGGGTTTGCCAATAGGCTACCTTCTTTATTTATTTAATCAAGTGAAGGTGACGTGTGCTCATAAGGTTCTAGTGGTTCCGGTTGCAGACATAGAAATACTAAGAAAATATCAGTGTGTGTCTTCGGTGCTCGTCCTGATGTACAGTCGTCCGTCTTCGCCCTCAAAAATAACGCCAGCGCCGATCAGGCGGCAGAGTCCATGCATTGTTATGTCTTCGTTAAAATCCAAGAGTTCTGAAAGCTCATGTGGGTGGGGCAGCGGTTCGTTGATGTTCCAGTAGTTAGAGTCAATAAAAAAACGTAACGCGTCAGTAGCCTGCTGTTTTTTTATTAATCCAAAAAAATATTTTCGAAACAAAAAAACTATTACGTTCATGAAGATCAAAGCCTCCAAATAATTATTTGGTGAGCATTTTTCGAAAACGAGCAGAAAATGGGAGGCTCAGTCGCGGAGCCTCCCTAATCTATTTTTATTGTTGTTGTTCCGAAAAATGCCTTGTGCAACTTTGGCCTGAATCCCCCTCAGTATTAGTTACTACTATGCTTTCAGGCGATGTACCTAATAGCGCTA
Source organism: Marinobacter sp. M5B (assembly GCF_042604615.1). Classification (NCBI taxonomy): domain Bacteria; kingdom Pseudomonadati; phylum Pseudomonadota; class Gammaproteobacteria; order Pseudomonadales; family Marinobacteraceae; genus Marinobacter; species Marinobacter sp. M5B. The sequence continues at coordinate 626,368 of NZ_CP156894.1, forward strand.
GTCCAACGGAGGAGATCGTTTATGTTATTTTTCAGTAACTTTAATGGTTGCGAGCACAGAGCGTGCCGTGCTCGCTTACTAATGGAAGGTGGTCAAGAGATACTTTCGTGAAAACATGGCTGCTCTCAATGTGTCCTGAATCCCAACCATAGCAACAATTAAAATAAAGGCAAGAGTGGAGCTTACAATAACTGGCAAGACGACGAATCAGTCCGGCCGCTGATGACAAGCAATTCAGAAATATTGGCACTGGCAGAGCACCATTTAGGTACAGACAACAAAAAAGGACCTGCGTTTGCACGCAAGTCCTTCATGATAATGGCCCGCCCGTCAGGATTCGAACCTGAGACCTTTGCCTCCGGAGGGCAATACCTTACACGCTTTAAATCGGCCGGCTATGTCTGAGAACGGTATAAATCGTTGCTGTTAAAGGCTTTTTGCGATTTAGTGTATTTCGATTGAGGACGAACAAGCTCACATAGCGCCGACTAATTTGGGCACAGGGTGAGAATTTGTGATGTGCTGAAAATGACCGTTGGTCGCTCAGATTTTGGATGGATAGACTGGCTAGCCGGCGGATAATTTTAGCACAGTCGAAACCAAGCCGGCGATGTTGCTTTAGCCATCATTAACACTCGGATTTCAGAGGCACTGTACTAGAATGCAATTATGTGCGTCGTGGAGTTAAGGGGCGTAAAGGGCAATTACTTACCCGATACGGCGGGACGTTAAGAGGAAAAGTAATGGGGCTTTCTTCGAGAGAAAAAGCGATTCTTCGCGAGGGTGGTGTGAGTGGGCTTGATTAGCCTGCCGACCGAAACAAAATAGTATCCGATCTTGGACAGGAGCTTCTGGAACGGGAGTGGCAGTGTCTCCTGAAGGATGTGTTGGATGAGGATGATGCTGCAGATTTGTTGGGTCTATCCAGGGAGAGGTTGTGTGAAAAGATTCAGTCTCGACAGCTAGAGCTGCACAAAATTGCACGTCCAACAGGAGGCTGGGTCTTCCCTCGGTGGCAGTTTTCCACATGTGGTTTGATCCCCCATCTTGATGAACTTATGGGAGCATTGAGCCCCGGAGTTCATCCTGTCACTGTCTGCCAATTCATGACCACTGAAAACCGAGACCTGGACATGGACACTTCGGGTTGCTGTTTGTCACCGCGAGAATGGTTGGTTAGAGGGTATAATCTCAACCCGGTGATTGTTCAGGTCAAAGACCTTTGACCATCATGGTATCCAACTGCGAGAGGTTATTTCGTGAACAGTCTGGTTTGTCTTGACCTAGAAGGGACGCTAATCAGCAACGCTGTCAGCCAGATCCCGCGTCCTGGACTTTATAATTTTCTCCAGCAGATATCGGCCATTGCTGATGTAATTCTGTACACAAGCGTTTCTAGGGAGCGTACCGAGGCAATCAAGCGAATCCTTGTGAGTGAGGGATCTGCCCCCGAATGGTTTTTGAAGCTTGGTAGCATGCATCCGGAAGCCACCATCAAGTCGAAGCAGCTTGTCCCGGATATTTCTAAATACAGCGATAGCGTTCTAGTTGACGATCAGCGAGACGTGATCGCAGATGGTGAATTTGATTGGTGGGTACCTGTTGTTGAATTCCAGCCTCCATACTCTGTGGACGATCGTGAGCTTGAGCGTGTCTTAGGAGTCATTCGAGAACGTACCAAATGAGATGGTCCTGCATGCTGGATTTCAATTGGTGTGGAGATGCACAAGGTCATGTACACCCAGCTGTTTGCTAATAGGAGCCCCTGGATTTCCGTTCGCATCGTCGCTCTTTGACTCCGGGTACAGTCCATGAATTCGGTGTTTCCGATCCTGTTTCCATTACTAGTTCGATGTTTCCGGTTACAGACGGGCACTTTCGAGCGGCGAAAAAGTGAGCCGTATGGGTGTCTAGGGGCACCCATATACGCCAGGTGATTCATAAAAATGTATTTCCAGAAACAAGAAGAGCGCCAGCTTTTTGTCAGCGCTCCTCAACATTTCTCCTTGCAGTTGTCGAGCTTACGGTTAAATGCCCCTTACCTCATTCCAGTACCGCTCATTGCTAGAAAAATAAGGTCACTTTTTCCTAATGATGCGGGGTGTCCTAAGCTGCGTCGCAATCAGCAGGATAAAATTAGGCAGCGTTGTACCTACCATTTTCCACCTCTCCCGCAATTCGAGCTACATGGTAGGTACAGCGTGGTGCATCTTTAAAACTGCATTTAAATCAAGCGAATGGTAAAGGCTTATGCTGTGATGCGCTCATCAAAATAAAAGTAGACAGCACTGTACCTACCACCTGTAGCCACATATTTCACAACCGATGGTAGGTACACGAGTTGAATTTCAAAGGCCATAGGGGCGAATGTTGGTGCAAAACGAAGTGGTAGGTACAGAGCGGTGTATCTAGAAAACTGAAATTAAATCAAAAGGATGTGGTTCTCCCGTGCTGAGCCGAAATCGGCAGGATAAAATTAGGCAGCCTTGTACCTACCATTATCCCCTCCCTCGCAATTCGAGCTACATGGTCGGTACAGCGCACTGTATTTAAATAATCCCTTTTAAATCAGATGGATGATAGCTGTCTATGCTGTGGTGCGCTGATCAAAACAAAAATAGAGAGCGCTGTACCTACCACCTGTGGACCCTGACTTCTCAACTGACGGTGGGTAATCGAGTTGAATTTCAGGGGCCATAGGGGCGAATTTCGGTGCTGAACGAGATGGTAGGTATAGTGCGTGGTATCTCAAAAACCAAAATAGAATCAATCCGATATGGATGTCGAGGGCTGCGCCCAGATCAGCAGGACAAAATTAGACAGCGTTGTACCTACCATTATTCCCCTCCCTAGAAATTCGGGCTAGGTGGTAGGTACAAGGCGGTGTATTTCTGCACCAAGCCTGGATTCAGGAAAAAAGAACTAGCTTGTGCTGTGCTCGCCCTCGAACCTACAAGCCTATAGAGTGGTTCAAGATGGTATAAAAATACCCAGCATAGGAATAAAAATCCGCATTTAAATTTTCCTATGATTCGTATCTAACTAAAAAATATAGAAAATAAAAAATAAAGATTCTGGTATGGTGATTGCTATTCCATATAGCGTCGCAAGTTGAGCGATGTTTTCCAACTTTCTAATAGGGAGAAGAACGTGGCGCTACTCCACTACCAGAATCTGGGCGTCGGTCGTCCTGATGTACTTATGCAACGAGCTTTCTTCGGGCTCAAGACATTCCATGATTTTTTGGGTCGGACCAAAAAGTACATGGAAAGTGATGCCGCCGTCGTTCGTTTGGCATGGAAGGATGGGCTTCCGCCGGAGTCGAGAGGGTCCGATGCTTTAGAACAAAAGGACGGTTTCTGGCTCCAGCTAGAGGAACCAAAAGATCGTCCGAACGAACCCGAATCGAGCTTCAAGGCGTTCATGGACGAGAACAACCGTGAAGTTTTTGCGGTAAAAGTGCACGAGGGGGCGGAAAAAAATTCCTTTGGACGAAATACGTTCAGTAAAGACAACCGTATTCAGGTGCTGGATCGTGATGTCGACAATTACCAACTACTTTTGGAGCACCGCCCCGCATCTGACCAGCTGATTCTGAGGCCTGAAACATACACGTTGTTTCGGCAATTGGAAGCGCTTAAACGACTTCAAGATAGCCCTTCCGATGCTCACATCCCTTTGCTCCGGTTGTTTGAATCACTCGGACATGCCAAGTGGTCGCCTTTTATAGAGGACGATGTAGCCAACTGGTGCGTGCTGACAGATGAAACACGTCAAGGGACCGATGAGCAGCGCCGATTCGTCAATAAAGCGTTGGCAACGCCTGATTTTGCGTTTCTGGAGGGACCTCCAGGGTCTGGGAAGACAACAGCCATTTGCGAATTAATTCTTCAGTCTGTCAGCAGGGGGCACAGGGTGCTGCTGTGTGCCTCGACCCATGTGGCTGTCGACAATGTGTTGGAACGACTGATGGATGAGCACAACCCGCACAGGGATATGATGATACCCGTGCGGGTAGGTGATCGTAGTAGCGTTTCAGATAAGGCGCGTCCCTGGCAGCTGGACGCTTTCGTGAAAACTGAACGGGATCGCTTGCTGCGTGAATTGAAGGGCAGGGCACATCGTTCAGAATCCCAGAAAGCTTTCCTTGAGACTCTACGACACGGTAGTTCTGAGCTAGAAAGAATGGTGCTCGATGCCTCAAATCTTGTCTGTGGGACGACCATCGGTATCTTGCAACATCCCGATATCAAAAATCGCAGGAGCCATTCTGCCGACTTTGACATGCTGATCGTAGACGAGGCCTCGAAAACGACCTTTCAGGAATTTCTTGTTCCCGCATTGCTGGCCAAGCGATGGGTTATCGTTGGCGATCCAAAACAGCTGTCGCCCTATGTCGATGATGCGGCCATGGCGTGCAATGTAGAAACATGTTTGCCTGATAAAGTGGCTCGTGAGGCTTGTGTTGATGTGTTTTTAGCGGCTCAGAGAAACCTCAATAAGCACCGGTCGGCAGTTGTTGCAGTCGGTAGCGAGGCAGACGGGCAAAAGTATTTGAGTCAGGCGCAGGCGAGAGGTGTGGATGTCGCGGGTGCAGGTGACGACGAAGCTGCCTTCTCATCGATTATTGTGGACAGTGAGTCAGAGCTTGAAATGCACCTTGATAACTTACCACTTGATACCAACACGGTCCGCGCTCCTCAGGCGTCGCTAAAGCCCCTGCGGAGGCAGGTCAGCGCTTGGAGAAGGGTCAATCGTGAAAGAGTCGCTGAACTACCTGAGTGGTCAACGGAACTGAGCTGGCGGCTAGCCAGGCTATATGAGCAACGCTTTGCTGAAGATTCTGAATCGGGAGTGCGGAGCAGAACAGCGGAAAGGTATCGCAAGGATATTGACCATTTGCTGCCGGCGGATGATTTAGCTACTGGCCGTGACAGCGTATTCGACGGTATCGGACGTGTCAGGCGGGTTGCCTTGCCCTCCATTCTCGAGTCCCTTCGTTATGGATTTGAGCGAGACAAGAACCAGAGACAGGGCACAGCATTATCTGACGGTCTACCAACTGATGTATTGGCAAGGCGGCATGTACTTTTGAGCACGCAGCACCGGATGCATGATGAGATTGCCGAATTTTCTCGGAACCACATCTACCAAGGCAAAGCATTACAGACCCCGGAAGATATGGCTGATCGTCGGCGGTGGGGGTACTCGCGGTATGAACATCGTGCTCTCTGGCTTGAAGTGAAGGGGAAATTTAACAGCAAAACCAATTCCAACCCTCCAGAAGCGAAAGTTGTTCTTGATGAGGTAACTGCATTTGATCGTTGGGCCAAGAAAAACCCACAGTCTGATGGCACACCGTGGGTTCTTGCCGTGCTCTCTTTTTATCGCGGCCAAGAGAGAGAAATCCGAAAGCACCTGCGTCGATGGACTGGAATGATGGGGAAAATGCGCCATTTCCACCGTGGTGAAAAACAGAAGCCGTATTTGGAGATAGAGCTATGCACTGTAGATCGCTTTCAGGGTCATGAGGCGGACTTGGTCCTCATCAGTTTGGCCAACGACCATCCCACCAGCTTTCTGGAAAGTCCCAACCGTCTGAATGTGGCGCTGACCAGAGCTCGCTATCAACGAGTCGTTATAGGCAATCGTAAAGCCATGCGAAGGGCTAAACAGAGTGTGCTCGGTATCCTTGCAGACAAGGAACCTTGGGCTATGCCGGGGGAGAATAGCTTATGAAAAACAAACTAATTCTTCGTCGGACGCTCAATGTAGTGTGTTGGCGTGTGTCCGGGCAGGTTGCTATTGCGAAGAAGCGCAGTGACCTTCTGCCCATGCTGCTCCGTGTGCAAGAGGTTGAGCAAACTGACCCGAAAGATATCGCCGATCACCTTTTTTTCGAACGGAATTCCAGGAGAGTGGTTGCTGAGCGCCTTCTAAAAGTTGCTCATAGCTATGGGTTGCTGAAAAAAGCAAACGAAGGATCATACTCTCTCAGTGAGGAGGGTAAGCGCGCAATAGCAACGGAACGTGTTTATGTCCCTCAGGAGGGCACCTGGACCGTATGGGCCAGTGAGGACTCCATGCTTGATCATCCGATCCTGAAGGTAGTTGCCTGGGACGAACCCAGTGCCCTCGATGAGGTGTGGGGCAAAGATAAGCAAAAAAGTTCTGAGAGGGCATTTAGGGAGCTGCCACAGTGGGTGAAAAGAGGTGAAGGCCGAGCCTTTGATGCGGTGGGTAAAGCGGCAGAATCCAGTCGTATCGACAAAATGCAAAGCAAGGCTGAATGCGTGCCGGATCAGGCTTCTCTGGAGCTGGAGTGGGATGTCAGAAAAGGAGATTTGAGGCTGCGGGGAGATTTGGCAGGTCAATCCGTTGATTCGGTTCTGAAAGCTCCCGACATTGAGCCGGATCAGGTTTGGAAGAGTCTGCTTGAGCCGGCTGCGCTTTGGTCTCGATGGGATGGAGATCGAAAGGCTTTGAGAGTCGCCTTCAGTGAAAGTGAGATTTCTGAGCGAGAGCGTTTAACCCGGGATTTGACGTTCAAGAACCCGATGATTCCCGGTGTTGGTCAGTTTAAGGACATTGATGTCCATGATGTGCCCTTGTTTCCACTATTAGCTGGGGATGCAGAGAAATGGGCGGACTGGCGCCTACGAGATCGGATCAATGATTACGCAACGAACTCGCGATATCAGCAATGGGTTAAAGAGGCAGCAGAGCCTTTTGCGGAGTTCGCTCTCACTTTGCCCGAAAGAGATGAGTTGACGAAGGTGGTTTGGGCGGACCGAGGTAACCGACCGACAGCAAAGTGCTGGCACTTGGTGGCATCAGAGGATTGGGGGCTTTAATGAACGACAGAATGAACCATTGGAAGAAAGAGCACACTGAGACCATCGATCAACGTGAGTACACGCTGCCGCCAACGTGGGTAATGGAACCTGAATCCGAATTCGAGCGCGTCGAAGCCATTTACGATGTGTATCAGTCGGGCCCAATGAGGATGATCGCAGAAGAGATAGTAAAGATGACTCAGAGATCTCATCAAATGATTGTTCTATCGAGTTTTCTTTTGGCAGATCGGGAAATTGAGGACGCCCTGCTGGCGGCCTCCCATCGCGGCACTCGAGTTTATGTCATGCTGGCGTCGGAAACTCGCTTGGAGAATGATGACAGTGAGGAATCGTTCGATAAGCACGTTATCAAACAGCATAAAGAAATGCTCTCGCGCCTGAGTGGCCACGTTCTTTTTCGTTCGGCACCACAGTTCCATGCCAAAGTTGTTCTGGTTGATCCGTATACGGATACCGGCTCTGGCCTTTTGCTGACCGCGAATCTTACGGAAGCCGCTTTGGAGCGAAATCCTGAACTGGCGGTGGACCTCACCTCGGCAGAGGCGGAGCAAGTTGCCAATTTACTTCGGTGGGCAATGTGGGAGACTGCTGCGCATGAGAAGGCCGGACCCGATGAGCAATTCAGGCCGGTAAAACCGCTGGGCGTCGTCGATTATCCGGAGCTCGGGAGTGGGATCGTAGCAACCACCGAGAAAGAACAAGGCATATATCAGTGCGCGCTGTCAGTAATTGACAGTGCGACGGACGAGTTGCTCGTCTGTAGCTTCGGTTGGGATGCCAATCATCCTGTCGTTCAGCGTTTGTGTGAACGGGCTCGAGAGGGCTTGAGGGTTACTGTCCTGGCCAGGAAAAGGCCCGCTTCAATGCCTGCTTTGATAGCACTTCGAGAGGCCGGTGCAACGGTCATTGCTTTCAGGTGGCTCCACGCAAAAGCGATATGGGCTGACTCGGGTCAGGCGCTTGTAATGTCTGCCAATCTTCAATGTCATGGGTTGGACAGTGGCTTCGAGATAGGGGTTCACCTATCGGATTCCCGCTCGGAATGGCTTAGGGAGCACCTCAATGAATGGATATTCCAAGCACCGGCATCATTAGAATTAGCCCCTCTGTTAGGGAGCTTGGTGGGTAGGGTCGAAGTATGGAGCCAGGGCAAGTTCACTGAGGTTGATGTCTGTGAAGAAGAAGACATCAACTTGGGGGCGCATCAATCTGAGTCGGCAGACGATCTTGAATTCAGGCCAGACTTTCCGACTAGGCCGTCGATCCCCAATGTGCATCAGCTTCACTATCACTGGGAGGTTACCGCGCCGCTGTTGAAGCCCAAATCAAAGCCGCAGCGCCGTAAGGAGAAAGATAAGTCAAAAAATACCATTCCGTTTGCGCTTCCAGTTTTTAAGGAGCCGGATGGTCGCAAGGTGGTAGCAATAGAAACTCCGGATCAGCTGCCGGAAGCGAAGTCGGTTAAGGCAACAGCTAAGGCTTCAGCTGTAGTGATCGATGCGGAGCGTTTGCGTCATGACAGCTGACAAAGGCGTTTTGTTATGCTGGCACGCTGAGCGCGCTGGGCTTGAAGTGCTTGAGCGGACACTTAAGGCATTGAGCAATCGAAGAATTACTATTGCCGAAGTGTATTATCTGGTGCAGGGCAAAAAAGGGGATACCTTTCCTTCAACCTTGGATGGTGCGCTGCTGAGGGTTATAGAGGTACCACTTGAGGACCCGACGCACCATGCCGAAATATACTCCCGAGTGCGGCAGGATATCCTGCCGCGACTGCACGACTTAGGCCACCAACTACACATTAATATCTCGCCTGGCACCCCTGCTATGCATAGCGTGTGGTTGATTCTGCATGCCGGTGGAAGTCTACCTCCGGATTGCCGACTTTGGTCGTCGCAGTATAGCAAGCAGACGAAACGGACTCGTATTGACGAAGTGGATTTTCCGATCACGACGTACTTGTCAGAAATTCACGAACTTGAGTACCGGGAACCGGAACTTGCGGTATACGAGCCAGAGGCTCGTTCCGCAGCCCGGCGTGATTCGCTAGAGCGACTTGCCAGGTATTCTCAGGTGCCGGGCGCACCCGTGCTGTTATTGGGAGAGCGAGGGACCGGTAAGAGCCGGCTGGTCGAAACATTTGTCAGCAGGCTCAAGCAGCGCTCCAAGGTGGCTACAGTGCCTTGTGGAGGCTTGGATAGCGATCTGGCCGAAAGCTTTCTCTTTGGCCATCTGAAAGGAGCGTTCACGGGGGCAGGTGAAAAACGGGAAGGCATTCTGAAGGAAGCTGATGGTGGTGTTCTGTTTCTAGACGAAGTTCAGGATTTACCAAAGCCTGTACAGCGAAAACTTGTGCGAGTATTTCAGGATCGACTCCACCGTTATCGGCCAATAGGAAGTGACCAAGAAGAGAGTGCGGATTTCGAAGTCATTTGTGCTTCCAACCTACCCGTGCAGGAACTTCGGGAGCGCCTGGACCCTGACTTGTTTGACCGACTGAGTCACCTGGTTGTGTCTATCCCTCCTCTTCGGGAGTGTCGTGAGGACTTACACGACGATTGGAGTCGCGTATGGCGAGAGCTCCAAATATCGAATCATGGTCCTCCAAATCCACCTTGGTCGGAGGAGATTAAAGAGACGCTGCTCCGAAGTTCCTTGCCCGGGAACCTACGGGACCTACAACGCCTTGCTTTGTTGATAATGGCCTGGTGCCCTTTGGGCGACCAAACACGAATTGACGATGCCATAGGGGAGTGGTCGAGACAGGAAGATTCCTTATCATCGGAAACGATATTTCTTGGTTCCGGAACAAGGTTTGAGCGGCTACGATGGTTCCGTAAGAAGTTAGCTACTTGGGCAATTGAGCAATATGGAAGCTGGACTGCTGCCTCTGAAGCTTTAGATTGTGATCGAAAAACACTGCAGAAGGATGCCTCTGCAGATACTCGGTGAGGTATGGATCTGTCTCCAATCACTAAACGACACGCTGTTTAACGTTGGCCCAGCTGGAGAATCATGGTGGCTTTGAATAAAGGGAAAAAACTCTCCTTGAATGCCGATCTGATTTTTCAAGAACTGATCAGCTCTACCGGCACAGAGCTCAAAGTTTCCTTTACACCGGAGGCTATTAGGTCCGGTGAGGTGCCCACAGGTGTGGTGCCTGGGCTGGCAGACTGGCTCAATATCGACTGTAAAGACATGTTGAAACTCCTGAAGATATCTCGCTCTACCTTCTATCGGCGCAAGCGTTCAGGGGTGCTTAGGGGCGACGAGGCCGACAGGGTGTACCGGTACGTGCGGCTCTACACGTTAGCCAGCACTCTTTTCCACGGTGATATCGATTCTGCCCGTGAGTGGCTGAATAGGCCGGCTTATGCTTTCAGGAGTAAAACTCCGCTCGAGCACGCCACAACTGAAATCGGGGCTCATGAAGTTGAGACCCTTATCGGGCGGATAGAGCACGGCATTCCATCGTGAATTAGCTCCATGTGTGTAAATCCCGCTATGTTAGTGTTGAAACTGCCGTCGCTGGGGCTGAGCGGTGCGATTAGGGTCAGGAGCCGGCTCCGCCGGTTTAGTGATTGTAGCGAACTAAAATATCTAGGCTTGCTGAATCAAATTGCGTATCACAAGTATCAAGCCTTTGCTAAGTGATAAACTATTGCAACATCTTGGCACTCGGTATTATCTGCCATCCTTATAGAATTAACTTTAAAGCGATCGACAACAACGGTATCGAATCCTTGAATATCTGGCACCGCTCCGTCTCCGAAGTGAGGATGACAGAGGACGCCCGTGGGTGTAAGGATGCTTTTTAGCCGCATTTGGGCTTCCATGCGCCGGAAAGAATCGCGATCCTGATCTGGAAAGTAGTCATACGGATCGTAAAAAATGAAATCATAAGTTTGTTGGATTGTCGCGTTTAGCCAATCATCAAAAAATGGGCGTACTGTTGTATGCTTATTTGCGAATCGTTCTAAGTCATTATAAATATTGCTTTCTATTTCATAAATGTCGTGCTGTTCTGGCATTAAATACTTTTGGATTAGAGCGGAGGATATCCCCAGTCCAAACCCTATTTCAAGGACGCTTTTAGGCTGTAAGTATTCGAGCCGGGCAAACAACTTTTCAAAGTACTGCTCTTCCGTGCGAGACATTACCACTTGGCCGTTCCAAATAATAATGTCATTGGTTTTTTCATCAAAATCGAGGTTGATGGTGCTCAACGAATACCCTCTCCATGTCTAATCGGCGTTCTTTGTGGCTGAGACGTTGAAAATCGCATTTCGGGATTAAATACGCACATAGTTTAACCGGTAAACTCATGCCCGGAACTACCGTGCGAATCTGTAACATCATCTTTTATGGCATTTAGGGTGCGACGCCAAACTAAAACCAGCTGGGAGTCGTTTTCTGACGTTGCATCACTGAATCCTGCATGTAAGGCAGCCAGGCGCGAAGCAGCATTTGATTTTCTCATGTGCGCATAGATGACATCATGGGCGCTGGACTCGCACCCGAGTCTATAGGCCACTCGTCCTATTTGCCGTCCTTGGCTAGGTCGATTCAAGAAGATATGAAAGGAGGCATGGAGCCCTCGAATAGTGTCTGTCACCATATTTATGTAAGCAGTGCCTGCTCTTCTACCCTCTGCCATTATGACCCACCTTTCACCATCTAAGCCGCCACCCCGATCACGTGAACCCGAAGTGCGAACAAGCTCGACGTCACTGGGTTCCACCGGAGGCAGCCTTGATTTCGCTTTAACACGAGGTGGTTTCGGTGTTTTAATAGCTCGCGCTTTAGGCTTCTTGGTTTTTATCTGTCGTGCCATGGAGATTCCCCCAGACCACTCAACAACCGGTCACAACTCGCCTCCCAAAACTCAGCAGGGAAAAAACCTGGAGAAAATGCGATGGTGATATCGACCAGGCGGTCGATTAGATCATGTTCACGCAACGCTGCTGTCACAGCGTCAATGCGGTCCATCACTTGATCTAAGGGCAGATCAAGTGCCCCCGGCTTTTCAACGGCATCGCTGTCACCATCATACCGGTTACAGAAATAATCCATGTCAATGTGCAGAAGGATATCTTTGTCGTTGGCAGAGACTCCTTGTAGCCACGCCTTAAGATCGTTCGTGAAGCGGTAGCGTCCTGGCCCACTCCCGGGGCCATCTTGAAGGAGCTTAATAGCAGGGCGTTGCTTCGATGGCTCGAGTAAAGTATCAGCCTCCCACTCATAATGAATAATCGAATCGACTGTGTCGGTACACTTGGGAGGCTGACACAAGTGACGTACTTCAGTCTTCGGAAAGGAGTGTAGGAATGGAGTCAAAAAACTACCCATACCCAAAGCACCGCTGAGAATGGCACCCGTCACCGTATCAGGCTGGTCTAGTATGACTACTTGATCATCAATGGGATCAAGGTATCCATTTGCCTGATGAAATAGCCTAGGGGAGGCGAGGTCTTTGTGATCATCCACATGTAACACTACGACATTCTCACCTGAATGATTTGCCTGTTGGCTTAACCATTTACTCCAGCTTTCAAGCGTCCACGTGTCATTAAGAGATAGCATAACGCGGCCACGTCGTTTTCGTGCCATTGCCATGTCTTGGTAATGAATATCCGAGCCCCACCATGCTAGCCCCTCGTCGAGGTGAGGATCTACATAGCGTAAAGGGTCATTTGACCAGCACAGCGTCAATAACCACTGGCCCTCTACTTCATGGGCCTTCGCGTCTTTGTCGCAGAAGTAGTCTCTGAGCTGTGCATGTTGCCGGTAGCGATCAGAAGACAGTCTGGATAGCGGTATCAGAATGGGTGAGGTACTCATCCGGCTCTTTCCCTTCTATTGCAGCGCGCTTTAACACGCTGACTAAACTTTGGCCTACCTCAGTGAATAGGCACTCATCCAAAGTGGCGAAGGCCTGATGTAAATGGTTATCCGTATCTACGATTTGGTTAATAGCCCGCGAGTTCATTTCTGCAGGGCCGCATCGCATAACGTGTAGCCAAAAGCGACGCAATTCTACGAAGACGAATACTGCATGGAGAAGGCCTGAAGGTGGGCGCAGATCTTCTCGCCAGGGCGAGACGACCAAAGCGGAGCTCTGCACTGTAGTTGGAGCGTAGCGCTCAAGCAGATAGAGCTTCTGGTGGCGGTGTTCATGAATCAGCGAATCCGCGAGATCATACGGGTCGATTAATTGATCACCTTGCCAGATCGAGACATACAAAGCGCCCGGTACCGAATTGTCGCTGAACGAGACAATTTTGCGAGGGTCAGCTGTAGGGTCTCTTACGAACTGTATGGCGCTGCAAGCTTTCTTGATTTCTGCTGCAAGATCTGGGCGCCAGCTGCGAATAATCTCCATCGCATGATTGACCAAATCCCGACCTTCAATTGATAGTGCTTGGCTCTCAAATGAGATGGCATGGCCGAATGGTGCCCTCAACCACAGGTCATCGCGACCTGCCTCTAACAAATGCTCTGTTTCACAGGAGCGGGCACGTTCGAGCAATACGTAAAGATAATCCGCTGTCACCTCTATCGGCTGTCCGTCCACCGTTAGCAAAGCATGCCCATGCTGTTTAGCAATGACCGCGTTTGACCATGCGATCGTTCCTGGGTGCATAGACACGGCATCAAACACCTCGTCATCAACTGACTGGAGTTGCTTGGCTTTGTCATCATGAGCGAAAAAACTTAGCGCTTTTCGCAGGCAGGCAGTGGCATCATTTTGTGCTCCCCTGCAAAGCCAGTTCATCGGATCCTTGCCAGTCTCAGCGAGCTCATACTGTTCTAAGTTAAACCAGTCGGGTAGTGGCTTTGACTCATTCTCTTCAGTTTCGGTGGCAAGGTGCGCTTGCAGACGAGAGTCGATATGAGCAATCAGCCGCTTCATTTCGTTGCAATAGACAGTCGGATTAACAAACCCATTGTCACCAAATCGGTGAGGGAGGGAACCTCCCCCGCAGATATCCACAATTTCGCAAGACTGACATGTTTTTGACAACCCGTCCTTGCGCAGATATTTGCGATGCTCCTGAACAGGAGCTGAGCGGGCAACATCAGAGATTGGCGTGTCTAGAACGCTTCCAAACAAGCGCGTGGCGCCATCTTGCGTTACTTTCAATACATCAAGGTCGTGATAAGTTCCATCTGTTTCAATCGAAAGTAGGCTTACATCTCCAAAGCCGAAGGCATCTGTTCCTGACTGCAGTCCCGCGCTCATATCGAGGAGCGCCTCAAATGTTCGAAGTGAGATATGTGCATACTGGTCGAACCAGATGTCAAATGCTCTCACCAGCCATTGTTCGTAAAGAGCAGGGTCTTGATCCCGCCCAGGTGGTTGGCGGAGCCAATGTGCGTCGGGTAGGAGAAAATCCAAGCGAGGAATATTAAATTGATCGAAGTATTGAAATAGATCAAGGGGGTCTGTTGATGGATCAATGACAGCGATGACGCCGGCGAAAATTGAAGGATAGGATTGAAGGCGCTTCAGCGCCTGCTCCGTCTGCTCAAAGCTGGATCGACGGTTATGCGTCAGTCGATGCTTGTCATTCGCCGTTTTAGGGCCGTCCAGGCTCAGTGATACGCCTATATCGGCTTTGGACAGAATGGCGAGAGCTTCCTCTGTTAGCAGCAAACCGTTTGTTTGTATGCTTACATCTACAGGTATGCTGCAGTTACTTCGCAAGAGTTCCGCAAAGTCGGCGAGTGTTTTTGCGCCCGCTAAGAGGGGCTCACCACCATGGAGGATAACCACACAATGATTTAAGCCACACTCTGTCGCATAGTCTGAAAGACGCCTAGAAAAGGCTTGCTTGTGCTCCTCGGAAAGGAATTTAGGCATGGATCGCCAGCTTTGATCAGCATGGTGATAAACGTAGCAGTAATCGCAATCTAGGTTACATCGCGATGCCACCTTCACTAGAAACGAAGAAAATATTGCGGCATCCATGCGGTTTCACTTATGAGCGATTATGGCGGTGGTGCATGCGGTCATAGCTAGTGACAACTTGGCTGGCGTCTGATTCAGCCAGCACGCGTGAACGTAGCCGTTGGATGGCGGCGTTAGTGCTCGTTTTCTTTGCAAGGCCAGAGCGAATATCCATTTTCGATTTATCAATCTTAAGTGCTTCAGAAGACATTATGCCATTTCCTTATAAGTTAACTTTTTTCCATCATAGCTGTGCCATCTCATGGATTTCAAGCAGTAGCGATAAATGGCGAGCGAGTTACCTTGAGACTGGGCGTTCATCTTAAGGAGTAGTAACTTAGGTAGCCCTTTTGTAGTTGCACTGTTGCTGAGTCTTTTCTGTCCGCCGGTGGCTTGCGAGAAGCTCCACGGTATAAGACCTCTGATAGCTGCCGCAGCTAAGGGCCTGATAGACTATCGAACGTGCCATCGACGCATACTAAAAAGGGAGATCTCCATGAAAGACCGAAGGTTCAATGAAAAGGAGCTGCTGGAGAACCTTGATTCCAAAGGGGCCCATGCTGACGAACTGGCCCGGCCGCTTCCTCAAGAAGTAGAGCCTTTGGAGCGCCTGCGGGGCTCCGTGAAAAAGTACGAACGGCCTCTCGACGGGTGTTGGGAGGGGGACATTGATCCTGAGGAGGAGATGCGTTGTGCTGATGTGAAGTCTGGAAGCTCTGGCAAGGGTCAGAAATGACTGAAAAATCCTGAAAAGTTTATGTTACAGTTCGTAAAAATACAATAAATACATAATAAACAAATAGTTACGTTTTCTTCCAAATAAGCCCCAGGCCGTAAGTTCTGTGAAAAACGACACTTGCACTCGTTTCACACGGAGAACTTATGACCAAAAAACCGCGCATTTTGACCTCGGAGAAATCCCTTCTCCCCATTGGCGATATCCCCGAATTACACGATAGCATCCAGAACGCCAGGAAAAAGTTTCGCCTTCACCCTCTGGCGCAACCAAATGCTGTCGATATTGATCTGTCATCATTTTTGTCATTGCTGACGACATTTCCGATTCAGGTCCATAAGCATCGAAACAACTATCGGTGTGTTGGCAATATCCGGATGTGGGAGCTGTGCCGGGCCTGGCTCGATTCAGACCAACTGGTGCCCGTTGAATTGATCCTTGGACGAATGGACCGTGAGTACTGGGAACGTAATCAGCTATTGGAGCTGATGTACCTCAATGTGGCGTACGGATTAACGGCAGAAGACTGTGCCAGTTTGCACAACATCGTGATGGAGTGGCCAAAAGAGCTGGAGTTGGCTCCACTTTTTCCCTCGAAAGCGGCCTATCGCCGAGCCATGCGTGTTGGTAAAGGGAGGATGTCCCATGGCTAAACAGGCAATGAAGTGGATAGCTCCAAAGGATAGCCAGGCACATCAGGTTTTCATCAGCAAGGCGGAAGAGGCTGGATATCCATCGTCACTCGTCAGGGATTTCTTTTATCAGATCAACGCGCATCCATACCTGCTTTGCTTTGTTCAGATCAGTCGGAATCTCATCGAGATTCTCCGACTTCCATGCGAGCAATGGTCGAGCCATTCAGGTGACGTTGATTTTAAGGCGTGGCGGTCTCTTTCACGATGGGTTGTCGAGCATGCCGATACCCTGACGGAAGCCATTGGCCCACAGTTCGACGAGAGGCCGCGGAAGGCAGGGGATAACCCACTGCTCAACAGGTGCGTCACCAGGCACCCTTTGTATTCAGCACTCTGGAATTACCAGGAGAAGCCTGAGCTTCGTTCTCATTACGCGGCGCTGCAAGCTCAGGCCCTTTATGCATATTCAGCTGCTGTGTGCGAGACGTATTCCCTGGAGGCTTATGAGTCCTATGCGGAGCGAGACCCTTTGCTCGCTTCTCCGAAGTCCGCCAGTGCCATGGGTCAAACCGTTAGAGAGTTGAGTCATGGATTTGCCGAAGATGAGTTGTTGGTTTTCGATCCGTTTGTGCCTCCCAGAGCATTCGGTAAGTTTATCAGTACTGACCTGCATAACCTGATACCGGCAGGTCTCACTGAGGATATCCGCCAAATCGATCGAGAGAAGCAGAAGCGGCAGGAGGGATTGCGTTATTTCAGCTTTTTTATTCAGCGTGCCCATGGTTATAAAACCTGGTCTGGACGGGGCAACCACAATCGTGAGGAGGGTGACGGTGGGTCAGGAGGCGAGTCGGGCTATGTTGATTTCGATCAGATTGCTCAGGGTTTGGACGTAAAAGGGGAAGAGGGGGTGCCCCATAAATTCGTGCCGTCTATTTCCGGCAAACGTGGCAAATCGATAAGCCAAGCACTGAAATGGGACGATCCTCCGTTCGACGATGAGGAGGGCACGTACTTTTACGCCGATCCGGGTGATGACCAGGATGATCTGGGTAAAAAGCCCGGCAACCCGGCGACCTCGTTTCTGCGAGCCCGCAATCAGGCCCGTCACATTGCCATGGCTAATCAGTACCTGCCCTGGCGCTACCAGTCATTGACAGTCCAGGAAGTTCACAGTGTGGCCATGGCTGCGAAAAGCTATTTGACGAGAGAGGCACTCGTATCTGGCTCCAGTGAACAGCTGGGTTTTTTTGAACTTGCCTTGCTGATATTGATCGTCCTTTGGACAGGCAGTTCATGGGAGAAAGCGGTAGCGCTCCGCGTGCAGCAGGGCGGTCGCCAGCGCAGCCGCGCCGACCTGTGCCTCATTTCGTCGTCATTCCAGCACCAATGGCGGGTCAAAAGTACTTTCCCGGAATACAAAACGCAGTTAAACGAACCGAAAGAGGTCGTGCGTCCGCGCGTTGAGCATGTCCTTCTTCCGGATGTGGGTGGGATTGGTGACTGGGTACTCCGCCTCATGGAAGCTCGAGGTCAGACACCTTCGCCTAAATCGAAGGTTTTCAGAGGTTCTGTCAGACAACATCGTGAAGCATTCAAACACCTTGTTGAGAAGGCTGGGGAATCGGAACGGGTTACCTGGACGAACTGGGAGCGTGTGCTCTTTGATGCCATCGTTGCCGAAACCGGTGATGTGGTGGACGCCGTGGCGATTACCGGTGAGCCTCATGCTCTGGCCCAAACGAAATCGTTTTACTTCACCCCGAGAGAGGGTGATTTGGTTGAAGTCTATCTCAGGACGCCCCGGAAACTGGCAAGCCAGGCTGAGTTGGGTGTAGACACAGACTTTGATCGCCACTTGGAGCGAGCCACCCATATGTCCAACTACGTGGGGAGTCGCGCATGCGCTGCGAAACCCGCCGTCGTTGATGCGGTGGCGCAGTTAAAAGGTGAGCTGAAATCCAATCGGAGCTATGAGGGCTGGCCCTCGTTTTCTCGCTACCACAACCTGTTTACCTTCTACACGGTTCAAATGTTGGCTTTCTCCACCGGCTACCGCGCTGTGAAGACACCCTTCCTGACGTTGGAAGAGGTGAACGGCCACCTGAGCGTCACCGTCATCAGTGACAAGGATAACGAGCGCAAGCATAAGTCTCGGCTCAGCTATTTGCCCGACGTAGTGTGGCGTCAGCTGGAGCATTACGAACGCCACCTAGAGGTGCTTTTCGCGACAAATGACTTCCGGCTTAAGCGTGGAGGAGAAATCGAAGTAGAGCCTTGTTTCTTGCTCCCACTGAGCGAAGATCGAGCCGGGACACAAGAGGTGCGTCCACGCACACTGGTGCCTTATCTCAAGGATTTTCTCGGATTGCCGGCCAATGCGCACCGACGCTTCCTGAGAACCGAGCTGAAGGAAGCAGGGTGTCCTGCAGACTACGTCAATGCCTTCATGGGACACGCAAGTTATGGGGAGGAACCATGGTGTAGTTACTCCTCCCTTTCGGTGAAAAATTATCGAGCCATGATGGCGCTTTATCTGGAGCCGATCCTGAGCGAACTAGGGTTCGAGCCTGTGGCCAGTCGACTGATCGCTGGAGGTGTCGGACAATGACCATTGAATTGATTTGGGAAAGTTTTTTTGCACTGGAACTCGAGACAGAAACACGGCAGGCGGCGCAAAAGCTTCAAAAGTTTCTCGCCGATAGCCCGTCCAAAGCCGCTAAGTTTCTTTCCGGGCGTTTGAGCAAGACCTGCAGCGCACAGGAAATGCGGGAACTCGAAAATGAGGTCCATGAGTCGCTGGGAAAGAGACAAGACACCCGATACGGCAAAGTGCTTCGGCTGTTTGTGGAGTACGCCAACCGGAATGGGGGGAATAGTATTCCATTACCTGCCGTTCCCATCAGGCTGGAAGCCCAGCCCAGTGTTTTCACCGATTTTTCACCAATCAATGCAGAGGGTGCAGAGGACTGGCGCCTTTGTCTGAGCCGTTGGCTCGAATCAGCACCTGCTATCGACTCGCGCCTCGGAGCCGGGGCGCTACTGGTCAGTGCCTCACTCAATAGCGGTGTTGTGGATTCCGGTGCACTACTGGAGTTGCTAAAGGCAGCTTCTCACGAGCTCACAGTTGTCGGAGGTCGCGCGTATATCGATCTGCAGTTACCCTGGCGAGGATCAGCCAATTTGGAGCGTCGACGGTGGTTGCCGGATGCGGTTTCCGAATCGATTTTTCTGCGTCTCAAGATCAATCCGGAGGAGCTTCCCAAGCCCCAGTCCCCGGCAAAGTCTCTGTGGCCTCTCATCAAGTCATGGTTTGAGGATAGCGATTGCTGCGCCAAAAACACTCCGCGCAATTTTTCCGAGTTTATCCGCGCCAGCAAGGCCCTCAATTACCATGAGGTGCCGATGGATGTCGGGGCTTATATGGCTCGCCGGCATATCAGCCATTCACTGCGACCGGAAGCCTGGCAACGATTGCATCATGTATACCCGGGAACGGATGACCCCGAAATTCCGTTCATGCATTTGGAAAAGGTGGAGGGGGGCTCGAAGACTGACGCTGGAGAAGACCCCGTCACAGAGACCTTTGAGTGGGCATCAGCGCTATGGCGTGCGTTAAAGGGGGAAGACAGAGAGTGTGCCGCACAGAAGCTCAAAAAGCTTTTAGAGGACGGAACCTACAGCGTTGGTAAACCGGAACGTTTGTTGACGGAATGGGCGCTCGCTCTATGCACGAAGCCTGCCTCCTCTGGTAAAGGAATAGCCCTGTCCACCACTCGGCAGTATCTGACCCAGGCCGGTAAGCGTCTCGCAGCACTCAGTGGAGATGAAGATATAGCCAGCTTTGACGCTACAGAACTGGAAGAGTTGTACGTTGAAGTCATCTCGGATGGTCAGAACCCCGGTTTTACCGACAAGCTTCGTAGAGGACTTCGCGAATTTCACCACTTCTTGCATCATCAATACGGCGTGCCAAAGCTGTCAGAGGTAATGAATCTGGGTGGAGGATCCATCCTCCACCCCGTGGATGCCAACATCATCTCGCTGGATGAGTATCACGAGATCCGCGCTCGTATACGCGATGCGGATCTCGAGTTAAAAGCCCCCGGCCTTTCGGTCATTGCCGAGCTGATTTTTGTACTGGGCTTTCGGTGTGGCCTGCGACGGATGGAGACTCTGGCATTGCGCATTCGTGATGTCCATTTGTTAGGGCGCCCGGAGATTATCGTCCGGCGCTATCATGGGCATCGACTGAAAACGGAAAACGCAAAGCGAAAAATGCCGGTCCAGGCCTTGCTCGATGAGGACGAACTCAAGCTTCTGCGCGATTGGGTAAATCATCGACGTTCCGAAGAACAGGTGTTCTCGCGTTGTGAGGCCTTGTTTTCCATCCCCCAAAAAGCGCCAGTTCCAATTGACCAGGAGCAAGTGATTCCGGTTATCCACGGCATCATGCGCCAGGTTGCGGGGGATCCATCGTTGCGGTATCACCATCTCCGCCATAGTTTCGCCAGCTGGACGTATCTGCGGTTGTCACTGGCCCAGCACGGAAAGCATTGTGAATTGTTTCATGACCAGCCTTTGACTGAGCAGTGGCTCAATCAATCAAACGATTTGCAGGAGCGGTTGCTGGGCGAACGGCATCGAGTGAACTTGTACTCGGTCGCTCGTTTGCTTGGTCACGCAGGGCCAGACATGAGTCTCGAACACTACGTTCACACGCTGGATCTGGCAGGTTTGGCAATCGATGAGAGAAGGGCTGTGTTCACAGAAAAGACGTTGGTCGCGGCATCTGGAGTGCCCGAGTCGTCCGCCTATCGGTTGCTCAAGAATGCAGGTGTTGCTGGGCTTCTGAAAAGAGTCAGGGCAGATCATCCGCGCAAAGTGAACGAACTGCTACCCAACGCAAAGCCGAATTTGAGGAGTGAGCCCGAGGAAGGGACGCTCCAATTCACATTGGCAAGTGTCGAACGCTATCTAAAGTACCGCCAAGGCACACCAATTGAGAAAAAGGTATTGGCCGAGAGATTTGGGCTGTCTGAAGAGGAGTGCTCTCTGATCGAAAGCCAACGTGATTATCTGGCCGCTCTGAGGAGTAACGACAAACGGATAAAAAGTTCACGACATCGCTTTGTAGCGAGGACAGCAGCCTGTGAAAATTCAGTGAAAGATTCAATGGACTTGCATACCGAACCCCGCACCCAGACCAGTAAAGAGGCCTATCAGGAGTTCACAGATCGGGTGGAACTGTTGCTCAAAGAGAATTCGGAAAGCGTGTGGGAGGTAGTTGATTATTACATCCACAATCAGTGGAAAACGTGGAACGCGTTGATCTTCCGTGACCCGGACAAACCGGAGATGGCTCGAAAGTATCTACAATTCCTTGAGGCTATCGGCTTTCGTCGTCGGCAACTCCAGTTCGTCTGTTGTGATCCGAGGGGCCGCTCCGTTCCCTTGGCAGGCTGGAAACGAGCGTTAGGGCTGACAGCAAGGGATACCATCAAACGGCGTGAGCCGACAAACAAGCAGAGCAAGGCGGTAGCTGACTGGCTATTCATCGCACCCGATTTTGGCACTGAGTGCGATGAATTTGATGATCGGCTTTTTGGCTATCGGTATTTCATGGTGATGCTAGCCACTGCTATGCCGGTTTTAAACCCCAGGTCTGCTTAGAGCATTGGCCGATGCACCGAGGCTACAGAATATTTGGCAATCGACGCTGTCTAGGTCCATGGATTTTCAGGGCTGCCCAGCTCTTTGCCAACCGGCCCTCCGACAGCGCCACCCAAGCCGCGGTAGCGGATCCAGGCTATGGCCATCTCATCCATAACCTCAGCGTTGGTTTCAATCCGGACGCTGGCAGGTGAACCCATTGTGGCCGGTTCTATGCCATGGGACTTCGGTCCGGTTATGGATAGGTAAACACTGTGGCTCTGGTCCTCTTCATTGTGTTGATGGCGAATTGAGTAATCCTCCCCAGTAGCCACTTCAACGGCTGTGTCGTATTGGTCCCGCTCGAGCGCAAGGCGTTTGTCTTCAGAGCGGGTGTACAGGTGGATGGATAGATAAATCAGGGCGAAGCAAATGCCTAGGACCGTAATGATTGCAAATACTAAAACCATCGGGTGAATCATAAAGTTTCCTTTGATTGAAGCGGTGGAAAGGCAGGCTCACTCAGTCACATAACGGTTGAGTGAGCCGGACTTTCTAGAGTGGATGCGTTATTAGCCCTAATCGTCGCACTGTGGATTCGGCGTGCTCATACTTGGGTGCCTCCCTCGTCTAAATCTGAAAGCACAGCTGCAGCCAGGTTTTGCAGTACCTTCTGGGGTATCACGCAGCGAATACTGGCGTACCGATCTGCAGAGGCGTCGCGGATGTCTATGATGATTCGGTCATCAACATTCAGGTAATACACTGGACTTTCCCCTGGGGCAGGACTTTCCGGTCGATACACCTGAAAACCCTCGCTGGACAATATGAGTCGTTCGTCTGTTGGAACGGGGGCATTGATCGAGTCTTGTTGGTCAGGTCGCCGGTAACCCAAATGGATCTTGAGATAAATGAGCAGTGCGCCAACGGCAACAGAGGCAATGAATAGTAAAAGAGCGATGGTCGGATTGAACGTCATTGTGGGACTCCTTCGAGGTATCCCTCTCTTACGGAATTCGCAATATTCGGAGAGGGATCTTTTTGGTTAAAGCTGGGGCAGCGTTTCGGTAATGGTGTGCAGTTGAGCCTCCAGGGCTGGAAGCAGTATCTGTAGAGCCAGCCTTCCGGCAGGGAGCTGTTCACGGGCCAGCATTGCCCGCACCCAGGATTCGACCGCCTCATAATTGGAGGCCTCCTGACCATGGCCTAGTGACAGGACCAGTGCTTTCCCTGGCGCAATGTTCAGAGAGATAACCAGCGCCGAGGCGAGTTTCCGAACATCCTGTCGAGTGGGTGATGTCGATGGTTGATGCTGCAGGTCATCGTGATTAGGGCTAATCGCTACGACTTTACTGCTCATGGCTCACCTCACTGCGCTCATTGGATTCGGTTGTTTCTACACTGGGTTGGTTGTCGAAGTTCTGTCGAAGCAGGCGCTCGAACGCCGAACCGTCCTGTCGGGTCAGATTGGGCACGAATCGGGAGTAGACCCGAAACAGCATTTCGGTGGTGGTATGGCCCATCTGCCGGGCGATCCATTCCGGGCTCTCGCCGGAGGCCAGCCAGAGCGTCGCCGCGGTATGACGGGTCTGGTAGGGGCGGCGCTCCCTTAGCCCCAGATAACGCAACAGCGGATACCACACACGTTTGGTGACATTGTTGTGAGTCAGTGGGCTGCCGGTACGGGTACAGAAAACAAAGTCCATGTTGCCTGTTGCCCGCTTCTGATCGGACAGTGCATCAATGACCATCTGCGACATCTCGATGGTGCGAAAGGAGCCATCGTTCTTGGTGTACTCCAGGCGTCCATTGACCAGCGCCTGACGCACAAGAATCTGCCGCCGCTGGAAATCTACGTGGTCCCATTGAAGACCATCGATTTCCCCGGTGCGCATACCGGTAAAGAATCTAACAATGTAGTAGTTCCGGAAATCCGGCCGGACTGTATTGATGATCTGTTTAACTTCATCAATGCTGAACGGTTCCACATCGGTCCTGGGGACCTTTAGCGATTTAATCCCGTGGTAGGGTGAGCTAAACTCATATCGGTTGGCTGCTTCGCTAAGGATCATGCGCAAAGGCGTCATGATTCGGTTGATACGACTGGCTGAAAGACGTTTACCGCTCCGGGTTGTAACTTTGGCGAGTGAGGCCCGGAATTCGAGAATGTCTTTCTTGGTGATGTGGCCAACCTCTTTTTCCCCAAAATGGGGGTTGAGGTAATTCTTCAATGTTCCCTCCATTGTGTTGATGTAAGATCGCCTCCACTGGATTTTCATTTCCTCCAGCCAATCCTCTGAGAAAGCCTCGAACAGCGGCGTGTCATGTGCCTCCCTGGCCCGCTGAACTTCTGCTTGCTTCGTGAACTCCTGAGCTTTGGAGCTATTCGGGAAGTAGCGGTGGTATTCGAAAGTGCCCAGCGTGATCTCTGCTTAGATCTTCTTAAGTATGCTTTCGAGCTTTTTTCGATTTGCTGGCGTGCTATCGAGCGTTGTCTGTTCTCTGCAACGCTCTGCCCCATATCTGAAGTCGAAAAAGAGTTTGCCCGTTTCCGGGCGCTCAACAATCCTACCCACGGCAAACACCTCCTCCGGCCATCGGTACTGCAAATGCGTGGTTGTTTGAGTGATTCAGCATGTCTTGCTCTATTACCTCCCATAGATAGAGAATCTTGCGACCACCGAATGGCCGGATGTAATGCACCCCCTCAAGTAGGACCGAATCTTTCAAACGCTCGCGAATGGTCCGAGTGTCGTACTTGATCCGCTCGGCCAGTTCTTCAGTGGTGAGATATTCCTGTGACATAAGAAAACTCCTTTGATATTGTCAGCTGTGGAGAACAAAAAGGTTACGTTGACCTTCAAAATGTTCTCCTATAGATCATTATGCACTCATAAAGACCTTTTGCAAGTCTTTTTGATCTCCTGCGGGTTAATTTGTTCTTTGGTGGGCCAAATGATTAAGTGCCATCTGTCCAAACTGATGGGTGAGAAGAAGCTCAAAATCGTCGACGTGGCGAGAGAAACTGGGGTTAACCGGGGCACTATCACCCGGCTTTATCACGAGACCGCGAGTCGCGTAGAGCTCGAAACTATCGAAGCTCTGTGTCGATATCTGGGCTGCGACGTTGGTGATTTGTTTGAGTTTGTGGACAAGCAGTAAGCAAAGTGGACTTCCCCCGGTGCAGTGGACACTCCTAGCCTATGATTAGAGCATAGGAGGAATTGTCATGAGCAGCCAACGTTATCCCCCGGAATTCAAGAACGAAGCGGTTCGACAAGTGCTGGAACGGGGCTATACCGTAGCCGAAGTGTCGCAACGACTGGGAGTCTCGGCTCACAGCCTCTACAAATGGGTTAAGGCGGTGAAACCGGATAAGTCTGATGAACAGGCCGCTGAGTTGGTCGAGGCCAAAAGCGAGATTCTCAGGCTGCGGGCCCAAATGCGCCGGGTTGAAGAAGAGCGCGATATCCTAAAAAAGGCCGCTCGGTACTTTGCCAGAGAGCCCGAGTGAAGTACCGGTTTATCAACGATCACCGACACGAGTTCAACACCAAAACTATGTGTCGTGTGCTCCAGGTAGCTCGCAGCGGTTTTTATAAATGGTTGCACAAACCGCTGTCGGATCGGGCGGTGGATAACCAGAGATTGCTCGGATTGATCCTGGCCTCATACCAAGGCAGTTCCGGCGTGTACGGTTCACCACGGGTGTTTCTGGACCTCCGGGAAGCCGGTGAAACCTGCGGCCGACATCGAGTCGCCCGATTGATGCGAGCGCACAAAATCAAGGCGCTGCGAGGCTACAAAGCACCGCGCGTGATCGCCGGAAGACCGTCTATTCTTACCCCGAACAAGCTCCAGCGGGAATTCACCGTAAGCCACCCCGACAAAGCCTGGGTGACTGACATCACCTACCTCCGCACCTGGCAAGGCTGGTTGTATCTGGCGGTGGTTGTAGACCTGTTCTCGCGTCGTGTAGTGGGTTGGTCCATGAAACACCCTGCACCGTAGCTTGGTGGTGGATGCGTTGCTGATGGCCGTTTGGCGACGGCGGCCGAAGGAAAAAGTCCTGGTCCACTCAGACCAAGGCTCACAATACGGGAGCGATGACTGGCACCGGTTCTGTCGCGCCCACAACCTGGACCCCAGCATGAGTCGTCGGGGCAATTGTTGGGACAATGCGGTGGCTGAATCGTTTTTCAGCAGCCTGAAGAAGGAACGCGTTCGGAAACGGATCTACAAAACCCGTGACCTGGCCAAAGCAGATGTGTTCGACTACATCGAAGTCTTTTATAACCGAGTCCGACGTCACACCCACCTGGGTGGCGTCAGCCCGGAGGCCTTTGAAATGGCCTCCGTTTGAGGCTGGGGGGTGTCATGTGTATCGGGGGAAGTCCAAAGTTCTGGCAGGGAGTAGTACAGGCAATGGCAGTACCTGATCGATGGCCGGGAGCTGGCTCAGCTAATGATTGAAAACAACCTGGGTGTAAGCGTGAAAGACGTCTATGAGGTGAAGCAGGTCGACACTGATTATTTCATTGAAGAGTAAGCAATTAAGTTTTCACATGTCTGCCTGACTTGCTCCTTTAGAATCGTAGTTTTGAGATTACAAACGAAGATTGACTTACCCCTACCAAGCTGTAGTAAAAGATGACACTTTGGTTGAGATTTAATCACTTAATTTAGCCAGGGGCACTATGGAGCGGCGGCCTTACCTCGCGTTAGATGTCAGTCGATTGAGCAAACTCGTCAACGGGAATGCACAGGACAAAACCCTATTAGAAACTGTCCTATTCGAACTGAATTTTCGAAAAACCGGTGCAGCGCGACAGCTCAAGCGTCGAGTAGAGTACCTCTTAGATTTGGCAGGCCAACAGTCAGGCGAGTCCCGTGAGGTGCATCCCCTTAAGGCAGATGTGACACAGCACGAGGAACCCAGAACTAATAAACCGAAACGAGCAAAGGAATCGAGCCGACCCATGTCAGAAGAACAAGAACAGCAAGCGGCGGATAACTTTCTAAATTCTGCAGATCCCTTTGTGCTTGAGTCGCTGGAACTCATGCGTAAAAAGCTTTTGGATCTCACTGCTCGGAACAGGCTACTGAACTTCCCGATCCAGCAGAAGGGCTCAGCCCTGCGGATTATTGATGAAGTCCCCAATCAATTGTGCGAAGAGCTGCTTGCCGATCGCGAGCTCAAGTTCCAGCCCGTTCCGCCTCCTACCCGCACACAATTGATTGAGCATGGTTACCTTGAGGTCAACGAAGAAACCGGTGAAGAGAGGCAATTAAAGCCTAATCCCGATGCCAAAGAATGGGCAAAGGTCCTTGGTTTTGATGTTAACTATGAGCTACCAAGGGAAGAGGATGCTTCGGGTGATGAAAAGCACCAGGATGATGCGATCCAAGTCCTGCTCTATCCGCCAGAAATGGAATCCAGATTGCGTGCGATCCGCAGCAAGGCACAAACTGCTATAGAGGAAATGGGCGCTAGTATTCTTTATTTGTCGCTCGGTTTTCTGGAATGGACGGAGAAGGATGATACTTCGAAAACCAGACTGGCGCCGCTTTTCACGGTTCCGGTACATCTAAGCCGTGGGAAGCTGGATCATAAAAGTGGAACCTATCAGTACACCTTGAGTTACACCGGCGAAGATATCCTTCCGAACTTATCGCTGAAAGAAAAGCTTGCGCTCGATTTTGGACTTGCGCTTCCGGAAGTTGAGGATGAAGTCTCTCCTGAGGACTATCTCGATCAAATAGCCGCGCTAATCAAGAATACAAAACCGAATTGGGCTGTTCGACGATACGGCGCGCTGGCTCTTCTTAATTTTGGCAAAATGCTGATGTATCTCGACCTGGATCCAAGGCGTTGGCCACTAGATGAGCGCAACCTGATTCAACATCCGATTGTTCAGCGCTTCTTCAAAAGTTCAGCCACTAAAAATGGAGAAAGTGGTGCTAACTCCGCCGAACACGACATTGATAGGGTTGAAGATGTTCATAACTACTTCCCACTGATTGATGATGCTGACAGCTCTCAGCACAGCGCGCTTATCGACGCGGTTAACGGAGAGAATCTCGTTGTGGAGGGCCCTCCAGGAACCGGCAAGTCGCAGACCATTACCAACCTAATCGCGGCCGCCATGCTCGGTGGCAAAAAAGTACTCTTTGTCGCTGAAAAGATGGCTGCGCTGGATGTCGTTAAGACTCGACTCGACAAAGCGGGCCTCGGGCATTTCTGTTTAGAGCTCCATAGCCATAAATCCCAAAAGCGCAAAGTGCTAGAAGATATAAATGCGCGGGTAGTTCAACAAAAGCATCTCAGATCTACACAGAATATCGACGCCGAAATCACGCGGTATGAGCAACTTAAGGAAGGCCTCAATCAGTATGCCCAGGAAATCAACGAATCATGGGCCAATACCAACCGAACTATTCATGAAATTCTCAGCGGTGCATCGCGTTATCGGCAAGAGTTAGCGATCAGTCCAGCAGAGGTTCATGTTGACGGTCTCTCTGGAGACGGACTGACAGACGTAAAGCGTTTAGAGTTGGTTGACCGGGTCAACGAATTCCAGAAGATCTTTACCGCGATGCTGGATCAGGTGGGGCTGGATGCCAACCTTCATGAGCACCCCTGGTCTGGCGTTGAGAATACCAACATTCAGATGTTCGAGTCTCAACAGGTCGTTTCTGTTGTGGAAGAATGGCAGAGCACCCTCGAACAGCTTCAGGCCCGCACCTTGGAATTGGCAGAAGCCATTCAGGTCGATGTTTCTTTGCTCTCTACACTGGAGGACTGCGAGGCGCTTGCCCTGGATCTGCGAGACCTGCCAGAACTGTCGAGAAAGGAGCTTTTCCAAGCTTTAGAGCGTCTTGACGAGCAGACCTCGTCTGAAGTTGAGCAGCTGCTCCGGTTGCACGGGAGTATTCAGGAAGACTACGAAGAGCTCTCTGAAATCATATCCAAACAGAAGCTTTCTGGTTTGGCGGATGGCGAATCCATTCCTGCATTTCCAAACTTGAGTCGACTCACGGGTGCTGGCGAAGCGGTCGGATTTACTGACGTTGTTCGCGCCACCATGAAGCTGGAAAAGTTGGAAGCGGACATGCAGCCTCTCGCTGCACAGTTGGCCCAGCTTGAGTCTGCGTTGCCCTCACCATTGAAAGAAACTTTTCAACCAACGGTTGAGGGGCTAAGTGCCTCGATTGAAATGATTGAAGTTATCGGTGCTCTCGATAGCTCTCTGATAAGCCTTCGTTCAGAACATTTCGACGAAGATGATATTGATCCTGCTCTGGCGGAACTTGATCAGCAGATTCGTCATCTCTTGCCGCTCCGCGAATCAGTTCGAAAGGTCATGGATTTGGACCGGCTACCAGAACCTACAGAACTGCAAGCGCTCCAGGTTCAGGCAGTACGTGAGGGCATTGGGAAGTGGTTTTCTGGCAACTGGTGGCGAGTCCGTAAGCGTCTGAAGGAACTCGCGGTAAACCCAGGAATGAAAGTTAACCAGATTGGGGCAGTGTTGAATGAAGCCATCGAATACTCCCACGGTTTGGTTAATTTCGACTCAAAGCGATTCCAGCGGGCGATTGGGCCTGAATTCGATGGCCTCGACACATCAGTCGATGAGCTTACCCGTTTACGCCATTGGTATAAAAAGGTCCGAGAAACCTATGGAATCGGCTTTGGGCCGAAGGTCGCCATTGGAGACGGAATTCTCACCCTTAATAGCAAACTGCTGAGAGGCGCTCAGCAGTTTAAAGAAAAAGGGTTCGACGCTGAGCTTCAGAGTGTTCTTGATGCACTTGATGAAATGCAGTCCACCATGCCTGGACTTGAGCAGGAAGTGAGCCGGAACCGGGTCCTAACCGGAGAGCAGGGATCACTGCTAGCCGAGCATCGTCGATTCAAACCGGCTGTGGAGATCATTCAGCAATGGTTTCAGGATAAAGAATTCACCATTGCAGACGTTCAGTCCCGGGTAGATCAGCTCAGAACGCTGCAAGGCGAGCAAGCAAGATTTCGAGAAAGCACTTTGCTGCAGGAGCTTTTTGCTCCCGAGGTTGAACTTGCTGTCGGGCCTGGCGCTCGAAACCAGGAAGCACTGGAAAGTATCCGTGAGACACTGGACTTTGCGAATTATGTTCGCCTTAAGCTCAGGTTTGAGCCACTCAGAAATGTCATTCTGTCGGTGAAGACCCACGAGGCTTACGAAGGACTGAAAGCTAAAGCCCAAGATTACTTTTCGGTCTGGCAGTCTCAGGAAGAGGCGTTCGAAAAGTTCAAGAGCAAGGCAGAGTTGAACCCAACCCAGTGGTTCAATCACGATCAGTGGGATATTGAAGAGCTTCGCGCGCGTAACCGGTTGGCAATGGAAAAACCGGAGTGGCTCAACGACTGGATCAACTTCGTGCGCATTCGGAACGAAATGAGATCCCAGGGACTTGAGCCAATCTGGCAAATGGTGACCAGTGGCAAGCTTAAAGTCGCTGACGCTTCGGCTGCACTGGATCTCGCGATATTTGACCAGCTAGCCAGAGAAATCCTACAGAAACGTCCGCATCTGCAAAGAGTCTCGGGCAAAAGCCAGGAAGCGCTGCAAGGCACCTTCCGGGAATACGATCAAAAACTGAAGACGTTGCAACGTAAGCGAATCGCCAGTGCTCTGGCCGAACGCCATGTGCCGGAAGGTAATGCAGGCGGTAGAAAGTCTGAGTACACAGGAATGGCACTGATTAAGAATGAGCTTGGCAAAAAGACCCGTCACATCCCGATACGTCAGTTGATCAACCGTGCAGGTGACTCGCTGTTGGCCTTGAAACCCTGCTTCATGATGGGACCCATGTCAGCGGCGCACTATTTAAAGCCCGGCCAGCTTCAGTTCGATCTCGTAGTCATGGATGAGGCCTCTCAGGTGAAGCCAGAAGACGCGCTAGGGGTCATTGCCAGAGGCGGCCAGCTGGTTGTCGTTGGTGACCCTAAACAGTTGCCCCCGACCAGTTTCTTCGATCGTCAGGATATGATGGACGACGATGAAGAGAGTGCCGCTCTTGCTCAAACTGACAGCATCCTCGATGCGTCCATGCCGCTTTTCAAAATGCGGCGTTTACGCTGGCATTACCGTTCTCAACACGAGAGCCTGATCGCCTTTTCTAATCGACACTTCTATGAAAACGATCTGGTCATCTTCCCTTCGCCACACGCAAAGGCTACGGAATTTGGCGTTAAATTCAGCTATGTGAAAGGCGGCCGATTCGTTAACCAGTACAACGTCGAAGAGTCGAGGGTAGTCGCTAAAGCCGTCGTAAAACACGCGCATCAACACCCAAATGAATCTCTTGGCATCGTGGCCATGAGTTCAAAGCAGCGGGAGCAAATCGAGCGCGCTGTTGAGGAAGAATGCAAACTCGACGATGACGTCTCTGAAGCCGTCGATAAACTTCGTAACATGGAAGATGGCTTGTTCATCAAGAACCTTGAAAACGTGCAGGGTGATGAGCGTGACGTCATCTTCATCTCCTGCACCTATGGCCCCAGTGAAATTGGTGGTCGCGTCTATCAGAGATTCGGCCCGATAAATTCCGATGTCGGCTGGCGGCGATTGAACGTTTTGTTCACCCGCTCCAAGAAACGGATGCATATCTTTAGCTCCATGCGCGCTGAAGATATCTTGATCTCGGAGACGTCTAAGCGTGGCGTCATTGCCCTGCGCAATTTCCTGGATTTCGCCGAAAAAGGCAGCATGGACGGAACGCCGTTGCACACTGGCAAAGAGCCTGACAGCGACTTCGAGATTTCCGTCATTGAAGCTCTGCACCAGGCTGGCTTTCAATGCGAGCCACAGGTAGGTGTCGCTGGCTTCTTTATCGACCTTGCCGTGAAAGACCCAGGCAAACCCGGCCGCTATTTGATGGGCATCGAATGCGACGGCGCAACCTATCACTCGGCCAAGTCAGCACGTGACCGCGATCGCCTACGACAGGAGGTTCTCGAACGACTCGGCTGGAGAATCCGTCGCATCTGGTCCACGGACTGGTACAGTAACCCCCAGGGCGAACTGGAACCCATCATTCGGGAACTGCACAGCCTTAAAACCGAAAAGCTTGAAGCCGAAGAATCCTTTGAGCTGGATGCAGAGCCTATCGAAGAAGCAGAAAGTGCGCCGGAGGCTGAGGCAACGGAAGTCATCGCCTTACTGGATGACGAAACAGATTTGCGTGGCAGGCTGGAGGCGTTTGGCGACACCATCATCGCGAAGCAATTTCCCAATACACCCAAAGACAGACGGTTGCTGCGCCCCTCAATGATTGAGGCGCTGGTTGAGCATGAGCCTGTTGCATCGTCTGAATTTGTGGAGCTGATCCCGGAGTACCTTCGAAAGGCCACGGAGCCGAAAGAAGCGAAAACCTACCTTGCGCAGGTATTGGATATCATCGCTGGCTCCGAGGTGTCTCAGGGCGACCTTCTCAGCTAGGCCTACAAGCTCTGGCTTAACTTAATCAAGAGAGAAACAACGCATTCATGATCACCGGCGAACTTAAATCCAAAGTCGATAAAATCTGGGACACTATGTGGTCTGGCGGGATATCGAATCCTTTATCCGTCATCGAGCAGTTGACGTACCTGCTATTCATTAAACGTCTTGACGAACTCCAGACCCTCAAAGAACGAAAGTCCGAGCGTACCGGAAAACCCATCGTCGATCCCATCTATCGGCGTGACCAGAGCAGTATTCGCTGGTCACGCTTTAAAGATTTTGCCCCAGAAGAAATGTTCAATACCGTGCGCGATCAGGTCTTTCCATTTATAAAGACGCTCGGCAGCATGGGGGATGAAGACGGTGAGGGCGGCAGCACCTACACCCACCACATGAAAGACGCGCTCTTCATGATGCCCACCCCCAGGGTGCTTGCGAACGTGGTGGATCAGCTCGACAGCATCGACATGAGCGATGCCGACACCAAGGGTGACCTGTACGAATATATGCTCGGCAAAATCGCCAGCGCAGGCCAGAACGGTCAGTTCCGCACTCCGCGTCACATCATCAAGCTGATGGTGGACATGACGGCACCCACTCCAAAGGACGTCATCTGCGATCCCGCCTGTGGCACCGCCGGTTTTCTGGTGGCCGCTTCCGAATACATTCAAAAGCACCACAGCGAAGCGATTTATAAGGACGAAAATACGCGCCGTCGCTTTAACGAGGCCACCTTTCACGGCTACGACTTCGACACCACCATGCTCCGCATCGGCAGCATGAACATGCTGCTGCACGGTGTCGAAAATCCGGATATCAGCTTCAAAGACTCTCTCGCTCAAGCAGATGATGCGGATGAGGAAAAATACTCCCTGATCCTGGCCAATCCGCCTTTTGCAGGCAGTCTGGATTACGAATCGACCGCAAAGGACCTGCTGCAAACCGTCAAGACCAAGAAAACAGAGCTTTTATTTATGGCTCTGTTTCTCAGGCTACTAAAAACTGGCGGTCGAGCGGCCGTAATCGTCCCTGACGGCGTGCTTTTTGGTTCATCCAAAGCGCACAAGAGTCTTCGCAAGATTCTGGTGGAAGAACAGAAGTTGGATGCCGTCATAGCAATGCCATCCGGCGTGTTCAAACCCTATGCCGGGGTTTCAACGGCCATTCTGATTTTCACCAAAACGAACTCCGGTGGTACCGACAGCGTTTGGTTTTACAACATGCAGGCGGATGGGTTCTCTTTGGACGACAAACGCAGCCCTCAGACTGACAAGACTGACCTGCCTGATCTACTGGCTCGCTGGCAAAACCGCGAAAATGAAGGCGAGCGTAGGCGCACCGATCAAAGTTTCCTTGTGCCTCGCGAGGAAATCCTTAGCAACGACTATGACCTCTCGATTAGTCGCTACAAGGAGGTGATATATGAAGCGGTTGAGTACGATTCGCCTGAAGCAATCCTGGAACAGCTGGCTATGCTGGAGGAGGAGATTTCGGCTGGTCGGAAGAAGCTTGAGGAGCTCCTTCGATGAAATTCGTTCCCTTTATGGATGAATGCGACATTCAGGGCGGGACCCAGCCGCCCAAATCAGAGTGGCTCTCGTCGCCTGCAGAGGGCTATGTGAGGATGCTGCAGATCAGAGACTTTACTCAACCTTACAACCCAAAGATCGAATATGTAAAAGATAAGAGTAGTCTCAAGAAGTGTGACAGCGACGACATTCTCATTGCTCGCTATGGCGCCTCAATAGGGCGGATTCTGACGGGCCTCTCAGGCGCATATAACGTCGCAATGGCGAAGTGCAAATACGACAAAGAAAGGGTAGATCGCGGGTTTCTCTATCACTGGCTGAATTCGGATAAATTTCAAAATGCGGTTTCAGGTTTTGGTGGCAGAGCCGCTCAAGCAGGATTCAATAAAAAAGATCTAAGTGGGCTCAAGCTTCCTTTACCCTCCATGGCAGAACAAAAACGCATCGCGAAAATTCTAAGTACGGCGGACGCGCTGCGGGTCAAGCGCCGCGAGTCCCTCACCCAACTCGATACGCTCCTGAAATCCACCTTTCTCGGTATGTTCGGCGACCCAGTCTCCAATTCGTTGGGATGGGAAGTGGTAAAGCTGAAAGACTTGTCTAATCGCATAGTCAGTGGCAGTACTCCAACGGGTGGAAAACAAGTTTATAAGCCAGAGGGAATTACTTTCTTCAGGAGCCAAAATGTTTGGGGAAACAGGCTGGTGTTAAATGACATCGCCTACATCGACGAAGAAACTCACCGCAGCATGGGAAAAAGTAGCCTGAAGAAGATGGACATTCTCATTACGAAGACGGGCAGGTTTAATACGGAAAATAGCAGTTTAGGTAGAGCAGCCATTTTTGCGGGTGAGGATGATAGTGCAAACATAAATGGGCATGTCTATTTGGTAAGATTGAAAAAGAACGCAATACATAAATTCGTTTTATTCATACTGACAACTAAGGAATATAGGGAATACATCAGGAGAGTATGTGTTGGAGGAATCGACAAAAGACAAATTAACAAAGAGCATCTCGAAGAGTTTCCAATTATTTTGCCACCGCTTAGTTTACAGCGCAGATTCGCCTCGATCGTCGAATCTGTTGAGCAGCAAAAGGTTAAGATGCAGACCCATTTTGACGGATTGGACGTCCTCTTTGCCTCCCTTCAATCCCGCGCCTTCGATGGGGAGCTTTGATCGGACATGACCAACTTCGCCTTCCTGCCCAGTGACTTCAAGGATCTGAGTCAAGCTGCCAAGCTAGCGGAAGGCCATATTCTCGGTGACCCCCGCGCCGCCTGTTTCCATGCTCGTTTTGGCTTGGAGTCGGCGGTGCACTGGCTTTATCGCCACGATGCCAGCTTGCGGATGCCCTATGACAACAAACTGGGCGCGCTATTGCACGAACCTACCTTTATGAATCTGCTGCCTGAGGCGGTCTTCCAGAAAGCCCGGGTGATTCAGAAAGTCGGCAACATTGCCGTGCATCAGACCAAACCGATCGAAACCCAAAGCGCCATGCAGGTAGTGAAGGAACTTCATCACGTCTGTTACTGGCTGGTGCGCACCTATGCCCCCTCGGCTTCCCGCGAGGGTGCGGCCTGGCGTGATGATCGGGTGCCGCAACCGCTGGACAAGGCGGAGGCGGTTCCGCGCGCTGAACTCAAGGCACTGGAAGAAAAGCTGGCCGCCCAGCATGAAGCTGCGCTGAAACAGCAGAAAGAACGAGATGCCTTGGACCACGAGCTTCAGGCCCTGCGACAGGAGTTAGCTGCCCTGAGAGAGGCCCGTGAGCAGGAGCCGGATACCCACGACTATACCGAAGCGGAAACCCGTCACTACCTGATCGACCTAGAGCTGCACCGCGCTGGCTGGCCCCTGGACCAGTCGCGGGATCGGGAATACGAAGTCACCGGGATGCCCAACGATAAGGGTATCGGCTACGTGGACTACGTGCTCTGGGACGATGATGGTAAACCGCTGGCGGTGGTGGAAGCCAAGAAAACCACCGTGGATGCGTTGGTGGGCCAACAACAGGCCAAGCTCTATGCAGACTGCCTGGAACAGATGCATGGCCAGCGGCCGCTGATTTTTTACACCAACGGCTACGACACCTGGTTGTGGGACGATCAGGCCTATCCGCCTCGGCAGGTAGCCGGTTTTTACAAGAAAGACGAACTGACTCGGCTGATCCGTCGTCACGAGAGCAGAAAGCCGCTGGATGTCGCAACACTTGATACCAATATCGTGGAGCGCTATTACCAGAAGCGCGCCATCGGTAGCATCTTTGAGCAGCTTGAAAGCTCTCAACGCAAAGCCTTGCTGGTCATGGCGACGGGTACGGGTAAAACGCGAACGGCCATAGCACTAGTGGACGCCCTTCAGCGAGCTAACTGGGTCAAGCGGGCGCTGTTCCTCGCAGACCGGGTGTCGCTGGTAAAACAGGCGGCCAATGCCTTCAAGAAGCACCTGCCTGAGTCCAGCCCGGTCAACCTGGTTACGGATAAAGACACCGAGGGGCGGGTCTTCGTTTGCACCTACCCCACCATGATGGGGCTGATTGATGCCAATGCAGGCCCGGATTCGGATGAGGCGCGCTTTGGCGTTGGCCATTTCGACCTGATCATCATTGATGAGGCCCACCGTTCCGTCTATCAGCGTTACAAGGCTATTTTTCAGTACTTCGATTCCCTATTGTTCGGTCTGACAGCTACGCCCCGTGAACAGGTAGATCGCAACACCTACGATCTGTTTGATCTGGAGCAGGGTGTACCCACGGATGCCTACGAGCTGGAGAAGGCCGTCAGTGACGGTTACCTGGTTCCGCCACGGGTTCAGCAGGTGGATCTGCGTTTCCCCCGGGAAGGCATTGATTATGAGGCGCTGGACGAAGACGAGAAAGAGCAGTGGGAAGAGCTGGAATGGGGCGACAATGTCCCGGAAGGCACGCTGATTCCCGAGAGAGTGAATGCCTCTGCGCTGAACAACTGGTTATTCAACAAAGATACCGTCGATAAAGGGCTTCAGCACCTGATGGAGAACGGCCATCGTGTGGAAGGGGGCGATCGGCTGGGCAAAACGATTATCTTCGCCCGCAATCAGGACCACGCCGAGTTTATCGAGAAGCGTTTCAACCATCATTACCCCAAGCACGCAGGGCAGTTTGCCCGGGTGATTTCCTATAAAGGCACCTATGCCCAGAGCCTGATCGATGACTTTTCTCTGAAGGACAAGGCGCCTCACATTGCCATTTCCGTGGACATGTTGGATACCGGCATCGACGTTCCTGAAGTGGTGAACCTGGTGTTCTTTAAACCCGTGTATTCCAAGATCAAGTTCTGGCAGATGATCGGGCGTGGCACCCGGTTATGTCCGGATCTGTATGGGCCGGGGGATGATAAGGCGGATTTCCGGATTTTCGACTTCTGCTACAACTTCGATTTTTTCCATGAAAACCCCAACGGAATCGATGCCGCGGGCAGTGAGCCATTGAGCGTTCGCCTGTTTCGAGCGCGTATCGAGCTGCTGGGGCAGTTACAGCAAGTGCCCGACCTGGACCCGGATTCAAAGGTAACGGGTAACCTGACCGAAGGTCTCTACAGCGAAGTCTCGGCGATGAACGAAGAGAACTTCATCGTGCGTATGAAGCGTGAGCAGGTAGAGCGCTTCAAGGACAGGGCAGCCTGGGAGCAACTCAGCGAAGAAGACCGGCAAGTTCTCAGCAATGATGTGGCGGCTTTGCCCACGGAGCTGGAGTTCGACGACCTGCGCTCAAGGATGTTCGACTTAACGGCATTACGGCTTCAACAGGCCGTGCTAACAGGGGACGACACCGCCTTCGAGCGCCACCGCAAAAAAGTAATTGAAATTGCCATGCTGCTGGAAGAAAAAACCGGTATCCCGGCTGTAGCCAAGCAACTGGAATACCTGCAGGCGATGCAGGATCCCACGTTTTGGCAAAGCATGGATGTACCGACGCTGGAAGAGCTGCGTTTGAAGCTCCGGGGCCTGGTGCCATTTCTCGATAAGCGTGAGCGCAAGGTCGTCTATACGGATTTCAAAGACGAGATTATAGGCGTGCGTGATGATCCTGCGGTCCCGATGCCAAGGATGACCAGTGTTCAGTATGAGAAGAAGGTTCGCGACTACCTGACGAGCCACCTGGACAACATCGTCATCCACCGGCTGAGAACCAACAAGCCGCTTACGCAGCAGGACCTGGAAGCTCTGGAAGACATGCTGGTTCGGCTGGGAGAGGACGATGGCAAAACGCTGCTGTCCGGCTTACTGGAAAGAACCGGCGCGCCTTCGTTGCCTTACTTCGTGCGAAGCTTGGTTGGGATGGATGAAGCGACGGCAAAGCAGGCGTTTTCAGAATTTCTCTCAGACACAAGCCTGACAGGTTCCCAGATCCGATTTGTTGAGACACTTATTGAGCAGCTGGCCTCTCGTGGAGTGATCGAGCCTTCCGCACTCTATGAGCCGCCTTTTACATCAATTCATGCTGGTGGTCCGGAGGCGTTGTTTGCGGGCAAGGATCATGTGGTTGAGGGTATTTTTGACGCTATCAACGATACTCGACCGATGGATGGCCAAGCCTCAACTGGGTGATTGAGTGTCGTGTTTCAAATAGAGGGTCTCTCCAGTGCTGTCGACATAGTGGCTCCAATGCCTCATGCCATCCACATAAATTAAAATGTAGATCTGGTCGTTGTATGTCTCGGGTAAATCAAAGCTGATTGCCCCATCCGACCCCGTCTCCTCTCCCGCGTCCATAAAATCATATTCGGGAGCGCTGAAACCGACATGAACTCCGGGTAGCACGTCGCCTTCGTGGTTTTCTATGATAATTTTCAGCTCCATTATCCAGCCCTTATCTCAAGTTAATGGGGTATATCAAGAATGACTGTTTGCCTTCTTCTATCGTGCTCCAGTTCGGAGAAGCTATTCGCTTCTACCCGTTCCAAGGCATCAAGACATCGTTGTCCCTTTCCTAGACTTTCAGGCGCTGAAGATCCCTCAGATACCATTGATGAAATTTGCTGAACTCTGACTTCATCTTGTCGACTGTATGGTTAGAGATCGCATCACTGGTTTGCGCACAGGCAGTCGAGCCCGCTTCGTAAACAAAGCGTGTAGCAGTATTTGATCCTTTCGGTGAGGAATCCCAGCCGTTGTTGAGCCATTTGGTCAGCCTCTCATCAGCTGGAACCACCAAGTTAAGTTGCCGCTTGGTTCGGGTTATTCCGACATAGAATAGTCGGCGCAGTTCCTCAAGTTCTTCTTTTGTCAGGGGATCATCTGAAGATGCTGGCGATTTGTAATCGTTATCGGGCTTGCCACCAGGAAACTCTGCCTCATGTAGACCAATGACCACTACATTGTCCCATTCCAGGCCTTTAGCGCCGTGAAGCGTAGACAATACAAAGGGCTCACAGTTTTGAAACGATTGCCCGGGATGCAGAATGAGACTTAGAAATTCCTTGGCAGTTATTTGGGTTGACTCCAATAGCTCCTGAATCCTGACGATACCGCGTTGCTGATCGTTTGATCCTGTGCGAGATACTCCCTCCGAGCCAACTCCCTCAATGAGTCCTGATTGTCTGAGGTGCCAGAATACTTCAACCGCTGGCGTATTCTCGTCAGCTGAATTTCGGATAGTGACGAACTCGTCAAACCGCTTTTTCTGGTGGCCATAGTTTTCAAGTACCCCTCCCAGAACAGTTAACAGATCAGCCTCGGGGGCTGACAAGAGATCAAGCGCCTTTTTGAGTTGGCCCTTATTCCATTTGAAGTCGGCATTTCTTAGAAAGCCATTAACCAGAGCATGCTGATTCGAATGACCTTCAAGTGAGCTTAGGTCGCCATAAACACACAATGACATTCCTATAACCAGCAGTCCGATCTCCGCCCTGGTGTGTAACGAGGAGGAGCCACTTAAATAGCGATATGGCAATCCGCATAAGCGTAATGCGATCTCGGCTTCGGCCAGATTCGCCTTGGTACGCGAGAGGATAGCCTGAGAGCCGTTTTCTAATGGCAGATGTGACAGCACTTTGGATAAACAGTCATCGAAATGTAGTTTGACCCTAGTTCTCGGAGTGTCAGGGTGGCTGACACACAGCTTGGTCAGTTTTGCGGAGTTACGCCGAATCACTGAGTTGGCCATCAAGGAAAGTTCATGACCGAAACGAAAAGTACATGAAAGATGAAAGATATTCGTGTTCTCGAAGTGCTTTTCAAACAGGCCACCGATAAAGTCAGGCCGGGCACCTCGCCACTCATAGATACACTGATTAATATCGCCAACAGCCATTACTGATGTATCGGGCTTGGCCAATAGGCGGACCATGTTGTGCTGAATCAAGTTAACGTCCTGATACTCATCAACAATGATGTGCGTGAAGCGTGTTCCTAAATCTGAACTGCTTTTTAGCAAGGATGCAGCCTCGATCAGGCAGTCATCGAAGGTGCGGAAACCATTTTCTTCAAGCAGATCGCAGTATCTCTTGTATGCTCTGACATACTCTGGTTTGACAGTGCTGAAGGCTGGGTCTTGAGCCGCATCATCTGCTGTCACTGCTCCTGCACGGCATCGAGCGATGAAAAGCTCCAAATTTTCAAGGTCATTGGACTGAATGTAACTCCCCTCATACGCGAATCCATCTCGGTATGCCTCTTTCACCAACTGACCGTAGCGATTGTCCTCAGGAGTGAGGAGTGTTTTCTTTTTTATAATTTCCTTATTTTCACCGTAATGGACGATTTTCAAGGCGAGACTATGAAAAGTACGGGCTTCAGGGATTGCTTGAGCCCCAAGGGCCACTTTTAATTTTTCTGTGAAGCTCTGCTGTGCGGATTTGTTGTACATCAATATCAGAATTTGGCGCGGATCAACTCCAGACTTGGCCAGCCGCTCAACGCGTTTAACCAGCGTGGTTGTCTTGCCACTGCCAGGCACGGCCTTAACCAGGGCATGACCTCTCTCATGGGCGACAATTCTTTTCTGTTCCCATGTTAGACGCTTCTTCATGGGCCGGACTCGTAATTAATGCACTGGCGAGCCTCGGTATACGGAACCAGCTTGGCTTTACTATTGCAGTGCATATAGCCGCTGTCCCACTGACTGGCGTGTTTGCACATGAGGCAGTTGGGAAACAGCGAGCCCGGATCTGCATGGCGCAAAAAGGAACGCAGATTGTCTGACAGCTCGGTTAAATTTACCGACCTGGGCCATGTGTTCGTGGATGAATTTGCGAGCGGATCTACTTCACTGAATGGCAGTGTTTGCTCGTTCACTCGGCCAGAATTGCTTAGGCTCCAGACGGACATCGCAATATCACCATAGGTGCACGGGGTGCTACAGACGTTCACTGTTTGAGTCGGAGGACGCCAATTATAGGCGTTAAGACGTTTGTCATTGATTGAATAGGAACCACTGAGCAGCATCTGGATATCGGCTACGGACTCAATCTTAAATTCTATGATTGGAATGCCAGTTTCGATCTTTTCTTGAGTACAGGAGTGCGTAACACAGATCTCCACATAACAGCGCTTGTTGCCTGAAAGATCGCTGAGCATAACGTCCGGTTTCAATCCTGTATTACTATCGTGCCTTTCCAGTTGTACTTGGTCGAAGAATTGCGTCAAGTTGTAGCATGCAGGCACGCCTTTCTGGCACTGAGGTTTCTCGTTTCTGAGCAACTTCAAACGAGCGCTATTGCAGTAAACGGTTCGTTTGAGTTCCAGTCTAATAGGTGTCGACTCGGTGAGCGCCTGTTTGTAACAGTAAAAGAAGGCTTCTTTGGCACATCTGTGAAGGTAACTCTCTAGGGCACAACATTCTTCGGAATGGCGGAAATGCTTTGCATTGATTTCGCCCAATACCGGGGTTAAGGGGCTTCTGCATTCTGGACAGGTGTAGGTATTCGATCGCTCGGCATCACTGATGTGCGTGAAAATGCCCTGATCATCCAGAGCGTAAGCGTATTGTACTGGGTTGTCTTGTGTCGTCATTACACCGTAGCCTCCCAGAAAAAATCATTCAAGACCAGGCCTTGAGATCGGTTAATGGCCATGAAAGATATCAGATTGGTCTGGGATTAGCCCTTTCAGTGCAAAGGTCAAAGTTTTTAATTGCTGGGAAGCGCCGTAATAACCTTGGACACACCATGGACACAATTTGGACACAGACTCTATTTCGTGTGCCAAACAGAACAATTTCATAAACCGGGCAAAGGTCATTACCTGATTTGAAACTTGGGTGATTTCGGATTTGGGAATCGGGAGTGCTCAGGAAGATCGGGAGCTGTAACGTGCTGATCTGCCGTTAAAATGGCCCGCCCGAGAGGATTCGAACCTCTGACCTCCGCCTCCGGAGGGCGGCGCTCTATCCAGCTGAGCTACGGGCGGTTTTCAACAAAGTTGGCGTGTTTGACCGTTGCCTTCGGTTCCGGATTTTTTCTCTGACCCTTGCCTCCGGAGGGCATAGGTTTGGCTAGGGTTCCAAAGGCCCAGTAGGTGTTAAATCGTTGTAAATACGCCAAAAATCTCGGAACTCAAAGGAAGTTTTGCCCGATTAAGATCGACGTGAGACAAAACAAGTCGAACGAAGTTAGGCACAGAGTGTCGGATTTGCCGCTTCAATTATGACCATTGCCTCACGATTCCCGTGGGTTTGATTGTTGAGCGCCTGCTATTAGAAATCCCCAACAGAGACTACATTTCGTGGGCGCTGTCGCGTTATCAGAATGTCACAAACGGCCCATTGCCAAGTCGGAATGAAATAGCCCTTCCATCAGAAATTCGGGTGGCGATTGGAGGCCCAGAGAGAGTCGTGGTTTGTTTGCCCGCACCTGAAGCGCCAAGCTTAATCTTGTTGCGTGAATGGTGCCCTTTGAGGAACAGCAAGAGTTAAGGGAAGGTGAGCTGCTAAACCTCATACGGTTGAGGTAGACTAGGAGATGATGTGCTTCTAATCTTCGTGGCGATCGACGAATGCTCCGAGATTAGGTCGGCATTGCACAGTTTTCCCGTCAGCTCTGGAGGAAATTGATATGGCTACCACAGCAGAAAAGCTTCGTGAGATGCGCCGCAATGCCGGTAAGAATCACGACAAAATCATTCGGACTTTCTACGACGAGGTGAACGCCCAAGAGCTTGGTCAGCCTTTGCCGTACGCGATTAGAGGTGAAGTGTACATTGCGGATTCTGAAGGTCGGATGATAAAGCTCGACTTGAAATAGCCCCCTCAATTTCCGAGGATGTTCCCTTGGTAGTTTTGCAATGCAGCAGAAGTACGAAGTTTCCCACTCCTTCCCTTCAATCTTTTGAGCTTCTAGAGTCTGAAAGATAAACGTGTTTTTTCTACATCCAAATGAGGTGGCGTGTTGATTGAGCTGTTGGATTCGACGCTACTGGTGGACTTACCCCGGTCCACTATCAGGCGATCTCACGGAGACGTTTTTCGCGGGCATTCTTTAACTTTTGAACAACAAAATAATCAGTTATCCAAAGAATGATCAGTGAAAGCCCAACCATTGGGAACGCTACGCCGACGCACCAGAGTACCACTTTCCCCGATTGCAGTTTCTTGTTGGTATCTAGAACGTTTGTCGCCAACTGGGTTTCCGGATGGCGAGTTGTGCGCTTCCACCACAGGTAAATGCCGACTGCAGGCAGGCTCAACACCGCGATGCAAACGAGCAGGTTTAGAGCAATGTTTGCATGGCCCATCAGTCCCATGTGCAGCGGGATAGATACCGCCATAACTTTACCCCCTAGCGGGTATTGCGAGAACTGAATATCAGCTAATAAGTCGCCTGAATACTGATCAATGTGTACAGTTCGATCTGAGAAAGGGTTTTTGGCGTCACCGTTCATTGTATCTTGGCTGATCGTCCAGACGCCTTCAGCGCTTTGAGGATATTTGATTCGATAACGACCGCCGAAACCGGTCTCAATACCTACTTTATTCACGCCTTCGATATTCAATGCCGTGGAAGCCTTTACGGTTTCACGATGGTGATGGCTTAAAGACTTTGGCACTGGGCTCTGTTCTAGAGTCCAAGGAACAGGGCTCAGGCGTTCGGTGTCTGAGGAAGAATGATGATCATCGTTAACGAACGTCATTCCCCATTTTTCGGCAGGGAACGTGTTCCAGGCCTGCACAAATTTACCGCCCCAGATACCCGTCCAAGACATTCCAGACAGCAAGAACAATAAAATGAATGCGGCGGAGTAAACACCTATGACCTGGTGCAGCTCTCTCCAGAATCCGCGTCCTCGTCGTTTAAAGTTTGGTACAAAGCTAGCGTAAAGTCCCCCGCCGTGAGGCCACCATAGGTAGCAACCAGATATCAATAACAAAACCCCAA
The DNA here is from genome assembly GCF_042604615.1 of Marinobacter sp. M5B. Classification (NCBI taxonomy): domain Bacteria; kingdom Pseudomonadati; phylum Pseudomonadota; class Gammaproteobacteria; order Pseudomonadales; family Marinobacteraceae; genus Marinobacter; species Marinobacter sp. M5B. The sequence goes on from NZ_CP156894.1 coordinate 670,575, forward strand.
AACCCGCGACCACCTCAAGAACAATATCGCCCACGGTTCCAAGCATCAGCGTTGAATGGATAGATTTCGCAATGTCATATAAACGATCGCCTTGCCACCACGCTCTAATGACCTCTGGGGAGAACGGATTAACGGCTACCATCATTGTGCCTACACCAGGCTGTTCGATCGCAAACACGTTCGCGTTCAGTTGCTCCTGTCCTACCAATACCTCGATTACGCTACCATGAGGCAGTATCTGACGTGCGGTTTTTTCTTGCACCGACAAGCTAACGGGCGCTTTCCCGGCTTCTGATTTCACGGGTATAAGTTCGCCGTTCACGCCGGAGGTAAGCGCAGACAACATCATGATGAGACCGGTTAGTGCCAGAACCATCAGGAATGGCCCAACCACAAGCCCCGTGTATAAGTGCCAGCGGGAGGCAACCTGGTAAAGTTCTGCTGGTTTTTGGGCGGCAGGTGTTATGCCCCCACCAATGTCCTGTTCAAGGGGAGATTTCATCATTTAGGTTACGTTCACGTTCCGAGGTTTTAACAGGGCTGTGCTGAGAGGCCTGAGCAGCCATGAAGGCATATCTCGAGCCAGAGTTTTTACTGCGGTTGTTCGAAGCAACCGCAGTACACCTTTCACTTTCAGCTCATCATAAGGACTTCAAATATTCGACGAGATCGCTCTGCTGATCCTCATCGAGACCAAGGGATTTTCGGTCGTTATAGAGTGTGACGACATCGGCAAGCGTTGCGGCCATTCCGTTATGGAAATAGGGCGGGTGTTGCCAGATGCCTTCCAGCGGAGCTGTACGGTACATTTTGGTTGCACTTCGCGATGCGTACCCCGGAGCTCCGTCGGGCTCGGGTTCACTCACAACTTCCGATGGATCATGCAAACGACTATTCGCGTCTGTGAACTTCGGCCCGCTATGGCAGGAAGAGCATTGAGCCTGGCCATTGAACAGTTCCTCTCCACGGGCTGCAGCGGCAAGGTCAAACGAACCTTCGGGAGGTTCTGGCGAGAGCAGCGACAGTTGATAAGCCTGTAGCGCGGGAAGCTTATCTGTTACACGGTCCTCTGTGCCGTTGGTTACATTAACTCCGGTTCTCGGCTCGTAGAAGGAACCTTCCCCACCCATCTGAGTGACAGCGACGTATCGGTTCCAATAGGCGATATCGTCACCATCTCCAGTGGATGTTGTCTTTTCAATACCGTTTAGACCAAACGCAGGCGTGATGACGTGGGGACTGCTGATGCCGTCCTGATTGAACCTGGCGTCGTACATCCCTGGTCCCCAGGAATTGTAGATGTCTTTTTGTGCGGGAGTAAGTGCAGGCGACAAGGCAATGATGGCCCCCGGGTTCAGGTCACGGTTGGCCCATCCGTCAAGCCGTTTGCCAATCCCGGGGGCAAAGGAATCATCCACGGTCGAATGGCACAACGCGCAGGTCACACCGACCCTGGTGAGCGTATCCACGCCGTTCACCTCCTCCACGGTGCCTTTGACACCGACTACCGCATCCAGCTTGAGTAATGCAACGGTGGTTTCAGGTGATTCCAGATCGATGGTTCCTTGGGCGATTCCATCAACTACCGCTTCGGGAAGTGCTTCAGCATCCACTTTCAGTCCCACAGAAAGGGCTGTGACCGGATCAACGGCTGACTGAATGACATCGTGCATTTCCAGTAAATCCGTCCAGAAGCGCTCATCTCCAAAGGTGTCATAGCGGAATATCTCTTTTCCGAGCGCAAGAGTTTCCGGGCGTGCAGTAGTCCCAAACGTCCATCCAAAGACTTTTCCAAGCGCGTTATTGGACGCATCCTCCACGTCCGCAGCAATCTGTACCTCGCAGTCCTTGTTTTCGGGAAGGAGAGTATCTGGGGCTAAAACAACGGTCCTCGCGTTGTTTTGGAAGATGACATCGGCAAACGTGACCTCCGATTCGTCACATTCAAGGCGAACCTCGGCGGCCGAAAAAGTAGCGCTCTCAAGGGAGCGGTTAAAGGTGATCGCAACCTGGGTGTCAACTGGAATCAGTTCAGCCCCGGCTGCCGGGCTGACGCTTTGCACAGCGAAAGGTGTCGAACCTCCATCACTGCACCCACCCAATGTTGCGATACCAATTGCGCCCACCAGGGCGCCTACACTCTGTAGGTGTTTCTTATTGCTGTTCATATCCCGTTTCCTTCATTAGGCCGGTAACGGCGCACGTAAGTACACCCAAACCCTGATTATTCAGGGCTGGCTAAAGCGACAGATGCACGAAATTGGAAAAGGTTACCGAAAGCGTACGGACGTTGGGTGGCACTTAAATGCATTGCCTTGATGGCACTATCGACAAAAAAGCCTGAAACCTTTCCGTCAGAGCTGCATCTGGTTCATTGCCACATTAATTATTCACGAACGAGGAATGGCTATGAAAAAGTTACTGATCGGTTTGTTGGGTATGAGTCTGGCGGCCGGCGCGTTGGCCCATGACGAAGACAAGGTTGCCCAAATGCCGCCGGAGGGGCCCTATGTTCAGGTGAGCGATGTGTTGCCGCTGCCTGCATTCCTGCCGGGCCTGGGGACACTTTTCGTTGATCCGGACACTTTGCCCGCCGGTCCTTTCTTGAGCTATGACCACGATGGAAAGTTGTCGGCTACCGTCTACATGACGCCCCTTGATGAGTTGAAAAACGGTGTCGCTTACGATGACCTGGCGATCGGATCTCATGAAGTGACGGCTGTTGACATCTACTACAACGCAGGGCATCCCGGCGTGGAAAGTCCGCATGCTCACGTCGTGCTATTCCACGACAAGGGTGCCAAAGATCGTTTGGCCAAATAGGCGACAAGTTGTCTCCCTTTTGGTTATCTGAGAGCACAAGGAGGGTCTATGGCATAACACGGCTGAACTGGGTTGGGATCGCAGGCAGAACGCTTACTTGGGTTTGAATGAAACGGGAAAAGCATGCAAGACCAACCCTGGCTCAGCCTGGGTGCTGAAACTTACGCCCCTTGTTTTGCGAATAGAGGTCGTTGATGACCATAGGAATTCAAAATATTTGTACGTTTGTCGCGTAACCTTTTTGAAATAAGAGCATCTGATCAGTAAGACGTTTCTCAAATGCCGATTGGACTGCCCGCCGGATATCTGACTATGAACTGTTCAAGGCGTAGATTTCTGAAGTTGTCGGGCTCGCTATTACTTCTGAGTAGTGGTGTGACTGAGGCTGCTGGCGAAAACCAGGTTGTTATCAAGATGCAAGGCACACCCAGAGGCGAAAGGGTTTGGTTTGGTCCGAAGGGGGTTGCGGTAGATCCAGGCACAACAATTACCTTCGTCAATCAGGATCCCGGGAATTCTCATACGGTGACCGCGTATCACCCAGAGTATTTTGATCGGGTGCGGCGGATGCCAAAGGCTGCCAAACCGTTCGATAGTGGTTATTTGCTTCCGAACCAGAAATTCAGTCTGACGCTGACGATTCCTGGTGTTTATGACTATTACTGCGTGCCGCATGAAATGGCGGCTATGGTTGGGCGGATCGTCGTTGGAACGCCTGAAATGGTGGATTGGGATAGTTCCGCTCTGCGTGCGGGCGGAGTGAGTAGGCATGTAGCGACTCAATTCCCTTCGATCCGCGATATTGTTAATGAAAGCTGACAAGGTCTTGTTATGAAAATTTCTGTCGATTCCCTATCACCCAAGCCCACCATTGGCTTGCAAACCTCTGAATACGAGCTTGTAAGACTGGCAAAACAGGGGCATGAAACGGCTGTAAGGGAGGTGATCAGAAGGCTTAATCCGCGTCTGTTTCGTATCGCCCGAGGCATTATGGATAACGATGCCGAGGCCGAGGAGATCGTCCAGGAAACCTATCTCATTGCCTTTTCCCGCATTGCCGAATTTCGTGGGGATGCGAAACTCTCAACCTGGGCCACTAAGATCGCTTTGAATGCTGCCCGAATGCGATTGAGAAAACGTCATCCGACCGAAGAATACGACTCGGTCTCGGAAGAATTTCATCAGGAAGCATCAGTCATAGCGTTTCCAGGCAGCAGACAACGTTCCCCTGAAGACGAGCACGGGGTTGCACAGTTCCGGGAGTGGTTAGAGGCATCAGTATCTGAACTGCCTAGTCACCTTCGGGTTGTGTTTGTTCTCAGAGAGGCAGAAGGGATGGCGTTGGCCGACATCGCATTGGACCTCGGTATTACCGTTATGACGGTCAAAACACGCCTGTTCCGCGCAAGGCGATATCTTAAGTCGTTACTGGAGTCGCGTATCCAGGGTGGGTTTGAAACGGTCTATCCATTTGATGGCGCCCGTTGCGCCCATATGGCGGATTCCGTTGTCGAGCTGCTTGCTGATTTTATCCGTCCTCCCAGTTAGTGATTGTCCTATTCGTGCTCAATTGAAGATCTAAATGCGGTTTGTAGTTGTCCGACGCTCATTCACCGAAAGGGCAGCTACTGTCAAATTTTTTGAGGTGTTAGTGTCGATGGACTCCGTTGCTCCAAAAGTTAATGCTTTCATTCAGTCCGAAATGAACGGTGACTTCTTCCCGAGATCTGTGAATTTAGTAAAAGGGCCAGTGGACACCAAGCGAAAGGAAATTCTTTATACATTCCAAGAAACGTTTGATAGGTACGAGTCCCTGTTCACCCTTTTAAAAGACGAACAGGCGTTCTATGAAAGACCCATTGCTCTGCGACACCCACTGATCTTTTATCTCGGCCACACCGCGGTATTCTTCATCAATAAATTATTGCTGGCGAAGGCCATTGAAAAACGGATCAATCCGAAGTTTGAATCGATGTTTGCCGTTGGCGTTGACGAGATGAGTTGGGACGATCTCGATGAATCCCATTACGACTGGCCGCCGTTGGAGGAAGTGATGGCCTATCGGAGAACGGTTCGAAAAATCGTCGCCAACCTCATCCGAAGCCTTCCAATGTCATTGCCGATTGATTGGGATAGCGCCTTTTGGCCCATCCTCATGGGGATTGATCACGAACGCATTCATCTCGAAACATCGTCGGTTCTTCTGCGTCAACACCAACTCTCCCGGGTGAAAAAGCACACTCTCTGGTCGTCGGTGCCATATTCGGGCAGCGCACCGCCCAACGAACTTCTTCCCGTGTCCGCCGGCACAGTAACCCTTGGCATTGATAACCAGGCCGAGTATTACGCCTGGGACAACGAATACGGGACACACGAGGCCGAAGTCGAATCCTTCGAGGCATCGAAGTACCTAGTCAGCAATCGGGAATTTTTCGACTTCTTCAAGGATAACGGCTACCTCACCGATAAGTATTGGTCTGAGGAGGGGCTGCAATGGCGGGAATTTTCGAACGTTTCCCGTCCTACGTTTTGGGTTTGGCGTGGTGAGTGGCATTTGCGTCTGTTAACCGAAGAGGTTCCGATGAGATGGGATTGGCCCGTCGAGGTGAACTTTCACGAAGCGAAGGCTTTTTGTGTTTGGAAGTCCGAGAAAACCGGATCTCCGATTCGCCTGCCAACGGAAGATGAATGGTATCGACTGGTCGATGAGGCCGGTGTAATGGAGCTCGCGGATGAGCGCGCGAAGAGCAATCTGCACCTGGACTATGGGGCGTCTTCCTGTCCGGTCAACTGGTTCCAACACGGTGCCTGGTTTGATGTGGTGGGCAACGTTTGGCAATGGACCGAAACTGCGACTTACCCCTTCGAAGGCTTCAAAGTCCACCCGCTGTACGACGATTTCACGACGCCTACGTTTGATAACCAGCACATACTGATGAAAGGCGGGTCCTGGATCTCAACGGGAAACGAGGCACGACTGTCATCTCGGTACGCATTCCGAGCGCATTTTTTCCAGCATGCGGGGTTCCGGTATATAGCCTCGAACGCTTCGCCGAAACAGCAATATGTGCCTTATGAGCAGGAAAACGCGATCTCAAAGGAACTGGATTTTCACTACGGTCCAACCTATTTGGGGGTTTCCAACTTTCATCAGAACGTTGTTGAAGAGATGCTGCCCTTTGTACACGGACGAGGCAGGGCGTTAGACATTGGTTGTTCGTGTGGCCGGTCCAGTTTCGAGCTCGCACGACTGTTCGAAACAGTGGAGGGCGTGGATTTCTCCGCGAATTACATTCAGAAGGCCTGGCAGATCGCCGAAACCGGACAGGTCCGCTATGTTGTCCCTACTGAAGGCGACCTGGTCGATTACCGGGAAGCCAATCTGAATGAGCTGAGCCTTGCCGAAACCGCGTCAAGGGTTCACTTCAGCCAGAGCGATGCGTCCAACCTTAGGGCATCGTTGGTTGGCTTTGACCTGATACTGGCCTTGAACGTGATCGATCGTCTTCATGACCCCGTGCAGTTTCTGACAGACATGTCCACGCGTCTCCATGAAGGGGGCATCCTTGTGATTGCCTCATCCTACGATTGGGATCAGCGTCTGACACCGAGAAAAAACTGGTTAGGCGGTTTCAAGAAAGACGGCGAGTCCTTGACTACCTTCGAAGGACTCAAGCAGAAACTGCAGCCCTGGTTCGAGCTGATAAACCAACCTCAACACATCCCCTTTGTGCGGCGGGAAACCCAGAATCGATTTGAGCTTGTCTACTGCGAACTGACGATCTGGAAGCGGCGGATGTTTGATTCCTGACTCGCCGGCAAACCATGCCACAATGGATATCGAAATAAATCTAGAATCCTCACATTCGATATTCATTAACGCGAGCTGATGAGCCAGTCTGGTACAACAAGGGAAGCTTATGAGATTGGTGTGCATTTCCGATACGCATGGTTTTCATGAACACATTCGTCCTATTCCTGATGGTGATGTGCTGATACACGCCGGAGATGCTCTTGGACGCGACACTTTGGAGAAACTGGAGCAGCTTGATGCCTGGTTTGGCCGTCAGAGTCATACGCACAAAATCCTCATCGCGGGCAACCACGACTGGTGTTTCGAGAGAGAACCAGAACAGGCGAAAAACTTTGTGACCAATGCTGTCTATCTGCGGGACAGCGGTGTCGAGCTGGATGGTTTGCGATTCTGGGGAAGTCCTTATACACCGGCCCACCTCAATTGGGCCTTTAATAAGGAGCGCGGAAGCGATATCGCCGAACACTGGGATCTAATCGCTCAGAACACAGATGTCTTGATTACCCATGGTCCACCTCATGGCATGTTGGACATGGTGTGTGGTCGGAAACGATTCCTCAATGTTGGATGCGAGGATTTATGGAAACGTGTACAGAAACTCTCTCTCAAAGCGCACCTTTTTGGGCACATCCATGAATGCTGAGGTATGTGCGAGTTGACGCCGAGGGCGGCACCGCTTTATGTGAACGCAAGCATATGCAGTGAACGATTCGAACCGGTTCGTTCTGCTGTCGTTGTCGATATCTAGAAGCAGCTTAGCGGCGCCAATCTAAAGAAATACATAACATTATTCCCGAAAATTATCCGGAATGTACCTAGGTCATCTCCTGCCGGGTAAAAACCTTCCTGTTCACTATTTTTTAAAATATATTGAGTTAAAACTGGTTTGTTATTGAGGAGCTGAGAATGAGAAACCTACTGATTGCATCAAGTTGGGGTTTAAGTATTTCTGTTTTGGGCTTTTTTGTTTCAGTACTCATAGCCTATCCCTGGGCATCGAGATTTTCGCTAATGGGTCAGGTCATCGCTCATATTTCGATACCGCTATGGGCGGCCGGCGTTAAACTGTTTTATGTGTTGCGATTGGATGTCACGAGGAACATGGATCAGAGTTTTAATAAGCTCGTCAAGAACTCATGTGGTGCAGAATAATAGATCCAATAGCCTGTAATGCCTTCGCTTTAAAAGATAATGAAGCATAGGTGGAAATGTATATGTACACTGCAAATTTTTCATTCATGAAAAACTACAAAATACGTTCAGTAAGAGGGCTTACTCTTTGGAATGGAGAACTCTTTTCAGAGGGGTTAATATTGGATAATTCTGCATGGTTTTCGGCAAGGAAAGAGGAAGAAAAAGAGTGGGCAGAGAAGGCCTTTTACGATTATATAGTAGCCGGAATGAAACCGACTGTTTATGGCATAAGGTTATCCGCTTCTATTCCCATTTTATTTTACATGAAGGGGTTATATAAATTTGTGCAAGAGCTGTATCGAGCGTGTCCTCTTGGGCTCGATTCATATTCAATACGTGAAATGATCCGACAAGATTTTATAGAGTACAGTTACGATCTTCCGTTTAATGGAATACTGGTGAGTGAGGGTCATTATCTTCTGTGGAACTTCGAAACTTACTCAGTTTCTATTGATTAGAGTGAAGTTTTGACCAGCGGATCACTCTAGTATTTGTCAGACCGCTTCGTCTTTGAAGTCGGGGGATAACGTTGGCTTTTGGTGATAATTTCTCCTATGCTCTAATTGTAGGCTGGGAATTCCTACCACAAAGGTATAAGTCCAATAACAAATCAGTGTGTCCATATTTTTTAGAATAGCACTCCGGCCTAGCCTGGAGCCTTCACTTGACACCTTTTTCAAGACGTCGCTAAACAAAAGTGCTATGGTTACACCGAAGAGTGGAATGCAAAATGCGTATAAAAACATCCAACACGATCTTGTATTGTAGGAAATGGAAGGAATGTGTCGCCTTTTATAAAGACCAAATCGGGTTGCAGGTAACGACTTATCTTGACTGGTTTGTTGAGTTCAAATTAAATGCCGTATCTCGTATAAGCATTGCAGATGAATCAAGAGCCTCAGTTGATAGCAATGACGGTAAAGGAGTCACCATTACACTCGAGGTAGGTGATATCGAAGCTGCACATATATACTTGAATGAGGTAGGTCTTTCTCCCTCACCTATAAAATATCATTCTTGGGGCGCAAGGGTCATTCATATTCACGATCCGGAAGGTAATCGGATCGAATTCTGGTCTGTAAATATAGGAGTTGAGGAGGCTCTGAATGAGTCTAAAAGCCAGCGATGATATGGCCATCGCCAACCGCATATGATTCGGTGTCGCCATGGATCAGATAAACTTCTCCGAAGCCGAGTGTCAGAACAAAAAGGGTGAGGTCCGTTGACCTTTAATGCACTAAAAGTTTCAGTTTCAGCAAGTTCGCCTGGTGCATGGAGTGGTTTTTCGATCAACGATGGCGAGGTGGTTATCCCTGAACAATATCGTTGGCCAGCGTCGGGAAACGCAAAGCACCGATCAGTAAATCAAGGCCAAAATCCAGTTGGCACAAGATGAAGCGGTTAATCTGATTCGGCATGAGGGACGTCCGCGTTGGCGGCATGTTGCCAATGAACGAGACAATGCACTGCTTCTCAGGCCGCATTCCTCTGGTTTGCCAATATGCGCTGTCGTTCGTTGATTAATCAGTGCTTCCTGAGGACTTAAACCACCGTGCCCTTTTCAGCAGCTACCGCTTGCGGTGCCCCTAGGACCAGGGCCATTGCACAGGCTGAGCATATCAACATACTAACTACTATCGGTACCAGGGTGTCGCCACCAAATGTTGTGGACAGGGCACTGATGCCGCCAGCAATGGTGTACTGTGAAGCACCCAACAAGGCAGCGGCAGTTCCGCCGATATGAGGAAAGAACTCCAGAGCATTTGCCATGTTGTTAGGAATGATACCGCCCTGCCAGCCAACAGCGAGAATGATGCAAGCGGCTACCAACCAGAGAGGGCCGCCGAGACCAACCACAGTTACGAGGGCCACAAGTGACAAAAACTGTAGTATCACCTGAATTCGCAAAAGCTCGACGGATACATATTTTCTCAGAAACCAGCGATTAATCAGATTCAACATTGCCATCAGGGCAATATTTGCGGCAAATAAGATGGAGAACATGCCGTTTGAAAGGCCGTACCATTCTTGATAAATGAACGAGGAATGGGTTATGAACAGTAACAGAGTACTGAAACATAGGGCCTGAATGCCGACAAATCGCATTGTCGCTTGATGCCGGAGGACCCGCAGGTAATTGGTAATCATAGTATGAATCGGAGTGTTTACAGGTGGCCTTCGTTGCAGCCGGGGAAACAGCGCAAATCGCAGCGCAAATGCAAGTAAAATGGCATAGCCTGCCAAGAGCAGGAAAATGTCGTGCCAGTTCCCTATAATCAGTACCAATGCCCCCAAGAATGGTGCTGCAGCTGGTGCGATAAACATGGTGAGACCGATCAGTCCAAACAATCTCGCTGCCTCCTGACCGCCGACTTGGTCCCGGACAATCGCTGGTACCGAAACGGCACAGAATGCACCACCGATACCTTGAGCAATACGCCAAAGCACCAGACTCCCGAGCGAATCAGCCTTTGAAATCATCACGGCTGAAGCAGCGAAAACCGTCAAGCCTACGAGCAAAATGGGGCCCCGGCCATAGCGATCGGATAGTGGGCCACCGACCAGTTGCGCTAATCCTAAGGTACCTACATATGCGCTAAGCGTCAGCGCGAGGTCACTATGAGAGACCCCTAGGTCGTTTGCAATAGTTGGGAATGCTGGTAGATAAGCATCAAGCGCTAAAGGCCCTAGGGCTACGGTCATTCCTAGCAGTAAAGCAAGCTGAGAGTGCGACAAATCCGCCTCCTTAAAAGGTAAGAAAGTTCACGAAGACGATGACATTACGTTTGATGATGACCCACCGTTTTGGCGTATTTGACCTCTTGGCTGGGTGGCATCCAGGAACGAAGATGGAACCGTGTCGTGATCGCCTGTTACATAAGCGGGCACGGAGTGATCTGTTTTGCTGTATGGCATTCGCCCTTCCTTGGCCAATATGCATAGCATTTAGAATGCCGGCCTGTTCAGCAAAGGCTATAACTTGGCTGTTTACATGGGCTCCTAAAAGATTCGTCTTTGCTGTTACGAAGACTCCGTGCTTGGCGGGAATACCCGTGTGCCAGTCCCGGTTACCTGGAACTTGCGGTATGCCTCACACCTTGGCTGAACTGGTGGATCACAACTGTCTACTCGGCCCCAATTCCTGCAGAGTGTTCAGCGAAAACGGCGAGCGAGAGGAGTTAAAATTCACACGCAACTGGCGCTCCAACTCCGTTCCGGCATTGCTGGACGCCGTGAAGACAGACCCAGGATTTGCTCAGCTTCAGGACTACTACCTGGATCCGCTGCGGGCCCGTAGCGATCTGGCAACAATGCGGACACAATATCGCGCACGGTATCTGACTTATCTACCCAAAGGTATAACAGCGCTCTACGAAGCTGCAGGTGTTGAGCGCTTTACTGTTAGAGCGGTTCGGGGACGACCTTCCTTAGTACGCGTCGTCTGAAAAGGCGCCGAGATTTGATGGATGGACATCTCGGCTTTTCGGATTAGGCTGCTTTCGCTCGATGTTGAAGCGTTGGCTTAATCAGCCCAGTAGAGACGTTCAGGATTGTCTACGAGTATGCGGGTGCGCAGGTCGTCGTTATCCGTGAACCGGGCGAATAGATCCACCAGTTCGCCATCGTTGGGCATGTCTCCACTGATGTTAGGGTGGGGGAAGTCAGTGCCCCACAACACCCGGTCCGGCGCGGCTTTAATCAAAGCGCTGGCGAACGGAATGGCGTCTGCGAATGGTCGCCCGGCTTTGGAGATGCGCTCGGCACCGGATATCTTTACCCAGGACCTCTCGTTGTTGCGCATCAATGCTAGCAGCTCCTGAAAGGGCGGCTGCTTGATTCCGTCGGCAACTTTTGCCCGGCCCATGTGATCGATAATGAACGGAATCGGCAGGGAGTTCAGCAGAGGCAGGTAGTACGGGATATCCTGGGCATCGAGGTGCAGTACGACGTGCCAGCCCAGGCCCTTCACCCTGTTGACCATGCGATCGAAGACATCGGGATCTGGTGCGCCACCGAGGTGGGCGACAAAGTTGTATCTTATGCCGCGGACCCCGCCCAGGTGTAAGGCTTCAAGCTCCGCATCCGTAACGTCGCCGCCGACCATGCCGACGCCACGGTATCGGCCGTTGCTACGGGCGATTGCATCCATCATGGCGCGGTTGTCGGTGCCGTGGCAGCTTGCCTGTACTATGACTGCCCGTTCGATTCCCAGATGATCGTGGAGGGCTCGCAGGGTCTCGAATCCGGCATCCTTGGGCGTATAGGTGCTGACTGGCGAATAGGGAAAGTGGTTGGCCGGGCCGAAAACATGGCAATGGGAATCGCAGGCGCCCGCGGGCATTTTATAGGCTGGGTTGACTGGATTCTCATCGTAAGGTTTGATGGTTTTCACTGTTCCTGCTCCTGCTGTTTTTGATTGATATAACGGAGACCTGCCTCAGCGAGACGGTCTCGCATGCTGTACATGTCCAACCCTAACTCTCCCGCCGCGAGGCGCTCGCGCTTGTGTTGTTCTTTGGCCTCCCGCGTTTCCGCCATGTCAGCGACTTTGCTGGCTTGAGCCGAAGGTACCACCACGACACCGTCGGCGTCGGCAATGACTACATCCCCGGGGTGAACCAGACAGCCACCGCAGACCACCGGAATATTTACTGACCCGATGGTCTCTTTGATGGTGCCTTTTTGTGAAATAGCTCGTGACCAAACAGGGAAGCCCATCTGTTCAAGATCAGAGATGTCCCGCACACCTGCGTCTATAATCAACCCCTTGATGCCCTGGGCCATGAATGAAGTCGCCAATAAGTCGCCGAACATTCCGTCGGTATTGTCAGAGGTTAGTCCCACGACCACGACGTCGCCGGGTTGGGCAACCTCTGCAACTACATGCATCATCCAGTTGTCGCCGGGATGGGCCAGCACAGTCACCGCCGTGCCGCAGGTTCGGGCACCTTTGTAAATGGGGCGCAGGTAAGGCCGCATGTGTCCCAGTCGCCCCTGTGCTTCGTGTATTGTTGCCACACCCAGGCGGGACAGTCGCTCGACAGCGGCTGGGTCGGCGCGTTCGATTGACTGGTAAACTACACCTAACTCGGTCATGCTCGCTTCTCCAGTGCCGCCGCAAGCCGGGGATAGACCCGGAGTGCATTGCCTTCGAATATTTTCTGTCGCTCCTCTGCGGTAAGGCCGCTTACGTCGTCTACGTAGCGCCTCGTATCATCAAAGTAGTGCCCGGTCTCCGGGTCGATGCCCCGCACGGCGCCGACCATTTCAGAACCGAACAGGATGTTGTCCACCGGGATAACACGGGTCAGCAGATCGATGCCGGGTTGGTGGTAGACGCATGTATCGAAGAAAACATTATTCAGCAGCTTGTCTTCCAGCTTCGGAAGCTTCATATCCTGGGCCATACCCCGGAACCTCCCCCAATGATAGGGCGCGGCACCGCCGCCGTGCGGAATGATGAACTTCAGCGTAGGAAAGTCCTTGAACAAGTCGCCCTTTAGGAGCTGCATGAATGCGGTGGTGTCCGCATTCAGGTAGTGGTCGCCGGTGGTGTGAAAGCAGCTGCGACAGCTCGTGCTAACGTGCACCATGGCGGGAACATCAAGCTCCACCAATTTCTCGTAGAGCGGATACCACCAGCGGTCAGTTAACGGTGGTTCTTTCCAGGAGCCGCCCGACGGGTCCGGGTTGAGATTCGCTCCGACAAATCCGTATTCTTCAATACAGCGCTCAAGTTCCGAAATGCAGTTTTCCGGAGGCACGCCTGGGGACTGCGGTAGCATACAGGCGCCAATGAAGTTGTTCGGAAACAGCGTAGTGACGCGGTGAATCAGGGTATTGCAGATTGATGCCCAAGTCTCGCTGGTATTCGCGTCGCCGATATGATGTGCCATGAAGCTGGCGCGTGGCGAGAAAATAGTGACATCTGTCCCGCGCTCCTGCTGGATGCGGATCTGTGCGTTGAGAACACTCTCCCGCAGCTCGTCGTCACTAATCACGAGCTCTCCGGGGGAGGGCGCCAGAGCTGGATTGGAAAGGCTGTCGATCTGGCGCTTGCGCCAGTCCGCCAGCGCTTGGGGCGCTGTCGTGTAGTGGCCGTGACAATCGATAATCATGTACCCACTCCTTATAGATTTTGTGATGATTCGGTGTAGAAAAACGTTTAGGTAGCCACCGGGCCCCTGATGACGCCCAGTGGCCGGCCTGCCGCAAAAGCAAGAACCTGATCAAAAGCGGTGCCGAAGTACGACTCGTAGTGATCACGTTCGACATAACCGATGTGCGGGGTGCAGAGCGCATTGTCGAGATGCAGGAGGGGATGGTCCGTCACCGGCTCGTCTTCATAGACATCCACTGCGGCAAAACCCGGTCGGCCGGCTTTCAACCCTTCAACGAGAGCACCCGGCTCGATCAGCTCTGCCCGACTGGTGTTCACCAGAAGCGAGGTCGGCTTCATGCCGGCAAGGTCGGCTTTAGTAACCAATCCTCGAGTCTCGCCGGTCAGGCGCAGATGCAGGCAGAGCACGTCGGATTGTTCGAACAGTGAGGACTTCCTGGCGGTTGTATCGAAACCGTTTTCCCTAGCCCGGCTGATCGAACCTTCGCGCCCCCAAATCAGGACGCGCATGCCAAAGGCCCGGCCGTACTCGGCAACCATACTGCCTATTTTTCCATATCCGAAGATCCCCAGCGTCCGCCCATGCAGGTTGGCTCCCAGCCGGGTCTGCCAGTGTCCGGACCGCATGTTCTCGACCTGTTCGGGAATATACTTCATAGCGGACAGGACCAAGCCCCAGGTCAGCTCCGCTGGCGCTGTTGGCGAGCCGGCCCCTGCGGTTACAGTGACCCCCCGGCGCTCACAAGCATTGAGATCGATGTGAGCGATGCCGCCGCCGGTCTGGCTGATCAGGCGAAGGTTCGGCAGACGGGTCAGGAGCTCTTCTGTAATGGAGGTTCGCTCGCGAATCAGCACAAGCGCCTCGGCCTCAGCAAACCGCTCCGCTAGCTCGTCAACAGACTTCAGAGTGTCCTGGTACACCCGTACGTCGTGCCCTTGGAGTTTCTGGAAACAGTTCAGTGTCGGCACCGCCGACTGGTAGTCATCTGGAATGATTATGATCATGTGCTTTGTGTCTCGCGTTTCTTACTCAGGTGACGCCATTTTCTCGAGCATTTTCCGTACTCGTGAGGGCGCCGCATCAATCCCAAGCCATGCGTACTGAAGATCACCGGTAGCTTCCTGCTCCCGTTGCACAGCGGAGGAGATCTCGTTGTCTTCCTGGAACGTCGCATTCATTCCCTCAATCAACGTACTCACGTCCTCGTTGATCCTGAAATTGCGTACATGCATCCAGAAGAAGTGCGTCCGGTTTTCCGTCTCCGGTGTGAGCATCTTGTAGCTGAAAGCGCGCAAGCCCTTGTCCTTGTTTTCTTCACTCTGCTCCTGGCCCGCTTCCATTGTCACTACATCAACCCGAGACACACAGGGTAGGTAGTAGTAGTAATACTGGCAGCGGTCAGTCAGGCCACTGAAGCTTCCCAGCTTCTGATCGATGGGTGGTGGCTCGGCGTTATTGGTCCAGCGATAAGCGAGCACGTAATCGTTACCACGCTCGTCCTTGCTTACCTCGACAGTGACCGGGACTTCACCCGCTGCGGGGTTGCCAATGGTCTGGCGATGGACATAAGTGGTATGCGCTGGATCCACCAGGTTTTCGGCGATGTTCAGGTAGCTGGTGCGGTGATACTGGTATTGCCCATCAATGACGGCCCAGCCTGGCTCGTCGTATCGCTGCACTTCAATGATGCGGTCCGGGTCGGCAAGTTCGGGGTCACCCATCCAGATCCAGAGCGCGTTATAGCGTTCGACCAATGGGAAGGTCCTGGCTTTTGCTTGCGGCGGTATTCTGTTCTGTCCGGGGACATACACGCACTTTCCGGAGCAGTCGAATTCGAGGCCGTGGTAGCCGCACTGCACCCGGTCGTCGATAATTCGTCCCAGGGACAGAGGGGTGAGCTTGTGTGGACAGCGGTCGAGCATGGCGACGGGAGTGCCATCACTGGTACGGTACATAACTACCGGTTCGTCAAGGATCCGCCGAGAGAACAGGGTGTTGCCAATTTCCTTTGACCAAGCGGCGACATACCAAGCGTTGCGTACGAATTTTTCCACGATGGATTGCTCCTATCTATTTCGAGTATTAGGCGGAAACCCAGCAAGCAGTAAGCTGGGCTAGGCGTAGCGCCTATTCAGGCTCCTCAAAGGTGATCAGCCCCATCCCGGTGGTCATCGGCCCGTAATAGTTCCGGTGCACCCGACGTGCCTTGTCCGATGTCGCGCCGCGCATGATCAGCCACATAATCAGCTCGATTCCTTCTGCGCCGGCTTTCTGCATTAGTTCCTGGTGCGTCATGTCCGCAAGGCTTTCAGGGTCGTTTTCTATGCGGTCCAGAAACTCCTGGTCGAACTCCTTGTTCATTTCCCCGAAACGCTTCCCTTGAAGTTGATGGGACATGCCGCCGGTACCCAGGATGACCACCCTCAGGTCTCGCTCGTCCGACTCAACTGCCTGGCGGATCGCCTGGCCGAGTCGGTAGCAGCGACGGGCCGTCGGTAGCGGATGCAGCAGCACATTGACGGCTAGTGGCACGGCGGCGACATTCCAGTCGGGCTTGTGTTCGAAGCACAGGTGCATCGGCACCAGAAAGCCGTGTTCTACGGCCATCTCCTGGCACATCGTCAGATCGAACTCGTTGTAGACCAGCGATTCGCATAGATGCTGGGAGAATTCGAAGTCACCCTTAATCCGTGGCAAAGGCCGTACACCCATACCTTCATCCGCGACGGCGTATTGATCGGCACAGCCCACGGCGAACGTTGGGTACTTGTCGAAAAAGAAGTCAGCGCCGTGGTCGTTGTAAACCATGATAGCGACATCGGGCTTCAGTTCTTCAAGCCACTCCCGAACCGGGATATAAGCATCGAACAACGGCTTCCAGTCAGGATCAGCCTGGGCGCCGCGATCGTATGCGCCGCCTATGGATGGAACATGTGAGGTGCCGATTCCGGCAATGATCTTACCCATGGTTATCTCGCCCCCTTGGCGTTGCGTCCGGCCAGAAATTCTTCAAAGGTCTCCCCGCGCATTTGCGCACCCATACGGTAGAGACCGTGGTCGACGACGAAGCCCAGCTTGAGCAGGTAGTAGATGTTGCCACCCGCCTCATTCAGTCCAGCCCAGTCGCGATCGCGAATCAGGTCTTTCTCTTCTTCGGTGAGTCCCCACTTTTTCAGGTAGGCCTCTTCGTCTGCTTTGTAAGCTGCCCGGTTATTTTCGTCGATCAATGAGTCGCACATCTTGTTGATGCGGTACCCTCTGCGCGATTCGCGCAAGTCGAAAACCCGGGTATCGGGAATCGGATTCGAACGATCAAGTTGTTGTTTCATAGGCTCTCCCTTTGGGTTGCCAGTTCAATGAATCTGTTCAGGTGTCGGGCTCGGCGCTTTTACCGGCCTTGCCATCCCAAATGTGGTGGGGAACAAACGCATCCCCTTCCATTAAGCTCCGGGTGGTGCGCAGGAGCGCACTGCGCCTGAACACGGGACCATCCGGTGTCTCCTCTGCATCGATTTCCACCGTGAACTCGCCAGAAGGGTGCTCAATCGGCATGAGCTTGGGGTTGCCAACTGGCAGTTCGGCCAGTTCGTTCGCCACGCTTCCATCCAGTACGCACGCAGTCGCCACGGACACAGCGCCCAGAACGCCAATGGCGGGGTGACAGACATGGGGGATAAAGGTCCGTGTGGAAATCACGCCGCCCGCCCGGGGATGGGCTACAAGGCACATCTTCGGAACGACTTTGTTGGCTACATCACCTAGATTCATTATGGGGCCAGCCGTCAGGCGAATGGCTTCCAGCCGCTCGCGAAAAACTTGATCCTCATTCAGGGCCTCAGGGTCTTCGTATCCCGTCTTGCCCAAGTCTGTTGCCCGTAGCAGAACGACAGGCATACCGTTGTCTATGCAGGTAACCCGCATGCCTTCAATTTCGTCTACTCGGTTCCCCGTTGGCAATAAGCTGCCGCAAACCGAGCCCTCCGTGTCGAGAAAGTCGATGAGTAGCGGAGCCGAAGTGTGGGGGACGCCGTCGATGCGCGCTTCGCCCGTATAGGTGACGTTGCCCCCCGGCGTTTGTACGATGACATCGGCGATGTTGCCTGAATTGACCATGTGCACCCGTACCCGAGTGGTCTCGGAATCAGCCTTGACCAGCCCACGCTCAATCGCGAACGGGCCGACCCCGGCCAGCATGTTGCCGCAATTGGGAGTGATATCCACCTCGGGCAGGTCCACTTTTACCTGTGCGAACAGATAGTCGACATCGGCACCCTCCTGGTCAGAGGCACAGACGACCGCAACTTTGCTCGTGAGGGGATCTGCTCCACCCAGCCCATCAATCTGATGTCTATCGGGCGAGCCCATTACCGAGAGCAATACCCGATCCCGGAGTTCCGGCGAATCAGGAAGGTCAGAAGCCAGAAAATAGGCGCCCTTCGAGGTTCCTCCGCGCATAAGAGTACAAGGTATTCGCGTTTGCATATCGGCTCCGCTATTGTCGACCGGCGTAGGGAGTGGCCGACTAACGCGACTCGACCGATGCTCCCGATTGCCCTTTACTGTTATTAATCTGCTTGGTTCCAGTATTCCCGTCCGTTCTCGTGGCGGCCAATGCTCAATGCGTCAAAGCCCATGCAATAAACTTCACGCATAGCTATCTCCCAGGCTGTATGCTAGAGCTGGTGGCACTGTGCTATGTTGTCTGCGGTCTACGGTCGAGGTAAGTAAATGATGGAAGAAAAGGGTACAGTCAGCTTACGGGGTGTTCGCGCCGCTTTGGTAGTGCTAGAGGAGGGCAGTGTAAGTCGGGCAGCGCCGGCACTGTTCATCTCGCAGCCTGCACTCAGTCGTTTAATCAAAGTCACCGAAGAGCGTCTGGGTGTAGAGCTGTTTGAGCGGCGTCCCGATGGAATCGTCCCCCATACTCAGGCAGGGTCGATATTCGATCGCTTTCGACGAATTCGCCAGCAATTAAAACAGGCCAGTCAGGAGTTATCGTTCCTGCCTGAAATGCAAGGCACAGAGGTGCCGTTCTATCGTCATGCAGCGTTGAGGCATCTGCGCGCCTTAGTCGCAACAGGTGACAGCGGCAGCGCAACCGCTGCGGCGGCGATGCTCGGCCATTCCACGACTGCGGTGGCCCGAGCTATCCGGGATGTTGAAGAGTTGGTGGGTTTGCCGCTATTTGAACGACGTCCGGGGCGTATGGTCCTGACCAAAGCTGGCGCTCTGCTGGTGAGGCAGGCGAAGCTGGTTTTGCACGAGTTACGTTACGTCTGCGAAGAAATGGAGGCTCGGTCGGGTACGCTGACGGGACGCGTCGCGATTGGTAGCATGCCGCTAGCCCGGAGCTTTTTGATTCCGGAGGCTTTGAGTCGTCTTTCTCAGACCCATCCAGAACTCAGGTTTTCCATTGTGGAGGGTCCATACAGTACCCTGCTGGACGGACTGCACTGCGGTGACCTCGATGTTGTTGTCGGCGCCTTGCGCGAGCCTGCTCCGGCCAAGAACGTCCAAGAAGATGTATTGTATCGAACGCCGCTTTCGATCGTCGTACGCCGAGGTCACCCGCTTGCGGGCCGATCCCACATTGGCATGGAAGATCTGAATCGTGCTTCCTGGGTTGTGCCCGTCAAAGGCACACCCGCTCGAGCCAAATTTGAGATGTTGTTCCGCCAAGCCAAGCTTCCGCCGCCCACTGCGGTCGTAGAGTGTAGTTCCTCCATAGCAACGCGCGAACTTTTGTTGCGAAACGATTGGATTGCTATCGTCACGCGCCAGCAAATCCATTTTGAAGAGCAGTTCGGAATTCTTGAAGTGCTGCCGATAGAGCTTCCAGGCACAGCCAGATCCATTGGCTTCAGCGTCCGGGCCGATATGTCTTTACCGCCTGCCTCGGCGGCATTCATAGAGTCCCTCCGCGCAGTGAGTGATCAGTTGATCCGCAAAGAGAACGAAGCCGAACGCTCTGCGAGACTCTCCTAGTATAAGCACGGACGGCTTCCGCACAGCTAGAAGTAATTCTCCGAAGTACGGTGAGCCGCTTCCAATTCGATATCTCTCCGATTGTTTCTTATCAACCAAATGGTTGATTAACGTTTCTCCGATGTGTCCTGTCCAGGAAACCGCGATATATCAACCTGATATACATGCCTCTACTGCGGTCAGCCGAGGTGCGTAAACTTTTATCTATGGAGAGGTGCGCACTTGGTATTGGTCAAGCTAAAGGCATGCGCATAACGTGAAAGTACAAAGAAGGGGAGAATGAGGAGGGTCGACAGGCTCTCTGGCAGCCCCATAAAACAAGACTGATAGGCATGAGGTAGAAGGCTATGAGCATCACTAACAGAATTGCCAAAACTTTACTCATCGGTGGGATCATCACTGGACTTACATTTTCGAGTGTCCAAGCCACGGAACTGAACCTGGCGAGTTTTGTACCCGCGAATCACCATCTTCAGAAAAATGTTTGGGAACCGCTTGCCAAGCAACTGGCCGAGGCTACTGACGGTAGCTTGATACTCAACATCTATCCGGCTGGTCAGTTGGGCTCCGGCGGCACTGAACAGTACAAGCGCGTCGTCAGGGGTGTAGCGGATATCGTTCACGGTCTGCCCGGCTAC
Source organism: Marinobacter sp. M5B (assembly GCF_042604615.1). NCBI lineage: Bacteria > Pseudomonadati > Pseudomonadota > Gammaproteobacteria > Pseudomonadales > Marinobacteraceae > Marinobacter > Marinobacter sp. M5B. The sequence goes on from NZ_CP156894.1 coordinate 691,151, forward strand.
ACCTCTTCACATTTTCCCAAGACCCTGCTAATCGAACTCCCCGGTGTGCCCGAGTCGGATGAGCAGGGCACTGGCGGCCTGTGGAATGCAATGCCGCTGCTTGAAGACGAGTATGCCAAGGTCAAGCCGTTGGCCGTCTTCACCAGCGAGAGCGCGATACTCATGTTGCGGAACAAGGAAGTGCGCACACCGGCCGACCTTGACGGCATGAAAATTCGCGTTCCGTCATCGAACGTCGGTAAGGCGATAGAGGCCTGGGGCGGCACGCCGGTTTCCATGCCGATCACCGAGGTGTACAGCGCAGCGCAGACTGGGGTTATCGATGGCGCCTTGCTCGGGGGCTCGACCTTGAACAGTTTCAAACTACACGAGGTGTTCGATCACTACACCGTCGGGGTCCCTTCGACGACATCCGTTGTCTTCCAGTTGATGAATCGAGATTCCTACGAAAACCTTACTGATGCCGAGCAGGCTGCTATCGACAAATACACTGGCTATGAAATGAGTAAGAAGTCGAGCCAGTCCTATCGGGAGCAACATAAGGAAGGCATGGCGACTATCCGCAACGCGGATAAAAACATAGTCGAGCTAACACCTGAGGGTACCGCCGCATTCCGAAAGCTCTCACAGTCGGCCATCAAGCAGACCGTAAAAGAGCTGGAAAGCGAAGGTGTAGACAACGCGGAAAAGATTGTCGAGCTGATGGGACAGCCCTATCAGGGTGGTGACGCGGCTACCTCCAAGGGAGCTCAGTGATGTCCCTGATAGAACGCCTCGCGAAGCATTGCGCATTAATAGCGGGCTGCATTCTGTTCGGGATCATGTTTTTTATCGTCCTCAATGTGGTCCTGCGGTACGCCTTCAATGCACCCATTTTTGGTGCTAAGGAAGCAATGCAGATGATGTTGGTGCCAGCGACCATGTTGGGGCTGGCGCACTGCGCCGTAACGGGTGGCCACATCGCTGTTGACCTGTTCGAACGGCGGCTGGGCACCATAGGCCGCCTGATCGGTGACATTGTGGCGCGAGTGCTAGGGGTGACTCTGATGGTCTTGCTTGTCTGGGGGGCAGTGCACGGGCTGAAGGCCGCTCGTGAATGGGAGGAAACCACCAATCTTCTGCAAATCAAGATCTGGCCCTTCTATGGCGTGATCATTTTCAGCGCCGCACTTTATGCCATTGTCCTGTTCACGCAGTTGCTCCGTGTTCCGAGGCGCAGTATTGACGGGACGGTAACCACTTCTGAAGCCCATAAGGAGCCGAAGTGATGGACGCCTTAACCATCGGGTTCATTGGGATGATTGTGCTGTTCGTCCTGCTGATTCTCCGCGTACCGGTAGGGATCTCGCTGCTAGCGGTAGGGTTCGGTGGGATTACGGCATCCACCGGGTTTAACGCAGCCATGGGAACTCTCACTGCAGAAACCTGGCATATCGCGTCATCTTATACTCTCTCGGTGATCCCCCTGTTCATACTCATGGGGAACCTGACCGTCATATCCGGCCTTAGCCGCAATCTCTACGATGCGGCCCAAGCCGTTGTTGGACATTATCGCGGAGGCTTGGCCTCCGCCACTATCCTGGGATGCGGCGGATTCGCCGCGGTCAGTGGCTCTTCACTGGCGTCCGCGCTCACAATGGGCCGAGTCGTCCTACCTCAGATGGAGCGGCTCGGCTACAACCACCGGCTGTCTACCGGAGCTCTCGCTGCCGGAGGCACGCTGGGGATACTCATCCCCCCCTCTACCGGGTTTATCATCTACGGCATCCTGTCGGAACAATCCATCGGGCGGCTGTTCATGGCGGGGATCCTTCCGGGTCTTTTGTTAATGGGTCTCTTTATCGTCGCTATTCTGGGCGTGACGTTCATTCGGCCTGACTACGCGCCATCCCAGCAAGCGGCGCCGCTCAGGGAGCGTCTGTGCGCCATTAGAGAGGCGGCGCCATTGATGATCGTCGCATTCATCACCATCGGTGGAATTTATGCCGGGGCCTTTACCCCTGTCGAGGCAGCAGGTGTTGGTGCATTCCTGGTGCTGTTGATCGCGTTGTTGCGACGCAAACTGTCATGGAGGGACCTCCAGTCGGTTCTGGTTGAGACAGCGCGTACCACGGCGGTGTTCTACCTGATCCTCATTGCGGCCCATGTATTCAGCCCATTTGTAGCGCTGTCGGGAATACCTCAGGCGTTGGCCTCGCAGATGATGGAGCTGGGGCTAGGAGTATACGGCACCCTCGCGATCATTTTGGTTGCCTATGTGATCCTCGGAACGTTTCTGGAAGGGTTCGCGATGCTCGTCCTGACGCTGCCGATTGTCCTCCCCATCATCGCACAACTTGGTATTGATCCGATCTGGTTCGGGGTGCTGGTCGTCATCGTGCTGGAGATGGGTCTTATCACCCCGCCGGTGGGGATGAATGTGTTCGCGGTCAAGGGCATAGCGCCTCATATTCCCCTGTCGCAGATGTATGTCGGCGTCTTGCCCTTCTGGTTTGCGATGGGGCTATGCCTGGTGATTGTCGTTCTGTTTCCTCAACTCGCGCTTATGATCCCTGACACCATGTTTGGTCACTAGGAGAGCACTCTGGGTACGGCGGGATCAGTGGGCCGGGCCTGGATAAACGAGAGAAAGAATTATGAGCAATAAAACGTTAACAGTGAGAGTCAACAGAGTCAGACCGGAGGCGATCGATATCGTTTCGTTCGAGCTTGTCGACCCGGCGGGACAAAAGCTCCCTGACTTCACCCCGGGTTCGCATATTGATGTCCATGTGGTGCCAGGAATCGTTAGGCAGTATTCCCTATGCAATGCCCCCGGCGACACTTACCACTACCTTATTGCCGTCAAACGTGAAGCAAAGTCCCGCGGCGGTTCATCGGGCATGCACGAGCGGATCAAAGAGGGTGACCAGCTCACGATCAGTGTGCCCCGCAATAACTTTGTGCTTGATGAGGGGGCCAGCCATTATACCCTTATCGCAGGTGGCATAGGAATCACGCCCATCCTCAGCATGGCGAGGCACCTGGAAAAGGCAGGCGCTAGCTTTCGCCTGCTTTATTTCACCCGTTCTATTAAGCATACGGCCTTTCATGAATTGCTGGGGGGGCGGGGCGTATACAGCAACCGAGTTCACTTTCACTATGCGCTTGAGCCGGATGCGACGAAGGCGTATTTGCGTCATACCCTCGCAGATCGTCCAGAAGGCGGGCAGATGTATATCTGCGGCCCCAAACCCTTCATGGACATGGTGGAAGACATCGCGGCGACTCATTGGCCGCCACAGGCAATACACCTGGAATATTTCAATGCCGATCCCGAAGCCTTGTCAGGCCCCACCGGTGAGTTCGAAGTCACCCTGGCGAGATCAGGACGCACTTACCTGATCCCGGAAGACAAAAGCGTGGTCGAAGTGCTCGCAGAAAACGGCATTGAAGTCGAGGTCTCTTGTGAGCAAGGAATTTGCGGAACCTGCCTGACCGGGGTCCTTGAAGGCGACCCAGATCACAGGGACATGTATCTGACTGATGAAGAAAAAGCGGCCGGAGACAAGATGACGGTCTGTGTGTCCCGAGCTCAAGGAAGGAAGCTAGTGCTGGATCTCTAGAGCAAGAAACCACGCGGCAGGGAATGGTGTCGGGGAAACCTATTACATGGAGGTTAGCAAATAAAACATTAAGTCCAATTACAATAAAGAGAGGAATCTAATGTATCACTCAATCAAAGCATTTAAAAAAACGATTATTTCACTGCCAATTCTAGCTTTGAGCGTAGGTGCAGCGTATGCACAGGCGCCAAAGGGGCCTTATCCTTCGTACGAGCCCGGCGAAGTGGTTAGGAGTGGTGAACTGAGCCGGATCGGCCCCCCCTGGAACTGGCGCCCGACTTTCCGGTTTCCAGGTACTGAAACAGATATCCGGCTTGGTGGCTATTTGAAAGCGGATTTCATCTACGATATGGATAACGATATGGGGGAGGTAACTAACCCATTCTTGGCAGATGTGACGCCCCGGGAAACTGATGGTAAGTTCTCAGCGCACGCATTGGAGTCGCGCATCAACATTGGTACGAGTACGGCCACCGACTATGGTCAACTAAATACTTATTTCGAAAGCCATTTCCTGGGGCGTCCCGGACTTGGTGAAGGCGAATTGAATCAGCTGCGACACGCATATATGGAGCTTGGCCCAGTTTTGGCGGGTCGAACTTGGTCGAATGTTATGAGTTTCATTGGTTCGCCACGAATTGTTAAGTTGGGCAGCCCGACCGGGGGTACCTTCCGTCGCACCACGCAGCTTCGTTACTCGATGAAGCCTGCGAAAAGTCATCAGTTGACATTGTCTTTAGAAGATCACGATGTCAAGCTGGTAAACGCGAGCGGAAATCCAACACCGCGAGACGATATCGGTATCGACGGGAACTCCAGTGCACCTGCACTTACCGCTCGATATGAGTTCGGTCGCCGCTTTGCCCTAGCTGGGATGGTACGTGAGCTAGACGTGGAGAGTTCCGGCATCGACGATTCTGCGTTCAGCTGGGGGGGATATGCTCAGTTTGCTCAACCCTTGTGGCAGTCTGCCAAACTCAAAACCGCACTATGGGTTGGTGAAGGCATAGGCTTTTATATGAGCCCCAGTACGACGGATGGCTATGTTGAAGGTGGCAAGGTCGAGCCAATTAAACATGCTTCGGGCTATCTAGCTTTGGAGCAGAAGTGGTCTCCCCGTCTATCCAGTACGTTTGCCTACTCACGTGTTCAGCGCAGCGATGTACCAGACAGTCTCGCGGCGATCGAGCGGCGGCGAGTGGACGTAGCATGGGCAAACATCTTCTTTGATATAGTGCCGCGGGTAAGTCTCGGTTTGGAATATATCCACGCCAGATCGGAGCGATTCGATGGTAGGGACGGCAACGCTAATCGAATCAACGCGATGATGATGACTCAATTCTGAAAGGCTATAAATAAGCAAACTGACTATTTCGATCTGCTAAGACTGCAATCGGGGCGGTTCTGCCGCCCTCCGGCCTTCAACGTATCCCGGAAGGTAGCCCTGAACCCGTGGTTGAAAATGCAAACGCGAATTGAGGCTTACACCAGTAGCGTGGTGGCGTGGCATCCGGGCGCGCTGGGTATTGCGAGGGGTAGAGAAGACGGACTTTCGGTATAATATCGACCATAAATTCAATGGCTTCCCCACCCAATCCCAACCTGCCTTCTGACGCTGCCCTGGCCGAGGAGAATGCCTTATTGCGGGAGCAGTTTGGCAAGCCCCCCGATACAGTAGACGCTTGGTAGCGTTACACTAAACGCAAATCTACAGGTGTTGGTGGTGAGCGGAAAGCGATGCTCCGAAGAATTCAAAATTGAGGCAGTCAAGCAAATCACTGAAGGGGGCTATAGGGGCCCCGACGGGTGTTGTAGACTGGGGATCACCTCTGGCAGTCTATTCTTTATAGATGGATCAAGCTGTATGGCGATCCTGGAAGTCAGCATCAGCACATCACCGAGCAGCAGGATGAGCTTCGCCAGTTGCGGGCCGAACTGCGTCGGGTGACGGAGGAACGCAACATACTAAAAAAGCAGCGTTCTTTGCAAAGGAGTCCGAGTAAAGTATCGCTTCATCAGGGTTTACCAGAAGCAGTTCCAAGTACGGGTCATGTGCAGCGTTCTGAATGTCCATTTCAGCGGTTTCTATGCTTGCTGCATAACCCTGAAAGCCCCCGAGCCAAGGCCAATCGCCGCCTCGTCGGGCTAATAAAGCAGGCGTGGCTCGAAAGTGGTGTTTATACGGCTACCGAAATATCACCTTGGATCTCAAAGATCTCGGTGAGAAGTGCAGCAAAAATCGGGTGTACCGATCGATGACGACGGAAGGTATCCGCGCTCAGCGTGGTTAAAAACGTCACAAAGGTTATTACGGCGGAGAGCCTGCCCACGTTGCGCCCAACCACCTGAATCACGACTTTGAGGCTCAGGAGCCGAACGAGCGATGGGTGACTGACATCACTTATATCCGAACCCATGAGGGCTTCTTGTATCTCGCCGCTGTTCTGGATCTGTTCCCACGACAAATCCTTGGTTGGTCTATGAAATCAAGAATGTCGACTGATCTGGTTATGGATACGCTGCTGATGGCTTCCTGGAATCGCCGCCCCAAACAGGAGGTTCTGACCCACTCCGACCAGAGATCGCAGTACACCAGCCGGGAATGGAGGGGCTTCCTGAAAGATCATCGGTTGAAACCTAGCATGAGTCGGTGCGGGAACTGCCACGACAATGCCGTTGCAGGGAGCTTCTTCTCGTTGCTCAAGAGCGAACGGGTAAAACGGAAAATCTACAAAGATCGGGAAACAGCACGCCAGGATATCTTCGATTACATGGAGATGTTCTATAACTCGATACGCCGGCACGGCAACAACAGTGGGTTGTCCTCGGTGGACTTCGAAAAGCAGTATTTCAAGCAGCTGTCAGGTGTCTGGGATATCGGGGGCTTGTCAGGGGGCATGCTTCTGATAACCGAGCAACTCATCCAGTTCGGCATTGAGTGCGGGTTCAAAGGTAAGTTTCACGAGTTGCTGGGTGAAGGCTTCGAGGTCTTTCTTTGACTTGATGTCTTTGGCCAGCTCTGCGGCCAGGGCTTTGGGTTTTTCTTGGTCCACTTGTGTACCCATGATGGTATCGTTTTAAAATGATTACTCAGTCGTTGATAGTTACACAATTTGGTTTACAGGCTCGGACGGTGACACAAAAAACGCCTCACGTATTCTGACGAACGCCATTCTTTAACTCTGAGGACGTATATCTCGCTGCAAAAATACGATTTATGATCGCTAGACAGCGGCTTATCACCATTGGCGTTTTAACTGAAAAGCATTCCATGATCCCTCCTCGCATTGACCCTATGAGTAGATTGTCAGGCCGCGAAAAGAGCAGTCCAGATCAAACGCGCCGCCAATAGGACTATTACTGTCCGAAAAGCAGAGCGAAATAATGTCTCGGGTAGACGCAGGGAAAGCCTCATCCCGACAGCAGCACCGAGATACCCGCACGCTATCATTACCGTGATGAAGGGAACCCAGCTGTCGAACTGGAAACCCAAGAAGCTGAAGGCGGCGATCTTCATCGAATGCTGCAGTGACATGAGGGCTGCGTGGGTACCGATAACGGTTTGCCGGCCACTGCGGCCTATGAGAATAGCTGCGACCAACGGCCCCGTACCGCCGGCGAACATTGTAAGAAAACTCGTACCCCAGCCCGTAAGGAACAACAAACGTCCCGACGGCGGTCTGCCTGCAGAAGGAGATGGCCAGAGGCTGAGGAGCAAACAGAACGCCAGAGTGACTTTGAGCATTGGTTCAGGCAGGGGCCCCACCAACGCACCTAGATAGATTCCAAAAGCCGCGCCGATTCCAAAAGTAAGTAGCCAGCTTTTGTCGATGTTCCGACGGAAGACTGCGACGCGGGTGGCGTTCGAGCCCAATTGTATTGCGCCGTGAACCGGAACAACAACTTGGATGGGAAGTACTGAGGCCAATACCGCCAGAAGCAGGACTCCTCCACCGATGCCAAGCATTGCAGTAATGCCGGAAGTCGAGAAACTGACCAGCATCAGCCCCGCACATTCAAGTCCGCCTAACCCGCCAGGCCCGCAAAAGAATTCCAATACCTGATCTGAAATGGAGGTCAATGGAGTTCGATCCACCGCAGCTGGTTAAGAGAAACAAAGGAAGGTGGATCTGGAGCTATGCCACCCTCACTGCTGAATGTATACATGGGCATAGCTAAGCATGGGCTCGCAAACTTGGCTAATGCCAAATGCGCTAATTCCCATAACAGTTGGTATTGGCGCTGGCTGGTTCAGGGATCCAGCGCCGCGGTATGCCTATCCGGTCTGGTGGCGGGTTTCAGGATACGTTGACTTCAAGTGGTTCTAACGAGCGGTGAACTTTTGCTTATACCTATCGGCGAACTTGGCATTGGTTAAAGGCGGTTTTACCGAATACTGTGGAATTTGTTACTCAGCTACGCAAGGTTAAGGGAATGCACTAATCGCAACTCGACTTCGGGTGTGTTCATACCAAGACGTGGCAAACATATCATTCTTGCCAGGAGATCAGGAACATGAATCAGCTTCGTACTCAGGTCGCCATTATTGGAGCCGGACCCTCTGGTCTGCTTCTGGGCCAGCTCCTTCAAAAGGAGGGAATAAACCACGTCATTCTGGAGAACCGGAGCCAGGAGTATGTGCTTGGCCGCATCCGCGCAGGCATGCTGGAGCAACCAACGGTAGAAACGCTACGGGAAGCCGGCGCTGGGGAGCGGTTGGAAAGTGAGGGGTTGAAACAGACTGGCTACAACCTGCTGTGGGGCAAGGGACGCACGCGTATCGACTTTGATCTCGCAGGTAAAACCGCGACTGTTTATGGGCAGACCGAGGTCACCCGGGACCTGATCGACGCTCGAGAGAAAAGCGGTGGTATTACCCACTACGAAGTCAAGAACGTCGCGCTGCATGACTTTGACTCTGAAAATCCCAGGGTCACTTACGAAAAGGATGGTGAAAAGTACGAAGTCAGTTGCGACTTTATTGCAGGTTGCGATGGCTATCACGGGGTTTCCCGGAAGTCCGTTGCGGCGGATAGAATTGATACTTATGAGTTCGCTTTCCCATTTGGCTGGTTGGGCATTCTCGCTGACGTTCCCCCTGTGTCTGATGAGGTTGTCTGGCTGAATCATCCGGAAGGGTTCGTCATGTGCAGCCTGCGCTCCAAGACACGTAGCCGTTACTACATCCAGGTGCCTATCGATGAAGACATCAATGAGTGGAATGCGGAACGCTTCTGGGATGAGTTCAAGCGCAGGCTGCCGGATGACCTGGCAAACAAATTGGTAACGGGCCCGGCGCTGGAGATGAGTATCGCACCGTTGCGCAGTTTTGTGGCGGAACCCATGCGCTTCGGTCAGATGTTCCTGGTTGGCGATGCGGCGCACATTGTTCCTCCAACAGGTGCTAAAGGCCTCAACATGGCAATCGCTGATGCAAAGCAGCTGTTCGAAGGGCTCAAGCAGTTCTATGGCAATGGCGAGCGCAAGCTGCTCGACAGCTACTCCGACCAAGCACTTGACCGCATCTGGAAAGCCGTACGCTTCTCCTGGTGGATGACAAACCTGATGCACAAGTTTTCCGATGACCTCTTCGCACGCAAGCTCCAGATTGCGGAACTTGAGTACGTGGCCGAATCCAAGGCCGCCCAGACGACGATTGCAGAGAATTTCTGTGGGCTTGATTGATTTGTTGCCAAGGGTTTTGATGTACATCGCACGCAGCACAGAGAAACGCAACCAGACACTGCCAGACAACGCCTCAGTTGACTATGGCGAGAGGAGGCCCCCCGGTGGTAGCTAAACATTTGATCGACGGTAACTGGGTTGCACATGGCACCTTGAAAGACACTATTAACCCGGCCAGTGGAGAGCCGGCGGGCCAGTACCATCTAGGCGACAGTGGCCTTGTTGAAGAGGCCATTGGCGCTGCCCGGCAGGCGTTCGAGCTTGAAACCTGGTCAATGCGGCCTCGACTCCGGGCTGAAGTCCTGCTGGACTTCGCCGCCCAACTCGAGCGCAATGCGGAGGAGTTGGTTGAAGTCATCATCAAGGAGAACGGCAAAATTCGCCGGGAAGCGATCGGTGAGGTTCATGCTTGTGTGAGTGAGGCCCGCTACTACGCAGGTCTGGCTCGAACGATTTCTGGGCGGGTTCAGGAAACTGACGCGGGTAAGCTGTCGATATTTCTGCGGGAACCTGTCGGCGTCGTCGGAATAATTGTGCCCTGGAACGCTCCCGCTGCTTTACTCGTTCGCAGCATAGCGCCCGCCCTTGCAGCGGGGTGCGTAGTAGTTATTAAACCTGCGCCTCAGACCTCTAACGTCAACCATCTGATGATGGCGTGCTTGCAGGCGTGCAAAGGCCTTCCCAAAGGTGTGGTCAATTCCGTCAATAACGATGAGGGAAGCGTTGTTGGTCAGGCCATCGCGGCATCGGAAAATGTCGACTGCATTAGTTTTACAGGTTCCTCAGCAGCCGGGAAGTCGATCATGGCAGGGGCGGCGGGCACGCTGAAGCGATTAAGCCTGGAGCTCGGCGGCAAAGCGCCAGCCTTGGTATTTGCTGACGCGGATCTCAGTACCGCCGTTCCTGAAATTGTTCACGGTTCCATCCCCATTTCAGGGCAAATGTGTATGGCTGTCAGCAGAGTGCTGGTGCATAGACAGCACTACGATGAATTGGCAGACAAACTTGCCCATGCCTTCGGAAGCCTTGTGATCGGCCCGGGTTCGGACCCTGCGACGCACTTGGCGCCTCTAATCGATGTCGCTAACCGAGACCGGGTACTACAGGTGGTGGAAGACGCAGGACGGCAGTCTGAAATTCTACTGCGGGGCCAAGCGCTTGAGGGCGGGAAATTTTCCGGCGGCGCCTACTGTAGCCCTAGCATTATCGCGGCCGGGTCTACTGATCTCTCCATCGTCCAGGAAGAAATTTTTGGTCCTGTCATAACGCTTGAGACATTCACGAGTGAGGCAGAAGCGATCAATAAGGCGAACGCCACCCGCTATGGCCTTGCGGCAAGTGTATACACCCAAAGCCTCCGGACGGCACAGCTAGCCTCCCGTCGTCTCAAAGCCGGAACAGTTTGGATCAATAGTCACTTGCGTATAGGAGCTGAGACCGAGACCGGTGGCTACCGCCAGAGCGGATTCGGGCGCCTGCATGGGCCAGGTGGTCTGGATGATTTCTTGGAGATGAAGCATATCTATCAAGAGATTCGACTGTAACTTCCTCTGTGGCTTGTCTGGCGAATGAGCGGCAGCGCACCGACGTTGGCAGCAGTTGTCAATTTAGAGGTAATGGGGGCGTAACTTTGAAGGCTAACCGGCGAAAACCGACCCAAAAATCTGCTTCCAGTAGGGGGCACTCGCTCATCAGAGTATTTTCCGCGACTTGCAGACTTAATGCACGTTGCGACTGTGGTGGGTCAGCTCGTCATGAGTGCCAATAAACTGATGTACCACACAGTAATGGCTCTGCATTGATAGGCCCACATCTTATTTCACCGACCTTGGCTATCGAAGGATATGCATATGCATAGGGATGAAGACCCAACAGAGACCAGTGAATGGCTGGATGCGCTGGAGTCTCTGATCGAACAGGAGGGCGTTGATCGCGCCAAGTACATACTCGAAAGGCTCTCCGAACGAGCCAGCCGCGACGGCACTGAGTTGCCCTATTCCATCACCACGCCCTTCCGCAACACGATTCCTGTCACCCAGGAATCCAGAATGCCGGGTGATCTGTTCATGGAGCGGCGTATTCGCTCGCTGATCCGCTGGAACGCCATGGCCATGGTGCTGCGGGCCAATCAGCGCCCGGGTGATCTGGGCGGGCACGTGTCATCCTTCTCCTCGGCGGCCACATTGTATGATGTTGGCTTCAACTACTTCTTCCACGGCGGTGACGAGAAGCGTGAATCGGATCTGGTGTATTTCCAGGGCCACTCCTCTCCCGGCATTTATGCCCGTTCCTACCTGGAAGGGCGTTTTGACGAAGATCAGTTGGACAAGTACCGGGAAGAGGTTGACGGCGACGGCCTGTCATCCTACCCGCACCCCTGGCTGATGCCGGATTACTGGCAGTTCCCAACGGTGTCCATGGGCCTCGGGCCGATCCAGGCCATCTATCAGGCCCACGTGATGAAGTACCTGCACAGCCGCGAGCTGATCGACATGGGGGACCGCAAGGTCTGGTGCTTTGTCGGTGATGGCGAGTGCGACGAGCCTGAAACCCTGGGTTCCATCTCTGTGGCTGGCCGCGAAAACCTCAGCAACCTGATTTTCGTGGTTAACTGTAACCTGCAGCGTCTCGACGGCCCTGTGCGTGGTAACGGCAAGATTATCCAGGAACTGGAAGGCGTGTTCCGCGGAGCCGGTTGGAACGTACTGAAAGTGGTCTGGGGCCGCATGTGGGATCCCCTGTTCGAGAAGGATCAGGACGGCCTGTTGCAGCGTGTCATGGACGAAGCCGTTGACGGCGACCTGCAGAACTTCAAGAGCAACGGTCCGGCCTACACCCGTAAGCACTTCTTCGGCAAATACCCGGAGTTGTCCAAGATGGTGGAGAACCTCACCGACGAGGACATCAACAGGCTTAATCGCGGTGGCCACGACCCCTACAAGGTTTATGCCGCCTATCACCATGCCATTCACAACAATGGCGGGCGGCCGACGGTGATTCTGGCCCATACCATTAAAGGTTATGGCTTCGGTACGGCCGGCGAAGCGCAAAACACGGCACACTCGCTCAAGAAGCTCGATATCGAGCAACTGAAGGCCTTCCGTGATCGCTTTGCGGTGCCGCTGAAGGACGAAGAGCTCAAGGACGTGCCCTACTACCGGCCGGCGCCGGACAGTCCGGAAATTGTCTACATGAACAAGCGCCGGCAAGAGTTGGGTGGTTTCTATCCCAAGCGTCGCAAGGACTGTCAGCCGTTGCAGACGCCGCCACTGGATACCTTCAAGAACCTGCTGGAAGGCTCCAACGGTCGTGAGATCTCCACCACCATGGCGTTCGTGCGATTGCTGACGGCTCTGACAAAGGACAAGCGCATCGGTAAGAGAATTGTTCCGATCATACCGGACGAGGCGCGTACCTTCGGGATGGAGGGCATGTTCCGCCAGATGGGCATCTACACCTCTGAAGGCCAGAAGTACGTGCCGGAAGACCGTGACCAGATTATGTACTACAAGGAAGACAAGAAAGGTCAGGTACTTGAGGAAGGGATCAATGAGGACGGCTCGATGGCGGCCTGGATGGCAGCGGCGACCTCCTACAGCACCAACAACTTCCCGTTGATACCGTTCTACATTTTCTACTCCATGTTTGGCTTCCAGCGTGTGGGCGACCTGGCCTGGGCGTCGGGTGACATTCAGGCTCGCGGTTTCCTGGTGGGTGGTACCGCCGGGCGAACAACGCTGAACGGTGAAGGCCTGCAGCACCAGGACGGCCACAGCCACATCCTGGCTCAGACCATTCCCAGCTGTAAGGCCTATGACCCGGCTTACGGCTATGAGATGGCCGTGGTGGTTCAGCATGGCATCAAGGAAATGTTTGAAGACAATCAGAACGTCTTCTACTACCTGACCATCGAAAATGAAAACTACGAGCAGCCCGCCATGCCTGAAGGCAAGGACCGCAAGAAAGTGGAAGACGGCATCATCAAGGGCATGTATCTGCTGGATTCCGTTGAAACCAAGGGCCGTAAGAAAACGCCACGAGTTCAGATGATGGGCTCCGGTGCCATCCTTAATGAGGTGCGAGCGGCGGCGGAACTGCTGAAAGAAGACTTTGGTGTTGCCTCTGATATCTGGAGTGTGACCAGCTTCAACGAACTGGCCCGTGACGGCCTGCACATTGAGCGCTGGAATCGCCTGCACCCCGATGACACGCCCAAGAAATCGTACATCACACAATGCCTGGAGAAACAACAGGGACCGGTGGTGTCGTCCACGGACTACATCAAGTTGTTGTCCGAGCAGGTGCGTGCCTACATTCCGAAAACCTACCTGACCCTGGGCACCGACGGTTTCGGCCGCAGTGATACCCGCGAGAAATTGCGGAGTCACTTTGAGGTGGATCGTTACTACGTGGCAGTGACCGCGCTGGCAGCCCTGGCACGGGACGGTGAAATCAAGAATGACGTGGTTCTCGACGCTATGCGCAAGTACGGAATCGATCGCAACAAAACGAACCCGGTGCTGAGCTAAGGAGACCGCCATGAGTGAACAGGAAATCAAGGTTCCGGATCTCGGCGGTGCAGACGAGGTCGAGGTTATCGAAGTGCTCGTCAGTAAGGGCGATTCGGTTGAAGAGGAAGATCCGATACTGACGGTGGAGTCCGACAAGGCATCGGTAGAACTGCCGTCACCGGGTGCCGGAAAAATTACCAAGATCACCGTCAAAGTGGGTGACAAGGTCAAGGAAGGCGACGTTGTCGGCATGATGGAAGCCAGCAGCGACGATGGTGGCTCGGATGACGGCAAGGATTCTGGCGAAGACGCCAAGTCCGATGATAAAGGCGAGGCGGAAGCCAAGTCGGACGATAAGGAAGCCGAGTCTGAAGAGAAAAAGCCGGCACCGAAGAAATCCGGTGGTTCCCGTAAGGAAACCGTGAAGGTGCCCGCGTTGGACGGCTTCGACAATGTGCCGGTGATCGAGATCAACGTCAGCGAAGGTGATGAGGTTGAGGCGGACGATGCGCTGGTCACCGTGGAGTCCGACAAGGCCACCATGGAGATTCCGTCTCCCTATGCCGGCAAGATCGGCAAGATTCTGGTGTCCGAAGGCGACAAGATCTCCGAAGGTCTCGATCTGGTTGAAATGACCATTGTGGAAGAGGGTGGTGACGAAGGCGAGGAGGACTCATCGTCCGAGGCGTCTGAGTCCTCCGGCAAGGAAAAGCAGGAAGGTCAGCCTGAATCGAAAAGCAAGCCTTCCGAACCGAAGCCGGAACAGTCCTCGGCAACCTACGAACCACCGGCACCGGGTGCCAAGGTTCATGCGGGCCCGGCGGTGCGCAAGTTGGCCCGTGAATTCGGTGCGGATCTGACTCGCATCAAGGGTTCCGGCCCGAAGAGTCGCATTCTGAAGGACGATGTTCAGGCCTACGTGAAAAGCCAGCTGCAGCAGACGCAGCAGGGCAGCACGGTGGCTGGCGGTGGTGGTGCCGGTATTCCTGGCGTAAAACTGCCTGACTTCAGTCAGTTTGGTGAGATTGAGCGTGAATCCATGTCACGCATGATGTTCGCCACGGCGAACAATATGCAGCGCAGTTGGCTGAACGTGCCCCACGTCACCCAGTTCGAGGACGCGGACATCACCGACATGGAAGATTTCCGCAAGGCCCAGAAGGCGGCCGGCGAGAAGAGAGGTGTGAAGATGACACCGCTTCCGTTCCTGCTGAAGGCCTGCGCCACGGCGCTGGCGGAGCTGCCGCAGTTCAATGTGTCGCTGGATATGGACCGCAAGGAAGTGATCCGCAAGCAGTACATTCACATTGGTATTGCGGTGGACACGCCTCACGGGCTGATGGTGCCGGTGATCAAGGATGTCGACAAGAAGGGGCTCTGGGAGCTCGCGGCAGAAAGTGCGGACCTGGCGCAGAAGGCGCGGGACAAGCAGCTCAAACCGGCCGAGATGCAGGGCGCCTGCTTTACCATCACCAGTCTGGGTGGTATCGGCGGCACGGCGTTTACGCCGATCGTGAATACGCCGGAGGTGGCGATTCTTGGGGTGTCCAAGGCGGCGATGAAGCCGGTCTGGGATGGCAAGGACTTTCAGCCTCGGCTGATGCTGCCGCTGTCGCTGTCCTATGATCACCGGGCGGTAAATGGGGCGGATGCGGCCCGGTTTACGTCGGTGTTGAGTCAGTTGTTGGGGGATATTCGCTCCCTGCTTCTTTAGACCGCTATTGGTGATTGGACGTGATTCAGTAACAATGACACTCCCATCCCTTTAAAAGAGGAATTTACGAAAGGCACCTGAACGTTCGCTTTGCGACCAGGGCAGCCAGGCGCAATCACCCGCAGAACAGCCCATGAGCGGTGGGTGTAAAAAGGGATGTTTACATGGTTCTATTTATGTGTCCCGAAAGCCCTTTTTATGGCATCGCTCATAGCTTTCAACAAAGGTTCGCTTGCGCCTTCGCGTTGCTCAAGAACTAGGGATGAGTCTGGCATTGAAGGGAACCCATCGACTAGTGTTAAAACTCTGAAATCGTCTCGCAATGAGCTTTCTCCGAGAACCCCAACCGCGACACCGGCTGATACAGCTGCAGCGATACCTGTTACGCTCTCGCTGCTAAACGATACTTGGTAGTTTTTTTCAGATCTATCCAGAGCTTCAATCGCCCGATCACGCCACCAACATGTACGGTCAAACAAAGCGAGAGGAACGGGCTTTTGTTCGTGAATCAGATGATTCTTCGAAGTGACCCAGTGTGTTTTCTCGCGCCTCAATAGCAACGCATCATTCAGAGGAGCCTCAACAGCGTATACCGCTATATCGATTTCACCCTTTGCGAGAGCTTCAGGAAAACTTGCACTTAAGCTACATCGAACCGAGAGTTCGACTTGAGGATGGTCTCGGGAAAATTGGGCAATTACACCGGGAAGCAGTGTGCCTCCGTACTCGTCAGGAATCCCAATTCGAATTGAGCCTTGCAACTGATTTCCCTTCAACTCACCAATAGCTTCATCCAAGAGACCCACGATTTTTCGAGCAAACGGGAACAACTTCTCCCCGGCGGGTGTGAGAACCACCCCACGAGCAAGGCGCTGGAAGGCGGCTTGGCCCAAAGAATTTTCCAATTGCTTAATTTGAAGACTGACCGCTGATTGCGAGCGAAAGATACGCTCGGCAGCTCTGCTAAAGCTGCCGGTTTCTGCAACCGCCAGAAAGGTTCGCAGCAGGTCGCTGTTGAGTTTTTCAGTGTTTATTGGAGTATCAGTAAAGCTCATAGCATACATTTAAATTATTCGATTCATTAAAGATTACCTCTCTGCCACTATCAATTGCAAAGACGGAGAGGGTCAGAATCATGAGTGAAGTAGTCACCAAAAATGTTTCGTCTGTTTGGAAAAATTATAAATGGACAACTCTGGGCGTGCTTACTTGTCTGGTCGCTGCTGTTTTCTGGCCATACAGGTTTGTGGCCACGGCCTCCTTCGTAGTGGAGGGTATGCTGGAGGTATCTTACCTAGTCATCCCCGGTATTCTCGTTTCGGCGTGGGTGAACGCCAGTGGTGCGGGTGGCCGTATTAGGACGGCATTTGCGGGAAATCGGTTAACAGCGATCATAAGTGCCTCATCGATCGGGGCAATGACTCCGGTCTGTGGCGTAACGGTCTTGCCCTTAATGGGAGGATTGCTCGCCTCTGGTGTACCTCTAGCTCCGGTGATGGCCTTCTGGCTATCTTCACCAGTGACAGACCCAGCAATGTTTTCGGTAACGGCAGCAACTCTTGGAGTTCAGTTCGCTATCGCCAAGACCATCGCCGCGTTTCTGCTTGGTGTCTTTGGAGGTCTCGCGAGTACCGCTATATCCAACCGACTCTGGATACAAGCTCCCTTACGAGAGGTGAGTCTTGCTCTGCGCCTCGGAGAAAAAGCACATTGTGCGTCTACCGGAACTGAATATGCCATTTGGAAAGACCCAGCAAGAATCCAGCAATTCAACACCGAAGTTTTGGCAATGACTATACTTATCGTGATATGCCTGGGTCTGGCATTTGCCGCCGAATTTCAGATGCAAATGCATTTGGACCAAGCGGCTCTGGCAGATTATGTCGGCAAACAATCAAGCTGGGCGATACCGTTGGCGGTTCTTGTTGGGGCTCCGGCTTATCTTGATGGTTACGCGGCGCTCCCTCTTACACGGGGCTTAATCGATCACGGCATGTCGCCTGGTGCCGCAATGGCTTTTCTGGTTTCAGGTAGTGTGGTCAGCATCTGGGGAGCAATAGCAATTTTCCCGGTACTGAAATTAAAGCCATTTCTGTTTTATATGTTCCTGGCTTTAGTCGGGTCGTTAGCCGTCGGTTGGTCATACGACGGAATGACTTGATTTGAGGTCTGTATCATTGGCGAAGTTAAAAAAATGATCGGCTGGGGTCGGTTTCTGAATGTTCGCTTTGCTGACCTGCACCCAACTTTCTAATCCATCGTGATCTCAGTAATGTTCATCACCAGAGAGGACGATGAACATGAAGAAGCGATTCACCGAAGAACAAATCATTCCCATTCTAAAGGAAGCCGAGGCTGGCCTGCCGGGCAAAGAGTTGTGCCGAAAGTACAACATCTCGGACGCGACCTTTGACACCTGGCGCAAGAAGTTTGGCGGCCTGGGGCCTTCCGAGCTTCGACGTTTGAAGCAGCTGGAAGAGGAGAACCAGCGCCTCAAGCGGGTGGTGGCCGACCTGAGCCTGGACAAGGCCATGCTTCAGGATGTGCTGTCAAAAAAGATCTGAGTCCGCCTCGCAAGCGTCAGCTGGTCGATGATCTCCAGAAGCGGTTCGGGGTCAGCCAGCGGCAGGCTTGTGCGGTCCTGGGGCTCTCCAGGGCCTCCTACCACTACAAATCGGTGGCGCGGGATGCCTCCGCTCTGTCGATGCGGATCAGGGAAATCACTCAGGTGCGAGTCCACTATGGCTATCGCCGTGTGCATGTGTTGTTGCAGCGGGAGGGGTGGCAGGACAACCACAAACGCGTCTACCGGTTGTACCGCGAACAAGGCCTGTCACTGCGCCTGAAGCGGCCCAGACGAAACAAGGCCGCAAAGAATAGGCAGCCGATACCGCTGGGCGAGTTTCCGAACCACATCTGGGGCATGGACTTCGTATCGGATGCCCTGTTTGACGGCCGCCGGCTGCGGTTGCTGACCATCATTGACCTATTCACCAGGGAGTGTCTTGGCATCATCGTCGGACAAAGCCTGAAAGGCGA
Source organism: Marinobacter sp. M5B (assembly GCF_042604615.1). NCBI lineage: Bacteria > Pseudomonadati > Pseudomonadota > Gammaproteobacteria > Pseudomonadales > Marinobacteraceae > Marinobacter > Marinobacter sp. M5B. The sequence goes on from NZ_CP156894.1 coordinate 709,705, forward strand.
AGACGTCAAAGAAGCACTGACGCGGATCGCTCGCTTCCGGGGGAATCCGAAGATATTGAAGGCAGACAATGGATCCGAATTTGCTGGCAAGGTCATGGACCGCTGGGCTTATGAGAGGCAAATAGAAATCGATTTCTCACGGCCCGGGAAACCTACTGATAACGCCATCGTGGAATCATTCAATGGCCGACTGCGCCAGGAGTGCCTGAACGAGAATTGGTTTTTGTCACTAGCCGATGCCGAGCAGAAGATTGAGGCCTGGAGAACGTTCTACAATCAAGTCAGACCCCACTCCGCATTGGGGTGACCCACACCTTCTGACTACGCCCGAAAACACGCTGTTTCAGGTGGTTTGAAGCAGCAATTAGAGCCGGATTTTTCTGACAATAAGCGGTACTGAAACGGGGTCAGGGTCAGTAACGGACATTACTAGGGAGCAGTTGGATTAAAGACTGGGGGCAGGTCAGCGGGAATCTCGGATAATCGAAGGTAAAAATATTGCAGGCTGTTTTGCGAACTTCGGAATGAATGGAAGACTTTTTGATGGCCGAATTCCTTGGCTGGCACACCGACGCCAGCTGAAATAGCGCGTTTCAGAGCTTGAACGGAACAAGGCTTTCACTGGGCGTCCGAAAACCGAAAAAATTACCAGCTGTACAGGGAGAAGGCGGGTTTGAGTAGCGGGTCCAGTGGGCGTCTGATAAATAAGAAGAACAATCCATCCGAAACTACCCTCGACAACAAAAGCAGTTTGATCCGAAAACTCAGGTGAGTGGCGATTCCCGCGAATACTAGGTTTAGTTTATCGGGTGCTGCCGGAATCTCGGATAATCGAAGGTAAAAATATTGCAGGTTGTTCTGCGAACTTCGGAATGAATGGAAGACTTTTTGATGGCCGAATTCTTTGGCTGGTTCACCGAGACCAGCTTAAATAGCGCGTCTCAGAGCTTGAATCGAACAAGGCTTTCACTGGGCGTCCGATACATAGCAACAGCCTGAAGTACGTCCCCGCCCCTAGTTTTGAGGCCCGACTGTGGAAACCTCTTTCCAGTTTAAGCCTGAGCTTTTAACGGATAACAGCATCTTGAATTGTCTCTTACTTGAAGGTTTTCAGAAATTGGAGAATCGCCATGCTAAAGAGACGGTTATTGAAGGTGAAAATAGGAGAGATCGCGGGCCCTCATCCTAAAGCGTTGGAACTCACGCCCGAACTCGCAGGGTGTCTTCATTCCTGGTGTATTCGCAATTTTTCAGAATCTTCTGTCGACTCGTTACTGATGCTGCATCCACCAGTTGTGCAGCAGAATGAAAAAAAGGGATACCGAATCGTCGCAGGGTTTAGGTCCTATCAACTTGCTATCGCTCACCTTAAACCTGAACAGGCCATTCGAGTATGTGTCGTTTCAGGACTGGATGGAGATGAGATTCGTCAGCTTGCCCTTATCGATATCCTGGGATCGCCATTACTGCTGGGCCTAGGCTCCAAGCCCCAGAAACAGATCGAACGCCTTTGTGAAGCGTTCAATCATTGTAGGCTTGATGAGATCCATCCGGATTTGAACTCTTCTCGGGGCGTCAAACGTCTCCTCCAAGGACGCAGTGATGCTTAAAGATCTCATGGGGGTAGAATCCGATCAGTTGGAAGAGCTGGTTGCGCTTTTCGATATTCCGGACAACCCCAAGGCGCTGTACAACGTTCTCTCCGTCGTACTCAGAGTTAGCAAGATAGGTGGCTTCGAAGGGTTCCCCTATGAGCAGATGAATCGGCTCGAACCGCTCTGCCTCTCTCTCAAACGAGCTATTGAGGGCAGTCCGGATCATCAAAGATTGTTGCTTTGCTCAGCGGGAACGGGGTTCGCCATCTCGCTTCGAGGTCTCCTGACCAAGGCGCCCCTCTATTGTTTGCTCTTCTTTTCTCTTGAGGACAGCACTGGCGCAACCCTTCGTCGACTGCAGCAAGCCGGCATTGTTATTTGGAGTTCGCCCCACTTGGATGCGAAAAGGCGTAAGCAAATCCTTTATCAATATCAGTTTGCAGTTCGAACGATGTTGGAATCGAATTTGGGCCGCAACTGGCTGGGAGGCATTAATCCGGCAGAACTCTGCTCATTACGAGACGTTCGAAAGAGTTTTGTCGAAATGGAAAATCGCATTGGGTATTACGCCAGATACGAAAAAAATCTTGAGGTCGGAGATCGCCGACGCGGTTTGGAAATCTCAAAGCTTGCACGAAAGGCGATCCTCTCGATTGATGTCGCGCGCGGTGCTCATTCGGTCGGAGCGGTTACAAAGAAGCGAGGAAGTATCATCGTACGTAATCGCAGCTGGTCCGTCCGCGGCCCGCAACAGCTCGCTGATAATTGGATTCAGTGCTGCGTCCCCGCTTTCGGTGACTTCTTAAATCCGGAGAACTCAATCCATTTGGTTAGGCGAGAAAGCAATGAGGCGGATAACCTCAGTGAGCTTGCAATCCTCGATATGGAGCCGAGTGAATTGGAGTCTCAGGAAGAGTATCTGTTGTCAGATAGCGATACTCTCCCACTGTACGCAAGGGAGTTCAAAAACCGAATACGGATGCGGGGTATGGCGCAACGAATTGAAACACACAGTCAATTCCTGCCATTCAGCATCAGCCAGTTTACTCAACGTGAGCTCAAGCATTTGTTCAGAGCTTTGGACGACGTTTCGACCGATAAGAAGTATGGCATTGAAAAGGTTCTGGTGGCAGCGATGTTTGCGACTAGTAGTTGGATGGGGCGAGCTCAGAATCTGACTCTAGTGACTTCGGAAGAGAAAATTGTGAGGGGGGAATCAGAGATTCTGTATTTTAACCTCTCCTCATCGACATGGTTGATTCCGGCATTGGCGCCCGAATATCGGACTTCGACCGACAAGGCGGCCGAAGCATCGTCACGGTGGGTCCGCTGTGATTTCGTTGAGATTCCAGATCGGTTTGGCTTTAAACAGATTCTGGAAAGAGTCTTTGCCAGTGGGACAGGAGCAGCACTATTTAACAATAGGCGGAACCTAGGGGAAAGAACAAAACGATTCCTCAAGTCGATTTCACCGCGACACACCCTAGAGCGGGTCGAGCGATACCTACTCTACAGAACGGCCGGACGCTACGAGCCGGTCCAGGCAAGTTATCTGTTTGGGAATCCCATTAACTCGGCTTCGGCCAGAACGTTCTACACCTCTTTGGCTCTGGACTATTACAGAAAGGTCTACGCCTTGGTTTGCGATGATGTTCTGGAAGGATTGAATAGAACGTTGCGACCAGCGGCGTTTACAGCAAATAACGAGGATCACTTTTTGGGAGCCAGATACTGCCCAACGTCCGATGCACTCAAGCAGGTCGTTGAGGAAATTGGTGCAAAAGTTGAGTTTTGGCGAGCAAGTTTAGGTCTGAAAAAGGAAGCCTGGGTTGAGCTTCACAATTGGTTTACCGTTTTTTGCTCGGTAATCCAGGCGATACTCGTTGGAGCGAGAGGAGTCACTGAGCCGTTGTTATCTCCAGAGAAAATAACATCGGATGGAATTGCCATATTCCGCGATAAGGATGGCTCCGATCAGTTTCATACGCGCTCTATTCAGTTGCATCCAATGGCGTGGGAAGTGACGAAGAGGTATGAGCGTCATCGCCAGAGGATTCTTGCACGATTGGCTCTCGTAAACTACGAAACCTTCTCTTTGTTGGGGTTTGAAAAGTCTTTTTGGTCCTTTTTTCTAGACCCTCACGGAGGCTTGGTCGAAGTCCGGCCATCCACAATCAGTCCTTATCTGCAAGAGTCAACAAACCTGCCTTTTAATTCTTTCCGCAAGTATCTGCGGACTCGACTGATTGAACTCGAAGTGGCTCCTGAGGCGGTTGATGCGCTACTGGGTCATGCTAGCTTTGGCGAGCAAGCTTGGGGGAAGTTCTCCTGCGTGACCTCAGCTGAGCTGTATCGGGAACAGAGGCGAGGGTTAGATAGCATCATCAAGGAGCTAGGCCTGAGGCTCCTTCCGGGGTTGTCCTCTTGATTTCGGCGGCTGAAATTCCAGCGTTCTGTGAACAACTGTACGGTTTGGATTGGTTGGAACAATTCAAGCGGATTGAGAATGTCGGGAGCAAGGCTCTGATCAGTCCACTCGTCGCCCAGTGTGGCTTGGCTGAAGCCAGCCGAATTTTGCCGAAAATCATGGTGTACCTGAGGCAAGCCTGCCAACGAGAACCCATTAATCTTCCCAACCCCATCCTGTCTAGGCTGAAGCGACCAGCCGCTCGACTCAACGAGCAGATCCGCAGAGATTTGGTCGATCTAGCGGAGCTGGACCAGTGCTTTTTAAATACGGTGGCCGCCGTGGATTCTCTACACATGGATGATGTTTTGGCGCTGGTACTCTTCTCTGCCATGCGTTTCGGAGGATGTATCAATGCGGGCAAACTTCACGCCTTGATGATGGGCCTTAGAGAACTACCAAACCGTTACCAGAACCACTATTGGTTCGAGCTTGAGCACGCAAGCGGGGTCGAGCAGATTTGGCGTCCTGACCCGCTAACGCTGGTGCTCTTGGTGACTTGGTACACTAAAGAATTCCACCTCCAATGGGCGTCCGACTTACCTCTCGCACCCAACCCGCACCGAGTTATCGCAAGTTTTTTCAGAAAGCGGAAGGTTTGGGCCCGCCACGGAATGCCAATTACTCGGTTGCTGGACACCGTGTCGGCAAAACTGAGTTCGGATATATCTCCCATACTGGCAGACTGCGCGAGGGGCGTTATCGACAATCGTACGTTGTCACCTATCGCATTTCGCCGATACCTCACCGGCAAAGCACCGAGGTGCTCCTTTTCCGAATTGGATCAGCAGGCCTCAAGGAAACCACGAAGAGAACAGCGTCGGGGTTTTGCCGCGTCCGTAAAACCAGTCACCGGGAATCCGCAGAGCGAGAGCCAGTTCTGGGCGCATGTGCGAAGAATTTTGCGCACAGAATCAAAGAGAGCGGTTGCGAGGGATCGTGTAGGCGCGCTGCTAGAGGCAAGTACGCGAACGCTATCACCGATAGCTCAATTACTTGCAGAGTGGGTGAGTCATCTGCTGACGACTGAAAACCAGTGGGGCAATCGCTTAAAACCGAGTTCCATTGGTCTTGAACTCTCTTCGATACTCAACGGATTGCGGAGCAGTATCGGAAGTAGCGAATGCTTGCATTTTCTGGGCTCTGAGTGGGGAGAGATTTATTCGCAACTGCTTGATGCCAAGGAGTCTCTTGGTTCGCAGAGGATGGTGCAAAAAAGTCTTGCCGAGTTTCATCGATTTCTGATGGAGATACATGGTGCAAATGAAACAGACGGGGTGAACCTGGTTGTTAGCAGCAGTGCACGAGGATTACCTCAAGTAGATTCGAATATTTTGCTCGAGCCAGAGTACCAGGCTGCGTATAGGTATTTTGATGATCAGCGCAGTAGGTCAAAGAATAGCGACTCGTGGGAACTCGCAACGTGCCAACTGATTGCACTCATCCTCGGGTTTCGATGCGGCCTGAGACGAAGTGAAGTTTACTGGCTGAGGCTAGATGACATCGAGCTGGGATCGCAAGCGGAGATATTGCTGGCAGGGAAGAGGGCAGTGGCGCTGAAAACTAATGCGGCCAACCGGAGAAGCCCGATATACCTCCTAATGAAGCCTTGGGAGTTATTCGTCATCAAAGATTGGATTCGTTGGAAGCTTGATTCGGGCAATGCCGATGACTCACACCTTTTCTCAACAAAGAATCCCCAGCGAATGTTGATTGACGCCAGTGACATATTTGACCCGCTGCAATCGGTCCTGCAAGTCATTACCGGCAATTGTCATGCTCGCTTTCACCATTTGCGCCATAGTTTCGCCACGCACAGCTTCACAGCTTGGATGTGTCCCAATGCTGTCGAGCCCAGTTCTCGGGAATGGGTGCTGAGGCAAAGGCGGGACATCCTCAATGCCAGAAACGGAACTGGAGAATCGAAGAAGGTCGCCAAGGCGCTACATGTCATGGTGGGACATGCGACTGTCGAGATGTCGCTGACTCACTACGTGCATAGTGCAGAGTGGGTCATGTTTGAACGATTGCATTTGATAAGCCCTCATCTCTCCGTTATAGAATTGTCCCACCTACTCGGACTGACCGAGCGGCAAATCCAGAGATTATCCAAAGACTTGTCGCTGAGAGCGGTTTCTCTGCAAGGGGTTGCCCAAAGAAAACTCAGTCGTATTACACCCGAAATTGATATCTCGAATTGGTGCGCACCAGAGCATAAGAGGATTCAAATTCGGGGCAGAAAGGCCTTCCGCGAACGGGAATGGGTCTTGGACCTTTGGAGTGCGCTTCAAATTTATCAAAGTCGAGGTTCTTCGATAAATGATTTGGCGGAGAGGTTCAATTTACGCCCTGAGACGATAGAACGAAGTCTCCTGCGTGCAAAACAGATTTTTAGCATTAAATACGGTACCGCGGGTCACGATTACTATCGCCATCGTCCTACATCCTGGGCTGAGCCGAATCCGGCACCAGTTATATTTGATTTTCCTGCAAAACAGAAAGATTTACGGTCGGCATTAACATTGGTTAGGTCCTATGAGGGGTTGCCTAAGCGCCAAAAAAGGGTTGCTCGCTGGGCGGTCAAGTACTTCTTGGATCATGGCAGCTCGGGTAGGGCTCAAATCACATTCCGTGATAAGACATCTCTACGAAAGTTTGCTCGGGCGCTCGAGATCCTTGATGTTCAGGCAACCGTTCGGTCAGGAAATGACGTCAAGCAAATTCCACGTTTTCGATTGAAACTGGTTATGCCGTCATCTGTGGATTCTGCTGAACGAAAAGCAGCTTGGGATTTTTGGCTAAGAGGGTTTTCTTGCTATCCGTTCCAAATGAAAGACGAGGTGGCCGCGGCGCTCGGACAGATGGGGCGAATAGAACTCTCTATATTGGCTTTCAAGGGCAGATCGCCTGCAAGGAGCGACACTAAAAGAATAAACAGCAGGCCAGGCGATTGGGGGGTCAGACTTGGGCTATATTTGATTGCAATTGCTCTTGGGTGGGGAGAGGAAGGCGAGTTCGAGCATATCTAGGTCCGCCCACTTGTCCCGAAGAGAACGCACCCCAGACAGTATTTACTTGCAGCGCTCGTGCGGAGTGTTGGGTACTGAGGAATGTCATATAAGGCCTTATATGACATTCGGGCTGACGTGTGATGCTCCATCTGGACGGACGCTGAGTGGCTCTTATTAGGTTTATATTTTTGACGCGCCAAGCTTATCAACAGCGTTTTCGCTATGGCCTCACTCTTCATAGATAGAAGGATTCAGGAATTGCCTCTTCCAGAAGAATTTCTTTTCCACGTCGGTCATTTTTGCTTCTTCACAAGCCTGATCCCAGTAGTTTCTAATCGTCACTTGCAATGATTCTATGTTCTCATTGGCCTGAACCTCGGTGAGATTGAACTTGTGAGCTGCCTTCTTGCTCAGAGCTAACGTGCTTTGGTTATTGCCATCAATGAGTGCCATAGCCTGACTGGCAATGCCTGTTGATCGATTCTGCGGACAGATGTCGTATGCGGGTGTGAGTTCTAGGGCATTGCCATCATAGAATGCCGCGTGATTTCGAGCATGGTCGTCCGTATTGCCGCAAAGTATATTGAACACCATGCGACGGTACAGCTCCTGCAGGGTCTGCGTTGGGTTGTGGAACTTCTGGCGGATCAGATCTGTAAGCTCCTCATAACTGGCATAGCGGGCGTACATTTCGTCTAACTGAAAAAGGGTCAGGGCAGAGAGCATGAGCTTTCGTTGAAACTGATCACCCTTGGGGACGCGGTCGAAGCGTTCAACCAGCAGCACATCCCGACCAGCAGCCGACTCCATCCGCACTGGAGCGACGTTGATTCCGGCCAGCTCCGCCAGTCGCATAGCTACATATTCGGCCTTCACGACATTCTGGGTGTCCGTGGTTGATGAAAACTTAGCGACGTATTTCTTCTTGCCATCTTGCACCAAAGCTTTCGGGCGGGCACCGCCAATCGACGTGCCGTGGTTCAGTGCCCGGTCCAGCTCTGGCGTTAAAGGGAGGCCTTTTTGTACGCGATCAGAAGCCTCAAGTAGTTCAGCGATCGACGCGTTGTCAGTCTCTCGCGCTACGTACGTATGTGGAGATTCTTGGAAATCCAGAGCGCCGATTCGATCACTGCCGGATTCAATTAAGTAAGTCAGTTCATCCAATTCAGCAGTGTCGACATCACCACCCATCATCCGGTGAATGATGACCCTGCGTCCCCAGGCGTCCGGTGAGCCATCTCTGAGGCAACTTGGCATAGTCATATCGTTCACTGGGCGGTGTGAGCCTTTTCGCAAGGGCAATTCGTCTGGGTTCAGAGATATTGCCTTCTGATTTTGCAAATAGCTGTTGCCATAATTGAAATAGAGGTTGCCCTGTTTAGTCCGATAGATTCGGCCAGCCGCTACGGGGTCGACTTCTCCGGGTAGCCAGATCCAAACGTAGAGCTCATCTCGCGAGTCCTTAGAAGTCATCTTTCACAGTCTCCTTGGGCTTTCGGGCTGATTGGGGAAGAAGAGCCTCTTTTTGAAGGGCTTCACTGATCTTGTAGTTCAGATACTTGGGGTTTGGAGTGTCTGTATTCTCTGGCTGGAAAAGTGGCACTCCAACGATAAATGCGAGTTCGAACGCCACCCCGATTTCACCAGTTAATCCCCCTTTTTCGACACGGCGGACAAAGTTGGGCGAGGTGCTTGCTCGTTCAGCCAGCTCTTCGATGGACATGCGTTTTTCTTTTCGTGCGTTCCTAATGAGTATGCCCAGCAGGCGGCAGGCTTCTTTCGTATAAAGGCTATAATTTCTGACTTTTTTTCGGGGCATTCCATTCACCTATGGCGTGTGAGCGGAGCTTATCATTCATTGTTGAATGATTTTAGTCTCTATTTCTTTTGATAGCAACTTCCATTCATTGTTGAATGTTAAGACTGGTTCATCGTTCATTGATGAATGTTTTTGTGCTTTTTCTGGCGAGAGCTACTCCAACCTACTTCGATGGGGAATGACCACGACCGACGGAGGGAGTCACTGGGCAATGGCGTAATCAGTGTTTCTAGAAATTCATCACAGCAATTGTCGAATAAAAGGCCCGTGGTATTCGTGGAATCACGGGCCGCTACGTTTAACTTTAGAATATCTCGGGTAAAGGAACGAACTCTTGGATGAACCCATATGGTGGTTGCCCGAAATGCAGAATCAGTAAGAGTGCGAAGATCCTTTGGTTCGTTCGTGGAAGAGGACTCCCTGGCTCGTAAGGAAACAGAAATGCTCGGATATCTCCAAATTCCGAGTGAAGACGAAGTTGGACAATCGGCGCTTTGGTTTGACTGCCCCCGATAGCGATTGTAACAACGAGGTAAGTCCCAACTTCGTGTGATGACTTGCAAATGAGCTTGGCGAAGCGATTCATCGGTCTGCCTCCCAGCGATTCAGCGATTTTTCCAGCTCCATCATCAGAAATACCAGCGTCTGACGGGTCGGAACTAGACTATGATCGAGCAACTGAGCGCGTACCCATGTCCGAAGGGCCTGCGCATTGGATTCCTCTTCCCCAGTACCTAACCAATAGATAAGCCCACATCCATTTTGGATTTGGAGGGCTCTATTCAAGGCTTCTGCAAGCTTTTCAACTGACTGCTGATCGGGAACTGAATAGCTGTTGCTATTTTGGATTAGTTTAAGATTAGGCGTCACTGCCAGCCTCCCGGGGGTTACTGTCGAATTCGGTAATAAGAAGTCTTTCGAAGGCTGAGCCGTCCTTCCGAGTAAGGTTTGGCACATATCGCGAATACACTCTGAAGAGCATCTCCGTTGTGGTATGCCCCATCTGCCTAGCGATCCACTCCGGATTTTCGCCCGCAGCAAGCCACAATGTGGCAGCGGTGTGACGGGTCTGATAAGGACGGCGTCTACGTAGCCCGAGATGGCGGAGCAGTGGGTACCAAATGCGTTTAGTCACGTTGTTATGGTTGAGGGGATTGCCTTCGCGGTTACAGAACACAAAGATATTGTCGCCGGTCGCTTTTTGCTGATCCTTTAAGGCGTCGAACACCAGCTGAGACATCTCAATGTGACGGTAGCTGCCATCGGTTTTCGTCTGCTCAATTTCTCCGTTGACCAGTGCTTGGCGAACCAGAATCTGCCGCCGCTGAAAATCGACACAGTCCCACTGCAAGCCATCGATCTCACCAGTCCGGAGTCCAGTGAAGAAACGTATGGTGTAGTAATTCCTGAAATCTTCCCGGACCGTCTGCAGAATCAGCCGTACCTCTTCCAACGAAAAGGGTTCCACATCCGACCGTGGCACTTTCAGTGATTTGATCCCCTGATAAGGTGAAGTAAACTCATACCGGTTGGCCGCCTCTCCCAGAATCATGCGCAAAGGCGTCATGATGCGGTTGATACGGCTGGCGGAAAGTGGCTTTTTGCTCCGGGTTTCTACTTTGGCGAGTGACGCCCGGAACGAAAGAATTTCCTGCCTGGTGATGTGGCCAACCTCCGACTCTCCGAACTCTGGAATCAGATAGTTCTCCAGTGTTCCCTCAATCGTCGTGATGTAGGAGCGACGCCACTGAATTCGCATCTCGTCCAGCCACGTTTGTGAAAACTCACTGAAAAGCGGCGTGTCGTGAGCCGCCCGAGCCCGCCGCAACTCAGCCTGCCGCGTAAATTCCTGCGCTCTCGGGCTATCGGGGAAATACTTGTTGTATTCGAAAATCCCCAGAGTGATTTCCGCCTCGATTCTTTTCAGAATCGCCAGAAGTTTCTTTCTGTTCGCAGGCGTGTCGTCGAGAGCGGTCTGCTCTCGGCAACGCTTTCCGCGGTACGTGAAGTCGAAAAACAACTTTTGCGTAGATTCACGCGCTCGAACGCTACCCATTCAGGCGCCCTCCATTAGCCATAGGAATTGCAAGGGAGTGGTGGCCAGAGTGTTCGAACATGTCCCTCTCAATCGGCTCCCACAGATATAAAATTTTCCGGCCGCCAAACGGCCTGATGTAGTGCACACCCTCAAGCAGAACAGAATCTTTCAGACGCTCCCGGATGGTCCGAGCGTCGTAACGAATGCGTTCCGCAAGCTCCTCAGTTGTAAGGTATTCTGTACTTTTCATATGTAGCTCCTTTGCGCTTTATGATGCGTACACGCTACATAGTATGCGAAAGGTCGACGCTGTCAAGCGTCGTTTGTAGATTTTGTTCAACGTTGGATGAAACTGGGCAGCTCATTCGGTAGAATTCAGTGATTAGCTAAGGACGCCCCAATGATTAGATTCCGCCTGAAAGAGCTGATTGCAGAGAAAGGATTTCAAGAAAATCGTAGGGTTACATTGGATGAGGTTTCGAAAGAGACTGGAATCCATAGAACCACCCTTTCAAAAATAGCGAACCAGCGTGGCTACAACACCACAACCGACATTCTGGACAAGCTTTGCAAGTACTTTGAAGTAGACCTCCAAGTGGTTGCCCAGTTCGTAGACGTTGACGATGTGGAGAGTAAAGAACACTAGTATTGGCTTATGTCGAACAATAGAAGGGGAGAGTTCCCGGGGCCCTCGTTCAAGCCTGTTGATAGGCCTTTGGACTTTTTCGTCGGAGTTGAGAATTCAACTTCCATTACCTGACATTTTTCCAATGTTTCTAGGCAATTCCGGTTTGACTGCATCACTCCCATGAGAGTGAGACCGGAAAGGGCTACTTTTCATAAAACAAACTATAAGTGAGTCAATGCGTGAGCAGTAAGCCGATTAAAACAATGATTTCCCTTTTTAGTGGCGCGGGAGGACTGGACCTTGGACTCGTGGCTGCTGGGTTTCGGAATAAGCTCTGCGTTGAAATTGACGATGCCTCCCGGGAGACACTTCTTGCGAACCATCCCACATGGAAATTGGCTACTCCAGGGGATATTCACGAACTTACACCCGCTGAAGTGATGCAGCAGGCTGGGGTGGAGCCTACAGAACTCACGCTTCTGGCTGGCGGACCACCATGCCAACCATTCTCAAAATCAGGGTACTGGGTAACAGGAGACACGAGTCGACTAACTGACCCCCGAGCAAAAACCCTGCGAGCATACTTAGATTTAGTCCGAGAAGCGCAACCAAAGGTACTTTTGCTTGAGAACGTCAAAGGCATAGCTTTTTCAAAGAAGGATGAAGGGCTTCAGCTGTTGGTGGATGAGCTAGATAAAATCAACAGTTTGAAGAAAACGAAGTACATACCTCACGTTATAGCGTTGAATGCGGCTGACTACGGAGTTCCTCAATTAAGAGAGCGGGTTTTCATTATTGCCAGCCGAGACGGTTCCGACTTTAATCTGCCTGAACCCACCCATTTCAGTCCCGAGAAATTTGAGGGCAAGGGAAATCTCCACTCAGCTGCGTGGGATGCCATTGGTGATTTGGATGTCGATATCTGGCCTGAGGAGGTCAAACCCTCAGGCAAGTGGGCCGACTTGCTTCCGACGATTCCTGAAGGGCAAAACTATCTCTGGCACACAGAGAGGATGGGAGGGGTCCCGCTGTTTGGCTGGCGAACTAGATTTTGGTCATTTCTTCTTAAGCTAGCCAAAAATAAACCGAGTTGGACGATCCAAGCTCAGCCCGGTCCTGCAACTGGACCATTTCATTGGAAAGGGCGTTTGTTGTCGATCCGAGAACTCGCCAGAATCCAAACGTTTCCAGACGATTATCAGTTTTCCGGAGATCGGCGAGCGGCTCACAAGCAGATTGGCAATGCCGTCCCGCCTGCGATTGGGGAATTGTTGGGGTTAGAGATTCGGCGTCAGTTCTTTGGTGAGCGTGTACGAAAAAGGTTAAGGCTTATCCCAGAGAGAAGAGTCGACTGCCCTCTACCGGAAAAAGCCAAAGCTGTACCCGAGAAATATTTGTCCCTCTGTGGCTCTTACGATGCCCACCCCGGAACAGGGAAAGGTCCAGGAGCACAAAAACGCGAACCTAAGGAAGACGTTTATGCCTGATAGCAGCAAACGAGAGTCGCGCTCACGAATTCTTGAGGCGCTTGAGCGTGAGTTAATGGGGCCCACTTCTGCAGATGAGGCAATTACTGAATTCCCGACCACTCGATACATAGCTGGACGACTAGCCCCTTTAGAATCAGAAATTTCAGAGCTGGAAAACGAGGAAATCGCGGCCGGGAACGATGATGATGAAGGAGGCGAGTTTGAGGCTCAGCCTCCGCTGATTGTTGGCTTTAGCCCTTCCTCCATGGGGCTCTCCTTCCTTGTTCCAAATGATACAAACACCATTAATGCCAATGTGTCGTGGGGCGACTATCGCCGTGAAAAGGACGAGTCCGAAGGCAGAACTCACTGGCAGCGGTACGAGCGGTCAGTCTTAGTTGAAGATATACCAGTCGATGCTATCGGCAAGCTCAAACCAATTCCCTTATCTAAGTCTAATGCTCCTAAGCATGTGAGTGTTACGCCGCAAGGCTTCAGAAGAGCAGGTGAGGATGGAGATGGTGATGGGCAGGTATTTCTAGAAGGGGTTGTTCATCACATTGATGGGGCCAAAGCAATAAGCCTTTTCCTCGTCAATAGGCGCCCTAAAGGCGAGGATTCCGATAGGGCTAAGGACGAGCAATGGCTGATGCAGCCGAAGCTGAAAGTATTTTCAGCTGATGAAGCCCCGATCTTTATAGCAAAGGGCTTCGACAAAGATATTTCTAAGGATCCGGAAATCGCCACAGCCAATCTGCTATATCGAGATGCGAAAGAATTCGCCACGGGCCACGGAGTTGCAGCAGGGTGGGAAGGCGTTAGTGCGGAAAGTGATCGAGCGAGCCTCCTTTACACTGATTTTATCCCCAATTTTGAAGTTCCGAGTTTGATTGCTCAAAGCGGCGACATTGCCGGTTTGAACTTGGATATGTGGAAGCATAGTAATTGCTCCACTCCAGGAGAGGCATTCGATGCTGTCGAGCCTTTAATTTTGGCCTACGAGCAGTGGGTTTCAAATAGAAAGAAAGAGGCAAAGGGTGCTCCGTTTGTCTCCACGAAGGAGAACCAGGATACGACAAAGGTTCTAATAGAGGCGTGTGATGATGCAGCCCGCCGGATGCGCGAAGGTCTAGAGCTCATTAGAGATGAGCCGAAAGCCTTTGACGCATTTCTGTTTGCCAACCATGTGATGTGGGACCAGCGTATTCACGCTAGTTGGGCGAGTCGAAATCGAGACAACGGAGAATTGGTTGGCAAGCCGGGGGACTTCGACGAGCCAGGCAACCGGTCTTGGCGACCATTCCAGATGGGCTTCATTCTGCTGAATATCGCGAGCATGGTGAATAAGCCCAAGGCGGGAGAAAAGATCGCTGCAGATCGCAAACTCGTTGATCTTCTCTGGTTTCCTACCGGTGGCGGTAAGACCGAAGCCTACCTTGGCCTTGCAGCATTCACTTTGGCTCATCGGCGACTCCGCGGTGACGTCAACGGACTCGATTCCAGCGCCGGTGTAGCTATTATCATGCGTTACACCCTGAGGTTGTTGACGGTCCAACAGTTCCAGCGCGCAACGGCACTGATCTGTTCCTGTGAGCTGCTACGTCAGAGCGATCCGGAGAAGTGGGGAGAAGAGCCCTTCAAGATTGGGCTTTGGGTTGGTAAGGCCACGACTCCAAACGACGCCAAAGCTTCCGGCAAGGCTCTTGAGTTCTTGGATGAGGGCAAGAAACCGAGAGACGGAAGCCCGATTCAATTGGTTTCATGTCCTCGTTGTGGCACCTCTTTGGTAACTCCCCAAGGAAAGCCGGAAAATCAGACCTATGATTTTGATAACACTCGTCTGCGAACCCTCGTCCGGTGCCCTAATCCGAAGTGTGAGTTTTGTGCCCGTAAGTCCAATGACCAGGGCCTACCAGTGGTGGTTGTTGATGATGAGATCTATCGGGAATGTCCGTCACTGGTCATCGCTACTGTGGATAAGTTTGCCCGCATGCCATTCAAAGGCGAAACTCAGGCGCTATTTGGTTTGCGAGATCGATACAGTCCAACATATGGCCACCTAACACCGGGCCATGGCGACAGACCTAACCAGAGAGTGGTAAAAGACGAGCAAACTGCACGTCGATTAATGCCCCCAGAATTAATCATTCAGGACGAGCTGCACCTTATCTCTGGCCCGCTGGGAACAATGGTGGGGCTTTACGAAACCGCCGTTGATTTCCTGACACGCGTAGAAGTTGAAACTGGGGTCGCTCTACCGGCAAAAATCATTGCATCAACAGCCACCATACGGCGAGCTCGCGAGCAAATCCGTCAGCTATATAATCGTGATCTTGCGATATTTCCACCCAGTGGCTTGTCGTCCAAGGATTCCTTTTTTGCCAAAGAACAGACAATTAAAAATGACGACGACAAAACGGCGGGTCGTCTATATGTGGGCTTAAATGCGCCCGGCTCCAGTACAAAAACTCTGCTTGTGCGAGTCTATGCGGCGTTGCTTGCAGCGGGTGAGGCAGAAATCACTCGCGACCACGAGGCAGCAGACCCGTACGCCACTGTTGTGGGTTACTTCAATAGTCTGCGTGCCCTCGGCGGTGCCCGTAGGCTGGTTGAAGATGATATCAAAAAGCGCCTCCGGTACCTGGCCCAACAGAGAGGGTTTCCGCAGCGTTACATCAATGATCCAGACGAACTAACAAGTCGCCTCGACTCATGGCGCATTCCAGGGTTGTTGAAACGTTTGGATAATCGATTCCCTCGCGAGAAAGGCAAGCAGTACCCCGTCGATGTTTTGCTTGCCACCAATATGATTTCCGTGGGTGTGGATATTGATCGGTTGGGCCTGATGGTTGTTACCGGTCAACCTAAAAGCACCGCTGAGTACATCCAGGCAACCAGTCGAGTAGGGCGAAAACACCCAGGCTTGGTTATTACTATGTACAACTGGCTGGGTGCTCGGGACCTCTCTCATTACGAACATTTTCGTGCCTATCACGCGGCGCTTTATCGCCATGTTGAAGCCATCAGTGTGACCCCATTCTCCTCACGTGCGCTAGACCGGGGCTTGCGTGGTGCATTTGCGGCAATGCAGCGTTTGGGTGGGCAGAACATGGCCAGAGAAGTCCATGCTCAGAACTTTGATCCTGCTTCGACCGACACGGATCTAATGATTACCGATGTCACAACTAGGGCGGCAGATCTCGTTGGAAAGAAAAACGCAAAGCTTGTAAACGAGCGGCTCATGTCCAGTCGTGATGATTGGGCCCACTATGCGGATGATTTATTGCGCTACTCCTGGCTAAAAAGTGATGAGCGGCCACCGAATAACTCACGCGTATTGCTGAGGACATCTGGGACAGATAATGAAGGGCAGTGGCCAACTCCCGGGTCTTTGCGCGAAGTCGAGCCAACGGCTGCGTTCTATTTGAGTGACGAGGAGTAACAAGGATGTCGAGTAAAAGAGCTATTGGTGACGTTCGCCCCAGTCAGGTAATCACAACTTTTGGTCCAGGCGCGATCGTGGATTTGCAGACTCTTTCAGTCATCGTCGCTGGCATTGACGGTTGGCGACTTGATGAAGATCTGGCGATTCACGAGCCTCGTTTGCAGCGTGCCCTTAAGGTTAAACGTTTTTTTTCGGCGGAACCCGCGAGCGGCAATTACTTTACCAAGCGTGGAACCGTGCCAACGTTTCTGTTTCCGCGATTTCAAGTATGCACTCATCCGGAATGCGCGACTCTGTCAGAGCCTGGTGAAGAGCTAGTTGAGTACAATGAAAAAACACAGGAAATGGAATGCAAAGCACCTAACTGCAAAGGTAGGGGAAGATTCCGCGCTCCTACAACTCCTGCACCATTTGTCGTCGCCTGTCCTAGTGGGCATATCGACGATTTCCCATGGCGGGCCTATGTCCACAGAGATGCGGAAAGCACATGTAAAAAGCGTATGCGGCTCGTCTACTCGGGCACCACGGGATCCGTGTCTGACATTTGGGTCTATTGCGCATGTGATGCCAAACGAAGCGTGAGTGATGCTTTTGGTGAAAATCGGGGCATGGCATTGGGAGAGTGCACTCGGAAGCGACCATGGCTTGGTATAAAAAATAAGGATCCAAAAGAGTGCAAACACGCTGGTCAATTGAGAGCCATACAGCGTGGCGCTACCAATGGCTGGTTTCCACTCGTTCGCAGCGCCTTGGCCATCAAAGAGGCCGCCAGCCCGATTGGTCAGGCATTGAAGAAGTGCCCGCAGCATCAGGTTGAAAAAATCGACTCGTCAGAGAAGCTGCAAACGCTCCTCGACATGGATATGTTTCCGGCCCTTGCAGAATTTAAGGCGGAAGATATATGGCAGACGCTACTGAAAGAGCGTGGCGAGATCGAGACAGATGAAATTGATCTTCGCTTGCCAGAGTGGAATGCATTTCGCGACATAGAGGGGAGCAATCAGGGCGACCGATCAGATTTCTTCTTGGAGGCGGGCGAGGTACCCGATTTCTTGTCCCAAGAAATCGAGCGGATTGTATTGGCCCGCAAACTATTGGAAGTGCGGGCCCTTACAAGTTTTACTCGTATTGACTACGCCTCTGGCATGGATGACGACGGCATGGGTGCGTCGCGTGCACCGATTTACAAGGAACGTCAGGACTGGCTGCCTGCAGTAGAGGTACGGGGTGAAGGTATCTTCATTGAATTAAAAGAAGAAACTTTGGCTAATTGGGAAGACCGGTCCGCAGTAAAAAAACGGGCAGCGGCCATCGAGCAAAAATATGGGGAATGGGCCAAAGAGCGCGGAGTAGATGCGGATGACTTCCCTGGCGCGCGCTATCTGTTGCTGCACAGCTTGGCCCACGTATTAATGCGCCAGCTCGCGCTGGATTGCGGCTACTCCGAGTCGTCTGTGCGTGAGCGGATTTATAGTAGTACTGACCCTGAACGCAAGATGGCTGGAATTCTGCTATACACCGCAAGCGCTGACTCTGAGGGTAGTCTCGGCGGCTTGGTCGATTTGGGGACGAAGGAGCGGTTTCCAAATTTGATTCATAGCGCACTGAAAAATGCCAAGCGGTGCTCATCGGATCCGCTCTGTGCTGACCATCAACCAGACGTTCACGCCACCATCAACGGAGCGGCCTGCCATGCCTGTGTATTGGCTCCAGAAACTTCCTGCGAAGCGTTCAACCGCTTCCTGGACCGCAATTTCCTCGTGCCCACGATGGCGTACAACGATATGGCTTATTTCAAATAGGGCCTCGCTATGTCCAGTCCCCGAGGCAAGTCGGCACATACAACGGCGGAGAGTGTGCGTCAGCTAATCAATGCTGGTGCCTTCGACGAAGTCATAAGAGCTTTGGATTCGGGAGCCCTAACCTCAGAGTCCGGTGCGGCTAGCATTGCCAAGTTGGCCGCTGGGCGAGGAGCAGTAGATAGGGCCCTTCGCGGTTTGGTCTTTAACTGGGCGAGTCACTTCGTTGCCCTCGGCAACTCTGATTTCGCCCTCCAGTTAGAGACGATAAAAGAAGCCGTAGCACTTACAGACAGGGAGGCTACTCAAACCGAAGTAGTGTGGACTGGCCCCAAAGTGGAAGGTTCCTATCTCCGAGCGACCCGTCAAGTGGTGCAGGATATTATTTTGGCGGCTAGGTCAGAGCTGTTAGTAGTGGGGTATTGGCTGGCTGGCAAGGAAGATTGCGAGGGCATTATCAATGACATCATTGATTTAATGGCCGACGCGGTTGCGCGAGGGGTGAAGGTCACCATGGTGCTGGATGAGAGGGAAAAAGGTTACGGTAAAAACAATCGCGATACCTTGGTGGCCTTGTGGCCCAAAGGTGTTGAGGAGCCGAAGCTGCTAACCTGGAGAATCCCGCCCGGCGACAAGCACCTCAAGCTGCACGCTAAAGTACTTGTGGCCGATCGTAACGACGCACTAGTGACCTCTGCCAACCTCACAATGTATGCCTTGGATCGCAACATGGAGATGGGGGTCCGAGCGCAGGGGCAACCAAGTGAACGAATTGCTCAGCATTTTGAGCTGCTACGGCACAAGCAAGTTCTTGTGCCGTATGGATGATTAATGCCTTTCCTGTTCGTGACGCTCTTTATTGAGCGCTAATAGTCGCGCAATCACTTCATCACGAAGTTCATCCGGCCAGCGGTAGCGCCAGGGAACAGCTTTGCCTTCCTCAACTTCATAATCTGGCTCGAAGACATAACTAAGTTTGAGGTCCTCCCAGCCATATGCCTTTAATACCGATTCATCCATATTTTGATGCAAGCGCCTAAGCTCCGTTATTTCCAACGAACATTCGTCAGGATCATGGAACCTGTTGTACGTTTTGGTTAGTCCTTGGTTGTTTTGCACCATTAACTCTTTGCGAAAACCAAAATAATCATCAGCTGCCGATTTGAGGGATAGTTCCTGTCCGTTATACGGAGGGAATGGGAACGTTTCAAAGCAATCTGATGGGGTATAGACAGGATCATCTTTCATGGAAGAGCCAAAAAATAATGCCCATTCTTCATGAAAGCGTGACTGCATGACACAGAAGTCAGCCATAGATTCTACTGCAAAAATGATGAGTTTTTGATCGTAGACCATGCCGCTAGGTAGGTAAGTAAATGTTCGGTATTTACTTGTTTGCCCAGCTACAAGAACCCTGGAGAGATCTTTTATCGCATTGTAAAGAGCTGGTCGGGATCGAAGAAATTTCCACCAAAACTCCTTACCACCTTTGTCTTTTTGCTTGTCTCTTGCAGGTTTAACCTTCAGCTTCACGATTTCATACAGATCAGGCCAACGCTTAGCCTGCTCTTCATCCAAATCAGAAAAGTCAATTATATACCGATGATGTTGATGAGTTGGGGAGTCATTGACCTCAGCCCCACCAATATAGGGATAAATTCGCTCCTCATTTTTCGGGGTTTTCTCAACAAGTCGATTCATTTCCGAAATGGAGTTAGCAGCCCCTTTTTTGTCCGAATCGTCGAAGGTAAAACCTAAGCCCAGAGGAATACTGCCTTGAAAGCTTTTTTCGGAATTGGCGTAAAGAACGAACGGATCTTCACTATCTCCCTTGTCAAACAGATAGGCTGTTATCTGCTCTACTCTTTTTTTGTCGAGATAAATTGGGCGTTCGACTCTGCCTTTGTTGACAAAAATGAGGCTAACGATCACGGCCGCCTTTCCTGGCCATGGCACCCGTCTTTGAGCGTTGTAGATAAGACCGCCGTGATTGATTATCCATCTAAGCCCCGTGCTACGGGTATCACCTTGCCGGATGGTTTTGGTTGCTATTAAGCCAAAGCTTCCACTACGTCGGAGCAGATTAAAGGCACGACGGAAGAAATGTGCAACCAAATCTGAGTTCCCATGGGACTCCTCATGTAGAAGCTTAAGCCATTCAATAAAGAAGTCGCGGCTCCCCTCGATGGTGGTATTCTTCCCGGCAAAAGGAGGGTTTCCCACAAAGGCATCAAAGCCACCATTTTCTCGATGAAAAACTTCGGGGAACTCTATATGCCAACAGAAGGGCTGAATTGGCTTGTCACCAGAAGTAAGGCCCTTCAGGATTTTCTCAATTTCCTCGGCGGCTGATTCATCATCACCTAGCCGGTCTAGCCAGTACTGATATTCGATCAGTTTTGCCTCGCGCTGCTTCTTGCTAGAACCGTTGAAGAAGGCTGCTATAGCGAGCGTGGCTTTTTTACGTGCGCTTGTGAGAGATTCTTCCGCAATGCGGTTTTCTCTCTCTTTTTTGATAAATTCGTGATCGGGTATGGCGTGAATTGCTTCCCGATGTTGTTCCGCTGCGTCAAGACCTTGGTCAGTCTGATCGGCGAACAATGGGCCAAAATCGTTGCCGACTGGTTTCCAGGTAAAATTTCGTATCTGCTCAGGTGATAGTCCAACCAATGAGTTGCCTTGCTTGAGAGCATGGTCGACAAAGGTAAACGGTCGATCAGTTGACAACGTAGTGAGCCATAGCGACAGTTTGGCCATCTCTACGGCGAGCCGGTTCATGTCTACACCATAGATACAGCGCTCTGCCACATAACGACGAGCGAATACCAAGCGTTCCTCCCGCGAATCCGGCATAAGGCTTTCACCAGGCTTCCCCTGCGAGGGTTTGGCAAATGGCATAGTAAGAACTGCGTCAGGCTGATTGGCTGCCATTCGTTCCCAAGAGTCCACTAACCTTTCGGCGAGATAGCGTGTTGCCTGCACAAGGAATGCGCCAGAACCCATGGCAGGGTCGCAAACCTTGAGACCCAATATTTCTGTGGGCGCTTTGATCAATTTGGGCTCAACCAACAGGCCAGGCTTGCCCTCTTCATTGACATAAACTTGATGTTCCAGAGTTCTGCGAACTACGGGCTCGGTGAGTGTAGGCGGCGTGTAGTGGGCGCCACTCGATCTTCGGTTCTGGCCGAAAGTGACGTAGAGCCCACACGGTCGGATGATGCCCAGCGGTTTCAAAAAGCGCTCCACCGGCTTGGCTCGCTCTAGAAGTTCAGAATCATCAGTGCCGAAGTTCACCAACGTGTGCCTGTCAGGATTTCGATCTAGAACCTTTTTGACCGATCCTGACGTTTTGCCGGTATGACGGCTGACAGCTTTGATTAAGTCTTCGCGTTCTTTATTCCAAAAATCGTCCGAGTTCGCTGGCTCTGGTTCGGGAATCTTCGTGCTGCCCTGCAGTAATAGGAGCGTTTGGTCGGCAGGCGCTCTGGCTACGCGGCGATCTAGCAGGCCTTCGTACATATGCCCAATTTGTTCGACCGCTAACATCCGGTAGCTAACGAGCTGACGCACGCCGTCCGCGTTTGCGTATTTAAGACTGCGGAGGATGTCGCGTATTGCCTCATCTTTGACCTTGGGAGGTTCCGGGATTTCCGTTGGCCACCCACCGTCTTTCGTCATCCCTTCTAACAAGGGATAACGCGCGGGATCGAATAGCTGACCTCCGTGAGCGGCGACGCGAATATCCGCATCGACACTACCATCATGTAAAAGTCTCGAACTGGCGAGCAAGCGAGCATAGGCAGCGTAAGAGCGCTTGAGCTTTTCCGGGGCAAGGCGTTTGGTATCCTCCAGCTCGGTTAGCAGATGGAGCACCCCGTAAGATCGGTCGTAAGCCACATTGCCGTGGGGAAGCAAGCCATTCTCTTCGGCGTACAATGTGAAAATGAGGCGCATGATAAAGGCGACCCCAGACTCAAAAATCTCCGCTTCGCTATAATTTCGCAGAAAACGGCCATCGAGTTCAGCATCGACTCTGTCGAACTCATGAACGAGGATTTGAAGCGCGGTTCGAACCTGATTACCAAGCTGGTCTGCGACATCCAGTTGCCGTTCTCGACTCTGCTTTATTAGTTCAAGAATTGTTTGATCCCGAGGCCCAGCGAAAAATCGTGATTCACCAAGTAGATCCTTAAAGGCGGCCAGCGTAAGAGGGTCGTCGTTCCATGTCTGCGTGGTCCAGGTCATCCAGGACGTTGTTTCCGACGGTGAAGCAACAACAAGGCGCCAGGATTCACCGTTTGTCAGCAAGCCGATTTCTACGCCAGTTTCACGCAGCAAACGATCGAGTTTGGTGGTGGGCGATGCTTTCCAGCGGCCTCTCTCATGGAGCCATGGTTTGTCCAGTGATTGCTCTCGTGGCACTTCAATGACCAGCATGATGGCGCTGTCTTCGTCCAAGAGAACGCGGCTGGGACGCAGTACTTCTTGCTGCTCGTGCAGGTTGACTACCTTGTCAGCAGGAATGGACGCACCGACCTGCCAGTAGTTTTGATCGTTGAGACCGAGGAAATCTTTGAGGATGAAGTTAATCCAGGCAGGCTGGCCGTTACCCTCAACCATGCCTTTCGGAAGATTCCAAATTTCGCGTTGTTTCCTGAAAGCTGCAATTTCGGCTTTGTCGAGCGATCTGAAGTTGCCGGCGTCTGCCAACACTGGCTCACTCAAGACCACGCCTGAAATTTCGACACTGGAAAGCCAACGATGCTGGCGGCTGGCGACTCGCTTGTTCGTGGGCATCAATGGCCATCCCCAGGAAGGATGACTTCCAAGGCAACCGGGTACATTCTTTGATCTGTTACTTTGTATAGATCTTTCTGACGTTTTGGTTCTGTTTCTCGCTCTTTCACGAGTTCCTCAAGGCGTATCTTTAGCTGGTCAAAGTGTCTTTCTCTTTCTTCCAAGGCTTCAGTGCTCCAATCTTCGCCTTCGAATCCATACTGCAGGTTCAACTCTTTCTGCCGCTTGTCCCATTCTTTGATGGCTTTTCTGATCGAGGATATGCGCTCAGTCGCAAGACTTTGTGCATGTTTCCGAGCGAGTTCTCCCCGATCATTAAGGGTGCCAATCAGCCTGCTGGCTTCCTCTTCTGCCTTGAAAGATAGTTGTTCCGTTATCGCTTCAATGTGCGGTGCTATTAGCGTTTCAACAGTTCCGATGTCACCGGAAAAGCGTTTGGCATCGTCCGGACGACGGACTTCCTGCCTTACGACCGTGTCCTCGCGGAGGGCGAGGTCGCAACGAACCACGCCTTCATGCAGTCGATTGTGTTCCGGCCCCAGCAGAACCAGTCGGCCCCATGCAATGACTGCCGGAGTAGTGACCTCGCTGGATTCAGATACGACTACTCTGTTTAATCGACTGTGTGAGCTTAACGCGCCCCACATTTGGACTCTGAACGTAGAAGTTGCCCTCCGCATCAGTGGGTGGTCAAGGTGTACGATTCCAACCGCATCGTCTTCTCTTGCTTTGTTGCGGTTGAAAGAAAGGCGCTTTTGCAGGAAATCTCTGCTGACGTAAGCTTTGCATTCTGTCCAGGATGTCGGAACCTGAGTTAAGACGAACTCATCACTACCCAAGTGATCGATAGCCTCTTCACAGCCCTCAAGACTTAACGCCTGGCGCAGTAATTCGAGCTGATTATCGTCAGATATATCAAGTGCGCTTCTGGCCTTGTTCAATGCCTCGACCATCTGTGAAACGCCTTCATTTTCATGCGCTTCAATGGCCATTTCTTCTCGTGCGATTCGTCGGCGCGCATCATCATCTACAGCAGTAAGATTGACGGCTTGGCCAAGAGCTTTTTTCTTTACGTTGTCCGCGATTAGCGCTCCGACGCTCCCGAGATCGCTTCTGATGGTTTCGACTTTATCGACGATGTGTTTAAGGAACTCAGAGTCTTCCTGGTTTTTGTAGACAAAGTGATGAATTCTAACCTCATCTGCTTTTTGTCCGTGTCGGTCAACACGGCCGTTTCTCTGCTCCAAGCGAATGGGATTCCAAGGAATTTCATAGTGGATGAGGTTGCGGCAGTGCTTTTGGAAGTCTGCACCTTCAGAAGCGGCGTCCGTGGCCAGCAATATTCGCACATTGGTTTCACTATCGGGCGCCTGAAATTCATCGTTAATTAGTTTTCGATCACCGTCATTCATGCCACCAATAATGGTTCTGGTCGCATCACGAAAGCCATGTTTTTCCAAGATGCGCTCAAGGTAATTGAGGGTGTGCTTGTACTCGGTAAAGATGATGACTCGCTCACCATTCCATTGATTGTCGTGGCGCAAATTCTCATTGATCCAGGCGACAAGCGCGGCTGCTTTGCTGTCCTCCTGAGTGGAGAAATGTGAAACCTGACGGTCGACAATTTCAAACATACTCGCCAGCATGCCTTTTTCATCGGTGGTTAATTCGCCGATTAGCTTTGATGCGGCATCGGTAGCAGCTTCTAGGTTGTCTTCTTTGTCTTCGTCATCGCTCCAGTCCTCAGATTCTTTCTGCTCCAAATTCGTGAACAAAGATTCACCGATCTGGAGTTCTCCCTTTACACCAGCGTTCTGTGTATGGACGACAAGACTTTCTCGAAGGGCTAAGGGTGACGACAGCGCTCGTTTTTTGAGGAGAGTGAGAATGAACTGAAGTGGTCGTTCAGATCGTTTGTTCGCAGACTCTAAGCGACTTTCCGTATAAGTCTTGAGCAAATTGAAAAGCCTTTGCTCCTCGCCCTTCAAAGTCACATAGAGCTGGGGGTCATTGGATTCGTCGCGCGGCAGAATTACTCGTTGAGGGAAGCGACGTGTCCCATCTGGATTAGAGATTTCCTGTTTGAGCCGCCGGATGGTGACGGCGGAGAGTTGGGTCTTGTCGAGGTCTGTCCCCCGCGAGAAACGAAGATTATCCAGGATCTCCAACAACCCGGTGAAGCTCTCGCGGTAGCCATTGTGTGGGGTGGCTGTGAGAAACATCTTGTGTTCGAACCGCTCGGAAATTGATCGGAGGAGCTGCGTGCGCTCTGAATCACGAACATACTGTTTTTTTCCAGACGGAGCAGCATTATGAGCTTCGTCCAGTATCAGTAGATCCCAGGGACGACGGTTAGGGTTTTCATCAACTCGTCGCTGAGTTAACTCATCGAACAAGCGGCGAGGATGTTCAGTCTTCAAGTAATCAATCGAAGTCACAAGGCGAGGAAAGCTAGCCCAGGGGTTTATGCTCGGTCCGTACTCTTTTCTCATTTTTAGTACGGAGTCGCGGTCAATGATTTTGAACTCTAGGCCAAATTTCTCTGCCATTTCGTCAACCCATTTTATCTTGAGGTGGGCCGGGCAGACTATCAAGACATGGCTTGCTCTGTGGCTGTGTATAAGCTCCTGGGTGACGAGTCCGGCTTCGATGGTTTTACCTAAACCAACATCATCGGCTAGCAAAAGACGAACTCGGGGCATATTGGTGGCACGGATTACCGGTGCCAACTGATACTCCTCCATTTGTACCCCGCCTCTGAAAGGTGCCTGGAGCATATCACCAACTGCTAAGGAGCTGGCGCCCCACTGGAGGGATCGAATGAACGCATCAAAAAGTTTGGGGTCGTCGTTTGAGGTGATGCTGGGGAGAGACGTCGACTCAACAAAAGATGGTGCAACCTCTCGTTCCCAAATAACGTGGATATTCTCTCCAAGGGCGTCGTCGCTGAGGCATTCAAGCGTGACCCTGTGGATAGCCTGATCCGTCTTCGTTTTCGTTCTGTTGACTGCCGTGACCGCCCAGATTTTGTGGCGCAATCTGACTATTTGTCCCTGTTCTGGAGCTGCATCTAGCTTCTGCATATCTTCCCGATTTCAGTGATTTGATAATTTGGACAACCCTGGTGCGGGGGCTTGCGGCGCAACAAAGTAAGATCATCGCCCGAGCAATAAAGCGGGCGCGCAGATGCAACCTGTCACTCCCATTTAATCTGAAAGCGCCATTGATGAGGTCTGCTTTTTCATGTGCCTTAGGAAGTTACCGCAAATAAGGGGCAAAGGTCACGACGTTAGGGTTTTCTTTGTTGGTTGGAAAACGAAGGGCACTGCCAGGGCACCATTTGGGCACACACGAAAAAATAGAGAAAAAATCGGTCTTTGGAGCTGTTCGTGCAAAAGTCAGGGGATTAGTGCGGAGAATTTTCAAGGACTCAGGTGCGGATGACACAGGATAAAAAGAGGGGGGGGGTAATAACTCATTGAATTGCCAAGTTAATGGCCCGCCCGAGAGGATTCGAACCTCTGACCTCCGCCTCCGGAGGGCGGCGCTCTATCCAGCTGAGCTACGGGCGGTTATCAACAAAGTTGGCAAGTTTGACCGTTGCCTTCGGTTCCAGATTTTTTCAGTGACCCTTGCCTCCGGAGGGCAACGCTCTATCCAGCTGAGCTACGGGCGGATTAACACTTTGTTCGAGAAGTCTAGAGGTCATGCTGCGCATGACTCAGCTGTACTGTCTCGCTTCGCTCCCAGCATAAAAGCTACGGGCGGATGAAATCTAACGCTTTGGCGTCAATTTCGAGTGCGCAATCTTACGTGTGATGGTGTTCTCTGTCCAGCCCTGTTGGTATCAAAGAGTTCAGTCAAGGGCCTTGAATCAACCATTCGTTGTCCGGGGGTTTTTGGGGTAGTAACGCTCCGGCAGCCGTTCGATATGAGGGAAGAAGCGGGTGTCCTTGTAGGGCATTTTCATAAAGCCGGAAACGCCCAGACCAGTGATCTGGCCGACCGCGGACAGTATCTCATCCAGCAGGCGGCTGAATTCACTTTCCCGGTCCGGGTCCAGCAGGCGGTAATGGCTGTGGATCTTGAGGTGTCGGGGCAGGGCCTCGAAGATGATCATGCCGGTGTGGTGGATGTCGTTGAGGGATTCCAGCGCGGTGATGATGGTTTGCGGCAGCACCAGGAATTCCTCCGGGTCGGGGCCGTCTTCGAAGTAGGAATGAACCCGTGACTCGTCTTCCACCTCCGGCGCGGCACTGACTTCGTATTTCAATTGCATGCCGGGCTCGGGCACGAAAGGCTGGTCGGGTTCGGCGCGGTCGATGTGCAGGGTGTTGCGGGCGTTGAACAGGCAACTCTTGAAAATCCCCTGGCGGTAGATGGCCTGGGCCAGGTACACCATGTTGTTGACGGCGCGGATAAACGCGGTTTTCAGTGTCGGGTCGTGCAGGTTCAGGGACGTGTCGATATAAACGCCATCGGTTTCCCAGCGCACGGCGAGTCCTCCTTCGACGGGATACCGCCCCAGTCGGCTGACGGCGGCCAGGAAGGCTTTTTCGGTTTCTCCCATGCCTTGCATGAAATTTTTATAGTAGCGGTCCAGCTGCACATCGTTCACATCATTGAGGGTTTCCGGGGCGCCTTCCTGGCGGAGGAAAGACTTCCGGGAGCTGTAAACGACCGTGTCGATTTCATGATCGGAGGCGCGGGTCCACACCGGCACCATGGGGGCCAGCGGTGGTTCCGTGAGATCGATCATCACCGTGCGTGCCATTCGCGACATTTCGTTCAGGTAGTAGTCACCGGCTTTTCGCCGGGTCTGTGGGTCCGGGGACAGCATTCCGTCGAGCATGCGGGCGAACTCCATCGGCAGCCCGAGGGACGCGGCGGGAATGGCCTGGTGCCCGAACCGGCAAGACTGGCCGGATGCCAGCGCATACAGTGTGCCCGCAGCGCCCTGTTCATCAAAGCGAGGGGAAGACAGCCCACCGTTCAGTTGTTCCTCACCGATGAAGTAGACATCCCCCAGCCGGGCGTTGGTCTGTTGCAGGTTATCGGACATCAATTCCATCACGTTGGTGGTGAGGAACTGCTGGTTGGCGTCCAGCTGGGCGAACACCGACGAGCCCCAGTCGATCAGGGCAATGTTTTCGGTGCTGGCGTCAAACACCAGGTTCGAGGGTTTGATGTCACCGTGCACGATGGGGCGCCCCGAGGGGCCATTCTCGCGGCGCAGGTTGCGCAGGATATCCGCAATCTGGTCGGCAATCCGCATGACCAGTCTGGGTTTCAGCCGGCCCTCCCGCAGGGACACCTCTTCCAGGTTCAGGCCTGCCGCGCGTTCCATCACCAGGATGGGTTGGTTGTGGGCTCGTTGATAGGCAACCAGGCGAGGCACCCTCGGATGCCGGACCTGCTCGAGGATATAAGCTTCATCTTCCAGGCGGTCCTGCAGGTGTTGGGGAAGGTTGATGCGGGTGAATTTGAAGACGTGTTCGGGGCCGGCGCTGTCCTGGTGTGGCAGGCGGCCCGCGAATACAAAGCCGTAGGCGCCTTTGCCGATCAGTTCGATGTCCTGGTAACCCAGTTGGCGAAGCTGGGCGGCGCAGAGCGCCACCCAGTCCTTGAGCTTCTTGGCATCGTCATGGCTGAGCAGATAGATCGACTGCTCTTCTGGGATGTAGAACTGCTGCAGTTGCGTCTTCTGCGCCATGATACTCCGTCAGCCCAGATGCAGCAGCATCGACTGCGGCGATTCCAGGTAGCCTTTCCAGCGATTGCAGAAGCGTGCAATGGTGCCGCCATCAATAATGCGATGGTCGCCTGCCCAGCTCACGGTCATGATGGACCGCTCGACCACTTGGCCATTGCTGTCAAAGCGCGGCAGTTTCTGGGTACGGCCAAGGGCCACAATCGCCACTTCCGGTGGGTTGATGATCGGGGCGGCGTAGGTGCCACCCAAAGCGCCAATATTGGAAATGGTGATGGTGCCACCCTTGAGATCCTCCTGGCTGACACGGCCCGAGCGGGCAGCCTCGGTCAGGCGAGCTACCTCGTCGGCAATGCCCAGCAGAGTCAGGTCTTCCACACCCTTGATGTTGGGAACCATCAGCCCGGCTTTGCCGTCCACGGCCATGCCGATATTGCACTGCGGCTGGTAGTGGATCTCGGTGACGTCGTCGTTGAGGCGGCTGTTGAGTACCGGGTACTCCTGCACCGCCAGGGCCATGGCCTTCATGAAGAAGGGCATCAGAGTCAGCCTTGATCCGTTGGCTTCGGCTTCTGGTTTCAGTTGCTCCCGTAGTTTGAGCAGGTCGGTGACATCGATGTCCTCACTGTAGATGAAGTGGGGAATGGTGGTCGCCGAGGTAACCATGCTGCGGGCCATAGCGGCTTTCATGCCGCGGATGGGCTCAACGCGCACTTCCTGTTCCCGGGATGGCCGACGGCGCTCACCGCCTGAGCTTGCCGGTTTCGACTCGCCGGAGCTGTCCTGTGCCGGTGAGGTTGTGGCGGGTTTGTCGAGATGAGCCAGTACATCGGCCTTCAGTACCCGGCCATCCTTGCCGGAACCTGCGATGTCCGCCAGGTCCAGGTCGTGTTCGCGAACAATGCGGCGTACAGCCGGGCTGGCCGGCGTCCGCGGTTGGTTGCGGGATACGACGGGTTGCGCGGTGGTTGGCGTTGGTTTCGATTCTGCTTCCGGGGCTGCGTGTGACGTTTTCTGGGCCTGGGCCGGCTCGTCACGCTCACGGGGAACGAACTCAAACAGCGGAGAATGCACCCGCGCCATTTCCTGCTGCTTATGGTAAAGCTTCGTGACACGGCCGGCCTTGGGGGCGGTGATCTCGACCATGGCCTTGTCGGTCATGACGTCCACCACCGGCTGGTCTTCTTCGATCTCGTCGCCCTCGGCCACGCGCCATTCCACCACTTCGCATTCGACGATGCCTTCGCCGATGTCCGGAAGGATGAAGTCTTCCGTTGGGTCGTCGCCATCTGCTTCGCCGGAGCTGGCTTGTGCCTGGGTTGCCGGCGTTTCGCTGGCCGTTTCCGGGGCTTTGGGCTCAGGCGTTGAATCTTGCTGGCTGTCGCCGCCTTCCTCCACCAGTTCAAACAACGGGGCGTGCACTTTCGCGATGTCCCCTTCCTTGTGATAGAGGCGCGTCACCTTGCCTTTATAGGGCGCCGGGATCTCCACCAGCGCCTTGTCGGTCATGACTTCGGCCACCGGCTGGTCTTCTTCGATGATGTCGCCTTCGCTGACCAGCCACTTGACCAGTTCGCACTCCACGATACCTTCGCCGATATCGGGCAGTATAAAATCACTCATGATTGCTCTCCTGTCCTGATATCAACCTAGAAATCCACGCTCGACCTGATGGCCTCGTAGACCTTCAGGTGGTTGGGCAGGTGCTCTTTTTCCAGCACCAGCGGGAAGGGGGTGTCCATCCCGGTCACGCGAGCGATCGGGGATTCCAGGTACAGGAAGCAGCGCTCCTGTATGGTCGCCGCGATTTCACCGGCAAAACCACCGGTCAGTGGCGCTTCGTGGGTGACGACCAGGCGCCCGGTCTTGAGCACCGACTTGGCTACGGTTTCCACATCCCAGGGCAGGATGGTTCTCAGGTCGATGACTTCACAGGAAATGCCTTCTTTCTCCGCCCGTTCGACGGCGTGCTCAATCACTTCCATCTGCGCACCCCAGCCCAACACGGTGATATCGGTGCCTTCCTTGATCACTTCGGCTTCGCCCAGCGGTAGCCGGTAATCTTCGTCGGGCACTTCCCCGACGGAGGCGCGATAGAGACGCTTGGGTTCAAAGAACAGGGTTGGGTTGGGGTCGTGGATGGCGCCCAGTAGCAGGCCCTTGGCCTGATGCGGGTTGCGTGGCACCACGATTTTCAGGCCCGGTGTGTGGGCAAAGTAGGCTTCCGGCGACTGTGAGTGGTAAAGCCCGCCGGCGATGCCGCCGCCGTAGGGCGCACGAATCGTTAGCCCGCCCACGTCGAACAGACTGCCCGAGCGATAACGGAACTTGGCCGACTCGTTCACGATCTGGTCGAAGGCCGGGAAAATGTAATCGGCAAACTGAATCTCGGCCACGGGCACGGAACCCTGTGCGGCCAGGCCGTTGGCAAAACCGACGATGCCCTGCTCGACCAGCGGCGTGTTGAAACAGCGGTCCTTGCCGTATTTTTGTTGCAGGTTGCTGGTGGCGCGGAATACACCACCGAAAATGCCCACGTCTTCACCGAAACACAGCACCCGCTCGTTGGCGGCCATGGCAGTGTCGAGGGCGTTGTTGATGGCCTGGAGCATATTCATCTGGGTCATCTCACGCACCTCCCTTTGCTTGTTCTGCGGTTTTCGGATATTCGTCCGGATGCCGGCGGATGTGCGCCTTGAGTTTGTCGAATTGCTCGGCCAGCCCCGGCGGTACCTCGTCGTAGACGTCGCTCACCAGGGTGTCGAGCGCGGGTGGCGGCCGCTTCTGTGCCCGTTTCATGGTTTCGAGCACTTCCCGGCGCATGTTTTCCTGCAGCTGTTTCTCATCGTCCTCGCTCCACCACTTCTTGCGTTCGAGCCAGAGACGCATGCGCAGGATAGGGTCTTTCTCGCGCCATACCGCTTCCTCGTCCTTGCTACGATAGCCGGAGGGGTCGTCAGAAGAAGAGTGTGCCGCCAGGCGGTAGGTCATGGTTTCAATCAGCACCGGCCGGTTGTGTTCCACCGCCAGCTTGCGGGCTTCCTTGGTGGCCTCGTGCACGGCCAGGATGTCGTTGCCGTCAACACGGATCACGTCCATCTTATAGCCGTAGGCCCTGGGTGCCACGCCGTCAGCGGCGAACTGCTCGGCGGCGGGGGTGGAAATGGCGTAGCCGTTGTTCCGGCACAGGAAAATAACCGGAACGCGGTGGACGGCGGCCATGTTCAGGGCAGCGTGGAAGTCTCCTTCCGAAGCGGCGCCTTCGCCAAAGTAGGTGATGGTGCAGTGGCCTTCGCCCGCCAGTTTCTGACCGTAGGCGTAGCCCGTGGCCTGAGGGATTTGCGTGGCCAGTGGCGAGGAAATGGTCATGTAGTTCAGCTTGCGGGAACCGTAATGAACTGGCATCTGGCGACCTTTGCCATAGTCCAGTTCGTTGCCGAACAGCTGGTTCATGAACTCATCAATAGAAAAACCGCGATAGGTCAGAGAGCCCTGTTCACGGTACTGAGCCATGATCATGTCGGCGTCATCCAGTGCGGCGGTACTGCCAATAACCGCGGCTTCCTCGCCGGTGCACTGCATGTAAAAGCTCAGGCGCCCCTGCCGTTGGGCCGCGAGCATGCGTTCGTCGAGAATCCGGGTGGTGACCATCGCCCGGTAGATGCGCAGGGCTTTGTCTTTGTCGAGCTCAGGAGCCTTGGCGCCTTTGTAGAGCGAGCCGTCCTGCTTGAGTAACTTGAAGGTGGGAATTCGGAACTCCGCACCGTCGGTAAAAACCGGGTTATAAACAACTTTGGATTTTGTTGTTGTCATAATCCTCTTCCTGGGGTAGTGGCCTGAGGAACAAAACACCCCTTGTGAGGGTGTCGATGCTTGCTTTGAGTATAGCCAAACTGACGGAACCTGGTGCGGCCCGGGTCAATATCGGCTAAAGTTTACCTTAACGTAAACTGGATCGTTCTGGTAGACCCCGGCGGGGGATTTTTTACTCAGGGTAGAGCGGCAGGGGTGTCACACTGACGAGCGTGTCGTCATTGCCAATATTGACGGTGCCGTCCTGGACGGTGCATTGCAGGTTCATGCCGCGCTCAGCCAGGGCAGCCAGAGACTCGGTGTCGTCTGTCGGCAGGTCGATGATGGTGAGGTTGTCGAAGCGAGTCAGTTTGCCCTGGTGTTTCTCCCACCACAGCGGCACGGCGCGGCCACCGTAGGTGTACAGGATAACCTGATCCGCCCGGTTGCAGGCCTTGCGCAGGCGGCTCTCGTCGGGCAGGCCGAGCTCGATCCACAGTTCGATCTCGTCGCTCAGGCTTTTTTGCCACAGATCCGGCTCGTCGTCCGTGCTGATCCCTTTGGTGAATTCCAGGCTCTCGCTGGCGTTCAGTATGAAAGCCAGCAGGCGTATCATCATGCGCTCGTCGGTCTCGGACGGGTGGCGGGCGATGGTGAGGTGGTGGTCACCGTAATAGTGCCGGTCCATATCCGCGATGTTCAGTGTTGCTTTAAAGATGGTTGCCTTGAGCGCCATGGGGTATCCGAACTGGTGTCAAACTTTGGGTATGGGCTAGTGTAGAGCAATTCGTTACTTGATGAGCATGACAATATGTCGATGTTGCGGGGTTTCCTGACTCTGGTTTTATGTTTCATGCTTGGCGAAGCCTTGCGACTGGTTTTCCTGATTCCGGTCAGCGGCGGTGTGCTGGGCATGATTCTGATGACAATCACGCTGATGCTTAAGGGCAGTGTCAGTGATGACCTGGCCACGGCGAGCCAGGGACTGATTTCGGTGCTGGTGCTGCTGATCATGCCGGGCGTGGTGGGTGTGTTCTTCTCTGCTGATCAGTTCAGCGGCCAGTGGCTGGCGGTGGCGGGGGCGCTCTTGGTGGGCACCTTTTTGAGTGTGCTGACCACGCTGCTGCTGATGGCGTCTCTGGTCAAGGCAGGGCAGCGGAGAGCGTCGGATGACTGATCTCCTGGAGCGTTTTCTCGCGCTTCCCAATACCCTGTCTGCGAGCCCGATACTGGCGATTGGGTTAACCCTGGGCGCTTTCTTTGCGGGCAACTGGCTTTTCCGGAGGATGGGGCGCCCGCTTTGGTTGCCACCGGTGGTGCTTTCGGCCTTCCTGTTGTCGGCCACCATCGCGCTATTGTCGCTGGACTACACCCGGTATCAGCAGGGTGCCCAGTGGCTGATGCTGTTGCTCGGGCCGGCCACCGTCGCGCTCGGTATACCGTTGTACCAGCAGATGCACCACGTGCGGGCGTTGTGGCGTCCGATTCTGTGCACCCTGCCAATAGCGGCCACCCTGGCGGCCGTATATGCGGTCGTGATCGCCTGGGCTCTCGGGGCGACACCTCTGGTGCTGGCGTCCCTGGCGCCGAAGTCGGTGACCGCGCCCATTGCCATTGGTATTACCGAACAACTGGGCGGTTCGGTGCCGCTGATGATGGGCGGGCTTCTGGTGACCGGTGTTGTCGCAACGCTCTTTGTCGACCTGCTTTCCAGGGCGCTGTCGATCACCGACGACCGCATTCTGGGTTTTGCGCTCGGGCTGAACGGCCATGCGGTGGGAACGGCGCGAGCGTTCGAGATCAGTCGCACAGCCGGTGCCTTTGCCTCCCTGGGAATGGGGCTTACAGGGGTGTTCACCGCATTGATTCTGCCGCTGGCGTTTCGCCTTTGGTAAGCGCCCCAAACAGGGTCATTCACTTCACGAATAACGCCAAGTCGCAATTTCGATTGCTGTTCGGGTTTTCCACGACTAGTTTTTAGCGCAGACATCTGGCGTGAAGTTGCGCCGATGTGCCGCAAAAATTCTTAAAACAGCGACGGAAAACGCGATGAAAACACTACTGACTGCTTTTGTTGGTTCCATGGCCCTGGCAACAGCCCCGATGGCGATGTCTGCCGAGGCGAACAAGGAACTGAAAATGGCGTACGACGCCGACCCTGTAAGCCTGGACATTCACGAACAGCTCTCCGGCGGCATGTTGCAGTTAAGCCACATGACCTTTGATCCCTTGATCCGCTGGACCAAGGATCTCGGCTTCGAGCCGCGTCTGGCGAAAAGCTGGGAGCGTATTGACGAGAACACCATGCGCTTCGAGTTGCGTGAAGGTGTGAATTTTCATTCTGGCAACGAGCTGACCGCCAAAGACGTCAAGTTCACCTTTAATCGCCTGAAGCAGAGCCAGGACTACAAAGCCATCTTCAAACCGTTCAGCGAACTCAAGGTGATTGATGACTACAC
The DNA here is from genome assembly GCF_042604615.1 of Marinobacter sp. M5B. NCBI lineage: Bacteria > Pseudomonadati > Pseudomonadota > Gammaproteobacteria > Pseudomonadales > Marinobacteraceae > Marinobacter > Marinobacter sp. M5B. The sequence continues at coordinate 744,734 of NZ_CP156894.1, forward strand.
CTTTGAGCTGGTGACCAACGAGCCATACCCGCTGCTGCTGAACACCGCGACTTACATCTTCCCGCTGGACAGCGAGTTTTACACCGGTAAGACCGAAAGCGGGAAAGACAAGAGCGCCATCACCAAGCACGGCAATTCTTTTGCTTCCGAGAATCTGTCCGGCACAGGCCCTTATGTCATTACCGGTCGTCAGCAGGGCGTGCGTGTCGAGTTTGAACGCTTCGACGATTACTGGGATACCGAGTCACCGGGTAACGTCGGCAAGATCGTGCTGACTCCGATCAAGGAAAACAACACCCGTGTCTCCGCGCTGCTGTCTGGCGGTGTGGATTTCATTGCACCGGTGCCGCCGACCGATCTGGAGCGTATTCGCCGTGACAAGAACGCCGATCTGGTGACCATGAGCGGTACCCGCATCATCCTGTTCCACATGAATCAGGACCGGGTGGAAGCGTTCAAGAACCCGAAAGTGCGCGAGGCCATTGCCTATGCCATCAACCAGGAAGGCATTGCCGCCAAGATCATGAAGGGCTTCGCTACCCCGGCCGCTCAGATGTCGCCGGAAGGTTACCAGGGCCACAATGAATCCCTGGCAACGCGGTTTGATGTCGAAAAAGCCCAGCAGTTGATGAAAGAAGCCGGTTATGAAGACGGTTTCACCATCTCCATGATGGCGCCCAATAACCGTTACGTGAATGACGACAAGATCGCCCAGGCGGTTGCCGCCATGCTGGCGCGTATCAACATCAAGGTGGATCTGAAAACGCTGCCGAAAGCCCAATACTGGCCGGAGTATGACGCCCGCGCCGCCGACATGATGATGATCGGCTGGCACGCAGACACCGAGGACTCCGCCAACTTCTACGAGTTCCTGACCTTCTGCCCGGATGCGCACAGCGGTTCGGGCCAGTACAACGCCGGTAACTACTGCAACCCGGAGATCGACGAGCTGGTCAACAAGGCCAACGTCGAGACGGATCTGGACAAGCGCACCGCCATGCTGAAAGAGGTGGAGCAGCGCCTGTATGACGACGCAGCGTTCGTTCCCCTGCACTGGCAGGACCTGGCCTGGGCCAGCAAGAAGAACGTGAAGATCGAACCGATCCTCAACGTGATGAACTTCCCGTACTTGGGCGACCTGGTCGTGGAGTAACAGCCTTTATGGGCGGGCCGGCTTCGGATCAGCCTGGAGCCGGCCTTTTGTTTGCAGCTTGACCCGGAATTTTTCATGTTAGCGTTTTTGGTTCAGCGAATTTCCCAGGCCGTACTGGTCATGTTCGTGATCAGTGTGATTGCTTTCGCCATTCAGGATGGCCTGGGCGACCCGCTTCAACAGATGGTGGGCATGTCCGTCTCGCAGGATGAGCGGGAAGCGATCCGTGAGGAAATGGGACTGAATGACCCATTGGTTGTGCAATACGTCCGGTTTGCCGGTAACGCCCTGCAGGGTGACCTGGGTATTTCCTATTTTTACGGAAAGCCCACCATGGACGTAATCCTCGAGCACCTGCCGGCCACCCTCGAGCTGGTGATCGGCGCCAGCCTGATTATTATTGTGTTCTCGGTGCCCATCGGGGTGTTCGCCGCGATTCGCCCTCAGGCATGGCTATCCAAATTCTTCATGGGGGTCAGTACCGTCGGGATTTCCATTCCGGTGTTCCTGACCGCCATCGTACTGATTCAGATTTTCTCGATCGGTATCACCGTCGACTGGTTCCCGCAGGATGCAGGCTGGGGGCAGTGGCTGAACGCCGCACTATCCACTGAAGGCGGTTTGCCGTCCTACGGTCGGGGTGATGACCTGACGCCGCTGTTCGGCACCTGGGAATCCGGCTTTTTCTCCCAGGGCGGCCTCCTGCACCTGATCCTGCCGTCGGTATCGCTGGCGTCCATCATGCTGCCGCTGTTCATCCGCCTGATCCGTGCAGAGATGATGGAAGTGCTGCAGAGTGACTACATCCGGTACGCCCGCGCCAAGGGCCTGAGCTCTTCCCGGGTCTATTTCCTGCACGCGCTCAAGAACACCATGCTGCCGGTGATTACCGTGGGCGGTGTGCAGATCGGCATCATGGTGGCCTACACCATTCTTACGGAAACCGTGTTCCAGTGGCCCGGTGTCGGGCTGATGTTCCTGGAGGCCATCACCCGCAGCGACATTCCCCTGATCGTGGCGTACCTGATGGTGGTAGGCCTGATATTCGTGATTACCAATACCGTGGTGGATCTGATCTACGGTCTGGTGAATCCCACCGTAAAACTGACAGGTAAGAAAGCATGACGACGGCGACTCTTTCACGCTGGGATCGCTTTCGCGAGTCCTTCCTCTGGTACAGCTTCAAGCGCGACAAGGTGGCGATTGCCAGCTTTATCGTGCTGTTGTCCATGGTGCTGGCGGCCGTCTTTGCGCCTTTGCTGGCGCCGGCCGACCCCTACGACCTGGCCCAGATCAACATCATGAACTCCGAGCTGCCACCGGTCGGCCTGGATGGCTCCGATCCGGCCTTCCCGCTGGGCACCGACGCCCAGGGCAGGGATTTGCTCTCCACCATTCTGTACGGCACCCGGGTGTCGTTGTTGATCGGGTTTGGCGCGGTTGTCCTGCAAGCGGCGCTGGGCATCCTGTTTGGCCTGCTGGCGGGCTATCTGGGCGGTCGGGTCGACTCCATCCTGATGCGGATTGCCGATGTGCAGCTGTCGTTCTCTACCCTGATGGTCGCGATCATTGTCGGTGCCGTGTTTAAGGCCAGCTTTGGCAATCTGATGTTCGGCGAAGTCGCTATCTACATGCTGATCTTCATCATTGGTGTGGCAGAGTGGCCTCAGATTGCCCGTACAGTGAGGGCCTCGGTACTGGCGGAGAAGAAAAAGGAATACGTGGATGCGGCCAAGGTGATGGGGTTTCGCACCCGCCGGATCATGTTCCGCCACATCCTGCCCAATACCCTGTCACCGATTTTCGTCATTGCCACGGTACAGATCGCCAACGCGATCATTTCCGAGGCGGCGTTGTCGTTCCTGGGCCTGGGCATGCCGGAAACCCAGCCGTCGCTGGGCTCGCTGATCAAATCCGGTTTTGACTACATCCAGAGTGGTTCCTGGTGGATCACCCTGATCCCCGGTCTGGTGCTGGTGGTACTCGTATTGGTCATCAACCTGCTGGGTGACTGGTTGCGGGATGTCATGAACCCACGGCTGTACAAGGGGTAACGCCATGCCATTGCTGGAAGTAAAAGATCTTGAGGCCCGCTTCGCTGTCCGTGGCGGGGACCTTACCGCTCTGCGTGGCATCAGTTTCAGCCTCGACAAGGGCGAGCGCCTGGGGCTGGTAGGGGAATCCGGCGCGGGTAAATCCGTAGCGGCTTTCTCCATTCTCAACCTGATCGCCCGGCCCGGCTACATTGCCGCTGGCCAGATCCTGTTCGAGGGTAAGGACCTGGCAGCCATGAGCGAGCGGGAACTGCGCAAGATTCGCGGCAACCGCATCGCCATGATTTTCCAGGACCCGATGATGACCCTGAACCCGGTGCTGACCATTGGCACCCAGATGGTGGAAGCGCTCAAGGCGCACCGCCGGATCAGCACCAGGGCGGCCCGGGATATCGCCCTGAACAAGCTGCGCAAAGTACAGATTCCGTCGCCGGACAAGCGCCTGGATCAATACCCCCATGAACTGTCTGGCGGCATGCGCCAGCGCGTTATCATCGCCATCGCATTGCTGCTGGACCCGGAAATCATCATCGCGGATGAGCCGACGACGGCCCTGGATGTGACGATTCAGGCTGAGATCATGGCGTTGCTGTTGGAGCTGTGCGAGCAGGACAACGTGGCGCTGATGCTGATCACTCACGATCTCGGTGTGGTGTCTCAGGTCACCCAGCGCATGCTGGTGATGTATTCCGGCCGAATCATTGAGCAAGGGCCCACCCGCGAAATCATCAATGATGCCCAGCATCCCTATACCCAGGGGCTGATCAACGCGCTGCCCCAGATGGGTGAGCCCGGCGAGCGGCTGTTCCAGATCCCGGGTTCCATGCCGTCCCTGAAGAATGTGCCCACAGGCTGTCCCTTCCACCCACGCTGTTCCTTCGCCACTGATCAGTGCAAGCGTCGGATGCCGGAGTATGTTCGGTCGGGTAATGTGGATGTGGCCTGTTACGAAGTCAGCAACCTTATTGAGCAGGAGAAACGCATGCAGGAGGTGGAATCGTGACCTCCCCGTCATCCACGCTGGTCGATATACGCGGCCTGGAGAAGAAGTTTGATCTTTCCGGTGGCCTGCTGGAGCAGATCTCATTCAAAGGCGGTCGTTTCCACCGCAAACAGGAAGCCGTGCATGCGATCAATGGCGTTGATCTGCAGGTCCAGAAAGGCGAAGCGTTGTGTGTTGTGGGTGAGTCCGGCTGTGGTAAATCGACCGTGGCCCGTACCGTTATGGGGTTGTTGTCTCCCAGCGCTGGTGAGATCCACTACGACGGCCAGCGTATCGACAATCTTGACGGTAAAGAGGTGCTGCCGTACCGCCGCAAGATGCAGATGATCTTCCAGAACCCCTACGCCTCGCTGAACCCGAGGATGACCATCCAGCAAACCCTGGAAGAGCCAATTCGCTTTCATCAGCCGGATGCCTCGGAGTCCCAGATCCGTGACAAGGTGCAGGATGTTATGGAGTCGGTGGGGATCGACCCGGACTGGGGTAGCCGTTTTGGTCATGAATTTTCCGGCGGTCAGCGCCAGCGCATTGCCATTGCCCGGGCGCTGGCGGTCGACCCCGAGTTCATCGTTGCGGACGAACCGATTTCGGCGCTGGACGTCTCTATTCAGGCGCAGGTGCTCAACCTGCTGATGGAAGCTCAGGAAAGCCGCAACCTGACCTATCTTTTTATTACTCATGATCTGGCCGTGGTAGAGCATTTTGGTACCCGGGTCGCGGTCATGTACCTTGGCCGGGTATGCGAGTTGGCAGATACCAGAACGCTGTTCAATACCCCGAGGCATCCATATACCCAGGCGTTGCTGTCGGCTATTCCAAAGCTGGAGGACGACCGGCCCAACCATATCCGGTTACAGGGCGAGGTTCCGACACCGGTGCAGTTGCCGTCAGGTTGCGTCTTCCATGGTCGCTGCCCGTATGCCGACGACCGATGCCGGCAGGAAATACCTCAGTTGATAGCGACGGATGGCGGCGCCCAGGTTGCGTGTCATGCGGTGGAGGAAGGGCGGCTATAGCCAGTTCCCCACGATGGGCTATGATGCCTGACAACCATTCCCGACGCTGGTAACACCATGGAAATACGCTGGCTTGAAGACTTCATGGCGCTGGCCCGAACGCGTCATTTCTCACGTGCCGCTGAACTGCAGCATGTGAGCCAGCCGACGTTCAGCCGCCGCATCAAGCTTCTCGAGGAAGCCATGGGGGCAACACTGATCAACCGCCAGACCCTGCCATTGTCGCTGACACCGGCGGGGGAGGCTTTCGTTGAGCTGTGCGAGCGCGTAACGCGGGACGTTCGTGAAACCAAAGACCGGATCAGCGACATGGAGTCCGAGGCGTCTGCCCGGATCAGTGTGGGATCAACCCAGGGGCTGTTTTCCCACTTTTATCAGGGGTGGGCCCGGCAGGAGGGATTGGCCGAGCGGCTACAACTGAACCTGAAAGCCACCAACTGGGTGGGGGAGCAGTTTCTGGATGCGCTGGATAGCGGCGAATGTGACCTGGTGCTGTGCTACTGGCATGAGGATCTGCCCTGGAAGGATCATCTGAGCGAGGACCGCTACGAATGGGTGACGCTGGCGAGGGAATTTCTGGTGCCTGTAAGTGTGGCCGATGAAAACGGGCAACCACGATTTGCGCTGCCGGGCACGCCGGAACAGCCCGTCCCGCTGATTGCTTATCACTCCCGGGGGTTCCTGCAGTCTGCCATCGAGGGGCACCTGAACAGGCGCAAGCTGCCAGCCAACCTGTTGCCACTGAATGAAAATACCCAATCGGCCGGTATCAAGGCGCTGGTAAAACAGGGCTTTGGCATGGGGTGGCTGCCACAACGAATGACGGAAAAGAGCGAGCGTTTTGGCAGCCTTACCCGGGCCGGGGACAAGCGTTGCGATGTGCCATTGGAGATCCGCTTGATTCGCCTGCGTGAGCCCCGTTCCGACGATCTGCTAACCCTCTGGAAAACACTGGAAAACAAGCATGTCTGACACCGAGTTACTGTCACTGCAGACGGATCATATTCGCACGCTCCAGCAGCGTTACGAGCACGCCATCGCCGAGCAGGGTTATGACGGCCTGCTGATCAGTTCCGGCGCCGCACCCGTGCGTTATGGTGACGACCAGGCATGGCATTTTCAGGGCTATGGCCCCTTCCTGCACTGGACCGGGCTGACCGGGCAGGAACACAGCTGGTTACTTATCCGGCCCGGGCATAAGCCGCTGCTCAGTCTTTATCACCCCGTGGACTTCTGGCATGCCACTCCGGAATTGCCGGACGAGCCCTGGCTGCAGTCGATGGAGGTGCGTTCCAGTGATCGTCGGGAAGCGCCGGTAATGAACGTCAATGGCAGGCTTGCCGTTGTGGGCGACCCGTCCCAGTTGTCCGGGGTTGATGGGGAGCATAATCCGGAGGGCCTGTTGTCTGCTCTGGACGAAACCCGGGTGCATAAGACCCCGTATGAAATAGCCTGCCTGGCTCGTGCCAACCACATTGCCATGCAGGGCCACTGGGCGGCCCGAAAGACGTTTCTGGACGGAGGCAGTGAGTTTGAAATAAACCTGGCCTACCAGCAGACGACCGGGCAGCGTGAAGCCCAAGCGCCGTATCACAGTATTATCGGCGTGAATGAACACGCCGGCACCCTGCATTACCAATACTATGACACCGAAGCCCCTGCGCGTCCCCGCAGCCTTCTGATCGACGCCGGTGTCCGTTTTCGCGGTTACTGTTCCGACATTACCCGCACCACGCCCGGGGCAGGGGAAAGACGTTTTGCCGCGTTGATTCAGGGGCTGGAACAATTGCAGCAACGGCTGTGCGGGATGGTTGCACCCGGCGTGGAGTATGTGGCGATCCATCGCAAGACCCACCAAGGCATTGCGGCACTGTTGAATGCCGCCGGAGTGGTTCAGGGGGTGGATGACGAAACCCTGGTGGAGCAGGGCGTTACCAGGGCGTTCTTTCCGCACGGTATTGGTCATTTCCTGGGAGTTCAGGTGCATGACGTCTCTGGCAAGAAAGAACCGCCGCCGTCAGACGCCCCATTCCTACGCCTGACCCGGACCCTGGAGGCAGGCATGGTCGTCACCATAGAGCCGGGGCTTTATATCATTCCTTCATTGCTGGACCCGGTATTGGATGGGCCACTGGGGAAGAACTTTAACCGTTCAGTGATCGATGAATTACGAGGGTGCGGCGGTATTCGCATTGAGGATAATGTGGTCGTTACACACGATGGCGCCAGAAACCTGACCCGTGAGGCGGGCGGTTAAAAAGAATTTGCACAAAAATCGCTCTTTGGGCTTGCAAAGCTGCATGCAAATGACAATAATTATCACTAGCTTTGTTATCGTTAGTGAGATGCTCCTATGTATGTATGCCTCTGCCATGGTGTAACAGACCGAGAAATCCGTGAAGCCGCCGACAATGGCGTCAGTTCCATGCGCCAGCTTGGCAAGGAGCTCGGTGTTGGCACGCAATGCGGTCGTTGTGCCTGTACAGCACGGGAGATTCTCCGCGAAAGCCGCACCCCCGATTACCTGGCCATGGCTGACATGCTAGCCCAGCCCGCCTGACGGATAGGGTAGTGATAGGGAGAGTGCGGAATCCGTTCTTGCCTGCACCTGATTCCTAAATGTGATTTTTTCTCCCCGCGTGAAAGACTATCCTTGTAAGGATCGCACACTCACGAAAGGAGATCCGTCATGAAAGGCGACAAGAAAGTCATCCAGTTCCTGAATAAAGTACTCGCCAACGAGCTGACCGCCATCAACCAGTACTTCCTCCATTCCCGCATGTACAAGGATTGGGGTATCACCAAACTGGCGGACAAGGAATACGAAGAGTCCATCGACGAAATGAAGCATGCGGATCTGCTGATCGAACGCATCCTGTTTCTGGAAGGGCTACCTAACCTCCAGGACCTAAACAAGCTGCTGATCGGTGAAAACGTCGAGGAAATGCTGTCCTGTGACCTCAAACTGGAAATGATCGCCCATCAGGACCTGAAAGATGCGGTTGTTCATTGTGAGCAGGTGAAGGACTACACCAGTCGTGAACTGTTCCGTGGCATCCTCGACAGCGAAGAAGAGCACATTGATTGGCTCGAAACCCAGCTCGACATGATCGGCAAGATGGGTATCCAGAACTACATCCAGCTTCAGTCGTCCGCCGCGGAGTAAACATCAGTGACAATGGATCTGTCCTGTTTTAAAGCCTATGACCTTCGTGGCCGAGTGCCGGACCAGCTTAACCCAGAGCTGGCCGAACGCATCGGTCGCGCCTATGTGGAAGTGACGGGGGCGAAAAGAGTCATCGTCGGCTACGACATCCGGCTGTCCAGCCGTGAAATCGCCGACGCCCTCTGCTCCGGCCTTATGGCCGCCGGTGCCGACGTTTTCGATATCGGCCTGTGTGGTACCGAGCTGGTCTACTTCGCCACCAGCCATTACAAAATGGACGGCGGCATCATGGTCACCGCCAGCCACAACCCGCGTGATCACAATGGCATGAAGATGGTGGGGCCGGACTCGCGCCCTATCAGTTCCGACAACGGCCTGAATGACATCCGTGACCGGGTGCCTGAGCCCTTCGGTGATGCGCCGGAACAGGGACGATATGAGCCGCTGGAAGTGGTTACCGCCTATATCGATCACCTGTTGGGTTATATAGCGGCAGGATCGCTCAAGCCCAAAACCATCGTGGTCAATGCTGGTAACGGCGGGGCGGGGTTGATTGTCGACGAGCTGGAACAACACCTGCCGTTCGATTTCGTCAAAGTGCACCACCAGGCCAATGGTCATTTCCCGAACGGTGTTCCCAACCCCATTCTGGAAGAAAACCGCGCCGCCACCGCGGATGCGGTTGTGGAGTATGGCGCTGCCATGGGCATTGCCTGGGACGGCGACTACGATCGCTGCTTCTTCTTCGACGAAAACGGCCGCTTCATCGAGGGCTATTACATTGTCGGCCTGCTGGCAGACCAGTTCCTCCGCAAAACCGGCGGCGGTAAAGTCATCCACGACCCAAGACTGACCTGGAACACCATCGACCTCGTCAACGCCGTTGGCGGCGAAGCCATCGAAAGCAAAACCGGCCACGCCTTCATCAAACAACGCATGCGCGACGAAGATGCAGTCTACGGCGGCGAAATGAGCGCCCACCACTACTTCCGCGATTTCGCCTACTGCGACAGCGGCATGATCCCCTGGTTGCTCGTCGCCGAACGCCTGTGCCAGTCCGGCCAGACGCTGTCCTCCCTGATAGACGCCCGAATCGAGGCCTATCCGGCCAGCGGCGAAATCAACCGCACGATCGATGATCCCCCCAAGGTCATTGCCGCCATCGAGGCCAAATACAGCCCGGGCGCCAAAAGTGTCAGCCACGTCGACGGTGCCAGCATCGAATTCGACGACTGGCGGTTCAACCTGCGAATGTCCAACACCGAACCGGTGGTTCGCCTGAACGTGGAATCGAGGGGGGATATTGCGTTGATGAAGGAAAAAACGGCAGAACTGCTGGCAGAAATGCAAAGGTTGAACAAGGAAGGCTAACTCCGAATTTTGGGGCAGGCCGGCATGGTTCCCTCTCCCGAAACTGTGCGGAGCCATGGATGGCGAAGCCCAAGCGTCACATGGATGTGCCGCAAGGAGCGTGTTTCGGGAGAGGGAACCATGCCGGACTGTCTTGCACCAATGGCAAAAGCCGGGAACCACTCAAAGCCAGTCGTTCAACATAATCCCGATGCCGATCCGCTGAATCCGCTCATTGTAGTCAATCAGGCTCTCACCATAGCCATTGTAATAATGGACATACCCCTTGATCGTATCCCCCATCGGAAAGCTATAACCCAACTCAATCGACGTCTTGTTGTCTGACCGCAAGTTGTTCATCAGCTTCATCGACAGCGTTCGATCCTCACTCCACTTGTAGATCGCCATGTAGTTCGCATAGCCCAGATAGCGCTCAATATCCTCATTGTCGTCCTCGCTGTCATCCTCCGGCAGTCGATACCAGGGCTGAAGGATGAACAGCCAGCGATCATAGCTGTAGGCTGCCGACCCCACGATCCGGTTCCAACTGCGGGAACGGGGTTCCGACTGGCCATTGGACTCATGATTAAAGCCCAGCGTGACACCATTCAGCCTGCCAGGGCCCAGGTCATAATTCGTCTCATAGCGTACAAAGACTTCCGGCTCATAATTGGTTTCCCGGAATGGCGCTGAGTCATCCGTGTTATACACCTGCCAAAACGATTTCTGGGTGTAGCCGAACCAGAGCGTCGTGCGGTCATCCAGCCAGCCAGTCAACAAGGGTACCTTGAAACTGATCTGGTACTTGGCTTCCTGGTTGTCGATGCCATAGTCGTAATCGGTTGCGCCCAGTCTCGGATTTGTGGGTTCACGATTGGCATTCTTCATATAGCTGAACGGCAGGATATACATCGGCCGATGGCCAACAAAACTGCCGGAAAACGAGAAAATAGCCTTCTCTGCGGCGACATAACGGTTCAGGATCGCCGACATCACGCCGGTATCTTCTCCGTCCTCTCCTGTCGTGCTTTCTTCCGCGGGCCCCAGTGTTGCATCGCCGTTTTCCGCATTCGCTGCCTCTTCGTACTGCAGCGCCTCCGTCGACTTGTCGATGGCGTCCAGGCTCTCATCAGAGGCACCATTGCGAGCGCTGGCCGGGTCATTGATGGCGTCGTAACATGCGAGACGCTGAACGCCATCCTTGATCAGGGCACAGTCTTCCGGCTTCACTCCCTCAAAATTCCGGTTCCCGGGGGGCTCGTCCTGCGCGGTGGCCGTTCCGGGAAGGAACAGATTCAGAGACAACAGCAAGCCAGTAAACCTCAAAAGTTCAGGGCGGCGAACGATGGGCATGGTCCAGTCCTTATGCGTTGGAAACACTGATCCAGGTGTTGGCGACGCCGTAAGCCCATACTCCGAGCAGCGTCATCACCAGCAGGGAAAATACGATTTTATGCCGGGGTTTGCGTTCAGCAGCTGCTGCAACCACCCAGCGCAGGTACATCAGCCCGATAAAACTGATGAATACCGCAAGACTTGCGGCGGCGGGAATCAATAACCACACAGGGCTCAGTGCGGCACCCTCTGCCGCGCGGCTGGAAAACCAGCCCATGGACGCCAGCAGTATGGCTACCGCGGTAAACTCGGTGATCAGTAATGGCTTTCGCCAGGGGTGTGGCTGGTTGGTATCAGGCATACATTCGAACCTTCGGTATCTGTTTGGTGCATGGTACCCGGAAAGTGCTTCCGGAGCCCTCTGACTTACGAAATGGCAACGAAAATTGATTGAAATCGGGGGTTCATTTTGCAGTTTGGTTTTTTTGGCCTGCCGCAGTCGCTATAATGCGTGCACTAACGATTATAACGCCCAATTGTGAGGTGCATTGTGATGATGAAGAGAGTCCTGGCTGCCGTATTGCTTGGTTTCGGCCTGACCGCAGGTGCCGTAATGGCCAATGTTGAAGATGAAATTCGTGCTCGCATTGCCCCGGTTGGCGAAGTGTGCGTCCAGGGTGAAGACTGTGGGCAGGCAGCTGCTCCATCTGCAAGCGCAAGCTCGGGCCCTCGTTCTGGAAGTGACGTTTACGATGCAGCCTGTACCGCTTGCCACAGCACTGGCGCGGCAGGCGCTCCCAAGAAGGGCGACACAGCCGCATGGTCACCCCGTATTGAAAAAGGACTGGACACACTGGTCAATCACGCGATCAACGGCTTCAATGCCATGCCGGCCAAGGGCGGTTGTTCCGGGTGCTCTGATGAGGAAATCGAGAGCGCCGTCGAGCACATGGTTGAGGCCAGCCAGTAGCAACTGTACTCCGGCCCACGGTAGATCAAAAAGCCCCCGATATTACGGGGGCTTTTTATTGGTTAGCGGAATGTTCGCCCGTTAGTGAATGGGCATATAGGTCAGTTGCCCTTCGATTCGCTCAGTGCCGTTTTTGGGCGTTGTCACTGCAATTGACCAGGTTTTGGGTCCATCTGCGCTGTTGCTGTCATGCAGAACATTGAGCCGGGAGTCCAGCCAGCCAAAAGCGCCGGATTGAGACATTGTCACCCAGGACGTCTGGCTCGTTTCCGCCGACTGGTTTGGTAGCGCTTTCCAACTGGGGCTCTCCGTATTAACGGTGACTTCGGTTCGGGTAAATCGTATAAACGCCTCCCCGTCCGTGCCCAATACGGTCAGAGGTTCTTCACCTTGATATCGAAGCAATATGCCCGGGCGCGGTGCATCCAGAATGATTGCACTGAGTCCGGGAATGTCGGGTTGATGGGCTATTCGAGCCTTTACGATGCCGTCCGGAACGTCCTCTGTCTCCAGTGCACCGTGGGCCCCTGCCTGCCCGGAGGCTGACAGGGACACCAGGCCGAACAACACCGGGGCCGCCAGGCGAGCTCCGACCTGTTCGATGTGTTTCATAACAATCCTCCTGACGGTCACAGCAGCTCGAGGGTTGACTCAATGATGCCACCGCTGGTGGTGGTATCGCTGGCCACCTGCGTGGGCGCCATGCAGGCGAGATTCTCATTCACCACAGTGATCGGCGCGGACACCGAGGGTACGCGGCCATCTGGGGTGTCCTTGCTGACGAACAGCATGTATTCGCCGGCGGGCACCACGTTGTGGTTGTCGGGCATGGTCAGAGTCAGCTTGTTGCCAGGGCCCCGCTCCATGACCAGTTCAATGGCACGCTGGTCACCGTCAATGACGTGGGTCATGACTGTACGGCGAATCAGCAGGGCCTTGTCGATCTGATCCACCTGGTCGACCTTGATGTTGAATCGGTCGCCAATGGTCAGATTGCTGGGTGCACTTTTAATTTTGGGGCGGTCGTCCCGCATGGCGTAGGGCGGAGTGTAGATTTCGAAACTCGGATCGCGGCCGTCATAGGGTGCGAGTCCGAAATCCTGAAGATCCACGAATGTCAGGTAAGCGGTGTTGATTGGTGAGTGGCCGGCAACCATAACGCGGCCGTCCTCCATCAGTACCGCAGTGTTGTGGTAGGTGCGGGCGCGGTGGCCGGTAGCCATTTCCGTCCATTCTCCGGTTTCCGGGTTGAACTGCTCGGCGGTGCGGATCGGGCCTTCCAGGCCGGGCGCTACCACACCGTCACGATTGCCGCCGCTGAACACCATCACGGTGCCGTCGGGCATCACAACGTTTGTGCCGTACCAGCGAGGCTGATTCAGTGGGCCGGCCAAACGCGACTCGTAGCCGATTTCGTCGCCGTTGGTGGTGACAGTATCGATGCGGGTCTGGTCGGTGGGCAGGTAGCCGCCGGGGTTCGTCAGTACTGCATAACTGGGTACGCCGCCCGCGGTCAGCAGTTCCACTTCATTGTAGTTACCGCTGGCGTCTGGTTTCAGCGGCAACATGGTGGACGACGTGGAGCCCCGCATACCACCGGCGATCGCCATGCGCAGATCTTCTTCAGATACCCCAAGATCGGCTGCGCTGGTCAGCAAATCCGTGGGCGAGTCGAGAACATCGCCAAGCAGTGAGCCGACCTGATCAAGCGACAGGTTGGTGATGTTCAGGGTGCTGCTCAACTGACCCAGCCCGGCTTCATCCAGCCTTAGTGGGAGGCCGGCATAGCCAATGTCGTTCCAGCGCTGGGTATCTGGGTTGAAACTGGCGACAATGTTCCACAATGCCTGGTCGTAACCCTGGCCGAATGGGTTGAAGGCCTGGCCACCAGCGTTGTAGAAGATGTGTCCATTCGGCAGCAGATGCATGCGTGGATAGAGCGGTAAGGAGCGATCAGCGGTGGACGGATTCTGCGTCCAGGCGCCGGCGCAGGGGTCGTAGGTCTCCGTTTGCACCACGTTGCGTCCGCTGTTCAGTGGCTCATCCGGGTACACTGGCTTCAGCAGCTTGGTGACACCACTGGCGACGAAGACGTTGCCGTTGCCCATGGTTACGAGTGATGGATACCAGCGCCCGTAGGTCATATCGCCACTTTGGCGCCAGGTGTTGGTCTCCTCGTCGAATATTCTCGAATTCTTGATACCTTCCAGTTCCGCCACCCCAAGAGGCAGGCCATCAATGCCTGGCTCGGAATAGTAGTCGGTGCCGCCAACGGCCATCACATCACCGTTGGCCAGGCCGATGACGTCGGAGCAGAACAGGGCGCCGTCGTTGGCGCTGGTGTTGTCGGCGGTATCGAGCAGGCCATCCAGCTCGGTGCCATTCAGCAGTGTTTCACTGTCGTTGCCATCCGGGTTGGCGCCGGCGTCCAGGGGAGAGGGTTTGATCCAGGATGGATTGTCGTTTTCATCCAGCGACAGAACGCGGGTCTGATCGTTGACGGACACTTCGCCAAATTCCGCAACAATGGATAACTCAACGTTCTCAGTGCCTTCCAGGGCGTTCAGGTAAAGCAGGCGACCGTCTTTGAGAAGTGCCATGGTGCCGGCCGCGGGTTTGCACTCATCCATGCCATCAGCCCGGGTAATGCATTTTTCGTCCGTTTCGACAGCTTCACCATCCACAATAATGGTGGGTTCCGCAAAGGGCTCACTGAACGTGCCCTTGCTGTTGTAACTGTCAGGAGCTGCCGGTTCCTCAGTCTGGGTCGTTGAGTCCTCGGATGAGCCGCCCAGCAGGCTGCCGAGAAGGCCCGCGTTGGCGGTGCCTGATCCTGCGATGAGCAGAATCAGCGAACCGGTGACGCTTGATAATCGATTGAATCGACGGGACATGGTGTTCTCCTGATCTTGTTTTTGTGTTTGCCGGAAGCAAAGCTCCCTAGGCTGTTACGGATCAGGAGGTCATAAGGTTGCAGGGATTGTGAAAAAACGTGAAATTCAGCTTCCGAGGTCGCCGAGTAATGCACTGAGGGTGGCCTTACCTTTTTGCTGGTTGGCTTCCACGTCCAGGTCGCCGGTGCCTTCCCATCTCAGGTCGTCCTCGGGCAGCTCATCAAGAAACCGGCTTGGAATAGTTTCCAGCTTTTCGCCGTACTGTTTTCGCTGGGCGGCAAACGTAAGGGTCAGGGTTTCCCGGGCTCGGGTGATACCCACGTACATCAGTCGCCGTTCTTCCTCGACATTGCCTTCCTCAATGCTGGAGCGGTGGGGCAGTATTTCCTCTTCCAGACCCATGATGAACACGTGGGGGAATTCCAGGCCTTTTGAGGCGTGGAGGGTCAGTAGCTGGACCTTGTCGCTGTCGTCCTCTTCTTCGCGCTGCTCCATCATGTCGCGCAGGATTAGCCGGCTGATGGCGTCTTCAATGCCCATTTCGTCGGCCGTACCCTTGCCGTCGTCCAGCATGCGCTGGATGGACTCCACCAGATACCAGATGTTCTCCATTCGCCGTTCCGCCTGTTTTGGCGAGCCGGAATGCAGGTGCAGCCATTCCTCGTATTCGATATCGGTGAACAACTGCTTGATCACCGGAATCGGATCTTCGCTGTGCAGGCGCTCGCAGGTGTTGTCCACCCAGTGAGCGAAGCGCCGCAGACGGTCCAGCCCCTTCTCGGTAACGTGGGTTTCGGCACCCATATCGCCCAGGGCACGAAACAGGCTGACGTTGCGGGAGCGGGCGTAATGGCTGAGCTGTTCCAGCGTGCGGGGGCCGATCTCCCGGCGGGGCACGTTCACGACGCGCAGGAATGCCGCGTCGTCATCCGGGTTCACCAACAGACGCAGATAGGACATGGCGTCCTTGATCTCGTTCTTGGAGAAAAACGACTGGCCACCGGAGATGTGATAGGGGATCTGGTAAGCCTGCAGTTTCATTTCCAGCAGCCGTGCCTGGTGGTTGCCCCGATAGAGAACGGCGAAGTCCCGGAAAGCCAGGCCTTTCTTGAGTTTCTGGTCGAGAATTTCCGTGGCCACCCGTTCGGCTTCCGCGTCTTCGCTGCGGCAGCGGACGATTCTTAGCTCGTCCCCGACCGTATGATCACTCCACAGGGCTTTCTCGAACACGTGGGGATTATTGGCAATGACCGTGTTGGCACAACGAAGGATGCGAACCGTGGAACGGTAGTTCTGCTCCAGCTTGACGATTTTGAGGCTAGGGAAGTCTTCCTTGAGCTGAGCAAGGTTTTCGGGCCGGGCGCCGCGCCAGGCATAGATCGACTGGTCGTCATCACCAACGACGGTAAAGGCGGCCCGTTCTGCCACCAACAGCTTGACCAGTTCGTACTGGCACAGGTTGGTGTCCTGGTATTCGTCCACCAGCATGTAGCGGATTTTTCGCCGCCATTTCTGCAACACCTCGGGGTTGTCGCGGAACAGCTGTACCGGCAGCAGGATCAGATCATCGAAATCCACCGCGTTATAGGCCTTCAGGTATTCGTTGTAGTGGCGGTAAATGATGGCAATACGCTGCTCCCGCTCATCAGCGGCCCGGCTCCAGGCGTCTTGGGGGCTGCGCATGGCATTCTTCCAGGACGAGATGGTCATCTGCACGTCAGACAGTTCATCGCCGGCATCCGCGCTGGCCTCGCGCATCATCAGGTCCTGCAGCAGGGCCTTGGCATCTTCCGCATCGAAGATCGAAAAACCGGGGTGATAGCCCAGGTGCTCGTGCTCCTCGCGGATCATGTTCAGCCCGAGGTTATGGAAGGTGGAAACAATCAATCCCCGGGTCAGTTTGCGATCCACCAGGCGTCCGACACGTTCTTTCATTTCGCGCGCGGCCTTGTTGGTGAAGGTCACGGCGGCGATATGACGCCCTGGAATGCCAAGGTGTTCGATCAGATAAGCCACTTTGCGGGTGATCACGCTGGTCTTACCGCTGCCAGCACCAGCCAGTACCAGCATAGGACCCTCCGCATAGCGGACGGCTTCACTCTGTCGGGGGTTGAGCTTGTTCACAATAATTGCGCCAATCCGGGAAATTCCGAGATAACCTGGGAAGCAAACATTCTACACTAGGCAGACATGCTGTACCTTGACGATCTATCAGCTATTCTTGAGGGAACGGAGATGTTTGATCACGAGGAACGGGACGCTTCTTAATGACCCTGGCAGTAAAACAACCCAATCCCAGCCATGTACGGCTGCTGGTGCTGACGCCGGAGTATGCGGATTTTCTCTGGCTGGGTGCGCTCCTGTCACGTGATTGTGAAATGGAACCGGACCTGACCTGGTGCCCGGATCTTATCGACTGCGATGATCTGATTCGCAATACCCATTTTGACGTTATCCTCTGGGACTGTGTGTTTCATGGCGGTTCCGAAGACGCTTTCCTGCAGTACCTGTCCGTGTCCAGCAACGAAAAACCGGTGCTGGCACTGAGTGCCGAGCCAGCCTCCGAGCGCGCTGTTGACCTGCTTGCCAATGGCGCTTCGGACTACCTGAGTCGCCAGTCATTGGAAGAGTGGGGGCTGCGCCGCGCGGTACGCTGTCTTTGGTATCGGCAGCAGCTTTCGGAGTCCGCTCACGGCCAGTTGGGCCGGGAAGTGGCCAGTGGTTTTATCAACCGTGACCTGTTCTTCGATCGCCTGCAACAGGCATTGCTGAGGGCCGAGCGTGCCAGCCAGCGGCTGGCGTTGTTGCACATCAACCTGGATGATTTCCGCAGCTTCAATGAATCCTTCGGTTACCAGAAGAGTGACCAGATCATGCTGAAGCTGGCGGAACGGCTGCGACAGAATTTGCGGCGAGTGGATTCGCTGATGCGCATTGGCGGCGACGAGTTTGCGATCATTGTCGAGAAAGTGGAAGACTCCCTGGATATTACCCAGATCATCCGCAAGCTCGTGACTGCGATGGGTGAACCATTCAGCCTTGACGGCCAGAATGTCGTCGTCAGCGCCAGCCTCGGTGTGGCCACCTACCCGGAAGCGGGTGACAGCCCGGAAAACCTTCTGCGACGTGCCAACCGAGCCATGTTTGAAGCCAAGCGCGACCCAGGTACCAGTTACCGGTTTTACGATCGTCAGTTGCACATAACGGCCGGATACCAACTGCGCCTGGAGGCGGATCTCCGTAACGCTCTGCGGGGCAATGAGCTGGAAGTGTATTATCAGCCGCGTATCGACCTCGCGTCGGAAGAAGTTCGGGGGGTGGAGTGCCTGCTCCGGTGGAATCATCCGGAAAGGGGGTTGGTGGGGCCGGACGAATTCATTCCAGTGGCAGAGCGCAGCGGGTTGATCGTTCCTATCGGCTACTGGGTGATCGAGCAGGCCTGCAAGCGTCTTCAGGAGTGTTCAGATCTCGGGCACCCGGGGCTGGTGTTTGCCGTGAACCTTTCGTTCCGTCAGTTCCATGATCGCAAGATGACCGAAACCATTTTCCGCATTATCTTCAATGCCAATATCGACACCAGTCTGTTGGAGTTGGAGCTTACGGAAAGCGCCATGATGCATGACCCGGAATATGCCCAGCGATGTCTGCGGGAGCTCAATCAACTGGGTATCAGTTTTGCCCTGGATGACTTCGGAACCGGGTTCTCCTCACTCAGCAATCTTCAGCACCTGCCTATATCCCTCGTAAAAATCGACAAGTCTTTCGTTCAGGAGTTGGGGCAGTCTGCCGACGCCGAGCATATCATCCGTGCCATTATCAGCCTGGCTCACAGCCTGCAAATCAGCGTGGTGGCGGAAGGGGTGGAGACGGAAGGACAACTGGAATTCCTGCGCCAGCAACACTGTGATGAAATTCAGGGTTACTACTACGCGCGCCCCATGCCATGGGCAGATCTTGTGCAATTCCTGGACAACCGTAGCCGCGCTGCTTGCCTGCAGCAATAAGCCGCTGTACCTTTGCGCTTTGACTCGTAAGCATCAGATGAGGTTGCATGAACAGTATCATCAGGCGCATTGCTGACGAACTGGGTGTTCGTGAACAGCAGGTGAATGCCACCGTTGAAATGCTGGACGGTGGCGCCACCGTTCCTTTTATTGCCCGTTATCGCAAGGAAGTCACCGGTTCGCTCGATGACAGCCAGTTACGGTCCCTGGAAGACCGCCTGCGTTATCTGCGTGAGCTGGAAGACCGTCGTTCCACGATCCTCAACAGCATTGAGGAGCAGGGCAAGCTGACCGATGAACTACGTGCCAGCATCGATTCGGCGGACACCAAGAATCGCCTGGAAGACCTCTACCTGCCGTATAAGCCCAAGCGCCGAACCAAAGCGCAGATTGCCCGTGAAGCCGGTCTGGAGCCCCTGGCCGACGCCCTGTATGACGACCCCACGCTGGAGCCAGAGAGCACAGCGGAAGGCTATGTCAATGATGAGGCCGGTGTTACCGACACCAAGGCCGCGCTTGATGGTGCCCGCTACATTCTGATGGAACGCTTTGCCGAGGATGCGGAACTCCTGGGTGAGCTGCGTGATTTTATCTGGCAGCAGGGGCAGCTCAAGGTCACCGTGGTGGACGGCAAGGAAAATGAAGGTGCCAAGTTCCGCGACTACTTCGACCATGTCGAGCCGCTGAAAAAGGTGCCATCCCATCGTGCGCTTGCCATCCTCCGGGGGCGCAATGAAGGCGTGCTTACCTACTCCATTGTGGTTGGCGATGCGGAAGACGACCGTCGCCAGCCCCATCCGGCGGAACAGCGTATTGCCGCGCGCTGGCATATCCGTGACAACGGCCGTGCGGCCGACCGCTGGTTGTCGGAAGTGGTGCGCTGGACCTGGCGCGTAAAGCTGTCGACCCAGATCGAAACCGACCTTATGGCCCAGGTGCGGGAAGCGGCAGAAACCGAGGCCATCAATGTGTTTGCCGCCAACCTCAAGGATCTGCTGTTACTGGCGCCGGCGGGCCCCCGCGCCACACTGGGGCTGGACCCCGGCCTGCGCACCGGTGTGAAGGTGGCCATCATCGACGGCACCGGCCAGGTGGTGGGGCACGGTGGTATTTTCCCGCACGCGCCCCGCAACCAGTGGGATCAGTCCATTGAACAGTTGGCGAGCTGGTGTCGGCAGTACCGCATTGAACTGGTGGCCATTGGTAACGGTACGGCCTCCCGCGAAACCGAAAAGCTGGTCGCGGACCTGAGCAAGCGTTACCCGGAGCTGAAGCTGGCGCGGATTGTGGTCAGCGAATCCGGTGCTTCGATCTATTCCGCCTCTGAATTCGCCTCCCGCGAACTGCCGGACCTGGACGTGACCATTCGCGGGGCGGTCTCCATCGCCCGCCGGTTGCAGGACCCATTGGCGGAAATGGTGAAGATCGAACCCAAGTCCATCGGTGTGGGGCAGTACCAGCACGACGTGTCTCAGGTTCAGTTGGCCCGCAGCCTGGATGCCGTGGTGGAGGACTGTGTTAACGGTGTTGGTGTGGATCTCAACACCGCATCCATCCCCCTGCTGGCACGGGTGTCCGGCCTGAACCAGAGTATTGCCCAGAACATCGTCGATTTTCGTAACCAGAATGGCGTGTTCCGTGATCGCAGGCAGTTGCTTAAAGTGTCCCGCCTTGGTGATCGTACCTTTGAGCAGTCGGCCGGTTTCCTTCGCATTGCGGGGGGCGACAATCCGCTGGACCGCTCGTCGGTGCACCCGGAAGCCTATGGTGTGGTTGAGGCTATTGCCCGCCAGAACAATCGCAAGATTGAAGGTATCGTCGGCGACGCCGATTTCCTGCGCTCGTTGAACCCGCAGGACTATGTCACCGAACAGTTTGGTCTGCCGACCATAAAGGATATTATTACGGAATTGGAAAAGCCGGGCCGTGACCCCCGGCCGGAGTTCCGCTTTGCCAGCTTCGAGGAGGGAGTGGAAACCCTCAATGACCTGAAGCCGGGTATGGTGCTGGAAGGGTCGGTCACCAACGTGACCAACTTCGGCGCGTTCGTGGACATCGGCGTCCATCAGGATGGCCTTGTGCATATCTCTGCGTTGTCGAATACCTTCGTGAAAGATCCGAGGGAAGTGGTCAAGGCAGGGGATATCGTCAAGGTGAAAGTGATGGACGTGGATATCCCGAGAAAGCGGATTGCGCTTTCCATGCGTATGGATGACCAGCCCGGGGAGAAATCCGACAACCGCGCCGGCTCCAGCAGTAAAGGTGGCAAACCTTCCGCAAGAAATGACCGCCACAAGGGCGCAGACAGCGGGCAAAAGGGTGCCATGGCCGGAGCGCTGGCACAGGCTCTGGCGTCGGCCCGCAAAGACGGCCGTTAACCCGCGCCGCTACACACTACCGTAATGGCCGCCGGTGTTCCCGGCGGCCATTCAAGCAGGAGTCATTCATGGGTGAATCCCGCCATCAGCTTTTTCAGCAGTTCACGGCCAACCAATGGGCCGGATTTCGAAAAGGCGTTGAGAAAGAAGGCCTGCGGGTCGATCGCAACGGCTTTATCGCACAGACTCCGCACCCCCGCTCGCTGGGTTCCACACTGACCCATCCCCGTATCACCACGGATTACTCCGAAGCTTTGTTGGAGCTGATTACCCCGGTGTTCGATACCACGCGAGGGATGCTCGATTCGCTCCGGGATACCCATCGCTTCGTTCAGTGCAATCTTGGGGATGAGGTGTTCTGGGCCGCGAGTATGCCGTGTGAGCTGGACGGCGACGCGAGCATTCCCATTGCCGAGTATGGCACTGCCAATATCGGTCGCTTGAAGCATGTGTATCGCCAGGGGCTGGCCGTGCGTTACGGTCGCATGATGCAAAGCATTGCTGGCGCCCACTACAACCTGTCGCTGCCTGACAGTTTCTGGAGGCTTTGGCAGGACGCCCTTGGTAACCAACAAAGCCTGCAGGACTTCAAGTCGGACCAGTATTTCTGGCTGATCCGCAATTTCCGTCGTCGCAGCTGGATGCTGATGCTGCTGTTCGGCGCTTCTCCGGCGCTGGATGCCAGCTTTGTGGCGGGTGTACGTCATGACCTGAGCAGGTTCAGCGATGATACCTGGTATGGCCGCGAGGCCACATCGCTGCGCATGGGCGACCTGGGCTATCACAACAACGCTCAGGCATCGCTGAACATCTGTTTCAATGAACTGAAGACCTATACCGACACTCTGTTCAGGGCGATTCATACCCCGTGGCCAGCTTACGAAAAGATCGGAACCCGGCGCGACGGCGAATTCATCCAGATCAACACCAGCGTGCTGCAGATTGAGAACGAGTACTACAGCGCCGTGCGGCCAAAGCGCACCACCGAGCGTGGGGAAAAGCCGATACAGGCCCTGGAGTCACGGGGCGTGGAGTACATTGAGGTGCGTTGCCTGGACCTGGATCCGTTCTCCCCGGTTGGCGTTAACGAAAGCCAGATCGATTTTCTTGACCTGTTCCTGCTGGATTGCCTGCTGTCAGACGGCCCCCGAATTGACGATGACGAATGCGATCGCCTGGATGACAATTACCAGGATGTGGTGGCTAGGGGCCGGAATCCGGACCTGACGATCTGTCGCTCCGGTGAACGCGGCCGGGTCGGTGACGCTGCCATTGCCCTGATGGACCGTCTTGCCCCCCTTGCAGAACAGCTGGACAGCTTGAACGGAGATTCCACCTATCAGCGAGCGCTGGATGACCAGCGTGCCAAGCTCGACGATCCGCGTGAGTTACCTTCAGCGAAGGTGCTTGAAGCCATGGAGGCTTCCGGCATGGGTCACCGGGAATGGGGGCTGGAAATGTCCAGGCAGCACCAGCAAACGCTGCGAGGGGAAGGTCTGTCACCGGATGTGATGGCGGCGTTTGAAAAGATGACCGCTGATTCGCTTTCCGAGCAGGATGAAATGGAGCAAGCCGAAAACCAGCCATTCGGAGAATTCCTGGAGCAATACCTGCAATCCTGAACCGGGAGTGCCCCTCCCGGTCGGGCGTCACACTCTCCCCGGACCTGTCGCACAGAAACGTAATTAACGTTTGTCAGCTTCGGTTAGCGCTGTTAATTTCTGTAAGCAGAGTGACAGCATCTGATGGTGGCTACAGGTAAAGGGAGAACCGGTATGGCCAGAGACATCAAGTTAGGGTGGGATGTTGAGTCCCTGAATAAAGCCTATCGCCAGGGCTATATGGCCGCCTCTATGGGCATGGAACGCAGCCGCTGTCCCTATCGCGGAGAAGTTGTTGTTGCCGCCTGGGAAGCAGGATGGGAAGACGCTGAACAGGTTACCAATGAGGCGCGGCCGGTCGACGACCTGTTCTCCCGCATCGCCTGATACCTGTGCTTGCCGCCTGCTCACCCGGCCGTTGTATTACTTCTGTACAACGAACTCCGTAAACAGCACACCGGTAATGCTCTCACCGGTCTGTTGCTCTTCCAGGGCCGTGTTTATTCTCTTCGTGGCCTCTTCACGCAGCGACTGCTGTCCCTCTGTCGAGGACAGCTGTTCCGCGTCAGTCTGCTCCCCGAACAGCATCACCAGCTCATGACGTAGCCTGGGCATGTGTGCCTCCACCGCCGGACGGGTGGTTTCCTTCGACGCCCTGATGGTAACCGCTGCCTTGAGATAGGTCAGTTTGGTGCCCGGGTCCCCCACGTGGGTGACAAAGGGCGGATCCATTTCGATGTAGTCCGTGATGGCTGGTTCCTTTTCCTGCTCTTCCTGTGTCTCGTCTCCCCCTTCTTCCTCTTGGGCAAAGGCGGTTGGAGCCAGGGGAAAGGCAAAAAACAGGGCCAGCAGAAGGTACTTTGGCTTAAGTGTCATAGGCTTGAAGTTCGTATTGGTTTAAGGTTAAGTGGCTGGGCGCACGCAGCCGCCACCTGATGCTGGGAGAATAGCAGGCTCGATGCGCGGTTGCAGCATCCGATGCTTTACCGCCCAAGGCGGGCGACAGACTGACCTGAACGTTAACCCGAGGTACCCCTTTGAACTCCAGAGCCGTTTTCTTTCTGATATTCCTGCTATGCGCCGGGCTGCTTGGCGTGGCCTTCTACATGGAGCACGTTATGGGGTTGGAGCCCTGTCCTCTGTGTTGGCTGCAGCGATTCGGTTTTATGGCCGCTGGCATCGTCAGCCTCCTGGCAGCGCTCCATGGCCCCCATGGGTTCGGTGCAAGGGTCTATGGGTTATTGTTGTCTGTCAGCGCCGGTGCTGGCCTGGCGATGGCGGGCCGACAACTGTGGCTTCAAAGCCTGCCGGCGGATCAGGTGCCGGCCTGCGGGCCATCGGTGGATTACATGCTGGATGTGTTGCCCTGGATGGAGGTGTTGACCACGGCGCTGAAAGGCACGGGCGATTGCGCCGAAGTGACCTGGCGTTTCCTGGGGCTCAGTATTCCTGGCTGGACGGCCATCTTTTTCTTGTTGCTGGTGATTGTCGGCCTGGTGATGCTGTTTCGGCCCCCAAGAAAGCCGGAATGGATACAGGGATGAAACGGTTGCGACCGACCGCTGGCATGGGGTAACTTGAGTTTCGATACACTTGAGTTTCGATACAACAGAAATCAAACCAGAACGCGGTAACCGGAGATAGGCGTCATGTTGGATAATTGCCGTAATGCCAGGGAGCGTTGGGGTGGCGTCAGCGAGCTGATTGATCGCTGGCTGAAAGAAAGGCAGGAACTGCTGGTACACTACTGCGATTTGTCCGGTACGACGGACTATTCCCAGACAGAGGCACTGCGCACGAAATTTATAAAGCTGTGTGAGGTGCTGGTGGATTACGTGTCGGCAGGGCACTTCGAAATTTACGAGCAATTGGTTCAGGAAGCCCGTGAATTTAACGACGGTGGACTGGAGCTGGCGGCAAAGCTGTACCCGAAAATTGAGCAGACCACGGAAACGGCACTCAATTTCAACGATCGCCTTAACGGGCAGTCGCTGACGGAGAGCGAAGTTCGCGATTTGTTCCAGCAGCTATCAGAGCTCGGTGAAACTCTGGAAAGCCGGTTTGAGATGGAAGATTTCCTGATTGAGCATCTGCACAATGCTCATGCTGACAAGGTAATGTCGTCGGCTTGAGGTGAAGGCTTGAAACCTCCCCCCGATTCCAAAAGGAGATGGGGGGAGTGGCCGTTGTTGCCAAGCGGCTTATTTATTCCGGATTGATTTCCAGAAGTTCCACGTCGAAGACCAGGGTTTCGTTGGGCCCGATCCGCTGGTTTCCTCCAGGCCCATAAGCCAGTTCCGAAGGAATGTAGAGTTTCGCCCTGCTGCCTTCAGACATCAGTTGCAGTCCTTCGGTCCAGCCCGGTATGACCTGGTTCAGTCCAAAGGTGACCGGCTCGCCGCGCTCGCGGGAGCTGTCGAACACTTCGCCTGAGATTAACTCGCCGGTGTAGTGCACCTGCACGCGGTCTTCGGCCGTCGGCTTTTCACCATCGCCTTCTTCCAGGATTTCATATTGCAGGCCGGATTCCGTGGTTTTGACGCCGTCGCGTTTGGCGTTCTCCGCGAGGAACTGTTCCCCGGCTTCCTGATTTTTCTTCGCCAGTTCTTCCGCCTGGGCCGACTCCTGCTCCTGGAGCTGAGTCTGGTAGGCCATCAGGGCTTCCTGGATTTCCTCACGGCTCATTCGCGTCTGTTCTTCATCGCCGTCGTGGCCGTGCTGAATGCCTTGGAGGAATTGCTCCATCTTAAGGTTCGGCAGGTCGTTGCTCATTCTCTGGCCCATGACCAGGCCCATGCCGTAGCTGACTTTCTCATCCGTGGATTCCAGCGCCGGATCTTCCGGAACCGCTTCCTGGGAAGAAGAACAGCCTGCCATGACACCGGCCACAGACAGTGCGATCAGGGTTTTTCTCATTACATCGTCCTTAGTTAAGCTTGCGTTGAATGATCGGGAACGCACAAAAGGTAACGGGTTCTGTCGCCAGATGCCACTGAACATGTGTTAAGGAAGGGAGTAATCTCAACTACCGTTATTGGCAGTGTCAGGGCCGAGCGAAAAAGGTGCGCGATAGGGCGATTGCCAATCGGTTTCCGAGTCGGACACGGGCGGGCGTACGCTCTTGCTTTCAGATCGCTCTATTGCCAGCGCGTTCCAGGGCCCTTGCGCGGGTGGCTTGTCAGCGTAGTGCCAGCTGCCGTCGCTATCCTTCCATTTGAAGACGATGTCGGGCCCTTCAGTTGGAACCGGTGAGGGAACCAGGCCCTCAAACGCGGGAATTTCGGCGTTGGTTTCGGCCTTTGCGGGTTTGCTGGTGGTTTCGGCGGGGTCATTCAGGCCGAAAAACATCAGTGCCACCAGGACGCCGAGAGCGGGAAACGCCAGCCGGATTAGCCATTTCATCAACATG
Source organism: Marinobacter sp. M5B (assembly GCF_042604615.1). NCBI lineage: Bacteria > Pseudomonadati > Pseudomonadota > Gammaproteobacteria > Pseudomonadales > Marinobacteraceae > Marinobacter > Marinobacter sp. M5B. The sequence continues at coordinate 771,067 of NZ_CP156894.1, forward strand.
GCTTGTTATCTCCTTCAACGAGGGTCGACAGTTCTCTGGTCAAAATGTCCAGCAAGCTGCCGGTCTCGTTATCCATTGTCTTCTCTGGTGCTGCGGCGAGCAAGTTGCTGAGGGCCAGATTGGCCATTGTTGCCTCACCGCTGCCTGTATGTTTGTTTGAAACCAGAGCCTGATAGGCCAAGGCCAACTCCACCCGTTCCGCTTCAAGTTCGCTACGGGCGATGCACTCTCTTACAATAGCAGTGCCGGGGTCATTCTTCGTAATGGTTTTCTTCGCTGATCGAAGCGGCTCCGTGACTTGGCGCCGCCATGCGGTTACCTGCGCGCTCTCAGTGCCCGGAAGCACGTTGCCTGAGGTGGCCAGCCACGCTGCGCAGAGAATCCGGGTAACGCTCCAGCCTCGGTCTTGCAGGCCGAGGCACGCATCCCGTGCTGCAGAGGACTCCCAGAAACGGCAGGCAAACCGCCACAATGGGTTTTCCGGATCTGCATCCTCAGGTATCTTGCTACCGCTACACGCCATAGGGGCCAGGCCGGTTCCTTATCAAACGTTCCTTGATACCATTACGTTATGCTTACGATAACCGATCTCAGTTTACAACGAGGTGGCGTCTGGTTGCTAGAAGCCGTCAACCTGACCATCCAGCCCGGCCAACGGGTAGCGATAGTGGGTGCCAATGGCGCTGGCAAGTCCAGTTTGTTCCAGTTATTGCTGGGGCAGCTGGCGCCGGAGCAGGGCAGTGCGTCTTTGCCCGGAGGGTGCCGAATCGCTCACATGGCTCAGGAAGTGGCCGCCTCGTCCCGCACGGCCCGGGATTTTGTGCTGGATGGCGACTATGATCTGCGACGCATGGAGTCAGAGTTGGCTGACGCCGAAGAGCGGGGTGACGATCACCGCATTGCCCGTATTCATGGCGAGCTCGACATCCATGAAGCCTGGTCTGCGCCTCGCCGCGCGGAAGCGTTGCTGAGAGGTTTGGGGTTTTCGGATGCCGACGCTGATCGGCCAGTGTCTTCGTTTTCCGGCGGCTGGCGGATACGCCTCAACCTGGCCCAGGCGTTGATGCGCCCGTCCGACCTGTTGTTGTTGGACGAGCCCACCAACCACCTGGACCTGGACGCCTGTCTTTGGCTTGAGAACTGGCTGCGGCGGTACGAGGGCACCCTGCTGTTCATTTCCCACGACCGGGACTTCATGGACCGTGTGGCGACTCACCTGGTGCATTTCGACCAGCGGCGGCTGGACCTGTATACGGGTAATTACTCATCATTTGAGACCCAGCGCAGTGAGCGCATTGCCCAGCAGCAGGCCGGGTATGAGCGCCAGCAGGCAAGAATCGCCGAGATCCAGCGTTTCATCGATCGTTTTAAAGCAAAAGCCACCAAAGCCCGCCAGGCCCAGAGCCGGGTCAAAGCGCTGGAGCGCATGGAAAAGATTGCTCCGGCCCATGTGGATTCCCCGTTCAGTTTCGAGTTTCCGGTAGCCGATAAAGTGTCCAATCCGCTGATGTCGATTCGTAACGGCGCGGCGGGTTATGGCGACGCCGTTGTACTCGAAGGTATCAACTTGTCACTGCTGCCGGGCAGTCGTATTGGTCTCTTGGGCCCCAATGGTGCGGGCAAGTCCACGTTGATGGATGCCCTGCGGGGGCAAAGCACCCTGTTGCGGGGTGAGCGGACCACGGGAGAACATGTGGCGATCGGTTATTTTGCCCAGCATCAGTTGGAGTCGCTGGACCTGGACGCAAGCCCGTTCCTGCACCTGCAGCGGCTGGCTCCGAAAGCCTCCGAGCAAAGTGTCCGTAATTTTTTGGGCGGCTTTGACTTCCACGGCGACGAGGCCTTGAGTGCTATTCGCTCATTCTCCGGTGGTGAAAAGGCCCGTGTGGCGCTGGCGGTGATTGCCTGGCAAAAGCCCAACCTGTTGCTGCTGGACGAGCCCACCAACCATCTGGACCTGGAAATGCGTCAGGCCCTGACCATGGCGCTGCAAAACTTTGAGGGGGCGATTGTGGTGGTTTCCCATGATCGTCACCTGCTGCGTAACACGGTTGATGACTTCTGGCTGGTGAACGAGGGGCGGGTTACGGAATACGAAGGCGACCTGGAAGACTATGAGCGCTGGCTGGCGGACCGTCGCAAGGACGAAACCGAAGCTCCACGCCGGGAAAGTAGTGAGGTCCACGCTGCAGGCGGTAACGCATTGGCTGCGGATAGTGGTGCGGGTGAGAACGCCGAAGATCGCAAGGCCCGCAAGCGGGCGGAGGCGGCCATTCGCCAGAAACTTAGCCCCTATCGCAAGCAACAGGGGGCTCTGGAGAAAGAGATGGATCTGCTCCAGTCCACGTTGGTGACACTGGAGCAGAGCCTTTCAGAGCCGGAGCTCTATGCCGATCAGGGTAAGCAGAAGCTAAAGGAGCTTTTGGGTCAACAGGCCGCAGCAAAGAGTCGTCTGGCAGAGGTAGAAGCCGAGTGGCTTGAAATCAGCGAAACGGTCGAGAGCCTTGAGGCAGAGCTAACGCCCTAGGATTTCACCTCCAGGGTGAAATCCTGTTTGGCCAGGTAATCCCGTTCGTTTTCAAGATCGGCCAGGGTTAGCGGGCGTTCATCCAGCCACCCTTCAGTGAATTCCACGGCCAGACCATTGGTGGACGGGTGCAGGCGGAATTCGGGCGGCTGCTCATGATTCCGCGGATGCTGCAATAGCACTGCCAGTCGAACCAGCACGCACAGGTAGCGTAGACGGGGAATGTCCTCGGGGTTCAGCCCGTCGAAAATGGCGGAAGAGAACTTGCGCCGGTGCCCACGAACCAGGGTTGCCAGATCGCGCTGAAACTGTTGACTGAAGCCGGGTAGGTCGGAATACCGCAACAGGTAGGCGCCGTGCTTGTGGTACTGGCTGTGTGAAATGGTCAGGCCGATTTCATGCAGCCGGCAGGCCCAGCGCAGCACTTCTTCATCAACTGCTGTGTTCAGCTCCCAAGTGCTCGCCACCTGTCTCCAGGCCGCGATGGCGGTGTGTTCCACCGCGCTGCCGTGTTCCTGGTCTACGTGGTAGCGTTCCTGCAGGGCCTGAATTGTTCGTACCCTTACATCCTCGTGCTGAATCCGGCCGGCGATGTCGTACAGCAGGCCTTCCCTCAGGGCGCCATCAGCGAACGTCATTTCGGTTATCCGCAGCGACTGGAACGCGCCCATCAAAATCGCAAACCCCGCGGGGAAGATACTTTGGCGATCGGCGCGGACGCCCAGGTCCCCGAGTTTCTCAGCCTTGCCCATGTCGACCAGCCGGGTCCTGAGTTCCATCATCGCGTCCAGGGTGATGGTGCCGTCCGTGATCCTGAGGCTGGTCAACACGCTGGCAATCGCCTTGATTGAGCCGGATGACCCTACAGCGCTTTGCCAACCCTTGTTGCGGAAATGCTGACGGATGTTGAGCAGTTCCTGTTCGGCGTGGGTAACGGCCTTATCCATTTGCTTGCGGGTGATCTTGCCGTCCGGAAAGTATCGGTTGCGGAACGACACGCAGCCCATGTGCAGACTTTCGAGCTCCTGGGGTTCGAAGCGTTCCCCGATGATAAACTCGGTACTACCGCCCCCGATGTCAATCACCAGTCGCCGGCCACTGTCATCCGACAGGGTGTGTGATACGCCCAGGTAAATCAGACGGGCCTCCTCCCGGCCGGCAATGATCTCCACCGGGTATCCCAGCACCTCTTCCGCCCGGGTCATGAATTCATGGGCGTTGCGCGCCACCCGCAACGCGTTGGTGCCCACCACCTGAACCGCCTCCGGTGGCATGCCCTGAAGCCTCTGGGCAAAACGACTAAGGCAGGCCAGGGCACGTTCCTGGGCGTCTTCGGTCAGACGGTTATGACTGTCCAGCCCGGCACCGAGCTGTACCTTCTCCCCCATCTTCTCCAGGGTGCGGATCTCACCGTGAACCAGGCGGGCGACCACCATGTGGAAACTGTTGGAGCCCATATCGATTGCAGCGAGCAGTTCTGGCGGGGTGGCGGAAGAGTTGGCCGTCACGTGTAATGAATTCCTTCTGCCAGGCCCTAAATAGAGGGAAGGGAGCTTGAAAGACTGCATGCCGGAAACTCGGCAGCGTTCATGTAACCATTGTTATCAGGGCGAAAGTGGACGTTTAACCACCATGCCTGGGGATTACTATAAGCGATATGCGGTGTAACGCAATGGGGCGGTATTGCTCAGGATGAGGGTAATCCGAAGTGCCGGGGTGGAACGAAGCGCTTCACATACGCCTGACCAATCGCGTAAAGTAAGGCTTACAATAATTTAGGAAATCGGTTGCCCCAAGCCTTTTGCGGCAACTGTCAGAACAGTCAACAGCATCATTCAGGCGGCCAGAGCCGCTGGTGGGTGCACGAATCGGGAAACTGAAATGAGCGGAAATATTGTAAACGTTACAGATGCCTCTTTTGAGCAGGATGTACTGCAGTCAGACGTACCGGTACTGGTCGACTACTGGGCAGAATGGTGCGGCCCATGCAAGATGATCGCGCCAGTCCTGGAAGAGATGGCTGAAGAGTACGAAGGCAAGCTGAAAGTCTGCAAACTGAACATCGACGAAAACGAGCAGACCCCGCCCAAATTCAACATCCGCGGCATCCCCACCCTGATGCTGTTCAAGAACGGCAACGTGGACGCCACCAAAGTAGGCGCACTGTCCAAGTCACAGCTGGCTGCGTTCCTCGACAGCAACCTCTGATTGCTGCGAGTTGGCCAAAAGCCGCCCCTGAGCAAACGCTCACGGGCGGTTTTTTATTGCCAGGCAAACAACCAGTCAGGCGAGTAGTTCCGAACACCCCTTCCGAAAATGTGCGGAGCCAAGGATGGCGGAGCCCAAGCGTACACGGACGTATTCAAAGCGTTTTTCGGAAGGGGTGTTCGGAATTGCTCGCCGTCTGGCCACAAAGTCTCGGAGTTAATCCCAACTCTGAGTCCGGTCCAGATCAGCAGCCTTCTGCTCAACCCAGTGCTCCGTGTCGCCCGTGATCTCCTTCTTCCAGAACGGCGCCGACGTCTTTAGTGCATCCATGATGAACTCACAGGCCGCAAATGCATCACCACGATGGGCGCTGCACACCCCCACAAACACAATCTGATCAGACAATGCCAGCGATCCCACCCGATGAATAATCCGCGCGTCCCGCACATCCCAGCGTTGTGAGGCTTCATGAACCAGTCCCTCGATAACCTGCTCCGTCATCCCTGGATAGTGCTCCAGAAACAGCCCCGTCACACCGCTCAGGTCACCACTGTCCCGAACGAGTCCGGTAAACGTCGCGATGGCCCCGGTGCCGGAACCGCTGTTTCGAAGGGCACGGTACTCTTCAGCCGGGTCAAAATCCTGTTGCTGGACGCGGATCACATCAACCTCCTGTCACTGGCGGAAAAAAGGCCACTTCATCACCGGGCTGTAGCGCCCTGTCAGGCTTGGTCATTACCTGATTGACCGCAATCATCACCGGTTGCGCGCCGTCCAGCTGGGCCCAGTTCCCCCCTTTAGAAGCAAGGCTGTGCAGCAGTTGACCGGCAGTCAGCCCGGGTTGGGCCTCAACCGTCAGCGTGCTTGTATCCAGTTCCTCCCTCAGGCGGGCAAAGAACTTCACCGTAATAGAATTATCCGTAGCCATGGTCATTCCAGCAGCTCCGCAAACGAGTAATAGGTAACAGGGTCACCGAGGTTAATGGTCGTGTTCTCAGGTACCACAGCCAATCCCTCAGCCCAGCAGGCAGAGCTCAGGACGCCGGAGCTCTGGTTGGGATAGGCCGTGATCATAAGGCCGTCATCGCCAATGCTCTTGCGGGCACGGACGTATTGTCGACGAATTGAGGGCTTCTCCGTCGAAAATCCGGCCGGGATCTGTTCTCCGCCACCAGTAACCCCCGTTCGGCCCTGGCAGGCGCGAATAAACGGCATGCCCATCACCATAAAGCTGACCAGCACGGCCACCGGGTTGCCGGGCAGGCCCAGCACCGGCGTGTCGCCAATCGTACCGAAGGCCATTGGTTTGCCAGGTTTGCTGGCAAGCCGCCACAGGGACAGGTTGCCAGATTCCTCCAGCACCGCCCGAACATGGTCTTCCTCGCCCACCGACACGCCGCCGCTGGTGATGATCAGGTCGGCCTCGGCTGCGGCCCGCTCAAGAGTCTTGCGGGTCGCTTCCCGAGCGTCCTTCAGGGCCTCACAGAGCACCACCTCGCAGCCTGCTTTCGCCAGCAATCCCAGCAGGGTGTAGCGATTGCTGTTATAGATCTGTCCAGGCCCCAGTGGTTGTCCGGGATCCACCAACTCGTCACCGGTTGTGAGAACGGCGACTTTCAGTTTTGCGTACACGGCAACGTCTGCCGTACCAATGGAGCCCAGCAGGCCCATTTCCTGGGGGCGGATCCTGGTGCCCGCCGCCAATGCCAGCTCGCCCTGAGCCAGATCCTGGCCACGGCGACGGATATTCTGGCCTTCGCTGACAGGCCCATTGACGGTGATACCGTCGCCGCAAACGCTGACCCGTTCCTGCATGATGACCGCGTCCGCGCCTGAGGGGATTTCCGAACCGGTGAAAAGACGCACGGCCGTTCCAGGCTTGAGGGTCAGGCGTTCTTCACCAGCAGCTGTGCGCCCGGACACCGGTAGTGGTTCCCCGCCAGCAAGATCCCCGGCACGCACGGCGTAACCGTCGACGGCGCTGTTATCCGCTGGTGGTACATCCGCCGGAACTGTGTAGTCCCGGGCCAGAACCCGGTCCAGACTGTTTGTCAGTGCCACGGTTTGCGAGCGCGTGATCGGGCGCGCCCGGGCAACCAGATGGTCAATGGCTTCTTCAACGGGAGTCAGGTCAGAGCTTGCCATGGATTACCGCTCCGAGCGCTCGCCAATAACCTGGTCGATCCGGCTGAGAGGCTTGTCCGGTTTGCCGAGGGCCAGGTCTGAGAAGTTGCAGGGGCCGTGGCGACTGTCCAACTGACTGACGAGAATGCCGTTCCAGCCGGTGCGGCAGGCACTTGTTGAACCGGGCAGGCAGAAAATCACCGTGTGATTGGCCAATCCGCCAAAGGCTCGGGACTGAATCGTGGAAGAGCCAATCTCGCTGGCGGAAAGCCGGCGGAACTCCTCACCGAAGCCGTCGATGGCCTTGTCCAGCAATGGGGAGACCGCTTCTGGCGTACTATCGCGCTCATGGAAGCCGGTGCCGCCGGTGATGATCACCACATTGATCTCCGGGTCGGCGATCCAGCCGGACATCAGCGCCCGTATGAGATAGACATCGTCCGGCAGGATGCGTCGGGCAACCAGTCGGTGGCCCGCTTCAATGATGCTGTTCTCCAGGAACTTTCCTGATGAGTCTTCCGCTTCACCCCGGCTGTCGGACACCGTCAGCAGGGCGATACTCAGGGGTTTCAGTTCGACGGTGGCGTCGATACTCATGGATGCTCTCCAAAGTTTTTATAGGTCTGTCTAACAGTATCTCTATTGGGAATGATGAATGGAAGGGGAGACATTCATCAGAGGGATACGGGGCATTTTCGGAGGCTGTGGGCGACCCCTTAAGGAGAAATTGGTTCAAAAATGCGCGACATTACTTGACATTGGTACGCAAGGTGGCTGATGATCGCTCTTGCCCGGCGAACGGTTGTTCTTCCTGTCTCTGGCTTCAGTACCTTTCCGGACTCCATCTACACCGGTTGCTCCATCTGGCCAGCACCAAGTTCAACGTATATCCGATCAATCCGTTTAGGGGCACCCCTTTCATTTCAATATTCGTTTACTTCCATTCCTGACTATCTAACAACCTATGAACCTTACTGAACTCAAGCAGAACTCCATGCCCGAATTGCTCGATATTGCGCAAGAGATGGGCCTCGATAACCTGGCTCGCTCGCGCAAGCAGGATGTCATCTTCACGATCCTGAAGAAGCATGCTAAAAGCGGCGAAGACATTTATGGTGACGGCGTACTGGAAATTCTGCAGGACGGTTTCGGCTTCCTCCGTTCCGCCGACGCCTCATACCTTGCCGGTCCTGACGACATCTACGTGTCGCCAAGCCAGATTCGCCGTTTTAACCTGCGAACCGGTGACACCGTTGCCGGCAAGATACGCCCGCCGAAAGACGGCGAGCGTTACTTTGCCCTGCTGAAAGTTAACGAGATTAACTTCGACAAGCCGGACAACGCCCGAAACAAGATCCTGTTCGAGAACCTGACACCGCTGTTCCCGGACGAGCGTCTGATGCTTGAAGCCGGTAATGGTAGCACCGAGGATCTGTCCTCACGGGTACTGGATCTGGTAGCGCCCATCGGCAAGGGCCAGCGCGGCCTTATCGTGTCTCCGCCCAAAGCCGGTAAGACGCTGCTGATGCAAAGCATCGCCCAGTCCATCACCCGTAACAATCCAGAGTGCCATGTGATGGTGCTGCTGATTGACGAGCGTCCGGAAGAAGTAACCGAGATGCAGCGCACCGTGCGTGGTGAAGTGATCGCCTCCACCTTCGATGAGCCCCCGGCCCGTCATGTGCAGGTGGCCGAGATGGTCATCGAAAAGGCCAAGCGTTTGGTCGAGCACAAGAAAGACGTGGTGATTCTGCTGGATTCCATCACCCGTCTGGCCCGTGCCTACAACACGGTGATTCCGTCCTCCGGCAAGGTACTGACCGGTGGTGTGGACGCCCACGCCCTTGAGAAGCCCAAGCGTTTCTTTGGTGCGGCCCGTAACGTGGAAGAGGGCGGCAGCCTGACCATTCTTGCCACCGCGCTGGTCAACACTGGCTCCAAGATGGATGAAGTCATCTATGAGGAGTTCAAGGGAACCGGTAACATGGAGATCCATCTGGATCGCAAGATTGCCGAGAAGCGCACCTATCCCGCCATCAATATTCGCAGCTCTGGCACCCGCCGTGAGGACCTGCTGATGAGCGAGGCGGATATCCAGCGCATCTGGATTCTGCGCAAGCTGCTGCACTCCATGGACGACGATACCGGTGCCATTGAGTTCCTGCTGGACAAGCTGCGTGAAACCAAGACCAACGACGAATTCTTCCAGTCGATGAAGCGTCGTTAAGTTTTGGTTTCGGTTCGGGCCCTCTTTGCGCACTGAGCTTGGGGGCTGGTAACGCCGGGGATCGTCTCCCCGGACACGCCGTGAACCCATCCATGGGGGCTCGGCATTGCCATCCTTGGCAATGCACGGTCCGGGGAGACGATCCCCGGCGTTACCGACCAGACTTCTCGCGCGCACGTCTCCCCATCTCCTGTTCCTGCACCAAAGCTGAAACCTAGGCCAGAGCCGAACCAAATAACCAGAATTCGCGTACAATGCCGGAATCAACCGGAGTAGCCGATGAAATACAACGACCTGAGAGACTTCATAGGCCAGCTTGAAAAGTTGGGAGAGCTGAAGCGTATTTCAGTGGAAGTCGATCCCCACCTGGAAATGACCGAGATCTGCGACCGCACGCTGCGGGCAGGTGGCCCCGCGTTGTTGTTCGAGAACCCCAAAGGCTACGACATGCCCGTGCTGGCCAACCTGTTTGGTACGCCGAAACGCGTGGCCATGGGCATGGGGCAAGACAGCGTGACCGCGCTGCGGGACATCGGCAAGCTGCTCGCCTTCCTGAAAGAGCCCGATCCTCCCAAGGGCTTCAAAGACGCCATCGAGAAACTGCCGCTGTTCAGGCAGGTGATGCGTATGAGCCCCAAAGTGCTTCGCTCGGCGCCCTGCCAGGACGTGGTGATCGAAAAGGACCAGGTGGATCTGTACCAGATACCGGTTCAGCACTGCTGGCCCGGGGACGCAGGGCCTTTGGTGACCTGGCCGTTGGTGATAACCCGTGGGCCCCATAAAGAACGCCAGAATCTTGGTATTTACCGGCAACAGGTCATTGGCCGTAACCGGCTGATCATGCGCTGGCTGAGCCATCGTGGAGGTGCGCTGGATTTTCAGGAGTTCCAGAAGGCCAACCCGGGTAAACCCTATCCTGTGGCCGTCGCCCTTGGGGCGGACCCGGCGACCATCCTGGGTGCGGTGACGCCGGTGCCGGATTCGTTATCGGAATACGCCTTTGCTGGCCTGCTTCGCGGCGGAAGAACCGAATTGGTGCAGTGTGGTCTCAGCGATCTGCAGGTGCCGGCCAGTGCCGAGATTGTGCTGGAAGGGTTCATCTATCCGGACGACGTAGCGCCGGAAGGCCCGTTCGGGGACCATACCGGTTATTACAACGAAGTGGATGAATTCCCGGTGTTCACCGTGGAGCGGGTGACGCACCGCAAGGACCCGATTTACCACAGTACCTACACTGGCCGCCCACCCGATGAGCCCGCCATTCTGGGTGTGGCACTGAACGAAGTCTTCATTCCCATCCTGCAGAAGCAGTTCCCCGAGATTGTGGATTTTTACCTGCCTCCCGAGGGGTGCTCCTACCGTCTTGCAGTGGTGACCATGAAGAAACAGTACCCCGGCCATGCCAAACGGGTGATGATGGGAGTATGGTCATTCCTGCGGCAGTTCATGTACACCAAGTTTGTGATCGTTACCGACGACGACGTAAACGCACGGGACTGGAAAGACGTGATCTGGGCCATGACCACTCGCATGGACCCATCCAGGGATACCACGCTGGTTGAGAGCACTCCCATCGACTACCTGGACTTCGCTTCGCCGGTGTCCGGGCTGGGCTCGAAAATGGGGATGGACGCCACCAGCAAGTGGCCGGGCGAAACTGATCGGGAGTGGGGCACGCCCATCACCATGTCCGACGACGTCAAAAGGCGTGTGGACGACATCTGGGACAGCCTGGGGATTGAAGTTTCATCCGATCGCCCCGATTGATATGGCCAGCCGTGAATGTCGTATTCAACTCGTGCCGGCGGTATTGTCCTTTACCGCAGCCGCCGACGAGACGCTGCTTACGGCAGCCGGCAGGGCGGGCATTGCGGTTCCCGCCGCCTGTCGCAATGGCGTGTGCGAGCTCTGTGAGGCTCGCCTGGTCAGTGGCGAGGCCCTGAATACCCGCAATCAACACACAATTCCGGTCACCGGGCGACTGATGATGTGTCGCACCCTGGCGCTCAGTGACCTTGAACTGGAGATAGACGCCGTTATGGCAGCCGGAGACAACCAGCCTCGCAAGTTCCAGGCAAAGGTGGTGGACGTTCGTTCCATCAGCCACGATGTTTACCGTGTGGAACTGCAACTGCCCCGTCGCCGGGAACTGTCGTTTCACGCCGGCCAGTACCTGTCCGTGAATCTGCCGGATACAGACCCCTGTTATTTTTCCATCGCCAGCAGTCCGTCTGAAGAATTGATTGAGCTGCACATTCAGGCGACACCGGAGTGGGTGTCTGCACAGAAAGTGATTGATGCATTGACCTCTGGCGGAGAGGTGACCGTTGAATTACCCCACGGCCGCGCGTGCCTGGCGTCCGCGCCGGACAAACCGCTGTTGCTGGTCGCCGCCGGAACGGGGTTTGCCCAAATGAAGAGCCTGGTGGACTACCTGCAGAACACGTCTTACGACAAGCCTGTGAAGTTCTACTGGGGCGTTCGCCGCCACGAGGATATGTACCTGCGATCCCTGGCCCAGCAGTGGCAGGAAGAATGGCCGCCCTTTACCTTCCTGCCCGTGGTAGGGGATGACGAAGACAACGAGTGGAGTGGCCACCACGACCAGTTGGTGCGAACCGTGCTGGCGTCGGGCATGGACTGGAGCAACGTGGAAGTTCACGCCAGCGGCTCGCCGACGATGGTCTATACCTTGATGGATGCGTTACTGGAGGTGGGGTTGCCGCAGGAAGCATTTTTCTCCGATGTACTGGAATACGCCCCGAGAGGTTGAGACCCGGGGCCAGCCCCTCAGGCCTTGGGCATCGGCAAATCCGGCAACCCACTATCGTTAACCAATCCCTGCATCAACAGCTTCACACTGTTCTCACCCTCGCCCATGTGAGCATTCAGGCGGCTCAGCTCGGCCATGGTTTCACGGCTGCGGCGTAGCCGAAGGCTGGTTTCGAAATACTCCCGCGCCTTGCCCCAGAGCTCGTTGCGCAGGCTCAGACGGCCGAGTGCCAACAGCAGCTCTGCATTGTTGGGACGATCCTTCAGCCACTGCTCCGCTACCAGCAACTGCTCATCCGGCTTCAGGCCTTTTACGCGGCCATAAAGATTGACCAGTTCATCACCCCAGTGATTGCGCAGGACTTTCCTCAGCAGGGTTTCAGCCTGGGCTTCGTCGCCCAGATCGGCAAGCAGCCGGGCATACTCCCGAATGGTGTGTTCGTCACGGCGGAGAAACCCTGGCAGCTCATCCCAAAGTTTGGTGAGAGGCTCAAGGGACGCTGAAGGCTCACCCGAGTGGCGGCGGCACTCCTCTGCGGCACGCTGCAGAAGGTTTTGCCAAACCAGGCGTTCCAGGTCGCCCTGTTCTTCACTCTCCATCAGGTTGCGCTTGCGGATTTCCGGCAACAGGCGGGACAGCTCACGCCAGTCTTCCAGGCGCACATAGGTGTTTTTCAGCAACTTGAGTACAAACGGATGGTGGGGCGCCTGCTTGCGCAGCCGCACCAGGGTTGCCAGGGCCTGCTCCAGTCGGTTACCTGCCAGTTGCAGTTGGGCCTGAGTAATGCCCACGGCCATGTCGGAGCCCGGGGTGCTTTCAAAGGCCTTGCGCAACAGTTCGTCAACGGCCTCGTGATCGCCGGATTCAAACGAGGCCTGGGCCGCTGCCAGGTAGTTGATCAGTGGCGTGTCCGCGTGCTCTGCTGAAGAAGTGAGCAGCTTGCGGGCACGTGGCCAGTTACCCTCCGCCAGGGCCAGCAGCCCCTGAGTGGTTCGGCGCCGGGCCCGGCGTTCATTGCTGCGGGCCAGCCAGCCGGCGACCATGCCGGTGCCATGGCGCAGTCGACGGAACAGATTGATGGTTAGCACGGAGGCTGCCACCAGCAGTACCAGCAACGCCAGACCAATCCAGAAATTGGTTTCAATCAGATAGTTGCCCAGGCTGATGCGGATGTAGCCAAGGTCGTACTGCAACCCCAGCGCAAGCCCGGTGCCCAGCAGTAAGGCGACCAGGATGATCAGCAAAATGCGGATCATGATGCGTCTCCCTGTTCACCGTTGCTGCCATTCTTTTCGGCCTCTCCGTTGTCCAGTCGACCGGCCAGTCGCGCCTTGAGCAGTTCCAGTGAGCGGCTGATGTCTGGCAGTTCCGGGTCAACGTTCTTTTGTGAGAGTTCCTCCAGGGTCTGCGAGAGCGCGATGATGCGGGTGTTGCTGCTGTCGTACCAATTATTGATGGCATTGCTGGCTTTGGTCAGGGAGCGTGAGTAGAGCTGTTGATGACCGCGAAGTACGGCCAGCTCGGCTTCTTCCAGCATCAACTGCAGATTGAGCCGTGCATAGGCGCTTTGCTCCGGAGACAGCAGGGGTTTGACCGGCTCATCGAGCCTGCGGACCACAACCACCTGAGACAGGGTTTGCTTGACCTTGTGCCATCCCTCGGCAACCAGGCCCTGCCCGGAAGCATCGGCTTCCGGGTTCTCGCCGCTACTGACAAATCCTGGGGCGCGATCATGAATCAGTGCACTGTCTGTCAGTTGGTGGATGCTGTCGATGGCCGCTTCCAGTTTCAGGTAGAGCCCGGTGCGGTCGACATCGACAATGCCCTTGAGCGCCAGGATTTCCTTGGCCAGTTGCTGGCGAACCGGGTAAACGCCGATATCGTCTGATTCCGCCAGAACTTCATCACCGGATTCCAGTGCCGCCAAGGCCCCGCGAATGTCCTTTTCGATCATGAGCCTCTGGTTGGCCACCCTCAGCAGATATTCCGCCTCGGCCAGCAGCCAGTCAGTACGAGTGCGGTTTCCGGCCTCCAGCAGTTCACGGGCGTTGTGGTCGATCTGCCGTTGCTGGGTCGCGATCAGTTCACGCTGTTCAGACAGCTTGTCTTCCAGCGCCTGCAGGCGACGGCTCTGCTCGCTGCCGGTCTGGCCGTACATCCGGTCCAGTTGCTCGGTGTCACTCTCCAGATCGGTGATGGACTGTTGCAGTGCCTGGTAGTTGTTCCATTGCTGCCAGCTCCAAAGAGCCAGGGCAACGGCCAGGGCGAGCGCCAGTAGTGTAATGATCCAGAGGGGCCACAGTTTTTGCCGTGTTTGCTGATGCTTTTCGATCGGGGCAGGCAGTTGTGCGTTTGATTCTGTCACGGGCATCCTTACTTGGTGTTTCCGGAGCCTCCGTCCAGGCTGGCAAGTTGTTCTGCAACTGCAGCCACAATCGAGCTATCGGCAAGGCTTCCTGGTATACACGTTCGCCGGAGGCCGGCCAGACGTGCTTGTTCGGCAATCCGCTCAACGGGGACAACCAGTAAAGTGTTTTCAAGATTATGGCCGGTATTGTCACTGAGTGCGATGAGATTGTTCAATGTTTCTCCCGACAGTGTGACGATGGCCTCGGGGGAAAAGTCGTTCAGCATCGCGTTCAGCGTCGCTTTATCATAGTCGGGACAGAAGCGACGATAAAGGGGCAGCACGGTGACTCGCGCGCCTCTGCGTTCCAGGGTTTGCGGGATCAGTTCCCGGCCTTCCTGTCCGCGCACCACCAGAACCTTTTCGTGCTCCAGTGTGGCCAGCTCCGGCAACTGTAGCAAATCTTCGCTGGTGTGGCCGGTTTCCGGTTGCCGCGTTTCCAGGCCATAGTTGCTCAGCACCGTGGCGGTTCCTGCCCCGACGCCGTACCAGTGGATGTCGGTGGGTGTCTGGGGCCACCACTCGTCCAGCCAGTCGAGCAGCAAGGCGGCGGCATAGGGGCTGACGGCAATGACGTGGGCGAACTCGTCCAAGTTGAGGATCAGCGTGCGGGTTGCGGGGTCTTCCGGGAGCGGCTCGCGGGCGATAAGCGGCATGACCCGCGCATCGGCGCCGGCATCGCAAAAGCGCGAGGCCAGCCGGTCGGCTTCCGGTTGTGGCCGGCAGATGAGTATCCGCCGGCCCTCAAGGGGTAGCGAATCAGGTTGGGGTGTGGCCATAGATGTCAGCCAGTACCTTGTCTGCACCCAGTGCGAGTAGGTCTTCCGCCAGTTCGCGTCCAAGGCGCTCGCCTTCGCTGCGGGGCGCGCGGCCTTCAACGCGGAATACCTGGGTGCCGTCGACGGCGCCCACGAGTCCCCGAAGCCAGAGCATGTCATCGTCTTCCAGCAACGCGTAGGCCGCGATGGGTACCTGGCAGCCGCCCTGCAATCGCCGGTTCAGGGCCCGTTCCGCTTTCACTCGGTCCGAGCTGTCGCGATGATCCAGGGGCTCCAGCATGGCGATCAGTTCGGCATCATCGAGGCGGCATTCGATGCCAAGCGCACCCTGGCCCACGGCAGGCAGGGATATACTGTCTGGCAGGCAGTAGCGGATACGGTCATGGAAACCGAGGCGTTTGAGCCCGGAGCTGGCCAGGACGATGGCCTGGTAATCGCCGGCATCCAGCTTTGCCAGGCGGGTGTTGACGTTGCCACGCAAGGTGCGGATTTCCAGGTCGGGCCGGTAGGCACGCAACTGGGCTTCCCGGCGCAGGCTGGCAGTGCCGACTACGGCGCCGTGGGGCAGGGCGTCCACGTTATCGTAGTCATTGCTGACGAACGCATCGGTGGGGTCTTCCCGCTCACAGATGGCCACCAGCCCCAGCCCTTCCGGAAACTCCATCGGCACATCTTTCATGGAGTGCACCGCCAGGTCGGCACTGCCTGCCAGCATGGCCTCTTCCAGTTCCTTGACGAACAGACCCTTGCCGCCAATCTTGGCCAGCGGCACATCCAGGATCTTGTCGCCCTGGGTTTTGATCTTGACCAGTTCCACGATCACGTTGTCGTGGAGCCGCTCGAGTTCAGACTTGATAAATTCCGCCTGCCACAACGCCAGTGCGCTGCTGCGGGTTGCAATGCGAAGGGTTCGTTTTGACATGGTGTACGTTGCCGGATCTGAAAAATGGTACGCCAAGGGTACTCTTTGTGAGGCAAATTGTGGAGCCGAATGTTGTGCGCCCAGGCTACCCGGGGCGATGCTCCTTTAGCCATTGCCGTACAGAGGCGGCGTGTCTCCGGCTCACGGGCAGTTGCCCGTGCTGGTCTGTCAGATCAATCAGGTTCTGGCCATCCCGTTGTTTCAGCAGCGCTCGGATATAGCGCACGCCTACCAGGGTGTGTCGGTGAATTCGCAGCAGGTATTGCGAGTAGGTGCTTTCCAGTTCTTTCAGGGTGTAATCGGTGACGGTTTCGCCGCGCAGGTGATGGATGGTGACGTATTTCTGATCGGCTTCGCAGTACAGAATGCCCTGGATGTCGATCAGTTCAGTCCCGCGGTGGGTGCGGATGGCCAGCTGTTCATCCGTACCCGATTGCTTTTCAGTCAGCGCCTGCAATTGCACCCGGTTGACTCGGCCAGCCCGATTGAGGGCGTCAGCCAGCGCTTCACGACGTACCGGTTTGAGCAGGTAGGCCACCGCGTGTACATCGAACGCCTGGATGGCGTAATGATCATAAGCGGTGCAGAAGATGATGGCCGGAGGGGCCTCCAACGAAGCCATCCGTCGGGCGGCTTCCATGCCATCGGTACCCGGCATGCGGATATCGAGCAGCAGGATGTCCGGCGCCAGGCGCGCGGTTTTCTCCAGTGCTTCGTCGCCGTCGCCAGCCTCGTCACAGACATTGTAGCCAGGCAACGCCTCCACCAGTCGGCGTATCCGCTCCCTGGCGAGAGGTTCGTCGTCGGCAATCAGTACGCTGCGGTGATTGTTGTCGCCCATGCTTGCCTACTTGCTCCCTGTTGCCGGTTTTCCGTTGCCACTCGCTGTCTGCCATGGCAGCCGGAGAGTGACAGTATAGATATCATTCTGGTGGCTGTGTTTCAGCACGGCGGGCTCACCGAACAGAGCGTGCAGGCGGGACTGAATGTTGGCCAGCGCCATTCGGTTGCCTTCGTGGCTACCCTGGTCAGAATCCGGGCGCGGGTTCTGCACCATCAGGTAGACCGAGGGGCCCTTGCGGTAGGCCTCAACCTTTACGGTACCTCCGTTCGGACGGGGCTGAATGCCATGATAAATGGCGTTTTCGACCAGTGGCTGGAGGGTCAGGGGAGGGATGGCCTGTTGTTCCAGTCCATCTTCGATATGCCATTCCAGTGTCAGCCGGTCTTCAAGACGAAGCTTTTCAATGGCCAGGTAGCGTTTGCACAGGTCCAGTTCGGCGCTCAGAGGAATCAGGCGGTCACCGGTGCGCAGGCTGGCGCGGAACAGTTCGGACAGATCCAGCACGGCGTCTTCGGCCCGTTCCGGGTTAACGACAATCAGGCTGGCAATGGTGTTCATGCTGTTGAACAGGAAGTGTGGATGGATTCGTGCCTGCAGGGCGGTCAGCCGGGCCTGCATTTCTGACTCCCGCTGTTGTTGCCACTGGAACTGCAGGTAGAAGTATCGCAGCACCATCAGTGTGATCAACAGCGCCAGCAGCAGTTTCTTGGCCACGCCCTGCCAGGCTTCGAGGCCGGGTTGCGGGTGTAGCACGCTGTCTGCGAAGAGGCTGAAGGCCAGCACATCCAGCATCACGATGGTAACAATCACCGTTGTGGCACGGGTAACCGTCAGCCGTGAGAGCCAGCGCCGCATGGGGCAGATCAGGGCGGCGCTGGTCAGCACCGTCCATTGCACGAACAGGGACAGCAGGCCGAAGTAGTTCCAGTCAATCCAGTGGCTTTCGGCCTGAACGATGGACAGCACCAGCACCAGCAGTTCACTGGTGACCACCAGCAGGAAAACGGCCCTGACCCGGCACAGGTCCGGCACATAGAAATCGGCGTCGCTGTCCGCGACTGCCTGGGCTGGGCGTTCCCTGTTGTGTCTTGCGGCCATTGGACCTGTTCCTGATTCCTGTTCCTGATTAGGGGAGGGCAACTGGGCGCCGCGGAATGCTATAATCCTGCGATATTCCATTTACCCATTCCCGCAGAATGATGCCGGGCTGTCAGCAGGAAAGATAGACCATGACGGATCAGAACAAGAGCGCCGAGAAACCCTGGGGCGGTCGTTTCACCGAACCCACCGATGCCTTTGTGGAGCGTTTCACCGCTTCCGTGGGCTTTGATCAGCGCCTATACCATCACGATATTACCGGGTCCATTGCCCATGCCACCATGCTGGCGGAAGTGGGTGTGCTGACTGTGGAAGAGCGTGACACTATTATTGACGGCCTGAAAGCCGTCAAGGCGGACATTGAGGCCGGCACCTTTGAGTGGTCGGTCAGTCTGGAAGACGTGCACATGAACATTGAAGCGCGACTGACGGATCGGATTGGCATCACGGGCAAGAAGTTGCACACCGGTCGCAGCCGCAACGATCAGGTGGCCACAGATATTCGCCTCTACCTGCGCGACGAAATCGACGTCATCGCCGAAGAGCTTCGGCGCCTGCAAGCCGGCCTGCTGGATCTGGCCGAGCGCGAAGCCGAGACTATCATGCCGGGATTTACCCACCTGCAGACCGCTCAGCCGGTTACCTTCGGTCATCACCTGTTGGCCTGGTACGAAATGCTGGTGCGGGATGCCGAGCGCCTGCAGGACTGCCGCAAGCGTGTGAATGTGATGCCCTTGGGTGCTGCGGCGCTGGCGGGCACAACCTATCCGATTGATCGCGGCATCACTGCAAAATTGCTGGGCTTTGATCGGGCCAGTGAGAATTCCCTGGATTCCGTGAGTGACCGGGATTTTGCCATCGAATTTTGCAGCTTTGCCGCCCTGTTGATGACCCACCTGTCGCGCTTCAGCGAAGAACTGGTGTTGTGGACCTCTGCCCAGTTTGATTTCATCGACCTGCCGGACCGTTTCTGCACCGGGTCGTCGATCATGCCCCAGAAGAAAAATCCGGACGTGCCCGAACTGGTACGTGGCAAGACCGGCCGGGTGAACGGCCACCTGATCAGTTTGCTGACCC
This sequence comes from Marinobacter sp. M5B, assembly GCF_042604615.1. Lineage (NCBI taxonomy): Bacteria > Pseudomonadati > Pseudomonadota > Gammaproteobacteria > Pseudomonadales > Marinobacteraceae > Marinobacter > Marinobacter sp. M5B. The sequence continues at coordinate 790,053 of NZ_CP156894.1, forward strand.
TGATGAAGAGCCAGCCGCTGGCCTATAACAAGGACAATCAGGAGGACAAGGAGCCGTTGTTCGATACCGTGGACACCGTGAAAGGCTGCCTCAAGGCTTACGCGGATATGATCCCGGCCATCGAAGCGCGGGCCGACAACATGCGCGTGGCGGCCAAGCGGGGATTCTCCACCGCAACTGATCTGGCGGACTATCTGGTCAAGAAGGGCGTGGCTTTCCGCGATGCCCATGAAATTGTGGGCAAAGCGGTTGCGTTTGGCGTTGCCGAAGGGCGTGACCTCTCGGAGATGACCACGGAAGAACTCACCCGCTTCTCCGACGTCATCGGCGAAGACGTGTTCGATGTGCTGACGCTGGAAGGCTCCGTGCAGGCGCGTGATCACCTTGGCGGCACTGCGCCGAAGCAGGTGCGCGCTGCAGTCGCACGCGCGCGCCAGGCACTCTAGCTAGCCGCCGATCTTCCCCGTGGTCAGGGTAACCTCCACCGGTTTCAGCTCCTCCAGTGGGCGTGGCCGGTAGAGGCGGAAGCCCTGGCCGTAGTGAATTCCAAGGGTTCGTACCTTTCGGAGGGTGTCGTCGTTCTCAATGAAGGTGGCGACCGTCACCTTGCCCGAGGCTTCCGCTATTTTATGAAGCGCCTCTACCATTACCTGCTGCACTGGATCGTCGTTCAGGTGCTGCATGATCTTGTGGTCCAGCTTGATGATGTCCACCGGCAGCTTTGCCGCCAGGCCATAACTTTCCACCGACGCTCCCGCACCATCCAGCGCTACCCGGCAGCCAATGCGGTGCAGGCTGTCGCACAGCACCGCGACATCGTCCGGGTATTGGGTGGCGTGGGCTTCCCTTATCTCCAGGCAGAAGCATTCCGGGGCAAAGGGTGATCCTTTCAGTGCGGCTTCCATAAAGTCCGCAAACGAGTCATCCAGTACGCTCGCCAGGGACAGGTTGAAGCCGCAGTACTTGAGGCGCGGCTCCAGCAGACGGTGCTGTTCGAGCCAGGCCAGGGTCTGACGGATCACCTGGCGATCCAGGCGCTTGGCCAGGTCAAATCGTTCGGCAACGGGCAGGAAAGCGTCCGGGGTCAGGGGAGGGCTGTCAGGCGTCTCACCGGGAATCCGGGTCAGTATTTCGATGTGGTCGCCCCACGTAACGCTGGCCACGGGGCGCAGCGATTGGTATTCAAGCTTCAGGTAGCCGCTGTCGAGTGCCTGCTGGATTTGTGCCAGCACCTCGTTGGCCGTGCCCTCGTCCAGCGACAGGGACATGGCCCGGGCGGCATGAATCCGGTTGCGACCGGACGTTTTTGCGGTGTGGCACAGGTCAGCCGCCTGGGTCAGCAGTTGTTCGGAATCGGTGGGCGCGTCGTCGTCCAGAAACAGCAGGCCGCCACTGGCCGTTGTCTGTAACTGCTTGTCCTGCCAGTGGAACACGAAGCCGCCGATCAGCTCGAGAATGCTGTCGGCAATCTTGCGGGCGCGCGCTTCGGGGCAGTTTTCGATCAGCAGGGCGAAGGTGTCGCCGGCCAGTCGTGCCAGCGCATCCCGCTGTCGGATCTTGACCCCGAGATTGCCGGCCAGCTCACGCAGGTAACGGTCGCAGGTGCCGCTGCCGGCGATGTCGTTGAAGTGGTCAAACCCATCCAGGTCGAGATAGAGCAGGCTGTCACTGCTCTCCCGCCGTGGCTTCTGCTCCAGTGTTCGTTGCAGGCGGCCCAGGAAGGCTTTGCGGTTCATCAGGCCGGTGACCGGATCATGCTGGACGCGGTATTCGCTGCTGGAGGAATTCTGCAGGCGGTCGCTGATGTCCCGGGCCACATGAACGGCGCCAATCACGTCGCCCTGGTCATTAGTCAGGCGTTGATAGTGGATCTCGTACAGGGGCAGCTCCCGGTGCTGCTGCGCCATGGGCATTTCCACCACGAAGCTGTCGCGTTCGAAGGCGCGGTGCCAGAGTCGCTCGATAAGCCGTCGTTCGTTGGGGAAGCCCTGCAATACGGCGCTCAGGTTGCTTCCGGATTCCGGCCGGAGGCCGAAGGTAATCTCGAACTGGCGACTGAAGGCGCGGTTGAAATGCAACAGGTTTAGCTGGCGATCAACGGCGACCACCAGGTCGTTGGTGGCGTTGATCGTGGCGCCAAGCATTTGCTCCGCCTGCTGGCGGGCGAGGGTGTGATTGCGCTCAGGCGTGTGGTCAACCAGCGTTCCGCCCAGTCGCTGTATCCGTTCGCCGGCTTTCAGGGCCCGGCCCGTCAACGTCACTTGGCGAACGTTCTGTCGCGCGGTTATCAGATCCAGCGTCAGGGAGAAGGGCTGCCCGGTGCGGATGCAGCGACGGAACAGGGCGCGTATCCTGCCCTGGCTGGACTGGCAGTAGAAAAGTGCCTGTTCGGGCGTGATTTCGCTACCGGGTCTTAATTCCAGCAAATGATACATGCCGTCCGTCCAGATCAGCTCATTGCTGTGGAGGTCCAGCTCCCAGATGCCAACGCCGGCCGAAGTTTCAGTCAGCCGAATCAGGCGGTGGTCGATGGGGGAATGGTCCCGCTGGCTTATAAATGCGCTGGCGGCCTGGTCGGAATCGCGAATGTCCATGCGCAGGCTGAGACCCGCTGTGAAGAAAAAGCCTTCTTTGTGGCGGAAGGTGATCAGTATCGACTCGCCATTATCAATTCGGTGGCGATGGGCCGGTGCAAAGGGATCGTCCTGGCGTGCGGCCAGGATGCACTGAACCTTGCGACCCTCCAGTTCGCTGGCGTCGTAGCCCAACACTGCCTCGGCGTGATGATCAGCGAACAGGATCACGCCGTCGTCGTTGATGCGGATCAGGGTTCGACGTTCGGCACCCTGGGGGGTGTCGGAACGGTCTCGACGGATAAAGAATTCTTTCACGACGGAAAAGCCTCAGCCAGGTTGTGGCAGGAGCGTGCTAATGTTCTCCCGCTTTTATTTTTTTGCCGATTTTGCCACGATTCGGTCATCATACTGATAATGGTATCGGAAAGAACCTCTCCCGCGGAGTCGCCTTGACCATCCAAACCGCTCCTATTGCCCTGGACTTTGATGAGGGTATAGACCGAAAAACGCTGCGCCGGCTGCGGGACCGGTTCATGGCTGTCAACCGGGAGCGCTGGGATCGTGCCCATTCGGCCCTGACCTATCGGCAACAGGCTGTCCTTGAAGTGTTGCCACTGGTGTTCCATCTTAATCACCCGGCTTTGCCCGGCTATCTCGACAGCGACTGCCCTTACGGACTGAGCCACTATCGGCCCCCTGAGTCCACGCTGAACGCTGCCCGGCGCCTGGCAAGAACCTTTTCACTCAAGGACGAGGGGCGCAGAAAACCAGACCTGGAAGCCCTCTTCCTGATGGGCAGCCCCGGGACCCTGGGCCATTCGGTGGCCAGTGATCTGGATATCTGGCTGTGTCATCGCCCGGATCTCTCGGAGCGGGGCGTGCGTTGCCTGGAACGTAAGGCTCAAAGTCTGTCCATCTGGGCCGAAAGCCTGGGGGTTGAGCTTCATGTGTTTGTGTTTTCCGCCGCTGACTGGCGTGCCGGAAGGCAGCGAGCGGAAGTGACCGGGGAAAACTGCGGCAGTTCACAGCATTATTTGCTGCTGGACGAATTCTACCGCACGAGCATTCATCTTGGCGGCCGTTATCCATTGTGGTGGCTGGTCCCCGTGGAGGATGAGCGACGCTATGACGAGTGCGCCCGGCAGCTGATTGACTGCCGTTTTATCCGGGGTGATGAGTACATTGATTTCGGCCCCGTGTCCTCGATACCGCAGGAAGAGTTTCTGGGGGCTGGAGTCTGGCAGTTGTACAAAGGCATCGACATGCCCTGGAAGTCGATCCTCAAGCTGCTGCTGATCGAGTGTTATGCCCGTAGTAATGAGAGCCAAGAGAGCGATGAGAAACCACTGCTGTCCCGGGTCTTCAAGGCGGCGGTGTATTCCGGTGAAACCAACCCTGACCGGCTCGATCCCTACGTACTGCTTTACGAACGCCTTGAGCAGTGGCTGCTTGAAGAAGATGCCCCCCAACGCCTGGTCCTGGTGCGTCAGAGCCTTTATCTCAAGGCAGGCCTGCCGCTTACCCGTTCGGCACAGACCCTCTCAGGCTGGAGAGCCAGGCTGTTGCAGGCCCTGGTGGACTCCTGGGGCTGGTCGGCTGCTGAGTTGAAAAACCTGGACAACCGGATCCGCTGGCGCGCAGAGGACGTGGTCACCCTTCGGCGGGCCGTGGTGGCCGAGTTGACCCACAGCTACCGGCTGTTGTCTCGGCTGGCTCGGGATCATGGCACCCGTGCGGCCATCACCAGCAATGACATGAACCTGCTGGGGCGTAAGTTGTATGCGGCGTTTCAGCGTAAGGCCGGGAAGGTAGAGCAGATCAACCCCGGGCTAGCCCCCTCCCTGGCAGAAGAGAATCTTGCGTTCCATCACCAGTCGGAACAGGGTGGTTCGGCTGGTCACGACGGCTGGTTGCTATACCGTGATCTTGAGGACCCGTCAGATGCGCTCTGGCAACCGGTCATACGCCGTTCGGGCAATCTCAGTGAACTGTTGGTGTGGGGCTATTACAACGGCTTGCTGACCCGGGCCACACGGTTGAATGTGCGAGCCGGCAGCAGCATTGCCTCGGTGGCAGAACTGCGGGAAATGCTGGATGCACTTGGTGCGTTCCTGCCATTCCCGGTGGAGCCGGCTGGCCGGGAGGCGCTTTCCCGGGGTGTGCACCCGCTGCGCAACCTGCTGTTTGTCAATGTCGGGGTCGACCCTCAGGCCTATCTGACCGAGCGGGGCTTGCACAAGCTTAGCGCCCGTCACGATTCACTGGGCTTCAGCGGTGGACGGGAAAACCTTGTGAATACCATTGACCAGGTCACCTTCAATAGCTGGCACGAGGTGAGTTTGCAGCACTACGCTGCCGGAGACACGCTGGTGCAGTGCCTCAAAAACGTGCTGGCATCAGTCGCCAACGCTCCGGACCGGTTGCCGGATATCATGGTTCATAGCCACAGCACAGGCCACGGAGCCGCCATAGCCCGGCGCGTACGCGAGCTGTTCATGGACGTGATGCGTTATTTCTTCGCCGGCGGTGTTGGCCCTCATCCCCTGCGTTACGTCATCGAGATGGATCGGCGATACTTCCTGCTTCAATTCAGTGGCGCTGAGCCCGGATTCGTGGCCCTGGACAGCAACGAAGCACTGATGGCGTATCTGTCCAAACCGCAGGAATCCTACGTGCCAGTGGTGTTTGACCAATACGCCTTGCTGGATGACCTGCCATTACGCGCCGTGTGCCATGCCAGCGAGCCGGATAACATTCAGGTGTTCTACCGGGTCACAGGAGAGACCGCGAAGGTGTGGGTCGTGGATGAACTGGGATCGGTGTTCTGCTGGCAGCAGGGTTACACCAATCGTCGCTTCCTGCTGGTGCCCTTGCTGCGATTCCTGGAGAACCTGATTGAACGCCGGCAGTTGCGACAACTGGACGCCGTGACCGATGTTGCAGGTGTCCAGTGCTATGAGATGGTGCTTCGCGACAGTCAGTGGCGTGCGGAGAGGCGGCCGGACGCCGACAGCAACGTGCGCCTGCCCGGGCTGGATGTACAGGCTATCGGTATTCAGGAGGGTGACTCTCAGGTGCGTTTCGATATTTTCTGTGGCGACCAGGAATTTACCGTCCAGGAGTATGGAGACCAGCTGATACCCGCGGTGGCCCACTATATTCGTTCGCTCCGCCAAAGTGACGAGCGCTACCCGGTCTACCTGACGGATGTTCACCTACCCCATGACCTGGATCCACAGATATACCAGCAGCATATCCAGACCATCCAGTATCTCTACTACCGTACCGAGTTGGAAGATTTGCTGAACCGGCATCTGTAGTATCCGGAATCGTGGGTGGTAGCATCTCGCCGGGCGCGGCCTCACTCAGGTATACTGCGTGCATACAGACAACGGGGGCAGCTACCCATGAAGCCAGGACAGACACTTACGTTCCTGCTGGTGATGGTCGTGTTTCTGGTTGGGTGTGGCCAGAAGGGGCCGTTGTATCGTCAGGCACCTGCCAGTGACGATGCCGCAACCGAGCAGGCCGCACCCAGTCAGAAATCCAGCGAACACGACAGCAGCGAACCGGCTGAAGACCACTAGGTTCGGCAGGCTGCCCCGATAACAGGCTCAGGAAATCCATGGATCACTTCAATTACCGCAGCGGTGAATTGTTCGCTGAGAACGTGGCGGTTGAGGACATTGCCCGGCGTTTTGGTACGCCAGCCTATGTCTATTCCCGCGCCACCCTCGAGCGCCATTACCGCGCCTATGATGATGCGCTTGCCGGTCGGCCACACCTGGTGTGCTACGCCGTCAAGGCCAACAGTAATATCGCCGTGCTGAACGTGTTGGCAAGGCTCGGCGCCGGTTTTGATATTGTGTCTGCCGGAGAACTGGAGCGGGTGATCCGTGCTGGCGGGGATCCTGCGAAAACCGTCTTTTCCGGGGTCGGCAAACAGCGCTGGGAAATGCGCCGCGCCCTCGAGGCCGGTGTTCGCTGTTTCAATGTGGAGTCCGACACCGAACTGGATCGCCTGAACGAAGTGGCGGGTGAGCTCGGTGTCAGGGCGCCGGTTTCCCTGCGTGTGAATCCGGACGTGGACGCCGGTACCCACCCCTATATTTCCACGGGGCTGAAAGAGAACAAGTTCGGCATCGACATTGCGGAAGCTCCGGCCGTCTATGAGCGTGCCGCTGCCATGCCAAACCTGGACATACAAGGTGTGGATTGTCACATCGGCTCGCAGCTCACGTCGGTGTCACCTTTCCTCGATGCGCTGGACCGTGTGTTGGAACTGATCGATGCCCTGGCGCAAAAGAATATTAATATCCGGCATCTGGACATGGGCGGTGGCCTGGGGGTCACCTACGATCAGGAGCAGCCGCCGCAACCGTCGGATTATGTGACCGCGCTGGCGGAACGCCTGGGCGATCGGTCGCTGGAGCTGATCATGGAGCCGGGGCGGTCCATTGCCGCCAACGCCGGCATCTTGCTGACGCGGGTGGAATTCCTCAAGTGCACTGAACATCGCAACTTCGCCATCATAGATGCGGCAATGAACGACCTGATTCGTCCCGCGCTCTACAGCGCGTGGCAATCCATTGTCCCGGTAACGCCCCGCAACGACGGTGACGAGAAAGCGTGGGACCTGGTTGGGCCGGTGTGTGAGACCGGTGATTTCCTCGGCAAGGATCGCAAGCTGAGACTCCAGGCGGGCGATTTGCTGGCGGTTCGGTCCGCCGGGGCCTATGGTTTTGTGATGAGCTCCAACTACAACACCCGTAACCGTCCACCGGAACTGATGGTTGATGGTGAACAGGTGCACATTGTGCGTCGGCGGGAAACCCTGGAAGAACAGCTTGGCCCAGAAAGCTGTTTGCCGGAATGAGTGGAGAGGCGGAGATGAGTCAGTCCCGGCGCAATCAGGGCCCAATGCTTAACTTCACCAAGATGCACGGTCTTGGGAACGACTTCATGGTGGTGGACGCCATCAGCCAGCCCTTTCGCCTGCGCCCGGAGATGATCCGCGAACTGGCCGACCGGAATTTCGGCATTGGCTTTGATCAGCTGCTGGTGGTTGAACCCCCGGGGCTTCCCGATGTGGACTTCCGCTACCGGATATTCAACAGCGATGGCTCGGAAGTCGAGCAGTGCGGCAACGGGGCCCGCTGTTTTGCCCGCTTTGTCCGCGACCAGCGCCTGACCAACAAGAAGGTGATCCGGGTTCAGACCGCCAAGGGCGTTATCGAATTGAGAGTCGGACGTGCAGGCATGGTCACCGTCGATATGGGGGTTCCTGAACTCAATCCTCCGGCCATCCCGTTCGCTGCCGACCGCCGCAAGGACGTGTACACGGTGGAACTCGGCGGTGATACCGTGGAACTCAGTGCCGTCTCCATGGGCAATCCCCATGGGGTGCTATTGGTGGATGACGTGGATACCGCCCCGGTAGGCGAGTTTGGCCCCAGGCTTGAGAGCCATCCGCGGTTCCCGGCGCGGGCCAACATCGGGTTCCTGCAGATTATTGACCGGACCCGCGTTCGCCTGAGGGTGTTCGAGCGTGGTTCCGGCGAAACCATGGCCTGCGGCAGTGGCGCCTGTGCGGCGGTGGTCGCCGGCTGCCTGCGAGGGCTGCTGGACAGCCGGGTGGACGTCGAGCTGAAAGGCGGGCGCCTGGTCATCGAATGGCAGGGTGAGGGGGCCCCTGTTATGATGGAAGGCCCGACGGCCAGCGTTTTCGAGGGTCAGCTTCGCCTGCCGGCAGACCAGCCCCCGAAACGACGTAAGAGCACGCGGCACAGCGATGCAAAATCAGGTACCAACCGACAGAACAATCGCCATCGCCAGCCGGCCACATCAAGGCCCTGACCATCAGGAGAGCAGCATGACAGAACAAACGGCCCACAAGAAGGCCGAAGGGCTCACCCGGGAAGCCGTCGCAGATTATCTGCGGAATAACCCCGATTTCTTTATTGATCAGGACGAGCTCCTGCGCAGCCTGACCCTGCCCCACGACAGCGGCCGGGCGATCTCGCTGGTAGAGCGCCAGGTGCACCTGTTTCGCGAACAGCGCGACACCTTGCGTCGCGAGTTGGTAGAGCTGGTGTCCATTGCACGCCACAACGACCGTCTGTTCGAAAAGAGCAAGCGCCTGCTGATGCAGGTGATCGAGGCCCGCAACCTGAATGATATGGCCGCCGCGATTGATGACAGTATCCGTGGTGATTTCGGTCTGGACGCGGCCTCGGTGATTCTCTTCACCGACAGCGAGTTGCCGGCAGCGGCGCAAGGCGCCCTACACGTGGTGTCGCCGGATGAGGCGAAAGCGCGCCTGGGTGGCTTGCTGGAAGGGGATCGCGCCGTTTGTGGCCAGTTCCGTGAGAGCGAGCGCAGTTTCCTGTTCCCGGACCGGGAGGAACCCATTGCCTCCGTGGCGTTAGTGCCACTGCGTAACAACGAATTGGTCGGGGTGTTTGCCGTGGGTAGTTGCGAACCCGGGTACTTCGACCAGAGTATGGGATCACTCTTCCTGACCTACATCAGCGACACCCTGAGCCGTCTGTTGCCGCCTATCCTGCAAAGGCATGCCGCCACGTTGCCTGTCACCGATGTGGTCGCGGAGTCCCGCTGACCATGTCGCTGGCTGACGAGGAAACCGGCCCGGCTGCCACACTGGCAGAGCCTGTGGCCGCGTTCCTGCGTTATCTGGCGTCGGAGAAGCGACACTCACCACGCACCTGCGGCAGTTATCGCGATGACCTGAACCGCTTTGCTGCGTGGGTTGAGCATCTACCGTCACCGGCCTGGCGGTCGGTCACCAGCCACGACTTGCGACGATACGTTGCCCAGCTCAGCCGTGAAGGTTTGGGCGGTCGGAGTATCGCTCGTCACCTGTCTGCCATCCGCCGGTTCTACGAATACCTGTTACGGGAACACCTGGCTGTCGACAATCCGGCGTTGGACATCCGGGCTCCGAAGTCCGGTAGGCGTCTACCGAAGGTGGCGGATGTGGACCAGCTCAATCACCTGTTGGACGCAACGCCCGATGATCCGCTGGAAATTCGCGACCTGAGCATGTTCGAGCTGATGTATTCCTCAGGGCTGCGGTTGTCGGAACTGGCGGGGCTGGATCTCCAATCCGTAGACGTCCGAGGTGGGGAGGTCCGGGTGCTGGGTAAGGGGCGCAAGGAACGCCTCCTGCCGGTTGGTCGAAGGGCGTTGGAGGCGCTGGCTCGGTGGCTTGACGTGCGCGGAGCGATGGCGCCAGACGGAGAGAATGCCCTGTATGTGAGCCGGCGAGGTGATCGGCTCAGTACTCGCAGTATCCAGTCCCGCCTCAGCCGGTGGGGAATGTCGAAAGGGGCGGACCAAAGACTGCATCCCCACCTGCTTCGGCATTCCTTCGCCAGCCATATGCTGGAGTCCAGTGGTGACCTGCGAGCGGTGCAGGAGTTGCTGGGCCATGCGGACATCGTGACGACCCAGGTCTATACTCATCTGGATTTCCAGCATCTGGCAAAGGTCTACGATCAGAGCCATCCCAGGGCTCGCCGTCGCGGTAACAGGCAGGAAACGGAGCATCGTTGAGGCATCAGTCACGGAACAGGCGTCCAGTAAAAGGGCCAGGAGCGCTAAATGTCATCGGACCCATCCTGGAAGGATAAGTACCTCCAGGCACTTGAATCTTCAGAACAGCGTGAATCGCATTGGGAAGCTGAAAGAAACCTGCTTCAGCGTATGCTGGTGCGTACCAGTCTGGCGTCCGAAGGACAGACTGCGGAGCTGGACCGTTTGCTGGAACGGGTTCGTGACGAGTTACGAAAGCCCCCTCTCAACGCAGACAGCTGGCGGGATTTGCAGGAGAGAATTGACCGTCAGGTGGCGGCCCTGGACGACCGCAAGTCTGAATCCACGGACCGGCTGAGAACCACATTCGAGCAGTTGCTGTCGGAACTGCGCTCCCATCCTATGTTCAAATCCGGCAAGGACCGTATTCGAGACCTGGAGAAGCGACTCCGGAAACCGGAAACCCTTCAGCTCGATGCGACCGGATGGTTGGTCGATCTGGCATTGGTGTTGGAAACTGGGCTGGGCAGCGGTGACGGGCAGGATCGCAAACGAAGTCGGTTTGGCCGGCTGTTTGGTGGCCGGGGAAGCCAGGAGCCGTCCGACCAGCCGATGTTGGCGGAAGCCGCCGAGAACACGCTGGCTTCGCCTGCCGTTGAACTGGCGATGCCTGGCACAGAAGATAGCGAACGCCTGAAGATTGCACGGCGGGTTGGTGAACTGCTGGGGCATATGCTGGATCAGGTGACACTGGAGGCTGCGTCGGAGGCAAGAGCCCGACGGCTACAGGAATCGCTGTTGAGCAGCGATAACTGGGATGAGCTGCGGGAGGGGCTGAGCAGCGTGGCGGAACTGGTAATCGCCGCGGTTACCCGGGGGCAAAGGGAGTTTGAGGCCTTCCTTCGGCGTCTCGATGAACGGCTGGACGCGTTGCGCCAGTGTTTTACTGAGCAGGCGAATGCCCAGGCCGGGCGACTGGATGCCTCGCAGGAATTGGATCGCGATATCCGCCAGGAGCTATGGTCGTTCGGCCAGCAAGTGGAAAGCAGCGTTGACTTCGACGGGCTGAAAGACTCAGTGAGCCAGCACCTCGAGACGATCAGTGGGGCCGTCGAGCGGTTTCGGGAGCAGGAGTCCGAGCGCGAGCGCAACCTGTCGCTGCAACTGGAGCTCATGCAGGAAAAACTGGTGACGATGGAGGCCCAGTCGGAACAGGTCCGGGAAAAACTCCGGGAGGAACGCGAAAAAGCCCTTACCGATGTCCTGACCCAATTACCCAACCGGGAAGCCTGGCAGGAGCGACTGTCGTTCGAGTATCAGCGCTGGCAGCGTTATCGTCATTCACTGTCGGTCTGTGTGCTTGATATTGATTTTTTCAAGCGTGTGAACGATTCCTATGGCCACAAGGCGGGTGATCGCGTGTTGCAACTGGTTGCCCGTGCCCTCCGTGAGCGGCTGAGGGCAACCGACTTCATCGCCCGTTTTGGCGGGGAAGAGTTCGTGATCCTGTTGCCGGAAACCAATGTGGACAACGCCCGGTCGGTATTGGATAGCATGCGCGGGCATATCGCGGAGCTGCCGTTCCATTTCCGGGGAGAACCGGTGTCGGTGACGTTTTCGGCAGGGCTAGCGGAATTTGATGGGGACGATGACGAGGACGATGTGTTCGACCGGGCCGACAAGGCTCTGTACCTCGCCAAGGACTCCGGCCGCGACCAGGTGCTTATTGCAGGACGTGATGTCTGACTCAGTGCCGCATCAGGGCATCGAGCTCATCGATAATTTCCGCCCAGTCAGAGTCGTCCTCGAGGCCCTCTTCGAGGAAATGTGACTGGCTTTCCGACCAGAAAGGGGCATCCTGCAACGCAATTTCCGGGGGCAGTGGCGAGTGCTGGGCGATAAAACTCTCAATGCTGACGCTGTCGGATGGCATACCGAGTTGTTCAAAAAGCGTGCTGAAATCGTGTTTGCTGGTATCCATGGTTATGGTTCTCCCCAAGGTAGCCGGTGCTTTAAAACGCTGTGGGCACGATCAGAGTAGATCGGGTAACCCGCTGAATGCAATCGGAAGAATTTACGGGTATGGTTCCCTGAACTGTAGCCGAACCGGTGAGGATATCCAGTGAGGTCCGTTTTTCATTTTGTGCTGTTGCTGACCGCTATTCTGGTGCCCGGCGTGCCCGCTGCTGAGCCGCCGCAACCCTCTCCGGCGCCGGTGCTGGGTAGCGAGGATCTGCGCTGGCTGGCGGAGAGAGAATCGTTCCGGGTCGGGGTGCGAAGTGGTCAGGTGCCGCTGGTGTTTGATACCGGCGAGGGGGAGCTGGCGGGCATCTTCATTGATTACCTCAATCGGCTGTCAGAGAAGCTTGGTGTGCCTATTGAGCCGGTGTCGGCTCCGGAAGAACAACTCGGTGAATGGTTGCAGGATGGGACCCTGGATGCCCGGTTGAGTACCCATCTGGCCCATCGTTCCCCTCCTTCCAATGTAGTGCTTTCCTCGCCGCTGATGAGTTTGACCTATGGCATATTCGTTGGTGCCGATGATGCAGGCATTCGCACGCTCTCGGACCTTGAGGACGCGAACATTGCCCTGATCACCAACGATCCCAACCAGTTCGCATTGCTTGACCCTGTCGATAGCTTTTCACCCGTGCCGGTTTCCAGTATCAGCGAAGCCGTTGGCAGGGTGTTGTCAGGACAGGCGGATGCGTTTCTGGGCCCGGTTCCGGTGGTGTCGGACTATCTGCAGTCTGCCATGGTCAATGGGGTTGGGGTGGCCACGCTGCTGAACCAGCAATCGGTCGACGTGGTGCTGGAAATGGCAGCGGAGAGTCACCAGGAGAATGACCAGGAGCGCGACCAGTTGTATCGGGTGCTCAACCAGGCAGTTCTGGCGATTGACCACGGTGAGCACCGGTCGATCCGCCAGTCGTGGTTGCAGACCGAGTTGCCGGAACTGGATCCCTCCGCCATTTCCCTGTCGGTTGACGAGAGGGCATTTCTCAATCAAAACCCGAATCTTCGAGTGGCCTTCCGGCCGGATTGGCCGCCGTTCGAGTATACCCAGAATGGTCAGTCTGCCGGGCTCGTGCCGGATCTGGTCAAACGCCTGGAAGAACAACTGAACATTCGCTTCAGCCGTCAGGTGATGGACAACAGCGCCGATGAGGAAAACGCTTTGCGTTCGGGGGAGGTGGATATACTGCCCGCAATGTCCCGAACCCCAAGGGTCGAGGAATCTTTCCTGTTCAGCCGTGCCTATTTGACCGTTCCCATTGCCCTTGCCATCCGTGACGACGGTCGCTTTATCGGCGAATTGAGGGAGCTGAGAGACGAAAAGGTGGGTGTGGTTAACCGCCAGGCGGGGCATGACTACCTATTGATCAACCACCCCAATCTCGATCTGTATCCGATGACGTCCATCGAGGAAGGGCTGCTGGCCCTGTCCAACGGCGACCTCGACGTCATGGTGACTCATATTCCGGCAGTCAGCTATACCGTTGCCCGCCTGGGGTTGTCCAACCTTCGGATAACGAGCATTACGCCTTACCAGTATGAGCTGAGGTTTGCCGTCAGCAAGGAGCGGCCCGAACTGCAGCGTATCCTCAATAAAGCGTTGGGCAGTCTGGACGCGGCCGAGACCGAGTCGATCTACAATCGCTGGATCCACCTGGATATCGAGCAGGAAACGGACTACACCGTGGTGCGCCGGATCGTGCTTATCGCCTTAGTGGTGGTGCTGATCTTCCTATACTGGAACCGCAAACTGTCACGGGAGGTGGACGAGCGAATCCGATCTGAAAACGCACTACGCCGCAGCGAAGACGAACTTCGGGCGGCCAAGCTGGAGGCGGAACGCCTGGCGCGGGAAGCTGAGGCGGCCAGCCTGACGAAAAGCGAATTCCTCGCCAATATGTCCCATGAGATCCGCACGCCGATGAACGCGGTGATTGGCTACAGCGACTTGCTCAGTAATACCGTCAAGGATCCCCAGCAGCGGAATTACCTGGATGCCATTCGCGCGGGCAGCCGCAGCCTGTTGATGCTGATCAACGACATCCTGGACCTGTCCCGCATCGAAGCAGGAAAGATGCGGCTGGAGTATTCGGCGGTGTCGGTGCGGCGGCTGCTCAGTGATGTACGCCACATATTCGACCTGCGCGCCACCGAGCAGGGTATCTCGCTGGAAGTCAGCGTTGACTCCAAGATGCCGGCGGCGATGATGCTGGATGAAACACGACTGCGGCAGGTGCTTTTCAATCTTGTTGGCAATGCCATCAAGTTTACCCATGAAGGTGGTGTGACGGTCCGCGCCACGGCCACACCGCGGAAGTCATCGGAGAAGCAGCCGGTCGAAGAGGTGGCCAGTGAGGCAGATCGTCGCTGCTTTTACCGGTTGGTTGTGACGGTGTCCGATACCGGCATCGGCATTCCTCCCGGCCAGCAGGAGCAGATCTTCGACGCCTTTGAGCAGCAGGAAGGGCAGAACACGCGGCGTTATGGGGGCACGGGGCTGGGCCTGGCCATCAGCCGCAAGCTGGTGCGCATGATGGGCGGTGAACTGCAGGTTGAGAGTGAGCCTGGCTCGGGCTCCACCTTTACGGTCAAGCTTCCTCGGGTTGAGGCAACCGGTGCCCAGGCCGAAGAAGATGGTACGCCCCAGGAGTCGGAACGACTGCTGGCACAGACGCTCAGCATGCAGGAGCGTGGATGGTTGCAGGAGCAACTTGCACGGGATTTTGGCGACGAGTGGGAGACGGTACGTGAAAGCGGCGATCCGGAACAGATGAAGGATTTTGCCAACCGGGTGCTGGAATGGGGTAAGCGGTTCCGTTCGCCCTCGGTTACCCGATATGGAGAGAAACTGCTGGCGGACGTGGAGGCGTTTAACCTGGATTCCGTGAACAGTGCTCTCGAATCCTTTCCGCGCCTTCTGGGACGGGATCAGTGACTGGACAGTGTCAGAGGCAGTCGAACTGCGACTTGCGGTCAAAGGCGACAGCGACCATGTCGTAGCCCGAGTCGGACAGCGAGCGAATCAGCTCGCGATCTTTCAGCAGAGCCATGCAGACCCGGTGTACGTTGGCCTGAAGCTGTTCCTGAGGGGGCTCGGACTCGAATCTGAAATCGACGATCAGGTATTTACGCTCGACGGCCGATGTGGCGGGAATGTCTTCACGCTCAATGCTTTCATAGCCAATGTAAGTAGCTTGTTTATCGGGGAAGATTCCACTTAGCAACACGTCCAGGTTGCCTGCCATGACCGGTTGCGAGGCCAGTGCCAGTAACAGGCTGAGAGCGCCGGTGATGCGTTTGATGGCCATGAGAGCCGCTCCTTTGGAATCGGTTCGTCGATCAATGTAAACATATGTAACGTTTAGTTACTGATGATTATCGCAGAGTGCGAACAGGTTTGCGTATTTTTTGCACGAATTTTTCAATTGTTTGCAATGTTCAGAGAATCCATCGGCTGGGTGTGGATTTCCGCAGCCTGCCAGGATCAACTACTATGGATAAAAACAGAAGCGCATAGAGGCAGGATGATGTTCCAACTCGTCTTCAAAGGTGAATGCACACCGGGAACCGACCCGGCAACCGCCCGCAGTAATGCCAGAACCCTGTTCAAGGCAACGGTGGACCAGATTGAGCGTATGTTCAGCGGTCAGCCAGTCGTTATCCGCAACAAACTGGAGGAAGTCCAGGCGGAAAAGTACCGCGCGGTGCTGCAAAAGCACGGCATGGTGGCTTATGTGCAGCCCATGGAGGGCGCCGTTGCCTCTGCAGCCGAGCGCGCGGCGCCCGCCGCTCAACCACAGGCTGAGCCAAAACCTGCCCCTGCAACACCCCCAGCAGGGGCAGCGGGTACTGATGCCGGGTCCGGGAGCGCCGTTGCCGTGGAGCCGGGCGACCGCTTGCCAGTGGCGGGCGATAAAGTCGACAGCATTCTTTCCGGGTCCGGGCTGACACTTGACCCCGTTGGCGTCACGCTTGAGGAACACCGGGAGGCTCCCGCTCCCATGTTCCAGCATTTGGACGACTGGACACTGGCGCCTCCGGGCAGTGACCTGGGCGTGAAGCGTGAGGTTCCACCACCGGTTGTACCTGATGTCTCTCACCTGTCCCTGGCGGACGAGGATCCCACAGACGATGCCTGACAGTCGGACGGGATGATGTTAACAGCCAGATTGACCGCCCTCCTGCTTGCCGTGCTCGCAGCTATGCCCCTTATGGCCGACGTAGGGCGGCCGAAAGTGGGCCTGGTGCTAAGCGGCGGAGGGGCCAAGGGCATGGCCCATGTGGGTGTGCTGCGAGTGCTGGAAGAATTGAAGGTGCCCGTGGACATTGTGGTGGGCACCAGTGCCGGCTCCGCGGTTGGGGCACTCTATGCCTCTGGTATGGAGGTCCAGGAGATTGAAGAGCGCTTTATCGAGATGGACTGGGTGTCCAGTTTTCGTGACGACCCGGGCCGTGCCTACAAGCCTGTCAGGCGCAAGCGTCAGGACTGGCGCTACCCGGTCTCGCCCGGCATCGGTGTGCGCATGGACGGCCTGCATTTGGGGGGCGGTATCATCGCCGGTCAGAACCTCGGTTTTATCCTCAATGAGCTCACCCGTGATGCAGCCCTGGTTGAAGATTTTGATGAACTGGCCATCCCGTTCAGGGCCGTCGCCACGGACCTGGAAACCGGCGAGGAAGTGGTGATCGGCAGTGGCAACCTGTCGGAAGCGATCCGCGCCAGCATGAGTATTCCCGGCGTCTATGCGCCGGTCACACTGAATGGGCGTTTGCTGGTGGATGGAGGTGTGGCCAATAACCTGCCGGTCAGCGTGGCCCATGAGCTTGGGGCCGACATTGTCATTGCCGTGGACATCACCGATCCCCTGTTGGAGCGGGAGGACATACGCGAGGCGTTCTCTGTGGTTGGTCAGTTGACCACCATGATGACGCGGCAAAACACCGAGCGGCAGCTCAAGTTGCTGGATGATCAGGACATCCTGATGCGACCGGATCTGCAGGGCTTGTCCTCAGCAGATTTCTATGAGGCTCCGGCGCTGTTTGAGCTGGGCGCCAGCAGTGCTCGTGGTCACGCAGGGGAACTTCGTCATCTGAGCGTCAGTGATGATGAGTGGGATCGATTTCGCGGTCGCCTGAAGGCGCACTCGTTCAACCCGGGCGTTATCACCGATATTCGCATTGACGACCGTTCTCGCCTGGCGGGGGATTTCCTTCGTGAGCGCATACGCCAGCAGACGGGTGAGCCTCTGGATGTGGATGCACTGGAGGAGGATCTCAAGCGTATTTACGGTCTTGGTTACTATGAAACCGTTTCCTATTCGCTGGTGCCGACCGACGGCCCCGGCACGGACCTGGTTATCCGGGTTCGCGAGAAAAGCTGGGGGCCGAACTACCTGTCCTTTGGCCTGAACTACGAAGACAATTTCGAGAACGATACTCGGTTTAATGTCGCCACGTCGTTGCGGATGACGGGGCTGAATGCCCTGGGCGGTGAGTGGACGACCGGGCTTCAGTTGGGCACCCAGCCCCGGGTTCGAACCGAATGGTTCCAGCCACTGGACTATGGTTTCGAAAGATTCCTCACGCTGGGCGGTGCCTATTCCCGTGAAAGCCTGAGTGCGTTCGATGGCGAAGGCGAGCGCATAACCGAAGTGGATATCACCAATCGCCAGGTGGATCTGGCCCTGGGTACCGAACTGGGTGTAAACGGAGAGGTGCGTCTTGAGTATGTGCGGGGCTACGCCACCGTCGACGAGCAGATCGGCGAACCGATGGCGCCCTCCGGCTCCATCCAGAGTGGCAGTCTCCGGCTCCAGCTTGTTCACGACTCCCTCGACGATACCTTCCTGCCGGAGTCCGGCGGGTTCGCCGGCATCCGTGGCCGGTTCGAGCGCCCGGGCCTTGGGTCCGACCGTCATTTTGATTCGGTCACCGTCATGGCCCTGGGCACCGCAAGCTGGAGACGGGCGAGTATCACCGGCCTGTTGTATGCCAACGCGGTCACCAAGGGCGTTGCCGGCATCGAGAATTCAGTACTGCTGGGCGGCTTTCACCGGCTATCGGCATACAGCCAGGGCGAAGTGGCGGGAGAGGATGCGGCTCTGGCAGGCGTCTTTGTCCGGCAGGAATTTGGCGGGCCGTTTGTGCCCTGGTTTGCCGGAGCCGGGTTCGAGACTGGTAACGCCTGGTCCTCGCTGGGGGAGGCCCGCTGGAACAACCTGTTGCGCTCTGGGAGCCTGTTTGCCGGCGTTGAAACCTTTCTGGGACCGGTGCAGATTGCCACGGCCTACAACAACCGGGATGACTGGAGTGCCTACCTCAACGTCGGCTTTTCGTTTACCCGGTTGTTTGAATGAGCCGCCCGTTGCTCAAGCCGTAGCCGATGCGCTGTGAATAGCGTCAAGCACCTGCTGACACTGTTGTTCCGCGTACCCGGCCAGAATGGCCGCAAGACGTTCCTCGTCCCGTTCCTTGATCGCACCGATCGATTCCCGCACATGGGCCAGGTTGTCTTCCAGCACCCGGTTGCCACCACGCTGGAACGCCACAAAGGCGCAACGTTTTGCCGATGGCCACAGATCCTCAATGGCGGAAATGATGAAATAGTTGTCGGCATAGGCCAGTGAGGCCTGAGTGTACTCTATGCCCAGCTCCAGAAACGCCAGCAGGTCGTTATTGTCATGGCAGCCTTTCATACGCTGGTAGAGGGATTCGAGTTTGTCCATGTCGGCTGCCTGCCACTGCCGCACCAGCTTGCGACCGGTATGGGTCAGGTACAGTTGCAGCACTTCGTACAGGCTGCGTACAAAATAGTCGTCCAGCGGCGTAACGAATGCGCCCTTGCGGGGCACGTTCTGTACCAGATGGCGTTTTTCAAGCAGCAGCAAGCCTTCGCGGATCGACCCGTGGCTTACGTCCATTTGCTTTGCCATGGCGCTTTCGTAGATGCGTTCGCCGGAGCGAAGCTGACCGAAAGCGATGAGGTTTTCGATGTGACGGGCGACCTGTTCGGTCAGGGTTTCGCGAGGCTTGAATGTGGTCATGGTCCTGCTTCGTTACAGCATGCTGGCTCAATGGTTCTGGAATACTCTCACATTCTTTGCGTATGGAAAATGGGCACACCAAAACGGGCCAGGCCCTGGTGGAGGGTTTCAGAGCAGGGGGCCAAGCAACCGTATGGTGCGGCACGTCAACCGGAAGGCCACAGAACGGTCCCGGTAATCCCGTTCCGTCATCAGTCGACTGGTGGTGAGATCCTGTTCCAGCAGATGTTCAATGCCGCTCACAAACTCAACGGCGGTACTGATGGCGGTTATCTCGAAGTTCAGTCGCATCGAGCGGTTGTCCAGGTTGGCGGTGCCGATGGCCGCGTAGCGGTCATCCACCAATACGACTTTCTGATGCATGAAGCCCGGCTGGTAGCGATAGATGCCAATGCCGGCGCGGCATGCCTGTACCAGGTATGAGTACGCAGCCAGTCGGATCAGCCGGCTGTCAGATTTCTCGGGGATAATGATTCGCACGTCCACACCCCGCAGGGCCGCCAGTTGCAGGGCGTTCATGATCTGAACGTCGGGCACGAAATAGGGCGAAGCGATCCAGATCCGCGTACGGGCATTGTTGATGCAATTGAGGAAAAACAGCGTGCAGGTTTCGTAGGTATCCGCCGGGCCGGTGGGCAGAATCAGAACTTCCTGGTTGCCAGGCGTCGGTTGGGAAGGCGTCCAGTTGAGCGTCGGGAAGTCCTCACTGGCCCAGTTCCAGTCCTCGAGCCAGGCCAGTTGCAGCCCGGTCACCGCCGGGCCGGTAATGCGGCAGTGGCTGTCACGCCAGGGCTCCTCGTCCATGGCAGTGCCCAGATACTCGTCGCCGAGGTTGATGCCTCCGACAAATCCGACCTCACCATCACAGACCAGCAGTTTCCGATGATTGCGGAAGTTGACCTGCAGGCGCATGCGACGAAAATTGCCGTCTCCGAACGAGGCAACCTTTGCACCGGCGGCGGCCAGTTCCCGGAGGTACTTCCGCGGTAGCCAGACACTGCCAATGTCGTCATAGAGGAACCAGACCTGAACGCCCTGGGCCAGCTTGCGTTTCAGGATCGACTTGATGCGTTGGCCGACCTTGTCGGAGCGAACAATGTAGAACTCCAGGAGAATGTAGTGTCGGGCGTTTTCCATGGCATCGAACAGCGCCTCAAAGGTGGCTTCCCCATTCTTGAGGAGGTCGCATCGATTCCCGGTGGTAAACGGCTGTCGGCCCAGCTTGCAGAGGACCTGGAGTTCGTCCGGAACATGTTCATCGTTGCGTTTGCTGACCGCTGCCGTCTGCTGTTCGAAATGGTTGAGTAGTTCCGTCAGCGCGGCGTCGCCGGTGCGTCTGGCCCTGATATAGCCGCCGAACCGGTTGCGTCCGAACAACAGGAACATGGGAACGGCGACATAGGGCAGGCCGATCAGTGCCAGAATCCAGGCGATGGCTCCCTGTGCCACGCGGTAGGTCATCAGTATCCGATAGATGCAGGCAGCCGCGGCCAGGTAGATCAGGGCCAGTGCGAGGGGCAGCCAGGGCACGTCAGCGATACTCATTCCGGCGCGTCTCCATTGTCGATGTTCAGGTGGCGGGCGCGGTACTGGGCCGGTGCCATCCCGGTCCAGCGCTTGAACGCGCGGCTGAAGGCGCTGAGCTCGGAAAAACCCAGCAGGAAAGCGATTTCGCCCAATGCGTAGTGGTCCGACGCCACGTAGCGCATGGCTTTGTCCTTGCGGACTTCCTCCACCAGCTCGTGAAATCCAAGCCCTTCTTTCTTTAACCGTCGATATAGGGTTTGTCGGCTCATATGGCACTGTTTCGCCAGTGTGTCGGCGTCGATGCGATCGGTGGACATCTGGCGTGAAATCAGTCGCCGGATCTTGCGGCCGAAGGTACGCCTGCTTTGCAGCCGGGCCAGCACTGCGTTGACCTGCTTCAGCACGGCGGAATAAACGTAGGGGTTGCGATGGGGAATCGGATGGCTCAGGTGGTGGCTACTGAAGGCCAGGCGAGTTGCACCACAGCCAAAAAACACCGGGCCACCCAGTAATCGCTGGTATTCATCGGCATAGCCCGGTTTCGGGTGGGCGATCTCGGCCCACTCGGCAACGATGGATGGGTGGATGAAATGCCGGGTGCGGCATAGAGCCGCCGCCAGCGTCCGGTCCATATCCTGGCGACAGTAGTGCCCGGGGGTGTCCGCCTGCCAGGTCAGGATGGCCTGCTCGCCGGTTTGTTCAAAACTCAGGATCACCGATTCGTTAATCAACCGGTGCAGGCGAACATACTGGGTAACGGCCTCGCCGAGAGTGTCGCAATTGAAAAACACGTGGCCGACCAGGCCCATTCGGTCAGGATCGACCACCTGGCCGGCATGGAGGCCAACGGCAGGGTCTCCGGTGACCTTTTCAGCGTGTTCCCACAGGCGGTAATGGCGCTCGGCCGGAATGCGCAGGTCCGGGTCTGCCAGCTCGTTTTTGTTGAACCCGGCGATCCGCTCAACGGTGGGGATGTCCAGCACGCCCTGGCGGTCCAGGTAATGAACCAGGGCCAGCGTGCTCGAGGCTGCAACCAGTGGCGATGTGGTGGCTTTTGCCTGGGGTGAGTTCACGGTCACCTATGATTGAGGGTTAACAGGAATTCATCGGTGCTGATACAAAATGTCAAACCTGTGGGACAGCCTGTCAACGGTTTATTGTCCTAACAACGATAGCATTAAGTCATCGAGGATTCTCACTCGCACATCTGGATTGGAGGTGTTTTCATGGAACTGGAAATTTTTGTGCCCCATAACGAGCTGGAGCGCTCCAATATTGCCGCTTTGGCTGAGTACCTGAACAGCATGTACTACTGCTAATCAGTTTCAGCAAACGTTTATGACCTGAGCCGGGGGAGACCCCGGCTTTTTTTTTCCTGAATTATCTGACCGGTTGTCGGGTAAGCCTGCGGCTTGCCCTTGTTCCAATAACATTCGATGGTAATGTAGTCGGCGTAACGATAGCAGCCCGTTCTCACACGAACCTGTCCGGCGACTCCAGGAGGTCATGACCATGAGTGTTGAACTCAATTACCGCATTACCGGCGAAGGCCCGCCATTGATCCTTCTCCATGGCCTGTTTGGCTCGCTGGAAAATCTGGGAGGCATCACCCGTCGCCTGCAGGACCAGTGGCAGATTCATGCTCTGGATCAGCGCAATCACGGCGCTTCGCCCCATACCGACACCATGGATTACCCGGCTATGGCCGACGATGTGTTGGCTTACATGGATGCTCAGGGGCTGGAAAAGGCGTCTATTCTGGGGCACTCCATGGGCGGAAAGACCGCGATGCAGGTGGCATTGCAAGCTCCGGGCCGGGTTGAGCGAATTATCGTGGCGGATATCGCACCTGTGACCTATAAACCCCGTCATGATGCGGTGCTGGAGGGGCTGACCTCAGTGGATCTGGGCTCTATCCGCACGCGACAGGATGCCGACAGGGTGCTGGCAGACCATGTAGAGGAGCTTGGTGTCAGGCAGTTCCTGCTGAAGAACCTGGTGCGGGTGGGGGATGACGAACAAGGCCAGCATCCCGGACCGTACCGCTGGCGGCTGAACCTGCCGGTGATAGAGCAATGTTATCCCCGCCTTGCGCAGGCACCGGAGGGGGGCGGGCCGTTTGAAGGTCCGGTATTGTTTATCAAGGGGGCCGATTCGGCCTATATCCAGGAGAAACACCGCGACGACATCCGTCAGCGCTTTCCCGCAGCGGATTTGCGAATCATCAACGGCACAGGGCACTGGTTGCACGCAGAGAAACCCGACAGCTTTGCGGCACTGTGTCGTCGTTTTCTCACGGATTAGCGCCTGGTAGCGGCGGGTACCTGCCAGTTTAGCCGCTGGCGGGTGTCTGATAAGGTTACGGAATCGTATCTGACAGGAACAGGCATCCTCTATGAAGTGGCTTCTGGGCGCATTGCTGATTGGTTTTTTGGTGCTGGGTGGCTTCCTGTTGTCGCCATCTCCCATTAATAGCCAGGCCTGGAATGCCCCTTCGCCGCAGCCATTGACCGGTAAGCTGGCGCCCAACGAACGCCTGAGACTGGCAGACCTGCTGGCGAGGGGAGAGGTGTTCGGCCCTGAAGACACCACGGTGGATGACGACGGTATTCTCTACACTGGCACGCAGGATGGCTGGATCGTGCGGGTCAAACCGGATGGCCAGACGGAGAAGTGGCTGGAAACCGGAGGCCGGCCGTTGGGGATGGTGTTTGATCGCCACGGCAATCTCATCGTGGCGGATGCCTGGAAGGGGCTTCTCTCCATAGCGCCGGACAAGACCGTCACCGTACTGACCCGAGAGGCAGAAGGCTTGCCATTCCGTTTCACCGACGATGTGGATATTGCCCCGGACGGCCGCATCTACTTTACGGATGCCAGTTCGCGATTCCGTCAGCCTGAGTATCAGCTGGATTTGCTTGAGATGCGCCCTCACGGTCGCCTGCTTCGTTATGATCCGGCCACCGGTAAAACCGAGGTGTTGCTCAGCAACCTGCATTTTACCAACGGCGTGGCGGTGTCGCCGGACGGCGAGTACCTGTTGGTGAATGAAACCTGGAAGTATCGAATCCTCAAGTACTGGATTGGTGGCCGCTATCCCGGACAGGCGGAAGTGTTTGCCGACAACCTGCCCGGGTTCCCCGACAACCTGGCGGTCGACCATAAGGGCCGCTACTGGGTTGCGTTTCCCACGCTCCGGAATGCCCAGGTGGATGCCCTGCATCGGCAGCCATGGCTGAAAGACCTGCTGGCCAAACTGCCAGACTACTTCAAGCCGAAGCCCCAGGAATACGGGCTGGTAGTGGCCATGGACGCGGACGGCAGCGTGATTACCAGTCTTCACGACACCAAGGGTACCCATCTGCAGGAGATCACGTCGGTCAACCCCCATGACGGTCACCTCTACTTTGGTTCACTTCACAACGACCGCATCGGCCGGCTAGCCTTGTCGGCTATTCCGGGGTTGGGAGACAGCGACAATGAGTGAGTTTGATCCGGTGAACTGGGATCTTCCCGAACCATTCACCATGACCATCGACGTCCGGGACGCGGACACTGACAGGCTCGGGCACGCCAATAACGTGGTGTACGTGCGCTGGCTTGAAGATATCAGCTGGCAGCACATCGACAGCCTCGGCATGACCTGGGAGCTGCATGAAAAAACTGGCAAAGCCATGGCCATTACCCGTACTGAAATCGATTACCTGGCGTCCGCCAATGCCGGCGACCGGCTGGTGCTGGGCACCTGGCTGACTGGGTTCGATGGGCGCTTTCGCTCGGCGCGGCAGTTCCAACTGGTGCGTGAATCCGATGGCAAGACCCTGGTGCGCGCGGTATCCACCCATGCCTGTGTCAACATGAAGAGCCAGAGGCCCTCCCGGATGCCCGCGGAATACGCCGACATCCTCGGTGGAGCGATGGTGCCCGGTGGTCGAGGCTTTGATACCACACCTTGAGGATTCTGCTAGTCTGAACAAATGATCCTGTCCCTGAAGCTGTCTGGAGAGCCCCATGGAAAACACCGTTGATCCGAATTCTGGTCATGCCATGCGTCACGTGGTCTATGACCACTTTGGCGATACTGACGTACTGCGGATCGAAAGTTCCACCATTCCCGAACCGGGCGCCGAGGAAGTTTTGCTCAGGGTGGCGGGCGCGGGGTTGAACCCCATCGACTGGAAGACGCGGAAAGGCCTGGGATTTGCCGCCCGGCAGATTGAAGACCACCTGCCATGGACGCCCGGCTACGATGTTTCGGGCGAAGTGATTGCGGTTGGTGCTGACGTGACGACGTTGGCGCCAGGCGATCGGGTGATGGGTATGGTGGGCTTCCCGGCTGGCGGAGGAGGTTATTCCCAATACGCAGTGGCTCGCGCCGACGAGTTGGCCATTGTGCCCGAGGAACTGGACCTGATGACTGCCGGCGCTTTGCCGCTGGCCGCGTTGACCGCCTGGCAGGCATTGTTCGAAGTGGCGGAACTGGAGGCTGGTCAGAAAGTGCTGATTCACGCCGGTGCTGGCGGAGTCGGGCATTTCGCCGTGCAGTTTGCGCTTGAACGGGGCGCCCATGTGATCGCCACTGCTTCAGCCAGTAATCGCGATTTCCTGGCGGCTTTTGGCGTCCATGAGGTGATTGATTACCACACCACCGACGTTGTAGACGAGTGCTATGGTCTGGACGTGGTGCTGGATCTGGTCGGCGGCGAAGCGGGCAAGCGTTCCCTGCACACCCTGAGTGAGCACGGCGTACTGGTCACGATTCCCACCGTGACGGCAGATGAGATCATAACCGCGGCTGAGTCCCTTGGGTTGAGAGCCCATGGCATGACCGTCCGCCCCGATGTGTTTCATCTCGATGAGATCGCCGAACTGATCGAGGACGGCGAGGTGCGTGTCCATATCGACAAGGCCTTCCCGCTGGATCAGGTCGCTGATGCCCACCGCTTGCTGGAGGGTGGGCACGTTCGGGGTAAACTGGTCCTGGACTGCGGGGCCCGCTGATACGCTCAGGTTGGAGCGGGTTCCGGTGGCTGTTCCGGCGACTCCCCGGTATCCCGCTCCTTGCGTTCCTTCCTCGCCTGGGGTGGCACCAGGCTTACCAATGTCCAGTCTTTCTCGGGCTTGATGGCCTCCATGCTCTTGACCGGCGTGATATGTTCGCGCGTGTTCACCACGAACAGTACCATGGCCTGACGGTCGTACTTGTCCAGGAAATCCTCGAACGTAAATTCGTCACTGAGCTGGGTGGTCTTCACCGTATACCCCTGGCTGGCCAAACTGGCCAGCTTGGCGTAGCTCACTCCGTCGAAGAGTCCTCTCGTAAGCTGTATTTTCTCGGCGGTCTGGTGCCGGGCCTTCTGGTCCTGATCCCCTTCGGCCAGGGTTAGCACTGAGTCTTTTCCGAACCAGTCCAGGAAGTGGTAGGTGGCCAGGGAATTCATGTGCTTGTAAGGGGAAATAACCAGCAGGTTGCCAATGCCGGTGAGATCCAGGTGGGTCGACGCATGCTCCGACACGGGGTTGCCGAAATACACCTGGAGGTTTTCCATGCGCGCCTGTTTGACGTTCTCCCAGTTGGTGTCCGCCAGGGTAACGGGGACCTCCAGCTTTTTCAGTGCCAGGCCGATTTTTCGGGCCACCGGGTTGGCGCCGAGAATCAGGAAGCCGTATTCCGCCGGCTCGGCGACCTTCAGAAGCCTCGCCAGAGGCCTCGCGGTAAGACTCTGCAGGGTGACGGTGGCGATGATCAGCATGAATATCAGTGGCACCAGGGCTCCGGCGCTTTCGTAGCCCAGTTTCTGCAACTGAAACGCAAACAGGGCGGATACGGCAGCAGCTACAATGCCTCGGGGGGCGATCCAGCTCAGGAACAGTTTGTCGCGCCAGTTGAGACTGGTGCCAATGGCCGACAGGAAGATGCTTGCCGGGCGTGCAACCAGCATCAGCAACGCCAACACGGCCACCAGCCCCCAGCCCAGTTGAGCGATGGCTTCGAACTCCACCCGTGCTGCCAGGATAATGAAGAGAGCGGAAATCAGCAGCACGCTCAGGGATTCCTTGAACTCCAGGATGCTGTCGATGGGGACCTGCTTCATGTTGGCCATCCAGATGCCCATCACAGTGACCGTCAGCAGGCCGGACTCGTGGGCCATTTCATTCGACAGGGCATAGACCCCGAGCATGAACGTCAGGGTGCCGGCGTTGTGCAGGTATTGCGGCAGAAGGTGCTTGCGCAACGCAATGCCGTTCAGCCAGCCCGCGACAGCGCCAATCAGGAAACCCACTGCCAGGGTCTTGCCAAAAATATACAGCGAGTGGCTGAACACGTTGCCCTGGCCCCAGGACACAATGCCCTCGAAGACCAGCACCGCCAGCAGGGCGCCCACTGGGTCGATGATGATGCCCTCCCAGCGCAGAATGTTGGCCAGTTTTGCGTCCGGTCGCACAGATCGGAGCAGAGGGGCGATGACGGTAGGGCCGGTGACGATGGATATGGCGCCAAACAGGAGGGCCACCTCCCATGACACATCAAGGATCCAGCGGGCGGCCAGGGTGCCAATGATGCAGGTGACAATGGAGCCGACGGGAATCAGATTGCGAACCATCTTGCCATGGCCACGTATTTCGTCGTAGCGGAGCGTCAGGCTGCCTTCAAACAGGATAATGGCAACGGCCAGGGAGATGACCGGGAACAGCAGGTCTCCAAACACGATTTCGGGGTCCAGAAATCCCAGCAGCGGCCCTGCGGCAATGCCGCCGGCCAGCAGGAACAGGATGGCCGGCATGCGAACTCGCCAGGCGAGCCACTGGCAAAACAGGGAGAGCACACCGATACAGGCAAGGAGAAAGACAGTGCTGACGGTCATAATGGGGTCAGTTCCGTTGAAGTATGGGTTTAATTCTGTAGTCCTGCAGGAAAGTCTGCCGTCTTGTCGGAACTGGCCTTGCGCGCCAGGCGAGCCAGCAACCGCGCCGCCGCGAAGAAACCAAAACTGGCGGTGACGGGGCTGGCAGCACCAAACCCGGAGGCGCAATCCAGACGGACCGGGCCTTCGGTGGCAGGCTTCTGTAGGCAAACCTCACCGTCCCCTGCAGGATACGTGAGCTGTTCCAGGGAGTACACGGCTTCAATTCCGAAACGCCGTTTGGGATTGCGTGAGAACCCGTACTCCCGACGGAGTGTATTACGCACCTTGGCCAACAATGGATCCTGTGTGGTTTTGCTCAGGTCACTGACGCGGATCTGGGTTGGGTCCATCTGACCGCCGGCGCCGCCAGCACACACCAATGGAATCTTGCGACGCTGACAGTGTGCAATCAGCCCGGCCTTGGCTTTGACGCTGTCGATGGCATCGACCACCCCTGACATCTCCGGGGTAATCAGTTCATCGACGTTTTTCGTGTTCAGGAACCCGAAATGGACCCGAATGTCACCCTCCGGGTTGATCGACCGCAAACGGTCTGCCATGGCGTCCGTCTTGGTGCGCCCGTATTGCCCGCTAAGCGCGTGGAGCTGGCGATTGGTATTGGACACGCAGATATCGTCCATGTCGATCAACGTCAAGGTGCCGACGCCGGAGCGGGCAAGGGCTTCAGCCGCCCAGGAGCCCACGCCACCCAATCCAACGATGGCAATGTGAGCGTGACGGAAGTGCTCCAGTGCCCGGCGGCCATAGAGTCGTTCGATACCGCCGAAGCGGAAATGGAAGTCGTCACCCGTCATGCTGCATCTCCGGAGAAAAGTCACGATTGTAACCCAGCCCTGCCGGCTGTCTCTAATCAGTCGTCGGATATCGTATTCATGGGGTGAGGTGAGCAAGCATAAAAAAGGCCACGCAAGAGCGTGGCCTGTAAGCAAGTGCCCAACCCGACGGGGGGTGGGCCGGACTAGTTCAGAGACACTAATCAACGTAATCAGTATCGTTTATCAACGTGTCGTCCGGAAGGTCACAAACTGACAAAGGCCGGTCATTTTCGGCCAAGGCTTCGGCCAGGCCGGTACAGTTTCCGGTCCATCCGCCTCAGCGTATAAAGGGGTTCAATAAGCGAGTGAACGTGCCGGTTAATTTAACCGGTGCGCTGAGCACCGACAGGGTGATGCAGTCTTCGCAGCCAACCGCCACAGGTTTGTGCTCGTCTTCCTGATTGAGTACCACGAAGTCCCACTGGTTGAACACACCTTTCTGGTCTGAGAATGCACCCTGAAGAACTATCGTGGTTTCACTCCCTCTGTGGGTATGCGCGGGTGCCTTCCCACCGGCGGCCAGTTTCTGAAGCACCACCTGCTCGCTCTGGCCGGGAAACCGTTCGCTGATATCCAGCACACTGACATCGCCGAGCTGACGTTTCCAGGGCAGCGAGTTGAGATCGTCGCCCAACAACTTTTGAAGAGGGCTCATGCGCTTGGCTTGTGTACTGATGTAGGTCTCCGTCATGTCAGGCTCGCTGTCTATGCGTGACAGGATAGCGTCAAACATGTCCGATGAAACACCGACCTGGGGCTGACTTTCCATCATGACGGCCCCCAGGCTGTCGAGCGTATCCACACGGCTGCGACAATGGGGGCACTGGTCCAGATGGAGACGAATGCACAGTGCGTGGGGCTCACTGAGGTTGCCCGCACTGAATTCCATCAGGGTAAGTGTGTCTGGATGGTGCCGTGTCATACGTTCTGGTCCTGCAAAATCACTTTCAGTTTGTTCAGCGCCAGGCGTACCCGGCTTTTTACGGTACCTAGCGGTATGTTGAGCTCGTCCGCCACCATCTGGTGTGACTTGCTTTCCATGTAGACCTTGGCGATTACTGTAATCTGTTCTTCCGGCAGGTGGCTGAGGGACTCTCGCACGCGACGTTCAGACATCAGGCGGTGCAGCGACGTAACCGGCTCGTCTTCGTTTTCGCCGGGAATTTGCCACAGATCTTCCGTTTCAACCGGCATCTCCGCACTCGTGCGCTTCATCTTGCGCAGCATATCAATGCGTTGGTTACGGGCGATGGTGAAAATCCAGGTCGACGCGGCTGCCTTCCTCCAGTCGTACAAGCAGGAGCGCCGCCAGATCGATACGAAAACCTCCTGTACCAGCTCCTCGGCGTGACTCGCCATGCCATTGGCCATGGCGTAATACTTGATCTGGGGACCAAAGTGCTCGAACAAAGCGTGGTAGGCCTGCCGATCCTGGTTCTTTCCCACTTTCTCCAGCAATTGGCTCCAGGGGTCCTTGCGGCCCTCGGCTCGTGCTGGCTTCTGATCCAGTGTGGACACCGGACGCTCCTTGACAGTCGCATGATTTGGCATTGTTGTGTTCATCATTCTATGCACTCGCCCCGGGTTTGTCAGTCACGATATTTACGGGGGCGATGGGCAGACGGATCTGTTGGGCGGTATTTTTTCCCCACTTGTACTGGCTGGCTTCTCCGCCGCTCGGTGTCGTCTGCAGGGAGATTGCCGACCGCTATCATCACGGCTAATCTTTTGCAGGTATTTATTCAGGAACGCTTGGCCAACATGAATGCTCCCGGAAAGACCGGCAATCTGCCCGTTATTCGCGCCCACTACGCCGATATCCTTTGCCAGTTGGCGGAAGAGAAGGGTGCTGCGCGTCCCGAGTTGCTGCGCTCGGCCGATATTCGTCCGGCCATGTTGGGGCACCCCGACAACTTCATCACCGTGGAGCAGTTCAGTAGTCTTTGTCGCTCGGCATTGGCATTGAGTCACGATCCGGCCCTGGGGCTGGAATATGGCAAGCGCCTGAAGTTCACTACCCATGGTTCCCTGTCACAGGCCGCCATCAGCTGTGACAACATTGGCCAAGCTCTTACGGTGCTGATCAAGTATTTCCGTATCCGATTTGTGTATATGAATCTGAGTTTCTTTACCGAGGGCAGCGACGCTGTGCTGCAACTCGATATCGTGCACGCCCTGGATGATCTGCATCGGTTCAATGCAGAAGTAGTGCTGGCCTCGCTTATGGATGTGAACTTGCTCCTGTTCGGACGCCGCCTGCTTGATGGTGGAAGTTGTCGACTGAATTATCCGCCACCGGAGTATGCCCAGGCCTATGAATCCCTGTTCGGCAATCGTATCCGGTTTGACGCCGGCGCCAATCAGCTCCGTTTTCGCAAGGAATTTCTGGAACTGCCAATTTCCCTGTCCAATCCTGTGGCGCGTCGGGTAGCGGAAGCGCAATGCCAGGAGGAAATGCGATCGCTGGAGGCGACCACATCGATTCCCGAGCGTGTGGGGCGGTTGCTGGAATCGGTACGGGATGGCCGGCTTCCGGGTATTGATTCCGTGGCGGCGCAACTGGGTGTGTCACCCAGGACGCTGCGCCGTCAGCTCAGTGCCGAAGGCGTGAAATTTCAGGGCATCCTTGATGACATCCGCCACCGGCGCTCCCTGGAGCTGCTTCGGCGCACCGACCTCGGGATCGATGACATTGCCTATCGCCTGGGGTATAGCGACCCGTCGAATTTCGGCCGTGCCTTCCGCAAGTGGGAGGGTCTGTCACCCTCAGCCTGGCGCGCAAGCAGGGTCTGATCCGGGTTACTCTTCCAGGTAGGTATAGCCGCCCAGGCCATTCTCCAGTTCTTCCAGCAGGCTCGTCTGTATGTCTTCCGGCAATCCGCTGGCGGCAAATTTCTGCTGATAGGCCCGAAGCAGGGCAGTGGGTTCGAAGTTCACATACTGCAGCACCTTGGCCACGGTATCGCCATGGATTGGCTCACTGACGGTATGGCCGCCGCCGGGATTGCGTCGCACATCCACCGAATGAGTGTCGCCGAACAGGTTGTGCATGTCACCGAGGATCTCTTGATAGGCACCGGTCATGAAAAAGCCCATCAGCATGGGTTCTTCCGGCGCCTCTTCAGGCAGCGGGAAGGTGGTTTCGATGCCCTGGCCGTCCACGTACCGGTCAATTCGCCCGTCGGAGTCACAGGTAATATCCTGGATGACCGCACGACGGGTGAGGGGGCGATTCAGTCCGTTCACAGGCATGATCGGGAAGATCTGATCAATACCCCACACGTCCGGCAGTGACTGGAACAACGAAAAATTCACGAAGAGCTTCTCCGCCAGTTTTTCATTGAGCTCGTCAATGATCTCCCGGTGCGCGCGATTCGCGGAGTTCAGCTGTTTTCTCAGAGCCCGGCAGCAGGTGGTGTAGAGCGTTTCCGCCCGTGCGCGGTCCGCCAGTGACAACAGGCCGTGGGCAAACTGGGTGTGGACATCCGCCATGGCGTGGAGCACGTCGTGGTAGATCTCAGCCAGGGAACGGCGCGATGCCTCATCCCGCAGGCTCTCTAGGTCGCGCCACAAATCCTGCAGCGGTGCCGGGGCATCACTGACCGGTTGTTCAGGCGGACGCTTGTCGGGTATCTCCCGGTCAATCACATTGGTCACAAGTACCGAGTGGTGAGCCGTCAGCGCACGGCCGGATTCACTGATCAGGTTGGGATGGGGGATGCCCGCCCGATCGCACTCCGATTGCAGGATATGAATCACGTTGTAAGAGTATTCGTGTACGCTGTAATTCATCGAACAACTGCTGCGTGAACGGGTGCCCTCGTAGTCCACACCGAGCCCGCCGCCAATATCGACCGTGCCTACCGGTGCCCCCATGTGGCGCAATTCACTGTAGAAACGGGCACACTCGCGCAGTCCGGTCTGGATGTCTCGGATATTGGCTATCTGTGACCCCAGGTGAAAATGCAGCAACTGAAGGGATTCCAGGGCCTCGGCACGGCGCAGGGTTTCGACCACATCCAGTACCTGGCTTGCGGACAGGCCGAATTTCGACTTCTCACCGCCGGTGTTCTGCCAGTTGCCTTTGCCGATGGTGGCCAGCCGTGCGCGCACGCCAATCAGCGGAGTCACTCCCAGACGGCGTGCTTCCTCGAGGATGAGCGGCAACTCGGACTGTTTTTCAACCACAATGAACACCCGGTGCCCCAGTTTCTGCCCGATCAGCGCCAGCCGGATATATTCGCGGTCCTTGTAGCCATTGCAGACAATCACCGACTCCTGCTGGCGCGACAGTGCCAGAACCGCCATTAACTCCGGCTTGCTGCCGGCTTCGAGGCCAATCTGGTTGTCGCTGGCGGCCGGTTCGGCGCAGAGCAGTTCCTCAACCACCCGGCGCTGCTGGTTGACCTTGATCGGGTAGACGGCGGTGTAGCCTCCCTGGTAGCCGTGTTCGCGAGCGACCTTGTTAAACGCGCCACACAGTTTGTTGACTCGATCATGGAGAATATCGGTAAAACGGATTAACACCGGAAGCTGAACCCCCTCACTGACCAGGGAGCGGGTAAGGTCGGGCAGGTTGATGTCCTCGCCGCTGTGCCCCCGGTCGGGTCTTATCAGTACCTCGCCACGGGCATTTACATCGATATAGCCATCGCTCCAGTGGGCGATGTTGTACACCTTGTGGGCGGCGCTGAGGGTTGGTTCACTCATGGGGCTTTCCTGTGCTGAGTCCGCAGCCGGCAACGGGCCGGCCTATGGCGCTCATTGTATGGATTCCACCGCCCCGCTAAAAGAACAACACCCGAAAAACACGGCCCGGGGGTAATGATAGTCCTTTAGGTGTGCTGGTTACGCACCTACAATAGCCTCAATACGAACAGGCTCAACGCGCACATCCGGAGACACGACATGACTGCACTGAACGATGGCTGGTTTACCGAAGTATTCCAGGATCAGGGAACCGCCTTTTCCCTGCAGGTAAAGAAAAAGCTGCACGAAGAACAAACCGAGTTCCAGAAACTGGAAATCTGGGAAACCGAAACCTTCGGCAACCTGATGGTGCTCGATGGCTGCGTGATGCTGACCACCAGAGACAACTTCCTCTATCATGAAATGATGACTCATCCGGCCCTGTTTACCCATAAAGACCCGAAGAAAGTGGTCATTGTTGGCGGTGGTGATTGTGGAACCCTGAAAGAAGTCCTCAAGCACCCCGGTGTGGAAGAGGCCTGGCAGGTGGAAATCGACGAACGCGTCACTCGCCTCTCGGAACAGTACTTCCCCGAGCTATGCGAATCCAACACTGATCCACGCGCCAACTTCTTCTTTGGCGATGGTATCCAATGGATACGTGATGCGGTGCCCGGAAGTCTCGACGTCATTATCATCGACAGCACCGATCCGGTCGGTCCCGCCGAAGGTCTGTTCGCCCTGGACTTCTATCGCGACTGCATGATCGCCCTGCGCGACGGTGGCATCATCGTCCAGCAAAGCGAATCGCCGCTGCTGCACACCAACACCATCATCAAAACCATTCACGACGACATGAAAAAGGCCGGTTTCGACCACGTTCGCACCCTGCCGTTCCCGCAACCGGTGTATCCCACTGGCTGGTGGAGCTGCACTATGGCGGGTAAGGAAAAGCCGGTGGTGTACTTCCGTGAGGAAGACGCGGATCAGCGGCCGTTTGTGACCCGCTATTACAACGCCGACATCCACCGTGGGGCATTGGCGATGCCGCAGTTCATGGTGGATGCACTGGAAGATGAGGTGATGTCGAGCGAGCGGTAAAGTGGAAAAAAGAGGGGCGCCCGTGGGCGCCCCTCTTTCGATCCAGTGTCAGCCCATATTACTTGCTGCTGACAAACTCCGGATAGGCTTCCATGCCACACTCGGACAGATCCACACCTTCGTACTCTTCCTCTTCGGTCACCCGAATACCCATGATTGCCTTGAGGGCGCCCCAGACAATCAGGCTGGTCACGAAGACCCAGACGAAGATGGTCAGCATACCAACCAGCTGACCCATGAAGGTCGCGTCCGCGTCGGACAGCAGTACCGCGAAGATACCCCAGATACCAACCACACCGTGTACGGAGATGGCACCGACCGGGTCATCAATACGCATCTTGTCGAGTGTCACGATTGAGAACACCACGATAATGCCGCCGATGGCGCCGATAATGGTCGCCAGCAGAGGCGAAGGATCGGCGGGTTCAGCGGTAATCGCAACCAGGCCAGCCAATGCACCGTTCAGGGCCATGGTCAGGTCAGCCTTGCCGAACATGATGCGGGCTACAATCAGAGCACCGATCAGGCCGCCGGCAGCGGCCGCGTTGGTGTTCAGGAACACGTTGGCCACTTCGTTGGCAACACCGATGCCGCCCAGTTTGAGGGTAGAACCGCCGTTGAAGCCGAACCAGCCCATCCACAGGATGAAGGTGCCCAGAGTCGCCAGCGGCAGGTTGGCACCAGGGAAGGCCTTGATCTGGCCATCCGCGCCGTACTTGCCTTTACGGGCGCCCAGCAGCAGGACACCGGCCAGAGCCGCAGCGGCACCCGCCATGTGTACGATGCCAGAACCTGCGTAGTCGCTGTAGCTCAGCTCATAGATACCGAATACGGCATCGCCGTTCCAGGTCCAGGAGCCCTGCATCGGGTAGATGAAGCCACACATGACAACGGCGAAAGCCAGGAAGGCCCAGAGCTTCATGCGCTCGGCCACGGCACCGGAAACGATGGACATGGCGGTTGCAACGAAGACAACCTGGAAGAAGAAATCAGAAGCCCCGGCGTATTCACCCATCTCACCAAAACCGGCTTCGTTGGAAGCAGCAAGGACTCCGGCAATCGCCGCATCGTCCATTTGAGCGACCGTGGTAACGCCGCTGAGGAAGAGACCGCCACCGTACATGATGTCGTAGCCGCAGATGAGGTACATCGTGCAGGCAATGGCAAACAGGGAGACGTTCTTGGTCAGGATTTCAGTGGTGTTCTTGGCACGTACCAGGCCTGCTTCAAGCATTGAGAAGCCTGCGGCCATCCACATGACCAGGGCACCGCAAATAAGGAAGTAGAAGGTATCCAGCGCATACTGGAGTTCAAAAATATGATTGAGATTGCTTTCCATGTGAAGCCCTCCGCACGAGGCTTTTCAAGTTATAAATTTTTTGCGTTGGCTGTCTGGTTGATCAGGCTTTGATCAAACCGCTTCTTCGCCGGTTTCCCCGGTTCGGATCCGGATCGCCTGTTCCAGTTCGGTCACGAAAATTTTGCCGTCACCGATCTTTCCGGTGTTGGCTGCCTTGGTGATGGATTCGATGACCTGATCCAGCAGGTTGTCGCCGATAGCAACTTCAACCTTGACCTTGGGCAGGAAGTCCACCACGTATTCTGCGCCTCGGTAGAGTTCGGTATGACCCTTCTGGCGACCGAAGCCTTTGACTTCAGTGACCGTTACGCCTTGTACGCCAATCTCGGATAGTGCCTCACGGACATCATCCAACTTGAAAGGCTTGATGATCGCTGTCACAAGTTTCATTGCTTTCTCCTTGGTAAAGCCGTCTCAACATCTGGAACTCTTCGGCCCGTTGTTGAGGTCGGGATGCTGCCACCTCGCACACCAATTGTGCGGATTGCGTACAAGGCTTTTAGCATCGGGTGTGCCAACGCAAAAAATAATATAACTATCAGACAGTTGGCTGTCTGTTGATCCAGAATGGATCGTCAGGGCGCACCATTTCGGGGCTTGTCTGTCTTGGGCGAACCATAATGATGCACGAACTCGGTGCAAGCATTAGGGGTGCCTGAGCCACATTATACTGTCGACGGCCACAGTATGGCAGGGGAGGCATTAGTGTTACACTCCGAACCGTCGTTCAGGCACGACGAAAAGCCCGCCGAGGACGAGGTATAGTCCAGCGCAGCGATTTTGACCGGTGATTTTTGAGAGGTGACTCGTGAAAGGTCCACAGGATTTCTTTTCCCAGCTTCAGGGACAGTTCGGCCAGTTCGTTCCCGATATGGCCCGTGCCGCCCGTGAGGACTTTGAAGCTCAGGCCCGCGCCACAGTGATGACGGTTCTGTCGCGCCTTGAGTTGGTCACCCGAGAAGAATTCGATGCCCAGCAAGCTGTACTGATGAAAACCCGCGAAAAGGTCGAAGCGCTGGAAAAGCGCGTGGCTGACCTGGAAAAGCAGTTCCCGAGTAGCTGACAGGCAGGACGCCCGTCAGGCGGCCAAGCCGCTATTCCCTATAACCATGGAAGGTTGTCATGTTTGCCGTTGTCCATACCCGCGCCAGTATTGGCGTTTCAGCACCCTCCGTTACCGTTGAAGTCCACCTGTCAGGCGGCCTGCCGGCGCTGTCCATCGTCGGGCTCCCCGAAACGGGGGTTCGTGAAAGCCGGGAGCGTGTTCGCAGTGCGCTGATGAACGCCGGCTTTGAATTCCCCGCCCGCCGAATCACCATCAATCTGGCTCCTGCGGACCTGCCCAAGGAGGGCGGCCGCTTCGATCTCCCCATTGCCCTGGGCATTCTTGCCGCTTCCGGACAGATTCCGGCGGAAAGCCTCGCACAGTATGAATGCGTGGGAGAGCTTTCCCTGGATGGTGCGCTGAGACCGTTGAAAGGTGTGCTCCCGGCGATACTGGCAGCCCGCAACGAGGGGCGTCGGTTGCTGATCCCCCAGGCCAATGCCGCGGAAGCCGCACTGGCCAGTCAGGACGATGTGTTGCCAGCCGGCCATTTACTGACGGTCTGCGAACACCTGTGTGATCGGGCAAGGATTTCCCCGGTACCGCCAGCGGTGCCGGAAACGGGCGTGAACGCCGGTCCGGACCTTGCGGACGTGCATGGTCAGAGCGTGCCGCGGCGGGCGTTGGAAATCGCCGCCGCCGGCGGGCATAACCTGCTGATGTTTGGTCCACCGGGCACTGGTAAAAGCATGCTCGCCAGCCGTCTGCCGGGTATTTTGCCGCCGCTAACCACCGAATCTGCGCTTGAGGTAGCAAGCATCCACTCCGTGGCCGGTCATCCCGTACGGGACGGAGAGTGGTGCCGGCCGCCGTACCGCGCGCCCCATCATACTGCCTCGTCGGTTGCCATGGTGGGTGGCGGTAGCAGTCCGCGCCCCGGAGAAATCTCCCTGGCGCACCGCGGTGTGTTGTTTCTCGACGAACTGCCAGAGTTCGAGCGCCGGGTGCTGGAAGTGCTGCGGGAACCCATGGAGTCCGGCGAGATTGCCATCAGTCGCGCAGCAAGGCAGGTGACTTTTCCAGCCTGTTTCCAGGTCGTGGCGGCCATGAACCCGTGCCCGTGTGGCTATCTGGGGCATCCGACGATTGAGTGCCAGTGTACGCCCCCGCAGGTGCTCCGTTATCGGGCAAAGATATCAGGGCCACTGCTGGACCGGTTCGATTTGCATGTGGAAGTGCCGGTTCAGAGCGGGGAAGTGCTGATGAAGCGTGACGGTGGGGGTGAGTCCAGCACGGTTGTGCGGGATCGGGTGTATCAGGCCCGCGAGCGGCAAATGCAGCGAGGATCCGGAAACGCCGCGTTAAGTGGCGGTGAGCTGCAGACGCACTGCCGCGTGGATGCAGCAGGCGAGGCCATGTTATCCGCCGCCATGGAGCGGCTGGGGCTCTCTGCCAGGGCATTGCATCGCATCCTGCGGGTGGCACGGACCCTGGCGGACCTGGACGGCCTCGACCACATTGGCAAGGGCCATCTGGTTGAGGCGTTGGGTTACCGCAAGCTGGACCGGCAGCAGACCCGGAATGCGCAGGTTTCGGTATAGTCCGCTGGGCGGCCTCTGGTAAACTGTCGCCATAACCCATTGAAGGAAAACCGCACAGGGCGGTTGAGGACGTCAGATGACCGATCACAACGATGTTTCCGGCGATTCACCCGTGACGACCCGCCGTGGCGTACGCAGTTTCGTGCTGCGCCAGGGGCGGATGACCGAAGGCCAGAAAAAGGCCTACGACCGCAGTTGGCCCAAATACGGCCTGACCCGTGAACAGGGCATGATTGACCCACGCCAGATCTTTGGACGGGACAACATGCTTAACCTGGAGATCGGGTTTGGTATGGGCAAGTCCCTGGCAGACATGGCGGAAGCGGCACCGGAGCAGGACTTCATCGGCGTGGAAGTGCACCTGCCCGGGGTTGGTGCACTGCTGAAAGAGATTGAAGACCGGGGGCTGGAGAATGTTCGTGTCTACGCCATTGATGCCAACGATGTGATCGACCGGTGCCTGCCCGATGCGGCGCTGGACCGGGTGATGGTGTTTTTCCCGGACCCGTGGCACAAGAAGCGCCACCACAAACGCCGGCTGATCCAGCACGAATTCGTCCAGCGCCTGCGCCATAAACTGCGCGTGGGCGGGATCCTGCACCTGGCCACCGATTGGGAAAACTACGCGGAACACATGATGGAGATCATGGGAGAATCCGAGGGTTTTGCGAACTCACAGGACATCGGCGAATATTCGCCGCGCCCGGAAGACCGCCCGATCACCAAGTTTGAGAAACGGGGCGAGACGTTGGGGCACGGCGTCTGGGATCTGGTGTTTTACCGCACCAACTAGGCTGTCGGTACGCTGACGGAAGTTGCTACTCGTGGGCCAGCGGATGGCGCCGGGCGGCACGAATGATCACCAATCCGGCGCAGCCCAGCATCAGGCCGGTGAATTTCACCAATGCGCAGAGCGTGGCGGACAGGCTGACCATATCCGTGGGCGGGTCCATGTTATTGAGTAGCAAGATGTTTTCCGCTAGATCGCCGGCCCCCGCGGTCACAAACAGGGCCTTCACCCAGCGTGCCACGTTACGTTCCCGAACGCCCGGCCGGTCCCGCATCAGGTGATTGGTCAGGAAAATCAGCGTGGCCAGGTAAGCGGGTACAAACAGGAAGTCCAGCCAAAGGGATATCTGTGCCCATAGCATGCCGTCCTGTCGCCAGCTGCGCAGTATGGCCATGGACTGGTCCGCCGTGGCGGCCATCTGAAGGCTGACGATGCCCTGGGGAGCCGAACCGGTCTGCAGGGGCTGATTGACCACAACCAGGACCAGCAACAGGACGGCGGTGGCCGCCAGGCTCAGGTTGAGCCGTTTGGGCAACAGGGTCATAAGGCGCGGCAGTGACATCAGAGGAAGCGCTCCAGCAGACTGTTCAGATAACGCTGTCCGAGTTCCGTGGTCTGTATCCGTCCCGGTTCCAGCATGTTTTCTTTTCTTAGCGCCTCAAGTTTTACCGCAACTCTGCTCAACGGTAAACCTGTACGCTCTGTGAACAGGTTTTCCGGCACACCGGACGTCAGCCTCAAGGCATTCATCAGAAACTCCAGTGGCCTTTCTTCCAGTTCGACCATTTGGCTGCCCGCGGTGCGGCTGCCGATGCGGTTCATGTAGGCTTCGGGTTGCCGGGTTTTCCAGAAACGCCGGATATCGCCGTTGCGGAAGGTAACCTTGCCATGGGCACCAGCGCCCAGCGCCAGATAATCCCCGAACATCCAGTAATTCAGGTTGTGGCGGGACGCCATTCCAGGCCTGCTCCAGGCTGATACCTCGTAGTCCGTAAACCCCTGCTGATGCAGGTAGTCGGCACCCTGGCAATAGATTTCCCAGAGGTGGTCGTCGTCGGGCAGTTGGGGCGGGCGGCTGTAGAACTCGGTGTTGGGCTCCAGGGTCAGCTGGTACCAGGACAGGTGCGGGGGTTGCCACGACATGGCCGCCCGCAGGTCATCCAGGGCGTCTGCCGGTGTCTGGCCCGGCAAGCCATGCATCAGGTCCAGGTTGAAGTTGTCAAAGCCGGCATTGCGGGCCGCCTCGATAGCCCTGTGGGCCGCCTTGTCATCGTGGATACGCCCCAGTGCCTTCAATCGCAGGGGGTTGAAACTCTGGATGCCCAGTGAGAGCCGGTTTATGCCGGCGCCACGGAAGCCGTTAAAGCGAGTCTGTTCCACTGTGCCCGGGTTGGCCTCCAGTGTAATCTCGGCATCGTCAGTAAACGACAGGTGAGTGCGCAGCCGGTCGAACAGTATGTTGTAGAAGTCCGGCGACATTAACGAAGGCGTGCCGCCGCCGATGAAGACAGTTTCGATCGGGCGCCCCTGAATTAATGCGAGGTCACCGGCAAGGTCCTCCATGATTGCATCAAGATAGTCGTTCTCGGGAATGTCGCCGGTCAGTGCGTGGGAGTTGAAGTCGCAGTAAGGGCACTTTTTCACGCACCAGGGTACGTGAATATACAGGCTTAGCGGGGGCAGGGTGCTCACCGCTGTGTCGTGCGTCGGGGTCATGGTCACCCCGGCTCTTTCCCCAACTGGTCCAGAAGCAGCGCCAGTGCCCGCCCGCGGTGGCTGATACGGCCTTTTTCGGCGCGGGGCAGTTCAGCGGCACTGGTGCCGGTTTCCGGTACCAGGAACACCGGGTCGTACCCGAAACCACCCTCACCCCGGGGCTCTGGCAGGATGCTTCCTGGCCAGCGGCCATGACAGATCACCGGTGTGGGGTCATCGGCATGGCGCAGGTAGACCAGTACGCAGTGGAACTGGGCCGTGCGTTGGCCCTCGGGAACGTCTTTCAGCGCGTCGAGCAGTGCCCGGACGTTGTCTGCGTCGCTGGCTGTGTCACCGGCGTAGCGGGCCGAACGGACGCCGGGTGCCCCGCCAAGGGCATCCACCGCCAGGCCAGAGTCATCGGCAAGGGCCGGCAACCCGGTGATCCGGGCGGCATGGCGTGCCTTGAGGATGGCGTTCTCCACGAAGGTGACCGCTGGCTCCTCCGCCTCGCCAACCCCCAATTCACCCTGGGCTACGGGCGTCAGCCCGAGTGGGCCGAGCAAGTCTGTGAGTTCGGCGATCTTGCCCTTGTTGTTGCTGGCAATGACCAGTCTGTTGGTGGCGTTAGTCATCAGTCGTTAAACAGCGTGTGGGTGAAACGGATGGGCAGATCCTGTCTGGCACCCGTGGGACGGGTGGTGATCTGGAAGGTCATCAACTCGGCGTTGCTGTATTGGTATTCGGCGATGAAATAGACAGCGTTGCCTTCCTGGATGCGTCGAAACGCCAGGAACCGGGCCTGCTGGATATCGTTCATGACCTTGCCTTCCACCTGGCCTGATACCGGCTCCAGGCCGCCATCCTCGGTTTCCCTCATGATGGATATGTTGACGATACCGATGCCGCGGCTGCGATTAAGGTTGTTCTCGCGGGCAATTTCCGGGGCCAGGAAGGTGCTTGGGAAAACGCTCCAGTGTACTTCGAATTCACCAAAATCCTTTGAGTCGGCATGGCTCTGGCTGGCGAACAGAATCAGGCACGCCAGCGACAGTATCGCCTGCCAGTGATTGCGACTATGTATGGTCATGATTCCTCCCGGGTTATCCGGTAAATGGCGATCTGCCCCAACATATTGGGCCAAAGGCGGCTGAGCCAACGATCCTGGTGTTCACCGTCAACCACCGTGCGGTTCAGTATCCGGACGTCCTTGCGGAAGCAGAGGGCTTCAAAATCCTTGAAGGTGCACAGGTGGATGTTAGGGGTGTTGTACCATTTGTACGGTAGCGTTTCGGATTCAGGCATACGACCCCGGCGCATCAGGTACCAGCGCAATCGCCAGTAAGCGAAGTTGGGGAAGGTTACGATGCCCTCGCGGCCCACGCGAAGCATCTCGTCGAGGACCATGTCCGGGCGCCGGACCGCCTGCAAGGCTTGTGTCATCAGCACGGTGTCGAAGGAGTGATCTTCGAAGTTCCCCAGGCCCTGGGTGTCCAGGTTCTGCTCAATGACGGACACCCCGCGACCCATGCAGGTGGTGATATGGTCCGGATTGATTTCCAGGCCAAACCCTGTTGCTCTTTTTTCCCGCTGCAGGTAGTCCAGCAGGGTGCCGTCGCCGCAGCCCAGATCCAGTACATGGCTGCCGGCGCTGATCCATTGCTCGATGATTTTCAGGTCTGTTCTCATGCGCCTACCTCCCGTGCGACCCGGTCCATGTAGGAATGGAAGATGGCGGTGTAACGTGGTGTGGGAATCAGGAAGGCGTCATGCCCCCAGGGTGCGTCGATTTCAGCATAGCTGACCTTGCAGCGGGCCGCGATCATGGCATTTACTAATTCCTCGGACCGTGCCGGGGTAAACCGCCAGTCGGTGCTGAACGACACGACAAGGAATTCGCAGCGCGCACGGAGCAGCGCCTTTGCCAGGTCATTGTCGTGCTCGTAGGCTGGGTCAAAGTAATCCAGAGCCTTGGTCATCAGCAGGTAGGTATTGGCGTCGAATGACTCCGAGAAGCGCTCACCCTGGTAACGCAGGTAACTCTCCACCTGGAACTCTGCGTCATAGCCGAACTTGTAGGCCTGGTCGCGCAGTTCGCGGCCAAATTTCTCGCCCATGGAGGCGTCGGACAGATAGGTAATGTGGCCCACCATGCGTGCCAGCATCAGCCCCCGGCGCGGCAATGTGTCGTGCTCATAGTAGCGGCCGTCGTGGAACTCACGGTCGGACGTGATCGCCTGTCGCGCCACTTCATTGAAGGCGATGTTCTGGGCACTCAGGCGTGGTGTGGAAGCAATGGTCACGGCATGCCGCAAACGGTCCGGGTAGTCCAGGCTCCACTGAAGCGCCTGCATCCCGCCGAGGGAGCCTCCCACTACGGCGGCCCAACATTCAATGCCGAGCCGATCAGCCAGTAACGCCTGGCTGTGGACCCAGTCGCGTACCGTGATCACCGGGAAATCAGGGCCGTAGGGCTGGCCGGTTTTCGGATTGACGCTGCCGGGTCCGGTGCTGCCATGGCAGCCACCCAGATTGTTTAGGCTGACAACGAAAAACCGGTTGGTATCGATGGGCTTGCCGGGGCCAATGCAGCTGTCCCACCATCCCGGCTTGCGGTCTTCCTTGCTGTGATAACCGGCGGCATGGTGGTGGCCGCTGAGGGCGTGACAAATCAATACCGCGTTGGTGGCATCCGCATTCAGCTTGCCGTAAGTCTCAATCACCAGATCGTAACTCTCCAGCGTCTGACCGCAGGCGAGAGTGATCGGTGTATCGAAGTGCAGTGTCTGTGGGGTGACTATCCCGACAGAATCCGTTGGCAAGGGATCGGGCATTGGCGCGACAGGTTCCTGATTCAGTCCGTATTATCTGGAAGACGTTTCAGGCAATGGCCGGGCGGAAACCTGCATGTAAGTGCAGGCCTAATTGATATGGCCAGGCGATTGCCAGCCAAGCAGTTTAAAGGCCGGCCTGCATGGCTGCAACCGCCATTTCCGGCGCCGGTCAGACCGCGCCGGAAATGTTGACCACCTTCTGTTGGATCAGGGTGGGTGCCGGTTTACGGATTTGCCGCTGCATGGCATCAGCCAGTTCAAGCTGGCGCATCAGATCGCTGATGGTGTTCTGCAGTCGTTCGCGTTCGGCCCGGCTGTCGCGGTCGCTGCGAACCATGTCCCGGAGGCGGCGGATCTGGTGCTCCAGCAACTGTTTCTGTTCCATGGAGTACTGCATGATTGGT
The DNA here is from genome assembly GCF_042604615.1 of Marinobacter sp. M5B. Taxonomy (NCBI): domain Bacteria; kingdom Pseudomonadati; phylum Pseudomonadota; class Gammaproteobacteria; order Pseudomonadales; family Marinobacteraceae; genus Marinobacter; species Marinobacter sp. M5B. The sequence continues at coordinate 834,032 of NZ_CP156894.1, forward strand.
AGTAGTGCTTCCGATGGCCAGCGTTCGACATCGGCCCGCACGCGCAGATGCAGTGTTCGGGCTTCGCCCACCATCACGTTGAAGAAGCGCCTGACCAGAAGCGACTGCTCCGTCAACAGATTTTTGGGGCTGATGCGGAAGCGTTTTGCCTTCTTGCGCAGTTCGCGGATGGCAATAACGTGACGACCTGCCCGTAATGGAATTGGCTCCAGGTGACGGGCCCGGGTGTCTTCGTTGTAGCGGCGGTAGATGGCGCCCACCATTTTTTCGGCCAGCCGCCCTTCGCTGAGAAGGTTGCTCAGATCATTTTCCAGCAGCTCGAAGAAATGATCCATGCTGTGGTTCATGCCGGCAGTGGTCCAGCTCTTCGACATCTTCTGGCGGACTTTCTCGGCATGGGACTCAAACCGATCCTCGCTGACCAGCCCCTTGAGCATCTCGCCCTGGGAATCCATCAGCCGGCGGCTGGACCGGAGCGTAATCAGCTTCTTGTAGTAGAAGTCATAGTCCCGCTGGGCGCGGTCGGCCAAGCGCCGCAGTGCGTCAGTGTCCATGGTGACGCCAGAACAGGCTTGCAGCTCTTCTTCCAGTGCGTCCAGCCGGTTTTGCATGGCGGCCTGACTGTTCTGCAGCATGCCCAACAGGTCGTTGATCAGGCTCTGTGTAATCAGCTGTTCCTTGTGCATCAGGATGCGCTGGATGATCAACTGTTCCAGTTGGGCGAGGTTCGAACGTTCAAGCAGTTCTTCGTTGCCTTTGACCCGGGCCAGCAGACCTTGCTTGGCGGACAGCGGTATCACGTCGTTCTGGCGCATGCCGAGGTGGTCAGCGGTGTAGCCACGCACCCGGTCAATGGCTTCCTGGGTATGCTTCTCGCCCTGGAGGTCGTCCCAGAGCACGTCGATCTTGTTGAGCACTGCGAATCGGCCAGCGCGGTGGTCGGCGTGCTCGGTGTCGATGTGATCCTTCCAGATCGTCATGTCGCTGGCAGTGACGCCGGTATCCGCGCTCAACAGGAAGATAATGGCGTGGGCGCGAGGCAACATACTGATGGTCAGTTCTGGCTCTGAGCCGAGAGCGTTGAGCCCCGGGGTGTCCAGTATGCGCAGGCCGCGTTCGAACAACGGATGGCGAATGCTGATCTGGGCGTTGCGCCAGGCCGGCACCACGACATTACCCGGCTTGTTGCGGTCATGCTCCAGCATGTCCTCGTCGAAACCCAGTTTGCGGGCTTCCTGCGGAGTGACGCTCTTTACGCGAGCCACTTCCGCCAGAACTTCCCGCATGATTTCCGGGTCGCGCTCGTCCAGGTCGTGTTTGACCCAGCGTTCGGGCTGTTTGCGCAGTTGCTGCAGGGAGAGCTCGCCGGTCCTGGTTTCGATCGGGAGCAGCAACAGGTAGTTGCTGTTTGACGTGCGGTCAAAGAACAGCTCGGTCGGGCACATGGTGGTGCGGCCCGCCTGGGATGGCAGCATGCGCTGGCCGTATTCTGAAAAGAAGAGGGCGTTGATCAGTTCCGTCTTGCCACGGGAATACTCACCCACGAAAGCAATGGTGAGTTCGTCTTCGATCAGCAGCTCAAGGCCGTGACGAATGCGGTTGCTGACATCGTCTGAAAACAGGTTGTTGTCCTGCAGCCACAGACGGTAGCGACCGATCTGCCTGATCAGTTCTTTTTTCCAGCCGTGGTAGGCCTCTACCTGCTGCGACAGGGTTCCTTGCTTGTTCATCGGACCATCCTTCTGCGCGACTTCCGGGCGACTGCGTTGGATCTTGGTTGGTTAAAGTTGTGCCAAAAATATAGCTAATGTTACCGCATTGGCGCGGCAAATCTGCGGCGGCGATCACGGGTCTGTATAGCAGGGCGACGTGTAGAAGGCAAAAAATGCAGCTGATTCAGATAGATGAACCAGCTGCAGGTGAGAGTAGTTTATTGTCCTGATATGTAACGGAATGTGTTTTTGAGAGGTGGTCTACATTCCGACGATGGAGCCCATGCCGGCGGCTACCTTCATGTGGTCGATCACCACCGAAACCACATTGAGGATCAGGAACACGATAATCGGGGACAGATCCAGGCCGCCCATGGATGGCATCACATTGCGTACGGGGCGCATCACGGGTTCGGTGATCTGCGCAACCAGTTGGATAGCAGGGTGGCCGCTTTGTGGCGCAATCCAGCTGACGACCACGACTGCAATGACGGACCAGAAGTAGATCTTAACGATCAGATCAAGAACGTTAAGGATAGCCCAGCTGAGCAGGGTGAGCGGGTTGATCGCCGGTATGCTGCTGTTCAGGGCCACAAGAATGAGGAAGAAGGTGATCGCCTGGATGATGACCGCCAGCACCAGGGCTGCGCCGTCGATACCGCCCCAACCGGGAATAAAGCGGCGAAGCGGGCGCAGCAGCGGGTTGGTGGCTTTCACAACAAACTGCGAGATCGGATTGTAGAAATCCGCCCTGGCCAGTTGCAGCAAAAAGCGCAGCAGCACGATCGTCAGGTAGAACGTCGAGGCAATGAGCAGAATGGTGATCAGAATGTCAGCCAGCATGAAGCCGTGTCTCCCGTTATTGGTTACTGTTTATTGGCGAGTTCTTTGGCCATTTCTCCGGAGCGCTTGTAAGCGGCTGAGTAGGCCTTCTTGACCAGATCTCTCATGCCACCTTCTTCAAAGGTCTGGATGGCCTGTTCTGTGGTGCCACCGGGAGACATGACATTGCGTTTGAGCTGGCCGGGGTCGTGTTCACTGCGTCCTGCCATTTCGGCGGCGCCGGCCATGGTCTGGATTGCCAGTGCGCGTGCGGTCTCGCCGGCAATGCCGGCATCGGTGGCCGCCTCTTCCAGTGCTTCCAGCATCAGGAAGAAATAGGCGGGGCCGCTGCCAGAAAGTGCAGTCACTGCATGCAGGAGGGATTCGTCCTCCACCCAGAGCGCCGAGCCAATGCTGTTAAAGACCGACTCCACCATGGTCTTCTGCTTTTCCTTGACCTGATCATTGGCATAGAGCCCGGCAGCCCCTTTACCAACCAGCGATGGTGTGTTGGGCATCACGCGCACCAGCGGCAGTCCGCCACCGAGCCACTCGTCCAGGGTGGAAGCTTCCAGCCCGGCCGCGATCGACACCATTAGCGGGCGGGTGTTCTGCACCACCGGGGCGATGTCTGAGCAAACACTTGCCATAACCTGTGGCTTCACCGCCAGAACCACCATGTCCGCCTGCTCGGCGCAGTAACGATTGTCGGTGGTGACGCTGACACCAAATTGTTTGCGGATGGATTGAAGATGGTTGTCATCGGGGGCGCTGACCCAGATGTTGGCGGCCTTGAAGCCGCTGTCCAGCATGCCACCGATGATGGCGCTGGCCATGTTGCCGGCACCGATAAACGAAATCGTTGGTGATGTGCTCAAGGTTCACTCCACGTTTGGATCAGTAGTGGTCAGTTGTCAGTCTGCCGCTGATGATAACAGGATCTGGGGCTGTCAGCCTCCGGTTACCGAGGGCCGAACAGGGCGGTACCGACTCTTACCCAGGTTGCGCCCTCCTCAATGGCCATCTCAAGGTCACCGGACATGCCCATGGAGAGGGTGTCCAGCGGGCCGCAACCAGGGGCCTCCTGGCGCATGTGTTTAAGCGCATTGGCCAACTTGCGGAAGCTTGAGCGCAACTCCGCCTCGGGCTGATCCGGGTCCGGAATCGCCATCAGCCCCCTGAGCGAGAGATTTGGCATCTCTTCGATGGCGTCTGCCATGTCGGTGAGATCCTCCAGGGCGCAACCGGACTTGCTCTCCTCATTGTTGATGTTCACCTGAAGGCAGATATTCAACGGCGGGAGAGTGGAAGGGCGCTGATCGTTCAGGCGCTGAGCAATCTTGAGTCGGTCAACGCTGTGTGCCCAGGCAAATGCCTCGGCAATCTGGCGGGTCTTGTTGGATTGAATCGGGCCTATAAAGTGCCATTCGATGGCGTCCAGTTCCTTCAGCTCCTCCATTTTGTCCAGAGCTTCCTGAACGTAGTTTTCACCAAATGCCCGTTGGCCGGCGCTGTAAGCCGTGCGAAGCTCGTCGGCCGGGCGCGTCTTACTGACCGCCAGCAGATGCACGGAACCCGCGCTGCGGCCGGCCTTCAATGTTGCTTTTTGTATGCGTCGGGTTACGCTCCCGATGTTGTCTGCTATGCTGCTCATAGTGCGAATCCGCCGATTCCGGTCAGTCTCTGATACGCTGACACGTTACCCGCAGGTTACTGAAATGCCAAGTGAAGCCGTTCAGTGCCAATGACCGGAGCCGGCGCATACCGGGATAAAAGAAAAAAGCCTTCCGAGGACCCCTATGGATATTACTGAACTGCTTGCCTTTTCGGCCAAACAGGGCGCATCAGACTTGCACCTGTCTGCCGGCCTTCCCCCGATGATCCGTGTTGATGGCGATGTCCGCCGCATCAACCTTCCGCCAATGGAGCATAAAGAAGTCCATGGGCTGATCTACGACATCATGAACGACAAGCAGCGCAAGGACTACGAAGAGTTCCTGGAGACCGACTTCTCCTTCGAGGTGCCTGGTGTCGCCCGCTTCCGTGTTAACGCGTTTAACCAGAACCGTGGCTCCGGTGCTGTCTTCCGGACCATCCCGTCAAAGGTACTGACGATGGAAGACCTCGGTATGGGGCAGGTGTTCAAGGACATCGCCTCTGTGCCACGAGGTCTGGTGCTGGTTACGGGCCCAACAGGCTCCGGTAAGTCCACCACGCTGGCGGCGATGATCGACTACATCAACGACAGCCGCTATGAGCACATCCTCACCATCGAGGACCCCATCGAATTCGTACACGAATCCAAGAAGTGCCTGCTGAACCAGCGGGAAGTGCATCGTGACACCCTGGGCTTCAACGAAGCCCTACGCTCCGCACTGCGGGAAGACCCGGACATTATCCTGGTCGGCGAGCTGCGGGACCTGGAAACCATCCGCCTGGCCCTGACGGCGGCTGAAACCGGTCACCTGGTGTTCGGCACCCTGCACACCACCTCGGCGGCCAAAACCATCGACCGTGTGGTGGACGTGTTCCCAGCGGAAGAGAAATCCATGGTTCGTTCGATGTTGTCAGAGTCGTTGCAGGCGGTTATCTCCCAGACCCTGATGAAGAAGATGGGCGGTGGCCGGATTGCGGCTCACGAGATCATGATTGGCACCTCGGCGATCCGTAACCTGATCCGCGAGGACAAGATTGCTCAGATGTACTCGGCAATCCAGACCGGTGGCTCCCTGGGCATGACAACCCTGGACCAGTGTCTGGAAAAGCTCTTGAAGAAAGGCCTGATTTCCCGCGAAGCCGCGAGAATGAAGGCAAAAATGCCGGATAATTTCTAAGCTTGGTAGCGGGCTTGGCACATAATTCGGGAGGTGTCGGGTAGGGCCCGTTCCAGGGAGGTCAAAAACAGGGATGTTTTTGTCGAGCGTACATGGACGTATTCACAGCGTGCCCTGGAACGGGCCCTACCCGACACCCGGACACCGAAAGTCAGAAAAATAGGTAGAAAGTCATGGAATTCGAAAAACTGCTCCGTTTGATGGTGGAAAAAGGCGGTTCCGATCTTTTCATAACCGCCGGTGTGCCACCCTCCATGAAGGTCAACGGCAAGGTCCTGCCTGTCACCAAGAATGCATTGACGCCTGAGCAGACGAGGGAGTTCGTCTATGGTGCCATGAACGACAAGCAGCGGGTCGAATTCGAAGAAAGCCACGAGTGTAACTTCGCCATCAGTGCCCGAGGCATCGGTCGCTTCCGTGTCAGCGCCTTCTTCCAGCGCAACCTCTGCGGCATGGTCCTGCGGCGGATCGAGGTGAAAATCCCGCAGATTGATGACCTGGCACTGCCGGAAATCATCAAGGATCTGGCCATGACCAAGCGTGGCCTGATCATGTTCGTGGGTGCCACCGGTACCGGTAAGTCCACCTCGCTGGCGGCTATGCTCGGGCATCGTAACCGCAACAGCCGGGGCCACATTATCTCCATCGAAGACCCCATCGAATTCGTGCACCAGCACCAGGGCTGTATCGTGACCCAGCGAGAGGTGGGCATCGATACCGATAGCTTTGAAGTGGCTCTGAAGAACACCCTGCGCCAGGCACCGGACGTGATCCTCATCGGTGAGGTGCGTACCCGCCAGACCATGGAATACTCTGTGCAGTTTGCTGAAACCGGCCACCTGTGCCTCGCTACCCTGCACGCCAACAACGCCAACCAGGCGCTGGACCGGATTATCCAGTTCTTCCCGCCGGAACAGCACAACCAGATCTGGATGGACCTGTCCCTGAACCTCAAGGCCATCGTCGCTCAACAGTTGATCCCGACGCCGGACGGGCAGGGCCGCAAAGCCGTCATTGAAGTGTTGATCAACACACCGTTGGTCGCGGACCTGATTCGAAAAGGCGAAGTGCACCGACTTAAGGAACTGATGTCCAAGTCCAACGAGAGCGGCATGCGCACCTTTGATCAGGCGCTTTATGAACTCTATGCCGAAGGCTCCATCACCTATGAGGATGCCCTCGCGCACGCGGATTCAGCCAACGACCTGCGCCTGATGATCAAGCTGGGTGCCGATTCCCAGGGCGCTGACAAGCTGGCTTCCAGTGTCGACAAGTTGTCGATCCAGGACGATTGATCGAGGATTAGACTAAAGTAGTAAACGATTAGGAATCTGAATCAGTAGTGATGGCATTTGAGGCCATTGGCCCGCGATGCGTATACTCCGCCCCGACGATCATCCAGGGGGATTTATGCGCAAAAACAAAGTATTGCCCGGCTCTGTTATCCGAATCGCGACGGTATCGGCGTTGGTGGCACCCGCCGCAGCGCTGGCCGGCGGTTTTTCACTCAATGAGCAAAGTGCCAGTGCCATGGGCGTTGCTAACGCCGGCACCGCAGCCAATCCGGAAAATGCCACCACGGTTTTCTTCAATCCGGCCGGCATGAGCCAGCTTTCCGGCACCAATATGTCGTTTGGTGCCGCCGTTCTGGATATTGATGCCGAGCTCAAGGAAGGCACCGGCAGTGCCGTTCGCGATGACGGCCGTCCCGTCGCCGGTGGAAACGGTGGTGATATCGCCGACCCGGCCGTCCTTCCCAATTTTTACATGACCCACGAAATCAACGACTGGCTGGACGTGGGCTTCGGTCTGCACGCCCCCTATGGCCTTGCGGCGGATTACGAGGATGACTTCAAGGGGCGATTTTTCGCGGACAAGACCGAGCTGACCGCCATTGCATTCAGCCCGTCCATTGCCGTTAACGACGGTAATGGATTCTCCATGGGTGCTGGCGTCAATGTGATCTACGCCGAAGGCCGGCTGACCAAGTTCCAGGACTACAGTGGTACGGAAGCCCGCTTCGGGTTGCCCCCGGGGACCCTGGAAGACGGTTACGCGGATATCGAAGGCAGTGACGTGGCGCTCACCTTTGCCTTTGGCTTGCTTTGGGAAATGTCGGAGCGAACACAGTTTGGTATATCCGCCCAGACCGGAACAGAACTGGAGCTGGATGGCGACGCGGAAGTTCGTAACTATCCGCAGGGTAGCCTTAGCGGTGGTGGCCTGACGTTCAGCCAGTCCACGGTCACTGAACGGGTGACTGTCCCGCTGGATATTCCCGAGAGCATTACCTTCGGTGCCCGTCACCAATTGACCGATACCGTAACACTGCTGGCAGGTGCGACCTGGGCCAAGTGGAGCCGGTTTGAGGCATTGGATGTGGTCAGCCGTGAGGACAATGGCCCAATTTCTTCTCAGGCAGGGCCCGGTCTTGGTGATGAGCGCCTGGTGACGCACGTTTCGGAAAACTGGAAAGACACCTGGCAGGCCAATGTCGGCGCCATCTGGCAGGCGACCCCGGAGTGGGCATTCAAGGCTGGCTATGCCTGGGATGAGTCGCCGGTGAACGACGATTTCCGTACGGCTCGAATCCCGTCAGGGGATCGCGATTGGGTCACGCTGGGCGCACAGTACGCCGACGCCCGTTCAGGCTGGACGGTAGACGTGGCCGCCGGGGTGTTGCTGTTCGACGACGAAGAGGTGAACGAACAGAACTATGACGTCAACGACGAGCCCATGCCCGGGGCGGCTCGCTACCGTGGTACCTACGAGCTTGATGCCTGGAGTGCGGGGGTACAGGTCAGCAAGCAGTTTTAAGTGATACCTTGAGGGGCGTACGGCGCCCCTCAACCAATAACCTGCCCACGATAGATAACCTTCTTCTTTCTCGTCCTTTCTGCTTCCGTTTCGGAAGCACTACTGTCGCCCCTAGACGTTTCCTCGGCAATTTCCTGTCCGCGATACATTCGCTTCGCATTGTCGGTCTCGTCGTGCAGGTCCAGGTGAGGGATCTGGGGTCTGAGTATTTCCCAGGTGTGGATGAGGTGGGCTGAGCGGGTTTTGCTGGCATAGTCCGCTAGATGCCGTTCCAGGTGTTCTTCCGTGAGGTGTAGCTTTACCCCGAACTCAGACTGAATTAAGCGGCGACACTGGTGAACCAGTTTCAGTAAGCCAGGGTTCATAAGCCAACTGCGCTCGGAAGCCAGAAAAGTCATGGTGAGTGCCTCGGGTAGAAAAGTGTCACAACATGGCCCCGGTATTCGCTCATGCGAATGCGGGGCCGACCCTCACAAGGCTTGCGAATTTCGTGCCGTTTTCGGCTGTCGAGCCCAGCGCCGTCGTTGCTGGGAGCATACTGGTGAGACTGCAAAAAGAATGGTGTGTTTTGGGGCGAAACCACCTTGTTCGCCCCAAAACGGAACCTGGGCGAGAGGGTTCAGTGGGCTTCGTCCCAGTTATTACCGACGCCGGCCTCCACCAGTAAGGGTACATCCAGCGATGCCGCAGCAGACATCCGCTTCTCAAGGCCTTCGCGAATCTTGTCCACGGCGGATTCACGCACTTCCAGAATCAGTTCGTCGTGAACCTGCAGGATCATTCGGGCATCGTCCTGGTGATGTTCCTGTAGCCAGTCCTCAACGCTGACCATGGCCCGCTTGATAATGTCCGCGGCAGTCCCCTGCATGGGGGCATTGATGGCCGTACGCTCGGCGGCCTGTTGCAGCTGCTTGTTGCGGGCGTTGATTTCCGGCAGGTACAGGCGACGGCCGTAGAGCGTTTCCACGTATCCGTCGTCGTGGGCCTGTTTGCGAATACTGTCCATGTATTTCAGCACGCCGGGATAGCGCTCGAAATAGCGGTCAATATACTCCTGTGCTTGGTTGCGGCCCACATCCAACTGGCGGCCAAGGCCAAAGGCGGACATGCCATAAATGAGTCCGAAGTTGATGGCCTTGGCGCTGCGGCGCTGGTCGCCGGAGACGTCGTCGACGGCCACGCCAAAGACTTCGGAAGCCGTCGCCCGGTGAATGTCCTCGCCCTTTTCGAACGCCTTGAGCAGTCCCTTGTCGCCCGACAGGTGCGCCATGATGCGCAGCTCAATCTGGGAGTAGTCCGCCGCCATCAGCTTGTAGCCCTCCGGGGCCACGAAAGCCTGGCGAATGCGCCGGCCCTGTTCGCTGCGGATGGGAATGTTCTGCAGGTTCGGCTCCGAGGACGACAGCCGGCCGGTGGCCGTTACCGCCTGGTGATAGGAGGTGTGAATCCGGCCAGTGCGATGGTGAATCAATTCCGGCAAGGTGTCGGTGTAGGTGGATTTCAGCTTGCTCAGGCTGCGGTGCTCAAGGATCAATCGGGGCAGGGTATGCTCGTGGGCCAGTTCCTGCAGTACCGGTTCCGCCGTGGAGGGCGCGCCTTTCGGGGTTTTCTTTACCACCGGCAGCCCCATCTTGTCGTAGAAAATGGCCTGTAGTTGCTTGGGAGAGCCCAGATTGAAGCTTTCGCCGGCTTCCTCGTGGGCTTCCTTCTCAAGCTCCGCCATACGCTCTGCCAATTCCTGGCTGTGCTTGCGCAGCGTGCTGGCGCTGATCATCGCACCCCGCTGCTCCATACGGGATAGCACGGGCACCAGTGGCAGGTCGATGTTTTCATAGACGTCCCGCAGCCGGCCGGTTTTCTCCAGTTGCGGTCGCAGCACCTGGTGCAGTCGAAGGGTGATATCGGCGTCTTCTGCCGCGTAGGGGCCAGCCTGCTCCAGATCAATCTGGTTGAAGGTCAGTTGCTTGGCGCCTTTGCCGGCGATGGATTCGAAAGTGATGGTCTGCTCGCCCAGGTGTTGCCTGGCCAGCGAGTCCATGTCGTGACGAGACCCTACGGAATTGAGTACGTAGGACTCCAGCATGGTGTCTTCCGCAATGCCTTCCAGATGGATGCCATGGTTGGCCAGCACGTTCTTGTCGTACTTGAGGTTCTGGCCGAGCTTGGCTTTCTTCGGGTCTTCCAGCAAAGGTGTCAACTGGCCCAGCACTGTGTCCCGGTCCAGTTGTTCCGGGGCGCCCATATAATCGTGGCCAAATGGCACGTAGGCAGCCTCGCCGGGCTCAATGGCGAAGGACACACCAACGACATCGGCGTCCATATAACGCAGGCTGGTGGTCTCGGTATCAAAGGCGAACAGCGGTGCCTTGTTGAGGCGATCAATCCAGGTATCCAGCTCTGCCTGATCGGTCACTATTGTGTATGTTTTCTCTTTGCTGGCCGGATTGGCGCTGTTGTCGACGGCATCGTCCGCGCTTTTTTCATCGGCTGAGTCGCCGTTTTCGAGCTCGGCAATCCAGGATCGAAGCTCATATTCCCGGAACAGTTCCAGCAACTGACCGTCGTCCTGGGTCCTCAGCTTGAGGTCTTCCAGCCCGAACTCAAGATCCACGTCGGTTTTGATGGTGGCCAGTTGGCGACTGAGCGGCAGGGTTTCGATGGCTTCCCGAAGGTATTCGCCAATTTTGCCTTTGACCTCATCCGAGTGCTCGATGATGTTATCCAGGTTGTCCCACGCCTGTAGCCATTTAACGGCGGTTTTCGGGCCGCACTTGTTGACTCCGGGAATGTTGTCCACCTTGTCGCCCACCAGCGCCAGGTAGTCCACGATCTGCTCCGGGCCAATGCCGAATTTCTCGACCACGCCGTCGCGGTCCATGCGGGTATCCGTCATGGTGTTAATCAGGGTGACGTGATCGCTCACCAGCTGCGCCATGTCCTTGTCGCCGGTCGACACCACCACATCAATGCCCTTGCTGGTGGCTTCATGGGCCAGGGTGCCGATGACATCGTCGGCTTCCACGCCACTGACGATCAACAAGGGCAGGCCCATGGCCCGAACCATGTCGTGGATTGGCTGGATCTGCATGGCCAGGTCGTCCGGCATAGGCGGGCGGGTGGCCTTGTAGTCTTCGTACAGGTCGTTGCGAAAGGTCTTACCCTTGGCGTCGAACACCACCACCATTTTTGAGCCTGGAAAATCCTGTTCCAGCTTCCGGATCATGCTGATAACGCCCTTTATGGCGCCCGTGGGGTGGCTCTTGCTGGTCATCAGTGGCGGCAGGGCATGATAGGCGCGGAAGAGGTAGGAAGAGCCATCTACAAGAACTACCGGCGGAGTCTGCTGCTGTGTCATATCAAAACGGATCCGGATTCTGATTGAAGCGTTGATAGGCTTGTGCAACTCTGACATAAACGGGGTGCATTTCCCGTGTGTCAGCATGATTATGCACGTCTCTAAACAGAACCGAAGAGTACCATGAAAATGAAACGTATCGCTTGCTCGGGTCTTGTGTTGGCTGTGCTCTGCGGGCCTTCAATGGCCCAGGAGGATGTCGATGTTGTACAGACACCCAGGGAGCCCCTGGTGGTGTCTGATTATCAGCCATCCGCTGACGGGGCGCAGATCGTGATTCGCCCGGGTGAGAACGAGGTGTTCTACGAATACCGGGTGAATGGTCAATTGGTGGAAATCAAAGTAGTGCCGGAAGTCGGTCCCGAATACTACCTCGTGCCAGCAGATGGTGGTGGCTGGATTCGTGAGAGCGAGACCGACATGCTGGTGCCCAGTTGGGTCATCTTCAGGTGGTAAATTTCTCGGATGCTACTCAGATCAGGTCGACGGTAACTGCGTCGGAGCGCTTGCTTTCCAGCCCGCTGTCGTCGAGGGCGGTAACGCTGAACTCATAGGCACCCGGCGGAAAATCCTCAAGCTGGTAGCGAGTGTCTTCGTCACCGGAAAGTGATATGACCTCGAAACTGTCTCTGTGCCGCAGGCGATAATAAATGCGATAGCCGCTGATGTCGCTGGCATAGAGGCGTGAGCCGTCTTCCCGGGTGAGCGGAGCGTCCCAGCGTAGTGTGGGAGGGGTGATCGACTCCTCGTCGGCCGGAACTCCAGTGTTGGATGTCTCTTCCTGTACCGGTTCAGGCTGCCCGAGGGTGTCCCGAATGGACGAAACGGCATCTCCCAGCCTTTGTTCAGATGCTTCGTTGGCTTGGCTTGAAGCGGCTCTTGATGCCCCGGAGTCTTCCTGGCATCCGGCCATGATGGCCAGCGCCATTCCGGCAACGACCATTTTCCAAAGCTGCCGATGGCCCGCAGCGTTCTGGCTGAGTCTTATACCTGGCATGGTGTTTCTCGCAATCCGTTTGTCAGCGCGTTATTGGTGCTGTTGTTACTGTAATGGGATACGTCAGAAGCGAGGCCTGAATAAAACGGGGAGACGGGCTTTCTCATTTCAAGGCGCAGAGCATGCCGAATCTTTAAAAAATCATCAAGTGAACTATCCGTAAATTCCGAGACGATCCTGTTCCCCCGTTGACAGATGGCGAATAGGGGGTGGTTTTAGTATGAACATTCTAATTTTTGACCGTAACCTTCGACATGTGATCAGAAGTCGGCATCGGTTTGCCGGCGATAACGATGCAGATTTTCAAACCACGCATCCACAATCTTAGGAGATTCATCATGGGTAAACTCAAGACCTATCAGGAACAGCTTCAGGACATCGTAGAGAAGGGCATCAACGCAGCTGAAGAGCAGCAGAAGAAGCTGGCTTCCAAGCCGTTCGAGTACGCTGAAAAGCTGGAAACCGAAGCCCGCGAGTACAGCGTAAAGACCCTGCGCACTCGTTACTATGGCTACAGTGAAAACCTGTTCGAGCAACTGCGCAGCCTGAACACCCGTTTCGGCAGCTTTGCGGCTGACCTGGTTGCCAAGCTGGAAAAAGAAGCGGCTGAAGGTGCAGATACCGTTGCCGACGCAGCGGACGAAGTGACCAGCGTCGCCCAGTCAACCAAGGCTACTGCGCAGGCCAAGAAGCCGGCTGCACGCAAAACCACAGCTCGCAAAAGCACCAGCACTGCCAAGAAGAGCCCCGCTACTGCCTGAACGGCAACCGGAGTTCTTTGAAGCATAAAAAAAGGTCACCGTGAGGTGACCTTTTTTGTGCCTGATTGTTCGAGTCGTGTGGTTTATTATTCTTCCAGGTCGTCCGGGTCCAGCGGAAGCGTTCTTTCCTCGCCTGTAATCTCTTCCAGCCGTTCGATATCGGCTTCGAAACGTTCCCGCAGGGCTTTTATATTGGCGTTCTGCGAGTTGATTTCCCGTTCGATGTCACGAATCTGGGCTTCCAGTCGCCGTATTTTTTCCAGTGTCGCTTCGGGGATGTCGCGACCGGATCGCTCCAGGTCTGCAGCCCGGCTCTGTTCGCTGTCCAGTTGGCTGACGATCACCGAAATGTTGCCTCGCTTGAGCTGATTCAGCCCCTGCAGCTCACGTATCTTGCGGTGCATGGCGCGCACGGCTTCGTCTGGGTGGCTGTAGCGCTCCAGAAGCTTGCGATCGAGCTCCCGCTGTCGTTCCGCTTCGGCCTGGCGTTTTTCCTCGGCTTCCCTGGCGGCAATTTCCTCTTCGGTGGGTTCCGGATCGATCGTTTCAATTACCCGACCGTTCTTGCTGAGAATGTCGTAGCCCCGTCTGGATGCTTCCTGGGGGATGGTACTGCTGATGACAATCTGACCGTTTTCATCGGTATAACGATACATCCTTGCCTCTACGATAGAGGCAGACATCAGCGCAGCCGCAGCAGATACAGCGATTGAAAACCTGGTCAGACGATTCATGGTGAGAGACTGGCGCTCCGCTTGAAACAATGTATGTCAGGAAGCATACCAAAAGCTGAACGATAAACCATGCCCGGATTCAGACTCCGTACTCGTCCCGATATGCGGCGACTTTGTCAGCATGTTCTGAAAAGCCGGGCCTGCTTTGCAGGTAGGCAAGCACCTGCTCAAGCTTGATAATACTGACCACAGGAATGCCGAACTCCTCTTTGACTTCCTGGATGGCGGAGAGTTCGCCAGCGCCTCGCTCTTGGCGATCCAGGGCAATGAGTACGCCTGCAGGCTCCGCCCCTGAGGTGCGGATCAGCTCCATGGATTCCCGGATAGCCGTGCCAGCGGTAATAACGTCATCAACAATCAGAACCTTGCCTTCCAGGGGGGCGCCCACGATATTGCCACCCTCGCCGTGATCCTTCTTTTCTTTTCGGTTGAAGGCGAATGGTTTGTTGTTACCCTCGGCGGCCAGGGCCATGGCGGTGACCGTCGCCAACGGTATGCCCTTATAGGCAGGCCCGAAAATAATGTCATAATCCAGCCCACTACGCTGGAGTGCTGCGGCATAGGCCTTGCTTAACTCAAGCAGATCCTCCCCGGTATTGAACAACCCCGCATTGAAGAAATAGGGGCTGGTGCGGCCGGATTTAAGCGTAAATTCTCCGAAACGGAGTACGTTACGGCGGATGGCGAACTCAATGAACTGTTGCTGATAGTCGTGCATGACAGGGCTTCTGGCGAGTTTGGATCTTTAATTAACGCGTAAAACCGGTATCATACACACAAACCGAATCAGGGAACACGTATGCGGGTAGTTACAATCAGCGTCAACGGTCTCGCCCAGGCTGTTGAAAAAGGTTTCTTTGAATGGCTAGCCAGGCAGGACGCTGACGTGGTTTGCGTTCAGGACCACCGCATGCGGGCCTACGAGGTCGAGGATTTCAACCTGATCCCGGACGGCTATGAGGCCTACTTTATTGATGGCGAGCGTAACGAGGATGGGGGCGTTGGTATCTATACCCGCCATTTCCCGAAGGCCATTATGTACGGTTTCGCCAATGAGCAGGCAGATCGCGAAGGCCGTTTCATTCAGGCGGACTTTGACAAGGTATCTGTCGCCTGCGTTCTCTCTCCCTGCGCACTTGGCCGCGAAGAAGAATTGATTGGCGAGGACGACCTGACGGTTCTGGATCACAAGGACGACTTCATGGAAGCCTTTGGCCTCCATATGCAGAAAACCCTGCGCAAGCGCCGTCAGTTTATTTTCTGCGCCAACCTGCAAACCGCCCATCACGTAACTGACGCCAGCCCGCTGTACCACAAACTGGATTTTTCCGGCTTCCTGCCCCATGAGCGGGCATGGCTGGACCGTTTGTTTGATGAAATGGGCTGTGTTGATGCATTCCGCGATATCAACAAGCAGAGTAACCAGTACACCTGGTGGCCAGAGCAGGCTGAAGGGTCCCGCAAGAGCGCTGGTATTCGGGTGGATTATCAGCTTCTGACGCCGGGTATCCGCAAGACCATTCAGGATGGCTGGATTGACGACAGTACCCGTTTCTCCGATCACGCGCCGGTGATCATGGATTACGACATCGGAATCGGTTTCTGATCCGAGCTAGTCCAGAGTAGAGGGATATCGGAAAGTAAGCGGGTTCGGAGAGGATCTCTTTTCCGGAACGTCTCCGGCCAGGGAAGGCCGGAGTCGAGCGCACAGGGATGTGCTTGTAGCGTGTCCGGAAAAGAGATCCTCTCCGGACACGCGAAAAGGCTGCACCTTAGTCGGCCAGCGCCGCCTTCTGCGCCTCAAACAACTGGCCAATACCCAGTTTCGCCAGCTTCAACATGCCGTCCAGTTCTTCCTGTTCAAACGGCGCACCCTCGGCAGTTCCCTGAATTTCAATGAAACCACCTTGATCCGTCATGATCACATTCATGTCGGTTTCGGCTTCGGAATCCTCCGGGTAATCCAGGTCCAATACCGGTGTGCCTTTGTAAACGCCCACAGAAAACGCTGCAATCATCTGCTTCAGCGGCGATTTTTTCAGCCGGCCTTCTTTCACCAGATGGTTCAGCGCATCCACAAGCGCCACGCAGCCACCGGTAATCGCAGCGGTGCGGGTGCCACCGTCGGCCTGGATGACGTCACAGTCGATGGTGATGGAATGCTCGCCAAGAGCGCTCAGATCAACCGCTGCACGCAATGAACGGCCGATCAGTCGCTGGATTTCCACGGTGCGGCCGCCCTGCTTGCCGCGAGCAGCTTCCCGCCCCATACGGCTGCCGGTAGAGCGGGGCAGCATGCCATACTCGGCGGTTATCCAGCCTTTGCCTTCGCCCCGCAGGAAAGGGGGGACCTTGTTTTCAACAGAGGCGGTGCAGATCACCTTGGTGTCGCCAAATTCCACCAGCACGGAACCCTCGGCGTGGCGGGTGTAGTGACGGGTGATGCGAATGTCTCTGGATTGTTCCGGCGTTCTTCCGCTCGGTCTCATAATTGTTCCTGGTATCAGTGGTGAGTGTCCGGGGTGAATCCCCGGTCGATTGCAAAGTCGAAAGATTGCGGAGTATAACACGCAGTCTGTGGCGTCTGTTCGATGTTGGAGCGGCCAGCCTGCTAAACTTGAAATCTGCTTCTTCGCAAACGTGGAGTCACCATGATCAGAAGTATGACGGCCTTCGCCCGCCAGGATACCCAGGAAGACTGGGGAACGCTCACCTGTGAAATTCGCACGGTTAACCACCGGTACCTGGAGCCGTCCTTTCGCTTGCCCGAAGCGCTCCGGGAGCTGGAGAACAGTTTCCGTGAGCAACTGCGCAAGCAATTGCGGCGCGGCAAGGTAGACGTGGCCATTCGTCTTCAGGCCAATGAATCGGCAACCCAGGGCTTCGAGATCGACGAAGATGTGGCAAACGCTGTCAATGAGGCGGCCAACCACATCAACAGGATGCTGGACAACCCGGCCCACATTAGCGCACTGGATATACTCCGTTGGCCGGGAGTGCTGGCCTCCACTGAACAGGATTTTGGCCCCGCCAGGAAAGCGGCTGGCGAACTATTCGAGCGTACTGTGAGTGAATTGGTGACGGTCAGGGAGCGGGAAGGTGAACGCCTGCGGCCGCTGTTTGAAGACAGGCTCACCACCATGGGTGAGCGGGTGACTGAGGTTCGGGAGCGAATGCCGGAACTGATTCGTGCCCAGGAAGAGCATCTGAAAAACCGCTTTGAGCAGGCGAAGGTGGAGCTTGACCCGGATCGCGTGGCCCAGGAAATGGTGATGCTGGCCCAGAAAAGCGATGTCGCCGAAGAGCTGGATCGCTTGGAAGCCCATATCACCGAGGTGTCGGACACTCTGCAGTCCGACGATGCCATCGGTCGCCGTTTGGATTTCCTGATGCAGGAGCTCAACCGCGAGGCCAATACGCTCAGCAGCAAAAGCATCGATGCCCGGGTGACAAGGGCAGCGGTTGACCTGAAAGTGTTGATAGAGCAAATGCGGGAGCAGGTCCAGAACCTGGAGTAACCTCACTTGGATGCGGGGGCGGCGCAAACGCCGTATAATCCCGCCCTCGTTATTGTGGTGGCGCCGGGGTTGTTCCGCGCCAACTGAAAGCCCGTCAATGCCCGGAGTTGTTAGTCCCATGAGCCAGGAATCAGAACAAGGCACGCTGTATGTGATTTCCGCCCCCTCGGGAGCCGGTAAGACCAGCCTGGTGGCTCAAATGCTGAAGCAGGACGAAAAGCTGGGTGTTTCCGTGTCCCATACAACCCGGCCTATGCGGAAGGGGGAGCAGGATGGCGTCAACTACCACTTTGTCACCCGGGAGGCCTTCGAGGCGATGATCAACCGGGGCGACTTCCTGGAGCATGCGGATGTCTTCGGGAACTACTACGGCACCTCCCAGGTCTGGGTGAAGCAAACACTGGCCACGGGTCAGGATGTAATCCTGGAAATTGATTGGCAGGGTGCGGAGCAGGTCCGCCACCTGATGCCAGACTGTGTCAGTATCTTCATCGTGCCACCGTCTCCGGAGGCCTTGAAAGACCGCCTGACTGGCCGGGGCACAGACGCACCGGAGGTGGTGGCGCGTCGCCTCAATGAGGCGGCGGATGAATGCAGCCACGCGGTGGAATTCGATTATCTGGTGGTTAACGATGATTTCGACACTGCGCTGGACGACCTGCTGGCGATTGTTCGTTGCCATCGTCTGCGCATGCAGGCCCAGCAGGTCAGGCATTCCGGGCTATTGGTCAGGCTGTCCGAGCGCCATTGATCGGCGCACATTGCCTGTATACAAATTGAACCGGCCGCAGTAAACTACGCGGTCTGCTGAAATCAGTCATTTTGCTATTGTCGGGGAAGTTATGGCACGAGTTACCGTTGAAGATTGCCTTGAAAACGTTGATAACCGCTTCCAGCTGGTTATGCTGGCCACCAAGCGTGCCCGCCAGATCGCAACCAAAGGTTTCGAGCCGCTGGTCGCCGAAGAGAACGACAAGCCTACCGTTATCGCCCTGCGTGAAATCGCGGAAGGCAAGATCTCCCGCGATCTCCTCACTGAGGATGACGACGAATAAGGTTGAATGTGGCCGAAGACGGGAATATTTTCTGGTTACCCGTCCAAAGCATTGAAATCTGTTCTTGCGGTTTTATAGTGTATCTATAGGCATGACTGGAAGAACGTCGGAAGGACCCGAATGCTTGCATTCGGGTTTTTTTATCCCTGGCATTTATGATCCCCACGGAGGCGCGGTGTCGGCAGAGGCAACGGTTGATGTGCTGGCCAATGAACTCAGCACGTATCTTGATACCAATCGCATCAATCAGGTGCGAAGAGCCTACTATTATGCCGAACAGGCCCACGAAGGGCAGATGCGCAAAAGCGGCGATCGCTATATTACCCATCCCCTGGCGGTTGCTCGAATCCTTGCTGGCCTGAAACTGGATCACCAGAGCCTGATGGCGGCCATGCTCCACGATGTCATCGAAGATACCGGCATCCCCAAGGATGCGCTGTCGGAGCAGTTTGGCGAGGATGTGGCTGAACTCGTAGACGGCGTCAGCAAGCTCACTCAGATTGAGTTCCGTTCCCGCGCCGAGGCCCAGGCCGAAAACTTCCAGAAAATGACGCTTGCCATGGCACGGGATATCCGCGTGATCCTGGTCAAACTGGCGGATCGCCTGCACAACATGCGCACCCTGGGCCCGATGCCTTATGAGAAGCGCCAGCGCATCGCCAACGAAACCCTGGATATCTACGCCCCGATTGCCAATCGCCTGGGTATGCACTCCATTTGCACCGAACTGGAAGATCTGGGGTTCTCTTCACTGTACCCGATGCGGTCAGAATACATTTCCAAGGCGGTCGCAAAGCTTCGGGGCAGCCACCGGGAAATCATTGACGATATCCGTGGCAAATTGCAGGAGAAGCTGGAAGAGCGAAGCCTGCCCGGCCGCATCCTGGGCCGGGAAAAGCATTTGAACAGCATCTACAACAAGATGAAGTTCAAGCAGAAATCCTTCCACGAAATCATGGATGTGTACGCGTTCCGCATCATCACCGACACCGAGGACGACTGCTATCGCATCCTCGGCGCCGTACACAGCCTCTACAAGCCGCTGCCGGGCCGTTTCAAGGACTACATTGCCATGCCCAAGGCCAATGGCTATCAGTCCCTGCACACCACTCTGTTCGGCATGCATGTGAATATTGAAATCCAGATCCGCACCGAGGAAATGGAGCACATCGCCAACAACGGTATTGCGGCCCACTGGATGTACAAGAACGAGCCCTCCAGTGTGACCAGCGTCAACCAGACACGGGTGGACCGTTGGGTGAAGGGCTTGATGGAGATGCGTGAGCGCGCGGACGACTCCCTGGAATTCATCGAACACGTGAAAGTCGACCTGTTCCCGGACGAGATCTACGTGTTCACGCCCAAGGGCAAAATCATGGAGTTGCCCAGCGGAGCGACCCCCGTCGACTTTGCCTACGCCATCCATACGGACATCGGTAATGCCTGCGTGGCCTGCCGTATCAACCGCAACCTCGGATCCCTGAGCCAGCCGCTGCAAAGTGGCCAGACCGTTGAAATCATTACCGCACCCGGAGCACGGCCTAATCCCGCCTGGCTCAGTTTCGTGGTAACCGGTAAGGCTCGCAGCAGTATTCGTCATGTGCTCAAGAACCAGAAGCGTGCCGAATCCCTGGACCTGGGCAAAACCCTGTTGAAGAAATCCCTCAAAGGGTTTGGTACCAGCCTGTCCGAGATCAACGAGCATCAGATCCAGGCGGTGGTCCGCCACAACCAGGTGGACAGTTTCGAGGATCTGGTCAGCGATATTGGTCTGGGCAATCGCATGGCTTATCTCGTGGCGCGCCAGTTGGTCAGCGGCAGTATAGACGATGAGGCATCGGACGTGGCACCCGCGACAATCATGGACAAGGCCGATAACAGCCCGGTCACCATTCGTGGCACCGAAGGCTTGCTGGTTCGGTTTGCCAGCTGTTGCAAGCCGATTCCCGGTGATCCGGTGGTCGGTGCCATGGACTCGGGCAATGGCATGGTGATCCACTCGGATACCTGCTCACGGTTGCCAGAGGACGATGAAGGCAGGGCGCGCCTCACTCATCTGAAGTGGGCCAAGGACATTGCCAACGAATTCTCCGTTGAACTTCGAGTGGAGCTTGAGCGCCAGCGCGGGGTCATTGCAGAGCTTGCCAACGCAGTTGCCATGGCGGATGGCAATATCGAGCGCATCAACGTGGAAGAGCAGAACGCCAAGCTGGGCATTGTCAGCCTTGTGGTGCATGTGAACGGTCGCCGGCATCTTGCCAGGGTGATGCGGCGGATCAGGAATATTCGCGCTGTCACCCATATCAACCGGGTAAGGCACTGACGCAACCGTGGTGCAACGGGCCAGAGCCGCGACGTTTGGCCTGTTGACACGCCTGCCACCCAGAGGTGAGGATTGGCGTTTTGATAAAGAGGACCCCAAGGTCATGACCAACAAATCCGTAATACAGACTGATAACGCGCCACAGGCCATCGGCACATACTCCCAGGCAGTGAAAGCCGGGGACACCGTGTACCTGTCGGGGCAGATTCCGCTGGTGCCGGAAACCATGGAAGTGGTCGCGGGTGATTTCGCCGCCAAGACCCGCCAGGTGTTCGAAAACCTTAAAGCCGTCTGCGAGGCCAGTGGCGGCGAGCTCAAGGATATCGTTAAGCTCAACATCTACATGACGGATCTGAGCAACTTTGCAACGGTGAACGAAATCATGGCCACCTATTTTCAGGAGCCGTACCCGGCGCGTGCCGCCGTGGGTGTCGCGGCGTTGCCCAAGGGTGTCCCGGTTGAGATGGAAGCGGTGATGGTGCTGAGCTGATACTCGTTCAAGCAAACACCGAAGGCGGCCCATGGGCCGCCTTTTTCGTTGGTAGGGGGCTCGCCAGGCCTACCGGGTTTTTTCGGCAATCATCTCCTGGTAGCCCACCCGGAAGTCCGGATAGCGGAAATGGAAACCAGAGTCCAGCAGCCGCTGGTTGTTGCAGCGTTTGCTCCCTGCGCGACCACCCTGGCGGGCGTCGGGGCCAGGCTTGGCGCAGGGTAGTTGTTCACGCACCCACGCCACCACCTCATCCAGTCGCACAGGCTCGCAATCACTGGCAAGGTAGCAGTCTTCAAGTGGTTGGCCGGCGAGTGCCCGCTCCACGATATGGCAGGTGGCCGCGGCCGCATCCGCTTCGTGGATACGATTGCTGTAGGGGCCGGGAGAGGTCGGGTTCATGTTGCCGTTCATCACGGCATCGAGGAAGCGCGCCCGCGACGGGCCGTAGATGCCACTGAAACGGATTACGGTTGCCGGACTGCCGCTCTCCAGGGCGATCCTCTCACCCGCGAGTATCGCCTGGCCACTGTATCGGGTGGGGTCGGTTGGGCTGGTCTCATCCACCCAGGAATCGTCGTCCTGAGCGTAGACACTGCTGCTACCGATAAACACCAGCCGCGTGAGCTGGCGCCCGTCCAGTGCGTCGATCAGGTTCCGCAGGCCCTTTACGTAGGCATTGTGATAGCCCTCGTTGTCGTAGCTTGCTGGCGTGAGGCAATAAACCACAATGTCGAGGTTGTCCGGCAGTACTGAACGCACCTGCTCCGGCACCATGAGGTCCGCCCCCAGCGCCTGGATGCCCTCTGGGACCTTGTCCGGACTGCGCCGTAGGCCGTATACCTGCGCCGTTCCGGTAAGCTGAGAGGCAATGGCGCCACCGAGCTTGCCACAGCCCGCAACCAGTATTCTTGGCGTTTGTTGGTGCTCAGTGATTGCCATAGACAATATCAATCCTTATGCTTTGGCTAATAAATTAACGGAACGTTTGTACGATCCCTGACCTGGACGAATTCTGACCGGAGCCCGCCATGACTCTGACCGAGTTAAGATACGTTGTTACCCTTGCCCGGGAAAGGCATTTTGGCCGTGCCGCCGAGCGCTGTCATGTCAGTCAGCCGACTTTGAGTGTGGCCGTCAAGAAACTGGAGGACGAACTCGGCATACCCTTGTTTGAGCGTAGCAAAAACAGTATCCGGGTCACCGAAACGGGCAAGCGTATCATCGACCAGGCCCAACGGGTCCTGGATCAGGTGGGTGTTATCCGTGACATGGCTCAGGATGGCAAAAACCAGCTCAATGCCCCCCTTAAGGTGGGTGCCATCTACACCATCGGCCCCTACCTGTTCCCACATCTGCTGCCGGAGCTGCGCCGCGCGGCGCCTGACATGCCGCTCTACATTGAGGAAAACTACACCGCCACACTGCGGCAGAAACTGCGCCAGTCAGAACTGGACGCCATCATCATCGCACTGCCGTTTGAAGAGCCGGAGGTCGTTACCCTGCCGCTCTACGACGAGCCTTTCGTGGTGCTGCTGCCGGGAGGTCATCCACTGACCAAGCGTGACAGCCTGACCGCCGAGGAGTTGGCGAAGGAACAGTTGCTGCTGCTTGGCCCCGGCCACTGTTTCCGTGACCAGGTGCTGGAATCCTGCCCACCGTTGGTGGATGCGGTCACCCGTAATCCGAGTGCCGCGGCGCCGTCACTGGTGACTGAAGGCAGCTCCCTGGAGACCATACGTCACATGGTTGCCTCTGGTTTGGGTATCACCGTTTTGCCTTTGTCCGCTGCAACGGCGATGCAGTATGACGAGAGCATACTTGCGGTCAGGCCTTTTGCGGCGCCAGTACCCTATCGCACGGTGGCGTTGGCCTGGCGGGTCACTTTCCCACGACCAAAGGCGATTGATGTGCTGTCGCTGGCGGCCAGCCAGTGTCGGGTAATCGAGAAGGCGAAGATTGAAACCCCGGCTGCGGCCGCAAACGCCTGAGCCAGGCCATGATGTCACTGGACGACATTGCCGTTACCACCCTGAAGGGCGTCGGTAATGCCCTGGCCGACAAGCTGTCGAAGCTGGGCATCCGTTCGCTGCAGGATCTGCTGTTCCATCTTCCCCATCGGTACGAGGATCGCACACGCATTATCTCCATGGGCAACCTCCGCATTGGCGACGTCGGGGTGGTGGAAGGCGAGGTGATGAAAACCGATCTGGTGATGGGCCGGCGCCGAAGCCTGCAGGTGACCCTGAAGGATCACAGTGGCTTCCTGGTCATGCGTTTCTTCCATTTCAATGCCGCCCAGAAGAACCAACTCACGGAAGGCGCGAGGGTGCGTTGTTTCGGCGAAGTTCGGCCGGGGCGGGCCGGTTACGAATTCTACCACCCTGAATACCAGGTCAATCCGCCGCCGATGCCCGCGCAGGGTGAGGCCACGCTAACGCCCGTTTATCCCCTGACTGAAGGCATTCAGCAGCCGCGAGTGCGCGCTCTGTGCCAGCAAGCGCTGGGCTACCTCAAACGTTACCCGATCCGTGACTGGTTGCCGGAAGAACTGCTCACCAGTTACCAGTTGCCGGGTATCACCGAAGCGGTCGAGCTGGTGCATTCGCCGCCGGCCAATGCGCCGGTTCATCTATTGATGGAGGGGCGGCACCCGGCCCAACAGCGACTGGTTATGGAAGAGCTGCTGGCCCACCAACTAAGCCTTTTGCAGGTACGGCAACAGGTTCAGGCCCGGGAAGCGCTGCCGTTACTGCCAACCGGTGATCTGCCGGAACGTTTTCTTGATCTGCTTCCGTTCAGCCTTACCGGGGCACAGCGACAGGTTATGACCGAGATCCGCCAGGATCTCAGCCAGCCGGTACCCATGTTGCGGTTGGTGCAGGGAGACGTGGGGTCTGGTAAAACCGTGGTGGCGGCGCTGGCAGCACTGCAGACCATTGGTGCTGGCGCGCAGGTGGCGCTGATGGCGCCCACGGAAATACTGGCGGAACAGCACTACCAGAATTTTCGTGGCTGGCTGGAGCCGCTTGGCATCCAGTTGGCGTGGCTGTCGGGAAAGATTAAGGGCAAGGCACGAAAGGAAACTCTGGAGGCCGTTGGCAGTGGCGAAGCCACCGTGGTGATAGGTACCCATGCCCTGTTCCAGGAAGATGTTGCGTTCAGTCGCCTGGCACTGGTGATTGTGGACGAACAACACCGTTTTGGCGTGCATCAGCGGCTGGCCCTGCGGGAGAAGGGCGTCGGCGGCACCATGGCGCCACACCAGTTGATTATGACAGCGACCCCGATTCCGCGTACGCTGGCCATGAGCGCCTATGCGGACCTGGATACGTCGGTGATTGATGAGCTGCCCCCCGGCCGCAAGCCTATCGAAACCATCGCCATTCCCGACAGCCGGCGTGACGATGTGACCGATCGGGTACGAAAGGCCTGCAAGGAAGGCCGGCAGGCATACTGGGTGTGCACGCTGATTGAGGAGTCAGAAGCGCTGCAGTGCCAGGCGGCGGAAGTGACTGCGCAGGAGCTGGCGGAACGTCTGCCAGATCTGAAGGTGGGGCTTGTTCATGGTCGCCTCAAGGCGGCCGAAAAAGCAGCGGTCATGGAACAGTTCAAGAACGGCGAGCTCGACCTTCTGGTGGCGACCACCGTAATTGAAGTGGGGGTGGATGTGCCCAATGCCTCGCTGATCATCATCGAGAATCCGGAGCGCCTGGGCCTGGCGCAGTTGCACCAGTTGCGGGGCAGGGTTGGCCGGGGCGAAGAGGCCAGTTTTTGCGTGTTGATGTACCATCCACCATTATCGCTGAATGGCAAGGCGCGTTTGCAGGCCCTGCGCGACAGTCAGGACGGTTTTGTGATTGCCGAGAAAGACCTGGAAATACGCGGGCCGGGAGAAGTGTTAGGCACCCGCCAGACAGGTATGATGCAGTTCCGGCTGGCAGACTTTGAACGGGACAAGGGCTGGATCGAGCCAATCCGTGAAATGGCGCCGCCGCTGATGAAGCAGCCGGCGTTGGTGAACGGTTTGATTCGCCGTTGGTTGGGGGAACGAATTCGTTACGGCGACGTGTAACTGCGCCGCGCCGGTAGAAAAAATCGTGTGAAAACCCGCCTGATGTCAAAGTTGGGTCGCTGTTCGTGCCCTATACTGAGTGAAACCAATGTGTCCAACGGGGCACCGTCTACATTTTGGGAGAAACTTATGGAGCTACCTGTCGTAGTCAGGCAGGCGTTGGGTGAGTCTGCTGCCGGCGTTTCCCTTAGGGATGTGAGCCAGGCCCGGGACGACGAACTGTTGCGAATGGTGTTGCTCACGGATGAGGAGGGGAATCTCCAGGCCATTTGCCGCGAGGGTGACCTGCTCGATATCAGTGCCCTGAACAAACAATTGGGGCGAGACCTGCGGGTGATGAAGCGACGGGAGCAGGTCCGGGTTCGTGAGCGCTCTGGCCTGACCGAGCTGCCCGCCTTACCGTCTCTGACCGGCTGGCCCACGATTGTGGACGCGCGGGTGGATGAGTTGGCGTCTGTGGCATTGGTCCTGGGCGAGCAGAATCTTTGTATGGTCATGCCCGGCGACGAGTTCCGGGGAATCACCGTCGCGGCCGACCGCCATTCGTTTTCGGTGGCGCGGGATACCATTGCCGTGAATCTCAACAGCCCGGAAAAAGACCGGGACCAGCTGCATTCCGCCATTCGACGGTTTACCTCGCTGCGCATTCAGCAGCGCCTGGAAGATACTCTTGAGTTGCCTCCTCTACCCGAGACCGCCCAGCGCATTATTCACCTGCGGGTGAACCCCAATGCTGTGATGGGGGATCTGGTGGATGTCGTGGAAAGTGACCCCAGCCTGGCGGCTCAGGTGGTCAGTTGGGCGTCCTCGTCCTTTTATGCGGCGGCGGGGCAGGTGCGTTCTGTGCACGACGCGGTCTCTCGGATTCTGGGCTTCGACCTGGTGATGAACCTGGCCATGGGCCTGTCTCTGGGGCGTGCCCTGAAGCAGCCCCAGGATCATCCGGAAGGCTATGTGGATTACTGGCAACAGGCGATATGGCAGGCTCAGTCGGCCGGTATCCTGGCCAGCATGATGCCTCGTGGCGAACGTCCTATCTTTGGTCTTGCGTACCTGGGGGGGTTGTTGCACAACTTTGGCTACCTGGTGCTGGCACAGGTGTTTCCTCCCCATTTCAAGTTGGTGTGCCGGTCGCTGGAAGCAAACCCCCATCTCGACTCCTCAATGATTGAGCATTATCTGCTGGGCGTGACCCGGGAGCAGATTGCGGCGGAACTGATGCAGAACTGGGGTATGCCTGGAGAGGTCTGCCTGGCAATCCGCAACCAGAAGAATCCTGGTTACGACGGCCCTCACGCGGTATACAGCAAACTGCTCTGGCTGAGTCGGCAACTGCTGACCAAGCGCGGTGTTGCGTTGGGTGCGGGGGAAGAGGTGTCGGACGCGTTCTACGAATCTCTCGGTCTGAACAGGGAAAAGGTGGAAGCGCAGTTTGATGAACTGGTCGGAAACAAGGACAGCATTATGGCGATGGCGGGGATGATGAATCAGTAGGTCCTCTCTACCGCCAAACCTCTCTAGTTTAGCCCCGCAAAAAAGCCGGCCCGAAGGCCGGCAAGCTCACCCGCTTGTTGCAGATCAAACCAAACGTGTTCAGGAGAAAACAACGTGAGCAGTTGCAGGGTCAGTAGTGGCAACGTGCTTTTTTAAACTTAGCCAATATGGAGTGAAATAAAAGCTGGCTACGTTGGTGTTTGGTGAATGAGCCGGGCGTCATAATTTCGTGACATCTGAAGAGATTGATTTGTAAAGCTAATCAAACCTTCAGCGATGAAATTCGATTACAAACTGTTACAAAATACTGGGGCGTCAGACTCATATTGGTAAGGGTCAGGCCTGGAACGGATGGTGTCGAATGGCCGTTGCGGCGCGGCGAATGGCGTCGGCGTGCTCCTTTTCGACTGCCAGGCGCTCGCGGTCCATCTTTTCCACGAAGCGGGCATCCGTTTCCTGGCGGGCGCGATGGGTCGGCATGTGCTGGATCTGCTCATGCACTTGCTGGAACACCCGGAAAGGAGACTGGTCCAGCAACTCCGGTGCCACGTGGTCCAATAGGCCCTTGATTCGCAGACAGGCTTCGGAGTATTCAACCTGATTCTCTTCCACCGCCATGGCCAATACCCGGATACTTTCAATCATGCTGTCGCGGCGTTCCTTCTGGAAAGACTCTGCTTTCTCCTGCCGCCTCCTGCTGTCCTGCAGGGCACGGGACTGGCGGCCGATAAACGCGACAAGCAGCGCGATGGCCAGCAGGCCGGCAATAATCAGTGTCCATTGAAGCCACGGCGGCATAGAAGTCTCCCTTGAGAATGTCAGGCCTGTTTACGCTGGCGGTCCGCACGCCAGACTTTTACAGACACGGTCTGCCCATTAAGTACGGACGTGCCAACAAGCGGATCAATCTCCTGATCGCTCAACACGTCGTTTATGCTGGCGCCAGCGTGGGCAACCGCCACACTCTGCCCGGTACCCTTCCGATGGTGGCCCCAGCCATGGGGTACTGAAACCACGCCCGCCATCACATCCTCGGTGATCTCCACCGGCAATACGATCTGCCCGGAGGTGGAGCCAATCTCGGCGGAATCACCAGCCTGAAGGCCACAGCGAGCAGCATCTTTCGGATGGATCATCAGGGTACAGCGGTCTTTGCCTTTCACCAACCGCTGGCTGTTGTGCATCCAGGAATTATTGCTGCGAACGTGCCGGCGCCCGATCAGTAGCAGACCGTCGGAGGCCGGTGCCGTGAGTAAGGCATGGAGCCGCCCCAGATCCTGTAAGTAGCGGCGTGGGGCGAGGTTTACCTTGCCGTCGCGGGTAAACAACCTGCCGGGCATGCATGGGCGAAGTGGCCCGAGATCCACACCGTTGGGTAGTTCCTTAAGGGCGCTGATGGACAGCCCCTTGGGCAGGTCCTGCCAGTGGCGGTTCAGTGGGCTCATTTTTGCCAGACCCCGCAGGGGATGGCGCTCCGGAAGTATATCCATCACCAGGTCGATGGCGGGCTGGACCAGGCCGCGTGCAGGACCGATGTCGGTTCCGTAGGGCCCGGCCCGCAACATAAGATCAAGGATCGGGTCCGGCCCGATCTGTTTGAACGCACGCCAACCCATCTCGGAACGCAGGGGCAGGCGGCCACCTTTTCGCTTCTTCTCCAGACGGTGGGCCAGTTCCAGCAGTATCTGCCAGTCGTGGCGGGCGTCTTTGCCCGCATCGAACAGGGCAGGGCTGTATTTGGCGGTGTTGCGAACGGCAAACATGCTGAAGATCAGGTCGTAGTGGCTGCGTTCAAGCCCGGCGGTGGGAGGCAGTATGACGTCCGCATGACGGGTGGTTTCATTGAGGTAGTAATCCACCGACACCATGAAATCGAGGCCGCCGAAGGCCTCGTCGAGCCGTCCACCGTTGGGGCTTGAAAGCACCGGGTTGCCCGCCACCGTCACGAATGCCCGTATCTGGCCCTCGCCCGGCGTGAGAATCTCATCGGCAATGGTGCTTGAAGGGTATTCGCCGGCAAACTCAGGCAGTTTTTTCACCCGGCTGAACCGCTTGCCGAAATGGCCCTTCTGGCCGGACATGCCACCGAGTGCGATCAGATCAATCGCAGGTTGCGTGAACATCATGCCGCCAGTGCTGTCCAGCTTCCCGGTCAGGATATTGAGCACGTAGGCAAGCCAGGTCGCAACGCCGCCAAAGGCCTGGGTACTGGTGCCCATGCGAGTGTACAGCGCAGCCCTCGGTGTTGTGGCCAGTTGCCGCGCGAGGTTGCGGATATCAGCAGCCGGCATGCCCGTCTGTTCGCTGACGGCTTCGGGGGTGAAGCCCATTGCGGCCAGCCGGACCAGGTCTACGTCTTTCGTCCATTGTTCTGCATGGCCGAGGTTCACCAGGTCTTCTTCAAACAGGGTGTGCACCATGGCCATTAATAGCAGGGCATCGGTGCCAGGGCGAATGAAGTGGAACTCGTCGGCCAGTTTGCCGGTCTCTGTGCGGCGTGGGTCCACGACCACCATCCTGCCGCCACGGCCCTTGAGTGCCTTGAGTCGCCCACGGAAGTCCGGCACGGTCATCAGGCTGCCATTGGAGGCCATCGGATTGGCGCCAATGCAGATGAACAGGTCGGTGCGGTCGATGTCCGGTATCGGGAAGAGAATCTGGTGCCCGAACATTTCCAGGCTGGCCAGCATGTGGGGCAATTGGTCGTTGGAGGTGGCGGAGAACCGGTTCTGGGTACCCAGGGCCCGGAGGAATGGCATGGTAGCCACCAGCGAGCCGTGATTGTGTACGTTGGGGTTGCCGAGGTAAGCGCCAATACTGTTGCGGCCGTGCTCTTTGCGTACCCGGTGCAGTCGGCTGGCCACCAGGTCAAAGGCTTCGTCCCACTCCATTTCCTGCCAGCCGTCGGCGGTGCGCCGTACCGGTTTGCGCAGGCGCTCCGGGTCTTCGTGGAGGTCCTGGAGGGCGACGGCCTTGGGGCAGATGTGGCCATGGCTCAGCGGATCGTCCTCGTCGCCCTTGATGGAGGCGACGTGGCCATCCCTGACCTCGATGGCCACGCCGCACATGGCTTCACACAGATGGCAGGTACGGTAGTGGGTGCCGTTTTCCATGGGGTCTCTCCAAACTGGTTGTTATTGTTCTGAGCATGGCCAAGCAGGGACGGTGTTCCGAAACACGCTTTGAATACGTCCCTGTAACGCTCGGGCTCCGCCATCCATGGCTCCGCACGGTTTCGGAACACCGTCCCCGCTTGGCCCCGGACTTCGGAGTTGGTTTCAACAGGCAACCAGATTAGCAGGAAACGCAGGAGAGTGGAAAACCGGTTTATGGCCTTTCCGGCCACAAAAAAGGCCAGCCCGAGGGCTGGCCATAAGTAGCGGAGCCTGAAGTTAGTACTCTGCTGGAATTTCCTTGATGGGGTTGGACAGGAAGTTCAGGTAAACGCCGCCAGCTGGAATTTCCAGAGGAATGTTCCCCAAGCTTTCTATGTTGACTGTCAGCGGCACACGATTGGTGTTTCTTTGCTCTATTTGCATCCTGCCATCATCAAAGAAATTGATGTCGCCTTTCAGTTCAAGAGTGAACGGTTTGCTGTACAGGTCGTGTGGTCCGCCAATGGGTGGTTCCAGCAGCGGGGCGTCGAGCTGAAGGCGGGCTTCGGTTCTGAACTCGGTCTGGCCATCATCATTCTCGACAATAACGCCTTCCACCAAGCCTTGTGGATTGTCCTCGGAAGTTTCCGTGTTGTATCGCATCCGAAGGATCTGTGGGCCTGTCGGTTCTTCCAGCGTGATTAAGCCGATAATCCGCAGGTAAACCGAGGTAGAGGTTGTCGCGAGCATGGTTGGGTATAAGAGTACCCTTACACCGGTCTGCTCTCCTGAGTCCGGATCGATGTAGGGGCCGATAACCTCTGTATTCAGTCCATAGGTCTGATAGATGAATTTATTCTCTGGGCATTCATCACCGTTGGTCGGGCACCCGACTCTTGCCGGAGTGGACATTAGCAGTATTGTTGCGTTGCCTGCTGATTTCAGTTTTGCGGCATTGGCGGACGGCAGGAACTCGCTGGCATCGTTTGGATCCACTTCATGATCGAATGGCTCCAGGCAGTCCTGGGAACCCAGCGCGTCGCAGTCAACCACATAGTTCGAGTTTGTATCCCGAATCGGCAGGTTCCGTAAGGGAGTGAATACTGTATCTAGCGCTTCACCACCTCGGAAGTAAATGTCCATATTTGGCCCGCCAACATCTTCAGGGTTTACCAGGAGATCGGTTTGCAGGGCAAGGCCGTTGGCACCGCAGATGAAATCCTCGGTTCCGGTCTGGCATTGGCCTCCGGAAGTGGATTTCATGCGATAACGATACAGGCTATCGATTTCCCAGGGCTCGTCCGGGTAAAACCGAATCCGTTGATTGTTCTTCTCCAGCCGGCCGGATACCGCTTCAATTGCAGCGCCGCTCTCGTCCACTCTCTCAACCACAAACGTCTCGCCGCTGCGGATGGAGTCCAGATCCATGGACTGGGAGAACACGACCACGATGGGGCGGTCCGTAGGCATGGTAGTTACCGGCAACTCGTCCCCGCGAGGACCATTAGGTGCGTTATCCACACACTGCCCATGGCTATCTTGGCTTAGGTTGACCCCGGTGGTGACGCATGGGTAACCGGGATAGGTTGTCAGCGCCAGAGGTGACCTCTGTGGGACTGAACCGCCGCCAATGTCAGGGAGGGCGAAGCTGAGGTTCTGCGGTGTGACACCATTGCCTGCAAGGTCGGTCAACGCGTTGCCAATCTGCACGGTGTAATCAACACCATGCTCCAGGCCTCCGACCGGGTTCAGTACCAGGGCGGTTCCGTCGAGTTTGGCGTCCAGTGTGTTGTCGCCAACCGTCAGCGGTGTGCCTGCCGCGTCCAGCACAATGCCATCGGCGATGGTATCGGCGTCCAGCGGTTCGTCAAAATTCAGTACGATCGGGTCGCCAGGGCGCTGCATCTGATCACGATCACCCGGGAAGGCATCGTCCGGTCCTGGCATCCAGCTCACTAACTGTGGGCCGGTGTTGTCCGCCAGTTCTTCGTCCCGTTGTTCGGCGGCATCCAGTGCGGACTCGGAATCCGTCGCGGCTTCGATGCGAAACGCAATGGTGGCATCGGTGAATTCCTGGCCCAGCAGGTTGGGTTCCACCATGCCGATGGCGTCGATGGTCAGAACGCCGTCTTCCACGATCGCGATGCCGGTCAGCTCCACCCCAAGCAGGTCCTGGGATAACGAAGCATTGGGCTGCGCCTCTTCCGTGTTCATGGCAACATCCATGAACAGTTTGACGTGGCGCGGCGCGTTCATGTTATCCGTGTAGGGGTTTGGCATCAGGTAACCGGTGGCGTCCGACAACATGGTCACCTTGATGTCACCGGTTTTCTGGATGTTTCCGGTTGCCGGATCTATAACCGGTACCTCACCGTTGACACGGACATCCAGGCTGCTGCTGGTCAGCACGCTGCCTTTCGGAACTCGCAGTGGCAGGGGCTCATCCGCCGTAAATGCCGGTGCGTAAGCGAGCTCTGCAAACAGATCGCCGGTTTGCTGGGACGGCCCGGCATTGCCCTGCAGTACGGAGTTCAGAGTAATTCCGTTGATGATTTGCCCGTTTAGCCGAGACTTGCGGGTGTTCTCAGCACTCTCGCCGGCGTTCAGACCGGAATCCACCACTTGCTGGGACAGAACAACGGTTGGGCCGGTGTCGCGTGGGGTGATAGTTTCGCTGAAGTCGTCCAGCGTGCCGCCATGGAGACTCGGCAGGTTGCGGACTGACACGGTGTAGGTCTCGCCCGAGGTGAGTATGTCCTCCTCGCGGCCACAGCGCTCTTTCGAGTCTGCAAGGCAGGGGTCGATGGTGATGTCCCGGCCTTTCACAAGAACGGTGGCCGGCACCACGTTCGCGTTGCTGTCAGTGATTTCAATGACACCACCGAGTGCCTTCCAGTCCGGGTGTACGGTCTGGGTCATTTGCAGTCGGAACGTTGAGAAGTTCATGGGCTGGAATACATTGCCCCCGGAGGGAATCATTTCCGCAACTGTGAACTCGGGGCTCAGGTTGTCCAGCCCGGCGATGCCGCTGAATGCACCCCGTGTTGAAAACTGCACGCCCTCCGGGCCAAAAGCATTGGGGGTCGGAATCGTACGGCCGCCTTCTGCCTGCAATACCTCGGTAAACTCAATGGTGTAGTCGGCGCCCGGGCTGAGTTCGCCCTGTGGCGACAATGTCAGACTGCGCCCACCATCCACGCTTTCGGCCGTGAAGCTCAGGTCGGTGCTACCATCGGTGATGCGGATTTTGCTGGCAACATCGTTGTCAGACAGCGCATGGGAGAAGCGCAGCACCATGTCGGCCTTGGGGCTAACGTTGCTCTGGCCATCCGCCGGGTAGGAGTAAACCACTTCTCCCGGAGTTGTCGGCTCGTCGATGGTCTGATCATCACCCCCGCCGCATGCTGCCAGGAACATCGCGGGAATCAGTGCCAATGTATTGTTGTGTTTCATGGCAAACCTCTCCTCAGAACTTCAGGGTGATGGAGCCGCTGATAACGTGAACGTCACCGTCGGCGGTTGCCTGCTGTTCGTTACCGTCATAGTCGACGATGGTGAAATCCCGGTCCTGCAGCTGCTGATATTGGTAACCGATATCCAACCGTACCGGGTAGGCCAGCACACGGGTGCGTTCATAGGTTGCACTGATGCCTAGCCCGGCCACGATCTTGTCGGTGTCCAGATAGTTCAGCTCCGGGTTACGGGTGGTTTTGAGGGGAGACTCCTCATACGCCAGCCCGCCCCGGACGGCAAAGTGACGGCTGAGCTGGTATTCAGCGCCGATGCGAGGCACCAGGATGTCATCAAAACGGATGCGATTGGCTGCACTGACATTCTCCTGATCCTTGATTGTGTCGCCGGCGAACTCGTCTTCCAGTTCAGACCAGTTCTGCTGCTCAATGCTACCGCCGATGCGCCAGCCGTCACCCTTGTACTGGGTGCCGATGGCAAAGGTTTCCGGTTGGAAGGAATCGATAGTAGCCACCGCGAGGCTCAGGCCCGGGTCGGGGATGGTCTGTGTAACGATAATGTTGGAGTCTACAGACGTCGAAGCGGATGACTTGGTGCGATAGGTGATCGCGCTTTCCCAGCCGTCGAGGAAACAGTCACTGTCCGGACAGAAAGTATCGCCCCACTTGATGGTGGTGCCAAGGATGGACTTCAGCGAGGGCTCGGCGTTAACCGCCAGTCGCTCGCGGCTGGTTTCACCGCCAAGTGTTGAAACGGCATCCAGTTGAGCGGCTGCTTCCAGAGTGACACGCACCGAAAAACCGCCTGAGATGCCCCGCCAGAGGGGGGTGGCACCACCAATGTTCAGGAATAGGGGTTCCTTGCCATATTGCAGGTACTGCCCGGTTTCGGAGGTTTCCGAGGAGAATGCCAGCATTTCCTTACCATACTTCTCAACGCCTGCGATGAAGCCCAGGTAAATCGGGTGATCGAAGCGGGTCAGGGACGCCAGGTTGGTTTTCATACCGATCAGGACGTGCTGGCTCGGCGAATCCGAAATGATATCGCCGTCTGCATCGGAACGGCTGGAGCGCAATTCCTGCTCCGCGTGAAGGATGCCGCCGGTCAGCTCGCCACGCTCGTCACTGGTCAGATAGGACGGATTGTAATAGGTGGCTGACACATGCTCGTTGAACATCGACAGGGACTGTGCGGTAGCCACGTCCACGGGCATCACGCCATAGGTTGTACCGATATTGCCCATACTGGCAGAGGCATTCAATGAAAAACCGGCCGAGGCGGCTGCAACGGCGAGTGTCATCGCACGCAGGGAAAAGCGGGAGGTTGAAACCATGAAACACACTCCATTTGTTTGTCTTTGTTATGGACCTTTGCCGTGCCCCCGGAGTCGGGTAACAGGGCTGGCAATTATTGTTGGTACATTTGTTCGAAAAGCAGTGTAGTGCTCTTGTCTTATCGGGACGTTGGCTTCTTTGACAGCTTTTGGTGTCGAAACGACCACCCTCTAGTTAAAGATGGTTTAAAAATGAAGGAAATACAGAGTCTTATCGGGCCGGAAGGTGTTTATTTCTGTAACGAAGAGTTGTGAACTGTTGCAGGTTTTCTGCGGGCATAAAAAAAGGCTCCCTTCCGGGAGCCTTTGAATACTGCGCTAATGTGTATTGAAACTCGACGTTTCAGTTCGCGCGACGTTTTCGACCAACCAGTGTCAGGCCGATGATGCCAGCGCCCAGCAGCGCCAGTGAGCCAGGTTCGGGCACAGTAACAGAGCCCTTGCCGTAAAGGCTCACGTGAGACAGGCCATTACCCTTGCCGAAGTACGCCCAGTCTCCAGAGGAGACGAGGGAGTTAAGTTCATAAACGAACCAGTTGTCAGCCTTGTTTCCGCCACCAAATTTGAAGCCGATTGCAATAGTGCTGTATGAGTCCCAAAGGCTGCTATCGAATTCCCAGGTGCCGGTGCTGTCGGTCTGTCCGTACTCCAGATTGTAAAGTGCTGTGGGGTTCCCTGCGTTTTCAGATTTCTCCACAAACTGATAACCCGTTCCTGCGGCGTTGTTAAGAAAAATGTCATTGGCAGGGTTGCCGGTAAAGCTCGGGTTGTTCTTGCCGGACGCCAGGCATGCTGTGGCCTGCGAATCGTCCATCTGCATATAGTTATAGGCATCATCACATTTGATGGGTGCCGCGACAGCATAACCTGACATCAGTAATGCGGATGTCAGCGTTCCAGCCACCAGTGGCCAAAACTTAGTTCTCGTGTTCATTTTTGCTACTCCCGGTGATATTCCTTACTACGGGAGAATCACAGCATTAAAGGTGCCACAGTCCAAAATCATCGTTGTTACCGATACATAGGCAAAGCGCAGTTTCCGACTCGGTTTGATAGTGTAAACAAAGCTGACATTCCTGGAGTCACGATGTCAGTGTCAACTGGTCAGCACCGATAGCACCTTCTGCGCATGCTCCGCCATTTCACTGCCCAGACTTGTCAGGTAACCGCCATCCTTCTGAGTGATCAGCCCCTTCTGGTGCAAACGTTCTGCCGCGGTCACCATCTCCGGTGCAGCTGAATGCTGGTGAACCTTAATGCCCTCCTGCGCGGAAGACAGATCGAACATCGCCAGCAGGTTGAGTTCATCAATGTGGTCGGAAGAGAAAGGCATGGTGCGTTCCTTGTGTTATTTTTAATGGTCTTAGTGTAGTTGTATACGAAGCCACGGTATTCGGCAAAACTGATTTCCGGATAAACCACCCCACCTGGATGGAGACAGGGATGTACACCCTTCATATTGCGAACAAGAACTACTCGTCATGGTCGTTACGCCCTTGGGTCCTGATGAAGGAGCTGGGCATTGAGTTTAATGAGCAGCTCATTGTGTTTGGTGACGAGCCCACCTGGCAG
Source organism: Marinobacter sp. M5B (assembly GCF_042604615.1). Classification (NCBI taxonomy): domain Bacteria; kingdom Pseudomonadati; phylum Pseudomonadota; class Gammaproteobacteria; order Pseudomonadales; family Marinobacteraceae; genus Marinobacter; species Marinobacter sp. M5B. The sequence continues at coordinate 870,490 of NZ_CP156894.1, forward strand.
GCTTACAGGCGCCTGAGCCCCAGCGGCAAGGTACCCTGCCTCACGGATGAAAGCACAACCGTATGGGACTCGCTGGCCATCATTGAGTATCTGGCCGAGCGTCACGAGAGCGTCTGGCCCAAAGACGCAAATGCCCGCGCCTGGGCTCGCTGTGCTGCTGCTGAAATGCATTCCGGGTTCCAGTCGCTACGGGATATCTGCAGCATGAACGTGGGCCTGCGTATCCGCATGAACACGGTCAGTGAGGGCCTGCAAAAGGATGTCGACCGCTTCGACAGCCTGTGGTCCCATGGCCTGCAGCAGTTCGGTGGCCCGTTCCTCGCCGGTGACCGCTTTAGCGCTGTGGATGCCTTCTTTGCCCCTGTCGTCTATCGGGTACGCACCTACGGGCTGGACCTGAGCGAAGGCGCCGCTGCCTACGTTGAGAGGGTTCTGGCGTTAGGCAGTATGCAGCAGTGGGAAGCCGAATCCCTCGCGGAACCGTGGCGAGACACCGAACACGAGGACATCGCGTTCACCGTCGGCACCTTGCTCGCGGACCACAGACAATAGCCACTTTCTTTAACAGACAGAGGACTCACCAGGCATGATCAGTTGGGAAGACTTTGAGAGCGTAGAGCTGCGCATCGGCACCATCATCGAGGTAAACGAATTTCCGGAAGCCCGCAGGCCGGCGTACAAGTTGAAAGTCGATTTCGGCCCGGAAGTGGGCATCCGAAAATCCAGTGCGCAGATTACCGACCTGTACGATCCTGAGACGTTATTGGGTAAACAGGTGCTCGCCGTGACAAACTTCCCGCCAAAACAGATTGGCAAATTTATGTCCGAGTGCTTGGTGACTGGGATCAAGAATGATGAGGGGGCGATAACCCTGGTAAGCACGGATCACAAGGTGAGTAATGGGCAGAGGCTTATCTGAAGGTAAAACTGGGGGAGTGGTGGGCCCACCTGGACTCGAACCAGGGACCAAAGGATTATGAGTCCTCTGCTCTAACCAACTGAGCTATAGGCCCTTTTTCAGCGGATGCTGCTTAAAGGTTTGCTTTTTGGGGTGTCGCTTCCGGGCGGGAGCAACAAAGCGGGCGCCATTATACCGGTGAGGGATGGCGCCCGCTACTGTTGTGGTGTTATCCGTTGCCCTGATCGTCAATGAAGCCGCGCAGGTGATCGGAGCGGGAAGGATGGCGCAGTTTGCGCAGGGCCTTGGCTTCGATCTGGCGGATTCGCTCGCGGGTTACGTCAAACTGCTTGCCCACTTCTTCCAGGGTGTGGTCGGTGTTCATTTCGATACCGAAGCGCATGCGCAGCACCTTGGACTCGCGCGCGGTCAGGCCGGAGAGCACGGAGCGGGTAGCTTCGCGCAGGCCCTCAGCGGTAGCGGAGTCAACAGGTGACAGGGCCTGGATATCTTCAATGAAGTCGCCCAGGTGGCTGTCTTCGTCATCACCGATCGGGGTTTCCATGGAGATCGGTTCCTTGGCGATCTTCAGTACCTTGCGGATCTTGTCCTCGGGCATTTCCATGCGCTCGCCCAGCTCTTCCGGCGTGGGCTCGCGGCCCATCTCCTGCAGCATCTGACGGGAGATGCGGTTGAGCTTGTTGATGGTTTCGATCATGTGCACCGGAATACGGATGGTGCGTGCCTGGTCCGCGATGGAGCGGGTGATGGCCTGACGAATCCACCAGGTGGCGTAGGTGGAGAACTTGTAGCCACGGCGATACTCGAATTTGTCGACCGCCTTCATCAGGCCGATGTTGCCTTCCTGAATCAGATCGAGGAACTGCAGGCCGCGGTTGGTGTACTTCTTGGCAATGGAGATAACCAGACGCAGGTTGGCTTCCACCATTTCCTTCTTGGCACGGCGGGCCTTGGCTTCGCCAATGGAAACGCGGCGGTTGATTTCCTTGATGTCGGAAACGTCCAGGTCCACTTCGGTCTGGATATTGGCAATGCGCTTCTGCAGGCGGACAATTTCGTCGATGCGCTCAGCAATCAGCGGTGCATAGGGCTTTTTGCCCTTGGACATCTTCTCGGCCCAGTCCAGGCTGGTTTCGTTACCGGGGAACGACTTGATGAAATCCTTACGCGGCATCTTGCACTCGCGTACGCAGATTTTCATGATCGCCCGCTCGTTCTCCCGCACCAGATCGTTGGTGGAGCGAACGACGTTCACCAGTTCGTCAAACGCCTTGTTGCCCAGCTTGAACGGGGCAAATACCTGGCCCAGTTCGTTCAGGGCTTCCTGGGTTTTCTTGTGGCCGCGGCCGTGTTTGGCCAGGCTTGCGTCGGCGGCATCGAGCTTTTCTTTCAGCAGCTCAAAACGTAGACGGGTTTCTTCCGGATCCGGACCGCTTTCGGTTTCTTCTTCGCTGTCGTCATCGTCATCATCGTCGTCGGATGAATCGTCCGAGGTGCTGGACGTGTCCGGGGTAGTGTCTTCCTCCATGAACGGCTCGGCGCCGTCGGGGTCGAGGAAGCCGGAGACGATGTCGCTGAGGCGGCCTTCGTTCTCGATGATGCGGTCGTAGGCCTGGATAACGGTACCGGTGATGCCGGGAAAGTGGGCCACGGCGGCCATGACATCGCGGATACCTTCCTCGATGCGCTTGGCAATGACAATTTCGCCTTCGCGGGTCAGCAGCTCCACGGTGCCCATTTCGCGCATGTACATGCGGACCGGGTCCGTGGTGCGGCCAGCGTCGGATTCCACGGCTGCGAGTGCCGCAGCGGCTTCAGCGGCCGCTGCTTCGTCAGCGGTGGAGTCGCCGTCGGTCATCAGCAGCGTGTCCGCGTCCGGTGCCACTTCAGACACCTGGATGCCCATGTCGTTGATCATGCGAATGATGTCTTCGACCTGGTCCGGGTCAGCAATGTCTTCCGGGAGGTGGTCGTTTACCTCGGCGTAAGTCAGGTAACCTTGTTCCTTGCCTCGTGCAATGAGGTCTTTAAGACGTGATTTCTGCGAATTGCCTGACATAGACACCCTGTGAACTCGCTGGTAAAAGGAAAAAAGTGAAACAGCCATTATAGCTGTCGCGCGGTTGCTCTGCCACCGGATGGTTAGATGGTGATCAATACTGCAAGTTTCAAGTGCAGTGCCGTTTCCGGCGGCAGTTATTGCGTTTTTTGGCCCGCCGGCTCTGTTTCCTGGCGCTGGTCAGTCGTCGTTCTGTCCGGTCAGTGCCTTCAGCTCCTGCCGCTCTTCAGCGCTAAGGTCTGCCAGGCTACGCTTTTCCGATAGCAGAGACGCCAACCGCTGCTTGCGCGCCACTTCCCGGTTCGGGTTCAGCATTTCCCTGGCGCCAGCCAGGGTCTGTTCCCGTGCGGGGATGTGTTCAATGCCATCGAACAGGCTGTAAAACTGTTCTCTGGCGCGGTTATCCGTTGCCAGTTCGCGGACCAGGGAGCGCCGGTCTTTGATGGCGTGCTCCAGGATCCAGCTGGCGAACTGGCCTGCCTGCCGGTATTGGCGGCTGCTGCGGCAAAGTTCAGCAATTTCGCTGGCCATGTCCGGTGCTTCAAGCAGGGCCAGACAAAGCTGGGTATCCTTGCTGAGTTTTACGTCAATCCGTTGTTCCTGCACCCGGCGTTCGCCGTATCCGCCCTTGCCGTTTGGCTGGCGGCGGTTCTGCCAGTCGCCCCGGTTGTTGCCGCACAGCCGCAGCATTTCATGCCACATGGCATCCCTGAGGGTGCTCCTGGGCATTTTCTTCAGCAGCGGTTCTACCCGTGCCTTCAGCTCACCCCGGTCTTCCGGCAGCGTCAGGTCCAGCCCCTCGCTTTGCCGGTTGAACAGGTAGCGAGACAGGGGCGTGGCGCCGTTGATGCGTTCCTGGAACGCGTCGGGGCCCTCCTTGCGCACCAGTGTGTCCGGGTCTTCACCGTCCGGCATCATCAGGAACTGCAGATGAAGGCCGTCAGTCAGCAATTCCAGAGCATTCTCTAGGGCCTTGTCGGCCGCCCGGTAACCGGCCTGGTCGCCGTCAAAACAGAACACCAGATGCCGTACCTGCTTCAGCAGTGCCGACAGGCTGTCCTGGTTCGTGGCTGTGCCCAGCGTGGCCACGGCAAAGTGGATGCCGTTCTGCGCGAGCGCAATGACATCCATGTAGCCTTCCACCACCAGCAGTCTGTCGAGTTGGCGGATCGACTGCTTGGCTTCATAAAGGCCGTAGATTTCGCGGCTTTTATGAAACACATCAGACTCCGGAGAGTTGATGTACTTGGCCTTGTCATCACCCAGTGTGCGCCCGCCGAATGCAATGGTCCGCCCGCGACTGTTGCGGATCGGGAACATCACCCGGTTGCGAAACAGGTCCCTGGGCCGCCCGTAGCGGTCGGACACGGCGCCGGTTTCAACCAATGGCCCCTGCAGGTCCTTGCTGGCGCTGTCGAACAGGGCGGTGCCGGTGCCAGGGGCGTAACCCAGCTGGTACTGTTCAATAATGCTGTCGTCCAAGCCCCTCTGTTTGAGGTAGTCCCGGGCGAATTCACCTTGTTGGCCCTTCAGGGCGGACTGATAGAAGCGGCTGGCGTAATCCAGGGCGTCCGTCAGTGTTCGCGCCTGCTGCATTTCCTGGCGCGCGCTCTGGTCGTAGGGCACTTCCATGCCGGCTCTGCGGGCCAGTTCCTCTACCGCGTCGGTAAAGCCCAGGCCATCGAATTCGCGGACAAAACTGATGGCATCGCCATGGGCGCCACAGCCAAAGCAGTGGTAAAAGCCCTTGTCCGGCCGAACGTTGAAAGACGGCGTTTTCTCATCATGGAAGGGGCAGCGGGCCTTGTAGTTGCCGCCGGCCTTTTTCAGGGTGATACGTGATCCGATCAGCTCCGCCAGGTCTATCCGGTCGAGCAGGTCTTCAACAAAGCGTTGCGGGATCAGTCCACTCATGATGTCTCCGGTCGCGCGGAAAGTGCCGGGCCTGGAAGTACAGCCAAAAATGCCGCCGAAGCCAGGCCTCGGCGGCATTTTGGTATCGCTCTGTGCAACCTGCGGCTATACAGGCGATTATAGGCTTGCAGTCAAGCGGCGTCCGGTAAAGCTTAGTACAGGCGCTCGAACTTGCGCTGTTCCCGCTGAAGCTTCTTGAGATGACGCTTGACGGCTGCGGCTGCCTTGCGCTTGCGCACGGCTGTCGGCTTCTCGTAGTGCTCACGGCGACGTACTTCCGACAGAACGCCTGCTTTCTCGCAGGAGCGCTTGAAGCGACGAAGGGCTACGTCAAACGGTTCATTCTCTTTCACTTTAACAGCTGGCATTCGAAAATCACCTACCTGATTGATTCGGTTTCTGTTTTGTCTGATCGACCGGTCTGTCAGATCGACTCGATACCTGGTCAGATTGGCTAAAACTCGACCAGTGCGTATTTAAGGCCGGCAATGATAGCGCCTGCCCATGGCCGAGGTCAATGTTTGTTCGATGAAACTGACGGAGGGTTTCGGGTTTCTGCTAAAATGCTCCGCTGATGTTCACCAGCCCGGAGTTGTGGCCCTTATTTATGCTGATTCTCGGTATTGAAACCTCCTGTGATGAAACCGGCGTTGCCCTCTATGACAGCGAACGCGGGCTGCTGGCGCATGCGTTGTTCAGCCAGATTGATATGCACGCGGATTACGGCGGTGTGGTGCCGGAGCTGGCCTCCCGCGACCATGTCCGCAAACTGCTGCCGCTGTGTGATCAGGTGCTTGCCGATGCCGGCAGGGTTCGCGCTGATATCGAAGGCATTGCCTACACCGCCGGTCCCGGTCTGGTGGGAGCGCTGATGGTAGGTGGTTCTGTGGCCCATGCCCTGGGATTTGCTCTAGGTGTGCCGGTGCTGGGTGTCCATCACATGGAGGGGCATCTGTTGGCACCAATGCTGGAAGACAATCCCCCGGCGTTTCCTTTTGTTGCCCTGCTGGTTTCCGGCGGCCATACCCAGTTAGTGCTGGTTAAGGGCATTGGCGAGTATGAAATGCTGGGTGAGTCGGTGGACGATGCCGCCGGCGAGGCCTTTGACAAAACCGCCAAGATGCTGGGGCTGGATTATCCCGGCGGGCCTAGGGTAGCGGCGCTGGCTGAAAAGGGCACGTCGGGCCGGTATCGGTTCCCGCGCCCGATGACCGACCGGCCGGGGCTGGATTTCAGTTTCAGTGGCCTGAAGACGTTTACCCTCAATACGGTAACTGCGGCAGAACGTGATGGGGGGTTGGATGACCAGGCCCGTGCCGATATCGCCCTGGCGTTCGAGGCGGCGGTGGTGGATACGCTGACCATCAAATGTCGCCGTGCCCTGGAGCAGACCGGTTGCAAGCGTTTGGTGATTGCCGGCGGCGTTAGTGCCAATAAGCGGTTGCGTGCCGGGCTTGAGAAAATGACAGAGAAACTTCGTGCCGCGGTGTTCTACGCCCGCCCCGAGTTTTGTACGGATAATGGTGCCATGATTGCTTACGCGGGTTGCCAGCGCATGAACGCAGGCCAGCAGGATGGTGATCGGATTGTGGCGGTGCCGCGCTGGCCGATGAATACACTGCCACCGGTTGGCGAACCACGGACGAATGGGCTGGTGGACTAGAAGCCCGGTTCCCGGCCCTGGGCCATACGGATCAGATTGTTGCGGTGACGTACCACAATCAGGATGGCCAGCAGGCCGAACAGTGGCAGGGTGTCGGGTTCGATCAGGGCACTGATGATGGGGCCGCTGACAATGGCCACAATCGAAGCCAGCGCCGAAATTTTCCAGCGCCACATCACCAGGGCCCAGATGGCGGCCAATAGAAGCGTGGTCGCTGGAGCCAGCGCAAGCCCGGCGCCCAGTGCCGTCGCCACGCCTTTTCCACCCTTGAATCGATAGAACAACGGAATCATGTGCCCGGTCACCGCGCACAGCGCCACCATGGCCTGGGAAAGGATGGTCAGGTCTGCCTGGTGGGCAAACCACACCGGAAGCCAGCCCTTGGCGGCATCCAGGAATAACGTCAGTGCCGCTGGCGGCCATCCGCCGGTACGGTAGACATTGGTGGCGCCGGGGTTCCCGGAGCCCTGGGCGCGTGGGTCTGGAAGATGCCAGGCGCGACAGACCGGCAGTGCAAACAGCATCGAGCCCGCCAGGTAGGCCAGGGCGCACAGTAGAACGGTCAGTACCGGGTCACTCAGATAGCTCATCGGTGGCGATCATTGGCAAAGTGAAAAAGACGCAAAGACGCGTACTGGTCATTTGTGAGAAAATGCCGGCCCCGCGACGAAGCAGGTCAGATTTTACACAGTATCCGCTGCCTGCGCGTTATTCAATCAGCAAAGAGTGTAAGCCCAGGAGTGCCTCCGTTGACAGATAGTGTACTGATCGAAGGTCTGGCCGTTGAGGCAATCATCGGCGTGTACGACTGGGAGCGGGAAGTCAGTCAGCGACTGTTGGTAGACCTGGAGATGGCTTGGGATAACAGGGCACCGGCGGCGTCGGATGATGTCAGTGATGCTCTGAACTACGCTTTGGTCAGTGAGCGGGTCTCAGACTACCTTGTCGAGGCTCGCCCCCAATTGCTGGAAACCGCTGCGGAAGGCATTGCCGGTTTGCTACAGAGTGAATTCAACGTGCGCTGGGTCAGGTTGACCCTTCGTAAGCCAGGCGCCGTTCCGGCTGCAGCAGCCGTGGGTGTAAGGATTGAACGGGGGAGCCTCTGATGGCGCGGGTGTATATCAGTATCGGTAGTAACATTGACCGCGAGCGCTATATCACTGCGGCGCTGGATGCACTGGCTGGCTGGTTTGACGAACCGCTTATCTCATCTGTCTACGAGAGCGAGTCGGTCGGTTTTGATGGCTCGCCCTTCTACAATCTGGTGGTGGGCGTCGATACCGACCTGAGCGTGGCCGAGCTGTCGGCCCGCTTCAAGCAACTTGAGGCGGACAATGGTCGACGGCGGGATGTGCCAAAGTTCAGTCCCCGAACACTGGACCTGGATATTCTCACCTACGATCACGAGGTGGGCCGGGTCGATGGTGTCGAGCTGCCCCGGGGCGAGATCCTGAAAAACGCCTTCGTGCTGTTGCCACTGGCGGAAATTGCGCCGACCGCCGTTCATCCGGTCTGCGGCGAGCGTTACCAGGCGCTGTGGCAGGCCTATGACCGTGACCAGAAATTGTGGCCGGTGGACTTTACCTGGCGGGGCCGGCGCATCTCGCAGGCCGCTGCCCGATAAAGGGACTTTACGCCCCGTGATGTGAGCGGTATATCTGGATCAGGCTGGCCGTTGAGCTGTCGATGGCCTCGTCGCCTTCGGCAGTATCGCCGGTCAGGCGGTCCAGTATGCCCTTGCCCATCTGTTTCCCCAGTTCCACGCCCCACTGATCGAACGAATCCACATCCCAGATAATGCCCTGCACAAAGGTACGGTGTTCATAGAGAGCGATCAGCGCGCCGACGGTTTCCGGCGTCGATTTCTCCATCAGCAGGGTATTGCTGGGTTTGTTGCCGGGAATCACCTTGTGAGGCGCCAGTTTGTCGATCTCTCCAGAGCTCATGCCTTCGGCTTTCAGTTCCGCTTTGGCTTCGTCCAGGGTCTTGCCGGACATCAGAGCTCGTGACTGGCTCAGGCAGTTGGCAAACAGCGTAACGTGGTGACTGGCGACCGGGTTGTGGGTCTCCAGAGGAATAATGAAGTCCGCCGGAATCAGGCGCGTGCCTTGATGCAGTAGTTGGTGGAAGGCGTGTTGGCCGTTGGCACCCACGCCGCCCCAGATCACCGGGCCGCTTTGGTAAGTTAGCGGCTCACCGCCCTGGGTCACGCTCTTGCCGTTACTTTCCATGTCCAGTTGTTGCAGGTGAGCGGGCAGGCTGCGGAGGTAATGGTCGTAGGGCAGGATGGTGTAGGTTTCCGCGCCCCAGAAGTTGTTGTACCAGACCCCCAGCATGGCCATGACCACAGGCAGGTTCTGCTCCAGTGGCGCGGTATGGAAATGTTGGTCCATGGCGTTGGCGCCGGAGAGCAGGGCACGGAAATTCTCTATGCCGATGGTCAGTGCCACGGGCAGGCCGATGGCGGACCACAGCGAGTAGCGTCCGCCCACCCAGTCCCACATGGGGAAGATGTTGTCTTCGGAGATGCCGAATTTAACGGCTTCCGGGGTATTGGCGGTAACCGCCACGAAGTGCTTCGCGATCTGGTCTTCGCTGCCGCCATTGTCCAGGAACCAGTCCCGGGCCACCTTGCTGTTCTCCAGGGTTTCCTGGGTACGGAAGGATTTCGACTGGATCAGGAACAGGGTGGTTTCCGGATTGACCCGGCGCAGTACCTCGGCTATCTGGGTGCCGTCGATGTTGGCGACGTAGTGGCCCTTCAACTGGCCATGCCAGTAAGGGCGTAGAGCTTCCGATACCAGTTTGGGGCCGAGGAAGGAGCCGCCAATGCCAATACTGACCACATCGGTAAAGGCCTTGCCGGTATGCCCCTGCCAGCGCTTGCTAAGTACGTCGTCTACGAACCGCGCCATGCGATTCAGCGTGCCTTCCACTTCCGGAGTGATGTCCGTGCCGTCAACGTGGATGGAAGCACCGCTGGTGTCCCGCAGGGCGATGTGCAGCGCCGGGCGCTTTTCAGTGACATTGATGTGGTCGCCACGAAACATGGCTTCGATTTGCTCCGGTACACCGCATTTCCTGGCCAATGCCATCAGCTTCGCCAGGGTGTCATCGGTCATGCGGTTGCGGGAGTAATCCAGCGACAGGCCGCCGCCGCGAATGAAAAAACGGCTGGCTCGGTTCGGGTCGCCGTTGAAAAGCTCCCTCATGTGGGTGCTTTCCAGTTCCGCCTGATGTGTCTTCAGTGCCTGCCACTCGGGCCGGCTGGTGAGTGGTACAGAGCCCTGGGACATTGTGGAATCCTTTCTGTCAGTGAATGTCGGATCAGCGGGTGATCGACAGGTTGTCGATCAGTCGTGTGGTACCCAGAAACGCTGCCACCAGTAGAGTCAGTTCGGTATCGTCGGCGCTGGCCGGTTTCAGGGTCAGGCTGTTGGCGATGTTGAAGTAATCCGGGCGTAACCCCGCTTTACTGAGGGCATCGTTGGCCTCTTGGGACAGCACTGTGAAATCGGTCCGGCCTTCGTGAATCTGTTCTGCGGTGTTCTTCAGTGTCTGATAGAGAGTCGGTGCAATGGCGCGTTCGTCCTCGGTAAGGAACCCGTTGCGGGAGCTTTTCGCCAGACCGTCCTCTTCGCGAACGGTCGGGCCGCCGATGACTTCCACCGGTATCATCAGATCCTGGGTAAGTTTGCGAATGACTGCCAATTGTTGGTAATCCTTCTCGCCAAACACCGCGATATCCGGCTGAACCATATTGAACAGCATGGTGACGACCGTGGCTACGCCCTCAAAGTGTCCGGGCCGGCTGGCGCCGCAATGGCCCTCACTGACTTCCGGAACAATAATACGGGTGTGCCTGGCCAGTCCCTCGGGATAGATTTCTTCATTGGAGGGGGCGAACACCAGGGTGCTGCCTGCAGCCTCAAGCCGCTCCTGATCTTCAATCAGTGTGCGGGGATAGGTGTCCAGGTCTTCCGTAGCGCCGAACTGCATCGGGTTCACGAAGATACTGGTCACGACGATGTCGGCTGCTTCACGGGCCTTTCTGACCAATGAAATATGCCCGTCATGCAGGTTGCCCATGGTGGGAACCAGCCCAATACGTTTCCCTTGCTGGCGATAGCTGCGCAGCATGGCACGGAGTTCTTTAAGCGTATGTACGGTTCTCATGCCTTGAACGTATGCTCCTCGGCGGGGAATGAGCGGTCGCGAACTGCGGCCACATAGGCTTCGATGGCACCTTTGATGGAGCCGGACTCCGCCAGGAAGTCCTTCACAAAGCGTGGTTTTCGGCCGGTGACCATGCCCAGCATATCGTGGACCACCAGTACCTGACCGTCGGTGTCTGCGCCGGCACCAATGCCGATCACCGGCGCTTGTACGGCCTGGGTGATCCTGGCTGCCAGCGGCGCAGGTACGCATTCCAGCAGGATGGCATCGGCGCCCGCGGCCACCAGTTCACAGGCGTGTTCAATCATAAGCTCGGCGTGCTTTTCGTCCCGGCCCTGGACCTTGTAGCCGCCAAACTTGTTGACGAACTGCGGGGTCAGGCCCAGATGGGCGCATACCGGCACGCCGCGTTCGCTCAGGGCGTGAATGGTGTCCTTCATCCAGTCGGTGCCTTCCAGCTTGACCATGTGAGCACCGGCGCGCATCAGCTCGGCGGCGTTCTCCAGGGCGGCCTCGGTAGTACCGTAGGTCATGAACGGCATGTCGGCCATGATCAGCGAGCCCCGGTTGCCTTTGGCTACGGACGACACGTGGTACACCATCTGATCCATGGTCACGGGGAGTGTGCTGTCGTGCCCCTGAAGCACCATGCCAAGAGAGTCGCCAATCAGGATAACATCAACGCCGGCCTCACTGACGATTTGAGCAAAGGTGGCATCGTAGGATGTCAGAACGGAGAAAGCTTCGCCCTTCTGCTTGTAATCGCGCAGAGTATTGATGGTAACAGCCATAGAATCCTTGCCTTGTGGGTGGATGGGCCAGACCGGGCCGGGTGTATGCCGGCATCCAGGCCTTTAGGGTAATCCGGGGGTGTGTTTGTGGCAATAGCCGCACGCCGAGCCGTTGGTCTCAGCCGGGCGGGAAAGGTGCCCGTTCCACCGGATTGAGTTTTTGCAGGTTGTTATCAGGGCATTGTTGTCGCAGTTGCGCGATGGTGCGGCTGTCTGGCAGTGCCAGTCCGGGCTCCAGGTCCAGTAACGGCTGCAAGACAAAGTCGCGGTTGGCGAGTTCGGCGTGGGGTACGGTCAGGCGTTCGCTGGTGATGGTTTCATTGCCATAGAGGAGCAGGTCCAGATCCAGGGTTCTCGGCCCCCAGTGCTGTATGCGTTCGCGGCCATGAGCCTGTTCAATGGCCTGCAGCTGGTCCAGCAGTTCCAGGGCGGAAAGTTCCGTGCGTAACCAGGCTGCGCCGTTTACGAAATCGGGCTGGTCCTGCGGGCCCACCGGCTTACTGCGATAAAAAGGGGACTGGGCCACCAGTTCAGTTTCCGACAGCGCAGCCAGCCGGGCCACGGCACCGGCCAGTTGCGCGGAAGGGTCAGCCTGGTTGCTGCCGAGCCCGATAAAAACATCCGTGGCCGTCATCGGTCAGGCCTTTTTCGCGGGCTTCTTGCGGCGGCGTTTCTTGGGGCCGTCACTGCCCAGTTGTGTCAACATACGTTCCTGGCCGCGCTCGTCCGTTTCCTGGAATTCCGTCCACCACTGGCCCAGTCCGGGTTCGATTTCGCCCGAGGCTTCCCTTACTAGCAGGAAGTCATAGGCGGCCCGGAAGCGGGGATGGGACATGGTGGCGAATGCGCGCTTACCCTGGCGACGTGGCAGGCGCATCTGCAGTTCCCAGATCTCCTTCATCGGGCCGGAGAAGCGCTTGGGGATCGAGGTGGCCTGAACCTGTCGGCCGATCACCTTGGCGATGGCCATGTGCAATGCCGGTTGTACCGGCTCCCCATTATCCTGGCGTTTCCGCCATTCCGCCTGCAGGGCTGGCCAGAGCATGGCTGCAAACAGGAAGTAGGGCGTTACTGACTTGCCCTGAGCGATGCGGGCATCGGTATTTCGCAGGGCCTTGCGGATCAGTTCATCCGGCTCGCCGTTGTTGATGGCCTGCACCGTCTCCGGGAACAAAGGCGCCAGCAGGTTGTATTCGCTGAGCAGGTCGTAAGTGGCTTCACCGAAACCTGCGGAGAACAGCTTAAGCACTTCTTCGAACAGGCGAGCTGGCGGAATGTGCGTGAGCAGTGGTGCCAGTTCCCGGATCGGGGCTTCGGTGTCGGGTTCGATATCGAAGCCCAGCTTGGCGGCGAAGCGTACGGCGCGGAGCATACGTACCGGGTCTTCCCGGTAGCGGGTTTCCGGGTCACCAATCAGGCGCATCTGACGGTTTTCCAGGTCTTCAATGCCGTTCGCGAAATCCACCACGGTGAAGTCGCGGATGCAGTAATAGAGGGCATTCACGGTGAAGTCCCTGCGCAAGGCGTCTTCTTCCAGATTGCCGTAGACGTTATCCCGCAGCAGCAGGCCATGCTCGCTGGTTCTGCGGTCATCGTCGTCGTCATCTTCCTGCGCTTCTGCCGCATTTCCGCGAAAGGTGGTGACCTCAATGACTTCCCGGCCGAACAGGACGTGAACAATGCGGAAGCGCCGGCCAATCAGCCTGGAGTTGCGGAACAGGTCATGCACCTCTTCCGGCGTGGCGTTGGTGGCGATATCAAAATCCTTGGGTTTGCCGCCAAGGAGTATGTCGCGAACACCACCGCCCACCAGATACGCTTCGTAACCGGCATTGTTCAGCCGGCTGAGCACTTTCTTGGCGGGCTCGCTGATGAATGAGCGGGAGACGTTATGCTGGTCCCGGGGTATATCCTGACGTTGATAGGTTCGGGCTTTTTTCTTCCCGTTTCCTGACACGTATGACAATAGTCGTTTAAGCATTGAATTCCGTTATTGCGCTGAGCAAAAGCGAGAGTTTAACGGTTTGGGCGGGATTTGCACACGTTTGGCGACACAAGCTGGTGAAAACAACCAAGGGAAGGGCGCAAATGGTCAGTTCGAAAAAACGGTTGGGCCAGATAATCAAAAGGCGGATTCGTTTACACGAACCCGCCCTGAAAGCGTTGACGATCTGCATTGTTTTTGTTTTTACCGGGATTTTTCTTCGTTTTTCTACCCCACTGTCAATCCCCAAGCTTAGGGATTCCAGGAGTGCAAACGGAAAGCTTTGAATACACAGAGCAGTCAGAGACATCGGGCAAGTCATTGGGTAAATGCAGTGCCGCCTGGAAGACGATTCTTCTCTACATCTACAACTCGCACGTGCCGTGGGACCACTAAAAAGCAAAGTACCCAAAACACTCAGTTCGCTCACGTTCTGTTTTTGTTTTTGTTACCGAACGTCTTCTACAGCTTTTTGTTCTTGTTGTTGGCGCTGCGTTGTCACTGTTGTTTTTGTTGTTGTGCGCCCTATAGACTGCAGTCCGTGTGCCAGTTTTTGAAAACTGTTTATTAACAGTAGGTTAGTATTATCGGTCTATTTGAGAAGGTGGATCGTAAGACTTAAGTGTTACTGAGGTCGCGTTTTTTAGATCTGGGGTGTTACCGTCAGGAACACTGGGTAACAACTGAGCTCAGGTTCACACTTTCCCGGTAACAACGCTTTCTGAGGGGTACCGGAAAAGTATCAGTTCCCCGAACTTTTCTTTCGTGGGATGCCCAGGCGTTGCCGCCGCTCCCACAGAGATTTACGGCTGATCCCCAACTTTTGGGCCAGCTCGGTTTCACTCATACGATCCTGGTTTTCCAGCACAAAGTGTTGGAAGTAATCTTCAAGGGAGAGGTCACTGGTGGCCTCGGCTTCCCGGGAGGGCGCCTGCTCGTTGTTGCCGTCCACCAGGGTTTCGGGGATGTTGACGTCGCCGCCTTCGCCGTCCAGATCCAGCAGGGACGGGGTGATCAGGTCGCTGTCACAGAGGATGGTGGCGCGCTCGATGGCGTTTTCCAGCTCCCTGACGTTGCCGGGCCAGCGGTGTCGTTCCAGCGCACGCATGGCCTCTGGTGTCAGGTTCAGGCCGGGTTTACTCATCTTTTCGCCCTGGCGTTGCAGGAATCGCTGGGCCAGGCCAAGAATATCCGACTGCCTTTCCCGCAGCGGCGGTATGCGAACCTGCATGACGTTCAGTCGGTAAAACAAGTCTTCGCGGAACCCACCGGTTCGTGTCATGGCCTTCAGGTTACGATGGGTGGCTGCAATCATGCGCACGTCCACCTGGCGGCTCTGGGTGGAGCCCACCTTGCGAATCTCGCCTTCCTGCAACACCCGCAGCAGACGGGCCTGAGCCTCAGCGGGCAATTCGCCGATTTCGTCCAGAAACAGGCTGCCGCCGTCGGCTGCTTCGATCAGGCCGGTCCGGGCCGATACCGCCCCGGTAAACGACCCCTTTTCATGGCCGAACAGTTCCGACTCGATCAGGCTTTCCGGAATCGCGGCGCAGTTCACGGAAATAAGAGGTCTGGCGGCCCGGGGGCTCATCAGGTGAAGCGCGCGAGCAGCCAGCTCCTTGCCGGTTCCGGATTCGCCCTGGATCAGCACTGTGGTCTCTGTCGGCGCCACTTTGCGTATCAGGGTGAACACCTTCTGCATGGCATCGCAGTGACCAAACATGATGCTGGCCGGGTCGCTGTCCGGTGCAGCTGCATCTGCCTGATTCGATGATGACTGGGCATTCGAGGAAGAAATCTGCGGCTTTCTGGCGAGAATGCCCTCGACCGCTTCCAGCATTTCATCGTGATCGAAGGGTTTGGCAATGTACTCCACGGCGCCCATTTTCATGGAGTCCACGGCGGAGCGGAGGCTGGCATAGCTGGTCATGATCAGCACCGGAGTGTCCGGTGCGCGCCGTATCAGTTCCGTTCCGGCTGCGCCGGGCAGTCGAAGGTCGGAGATGATCAGGTCAAATTCGCCGGGGTCGTGGTTGTCTTCGGCTTCTTCAACGGAGCCAGCATCGGCAACCTCGTAACCGGCGTGCTGAAGCAGCTTGCGAACAGCTGAACGGATGATCTCTTCGTCTTCTACAATCAGAATGCGAGGCATAACGCGTTTACGACCCTTCGTTCTGGCTGATGGTGGTACCGGTGTCCGGCTCGTAGGCCGGCAACCTCATGCGCACACAGGTGCCGCGGCTAGTGTCAGCATCAGCCGGGCTGTCCACTTGAATGTTGCCGTAATGCTCTTCAATGATGCTGTACACCAGCGACAGGCCCAGGCCCGTTCCTTTGTTGGGGGCCTTGGTGGTGTAAAAAGGCTCGAAGATATGGTCCAGCTGGTCTTTCGGTATGCCGGAGCCGTCATCGGTGACCTCGATAATAGCGGAGTAGCCATCACGGTTTCCACTGATACGCACTTCTCCACCGATGGGTGAGGCGTCCCGGGCATTGGCCAGCAGGTTGATAAACACCTGCACCAGCCGTTGTTCATCCCCCAGGATGGTCAGCTCATTCGGACATTCGTTGCGGTAGTGAATGCCCATGCCCTTGTCACTGAGGGACAGCAGGTTGATGGACTCGTCCACACAACGGTGTATGTCCACCGGTTCGTAGCGGTTGGCGTGGGCATGGTTTCCGGTACGGGCAAAGTTCATCAGCGACTGCAGGATGGTGGAGATCCGCCGGGTCTGCTGTTGGATCTGATCCGCGGTGGACAGAATGTCCGGGTCGTCGGTTTCCAGCTTCAGGTTCTGGGCCAGGGAGGAGATACCGGTGACCGGATTGCCAATTTCGTGGGCGACACCGGCCGCGAGCCGGCCCACGGAGGCCAGGCGCTCGCTGTGCATCAGTTCGTCTTCCAGCAGGCGGGTTTCCGTCTGATCTTCCACCAGGATAATGCTGCCGCCCTCGGTGTGATCGGGGCCGCTCAAGGCTGCTTTGTGCAGGTTAAGCCAGTGGGGGCGGCCTTTCAGATCCAGGCGGTGCTTGTACCGGTGCAGGTCCTCACCGCTGTTGAAATCATCCAGCAGCAGGTGCCAGTGCTCGGGCAGGGCCATCAGTCGGGCACCCACCACATCGTCGGCTGTAATGCCGGTGAGGGCTTCCATGGCGTTGTTCCACATGAGTATTTCGCCGTCTTCGCCAACAGAGCAAGCGGGAATCGGAAGGTTCTGAAGGGTCTGGCGATAGTGGCGGCGCAGGTTGTCCAGTTCCCCGGCGAGCCCGGTCAGGCGATTCTGGTAATCCCCGAGGGCCCGTTCGACATAGCGTATATCCTGTGCGGTGCCGCCGCTGGCCATGGGTTTATAGCCCAGGTGCCGTTTAACCAGATCACGAGCGACAGCGGGGCCCAGCAATCCCGAAAGGTTTACCTCCACTCGGTCGCGCAAGCGCCGAAGTTGGTAGGGCCGGTATTCCACGTTGGGCAGCTTGAGCTGGGTAAGGGCTTTTTCCACTTCCCGTCTTGCAACCCCCAACCCTAATGGAACCGCAAGCTGGCGGGTGAAGTCCGCAGACGAGGTTGCCAGTAACTCTCTGCGCTGGGGGCGGGAAAGCGCGCCCAGAGAACATGCCTGGGCAGCCCCGGCTTCTTCGGCGGAACTGGTGCTCAGTACTGAAATCAGGGTGAATATGGTGACATTCACCGTCAGGCTAACGAAGGTGAAGATGTGCCAGTTGCTGTAGTCCGGTACCAGCGGGGCACCGATGAAATCCAGCAGGTTGGCGGTATGGGAGAAGGGCAACACCAGGGTAATCACCCAAATGACCAGGCCGGAGACCAGCCCGGCGATCAGGCCACGGCGATTGCCTTCTGGCCAGTAGATCACACCAAGGGCGCCGGGGAGTAGCTGGAGCATGCCTGATAGTGAAATGGCGCCGAGGATTGACAGGTCCAGGTTTTTGCCCAGGGTTTCATGGAACAGCAGCGCAGCGAAGATGATGGCCGCGATAAGCAGGCGCTTGACCCATTTCAGCCAGTGGTAGATGTCACCGTGGTCCTTGGGGGTTCGTAGTGGAAGAACCGCATGGTTCAGCACCATGCCCGCCAGAGCCAGGGTGCTGACGATCATCAGGCCGCTGGCGGCGGACAGGCCGGCAATGTACATCATCAATGTTAGCGCCGGACTGCCGAGGGCCTGGGCGGTGCCGATGGCGTAGAAGTTCGGTCCCGTGGTGGCAGCCAACGCCTGGCCGCCCCAGAGAATCAGTGGAATCGGCAGGCCGAGCAGCAGCAGGTAGAGGGGCAGTCCCCAACTGGCCTTTGCCAGTGCTTTGGGCGACGGGTTTTCACTGAAGGTCATGTGGTACATGTGGGGCAGTACCAGGGCACCGGCGAAGGACATCAGCATCAAGGCGCGCCAACTGCCGTCATCGATGCTCATGGTCATGGTGCTAACCGGAGTGCTCTGGTCCGCCAGCCAGGTTTCCAGTCCTGCCATACCATCGAATACGCCAAACAGGATGACTCCGCCAAGAATCAGCAGTGAGAAGAGTTTCACCAGGGAGTCGAAGGCAATGGCCAGTACCAGGCCCTGGTGGTTCTCGGAACCCTGGCTGCGACGAGTGCCGAACAGCATGGCAAACAAAACCACGATAATGCTGAAAAGCACACTGATGAGCTGGGGCGACGTGTCTGGCGCCAACAGGCTGGCAGACGTGGATACCGCCTGGATCTGCATGCTCAGCAAGGCCAATATGGCGGTGCCGGAACAGATGGTTACCAGCGTGCCCGCCCACTGGCTTCGATACCGGTAGGCGAACAGGTCGGCAAGGGAGGTGAGCTGGTAGGCGCGGCCAATCCGCATCACCGGGTTGAGCAGAACCGGTGCCAGCAGAAAGGCGCCGCTGATGCCCAGGTAGTAGGCCAGGAAGCCAAACCCCGATTCAGCGGCCATGCCCACCGCGGCGTACACGGCCCAGATGCCGGCGTAGACGCCAAGGCTAAGCGTGTAGACCAGAGGGTGCCTGATCCAGCTGCGGGGCAGCGCGCCTTTTTCGGTCACCCACGCAATGCCGAAAAGCAGGACCAGATACAACAGGCTGGCCAGTAATAGGCTGGGAGCGCTAAAACTCATTGGGATCCCGTCGCCACTCCAGCCAGAAGCCGATGGCAATCAGGCCGGCCCAGATTACGTAGGGGCTGTACCAGGCATTCCCTGGCGACGTCCACCAGTCAAGAATGTTGGGAGAGAATATGTAGATGGCCAGAACCAGAAGGAAGACCAGACGGTAGATATACATCAGGCATGATATCCGCACTGTCGCTTGTGAAAAGGTTTATAACACGTCGTTCACCGGGCTGTCAGGTGAATCCGCTCCGGCGCCCAGTTGGCAGCGGCCCGGGCAAGCAGGGTACCGATGTCTGATGCCTCTGCCAACAAACGTTGTTCCTGTCCCAATGCGACGAGGGCCCGTTTCAGGTTGTCTATTGCTTTTCGGTCATCCAGGGCTGGTGCGTGGTTTTGCTTGCTGAGCTTCTGGCCTTCGGCGTTGAGAATAACCGGAATGTGCATCCACTGAGGTGGTGGCGCGCCCAGTGAACGATAGATCTGCTGTTGCTGTGCGGTCATGTCCAACAGGTCTGAGCCCCTGACGACGTGGCTGATGCCCTGGTCGATGTCGTCGGCAACCACCGCCAGTTGGTAGGCGTAGAAGCCTTCCTTGCGGAGGATGACCGGATCGTCCAGTTCAGCGTGTACCTGCTGCACTTGCGGCCCCAGTAATTGATCGTGCCACTCGCTGTGTTCGTCGTGAAGGGCAAAACGGACAGCGAACGGGCGTTCGCCCGGTTCGGCCTTCCCTTCACGGCAATGCTCCGGGTGGCGCCCATTGTTTTCCCGCAGTTGCTTTCGTGAACAGGCACAGCGATAGGCCAGCCTTTGGGTGAGTAAACGATCAATCAATGCGTGGTAATGGGCGTGGCGTTCTGACTGAAAGCGCACGGGTTCGTCGGAATGCAGGCCGTGGGCGTTCAGGCTATCCAGTATCCGCTGGGTGGCTTCAGGGGATTCCCGGAGAGGATCAAGGTCTTCAATCCGCACCAGCCAGGTGCCTTTATGACTGCGCGCCTCAAGGTAACTGGCAACCGCGGTGACCAGGGAGCCAAAATGCAGAGGCCCGGTTGGAGACGGCGCAAACCGGCCGCGATAGTGGGAATCAGTCATGGCTGGTGAACACCGGCCCCGGGTTCAGGGGCCAGCATATTCAGAGGCGTGGGGTCAGATGCCAGTCTGGCGCTCGCGAATTTCAGCGAGAGTCTTGCAGTCAATGCACAATGTCGCGGTTGGCCGTGCCTCAAGGCGACGGATACCGATCTCAACGCCACACTGGTCGCAGAAGCCGTAGTCGTCCTTGTCGATGCGGTCGATGGTCTGGTCAATTTTCTTGATCAGCTTGCGCTCGCGGTCGCGGGTGCGCAGTTCCAGGCTGAATTCCTCTTCCTGGGTTGCACGGTCACTGGGATCCGCGTAATTTGCCGCATCTTCCTGCATGTGGTGCATCGTGCGGTCCACTTCTTCCATCAGCTCCTGCTTCCATTGCAGCAGCAGATCCTTGAAGTGCTCCAGCATTTCCGCACTCATGTACTCTTCACCCTTCTTCATTTCATAGGGGGTGAAGTTGGTGAAACGTTCGCGTGGTTGTTCTGCAGTCTTTGCCATTGAACCCGGCCTCATGTTTGTACTTCGCAAGAACGCTTTATTTCCGGCGGCCAGCGAATACTGGCCGGCCATTACCCTGGAAAAAGCATTCGTCCTGAAACGGGAATTTGCGGAAAATAGCAGATTAGTCACAGGGGTGCCAGCCTTGTGATGCCTACTTTTGCACGGAGACCAAAATGAAGTTGCCCGTACCATTGATCGAAGGCCGGCTAATACGGCGCTACAAGCGGTTCCTGGCTGATGTCCGGTTGCCGGATGGCAGCGAGGTCATTGCCCATTGCCCCAACACGGGCTCCATGCTGGGGTGTCAGCCCGAGGATGCCAGAGTATGGCTGAGTACCAGTGACAATCCCAAACGCAAGTTGAAGTATACCTGGGAGCTGGTCGAAACCGCGCCGGGTGAGGTGGCCTGTATCAACACGGCGCGACCGAATGCGCAGGCCCGTGAAGCCATTGAAAGTGGGGATGTTCCGGAGCTGGCCGCGTACCAGACCTGCAGGGCAGAGGTGCGTTACGGCACTGAAAAAAGCCGGATTGATCTACATCTGTCAGGTCACGAGCATCATCCGGATGCCTGGGTGGAGGTGAAAAATGTGACCCTGTGCGAGGACGGGCAGGGCTTTTTCCCCGATGCCGTAACCACTCGTGGCCAGAAGCACCTGCGGGAGTTGATGGCCCAGGCCAGGGCCGGCGAGCGTGCGGTGCTGTTTTTTGTGGTCAACCACACCGGTATCGACAGTGTGCGGCCGGCTGATCATATCGACAGCGCCTACGGTGTGCTGCTGCGTGAGGCAAAGGCCGCGGGCGTGGAGGTGCTGGCATACCGGGCGGGGCTTTCCGGCCCGCAAGGGCCGGATGGGGATATCTCGCTAGGGGAGGCTGTGCCGGTTGTCTTGGGCGCGTGAGTCGGTTACTTCAGGATGTTGTAGCGCATTCGGGTGCCGTGATTGAGCGACAGGATGATTTCGTCCGAATGCAGCTGTGAAGGAAAGTAGCAGCCCGAAATCTTGGCACCAGCGATGCTCGCACCTTCCAGGTTGGTCTGGCTGAAATCGATACCGCGCAGGTCCGCGCCACGAAAGTAGGCGTGGCTGAGGTCCAGCCCTCTTGCGTCCATCCCGCGAAGGTCCAGTCCCCGGAAATCACCGTGCGCCAGGCTCGGGAGTTCGGTCAGTCTGCTTTTTGCGGTATTGAAAGCGTCAATGTCTTCGCTACGAAGCTTTTCGTAAAGCGGGTCATTGATGTGGCGAACGGCATCGGTATCCATTGTGGAGCTCCAGGAATCTATTCACAGTGGCCCGGCCAGGGGCCGGGCACTGTTCAGTGTAGACGTTTTACATCCCGGGAAGGCCAAAATGCTGGCGGATTCGGTCTGCGACCGCTTCCCCCACATGCTCCTGGTCGGTGTACAGATGAATGGTGTGGGTTTTTTCCTCGGTGGTAAGGGGCTCAAGCCACGCTTCCTGTTCTTCCAGGAATTCTTCAGTGGCTTCGGAGGCATCGCCTGAGCGGTTGCGAGCCCATTCCTTACGGCTTTCCAGGGGCGCTTCGCAGTGCAACAGAGCGAACGGCATGCCCCGGCTCTCCGCCACGTCCGCCATCATCTCCCGCTCGGACTGTTTCAGGCAGGCAGAGTCTACGATGACCGGCAGGCCGCTGGTCAGCAAGGCGCCGGCCAACTCGGCCAGGCGCTCATAGGTGCGCTGGTTGGCTTCTTCGGTGTACAGCTTTTCGCCGGTCGGGGATTTGCTCTGGTCCAGCGGGCCCAGGCCAAAGAGCCGCTTGCGCTCTACGTCCGAACGCAGCCGAATCAGCCCCAACTCCGCCGCCATGGAACCGCTGACACAGGATTTTCCACTGGCGGAGAGCCCGGTGGTGGCCAGTAGATAAGGGTTGGGTATGGCGCTGTAGTCTTCCGCCAGTTGGGCGTAATCGCGATAGCGCTGCATCAGCCCCTGTCGCTCAGCATCGGTCAGCGATGGGTTGCCCAGGGTAAACAGGGCGATTTTGGCGCGGACCATGGCCCGGTACGCCTTGTAGAGGGGCAGCAGCGGCAGGGCCTCGAAGTCGCCGCGGTATTCCAGGTAGGTATTCAATACCAGGTTCGCCAGCTCGGGCTCACGGCGGGACTCCAGGTCCATCAACAGGAACGCCAGGTCGTTGATCACGTCAATCCAGCGGAACGGCTCACTGAACTCGATGCAATCGAATACGGTCACGTCGCCGTCATAGATTGTGATATTTGCCAGATGCAGGTCGCCATGACACTCCCGTACAAATCCGCCCTCGTAGCGCTCGGAAATCAGGGCCGATTGGCGCTCAAAGGTGCTGCGGGTCCATTGCTCCAGGTTGTCGAGCTGAAGCAGGAGCACGTCATCGTCAATCATCGGGCGGATCTGGTCGAAGTTTTCCTGCATTGCAGCGAAGACCGCTTCTGGCGTTCCCAGTGGTTTGCCGGGTTCAACCGGTGGTTGGCTGTCGTGGAAGTTCGCGGCCTGCCGGGCGAGGCTGGTGAGCAGTTCAGGCGTGAGTTTGCTGTTTTCCTGTCGCACGTCGAACAGCTCGTTCTGGTCGAACTGGCGCATGCGGATGGCGTACTCGAACGCGTCCCCCTCGCCACCGAGTGCCGGAGCCTCGGCCGAGCCGGTGATGGGCAATACGTCGAGGTATAGATTGTTGGCGAGACGCCGATTCAGGCGCAACTCCTCTTCGCAAAAGTGTTTGCGCCGTGCCAGGGTCGAAAAGTCGAGAAAGCCGAAGTCCATCGGCTTCTTGATTTTGTAGGCATAGTCGCCGGTCAGGATGACCCATGAGATGTGCGTTTCGATAACCTGAAAGTCTTTCACCGGGTGGTCATACAGCGCCGGATCCTGCAGTGCCAGAATCAGGTTGTCGGAAGGTGCATCGCTCACGGCTCTCTCCTTGGGTTCCTTGAACTCGTTGATTTTTATCGCCCCCATCATAACGAGCAAAACGGGCAGATTACAGAAATAACACACGGATGACCTGCCGTACCGATGCCCGGATTCGTTATAATCCCGCCATGAAAAAATCTGCTTCCCCCCGGAAATCGCCCAAGAAAAACACCCGCAAGGGAAAGTCTGCCCGCCGGCCCTGGTTCTGGCGCCTGTTTTTGCGCGTCTTTTTTATCGGTGTGGTGCTGCTCGCCGGTTGGATGGTTTACCTGGATGCGGTGGTCACCTCCCGCTTTGAAGGCCGTCGATTTGAAGTGCCTTCTCGAGTCTACGCGAGACCACTGGAGCTGTATGACGGCGCGAGCGTCAGTTCGGGGGCTCTGCAGCGGGAGCTTGAGCTGTCCGGCTACCGTGCCGGGGATGGCAGCCGGGCAGGTACCTATCGTCGCAATGGCGGCCACTTTATTATCAGCACTCGGGGCTTTCTGTTTACCGACGGGTTGGAACCTCGTAGACGCCTGTCGCTTAACATATACAGCGACCAGGTGCAGGATTTCCGGGTACTGTCGGGCGACCCTTCGCCGATTGTGCGCCTGGAACCGGCCCAGATCGGCGGTATCTATCCCGCCCACAAGGAAGACCGGGTGTTGGTGCAGCTGGCGGATGTACCCGAACTTTTCACCGATACGCTATTGGCCGTTGAGGACCGCAATTTCCATGACCATGTCGGGATCGCCCCGCTATCGATTGGCCGGGCAATGCTGGCTAATATCCGGGCCGGGCAGATCGTGCAGGGGGGCAGCACGCTGACCCAGCAGTTGGTGAAGAACTTCTTCCTGACCCGGGATCAAACCTTGTTGCGCAAGGGCAACGAAGCCCTGATGTCGCTGCTTCTGGAGCTCCATTACGAGAAGAACGACATACTGGAAACCTACGTCAACGAGGTGTACGTGGGGCAGGCCGGCACACGAGCCATTCACGGATTCGGGCTGGCAAGCCAGTTCTATTTCGGCGAGTCGATTCGTGATCTTCAAACCCATCAGATTGCCTTGTTGGTCGGCCTGGTGAAGGGGCCGAGCTACTATAATCCCCGACGCCATCCGGACCGTGCCCTGTCCCGTCGCAACCTGGTCATTGATGTGATGGCTGAAACCGATCTTATCAGCGAAGAGGATGCCGCCAGGGCCCGTGCCCAGCCGCTGGGTGTTACGAACCAGGCTTCATACTCTGAAAACCGGTACCCGGCCTACATCGATCTGGTTCGTCGTCACCTGGCCCGGGATTACAAGCAGGAAGACCTGCAGAGTGAGGGGCTTCGCATCTTCACCACCCTGAACCCCGCGATCCAGTATGCGGCGGAATTTGCCGTCAAGGATATGCTCGGGCGAATGGAGGGGAGCTCCGATACCACGCTGGAGTCCGCCATGGTGGTGACCTCGCGGGACAGTGGAGAGGTGTTGGCCCTGGTTGGTGGGCGTGATCCGAAATACGCCGGTTTCAATCGCGCCGTGGATGCGAGCCGTCCTATCGGTTCCCTGGTCAAGCCGTTCGTTTACCTGACGGCGTTGCAGAACCCGGATCGGTATACCCTGATTACACCTGTCGAGGACAAGGGCTTCTCCCTGGTGTTCGACGACGGACGCCGCTGGGAGCCTGAAAACTACGATAAGGAACAGCGCGGCGAGGTGCCCCTGCACAAGGCGCTCTCCCACTCGTATAACCTACCTACTGTGCGTGTAGGGCTGGATGTGGGTATCGGCGCTGTGAAGTCTACCTTGCAGGGATTTGGCGTTCCCGGGGGTATTTCGGAGTACCCATCAATGTTGTTGGGCTCAGTCTCCATGACGCCGGTAACGGTCGCCCAGATCTATCAGGGGCTGGCTACGTCCGGTTTCAATACGCCCCTGAGAACCATTCGGCAGGTCACCGATGCCGAAGGCGAGGCCCTGTCTCGCTATAGCCTGAAAGTGGACCAGGTAGCGGATCCCGCCGCGGTACATCTTGTCCAGTATGTTATGCAGGAAACCATGCAGGAAGGTACCGGGCGTTCCGCGTACCGGACCGTGCCACGAGAGCTCACGCTTGCAGGTAAGACCGGAACCACCGATGATGGCCGCGATTCCTGGTTCGCCGGTTTCAGCGGCGACCTGCTGGCGGTGACCTGGGTTGGCCGGGACGACAACGGCCCAACGTCTCTGACAGGCGCCACCGGCGCCTTACCGGTGTGGTCCCGGTTTATGAGCCAGGTACCGCAGCACGGCTTCTCGCCGGTGGTGCCGGATGGGGTAGAGTACCTCTGGGTCAATCCCGACGAAGTCGCCCTGACAGAAGAACATTGTGACAATGCACGCCTCGTACCGTTCATCACCGGCAGTGAGCCTGATGTGGAGGTTTCCTGCGGAGGTAATATCGAGCGGCGGATACGGGGCTGGTTTGAAGGACTTTTCCAATGAAATCGAACACGTTTACATGCGCTGGTTTATTGGCCCTGTCGCTGACGGTGGCCGGTTGCGCCTCTGGCCCGGGCGGTGGCTCCATTTATGTGCCAGCCGGTGATCGGTCATCCCCTGACGAGGCGCCCCAGCCGCCACAAACCGGTGAGCCTCGTGACGAACCGCGGGTTGAGCGTAAAAGCGAGCAGCTTGATCAACCTGTGCGGCAGCCAGAGCGCACGGCCCCCAGCTACCAGGATGAGGGTGACGCTCTGTCGCCGGCAGCACGAAGCCTTATCCAGCGGGCGGACAGCCTGATGGCGTCCGGCGAGACCCAGGCCGCCGTGGCGCAACTGG
Organism: Marinobacter sp. M5B; assembly: GCF_042604615.1. Taxonomy (NCBI): domain Bacteria; kingdom Pseudomonadati; phylum Pseudomonadota; class Gammaproteobacteria; order Pseudomonadales; family Marinobacteraceae; genus Marinobacter; species Marinobacter sp. M5B. The sequence goes on from NZ_CP156894.1 coordinate 896,404, forward strand.
AGCGGGCACAGCGAATCGCCCCACGCTCGGCGCAGGTGTACTTCAAGCTCTCACAAGCCTACGTGGCACTGGATCAACTGGGTTCGGCGGAGCAGTTCACGTTGAAAGGGTTGTCTTTGGCGGGCAGCAATTCGTCATTGCAGCGCTCGGGATGGCTGCTGCTGGCGGATATCCGGCGTGCCAGGGGGAATGTGGCTGGGGCGGATCAGGCGGAAGCCCGGGCGGCAAGCCTGTAAGCGAGAAAAGCCCCAGCGGAAGTCCGGTGGGGCTTTGGGTTGCCAATCAGCGTTGCTTACGGGGCTAGTGGGATGGTTTCCGCTTGCGCCTCCGTACTGGCTTCCACGGTTACGTTCTGTGTGCCGTCGAACTCCAGCGCATCGGACATCTCGTTGTCATCCAACTGGCAGGAGTAACTGACGGTGTAGTTCCCCGCGGTCAGGAACGCAGCGGTGTAACTGTACAGGCCGTCATTCTCGTTAGCCGTCACCGGCACGACCATTAGCGGTCCACCTTCTTCGTTCACGTTTAGGTCGGTTGGTGTTACATCCGCGCCTTCGTATATGTACGCAGAACCTTCATAGGCGCAGTCTGCGAGCGTCTCGTCGTTCAGGCGGGTGGAGTTGATGAGAGCGTAATCCACCTGGCCGCTGATGGAGCCCACTTCCAGATTGTCAATCAGACGCAGCGCCGGTTTGAGGTAGTAATCAGCCTGCCCACCCTGAGGGTCTACGATTGACTTACGAACGTCGAAGTCCACGGTAAAGTTGTGGTCGCCACCTTGGGCGATACCAAATCCGCTGACGAGCTTCAGGCCGGTCTGAGCTCCGGAGGGGATGAACAGTGTTTTGCGACCGCCACCCTCTTCTGAGACATAGGAGTTGTCGACATCCAGGGCCAATCGGATCCACTCGTAGTCACCTGCGGGGAGCTCCTCATCTTCCAGTAGCGGCGCCTGGTTACCGCCCTGGAGGGTCAGAAGGTCCAGTGTCTTGGGCTCATCAAAGGTAAACACCAAGGCTTCACCATCGGCCGGTTTCACGGAAAGTCCTGTGAAAGTAATAATGACTTCTGAGAACTGCGCGGTTGGGGCATCTGTTACGCCAAACGAGGCAGTGCCGGTTGCCTCACCGTCACTGCTGTCGCTACCGCTTCCTCCACAGGCAGCAATGGCTGCAGCCAGTGCGGTAATGCCAAAACCTTTGATCAATGCATGGTTCATAAGTTATCTCCGGTACTTTTTCGGTGAGCTCGTTGCCCAACTTTGTTGGTATGATAGCCGGCTTCCGTTACCCTCTTGCGGAACCCGATGCGTGGGGGTACAACGCTCGGGTTCCGCCAAAAGTTCCGGGTTGGCGTATTACAGAGTGTACATATTGACGTTTCGCATCAGCAGGTGAGCTCAGCTCGCTCCGTTAAAAGCCGATTTAAATGGATGTCCAAGGGTTAGTATTTTGGCGTTAATACCTTTCAGGAGGGCTGCAAAGCCCGCACGCTTTGAGCAGCTGGTCCAGCCCAACCTGGAGGCGATGTACCGTTTTGCTTTCCGGTTGTCGGGCCAGCAGCATGATGCTGAGGACCTGGTGCAGGATGTGGTGGTCAAACTTTATCCCCGCCTTGAAGAGTTAGAGGGCATTGAGCAGCTTCGTCCGTGGCTTAATCGGGTCCTGTACCGTCACTTTATTGACCAGGTGCGCCGCAAGGGCCGCCGTGCGGATAGGCCCGTGAGTGACGTGGTCGAACCGGATCAACAGGCCAGCTTCCTTGACTCCTACGCCTCGGATGTGCCGGAACTGTCCGAACAGATCAGCGCTGAACGCCTGAAACCCGTCATGGACTCTGTCATTCAGGAGCTCTCACCGGAGCTGCGCACACTCATGTTGTTGCACGATGTGGATGGCTGGAGTCAGGAAGAAATCGCTTGCGTACTGGAAATACCCGTGGGTACCGTGAAATCCAGGGTTCACCGTTGCCGGGCATCGCTGAAGAAAAAATTGCTTGAAAGGCCGGAACTTTTCCAGCAGGCCGGGCGTGTGGAGCAATGAGGTGATGGAAATGTTGTGTATTGAGTGCAAAAACAATCTGCGTTCCTGGCTCAGGAGCGAACTATCCGCGGCGCAGGCCAGCCGTGTTGAGCAGCACATTGCCGTGTGTAAAAGCTGTTCCATTGCCGCACATAATGAAAAAGTAATCCTGGACTCTTTGCGGGCCAGCCAGTCGGTGCCGGCGCCCTCGAATGGTTTTGAGGAGCGGATGTTGGCAGCCGCCACAGGGCAGGGTGGGCAGTCACGAACGGAGGCTTTGCCCCATCGCTGGAGCACGTCTGCAGCCGGTGGCGCCATCGCCGCGGCTTTGGTTGTTGGCATCGCATTGGGTTTTGGTTGGAATTCGGACCGAGAGCCTGAGACTGACGTGGCTTCCAGTGCCCCGCAAACGGGCGGTGAGAAGAGTCTGGTCGCGGAGCCTGTGGCGCGTAATGTTCGGCTTGCTTTCAGCTCCAGGGAAGCTTTGGATGGCGTTACCCTTACGGTGGAATTGCCTCCGCACGTGGAGGTTGCCAGTTATCCTGGGCATCAGAAACTCAGTTGGAAAGTGGATTTGGATAAAGGCGAAAATGTAGTGAACCTGCCGCTCAATATTCTGTTTTCAGGCGAGGGTGATCTGGTTGCCCATCTTGACGACGGTCGGCGAACGAAGACGTTCCGCACCAGTCTTGACCGTGCTGAGGGTAAAGCTGCTCAGGAGCCTTCGTCATGAAGCCGAGCTTCTGGCAGAGAGTTGCTGTTGGCAGTTGCCTGGGGTTGTTGCTGGCAACTCCCGTAACTGTCATGGCATCCGATGACCTTGATGTAACCATGCGAATGGTTCTCGACAACGAAGAGCTGACCGAATCCGTTGTCCGCGAGATAGAGCTCAGCGAGCCGGTAGCCCTTGAGCGTCGCAAGAACGAGACGGCTAAGCCCAGCGATGGGCTTGAGGAGGCGCCAGGTGCTAGCCGTGCCCGTGAGGCACGTGAAAAAGCGCGCGGGGCAGCCCGGTCTGCGGCCGAGCGTGCCCGGGAAGTCCGCGAACAGAACAGGCAGCGTGGGCGCTCCGAGAAACCCGAACGGCCGGAGCCGCCAAATCGCCTTGAACGACCCGAGTTGCCCTGACTCGGGTCTCAACAGATTGTAATGCTCCCCCGCAACGACGGATCCCTTCGTCCCTTGTTATACTCCGGACTTTGCCGAAACCTCGCCTGACGTTTTTCAGGTGTGGGCATCGTACACAAAACCGTATTCCCGGAGTGACGTTTGCGACGTTCAATATTGATCACGTTCTTCACGCTACTGGTAGTTGCTACCAGTGGTTTGATGGCGAAGACAGAGCCAGCCGGACGTTCTGATTTCGAAGCCGGCGTGGACGCATTCAGCGAGGGTGAGTTGACGAAGGCCCTGGCGCTTTTCGAGCAGGCCAGGGCCGTTGGCATGAATACTCCCCCTCTCCTTTATAATATGGGCGTTGTGTATTTCCGGCTCGGACGGCATGAACTGGCTGAATCCGTTTTCCAGGAACTGCTGGACACACCCCATGCGGCTTTGGCCCGGTATAACCTGGGGTTGGTCAAGTTGGCATCGGGTCAACAACGGGCTGCACAGAAATGGTTTGAGCTGGCCGCGGGGCCGGATTCGCCGGAGAAAGTCCGAGTCTTGGCTCGTCGTCAACTTGATGAATCGGAACAGTCCGTCCAGGTCGAAGGTTTGAATGGCAGTGGCTACCTTGCCGCTGCCGGTGGTTATGACGACAACATCGCTGGAACCCCGGATGACGCTTCAAGCAACCAGGCCGGCGGCTTCGCGGATCTGCTTGCAGCGGGAAGCGTTAACCTGGGGGCCAGTGATTTCAGCCTGCATGGCGTCGCCTATACCCGTGAGTACTTCCAGAATTCTGAATTTGACAACAGTTACCTCAGTACTGGCATATCCTGGTTGCAGGGTGTGGGCGCGGGGGAGTTAACTTCCACTCTTAGCCTGGCGAACTCCTGGTTTGGTGGCGATGCTCTGGAACGGCAGGTCCAGCTGGAAACAGCTTATCAACCCGGCTATTGCGTTGTCGGTGTCGGGGGAACCGGGTTTGATTGCGCCCTGAGCGGGTCGGTTACCACCACTAAGGGCGGGAGCGGCTTTAGCGCCTATGACGGGGAAATGTTACGGATCGGGGCAAGCGCTGAAAAAGGCATTGGGCGCTGGGTTGTCAGTGGCCGGTATCAGCTTGAGGTCAACGACCGGCAGGACCTGGAAACCCAGCAGGAGTTTTTCAGTGTGTCGCCACTACGAAATCTGGTGTCGGCCGAGGCGCGTTATAGAATCTCGGACCGGTTTTCCGTGGGAGGCAGAGGGGACATCCGCCATTCCCGATACATGGATAAACATCGGCTGCTATCCGGCTCTGGTGTGGCTTCCGAGCGTCGTACAGATAACCGTCTGCGAGGTATTTTGCTGGCAGAGTACCGTGTTACGAGCCAATGGCTGATGCTGGCGGAGTGGAGCATGATGAACAATCGCAGCTCCATCGAACGTTATGATTACAGTCGTCGCGAGGTGATGGTCGGCGTTGAAATGGGCTTTTGATTTCCCGGTCGGGAGTGTTCCCGGCCGGGAATTGGCCTGAATCAGAGGCCGGCGTTCCGGAGGCGGTTGGCCTGCTGCCGGAAGACGGTTTTTGGATCAGTCTCGAACAGACTATGCAGTCCAAGAGCCTGATTCACCTCATCCAGGTGGTTCATGAAATAGTTATCACGAATCACTTTGCCAAAATGGCTGCTGCAGCGGCCTACCAATCCATCGTTGGGGCTGAACGTAAACGCCAGGCTGGTGGTGCCCAAAAGTACGTCGGATGGGTCCAGCACGTTGGTCAGTACGCCAGTGCCACCCCATGAATAAAAGCGCACGCCGTTGCTGGAATAGGCACCTTCACCACAGGCACTGGCCGGAACGCCGGCGGGGGCGAAGTTGTTGAACTCGGCGCTGCCTTCGGTGGTGAGTGAGTAGAGGCTGGACTGGAGGTCCTGATTGTAGCCGCCACCGGAGAGCAGGTCGATCAGGCTGCCCAGTGCGTTACCCAGTGATGCCGCAAGACCGTCCGCCGGAGATCCGTGGATCAGGTCTGCAACCGGTGAGCCTTTGTGGGGGGAGCCCACGGAGGTTACCGAGGCCACCAGATCCGGCCTTACCCGTGCGACGTATCGAGCGGTGGGCCCGCCATGGCTGTGGCCAATCAGGTTTACCTTGCCATGAACCGCTGCGATTGAGGCGATCTGTGGTAGCAGTGCCTCACCCCTGGCGATGGTGCTGTCCAGAGCGGGTACCTGGGTGGTGTAGACATCGGCACCGTACTTGCGCAGGTCTTCGGCAATGCCATACCAGTAGTCTACCCCCGCAATTGAATCGAATCCGAACATACCGTGAACCAACACCACCGGATAGCGGGTGTCGGTGTAGTTGGATGGCGTGGAATTCCACCACCAGGCCATTGATGGCGCCGACCATGCCAGTGCCGCCAGCATGGCGAATACCTTGATCCATTGTTTCATTGTTGCACCTACAGTTTGCTGTTGTATTTATTGTCAAACTGCGGCTCGACCTAACAGGTTGTGCCGACTACTGCATTTTGGGGCAGTCCAAGGCAGTACTGCGTGGCGTCCATGCGCTGACTTCTGTCTTGTGATTGTTAGATGGTCGCAGTCAGTGCATCTCTTGTCCGAGATCTGACCATAATTTGATCATAGGGTGAGTGAAGTCAACGGCAGGAGGGGCCGGGGCGGTTTGGGCGGTCAGAAGTGTGATGCGGGTCACCCCTGGGGCCCCGAAAGACATGTCCCTGTTGCTGACAGGCTTTCGGGGTCAGGGATCAATCGGTCGCGTTCAGAGCGTTTTCATGACACGGCGTGCCGCTTCCGTTGTCTGTCGGATGTCGTCATCGGTCAGGGCTGCGCTGGTAAAGCCGGCCTCAAAGGCTGAAGGCGCCAGGTAAACACCTTCCTTGAGCATCCCCTGGAAGAATTTTTTGAACCGCTCTACGTCGCAGGCCATGACCTGGTCGAAGCGTGTGATCCTGGGGGCGTCGGTAAAGAAGAAGCCGAACATGGCGCCAGCACTTTGCACTGCCAATGGGACGCCGGTGCTGTCCGCAGCCTCCTTTAACCCATCGCGCACGGCATTGGTCTTTTCCGTCAACCGGTCATGGAAGCCCGGCTCTGAAATGGCGTTCAATGTAGCCAGCCCGGCACACATGGCCAGCGGGTTGCCACTCAGAGTTCCGGCCTGGTAGACCGGCCCCAGTGGCGAAATGTGTTCCATGATCTCCCGCTTGCCGCCAAACGCGCCAACAGGCAGGCCGCCGCCAATCACTTTGCCCAGGGCGGTCAGGTCCGGTGTGACACTGTAGAGTTCCTGAGCGCCACCGAGGGAGACACGGAAGCCGGTCATGACCTCATCGAAAATCAATACCGTGCCGTGCTCGTCGCATACCTCCCGCAACGCTTCAAGGAAACCGGGGACAGGCGGTATGCAGTTCATGTTGCCCGCCACTGGCTCAACGATGATGGCTGCGATTTCATCGCCCATTTTTGCGAAGGTTTCCCGAACACTTTCAATATCGTTGAACGCCAGGGTCAACGTATGTTCCGCGAGGCTGGCGGGAATGCCCGGTGAGTTGGGGACACCCAGGGTCAGCGCGCCGGAGCCGGCTTTCACCAGCAGTGAATCCACGTGGCCGTGATAGCAGCCTTCGAACTTCACGATCTTGTCTCGGCCGGTATAGCCGCGGGCGAGTCGAACCGTGCTCATGGTGGCCTCGGTGCCGGAATTAACCATGCGCACCAGGTCAATGGAAGGGACCAGTTCGCAGACCTTCTTGGCCATTTCGGTTTCGATCGCTGTCGGTGCTCCGTAACCGATGCCCTGATCGACCTGGGCATGGAGCGCATCCTTGATGATCTGGTTGCCGTGGCCAAGGATCATGGGCCCCCAGGAACCGATGTAATCGATGTAGCGGCGATCGTCTTCGTCGTACAGGTAGGCGCCGTCGGCGTGCTTGAAAAACAGCGGGGTACCGCCGACTCCCCGGAAGGCCCGGACTGGAGAGTTGACGCCTCCAGGGATGTATTTCTGAGCCTGTTCGAATAGGGTTTCGGACTGGGTCATGGTTCAGGACTCCTGAGATACGGACGATGAAAAAAGTGGGTGATGTTGCGCAAACAGCTGGCTAAATCGGCGTGCGCGCTCTTCAATGGTGGCAACGTCACCATCGAACAGGCCGCCGACCACGGCCAGCAGGTCGGCGCCGGCGCGGATCAGGCCTTCGCCGTTATCTATAGTAATGCCCCCAATGGCGGTTACGGGTTTGCCAAACTGCCGTGACTTGGTCAGAACTGAAGGCTCGGCAACGGGGGCGTCAGGCTTGGTGGTTGAGTTAAAGAAGCGGCCGAAGGCCAGGTAGTCGGCGCCGTCCGCATCCGCCCGGGACGCCAGTGCCAGGTCGGCATGGCAGGTTGCACCGACGATGGCATGGTCACCAAGCTGCCGTCTGGCCAGGGCCAGGGAGCCATCGGACTGACCCAAGTGCACACCGGCGGCTCCGCAGCGACGGGCCAGTTCAGGATCATCGTTGATGATCAGCGGCACGCGGGCATTGTGGCAAAGGGCCGCCAGGTCCTGCGCCTGTTTCAGCCGTTCTGGCTCCGGCGCCTTTTTTTCACGGTACTGTACCAACACGGCCCCGCCTCGAAGGGCCGCCTCAACCGCGACCAGCAGTCGGTCTTCCGGTAACAGTTGGCTGTCGGTAATGGCGTAGAGGCCTGGCTTCAGGCCCTTGGCGATGGCCTGGGCACTGAAAGTGCCGGAAGGCGTTAGCTCTGCCATGGAATGCCCCGGTCGGGTACCGGTTGCCCTTTGCCGACTCGCAGTGCGTGCCGGATCGCACGGAGGACATAGTCCTGCGCCTGGTCAATCGCTGCCCCGGCTGAGAGGCCTGATGCCCTGCCAGCGGCGATCGAGGCCGCCAGGGTGCACCCGGTGCCGTGATACTCACCACCAACCCGCTCAACGTAAAAATGGGACGGTTCTTCAGACTGGTGGTAGAGAGTGTTGATGATGTCCTCGCCTTCGCCATGCCCCCCCGTGGCCAGTACGGACTGGCAACCAGCGTTTAGCAGCTTGCGGGCCGCTTGCGCCGGATCTTCGTTCTCGCCCAGCAGGGCCAATTCAATGCTGTTGGGCGTAATCATCTCTGCGTGTCGGAACAGGCGTTCCTTCATGCGTGCAATCAGCGCTTCGTCGGCGAGGTCGCCGCCACCGGCGGCCTTGATCACCGGATCGGTAATCAGAGGGATGTCCGGGTGGTTGGCGAGAAAATCCACCAGTACATCCACCACATCGACGTTGCCGAGGGCTCCGGTTTTGATGGCATGAATGGGGGTGTCCCCGGCCAGGCATTCCAGTTGTTGGCGGACGATGTCCGGATCCGTTGCGGTGGCGTTGTAGACGTTTCGGGTGTCTTGCACGGTCAGGCAGGACAACACAGGCAGCGGGTGACAGCCCAGGGCGGTCACTGCCTGAATATCAGCCTGGATGCCGGCGCCGCCGGAGGGATCCAGGCCAGAAATAATCAGAACGTGAGGACGGCTGTTAAGGTTGATAGTCGGGCTCCTCAGAAGGGTTTGACGACAGCGAGAATGACGATGGCGACCAGTGCCAGAACGGGCATCTCGTTAAACCAGCGGTAGAACACGTGGCTACGGGTGTTCTGGTCATCGCGGAACACCTTCACCAGATGTCCGCAGTAGAAGTGGTAGCCGATCAGCAGGACCACCAACAACAGTTTGGCGTGAATCCAGCCCTGGCTCATATAACCTTCGACATTGTAACCGATGAGCCAGAGACCAAAAACAACCGTTGCTACCATAGACGGTGTGGTGATTCCCCGATAGAGCTTGCGCTCCATGATCTTGAAGCGCTGGCGGCCAGGTTCGTCCTCACAGGCGGCGTGATAGACGAACAGTCTTGGCAGGTAGAAAAGGCCGGCGAGCCAGCACACCATGGACACAATATGCAGGGCTTTGACCCACAACATTCATCAACTCCGTCGGTATTGGTAGTAGCTCTCGATATCCGATTTCAGCACAACGCCATAGACGCGCTGGATCATCGGGGCAACATGACGCTGCACGTAGAGGGCTTCTACGCTGGTCTGGTCAAATTCGTTCAGTGCTTCTTCCAGGGTCGCCTGGTACTGCACCGGTGCGATGTCCCGGCGATTGGCGGGAATGTCCATCAGGTCAATCTGCTCAGGTGTTGTGTCTTCTTCGCTGTCCGTTGCCGGCGCTTTGGTGTCTTCCATGTAGCGAGCAAGATCCACCGCCGGCAGCAGGCCAGTGGGGCCGCTACTGCCTTCCACCACCAGCCATTTTGGTTCGGATTTGAGGATTTTTCTGGCTTCTTCACGCGACAGGAAGCGTTCGGTGCGCAGGATGTTCCTGTCCATGATGGCGCCAACGGACACGCGCCGTAAAGCCTGGATAACCGGCGAGTTCTGGTAACTCAGGCCCTGGCTCTTGAGTATGGTCAGGAACAAAGATTTCTTGCCAAAGGCTTCGCTGGTTACCAGGCTCGAGGTCGTAATGATCAGCATGCCTGGCAGAATAATGTGGGGATTCCTGGTAAGTTCCATCAGCGCCATGAGCGCTGCCAGTGGCGCCTGCAGCACGGCCCCCATCATGGCGCCCATGCCCAGCATGGCGTAAAAGCCCACGGACGATGCCATATCCGGCAGTATCTGGGCGCCAATCAATCCCATGGCTCCTCCCAGTGTGGCTCCCATGAACAGGGTGGGGCCAATCACGCCGCTGGGCATGCCAAGGCCGAGGGTGACCGAAGTGATCAACAACTTGGCGATGCCGGCGCCCAGCAATAGCCAGAAGGGCAGTTGGTTGTCGATCGTGAACTGCACCGTGTCGTACCCGATCCCCATCACTTCCGGTACAACGATGGCAAAGGGCACCATGAGAAGTCCGGCGATGGTGAGTCGCAGTAATACCGGGCGATGGTGGTGGCGGCCGGTGGTGTCGATCAGTTGTATAAAGGCCGCCGCCGCGACCCCGATAATGATTGCAATGGCGATGATCCAAGGGATTTCCAGCAGGGAGTTCATGGTCAGCGGCGGCACACTGAACGCTGGCTCCGAGCCGTACGCGGCCTGGGTAACCACCGCCGCGGTCACGGATGCCAGGATGATGGGGGTGAAACCGGCGATGGTGTATTCCATCATCACCACTTCCATGGCAAAAATAACGCCGGAAATCGGGGTGTTGAACGACGCGGAAATAGCGGCCGCGCAGCCGCAGGCAACCAATGTCCGGATGCTGTTGTTGGGTAGCCGCATCCATTGCCCCATCAAGCTGGAGATGGCTGCCCCAAGATGTACGGCGGGGCCTTCCCGGCCGGCGGATTGGCCGGTAACAACGGTGCTGACACCGGTGGCGAACTGGACGAGGGCGCTGCGAACGGAAATATAGCCCTGATGGTAGTTCAGGCGTTCCATGACGTGCACGATGCCAACCTTGCGGTCGTGGGTTGCTAGGTTGTGCATCAGCAGGCCCAGCGCAATGGCGCCGGCCAACGGCAGGATGGCGCGGGTAAGAATGTCCAGCTCTTCAAACGACTCGGAGCCGTCGCCAGGCAGGAAGTACTCGAGTGGCCATTCGATGGCCAGGCGAAAAACCAGAATCACGCCACCGGTAAACAGGCCGGATAGCAATCCGAGAACCGCCAGTTGTGGCAATGCGTCGACACCGGACAGCCGGCGCCGGAAAACCGGGATCAAGTTTCCAGTGATCTTGTTTCTCAGTTTACGCATGAACGCCGGTTTTCCAGGGACGAGTGGTTTCTTGACGATATTGTAACCAGCGCCGCTCGGGCTGCAATAAGTCATTGGTTTATCATGTTAGACTATGGGTGTGTTATGAACCCGATTTCAGCTGGAGAAACAGGTGATAAAAGTAGGCATTGTAGGTGGAACCGGTTATACCGGTGTTGAGCTTCTGAGGATTCTTGCGGTTCATCCGGACGTGACGGTGAGTTGCATCACCTCGCGTTCCGAGGCCGGCATGCCGGTCGCAGATATGTATCCGAACCTTCGCGGCCACTACGACCTTGCCTTTTCCGAGCCGGACGTAAAAACGCTGGCAGCCTGTGATCTGGTCTTTTTCGCCACGCCCCACGGTGTGGCCATGCGGATGATGCCGGAATTGATGGCTGCCGGAACCCGTGTTGTGGATCTATCAGCGGACTTCCGCCTCCGGGATCTGGATGTCTGGGCCGAGTGGTACGGCATGCCTCATGAAAGTCCCGAATGGGCGGAGAAAGCGGTTTATGGCCTGCCGGAAGTGGTGCGGAACAAGATCCGTACAGCACAACTGGTGGCTAACCCGGGCTGTTATCCCACAGCTGTCCAGTTGGGCTTTCTGCCATTGCTGGAGAGCGGGCTGGTCGATCCGTCACGACTGATCGCGGACGCCAAGTCGGGCGCCAGCGGTGCCGGACGTCAGGGCAAGATCGGTATGCTGCACGGTGAGGTGGGCGAGAGCTTCAAGGCCTATGGCGCATCTGGCCATCGCCATCTCCCGGAAATTCGTCAGGGCCTGTCCCAGGCGGCGGGTGGTGATGTCGGTGTTACCTTCGTGCCACACCTGATTCCGATGGTCCGGGGGATCGAGGCAACGCTATACGCAGAGCTTCGGAACCCTGCTGATTTTGACCGTCTCCAGTCGCTGTTCGAAGACCGCTTCCGGGATGAGCGTTTTGTGGACGTGATGCCATTTGGCAGTCATCCGGAAACCCGCAGTGTCCGTGGTGCCAACAACTGCCGTATGGCTCTTCACCGGCAGGAGCAGAGCAATATTGTGATCGTTTCATCGGTCATTGATAACCTGGTAAAAGGTGCGGCAGGGCAGGCGGTCCAGAACATGAACATCATGTTTGACCTCAAGGAAACCCTCGGGCTGGAAGCGCCCGCGCTGCTACCATAGGTCTGACCGGTGAGCGAACACAGAAAACCCGCTGAAGAATACGTTGTCATCCGGCATCGCCCGGGGTACCGGCTGCGCCGAAGCTTGATATTGCTGACGTTTTCCATCCTCGCTGCGGTGCTGGGGTATGTGACCGGTATGGCGCAGGGTGGATTCCGTTTTTCAACTGCCGAAGAGTCCCGCGACCTGCTGGAAGAGCAGGTTGAAGACCTTCGAGAGCAAAACCGCGAGGCCAGCCAGCAACTGGTCAACCTGGAGCGGGGGCGAACCATAGATGCACAAGCCCTGAATCAGGCGAGAAGGAGCATTGTTGATCTGGAAACCCGGATCGCGTCACTGAAAGCGGATCTGACTTTCTATAAAAACATCATGGCACCTTCGGAAACCAGCAAAGGGCTGCAGGTGGATCGGTTCACGATGCAGCAGGGGCGCCAGGACGACACCTATGGTTTTAAGCTGGTGCTCACCCAGATCGGTGACAACAAGAGTTATATATCGGGCGTGGTCGCGGTGAACGTCATTGGTATGCGAAATGAAGAGAAAGAAGTGATCGCGCTGAGGGACCTGTCGGACGATATCGACGATCTGGGCGTCAAGTTCCGCTTCCGGTATTTTCAGGATATAGAGGGGCTTTTACGAGTGCCGGACGGTTTCGAGCCGGTTGAGCTGCAGGTGGTCGCCCGTGCAGAAGGCAGTAAATCGTCCCAGGCCGAACGAACTTTTGATTGGGATGAATTAACGGAGAACTAAAATGCTTGGCAAAAAGAAACAGAAACCTAGGCGCCCCGCTGGGCACTTCGATACCCTGGTTTCGTCCCGCACGACGGTTAAGGGGGATGTGCATTTCTCCGGCGGACTGCATGTGGATGGCACTATCCGCGGCCGGGTCGTTGCCGAAGAAGGCGGCGACGCGGTGTTAAGGGTGTCTGAGGTGGGTTCCGTGGAGGGTGACATTGTCGCCCCTCATGTGATCGTAAACGGCACGGTTCACGGCGATGTGTACGCGTCAACGCACCTTGAACTGGCCGAAAAAGCCTCCATCCATGGCAATGTCTATTACAATCTGATCGAGATGGCTATGGGCGCGTCCGTTAACGGGAGCCTGGTTCACCAGAACGAGCCCGCGGGTTTGTTGAGCAGGGACAAGCAATCTGATGCTGCCGGCAGAGTCATTCCTGAAGAGAAGCAGGCGGAGGAAGAGTCGGTAGAGGTACCTGGCAAGGAATAGTTGATTGTTTTAGTCAGGAATATGATAATCAGGTCAGATTTTTCTGTAACCGGAGGCGGACTTGAGTGTAGTTCAGCAACAGGCAATCACACCGCTGTTTTTCAGTGACAGCGCGGTATCCAAAGTACGGGAGCTGGTGGATGAGGAGGGCAACTCCGACCTCAAGCTTCGCGTGTTTGTGACCGGTGGCGGCTGTTCCGGTTTCCAGTATGGTTTCTCATTCGATGAAGCGCAGGATGAGGAAGACACGGTCATCGAAAGGGATGGCGTGATGTTGCTTGTGGATCCTATGAGTTACCAGTATCTGGTCGGGGCAACCGTGGATTATCAGGAAGGGTTGCAGGGGTCGCAATTTGTCGTTCAGAACCCCAATGCCAGCTCCACCTGTGGCTGTGGTAGCTCCTTCTCGATCTGACGTGCGTGTTCAGGCGTAGTACACCGCCCCAAGTATTCTTTTCCCCTCTGCGCCTGTAACTTCCGGAACATTGCCGGGCTTGCCGGCGAGTGTCTGGCTTGCGAGCCAGGCAAAGGCCGCCGGTTCTACCCATTGCGGGTCTAGGCCCAGGTCATCTGTTGACGCGAGGCGGGCCGGGCTACAGGTTCGCTGCAGAGCCCGCATCAGAATCCTGTTTTTAGCACCGCCCCCACACGCAAATATTGTCATTCCCGGCGATTGCGGCAACTGCTGCGCGACGGATACTGCAGTTAATTCGAGCAGGGTGCGTTGTACGTCGGCGCCGGAAAGGTCCGGGTGACGACGTAATTGAGTCCTGATCCACTCAATATTGAACTTTTCGGTACCCGTACTCTTGGGTGGCTGTCGCGAAAAGTAGGCATCCGAAAGCAGGTCGCTTAGCAGTGCCTGATTGATCTCCCCTTCCTCGGCCCATGCGCCATCCTCGTCAAACGCCCGGCCAGTCTGATCCATGCACCAGGCATCCATCAGCGCGTTCGCAGGGCCTGTATCAAAACCGGTGATCGGCTCATTGGCGCCCGCTGGAAGGTGGGTGATATTGGCGATGCCGCCAAGATTAAGGATGCACCGGCTCTCGCCTTCAGCGCTAAAGAAGGCTTTGTGGAATGCCGGCACCAGTGGCGCTCCTTGACCGCCTGCTGCCAGGTCGCGCCGCCTGAAGTCTGCCACGGTCGTGATGCCGGTTCGTTCAGTGATAACAGTGGGATCGCCAATCTGCAGGGAAAAAGGTGCTGAACTATCAGGGTGGTGACGTAGGGTCTGGCCGTGACTGCCGATGGCGTTGATGGATGAGGCCGGGAAACCGGACTTCCCGATCACAGTTTCCGCCGCGAGGGCGAACAGTGAGCCGACGGCGTGATCAAGCTCGCCGACATCATCCGGCGTTCCCCGGTTCTGGCCGAGATTGACCAGCCGTCTGCGTATGTCGTCCGGGTAGGCGGTGGTGTGGGTGGCATGCACCTGGATTGTTTGACCGTTGAACGACACCAGTATGGCGTCAATGCCGTCCATGCTGGTGCCTGACATCAATCCAATCCAGGCTTTCATTCAGTTCACTCGTCAGCGGCCAGGGCTAGATGCTGGTAGTTTTGGCGGAACAGTTCGAACTTGGCAACTTGCTGTTCCGCAAATCCCTTGAAGCGAGCCATTTCTGACTTGGGTACCGGTTTCGCATCAGGGAGCTTGACCGTTCGCGAGTTTCTCGGAGAGCCGTTGACCCGGAATTCATAATGCAGGTGGGGTCCGGTCACCATGCCGGAAGAGCCAACATGGCCAACGGTGTCGCCCTGCTTGACCTTGGTGCCGGTCTTGATGCCTTTGCCGAGACGGCTCATGTGGGCATAGAGAGTGGTAATGTTGTCGCCGTGCTTGAGAATGACCGTGCGGCCATAGCCGCCTTTCCATCCGGCAAACTGTACCCTGCCATGTCCAGCCGCCTTAATGGGAGTGCCTGGAGGCGCGGCGTAGTCAGTGCCCTCATGCGGGCGAACGACGTCCAGCACCGGGTGACGACGCTGAAGGTTGAAGGAAGAAGAGACGCGGGCGTTGATGGGTGTGCGCAGGAACGCCTTGCGCATGCTGCTGCCGTCCGGGCTGTAATAGTCAGTATCACCGTTGCTGTCAGTGTACTGCAGGGCAATAACCTCTTTGCCCCGATTGATAAAGCGAGCAGACAGAATGTTGCCAGTGTCGAATTTCTCGCCGTCCAGATACAGCTCCTCATACACCACTTCGAACCGGTCACCCTTGCGAACGTCGTATACGAAGTCGATGTTCCACCCGAAGATGCCCGCCATTTCCATGGCCAGTCTGTCGCTCATGCCGGCTTCGCGCGCCGCCACATAGAGGGAGCCGTCAATAACGCCTGACGCAAATGCCGGTTTAACGTCAGGCTCGCGGACCACGGTTTCGCCGGTAAAACCTTCTTCGGTTTTTTCAACGTGAAGGGTTTCCAGCAGGTTGCGCTGGAGGTCTATGGCAGCGAGTTCGCCGGCGTCATTGGTTGCAAACGCGATGGTTTCGCCAGCATAGAGCCGCTGAAGCTTATCGGCTTCGCCAGAGCCGTGGATCACAGACAGCATGATGCCGTCGTTGAAGCCGGCCTTGCCGAACAGGGATGAAAGTGTGTCGCCGGACTTGATCTTGTATTCCTGCCATTGCAGCTCTGGCTCGCTGACCTCAGCCATGGCCGCAGCGGTGTCCAGTGCTTCGGGTAGCTGAGGCTCGTCGCTGATGGATGCCAGTTCAGGTGCTACTGTTGCGTCTTCTTCTGGCATCTTGTCGGCAGCGGGCTGTTCGTTCATGCGGGGAGTCGGCTTGCCTGACGACTTGACGGTGCCTTCGTCGAGATCCAGCGAGTAAGCCATTCTATTGGCTTCTACATCGGCGCTGGGGCTCATCAGAATAGCGGCTGCAACGACAACACTGGTCGCAGCGGCAATGGTGATATGGGTTTTCGGAAACATTTTCAGCACGTGTCGCATCCGTTTTAATCGGTATTCCGGTAGGTTGTACTACCTAATTAAAGCTGTTGTTCAAGTATAGTCCAACAGATTACCGTATAAAATGCGCTCAGGACAGCATCAAACATTACCGTTACTGGCATACTGGCCGGATTTCTGAGGCCGGGATTGTTATAATACCCGGCCTTAAATACGCGGCTTTGTTCAAAAACTGAGCAGGTACACTTTAACAGGGGTGCTGGTAACGCACAGATTTCTTTTGTAGATCTCTGTAACTGTCGTCCGGCCCAAATGATCAGAATTGAGGGTGTGTGGTACATGGCATCTATTGATGAGGCGCTGGCCGTTATCAAACGCGGCATGGATGAGTTGATCCCCGAGGAAGGGTTGATTGAGAAGCTCCGGGAGGGGCGCCCTCTCAGGATAAAGGCCGGATTCGATCCTACGGCCCCAGATCTTCACTTGGGCCATACGGTTCTGATCAACAAGCTGCGACAGTTCCAGGACCTGGGGCATGAAGTGATCTTCCTTATAGGGGATTTCACCGGAATGATCGGTGATCCCACCGGCAAGAGTGCAACTCGCCCGCCTCTGACGGAAGCGCAGGTTGCTGCCAACGCCATTACCTATAAAGAGCAGGTGTTCAAGATCCTGGATAAGGAAAAGACACGTGTGGTGTTTAACTCCGACTGGATGAGCAAGCTTTCTGCGGCTGACATGATTCGTCTGGCGGGGCAGTATACGGTTGCCCGTATGCTCGAGCGCGATGATTTCACCAAGCGCTACCGTGCCGAGCAGCCCATCGCCATTCATGAGTTCCTGTATCCACTGGTTCAGGGGTATGACTCGGTCGCCCTTGAGGCTGATGTGGAGCTGGGCGGGACAGATCAGAAGTTCAACCTCTTGATGGGGCGGATTCTCCAGAAGCACTATGGTCAGAAGCCGCAGGCTGTATTGACCATGCCGTTGCTGGAAGGGCTGGATGGTGTCCAGAAGATGTCAAAGTCGTTGGGCAACTATGTCGGCGTTAATGATTCGCCCGGTGAAATGTACACCAAGCTGTTGTCCATGCCGGATGACCTCCTGTGGCGTTATTTTGAATTGCTGAGCTTCCGGCCGTTGGCGGAAGTGGATGAGTTTCGTGCTGCAGTGTCCGGAGGTGCAAATCCGCAGGACTACAAAAAGCTGCTGGCAGAAGAGATTATCACTCGCTTCCATGACGCTGAAGCGGCGGCGACAGCGCACAAGTCCGCGGGTAACCGGGTGGGCCTGGGTGAAATACCCGAGAACGTGCCGACTATCGAGGTTTCCCTCTCCGGGCAGGAGCAGTTGCCCGTTGCTACAGTGCTTCGCCTCGCAGGGTTGGTGAAGAATGGGGCCGCTGCCAGAGACGTACTTGGGCGTGGCGCTGTCTTTATTGATGGTGAAAAGCACGAGGGTGATCGCTTCTTTAATCTGGGCGACGACTGCGTTGTGCAGGCGGGTAAGAAGAAAATTGCTCGCGTAGTGATCACGGATTGATCGAAAAGTAAGGTTTTTGAGAAAATATTGAAAACCGCGTTGACAGTCGGAGTGAGCTCTGTAGAATACGCATCTCTTTCGAGGGGCACGCCACTGAGGCGGGTCAGAAATTGAAAGACAACCGTTTGAATTAATTGAAGATTTCGAGTTTCAAAATTCTTCAGAAAGCGGTTGACAAGGCAGCGATTCGATGTAGAATACGCCACCTTGATCGGGCAAGCCCCGAGCGCTCTTTAAAAAGTTAACCAAGTAATTCGTGTGGGCGCTGGCCGAGGTATTTCGGATACGAAATATCAGGACAGTGACTCGTCGAAATTGAGTTTTGTCTTGAGCAAGAATAGAGAATCTTCGGATTCTTGTATGATTTAAACTGAAGAGTTTGATCATGGCTCAGATTGAACGCTGGCGGCAGGCTTAACACATGCAAGTCGAGCGGTAACAGGGGGAGCTTGCTCCCCGCTGACGAGCGGCGGACGGGTGAGTAATGCATAGGAAACTGCCCAGTAGTGGGGGATAGCCCGGGGAAACCCGGATTAATACCGCATACGCCCTTCGGGGGAAAGCAGGGGATCTTCGGACCTTGCGCTATTGGATGTGCCTATGTCGGATTAGCTAGTTGGTGGGGTAAGAGCCTACCAAGGCGACGATCCGTAGCTGGTCTGAGAGGATGATCAGCCACATCGGGACTGAGACACGGCCCGAACTCCTACGGGAGGCAGCAGTGGGGAATATTGGACAATGGGGGCAACCCTGATCCAGCCATGCCGCGTGTGTGAAGAAGGCTTTCGGGTTGTAAAGCACTTTCAGTGAGGAGGAAAACCTTACGACTAATACTCGTGAGGCTTGACGTTACTCACAGAAGAAGCACCGGCTAACTCCGTGCCAGCAGCCGCGGTAATACGGAGGGTGCAAGCGTTAATCGGAATTACTGGGCGTAAAGCGCGCGTAGGTGGTTTGATAAGCGAGATGTGAAAGCCCCGGGCTCAACCTGGGAACGGCATTTCGAACTGTCAGGCTAGAGTATGGTAGAGGAGTGTGGAATTTCCTGTGTAGCGGTGAAATGCGTAGATATAGGAAGGAACACCAGTGGCGAAGGCGGCACTCTGGACCAATACTGACACTGAGGTGCGAAAGCGTGGGGAGCAAACAGGATTAGATACCCTGGTAGTCCACGCTGTAAACGATGTCAACTAGCCGTTGGGACTCTTGAAGTCTTAGTGGCGCAGCTAACGCACTAAGTTGACCGCCTGGGGAGTACGGCCGCAAGGTTAAAACTCAAATGAATTGACGGGGGCCCGCACAAGCGGTGGAGCATGTGGTTTAATTCGACGCAACGCGAAGAACCTTACCTGGCCTTGACATGCAGAGAACTTTCCAGAGATGGATTGGTGCCTTCGGGAACTCTGACACAGGTGCTGCATGGCCGTCGTCAGCTCGTGTCGTGAGATGTTGGGTTAAGTCCCGTAACGAGCGCAACCCCTATCCCTAGTTGCTAGCAGTTCGGCTGAGAACTCTAGGGAGACTGCCGGTGACAAACCGGAGGAAGGTGGGGATGACGTCAGGTCATCATGGCCCTTACGGCCAGGGCTACACACGTGCTACAATGGTGCGTACAGAGGGCTGCAAACCCGCGAGGGGGAGCTAATCTCACAAAACGCATCGTAGTCCGGATCGGAGTCTGCAACTCGACTCCGTGAAGTCGGAATCGCTAGTAATCGCGAATCAGAATGTCGCGGTGAATACGTTCCCGGGCCTTGTACACACCGCCCGTCACACCATGGGAGTGGATTGCACCAGAAGTGGTTAGTCTAACCTTCGGGAGGACGATCACCACGGTGTGGTTCATGACTGGGGTGAAGTCGTAACAAGGTAGCCGTAGGGGAACCTGCGGCTGGATCACCTCCTTAAACGAAGCCGAAAGCTTCGGTCAGAGTCCACACGAATTACTTGGTTAGCTTAAGAAGAGAGCAAAGGGTCTATGCAGGCCCGACTTGGCTTGTTTCAGGACAAGCAAAACCGGGTCTGTAGCTCAGGTGGTTAGAGCGCACCCCTGATAAGGGTGAGGTCGGTGGTTCAAGTCCACCCAGACCCACCAGAATTGCGTAGCTCGTCGTTGTGTCCGGACTTGCATAGCAGGCTATGCGGCGCCCGAACACGCCTAGATCTACACAATTCTTGTAAATAGCTTTTAGGGGCTGTAGCTCAGTTGGGAGAGCGCCTGCCTTGCACGCAGGAGGTCAGCGGTTCGATCCCGCTCAGCTCCACCAATACCTGGACAGATCGATGAATGCCTGGCTTCGGTCAGTGTACAGAAACAAGTTTTTCAGTGTTATGACTCGATTGAGGGTTGTGACTGAAGACCTTCTTTCTGATCACTGGGTCAGATTTGCTCTTTAACAAATTGGACGAGATAGAACACGAATACTTTTTCTCATTATCTCCGAGAGAAAGTGTTCAATGTGATAGCGATTTCAAGCGTTATCCGGTGTTGTCGTTGAAGTGGTTGTATATGACTTCGAGTGACTGTCTCTGAATCTCATCTCTGAATGAGAAGGTTGTGTTCACTTCGGTGGGTCCGACGTTCTGGTTGAGTGTGAGAAACGGATCAGTTGTCTTGGGGTTATATAGTCAAGCAACTAAGCGCATACGGTGGATGCCTTGGCAGTCAGAGGCGATGAAAGACGTGGAAGCCTGCGATAAGGCTCGGGGAGCTGGCAAACAAGCTGTGATCCGGGCATCTCTGAATGGGGAAACCCACCGGTCTTCGGGCCGGTACCGTACGGTGAATACATAGCCGTACGGGGCGAACTCGGGGAACTGAAACATCTAAGTACCCGAAGGAAAAGAAATCAACCGAGATTCCCTCAGTAGCGGCGAGCGAACGGGGACCAGCCCTTAAGCTGGACAACTGGTAGGAGAAGGCCCTGGAAAGAGCCGCCATAGTGGGTGATAGCCCCGTATCCGAAACCTGAGTCCAGTGAAATCGAGTAGGACGGGACACGAGACATCCTGTCTGAACATGGGGGGACCATCCTCCAAGGCTAAATACTCCTGACTGACCGATAGTGAACCAGTACCGTGAGGGAAAGGCGAAAAGAACCCCTGTGAGGGGAGTGAAATAGATCCTGAAACCGTATGCGTACAAGCAGTCGGAGCGGACTTGTTCCGTGACGGCGTACCTTTTGTATAATGGGTCAGCGACTTATGTTCAGTGGCGAGGTTAACCGTTTAGGGGAGCCGTAGGGAAACCGAGTCTGAATAGGGCGATTTAGTCGCTGGGCATAGACCCGAAACCGGGCGATCTATCCATGAGCAGGTTGAAGGTTGAGTAACATCAACTGGAGGACCGAACCCACTGTCGTTGAAAAGCCAGGGGATGACTTGTGGATCGGAGTGAAAGGCTAATCAAGCCCGGAGATAGCTGGTTCTCCCCGAAAGCTATTTAGGTAGCGCCTCGGACGAATACCACAGGGGGTAGAGCACTGTTTCGGCTAGGGGGTCATCCCGACTTACCAACCCGATGCAAACTCCGAATACCTGTGAGTACTATCCGGGAGACACACGGTGGGTGCTAACGTCCATCGTGAAGAGGGAAACAACCCAGACCGCCAGCTAAGGTCCCCAAATACCAGTTAAGTGGGAAACGATGTGGGAAGGCTCAGACAGCTAGGAGGTTGGCTTAGAAGCAGCCATCCTTTAAAGAAAGCGTAATAGCTCACTAGTCGAGTCGGCCTGCGCGGAAGATGTAACGGGGCTCAAACTGGTTACCGAAGCTGCGGCTGTGCACGCAAGTGCACGGGGTAGGGGAGCGTTCTGTAAGCCTGCGAAGGTGTGTCGAGAGGCATGCTGGAGGTATCAGAAGTGCGAATGCTGACATGAGTAACGACAATGGGGGTGAAAAACCCCCACGCCGGAAGACCAAGGGTTCCTGCGCAACGCTAATCGGCGCAGGGTGAGTCGGCCCCTAAGGCGAGACCGAAAGGTGTAGTCGATGGGAAACGGATTAATATTTCCGTACCTTGGATAGCTGCGATGGAGAGACGGAGAAGGCTAGGTGAGCCGGGCGACGGTTGTCCCGGTTTAAGCATGTAGGCAGTGGGATTAGGCAAATCCGGTCCCACAATGCCGAGACGCGACGACGACTGCCCTTTTAGGGCGGGAAGTCATTGATGCCCTGCTTCCAGGAAAATCTTCTAAGCTTCAGGCTATTCGAGACCGTACCCCAAACCGACACAGGTGGTCAGGTAGAGAATACCAAGGCGCTTGAGAGAACTCGGGTAAAGGAACTAGGCAAAATGGTGCCGTAACTTCGGGAGAAGGCACGCCGGTGGTATGTGACGCCCTTCGCGGGTTGAGCAGAAGCCGGTCGAAGATACCAGGCCCCTGCGACTGTTTATTAAAAACACAGCACTGTGCAAACACGAAAGTGGACGTATACGGTGTGACGCCTGCCCGGTGCCGGAAGGTTAATTGATGGGGTTAGCGCTTGCGCGAAGCTCTTGATCGAAGCCCCGGTAAACGGCGGCCGTAACTATAACGGTCCTAAGGTAGCGAAATTCCTTGTCGGGTAAGTTCCGACCTGCACGAATGGCGTAACGATGGGGGCGCTGTCTCTACCCGAGACTCAGTGAAATTGAAATCGCCGTGAAGATGCGGTGTATCCGCGGCTAGACGGAAAGACCCCGTGAACCTTTACTATAGCTTCACAGTGAACTTTGAGCATGTTTGTGTAGGATAGCTGGGAGGCTTTGAAACCAGGACGCCAGTTCTGGTGGAGCCAACCTTGAAATACCAGCCTGACCTGTTTGAGGTTCTAACTTCGACCCCTTATCGGGGTTAAGGACACTGTGTGGTGGGTAGTTTGACTGGGGCGGTCTCCTCCCAAAGCGTAACGGAGGAGCACAAAGGTGGGCTAAGCATGGTCGGACATCATGCGGTTAGTGTAATGGCACAAGCCCGCTTAACTGCGAGACAGACACGTCGAGCAGGTACGAAAGTAGGTCATAGTGATCCGGTGGTTCTGTATGGAAGGGCCATCGCTCAACGGATAAAAGGTACTCCGGGGATAACAGGCTGATACCGCCCAAGAGTTCACATCGACGGCGGTGTTTGGCACCTCGATGTCGGCTCATCACATCCTGGGGCTGAAGCCGGTCCCAAGGGTATGGCTGTTCGCCATTTAAAGTGGTACGCGAGCTGGGTTTAGAACGTCGTGAGACAGTTCGGTCCCTATCTGCCGTGGACGTTGGAGATTTGAGGAAAGCTGCTCCTAGTACGAGAGGACCGGAGTGGACGAACCGCTGGTGTTCGGGTTGTGTCGCCAGACGCATTGCCCGGTAGCTATGTTCGGATAGGATAACCGCTGAAAGCATCTAAGCGGGAAGCCCCTTCCAAGATGAGATCTCCCTGGACCCTTGAGGTCCCTGAAGAGCCGTTCAAGACCAGGACGTTGATAGGTCGGGTGTGTAAGCGCTGCGAGGCGTTGAGCTAACCGATACTAATTGCTCGTGAGGCTTGACTATATAACACCCAAGACAATTGCGGATAACGCAAGAGCCATCGCGCTCAATCGAAATCAACATCACATCGTTCTACCTCGTCCACCCAGTGATCAACCGTTTTGCCTGACGACCATAGCGGTCTGGAACCACCTGATCCCATCCCGAACTCAGCCGTGAAACAGACCAGCGCCGATGGTAGTGTGGCTTCTGCCCATGTGAGAGTAGGTCATCGTCAGGCTCCTAATACCAAAAACCCCCGCGGCTTCGCCGACGGGGGTTTTTTATTGCCTGTAAAAAAGTACCTTCAGCGTCGACTCATTTTTCAAATCTATGACCTTGCTCACAGTGACAAACTGTAAACGAGGTTAGGATCTGTACAAGAACTGGCCAAAATAAAAATTGCCAGCGAAAGCAGCATTAGTGTTCAGAGACACTCATCGAAAATAACAATAAACCGCTTTTCAGAATGCGGTTAATGGTGAGATCTGTCTATGAATCGTGTCGTTTGGCATTTGTTAGCGGTGCTGTCAGTGACCCCTCCTGCGTTTGCGGACCTGCAGCCAATCTCCGATAGCGATATGTCGGAAGTAACTGGTCAAGCATTCATTTCGGTTGATCGCCAATATCACCCCGACGAGACCGACAATACCTCTTATACACGCGTTAACCTGGGAATGGACATTGATATCCAGACCAATGTTGACGTACTCGAGTTGGGGCGCTACGAGCGGGATGGTGAAAAAGCCGGAACGTCCGATGTCTATATAGAGGACTTTGCGCTCGGATATATCAATAACCAAGCGTACTTCGAGCGCAACTCCAAGGCGCCCCGCCAGCTCAAGCCGGATGGCTCGGCCTATGGAGAAGGCGAAATCGTCCCGTTTAACATCGAGAACCCCTATCTGGAATTTGCGTTCGACGAGGACGCTCAGGAGATCGTTGGTTTTCGGCTGGGCTTCGGAGAGTCCATGGGCATCCTCTCTGGCAAGATTGAAACTCTCACCGGCAACGTCAATGTAGACATCATTGATCGCGGTGAAGGTTTGAGTCAGGCCAGCTCCAACGGCAACTTCTTCGATCAGGTCATCGTTCTGCTTACCCCGTTGCTTGAAGGCGGTAGTCCGCTCCAGACCAAGGCGCAACTGGTGTACGGCGAGGAAGGGCATCCTGATATCGGTGAGCTTGATCCCATTCGGGCGGAACATATTGGCATCCCCAATGGAGAACGCTTCGTGCTCGAGGATGCGGGCGGGTTCACTCGCTGGTCAGTAAAGAACCTTATTGGTTGGGGCTCCAGTTCCCGTATTGATGTGCCTGATTGCTCTTTCTTCAGTTGTGGCAGTGGAGATATTTATGTCTACGCCCAGGACTGCCTGGTCCTGGGTATCGATTCCTGCTTTGATCTCGATATTTACAACAGCTTTCCAATCGGCACGGTGGAAGAAGTTGGTAATCAGCGGAGGATTACAGGACCGGCCGACGGAGCGTTTATTTCATTCCAGACCAAAGACCTTGACTGGCTGGAAGACGTCAAGAACACCAACCCGACGCCGGAGGATTTCATTCGGGCGACTTCCGGGGCCTTCTTCAATATTCCGAACGGTGCAACCGAGGTCAATCTTAACGAGGCCCTTTACGGCACCGACCGTTACCGAACGGAATACATCGATCGGGGCAGGGGGTTGTTTTGATGTTATCCAGAAGGCGCCTTCTAACCCCCACTGTCTGGTCGTTCTGCCCCACGCGAGTTTGCGCTGTCCTGGGACTGTTACTCGGAACGTGCACAGCAAACGCGGAACTTCAGGACCTGTCAGAGCAGGAACTGTCGGAGATCGATGGCGCTGGCATTGGAGTCGTGTTGGAAGACTTCACGTTTTCCCATGGCACGGACACGCCCGATGCCAATGGTAACCAGGCCCGGATTTTCAAGATTGGCGGCCTTAAGAGTACGGACGGCCGCGATGTCGAGATCGTGGTGAATCACTTGTACATCTCCGGAACCGGCAGCAACTACGGGCAGAACCTAAGCCCGGTAAATATTGGTCGGCTGGTGAATCCCTATCGGATTGACGTGGTCGACGGCAATAGTATCGGCATCCGGGACAAGGCCGTTCTCGAGTTCGCGGCGCCAGCTTTGGTGGACGCTGCCCAAGGGTACGACTGTATGAGCTCGGGTGCTATTGCGGGTAGTGGCGTTTGCTCCAGTCGGCCGGCGACGGCGGATTTTGTAGGTGAGCGCCCTGATATCGGGCTGCAGATGAATGTGGCTGTGGGAGAAGACCGTTCGGCCAATATCAACATTCATGCGAAAAGCGCAGTTATTGATGGTAGCTATCTTCGCCTTTGGGGCGATGACGATCGTCGACAGATGGTGGGGCAGTTCAAGCTCAATTTCCAAACACCGGAATTGTCGATCAATGCCTGTTCTCAGGATGGCCAATCCTGCGGTTCAAGAATCACCATGACCAACTTTGCGCTGGAGCTGGCGATTGGCAACCAGTTGCAGCCGGTATTTTTCGACGTTGATGGCACTGGCAATTTTGTGGTGGAAGTCGCGGCCATCGAGCCGCCAGCTCCGGGATCGATTGGCGCTGATGGGCTGCGAGGTAGCAGTGACGCGCCAACCTGGGATTTCTATGAGGACTATTACACCAATCCCGATTATCGCAGTAACCTGCACATCGGAAATTTTTCCGTGGGTGACCGGGATTTCGGGTCGGCACGGGTCGAGGGCATGCTGATTCAGCACCTTGATATCCGAACCAAGGATCTGGCGCCATGAATAGACGGTACGCGCATGCCCTGTTATTGGCCCTCGCATTGTCCAGCTCAAAACATGCGGTGGGTGAACTTGATCGTCTGAACGATGAGGCACTCTCTGAGGTATCCGGTCAGGGCGGCATATATCTATCAGGGGATATCAGCATTAATGAAATGGGCGGGCCTATTGAGAACGGCTATTTCGGCCGTTGTGATGATGCCGGTAAGAAGTGCGGTGCCAGGCTGGCCTACCGATTGAAAGAGGATGGCGGCTGGATGGTGCTGGATGAGATCAGGGGGAACTTTGCCTTCGAAGGACTGACCCTCCGTGTTCGTTCGATTGATTCCGGATTTGGCGGTGACGGCGAGGCGTTCAACGGTGACGTTGTAGAGATTGGTCTGCCGGATACCGTTCGCTACAACGATGTGCGGTTCAAAATCGCCGGGAGCAACACATCCAGGCCAACAGACCCGGGATTCCAGCAAACAGACATCTTTGCGGTGGAAATGCAGGGTGACGTCATCATGGAGGGAAACCTATTGGTTTTCCCTACGGGAAATCCATAGGGAGCGGGTATGGCCGGGATCAGAAAGCACATCGTGGTCACGCAGTCTGTGAGGGGGGTAGTGTTGGCGTTGTCGGCACCCGCGATGGCGGATATGCAGCTCCTGGGCGACGAAGATATGGCGGATATCAGTGGCCAAAGCGGTATTACCCTGGAAATGGAGCTGGGTATGACCGCGGACCGTTTAACGTATTTCGATGATGATCGCGGTATCTACCTTGAGGATTTCCGGGTTGGTTCAGCAAGCCAGCCAAGTGAGTCGGCTGCTCATGTCATAAGGGTCGACATCACCGATGAGGCGTCGTTGAATCTGGACTACCTGGTTGAGGATCGGCGGATCGAGTTCGGCGATATACGGTTGGCTGGTGCCCCGGGGATTGGCATGGGTGGCATTTTCTTTGATCACAGCCTGCAGGGAAACCTGCGCATCAGCCCGGGAGGTGCGTTTGGCGCATCGGGTTACACATTCGACACCGCCTACACCATGACCGGCGGCCGCCTGGGCTATCGAACCAACGGTAATGAAGTCTTCCTGGATGATATCACCCTCAGTGTAGAGGCCCTGGGTGTCACCCTGGATGTAGTTGGCAATACTCTGGAGCTGAACGCCCCCCGCGTATCCGGTTCCTACGATGTGGGGGCAATCCGATACAGTAATAACCCTGCCAATCATGGCAACACCTACGACGTCGCAACTGGCCAGGCCCTGCCCAGTTACGGCGGGCTCAGCGGTTCCTTCGACCTCTCGTCGAAAACCGGCATTACAGCCGGTGGGCGCGAAGGGGAGGGTTTTCGGTTGGATAACGAAACCACGATTAACAGTGCATCCTTTATCTATCTTGACGACGACCACGCGCTTGCGTTCCGCGAGATTACAGGCCAATACCGGCTGGATGATCTCCGGGTGGACGTGACAGCGGACCGATACGGACGCGACGCCCTGGGGTTCACGCTGGGGTCACTGAACGGGGAATTTAACATTGGTCGCATTGAAATGGGCGCCGGCGGGCAAAGTATTGGCGAAGTGAATGTCAGCTTCATGCTGCAGGACCACGTCTACAATGGGCGCAGCTACACCAACGCGGTTTACCTGCAAGGTGGGGGGCACCCAGATGCCGGCTCTCAAGGGCTCAGGTTGTCCACTGAGTGGAGTCTGCAGTTGGCCGACCTGAGTTATACCGAGGATGGCAACCGCGTTATCTTCAGCGGGCTGCAGTCCTGGGGGCAAGGGGATGTCACAGTTAACGTTACGCGGGATGGTGAGCTTAATGGAACGCGTTTTTATGACGGGCTCCGGATTGGCTTTGAGGATGTGTCGGCCGGCTACAGGATTAATGGCTTACGAGTAGGCAGCGAGGATGCCCCGCTTCAGGGTGGTACGGAGCTGCTTCTGGCGCTTGGCTTCTACCCGGCTTACGAATTCGATATGGATGGCCAGGTGACGCTTGGAGCGGGCGGTGCCAGTGGTGAGGGCCTAACCATCAACTCGGATATCCGTATACGGAATGGCCGGGCTGCTATCATCGCCGCGCCTTACGATGAAGGTTCGGGGGAGATTTCTCAGAAGGGTTTGTGGATCAGCGATCTCAGCTACGATGCCCATGTTCGGGATATGACCCTGGATGTGACCGAAGACGGGCTGGCCCTCATCAAGGGGGAGGCCTGGAGCCTTATGGATGTTGGCAACCTGCGGGTTGGCGATAAGGCGGCGGGATCAAGCTTTGGCCGATTTGTGGTTCAGAAATACGAAACCGGAAGTAGCATGACCATTGTCCCGGGTGGGGCTGGCAATGTCTGCGCCGGCGGTTCGGGGGACTCTGAGTCGGCCTGTGCTGCATCGGGCGGAATCTGGGAGGCTCGTGGTGAAGAAGGAATCACGATCCAGCTCAAACAGATACTCGCAAGGGAAGTCAGTGAGGCGCGAAAGAATGCATTTACCTGGGAAACCAATCGTCAGGTGGATTCCAGTGGCAAGCCGATCAACAACACAGGCTCCAGGCTCGTACTTGACGATATTCATACCAGCGATGGCGGTGACTTCGACGGTGACGGTGTAGACGACAATACCTTCGGGATACGCACGGACCTGTCTGTCGATGTCTACCAGACCAAGGTGGTCAAGAAGACAGATGGCGAAGATGCTTTGGGAGTGGTCGGCGCAAGGGGTGACGAAAAAATAATGGACCCGGCCGCAGGGGCGGGGTACCGCTATGTATCATCGCCCACTGCGGCTGACCTGGATAATCGCCCGCTGGGGTTCGCCGTTCGGGCGAGGAGCCAGTTCAAGGAACTCTCCATCAACAACATTGATCTGGTCCATCCCTCCGGTGGTCCACAAACAGCAGTCTATGGCGTGAAAATGCAGAACTTCAATATTGAGGCCAATCTGACTGCAACGCCCATACCCTGAGGTCTCAGGCGGCAAATTTTGGACGTGCCGCGGCGTCGTCCTTTGTCTTTTGGTTCGACGTGTTGTTTAATCCCGCCCTGATCCCATTCAAATACGCGGGCGTTCCTTGATGAAATCCAAAGCACTTCTTGGCCTCCTGGCAGACGGCCAGTTTCATTCCGGTGAGTCCCTTGCCAGCAGTCTTGGCATCAGTCGCACGGCAATTTGGAAGCAGGTTCGTCGTGCAGCGGAGGAGGGTGTCCGCATAGAAACCATTCGTGGCAAGGGCTATCGTCTGTTGAGCGACATGGACTTGCTTGATGCGGAACGGATAACGCAGAGTCTGGCGCCGGATTGTCGCACCAGGGTCGAACTGATCGTAATGGACGAGGTAGATTCGACCAATGCTGAAATTGTACGACGCCGTGCGGGCTCCGATTCCGGTCGCATTCCCGTGTGCATCTCTGACTGTCAGACCGCTGGCCGTGGCAGGCGCGGCCGGCCCTGGCAAAGCCCGCGGGGACAGAACCTGTACCTGAGCCTGGGGCTGACGTTTCGAGGCAGCTTCGCCATGCTGGATGGTTTAAGCCTGGTTCTGGGTGTGGCGGTCGCCGAAGCCCTGGAGCAGCATGGTGTTGCAGATGTGGGGCTGAAGTGGCCCAACGATATTTTTCTCGGCGGTAGCAAGCTGGCTGGTATTCTGGTTGAGCTTCAGGGCGAACTTGAAGAGGGGGTGGTTCAGGTTGTTGCAGGTATTGGTCTGAACGTGCATATGAAAGAGTCTGCGGAGGTGGATCAATCCTGGAGCAGTCTTGACATAGCCGTGCCTGAACGTCGCTGGAATCGTAGCGAGCTTGCGGCGTCACTCGTTAATTCCGTCCTTGACTCCGTGGACGAGTTCGCCAGTCAGGGGTTTACCGGGTTCCGTTCACGTTGGCAGGGTCGAGATATATTTTCCGGTAAGTCCCTGGTTGCCAGCCAGGGTGGACTCGCCGGGAACGGGCGTGGAATCGATGATACCGGTAATTACCTGATCGACGACGGCAAAGAGTTGGTCAGGGTTCGTGCCGGCGAGATAAGCCTGCGGGTCCGCCCATGAAGCTATTGGTGGATGCCGGGAATACCCGGCTGAAGTGGCTGCTGGTCGGCGATGGTCATTTGGTTGGCACCGGTTCCGCCATTCTGGACGCCGACGACCCATTCTGCGGCATCCGTTGTCAGTCCGCCCATATCAGGCGAGTTGCAGTATCCACTGTGATCTCGGAAGAAAGGCGCCAACATTTGCAGGTGCAGTTGGAAGCGTTCTGTCGTGCTCCGATTGTGTTTCATTGGGCTGAGCCCCGTCGAGGTGGTTTGGTGAATGCCTACACCGAAACCGACAGGATGGGGGCCGATCGCTGGCACGCCATGTACGCTGCATGGCAGGCCGATGAGGGTGGTTTTGCCGTTGTTGATGCCGGCAGTGCTATTACGATTGATTATGTTGCCGATACGGGGGCGCACCTGGGCGGCTATATTCTCCCGGGTAAGCAGATGATGCTCAGGTCCTTGAGACAGGACGCTGCGAGAATTGGTTTTGATGCCAGTGATGTGCAGGCTGCGGAGCCTGGGGCGTCGACAACCGCATGCGTCCAGCATGGACTGGTCTGGCTCTGGGCATCAATGGCTGCACGGATTGAGGCGGATTGCCGTCGTCTTGGTCTTGGTCGCGTCCTGGTGACGGGAGGCGACGCCGAAGGCCTGCTTGATGCCGGGCTTTCGGCCCACCACGAGCCTTCATTGGTGCTCAAGGGGCTTGCGGCTGTTGATGGGGAGAGTGAACGCGAATGAGGTGGTTTGCTGTTGCCCTGATTCTGATCAATGGGGCGCTTTGGTTATACGGGGACAAGCTCGGACCAAAGCCCGTTGCCGTTGTAACTGAACGCCAGGCATTGCCGCGGGTGGCTGATCTGAAACCGCTGTCGCCAGAGGTTGAACCCGAAGCCGCCAGGGATGATGTAACGCTGGCCGAGGGCGAAGCCACTCAGCCAGCCGTTGATGTTGAGGCTCCGCCAGAGAGGGAAGCGGTTCCCCTGAGTTTCTGCGTTCGGTTGGGGTGGTTCGACTCGGAGCAGAGTGCGCGGCAGGCTTATCGTTCCCTGGGGCGGCCTGGAACCGACTATGACGTTACTCAGGAAGAGCGGGAACTGGCGCCACTGCATTGGGTGATCATACCTCCTCAACCGGAAGATCGGGCACTGGATCTGTTTCGCGATCTCCAGCAGAGGGGGATCGACTCCTACCTGGTAACCCGGGGCGAGAATAAAAATGCCATTTCTCTTGGGCTGTTCGAGTCCCGACAGGCCGCCGAAAATGTCCTGGCTGAAAAAAAACGCCAGAATCTCAATGCAATACTGGCCAACTTCCCCCGAAATCAGCTAAGCTACGCGCTCGTTTTTGAAGACCAACTGGTACCGGATTCCGGTGCGGTTGGGGCGGCGGAAACGGATTACAGTGAGAATTTCGAAATGGTCGAAATCAGGCGTTGTGAAGGTGTTGCAACGCGTTCTGAAAATCCGTAGTATACCGCCCTCGCTGAAGAGGCGAATGTGAGCTGGCGTAGCTCAGTTGGTAGAGCAGCTGACTTGTAATCAGCAGGTCGGGGGTTCGATTCCGTCCGCCAGCTCCACTTTAAGTTTAGGCAGGTTTGCCGTTGGCAGGCCTGACTCGGAGGGGTTCCCGAGTGGCCAAAGGGATCAGACTGTAAATCTGACGCGAAAGCTTCGCAGGTTCGAATCCTGCCCCCTCCACCACTTATTGCTCGCGGGCATCGTATAGTGGCTATTACCTCAGCCTTCCAAGCTGATGACGCGGGTTCGATTCCCGCTGCCCGCTCCAATTTGTAGTGTTGAAAGCGCTCATGTAGCTCAGTCGGTAGAGCACATCCTTGGTAAGGATGAGGTCACCGGTTCAATTCCGGTCATGAGCTCCATTATTTGTCCGGTCAACGTTACGGTCCAGTTGATTAGGGAGATAGGTCGAATGTCTAAAGCAAAATTTGAGCGTAATAAGCCGCACGTAAACGTGGGCACCATTGGTCACGTAGACCATGGCAAGACCACGCTGACAGCCGCGCTGACTCGTGTGTGTCACGAAGTGTGGGGTACTGGTAGTGCAAGCGCATTCGACCAGATCGATAACGCACCGGAAGAGAAGGCGCGTGGTATCACCATCGCGACCTCTCACGTTGAGTACGATTCGCCGGCGCGTCACTATGCGCACGTTGACTGCCCGGGCCACGCTGACTACGTGAAGAACATGATCACGGGTGCGGCGCAGATGGACGGCGCGATCCTGGTTTGTTCCGCAGCTGACGGCCCCATGCCGCAGACTCGCGAGCACATCCTGCTGTCCCGCCAGGTTGGCGTTCCTTTCATCGTTGTGTTCCTGAACAAGGCGGACATGGTTGATGACGAGGAGCTGCTGGAGCTGGTCGAGATGGAAGTTCGCGAACTGCTGAGCCAGTACGACTTCCCGGGCGATGATACGCCGATCGTTACCGGTTCCGCGCTGATGGCGCTGGAAGGTAAGGATGACAACGAAATGGGTACTACCGCTGTTAAGAAGCTGGTAGAAGCCCTGGACGAGTACATCCCGGATCCGGAGCGTGCGATTGATCAGCCGTTCCTGATGCCGATCGAGGACGTGTTCTCCATCTCTGGTCGCGGTACGGTTGTAACCGGTCGTGTTGAGCGTGGCATCATCAAGGTTGGTGACGAAGTGGAAATCGTCGGTATCAAAGATACCGTGAAGACCGTTTGTACCGGTGTTGAGATGTTCCGCAAGCTGCTGGACGAAGGTCGTGCTGGTGAGAACGTTGGTGTTCTGCTGCGTGGTACCAAGCGTGACGACGTTGAGCGTGGTCAGGTTCTGTGTGTGCCGGGCTCCATCAAGCCGCACACCAAGTTCGAGTGCGAAGTGTACGTGCTGAGCAAAGAAGAAGGTGGTCGTCATACCCCGTTCTTTAAGGGTTACCGTCCGCAGTTTTACTTCCGTACCACCGACGTTACAGGTTCCTGTGAGCTGCCGGAAGGTGTGGAAATGGTTATGCCGGGTGACAACGTGAAGATGAGTGTTACCCTGATTGCTCCGATCGCCATGGAAGATGGTCTGCGCTTCGCGATTCGTGAAGGCGGCCGTACCGTTGGTGCCGGCGTAGTCTCAAAGATCATCGAGTAATTGCTCTTTTTGAGTAAGAACTTGAAGTAAGTGCGCTGAGTTGTTTCGGTGCAGGCCAGTAGCTCAATTGGCAGAGCAGCGGTCTCCAAAACCGCAGGTTGGGGGTTCGATTCCCTCCTGGCCTGCCATTTTTTAACATCCGGATACATAAGCTGATTCCTATGGAGTCAAAAGCCGATCGTTCGACCAGTAGCTTCGATGCAGTAAAGTGGCTGGTCGTATTTGTTCTGATTGCAGCGGGCGTCGTTGGCAATCAGTATTTTAATGCCGAGTCACTGCTGTATCGGGTGCTGGCTCTCGTAGCTCTTGCTCTGGTCGCTGCTTTTGTGGCGCTCCAAACCGAGCGTGGTCGGCGTTTTGCGACTCTGCTCAAGGAAGCCAGGGTTGAAATCCGGAAGGTCGTATGGCCCACCAGGCCGGAGCTGATCCAGACCACAGCCATCGTCGTTGTGTTTGTATTGGTTGTGGCGTTGATGCTGTGGGGTATGGATTCGTTGATCAGTTGGCTGGTCTCCGGAGTTATCGGGTAACAGGAGTGGGCAATGGCTAAGCGCTGGTACGTCGTTCATGCGTATTCTGGCTTTGAAAAGCACGTAATGCGCACTCTCAGGGAGCGTGTTGCTCTCAATGACTTGGAAGAGAAGTTCGGCGAAATCCTTGTGCCGACTGAAGAAGTCGTTGAGATGCGTGACGGGAAGAAGCGCAAGAGTGAGCGCAAGTTCTATCCCGGCTACGTTCTGGTGCAGATGGAAATGGATGACGGCACCTGGCATCTGGTCAAGAATACGCCCAGGGTTCTTGGTTTCATTGGTGGTACCAAGGATAAGCCGGCCCCAATTACAGAGCGTGAGGCAGAGGCCATTCTTCGCCGTGTTGAGAGCGGTGCTGACAAGCCCAAGCCGAAGACTCTGTTCGAGCCAGGCGAAATTGTTCGCGTCACTGAAGGGCCGTTTGCGGACTTCAATGGCGTGGTTGAAGAAGTTGACTACGACAAGAGTCGAGTCAAGGTTGCTGTGTTGATTTTCGGTCGTTCAACTCCAGTAGAGCTGGAGTTTGGGCAAGTCGAAAAAGACTGAGCGGCAGCCTTACATGCTGAGAGCTCGCGCGCTATGGCGACGCGGGCTTTTTGTGTCTGCTACTGGCAGTTGTAAATACAGGGGAGCCGAGAGGCGTTCGAACCCACAGGAGAAATATCATGGCTAAGAAGATTGAAGCGTACATCAAGCTTCAGGTTGCTGCCGGCAAGGCCAACCCGAGTCCTCCCGTTGGTCCCGCGCTGGGTCAGCGTGGCGTAAATATCATGGAGTTCTGTAAGGCGTTCAACGCACAGACCCAGGATATGGAGCCGGGCCTGCCGATTCCTACTGTTATCACCGTTTACAGTGATCGCAGCTTTACCTTTATCACCAAGACTCCGCCCGCACCGGTGCTGCTGAAGAAGGCAGCCGGCATCAAGAGCGGCTCTGGTCGTCCCAATACCGACAAAGTTGGCACGGTAACTCGTGACCAGTTGGAAGAAATTGCCAAGACCAAAGAGCCGGACCTGACTGCAGCCGACATGGATGCTGCGGTTCGTACCATTGCCGGAACTGCCCGTAGCATGGGCCTGAACGTGGAGGGCCTGTAACATGGCAAAGCTTAGCAAGCGTCAGAAGCTGATTCGTGAAAAAGTCGATTCCACCCGCGCATATTCCGTTGACGAAGCGGTAGCGTTGCTGGTTGAGCTGGGCGGTAACGTCAAGTTCAAGGAGTCCGTGGACGTTGCCGTCAATTTGGGCGTCGATGCGCGTAAATCAGACCAGGTTGTGCGCAGCAGCACGGTTCTGCCTCACGGTACTGGCAAGACCGTTCGTGTGGCGGTATTCACCCAGGGCGCCAACGCCGAGAAAGCCACCGCTGCCGGTGCTGATATTGTTGGTATGGATGACCTGGCGGAAGAAGTCAAAAAAGGCAACATGGATTTCGATGTGGTTATCGCCACTCCGGACGCCATGCGTGTTGTTGGTCAGCTGGGCCAGATCCTTGGTCCCCGCGGCCTGATGCCGAACCCGAAAGTCGGCACTGTTACCCCGGATGTTGAGACTGCTGTAAAGAACGCCAAGGCAGGTCAGGTGCGTTACCGTACTGATAAGAACGGTATCATCCATGCGCCGATGGGTAATGTGGAATTCTCTGCGCAGAACATCAAGGAAAACCTTGAAGCTCTGATCGCGGACCTGAAAAAGGCCAAGCCGTCTTCTTCGAAAGGTGTTTACCTCAAGAAGGTAACCCTGTCGTCGACGATGGGGCCTGGCCTGACTATCGATCAGAGCGCTCTGAGCATCTGAGGTTTTGTTCGGTAGTTACTTTGTAGTCTGGGCGGAAGCCAAGGCTGTCAAAGACCGCAGGCCCCTGAAGCGCTCTTTTTATAGAAGAGATGCTGGAAGGGTTAAAGCAACGCCTGCGCAGACGGTGTGAAGACGTTCTCTCTGAACCCAAACACCGTTGGGAGCCCCGCGAGGGGTATATGTGGGTTTGCCGGGAATATGCCCGGCGAAATCGAGGAGAAATCCAGTGGCAATTAGACTCGAAGACAAGAAAGCGATCGTCGCTGAAGTCAACGAGACTGCCGGTGGTGCTCTGTCTGTTGTTCTGGCTGACTACCGTGGTATCACCTCAGGTGATATGACGGCGCTGCGAGCGAAGGCCCGTGCTGAGAGCGTTCATCTAAAGGTTGTTCGTAACAACCTGGCGAAGATCGCAATCCGCGGTACTGAGTTCGAGTGTATTGATGCGGCGCTGGTCGGCCCGACAATTCTGGCGTTCTCTATGGAAGATCCGGGTGCGGCTGCGCGCCTGCTGAAGGATTTTGCCAAAGAGAAAGAGGCATTCGAGATCAAGGGCCTGGCTGTCGGCGGTGAGCTGATGGGCGCAGACCAGATTGATCGCCTTGCCAAGCTACCGACACGCCACGAGGCGTTGACGATGCTGGCCGCTGTAACACAGGCACCAATCACCAAGCTTGCGCGGACACTGAACGAAGTTCCAACGAAAGTGACCCGTGCTGTTGCGGCAGTTCGAGACCAGAAGCAAGAAGCTGCTTGATTCTGTTGAACACCATTTTTATATTTTTGGGAGAAAGTCATGGCTCTGTCTAACGAAGACATTTTGAACGCAATTGCCGAAATGAGCGTAATGGACGTTGTTGCGCTGGTTGAAGCAATGGAAGAAAAATTCGGCGTATCCGCCGCTGCTGCTGTAGCTGCTGCTCCGGCTGCCGCCGGTGGCGAAGCCGCTGCTGCTGAAGAGCAGACTGAATTTGACGTTGTTCTTACCGGTCCTGGTGAGAAGAAAGTTAACGTCATCAAGGCCGTTCGTGAACTGACTGGCCTGGGTCTGAAAGAAGCGAAAGAAATGGTCGACAGCGCTCCTTCCGTTATCAAGGAAGCAGCGAGCAAAGACGACGCTGAAGAAGCCAAGAAGAAGCTTGAGGAAGCAGGCGCTTCTGTTGAGCTCAAGTAAGAGTTGGCTTTTGATCGAAACCGTGCGTTAAGCATGGACAGGCTGGTGGCCATGTGCCACCGGCCTTTTTCTGTTGTATATGCTATAGACTCTGAACGCCGTTTCAGTGGTGCTGTCAGAATCTATAACCTACAGCGAGAGTCTTGTTCAAGACGGCGCAGTAAGCCGAGCAATTCGGCCCCGAAGCATGAAAATGGTTGCTTCTTGATACCAGGTATCAGGTCTAAAGCTGGGGAATGCAGATGACTTACTCCTATACTGAGAAAAAGCGGATTCGCAAAGATTTTAGTAAATTGCCGTCCGTGATGGATGTTCCCTATTTGCTGTCTATACAGCTGGATTCGTTCCGGGACTTCCTCCAAAGTGAAGCCGCGCCCGAAAATCGTCGGGAAACCGGTCTCCACGCAGCATTCAAATCCGTATTCCCGATTGTCAGTTATTCTGGCAACGCCGCACTCGAATACGTGAGTTACCGCATCGGCGAGCCGGTATTTGACGTCAAGGAATGCCAGCTTAGGGGCGTCACCTACGCAGCACCGCTGCGGGTGAAAGTAAGACTTATCATTTATGATAAGGAATCGTCCAACAAGGCGATCAAGGATATTAAAGAGCAGGAAGTCTACATGGGCGAAATGCCCCTGATGACCGAGAACGGTACCTTCGTTATCAACGGTACCGAGCGTGTTATCGTTTCCCAGCTCCACCGTTCACCCGGTGTGTTCTTCGATCATGACAAGGGTAAGACCCACTCGTCAGGTAAGCTGTTGTATTCGGCGCGGGTGATTCCTTACCGTGGTTCCTGGCTGGACTTCGAGTTCGACGCTAAGGACTCGGTCTTTGTCCGTATCGACCGTCGCCGCAAGCTGCCCGCGTCTATTCTCCTGCGTGCCCTGGGTTATAACTCAGAGCAGATGCTGGAGATGTTCTTTGATACCAGTAAGTTCAGTATCGGTCCTGAGGTGTGCAAGCTCGAGCTGGTTCCAAGTCGCCTGCGCGGTGACATTGCGACGTTCGACATCAAGGACAAGAAGGGCTCCGTCATCGTTGAAGAGGGTCGCCGGATCACCGCTCGTCATATCAAGCAGCTTGAAAAAGCGGGCTTGACCGAGCTGGAAGTGCCGACGGAATACCTTTACGGCCGTGTACTCTCGAAAGACATGGTGGACACCAAGTCCGGAGAGGTTCTGGTTGAGTGTAATACCGAGCTGACCGAAGAAGTTGTCACCAAGATTCTCGACGCTGGCGTTACAGAAATTGAAACTCTGTACACCAACGACTTGGATTGTGGTCCGTTCATGTCGGATACGCTGCGCATCGACCCAACCCGCACGCCCCTCGAGGCGCTGGTTGAGATCTATCGCATGATGCGCCCGGGTGAGCCGCCCACCAAAGAGTCGGCCGAGAACCTGTTCAACAACCTGTTCTTCTCTGAAGAGCGGTATGACCTGTCCTCCGTTGGCCGCATGAAGCTGAACCGTCGCCTGCGTCGCGAAGAAAGCACCGGCGAAGGCACGTTGACCCATGACGACATCATCGACGTCCTCAAGACGCTGATCGATATTCGTAACGGTCAGGGCAATGTCGACGACATTGATAACCTGGGCAACCGTCGAGTTCGTTGTGTCGGTGAGATGGCGGAGAACCAGTTCCGCGTTGGCCTGGTGCGTGTTGAGCGTGCTGTGCGCGAGCGTTTGAGTCTGGCGGAAAGCGAAGGCCTGATGCCTCAGGATCTGATCAACGCCAAGCCGGTAGCGGCTGCGGTGAAGGAATTCTTTGGCTCCAGCCAGCTGTCCCAGTTCATGGACCAGAACAACCCGCTGTCGGAAGTGACTCACAAGCGTCGTATCTCCGCTCTCGGTCCAGGTGGTCTGACCCGTGAGCGTGCCGGCTTTGAGGTTCGTGACGTACATCCGACTCACTATGGTCGTGTGTGTCCGATCGAGACGCCGGAAGGCCCGAACATCGGTCTGATCAACTCGCTGGCAACCTACGCCCGCTCCAACTCTTACGGTTTCCTTGAGAGTCCGTACCGGAAGGTGGTTGACGGCGAGGTGACCGATGAAGTGGTTTATCTGTCGGCCATTGAAGAGAGCAACTACATCATCGCCCAGGCCAGTGCGGCAATGGACGAGAACAAGCGTCTGTCTGATGAGCTGGTAACGGTTCGTCATCAGAACGAGTTCACGGTAACGCCGCCGGAAAACGTCAACTTCATGGACGTTTCACCGCGCCAGGTAGTGTCGGTAGCAGCCTCGCTGATTCCGTTCCTGGAACACGACGACGCCAACCGTGCACTGATGGGCTCCAACATGCAGCGCCAGGCGGTTCCGACGTTGCGTTCGCAGGTGCCCTTGGTAGGTACTGGTGTTGAGCGTACCGTGGCCCAGGACTCTGGCGTTTGCGTAACCGCTCGTCGCGGTGGTGTGATCGAGAGCGTCGATGCGGCCCGTATCGTGGTACGTGTCAACGACGATGAGACTGAAGCCGGTGATGCTGGTGTGGATATCTACAACCTCACCAAGTACACCCGTTCGAACCAGAACACCTGTATCAACCAGCGCTCCATTGTTAACCAGGGCGATGAAATTGCCCGTGGTGACGTGCTGGCTGACGGCCCGTCCGTGGATCTGGGTGAGCTGGCTCTGGGGCAGAACATGCGTATCGCGTTCATGCCCTGGAACGGTTACAACTTTGAGGACTCGATCCTCATTTCCGAGAAAGTGGTTCAGGAAGACCGCCTGACTACCATCCACATTCAGGAACTGACCTGTGTGGCTCGGGATACCAAACTGGGTAGCGAGGAAATCACCGCGGATATTCCGAACGTTGGTGAAAGTGCGCTGTCCAAGCTGGATGAGTCCGGCATCGTGTATATCGGTGCGGAAGTAGGTCCTGGCGATATCCTGGTTGGCAAGGTAACACCGAAAGGTGAAACCCAGTTGACCCCGGAGGAGAAGCTGCTGAGGGCCATCTTCGGCGAGAAGGCTTCGGACGTGAAGGACACGTCCTCACGTGTGCCCACTGGCACCCGTGGCACGGTTATCGACGTTCAGGTCTTTACCCGTGACGGCATCGAAAAGGACACGCGTGCCCAGTCCATCGAAAAAGAGCAGTTGGACGAGTATCGCAAGGACCTGAAGGACGAGTATCGCATTGTAGAAGGT
This sequence comes from Marinobacter sp. M5B, assembly GCF_042604615.1. Taxonomy (NCBI): domain Bacteria; kingdom Pseudomonadati; phylum Pseudomonadota; class Gammaproteobacteria; order Pseudomonadales; family Marinobacteraceae; genus Marinobacter; species Marinobacter sp. M5B. Next base: position 936,250 of record NZ_CP156894.1, read on the forward strand.
GCCACCTTCGAGCGTTTGACCAATGCCCTCAAGGGGCAGGAAGTCATCAGTGGTCCTGGTCTCAAGAAAGGCGCCAAGTTGGACGAATCGTACCTGGCAGAGTTGCCGCGCGACGACTGGTTCAAGCTACGGATGAAAGATGAGGCGCTGAATGAGCTGCTTGAAAAATCCGAGCAGGGTCTTGAAGATCGCAAAAAAGAGCACGAAGCGCGCTTTGACGATAAGAAAGGCAAGCTTCAGCAGGGTGATGACCTTGCCCCGGGTGTTCTCAAGATCGTCAAGGTGTACCTCGCGATCAAGCGTCGGATTCAGCCGGGCGACAAGATGGCCGGACGTCATGGTAACAAGGGTGTTATTTCATCGGTCATGCCGATTGAGGACATGCCTTATGATGAACATGGCAACACAGTTGACGTGGTTCTCAACCCCTTGGGTGTTCCGTCGCGGATGAACGTCGGTCAGGTTCTTGAAACGCACCTGGGTGCAGCAGCCAAAGGGCTGGGTGAGCGCATCAGCCAGATGCTGGATGAGCAGCGTAAGATCGCTGAGCTCCGCAATTTGCTGGACGAGATCTATAACCACTCGGACGAGGTCACCAAGGTGGACCTGGATTCGCTGAGTGACAAAGAGATCCTGGCCCTGGCTAACAATCTGCGCGCAGGTGTCCCCATGGCAACGCCGGTCTTCGACGGTGCCAAGGAAGCAGAGGTCAAGCGTATGCTTGAGCTGGCAGGTCTGAGTACGACTGGCCAGACTGTGTTGTATGACGGCCGTACGGGTGATGAATTTGACCGCCCGGTAACGGTTGGCTACATGTACATCCTCAAGCTGAACCACTTGATCGACGACAAGATGCACGCTCGTTCCACCGGTTCGTACAGCCTGGTTACCCAGCAGCCGCTGGGTGGTAAGGCGCAGTTCGGTGGTCAGCGCTTCGGTGAGATGGAAGTGTGGGCACTCGAGGCCTACGGTGCGGCGTATACGCTGCAGGAAATGCTTACCGTGAAGTCTGATGATGTGAATGGTCGGACCAAGATGTACAAGAACATTGTCGATGGCGATCATCGTATGGAGCCGGGCATGCCCGAGTCCTTCAATGTTCTGGTCAAGGAAATCCGCTCGCTGGGTATCGACATCGAGCTGGAATCCGACTGAGCCGAATTGTTTTTGGCAGCGTGAGCGGGTACCGGTCGGTACCCGCCCGAGAATAACGCCATCCGGAGCTGTTACTGATGAAAGATTTGCTGAATCTTCTCAAAAACCAGAACCAGAAGCAGGAATTTGACGCCATCCGTATTGGCCTGGCGTCGCCTGACATGATCCGTTCATGGTCTTTTGGTGAGGTCAAAAAGCCTGAGACCATCAACTACCGTACGTTCAAGCCTGAGCGTGACGGTCTTTTCTGTGCCAAGATCTTCGGCCCGATCAAGGATTACGAGTGCCTGTGCGGCAAGTACAAACGGCTCAAGCACCGTGGTGTCATCTGCGAGAAGTGCGGTGTTGAAGTGGCACTGGCCAGTGTGCGCCGTGAGCGCATGGGTCACATCGAGCTCGCCAGCCCGGTCGCCCACATCTGGTTCCTGAAATCACTGCCGTCCCGCATCGGCCTGATGCTGGACATGACCCTGCGCGATATCGAGCGGGTCCTGTATTTTGAGTCGTTCATCGTGATCGAGCCGGGCATGACGACGCTTGAGCGCGGTCAATTGCTGAACGACGAGCAGTATTACGAAGCCCTTGAAGAGTTCGGTGACGAATTCGATGCCCGCATGGGTGCCGAAGCCGTCCAGGAGCTGCTGGAAGGTATTGATCTGCAGGCCGAGGTTGAGGCCTTGCGGGAAGAGATTCCCCAGACCAACTCCGAGACCAAGATCAAGAAGTTCAGCAAGCGCCTGAAGATTCTTGAGGCTTTCCTGTATTCCGGCAACAAGCCGGGCGACATGGTCATGACCGTTCTGCCGGTTCTGCCGCCGGATCTTCGTCCGCTGGTGCCGCTGGATGGTGGCCGTTTTGCCACCTCTGACCTGAACGACCTGTATCGCCGGGTGATCAACCGTAACAACCGCCTCAAGCGCCTGTTGGAGCTGAATGCTCCGGACATTATTGTGCGCAACGAGAAGCGGATGCTACAGGAAGCGGTTGATGCGCTGTTGGATAACGGCCGTCGTGGTCGCGCCATCACTGGTACCAACAAGCGTCCGCTGAAGTCCCTGGCCGACATGATCAAGGGTAAGCAAGGTCGCTTCCGTCAGAACCTGCTCGGTAAGCGTGTGGACTACTCCGGTCGTTCCGTGATCGTGGTTGGTCCGTACCTGCGTTTGCATCAGTGTGGTCTGCCCAAGAAGATGGCGTTGGAGCTGTTCAAGCCGTTCATCTTCTCAAAGCTTGAGCACCGTGGCTTGGCGACCACCATCAAGGCCGCCAAGAAGATGGTCGAGCGTGAGGAAGGCGTGGTCTGGGATATCCTGGACGAGGTCATCCGTGAGCATCCGATCATGCTGAACCGGGCACCGACTCTTCACCGTCTGGGTATCCAGGCGTTCGAGCCGGTACTGATCGAAGGCAAGGCCATTCAGCTGCATCCGCTGGTGTGTGCGGCCTACAACGCCGACTTCGACGGTGACCAGATGGCGGTACACGTACCGCTGACCCTGGAAGCCCAGCTCGAAGCCCGTGCGTTGATGATGTCCACCAACAACGTGCTGTCGCCGGCCAACGGCGAGCCGATCATCGTGCCGTCCCAGGACGTGGTGCTGGGTCTTTACTACATGACTCGCGAGCGCAAGAGTGCCGTCGGTGAAGGCATGGTGTTTGCCGATGTTAAAGAAGCGCACCGTGCCTATGGTGCTGGCAAGGTTGACCTTCAGGCGATCGTCAAGGTCCGGGTCAAGGAAGTCACGATCCAGGAAGACGGCGAGCGTACCGAAGAGTACAAGATCGTTGACACCACGGTCGGTCGTGCGCTGTTGTTCGATATCGTTCCTGACGGCCTGTCCTATGAGCTGGTCAACAAGCCGATGGTCAAGAAGTCGATCTCGAATCTGATCAACACCTGTTACCGTGATGCCGGCCTCAAGGATACCGTTATCTTTGCTGACCAGCTCATGTACATGGGCTACCACTATGCGACGGTTTCCGGTATCTCGATCGGCTTCAACGACTTCGAGATTCCTCCCGAGAAATACGAGTTGGTGGATGCTGCCTCCGAGGAAGTCAAGGACATCGAGACCCAGTACGCATCCGGTCTGCTGACCCAGGGTGAGAAGTACAACAAGGTTATCGATATCTGGTCCCGTGCCAACGACAAAGTGTCGAAGGCGATGATGGATCGGCTCTCGAAGGAGCAGGTTATCGGGCCAGACGGCAAGCCAGTTAAAGGTGAGGACGGCGAAGACTTGATGCAGGAGTCGTTCAACTCGGTTTACATGATGGCTGATTCGGGCGCCCGGGGTTCCGCGGCTCAGATTCGCCAGCTGGCTGGTATGCGGGGCCTGATGGCGAAGCCGGACGGCTCCATCATCGAGACGCCGATCACTGCGAACTTCCGTGAGGGTCTGAACGTACTCCAGTACTTCATATCCACCCACGGTGCCCGTAAGGGTCTGGCGGATACGGCACTGAAGACCGCGAACTCAGGTTACCTGACTCGCCGTCTGGTAGACGTTTCCCAGGATCTGGTCGTTACCGAAACCGACTGTGGTACCGAAGAAGGTCTGTTGATGACGCCGCACATCGAGGGTGGCGACGTTGTTGTACCGCTGGGTGATCGTGTGCTTGGTCGTGTTACGGCCCGTGCAGCCTTTACGCCAACGGACAAGGACAATGCCGTTGTCGAGGCCGGCGTCCTGCTGGACGAGAAAGCGGTTGAATCCCTTGAGCGTGCCGGTGTGGACGAAGTCTGGGTTCGCTCTGCGATCACCTGTGAGACTCGCCACGGTATCTGCTCCAAGTGTTATGGTCGTGATCTTGCCCGTGGCCACGAGGTCAATGTGGGCGAGGCTGTCGGTGTTATCGCTGCACAGTCCATCGGTGAGCCGGGTACCCAGCTGACCATGCGTACCTTCCACATTGGTGGTGCGGCAAGCCGGGCATCAGCGGTTGACAATATCCAGGTCAAGCACGGCGGCACCGTTCGTCTGCACAACCTGAAATCGATCGAGAAGAGCGACGGCAGTCTGGTTGTTGTGTCCCGTTCCTCAGCGCTGGCCATTGCCGATGAGCAGGGTCGTGAGCGCGAGTGGTACAAGCTGCCCTATGGTGCGGTGCTGTCTGTCAAGCACGGCGACGCCGTGGAAGCAGGGGTTGCGGTTGCCAAGTGGGATCCGCACACGCACCCAATCATCGCTGAAGCGGAAGGTACCGCCAAGTTCGTCAACATGGATCAGGGCATTACCGTCCGTACCCAGACTGATGAGCTGACGGGTCTTTCCACGATGGAGGTTATCGACCCGAAAGAGCGTCCGGCGGCTGGTAAGGACATTCGTCCTGCCATTCAGCTGATCGACGACAAGGGTAACGATGTTGAGTTGCCAGGTGGTGGTACCGCGATCTTCTTCCTGCCGGCCAACGCGCTGGTGACCATGGCCAATGGCGCCAAGATTGAGCTGGGTGACGTGGTTGCCCGTATTCCGCAGGAAAGCTCGAAGACCCGGGATATCACCGGTGGTCTGCCGCGTGTTGCCGACCTGTTCGAGGCCCGTCGTCCGAAAGAATCGTCCATCCTGGCTGAAGTCAGTGGTGTGGTGTCCTTCGGCAAGGAAACCAAGGGCAAGAAACGTCTGGTGATTACGCCGAAGGATGCGGATCCGTATGAGGTTCTGATTCCCAAGCATCGCCAGATGAACGTGTTCGAGGGTGAAACGGTCGAGAAGGGTGAGGTTATCTCTGATGGCCCGTCCAATCCGCACGACATCCTTCGTCTTCTGGGTGTGGTTGCGTTGGCCAAGTACATCACCAACGAAATCCAGGACGTTTACCGTCTGCAGGGTGTTGTCATCAACGATAAGCATATTGAGGTTATCGTTCGACAGATGCTGCGTAAGGTGGAGATCACTGATGCCGGTGATACCAGCCTGCTGGCTGGCGATCAGGTAGAAATTACCCAGTTCATGGAAGAGAATGAGAAAGCGGAAGCGGCAGACAAGGAAACCGCACGTTGTGAGCGCTTGTTGCTGGGTATTACCAAGGCATCTCTGGCGACGGAGTCGTTCATTTCAGCGGCATCGTTCCAGGAAACCACGCGGGTTCTGACCGAAGGCGCCGTCACCGGCAAGCGGGATTACCTCCGCGGCCTGAAAGAGAACGTTGTCGTTGGTCGCCTGATTCCGGCTGGTACCGGTCTGGCATACCACGCAGAGCGTCGTCGCAAGCGTGATCTGGAAGAGCAGGGCGTAACGGCAGCGGATGTCGAAGAAGCTCTGAGTGCCGAGCTCAACCGCGAAAGCTGAGTTGACCGGTAACGCCACCCGCCGGTAGTTACTTACCCGACGGGTGGTCAAAAAGAGATCAGTCATCTTGACTGTTCAGGGTCGCAGGCTTAAACTTGCGACCCTCAAATTTTACCCCCGCCTGTCGGGGGTAAGTTTCATTGATACGGTTTTTTGGAGTTTGCTTACATGGCAACGATTAATCAGTTGGTGCGTAAGCCTCGTAAACGCAAAGCGGCCAAGAGCGACGTTCCTGCTCTGCAGGCTTGCCCGCAGCGCCGTGGTGTTTGTACTCGTGTGTACACCACAACGCCGAAGAAGCCGAACTCAGCACTGCGTAAAGTGTGCCGTGTTCGCCTGACCAACGGCTACGAGGTTTCCTCATACATTGGTGGTGAAGGTCACAACCTTCAGGAGCACAGTGTTGTGCTGATCCGTGGCGGTCGAGTAAAAGACCTTCCGGGTGTGCGCTATCACACTGTTCGCGGAACACTGGACACCCAGGGTGTGCAGAACCGTAAGCAGGGCCGCTCCAAGTACGGTGCAAAACGACCCAAGTCCTGATGTCCCACACGGGTGTCTTTTATCGTTGCTACGTAGAACGGTAAGAGTAAGGCTGAGTAGCTGATGCTATCTCAGGGGTTCCTGAAGACCTTTTAATAGATAAGGGCTTATCGATGCCTAGAAGAAGAGTTGCAGCAAAACGGGAAATTATCCCGGATCCCAAATTCGGCAGTGCACGGCTGGCCAAGTTCATCAACCATGTGATGGAAAGCGGCAAAAAAGCTGTTGCTGAGCGCATTGTTTATGGCGCGCTCGATATCGTTGCCGACAAGTCCAAGGAAGAGCCGATCGACATGTTCGAGAAGGCCCTGGAAAACATCCAGCCGATGGTTGAAGTTAAATCCCGTCGTGTGGGTGGTGCTACCTACCAGGTGCCTGTCGAAGTACGGCCTTCCCGTCAGAACGCGCTGGCCATGCGCTGGCTCGTAGAATTTTCACGGAAGCGTGGTGAAAAGTCCATGGCGCAGCGTCTGGCAGGTGAAATCCTGGATGCCGCTGATAGCAAGGGCTCCGCTGTTAAGAAGCGCGAAGACGTTCATCGCATGGCAGAAGCCAACAAGGCGTTCTCTCACTTCCGTTTCTAATCAGCCGAGGTTCATACAGTGGCACGCAAGACTCCGATCAAGAGATACAGAAACATTGGTATTTGTGCGCACGTTGATGCGGGCAAGACCACAACCACCGAGCGGGTTCTGTTCTACACAGGCATTTCCCACAAAATCGGTGAGGTTCATGATGGCGCGGCGACCATGGACTGGATGGAGCAGGAGCAGGAGCGTGGTATTACCATCACGTCTGCTGCAACCACCTGTTTCTGGCAGGGCATGGATAAGCAGTATCCCGAACACCGCATCAATATCATCGACACCCCGGGGCACGTCGACTTTACCATCGAGGTAGAGCGTTCCCTGCGTGTGCTCGACGGTGCGGTTGTCGTGTTCTGTGGCTCCTCAGGTGTTGAGCCGCAGTCTGAGACTGTTTGGCGTCAGGCCAACAAGTACGAAGTGCCCCGCATGGTGTTCGTCAACAAGATGGACCGTGCCGGTGCCAACTTCCTGCGCGTTGTGAATCAGATTAAGAACCGTCTGGGTGCGACTGCCGTTCCCATTCAGTTGCCGATCGGTGCCGAAGACGAGTTCGCTGGTCTGGTTGACCTGATTCGTAACAAGGCGATTTACTGGAACGAAGATGATGCCGGTGCTACCTATGACCAGCGCGACGTTCCTGCCGAAATGGCTGACGAAGTAGCGAAGTACCGCGAAGAAATGATGGAAGCGGCTGCTGAAGCTAATGAAGAGCTGATGGAGCGCTACCTTGAAGAGGGCGAGCTCAGCATTGAAGACATCAAGAAAGGTCTGCGTATCCGTACGCTCGCCAACGAGATTGTTGTCGCGACATGTGGTTCTGCCTTTAAGAACAAGGGTGTTCAGGCGGTGCTGGATTCGGTGATCGAATTCCTGCCGGCTCCGGACGAAGTCAAAGCCATCCGTGGTGAGGTCGATGAAGACGGTACTGAAGAAACCCGTCAGGCTGACGACGACGCGCCTTTCTCGGCTCTCGCGTTCAAAATCGCCACCGATCCGTTTGTTGGCACGCTAACCTTCTTCCGGGTTTACTCCGGTAAGCTCGAATCTGGTAATGCAGTCTACAACTCCGTAAAGAGCAAGAAGGAACGCGTCGGCCGTATGGTTCAGATGCACTCCAAAGAGCGTCAGGAGATCAAGGAAGTTCTCGCGGGTGATATTGCTGCGGCAATCGGCCTGAAGAGTGTCACCACCGGTGATACCCTTTGTGATGAGAATCATAAAATTATCCTGGAACGCATGGAGTTCCCTGAGCCGGTTATTTCTGTAGCCGTTGAGCCGAAGTCCAAGGCTGACCAGGAGAAAATGGGTGTTGCTCTGGGCAAGCTTGCTCAGGAAGATCCGTCTTTCCAGGTTCGTACTGATGAAGAATCTGGCCAGACCATCATCTCCGGTATGGGTGAGCTTCACCTGGACATCATCGTTGACCGAATGCGTCGCGAGTTCAAGGTTGAAGCGAACATTGGTAAGCCGCAGGTGGCTTATCGTGAATGCATCCGTAAGAACGTGGATGTGGAAGGTAAGTTCGTACGTCAGTCTGGCGGTCGTGGTCAGTATGGTCATGTCAAGCTCAAGCTTGAGCCGCTGCCTCTCGACGAGGAGGATGGCGAGAACTTCATCTTCGTAAACGAAATCGTTGGTGGTGTGGTTCCCAAGGAATACATTCCCGCTGTTCAGCAGGGCATTGAAGAGCAGATGAAGAACGGCTGTCTGGCCGGTTATCCTCTGCTGCGGATCAAGGCCACGCTGTACGATGGTTCCTACCATGACGTTGACTCCAACGAGATGGCGTTCAAGGTCGCCGGATCCATGGCGATGAAGAAAGGCGCGTTGGAGGCTAGTCCGGCCCTTCTTGAGCCGCTCATGAAGGTCGAGTGCGTTACCCCTGAAGAGTATATGGGTGACGTCGTTGGTGATCTGAACCGCCGTCGTGGTCTGGTTCAGGGTATGGAAGACGGCCCATCGGGCAAGACAATCCGTGCCGAGGTTCCGTTGTCGGAGATGTTCGGTTACGCCACCGATCTGCGTTCTGCAACGCAGGGTCGGGCGTCTTATGCGATGGAGTTCTCCCGCTATATGGAAGCTCCCTCGAACATTGCCGAAGCGATCATTAAAAAGGGTTGATCCCCAGGACTTAAGAAACAGGAAGAGGTGTAACCGTGTCTAAAGCAAAATTTGAGCGTAATAAGCCGCACGTAAACGTGGGCACCATTGGTCACGTAGACCATGGCAAGACCACGCTGACAGCCGCGCTGACTCGTGTGTGTCACGAAGTGTGGGGTACTGGTAGTGCAAGCGCATTCGACCAGATCGATAACGCACCGGAAGAGAAGGCGCGTGGTATCACCATCGCGACCTCTCACGTTGAGTACGATTCGCCGGCGCGTCACTATGCGCACGTTGACTGCCCGGGCCACGCTGACTACGTGAAGAACATGATCACGGGTGCGGCGCAGATGGACGGCGCGATCCTGGTTTGTTCCGCAGCTGACGGCCCCATGCCGCAGACTCGCGAGCACATCCTGCTGTCCCGCCAGGTTGGCGTTCCTTTCATCGTTGTGTTCCTGAACAAGGCGGACATGGTTGATGACGAGGAGCTGCTGGAGCTGGTCGAGATGGAAGTTCGCGAACTGCTGAGCCAGTACGACTTCCCGGGCGACGACACGCCGATCGTTACCGGTTCCGCGCTGATGGCGCTGGAAGGTAAGGATGATAACGAAATGGGTACTACCGCTGTTAAGAAGCTGGTAGAAGCCCTGGACGAGTACATCCCGGATCCGGAGCGTGCGATTGATCAGCCGTTCCTGATGCCGATTGAAGACGTGTTCTCCATCTCTGGTCGCGGTACGGTTGTAACCGGTCGTGTAGAGCGTGGCATCATCAAGGTTGGTGACGAAGTGGAAATCATTGGTATCAAAGATACCGTGAAGACCGTTTGTACCGGTGTTGAGATGTTCCGCAAGCTGCTGGACGAAGGCCGTGCTGGTGAGAACGTTGGTGTTCTTCTGCGTGGTACCAAGCGTGACGACGTTGAGCGTGGTCAGGTACTGGCGGTTCCGGGCTCGATCACTCCGCACACCAAGTTCGAGTGCGAAGTGTACGTGCTGAGCAAAGAAGAAGGTGGTCGTCATACCCCGTTCTTTAAGGGTTACCGTCCGCAGTTTTACTTCCGTACCACCGACGTCACAGGTTCCTGTGAGCTGCCGGAAGGTGTGGAAATGGTTATGCCGGGTGACAACGTGAAGATGAGTGTTACCCTGATTGCTCCGATCGCCATGGAAGATGGCCTGCGCTTCGCGATTCGTGAAGGTGGTCGTACCGTTGGTGCCGGCGTAGTCTCAAAGATCATCGAATAAATTATTCGAATGATCTAAGGAAAAAGGGGCTGAAAGTCAGCCCCTTTTTCTGTTTCAGCCGCACAATCTGACCTGGTAGAGTCGCTGCTCATCGCAGTTGACACTGCTGGGTATTATGCATACAATGCGGCTCCTTTTTTTGAAGGTCGGCTAACTAGTAGCTGCTACGAGTGGAGTTTGGTGCATCATGCAAAGCCAAAAAATTCGAATCCGGTTGAAGGCGTTTGATTATCGCCTGATCGACCAGTCAACGCAGGAGATTGTCGATACCGCGAAGCGGACCGGCGCTCAAGTGCGTGGACCAATCCCTCTGCCGACGCGGAAGGAAAAGTACACCGTTCTGATTTCGCCGCACGTCAACAAAGACGCGCGCGATCAGTACGAGATTCGTACACACAAGCGTTTGCTGGATATCGTCGAGCCGACGGAAAAGACAGTAGATGCTTTGATGAAGCTGGATCTGGCAGCAGGTGTAGACGTTCAGATCAGCCTCGGCTAACGCCAAGCGTTAGTCTGTGTAACTGTCATAAGGCCATAGAGGGTGAGAGCCCCGTACACTTAAGAGGTGAAACATGGCAATTGGAATTGTCGGTCGCAAGGCCGGTATGACCCGTATTTTTACGGAAGACGGGCAAGCAGTGTCCGTAACGGTAATTGAGGTTGAGCCCAACCGCATTACCCAGCTGAAAACTCTTGAAAGCGATGGCTATCGCGCGGTTCAGGTAACCGTTGGTAAGCGTCGTTCCTCTCGTGTGACTAAAAGCGAAGCGGGCCATTACGCCAAAGCCGGAGTCGAGGCTGGTCGTGGTCTGTGGGAATTCCGTCTCGCTGATGGCGAAGGCGAAGAGCTGGCTGCAGGCGGAGAGATTACCGCTTCCATCTTTGAAGATGGCCAGGTCGTTGATGCTGTTGGTCAGTCCAAGGGTAAAGGTTTCCAGGGCGGCGTAAAGCGCTGGAACTTCTCCATGCAGGACGCCACACACGGTAACTCCCTTTCTCATCGTGCTCCGGGTTCCATCGGTCAGAACCAGACTCCGGGCAAGGTATTCAAGGGCAAAAAGATGGCGGGCCAGATGGGCAATGCGCAGGTGACCGTGCAGAACCTGCAAGTCGTCCGTGTCGACGCCGAGCGCAACCTTCTGCTGATTCGTGGTGCCGTTCCGGGCGCGACCGGCGGAAATGTTGTCATCAAGCCTGCAGTTAAAGCCTGAGGAGCGGTGCGATGGAATTGACTATTACAGGTAGCGGCAAGGGAATCTCGGTTTCCGACGCTGCATTCGCCAAAGATTTTAATGAGTCACTGGTTCACCAGGTTGTCACCGCGTATATGTCCGGTGCGCGCCAGGGTACCCGTGCTCAGAAAACACGTTCGGAAGTCGCTGGTGGTGGTAAGAAGCCCTGGCGTCAGAAGGGTACGGGTCGTGCCCGTGCCGGTACCATCCGCAGTCCGCTGTGGCGGTCCGGTGGTGTTACCTTCGCTGCCAAGCCTCAGAGTTTTGAGCAGAAGGTAAACCGCAAAATGTACCGCGCAGCGATGCGCTCCATTTTTTCCGAGCTGGTCCGTCAGGAGCGCCTGGTTGTGGTCGACGACATGAATGTCGAAATGCCCAAGACCAAGGCCTTCACTGCCAAGCTGAGCGATATCGGTGTCAGTAACGCGCTGATTCTGTCCGACAACGTCGAGCAGAACCTGCACCTGGCCTCGCGCAATATCCCGCACGTTGATGTGCGTGATGTCGCCGGCCTTGACCCGGTTAGCCTTGTCGCCTTCGACAAAGTGGTTGTGACTGTTCCCGCTCTGAAGAAAATCGAGGAGATGCTGGGATGAATCAGGAACGTATTTACAAGGTTCTTCTTGGGCCTCACGTATCAGAGAAAGCCTCTCTGGTCGCGGAAAGTGGTCAGGTGGTATTCCGTGTAGCCCCTGACGCAACCAAGCCCGAGATCAAGAAAGCCGTTGAGCAGCTGTTCAACGTCACCGTCGAAGGTGTTCAGGTTCTGAACCGTAAGGGTAAGCTCAAGCGTACCGTTCGCGGCTTCGGCAAGCGTGCTGACATTCGTAAGGCTTACGTTAAGCTTGCGGACGGTCAGGACATTGATTTTCTGGATGTGGAATAAGGTAAAGGGGTCGTAAAATGCCGATCGTCAAAACCAAGCCAACATCTGCCGGCCGCCGTCACGTTGTTAAGCTCTTTAACCCTGATCTTCACAAGGGGCGCCCTTACGAGCCGTTGGTAGAAACTCTTAGTAAATCGGGTGGTCGTAACCATTTTGGTCGCATCACTACCCGTCACATTGGTGGTGGACATAAAAAACACTACCGTGTCATTGACTTTAAGCGGACCAAAGATGGTATCCCGGCGACTATCGAGCGCCTGGAATACGATCCTAACCGCTCTGCGCACATTGCGCTGATCAAGTACGCCGATGGCGAGCGTCGCTACATTATCGCTCCCAAAGGTATGCAGATTGGTGACCCTGTGCGCTCCGGCATCGACGCGCCGATTAAAGTAGGAAGCACACTTCCGCTCCGGAATATTCCGGTCGGTTCTGTGATTCACTGCGTCGAAATCAAGCCTGGCAAAGGTGCTCAGCTGGCTCGCTCTGCGGGCGCATCCGTACAGCTGGTTGCTCGGGAAGGGGCTTATGCCACCATCCGCCTGCGCTCAGGTGAAATGCGTAAGGTGCTTGTTGACTGTCGCGCAACGTTGGGCGAAGTGTCCAACAGCGAACACAGCCTCAAGCAGCTTGGTAAAGCGGGTGCATCACGTTGGCGCGGTAAACGTCCAACAGTACGTGGTGTTGCTATGAACCCAGTTGACCACCCACATGGTGGTGGTGAAGGGCGTACCTCTGGCGGGCGTCACCCGGTTACTCCGTGGGGTGTTCCGACCAAAGGGCATAAGACTCGTAAGAACAAACGTACTGATAAGATGATAGTACGTCGTCGTTCAGCCAAGTAAACGACTACATAGAGGTAAATGCTGTGCCACGTTCTTTGAAGAAAGGTCCTTTTATAGACCTGCATCTGTTGAAGAAGGTCGAGGCAGCTCTGGAAGCTAACGACAAGCGGCCGATCAAAACCTGGTCCCGCCGGTCGACAGTGTTTCCGGAGATGGTAGGCCTGACCATTGCAGTCCACAACGGCAAGCAGCACGTGCCGGTTTATGTCACCGAAGATATGGTCGGGCATAAGCTGGGTGAGTTCGCGGCGACGCGTACTTATCGTGGTCATGCGGCCGACAAGAAAGCTAAACGCTGATTGTGAGGTAATAGAAATGGAAGTAGCAGCCAAGTACAAGGGCGCTCGCCTCTCAGCTCAGAAAGCGCGTCTTGTCGCTGACCAAGTACGCGGCAAGGCTGTTGAGGACGCCCTGAACATTCTGACTTTCAGCCCGAAGAAGGCGGCGGTCATTCTCAAGAAAGCCCTTGAGTCTGCCATCGCTAACGCTGAGCACAACGAAGGTCTGGACGTAGATGATTTGCGGGTTTCCACCGTTATGGTGGATGAGGGTCCGACGCTCAAGCGAATCAAAGCTCGAGCCAAGGGGCGCGCTGACCGGATTTTCAAGCGCACCTGTCATATCACCGTCAAGGTCGCCGACAAGTAGGAGATGCTCAGATGGGTCATAAAGTAAATCCAACCGGCATGCGCCTGGGTGTGATCAAAGAGCACAACTCAGTGTGGTACGCCGAAAAGGCGGAATACGCGAACAACCTGTTGAATGATATTCAGGTTCGCGAATTCCTGGACAAGCGTCTGGTAAAGGCGTCTGTCAGCAAGATTGTGATCGAGCGCCCTGCTCAGAACGCCCGTATCACGATCCATACAGCCCGTCCCGGTATTGTTATCGGTAAGAAGGGTGAAGATGTTGACCGTCTGCGTCGCGAAGTCAGCGACATGATGGGTGTGCCCGTGCACATCAACATCGAAGAAGTCCGCAAGCCGGACCTGGATGCCCGCCTGGTCGCGCAGAACGTTGCCGGTCAGCTGGAGCGTCGTGTGATGTTCCGTCGCGCTATGAAGCGTGCGGTACAGAACGCCATGCGCCAGGGTGCGAAAGGCATCAAGATTCAGGTAGGCGGTCGTCTCGGGGGTGCTGAAATTGCCCGTTCCGAGTGGTATCGCGAAGGTCGTGTACCGCTGCACACACTGCGTGCAGACATTGATTACTCGACCTACGAAGCGAAAACCACTTACGGCATTATCGGCGTCAAGGTATGGATCTTCAAAGGTGAGATTCTTGGTGGTATGGAGCAGGTCCGTGCTGACAAGAAAGCCTCTGGGAAGAAAGGTTCTAAGTAAAGGGGCACTCAAATGCTGCAACCAAAACGCACCAAATTTCGCAAGGTAATGAAAGGCCGTAACACCGGTCTTGCGCACCGTGCTAACAAGGTGAGCTTCGGTGAATACGGATTGAAGGCGACAAGCCGTGGACGTATAACTGCGCGCCAGATTGAGGCAGCGCGTCGTACCATGACTCGCCGCATCAAGCGGGGCGGTAAGATCTGGATCCGGATTTTCCCGGACAAGCCGATCTCCAGCAAGCCGCTCGAAGTACGAATGGGTAAAGGTAAGGGTTCTGTCGAGTACTGGGTGGCTGAAATTCAGCCAGGCCGGATGCTGTATGAGATGGAAGGTGTTTCCGAGGAAATCGCTCGTGACGCGTTCACTCTTGCTGCGGCCAAGCTGCCCGTACAGACCACCTTTGTAACGAGGACGGTGATGTGATGAAAGCAACAGAGCTGCGTGACAAGTCAGTCGAGGAGCTGAACAAAGAGCTGATCGACCTCCTGAAGGAGCAGTTCAACCTGCGCATGCGTAAGGCGACAGGTCAGCTGAATCAGTCTCATCTTCTTCCGAAGGTGAAGCGTGACATTGCTCGCGTGAAAACAGTTATGAATGAAAAGGCAGGACAGTAACATGACTGAAGCTACCCAAACTGCCAGAACCCTGAGCGGCAAGGTCGTGAGCAACAAAATGGAGAAATCCATTGTGGTTCTGGTTGAGCGCCAGGTTAAGCATCCTCTGTACGGTAAGTACATGAAGCGTTCATCCAAAATTCATGCTCACGACGAGAGCAATCAGTGCAACATCGGTGACACCGTTACAATCCAGGAAACCCGCCCGGTCTCCAAGACCAAAAGCTGGGCTCTGGTGGAAGTCACCGAACGCGCATCGAAGGTGTAACTCGCCCGGACGGTGAGTCTTGTCGTAACGGCAAAGTGGTTTCTGCTGGAGAATAACCATGATTCAGACTCAAACAATGCTTGAAGTCGCGGACAACAGTGGTGCACGTCAGGTGATGTGCATCAAGGTCCTGGGCGGTTCACATCGGCGTTATGCCAGCGTTGGGGATATCATCAAGGTAACCGTTAAGGAAGCCATCCCCCGCGGTAAAGTGAAAAAAGGCCAGGTCCTGAAAGCTGTCGTTGTACGTACCCGTAAAGGTGTGCGTCGTCCCGACGGGTCGCTTATTCGTTTCGACGGAAACGCGGCAGTACTTCTGAACAATCAGGACGCACCCATTGGTACCCGTATCTTCGGACCGGTTACCCGTGAACTGCGAAATGAGAAGTTCATGAAAATTATTTCACTGGCACCCGAAGTACTTTAAGGACCAGAGGCCGGTTATGAAAAAGATCAAACGAGATGACGAAGTAATCGTCACTACGGGGAAAGACCAAGGCAAACGTGGTAAAGTCCTGAAGGTTCAGGACGATGGCCGGGTTGTTGTTTCTGGGATCAATATGATCAAGAAGCACACCAAGCCAAACCCGATGCTCGGCACCCCAGGTGGCATCGTCGAAAAAGAAGCACCTATCCAGGCTTCCAACGTGGCTATTTTTAATCCGCAGACCGGCAAAGCCGATCGCGTAGGCTTCCAGATCAAGGAAGACGGCGCTAAAGTGCGGATCTTTAAGTCCACGAAAGAAGTCGTCGATAACCAGTAAGCGGTGGTGGTTACGATGCTTAACATGAAAGAGCAGTACAGTAAGGAAGTGGTACCCGCCCTGCAGAAAGAGTTCAGCTACAAGAACATCATGCAGGTGCCGCGTATCGAAAAGATCACCCTGAATATGGGTGTCGGCGAAGCGGTCGGTGACAAGAAGCTGATTGAAAATGCCGTGGCGGATCTTGAGCGCCTGGCAGGTCAAAAAGCCGTTGTCACTTTGGCACGTAAATCCGTAGCGGGCTTTAAAATCCGTGAAGGTTGGCCGATCGGTTGTAAAGTTACCCTGCGCGGTGAGCGTATGTGGGATTTCTTTGATCGTCTGGTTCACATTGCGGTACCCCGCATTCGTGACTTCCGCGGTCTGAATCCCAAGTCCTTCGATGGTCGCGGTAACTACAGCATGGGTGTGCGTGAGCAGATCATTTTCCCCGAGATCGAGTACGACAGAGTCGACAAGATCCGTGGACTTGATATCACCATTACCACCACTGCCGGTACCGACGATGAAGGTCGCGAACTGTTGAAAGCCTTCGGCTTTCCGTTCAAGAAATAAGGAACGAGTGTAATGGCTAAGGTTTCCATGAAGAACCGCGAGTTCAAGCGCGAAAAAACCGTTGCGAAGTACGCAGCGAAGCGCGCCGAACTCAAGGCGATTATCAAGAACCCGAATACCAGCGATGATGACCGTTGGGATGCACAGATGAAGCTGCAACAGCTTCCTCGTGATGCGTCTCCCTCGCGTCTTCGTAATCGTTGCCAGGTTACAGGTCGTCCCCACGGCGTTCTGCGCAAGTTCAAGCTATCACGTATTAAGTTGCGTGAAGCTGGCATGCGCGGCGACGTCCCGGGCCTGACCAAAGCAAGCTGGTAAGGCAGGTACACTGACCGCAGGTCAGGTGCCCGTTGGTAAGCGGTGCGGCGCGCCGCTGCACAACTAAAAAGATCAGGAGTCTCATACCAATGAGTATGCAAGATACGCTTGCGGATATGTTTACCCGTATCCGTAATGCACAGATGGCACAGAAGGCCGATGTGGCCATGCCGTCTTCAAAGATGAAGATCTCCGTAGCCCAGGTCCTTAAGGACGAAGGTTACGTAGCCGATTTTTCCGTCTCAGCTGACGCGAAACCCGAGCTGACCATTAACCTCAAATACTTCGGTGGCAAGCCGGTTATTGAGGAAATCAAGCGGGTCAGCCGTCCGAGTCTGCGCCAGTACAAGGGCGCTGGGGAGCTGCCGAAGGTATCCGGTGGTCTGGGAGTCGCGATTGTCTCTACGTCCAAGGGCGTAATGACAGACCGCGCTGCACGTGCTGCCGGCGTGGGTGGCGAAGTCATCTGCACCGTATTTTAGGAGATACACATGTCCAGGGTTGCCAATAATCCTGTCGTGCTGCCTTCCGGTGTTGAGGTTAAGCTGAACGGACAGGAAATTAATGTGAAGGGGTCCAAAGGATCGCTTCAATTCACCATCCACCATGTGGTAGAGGTCGCGCAGGAAGAAAACGTTCTGCGCTTCGCACCCCGTGATGGAGCCAAACAGTCCCGCGCTCTTGCTGGTACTACCCGCGCATTGGTCAACAATATGGTGACCGGTGTGTCTACAGGCTTTGAGCGCAAGCTCGCGCTGACGGGCGTAGGCTACCGTGCCCAGGCGCAAGGTAAGAAGCTCAATCTGACGCTGGGTTTTTCACACCCGGTTGAGTATGAGCTGCCCGAGGGGATTACCGCTGAAACTCCGTCCAATACGGAAGTTGTGATTCGCGGAATCGACAAGCAACAGGTTGGCCAGGTCGCTGCAGAAGTCCGCGCATTCCGTCCGCCAGAGCCTTACAAAGGCAAGGGTGTGCGTTATGCGGATGAGCAGGTCAGACGCAAAGAAGCCAAGAAGAAATAAGGCGGGACTATGAGCGCGAATAACGAAAGATTGCGTCGCGCACGCAAAGTGCGCATGAAGATCCGTAAGCTGGGCACCAACCGCCTGTGTGTACATCGTACACCCCGGCACATGTACGCCCAGGTTACCACTGCAGACGGCAGCAAGGTGCTGGCGGCTGCCTCCACGTTGGATAAGGACCTGCGCCAGGGTGCAACCGGTAACGTGGACGCTGCCAAAAAGGTCGGTCAGTTGATTGCTGAGCGTGCCAAGGCGGCAGGTGTAGAGCAGGTCGCTTTTGACCGCTCCGGTTACCGTTATCATGGTCGCGTCCAGGCTCTGGCCGACGCAGCCCGTGAAGCTGGCTTGCAATTCTAAGAGGTGGAGAAGATGAGCGTTAACGAACAGAAGGCGCCTGAGCTCCAGGAGAAGCTGGTTCAGGTCAATCGCGTCGCCAAGGTTGTTAAGGGCGGTCGTATTTTTGCCTTCACTGCACTGACTGTAGTGGGTGATGGTAAAGGACGCGTTGGTTTCGGTCGTGGCAAGGCGCGTGAAGTGCCGGTTGCGATCCAGAAAGCGATGGAAGCTGCACGCAAGAACATGGTCGACATCCCGCTTGACGGAAATACCCTGCAGTACGCGGTTAAAGCGCAGCATGGTGGTTCCAAGGTCTACATGCAGCCTGCATCAGAAGGTACCGGTATCATCGCCGGCGGCGCTATGCGTGCCGTACTGGAAGTAGCGGGTGTGCAGAACGTACTGTCCAAGTGTTACGGGTCCACCAACCCGGTGAACGTGGTACGTTCCACCATCAAGGGTCTCCAGGCAACTCAAGCGCCTGAAGATATTGCAGCCAAGCGCGGTAAATCCGTGGAAGAGATTCTGGGTTGAAGTCATGGCGAACGCAAAAACGATCAAAGTAACACTGACCCGCAGCCCCATCGGCTGTCAGCCCAAGCACAAGCTGTGCGTCAAGGGCCTGGGTCTCCGTAAAATCGGTCACACCGTGGAAGTGGAAGATACCCCTTCCATCCGTGGGATGATCAACCGGGTTAACTACCTGGTGCAGGTAGAGGAGAACTAAGATGCGTCTGAACGAACTTAGTCCGGAGCCTGGTTCACGTCCTGCCGCCAAGCGCGTGGGTCGCGGTATCGGTAGCGGCCTCGGCAAGACCGGTGGTCGTGGTCACAAGGGTCTTAAGGCCCGTTCCGGCGGCAGTGTCGCGCCTGGTTTCGAGGGCGGCCAGCAGCCGTTGGCCCGTCGTCTGCCGAAATTCGGTTTCACCTCGCGCCAGCAGCGCTATGTGGCTGAAATTCGTCTGAACGAACTGGCGAAAGTCGACGGTGACGTAGCTGATCTCGAGGCCCTGAAGAAGGCTGACATCGTTCGCGAAGAAATTCGTGAAGCGAAGGTTATTCTGTCCGGCGAACTGAGCCGCGCAGTGACTGTCAAGGGTCTGAAGGTGACCAAAGGCGCACGCGAGGCGATCACTGCCGCGGGCGGTAAAGTCGAAGACTAAGGCGAGTCGAGGACTAAATGGCCAAGAACGCATCATTGCCTGCGGGCGCGGGTAAAGGACTGGCAGAGCTGCGATCGCGGCTCTGGTTCGTCTTCCTGGCATTGCTGGTGTACCGGATCGGTGCCCACATCCCGGTGCCGGGTATTAACCCCGACCGTCTGGCGGCACTGTTTGAACAGAACCAGGCCACAATCCTGAGCATGTTCAACATGTTTTCCGGTGGTGCGCTTGAGCGGATGAGTATCTTCGCACTTGGTATCATGCCGTATATTTCAGCCTCTATTATTATGCAGTTGATGACAGCGGTCAGTCCGACGCTGGAGCAACTGAAGAAGGAGGGTGAAGCTGGCCGTCGCAAGATAAGCCAGTACACGCGGTATGGTACGGTTATCCTGGCCCTGGTTCAGGGCTTTGGTATTTCTGTCGGGCTGGCATCCCAGGGTGTGACCTTCAACGACAGCTTCAGCTTCCACTTTGTGGCTGTGGTATCCTTTGTCAGTGGTGCCGTGTTCATGATGTGGTTGGGTGAGCAGATCACCGAGCGCGGCGTCGGCAACGGGATTTCCCTGCTGATTTTTGCCGGTATTGTTGCTGGCCTTCCAGGTGCCATAGGGCAGACCCTGGAGCAAGCGCGTAACGGCGAGATGAGTCTGTTGGTGGTTCTGGGTATTGGTATCCTGGCGGTTGCTGTAATTGGCTTCGTGGTGTTTATGGAGCGTGGTCAGCGTCGACTGACCATCAATTACGCGAAGCGCCAGCAAGGCCGGCGGGTATTTGCTCAGCAGTCCAGCCATTTGCCTTTAAAAGTGAATATGGCAGGCGTTATTCCGCCGATCTTCGCTTCCTCCATTCTGCTGTTCCCGGCGTCGCTGGGGCAGTGGTTCGGTCAGGGCGAGGGCATGGAATGGCTGAGTGATATTTCCCAGGCATTGGCACCTAGCCAGCCGCTATACATCATTCTGTTCGCAGCAGCAGTCGTTTTCTTCTGCTTCTTCTATACAGCGTTGATGTATAACCCGAAAGAAGTTGCGGATAACCTCAAGCGCTCAGGCGCGTTTATTCCGGGCATTCGTCCGGGCGATCAGACTGCCAAGTATATTGATGGTGTGCTGACCCGCCTGACTCTGTTCGGTGCAATGTACATTGCAGCAGTGTCCCTGTTCCCTCAGTTTCTGATGGTTGCCGGGAATGTACCGTTCTATCTGGGCGGCACGTCTCTGCTGATTGTTGTAGTCGTGGTGATGGATTTCATGGCTCAGGTTCAGTCGCACCTGATGTCTCATCAATATGATTCGTTGATGAAGAAGTCCAATCTCAAGGGCTATGGTCGGAACGGATAATTTCGTTCCCCTTGAAAACTGGAGTCGACAATGAAAGTACGCGCTTCGGTAAAGAAAATTTGCCGTAACTGCAAAGTAATTCGTCGCAATGGCTCAGTACGAGTCATTTGCTCGGAGCCTCGCCACAAGCAGCGTCAGGGTTAATCCTTACGGATTCAGCACTGACATTGTAAAGGGTACGATTAATGGCGCTTGACCTCAGGTGGGGTCAGGCGCTATTATTTCGCGCCCTTTTATAGTGGCGGAAAATTCACACAGCAAAGCTTTGAACGCGGAGTAATTTGGATGGCACGTATAGCCGGTGTCAATATACCCGATCACAAACATGCTGTTATCTCTCTGACTTACATTTTTGGAGTCGGTAAGACAGCAGCCCAGAAGCTTTGCGATGCAACCGGTGTTAAGCCGGACGTCAAGGTCAAGGACCTGTCCGACGAGCAGCTTGAATCACTTCGTACAGAAGTAGGCAAGCTGGCCGTTGAAGGCGATCTGCGTCGTGAAGTTCAGATGAACATTAAGCGTTTGAAGGATCTCGGTTGCCACCGTGGTCTGCGCCACCGTCATGGACTCCCTGTCCGTGGCCAGCGCACAAAGACCAACGCCCGCACCCGTAAAGGTCCTCGCAAACCTATTCGTAAGTAACAGGTAGGCAAACATGGCAAAGCCAGGTACACGTACCCGTAAAAAGGTGAAAAAGACGGTTGTTGATGGCGTCGCGCACATTCACGCGTCCTTCAACAACACTATCGTGACCATTTCTGACCGTCAGGGCAACGTATTGTCCTGGGCCACTTCTGGTGGGTCCGGTTTCCGTGGGTCACGCAAGAGTACACCTTTTGCTGCGCAGGTAGCAGCTGAAAGAGCCGGTAATGCGGCTGCTGAATACGGCCTTAAAAACCTGGACGTAGAGGTTAAAGGTCCGGGGCCCGGACGTGAATCTGCGGTTCGTGCGCTGAACGCGTGCGGCTACAAGATCACTAACATCACTGATGTGACGCCGATTCCCCATAACGGTTGTCGTCCGCCCAAAAAGCGCCGCGTCTAACACAGGAGACAGTGAATTATGGCTCGTTACATAGGCCCGAAGTGCAAGCTGTCTCGTCGTGAAGGGACAGATCTTTTTCTGAAGAGCGGTGTTCGCGCGCTCGATTCAAAGTGCAACATCGAGACTCCGCCGGGTATGCACGGCGCGCGTCGCGGTCGTCTGTCCGAATATGGCGTACAGCTTCGTGAAAAACAGAAAGTTCGTCGTATCTACGGCGTGCTGGAGAAGCAATTCCGCAACTATTACAAAGAGGCCGCCCGCATCAAGGGTGCAACCGGTGAGAACCTGTTGCAGCTGCTGGAAGGCCGTCTTGATAACGTTGTCTATCGCATGGGTTTTGGTTCTACCCGTGCTGAGTCCCGTCAGCTCGTTTCTCACAAAGCGATCCTGGTCAACGATAAGTTGGTGAACATCCCGTCTTATCAGGTCCGTCCGGGTGATGTTGTGAGTGTGCGTGAGAAGGCAAAAAACCAGCTTCGCGTTAAAGGCGCGCTGGATCTGTCTTCCAGCCGCGCACCGGTGAGCTGGGTAGAGGTCGACGCCAGCAAGATGTCCGGCGTTTACAGGTCAGTGCCCGAGCGCACTGAATTGCCGGCCGACATCAACGAGAACCTCATCGTCGAGCTTTACTCCAAGTAAAGCCCAGTTAGCAACGAGAGCAATTAGGGGCGTCTATGCAGCGTTCAGTACATGAGTTATTGACACCTCGTACCATTGACGTGAAAGAATCAAGCGCCATGCGCGCCAAAGTGACCCTGGAGCCTCTGGAAAGGGGCTTCGGTCATACTCTTGGTAGCGCACTGCGTCGGATACTCTTGTCCTCAATGCCGGGCTGTGCCATTACCGAGGCACAGATCGACGGCGTGTTGCACGAGTACAGCGCGATCGAAGGTGTTCAGGAAGACGTCATTGAGATTCTTCTGAATCTTAAAGGCGTGGCCGTGAAAATGGGCGGCCGGGACGATGCCGAGGTAACCCTCAGCAAGAAAGGCCCGGGCGTTGTCACTGCCGGTGATATCAAGCTGGATCACGATGTCGAGATCACCAACCCGGAACATGTGATCTGTCACCTGAGTGCCAATGGTGAAGTGAACATGCGTCTGAAGGTTGCCCGTGGTCGCGGCTATGAGCCTGCTGATCAGCGGGGTCTGGACGAGGACGAAACTCGCGCCATTGGACGCCTGCAACTGGACGCAACTTTCAGTCCGGTCCGCCGTGTTGCCTACGCCGTGGAAAGTGCACGGGTAGAACAGCGCACCGACCTGGACAAGCTGGTTATTGATCTGGAAACCAATGGTACGATCGACCCGGAAGAAGCGATTCGCCGGGCCGCGACCATCCTCCAGCAACAACTGGCCGTGTTTGTTGATTTCGATCACGAGAAAGAACCCGAGCGTGTTGAGGAAGAGGAAGAAATTGATCCGATTCTCCTGCGTCCGGTTGATGATCTGGAATTGACAGTGCGTTCAGCTAACTGCTTGAAAGCTGAGAATATTTACTACATCGGCGATCTGATTCAGCGCACTGAAGTTGAGCTGCTGAAGACGCCTAACCTTGGTAAAAAGTCGCTTACTGAGATCAAGGACGTGCTCGCGTCCCGCGGTCTGTCACTGGGTATGCGTCTTGATAACTGGCCGCCGGCTAGCCTTCGTGGCGACGATCGGGTCCTGGGCGGTTAATCGCCGATTAGTTTAAGGTAAGGAATCAGAGCAATGCGTCATCGTAAGAGTGGTCGTAAGTTCAGCAGGACCAGTGCGCATCGCAAGGCCATGTTCCGTAACATGACTGCGTCACTGGTTGAACACGAGCTGATCAAAACTACGCTCCCGAAAGCGAAAGAACTTCGCCGGGTAGCGGAGCCTTTGATCACGCTGTCAAAGAATGATTCGGTTGCGAATCGTCGTCTGGCGTTTTCTCGCCTGCGTGACGATGCGGCGGTTGCCAAGCTGTTCAATGAGCTTGGTCCCCGTTACAACGAGCGTCCGGGTGGTTACCTTCGTATCCTGAAGTGTGGCTTCCGTGCCGGCGACAATGCCCCCATGGCATTTGTAGAGCTGGTTGGTCGTCCGCTGGACATCGAAGCAGAAGAAGTGGACGAAAGCGAAGATTAAGTTTTTCGCCAAGCCCATAAAAAAACCGGAGGTTAATCCCTCCGGTTTTTTTATGTCTCATCACTTGTAGTGTTTATTTCCGATTCTGGGCCAAGACGCCCTTCAGGTACCGCCCGGTATGTGACCCCGTCTCTGCGGCAACATGCTCTGGCGTCCCTTCCGCAATGATCTGACCGCCACCGGAGCCGCCTTCGGGCCCAAGGTCAATGATCCAGTCCGCCGTCTTGATCACATCCAGGTTGTGCTCGATCACCACGATGGTGTTGCCATGATCCCGAAGTCGCTGCAGTACGGTCAGTAGTTGCTGGATGTCGTAGAAGTGCAGGCCGGTAGTGGGCTCATCAAGAATGTAGAGTGTCTTGCCGGTATCGCGCTTGGACAGTTCCTTGGCCAGTTTGACGCGCTGGGCCTCGCCTCCGGAAAGGGTGACTGCACTTTGCCCGAGGCGGATATACGATAGCCCGACGTCCATCAGCGTTTGCAGTTTGCGGGCGAGGAACGGAACCGGGTCGAAAAATTCGCGGGCTTCTTCTACGGTCATCTCCAGCACTTCGTGAATGCTCTTGCCCTTGTATCGGACCTCCAGAGTTTCGCGGTTGTAGCGCTTACCCTTGCAGACATCGCAGGGGACATACACGTCCGGCAGGAAGTGCATTTCCACCTTGATCACGCCGTCGCCCTGACAGGCCTCACAACGACCGCCCTTAACGTTGAAGCTGAAACGGCCTGGTTTGTATCCGCGGGAACGGGCTTCCTGGGTGCCGGCAAACAGTTCACGTATCGGAGTGAACAGTCCGGTGTAGGTCGCCGGGTTAGAGCGGGGTGTCCGGCCTATGGGGCTCTGGTCGATGTCGATGACTTTGTCGAGCTGGTCCAGCCCTTTCAGGGATTCATAGGGCGCGTGGCTCAGGCTCGTGGCTTTGTTGAGCTTTGCAGCACACACCGGATACAGGGTGCTGTTGATCAGCGTGGACTTGCCGGAGCCCGAAACGCCGGTGACACACGTCATAACACCCAGCGGTAAGGTTAATGTGACGCCTTGCAGGTTGTTTCCGGTCGCGCCTGCCAGTACCAGTGGTTTACCCTTCCGGGTATGGCGTTGTTCAGGGATCGCGATCTCTTTTTCGCCGCACAAGTACTGCCCGGTGAGGGAGTCCTTGGAGGCGATGATGTCTTCGGGCGTGCCTTGGGCAATGATGTGGCCACCGTGCACGCCTGCACCCGGCCCGATATCGATCACGTGATCTGCAGCCCGGATGGCGTCTTCGTCGTGCTCGACAACGATAACGGTATTGCCCAGATCCCGCAGATGGAACAGTGTGGCCAGTAGGCGATCGTTATCCCGTTGGTGCAGGCCAATGGATGGTTCATCGAGAATGTACATGACGCCCACAAGGCCGGCACCGATCTGGCTCGCCAGCCGTATGCGCTGGGCTTCGCCGCCGGAGAGTGTATCGGCGCTGCGTTCAAGGGTCAGGTATTCCAGGCCAACGTTAACGAGGAATTGCAGTCGCTGACGAACTTCCTTGAGGATTTTTTCGGCAATTTCGCCCTTGCGGCCAGGAAGGGCAAGTTGTCCGAAATAGTCATGGGCGTCGCCGACAGGCATGTGGGTGACGTCCGAGATGTTGTTCTTCTCAACAAACACATGCCGGGCGCTGCGTCGCAGTCGTGAGCCGCCGCACTCTTTGCAGGGCTGCGTGCTGAGGTTGCGGGCCAGTTCCTCTCGCATGCTCTGTGATTCGGTTTCCCGGTAGCGGCGCTCGAGGTTTGGCAGGATGCCCTCAAAAGGATGGGCCTTCTCCATGATGTGGCCGCGCGAGTTTACATAGCGGAATGGGACGTCTTCGGTTCCCGTGCCGTAGAGCAGCGCCTGACGAAAATCCTCCGGCAGGTCCTCCCAGGGAGTGTCCATGTTGATGTCGTAATGTTCGGCCACACTGGTCAGCATCTGGAAATAGTACACGGCCCTGCGGTCCCAGCCCTTGATGGCGCCCTCGGCAAGGGTGGCCTCTGGGTGCTGGACGATCTTTTCGGCATCGAAGAATTGCTTGACGCCCAGGCCATCGCAAGTCGGGCAGGCGCCGGCAGGGTTGTTGAAGGAAAACAGTCTCGGTTCCAGCTCGCTGATGGCGTATCCGCACTGGGTACACGCGTAGCGGGCAGAAAACGTATGTTCGTTTCCCTCATTATCCATGGGGGCAACGAGCGCGATGCCATCAGCCAGGCCCAGAGCGGTTTCAAAACTCTCGGCAAGCCGTTGCTCAAGCCCCGGTTTGACCTTGAAGCGGTCGACCACCACGTCAATCTGGTGCTTCCGTTTCTTGTCCAGTGTTGGAACGTCATCGATATCGTAAACACGGCCGTCCACCCGCAGGCGGATAAAGCCCTGGCTGCGCATCGTGTCGATGACCTGCAGGTGCTCCCCCTTGCGGTCACGGATGACCGGAGCGAGGATCATCAGCTTGCTGTCATCGGGCATGGCCAACACCTGATCCACCATCTGGCTTACAGTCTGGGCCTCTAGTGGCAGATCGTGATCCGGGCAGCGGGGCTCGCCAGCGCGGGCAAACAGCAGGCGAAGGTAGTCGTAGATTTCGGTGATGGTACCGACGGTAGAACGGGGGTTGTGGGAGGTGCTCTTCTGCTCGATCGAAATGGCCGGCGACAGGCCTTCAATATGATCCACGTCTGGCTTTTCCATCATCGACAGAAACTGCCTTGCGTAGGTGGACAGTGATTCCACGTACCGACGCTGTCCCTCGGCGTAAAGCGTGTCAAACGCCAAAGAAGATTTGCCAGAGCCGGACAGCCCGGTGATAACGATCAGCTTGTCCCTCGGCATATCCAGGTCAATGTTCTTCAGATTGTGGGTTCGTGCCCCTTTGATCTGGATATGGTCCATAACACCTCGCAGTCGGAAAAAACGCAAATTATACCGTGTTTGGCCCCCGGCCGGCCAAGTGCCCGGGACTTTTAAGCAGGTAAATGCACAATGCCCTGCCTGCATGGCTTCTGTTACAATGCGCGGCGATTTCCTGAAGGGCATGTGCCCCTTCTGAACCCTCGTTTCCGGACACCGTAACAGGTCAGGCATCTCATGAATTCACTGGAAAGACGCTCTGTTGCAGCACTGGCATCTGTGTATGCCATGCGGATGCTTGGGCTCTTTATGGTGATGCCAGTGTTCGTGCTTCTTGGCAGTGATCTTGACGGCGCAACACCGGCGCTGATTGGTCTGGCCATCGGTGCCTATGGTCTGAGCCAGGCGCTGCTGCAGATTCCGTTTGGCATGCTGTCTGATCGCGTTGGCCGTAAACGGATGATCTACATCGGGCTGGTACTTTTCGCCGCAGGCAGTTTGCTGGCAGCCTCCACAGACTCCATATACGTTGTAATCGCTGGTCGGATTCTTCAGGGCGCGGGCGCCATCGCCAGTGTTTTGATGGCGTTATTGAGTGATCTGACGCGGGAGGAGGAGCGGACCAAGGCTATGGCAACGGTCGGCATCTCCATCGGCCTGTCATTTTCTGTATCGCTGGTTCTGGGGCCCTTGCTGGGGTCTGTCTCTGGTTTGTCCGGCATTTTTTATGCCACTGCCGTACTCGCGTTGGTGGCAATAATGATCGTCAATCGCGTGGTGCCAACACCCCATGAGCACAAGTCCAGTGCGGATACCCATCCGGCCAGGGCAATGTTGCAAACCGTCCTGTCTGATGGCCGACTGCTGAGGCTGGATTTCGGAATTTTTGCATTACACCTGGTGTTGACCGCGATGTTCCTGGTGTTTCCAACCCTGCTTCAGAATCGGCTGGGGCTTCCCGCTTCGTCACATTGGTGGTTCTACCTGACGGTTATGGTGGCCTCTTTCTTTGCCATGGTGCCGTTCATTATCGTTGGGGAGAAAAAGCGCCGGATGAAACCTGTTTTTTGTGGTGCCATCGCGCTGCTTGCCCTATCAACCGGTTGTGTTGGCGCGCTTGGTGGTGGGCTTGCGATGGCCTGGGGGGTGCTGTTCTTCTTCTTTATGGCGTTTAACCTGCTGGAGGCCAGTTTGCCGTCTCTGGTCAGCAAAGAATCGCCGGCAGCGGCAAAAGGCACTGCTATGGGGGTCTATTCCACGTCGCAATTTTTTGGGGCATTTCTGGGTGGGGCGGTTGGTGGTATTCTGCTCGAGCAGTTGGGTCTTCAGGGCGTGCTTTGGTTTATGGTAGGTGCGCTGCTGATATGGCTCGCGGTGGCGTTGACGATGTCGACCCCGGGCCATACCACCAGTTTCGTGGTACAGTTGCAGCCTGTGGTTTACAGTCAGTTTGATGAGATTGATGACACGCTGAGAAGCATCCCCGGGGTGCAGGATGTTGTCATCCTGGAGGAGGCGGAAACTGCCTACCTGAAGGTGGATCGTCAAACATTTGATGAACTGTCGCTTGCGGGCTTTTCATTTGTCCGGCAGGGCAGCCAATCTTGAAATTCGGAGGTCTGCAGGGAAGGCAGGCCATCCCTGAAAACAGAGTCAGGAGCAGATCATGGCACGAGGCGTAAACAAGGTTATTCTGATTGGGAATCTGGGGCAGGACCCGGAAACCCGCTATACCCCGAATGGCAATGCGGTGGTGAACCTCAACCTTGCAACCGATGAAAGTTACAAGGACAGGCAAACAGGCCAGTTGGTGCCGAAAACCGAGTGGCACCGGATTGTGATGTTCGGCAAGATTGCCGAGGTGGCTGGTCAGTACCTGCGTAAGGGCTCAAAGGTCTACATCGAGGGTAAGTTACAGACGCGCAAGTGGCAGGGGCAGGATGGTCAGGATCGCTACACCACCGAGGTAGTGGTGGACATCAACGGCCAGATGCAGATGCTCGACAGTCGTGGTGGCGAAGGCGGCGGCATGAGCCAAGGTGCTCCCGCTGGCCGTCCGCAGCAAGCGGGCAATGCCGCGCCAGCAGCCGCGGGCCCGTCTGGGCAGCAATCCGGAGGCGGGGGCTACAGTCAGCCGTCACAAGGCAGCATGCCGGAACCGGTTGATGACTTCGACGACGACATACCCTTCTAGGGTTAGTTACAAAAAGCCCCCGCCAAGCGGGGGCTTTTCTGTTAACGAGTTGCAAAAAGCAGTGAAATAGAACAATAAAACATGGAATTACGTTTACTTTTTCAACTACTATTAAAGTCACTATAAGAATCGTCCATTTTTTAGGCATCGAGGCTTTCGAGTGGCCCTGAGCTTTATTAAAAGCTTTCTGAATCGTTCCGATAAACGGCAGCAGATCTATCTGGAAATTCGTCCTGACGGCATCGCGTGGGCGGAATCCGGAGGTAGCGCGGCTTTTGCCGATTGCTTGCCGGCAAAGCGGGAGTCTGTTCTCCGTGCATTAGTCGGCGAGCGCGCCTGGGCCGGTGTCGATACCACTCTGGTTTTACCGATGGATCAATACCAGGTGTTCCAGTTGGAGCGCCCTGAGGGCGTTGAAGACTCGGAGCTTGGTGATGCCCTGAAGTGGAAACTCAAGGACATTCTCGATTTCAATCCGTCCGATGCAGTCTGCGATGTATTTCCGTTTCCGGAAGATGCTTCCCGTGGCCGCGGGGACCTGGTTAACGTGGTTGCCGCCAGAAAGTCTCTCATTAGTGAGCTGGTTGCACTGGTCGAGGCATGCGATCTGGCGTTGATTTCCATTGATATCGCCGAGTTGGCTCTGCGTAACCTGGTGCCCCGTATTGATCCCGATCATCGGGGGGCGGCCGTGGTGCACATGCGCGAGCGGTTCGGGCAGATGATCGTCTGTAAAGGCGAAACACTGTACCTGTCGCGACGGCTGGACGTGACTTCGGATGACCTCCGGGATGCAGCGCGGCAGGAAAATGCCGTGCAGTCTTTGGCCCTTGAGATGCAACGCTCCCTCGATTATTACGAAAGCCAGTTGGGGCAAGTGCCCCCTGCCGTCATTCGCCTGGTGGCGCGTGACAACCTCATGCCATTGCCCTCCATGCTTGCCTCCTATGTGGCCGCCACCGTTGAAACGCTGGATTGGTCGCCTTACGGTCTTGATCAACCCTTGGACAGCCGCTGCCTGGTTGCCTGGGGCGCAAGTCTGGTACCGACCGGCAAGGGGGCAAAATGATCCAGCAGGTCAACCTCTATACCGATGAACTGCGTCCCCGAAAGGAAAAACTGCAGGCCCGGATGGCGTTGTCCATTCTGGCCCTGGCGCTGGTTGTGATCGTGGTTTCCGCAGGGGGTGTCCGATATCAGGCGTCGCACTTGCAGGCGCAGGTCGATTCTCGGCAGGCACAGAATGATCAGCTACAGCGTGCGGTGGAACAATTGACCACTGAGGCGGAAGCCCGCCAACCCAACCCTGAGGTTGAAGCCGCCCTTGAGCGTGTAACCGCGACGTTGGCACGAAGGCAGCGATTGCTGAGTCGTGTGGAGGACCTGGTGGCCAGCGAAGCAGCGGGATTTTCAACGCAGCTGTCGGCATTAGCCCGACAGGTGCCGCAAGGACTCTGGCTGACGCACATCCGTCTGGACGGTCATCAGGGGAATGTTGCTTTGGCAGGCAGGTCGCAGTCTGGACGGCTTGTGCCGATATACCTCGAAAAGCTTAGCGGGGAGCCCGCCTTCGTGGGCAAGACCTTCGGCAGCTTTCGGCTTGACCGAGAGGAAGACGGGCGCTGGATTGAGTTTCAGGTTGCCACGGACAGGAACTGGGAGGGTGCTGAATGAATCAGGCTTTTCGTCAGCAGTTTGATAGAGGCATAGCCTGGTTCGATGACCGTCCTGTTCGCGAGCGGGCAATGATTACTGTAACCGCCGTGGTCCTGGTTCTTTTTGTTGGCTGGGAATTGTGTGTAGCGCCTGTGATGGGCCGCAACGACCAGCTCCAGTCCCGCCTGGATTCTTTGGCCAACACTCAGGCGTCGTTGCTTGAGCAACAACAGGTGTTGACTGCGCGCTTGTCCTCCGACCCGTCCCAACAAATTCGCGACAGGCTCGCGTCGCGCCAGCAGCGTCTTGACCAACTCGATGAGAAACTGGCCGAAACCACCGGACGGCTGATCGCGCCGAGGGCCATGGTGGGATTATTGCGGGACATCCTGGCGGCCCAGGAAGAACTTGAGCTGCTGGGTGTTGAATTGATGCCGCCTGTGCCCGTATTTGAGGACGGTCCTGGCACGCCAGAAGATACTAACAGCAATGACGACAATGAAACCCGTGAGCCGCTGCTGTTCGCACACGATGCGGAAATTGCCATTCGTGGAGGCTATATGGACGTGCTGTCTTACCTCGAGACCCTTGAAGCCATGGACGCCCGCCTCGGTTGGGTGCTGCTTGACTATGATGTCAGTGAGTATCCGCACAACGAGATCCGGGTTCGGGTCAGGACACTGAGCCTGGACCGTGCATGGTTGGGAGTCTGAAATGAGGGTGTTGCTGATCGTATTGATGTTGGCTGCAGGGTATGCCTTTGCCCTTGAGGATCCAACCCGGCCGAGCGGCTTTTCAGGCAGTGCGCCACAGTCAGAACCGGCGAGGGAGTTTTCACTGGCGTCGATATTTATTGGCAATAATCGCAGGTTGGCGGTTATCGATGGAGAGGCCCGCAGGGAAGGGCAGGCGTTTGAGGGGGTTCGCATTCGGCGTATTTACCCCGACCGGGTTGAGCTGGTTGATCAGGGAAGAGTGCGCGTTCTACGCCTGGACCCCCTTCCGCAAGTGCGGAGTTCGCAATGACAGACAAACGAGCTGCTATGACACTGAATCGAACGTTTTTGACCGTGCTGCTGGCAACGTCACTGGCCGCCTGCAGCAATAACCCGCTGATGCGCACCAGCCAGGCCACCTCGACGGACGCTGCCCAGTCGATTGATGACGCGCTGGCGGAGGCCGAAGCCAAATCCGCGTTGCAGCGTGCCGAGCGGGAACAGGCCGCACGGGCAGGTGTTCCGGAAGAAATCAGTGCGGCCCTGATGCCGTCGCTGTCTGCTGACACGGATGATGAGGAACGGTTCGATGTCGATGCCCGTGGCCTTGCCGCCGGCCCGTTCTTCGAAGCGCTGGTGGAGGGTAGCCGGTATAACGTGGTGGTTCACCCCGGTGTTGACGCGGTTGTTGACCTGAGGCTCCGGGACGTGACTGTTCCCGAAGTTATGGATATCGCCAGTGACCTCTATGGCCTGGATATTCAGCGCAACGGGCGACTGTTTCAGGTAAAGGCTGAAAGCGTCCAGACTCGGATGTTCCCGATCGACTACCTGCACTTCAAGCGCAGTGGCGGCTCCGAAACCCGTGTCAGTTCAGGGCAGGTCAGCAGTTCACGTGACAATTCAACCGGTGCGGGCGCGTCGCAGGACAATTCCGACAACACTTCAACAGCGAATCTCGTTGGCACTCGCATCTCCACCGAGACCGAGTCCGATTTCTGGACCGATATTCAGCGCGCGCTGCAAATGATCGTAGGATCGGAGAATGGCAATCAGGTGATCATCAATCCCGGCGCGGGGCTGGTGATGGTGCGCTCCGATGGAAAGTCCCTGGCGCAGGTGGAAGAGTACCTTCGCCGAACTCAGTTGATTATGCAGCGGCAGGTGGTGCTGGAAGCCAAGATTCTGGAGATTGGTCTGAATGAAGGCTATCAGCAAGGGGTTAACTGGTCTGATATTCAGAGTGCCTCCTCGGTAACAGCGAGCGATGGCTTGCCGGCCGAGTTCACTGCCCAATCGCTGGCGGGGCAGGCGATACGGACCTCCGATATTGGGGGCTTGTTTTCGGCGACCTTCCGGGAAGGAACCTTCACGGCGCTTATTGAACTTTTGGGCGAGCAGGGCAATGTGCAGATTCTCTCCAGCCCCCGAATTTCGACCATCAATAATCAAAAAGCGGTGATCAAGGTTGGCACCGACGAGTTTTTCGTAACGGACATCGACTTCGACGACAACAACTCGGCAGTGACAGCCACTGACCGGACCTCCACCTCAGTGGAACTGACCCCGTTTTTCTCCGGGATTTCGCTCGACGTTACCCCACAGATTTCAGAAGACGGCGCCATTACCCTGCATGTGCACCCCTCCGTGAGCGAGGTGAATGATCAGGAGAAGGTGATCACGGTGGGCGACCGGGACGTCACACTGCCTTTGGCGCTCAGCACGGTTCGCGAGACCGACAGTGTGATCCGTGCCGAAAGTGGCCAGATTGTAGTGATCGGCGGGTTGATCCAGAACACCAGCGAGGACAACAACTCGGCAGTGCCCTTCTTCAGTGAAATTCCCTTGTTGGGAGAATTGTTTAAACAGCGACGGTTCCAGTCTCGCAAGAGCGAGCTGGTCATCCTGTTGCGCCCCGTGGTTGCCGGCAGCCAGCAGATGAATGCGGATGTATCGGCCAGTCGCGACCGGATGCGGGTTCTGCGGGAACTGCTGGAGTCTTCCGAATCTGTGAAACCCCAACCGGAGAAAGCCAGGCGCTAGCATGTACGAAGCTCATTTCGGACTGCAGGAAGCACCGTTTGCATTGACGCCCAACACCCGGTATTTCCTCCGGGCACGTAGCCACAGCGATGCGCTGGAACTGCTGTTGGTGGCCTTGCGTGAACGGGAAGGCTTTATAAAAATCACCGGCGAGGTTGGTACCGGCAAAACCCTGCTGTGCCGGTTGTTGCTCAATGAGCTGGAGCAGGACGCCCATACGGCCTACATTCCCAACCCGCACCTGACACCGGAGACCCTCTATGAGGCTGTGGCGGAGGAGCTGGGTGTGGACGTTGCGAGTTGCGCCAACACCCACCAGATACTGAAAGCTCTGAACGAGCGCCTGATTGCGCTGGCCATGGAGCAACGCCAGGTGGTGCTGGTGATTGATGAAGCCCAGGCCATGCCCGAGGAAACCATCGAGGCGCTGCGTCTGTTGACCAATCTGGAAACCGAAAGTACCCGGCTATTGCAAGTGGTGCTATTCGGACAACCGGAACTGGACCAGATACTCCAACGAGACAGCATGAGGCAGCTACGGCAGCGGATTACCTTTCAGTATCGCCTGGCACCATTGGATAAGGTGTCGGTAGCACAGTACCTCAGGCACCGCCTGTCCCAGGCCGGGTACAACGGCGGTGACCTGTTTGCACCCTCCGCACTGCGTTTGATTTCCCGCTCATCCGGCGGTATCCCGCGGTTGGTCAATATTATCGCCCATAAGTCCCTGTTGTCAGCGTGGGGCCGGGGCGACCAACAGGTCAGCCGCTGGCACGTGATGCAAGCAGTCAGGGACACTGACAGCGCCCGCGTGCCCAACCTTCTGGTGAGGTGGCTATGAGTTTGCTCAATGATGCTCTGCGGGCCGCCGAACAGCGCCAGGATCGGCCTGTGGCGCCCGGAGTCTATGCGGGAGGTCAGGCGCAGGCTGGCAATCGCAAGCGTGCGTTGGTGAGCGTGTTGGTGGTTCTGGCGATCGTAGTCGCTGGCCTTGGCGGCTACTGGCTGCTCTCCATCGACTCCTCTTCTGCCCCCGCAGAACTCGCGTCAGTTCCCTCTACCGATACTGCGCCCTCGGCAGATGAACCAAGTCAAGCCAAGGTAAGCGATGTTGCCGCTGACGTTTCGCGAGCGGAGCCCGAAGAACCAGCAGAAGCGGTGAAGGCCGTGTCGTCGCCCGCAATGGCTGAGCCGGAACCGGTTCAAATACAAGCATCCACACCGCGAACACCCGCGTCTCAAAACCCGGCACCAGAGCCGTTGTCACCGGAAACCACGGAACCTGATACCACGGAGCAGGAGCCAGCCCAGTCGCCCCCTGCCTCGGTGGCGAAAAGGGAAAAGGTTGAACCGTCATCGACGGAGCCAGAGAAAGAGGCAGAAACAGAAGCTAAGGAAACGGAACCAGAAAAGACTGCCATTGCTGACGTGAAACAGGTGCCGGAAACGCCGGCTGCGACCGATCGCAGCACTGCGAGGGAGCTGGAAAAATTGGTGGCGCAGGGCCGTATTACCGACGCAGAGCGCCGTCTTGCGGCCCTGACCCGGGAGCAGGACGCCCCCCGCAGCCGCTATGTGGTTGCCAGGGCATTGCTGGTTGATGGCAAACAGGATCAGGCCCTTGGCTGGCTGCCCGCGGAGGTTACCGCACAAAACACGGCTTTGCGTTTGCTGAGAGCAAGGGCCCTGCACGCCAACAATGATCTGGGTGCGGCCCTCAACACACTGACGTCGAGCATTCCGCCTGTGGAAGGACATGCCGAATACCGCGTTACGCTGGCAACGTTGCTGCAACAACAGGGTGACAGTGCAGAAGCCGCCCGGCACTGGGCGGCACTGATTGCCTGGGATGACAGCCAGGCTCCATGGTGGGTGGGGCTGGCAATTTCCCTCGAGACACAGGGCGAGCAGGCCGGAGCGGCCAGGGCCTACCAGCAGGCAGCCGAACTTCCGGGGCTGCCCCGGTCGTTGGCCGACTACGTACAGCAACGCCTGCAGGCATTGCGGGCAGGATGATCCATGGCTGAAGCAAAGAAAAAAATCCGCATAGGCGACCTGCTGGTCCAGAACGACGTCATCACTGAGCAACAGTTGATGACCGCCTTGCGTGAGCAGAAAAATACCGGACGCAAGCTGGGCCGTACCCTGATCGATCTGGGCTATGTGGAAGAGGACAACCTCCTCAACATCCTGTCACGCCAACTGGATGTGCCATTCGTTCAGTTGCGCCACTTCCAGTTCAACAACGAGCTGGTCAAGAAGCTGCCGGAAGCCATGGCCCGCCGTTTCCGCAGCATCGTATTGGCGGAACAGAGCGGCGAATTGCTGGTAGGTATGGCCGACCCGCTCGACATCTTCGCCTACGACGAACTGGTGCGGGTGCTGAAACAGCCGATCAAGCAGGCCGTTGTGCGGGAAAGCGAACTGCTGAATACCCTCGATCTGGTGTATCGCCGTACTGACGAAATTGCCTCGCTGGCGGAAGAACTGGAAGACGAACTGGGCGACGACGCCTTTGACCTGGCGGACCTCAGCGCCGAGTCTGAAAGCGCGGAAGCACCTGT
Organism: Marinobacter sp. M5B; assembly: GCF_042604615.1. NCBI lineage: Bacteria > Pseudomonadati > Pseudomonadota > Gammaproteobacteria > Pseudomonadales > Marinobacteraceae > Marinobacter > Marinobacter sp. M5B. The sequence goes on from NZ_CP156894.1 coordinate 972,064, forward strand.
GGTAAAGCTTCTGCAGACGCTGTTTGAAGATGCCGTGCAGGCCCGCAGCTCCGACATTCACATTGAACCTGACGAGACCGTGGTACGTATTCGCCAACGGGTGGATGGCGTGCTGCAGGAACAGGTGATGAAGGAAAAGCGGGTTAACTCCGCTCTGGTGCTACGCCTTAAACTGATGGCTGGCCTGAACATTTCCGAGAAGCGGATTCCCCAGGATGGCCGCTTCAATATCCGCGTAAAGGGCCGCAGCATCGATGTGCGGGTTTCCACCATGCCGGTTCAGTACGGCGAGTCGGTGGTCATGCGTTTGCTGGACCAGAGCCAGGGCATGCTGAATCTGGACGTCACCGGCATGCCGGAAACGCTGCTCGAAAACTTCCGCCGTATGATCAAGAAGCCCCATGGCATGATCCTGGTCACCGGCCCGACCGGTAGCGGTAAGACCACAACCCTTTATGGCGCGCTAACCGAACTCAACCGTCCGGAAGTCAAAATCATCACCGCAGAAGACCCGGTGGAGTACCGGCTGCCGCGCATTACCCAGGTGCAGGTAAACCCGAAAATCGGCCTGGAATTCGCCAGTGTACTACGCGCCGCGCTGCGCCAGGACCCGGACGTGATCCTGGTGGGCGAGATGCGGGACCATGAAACCGCCGAGATTGGCCTGCGTGCGGCGATGACCGGCCATCTGGTGCTCTCGACGCTGCACACCAACGACTCCATCAGCAGCGCCATGCGACTGATTGATATGGGCGTGGAGCCTTTCCTGGTGGCCAGTTCCCTGCTTGGCGTTGTTGCCCAGCGGCTGGTGCGCAAGGTTTGTGAGAACTGTCGCGAGGCCTACGAGCCCACCAGTCAGGAAAAAGTCTGGCTGAACCAGTTCGATCTTGATCCGCTCGACCTGGAGGCCGGGTTTGTACATGGTCGCGGTTGCTACCAGTGCAGCAACAGTGGTTACCGGGGGCGTCTGGGTGTGTACGAAATGCTGGAAATGAACGAGGCGATGCTGGACGCACTGCGCCGCCAGGACATCGCCGGTTTCACCCGGGAAGCGCGCAGGAGCCACCTTTACCGGCCGCTTGGTCTTTGTGCCATGGATTTTGCACTGCAGGGCGTGACCACTCTGGAAGAAGTGGCCCGGGTGGCGGCGACCTCTGAGGGCGACGTGTCCCTGGATGAGGTGCCGGTGCTCTCTCAATCCTCTGGTGATAGCGGCGCCGACAACCCTGCTCCCAATGAGGGAGGTGTCTGATGCAGTTTACGTACCGGGGTAAGGACAGCAGAGGAACCGTGCAACAGGGTGCGCTGGCTGCGCCGAGCCCCGAGGCGGCAGCGTCCGAACTCATGCGGCGGGGCATCACACCCCTGGCGATCCATGAGCAGGCACAAGGCGAATCCATCGGCGACCGGCTGAACAACTTGCCGCTGTTCCGCAAGAAAATCACCCTGGACGAACTGATCGTGTTCTGCCGTCAGATGCATGCGTTGACCAAGGCGGGCATCCCGTTGATACGAACCATGCGTGGCCTGGCGGACACGACGCGCTCGCCCGCGCTCAGCGAAGTGCTGGACGACGTAACGGATCGCCTTGAGGCTGGCTCCACGATGGCTACCGCCATGCAGGCGCATCCCAAGGTGTTTCCGGATCTGTTTATCGCCATGATCCACGTGGGAGAGAACACCGGGCAACTGGACGATGCCTTCAAACGGCTGTCTGAGATCCTCGAGCTGGAGCGGGACACCAAGCGGCGTCTCAAACAAGCCATGCGTTATCCCACCTTCGTGGTGATTGCCCTGTTTGCGGCGCTGATGGTGGTGAACTTTCTGGTGATCCCGAAGTTTTCGGCGGTCTTCAACAAACTGGGCGCCGACCTGCCATTCCTGACCCAGGTACTTGTTGGTACCTCAAACTTCCTGTTGGGCTACTGGTACATCGTGTTGTTCGGTATGGCTGCAACGGCGCTTTTGGTGAGGCAGTGGAAAAACACCGACCAGGGACGCCTGACCTGGGACCGCTACAAACTGAAAATGCCTACTATCGGACCGCTGCTGGAGTTGATTACCCTAAGCCGGTTTGCCCGTAACTTCGCCAGTATGCTGTCTGCGGGTATGCCCGTGACCCATGCGTTGACCGTGGTTGCAGACGCCACGGATAACGCCTGGATATCCAAGCACATCAAGGAGATGCGGATCGGTATCGAACGCGGTGAAAGCCTGCTGCGGACAGCCCGGCAGAGCGATATGTTCACGCCGCTGATCTTGCAGATGATTGCGGTGGGTGAGGAAACCGGTTCGGTGGACGACATGCTCGTGAACGTGGCGGACTTTTACGATGAAGACGTGGACTACGGCCTCAAGCGGCTGGCGGAATCCATCGAACCGATACTGATCGTGGCCATGGGTATCCTGGTTCTCATTCTTGCACTGGGCGTGTTCCTGCCCATATGGGACCTGGGAGCGGCCGCCATGGGGCGTGGGTGAATGACCGGCCAGAAGTATTCGGCGATGTCGGTGCTGACCAATTCACATCGCCTGAGGTTTCTGGTGGCCCTGTGCATCCTTTTTACCCTCTGGTGGGTATTACTGGGAGTTGTAGAGCGGGAAGCCGGCAGGGCGGAACAACAAGGTACACGGCTGATGATCAACCAGATCAGAAGTGTGCTGGTCGTAAAAGGGGCAGAGATTCGCCTGCAGGAAGGGGCCGACTTCAGGGCCTGGTCGGGCGGAAACCCTTTCGAATGGTTTGGATCAGAACCGGCCCGGTATGATGGGATTTGTCATGACGGGCTGCCGGAGCCCGGCAGGTGGTGTTTCAAGCCGTTACAAACCGGCGATAAAGGCTACAAAAAAGACACGGCAGGCGCGCAGGGACAGGTTATATTTCAACCACGCCAGCCGATAACCCTTGGAGACAGGCAGGGAAGCGGCGACACACCCATGGCCTGGGTTGTGGCGGTCGAGTTCACGGACAGGAACGGCAACGGACGCCTCGATGGACAGGATCTCCAGTCCGGGCTGAGGTTGCAGCCGGTGGAGACGCAGAATGATCGTGCCGAACATTGATAACAAGCCTCAGGGAGGCCACGCTATGAGGGCAATGACACTAAAAGCGCACCAGACAAAGGGGTTTACCCTGATTGAGCTGGTGGTGGTGATCTCCATACTCGCCATTCTTGCAGCCTTTGCGTTGCCAAGGTTCGCCGAACTGTCGGACGAGGCCCACCGGGCAAGCATCCAGGGCACTTCGGGCGCCTACGCCGCTGCTGTTGCACTGGTTCGTGCCCAGTGGACCGCCCGTGGCGCCGCTGGCGCACAAACTAATCTGCCCGGCTTTGGCGAGGAAAACGTCGACGTGAGTGCTGACGGTTGGCCAACGGGCGTAGGTGGCAACACTGACCCGACGGCCATGAGTGCCACAGAGTGCCAAAACCTCTGGCTGGCCCTGATGCAGTCAAACGCGCCGACCGTGGCAACCTCCGGCGACACAACGGATTACACAGTAACCGCAAGCGGGTCCGTTTGTACCTACGAGTACAACCTCAATGGTGGCACGGACAACATTCAATACGACGCCGACAGCGGCGAAGTAATTCGGGTTATCAATTAATCCATTTTAAAGCAGCAAAAGCAGGAGAAGACCATGAATATGATGAACCAGATGGCCGCAAGAAAAGAGAAAGGTTTCACCCTTATTGAACTGGTAATGGTGATTGTAATTCTGGGTATTTTGGCGGCGTTTGCGTTGCCTAGGTTTGCGGATTTGGGGAGTGACGCAAGGAGGGCGACATTGGAAGGTGCGCAGGGCAGTGTGAAATCTGCTGCGGCCATTGCTCATTCAAAATGGCTTGCTCAGGGCAGTACAGGCAGCGTCGAGTTGGAAGGGTCGACAACTGTGACCATGTCTCCAGAAGGATATCCGACATCGGATGCGGCTGGTATTGGCGCTGCAGCACAATTGTCAACCGAAGACTATACGTTGACAGACGGCACTGACGTGGCGGCCGATCCTGCGACAGTTTCTCCTGTCGGGGCAACCACCGCAGCTTCATGCATCTTCTCGTATGATCCGACGACCGGCCAGACGTCTGGCTTTGATGCGGACGGTTGTTAACTACAGACGTTGTTTAGACACGCATCATAGGTCGGATTACGCTTTTACTAACCCGACCTGCGTGCTGCGCTGGGGATACGGGCAATCCGGGAGTGGGGCATGAGAAAAAGAATCGCCCCGATGTCATCGGGGTTCACCCTTGTTGAGTTGGTCATGGTCATCATCCTGATCGGGGTTCTCTCCGCTCTGGGTGTTGGCCTGTTTGCCAGCCGCTCCGCCTTTTCTCCCTTGTTGGCTACCCAACAACTTGCCTCTGCAACGCTGCTTGCCCAACAAGCAGCGTTGGCAGGCAACTCTTCTAACAGTCTGACCATTTCACAGAGTGCAGAGCACTTCCGGTTTACCGTCGGGGCGAGGACGTTTGAGCTGCCACGGGCGGAAACGTCTTTGTCTGTTGCTAGTGGCTTGCCACTGACGGTGACATTCGGAGCAGACGGTTCACCAGGGGCCGGGACCAATATCGAGTTTACCTTTACTGGCGACAGCACCTTTGAATCCTGCCTGAGTTCCCTCGGTGCGGTCTATCGTGGGAGTTGTCAGCTGTGATGTCTGACCAGCGCGGTGCCACCCTGGTGGAGCTGGTGATGACCATTGTCATTATCAGTGTGGCCATTGCCGGAGTGGTGGGAGCGTTCGCCCTTATCAGTGGTCGCAGCGCTGATCCCTTGAACCAGACCCGGGCCGTAGAGCTTGCACAGCTGTACATGGATGAAATCATTACCCGGAAGTACGACGACTCAGTGCCTCAGGGAGGTATGCCGAAATATTCAGGCGGCTGCAATATAGGAGCAGAACCTGGTGAAGAACGCGGTACCTACGATGACGTCGATGACTACAACGACTTGACGGATAGCCCGCCGAAAAACGCCCGCGATAACGATGGTGAAGTTCTTGATGGCTATGCGGGCTTTTCTGTTTCAGTTTCGGTGGTTTGTGCTGGTGCTGATGTGGGACTCCCCGGTTCTGAGGCCAAAAGGGTCGATCTAACGGTTCTTGCTCCGGGAGGGCAATCGTTTTCATTTTCGGCCTACAGGGCAAATTTCTGATGAGGCGTGTGGCAGGGTTTACCCTTGTGGAGCTGGTCATCGTGATCGTTCTGCTCGCTATTGTTGCTACGATTTCGGTGCAGTTTGTAGCACTCTCCACCCGTGGTGCCATTGATGTGGGATCTCGTCAGCAGCGGGCGCTTACTGGCGTGGTTGTCAGCGAGCATATCAGCCGGGGGCTGAGGGAAGCCCTGCCGACTTCGGTTCGGACCAATTCGAGCGGTTCCTGTATTGAATGGATGCCGATCATTGCTGCGTCGAACTACGAGAATTTGCCCGGCGGGCCGACTCCTGATTCGTTTGAAGCGGTGCCGCTTCCGGATGGAGGTTCCGCAAGGGGCCGGGTTGTGGTCTATGGATACGGCAGTAATCTCTACGATGTGACCAATCCCGGCCCGGTGTCGCCGTTGGCGACTATGCCTGCCGGTGCTTCACCGGTGACGGTCACTCTGGACTCGCCCCATCGTTTTTCCGCTAAATCGCCTGAGAAGCGATTTTATGTTGTTGGTGACCCGGTAGCACTCTGCCAGTCTGGCCGCTGGCTATACCGATACAGAAACTACGGTATCAACGAGCCGGTGGCGTCCGGCTTGCCAACCGCGTATCCGGGGCGTGAGGTGCTGGCAGCCAACCTTGAGGCGGCATCACTGTTGTTTGAGGTTACGCCCCCTACCTTGCAGCGTGGTGCGGTAGTGTCCTTCCGTCTGGTGCTGGAAGATACTGAAACCGGAGAGTCCACCGCCATCAGTCAGGAGGTACAGATCCGCAATGTTCCCTGACAGATCTCGACAGCATCAGGCTGGTGCAGGCCTGCCCGTTGCCCTCTTTGTTATCACCGTGCTGTCGCTGCTGGTTTTGGGCATGTCTCAGATGCAGCAGATCAGCGGTGAGTCAGTCAGCCTGCAGATTCAGTCACAGCGGGCATTCTTTGCGGCTGAAAGCGGTGCGCAGGTCGCGGTTCGTGACGTGCTCGAGGCATCCGACTGTGCCGGGCTGAACAGCCCACTGGTTTTTAATGATGCAGATGGACTGCAAAGCTGTCGTTCCCGCATGACCTGCGAGTCGGTAACGGCCAATATTGGCGGTTCCGGTGGCAACACGGTGTATACCATAACCAGTACCGGGCAATGCGGTGCTGGGCCGGATGAATCAACCAGGGTGGTAGAGGTGCGTGTGCGATGATGTCTGTTCTGCGCGAGTTACCACGGATCGTGGTTATTGTTCTGTGTTCGATGATTGCTCCATTGGCGTATGCGGCACAATGTAGCGATGTGTTCAGTCAACCGGATGGTGTCAATGACAACCTGCAGGCATCGGGAAACACCCTTGACCTTACCGGTGTGAACTGGGCCAACGGAACCTGGCCTCCCTCAGGAGTTCCCCAATTGGGAGGTGAGGAATATGTCTCCTCTCAGCCAGGACCTAGCTATGAGCTTGTGCTTCAGCCCGGGGCGCAAAAGGTCATATTCGTCAACGGCAACCTGACAATTGATCGCGGCACTCGGTTGAACGAATCCGGCTCTCCGGACCAACTGCTTATTGTTGTGCGCGGAAGCCTCAGCATTGCAGGTGGCGGGAATAGTGCAAACAACCGGGTTGTGATTAATGGTCTGATATACGCAGCTGGCTCGGCGTCGATTGGGAACAACGTCTACATCGACGGTGCTGTAGCCGCCGGAGGGGCGATTTCCACTGGAAACAGAGACGTAGAGTTTTCTGACTCTGACGTCAATACGGACCTGTTGGAAGGGCTGTGTGATTCAGGAGCAGCGGGGCCCGTGGATTTGTCGGCCAACGGTGAGTCAGTGGGCCCAGTGTCGATAGGCGTCGACGATAGCGTTTCGTTTTCTGCTGATGTGGCAGGTTGCCCTCCAGTGCCGACTCTCTCGACTCAGGACTGGCGTGAAACATGGTTGGTCGATGGACAGCAGGTGGCTCAGTCTGTATCTGGATCATCCAGCTGCTCAAGGTCGCCGCTTATCCGGACAGATACGTTCGATACGGAAGGACAGTACGCGGTCCTGTTAACGGTTGAGTACCGGAACTGTTTTTTAGGCTTCTTTTGTGGTGGGTGGCAGGAGCATGGTGGCGACACGATCACTATGGATGTGAGCGACGACGATGCGCTCACCTGCTTCACTGATGATTATCTTGATGGCAGCCTGTCTGCAGACGATTGGGTGACATCCGTGTCGAGAGGAAATTTCACGCCAAGTATTGTGAACGGTCGTCTTCGTATGACAGAAGCCCGTTCTAACCAGGCCACGGCTGCAACTATTCAGCGCGAGATTCCGGGTGCGGAAAATCTGGTGATCATTGAATTCGATTACTACGCCTATGGGGGAAATGGCGCGGATGGTCTGGCAGTCGTACTTTCTGATGCGAGGGTGACGCCTCAGCCTGGAAGTTATGGCGGGTCCCTGGGGTACGCCCAGAGGAGTAATGGAGATCCGGGATTTGCCGGCGGGTGGCTTGGTATAGGTCTTGATGAGTTTGGTAATTTTTCTAACTCCAACGAAGGCCGTGTTGGAGGGGCGGGATTCAGACGGGATGCAGTCGCCGTCAGGGGAGCAGAGCAGGGTGGGTACCGGTATTTGCGGGGAACCGGCAGTGTATCTCCGGGTATTGACCAGCCGGGAAACAATCCGTCTGCCCATCGTTACCGGGTCACCGTAGATTCACGTGTTTCCGGCGAGGCCCTGGTATCGGTGGAGCGTGATGTGTCCGGTACTGGTGACAATTACCAGATCCTTGTGGAAAGTTTTAATGCGCTGAACGAACCTGGGCAGCCCGCTGTGCCAGAAAATTTCCTGTTGTCGTTGACGGGCTCCACCGGCGGTTCTAACAATATCCATGAACTGGACGGCTTCCAGTTGTGCGCCCTCAAGCTGAACCCGGTGGGCGCCCAGGTTGATCATTTTGAAATCCTTCATGATGGCGTGGCGCTGACCTGCCAGCCAGAAACGGTCACCATCCGCGCCTGTGCCACTGCAGGGTGTAACGACAACGAACTCTTTACCGACCCGGTTGAGGCAACGCTTGAGCCTACTGAAGGCTGGCAGGGCGGCAATCCGGTGACGATTGTTGGTGGGACGGGCGAGTTCGTATTGCAGAACACAGTCGCCGGTGAGGTCGTCCTTGATGTGGTGGGCTCGCAGCCATCAACTCGTCCTCAATCCGTAACGCTTTGTCAGAGCGGCAACGGCCCTCTGTCTTCTGAAAACTGCAAGTTGGAGTTTTTTGCGTCGGGGCTGGCCTTTGATATTCCTGACCTGACATCCCATAAGCCGTCGGGCCCGATACAGGTTCAAGCCGTACGGCAGGACGATGCGAGCCAGGCGTGTGTTCCGGCGTTTGAAAATGTTGAGCGGGAAGTCCATTTCTGGTCAACGTATGTGGATCCCGGCCCGGGAGGCCGTCCTGTTGATCGCCCCTTGTCGGTGAACAACACGGATATCAGTGGGGACGAGAGTGCGCCTACACCTCTGAACCTCTCATTTGGTGATGACGGTATCGCCGAGATTGAAGTCAGCTACCCGGATGCGGGGCGTCTGGACCTCGGTGCCAGATATGACGGATCACCTGCGAATAACGACGAAGGCTTGTCGATGCCAGGCTCAGATGCCTTTGTCAGCACCCCGGCGGGGTTTTGTGTCAGTAGCGCAGGAGCGTGTGCGGCGGGCGATTCTTCTTGTGACGTATTCGTCAGGGCCGATGAGCCTTTTGATCTGTCGATCACCGCTGTTGGCTGGCAGAGCGACACTGACACCGATCTATGTGATGCAAACCCTGTTACTCCTAACTTCCGGATGTTGACGGTCCCCATTGCCTCGGAACTGGTTGCGCCCTCGGGTGGTGTCAATGGCACTGTGTCGCCCTCTAGCTATTCCCATTCCCGGTCATTGGATGCGACTGAAACGGTCAGCGTAAAGATGTCAGAGGTTGGCGTGTTCCGTTTTACAGCGACGCCGGTAACCGGTGGGTATCTTGGTAAAACGGTGCCTAAGGGCACCAGTGCACCTACGGGGCGTTTTTACCCCGATCGTTTTAACGTCACCATTGACGAAGGTGCACTGGGCGCTCATTGCGGTGCACCAACGCCTTTCAATTACACCGGGCAGGACATTTCATGGTTATTGGCGCCAACACTGACAATTGAAGCCCTGTCGATGGATGGAGCTCGTACCAGGAACTACACCGAGCCCGGATTCCAGAAGCTGGTCAAGGAGGACGTGATTCGAACTTTTCCCGTCGAAGACAGCTCGGCAGTGAACCGTGAGAATGAGAGCATTGACGTCAGTACCAACGTATCCGCAGGGGAGCTGTTGGTGGCCGAGCCCGAGTCCGGTCTTCTGCAGTTCAACTATGCCGCTGGTGATACCGTTCGTTACCTGAAGGTCCCTGAAGCGAGGGTTGCCCCCCTTACGCCGCCACCTTCCCCACCCGGCCTTCCCGGCCCATCGAATCATCTTCTGACCTATGGTGTGACTGATATCACCGACGCTGATGGCGTCAGTGCCGACGGTGCGCCGTATAAATTTTCACCGGCAGCGACTTTCGACATCCGTTTTGGCCGGTTGTCCATGGACAACGTGTATGGTCCTGAAAATGTGCAAGAGCTACGGATGCCTTTCAGGCTGGAATACTGGAATGGCTCGCGGTACGTAACCAATACGGTCGATAACTGCACCAGCTGGACGACAGCCACCATTTCGAGCGCTGCCAATCACCACACACTCGTTTCGGATTCGGGCACGTTTACCGCGGGTGAGGCCGGACCACTACGGCTTCAGGCGACCGGCTCCCAAGGTACAGATCGACTGACATGGACAGTTGACGAATGGCTCCGGGAGGATTCAGACGAGGATGGTACTGCCGAAGCGCCCTCAGCCCTGGCCACCTTCGGCGTCTACCGTGGCCACGACCGCGTTATCTATTGGCAGGAAAAATAGCGGGAAGGGGGTCAGTCCTCCTCCCCCTCCGGGTGATCCATCCCGAGTTCATTAATCTTGCGGGTCAAGGTATTCCGTCCCCAGCCTAGCAGGATGGAGGCATCACGCCGGCGCCCGCCGGTGTGCTTCAATGCGGTCTCGATCATGATGCGCTCAAACTCCGGCACGGCGGTATCCAGAATGCCTTTGTGGCCGCGTTTGAGCTCCTGTTCCGACCAGTTGCGCAGGCCTTCCTGCCAGGTCTGACCGGTGGCCGGCGCTTCGGCCTGCTGCATAAGCTCGGGCGGCAGGTCATCGACGTGAACCTCGCGGCCACTGGCCATCACCGTCAGCCAGCGGCAGGTGTTCTCAAGCTGGCGGACGTTGCCGGGCCAGGGCAGGGTGGTGAGGTATTCCTCGGCTTCCGGGCGCAGTATTTTGGTTTCCACGGCCAGTTCCCGGGCAGCCCGCTTGAGGAAATGTTCCATTAACCGCGGGATGTCCTCGCGGCGCTCCGCGAGTTTTGGCAGGTGCACCCGGATAACATTCAGGCGATGGAACAAATCTTCCCGGAAGGTGCCCGCCTGGACGAGTTTTTCAAGGTCCTGGTGTGTAGCCGCGATGATGCGAACGTCCACTTTGATAGGCGTGGTGCCGCCCACCCGATAGAACTCCCCATCCGCGAGTACCCGCAATAGCCGTGTCTGGGTGTCGGCGGGCATATCTCCGATCTCGTCGAGGAACAGAGTGCCTCCGTTGGATTGCTCGAAGCGACCCTGCCTGGCGGCAGCCGCTCCGGTGAAGGCGCCTTTCTCATGGCCAAACAGCTCGGACTCAATCAGGTCCTTTGGAATCGCGGCCATGTTGAGTGCGATAAAAGGGTGGCTGGCCCGGGGGCTGTGGTTGTGAAGGGCCTGGGCAACCAGTTCCTTACCGGTACCACTTTCGCCATTGATCAGTACGGTGATGTTGGAGTGGGACAATCGGCCGATGGCCCTGAACACCTCCTGCATCGCAGGCGCTTCACCAATGATTTCGGCATTTCTCTGTGCGCTTTCGGCTTGCGGCTCCGAGGTGGCCCGGCGTTCGTGGCTGTGAGCAACGGCCCGCTTCGCCAGGGCGACGGCATCATCCACGTCAAACGGTTTCGGAAGGTACTCGAAGGCGCCCGTCTGGTAGCTGGTCACCGCGCTTTCCAGGTCGGAATGGGCGGTCATGATGATCACCGGCAGATCCGGATGTGAATCAACAATCTGTGAGAGCAAGGTGATGCCGTCGACGCCGGGCATACGGATGTCGCTGATGATGGCATCGGGCTGTTCGTGCTCCAGCCTCATCATGATGCTTTCGCCACTTTCAAACACCCGGGGCTGCATACCGGCCTGGTTCAGGGCGCGCTCCAGCACCCAACGTATACTGCGATCGTCGTCAATTATCCAGACGTTTGCCGGTTGGCTCATTGGTTTTCCTCCAGAGGCAGGAAGATGATGAAGTCGGTTTTTCCGGGCTCGCTCTCGCATTCAACAAGCCCGTGATGTTGCCCGATGATGCTTTGGGTGATGGACAGGCCGAGGCCTGTGCCGCTGGCTCGCCCACTGATCATCGGGTAGAAAACGTTTTGCAACAGATCCGGTGGTATGCCCGGGCCGTTATCAATCACATCCACGCGGCACACCAGGCGATGGCGTTTGTGGCCGATGGTGAACTGTCGCAATGCGCGTGTGCGGAAGGTGATCGTCGGCTGTTCGTCGCCGGTCATCTCCGCCTGGTTCTCGAACGCGGCTTCCATGGCGTTGCGGGCGATGTTAAGGAAAGCCTGAATCAGCTGTTCCTTGTCGCCCTGGAACTCGGGCAGGCTGGGATCGTAATCTCTTCGGAAGTTCAGGCGGCCGCGGCTCTCAGCTTCCAAAAGGGTTTTGACGCGCTCCAGAACCTCATGAATATTGGTGGACGCCATTTTTGGGGCTTTGTTCGGGCCGAGCATGCGGTCCACCAGGGTTCGCAGGCGGTCCGCTTCTGCAATGATCACCTGGGTGTATTCTTTCTGGTCTTCGTTGTGCAGCTCGCGGTCCAGCAACTGGGCGGCCCCGCGAATACCTCCAAGAGGGTTTTTGATTTCATGGGCCATGCCCCGGACCAGTATCCGGGTGGTTTCCTGCTGGGAGATGATGTCTTCTTCCCGGCTGATCCGTAGCAAGCGGTCCCTGGGCTGGATTTCGATCAACAGTTCCGTTGGCTCAAGGCTTATGGGGGACACGGAATAATCAACCGTTAGCCGCAATCCGCTTGTCAGTATGAACTCCGCTTCGCGTCTGGTGTACGACTGGCCATTCTCGGCTGCCGCATACAGTGTTTGCAGGGCATCTTCAGAGTCGATCAGGATGTCGTTGATCGGGGCTCCCTTACTTCTGGTTACGCTGGTTTCAAACAGACTTTCGGCCGCCGGATTCAGGTACTGGACCCGCAACCCGTCACTCAGCACCAGTACGGCTGTGGTCAGGCTGTCCAGTATGCTTTTGTATCCGGCCGGTATTGCCATTCGTTTGTCCCTTTTGATGGGCCTTGCGGGTTGCTAAGGCAGTTTTGCAAAAAACGAACCACATTGGCTGTTCGTGGCTATGACAGTGCGCATTTAGCGGGCATGCGGGTTACAGGCCTGTGAACACGGCGTGGTGTAGTGCAGAAATATCATTGCGTAAAGCCTGCCCGCGGATATCCGCCCTGGGAATGGTCAGAGTATGGCTTTTTTATGGTGCGATCGCACTAAAGTGGTGCAATCAAGAATGGCGTGGTGGTTCGCTAACCGCTACAGGTCTGCGTTTGTATGGCGCCCCGGCTCGAAGCGGTCGGGGCCCCGGAAGGGTGCATCAGTTGTTGACGCTGGGCCGGTGGATGGTGAAGGTAATGGTTTCGCCGCTCTTGACGGTAACACCGTTGCTGTCGACGATATTGACGCCTGCATCGTGGGTGCCGCGAAACACATTGCGCACCATCACTGTCCCGGACGCGCTCTGGCCAACCGGTTGGCCGTCGAGTGTCACTTCGTACTTGTGGCTGCCCCGAAGGCCAGGTGAACTGGTCACGCGGAATTCCACGTCGCCGCTGCCACTGTGGAAGGCCTGGTCATCGCCCGGCGCGAGGAAACGGACGCTGTCGTAGACGGAGCCTTCCTGTTGCACTTTTTCCCGCAACCGCTCTGGCTCACGAACCGCTTCGAGTTTTGGCAGGGTGACCGTGGTGACCGGTTTCACTTTGATCTCCTCAGCAGGCGTGCCTTCCGAGGGTTCGTCGGTATAGGTAACGTTGCCCTGAGCATCCACCTGGCGATAGACCTCGGCGGAAACCGGAAACGCCGCGAGAGCGACAATGCCTGAGAGTAGTGCGAACCGTGCATTCATAGAGACAACCTGTTTGATTGTTTTATCCGATTATCAGCGCCAGTCATGAGTATTTCAACGCCATTACCCGGTAGCTTGGTTACATTCCGTTAAGGCTGGCCGAAATGTGCGGTCGTACACGAAAAAGCCCCGCACGAGGCGGGGCTTTTCTGGGTTGCTGATCCTTACGAACGGATTAGCAGGAGTAGTAGAGCTGGAACTCGACCGGATGTGTGGTCATGTTCAGTTTCTCAACTTCACCGCGCTTCAGATCGATGTAGCCGGCAATCATGTCCTCGGTGAACACGCCGCCGCGGGTCAGGAATTCATGATCTTCAGCCAGGCAATCCAGAGCTTCGGACAGGGTTTCAGCAACCTTCGGAATGTTCAGCGCTTCTTCCTTCGGCAGGTCGTACAGATCCTTGTCCATGGCATCGCCCGGGTGGATCTTGTTCTGGATACCATCCAGGCCGGCCATCATCAATGCAGCGAACGCCAGGTACGGGTTGGCCGCCGGGTCAGGGAAACGCACTTCGATACGACGTGCTTTCGGGCTGTTCACGTATGGAATACGGATGGAGGCCGAACGGTTACGGGCGGAGTAGGCCAGCATAACCGGTGCTTCGTAGCCCGGAACCAGACGCTTGTAGCTATTGGTTGCAGGGTTGGTAAAGGCGTTGATGGCCTTGGCGTGCTTGACGACACCACCGATATAGTAAAGCGCTGCTTCGCTCAGGCCGGCATAGCTGTCACCTGCGAACAGGTTCTTGCCGTCTTTGCTCAGGGACATGTGTACGTGCATGCCGGAGCCGTTATCACCAACCACAGGCTTGGGCATGAAGGTGGCGGTTTTACCGTAGGCGTGGGCCACGTTGTGTACGCAGTACTTGAGAATCTGCACTTCGTCAGCCTTGCGGGTCAGGGTGTTGGCGCCAACGCCGATTTCACACTGGCCAGCGGTGCCGACTTCGTGGTGATGAACCTCAATTTCCAGGCCCATGGATTCCATAGCGGCACACATGGCGCCACGCAGGTCGTGCAGGCTATCCACTGGCGGAACCGGGAAGTAACCACCTTTAACACCCGGGCGGTGACCGATGTTGTTGCGATCGAAGTCTTCGCCGGATACCCAGGCGGCTTCTTCAGAGTGGATGTGGTAGGAAGCGCCCTGCATATCCACATTCCATTTAACAGAATCGAAAACAAAGAACTCAGGTTCCGGACCAAACAGGGCACCGTCAGCGATGCCCGTGGACTTGAGGTACTCTTCCGCACGGCGGGCAACGGAGCGTGGGTCACGCTCATAGCCCTGCATGGTGGAAGGCTCTACGATGTCACAGGTAATGTTCAGTGTGGTTTCTTCGGTGAACGGGTCCAGCACGGAGGTGCTGTCGTCCGGCATCAGAATCATGTCGGATTCATTGATGCCTTTCCAGCCGGAGATTGAAGAGCCGTCGAACATCTTGCCGTCGCTGAAAAAGTCCTCGTCCACCTCGGTGGCCGGCAGCGTTACGTGTTGTTCTTTGCCACGGCTGTCAGTGAATCTCAGGTCGATCCATTTGACTTCGTGTTCCTTGATCAGATCAATCGTCTTGGACATTGTGCATGCTCCGTCTGTTATCCCGCCGTGCGGGCGATTTCTGTGTACATTGTTGCCGGATCGTTCAGCAGTGCTGACTCCCGATCTTTCTTTCAGGTAGGGCAGCTTAACAAAAGCTGTTGCGAGTTACCTGCAAATTCGGCTGCTTAAGGTTTAGCAATAGCCTTGCCAGTTTTTGATGCATGCGCCACAAGTGCGCAATACCAAGGCGTTCGGGCTGTTTTGGAGCGATATGTGCTGATTGGGTGGCCCTATCGCTCTTTCGTGGTGCGTTAAAACGGTGCGATAGCTGAAATAATGCACCAAAATGATGCAGATGGGTTGTTGCTTCGATAAGCGTTTTTCTTCATATAAACGCAAGTGAGTTTGCTATATACTGCGCGCCACTTCATTTTTGCCTCAGGTATTCAGCACAGACGCTGAGTTTCTTCAGGGGGTATTCGGGCTTCCCGGCCCGACAAATGAAATTCATTTTACGGATTTGAGACGGCATGTAAGGGGCTTTGCGCCTACTGAAGACCTCTCAGGTCATTCAGTGCATGCTGCAGGATTATAGTTGTGATTGATAAACTTCGTAATATCGCCATCATCGCCCACGTTGACCATGGCAAGACCACACTGGTTGACCAGCTTCTTCGCCAGTCCGGCACTCTGGATCGCAAAGAGCTCGAAAACGAGCGTGTCATGGACTCCAATGACCAGGAAAAAGAACGTGGTATTACCATTCTGGCCAAGAACACGGCGCTGAAGTGGCACGACTACGACATCAATATCGTGGACACCCCGGGTCACGCCGATTTCGGGGGTGAAGTCGAGCGTGTCATGAGTATGGTCGATTGCGTGTTGCTCGTGGTTGACTCTATTGATGGCCCGATGCCACAAACCCGGTTTGTCACCCAGAAAGCGTTTGATGCGGGCCTGCACCCGATTGTCGTCGTGAACAAGATTGACCGCCCTGGAGCTCGCCCGGACTGGGTAGTGGATCAGGTGTTCGACTTGTTCGACAACCTTGGCGCCAGCGATGAGCAACTGGATTTTCCGATTGTCTACGCCAGTGCCCTGAACGGCATTGCCGGAATGGATCACGAAAAGCTGGACGACAACATGGACGCGGTTTTCCAGGCCATCGTTGATCACGTACCTGCACCCAACGTCGACCGGGATGGTCCGTTCCAGATGCAGATTTCCCAGCTGGACTACAACAGCTTCCTGGGCGTCATTGGCATCGGCCGCATTATGCGCGGCAAGATTAAAACCAACTCTCCGGTTACGGCCATTGGTGCCAACGGCAAAAAGCGCCAGGGCCGTATTCTCAAGATCATGGGCCATTCCGGGCTGCAGCGTGTTGAAGTCGACGAAGCGCAGGCGGGCGACATTATTTGCGTCAGCGGCATGGATGAGCTGTACATCTCTGACACCTTGTGTGACCAGGCCAATGTTGAAGCCTTGCCGCCGTTGACGGTGGATGAGCCGACGGTTTCCATGACGTTCCAGGTCAACGACTCACCGTTTTGTGGCAAGGAAGGTAAGTTTGTCACCAGCCGCAACATCAAAGAGCGTTTGGAAAAAGAGCTGCTGCACAACGTTGCTCTGCGAGTTGAAGAAGGTGAGTCGGCAGATAAGTTCAAGGTATCCGGCCGTGGCGAGCTGCACCTCTCAGTGTTGATCGAAAACATGCGTCGCGAGAACTTTGAGCTCGCCGTGGGTCGTCCGGAAGTGGTTATCCGTGAGATCGATGGTGTTAAACAGGAGCCGTACGAAAACGTCATCATCGACATCGAAGAGCAGCACCAGGGTGCGCTTATGGATCAGATGGGGCTCCGCAAGGGTGAAATGACCAACATGGTGCCGGACGGAAAGGGCCGTATGCGTCTTGAGTATACGATTCCGGCGCGCGGGCTGATCGGTTTCCGTAACGCCTTCCTGACCATGACCTCCGGTTCGGGTATTCTGACTTCAACCTTCAGCCATTACGGCCCTATTAAGAGCGGTGATGTGACCAGTCGTCAGAACGGTGTGCTGGTGTCAATGGCAACTGGTGCCGCGCTGACTTATTCGCTGGAAACACTACAGAGCCGGGGCAAGTTGTTTCTGGATCCCGGCCAGGAAGTGTACGAAGGTCAGTTGTGTGGTATTCACAGTCGTGACAACGATCTGGTAATTAACCCCACCAAGGGGAAGAAGCTGGACAATATGCGTGCGTCCGGCAAGGACGAGGTCATCGGCCTGGTGCCGCCGATCAAGCATACCCTTGAGCAGGCTCTGGAGTTCATCGATGAAGATGAATTGGTGGAAGTGACGCCCAAGTCGATCCGCCTGCGCAAGAAGCTTCTGACCGAGAATGAGCGTAAGCGCGCTCATAAGAAGTAATCTTCAGTACGTGATATTAAGGGGCGGTGCCAATGTGGCCCGCCCCTTTTTTGTTGTCTTCAGCTAAACTCCGGTTAAATCCTTTGTCCGGAGCGCCTCATGCTCACCCTGTTCCCTGATATCAAGCCCAACGCCCAGCATCGCATTGCGGTTGATCCGCCCCATGAACTGTATGTTGAAGAAAGCGGCAATCCGAATGGTATTCCCGTTCTGGTTGTCCATGGCGGGCCCGGCGGCGGATGTGAGGACTATCACCGCCGTTTTTTCGACGCCGAGCGCTACCGGGTTATTCTTATGGATCAGCGGGGCGCCGGCCGTTCGAGCCCGCTGGCCGAGTTTTCAGGAAACACCACGCAAAGACTGGTGGACGATATGGAAACGGTGCGGGCCTTTCTTGGGGTAGACCGATGGATACTGTTTGGCGGTAGTTGGGGATCTACATTGAGCCTGGTGTATGCCCAGTCGCACCCGGACAGGGTGCTTGGCCTGGTGCTGAGGGGGATTTTTCTTTGCCGGCCCAGGGATATCCACTGGTTCTACCAGGAAGGTGCGAGCCGCGTGTTCCCTGATTACTGGCGCGATTTCCTGGCACCCATTCCTGAGGATGAACGTGGCGATCTCGTGACGGCCTACTACCGTCGCCTGACGAGCAGCAACGAACTGGAGCAGATACAGGCCGCCAAGGCGTGGTCCATCTGGGAGGGGCGGTGTGCAACCCTGCATCCGAACCCTCGTGTGGTTGAGCACTTCGGGCACCCCCATGTGGCTATTGCCCTGGCACGAATCGAATGCCATTACTTCATGAATAATGCGTTTCTGGACGATAATCAGATCGTACGTGACGCGGCGTTACTCAAAGATATTCCAGGCATCATTGTCCATGGCCGTTACGACATGGTGTGCCCGCTGGACAATGCTCTGGCTTTGAGCCAGGCCTGGCCAGAAGCCGACTTGAGGATCATACGGGACGCAGGACACTCAGCGTCCGAGCCCGCCATCATTGATGCCCTGATGCGTGGGGTCGATGAGGTCGCCGCGAAGCTTGAAGGTAGGGATACGTAAAGTCACATGAAGAAGGTTGCGGCGAGCCTGGTGCGTGGATAAACTTCGTTCCGAATTTTGAGTCCTTGTGCAGGGAGCTTGATGAAAGGGCTGATACAGCGGGTTACCCACGCCAGCGTCACCGTCGACAATGAGGTCATCTCCGAGATTGGTTCGGGGCTGTTGTTGTTGCTCGGAGTTGAGAAGTCAGACGACTCCAGCACGGTGCGGGAACTGTGTCGAAAACTACTCGCCTACCGGGTATTTCCCGACGACCAGGGACGGATGAATCGCAGCCTGCTCGATATGGGCGGCTCCCTCCTCGTTGTTCCCCAGTTTACGCTTGCTGCTGATACCCGGTCCGGGTCTCGCCCGGGATTTTCGGTGGCTGCGCGTCCGGAATCCGCCGAAGCCCTGTTTCATGAATTTGTGGCGTCGTGTGAGTCGCGGTTGGGCGCAGATCGGGTTGGGCAGGGGCAGTTCGGTGCGGACATGAAGGTGGCCTTGGTAAACGATGGGCCGGTCACGTTTCTTCTGGAGGTGTCGGGTGTGCCAGGGCGGGGTTGAGATGTCGCCCTATTGCGAGGCATTGCAACGGTGGTTGTTCTTTTCTGGTGCGGCAGTAGCCAGCAGGCTGGGTTCCTAGTTCGCCCGTGAAGCGATTTTTGGCCATTAATTTTCTGATTTTAAATAAATTAATGGTTTCTGGCCCCGGATTTGAAGAGAAAGTTTCGCGAAAGCAGATGACAGTTCATGGCATAAATAGTTTCCCTTTTAAGCTTAATTGAGCTAAAAAGTCTCGATTAAAAATTTGCAAATTCGACATCATTGTATTAAAACAGGTTCATCACTCAGTGCTTTAAAAAAGCAATGTAAGTGACTGAGCTGTAAAGAGCCTGATGAGCTCTTTACCGACAAGAAGAAAAATGAATTGTTATGGCCTTGTCACAAAACTGACATGGTTAATAAACAGAATAGGGCTCAACCAGCCCGACTGGTGAAGTCTAAAGAGCGGGAAACTAACCCGACGCTAAAACCTGAGTTAACTCAAAAGGAAGACGCAACATGAAAAAAACGCTCCTCGCATCTGCAATCGCCGCAGCGACCTTCTCTGGTTCCGCGCTGGCTATGGAGAGTGCTTCTGAACTGGCAGCCCGTATGGACTCCATGCCGGAAGTTTACGGTAACATCCAATATGTTGTTTACCATGCGGACGTTAAAGGCGGTGAAAACGGCCTTGAGCACGCCGACAATGGTTCAACCATCGGTGTGAAGCACGACCACGAAATTGCTCCGGGTATCACTGGCTTCTTCAAGCTGGAACTTGAAGGCCTGGCCGCTGACGATAAGGATCGCGAGAGCGGTCTGGAAGACGTTGATGAGGCTTACATCGGTGTGAAAGGCGACAGCTTCGGCCAGGTTTGGGTTGGTTCTGACGACTCCACATACGAAAGCTCTATCGACAAGATTGCCAACTTCTACGAGTTTGCTGCCTATAACTTCGGTGGCGGCTACGAAACTGGCGAAGGCGATCTGGTTCAGTACATGACTCCGTCTTTCGGTGGTCTGACCCTGGGCGCTGCTGTACAGATCAATGGTGATCTTGATGACGCTAGCCTGCCTGATAAGGGGAGCGACAAGTCTTATCCCTATCAGCTGGCCGCTACCTACGCTGTTGACAACGTAGAGCTGGCTGTCGCCATGGACTCCAACGATAGCGCTGGTGGCCCGAACAACGAAAACACCTACGGCCTGCGTGC
The DNA here is from genome assembly GCF_042604615.1 of Marinobacter sp. M5B. Taxonomy (NCBI): domain Bacteria; kingdom Pseudomonadati; phylum Pseudomonadota; class Gammaproteobacteria; order Pseudomonadales; family Marinobacteraceae; genus Marinobacter; species Marinobacter sp. M5B. Next base: position 992,300 of record NZ_CP156894.1, read on the forward strand.
CACTGTTGGCCTGGACGCCCTGAGCCTGACTGGTCAGTACCAGACTCGTAAAGACGTTGGCGATCGCTACGGCGTTCACGCTGTATACGCTGTTGGTCCGAACCAGTTCGCCGCGACTTATGAGCTTGACGTAGCTGATGATTCAGACGACACCGAGCGTAGCACCATTACTCTGCAGGCGCTGCACAACCTGTCTGACCACATGTACGTTTACGTTGAAGGTTACCTGGGTGACGGTGACGACGGCGTTTACGGTGTTGCCGACGAAAGCGAGCGTTCTGCGCTGGCCGTTGGTGGTGTTTACTACTTCTGATCAGCTAACCAGCTAATCTATTAAGTAGTCGAAAACCGGCAGCCTTCGGGCTGCCGGTTTTTTTATGTATGCTGAAATCAGAATTCACACGGCAGGAGGGCGGATGGCTCAGGAACTGGAAATCAAACTCAGCGTGGCGCAGCCTGATCTGGACCGAGCCGTTGACTGGCTTTTGGGTCAGCCAAACACTTATGAGTCCGGGACCCTACAGTTGGGAAACACCTACTACGACACGCCCGACGGGGATCTCAACCGCCAGAAGATTGCCCTGCGAATCCGGAAGTTGGGTGACAGGCACATCCAGACCCTGAAAACCCGCGGTGAGTTCGTTGATGGTGCTCATCGTCGCCAGGAGTGGGAGTGGCCGCTGATCGGTACCACGCTCAATATGGGGCTCATCGCGGACACCCCTGTGGGGCAGAGCGTGAACCTTGCCGAACTGCAACCGGTGTTTGAGACCAACTTTCAGCGTCGTGTGGTCATGATTGAGCAAGGGGAAAGCCTGGTTGAAGTGGCCATTGATTCCGGGGAAATCGTGGCGGGTGGGCAGTCCCGCCCGCTCAGTGAAGTTGAATTTGAGCTTAAGGCCGGAGATGCCTCGTTGTTACTAGCGTGGGCGCGACGTCTGGCGGATGAAGTGCCGGTGTTTCTGAACCTTGTCAGCAAGGCGGAGCAAGGGTACTACCTCGCGGGGCTCTATCAACCGGTTCCGAAAGCAGAGCGGGATGCCGAGTTGTCGGTGAATGAGTTTCTCTCGCTCCTCAGCGTGTCATGGCTCATCGGGCAGCCCGCTCCCGTGAAGGAAGACGATTTTCGAGCGATAGCTCGGATGGCTCGCGAGCGCGGCGCCGAGGAGTTTTGCCAGTGTGTGTTCCGTATGCTGGCAGAGGGGAGGTCCATCGGCGATATGACAACCAGCAAGGAACTCGGCCAGCTGCAACTGGCCATCGCAGCGGCATAGCTTATGGCTGATCGGCCGCTTTGGGGACGTTGCTATCCTCTTGAGTGGCCTGTTTTTGCAGGTTGTGCCATTTGTTAATGAAATCGCGATAATGGGACAAGGCTTCTTTCACCACTTCCACGTCCGGGGTCTCACTGGACTTCACCAGAACGATCAGGCCCTTACCTTCAATTTCCTTGTCGGTGGGCGGGTGGCAAACGACTTCGTTGTTGTCGTCAATATAGGCGAGTGCGGTGCCGATGCCATGCCGAATCAGCGCGCTGACGATATCCGCCCAGTTCAGGTCGTCCAGTTCAATTTCGTAGCGGTGGGGGTGGTCGTGTTGATAATTAAACAAGTCCTCAAGGACCTTCTCTGAGCCTGGTGCAATGACCGAGCGCACCATGATCTCCGGATAGGTTCTAACCGGTCGGATAACGGTGCGGACACCCACAGAAGTAAAGCGATCCCGATTTTCATCCCGTACGCACTCCACCGTGACTTTCTGGCCAAGGTTGGACTCACTCAGCCTGTGGGCGATATCGAAAGTCAGGCTGTCGGAGGTTGGGTCGGATTCGTCGGCGGCCAGCACGATAATATGTCGGGCCGCACCCGCGTGCACCGCCTTGAGAGCTTCCGGATCGCTGCCGGAGCCATGGAAGTGAACCAGTCCGTTGTCTGCCAGTTCGGGCGGAAGCCCGTTCGGAAACTGGCTGGTCAGTATGATGATGGGAACGGTTTCATAGCCGGGTACGGCCCGCATCTGGGAGGCAAAGCGGGAAAAATACTGTTCCCCACCCGTCTGCGGTGTGTTGATGATAACGATGTGGTCTTTCATGGCGTATATCCAACGTCCGGTTAAAATGCGTTCCCGGCGGTAGAACCGGTATTCGATGTAATCACTGACGATAAGTGTCAGCAGCGTGATGGCGGCAATGAACATCAGGAAAACGGTGCTGAGCCGTCCGATGATGGTTTGCGGCGCAAAATCACCGTAGCCCACGGTAACCAGCGTTGTCATGGTCATCCACGCAGACTCGAAGAGTGTGAGGTCCTCGGCCGCCCAAATGATCACCACCTGGGTGATCAACAGCCCGCCAAGAATGGTAAAAAGCCGCTTGATGCGTGACCGGATAATGCCAGACATGGGCAAGTGAGAAAGCTGGTGTTCCGGGTTCAGCGGACGGCGATTCCTCTGCATCGGTTTCCTTACAACGGTTCAGTCGGGGGAGCGTTCGTTATACAGTACGGGAAATATAACAGAGACACAGGGGTTTGCATTATGTCCGAGCCGTGGCGCTCCTTACCGAAGAGTCTGGCAGATGAGGTTGGTGGTGCCTGGTCTTCGGTGTTTCCCGAGGGAGTGCCCAGCTTTTTGGGCGCTCAGGGTGGTGTGTCCGATGAGGATGTAGCCCAGGCCGTCGCGCGCAGCCTGTTTGTCAGGCGCACCCTTGAGCGCCATCCGGAGCAGGTCGCGGCGCTATGTCAGTCCCGCCCCCTGGCTGAGCCCACAACCTCGGATTACCTTCATCAGCGCTGGCAGGAGTTTCTTTCAGAAGTGGTTGATGAAGGCAGTCTACAGTCGGCTTTGCGGCGATTCAGGACGGAAATACAGTTCCGGATTATCTGGCGGGATTTGATGCGGTGGGCTGATCTTGCTGAAACCATGGCGGCCACAAGTGATTTCGCCGATACCTGTATCCAGGGTGCCCTGGAATGGTTGTACGAAGACACTTGCGAACAATCTGGAACGCCGTGGGGAGTTAATCCTGCGACGGGTAAGGAAGGCCCGCAACCCCTGATTGTTCTGGGTATGGGGAAGTTGGGAGGGCACGAGCTTAACGTCTCTTCTGATATTGATCTCATCTTCGCGTTCCCGGGGAAGGGCGAAACTCGTGGCGGGCGCCGATCCATCGACAACCAGCAGTTTTTTATCCGCCTGGGTCAGAGGTTGATCCAGGCGCTGGACCAGATCACCGCCGACGGCTTCGTTTTCCGCGTGGATATGCGCCTGCGCCCCTATGGTCAGAGTGGGGCATTGGTGCTGAGTTTCGCTGCGCTGGAGACCTATTACCAGGATCAGGGGCGGGACTGGGAGCGCTATGCCATGGTAAAAGCGCGGGTTGTGGCTGGTGACCAGCAGGCGGGGCAAGTGCTGATGGATAGCCTGAAGCCCTTTGTCTATCGCAAGTATATCGACTTCAGTGCGTTTGAGTCCCTGCGTGCCATGAAGTCCATGATCGGCCGGGAAGTGCGCCGTAAAGGCCTGGAAAATAACATCAAGCTCGGCAATGGAGGCATCCGCGAGATTGAGTTCGTGGTACAGGCCTTCCAGTTGATCCGGGGCGGCCGTGATAGGGAATTACAACAGCGGAAGCTGTTGGTAATCCTGAAGGAGCTGGAAGAATTGGAGTTGTTGCCATCACCGGTGGTAAAGGAGCTGAAGGAGGCCTATGTCTTCCTTCGCAATCTTGAGCATGCCCTTCAGGGCATGGAAGACAAACAGACCCAACTGCTGCCGGACGATGGTCTGTCGCAAGCTCGTGTAGCGCTGATCATGGGGTTTGATGATTGGCCAGCCTGCGTTGCGGAACTAGAGAAGCACCGCGAACGGGTGGCCACGCATTTTGCGGATATCATCGCCATCGAAGATGAAGAACACGAGGTGGCGGCGCTTGATGAAGGCTGGCAGGAACTTTGGCTGGGTGAAATGGACGAGGAGGCGGCGACCGCCTGGCTCGATGAACATGGTTTTGAGGACGCCGAAGGCAGCTATGCTGCCCTCAGCGACCTGCGCGAAACCCGCACATTGCAGACGCTGCAGACCCAAGGGCGACAGCGGTTAAACAAGTTCATACCGGTATTGTTGGAAGCGCTTACTCACGTGGAGGGGCCGTCCCAGACGCTGGTGCGGGTTCTTCAACTGGTTGAAGCGATTCTGCGCAGAACCGCCTACATGGTGTTGCTGTTGGAGAATCCGGGAGCCAGGACCCAGCTGGTCCGCCTGTGCAGTGAAAGCCCTTGGATCGCAAGCCAACTGGCGGAAACGCCCTTGCTGCTCGACGAGCTTTTGAACGCAGAGAGTCTGTACAGCCCGCCGGCAAAAACCGAACTTCAGGATGACCTGCGCCAGCAGATGCTGCGGATTCCCTATGAGGATCTTGAGGAGCAGATGGAGACTCTGCGGCACTTCAAGAAAGCCCACATACTGCGAGTGGCCGCCTCGGAGATACGGGAAACCCTGCCATTGATGAAGGTCAGTGACTATTTGACGTGGATTGCCGAAGTGGTGCTGGACCATGTGGTGGACGTGGCGTTCGCTAATCTGGTCAGCCGCCATGGCTACCCACGACGCAAGGATGGCTCAGCCTGTGACACCGATTTTGCCGTCGTTGGCTATGGCAAGTTGGGGGGTATCGAGCTTGGCTACACCTCGGACCTCGACCTGGTCTTTATCCACGATGCCGATCCGGAGCAGTCAACGGATGGTGACAAGCCCATCGACAACGCCGTTTTCTACACCCGGCTCGGGCAGCGAATTGTGCACATTCTCAACACCCAGACGCCGTCCGGCCAGCTTTACGAAGTGGATATGCGCCTGCGACCCTCGGGCAGCTCGGGGTTGTTGGTCAGTACGCTGCCCGCCTTCGAGAAGTACCAGCGTAGCGATGCCTGGACCTGGGAACACCAAGCGCTGGCCCGCGCCCGTGGTGTGGCAGGCTGTCCGGAAACGTTGGAAGCCTTTGAAAAGCTACGTGCAGACATCCTGTGTCAGCAAAGGGATCGGGGAAAGCTGAGGGAAGAAGTGGTCGGCATGCGAGAGAAGATGCGCACCGCCCTGGGCACCCCGCAAATCGAAGGCAAGGTGCCAGAGGTTTTCCATATCAAACACGACTATGGCGGCATTATCGATATCGAGTTCATGGTGCAGTACCTGATGCTGGCCTGTTGTTCCGAGCATCCGGAATTGACGCAGTGGTCCGATAATATTCGCCAGATGGAGGAGCTGGGCCGGGCGGGGGTATTGCCGGTGGAAGACACTGAGAAACTCAGGGAAACATTTATTACCCTGCGCTCTACGATACACCGGCGGGCACTGCAGAACCTGAATAGCCAGGTGGCGGGTGACGCGTTTCCCGAAGAGCGTGATTACATCCAAAGTATGTGGAATCGGGTTATGTTGGGGTGATTGAGAGGTGATGGAAGAGTGATTGCGCCCCTTCGTAAGCCCGAGTTTTCCTGCTAGAATGCCGGTTTCCCGAATAGAGTGCTTTAGGAGCAGAAACAATGTCGATGGCTGATCGCGATGGCCTGATCTGGCTGGATGGTGAAATGGTTCCCTGGCGGGAAGCCAAAACTCACGTGCTGACCCACACCCTGCACTATGGTCTGGGTTGTTTCGAGGGTGTCCGCGCCTACAGCACTGAAAAGGGTGCTGCGATTTTTCGGCTGGAAGATCACACCAATCGTCTTTTCCGTTCCGCGCATATCCTCAACATGACCATGCCGTTCAGCAAGGACGAGTTGAATGCGGCACAGACCGCCGCCGTGCGGGAGAATAACCTGGACGAAGCCTACCTGCGCCCGATGGTGTTTCTCGGCTCTGAAGGTATGGGGCTGCGTGCCGACAACCTCAAGGTTCATGTGATGGTCGCCGCCTGGAGCTGGCCGTCCTACATGTCACCGGAAGCGAAGGAGTTGGGCATCAAGGTTCGCACCTCTTCCTACACGCGGCATCACGTCAACATCACCATGTGTAAGGCCAAGGCCAACGGTAACTACATCAACTCCATGCTGGCCCTGAATGAAGCCATTGCCAGTGGCTGCGAAGAAGCCCTGTTGCTGGATAATGAAGGCTACGTGGCTGAAGGTTCCGGTGAAAACATCTTCATTATGCGTGATGGCGTGCTCCATACACCGGAACTGACGTCCTGCCTGGAAGGCATCACCCGCCAGACCATCCTGGATTTCGCGAAAGAGCTGAACATTCCGGTGAAAGAGCGCCGTATCACCCGGGATGAGGTCTATATTGCGGATGAAGCCTTCTTTACTGGCACCGCTGCAGAAGTGCTGCCGATCCGTGAGCTGGATGGCCGTTTGATCGGCGCTGGCAAGCGCGGCCCGCTGACCGAGAAGTTGCAGGGTATGTATTTCGATGCTGTGAAGGGCAAGAGTCCTGCGCATTCACACTGGCTGACAGCGGTTAACGGCTAACGCCGTGGTCCACTAACAACACCTGCAGGAAGAGCAAATGGCAGACGTTATCAAAGTGCCGGTCTCCTTCGGCGAAGTGCTGGACAAGATCACCATTCTGGAGATCAAGTCTGAACGCATAGCAGACGCGGAAAAGGTCAAAAATGTTCGGCTCGAGCTGGACGAACTGAGCGCCACTTGGAGCGAGGCCGTTCAGGATCAGGCAGCCATCGCAGACCTGCGCAGGCAGCTTAAGGAAGTGAACGAGGCGCTCTGGGAAATCGAAGACGACATTCGTGATCAGGAAGCTGCTCAGGATTTCGGCGCAAAGTTTATTGAACTGGCTCGTGCCGTCTATGTCACCAACGACAAGCGCGCCGCTATCAAGAAGGACGTGAACCTGGCCCTGGGGTCACGATTTGTGGAAGAAAAGTCCTATCAGGATTACACCGCCCGCAAGTAAAGCGGTGCTTTCACTCGCCTGGATTGTCATACCCTCTCCCATCGCGGGAGAGGGTTAAAGAGAAGGCCCAAGAGAGCCGTAGACAGTGGCGCGGCATCAGTGCTGAGCAACCCACTGATCCAGCATCCCCGTCACGTCCTCCACCGTCACCAGTTCCATCGCCCCCTCGAACTCCGCCTTTGCGCCCCAGCGAGCCTGCTCAACCGTCTTGCCGGTGAACCGCTTCAACGCTTCCGGATATCGATTCACGCACCATTGCAGCGAGTTGTAAGGGCCGGAACGGTTGGGATTGCTGGCCGCGAAAATACCCAGCACATCCGTGCCCATTGAGCTGGCAATGTGGGCCGGCCCGGTATCCGGTGCGACGACTAGATCGGCGCGTTCCAACAGAGCGGTGAGCTGTTTCAGTGTATCCTTGCCACAGATGTTGTGCGCTTGTTCCGCCATAGCGTTTTCGATGTCTGTGCAAAATTCCGCTTCAAAAGGGGCGGGACTGCCCACCAGAATCACCTTCATGCCGTGAGTGCGGATGGCGTGATCAGCCAGACGCGCATAGCGCTCGGCAGGCCAGTTGCGAAGGGTGTGGCTGGCACAGGGGCTGATCACGAGGTTCCTGCGGTCCGTTGCGAGGTGTTGCCCGGCAAACTCATGATCTTCGGAGGTTAATGGGATGACCCATTTTGGTGCGGCGGGCTTCAGGCCAAGTGGCTCCAGGAAACTCGCCAGGCAATCCCGCACGTGCTGTTGCGCTGCCGGAGCAATTTTCCGGTTTATAAACAGGCTGTGAAGGTCTTTGCTACGGGCACGGTCGTACCCCACTTTCACCTTTGCCGGAATCATCGCCGCCGCCAGATTGGCCCTGAAGGCCACCTGCATATGCAGCAAGGCATCAAATTTTCTGTTTTTCAGGGTGTCATGCAAGTCCGCATAACCTTTTCGACCGGCTTTCTTGTCGAAAACGACAAACTCGACACCGGGCAGGTCGCCAATCAGCTTTGCTTCAATCTTGCCGATTACCCAGGTGATTTTAATGCCGGGCACCTGTTCCTGAAGGCTCAATACCACGGGAATGACATGGGTGACGTCGCCAATGGCGGACAGGCGCAATATACAGATGGAGTTAATCAAGTTACGGTCCGTTTCCAATCTTTCACTGCCGGATGTGGAGCCGGGCGGGGCTCGTTGGTAAACTGAGCGCCATTCTAGCCTACTGGGCTTTTAACGTCTTTACCCGCAAACCTATGGTTTGCCGGGCCGAGGGTAACGATCTTTTGACATTGGCAACGGGCACTCATTCAGATTCCGGAACGTCATTGCTGCTGGTCTCACCGAGGTATGAGGGGGTGACTGCGTCCTGGTTTTCCCCTGACTTCTGGAAGGGAAGGGCGAAACCGGTCTCCTCTGGTGGACGTGGCGGTGCCTGGTTTGTTGATATGGAACCGCCGGGTATGGTGCTTCGTCATTACAGACGTGGCGGCATGATGGCCCGTTTCGCGGAAAAGACGTATTTGTTTACCGGCTTTGAACAGACCCGGTCTGTGGCCGAGTTCCGGTTGCTGGGCCAACTTCGCTCGCTGGGTCTGCCGGTGCCGGAAGCCGTTGCCGCCATTGCCTGGAAATACCGGCTTTTCTGGTATCGGGCCGCTATACTGGTAGAGCGGATACCGAATTCCGTCACGTTTTCCGACAGCGATCGCTTAAGCGATGAGTCTCTGTGGGCTCAGTTGGGGCAGGTCATCCGACGCTTTCACGACAACGGCCTCAATCACGTTGATTTGAACTGCGATAACATACTCGTGACGGGGGATCAGCTTTATCTGATCGACTTTGACCGTTGCAAACTGGTCCCAGAGAGCGAAAATGAAACAGATTCAGCATGGAAGCAGCGAAACCTGGAACGACTCCAGCGTTCTGTCAGGAAGCGGTGCCCAGGTTTATCCCCATCCCAGCGGGAAAACCTCTGGCAGCATCTGCTCCAAGCCTATCATCGCCAGCCCTCCCACTAAATTTCCAATCAGGCCCGATTCACGTTAATGACCACCGTCAAACTCGAAGAAGAGCTTCACTCCAATACTCGTAGAACCCGGATTACCTATCGGGGGCTGGTGGATGGCCGGGTGGCGGCGATCAAGTGTTACCGTAAGCCGCTTTTCGGGTTGGTTCATTGGATTCGTGCGTTGCGCCGTGGCAAGAAAATTCGGCGCGTGGGTGGGCCGGTACCGCCTATTGTATTTGCTGGCTGGCTGGCTTCTGAAAGGTGCTTTGGATACGGAACGGCTTTTCTGGAGGGGTATCGTCCGCTCCGAGCTGTCCTGTTGGGCGAGTCGTCCCGCGTCAGACAAGTCGAGATAATTCGTTTGTTGGGTATCACCATCGCCGATTTGCACAGGCGGGGAATCGAACAGCCGGATGGAAATTTGACAAATTTCCTGATGGGGGAGAGCGATACGATTTGCATGGTTGATGAGGATGACGTCCGAATATACTCACGCATGCTCCCACTCGGAGTAGCTGTATCCAATTTGGCCAACGTCGCGGCTCGTTTGCCAGATGAAGACTTGGTGGAGAGCCTGCTGATGGCATACCTCGATGTCGCCTTTGTAGGGAAAGGGTCCGAGTGGGATGACGGAGCTTTCTGGGCGGGTGTTAAGGGCTGGAGGGCCACACTGGAAGCCAAGCGGGCTAGTCGAAATATTCGACCCCGGCAGTTTGATTAAATCTATACGCAATTGACTATATCGGGTTTCCTGATGACTGGAGCATGAATGAAGCCGCCAGAAGGAGTTATGCAGCTACACAAAGCTGTTGATAATCCATTAATAATCTCTCCCCCGCCTTATCGGTGGCTCGTACTGCTGTTCGCAGTAGCTTTTTTGGCTACCCCATTGCTTTCGGTTGATTGGTTTGAATCAATCAAGATCCCGTTCTATCTATGCGGCGCCTTTGTCCTATTTCGTTATTCTGCTGTTGCCAGGTCATCCTACCCGGTTTGGCTGATGCTATTAGTTATAGTGCAAATGACATTCACGTGGGTTTCTTTGCTGATTGACCATCCGGAGATTGCCCGAAGTGGCCCTTCAATCGAGGACTATCTGGATAAGTTTGCTTTTCTGATCGTTGCAATTGCTCTTGGAGGGCGTACCAGTAATCTCACGGCATTGGTTTTCTTGATGGCCGCATTGATATTTATGATTCCTTGGGTTCTGGGGGATGGATTGGACGATTTCTTCCATGGTTTGAGTGGGGGGCGAGAAGGTCTTGGGCTTAACCCAATCAGGACAGCGTTGTATCTTTCTCTCGTCGTACTTGGGTTGCTTGCTTTTAGAAAACGTTTTTTTGGAATTCACTCCATTGTGTCTTTAGGGGCGTTGATTTGGGCAGCTCTATTCCTTCTGTGTATTGGCACACTTCTTATGACGCAAACGCGCGGGGTTTTGGCATGCCTGCTATTGGTCGTTTTCGTCTTTGGCTTACATGGCGCATTGAAGAAGCGAAGGGTTCTTCTGCGAAACAAGCGCTATACCGGAATAGCGCTGCTGTCATTTCTTCTAATTCTTTTTGTCGGCATTCAGACTGATCTGGCGGGTAAGAATTATGACAAGTTTGAGAGGGAGCTATCAACGGTCCAAACCATCTTCGAGGGTGACTTGGACTCTCTTCCGAATAGCAGTTGGGGGTTGCGAGCACAGTTCTGGCTAGTCGGCGCAAAGTGGATTTCTGAGCGCCCGTTTTCTGGCTGGGGCTACCGAGCTGGGCGGTATGTGTTAGGGCAGGAATCGAAGACCAATGAAAAGTTCAAAGACTATCGTCAGTTACATAATTCCTATCTTGAGTTGACTGTTCGCTATGGGGTCGGCGGGCTGGCTATCATTCTTTCTCTGTTTCTCTGGGTGCTATATCAATCTCACCAGGCATGCAAACGAGGGAATATGTCAAAAGAGCTTCGGAACTTCACCTTTACTTCCGTTGCCCTGTTTATGCTCGCAGCCAACTTCTATGGTCTGTTTTTCGACGACGTTTACGGTCTGCATATAATGACTCTCTTGTTGGGCGTTCCTGTTTCCTTTATCTATAAAGATCTCCAGGCAAAGAGGTCTGAGAGCATGCAAGCCTCATCTGTGGAACCCTGAAGGAAGGCGGATGTCATCTGACAATCCGCCTGTAGCCTTGGGCTAAGCACATCAAAGCTCCCAGTTTACGAGCTATACGGGAAAAGCGTCGTTTTACGAGGGCGACAGTTCGTCGGACACCAAAAGCTGACTTGTATCCCAACTGGGAGCGCTCTTGCTCAAGGTGGCTGCCGGAGAGTTCTTTGGGGTGCTCGAGTTGATCGACATAATATATGTGCGTTTCAGATCCACGAAAGAATGTTCCCCACGCATCGGCCAATCGTAAAGATCGTTTCTGAATGTCGAGAATTTGTTTTGCACTTACTGGAGTTACCACGTAACAACAGGTGCGAAATATATGGCTGTTGGAGTACGGCGGAAGACGAAATAGACCGTCGGTGCTCGTCGGCTTTCCGAAGACATATTTTCGTGCAGGCATTCCTTGCTGCCCACCGCAAATAAGCAATGATTCGGGCGGAAGCGTCGCGACCAACTCCATGATGGCGTCTATGTTGCCATCATTACCAATTACATCGTCCTCCAGAATCAGTGCCGCGTCAGCCCCCGAGCTAAGGAACGACTCCAGCGCGTGTACATGGCTTAAGCTGCACCCAACCTCTCCAGGAAGCATCAGACGATGACCTTGTGCCATCGGAGTGGCAATATATTCGAAGAATTCTTTTGCGCTGAGTTTTCTGCCGTCGACTGCGTTAATCCTTGTCATTCTAGGGAAATGACGGGGAAAGCGATCTTCGAGTGTTTTCCGCTTCGCTGAATCCTGATCCAAAGAAACCAGGTAAATTGGGTATGTTCCAGGCTTCATTCACTTGTCTCGAGTCAATGTCATAGATGTATTAGAAGTCGTACTTCAATAACCTGAAGTCAGGTTCGTAGAAATCACAGATGACGTCTTTAACTGTGCTATTCAGGAAGTACTCTTCGAAGTCTTTTTCTCGAGTACTCGTATTCTTGGTCCCGAGGTCCTTAGCGTCATGGATCATACTCGCGATGTATTGGTAATCCTTCTGGATATTTTCGTGGCGACCAACAAAATCAACTGCAATCTTGTTGTCAATGTAAAGAAAGTCGGCTTGCTTTTTGAAGTGGATGTGCCTCTGCATCTTTTCGTTTTTAGCAAACCCATTCAACACGAAGTCATCGAAATCTTTATACTTATCAATGGCCTCTCTCTTAAAAAGGAGGTCGTGGGAATTGTTCCCTCCGGTTCTTAGATATTCGTAGGCCGAAACGAAACGATCATAAGGGTTGCGTGTGAAGGTGAACTTGAACATCGAGTTGAAGTTCGCATTGCCATATATCTGTAGATATTTTTGGCAAGACACGTGCCCCAGTCCGGCTAATCGACCAAAAAGCCCCTGATTAATGGCGGTGCCTGCCGCCTTTGGTATATGTATGAATATCATGTTGTATTCATTGAATTTTTCAAGGCGATACGAGCGCTGAATTGCCTTGTGATACCGAAGTCTAAGAAGATGTTTGATCTGGGTTCTGGCTTTGGTTTTTGGTCGTGGCATGGCAGGTTCCGTTACTTTGGCGGTTCGCGACCCATGATCCCAGTCGTTGCGCAACAAAACAACATGGTTGGGTACAGAATTCGTGCCTGGCGGAATCTGAATCCATCGAGGAGTTCCGCTACAATCTGTTCCTTAACGTTCGACGCTTCAAGGTATATGACTAAACTATCGATCATTATCCCGACCCACAATCGCCCTGACATGCTCGCAAAGGCCATCGAGTCGGCGGTCGACCAGTCGCTTTCCGATCTGGAGGTAATTGTGGTTGATGATGGCAGCAGCGTGCCAGTTGACTACGAAGGCGAGGATGAGCGGGTTCGTGTGCATCGCCATTCAATCGCCCAGGGTGTATCTGCAGCCCGCAATGCTGGGCTGTCTCTGGCGAATGGGGAGTACATCGCTTTTCTGGACGATGATGACACCTTGCTTCCGGATTATGCTGGCAAAATGCTCGAGTTATTCGAACAATACGGTGACGAAATCGACTTTGCCTGGCCGGCTCTGCGCGTGTTGGATGTTTCCTCGGGTGACACCTCGGAGGCCCAGCAGCATTCTTGCCTTATCCGTCGTCACCACAAGGCCGATGAAGTCGCGTATGCCGCGACAGCATACACCCGTACGACGGGCATGATGTTCAGAGCAGAATCAATACGCCGAATTGGAGGTTTTGACGAATCCCTGACGGTTTCCGAAGATCGGGAGCTGGTTTTTCGAATGTTAAGTGAGGGGAGTGGTTGTGGTTCCGTTCAGGCTCCATTGGTGAACTTTTTCATTCACTCTGGCCCGCGCCTGAGTACCAGCGATAATCTACTCAAGCAGGCGAAGTGCGACACCCTGATTGCGGACCGGCATGCAGGTTTCATTGCCCAGCATCCCAAGTTGGCCTCCCGTTACCTGAATTTACTCGCGCGCAGGCAAAAAGATGCGGGTCTGATTGCTGACTACCGCTCGACGCTATTGCGGCTTCTGCGAATCAGTCCTTTGGATGTCAGAGCTCTTAAGAGGCTTATGCTATCGCTTTTCTTGTCGTCGAAAGCTGGCGGATCTTGATTCTGTTAGTTGGCTGTTTCATTCGGTGGCGCATTTCGATAATCAGGAAGTGCAGGTAGACCCTCGATATGAACAACCCCAAGCTGCGCAGGAATGCGGTCAATGCCTGCCGCGATCGCCATCGCTAAACGATGATTGCCTTTCCTGCCGAAGTAGGGCTTGCCGTCTGGACCAATGTTGACGAGTATCCCTCCCTCTTCCCGGAAGTTCCCAGGGATCAGCTCATCTCTGGGGCTCAGGCGCCCTGCTTGTCGCACGCTTTCGTATAGGGCATCAAGCTGCCGGTACCGGAGTTTAACGTCTTCAAGTGTCCTGAGGCGGTCTACCTTTCCGTGCTTCCGTATCTGATCCATCATTGCGTCGTAAATGCCCGTTTCTTCCCACGACAACCCGCCCCGCCAGTGGGCTACACACGCCTTTATGGCGACGGTTTGATCGACGCGCCCCAGCCCCCCGGTGGGCCAGGAACGGATGATTTGTCCGCTTTGTTTTGAGCTTCCCGCCTTGACGGCAAATTCAAGCTCGGAAATCGGCACCCACAGTTGTTCGGCAAACCTCGGCGCGTCTTCCCCATATAATGCCTTGTTCTGTCGATCCGTTTGCCACGCTCGGAGGCGGCTGTTCCAGTTCCTTCGTAGCTGCTCGAATCTGGATTTTTCGGTAATACCCATGCCGCCGTCTGCTCGCCTATGATGTAAACTACGGAGTTTACATCAGGTTTTGTCCCTCGTGGAATCTGGGGATTTGTCGTCAATTGAATGAGTGATTGTTGATTCATGGGAACAACGGAGCGAGCACACCAGACACGCCTCATCATCCTCGGCGCTGGCAAGCCGTTCAGCGGCGAACAGCATAGTGTGCTCCGGGGCACAACCGGTCGCAGGCGGGTACTGGACTGGGTATTGCACTCCATGCGCGCAGTAGAGCCCGACGTTCATTTCGTGGGCGGATACCAGCTGGATGAAATTGCCGAGCGTTATCCCGAGCTTCACTATTCGGTGAACCCTCATTGGCAATCCACCGGTGCGGCGGCGTCGTTGCTGGAAGCGCCACTGAATGATCGCGTCGTTCACTACGTGTCCTATTCCGACGTGCTGTTTCGGGATTCCGCGGTGCAATCTTTATCCTCCAGTGAGGCGGATATAGCCGTTTTGGTGGATAGCAATTGGCGTCACCGGTTTGAGGGGCGCTCTGAAGAGGATTTACAGCGATGTGAAAAAGTGAACGTGCACGGCGGCCGGATCACCCGTTTGGGGCGGGATATCCTTCCCGAACTGGCCGATGCCGAATTCGTTGGTCTGGTTCGGCTGCAGCCCAAGGTTGCGGGTTTTCTGGCGGGGCAGTCGGATTTTCCGGAAGCCATACGCAAGGGCAGCCTCACCCAGCTTCTTGAGCTGTTGCGGGTTCGTGGGTTCAGTGTGGCTGCGGTGGATGTGGCCGGTGGATGGGCAGAACTGAACGAGCCGAACGATCTCAGTCGGTTTATCCTGGGCACCAAGGCGCAGACGCTCCATCGTTTGCAGGGCGTGGTTACGAGAAGTCGTATTGAAGACCAGGTCAGCTTTACGGTTGCCGAATGGCAGGACTTGGACACAGAAGTACTCGCCCGGATCGGGGCGCGCCTATCGGAAACGGAAAAACTGGTTGTCCGCAGCAGTGCCTTGTCAGAGGACGGGTTCGGGGTATCCAACGCTGGCGCTTACACCAGTGTTCTCAATGTCAGTCGCCAGAGTGAAGGCGAGCTTAGAGCCGCCATTGAGAAGGTCATTGCCTCCTATCCCGATGGCCACCCCGACAATCAGGTTCTGGTGCAGCCGATGCTGGAACAGGTGATTGCCAGTGGTGTGGCGTTCACCAAAACCCTGTCCTCGGGGGCTCCGTATTATGTCGTGAATTACGACGATACTACGAATAGCACCGAGTCCATCACCAGCGGTGCCAGCCGGGATCACAAAACCCTCTTTGTTCATCGGGATGCTCCGGAGAAGCTGGTACGGGTGCCGGAGAACCTGGCGGGACTGATGCCAGCGCTGAGGGAAGTCGAGGACCTGTTGGATTTCGATTCTCTCGATATGGAATTCGCTATCACTGAGGGCGGACTGATCCATATCCTTCAGGTGCGCCCGATTGCGGTTCAGCACGAGCTCACTCAGAGTGATGCGGCAGAGAGCTTGCTGACGAACGCCGTGGATCGATTTCGGCAGTGGCAGGCTCCAGCGCCATTTGTTGTCGGCAAGCGTGCCTATTTCGGTGTGATGCCGGACTGGAACCCGGCTGAAATCATCGGCACCCGGCCGGGACGACTGGCATCCAGCCTGTATCGCTATCTGATCATGGACGACGTGTGGGCAGCCCAGAGAGCGGAATACGGTTATCGGGACGTTCGCCCCCAGCCGTTGCTCAGGATGTTTGCCGGGCACCCTTACGTGGATATTCGCGCCAGCTTCAACTCTTTCATTCCGCAATCCCTGGATGACGGCTTGGCAGGGCGGCTGGTGGACTTCTACATGGAGTGGTTACGTCGCCACCCGCATCTACACGACAAAGTTGAGTTTGATGTGGTGCCTACCTGCTACGCGCTGGATTTTGAGCGCTGGCGGGAACGTTTGATCCACGAGGGTGGTTTTAATGCCGATGAGGCAGATCGGCTTGGCGTGGGATTGAAAACCATCACTGCCTGCGCCATCGCTCGAACCGACGCGGATCTGCAAGTAATTGACCGCTTCGAAGAGCGGCTGGCGTGTTTCCGGAACACTGATGCCTCCAGTCTGGACGATGCACTGTCGCTGCTTGAAGAGTGTCGGCGATACGGAACCCTGGCGTTTGCCCATCTTGCCCGCAGTGCCTTTGTTGCGATCACATTGCTTCGGTCGGCCGTCGAAAAAGGTGTGTTGTCCCAGGGCGCCATGGATGCGTTCCTCAACTCTATCCGCACGGTTTCCCACCGGTTTACCGACGATGCTGCGAAGGTGGCTCGTCAAGAATTGTCCATGGCCGCCTTCACCCAACAATATGGGCACTTGCGGCCAGGTACCTACGACATAACCTCGCCCTGTTATGGCGATAACCCTGAGCATTTCCTGGTTCCGGTGATTGAGCGTTCAGCGTCGGAGTTGCACGCCGACTCGGGTTCCCATATCGCTCTGGACGCGTGGGAAAATGAGAGGCAGACGTTCGCGCAGGCGGTTTCAGATGCCGGTTTGCCCGGTGACATTGAGCAGCTTGAGCGTTTTATGCGTAATGCCATCGAGGGCCGTGAGTACGCCAAGTTTGTGTTTACCCGGCATCTTTCTCTGGCCCTGAATTGCCTGGCGGGTTACGGAGAGCGTCATGGGGTAACGCGGGAGCAGATGGCGTGTATTTCCGTTGAAGCCCTGTCCGCGTTGAGGTCAGGAACCGTGGCGGTGGCCGATGAGGCCTCCTGGCTGGCAGACCAGGCTACCGAAGGTTATGAGGCCAGCCGGGCAGCGGCTATGGTTGAATTACCCCCCTTGCTGCTGTCAGAAAGTGACTTTTACGCCTTCCTGTACACTGATAGCCACGCGAATTTCGTGGGTGCCGGGAAGATCTCCGCCGAGTGCGTCGATCTGCAAAAACGAGCCACTGACGAGCGGAGTAACCTGTCCGGCAAAATTGCCATGATTCCCCAGGCCGACCCCGGTTATGACTGGCTGTTTGGCCATGGCATTGCCGGGTTGGTTACCATGTATGGCGGTGCCAATTCCCACATGGCCATACGGGCCGCAGAGTTTGGACTACCTGCCGCCATTGGCGTAGGCGAGGGGAAGTATGAGGCATTGGCGAGGGCAACCGTGCTGGAACTGGACCCCGTCAACAAGCGAATTGAGGTCATCCGTTAAGATGCGCATTGGAATCAGTCAGCGCGTGGAAGTGGTTGCGTCTTATGGTGAGCACCGGGATTGCCTGGATCAGCAATGGTTCCGGTTTCTTGAGGCACAGGGGTTCACGCCCGTGCCCATTCCCAACTCGCTGTCCAATCTCAACGAATGGCTGGCATCGACGGGAATTGAGGGGCTGATCCTGTCGGGTGGCAATGATCTCACTCACCTGCCTGATGCCATCAACACGTCGGCAGAGCGAGATGAGACGGAACGAACCCTGCTTTCGCTTGCACGCGAGCGGGGGTGGCCAGTTATCGGAGTCTGTCGGGGACTGCAGATGATGAACGTCTGGCTGGGCGGGCAGCTTACCCCGGTCTCCGGTCATACCGCCGTGCGACACGCGGTGACACCAACTGAACAGACAAATAGCTGGTTTCGCCCCTACCAGGACGTCAACAGTTTCCATAACTGGGGGATTGCCCCGGAGGGTCTGGCGGCGGAACTCATCCCCCAGTTGCTGAGCCCGGAAGGCGATATCGAGGCGTATGTGCATCGTAGCCTGCCTTGGGCTGGCATCATGTGGCACCCGGAGCGGGAGGCGCCGTTCACTGAGCGCGACAAACAACTTTTCAACTGTATTTTCAGAGGTACCCCATGCAAACACTGATACTGGCCGCCGGGCAGGGCACCCGACTTCGCCCCTACACCAACGACCGCCCCAAATGCATGGTGGCGCTGGCGGGCAAGCCTCTGCTTCATCGTCAGATGGCGGCGATGGCAGCTTGCGGAGTGAGCAATGGCATTACCGTCATCGGCGGCTATCGGTCGGATGACCTGGACACTCTAGGCGGTGATCTCGTCCTCAATCCCGAGTACGCAACCACCAACATGGTCCGCACGCTCTTTTGCGCGCGCGAGAAGATGAAGCCCGGCGAGGATCTGCTGATCAGTTACGGGGATATCGTCTATGAGCCTACGGTTCTGAAAATCGTTCTGGACTGCGATGCGCCGGTTTGTCTGGCTGCGGACCGTAAGTGGAAGCGCCTGTGGCAATTAAGAATGGAGGAGCCGTTGGATGACGCGGAAACCTTCGTTATGAACGAATCCGGTTTTGTGACTGAGCTTGGCAAGAAGCCCAGTGATTACAGCCAGGTCCAGGCTCAATACATGGGGCTGATCAAGATCCGGGGCGATCAGGTGCAGGCGTTTCTCGATGTTTTCGATAGACTGGACCGTAGCGCCACCTACGATGGCAAGGACTTCGATAACATGTACATGACGAGCTTTATCCAGCACCTGATTGACACCGGCTGGCCGGTGAAGGCCTGCCTGGTGGACAACGGTTGGCTGGAAGTGGATACCGCGGATGAGCTGGAAGCCTATTCCTCGATGGCGGAAAAAGGTGAGTTGGCATCCTACTGCGCGTTATCGAACTGAGTTCTCAGGTCATATAGTCGGTCGACAAGGGGCTGGTGATCCTTGACCATGCCGCGGATTTGGTCCGTGTCTCCGATGCCGACATTGCGGATGGAGTAGGAAGGATTGAACGGCGCTGACGGCAGTTGCGCTTCCGGGAAATCCAGGAAGTCACAGACTCTCCGGGCTTCCGTTTTGTGGTCTTTCACGAAGCGTTCAAAGCTCACTGCAAGCATATAACTTTCGCCCAACTGCGCCTGAAGCGCCATCAGGCTTTCCATTTTTGCGGCGATGCCTTTGAGCACATAGGCAATGTCGTCGTTCTCGCTATCATTGAACGCGGGGTCGGATTTACGCTTGCCGATCTTGCCCTGGCGGACGACTTCGGCAAACTGGTCCACTGGATCTCGGTGAACCACGATCAGTTTGAAGGGGGTAAAGACAGCGGGCCAGGTCCCTTCGTGTTTGCCGACCCAGATCGGCTGGTTCCAGACGATGGCCTTTTCCCTAGCAGCGTACGCCTGGCCGACGGCGTGCATCCAATCGTTCCATATCCGGCTATCCGAGGGCGCACCGCCTTTGGCTAAATGTTTCCGATAGCGGCCAAGGTATTCAAGCTTCAACTGGTTGTGTCTCACCTGCTCCTTTGGAGCAAGCTTGGCCTGGTCTGCGCCTCGCGCTTTTTTAAGCTGTGCTGCAGGCAGTTTGCCCATGGCGGTTTCGAACCACATCATCCTGGCAAGCCATTTTGCCTTGAAGGGTGAGTCCGCCTCCAGAAGGCTGCCGATTCGTCCACTCCGTTTGAAGTCGGTAAATTCACCCCGGGGCACGACGCAGTCCGGGTGTCCCTTGAGGTAATCCACTACAGCACCGGAACCGGACCAATAAATGCCCGCTACCAGAATATTGAGAGGTTGGGCGTGCTCAGTCATGTTGGCTTTGCTTTTCCGGGGATTCGAGAAAGTCGCTCACCACCACCCGGCTGCGGAAAGGCGCAAGCCACTCCGGTTTCACGGTGACCGGTAGGCGGTTAACCACGGTTGCGAGCCCGCTTGCCAGACCATCCACGGTGCGTGGCGTCAGGAAATCCTCCAATTCGCCACGGAACACATCCCGTACGCCACCGCGGCTCTCTACAGCCATGATCGGCGTGTTGCAGGCCAGGGCCTCGGTCAATACGATGCCCAGGCCCTCATATTCTGAGGCCAGCACAAACAGTTCCGCCTGCTTCATCCAGGGGTAGGGGTTTCTGCGTTTGCCCGCGAAGAAGACGCGGTCAGCGATGCCTAGGGCCTTCGCTTTCTCCTCCAAATCGTTTTTCAACGGACCCTCGCCTACAATGACCAGCTTGTGAGCGATTCCTGATTGCTTGTAGGCTTCCAGCAGCAAGGCGTGGCCTTTCTGAGGCACGAGCCGAGCGACATTGAGGATATAGGGCTCCGCTGGAATGTCCGGGTCGGCCTCTTGCGCCAACGCGTTAATCTGCTCCACCGGGCAGGGGTTGGTGATCACCCGCTGGCTTTTCGGTTCAATCTCCCCCTTTTTGAACGCCTCCTGAGCGGAGTCCAGCACACCAGAGGAAACGCAAGCCAGGTGTCGGTTATTGAAGACCAGTTGCCATTCCAGCTTTTTCTGCCACAGAGGGCGATCATAATGAATAACGTTTTCGAGCACGTACACATTGCGGTCATCCCGGAACGACCAGAAATACTTGAAGGTACCCAGGCCTCGGAAAACAATGCGGTCGAAACGCCCGAAGCGCTTTTCCAGGCCGCGAATGTGTCTCTTCAGCAGCCACCCGCTTAGCCAGCCAACCCACATAAAGTGGGATTTCGGCAACAGTACACCCAGTAGAAGGCGGGATAACAGGAAAACTGGAATACCGATAACCGATTTCATCAACGCCTGGAACTGATCGAAGTGATGCAGGTGAACGGCAGAATTGGCAGGGCTGAGATCATTGGGGCGATTGCGGCAGGACAGCAGGTGACTCTCGTGGCCCTCGTCCGCAAAGGCATCCGCCAGGTTAACGGCCACCCGTTCCATGCCGCCCATTTTCAGGCTGTGGATCACAACCAGGGTTCTCATGCTTCCTTGCTCGGTCATGCAGTGCGGCTCTTCTCAATGCCGTTTTCGGCCCAGAAGGTGCGGTTGTCCTTAACGGCCTTGCGGATAGCCCGGTTCTTTGCCCAGATTTCCGGCTTGGAGTAACCGCGGGCATGGTCCAGATGCAGGCACACGGTGCTGTAGCGAATCTGCCGGGATTTGTGACCAAAGT
Source organism: Marinobacter sp. M5B (assembly GCF_042604615.1). Taxonomy (NCBI): domain Bacteria; kingdom Pseudomonadati; phylum Pseudomonadota; class Gammaproteobacteria; order Pseudomonadales; family Marinobacteraceae; genus Marinobacter; species Marinobacter sp. M5B. Next base: position 1,013,439 of record NZ_CP156894.1, read on the forward strand.
TCCAGAGGCGCTCGCCAAGTTCGCGGTCCAGGCCACCGTATTGCATGTCTTCGTTGAAGCCATTAACGGCAATCAGGTCTTTGGTCCAGGTGGAGCTGTTCATGCCATTCCAACTGGCGGCTGCCGGCGTGATGGCATTCAGGAATGTCTTCTTCAGGGATGAGCTGGACAGCTTCCAGAGCTTGTGGTTCTTCGGTTGGCCCTTACTGACCAGCCACTGGGGGTCAAAGATGACACCGCTGCGGATATCGTCGTCGGAAATCGCTTCTGAAACCGGCATGGTGAGTTTGATGTATCCGCCGGACAGGAAAACTCCTGGTTCGGCCAGCCGTTGATGGGTGGCGATGAAGTCCGGTTCCGGGATGCAGTCGCCGTCCGTGAAGATCAGATAGTCGCAGTCGGTTTCCCGGATGGCCTTGTTGAGGATCTGGCACTTGCGAAAGCCGTCGTCCTCGTGCCACACGTGGTCGATCTGCAGGATACCGCGCTCGCGGAACCGGTCGATGAGGTCGCGGGTCTCGTTGGTTGACCCGTCATCAGCAATGATCACCCGAAAGTCCGGCTGGCTCTGGTTTTCATAGCCCGTCAGAACCTTGCTCAGCCATAGTGGGGAATTGTAGGTAGTGATGACTACGCCAATGCGTTCTGGTGACATGGATCCGGCCCGGCCTTTATTCAGGTAAAACAAGACAGTCTTGGAGACTGCTTCGGTACGCGGATTATACAGTTTTAGTACTCCGCGGGCACCGGCTGTGTGAGGGGGGAATTACTTACACACTCTACCGGGCCGGTAAGGGTGGGGGAGGCCGGGTGGTCGATGGCGAAAGCGTTTGTATTCCCACTGGTATTGTTCCGGCACTTCCCGTACCACATCTTCAATGGATTTGTTCAGGGCAGTTGTGGCGGTCACCGGGTCCGGGTCGGCAATGCCAGGCTCGCACTCGCGAATCACCAGCCGGAAACCTTCGCCGTCTTTCAGGCGTTCGGAGTAGGTGACCAGGGGTTTGGCGCCGGACTTCTGCAACAACTTCGAGACCAGGGTCATGGTGCGCACTTCCATGCCGAAGAAGGGGGCATACGCGTTGCCTTTGCCCCTTGGACTCTGGTCCGGGAGGATACCGGCGACCTCACCTTCCCGCAGCAGGGTGATCAGTCTTGCCAGCCCGCGACGGTCACCTCGAACCAGCTCCGAGCCCATGCGCCCGCGAACCTGGATCATGTAATCCTCGAATTCCCGGATATGGGGCGGGCTGTAGAGGGCTGCCATGCGGTACCGTGAGGAAAAGTAAAGCCCGGTGAGCTCCCAGTTGCCGAGATGCGGTGCCAGCAGCAACAGCCCCCGGCCGTCCTTTTTTGCCTCTGCGAGCAGTTCTTCGCCTTCGATCTCGCGGATCAGGCCCAGGCAGCGTTCCACTGGCCACTCCCACATCAGGGGGATTTCCATCATGGTCTGGCCGGTGTGCCGCAGGCTGGAGCGCACCATTCGATCATGCTGGTCGTCCGTCAGCTCCGGCAGGCAGATTTTCAGGTTGATGTCGGTAACCTTACGGTACTGGGATCTGGACATCCAGCTGATCATGCCAAGGAAGCGCCCGATAAGCTGGGCGCCACGCAGGGGGAGTTTACCGGCAAGCCGGAGAGCGATAATCAGAAACGTTGCTTTGGAAAACGCCATAATCCAGAGGACTATCAACAGGAAACAGGATGAGCGGAAGCTACCACCATCCGGCGTGGGCGGCAAGGTTGATGAATGTCACCGCTGGCCATTACAGCCTCTGTGAGGCTTCCCAGCTGGTGCTTCGGTCGCCGGTTTCCCAGCCAATTCTCAGGTAAAAGCGCCGGATACGGCGGCTAATGTATCGCTTTCGCCAAGCGGAGAGGGTGGCCAATTTGTCGGGGATGGTGGGGGCGCCGAGCCCGTCAACCAGAAACAGCTCCGGTTGTCCGCCCCTGTCGGCGATCACCAAGTTGTGGGGCAGCAGGTTCCGGGTGAGGATTCCGGTTTCGAGTAACCAGTTGCAGAAGCGGTCTGCAGCGTCCCGAATCGGTTGATCAAACCCCCGGTGTTTCAGGTAGTGTTCGAGCGTTTCGCCCGGTAGGCCGTGGTCATCGAAGAGGAGCTCACTCATGTTTGCCAGGCCGAGCGAGGTTTCCACCGCGCCATGAAATTGCGGCAGGTGCGCCCAGACCAGTTCGTCGTGGCCATCGTTGATCAGCGCCCGGATGGCTTGCTGTTGATGCGCCCGGAGTTCCTGGCGGTTGTCATCAATCCTCGCTCTGCCGAGCATTTTCTTTGGCCAGGACTGGCGCTGGAAACGCACTTCGATGTTTTCAGGCCGCAGTACTTTGAGACACAATGCCGGATCATCCGGATGCCGGTAGCAGTGTCGGTTGTAGCCAGAGGCGAATGGCTCAATGCCTGACAGGTCAATCATGGATCGTATCCGAATCTCGTTTTATTGCCTTGTGCAACGGAAGCCTCGGGAAGCCACGTTATGAACGGTTGTATTGCCTACGGTGATTGTAATACCGAGGGCCTGAAAGACTATCATGAACCGGTCTGGCCGCAGATCGTTGCGAAGCAATTGGGCCTTTCGCTCACCAATTGTGGTCATACCATGAGCACAACCCGTGAGCTGCTTCAGTATGCTGAGGCCTTCCCGCCCAGGAATTATCAATTGGTGTTTATTCAGTATGGGCTCGTTGATTCCTGGCTCACCTTTCGTGGTGCGCCCTACGTGCTTTATTACCCGGACAGCCCCCGCAGGAAGCTTGCCCGGAAGCTCGTCAAAAAGCTGAAGAAATGGGCCCGGCGTCTCCACCTGCAGGATCGTTGGGGCGCGGTGGAGCAGGTGCCGCTGGACGAGTATCTGGGCAATATTGAGCGTGTGTTGCGCTCGGCCCCCGACACCCTGTTCGCGTTGGTGTCCACGCCGCCGAACCTCGACGAACCCCGGAACCCGCGCATTGAGCGCTACAATGAGGGCCTGCGAGAGTTAGCCGAACGTGAGCCAAATGCGTTTCTTGCTGATGCCTACCGCCCATTATGGCAGCAGAAAGCCGAGTCCTTGATGGCAGATGGAACTCACCTTACCGAAACAGGGCATCGACTCCTGGCGGATACGGTGATTAGTGCGCTGTCGACATACTGGTCAACAGGTCCCGATAGAAAGCCTCCGTCTTCGATACCATCGCCTCAAGGCTGAGTTGCTCCCGGGCCCACAGGAAACTGCTGTTTTGGGAATCCCTCATAACCATCGGGTTGCGGAGATTGGTGCGAACCAGTGTGGCGATATCCTCAACGCGGTCAGACGCGGCAATACTCTGTTCAGGCAGGAATTCCCCCACTCCGCTGACTGGCGTTGACAGTACCGGGCAACCCGCCATCAGCGCTTCCACCATGATATAAGGAAAACCTTCGCGGCTGGAGCTGATGATGCAGGCGGTGGCGGCCTGGAGCCAGGGCTTCATATGGAGCTCATGGCCTGGAAGCAGTACGTGGTCTGAGACGTCCAGCTCCTGAATCAGGGTACCTAGTTGAGCACGCTGGCTACCATCACCCAGGATAACCAGACTGCCACCGCAGTCGGCCCTGGCCCAGGCGCGAATCAGCCGGTCGAACTGTTTGACTGGTTCCAGACGGCCTGCGGCTAACAGGAGAGGGCGATCTGCAGGAATTTCGAAGGTCGGGGCCTCCATCTTTTCTTCGCCGGAGGTGTCCACAGGCGGTAAGCCATTGTGGATCAGCCGAGCATTGGCGTGGGCAATGGTGTCGGTAATATCACGGCTGACACCAATCACGCCATCTAGCCGCTCAAATCCCTTATGGGAGCGCTTGGTGCCATGAAGCGTACCCACTGTTGCACTGTTCAGATGACGGACTGAACTGACCAGGTTAGCGGCCTTGTTGCCCTGGGCATGAACGATATCCGGGTGGATGGAGCGAAGCTGTCGCCGCAGGCGGTAGTGCAGCCAGGGGTTGCGTCGGCCGAGCTGCACGGGCAGTGGATGGAAACAAACCGGCGAGGCGAAGCGTTCGCTGTAGTGGCTGTGTGCCAGAACGTGAACGGTGTGGCCTCTTGTCGAGAGGGCGTTCGCGAGGTCGGCTGTGTGCGTTTCCATACCGCCCCAGCCTGTGCCGGGTGTGGCGATGATCAGCGCGATTGTCAGCGGGCCTTGCGCATTCATTGGTGCGCAGGCCTCCGCGCAAGAAGGTTCTCATAGACCTTCAGCGTAGTTTCGGTCTGTGCTTCCAGTTGGAATCGCCACGGTATCTCTATCTCAGGTCGGGGATTGTCGAGGAGGGCGAGCGCGGTCTGGGCAAACGCTTCTATATTGTCTGGCGGTACCAATCCGTCGGAGAAACAAGCGCGCAGTGTTTCGGCTGCGCCACCTCGGTCAAAGGCGGCCACCGGTGTGCCGGAGGCCAGGGCTTCGGTAACGGTGCGACCGAAAGGTTCTGGTTTCGTGGACATGTGGCAGACCACGTCCGCCAGAAGGTAGAGGGTGGTCATATCGTTGCGCTGGCCGAGGAAACTCACCTTGTCGGTCAGGTTCAGGCGGGCACGTTCCTTTTCCAGCTCCTCCAGAAACTGCTCCTTGCCAGGTTCAGCGCCGCCGACAATGATGCCGTGGCAGTCCGGTCGTTTTTGCACCAGCTGCGCCATCATGGCCAGGAAGTCCAGTTGGCCTTTCCAGCGGGAAATGCGCCCGGGCATCATGATGATCTTTTTCTGGGCCAATTGTGGGTACTGCCGGAACCAGCGGTCCAGCCATTGTGGGCTGAGCTCCCGTTGTCGAAAAGCACTCACGTCCACGCCCCGTTGGATGACGGTCAGTTTTTCTTCCGGCACCGGGTATTTGTTCAGCACATAATCCCGAACACAACCGGACACGGCGATGATGTGATCAGCCCGGGTCATGATGGCGCTGTAGGGGGTCACGGAATACATGCCGTGAAAGGTTGAGACGACGGCCGGGCGCTGGTTGGCTGGAATGGTCTTCAGAGCCAGGAAGATGATCCAGGCGGGCATACGGGAGCGGACATGTATGATGTCCGGTTTCAGCTCCAGAAGCAGCTTGCGCATGGGCAGGATTTGTCCGAATGACGCCGGGTTCTTCCGGTGTATTGGCATGAAAATGTGTTCCGAGCCTTGCCCACGAAGCTGCTCCGCCATGGGGCCGCCTTTCGAAACCACATAGGACTCGTGCCCACGTTTCACCAGGTCGGCGGCGAACTCCACGGTGCCTCGTTCCACCCCGCCACTGTATAGCGCGGGTAACGCCTGCAGAATCCTCAACGTTTGCCTCCCCTTAAAAAGTGTTCAATCAGCCACCTTGCGGCCCTATCAGCCTCCCAAAGCTCCTGCGATCCGCGCAATTTTCCAGCCATAACCGAGGCATGGTCACTCCAGTGCGCAACGTACCCTTTCTCTACCAGGCTGGCCATGCCCCGGGCGACCCGGCTGTTATTCTTGGGCGCGAGCTCAAACAGACCCGTAGGCACGCCGGAGGTGGCAGCTTCGCAGGCCATGGAGGCGCTGTCTGGTGTGACCCACACCGCGCGGGAGGCGGCGAGTTGGTGGGGAAGCCAGCTGGCGTGCGTTCGCTTGGAATCCACGACCGTGACCTTCGGGCCTGCCAGGTCGTTCAGTTGCATCAACAGGTTTTCGGGCGTACGGCGAGAGCCGCTGATCGTCCAGCGCCATTCCGGGTAGCGACCCATTAGCTGGGATAACTGTCCGAGAATAACGTCGTCATCCCAGTCGAAATGGGGTGAGGGGCCGCCTACGAGAACAAGGCCTTCGGGTTTGTCGGTAATTCTGGCCAGGGGCGTGATTGCGTTTATGACACCTTCGGTGGCAAGGACATGTCTGGCTGGGGGGACCTTATCGTGTTCTGGAATGATGGCCGCATCGACCCAGCTGAGAGGGAAGCCCGGTTTCATTAAAACCACGGTTTTTACCTTTCGGAGCCGCCGCAGGGATAACAACAGGCGATGAGTACCGCTGCCGGCTGCGATAATCAGGTTTGGTCTTCCCAGGGCTTTATCCATGGCCGGCGCAACGCCAAGCAGCGCCCGCCACAAGGGCGGGGGCGCTTCGGTCGCATCAATTTCACTCACGCTGGCACCAGCCAGCACCCGAAGCCGGTTGCCCAACCCTTTCAGCTGGTTGTGATGGCCAGGCTTATTATCGGTCAGTAGCCAGACAACCGGGGCGGGTGAACCCGTGTGGGAGCGCATTCAGTTTGCGTCCTTGCTGTACAGGTTGGGATCTTCCCTGGAAGGACGGGTCTTGAAGCGGCGATGCATCCAGAGGTACTGGTCCGGGTGTTTTCGGATTTCGTTTTCGATGGTTTTGTTTACCAATGTGGCGTCCGCCATGTCATCTCCGGAAGGAAAGTTCTCCAGTGGAGGATGGAAGTAGATATCGTACCCTGGAGCGTGTTCCCGTCGGAAATGGCTGAACGGCACCACGGCACAGCCGCTACGGTCGGCTATGCGCGAGGTGGCGGTGATGGACCCCGCAGGCACTCCGAAAAATGGGGCAAAAACGATGCCTTTGCGGCCGTAGTCCTGATCTGTGGCGTACCAGACGATACGGTTGTTTTTGAGCTGTTTGAGCAGGCCGCGCAGGTTCCGGCTGTCCAGTGCCACCCCATAACGACGTTCCCTGGCGCGGGTCATCACCGCGTTCATCAATGGGTTGTTATGGTCGCGCTGCATCACGTCGGCCTCAATGTATTCGGTGACCAGGGCGCCCCCCAAGTCAAGGGTGCTGTAGTGACCGCCCAGCAACAGGATGCCCTTGCCTCTGGCAAGCGCAGCGTCGACATGTTCAAGGCCGTGGACTTCTGTAATGGGCATGAAGCTGGTGGGACTGCGGAACCAGGCCAGCCCAATCTCCATGACACCGATGCCGTTGGCGCGGAATGACGCCTTCACCAGTGTCTGCTTTTCCGTTTCGGATAACTCTGGAAAGCACAGGCGAATATTCACATCGGTGATTTGCTTGCGATGGCCGGCAAAGCGATAGGCGATGTCACCAATCCGTTTTCCCAGCCACCATTGTAACTTCAGTGGCAATTGGGCACCCAGCCACATGGCAGCGACCCCGATCCAGGTTGGCCACCAGCGCGGATGTAGGTAGCTGGTATAGCGGGTGTCGCGAGTTCTCTGTTTAGCGGTCTTCACTCGTGTCAGTCCCTGATGATTTTTAACGGCAAGAACCGGAGTTTAGCAGGGCCATTATCTCCGGCTAAAGCCGCAATATCCGCAAGTTGCGGAAAATCATGAATTCCAGGTCGCAGACGCCGGCCACCGCTTTATGTAGAATGATCGCCGCATCGACCCGGCCGGAGTTACCATGCTTCATTTTTTCTACTCCCTTTTTTTCCGCATCGCGCTGCCGTTTGTGTTGCTGCGATTGTGGTGGATCGGGCGTACCAATCCTGAAGCGTTCGTGCGCTGGCAGGAGCGCCTGGGGTACGTGGAGGCCTTCGATGAGCCGGTCATATGGGTTCATGCCGTATCGGTGGGTGAAACCATTGCCGCCGCCCCCCTGGTGAAAGCTTTGCTGAGGCGTAATCCTGATATCCCCATATTGATGACCGCGATGACGCCGACCGGCTCGGCCCGAGCCAGGGCTTTGTTCGGTGACCGGGTCCACTATGCTTTCTCACCATATGACACACCCGGTGCGGTGCGCCGGTTTGTTGGCCGCGTAAGGCCCCGGGCGCTTGTGATTATGGAAACTGAGCTTTGGCCCAATATGATTGCTCTTAGTCGCCAACGCCAAGTGCCCATTTTCCTCATTAATGCGCGCCTTTCCAGCCGTTCCGCGCGGGGATATGAGCGGGTGGCGTCACTGGTTCGCCCGCTGCTCCGCAGTATTAGCTGGATAGCCGCGCAAGCAGAGGAAGACGCTGGCCGGTTCCTGCGTATTGGGGCCACGCCGGAATCGGTGTCGGTGACCGGCAGTATCAAGTTTGATGTTGAGGTCTCGGACGAAGTACGCGCCGAATCTTCGGGGCTGAGGGCGGCGCTGGGCGCTGACCGTCCGGTTTGGATTGCAGCCAGTACCCACGACGGTGAGGATCGCCAGATATTGGAGGCTCACCAACAAATCCTCGAGCATTTCCCGAACGCATTGCTGATGATTGTGCCGCGGCATCCAGAGCGTTTTGATGATGTGGCCAGGCTCATTGACGCCATGGGGCTCTCTCTTGTCCGTCGGTCCCAGTCAGGAAGTGACGGGGGCGGAAAGGTAGGGCGCGAGGTGTATCTTGGTGACACCATGGGTGAATTGCTAATGCTTTACGGCGCCTCCGATGTGGCCTTTGTGGGCGGCTCGCTGATTGAACGTGGCGGCCACAACCCGCTGGAGCCAGCCGCTTGGGGAATACCCGTTGTTTCCGGGCCGCACATATTCAATTTCGAAAACATTTACGACCGCCTTGATTCAGGACAGGGTCTGTTTATTACGGATTCAGCGGAGTCTCTTGCCCGGTGCGTTGTTCATCTCTTTTCGGACAGAGCTTCTGCGCAAAACGCGGGTCACAACGCGCTGGCGGTTGTGAATGCCAACCGTGGTGCGCTCGAGAAAGTGGTTGATGGGATAGTTGAGCGGGTCTAAGGCGTGATACCGGTGTTTTGTATTGGCCGGGGCATGGTGCCCCGGCCTGATTTTCATCAGTTTACTGGGAGGGGTTGTCGATGGTTTCCTGCTCGTTAGCCATGGCTTCAATCCCCGGTGCTGATGCGCTCAGCCAGTTGTTCAGGTCTACCAGATCCTGAGGGCTGAGGGTGCCAGCCGCCTGTTTCAGGTTCAGGGTGTTAATCACGTAGTCATAACGGGCATTGGCAAAGTCACGCAATGCCACGTAATAGTTCCGTTCCGCATCCAGCACTTCCACGATGTTCCGTGTACCCACTTCGTAACCGGCGCGGGTGGCATCCAATGCACTGCGGCGGGAAATGATGGTTTGTTCCAGCGCAGAGGCAGACTCGATGTTGGTATTCACGGTACGGAACAGGCTGCGCGTGTTTACCCGGACATCCCGACGTACTGTCTCTAGCGACTGCTCTGCCACCGTCACCTGGGAGCGCTGCTGTCGCACGCCGGCCTGGGTTCCGCCGCCCATATACAGGGGAACGTTGAGGGTAAGGGCGATGCGACCCTCGGTCGTTGTGCCATCGCGCTGGCCCTGTGTCAGAGTTGGCTGCTCCAGCCCATCAATCTCCGTGTTGCCGTAGGACGCATTCAGGTCAAGCGTTGGCAGGTGACCGGCTTTCGCGCTCTTCAGGTTGGCCTCGCTGGTGTTCAGGTCATAGAGGGCTGACTGGATCTGCCAGTTCTGACTCAGGGCGGTGTTTTCCCAGGCTGAAGGGTCCATGGGCTCCGGGCGGCCGAGGGGGAAGTTCCGGCGCAGGTTGTTCAGGTCTTCAGTGTACTCGCCGGTCAATCGTGCCAGTTGTTCGCGGGCGATATCCAGGTCGCTCTCTGCAGCGATACGCTGGCTCTTGCTGTCGTCATAGCTGGCACGAGCCTCATACACTTCGGTAATGGCAATCAGTCCCACATCAAAGCGTTCCTGTGCCTGCTCGTATTGGCGCTGAATGGCCGCCTCGGTAGCGCGGGCAGTGGTTAAGGTGTCTGCCGCCCTGAGGACATTGAAATAGGCGGTGGCGACGTCAAGAATCAGCTGCTGCTGAGCCAGGTTGTATTCGGCCTGCGCGGCTTCCGTCTGGAATTTGCTGGCGTCGTAATCAAACCAGGTGTCGGCTCGGAACAATGGCTGGGTCAGCTCGACGCCGTAGGCGTAGGTTTTATATGCCGCGTCCTGGCTGGGGCCGTCCACGTCGGTGTGGCTGGCTTCACCAAAGGCACCGATCTGCGGCAGCAGGTTGCTTCGGCTGACATCGCTTGCTGCTTGCTGAGCTTCAAACGTGGCGCGGGCGGTTGCAATGCCGGAATCATAGGAGAGTGCTTTCTCGTACGTCTCAACCAGATCCATGGATAGTGCAGGCTGGGCTGCGAGCAGTCCAATCAGCCCGGAAAGCAGTCGTTTCTTCATGATGTCTCCTGTTAGTGAATCACCCGGCGTGTTGGAATACCTGGCCACATATGTTCAGATAGCCATTGAGCGTTTCAGGCTCGCCATTATGGACAATAATCGGCCTGAGCTCTACACTTGCAGTCGGCACTGATTGTAAGTGTCAATTACATTGATTTCGCGTCTTGACGGGGTGCTGGCGTCAGAACATCTGACCGCCGGCTGAGATTGCCATGCAGAACCCGCAACCTGATCCGGATAATACCGGCGTAGGGATTTGAGACAATATGCTGCAACGACACAGAACCGTTCTGTGATCACTGCCCGTCATGCGCGACCCGTATACCTAATCAACCCGGGGACGCACTATGACAACAATACCTTCCTATCTCAGCGATTCAGCAAAAGTCGATTCTGCAGCCATCAAGCCGCTGCCCCAGTCCCGAAAAATCTACGTACAGGGTAGCCGACCTGATATTCGGGTGCCCATGAGGGAAATTACTGTGGGCGACACGCCGACCGACATGGGTGGCGAGAAAAATGCGCCCGTCGCCGTTTATGACACCTCCGGTCCGTACAGCGACCCTGAAGCCACTATTGATCTGCGTAAGGGACTCAAGCCCATCCGTTCCGCCTGGATTGAGGAGCGCGGAGATGTAGAGCAGCTATCCGATTACACCTCTGAATTCACGCGTCGCCGGATGAAAGACCCTCTGCTGGACCCACTCCGTTTTATGGACGAGCGCAAGCCGCTGAGGGCCAAGCCCGGCAAGAACGTCAGCCAGATGCACTATGCCCGCCAGGGGATCATCACGCCGGAAATGGAATTCATCGCCATTCGCGAGAATATGAAGCTGCAGGAAGCCCGGGAGCAGGGGCTCCTGAAAGACCAGCATCCGGGCCAATCATTCGGAGCGTCTCTGCCCCAGGAAATTACCCCTGAGTTTGTACGGGACGAAGTTGCTCGCGGCCGGGCTATTATTCCCAACAACATCAACCACCCGGAAACAGAACCGATGATCATCGGCCGCAACTTCCTGGTGAAGATCAACGGCAACATCGGCAACTCAGCGGTCAGCTCTTCCATCGAGGAAGAAGTCGAAAAGCTTACCTGGGGCACCCGTTGGGGTTCTGACACCATCATGGATCTGTCCACCGGCAAGAACATCCATGAAACCCGCGAATGGATCATCCGCAACTCGCCGGTTCCCATCGGCACCGTGCCCATCTACCAGGCATTGGAAAAAGTCGGCGGCGCTGCCGAAGACCTGACTTGGGAAATTTTCCGCGACACGCTGATCGAACAGGCAGAGCAGGGCGTGGATTACTTCACCATCCATGCCGGCGTACGCCTGCATCACGTGCCAATGACGGCCAAGCGTACCACTGGCATTGTGTCCCGTGGCGGCTCCATCATGGCCAAGTGGTGTTTGGCCCATCATCAGGAGAGCTTCCTGTACGAGCACTTCGAAGACATCTGCGAAATTATGAAAGCCTATGACGTGGCTTTCAGTCTCGGTGACGGCCTGCGTCCCGGCTCCATTGCCGATGCCAACGACGAAGCCCAGTTCGGCGAGCTCGAAACCCTGGGTGAGCTCACCAAGATTGCCTGGAAGCACGATGTTCAGGTAATGATCGAAGGGCCGGGCCATGTGCCCATGCAGCTGATCAAGGAAAACATGGACAAGCAGCTGGAATGCTGTGATGAGGCACCATTTTACACACTCGGGCCACTGACCACGGACATTGCCCCTGGCTACGACCACATTACGTCCGGTATCGGCGCGGCAATGATCGGCTGGTACGGCTGCGCCATGCTTTGCTACGTTACCCCGAAGGAGCATCTGGGCCTGCCCAACAAGGACGATGTAAAGACCGGCATCATCACCTACAAAATCGCAGCTCATGCCGCTGACCTGGCAAAAGGCCACCCCGGTGCCCAGATCCGCGACAACGCGCTGTCCAAAGCCCGCTTCGAGTTCCGCTGGGAAGATCAGTTCAACCTCGGCCTCGACCCGGACACCGCTCGTGCCTTCCACGATGAAACCCTGCCGAAGGACTCCGCCAAGGTGGCCCACTTCTGCTCCATGTGCGGCCCGAAGTTCTGTTCCATGCAGATTTCCCAGGAAGTTCGGGAGTATGCCAAGGAAAATGGCCTCGACGAGGTGTCGGCGGTGGATGCTGGCATGAAGGAGAAATCCCGGGAGTTTGTGGAGGCTGGGTCCAAGCTTTATGACAAGGTCTAGTTTGGGCTCCCAGCCTGCGATGACTGGAGTGTGAGCCAGGGTGGTGGCCCCGTTCAGAAAACGACTCGAGACGTCCCTGTGCGTCTCGGGCTCCGCCATCCCTGGCTCCGCACGTTTCTGAACGGGGCCACCACCCTGGCTCAATCTGGCTTTGGCAGTAATCGCGCCGATAATCCGTCCTTGAGGATCGCACAAGTGCCCGGAGCAGTTATTGGGACTCTCTTTCCAAAACTGTGCGGAGCCATGGATGGCGGAGCCCAAGCGCCCCATGGATGGGCTTGAGCGTGTTTTGGAAAGAGAGTCCCAATAGCTGCTTCCCCGTGATTTAAGGCTGGGGCCCAAGCTTGCAGTAGCCCTGTAAATCCGGCTATCGTTCAGAATCGTTCTCAAAAACGGATCTGAACTCTTGTAATGACCGAACCGTTCCAGTTTAAAGACCACGACGTAAAAATCGAAAAACGCGAAACCGTTTTCCATGGCTTCTTCCGTATGGACAAGCTCTGGCTGACGCACCCGCGCTTTGACGGCAGGCAAATGCCAACCTTCACCCGCGAGCTCTTCATCCGTGGCGACGCCACCTGCGTACTACCCTACGATCCGGATCGTGACGAGGTTGTTCTGCTCGAACAATTTCGCCTCGGCGCTCTCGGCCGGAAGCAGTCCCCCTGGTTACTGGAACTCGTGGCCGGCATGAACGAGGAGGGTGAGTCGCCCGAAGACGTTGCCCAGCGAGAAGGCCAGGAAGAAGCCGGCCTGACGTTTAAACCGCTGGACAAAATCTGCGACTATCTAGTGTCTCCCGGCGGAAGCACGGAGCTGATCCACCTATACTGCGGTCGCATCAGCACCAAATCCGCCGGCGGTTTGTTTGGCATGGAGCATGAACACGAAGATATCCGTGCTCATGTATTCAGCGCCGACGAAGCCATCGCAATGATTTATGATGGACGTATCAATAACGCTGCCGCGATCATCGCGCTGCAGTGGTTGCAGTTGAATCGCCCGCGCTTGCGGGAAGGTTGGAGCTGATATGACAGAGTGGGTAATGAAACCCCGGCGTTATGTACCGGATCTAAGACGTTTCGGCGCGCTGTGTGATGGCAATTACATGCGGCTTCACCGCCTGCGGAGGCTTGAAGCCAAGGGCCGCCCCATTTGTGAATTCGAGCTTCATCGTGAGGACCAGTACCTGGGCCGTGTTCGCATCGAAGTGCTGCAAACCACAAAGTTTACGGAAACCCTGCTGCTTGAACAGGTACACAACTCCGGGCGCTGGCTGAATAATCCCCAGTTGACGGTTCGGGTCTATCACGATGCCACCATGGCCGAGGTTATCAGTTGTTACCGCGATCGACAGATTGCGCCGGTGAACGACTACCCGAACCGTTTCATGCACCACCCTGACGAAAAAGTTCAGGTCAACAGTTTCCTGGCCGACTGGCTGGATTACTGCCTGCGTTTCGGCCACTTGCCGATGGAACATGCCGCCTGGTCTGCCGGAGAGGGCGTGGACTAAGGTTGTATGTCTGCTCTGCATCCAATGACATAGAGTGCGCGTAGACTGTGCGAGAGTTGTCAAAACCGGCAATTGCCTGGGGAAGCCTGAACAGAATGTGATGAATATTCTGGATGCAGACGGAAAAACTCAATAACCTGCCAGTAGGTCTGCTTCACCGGTGTGTGTTGCGCAAACGCAAGAACCACGAGTGCCATGACAGAGAACGACAACCAGCGTGCCCTCCGGGTGCTACAACTGACTGACCCGCACCTGATGGCCGATCCGGCGGGTGGGCTGCTGGGTGTCAATACGAGGGACAGCCTGGATGCGGTGATTGCTCAGGTTTTCCGGGACCATGGCCAGCCGGACCTTATCCTCGCCACGGGTGATATTGCCCAGGATGCAAGCGAAGAAGCCTACCGCCTGTTTGGCGACAAGTTGGAGGTCTTTCAGTGTGACACGGCCTGGATGGCCGGCAATCATGACGATTCGCCACTGCTATCCCGTATCGCCGCCGAGCGAGGAGCCAATCAGCGCCATATTATCCAGGGTGGGTGGCAGTTTGTGCTGCTGGATACCTCGGTTCCCGGGAAGGTGTTCGGTGAGCTTTCGGAGCCTGAGCTGGCGTTCCTGGAGAAGACCCTGAGTGAGAATTCCGACCTGCCAGCACTGGTCGCTCTTCACCACCATCCGGTTGAAATCGATACCCGCTGGATGTCACCGATCGGGCTTCGCAATCGTGACGCGTTCTGGCAGGTGATCGATCGTTTCCCGCAGGTAAAAATCGTCCTCTGGGGCCATATTCATCAGGAACTGGATCAAACCCGCAAGAGTGCGCGCCTGCTGGCGACGCCGTCGACCTGCATACAGTTTACAGCCGGCTCCGTGGAGTTTTCGGTGGAGGATAAGGCGCCGGGCTATCGGTGGTTCGAATTGTTGCCGTCGGGTGAGTTTTCTACCGAAGTCAGCCGGGCGACGGATTTTGTGTTCGAGCTGGATAGCAACAGCACCGGATATTAGCGGGTTGCTGATCGGTAGGCGGCCTGTTAATGGCCACCTTATTGCGTATATAATTCAGGCTTCGCTCAGGACGAGCAAGAGACATTCACTTCTTCAGGGATCGAAGACATGCCCCAGGCAACCGGACTGCAGTTCACGGCCACCCTTGGCCAACTCCCCAAAGACCTGTTCGTGGTCGCCCGTTTCGAGCTGACCGAGTACCTTTCCAGGCTCTGCTACTGCAAGCTGGAACTGGCCAGCACCTCGCCCGACATCGCCCCCGAAGACGTGCTGGAACAGCCCGTGGAACTGGTGATGTGGCAGGACGGTGTACCGCTGCGGCGCTTTACCGGCGTGATCAATGAATTTGTCCGGGGCGACTCCGGCCATCGCCGCACCCGTTACGACGTCATCGTTCAGCCCCCCCTGTGGCGCCTCGACCTGATGCACAACAGCCGCATCTTCCAGACCCAGGCCACCGACGCCATCGTGCGCACCCTGCTGGAAGAGCGGGGCCTTATCGACACCGTGTTTGATTTGAAACGTCCCCCCGAAGAACGGGAATACTGCGTCCAGCACCGGGAAAGCGACCTGGCCTTTGTCGAACGGCTGGCCGCCGAAGAAGGCTGGCATTACCGCTATTGCCACGGCGATGTGGAAGGCAACGACCAACCCGCTCTCATCATCGCCGACCACCACGGCGACGCCCCCAGGCTCGACCCGGTGGAATACAACGCCAAGGCTGGTGGCAGCACCCGCCAGAGTACCGTCTTCCAGTTCCACTACCGGGAACGGGTGAAAGCCGCCTCCGTGGCCATGAAGGACTACACCTTCAAGAACCCCGCCTACGCACTGATGCACGAACACCAGGGCGACAAACTGGACGGCCAGCGGGAAGACTACCAGCACTACGACTACCCCGGCCGCTTCAAGCAGGACGCCAGTGGCCAGCCCTTTACCGAAAGCCGTCTCGATGCCCTCAGGAACGACACCGCCATCGCCGATGGCCAGAGCAACCGCCCCGACTTCACCGTAGGTGCCAAAGTCGAACTCACCGACCACGACAACCCACGCCTGAACCGGGAATGGCTGTTCACCAGCATCACCCACACCGGAGAACAATCCCAGGCCCTGGAAGAGGATGGCAACAACGGCGCCACCACCTACCACAACGCCTTCAACGCCATCCCCGCGGACCGCACCTGGCGGCCCCAGGTCGAACACCGCCCGTTGATGGACGGCCCCCAGGTTGCCGTCGTCACCGGCCCCAAAGGCGAAGAGATCCACTGCGACGAACACGGACGCGTCAAAGTGCGATTCCCGTGGGATCGCTACTCAAAGAACGACGAACACAGCAGCGCCTGGCTCAGAGTCAGCCAGGGCTGGGCCGGTGGCCAGTATGGTTTTATGGCGTTACCGAGAATCGGCAACGAAGTCATCGTCAGCTTCCTGGACGGCGACCCGGACCAGCCGATCATTACCGGAAGAACCTACCACGCCACCAACACGCCGCCGTACGCGTTGCCAGAGCACAAGACCAGAACCACTCTCAAGACCCAGACCCACAAGGGTGAGGGCAGCAACGAACTGCGGTTCGAGGACGAAGCGGACAAGGAACAGATCTACGTCCACGCCCAGAAAGACCTGGACCTGCTGACGGAAAACAACCGCACCGAAGTCATCAAAAATGACAGCCACCTGACCGTGGACCGCCACCGCAAGGCCCACATCAAGGGCAATGACCACGCCACCGTGGATGGTGAGAAGCGCGAATCCATCGGCGGCGACGCCAGCCTCACCGTCAACGGCAGCCACCACAGCAAACAGGGCAAGAACCAGCTCATCGAAGCAGGCAGCGAAATCCATCACAAGGCCGGCATGAAAATCGTCATTGAAGCGGGTGCGGAAGTGACCCTCAAGGCCGGTGGCAGCTTTGTGAAGGTGGACCCCAGTGGTGTGACTGTGTCCGGGCCTATGGTGAAGATGAATTCCGGGGGCGGGCCTGGGAGTGGTAGTGGCGTTGGGGCACAAAAGCCTGAAAAGCCCGACCTCATCGAGCCAGTGGCAGGTGCCAATGTGACGCAGGATTCGTTAGCCGAAACGGGCACACGAATCAATGCAAAGCCAGGTAGTGTTGCTGGAGCCAAGACTAAGTCCGGGGGCAGCAACGGGCCTACACCTTTCAGCGCCTCTCCGACGCAATCCGATGGTGTCTTAGAGGAAGCCCCTGTTGTCGACGAATCTGGCCGGCTGGTCGACGTTCGTGGTCGGGGAACTGACGATGAAACAGTGAAAAGCGCATTGGCACCCGGTAAGGAGGGCGCGGTATGAATCAACCCCTGAACCTCAAACGTGAGCCTCTCGATAAAACGGTCCGCCTGAGGGCGGAAAATGACAAGGGCGAGCCTGCGGGGATGGCGCTTGCCATCCCCACTCAAGATGGCGGTTCCTTCATGGTTCCCGTTCTGGACGACTGGCAATCCACGGAAGAAAAGCCGGAAGGTGAGTTGGGCAATACCTTGATGAGTGTTTGCCCCGTTGCTGAAGTTCACAGCAAACGCCCCATTGAGTCCGGTGGCGTAACGATCTTCGGTGGCCGCGCGGTGTCCCTTATGCGCCCGGGTTACCTCTATGTATTCAGGGACCAGACACTTTGGCGCGAATTCGAAATTGGTCCGGAAGGCACTCTCAGCGAAGTCGATCTCGTGACCGCGCGCCAGGATAAGGCCTCCGCCCGTTTGGCGGCGGGCAAACCAGTGACTGATTTTCTGGTGCCAGTATTGCTGCAGAATCGATTTGAACTGACGGACTGCCGCATTGCCTATAGTGAAATCCAGTGGCCATGGTCCTATATTGAGAAGCTGGAAAGCGCGCCAGCCGTTCTGGAAAAGAGGGCCCTGTCCATCGCGCCTGCCTGGGCCGCTGCGACGGACGATAGCCTGAACTTCGACGGCGGTTTCCCGGCTTCGGTCATTTCGTCGGTACCCACCTTGCGGCCCAGAGATCTGGGCATTGAACTGATGCTCAGGGACCCTGCCGGATTTACGCCCGAGTTCCGGGAGCCGGGCAGTGGTGAGTTGATTTCCCGAGTCGTCGAGCGATGGAAGCGGATTCCCGTCGATGACGAGCAGCCTGGTAGGGAACTGCCGGATCTAAGTTTGCAGGCCGAGGCATCAGGGGACGCATTGGTGGGTGCCAGGGAGCACAGCGCGATCGTATGCGTGGCCATCCCCGACCCGCTGTTCCGCCTGCGCCATGCCCTGACACAACTGCACCTGGCCTTGCATTACCTTGATGCGATTGACCTGTCCCTTAAAGATCGACCGCTGATTCACTCCGCCACACTGATACGTCAGGCATTGTTCGATCCGCAGGTTTCAGACTCCAGCGATCAAGTCGAAACCCTGCGAGCTGCGGTGGACCAAGAGAAGCTTCATAAGACTCTGGATCATTCCGAGCGCAAAAAGGTGCTTGAAGAAATCGCGATCCACCTGCAAACCCTGGAATCACTGGTCAACAGCGGTGACTTCGAAATCGCCTGTGATGATTACCTCAACCACAACGGGTTGGGGCCCTGCGAAGCGTTTGCGCTCCAGGCTGATCTGTTAAATCTGACCCAACAACTCCCGGGCGTATTGAATGCCCATGGCCTGGAGTCACCGGGCATCCTGTCAAGACTGCTCAAGCAGGGGCTGGGAAAGAACCCTCTCATTGACACTTTGGCTGACGGTGGAAACGCAAGCAGCGACTTTCCTCCTGTGCTGGCGCAATTAAAGGAACTCGCGGTTGACCAGGACACGCTGACGGAGGAGCGTTTGAACGGCGCGGGCCTGTCGTCCATAAGCGCGTTGGCCCAGCAAATGGCGCAGGAGGAAGATGGCTCAGGTTCTGACAGCGGCAATGGCTCGCAGGCCCTTCCCAGCAGTGCTCCAGGCACCGCTGCGGGAATGGTTAAAACAGCATTGGGAGGCTGGAGTGCGGCCGTTCTAAAAGCGGTGGAAAACTTACGTCAGAGCGACGACCTGGCGGCCATCAAACTGGACCGCGTGTTTACTTCTGTCAAAGCAGTGGCCGATATCGCCGACCCCAATCTGGGCGGGGAGTTGCAGGTAATGCGCCGAGGTGAGGTTGATCTCACGCGTTACAGCATTGTGGGCGTTCACGGAAAAGGAATTTCTTTTGGCTTAACCGATGCAGACCGCCAGAGCGAAGCCCTGACAAGGCGCAATGATTATCTGTTTGCAGACAGGACAGACGCGGCGGGTAAACGGGTGGCGTCCACCAGCCCGAGTCGATTGGTTGATGAAGGTGGAGAAGCTCTTGTTAAGGCAGCGGCTCATACCTGGGTGTTTGTTCTACCCGTCGATCATCCTGAAGCCCGGAAATTCAGTGCCTTGAAAATTGATTGGGCGAAAAAGGCCAAGTCGTTTGCTGATGGGCCTGGGTTATCGAGAGTGTTGGTGGGATTGGCCGCGTATAATCTTGCTTCGGAAGCATGGATCCTGATAAACGCGAAGACTGGAAGTTCAAGGATTTCGTATGCAAAGACTTTCGGAGCCTTCTTAGATCTATCCGCAGCATTGATGAAGCTTCATGTCGTCGGATCTTCGGCAACTGGCAAGGTAGTTTCGAGGATAATACTGAGGCCGCTTTTCGAAATAAAATCCGTGCCATTGCTAGGGCCTCTTATCCAGAAACGGCTTTTTCAGGTTGGAGCCGGCACAATTGTCCGGACTATGGGGCTGGCTAATTTTATGGCTGGTGTCTTCATGGTGGGCACAAGCGCTTGGGATTATCGGAACAGTGTAAGTCGGGGCGACTCGGACGCAGCTTTCGGGCATGGCTTGGCGGTGGCTGGAGGTAGCGTCTTTTTAGCGTCCCCGCTGCTAAGCGGATTATTGGCAGTGCCTGGTTGGGGCTGGGCATTATTTGGACTGGGGGTTGTACTGGGCGGCAGTGTATTCGCAGCTATTGCTACCGACAGCGAGATAGAGCGCGTATTGAAGCAGGGACCTTTGGGCCTTGGGCCAGATCATGAGGGACTTCCTGCGGACGATTCCGTCTATTTTCCGCAGTTGTTGAGCCAGATCTCCCCTGTAACGGTAACCGCCAAGCGCTATGGTGACTTGAATGAGGAGGAACAAGCGATGTTTGTGGGCCACAGCCCATCTCAAGACGACTACAGGGTGACGGTGAGTTCCCCTCTCATCAGTCGTTTCAAACTAGGCCAGTCACTTAAGGATAAATCTGGAAGTAAGAAGCCAGACTTGAGGCTTGGGATTCAGGAACTGGAATACACCCACAGCACAATGCAGACTTCCGTTGGCCGAGTCGATGAGTTCAACTTGACCAAGAATATGCCATTGCAGCGGATCACGACCTGGGCCGCCTTGCCAGAAGATCACTCGGTACATTTTCTCGTCGAACGAAACCTTGCCGGCGGCGAAACCAAGAGGTTTGGTCATAGTGAAAGACGAACCATAAGTTTGCGAGTGGTCCTGCAAGCTCGAGTCGAAAGTGAAATTGGCGCATTTAGACTTCCTATGCCCGTGCTTGATGACTACGAGGCGTTTGATGCCATTCGTCACGGCGCGTTGCCGGATAAACAACGCCAGGTATTCAACCCGTTCAAAAATGAGCCAGTACCCTACTGGATTGTGAAAGAGGTCGCCGTGTGAGTGAGAATGGTCGCGTAAATAGCCAAGAGAATTCCGGTTTTCGGGCCGGTCAGGTTCCAAGCTTACCCGAGCCTCCAGCCAAACGTGAACGGGTAGGTGAGGATCTTCAACCTGTCGGTGATTACGCAGGAATCGAGCCTTATCACCGGGTGTGCGAAGATGTAGGTGCCACCCAACACCAAGATCAGAACGACCCGGATGGCTTTTCCTCTGGAGAGTGGTGGTGGGACCAGCGTCAGATTCGCTTCCTTAACGGGAAAGTATTTATTGGTTTTTCGGCTTTGCTGCTATTTATTCCCTATGTATGGGGCACTGCTTTGGTTGGTGGTGGCGGAATATTGGCGTTATATTTCGCTGATTTGGTAGATATACCTAAAGTTTTAAAGTTTTTTTGGATTCTCTTTGCTGGCTTTGCCTGGATAGCAGCCTCTTTCTATATCCTGATAAAAACAATGCCCTGGGTCATGGGCGGTTTCGCCCTGCTACTGAGACCATTCGACAAACTACTGGGCAAGCTCCTGGATCGTGGCCTGGATGCAGGCGAAAGCGCCTTCAACCGTGAGGCGGGTGAGGTCAGCTTCGCTCTACCGGGAGGTAAGAAACTGACCGCGCCCTTCGAGGAGTTCGATGCCTACGTGGAGCGCGTGGTCCAGCATGGCGGCATCTTCTATCGCCTGATGTTTGTTCACCGCTACACTGGCAAGCAGTTCAGCCAGACGTCCTTTAGCCGGATTGAGCCAACAAAAGAAGAAGTCATGGCTCTGTGGGATATGCTGCAGAGGTATATGGATGTATCCCAGCCGCTGCCGGATGTGCCGAGGCTGGAGCCCTTCCGCCACCTAGATCCGGTAACGGCGGAGCATGACCAGCACACCGGTCGGAATCCCCGGTTCTGGCGTGACCTGGATCTGGAAGCCTGGAAGCAGGGTGAAGGGGCCGAATGGCTGAAGCGCCAGGCGGAGTACCCTTGGGATAAACGCACCTGCAAGCTGACACCTCAGATTGGAAAGATTTCCATGGAGGCCTATAGGGCAAAGATGGCTTCCTCAAGTAACCATGGAGAACTGAAGGAATCGGTGATGTAAGGCAGAGGCATGGGCCTCTGCCTCAGTACACCTAAGCCTCCCGCAACTCCCGGGCCGCAGCCACCATTTCCCTCAAC
The DNA here is from genome assembly GCF_042604615.1 of Marinobacter sp. M5B. Classification (NCBI taxonomy): domain Bacteria; kingdom Pseudomonadati; phylum Pseudomonadota; class Gammaproteobacteria; order Pseudomonadales; family Marinobacteraceae; genus Marinobacter; species Marinobacter sp. M5B. The sequence continues at coordinate 1,035,078 of NZ_CP156894.1, forward strand.
GCCGGAATCACCTCCTCCCACGACCGGGTTTTCAACCCGCAGTCCGGGTTGATCCAGAGCCGCTCGGCGGGGATTCTTTCCGCGGCCTTGTTCATCAGCGACACGATCTGTTCAGTCCCAGGCACGTTGGGCGAGTGAATATCGTAGACACCCGGTCCAATATCATTGGGATATTGGAAGCCCTTGAAAGCATCCAGCAGCTCCATGTCAGACCGGGAGGTTTCTATGGTGATGACATCGGCATCCATGCGGGCGATGGCTTCGATGATGTCGTTGAATTCCGAATAGCACATATGGGTGTGTATCTGGGTTTCGTCCTTCACGCCATTGGCAGTAATCCGGAAGGCTTCGATGGCCCAGTCCAGGTAGGTCTCCCAGTCGCTCTGGCGCAGGGGCAGGCCTTCGCGAAGGGCGGCTTCGTCAATCTGAATGATGTTCACGCCAGCCTGTTCCAGGTCCAGTACTTCCTCGCGGATCGCCAGTGCCAGTTGCAGGCAGGTGTCTTTCCGGGGCTGGTCATCGCGCACGAAGGACCAGTTGAGGATGGTGACCGGGCCGGTGAGCATGCCTTTGAGGGGTTTGTCGGTCAGGGACTGGGCGTAGCGAATCCATTCCACGGTCATGGCCTTGGGCCGGGAGATATCACCGAACAGGATGGGCGGTTTCACGCAGCGGGAACCGTAGGACTGTACCCAGCCGAAGCGGCTGAACACGTAGCCTTCCAGTTGCTCGCCGAAGTACTCCACCATGTCGTTACGTTCCGCCTCGCCGTGGACCAGCACGTCCAGCCCCAACTGTTCCTGTTCCTCAACGCAGTGGCGGATTTCTGCGCGGATTCGCTCGTGATATTCCTCGGGTGCGAGCTCACCCTTACGAAATTTGAGCCGTGTTTGGCGGATATCCTTGGTCTGGGGGAACGAGCCGATAGTGGTTGTGGGGTAGCGCGGCAGCTTCAGGTGGCTTGCCTGGATCGCCGAGCGCTGCTGGTAGCTGCTCTTGCGTTGACCCAGCTCAGGCGTGATCGCCGCGACCGCCTCGCGAACCTGTGGGTCCGTCACGCGGGTTGAGTTCCTGCGGCTGAGTATGGCGTCTGCATTGCTCTTCAGTTCCCGGGCCACCGCATCCTGGCCATCGGTAAGTGCCGTGGCCAACAGCTGCAGTTCTTCCAGCTTTTGCCGCGCAAAGGCCAGCCAGGAGCGTATCTCCGGGTCCATGGTGGTTTCGTTGTCCAGGTCTACCGGCACATGGAGAAGTGAGCAGGATGGCGCAATCCAGAGTCGTTCACGCAGCTTCTGATAAACCGGTTCCAGCCAGTCGAGGGTGGCTTCCAGGTCGGTTTTCCAGATATTGCGACCGTCGATCACGCCCAGTGAGAGAACCTTGTGCCCCGGCAGCCAGTCCGTCACGCGGGACACTTCGTCACGGGCGTTTGTCGCATCCAGGTGCAGGCCGGCAACCGGCAGCTCACAGGCCAGTTGCAGGTTTTCCCGCAGTTGGCCGAAGTAGGTGGTCAGCAACAGTTTTACCGGGCTTGCCTTGAGGTTGTGGTAAGCCAGGTTCAGGGCGTGCCGCCAATCGCCTCCCAGGTCGGTCACCAGGATGGGCTCGTCAATCTGCACCCACTCTGCGCCATTGTCGGCAAGAAGCTGCAGCAGCTCCGCATAGACCGGTAGCAAGTCTTCCAGCAGGCTGAGCCGGTCTGTGTCGTCCTTGGATTTACCAAGCCAGAGATAGGTGACGGGGCCGATGATAACCGGCTTGGCGTTGACGCCTACGGCCCTGGCCTCAGCCAGCTGTTCCAGCAAGCGTGTGGGATTCAGGCTGAACCGCGTGTCCGCCTCGAATTCCGGCACAATATAGTGGTAGTTGGTGTCAAACCACTTGGTCATTTCGCCGGCATGCACGCCGCAGCAATCGTCATCAGCCGGGGACCGGCCACGGGCAATGCGGAAGTAGCGGTTGAGTTCGTTGTCATCGGCTGTGCCGGCGCGCTGTGGCAGGTTACCGAGTGTGGCGCTCATGTCCAGCACCTGGTCATAGAGCGAGAAGTCACCGACCGGTGCCAGCGTGAGCGGGCGTTGGTGTCGCCAGTTGCTGGCGCGAAGCCCTGCCGCGGTTTGCTGTAGGTTGTCTTCGCTTAACTCGCCTTTCCAATAGCCCTCAAGGGCAAATTTGAGTTCGCGACGTTGGCCAATCCTGGGAAAGCCTAGGTTATGGGTGGTTACCATGATGAATCTCCTGTCGTCATTCAGGTCATCAAGGCTAGTGCTGAACTGCCATGAAAAATAATGGTAAAATCTCATGAATCCATGAATTATTTTCAAGTAAGGCCGGCCAATGATAGAACGCAATCATCTGGAGATCGTCCGTGAAGTGGATCGGAGCGGCTCATTGACGGCGGCGGCGGACGCGCTGTGCCTCACCCAGTCTGCCCTCAGTCATGCCATGAAGAAGCTGGAGCAGCAGCTGGGAACGCCCGTGTGGGTGCGTGAAGGCCGTAAACTGCGGCCAACTCAATCCGGGTTGTATTTGCTGTCACTAGCGAATCGTTTGTTGCCGCAGTTCGAGCATGCCGAGGAATTGGTGGGTCAGATTGCCCGAGGGCAGCGGGGCAGCCTGCGAATCGGTATGGAATGTCATCCTTGTTACCAGTGGCTGCTCAAGGTGGTTGGGCCGTATCTTGAGCAATGGCCTGGCGTGGATGTGGATGTGAAGCAACGCTTCCAGTTTGGTGGTATCGGTGCTTTGTTTGGCTACGACATCGATGTGTTGGTGACGCCGGACCCATTGCACCGCAAGGGGCTCGTGTACGAGCCGGTCTTTGATTACGAGCAGGTTCTCGTAGTGCCGAGCGATCACCCACTGGCCTCCAGGCCTTGGGCGGAGCCGTCGGACCTTGAAAGTGAGACCCTTATTACCTATCCGGTCGATGCCGAGCGGCTGGATATTTATACCCGGTTTCTGGTGCCGGCCCACAGCAGCCCGGCCCGGCATAAGACCATTGAAACCACGGACATCATGCTGCAAATGGTCGCGGCAGGGCGGGGGGTATCGGCACTACCCCGATGGCTGGTGGAAGAGTACGCCCATCAGATGCCGATCAGCCCGGTACGGCTGGGGCGGGAGGGTATTGATAAGCAGATTTTCCTGGGCCTCCGTGAGCGGGATGTGGATGTGGCCTATCTTCAGTCGTTCATGACGATGGCGCGGGAAACGACCTGGGGGCTGGATTGAAGCTAGAATCCGTCGCAACTTTGGTTGAGATGTTCGCGGGGGCGTCGTTCTTCGGTTAAAATGCGCGAAATTATTCATCGGGGACATGTGACCATGAGCGAAACACCCGCAGATCTGAAATACATTGAAACGCACCAGTGGGTGCGTGTGGCCGACGACGGCACCGCAACCGTCGGAATCACGGATTTTGCCCAGGATCAACTGGGGGATATCGTTTTTATTGGTGTTCCGGATGTGGGTTCGACGGTAACTGGTGCTGAAGAGGCGGGTGTTGCCGAGTCGGTGAAGTCGGCGTCGGATGTGTTCAGTCCGGTGACCGGTGAGGTGATTGAGGTCAATGAGAGCCTTGAGGATGAGCCTGAGAAGGTGAATGAGGATCCTTATGGCGATGGCTGGTTGTTCCGGGTGCGGTTGGCGGATGCCGGTGAGCTGGATGGCCTGATGGATTCTGTGGCCTATGCGGAGCATGTGGCTGCCGAGGAGTGACCCCGCGGATTGCTTCGGAGTTAGGACCAAGCCGGGAGGGCCTTCCAAAACACGCCTCAAGACGTCCTTGTGCGGCTTGGGCTCCGCCATCCATGGCTCCGCACAGTTTTGGAAAGCCTGCCCAGCTTAATCTCCGAACCTGTGTGCTGGACTCGTCTCGAAAAGCCTTCCTTATATTATTTCTTCAGGCGTTTATTTATGAATTTTCCGGTTTTATACCTCCGCAAAGGCGCAGAGCGCAGGCTCCGGGCTGGTCATCTTTGGGTCTACAGCAATGAAGTGGATACCCATCGCTCCCCGCTGACCGAGTTTGAAGCCGGAGCCCAGGCTGAACTGCGCGCGGCCAACGATAAACCCATGGGCACGGTGTTTGTGAATCCGCATGCGCTGATCTGCGGCCGTTTGATCAGCCGGAATGCCGCTCATGGCATGACGCCGCAAAGGCTTACCGAGCGGGTGGAGACGGCGCTGGCTCTGCGGGAGCGGTTGTTTGACAAGCCGTTTTATCGCTGGGTGTTTGGCGACAGTGACGGGCTTTCCGGGCTGGTGATTGACCGGTTTGATGATGTGGTGGTGGTTCAGATTTCCACGGCCGGCATGGAGCAGATGAAGGAGTCGGTTGTTCGTGCGGTGCAGCGGTTGGCGCATCCGCGGGCGATTATCCTCAAGAACGACGGCAAGATGCGGAAGGTAGAAGGGCTGGATACTTACGTTGAGCAGGCCCATGGCCCGGAGATTGATCTCCTGCCGGTTGAGGAGAATGGCGTGCGATTCGAGGTGCCCATGGAAGGGGGGCAGAAAACGGGATGGTTCTATGATCACCGCATGAACCGGCAGCGGCTGCAGGCCTATGCGCCGGGCAAGCGTGTGCTGGATGTGTTCAGTTACGTAGGTGGCTGGGGTATCCAGGCTGCCTGTGCCGGGGCTACGCAGGTGACCTGTGTGGACAGTTCCTCTGGTGCCATCGACTCTGTTCATCACAATGCGAAGATCAATGGCCTTGATAACATCGAGACGATAGAGGGTGATGCCTTCGACGCCCTGAAAGCGCTGTGCGATGAGAAGGAAAAGTTCGACATCGTCGTCCTCGACCCGCCGGCACTGATCCCCCGGCGGCGTGACCAGAAGGCTGGGGAAGAGGCTTATGCGCGCCTGAACCAGTTGGGACTTCGGTTGCTTGATCGGGATGGACTACTGGTGTCGGCTTCCTGCTCCATGCATCTGTCCCAAGAGAAGCTGACGGATATTATTCGCAGCAGTGGCCGCAAGATTGACCGGTTTGTTCAATTATTGGAGCAAGGCCATCAAGCGCCGGATCATCCGGTAGTACCGGGGATTCCGGAGACGGACTATATTAAAAGCTGTTTTGTTCGGTCATTGACAGGGTTTCTTTGAGGTCGGGGTTCTGGATTTAGCTGCGATCTATCTGGCCTCCGAGAATGAAACTCAGAAGTAGCGGATTTGCACGAAGGAAGCTAGGGAAGGACGCAGGGAGGGAGTGCCCGGGATCGTCAAAAACATGGATGTTTTTGTCGAGCGTACATGGACGTATCTACAGCGTATCCCGGGCACTCCCTCCCTGCGTCCTTCCCGGGCACATAGGCAGATAGTTATCCGCGAAGGCTCATAATCTTCCAGCCATTTTCTTTCGCAATGTTTTCAAGCGTCGGATCCGGGTCTACCGCTACCGGATTTGCGACTTTGCGCAGTAAGGGGGCATCGTTGTGGGAGTCGCTATAGAACCAGGCGCCCTCGAGACTTTCTCCAGTTGATTCCAGCCAGTCATTCAGGCGGGCTACCTTCCCGTCCTGAAAGCTGGGAATACCTGCAACCTCCCCCGTATAGCGCCCATTGACCATCTCTGGCTCAGTGGCAATCAGGTGATCAATGTCCAGCAGCTTAGCCACTGGCTCGGTAACGAACCGGTTGGTTGCAGTGATGATCATCAAGGTATGGCCATCGGCCCGGTGGCTATCCAGCAATGCCTTGGCTTTTTCGAGCATCATAGGCTGGATTTTCTTCGCCATAAACTGTTCGCGCCAGGCCAGCAGCTGTTCCGTGTCATGCCGTGCAAGAGGCTGAAGGGCAAAGCTCAGGTAGCGCATGATGTCCAGCTCGCCATTCAGATACTCCTCATAGAAGCGGTCGTTTGCCTGCCGGTATTCCTCCGCATCCACAATCGACTCTTCCACCAGGAATTCCCCCCAGGCGTGGTCACTGTCTCCGGCGAGCAGGGTGTTATCGAGATCAAAAATCGCGAGCGTCAACTTGGATACCTCCGGCAAAAACGACGACTGTCACAGGCGCAACAGTCTAGCATGACGCGCCGCCGTCGGCTTCGTTTGCCGAAGCCTTGGGATTCTGTAAGAATGAGAGCAACTTGGATAAATCCGGCCGGTGAATTTTTAATCCGGCCAACCGACTTTTAAGAGGACTGTGCCGTGATCGATTCGGACGGTTTCAGACCCAACGTCGGAATCATTCTGGCCAATCACAGGGGGGAAGTCCTCTGGGCAAGGCGAATAGGGCAGGACTCCTGGCAGTTCCCTCAAGGTGGTATCAAGCACGACGAATCACCGGAAGAGGCCCTTTACAGGGAACTGGCGGAGGAAATTGGTCTCGGTACAGGCGATGTGGAAATCATCAGCTGTACCCGTGGCTGGCTGAGATACCGCCTCCCTCGCAGGATGGTGCGCCACAATTCGCACCCGGTCTGCGTGGGACAAAAACAGAAATGGTTCCTGCTGAGGATGCTTTCGCCGGATGCGCAGGTACGCGTGGACGGCACGGACTCGCCGGAATTCGACGGCTGGCAGTGGGTTAGCTACTGGTACCCGCTTGGGCAGGTCGTATCGTTTAAACGCGAGGTCTATCGACGTGCGCTGCGAGAGCTCGCGCCGCGGCTGTTTTACAACATGGAACAGTGGCGCCAGAGCGAGCCTTCCCGACGCGCGAAGGACACACAGAAATGACGGATTGAACCCGCCATGCTGAGCATACTGCGAAGTCTTGTACAAGAGGTAAACAGTGCCCGCGATTTGCAGGAGGCGCTGGATGTCATTGTTTCGCGGGTGCAGAAAGCCATGGATACCGAGGTTTGCTCGGTTTATTTGCTTGATCCAGCCACAAATCGCTACATATTAATGGCCACGGAAGGCTTGTACCAGCAAGCAGTAGGGCAGGTCAGCCTGGCTTATTCCGAGGGCCTGATTGGTCTGGTTGGCTCCCGGGAGGAGCCTATCAACCTTGAAGATGCTCCATCCCACCCCCGCTATCGTTACTTTCCTGAGACTGGCGAAGAGCGTTTCCGCTCGTTCCTGGGTGTTCCTATCATTCACCATCGCCGGGTTCTTGGTGTTCTTGTTGTTCAGCAACGGGAAAGTTCGCGCTGCTTTGACGAGGGTGAAGAAGCCTTCCTGGTTACCGTTTCGGCTCAATTGGCCGGCGTTATCGCCCACAGCGAGGCAACGGGCGCCATCAGCGGTCTTTCCCTGACCGGTGAAGAAGCGACCGATGTCAGTTTCAGTGGTGTGCCTGGTGCGCCGGGCGTTGCCATTGGCAAGGGTGTGGTGGTGTACCCTGCCGCCGACCTGGACGTAGTGCCTGAGAAGCCCACCGATGATATTGAATTGGAACTGTCGCTGTTTGATGGCGCGGTAACTGCGGTTCGGGAAGATATTGAGCGGGTGGCGGCCCGGCTCGCTTCCCAGCTTCGCCCGGAAGAGCAGGCTCTGTTCGATGTCTATTTGCGTATGCTGGGCGATGACGCAATGCCCGGTGAGGTGGGCAACCGGATCAAGGAAGGTTTCTGGGCCCAGGGCGCGCTGAAACAGGTGGTTCAGCAGTACGTTCGTCACTTTGAAATGATGGACGACCACTACCTGCAGGAGCGGGCTGTCGACATCCGGGATCTCGGCCGCCGTTTGTTGTCCCACTTGCAGGAAGGTGAGCAGAAGGACACGGTCTACCCTGAGAACACGGTCCTGGTCAGTGAAGAACTGACACCGGCCATGCTCGGGGAAGTGCCCAAAGGGCAACTGGTCGGTTTGGTGTCGGTCAAGGGCTCCAGCAACTCCCACGTTGCCATCCTGGCACGTGCCATGGGGGTGCCCACGGTCATGGGTCTGGTAGATATTCCGGTCAACCAACTGGATGGCAAGGACCTGATTGTTGATGGCTTTGAAGGGCAGATTTTTGCGTCACCCTCCACGGACCTGAGGAACTTCTACCAGGAAATCTGTGACGAGGAAGACGAGTTGGTCAAAGGGCTGGAAGCCCTGCGGGACCTGCCTTGCGAAACCACCGACAACCACCGCGTGTCGCTGCTGGTGAATACCGGTTTGATGACCGATGTGGTGCGCTCTCTGAGCCACGGTGCCGAAGGTATCGGTCTGTACCGCACCGAAGTGCCGTTCATGATCAAGGACCGGTTCCCGTCAGAACAGGAACAGCGCGAATACTACCGCGAGCAACTGGAAGCCTTTGCCCCGAATCCTGTCACCATGCGTACGCTGGACATCGGCGGCGATAAGGCGCTGACGTACTTCCCGATCCAGGAAGAGAACCCGTTTCTGGGTTGGCGCGGTATCCGGGTAACCCTGGATCATCCAGAGATATTCCTGGTTCAGGTGAGGGCGATGCTCAAGGCGAGTGAGGGCCTGAACAATCTGCAGATCATGCTGCCGATGATCAGCAATATTTCAGAAGTGGAAGAATCCCTCCACCTGATTTACCGGGTTTATCATGAGGTCAGGGAGGAAGGTTACAACATCCATATGCCCAAGGTCGGGGTAATGGTGGAGATTCCGGCGGCGGTGTATCAGATTCGCGAGTTGGCGGATCGCGTGGATTTCCTCTCTGTTGGCTCAAACGACCTGACCCAGTACCTGCTGGCGGTGGATCGCAACAACCCCAGGGTTGCGCAGCTGTACCATTCCTATCATCCCGCCGTGTTGCAGGCGCTGGTGCGCGTAGCACAGGACGCCCATGCGGTCGGCAAGCCTGTCGGTATCTGCGGTGAACTGGCGGGTGACCCTGGCGGCGCGCTGCTGTTGATGGCGATGGGTTACGATTCGCTCTCCATGAACGCGGCAAGCCTGCCCAAGGTCAAGTCGGTCATTCGCAGTGTTAGCCGCGAATGGTCGGCACAGCTACTGGAAGATGTGCTGTTGCTGGATTCGCCGCACGTTATCAAGAGTTGTGTGGATCTGGCCCTGCGCAATGCCGGATTTGGCCGCTATCTGCGCCCGGGCAAGTCCAGTGCCATTGCCCATGCCGAAAGGGCCCTTTCGTGAAGGCGTATAGCCAATTGGTCCTATATAGGGTGTGTACTCTAAAACTGGCTGCTAATGTTGAAAACAATAGCCAACCGCACCCGCATGGGGATATTGAATGACGGCAACCACAACAGCGATTAAGCCCGAACCTCGTATCGGCCTGGCCCTCGGCGGCGGTGGCCCGTTGGGAGGTATCTACGAAATCGGGGCATTGCGCGCGCTCGATGAGGCGCTGGAAGGCCTTGATTTCAATAATATTGATGTTTACGTCGGCGTGAACGCGGGCTCCTTTGTTGCGGCCAATCTGGCCAACCAGATGACCACCGCCCAGTTGTGTCGGATTTTTGTGCGCAATGAAGCGGAAGTGCACCCCTTCCATCCGGAAGTATTCTATCGCCCGGCGTTCCGGGAACTGGGCAGTCGCTTGCTGGCGGTTCCGGGTCTGGTGACGACGGCTGTGCGACGGTTCGTAAATAACCCTTATGACCAGAGCTTGCTGGAAGCGCTGACGATTCTTGCGCAGGCTGCGCCTGCGGGCCTTTTCGATAACGAAGGCCTGCACGAGTATCTGCAGCGGGCCTTTACCATGCTTGGTCGCACCAACGATTTCCGGCAGCTTAAGCGCAGTCTTTATATTGTTGCGGCGGATGTGGAAAGCACTGAGGCGGTCTGCTTTGGTGCCCCCGGTTTTGATCACGTGCCCATATCAAAAGCGATTCAGGCGAGTACCTCGTCTCCGGGCATCTATGTTCCGGTCACTATCGACGGGCGTTACTACGTGGACGGTACTCTGAGAAAGGGGTTGCATGCCTCCGTGGCGTTTGAGGACGGTGCGGATCTGGTTTTCGCGGTCAATCCACAGGTTCCCATTGATGCGAGCTCAGCTGTGCGAGCCGGTACCATGGGGCCGGGTGATCTGACCCGGTCGGGTATGCCAAACCTGCTGTCCCAGATGTTCCGCACTATGGTGTACTCCCGAATGCAATCGGGCATTGCGCAGTACACCCGGGATTACCCGGACAAGGATATTCTGCTGTTCGAGCCGACCCGCGATGATGCCAAGCTGTTCTTCTCCAATGTGTTCAGTTTCCAGTCCCGCCGGATGGTGTGTGAGCATGCCTACCAGATGACGCGGCGTGATCTGCTGAACCGTGCGGATGAGTTGGAGCCTAAACTTGCGAAGTATGGTATTCGTCTGCGTCGGGATCGACTAGAAGACGAGCAGCGCACCATCAGTACCAGCCTGTACGGTGAGATGCTGCCCCTTTATGTGGCAAAAGGCCGTAAGAAACGGGCTCAGAAAGGAAAGTTGGCAACCGGCTTTGATAATGTGTCGGAGCTGTTCAGTAAGGCCTTGTAGGGGGCGCGAAGAACGCGCGCCCCAATAGGATACGTTCGGGCCTTCCTGCCCTTGCGGGTCACAGGATATAGCGGCTCAGATCTTCGTCTTCAGCCAACTCACCCAGTTTTTCGTCCACAAACGCCGCGGTAACCTCGAAGCTGTCGGTGACCTGATCACCTGCCTCGTAAGACAGACTCTCCAGCAGTCGTTCCAGCACAGTATGCAGGCGTCTTGCACCGATATTTTCCGTGGTTTCGTTGACCTTGTAGGCGACTTCCGCAATACGGGCAATGGCCTCCTCTGTGAAGGTCAGTTTGACACCCTCGGTGCCCATCAGGGCCTCGTACTGCTGTACCAGAGAGGCATCTGGCTCCGTGAGGATGCGTTTGAAGTCATCCGGGGTCAGTGCCTGCAGCTCAACACGGATCGGCAGGCGGCCCTGTAATTCCGGGATCAGGTCAGACGGCTTCGACAGGTGAAACGCGCCGGACGCGATAAACAGGATGTGATCCGTTCGTACGGAGCCATACTTGGTGCTGACGGTGCTGCCTTCGATCAGGGGCAGTAGGTCCCGTTGCACACCTTCCCGGGAAACATCGGATGAGGTGTTCTCGGAGCGCTTGGCCACCTTGTCGATTTCGTCGATGAAGACGATGCCATTCTGCTCGACGGTCTGGATGGCTTTCTGCTTGATTTCCTCTTCATTGACCAGTTTGGCGGCTTCCTCGTCGCGAACGTGCTTCATGGCGTCAGCGACCTTCATCTTGCGGGTCTTGCGTTTATCAGAGGACATGCTCGAGAACATGTTCTGTAGCTGGCTGGTCATCTCCTCCATGCCTGGAGGTGCCATGATTTCAACGCCGGCGCCGCTGTTACGCAGGTCGATTTCGATTTCCTTGTCGTCCAGCTCGCCCTCGCGCAGTTTCTTGCGGAACAGCTGGCGGGTGGAAGAGTCTTCGGTTTTCTGGCTGTCTTCCTTGAAGTCCCGGGGTGGCGGGATCAGGGCATCCAGAATGCGTTCCTCGGCGGCGTCCATGGCGCGATGCTCGTGGCGCTTCATTTCCTTCTCGCGCAGCATCTTGATGGCCATGTCCGCCAGGTCACGGATAATGGACTCGACGTCCCGGCCCACATAGCCCACTTCGGTAAACTTGGTCGCTTCCACTTTCAGAAAGGGGGCGTCGGCCAGTTTGGCAAGACGGCGTGCGATTTCAGTTTTACCCACACCGGTGGGGCCGATCATAAGGATGTTTTTTGGTGTGATCTCTTCGCGCAGACCACTGTCCAGCTGCATCCTGCGCCAGCGGTTGCGCAGGGCGATGGCTACGGAACGCTTGGCCTCTTCCTGGCCCACGATGTGTTTGTTGAGCTCGTGGACAATCTCATGGGGGGTCATTGCAGACATGCTAGCTCCGGATCAATCGTTGGCTGAGAGCACTTCGAGGGTGCGATTGTGGTTGGTGTAGATGCAGATGTCGGCCGCGATATCCAGGCCCTTCTCCACAATCTCGTTGGCTTTCAGGTCAGTGTTTTCCAACAGGGCTCTTGCGGAAGCCTGTGCAAACGGACCGCCGGAGCCGATCGCGATCAATCCCTGTTCTGGTTCGATAACATCGCCGTTGCCGGTAATGATGAGGGATGCGGTTTTGTCGGCAACGGCCAGCAGGGCCTCCAGCCGGCGGAGAGCTCGGTCCGTTCGCCAGTCTTTGGCCAGTTCGACAGCGGCGCGGGTAAGGTTGCCCTGGTGTTTCTCGAGTTGGGCTTCAAAACGCTCGAACAGGGTGAATGCGTCGGCGGTACCACCCGCAAAACCGGCCAGCACCTTGTCGTTATAGAGCCGGCGAACCTTGCGGGCATTGCCCTTCATTACGGTATTGCCGAGGGAGACCTGGCCGTCGCCACCCATGGCAACTTCATCGTCACGCCTGACAGAGAGTATGGTAGTCATTCTGGCTCCATTTGCCTGATAGAAAACGGTATTCAGCAGTTATGGAGGCGAGGGGGCGGTTTTCAAGGGCGGGAGGAAAGAGAGTCGGGAGGGCAGCTCAGCCCTCCTTGGGAATCTTCCTGACCAGAGGCTGAATGTTGAGATTGACCAGCTTGTCGATAGCCGCATTCATCTGGCTGCGAGAGGTGAAGGGGCCTACATTGACGCGGTACCAGATGCTTCCGCTGTCGAGGTCGATGCGTTTGACCTTTGCACGGAGGCCCTGGAACGCGATTTCGGCCCGCTGCCTCTCTGCATCTTGCTGTTGTCGGAAAGAGCCCGTCTGCACCAGGTAATCAAACGTTTGCTGTCCTGGCCCAGGGGTATATTCCTCGACCTCGGGAGGAACCACCTCCGAGTCAGGAAGCATGTCGTAAAAGCGAAAGCCGGGTTTTTCTTTTGCGGCGGTTTCCGAAGGCTTCTCCTTTACCGCAGGTGGTTCGGCTGTTGTGGCTTTTTCACCCTGGCGAGGCTCGGATGTAGGAAGTGAGTTGAGATAGGCAATAAAGCCGATAAAACCACCCACGGCTGCCAGTGACAGAATCCACTTCAATGACAAGCCGCCCCGCTGTGACTTGGCCGCAGCAGGGCGTTTTGGGGACTGCTTTTGTTTACGCGCAGGCCTCGCGGATTTTGTTGATGTTGCCGGTTTGCTGGCCGTTCTTGATTTGCGGGCATAGTCTCGGGACATGGCCGGGTTAGTTCCTGTTGCGTGCCTGAATATTCAGATCATGAAGCCTGACTTGCTACATTTCGTCGGGAGCGCTCACGCCAAGCAGATCGAGACCATTGGCAATCACCTGCCGCACGGCAAGATACAGGGAAACGCGAGCGTCCCGGACAGCAGTATCCTCGATCAGAACTTTGTGGGCGTTGTAGTAGGTGTGGAACTGCCCGGCAAGATCCCTGAGATAGTGCGTCAGGTGATGTGGTTCCCGCAATTTGGCTGAACTTTCTATAAGCTCGGGGTACTTGGCCAACTGGTTAGCGAGATCCTTTTCCTCGTCGAGCGTCAGTAAGGACAGATCTCCCACGCACTCGTTCAGGCCGCGCTCAACCCCTTCCTCTTTCAGTTTTCTGAGCACACTGCAAATACGTGCATGGGCATACTGAATGTAATAGACCGGGTTTTCATTGGTCTGGGAGCGGGCCAGATCGATATCGAAAGTCAACTGGGAGTCGACTCTGCGAGCCGCAAGGAAAAAACGGGTGGCGTCGCGGCCCACTTCGTCGATCAGGTCACGGACCGTCACGTAACTGCCTGCGCGCTTGGAAATCTTCACTTCCTGCCCGGACCGGGTCACCATCACCATCTGGTGAAGCACGTAATCTGGCCAATCCTGGGGGATGTCGGCGTTCAGTGCTTGCAGGCCGGCACGAACCCGTGTGACGGTGGAGTGGTGGTCGGCACCCTGCTCATTGATAACCGTGGTGAAACCCCGTTGCCACTTGTTCAGGTGGTAGGCCACGTCCGGCAGGAAATAGGTATAGCCGCCATCCTTCTTGCGCATCACGCGGTCTTTGTCGTCGCCGAATTCGGTGGTTTTCAGCCACATGGCGCCGTCGTGTTCGTAGGTATAGCCGTTTTCCTGCAGGCGCTCGACGGTTTCCTCTACCTTGCCATCTTCGTACAGCGATGACTCGAGGAAATACACGTCGAACTCCACGCCAAAAGCTTTCAGGTCCAGGTCCTGCTCACGACGCAGGTAGGCAACCGCAAACTCCTGGATGGCTTGTTGATCGTCCGGATCGGCTTTACCGGTGACTTCCCGGTCGTCCGCGGTAACGGTTTCGCCGGCGAGATAGGCATTGGCCACATCGGTGATGTAGTCACCGCGGTAGCCATCGGCCGGCCAGTTTTCGTCGTCCGGTGTCAGCCCTTTCACCCGTGACTGCACTGAAAGCGCCAGATTGCTGATCTGCGCGCCTGCATCGTTGTAGTAAAACTCGCGGGTGACTTCGTAACCATTGGCTTCCAGCAAACGACTCAGGCAGTCGCCAATAGCCGCACCACGGCCATGGCCCACGTGCAGGGGGCCGGTGGGGTTGGCGGAGACAAACTCCACCTGGACCTTCTCGCCCTTGCCGTTGTTGTTACGACCGTACTGCCCGGCGTTGTCGAGAATGGTGTTAACCACCTCAAAGGCACTGGCCGTGCTCATGAAAAAGTTGATAAAGCCGGGGCCTGCAATCTCAACTTTCTCGACAGCGCTGCTGTCCGGCAACCGTTCCACCAATGCCTCTGCCAGCTTTCGTGGCGGGCAACCCGCCGCCTTCGATGCGACCAGAGCAATATTGCAGGCGTAGTCACCGTGAGATTTGTCCTTGGTGTTGCCTACCTGTGGTGTGAAGGTCTGATCTGCTGGCAAGGTGCCTTCAGATTGCAGGGTCGCCAGCGCAGACTGGAGCAGTTCGGATACGGTCTCTTTCATGCTGTCGGATGACTCGATATACGGAGAGTGGGTTACGGGGCGGGACGCCCTCTGAAACTGAAGAGACGTATTATCAAGGAAAGGGTGGAGGGACTCAAATATGATTGTGGCTCTGGGGCCCGGCCCAGCTTTCAGTCAAGCCTGGGCCCCAGAGTGGCTGTGTCTTCTTAATTGGTGAAGTCGTCTACCGAACAGTCCTGTGCTACGCCATATAGGCCCTCAGTGCCGCCGGGAGGCGAAATGTCGGTGTTACTGAGATCGCTAGCAAGGCATGAAAGGTAGAACCTGGATGTTTCAACACTCTCCGATCCGCCTACGCGAACAGTCGCCGTCAGTTCTATCTGTACCCAGTTACAATGGCTTTGTGGGTAGAGAAGAGAGAAGCTGGCGGAGCCATCACTGGCAGACGTGATTGATGATGAGCTAGTGGCTGCAGAGTTGGTGGGCTCAAGTTTTTCGCTCCCATTGACATCTTCGCCGGGGTCGAGCTGACCATTTTGATTTGTGTCCTCTGCCTCACAAAACTGTGGGTCTGAAGGGGACAGTACCCAGTTGTCGTCAGTTGAGACGGCATATGATCCTTTCCGATAACCAACCGGCAGCGCACTCAATTCGATGTTGGCGTTTTCGACCGGTGCACCATTGGCATCTGTCACGATTGCAACATATTCTTTCACGTATCGAACGGAGTCAGGCTCTTCAATTTCATTGCCGGTGCCGATAGCCAGTCGAAGTGCTTGCCGGGCTACTGTCAGTGTTACAGTATCTGAAATAGATCCATCCACTACAGCTTCAATTTCTACGCCATCTCTACCGCTGGTGTTTGATCCTGCGGTATAGATTGTGGAAGCACGGCCCTGAGAGTCAGTTACGTCGAGGCTAGAGCTTAGGTTGCCCCCGCTTCCGTCTTCAAGGATGCGGAAGCTGATTTCCTGATTTTTTACCAAGTTGTTAGATGCATCGCGAATTACAGCGATAATCTCGCTGGTTTCCCCCAGATCAAGCTGGGTTTTCGATGCTTGAAGATTTATCGAGTCCGGCGTGTTGGCGATAAATTCAAATGAAAGGTCAGCAGAAAGGCCGGAGTTTGGGTCTGTTGCCGTTACGGTAGTCGTCCCAGAGTTGGTTGAGGTAATGCCAATGCTCGCCTCTCCACCGCTGGTGGTTACAAGGCCAGTTGGTGGGTTGAGAGTGCCTCGTGTGGCGGAGAACTGTACTTGAGTTCCGTCAGCTACAGGATTTCCATCTACCTGCCATTCAATTGTGACTTGTTGCTCAACTCCTAGGTCTACTTCGGTAGCCGTATCGGGGGCCGTGAATGCGAAGCTGTCTCCCGCAATGACCACATTCTGCGTAGCAGAAACCTGACTGCTACCGCTATAGGCTGAGGCTGTAATGGTTGCAGTGCCTCCGGTGTTGCCGCCGGACAGTTGCACGTCAACTGAGCCATTGCTGGAGGATGTCAGGTTGGATGCAGACAGGGTGCCCCGATTGGTTGAAAGGGCTATCGGTTGTCCAGAAATGCCGCTGCCATCTGCGTCTGCTAGCGTCACTCTGTAATTGGCTGAGCCGCCGAGAGAAATAGACGAGGGACCTGAGATTGAAATCGAAGTGCCCGATATTTCGACGTTGAGTGATCGGGAGACGCTTCCTGCCTGCGCGGTCACAGTCACTGTTCTGTTTCTTGGGTCACTGTCGGTCGTTAGGGTTGCGGATGCGACGCCAGCCTGATCGGTGATTTGTTGGGTTACCTCCAGAGTTCCGCCGTTATTAGCACTGAAACTCACTGGAACATCCTGCAGAAGAATGCCGTTCGAGTCTTTGATTCGCGCGGTAATGCTTGAGCTGGCGTTGGTGGATGTGTCCAGACGAACCGGGTTGGCTATGAGTTCAACGGTGCCGACATCAGCATCCTCTGAAGGTGTCGTGGGGTCGCCGCTTCCGCCGCTTCCATCAGGTGAGCCGGCGAGCGGGCTAGAATTATCGTCGCCACCGCAGGCCGTCAATATTAGCGCTAAAAATATAGCGCACGCACGTGCAAGGAGTTTCCCTGACATTATCATTTTCTCCAGTTCCCGTTACAGCAAAGGCCAGTTCGAAGCACATTCCCTGCTTGAAATGCGCAAGTTTAAGTATTTTCACAAGTTTGATTATTAGTTTGCTGAAAATCATAGCACAGGATGCGTCTATGCAATGTTGATCGGTATTCATTTTTGAAAAACTTTGTAATCTGATGCGTGGCTTCAGTAAAGGGGAGGTGAGTAAGTTAACCGGTTTCCTGCGGGTCTACGTCAATGGCCCATTTTAGTCCGGCTGGAAGCCGGCTCTGGTCCAGCGTTTCACACAGAACGCCGAGCGTGTGGTTGAGGTACTTTCGATTACTGCAAAGCAGAACCAGTTGAGCTCTAAGGCGATCAGCGCGGCGAGCAATCAGCGCGGGCAGGGGGCCCCAGATCTCTATCTGCTGGTAGCGGGCTTGTTGTTTTATGGTGTCCAGTAACTGCAGGCTTTTTTCCATCGTCTCAGCCTCTGCCCTGAAAATCGCCATTGCACGAAAGGGGGGGAGTTGCCCCGTTTCGCGTTCCGTGAGCAGTTGATCGGCAACGGGGAGATAGTGCCCCTCGGCCAGGGAGTGCAGCAGGGGGTGGTCGCTATGGCAAGTCTGAACCAGTACCTCGCCAGACTTTTTCCCTCGGCCGGCCCGTCCGCTCACTTGCAGTAGGGTCTGGATCAGCTGTTCCGGAGCCCGGAAGTCCACGCTGAACAGTCCGCCATCGGCATTGACGACAATCACCAGCGTCACGTTCGGGAAGTCATGGCCTTTGGCCAGCATTTGTGTACCAACCAAGATGCAAGGGCGCCCACTGTTTACTTTTTCGAGGATGCCCTGGATGCTGCCTTTGCGCTGGGTGCTATCCCGGTCGACCCGCACAACAGGCGTGTCTGGGAACTGTGAGGTTAGAATGTCCTCGGTGCGTTCAGTGCCCTGGCCGACGGGCTTGAACGCCTCGCCGTCACATTTGGGGCAGTGGTCTGTTGCGGCGGTCTGGAAGTCGCAGTGGTGGCAGCGCATGGCCCGGTCGCGGCGGTGGTAAGTCAAGCGTGTGTCGCAGTGGGGGCACTCCACCATATGGCCGCAGTCGAAACACATCATGACCGGAGCGAATCCTCTCCGATTCACGAATACCAACGCCTGTTGCCCATTGCTGAGGCATTTCTCGATGGCTTGCAGGGCAGGGCGGGAAAGGCCACCTTCCAAGGGGCGGCTGCGGATATCCAGCAATTTGATGGTTGGGGGTCTGGCGTTTCCGGCCCTTTCTTCGAGTCGGATCAGGGCGTATTTGCCAGACAGGGCATTGTGGTATGACTCCATGGAGGGTGTCGCCGAGCCGAGGATGACGGGGCAATTGTTCAGGTGGGCGCGATAGACCGCGGTGTCCCTGCCGGAATAGCGGAACCCTTCCCCCTGTTTATAGGAGCTGTCGTGTTCCTCATCCACGACGATGGTTTTCAGATCGGTAAAGGGGAGCAATACCGCTGAGCGAGTGCCGATCAGGATGACCGGCTCGCCATTGCGGATTCTCAGCCAGGTCGAGAGCCGCTCGCTGTCTTTTAGAGCCGAGTGCCATACTGCGATACGTGGTCCGAAATAGAACTGGAAGCGGGCTACGGTCTGCGGTGTCAGATTGATCTCAGGTACCAGGACGAGCGCCTGGTGCCGGTCGTCCAGGTGAGTCTTCAGGTAATGAAGGTAGAGCTCGGTCTTCCCGCTGCCTGTAATGCCAAATAGGAGCGCTGTCGCGAAACCGTTGTCTGGCGATGGAAGTTGGTTGGCGGCTTCTTGTTGGGCTGGAGACAGCACGGGGATACGATTCCGGGTTTCCTCTGTTACGCCATCTGGGGTGGGTGGCGTGATCTCGCGGATCAGTTCTTTTTCCTGAAGGCTTCGGATTTGCGACTGCGTGAAACCGGCCCGCACAATCTGCTTGCTGCCTGCGCCGCCGGGTTGGCGGTTTAGCCACGCCAGCAGTTCTCTCTGTCGTGTTGCGTTGCCGGGCAGCAGCGCAGGATCGCCGCAGGCTTGCCAGTAGGGATCGGCATTCTCCACGGCAGGTCTGCCGCGACGGAGCGCTGGTGGTAGTGCGGTAAAAAGGCACTCTCCTAGTGGGTGCTGATAGTAATCAGATGCCCAGCTAAGAAGGCGAAAGGTTTCCGGGGGCAGTGCTGGCCACGCCTCGGCAGCGGACCGGACGGGTTTAAGGGTGATGCCCTCCGGTGGTTTTGCGTCTGTTTCGACCACCAGCCCGGTAGCCGATTGACGTCCGAAGGGGACCGTTACACGCTGGCCTGGTTGCAGTGCAATGTGATCTGGCACCAGATAATCGAACAGCCGCCGGATAGGGCGGTTCAATGCTATACGCGCAGTTCGGGGCACATGTGGCTCCATGGCGATGAAGGTGTCACGGTATCTGCCTATCCTTTTAAGGAGCTGAAAACCGGCGTGTCCCGTGTCGGGCGGGATGATATGACGGTCCGGGGCTTGCCTGATACCGCATTTGCAAGTAAGATTCGCGGTCTGTTTCCGGCAGGGCATGATTGTGCCCCGTCTTCTCAATTGATTCAAACATGCGGTGCCCGACACCCGGATTGCTATGAAAACCAGGCAGTCCCGTGATCTGGTAGCGGCATGACCGATAGAGGTTCGCCATGAAAGAAGGTATTCACCCCAAGTATGCCGAGATTACCGCTACCTGTTCCTGCGGTAATGTTCTCAAGACACGTTCCACGTTCACTCAGGACCTGACTCTGGATGTATGCTCCCAGTGTCACCCGTTCTACACAGGCAAGCAAAAAGTGATGGATACCGGTGGCCGTATCGACCGTTTCCAGAAGCGTTTCGGTGGTCGCATCGGTGGCAAGAAAGCCTGATTCGAATGTTGATAATGAAAAAAGCGCCTTGCGAGGCGCTTTTTTTGTATCTGCAGGCTCGTCCTGAAGGGCGCGTCTGATGCGAATGTATACGCAAAAAGCCGTATTGACTGATTAGCGAGTGGTCAAACTGGCCTTGTCTGATGCAGTCCTTCGCGCCATAATGTCGCGCTCCGCTGGGCAAGGCCCGGTGGCTTATTACCTCTTAAACGTGACAAACGGAACAGTGGCAATGTCTCAAGATCTGAAAGAAGCAGCCCTTGAATACCACGCCAAGCCGCGGCCTGGTAAGCTGAGTGTGGAAATCACCAAGCCCACCAAGACCTCCCGCGACCTTTCGCTGGCGTACAGCCCCGGGGTTGCCGAGCCGGTCCGCGAGATCGCTAAGGACCCCGAGAACGCATACAAATATACCGCCAAGGGTAACCTGGTAGCCGTGATTTCAGACGGCACTGCAATCCTCGGTCTGGGTAACCTCGGTCCGCTGGCGAGCAAGCCGGTTATGGAAGGCAAAGGCGTACTGTTCAAGCGCTTTGCTGGAATTGATGTGTTCGATATCGAAGTCAATTCCGAAAGCCCCCAGGCATTCATTGAAACGGTCGAGCGTATTGCTGATACCTTCGGCGGTATCAATCTTGAGGACATTAAGGCCCCTGAGTGCTTTGAAATCGAACGCGCGCTGATCGAAAAGTGCAGTGTACCCATCTTCCATGATGACCAGCATGGCACCGCGATCGTAACAGCTGCGGGCATGATCAATGCCCTGGAGTTGCAGGGTAAGAAAATCGATGAAGCCAAAGTGGTTTGCCTCGGAGCTGGCGCAGCGGCTATCGCTTGCATGAAGCTGCTGATCAGCTGTGGCGTTCGGTCCGAAAACATCTACATGCTGGACCGCAAGGGTGTGATTCATTCCGGTCGCGATGACCTGAACCAGTACAAGGCAATGTTTGCCAACGAGACCGACAAGCGTACGCTTGATGACGCTATGGACGGTGCCGATGTATTTCTTGGTCTGTCCGGCCCGGATCTGTTGAGTGCTGAGCAGCTAAAACTCATGGCGCCGAATCCGATTGTGTTCGCCTGTTCCAATCCGGATCCTGAGATCAGTCCTGAAGTGGCATTGGCTACTCGTGATGATCTGATCATGGCTACGGGCCGCTCGGACTACCCGAACCAGGTGAACAACGTGCTTGGCTTCCCGTTCATTTTCCGTGGTGCTCTGGACGTGAGGGCGACCGCGATCAACGAAGAAATGAAAGTGGCGGCGGTTCATGCGATTCGCGAGTTGGCGAAAGAGCCGGTTCCGCAGGAAATCTGTGAAGCCTATGACGTTGCAAGTTTCGAGTTTGGGCGGGAGTACATCATTCCCAAGCCGATGGACGTGCGCCTGCTGGAAGTTGTTCCGGCGGCAGTCGCACGCGCGGCGGTTGACTCAGGCGTTGCTCGTAACGGCTACCCGGCCCATTATCCACTGAAATCGATGGACGATATCATCTGATATAGCCCAATCGAGTTTCGGAAACAAAAAAACCGGCGATTGTTGAATCGCCGGTTTTTTTGTCGGTGGAATTCCCCGTCCAGCTTGCTGGTGTCAGAAGATCTGTCTCGACAGGTCATCGCTGCTGCCATTGTTACTGCCACCCGATGAATCATCTTGTGGGTCAAGTGGTGGCGGGGCATCTTCCTCGCGGAATATTTCGAACATGGCGCCTTCTTGTCCCGGTCTTGCACGCCGGCCTGTTTCAGGGTCGATGCGGATGTTAACGATGCCATTGGGTCTCGCCATCAATGACGATGGCTCGCCATTTAGTGCCACTTTCATGTAATCAAGCCAGACGGGCAGGGCAGTGCTGGCGCCGAACTCTCGGCGGCCAAGAGGTTGTGGTTGATCAAAGCCAACCCATACTGTGGTGGCTACGTCATGGTTGAAGCCGCCGAACCAGGTGTCTCTCTGTTCATTGGTGGTGCCGGTTTTGCCGCTGATGTCATCCCGTCCCAGGGCCTGAGCGCGTCGGCCGGTGCCTCGTCTGATTACATCCCGCATCATGGAATGCAGGATGTATACCGAGCGTTCATCGGCCAGACGCCTGGCAATGCGAACTTCTTTCTCGTCGTCGGAGTTGTTCTCCTGTTTCTCTGTGCAGTTTTCATCGCAGAGTTTGACGTCCGGTGCTTCGAAGATTGTTTCGTTGTTGATGTCCGAAATCTGGCTGATGAGGTAGGGCTCGACATCGTAGCCGCCGTTGGCGATTACTGCGAACCCTCGGGCCAGGTCCATTGGTGTCAGAAGTCCGCTGCCCAATGAGAGTGACAGGTCTTTTTGCATGTCTTCCGTGGGGATCTGAAGCTGCTCAAGGTAGTCTATGGTGTTCTGGATGCCCAGGTCCCGAAGCAAGCGTACTGACACCAGGTTGCGGGACCGGTACAGGGCTTCTCTCAGGCGAGTAGGGCCGTAAAACTGTCCTGATGAGTTCTGGGGGCGCCATGTGGTCTCCAGTTCGGAGTCGTCAAACACTATAGGTGCATCGTTGTAGATGGTTGCGGGTGTCATGCCGCTTTCAAGCGCACTCAGGTACAGGAATGGCTTGAAGGTTGAGCCTGGCTGCCTTCTCGCCTGGGTGGCGCGATTGTATTTGTTCTGGCTGAAGCTGTATCCGCCGGCGAGTGCTTCAATGGCGCCGGTTTTTGCGTCAAGGGAGATTAGTGCGCCCTGCACCTCGGGTACCTGGGAGAGGGCAACGCGCCTGACGTCGGCGATATCCAGGGCTTGCTGTTCATCGCTTTGCTCCTGGGTGTCAGATTCATTTGGCTGCTCTGGGGTCATCACCACCATGGGCTT
Organism: Marinobacter sp. M5B; assembly: GCF_042604615.1. Classification (NCBI taxonomy): domain Bacteria; kingdom Pseudomonadati; phylum Pseudomonadota; class Gammaproteobacteria; order Pseudomonadales; family Marinobacteraceae; genus Marinobacter; species Marinobacter sp. M5B. The sequence continues at coordinate 1,057,603 of NZ_CP156894.1, forward strand.
TACATAAACGATGTCACCCACAGTGACCACGTCAGATGGCTTTTCTGGTTCGGGCCCGGTCAGGTTTTCGGTTTTGTATCGTTTGGCCCAGGTCATTGTGGAGAATGCCATTACGGACTCGCCAAGCTGGCGGGCGTAAAGATCAACTTCGCTGTCTTTGTCTCTTACCCGGGTTACAACTGCAGGCACGAGTTCGGCTACGCGGGGGTAATTCGCCATCAGGTTGCCGAGGTTGTCCGGTTTCAGCTGATCTTCATCCACCTGTCCAATGGGGCCGCGAAAGCCATGCCGCCGGTCATACGCTTCCAGTCCGGCCCTGAGTGCCCTGGTCGCCTCCTGCTGTTTCTCGCTCTCGACAGTCAGTCTGACTTCGTAGCCGTCGGTGTAGGCGGCATCGCCAAACCGCCGGACCAGCTCAGCCCGGGCCATTTCCGCAACGTGGTCCGCATCAACTTCAGTGGACGGTGCGTTAAAACTTGCAGTCAGCGGAGCGTTGGTCGCCAGTTCATAGGCATCGTTGGTGATGTATTGAAGGTCGCGCATGCGACCGAGTATCCAGTCACGACGGATCTGTGCCCGTTCGGGGTTTGCCAGGGGATTATAGGCTGAGGGAGCTTTTGGTAGCCCGGCAAGCATGGCCATTTCTGCCAGAGAAAGCTCGGTCACGGGTTTGTCGTAATAAACCTGGGCGGCGGCGGCAATGCCGTAAGCTCGATTGCCCAGGTAAATTTTGTTGAGATAGAGCTCCATGATGCGGTTTTTGTCCAGTTCACGCTCGATCTGAAGAGCCAGAAGTATCTCGTTGAACTTGCGAATAAACGTCCGATCGCGTGACAAAAAGTAATTTTTTGCAACCTGCATTGTGATGGTACTGCCGCCGGACTGGATCTCGCCGGTGGAGACCAGTTCGATGGCAGCCCGCATCAGGCCTTTAAAGTCGACCCCGAAGTGTTCGTAAAAACGGGCGTCCTCCGCTGCCATAAAGGCATGTAACTGAATTGTAGGGATCTGTTCTATTGTGACCGGTGCCCTTCTCTTTTCACCGAATTCTGCTATTAATTTGTCGTCTGCGCTGTAGACCCTCAATGGGGTCTGCAACTTGATGTCCAGGAGTTGCTCAACAGGAGGCAATCCGGGGCGGAGATATAGGTAAAATCCTGACGCCACGATTGTGGCGAGACTGAGTCCAGTGAGAAAGAGCCATGCAAACAGGCGAGATGTACGCAACAAATGAGACATTTTTTTCTGACAACTGTTGGATATAGGTCTATCATTTGAGAAATTGCTTTAGGAAGGGCTAGCCGCTTCCCGGGTGCAATGCTTCTCAATTAAAGAAGAACGAGCATTGTAGACGGAAAACTAAAGAAATTCTCTTAAATAAAAAACACATATGAAAGAACTCCGTCGGGAGTTTTCATAACCCGGTGCATGTAACCAGGTATAGGGTGAGCGCGTGTTCGGATTGTTAGGAAAAAAATCCAGTTCGGTGCTGGGCGTGGATATCAGTTCCAGCTCGGTCAAGTTACTGGAACTATCGAAGCAGGGCGACCGTTACAAGGTCGAGAGCTACGCAGTGGAGCCGCTACCGGCCAATGCTGTGGTAGAGAAAAACATCACGGATGTCGAGGCGGTGGGCGAAGTGCTCAAACGTGTCGCGTCCAAATCACGTACGAGCGTCAAGCAGGTGGCTGTGGCCGTCTCCGGTTCCGCCGTTATTACCAAGCTGATCCAGATGGACGGTGGTCTTAACGAGTTTGAGATGGAAGACCAGATCACGCTCGAGGCCGATCAGTATATTCCCTATCCGTTGGATGAAGTGGCAATCGACTTCGAGGTTCAGGGGCCCTCTGAGGCTAACCCGGATCAGGTCGATGTACTTCTGGCTGCGTGTCGCAAAGAAAACGTCGATATTCGGGAAGACGCTCTGGAGATTGCTTCCTTGACCACCAAGATTGTGGACGTCGAAGCATACGCACTCGAGCGGGCATACGCCCTCATCGAGCCTCAGCTTGATTCCCAGGGTGAAGAACTCGTTGTGGCGATCGTCGATATCGGCGCAACCATGACCACACTGAGCGTGTTGGCTGAAGGCAAGACGGTTTACACTCGCGAGCAGATTTTCGGGGGGAAACAACTCACCGAGGAAATTCAGCGTCGTTATGGTCTGTCCCTTGAAGAGGCCGGCCTTGCCAAGAAGCAGGGTGGCCTCCCCGATGACTACGACTCCGAAGTGCTGACGCCTTTCCGGGAAGCGGTAGTTCAGCAGGTTGCGAGGGCGCTGCAGTTCTTCTTCGGCGCAAGCCAGTACAATGCGGTTGACTACGTAGTTCTGGCTGGCGGCACGGCATCTATCCAGGGGCTGACAGAAATGGTCGAGGAAAAAACGGGCACACCCACGCTGGTTGCAAATCCGTTCGCGGACATGGCAGTGGGATCAAGGGTGAATGCGTCTTCGCTGAGCAATGATGCGCCTTCACTCATGATTGCCTGTGGGCTGGCAATGAGGAGCTTTGACTGATGGCAAAGATTAACCTCAGACCCTGGCGCGAAGAACTCCGGGCGGAGAAGCAAAAACAGTTTGTGGTGATGATTCTGGGGGCGGCCTTTATTGCTGCTGGTCTGACCTTTCTCTGGAAAACCGATATGGATAACCGTATTGCCTACCAGGAATCCAGGAACGCCTACATCGAGACCGCGACCAAACAGCTGGATAAGCAGATCAAGGAGATTGAAAACCTTAAACGCAAGCGTGATGAGCTTCTTTCGCGGATGCAGGTTATTCAGGATCTCCAGGGTAAGCGTCCGATTATCGTGCGGGTCTTTGATGAGTTGGTTCGTACGCTGCCGGACGGGCTTTTCTACACTAGCCTTACCAAAAAGAGTGAGCGGGTTGAGATTGTTGGGATGTCGGAATCCAACAGTCGGATTTCAGCGCTGATGAGGCGTTTTGAGGAATCTGACTGGTTCACTGATCCCAATCTGTCAAATGTGTCTGCTGCCGATAACCAACGTGCCGGGTACAGTCAGTTCAATCTTTCGGTAAAGCAGCAAACACCAGAGCCCGAAGGGGGGGATAAGTAATGAGCCTCGCGGACTCACTGAAAAGCCTCAATGAATTCGATATTAACGACTTGGATGTCAATAATGCCGGCATCTGGCCTGCGCCAGTCAAGGCCATCGTGGCGATCATCATCTTTGGCCTGATTCTCGGCGGTGGTTATTGGTTCTTCATCAAGGACCAATACGCTCAACTGGAGCGAGTCGAAAAGACGGAGCAGGAGTTACGGAAACGCTATGAAGACAAGGCATACCAAGTAGCAAATCTGGAAGTGTTCAAGGCGCAAATGGAAGAAATGGAAGAGACCTTCGGGGCACTGGTACGTCAGTTGCCGAGTGAAACCGAGGTGCCAGGACTTCTTGAAGATATCACCAACACAGCGTTGGGCAGCGGTCTTGAGCTTCAAGAGGTTAAGTTGCAAGGCGAGCAGCGGCGCGACTTTTATGCAGAGCTACCGATCAATATTCGGGTTACAGGCTCCTATCATGAATTGGCGACGTTTGTGAGCAGTGTGGCAAGTCTGCCTCGCATCGTGACGTTGCACGACCTAACGATAACACCAACAGGCGGTGATGGAGAGCAGCTGAATATGCAGGTTCTTGCACGTACCTACCGCTACCGGGCTGGAGAATGAGCATGGCGAGACAGCATGCAATAAAAGCCTGGATGAGTATTTGTCTGGTATCTTTCCTGACTGCGTGCTCCCAGGGAAGTGGTTTTTCCGATCTTGACAAGTTTATGGCGGACACTCGGGCTAAGCCTCGGGGGCATGTCGAACCCTTACCAGAGTTCAAGGCGTATGAGGCTTTCAGCTATTCGGCAGCGGATCGCAGAGCGCCCTTCGAACCGCCGATTGATATCCAGCTCACAATGGTTGATCAGGAACCGGAAAGCGATATCGAGCCGGATCTGGATCGGCCGAGAGAGGTTCTCGAAAATTTCGATTTGAAGGAACTCTCTATGGTAGGCACTTTAAGTGACGCATCCGGGAGCCTTTTTGCCCTGATCAAGGATGGTATGGGCGGCATTCATAGGGTGCGCACCGGAAACTATGTAGGGCAGAATTACGGCCGGATTATTGGCGTCAATGAAACCCGGGTTGAACTGATTGAAATCGTTCCCAATGGCCGGGGCGGGTGGGTCGAGCGTCCACGCTCGCTGTCGCTGGATGAGAATGAGGGCTAAGGGAGCGGCATTATGATTATTGAAAGAAACATGCATGAACAAAAAAGTTTGGGGTCGAGGCTAGCGATGTTCAGAAAACTCAATGTATACGTCGGCGTGATTGCTTTTGGGTTGTTATCCGGCCTGGCCAATGCGGTCACGCTGGAAGACGTGTCGTTTTCGTCGCTGTCCGGGGATCGGGTCGAGGTGACGCTGGCGTTTGACGGCCAGCCACCAGAACCGACCGGGTACACGATCGAGCGACCTGCCAGAATCGCAGTGGACCTCCGGGACACGACCAGCGGTCTCGACAGTCGCAACATCTCGCTCGGGGGAGGTAACGCCCAGAGCATGACGGTTGTCGAAACCAAGGATCGCACTCGCCTGATCTTCAACCTGGCAGAGCTGGCTCCCTATGAGACGGTGCGTACCCAGAACAGCCTGGTCGTCACAATCGGCAGTCAGGGTAGTGGTGTCGCAGCGTCAGGCTCGACTTCTTCCTCTACACCGATGACTACTGCATCGGGAGGACAGTCGGTCTCATCGGCAGGCAACGACCTGGCGGGAGTCGATTTTAGGCGTGGGCAGAATGGCGAAGGACGCGTGATTGTAGATCTGGGTAGTGCCAATGCATCCGTGGATCTGTCCGAGCTCGGGGGCAAGATTCGCTTGACGATGGACGGTACCAGTGTGCCGGACAATCTTCGTCGCCGCCTTGATGTTACCGATTTCGCGACACCGGTAACCCGGGTTGATACCTACACGGAAGATGGTAATGCGGTTGTGGAAATTCGTCCGGAAGGCAACTACGACTACATTGCCTACCAGTCCGGTTCGCAGTTTACCGTCAGCGTGGAAAGGCTGACAGAAGAGGAAGCTGAGTCTCGTCGAGAGGAGAAGTTCCCGTACACCGGCGACAAGCTCTCTCTCAACTTCCAGGACATCGAAGTTCGTTCGGTATTGCAGTTGATTGCCGACTTTACTGGTCTGAACCTTGTTGCCAGCGATACGGTCAGTGGCAGCATCACGCTGCGTTTGCAGAATGTGCCCTGGGACCAGGCTCTGGACCTGATCCTTAAGACCAAGGGATTGGACAAGCGTCAGATTGGTAACGTACTGCTGGTTGCTCCGGCCGATGAAATCGCCGCCCGTGAAAAGCTTGAGCTGGAGACGTCCAAGCAGATCGCTGAGCTCGCACCGGTTCGCCTGGATATCATTCAGGTGAATTACGCCAAGGCTGCCGATGTCGTTGAACTGATTAGGGCGGATGAAGAACTTATCTCCTCTCGGGGATTCGTCTCTTCAGATGCGCGTACCAACACGATCAGTGTTCGTGAAACTTCGGAAAAGCTTGATGAAATTCGCCGCCTGGTTTCGACCTGGGATGTTCCTGTTCGTCAGGTTTCCATTGAGGCTCGAATTGTAAGAGCGCAAACCAACGTTGCCGAAAATCTCGGTGTTCGTTGGGGTGGTGCCGCCTACGATGTCAGTGGTGATAACGTTTTCTCAGTGGGTGGTTCGCAGAACGCGGTTGAGGAGGCGCGTCAAGCCGCTGGTGGTACCAACAACACGATCACTTTCCCGGACGCTCTGGCGGTAGATTTGGGTGTCACCGGCCAAGGTGCTTCCTCATTTGCCATCGGTTTGGGCAGTGATGATTTTCTTGTGGACCTGGAACTCTCTGCACTGGAGAGTGACGGGCAGGCGGAAGTTGTTTCCCAGCCCCGCGTTGTTACTGCCGATCGCCAGACCGCCAAGATTAAGTCCGGTGAGGAGATCCCTTATCAAGAGGCTTCTTCCAGCGGTGCGACGTCAGTATCTTTCAAGGAAGCGGCGTTGGCTCTTGAAGTAACCCCTCAGATCACCCCGGATGACAAAATCATCATGGATCTGGTGGTTAATCAGGACTCCCGTGGTGAAGTGACCGCCGGTATTCCTGCCATCAACACTAATGAGGTAACCACTCAGGTGTTGGTTGGAAATGGCGAAACCGTCGTTCTGGGCGGTATTTTCCAGTCAGAGGTTACTACGACGACTACCAAGACTCCGTTCCTGGGTGATATTCCCTACCTCGGCCGCCTCTTCAAGCGCACCGAGCATGTTGATGAGCGTAGCGAGCTGTTGATCTTCATCACACCGAAGATCATCAAGAGCGACCTGATTCAGTAATCGGGTTGCATCCGACAAAAAAACCGCCGTGTTCCGCACGGCGGTTTTTTTGTCGGTTCATTTCCTGAAACTTATGGAAAACGTTACCCTGTGATATTCTCACGCGCCGGAATGTAGATGAGCGGAAGTTATGTCCTTGCCAAAACGAGTTGTCCTGGTCGGCCCAATGGGTGCGGGAAAAAGCACAATTGGTCGCATGCTGGCCAAAGAGCTGGGCTATCGCTTTCTCGATTCCGATCGGATTATTGAAGAGCGGTGCGGCGCCAATATTCCCTGGATCTTCGACGTAGAAGGGGAAGACGGCTTTCGGCATCGTGAAACGGCCATGTTGGCTGAACTGTCGGAATATCCACAGACAGTGCTGGCGACGGGCGGTGGCGCGGTGATGAAAGAAGAGAATCACGCGCATCTTAAACGCGATTCCGTCGTGGTGTACCTGAAAACCTCGATTGAGCAGCAAGTTGAAAGAACGAGGCGGGATCGCAATCGTCCCCTGTTGCAGAATGACGACCCCGAGGCGGTCCTTAGAAATCTGTTTGCCGTGCGGGACCCTATCTATTCGCTCTTGGCCGATGTCGTCATGTTTACTGACCGCAAGAGCCCCAGACTGGTCGTACGGCAATTGGTGAACCGGATTAATCCGAGGACACCTCGCCACAAAAGGCAAATACGTAAGGAAGGCAGAAATCATGCGTGACTCACTGCGGGAGTTGACGGTTGAGCTGGGCGATCGAAGTTACCCAATCGTTATCGGTCAGGGGCTGCTGGGTAGCTATGATCTGAGTCCCTTTGTCTCTGGTTCACAAGTCATGATCGTCACCAACGAAACGGTTGCGCCCTTGTATCTTGAGTCAGCCCGAGCCTGTTTCCCTGGAAAGCAGGTAGATACGGTTGTGCTTCCAGACGGTGAAAAATACAAGGATTGGCAGACGCTAAACCGTATCTTCGACGGTTTGCTGGGGAAGCGTCACTCCCGCAAAACCACGCTGGTTGCTTTGGGGGGTGGCGTGGTTGGGGATATGACCGGGTTTGCCGCCGCTTCCTACCAGCGTGGTGTCTCTTTTATCCAGATCCCGACGACATTGTTGTCGCAGGTGGACTCCTCGGTCGGAGGAAAGACCGGTATCAATCACCCGTTGGGCAAGAATATGATCGGTGCCTTCCACCAACCGGAAGTTGTACTGATCGATACCGACAGTCTGAGGAGCCTTTCTCCAAGGGAGGTGTCTGCTGGCCTTGCGGAAGTTATCAAGTATGGCCTGATTCGGGACACCGATTTTCTGGCCTGGCTTGAGAAAGAAATTACGTCGCTCATTGATCTGGAAACAACAGCCCTGGTGGAAGCTATCTATCGCTCATGCGCCTGCAAGGCGGACGTTGTAGCAAAAGATGAAAGAGAAGGTGGTTTACGGGCAATACTCAACCTTGGGCACACGTTTGGTCATGCCATTGAGACCTTCGCTGGATACGGCAACTGGCTGCACGGCGAGGCTGTTGGTACTGGCATGATGATGGCTGCGGATCTTTCCTTGCGCCAGGGTATGATCACCGAAGAGGATCGTGCCAGGGTTGTGCGCATTATCGAGAGAGCCAAGCTTCCGGCGCTTGCACCCACGGGGATGTCTCCCGATGATTTTCTGCGATTGATGGCAGTCGACAAGAAGAATGTGGATGGTTCGTTGCGCTTGGTCCTCCTTCGCAGGCTCGGGGATGCTGTGGTGACGGATGCGGTGGATAGGCGAGAACTGGATGCCACGCTTCGGGGCTTTTGTAGAGAAGTCTGAACAGGTATTGATCTGGGATAAAGCAGGGAATGACGGTGAACAACGAAGGACTCAATAGTCATGACGGTGGTGGTTTGTTTCCGCGACTCCAGGAGCGTTATGGGTTAAGGGCCGATCCGTTGGATATGGAAACACCCTTCTTTCCGGATGCCTCTCGCCACCACGCCCTGGAAACGCTTCGTCACCTCTGTGGTTTTGGTGACCTCGCTTTGCTTCTCACTGGTGATGTGGGGGCGGGCAAAAGTCGGTTGCTTGCGGAACTGGTGAGAAGTGAGTCTTCCCGTCTGGATTTTCATCGGGTGCCAGCTGCGGCGCTGACGAGTACTCAGGCGCTGTCACGGGCGCTGCTCGGTATTGCGCACAAGGGGTTGAATCCTGGCGAGGGTGCGCGTGACGCCATTTACGGCTTTTTCCGATGGTCTGAAATCAGGGCTCGGAAGGGGCAGCGGATGGTCCTGCTGATCGATGATGCGGATCGTGCACCCACCGAGCTACTGAGATTGTTGTTTTCTGCTTTTGAATCCGCAGATCGATCTGCGGCGGCGGTTCCTGTGTTCAGTGGCAGCGGGCGGTTGATTGAGATGCTTGGGTTGTCAGGGGACGGTGCCGGCGTGCATCAGGTTCATCTTCGCCCACTGACAAAAGAAGAAGTCGCCGCTTATCTCGAGCCCCGAATTCACCGAGCTGGTGGTAAGCCCAAGGAGTTGCTGTCGCCAGGGAAATTGTCACAATTACACAGTTTGAGTCAGGGGAGTTTTTCCCGTCTCAAGCGTGTAACACCAGCCGTATGGTTGGATATGGCATCGACCGGAGGTGGCGCCAAGCGGACGTTTTCGATGCCGATTAATCTGCGTTGGCCCGCGCTGGCCTTGGTCATACTCGCTGGTTCCTGGTGGCTTGTATCGCAGCAGTATGACGACTCTGTTGCAAGGGAGCAGTCAGAACCTGAGCCGGAAACCGTACGCAAAAGCATCACCATCGGCCCTGACAGTCCGGATATTGAACCGATTGAGACCGATGTAGAGTTGTCGGAACCGGTCGTCGAGACCAAGTTGCCCAGCGTGGAAGAATCTGATCAGGCTGTTCCAGAGCCAGAGCCAGAGCCAGAGCCAGAGCCAGAGCCAGAGCCAGAGCCAGAGCCAGAGCCAGAGCCAGAGCCAGAGCCAGAGCCAGAGCCAGAGCCAGAGCCAGAGCCAGAGCCAGAGCCAGAGCCAGAGCCAGAGCCCAGAGCCAGAGCCAGAGCCAGAGCCAGAGCCAGAGCCAGAGCCAGAGCCAGAGCCAGAGCCAGAGCCAGAGCCAGAGCCAGAGCCAGAGCCAGAGCCAGAGCCAGAGCCAGAGCCAGAGCCAGAGCCAGAGCCAGAGCCAGAGCCCGGCTTCTCTCCCTCCCGTCCATTTGCATTTGTGGATCTTGAGAGCGTAAGGGCGCGTGAAGGCTGGACAGTTCAGTTAATTGCTGGGAATCAGGAACAAACGGTGCTGAATCTGATGGATCAGTACGAATCCATTTCCGGTATACTCTACACCCAGACCCAAAGGCAGGGGCAGGACTGGTTTGTTGGCTTCTACGGCGAGTTTTCCTCGCGTGATGAGGCCCGAAAAGCAGTTGAGCGTCTTCCCCAGGCCCTGCGGGACCAGTCTCCCTGGATCAGGCAATCACGCGATTTCTGATTTTCTGTGCCTGCCTTTTTTCGTGCTTTATTCTATAAAAACAATAACCTGACTCTCTGTTTTATGGTGTGCGCTGTCTGGCGCAGCATTCGTATTGAACGTGCTTGCCCCCTAAAATAAAAACGCTTTGGTTTGAGTACGTATTTCTACGCGTGTAAAATAGCCAGCCCCCATTTTCAGTGTCGAAGGGTGAGTTAATTGTCTGTATGCAAATAACCCTTTGATTGAAAAGCATTTCTACGCGAGAGAACGCTTATGATGACAGGTTTGTATCATCCCGACGAATTCAGGGACAACTGCGGCTTCGGTCTGATCGCCCATATGAAGGGCGAGGCCAGCCACAAGTTGTTGCAAACTGCCATCGAGTCACTGACCTGCATGACCCACCGTGGTGGTATCGCTGCAGACGGAAAGACCGGCGATGGTTGTGGCCTCCTGATCCAGAGCCCGGATGCCTTTTTGCGCAAGGCCGCCAAAGCGGAATTTGGCAAGGAGCCTGAAGAGCTGTTCGCTGTGGGCCAGGTATTCCTTAACCCGGACGAGAACAAGGCCGCTGCCGGCCGTGCTGCCGTGGAAAAGCGCCTCGCAGAGCAGGGCCTGGAAATCATGGGTTGGCGGAAGGTGCCAACGGACGACAGCTGCCTTGGGCCGATGGCGCTCGACTGTTTGCCCTGGATTGAGCAGGTGTTTGTGGTTCCCGCCGGTAAAACCGAGCAGGAATTCGCCATCTCGCTGTTTGTTGGGCGCCGCCACGCTGAGCGGGACATGGCCGATGACTCCGAATTCTATATCTGTAGCCTGTCTCACCGAACATTGGCTTACAAGGGCCTGATGATGCCGGCGGACCTGGCGAACTTCTACAAGGATCTGGGCGATCCGGACCTGCAGACCGCTATCTGTGTCTTCCACCAGCGCTTTTCCACAAACACCATGCCGCGTTGGCCGCTGGCGCAGCCGTTCCGCTATCTCGCCCACAATGGCGAGATCAATACCGTTGACGGCAACCGTAACTGGGCGATTGCCCGTGCCGCCAAATTCAGCGCACCGGAATTGCCGGACCTACAGACGCTGCAGCCGCTGGTTAACCTGACGGGCTCAGATTCCTCCAGCATGGACAATATGCTGGAAGTACTGCTGGCCGGTGGTGTCGACCTGTTCCGTGCCGTGAGAATGATGATCCCGCCTGCCTGGCAGAATGTGGATACCATGGATTCCGAGTTGCGGGCATTCTATGAGTACAACTCCATGCATATGGAACCGTGGGATGGGCCAGCCGGCCTGGTTCTCTCCGACGGTCGCTACGCCGTCTGTATGCTGGATCGGAACGGACTTCGCCCGGCTCGTTGGGTAATCACCAAAGACGACTTCATTACCCTGGCGTCCGAGATCGGCACTTACGACTATAAGCCCGAAGACGTGGTGGCCAAGGGACGTGTCGGTCCGGGGCAAATGCTTGCTATTGATACCGAGTCCGGCGAAGTCCTGCATACGAAAGACGTGGATAATCGCCTGAAGTCGGCCCAGCCCTACAAGCGCTGGCTGCGGGAGAACTCCCTGCGGGTTGAAACCACGCTGAATCAGGACACACCTGACTTCAAGCTGATGCAGTCCGACGAGCTCCATATACACCAGAAAATGTTCATGGTCTCCTACGAGGAGCGTGACCAGGTTCTGCGCCCTCTGGCTGAGAACGGCCAGGAAGCAGTAGGGTCGATGGGGGACGATACGCCCATGGCCGTGCTCTCGAGCCGTGTCAGGCACGTGGCTGACTACTTCCGTCAGAAATTTGCCCAGGTGACCAACCCGGCCATCGATCCGCTTCGGGAGTCCATCGTGATGTCCCTGGAGACGTGTATTGGCGCGGAGCGTAACGTGTTCGAGGAAACGCCGGAGCACGCTAACCGCATCATCCTGACAACGCCGGTGCTCTCGCCGGCCAAGTACCTGAAGATCGCCAACAATGATCGGCCCGGATTCGAAGTTGCTCGGATCAACATGAGCTACAGCCCGGAAATGGGGCTTGAGCAGGCTGTGCGTAACGTGTGCGACGAGGCTGAGCAGGCAGTCCGCAACGGCAAGGTGATCCTGATCCTGACCGACAAGGATCTGAAAGAGGGTGAGCTGCCGGTCAATGCCATGATGGCAACGGGCGCCGTTCACCATCACCTGGTCAAGAAAGGCCTCCGGTGTGACTCCAACATCCTGGTTGAAACCGGTTGGGCCCGCGACCCGCACCAGTTTGCTGTGTTGTTTGGCTTTGGCGCTACGGCGGTCTATCCGTACCTGGCCTACCAGGTGCTTAACGACCTGATTCGCACCGGCGAACTGATGATGGACCCCATTGATGCGAAGAACAACTATCGCAAGGGTGTCAACAAGGGCCTGCTGAAGATCCTGTCCAAGATGGGGATCTCCACCATCACCTCCTACCGGGGGGCGCAGCTATTTGAGGCGATTGGCCTGGCAGATGATGTGGTGGACCTGTGTTTCAAAGGTGTTCCCAGCCGTATCCAGGGCGCCGGCTTCTTTGATTTCCAGCAGGATCAGGAACAGCTGGCGGCGGTGGCCTGGAAGCATCGCAAGCCCATCACCCAGGGTGGCCTGTTGAAGTATGTCCACGGTCAGGAGTACCACGCTTTCAACCCGGATGTAGTGGGTAAGCTCCAGGAAGCCGTGACCAGTGGTGATTACGGGCAGTACATGGAGTACGCCGGGCTGGTAAACGAGCGCCCGGTGTCCACGCTTAGGGACCTTCTTGGGTTCCGCAAGGATATCAAGGCGATTGATCTGTCCGAGGTGGAGCCAGTGGAGAATATCTTCCCGCGCTTCGACTCGGCGGCCATGTCCTTGGGTGCGTTGTCTCCGGAGGCTCACGAAGCCCTGGCGGTAGCAATGAACACCTTGGGTGGTCGTTCCAACTCCGGTGAAGGCGGGGAAGATCCGGCCCGTTATGGCACGGAGAAACGTTCCAAGATCAAACAGGTGGCGTCTGGCCGCTTCGGCGTCACCGCTGAGTACCTGCGCAGTGCCGATGTCATGCAGATCAAGGTGGCCCAGGGTGCCAAGCCCGGTGAGGGCGGTCAGCTACCCGGTGGCAAGGTCAATGACCTGATTGCCCGCCTGCGCTACTCAGTGCCCGGTGTGACGCTGATTTCGCCACCACCGCACCACGATATTTATTCGATCGAGGATCTGGCGCAGCTGATTTTCGATCTCAAGCAAGTTAACCCGAGCGCACTGGTGTCTGTAAAGCTGGTGTCGGAGCCTGGTGTAGGCACCATCGCTGCTGGTGTGGCCAAAGCCTATGCCGATCTGATCACGGTTTCGGGCTACGACGGTGGTACAGCGGCCAGCCCGTTAACCTCCATCCGTTACGCCGGCTCGCCCTGGGAACTGGGCCTGAGTGAAACCCAGCAAGCGCTGCGCGCTAACGACCTGAGGGGCAAGATCCGTTTGCAGACGGACGGCGGTATCAAGACCGGTCTGGATGTGGTCAAGGGCGCTATTCTGGGCGCTGAAAGCTTCGGTTTCGGCACCACGCCAATGGTGGCTCTGGGTTGTAAGTATCTGCGTATCTGTCACCTGAACAACTGTGCCACCGGCGTCGCGACCCAAAACGAGCACCTGCGGGAAGAACACTTCAAAGGCACCGTTGAAATGGCGATGAACTTCTTCCGGTTCGTTGCGACCGAGACCCGAGAGTGGATGGCCAAGCTGGGCGTTCGCAACCTGGAAGAACTAGTAGGGCGTGTTGATCTGCTGGAGCGTCTGCCCGGCGACACCCCGCGCCAGAAGAAGCTGGATCTGACGCGTCTGTTGTCTAACGACCACATTCCGGCAGACAAGCCCAACACCTGTCAGGTGGAGCGCAATCATCCGTTTGATGAAGGTAAGCTTGCCGAGCAGATGGTGAAAGACACAGCGGATACGATAGCCAGCAAGGCTGGTGGTACCTGGTCCTACAGGGTTACCAACTGTGACCGGTCGATTGGTGCTCGCCTGTCCGGAGAGATTGCCCAGTTGCACGGCAACCAGGGCATGGTCTCGGCGCCCATCACTCTGGATCTGACTGGCACCGCCGGCCAGAGCTTCGGTGTCTGGAACGTGGGCGGTCTCAACCTGCTTCTGGAAGGCGATGCCAACGACTATGTCGGCAAAGGCATGACCGGTGGCAAGTTGGTTATCCGGCCACCGTCCGGAAGCGACTTTAAAACCCAGGATACCTCGATCGTAGGTAACACCTGCCTCTATGGTGCAACCGGTGGCAAACTGTTTGCCGCTGGCACCGCCGGTGAACGCTTCGGTGTTCGTAACTCCGGCGCCCATGCGGTGATAGAAGGTGTGGGCGATCACTGCTGCGAATACATGACGGGTGGTTTGGTCACAGTTCTTGGCAGCACCGGTCACAACTTCGGTGCTGGCATGACGGGTGGTTTTGCCTACGTGCTGGACTTGAACAACACCTTCGTGGACAAGTACAACCATGAGTTGGTCGAGATTCAGCGGATATCCAGCGAGGAAATGGAGTCCTACCGTAATCACCTGCGCGGTGTGGTCCGCGAGCATATTTCTGAAACCGCGAGCGAGTGGGCAGAGCATATTCTTGACAATTTCGATGACTACATTGGCCGCTTCTGGCTGGTCAAACCCAAGGCGGCGAACCTTCGCAGCCTGCTGGCCAGCACCCGGGCGCGTCCCGAGTAAAGGCGGTTGAAACAGGTAGAGGGCATTGCTGGAGAGGCTGTGCCCGCGTCGAAATTGAGTCTGATGAGAGCGTCACAATGAAAGAACGACTGAGTAACGACTTCCAGTTTGTCGAAGTAGGGCGTGTCGACCCGAAAAAAGTACCGGCAAAGAAGCGCAAAAAAGAGTTTGGTGAAATTTACCATCCATTCACCCAGGATAATGCCGCGTCGCAATCGCACCGTTGCCTGGAATGCGGCAATCCGTATTGTGAGTGGAAGTGCCCGGTACACAACTACATCCCGAACTGGCTGAAGCTGGTGTCGGAAGGCAACATCATGAGGGCAGTTGAGCTCTGTCACCAGACCAACTCCCTGCCGGAAGTCTGTGGCCGCGTTTGCCCCCAGGATCGTCTGTGTGAAGGGGCCTGTACCCTGAACGACGGCTATGGCGCAGTAACCATCGGGTCGGTGGAAAAATACATTACCGATACAGCCTTTGCTCTGGGCTGGAAGCCGGATATGTCCGCCGTCAAATGGACCGACAAAAAAGTGGCAGTGATCGGTGCTGGTCCGGCCGGCCTTGGCTGTGCTGACGTTCTGGTACGCAACGGTGTAAAGCCGGTGGTGTTTGATATTTACCCGGAAATTGGCGGCCTTCTGACCTTCGGGATCCCCGAGTTCAAGCTTGAGAAGTCGGTCATGACCCGTCGCCGCAAAGTGTTCGAGGAAATGGGCGTAGAATTCCGCCTGTCCACGGAGGTGGGCAAGGACGTGATGATGGCCGACATCCTCGAGGAGTACGACGCTGTCTTTATGGGGATGGGAACCTACACCTACATGAAAGGCGGTTTCCCGGGCGAAGATCTGCCAGGCGTCCATGATGCACTGCCCTTCCTGGTCTCGAATGTGAATCGTCGTCTTGGGTTTGAGAAAGACGCCGACGATTTTATCGACATGAAAGGCAAGCGAGTGGTTGTGCTCGGCGGCGGCGATACCGCCATGGACTGTAACCGCACCTCGATTCGTCAACAGGCAGCGAGTGTTACCTGTGCCTACCGTCGTGACGAACAGAACATGCCGGGCTCGCGCCGGGAAGTGTCCAACGCCAAGGAAGAAGGCGTTAAGTTCATGTTCAACCGTCAACCGATCGCCATTATTGGCGAAGACCGGGTTGAGGGAGTCAAGGTGGTTCAGACTCGCCTCGGCGAGCCCGACGAAAACGGCCGCCGTCGTCCGGAAGTGGTCGCTGGCAGTGAGGAAGTGATTCCGGCCGATGCAGTTCTGGTGGCCTTCGGATTCCGTCCGAGCCCGGCCGACTGGTTTGACGAGTTGAAGGTAAACACCGACGACTCTGGCCGTGTCAGCGCTCCGGAGGAAGTGGAGTTCGGCTTCCAGACCAGCAATCCCAAGATATTTGCCGGTGGCGATATGGTCCGTGGTTCGGATCTGGTCGTAACGGCTATCTGGGAGGGTCGCCAGGCGGCGGAAGGTATCATGGATTACCTGGATATCTGACAGCCCCCGGTTTCATCCGGGTTGGAAGGGCGGCTTGCGGACGGCGGGCCGCCCTTTTTTATTGCCACAAACCGGGTATCATTGCCCTCCTAAACTTTGACAGACAGCAGACTGGGAATGCTATGACCGAGCTGAAAAATGACCGTTTCCTGCGTGCGCTGATGCGTCAGCCCGTTGATCGCACGCCAGTGTGGATGATGCGCCAGGCAGGTCGATACCTGCCGGAATACCGAGCGACTCGGGCCAAAGCCGGAGACTTTCTCAGTCTGTGCAAAAACACACCGCTGGCCTGTGAAGTGACGTTACAGCCGTTGGAGCGGTTCCCGCTGGACGCTGCCATCCTGTTTTCAGACATCCTCACCATTCCTGATGCGCTGGGGCTTGGCCTGTACTTCGAAACTGGCGAGGGCCCGAAATTCCGTAACACTGTCCGCTCCGCTGCCGACGTAGCCGCGTTGCCCAAAATCAATGCGGAAGTAGACCTGGACTACGTGATGAATGCCGTGTCCACCATCCGTGGCGCACTTAATGGCAGCG
Organism: Marinobacter sp. M5B; assembly: GCF_042604615.1. Classification (NCBI taxonomy): domain Bacteria; kingdom Pseudomonadati; phylum Pseudomonadota; class Gammaproteobacteria; order Pseudomonadales; family Marinobacteraceae; genus Marinobacter; species Marinobacter sp. M5B. Next base: position 1,074,183 of record NZ_CP156894.1, read on the forward strand.
TTCCGCTGATCGGCTTCTCTGGCAGTCCCTGGACGCTTGCCACGTACATGATTGAAGGTGGTTCCTCCAAGGACTTCCGCGAGGCCAAGAAGCTGATGTACGGCCAGCCGGAGGTGATGCATCAGTTGCTGGACCATTTGGCGGATTCGGTGATTGATTACCTGAACGGACAGATTCGAGCCGGCGCCCAGGCGGTCCAGATCTTCGATACCTGGGGCGGCGTGCTGAGTAGTTGGGCGTATCAGGAGTTTTCCCTCAACTACATGAAAAAAATCGTCGCCGGCCTGATTCGAGAGAACGACGGGCGTCGCGTACCCGTTATCCTGTTCACAAAGAATGGCGGCCAGTGGCTGGAGTCGATAGCGGAATCCGGTGCTGACGCGGTCGGTCTGGACTGGACAACGGACATTGGCAAAGCCCGTGCTCGCATTGGCGATCAGGTTGCCCTGCAGGGCAACATGGATCCGGCCATGCTTTACGCGCCGCCGGAGCGGATTCGCCAGGAAGTGGCCGATATCCTGTCCCGCTACGGCACCGGCCCGGGCCATATCTTCAACCTCGGGCACGGCATTACCCCGGACGTTGATCCGGAGCATGCCGGAGCGTTTATTCGCGCGGTGACTGAGCTGAGTCCGGAGTATCACCAGTAAGATTGATATCTTGGGGTTTCGGGCGGTTGTTGGGCCTTTCCAAAACACGCCCGTAAATACGTCCATGTAGGGCTCGGTCGCGCCATCCCTGGCGCTCAACGGTTTTGGAAAGCCCCAACAACCGCCCTCTGTCCGGCTTCTGCGTTAACGCTCCGCAGAGCCACTGTTTGGTGTTAGCGCTAGATAGAAGCTTCTGTGCGGTCTATAGTCATAACAGACGAGACCGGTCAACAGGAGTAACCCTTGCCAACCAAAGCCCCCGAAAAACGCCGCTTCCACAGAATCTCCTTCGATGCCGAATGCGAACTGCATTGGCAGGACGAAGTGTGGGTGAGTGAGGTGTTGGATATTTCACTGAAGGGCGTACTGGTAAAGCGGCCGTTGGAGTGGAGGGTTCCGCTGAAGCAGCCTTGCGAAGTGATCATCCATCTCGACGATCACGAAACCGGGATCGTGATGGCGGTGGAGTTACGGCACATTGAGGAAGAGCGGTTGGGGTTCAAATGCCAATATATCGATCTTGAAAGTGCGACCCACCTAAAACGCCTGGTGGAACTGAATCTGGGGGACCAAGCGTTATTGGAGAGGGAGTTTGCACATCTGATTGATTGAGGCTAGGGATTTCCGGAGGTAACTGCGAAGCTGGTAGGCAGGATTGGAAGGGCCTTTCCAAAAATGTGCGGAGCCATGGATGGCGGAGCCCAAGCGCACATGGATGTGCTTGAAGCGTTTTTTGGAAAGGCCCTTCCAATCCTGCCTGGCACCAAAAAACCAGGCTAGAAACCAAGTCTCAAAGCTCCTCCAAAGCCGACAACGCATCACTAAGCTTGGTCACGGGAATAACCTTCATCCCCTCAATAGCCTTACGAGGCGCATTAGACTTAGGCACCAAAGCGCGGGTAAACCCATGCTTGGCAGCTTCGTAAATGCGCTCTTGGCCACTGGGCACCGGCCGAATCTCACCAGAAAGGCCAACCTCACCGAAGATCACCAGATCCTGAGGCAGGGCACGGTCGCGGAAGGACGACACGATGGCCGCAAGCAGCGCCAAATCCGCACTGGTCTCGTTAACCTTCACGCCGCCCACCACATTCACAAACACATCCTGATCCGACACATGCATGCCACCATGGCGATGCAGCACCGCCAGCAGCATCGCCAGCCGGTTCTGATCCAGGCCCACAGCAACGCGTCTCGGATATCCCCCCTGGGCCATATCCACCAGCGCCTGAATCTCCACCAGCATAGGCCGAGTGCCTTCCCAGACCACCATCACCACGCTGCCGGGAGCTGCCTCCTCGCCGCGGTTCAGGAAGATGGCACTGGGGTTCTTCACTTCCTTCAGGCCCTGTTCCAGCATCGCAAACACGCCCAACTCGTTAACCGCGCCAAAGCGGTTCTTGATGCCCCTCAGGGTGCGGTAACGGCTATCGCTGGAGCCTTCCAGCAGGATGGAGCAGTCGATCATATGCTCCAGTACTTTCGGCCCAGCCAGGCTGCCATCCTTGGTAACGTGGCCCACCAGGAATAGAATAGTGCCGGTCTGCTTGGCAAAGCGGGTCAGGTAAGCTGCGCTTTCGCGAACCTGGGAGACACTGCCTGGAGCGGATTCCGACTCGGCGACATGCATAACCTGGATACTGTCCACCACCAAAATGCGCGGCTTTTCAGCCTCGGCAACCTGCATGACCCGCTCGACACTCGTTTCCGAGAGCATCTTCAGGTCTTTGGTGGGCAGCCCCAGGCGCTTGGCGCGCATGGCGACCTGTTGCAGCGATTCCTCGCCTGTGACGTACAGGGCTGGAACGCTGGACGCCAGGTGGCAGACCGCCTGAAGCAAGAGGGTGCTCTTACCAGCGCCAGGATGGCCGCCCATCAGGATGGCGGAACCTTCCACAAGCCCGCCGCCCAGAACGCGGTCAAACTCCTGCATGCCGGAGCTGATGCGCGGCTGTTCGGCAAGGCTGACGTCGTCAAGGCTTTTTACCTCTGAGAGACTGCCCGCAAAGCCCTCAAAGCGGGCGCCGCGGGCACCCTTGGCGTTGCCGCCACTGATGCCGCGGACCTCGCTGATCGTATTCCAGGCCTGGCAGGCGGTGCATTGCCCCTGCCACTTTGAATAATCTGCGCCGCATTCGGAGCAGACATAGGCGGTTTTTGCTTTTGCCATCAGGCCAGCTTCTTATACTTCATGCGCTGGGGCACCATGGCAGAGTCGCCCTTCCGCTTCTTGTGATCCTCATCGTATTCGCTGAAGTTGCCTTCGAAGTAGACCACTTCACCGTCGTCCTCAAACGCCAGGATGTGAGTGGCCACACGGTCCAGGAACCAGCGGTCGTGCGAGATCACCAAAGCGGAGCCTGGGAAGTTGAGCAGGGCTTCCTCCAGGGCACGCAGGGTTTCCACGTCGAGATCGTTGGTCGGTTCGTCCAACAGCAGCACGTTGCCACCTTCCTTGAGCAGTTTCGCCAGGTGCAGGCGGTTGCGTTCACCGCCCGACAAGTCGGCCACACGCTTCTGCTGGTCGGAGCCCTTGAAGTTGAAACGACCTACATAGGCTCGTGACGGGGTTTCGTAGTTACCGATCTTGATAATATCGTTGCCGTCGCTGAGCTCTTCCCAGACGGTGTTGTCGCCGTTCAGGTCCCGCATCTGGTCCACGTAGGCCAGTTTTACGGTTTCACCGACTGTGATGGTGCCGGAATCGGGCTTGTCGTAGTCGCCGATCATCCGGAACAGCGTGGACTTGCCCGCGCCGTTGCCACCGATGATGCCAACGATCGCACCCGGGGGCACACTGAGCGAGACGTCTTCGTAGAGCAGGCGGTCATCGAAGGACTTGCTGATGCCATCGATCTCAATCACCTTGTCACCCAGGCGAGGGCCAGGTGGGATGTATAGTTCGTTAGTTTCGTTGCGCTTCTGGAATTCCTGGGAGCTCATTTCTTCGAAGCGGGCCAGGCGGGCCTTGCTCTTGGACTGGCGGCCCTTGGCGTTACTGCGCACCCATTCCAGCTCGTGCTTGATGGTCTTCTGGCGAGACGCTTCCTGTTTGGCTTCAACTTCCAGGCGTTTTTCCTTGTTCTCCAGCCATTGGCTGTAGTTGCCCTCAAACGGAATGCCCTGACCACGATCCAGCTCCAGAATCCAGCCGGCCACGTTGTCCAGGAAGTAGCGGTCGTGGGTGATGGCAACCACGGTGCCGGTGTAGTCGTGCAGGAAGCGTTCCAACCAGGCTACAGATTCGGCATCCAGGTGGTTGGTGGGCTCGTCCAGCAACAGCATGTCCGGGCTGGACAGCAGCAGACGGCAAAGCGCCACGCGGCGGCGCTCACCGCCGGAGAGGTTTTTTACCATGGCGTCCCAGGCCGGCAGGCGAAGGGCATCGGCCGCCACTTCCATCTTGCGCTCAATATCGTGGCCGTCGGAAGCCTGTATAAAGGCTTCCAGTTCGCCCTGTTTCTTGGCGAGGGCATCAAAGTCGGCATCCGGCTCGGCATAGGCGGCATAGACCTGATCCAGCTCCGCCAGTGCGTCATGGACGCCCGAGACCGCCTCATCGACGATTTCCTTGACGGTCTTGGCGTCGTCCAGTTCCGGTTCCTGGGGCAGGTAGCCGACGTTGATGCCGGGTTGGGGGCGGGCCTCACCAATGTAATCCTGGTCGATACCGGCCATAATACGTAGCAACGTAGATTTACCAGCGCCGTTCAGGCCCAGTACGCCGATTTTCGCGCCTGGGAAAAAGCTCAGGGAAATGTCTTTGAGGATTTCACGCTTGGGCGGAACCACCTTGCCCACGCGGTTCATGGTGTATACGTATTGCGCCATGTGTCGGAATCCTTCTTGCGAGTGTAAGTGTCGGAATTACTGATGGTGTCTGACTAAGGCCGTCGGTCAGGGCGATCCGGGATCGTCAAAATCAAGGATGATTTTGTCGAGCGTACAGGGACGTATTCACAGCGTATCCCGGATCGCCCTGACCGATGGCCGTAACGCCAATAGCTAGTAGCCGCAACCAATGAATATTGACCGAGTAAGGTATCGAAACCAACCGGGGATAGCAATTGAGCAAAAAGCGCAGGCGGCGGCGTGTCGGTATCTGCGGACGGCATAAAGGGTGATTTTTTACCCATTTGTAAGATAGAATAGCGGCCCATTTTTTCGGGCAGCTAAGCACATAGGGGCAGCGCATCCATGTTTAATCGTGATATGAAAATCGCCGGTTTTGACGACGAGCTCTGGAACGCCATTCAGGCGGAAGAGAAACGCCAGGAGGCTCATATCGAGCTGATCGCGTCTGAGAACTATACCAGTCCCCGGGTGATGGAAGCCCAGGGTAGTGCGCTGACCAATAAGTATGCCGAAGGCTATCCCGGCAAACGTTATTACGGCGGCTGTGAGTTTGTCGACATCGCCGAGGACCTGGCCATCAGCCGGGCCAAAGAACTGTTTGGTGCTGCCTACGCCAATGTGCAGCCGCATTCCGGCTCACAGGCCAACTCTGCCGTATTCATGGCGCTGCTCAAGCCGGGTGATACGGTTCTGGGCATGAGCCTGGCCCATGGTGGGCACCTGACCCATGGTGCCAGCGTCAACTTCTCCGGCAAGATCTACAACGCCGTCCAGTATGGCCTTAACCCGGACACGGGGCTGATCGATTACGATGAGGTGGAAAGCCTTGCCGTTGAGCACAAACCCAAGATGATCATCGCCGGTTTCTCAGCCTACTCCCAGGAGCTGGACTTTGCCCGATTCCGCGCGATTGCCGATAAGGTTGGCGCCTACCTGTTTGTGGACATGGCCCACGTGGCAGGTCTAGTGGCTGCTGGTGTTTATCCAGACCCGATACCTCATGCCCACGTGGTTGCGACGACTACCCATAAGACCCTGCGTGGCCCCCGTGGTGGTTTGATCCTGGCCTGTGACGATGCCGACTTGCAGAAGAAACTTAACTCCGCTGTATTCCCTGGCGGCCAGGGCGGCCCCTTGATGCACGTTATTGCTGCCAAGGCGATTTGTTTCAAGGAAGCCATGAGCGACGAGTTCAAGGTGTATCAGAAACAGGTGATCAAGAATGCCAAGGCCATGGCTGAGGTGTTTGTCTCCCGCGGATTCGATGTGATTTCCGGTGGTACAGAGAATCACCTGTTCCTGGTCAGCCTGATCAAGCAGGACATCACCGGTAAGGATGCAGACGCAGCCCTGGGCCGAGCGCACATCACCGTGAACAAGAACGCAGTACCTAACGATCCGCGTTCGCCGTTCGTAACCTCCGGCCTGCGCATCGGTACGCCCGCGGTGACCACTCGTGGTTTCGGGGAGTCCGAGTGTCGTGATCTGGCTGGCTGGATGTGCGATATCCTGGATAGCCTGGAAGATGAATCCGTTAATGACCGGGTTCGTGAGCAGGTTGAAGGCCTGTGTTCGCGGTTCCCGGTTTACGCCGGCTAAATAGCCTGATTGCGCCCTCGGGCAGGCCTTTTTGCCTGGCCCGATGGTTTGCAGGAGCTTCTGAGTATGCATTGTCCTTTCTGTGGTGAAGCGGATACCAAGGTAATCGACTCCCGGCTGGTGGCCGAGGGTGATCAGGTGCGTCGCCGCAGGGAGTGTCTGTCCTGCCGTGAGCGTTTTACAACGTTCGAGTCGGCTGAGCTTGTGATGCCTCGAGTGGTCAAGCAGGACGGCACCCGTCAGCCTTTCGATGAGGAAAAGCTCCGGGCCGGTCTGATGAAAGCCCTGGAGAAGCGTCCGGTGAGCATCGAGGAAATTGAGGCGGCACTGAATCGCATCCGATTCCGGTTGCGGGCGACCGGCGAGCGTGAGGTCAAGTCCATGCAACTCGGTGAAGAAGTGATGACGGAGTTGCGTCAATTGGACAAAGTGGCCTACGTGCGCTTCGCGTCGGTGTACCGCAGCTTTCAGGACGTCAACGAGTTCAAGGAAGAGATCGAGCGCCTTTCAGCGACCTCGGGCGAAGACCCGGTGGATGTAGCCAAGGCCCTGGCGGATAACCATTCTTCCGAAGGGCAGGCATGATCGACGCTCAGGACACGGCGTTTATGGCACGGGCGGTGCAGCTTGCATGGCGTGGTCGCTATTCGACGCATCCCAACCCGCGGGTGGGGTGCGTCATCGCCCGAGGCAGCAAGATTTTGGGCGAAGGCTGGCATGAGCGAGCGGGCGAGGCTCACGCAGAAGCGCGTGCACTCAGCCTGGCTGGGCCGGATGCCCGTGGCGCAACGGCCTATGTCACGCTGGAGCCCTGCAGTCATTTTGGCCGTACACCGCCTTGTGCCAAAGCGCTGATAGAAGCGGGCATCGCCCATGTGTTTGCGGCGACCAAGGATCCCAATCCCTCGGTATCCGGTCGCGGCCTGGATATGCTCCGTGAGGCAGGCATTCGTGTAACGGAAGGCCTACTGGCGGAAGAGGCCGTGCGATTGAATCCCGGCTTTATGAAGCGAATGAACGTTGGCAGGCCCTATGTCCGGCTTAAAATGGCTGCGAGCCTTGACGGCAGGACGGCCATGGCCTCCGGCGAAAGTCAGTGGATTACCGGCTCGGAGTCCCGCCGCGATGTCCAGCGTCTCAGGGCCATCAGCGATGCCATTCTGACAGGGGTGGGGACGGTTCTCGCTGACAATCCTTCACTGACCGTTCGTCGGACTGAATTGGGTGACATTGGTGACGCCACGGAGCCGTCCCGCCAGCCCCTGCGCGTGATCGCGGACCGGGACGCGCGTACGCCCCCGGGCGCTACGATCCTGCAGGGTGGCAATGTCCAGGTGTATTGCGCCTCCCCAACACTGGCAACCGCGCCGGCACAGGACCTTGCCGCGTTGGGCGTGGGCCTGACGGGTGTGGCCTGGAAGGATAATGGAATTGATGTTCGCGAGTTGCTCGACTCACTGGGGGAGTTGGGCATCAACGAATTGTTGGTGGAAGCTGGTCCAACGCTGGCCGGTACATTTATCAGCGAGCGTCTGGTAGATGAGCTATGGCTCTACCAGGCGCCGGTGTTCCTGGGCAGCACTGGCCGGCCCACGGCCAATCTGCCACTGGAATCCATGGCGGATAAGGTGCAATGGAAAGTGCTGGATCGCCGTCAGCTGGGCGAGGACCAGCGATTGATCCTCGCGCCGGGGTAACGGTTACTAAATTCATGGCTGCCGGCACCGACACTCGGGCGGGCAGGCCAACAGGATGCAAATACGGTATGGCACTGAATAGCATTAAAGACATTATCGACGATATCCGTCAGGGCAAGATGGTTATCCTGATGGACGATGAGGACCGGGAAAACGAAGGTGACCTGGTGATGGCCGCAGAGCACTGTACGCCAGAGGCTATCAACTTCATGGCCCGCTTCGGTCGTGGGCTGATTTGCATGCCGATGACGCGCCATCGTTGCGAACAGCTTGGCCTGCCGTTGATGGTGCAGCAGAATGCATCGGGTTTTGGCACCAAGTTCACCCTTTCCATTGAGGCGACTGAAGGCGTAACGACGGGTATCTCTGCCGCCGACCGTGCGCGAACTGTCCAGGCTGCTGTTGCCCGCGATGCAAAAGCGTCTGACCTGGTTCAGCCAGGCCATATTTTCCCACTGATGTCGGACCCGGGCGGGGTGCTCAGCCGAGCCGGCCATACCGAAGCATCCTGTGATCTGGCAGCCCTCGCCGGCTGCGAGCCTGCCGGCGTGATCTGCGAAATCATGAATGACGATGGGTCCATGGCCCGCCGTGAAGATCTGGAAAAATTTGCCGAAACTCACGACCTGAAGATCGGCACGATTGCGGATCTGATCCACTATCGGACATTGAACGAGCGCACCATTGAGTGCGTTGAGCAGTACGACCTGGATACCGAGTACGGTGTATTCAACTTGCGCACCTATCGCGACAATATCCAGGGTTCCACCCATCTGGCCATGGTGATGGGGGATATTGCGGCCGAGGACCCGGTGCTGGTGCGTGTGCACATCACCGATACTCTGCGTGACCTGCTTGGTGCCCGCCGCGCCGATTCCCGTAGCTGGCCATTGCATCATGCTCTGGAGAAGGTGGCGAGTGAAGGTCGCGGCGTCGTTGTCCTGCTCAATAGCGCCGAAGACAGCTACAATCTTGAAGATCGTATCCACGAATTTTTCGAGCAGGATAAAAAGTCCGCGGGTAAGGGCAGCTCCGGTGTCTATTTTACCGTTGGTACCGGCTCACAGATTCTGAGGGATCTCGGTGTTGGCAAAATGCGCCTGCTGAGCCCGCCCATCAAGTTTTCTGCCATTTCCGGGTTCGAGCTGGAAGTTGTGGAATACGTGCCCTACACACCCGAATAATGAACCCCGGCAGGCCCGTATCGTAACGGCGGGGCTGCCAAGAAGGAGCCATGCATGGCAGACATTAAAGTAATAGAAGGCGATTTCACTCACTGCAGCGGTAAATACGCACTGGTTGTCGGTCGTTTCAACGGTTTTGTGGTTGAGAGCCTGGTGGAGGGTGCGGTTGATACCCTGCGTCGTCACGGTATCGCCGATTCCGATATCACGATTGTACGGGTTCCCGGCGCCTATGAGATGCCGCTTGCGGTCAAGCGTGTGGCGGAAACCGGCAACCACGATGCGATTGTTGCGCTGGGTGCGGTTATTCGGGGTGGTACACCACATTTCGACTATGTGGCAGGCGAAGCCTCCAGCGGTCTGGGTGCGGTTAGTCTCGAAACGGATGTGCCGGTGACGTTCGGCGTGTTAACGGTCGATTCCATCGAGCAGGCAATCGAGCGGGCCGGTACCAAAGCCGGTAACAAAGGCGCCGAAGCGGCGATTACGGCCCTGGAAATGGTCAGCCTCTTCAAAAAGCTGGGTGAATAATGAGCGCATCGGAAGACAGTGCCGCGCAACCGGCCCCCGCGGGCCAACCTAAGGCAGGCGATAGACGCAGAGCCCGGGCTCTTGCGATGCAAGGCCTTTACCAGCGCCACTTCAGCAAGAGCTCGATCACCGATATCGAATCCGAATTCATCGTCGACAACGACATGTCGAAGGTAGATGCGGCCTATTTCCGCGATCTCCTCCGGGGGGTTCACCGGGAGCAGGCTGAGTTAGACCGTCTACTGGAGCCATTCCTCGATCGCCCGATCCATGAGGTGGATGCCATTGAGCTGGCGATCGTACGCCTGGGCGCGTACGAGCTCAAACATCGCCTGGACGTTCCATACAAGGTGGTGATCAACGAAGGCATCGAGATGGCCAAGAGGTTTGGTGGCACCGAAGGTCATAAGTTCGTCAACAGCCTTCTGGACAAGCTCAGTCACCGACTGCGACTGGCTGAGACCCGTCCCCGCTAAGTGATGGGTGAATTCGAGCTGATCCGCCGTTATTTCTTCCCCATCGCCGAGGTCGGAAATGCCTCCTCGGTTCTGCTGGGCCCCGGTGACGACTGCGCCATTCAGCGTGTTGAGCCAGGCCTGGACCTGGTCTTTTCGGTGGACGCCCTGGTCGAGGGCGTGCATTTTCCCCACCACTACGATCCTGAAAAGCTGGGCTGGCGAAGCCTTGCCGTGGCTGCGAGTGATCTCGCCGCCATGGGGGCCGATCCGGTGTGTTTTACCCTCGCGTTGACCCTTCCCGATGCTGATCCAGACTGGCTGAGCGCCTATGCCTACGGATTGGCAAGTGCGGCCAGACGCTTTGGGCTGTCGCTGGCTGGCGGCGACACCACGCGTGGCCCACTGACCCTGAGCGTGCAGGTTCACGGTACGGTACCGAAAGGTGGGGCCATCTTGAGGTCTGGAGCCCAGGTGGGAGATTACATTTGTGTTTCCGGTATGCTGGGAGAGGCTGGAGCGGCATTGGATCACCTTGAGAATAATGATCCCGGGCCGGACGTGCAGGCGGCTCTGCGAAGGTACCATTTTCCAGAGCCCAGGCTTGTGCTTGGCAGGGCTCTTCGGGGATACGCCACTGCAGCGGTGGATGTATCTGACGGTCTGGTGGCAGACCTGGGACATATCCTCGAGGCCTCTGGAGTTGCAGGCAGTATCGATGCGAGTCGGTTGCCACTGTCGCAACACCTGAAGCGCCTTGTGGGTCAGAATGCTGCCGGCCTGGCGTTGAACGCCGGGGACGATTACGAGTTATGCGTTACCCTGCCTCCGCAGGTTTGGGCTAGTCTCCCCGAGGATGTCCGGCGGGAGTTGACCGTTATTGGCGAGGTCGTTGCCGGGGAGGGTGTAACCATTGACTGGGGTGACCATATCGAGAGCCTGTCAGCGGGAGGATACGACCATTTCAGGAACTGATTCATGAGCAGCGACGATAACCTCCAGGAACCCGAGCTCACTGAAGCACTGCTGCCGCCAGGGTTTCTCCGTAATCCGGTCCACCTGTTGGCGTTTGGGTTTGGCAGCGGTACAGCGGCCAGGGCGCCTGGTACCTGGGGCAGTCTTGCAGCGATTCCCGCCTGGTTCTGTTTTGCCTGGTTGCCACCCGTGGCTTACTGGGGAATTGTCCTGCTGGCCTTCGTGATTGGGATCTGGTTGTGTGGCAAGACGGCAGCCGATCTCAAGGTCCACGATCATGGGGGGATCGTTTGGGACGAGTTTGTGGGCATGTGGATCGCGCTGGGACTCATCCCGGACAACATTTACGGCATTCTGATGGCTTTCACGTTGTTTCGGCTTTTCGATGTGCTCAAACCCTGGCCGATTAGTTGGTTGGATGAGTACTTGCCGGGCGGGCTGGGTATCATGGTGGACGATGTCGTGGCGGGTTTCATGGCGTTACTGTGCCTGCTCGCCATTGACCGGTGGTTGATGCCGATCATTGTCTGAGCATCGCTATGAGACTGGAGGACAGTCCCTATCAGTGGACCTGTTGCTCTTCCGGAAGAAGTCGCACTACATGCAGGAAACGCCTGAGGCCAGTTTCTGCGCGTTGCCGGGAGGCAAAAGGACCGCTGTCGAAGCCCTCCCGGGTGGTGAAATACCACTTGCTCCCGACGCAGAAGAACCGACTGCTTCGGAACGGTGCGGGGCCGTTTTCTCCGGACCGACGTTGGGTATCCATGTTGTCTCCTGAGCCCTTCAGTGCATTTGTGACACGTGTGGGCGCTATTTCAATTCTATGACTGTTTAAAATTAAATCAATTCCTGCCGAATTCAACATTTTTTTACATTTTTTGGGTAGACTTGATGCCTTCCCCGTAACCGGAGTGTCATCGGGTTACTGTAAACAGGCTGCATGTCTTGCCCTTGGCTCGGCCACTCTTCAAAATGCCTTTCAACCACAAGTGATTATCCGCCGGTGAAAGCTGGCGAACAGCACAAGGATATAGCATGAGTATCTATCACGTTTTAGTCTTTTTCAAGAAAGTACGATTCAGTGCAATGGCCCTTGTTGCCATGGTTTTGCTGGCGGGATGCAGCTCTACCATGAGCAACGTCCAAACCTGGGAGGGGGACGCCGTGGATTCCTCGCAGGCCGCCGTCCTCGAGTCCCCGGGTGAAATCCGGGTGCAGCAGGTGAATGGTCGCAAACTCGGTAACTTTCTAATGGATGACCTGGCCCTGAATTACGAGCTTTTACCGGGCGAAAATCAGGTTGTGTTTACCTATAAGACCATCTGGGCCAAGAGCGGCGTGGTCCGCAATGGCGAATCCAAAGTGCACGTTGTTGAAACTGCGCCCCAGGCAGTGATGATCAATGCGCAAGCGGGTGATACCTACCGTTTCAGTTTCGAGCCTCCCGCCAACAAAAGCGATGCCGAGGCTTTCGCCAATAATTTCACTGCTGATGTGGTTGATGGGTCCGGTAATGTTGTAGCCACCGCCAGCGCCTGGGATGGCCAACCTGCCGGCACTCGAACTGCTGCAAGGGCGCCGGTCGGCTCTGGTGGCGAAGGAGAAAGTGTCGGAGGCGCGAGCGCCGACTCGATGGGTACTCTGGGTGAGCTCAAGTCGCTTTGGGGTCAGGCCAATGAGGAAGAGCGACGGGCGTTCCTGCGTTGGGCCTTCGAGTAACCCGCAATCCTGACGGGCGGCGGCTCCGCCTGCCGCTCGCCATTGCCGTTCAGTTACGAAATCGCCTGAACGTTTTCCGCAGAGCACCTTCCATGACGTTCAGTGCCTCGTCAGTCAGAGTCGGGTGACTGTCGGGGTATTCGCGCGTGTCTTCTTCATACGGCGGCAAAGTCTCAGCCGCCGATTCGATTGATTTCAGGCTGTTTTCAAGCAGTTCCGGCAGTGAGTCGCCGTCAGCCACTACGTCGGGGCACAGGGTGAAATTGATCGTCAGACTGCCCTGATAGCTCACTGCAACAATCACCAATCCCATGCTGTCGAACAGGGGGGCGGAGTTGAACTGCCGCACCAACCGTGAACCTTGTAAGTACAGCGGCACTTGTGGCCCGGGTACGTTGGTGATCGGGAGGTTGAATACCGGCTGGTATCGTTGCGCAATCTGCAGTTCGGAATACAGTCTTGCGGAGAGTGCCAGCATGGTGGAGGGCAGGAGCTCTGTCAGCCTGTCTGCCGCAATGGCTTCACGGTAGGGTTCGGATTCCACCGCATTCCAGTGTATCCGCCGAATTCGCTCAGCGGGATTGGGCTCGGTGGTGGCCAGGTCCAGTAACATGGCGGACATCTGGTTGCCGGTGGCCTTGCGAAGGCTGCTTGAACGCACGGAAATGGGTGTCATCGCTACCAGAGAGCGTTCCGTTGTGGCATTGCTCTTGTCCAGGTATCGACTTAAGGTTTCAGCGCATAGGCCGAGGACGACGTCGTTCAGGGTTACATCACCGAGTGTTGCCTTGATGGCCTTGAGCCTGGACAGGTCCAGGCTGGCGGAAACGATCTTGCGGTTGGCGGTAATCTGGCGGTTAAACGGGCTGTGAGGTGCGGAAAACAGGGGGAACGGCAACGGCAGCTTTCGCATCTGCTTTTGTATAAGCCCGCGAGCAGTGGCTTCGGCCGCACTTATGGCGAGGGACGTCATTTGCAAGGGTTTGCGTAGCAGATTTGCACCGGTCTGGAGAATGACCCTTTCTTCGGACGGTTCCGGCTGTGGGTACCAGGGTCGCGGTGTTTCTATCGCTCTCGCCTTCGGTGAATATTCCAGAAGTTTGCCAATGATTTCCTCGCCACTGAACGCATCAATGGCGGCATGATGCAGTTTTACGATGAGCGCGAAACTCTTGCTGTCTACATCGTCGTCGAGTTGGAATCCGTCGACGAACGTGATGTGCCATAACGGGCGATCCCGTTTGAGCGGTTCTTCCAGAATTCGCGAGGCCAGCCCCATCAGGCTGTCGACTTTGCCGTGGTTGCCGAGGTTCACATAAGCCAGGTGCCGCTCAATACTGAAGTCTGGATCGTCAATCCAGTAGGGGCGCCCCAGCCGCAAGGGTATTTCCTTCAGGCGCTGGCGGAAGAGGGGGACCACGTGGAGCCGGCTTCGCAGATAGGCGACGAAGGTGCTGAAGGCCAGGGGTTTGTCGCGTTCTCGGGCATCAAAAAGATAGATGCCGCCAATGTGCATGGGGGCGGTTTCCGACTCCAGATACAGGAATGAGGCATCCAGCTCCGACAGCTGCCGCATGGTTTGAGCTCCGTTCACAGGTTCTTGCGTGGGGGCAGTATAAACGACTGCGCCACTATTCTGTTGGCCGTTTTGCCCCGGAGGCCTGTGTTGTGAAGTCAGGACTATTTTGGGCGATCATTCAGGGCTGCAGCCAGGCAGCAATGTCTGGAGAGTCTCCCAGCTTTTCCCAGAACCACATCAGAGCCTTGCCCTGGTCCTCGGCGTGGCGGGCCAGGTGAAGCTGGATAGCCTGCCTGGGTTCGTGGACTTTGAGTGCTATCAAACGGCCATTCGCCAGTTGATCTCGCACCCGTGCTTCCGGGAGCCAACCGACGGCAAGGCCGGTTTCTTGTACGGCGATCTTCTGGTCGATATTGGCAACGGTCACGGTTCGCTGGCGGCGGAATATGCCGGCGTGGCCGGGGGGCAAGGAGCGGGAAGTATCTGCAGCTACTGCTGCGGGGAAGCGAGCAATATCCTCCTCCTTTAATGGCTGAGAGGCCCTTGTCAGAGGGTGGTCCGGTGCTACTGCGTAGACGAACGTCATGTTTCCCAATGGTTTTGTGGTGAAAGAGCCTGCAGGTTTGCTCACCTGATCGGCGCCAACAACCAGATCAATTCGTCGGCTTTGCAGCGCATCCCAGGAGCCGGCGAAGACTTCTTCCACCAGTTGCACTTCCACCGGCACGCCGAGTTCGTAAAACTCTTTTACGGCGGGAAACAGGCACTCGGCCGGTAGCAGGGAGTTGAATCCGATTCGCAGTCGGGTTTCCCAGCCCTGGGCCACCTGGCGGGTGGTGTGGGCCAGGTTTTCAGCAGCTTCCAGCAGGGTGCGGCCCTCTTCCAGCAAATAGCGCCCGGCTGGGGTGAGGGCTGCTCGGTGGCCGGTGCGGTCGAAGATGGCGACGTTGAGGTCTTCTTCGAGTTTCTGGACGGTGTAGCTGATTGCCGAAGGGACGCGGAAGAGTTCGTTGGCGGCGCCGGCAAAGCTGCCTTTGCGGTCGATGGCATCGAGGACTTTGAGGGCGTCTATGGTGATGGCTGTGTGCATGTTCGAATTATCTGAATGTGTTGGCCAGAATTGATTGTTTGAGAGCGTAGCAGGGTGGCCGGTATTCTTCCTGTTAAAGATGTAAGGCTTATTCAGAAATTTGAAGGCTCGGAGTCAGATCACGCCAGGGATGCGTCGTAAAAACACGCCGTAAACCCATCCCTGGGGGATCGGCATTGCCATCCTTGGCAATGCACGGTTTTTACAACCCATCCCTGACGCGATCACAAACTATCGCAGCCGCCTTCTCAAAACATAAGGTTCAGGAGTATAGGGTTATGGGACTTCTCGTCGACGGCAAATGGCATGATCAGTGGTACGACACCTCGAAAACCGGCGGCAAGTTTGAGCGTGAGGCCGCCCGGTTCCGGAACTGGGTCACGGCGGATGGCTCGCCGGGGCCCGCCGGGGAGGGCGGTTTTCCGGCGGAGTCAGGCCGGTATCACCTGTATGTGTCGATGGCGTGTCCCTGGGCCCATCGGACGTTGATTTTCCGGGCACTGAAGGGGCTGGAGAAGCATATCTCGGTGTCGGTTGTGCATCCGGATATGCTGGAGAATGGCTGGGAGTTCCGACCGGATGAAGAGGCGCATCGGGACTCGGCCAATGGTAAGCGCTTCATGTACGAGGTGTATCTGAAAGCGGCGCCCGATTATTCCGGGCGGGTGACGGTACCGACGCTGTGGGACAAGCAAAAGCAGACAATTGTCAGTAATGAATCGGCGGATATTATCCGCATGTTTAACTCGGCATTCGATGGGCTGGATGGTGTCCGGAGTGACTTGGACTTTCACCCGGAAGAACTTCACGATGAGATCGATGGGGTGAACGAGCGGGTTTATCACACGGTGAACAACGGTGTTTATAAGGCTGGATTTGCGACTGCCCAGGATAAATACGAGGAGGCATACGGGGCGTTGTTTGAGTCTCTCGACTGGCTGGAGGAGCGCCTCTCGGGGCAGCGTTATCTGGCTGGTAACCGCTTAACGGAAGCGGATTGGCGGTTGTTTACCACGTTGATTCGATTCGATGCTGTGTATTTCAGTCACTTCAAGTGCAATCGTCAGAGAATTGCGGACTTTCCGGCACTTTCCGGTTATGTCCGGGATCTTTATCAAGTACCCGGTGTGGCAGATACGGTCGATATACGGCAGATCAAGCGGCACTACTACGTGAGTCAGCGTACGATCAATCCGACACAGATTGTGCCGGAGGGGCCAAGGTTGGATTTTACATCGGCCCACAAGCGGGAAGCGCTGGGGCCTGATTTTGAGGGCTAGGGCTGTTTGGGGATGATCAGCTGACCCGAGCGACCGCAACTTCGGTCAGTAGCGTAAGCGCATCCCGGTGATCAGATTCGGGAATGTCTTTCAGGCAGTCGAGGGCTGCCTGGGCTTCTGCTTTCGCGCGTTCCATGGTGTATTCCAGTGCGCCCGAACGGTTCACGATATCGAGGATACTGGGTAGGTCCTCCAGTCCACCTTTGCGGACAGCCTGGCGTATGAGCTGCTTCTCATCATTACTGCCGTTGGCCATAGCGTAAATCAGTGGCAGGGTGGGTTTGCCCTCGGCCAGGTCGTCGCCAACATTCTTGCCCATGGCTTCCGCATCGCCGCGGTAATCCAGTACATCATCCACCAGTTGGAACGCTAGGCCCAGGTGTTTGCCATAGGCGCTCATAGCCCGCTCCTGATCGTCATTTGCACCGGCGAGCAGCGCGCCGGTGTGGGAGGCTGCTTCGAACAGCATGGCGGTCTTGTTGTGAATCACTTCCATGTACTTGTCTTCGCTAACGTCCGGGTTTTTAACGTTCATCAATTGAAGGACTTCCCCTTCGGCAATTACAGCCGTGGCGTGAGACAGCACATCCATGATTTTCAGATTCTGGAGCTCCACCATCATCTCGAAGGCCCGGGCGTAGAGGAAATCACCTACCAGTACGCTGGGTGCGTTCCCCCAGCGCGCATTGGCGGTACTGCGGCCGCGACGCATGTCCGAGGTGTCCACCACATCATCGTGCAGGAGCGTCGCGGTGTGCAGGAACTCGATGACCGCAGCGAGTTTCAGGTGATCGTCCCTTTCATAGCCCAGGGCTCGGCTTGAGAGTAAAACCAGTAATGGCCTCAGGCGCTTACCACCACTTTCAATAATGTATTGGGCGATTTTCTCCACCAGGGGAACGTCGGATGACAGCCGTTTGATGATCAGGTCGTTGACGCGGCTGAAGTCGTCCGCGACGGTGTCGTAAATACGCTGGGCTGTCATGCGGCTGGTCCGATCCCTTGTCTGGTGTTTTCGTTGGAAAAATAGGCGGGTGCCGCAATGCTAGGTATTGCTGTGATCGGTGTCAACTTGGCTTGTAAAGCGGCGGCGGTTTTCGTACAATCACGCGCCCAACTCATCCCAACCTGCGCTCCCTGCTATAGGGTTGCCGAAGCGCTTCCCTTAGAACCAGGTGGATAAGAGCAGGGATGGGTCAATCGCGGAGAACGTTAATGTACGCAGTTATTGTTAGCGGTGGTAAACAGCACCGTGTAAAAGAAGGCGAAACTCTGAAGCTGGAAAAGCTGGAAGTGGAAACAGGCGGCAACGTCGAGTTTGACCGCGTCCTGCTGATCGCTGATGGTGAGAAGGTTCAGGTTGGTGCACCGGTTGTTGATGGTGCCAAAGTGACTGCGGAAGTGGTTAGCCACGGCCGTCACGACAAGATCCAGATCATCAAGTTCCGTCGTCGGAAGCATTCCATGAAGCGTCAGGGCCACCGTCAGTGGTTTACTGAAGTCAAGATCACGGGTATCCAGGGCTAAGACCCTCGAGTAACCCCTTAGATAAGGAGGCTTGTAATGGCTCATAAAAAGGCAGCAGGTAGTACCCGTAACGGTCGCGATTCCGAGTCGAAACGACTTGGTGTGAAGCGCTTCGGCGGCGAGACTGTATCCGCGGGCAGCATCATCGTTCGTCAGCGCGGCACCCGTTTCCACCCGGGTCACAACGTTGGCCTTGGCAAGGACCACACGCTGTTTGCAACTGCAAACGGACAGGTCGTGTTTGAGGTAAAGGGTCCGGAGAACCGTAAGTTCGTGAGCATCGTTCCGGCTGCGTAAGCAGCGGCGATCTCGGGTTCTGTCGAACCTTCGGTGGCCCTGATATGATTTGATATCAGAGCCACCTGGAGCCCCGCATAGCTTCCATGAGGCTGCGGGGCTTTTTAGTTTATGCGCAGGGCGCAAAGGGTTGATTGATGAAGTTCGTAGACGAAGCCACCATCATTGTAGAAGCGGGCAAGGGCGGCCATGGTTGCCTGAGTTTCCGTCGTGAAAAATACGTGCCCAAAGGCGGACCCGATGGTGGTGACGGTGGCGACGGTGGCTCTGTGTATCTGGAGGCCGACAGTGCGCTCAATACACTGATCGATTACCGGTTCCAGCGTAAACACAAAGCCGAGAATGGCCAGCCGGGCTCAGGCCGCAACTGCACTGGCATCAAGGGCGACGACTTGGTGTTGCCGGTGCCGGTAGGCACTACGGTTGTGGATATGGATACCCACGAAGTGCTGGGGGATCTGACTCGTGCCGGGGAGCGCCTGAAGGTGGCCCAGGCCGGTTTTCACGGGCTGGGTAACACTCGCTTCAAGTCCTCGGTCAACCGCGCCCCGCGTCAGACTACAAAAGGCTCCGAGGGTGAGCTTCGCAACCTGAGGCTGGAGCTGAAGGTACTGGCGGATGTCGGTCTTCTGGGTATGCCCAATGCCGGTAAGTCTACCTTTATCCGTTCCGTGTCAGCTGCCCGCCCCAAGGTGGCGGACTATCCGTTCACCACCCTGGTGCCCAATCTTGGTGTGGTCAGCGTGCAGGCTCATCAGAGTTTCGTTATTGCTGATATTCCGGGCTTGATTGAAGGTGCGGCGGAAGGCGCAGGGCTGGGAATCCGTTTCCTCAAGCACCTGGTGCGCACACGCTTGCTGCTGCATCTCGTGGACGTGGCGCCTTACGACGGGTCTTCGCCAGTAGAAAGCGTACGTGCGATTGAGCACGAGCTGGAAAAATTCAGCGAAACCCTCGCCAGTCGCGAGCGTTGGCTGGTTCTGAACAAAGTAGATATGGTCTCTGAAGAAGACCGTGAGGCGCACTGTCGGGCCATCATCGATGAACTTGACTGGAAAGGTCCTGTATTCAGCATCTCCGCACTCAGCGGCGAAGGCACCAAGCCGTTGACTCAAGCTGTCATGCGCTGGATAGAAGATCAGGCCCAGGAAGAAGCGGAGAACCCCGAGTTTGCCGAGCGCGAAGCTGCGCGCCGCCGGAAAATGGACGAAGAGGCGCGAGCGAGAATTGAAGCCGAGCGGCAGATCCGCCGCGAAGCCCGTCAGGATGACGACGACTTCGATGACGATGATTACGATGTAGAAGTGGTCTACGCGCCTGAGTAGCGGGTTATGTCGTCAGAGTTAACTGCCAAAGTATTGTCGGACAGGCGGGGGCCTTGCTGGTGGATCGACAAAAACATGGATGTTTTTGTCGAGCGTACATGGACGTATTCACCGCGTATCCGCCAGCAAGGCCCCCGCCTGTCCGCTCCCTGAGCTGGAATGTAATGAGTACACGCACCCAATTACGTCATGCCCGTCGCCTGGTAATAAAAATCGGAAGCGCCTTGCTAACCAACGATGGCAGAGGTCTGGATGTTGCTGCTCTCGGGTTGTGGGTGGACCAGATTGCAGAGCTGGTCACTGCTGGCGTTGAAGTGGTGGTGGTGTCGTCGGGTTCTGTGGCTGAAGGCATGAGCCGGCTGGGTTGGACAGTTCGCCCTGAGCAACTGCATGAACTTCAGGCTGCAGCCGCCGTTGGTCAGATGGGGCTGGTGCAGACCTGGGAAGCCCAGTTCAAACGACATGATTTGCACACCGCACAAGTCCTGCTGACCCACGATGACCTTTCTGATCGCAAGCGCTACCTCAATGCCCGTAGCACCTTGAGAGCGCTGCTCGATTTCGGCGTGGTGCCCATCGTTAACGAAAACGACACCGTTGTCACCGACGAAATCCGTTTTGGCGACAACGACACCTTGGGCGCGCTGGTGGCCAACCTGATCGAAGCCGACGGATTGATCATCCTCACCGACCAGCTCGGCCTGTTCGACAAAGACCCCCGCAAAAATCCCGATGCCCAGCTGGTCGACGAACGGCGCGCCAGCGACACCGAGCTCGATGCCATGGCGGGTGGTGGTGCTGGCGTGCTGGGCCGCGGCGGAATGCAAACAAAGGTCCGTGCCGCCCGCCTGGCTGCCCGATCCGGCGCCTTCACCGTCATCGTCGGCGGCAGAATCGAAAAAGCCATCTCTCGCCTGCGCGACGGCGACAGCATCGGCACCCTGCTGCTCCCCGAACAGGGTCGAATCGCCGCCCGCAAGCAGTGGCTCGCCAGCCATCTCCAGACCCGCGGCAAGCTCACCCTTGATCAGGGCGCGGTCAACGTCCTCTGCCGCGGTGGTCGCAGTCTTTTACCGGTTGGCGTAAAAAGCGTTTCCGGTCAGTTCCGTCGGGGTGAAATGGTCTCCTGCGTCGACGAAAGCGGCAAAGAAATCGCCCGCGGCCTGGTCAATTACGATGCTGACGAAGCCAGAGCCATCGCTGGCCGCTCCAGCAACCGTATAACAGAGGTTCTGGGTTACATCTCTGACGAAGAAATGGTCCATCGCGACAACATGGTGATTGTGTAGGCGGGTAAGATAATCGGCAGGCACAAAAAAACCGGCCCATCAGGCCGGTTTTTTCATTCAGGTTCCGAAGAAGCGTTACGCGCTCTTCAGAGCCTTGATGCGGGCGCTCAGACGGCTCTTCTGGCGAGCAATCTTGTTCTTGGCGAACACGCCTTTGTTGACCATGCTGTCCATAATCGGCTGAGCCTTCTGGAGAGCAGCTTGTGCTTCTTCTGGCTTGCCGGCCTCAATGCTGGCCTGGACCTTCTTGATGTAAGTGCGCGCCATGGAACGCAGGCTGGCATTGTGCTTGCGGTTCTTCTCGTTCTGACGTGCGCGCTTCTTGGCTTGCGGGGTATTTGCCACCGTATAACTCCTGAGATCTGTGAAATCCGAAATTCGTTGTGAATCGATTCGTAAAAATCGCGGGCGCGCCAAAACCAGCGCGTCGAAATAAATGACGCGGAACTATGCCGCCAAAGCCCCAAAATGTCAAGGCTCAACGCTATTTCATCCCGGTATCTCCGGCCCCTGTGGTAAACTCGCCGCTCATCGCCGGAGAGTCCCGTTAAGGCCCTAAGGAATTACCGAAATATGGCCTGCTACATCCCGGGTACATCCAGAAACTACCGAACCATTGTCCAGGCCTAGAATGTCGTCCGAACCTGAGCAGACAGAAACACCAAAGGCGTTGCCCAAACCACCAGGGCTGTTGAGGTCATCTGGAGTCGTTGGCTCAATGACGATGCTGTCACGGGTCCTCGGTTTGGTAAGGGATATGGTGATTGCGCGTTATTTTGGTGCCGGGGCGGGCGCCGACGCGTTTTTCGTCGCCTTCAAAATCCCTAATTTTCTCCGCCGCCTGTTTGCCGAGGGTGCGTTCGCTCAGGCCTTCGTGCCGGTGCTTTCCTCGTATCGGCAGCAGGAGTCCATCACCGAAGTCCGGCGTTTGGTTAACGCGGTCGCAGGCGTCCTTGGGTTGGTTCTGTTGGGCGTGACGGCAGTTGCCATGCTGGGGGCGCCGCTTCTGACCGCAGTGTTTGCGCCAGGTTTTCTGGATGACGACCTCAAGTTCGGCCTGGCCAGCGATATGCTGCGGATTACCTTCCCGTATTTGCTGCTGGTCTCCCTGACGGCGTTTGCGGGTAGTATTCTCAATAGCTACGACCGTTTTGCCGTTCCCGCGTTTACGCCAGTGTTGCTCAATCTGGCGATGATCAGCGCGGCCATATTTCTCTCGCCCCTGATGGAAACGCCTGTCATCGCTTTGGCTTGGGGGGTATTTATCGCCGGGGCGTTGCAGCTGTTCTTTCAGTTACCCTTCCTGATGCAGTTAGGGTTGATGCCGCGGCCAAAAGTGGATTACAGGCACGAAGGGGTCAGTCGCATCATGAAGCTGATGGTGCCGGCGTTGTTCGGGGTTTCTGTCAGCCAGATCAATCTGCTTCTGGACACGGTTCTTGCGTCGTTTCTGCAGACCGGCAGTGTGTCCTGGCTTTACTACTCGGATCGCCTGTCGGAGTTGCCCCTGGGTGTATTCGGTATCGCTATTGCCACGGTGATTCTTCCCAGTCTGTCTCGCAAACACGCAGCGGAATCGGCAGACCAGTTTGCCGCAACGCTGGACTGGGCTGTGCGGGCGGTGCTGCTTATAGGTTTGCCTGCCGCGTTGGCCCTCGCTCTTCTGGCTGAGCCACTGATTGCGACTCTGTTCCACTACGGAGAAGTTACCGATCGCGACGTCACCATGGCGGCCCAAAGCCTGCGAGCATACTCCGCCGGATTGCTGGCCTTCATGTTGATCAAGGTGCTGGCGCCGGGGTATTTCGCACGGCAAGACACCAAAACGCCGGTTAAAATCGGCATTATCGCGATGGTGGCCAATATGGTATTTAACCTGGCGCTGATTTTCCCCTTGGCGCATGCGGGGCTGGCGTTGGCAACTTCGCTGTCTGCGTGGTTGAACACGGCGCTCCTGTGGCGTGGCCTTATCCGTGAAGGCGCCTGGAAATGGCAGCCGGGGTGGGCCCGCTTCCTGGTTCAGATCGGACTAGCCAATGCGGCCCTGGCTGCGGTCATCCTCTGGCTACAGCCGCCAGTGGGTCAGTGGCTGATGGCAGGCGGTCTCCAGCGGGCCACGGATATGGGTATTCTCGTAGTCTCGGGCGTCGCGGTGTACTTTATTGTGTTGGCATTGGCTGGGGTTCGGGTAAGACATTTTCGCCACAGGTAGGTTATAATCGCGCGTTTTCTCACCAGTGAAACCATACACCGCTGGCAAACAAGGGTTCGCTTTACATGCGTCTGATCCGGGGCCTGACCAACCTGAAAAGCCTTTCGCAGCAGGACGAAGCTCCGCTCGCGAACGGGTGCGTTGCCACCATCGGGAATTTCGATGGGGTGCATCTTGGGCACCAGACCATCATCGACCAGGTTCATGAAAAAGCACTGGAGCTCGGCGTGCCTTCCGTGGTGATGGTGTTTGAGCCCCAACCCCGTGAGTTCTTCCAGGGCCGTGACGCACCCCCACGGTTGATGCCGTTCCGGCAGAAATTTGAATTGCTGCTGGCGTCTGGCATCGACGTTGTCCTGTGCCTGCGTTTTAACGAGCGGTTCCGGAGTTACTCTGGTATGGGCTTTATTGAAGACGTTTTGATAGATGGCCTCGGAGTTCGCCATCTCGTGGTAGGGGACGATTTCCGTTTCGGTTGCGACAGGGCCGGCGATTTTTCGCTGTTGCGGGCAGTGGGTGAGCAACGCGGCTTCACGGTGGAGAATACCCGTACCGTGACGGTGCACGGCGAGCGTGTCAGCAGTACCCGAATTCGAGGTGTGCTTTCAGAGAACCGGATCAACGACGCCGAGGATTTACTGGGCCATCCTTACCGCATCCGAGGGCGAATCGTTTATGGCCGCCAGTTGGGGCGGCAGATTGGCGCGCCCACGGCGAACATTCTGTTACCTCATATGCCGGCGCTGAAAGGGGTCTATGTGGTAAGCGCAACCCTTGAGGATGGCCGTGTTCTGGACGGCGTAGCCAACATTGGTCTGCGCCCCACAGTGGATGGTAAGCAGCCGTCCCTGGAAGTGCACCTGTTTGACTTTGCTGGCACACTTTATGGCCAGCGTCTTGATGTGGTTTTCCGCCATGCCCTGCGGGACGAGGTGAAATTCGACTCGGTGGATGACCTCAAGGAGCAGATTGCCCGTGACTTTGACGATGCGCGGGCTTGGATTGCAGGCCATGGCTCCTCAGCCACCGAACGTTGACCGACATTTAACAACCTGAGCTACGCACCATTACCATGAGCGACTACAAGCACACTCTGAATCTGCCTGAAACCGCCTTTCCCATGCGCGGTAACCTGGCCAAGCGCGAGCCGGACATGCTCCAGCGCTGGCAGGACCTGGACGTATACGGCAACCTGCGCAAGCAGCGTGAGGGGCGGGATAAGTTCATCCTCCATGATGGCCCTCCCTACGCCAATGGCAGCATTCATATCGGTCATGCGGTCAATAAAATCCTCAAGGATATGATCGTCAAATCCCGCAGCTTCATGGGTTACGACGCGCCTTATGTGCCGGGCTGGGACTGCCATGGCTTACCAATTGAGCACAAGGTGGAGCAGGAGATTGGCAAGGCGGGTGTGAAGGTGGATTACAAGACCTTCCGTCAGGCCTGTCGTGATTACGCTACCAAACAGATCGCCGGCCAGAAGGCCGATTTCATCCGCCTTGGGGTGATGGGTGAATGGGAAAAGCCGTACCTGACCATGGACCCGAAGGTCGAGGCGGGCATTGTGCGTGCTTTGGGCAAAATAGTCGCCAAAGGCCATCTGGTGCGCGGGTTCAAGCCGGTGTACTGGAGCGTGGTCGGTCAGTCTGCACTGGCGGAAGCCGAAGTTGAGTACCAGGACAAGACGTCAGTACAGATCGATGTGCGGTTCACGGTCGTAGACCAGGCGCGCGTGCTCGACCTGTTTGGTACCGACAAGGGCGAGGGTGATGTGTCGGTTGTTATCTGGACGACGACACCCTGGACCATTCCCGCCAACCAAGCTGTTTCACTGCACGCTGAGCTGGAATATGCCCTGGTACAGACCGATGCCGGACATGGACGGGAGCGTATGATCCTCGCCGCGGACATGGTGGATGGCATCATGTCGCGTTGGGGTGTTGAGAACTATGAGGTACTGGCGACTGTGCCAGGCGCCACGCTGGAAAAACTGGATCTGCATCATCCGGTGTATGACAAGCAGGTGCCGCTGGTCCTGGGCGACCATGTGTCCACCGACGCTGGTACCGGCGCCGTCCACACGGCCCCCGATCATGGCATGGAAGACTTTGAAGTGGGGAAGGCCTACGGCATTGATACCATCAGCCTGGTCAAGGCCGATGGCACCTATACCCAGGCCGCCGGTGAGTTTGCTGGCGTTCACGTCTACAAGGCGGATGACCCGGTGTGTTCAGCTCTGGAACGCGAGGGCAAGTTGGTCCGGGCGGAGAAGTTCAGCCACAGCTACCCCCATTGCTGGCGTACCAAGACACCGTTGATCTACCGAGCCACCCCTCAGTGGTTTATCAGCATGGAGAAGGAAAACCTCCGTGACGACGCCCTGGAAGCCATCAAGGGTGTGCGCTGGGTGCCTGCCTGGGGGCAGAACCGCATCGAGGCCATGTTCAGGCAATCCCCGGACTGGTGTATCTCGCGCCAGCGTACCTGGGGCGTGCCGATCACATTGTTTATCCACAAGGAAACGCAGGAACTGCATCCGGATACCCAGAATCTGATTGAGGCGGCAGCGAAGGAAATCGAAAAGGGCGGTATTGACGCCTGGTACGACATCGATACCACTGAGCTGCTGGGCAGTGATGCCGACCAGTATGAAAAGGTGTTGGATACCCTGGACGTATGGTTTGATTCCGGAGTAACCCACGAATCCGTGCTGCGTCCCCGCACCGAACTGGGTCAGTTCCCGGCAGATATGTATCTGGAAGGTTCAGACCAGCACCGTGGCTGGTTCCAGTCGTCCCTGAAAACCTCCATCGCGATGAACGGCGTGGCGCCGTATAAGCAGGTGCTGACCCATGGCTTCACTGTCGATGGTAAGGGCCGCAAGATGTCCAAGTCCCTGGGCAACGTGATCGCGCCCCAGGAAGTGATGAACGAGCTGGGTGCCGATATCCTGCGTCTATGGGTGTCCGCGACCGACTACAGCGGTGAAATGACGGTTTCCAAGGACATCCTCAAACAGACTGCGGACGGTTATCGTCGTATCCGGAATACCGCCCGTTTCCTGCTCAGCAACCTCACGGGTTTCGATCCGGAGCAGCATGCCGTTGCGCCAGAGGATATGATCGCGCTGGACCGCTGGATGGTCGACAAGGCCCTGCAGCTGCAGACGGAGCTGCATGAGGATTACCAGAATTACGCGTTCCTGCGCATCTACCAGAAGGTGTACAACTTCTGCGAGGCCACCCTGGGCGGGTTCTATCTGGATATTATCAAGGACCGGCAATACACCACTCAGGCCGACAGCCGCGAGCGTCGCTCCTGTCAGACGGCCCTGTTCCATGTGGCAGAAGCGCTGGTGCGTTGGATTGCGCCGATCCTGAGTTTCACGGCCGATGAAATCTGGCAGCACCTGCCCGGGAAGCGTGGCGATACCGTGTTCTACGAAACCTGGTATGAAGGCCTGACAGCACTGCCGGACGACGCCGAACTGGGCCGTGATTACTGGAGCCGTATTTACAGCGTTAAAGAAGCGGTGAATAAGTGCCTGGAAGAGGTTCGTGGCAGGGGAGAAATCAAAGGTTCCCTCAGTGCGGAAGTGACTCTCTACTGCGAAGGCGACCTTGCCAAGGATCTGCAGTACCTTGGTGAAGAGTTACGCTTTGTGCTGATTACTTCGGAAGCCACGGTAGCACCGGTGTCTGACGCCGGCGACGCGGAGCCGACGTCCCACGAGGGATTGCTTGTAAAAGTAAACCCCGCCGGACACGCCAAGTGTGAACGCTGCTGGCATCATCGGGCCGATGTCGGTCAGAGTGAGCAGTATGGCGACCTGTGTGGTCGTTGTGTGACCAACGTGGAAGGGCAGGGCGAGTCCCGCTCGTTCGCCTGATGGACGTCACCTTGTGGAAAGCGTAATGACCAATACGGAAGAAACCGGCTCCAAGCTCCGCTGGCTCTGGCTGGCGGTGCTCGTTATCGTGCTGGACCTTGGGAGCAAGGCCATGGCTACGGCCATGCTGACCTATGGCAACCCGGTACCGGTAATGCCACTGTTCAATCTGACCTTGCTGCACAACACCGGTGCGGCGTTTAGCTTTCTGGCCGGTGCCGCAGGTTGGCAACGCTGGTTTTTTGTCTCCCTGGCACTGGTGGTCAGTGTAGTTCTGGTTGTATGGCTGAAATCCCTGCGGCGCCATGAAACCTGGTCGGCGATTGCCATCGTATTAATCCTTGGCGGCGCTCTGGGTAACGTTTACGACCGTGTTGTTCATGGCTACGTGGTCGACTTCCTGCATTTTTACTGGAACGGCTACCATTTCCCCGCTTTTAACATCGCCGATACGGCCATCACCATTGGTGCCGGTATGATGATTCTGGATATATTCCGCAAGCCCCGGGAACCGGATGCGGACAACAGGAGCGACAATCGCTGATGAAAGAACTTCCCGTAGATCAGGGCACTCGCGTTACGCTTCATTTTGCGTTGAAGTTCAGTGACGGTGAGATCATTGATTCCACTTTCGAGAAAGAACCGGCAACACTGGAGATTGGTGACGAGAGCCTGCCGGAAAATTTTGAGGCCTACCTGATGGGTATGACGGCGGGCGACCGCAATAGCTTCGAAGTACCTCCTGAAAAGGCCTTTGGGCAGCATAATCCGAGTAACGTGCAAACGTTCAAGCGGAGTGAGTTCAGCGCGGACATGGTGCTTGAAAAGGGGGTTATGATCTCATTCGCGGATGCGCGTCAGAGTGAGTTGCCGGGCGTCGTTAGTCGTGTGGAAGGAGATCAGGTCGAGGTGGACTTTAATCACCCTCTGGCGGGGCGTACACTGACATTTGAAGTGGAAATTATTGATGTGGAGCCTGTTGGTCGGGCCCACTAAACGCATTTTGGTCCTCCCGCAGGCTTCTGCAAACTTGTTTGATATCTCAGGGCAATTCTATGCAAATCCGACTCGCTAATCCTCGTGGTTTCTGTGCCGGTGTCGACCGCGCTATCGAAATAGTGAACCGTGCCCTGGATGTCTTTGGTGCGCCCATTTACGTGCGCCATGAAGTGGTGCATAACAAATTTGTGGTGGACAACCTGCGCAACCGCGGCGCTATCTTTGTGGATGAGCTGGAAGAGGTGCCGGACGACAAGCTGGTGATCTTCAGTGCCCACGGTGTGTCCCAGGCGGTGCAGAATGAAGCCGCGCGCAGGGGGTTGAAGGTGTTCGACGCAACCTGTCCTCTGGTAACCAAGGTTCACCTCGAGGTGATGAAGTACAGTCGCGATGGGCGTGAATGCATCCTCATTGGCCACCATGGTCATCCAGAGGTGGAAGGCACCATGGGGCAGTATGACCATGGCAACGGTGGCGATATCTATCTTGTGGAAGACGAGAAAGACGTTGCCGAACTGGTCGTGAAAGATCCGTCCAGGCTGTCTTATGTAACTCAAACCACGCTTTCCATGGACGACACCGCCCGAGTCATCGATGCCTTGCGTGAAAAGTTCCCGGACATTCAGGGCCCTCGCAAAAACGATATCTGCTACGCCACGCAGAACCGTCAGGATGCTGTGAAGCAGTTGGCCGGTGACTGTGACCTAATGCTGGTAGTGGGTTCGCCGAACAGTTCCAATTCCAATCGATTGCGGGAGTTGGCAGAGCGCATGGGAACGCCTGCCTATCTTATAGACCAATCAAATCAAATAGATCCGACGTGGCTCGAGGGCAAGCAATCCATTGGCGTGACTGCTGGCGCGTCTGCCCCGGAAATACTGGTCAATGAGGTAATTGCGCGTTTAAGGGAACTTGGCGGCGAGGTGCCCGAAGAGATTGAGGGCAGGGAGGAGAATATCGTTTTCTCGATGCCTAAAGAATTGCGAATCGATGCCATCGAAGTCTGATTGTGATGGCATCGTTCGTGTCATATTCGTTTACCAGCACCCTGCTGCCTGGTCTGCGCCGCGATTACCCTGTTCATCCAGCGTAAGAGTTCCACAATCATCGTCTGTCTGAGGTCCGGTTGGAACTGCCTGCAAGGTAAACGCATTCCGGGCTACGTTCCCCACAAAGCTGATATCGTAGAACGCGTCTCCGTTCTGCGGCGACTGATCGAATGGCAAAACAGGATTATTACCCCCATCGCGATAATCAAAACCGTTGGAGTATCGACGCTCCATCCATTGGGTGAGTTCTAGCAGGTCTGCCTGCGCAGTTGTTCGTCGGGTTTGCTCCATCTGGCTCTGATAAAGAGGAAGCGCTATTGCTGCGATGATGGCAATGATCGCGACCGCAATCATCATCTCGATCAACGTAAAACCTGAGTTCGAGTGAGTCTTCAAAATCGTTATCCCTCTTAGTTTACTAGTGGTCGCCATTCCCGCATGGTCAGTTCAGAACTTCAATTTTTTGCACCAGTCGAGCGCCAGATCTCTGGTCCGCTATCCCTCCGAGTTCCAGCTTAAGACGATCACCCTGTGCGAGCCGTTGGACGACCTGTTCCCGTGACCAGGTGCCACCGTTGAACGTGATGACGCGCTCAAGTACGAAAGAATAGTCGTCAATGACCAGCATGAACGAATCGGGGTGGACAAAGTTCACGGTTCCCTCAAAAACAACGTTCTCGAGGGATATCGGATTGCCCTCCATGACTTCATCGTCCGCCTGGGCGAATGCCATGCCGCTTGTCATTGTTGCCGCCAATGCGATTAGGGCTACGGCAAGAGCTCTGCGTGGTTGATTCAGTAGTAAGCGAGTAATCATAGTATTTTCCTGCTACTCAAATAAAAGATAGTTAGCTCGTGATCGGCCAAGGCAGCTTCTTAGCGAAGCTGCTCCCACGTTTGTCGGCCGATGCTTGAGTCCAGGGAACGGGCACAGAGTCCATCCTCGCATGGATCTCCCGGTGACAACTGGTTGGGATCCAGGCCCGGTATCACTACTTCTGCGTCGCCGTCTTCGGTCGCAATCGTACGGTTTTCACCGCCGTAACCCACCTGGATGCCGCTTGGCGCATAGCCGCCTACGATATCACCCGCGTTGAAGGTGCCATCGCTGTTAAGGTCGAACACGGGGGTCTCAGAAGGAACGCCGGTTGTCAGTTTAAGATCCATAATAAACCCGGTACGCCCGCTTCCGCAGGGGTCATCATCAGGGATGACGGTAGTGAATCGAACCCGATCCGGGTTTACACCAAACGGGAAGGTTGCCCGGCTGATAACTCGCTCTCCCTGTTTGTTTGAGTTGTAGGCAAGGTCCAGGTACCAGCCTTGCTGATTTGTCGACTGGTTGCTGGAGGTTTCCCGGACCGTAAAGCTGTTGGTACCGTTCCCTGACGCCCTATTCACAACGACATCTTCCTGTCTGGTGATGGTCTGTTGCACCAGGTCATCTCGTTCCAGCCCTGACGCGGTCAGATCGTCTTTTACGGCGTACAGTGTCTGGACATCGTAGTCACCTTCGTCGCCGTTTCGCAGGAAGCTACCGGTACCGAACGCTGCTACGAGTTCGTCACTGTTATTGGGGTTGAGCGCGACCCGGGGAGCCACAGTGATCGGTTGACTATTACCGTCAGGGCTTTCGGCGGTGAATACTTTGGTTGCGTCCCACTTGTTAGTGTTTCCAGTAAGGTCGAATCGCCAAAAATTGCCTAACAGATCGCCAGCGTAGGCATAACGGGTGATGGCATCTGTTTCCGGAAAACTGGTGATGGTAGCGGAGGCAAGGCCGTTTGAGTTCGCAGCGCTACCGGCTCCGGTTTGGAGTTCTTTGACGAGATTGCCGGTTTCCAGGTCAACAACAAACAGACTGGATTGACCGCTGGCCCCGTTGTAGCCATTTCCAAAAATGGCTACCCAGGTTCCATCGTCGAGGCGGGAAATCTGCGGATCGGTCACTCCGTATCCGAGATTCGGATGTTGGAACTCCCACAGCACATCATCTGCTGGAGAGAATGAGCCTGGCTCGGTTATATCAAGCGCAAATACTGTTTTGCCACCTTTGCCCATAGTTCCCAGAAGCACAGTTCGCCACTCGGAACCGTTTCCGTCCTTATCAATATAGGCATCCTGTACTCGTGGTGTGCCATCCATGAAGTATCGGTGGGTGTAGTTGGGCTTCATCAGCTCTGAAATGCGGGCATATGTATTTGAGCCCGAGGGGAGCAGCAGTTCTGATGGAATGTAGCCAAAGAGCTCTTTGCCGGTTTCGCCATCGAAGGCGTGCAGTATGCCGTCGTTGGCAGGCACATACAGTGCATCGATCCGGGTTTGGTAAGTATTAGTAGATCGGAATGAACCGTATTCGCTCCCTTCGGTACCACCCAGGCGTGCAAACCCATAGTTGGTTTTACCGACGAACTGCGGGTTCGCGTTGATGACATCACCCAGAAGCCGGAGGACGGTATTACCTCCAGCGTCAGTGCCCTGCCTGCTTCGGAGAGTTGCGTGAGCGTCATTGTCGCCATGAAGCCAGGCCAGTCGATTATGGCCAAGGTTATCTTGAGTGGCGTTCAGTGTTGGGTCGGCATTCAGCGCATCGCGTTGAGCAGCCGAGAGGTTAGAAAGAGAGCTGGCCGATGCGAATTCCAGATCAATGCCGCTACTTCCATTGTGGGTGATCAATTTCCGGTCTGTCGGGAGCGTCTGTCGCAGAATTTCTTCGGCATCCCAGAGCTGTTTGCCCTGGTCGAAGCTGAACCCTGACAAAGTGCCGGACCAGTCTTCACTGCGGAAGCCCGCAAAGAAACCCAGGGAGTCAGCGCGCAAGACTGCCGAACTGACAGCTGCGGATGAGGCAGATGTCTGTGAGCGAGCAATTACATCACCAAGGAAACTCTTGATTTCGTCGGCGAACTCCTTCGGGTTCTGCGCGCTGGCATAGCCACCGCGACCGTTGATCGCCGCATGGAGCAGGTCATCAATGTTGGCAGGGCTTCGGTTCGAGCCAGGTTCGGGCCAGTTGATGGTGATGTTGTTGTCCGGGTCGAGTGCAGCAAGTGCATCGGCTTCCTTGATGTCGCCTGTGACGCCTAGCCCGATCGTGAAGGTTGTCATGTGCTGCCAGAATGCCGGGTCGGTCGATGTGACGGGGACCTTGTTACCGAGGTCTGTGCGCAGATCGTTTTTCCAGTACTGCATCGCAACATCCGCCAGAGTGTTGGAATGCCCGTCGGTAAATGGCGACACGGCTGTGTAGTTGAAATCGGAGCCATCGGGGTCCGGATTGGTGTAGGACGGTCCCGGCGTATTGTCGACATTTCCGACAGAGGGGCTGCTTCCGTTCCAGATACCATCGGTCATAATAAGGGAGAAACTTTGGCGGCATTCAATATGTGCGGTACTGTCATTGGTGCCAGGAATTTCTCCCCACGGGCCCCGATTGTCAGTACGGGAATAGTACTTGCCGAC
This sequence comes from Marinobacter sp. M5B, assembly GCF_042604615.1. Classification (NCBI taxonomy): domain Bacteria; kingdom Pseudomonadati; phylum Pseudomonadota; class Gammaproteobacteria; order Pseudomonadales; family Marinobacteraceae; genus Marinobacter; species Marinobacter sp. M5B. The sequence continues at coordinate 1,106,789 of NZ_CP156894.1, forward strand.
ATCCCTGAGTGCCGTTCTCAGTGGGGTGCCGCCGTTTACACTCTTGTTGTGAAGCCAGGTTAGAAATTGCTGGCGTCGAGCAGCTGTGTATGGGCGCACTCCACTGACAAGGGTATCTGTGTCGTTTACGCCATCAATGGTGTTGTTGTTGACGTTAATGGCGCCATAGCCAACCCGGATATTGTCTGGAAGATCAAAGAAGGCTTCCGTGATCCCCGATTTGGCCGCCAGGGTCCGCGTGCTGTAATAGGAAAACCAGTTCGCATAGTTCTGCTTGATCTCGGCGGATGCATTATTGAGAAGAACGGGGGTGTAACAATCATTTTGTCGGGGGTTGCTGTCGCAACTCGTGGAGGAGTTGAACTGCATGTAGAAACCTTCTTCGATGCTCCCGATACTATCGAAACGTATATCGTCACGAAGATCATCCCTTCCATCGGATTGATCAAACCCGTTTACCCACGCGTTGTTATAATCCGAGTCAGGATAACGACTACTGCCGTCTGGCTTGAATGGCGGCTGATACGTTATTGTTGGGTCGTAGTAGATCTTGTTCACACGGCTGGAGTAGTAATACCGGTTGCCGCCATGCCCATCAAGGTCATCGGGCATGTAACGCCACGCCATGGATCCGGAATCGTCATAGACAAACACCAGGTTTGAATCGACAGATTCTTTCAGAAACAGTGGCACCTGAGCCAGGTTGACCTGTGCCATGGCGGATTGCATTGTGCAGATTGAAAACACAAGGCTGGTGCTGAAGACGCTTAGTTTCGAGTAGCGCGAGCGCTTGTGTGATGCTGTCTTGAACGTTTTCATGGCAAACTCTCCAGTTGGAGTCAGCAATTCATTGTGATGTTTGTCTGGCGACGGTTTTTAACACACGCCGTCATTTACTCTGGTGGTAACAAAACCGTAGATTGGAGTACTGTGACTGCTTCATCGCTTCCCCCTTGGGCCCGAGACGTTGCCAGGTAGCGCTCGAAGCAGGGCTGTCCGGGTTCGATCGGGCACACATCCGCAAGACGCGCGAGATGGTAGGCAGGTTGTGCGCTTACATCCGGACCAGCGACCCCGGTGCCAGATCGGGCAGGGTTGTTGCCATCCCAATCCCACGGGCTGTCGAGCATTGCCTCGCTGAAGGCTGTCACACGGGTACCTGGGGTGTTCAGAATATCGTTTTCACTCTGTCGTAACGTCGCTTCTGAAGCCTGAAACGAAATCGCACTGTCGTGAGCGTTGCTCGCCATGCGTTCCTGCATCACGGATCCCTGCATGCCGCCGATGGCTAGCAGAGAAATGATCAGCAGCATGACAAGGGCCACGATCAAGGTCGCTCCGCGCTGGCGTTTAGTATGAGGGCTAACGTCTACCATAGGCGGCTTCACTCGATTCCGGGTCGCTTTCATTACATTCTCCCCCTGAGTGCAGTGGTGCTGACGGAGATAAGCCGAACACGTCGGTCCCCGTTGTTTGCCTGGGAGACTTCACTGCCAAGCATGTCAAAGTTGCGATTATTTTCTTCTTCCAGCACTTCGTCCTGGCTGCGGGTCATGACCGAGAATCGAACACTCACGATGGTGTTCCAGTCGACTACCTCGTCGGCGGGGACATAATCATCCGCGGCGCTGGTTCCACCGGTATCTTCGCCATAGAGGATCTGCAATGTTTCAACGCCGGAGACCAGCTCCTGGGGGTTCTGGAGCGGTGTCATCATGCGCCGGAATAAGGCAGGCTCTCCGTTGGTGCCCTGGCCGATGTAATAGGCCATTGACGTAAACTGATAGACCCTGGTTTGAGGGTCGTAATTCAGATTGAAGTTATTACCGTTATTGCCCGGATTGACATTGCCGCCAGCCATTACGATGGAATTGGAATTGGCATTGTTGCTCTTCTGAAACATTTCGCCTTCAGAGCAATCGCCACGGGTGGCCAGAACGACGGATCCGGCCTCCACTCCTGAGTCGTCAGCAAGGTTAATACTGTTACCATTCTGGGGAACGGCGGGGTTTAACGGCACACCAATAGAAGTCAGGGCATTGACAATAATGACATCGGAATTGGTGATCACGGAACCCGCAAGATCGGCGGGCAGGTTCGCACCAGCGGTTCCTGAGGCCCAGTTACCGGCGCCGGGCGTTGCCATGGCGTTTGCCAGCGTGACGCTATCTCCCGGGCCGGTTCCCGTGTACTCCCAGCCCTGGAGTGCCTGATCCAGTGGTACCGCCAGGCCGCCATTCAGGCGGTTGTCGACAACCTGGTCAAGTGGTCTGCCCATTTCTGCAAGGCAGCCAAAACTGCCGGCAGAACGGAGATCCGGTGTCAGGACGGCGGAAACAAATCGGGTGCTTTCCTGCGCGTGGGCAAGGCCCTGCGTCTGACGATAGGTCTCATTCCCGCTCAGATAAATTTGGATTACTCCAAGCGTAAGAATGAGGCCGAGAGCTGTTGCAATCAGCAGCTCAACCAGCGACAGGCCTGATTGGCTGGCCCCAGGACGAGTATCGGGGGCAGAGGGAGCGCGGAACTTTGACATGATCAAATCTGAGTCCTCACTACTACAGGGTTCATGGCCTGGTCGTTCTGGTTCCAGTCTATGGTGACTGTAACCACGTTGGTTAAGGGATCGACTGCAACGGTACGCTCAGCCTCTGGAAGAAGGCAGGCGAGGCTGTTTTCCCAGGCGGCAATGTCGTTGGCTGCAACGGTTGCATTTGCCGGTACGAAAGATGTGGCGCAACCACCACCATCAGCGCCCTGCGCGTCGTCCTGAGCCAGGGCATAGTCACCGGGATTGTCGGAATTCGCACGAATTCGGTCCAGCAGGTCTTCCGCGAGCAGGACCGCCTGGCTCCGGCTCTGGGACTGAGAGTTCATTTGCAGGGAAACGACCTGTGTTGAAGCAACGCCCAGTATGCCGATGGCAAGGACCAAGACAGTAATGAGGATCTCGATCATTCCAAGACCGGACTGGTGTCTCGGGGAAGCCAGGCCGGAGCGGTGCTTAGATGTCTGAGTCATAGTTGGAGTCACGGGCATACTTCTCCGTCATCTACTTCGGTTCGTCCAACCGGGCTTACCCGGATCCTTCGGAAGGATATGTCACCACTGGCACAGCCGACCGGAGCGACGGTAAAGGTTTGAGCAGCTTGTGGAACAAGAAACCCGCGCCGGTCAAACACCAGATCGCCTACGCTTTCAGTAAAGGTAAGATTACCAGGTGACTCGAACCCGCGAATCTGGTCATTGGCGCAGTCCCCGGCGTCATCGCCTTCGTGCACACACCAACCGCCCCCCAGGCCACCATCGGTACTGAACGTGACGTTTGTGCCGCGTTTGATGGCTTCTGTTCTTGCAAGTTTAATGGATGACACCAGCAAGTTCGTGCCGGTTACCAGCCGATTGCTTTCTATCAGCCTGCCAAAGCCGGGGAGCGCAACAGTCGCAATGATCGCGAGAATGACCATCGTGATGAGTAGTTCTATGAGCGTGAAACCTGCGGTTCTCTTCAACATGCCAAATTCCGTTGGTAAGCCTCAGGTTAGTAAACCAAAGGCGCCATAGATATGCATCGCCTATTCGATGAACGGTCGAACATCCGGTATGGGCGGTATTCGGCGGCTGAAGATGAGGTTTCGGTCACACTCTGGGGGCAACCATCGGGCCTTTGTTCATGGGCCAGGGCAGGTGATGATCGTTCCCCAGGGAAGTCTGATTTCCCCATCCCCGTCTTCGTCATGGAGTGTCCGAATGCGGCCGCCAATATTGAGGGCCAGGTAACTCATGTCAAATCTTCCGTTGGTTGATGCAGAACACGCGACAAGGCTTCCCATGGTGCCGTGACTCATACCTTTGGCAGATAGCTGGAAGTAGCCTCTTCCGGCTGTTCGGGAATAGAGGCTGGACTGCCCCCTCGTGAGCGTGAACACCCGGTGGACTTTTCCCGCATCCGGTCGCTTGTCGTTGTTTCTGTCTGGAAAGACGGAGACGGCGTTATTCCAGTCATCGGTACACCTCAGCGCGGGAGACAGCGGGCACACGGTGGTCAGGGTTTTCTGGTGGACGGCGTAGGATCGTGCGACGGCAAACATCCGGCGAGTGTCGTTGATCACATCGGTGTGGCGCGTTGAGGAGATAAGCCGAGTCCAGGAGGTGCTGGCAATTCCGGCGAGCATTGCGACCAGCGCGAGCGTGAGAATAAGTTCAACCAGGGTGAAGCCCCTGGTTCGGGCAAGGTATCGCATAGTCAACATCCATGTTGGTGGTTTGGTCTGGGCGCTTTTTTACATCCTGTAGAAAAGCGACATGAATTCTACCGTATATCAATGAACGGTGGTTACCGACGAGAGAATTCTGAGATACCGTTCACTCCATTCCCAGCTTCTTGAGGCGGTACCGAAGCGCTCGAAAGCTGATTCCCAGACGCTTAGCGGCCGCCGTTTTATTCCATCGGGTGGCTTCCAGAGCCTTCTCGATGGCTTGTCTCTCTATGTTCTCCAGGTAGTTTTCCAGGTCAATCTCGCCATCGGGCACCGGGGCAGTCTCGTCATCGTTGGCCTCGCCTTCCGCGATAACCTGGGTGGGGGACGACGCCGTCTGTACACCATTTCCCAGGTGCAGATCGCCGGCATCAATTTGATCGGCATCGCAAAGCGTAAAGGCGCGCTCCAGAACATTTTCGAGTTCCCTTACGTTGCCCGGGAAATCGTACTGTTTGAGCCGCCCGATGGCGCCCTGGGTTAGCGAGGCGGGTTCGCATTCATATTCTTTACCGATTCTTTCGAGAATGTGGCGAGCAAGCAAGGAAATGTCGTCTGGTCGTTCCCGCAAAGGAGGCACAGCCAGTTCAATGACGTTGATCCGGTAGAAAAGGTCTTGCCGAAAAATGCCTTCCTGAACCAGATCTGGAAGGTTCTTATGGGTCGCGCTGAGTACCCGGATATCCACCGGAACTTCCTTGGTATCGCCAACCGGGCGGACAGCCTTTTCCTGAATTGCCCTCAGGAGTTTTACCTGCATTGCCAGAGGCAGGTCAGCAACTTCGTCCAGAAACAAAGTGCCACCGTTGGCAGATCGAAACAGGCCGTCTTTGTTTTCAACGGCCCCGGTAAAGCTGCCCTTTTTGTGCCCAAAAAATTCACTCTCCATCAGTTCAGAGGGGATGGCTCCACAGTTGACAGCTATAAAGGGACCGTCGCGGCGAGGACCCTGCAAATGAATCATTCTTGCGACCAGTTCTTTACCGCTACCCGATTCCCCGCTGATGAAAACGGGTGCTTGGCTTCTGGCCAGTTTCCGAGTTTGGCTTCGGAGTTTTTGAATTTCTGTTGATTTGCCGAGTAACAGACCCGGTTCATCGTCAGTGTCCTGAGTGTTGGCTTCGGCCTCCGACAACCGGAGAGCACTGTTGACCAACTCCCGAAGCCGCGGAAGCTCAACCGGCTTGGACACAAAATCGAAGGCACCGGCCTTCAGGGATTCAATGGCCGTATCCATGTTGCCGTAGGCCGTGATTACAGCCACAGGGGTACAGGGCGTATTCTGCTGTATCCACTGCACAAGCTCGATGCCGTTGCCATCGGGCAGGTTCATGTCTGTCAGGCAGAGTTGTGGTTTGTGTTCACCCAGAAGCTTCTTCGCGCAGGTGATGTCTGGCGCGGTCAGGGTTGTTATTCCCATACGGCTGAGTGTGATTTCCAGAAGGTCCCGGATATCGGGTTCGTCGTCTACGATCAGGGCGGTATGAGTGGTCATTGGATTGTTATCGGTTCCATGTCGTTATTCAGACTACCGGGCTTCCGGATTTGTTAGATCATCCGTCCATGGTGGGCGAATGTAATGCGGAAACAACAGCCGGGCTGGTTGTCCTCTACCAGGGACAGGTGAGCCTGATTAGCCTCGCACAGTTCTCGAGCCAGATAAAGGCCGAGTCCCGTCCCACTCTTGTCGGTTGTGAAAAAAGGTTCAAAAACAGACACGCGGTGCTCCGGAGCGATGCCCGGGCCGAAATCGCGAACATCCACGTAGGCGCGCTCGCCATCGGCGGCCACACCTGCATACAGTTCTATGCGCCGTTCGCCGGTCGTCTGTTTACTATACCGGAGGCCATTGTCACAGAGGTTGACCATCACTTGTTCAATCTGGCTGACATCAAAGCGCGCCAGGGGTAGGTTGCGTTCGGTGCGAAGCAGAATCTCGTCGGATTTCTGGTGTTCGTTACTCTGGGTTTGCAGGTAATCGTCGCGGAACGCGGATAACCATTTGTCGACGTCAATGAGGTCGGTGTCGGCAGCGCGTCGTCTCGACAGGTCAAGCACATTTTCGATGATGCCGTTAACCCGTCGGGAATGCCGTTCGATGATGTCCAGCATTTTGCGATCCCCCTCATCCAGGTTGGGGGATTCGTTCATCAATTGGGACGCGTGGCTGATGGCCCCCAGCGGGTTCCGAATTTCATGGGCAATACCTGCGGTCAGCCGCCCCAGGGACGCCAGCTTCATTTGCTGGGCCTGTTGCGTCACCCTGCTCATGTCATCGATAAATACCAGGATCTGGTCGCCGCGCTGCTGATCGAGCTGAGTGAAATTGGCCTGTACCACGGGCGAGGTTTGTGTAGCCTGGAAAGGTTCTGTTCTGCGGGCAGGGTCTTTCAGCCAGGCATCGAGGCCTCTTCGGAGCGGCCGTGGCAGATTTCGTCCCCGGCTGGGTAATTTCGAGTCCTCGGTGGCAGTGCCAAACAGCAATTCTTCCGCAGCAGCATTAGCCAGGCGGATTCGCCCGAACCGGTCGAGAACAAGTATGCCGGTTCTCATGCGCTGGATAATCTGGCGATTGATCTGCTCCAGTTCGGCAATGCTGCGGGCTCGGGAACTGGCAAGCGCTTCGCTTCGCAGCATGCGCCGGGATATGTATTGGAGGATGAACGCTGCGGCAAAATAGAGAATGCCCAGGGAGCCAGCGCGAACAATTTCATCGGCGGAGTCATCAAACACCAGCACGGACCAGGCCGAGATGCCCAGAGAACAGATAGCACCCAACGCCGCGTAGAAGGTGCCGATCCTGGTAGGGGTAAGTATGTTGCCTGCAGCCACGGAAACGATAACCAGATTCGCCAGGCCATTGGTAATGCCGGTGCTGGCAATCAGGAGTCCATGCAGGAGCAGGATGTCCATCAATATGGATACTGTGATATGGCGGCTTCTGGGCTGAAACCCTGCCAGCATTGTCAGGGCAATGAAGCCATTGATGGCGAGATAGCAGACCACCCCGGCCTGGTAATAATCCATTGCCCGGAAGCGGGAGTCGAAGTTTATAGGGTCCACAAACAGCAACGCCACCAGTATAACGCTGACGACTACACGGTAGTGGTTATAGACCCGAAACAGCCGGCCCCTCTGGTTTGAGGGTGGTGTATCGGTAATGGGCTGCTGATCAGGAGTGGTTGGTTGCGCCATCGTCCAGTGGATATCCCGCGAGAATTCTGATGTCTTGCGGGGTTATAATAGCCTTTTAATGGCAATGAGTTACAGGAGCTGCGTTATGTCCGTGCAAAAGGATGGTCAGGGGCCCGGAAAACTTCGGGTAGTGATGGCCCAACTCGATTTTCTGGTGGGCGATATCCCTGGCAATACCCAAAAGGTGATTGAGGCGACCCGACGCGCGGAACAGGAGCATCAGGCGGATCTGGTTGTGTTCCCGGAGTTGTGTCTTACCGGTTACCCACCGGAAGACCTTTTATTAAGACCCAGTATGGATGTGCGCGTTGCAGACGCGCTGGAAACCTTGCGCGGGGAGCATCTGGGCCCCGCCATCATCGTGGGGGCTCCGATACGGGAGGGCGCTCTACTTTACAACGCTGCGGTCGCCATTGAGCTGGGAAATATAACCGGTCGCTACTTCAAGCGGTTTCCTCCCAATTATCAGGTTTTCGACGAGAAGCGCTATTTTGCCAATGGCGTGGATACTCTGGTCATGGATATCAAAGGGGTGCCAGTGGGCATTACCATCTGTGAGGACATTTGGAGCGAGGGGCCGGTGGAAGACGCTGCCGCGGCAGGCGCCAGACTGGTCGTCAACCTCAATGCATCACCCTACGATATTGACAAGCAGGTGCGGCGAAAGGCTCTGGTAGAACGCAAGGCTTTTGAGAATCGGGTGAGTATTGTCTACGTCAATCTGATTGGCGGGCAGGACGAACTGGTCTTTGATGGTGGCTCTGTGGTTTACGACCATTCCGGGGTGCTTGCAGCCGAAGCACCACAGTTCAGCGAAGGGCTCTATCCGGTGGACTTCGTCTGTGAGCATCATTGCCAGCCAATCCCGCAGCCTGCCGTTGCCGAACCGTCGCTGGAGGAAAATGTCTACAAGGCCCTGGTCCTGGGAGTGCGGGACTACGTCAACAAGAATGGTTTTAAATCCGTTGTTCTGGGGCTCTCCGGCGGTATCGATTCAGCGGTGACTCTGGCTGTTGCGGCGGATGCCCTGGGGGCCGACCGGGTACGCGCGGTGATGATGCCTTTTCGCTATACCTCGGGTATGAGTATTGAAGACGCGGAAGCCGAGGCCGTGGCCCTGGGCGTTCAATACGACGTGTTCTCCATTGAGCCGATGTACGATGCCTTTATGAAAACATTGGCGGCCCCGTTTGAGGGCACGCAACCTGACACCACCGAGGAGAATCTGCAGGCCCGGCTGCGGGGCGTTCTGTTGATGTCTCTGTCCAACAAGTTCGGTTCGCTGGTGCTGACGACTGGCAACAAAAGTGAAATGGCGGTGGGCTACTCGACCCTGTACGGGGATATGGCCGGCGGCTTTGATGTGCTCAAGGACGTTCCCAAAACCCTGGTTTTTCGCCTCGCCTGGTATCGCAACAGTGTTTCGCAGGTGATTCCGGAACGGGTCATTACCCGTCCGCCGTCGGCAGAGCTGGCACCGGATCAGAAAGACGAGGATAGCCTGCCGGGATACGACGTTCTTGATCAGATCCTCAATCTCTACGTGGAGCGGGATCTCAGTGCCGATGCCATTGTCGCTCAGGGGTTCGACAGGGTGGATGTCGATCGCGTGGTGCGGCTGGTGGATATTAACGAATATAAGCGCAGGCAGGCGCCGATAGGCGTGAGAATTACCGAAAGGGGGTTTGGTAAGGATCGGCGTTACCCGATTACCAATGGCTGGAAAAGTGGAAAGTAGATTGCGGTAGGGCTGCCTGATTGCTCGGGCAGCCCTGCCAAATGTTATTCGTCGCCCATCAGGCCGAAGGTGACCACGCTAGACAGGGAGCGGTCCTCGCGTTTGAGTATGTCTGGCTGGAACTCTCCGTTCTCATTGAAGGCGGCGCTGTCCGGGAAGTTCTCTTTCAGCATTGCCACGGCATCCGTTGCTCCTTTTTTCAGATCCATGAAACGGAACGTTTCCGCCAGGATGATCAAGGCTTCTTCGACGGACGGCGTCGTTGAATAATTTTCGATAATGTATCGAGCTCGGTTGTTCGCCGCGATGTAAGCTTCACGGCTGATGTAATATCGTGCCGCGTAAAGTTCCAGTTCAGCCAGACGGTTGCGGATCGCAATCATGCGCTGGCGGGCATCTGGAGCGTATTCGCTGGAGGGGTAGCGGTTCAGCAGCTCGGAAAAGTCCCGGAACGCCTGGCGCTGTTCGCCGGGGTCTCTTGCCGAAACGTCCACCGGGAAGTAGCGGGCAGCCAGGCCAATATCCAGATTATAGGATGCCAGTCCTCGCATATAGAGCGCATAGTCGGCGTGATCGCTCTGTGGATTCAGTCTGAGAAAACGGTCTGCCGCCGCGCGGGCCCCTTCCAGGTCAAGATTCTGGTAGCGGGCATAAATGAGGTCCAATTGGGCCTGTTCCGCATAGCGGCCAAATGGGTAGTAGGTTTCCAGATAGTCGAGGTTCTGCTCGGCTTCGTTGAAGTTGCCCGAGTTCATCGCATCGCGGGCATTTTCGTAATAGGTTTGTTCCGGCAGCACTTCTTCCTGCTTATCGTTCGATGCGCAGGCACTGATGAATAGCGCTGCGGTGGTGACTAGCAGTAATCGGACAACTGATCTCATGCCGGAATCCCGTATAATGGCAAAATTCGAAACGTCGGCCATTGTAACGGGGATCCGTTCACATGTGCAGTGGCACGCGCCGTGGATTCAGAAATTCTGACTCAAACGTAACACTCATACCGGCCCCGGGGGCTCAATGTCATCTGAAAACCGTATTATCGCCAGCTTCTCCATTCCACCGGAGCACAGCGACCGCCGCCTGGATCAGGCTGCGGCCGAACTGATGCCGGAGCACTCGCGCTCCCGACTGCAGGGCTGGATCAAAAGCGGCGCACTGACGGTCAATGGAAAAACCTGTAAGCCCCGGGACAAGGTAATGCTGGGCGACCGGCTCGATCTGGACGCGGAGCCGGAAGCGCAAGTCAGTTGGGAAGCGGAATCGATAGACCTGGATATTGTGTATGAAGACGAGCACCTGTTGGTCATTAACAAGCCTGCGGGCCTCGTGGTCCACCCGGCGGCAGGCCACGCTGACGGCACCCTGGTCAATGCCCTGCTCAACCATGCCCCGGAAGTGGAGAACCTGCCCAGAGCAGGGATTGTGCATCGTCTCGACAAAGATACGTCCGGCATCATGGTGGTAGCGCGCAGCCTGATTGCTCATACATCGCTGGTCGACCAGTTGCAGACCCGGACCATGGGGCGGGAATACGAAGCCATTGTGGTTGGCACCCTTACTGGAGGCTCGACGGTGGATGCACCGATTGGTCGTCATCCCCGTGAACGCAAGAAAATGGCGGTTGTGCCCACCGGTAAGCCGGCGGTAACGCATTATCGCCTGGTGGAGCGCTTCGCAGCGCACACCCACGTTCGCTGTAAGCTGGAGAGCGGCCGTACCCACCAGATACGGGTGCATATGGCCCACGTGAAACATCCATTGGTGGGCGACCCTCAGTATGGCGGTCGGCTACGTCTGCCGAAAGGCACAACAGACGAACTGAGGGACGTGCTTGCCAGTTTCCAGCGGCAGGCGCTCCATGCACGCCAGTTGACATTGGAACACCCGCAAACCGGTGAGATACTGACTTGGGAGGTACCACTGCCCGATGACATCGAGGGTCTGCTGGCCGCACTTCGAAAGCACGTTAAGGAGTTGGAGAACCATGACGTCTGAACTGCCGGTGATTGTCCCTGACTGGCCCGCTCCGTCTTGGGTGCATGCCGCATGCACGACGAGAATGGGCGGGGTCAGCCAGGCGCCGTGGCAATCCCTGAACCTCGGCACGCATGTGGGAGATCATCCCGATGATGTTGCGAAAAATCGGTCCCTGCTTGGGCAGTGGGCTGAGCCCGGCGCTCAGTCGTTCGGTTGGCTTAACCAGGTTCATGGTACTGACGTTGTTGAGTTGCCGCAGTCGGGTGCGGTCACCGCGGATGCCAGTGTGACCTCCCAGCCTGGGGTGGCATGTGTGGTGATGACAGCGGACTGTCTTCCGGTGCTTTTCTGTAACCCCGCCAGTGGCCAGGTGGCCGCTGCCCATGCTGGCTGGCGCGGCTTGTGTGGTGGTGTTCTGGAGCGAACGGTTGAGTATCTGGGTAATCCTGCTGCCGTCCTGGCGTGGTTGGGGCCGGCCATTGGTCCTGAGCAGTTTGAGGTTGGCCCCGAGGTCAGGGAGGCTTTCCTGATGAGCGATTCCCAATCGGGTGATGCATTCATTTCCAGCCCTCGAAATCCTACCCATTATCTTGCGGATATCTATGAGCTTGCCCGGCAGAGGCTGGCAATGGCAGGTGTGCTTCAGGTCTACGGTGGTGAATTCTGCACGGTGACCGATCGTGAGCGTTTTTTCTCCTATCGTCGAGACGGGCAAACCGGGAGAATGGCAAGCCTGATATTCATCTCATGACATTCGTCAATTTTCTGACACTTTCCCGTCCGGTCTGCTTGAACTCCCACCAATCGCCCCTACATTAACTGTCAAAGCAGACGCAATGTCGCCGATGGAATTCTCCCATCGGTTCAGTGACAGAGATTTGGGAAGACCGAATTATGAGAATCGACAAACTGACCAGCAAACTCCAGACAGCACTGGCCGACGCCCAGTCGCTAGCGGTAGGCAGGGATCACAACTTTATAGAACCCGTGCACCTGATGCAGGCGCTGATGGACCAGGAAGGCAGCTCCATCAAGCCGCTGTTGAAACAATCGGGCGCTGAGCCTTCCCGGATACGCCAGGCTGTGGCCCGGGAGATTGAAAACCTGCCGGAAGTGCAGGGCTCTGCCGGCGATGTCTCTATGTCAAACGATATGGGCCGGCTCTTCAATATTGCCGACAAGCTGGCGCAGAAACGTGGTGACCAGTTCATTTCCAGCGAATTGCTGCTGCTGGCCGCACTAGAGGATCGGGGCAGCCTTGGGCGGGTTCTGCGGGAGCAGGGTGTCGACAAATCCGCATTGGAGCGTGCCATCGATGAGGTCAGAGGCGGTGAGTCGGTTGACGATGCGTCTGCAGAAGAGCATCGACAGGCGCTTTCCAAATACACCATTGATCTGACCGAACGTGCCGAGGCTGGCAAATTGGACCCGGTGATTGGTCGCGATGATGAAATCCGTCGGACCATTCAGGTACTGCAGCGTCGTCGCAAGAACAATCCGGTGCTCATTGGTGAGCCCGGTGTGGGTAAAACCGCAATTGTAGAAGGACTTGCCCAGCGCATTGTCAACGGCGAGGTGCCAGAAGGGCTCAAGAACAAGCGCGTGCTGTCTTTGGATATGGGCTCGCTGATTGCGGGCGCCAAGTTCCGGGGTGAGTTTGAAGAGCGCCTCAAATCTGTGCTGAATGAGTTGTCCAAGCAGGAAGGGCAGATCATCCTGTTCATCGACGAAATTCACACCATGGTCGGCGCCGGTAAAGCGGAAGGTTCCATGGACGCCGGCAATATGCTCAAGCCCGCCCTGTCGCGCGGGGAGTTACATTGCGTGGGCGCCACCACCCTTGACGAGTATCGCGAGAATATTGAGAAAGACGCGGCCCTTGAGCGTCGGTTCCAGAAGGTATTGGTCTCCGAGCCTACCGAGGAGGACACCATAGCGATCCTCCGCGGCCTGAAGGAGCGCTACGAAGTTCATCACGGCGTGGAAGTCACAGACGGTGCCATCATCGCAGCGGCCAAGTTGTCTCATCGTTACATCGCTGACCGTCAGTTGCCGGACAAGGCCATTGATCTGGTGGATGAGGCTGCAAGCCAGATCCGCATGGAGATGGACTCCAAGCCAGAAGCGCTGGATCGCCTTGAGCGGCGTTTGATCCAATTGAAAATAGAGCGGGAGGCGTTGAAAAAGGAAACCGATGCCGCCTCCAAGAAGCGGCTTTCTGAGCTCTCGGATGTCATCTCCGGTATCGAGCGTGAGTACGCGGACCTGGAAGAGGTCTGGAATACCGAAAAAGCGGCACTGCATGGTTCCCAGAAGATCAAGAGCCAACTGGAACAAGCCCGGATCGACCTGGAAAATGCCCGCCGTGCCGGCGATCTCGGGCGCATGTCGGAGTTGCAATACGGCAGGATTCCGGAGCTGGAGCGCCAACTGGATATGGCGAGCCAGGCGGAAATGATGGAGATGAAGCTGCTGCGTAACCGCGTGACCGATGAGGAAATCGCCGAAGTGGTGTCCAAGTGGACGGGTATTCCGGTTTCGAAGATGCTCGAGGGCGAACGCGACAAGCTGATGCGAATGGAGGAAGCCCTCCATGGGCGTGTCATCGGTCAGGACGAAGCCGTTGAGGCCGTGTCCAACGCGGTTCGTCGGTCCCGTGCAGGACTGTCAGACCCTCACCGCCCTAATGGTTCTTTCCTGTTCCTGGGGCCGACCGGTGTGGGTAAGACTGAGCTCTGCAAAGCCCTGGCGTCGTTCCTCTTTGATACCGAGGAGGCCATGGTTCGAATCGACATGTCTGAGTTCATGGAGAAGCATTCCGTCGCTCGGCTGATCGGTGCCCCTCCGGGATACGTTGGTTATGAAGAGGGTGGCTACCTGACCGAGGCCGTCCGCCGCCGGCCCTACTCAGTGTTGTTGTTGGATGAAGTTGAGAAGGCGCACCCGGACGTATTTAATATTCTGTTGCAGGTTCTTGAGGATGGGCGCCTGACAGATGGTCAGGGTAGAACGGTGGATTTTCGCAATACCGTCATCGTGATGACCTCAAACCTGGGGTCGGACATCATTCAGCAGAAAGCGGGTGAGGAAAACTACGAGTCCATGAAGAAGGACGTTATGGACGTAGTGGGTACTCACTTCAGGCCAGAGTTCATTAACCGGGTGGATGAGGTGGTGGTGTTTCATCCGCTGGCTGAAAGCCAGATTCAGGGCATTGCCCGGATTCAGATTAATGCTCTGGGCAAGCGCCTGAAAGAGCAGGATATGTCGTTGATGCTGGACGACGCAGCGATGGAGTTGCTGGCGGAAGTTGGCTACGACCCCGTTTACGGTGCTCGTCCATTGAAGCGGGCCATTCAGCGGATGATTGAGAATCCGCTGGCCCAGAGGTTATTGCAAGGGGACTTCCTGCCCGGTGATACCATTCGTGGGTCGGTCAAAGATCATGGTTTGGAGTTCTTGAAAGCGTAATGTCAGGAGCGACGAGGCGGAGCATTGTGCTCTCCCTCGTCCGGATCCAACCAGAGTGTCTCTTGCATTAACCTTCGGCAGGTTCGCCGCAGTTTTCCTCTGCGATTTTCTCAAACTGCTGTTTCTGCTCCTCGATTTCTTCGGGGGTCAGATACCGCAGTTCCCCTTCCTCTTCTATACGGATCCTGCTGTTCTGCTGAATTAGCTTAAGATTGGTGCGTGCGGTTTCGCAGTTGGCTTCCCGTTGTTTGCGCCGCGCTTCCTCTACGGCGCTTTCCTGGCGCTTCTCGCTTTCTTTGGCTTTCTGGGTTTCGAGCTGTTCCAATTGTTCCTGCGGGCTCATCCGGTTGCCTCCGGAGGATTTGCCGGTGCGAATATTGACGGACTCCGCCTGCTGTCCGGTTGGCTGCCGATCGCCAAAGTGCGTAACCCCGTCTTCGTCGGTCCATTTATACACGGAAGCCGCGAAAGCCATTGATGGTGTCGCAGCCAGAAGTACTGCCAGGGTGAGGGTTTTTCTGTTCATGCCGTTGCTCATTCCGCGTTAGCCTTGTCGAAGTTCCGCCCGTAGCGGCCCCGTCTCTATGTTAGCCTATGTTTATCATGCCATTTGTAAAGGCAAGTTTCTTCAATCTGGTTCAAATAGTTGCACAAAGTATGGCAGACCTTCGGTGGGTACGGGCAGAGAAAACAGCCGCCGCTATTGACAGGGAGTTTAGCGCTGTCAAAATTACCGATTGCCTGAAGACTGGGGTCAATACGGCAGGCAATCCCGAGCGAGTATCCCCCGTTAATTACCACACTGAATGCCCCGCGCAGGTCGCGGACTGGTTGTTGCTTACGTGCAACCCGTTGATTGGCCGTTCTCCGCAACCCTCAGGAGGGCGGCTGGCCAGGAGACAACCTCTTAATAGCTGGTGTGGCGGAGTATCCGGTTCAGCTTTCACAAGAAGCATGATGTCCGGACATCCAGGCAACCGGGACGTTTCCCGGCTCATTCACTCGTAGAAGAGGGTAGAACATCGTGGAGTTATTGTCTGGCGCCGATATGCTGATCCGGTCCCTGCAAGATGAGGGGGTCGAATACATATATGGCTATCCGGGTGGTGCAGCGTTGCATATTTATGACGCGCTGTTCAGGCAGGACAAAGTCAAGCACATTCTGGTGCGTCACGAGCAGGCTGCGGTCCACATGGCCGACGGTTATGCCCGTGCTACCGGATTACCGGGCACCGTTCTGGTAACCTCGGGTCCTGGAGCCACCAACACCATCACTGGCATTGCCACTGCCTTCATGGATTCCATCCCGATGGTGGTCCTGTGCGGTCAGGTTGCATCGACTCTGATTGGTGAAGATGCATTCCAGGAGACCGATATGATCGGTGTCTCCCGTCCTGTCGTGAAACACAACCTGAGTGTCCGTCATCCGGAAGAGATCCCCGAGATCGTTCGCAAGGCCTATTACATTGCCTCGACAGGTCGTCCCGGACCGGTTGTTGTTGATATCCCGAAAGATATGACAACGCCAAACGAGCGCTACGAGTATGTCTTTCCCAAGAAGGTCAAGCTCCGTTCGTACAATCCGGCCATTCGTGGCCACGCTGGGCAGATCAAGAAAGCCGTCGATATGCTCATGGCAGCCAAGCGTCCCATTATTTATGCGGGCGGCGGTGTCATCCTCGGCAAAGCCACGGATCAGCTGACCGAGTTGGTCAGGATGTTGGGTTATCCGATTACCAACACTCTGATGGGCATTGGGTGTTATCCGGCCTCCGATACTCAGCACATCGGCTGGCTGGGTATGCATGGCACCTACGAATCCAACATGGCCATGCATCATTCGGATCTTATCCTCTGTGTGGGGGCGCGATTCGATGACCGGGTGACCAACGCGACAGAAAAATTCTGTCCCGGTGCCCGCATTGTCCATATCGATATCGACCCGGCCTCCATCTCCAAAACCATTGATGCGGATGTTCCCATTGTTGGCCCGGTGGATGCGGTGCTTAAGGAAATGATCACTCTCGTCAAAGAGAGCAAGGAAAAGCCTGACGCCGATGCAATTGCTGCCTGGTGGAAGCAGATTGAAGAGTGGCGGGCATTCCATGGCATGCGTTACGAGACCAGCCCGGATGTCATCAAGCCTCAGGAAGTGGTGGAGGCGCTCTGGAAGCTTACCAATGGTGAAGCCTTTGTGACCTCCGATGTGGGTCAGCACCAGATGTTTGCAGCCCAGTACTACAAGTTTGATAAACCCAATCGCTGGATCAACTCCGGCGGCCTTGGCACCATGGGCTTCGGCCTGCCAGCGGCTATGGGGGTCAAGTTGAACTTCCCCGATGACGAGGTGCTTTGCATTACCGGTGAAGGCAGTATCCAGATGAATATCCAGGAGCTGTCGACCTGTAGTCAGTACGATATTCCAGTAAAGATCATCAATCTGAATAACCAGGCCCTTGGTATGGTCAAGCAGTGGCAGGACATGAACTACGAGTCCCGTCACTCCCAGTCCTACATGGAGTCCCTGCCGGACTTCATCAAACTGGCAGAGGCCTATGGTCACGTTGGTGTCCGAATCGACCGAAAGGAAGATCTGGTGCCAAAGCTCAAAGAAGTGCTGGCGATGAAAGACCGGCTGGTTTTCGTTGATATCTACGTGGACCGTTTTGAACACGTCTACCCGATGCAGGTGGCCCGTGGTTCAATGAAGGACATGTGGCTCAGCAAGACGGAGAGGGTCTGATCATGCGTCGAATCATTTCTGTTTTGCTTGAAAACGAGCCCGGTGCACTGTCCCGTGTTGTTGGTCTGTTCTCGCAGCGTAACTACAACATTGAAACGTTGACGGTGGCGCCGACCGAGGACGAAACCCTGTCGCGCCTGACGGTAACAACCACAGGCTCGGACAAAGTCATCGAGCAGATCACCAAGCAGCTCAACAAGCTGATTGAAGTGGTCAAGCTGGTGGATCTGACGGAAGGCTCCCACATCGAGCGTGAGCTGATGCTGGTCAAGCTCAAGGCCACTGGGTCCCAGCGTGCCGAGATCAAGCGTACGGTTGATATCTTCCGTGGCCAGATCGTGGATGTTACCAGCTCGGTCTATACCGTTCAGTTGGCCGGTGCCAGTGAAAAACTGGACGGCTTTATTCAGGCGGTGGGTACCTCGGGCGTGCTTGAGGTTGTTCGCAGCGGGGTTTCGGGCATCGCCCGTGGTGAAAAGGTATTAAGCCTGTAACAGGCACTGACATCATTCTGTACAATGACGGCCCCCAAAAGGCCAATACAATATTATAGAGGTTTTCCATGCAGGTTTATTACGATAAGGATTGTGATCTTTCCATCATTCAGGGCAAGAAAGTTGCCATCATCGGTTTTGGCTCACAGGGGCACGCGCATGCATGCAACCTGAAAGAGTCCGGTGTGGATGTAACGGTTGGTCTGCGCCCAGGTTCTTCTTCCATTGCCAAGGCGGAAGCCTATGGCCTCAAAACCAGTGACGTTCCCGCAGCAGTTGCCGCAGCGGATGTCGTTATGGTTCTGACGCCGGACGAGTTCCAGGCCCAACTGTATAACGCAGAGATCGAGCCGAATCTGAAGCAGGGCGCCACTCTGGCGTTTGCCCACGGTTTTGCGATCCACTACAACCAGATCGTGCCGCGCAAAGATCTGGATGTGATCATGATTGCCCCGAAAGCGCCGGGCCACACTGTGCGCACCGAATTTACCCGTGGCGGCGGTATCCCTGATCTGATTGCCATCTTCCAGGATGCTTCCGGCAACGCCAAGAACCTGGCGCTCTCGTACGCCAGCGGTATCGGTGGCGGCCGCACCGGCATCATCGAAACCACCTTCAAGGATGAGACTGAAACCGATCTGTTTGGTGAGCAGGCTGTTCTCTGTGGTGGTACCGTTGAGCTGGTAAAGGCGGCCTTCGAAACACTCGTGGATGCCGGTTACGAGCCTGAAATGGCGTACTTCGAGTGTCTGCACGAGCTGAAGCTGATTGTTGACCTGATGTACGAGGGCGGTATTGCCAACATGAACTACTCCATCTCCAACAACGCGGAGTATGGTGAGTACGTGACTGGTCCGGAGATCATCAACGAGCAATCCCGCGAAGCTATGCGCAATGCCTTGAAGCGCATCCAGACCGGTGAATACGCCAAGATGTTTATTCAGGAAGGCAGCAGCAACTACCCGTCCATGACGGCCCGTCGCCGCATTAATGCCGAGCATCAGATTGAGACCGTTGGCGAAAAACTGCGCTCCATGATGCCCTGGATCTCCGCGAACAAGATCGTGGACAAAGACAAAAACTGATCCGGTACCTCGGACTGGTTTGGAAAACGCGGCCCGGGTGGCCGCGTTTTTCGTATATACTCCGCCTAAATGCTTTCCGGAGTGATTGGAATGACTGATGAAAAGAAGCAGGCCGAAACACAGGCTGAAAAGAAAGATGTTCGGGGACGGTCAGACGCCTCTGGTCATGAACATGATATTGAGTCCGGCGAAGTTGTCGAGGAAGAGTTGGTAGAGGGGGCGCCGGTTCGTCGCAAGGGGATATACCTGCTGCCTAATGCGCTGACAACGGCTTCCCTGTTCTCTGGCTTCTACGCGATCGTTTCCGCCGCAAACGGCGTATTCGACAATGCCGCGATTGCGATCTTTGTATCCATGATCCTGGATGGGCTTGACGGTCGGGTTGCCAGGTTGACCAATACTCAGAGTAAGTTCGGCGAGGAATACGACAGTCTCGCGGATATGGTCGCCTTTGGTGTGGCTCCGGGTATGGTGGCGTTCTTCTGGTCGCTGAACAGTCTTGGTCAGGTTGGTTGGGCTATTACCTTTATCTATGTGGCGGGAGCTGCTTTGCGGTTGGCACGATTCAACACCCAGATCGGCTCCATGGACAAGAAGTTTTTCGTGGGGCTGCCCAGTCCTGCGGCTGCAGCGTGTGTTGCCGGGTTAGTGTGGTGTTTTCATGCGATGGAGCCGGCCAGTTGGCTAACCCTCATGACGATCATCGTCGTTGGCGGTTGTGGTGTGTTGATGGTCAGCAACATTCTCTATAAGAGTTTCAAGGACTTGGATATGCGGGGGCGGGTGCCGTTCGCTGCAATACTCCTGGTGGTGCTGATGTTTGTGGTTGTCGCGCTTGATCCGGCAACAGTCCTGTTTAGCGGGTTCCTTATCTATGCGTTGTCGGGGCCGGTTTTTGCACTGTTTAGAAAATCGCGCCGCTCGGCAGGCGAGTCGGCGTAATTTCGGCCTGAAAAATGAACGTTCTGATTGCGGTTTGATCAGCGTTATAGGGGGTAACCGAAACAGAGTAAAATTAATTGATTAACCTCGTTGACACATTCTCAGGGCTCTGTAGAATGCGCATCTCTTTCGAGGGGAACGCCACCGAGGCGGACCAGGAATTGAAAGGCAACCATTTGAATTTATTGGCAGTTTTTCGGTTTAAAACCGAAGTCAAAATAAACGGTTGACAAGGCAGCGATTCGATGTAGAATACGCCACCTTGATCGGGCAAGCCCCGAACGCTCTTTAAAAAGTTAACCAAGTAATTCGTGTGGGCGCTGGCCGAGGTATTTCGGATACGAAATATCAGGACAGTGACTCGTCGAAATTGAGTTTTGTCTTGAGCAAGAATAGAGAATCTTCGGATTCTTGTATGATTTAAACTGAAGAGTTTGATCATGGCTCAGATTGAACGCTGGCGGCAGGCTTAACACATGCAAGTCGAGCGGTAACAGGGGGAGCTTGCTCCCCGCTGACGAGCGGCGGACGGGTGAGTAATGCATAGGAAACTGCCCAGTAGTGGGGGATAGCCCGGGGAAACCCGGATTAATACCGCATACGCCCTTCGGGGGAAAGCAGGGGATCTTCGGACCTTGCGCTATTGGATGTGCCTATGTCGGATTAGCTAGTTGGTGGGGTAAGAGCCTACCAAGGCGACGATCCGTAGCTGGTCTGAGAGGATGATCAGCCACATCGGGACTGAGACACGGCCCGAACTCCTACGGGAGGCAGCAGTGGGGAATATTGGACAATGGGGGCAACCCTGATCCAGCCATGCCGCGTGTGTGAAGAAGGCTTTCGGGTTGTAAAGCACTTTCAGTGAGGAGGAAAACCTTACGACTAATACTCGTGAGGCTTGACGTTACTCACAGAAGAAGCACCGGCTAACTCCGTGCCAGCAGCCGCGGTAATACGGAGGGTGCAAGCGTTAATCGGAATTACTGGGCGTAAAGCGCGCGTAGGTGGTTTGATAAGCGAGATGTGAAAGCCCCGGGCTCAACCTGGGAACGGCATTTCGAACTGTCAGGCTAGAGTATGGTAGAGGAGTGTGGAATTTCCTGTGTAGCGGTGAAATGCGTAGATATAGGAAGGAACACCAGTGGCGAAGGCGGCACTCTGGACCAATACTGACACTGAGGTGCGAAAGCGTGGGGAGCAAACAGGATTAGATACCCTGGTAGTCCACGCTGTAAACGATGTCAACTAGCCGTTGGGACTCTTGAAGTCTTAGTGGCGCAGCTAACGCACTAAGTTGACCGCCTGGGGAGTACGGCCGCAAGGTTAAAACTCAAATGAATTGACGGGGGCCCGCACAAGCGGTGGAGCATGTGGTTTAATTCGACGCAACGCGAAGAACCTTACCTGGCCTTGACATGCAGAGAACTTTCCAGAGATGGATTGGTGCCTTCGGGAACTCTGACACAGGTGCTGCATGGCCGTCGTCAGCTCGTGTCGTGAGATGTTGGGTTAAGTCCCGTAACGAGCGCAACCCCTATCCCTAGTTGCTAGCAGTTCGGCTGAGAACTCTAGGGAGACTGCCGGTGACAAACCGGAGGAAGGTGGGGATGACGTCAGGTCATCATGGCCCTTACGGCCAGGGCTACACACGTGCTACAATGGTGCGTACAGAGGGCTGCAAACCCGCGAGGGGGAGCTAATCTCACAAAACGCATCGTAGTCCGGATCGGAGTCTGCAACTCGACTCCGTGAAGTCGGAATCGCTAGTAATCGCGAATCAGAATGTCGCGGTGAATACGTTCCCGGGCCTTGTACACACCGCCCGTCACACCATGGGAGTGGATTGCACCAGAAGTGGTTAGTCTAACCTTCGGGAGGACGATCACCACGGTGTGGTTCATGACTGGGGTGAAGTCGTAACAAGGTAGCCGTAGGGGAACCTGCGGCTGGATCACCTCCTTAAACGAAGCCGAAAGCTTCGGTCAGAGTCCACACGAATTACTTGGTTAGCTTAAGAAGAGAGCAAAGGGTCTATGCAGGCCCGACTTGGCTTGTTTCAGGACAAGCAAAACCGGGTCTGTAGCTCAGGTGGTTAGAGCGCACCCCTGATAAGGGTGAGGTCGGTGGTTCAAGTCCACCCAGACCCACCAGAATTGCGTAGCTCGTCGTTGTGTCCGGACTTGCATAGCAGGCTATGCGGCGCCCGAACACGCCTAGATCTACACAATTCTTGTAAATAGCTTTTAGGGGCTGTAGCTCAGTTGGGAGAGCGCCTGCCTTGCACGCAGGAGGTCAGCGGTTCGATCCCGCTCAGCTCCACCAATACCTGGACAGATCGATGAATGCCTGGCTTCGGTCAGTGTACAGAAACAAGTTTTTCAGTGTTATGACTCGATTGAGGGTTGTGACTGAAGACCTTCTTTCTGATCACTGGGTCAGATTTGCTCTTTAACAAATTGGACGAGATAGAACACGAATACTTTTTCTCATTATCTCCGAGAGAAAGTGTTCAATGTGATAGCGATTTCAAGCGTTATCCGGTGTTGTCGTTGAAGTGGTTGTATATGACTTCGAGTGACTGTCTCTGAATCTCATCTCTGAATGAGAAGGTTGTGTTCACTTCGGTGGGTCCGACGTTCTGGTTGAGTGTGAGAAACGGATCAGTTGTCTTGGGGTTATATAGTCAAGCAACTAAGCGCATACGGTGGATGCCTTGGCAGTCAGAGGCGATGAAAGACGTGGAAGCCTGCGATAAGGCTCGGGGAGCTGGCAAACAAGCTGTGATCCGGGCATCTCTGAATGGGGAAACCCACCGGTCTTCGGGCCGGTACCGTACGGTGAATACATAGCCGTACGGGGCGAACTCGGGGAACTGAAACATCTAAGTACCCGAAGGAAAAGAAATCAACCGAGATTCCCTCAGTAGCGGCGAGCGAACGGGGACCAGCCCTTAAGCTGGACAACTGGTAGGAGAAGGCCCTGGAAAGAGCCGCCATAGTGGGTGATAGCCCCGTATCCGAAACCTGAGTCCAGTGAAATCGAGTAGGACGGGACACGAGACATCCTGTCTGAACATGGGGGGACCATCCTCCAAGGCTAAATACTCCTGACTGACCGATAGTGAACCAGTACCGTGAGGGAAAGGCGAAAAGAACCCCTGTGAGGGGAGTGAAATAGATCCTGAAACCGTATGCGTACAAGCAGTCGGAGCGGACTTGTTCCGTGACGGCGTACCTTTTGTATAATGGGTCAGCGACTTATGTTCAGTGGCGAGGTTAACCGTTTAGGGGAGCCGTAGGGAAACCGAGTCTGAATAGGGCGATTTAGTCGCTGGGCATAGACCCGAAACCGGGCGATCTATCCATGAGCAGGTTGAAGGTTGAGTAACATCAACTGGAGGACCGAACCCACTGTCGTTGAAAAGCCAGGGGATGACTTGTGGATCGGAGTGAAAGGCTAATCAAGCCCGGAGATAGCTGGTTCTCCCCGAAAGCTATTTAGGTAGCGCCTCGGACGAATACCACAGGGGGTAGAGCACTGTTTCGGCTAGGGGGTCATCCCGACTTACCAACCCGATGCAAACTCCGAATACCTGTGAGTACTATCCGGGAGACACACGGTGGGTGCTAACGTCCATCGTGAAGAGGGAAACAACCCAGACCGCCAGCTAAGGTCCCCAAATACCAGTTAAGTGGGAAACGATGTGGGAAGGCTCAGACAGCTAGGAGGTTGGCTTAGAAGCAGCCATCCTTTAAAGAAAGCGTAATAGCTCACTAGTCGAGTCGGCCTGCGCGGAAGATGTAACGGGGCTCAAACTGGTTACCGAAGCTGCGGCTGTGCACGCAAGTGCACGGGGTAGGGGAGCGTTCTGTAAGCCTGCGAAGGTGTGTCGAGAGGCATGCTGGAGGTATCAGAAGTGCGAATGCTGACATGAGTAACGACAATGGGGGTGAAAAACCCCCACGCCGGAAGACCAAGGGTTCCTGCGCAACGCTAATCGGCGCAGGGTGAGTCGGCCCCTAAGGCGAGACCGAAAGGTGTAGTCGATGGGAAACGGATTAATATTTCCGTACCTTGGATAGCTGCGATGGAGAGACGGAGAAGGCTAGGTGAGCCGGGCGACGGTTGTCCCGGTTTAAGCATGTAGGCAGTGGGATTAGGCAAATCCGGTCCCACAATGCCGAGACGCGACGACGACTGCCCTTTTAGGGCGGGAAGTCATTGATGCCCTGCTTCCAGGAAAATCTTCTAAGCTTCAGGCTATTCGAGACCGTACCCCAAACCGACACAGGTGGTCAGGTAGAGAATACCAAGGCGCTTGAGAGAACTCGGGTAAAGGAACTAGGCAAAATGGTGCCGTAACTTCGGGAGAAGGCACGCCGGTGGTATGTGACGCCCTTCGCGGGTTGAGCAGAAGCCGGTCGAAGATACCAGGCCCCTGCGACTGTTTATTAAAAACACAGCACTGTGCAAACACGAAAGTGGACGTATACGGTGTGACGCCTGCCCGGTGCCGGAAGGTTAATTGATGGGGTTAGCGCTTGCGCGAAGCTCTTGATCGAAGCCCCGGTAAACGGCGGCCGTAACTATAACGGTCCTAAGGTAGCGAAATTCCTTGTCGGGTAAGTTCCGACCTGCACGAATGGCGTAACGATGGGGGCGCTGTCTCTACCCGAGACTCAGTGAAATTGAAATCGCCGTGAAGATGCGGTGTATCCGCGGCTAGACGGAAAGACCCCGTGAACCTTTACTATAGCTTCACAGTGAACTTTGAGCATGTTTGTGTAGGATAGCTGGGAGGCTTTGAAACCAGGACGCCAGTTCTGGTGGAGCCAACCTTGAAATACCAGCCTGACCTGTTTGAGGTTCTAACTTCGACCCCTTATCGGGGTTAAGGACACTGTGTGGTGGGTAGTTTGACTGGGGCGGTCTCCTCCCAAAGCGTAACGGAGGAGCACAAAGGTGGGCTAAGCATGGTCGGACATCATGCGGTTAGTGTAATGGCACAAGCCCGCTTAACTGCGAGACAGACACGTCGAGCAGGTACGAAAGTAGGTCATAGTGATCCGGTGGTTCTGTATGGAAGGGCCATCGCTCAACGGATAAAAGGTACTCCGGGGATAACAGGCTGATACCGCCCAAGAGTTCACATCGACGGCGGTGTTTGGCACCTCGATGTCGGCTCATCACATCCTGGGGCTGAAGCCGGTCCCAAGGGTATGGCTGTTCGCCATTTAAAGTGGTACGCGAGCTGGGTTTAGAACGTCGTGAGACAGTTCGGTCCCTATCTGCCGTGGACGTTGGAGATTTGAGGAAAGCTGCTCCTAGTACGAGAGGACCGGAGTGGACGAACCGCTGGTGTTCGGGTTGTGTCGCCAGACGCATTGCCCGGTAGCTATGTTCGGATAGGATAACCGCTGAAAGCATCTAAGCGGGAAGCCCCTTCCAAGATGAGATCTCCCTGGACCCTTGAGGTCCCTGAAGAGCCGTTCAAGACCAGGACGTTGATAGGTCGGGTGTGTAAGCGCTGCGAGGCGTTGAGCTAACCGATACTAATTGCTCGTGAGGCTTGACTATATAACACCCAAGACAATTGCGGATAACGCAAGAGCCATCGCGCTCAATCGAAATCAACATCACATCGTTCTACCTCGTCCACCCAGTGATCAACCGTTTTGCCTGACGACCATAGCGGTCTGGAACCACCTGATCCCATCCCGAACTCAGCCGTGAAACAGACCAGCGCCGATGGTAGTGTGGCTTCTGCCCATGTGAGAGTAGGTCATCGTCAGGCTCTTAATACCAAAACCCCCGCGGCTTCGCCGACGGGGGTTTTTTATTGCCTGTAAAAAAGTAACGACCAATAACCTATAGTGGTGCGGTGCCGCTCGGGTTGCCCAGCATTGGTGCGTTGCTGGGGATTTGTTGCCCTTGGAAATATTCGCAATGCATTGTTTTTAAAAATTAAAAATATTCTGGAATATATTTTGCTGAAGTATCGGGTCTAGAGTTAGGCTCCGACAGGTACCGGCAACGACGCCGTCAGAAGGAAGTGAAGGTGTCGGCCATTCCTGTTTTGCTTTGATAGCTCGCCACATTTGGCCCCCCCTTCTTTAGAACCTTCCTCACGATCTGTTGGCAAATTCAGCATGTTTACAGGCCAACGTATGAGCGATACCTCTTTTCGATTCTTTTCTTTCGTAGGAAGGATCAAAGTTCTTCACCTGAGTTGGGTAGCGTTTTTTATAAGCTTCCTGGTCTGGTTTAATCACGCCCCCCTAATGTCTTCTATTCGAGATCAGTTCGGGTTGTCAGCCTCGGAAGTAAATACCTTGTTGCTGCTCAACGTGGCATTGACGATACCAGCTCGAATTCTTATCGGTATGTTAGTGGATGCACTCGGCCCTCGCCGTGTGTATAGCCTGGTCCTTGTTGTGTCGGGGCTTCTCTGCATCGCATTTTCACTCTCCACAACCTTTGAGCAGCTTGCTGTGACCCGGTTTCTGTTGGGCTTTGTTGGTGCGGGGTTCGTTGTGGGTATCCGGCTGATAAGTGAATGGTTTCCGGCGAAGGAGCTGGGGCTGGCTGAGGGTATCTATGGCGGTTGGGGTAACTTTGGTGCTGCGTTTGCGGGGCTTTCATTGCCGGCAGTAGCGCTGTGGTTTGGTGGTGATAACGGATGGCGCTGGGCGGTAGGCACGACCGGCGTTATCGCGATTATCTACGCGGCGGTTTTCTTCATCCTGGTTCGCGATACCCCAAAAGGTTCGACTTACTTCAAGCCAAAGCGGGGCGGTGCGATGGAAGTCACCAGCAAGGGCGATTTCGTCCTTTACGTGGTAATGAACTTGCCGCTGTTCTTTGCTTTGGCGTTGATCGTTTGGCAACTGGGGCCCTATAAGCTCGGTATGCTGGGGGCTCCGACAACCTATCTTCTTTATGGTGCGATAGGGGTGATGGCAGCTGTCCAGTTCTTGCGGATTTGGCAGATAAACGGTCACGTCTTTCAAAGGCCTGTACCGGCATTTGATCGTTACCCGTTCAAGCAGGTAGCACTTTTAAATCTCGTATATATGGCGAGCTTCGGATCGGAACTTGCGGTGGTCTCCATGTTGCCGCTGTATTTCCTGGATACGTTTGATATCTCTCCCATGTTGGCGGGGATGCTCGGCGGGAGTTTTGCTCTGATGAACCTGTTTGGGCGCCCCGGCGGCGGCTATCTTGCGGACCGCTATGGGCGAAAGCTGATTACGATACTGATGCTGGCCGGTATCGCAGTTGGATACTTCTTCATGGCAAGGATTGATAGCAGCTGGCCTCTGCCATTGGCGGTCGCTCTGGTTGTGCTCTGCTCGATTTTTGTGCAAGGCGGATGTGGCGCAGTCTATGCGTCGGTTCCGTTGGTGAAGCGTCGTCTTACCGGCCAGGTTGCGGGGATGGCAGGTGCCTACGGCAATGTAGGAGGTGTTGTCTTCCTGGTTGTATTGGCCCTGGTGCCCTCAGAGCAGTTCTTCCTGGTGTTGGGAGCAATTGCTCTGGCAATCATGTCCCTGGTGATGATCTTCATGGATGAACCTGATCCGCAAACAAGCGAGGTTATGCCGGATGGTTCCGTCAGAATGATTGACGTAACGTGAGTGGTCGCCTCCAATTACAGGCCGGCCAATACAGCATCGCCGGCCGGAAGGCCGAGAATCAGGACAGCCTGGGTATTCGGTATCCAGAAGGCGAGGCCCTCGTTCTCAAGGGAGTTGCTGCTGTTATTGCCGATGGGGTGAGTGCTTCAGCCGCAGGCCGTGAGGCGGCTGAGACCTGCGTAAAAGGGTTTCTGCACGACTACTACAGTACGCCGGACTCCTGGGCCGTTGAAACTGCGGCCGGTCGTGTCCTTGGGGCCTTGAATCGATGGTTGCACGGTCGTGGTCACGCCGGCCATGCAGATGCCCATGCGATGGTGTGTACTTTTAGCGGTGTCGTCATCAAGAACAATCGAGCCTATGTATTTCATGTGGGGGATAGTCGGGTTTGTCTTGTTCGCAACGACGAACTGGAGTGCCTGACCAGGGACCATCATGCAGTTGTAGGCGCCGATAGGGGCGCGCTGACAAAGGCCATGGGGGCTGAGCTGAATGTCGAAATTGATGTATTCCGGGCAAACCTTCTGCCCGGTGATTGTTTGCTATTGACCACTGATGGTGTGCACGGGTATCTCGACCCAGTCGTTATGGCCGGACTTGCAGCGGAGGGTGACGCGGATGAGGTCGCCAGGGCGCTGGTGGACGCAGCCTACTCCGCTGGAAGCCCCGACAACCTGAGCGCTCAGGTACTTAATATTGAGCATCTGCCAGTGGAAGACGTTGAGGCTCATTATGAACGGCTGACGTCGCTGGCATTTCCGCCGCCATTGGAGCCCGGGCAAAGGCTTGACGGTTATCGGATCGTCAGGGAAATCTACGCCAGCCGCCGCACCCAGGTTTACCTTGCTAGCCCCGATGCCGGCGGTGAGCCGGTGATTATCAAAACGCCGTCGCCGAACTTTGTGGATGATCCGGCCTATATCGACCGTTTTCTCAATGAGTGCTGGGTGGGGCGCCGTGTAAACAGTCCTCATATTGTCCGGTTTATTGAGCCGCCCCAGAACCGACGCTGCCTCTATTGTGTCACCGAATATATTCAGGGACCGACGCTACGCGAGTGGATGAACGACAACCCCCTGCCAACGCCTGCCGACGTGAGGAACCTCATTCAGCAGATTGCCATTGGTTTACGGGCTCTGCACCGTCTTGAAATGGTGCACCAGGATCTCAAGCCAGAAAACGTACTGATTGCCAGAGACGGGACAGTTAAAATCATTGACCTGGGCGCGGTACGAATTCGAGGGATTGAGGAGATTGATGTGCCGTGGGGGCAGGATGGCTGCCTGGGGACTGAGAGCTACGCTGCGCCGGAGTGTCTTGAGGGTGATCGGGCAACACCCGCCTCTGACCGCTATTCCCTGGCGGTGATTGCCTATGAGCTGTTGACCGGTCAGCTTCCCTATGCGAAGCCTCCCAGACCGTCCGTCCGTCGCCATATGCGCTATCGCAGTATACGCGAATTCAACCCAGACCTGCCGGTGTGGCTGGATGCCTGCCTGCAACGCTCCGTTTCCTTGAGGCCGGAGTCCCGATACCCTTCGCTGTCGGAATTCCTGAGGGATCTCGGACATCCCAACCCGGCGCTGACACCCACCGAATGGCGCCCGCTCGTGGACCGTGTGCCACCGGAAAACTGGCGTTTCATCGCGGTTGTCTCTCTGGTGCTCAATGGTTTGCTGATTTGGCTGGTCTGGATGAACGGCGTCGACTAAACACTATGCACGCCCCGTGGGCATCGCAATCGATGATATACTCCCGAGAAACTGGTCTTCAGTTGCCCTGATGGAGAGCGCCATGCCTGCGAACGATCACCTGGTTATTTTTGACACAACATTGCGTGACGGTGAGCAAAGCCCCGGCGCAACGATGACAAAAGCGGAGAAACTGCGGATAGCCCGGATTCTCGAGAAGCTGAGGGTTGACGTCATAGAGGCGGGTTTTGCGATCGCCAGCCAGGGTGACTTCGAGGCGGTAAAGTCGATTGCAGAGTCTATCAAGGAATCTACCGTTTGCAGTCTTGCCAGGGCACTGGATAAGGACATTGACCGCGCCGCGGATGCCATAAGGCCGGCCGAGCGCGGACGTATCCATACCTTCATTGCGACGTCTCCGATTCACATGCAGTACAAGCTGCAGATGCAGCCGGATGACGTGGTTGAGCAGGCCGTCAGATCCGTTAGGCGTGCCCGCAGTCATGTTGACGACGTTGAATTTTCCTGCGAAGACGCCGGTCGGTCAGAGCTGGATTTTCTGTGCCGTATTATCGAAGCGGCAATCAAGGCCGGCGCAACAACCATCAACATTCCGGATACAGTGGGCTATGCTATTCCGGAGCAGTTTGGGGAGACCATCCGTCAGTTGCTGAACCGTGTTCCGAACGCCGACAAAGCCGTGTTCTCCGTTCACTGTCACAACGACCTCGGGCTTGCAGTTGCAAACTCCCTTGCAGCCGTTAGCAGCGGCGCCCGCCAGGTGGAATGCACCATCAACGGGCTCGGTGAGCGGGCAGGGAACGCTTCTCTTGAAGAGCTTGTGATGGCGGTTCGTACCCGTCAGGATCTTTACGCTATCGACACCCGGGTAGATGCTCAGCACATTGTGCCTGCCTCTCGACTGGTATCGACCATCACCGGCTTTCCGGTACAGCCTAACAAGGCGATCGTTGGTGCAAACGCCTTTGCCCACGAATCAGGTATTCATCAGGATGGCGTCCTGAAGCATCGGGAAACCTACGAAATCATGCGGGCACAGGACGTGGGCTGGCACACCAACAGCCTGGTGCTGGGCAAACATTCTGGCCGTAATGCTTTCCGTTCCCGCCTGTTGGAACTCGGCATCCAGTTTGAGACAGAAACAGAGCTTAATGAAGCCTTTACCCGGTTCAAGGCACTGGCTGATCTCAAACATGAGATTTTCGATGAAGACCTTCAGGCGATTGCCAGCGATACCCGGCAGAAGGAAGAAGACGGCCGCTATGGGCTTGTTACTATGCAGGTGTGCTCTGAGACCGGTGTTATTCCCCGGGCTCGCTTGACCCTTCTGGTGGATGGCAGGGAGCACAAGGTAGAGGCAGAAGGCAGCGGGCCGGTTGACGCCACCTTCAAGGCCATTGAGTCCCTGGTAGACTCCGGCTGTAACCTGCAGCTCTATTCCGTGAACAACATTACCAGCGGTACGGATGCCCAGGGAGAAGTAACGGTACGCCTGGAGCGCGGTGGTCGAATTGTGAACGGCATCGGCGCCGATACCGATATCATTATCGCCTCCGCAAAGGCCTACATTGAGGCCCTGAACCTGATCAGCCGGGGCGGTGTTCGGCAGCACCCGCAGGGCGCTGATGTCTGAGCAGGGTAGGCGAAGGGGGCTAGTACAATGATGATGCCGGAGGCAGAACGTCAATTTTATCTGGGCAAGGCGGGAATCCATCTCTGGTACGCCAGGAAGGCGTTACCCGGCGCCGCACCGAGCCCTGAATTCGCCTTTCCCGAGCAGGATGAGCCGGAGCTGGAAGCTGCTGCGATTGCACCGCCTCCGGTTCCGGCGCGGCCATCCGTTCCCCAGCGTAAGGTTGATGGTGTCGGCAAGGACAGAATCGCCGGCATCCAGGCGCTGATGGCCGATGACACGCCGGAACCTGCTGGCGTAACGGTGCCCGAAAAGGTTCCGGAAACGCCAGTTGCCGTTGAGTCGAAGGCACCGGCCGACGAGTCGCCTGAAAAAACAGTGGACGCTGCTGGGGAGCTGCCCCGCCAGATTCACGCCCACCTTGGGTTCTGGTTCTCAGAGCAGCTTGTGCTGATCAGTGGTGTATCCGACGAGGCTAGCACACGTCTTCAAGACACACTGGCAAAAAACATCCTGACAGCGGTCGGTGAAACCCGGATTGAGAAAGGGCGCGAGCTTCGCTGGCCGGTGTTTGGAAATCTGAGGGTTCCAGGAAACAGCGCAGACTGTTTTCGCGATACTCTTCATTTCCTGGCCAATGACTTCGGTGCCCGCAAAGTGGTCTTGCTCGGAGTTTTAACCAACGATTCTCCCTCAGAAAGAGCTGTATTGCTTGACGATGCGCTGGGTGATGCTGCTGTCGACTTCTCCCATACTCTTGCCGAATTGGCTGCGGTGCCCGCTTACAAGCGTGAGCTCTGGCAGCAGTTGAAGTCCGCTGTCGGGGGCTGACTTGTGGGTCAGGATCTATACCGCGAGATAGAGAGTGCCGACCTCATGATCCGGGCCTTACGCCAGGAGGATCTGCCTGACGTCCTCAATATCGAAGCCCAGGGCTACTCCTTCCCCTGGAGCGAGTCCGTTTTTTTGGGGTGCTTTCGGCCTGACTATCGGCTCTGGGCACTCGAGTGGGGGCAGCGGCTCAGTGGATACGCCGTCGTCGCTTATATGGCGGGTGAAGCCCATTTGCTGAATTTGTGCGTGGCACCGGCTAAACAGGGCAATGGCGGAGGACGCCGTTTGCTTCGGCACCTTGTGCTGGAGGCGGCGCGGGATGGCATGAGCCAGGTTTTACTGGAGGTGCGCGCCAGCAACCGTGCAGCAATTGATCTGTACGCGGCGGAAGGTTTTGACGTGATTGGTCGCAGGAAGGGCTACTACCCTGCAGGCCGCGAGCGGGAAGACGCACTGGTCATGGCCTTACCCTTGGGCGGATAGTCCCTCGAAACTCCGCGGTTAGATCGGCACGCTCTCAACGGATGCGGGTTCGCGTCAGTGCCTTAATATCCCTATAATGACGTCCGTTTTTTCAGTCTCTCCGAACCAGGTTGTTACCAATTATGACCAGCCTTGCCAGCGAAGTATCCCAGCGCCGCACGTTTGCGATTATCTCGCATCCGGATGCGGGTAAAACCACCATTACAGAGAAGGTTCTGCTGTTTGGGCAGGCCATCCAGAAAGCCGGCACGGTCAAGGGAAAGAAGTCGGGGCAGCACGCAAAATCCGACTGGATGGAGATGGAAAAGGAGCGTGGTATTTCCGTCACCACCTCGGTGATGCAATTCCCATATGGCGGGCGCCTGGTCAACCTCCTGGATACGCCTGGCCACGAGGATTTCTCGGAAGATACCTACCGCACGTTAACGGCGGTGGATTCGTGCCTGATGGTGATCGACAGCGCCAAGGGTGTTGAGGAGCGCACGATCAAGCTGATGGAAGTAACCCGCTTGCGGGATACGCCAATACTGACCTTCATGAACAAGCTGGACCGTGATACGCGTGATCCCGTGGAGTTGATGGATGAGGTTGAGGATGTCCTCAAAATCGCCTGCGCACCGATTACCTGGCCCATCGGTATGGGGAAGAATTTTAAAGGTGTCTATCACCTGACCCGGGACGAAGTGATCCTGTACAAATCCGGTCAGGGCCATGCCATCCAGGAAAAACGAGTGATCCAGGGGCTTGAGAATCCTGAGCTGGACGAGGTTCTGGGAGGCTATGCTGGTGATCTCCGAGACGAGATTGAGCTGGTCAAAGGAGCGTCCCATGAGTTCGATCTGGACGCCTTCCTTGCGGGCGAGCTCACGCCGGTGTTCTTCGGTACGGCGCTGGGCAATTTTGGTGTGGATCACATGCTTGATGGGTTGGTGGAGTGGGCCCCAACACCGCAACCGCGTGAAACCGATCAGCGATTAGTGAAACCAGAAGAGGATGTCTTCTCGGGCTTCGTGTTCAAGATTCAGGCGAATATGGACCCCCAGCACCGGGATCGTGTGGCTTTTCTGAGGATCGTGTCGGGGCGCTACAATCAGGGCATGAAAGCGCGTCACGTGAGAATCGGCAAGGAAGTTCGCTTTTCCGATGCGCTGACCTTCATGGCAGGTGATCGGGAGCACGCGGGGGAGGCGTTCGCAGGCGATATTATCGGCCTTCACAACCACGGCACCATCCAGCTGGGAGATACCTTCACTGCCGGTGAGGATATGAAATTTACCGGCATCCCCAATTTTGCACCGGAATTGTTCCGTCGTATTCGCCTGAAGGACCCGCTCAAGTCCAAGCAGCTGCAAAAGGGTTTGATCCAGCTTGCGGAAGAAGGCGCGGTACAGGTTTTTCGCCCGCTTCGAAACAACGACCTGATCGTGGGAGCGGTGGGTGTCCTGCAGTTTGATGTGGTGGTTAGTCGGCTCAAGAGCGAATATAAGGTTGAGGCGGTGTATGAGCCGATAAATGTTGCAACGGCACGCTGGGTAACGGCCTCTGATGAGCGTAAACTGGATGAGTTCGAGCGTAAGGCTAACGATTTCCTGGCTCTGGATGGCAGCGACCGACTGGCCTACATTGCGCCAACGATGGTCAACCTGCAGTTGGCCCAGGAGCGCTATCCAGAGATCAGCTTCCATAAAACACGGGAGCACTAGTAGGCTGGAGTGAGTGAATGCGACTCATTGATGCTCATTGCCATTTTGACTTCCCTGAGTTTGATGGGCGTCGCAAGGCAGTGCTTGAGGACGCTCGCAGCAGTGGTCTGTCGAATCTCGTTATTCCCGGCGTTCGGCGGCCCGACTGGAGCAGAGTGAGTCGCATTGCATCGGAATACGATGGGCTCTACTACTGTCTCGGAATCCATCCCTGGTATGTGGCTGAGCATACCGCTGATGACCTATGCGCATTGCAAGGCTTGCTCGAAGACCGTCCAGGTCATTGTGTAGCCTTGGGGGAGTGCGGCCTGGATCGGCTCCAAGGGGACATGCGGGATCAGTACGCCTGGTTTGAAGGGCAGGTTGATATTGCTGCGCTTGTACATTTACCGCTGGTTATTCACTCCGTTAAGACCCACGACGAGGTCTATGAGGTGCTGCGGCGCAAGCGCTTTTCAGGGCGGGTGTTGGTGCACGGGTTTTCGGGCAGCTATGAGCAGGCTACCAAGCTGATTGACCTTGGTTGCTTCATCGGTGTTGGTGGTGTCATTACCCATCAGCGAGCGCGAAAGACCCGGGATACCATCGCCCGGTTGCCCGTTGATGCGCTGATCCTCGAGACGGACGCGCCTGATATGGCGCCAGCGGGCGTCGAGGCGGGGCATAATTCGCCTGCGTACCTGCCGTCGATACTAGCCACCCTGGCACGGTTGCGGAATTCGGGGCTCGAAGACCTGGCCCAGTCGCTGCTCTGCAACGTGCAGCGGCTGTATGGTTGGAACGAAGTCGGCGCTTCCGAGCGCTAGAGTCGTGGAAATGACGACCACGGGTTGTTTCGGTGCCCTTTGGTTGGTGGCTCCGTTCCGCGGTAGCAATGAGGATACGTGAATAACGAAACAGTCCCTTTCAGGGTTGGCTTTCTTTTTGGGTTCGGATATACTTCGCGCCCTGGCTTTTCAAGGCGATGCCATCATCTCAGCCCCGAATGATGTCACTGCCGCATAACATACAGGTAAAGAACCTCCTCCGGATGCCGAGCATTTACCGGTGGTGGTTTTTAACGTTTCTTATATAGCGTTCAAGGCGGAATCAATGAAGACTCTGAGTGCGAAACCAGAAACAGTAACACGTGACTGGTACGTTGTAGACGCAGCCGGCAAGACGCTGGGTCGTCTGTCAACTGAAATCGCCCGTCGTCTGCGGGGCAAGCATAAGCCTGAGTACACCCCTCACGTCGACACTGGTGATTACATTGTGGTTATCAATGCCAGTCAGGTACGGGTTACCGGCAAAAAAGCATTTGACAAGATGTACTACAGTCACACCGGCTTTCCGGGTGGAATCAAGTCCATCAACTTCGAGAAGCTGGTCGACAAGGCTCCTGAGCAAATCATTCAGAAGTCTGTTAAAGGCATGCTTCCGAATGGCCCGCTTGGCCGTGCCATGTTCAAGAAGCTGAAAATTTATGCCGGCGCTGAGCATCCTCATGCAGCCCAGCAGCCCAAAGAACTCGACATTTAACGGAAGGCGGATATGTCTGTAGCACAAAATTACGGTACTGGTCGCCGCAAGACATCCACGGCTCGGGTTTTCATCAAGCCGGGAAGCGGTAACATCTCTATCAACGGTCGTTCCATTGAGCAGTTTTTCGGTCGCGAAACTCTGCGGATGATTGTTCGTCAGCCCCTGGTGGTTGCTGAATCCACGGATCGTTTCGATATCAACATCACTGTTAAAGGTGGTGGTATCAGTGGTCAGGCGGGCGCTATTCGTCACGGCCTGACTCGCGCCCTGATGGATTACGATGAAACGCTGCGCCCTGCGCTGCGTAAAGCGGGTTACGTTACCCGTGACGCTCGTGAAGTGGAGCGTAAGAAAGTTGGTCTGCGGAAGGCGCGTAAGCGTCCTCAGTTCTCCAAGCGTTAAAAATCGCTGGAGCAGATCCGAAAAAACCCGGTCTATTGGCCGGGTTTTTTGTTGTCTGGGAAGTCAGTTTCGAACAGGCTTGAGACAGGTAATGGCCCGGCTCAAAGCCTTTCCGACTTGTAAGGGCAGGGTAATTTCATTACCATTTGAGCGCTTATAATTTTAGGTTGAGAGAAGTCCTTTTCGATGTGCAGTTTCCCTGTAAGCAGGGCTGTATGTCGCCTGATGGGAGATAACCATAATGAGTAATGGCGACGTGAGCCAAGGCAGGCGCCGATTTTTGATCGGTGCCACGTCTGTGGTGGGTGGTGTCGGCGTCGTCGGTGCGGCCGTGCCTTTCGTAGCATCCTGGAATCCCAGTGCCAAAGCGGAAGCAGCCGGTGCACCGGTCACCGTCAATGTCAGTAAACTGGAGCCAGGTCAGCAAATGACCGTCAAATGGCGCGGTAAGCCGGTGTGGGTTATTCGCCGCACCGAAGAGATGAACGAAAACATTCTCGAGCTGAATGACCAGGTGAAGGATCCTCTTTCCAAGGAAGCGGACCAACCTGCCTACATCGAAGGCGAGCTCCGGGCACTCAAGGACGAGTACGCTGTTCTCGTCGGTATCTGTACCCATCTGGGCTGCTCTCCCCAATTCAGGCCAGAAGTCGCTCCAGCCGATCTCGGGGAAAACTGGCTTGGCGGCTTCTATTGTGCGTGTCACGGCTCCCGTTACGACCTTGCCGGGCGTGTCTATCCGAATATGCCGGCACCCTCGAATCTTCAGGTGCCTCCCTATCGCTTTGACGACGAGAACACTCTGACCGTCGGTCTGGATCCTGAGGGGGCCGCATAATGAACAAGTTAGTGAACTGGGTAGACGAACGTCTTCCAATTGTCGATGCGTGGAACAAGCACGTTGGCAAGTATTACGCGCCCAAGAACTTCAACATGTGGTACTTCTTTGGTTCGCTGGCGATGTTGGTGCTGGTGAATCAGCTCGTGACCGGTATCTGGCTGACCATGAGCTATAACCCCACAGCGGAAGGTGCGTTCGCGTCAGTTGAATACATCATGCGTGATGTTGAGTGGGGTTGGTTGCTTCGATACCTGCACTCCACCGGCGCTTCCGCGTTCTTCGTGGTGGTTTATCTCCACATGTTCCGTGGCTTGATGTACGGCTCTTATCAAAAGCCGCGCGAGCTGATCTGGATCTTCGGTATGCTGATTTACCTGGTTCTGATGGCCGAAGCATTCATGGGTTATCTGCTGCCCTGGGGCCAGATGTCCTACTGGGGTGCGCAGGTGATCGTAAACCTGTTTGGCGCCATTCCGGTCATTGGCGATGATCTGTCGCTGTGGATCCGCGGTGACTACCTGATCTCTGGTATTACCCTGAACCGATTCTTTGCATTGCATGTTGTCGCATTACCAATCGTTCTGCTTGGTTTGGTGGTGTTGCACATTCTTGCGTTGCACGAAGTTGGCTCCAACAACCCTGACGGTATTGATATCAAGAAGAACAAGGACGAAAACGGCATTCCCAAAGATGGTATACCGTTCCATCCCTATTACACGGTGCATGACCTGTTGGGCGTCGGTGTTTTCTTCTTCATCTTTTTTATCGTGGTCTTCTTCTTCCCCGAGATGGGCGGGTTGTTCATTGAAAAGCCGAATTTCGAGCCTGCCAATGCCCTCAAGACGCCCGACCACATAGCGCCGGTGTGGTACTTCACACCGTTCTACGCCATGTTGCGGGCGGTGACTATTGACCTCTTCGGCCTGGACGCGAAGTTCTGGGGTGTTGTCGTGATGGGGGCTGCTATCGCCATCCTGTTTGTTTTGCCCTGGCTGGACAGAAGTCCGGTACGCTCAATGCGCTACAAAGGCTGGTTGAGCAAGATCGCTCTGACGATCTTCGCCATCAGCTTCATTGTCCTGGGGTACCTGGGTATTGTTCCGGCCACTGAGGGTCGCACAACGGTTGCCCAGATCCTGACAACGCTTTACTTCCTCTATTTTATTCTCATGCCGTTCTACACACGCATGGAGAAAACAAAGCCAGTTCCAGAGAGGGTGACAGGATGATGAGAAAGCTGATAGTTGGTCTTTTCATAGCGATCCTGCCAGCTCTCGGGCTGGCAGCGGGGGCGTCCGTGCCGCTTGATACCATGGAGCCGGACCATACCAACAAAGCGTCGCTTCAGCGCGGTGCGGCCCTTTTCACCAACTACTGCATGGGGTGTCACTCCATGGAGTATGCGCGGTATAAGCGTGTATCGGATGATCTGGGGATTCCCGCCGAGCTTTACGAGGAGAATCTGATTTTCACTGGTGCAAAGATCGGTGAACTCATGAAGAACTCCATGAGCAAGGAAATGGCTGCGAGCTGGTTCGGTGCTCCGCCACCTGACCTGACCCTGGAATCTCGTCTTCGCGGTGAAGACTGGATCTATTCCTATCTTCGTGGCTTTTACAAGGATGAAAGTCGTCCGCTGGGTGTGAACAACGTGGTCTTCGAAAACGTTGGTATGCCCCATGTGTTGATCGGTTTGCAGGGGCTGTGTGCGGTTGAGCCGAGAATTGGTGAGGGTGCGAGTGTTGATCCTCTCAGTGGCGATGTTCGTAATGCAGACATTTGCCCGGAATGGGAAACAGAAGGCTCCATGGAGCCGGAGGAATTCAACCGGGCTATGTACGACCTGACCAATTTCATGTCTTACATGGGTGACCCGATAAAGGTTGAGCGTGAAAGGCTGGGTATGTTCGTACTGATCTTTGTGGCGATCTTCTTTATCTTTGCCTACCTGCTTAATCGCGAGTACTGGAAGGACGTACACTGAGATTTCAGGTATAATTCCTGTCCCTGAGTTCCAGCGGGCAATAGCCGGCCCGCTGGATTTTTGCGTTTTTCAGGATCAATTCGGTTAGTCAAATCGTGAGGTAGTTCTATGGGCGTTGTGACCAAGCGGTCATCAATGACGTTTTTCTCGGACCCGGCCAGTCATTACAGCCACAGAGTCCGCATTGTGCTGGCAGAGAAGGGGGTGACGGTTGACGTCGTGAACGTTGATCCGGATAACCCGCCTGGAGAGTTGGCTGACCTGAATCCGTACAATGCCCTGCCGACGCTGGTGGATCGTGACCTTGTGCTCTACGAGCCAAACATCATGATGGAGTATCTGGACGAGCGTTTCCCGCATCCTCCATTGCTGCCGGTTTATCCTGTTGCGCGTGCGAACAGTCGCCTGATGATCCATCGCATCCAGAAAGACTGGTGTGGGTTGGTGGATCAGATTCTGGCTCAGCCCAACGCAAAGGCGTCGGATGCAGCCCGAAAAGAGCTTCGCGAGAGTTTGCTGGCCACGGCGCCGCTGTTCGGTGAGATGCCTTTTTTCCTGTCGGAAGAGTTCACGATCGTGGATTGCTGTATTGCTCCGATTCTGTGGCGCTTGCCGTCGCTGGGTATTGAGCTGAATGAAAAGCAGGCGAAGCCGCTTCAAAAGTACATGGATAGCATATTCAGTCGTGAAGGTTTCAAGGCGAGCCTGTCAGACCTGGAAGAAGATATCCGTAACTGATATGCAGCGCCTGAAACCGGTTCAGGAGAAAGGCAGTGCCTGATAGTAAGATAACGATGACATCAAGCCGTCCCTACCTCGTTCGGGCATTCAACGAGTGGATCCTCGACAATGACTGCACGCCCTACATTGTTGTGGATGCGGGAGTGCAGGGCGTTCAGGTTCCGACTGAGCATGTGGCCAATGGGCAGATCGTGCTCAATATAAGTCCTGGAGCTGTGCGTGGTCTGGTGATTGGTAACGGCGCTCTGGAATTCAGCGCACGCTTTGGCGGTGTGCCAATGCAGGTCTTTATCCCGTTGCAGGCTGTCATGGCGGTTTACGCAAAGGAGAATGGTGAGGGCATGGTCTTCGGTAGCGAGCCAGGCTCCCCTGATCCGGAAGGACCTGGTGGTAAGGATTCCGAGCATGGTAGTGGTGATAACGGTCAAGGTGGTGACCGGCCCAGCGGTCGGCCAACGCTCAAGGTCGTGAAATAGCACTGTCTTGAAGGGAAAGTGTCAGGATGCCTAAAAGCCAGCTGTTTTTAACAGCTGGCTTTTTTGTTTATCCGCCGAACAGTTTTTCGTCGATCAGTCCGCACAAGGCGTTGATAATCACTAACAGAATAGGCGTTGCAGCCGTCGGGGAAAGGTTATCCAGGGCGATTTCGTGGTCCTCCGGGTGAAGCAGGGAGGTGATGTCGGTTTTCTCCTTGGCACTCAGTACTACCACATTCATTTCTCTGTCGTGCGCGGCCTGTATGGCCTGGATCAGGTTGGCTTTGTGGCCGTCGTCCACAATAACCAGGAGCAGATCGTTGGCTTTGCCAATAGCGCGAACCTGTCTTGAGAAGGTGTCATTGAAGCGATTGTCGCGACAGATTGCGGAATAGGTTGTTGCGTCCGCTCCCAGATTGATGGCGGGCAGTGCCGGTCGGTCGTGCTCAAAGCGGTTGAGCAGCGCAGTACAGAAGTACTGTGTGAGTACGTTGGCATTGCCGTTGGCGCAGGTAATGATCTTGCCATCATTCAGTAGCGTGTTAACCAGTGCGTCTGCGGCGCTCTCAATGGCCGGCGCCGTCAGGCTGGCGGCGTGGGCCGTGTGTTCCATGTGGTTGGCAAACCACTGGTTTATCTGTTGTTCGGTATCCGTCATAGTCAGACCTGAATGGCGTTTTTTATCCATTGTATCCGGTATTTTTTGCGATCGCCCGGTGCGATTGCGATTACGTCAATTCTTGCGTTCGCATTCCACAGCCCATGCCTGTGGAGGTAAAACGAAGCGGCGCGGATAAGGCGCTTTTGCTTCGTGGGGGTGATGGATTCGGCTGCACCGGTCAGGCTACCGCTTCCGCGGTATCGCACCTCGAAGAAAACCAGCGCATCACAGTCCCGGCCGATGAGGTCAATTTCGCCCCCGCGACTGAACACATTGCGTGCCAGAATAGTGACGCCTCGCGTCTGAAGGTAGCGCGCGGCAACGCCCTCGGCATGGTCCCCGGTGGCTTTTCGAGTTCCTGTGCTGCCATCCATGGCGTAAGGTGTCCTGGTTGTTAATTTGGATTGGAGGCGCCTTCCATAGTGGGGGCGTCCGATTCTGTTTCTTCAGGTTCCAGTGATGGCAATTGTTCTGGAGTTCCTTCGCTGAATCGGGCCCAGAGCTGTTCCCGGTGAATGCTGCCTTGCGGCGTCATGGTCAATACCCCGGTCTGGCCGTCTATCGTGGCGCCATCGACCTGCCTCAGTAATGGCAGTCGTTTGCTCAGATTCCAGGCATCGGCCCCCAT
The DNA here is from genome assembly GCF_042604615.1 of Marinobacter sp. M5B. Lineage (NCBI taxonomy): Bacteria > Pseudomonadati > Pseudomonadota > Gammaproteobacteria > Pseudomonadales > Marinobacteraceae > Marinobacter > Marinobacter sp. M5B. The sequence continues at coordinate 1,147,952 of NZ_CP156894.1, forward strand.
GGCGAACAGGCGGCCAAGCTGACCCCGGACATCAGGCATGGCTTCCTTGACGATGTCGCGAAAGCGGTTTTTCTTTTCAAGAACCCAAGGCGTGTCGGTAAAGGTGACGCCGTTCAGGTCCCGGTCCCTCGATGGGTCCGGATTACCTTCGTAGACCATGGAGGGTGAGTAAACGGGCAGATCGCCGCCAAAATAGAAGGCGAATAATGGTTTGAACTGCCGTGCGACGGTTGGCTCCGCCACCATAACGATGCCGTCGGCATCCTGGCGCCGCCGGGGCTCGAATTCAACGTCAATGCCGGCAGTGCGTTCAACGTCTATGGCCCGATCGCGGGATACTGTGATGCCAAGCAGGTCGGCAGTGACGGCACGGAGATTGTCCTCGCGGAAATAGCGCTCAATATCCAGGGCGATGCCTCCATTCTCTGCCAGCTGGTCCAGCAGGGCAGTTTCCAGTCGGTCCCCCCAATTCCCCGTTGGGATCAGCACAAGAATCTGATCGATACCCTCTGCATCAAGACGGTTGGCAATTTGTCTGGCTTCGTCTTCTGCTGACAGCCCGAACTGGTAGAGTCCGTCAGGAGCTGTAACCTCCCGTGGCAGATAGTTCAGGCCAAGAACCGGCACGGGCAGAGTCGACATGTCGCCGAGTGCTGCCAGGGACTCTTTTTCCAGGGGGCCGACAATCAGGTCCTGTTCCTCTTTGGTCAGTTCGTCATAAAGCGAACGAAAGTTCTGATCCGAGGTGTCGACGACTCGAATGCTGATTTTTCCGCGCTCCGCTGAGTCGTCCTCGTAGTAGGCGGCGAAAAAACCATCGCGGATGGCAGCGCCCGCACTCGACAGTGGGCCGCTGAGCGGCAATGCCAGGGTGACTCTTTCGGGCTGGCTCTCTGCAAGGCTTGCAATCAGTTGCAGTTCAGCCGGTAAGGCCCCGGCGGCGGGGTGGTCGGGCCAGTTGTTCTGCCAGTTGCGGATCATTCTTCCCTGTTCGTCCAGATTGATGCCCGGCTGCCGGAGAATGCCTGCCAGTTCAAGCCAGCCCTGGGCTTCATAGCCAATCGCTCGGCCTTTTCTGTCGGCGAGCTGGGTGTCTGAGGTCTGTTTCAGGTTCTTCCAGATATCGTCATGGATAGATTGCGTATTGGCGTCTGTGTCCGCTCCGGACAGCAAGATCAGGGTAATGGCCGCCGCAAGGTTGTCTCCGGCAAGCCGATAGGTTTGCTCTTGCAGTCTTGCGGCGCGGTTAATCAGGTTTCTTTCATAATTAAGGAAATGATCTGGCTCTATGCCAGATACAATGCTCTTCGCCCAATCGCCATCCTCAAGCGCAGTGGCGCTGGCCATGGCTAGCAGAAGCCGTTGGTTTTCTGTGGCCTCAGTGGTCGGCGAGAATTGCTTGCTTTGAAGCAGCTTCCTGGCGGCCCGGTGTTCGTTTTGACCCTGGAACCTGTCCGCTGCTCTCAACAGGTAAGCCTGTGCGCTTTGTCGGTTGGTTTCGCTGGCAGCGACTTCAAGAGCTTCTCCGGCGGTTTTGGCAATGTACGATTCCAGGTTCACGCTTGCGCAACCCGCAAACAGCACCGTCGTGGCCAGGAGAATGGTGATGGTTTTCAGGTTCTGGCGGTATTTGGTCATGGCTGGCTCACAATACTCCGGGTTATTACGCTTGTGGCGCCGGGTAATCGGCGGCATCATGCCGGGAGCCCTGGTGCCCGCCGGGCTTCCCATTAATGGTTTGATTTATCAGGCCGCAAGTTTAACAGCTCCCGCGTGAATTCACATGACGTTGGTGTCATGCGCAGGGGGCAAAGAGAGGGATGTGTGAACTCAGAAAGCGAGCTGCCGGAACAGGCTGGCACCCTGTATATCGTTGCCACACCAATTGGCAACCTGGACGATCTGTCTCCCAGGGCCGCGGCGGTTTTGTCGCGGGTGGCCGTGATTGCCGCCGAGGATACACGGCATAGTGGCCGGCTATTGCAGCACTTGGGTATCAGCAAGCCAATGATGGCCTTGCACGAACACAATGAGCGGGACAGGGCTGGCCAGGTTCTGGACAAGCTTGCGGCCTGCCAGGATGTGGCTCTGATTTCCGATGCGGGGACGCCGCTGATCTCTGATCCGGGCTTTGTGCTGGTAAGGGAGGCTCGGGCTCGGGGTTATCGGGTTACTCCGGTGCCTGGTGCCTGTGCGCTCATTTCGGCGTTGAGCGCGGCAGGGCTGCCGACGGATCGGTTTTTGTTCGAGGGTTTTCTGCCCTCCAAGTCCGGAGCGCGCAAGGCTGCCCTGGACCGCCTGTCGAGGGAATCCGCCACATTGGTGTTTTACGAGTCGCCCCACCGTATTGTCGATACGGTGGGGGGTATTGCGGAGGTGATGGGAGCAGAGCGAGAGCTCGTGCTGGCCCGGGAGCTGACCAAAACGTTCGAGACTTTCTATGCAGGGGCGGCGGCCCATGTCAGGCAAACTCTGGAGGCGGACCCCCATGGCAGTCGCGGCGAGTTCGTGGTGATGGTGCGTGGCGCGAGCGCAGAGGAGTTGTCGGTGGGGGCGGCAGAGGCGGACCGGGTGTTGGCGTTGCTGCTGACAGAGTTGCCGGTCAAAAAGGCGGCGAAGCTGGCATCGGAGTTAACCGGAATCTCCAAGAATGAGCTGTATCAGCGAGCGTTGTCTCTGAAGGCCTGATCTCAGGAAGTCACTGGTTCGCGGTTTTTCTTGCCTGCCGCTGCAGGCTGGAGTATGGTCTCGCCCGAGCTCGCCAGACAGTCGCCGCCGGTTTTACCGGGGGAGGAAAGTCCGGGCTCCACAGGGCAAGGTGCCAGGTAACGCCTGGGCGGCGCGAGCCGACGGAAAGTGCAACAGAAAGTATACCGCCTAAGTGGCCGTGACATGTTCGCGGGCACCGGTAAGGGTGAAACGGTGCGGTAAGAGCGCACCGCGTGACTGGCAACAGTTCACGGCGATGGTAAACCCCACCTGGAGCAAGACCAAATAGGAATCCTATGGCGCGGCCCGCGCTGGATTCGGGTAGGTCGCTTGAGGCATGCGGTGACGCAGGCCCTAGATGAATGACTGTCCCAGACAGAACCCGGCTTACCGGCGAGCTCATTTTTATTTCTCCGCTTGATGTGACATTTGTCATTCTCACCAGCAAGCTTTTATAGCCAAAAAATCTTAGAGTTCACTTGCCATCTTCAGAACTGACTGCAGGTGATTGATTTTTAGGTTTTTCTTTTCCGTAATCTCCAGCTTTTGACCAGTCTTGTTCTGTAACCTCTTGTCGTGAAAGGAACTTTTCCGGGTGTGGCGCTGTTCGCGGCGCTTGCATTGTGTATTGCGTGTTTCTATAGTGTGCACAAGTGGGAAAAAGTGGTTTCTAGTGGTTATTTGTGGTTTCTGAACCCCGGAATTGGTGCTAATGAGCAATTTTCTTGGCAGTCATGCCATCAATATGGATGCGAAGGGTCGCTTGGCGATCCCCGCCAGGGTGCGCGAAGAGCTTGCGCATGCCTGCAGTGGTCGCATTGTATTGACGGCCAATGCCGATGAAGAGCGCTGTTTGCTGATGTATCCGGAACCGCAGTGGGAGGCATTAAGGCCACAAATTGAAGCACTTCCCAATATGAATAAAGCTGCCCGCAGGTTGCAGCGATTGCTGCTGGGCCATGCCACGCCTTTGGAGCTGGACTCGGCGGGGCGCATTCTGGTGCCACCCACGTTGCGCAGTTATGCGCGCCTGGAGAAGAAATTGATGCTGATTGGTCAGGGCAAGAAGTTGGAGCTTTGGAGCGAAGAGCGTTGGTTCGCTTGGCTTGACGAGTCATCGGATGAAGACGAGATGCCGCCGGAAATGGAGGCGTTGTCGCTATGACAGCCGGCCGCGGGCAGGAGCCTGCCGGTCAGTACCGGCACCGTTCCGTGCTCCTGGACTCGGCGGTGGACTTGCTGGTCAACGATCCGGATGGCGTTTATATCGATGGCACCTTTGGTCGCGGAGGTCACAGCCGGCTGATTCTGGGGCGGCTCGGGCAGGGCGGAAAGGTGTTGGGTATCGACAAGGATCCGGACGCAATTCAGGTGGCCCGAGACCTGTCGGCGAGCGATGCTCGGTTTCAGCCATTTCACGGCTCGTTTGCGGAACTGGGCGCTGCCGCTGAAGCCCAGGGGTGGATGAAGGTTAATGGTGTTTTGCTGGATCTTGGTGTTTCATCCCCGCAGCTGGACGATGCCGCCAGGGGGTTCAGCTTTATGCGCGATGGGCCACTGGATATGAGAATGGACCCCGGGCAGGCGCCAAGTGCGGCGCAATGGTTGGCCGAGGCGGACGAAAAAGACATCGCGAACGTGATCTGGCGATACGGCGAGGAGAAATTCTCCCGCCGTATCGCTCGTCTTGTTGTGGAGCGGCGTAAGGAGGCGCCGCTGGAAACAACGCGTCAACTGGCGTCGTTGGTCAGTGAGGCGGTGCCGAAAAAAGAAAAGCACAAGCACCCGGCCACCCGGACGTTCCAGGCAATCCGGATCTTTATCAACCGGGAGCTGGAAGATCTGGAGCTTGGGCTCAATGCCGCTGTTGAAAAGCTGATGCCCGGTGGAAGGCTGGTGGTTATCAGCTTCCATTCGTTGGAGGACCGGCTGGTCAAACGCTTTATGCGGGACTTGGCGCGCGGGCCGAGATTGCCAAAAGGCGTGCCGGTGACGGCGGAGCAGGAAGCATCGGCGTTTCGGTTGATCGGCAAGGCGAACAAGGCGGATACAGAAGAAGTGAGCGACAACGTGCGGGCGAGGAGCGCGGTTATGCGTGTACTTGAACGGATACCGGAACAACACAAGTTAGGGAGCGCGTAATCATGGGCGCGGTAGCGATTGAACAGCCAACAAAAACAGCGCGACTGAACAGGAAGCGTGTCAGGGACGGCGTTGCCACTGCGGTCAGGTTGTCGAACCAGGTCTTTACCGCACTTCAGCAGAAGCGCGTGTTGATCACCGTGGGTTTGGTGATGCTGTTGATTGTGTCCTCGCTGGGCGTTGTTGTCAGTGCCCACGAGAACCGTGAATTGTTCAACTCCTTATCTCAGCTGCAGGAACAGCGTGACAACTACCAGCGTGAGTGGAGTCAGTTGTTGCTGGAGCAGAGTGCTTTGAGTGCCCACGGACGGGTAGAGCAACTGGCCTCCGAGCGTTTCGGAATGGTCGTGCCAGGCAAACAGGATATCGTTCTGGTGCCGTTGATGGCGCCGCTCGTCGGGTCGCGTTAAGCGAAAACAACAAACCGTAAGGTGAAGACAGTGTCGGACCAGGGAAAAACAGCAACATGGGGCCAGCGACTGGCTGCCGGGCTTGGGGCCTGGCGGTACGGCACCGTGTTGGGCGTTTTTCTGTTGGTTGTCGGTGCCCTTGCCTGGCGGTTGGTGGATCTGCATGTGGTGGACAACGAGTTCCTGCGTAAGCAGGGCGATGTGCGCACCATTCGGGTGGAGAGCATCGATGCCCATCGTGGTGTAGTGACGGACCGGCACGGCGAATCACTGGCGGTGAGCACTCCAGTCCAGACCATCTGGGCGAATCCGTCCGAGATCGACGCGGATGAGCCGCGACTGACGAATGTTGCTCGCCTGTTGGGCCTTCAGGAGGCCAGGCTGCGCGAGCGGCTGCGTAAGTATTCGGGCCGCGAGTTTATTTACCTGCGCCGTAAGCTTCAGCCAGAAATTGCTCGGCAGGTGCTGGCAATGGGTATTCCGGGTGTGTACAGCCGCCAGGAGTACCGTCGTTACTATCCCGCTGGAGAGGTGACGGCTCATGTGGTCGGGTTTACGAATATCGATGAAAGCGGTCAGGAAGGTATCGAGCTGGCCTACAACCAGTGGCTGAGTGGTGAAAGTGGTCGCAAGAGGGTGCTCAAGGACAACCGTGGCCGTGTGATCAAGGATCTGACGTTGATCCGCGACGCGAAGCCTGGTCGCAACCTCGAACTCAGCATTGATTTGCGGCTCCAGTATCTGGCTTATCGGGAGCTGAAAGCCGTTGTCGGCGCGCACGACGCCAGGGGTGGCACTCTGGTGATGCTGGACGTGGACACCGGCGAGGTATTGGCCATGGTGAATCAGGGCTCCTACAACCCCAACGACCGCAGCCAACTGAGCCCCGACCGTTTACGGAACAAGGCCATTACCGATCTGTTTGAGCCGGGGTCCACGATGAAGCCTGTTTCCATGGCTGCAGCACTGGAATCGGGGAAGTTCAAGGCTTCCAGCACCATAGACACAGCGCCGGGGTACCGGCGCTTTGGTCGTTTCACGATTCGTGATCACCGGAATTATGGGGTCATCAGCCTGACTGACGTGATTGCGAAATCCAGCAACGTCGGCATTAGCAAGATCGCCACCGAGTTGGGTGGTGACACTATCCGCGATCTTTATGCCCGCCTGGGGTTGGGCCAGCCTACCGGTATCGGGTTCCCCGGTGAGGCTGTTGGCGTGTTGCCGGCACCACCAAAGTGGCGCCCCGTCGAAGAGGCAACCCTGTCTTATGGGTATGGCATGAGCGTCAATGCGCTTCAGCTGGCGCAGGCATACATGGTTCTGGCCAATGGCGGAATTCGCTACCCGTTGAGTCTGTTGAAGGCCGATGAAAAACCCGTTGGGGAACGAGTTCTTTCCGAAGAAGTCTCATTCCAGATCAGGGAAATGTTGCGAGAGGTGGTCGAGAACGGTACCGGAAAGCGCGCTCAACCGGGATTCTATTCCGCCGGTGGTAAAACCGGCACGGTACACCTGGTGGGTAAGAATGGGTATGAGGATAGCCAGTACAAGGCGATATTTGCCGGTATGGCTCCCATCGACAATCCGCGGATTGTCACAGTCGTGGCTGTCGATGCACCCCAGTCCGGCGAATACTACGGTGGCGAAGTGGCTGCACCCGTATTCGCCCGGGTGATGGGAGATGCATTGCGGCTGCTGAACGTAAAGCCGGAACTGGAGCTGGGCGACGCAAAGGCGCCGCGTCTGGCATCCGGGGAGCGGGGTTAGGGTTATGTGTATTACATCACTCAGCACCTTGTTGCAGGGAATCGCACCGGTACCGTCGGTGTTTGATGTCACAATCCACGGCCTGAAGACCGACAGCCGTGACGTCAGGTCGGGCGACGCGTTCGTTGCCCTGGCCGGTGCCCGAACACCCGCCGACCACTACATCGAACAGGCGATCGGTGCAGGTGCCACGGTAATCCTGTTGGAGTCAGCGCAGCCGGATGAATGCTACGAGCATGAAGGTGTTCTTATCGTTCCGGTGACGATGTTGCGCGCTCACCTCGGGAAGCTCGCGGATCGATTTTTCGAGCATCCCTCCCAACGATTGCGCCTGATTGGCGTGACCGGGACGAATGGCAAAACGTCGGTAAGCCATTACATAGCGACATTGCTACAGGAAACCGGCACACCATGCGGCGTTATCGGCACCCTCGGCTATGGTATGCCTGGTGCGCTGCAGGAAGGTACACACACCACGCCGGATGTCGTGCAGGTAAACCGCGTACTGTCGAAAATCATCGCCCAGGGTGGACGCGCGGCGGCGATGGAAGTCTCTTCACACGCACTCGAACAGGGGCGGGTCGACAACCTGACCATGACCGGCGCGGTGTTTACCAATCTTACCCGGGACCACCTGGACTACCACGGTTCCATGGATGCTTACGGAGCGGCGAAGGCCCGTCTTTTTCATCGCGAAGAGCTGCATTTCGCGGTCATCAACTTCGATGATCCGTTTGGAAGGCAGCTCTATGAGAAGCTTGATGGCAAATGTGATCGTGTCCGTTACAGCTTGCACGAAGCCCAGACCGAACTCTGGCTGACGGAATTCGCACCGTCCATTGACGGTTTTAGTGCCAGCGTAGACGGGCTTTGGGGCCGGTTTAATGTGTCCGCCCGGGTACTGGGAAGCTTTAACGTCAGCAATATTCTGGCGGCCATGGCAGCCGTGCTCAGCCTGGGTGTGCCGGTAGAGCGGGTTCAGCAAGCGGTTGAGCGGTTGTCGCCCCCACCAGGACGGCTGGAGCCCTTCGCCGGCAGTAACGATGTGCGCGTTGTTGTGGATTACGCCCATACCCCGGATGCCCTGAACAGTGCACTTGCCGCCTTGCGCCCGCATGTTGGCGGGCGGCTTTTCTGTGTATTCGGCTGTGGCGGCGACCGCGACACCGGTAAGCGGCCAGAGATGGGCCGGGAAGCAGAAAAAGGGGCCGATGTCGTGATCGTGACGGACGACAATCCGCGCAGTGAAGACCCGGATGCCATTACCGCCGACATCGTTGCCGGATTCGAGCGCCCGGAACAGGTCGCGGTTATCCATGATCGTGCTGAGGCGATTCGCCAGGCCATTCATTCTGCTGTGGCAGGAGACATTGTACTGATTGCCGGAAAGGGCCACGAGGCGTGGCAGGAAGTGGCAGGCCAGAGATTTCCGTTCAGCGACGCTGAACAGGTGCGGCATGCGCTGTCGCTGAACGGGGGTGTCGCATGATGCAGTCATTCGCGCTGGCCGATGCCGTCAACTGGCTTGGCGGTACTGTGGCAGTGGGCGATCTGGAAGGCTTGAAGTTTGACGGTGTCTCGACCGACACGCGCCGAATCGCCAGCGGAGACGTGTTCGTGGCGCTTCGGGGTGAGAACTTCGACGGGCACGATTATCTGGCTGTGGCTGAGAAGGCTGGAGCCGTGGCTGCTGTTGTAGACAAGGCAGACCCGAGCCTGGGGCTTCCGCAGATCCGGGTTTCGGACACGGTAGACGCATTGGCACAACTGGCCCTGGCCAATCGCAATGCCAGCACCGCGCGTTTTGTGGCGATCACCGGTAGCAGCGGTAAGACCACGGTACGCGAAATGGTGGCCGCGATTCTTTCGCAGGTAGGCAATACCCTTGCCACCGAGGGCAACCTTAATAACCACATTGGCGTTCCCCTGACGCTGTTCAGGTTGTCACCGGAACACCAACTGGGCGCGATAGAACTCGGAGCCAGCGGCCTGGGGGAAATAGCCCACACCGTCAATATTGTTCGGCCGGAGGTGGTCATCCTCACCAACGCCGGGCAGGCACATCTGGAAGGGTTTGGCGGTTATGACAACGTGGTGCGTGCAAAGGGTGAAATCATTGATGGCGCGCCAGCATCCGGTCTTGTGGTGCTGAACAGTGATGACCCGGCCTTCGATCTATGGCGTCAGCGGGCGGGCCAGCGTCGGGTCGCAGGTGTCAGTGGCCGGGCAAGTGAAGGGGCTGATTACGTCCCCGAAGATATCAGCAGCGATGGCGATGTCCGGCAGTTTCGTGCACAGGGGCCGGACGGCTGGTCTTGTGACATCCGCCTTTCCCTGCAGGGCGAGCACAATATCACCAATGCATTGTTGGCGATTGCCGCTGCTCGCGAGTTGGGTGCAGGCGATGAGGCGATAAAGACGGGGCTGGCGGCTTTGAAGCCGGTAAAGGGGCGCCTGCAAATGATGGCGCTGACACCGAAACTGACCGTCATCGACGACAGCTACAACGCCAACCCTGCCTCCATGAAAGCTGCTTTGGATGTGTTGGCTGCGCGACCGGCCGGCCGTGTGGCTGTGTTGGGGGCGATGGCTGAGTTAGGGCAGGACAGCTTAGTTCTGCACAGGGAGGTTGGTGAATTCGCGAGGGCGAAGGGCATCGAAAGACTGATCGCTGTGGGTCCTGGCTGTGAAGGATATGTTGAGGGTTTCGGAGACGCCGCTGAGGTGTGTGCGAGCCATGACGACGCCGTGCGTCGTCTGTTTGAGGGGCCTGCCGAGTCACAGACGGTACTGGTCAAGGGTTCTCGCAGTTCCGCCATGGATCGCGTGGTGGAGGGAATACAAGAAAAGGTGGGTAACGCATGCTGCTCTGGCTGACAGAGGCTCTTTCACAGTACTTTTCCGCGCTGACGGTTTTCCAGTACCTGACCGTCAGGGGGATCTTCGGGGTGTTGACGGCCCTTTTGATTTCCCTGCTGATCGGCCCGGTGATGATTCGCAAACTCAGCCAATACCAGATCGGGCAGGCGGTTCGTGACGACGGCCCACAAACGCATCTGAGCAAAGCCGGCACGCCGACCATGGGTGGTGCGCTGATTCTGGTAGCCGTCGGGGTCAGCTCATTGCTGTGGGCGGACCTGAGTAATCGGTATGTCTGGGTGGCGATTCTGGTCACGCTTTTGTTCGGTGCGATTGGCTGGGTGGACGACTACCGCAAAGTGGTGGAGCGCAATCCGAGGGGACTGCCTGCTCGCTGGAAATATTTCTGGCAGTCAGTGATCGGTGCGACGGCGGCGGTCGTGTTGTTCATGAGTTCCGCACTGCCCCAGGAAACGTCGCTCTACGTGCCATTTTTCAAGAACGTATCGCTGACCCTGGGGCCGGTGCTGTTCATCTTGTTGAGCTATTTCGTGATTGTGGGCAGCAGCAACGCGGTGAACCTGACCGATGGCCTGGACGGGCTGGCCATTATGCCGACGGTGATGGTGGCGGCGGCGCTAGGCATCTTCGCATACGTGTCTGGCCATGCTCAGTTCGCCGATTATTTGCTGATTCCTCATTTGCCGGGCACCGGTGAGTTGATTGTATTTTGTGGCGCGCTCGTGGGTGCCGGCCTGGGATTTCTGTGGTTCAACACCTATCCGGCCCAGGTGTTCATGGGGGATGTGGGCGCGTTGGCGCTTGGCGCGGCGCTGGGTGTCGTGGCCGTGATCGTACGGCAGGAAATCGTATTGTTCATCATGGGCGGCGTGTTCGTTATGGAAACCGTCTCCGTGATTCTGCAGGTGGCGTCCTTCCGGCTTACCGGCCGGCGGATATTCCGCATGGCGCCGCTGCATCATCATTTTGAACTGAAGGGCTGGCCGGAGCCGCGCGTTATCGTGCGCTTCTGGGTTGTCACTGTCGTGTTAGTACTGGTTGGCCTGGCCAGCCTGAAACTGAGATAGGGAAGCAAAGCACCATGGGTGTCATCGTTTCAGATCGTCGAACGCTGGTTGTGGGGCTCGGTAAAACCGGGCTCTCCTGCGTGCGCTATCTGTGCGAAAAAGGCCGCGATGTTGCCGTGGCTGATAGCCGCCTGTCGCCGCCCGGCCTGGATGAGCTCAGGGCCGAATGGCCGCACCTGCCCGTGTACCTGGGGGAGTTTGATGCCGACCTGTTTGCCGGCTTTAACGAACTGGTGGTCAGCCCCGGGATCAGTATTGCCGAACCGGCCATTCGGGGGGCGGCCGACAAAGGGGCTGTCATTCGCGGTGACATTGACCTGTTCTCGGAAGTAGCGGACGCGCCGATCATCGGCATTACGGGGTCCAATGGTAAAACCACGGTGACCACGCTGGTCGGAGAGATGGCGAGGGCCGCTGGCCGCCGAGTGGAAGTCGGCGGCAATATCGGCACTCCGGCGCTGGAGCTGCTTGGTCGCGGTGCCGACCTCTATGTCCTGGAGTTATCGAGCTTCCAGCTCGAAACCACCCGGGAACTGAATGCCCTGGCGGCCACGGTGCTGAACGTCAGCGATGATCACATGGATCGCTACCCGGACAAGATGGCCTATTTCCAGGCCAAACAACGAATTTTCAACGGCTGCCAGAACGCCGTGGTCAATCTGGACGATGCCCTGAGCACGCCCATGGCGAGGGACAACCTCCGGTTCCTGTGTTTCGGTTTTCACCGTGTTAACCCGGATACGTTCAGTACCCGCGATGACGATGAAGGCACCTGGATTACCTTCGGCTTTGACAATCTGCTGTTGGCCGAGGAATTGGGCCTGATGGGCCAGCACAATATCAGCAATGTGATGGCGGCGCTGGCACTTGGACACGCTGCCGGATTACCGATGGACGTGATGCTAGACACTGCCAAGCGTTTCAAGGGGCTGCCGCATCGGTGCGAATTCGTTCGGCGGGTGAGTGATGTCGACTACATCAATGACTCCAAGGGCACCAATGTGGGAGCGACGGCCGCCGCCATTGAAAGCTTGGTGCCAGCGGGTGGAAAGATCGTGTTGATTGCCGGTGGTGAAGGCAAGGGCGCTGATTTCTCATTGCTCGCTGAACCCGTGGCAACTCATTGTCGCGCGGTTGTACTGATCGGCGCTGATGCTGGGACCATCGCCACCGCCTTGGGTAATCGGGTGGAGACGGTCAACGCCGCTGACATCGCAGGCGCTGTCCATACGGCAAAAAAGCTGGCCCAACCGGGTGACCGGGTGCTGTTGTCACCTGCGTGTGCCAGTTTCGACATGTTCCGCGACTACGGGGATCGTGGCGATCGTTTCCGTCAACAGGTGGAGGGGCTGTTGTAATGCACGCTGACCTGTCCCTCACCGGTCATCACGGTCTGTTCCGTGATCTGCGCCCGCTGCCCCTACTGATCATCAGTTCCGCTGCGTTGCTGGTCATGGGCATTGTGATGATTTCTTCCGCCTCCATGGACATGGCGGCGGAAACCATGGGCAACAGTTACCACTATGTGATCCGTCAGCTCATTTTTGCCGGCATCGGCTGCGTACTTGCGCTGATTGCCGTCAACGTGCCGATCTCCTGGTGGGAGCGCAGCGGGTGGCTGTTGCTCGGGGTCGGTTTGCTGTCCCTGCTTCTGGTGCTGACGCCCCTCGGGCGTACGGTGAATGGCTCCACCCGCTGGATCTCGTTCGGGCTGTTCAATGTTCAGGTGTCGGAAATTGCCAAGCTTTGCCTGATTGCCTATCTGGCCGGCTACGTCGTGCGTCGTCGGGATGAGTTGCTAAACACCTGGCCTGGGTTCCTCAAGCCGTTGGGCGTGCTGGGTATTGCCTCGGTGCTGCTGGTTATCGAGCCGGACTTCGGCGCCACGGTGGTACTGGTTGCTGCATCAGCCGGCATGATTTTCCTGAGTGGCGTCCGGCTTAGCCGGTTTATGCCGCTGATTGGCGTGTTGGTGGTGATGGGCTCCGTGCTGGTATTCACCCAGCCCTACCGGTTGAAGCGGGTTGTGAGTTACCTCGACCCCTGGAAAGACCAGTTTGATACCGGCTACCAGCTAACCCAGTCGCTGATTGCGTTCGGTCGTGGCGACTGGGCGGGTACCGGGTTGGGGAATTCGGTACAGAAACTGTTCTATCTGCCGGAGGCCCACACCGACTTTATCTTCGCGATCATTGCGGAAGAATTCGGGTTGTTGGGGTCGCTGATGGTCCTGGGCCTGTTCACCGTATTGGTGGTGACCGGATTTGTGATTGCGAGAAGGGCCGAGAAAGCGGGCATGCCATTCGCCGCGTGCTTCTCCTATGGCATTACTTTGCTGATTGGCTTGCAGGCCGGTATCAATATGGCGGTCAGTACGGGCCTACTGCCTACCAAAGGACTGACCTTGCCGCTTGTGAGCTATGGCGGTTCCAGCCTGATGATTACCGCTGTCTGCATTGGTGTGCTGGCACGGGTGGAGATGGAGAGGCTGGACCGCGAAAAACTGGCCAGCGAAAAGACCCGTAAACCAGCGGCCAGGGGAGGTGCGGTTTATGACTGATAAACGGCGCTTTCTGATGATGGCCGGTGGCACCGGTGGCCATGTTTTCCCTGCCCTGGCAACGGCGAGACAGCTGCAGGACAAGGGGCATGAGGTTTTCTGGTTGGGTTCTCGTGGTGGTATGGAAGAGCGACTGATCGGCGAAACCGACATACCACTGTCGCTGATCCAGGTCTCTGGGCTGAGGGGCAAGGGTCGCCTGGCTTTGTTGATGGCGCCGTTCCGGCTGATGCGCGCTCTTGGCCAGGCCTTTACGATCGTTCGCACCATCCGCCCACATTGCGTCATCGGCATGGGTGGCTTTGTGACCGGTCCTGGCGGTCTCTCCGCCTGGCTGAATCGGGTGCCGCTGGTAATTCACGAGCAGAATGCCATTGCCGGAATGACCAACCGCATTCTGGTGCGCTTCGCTCATACCGTGTTGGAGGCCTTTCCCGGGAGCTTCGGCACGACTGTGGTAACCCGCTGTACCGGCAACCCGGTCAGGCAGGACCTGGCCGAGCTCGCCGAACCCGATCAGCGGATGTCCGGCCGGGCGGGTGCGCTGCGGTTACTGGTGGTGGGCGGCAGCCTTGGTGCCCAGGTGTTCAATCGCACGTTGCCGGAGGCACTGGCTCAGCTGCCGGAAGCTGAACGGCCAACGGTGCGCCATCAGTGTGGCGAGAAAAATATCGAGGAAGCCGGTGATGCCTACCGTGACCACGGCGTGGATGCATCGGTGGAGCCGTTTATCAAAGACATGGCAGAGGCCTACGGCTGGGCCGACATTGTGCTCTGCCGGTCTGGTGCGCTCACCGTTTCTGAGTTGTGTGTTGCCGGTGTGGGCGCCGTGCTGGTGCCGTTCCCCCATGCCGTGGACGACCACCAGACCCGGAACGCACAGCAAATGGTTAATGCGAAAGGCGCCATCCTGATCCCGCAGCCAAAGCTGTCGGCCGATCTGCTGGCGGAAACCCTGACCGATCTCGGCAAGGACCGCCGCCGGATTCTGGACATGGCGAAGGCCGCAAAGACGCTGGCTCGCCCCGATGCAACGGAGAGAGTCGTGAATTACTGTTTGGAGGCCGCAAATGGCTGAATCCACAAATCCCCCGCTGGTCTATCAGGTGCCCGAGATGCGCCGTATCCGCAATATTCATTTTGTGGGGATTGGCGGTGCTGGCATGAGCGGTATTGCCGAGGTCCTGAAGAACCAGGGCTACGATGTGTCCGGCTCTGACATTCGTGAGAGTGTCGTGACAGACCGGCTGACCGGCATGGGCGTTGAGGTGTTCATCGGGCATCGTGAGGAGAACAGTGCCAGTGCTGACGTGGTTGTGGTGTCGTCTGCGGTAACAGGTGATAACCCGGAAGTATCGGCGGCTCGCAGCCGACGGGTGCCGATCGTGCCCCGTGCAGAAATGCTGGCGGAGATCATGCGCTATCGCCATGGCATTGCCGTGGCTGGCACTCACGGTAAAACCACCACCACCAGTCTGATTGCATCGGTTCTGGGAGAGGCTGGCCTGGATCCCACCTTTGTGATTGGTGGCAAGCTCAATAGCGCCGGAACCAACGCGCAGCTTGGCGGCTCCCGCTATCTGGTGGCTGAGGCCGATGAAAGCGATGCCTCATTCCTTCACCTGACGCCAGTGATCTCGGTGGTGACCAACATTGAAGCCGACCATATGGACACCTATGGCGGAGACGTTGGGCGCCTGAAACAGACATTCGTGGATTTCCTCCACAACTTGCCGTTTTACGGCGTTGCGGTGATGTGTGTGGATGACGGCTTTGTGCAGGAAATCATCCCCAGGATTTCCCGCGCCATCATTACCTATGGCATCGATAATCCGGATGCCGACTACCGGGCGGAAAACATTGAATCCGATGGCCTTCGGACTCGGTTTGTCGTTCGCCGCCCGGGTGGCCGTAGTGATTTGGACGTTGAACTGAAAATGCCCGGTCGCCACAACGTACTGAATGCCCTGGCGGCTATTGCCGTGGCCACTGATGAGGGCGTGGATGATGCCGCCATCTGTCGGGGTCTTGCAGGTTTTGCCGGGGTTGGACGCCGGTTCCAGGTCTACGGTGATTACAACACCCGCAAAGGCACTGTCACCTTGATTGATGACTATGGGCACCACCCCACGGAAGTGGAGGCCGTTATCCGGGCGGCCCGTGATGCCTGGCCGGATCGCAGGCTGGTCATGCTTTATCAGCCTCACCGCTACACCCGTACCCGGGATCTCTATGAGGATTTCGTCAGGGTACTCTCGGAAGTGGACGGGCTGTTGCTGATGGACGTGTATTCAGCGGGTGAGCCGGCGATACCGGGTGCGGATGGTCGTGCATTGTGTCGCAGCCTGCGGCAGCGAGGCAGCGTGGAGCCGCTTTTTGTGGAAGAAAACGGAGAGATCGAAGCCCTGCTTGCCAACACGTTACAGGACGGCGATCTGCTGATTACACAGGGCGCGGGTGATATAGGCGGAGTGGCTGCGCGACTGGCAGCCGCAGGAGTGATTGCGGATGAGTGAGATGGCCAGGACTGTAGATTCACAAGGTTATCAGGCCGATCCGGAGACGCTGAAGGCACTGGGACGGGTGGCTGTCTTTATGGGCGGTGATTCCGCCGAGCGTGAAGTGTCACTGAAAAGCGGACAGGCAGTACTGTCGGCACTGGTATCCGCCGGAGTCGACGCCTATGCCGTGGATGTACGCGGTTGTTTGCTGAAAACCGTGGAAGAGCCTGAGTTTGATCGGGTTTTCATTGCCCTGCACGGGCGCGGCGGGGAAGACGGCACGATTCAGGCCATCCTGTCCCAGGCCGGTATTCCCTTTACGGGAAGTGACGTTCTGGCCTCTGCGCTTGCCATGGACAAGCTGCGCAGCAAATACGTGTTTGAAGGCTGCGGACTGCCAACTCCGAAATTCCGTGCCATGGGGTCCGTGGAGGAAGCCGGCAGCCTAGTACAGTCGCTGTCGTTGCCGCTGAGCGTAAAACCCTCGCGGGAAGGCTCCAGCATTGGCATTCGCAAGGTGAACAGTGAACAGGAGCTGGTTGAAGCATATACGCAGGCGGCCGCGCTGGACCCTCTGGTTCTCGTCGAAGAATGGATTGAAGGCCCCGAATTTACCGTCAGCCTTCTGCAGGATCAGGCGCTGCCGGCCATTGGCTTGAGTACAGACCACGTTTTCTATGACTACGACGCCAAGTACCTGGCCGACGACACCCGCTACCAGATCCCCTGCGGGCTGGACCCGGACAGCGAGCTGAAGCTCCAGCATCTGGCATTGGATGCGTTCAGGGTGCTCGGCTGCCGAACCTGGGGCCGGGTAGACATAATGCAGGACCGCCAGGGTGAGTTCTGGATTCTGGAAGTGAACACAGTCCCTGGAATGACTGACCACAGTCTGGTGCCCATGTCGGCTAGGGCGGCCGGTATCAGTTTCGAGGAACTGGTGGTGAGGATCCTCATGGACACCTTGGAGGCAGGCGATGCTTGAAAAGCTGCTGATCCGGAGCCGGGCGGTACCGTCCGACCCACCGAAGCGCAGGGGAGCTACCTCTCTTGGGCCTGAGCGGGACCGGTTTGGTTTGCTGAGAGCTGTATTGTCCGCCGTGCCCTGGGGGCAGGCGCTCATGGGAGCGGGTATTGTCCTGCTGGCGGCATTGGTTCCCTGGGGAACCAGCGAAGTGCTGAGCGCCATGGATCGTCAGGTCATGGCCATCGACGTGAAGGGCGAACTGGTGGGTGAAAACCGTACAGCGCTGGAGCGCAGTGCGGGCAAGTGGATAGGGCGGAGTTTCTTTGCCACCGATCTCTCTGACATCAAGGAGAGCCTGGAGCAGCGCCCATGGGTGGAGTCTGCAGCGGTCAAGCGCGTATGGCCGGACCGGCTGCAGATCGACGTTCGTGAGAAAAAGCCACTGGCGTACTGGAACAGCAACCGGCTGGTGAGCCGCAACGGAGAACTGTTTGCGCCGCCTAACCCCGAAGTGGCCGGGCGACTGCCTCGGCTGGCTGGCCCGGATGAGCGTGTGAAGGAAGTGATTGATATGGCAAGGACCATGTCGGATACGCTCACCGGTCATAATCTCGGGTTTGCCGGGTTGAGTCTTGAACAGCGCGGTGCCTGGACGCTGACCCTTGCCAACGGCATCGAAGTGGTTCTGGGCAGGGATCAGGTTGAGGCGCGTTTTGAACGCTTTGTCACGGTTTATCAGGAACGGCTGGCGTCGCGTTCAGACGAAGTCAGACGGGTGGATGCCCGCTACAGCAATGGGGTGGCGGTTCAGTGGAAGCCGTCAGAAACGGCCTCGCGGACAAAATCATAGCAACGCTAAATTCAGACCTACGGTTTGGTGGAACACATGTCATCGGTTGAAACGGAAAACATGATTGTCGGCCTCGATATCGGAACCTCGAAAGTGGTTGCGATCGTCGGCAAGCGCAAAATGGACGGGACCATTGAGGTGGTGGGTATCGGTTCCCATCCCTCCCGCGGGCTCAAGCGTGGCGTGGTGGTCAATATCGAAACCACGGTCCAGGCGATACAGCGTGCGGTGGAAGAAGCCGAACTGATGGCGGGTTGCCGGATTCACTCGGTCTACGCGGGTATTGCCGGCAGCCATATCAAGAGCCTCAACTCCCACGGCATTGTAGCGATCCGTGACCGGGAGGTGACCCAGGCTGACATTGACCGGGTGATTGACGCCGCCCAGGCGGTGGCGATTCCGGCGGACCAGAAGATCCTTCACATACTGCCGCAGGAGTTTGTGATCGACAGCCAGGAGGGCATCAAGGAGCCCATGGGAATGTCCGGCGTTCGCCTGGAAGCCAAGGTTCACCTCGTCACCTGTGCGGTGAACGCCGCCCAGAACATCGAAAAATGCGTGAAGCGCTGCGGCCTGGAAGTGGATGACATCATCCTGGAGCAGTTGGCCTCCAGTCACGCCATCCTCACCGAGGATGAAAAGGAACTGGGTGTCTGCGTGGTGGATATTGGCGGTGGTACCACCGATATCGCGGTGTTCACCGGTGGTGCCATTCGGCACACGGCGGTCATTCCTATCGCTGGTGATCAGGTCACCAACGACATCGCTATGGCCCTGCGGACACCCACGCAGAATGCCGAGGAAATCAAGATCAAGTACGCCTGCGCCTTGACTCAGCTGGCCGGCGCGGATGAAACCATCAAGGTGCCCAGTGTGGGTGACCGGGCGCCACGGGATTTGTCCCGTCAGGCGCTCGCCGAGGTGGTGGAGCCGCGCTACGAAGAGCTGTTCACCCTGGTGCAGTCTGAACTTCGTCGTTCGGGATTCGAAGACCTGATCCCGGCCGGCATCGTGATTACCGGCGGTTCCTCCACCATGGAAGGCGTGGTGGAACTGGCCGAAGAAATCTTCCACATGCCGGTAAGGCTGGCCTGTCCGCAGGCGGTCTCCGGTATGACGGAGGTAGTCAACAACCCCATCTACGCCACGGGCGTTGGGTTGTTGATCCATGGCTTCCGCCAGATGGATCTGGGGCGGGCGCCGGCGCTTAAGGGTGAAGATGCACCCACGCTGTTTGAGCGCATGAAAGCCTGGTTTACCGGTCACTTCTGACGGCGAGCCGGGAGAAGACATACACGAAGGTATCTCGAAAATCATAATCTCGAAAAATCAGTCTGGAAAAGGCTGATAAACAGCACGAAGGAGTAGGGGAAATGTTTGAACTCGTCGATAATGTCCAGCAAAACGCTGTCATTAAAGTAGTAGGCGTTGGCGGTGGTGGCGGCAATGCCGTTCGCCACATGCTCAACAGTGATATCGAAGGCGTGGAGTTTATTTGCGCCAACACCGACGCTCAGGCCCTGACGGACCTGGATGCACGTCAGATTATTCAGCTTGGTGGCAATATCACCAAAGGGCTGGGTGCCGGTGCCAACCCGGAAGTAGGGCGTCAATCCGCTCTGGAAGACCGTGATCGCATCGCCGAGTCGCTGAAGGGCGCCGACATGGTGTTCATTACCGCCGGCATGGGCGGCGGAACCGGAACCGGTGCTGCTCCGGTTGTGGCTGAAGTGGCCCGGGAAATGGGTATCCTGACCGTTGCCGTTGTCACCAAGCCATTCATGTTTGAAGGTGGCAAGCGCATGAGTGTGGCGGAAGCCGGCCTCAAGGAGCTGGAGGAAACCGTTGACTCGCTGATCACCATTCCCAACGAAAAGTTGTTGGCGGTGATGGGTAAGAAAACCAGCCTGCTGGACGCGTTTGGTTCAGCAAACGATGTGCTGTTGGGGGCGGTTCAGGGTATTGCTGACCTGATTACCCGCAACGGTATGATCAACGTGGACTTCGCCGACGTAAAAACCGTTATGTCGGAGATGGGCAACGCCATGATGGGTACGGCGCGTGCCACTGGCGAGAACCGCGCCCGCGAAGCTGCAGAAGCCGCTGTTCGAAGCCCGCTTCTGGAAGACATCAACCTGCAGGGTGCCAAGGGTATCCTGGTCAACATCACCGCAGGTATGGATCTCAACCTGGGAGAATTCTCTGAGGTTGGCGACATTGTTCGTGAATTCGCTTCGGATTCCGCCACGGTGGTCGTGGGTACCGTGATTGATCCGGAAATGACTGACGAACTCAAGGTGACGGTGGTTGCGACCGGCCTGGGCGGTGACCGCGAGAAGCCGACCAAGGTGGTGGACAACACCCGTAGCCTGGATGGCACAACGGATTACAACCAGCTTGACCGTCCGGCCGTTCTGCGTCGTCGCGCCGTGGCTCACGGCAATGTGGCGATTGATCAGAGCAAGGACAGCGAGGAGCAGGGAGTCGACTATCTCGATATTCCCGCATTCCTTCGCCGTCAGGCTGACTGATAATCTGTTGCAAATGTATTCGGTAATGGAACCTTTGCGACCGAATTACGTGTGCTGACTATCAGTCCGGACTTGTGCCGGGAGGCCAATCAAAGGTTAACGATTGGTTAAATGGTATTCAGTCTTACTTTCTGGTATTCTCCGGGCAGAATTTTGCCCAGACTATATCGCTTTTATGTGACGGAAATATGTACCGATGATCAGACAACGGACACTTAAGAACACCATCCGCGCCACCGGCGTTGGCTTGCACTCGGGGGAGAAAGTGTATCTGACCCTGAAGCCCGCTCCGGTGGACTCGGGGATCGTTTTTCGCCGTACCGATCTTGACCCTGTGGTTGAAATCCGTGCCTGCGCGGAAAACGTTGGTGAGACCATGCTTTCCACGACACTGCTGAAAGACGGTGTCCGGGTTGCAACAGTGGAGCATTTGTTGTCAGCCATGGCTGGTCTCGGGATTGATAACTGTTTCGTCGAGCTCAGCGCCGCGGAAGTGCCCATTATGGACGGCTCTGCCGGTCCGTTTGTGTTTCTTCTGCAGTCCGCCGGTATTGCCGAGCAGGACGCCGCCAAGCGTTTCATCCGCATCAAGCGCGAAGTAACGGTTGAAGAAGGTGACAAGAAGGCGACTCTGCTGCCTTTCGAAGGCTTCAAGGTCAGCTTCGGTATCGACTTTGACCACCCTGTCTTCAAGGGGCGCGCCCAGACCGCAACCGTTGACTTTTCCAGCACGTCGTTTGTGAAGGAAGTCAGCCGCGCACGGACGTTTGGTTTCATGCGTGATATTGAAAAGTTGCGTGCGATGAACCTGGCGTTGGGCGGAAGCGTTGACAATGCCATCGTCGTTGACGATTACAAAATCCTCAACGAAGACGGTCTGCGTTACGACGACGAATTCGTCAAGCACAAGCTGCTGGATGCCATCGGTGACCTCTACCAGTTGGGCAACAGCCTGATTGGCGAGTTCCGTGGTATTAAATCCGGCCACGACCTGAACAACAAGCTGCTGCGCAAGCTCAGGGCAGAAGAGGATGCGTGGGAAGTGGTGACCTTCGACGACGAGGCCGCTGCCCCGATTTCCTACATGAAACCTGTGCTGGCGGCGGGCTGAGGCAGGACGCCTTAATCCCGGACGTGGCTTGCGAGTTTTTCGAGAACCTCGCGTAATTGTTTGTCCTTCGTGTGCCCGGCTTCCTCTTTGAGGAGCCGGGCATTTTCGTTACTGAGGGGTGTCATTTTTGCTTTCGGACGCTCGCTGAATCGCGGCGGAGCGACCTTGACCTTGAGTTTCCAGACGAAACGGAACAGCTCCTGTTTGCGAAGTTCTTCCATGATTTCATGCTGGCGGAAACGAATCTGGCTGGCGGTGGTGGCTGCCGTAGCCGACAGGACCAGCTCCCCGTCACGGCAACTGACAAACCGTGTGCCTTTGGCAAGACTTTCCGGAAGCGCAGCGAGAACGAGTTGTTCCGCCTGAGTATGATGCTGGGCTTTTGCCATCAGTTCACGCAGGGTTGAAGCCCTGGAGAAGCTGTCCGGAGTCAATTCGAGGTCGGTTTTCTTTTTCATGGCAATCAGTAATTCTCGACGACAACGGTAACGATTGGTTACACTTCGGCACGGTTAATAGGCAGAGCCTGTATTACACTCGTTTTACATTGTCTGGTGTGTGTATGTCCACGGGCGGCTGCTATTTTATTAAACGTAGTCGTTGCAATGGATAGCACGTGCGTTTTCAGACGCGATTTATGCTGCCCAGGATTGAGTAGTCGGATAGGAAATCCGCAATCTGGCAAAGGATGCCCCGGCAGGCCCAGTCAGAACACTCTGGATGCAACACTACAGGATCAGGTTGCGTCCACATGAAACCAGAAGACGATATGAACATTATCCTCGTTGGCAAACGCCATGGGAAATCCCGCACGGTTTCGGTAAACGCCCCTGTCCTGGCAGGCGCGGTGTTATTCGTGACTGCACTGTTGGTACTGGCGGGCTGGTCCGGCTATAAGGTGGCGGTGAGCCAGATTGAACCGGCGGAGCCTGCAGAATCAGAATTGGTCGCTCAGTGGCAATCCCGGCTGGGCGAACAGAAGGTAGAGCTTGCACGGATCGAGCGGAACGTCCAGCAGCAGGTTGATGCCTTAACGCTGCGGCTGGGTGAAATGCAGGGGCGTCTGCTCAGGCTTGATGCTCTCGGGCAGCGCTTTCTGGAATCGGGCCTGGTGGCCAGCGACGAATTCGACTTTGATCAGCCAGCTGCCGTCGGTGGCCCCGAGGAAAGTCTTGATGGCGACTCTTTCACCGCGCCAGAACTGACCAGCATGATTGATCAGCTTGCCCGCCGCATTGAAGATCGGGAGCAACAATTGCGCATGCTGGATATGGTTACTTCCCGCCAGAAGCTCGAGAAAGAGCTCTTCGTGGAGGGTCGTCCTATTACCTGGGGTTGGCTGTCCTCGAAATACGGCTATCGTTCCGATCCGTTCACCGGTAAGCGTACCTGGCACGCCGGTGTGGACCTGGCTGGCAAGGAAGGTAGCGACATTATCTCCGTGGCGGGTGGCGTGGTCACTTATGCCGACGAGCGCTATGGCTACGGCAACCTCGTTGAGGTGGACCACGGCGATGGCCTGGTAACCCGCTACGCCCATGCCAAGACCATCAAGGTCAAAGTGGGCGACGTTGTCCAGAAGGGGCAGGTGCTGGCTCTGATGGGCAGTACAGGCCGTTCCACCGGGCCTCACGTGCATTTTGAAGTAATCCGCAACGGCAAATCCGAGAATCCGGAAACCTACATCAAACGAGCTAGCCGCTAGCCGCTTGTAGAGGCGCCTGTGAGGGCGCCTGATCTCTTCCCGTTGTCCCCGTCCGGCACTCTTTTTTCAATCTTTTCAGCGTTGTGACAGGCTTCTGTGAGGCCTGACTTTTGTACTGCTGCGAAATAAGGTTAGAATGCCGGCTTCCTCCGTTTAATCAAAGAAGCAGTGGTCTATGTTCACAAAGCTTGCAACCAAGATGTTCGGCAGTAAGAACGCCAGAGAAATCAAGCGAATGCGCAAAACCGTATCGCGTATTAATGAGCTTGAAGAGCAGTATGGCAATTTGTCCGACACCGAGTTGCAAGGCAAAACTGCGGAGTTTCGCCGTCGCTATGACGAAGGTGAAAGCCTTGACGCATTGCTTCCCGAAGCGTTTGCCACCACCCGTGAGGCAAGTCGTCGAGTCATGGGGATGCGCCACTACGACGTGCAGATGATCGGCGGTATCACGCTTCACGAAGGCCGTATTTCCGAGATGAAAACCGGCGAAGGTAAAACGCTGGTAGCGACGCTGGCCGTGTATCTGAATGCTCTGACTGGCAAGGGCGTGCATCTGGTCACTGTGAACGACTACCTGGCTCGCCGCGATGCCGAATGGATGGGGAAGCTGTATCGCTTCCTGGGGCTACAGGTAGGTGTTGTCGTAGCCGGCCAGCCGCCTGAAGAGAAGCGGGCTGCCTATCAGGCGGATATTACCTACGGCACGAACAACGAGTTCGGCTTTGACTATCTTCGCGACAACATGGCCTTCAGCACGGAAGACAAGGTGCAGCGCGGCCTCCACTTTGCCATCGTGGACGAAGTGGACTCGATCCTGATTGACGAAGCCCGTACCCCGCTGATCATCTCGGGCGCGGCGGAGGACAGTTCAAAACTTTACCTGGCGATCAACGAGCTTGTGCCAAGCCTTGAGATGGGTGAAGTCAGTGAAGAGGGTGAGCCCAGTGGCGATTTCACCATCGATGAGAAATCCCGTCAGGTGGAATTGACCGAAACCGGCCATGAAAAAGTGGAAGAGCTGTTGTTGGAAAGGGGCTTGCTGAAGGAAGGTGAGAGCCTGTACTCCGCAGCCAACCTTAGCCTGTTGCATCACGTCCACTCGGCCCTCCGAGCTCATCATCTGTTCCAGAAGGACGTGGATTACATTGTCCAGGGCGATCAGGTGGTGATCGTTGACGAGCACACAGGTCGTACCATGCCGGGCCGTCGCTGGAGTGAAGGTCTGCACCAGTCGATTGAAGCCAAGGAAGGTGTTCGCATTCAGGCAGAGAGCCAGACCCTGGCATCCACCACTTTCCAGAATTATTTCCGTCTTTACGACAAGCTCGCCGGCATGACCGGTACCGCGGACACCGAGGCGTTTGAATTTCGCCAGATCTACGGTCTGGACGTGGTTGTTATTCCGCCCAACAAGCCCATCCAGCGAATCGATTACAACGATCTGATTTACCTGACTCAGGAAGAGAAGTTCCACGCCATCATTGATGAGATCAAGGACGTGACGGCTGAGGGACGACCAATCCTGGTGGGCACGGCCTCAATTGAGGCCTCTGAGCTTCTGTCCATGCTGCTCAAGAAGGCGCGGATTGACCACAAGATCCTGAACGCCAAACAGCATGAGAGTGAGGCCCAGATCATTGCCCAGGCCGGTCGCCCGGGTGCAGTCACCATTGCCACCAACATGGCCGGCCGTGGTACGGATATTGTGCTGGGTGGTAACTGGGAATTTGAAGTGGCGGGTATGGAAAGCCCCACCGAAGAGGAAATTGCCCGCACCAAGGCCGAATGGACCGAGCGCCACAACCAGGTGCTTGAGGCTGGTGGTCTGCACATCATTGGTACCGAGCGTCACGAATCCCGCCGTATCGACAATCAGCTTCGAGGCCGTGCCGGTCGTCAGGGCGATCCTGGTTCATCACGGTTCTTCCTGTCGCTGGAAGATAACCTGATGCGGATATTCGCGCCGGATCGGGTGAAGAGCCTGATGCAGGCCATGGGGATGAAAAAAGGCGAGGCCATCGAGCATCGAATGGTCACCAACGCCATTGAAAAATCCCAGCGCAAGGTGGAAGGCCGCAACTTCGATATGCGGAAAACCCTGCTGGAATACGATGATGTTGCCAACGACCAGCGTACGGTGATCTATGATCAGCGTAACGAGGTCATGTCCTCGGAAGACGTTTCCGAGATGATTAAAACCATTCGCGAGGATGTGGTGGACTCTCTGGTCAGTGAGTTCATCCCGCCGCAGAGCATGCCGGAGCAATGGGATGTTGCCGGCCTGGAGAGCCAGCTGCAATCGGAGATGGCCATCAACCTGCCTGTTCAGAAATGGCTGGACGAGGACAGCAAGCTCTACGAAGAGAATCTGCGTCAGCGTATTCTGGAAGAGATTGTCGCGGCCTACGACGCCAAAGAGGAACTGGCGGGCTCCGAGCCCATGCGCAAGTTCGAGAAGCAGGTGTTCCTGCAAGTGCTCGACACGCTCTGGAAAGAGCATCTATCAAACATGGATCACCTGCGCCGTGGTATCCACCTGCGTGGTTATGCCCAGAAGAACCCCAAGCAGGAGTACAAGCGCGAGGCCTTTAACCTGTTTGAAAGCATGCTGGAAACCATGAAGCGTGATGTGGTCCGGGTGTTGTCTCATGTCCGTGTTCAGAGCCGTGAAGAAATGGAAGAGGTGGAACGCCGCCGCAAGGAAGAGCTGGAGCGGGAGCTTGCCCAGGCGCGACTGCGCCACGATGAAACCAGCGCCACCGCACAGCACAGGCAGGATGACAGCGCAGATGGAGCTGCTACCCAGCAGCCTCAGGGAACGCCGGAGACCTTTGTGCGACAGGACCGAAAGGTAGGGCGAAACGAGCCTTGTCCATGCGGGTCTGGCAAGAAGTACAAGCAGTGTTGTGGAAAGGTCAACTGATTTCCGCCGCTGAGTGAGCGAACTAAGGCCCGCACCCTGATCGACAGGTTGCGGGTTTTTCGTTTGGTAACCGGTGTTCCGGCCGGATCGCCGGGTAGAAGCCGATCATGACGAAAGGAGAGTGAAAATGGCAGTTGGTCCAGGAACCTTGCCGACGTTTTTCCCGGTGGCCGGTGTCAGGCTGGGTATCGGCAGTGCCGGTATCAAGAAACCCGGCAAGAAGGATCTGGTGGTTATAGAGTTGGCGCCGGGTAGCCGAGTGGCCGGTATTTTCACCCGTAATCAGTTTTGCGCGGCCCCTGTTCACGTCACGCGAAGCCATCTGGCAAGCGATGCACCGCGCTACCTGCTGATCAACACCGGCAATGCCAATGCCGGCACCGGCGAACAAGGCATGAAGGATGCCCAGGCCTGTTGTCAGGCTTTGGCGGATCACGCCGGTGTCCCCGCTGGTAGCGTGCTGCCGTTTTCGACAGGGGTTATCGGGGAGCCACTGCCGGTTGGTAAAATTGTCAGCGCGTTGCCGCAAGCACTGGCGGATGTCTCGGAGTCCCACTGGGCTGAAGCAGCGTCTGGGATCATGACCACCGACACTCGTCCCAAGGGTGCCTCGCGCCGGATTGATCTGGATGGCCAAGCGGTATCCATATCCGGTATCAGTAAGGGGGCGGGCATGATCCGCCCCAACATGGCTACCATGCTGGGCTTTATTGCCACCGATGCGAATATCGCACCCGATGTGTTGGCGAGCCTTGCGTCAGAATTAGGAGAGGCGTCGTTCAATCGGATTACCATCGACGGTGACACGTCCACCAACGATGCCTGCATGCTCATTGCCAGCGGTCAGTCCGGCGGCCCTGAAATCGCGGCCGATAGCCCGTCCCTGCCAAAGCTCAGGGAAGCGCTGCGCGAGGTGTTCCTCGAGCTGGCGCACGCGATTGTTCGCGACGGCGAAGGTGCCACCAAGTTTGTCACCATTGATGTGAGCCGCGCGACATCGGTACAGGAGGCGCTGGACGTTGCCTATACGGTCGCTCACTCACCGCTGGTCAAAACCGCACTGTTTGCATCCGATCCCAACTGGGGGCGGATACTGGCTGCCGTGGGGCGTGCTGGTGTCGCCGGGCTGGACCTGAACGCCCTCGAGATCTGGCTGGGAGATGTGTGCCTGGTCCGCAATGGCGGCCGTGCTGCGGATTACAGCGAGTCCCGCGGGCAGGCCGTGATGGACGGTGAGGAAATTACCATCCACATTGATCTCGGGCGGGGGAATGTCAGTGAACGGGTGTGGACCTGCGATTTTTCCCATGACTACGTCACCATCAATGCTGAGTATCGCACCTGATTATGACGCCAGTTCGGGAAATACACGTTGCGGTGGGTGTTGTCTTTCGTGATGGGAAGGTATTGATCGCCCGTCGGCCGGACCATGTTCATCAGGGTGGTTTGCTTGAGTTTCCGGGTGGCAAGGTTGAGGCCGGTGAAACGGTCCAACAGGCCCTGGTCAGGGAGATTCGGGAAGAGACCGGGTTGCGGATAAATCCGAACCTGCTTGAGCCGGTGATTGGAGTTCGCCACGATTATGGGGACAAGCGGGTGTTTCTTGATGTCTGGGAAACCTCTTCCTCTGAAGGCGACCCCGAGGGCCGTGAAGGGCAGGCGATACAATGGCTCGATGTCCAGGACCTGGCGGATGTTGATTTCCCCGCTGCAAACCGTCCGATTATCCGCGCCCTGAAGCTGCCTCGTCGCTATGCCATTACCGGTTCTGCTGGCGATCCCTCGGCATTCCCTGAACAACTTCGTCAGCGCTTGCTCGAAACGCACCCACAGATGTGCCTGTTCAGGGCACCGGGACTAAGCGATGAGGTCTACGAGCGGTTGGCGGGCTGGTCACTGGAGGCGTGTCGCGCCAGCGATTCGCTGTTGATGCTTCACGGTGCCCCGCCGCTGCTTGAGTGCCTGCCCCAGGCCACCGGTTTGCACCTGCCGTGGCGGGAGGCCCGGCAGTTTTCCTCCCGGCCGATACCCGAGGGCTACCTGCTGGCAATCTCCTGTCACGATGAAGAGGAAATTGCGCATGCAGAACAGCTCCAGGCAGACTTCATTACCCTGGGACCGGTAAAGCCTACCTCTTCCCATCCTGGCGCGCCGGGAATTGGGTGGGAGCGTTTCCAGGAGCTGGTCGCAGGCGCCGCGATTCCTGTTTATGCCCTTGGCGGGCTTGTCCCTGATGATATCCTCGCAGCACGGCAGGCTGGCGCTCAGGGCATTGCGGGTATTGGTTTCTGGTGGTCAGGGAACGGATACTGATCCCGCCTCCAGTTCTGTACGCTCTGGTATGATAGATCCGTGAAGGCCGCTTTTATCAACGATTTTGGGAGACACAGTGAGCAAACTGACGCATCTTGACGATACTGGCGCCGCGCGTATGGTAGACGTTACGTCCAAGGCTGTTACCGAGCGTGAGGCCAGGGCCGAGGCGCTGATTCGGATGGCGCCGGACACCCTGGCAATGATTGTGGAAGGGCAGCATCCCAAGGGAGATGTGCTGGCGGTGGCGCGGGTTGCCGGTATCATGGCGGCCAAGAAAACCCACGAGCTGATTCCGCTTTGCCACGCGCTGAACCTGACCTCGGTAAAGGTAGAGCTGACGCCGGGCAAGGACGGCGCTTCGATTCACATCGCCACTCGCTGCAAGCTCTCCGGCCAGACCGGTGTTGAGATGGAGGCCCTGACGGCCGCCAGCGTGGCGGCACTGACCCTCTACGATATGTGCAAGGCCGTTGATCGCGGGATGGTCGTGGACAATGTCCGCCTGTTGGAGAAGAAGGGTGGGCGTAGTGGCCACTGGTCTGCTTCTGACTCCGGTTCGTAGGATCCATCATACAGAGACTACGCCAGGGCGCTGGCCTCGTGATAGAATGCGCCGCTCGATTGACTGAACCACGAGGAAACACTGTGGCTGTTCGTTACATCCAGACTTGCCGGCTGCCAACCCCTTTCGGCGTTTTCGACATGCACGGCTTTGAAGAGCCGGACACCGGAAAGGAGCACGTGGCGCTTACGCTGGGTGACCTCAACAGTCCGGAGCCGATGCTGGCGCGGACCCACTCCGAGTGCCTGACCGGTGATGCCCTGTACAGCATGCGCTGTGACTGTGGTTATCAGTTGGAAGAAGCCTTGCGCAGTATTGCCCGCGAAGGTCGGGGCATTCTTATGTACCTGCGCCAGGAAGGCCGGGGTATTGGGCTGCTGAACAAGATTCGTGCCTACAACCTGCAGGATCAGGGTGCGGATACGGTGGAAGCCAACGAACAACTCGGCTTTGCGGCTGACTTGCGGGACTACAGCATGTGCCGGGATATGTTGGCGCACCTGGGCATTCGTAGCCTGAGGCTGATGACCAATAACCCCCGTAAGGTAGATGCTTTGACCGATCTGGGTATAGAAATAGCGGAGCGCGTCCCTCTGCACGTGGGGCGCAACCCCCACAATGAGCATTACCTCAATACCAAGCAGAGCAAGCTCGGACACTGGTTCGAGACCCACCAGGACGACGATCCCGCCGTCTGATGTGATCTCTTCGCGTGTTTATTGAACCGCCTTTAGCGACTGGTTGTACTTCATTCGCTCCAGGCGGGTTTCAATAGTGTGCCTGATACCTTCGGCATCCAGTCCACAGGAAGACAGCAACTCGCCGTGCTTACCGTGATCTATGAAGGTGTCTGGCAGGCCGATCTGAAGCACCGGCTGGCTGACATCCCGGCTGTTCAGGAATTCCGTCACCGCGCTGCCCGCTCCGCCGGCAATGGCGTTCTCTTCAATCGTAACCAGTAGGTCATGCTTTTCCGCCAATGCCAGGATGAGCTCTTCATCCAACGGTTTTACAAAGCGCATGTCGGCGACAGTGGCGCCCAGAGACTTGGCAGCCTCCAGTGCGGGCGTGAGCAGTGTGCCGAAGTTGAGTATGGCAATGCCCGAGCCTTCTTTTACAAGCCGGCCCTTGCCGATCGGTAGCGGAGCCAGTTCGCGGACCATCTCTGCACCCGGGCCTGTGCCCCGAGGGTAGCGCACTGCCGCCGGCCCCTCAAAAAGCATACCTGTGTGCAGCAGTTGCCGGGTTTCGTTTTCGTCAGAGGGAGTCATCACGATCATGTTCGGGACACAGCGCAAATAGCTGATGTCAAACGCGCCTGCGTGAGTGGGGCCGTCTTCGCCGACCAGCCCGGCGCGGTCAATCGCGAACAGGACGTCCAGGTTCTGTATGGCCACGTCATGGATCAGCTGATCGTAGGCGCGCTGCAGGAACGTCGAATAGATCGCCACCACCGGTTTGGCGCCATCACAGGCAAGGCCCGCCGCCAGGGTGACGGAATGCTGTTCGGCAATGGCGACGTCGAAATACCGGTCCGGGAAGCGTTGGGAGAACGCCAGAAGATCGGAGCCTTCACACATGGCGGGGGTGATACCCACAATGCGGTCGTCGGCTTCTGCGGCGTCGCAGAGCCATTGGCCAAACACGTTGGCGTATTTCAGCTTCGACGGCTTCGGAGCAACCGGTTCTGGCTTGCTGGGCGGCACCGGTTCGATCTTGTTGATGGCATGGTAGCCGATTGGATCGGCTTCGGCCGGGGCGAAACCCTTGCCCTTGGTGGTGACCACGTGGAGGAATTGCGGTCCGTCCAGTTCGCGGATGTTCTCCAGAGTCTCCAGCAGCAGAGGCAGGTCGTGGCCGTCGATGGGGCCGATGTAGTTGAACCCCAGCTCTTCAAACAGAGTGCCCGGCGAAATCATGCCCTTGAAGTGTTCCTCGGTCTTGCGGGCCAGCGCCATCAACTGTGGCGTGCCCTGAAGCACCCGTTTTCCGCTGTCGCGGACCTGATTGTAGGTCCGGCTTGCCAACAGCTTGGCAAAGTAGTTCGACAACCCGCCCACATTGCGGGAAATAGACATGTCATTGTCGTTGAGGATCACCAGCATGTTGGCGTCCAGATGCCCGGCGTGGTTCAGGGCTTCGAACGCCATTCCGGCCGTCATGGCACCATCCCCGATGACGGCAATGCTCTTGCGACCAGTGCCCTGCATGCGAGAGGCGATGGCCATACCCAGGGCAGCGCTGATGGAAGTGCTGGAGTGACCAACGCCGAAGGTATCGTATTCGCTCTCCGCCCGTTTCGGGAAGCCGGCCAGGCCATCCTTTCGACGGATGCTGTTCATGCGTTCCCGGCGCCCGGTCAGGATTTTGTGGGGATAGGCCTGGTGGCCGACGTCCCAGACCAGGCGGTCTTCCGGGGTATTGAAGACGTAATGCAGGGCAACGGTCAGTTCCAGGACACCCAGGCCGGCGCCGAAGTGGCCGCCTGTTTGTCCCACCGACCATAGCAGGAAGGCACGTAGCTCCCTGGCGAGCTGGGTCAGTTGCTCTGCTGCCAGTTCGCGCAGTTGCCCGGGAGTGTCAATCCTGTCCAGCAGCGGCGTGTTGGGCCGTTGGGACGGGATTTCCTTAAAAGTATATGTATCCTGCATCTGCTCGGGTCTTTTCCGGGTGATTCAAAATGTGGGTTCTATTATAGGGGATGAAGGCACCCGGTTTCATACTGATTGGGCCAGCCGGGCCCCTCCAGTCCTTCATAAGTCAGTGTGCATGCCTGAGCCGTTGATGATCAATGGGTGCGTGCCACTACGTAACCGGCCATGTCCCGGAGCAGGTCGCCTTCCTCGCCAAACATCTCGATGCTGGCCAGTGCGGACTCAAGCAGCTGTGACAGGTAGTTTCGGGCACCGTCAGCGCCCATCAGCGAGGGATAGGTTGGCTTGGATCGAGCCAGATCCGAGCCCTGGGGTTTGCCGATCACAGTCGTATCGCCCTCGATGTCCAGCAAGTCATCCTGCACCTGGAAAGCGAGACCGAGGGTTTGCGAATAAACCGTGAGGGCCGCCAACTGGTCTTCGTTCACATTGGTTGCGGTGAGGGCACCCATCCGGACACTGGCCGCAATGAGTGCACCGGTTTTGTGGCGGTGCATATTTTCCAGCTGCTCAACGGTCAGCTGCTTGCCCACGGACTCAAGGTCTATCGACTGTCCACCTGCCATGCCCTGGTGGCCGCTGGCGGTCGCCAATTCACGTATCATTGCAAGGCGCACCTGATCATCCAGTCCCGGTGCTTCGGCCAGCCAGCCGAACGCAAGGGTCTGCAGCGCATCGCCTGCCAATATGGCGGTGGCTTCGTCAAAGGCGATGTGCGTGGTGGCGCGGCCCCGGCGCAGATCATCGTTGTCCATGGCGGGCAGGTCATCGTGAATCAACGAATAGGCATGAATCAGTTCCAGCGAACAGGCGGGAACGATCGCACTTTCCTGAGGCTGGCCAAGCGCCGTGGCTGCCGCCAGGCAAAGCGCCGGCCGGATGCGCTTGCCACCGCCCAGAACACTGTATCGCATGGCCTGTTGCAGGCGTTCAGAGCCGTGGCCAGATGCACAAAGCTGGCGCTCAAGTTCGGCGTCAATCTGATTGCGGCATTGCTCCAGGAAAGCCGCCAGGCGGGTGTTCGGAGTTGGCATCAGGCAGGTTCGTCCGGGCTAAAAGGGCGTGTTTCCAGTGTGCCATCGCTGTTTTCCACCAGTTGTTCTACCCGCTGTTCCGCCGTCTTGAGCGCTTGCTGGCACTCGCGAGTCAGCTTTACGCCGCGCTCGAATGCAGTAAGAGACTGCTCCAGGGAGAGTTCGCCCTGCTCCAGGTCATGGACCAGTTTTTCCAGCTCATCCAGGGATTTTTCGAAGTCGGCGATGGACGCCGCGCTTTTCTCACCGGCCATAAAGGGCCTCCGGTTGCTTCGCGGAATTTGGCGGATTATACCAAAGCTTCAGGCCGACCGCTGCCAGCAGAAATACCTTGTGCCTTCCTTTTTTCCCTCCGGTCCCCAGCACTGTTCCGTTACCCGGACTTCACCGACGGCGCTGACCGTGACCACTGTCGTGGCGCGGGTACCGTAGTCACTGCCGATAATGAACGGCGAAGACAGAAAGCGCTCGGTGTCCTTGCCAATACCGGTATCCGGTAGTTCATGGTCGGGCGCCGGCGTGGTGTCCTGCAGGCGTTCGATAAGATCGTGATGGAGGTCATCAGTGCGGTCCGCCGACGCACCTTCAAGTAAATCGGTCACCGAGTTTCTCAATCTCAGCAGTTTTGGCCATGGGGTCTGCAGAAGGTGGTTGCTCAAGCCGTAGGTGCCGCGATGAACATGGCGCCCGGGGTGAGCGTCACGGTTGCTGTAGTACCATCCCGAGTGGCCATTCAGCCTGACCAGATTGAATCCCGAGTAATCGCTTTTTCGTGTCTGCAGTCGGGCTGCGAGCGCATCACTGTTGTCTGCCAGCGCCATCAGTGGCAGTTCGCCACGGGAGTGGGCGCCGGTTACCTGCGAGCCTTCCCGCACATTGGTCACGGCGGCAACAGCTCCATCCTCATCGACTGCGAGCCAGGTGCCGCCTGACTGCAAATCACGTCCCGCCAGAACATCGCGCCCGGCGGTTTCGCTGTGCCACCAGTCCATGGCCGCCGTGGGCCGGTGAAAGAACTCATCACGATTTGCTGCCACGACCAATGGAAAGGCAGGATGCTGTTTTACGCTAAAAACAATCAGGCACATGGTGGCGGGCTCATCAGTCGCGAGTGAACAAAAGGGATTCGGTGTGTATCATACCAGCCTGATTTGCTGTCTGCGTGTGGCTGAGTATGACCCTTTTTGCTGTTGTTGGCCTGTACCTTGTGCTGGGCGCCCTGGCGGGCACCATGGCCGGCCTGTTTGGCATTGGTGGCGGGCTGGTTATTGTTCCGGTGCTTATTTTCAGTTTTGACCTGCAGGGTGTGAGTAGCGACATTGCGGCGCACCTTGCCGTGGGCACCTCTTTGGCCACTATTGTCTTCACTTCCATCAGTTCAATACGGTCCCACCACCTCCACGGCGCCGTCCGCTGGGAGATATTCCGCCCCATGACGGCGGGCATTGTGCTCGGTGCGGTGTTGGGTGCCTGGACCGCATCCATGCTCGGTGGTGAGGTCCTGGAGCTGGTCATTGGTGTGTTTGTCATTCTGGTGGCTTTGAAAATGCTTTTCGGTGCCAACCCCAAACCTGGCCGCGATGTGCCCGGTTCCGTCGGGCTGGGCAGTGCCGGGGCCGGTATTGGCTGGGCATCCGCTATTTTTGGTATTGGCGGGGGGACGCTGACTGTTCCGTTCCTGAGCTGGTGCAACGTGCGGATGCAGCAAGCGGTAGGCACCTCCGCTGCCTGTGGATTGCCCATCGCTGTGGCCGGTGCGCTGGCAAACATTGGCACCGGATGGCAGAACCCAGATCTGCCGGAGCTCAGTGTCGGGTTTATCTATCTGCCTGCGTTTGTGGGTATCGTTCTGACCAGTGTGTTGTTCGCCCGGGTTGGAGCCAACCTGGCTCATCGCCTGGACGCAGTCCTGTTGAAAAAAATCTTCGCCATCTTCCTGATTGTCGTAGGTATCCGTTTTCTGTTCTGACCTGAGGGGTTATTGATGCTCCAGCATCCGCAAATCGATCCGGTGGCCATTGCCATCGGGCCTTTGAAAATACACTGGTATGGCTTGACCTACCTGGTCGGATTTCTTGTGGGCTGGTGGCTGGGCCGCCTTCGCGCCCGCAAGCCCTGGTCGCCCATTACCGAAGTGCAGATGGGGGACATGCTGTTCTACATTGCCCTTGGCGTGATATTGGGCGGCCGCTTTGGCTATGTGATCTTCTACAATTTCAGTGCCTTCGCGGCTGACCCGTTGATGTTGCTACGCGTGTGGGAAGGGGGAATGTCCTTCCACGGTGGCCTGCTTGGTGTGATCTTCGCCATGTGGTGGTTCGGTCGCAAGGTGGATCGCACCTTCTGGCAGATTGCGGATTTCGTCGCACCACTGGTGCCGGTTGGCCTGGGTGCTGGTCGCATCGGCAACTTCATCAACGGCGAACTCTGGGGCAAACCCACGGATGTTGCCTGGGGTATGGTCTTCCGTACCGCGCCGGACAGTCTGGCCCGGCACCCGTCCCAGCTTTACCAGTTCGCCCTGGAGGGCGTCCTGCTGTTCATCGTACTGTGGTGGTTTTCGTCCAAACCGAGACCTCGCATGGCGGTCTCAGGCCTGTTCCTGGCGTGTTACGGCATCTTCCGCTTCCTGGTGGAGTTTGTTCGCCAGCCCGACCCCCAGCTGGGTTACCTGGCCTTCGACTGGCTGACCATGGGGCAGGTGTTGTCGTTCCCGATGATCCTGGCGGGCGCCGTTCTGATCGTTATTGCTTACCGGAGAAACGCTGAATGAAAGCCTATCTCGACCTGATGAAAGACGTGGTGAACAACGGTATGGACCGCGGTGACCGCACCGGCGTCGGCACCCGCTCGGTCTTCGGCCGCCAGATTCGCTTTGACCTGCAGGACGGCTTCCCGCTGGTGACCACCAAGAAAGTCCACCTGCGCAGCATTATCCAGGAGCTGTTGTGGTTCCTGCAGGGGTCCACCGACAACAACTGGCTGAAAGAGCGCAACGTTTCTATCTGGAATGAATGGGCCCTGGAGAGCGGAGACCTCGGTCCTATTTACGGCAAGCAGTGGCGAAGCTGGCACTGCCCGGATGGCAGCACCGTCGACCAGATCAGCGAAGTGATTGACCAGATTCGCAACAAGCCCAATTCACGCCGGTTGATTGTCTCGGCGTGGAACCCGGCTGAGCTCCCGGATGAATCCATTGGCCCCCAGGACAACGTCCGCCAGGGTCGCATGGCATTGGCTCCGTGCCACTGCTTGTTCCAGTTCTACGTCGCCGACGGCAAGCTCTCCTGCCAGCTCTATCAGCGCAGTGCCGACCTGTTCCTGGGTGTTCCGTTCAATATCGCGTCCTACGCGTTACTGACTCACATGATTGCCCAGCAGTGCGATCTGGGTGTGGGGGAGTTCGTCCATACCTTTGGCGATTGTCACCTGTACCAGAACCACCTGACCGACGACATCGTGTTCGAGCAGTTGAAGCGGGAGCCACGGGCGTTGCCCCAACTGGTGATCAAGCGGAAGCCTTCATCGATCTTCGAGTACGAACTGGAGGATTTCGAGTTTGACGGGTATGAGCCGCATCCTGGGATTAAGGCACCCATTGCTATTTGATCTCTAGCTGGGCCTGGCCCTTTTATTTTGGTGCCTGCAGAACAGCGTGTGGGGACTTTCGAAAAACGCCTCGAGACGTCCGTGTGCGGCTTGGGCTCCGCCTTCCATGGCTCCGCACATTTTCGAAAGTCCCCACACGCTGCCCTGCGACCGAATAGCAGAGTTCGATTATCTGAAAGGGTTGGTCAGGTTGAGTGTTTGCGATGATTCGAGATTTGCTACTGCTCTGCATTGAAGTAATTGTGGATCGACCATCTGTATGGCCGAATCGCAATAGGGCGGGATAATCTGTCCAAAAATGTGCGGAGCCATGGATGGCGGAGCCCAAGCCGCGCATGGATGCCTTGAGGCGTTTTTTGGACAGATTATCTCGCTCTATTGCAGCCCCCAAGTCCCGAGGGCCCGGGCTCCGGAGCTCCCAATCAAGAGGATAAACAAACAATGAGAAAAGCTCTAATAGTAGCCATGTCCCGCAACCGGGTCATCGGCCGTAACAACAAGCTGCCGTGGTACTTGCCGGGCGATCTCAGGTACTTCAAACAGGCCACCATGGGAAAACCAATCATCATGGGCCGGAAAACCTGGGATTCCATTGGTAGACCCTTGCCCGGGCGAATGAACGTGGTGATTTCACGGAATCCGGAATGGGAGGCACCCGCCGGAACGGTTGCGGCAGAATCATTGGAAGACGCATTGGTCAAAGCCGAAGCACAGGCCGAGATTGAAGGCGGAGATGAAGTCATGATCATCGGCGGTGGGCAGATCTACGCGGAAGCGCTGCCGATGGTGGATCGGATCTACGTCACCCAGGTGCACGCCGAGGTGGAGGGAGATGCATTCTTTCCGGAAGTAAACTGGGATGAGTGGGAAGAGCTCGGACGGGAGGATTTCTCCGCGTCCGATAATAACCCTTACGACTACAGCTTCGTCGTCTACCAGCGCCCAAGTCAGCCTTGAGCGCCTGAGTCAGCAGGTCAGCCCTGACGGGGTGGGCGTTTACCAGAAGGCTTGCCACCCTTGCCGGGAGGCTTGCCCTTCGGGCCTGGGCCACCGCGGCCCTTGGGGCCCTTCTTGAACCCTGGCTTGAACCCGCCTGGCTTACCGCCCGGACGGCCACCTTTACGGTCACGACGTGGCGGAGCGGTGGCAGAAACCACCGGCAGTGCTTCCGGCTGTTCCAGGGGCAGTGAGCCCGGCTGGGATGCCTCCAGATAGCAAGCCAGCGCACCGGCAACCATCGCAATGTCCATGTCGTTGCGTTCCGCGATTTCATCGAGCAACGCCATCGCCTTGCCCAGCTTGCCATCCTCGGCAAAGCCCAGAAGCTGTGACTCAAACTGCTCTTCGCGCATCTTCTTCAGAGCGTTGGGCGAGGGCAGTTCATAGGATTCCATCGGCGAATTGGTGGCGCGCTCAAGCGTGCGCAGCCAGCTGCGTTCACGAGGCGTGACCAGCAGAATCGCCTTGCCCTCACGACCGGCACGGCCGGTGCGGCCAACCCGGTGAATGTAGGCTTCGGTGTCGTAAGGCACGTCGTAGTTGATTACGTGAGTAATGCGGGGGACATCAAGGCCGCGGGCCGCAACATCGGTTGCCACGATGATGTCTTTCTTGCCGCGCTTGAGGTCTTCCACTGTCTGCTCGCGCTGACGCTGGTTCAGGTCACCGTTCAGCGGTGCTACGGCATGGCCGCGTGCGGATAGTTTCTCAGCCAGCAACGTGGTTTCCGCTTTCGTCCGCACAAAAATAATGGCGGCGTCGAGCGGTTCCACTTCCAGGATGCGGGTCAGGGCATCCAGTTTGCGTTCGGCATAGACCGGCAGCACAAACTGCGAAATGCGTTCAACCGTGCGGGTCTCGCTCTCGATTTTCACTTCCGTGGCGTCGCGCAGATAGGTCTGGGCGACCTTCTTGATCTGCGGCGGCATGGTCGCGGAGAACAGTGCGCGTTGGCAGTTGTCCGGGGTCTTTGCCAGGATCGCTTCCACGTCGTCGATGAAGCCCATGCGCAGCATTTCGTCGGCTTCGTCCAGTACCAGCGCCTTGAGGCTGTCCAGCTTCAGTGTGCCCTTGCG
Source organism: Marinobacter sp. M5B (assembly GCF_042604615.1). Lineage (NCBI taxonomy): Bacteria > Pseudomonadati > Pseudomonadota > Gammaproteobacteria > Pseudomonadales > Marinobacteraceae > Marinobacter > Marinobacter sp. M5B. The sequence goes on from NZ_CP156894.1 coordinate 1,186,331, forward strand.
GAGGTGATCCAGCATTCGGCCAGGGGTGCCCACGATCACCTGGGCACCGCGGCGCAGGCCCTTGATCTGAGGGAAAAAGTCCTGGCCGCCATAGATAGGCAGAACGTGGAAGTTGCGGAACTTGCTGGCATAGGTGGTAAACGCTTCGGCCACCTGGATGGCCAGTTCCCGCGTGGGTGCCAGAACCAGGATCTGTGGTTCCATAACAGACGCGTCGATCCGGCTCAGCAAAGGCAGCGCAAAGGCGGCGGTTTTACCGGTACCCGTTTGGGCAACACCCAGTAAGTGCTTACCAGCCAACAGCGCAGGGATCGTCTGGGCCTGTATGGGAGAGGGCTTTTCATAGCCAACGGCGGCAACTGCTTCGAGGACAGCGGGATCCAGGCCGAGGTCGGCAAAAGACAATTCAGACATTAATTTACTCAGAATTCGGAGGGTAGGGCATTGCAATGCAATGCGTGTTATGGCGGGGATTATAACTGGTTTGTTGTGTCTTTAACACGGCTAATGCTGTTAGTGCAGTAGGTAGTTGCCGGCGATGACGGTTGCGTTGCGGGTGGATCTTCGGCAATCTCCGGGTTGTTTCGAATAGGATGCTAACGAGGCAGGCTGATGAATTTTGACGAATTGATGGAAAAGACCGCCAGCGGTGGGAGCGTTACTATCCCGACGACCTGGGCTCAGGGGCGCGCTTCTTTTGGCGGCCTGATTGCCGCTCTGGTATTTGACCGGATGGCCCAGGTGGTAGCCCCGGGACGCCCCATGCGTTCAATGCAGGTGTCCTTTGTGGGCCCGGTCACGCCGGATGAACCGGCGACAGTCGAGGCTGAAATTCTGCGGGAAGGCAAGGCCGTCAGCCAGGTTATGGGGCGCATTGTCCAAGGCGGAGAGCCGAAGTTGGTGGCGCTGGCGAGCTTTGGTGGCGATCGGGAGTCGGCAGTGGCGGTTGAGCCACTCGTTGCTCCAGAGGCGAGGGCCGTTGGGGATTGCCAGGCATTGCCCTACATCAAGGGCGTGACCCCGGAGTTTACCCAGCACATTGAAATGCGCTGGGCGTTCGGAGGCATGCCTTTCAGCGGTATCGGCGGTCGCGAGATGGGCGGGTGGATGCAGTTCAGGGAGGCGCCAGAAGCCATTACCGATGCTCATATTGTGGCGCTCGTTGACGCCTGGCCGCCTGCCGTGCTGCCACACCTGAAATCGCCGGCGCCAGCCAGTTCCCTGAGTTGGGCGTTGGATATCATGCATCCGCGGCCAAAAATCGGGCCGGATGACTGGTTGCTGTATCGCGCGACCATTGATCAGGCCGGTGCCGGGTACGGCCATACTCAGGCCGGTATCTGGACAAGCCGTGGTGAGCTGGTGGCGACTAGCCGCCAGACGGTGACGGTGTTCGGGTAGCAATCAGGACATGGCGGCTTCAGGCCGCCATTTCAGACTTGCAGGCGTCGATGATGATGCGGGCGAAGTCGTCCGGGGAGTCTTCCTGCAGGAAGTGGCCACCGCGTAAGGTGATGTGCGGTTGGCCATGGGCGCCGGGGATGCGGCGTTGCATGTATCGGTCTCCGCCCCGGGTAATGGGGTCGCCGCTACTGAAGCAGGTAATAAACGGCTTTTTCCAGGTTTCCAGAATGCGCCAGGCCGCCTTGTTGGCATCGCTTGAGGGGTCTTCGGCGGAAACGGGGACCAGTTTCGGGAATGCGCGGGCACCTGCCTTGAATTCTGCAGATGGGAAAGGTGCTTCATAGGCTGCGATTTCGGCCTTGCTCAAGGCCCTTTCCGTTCCGAGCTGAACAATCCGTCCGACAGGAAACCACGGGCTGTGGGTGGCAAAGGTTTTCCACAGCGTGAATACGGCGGGCGCCGGGGTATCCCCGGTCGGCAGCATGCCGTTGCCAACAATGATCCGGCGGAAGAGTTGAGGGTGTTCGGCCGCCAGTCGCAGGCCCAGGAGTGAACCCCAGTTCTGGCAGACCAGAGTGATGTTCTTCAGGCCCTGGGCCTTAAGCCACTCGGACAGCCACGCCATGTGGCGTTCGTAACTGTAGTCGCTTACATCGGCTGGCTTATCGGATTTACCGAACCCGATCAGGTCGGGAGCCAGTACCCGATGCCCCGCTTCTGCCACCAGTGGGATCATGTGACGATAAAGGTACGACCACGATGGCTCGCCGTGCAGCATCAGCACGGGCGATGCGTCCCTCGGGCCTTCGTCTACATAGTGCATTCTCAGGCCTGGCTCTACGTCCAGATAATGAGGGGAAAAAGGGTAATCCGGAAGACCTGCGAAGCGGGCTTCATCGGTTCTCAGAATACGCATGCCATCGACTGTCCTGACTGAGTGGTTGCGTGGCTGGTGTTACCGCAGCCTTCAGGAATCAGGATAAATCAGATGGGAATTTTGTGTGTTTGGTTTACGTAACAGTGCGTTGACTGTTTGAATCAGGATGCTTTGCTGAAGAGTTCGTCTGGGTCGTCAAGCCGCGCCAACGCTGCGTCGCAGCAATTCAGAGCACCACAGTCGTCTGCCGAGCATAAGGCAAGTGTCTGACAGTGGTCGTTATGGGGCCGCATTTCTTCGTTGCGGAAAATTCGGCTACGGGACAGGGTGGAGCGACAATGCCCGCACAGTAAAGTGGGTACGGCACTGCTCTCTGAAGCGATGGCGTTGTAATGTTCTGTTTGTTGCATAAATAAACCTCCATTAGCTCCAACGTAAGGGCGAACTGTGACAATTCAAAGTCAGTTCAACGAGAAATAGGACAAGAACTACGAAAGAATGCCCGAAAGGGCTCATTTGTCAGGACGACTTCATTATCAGGACGGTTTCAATGATCCGGGTCGGCAACCGGGCGACGGTTCGAGCGTTTGTCCTCCCAGTCCAGGGATTTCGGGTCGTACCAGCCGATTCTGTCGAGGACCTTTTCCCGTGTGGCAGGCGACAGCGTTGGCCACAGCTCCTGAAAGTCTTCCAGTCCCTGCTCCCGTTGGCGTGCCTGTTTACTCTGCAAACGCCGCAGGATCTGCGGCAACTGCAGGGCTTCGCCTAACTGGCCCGGTATCAGTACTTCCTGGCCCATCACTTTGCGGCGGTGCGTTCTGGCTGCCAGCACACGATTGAGAGCAGCGACCGCATCCAGCGCCGTTTCAATATCAAACTCTTCGTTATCCAACGTCGCGACCTGTTTAACGAATGACCAATAACCGTCCACTATAACCTGAAAGTCGCTAGACTGGCCACGATGGCGTGGTAGTCTAGGCCCATTCAGATCCGCAGCCCACCTACTGTGAGACGACGACACCCAGGTTCAGGGAATTTCACTATGTACGGAAAACTCGAGACACGGACCTTTCTGGCCATGCTGGTTGGGGTTTCCCTGGCGTTCATTCTGCTGATGAAGCCTTTTTTTGGCCCTATTTTCTGGGCCGTGGCCATTGCGCTGATCTTTCATCCGGTTCGAGAGTACCTGGCCCGGCGGTTGGGCGACCGTCCCAATACCATTGCCCTGCTAACGCTACTGATCTGCATGGTGATCGTGGTCATACCGGTGCTGGCGTTGGTGACGTCGCTGGTGGCAGAGGGGTTGTCCCTCTATCAGCGAATCCAGGAAGGGCAACTACGCCCCGGCGACTACATTGACAGGGTTATCCAGTCGTTTCCGGCCATTGAGTCGTTTTTCGCCCAGTTTGGTTTGGACTTCGCAGAGGTGAGGGATCGCGTGGTCAGCGGCTTCGTGGGGGGCAGTCAGTTTCTGGCAAAACAGGCGCTCGGTTTTGGGCAGAATACGTTTCAGTTCTTTCTGGGGCTGGCGCTGATGATCTACCTGGCGTTTTTCCTTCTCCGTGATGGCAGCAAACTGGTGGATCTGTTGATTCGTGCGCTGCCGCTGGGAGACGAGCGTGAGCGTCTGTTGTTTGCCAAGTTCGCAGAGGTCACGCGGGCCACGGTCAAGGGCAACTTGTTGATCGCGGTTATCCAGGGCGCGCTTGGGGGCGGTATTTTCTGGCTTCTGGGTATTCAGGGTGCGCTGCTCTGGGGGGTGGTGATGGCGATTGTGTCCCTGCTTCCCGCCGTTGGCGCGGCGTTGGTCTGGGTTCCTGCGGCTCTCTACCTGGCCGCGACAGGGGAGATGGTGTCGGCAATTGTGCTAACGGCGTTCGGGGTGGTCGTGATCGGGCTCGCGGACAATCTGCTCCGGCCTGTTTTCGTTGGCCGGGATACCAAACTGCCAGACTACATCGTTTTGCTCTCCACCTTGGGTGGGATAGTGATGTTCGGCATTAATGGATTTGTGATGGGCCCATTGGTCGCGGCTCTGTTCATGGCGTTCTGGGGTATTTTCATACGCGAGTTTGGGGAATCGAGTGAAGCCCCGTCAGTAAATGTGTCTGCCCCCGCTACAGAATCACAACAATCGGATCGGTCCGGCAGTGCTTAAAATATGTTAGTCTTTCGTCGTAATGTCCATCCTGTAGGGACTGGCAACACAATAAAAAGCGACAGGTAACTGGAGTAGATCATGGCTAGGCAGATATTCACTCACACCCGTATATTGGCTGCTATCCTCGCGGGGGCAATGGCCCTGGCGGCGGCGCCCGTTGCGTCAGCAAACGATACCGTGGCGCTTAAGAATGCCCTTTATGCGGCGGGTTATGACATCAACAATGTCAGTCCGCAAATGGATGACACCACTCGCTCGGCGTTGACCGCGTTTCAAAAGGATCAGGGGTTGAACGCCTCTGGTGTGCTTGATGACGCCACCAAGAAAGCGCTGGGTATGGTTCACGTTCAGGTCGCGGCTGCTGGGTCGTCCGGCAACGCCGGAGCGTCACAGGATGCAGGCACTTCCAGTGCGGCCGCGGAGCCGGACGCTGACGAGCCGGCAGAGCAGGCGCAAGAAGATGATATAGAGGAAGATGACGACGGTGGCTGGTCCTTCTTCTAGGCCCTGATAACCGTTTTTCCTGCCTGAATTCGGGCCCGGGGTAGTCGCTACCCCGGGCCCGCGTGCGTTTAGCCTAATTTTTCCAGGTTTCTGACCGCGCCCTTGTCGGCGCTGGTTGCCAGCAACGCATAAGCCTTCAGCGCTGCCGAGACTTTGCGCGGCCGTGACAATTCGGGCTTCCAGCCTTTCTCATCCCGCTCCTCCCGTCGACGAGCGAGTTCGTTCTGGTCTATCTCCACGTTGATGGACCGGTTGGGAATGTCGATACGGATCAGGTCACCGTTCTCGATCAACCCAATGGCGCCACCTGCAGCCGCTTCAGGGGAGGCATGGCCAATGGAAAGGCCTGAGGTGCCGCCGGAGAATCGGCCGTCAGTCAGCAGGGCGCACTCTTTACCCAGCCCCTTGGACTTCAGGTAACTGGTGGGATAGAGCATTTCCTGCATACCGGGGCCGCCCTGAGGGCCTTCGTAGCGGATAATGACCACCTCTCCAGGCTGGACCTCGTCGTTGAGGATGCCTTCGACCGCGGTATCCTGGCTTTCGAATACTCGTGCCATGCCTTCAAAGACGTAGATGCTTTCGTCCACGCCGGCCGTCTTGACCACGCAGCCGTCCAGGGCAATATTGCCGAAGAGAACCGCCAGGCCGCCTTCAGATGAGTAGGCATTTTCAACGGAACGAATACAGCCTGCCTCGCGGTCGCCATCAAGGGAGGGCCAGCGGGTGCTTTGGCTGAAGGCGGTCTGAGTGGGAATGCCGGCAGGACCGGCCTTGTAGAATTCGACCACTTCAGGGGTGGGCTCCTGCATGATGTCCCAGGTTTTCAGGGCCTCGCGCATGGTTCTGCTGTGTACGGTTGGCAGGTCGGTGTTGATCAGTCCGCCCCGTTCCAGTTCGCCAAGGATGCCCATGATGCCGCCAGCGCGATGAACGTCCTCCATATGATACTTGGGGGAATTCGGCGCCACCTTGCAAAGTTGGGGTACCCGGCGGGACAACTGGTCAATTTCGTTGAGGGTGAACGGCACGCCGCCCTCCTGGGCCGCAGCCAGCAAATGCAGGATGGTGTTGGTGGAGCCGCCCATGGCGATGTCCATCACCATGGCGTTCTCGAACGCTTCCATGGAGGCAATGCTCAGAGGCAACACACTGGCGTCGTCATCCTCGTAATAGCGGCGGGCATTCTCCACAATCTGTCTTCCGGCTTTCAGGAACAGGGCTTCGCGGTCCGAGTGGGTAGCGAGCATTGAGCCGTTCCCGGGCAAAGCCAGGCCAATGGCTTCGGTGAGGCAGTTCATGGAGTTGGCTGTAAACATGCCGGAACAGGAGCCGCAGGTGGGGCAGGCGCTGCGTTCGTACTCTGCGACGGTTTCGTCATCCGCATTCGGGTCGGCAGCGATGACCATGGCATCCACCAGGTCGAGTTTGTGCTCCGAGAGTTTGGTCTTGCCGGCTTCCATGGGGCCACCGGAGACGAAAATGGCGGGAATGTTCAGGCGCATGGCGGCCATCAGCATGCCCGGGGTGATCTTGTCGCAGTTGGAGATGCAGACCAGGGCATCAGCGCAGTGGGCGTTGACCATGTATTCCACGGAGTCAGCGATGATCTCGCGGGAAGGTAGGGAGTACAGCATCCCGTCATGCCCCATCGCAATGCCGTCGTCCACGGCAATGGTGTTGAATTCCTTGGCAACGCCGCCGGCTTGCTCGATTTCCCGGCAGACCAACTGCCCCAGATCCTTGAGGTGTACATGGCCGGGAACGAACTGAGTAAAGGAATTGGCAACGGCGATGATGGGTTTGCCAAAGTCTTCATTCTTCATGCCGGTGGCGCGCCAAAGAGCACGTGCGCCAGCCATATTGCGGCCTGCGGTAGATGTCCGCGAACGATACTGGGGCATGGTTGTCTGGTCTCTCTTCTTTAACTGGGTCGGAAAATGGAACGCAAGAGGATACCAGATTACCCCTTGATCGCATGGTTGTTTTGGGATTCCGCGCTTACAATGTGTAACAGAACGAACGAATAACTGATCGAGGAGTAGTCCTATGGCTGGCCAGGAAAGCCTGCCTCTGCGTCGTCTCAAGCAGTTTCAACCCTTGAACCGGTTGACGGATGACCAGTTGGTTTTGCTCGCAAGTCGGGCGGAAAGAAGAACCCACGGCCCGGGCCAGCGAGTGGTAGAGCGCGGCGTGCGGGATGGCCTGGACATATTCCTGATCCACGGCAGTGTAGAGCTGGAGTCGATTGACGGCCGCAAGTCCACCATCGAGGCCGATACCGACAAGGCCATTAACCCCATTGCCCGGCTGCAACCCCGGATGTACAACGTGACCGCCATCAAGGCGAGCGAGTTCCTCGTTATTCAGCAGGACATCCTCAACCAGCTATTGCGGGCCGCACCCGTGCCCCAGGTGGAAATGGATTCCGGTGACGGGGCTGGCGACGAGGGCAGCGAAGAACACCATCTGCTGATGGAGTTTTATGCCGAGCTGCGCTCCAATCAATTGACCCTGCCAAGCGTGCCGGATGTGGCCTGGAAAGTGCGCAGAACCGTAGACCGGGAAGATTCCACGGCGGATCAGGTTGCCAGTGCAATCTCGGCGGACCCGTCGATGGCTGCGAAACTGGTTCGAGCCTGCAACAGTCCCCTGTACCGTGGATTCAGTGATGTTCGCAACGTTCGCGAGGCGGTTATCCGGTTGGGCATGCGTACCACGCGCCAATTGGTTACGGTGTTTTCGATGCGCGAGGTGTTCAAAACCAAACAGGCATCGCTGCAAAAGGAAATGGACAAACTCTGGCGCCATTCCCGTGAGATGGCCGCCCTGTGTTGGGTGCTTGCGGATAGTGCTACCTCCATCAACCCGGAAGAGGCGTTGCTCGCAGGGCTGTTGCACGATATCGGAGTCGTGCCGGTGCTGGTGCAGGCGGAGCATCACGTCAATCTGTTTGCCGATCAGGCCAATCTTGAGCATGCCATTGGCGAGCTCAGGGCCGATGTGGGAACCGCAATCCTGGAAAGCTGGTCGTTCCCTAATGGCTTTCTGGAGGCGACAAGGCATGCGGAGGACTGGGGGTATGAGTGCCGGGAATCCTCACCTCAGCTGGTGGATATCGTGATTGTCGCCCAGTTGCATGCGATGATTGGGTCCAGTCAGAACGGGTCTCTGCCACCGTTTGACGAGGTGCCTGCCTATCGCCGTCTTGGTGAGCTTGAGCTGAACGCGTCCCGAAGCCTGCAGCTATTGACGGAAGCCCGTGCAAGGGTGGACGAAGTCCATCGCCTGCTTTCAATTCATTGAGGATATGACAGGGTCGTCATTCCTCCGGAGCTAGTTTACTGGTGACAATACCAACAATGAATGTACCCCTTTTCCCGCTGAACTCTGTAGTGCTGCCCGGTGGACGGATTCCCCTGCAGCTGTTCGAGCCCAGATACATCGATATGCTCACCCGTTGCCTCAAGGAGGATCGGGGATTTGTAGTCGTGCTGCTTCGGGAAGGTCTGGAAACGGGCAAGTCGGTGGCTTTCTACGATATCGGCACCTATGTTCGCATTATTGATTTCCAGCAGATGGATAACGGTTTGCTGGGTATTACCGTTGAAGGCAAGGATAAGGTAACGGTGGTACGTTCCTGGCAGCAGCCGGACGGACTGAATGTCGGGGATGTGGAATGCCTGCTGGCGGAGGAGCAAACGCCTGTTCCTGAGCGTTTCGCGGAACTCCCCTCGGTGTTGAAAGCGTTGTTTCGCCATCCGGTCGTCCGGGAACTGGATATGGACGTAGACTACGACGACGCCAGGGATGTGGGGTGGCGGTTGACCGAATTACTGCCGCTGGACAAGCAGGAAAAGCAGCGGCTGGTGGAGCTCCAGGCGCCCCTGGAGCGCCTGGAGCGTCTGCTGGGGTTGCTGGAAGCACTGGAAGAAAGCTGAACAATGGTTGCTACGGAGCGGTGACACTGTAGAGCACAACCGCGTTTGACCATTGTGTCGTTACATACCAGGCCACGAAGGCGAGCCATCCCCACCCCGCAATCAATAGCGTTCCATCCCTTGCCAGTGGGACGTTGTCGTAGCGGCTATAGCTGGCCCTTACGAACCCGCAGATCGAGAGCCCGAGAAACACCCCCGCCACCACATCGGTAAACCAGTGAACGCCCAGATAAAGTCTGCTTAGCGCCCCAAGGATAATGGGAATACTGAAAAGCAGGTAGTAGCGCCAGCGTCTGATATTCCGGCTTTCCCTGGCGATAAAGCTTGCTGCCAGGGTAGAAAGAACGGTGACGCCGGTGGCGTGGCCGCTGGGGAAAGCGCCCGAATCCGGAGGTCCGAAGACAACGTCCGGCCGAGGTATGGCGGTCAGGTATTTGAAGCCCCAGACCAACACAGTCGTGAGCAGTGCTGCTCCCGCCACATGGATGGCGGCGGCGTAGTAACCACGAAAGTAAAGGGCCAGAGCGCTCAACGCCGCTGCTGCCAGCAGTACCGGTGGGTCCCCGAGAAGCGTCAGCAGGATCATTATCGGGTCCAGAAGCGGGGTCCGCAACTGAGAAAACCACTGAAGGGTCAGCTCATCAAACGGCGCCAGCAGTTGGGTGGCGATGGCCAGTTGGCCCCAAATCATAAACAGAGCCCCGGCTCCCAGTGCCAACGACAATGAGGGTAGCGGGAACTCGCCGGCCTGCGCGGGTCGCTGGCTGGTATACAGGCGCCAGAAGCGGTGGGTCGAATCGTAGCGGGCCGTGAGGCGCGACAACCACAGGTAGAGCTGGCTGCCATGCCCAAGACCTAACTGGAAGCGGAAAAGCAACAGGTAAATCACCAGCAGTATTGCGGCACTGATTGCGATCACAGGGTAAAAGTGAGCGGGTGGTTCGAATTCGCTGGCCAGGGCGCTACCAACCAGATACCCCGGCAATACATAGACTGGTGCCCAGGCCACTGCCGATGACAGGTTGAAGGCCAGGAACCGTCGCCACGGCATCAGAAATGCGCCGGCGATGAGCGGAATGATTGGTCGAATCGGGCCCACAAAGCGTCCGATAACGACGCTTTTACCGCCGTGACGATGGAAGAAAGCCTCGCCTTTGCCGATAAATCCCGGGAAACGATTCAGTGGCCAAAGCCTGTCCAGGCGTCCTTGAAACAGTCTGCCGAGGGCGAAGCTGATGCCGTCGCCAGCAACGGCTCCGGCGCCGGCCCACAGCAGGACTTCGGCCACCGGTATGGCCACCTGGCCAGCCAGCACCGCCACGGCGAACAGGATGGCAACCCCGGGGATCAGGATACCCGCAAAGGCTAGGGACTCGAGGAATGCTGTGAGGAACAGCGCCGCTGACAGCCAGCCCGGGTTGGTTGCCAGCCAGTCGGTCAGTGACTGTAGCCACTCCGGCATCATGATGGGCGAACATCTCCCTGGCTGTACCAGACCGAATCGGCACCACGTTTACGGGCTTCCTCCAATGCATGCCTAACCCGTTTTCGCAGGTCCGCCGTGCGGATGTCGGTACTGGCGCGAGTGGTGCAGCCAAGGCTGACAGTCACTTTTCCGGCCAGAGGCCAGTTCTGTTCCGCGATGGTCCGCCGAATTCGTTCGGCGATGACGCGTACGCCTTCTTCCGGTGTGAAGGGCAGGATCAGGAAAAACTCGCCGTCTTCAAGCGTGTAAAGGGTGTCGCCAGCACGGATAACGTCAAACAGGTGCTGGGTGAGGTCCCTGAGCAGTCGCTGCATGCCGGCCTGGCCGTGCAGATCTTCGGCTTCCTCGGCGTAATCAATGGCCAGGGAAATCACCGACAGGGAGTGTGACATGACAATGGCCCGGGAAATTTCCTTTTGCAGGGTTTCGTCCAGGAAGCGTGCATTGTGGGCGCCGGTCACCGGGTCGGTAATGGCCAGATCCTCTGCCGATTGTGCCATGTGGTCGTAGTGCCAGATATACAGCGCGGCCACCGCGACCAGAGCAAACACCCCGGCACTGATGGTTATGGCGTACATCAGGGGCGATGACAGGAGTAGAAAGAGTGCCAGTGCGACCAGCAATAACAGGGAAAGGATCAGCCCCTGTCGTAGCGGAAGGATCAGTAGATTCAGCACAACCAGGGGCATAACCCAATGACTGATTCCAGGCGGGTCAAGGGCAAACATGGCCGCCACCAACCCACTGTTCAGAGCTGTCAGGATGATGAGATGCCCAGGTGCCGATAACTGGCGGCGGCGGCATATGAAGGTATAGCCAGCGCCCGCGACCGTCAGCAAAGCCATTCCGGCAGCCAGGAAGAACAAATCATAAAATCCGTAACGAAGGTTCTGGAACGCCAGGCTTGCAATGAAAAGACTGGCGAATGCATAGCCGGCTAGATGCGTAAAACTTCTCAGGCGGGTTTCGGTCATAGTACCGGCCCTTCTGTTCTGGGTGGAGGCGATGTGTGAGTCCAGGTACTGTAGGACTGGGCACGATCGCCCCCTTGTTGCTGGGCGCGCCGCAAGGCATTGGCAGCAGATTGCTGCAAGCTGTCCGCATCATCGCCGATATTCAGGCCGGCGATTCCCGCACTGACCGTCAGATGTAATTGGTGGGAGGCAAGCAGGGTGCGTAGTCCCTTTCGGATCGTCTCGGCCTGTGATGCCGCTTCTGCCGTGGGGATGCCTGGCAGTATGATCAGGAACTGAAGGTCTGCGACCCGATAGTAGGTGTCGAAATCCCTCAGTTGGGAGTGCAGGTAGCGGCCGATTCGTGGCAGTATGGAACGTATATCGGCATCCGGGTCACTGTCGCTCAGGTGTGTATCCAGGCCGATCATGATCACCGACATATCAGTGCCTTCCCGTTCACTGCGCTGGATTTCCTTGTGTAGATCAGCCGTCAGATATTCGCGGCTGGCAGCCTGGGTAAGCTCGTCGGTCCGACGCAGGGGCGCAAGTTGTCGCGATTTGTACTCCCGCAGGAAAACCAGCAGGCCGGAAAGCATAACGGTCAGCAGCAGTGCACTAAGCATCTGGTGGCGTTCTGGCAAGCCGGCGGACCAATGGGTGGCAGACATAGCAAGAACGGCGCAGAGCGCGGTGATGGCCCCGGCCCAGGTGACGGGTAGCAGGGCAAAGCCGACCAGTGGTGCCACGTAAAGCCAGTGGGTCAGGCTCCAGGGCCCTGTCCAGAGGCTGGTGGCCAGGAGCGACAGTAGTGCAACAAACAATAGGCGGTGGATCGCTGGCCACGGTTGCCGAGAGCGTCCGGGGTGAAAGGTATTGCCGCTGAAGACCAGCGCCGCCGCGACAATGGCGGTGATGACTGTCAGCGTTTCTCGTTGGATTACTGCAAACGCGGCAATGGCGATCAGGATCAGGAATCCAGTTCTCGACAGGCGGCTTAACAGGAATTTTTCGGCCATCTGAGCCATGGTATCCGTCCTCTCCCGGGCGTCCGTGTTTTAAAGCATACAGCAGGTTTTGTTCAATGACCCGCGGAATAAAGTGTGTCAGGCCGGTATAATAATCGCTTGGGATGCGTACTTGAAACGGGAAAGGTAAAGTTAGGTCCTGATTCGTACTATCGATTTTAAACGTGAAAGGTAATCGGATGGATATTGCAGCTTATATGGCGGAGGTTGGGCAGCAGGCACGGCAGGCCGCGAGAGCGGTGGCCCGTTCCACAACGGCTGTTCGCAACCAGGCGTTGCTGGCAACAGCCGAGGCTCTGGATGCTGCGCGCGATGAGCTTGCCGCAGCCAATGCCAGGGACCTGGAGGGTGGCCGTGCCAACGGTCTGGACGCAGCGATGCTGGACCGGCTGGAGCTGACCCCGACGCGCATCGATGCAATGATTGAAGGGCTGCGCCAGGTGGCATCGTTGCCGGATCCGATTGGCGAAATTACCGATATGACGTATCGACCCTCTGGAATACAGGTTGGTCGCATGCGTGTGCCGTTGGGTGTCATCGGTATTATCTACGAATCCCGGCCCAACGTGACCGTGGAGGCCGCCAGCCTGTGTCTGAAGTCCGGAAACGCCACTATTTTGCGGGGGGGCTCTGAGGCCATTCACTCCAATCAGGCCATTGCAGCCTGTCTGGCCAAGGGGTTGAAGGAATCAGGGCTGCCAGAAAGTGCTGTGCAGGTTGTGAAAACCACCGACAGGGCCGCCGTCGGCGAACTGATCACCATGCCCCGGTTTGTGGATGTGATAGTCCCAAGAGGTGGTAAGGGCCTGATCGAGCGCATCAGCCGTGATGCGCGCGTACCTGTGATCAAGCACCTCGATGGTATCTGTCACGTGTATATCGACAGCCATGCTGATCCCGAAAAAGCCCTGAGCATAGCGGTGAACTCCAAGACCCAGCGGTACGGCACCTGCAATACCATGGAAACACTGCTGGTGGACCAGGAAATCGCGGCCGATATTCTGCCTTTGCTGGCGGACGCCTTCCGGGACAAAGGTGTGGAACTCAGGGGTTGCCCGCAGACAATGGACATTCTTCCCGATGTTGTTCGTGCTACTGAGGACGACTGGGGCACGGAATATCTGGCCCCGGTGCTTGCGGTAAAGGTGATCGATGGGCTTGATGGCGCGATTGAACACATCAATCGTTATAGTTCTCAGCATACAGACAGCATTGTCACGGAAAACTATACCCGGGCCCGCCGATTCCTGACGGAAGTGGATTCCAGCTCCGTTATGGTCAATGCGTCGACCCGTTTTGCGGACGGTTTCGAATATGGTCTCGGTGCAGAAATCGGCATCTCCACAGACAAGATTCACGCCCGCGGTCCGGTTGGCCTTGAAGGTCTGACATCACAGAAATACGTGGTGTTTGGCGACGGCCACATCCGGACCTGATTGCGCATGCATGTGATCTATGGCGGCACCTTCGACCCGATACATCACGGCCACCTGCGGCTCGCAGTCGAGCTAAGGGAGCGGTTGGGGGTGGCGGAAGTGGCTTTGATGCCCTGCCACGTGCCTCCTCACCGTGATGTGCCGGGTGCCACGAGCGCACAGCGTCTGGCCTTGCTGGAACTGGCCATTGCTGGCGAGCCCGGGCTGACTCTGGATGACCGCGAGTTGGGGCGGGAAGGCGCGTCCTACACCGCGGAGACGTTGACCCAATTGAGGGCGGAGATCGGCCCCGACGAGCCGCTCGCCATGGTCCTGGGTACGGATTCCTTCGCCGGTTTCGACCGCTGGCAGGAGTGGGAGCGGATTCCAGAACTGGCACACATTGTCGTCGTGCAACGCCCGGGACCGGGTCTGGCACCGGACGGTGTGCCGGCGCGATTGTTGAGCCAACGGTCAGTCGAACGGGTAGAGGCCTTGTCCCGCGCGCCTTGTGGCCACATTTTGCAACTCGACCCGCCGTTACTTGATATCTCTGCGACCGGTATTCGAGATCGGATTCTTTCCGGCCACTCTCCGCGTTATCTGCTGCCCGACCCGGTATGGCGGGAAATTCAGCGCCAGAGACTATACGGCGCATGACCGGACGGGAACTTTTAGTGCTACAATCCCGTCTGAAAATGACTTTTCGGGTGGCTGCCTTCGCCGCTGCCCGTCCAACAGGGTGATTATGCAGGCAGAGCAACTGAAAGAGCTGGTCGTGGGTGCGCTTGAGGACGTCAAAGCGCAGGACGTAAGTATCATTGATGTCAGGGGGAGAACCAGTGTGACGGACTACATGGTCCTCGCGTGTGGTACCTCCAATCGGCATGTGAAATCCCTGGCGGACTCGGTCTTGTCCGAAGCGAAGGAGCAGGGGGTTCGTGCCAGCAATGTGGAAGGCGCCAATGCGAGTGACTGGATTCTGGTTGATCTCGGCGACGTGGTGGTTCACGTTATGATGCCGGCAACCCGCGAGTTCTATGACCTCGAACGCCTCTGGCGTGATGCTCCCGATCTGGGTGTTGCGGGTAGCGAATAATCATGCGGTTACGCCTGGTCTGTGTAGGGCAGAAAATGCCCGAGTGGGTCAGCCAGGGGTATAACGAGTATGCCCGCAGGATGCCGCCGGAGTTGTCTCTTGATCTGGTGGAAATTCCCCTGGCCCATCGTGGCAAGAATCCGGATATCCCCAGGCTGATGCAGCGAGAGGGTGACGCAATCCTGTCGGTGCTGGGTCCTCGTGACCGGGTGATTGCACTGGAAGTTGGCGGACGCAACTGGTCCACTGAAAAATTGGCTGGCCAGCTTGAAAGCTGGCAGTTGGACGGTCGCGACGTCAGTTTTCTTGTCGGAGGCCCGGATGGCCTTGCAGACGCCTGCCGGGACAGGGCCGATCAGTTGTGGTCGCTGTCGGCGCTGACCCTGCCTCATCCGTTAGTGCGCATCCTGCTTGCCGAGCAGCTCTATCGCGCCTGGTCCGTCACCCGTAATCATCCTTATCACCGGGCCTAGGAAGCCGATATGCCCTGGGGAGAGTTCAAAGACATCGCTGCCGAACGGCGTCTGTTTCAGCGTCGTGCCTTTGTCATGCTGTTGCTGGTCTTTGTATTGCTGGGCGTGTTGATCGCCCGGATGTACCAACTGCAGGTCGTGGAACATGACATCTACACCACGCTTTCCGACAAAAACCGTGTTCAGGTTCAGTCCGTGGCGCCTCCCCGGGGGCTGGTCTATGACCGCAACGATGTCCTGCTTGCAGAGAATCGCCCGGTCTTCAGCGTGACGCTGGTGCCCGAGCGTGTTGATGACATGGAGCAGACCCTGGCAAAGCTCCGGGGCATGCTGAGTATTTCCGAGGAAGACATGGAACGGTTCCAGCGTCGGCTGCTTGAACCTCGTCGTCCGTTCCAGGAGTTGCCCCTGCGCTACGACCTGAACGAGCAGGAAATCGCGCGCCTTGCGGTTCATCGCCATGAGTTGCCCGGTGTCGAGGTGTCCGCGGAACTGGTTCGGTACTACCCGCACAGTACGCTGACTGCCCACGCCCTTGGTTACGTGGGGCGCATCAACCGACAGGAACTGCAGCGAATTGATCCGGTGAACTATGCCGGGACCAACTATATTGGCAAGTCCGGGGTGGAGCGTTTCTACGAGGAGCTCCTGCACGGGCGAGTCGGCTACCAGCATGTGGAAACCAATGCGCGGGGCCGAACCCTGCGGGTACTGGAGCGCGAAAACCCGGTGCCCGGGGAAGATATTCAGTTGCATATGGATTTGCGGTTGCAGAGGCTCGCTCACGACCTGCTGGATGGCCGGCGTGGCGCCATTATTGCCATCGAACCCTCCACCGGAGGGATCCTCGCCCTTGCCAGTGTGCCCGGGTTTGATGCCAACCTGTTCGTGACCGGCATAGGTGTTGAAGCCTATCGATCACTTAGCAAAAGCGTGGATAAGCCCCTCTTCAATCGTGCCTTACGGGGCCAATACCCACCTGGCTCCACCCTCAAGCCCATGTTGGCCATTGCCGCGCTTGACAGCAATTCCGTTACCCGGGACAAGACCATCTGGGATCCCGGCTACTACCAGCTGAATTCTGGCGGTCGACGCTGGCGTGACTGGAAGCGGGGCGGTCACGGATGGGTAGATCTGAAGTCAGCGGTAGCAGAATCCTGTGACATCTATTTTTACGAGGCTGCTGTGACCATGGGCGTCGATACCATGCACAAATACCTTTCCGACTTCGGGTTCGGAGAAGACGCCACCCTGGACGTTGCCGGAGCCCTCAGCGGCCTGCTGCCCTCCAGTGACTGGAAGCGTGCTATCCACAGCGAGCCCTGGTATCCCGGGGATTCGGTCAACCTTGGTATTGGGCAGGGATTCATGTTGGCGACGCCGCTACAACTGGCGACCGCTACCTCCGTGATCGCGAACCGTGGTCATTGGGCCGAACCGAGGCTGCTGAAAGACATCAAGGGTGATCAATCGATTGATGAGGCGCTGCCGACGGGTACGCACCAGTCCATCGAGCTTGAAAATCCGGATGACTGGGAGTTTGTTGTGGAGTCCATGGCCGAAGTGATGCACGGCAACAAAGGCACGGCCCGCAGAGCAGCAAAGGGGGCACCTTATCGAATGGCTGGCAAAACCGGTACAGCGCAGGTGTTCAGCCTCGCCGAGGATGAAGAGTACGACGAAGAGGAAATCCGTGAGCGTTTGCGGGATCACGCTCTGTTTGTCGGCTTTGCACCGGTAGAAGACCCACAGATCGCCGTTGCGGTTATCGTTGAAAACGGTGGTAGCGGTAGCGGAACGGCTGCGCCTGTTGCCCGGGCCATGTTTGATGCCTGGTTGCTGGATTTCTCCGGGACAGACAGTGAAATCGTGGTTGGTTCATCCGGGGAGGGGAGCCACTGATGCCAGCCAGTAGCCTGTTTAATCAGTCGGCACGTCACCCCCTGTCAGGCCCGAGGGGAATATGGTCGGTGTTGCATATCGACCCGATTCTACTGTTCTTGTTGCTGACCCTTATCGCGGGTGGGCTGTTCGTTTTGTACAGCGGGGCCGACCGCAACCTGGAAGTTGTGAAAGCGCAGGGCATCCGGATGGGGGTGGCCCTGGTGGTGATGTTCGTGTTCGCCCAGCTTGACCCGGCTGTGTTCCGGCGTTGGTCGCCCTGGCTTTTTTTGGCCGGGATTGTGGGATTGGCAGCGGTCTTGCTGGTTGGCGTTGGTGCCAAGGGAGCACAGCGTTGGCTGGCCATTCCAGGGTTGCCCCGCTTCCAGCCTTCGGAGCTGATGAAGCTGGTAGTGCCGATGATGGCCGCCTGGTACCTTTCGCGCCATTACCTGCCTCCCAGACTTCGCCATGTTGCGGTGGCGTTACTCATTGTCTTGGCGCCCATGGCGATGATCATCCTGCAGCCGGATCTGGGGACCTCGTTGCTGGTCGGCGCCGCTGGGATTTTCGTGGTGTTTTTTGCCGGTATGGGCTGGCGCCTGATTGGCGCCTTTCTTGCCATGTTATCAGTGGCGGCACCATTGATGTGGTTCTTCGTTATGCGTGAGTATCAAAAGCAGCGCGTACTGACCTTGCTGGATCCGCAGAGCGATCCGCTTGGCGCCGGCTGGAATATTATCCAGTCCAAGACCGCTATTGGCTCGGGGGGCATGGATGGCAAAGGGTGGCTCCAGGGCACGCAGTCCCATCTTGAATTTCTTCCTGAGAGCCATACCGATTTCATCGTTGCGGTGCTGGCGGAGGAATTTGGCTTTGTGGGTATGCTTGTTCTTCTGGTGCTCTACCTCCTGATTGTTCTGCGGTGCCTTTACATTGCATCGACGGCACAGGATTCGTTCAGCCGGCTGCTGGCGGGCGCGCTGACGATGACGTTTTTTATCTACGTCTTCGTCAATGTGGGTATGGTCAGTGGTCTTCTGCCGGTAGTGGGTGTGCCGCTGCCGCTGGTCAGCTATGGCGGAACCTCAGGGGTAACGCTGATGGCGGCGTTTGGGGTGTTGATGTCGGTCCATACCCATAGGCGGATGATCAGCGCGTGATGACTCGGCACCGACCATGGACAGGGAGTAATGGTTGCCGGGTCCGCAGCCATGGTAATCTTGGCCGCGATAACGGGCCGCAGCTGTGGTGACGTTGTATTGATAAGGTTCTCGAGTCGAAGCCAGTCAAGGGGATTCATGAAAGCTGTCAGGTATTGGTTAGGTGTCGGATGGGTGATGGCGTGCTTTGCTTCCCCTGTACAGGCCGGTCCCTACAATGAAACACCTGAAAGCCGTGATTTTGTTCGTGAAATGTCGGAACGTTACGGGTTTGAAGCCGAGCGTGTTTCGGCAATACTGGCCAATGCGCAGCGCCGTGACTCGATATTGGAAGCTATCAGCCGACCGGCTGAGAAAACCCTTGAGTGGTACGAATACCGTCGGATCTTTATACGTGAGGAGCGCATAGAGCAGGGCGTCAACTTTCTCAAGCAGCATCAGGAAGCCTTTGAGCGCGCCGAACGTGAGTACGGTGTACCTGCGTCAATCGTCGCAGCAATTATCGGCGTCGAAACCTGGTATGGCACCTACAAAGGGAAGTATCGGGTGCTTGATGCACTTGCCACTCTGGCATTCGACTATCCGCCCCGGAGTCGCTTTTTTCGCAGCGAGCTTGTCCAGTATTTGCTGATGACCCGCGAACAGGGTTTTGACCCCCTGGAAGTGACGGGGTCCTACGCGGGGGCGATGGGGTACGGTCAGTTCATCTCCAGCAGCTACCGGCATTACGCTCTTGATTTTGACGGCGATGGCGTTACCGACATCCTGGCCAATCCCGTGGATGCCATCGGCAGTGTCGCCCATTATTTTCACGCCCATCGTTGGCAAACCGGTGAGCCTGTAGCGGAGCAGGTGGGTGACAGTCTGCCGAATAACTCACCATTACTGACCAGGGAACTGAAGCCGACGTTGACGGTCAACGACTATCGGCAGGCGAGTATCGTCCCGAAATTGGATGTGCCCGGCGACGCTAAAGCCAGGGCGATCCGTCTAGTCAGTGATAAGGGCGCTGAACTATGGCTGACCTACCATAACTTTTATGTGATAACCCGCTACAATCACAGTCATCTATACGCCATGGCGGTGTACCAGTTGGCAGATGCGCTCCAAGAGCGGATGCGACCGCTGGCAAATGAAAACAATGGGGAAAGTAACAGCTCGTGATGAAACGCCATGTTTTACTACTGGTTTTCGGGGTACTGCTGCTGGCAGGGTGTGCATCATCGCCCGAACCTGACCATTCCTCCCGTTACACCCTGAGCCAGGACCGTGCGCCCTCAGGCAACTTCGATGTATCGGGGCTTGCCGATGCCACGCCTCGATTTGAGGAGCCGCGCCGCGCTGGAAACAAGTCACCCTACCAGGTCTGGGGCAAGGAATATCATGTCGTGGGCAGTAACGATGGCTATGTTCAGCGCGGCACTGCGAGCTGGTATGGTGAGAAGTTCCATGGTCACAAAACCTCGAATGGAGAGGTTTTTGACATGTACGAGATGTCAGCGGCGCACAAGAGCCTGAGAATTCCAGGGTACGCACGGGTGACCAACCTCGATAACGGTCGCTCGGTGGTGGTTAGGGTCAATGACCGTGGCCCCTTCCATGGGGATCGCCTGATCGACCTTTCCTACGCTGCGGCCAAAAAGCTGGGTTATCAGGGCAGGGGTACGGCCAGGGTCGAGGTGGCCGCCATCACGGTGAGTCGTGACGGCTCGATGACGCTTGCCGGCAAGCCGTTCCCGGAATCGGGAGCACCTGTGGATGCAAAGCGCCTGACGGACCCTGGCGCGGTCAGCGAGGCCCTGTTCGTGCAACTGGGTTCGTTCAGCCAGCGCAACCCGGCCGAAGCCCTTTTGGATCGGGCGCGGCGTGCAGTCGCAAACCCAATGCGGGTGAGGGAAGTGGAGACGGCCTCTGGCCGCTTTCACCGCGTTCAGGTCGGGCCGTTCAGGGATGAGGATGAAGCCCTGAGAGCCCAGAGCCTACTTGAAACTCACGGATTTGGTCAGTCAATACTTCTGACCGACACTCATTGAACCAGTCACTTACTTGAAACTGAATGGACCCATGGCACTAAATAAAGCGTTCCGAGCCTTCTCTGCTGTTCTGCTCCTGATCTTGCTTCCGGCAATGCCGGTTGCGGCACAGGCTGTTCTGATTCCATCATCACCGCAGATCGCGGCGAGTTCCTACATCCTGATGGATCCGCTTTCCGGGCGGATTATCATGGAAGAGAACAGTCATGAGCGTCTGCCGCCGGCCAGTCTGACCAAAATGATGACGGCGTATATTGTGGAACGGGAACTGGATGAGGGGCGGATTTCCTTGTCCGACATGGTGCCGGTCAGCGTCAACGCCTGGCGAACCGAAGGCTCCCGTACCTTTGTTCAGGAAGGCACAGAGGTGTCGGTCGAGAACTTGCTCAAGGGCGTCATCATTCAGTCTGGGAACGATGCCTCGGTGGCACTGGCCGAATACATTGCCGGCAGTGAAGGGGCGTTCGTCGATATCATGAACCAGCAGGCACAGATTCTGGGTATGAACGAGTCCAGTTTTGCAAATGCCACTGGATTGCCTGCACCGGATCACTTCTCCACTGCCTACGATCTGGCCCTCCTGGCGAAGGCGATCATCAATGACTACCCGGAAAACTACCCGCTGTATGCGCAGAAGCACTTCACTTACAACAACATTCGTCAGCCTAACCGCAACAGTCTTTTGTGGCGTGACGACAGTGTCGACGGGCTGAAGACAGGCCATACCGAGGAAGCCGGTTACTGCCTGGTGGCGTCAGCCAAGCGCAACGACACCCGCCTGATTGCTGTGGTGATGGGAACAGACAGCACCTCGTCCCGCGCCCAGGAAGTCCAGAAAATGCTGAACTACGGCTTCCGCTATTACCAGAGCGAGCGCCTGTTCCGCACTGGCCAGGAACTGTTGGAAGCGCGCGTATGGGGCGGGGCAAGCGATAGCCTGTCCGTAGGACTGACAGAAGATGTTTACGTCACCATTCCCCGAGGCTCAAGGGATTCCCTGGAATCCACCGTTGAACTCGACTCAGTGATCAAGGCGCCCATTTCCATGGGCGACGAATTGGGCCGGGTGACCGTCAAGCTCGGCGATGATGTGGTCGTGGATCAGCCGGTGCTGGCACTCAGCGATATCCCGGAAGGTGGTTTCTTCAAGCGGATCTGGGACGCCATCAAACTATTTTTTGTTCAGCTCTTCGAGTAAGGGCGCGAGTTGCCTGTAGGAGATAGACCGAGATGAGCGAACCAAAGGCACCCAAGATCGAGTTTCCCTGTGACTACGTGATCAAGGTAATCGGGGACGCCGCGCCAGACTTTGTCGAGTTTGTGGTGGGCGTTGTGGAGCAGCATGCCCCTGGCATTTCGAACGACGACGTGACGGTGAAAGACAGTCGCGGCGGTCGATTTGCCTCAGTAAACCTTAAGATCGTTGCCACGGGCGAGCCGCAGTTGAAAGCCCTGTTCGAGGAACTCAAGGCCAGCGGCCGGGTTCATATGGTGCTGTAACCTGATGGCCGAGCTGATCGTTCGTGATCTGGGTGAACAGCCCTACCTGGAAACCTGGGAAGCAATGAAATCGTTCACGGCCGAGAGGGATGCCTCCACGCCCGATGAACTCTGGTTGCTGGAACACCCAAGGGTCTACACCCAGGGGCAGGCTGGCAAAGCTGAGCACATACTGGCCCCCGGTGATATCCCGGTGATACTGGTGGATCGCGGTGGCCAGGTGACGTATCACGGCCCTGGTCAGCTTGTGGTCTACCTGATGATAGACCTGACCCGCCACCGCCTGGGAATTCGCTCACTGGTTGATGTCATCGAGCAGGCCATTGTCCGGACGCTTGCGGGTATGGGGGTGACGGCAGCGCCACGTCCGGATGCGCCCGGTGTCTACGTAGAACAAGCGAAGATTGCGTCGCTGGGACTGCGTGTAAGGAGAGGGTGTTCGTTCCATGGCCTGGCCCTGAACGTGGCCATGGACATGGAGCCGTTTCGCCGGATCAATCCCTGTGGCTATGCTGGCATGGCGATGTGCCAGGTCAGCGACTTCGTCCCCGAGACAACCGTTGCCGGCCTTGCCCCTACTCTGTCGGACGAACTGGTTAGTGGCCTGGCGGGTGGCGCTGTTCGACGGGTAGCTGGCTGGTAAAGCTCAGCTCCAGTGCCGACTGAGGCGGTTACCTTGCTAGCCGTGGGTAGTCTCAAAATCACACACTTTGTTTCGCCCCAGAGTTTTTGCCCGGTAAAGCGCTTCGTCGGCGCGCTGTAGCAGGCGGTCGACGGACTCGGCGCCGTGGATAGTGGCTACTCCGACACTGATGGTGGTGTTGATGTTCCCGTCCTGGACCTCTATGGGTGTTGATGCAATGGTCTGGCGTATGCGGTTAGCCGTCTTGACGGCTTCGACAGTGTTAGTCTCGGGCAGCAATACCAGGTATTCCTCTCCGCCCCAGCGCGCCAGCGTATCGACTTTCCGGCTGTGTTCCTGCAACGTCCTGGCTACCATCACAATGGTTTCATCACCCACCTGATGACCATGGTTGTCGTTGACAGATTTGAACAGATCAATGTCCATCAATAACACCGAAAAGCCGCGCGAATTGCGCAGGTAGCGCTGATATTCGGTTTCCAGTTGTTCGTGAGCTTCACGTCGATTGGCAAGCCCGGTCAGGGCGTCGTGTTTGGCTGCGTATTCGAACTCGGCAGCCAGTTTCAGCAGTCCGAGTTTACTGCGCCGCCGGCTTTGGTCCAGGACGTAGCAGGTGGACATCTCAAACCCCAGTACGGCAAGCATGGTGAGTCGGAAACTGGTGCTGTAGGGCGAATCGAAAACCAGGTCCCCGAGCGGACTGAACAGCAGACCCACCCCCGCGAGGCCACCGGAACAGGCAAGCACGCCCACTTTCGATTCGCTGATGTAGAAAATGATGGGTGGATAGGCAAACAGCCAGATAATGGCAGAGCCGTCCTCCACCGCATTGATTGCCAGATAGGTGAACAGGATCGTAATCGCGGTAATAAAACCGCGGCGTTGCAGGGTACTGTTGTGGCTGATGAGATAAACAATACCATTGACACCGAGCAGCACGGCAAAGACGATCAGAGTTGTGGCGGAGCCAGGCATTCCGCGGTCCAGGGACCGCCATGCGAAGAACAGCAGGATGGGGACCGCTGCCAGAGTAAGCCAGCCGATCAGCATCGGAACCGGAATTTCACCCTTCACCCGGAACTGTGACAGTTTGGTGTCGGAGGGTCTGCTGGTGGTTTGTGTCATTGTTGTTGTCTTGTTGTTTTGGGCATCTGTGGCGAGGTCGTCGACCACATTTTTATACTAAACGGCTTTGGCTGTGGGGTCTGTGTAAAAACGTAAAACCTTTCACCAAGGACAGAAGTAAACACAGAAGGGGCAGTTTGCATTGGCCCCAAGGGCAATGAATTGACGGCACGCCGGTTAGGTTTGAGGGCCCGGGTATCCGTATAATGGTCATACAGGCTGATAGCGCCAACACTTACAGAACCGAGCAGGTTTTTGATGGCATCCAGACCCAAAAGCACATCTGTTGCACGTATCAAGACCGGCAGCTTTGAGCGCCGGCTCACCCTCACCAGGGCGGGGCTTTTCGCGGGCACTCGGATGGCCTCCCACATGGCTACCAACTGGTTCAGTAGCAAGGACAAGCGGGAGGCCCGACACCGTGCCATGCTATCCAGCCAGGCGGAGTTCCTGGTGGAGGAGTTGGGCAAGCTCAAGGGCAGTGTCGTCAAGATCGGGCAGGTGATGGCTCTGTACGGCGAGCACTTCCTGCCTGAGGAAGTGACCGAAGCGCTGCATACCCTGGAAGACCAGACCACCTGGCTGGAATGGCCGTCGATCGAGCGTGTGCTTAAGGCTGAACTGGGTGCTGACCGTTTGGCGGAGCTGGAGGTGGATCCCGACCCGATTGGCGCGGCGTCACTGGGGCAGGTTCATCGAGCGCGCCGGCGTAGCGACGGGTTGGAACTGGTGCTCAAGGTTCAGTATCCCGGCGTTGACGAGGCGGTCGACAGCGACCTTAACGCAGTGGCGCAGTTGCTGAAAGTTGCCCGCCTGGTGTCCTTCGGTCCTGAGTTCAACGACTGGCTGGAAGAAGTGCGGGACATGATGCACCGAGAGGTGGATTACCGGCTCGAAGCCCGTACCACTGAGAAATTCCGGCAGATGCTCCTGAATGATCCCCGTTTTGTGGTACCCCGTGTTCTGGACGAATACTGCACGGCCCATGTCATCGCCTCCACCTACGAGCCGGGGCACTCCGTGAGTTCAGTGGCGGTACGGGAACTTGCCCTGGATCGTCGCAGCGAGTTGGGGCGCGCCGCGCTGGAATTGTTCTTCCGCGAGTTGTTTATCTGGGGCGAAATCCAGACGGATCCCAATTTTGGCAACTACCGGGTCCGCATCGCCGGCGAGGAAGGCGCGGACAGCGAAACCGACCAGATAGTGTTACTGGACTTTGGAGCGGTACAGGCCTACTCAGCGACCTTCCTGGACCCGGTCATCCAGATGATCCGGGCGTCCTACGAGGGCGACCTGCCGGGGGTAATTGATGGCGGTATCCGGTTGCGCTTCATGAGCCGGGATTGGCCCGAAGACGTTCTGGATACGTTTGGCAAGGTTTGCATGTCGGTATTGGAGCCACTGTCGAGGGACCGAAGCAACTGGCCCGATGAGGCCGTGAACGACCGCGGCCAGTACCGCTGGAAACAGAGCGACCTGCCGTCGCGGGTGGCGCGTCAGGCCGCGCGCTCGGCCATCAGTCGCTATTTCAAGGTGCCGCCGAAGGAATTTGTGTTCCTCAACCGAAAGCTGATCGGGGTCTATACGTTTATCGCGGTGCTGAATGCGGAGTTCAACGGTGAGGACCTGCTCCGGAAATACCTCTACGGCGATCCCGGAACCCCCGATGCTTCCAGCACCAACCAGATGACCAAGCCGTAGCGCGCTCCTTTGCCGATGGCCACCAGGACCACGAAGTTGAGCCAGGGCACGCGCATGATCCCGCCAACCAGGGTTAGCGCGTCGCCACCCAGTGGCAGCCAGCCCAGAAGCAGTGACCATTGCCCGTAACGGTTGAAGCGGGTGCGGGCCTTTTCGAGCTGGGATTCGGAAATCGGAAACCAGCGTTTGTGCTTAAAGCGATCCACCTGCCGGCCGATAACCCCGTTAATAACCGAGCCTGCGGTGTTGCCCGCTGTCGCCCAGAGCCATATCCACCAGAGCGAATAGCCTTGAGTCACCATGCCGCCAAGGAGAATCTCCGAATAGGCCGGGAGTATCGTTGCTGCGGCCAGTGCGGTCATAAACAAGGTGAGATAGGCCAATGGACGCTCCTGTTGAGGTGAATGCTGATCAGGCTTTAATGGCAGCTGTGCCTTCTAGGGCATCAAGCTGATAATGAACTCCAATCCGAGACAGGTTGCTGTATCAATGAAAAAACTGTCACTGCGCTTCAAACTCTATGCCCTGGTGATTACGCTGCTACTGGTTATGGGAATCAGTATTGTGGTGACCGCCCAACTTTCCCTGGGGCAGATGGAGCAGCGAATCACCTCCGAAACCCGTGACACGGTGCGCAGCCTTGCCATCGACCGGTTGAGCGCAACCGCCGGGAAATACGGTGAGGTCGTCAGCGGCATGTTTGCCACAGCGTATCGGACACCGGAAGTCGTCCGCAACGTCATCAACCGGAATATACAGGCGGATAGTTCCGGCCGCATCAGCCGCGTTGCCCTTCAGGAAACGGTGGGTGCGGTATTGGAGGAGCAGGAGGGGTTGAGTTCCATCTATGCCCAATTCGAGCCGGACGCCTACGACGGCCAGGACCGCTACTTCACCGGTGGCGTCGAAGAACACAGCAGCGATGACGGTACCCTGGAAATCTATTACTACCGCTCTCTGGAGGGCGATGTGGTGTTCAGTCGCACCGAGGATCCTTCGACCAAGTATTTGGACAACCGGAATGAGTTCGGTATTCGCGAGGCGGAATGGTACCTGTGTTCCAGGGATAGCCGGGAGCCCTGCATCATGGAGCCCTACGAATACGAAATTGAAGAGGGCTATACCGAACTGATGACCAGCCTGGTCGTGCCTATCATGAACGGGAACGAATTTGCGGGCGTGGCTGGCGTTGACCTCAACCTGTCTACGCTCCAGAAAGCGATTCAGAATGTCAGCGACAACCTCTACAACGGCGCATCAAGGGTGACCCTGCTGAGCAGTAAGGGGCTGATTGCTGCGTCCAGCCACTACAGCGAGTATCTTGGAAGGCCGTTGTCGGAAGCACTGCCCGGGCAGGCCGAAACATACACTTCCCTGCACAATGACGGCGGTACCTATGACGATGGCGACACCCTGGCCGTGTCTTACCCCATAGAGATTGATCTGCCAGATGCCCAGTGGTCACTGTTGATCGAATTACCACGGCAGACCGCGTTGGCTGACGTAGCCGAAATCACCAGCCTGCTCTCCAGCGAGGTAGACACCACCGCCGGGCGCCAGACCATGGTGGGTGTGTTGGTGTCGGTCGTTGCGATCCTGATCCTGGTGGTGCTGGTTCGCTCGGTAACCAAACCCTTGAACGAAATCCGTGACCGGATGAAGAATCTGGCCAGCGCCGAAGGGGATCTGACCAGTGAGTTGAACATTGATACCCATTCGGAGCTGATCGAGCTGGCCGGCGGGTTCAACCAGTTCCTGGGCCGGTTACGGGAAATGATCAACGATCTGAAGGAGGTCAACGCCAAGGTCAGCCAGCAGGCGGCGGATGTGGATGTGATCGCCAAGGAAACGGATGAGCAAACCGAAAACCAGCATCAGGACATCGAAAGTGTGGTTACCGCCATGAACGAAATGTCCGCCGCTGCCGGCGAAGTGGCAGGTTTCGCGGGTGAAGCGGCGGAAAACGCGCAGATGGCTCAGGATGGTATCCGCTTTACCCAGGATACGCTGACGTCTGCCCTGGACGGCGTGGGCGCATTGGCGGGCGATATGGATGAGGCCAGTACGGCTATAGGCCAGGTTGCCACTCGCAGTGAAGACATTAACCGCATTATCGAAGTGATCCGGGGAATCGCGGAACAGACCAACCTTTTGGCGCTGAACGCAGCCATTGAAGCGGCGCGGGCCGGTGAGCAGGGAAGAGGCTTCGCGGTAGTGGCCGACGAAGTCAGAACGCTTGCTTCACGAACCCGTGAGTCCACCGATGAGATCAGCCAGATGATTGATGGCCTTCAAAGCGACGTGGGCGGCGCCGTCACCGTGATCAAGGGTGGCGTTGATCGCGCAACAAGAGCGGTGGAGGGAACCCGCGAGGCGGACCACTCGTTGGCCTCAGTGGTTGAGCGCATAGCAACCATTGTTGAGCATGTCACCCATGTGGCCACGGCGGCCGAAGAGCAGAGTTCCGTCAGTGAAGAGATCAATCGCAACCTCACCCGTATCGGTGACGCCGCCAACGATCTCCGGGCATTGGCGCAACGGGTCAGTGGCAGCGGCCAGACATTGGACGAGCAGGTAAAAGTGCTGGAGACGGAACTGAGCCGCCTGAAAACATGAGCGCCTGATTGGGTAAGGCAATACGGTGAGGACCGATAGCGCTGGATGTATCAGTCCAGGCTATCGGTACTATTCAGTTCATTAATTTTATTTTTCTACTGGGCGTGCCACCATACGTTATAGCTTGTCGACGACTGCGAAACGCAGGGTCGCCCATTGTTTTGAACAGGAGTCAGTTTATGGATCATGTCACCATCTACGGTCGTGCATCCTGCGGTTTTTGCATGCGCGCCCGGCAACTGTGCGAGATCAGGGACATTCCCTACCGTTACGTGGACATGATCGAGGAAGGCATCAGCAAGGCGGATCTGGAGAAAACCATTGGTAAGCCCGTGTACACGGTGCCCCAGATCTTTGTAGGCGAAGAGCACGTTGGCGGGTTCGACCATTTCTCGCACTACGTGCAGCGGTTCGAAGCTGCTGGTGGATAAACGGCTCTGCAAAAAAAGGCGCCAGCCGATGATTCGGTGGCGCCTCTCTTGTAGGTCAACGGCTTAGAACTGGAAGTCGGCCTTCAGTTTTTTCTCGACCAGCTGATTCTTGAGCTTCGCGACCCTCGGAAGACCATCATCGAACGGCGGGAAGCTCTCGCCGTGAATCAGTGGCTCCAGGTAGTCGCGGCAATCTTGCGTGATGCCGTAGCCGTCATCCGTGATGTAATGGATCGGCATTTTCTTTTCCTGGTTGGCGACCTCGCTCAACGGTGCCTCACCAATATGCCAGCGATAGGGGCGTGACTGTTCACGCACAATTGTTGGCATCAGCGCCTGTTTACCTGCCAACGCCATTTCCACGGCCACCTTGCCTACGGAGTAGGCCTGCTCCACGTCCGTCGCGGACGCAATGTGACGGGCACTGCGCTGCAGGTAATCGGCTACAGCCCAATGGTATTTGTGCCCAAGGGCCTGGCGCACCATGTTGGCCAGCGCTGGCGCGACACCGCCAAGCTGAGTATGGCCGAAGGCATCCTTGGCACCGGCATCGGCCAGGAAGCGGCCGTCTTCATACTGGGCGCCTTCCGAGGCGACGACCACGCAGTAGCCGTATTCCTTGACGCAGAAATCCACGCGCTCAAGGAAGCGCTCACGCTCGAAGGGCACTTCCGGGAACAGGATAACGTGAGGCGGCTCGCCTTCGCCTTTTCCGGCAAGGCCACCAGATGCGGCTATCCAGCCAGCGTGGCGCCCCATTACTTCCAGGATGAACACCTTGGTGGACGTGTCACACATGGAGCGAATGTCCAGGCTTGCTTCCAGGGTAGAGGTTGCGATGTACTTGGCCACCGAGCCGAAACCGGGGCAGCAGTCGGTGAAGGGCAGGTCGTTATCCACCGTTTTGGGTACGCCGATGCAGGTAATCGGGTAGCCCATTTTTTCGGCAAGTTGGGACACCTTATAAGCGGTATCCTGGGAATCGCCGCCACCGTTGTAGAAGAAATAGCCGATGTCGTGAGCGCGGAACACCTCGATCAGGCGTTCGTATTCCCGTTTGTTCTCGGAAAAATTCTTCAGTTTGTGACGGCAGGACCCAAACGCACCGCCCGGGGTGTGGATCAGCGCCTGGATATCCTCATCGCTTTCGAGGCTGGTATCAATCAGTTCCTCTTTGAGCGCGCCGATGATTCCGTTACGCCCGGCGTACAACTTACCGATCTGATCGGGGTGCTTGCGGGCGGTCTGGATAACCCCGCAGGCACTGGCGTTAATGACGGCGGTCACACCGCCTGATTGGGCATAGAATGCGTTTCTGGTGGCCATTTCCGGCTGGTGCCTCCTGCAGTTTCATCAAGTGCGGCAGATGATACGCCAATCGCTTTTTTTTTTCATGACATCAAACGTCATAAGGAACGCTTGACGACCCGCATTCTATACGGGACGCTTTGCAGGTTTCATTTAAGAGGTCGATAACCGAATGCACATCCATATCCTGGGAATCTGTGGCACCTTCATGGGCAGTCTGGCCGTACTGGCGAGGGAGCTCGGGCACACCGTGACGGGCTCCGATCAGGGGGTTTACCCGCCCATGAGTACCCAGTTGGAGGCCCAGGGAATCGGGTTAATGGAAGGTTACGATCCTGACAACCTCAAGCCTCAGCCGGACCTGGTTCTGGTTGGTAACGCCATGTCCCGGGGCAACCCGGAGGTGGAAGCGGTTCTTAACCAGAATATTGATTACATGTCCGGCCCGGAATGGCTGGCGCGAGAGGTTCTGCGTCACCGCTGGGTGCTGGCGGTTGCCGGGACCCACGGCAAAACCACCACAACCGCCATGTTGTTGTGGATCCTGGAGCAGGCCGGGTTGGAACCGGGCTATCTGATAGGTGGGGTCCCCAATGATTTCCCGGTTTCGGCACGGTTGGGGAGTAGCGACTTTTTCGTTATTGAGGCCGATGAATACGACAGCGCCTTCTTCGATAAGCGCTCCAAGTTTGTCCACTATCGTCCCCATACCCTAATCCTCAACAATCTCGAGTTTGATCACGCGGATATTTTTGACAACGTTGAAGCCATCGAGCGTCAGTTCCATCATCTGGTCAGAACGGTGCCGTCCCGTGGGTTGATTGTGCGCCCGGCCCTGGATGCTCATCTTGATCGGGCGTTGGAACTTGGCTGCTGGAGCAGCGTGCAGGCTACCTCTGTGGGCAGCGAAGTGCCCTATATGGCCGACTGGCGGGCGGAGCTGTTGGCTGAGGATGGCAGTCGATTCATGGTGGTGCACCACGAACAGCCGGTGGCTTCAGTCAGTTGGTCTCAAACCGGCCTGCACAACGTGCGCAACGCCCTCGCGGCCATCGCAGCAGCCCGCCATGTGGGTGTTACCCCGGACCATGCCGTGGCGGCGCTGTGCCGCTTTTCGGGCGTCAAACGCAGGATGGAGCTGCTTGCGGATGTTGGTGGTGTCTGTGTCTACGACGACTTTGCCCATCATCCGACGGCCATCGCTACCACGCTGGAGGGCCTACGCCACAAGGTGGGCGATGAGACCATCCTTGCGCTGATCGAGCCACGCTCCAACACCATGCAGCAAGGTTTTCACCAGGAGAGCCTGCTGCCCAGTGCTGCAGCGGCGAATCAGGTATTCTGGGCCAACCTCAATGGCATGGACTGGTTGCCAGCATTAGTTGAGGGCCGTAGTCCCGAGACGGCAACACCGGATCGCCATCGTGTCGGGGCCAGCGTTGAGGAACTGATCGGCCAGGTTCTGGATCAGGTATCCGGTCCCTGCCATATTGTCATCATGAGTAACGGCGGTTTTGGCGGTATTCACCAGAAGCTGATTGCCGAACTGGAACGCGAATCCGGCTGACGGGGCATCCTGCCTCCGCTATCCAATCAGGAAACTTCAGTTATGACGGCAGCGTCTGAAAAACAGCGGGTGATCAATCTGGCCTTTACCGGTGCCTCTGGCGCCCAGTATGGCCTGCGTCTGTTGCAGTGCCTGGTGGCGGCGAACTGCCGGGTGCATGTGATGGTCAGCAAGGCGGCACAGGTAGTGATTGCCACGGAAACCGATCTGAAATTACCGGGCAACACCGCCGCCATGCAGGAGGCGCTTGCCAGCTATGCCAGCGCCCGTCCGGGGCAAGTGTTGGTGTTCGGCCGGGAAGACTGGTTCGCCCCGCCGGCTTCTGGTTCGGGTGAAAAAGCTCCGTTGGTGATTTGTCCCTGCAGTACCGGCACCCTGTCTGCCCTGGCCACCGGCGCCAGTAACAACCTGATCGAGCGCGCCGGAGATGTCGCCCTTAAAGAGCGGCGGCAATTGATCCTGGTGCCCCGGGAAGCGCCCTTTTCGGAAGTGCACCTGGAAAACATGCTGCGCCTGACCCGCATGGGGGCGGTCATCATGCCGGCCAGTCCGGGGTTTTATCACCGGCCGAATTCCGTGAGTGAGTTAGTGGATTTCATCGTTGCCCGACTTCTGGATCACCTGGGCCTGCCCCAGGATCTGATGCCGCGCTGGGGCGAGGAGAGGGCGAAGGCGAAACAGCCCGACTGAACCGATGGGCGATGGTTTTGGTCAGCCCGATTGATGCTTTTCATCATTGAGCGAAAACGCCGCGCCCCCGAGACTTGGTGAACGACAACCACAACACAGTCATTCACCGAGGTACACCATGATTCCACGCACAGTCTTTGACGCCGACCTTGACGGCTTCCGGGATTCCGTCCGCAAGTTTCTGCAACAGGAAGCGGCGCCCTACCATGAACAGTGGGAGAAAGATGGCCAGGTCAGCCGGGAGCTCTGGAAGAAGGCCGGCGAACTTGGTTTCCTCTGCCCGACCATGCCGGAAGAATACGGCGGCGTAGGCGCGGACTTCCGCTACAGCGCTGTCATCATGGAGGAGGTGTCCAGGGCGGGCCTGTCCGGCATCGGCTGGACATTGCATTCCGACATCGTTGCCCCCTATATCCTCAATTACGGCTCCGAAGAACAGAAACAGTATTACCTGCCGAAACTGGCAACCGGCGAAATGATCGGTGCCATCGCCATGACCGAGCCGGGCGCAGGTTCCGACTTGCAGGGGGTGAAAACCACGGCGGTGAAAAACGCTTCTGGCGACCATTACGTACTCAATGGCTCCAAGACCTTTATTACCAACGGCCAGCTGGCGGACCTGGTGATCGTGGTGGCCAAAACCGATCCGAAAGAAGGCGCCAAGGGCACCAGCCTGTTGTTGGTGGAAACCGCCTGGGAAGGGTTCGAGAAAGGGCAGAACCTGAATAAGGTGGGGATGAAAGCGCAGGACACCTCCGAGCTGTTCTTCCAGGACGTTCAGGTGCCTGCGGATAAGCTTTTGGGATCAATGGAAGGCCAGGGCTTCTTCCAACTGATGGCGGAGTTGCCGGCGGAGCGCCTGCAGGTGGGCCTGACCGCCGTCGCTGCTGCGGAAGCCGCGTGGGAGTGGACGCTGGATTACGTGAAGGAGCGCAAGGCGTTCGGCAAACCGGTGATAGCGTTCCAGAATACCCGCTTCAAAATGGCGGAGATGAAGGCGGAAATCACCGCTGCCCGCGTCTTCTGTGACCGTTGTCTGGAACTGCACCTGGAAAAGAAGCTGGATATTCCAACGGCAGCCATGCTGAAACAGCATACCACCGACCTGCAGTGCAAAGTCATGGACGAGTGTGTGCAGCTTCACGGCGGCTACGGCTACATGTGGGAGTATCCCATCGCCCGCGCCTGGGCGGACTCGCGGGTACAGCGTATCTACGCCGGCACCAATGAGATCATGAAAGAGATTGTTGCGCGCTCGTTCTAGTAGGCGCTTGTGCCCGTTAGCGCGCCGCAGGGACAGCTCCCGCGGCGCGTTTTCGTTACCTAAGTTTACAAATTGCCAAACCTATCAAGGTTCCCCCCGGCAACATCCCCTACAGTAGCGGCACAACCTCTAACAAGGACAATGGTTGCCGCGATGAAACGTCTGCTCTCCTTTACAGTTGCCCTGTTCACGCTGGCCCTTGCCGGTTGCGGCGAGGAATCCGACAAGTCACCGGTCGATGGCCGTGACTTTGACGCCGAGGATTACAGCGAGCCCGAGCCCTATACAGGCCGGGTGATTGACGGCTACCTGCGCAATGCCAGGGTGTGGCTGGACATGGACGGTGACAGCCAATACACGCCGGGCCCGATGACCTTTGAAAACAGCGCCGGCACGGAAATAACCCTGCGGGACGGAGAGCCTACCGCGTTAACGGGAGAAGGTGGCGTGTTCTCGCTGGATACTGCGGAACTGGTGCAGGACCCGTCCATATCCCCGGATATCGATCCCAGGGACTTTCCGCTGTTTGCCGTGGTGCTGCCTGGCCAGACCATGGAGCAGACCCGCATCGGGGAAGTGGTGCTGGAAGACGCCTACCTGCTTAGTGCGCCACCTGGCGTGCGCAATGTCACGCCATTGAGCCACCTGGTGCGGCAGCGCCGCCTGATTGGGTTGCAGGATCTTTCGGTCATCAGTACCGATCTGTCTGATGCTCTCGGCAACGTGAACCTGGTCAGTAACTATATCCGGTCCGGTGATCACCGTGCCCACGCATACGCCCGCGCCTTCGCACGCTTCATGGCCAGCCAGTTCCCGCCGGAGTACGCCAATCTCCTGCGCAATGGTGACGGACGTGAACGCTACCTGAGTGAAGAGGCGGTTTATCTTCTGGGTATATCCTTTGCCCGCAATGCCCTCGAGGTGGTTCAGGTGGTTGATGCCGCTGCCTCCCAAGGCAATTACGAGAACATCAACATTGATGAACTGGAATTGCCGGAAGTGCCGGTTGAGCTGGACGATCCGGTTATCCTTGAGCGCCAGACAGTTCTCGCCCGGGGGGAGGGGAGCGAGTTGCCGGCCACAATGTCCAACCTCAGCGTGTCCGCTGAACTGGAGTTCGACTACTCGGAAGATGGCCGGTTAACGGCCGTGACGGCAAACGGGTGCATGATGCCGTCAATGAGAGAGATGGCCCGCTTGATCAATGCCCGTGGCAAAATCGCCGATACCGATGTGCAGTGGATGCCTTCGATATCACTGTCCCAGGAGAGTGCCAGCTACCATGAGGCTGAAGGGGCCGATGAGCGGCTGACATTCAACTGGCAGGACCGTACCGCGACGTTCGAAACCACCACCACCTGCCATCCTGGACTGGCGTCGTCCTCGGCATTGGGTGGCCCGCCGGCGATCCGTTACGAGTGGACCATGGCGGATGCCCGGGTCGAGTCCCTGACAGCAACTTCCGATAGCAAGACGGAAATTTTGCGCCCCGACTATCAGTTCGCCAACGATGCCTTTTTCGGTTTCACGCGTTCCGTCGATGGCGTGAACGAGGAGATTGTGGCGCTCACGAGTAGCGTCCAATCCTGCGAAGGGGATATTGATCCGGAGGACGTTGATGCGGCGCAGGTGGTGTCTGCTCAGCAGCCTTTCACGGTCACCGGCAGTATCACGCTACCGGACGAGTTCACCTCGCCGGCGCTGGAGTTCGATACTCGCAATGACCGTTTCAGGCCGCTAAGGTTTGGCTTCCTGGATGAAGAAATGAGTTCCACGCCTGGGGTCAGCAATACAGAAGGGTTTGACTGGGCGTTCTACTACCCGTTCGACAATTCCAGCGAGTTCGTGGCAGACCAGCCCAA
Organism: Marinobacter sp. M5B; assembly: GCF_042604615.1. Lineage (NCBI taxonomy): Bacteria > Pseudomonadati > Pseudomonadota > Gammaproteobacteria > Pseudomonadales > Marinobacteraceae > Marinobacter > Marinobacter sp. M5B. The sequence goes on from NZ_CP156894.1 coordinate 1,221,456, forward strand.
CCTGATCAACATCGCCTACCTGAATCGTCATGGCGGCAGCCGGGCCTGTGGGCGGGAGTTCGAAAGAGCGCCTTCTGCGGCCTATGCCCGGGTGAATTACACCTATCAACGGCTCTCGGAGTATTTGTCGGGGCTGGTGGAGTAAGCCAGGGCTGCGGTCAGGCTCTTCGCGAACGTGCGGAGAGTCATGCGTTTTCGAGCGCAGATCTGTTGCGACATGTGCTTATAAAGGTGTTGGATTCTTAACACTTCCTGAGGGAGGAAGTGGTGCCGAGGAGAGGACTTGAACCTCCACGGGGTTGCCCCCACTAGCACCTGAAGCTAGCGTGTCTACCAATTTCACCACCTCGGCAGGTGATTTGCAGTCTTCCCGGTGGGCATTCAAACGTTTTACTTCGTTGAATTTCCGGGCTTTCTGCCGCAGCTGCGGGCATTGCCGTCAACCGATGGCGCGTACTTTAATCATTCGGAAAAAGCCTGTCAAATATTTTTTGTCCCGCCGGGGCCGGTTTTTACGTCTATTTTAGGCGGTCGGTTAGGCAGGCGGGTGCTGGCGGCGTTATACTCTTTTGCAAACGCAATATAACGATTGATTTCCAGCAGGGAAGTCAGACTAAGGATACGAATGGTTTCCAGAAAGAAGACCGACAAAGACCCACACGCGCAGCGTGAAGCCAGCAAATACGACAACCCGATTCAGAGTCGGGAGTTCATTCTCGACCATCTGAAGGAGCGGGGAGCGCCGGCCACTCACGAGACTCTGTGTAGCGAGTTGGGGCAGCAGTCCGAGGAGGGCATCGAAGCCCTTCGGCGCCGGCTGATTGCCATGTGCCGGGACGGACAACTGATCTGTAATCGCCGGGGAGCCTATCTGCCCATTGAAGAAGCGGATCTTGTTACAGGCCGTGTCACGGGGCACAAAGACGGGTTCGGTTTTCTGATCCCGGATGATGGGGGGTCGGATCTGTTCCTGACAGCCCGCCAGATGCGCCAGCTTTTCCACGGTGACCGCGTTGCCGCCCGGGTGGACCGGGTGGACGATCGTGGTCGTCGCGAAGGGGTGATTGTAGAGGTGCTGGAGTATCGTACCCATCAAACCGTTGGTCGTCTGTTTCAGGAAAGCGGCATCTCCTTTGTGGTTCCGGAGAACGCTCGCATCAACCACGAAGTATTGATTCCGGCAGAGCACATTAATGATGCACGGCACGGCCAATACGTCGTGGTCGACATCCTGCGCCAGCCTACGGTGCGTACCCAGCCAACGGGCAAGGTGGTGGAAGTACTTGGCGAGCACATGGCACCGGGTATGGAAATCGATGTGGCCATCCGTTCCTACGATATCCCTCACAGTTGGCCGCCGGCCGTCGGTGAGCAGATTGCCGGTATTGCCGATGAGGTGACCGAAAAGGACAAGCAGAATCGGGTGGATATCCGCAACCTGCGCCTGGTGACCATCGACGACGAAACCGCCCGGGACTTTGACGACGCGATCTATTGTGAGCCGCGCCCGCGTGGTGGCTACCGTCTGCTGGTAGCGATCGCAGATGTGTCCCATTACGTGCGTCCCGGCTCACCGTTGGATGAAGAAGCGATTAACCGTGGCAACTCCGTCTACTTTCCGGATCACGTGGTGCCGATGCTGCCGGAAAAGCTGTCCAACGGCCTGTGTTCACTGAACCCGGGTGTGGATCGGCTGTGCATGGTGGCGGACATGACCATCAGTGCCAACGGCAGCGTCAGTGGCTATACCTTCTATCAGGCGGTGATGCACAGCCACGCGCGACTGACCTACAACAAGGTCAGTGACATGCTTGAGCGGCCGGATTCCGAGCCGGGTTACAGGCTGTCGGAGCAGTACGCGCATGTGCTGCCGCACCTGCACAACCTCTACAACCTCTACAAATTGCTGCGCAAAGCCCGGACTGAGCGTGGTGCCATCGATTTTGAAACCACGGAAACCCGGGTCATATTCGACGCCAGTCGCAAAATCGAGGAAATCGTTCCGGTCAAGCGCAACGACGCCCACAAGATCGTTGAGGAGTGTATGCTCGCCGCCAACGTGGCGACGGCGCGATTCCTCAAGAAGCACAAGGTGCCATCACTGTACCGGGTGCACGATGGCCCATCCGAGGAGCGTCTCAATGCGGTGCGGCTTTTCTTGGGCGAGCTGGGGCTGCAACTGGGGGGTGGAGACAAGCCAACCTCCGCTGATTATCAGGCGCTGTTGTCCAGTATTGCAGACCGTTCCGACGCGAATGTCATTCAGACGGTGATGCTGCGCTCTCTCAGCCAAGCCGTCTACAGCCCGGATGAGGGTGGCCATTTCGGTCTGGGGTTTGCCAGTTATGCCCACTTCACCTCGCCGATTCGCCGTTATCCGGATCTGATCGTGCATCGCGGTATCAAGTCCGTGATTCACGGCGAGGACGGTAGCAAAGACGTATCGGTGCCGCCCAAGCGTGACCCGGAACTGGCGGATTACCCTTATGACCTTCCCAGAATGCATCAACTGGGTGAGCACTGCTCGATGACGGAGCGCCGCGCCGACGACGCAACGCGGGACGTCATGGCCTGGCTCAAATGCGAATACCTCAAGGATCACGTGGGCGAGGAGTACGACGGCGTGATTGCAGCCGTTGTGCCTTTCGGTTTCTTTGTGGAACTTTCCGGGGTTTACATTGAGGGCCTGGTGCATGTGTCTACCCTCAGTGGTGACTACTTCCATCACGATGCTGCCAAACATCGCCTGATCGGCGAGCGTACCGCTATGAGCTTCCGGTTGGGCGATGAGGTCCGCGTGAAGGTGATGCGTGTGGGCATGGAAGACCGCAAGGTGGACCTGGAACTGGTAAGCGAGCCACAGCATCGCCAAGCCGACCGGGATGCACTGGAGGTCACCAAGCGAGAGCCGCGGGATAAGGGCAAGGGCAAAGGTAAGGGGCGAGGTAAGGGTGGCAAATCCACTGCTGGCCGTGCTCCAAGGGCTGACCGGGACACGGCTGGTGATGCGGCCGCCAAACCTCGCCGCAGGAAAGCGACTGGTTCAAGGCCCTCTGGCAAATCGGGGGCGTCCGACGCGGTCACGCCAACGTTCGATGATGATGGCGAAATGTCGGCCCGTGACAAGCTGGTGGCGGAAGCGGCCAAGCTTGCACTGGGTAAGGGCAAGAGCAAGAAGGCACCGGCTAAAACCGCCGGCGCTGACAAGAAACGAAAGCCCCGCAAGTCAGGAAAATAGGCCGTGTCTGAAGAGTACATTTTTGGCTGGCATGCGGTTGAGGCCGTCCTCAAACGTGAGCCGGAGCGTTTGCAGCAGGTGTGGATCCAGACTGGCCGCGAAGATCGCCGTGTCAAAACGGTAACGGAAACTCTGAATGAGCTTGGAGTCCGTTGGCAGGTGGTTCATCGCAAGGAACTGGATCAGCGCGTAGCCGGCGTGCATCAGGGTGTTGTGGCCGCGGTTTCCGAAAGCCGTGAATGGAGTGAGGACGATCTCCTGGCCATGCTGTCAGGGTCTGACAAGCCGCCGTTTCTGTTGATCCTGGATGGGGTTACCGATCCCCATAACCTGGGCGCCTGCCTGCGAACCGCTGATGCCGTGGGTGTCCAGGCTGTGGTCGTGCCCAAGGATAAGTCTGCGTCGTTGTCGCCGACCGTCAGGAAAGTGGCCTGTGGCGCGGCTGAAACCGTACCTCTGGTACGTGTCACCAATCTTGCGCGGTTTATGCGTACGATCAGGGATGATGGCGTCTGGCTCATTGGCACCGCCGGCGAGGCGGACAATACCCTGTATCAAGCGGATTTTACCGGCCCGGTCGCTCTGGTAATGGGTGCCGAGGGCAAAGGTATGCGGCGCCTGACCCGGGAACACTGTGATCTGTTGATCAATATCCCCATGCTTGGCCACGTGGACAGTCTCAATGTGTCGGTGGCTACCGGTGTCTGCCTTTACGAAGCCTTGCGTCAACGGCTTGCATAGTATCAGCCACACGCCTAGAATACGTGACCCCCTTTTCAGGGGGCGATGTTGTATTGCCTGAAATCCTGGTGATCAATATCGGCTTTTTGAGCAGGCTTTATACGTAATGTCTTGTTGATAAAAGCAAAAAGAAGCCGGCAGCTTTGCCTGCCACCTCCTTGCTTTCTGCATTTGCCCTGTTTGTTGAAACCGGTGCCTGTGCTGGAGGCTGTTTAAACCGTAGGGAGAACTCATGCGTCACTACGAAATCGTATTTATGGTACACCCGGATCAGAGCGAGCAGGTGCCCGCGATGATCGAGCGCTATACCGGCGTCATCAATGAAGATGGCGGCAAGGTACATCGCCTGGAAGATTGGGGCCGTCGTCACCTGGCTTACCCGATCAACAAGATTCACAAGGCTCACTACGTTCTGATGAACATTGAATGTTCACAGGCAGCGATGGACGAGCTGACTCACAACTTCCGTTTCAACGATGCCATCATCCGCGACATGATCCTGCGCCGCGATGGTGCCGACATCGAACTGTCCCCGATGAAAGCTTCCGAGTCCCGTGAAGACCGTCGTGGCGGCGATGATCGTCCGCGTCGTTCAGCTGAATCTGACGAGCCACGTCAGCAGGCTGAAACCCAGGACGAAGAAGAGTAAAACCATCACCGGAGTTGAGGAGTTAAGTTATGGCTCGTTTTTTCAGACGTCGTAAATTCTGCCGCTTCACGGCAGAAGGTGTTAAAGAGATCGATTACAAGGATCTGGACACCCTGAAAGGTTACATCACTGAAACCGGCAAGATCGTGCCCAGCCGTATTACCGGCACCAAGGCACGCTATCAGCGTCAGCTGGCTACCGCTATCAAGCGTGCCCGCTACCTGGCACTGCTGCCGTATTCGGACAGCCACGACAACTAAGTAACAGAATAAACAGGACCCGGGACCATGCGTGCACTGGCACAGTTTGTAATGCGCGGTCCTCTGCAGGCAGGCGGGGTGGCAGCAGTTACCACTGCAATACCCTTGTTGTTCTGGATAGGTGCGGCGGTTATTGGCCTGGTCATTCTCAGACTGGGTATCAGCCAGGGGCTTAGTATCGGCCTCTGGGCATTGCTTCCGGCACTCGGCTGGAGCTGGTTCGGGCAGGACCCGACGGCCCTGGTGGTGTTGCTTCAGGCAATGTTGATGGCGTCCATCCTGAGAATAACCCTGTCGTGGGAGAAAGCGCTGCTCGCAGGCAGTTTCCTGGGGATTGTGACAGGCTTGATGTTGCCCTTGGTGTACCCGGATCTGTTGAACGATCTGGTGCAGGCCGGGGTGAGATTTTACGAAGAGTACAACGCCGAAATTGCCAGTAGTCTTGGCAGTGAGCTGGAAACAGTCATTCGGCAAACCATGAATGCGAGCATGGCGGGCACCTACCTGGTAATCGGGGTGTGCATGACCATGCTGGCAAGATCCTGGCAGGCCGGGTTGTACAACCCCGGCGGATTCCGGACCGAGTTTCACTCGCTCCGGCTGTCACCGGCAATCGCGGTTATCTGTGTGATTACCATGGTGGCAGGGCCCGTTCTCGGGTTGAATTCCATGCTGCTGGGCTGGGTTGGAGGTTTGCCGCTGTTTGTTGCGGGCCTGGCCCTGGTTCATGGTGTTGTCGGTCGTAAAAACCTGAGTGGTCAGTGGTTGGTGCTGTTCTACCTGGCACTGGTACTGCTTGGTCCAAGCCTGATGATTCTGTTGGTAGTTCTGGCTTTTGTGGATAGCTGGCTGGACATCCGGAGGCGAATGAAGCCCTCCGGCCCGGCTGAATAAAGCACGAAGAGGTTAACGAGATGGATGTTATTCTGCTCGAAAAAGTAGCAAACCTTGGTTCACTGGGTGACAAGGTCAAGGTAAAGGCCGGTTACGGTCGTAATTTTCTTCTGCCTTATGGCAAAGCTGTTGCGGCAACCGCTGACAACCTGAAAGCGTTCGAAGAGCGCCGTGCAGAGCTGGAGAAAGCGGCAGCTGAGAAGCTGGCTGCGGCCCAGGCTCGTGGCGAAGCTCTGGAAGGCGCCTCAGTCACCATTACCTCCAAGGCTGGTGAAGAAGGCAAGCTGTTCGGCTCCATCGGTGTGCGTGACATCGCAGATGCGATTACCGCCACCGGTACCGACGTTGAGAAAAGTGAAGTTCGTCTGCCCGAAGGCCCGCTCCGCGTGGTTGGCGAGTACGAAATCGAGCTTCAGCTGCACTCTGACGTAACCGTTCACATTAACCTGGCTGTTGTGGCCGAGTAAATTGACGGTTTAGTCTGAACATCGGGTTACTACCCGGTGCAGCCATACAGGCCCGGAATCCACTCAGGTGGATTCCGGGCCTGTTGCTTTCTGGTGTATGATTTGTGTTTTCCGTAGCTCTCCCATCGCATCGACAATCCCCGTAAACTGTCACGGATGTGATGCCCAGACGAAGACGTTTCCATGGCCAACCCGAATTTCAAACCGGTAAACAGCGACCCTGAGACCAGCCGAATCAAGGTTCCACCTCATTCCGTGGAGGCCGAACAGGCGGTGCTTGGTGGCCTGATGCTGGACAACCGCCGATTTGATGAAATCTCGGAGATCATTTCCGCTGGCGACTTTTATCGCCAGGATCACCGCCTCATTTTTGGTGCTGCCGAGCGACTGGCGGGCGAAAGCGAACCGCTTGATGTTGTCACGCTGACCGAATTCCTGGAGCGTGCCGGTGATATCGAAGACGCGGGTGGGCTTTCCTACCTGGCAGAGCTGGCCGAGAAGACACCCGGTGCCGCCAATATCCGCGCCTATGCCGAGATTGTGCGGGAGCGCTCTATTCTGCGACAACTGGTGCAGGTGTCCGGCGAGATATCCGATTCGGCGTTTAACCCCCAGGGCCGGAACAGCAACGAGATCCTGGATGAAGCCGAGCGTAACGTCTTCCAGATCGCCGAATCGCGGGTCAAGGAAGGCTCTGGCCCCCAGGCCATCAACCCGATTCTCACCAAGGCCCTCAGTCGCATTGAGGAGCTGTTCGAGTCCGGCGAGACTACAACGGGTCTGACCACGGGCTTCAAGGACCTGGACGAGTGGACGTCGGGGATGCAGCCCTCGGATCTGTTGATCGTGGCGGGGCGACCGTCCATGGGTAAAACCACCTTTGCCATGAATATCGTCGAGAACGCCTTGATAAGCACCGGCGCGCCGATTCTGGTGTTCAGTATGGAAATGCCGGCGGATGCGCTGGTCATGCGTATGTTGTCGTCACTAGGGCGTATTGATCAGAGCCGGATTCGTAGCGGTAAGCTTGAAGAGGACGACTGGCCCAGGCTGACATCCGCGGTGAGTCTGCTGAAAGACAAGCCGCTTTATATCGACGACACGCCTGGTCTGAGCCCAACCGAAATGCGTTCCCGGGCTCGTCGTATTGCCCGGGAGAACGAAGGCAAGCTTGGCCTGATCATGGTCGATTACCTCCAGTTGATGCGGGTGCCCGGCAACACCGAGGGCCGGACCGCCGAGATTTCCGAGATCTCCCGGTCCCTGAAAGGGATCGCCAAGGAGCTCAGCTGCCCGGTCGTGGCGCTTTCGCAGCTGAACCGGAGCCTGGAGCAGCGGCCGAACAAGCGCCCGGTCAACTCGGACCTGCGGGAATCCGGTGCGATCGAGCAAGACGCGGACGTCATCATGTTTGTCTATCGGGATGAGGTCTACAACGAAGACACCTCCGACAAGGGCATTGCCGAAATCATCATCGGTAAGCAACGTAACGGCCCCATTGGCACTGTGCGACTGGCCTTCATCGGCAAGTACACCAAGTTCGAGGATCTGGCCCACGGCGATTACGGCGGGGATTATTAATGCCACGGAAGACCCTTGCCCGTATTGATACCCGTGCACTCCGCCACAACTATCGCCTCGCCTGTCGGCTGGCCAGCCCGGCCCGGGCGATGGCCGTTATCAAGGCCGATGGCTATGGCCATGGCATCCGTGAAGTCGCACGGGCCCTGGCGAGCGATGCACCCAAATTTGCCGTTGCCTGTCTGGAAGAAGCCCTGGCGATCCGTGAGGCCGGTGTTGACCATCCTGTGGTGTTGTTGCAGGGCATGCACAGTGCCGAGGACGTCGCGATGTGTGTTCGCGAAGGTTTTGAAGTGGTGGTCCACAGTCATTATCAGTTGGACTGGCTGGAGCAGGCTGGTGGGACGCCGACGGTCTGGGTAAAAGTGAATACCGGCATGAATCGGCTTGGTTTCGCGCCGAGCGCACTGGCCGATGTTATGGCACGACTGGGTACCATTGCCGCGGCGGAGAAGGTGGCGGGTTTCGTAACGCACTTTGCCTGTGCGGACGATATCTCCAGCGATGACACGGACCAGCAGACGCGAATATTCAGTGAAGCCGTGGTGGACTGGCCAAAACTTGAGAAAAGCGCGTCCAATTCCGCCGCCCATTTTCTTCCTGCCCAGCCGTCGTTCGACTGGACCCGTCCCGGCATCATGCTTTACGGCGCCTCCCCGACCTTGGGCAAGACTGGCCCGGAGCTGGGACTGGAAGCGGTAATGACACTGGAAGCCCCTTTAACCGCCGTGCGAACGCTACAACCGGGAGAGTCCGTGGGCTATGGCTACAGCTGGACCGCGACTCAGGAAACACGAATGGGGATTGTGGCCATTGGCTATGGTGATGGCTATCCTCGCCATGCCGGCACGGGCACTCCGGCGTGGGTCGGCGGTAACCGCATACGCCTGATTGGCAGGGTGTCCATGGACATGCTGGCCGTGGACCTGAAGGGCGCCCCTGACGCCTGTCCTGGCGACTCTGTGGAGCTCTGGGGGCGGCATGTCAGTGTGGATGAAGTGGCGCAACACGCCGGTACCATTGGCTACGAACTGCTAACGGGTATTACAGCCCGGGTGCCCAGGCTGTACGAGGATTCGGGCAACACCGCAGCAGGGTAGGTGATCAGGAAGCGGGTTCCGGCTCGTGGATGATTTCCTCGATGAAGTCGAGAATCGCGGCCAGGCTGCGGTCGTCCAGTTTCTTCAGGACTTTGTGGACGACCATCTTGCTGCCTTTGAGCATGCTGCCGATGCCCATTCTGGCCATACCCATCAGCATGCTGCTGGCATTCAGCCGGCGCAGGGGTTCCAGGAAAAAGAAATCCAGACCGTTGTCGGTCATCTCGACAATCAGTTCGAACAGTTTGTCGATGGCTATCTTGTCCGCCTTTCCCCGCTCCCGGAGCTCATTGACGGTATAAAGTGCGCGGGTGCGGAGCTCATCCGGAATGGGGGCAACGATATGGCTTTGTTGTTTCAGCATGTAGGATCCTGTTGTTGTATGCTCGTCAGGTCTGCTCAGTACTCCGACACGTATTCTATGGGGTGTACACCGCGTGCCATTGGCTCGAACGGTATCGGGTGCCCGTCATATCAGTGATATCCCGTGCACGCGTTCCAACAAGCTGTGGGAACGATTACAGTGTGGTAAAGACTTACAGCAGCATACCGATAAAGTGGCAACGGTATTGTTACCCGTTGCGAAGATAGAAACCGGAGGCGATGAGCGCTCGTGCACGTTCTTGTTGTTCATGATTATGGCCCATTGGGGCGGGTATTGCTGGAGCGTTTAAGGAATACCTCGCTCCATGTCAGCCCGTTGCTGATCAGCGAGCTTGAAACCGCGGATCTTTCGGCGCTGGAAGGCTGGGTTCCCGACGACACTGATCTGATCGTGAACGCGCTTTGGCTTGCGGACCCTGAAAGTGCGGAAAAGAACCCCGAGTTGGCCCACAAGGCGTCGTTTTCGTTGCCTGTGGCACTGGCTGAGCACGCCTGTGAGCACAATATCGCGTTGTTGCAGTTGTCGTCTTCCTACGTGTTCGACGGCCGAAAGCAGAGTGCCTATATTGCCTCCAATCCCGGTCAGCCCTGTAACGAGCTGGGTAACTGGCAGTGGGAATGCGAACAGGCGCTGAGAACGTTGTTGCCGCGGCATATCATTCTGAGGACGGGCTGGAGCCTGGGGCGCTTTGTCCGCAAGGTGCAGTCCGTTGCCGCAGGGTCCGACACCATCAAGTTACCCGGTAAATGCCGTGGCCAACCTGTGACTGTCAGTGATCTTGCCCGGGTGATTACCGCGATTGTGCAGCAGATAGACTGTGGTGCGGAGGTGTGGGGCACCTATCAGTATGCCGGTGCGGAAGATATCTCTCTCTATGAGCTGGGGCTTGCAATCACCGGTTTGAGGGGTATTCCCGATGGTATCCGGGTGGTGGATGAAACGCCCGCATGGGCAACCCTGGAGCCCGCGAACGCCACCATGATCTGCACCAAGATCCGCAACACCTTTGGCGTCAAGCAGCTCCCGTGGCGTTCGGGGTTGGCCGAGGAGCTGGAGCTACTGTCCCTGAACGGCGGCAAGGAACTCACGGACGAGCCCACAAGCTAGGCTCGTCAGGAAGTCAGGCTTTTCCGAATACCAGCGAGGCATTGGTGCCGCCGAACCCGAAGCTGTTGGACATCACTGTATTCAGTGGCGCCGCTTTGGAATCAGGCCCCACAACCGGCATTCCGGCAATGGTGTCATCCAGGTTTGTCAGGTTTTTAGTGCCCGCAATAAATCCGTTCTGCAGCATGATCAGGGAATAGATCGCTTCATGAACACCCGATGCGCCTAAAGAGTGGCCGGATAGCGACTTTGTGGACGAAATCTGCGGCACTTTATCACCGAAGACGTTCCGTACCGCCTTCATCTCCGCCACATCGCCCACCGGCGTGCTGGTGCCGTGTGCATTGATGTAATCCACCGGTGTCTCAACCGTGGACAGCGCCTGTTGCATGCAACGCATGGCGCCTTCGCCAGAGGGGGCGACCATGTCGTGTCCGTCGGACGTGGCGCCATAACCGGTCAGCTCGGCAATAATGGGGGCACCGCGCTTGAGGGCATGCTCAAGCTCTTCCATTACCACCATGCCGCCACCCCCTGCGATAACGAATCCATCACGGCCGGCGTCGAAGGGTCTGGATGCAGTTTCCGGGGCATCGTTATACTTGGTGGACAAGGCGCCCATGGCGTCGAACAGCATGGTCAGGCTCCAGTCCTCTTCCTCGCCACCGCCAGCGAATACAATGTCCTGCTTGCCAGACTGGATCTGCTCCGCGGCGTGGCCAATACAGTGGGCGCTGGTGGCGCAGGCGGATGACATGGAGTAGTTCACGCCGCGAATTTTGAACGCGGTGGCCAGACAGGCCGACACGGTACTGGTCATGATCCGTGGCACCATGTAGGGCCCGATGCGTTTGACACCTTTTTCACGCATGATGTCGACGGCCTCCACCTGGCTGGCGCTGGACGCGCCGCCGGAGCCGGCAATCAGGCCGGTACGGTCATTGGAGACCAGATCGTCTGTCAATCGTGAGGACGCAATGGCCTGCTCCATGGCGAGGTAGCTGTACATCGCCGACTGGCCCATGAAGCGTCGGGTTTTACGGTCGATGACCGACGTATCCACATCAACAGAACCTGCCACCTGGCTGCGGAAGCCCATGTCACGATAGGTTTCATTGAACCGGATGCCCGATTTGCCGGCCTTGAGGCTTTCCAGCACCGCATCCGTGGAGTTGCCGAGGCAGGAAACAATGCCCATTCCGGTAACTACAACCCGTCTCATACTTTCCTCCTTAGCGGGGCCTGCACCGCGAACCGGGCCGGTCCCCTCTGTCTCTGACTATAACCATCAGTCTAGGCGCTTTGGCGCTGCGGCGATATTTGACCTTGGTAAGGTGCAAGAAGAGGCCAGGCGAGCTGGCATAGCCGTTACGTACAAGGCGGCGATCATGGACGTTGGTAAGATGGCGTTTATCAACAATAACCCGAGGGAGATTCACCGTGCGTTCACTGTCTCAATTTCTGCATGACTACGGCGACAGCCATCAGAACACCGTCAACCAGTGGGTCCATATTGCCTGCGTTCCGGCAATCCTGATATCAACACTGGGATTGTTCTGGCTGATACCGGTAGGCAGTTGGCTTGGCCTTTCTGGCTCTGGGGCCTATTGGGTCAACGGCGCCACGATTCTCGCGGGCTTGTCGGGTATCGTCTATCTGCGTTTGTCGCTTTGGGTGTTCGTATTGATGGCGGGCTGGTTTGTACTGTCTTTGTGGGCCATACAGAGTGTGCTGGCCAGCGGTCTGTCCCTGTTCTGGACCAGCCTTGTGGTCTGGATCGTTGCCTGGGCGGTCCAGGTGGTCGGCCATAAAATTGAAGGCAAGAAGCCGTCGTTCGTGGAAGACCTGGTGTTCCTGCTGATCGGGCCGATCTTCGTTAGCATCGAGTTTGCGGCGAAACTGGGCTTACCGGTACCTCATGCACAGGGTGGTCAAGACGGTGGGCGCCAGCCTCAGAGTCACTGAACCAAGGCTGCTTGAGGTATGCTTGCAGGGAAATGCAGAGTTGAGTGACACCATGCAGGCACCGCCCTTCAAAACGCCAACGATCGGTCAGGGCCACAAGGGCACCTTGTTTTTGTGGCAGGATCACTGGCAGGTACTCGGACAGTTGATGCCCAACCGCTCCCACCGCCACATAAGCGCTTCCTTGCTGGTGGGGCTCGACAGTCCCTTTCGGCTGGCTGTGGATGGTGAATGGCGGGAAACCCGCGCCGCCATCGTAGCCCCTGACGTTCCCCAGGCACTGGAGCCTGGGGAGGCCAGAATCTGGAGCGTCCAGCTCGACCCCGACAGCGTTTACTGGCGGTCCCTGAAATCCGTTACGGCAGGCATGGCCTCCACGGATCTTTCGTTGACCGGTGTGGGTCTGCCTGATCCCGGGGAGACAGACTGCGAGGCCATGGCCTGCGCGCTGGCAAGAGTGATCTCTCAGAGCGGGCACGCGCCCGTTGCGCTGGACGACCGTATAGCGGGCATTTGCAGGAAGCTGAGGGCAGAACTGCCGGAACGCCTGGAACTGAACTCTCTGGCTCAAAGTGTCGGGCTGTCCTCGTCACGGCTGACGCATCTGTTTCGCCAGGAAACGGGCGTGCCGCTGCGCCGCTTTCTCCTGCACCTGAAGATCAACCGGGCATTGGCGTTCTGGAAACCGGGTATATCCGTCTCCCGGTTGGCGACAGAGGCCGGGTTCTACGACCAGCCCCATCTGGTTCGCACGGCACGTGATATGTTCGACGCACTGCCGTCCGCCTATGTGGCGGCGGGATGGTTCAACGTATGCCGTTGTGGTCTCGATGATCAGGCTTTGTCGGATTTCTCGCGTTGACGTTCAGCCTCTTCCCGGGCTTCCTGCTCGACCATGGCGGGCGTCTCCAGCGAAATTCGCCCGAGCTTCCCGGAGCGGAATTCGTTAAGCAGTATTTCCGACACCTTGTGCAGGTCCGGAACCCCACCTCTCCCCAGGAACCGTCGTTTTTCCGCGATGCCGTCCATCAGTGCCAGGCCGTCCCGGGGCCTTTCTTCAAACCCGTAGCGCGCCATTGCCAGTTCGGGATACGCGTCCAGCAGGTAATCCGCCTCGAATAACGCCACGTCCTCAAACTCAATCACCGCACTGCGAATGGCGCCACTAATAGCCAGGCGGTATCCGCAGGCTTCCGGAGACAGCTTGGGCCAGAGAAACCCCGGTGTGTCATAGAGCAGAACGTTGTCTGGCAGTTTGATGGCCTGCTGCGCCCGGGTCACTGCGGGCTCATTTCCGGTCTTGGCCGCCGGCCGGCCCGCCATGGTATTGATCAGCGTGGACTTCCCGACATTGGGGATGCCCAGGATCATCACCCGCAGCGCCCGTTTCTGGCGATCATGATCCGGCGTCATTTCACCGGCCAGTCGCAGGATGTCGAGGGCTTCCGCGCGCTGGTTGTGGGTCATGGTGATGGCCCGAACGCCACGTTCCTTTTCCAGCCAGCCGAGCCATTGTTCGGTAATGGCCGGGTCAGCCAGGTCTCGCTTGTTAAGCACCTTGATGACGGGCGTATCGCCGCGCAGGGCAGGGACCAGCGGATTTTCGCTGCTGAACGGCAGGCGCGCGTCCACGACCTCGATAATGAGATCCATCTGGGGCATTACCTTTTTGATTTCCTTGCGGGCCTTGTGCATGTGCCCTGGAAACCAGTTAATGGCCATGGTTGATACTCCTGAAGTGGCTGAACGGCGCCATTATGGACGGGAATGACTAAATTTTCACATTTCTCTCAACCCGCCCATGGTGGGAGCTGAGGCATGCGAGGGTGTGAAGTATGTACAAAAAGAAGGGGGTTCGGGGTGAAATACCCGGTTGTTTTGATTTAGGGTGTAGGGCTCGAAAACCCAAAGCGACTTAAATAATCGATTAGTGGAGATTTCTATGAAGCTCGTGAAACTGTTCGGAATTGCCCTGATTGCTATCGGGCTGTCTTCTCCGGCGATGGCGCAGCAATCTGGCGGGCAGCCGGACCAGGTTGATCAGCTGGCTCAGATGGTTGGCTTGAGTGAAGACCAGCAGAAAGAAATTCGCGGCATCATTGAAGAGATGCAGGCTGAGATTCAGGAGCTTCAGGGCGAAGCCCAGCAACTGCAGCAGCAGATCCAGGCTCAGATCAAGCCGGATTACGACGAAGACGCGATTCGTGACAACGCCGAGAAGCTGGGTGATGTAACTGGCGAGATGACAGCAATGTCTACTCTGATGCAGGCCAAGGTGGATGCTGTGTTCACTCAGGAGCAGCGTGACGAGTTGAACAAGCGTATGCAGCAAATGCAGCAGCAGATGCAACAGCAGCGTCAGATGCAGCAGGGTATGCAGTAAACATCTGTTTTCCGGGTTAACCCCCGGAGCCCGAAAAAAACCGCCTTTGCCTCTGGCTTGGGCGGTTTTTTTGTGACTGTAGCCTGCTGGTTGGGAGTCAGGTCGCGGCGGGGCGGGGCTTCAGAAACACGCCCGTGAATACGTCCCTGTAGGGCTCGGTCGCGCCATCCCTGGCGCTCCACGGTTTCTGAAGGCCCGCCCCGCCGCTTTGTTCAACCTGGAAAATATCGCCTTACTCACGCGATATCACCGAGTCTGCAAGGAGCGCCGGTGTAGGCCCTTCCCGGAATGTCTTCGGCCAGGGAAGGCCGAAGTCAAGCGCACATGGATGTGCTCGTAGCGTTTCCGGGAAGGGCCTACATCGGTGCGACAATCACCAAATTGTGAAGGCTAGGAGAGTGTTACTCACAATTCAGCCCCGAACGGCTTAACCAGCACAATAAGCCGAGGCAACAACGTAAGCGCCCCCACCAGAGCCATAAACATGGCAAAGCCCGTAAACAACCCGAAGTAGATGGTCGGGATGAAATTCGACAGCACCAGGATCGAAAACCCGGTAATAATCGTCAGCGAGGTAAAGAACATCGCCTGCCCGATGCTGCGGTGGCAGCGGTGCATGGTGGCGAGGTAGTCGCCGTCTTTCTCAAATTCCGTCTTGAAACGGTGGATGTAGTGAATGGTATCGTCCACTGCGATCCCCACCGTGATGGCCGCCACCGTGATCGTCATCATATCCAGCGGAATGCCCAGCCACCCCATCAGGCCCAGCACCGAACCCGCCGCGATCAGGTTCGGGGCCATGCCGATCAGCGCCAGCTTTATCGACCGGAACAGGATCAGGAACATCACCATGATGGCCAGGAAGACAATGCCGATGGTCTTGATCTGCGAATCGAACAGGCTTTGCAGCATGTTGTTGTACATCACCGTCATGCCCGTAAGCTTCACCTGATCGTCCTCAAAGCCCATCTCTTCGGTGAGGTGAGTGCGGATGCGGTCCAGCAACGCCTGCCGGCGCAGGTCCGGGGAGGTCTCCAGGATGCGGATGCTGAAGCGGGCCTGGTCGTGTTCTTCGCTGATGTAGGGGGTCAGAAGAATGTCCTTCAGATCGTCCGGCACCGCCGAGGGTACGAACGCCAGTTCCAGGGCATTCAGGGGCTCGCCACCGTTAACCTGGGCAAGGATGTCCAGGGTGGTGTCGATGGACATGACCTTGCCGGTCTCTGGCAGGCTGTCCAGGTAGTCGTGAACCTTACCCAGGCGGTCCATCTTCTGATAGGTGAACCAGGTGTCCCGGTATTCCTCGGCACCCTCGCAGTCCTCCACAAACGGATCGCAATCACTGGCAAAGGGGTCGCCGCCGGCTTCGCTTTCGGGTGGTTTCTCGTCTGTGATTACCACATCCAGTGGGGTCGTGCCTCCCAGACGGTCATCAATGGTGATCATGCCCTGGTGGATTTCGGTGCTGGACTTGAAGTAGTCGATGAAGCTGTTTTCCACCGTCAGGCGGTTTAGGCCGATGACGCAGAGCACCGCGAGGATGGCGGAGCCGACTAGTACGGTTTTGCCGTAGTGCTCGGTAAACCGCGCAAACCAATCGGTAAAGGGAATTCGGTTGGAGCGAACCCGGTCGTCCACCGGCGGTGGCAGCAGTGCCAGCAGGGCCGGGAAGATGATAAATGTGATGAGGAAGGCCACGGTCAGGCCGATGGTCATCATCCAGCCAAAATCGATCACCGGGCGGATACCGCTGAAGGTAAGCGAGCCGAAAGCAACAATGGTGGTGATGGCCATGTAGAAGCAGGGTTTGATCATCGCCAGCAAGGTGTGCCGCAGCGTATCCCGTGATTCGGCTTCAGGGTCGTCGTGCTGGAACTCCCGATAGCGAACGATCAGGTGGATGGTCAGCGACAGGGTCATGATCAGCAGCAACGACACGAAATTGGATGAGATCACCGTGACTGGCCATTGCGCCCAGCTCAGGTAACCAATCACCAGCCACACCGTAAAGCTGCAGCACAACAGTGGCACCAGCACCCAGCGCCACTGGCGGAAAATGATTGCCAGGGTCAACAGCAGGAAGATCAGCACACCAACACCGAAGGTGGACAGGTCGTTCTGGATGAAACGGATCATGTCGGCAACGATCATGGGTACGCCGCCCAGGTAGATCTCGGCGCGGTCACGGTAGCTGTCGAGGATGCCCCTGACCCGTTTGATGGTGCGGTCCCTTTCCTCGCCCTGGGCCTCGGTGAACTCGATGAATGCCTGGCTGACGGTTTCCAGTCTTTGCTGTTCTTCTGCCGAGGCTTGGCCGCTCTGCACTTTATCCCGCAGCTCGTTGCGCTCCCGGAGCAGTTCAAAATAGCGCTCGGGAGTGGGCAGGTTCACCTGTATCGCAGTGGTGCGCGCGTCTTCGCTGATCAGCAGGTTCGGGTAGAGCGGATTGTTGAGTAGCGCTTTTTTGGCGGTGTCCGGCGCAACGTCATCCTCGTCAATGGTCTGGATTTCTGAGTCGACGGTGTCCAGGGTCAGGTCCGGGCTGTGGAGCAGGGGGACGTTGAGGATGCTGTTGGTGGAGCTGACATTCTCCAGGGCTGCGAGCTCATCTCGCAACGACGCCAGCAACGCCAGGCCCTCGTTGCTGAACAATTCCTGGTCCGGCGTGTAGGTGACAACGAGAAAATCGTCAGAGGTGGTGAAGCGGCGATTCACTTCCCGGTACTGCTCCAGGGAGCGATCATCCTCAAGAACCAGCGACTCGGCCGACGCATCCAGCCGGAACTGGTCCAGCCGCAGGCTGGCGATCAACAGCAGGGCGCCAAACAGCAGAAGTACCAGAACAGGACGGGGGAAAATCAGCCGGTCATAGAAAGATCGAAGCCAGGACATCGTAAGAATTACCCTACACAGTGAAAGCGAGTGCAGAGTGTGCCACAAACTGTCCGTCGACGGTGCCCCTGTTTGAGGTCTATTCCAGGGAATTGATCAGTGGTTCAGTCTACCGCTTTGACCGGAATCTGCTGGGCGTTGGAGGAAGCAGGTACGTCTGGCACCGCAAGGCCCAGGTTGTTCTTTTCGAACACGCGATCGGCACGGTAGCTGGAGCGCACCATGGGGCCCGACGGCACTTCCATGAAACCTTTTTCCAGGCCAATCTCGCGGTAGCGATTGAAGTCGTCCGGGGTTACGTACTTTTCCACCGGCAAGTGGTTCTGAGTGGGGCGCAGATACTGGCCCAGGGTCAGTATATCGACGCCGATAGCCCGCAGGTCGTCCATGGTTTCGAGGATTTCCTCTTCGGTTTCACCGAGGCCCAGCATCAGGCTGGTCTTGGTGAGCACGTCCGGACGGTATTGCTTGGCGTGCGCCAGTACGCTGAGGGTTTTCTCGTAGCCGGCGCGGGGGTCCCGCACGCGAGTGGTCAGGCGCTTCACGGTTTCCACGTTCTGTGCGAAAACGTCCAGGCCCGAGTCCACGACCTTCTCAACGTGCGCCATGACGGCGTCAAAGTCAGGTGTCAGGGCTTCCACTGCGACATGGGGAGTGCGCTGCTTGATGGCGGACACGCAGGCTGCGTAGTGAGCGGCGCCGCCGTCGTCCAGATCGTCCCGGTCTACGGAGGTTAGTACGATATAGCGCAGGCCCATGAGTTCAACGGATTTCGCGGTATTTTCCGGTTCCTCATGGTCCAGCCAGCCTTTGGGGTTGCCGGTATCAACGGCGCAGAAGCGGCAGGCGCGGGTGCACACGGAGCCCATCACCATAATGGTGGCGGTACCGTTGGCCCAGCATTCGCCGATGTTCGGGCAATGGGATTCCTGGCAGACCGTGCTCAGCCGGTGTTCGCTGACGTTCTTGCGCACCGCTTCATAGCGCTCGCCGCCGGGCATGCGTGCACGCAGCCAGGACGGTTTACGCTGGGTTTTGGTGTCGATGATGCCCGAGCCCGAGCGCTTGATGCCATCCTTGATCGCTGAGAATCCATGTTCGTTGCGGAACTTTGAACCACTGGTGACGCGTGATTTGGCACTGTCGCTCATTACTGGGGGACTCTCTTCTCGGCGGCGGATAAAAGGCTTGGCTGACCCTAAAGGGTAATCTGCGCCGGCGGAGGATACAAGGCAGGTACGGACAATCACGGGGGTTCCGGGCACGACTTTCGTCGTACCCGGCAATCACATCAGGCGGTTGCTTTGTCCAGCGCCTGGCTGATATCGGCAATGATGTCATCCACGTGTTCGATGCCAATGGACAGGCGCACCAGATCCTCACTGACACCCGCACTTGCCAGTTCCTCCGGATTGAGCTGCCGGTGTGTCGTTGTGGCGGGGTGACAGGCCAGGGATTTGGCATCACCAATGTTGACCAGGCGGTAGATCAGTTGCAGGGCATCGATGAATTTCGCGCCATTCTCAAGCCCGCCGGTGATGCCGAAACTGAGAATGCCTGACGCACGGCCGCCGCAGATTTTGTCGCAGGTGGCTTTGTAGGGGCTGTCGTCCAGGGTGGCATAGTTTACCCATTCCACCGACGGATGGTTTTGCAGGAAATTGGCCACTTTTTCGGCGTTTTCACAGTGTCTTTCCATGCGCAGGCCGAGTGTTTCAAGGCCCTGCATGATCAAAAAGGCATTGAACGGAGCCAGAGCGGCGCCGGTATTGCGCAGGGGAACCACGCGGCAGCGCCCGATGAAAGCCGCTGCGCCAAGGGCTTCGGTATAGACCACGCCGTGGTAGGACGGGTCCGGCTCGTTGAGCATGGGGAACTTCGCCTTGTTGGCGGCCCAGTCGAACTTCCCGGAGTCGACCACCACACCCGCTACGGTGGTGCCGTGGCCGCCGATGTATTTGGTCAGCGAGTGCACCACGATGTCTGCACCGTGTTCGAAGGGCCGGCACAGGAAAGGCGTTGCCACGGTGTTGTCGACGATCAGCGGAATGCCGTGTTTGTGGGCAATGTCCGCCCAGCGCTGGATATCAACCACATTACCGGCCGGGTTGCCAATGGATTCGCAGAACAGGGCGCGGGTATTGTCATCAATGGCTTTCTCCACCGCGTCAAAATCATCGTGTCGTACCATGCGGCAGTTGATGCCCTGGTTCGGCAGCGAGTGGGCGAACAGATTGTAGGTGCCGCCATAGAGCTGGCCGGTGCTGACAATGTTATTCCCCACTTTGCAGATGGTCTGGAGCGAGTAAAGGATGGCCGCCATGCCCGAGGCTACTGCGAGCGCACCCACACCACCTTCAAGCTGCGCCATACGTTCCTCCAGTACGGCGTTGGTGGGGTTCATGATGCGCGTGTAGATGTTGCCCTGTACCTTCAGGTCAAACAGGTCCGCACCGTGTTGGGTGTCGTCGAACGTGTAGGAGGTGGTCTGGTAGATGGGCGTGGTCGCGGCGTTGGTTGTCGGATCGCCGTTGAAGCCAGCGTGAAGGGCGAGAGTTTCCGGTTTCATGGTTGAGCATCCCTTTTATCAAGCGTTGTTGTTGAGGTCGAACATCCCGATTGAGTATGCCACAGGCACAGGAACGTGAGCATTGTTTCATGTTGACCCTCATCGGCTTGTGACTTCCGTGTTTCCGCGCTAGGTTCGAACAGATATGACAGCCACAAACCTGCAAATAACAACAGGCATCATCCGCCAGACAACAACGCCCCCCCTTGGCTCCAAGACGAGGGCCGCTTGGGCCGTCCTGCTTTCCCTGTTTCTGATCGCTTGCAGTGATGATTATCCGGAAGATGATGGTGGGCGGGCCCCAGCCGGCGCTGATGTAAACGCTCCGAAAAGCCGTCTGCTGGAACATCCGGAAACCGGTGAGAGACTGGCCGAAAGGCAGGTGCTTGTTCGTGGCAATGCCAGTGAACCTGCTTCCCTGGACCCCCAGCTGGTCCAGGACAGCGTGGGTGGCGCCATCGTGGTTGACCTGTTCGAAGGGTTGACCCGCAGCGGCCCTAGAGGGGATACCGAACCGGCGATGGCGACGTCCTGGGCCTCATCGAACAATAACTTGACCTGGACATTCCAGCTCCGTGAAGACGGCCGCTGGAGCGATGGCAGTCGCGTTACCGCCCAGGATTTCGTGTATGGGTGGCGCCGGGCGGTCGACCCGGAGGTAGGCTCAAACTATGCGTATTACATCGAGTCTGCCGGGGTGGCCAATGCCGGCGAGATCATCGCAGGGGAAAAGACACCGGATACGCTGGGTGTGCGCGCTGTCGACGACTTCACCTTCGAGGTGACCCTGGACGAGCCGATCACCTACCTGCCGGATATGACCGTCCACTACACGATGTTTCCTGCCCCCCGCCAGGCCATCGAGGCCCACGGCGAGGACTGGACCAGGCCTGGCAAGATGGTTTCCAACGGAGCCTATACGTTGAACGCCTGGCATATCGGCGAGAAGCTGGTGGCGGCTCGCAATCCCCGCTACTGGGGGGATGACAGCACCATCATCGACCGGGTGGTTTACCTGCCGATCGAATCTTCGTCCGCCGAGCTTCAGCGCTACGCCAGTGGCGAGCTGCACATGACCTCCACGGTGCCGGTGTCCCAGATGGCCCGGTTGAAAAAAGAGCGGCCCAAAGAGTTGGTGATGGTACCCAGCATGGCCACGTACATGTATGCGTTCAACGTCAACAGGCCGCCCTTTGACGACGTGAGAGTGCGTCGGGCGCTGACCTACGCCATTGACCGCAATATCATCGTCAGCTACATCACCCGGGGCAACCAGATGCCGGCATTCACACTGACACCGCCCTACGTCAGCGGTTTCGACTTCCGGCAGCCGGAGTACGCTACCTGGTCCCAGACCCGCCGCGACGAAGAGGCGCGCGAAGCCCTTGAGGAAGCCGGCTACAATGAAGACAACCCACTGGAATTCGAACTGCTCTACAACACCGACGAGAGCCACAAGGCGCTGGCCATCGTGGTCAGCCAGATGTGGAAAGAGAAGCTGGGGGCAAAGGTCACCATCAGCAATCTGGAGTGGAAAACCTTCCTCTCCGAGAAGCAGGCTGGCAACTATGGTATCGCCCGGTTTGGCTGGAAAGGGGATTACAACGAAGCCTCCACCTTCCTGACCCTGCTAACCAGCGATAGTGGTAATAACGACGGCGGCTGGAGCAATGAAACATACGACCAGTTGCTGCTGGATGCCCGTTCCAGCGACGACCCTAATCCCTACTATGTCAGGGCCGAGGAGATCCTGTGGCAGGCGTTTCCGGTGGTGCCGGTGTACTTCAACACCACGGTGGCGCTGGTGAGCCCGTCCCTGAAGGGCTATCCGGAGAAGAATCCCCGTAACATTGTTTACAGCAAGGATATGTACATCACTGCGGACTGAGGGAAGCCATGTTCAGTTTTATCATCAGGCGTCTGGCGGTAGCGGTACCAACCATTCTGGCGTTGATCACTGTCTCGTTCGTGCTGATGCACGCGGCACCTGGCGGCCCGTTTACCAACGAGCGTAATGTGCCGGAAGCGGTGATGGAAAACATCGAGGCCAAATACAACCTGGATAAGCCCCTGTGGCAGCAGTACCTCATTTACGTGGGCAACGTCGCCCAGGGCGACCTGGGGCCCTCGTTTCGTTATAAGGACTTCACGGTCAATGAGCTGATCGAATCCAGCTTTCCCCGGTCCGCCTACATCGGTGCCTGGTCCTTCCTGTTCGTGGTTGTGTTCGGGGTGGGGCTGGGTGTGGTTGCGGCCCTGAAACAAAACCGTTGGCCGGACTATACGGTGATGACCGCCGCCATGACCGGGGTGGTGTTCCCCAATTTCGTGATGGCGCCGTTGCTGGTGCTGCTGTTTGCCGTCACGTTGCGCTGGTTGCCTGCCGGCGGCTGGGAAGGCGGTCAGGTGGAATACATCGTGCTGCCGATCATCGCCATGGCGACGTCCTACATTGCGCAGGTGGCGCGGATTACCCGTAGCAGCATGATAGAGACCCTGCGCAGTCCGTTCATCCGCACCGCCCGAGCCAAGGGCATTCCCCGCCACAAGATCGTATTGCGTCATGCCCTCAAGCCCGCGTTGATTCCGGTGGTGTCGTACCTTGGGCCGGCTTTCGTGGGCATCATCACCGGTTCGGTGATCATTGATCAGGTATTTTCCACGGGCGGCATTGGCCAGCACTTCGTCAACGGTGCCATCAACCGGGACTACTCACTGATTCTCGGGGTCACCATTCTGGTGGGCGTACTGACCATCGTCTTTAACGCGGCGGTGGATATTCTCTATACCTGGCTGGACCCGAGGGTGCGTTACTGATGTTTTTCTCCGACAAACATGCGGGCATGGGCGAACTGGCGGACACCCTTGCGGAAGACGCCTACACCGAAGGCCGCAGCCTGTGGCGTGACGCGCGACGGCGTTTTATGAACCACCGTGCGGCGGTGGCTAGCCTGGTCGTGCTGGCACTGTTGCTGTTGTTCGCGGCCTTCGGCCAGTACCTGTCACCCTGGGATAACGAGTCCATCGACTGGGCCAGTTTGCCAAACCTGGATGAAGATGGCTTGCCCAGCCTGGCGAGCCAGCACTATTTCGGTCTTGATCCCATCGGCCGGGACCTCTACCAACGCACTGTGCAGGGCAGCCGTATTTCCCTCATGGTCGGCGTTCTCGGAGCGCTGACGGCGGTGGTCATCGGCACGCTTTATGGGGCCATTTCCGGTTACGTGGGTGGCCGTACCGACGCCATCATGATGCGGACGCTCGAAGTGCTCAGCGCCTTTCCCTTCATGTTCCTGGTGATCGTTCTGATGGCGGTGTTCGGGCGCAATGTACTGCTCATTTTCGTAGCCATCGGCGCGGTGAGCTGGCTGAATATGGCCCGGATTGTGCGGGGCCAGACTCTGAGCCTGAAGCGCAAGGAGTACATTGAGGCCGCCATGTCCGTCGGTGTGCATCCCTTCCTGATCGTGCTCCGTCACATCGTGCCCAATGTGCTGGGCGTGGTGGTTGTTTATGCAACCCTGCTGGTGCCGGAGATGATCCTGTTCGAATCCTTTATCTCGTTCCTGGGGCTTGGGGTGTCGGAACCCTACACCTCATGGGGTGCGCTGATTTCCGAAGGCGCGGACGCCATGTGGACCGCGCCATGGACCCTGATTTTCCCGATGCTGATGCTGGTGCTCACCCTGTTCTGTTTCAATTTTCTCGGCGACGGGCTGCGGGATGCCCTTGACCCTAAAGACCGCTGAGCCGGCAGGAACTCGATCTATGGCAATGCTGGAAGTCAATAATCTCGAAGTGGCCTTCGATACACCGGATGGCACCTTGCAGGCAGTGAGGGGGCTCAGCTACCAGTTGGAGGCTGGGCAGACTCTGGGCATCGTGGGTGAGTCCGGCGCGGGTAAAAGCCAGGGGGTATTTGCGCTGATGGGCCTGCTCCCGGACAACGCCCGGGTCAATGGCGAGGTGATCTTTGAAGGCGAGCCACTGCTTAACTTGCCGGAAAAGCGGATGAATCAGATCCGTGCGGCCCGCATCGGCATGATTTTCCAGGACCCGATGACGTCCCTGAACCCGTTCATGAAAGTCAGCGACCAGCTCATCGAAGTGCTGGTGCAACACAAAGGCATCAGCCGCAAACAGGCTCTTCAGGAATCCCTGCAGATGCTGGAAGCGGTTCGTATCCCCGAGGCCCGCAACCGAATTCATTGTTACCCCCATGAATTCTCCGGGGGTATGCGTCAACGGGTCATGATCGCCATGTCCCTGTTGTGCCGGCCGCGCCTGCTGATTGCGGACGAACCCACCACCGCCCTGGATGTTACGGTACAGGCTCAGGTGATGGACTTGTTGCAGGAGCTGCAACAGGAATTCAGTACCGCGATTATCCTGATCACCCACGACCTGGGCGTAGTGGCCGGAAGCTGCGACCAGACATTGGTGATGTACGGTGGCCAGATGATGGAATTCGCTGCCACCCGGGACCTGTTCCGGGATCCCTCCCATCCCTATACCAAAGGCCTGATGGGCGCCATTCCGCGTATTGATGAGCAGATGGATGAACTGGTCACCATCCCCGGCAACCCGCCCAACCTGATGAACCTGCCGCCGGGCTGTCCATTCTGCGACCGTTGCCCCGTGGCGGAGCCGCGCTGCTATCACGAACTCGACCCACCGGAGCGATTCGGGGCAGAGCGGATTCGCGTATGCAATCTGCCAAGGGAGGCGATTCGATGAGCGAACAACAGCGCCTGCTGACGGTGGAAAACCTGCGGGTTACCTTCGACATCATGCCTCGCAACGCCTGGCCCTGGACCCGGCCGCAGCCACTAAAAGCGGTGAACAACGTCAGCTTCACCCTCAACGAGGGCGAAACCCTCGGCATCGTGGGAGAGTCCGGCTGCGGCAAGTCCACCCTGGCAAGGGCCATCATGGGCATGGTGCCCAGCCAGGCGGGAAAGGTGGTGTGGTTGGGCGAGGACCTGCGGGGGCTCAACCTGAAACAACTGCGCAAGCGTCGCCAACGCCTGCAGATGGTGTTCCAGGATCCGCTTGCCTCTCTGTCGCCACGAATGACCGTCGGCGACATCATTGCTGAGCCCCTGCGTACCCACTACCCGGATATCAAGGGCGCCGAGCTGAGGGAGAAAGTGGATGCCATCATGGATCGCGTTGGCCTGCACCCTCACCAGAAAAACCGTTACCCCCACGAATTCTCCGGTGGCCAGTGCCAGCGGGTGGGCATTGCCCGGGCGTTGATACTGGAGCCGAAACTGATCATCTGCGACGAGCCCGTCTCCGCCCTCGATGTGTCGGTACAGGCTCAGGTGATTAATCTGCTCAAAAACCTGCAGCGGGACATGGGCCTGTCATTGATCTTCATTGCTCACGACCTGAGCGTGGTCAAACACATCAGTGACCGGGTGATGGTGCTGTACCTGGGCAATGTGGCCGAAAACGCCCCCCGTGCTGAACTGTTCGCCAACCCCCGGCACCCTTACACTCAGGCCCTGATGGCCGCGGTGCCGATCCCGGACCCGGAGAGGGAACGGGCCAAGCCCCCGGCGGAACTGGAAGGCGACCTGCCGTCGCCGATGAATCCCCCCAGCGGCTGCGTGTTTCGTACACGATGCCCGCTGGCGACGGACTATTGCAGTAGGGAAGTGCCGGCACTGGAAGACAAAACCGGGGCAGGGCATTGGGTGGCCTGTCACTACGTAGAGCGACGGGAATCGTAATAAAGTGTGGAAACGATGTCGAAATTCGCAACGCTGATCCGACAAGAAGGTAACAGGGCACTAACAACCTGTTTCTACCACCTACAATCTGGAGAGCGTGAACCATGACATCAATGATTTTTGTAAACCTGCCGGTAAAAGACCTCAATGCTTCCATGGCCTTCTACGAGGCGCTTGGTTTCAGGAACAACCCCCAGTTCACCGACGATACTGCCGCATGCATGGTCTGGAGTGAGGCCATTCACGTCATGTTGCTCACCCACGACAAATGGCGCACATTTACTGACCGCCCAATTCCGCCGACCACCTCCAGCGAGGTGATGCTGGCCATCTCCTGCAACAACCGCGAAGCCGTCGACGCGATGAATAATGCTGCCGCTGACAACGGCGGCGTTGCAGACATCAACCCGTTACAGGACCTGGGGTTCATGTATAACAGAAATCTCGCCGACCCGGACGGGCACGTATGGGAAGCCATGTGGATGGACCCCACAGCGATTCCCGGAGCCAATGACGAAGGCCAGGGAAGTGCCGGTGCTTGACGGCAAGACCAGGCCGGGCACTGGGTGGCCTGTCATTACGTGGAGCGCGAGGAAAAATTGAACTAAGCTTGCGGTGTGAATGGATATCCGTTGACGAGTCACTCTTATGGACAGGAAGTCTGTGCGCTATCAGCCTCTACTTATCGCCTTCCTCGCGATCGCAATGCCCGTGAATCTTTCGCGCGCACAGGAACCGGTGCGCGTCGGAATTGTTGCCGGGATAGAGCGGGAAATAACGGTTTCGGAGGGAGCGTTGGAGGGGCGCTTTTCCGGTTTCTATCGGTGCGTGTTCGAACGGGTTCCCGGGGATTTTCAGTTCGTTGAAATGCCTTTGGCGCAACTGCTTTACCAACTGCGAAAGGGCGGTGTTGCGGTAGGCCTTCCCCTGGTCCAGACCTCTGAACGGGACCGCTACGCTGATTTCGGTGGGAGGCTCTTCCAGACAGAGTACGTCTACCTGTTTCTGAAAGAGATGCCTCCCCTCAACCAGACGGCTGGCCTCACCTATGCGTTCGTTAGGAAGTTCGTCGGGGATCAACTGGTTCAAGGCGAAAACGCAAAGATTCTACCCGTCTCCGAATGGCGCCAGGCAGTCTACCTGCTCAAGCTGGGCCGGGCAGATGTGGTGGTCATTCCCTGGGTGCTCGTTGACAAGTATATGGACGGTTATGAGGGCGATTATTTTGTGCGTAGGGCAGCCTGGGTAGACATTTCCCTATACGTTTCCCATGAGCATGGGAATGGCCGGTTGACGGAAGATCTGCGCAAGGCCATTCGATGGTGCCGGTATCG
Organism: Marinobacter sp. M5B; assembly: GCF_042604615.1. Taxonomy (NCBI): domain Bacteria; kingdom Pseudomonadati; phylum Pseudomonadota; class Gammaproteobacteria; order Pseudomonadales; family Marinobacteraceae; genus Marinobacter; species Marinobacter sp. M5B. Next base: position 1,248,759 of record NZ_CP156894.1, read on the forward strand.
AAACGATCTCAACTGAGGCTGGCGTCGTCATCAGGAAACACCGTGTCGTAGCACCAGGTGAAAACGAACGCATACACCAGATAAAAGACCACGAAGGCGATGTCGACGATCAGTGCCTCAACCAGCCCAATGCCCATCCACCAGGCGATGACCGGAAGGAAGGTTATCATCAGGCCCAGTTCAAAGCTGAGCGCATGAAATAACCGCATCTTCAGTGACTTACGAGTAGAGCCGGTAAGCCGTTTCAGGCCGTGATCGAACATGAGATTGAAGAGGTAGTTCCAGCCGGTTGCCATGGTTGCACCTATGGCAGCCAGGACGCTGGTTTTGTCGAGCTCGAAGCCAAACACAAGTGCGGCTAATGGGATGGCGATAAGCAGGCCGATGATCTCGAACGAGACGGCCTGACGGATTCTGTCTTTAGTGGTTCTCATGGAAATTCAGGAACAATGGAGGCGGGTCGTCCCGCGTTCAATTCCCGGGAAGGGCGGGGGCGTCCCCGAAACGAAAAAAGGTCACGACGTGAGTCGCGACCTTTTAAATTCTGGTAGCAAGGGGCGGAGTCGAACCGCCGACCCCGGCATTATGAGTGCCGTGCTCTAACCAACTGAGCTACCTTGCCGTCACTTCACCAATGGAAGCGGCGCGTATCTTATGGTTGGGGGTGTGGGCTGTCAAGAGCCTAGCCTGCGCCGCGACTCTTTTTTTATCTGTCTTTGGCATTTCTCGCCTGAAAACACCCATATAAACAATGATCTAAACGAGCCGGCTGTAAAGCATGGGTTTTCGACTCATTCCGTGATTGTTGCCGGTTGTTCATTTTCAGGCCTTGAATTCCAAATGTTAATGATGGTTAAATGCAAATGATTGTCATTTATCAATTACCCAGGGACGGCTTGCTATGAGTTCTTTCAGGCACGAATTGGATCAACAGGCTCGCAACCTGTCCGACCTAAGATCCGTTGACGTTACCGGAGCGCCCAATTGGGAGAGGCGCCTTGTAGCGGCCTACCAGCAGCATCGAAAACCGCTGGTGGACACCGCTCAATATCTCCTTGGGTGCAGGGCAAAGGCTGAGGATGTGGTACAGGATGCGTTCCTGAAAGTGTGGGACCAGGGATTCGCCGACAATGTCAGGGACGAAGGCCGTTTTCTTCACCGGGTGGTGCGTAACCTCGCCATCGATCGTCTTCGCCGGTTGGCCCTGGAAAACCGCTTCGCAGCCTGCGATGTCGATGTGGAGGAGGAAGCCGGTGTGCTTTCGGCTTCACCAGAACGGCAGTTGGCTGGAACCCGGGCACTGCACCATGCGCTGTCTTCCCTCGCAGAGCTGCCTGCTCGTGTACAGAAGGTGTTAATGCTTACCCGGGTTGAAGGTCTGACCCAGAGGGAGGTGGCTCTCGCTATTGGGGTCTCTCCCACATTGATCAACTTCATGCTGAAGGATGCGCTGGCTCATTGCCGTGGCAGCCTGGACCAATCCTATCCGTTTTAATCCAAGCCTTTCTCATTCGCGAATTGGGGACTGTTGTTCATGAGACTGATCCGTCTGGTATTTAGTCACAACCCGGGGGCGCTGACCGTTGCGCTTTTGCTGAGCGTTGTGAGTGCGCTTTTGAGTGTCGGGGTGGTGGCGTTTATTAACGAGCGCCTGGTGTCTGCGACAGAAGGCGGGGCAGGTCTGCTTTGGCAGTTTACCGGCCTGCTGGTGGTACTGCTGATCATCGCCTCCTACGCCCAGATATTGTTGACGGCGCTTGGTCATCGGTTTGTCTACGGATTGCGGCGGTCGATGGTAAAGCGGGTTCTTGATACCGGAATCGAGCGCCTGGAAGAGATTGGTGGGGCGAATATCCTGGCCAGTCTGTCCAGCGATATCCGTAATATCACCCTGGCGTTTGTCAATCTGCCTCAGCTGATATACGGCCTTGGCCTGAGTGTCGCAGCGTTCGCGTACCTGGCCTACCTGTCACTGCCGCTGTTTGTCATGACGTTGCTCTGGATGACGTTCACCATTGGTGTGGGGTGGGTGCTGATCAGGGCCCTGAGTCACCATCTCCAGAAGCTTCGCGAATCTGAAGATCGCATTTATCAGGACTACGAGGCGGCTATTGAAGGGCGGAAAGAGCTGAGCCTCAACCGTGACCGTGCTCGCCGTTACTACGACGACGAGTTTGATCTGAGCGCAGAAACCTATCGCAGCCATGTCACGCTGGCGGACCGCTATCACAGCATCGCCAGCAACTGGGCCAACATCATGGTGCTCGGCACCATTGGCCTGGTGTTCTATCTGGTCAATGGCCTGGGGTGGGCAGCGGCCTCCGTGGCGCCTACCTATGCCCTGACCATTCTTTTCATGCGTACCCCTCTGGTTTCTGCCGTGGCGGCGTTGCCCGCGTTGCTGTCGGCTCGGGTCTCGCTCGACAAGCTCGATACCCTGGCGCTGGCGGAGTATCAGCCCGGCTTCCAGGACATGAGCCGTGATCCGACGGGTGAATGGCAGGAATTGCAGTTGCATGCGGTGCGGTATCGCTATCCGGCCCAGCATGGTGAGCAGGGGTTCGACGTGGGGCCGGTCACCCTGACGATCCGTCGTGGCGAAACCCTCTTCCTGGTCGGTGGTAATGGCAGCGGTAAGTCCACTCTGGCCCGTTTGCTGTCTGGTCTTTATCTGCCTCACCAGGGCGAGATCCAGATCGACGGCCAGCCCCTGCGACCGGAGGATTGGAGCAGCTATCGCCGCCTGTTTGGTTCCGTGTTTACCGATTTCTTTCTGTTTGATCAGCTCATCGCCCAGCAGGGTCAGAACGCAGACCCGGCGGACGTGAATTACTGGCTTGGACGCCTCCGCATGGAGGACAAGGTGAAGGTGGCCGGCAGCCGTCTGCAGGATACCCGGCTTTCACAGGGGCAGCGAAAGCGGCTGGCGCTGTTGCTGGCTTTGCTGGAAAAGCGGGACATCCTGCTGCTGGATGAATGGGCCGCCGACCAGGACCCGGTTTTCCGCCGGTTGTTTTACCAGGAGCTGCTACCGGAGATGAAAGCGCAGGGCAAAACCATTTTCGCCATTACCCACGACGACCGTTATTTCCACCACGCGGACCGGCTGCTGAAGATGGACAGTGGCCGACTGGTCGAGTTGTCAGCCGAGGATCGCCAGCAGTCACGCCATGACGCCTTGCAGATGATCGGAGAGTGACTTTTTCCGGCCAGGCCTAAACATCCGGCGTTCCAGTTCGTCTGTATGTAAATGAGAATTATTTGCTTTGTTGGCCGGGTATCGACAGGCCTTCAGGCAATGTTTTCGCAATCCATTATTACGGGAGAACGGTGATGAGCCACATGCATGATTTTCTTGGCGTCGGTTTTGGCCCGTCGAATCTGGCGCTGGCAATAGCGACACAGGAGTACGCTGAGGGCGGGTCTTCGCCCGATGCCTGTTTTCTGGAGCGCAAGCCAGAATTCAACTGGCATGAAGGTATGCTGATTGACGGCTCCACCATGCAGATTTCGTTTCTCAAGGATCTGGCCACCCTGCGGAACCCGCAAAGCCGCTTTACCTTCATCAACTACCTGAAGGAGCAGGGGCGGCTCGAAGATTTCATCAACATTCAGACGTTCTTCCCCGCGCGGGAGGAATACAACGATTACCTGCAGTGGGCTGCCAGTCACTTTGACGATCAGGTGCACTACGGTCGCGAGGTAGAGGGTGTTGAGCCTTTCCTGAAAGACGGCCGGTTGATCGGGTTTGACGTGCTCTCCCGAACCGCAGGGGGCGAGCTTGAAAGCCGCAGGGCCCGTAACCTGGTACTTGGTATGGGCGGTGCGCCTCAGGTTCCTGCTGCGTTTGAAGGAATAACCGACCCGCGCATCGTGCACTCGTCGCAGTATCGGGGGCGCATTGACACCCTGCTTGCCGACCAGGGTCGCAAGGCGCGGATTGCCGTGGTCGGGGGCGGCCAGAGTGCGGCGGAGATCTTCGAAGACCTTACCCAGCGATTCCCCCAGGTGGATGCGTCCATGATTCTGCGTGGAACCGCTCTGAAGCCCTCGGATGATAGCCCGTTCGTCAATGAAATCTTTAACCCGTCGTTTATCGACCAGATCTATCAGCAACCCGAGTCGCGACGCTTGCAACTGCTTGAAGAGTTCCGCAACACCAACTACGCGGTGGTCGACCTTGAGCTGATCGAGCGCATCTTCCAGATGTTCTATCTCCAGAAGCTGCGGGGAGAGGAGCGACACCAAATGTTGACCCGCCGGGATGTTGCCCGGGTTGACGTGGGTGACGGTGAGCTGCGCCTGACCCTGCGCGACCTGGCTACCGATAGCCAGCAGGAACTGGGATTTGATGCTGTCATCCTGGCCACCGGTTACCGCCGGAATCAGCACCACGAACTGCTGGCGGGGCTGGGTGGCCACCTGGAAAACCTCACGCCTGACCGTCAGTACTGTCTCAACCTGCGGGACAGCGATGCCCGGATTTATCTCCAGGGCTGCTGCGAGACCACGCACGGTCTGAGCGACACACTGTTGTCCGTACTCGCTGTTCGGTCACGGGAAGTGCTCGAGTCGATTCTCGAAGGTCGGGACCGCGGGCACTCCGCCGTTGCTGATCGCAAAGCCCACGCCGCCCCCATGGTGTGATGGCCTGAGGGAAACCGCGGGGAGCAAGTCCTCGCGGTAATGTGTTCTGAAATCATGCAGGTGACAAGATGAGCCTACACGCGGAACGGTTTCCGAATTTCGCCGATGTCCTTCGTTTTTACGCAGAGCAGCAACCCCAATCACTTGCCATCCGGCAACTGGTCTCGGATGACGCGCCACCCCTGGTAACCAGCTACAGTGAGCTTTACCAGAAGGCGCAGGCGCTAGCGGGATATCTACAGAACGAACTGGCGTTAGCACCGGGTGAACGGTGCTTGCTGATGCTGCCAGGAGGCGCGGATTTCGCGGCCGCTTTCTTCGGCTGTTTCTATGCCGGCATTATCGCCATACCCGCGTACCCACCGGAGCACGACCGTCAGGCCTATATTGATCGCCTCGGCGGTATGATCGGGGACTCGAAACCGATGGCCGTCCTTGCCCTGGAGCAGGACATCCGGCGTTATCAGTCTCGATTGGCGCCGCTGTTGCCGGACGGTGGGCGAGTGGTGGCGGCGGACCGCATCGGGCTGCACTGGCAGAATGCGTTGCAGGTGGTGCCACCCCAAAGCCAGGATCTGGCGTTCCTGCAGTACACCTCAGGGTCGACCTCTGCACCCAAGGGGGTCATGGTGTCCCACGCCAACCTGATGGCCAACGAATACACCATGGCCAAAGCCTTCCAGGCCACTGATGACGATGTCTGGATGACCTGGTTGCCGCTGTTTCACGACATGGGACTGATGTCGGGTTTGCTGTTGCCGATCCTGCATGGCCACTGCGCCAACATGATGACACCGCAGTTCTTCCTGGCCCGCCCGGCGCGCTGGTTGGAGGCTATCAGCCAGTACCGGGTGACATACTCCGGCGGCCCGGATTTCGCCTATATGCTCTGTGGCTGGCGGGTGACCGATGAACAACTGGAAGGCCTGGATCTGTCCAGTTGGCGCCTGGCCTTCACCGGGTCGGAACCCATTCGCCCGGAAACCCTGGAGCGCTTTGCCGATCGTATGGCGCCCCATGGTTTTCGCAGTGATGTCTTTGCGCCCAGCTATGGTCTTGCAGAAGCCACCCTGTTAGTAACCACCCATGGGTTCAACGGCGATGTCCAGACCCGTACCTTTGAGCCGGAGCAGCTTTCCACGGCAGGCCTTAGCAGTGCCCATCAGCCCAGCAGGCTGGTGGGGTGTGGGGATGCATATGGGGAGGACACGTTTTGCATCGTTGATTCCCAGACGAGGGAGCCCGTCGAGGACGGTCGAGTGGGCGAAATCTGGATATCCGGCCCCAGTGTTGCTCAGGGCTATTGGGAAAAACCCACGGCTACGGCGGAAACCTTTGTGCAGTGGCGGGATAGCCGATGGTTGCGCAGCGGCGACCTCGGCATCGTCGAGGACGGCCACCTATACGTGGCGGGGCGTCAGAAGGACGTCATCATCGTAAATGGCCAGAACCTGTATCCCCAGGATATCGAGAGCACCCTGGAGCGGGAGATAGAACTCCTGATGCCCGGTCGGTTGGCCGCCTTTGCCACCACGGACGCCCGGCAGGCGGAAGGTATAGGGCTGGCCCTTGAAGTGGGCCGGACCACCCGCAGAATGATCAAGCCGGCCATGATCTGCGCCACCATCGCGGAAACCATGAGCGACACCCTCGGCATTGCGCCCCAGGTGATCCTGCTGCTGGAGCCCAAAACCCTGCCGCGCACTACCAGTGGCAAGCTGCAACGTGCGGCCTGTCGCCAGGGATGGGAGCGCGGCGAGCTGTCCGTGTTTGCCGGCTGGCAGGACGGTCGCATGCTGGAAGAGGGCGCCTCGGCCCCGGCTGAAACATCGGCTCAAGTAGGGCCGACACTGCTCCCGGAAGTTGTGGCGGCCTGGCAGGCGGCGCTTGAGCGCGACGACCTGGACAGCAACGCCCACTTCTTCACCTGGGGCGGCGATTCGGTCGGCGCCATGCAGATGTTGTCCCGGGTGGAGCGTGACCTGGGGTTGACCATTGAACCGGCGGTCCTGTTCGAGCATCCCCGCCTTGGTGACTTCTCCCGCTGGGTATCCAAGCAGAGTGCCAATGGCCAGGAAGTCCACCCAATCACACTTCTTCCGGACGACGCGGAGCCCCTGCAATCCTTCGCCCAGCAGCGGCTCTGGTTTCTGGGCCAACTGGAAGGCGGCTCCAGCGCCTATCACTTGTGCGGCGAATGGCAGTTCATGGGCAGTCTTGATGAAGACGCGCTCCAGCGCAGTTTGGACGCCCTGGCGGAGCGTCATGAAAGCCTGCGCACGGTGTTTGCCGAAACGGATGAAAACCGTGGCCTGCAGCGGATACAGCCAGCGGCACCGGTAACTGTGCAAAGTCATGACCTCAGCGGGGAGGGTTCTCCCGCAAGCGCGCTGGACAACCTCAGTCGAGCCCTGGTCAGCCAGCCCATGGATCTCGAGCACGGTCCGTTATGGCAGGTGCACCGGGTACGCCTCGGGGACAGCGACCATCGCCTGTTGCTGGTGATTCATCACATTATCGCCGACGGCTGGTCGGCGCAGGTGCTGGTGAAGGAGTTCGCGCAGCTTTACACCGCCTTTGCACAGGGACATGACCCGGATCTGCCGGTCCTGCCCATCCGTTATGCCGACTACGCCCACTGGCACCGGGAGACCATGGAGGCTGGCGAAGCCGAACGCCAGTTGAGCTGGTGGGAGCAGCAGTTGGGCGACGAGCACCCGGTGCTTGAACTTCCAACTGACCGGCCGCGCCCCGAGTCCCGGAGCCATCGTGGTGCCAGGGTGGCCTTTGCCTTCCCGGAACCGCTCAGTGAGAAGCTTCGGCAATTGGCCAGGGATCAGGGCGTTACGCTCTTTATGGTCATGCTGGCGCTCTATAAAACCCAGCTGTATCGCTATTCCGGCCAGCGGGACCTGCGGGTAGGTGTGCCTGTGTCCGGTCGGTCACGGCCGGAAACCGAAGGTCTCGTCGGTCTGTTTGTCAACACCCTGGTGTTGCGCAGCCAGCCCGTCGCGACGCAGGGCTTCACTGATTTTCTGGCCTCGGTCCGCGACGCTACCCTCGGGGCGCAGGCTCATGCGGATCTGCCGTTCGAACAACTGGTGGACGCGCTGCAGCCGGAGCGTAACCTGCGCCACAACCCCCTGTGCCAGGTGAAGTTCACCCAGCAGTTCCCGTTGCCCGAGAATGTCGGGTTACCCGGGGCGACACTCACCATGCGCCAGCGGGACGACGACAGCGCGCACTTCGATCTGGGCTTCGATATCACCGATCAGCCGGCGGGTATTGAGGGCACTGAGGGAATTGAAGGTATTAAGGGTGTGCTCACCTACGCGTGTGACCTGTTCGACGAGCCGCGTATTCGGGAGTTTGCCGAGGAACTGGTCAACCTGGCGGAGCAGGTCACCGCGAATCCCTCGCGGCCGCTGGGCGAGCTGGAGTTGCTGGCGACACCGTCGGCGCTGGAAGGACCGAAGGCGGACTTTCCCGCAGGGGACCTGGTGTCGCTCTGGAATGGACATATTCAGTCCACCATCGGGCAACAGGCTCTGCAATACGAGGACCAGTCTTTCGACTACGGCTGGCTGGAGGCGGAATCCAACCGGCTGGCACAGCACCTGCAAAGGCAGGGCGTGGCAGCGGAGTCGCCGGTGGGGCTTTGCCTCGACCGTTCACCGGAATTCGTGGTTGGCGTTCTGGCGGTGCTCAAGGCGGGCGGGGCTTTTGTTCCCCTGGACCCGAAATGGCCCTCCGACCGCCAGGCATTTGTACTGAAGGATTGCGGTGCCGGGTGGCTGCTGGGTCATGAAGCTGTGCCCGGCTTCGAAGGCGCCTTGATAGGTTTCAACGCGGCGGCCGATTGGCGGAGCGAACCCGTTGAACCGTTGGGGACGCTGATTGAGCCGGCCCAGGCAGCCTATTTGATTTACACCTCCGGCACCAGTGGTACTCCCAAGGGCGTGGTGGTCAGCCACGGTGCCATTGCGAACTATGTACAGGGTGTTCTGGAGGTCATCGATCCCTCGCCGAAGGCCACCATGGCGATGGTATCCACCGTCGCGGCGGACCTGGGCCATACCACGCTGTTCGGGGCCCTATGCAGTGGTCGCACGCTGCACCTGTTGAGTGCCGACCGGGTTATGGACGCGGACGCCTTTGCCAGCTACATGGCGGAGCATCAGGTCGACATCCTGAAGATCGTGCCCACCCACCTTTCCGGATTACTGCAGGCTGCCGAGCCGGCCCGGGTGCTGCCTCGTGAGGCTTTGGTACTGGGCGGTGAAGCGTTGCCATCAGCGTTGCTGAGCCAGGTTCGGGAACTGAACCCAGACTGCCGTGTGTTCAACCATTACGGGCCGTCCGAGTCCACCGTGGGCGTGCTGACCACGGAACCGGGCGACGAGCAGGATTCAACCGTTCCGTTGGGCACGCCACTGCAGAACATCCGTGCGCAGGTGCTGAGCGAAGAGCGTTTACCTTTGCCCCAGGGTGCCATCGGCGAGCTCTACCTGAGCGGTGCCGGCCTTGCGCGGGGATACCTTGGTCAGCCGGAACAGACGGCCGCCGCATTTGTGGATGATCCCCAGTCGTCGCGGGAAAGGCTTTATGCCACCGGTGACCGGGTACGGCTGCTGGAAGATGGGCGGCTGAGCTTTCACGGCCGCAACGACGACCAGGTGAAGGTTCGCGGCTACCGGGTCTCACTGGGAGAGATTGCTCAGCGCATCCGCGCGTTCGACGGCGTCAGCGATGCCCATGTCCAGGTCGACGATAATGGCCTGATCGTGGCGTATCCGTTGGCGGTCGAACTGGACACTGAAGCCATGCTTTCCGCGTTGGCGTTGCAAATGCCGGACTACATGGTACCGGCGCATATCCTGCCGCTGGCTGAATTTCCGCTGACCCCGAACGGCAAGCTCGACCGCAAGGCGTTGCCGCAACCGGAGCGTCAGGGTGAGGATTTCGCGGCGCCGCTGGCGGGTGTGGAAACCATGCTTGCAGAACTCTGGCAGTCGCTGTTGCATGTCGAGAGAGTCGGCCGTAACGACAACTTCTTCAGCCTGGGCGGAGATTCCATCATCAGCCTCCAGGTGATTGCCCGAGCGCGAAAGCAGGGCGTGAAGCTCACCCCAAAGCAGTTGTTCGAGAAGCAGACCATTGCTGAACTGGCTCACGTGGCCGAAGTCCAGGAGGCCGCTGCCGCGCCGAAACTGGCGGCCCGGGAGTCGGTTCCCCAGGCTTTCCCGCTGACCCCGATCCAGCAACGTTTTTTCAATCAGCCCGTTGATGATCGCAACCAATGGAACCAGGCGCTGCGCCTGGGTATCCGTTCACCGTTGGAGGCGGAGCCCCTGAGCAAGGCCCTGGCTGCCGTGGTCGATATCCATCCAGCTTTGCGGTTACGTTTTGACGCAGACCAGCGCACGCAGACCTACAGCCGCGAGGAAAAGGCTGATCTGCTCTGGACCCTGGAAACCGACGATGAACAGACCCTACTGTCGACCTTCAACGACGCGCAGCGCAGTCTCGACCTGTCGAGCGGACCGCTGCTGCGCTGTGTATTGGTCTCTCAGCCGGGCGAGCGTCAGGAATTACTGATCGCCGCCCATCACCTGGCGGTGGACGGTGTTTCCTGGCGGGTGTTGCTTGAGGATCTGCAGCTTGCCTATGAGCAGGCCGCAGGCGGCAGGGCCATTGAGCTCGAAGGGGACATTGACGGCCTGCATGACTGGGTGCATTACCTGCACCGGGATCTGGCCCATGGTCGCCTCGATGAGGAACTGGCGTATTGGCAGGCATTTTCTGCCGAAGACGCGGCACTGCCTTGCGACAACCCGGATGGCACAGCGCGGGTTGCCGACGGCGATCACTTGCGAATGACGCTCGATGAAGGGCAGACCCAGCGACTGCTCAACGACGCGCCGACGGCCTTCCGCACCCGGATCAACGACCTGCTGCTGGCGGCATTGGCCCAGGCACTGGGACAGTGGTCCGGCCGCAGCCGCCATGTGATCACGCTGGAAGGTCATGGCCGCAATGCCCCGGATGGGGCGCCGGACGTAAGTCGCACGGTGGGCTGGTTCACAACGCTGTATCCGGTGGCGCTGGAAGCGGGCGAAGAGGCACTTGGCACACTCAAACGCACCAAGGAAATGCTGCGTCAGGTTCCGGGCGACGGGCTTGGGTATGGTGTGCTGAAGGAACTGCAGGGCGCGGAACTGCCGGAAATGACCGGTGCCGGTCTGACGTTCAACTACCTCGGCCGTTTCGACGGAGAGCCAGGTTCGCAGTTTGTCCTCGATGGCAAGCCCGTCGGCGATTCGCGCCACGGCTCCGGCCTGCTGGCGAACGCGCTGGTGGTGGACGGACAGGTACACAATGGTCAGTTACAGTTGGACTGGACCTACAGTCGTGCGAGGTTCGAGAAGTCGCGGGTGACCCGCCTGATCGACCTGTACCGCGAAGCGCTGATGACGCTGATTGAAGACTGTGCGTCCCGGGCCGGTGGCCTGACACCGTCGGATGTACCGCTGGCTGATCTGGACCAGCCGCAACTGGATGCTCTGGAAAACCCCGCGAATATCGAGGACATCCTGCCCCTGGCGCCGATGCAGGAAGGCATCCTGCTACACAGTCTGCTGGAACAGGGCAGCGGCATCTACCTTATGCAGGACCAGTATGAAGTGCGCAGCGAGGTGGATTTCGAGGCCTTCAGGGCGGCCTGGCACGCGGTGGTCCAGCGCCATCCCATGCTCAGGACCGCTTTCCACGGCCTGGACGGTGGCACCCAACACCAGATTGTCTATCGCGATGTGCCGTCGCCGGCGCAGCTGATCGACCTGAGCCATCTGGAGCGTGCCGATGCGGAAGCGGAGCTGGAGGCGTTGCTGGCGGCAGAACGCCGCCAAGGCTTCGACTTCACCAAACCTCCGCTGCTGCGTCTGCGCCTGGTGCGTTTCGGTCAGGATGGTTGCCGTATTGTACAGAGCCATCATCATGCGTTGATTGACGCCTGGTGCCGTGGCCTGATGCTCGCGGAGTTCTTCGACCATTACCGTACGTTGGTGGATGGCAAGCAGCCGGTGGTAACCCCGGCGCGCCCCTACCGCGACTTCATCGCCTGGCTGAAACGCCAGGAGGCCGAACAGGCGCACCGCTTCTGGCGCGATAAGCTGGTCGGCTTCACCGAGGTCACGCCATTGCCCTACCAGCGCACCGCCATTGGTGAGCCATCCATTCAGGATGTGACGCATGCGCTCACAGCGGAGGAAACGGCTCGACTGGTTGAACGGGCACGCCACGAAAAGCTGACCGTGAACACCTTCATGCAGGCAGCCTGGGCACTGGTGCTGATGCGCCACGGTGGTCTGGACGAAGCCCTGTTCGGGGTGACCGTCGCCGGTCGCCCGGCAGAGCTGGATGGCATCGAAGACACCCTTGGCCTGTTCATCAACACCCTGCCGCTGCGCATAGGCGCTGAAAGCGCAACCCAGACCGGGCTCGACTTCCTGCGTTCACTGCAGTCTGCCAATGCGGCCCTGCGCCAGTACGAACACCTGTCCCTGGCAGAGGTACAGAACCTGGCAGACACCCCGCGTGGCGACGCCCTGTTCGACAGCCTGTTCGTGTTCGAGAACGTGCCCATGGGGGCGGACGTGCGGCAGGCCGCCGAAGCATACGGCATTACGCCTCTGGCGAACCGCACCCACACCAACTATCCGTTGACCGTGGTCATTCTGCCGGGCGAGACCTACCAACTTCAGTTCAGCTACGACCAGCGGGTTTTCCGGGATCGGGATATGCAGGCGTTGCTGGACCAGTACCACCAGGTTCTGCGCCAGTTGATGCAGGCGCCGGAGCAGCCGCTTGCCGCTATCCAGCTGGTTTCCGCCGGGGAACGGGGCGAGCTGCTCGGACTTGGTCAGGGCCAGATGGAACCGGGCTGGATGAGCCTGAGCTGGCTCGAACGGTTCGAAGCCTGGGCGCTGGCGGATCCCGGCCGGGAAGTCGCCCGCTGCCAGGGCAGCAGCATGAGCTACGCCGAACTTAACCAACGGGCCAACCGCATCGGTCACAGCCTGATTGAGGCAGGCACGCAGCCGGATCAGGTGGTGGCGCTGTATTCGCCCCGCAACCTGGACCTGATGACTATGATCGTGGGCGCCTTCAAGGCCGGTGGCGCCTACCTGGCACTGGATGAACGCCATCCGCCGGCCCGCAGTGGCCGCATGTTGCATAGCAGTCAGGCGCCCGTGCTGGTCACGCCGGAAGCCTGCCTGGAGCAGGTGGGCGCCATCCTGGCAGAAACCGAAGCACGTCCACGGGTGGTCACCCTGGAATCCCTGTTGGCTACGGATCGGGATGGTAATCCATGCCGGTATCCGGCCATGGATCAACTGGCCTACGTCATCTACACCTCCGGCTCCACCGGTGAGCCCAAGGGCGTGATGGTCAACCAGCAGGGCATGCTCAACAACCAGTTGTCCAAGGTGCCTTATCTGGAGCTGGGGGACGGGGACGTGATCGCCCAGACGGCGGCCACCGGCTTCGACATTTCCGTGTGGCAGTTCCTGACCGCGCCGCTGTTTGGCGGCCGCCTGGACATCATTCCCGATGAGATCACCCACGATCCCCAGCGGCTGCTTGAGGCCGTGGCCGACAGCGGCGTTACCGTGCTGGAAAGCGTGCCGGCGGTGATTGAAGGCATTCTCGCGGTGCCGGAGCGGCGTCTGGGATTGCGCTGGCTTTTGCCCACGGGCGAAGCCCTGGGCCGGGAACTGGCCCGGCGCTGGTTCGAGCGTTACCCGCGCATTCCACTGGTCAACGCCTATGGGCCGGCGGAGTGTGCCGACGATGTGGCGCTTCATACCCTGACCGGCCTGGAGGAGACACGCGCGGGCATTCCCATCGGCAAACCTACCGACAACAACCGGCTTTATGTGCTCGACACTCAGTTGGAGCTGGCACCGAGCGGTGTGGTTGGTGAGCTCTATGTCGGTGGCACTGGAGTCGGCCGTGGTTATGCCGGCCGTCCGGAGCTGACCGCGGAGCGCTACGTCCCGGACCCCTTCGGTCAACCCGGTGGCCGCCTTTACCGCACCGGTGACCTGGCACGCTGGAATGACGACGGCCTGCTCGAGTACGCCGGCCGCGCGGACTTTCAGGTGAAGATCCGTGGCCAGCGCATTGAACCGGGCGAGATCGAATCCTGCCTGCTGGCCTGCAACGGCATTCGTCAGGCGGTGGTGGCGGCCCAGCAAACACCTCACGGGGCCCAACTGGTGGCCTACCTGGTGCCCGACGACGGTCTACACCTGGAAACCGAAAGCCTGCGGGATCGATTGTCCCATGAGCTGCCGGCGGTGATGGTGCCTACCCATCTGGTCGTGCTTGACCGGTTGCCGCTGAACGCCAACGGCAAGCTGGACCGCAAGTCCCTGCCGCAGCCGGAGCTTGAGGTACGCCGCTACATCGCCCCGGAAGGCGAACTGGAAGAAATCCTGGTGGAACTCTGGAGAGACCTGCTGAAGGTCGAGCAGGTGGGGCGCCACGACCACTTCTTTGAACTGGGCGGCCACTCGCTGCTGGCAACTCGCCTGCTGTCTCGGATTCGCGAGCGCCTGGGCGTGAGCGTGCCGCTGGCGGAAGCCTTTGAGGCCACCACGGTGGCGGCCATGGCTGCCGTGATTGAACGCCTGAAGGGACAGGCCCTGGATCAGGACCGCCTGGACAACCTTGATGCATTGATGAATGAACTGGAGGAGATTGAATAATGCAGGACAATGCGATGGCCCTGTCACGCCGCTTCCTGGGGCTGAGCGCCGACAAGCGCCAGGTGTTCCTTCGCAGACTGCAGGAGCAGGGGCTGGACCTGTCGTCCCTGCCGATCCCTTCGGGCATGGCCGGTGATGCCAGCCCTGCCTCTTTCGCCCAGCAGCGGTTGTGGTTTATCGATCAGTTGGAGCCGGGTAACAGTGCCTATCATCTGCCTGGCGCCATTCGTCTCAACGGCCCGTTGGATATAGGGGCTGTACAGACCGCTTTCGATACCCTGGCGCATCGCCATCACAGCCTGCGCACTACCTTCCGTGCCGACGAAAATGGGGAGCCGCTGCAGGTGGTGGGACCGGTGGCGCCGGTCAACATCCCGCAACTGAGTGCAGGCAGCGAACTGGCATTCCAGGCCTGGGCCAGGGAGATCGCGCAGCAACCCTTCGATCTGGCCGCTGGCCCGCTCTGGCGAGTGGCGTTGGTGCGGATGGCGGAACACGACCATCGCCTGGTGCTGTGCCTGCATCACATCATTGCCGATGGCTGGTCGATCCAGGTGCTGCTGACCGAGTTTGCCCAATGCTATCGCGCCGCTCTGGCCGGTGAGGTGGCCGACTTGCCTTCGTTGCCCCTGCAATACGCGGACGTGGCCCTGTGGCAACGCCGTGGCCTTGAGCCAGGCGCCGGGGAAGTGGACCTCGACTACTGGACGCGGCAGTTGGGCGATGAGCCGCCAGTGCTGGAATTGCCGACCGATCGGCCGAGGCCTGCGCAGCAGTCTTTCCGGGGCGGGCGTTATCACTTCACGTTCGACGACACCGTGGCCAATGCGCTGAATGCCTTGGCGCGGTCCCGGGGAACAACCTTCTTCACGGTCATGCTGGCGGCCTACAAGGTGCTGCTGTACCGGCTGAGCGGGCAGACCGACCTGAGCGTGGGCGTTCCCATTGCCGGACGAGAACAGGCGGAACTGGAGGGCCTGATCGGCTTTTTCGTGAATACCCAGGTGCTGCGCAGCGATGTGGCCGGCGGCGATGGATTCACAGCCATACTGTCCCGGGAGCATGAGATTGCCCGGCAGGCTCAGACGCATCAGGCATTGCCATTCGAACATCTTGTCGACCAGCTGCAGCCGGAACGCAGCCTGAGCCAAAATCCGTTGTTCCAGGTGCTCTATAACCATCAGCAGCGCGATGGCGAGCGCTTTGAACTGACTCCCGGTGTGACTGCTGAATTGCTGGCGCAGGACGCCGGCGCCGCCCAGTTTGACCTGGCGCTGCACACCTGGGCCTTCCCGGACGGTCGCGTGGGCGGTAACTGGAATTACGCGGCGGATCTGTTCGATGGGGAAACGGTTGAGCGGATACACCGTCGATTTGAATGCCTGCTCCGGCAGATCGCGGCAGACCCCCAGCAGTCAGTCGGCGACTATGATCTGCTGGACGACACCGACCACGAGCAACTGGCGAGCTGGAACCGGACGGGCGTGGACTATGGCCGGCCCGAGCCGGTGCATCGTCTGTTCGAGCGCCAGGTGGCTGCGCACCCGGATCGGGAAGCCCTGGTGTTCGGCGCTGAACGCCTGAGCTACGCCGACCTGGATGCCCGAGCCAATCGTCTGGCCCATTACCTGATCGGCCAGGGCGTGGATCGCAACAGTCTCGTAGGCGTTGCCACCGAGCGCTCGGTGGCCTTGGTGGTCGCCCTCTACGCCATCCAGAAAGCTGGCGCAGCCTATGTGCCGGTGGACCCCGAACACCCACAAGCCCGTCAGCGCCAGGTGCTGACCGACGCCGGTATGGATCTGCTGCTGACCCACGACGCGGTGATTGAGTCACTACCGGCCCCGGCCGGGCTGTCGGTGATCAACCTCGACCAGCTTGATCTGGCGGATCAGCCGGCATCGATCCCCGATGTCGGGATCCACCCGGAGCAGCGGGCCTATGTGATCTATACCTCCGGCTCCACCGGCAAACCCAAGGGCGTGGCCAACACCCACGCAGCGCTGTTCAACCGCCTGAAGTGGATGCAGGCGGCCTACGAACTGGGCGAGGACGACACCGTCCTGCAGAAAACCCCCTACAGCTTTGATGTGTCCGTATGGGAGTTCTTCTGGCCGCTGATGGTGGGCGCACGCCTCGTGGTCGCCCAACCGGGGGACCACCGGGACCCGGCCAGGCTGGTGGATCAAATTCAGCGCGAATCGGTCACCACCGTTCACTTTGTGCCCTCCATGCTGTCGGCCTTTATGACCCAGGACGACCTGACCGGCTGTGACACCCTGCGCCGGGTGATCTGCAGCGGCGAAGCCCTGGCCAAAGACCTGCAGGATGAGAGCCTGAGTCGCCTGCCCAAGGCGCAACTCTACAATCTCTACGGCCCCACCGAAGCGGCCATCGATGTCACGCACTGGACCTGTGGCCAGGACGATCGCAGCACTCGCACAACCGTGCCCATCGGCCGGCCGATCGCCAACCTGCAGATCCATATCCTCGACCATCGCCTCAATCCGCAGCCTGTGGGCGTGCCGGGCGAACTTTATATCGGCGGTGCCGGTCTGGCCCAGGGCTACCACGGCCAGCCGGACTTGACGGCGGAGCGCTTCGTGCCCAGTCCCTTTGCTAACGGCGAACGGCTCTACCGCAGTGGCGACCTGGCCCGCTGGTGCCGGGATGGCACCCTGGAATACCTGGGGCGGCTGGACCACCAGATCAAGCTGCGTGGCTTGCGGATCGAGTTGGGTGAGATCGAGGCCGTGCTGCGGGAATCTGCCGGCGTCATGGACGCCGTGGTCATCGCCCGCAATGACCAGTTGATCGGTTACGTGCAGGGCACCGGCATCGAAACGGACGCCCTGAAAGCGTCGCTGAAAAACCACCTGCCGGATTACATGGTGCCGGCACACCTGATGGTACTGGAACGCTTTCCGCTATCGGCCAACGGCAAACTGAACCGCAAGGCATTGCCGGCTCCGGAGATGGACACGGTTGGCTACAAGGCGCCACAAACCGACATCGAGCAAACACTCTCACGCCTATGGCAGGAAGTGCTGGGTGTTGAGCGGGTTGGACGACAGGATAATTTCTTTGCCCTGGGGGGCGACTCCATCCAGAGCCTGCGGATCATCGCCAAGGCGAAACGCGTCGGTCTTGAGCTGACGCCCCGGCAGATGTTCGAGCACCAGACCATTGCTGCTCTGGCTCTGGTAGCAACCCATGCGACGGTACAAAACTACGTCGTCGATATGGAACGGGACTTCCCGCTGACACCGATCCAGCAGTGGTTCTTTGATCAGGCCATGCCCCGGCCGGAGCATTGGAACCAGGCACTGTTGCTCAAACCCGCCACGGCATTGAATAGCGAAGCTCTGGCCGAGGCACTCAACGCGATTTACCGACACCACGACGCCTTGCGGCTGCGCTTTGCCCGGAAAAACGATGAATGGCTGCAAGCCTACGGTATACCAGACAAACCGGCGGATCTGCTGTGGTCGGTGACCACAACCCCTGAACAGTTGGTGAACGAATGCGACCGGGCCCAGGCCAGCCTGGATCTGTCGGAAGGGCCCCTGATGCGAGCACTGCATGCACGGCTGGACGACGGTTCCGAAAGGTTGCTGTTGGCGGTGCATCACCTGGGAATCGACGGCGTGTCCTGGCGCATTCTGCTAGACGACCTGATGCAGGCCTACCAGCAGATCCTTCGGGGAGAAACCATTGACCTGGGGGCGAAGGCCACTCCTTTCCAGGCCTGGGCCGAGCAACTGCCAACACCCTGGAATGACGCCGTGTTGGCGGAGGAAATCGACTACTGGTCGGCCATCCCCGCCCCGGCACCGCTGCCGATCGTGAACGCGGGCGGGCCCAATACCGTGGATCAACTGGCCCGGTCGACCATGGCCTTGTCCGCCGAGGTCACCGGGGAGTTGCTGACCGAGGCTCCGAAGGCCTGGCGCGCACAGGTGAATGACCTGCTGCTGACCGCCCTGGGCGAAGCGCTGTTTCACTGGAGTGGTCGTTCGCAGTCAACGATTGCCCTCGAGGGCCACGGTCGTGAGCCGTTGATGGAAGGGGTGGACCTGAGCCGGACCGTCGGCTGGTTCACCAGCCTGTACCCGGTGTGTGTGTCCGGTGGTGGCAACCTTGTCGAGAACCTGAAGGCCACCAAAGAAGCCCTGCGTCAGGTGCCCCGGGGCGGTCTGGGGTACGGTGTGCTGCGCTACCTGAAAGGCGAGCACGGCCTGCCGGATCTCTCTGGCGCGGTGCTTTTCAATTACCTGGGGCAGGTGGACGCAGGCAGCCAGGATGGCCTGGTACTGGCGGAAGAATCGCCGGGTGCCATGCGGGCTATGGATGCTCCTCTGGGGTTTGAACTGTCGCTGGACGGTCAGGTGCGTGACGGCGTGCTGTCGTTTTCCTGCAGTTACAGTGCGGCGCGTTATCAGCGTGAAGCAATTGACGAGCTGATGAAGAATTTCCGTCGCGCCCTCGAAAACGTAGTCGCGACGTGCCGGGAAACCGGTGGCGTAACACCCTCAGATTTCCCGCTGGTGGCCCTGGACCAGACCGCGCTGGATGCCTTGCCGGTCGGGCAGGGCGACATCGACGATCTGCTGCCACTGACGCCTATGCAACAGGGGTTGCTGTTCCATAGTGAGCTGGGGGGTGTCTCCGATACCTACGTCAATCAGGTGTCCGTGACCCTGAACGATCTGCCTGTGGAGCCCTTCAAGGCGGCCTGGCAGTCGGCGGTTGCCCGTCACCCAGTTCTGAGGGCCGGGTTTATTCATGCGCCCGGTTCCCAGTTGCCGGTGCAGCTGATTCACCACAAAGCCGTGCTGTCGATCCGCGAACTGGATTGGCGCACTGATGCTTCCATGACTCTGGATGCTCTCTGCCAACAGGAAAAATCGGCCGCTTTCGACCTGGCCCGGCCGCCGCTGATGCGGATGGTGCTGATCCGGCTGGGGGAGCGGCGCTGGCAGATGGTCCTGACGCTTCACCACATCCTCCTGGACGGCTGGAGCAGTGCGGCGCTGCTCAGCGAAGTCATGCTGGAGACTCTGGGCGGGCGCCTGGAGACCCCGGCCCGTTACCATGACTATTTCAATTGGCTGGTTGGGCGGGATCTTGAAAGCGCCGAGACTTTCTGGCGCGACCAACTGTGCCAGCTTCCCGAGCCCACGCGTCTGGCCCCACTGCTGGCCGACAGCCGTTGCCTGGACCGGGACGAGGCTTCACTCGCCGATATTGTGATGCATCCGGATTACGACTCCCTGGCGGGATTTGCCCGGCAACAACAGGTGACCTTCAATACCCTCATTCAAGCCGCCTGGACCCTGATCCTTCAGCGTTACACCGGCCAGCGCGAAGTGGCCTTCGGCGCCACGGTGTCTGGTCGGCCGGCGGCGGTGTCCGGTATGGATCGCCAGATCGGGTTGTTCATCAACACGCTGCCAGTCGTTGAGGCCCCGGCACCAGAGCAGCGCCTGGGAGACTGGTTGGCAGAGCTACAGGCTCACAACCTGGCGTTGCGGGAGCACGAGCATACCCCGCTGTACCAGATTCAGCAGTATGCCGGGCAATCGGGGCGAGAGCTGTTTGATTCCCTGCTGGTGTTTGAGAACTTCCCGGTGGACGATGCCCTGCGCAGCGATGCCTCCGGCGTGCGAGCCAGCAACCTTCGGGTGAGCGAACAGACCCATTACCCCCTGAGCCTGGCGGTCGAGGCCGGGCAGGGGCTGGTCCTGCACCTGCATTACCGTAACGATCAGGTGTCACCGGCCCGCGCGGAAGCGCTTGCAGGCCAGTTGGAACACCTCCTGTACGCCATGGCGCGGAGCGGCGAACAGCGACTGTCGGATCTGCCCCTGCTGACGGACCGCGAACAACAGGTCTGGAATGACTGGAACACCGTGGATCACCCGGCAGTGGACCCGCGCCCGATCCCGACCCTGATCGCCGAACAGGCGCGCCAGCGCCCGGATGCGGTGGCCGTAGTTCACGGCGAGGATCGCCTGACCTTCGCCGAGTTCGATACCCGCGCCAACCGCCTGGCCCATTGGTTGATGGGGCAGGGCATCGGTGCCGAAAGCCGCGTGGGTGTGGCCCTGGAGCGGGGCGCTGACATGCTGGTGGCGCTGTACGCCGTGCACAAGGCCGGCGGCGTCTACCTGCCCCTGGACCCGGATTACCCGGCCGAACGGGTGCGTTACATGCTGGAAGACTCCGGCGCCGCGTTGTTGCTAACTCACGACGCCGCTCTGGACCGACTGCCCTCGGCCGAGGGCGTCGAGACGGTCAACCTGGATCACCTGGATGTCAGCAGCCAGCCCGAGTCAGTACCGGAGGTATCGATTCATCCGGAACAACTCGCGTACCTGATCTACACCTCCGGCTCCACCGGTAAGCCCAAGGGCGTGGCCATCCCCCACGGCGGCCTGTCCATGCACTGCCAGACCATCGGCGCCCGCTATGGCTTGACCCCGGAGGACCGGGAACTTCACTTCCTGTCCATCAGCTTCGACGGCGCCCACGAGCGCTGGCTGGCCGCGCTCAGCCATGGCGCCCGCATTGTCCTGCGGGACCAGGCCCTGTGGAGCGTGCAGGAAACCTACGACTGCCTGATCCACGAAGGCATCACCGTGGCCGCCTTCCCGCCCAGCTATTTGCGCCAGTTGGCGGAGTGGGCGGAACTGAAAGGGCAGCCGCCAGGCGTGCGTATTTACTGCTTCGCCGGCGAAGCCTTCAGCCGACAGATGATGCACCACGCCATCGAGCACCTGCAGCCGGACTGGGTGATCAACGGCTACGGCCCCACCGAAACCGTGGTTACGCCCACGCTATGGCGCATTGCCGCTGACACGGCTGACTTCGACAGCGCCTACGCTCCGATCGGGGACCTGGTGGGCGACCGTCAGGGCTATGTGCTGGACGCAGACCTCAACCTGCTGCCCCCGGGCGTGGCCGGGGAACTCTACCTGGGTGGCGCCCTGGCACGGGGCTACCTGGACCGCCCGGACATCACCGCGGAACGCTTTGTCCCCAACCCCTTCCGGGCGGGCGAGCGCCTTTACCGCACAGGTGACCGGGTGAAACTGAACCGGGAGAGCCAGTTGGAATACCTGGGGCGGATGGACCAGCAGGTAAAACTGCGGGGCTTCCGGATCGAGATCGGGGAAGTGGAGTCGGCGCTGAAAGGCTGCGAGGGGGTGAAGGACACCCTGGCGGTTGTGAAAGACACCGCCGCCGGTCAGCGGCTGGTAGGTTATGTGTCTGGTGAGGGGTTGGACGAGCGTGCCATCAAGACACAGCTACGGGAGCAGTTGCCGGAGTACATGGTGCCGTCGCACGTGGTCACCCTGGCGGAACTGCCCAAGCTGCCCAATGGCAAGCTGGACCGCAATGCGTTGCCTGAGCCCGTGGTGGGTCAGAGTGATTACGAACCTCCCGCAACGGACTGCGAACAGAGTCTGGCCCGGATCTGGCAGGATCTTTTGCAACAGTCCCGTGTCGGTCGGCAGGATCATTTCTTCGAACTGGGCGGTCACTCCCTGCTGGCGACGCAGCTGGTTTCTCGCCTTCGTCACGAATGGCGTGTGGAACTCCCGTTAAGGATGGTTTTCGAGGCGCCCAGGCTGACGGATATGGCGGCTTTGCTGGAGGCACTGGAAGGCACCCCAGCGCAAGAGACCATTCCCGCACTGGGGCTGGAGGGTGCGCCGCAGTCTTTCGCCCAGCAGCGGCTTTGGTTCCTGGACCAGCTTGAACCGGGAGCTACCGCCTACAACTTGCCTGGCGTTCTGGACCTGAAAGGCACCGTTGACGAAGGTGCTTTGCGGCAGGCACTCGACGCGTTGGCGCAACGTCATGAGACGCTGCGCACGCGACTGGTGGCTGCCCCGGATGGCGAGGCAATCCCTCGACAGGTGATTGACCCGGCGATTGGTGTCCCGTTGGAACGGGTAGACGTCAGCCACTCGGATGATCCGGAGGGTGCATTCCGCGATCATGCGGAAGCCTTTATGCGCCGACCATTCTCCATGGGCACGCAGCCGCTCTGGCGAGTTGGGTTGGTCACCATGGCCGCAAAGGAATCGCGTCTGCTGATTTGCCTGCACCATGCCATCTCCGACGGCTGGTCGGTGTCGGTGCTGATGCGGGATTTCGTGTCTCTGTATCGTGCTGCCTGCGGTGAAAGAGCGGCGGTACTGGAGAAATTGCCGATCCAGTATGCGGATTTCTCAGTGTGGCAGCGGGAATGGCTGGCCAGCGGCGAAGGCGAGCGGCAACTGAACTATTGGCGTGCCCAACTCGGGGACGGGCAGCCAGTTCTGGAGTTGCCGACGGATCGACCACGACCTGCCCGGCAGAGTTTCCAGGGTGCACGTCATCACTTCCGACTGGGCGAGTCCCTGAGCAACCGTCTTCGCGAATCGGCCGCGAGCCGCGATGTCACACCTTTCATGATGTTGTTGGCGGCTTACAACCTACTGCTCCATCGGCTCAGTGGTCAGGATGATCTGCGGGTTGGCGTGCCGGTGGCAGGCCGCAATCGCCGGGAAACCGAGGGTCTTGTCGGCTTCTTTGTGAACACCCAGGTCCTACGCTGTGAATTGGCCTCACCCCAGACTTTCGAACAGGTATTGGCGACCGTTCGCCAGGCATCGATTGAGGCCCAGAGCCATCAGGACCTGCCGTTCGAACAGTTGGTGGAAGCCCTGCAACCGGAACGCAGCCTCAGCCATAACCCGCTGTTCCAGGTGGCATTCGACTACCAGCACCGTGATCAGCGCGGTTTGGGCGAGTTGCCTGGATTGACCGCGAAGGTAATGGAACTGGAAGACGGCAGCACCCAGTTCGATATGGCACTGAACCTGATCGAAGAAGCCGATGGTACGTTCTCCGGCAACTGGAACTACGCCACGGACCTGTTTGACGCGGCAACGGTTGAGCGCTTTGGGGCCCGTTTCGAATGGCTGCTCAATGAGATTGTGGCAGGCCCGCAGCAGCCAATCGGCGACTATGACCTACTGGACGACACCGACCACGAGCAACTGGCGAGCTGGAATCGGACGGGCGTGGACTATGGCCGGCCCGAGCCGGTGCATCGTCTGTTCGAGCGCCAGGTGGCTGCGCACCCGGATCGGGAAGCCCTGGTGTTCGGCGCTGAACGCCTGAGCTACACCAACCTGGATGCCCGAGCCAACCGCCTGGCCCATTACCTGATCGGCCAGGGCGTGGATCGTAACAGCCTGGTGGGTGTTGCCGCCGAGCGCTCGGTGGCCTTGGTGGTCGCCCTCTACGCCATCCAGAAAGCTGGCGCCGCCTATGTGCCGGTGGACCCCGAACACCCACAAGCCCGTCAGCGCCAGGTGCTGACCGACGCCGGTATGGATCTGCTGCTGACCCACGACGCGGTGATTGAGTCACTACCGGCCCCGGCCGGGCTGTCGGTGATCAACCTCGACCAGCTTGATCTGGCGGATCAGCCGGCATCGATCCCCGATGTCGGGATCCACCCGGAGCAGCGGGCCTATGTGATCTATACCTCCGGCTCCACCGGCAAACCCAAGGGCGTGGCCAACACCCACGCAGCGCTGTTCAACCGCCTGAAGTGGATGCAGGCGGCCTACGAACTGGGCGAGGACGACACCGTCCTGCAGAAAACCCCCTACAGCTTTGATGTGTCCGTATGGGAGTTCTTCTGGCCGCTGATGGTGGGCGCACGCCTCGTGGTCGCCCAACCGGGGGACCACCGGGACCCGGCCAGGCTGGTGGATCAAATTCAGCGCGAATCGGTCACCACCGTTCACTTTGTGCCCTCCATGCTGTCGGCCTTTATGACCCAGGACGACCTGACCGGCTGTGACACCCTGCGCCGGGTGATCTGCAGCGGCGAAGCCCTGGCCAAAGACCTGCAGGATGAGAGCCTGAGTCGCCTGCCCAAGGCGCAACTCTACAATCTCTACGGCCCCACCGAAGCGGCCATCGATGTCACGCACTGGACCTGTGGCCAGGACGATCGCAGCACTCGCACAACCGTGCCCATCGGCCGGCCGATCGCCAACCTGCAGATCCATATCCTCGACCATCGCCTCAATCCGCAGCCTGTGGGCGTGCCGGGCGAACTTTATATCGGCGGTGCCGGTCTGGCCCAGGGCTACCACGGCCAGCCGGACTTGACGGCGGAGCGCTTCGTGCCCAGTCCCTTTGCTAACGGCGAACGGCTCTACCGCAGTGGCGACCTGGCCCGCTGGTGCCGGGATGGCACCCTGGAATACCTGGGGCGGCTGGACCACCAGATCAAGCTGCGTGGCTTGCGGATCGAGTTGGGTGAGATCGAGGCCGTGCTGCGGGAATCTGCCGGCGTCATGGACGCCGTGGTCATCGCCCGCAATGACCAGTTGATCGGTTACGTGCAGGGCACCGGCATCGAAACGGACGCCCTGAAAGCGTCGCTGAAAAACCACCTGCCGGATTACATGGTGCCGGCACACCTGATGGTACTGGAACGCTTTCCGCTATCGGCCAACGGCAAACTGGACCGCAAGGCATTGCCGGCTCCGGAGATGGACACGGTTGGCTACGAGGCGCCACAAACCGACATCGAACAAACACTCTCACGCCTATGGCAGGAAGTGCTGGGTGTTGAGCGGGTTGGACGACAGGATAATTTCTTTGCCCTGGGAGGGCACTCGCTGCTGGGTGTCACCCTGGTTCATCGTATCCGCAAAGCCCTGCACCGGACGCTGCCGCTGAGCGTATTGTTCGAGTCAGGTTCTTTGGCTGGGCTGGCCGATGTACTTCAGAGCATACCGGCCGATGAAGCGCCTCCGTTACGCGTTCATGATCGGGGCCAGTTGGCACCGCAGTCCTTTGCCCAGCAACGGCTCTGGTTCCTGGCCCAACTGGAGCCTGAGAGCAGTGCCTACCATCTTCCGGGCGGCCTGGATTTGCAGGGTCGACTGAATGAAGAGGCGTTGACGGCGGCCTTCGTCGGACTCATTCAGCGACATGAGTCGCTGCGCACTGCGTTTCGACATGGGGAACATGGTCGCCCCCAACAGTGGGTGATGGAAGCCATGGCGGTACCCATGGAGCGTTATGATCTTCGCGGCCAGGACGATGCCGAGACTGTATTCGGAGAGCTATTCCGGGAGTTCAGCCGCCGCCCCTTCGACCTGGAGACCACACCGCCCTGGCGCGTTGCCCTGGTGCAGATGGATACATCGGGCTGGCGCCTGCTGTTGTGCATGCACCATATCATTTCCGACGGCTGGTCAATGCAGTTGCTGTTGGAGGAACTGGTTGAGCTCTATCGCTGTGCATCAAGAGGTGAGCCCGATAGGTTGGCACCGCTGGACGTTCAGTATGCGGACTACGCACTTTGGCAACGAGAGCAACTGACGGGTGCTGAGCTGGATCGGCAATTGCAATGGTGGCGAGGGCAGTTGGGTGATGAACATCCGGTTCTTGAGCTGCCCACGGACCGCCCGCGTCCGGGGCAGCGGGATGGCCGTGGTGCCCGACACGCCTTCACTTTGCCATCGTCGCTGGCGGAGCGGTTGCGTCGCACGGCCCGTGATCAGGAAGTTTCGCTGTTTATGGTCGTTCTGGCCGGCTTTGAAGCGCTGCTGTACCGACTCAGTGGTCAACGGGATCTGCGCGTGGGTATTCCGGTTTCGGGACGGCATCAGCCGGGCACCGAGGGACTGATTGGCTTCTTCGTCAATACGCTGGTGGTGCGTGCCGAGATTGATCCCGGTGACCGGGTCAGTGATCTTCTGGCCCAGGTACGAGAGCGAATGCACGGAGCCCAGGCGCATGCGGATCTGCCATTTGAGCAACTGGTGGAAGCACTGCAGCCGGAGCGAAGTCTGAGCCACAATCCGCTGTTCCAGGTCAGCTACAACCATCAGGTCTTTGACCAGAAGCCCTTGTCGGACTTGCATGAGCTGAGCTGCGAGCCGCTCGCCTGTCCGGCGGAGAACGCGCATTTCGATCTGGTACTGGGCACCCACGAACACGCGGACGGTCGAATCGACGGTTACCTGGACTTCGCGACGGATATCTTCGACGCGGCGTCGGTGGCGCGAATGGCCGAACAGCTGCAAGCCTTGCTGGAGGTGATCAGTTGTGAGCCCATGGCCCACTTGTCGGACCTGCCTCTGCTGACGGACCGCGAACAACAGGTCTGGTCCGAGTGGAACAGCGTGGAGCACCCGGTAGTGGACCCGCGTCCGATCCCGACCCTGATCGCCGAACAGGCGCGCCAGCGCCCGGATGCGGTGGCCGTAGTTCACGGCGAGGATCGCCTGACCTTCGCCGAGTTCGATACCCGCGCCAACCGCCTGGCCCATTGGTTGATGGGGCAGGGCATCGGTGCCGAAAGCCGCGTGGGTGTGGCCCTGGAGCGGGGCGCTGACATGCTGGTGGCGCTGTACGCCGTGCACAAGGCCGGCGGCGTCTACCTGCCCCTGGACCCGGATTACCCGGCCGAACGGGTGCGTTACATGCTGGAAGACTCCGGCGCCGCGTTGTTGCTAACTCACGACGCCGCTCTGGACCGACTGCCCTCGGCCGAGGGCGTCGAGACGGTCAACCTGGATCACCTGGATGTCAGCAGCCAGCCCGAGTCAGTACCGGAGGTATCGATTCATCCGGAACAACTCGCGTACCTGATCTACACCTCCGGCTCCACCGGTAAGCCCAAGGGCGTGGCCATCCCCCACGGCGGCCTGTCCATGCACTGCCAGACCATCGGCGCCCGCTATGGCTTGACCCCGGAGGACCGGGAACTTCACTTCCTGTCCATCAGCTTCGACGGCGCCCACGAGCGCTGGCTGGCCGCGCTCAGCCATGGCGCCCGCATTGTCCTGCGGGACCAGGCCCTGTGGAGCGTGCAGGAAACCTACGACTGCCTGATCCACGAAGGCATCACCGTGGCCGCCTTCCCGCCCAGCTATTTGCGCCAGTTGGCGGAGTGGGCGGAACTGAAAGGGCAGCCGCCAGGCGTGCGTATTTACTGCTTCGCCGGCGAAGCCTTCAGCCGACAGATGATGCACCACGCCATCGAGCACCTGCAGCCGGACTGGGTGATCAACGGCTACGGCCCCACCGAAACCGTGGTTACGCCCACGCTATGGCGCATTGCCGCTGACACGGCTGACTTCGACAGCGCCTACGCTCCGATCGGGGACCTGGTGGGCGACCGTCAGGGCTATGTGCTGGACGCAGACCTCAACCTGCTGCCCCCGGGCGTGGCCGGGGAACTCTACCTGGGTGGCGCCCTGGCACGGGGCTACCTGGACCGCCCGGACATCACCGCGGAACGCTTTGTCCCCAACCCCTTCCGGGCGGGCGAGCGCCTTTACCGCACAGGTGACCGGGTGAAACTGAACCGGGAGAGCCAGTTGGAATACCTGGGGCGGATGGACCAGCAGGTAAAACTGCGGGGCTTCCGGATCGAGATCGGGGAAGTGGAGTCGGCGCTGAAAGGCTGCGAGGGGGTGAAGGACACCCTGGCGGTTGTGAAAGACACCGCCGCCGGTCAGCGGCTGGTAGGTTATGTGTCTGGTGAGGGGTTGGACGAGCGTGCCATCAAGACACAGCTACGGGAGCAGTTGCCGGAGTACATGGTGCCGTCGCACGTGGTCACCCTGGCGGAACTGCCCAAGCTGCCCAATGGCAAGCTGGACCGCAATGCGTTGCCTGAGCCTGTCTCGCGAACGAAACAGCATCAGCGGCCAGAGGGCGCGCGCGAGGTCCTGCTGGCTGAACTGTGGGCTGCAATGCTGGGAGCGGCTGAGGTCGGCAGGAATGACAGTTTCTTCGAGCTGGGTGGTGATTCCATCCAGTCCCTGGAGCTGATCACCCGTTTGCGTCAGTTGCGCTGGCAAGTCACACCGAAAACCGTGTTCCTGAAACCGCGACTCTCGGAGTTGGCCGCTGCTTTGGAGCCGATAACGACGTCAGCCTCCGAAACTGCAAGGGCCGAAGGCCTTGTGCCACTGACACCGATTCAGGCCCATTTTTTCGAGCAGCCTATGCCTGATTATTCCCATTGGAACCAGTCGGTATTGCTTGAGGTCATTCACCCGCTTGACGAGGAACTGCTGCGGCGAGCGGTTGCGGCGCTGATCGAACACCACGATGTCCTCCGCCTGGGCTTCCACCGTGAACGGGATGTCTGGTATGGAAACTACCGAGCTACAGAGTCCGTGGACCGGCTTTTCAGTGTCGTGGTGCTGCCAGACGAGGGTTTGGTGACGACGACTTGTGACCGAATACAGCGCAGTTTCGATCTCGAGAACGGCCCCCTTGCAGCCATTGTGCTGATGACACTTCCGGACGGTGGGCAGCGACTGTTGGTCAGCGCCCATCACTTGATTGTTGACGGTGTCTCCTGGCGGATTCTCCTGGACTATCTCGGCGAAGCCTACCGGCAGGTTGCCGAGGGAAGGGCAACTGATGCTCGGCTACCGCGCGCTACTTTCCAGTCCTGGGCCAATCACCTCCGCGAGCGTGCCGATCAGGGAGCATGGCAGCAGGAACTGGCGTATTGGGAACGTTTTTCCACTGCCCCTGAGCCCTGGCCGGTGGACAATCCGGCGGGCAGCCGGGCGACACGGTATGAGGAACTCTGCGAGTGGAGCCTGTCCGCCGGTCAAACCCGAACGTTGCTCCGTCAAACCCTGGCGGCGTTTGAGGCGGGCATGGACGATGTCATGCTGGCTGCCCTGGCGGAGGGGCTACGGGCATGGGGTGGTCTGCAGCGACCCATCGTCGCCGTAGAGGGGCATGGCCGGGAAACCGACGATGCAGCCCTCGACCTGAGCCGCACACTGGGTTGGTTTACCAGCCTGTATCCGGTTCAGCTCGAACCCACAGGCAATCCGTTGTTAACCCTAGACGCGACCCGCCATCTGCGTGCCGGGATTCCGGGCAAGGGACTCGGATACGGTGCCCTTCGATACCTGGGTGACCCGAAAACCCGTTCGCGTCTGAAACGCCTGCCGGAACCGGACCTGGCATTCAATTACCTGGGTCAGTTTGACGACACCCTTGCGAGCGGTCGTTTTAGATTGGCGCCGGAGTCGGCGGGTGAGTTGGTGGACCCCGATGCGCCCCTCGGGCGGGAGCTGGAAATAAACGGCCAGGTCTATCAGGGGCAGTTAACGCTCAGTTGTCGCTACAGTGGTCAGCGATATCAGGCTTCCACCGTCCAGCGGCTGATGAGAGCGATTGGCCTGGCTCTGGAAACCCTGGTGGCCGGCACATCGGAGGCATTACCGGCGGAGGCCGAGCGGCCGTCGGCGGGTAAGCTGAATCCTCTGATTCGTCTTTCAGAGTCGCGTGGGACAGCACCGCAACTATTTTGTCCGCACCCGGTCAGCGGCACGGTGGTTGGCTACTATCCGCTTGCCTCACGATTGGCGGGCGACTGGTCGGTCTGGGGTTTTCAGAATCGACAGATTCTTGATTCAAGCTGGCGCGACCGGTCACTGGCCGCGATGGCAAGGGACTACGTGAAGGAGATGCTGGCGCTACAACCCCAGGGGCCATACTACCTCCTTGGTTGGTCCATGGGTGGTGCGCTGGTGCTGGAAATGGCGAGCCTGCTGGAGCGCCTGGGCAGGGAAGTGGCCTGGGTCGGCCTGATCGATGGTTATATCCCCGGGGCTGGCCACCGGTCCGTCGAAAGCAATCCCGAATCATCCCCTGAGGGCGTCGCCCAGGATGAGTGGCAGCAATTGCTGGATGTGGAAAGGCATATGCGCCGGCTGGCAAGGGCCCATGAACGGGTCAAGCCACTTCGGGCGCCAGTGCATGCGTGGTGGGCAAAGCGGTCACCAGAGAGCAATGACAATGCAGAAGCGCTACTGACCGCCTTTATCGGCTGCAAACCTGCCAGCTCGGTGTGGATCGATACTCACCACCTGGGAATTGTACGCCATCCGGAATTTCTTGAATCGATGCCCCGTTCGTTGGAAGCGAACTCCAATTCCACGGTCGGAGCCGATGGTATGAAAGTGGGGCGTTCAGGCGAACCAGTGGGTTAGGCCTTAACAGGCATTGAATACAACGCATTTTCTAATGTAAATAGGAATTGTTATCGTTGAGTTTAAAATTAAATATGCTTAAGATAGCTTCAGCTTCAGGTAAGGCGCCGGGTTTTGGCGCTTTTGTCACATTCAGTAGGGAATCAGTTATGACGTTTAAGGAAAACGGCTTATCCGCCTTCCGAATCAGTCTGCTTGCGGCTGCAGTAGGCACCTCTGGCCACGCCTTTGCCCAGGACGAGAATAACGCAACGAAACTCGAGGAAATTCAGGTCACCGCTGAGAGGGAAGGGCCGCAGGGACCTGACTATGGCTACGAGGCGGAACGAAGCCTGACGGCGACCAAGACGAACACGCCGCTGGCTGAAACACCGCGGTCGGTTTCCGTTGCTACCAAGGAGCGCATCGAAGACCAGAATGCCCAGACGTTGTCCGATATTCTCTACTACATGCCGGGTGTTTCCTCGACCAAGTTCCCGGTCGGTGATGGTCTTGCCGGTGACATTTTCTATATTCGCGGTATGAACCAGCGCGACTACGGCTACGGTACCTACCGCGATGGCCTCAGGGTTCAGCCCAACGCCTACTCCACCTCGGCAGAGCCCTTCGGGCTTGAGCGGGTTGAAGTGTTCAAGGGCCCCACTTCCGTACTGTACGGTGAGAACGTGCCGGGCGGACTGGTGAACCTGGTGAGTAAGCGTCCCACCGAGACCGATCAGGGCCAGGTAAACCTGAGCTACGGCACCCATGACCGCAAACAGGTATCCGCTGATATTTCCGGTGCGATGACCGATGATGGCAAGGTGCTGGGGCGCATGGTGTTCCTGAGCCGGCGATCCGATACCCAGACCGACAGCGTGCCGGACGACCGGCTTTACTTTGCACCGTCCATGACCCTGAAACTGACCGATCAGGACACCCTGACACTGCTGGTCTCCTATCAGAAAGACGATACCGAAATTCAGTTGGGGCTACCGGCAGGCGGAACCGTGTTGGATCACCCCGCCGGTCAAATCGACCCGTCCACCAATCTTGGTCATCCGGAGTGGGATACCTTTGATCGTGAGGTCTGGTCACTGGGCTATGAATACGAGCACCAGTTCAATTCTGACCTGACCTTCCGGCAGAACGCCCGTTACCTGCGTTCCCGTATTGAGCGCAAGGAAGTCTGGTGGGGGTTCCCTGGGGATGGGTTTGATGATTTCGTGGGTGCGTATGGCCGTGACCGGTTTAATGAGTCGCGTACCTATTCCATCGACAACCAACTGGTTGGAGATCTGCAGATCGGCGCTACCGAAAACACCTGGCTTGCCGGTGTGAGCTTTGATCGCACCAGTTTTGATCAGACCCAGGATGTCGGTTTCAGCGATATTCAATTTATCAACATCTATGACCCGGTTTGGGCCCGGATCCCGGGTACCCCGACCACCTCCAGCGACGGTGAGGAAATTCAGAACCTGGCTGGTGTTTATGCACAGGTGCAGAGTCGGGTCGGTAACCTGATCGGGCTACTGGGAGGGCGTTTTGATTACGCCGAAACTGAATTTGATAATCGTCTGCCGGGAGGCGAGGACTTCGACTTCAACGACAAGGAGTTCACATGGCAGGCCGGCCTGATGTACGAGTTTGATTTTGGCCTTTCGCCTTACCTCAGCTATTCCACTTCGTTTGTGCCAGCTCGCCAGACTACGACGGATAATGAAGCCCTGGAACCGATCACAGGTCGGCAGTATGAAGCCGGCTTCAAGTACCAGCCGCCGGGCTTGGATACGCTGGTGACCGTTTCGGCGTTTGATATTGTCAAGAAGGACGACGTCAATTATGACGGTTCCATTGGTGCCTATCGGAACGTCGGCCGTACGGAATCCGAGGGTGTCGAGTTTGAACTCAACAGCGACATCAACGAGAACCTGAGCCTGCTGGCCACCTACACCTACACCGACGCAAAGATCGTCGAAGATGAATCCTTCCCTCGCTATGAGGGCAGGCAGGTCGTGGGCGTCCCGCGCAACCAGGCTTCGCTCTGGGCCAACTACAAATTCTTCGAGGACCTGTTGCGTGGCGTGGAAGCTGGCGTCGGTGTGCGCTATGTCGGCGAGTCCTACGCCTACCCGTCTGATACTCTCGCCTACCCGTCACGACTGGAGACCGACGAGGTCACCCTGGTGGACCTGGCTCTGGCCTACCAATTCCTTAACGGTTGGGAGACCCGCGTGAACGTCCACAACCTGTTTGACGAGGAATACGTCGGCGAATGCAACAATGCGGCGCGTTGCTACTATGGCGCTGAGCGCACCGTTCAGGGCACGGTTTCCTATAACTGGTAGTGCCTGAGCCGGCGATGTGCTGACGGCGGTCGTGCCTTCCTGCGGCTGCCGATGCCATCGCCGGATTCTCTGCACCCTGATGAATGGATGTTGGTGTGACTGCGGTAAATCAGCAAATTGAAGGTGGCCAGGTCAAGGCGACGAACCGCCGACTGTGGCTGGCGACTGGGGCGGGAACCCTGGCCTTGATAGCCCTGCTGTTATGGCAGGGCTTTTTCCGTTATCCGATGCCGGAGGCCGGTGCCTGGTTGACCCCATGGCAGTCGTCACCGTCCCTCGATGGCCTGCTGCTCTGGTGGGCACAGTTACCCCGAGTTATTGCAGGCCTGATCGTCGGTGCGGGGTTGGGTATTGCCGGCGCCCTGATGCAGTTGATTACCCGCAATCCGCTGGTGTCGCCGGATCTACTTGGTATCACGGCGGGCGCCCAGTTTGGGGTCATCCTGGGGATGATGCTGCCAGCGGCGTTTGCCCTGCCGCTGGTCTTCCTGGGTGGTCTTGTGGCCGCGATGCTGACGTTCTTTTTTGCCGGCGGCAGTCGTACGACGCCCCTGCGCCTGGTGTTGGCCGGCATGGCCATGGCACAGATCCTTTACGCCCTGTTGACGCTGTTGCTCACCCTCAATGAACGGGCGGCCTTTGTGGTGGCGATCTGGGACACCGGGTCACTCAGCCAGTTCGGTTGGGCCCGGGTGCAATTGGCACTGTCGATGGTGCCGCCATTGCTGCTCGCTCTTGCGTTGCTGCGGCGACCGCTGAACATGGCTCTGTTGGGAGATGCCCAGATGCGGGTGCTGGGGCTGTCACCCCGCATGCTTAAAGCGGTGGTTATCCTGATAGGCACTCTGCTGACCGCACTGGCAATTCATATCGCCGGGCCGCTGGGGTTCATTGGTCTGGTTGCGCCGAACCTGGTGCGCTACGGATTTGGCGTACACTGGCCATCACGGTTGCTGCCGCTGGCTGCGCTTTGGGGCGGGGTCCTGACTTTGTCCGCGGATGTGGTGGTGGCTGCTGTGGCGGAGGTGATGGAACTGCCTCTGGCGACCTTGTCGGCGGTTCTTGGCGGCATCGCGGTCATGCTGTTGTTGCGGTTGACCCGCAGCCGCCAGTTTCCGGTTCAGGCAGCCCTGGGGTCAGGGGAGCCTGCCGGGAAAAAGCTTTCCGCCGTTGCGATCGTGGTGATACTGACGATGATGCTGGGCGGTGGGCTGGGTTATGGCGTGCTAGGTGGCGACGCCATCAGCCTGACCATGCTATTGGCGGGGGATGGAGTGGCCTGGCAGTTGCTGGACCTGCGGTTGCCCCGGCTGATGGTGGATGCCGCCGGGGGCGCCTTGTTTGCCTCCAGTGGTCTGATTCTACAGGGAGTAACCCGCAACCCACTGGCGAGCCCCAGTGTGTTGGGGGTCAGCCAGATGTCCGCACTGGCGGTGTTGGCCGGGATCATGCTACTGCCCGAACTCGCACCGGGCTGGCGCCTGCCCTTCGCCTGGCTTGGGGCGACCGTGGCACTGACCGTCGTCATTCTGCTCAACGTTCGTCATGGTCTCGAGCCCTTGCGGCTGATTCTGACAGGCTTCGCTCTGACCGGTGTTGCTGCGGGGCTCACCAGCCTGTTGATTGGCTTTCACTCCCTGAACATAACGCTCGCGCTGATCTGGATGGCTGGAAGCAGCTACGCCACTACCTGGGGTGATGTATGGGTGTTGTTGCCCTGGTTGTGCATCGGCCTGGTGCTGGCGATGTTGGCGCGTCGGTGGCTGGACCTGCTGGCCTTGGGAGATGGGGTCGCGGACAGTCTGGGTGTGGGCGCCGCCCGTAAACGCCTGCTACTGCTTGTGCTGGCCAGTTTCATGATTGCTGCGGCTGTCAGTGTGCTTGGGCCGGTGGCTTTTGTTGGGCTGCTGGTGCCTCATGCTGTGCGGTTGCTGGGCTTCTATGGCTATCGGGATCGGCTGATCGTGACGCCATTGATGGGCGCGGTTTTGCTGATCCTGGCCGATGTGGGGGGGCAGCGATTGTTGTCACCGCTGGACGTGCCACTTGGTGTGATGACCGCCACAATAGGGGCGCCGATTTTCCTGGTGCTCCTGACCCGAACCTACTTTCGTAAAGCATGAGAGCCGGAATGACGTTAATTGCAGCCATTGCACTCTGCCTCGTATCTCTGGTCGCCAACGCCGAACCACCGAAGCCCATCGTGGCCGCGCAGTCAGAGACGATTCCCGACGAGCCTCTGCGGATCGTCAGTCTGGATGATCTCACCACGGAGATTCTGCTGGCGCTGGGTATACAGCCGGTGGGTGTTGCCAACCCGGACAGCTATCGCTGGCAGGGCAAGCCTCTGGCTGACAGTCTGGATGGCGTGGAATCCCTGGGAACGCCGCAACAACCCAACCTGGAACGTTTGGTCGGCCTGCAGCCGGACCTGATTCTGGGTGTGTCCAGCCTCCATGTCAGCCTATTTGACCGCCTTGACCGGCTGGCGCCCACAGTGATGTATCGGGTCTCCCTGGAACCGTCACCCCGGGATGCCGTAGACGTTGGAAAGGCGATTCTGGGGCACTTGGCGGCCCTGACAGGGAGAGAGGCTGAGGCGGAGGTGGTTGTTGCCCGGCTGGAACAGGTCCTGGATAAGGGAAGGCGGGTGGCTCGTGAAAGGGGGATGGCCGGAGAGCCCATCGCAGTGCTTTACCCATTGGCAGAGCAGGGGCTGTTTATTGTTTCGAATGAACAGACGCTGGTCGTCAGCCTGGCGAACCGGCTGGGCGGCACCAATCCCTGGCCATTGCGGGAAGGCCACACCATCCACCAGCGGATTGAAATCCACGCGCTTGCCCAGGCACCCGATGCCCATATCTTCATGATCGGCAATTTCAGTGGAGCACCGATGTTTGAATCTCCGCTCTGGCGAGCTCTGCCGGCGGCGCGGAAGCATCGCTACGGCTTCCTGGCAACCAACTACTGGTCGTTTGGTGGGCCGCTGACCGCCACCGTCATCATGAAGCAGATGATTGATGTGATGAACGGGATGGGCTCAGACAGGCCGTCGCCCTAAATTTCCGGGTGCCCCGTTCGTCTTGGAGAGTATGGGAGGGGCGGTCTGCCCCTGCAGTTACAGGTCAGGCGAGGTACGTCATGAGTTTCGATAGCGAGAGCACCATTTTTCAGGTTGTCATTAACCACGAAGAGCAATACTCCATCTGGCCGAGCTACAAACCCATTCCCGAAGGCTGGAAAGCGATAGGCGTGGAGGGGGATAAGGCCTCCTGTCTCGCGCACATCCGTGAAGCGTGGACGGATATGCGTCCCAAAAGCCTGCAGGATGCGATGGCCGGAGGTTGAAGCCGATGAATTCCATCACGGCCAGAACAGCGCCTGAGGCGTTGGCCATCGAGGACGGTGTTCCGCTCAAGGTCAGCCCGCTCACGACGGATACCGGCCTGGAGCAGGTTGCTGGAGCAATTCGGGAGCTGGTCGAGCACCGACTGGAAAAAGACGGTGCCATCCTGTTTCGCGGCTTTTCAGCGCCCGGCGTTGAGGGCTTCCAGTCGTTTGCCGGTTCTTTTGGTCATCCGCTGCTCAGTTACGAGTTTGGTTCAACGCCCCGCAGTCAGGTGACCGGAAAAGGTGTGTATACCTCAACGGAGTATCCGGCTCACAGAAGCATTCCACTGCATAACGAGCAGGCCTATACCACCGAGTGGCCAATGCGGATCTGGTTCTATTGTGCTCGGGCGGCCGAGCAGGGCGGGGAGACCCCCATCGCGGACAGCCGAGAGGTCTATCGCCGGATCGATCCGGCCCTGCGCCGGCGTTTCAGTGAACGGGGGCTGACTTACGTCCGCAACTATGGCAACGGCCTTGATGTGGATTGGCAACAGGTGTTCAACACCGACAGTGCCGAAGCGGTTGAGGTTTTCTGCCGACGGCAGGGTATTGACGTAACCTGGAAAGACGATGGTTGTCTGCGCACGGCTCAGCGCTGTCAGGCAGTTGCCCGTCATCCCCGTACCGGCGACAAGGTGTGGTTCAATCAGGCGCACCTGTTCCACTTGTCGGCGCTGGATGAGGAAATGCAGGCGATCCTGCTGGAAACCGTGGGCGAGGACAATCTGCCCAGAAACGTTTACTACGGCGATGGCGGCGCCATTGAGTCCTCCGCCCTGGAGGAAGTCCGGGGTGTTCTGGATGAATGTCGCGTGGTCTTCCCGTGGCGCAGTGGCGACATCCTGATGCTGGACAATATGTTGATGGCCCATGCGCGGGAACCCTTCGCCGGCCCCAGGAAAGTCGTCGTTGCAATGGCCGAGGGGCATGGGCTTTCCAGCAATCCACAGAATCCGGCGCTTCGAGAGGAGGTAACGTGAGTACAGCAGATACTTTGGAAAACCCGGGTGTTCCGATACGACCGCAAAAACCCGTTGGTGAGGTGTACCGCCGCCATGATACCCAGTTGTGCAGTTGGATTTCTTTTCGTACGTTGGATGTCCGGGAAGATCTGGCGCGCTTCAATCGTTGGCAGAACTCCCCCAGGGTCGAGTATTTCTGGGAGGAGAGCGGGTCGATGGAAGAGCATCGCAGGCATCTGGAGGTCCTCGCGAAGGACCCCCATTGCCTGCAACTGATCGGCTGTTTTGATGACGAGCCGTTTGGTTTTTTCGATGTCTATTGGGCCCAGGAAGATCGTATCGGGCCCCATTGTGAGGCCGGATTGTATGATCGTGGCATCCACATGCTGGTCGGGGAGGATCACCATCGTGGCCCTCACAAAGTGGCGTGCTGGCTGCCGTCCCTGGTGCACTACCTGTTTCTGGATGAACCCCGGACACAGCGTATCGTCTCCGAACCTCGGTCCGACAACGACCGCATGATTCGCCACCTTCAGAATACCGGCTTTGATCGGGTCCGGGATTTTGATTTCCCCCACAAACGAGCCGCGCTCATGTCACTTTCGCGGGAGCGCTTCTTTGAACGGTCTTCGATGTGTTAGGTTCCTTCCTCTCAAACAGCTTTACGCAGGCTGATTCATGACTATTCGTGCGCTTGCCCCCCTGTTCGTCGGGGATTTCGAACATTACCGGGACATACTGGTTCCGCCGGATGATCCGCGGCCAGCAATTCCTGTCCGGGAACTGATAACCACCGATGGCCTGGCGTGGCTGTTGGAACATTATCGCCGCTTTCAGCCAGGTGATGACCGGCGGGCATTGGTTTCCCAGTGGTCCCGCACATACTTCGTGAAGCTGATCGTGCCGACTGTGGCGGCGAACATGGTGCTGGGGCATGAGCTGCCAGTGGCACTCGACAAGCTTGAGGTTATTCTGGGGGATGACGGCTTGCCGGAAGCCTTCCGGCTACCCCATGAGGGACAGCCCTTTGCGAGCAAGCCCGAAGGGCCTTTCGAACGCTTTAAGGAGCTGCTGGACGGCAACTTCGAACCACTTATCGAGGGCTGGAACCAGCAGGTAAAGCTGTCCAGGAAGGTGTTGTGGAACAATGCCGCCAATTATGTTGAGTGGTTGGTTCATGCCATGGCTGGCCTTGGATTGCCGGCGGAGATGCTTGCTGACGGCAAACAGCTGATTGAATCAGAGCGCCGCCCGGATGGTGGCAAAAACCCGATGTTCAGCCCGGTACGCTATGTGGAACGCTCATCCGGGCCTTCGCCCCTGCGTCAGCGGCGTCAGTGTTGTATCCGTTACCGGCTGCCGGAGCTGGCGCTGTGTGAGAATTGTCCCCATATTGATAAACCGCCTAAAGGGGCCCGGCTTCCGGAAAGCCTGGTCGAGCAGGCCTGAGCAGAACAACCAATCGGTTTAAAAGCGGCAGGGTACCAAACGGCGGGGTTCAGGCGATGGCAATGTGTGCCCCATCGTTATGAGGGTGAGGCATGACAGACATGGAAATACCGTAGATGGATTCCAGTGTGCTGGTGTTCATCAGCTCTTTGGGCGCACCCTGCGTCAGTAACTTTCCGCTGTGGAGTGCGACCAGGTGGTCACAGTAGGTGGCGGCCATATTGATGTCGTGCAGAACCACAACGACACCCATGTCCAGCTCCCTGCCCAGGTTGCGAACCAGCGACAGGACTTCCACCTGGTGGGCAATATCAAGTGCGGAAGTGGGTTCGTCCAGCAGCAGATACCGGGCGTTCTGGGCGATCAGCATGGCCAGCCAGACCCGCTGGCGCTCGCCCCCAGACAGTTCATCGACGTTGCGGTGGGCAAACTGTTCCGTATCCGTCAGTGCCATGGCTCGGTTCACCTGGGCCCGGTCTTCGGCGGAAAAGCGTCCGAGTGCGCCATGCCAGGGGTAGCGGCCGAAACGTATCAGATCGATAACACGCAGGCCTTCTGTCGGTGGCAGCTGTTGCGGCAGGTAAGCGATCTGCCTCGCCAGGGGTTTGTCGCCCCACGATTCCAACGGTTTACCCTCAAGGGAAACCTGGCCTGATGTCGGCGTCAGTTGGCGGGCGAGCAGTTTTACCAGCGTGGATTTTCCAGAGCCGTTGTGCCCGATCAGCCCAACCACCTGACCATGCTTAATGGTCAGGTCGATCGGATGGAGCAGGGTCTTTCCATTGATCTGCCAACTGACGGCGTCCAGTTTAAACATAGTGCCTCTGGCGGGAGATTGAGAGAAACCGTGATCCTATCTCAAATGGTAATGGTTATCAATTGTGGTGGTTGGCGGGAACCACGATCAGGCTGATCAGGCGGTCGTGCTCCTGCACGAACCGGGCTTCCAGTTCCGTATTCGTAGGCCACTGTTCGGAAAGGTGGGTGAGCAGGCGCAATCGTGCTGTGCCATCCGGGTCCCATGACAGCACTTCCGCGTGCTCGAAGTAGAAGCGCTTCTGAACCAGCGGATACAGCGCCTTGAAGAGCGTTTCCTTGAGGCAGAACACCAGAGTGATGAAATGCCCTGCATGATTGGCCAGTTCCGAACGAAACCGTGTCTGCTCTGAAGGGGTCAGGATTTGCCGGCAAAGCGGCAGGGCGCGTTCATCGGGCATGATGACTTCCGCGTCCAGGCCAACTCCGGCGTAGTCCTGTTGCTG
The DNA here is from genome assembly GCF_042604615.1 of Marinobacter sp. M5B. Classification (NCBI taxonomy): domain Bacteria; kingdom Pseudomonadati; phylum Pseudomonadota; class Gammaproteobacteria; order Pseudomonadales; family Marinobacteraceae; genus Marinobacter; species Marinobacter sp. M5B. The sequence goes on from NZ_CP156894.1 coordinate 1,288,633, forward strand.
GCCGATAACCGCCGCAGCCCAACCCCGGGTGTGGGTGATCGAGCCCACGCAGCCAGTTGGCCATACCGGCGCCCGGTCATCGCCGAGGGCTGGCACCACCGGTTGCCCCGTGGCGCGCAGTAAGCCTTCGCGGGCGCAGAAACGGCCAGCCAGGTATTCCGCCTGGCGTTTGGCAACAGCCCTTTCCACCGACGGTGGTGGGACGATGTCACTGATCGTGAAGTCGTCCGGTTTGAGGTTATCGGGGTCAAAGTCCAGGCTGATCAGCTCAAGCCCCGGCAACGATTGCGGCCAGGGCCACCGGTCATCCGGGGTACTGCAGCATGCGGGCACGAGGCTCACCGTCAGAACGCTCCAGCGCGGTCAGACATTGAACCGAAAGTGGACAACGTCGCCGTCCTGGACGATGTATTCCTTGCCCTCAAGGCGCCACTTGCCGGCTTCCTTGGCTCCGGCCTCACCGTTGTACTTGACGAAGTCATCGTAGCTCACCACTTCGGCGCGGATGAAGCCGCGTTCGAAGTCGGTATGGATCACGCCTGCCGCCTGTGGTGCGGTAGCGCCCACTTTTACCGTCCAGGCGCGGACTTCCTTCACCCCTGCGGTAAAGTAGGTCTGAAGGTTCAGCAGACCGTAGCCGCCGCGAATGACCCGGTCCAGGCCAGGCTCGTCCATGCCCATTTCTTCCAGGAACATGGATTTTTCGTCGTCTTCCAGTTCGGAGATTTCGGCTTCTATCTTGTTGCAGATAGGCACCACAACTGCGTTCTCGGATTCCGCAATCTTTTTCACGGTGTCCAGGTGAGGGTTATTCTCGAACCCGTCTTCGCTGACGTTGGCGATGTACATGGTTGGCTTTACGGTGAGCAGGCAGAGTTCGCGGATCAGTGCCATCTTCTCTTTGTCGAGATTCATGCTGCGAACCGGTTTGCCTTCGTTCAGCACGGGAAGCAGGGTGTCGAAGACTTCAAGCTGAGCTTTGGCCTCTTTGTCGCCGCTTTTTGCGACTCGCTGAACCCGTTTGATAGCCTTCTCGACGGTTTCCAGATCGGCCAGGGCCAGTTCTGTGTTGATGATTTCGATATCCGACGCCGGGTCAATCTTGTTGGCGACGTGAATGACGTTGTCGTCCTCGAAGCAACGCACCACATGGGCAATGGCGTCGGTCTGACGGATGTTGGCCAGGAACTGGTTGCCCAGGCCTTCGCCTTTCGAGGCACCTTCTACCAGGCCGGCGATATCCACGAATTCCATTGTGGTTGCCACCACCTTTTCCGGCTTTACGATGTCAGCGAGCTTGTTGAGGCGGGGGTCGGGCATGGCCACGACGCCGGCGTTAGGCTCAATGGTGCAGAAGGGGAAGTTTTCCGCGCCAATACCGGATTTGGTCAGTGCGTTGAACAGGGTGGATTTGCCGACGTTGGGAAGGCCGACGATGCCGCAGTTAAATCCCATGGAATGCCTCTGCTGGTGCTGGAAAATTTGGGCGGATTATACCGGTTTGAAGCTGTGCAAGCGATTCATCGCAGCGGGAAGTTTGCCGCTGGCAGCGTCCGGCAGTACGCGAATGATTTCGTCGATCAGGGCGTTGAGTTCTTCGGTTTCCCGTTTGCCCAGGCGGCCGAGAACATAGCCTGTGACCTGGCGGCTGTCGCCGGGGTGGCCGATGCCGATGCGCAGGCGCTGGAAGTCGTTGGTGCCGAGGTGAGCAATGGTGTCCCGCAGGCCGTTGTGTCCACCATGGCCGCCGCCTTTTTTTAGCTTGGCGGTACCCGGGGGCAGATCGAGCTCGTCGTGGGCAACCAGAATCTGTTGGGGCTGAATCTTGAAGAAGTCCGCCAGTGCCTTGATGGAGAGGCCACTGCGGTTCATATACGTGGAAGGGTTCAGCAGGTGCAGGTCGAGACCCTGAAGCTGAATTCGGGCGTAGAGCCCGTGGTATTTCTTTTCGGGGCGGAGCGACTGGCCCGTTTCACGGGCCAGTGCTTCCACGAACAGGGCACCGGCGTTGTGGCGGGTATTCGCATAGTCGGGGCCGGGGTTACCCAGTCCCACCACCATGAGGATATCCTGTGCCATCTGCCGTTGCCCTCATTCGTACAGGAGCGATTACTCCTTGTCTTCGCCTTCTTCACCCGCTTCGCCGTCTTCGCCTTCGTCAGTATCTTCTGTCTTGGCAGCGCGCGGCTTGTGGATTGCAACGACTGGCAGGTCGTGGTCTTCACCCTGCAGCAGAGCCGCAATACGAACGCCTTTCGGCAGTTTGAGGTCGCTCAGGTGAACAACCTGGTCCATCTCCACGGCAGTCATGTCGACTTCGAGGAACTCAGGCAGGTTCTGCGGCAGACAGATCACTTCTACTTCGTTGATCTGGTGGTTGGCAACGCCGCCCTGGAGCTTGATGGCCGGTGCAGTTTCTTCGTTCAGGAAGTGCAGCGGTACGTTAACGTGGATTTCGTGATCCTTGTCAACGCGCAGGAAGTCAGCGTGGGTCAGCAGCGGCTTGTACGGGTGACGCTGCAGATCCTTCAGGATCACGCTTTCTTTCTTGCCTTCCAGTTCGATGGTCAGAATGTGTGAGAAGAAGGCTTCGTTTTCCAGAGCTTTTTTCAGCTCGTTGTGCCAGATGGAAATCGAAACGGCTTCTTTCTTCCCGCCATAAATGATGGCCGGAATTTTACGCTCCTCACGACGCAGGCGGCGGCTCGCACCTCTCCCCTGATCGCCACGAGGAAATGCTTCGATAAGAAATTCCTGAGACATGGTTATAACCTCAATTTTCACCAGAGCGGCCCGCGACCAGGTCCTGAACCGGTGATATTTTCGATATGCCGGCTGTTTTCCGGCGGACTAAACAGACCGGGAGCCCACTGGGCTCCCGGTCTGGATTCTTTTCACTAAATCAGGTGGTTAGCTGATCAGGCGTTCTCAAACATCGCGCTGATGGACTCTTCGTTGCTGACGCGACGAATGGATTCCGCAAGCAGTCCAGCCATAGTGAGGATGCGGATCTTATCACAATTACGCGCTTTGTCACCCAGTGGGATGGTGTCGCAGACAACCAGTTCGTCCAATTCGGAGGCGTTGAGGTTGTCAACAGCCGGGCCTGAAAGGACGGGGTGGGTGATGTAGGCGACCACGCTGGCGGCACCATGCTCCTTAAGAGCGTTGGCGGCTTTGCAAAGCGTGCCGGCGGTGTCGATGATGTCGTCCACCAGGATACAGGTCTTGTCCTTTACATCACCGATGATGTGCATGACCTGCGACACGTTGGCCTTGGGACGGCGCTTGTCGATGATGGCGAGGTCGGCATCGTCCAGTCGCTTGGCAACGGCACGGGCACGAACAACGCCGCCAACGTCAGGAGATACCACTACGAAGTTCTCAAAGCGCTGCTTCTCGATATCCTCAAGCATGACCGGGGTGGCGTAGATATTGTCCACCGGAATGTCGAAGAAGCCCTGGATCTGGTCGGCGTGGAGGTCAACGGTCAGGACCCTGTCAACGCCGATGCTGGAAATCATATCTGCAACCACTTTGGCACTAATGGCAACACGGGTGGAGCGAACACGGCGATCCTGGCGGGCATAGCCATAGTAGGGGATAACCGCGGTAACCCGGGTGGCAGATGCACGGCGCAGTGCGTCGGCCATCACGATCAGTTCCATCAGGTTATCGTTGGTGGGGTTGCAGGTGGGCTGAATGATGAAGACATCATGCCCGCGAACATTTTCGTTGATTTCAACGGTGGTTTCACCATCGCTGAAGGTTCCAACGGTGGCCTGGCCCATGGGAATGTGAAGTTTCTGGGCGATGGCCTTGGCAAGCTCCGGGTTGGCGTTGCCAGTAAAAATCATCAGTTTGGACACGACGGCATCCTTCTCGGTATCGGCGTTTGATTCAGAAGAAGCGGGAGAAAGGTGGCTGGGGTGGCAGGATTCGAACCTGCGCATGACGGGATCAAAACCCGTTGCCTTACCACTTGGCGACACCCCAGTATCGTGCTTTTTTGGCATCATTTCAGCTCTGTCAGCTTTTTGTGAAGTGGTGAAATGTTCACCCCTTGAGCTACGAACCCCGTGATGCCGGAGGGTTTGCTTTCCCAGATAATCCGGGCTGCGGATTCTGTCGGGAAACGTCCAAATATGCAAGCCCCGGTTCCGGTTAATCTTGCAGGTCCGAATTGTGCAAGCCACTCCAGGCTTTGATGAACCTCAGGATACAGTCTTCGAACTACATCCTCACAGTCGTTTCGGTACCTCGAGGCGTCTCCCTCAAAAGCGGGCGCTATTTTGATTCCGGGGCTATCCCTTGTCAACCCTTGCTCGGAAAAAATCTCTTTGGTGCTTATATCGCAAGGTGGTTTTATAACCAGAAACCAGTCTTCTGGTGGGTTGGCGTCGGTGAGTCGTTCGCCCACGCCTTCGCCCCAGGCTGCATGTCCGCGAACGAATACGGGCACATCGGCACCCAGGGACAGGCCCAGTTCAGCCAACTCGTCCAGGGAGCGGTTCAGGCCCCACAGGCGGTTCAGCCCCACCAGTGTGGTGGCGGCATTGGAGCTGCCACCGCCCAGGCCACCGCCCATGGGCAACTGCTTGTCGACTGCAATACTGACACCGGGAGTCGTATGACCTGCGGTTGCCGCCAGTTGTCGCGCAGCACGGACAATCAGGTTTTCCTCGTCGGGCACCCCGGGCAGGGGTTGCTCAAGGACGATTCTACCATCGGTGCGTGCGGTCAGGGTCAGGGTGTCGCCATAATTCAGAAACTGAAACAGGGTTTGCAGTTCATGGTAGCCATCCGGTCGACGCCCGAGAATATGCAGGAAGAGGTTCAGTTTTGCCGGGGAGGGCAGAACCAGGCTGTTCACCGGCTGTCTCCATCGGTCTGGTTCCAGCTGGTAACCACCACCCTCACGCGCTTCTCGCCCTTGACCGCCGTGATACGGGCGGGCAGATGAGGGTAGCCCTCTATGAATGCTTGCCAGCGGTCGTAGCGGATCTCCCAGCCCAGTTGGCGTATGACGGCCAGTTGACCCTTGTCGTCGAAGAACAGCCGGAAGTCCCCGTCAGGGCCGGGCAGGCCCCGTATCCACCAGGCCAGGCTGTCAATGGGGAGCAGCCAGCCGGTGGCGGCGTTGACCAGGGACTCCGGGTCGCCGGACTGGTAGCGCTCGCCGTTGGGAAGTGTGAGTTCGATGAACCCGGGAACGCCTTCAAGGGTAGTGCGGCCCATACCGAGGAACGATGATGACAGCGCCAGTTCGTACGTTTCCCGGTCCTGTTTCCAGTAGTTGATGACGGCGGTGCCGCTGTCCGAGGGCTGGCGAACGGCGAGTTTGCCGGTCAGTTCCCAGTGCTGAAGCTGGTCAAGTCGGGCACTGGTCTTGCGCCAGTCGGCCGGTGGCTGTTCAGTCAGGCCTTCGGGAAGTGGTTCAACTGTCAGTGAGCTACAGCCGCTCAGAACCAGGGCGGCGAACGTCAGCGCGATAACCGATAATTTCACAGGGACGGCTCCCCGGTCAGCCTTTCAACAGTTTCAGTCAGTATCGGGTGGTCCGGGTCCTGCTCGAAGCCTTCTCTCCAGATCGAGCGGGCCTGTTCCTGATTGCCGGTTTGCCAGAGCGCTTCGCCGTAATGAGCGGCTACTTCCGGGTCAGCGTAGGCCTCCCAGGCACGTGACAGATAGCTCAGTGACTCGTCGGTGTTGCCCTGCAGATACAGTACCCAGCCCATGCTATCGAGTATGGCAGGGTTCTCCGGATCGATGGCCAGGGCTCTCTCAATATAGTCCCTGGCTTCATCGAGTCGGTCCGTGCGGGTGGTAAGGATATAACCCAGCGCGTTGAGTGCCACGGCGTTGTCGGGCTGTTCCTCGATGATTGTTCTCAGATCGGCTTCGGCCTGCTCTGGCTTATCCATGGAGTCGAGCAGCATGGCACGGGCGTAGCGAATGCGGACATTGCCAGGGAAGGATTCCAGGGCTTCATTGGCCGCCTGAAGGGCTCGCTCGTCATGATCCCGATCCAGCAGGAGATTGATTTCCAGCAGGCGGAAATTCTCGTCCTGGTCGGGGTTGTTCTTGCGGATCTCGCGAATGTCGGCCAGGGCCTCGTCCAGCTCTCCCTGTTCCGCCATCAGTTCGCTGGCACGGGCCAGGGCCGGGAAAAAGTAATTACCTTTCTCGACATTCCTGTAGTAGCCGATGGCCTGCTCGTTTTCGTTTTCCTCGTCGGCAATCCGGCCCAGGTAGTAGTGAGCCTCATCGCTGTGGTGGCCTTGTTCGATCAGGCGTGTCAGTTCCTCCTCGGCCAGCGCGATCTGATCGTTTTCAAGCGCGACCAGGGCGTAGGAGAGCCGCAGGCCGGGAACGTCGGGGAAGCGGTTAACCAGCCGGCGGAATTCGTTCTGGGCGGTTTGCAGCTCACCTTCGCCGATCAGCATGCGGCCGTAGAGGGTTCCCATCTGGCGATTATCGGGGAATTGTCGTGTATTCGCCCTCAGGTGATCCAGGGCCTGCTGTTTCTGGTTGGTCTGGTAGAGCAGGTCGCCCTTGAGTATCAGTGCTGGCTGGAAATCCGGCTTGCTGTCCAGAAGGGGTTCCAGTTTGGCGAGGGCTTGCTGGGGCTCGCCCGTCACCTTCAGTAGAAGGGCAATGCTGTATTGCAGTTCCGGGTTGTCAGGGTGGCGCTGCTCCAGTTGCTGGTATAAGTCGAGCAGTTCCTGCTGTTGTTCCGGCGGCAGGTTTCCGGCCATCGCGGCAAGGCTGTCAAAATCCGCGTCGCCGCCCAGATCCATGATCTTTTCCATGTGGCCCAGGGCGGTCTCCAGTTCGTTCTTCTTCACGGCCTGGATGGCGGAGATGCGATGTGCCTGCATGTTGTTCGGGGCTACCTCCAGCCACAGCGCCGCCAGTTTCTGCTGCGCGTTATCGGCGTTCAGTGACTGGGCAATGCGCATGGTCCGCTCAATCACGCCCAGATCGCGGGATTGCTGTGCCGCCTTCATGTAATTGACAAGGGTGACGTCGAATCGGCCCCGTTGGGCGGCTATCTCGCCGGAAAGCAGCAGGTACAGTTCTTCCGGTTCGAAATCGGCGTAACGGATGTCCGCTGACGGTTCCGCGGATGATGCAGTGGCGTCATCAGGCGACGAGGTGGATTGCGATTCCTGGTTGTCCTGGAGAAAAGCGCAGCCGGACAGGGAAAGCCCAAGCAGGCAAGTACCAAGCAGTAATGCAGACTTATGCATGCAACATCCCATGATCTGTGTACGATGCACCTGATCGGCCGGAGAAGGGTCTGGCGGCGGTCTCAGATGTGGCGTAGTGCGACAAGGCTCTATGATGGCACAAGCGCTTGATATTGCCCAACCTGTCAGCAGTTGCCGATATCACGATGGTTATGGGTGGCGACACTGGCTCCCGATCGTTAAAATGGCGGTATCGAACCGTCGTCAAAGATAAGGCAGTCTAACCCCGATATGGCACTGGTCACCCTCGGAATCAATCATCGCACCGCACCGGTAGAGTTGCGTGAGCGCGTCGCGTTCACGCCCGAGCGTATGGCCGAGGCGTTTGCCGAACTGCGTGCCACTTCCGGCGCCAGCGAGGCGGCGATCCTGTCTACCTGCAACCGCACCGAACTGTATCTGGCCGGAGATGACGACTGTGCCCCGGCGGTATTGCGGTGGTTGGCGGGGTTTCATGACATGGAGGCGGCAGACCTGGAAGACGTGCTCTACGTACATCGGGACTCAGACGCCGTGCGCCACATCATGCGGGTTGCGTCGGGGCTGGACTCCATGGTGCTTGGAGAGCCGCAAATTCTCGGCCAGCTCAAGGACGCCTATGCCCTCGCTCGCGAGCATGAAGCGAGCGGTGCGTTCCTGTCCCGTCTGTTCGAACATACGTTCTCCGTTGCCAAGCGGGTGCGCACGCAGACTGCTATTGGCGAAAACCCGGTGTCGGTGGCCTACGCTGCAGTCAGCATGGCGCACCACATCTTTGCGGATATGTCCCGCAATCGAGCCTTGCTGATTGGCGCCGGCAAAACCATTGAACTGGTCGCGAGGCATCTGGCCGACGCTGGCGTGAAAAACTTCCTGGTCGCCAATCGTACCCTGGAACGTGCCCAGGCGCTGGCGGACTCCCGTGGCGGGCAGGGCATTATGCTCTCCGACATTCCAGAACACCTGGCGAATGTGGACATCATCATTTCTTCCACTGCCAGCCCGTTGCCTATCCTTGGCAAGGGCGCCGTGGAGCGTGCGCTTAAAAAGCGCAAGCATCGTCCCTATTTCATGGTGGATATCGCCGTTCCCAGGGATATCGAACCCGAGGTGGGTTCCCTGGCTGATGTCTATCTCTATACCGTTGACGACTTGCGGCAGGTTATCGAGGAGAACGTTCGTTCCCGAGAGGGCGCCGCGCGGGAAGCCGAGAACATGGTTGCTGATGGCGTACAGCAGTTCCTGAGCCAGCTACGGGCCCTGGATGCTGTCTCCACCCTCAAGCAGTTCCGTCAGCGGGCCGAAGCCCTGAGAGACGGGGAGACCGAAAAGGCCATTCGCGCCCTGCGTAATGGCGCAGACCCCGAAACCGTGATGCGAAGCATGGCCCGGGGGTTGACCAACAAATTACTGCACGAGCCGTCCATCCAGGTCCGCAAGGCCACCACGGAGGGCAGAACCGAAGTCACTCAATGGCTCAGAGAGCTGCATCAGCTTGATGTGCTGGATGCCGACGCGCCCATCACCCCGGAAAAACTATGAAGTCATCGATTCAGTCCCGCCTCGAGCAGCTTGTTGACCGCTTCGAGGAAGTCAGCGCGTTGCTGAGCGATCAGGGTACTATTGCCAACCAGGATAAATTCCGCGATCTGTCCCGGGAATTTGCCGAGATTGAACCCATTGTTCACTGCTTCCAGGCATGGCAGAAATCCCGTGACGATGTTAAGGAAGCCACTGAACTGGCCCGCGACGGTGACGCCGACATGCGAGCCATGGCGGAAGAGGAGTTGGGCCTGGCGGAACAGAAGAGCGAGGAACTGGACGAAGAGCTCCAGCGCCTGATGCTGCCCAAGGACCCCAACGATGGCAAGAACGTATTCCTGGAGGTTCGTGCCGGCACCGGGGGCGATGAGGCGGCGATTTTTGCCGGTGACCTGTTCAAGATGTACATGCGTTATGCCGAACGCCAGCGCTGGCAGGTTGAGGTTATCAGCGCCAACGATGGTGAGCACGGCGGTTACAAGGAAATCATTGCCCGCATTGCTGGTAGTGCGGTCTATGGGGCACTGAAGTTTGAATCCGGTGCCCATCGGGTACAGCGGGTGCCGGAGACCGAATCCCAGGGCCGAATTCACACCTCCGCCTGCACGGTAGCGGTGATGCCGGAGGCGGATGAAACCGAGGCCGTTCAAATCAACAAATCCGACCTGCGGGTGGATACCTTCCGAGCTTCTGGCGCCGGCGGTCAGCACGTCAACAAGACTGATTCGGCGATTCGTATTACCCATATTCCCACGGGCATTGTGGTGGAGTGTCAGGAAGAACGCTCCCAGCACAAGAATCGGGCCAAAGCGATGAGTTTCCTGGCATCGCGCCTCCAGAATGAGGAAATTGAACGCCAGCAGAAAACCATGGCGGCCACCCGCAAGAGCCTGGTGGGCAGTGGCGACCGCTCAGAGCGAATCCGCACCTATAACTTCCCCCAGGGGCGGGTGACCGACCACCGCATCAACCTGACGCTGTACAAGCTGGATGAGGTTATTTCCGGCGATCTTGATGCCGTCATCATGCCTTTGCAGCAGGAACACCAGGCCGACCTGTTGGCCTCCCTGGCTGATGATTGACAAACCCCTGGCCTGTGAGGCGTTGCTGACAGAAGCTGCCGGGCTTATTGGCGGTGATTCTCCGCGCCTCGATGCTGAGCTACTGCTGGGTTATGTGACGGGTTGGTCCCGAACCACTTTCCGGGCCTGGCCCGAGCGTGAGGTGGACGTGGCCCTGGTTGCCCGCTTCAGAACCCTTGTGGAACGACGCTGTGAAGGCCACCCGATTGCACACCTGCTGGGCGAACAGGAATTCTGGTCACTCCCGCTGAAGGTCAATCCATCCACACTGATTCCCCGCCCGGATACTGAATGCCTGGTGGAGGCAGCGCTGGCGCTGGATTTACCGAGAAATGCCAATGTGCTGGATCTTGGTACCGGCACGGGTGCCATCGCACTGGCTCTGGCCAGCGAGCAACCCGGCTGGCGGGTTTCCGCCTGCGACGCCGTCCGGGAAGCAGTAGACCTGGCGACCGACAACGCCGACCAGTTGGGCCTGCCGGTGACGGTGCGACAAAGTAACTGGTTCGAGGATTTACCATCAGTTGCTTTTGATCTCATCGTTTCCAATCCACCGTACATCTCAGGGAATGATGTCCACCTGGGAGAGGGCGATGTGCGCTTCGAGCCGGCGTCGGCCCTGGTGGCCGGCGATGACGGCCTTGACGATATCCGGCGGATAACCGCCGAAGCCCCCGCTTGGCTCTCGCTTGAGGGCTGGTTGATACTGGAACACGGCTATGAACAGGGAGCGGCTGTGCGGCAGCTTTTTACCGATGCGGGATTGACCTGTGTGGAAACCCGCCAGGACTACGGCCGGCGTGACCGCTTCACCCTTGGGAGAAAACAAGATGCTGAACGATGAGGAACTGCTGCGCTACAGTCGCCAGATCCTGATGCCCCGGTTTGATATCGCAGGCCAGGCCAAGCTCAAGTCCGCGAGAGTGCTGGTGGTCGGTGCTGGCGGTTTGGGTTGCCCAGTAGCGCTCTACCTCGGGGCCGCCGGGATTGGCCACATGACGCTGGTCGACGACGACCAGATCGAGATCGCCAATCTGCAGCGCCAGATCGCATTCGAACAGTCCGACCTGGGTGAATCCAAAGCCGAACATCTGGCTGACCGCGTTAGGCGCATAAACCCCGATGTGTCGGTGACAACCCTTACTGAACGCCTGGAAGGCGATGAACTTCAGCGGCAGGTAAACTCGGCGACCCTGGTGGTCGACTGCACCGACAACTTCAATACCCGCTTCGCCCTCAACCGCGCGTGTGTTGCTGCCCGCGTCCCACTGGTATCTGGCGCAGCCATTCGTGGGGAAGGGCAACTGTCGGTTTATGACGTCCGCGATGACAGCAGTCCCTGTTACCACTGTCTTTACTCAGAACAGGGCAACGAAGACCTGACCTGTTCCGAAGCTGGTGTTATCGGCCCCCTCGTTGGCATGATCGGCGCTTCCCAGGCAATGGAAGCCGTGAAAGTCATCACCGGTGTCGGCAAACCGTTGATTGGGCGCCTGCTCATTCTTGACGTCTGGCAAATGGAGTGGCGGGAAATGAAACTCGCCAGAGACCCAGAATGTCCAGTCTGCAAAAGCAGAGAGTCAGCATAAGGCGGGCTGGGGGAAGGCTCTGCCAAAACCGTGCGGAGCCATGGATGGCGGAGCCGAGCGTACATGGACGTATTCACAGCGTGTTTTGGCAGAGCCTTCCCCCAGCCGGCCGTTTCCTCCCAACGACGAAGCCGGCGCTTTAATTTTTCAGGGCCTGAAACTTTGAAATTGCCTCTTTCCTGCTTTCTTTCAGGTCAACGATAGGTCGTGGATACCCACCGGGAATCACACCACCGGCCCAGGGTTGGTGAATCCGTTTATTGTCCAGCTTTGCGATCTCGGGAACGTATTTGCGGATGAATTCGCCATCCGGATCAAACCGCTCACTCTGAGTGGCCGGATTGAATACCCGAAAATACGGCGCCGCATCGGTGCCGGTGGAGGCGCTCCACTGCCAGCCGCCGTTATTGGAGGCCAGGAAGCCGTCCACCAGTTTTGACATGAAATAGGCCTCACCCAGTCGCCAGTCGATGAACAGATTCTTGGTGAGGAACATCGCCGTGATCATGCGCAGCCGGTTGTGCATCCAGCCGGTCTGGTTCAGCTGGCGCATGGCGGCGTCGACAATGGGGATGCCGGTGTTGCCCGATTTCCAGGCTTCGAAGTTCTCGCCGGGTGTATTCCATTGCAGGGCCTCGGTCTCCGGTTTGAACGCCCGGTGCATACTAATCCTGGGGTAGTGGTAAAGGATATTGATGTAGAAATCCCGCCAGGCAATTTCATTGGTCCAGGTGGCCAGGCCTTCCTGGTTGCCTCCCATACCTTGCTGCTGGCGGGCGGCAATCAGGCACTGTTTGCCGGAAAGCACCCCGTTGGCCAGGTAAGGGGAGAGCAGGCTGGTACCATCTACGGAAGGCAGGTCGCGCAGATCCTTATAGTCCCCGCCGTGGTCGTCGAGGAACTGTTCCAGTTGCTGGTGGGCGGCGTCCTCGCCGGTTTCAACAAGCCGGGGTGGTGGATTATCGAAGCATTTTGGCAGGCCTTCATAATAAAGAGGCTTAACAGGCTCGCCGACGGGCTTGGGAACGGGAAAGAGGGTTGGCTGCGCCTCATCAATCCAGCTTCGCCACCGACGGGAAAACGGGGTGAACACGGAATAGGGCTCACCCTGTTGAGTAAGGATGGTGCCAACAGGCGCTACCGTCTGGTCCCGGTATTTATTCGCCGCTACGCCAATATCATCAAGGGTGTGTTTTACGGCCTTGTCGCGGCGCCTTTCGTTAACTCCGTATTCCTCATTGAAATGCACATGCCGGATACTCTCGCGCCGGCAGAATTTTTCCAGTTTTTCAACGCTATCGGCGAACGTGGTTGCGGTCATGAATGATAGGGGTATGCCTAATTTCGCCAGTTCTTCCGACAGCGCATTGGCGTGGTCCAGCACAAATTGAACCCGCGCCGGAGACCAATCATGCTCCTGCCACTGAGCCGGGGTTACGATAAAACAGGCCTGCACCGGTTGCTGTTGCTTGCAGGCTGCCGTAAGGGCAGCGTTGTCGGCAACGCGCAGGTCGTTTCGGAACCATACGAGCTGAGTCATTGAGCTTCCTGAGTTTGATGGCGGATCGACAGTTACGGATGGATATTCGCTGGAACGTGCTGATTGGATTATAGTTAATGGAAGAATTTATGGACAAAGGGCCGGAATGACGACGAGTCTGGACACACAGCGAACGATGCAGGATGGCCACTGGGCAACGCCTTACACATTGGAACCCGGGCAGACGCAATACCACGAACTCAGCCACACCCGAATCTGGATAACCCTGCTGGATCAGGAATGGCTGATCCGCTACCAGCGTATGCCCGAAGACGACAATCAGGAGCGTTGGCAGCAAAGGGTAACCCACACGCTACCCGATGCGGATCTGGAGGTTCATCGGTTCGTACGGCCGGATGATGGCAGTCAGGTTTGCTACCTGCCAGCGATGTCCAGCCTTGCTACGGTGATACGTCCCTATCAGCCGCTGACCATCCCCGCCGAGAGTGAGTGCACCATATACGTGGGCACCCTCCTGTGGATGCGAATCCAGGCTGGAAGCAAAGGCACGCACCTGATGGAACTGCCGCTGGCAGATCCGTCATTGACCTGGGTGGGAAGAACCACCATGGAAGGCGAACTGTGCTACTCCGCCGCCACGTTTGCGCGCCTGGTGCTCGAAGCTGTGCCCAAACGTCCCTGGCGGGCGATTACCCCGGTGCGGATCGTCAATGAACGACAGGAACCGCTGCTGCTGGAGCGGTTCAATCTGCCCACCCCGTTGCTGTCCCTGCATCGCAATGACAAGGGGCAGCTATGGACACCGCGTGTGACGGTGACCTGCGAAACCGATATGAACTCAGCACGCCTGAAGATTGACCAGTCGCTTATTGCTGCTGCCGGACAGTGCGAGCTTATTTCGCCGGCGCGGGAACAAACCTCCCGTGGCGGGTTGGTACGAGCCTACGACCGTATATTTGGCTGATATCATCGGCCAATTGTCGACATCGAATCCGTAAACGGAGTTACCTCCTTGATTGAGCAGTTTGAAAGCAGCCTGATGCAGTTTTTTGGTGCCATTGCCTGGGGCAAGTGGATCAGCACCCTGTTCCTGTTGATTCTTGGCATTGTGCTGGCTTCATTTGCGGCCCGTGGAGTTACCCGCTTCATGGAGGACCGTGCGTCACGGCACCACACGGTGATGTTGAGGCGGCTGGTTTTCTACATCGTGCTGGCCATATTCTTCGTCGCCGCCTTGCGTGAAGCCGGCTTCTCTCTCGACGTGGTGCTCGGTGCCGCCGGTATACTGACGGTTGCCATTGGTTTTGCCTCCCAGACGTCCGCCTCCAACATGATCAGCGGGCTGTTCCTGCTGGTGGAAAAACCCTTTGAAATCGGTAACTTTATTGAAGTGGAAAACACCATTGGCGAGGTGGTTTCCATTGATATGCTGAGTGTGAAGTTGCGCACGCCGGACAACCTGTATGTGCGTATTCCCAATGAAACCCTGATCAAGACCCGCGTGGTCAACCGCTCACGCTTTCCCATCCGTCGTATGGACCTGACGGTGGGCATTGCCTACGCCGAGGATGTGGAGCGGGTTGAAAAACTGCTTCTTGAGCTCGCGAGACAGAACAGTGCGAGTCTGGAAGAGCCGAAGGCATTTGTACTGGTCACCGGGTTTGGTCCATCCTCAGTGGACCTGCAGTTCTCGTTCTGGGTGCCCAGCAACAAAGTGTTGGAGGGTCGGAGCCAGATGATGGTGGCCATCAAGAAAACGCTTGATGAGGAGGGCGTTGAAATACCCTTCCCCCATACGAGCATTTATGCCGGAAGCCATTCCGAGCCCTTCCGGGTGGAGCTGCTTCGGCCGGAAACCACAACCAACAAGGGAGGCCCGGATGCCGACCAGAATGGATGATGCCTCAAAAGCCGGCCCGGTGCCGGACACAGACGGAAAGCTGGCATTGGGCTGGCGCGAGTGGGTTGCTTTGCCGGAGTTCGACATTTCCCGGATCAAGGCGAAAGTGGATACCGGTGCCCGCACCTCTTGTCTGCATACCTTCCGTACCGAACCCTACACAGAGAGCGGTCAGCGCCGGGTCCGCTTTTGGGTGCACCCGGTTCAGAACGATCTACATCATGTGGTGGAGTGCGATGCGGCGGTTCTGGATGAGCGCAACGTCTCGGACTCCGGTGGTCATAAAGAACTGCGCCTGGTGATCGAAACCCGGTTGGTGCTCGGGAACATCGAGTGGCCCATCGAAATGACATTGACCAATCGTGACTCCATGCGTTTCCGTATGCTGCTTGGTCGAACGGCAATGGCCAGGCGCGCCATTGTTCTTCCTGAATGTTCCTATCTTGCCGGCGAGCCGGCCCTAAGGACGAAAACATGAAAATTGCGATTCTGTCGCGTAACCGTCATCTCTACTCAACACGTCGTCTGGTGGAGGAAGGGATCAATCGGGGCCACGAAGTGAAGGTGATCGATTGCCTGCACTGCTCCATGAACATCACGTCCGCGGACCCTCGCATTCACTACCACGAGGAAGTCCTGGAAGATTTCGATGTGGTGATCCCCCGTATTGGCGCGTCGGTGACCTTCTACGGGACGGCCGTGTTGCGGCAGTTCGAGATGATGGGCGTTTTCCCCGTCAATGAGTCCGTGGCCATTACCCGCTCTCGGGACAAGCTGCGTTCATTGCAGTTGCTGGCCCGAAAGGGCGTTGGCATGCCGGTGACCGGCTTCGCCAACAAGCCGGACAACGTGCCGGAACTGCTGCAGATGGTGGGCGGTGCTCCCGTCGTTATTAAACTGCTGCAGGGCACCCAGGGCATTGGCGTGGTGCTGGCCGAAACCCGCAAAGCGGCGGAAAGTGTCATTGAGGCTTTCATGGGCCTGAAAGCGGACATCCTCGTGCAGGAATTCATCAAGGAAGCCGGTGGCGCTGATATCCGCTGTTTCGTGATTGGTGACAAGGTGATTGCGGCGATGAAACGTCAGGGTGGGGAAGGAGAGTTCCGTTCCAACCTGCACCGGGGCGGTACTGCCTCTCTGGTGAGGATCACCCCCGAAGAGCGCAAAACGGCGATCACGGCGGCAAAATCCATGGGCCTGAACGTGGCCGGTGTGGACCTGCTGCGTTCCAGCCGTGGGCCCCTGGTTATGGAAGTGAACTCCTCACCGGGCCTGGAAGGTATTGAAAATGCCACCAGCAAGAACGTGGCCGGCATGATCATCAACTGGACCGAGAAGAACCAGAAGCCCTGGAAAACCCGCACCAAGGGGAGAGGCTGATATGGCTGCTCGGGCGCCGTTTGTTATCGCCGGTCACGAGGTCAAGGCCGGCACTCGACAGACTGTTGAGATTCCGGTTGCCAAACTATATACCCACACGCCACTGCATATTCCCGTTGAAGTGGTTCATGGGCGTCGAAGCGGGCCGGTACTGATGGTTTGCGGAGCGATACACGGGGATGAAATCAACGGTGTCGAGATTGTGCGCAGGGTGCTGACCAACTCCGCCCTGCGGCATTTGCGGGGGACGTTAGTGGCGGTTCCCATCGTGAATATTTTCGGGTTTGTCCAGCGCACCCGTTACCTTCCGGACCGCCGGGATTTGAACCGTTGCTTCCCGGGCAGCGAAACCGGCTCCCTCGGTGGTCGCATTGCCTACCTGTTGCGCACGCAGATCATGGAGAATGTCTCCCACATTATTGACCTGCATACGGGCGCCATACACCGGTTCAATTTGCCGCAGATTCGCGCGGAGCTCAAAAACCCGGAAACCATCCGTATGGCTGAGGCCTTTGGTGCGCCCATTATCATCAACGCCAGCCTGCGGGAGGGCAGCCTTCGCGCCTACGCTGATTCCCAGGATATTCCGGTAGTCACCTTCGAGGGCGGGGAGGCCCTGCGATTTGACGATGTGGTGATTTCCAGCGGCGTGAAAGGGGTCATCCGGGTGATGCGGGAACTGGAGATGATTCCCGCCAAGAAAGGCCCCAAGGCCCCCAGGAAACGCTCGGAAACGGCGGCAAACTCGCAGTGGGTGCGAACGGACACCGATGGCATCATGCGCCCGGTTGCCAGTCTTGGCCAGAAAGTCCGTAAAGGTCAGAGACTGGCCATGGTAGCCGACCCGTTCGGCGAGTCGGAAACCGCCGTGACATCACCCTGTTCCGGCATTGTTATTTGTGTGAATAACCTGCCGCTGGTAAACGAGGGCGAGGCGATCTACCACATTGCCCGATTTGACGAACTCAGCGAGGCGGAGAAGGCGATGGACTATTTCCGCAGCAGCTATGAAGGAGATGTGGGCGACGACGTGGTGCCCGTCCATCCCTGGGACGACCGGCAGAAATAGAAACGAGGTTGGACATGATCTGGGATCAGACCTTTATCGAACTGAAGCCCCAATCCAGGGGCTTTCACCTGGTAACCAATGAAATCCTGGCCCAGGCGCCGGCCCTGCAGAACTGCCAGGTGGGGCTTTTACACCTGTTTATCCAACACACGTCCGCCTCCCTGGCCATTAACGAGAACGCCGACCCGGACGTGCGCGGCGATCTGGAGCGCCATTTCAATGTGATGGTGCCCGAGAATGCGCCCCACTATGAGCACACCATGGAAGGCCCGGACGACATGCCGGCTCATATTAAGAGTATTCTGGTAGGCCCTTCGCTCACTGTTCCCGTGAACGACGGACATCTTGCCCTGGGCACCTGGCAGGGGATCTATCTTTGTGAACATCGGAATCGGGCCAGCGGTAGACGGGTCGTAGCAACTTTGCAGGGACGGTGGTAAGCGCTTGCTGCCACATAAGAAAGTGGCTGGGTGTTCGCCCTTGTAAACCATGCATCACGGGCGTCTTTCTCTGTAGGCACCCCGAACGGGAACTCAAAGTATGCAAATACTCGACTCTGAAGTCGTCGCCGAAAACCTGCCCTGGAATGGGCTTGTCGACCAGTTGGAACGTGTTTTCGCTGGCGGCATCGTAACACCACCTCGCCACCATCATGCCGTTGAGCGTCAGGACGGGGAGGCTACGATGCTGCTGATGCCGGCGTGGGAAGATCAGGGTAAACAGCCGGGCTATCTTGGGGTGAAGATGGTGAACGTTTTCCCCCAGAATGCGAATCGCGGCATGCCCGCGATCAGCGGCGTTTACCTGCTGAGCGATGGCGCCACGGGCCAGCCCCTGGCCTGTATTGATGGTAGTGAGCTGACCCGTCGGCGCACTGCCGCGGCCTCCGCCCTGGCAGCCCGCTACCTGGCCCGCGAAGATGCCGAGACCCTGGTTGTCGTGGGCACTGGCAAGCTGGCGCCAATGTTGATTGAAGCCCATGCGTCGGTGCGGCCGATTCGCCGGGTCGTGGTGTATGGTCGCAACCTGAGCAAAGCTGAGGATCTGGCCCGGTCGTACTCGGGTTACCGTAAAGGGCAGGCGGCATTTGAGTCCGTTACCGCTACCGACAACCTGGCCTCGGTGGTTCCAGAGGCGGACATCGTCAGTGCGGCGACGCTCTCAACCCAGCCCATGATTCAGGGTGAATGGTTGAAACCCGGAACGCATCTGGATCTGGTTGGGGCATTCCGAAAGAATATGCGGGAGACCGACAGCGAATGCGTTGCTCGTTCTGATGTCTTTGTTGACTCCTATGCCGGCGCTAAAGGCGAAGCGGGAGATCTGCACTTTGCTGTGAACGATGGCGTTTTTGCCATGGACAAGATTCAGGCGGAGTTGTCTGAACTGGCAAGTGGTACCCATGCTGGCCGCAACGGTGATGATGCCATTACCCTGTTCAAATCCGTGGGTGTTTCGCTGGAAGATCTGGCTGCGGCGATTCTGGTTTGGGAGAACTACTCGAGTTCCAGTAAACAGGGTAAAGCCTGATCACACGGTTTTTGTCCTGCAAAATGGGTGGATCTCCACCCATTACCCTCCTGGAAATGGGTGGAATGTTACCCGCCACTGCTTGATCTGCCCCGGCTTTATTTATGAAATATCCATAATATCAATTAGTTGCAGTATCTGGCCTGCTAGTTGCTGTTGTTCGTTGCTGTAAGTGTCCAACCGGAACCTGCTGGGCTCCGTTCTAGCACCCAACAAACACAACGAAACGGGAGCATTCTCTATGAAAACCCAATCCGTCTTTGCCATGGCATTTGTCTCAACGTTTGCCGCCACCAGTCCCGCCATTGCTCAGGACCGGTCTGATTGGCCGGATAACTTCACGGTCGGTACCGCAAGTCAGGGGGGAACCTACTTTGCGTATGGGTCCGGATGGGCAAACTTTGTCGCCGAGAACCTGGGCGTATCCGGTGGTGCTGAAATTACCGGTGGCCCGATGCAGAATATGGCGCTGGTTCATACTGGCGATCTGAAGTTCGGGCTGACCACCATGGGGCCGGCGCAGGAGTCCATCGACGGTAACAGCCCACTGGCACCGGGCATGAAAATGGACAATGTGTGCGCGATGTTTCCCATGTATGAAACGCCGTTTTCCGTCACCGCACTTTCCAGTTCCGGCATTACGTCTATCTCTGATATTCCCGATGGCGCCACCATCGGATTCGGGCCGGCCGGCTCCACATCCGACACCTATTTCCCCCGCATCATGGAAACCCTGGGCGTCAATTTTGAACGCCGCAACGGTAGCTGGTCTGACTTGGGCGGGCAGTTGCAGGATGGTCTGATTGACGTGGTGGCCTTTGCCGCAGGTATTCCTATCCCGGCCGTCAGCCAGTTGGAAGTGCAGACCGATGTGACCATCATCGGCATGACGGATGAAGAGGCCAAGAAGGTGACTGCGAATTTCCCGGTATCGGAATTCACCATTCCAGCCAGCACCTACCAGTCCCTGAATGAGCCGTCCCGCGTGGTCTCCATGTGGAACTTCGCCATGGTCAACTGCGACATGCCGGAGAGCTTTGTGTATGAAATTACCAAGCTGACCATGGAGAACAACGACAAGATGGTGTCCATCCACAAGGCCGCCAAAAACTCCATTCCGGAAAACTACACGAAGAACAAAGTCTTGCCCTGGCATCCTGGCGCAGCTCGTTGGTTCAACGAAAACGGCTACACGATCGAAGACAGCAAGATCAATCAGTAACCATCGTGTGCTCAGGAGGGTCGCGGTGGTGGCCCTCCTGAGCAAAGCCGGCGAACCGCCGGCCCCGTTTCCCCGTGAGCAGGGTCTATCATGACTGACAAGCAACACCCCGAAGAACACCCGGTGAACGACATTGGCGATGACCACGTCCTGGCCCACGATGTCGATGAAGAGCCGGTTGAGGCCAATCGCCGCCTGTTTGAAGGCGGTATGCTGAAATTCGTGACGTTACTGGCCATCGCCTACTCGTCGTTTCATCTTTACAGCTTGAACATTGCGCCGCTGGAAACCTGGTCTTTCCGGATTGTCCACATTGCGGGGGCCCTGGTGTTGGGCTTCATCCTGTTTGCCGGTGCCCGTTTTGTCTCCGCCGAAGACGGTCCCGCACGTCATCGCTGGACAACCTGGATCGGTGCCGTGGCTCTGGTGCCGGCCCTATACGCGCTGTACCAGACATTTTCATTCCACCAGATGATCCTGGATGGCACCCAGAGAGTTCCAGTTGACCTCGAAACCTGGCATTTCGGCTGGCCGCTGTTGGCCGCCAGTGCGATCGGTATCGTGATGAGCTGGTTTCACCAGCGCGAGCGCTCCCGCTTCAGTGTGCCGGATCTGGTGCTGATTGTGTGTTCGGTGGCGGTCGCTGCCTATTTTCTGGTGGTTTATAACACCTCCATGCGCATGTCCACGGGCACCTCGTTTGCGCCGGTCGGCATTTCATTCGCGGCCATTGCCGGCACAGCCCTGATCATGGAGCTGACTCGCCGGGTGGCAGGTCTGGCTCTGGTCATTATCGGGCTGGTCTTCCTGGTATATGTCTTCCTTGGGCCCTACCTGCCTGGCTTCCTGGGTTATCCTGGTTTATCGGTTCAGCGCTTCTTCAGTCAGGTGTATACCGACGCTGGTATCCTCGGCCCGACCACCGCCGTGTCGTCGACCTATATCATCCTGTTTATCGTCTTCGCCGCCTTCCTGCAGGCGTCAAAAGTGGGCGATTATTTCGTGAACTTCGCCTTCGCCGCGGCGGGTCGCACCCGGGGTGGCCCGGCCAAGGTGTCGATTTTTGCCTCCGGCCTGATGGGTATGATCAACGGAACCAGCGCCGGTAACGTAGTCTCCACCGGCTCCCTGACCATTCCGCTGATGAAAAAGGTGGGTTATAGCAAACGGTCGGCCGGTGCCGTGGAAGCAGCGGCCTCAACCGGTGGGCAGATCATGCCACCGATTATGGGGGCGGGCGCCTTCATCATGGCTGAGATTACCGGCATTCCTTATACCGAGATTGCCATTGCGGCGATCATCCCGGCCATCCTTTACTTCGCCTCGGTCTATTTCATGGTGGACTTTGAGGCGGCGAAGACCGGCATGCGTGGCATGCGCGAGGATGAGTTGCCCAAGCTCAAGACCATGTTGAAGCAGTGCTACCTGTTTGTGCCCATTATTATTCTGATTGTGGCGCTCTTCATGGGCTACTCAGTGATCCGGGCCGGTACGCTTGCCACCGTGTCTGCCGCAGTTGTCAGTTGGTTCTCGCCCAACAAAATGGGCATACGGAAGATCCTTGAGGCGCTGGAAATTGCGTCGTACATGGCCATCCAGATCATTGTGGTATGTGCGGCGGCCGGTGTGATTGTGGGCGTCATTTCCCTGACCGGTGTTGGAGCGCGGTTTTCCGTGTTGCTGCTGGACGTGGCCGAGGCCAGCCAATTGCTGGCGCTGATCTTCGCCATGTTCATCTCGATCCTGTTGGGTATGGGCATGCCAACCACAGCCGCATACGCAGTTGCCGCGTCGGTGGTCGCCCCGGGCCTGGTTCAGTTGGGCATCGAGCCGCTTACAGCACACTTCTTCGTGTTCTATTTTGCGGTGGTGTCAGCCATTACCCCGCCGGTTGCACTGGCCTCCTATGCGGCTGCCGGGATTTCGGGCGCCAATGCGATGGAGACCTCCGTGGCCTCGTTCCGAATTGGTATTGCAGCGTTCATCGTGCCATTCATGTTTTTCTACAACGGCGCCTTGCTGATGGATGCCGGCTGGTTTGATATCGCCCGCGCACTGATCACCGCTCTGTTCGGAGTGTATATGCTGTCCGGTGGTGTGCTGGGCTGGTTTGCACGGGCCTCCGCCGGTGTGATCACCCGTCTTCTGCTGATCGGTGCGGCGTTGCTGATGATCGAAGGCGGTTTATGGACAGACCTCAGCGGTATTGCTCTGGCGGTAGTTGCGTTCCTGGCGCAGCGTCAGAGCAAACTGCGTCCGGCGAGCACCTGAACAGCAGCGGCTGGAGTGTCCGGGCCAGGGCGGCCGAGTTGAAACTCGATTGCCCTGGCCTGGACAGGGCTATACTCTAGCGGCTTTCAACGGTTTTTCAGGAACCGGAGTGTATGTCCTACCGGATTATCGCGTTTCTTGTTTTTCTGGTGACTCTGGCCTTCTCATGGATGTTGGGTGGCTGGTATGGCTACCGGCAGGTTGAACAGGAGAGCGTGGAAGAGTCGTTTCGCTATCGCCAACTTGTGGCCAATGAGCTTAACCGGTATGTGCCCATCCCCGAGTTGATGGCCGAGCATCCGTTGTTGGCAGAAGCCCTGGCATCACCGGGTGACCCAGGTACACTTCTGCGGGCTAACGACCAGATGCAGCGAATGGCGACCATCGTCGGCAGTTCGGATGTCTATCTTATGGATGCCTCCGGAACCACTATTGCGGCTAACAACTATCTGCGCAGGGACAGCTTTGTGGGCCGCAACTTTGATTTCAGGCCCTATTTCCAGGACGCCATGGCGAGCGGGGATTCCGCCATCTATTTTGCCCTGGGCGTCACCTCCGATGTCCGCGGGCTGTATTTCTCCCATCCTGTCCGTGACGACAGCGGCGATATTCTGGGTGTTATCGCCATGAAAGTGCTGGTGCATGAACTGGAATCACAGTGGCGTCGCCCCGCCTCATTGAGGGATTCGGAAATGGTCGTGCTGGACGACGCTGGCATCAGTTTCCTGTCCAGCAAGAGCGAGTGGCTGTACCGGAACTTTACCGGTGACAGCGGCGGCGCTCCCAGTGAGCAGTCTCGACAGCGTTACCCTGACCGTGAGCTTTCGCCGATTGATTTCGACAGCCTGGGATCACCCTGGGGGCTTTCCGACAGGGCAGGGACCATGCGTATCCACAACGATGGAGAAAGCCGCGAATACCTCAGGGTGCTTACACCTCTGCCACGTCTGGACTGGACGCTTCAGGTGATGGTCAGTACCCGCACCGTGCTGTGGAGTCGGCTTGGGTTTGCGGCGGTGGGCGTGGCGATCTTCGTGGTCGGCTTGCTCGCCTCGCTGTATTTGCGGGAACGCTATCGGCGGGAGGCTGAACTGGCACACAGGGGAGAGCAGCTTGAGCGCAGCGTCGCCAGCAGAACGGCGGAGCTTGAGCGTTCCAACCAGCAACTTCTGGATGAAATCCGCGAGCGGGAGAAAACCCGTGATGAACTCCGGGAAACCCAGCATGAGTTGATCCAGGCAGCCAAGCTTGCCGTGCTTGGCCAGATGTCTGCGGGCCTGAACCATGAAATTAACCAGCCGCTCACGGCAATTCAGACCTATGCCCGCAACAGCCGTCGGTTCCTTGAGAAGGGCGCGACGGAGATGGTGGATGCCAATCTTTCAGAGATCATCACCCTGTGTGACAAAATGGCGGAGCTTACCCGTCAGTTCAAGGTGTTTGCCCGTAAATCGGAAGGGCCACCGGCACTGGTTGATTTGCGGCAATCGGTCGACGGTGCTCTAAAGATAATGGCGGCGCAGGAGAGCCGATCCGATATCTCCATTCAATGGCACCGCCCGGAACAACCGGTGCAGTGCCACGGAGACGTGATCCGGATCGAACAGGTTATGGTGAACCTGGTGGCGAACGCCATTCAGGCAGTCGAAAGCAGCGAGCGGCCGGAGATCACCATTGATGTGGAAGAAGATGACGGGCATTGGTATTGCCTTGTGCGGGATAACGGTTCCGGCCTGCCGGGCAGTACGGAGCGGATTTTCGAGCCTTTCTTTACCACCAAATCGGTGAAGCAGGGGCTGGGTCTGGGTCTTTCGATATCCCGGCAGATCGTGGACGCGCTGGGCGGGAGCCTGACGGGGCGTAACCGGAGCGACGGACCGGGCGCGGAGTTCGTATTAACACTCAGAAAGCGGGAGGCCACCGAATGACAGATGCGTCGGTAATTTTTGTGGACGATGACCCGCATATTCGCCAGGCCATCGCGCAAACCCTTACCCTGGAAGACCTTTCCATTGCGTGTTTCGAGGATGCGCGGTCTGGTCTTGAGAGCATCTCACAGGACTATGAGGGCGTCGTGCTATGTGACTACAACATGCCGGGAATGGATGGCCTGGAAATGCTCGACAGGATTCGCGCCATGGATGAAACCATCCCGGTGATCATCCTGACCGGGCAGGGCGATATCAGCACGGCCGTCACCGCGATGCAGCAGGGCGCCTATGATTTCATCGAAAAACCCTTTGATCACGACGAGCTCCTGGAGCTGCTTCGCCATGCATTGGAAAAGCGCCACCTCGCGCTGGAAAACCGGCGGCTGAAGGCTCAGCTGAAGCATCTGGCCCGGCCAGGCCCCCGAATCCTGGGGGATTCAGCCGGTATGCAGAAAGTGATGGCGACCATCGACCCGGTACTGGATATCTCCGCCAATATCCTGTTGCACGGTGAGACCGGTTCGGGGAAGGATGCCTTGGCCCGCTATATCCACGAGAACAGCCCCCGAAGCGCTCACAACTTCGTTGCTATCAACTGTGGTGCTGTGCCCGAGAATCTGATCGAGAGCGAGCTTTTCGGTCACGAAGCCGGTGCCTTTACCGGTGCGGAAAAACGCCGCATCGGAAAAATCGAGTACGCGCACAAGGGCACTCTGTTCCTGGATGAGCTGGAAAGCATGCCCATGGCCCTACAGGTAAAGCTGCTGAGGGTGCTCGAAGAACAGCGTGTGGAGCGCCTGGGCAGCAATCAGGTGCAGAATGTGGATGTTCGCATTATCGCCGCCACCAAGGCTGACTTGAAGCAGCTCAGCGACGAAGGCGAGTTCCGTGCTGATCTGTACTACCGGCTGAACGTGGTGAAGCTGGATATTCCGCCACTGCGCGAACGCAAGGACGACATCCCCGTTCTGTTTCACCATTTTGTGCTGATTGCGGCAGCCCGTTACGACCGGGAAAGCATCCCGCTGGATGCCAGCCAGGCCGCGCGTCTGATGCAGCATAGCTGGCCGGGGAATGTGCGGGAGTTAAGGAACCTGGCCGAGCGCTACGTTTTGCTGGGGCCAGCGGCGTTGGACGAAAACGATTCCTCCGTCACCGCCAATGTGTCCGGGCGCCAGACTTTGTCCGAGATGATGGACGACTTTGAACGTTCAGCCGTCGTCAGTGCGCTCAATGCCTGCCATGGCAGTATTAAGGACACCATGGTCCAGCTAGGCATTGCCCGCAAGACGCTGTACGACAAAATGAAGAAGTATGGGCTGGACAAGTCTCAGTTCCGGGATTGACCCTAAAGGCAGGGGTTCAGACGCGATACCGCCGTTCCGGTCGACCGACGCTGCCGTAGGTAACTTCCGCGGTTAACTCCCCCCGGCCAACGAGGAATTCCAGATAGCGTCGCGCCGTCGTTCGTGACGCGCCCATGGCCTGGCCGACTTCCTCGGCACTCCACTGGCCGGATGAAACCACCTCGCGAATTTTATCCAGAGTGATGCTATCGATGCCTTTGGGCAGTCTGTCTGTAGGCGCGGGCTGACTGGTTTCATTTGACCCTCTGGGCAGCAGGGCATCGACTTCTTTCTGGGCGATTTCCACCAGGCCAGACAGTTGCCGCAAGTGGTCGCGGTAACGGTTGACGGCTTCCTCAAGGCGTTCGAAAACCAGGGGCTTGAGAATGTAGTCGAAGACGCCACCGCGCAGGGCGCTCTTGAGCGGTTCCACTTCCTTGGCGGCGGTGATAAGAATAACGTCACTGCTGCTATCCCGCGCCCGGAGTTCCCGCAGCAGATCCAGACCATTGCCGTCGGGAAAATAGATATCCAGCAGGATCAGGTGTGGGGCCATAACGTCGATAAGGTCGCGTGCATCCCCCAGGCTGTGGGCAATGCCGCAAAGCTCCACATTCTCGAGTCGCTCAACAAACCGGCGCTGGATTTCGGCGATCTGCCGGTCGTCCTCAACAATCAGGATCCGAAGGGTATTCAATGACTGTCACTCCCCTGACTGGTTTTCGGAAGGTAAAGGGTAAATCGCGAGCCCACACCCGGTAGGTTCTCCACCGTGATGGAGCCGCCCCAGCGATTCAGGAACTGACGCACCAGGTGCAGGCCATAACCGTGTTCTTCAGCGCCCGCCTTGGTGGTTACGCCTTTCTCGAAGATCTTCTGTTGAGATTCTTCCGGGATACCGGGCCCCTGGTCTTCAACCTCAAAGATCAGTTCATGCCCCAAGTCTGTCATGGATAGCTGAACCCGTCCTCCTTCACCCGTTTGATGAAGGGTGGCCTCGAGGGCGTTGTCGATGAGGTTGCCGAGGACACTCACCAACTGATCCCGCGGCATGTCGGCGGGTATGTCCACCATGCGGCTTTCGGCATCGATCTGTAAGCCCAGCCCCATCTCCCGGGCGCGATTGTACTTGCCCATAAGGCAACCGGCGATAACCGGATCGGGGACGGCTTCCAGAAGCAGGTGAATCAGTGCCTGATGGTCGCTGACTTCGCTGCCGATCAGATTCAACGCGTCGTCATAGGCTTCAATCTGGATCAGGCCCGCGATGGTGTGGAGCTTATTCGAGTATTCGTGAGTCTGGCTTCGCAAGGTATCTGCGTATTGTTGTATGCGAGTCAGTTGCCGGCTGACCTGATCCACCTCGTCCTTCAGCCTGAAACTGGCCACAACACCGGTAATCTCAGCGCCCTGGCGAACAGGTAACCGGTTGACGATCATCTGTCGGTTTCTCAGCCAGACCTCGCGGTCGAAGTCCGGCGTGCCGGATTCTAGTACCGACAGCAGGTCGCTTTCGGGCAGAACATCGAGAATGGGACGGCCTGACAGCGGCGTGTCGGGGTCGATACCCAGGGTTTCCAGGGCGGTGCGGTTGAAGGTCGTGATCACACCGTCGCGGTTGATGGCGATGATGCCCTCCCGAACGGACTGCAAGGTGGCGTCCCGCTCCTGGAACAGGCGTGCGATTTCTTCAGGTTCCAGGCCGAAAATGGCGCGCTTGAAGCGCCCGGCGATCACCATCGCGATAAGTATGCTGACCAGCAGGGTAAGGCCAACCACGGTATACAGTACGAAGCTGTAGCGTTTGATGGTGGCATCCACCTGGTCAACTCCGTATCCCACGGAGACAATGCCGATGATCTCGCCAGTTTCTGGCTCGATCACCGGGGCCTTGCCACGCATGGATTCGCCGAGGCTGCCCGTGGCCCTTGCCACATAGGCCTTGCCATCAACCAGGGCACGCCGGCCCAGGTCACCGTCATCGTCGGCCATGGAGTGGCCAATGCGATCAGGGGAGGGGTGTGCCAGGCGTATGCCCTGGTGGTCACCAATGACGATGAACAAAGCTTCGTTAGTGCGGGTCAGTCGATTTGCCAGCCGGTTCAGCCCTTCAATATCACGCTCGCGTACACCCTCGATCACCGAGGGGGCTGCCGCGACGGTCTTCGACACCATGAGAGCCCGTTGTCCGATTTCATCAAACAGGGAGTCGCTGAGGTAATAGCCGGCGAACACGCCTATGAGGATCGTCTGCGCTGCGCTGACGAATCCGAGCGTGAGGATCATTCGGGTTTTCAGTTTGGTTTTTCGGAACACGTTGTCAGCAGTGATTGGTTTGTTGTCGTTATGGGGTCAGGTTAAAACACCCGCTTTACGATTGCCCGTAAATTTTATGAACGAAACGCCCTTTAGTTTCTTTAAAGGCATTACGCGCACAAACTTCTGGCCTCAGTGGTGAATCTTTAACCTCAGTCAGGTAGCGCTTCACGTTGGCCCTGAACGCGGGCCCGTACCCTGGAAGCGATCACAAAAACAAGACAGAGGTGACAATCATGACTCTCAAACGAAGCTTGTCGTTTATCGCGGCAGCGGCTTTCAGCCTTAATGCCATGGCATGGCAACCCTCCGGAAAAGTGGAATGCATCGCCCCGTCCGACCCGGGTGGCGGCTGGGACTTTACCTGTCGCAGCGCTGGTAATGTAATGAGGGACCTTGGCCTGGTTGATGGCACCGTACAGACCATCAATATGGCCGGTGCTGGCGGCGGTGTTGCCTATGCTCACACGGTCAGCAAACGAGCGGAAGATGACAAGCTGATCGTCGCCGCATCAACGGCAACCACCACCCGTCTCGCCCAGAAACAGTTCCCCGGGCTGAATGCCGATATGGTGACCTGGATTGGCGCACTGGGCGCGGATTACGGCGTCATTGCCGTAGGCAAGGACTCACAGTATGAGAACCTGAATCAACTGCTCGATGCCATCAAGCAGAATCCGAAATCCGTCAAGTTCGCGGGCGGCAGTGCCCGGGGTGGCTGGGATCATCTGAAGGTGCTGATCACCGCGAAGGCCGCCGGCGCCGATCGACTGCCCGCCATTCCGTACCTTTCCTACAATAACGGTGGTGAGGCCATGACCCAGGTGGTCGGTGGCCAGGTCGACGCCTTCAC
This sequence comes from Marinobacter sp. M5B, assembly GCF_042604615.1. Lineage (NCBI taxonomy): Bacteria > Pseudomonadati > Pseudomonadota > Gammaproteobacteria > Pseudomonadales > Marinobacteraceae > Marinobacter > Marinobacter sp. M5B. Next base: position 1,317,397 of record NZ_CP156894.1, read on the forward strand.
CGGTGATATCTCCGAAGTCACCGGTTTCCTGTCGTCGGGCGACCTTCGTGTTCTGGCCGTGCTGGCCGACGAGCGCCTGCCGGGTGAATTTTCCGATATTCCGACCGCAAAAGAGCAGGGCGTTGACGCCGTTGGCCCGAACTGGCGCGGTTTTTACATGCCCAAGGGTGCTTCCAGTGAGTCCAAGGCGTTTTGGGTCGAGACCGTCGATACCCTGTATGCCAGTGAGGAGTGGAAAAAGGTGATGAAGGCCAATGGTCTCATCCCGTTCCATCCGCCTGCAGATGAGTTCGACAGCTTTGTCGAGCAACAGGTACAGGACATCGAGAACCTGTCCCGCGAAATAGGACTGCTGAAATGACAGGCCTGGGTGATCGGCTTCTTGGCCTGGGCCTGATGGTTCTGGCGGTGGCTTACGGCTGGGTTGCACAGCAGTGGCCCGAGCCGTTTGGCGGCGCCGAAACCGTTGGGCCGGAAACCTTTCCAACCATCCTTGCGGTGGTTCTGGTTGCCGGCAGCATCTATCTGATGGTCAAGCCGGACCCCGACGCCCAGTGGCCGCTGGGCCGGTCCGCAGTTGAGCTGGTGGTGTCGCTGGTTGTGCTGGTGGTCTACGCGATGCTGCTTGAACCCCTGGGGTTTGTCATCTCGACAACCCTGGCGGTTGGCACCCTTAGCTGGCGCATGGGCGCGCCCGCCAGGAATGCCTTTTTAACGGGCCTGATCAGCGCCGTGGTGGTGTTCGTCCTGTTCAACTATGGCCTGGCGTTGAGCTTGCCTGCTGGCATCCTGGAGGTGAACTGATGGAAACGCTCGGTTTTCTGATGGAGGGGTTTGCGGTTGCCCTGACACCGTACAACCTGATGTTTGCGCTCTTCGGCGCTTTCGTGGGCACCCTGATTGGTTGTTTGCCTGGCCTGGGGCCGGCAAACGGTGTGGCGATCCTCATCCCGTTGGCGTTTACCCTTGGCTTGCCGCCGGAAACTGCCATGATCCTGCTGACATCGGTTTACGCCGGCGCGATGTATGGCGGCCGTATTTCCTCCATCCTGCTCAACATTCCCGGTGACGAACCGGCGATGATGACCTGCCTGGATGGCTACCCCATGGCCCAAAAGGGGCGGGCGGCCGATGCGCTGGCGATCTCTGCTATTGCGTCCTTTGCCGGTGGGCTGATCGGCACTATAGGGTTGATCATGCTTGCCCCCGTGCTGGCGAGGTTTGCCTTGAGTTTCGGCCCGGCGGAGTATTTCGCGTTGTTCCTGCTGGCCTTCGCCACCCTGGGTGGTATTACCGGCAAGAACCCGATGAAGACGGTGATTGCCGCGACCCTGGGGATCATGATCTCCACTGTGGGCATCGATATCTCCACCGGCACCCAGCGCTACACCTTCGGTGTGCTGGAGCTGTACGAGGGTATTGATTTCATCCTGGCGATTGTTGGCCTTTTCGCCATTTCGGAGTTGTTGTTCTTCGTCGAGTCGCGCATGGGCGGTGGGCGTAAGAAAATGAACGTGGGCAAGCTGACCCTTACCTTCAAGGAGTTGGTCTCCACGGTTCCCACCCAGCTTCGTGGCGGCGTGCTTGGATTCATTTCCGGCGTGCTGCCGGGTGCCGGTGCGTCCCTGGGCAGTTTTATCAGCTACACCCTCGAAAAGAGCGTGATAGGCAAGAAGGGCACGTTCGGCGAGGGCGATATCCGGGGTGTGGTGGCGCCTGAGGCGGGCAACAACGGTGCCTCATCAGGCGCGCTCGTACCCATGTTGACCCTGGGCGTGCCAGGTAGCGGTACCACCGCGGTGCTGTTGGCGATGCTGATTTCATTGAACATCACTCCGGGCCCGCTGATGTTTACCCAGAACGCCGATATTGTCTGGGGCGTCATTGCCGCCCTGCTGATTGGCAATGTGCTGCTGCTGGTGCTTAACATCCCGTTGGTTGGCTTCTTTGTGCGCCTGCTGTCGGTGCCGCCCATGTACTTGCTGCCGATTGTGACCATGGTTGCCTTCGTGGGCATCTATTCCATCAGCAACAGCGCCTTCGACCTGTATTTCATGGTGGCGTTTGGCGTGGCGGGTTATTTCCTGCGCAAACTGGAAATTCCGGTGGTGCCGATTATTCTCGGGCTATTGCTCGGACCGGAGATGGAGAAGAACCTGGGGCATGCCCTGGTGTTGTCAGACGGCGACTGGAGCATTCTGTGGGAAAGCACCCTGGCCAAGAGCTTCTGGCTGGTTGCCGCTCTGAGCCTGGTGTTGCCTTATGTGGTGGGTCCGGTGCTGCGTCGCCGCATGAACGCGGCCATGAAGGAAAGCCCGGCCAGCGACTGATTCGGTTCCCGGTCGCTAACCTCCGCTTTGCCGCACCGGATGACCGGTGCGGCTTTTTTGTGCGCGCTGGTTAGAGATTCGCTTCGGCGTACTCCGCTAGAACAGAGCGCGGGACGCCCTGCAGGTGAATGTGCCCGCCATGGCGGAAGCTCTTGAAGCGCTCGGTCATGTAGGTCAGGCCTGAGCTCAGGGCGCTCAGATAAGGGGTGTCGATCTGAGCCAGGTTACCCAGGCAGATCACTTTGGAGCCGTTGCCGGCACGGGTGATGATGGTCTTGATCTGATGCGGTGTCAGGTTCTGGGATTCGTCGATGATGATCAGGCTGTGTTGGAAGCTGCGGCCACGAATGTAGTTCATCGACTTGAAGTGCAGTGGCACCTTGCTGAGGATGTAGTCCACGCTGGCGGTCATATTTTCATCGTCTTCGTGGAGAGCTTCGAGGTTGTCCACGATGGCCCCCAGCCAGGGCTCCATTTTCTCCGCTTCGGTGCCGGGGAGGAAGCCAATGTCCTCGTCCAGACCCTGAGTGCTACGGGTGGCGATGATGCGTTTGTACAGCTTGCTGGCAACCGTCATTTCGATACAGGCCGCGAGGGCGAGGATGGTTTTACCGGAGCCGGCGGAACCGGTCAGGTTTACCAGGTGGATATCGGGGTCCAGCAGCAGGTTCAGGGCAATGGCCTGGTATATATCCCGCGGTACCAGGCCCCAGACTTCCTCGTGCATCAGATCGTGCTGGTGCAGATCCCGAATGACAATCTGGTCTTCGCCCACATCAGACACCTTGCCAACGAATCCCTGTTCATCAATAACGAACTCGTTGATGGTCAGCCTGGCCAGGTCGCCCTCACGACGAAGGATGTGTTCGGTAATACCCTCCCGCTGGATGGTTTCGACCTTCTCGATGGTGTCCCAGAACGAGTTCGGGAATTCTTTGTACCCTTTCGGCAGCAGGTCAATATCGTCCAGCAGCATGTCGTTGTGATAGTCCTGGGCCTCCACGCCGAAGCCCCGGGCTTTCAATCGCATGTTGATGTCCTTGCTGACAAGGATGATGTCGCGCGATGTGTGGCGGGTTTGCAGGGCCGCCAGGGTATTGATGATCTTGTTGTCGTTCAGGTGCTCGGGCAGGCCATGGTTGCCCTGGTAGTCCGTGCTCATCAGTATCGATAACGCGCCGAGCGGTTCTGCTTTCTTGCCGCGCACGATGGGTACGCCTTTCTCGATTTCTCCTGGGCTGGCGTCACCCAGCAACTTGTCGATGTTGCGGATGGCCTGTCGGCAATCGGCAGCAACGGCCTGTTTGCCGGATTTGAGACTGTCGAGTTCTTCGAGGACCGTCATCGGAATGATGACGTCGTGTTCTTCAAAGTTCAGGAGGGCGTTCGGGTCGTGGATGAGGACGTTGGTGTCGAGGACATACATCTTTCTGCGAGCCTGCGATGCTCTTGGCATAGGGTGTGATACCTCTCTGGTCAGCCGTTCCCGGCACAGCGGTTGGTGAGCTCCTGGTCGGAGATCAGTTTGAGCATGTCATACGTGGTCACAATACCGGTGATCTTTTCGTCTTTGGTGATGAAAATCCGGTGCAGGTGTTCACGCATCATAATATCGGCAATGTCGCGCACAGGCGTTTGCTCGTCAACCGATAAAACGATAGGGGTCATGATGTCACGCACTTCCACCGGCACCTTGCCCATCTCCTCAAAAATGGCCATGCGCAGGCGCCGGGCTTCGTGTTCTTCTTCCGGGGTCATGCGCGCATCGGACTCGGAACGGCTGGCGTTCCAGCGGAATTCGGTGATGTCCTTCAGGGTGGCAATGCCGACAATCTCGCCCGTTTCGTCGGTAACCGGGCTGCCGGTGATTTCGTTGTCAGTGAGGAACCTGGCCAGACGGTCCATCGTCCAGGATTGGGGTACGGCCTTGATGCTCGGGGTCATGATCTCGTAAGCGAGAACGGTCATTGACGAATCGGCTCCGTTAGCAGGTCCTTTGTAAAAGAGCTTAGCTGTTACTGATGTTCTAGTCATCCCCTGATTCAGCTTTGGGGGCTACATCTTTCAGTTGGCCCTGCGAGTCATAGATCAGTTCGTAGTTCTGGTAACGGTCCCACTGGGCAACCCGTTCCAACTGCTCCATGGAACGGATAGGAATGTCCACCAGCAGGGTGTTGACCAGCCAGCCGGGTATCGAACCGTTTGGCTCGGTGTGTTGAACCCAGATCATCCGGGTCTGGCCGTCTTCGGGAATAAAGCGGTAAAGGGTGTCGGACTTGTCGACACGGATGTAGTCATCTTCCTCGGCCCGTTGATCGGGAATGGCGTTGAGGTCCATCACGATTTCGCCGTCGACCTGTTGGCCCCGGGTGCGAATCCGTAGTACGTAATCCCGGTCGGTGACCGGCCAGGGCATATCGTTGACCGAGTAGGCGTAGCGCTCATCAAAGTCACCCGAGCCGAAGGCATAGGATTCCGAGCAGTTATGAACCCACTGAACACAGGATTTGGGATTGATCATAACCGCCATCAGATTCTCGATCGGCACATCAAGCACAGCCACAGCCTTGAAGGCCTGGAAGCTGGAGTCCGGCTGGTCAGCGGTATAGACCCGGATACGATCGGTTTCCTTGCGGAGGCTCCAGTTCTCCGAGTCTTCGGCCGGCAGCCCGGCGAAGGCCAAACCTGAGGTCAGCAGGAAAACCGTGATGGCTGCAAGCCAGATGACGCGTCGATTGGTCGGGCGTTGGTTGCCACGGGCTCTCAGGTTTTGCATGAGGTACACTTCCTTGAACATGGTCGGGCGAGTCTAGCACGACTGATCTGGTGCCAACCTGCTACGATCGGGGGTTTGTGAACTGGGTAACTGACTGAATTCCTGACGTTAACATTTGGCCCGAATTGACGATGAAAAAACCGAACAAGCGACTGATCGATGACCGGGGGCGGATTCCCTACGGCGTATTGGACACACCGGTGGATGTCATCAACTACCGGGACTTTGACCTCCGTACGGTGATGGATAAACCGCGCTCGGCCCTGGCCCGTAAAGCCCGTTTTAATCAGTTCCAGTTCGTCAGTGCGATGGCGCCGGGTTGGGTGTTCGGGCTGGCGGTAGTGGATCTGAAACTGGTCAGTACGGCGTTTTTCTATCTTTACGATTTCAAGACCGGGCAGATGCTGGAGCAGTCCCTGACGCAGCCATTGGCGAAGGGAACTCACATTGAGCCAAGGCCTGAAACCGGGGTGACGGAGTTTCGTAAAGGGAAAACATGCGTTCGTATTACGTCGGACGGCCACTCGCGTGGTGTGTTGGTTTCCGGCCCCAGTGACCTCCGGATAGCCCTGAATATAGAAGGGGACGCCCGCCCTCTGCGACTGGTGTGCCCAGCCGGTTACAGCGGTTGGGTGTTTACCCGTAAATCAGCGGGTCTGCCGGTGTCCGGAGACATTCGGTGGCAGGGACAGAGCTGGCAATGCGACTCGCTGTCACGCGCAGCCGTTGATTGGAGTTGCGGCTTTATGAGGCGCGAAACCGCCTGGAACTGGGCGAGTGTGGCAGGGGGGCTGGCAGATGGTCGTGCCGTTGGTCTCAATCTGGCGGCGGGCGTGAATGAAACCGGTATGACGGAAAATGCGCTCTGGCTGGAAGGGCGCTGTATCAAGCTCGGGCAGGCCCGTTTCGTGTTTGATCGCTACGATGAAACCGCACCCTGGCAGGTCACCACGGACGATGGCAGAATCGATCTCTGGTTTGAGCCATCGGGGGTTCGGCGGGAGCGACTCAATGCATGGCTGATTGCCTCCAATTTCCGCCAGTACATCGGTACCTTTTCCGGCACAGTGCGCGATGAGGCGGGCAACTCAATCCCCGTAGACGGGCTACGGGGACTGATGGAGGATCACTTCGCACGCTGGTAACGGCGCGGTCAGTGTTCCGGCAGGGTAACGTTCAGTTCCAGTACCGAACAGCTGTCGTTGCGGTCAACTTCCACCTGGACCTGGTCATCGCTGATCTGAACGTACTTGCGGATGACCGCAAGCAGCTCTTTCTGCAATTCTGGCAGGTAGTCAGGTTGGTCGCGCTGGCCCCGTTCGTGGGCAACAATGATCTGTAGGCGTTCCTTGGCAACGCTGGCGGACCGGTTGTTTTTCTTGCTCTTGAAATAATCCAGGAAACTCATCCGTCAGCCCCCCTTGAACATCCGTGAGAAGAAACCTTTTTTCTGGGACGTCATGAAGCGATGTTCTCGCTCCTCACCCAGAAGGCGGGCCACGGCATCATCATAGGCCTGTCCGGCATCGCTGTCTTCCTCAAGAATGACCGGAACACCCTGGTTGGAGGCATTCAGTACCACCTGGGACTCCGGAATCACGCCCAGCAGGGGGATGGCGAGAATTTCCTCCACATCGGCCACGGAAAGCATTTCGCCCTTTTCCACCCGATCCGGGTTGTAGCGGGATAGCAGCAGGTGTTCCTTTACGGGGTCCTGCCCCATCTCGGCTCTCCGCGACTTGCTCTGCAGGATGCCGAGAATACGGTCTGAATCCCGCACCGAGGACACTTCCGGGTTGGTAACAACTACCGCCTCATCGGCATAGTAGAGCGCCATCAGGGCGCCATGCTCAATGCCGGCGGGAGAGTCACAGACAATGTAGTCAAACCGCTCGGACAGCTCGTTGATCACTTTCTCAACGCCATCTTTGGTCAGGGCTTCCTTTTCCCGAGTCTGGGAGGCCGGCAGGATATACAGGGTGTCGACCCGTTTGTCCCGGATCAGAGCCTGGTTGAGAGTGGCTTCGCCCTGGATCACATTCACGAAGTCGTACACCACCCTGCGTTCGCAGTTCATGATGAGATCCAGGTTGCGCAGGCCCACGTCGAAATCGATCACCACGGTTTTGTGGCCTCGCTTCGCCAGGCCGGTGCTGATAGAGGCGCTGGTTGTGGTTTTACCTACGCCACCTTTTCCTGAGGTAACGACAATGATTCTAGCCAAGGTTGCATTCCTGTTTTGCGGTGGATTCGTCGTTTTTCCCGCCCGTGCGGGTAGTTACGTTCTTTTCAGGCCTTCTCCAGTGGCGTTACCACCAGCAGGTCATCCCTGAGCTGGATCTGTACGGCGGTTTTCCAGCCGTTGTCCTGAAGATCTTCGGAGATTTTATAGTGTCCGGCGATGGACACAAGCTCTGCTTCAAGAGACTGGCAGAATACCCGTGCATGTTCCGCGCCGTGAATACCCGCGAGGGCCCGCCCGCGCAATGGTCCGTACACATGAACGTTGCCGGCCGCAAGCACTTCGGCGCCGGCTTGAACCGGCGCAAGGATGATCAGGTCGCCCTCGGGTGCGTAAACCTGCTGGCCCGAACGGACTGGCTGATTGATGATTTTCGCGGGCGCTGGCTCACCCGGATTCTCGACCCTGGCGGGAGTCGGGTTTTCGGTCGGTCCAGTGGCGGCCGATTCCGTGGCCGGCGCGGTGTCGATGTCCCGGTCGCGCTGGTTGCCACCGGGAAGCAGCGCCAATGACGCACCGCGGGCGAGGCGGCGCTGATCATCGTTGCCACCGCGTACGCCGATGACATGGATGTTGTGGCGGCGGCAGGCGCCGATGATCTTGAAAAAATCCAGTTCGCTGCTCAGCCCCTCATACTTTTCCAGGCTGATGATCAGGGGGATGTCCTTGAAGAATCCGGGTGCCTGGCTGATTTTGTCTCTGAGCGTGCTTTCGAAGTCGTCATTGTCAAAAAAATACAGCTCCAGTGCGGTCATGGAAACGTTCGCACTCTTCAGTTGGAAGCACTGCTTTACCCCGGATACGGCGGTCTCGCTCATGGATGGGTCTCTTCCGTGGTGTCGTCCTGAGTGGTGCCCGGGCGTTTGCGAAGCGCCGGGCCGTCAAAGCGGATACCGGACCAGCCGGTGCCCATGAACTGGCGGATATTGCCATGGCTTTCACCTGCCGGTTCGTCCAGCACTTGCTGGTAGTGCTGGGCAAACAGACGCAGCGTGTCGGATTCGGTCAGGTTGCAGTATTGGGCCAGGGAAAATACCCGGCATGAACCGGCGTTCTCGCCGGTGCCATTGTACAGCGGTCCGTTGTGAAACCCGGTGGGCTGATAGTCGAAGAATCGGTCAATCAGCGCCAGGGTATCGTCAAAATCGCCATGACCGGCCTCAACCGATGCCAGGTGGATACGAACCGCGTCATTGACGTTCATGCCTTGTGGTCCTGTTTGGGCCCTTGCTGATAGCGGGCTTTCCACTCTTCATAAGACATGCCATAGATGATCTCCCGGGCGTCCGGGTCAGACAGCTCGAAGCCTCTCTCGGCGGCTTCGGCGCGATACCATTTGGAGAGGCAATTGCGACAGAACCCTGCCAGGTTCATAAGGTCAATATTCTGGACCTCGGTGTGCTCGCGCAGATGGTTGACCAGCTTTCGAAACGCGGCGGCTTCGATTTCCGTCTGCGATTGTTCTGGGATCGGGTTTGTCATGATTGCTCACACCTGTCTCTGTCGTCGTTGGGAGTTGCTACTCGGAGCTCCTGACATTCTCAGCATGTTACCGTAAGATACAAGGCTGTACATATGTACAGATAATTTACTTGATTGAAGAGTCATGGCCCAGCGCAAGATTATCCATGTAGATTGCGACTGCTTCTACGCCGCCGTGGAAATGCGGGACGATCCCTCATTAAGGGAAGTTCCGCTGGCCGTGGGTGGCGAAGGTGGCCGCGGAGTGGTTACCACCTGCAACTATAAAGCGAGGGCTTTTGGCGTGCGGTCCGCCATGCCTGGCGGCGAAGCCCGGCGCTTGTGCCCCGGCCTGGTGACCGTGCCGCCGGACATGGCCCGCTACCGGGCGGTGTCGAAACAGGTGATGGCCATTCTGAGGGAATTGACCGATCTGGTGGAGCCGCTGTCGCTGGACGAAGCCTTCCTGGATGTCAGCGAGGTAACCGAGCATAAGGGCAGTGCCACGTTGATGGCGCAGTACTTGCGAAAGCGAGTGAAAGATGAGGTGGGTATCACTATTTCCGCCGGTGTGGCCCCCAACAAGTTCCTGGCGAAGATTGCCAGTGACTGGAAAAAACCTGACGGCCTGTTCGTGATCCGCCCTGAGGACGTCAAGGGTTTCGTACAGGACCTGAAGGTCGAAAAGCTTTTTGGCGTGGGGCAAGTGACCGCTGGCAAACTTCACACGATGGGCGTTGCCACCTGTGGCGACATTCAGGCGCTACCCGCTGAAGCCCTGCCGGAGAAGTTTGGCAAGCAGGGGTACCGGCTGCGGGAAATGGCGTTCGGCCGTGATGATCGGGATGTGGTGGTGTCGCGCATTGCCAAGTCCGTCAGCGTGGAACGGACCTTTTCCCAGGACCTGCCGGACAAGCGCGCCTGCGAGTCGGTGATGGCCTCGCTGGTGGCCGATCTGAACCTCCGGCTCAGCCGCAAGGCCGGCCGAAAACCCATTCACAAGCTGTTTATCAAGATTCGTTACAGCGACTTTTCCACCCATACCCTGGAGCGTGTGCGCGACCGGATTCAGGAGCCCGAGCTGGAAGACTATCAGCCGCTGCTGGATGAACTGGTGACTGATACGGGCCGCCCGGTGCGCCTGTTGGGGCTGGGCGTGCGCTTTCGCAGTGATGAGTCGCCGGTTATGCAACTGCGGTTATTTGAATAAACCGGTCGTACAGGCCGTTAACCGAAGCCAGGCCCAGGCAACCGCCGATCAAGGCGCCTGCCGCTACATCGCTGGGGTAATGAAGGCCGAGCACGACCCGGGAGGCGGCAACACTCAGGGTGAACGGCAACAACAGCCAGGCCACCTCAGGCGCTGTCATGGCCAGCACCGTATTGAAGCAGACGGCATGTAGGGTGTGACCGGACGGAAAGCTGTAACGGTCCAGGGGCGGTGTGCCGCAGTTTATCGAAGGAAACGATATAAACGGGCGCTCGCGGATCAGCCAGCGCTTCAGCAGCTTGTAGGTAATGGTGCAGGTGAGGCCGGTAGCCACCATCAGCAACGCGATGGCGAGCCCGGCCTGAGGCATAAGCACTGGCATCGACAGGATGACCAGATACCATAGCCAACCATCACCCAGCCGGCTGACAACCTTGAAGTACCCCTGCACTGGTCGAAACCGCAGAGAGCGATTGATGGACTGGCAGAGGGCAAATTCCCTCTGATCCACCACGTTAAAGAAGCGAGATGCCTTGCTTGTGGAGGGCATTGTAGCTGTTCCTCAGTGGCTGGTTCAGTATCAGGTGTTCGAACTGCTCAACCTGTGCGGCCCAATTCAGGTCCAGTGCGTCCAGGCGTGCCTGTGCCCGTACCCTGTTCATCAGGGTTGGCTGGTCAGCCAGGCGCAGGGCATGATCGACAAAGCCTTCGTCGTTGCTGAGCTGAGCCTTCATGCCGTTGTCTTCATGGCGGATATGTTCGCTGGCGGCGGCATCGTCAAAAGCAACCACCGCCAGGCCGCTGGCCATGGCTTCAGTAACCACGTTGCCGAAGGTGTCGGTTTTGCTGGGGAACAGGAAGATGTCACCGGAGGCATAGTGCCGGGCCAGATCTTCGCCACGGCGGGTTCCTGCAAAAACGTAATCCGGATGGCGTTCGGCAAGGCGCTTGCGCATCGGCCCATCACCTACGAGTATGAATTTCGCGCAGGGGTGCAGCCCGCGGATACGCTCAAAGCATGACACCGCCATCTGAAGGTTTTTTTCCGGAGCGAGGCGACCAACATAGAGTACCGCGCGGTCGTTGGCTTGCAGCCCCCATTGTTGCCGGAGCACCGCGTCCCGTTTGTGGGGCGAAAAACGGGTGCAGTCAACGCCGCGACTCCAGACCGATGTCGGTTGAATGCCCATGTCATGGGTGGTCTGTGCGATTTTCCGGGTGGGGACCAGTGTTATGGCCGTCCTGTTATGAAACCAACGGCCGTAGCTGCACAACAGTTTTTCCAGGAACCCGGCACCATAGTAGCGACTGTAGGCATGGAAGTTGGTGTGAAAGCCGGAACTGACCGGGATGCCGGCCCGTCTGGCGGCCGCAACGGCCGCTACGCCGAGGGGGCCTTGAGTGGCAACGTAAATGGCATCCGGGCGTTGATGCTTCCAGAGTGAGGCCAGGAAGCCCGGCCGGGTCATTCCGAACCTCAGGTCACTGTAACCCGGTAGCGGCAGGCCGGTCACAACTTGCTCGTCGGAAAACAGGCATTCCCCGGCACCATCGAATCGTCCTTTCGATTCATGGCGCTGGCGTGGACGGATGACCGTTACCTTGTGGCCACGTTGCATCAGGCCCAGGCATAGGTGCCTGAGGGTGTTCGCCACGCCATTGATTTCCGGAGGAAAGGTCTCCGAAACAATGGTAATGTGGTGCTTGCGCCCTGAAGCCTGGGTGACTCTCATCGCGGTGTTACCTGTGGTTTCCTCTTTCATGCCTCCACTATGGAAACCTGGCATGACAGTTCCGGGACAATCCCGTGACAATCCCTTTACCTTTTTCACCAATCAGATTCGGGAGTACGCATGAAAACCCGCAAGCTCGGCAGGACCGACATTGATGTAAGCGAGATTTGCCTGGGCACCATGACCTGGGGCGAGCAAAATACCGAACAGCAAGCGTTTGAGCAGCTGGACCTGGCCACCTCCGAGGGCATTAATTTCATCGATGCCGCGGAGATGTACCCGGTGCCCCCGCGGGCTGAAACCCAGGGCCTCACGGAAAGCTATCTGGGCAACTGGCTGGCGAAGCGGGGCCGTCGCGACGATCTGGTGATTGCTTCCAAAGTGGCGGGGCCGGGTAATGGACTGGGTTACCTCCGGGATGGCCCGCGCCTGACCCGGGACCATATTCGTCAGGCCTGTGAAGACAGCCTGCGCCGGCTCAAGACCGATTATATCGACCTCTATCAGGTGCACTGGCCGGATCGTAACGCCAATTTCTTTGGCAAGCTGGGGTACCGGCACAGTGTGGACGAACAGGCTACCCCCATTGAAGAGACACTGGGCACACTGGCGGAGCTGGTCAAAGAAGGCAAAGTCCGCCACGTAGGAATCTCCAACGAAACCCCATGGGGAACGAACGAATACCTCAGGCTGGCCCGGGAGCATGACTGGCCCAGGGTGGTCAGCGTCCAGAACCCCTATAACCTGCTCAACCGCACGTTTGAGGTGGGAATGGCGGAAATTGCCTGCCGTGAACAGGTTGGTCTGCTCGCGTACTCCCCGCTGGCCTTCGGCATGCTCTCTGGCAAATATCTCGATGGCAAGCGCCCGGAAGGCGCCAGGATGACCTTGTTTGAGCGCTTCACCCGTTACACCAGCGGTCGAGGTGCCGAGGCGACCCGAGCCTACGTAGACCTGGCGGCCAGCCACGGGCTGTCACCGGTACAGATGGCGCTGGCGTACGTGACCAGCCGTGATTTCGTTACCAGCAACATTATTGGGGCCACGACGCTTGAGCAGCTTCGTGAAAACCTGGGGTCAGCGTTGGTGTCCCTGAGCGAAGAGGTGCTTGGGGAGATAGAGAACCTTAACCAGGTGTACACCTACCCCTGCCCTTAATCCTGCAAGCGTTACGGTTTTTTAACAACTCCCATCGTGAAGCAGCCACTCTGACCGTTACAGGCGGCAGAGTGGGGTGCTTACAGTTTGCAACAAAGATTGCTGTTTTCTTGACAAAAATGCGGTGATCCTGTGACAAAAAAGCGGCGCTTTTGTGTGCAAAATCACATCTTTCTGACCTTTAATCATTAGACTTAAGCATTACATGACAGTAGAATTCCGCTTCGATTACAGGTCGCCAGAATTATTATGATTATCCGTATCTTCGTCGCACTACTTGCACTCAACATGATCGCCTTCGTCGTTCGCGCCGAAGCGAGCGAACGTGTGTTTGCAGACGAAGTTCCGGCCGAGAATGTGTATCAGCTTCAGGAAGAGATGTCGGGTGACTTCGAGCGTGAAGAATCCGACATGTATGCGACCATTGGTTCTCGCCTGCTGAGCCTCAGTCTCAGCGGCTCAGATTCGGGAAAGAAGTCCTACGCGTCTGATCGTGCCAAGCCAGACCACGGTATCGCATTGCTTGAAGAGGGCGCCTGCCTCAACCTTCGCTGGAATTTTTGAACTCCCGCCGACGTTTTCTCCTTCTGAACCCTGACTGACCTCCCACGAATCCTCGCCACCGCTTATCTGTCTCAGTGCATTGCCTGTCGCAATGGCACATGTGATTATCCATATCGGTAAGCATTCTGACGGCAACTAAGGGAGTAACACTATGGCCGCGATGGTGGAGGAACAACCGGTAATGCTCGCAGACAGCAGCGCCTGTGTAGACGAGCTGATTCGCCGGGTGGGTAAGCGCATCACACTCGGCCTGCCACTGGGGCTTGGTAAACCCATACGTTTTGCCAATGCTCTCTACCAGCGTGCCAAGGACGATCCGTCCATAGAGCTTCACATTGTCACGGCGCTATCCCTGACCGCGCCCGGTGGCAGTTCATCGCTGGAAAAGCGTTTCATGGGCCCGTTCGCCGAGCGCCTGTACGGGCGGATTCCGGAACTTGATTACGCACGGGACGTGATTGGTCAGCGTTTGCCCGAGAACGTGCGGGTATCCGAGTTCTTCTTCAAGGCCGGGTCCTTCCTGAATAACAAGGACCAACAGCGCAACTATGTCTGTACCAACTACACCCATGCAGTGCGCGACCTTATGGCGCTCGGTGTCAATGTCGTCGGCCAGATGGTGGCTCCGGCGACCGAGCCGGATCAGGAAGGCTACGTTAGCCTGAGCTGCAACCCGGATCTGAGTCTGGACCTGCTGCCCCTGTTAAGGGCGCGGGAAGCGGCCGGAACCCCCGTGGCGTTGGTGGCAGAGACCAACAGCCATTTGCCCTTTCTCGGCAATGACGCCGCCGTCGAGACGGGCCAGTTTGATATCGTCCTGGAGCATGCCGCCTCCGACTACCCCCTGTTTTCGGCACCACAAATGTCGGTCAGCCCGGAGGATCACCTTATCGGGTTCTACGCCAGTGCGTTGCTCCGGGATGGAGGGACCCTGCAGGTGGGGATTGGCTCGCTGGGCGCGGCGTTGGTTCACAGCGCGATTCTGCGGCATCGTCACAACGAGCATTGGACGCAGGTGTTTGATCACCTGAAGGTGGCAGACCGCTTCCCGGTGGTTTCCGAGTGCGGTGGCACGGATGTCTTCGAGGAGGGACTCTACGGCTGCAGTGAAATGATGGTGGATGGTTTTATTTACCTCATGGAGGCGGGTGTCCTGACCCGCGAGGTGTTTGATCATGCCGGACTGCAAACATTGATAAACCGGGGCGAACTTACTCACAGTGTTTCTCTCGACACCCTGGATGTCCTGCGGCGGGAACAGTTGATCGACTCGCCGTTACGGGCCAGGGACGTGCAGTGGCTGTGTCGTTACGGCATCCTTAATCCGGAGGTCGAGTTCAAAGGCGGGCGGTTGCGTGTGGGCGAGCAATCCCTGGATCCGGATCTCGACAGTGAGGAGGCGAGAAGCGCCATTGAGTCGTTGGCCCTGGGAAAGTCACTGACCGGAGGGATTGTGGTGCATGGTGGCTTCTTCGTCGGCCCCGAAGCCTTCTATCAGCGGTTGCGGGACCTGGCGCCGCGCGACCGCCAACGCATCTGCATGACCAGCGTCAACTACATCAACCACTTATATGACCACGCGTTCGGCAACCAGCGTCTGAAAGCTGCACAGAGGGTGCATGGCCGGTTTATCAACTCGGCGATGATGCATACGCTAAGCGGTGCGGCCGTGTCCGACGGGCTGGAAGACGGCCGTGTGGTCAGCGGTGTTGGCGGCCAGTACAATTTTGTCGCCATGGCCCACGAGCTGCCGGGCGCGCGGTCTATCCTGACCCTGCGCAGCACCCGTAAGTCCGGTGAGGAAACACTGTCCAACATTGTCTTCAGTTACGGGCACTGCACCATTCCCCGTCATCTTCGCGACATAGTCATCACCGAGTACGGTATTGCGGATCTGAGGGGTCAGTCCGACGAGCAGGTATACCTGCAACTGATCCGCATTGCAGATTCCCGTTTCCAGGCCGATTTGCTGAAGCAGGCCCAGAAAGCGGGAAAAGTGGATGCTTCGTTTCGTCTGCCTGAGCACTGGTGCAATAACACGCCGGAGGCGGTTGGAGAGGCTGTAAAGATCGCCGGAGACACGGATATGTTTCCAGCATTCCCGTTCGGGCGGGACTTTACCGATGAAGAACTCCGGCTGGGCAAGGCTTTACAAACTCTGAAGGCCGCAACGGCGACTCGTCGTGGTAAACTGTTGACTTTGTGGCGCGCCGTTAAGGCAAACGACGACGACAATCGCTACCAGCCGTTGCTGGAGCGCATGAGCCTGGATAAACCCCGGAGCCTGAAGGCGAGACTGGACCGGCGCCTGGTTATCCATGGCCTGAATCTGACTGATACACCCCCGAATACAGGAAACACAAACGCCTGATGCAAAAACCTGCTGTATTAACCGTCCACTATGTCCTCAAGAACAAGCTCGGTGAGCTGGTTGACACCTCCGAGGGCAGCGAGCCGCTTCATTTCCTGGAAGGCAGCCCGGAAATCATCGAAGGCATCCAGAAAGCGGTGAAAGACCGTAATGTCGGTGATTGCCTGGAAGTGACCGTACCTCCGGCCATGGCGTATGGAGAACATAATCCGGAGCTGATCCGCAAAGTACCCCGTTCCATGTTCGAGAACGTGGAGAACCTGCAGGTAGGGATGAAGTTTCAAACCAATACCGGCGACACGGCCCAGGTGGTACAGGTGGTAAGCATTGATGGTAATCTGGTGCGGGTGGATGCCAACCATCCTCTGGCGGGTTTTACCCTGTACTTTGATCTGGAGATCATCGGTAAGCGTGAAGCCACGGAAGAGGAAATCAACGCCGGCCATCCGCTGAGCTGAATTACAGCTCCGGGCCGGCAACCGCTGTCGGCCCGTCTGATGCCTGGTCTGAAAGGCGTCCCGCCTGAATCTGCCGCAACCCATCGTGTACTGTCTGCCACAAATCCCGCGTTACATCTGTCAGGTCCGTGCTGTCGTCGATAGTCACCACCGGATGGGCGATAACGCCGACCTCGACCGCCGGCTGGCGCAGCATGCGCATTAAATGATGCTGAAACTCATCGTCGCCAATGAACGGCGCCAAATGGTCGGGGTGGCCGTTTCTCAAATAACCGATGCTCAGAGGTTGTATGTCCACGCCTGCATCCGCCGCGGCGTGAAGCAGCCTGCTATGGAAGGGCAGGACGGTCACTCCGGCTGTGGTGGTGCCTTCGGGAAACACCAGCACCGACTGCCCGTTCAGAAGAGTTCGGGCAATTTCGTCGCGGGCCTGGCCGGCTTTGCCATTGCCGCGCTGAATGAACAGCGTGCCCGCCTGCGTGGCCAGCCAACCGATCACCGGCCAGCGGCCTACTTCCGCTTTGGACAGGAAGCGCAGGGGCGCCTGTCCGCCAAGTACAGGAATGTCCGACCAGGAGATGTGGTTGCTGACATAGAGCACGGGCCTGTTGCTGAAGGTGCCCTGCGTGGACATGCGAAAGCCAAGGCAGCGACTGGCTCCGTTAAAGCAGATGCGGGCGAAGGGCGCGCGGTCGATTTGGCAGCGGAACAGGGTCTCAACCAGTAACAGAGTGCCGGCAAGCGTTGCCGTCAGGCCCATGAAGCCGGTAAAGAGTACCAGTCTTGCGGTCAGGCGTATCAGTTCCATAACCAATCCTCGGGTTGCCAGGGTAGTCCCGGTTGTCTACTGGGCCTGTTTACGCATGAAATGGCGGCTGTAGCGACTGGCCAGGTTGTTGACGTCCAGCACCACCAACAGGTCTGCGCAACGGAAGTCCGGGTCCCAGCAGGGCTCGCCGCAGACGCGGGCGCCGAGGCGCATGTAGGCCTTGATCAGCGCGGGAACGTCCACCGGGCGATCCTCGCTGACAGTGTGGGTCAGGTGCGGCATTGCCCGTAACGGGGTTACCCGGTACTCCTCGCCGGCCAGGAATTCCCGCTGCAGGTATCGGGCTATGCGCCAGGCTTTCAGGCCGCCATCTGACATACCGATACTGGCGCAGCCAATCAGGTAATCCACGTTTCGCGATACCAGGTATTCCGCAACGGATGCCCACAACAGGCTGATGGTCGCACCATTACGATAGTCCGGGTGCACGCAGGTTCTCCCAAGCTCGGCGACAGTCCCGGGGAGTTGGTAAAGGGAAGAGAGTTCGAACTCACCCTCGGAATAGAAGCCTCCGGCTTCCATGGCCTGGCTGTGGTGAAGCACTCGTGTTGTAGCGACCAGTTCACCGGTGTTCTCATCGGTGACAATCAGATGATCGCAGAATCGGTCAAACTCGTCCGCATCAATGCCAGGGACGGTAGCCCCCAGGTCAGAACCATACTCTTCCGAGAAAACCTGATAGCGCAATTTCTGAGCGGATTCAACGAGATCCGGCTGTTGGGTAATGACGGTTTTGAGCTGTCGGGCCGAGCGTGACAGGCGGGCGGTCTGGGCGTTCATGGCAATGCCTCTTTGTTTCCACTTTTCGACAAGGCTATGAATCCGGTGTGACATCGGAATGAACGGGGGATGACGACTTTGTGACAAGTCCCGTTATCGGTGTGGAGGTGTGACCTTTGTCACGGGCTGTAACGAACAGGCGGTTCCATGTATATTTCTGAATAGCATGTATAATTGCTGTTACAGGAGGTAGCCTGTATTGTCAGTTGGGTAGCTGATCTTCTGACAGGCAGCTCTGTTCCGGCCATGTGGGGTGACGTTGGCCGGACGTTTCAGAAACCGGAAAAACAAAATCAGAGATGGATGGCGTGGAACAGACGAACGAAAGTTGGCGGATTCTTATAGTCGAAGATGATGAGAGGCTGGCAGAGCTGACCAGGGAGTACCTGGAGAGTAACGGGTTGACTGTCACCCTCGAAACTCACGGTGGGAACGCGGTGGAGCGCATTCGCAAGGAACAGCCGGACCTGGTCGTGCTTGACCTGATGTTACCGGGTGAGGATGGACTGTCTATCTGCAGGCGTGCGCGGCCTTTTTATCCAGGCCCGATTATCATGCTTACTGCCCGCACGGACGATCTGGACCAGGTGCTCGGCCTGGAAATGGGTGCCGACGATTACATCGGCAAACCGGTTCAGCCAAGGGTGCTGCTGGCGAGAATCCGCGCCTTGCTGAGGCGGGTTACCGAGAATGGTTCGGTGGCTGCGGAAGAGGGTAGCGGTGAAGAACCGGTCAGGCTGCAGTTCAACAACCTGGTGGTGGACAGGTCAATGCGTGAAGCATGGCTGAGCGACGACAGTATCGACCTCACCAGCGCGGAATTCGACCTGCTCTGGCTATTGGCAAGCAATGCTGGCCGAGTGCTCAGTCGGGAGGAAATCTTCACCGCCCTGAGAGGGATCGAATACGATGGCCAGGACCGTTCGATCGATGTCCGGGTTTCGAGGATACGTCCCAAGATTGGCGACGATCCCATCCACCCGAGGCGCATTAAAACCGTACGCAGCAAAGGCTACCTGTTCGTAAAGGAAGCCTGACTGTTCAGTCTCTGGCGCTGGCCCGGCGGGGCCGGCGTTCATTGCCAGGGTTATCGCAATGCCCCTCAAGTTTTTTCTCAAGCTTTACGCCCGGCTGATTGGTCTTACCTTTCTGATTCTCCTGTTTTGTGCCGCATTGTTCCTGGGTGTGAATTCCGTCAGGGAGCAGTACTGGCAGGAGCGTTTTTCAGAGCCCCTGTTGCGTTGGCTTGTCGCGACTCCTCATCCTCAGCAACAGTATCCCTGGCTCAAGTCTTTCTACGATTTCCGGGTGACGCCGCCGGGTAACCTGTCGGTGTCCGATGTCATCATGGAGCGCCTTTCCTATGGCCAGGTAGTGGCGATGGACACCAGTATCGGCCAGCAGGTGATGGTCCGGAACGATAGCGGTGGGATCATCGACCTGCGATTTCGGGATATCTACAGCGATGTTGCCGAGGCAACCGCTCTCATCGCTCGCCTGCATCTTGATGACATGTCTTCGGATGGAAGGGAAGGTGCCATGTCGCAGCTATCCGATACGCTCGGGGTAGAGCTGATGGCGGTTCGGGATCAGGCCGCACTCCCGGATTCCGAGGTTCTCGAACGCGTCTCCGAGCGGGGTATCTCGCTATACCATCATCCCTCCCGGGATCGTGCCCAGGTGTTGATCCGTCTGGAAGATGGCACTCTCGTGGACATGGCTATGCCTGCGCCCTTCAGTCCCTGGGCATGGCCGGTAATGCTGCTATTGCTTGTAGTGGCGGGAAGCGTTCTCGCACTGGCTCTCTATCTGGCGTTAAGGGATGTAGACAGCAATCTCCGGGCCGTGGAGTCGGTGGCAATTCGCATAGCCCGCGGCGAGATGGGGGCGCGGGTGGATGCAGGCGACAGTCGCCTTGTGTCCCGGTTGGCCGCAGCCTTCAACGGTATGGCGGAGCATATTCAGCGGCTGGTAGGGGTTCAGCGGGAAATGATCCACGCGGTTTCCCATGAGCTGAGAACACCGGTTGCCCGTATTCGATTCGGTGTCCAGATGATCGAAAGCGCCAATTCTCCGGAGGCGCTCCAGAAGCAGCTTGATGGCATTGACGGCGACATCCAGGAGCTTGATGAGCTGATCGATGAAATCCTGACCTACGCCCGGTTGGAGCAGGGTGGTCCCGTATTTGCGCTTCAGGAGCGGTCGGTCAGTGATATCGTTCGCCAGGTGGTGAGCGAGCAGCAGATGGTCCGCCCGGATCACACCATCGAGGCAGACATTGACGATGAATCCGAGCGTTGGTCACTGTCTGATGTGGAGCCTCGGTATCTGCACCGGGCGGTTCAGAATCTGGTAGGAAACGCTGCACGCTACGCGGCCGGCCGCGTGAAAGTCCACTGCCAGTTTGATGAGGATAATTGCCGCATTGATGTGGAGGATGACGGCCCTGGTATTCCCGAAGAGGATTGGGAAAAAGTGTTTACTGCATTTGCTCGCCTCGATGACAGCCGTACCCGAACCTCGGGCGGTTATGGCCTTGGCCTCTCCATTGTCAGGAGAATCCTCTACTGGCATGGCGGGCAGGCGTTTGTCAGTCGCAGCGACGAGTTGGGCGGAGCCCGCTTCAGTCTGGTCTGGCCTCGCAAGAAGCCGGTGGAGCACACCCTCTAAGCCGTTTTGTGATGCGCCTCTCAGCCCCTAACCTGATGTAACAAAGGCGCAACACAACCTCAACTGAAGGCTGGGCAATCCGAGCCGATACTAAATGTGTAAGGGATGACTTTTGAGGTTGTAGTTCTTACGAACTTTCCTTGTTTCATTCGTCATTTGAGGGCCGGTTTTCCGGCCCTTTTTTTATGCCCGACTTTACCGTAGCGTTCTTAGCAATCCTTTGAGAAGATTGCAGCATTGACCAGAATAATGCTGAAGCACCTGAAAGGACGCCCCATGACCCAGCACCTGCTCGCCATCGATCAGGGGACCACCAGTTCCCGAGCGATCATTTTCAATGCCTCCGGCCAAGCCATCGCCACGGCGCAACAGGAATTTCACCAGTACTTTCCGAAAGATGGCCAGGTGGAACATGAGGCCGGCGAAATCTGGCAAAGTACATTGGCGGTGTGCAGGGAGGTTCTCGAGTCGTCAGGGCTGGATGCCTCAACCCTGGCAGGTATCGGCATCACCAATCAGCGGGAAACCACGGTGATCTGGGATCGGAAAACCGGAGAGCCAATTCACCGCGCGATTGTCTGGCAGGATCGACGCACAGCGTCTGTTTGCACCAAACTCAAGTCCGATGGCCATGAAGGTAGGGTGGTGGAACGCACCGGGCTCCTGATCGACCCGTATTTCTCCGCCACCAAGATTGCCTGGATACTCGACCATGTGGACGGTGCCCGTCAGAGGGCGGAAGCTGGCGAGCTTGCCTTCGGTACTGTGGACTGCTGGCTGCTCTGGAATCTGACTGGTGGGCGCTCCCACAAGACCGATGCCACTAACGCCTCGCGCACCGCGTTGTTCAATATTCATAGTCAGCAATGGGACGACGAGTTGTTGACCCTCTTCCGGGTTCCCCGGGCGCTGTTGCCGGAGGTGCTCGATTCTGCCGCGGATTTTGGCACCACCGACAGGCAGTGGCTGGGGGCATCGGTGCAGGTCGCCGGTATCGCGGGCGACCAGCACGCAGCATTGATTGGGCAGGCCTGTTTCGAGCCCGGCATGGCGAAAAGCACCTATGGCACCGGTTGTTTCCTGATGCTGAATACCGGCGAAAAGGCGCTACGCTCCGAAAACCGGTTGCTGACAACCATGGCTTATCGTTTGAATGGCAAACCGTGCTACGCCATGGAAGGCAGCATCTTTGTTGCCGGCGCCGCCATGCAATGGCTCAGGGACGGGTTGAAGCTTATCAGTCACGCCAGCGAATCCTCTGATTACGCCTCGAAAGTGGGGGCGGAAAACCCTGTTTATCTGGTTCCGGCCTTTACCGGTCTGGGTGCGCCACATTGGGATCCTCACGCCCGCGGGGCGATTCTTGGCCTTACCCGGGACACCGGAATCGGCGAGATCGTCACCGCCGGCCTGCAATCCGTCTGCTATCAGACCAAGGACCTGATCCGCGCCATCCAGAACGATGGTGCGTCCCTGCAGGCACTGCGGGTGGATGGTGGCATGGTGGTCAACGACTGGGTGATGCAATTTCTGGCGGATATCCTCAACGTGCCAGTGGACCGCCCCCGCGTGACAGAGACCACGGCTCTGGGGGCGGCCTATCTGGCCGGGCTGCAGACCGGTGTATACCAGGGGCTGGACGAGATAGCACAACTCTGGGAGCGGGAACATCGCTTCGAGGCGGCTATGAAGCCGGCACTGCGGGAGACCCTGTACGCCGGCTGGCTGGATTCCGTGGAGCGGGTTTGTAATAACTGAGGCTCGGGCTCTCAGGTTCTCTCGAAGGCGATCAGATGGTCTGCCTCCACCCGGACTGGCACGTGTTCGCCCAGGTGAAAGTCCAGATGGCTCCGGAACAGGGCCTCGAACTCGGTGTCTTCCGAGCAGCGAAAGCGATAGAGCGTCGACGTCCCGGCAAAGGTCTTTTCCACCACTTTTGGCTTAAGTTCGGAGTTGGCATCGTAGACGATGTCGTCTGGCCGGATCAGCACGTCGACCAGCGTGCCGGGTTGCCAGGTGTATGCGCGGTTGCCGCGGATGACCCCCAGCTCGGACTCAATCGTGTCCGGCCCCAACGCTTTTCCTGGAACGAAACCTCCCTGGCCCACGAAACCTGCAACAAAACGGTTGGCGGGTTCGTGGTATAAGTTGTAGGGCACGTCCCATTGCTGTATTCCGCCGTCTTTCAGAACCGCCACCTGATCACACATGGCGAAGGCTTCCTGTTGATCGTGAGTGACCAGGATGGCACTGATGCCCAGTGTCTTGAGGATTTCCCGCACATCCAGGCTGAGTCGGCGGCGCAGATCTGCGTCGAGGTTAGAGAACGGCTCGTCCAGCAGTATCAACGTGGGTTCCGGTGCCAGGGCACGGGCAAGCGCCACCCTTTGTTGCTGCCCACCCGACAGTTCATGGGGGTAGTTGTCGGCAAGATCCTGCAGATGAACCACCTTGAGCAACTCGGTGACTTTCTGATGTTTTTCCTCGCGATCCTCTCTGCGCAAGCCGAAGCCGACGTTTTCGGCAATTGTCAGGTGCGGGAACAGGGCGTAGTCCTGAAACACCATGCCGATTCGGCGCTTCTCAGGGGCGAGAGTGCGACCGGGCAGGCTGATGGAACTGGACTGCAGGCAAATCTCACCGGTATTGATGGGAAGAAATCCTGCCAATGCCCTGAGGATGGTGCTTTTTCCGCAACCGCTGGGGCCCAGCAGGCAGCCGATGTCGCCGTGACTGAGGGCAAAGTTGACGTTCCTGACCACTGAGCCATCGCCATACCCGCAGGACAGGTTGTTTACTTCCAGCAGCCAGTCAGCAGGCTGAGCCAGGCTATCGGTCATTCGGTCAGTCCAGTCGATTGAGGATCAGGAATTCCAGCAGCGCTTTCTGGGCGTGCAAGCGGTTTTCGGCTTCGTCCCAGACCACCGAACGCGGGTGTTCCATCATGTCCGCGGATATCTCCTCGCCACGGTGCGCCGGCAGGCAGTGCATGAACAGGGCGTCCTTGTCCGCCAATTTCATCAGCGAGGGATTGATCTGGTAGTTCTGGAAGACTCTCTGACGGGCTTTCTGTTCATCTTCCTGCCCCATGGAGGCCCAGACATCCGTGACCAGGAGATCGGCATCTCTGGCGGCTTCAGCCGGATCATGAACCACAGACACCCGATCCTGATGGGTTTTCAGCAATTCACTGTCAGGTTCGTAACCCTCCGGGCAGGCAACGCGCAGGTTAAAGCCGAACTGCGTTGCTGCATTGATGTAGGACTGGCACATGTTGTTGCCATCGCCAACCCAGGCAACCGTACCGCCACGAATGCTGCCGCGATGTTCCCGGTACGTCTGCATGTCGGCCAGCAGCTGGCAAGGATGGAAATCATCTGTCAGAGCGTTGATGACGGGCACTCTGGAGGCCGCCGCGAATGCGTCGACGGTATCGTGGGAAAACGTCCGGATCATGACAGCGTCCACCATGCTGGAAATCACGATGGCGGAGTCTTCAATGGGTTCTCCTCGTCCGAGCTGGGTATCACGGGGAGAGAGGAACAGAGCAGCGCCACCGAGCTGGGTCATGCCCGCCTCGAAGGATACCCGCGTACGGGTTGACGACTTCTCGAAGATCATTGCCAGGACACGATTCTTCAGGGTTTCGCGCACGACGCCCTGGCGCCAATCGTTGCGGAGTTTAGTGCCGTGGTCGACCAGACTTTCAAGCTCGTCGGAGCTTAAGTCATTGAGTGTGAGAAAATGTCTTGCTGCCATGGAGTGGCCCTTAATTAATCGATAACCCTATCCAAGAAATCCGGATCTATTCGTGGTTACAACCGGCCCGCGGTGGTCATTGTCCTGAAACGGCAATACGCCAGCACGCGGTGAGAGCCGCACTGGCGGGAAATACGGAAACGGAGGTTGCCTGAAAGGCAGGGGCTCAAGTCTAGCCCGTCAGGGGGCTGAAGACAACGCCAGGGCATATGCAGGTGTCAGGCGGTGTTTGGTGAGCGTCACGGGACGTGTACAATAGTGTCAGGCATGTCGCAACCGGGCGACCCCGTTTCCAATGAGAGGTGAGAGTTCATGGACATCAACGAAACCATCAAGAGCCAGCTTGAGGAAAACGCCATTATCCTCTATATGAAAGGCACTCCACAGGCTCCGCAGTGCGGTTTCTCAGCGAAGACCGTCCAGGCGCTGATGGCATGCGGCGAGCGGTTCGCCTTTGTAAATATTCTTGATAACCAGGAATTGCGTGAAGGCCTCAAGGTCTATTCAAGCTGGCCCACCTACCCGCAGCTCTATATCAATGGTGAGCTGGTAGGCGGCTGCGACATTATTCTCGAAATGTCGGAAAGTGGTGAGCTGGCCGAGCAGGTCAAAGCCGCTGCGAAACAGGCAGAAGCCTGAGTTAACCGTGTTTAAAGTCGTTCCGGGGCGAAAATGAGTTCGACCCGGAATTGCTTCCTTCCTGAGTATTCTTCCGGTGGTTTTGGATAAGGGCTGGCTAGCAGGGCAGCCTGATAAATCGCTCGGTCTATGTCGTTGAACCCCGTCGATTTGGTGACCTTGGCACCAGTAAGTGCTCCGCTTGGGAGTAGTTTCAGCTCAAGCTGACTGCTCACCGGCTCGGTGACACTGCGGCTGGAAGGAACCGGTCGTTTGCCGAGTTCCTTACCAATGTGTACGGCCAGGCTTGCCGTATAGGGATCCACATCTCGTGGCGACGAGGTTATCTGAGTGACCTTTTCCGGCGTGTCCTCCACCGGTTGCTCCGGGTTGCCTGCGGCAGTAGCGGCCGAGTCCTGCGAGGGCGTTGTCCGTGCTGGAGATTGGGGCTCCACCACGGGTGTTTGTGGTGATGGCGCCGAACGCGCAGTTGGTTCTTTGTGCCGGGGATGACTGGTGTCGACTTGCGGCGATTCCACAGCAACGGGGTCACGCTGGTCGCTGGTGGACGTTGGTTCAGTTGTGATCGTGTTGCGGTCCGGAGCTGTCGTGCGAGTCGGCGATGTCGCGCTGGCGGCGGATTCCGGCAAGGGAATACTGCCAGGACTGACCAGTTCCACTTTCACCGTCTGGCGATGGCTTTCCGCGCTTGGAGCCGTATAGGGAAGGGTGGCCATTATCAGGGTATGAAGCAGTAAGGCAACCGATATCGCCAGGGTGATCCGGTATTTGTCCGGGAGGCCGGTAACACTGCCATACTCCAGCATTGTTGCTCAGACGCTCCCAGTACTTTTAACCTGCCTTGCTCCGCAAGCTGCCCACGACTGCGTCCAGCGCCCGGTCAATCAGCGCTCCCTGCTCAAGGACGGTCAGACGGCCGCGCCGCATCTCATGCGCCAGGTCGGTGCGGGTTTTCTCGATCACCTTGAGCCCCATGCGATTTACGAAAACAAAGCAGTCTGCTTCCTCAATGATGGCGGACAGTTTGCAGCGGAAGCTGGCCCCGTTGACCAGGTTGAACTCCACCCAATTGCCGATTTCAATAGCATCGATCTGTGCCACATATTCGGCGATGGCGGCGTCCTCAAGCTCCTGTTGGCGCTCGATGGCAGTCTGATGAGCCGTGGGGATGTCTTCTTCGGGCTCCGGCTCGGGAGAGTCCTCCATGGCCTCGGCCAGCGCGTTGGCTCGGAAAGCTTCCGTTAACTCGTGCTTGAGGTCCGCCATCATCTCATCCAGCTTGGATGAGTTGTAGGAAACCTCTTCAAGCCCGGCCCGGAGTGACTTCAGCAAGCCGGGAACCACGCGAACCCACTGATCCCGCTCTTCATCTTCCTGATGCGGATGCAGGCACCAAATGAGGTCATCCACCACGCGGACAGTCTGTAGCCAGCGGTGTTCCACGTCGTCCCTCAGGTAAGCCAGGAACATCACCCGGCTCCAGCCGTTGATCAGGATGTTCCGCACTGGCTCCTGAAGCTTGTATCGCGCCAGTTTTTTCTGCAGCAACTGATCGACGGTTTCCTGAGCTTTCTGCGATTTGATACGTCCGCGCTCGGATTCCCGGGTGCGCTGCTCCACCAGGGAGGACTTGCGGTTTTCCCTTGCCAGGAACTGTTCGAACTCCTCGCCCAGGGTTTCAAAGAGTGTTACGTCACCATCGAATTCGTTCAGTATGCGAACGACAATGGCGTGGATCTGCTCGTACAGCTTGTCGCGGGTTTTCTCGTCACTCTCGCTCCAGCCAATGCCGGCCCGTGCCAGGGAGTTCAGCAGGCGGCGGGCTGGGTGAGTTGCTTTACTGAAGAATGACTTGTCCTTGATCACCACCTTGAGGATGGGGATCTGTAATCGGCTGATCAGGACCTGCACGGGGGCCGAGAGGTTGTAATCGTCGAGAATGAATTCAAACAACATGGACACGAGGTTGATCAGGTCCTCGTCCATTTCCGCCAACGCCGGCTTTTTGCCATCGCTGGTCGTTCCGGCCTGTGCCAGCAACTGTTGGACAACCTGATGGAGGTCAACCATCACCGGCTCGCCGGCACTCAGGTTACCGCTAATCTGTTCGCCAGGGGGGTGTTGGGGAAGTGAGCCGAGCAGACTTGCCAGTTCCGCTCCCCCAACGACATGAATATTGGGGTCGGATGCCCGCGGCGGAATGCCTGCGTTGGCGCGCTGGAGCGCCAGCATCTGCCGGATCTGGTCGAACATGGCGCCTTCATGGTGCCCTTGCTGACTTTCCGCAGCAGCGGGTTCCGTCATCGCGCTGGCGTTCCCACCTGTTTCGTCAGCGTGAGTGCCGGATGCTGTCTTGCTCTGCTGTTTACCGGCCTTGCCGTGGTAGCGGAAATTCGGAATCACGCCGGCCTGGATGAGGATTCGGTTGGCTTCGTCCAGCAACATGCCAAGGTTGGAGACAACGTAACGATCAAATTGCTTGAGCAGAATCAGGCGTTCGCGTATCTGGATTTCCAGCGCCTGGATGGCTTCCACAAAGGCGCTGCAGAGATGTTCCGGCGCCATGGGGTTAACCGGCGCTTCGTCACTGGCGCCCGGATAAACCACGCTGAAGCGTGTCTGCAGTTGTAACAGGGGACCCTGAAAGTGGACCTTGGACTTGGTGATCATGGCATTGAGGGCAACCTGTTCTTCCAGGTCGTCGTCGCCTACCAGCGACAGGCTGTCTGAGCTGGTCTGGCTGGCTAGACTTTCGTCGGCTGCCACGCTGCCGCTTTGAGGCGGATTGGCGAACAGTTGTGCTACCGCATTCTGGAAGTGACGCTCTACACCCTTCCGCTTGATACGGATTTCGCGCATGGCCTCGAAATAGCGGTTCTGCTCGTTGTTGCTTCTGGCGTTGTTTGCCAGCTCGAACAGCGAGTCATCAACTGCATCAAATGCACCCTGCAACAAATCCCCCAGTCCAGCAACGACAGTGTCGCGGATGCGAACCACCTGCGCAGGTACGGGATTTGAGCTCCCTGCCTCCCGGTGCTCGCGGAGATAATGTATGCCGGACTGCTTATTCATGGCCGACTCCTGTGTACGCCTCAACCGGATACATGACCGAGCTTACAGCTGTATTTTTTCTTTATACGTTAAATCTACCGCATTTTAACACACGGTAACATGACCAAACGCTAACGAAACCCACTAATGTTCCAAAGCACCCTAAGGAACGGCGGATCATATGCCTTACGGCATGTTGTTATTATTTTTTGCGTGACTCCAGTCTTGGGTGGAACCGCATTTCGGTCAAGAAAAATATTAAAATTTGATCTTTCTAAATAGTCAGGTGTTATAGCCAGATGATCTAGCCCATAGCGCGCTTTTTCTTCTTTTTGGGGTGAACGATCGCAGCCTTGACCACATTGTCCTTGATTTGGAGCACCTCAACGCGGTGCCCGCCCACCTTCAGGCACACGTTGGTGTCCGGGATGTTTTCCAGGGTTTCGGTGATGAGGCCGTTGAGTGTTTTGGGGCCATCAATAGGTAGCTTCCAGCCAAGGGTTTTGTTGATGGTTCGCACAGCGGACGTACCATCGATGATGTATGTGCCGTCGTCCTGGGGAATGATGTCGGGGCTGGTGGCGGCGTAATCGGTGGTGAATTCGCCAACGATCTCCTCAAGAATGTCTTCCAGTGTCGCCAGGCCGAGTACTTCTCCGTACTCGTCAACAACGATGCCGAAGCGTCGTTTCTCCTTCTGAAAGTTGATCAGTTGGGTGTTGAGGGGTGTGCTTTCCGGAATGAAATAGGGCTCACGGCACAGCTGCATCAGCATGGCCTTGTTGATTTCATCGTGAAGCAGGAGTTTTGAGGCGTTGCGCAGGTGAAGCACGCCCTGAATGTTGTTGATGTCCCCCTTGAACACCGGCAAGCGAGTGTGCTGACTGCTTCTTAGTTGGCGCAGGATGGTGTCCAGGTCATCATCCAGATCGATGCCGACCACCTCGTTGCGTGGCACCATGATGTCGTTCACGGTCACTTTCTCAAGGTCGAGGATGCTAACCAGCATGTCCTTGTGTTTGGCTGGGATCAGTGCGCCCGCCTCATTTACAAGGGTTCTCAGTTCTTCGCGGCTGAGGTGCTCGTTGGCGGCATCGTCGGCGGACACGCCGATGATCTTCAGGATGGCGCCTGTAAACAGATTAACCGCCCAAACCACGGGATAGAGTAATTTGAGCAGCGGTCCCAGTACGTGGCTGGCTGGAAAGGCAATCTTTTCGGGAAACAGTGCAGCAAGGGTTTTGGGGGTGACTTCCGCAAAAATCAGGATAACGATGGTCAGCAGAACGGTGGCAATGGCAATCCCGGCGTCGCCCCAAATGCGGATGGCGATCACCGTGGCGATGGCTGAGGCAAAGATGTTGACGAAGTTGTTGCCGATCAGGATGACGCCGATCAACTGGTCGGTGCGATTGAGGAGAGACTGGGCTCTGCGGGCGCCTCTATGGCCGGTCTTGGCCATGTGCTTCAGCCGGTACCGGTTCAGTGACATCATCCCGGTTTCAGAGCTGGAGAAGAAGGCGGAAAGCAGGATGAGTCCTGCCAGGATGATGAACAGCGCAGTAAGCGATGTTTCGTTCAAGACTGAGTGTCCTTATGTTGCCGACAAGTTGGGAAAATAGGTGGTTGAAAGTCGGGGTGTCAAGTTGGTGTCTGTCCGGGGAAATTCATGGTAGCGTCAGCCGCCCCGGTGAAAGATCAGTTCCAGCACGAACTTGCTTCCATAGAAGGCGAGCATTAACAGGGCGCACCCTGCCAGTGTCCAGCGGCTGGCGGTAATGCCGCGCCAGCCCTTCGTGTAGCGTCCGATTAGCAATGCGATGAAGACGATGAGTGACAACAGCGAGAACAGCGTTTTGTGGGCCAGATCCTGAGCGAACAGGTCGTCAATGAACAGGGCGCCGGTCACGATGGCCAGAATCAGCATGACCACGCCTGCCCACACCAGCTCGAACAGCAATGACTCCATGGTCTGCAGCGGCGGCAGGTTGCGTATCAGGACGCTGTTATAGTTCTGTTTGAGCTGGCGATTCTGCAGGTAAAGCAGCACCGCCTGTATGGCGGCCAGCGTAAACAGGCTGTAGGCTGTCACCGACAGTGCGATATGGGAGAGCATGCCGTAGTGGTCTTCCGGCACCAATCGGGAAGGGGAGTGAGTAATCAGACCCATAATGATGGTCAGCGCTGCCAGCGGGTAAACGCCAAGGAAAAGGCTTTGTACCGGTTTGCGAAGGTTGAGGGCTAGCAGCAAAAAAGCGATCAGCCAGGAAATAAGGACAGAGCTCTGGAAGAAGCCGAAATCGAAACCGCCTTCACGATGAACGGTCTGGGCAATCAACAGTCCATGTGCTGTCAGGGCCAGCAGGCCGATAAGGGTGGTGATGGCAATGCTGGTGTGTACCCGTCCCCGGAAGCTGAGAGCCTGCAGGGCGGTACCTACGCTGTAAAGCAATAACGAAGTGACCGCGAGGATCAACGTTCCCATGACGTCCTTTTTATAACCACTTTCTGACTCGAGATCGGCGGGGTTCCACGCCGATTTGACCGGGCTGGTCGTTTCAGGGCGATAGTCTGGTTATAATGTCGCGATTATGCAACAGGAATCAAGGAACCTGATCGGGTTCCGGTGTTTCATGCAACCAATTTATCCGGGTACGGAAGAGCAACATGTTTGAAAACCTCCAGGACCGACTTTCCGGCAGTCTGCGCAAGATATCTGGGCAGGCGCGGCTGACTGACGACAATATAAAGGAAACGCTGCGTGAAGTGCGCATGGCGCTGTTGGAGGCGGACGTTGCCCTGCCTGTGGTCAAGGCATTCATTGAGGGCGTGCGTCAGCGGGCAATCGGGCAGGAAGTTCAGCGTAGCCTGAGTCCGGGCCAGGTATTCGTGAAGGTTGTCCAGCAGGAGCTGGAGCGCGTGATGGGGGATGGCAACGAATCCCTCAACCTGGCAGTACAGCCACCGGCAGTGATTATGATGGCCGGCTTGCAGGGTGCCGGTAAGACCACCACGGTGGCCAAGCTTGCCCGCTTCCTTAAGGAAAGGCAGAAAAAGTCCGTTCTGGTGGTGAGCGCCGACGTGTATCGCCCGGCGGCCATTCGTCAGTTGGAAACGCTGGCCGGTGAAGTGGGTGTGGAGTTCTTTCCCAGTTCTGAGGACCAGGACCCTGTTGATATCGCCAATGGCGCCATGGATGC
This sequence comes from Marinobacter sp. M5B, assembly GCF_042604615.1. Classification (NCBI taxonomy): domain Bacteria; kingdom Pseudomonadati; phylum Pseudomonadota; class Gammaproteobacteria; order Pseudomonadales; family Marinobacteraceae; genus Marinobacter; species Marinobacter sp. M5B. The sequence continues at coordinate 1,348,628 of NZ_CP156894.1, forward strand.
AGCCCGCAAGAAACATGTTGATGTTGTGATTCTGGATACCGCCGGCCGCCTGCACGTCGATGAGCAGATGATGGGCGAGATTGGTCGTCTTCATAAAGCCGTCAACCCGGTTGAAACCCTGTTTGTGGTCGACGCCATGACGGGCCAGGATGCTGCCAACACGGCCAAGGCCTTTAATGATGCGCTGCCACTGACGGGCGTTGTCCTGACCAAGACCGATGGCGATGCCCGTGGCGGTGCCGCGCTGTCGGTGCGTCACATTACTGGCAAGCCGATCAAGTTCCTGGGTGTGGGCGAGAAGTCCGATGCCCTGGAGCCATTCCACCCTGACAGGGTGGCGTCCCGGATTCTGGGTATGGGGGATGTGCTCTCCCTTATAGAGGAAGCCGAGCGCAAGATTGATCAGAAGAAAGCCCAGAAACTGACAAAGAAGATCAAGAAGGGTAAGAGCTTTGATCTTGAAGACTTCCGTGACCAGCTTCAGCAGATGAAAAGCATGGGCGGCATCGGCGGTCTGATGGATAAGCTGCCCGGTATGGGCCAGATGGCACAGATGGCCCAGCAACAGGTCAATGACAAGTCCATGGGGCAGATGGAGGCCATTATCTGCTCGATGACGGCAAAGGAGCGCCGCTACCCGGATGTGATCAATAACTCTCGCAAGCGCCGCATTGCGACGGGGTCCGGTACGCAAATCCAGGATGTGAATCGTCTGCTAAAGCAGCACAAGCAAATGCAGAAAATGATGAAGAAATTCGGCAAGAAGGGCGGAATGGCTAACATGATGCGCGGTCTTGGCGGTATGATGCCGCCGGGTGGCGCAGGCGGTGGTATGCCTCCGCGTGGGCGTATGTAGAAACCGGGATGTTTTCCCTGTTTTCTTTGGCGTTCATTTAGCATAGAATAGCGCCCCTTTCGAGTATGGGTCTTCGCGCCAGCCAGTGATTTCTGAAGCTTGGCGGGTGTGAATCGTACAAAGTTCGTACAACAGAACAGGATATTGGTCGAAATGGTAATAATCCGTTTGGCTCGTGGCGGCTCCAAGAAGCGCCCGTTCTACCATCTGACAGTGACAGATAGCCGCAAATCCCGCGACGGTCGTTTTATCGAGCGTGTTGGTTTCTTCAACCCGGTTGCCCGTGGCCAGGAAGAGCGTCTGCGTATTGATCGTGATCGCATCGATCATTGGCTGGGTCAAGGCGCCCAGACCAGCGAGCGCGTTGCACAGCTGCTGAAAGGCGCTGCTGCAGAGTAATTGAAAGAACGTTTCACCACCGGGGTTAGGGTATGGCTCAACATTCGCAGGAAACTGTGATTGGTCAGATTACCTCGGTGTTTGGGGTTAAGGGGTGGCTCAAGGTCTACTCCTATACTGACCCCAAGGACGGAATACTGAACTACCGGGACTGGACCTTGGTTCACAACGGCAAGCGTATCCCGGCCAGGCTTGAGGAAGGTCGCCGGCAAGGCCAGGGGATCGTCGTCAGGCTGAAAGGTATCGATGATCGTGAAGTGGCCCGCAGTTACTGTGGTGCCGACGTTGTTGTGTCTACCGAGGAATTGCCGCAGCTCCCCGAAGGGGAATACTACTGGCATCAACTGGAAGGCCTTGACGTTTTCACGACAGAGGATGAGTACCTGGGTAAGGTGCATCATCTGATAGAAACAGGCTCCAACGACGTCCTGGTGGTGCGGGCAACCGACGCCTCCATTGACCAGCGTGAGCGGCTGATTCCCTATCTTCCGGACCAAGTGGTCCGGAGTGTGGATCTGGCCGGCTCGCGTTTGGTGGCCGACTGGGATCCGGAGTTCTGACGGGTGTGGATTGGCGCAGTCAGTCTGTTCCCGGAGATGTACGCTGCGGTGACGGATTACGGGATTACCGGAAGGGCCGTTCGTGATGGTCTGTTGACGTTCACGGCCTGGAATCCTCGGGAATTCACTCATGATCGTCACCGAACGGTAGACGACCGGCCTTACGGTGGAGGCCCCGGTATGCTGATGAAAATTCAGCCACTGCGGGATGCCATCCATGCGGCAAGGGAGTCTGCACCCGGACGCGCCTGCGTGGTTTATCTGTCTCCCCAGGGGGAGGCGATGAATCAGGGCGTGGTTGAATCGCTGGCAGCGGAAGAGAGTCTTATTCTCGTCGCTGGGCGATATGAGGGTGTTGATGAGCGCCTGATATCGGCGGAAGTCGATCGGGAGGTGTCACTGGGAGATTTCGTGCTTTCCGGTGGCGAGTTGGCGGCCATGGCTGTCATTGATGCGGTTACACGCCTCATCCCCGGAGCGCTGGGTCATGCGCAGTCGGCAGAGCAGGATTCCTTTGCTGACGGTTTGCTGGATTGTCCGCACTACACCCGGCCGGAGGTTTACGAAGGTCAGGCTGTGCCGGATGTTTTGTTAGGCGGTCACCATGATCAGATCCGGCGTTGGCGGCTGAAACAGTCGTTGAGGCGAACCCGGGAGCGACGCCCCGACCTGCTGGATAAGCGGGTGTTTACGGACGAAGAGCGTGAGCTGCTGGAAGAGATTTTGAACGAACCGGGTGCCTCTGAATCATCAGGGCATTAAAAGATTGGGTATCAGGAGCACATACGATGAGCGGCAAGAACAACATCATCAGTCAAATTGAATCAGAGCAGATGACCAAGGAAATCCCTGCCTTTGCGCCGGGTGATACCGTGGTGATCCAGGTTCGCGTTACCGAGGGCAACCGTGAGCGTCTGCAGGCGTTCGAAGGCGTTGTGATCGGCAAGCGCAACCGTGGCATGAACTCTTCCTTCACTGTACGGAAAGTGTCCTACGGTGTGGGTGTTGAGCGTACCTTCCAGACCTTCTCCAAGCTGATCGACAGCATCAGTGTGAAGCGTCGTGGTGACGTTCGCCAGGCTAAGCTTTACTACCTGCGCGACCTGTCTGGCAAGGCAGCTCGTATCAAGGAAAAGCTGGGCTGATCAGCAGAAGTTGCTGGTACAGTTCGTCAGGAAAAGGCAGCCCAAGGCTGCCTTTTTCGTATCCGGTTGCCGGAACTTTTCGTTCCCGTTTCGTTTCGAGTAGGCCGCCATGCCCCGGAAACCCACCTCCAGAGTTGAGCTTAGATCGCAGGATGAAGCGGTCATTGTGCGCTTCACCGATGCCATCTGGCTTGAAGATGGCTTGGGGGAAAAAACCCGTCAGGCGTACCGGAGTGATCTTGAGCGGTTGGCGGCCTGGCTGCAGGAGCAGCCGGGAACGCCCCTGCTGACCGAGGTGCGCCGGACCGACTTGCTGGGCTGGATATCCCGTGGGTTGTCTGATGGTTTCAAAACCTCCACGGCTGCCCGTCGTCTCTCCGGTCTTCGTCGTTTTTTCCGCTACCTTTTGCGAGAAGGCGTGATCGCTGAAGACCCTACACTGCGAATAGATAGCCCCCGCCTTCCTCGACGGTTGCCGGACTCGTTGTCGGAAGACGACGTGGAAAGCCTGTTGTCGGAACCCGATCCTGAAGTGCCTATTGAGCTTCGTGACAAGGCGATGATGGAAATTCTGTACGGCTGCGGTTTGCGGGTTTCGGAGCTTGTGGCTTTAACGGTGGATGAGGTGAACCTGCGCCAGGGGGTGATCAGGATTGTTGGCAAGGGCAACAAGGAGCGCCTGGTTCCGCTTGGTGAAGAGGCAGTTGATTGGCTGGTACGTTACATGAGGGAGGGGCGAGGTGAGCTTCTCAAGGGGCGGGCCAGCAACGCACTGTTTCCGGGTAACCGTCCCGCTGCGATGACGCGGCAGACCTTCTGGCATCGGATCAAACATTACGCACTCCGTGCTGGAATTCACAAGCATTTGTCACCCCATACCCTTCGCCATGCCTTTGCGACGCATCTGTTGAATCATGGTGCCGACTTACGGGTGGTCCAGATGTTACTTGGGCATTCGGACTTGTCGACAACCCAGATATACACCCATGTGGCACGTCAGCGATTACAATCGCTGCATCAGGCTCACCATCCGCGCGGTTAGTTAGAGTGTCGTAACATCCCGGGTTAGTCGGCGGGCATGGCGCTTGGTACACTGAACTTTTTGCGGGCAGCGGTGTCGCACAAACTCGGCGGAATTCGCCGTCTCACAGGCTATATACCTTCGTGATTCTGGAAAACTGGAAACCAATATGCTGATCAAGAACTTGTTTAAACCCATGCTGCCACTGGTGCTCGCGGCTCTGGCGGCTGGCGCTCACACTGCTCATGCGGGCGAGGTCGAGGATGCGATTGCCGACAAACTCACCGCAGCGATTCCGGGGCTGAAGATATCCGATGTCCGCAAGTCGGAGGCTGAGGGTTTGTACGAGGTGTACAGTAATAACGGCGATACCATTTTCACAACGGCCGATGGTCAGTACCTCCTGACCGGCGACCTACTGAAAGTGACCGCGAACGGTATTGCCAATATCTCTGAACAGGGCAGGGCGTCCCAGCGCGCTCAAACCATGGACGAGTTCGGTGATGAGGGGCTGATCAGTTTTCCGGCCAAGGGCACCGAAAAGGCTTCTATTGCTGTGTTCACCGATATCGATTGCCCATACTGCCGCAAGCTGCATGACGAGGTTCCGCGACTGAACGAATTGGGTATTACTGTCAATTACTATGGCTTTCCCCGTTCCGGCCCCAATACGCCCTCTTTTCGCAAGTATATTTCCGTCTGGTGTTCCGATGATCCGCAGGCTGCCATGAATGCCGCCAAGCAGGGTCGATCCGTGGATGATCAGAGCTGCGAGAACCCGGTCAGGGAGCAATTCGAGCTGGGTAGTCGCGTCGGTGTGACGGGTACCCCGGCGATCGTATTGGAAGACGGTAATATGGTGCGTGGTTATGTGCCATCTGAAAAACTGGCTGAAGGCCTGGGGCTGCTCTGATAGGCTACGGAATGCCTTGTTTGCCTGTTCATCAGGCGGGGCTTATTCGGGCGCCCGTTAACCGTTATACTATCGCTCCCCACAGCAACCCATCGGGAACAGAGGTGAAAGCTTGAAAGACGTCAATGTCGGAATCTGCGGACTGGGAACAGTCGGTGGTGGTACGTTCAACGTACTGACCCGTAATGCCAGCCTGATCACAGGCCGGACAGGTTTCAATCTCCGTATTGCCCGGGTGGCGACACGCACCCCGCGCAATGATATTGATCTGGGGGATATCCCGTTCAGTACCGACATTTTTGACGTGGTGAACGACCCGTCTGTGGATGTTGTGGTCGAATTGATTGGTGGTTACGAAACCGCTCGGGAACTGGTGCTGGCTGCCATCCGAAATGGCAAGCACGTAGTCACCGCCAACAAGGCGTTGATTGCGGTCCATGGCAACGAGATTTTCGAGGCAGCGGCGAAGCAGAATGTGATCGTTTCCTACGAGGCTGGCGTTGCTGGCGGTATCCCCGTCATCAAGGCTGTTCGCGAAGGCATGGCCGCCAATCGCGTTGACTGGATCGCCGGCATCATCAACGGCACCGGTAACTATATTCTCACCGAGATGCGCGCCGGTCGTGAGTTCGCTGAAGTGCTGAAAGAAGCCCAGGACCTGGGGTATGCCGAAGCGGACCCGACCTTCGATGTGGAAGGCATTGACGCTGCACACAAATTGACGATCCTGGCCTCTGCGGGCTTTGGTGTGCCGCTGCAATTTGAAAAAGCCTACACCGAGGGGATTTCGGAAATCACCCCTTACGACATCGCTCACGCGGAAATTCTTGGTTATCGCATCAAGCACCTGGGGATCGCACGTCGCCGCGATGAGGGCATCGAGTTGCGGGTGCATCCCACGCTGGTTCCGCGCAGCCATCTCATTGCACAGGTGGATGGTGTGTTGAACGCAGTTCTGGTGGACGGTGATGCCGTTGGCCAGACCATGTATTACGGCCCCGGCGCCGGCGATGAGGCCACGGCATCAGCGGTTATCGCCGATATCATCGACGCGGCCCGTTCCGTGGCTGCCAAGAGCAACCAGCGGGTTCCCTACCTTGGCTTCGAGCCTGCGGCAATGGAAGATCTGCCGGTGCTGCCGATGGAGGATGTTCAGTCCGCCTATTACCTGCGCATACAGGCGCTGGACCGTCCCGGCGTGCTGGCGAAAGTCGCTTCCATTCTCAGTGAGCACGGCATCAACATCGAATCCATTATGCAGAAGGAATCGGAGCTGAAAGATGGCCGCATCCCGGTAATTATCCTGACCCACACGGTCCAGGAGCGACAGATCAACCGCGCTATTGAAGAGCTGGAAGCCCTGAGCGATATCGACGAAAAAGTCGTCCGTATCCGCGCCGAAAACTTTAACTGACAGGAACGCAAGGTGAGATACATCAGTACACGGGGCGAAGCTCCCGCCCTGGGCTTTGAAGACGTCCTGCTGACAGGCCTGGCCACCGACGGTGGCCTGTATGTCCCGGAATCATTGCCTCATTTCAGCCTGGAAGAAATTCGCAGCTGGCGTGGGCTTTCCTACAGCGAGCTCGCTTTCAAGGTAATGCACCCGTTTGTCGACGATGCGATTCCTGCGGAGGATTTCCGCAGGATGCTGGACGAGACCTACGGTGACGTATTTGCCCATAAAGCGGTGGCCCCGCTGGTTCAGTTGGACACCAATGAGTGGGTCATGGAGCTTTTCCGTGGCTCAACCCTGGCGTTCAAGGATTTTGCCCTGCAACTGCTGGGGCGCCTGTTGGACTACGTGTTGGAGAAACGCAAGCAGCACGTGGTGATCATGGGGGCAACGTCCGGTGATACCGGCTCCGCCGCCATTGAGGGGTGCCGCCGGTGCGAACACGTCGACATTTTCATCCTGCATCCCCATGAACGGGTGTCCGAGGTGCAGCGTCGCCAGATGACCACCGTGAAGGGTGACAATATCCATAACATCGCGGTGCGCGGCAACTTTGATGACTGCCAGCGCATGGTGAAGGCGAGCTTTGGTGACCAGTCGTTCCTCGGTGGTCAAACCCAGCTTGCGGCGGTGAATTCCATTAACTGGGCCCGTATCATGGCTCAGATCGTCTACTACTTTCATGCTTCCCTGGCGCTCGGCGGTCCGGATCGGAGTATGGCTTTCTCGGTGCCCACGGGTAACTTCGGCGATATCTTCGCGGGTTATCTGGCTAAGAAAATGGGTTTGCCGATCTCCCAGTTGGTGATCGCCACCAACCGTAACGACATCCTGCATCGCTTTATGAGTGGCAATCGCTACGAGCAGCTCCAGCTTGAGCATACCTTGTCACCAAGCATGGATATCATGGTGTCCAGCAATTTCGAGCGCCTGTTGTTCGACCTGCACGGCCGCGACGGGGCTGCGGTAAAGGACCTGTTGGAGAATGCCACCAAGGGCCCAGTCAGCATTGAAGATTACCGCTGGAAGCACGCTCGCAAACTGTTTGACAGTGACGCGGTGGGTGATGAGGGCACCACAGACACCATCCGTGAGGTGTTTGACCAGAACGAGTACTTGCTCGACCCCCATACCGCCATCGGCGTGCGTGCGGCCCGAAACTGTCGTCGCGACCCGGCGGTACCGATGATTACCCTGGGTACTGCGCATCCGGCCAAGTTCCCGGATGCCGTGTTGCGCTCGGGTGTTAAGGCCGAGCCGTCCCTGCCGGTGCATATGTCGGATCTGTTCGAACGGGAGGAGCGATACACCGTTTTGGATAATGACCTGTCCGCCGTGCAGGACTTTATCGCCAAACACTGGAAAAATACCTGAGTGGTATGACGCCCAAAAAAATCCTTCGTCGCCCCAGCCCGGACACCACTCCGGACTGGGGCCAGAATCTGCCCCCACTGCTTCGCCGTCTATACGCCGCCCGTGGCGTGACTTCCGATGACCAACTCACCTACACACTGAAACACCTGGCATCGCCCATGGATCTAAGGGGTGTCGACCGTGCCGTTGCGCTCCTGGCGGACGCCATCACCAGTCAGCAGCGAGTGCTGGTGCTTGGGGACTTCGACGCCGACGGCGCCACCAGCACGGCAGTTGCCATGCTGGGATTGGGGATGCTGGGGCTGAACGATATTGACTTCCGTGTGCCCAGCCGGTTTTCCGACGGTTATGGATTGACGCCGGGCATTATCCACCGGTTGAGAGATGAGGGTGCGCTGCCGGACCTGCTGGTGACCGTGGACAACGGTATTTCCGCCGTGGAAGGTGTTCGCGCAGCCCGGGAACTGGGCATCCGGGTGGTTGTGACCGATCATCACCTGGCCGGTGAAACCCTGCCTGAGGCGGACGCCATCGTGAACCCCAACCAGCCCGGCTGCCCCTTCTTGAGCAAGAACGCGGCGGGCGTGGGTGTGATGTTCTATGTGCTGACGGCTCTTCGAAAGCATCTGCGTGAGCAGGGCCTGTTGCCAGAGGCGCAACCTAATCTCGGCAATCTGTTGGATCTTGTGGCGCTTGGCACTGTAGCGGACGTTGTTCCCCTGGACCATAACAACCGCATCTTTGTGGAACAGGGCCTGCGCCGCATCCGCCAGGGGGAGGCCCGCCCCGGTATTCTGGCGCTGCTGGAAGTGGCAGGCCGCGATCACAGCGAAATCAGCTCCACGGATCTCGGGTTTGTGGTTGGCCCAAGGCTGAATGCTGCCGGTCGCCTGGACGATATGAGCGTGGGCATTGCCTGCCTGCTGGCGGACAGCCGTGACGAAGCCCAGCGCCTGGCTCGAGAACTGGATACCTTCAATCGTGAACGTCGCACCATCGAAAAAGATATGAAAACCCAGGCTCAGGACCTGCTGGCGTCCATGTCGCTGGACATCGAGGGCCTGCCATGGGGCCTGGCCCTGTTTGACACCGACTGGCACCAGGGTGTGATCGGCATACTGGCGGCCCGTATCCGCGAGCAGACTCACCGCCCGACGATTGCGTTTGCGCCGGACGACAACGGCGAGGACATCAAGGGTTCGGCCCGTTCCATCCCGGGCCTGCATATCCGCGACGTGCTCGCCGTGGTTGATGCCAGGCACCCGGGGATGATGAAAAAATTCGGCGGCCATGCCATGGCGGCAGGCATGACCCTGTCCCGCGGTGATCTGGATGCGTTCAGTGATGCGTTCGACCGGGCGGTCCGCGATACCTTGCGGGCGGAAGACCTTGAGGCGGCCATCACCACCGATGGCCCTCTGAGCCCGGACGAGCTTCACCTGGAAACCGCCACCCTGTTAAAGCGTGCCGGTCCCTGGGGGCAGCATTTCCCGGAGCCCCTGTTTGACGGCAACTTTCGTGTGGTCAGCCAGCGCATCGTTGGCGAGAACCACCTGAAGCTGGTGCTCCAGCCGGAAGAGGGCGGCGCCATCATCGATGGCATCGCCTTCAACACCGGGCCGGAAGTGCCCGACTACACCAGGACTGGTGCGCGGGTGGTTTACAAACCTGATGCAAATACCTTTCGTGGGCGTACTAACCTGCAGCTTTTGGTGGATTATCTGGAGCCTCTGGCCTGAAGGTTGGGAGTCTGGCATTTGGGGACTTGGCCTTGGCGGGCTGGGCCCGGGGTGGGGGTATCTTTTCTTTGGAAAAAGAACTCGCTTCGCTCAGACACCTTTTTCTGGCAGAAAAGATACCCCCACCCCGAGCCCGATCACACCTTGTATGAATGCCACACCCAGCTTTGGGCGCCAGGCAGGGCCGTTGTTCCGGGAGTGTCGAAAACATGGATGTTTTCGTCAAGCGTACATGGACGTATTCACAGCGTCTCCCGGAACAACGGCCCTGCCTGACGCTTTCACCGAAGTAGCGGTTACCACCGGCTGATTTAAAAACAGATTTCCGGTAGAATCTCGCGTCTGATTTTGATCGCATTCATTTTCCGAGCGAGAGTAAGGATTTCATGGAAATCAATCCCATTGTTACGAAGATAAAAGACCTTCGTGAGCGCACTGAAGCGCTCAGGGGGTATCTTTGACTACGATCAGCGTAGTGAAAGACTGACCGAAGTTGAGCGTGAGCTGGAAGTGCCTTCCGTATGGGAAGACCCCGAACGAGCACAGGCGCTGGGCAAGGAACGCTCCGATCTTGAATTGATTGTTCGTACCATCGACAACCTCACCTCCGGCCTCGAAGACGCCGAAGGTCTGCTCGAAATTGCGGACGAGGAAGAGGACGAGGGCACGGCCGCGGAGATCGAAGCCGATCTGGCCGGGCTTGATAAAGAGCTCGAGAAGCTCGAATTCCGCCGCATGTTCTCCGGCGAGATGGATGCCAACAACGCCTATCTGGACATTCAGGCCGGCTCCGGCGGTACTGAGGCCCAGGACTGGGGCAATATGCTGTTGCGCATGTACCTGCGTTGGGCTGAGCGCCGTGGCTTCAAGGCCGAGATCGTCGAATTGCAGGAAGGCGATGTGGCTGGCATCAAGAGTGCGACCATCCACATCCAGGGCGACTATGCGTTTGGTTGGTTGCGCACGGAAACCGGTGTGCATCGTCTGGTGCGAAAGTCGCCGTTTGATTCCGGCAACCGCCGTCACACGTCGTTCTCATCCGTCTTTGTCTCACCGGAAGTGGACGACAGCTTCGAGATTGAAATCAATCCGGCAGACCTTCGTGTCGACGTCTATCGCGCCTCGGGTGCGGGTGGTCAGCACGTAAACCGGACCGAATCTGCTGTGCGTCTGACTCACAATCCCACTGGTATTGTCGTGGCCTGTCAGGCTGGCCGAAGCCAGCATCAGAACAAAGACCAGGCCATGAAACAGCTGAAAGCGAAGCTGTTTGAGCGTGAGATGCAGGAGCGTAACGCCGAGAAACAGAAGGCTGAGGATGCCAAGGCGGATATCGGCTGGGGCAGCCAGATCCGCTCCTACGTGCTGGACGACAGCCGTATCAAGGACTTACGCACCAAGGTGGAAACCAGCAATACCCAGTCGGTGCTGGACGGTGACATCGACAAGTTCATCGAAGCCAGCCTGAAGATGGCGCTGTAAACAGCGCCTTTGCCATGCTAACCCGGACAATTCCCGATTTTGCGAGCCAACATGACTGAACACACCCCGAATGCACAGCCAGAGGACAACAAGCTGATTGCCGAGCGTCGCGCCAAGTTGGCGGAGATGCGTGATCAGGGCAATGCCTTTCCCAACAACTTCCGTCGCGACGCCACCGCGGCCGAGCTTTTGGCCAAATATGGCGACAAGAGCAAGGAAGAGCTGGCTGAGATGGGCATTCAGGTGGCTGTTGCCGGCCGCATGATGCTTGATCGTAAAGCATTCAAAGTGGTTCAGGATATGACGGGCCGCATTCAGATCTACGCCTCAAAAGATGTCCAGAAAGACACCAAGCACTGGGATCTGGGCGATATCGTGGGGGTGCGGGGTATTCTGTGTAAGTCAGGCAAGGGTGACCTCTATGTAAGCATGGACGAGTACACGCTGTTGACCAAGTCGCTGCGTCCATTGCCGGAGAAACACAAGGGGCTGACCGACACGGAAGCCCGGTATCGTCACCGCTACGTTGACCTGATGGTGAACGAAGACAGTCGCCGCGTGTTCTATGCACGTTCGAAGATTATCAGCGTCATGCGTCAGTACTTCACCGACCGAGACTTCATGGAAGTCGAAACCCCGATGTTGCAGGTGATTCCTGGTGGTGCCACGGCGCGTCCGTTCGTGACTCACCACAACGCCCTGGGTATCGACATGTACCTGCGTATTGCTCCGGAGCTGTTCCTCAAGCGCCTGGTGGTCGGTGGTTTCGAGCGGGTATTCGAAATCAACCGCAACTTCCGTAATGAAGGGCTTTCCACCCGTCATAACCCGGAATTCACCATGGTGGAGTTCTATCAGGCCTATGCCGATTACAACGACCTGATGGACCTTACCGAAGACATGCTGCGCACCATTGCCCAGAAAGTACTCGGTACCACCACGGTGGTGAACACCCGTACCCTGTCCGATGGCGAAGAAGAAACCATTGAGTACGACTTCGGCAAGCCTTTCGAGCGCCTGACCGTGGTGGACGCCATCCTGCGATACAAACCCGATATCAAAGCCGAACAACTGGCCGATGAAACCAGTGCTCGACAGGTAGCGAAGGATCTGGGCATTCACCTTAAAGAAGGCTGGGGACTGGGCAAGGTGCAGATCGAAATCTTTGAAGCGACTGCTGAGCATCGCCTGATGCAGCCCACATTCATTACCGATTACCCGAAAGAAGTGTCACCGCTGGCCCGCTGCAAGGACAACGATACGTTCGTCACTGAGCGTTTCGAATTCTTCGTGGGCGGCCGCGAGATCGCCAACGGATTCTCCGAGCTGAACGACGCGGAAGACCAGGCTGAGCGCTTCCAGGATCAGGTGGCCGAGAAAGACGCCGGCGACGACGAAGCCATGTTCTACGACGAAGACTACGTCATGGCGCTGGAATATGGCCTGCCACCGACCGCAGGTGAAGGCATTGGCATCGACCGTCTGGCCATGCTTCTGACGGATTCCGCCTCGATTCGCGACGTCATCCTGTTCCCCGCCATGCGCCCGGAGCACAAGGCTGAAACGAAGAAAGACGAGGGCTGAACATGCAGCCGGTGGAGATACTGGCAAGCCAGCTAAAATCAGGGCGAGGTTGGACGGAGCACCTTGGTGACGAATTCCGTCAGCCCTACATGCAGCAGCTGGCTGAATTCCTCGCGGCGGAAGAGCAGGCGGGAAAGACCTTGTTCCCCGCCAGCCAGCATTGCTTCAACGCCCTGAACAGCACACCGCTGGATAAGGTGCGCGTGGTTATTCTCGGCCAGGACCCCTACCACGGTCCCGGCCAGGCCCACGGCCTGTGCTTCTCCGTGCGCCCGCACGTGGCCACGCCGCCGTCGTTGGTCAACATCTTCAAAGAAATCCACGCCGACCTCGGCATTCAGCCCCCAGACCACGGCTGTCTGCAACCCTGGGCGGAGCAGGGCGTGCTCCTTCTCAACAGCGTCCTCACCGTCGTCCAAAGCCAGGCTGGCGCCCACCAGGGCAAAGGCTGGGAAACCTTCACCGACCGCGTCATCGAAACCATTAACCGCGAGCGTGAAGGGGTGGTGTTTCTACTCTGGGGAAGCTACGCCAAGAAAAAAGGCCAGCACATCGACCGAAGCAAGCATCTGGTACTGGACGGGCCACATCCATCGCCGTTAAGCGCCTACCGCGGCTTCTTCGGCTGCAAGCATTTTTCCCGGGCCAACGAGTGGTTACAGCAGAAGGGCCTGCCGACCGTTGATTGGTCTTTGCCAAACAAATCGCAGCTACTGGAACAATACGGTAAGAGCCAATCCTGAAAAAATGAAGCGGCCCGAAAGAGCGGCCCGCAACTGTATTGATCGGCCGGAGGTGGGGGTATTTTCTCTGACAGGAAAAGGTGTCCGAGCGAAGCGAGTTCTTTTCCCGAAGAAAAATACCCCCACCTTCGGCCAGCCCCCAAACCTACTGAAGAAGCGCCATAGCAGCTTCCATCTGCGCATTCAGGTCCTCTTCCTCGCTCATATCCACCTCAGGATCCAACCCAAGACGATCAAACGCCGAAATCGTCTTCCAGTCCACCTCCGTCCAGGGATGATCTGTCCCGGCAATCAACTGCAGATTGGCAATCATCACCAGATCCGCATAATCCGCTGCCGGCACCTCACGATGCAGGTTCGCGTATTCCAGAGGCACATTCTGAAGTTCTTTCGGGAAATCCCATTTCTGCAGAATCGTCGCCCCGATACGCGGATGAATTTCATCAATCACATTGTCCAGCATGATGCTACTGATCTGAATATCCCGGTCTTCCACATAGCGCAGAATCGGCAACACCCCGATGAGGTGAACCAACCCGGCCAGGGTGGCCTGATCTGCCTTGAGATTGGTGTAATGCTGTGCCAGCACATGGCACACCCCGGCCACCTCAGTGCTCTTTTGCCAGGTGGCACGCAGGCGCTTGTCGATCATGTCCGAAGTGGCCTGGAACATCTGCTCCATGGCAAGGCCCATCGCCAGGTTGCTGGTATAAGCCATGCCCAGGCGACCAACCGCCATATTCAAGTTCTCAATCGCCCGGCTGCCGCGAAATAGCGGGCTGTTGCAGACTCGAATAATACGGGCTGACAGGGCCGTGTCGTTGCTGATGACCTTCACCAGGTCAATAATGGCCGAGTCCTCGTTTTCTGCGATGTCGCGTACCTGAAGCGCAACTTCCGGAAGTGTCGGAAGTACCAGTTTGTCGTTTTCAATAGCGTCGGTCAGGTCGGTTTTTATGGTTTCTACAATGTTGGACATAGTCAGTTTGAATCCGCCTGTTAAGTGTCACCTGGCCGGCAGGAACGTCCGGAAAGGCTAATATGTTCATGTATATGACGTACTTTATAGCAAATTATCGGGATTCTTCCTGTCAACTTATGTATCAGGCGTGTCGGTTTTTTCACGCTCCGGAACAGAATACGGCAAGGGGTGCAGTGACAGAACCGCGTCGGAGGCGCTCTCGGGTACCAATGATTTCTCCGCCGCATCGTGGCGCACAACGGCCAGAATCTCCGAGTGTCCGTCAGAGAAACCAACAGAATTCACGACATTTCCCACTGACCGATCTCCGTCCAGCAGCGACTCACCGGGGGCAGGCAGGGTACCGGCATCGCTGCAGGTATACCGGAAAAGGCTTTTTTTGAGTTGCCCCAGGAAGTGCATGCGCGCGATCACCTCCTGCCCGGTGTAGCAGCCTTTCTTGAAGTGGATGCCTCCAACATGCTGCCAGTTCAGCATTTGCGGCACGAAGCTCTCCGTGGTGGCGGCCGTGAGCGATGCTACGCCGGCAGCAATTTCGGAAGCCTGCCAATCGGCGAGGGGGGCTGCAGGAATGTCCGCCAGAGCCTGTTGTAGCGATGTGTCCAGATCACCCGTTTGCCAGAGTTCATAGCGAGCCATGCCCTCGGCGGTGTCCATCGTACGTATCACGTGGCCTCCGTTGATTTTCACGGAATCGCCTGCGACTGCCAGTGCACCGGTGCCTTCTGGCAGCAGTTTTTCTACTGCGGCATCGCCCAGAAGTCCGATGATCCGAGCGTCCGACTCTACCTCCATTGACGTACCACGGAACAACATCAGGTACTTGCGCAAATGAGTCACCGTGCCGTCGGAGAGATCCGCTGGCAGCTCCATCAATATGTCATCACCATCCCTCACCAACCGGGTCAGGCAATAGGCGCGCCCCTTGGGTGTACAGGCTGCCGCTCTTGGCGAATGACCCTGGGTGACATCGTCGATCTGCTGGCTGAACTGCCCCTGCAGGAACTTGTCAGTGCCTGGCCCGGATATTCGAACCATGACACGGTCAGAGATGGAAGCGCAGCGGGGCTGGGGAAGCGGATGGTTGGCCAACGGACTTTCGATGTCTGACATGAAGCACTCCAGAATCAGTGGATTTCCTGCGTTTGGCGACCAGATGCCTTGCTGCCAGAGGTCGGGCCCAGGCGAAGCCAGACCCGCAAACGGCGGAATGCATCGGAAGGGATGTTGCGAAACCGCGGCGTAACGGCAACCAGGACAACAGGATATGTACACGATATGGTGCCGGAATGCTGCAGTTTCAAGATCGCAAAGTGGGCACCCAGACGACTTTCGTCCGCAACCTGAACAGCGCGGTCCTGCCCTGAGCGAAGGCGCACGTATAATTGCTCGCCCTCAACCCGTAGTTCGGTTACGGCTGCCGGACCGACCAGCAAGCCGGTTCGGCGATACTCGAAAACCGCACCCACGAGTGAGGGGATAGCCAGCACCAGAAGGAGGGGGCTGAACTCACTGGCTACGGCGGCTACGAACAGGGTCAGCGCCAGCCAGGGCAGGGTGCACAGTAACCCGACAGCGTGGGATGGAATCAGCGCCAGTTCAATCCGGCTGGACACGGTTCAGTATGAGGTCAACGATGCGTTGCAGGTCGGGGTCTTCCGGGCGGCTGCGCTGCATGAACCACTCGAACATATCGGTGTCCTCGCAGTTGATCAGCTTTTGGTACCGTGCCTGGTCCTCAGCGGGAAGGTCTCGATAGGCGTTTTCAAGGAACGGGATCAGCAAAACGTCCAGTTCAAGCATGCCGCGGCGGCTGTGCCAGTAGAGGCGGTTGAATTCGGTGTTGTCAGACATTGATTCTCTCAGTTAACCAGTGGGCATTGGAGTGGACCGAGCCATTTCCTTCAGGGAGACGACCGTCGGTAAGTGGTGGGAACCAGTACGGTATCCCTTGCCTCGTGGAGTAGTCCGGGGAAATCCAGTGTGTAGTGCAGGCCGCGACTTTCCCGGCGCTGCAACGCGGAACAGATAATCAGGTCCGCCACGGTCACCAGGTTGCGCAGCTCAAGCAGGTCGTTCGAGACGCGGTAGTTGCTGTAGAACTCGCCAATTTCCCGTTCCAGCAGATCAATCCGGTGCTTGGCTCTCTGCAGGCGTTTGGTCGTACGAACGATGCCAACATAGTCCCACATGAAATGCCGCAGTTCGTCCCAGTTGTGGGAGATTACCACGTCTTCGTCGGAATCCCTTACCTGGCTTTCGTCCCAGTCCGGTGCTTGGGGTGGTGCAGGAATGTCCGATTCCCGTCGCGCTATATCCGCAGCGGCGGCACGGCCGTAGACCAGGCATTCAAGCAGGGAGTTACTGGCCATGCGATTGGCGCCATGCAGACCGGTAAACGCAGCCTCGCCGACAACATAGAGCTGGTTGATGTCGGTGCGGGCGCGTTCGTCACTGAGTATGCCGCCACAGGTGTAGTGCGCGGCGGGTACCACCGGGATCGGTTCTTTGGTGATATCAATCCCGAACGTCAGGCATTTTTCGCGAATGGTTGGGAAATGCTGTTTGATGAACTCGGCCGGTTTATGGCTGATGTCCAGGTATAGATGATCAGCACCCAGCCGTTTCATTTCGTGGTCGATGGCGCGGGCCACGATATCCCGGGGCGCCAGCTCGCCTCGATCATCGAAGCGATCCATAAAGCGGGAGCCGTCCGGAAGCTTCAGCACACCGCCTTCACCCCTCACTGCCTCGGTAATCAGGAACGACTTGGCATGTGGGTGGTACAGGCACGTGGGGTGGAACTGGTTGAATTCCATATTGCCGACCCGGCAGCCGGCGCGCCAGGCCATGGCTATACCGTCTCCCGAAGCTCCGTCCGGGTTGGTGGTATAGCGATACGCCTTGCTGGCGCCGCCCGTGGCGAGGATAGTGAACCGGGCCCGGAACAGTTCGACATGGTTGTCTTCCAGGTTCAGTATGTAGGCGCCTACGCACGCGTTTCCAGGCAATGCCAGCTTGCGATTGGTGATCAGGTCTACGGCAACCCTGCGGGACATCAGGGTAATGTTGGGGCGCGCCTGGGCCTGGGACGTCAGGGTGGTGGAAACAGCGTGACCGGTGGCATCGGCCGCGTGGATAATGCGGCGGTGGCTATGCCCGCCCTCCCGTGTCAGGTGGTACTGGGACTGGTCATCGCGGGTAAAGGTGACGCCGCTGTCGATCAGCCAGTTGATGCTCTCGCGGCCATGCTCAACCGTAAACCGGACAGCATCCTCGTGGCAGAGGCCGCCCCCGGCGTTGAGGGTGTCGCTGACGTGATTCTCAAGAGAGTCGTCGTCATCCAGCACGGCGGCAATGCCGCCCTGGGCCCAGAGTGTTGCGCCGCTGCTGATATCGGCCTTGCTGATGACGGCGATCTGCAGGTGCTCGGGCAAATTCAGGGCAACAGTGAGGCCGGCAGCACCGCTGCCGACAATCAGGACATCGAATTCGTAGGACTGTGGCATCGGGTCGTAATCGCGGGCCATAATGTGGATGTGTATTGAACTAAACTTTGCGCTCGCTGTCTATTTGGCCTGACGGGGTGCTCCCGGATAAAAGGGGGCATTGTAGACTCATCGGATGCCGGACAGCAGCATGATTCCATTGAATAGCAGGCAAGTGGGCCAGACGGTCGAACGCTATGGCAACTCCGGCACTCCGTCTATGAATGCTGATACAGAAAGACACAAGGAAGACGGCAGCGAAAGCCAGACAGACCTTCAGCTGGTAAAAAAGGTCCGTCATGGTGATCGGCCTGCCTTTGATCTTCTGGTTGTCAAATATCAGTCCAGGGTTGCGTCGATTATCAGTCGTTATGTCTACGACAGCCAGGAGGTGATGGACCTTACCCAGGAAACCTTCGTCAAGGCGTACCGGGCGATTGACCGTTTTCGGGGAGACAGCGCGTTCTACACCTGGCTGTACCGTATAGCCGTGAATACGGCCAAGAATTTTCTTGAGTCCCGCGGGCGTCGTCCGCAAGGCAGTGCCGACGCGGGGGAAGCCGAGAATTACGACGACGGTTCAAGACTCAGGGACAATGCGTCACCGGAGAAACTGTTGCAGCGGGATCAGTTGCAGAGCGCGCTCAGGGTGGCGATATCAAACTTGCCGGAGGAGCTTCGATCTGCGTTTTTGCTCAGGGAGTACGACGGGCTGAGTTACGAAGACATCGCCGGTATTCTCGAGTGCCCCATCGGCACGGTAAGGTCACGAATATTCAGGGCACGGGATGCAGTGGATCGCCACCTGGGCCCTTTGTTAAATGATTCCCGGACGTAATGAGGTTGCATCCTATGGATGATCGTCTCAAAGAAACGCTGTCGGCAATGATGGATGACGAGGCAGATGAATTGTCAGTTCGCAGACTGCTGTCACACGCTGAGCAGGATCAGGTTCGTTCGCAGTGGCAGCGTTGGCAGCAGGTGCGGGATCTCATGCATCAGGGCAGCGTGGCACCGGAGGCTGTGGATGTCAGTGCTGGGGTCAGGGATGTTCTGGATGGCAGCGGTGCGGTATCGCCTGCTGCGACAGTCGGCTCGATGCCCCGCCGGGACAAAAGCTGGCATTGGCCAGCGGTTGCGATGGTCACACTGGCAGCGGTGATTGGTTTTGGCGCCGGTGCTGGTTGGGAGTCCGCCGAAGATGGTGGAGCGATTGCAGCCGCGGGCGTTTCAGAAGAACAGGATCGGCAGGAGTCGGCGGTCGAGCCGGTGCCGGAGGTGGCATTGCAAGGACTTGATGAGGAGCAATGGGAACATCTTAGCCGCTATCTTCTTGAGCACGCCCAACACAACAGCGTAGGAGCCGGTCGAGGCTCCGTTGGCTATGCGCGTGTCGTTAGCGCGTCCGGACCAGGGTATTGACGTTTCATGTTTGCAGGACACTGGCTGGAGTTAAGCGGCTGATGGGCAGAATCGCAATGGCAATCCAGAGTCGATTCCCTGGTGCAATCAGGCACGGGCTGGTCATGTTAACGTTGCTCACCGTTCTGACAGGGCAAGTGTCTGCCGAGACGGCGGAGAGCGCCGGGAAGAATGAACAGAGCGCCGAATATTGGCTCAACCGTCTTGGTCCTGCCCTCAACATGACGTCCTATCGCGGCGTCTTTGTGTATGCCCGGGGTGATCAGGTCAGTTCGATGCAGATTGCGCACCGGTATCGGGATGGCATGGTGGAAGAGCGGCTGGTTCTGCAGGACGGAGCCAGCGGTGAGATCGTGCGAAAGGGGATGCGGGTTGTCTGTGTGCTTCCTGACCATGGGCGCATCCAGTTGGATCAGGTTATTCCGTCGGGTCCTTTTGCCGAGGCATTTTCCCATCAGTTGATGCCGGTCAGTCAATGGTATCAGCCAGAGCTGGTGGGCGATGATCGTATTGCTGGTTACGATGTGGTCAAGCTCGGGCTCAGGGCGAGGGATGATCTTCGATACAGTCACCAGCTATGGCTGGAAAAATCCACCGGTCTGTTGGTGAAGAGCCATGTGCGTTCCGTCGGCGGTGAGGTGCTTGAGCATTTTCAGTTCACCAGCCTTGAAATAACGGACTCTCTCCCGGATAGCGAATTTATCGTGCAAACGGAGGGAGAGGCCATCAAACGGGAATTGAAACCGGAACAGACGTCGTCTCCCGCGGCACGGATGGATGGTTGGACGCTTGAGTGGCGCCCGGATGGTTTTGTTCCCGCCGCTGCCCCGCGATCAGGCAAAGGGCAGGCAGTGGCGTTCTCGGATGGGCTGGCAGCCTTTTCTGTGTTTGTCGAACCAGCACGGAAGATGGTGATGCCCACCGGCGCTTCGCGAATTGGCGCAACCACGGTGTACATGAAACAGCTCAGTGTGGATGACATCGCGTTTTTCGTGACTGTGGTTGGGGAAGTTCCACCGACGACGGCCCGTAAGGTGGCCGAATCAGTGACGATTGACGATACCCTGGCGTTCGGCGGAGGCCGGAAATGATTACGGAAACCGGGAGGGTTGTCGGTGTTGCCGGCGACCGGGTATGGGTGCAGACGATTCGCACCAGCGCCTGTGAAAGTTGCTCGGCTCGTCATGGCTGTGGCCAGCGTGCACTGGCCGGTGTTTCAGGAGGCAGGGCCAATCAGGTTCTGGTGGCCAACAGCCTTGGTGCCGAGGTGGGTGATGAGGTGACGGTGGCCATTGATGAGTCCGCGCTGCTTGGTGCTTCCCTGCTTGTTTACGCCCTGCCATTGGTGTCGATGGTGGCCGGGGCTGTTTTGGGGCACCAGTTGTCGGCAGGCCACGCGGCCAGTGAGGCCGTCGCCATGATGGGTGCTGCGGCGGGACTTGCCCTGGGCTTCCTGGCCGCTCGCAGGGGGCAGTCACGTAAAGCGGGAACCTGGGAGCCGACACTGGTGGAGGTCAGGCAGGGGGTGGTCGCTTCCCCGGAATGATGTTCCAACAGGCTCTGTTGAAATTATCGGCTTTGACCGCACATTGAGTTTATAACGTCCGCTGAACAGGGGGTCTTTAATGCCTGAAGTAAAGAACGATCAAGACATGCTGCGCCGGCCTCAGCGCCAGGGTTCCATTGTGTTCGTCTGGTATCTTTTGTGTCTTCTTGTTCCCTTGTCTCTGGCTCAGTCTGTCTCAGCTCGCAGTCTCCCTGACTTTACCGAGTTGGTCGAAGAGAACTCGAATGCTGTGGTCAACATCAGTACAACGACCGAGCCCAAGTCAGCGAATCGTGGCCGCTCAAACGGTCTCCCTTTTAACGATCGACAGCTTGAGCAGTTACCGGAGTTTTTCCAGGATTTCTTCCGCGGTCCCCAGTCACCGTTTGGCGGCAGCCCTGGTGGTTCAGCCCCGCGTCAGTCCATGGGGTCCGGGTTTATCGTTTCCAGTGATGGCTATGTGTTGACCAATAACCATGTGGTGGAAGGGGCCGACGAGATCATTGTGCGCCTGAATGACCGTCGAGAATTGCCTGCCAAACTGATTGGCACTGACCCACGTTCGGACATGGCGGTTCTGAAGATTGAGGGCGGCGACGACTTGCCTGTGGTGCGGATCGGGCGCTCCAATGACCTGAAAGTGGGTGAGTGGGTCCTGGCTATCGGCTCGCCCTTTGGTTTTGATTACACCGTAACAGCGGGCATTGTCAGCGCCCTGGGCCGTTCACTGCCATCGGAAAACTACGTTCCGTTTATCCAGACTGACGTTGCTATCAACCCGGGTAACTCCGGCGGGCCACTGTTTAACCTGGACGGCGAGGTTGTGGGTATTAACTCCCAGATCTACACCCGCTCGGGTGGATTCATGGGGGTGTCCTTTGCAATCCCCATTGATGATGCCATGAATGTGTTCCGGCAGCTTCGGGACGATGGATCGGTTTCCCGTGGCTGGCTGGGTGTGCTGATACAGGAGGTTAATCGAGATCTGGCGGAGTCATTTGGCCTTAAGCGTCCTCGAGGCGCCCTGGTTGCAGAAGTGATGGCGGGCTCGCCTGCCGAGAAAGCGGGATTGCAGGCGGGTGATATTGTGCTCGAGTACGAGGGCGAGGACGTAACGTTGTCTTCGGATCTGCCGCCGATGGTAGGGCGTACGCCGGTCGGTGAAACGGCCACCATGGAAGTAATGAGGGAAGGCCGGCAGATTACACTGGACGTTGAAATCGGCAAACTGCCGGAAGAGGGTTCGGAGCAAGCCTCCGCTCCGGCGTCCAGCAACAACGGCCCATCATCGGCGCCATTGGGGATGACGGTTGAGCCTCTGCCAACTGAGCTTCAGGAGTCGCTGGGGATATCTGGGGGAGTGCTTGTGGCAGACGTTGCCCGCGGGCCAGCGCTTGATGCGGGTATCCGTCCACGGGATGTGATCACCGAGCTGAACCGCCGCAAAGTCACCTCTGTGGAGGATTTCCGCGAAGCGGTGTCCTCCTTGCCAGACGACAGCGCCGTCTCGGTGCGCGTTGTTCGCCAGGGGCGGGCCACTTATCTGGTGATGAAGCCCTGACGGTTGATCCGCCGGATCGGCGGACACAAAATGGTACAAAACTGAGAGCCCTGCTGGGGGTCGTTTAAACGACAGCCAGTGGGGCTTTTGTTATACTTCCCAAAATAATCAGATTACTGGCCACGGATCGGACCTGCACGAGAATGATGAACAGAAAGGAACTTCCCCTCCGGAAACTGCTCCAGCTGCGCTACTCGTGGGCAGCATGGCTAGTGCTGATTGCATCTCTCGCTGTCACCGTCCTGTTATGGCAAGTTTCCATTCGCCTGGTCGAAGACCGTACCGAAGCCCGTTTCAAAACACAGTCACTACAGCTGCGAACTGCTATTGAAGAGCGCCTGCTGAATTATGAGCAGGTATTGGCCGGCAGTGCGGGCCTGTTTGCCGTTGCCGGTGAAGTGGATAGGGACGATTGGCGTGAATACGTCGACAATGTGGATATCAACCGTTATTACCCGGGCATCCAGGGCATTGGCTACGTGAAAAGAATAGGTGTCCGCCAGATGGCGGACCACATCGCGTCGGTCAGGAAAGATGGTGTCCTCAATTACCTCGTGACGCCTCTTGGTACCGGGCCGGATTACTACCCCATGGTGTATCTGGAGCCCGGAACGGAGCGGAATCGCAAGGCACTTGGTTACGACGCCTTCAGTGATCCGGTGCACCGGCATGCCATGGCGAGGGCACGGGACCATGCCGAGCCAAAAGTGACGGGTAAAGTCGTGCTGGTTCAGGAGGAAGTGGCGGAGGATCAGGCTGGCTTCCTGATGTATTACCCGGTTTACCAGGGTGGGGAAATACCTGAAAGTCGTGTTGAGCGGCAGATGATGCTCGCCGGTTATGTGTTCAGTGCCTTTCGGATGAACACCCTGCTCGATGGCATCGTCGGCCTGATCTCGCCATTCCTGGACGTGAAAATATACGACAGCGGGGAGGTGTCACGGGATACGCAGATGTATGGGTCAAACCTGGGCTCCCTGGATGAGGATTTCAGTTTTGAAATGAGTCAGACCATTACCCATGGTGGGCGCGACTGGTTGCTGCAAACCCGTTCCACACCGGCGTTTGACTACCTGGCGTCTGATCCGCGGCCGCCCATCGTTCTCGGTTCCGGTATTGTTATCAGTCTGCTGATGTTCCTGTTCGTGTTGACCATGATTCGCGGCCGGATCATGGCGCAGATTGGCGCGGGTCGCTACCGGGCTATTACCGAAGGTGCCGCGAACGTGACTCTTGTGCTGGATCGCGATGGCACGCCGCGTTACGCCAGTCCGTCCAGTCACGACATTTTGGGCTTCGATCCCGACAAGGTTTATGGTCTGGAGTTGGCCTCCCTGGTGCATGCCGAGGATTGGCCGCAGTTAAAGTCCGGGTTTGATGAAGCGGTCAAATCACCTGGGAAGCAGATGCCGGTGATCCGTGGTCGTATACGCGATGCGCAAGGTCAGTGGCGGGATATGGAAGGCACGTTCACAGCCATGCTGACGGTGCCCGGCGTGAATGGGGTGGTGTTGAGCCTCCGTGACCTGACCCAGCTGAAAGCCGCACAGACGGAGCTGCATCGCCTGGCGTTCTACGATCCGCTGACCGGGCTTGCCAATCGCCAGTTGTTCCGTGACCGGCTTAACCATGTGGTGCGCAGAAGTCGTCGCACCGAAGAGCCGGCCGCCCTGATGTTCCTGGATCTTGACGGCTTCAAACGTATCAACGATACCCTCGGCCACGATAGTGGCGACGAACTGCTGAAGCAGGTTTCCCAGTGGTTATCCGGCTGCGTGCGGGAGGAAGATTCGGTGGCCCGGCTGGGTGGCGACGAGTTCGTGGTGCTGTTGTCACGAATCAGCGGTCCCGATGACGCTGGCAAGGTTGCCGAAGCCATACTGCGGAGGCTGTGCCAGCGAATTCGTCTCAACGATCACGAAGTGGGGGTTACCGTCAGTATCGGTATTACCATGATCCCTCACGACAGTGAAGACCCCGGTACGCTGATGAAGTATGCCGACCTGGCCATGTACCGGGCCAAGGAGTTAGGGCGCAACACCTACCAGTTCTTTACCCCGGCCATGAACATCAAGGCCGCCAGGCGGCTGCTTCAGCAGGAAGAACTGGCGACCGCACTGGAAGGCGATCGGTTTGTGCTGCATTACCAGCCCAAGGTGGATCTCGAGAGTGAGCGGGTGATTGGCGTCGAGGCTTTCCTGCGCTGGCACCACCCCGAGAAGGGGCTGGTCAGTGCCCAGCAATTCATTACCCTGGCCGAGGAAACGGGCCTGATCATACGTCTTGGCGAGCTGGCGCTGAGGCAGGCCTGTATCCAGGTTCAGGCCCTCGAACGGGCCGGGTTTGAATCGTTGAAAATGGCGGTCAACCTGTCCGTTCGCCAACTGACGGATTCCGGGTTTCTGGATATGATGCGCCAGGTCATTACCGAAACGGGGGTGTCGCCAGAGCGGCTTGAACTTGAAATGCCAGCGGAGCTTCTGAATGAAGACCCGCGTATGCTGAGAGAGCTCCTTGTGTCCCTGCACGACATGGGTGTCTGCCTGATCCTGGATGATTTTGGCACCGGTTCCTGTTCTCTGGTGGCGCTCCAGCAGTTGCCATTGGACGTTATCAAGATTGACCATCGTTTTATTCGCGACATCCCGTACAACGTCAGTGCAACCGATGTTGCCTCGGCGGTGATCGCACTGGCCAGAAAGTTACACTTGACCGTTGTTGCCGAGGGTGTGGAAACGCCTCAGCAGTTGAGCTTCCTCAAAAGCGCCGGTTGCGCCCAGTGTCAGGGCAACCTGTTCAGTTATCCGCTGGACGAGGATGCGCTTATCGGCTTCCTTATTCGGCAATATGAACGGCCGCTGATCTCCTGATCATGGCAATAGCGGCCGGTAACCGGTAAAATCACGCCGTCGCCGGACTCCGGCAACGGCCCTTCCGGGCTCAATCCTTCGTCTTTTGCGAGTATTCATTGTCTGTGACTGAACTGAGCCGAATCCGAAATTTTTCGATCATCGCCCATATTGACCATGGTAAATCCACTCTGGCAGACCGCTTTATCCAGATCTGCGGTGGCCTGACAGAACGCGAGATGGCTGAGCAGGTCCTTGATTCCATGGATCTTGAGCGTGAGCGTGGTATTACCATCAAGGCCCAGAGTGTGACTCTGAACTACAAGGCTCGGGACGGCATTGAATACAAACTGAATTTCATCGATACACCCGGCCACGTCGACTTCTCCTACGAGGTATCGCGTTCACTGTACGCCTGTGAAGGTGCGTTGCTGGTGGTGGATGCCGGCCAGGGCGTTGAGGCCCAGTCTGTCGCCAACTGTTACACCGCGATTGAACAGGGGCTGGAAGTGGTTCCGGTGCTCAACAAGATGGACCTGCCGCAGGCTGAGCCGGACCGCGTAGCCCAGGAAATTGAGGACATCATTGGTATAGAGGCAACCGACGCCGTGCGCTGCAGCGCCAAGAGTGGTTTGGGCGTCGAGGATGTTCTGGAAGATCTGATCAGGAAAATCCCGCCACCCAAGGGTGATCGAAAAGCACCCTTGCAGGCACTGATTATCGACTCCTGGTTTGACAACTATCTGGGGGTTGTGTCGTTGGTCAGGGTGACTGAAGGCACCCTCAAGAAGGGCGACAAGATCGTCATGAAGTCGACAGGCAAGGCCTGGAATGCGGACAAGGTCGGTATTTTCAATCCCAAACCCAAAGACACGGATATTCTGGAATCCGGGGATGTCGGCTTTGTGGTGGCCGGCATCAAGGACATTCATGGGGCGCCGGTGGGTGACACCATCGTTCAGCAGAAAGGCTCGGACGACATCCCGATGCTGCCCGGCTTCAAGAAGGTCAAGCCTCAGGTCTATGCGGGCCTGTTTCCAGTCAGTTCCGATGACTACAATGATTTCCGGGATGCTCTTGAAAAGCTGACCCTGAACGACGCCTCGCTGTTCTTCGAACCGGAGAGCTCGGATGCCCTCGGATTCGGTTTCCGTTGCGGCTTCCTGGGCATGCTCCACATGGAGATCGTCCAGGAGCGGCTGGAGCGGGAATACGACATTGACCTGATTACCACGGCCCCGACGGTTATCTATGAAGTCGTTACCAAGCAGGGTGAGACGCTGTCGGTAGACAATCCGTCCAGTCTTCCGGATATTGGGTCCATCGAGGAGATGCGCGAGCCAATCGTGGAGGCCAGCATTCTGGTGCCCCAGGAACACCTGGGCAACGTGATCGCCCTCTGTGAGGAAAAGCGCGGCATCCAGAAGAACATGCACTTTATGTCCACCCAGGTTCAGGTGACTTACGAGTTGCCGATGGCCGAGGTGGTGCTGGACTTTTTCGACCGGATCAAGTCCGCCAGCCGCGGGTTCGCGTCACTGGACTATCAGTTTGTGCGGTTCCAGGCGGCCAACCTGGTACGTCTGGACGTGCTGATCAACGGCGAGCGCGTGGACGCACTGGCGCTGATTGTCCATAAGGACCAGTCCCACTACCGGGGTCGCGCCCTGATCGACAAGATGAAAGAGCTGATCCCACGCCAGATGTTCGACATCGCCATTCAGGCGGCTATCGGGAATCAGGTGGTATCGCGAGTGACCGTCAAGGCGCTTCGCAAGAACGTCACCGCCAAGTGTTACGGTGGCGACGTCAGCCGGAAGAAGAAACTGCTGCAGAAGCAGAAAGAAGGTAAGAAGCGCATGAAGCAACTGGGCAATGTTGAGGTGCCTCAGGAAGCATTCCTTGCCGTATTGAAAGTGGATAACTAAAAGGCACCTGAATGGATATTGATTTCCCCCTGGTTCTGGTTGTTCTGACGTTTGCAACGGGGCTGATCTGGCTGTTGGATGTTGTATTTCTGCGTAAGCGCAGGCTCGCGGTTGCAGAAGGCGCCAGCGGGGAGGTTGAGGCTGAGGAAGAACCTAAGGAGCCCTACCTCGTTGATCTTAGCCGTTCGTTCTTCCCGGTGCTGGCGGTGGTGCTGGTTCTGCGCTCGTTTCTGGTGGAGCCTTTCCAGATTCCGTCCGGCTCCATGTTGCCTACCCTTGAAGTCGGAGACTTCATCCTCGTTAACAAATACGCCTACGGGCTTCGCCTGCCGGTTGCGGGCAACAAAATCCTGGCAGTGGATGATCCCCAGCGCGGTGACATCATGGTGTTCCGCTATCCGGATGACGGCAGCACCAATTACATCAAGCGGGTGGTCGGGCTTCCGGGAGACCGTATCCGATACCAGGATCGGGAGCTGTTTATCAATGGCGATAAAGTGGAGACACGCTTTGTTGCCCGGCTGCCACCAGTGGAGCTGAGACGTGAATACCTGGGCGACGTTGAGCACGACATCTTCCTGACCCTGGGGCGCACGGGGCGCTCTGGTGAAGGCGAGTGGGTGGTGCCCGAAGGCGAGTATTTCGTGATGGGTGATAATCGGGACAACAGTAATGACAGTCGCTATTGGGGCTTTGTTCCGGATGAAATGGTCGTTGGCAAGGCGTTCGCGATCTGGATGCACTGGCAATCGCTCACCAGTCTGCCATCCTTTGACCGAGTGGGCGGTTTGGAATAAGTACGTTGTTATTCAGGGGTGTATCTAACATGAAGAAGAACAGTCTTTCCTCCATGCATCGGCAGTCGGGTGCATCGGCGCTCGTTATCATGATTATGGTGCTCTTTTTCGGCGGCTTGCTGACACTGGCCATCAAGCTGGGGCCAGCGTATCTTGATGACATTACCATTCAGGAAGCGCTTGAGAGCCTGGAAGGAACAGAGGACCTTTCCACCATGGGGCCTGCTCAGGTGAGAAGTCTGATAAACAAGCGACTTAGCGTGAACAATGTTCGCGGTTTTGATGAAAAGAACATCACCGTTGAGAAGGACGGGGATCTGGTCATCATCAATGTGGATTACGAAGTCCGTAATAACCTGTTCCGTAATGTGGATACCGTTATCCATTTTCAACATGAGTATGAGATGAAGGGCAAGTGAGTTCGCAACCGGATCTCGAGCAGTTACAGCGACGTATCGGCTACCAGTTCAAGACGCCTGAGCGGCTGTTGCTGGCGCTGACCCATAGGAGTTTTGGCAACCAGAACAATGAGCGCCTGGAGTTCCTGGGTGATTCCATCGTTAACATGGTCATTGCTGAATACCTGTACCTGCATTTTGAAAAAGCCCGGGAAGGTCAGTTGAGCCGTCTGAGAGCCCGTATGGTCAAGGGTGTAACCCTTGCGGAAATTGGCCGTGAATTCGAATTGGGCAAGTACCTCAGGCTGGGTTCCGGTGAAATGAAGAGCGGTGGTTTCCGTCGTGAATCCATTCTTGCCGACGCTGTTGAATCCATCATCGGTGCCATATACCTGGACAGTGATTTTCACACCTGTCGGGAACAGGTTTTGCGCTGGTTTGAGGTACGCCTTCAAAAGCTGGATCTGCAGGATACCCAGAAAGACCCCAAAACCCGGCTCCAGGAGTACCTGCAGTCACGGCAGTTTCCGCTGCCTCGCTATGACGTCATTTCCGTGGATGGTGAAGCCCACGCCCAGACGTTCCATGTTTCCTGTGCCCTGCCATCACTTGACCGAAAAACGACCGGCACGGGCAATAGCCGTCGAATCGCCGAGCAGCAGGCCGCCCGCAATGCCCTTAAGCAACTGGGTGTGGAGAATGACTGATGAATGATGTGACTCGTCCGGAAAACCCGGACAGCCGTTGTGGTTTTGTGGCGATCGTCGGTCGGCCCAATGTGGGCAAGTCCACATTGCTGAACCACATTCTGGGCCAGAAGCTCAGTATTACGTCCCGTAAACCCCAGACAACCCGTCATCAGGTACTGGGCATCAAGACCGAAGGCCCGGTTCAGGCAATTTACGTGGATACGCCGGGGATGCACGAAGAAGAACCTCGCGCTATTAACCGGTATATGAACAAGGCGGCGACATCGGCCCTCAAGGATGTCGATGTCGCTGTGTTTGTTGTCGACCAGATGGCGTGGACGACGGCGGACGAAATGGTTCTGGAGAAACTCAGTAGCCTGAAATGCCCGGTGATTCTGGCAGTGAACAAGGTCGACCGCATTGAAAATCGGGAGGCCCTGTTGCCGCACCTCGATATGCTATCCCGGAAGCGCGAGTTTGCCGAAATCATTCCGTTATCAGCTCTCAAGGGGATGAACCTGGAGCCGCTGGAGGCTGCGGTCAGTCGGTTCCTGCCGGAAAGTGTGCATTTTTACCCGGATGACCAGATCACGGATCGCAGCGAACGGTTTATGGCTTCCGAAATGGTGCGGGAGAAAATTACCCGGCAACTGGGAGCAGAACTGCCTTACTCCGTGGCGGTCGAGATCGAAGAATTTCGCAAGGACGGTAAGACTCTTCACATTTCTGCGCTGATACTGGTAGAGCGTGAGGGCCAGAAGAAGATCATTATTGGCGACAAGGGCGAACGCCTGCGGCGCATCGGTCAGGAAGCCAGAACGGATATGGAGCGCCTGTTCGACAGTAAAGTCATGCTGAGGCTCTGGGTCAAGGTCAAGCGAGGTTGGGCGGACAGCGACCGGGCATTGAAAAGCCTGGGTATGAACGACTTCTGAGGCAGCTATGACGGGGCCAATGCAACAGGAGCCCGCGTATGTCCTCCACCGCCGGCCCTGGCGCGAAACCAGTCTGATGGTGGATGTGTTTTCCCTCAACGCGGGCCGGGTAACCGTGATTGCCCGTGGTGGCAACAGCGCAAAGAGCCCGCTCAAGGCGCAGTTGCAACCGTTCCAGCCTCTGTTGCTGGACTGGACCGGACACAGCGACCTGAAGACGCTGACTCAGGCGGACGTTCGCAGCGGCCCCACCCTGAAGCGCACTCTCTCCCTGTACAGCGGTCTTTACGTGAATGAGTTATTGCAGCGTCTGCTGCCGATGGCCGACCCTCACCACCAACTCTTTGCTGCCTACATTGATGTGATTGCTGAGTTGTCGGAAGCCAGTGACGTGGAGCCGGTTCTTCGACGTTTCGAGCAATCCCTGGCTGCGGAACTCGGGTATGACTTCGTCTGGGATCAGGCGATGGATAGTGGACAGCCGGTCGAGGCCGGTGGGCTTTATTGCTATGATCCGGAGCAGGGGATTCTGGCCGAGCCCTCGCCGGGCTCCAGGCTCCGGAACCTGCCCGGGGATACACTGTTGGCGCTGGCTGATGGCGACCTCGAATCTGCGGAGTGCCGGCGCATCGCCAAGCGGGTAACAAGGGTACTTGTGGACTACCTGTTGCAGGGCAAGGTGCTCCATAGCAGAAGCCTGTTCAGTCATCATCGAGGAGACCGTAATGACCTCTAGCTCAATGAAGCCCAGAGTTTTGCTGGGTGTGAATATTGACCATGTTGCTACCTTGCGTCAGGCCAGGGGAACCCGATATCCGGATCCGGTACAGGCTGCGATTCTGGCGGAAGAGGCGGGTGCCGATGGTATCACCATCCATCCCCGCGAAGATCGCAGGCACATCCAGGACCGTGATGTGCTCCTGCTGAAGGAAATCCTCACCACCAAGATGAACCTGGAAATGGCGGTCACTGATGCGATGCTGGCATTCGCCGAGCAGGTGCGGCCGGAATGTGTGTGTCTGGTGCCCGAAAAGCGTGAAGAGCTGACAACTGAAGGCGGCCTGGATGTGGACGGCCAGGAGGCGCGGGTGGCTAAAGCCTGTGACAGGTTGGCAAAGGTTGGTGCCGAGGTCTCCCTGTTTATCGATCCGGATGTAACGCAGATTGATGCGGCAGTCCGTTGCGGTGCGCCGGTGGTGGAACTGCACACGGGGGAATACGCGGAAGCGACAGACCCTCAGATTGTTGAGGCGGCTTTTAACACCTTGCAGGACGCGGTGACTTACGCTCGCAAGAAAGGGTTGGTGGTCAACGCCGGCCACGGTCTGCACTACCACAACACTGAACGCGTTGCCGCCATCGCGGGTATCAACGAACTCAACATTGGCCATGCCATCATTGCCAGGGCGGTGTTTACCGGGCTCAAAGAGGCGGTAAAGGATATGAAAGCAATCCTCGAAAGCGCCCGAACCTAAGGCGCTGATCGTCCCTCAGTCCACGGTTGCCTGCCGAGGGTTTTGCTGCCGGAACAACTGCTGCCAGTCAGTTTGTTCGCTCCAGGTCTGCAAGCGCTCCATGGCTGCAAGCAATTGATTCTTCTGGTACTCCATATCCGGCGCCGCGCACTTCAAGGCGGTTTCCAGTTGGTTTGCAGCAGCGCGTAACTCCGGCACGCCACAGTAACGCGTGGCGCCATGCAGTTTGTGGACGCACTCCAGTAGCTCGTCCATGTCGCCTTTGTTCCAGAGTGCCGGCACCTGGTTAATGTCGGTATGGATCTGTTCGATCAGCATGCTGAACAGTTCCTCGGCCAGATCTGCTTTTCCGGCGGCCAACTGTACGCTTTCGGCCACGCTGACACAGTCAGGCTGTTTCTTTCTGGTTGACGGGCGAACCGAGCGGCGTGTATCGCGCACCTCGGGTACCGGCAGGTGTCCATCATCCGGGTCGGGGTGGCAGGTATAGCCAGTGTAGTCATGAATAATGTCGATCAGTTGGCTGTTGCTAATGGGTTTGGCCAGGTAGCCATCGAATCCCTGCTGGATCAGGCGGTCCTGCTCCTCTGCAAGGGCATGGGCCGTGAGCGCAATGATCGGAGTACGATGGCTGGCGCCATCAAGGCTTCTCAATCTCTCAGTGGTTTCCACCCCGTCCATTCCGGGCATCTGAAGATCCATGAAAACCAGGTCGAACGAGTGTTGGCGCGCCTTGCTCAGCGCTTCAAAGCCGCTGGTTGCTCCCTCAGCTACAACGCCGCAGTCGTTGAGCAGGGTCATTACCAGCTTCAGGTTGGCATCGTTGTCGTCCACCGCCAGCACTCTGGGTACGCGTGTTGATTGGGTTGGCAACTCACGGCTAATGGCATGGGAATGATCCGGCAACTGGCGTTGCCGGTTGCTGATACCGTGCACCAGCAGCAACAGTTCGTCGTACAGGGAGTCGCGGCATACTGGCTTGGTCAGGTGGCCACTGGCCAGCCCCGATAGCGGTGTATCGTGAGTTTCAAGGGTAGGGGTCAACAGCAGTGTGCGGCAATCCCGCTCCAGCTCCAGGGACCGTACTAACGAGCAGTATTGGCTTGAATTCAGCAGGTGACGGGTGATGCCGACAACCGCAACGGCGTAACCGGACTGCTCTTTTTGAGCTTCCTCTATCTGCTCCTGCATGGCACCCGGTGATGAAACCCGGTCGACCGTCATGCCCCATTCCCGGAGCATATGTTCTACCGCCAGGCCGGTGGTTTTCTGTTGGTCAAGGTAGATGGCCCTTTCGCCGCGCAAAGAGTCTTTGGGCGCGATGGCTTCGCCGTTAGAAGACAGTTCCGAGGTCAGGGTAAACCAGAATGTGGAGCCCTTGCCCAGCTCACTCTCAAGCCCGATCTTGCCGCCCATTTCCTCAACCAGGCGCTTGGAGATCGCAAGCCCCAGCCCGGTGCCACCGTATTGCCGGGCAGTAGACGCGTCGGCTTGGCTGAAGGCGTTGAACAGGGACTGCTGCTGAGCTCGCGAGAGCCCGACACCGGAATCGGTAATGCTGAGTCTCAGGGTGATCCGGTTACTCTCTTTATCTTCTTCTTCAAGGCTGGCGCGCAGGACCACTTCACCGGTCTGGGTGAACTTGATGGCATTGTTGACCAGGTTGGTGATCACCTGCTTTACCCGTAGGGGATCGCCCATGATGTTGTCGGGTACATCATTGTAGACCAGTGGTACCAGGTCCAGGTTCTTGCTGTGAGCCGCCGGAGCCAGCATGACCATGACCTCTTCTACGATGTCCCGGAGCTGGAAGGGAATGCGGTCGAGGATGAGTTTGCCGGCCTCGATCTTGGAGAAATCGAGAATGTCGTTGATGATGGTCAGCAGTATTTCCGATGACTTGCGGATGGTGCTCAGGTGATCCCGCTGCTGGCGCGGTAGCGGGCTTTTAAGCAGTAACTCGGTGAAGCCGATGATGCCATTCAGCGGGGTGCGGATTTCATGGGACATGTTGGCCAGGAATTCCGATTTGATGCGGCTGGCTTCCAGGGCTTCCTTGCGGGCGAAATCGAGTTCGATGTTCTGGATTTCGATGGTTTCCAAGGTTTCTCTCAGGTCTTCCGTGGCCTGGTCAATGTTCTGCTGCATTTCCGCCTGGGCTTTGCTCAGTTCCCCGGCCATGGCGTTCAGGCCAGATTCCAATTGCTCGAATTCAGGGCCGGCGCGGGTATAGACCCGAGTGTCCAGTTTGCCTTCCTTGAGTTTGGCCACCGCCTCATTGAGTTCAAAGACAGGATCGGTAAACGAGCGGCTCATGCGTAGCGCAATCATCAGGCTGAGGAGTACGCCGCCTAAGACGAGCAACAGGGAAATCAGCAGCGCTTTATAGGTTTCCTTTTCGGTGCGTATGTGGGACATCTCCACGGTTACCCAGCCGATCGGTTTCTTGCCCGCCCCCACGTTCTGTCGGGAATCCGGGTCCAGCATGCTTTCGATCATCAGGTCCTGGAGATAGACCGGTGTCACGAAAACAGTACTGTCGGCGCGGGTAACCCGTACCGCTTCTTCGCCGGTCAACGTGTCCTTGCCAATATCGTCGGAGCTGCCGGGGCCTGTGTGCAGCAGCCGGTTATGCTCGCTGTCGAAGAAGGTAATCGAGCGCACATCCTGCTCTTCCAGAAGGGCGTTGGAGAGGCTGCTGAGCAGGCTTCTGTTGGCAGTGAACAGGCCGTATTCCGAGCCGGCTGACAGCTGCCGCGAAAGCGACTCGCCACGATCCTGCAGGAGGCTTTCAATGTTGTTGACCCAGCTGTAGGTGAAGAAAAGCCCCAGCATCAACGTGGTCAGAAGGGTGGGGACGAGTGTCACCACCAGTACTTTTTTGCGTATGCCCCAGCGCCGCATAGTGAGTTCCCGATTGACGTCGCCGGCCTGATATCCGGCATTCTTCCCTGTCAGAATAGTTGATTCCACGCAGTCTGGCCGTGATGGCGTCCCCGGATATAGCCCACAGTCATGGATATAGCGAGAAGCTGTATTGGGAGACTGCGGATATTCCGCGTATCATGCGAACCCGGAGTGTATCACAGGCTTGTGTCGTCGGCGTTACCCGCTGGCGGCGGGGTTCCGGAAGAATTGAGGAAGGTTACAACATGCATTTCCCGACCATCGAAGATTATGTAGGGCATACGCCTCTTGTGCGTCTGCAGCGACTTCCGGGCGAGACCAGCAATGTGATTCTGGCCAAGCTTGAGGGTAATAACCCCGCCGGTTCGGTGAAAGATCGTCCTGCTATCAGCATGATCCAGGAAGCAGAGCGCCGGGGTGAAATCAAACCAGGCGATACCCTGATCGAAGCCACCAGTGGAAATACCGGAATTGCCCTGGCGATGGCGGCTGCCATCAAGGGCTACCGTATGGTGCTGATCATGCCAGCGAACATGAGCGAGGAGCGTCGGGCGTCGATGCGCGCCTATGGGGCGGAGATTGTCACCGTCACCAAAGAGGAAGGCATGGAAACCGCCCGCGACCTGGCCCAACAAATGGAAGCGGAAGGTAAGGGTAAAGTGCTAGATCAGTTTGCCAACCAGGACAACCCGCTGGCGCATTACCGCACCACCGGCCCGGAAATCTGGGAGCAGACGGCAGGGCGGGTTACGCATTTTGTCAGCTCCATGGGTACCACCGGAACCATCATGGGCGTGTCCAGGTATTTCAAGGAACGGAATCCCGATATCCAGATTGTTGGCCTGCAGCCCCAGGAAGGAGCGTCTATCCCCGGTATCCGGCGCTGGCCGGAGCCGTACCTGCCGAAAATTTTTGATGCCACCCGTGTGGACACGGTCATGGACATCGGCCAGCAGGAAGCTGAGGACACCATGCGTGCCCTGGCCAGCGAGGAAGGCATTTTCTGTGGTGTTTCATCAGGTGGCTCCATCGCTGCAGCCCTCAAGCTGTCCGCACAGGTTGAAAACGCGGTGATCGTGGCCATTATCTGTGACCGGGGTGATCGTTACCTTTCCACCGGTGTGTTTCCCGGTGCCTGAACCCATCAAGACCTGAATCCAGTTAAGAGACTTTCTATGAGTAGAAGACGCAGGAAGGCCCTGCCAAGCGAACCGGTGCGCTGTGTGATTGAAACCCTCAGTCACGATGGCCGGGGCATCGCCCGGGACAACGGTAAGGCACAGTTCGTTGACGGCGCCCTGCCTGGCGAGACGGTCATGGCCAAATTTACCAGTACACGCAGCAAGTTCGATGAATTACGTGCTGTGGAAGTGCTTGAAGCCGACGACGCGCGTATGACTCCGCCCTGCGACTTTGCCGACCTGTGTGGTGGGTGTAGTCTTCAGCACATGAGTGGCGATGCCCAGATCCGGTTCAAGGAAGATACCCTGCGGGAGCATTTTGCCCATTTTGGGGGCATTGAACCGGACGAGTGGGTGGCGCCCATGCGTTCCCCGGCTCTGGGCTATCGTCGCAAGGCACGGCTGGGCGTGAAATACGTGCCAGCACGGGAATCGGTGCTGGTCGGGTTCCGAGAAAAGCGCAACAGTTTCCTGACCGATATTGATCGTTGCGTGGTGTTGGATCCGCGTATCGGCGATCGCATCACGCCGCTACGTGAACTTCTTCATGGCATGGACGCCTATCGTCGCATACCGCAGGTGGAAGTCGCCTGCGGCGACGATTCGGCGGCGATGATATTCCGCAACATGGACCCGTTGAGCGATTCCGACAGGCAGTCGTTGATCGATTTCGGCCAGGCCCATGACTTGCATATCTATCTGCAACCGAAAGGGCCGGATACGGTTCACAGAATCTGGCCCGAGACCGGCGAAGAGCGACTGTCCTACGACATGGAGGAATTCGACCTGACCATGAAGTTCCATCCCATGGACTTTACCCAGGTCAATGTGGACATCAATCGCAACATGGTACATCGGGCCGTCGAGTGGCTAGACATCCAGCCCGGTGAGCGGGTGTTGGACCTGTTTTGCGGACTGGGTAATTTCACCCTGCCGCTGGCTCGCCGTGCCGGGCAGGTGGTTGGAGTGGAAGGTGACGATGCCATGGTCGTCCGCGGGCGGGAAAATGCGGAACTCAACGGGCTATCGAATGTCGCATTCCACGGCGCTGACTTGCAGGCGGATTTCACAGCACAACCGTGGGCAGCGGAAGGGTTTGACAAAATCCTGATTGATCCGCCGCGTTCCGGAGCCCAGGAGGTGTGTGAATACCTGACAGCCTTTGGTGCGAAGCGAATTGTTTATGTTTCCTGTAACCCGGCCACGCTGGCCAGGGACGCAGGGGTGATGGTACGTAATGGTTATCGACTGGTGAGGGCGGGCGTTATGGACATGTTTCCCCACACCACTCATGTTGAATCCATGGCGATGTTCGAGCGCGTGGATAATTGATGCCTCTCGGGACCGGTCAGGGATGGCCGGATAAGCGACCAGGAAGAACAAGAGCGATATGGTAAAAGTTCGCGAAGACTATGCAGTGACGGGTGACGGCCAGGTTGATATCGAGCGTTGGGTCCGTCAGATCGAGTCACAGACGCATCTTGAGGATGCTGAACAGTTCCGGCGGGCCTGTGAAATGGCCGCCGCGATTGATGTCCAGGCGGTACGCGAGGACAGGGTCTGGGCCCCGGGGGCCAGCAGCTTCCGAACCGGCATCGAAATGGCTCAGGTACTGGTGGAACTGCACCTCGACCAGACCAGCCTGGTGGCAGCAATTCTCTACCGGGCAGTGCGGGAGGAACGGATTCCCCTGGAGGACATCCGCAAGGAGTTCGGCGATGAGGTGGCCGGGCTGATTGATGGTGTTCAGCAGATGGCGGCAATATCGTCCATCCATCACCCTCTTAAGGGTAATGTGCTGGGCCAGACCGAGGGCCAGCTCGATAACGTTCGCAAGATGCTGGTCACCATGATCGACGACGTCCGGGTGGCGCTGATCAAGCTTGCAGAGCGGACCTGCGCCATTCGTGCGGTGAAAAACGCGTCTGAAGAGAAGCGCATGCGTGTGGCCCGCGAGGTGTTTGATATCTATGCGCCGTTGGCGCATCGACTGGGAATCGGTCACATCAAGTGGGAACTGGAAGATCTTTCGTTCCGCTACCTGCACGAAACCGCTTACAAAAAGATCGCCAAGCTGCTCGATGAAAAACGGCTTGACCGCGAAAGCTACATCAAGCGTGTCATCACCACCATCAAGGACGAACTGGATGCGTCTGGAATAGACGGTGAGCTTTCAGGGCGTGCGAAGCACATCTACAGTATCTGGCGGAAGATGCGGCGCAAGGGCATCGACTTTTCTCAGGTGTACGATGTTCGGGCCGTCCGTATCCTGGTGCCTGAGGTCCGTGACTGTTACGCCGCGCTTGGTATCGTGCACACACTCTGGCGCCATATTCCCAACGAATTCGACGACTACGTTGCCAATCCCAAGGAAAACGGGTATCAGTCCCTGCACACGGCTGTCATCGGCCCTGAAGGCAAGGTGATGGAAGTGCAGATCCGTACCCAGGCCATGCATGAGGAAGCTGAGCTTGGCGTTTGTGCTCACTGGCTCTACAAAGGCATGGATAAGGGCAACCGGTCCGTGGGCTATGACGCCAAGATCAACTGGCTGCGCCAAGTGCTGGAGTGGCAGGAGGAACTCGGCGACCTGTCCGGGCTGGCGGATCATCTCAAATCCGATGTCGCCTCCGATCGGGTCTATGTGTTCACGCCCGAAGGCCATGTGGTGGACCTGCCACAAGGCGCGACGCCGGTGGACTTCGCCTATCGTGTGCACACGGAAATCGGTCATGCCTGTCGCGGGGCCAAGGTTAATAGCCGTATCGTGCCGCTGACTTATCCGCTGAAGACCGGCGACCAGATATCCATTCTCACGTCCAATAACCAGGCGCCCAGCCGTGACTGGCTTAACCCGAGCCTGGGCTATATCCAGACTTCCCGTGCCCGGGCCAAGGTTACCCACTGGTTCAAGCAACAGGACCGCGATCGCAACATTGTTGATGGTCGGGCCATTTTGGAAGACGAGTTCAAACGCCTGTCGCTGTACGAGGTGGACCTCAACGACCTGGCTCGCAAAGTGAATTACCAGGCTGCCGAGGACATGTATGCGGCAGTGGGGGCCGGGGATCTTCGACCCACCCACGTGGCTAACGTCGCCCAGCAGATGCTGGAGCCGAAATCCGAGCAACTGGATCTGAAGCTCAGCACACAGAGGCGCAAGCCCTACGACACCGAATCGGATATCCAGATTCTGGGCGTTGGCAAGCTCAAGACCCAGGTGGCGAAATGCTGCAAACCCCTGCCGGGTGATCCGATCGGTGGCTACATCACCGTCGGCCGTGGTGTCACCGTGCATCGGCAGGATTGCATCACCTTCCTGAATCTGAAGGAGTTCGAGCCCAATCGGATTATCGAGGTGAGTTGGGGCGGTCAGCCTGTAGCCGTGTATCCCGTTGATGTAGAAATTGAAGCTTACGACCGCTCCGGGTTGTTGCGGGATATCACCCAGGTGCTGTCGTCTTCCAAAAGTGACGTTCTGGCACTCAATACCTTGTCCAACAAGGATGAGAACACAGCCACCATGACCGTTACCCTGGAAATTTCCAGCCTTGATCAGTTGGCCAAGTTGCTCGCCCAGATTCGCAATCTCCCCAACATCATTAATGTCAGGCGAAAGCGATCATGAGCTATTCCATTGACGATCTTAAAACCTTGATGACACGGCTTCGGGACCCGGAGTCCGGGTGCCCGTGGGATACCCGCCAGAGCTATAAGACCATCGTGCCCCACACCATTGAAGAGGCCTACGAGGTTGCCGATGCCATCGACCGTGAAGACTAC
Source organism: Marinobacter sp. M5B (assembly GCF_042604615.1). Classification (NCBI taxonomy): domain Bacteria; kingdom Pseudomonadati; phylum Pseudomonadota; class Gammaproteobacteria; order Pseudomonadales; family Marinobacteraceae; genus Marinobacter; species Marinobacter sp. M5B. The sequence continues at coordinate 1,387,841 of NZ_CP156894.1, forward strand.
CCGCACCTGGAAGATGAACTGGGTGATCTGCTGTTTCAGGTGATCTTCTACAGCCAGATGGGGAAGGAAGATAACCACTTCGACTTCGACTCGGTGGTTGATAACCTCGTGCGCAAGCTGGTCCGGCGTCATCCCCACGTGTTCCCGGAAGGCACCCTGGAAAGCAGGATCGATCCGAACAACCGGCCCAGTGAGGCTGATATCAAGGCGAGCTGGGAACGTATCAAGGCAGAGGAGCGGGCGGCGAAGCCGGAGGCGTCTGTGGAGACTGCGCCATCAAGCCGGCTCGACGGCATTGCCCGGACGCTCCCCGCAATGGTGCGCGCTGAGAAACTTCAGCGCAGGGCCGCCAACCATGGCTTTGACTGGCCAGAGGTTGAGCCGGTCTTCGACAAGCTTCACGAAGAGATCGATGAGCTAAAGAAAGCCTGGTATGACGCGAGTTCCGGCGATGGTCCGGCGGAGGCGGTGGAGGACGAGCTGGGTGACCTGTTGTTTGTGTGCGTCAACCTGGCACGTTTCATGAAGGTTAATCCTGAGCAGGCCCTCAACAGCACGAATCACAAGTTTGAGATGCGATTCCGTGCTATTGAGGAGCACCTCGAACGCGAAGGCCGTGATCTTGATGGCGAATCGCTGGAGGCATTGGACGCCGTCTGGCAAGCCGTCAAAGGGGTTGAAAAGACTCGTAAAAGGTAACGGATAAGTACAATCCGTTACCAAGTTTTCCGCCCCTGGTGCGGTCGCTTCGTCTACACTTCCGGTTAAGGATGCACACACTTTGTGCACCCTGTGGGCCACCAAGAAGATGCAGGAGTGAAGGCACCATGAAAATCAAAGATCTGGTCAACTACTGGGACAAGCACGCACGTGGTCGGCTGACCCGTGATGCGTATTTTGCCGACCTCTCTGACCAGCATCACAAGCGACTGGAAAAACTGGCCGCGTTGTATCCGATGAAGTCTTCCCAGGACCTGATGCGAGACCTGATTTCCGCTGCCCTTGATGAGCTGGAAACCAGCTTTCCGTACGTTCAGGGGTCTAAGGTTGTTGCGTTCGATGAAGACGGCTTCGAAATCTATGAAGATCAGGGGATGACCCCGCGCTTCATCAGTCTCAGCCAGAAGCATATCCAGCGGCTGAAGGCGCGCCAGCTCGAATCGGTTGCCTGATCAGGCCAACGCCTGATTGATCGCGACGGCCCTGCGATACCCGACGGGGTGGCTTCGCCACCCCGCAGAGAAGTGCCCCCGCTTTATTTATCCTTGCCTTCCAGCTTGTCCTTCAACGGGCTCAGCCTGACCAGGTCGTCCAACGCGGCGCCAATCATGTCATTCAGTATGTCGCTCTCTGAACGATCCGGGTAAAGCTCGGCCAGTGCTGCTATGCGCGCGGCATCTTCCAGCGGCAAGCGGAGATTGTAATCGTGGCTGCGCTCAACAGACTCTTTCTTGCTTTCCCAGTGCTTGGGCAGATCGGTTACTTTCATGGATACTCCTTGCGGCGAAAGGCTTTAATCGTTAGAAAGGCTTTATAAGAGTAAACAGTATCGTTAGTTTACTTCGCCTCCGTCAATTTAAAAGGACGTCAATGTGACTGAGCTACACCCTGACCTTCGAGAAAACGTTCGCATGCTGGGCGAGTTGCTAGGGCAGAGTATCCAGCGTCACCCCGGGCAAGATTGCTACGAGTTGATAGAAGAAGTGCGGGCGGCTGCCAAGGCCGACCGTCGCCAGGAAAGCGGTTCCGGCCAGCGCCTGGTCAACCTGCTGGGCAAGCTTCGTGATGACGAGTTGCTGCCGGTAACCCGCGCCTTTAACCAGTTCCTGAACCTGGCCAATCTGGCGGAACAATACCACGGCATCCGCCGCAAGCGGGGTCATCAATCGGACCTGATGGTGGAATCCCTCGAAGAGGTGTTTGGCCGCCTCAAAGACGGTGGCGTCAGTGCCGATGAACTGCACAAGCGAGTGGCTGACCTTCGTATCGAGTACGTTCTGACAGCACATCCCACCGAAGTGGCCCGCCGTACGCTGATCATGAAGTACGACGAAATGTCCGATTGCCTGGCCCGACTGGATCATGAGGACCTGTTGCCCGCGGAGCGCGATGAAATCGTCGGACGCCTGTCGCAACTGGTCACCGAAGCCTGGCACACGGATGAGATTCGGCATGAGCGCCCGACGGCGGTTGACGAAGCCAAGTGGGGATTTGCCGTTATTGAGAACAGTCTGTGGCAGGCATTGCCGCGTTTTCTGAGAAGCCTGGATCTATCGCTTTCAGACGCCACGGGGAAGGGGTTACCGCTGGACGCGTCGCCCATCCGGATCGCCTCCTGGATGGGCGGTGATCGCGATGGCAACCCCAATGTAACCCATGAAGTAACCCGCAAGGTGTTCCTGCTGGGCCGCTGGATGGCAGCCGATCTCTACCTGCGGGACATCCAGTCCCTGCGTGCGGAATTGTCCATGTGGCAGGCCAGTGATGAGCTGAGGGACGTCGTTGGTGATACCCGGGAGCCCTATCGCCAGGTGCTGGCCGGGCTGAGGGAGAAACTGATCAAAACCCGGGACTGGGCGGAAGCCAGGGTTGCCGGCGAGCCCTCTGACGCCACCGGCATTCTGTTTGCCAACGAGGACTTCACAGGGCCGTTGGAGCTTTGTTATCGGTCCCTGGTGGACTGCGGGTTGGAATCCATTGCCAATGGTCCGCTGCTGGACACCATTCGCCGCGCCCACACCTTTGGCTTGCCTCTGATTCGCCTGGACATCCGCCAGGAGTCGACCCGTCATGCCGAGGCGGTTGCGGAAATGGTGGATTACCTGGGGCTGGGCGATTATCTGTCCTGGTCCGAACAGGAACGTCAGGATTTCCTGGTGCGCGAACTCAAGGGGCGCCGGCCACTGATTCCCAGGCACTGGAAACCCTCCGACGAAGTCGCTGAGGTGCTGGCTACCTGCGAAGTGGTGGCAGAGCAGACGCCGGAAGCGCTGGGTTCCTATGTCATCTCCATGGCCAGCAAACCGTCGGATGTGCTGAACGTGATTTTGCTGCTACGTGAAGCGGGTATGAAAAACCCGATGCGGGTAGTGCCCCTCTTTGAGACCCTGGATGACCTGCGCGGCGCCCCTGACAGTATGGCGGCGCTCTACAGCGTGGACTGGTATCGGGACTATTGCGAAGGCCGGCAGGAAGTCATGATCGGCTATTCCGATTCCTCCAAAGACGCTGGTCAGATGATGGCCGCGTGGGCTCAGTACCAGGCTCAGGAAAAGCTCACCGAGGTCGCCAATCAGTATGGCGTCCACCTCACGCTGTTTCATGGCCGCGGTGGCACCGTCGGCCGTGGTGGTGGCCCGGCCAACCGTGCAATCCTGTCTCAACCGCCAGGTTCGGTGAACGGCAGTTTCCGGATCACCGAGCAGGGCGAGATGATCCGCTTCAAGTTTGGCCTTCCCCGGCTGGCGGAACAGAGCCTGACGCTGTACACCACGGCGGTGATTGAAGCCACCCTGGCGCCACCGCGAGGGCCAGAGCCGGAATGGCGGGAGGCTATGGACTGGCTCACCGAACGCTCCCTCAAAGCATACCGTGACGTGGTTCGGGAGAATCCGGACTTTGTTCCCTATTTCCGCCAGGTCACTCCGGAGCAGGCGCTGGGCAAGCTGGCCCTGGGTAGCCGCCCGGCACGACGCAAACCCGGCGGTGGAGTGGAAAGCCTGCGGGCCATTCCCTGGATTTTCGCGTGGACCCAGATGCGGATGATGCTGCCCAGCTGGCTGGGTAGCGACGTTGCCCTCGAGGAGGCATTTCACAACGACCGCGTGCCGGTGCTGCGGGAGATGATGCAGCAATGGCCGTTCTTCAAAACCTACGTGGATATGCTGGAAATGGTGCTGGCAAAATCTGACCTGCGAATTGCCAGCTACTACGAAAAGACGTTGGTCGATGATCCAAAACTGCTTGAACTCGGCAAGAACCTGCGGGAGCGCCTGCAGGGCTGCATCCGCCATTTGCTGGAATTGAAGCAGCAGGACACCTTACTGGAACAGGAACCTGTATTTGCCCATTCCATGCGTGTACGTAATCCGTATACTGATCCGCTACACTATTTACAGGCGGAACTGCTCAAGCGTGACCGTGAGGGCGAGGGCAAGGGCGAAGTGCCCGAGATGGTTGAGCGCGCACTCAAGGTAACCATGGCCGGTATTGCGGCCGGCATGCGGAACACCGGCTAAAGCAGGTTCAGCGGATCATAAAAAACAGGAGTAACGCCGTGGCGTTAGCGGCAAGACTGGAACGCTTTTTAACCGGCAAAGGAATTGCCTATCGGGAACTTGAGATTGATCAGGTACTTAGCTTTGACGCCGCGGTCATGGCGTCCGGGCGTCCTCAGGATGAGTTTATCCGGGCAACGCCCCTGATCGACATCAATGGCGTCGTCATGGCCGTTCACGGTTACAACACCAGTCTGGATATGGACCTGGTGCACAAGCAAACTGGCCGACGCCTGCAGCCGTTAACGGCTCGCCAGTCCGCCCGGCTGTTTGCCGACTGTGACCCGGGCTTCCAGCCGCCGGTCGGGGCTGCCTACGATCTGCCGGTACTCGTTGATGAGGATATCCTGGGATACCCCCGCACCCTCATGTGCTGCGGGACCGACAACACGCTTCTCGAGTTGGACCGCACCTCTCTGGCAAGGGCCCTGGCGGATGCCACTCAGGGCCACCTGGCGATTCGCGGGCAAAACAACGATGAGCGTGATGCCCTGACGCTGGAAGAAGTGGCCGACAAGCTGCAGAAGCTTTACCGTCTGCCGCCCATGCCAGCGCTGGCGCTGCGCATTCTCCGTTTGACGGCCAATTCCGAGGCGACCGCCCGCGAACTGGGCGAGCTGATAGAGTTTGATCCCAGCCTTACCGCGCAGATCATGCGCTATGCCCGTTCTGCCCTGTTCAACTATCCCGGTCAGATCAACTCGGTACAGGAAGCGGTGACCCGGGTTCTTGGGTTTGATCGTGTGGCCCATATCGCGCTGGGTATTGCGTCCGTGCGCGCTTTCGAAGTGCCCCGTCAGGGTATGCTGGGGATGGACCAGTTCTGGCGCCACTCTCTGTATAACGCGTTTGTTTGCCAGCGTATGGCGCCAAAGTGCCATTCCGATAAAGGCCTGGCGTATCTGTGTGGCTTGCTGCACAACTTCGGCCTACTGCTGATCGGCCACCTGTTTCCCCAGGAGTTTGACGAGCTGAATTCGCTGCGGGAAGCCAATCCCGACGCCAGCATGCACTCGCTGGAGCAACAGGTGTTCGGGGCCAGCAACGATCAACAGATGCTGGCGGTTGGCCACGGCGCCATTGGCGGCATCCTTCACCGACTTTGGGAGCTGCCTGACCCGGTGGTCAAGGCCGCGGGCATGCATCAGCAGGAGGGCTACCATGGCGAGCATGAACAGTATGTGCTCATGGTCCAGCTGGCCAATGGGCTGCTGAAGGAAAGGGGGATTGGGGATGAGTTCAACCCGGATGATGTCGCCTCCCTTGCGTCGTCCCTCGGGCTTTCCGAAGGGGATGTTGCTCGTTTGAACGAGGAGATTGACAGCGTTTCCGGGGAGCTGGACGCGCTGGCGTTATCCCTGTCATCCTGACCGTCGAGCACTATCAGCTACAGCCGCAACTCACAGCCCGATGTAACCTTTTGGTGCATGCTACGGAGGTCCACTTTCTATGAGGGGGCTGAGTTCGTATAATGCGCCTTCCTTGGCAGGGGCTGCGGGCTCGTTGCTGCCGAGAAGCTGTCGCAAAGCCGCCGGGTTTTGCAACAGCTTTTCAAATGATAATGACTACAACGGGAGCACAGCGTTATGAGAATCATCATGTTAGGCGCGCCAGGCGCAGGCAAGGGTACGCAGGCCCAGTTCATCACCGAACGGTTTGAAATCCCGCAGATTTCGACCGGCGACATGCTTCGCGCGGCGGTGAAAGCCGAGTCCGATCTTGGCAAGCAGGTCAAGGAAGTGATGGCTTCTGGCGGCCTGGTGTCTGATGACATCATCATTGCGCTCATCGAAGAACGGGTTAAGCAGCCTGACTGCAAGAACGGCTTCCTGCTCGACGGTTTCCCCCGCACTATTCCCCAGGCCGAGGCCCTGAAAGACCAGGGTATTGTTATTGACTATGTGGTGGAAATCGCCGTTGATGACGAGGAAATCGTAAGCCGTCTGTCAGGTCGTCGGGTGCACGAGGGCAGTGGTCGCATCTATCATGTGAAGTACGATCCGCCCAAGACCGAAGGTAAAGACGACGAGACTGGCGATGCCCTCATCCAGCGCGAGGACGACAAGGAAGAAACCGTCCGTAAACGCCTGAAGATCTACCACGAGCAAACCGCGCCACTGGTCGGTTACTATCAGGACTGGGCGAAAGAAGCCCCTGCCGCTGCGCCGAAATATGTGCGCGTAAAAGGCGTGGGCAGCCTGGATGACATTCGCGACCAGATTCTTACCCAACTGAAGTAACCCTGTGAAACTACTGGCACTGGATACCTCATCAGAGGGCTGCTCAGCAGCCCTGCTGGTGGATAACAGCCTGGTGGAGCGGTTCGAGCTGGCTCCACGCGGACACACCCGCCTGTTGATGCCGATGATCCGCGAGCTTCTCGCCGAGAAGGAACTGGTGCCGGCGGACCTCGATGCGCTCGCATTTGCCTGTGGTCCGGGCTCGTTCACGGGCCTTCGCATTGCTACGGGGGTTGTCCAGGGCCTGGCCTATGGTCTTGGAATCCCCGTTATTCCAGTGTCATCCCTGGCAGCCGTTGCCGAGGATGCGATACAGCATTGGCAAATGCTGGACGGCGACGCCGTTGCAGTGGCCTTCGATGCCCGCATGGGTGAAGCCTATTGGGCCTGTTATATGTGCCGAGATGGGCAACCGGAGTTGATGGGTCACGAGCAGGTCTGCGCTCCGGCGTCTGTGACTCTGGCCGATGGCGCATCCCGGTGGTTTGGTGCCGGTCAGGGGTGGAGCCTGAAAGAAAATTTCCCGGCCGATGTTGCCGCAACCATGGACCGCATCGACGAGACTCTGGTGCCCAGGGCTTCCAGAGTGGCGGAGATCGCCGCCCGTGCCTTTCATGCGGGAGCCGGGGTACCGGCCGAACAGGCACAACCGGTATACATTCGTGATGAAGTGGCCTGGAAAAAACTGCCCGGCCGCTAACAACAACCTCACTGCTACCACCCGGAATCACTGCCGATGGAACTGTGGCACATTATTGTATTGGCCGTTATACAGGGGCTGACGGAATTTCTTCCGATCAGCAGTTCGGCCCATCTGATCCTTCCCTCACAGGTATTTGGCTGGCCGGATCAAGGCCTTGCGTTCGATGTCGCCGTGCATGTAGGGACGTTGGCAGCAGTGATCTGGTACTTTCGCGCGGAAGTGGGCCGTCTCACGGTTGCCTGGGTTGGAGATACGGTTCGGGGCCGTGTCGGGCAGGATAGTGGCCTTGCGTGGGCGGTCATCGCCGGCACCATTCCAGCCGGACTGGCTGGTCTGTTGCTTAATGATTTCATTGAAACCTCCCTGCGTTCCGGGTTGGTGATTGCAGTTTCGACCATCGGTTTTGGTTTGGTGCTGTGGTGGTCGGACGCGGTGGGACGTCGCAACCGGGACCTGCCGGCATTGACCATGAAAGATGCGGTGATCATTGGCGTGGCCCAGGCGCTGGCTCTCATTCCGGGCACCTCCCGATCCGGTATTACCATCACGGCGGCTCTGTTTCTCGGGTTTGGACGGGAGGCAGCCGCCCGATTCTCGTTCCTGTTGTCGATCCCGCTGATTCTCGCCGCCGGTCTGCTGAAAACCCTGGAGCTGGTGGAGCAGGGCGGGGCAACCGACTGGGCGGCTATTGCCCTGGGTGCTGCGCTGTCATTTGTCAGTGCCGTGGTCTGTATCCACCTGTTTCTCAAGTTCCTTGAGAGACTTGGCCTGATGCCGTTCGTTATATACCGCCTGGTACTCGGTCTGCTGTTGCTTGTCATGCTCTGGTAGTGCAAACATTGAACAGCCTGCTTTAAAATTGGTCCAGGATCTTCCATAATCCACTACCTGTGGTCTTTTTAACCGGTGTGCCAGAATGATCGGTGGTGTTAACCCAAACAGCAGTCTTCCTTTCCAGTCCGGCAACAGCAGCCCGGTTCGTGAGCGCAGTGACATCGCTCGTGCGCCTGCGTCCGCCCCCGATAACGATAGCCAGGCCGTTCGCCGTGATCTCACCGATGCACGGCCCCCCAACGCCGAACAACGGCCGGTTCCTTCTGCTGAGTCGCTAGAACGCCGTGTCGAGGCACGTCAAGCCGCGGAGGACGTGCGCCTGGAGCGTTTCCGTGCCGATGAAGTTTCCCTGAGCACCTCCAGAGCCCTGTCCACGTTTGCTGATGTCGCCGCCGGAGGCGATGTTGCGGATGCAGGGCTCTCAGGCATCGATATCCTGGTTTGATGTCGCCAGGAAGCACCCTGTCTGAACTTGCAGTTGGCTGCAGCCCCCTTGGCGATCTCCACGCTGCACGTTCCCTGTCTGAAGCATTATCATTGCCTCTGCTGGGTACGCTTCGTCCGCGAGACGTGCGGGATTACCCAGTGCTGCTGTTTCTGGATGAAAATGGTCTTGGCCTGCAGGTGACCGGCAAGGGGGCTCCAGGGCCTGTCAGAGCCGAGTTCGTGACCGGAAAGGCGGGATACCGGAGAGAACACGGCGGTGGCACCGGACAACTGATTGCCAAGGCTGTTGGCCTGAAGAAAGCCCGCCAGCCCCTTCATGTTCTGGATGCAACGGCCGGTCTTGGCCAGGACGCGTTCGTACTGGCCTCCCTGGGCTGCAGGTTAACCCTTTTCGAACGCTCGCCGGTTATCCATGCGTTGCTTAGTGATGGACTTTCCCGTGCGGCCCTGAACGAGCAGAGCGCGCCCATTGTCGCCCGGATGGCATTGCAGTCGGGTAGCAGTATCGACTGGTTATCGCAGGCGGGCGCGGGCGCCGCGGATGTGATCTACCTTGACCCGATGTTTCCCCATCGCGACAAGTCGGCCCTGGTCAAGAAGGAAATGCAGGTGTTCCGCACGGTGGTGGGAGACGACGATGACTCACCGGCGTTGTTGAAGGCCGCGTTGGCAGTGGCAACCTATCGGGTTGTCGTCAAACGCCCGCGCAAGGCGGAGCCAGTGAGTGGCCCCGAACCCACCACCCGTATTGAAGGAAAGAGCAGCCGGTACGATATCTACTCCATCAAGGCGTTTCCTGCCGGATAGGTCACCGGTCGCGTTCAGGCCCCAAGCATGGTCACCTGCTGAATGGCCTGGCGTTTTTCCACACTTAGCACCAACCGTGCGTCTTCCGCCACTTCATCCAGGCCGTCGGTGTAGCACAACAGCCCGTCGTCATCGGTGGTGATAACGCCATTGTGCTGCATGTTGGCGATGAAGTTACGGAACAGGGTCTTGTCGAAGAACTCCGGCGCATTGAGGCCGAACAGGATGGACATACGTTCGGCCAGAAGCGTGCTCTGCTCTTCCAGTTCGCCGGCGGTAATCTTACCCGACCCGTATTTGCGCAGGATGCCGATGGCAATGTGATAGCGTTCTAGGGTCTGGATGATGAACCGTGACAGCACCCGCAGGCGCAGCATGGCATCGGTGCCTTCCTCAGGGCGGCTGATCCTGTCTTCCTCTTCTTCGAACAGCAACCCTTTCTCCAATAGGACGTCGATCCATTGGTTGATGACCCCGTCAATCTCCTCGGCGTCGTATTTGAGGAACAGTTCGGATTTCAGATAGGGGTACGCCACGCTGGCCAGGAACTCAATTTTGTCCCGGCGCAGGGAGTTCTTGTTCTCAAACAGGCTCGCGATCAGAGACGGCAGGGCAAACAGATGCTGGATGTTGTTGCGGTAATAGGTCATCAGGATCGCGTTGCTGCCTTCCAGCGCGATGATGTCACCCAGTTTCTGGGGCTGGCGCGTGATCAGGCCCATGTTTTCGCAGTAGTCGACCCAATCCTTGCCACTGCCTTCCGGCAGCGTGATGGTGTCGGCGTAGGGAAAGGCTTTCAGCAGGTCGGCATACTGGTCCATCAGGCGAATCAACTGGCCTTCATCCATAGCCAGGCGATCGGTGCCCAGCAAAACCGTTGCAGTCATGCCAATGGGATTGACGGCGACAGATGCGTTAATGCTGGACGCAACACGATTGGACAGTTCAGACACCGCCTGATTGAGCCATTTTGGCCGGTATTCGGAATCGTAGGCTTCTTCCCGCCAGCTTGGTTCGACTTCGTTCAATACCTCAGCAAGGGGAATGGCTTCACCGAAGTTTACAGCGACCTGGCCAAACGAGTTGCTCAACTTGCGAACGGTCTTGGCAATCGCGAACACGCTCTCTTTCTGTTTTTTCTTGCCCCGTAGTTCACCGAGGTAAGAACGGCCTTCCATCACCTTCTCGTAACCAATGTATACCGGGACGAACACGATGGGCTTGCGATGGTCTCGCAGAAAGCTGCGGACGGTCATGGACAGCATGCCGGGCCGAGGCTGGAGCATGCGACCGGTGCGGCTGCGCCCGCCCTCCACGAAGTACTCAACGGAATAGCCGCGGGAGAACATCACGTGCATGTATTCGTTGAACACGGTGGCGTAGAGCGGGTTGTCACGGAAGCTCCGACGCATGAAGAACGCGCCGCCGCGTCGCAGGATGGGGCCAACAATAGGCATGTTCAGGTTGATGCCGGCGGCAATGTGCGGGGGCATCAGCCCGTTCTTATAGAGCACGTAGGACAGCAGCAGGTAATCAATATGGGAGCGATGGCAGGGAACATACACCACGGCATTGTCCTGGGCTTCTTCCTTGGCAACGCGGATGTTGTTGATAGCGATGCCGTTGTAGATACGGTTCCACAGCCAAGACAGCACCACTTCCAGGAAACGTATGGTCACGATGGACATGCTGGCAGCGATCTCGTCCGCATATTTGTACGCCTTGGCGCGCACCTTTTCCGGGGGGATGTCATCCTTGCGGGCGGTTTCCCGGATGGCTTCCTTGACCGCCTGGGTCCGCACCAGTCCACCCACCAAGGTGCGGCGGTGAGACAGGTCCGGGCCGAGCACGGCTTGGCGCACCCTGCGGAAATGGGTACGGAGAATGCGGGCGAGCTTACGGTTGGCGCGTTCCTCGCTATGGCGGTATTCGTCAATCACCTGCTTCAGGGACAGGGGCTGATTGAACTGCACGTAAGTGCTACGCCCATGCACCATGATGATCAGGAATTTCTGCAAACGTCCAGCCACGGACCAGGTGTCGGACAGCAGCAGTTTGACCAGCGATTTTTCCTTGTCCGGGGAGCGCCCCCAGAACAGCGACACAGGGACGATCTGAACATCCTGCTCAGGGTGTTCCAGGCCATGGCGAACCAGCGCCCGGAACTCACCGGTGGGAACGGGCGTCTGGCGACGACGGAAAAGACCACCAATCCGACGGTAGAGAAAAAAGAAGGAGTGGTTCGGACCGTTCTTGACCGGCAGGGACGACTCGGCACCAGGCAGGCCAGCTCGCAGCACCTCCTGTTCCAGGACCAATCGGCTGGACAGCGAGCTGTACTGCAGTACGTAGCAAACCGGTTTTTCCGGGTCTACTCCCAGGGCTTCCACGCTGTTGCCGCTCACATCCGTCCGGACCCACAAAAACAGGATTTTGCGGAAAAGGGTCAGGATCAGGCTGCGAAGGCCCAGGAAAAAACGCATAAACGGTCGCTCCGGTTCACAAAACAGGCGGTAAGTTTACTTGGTTGCGTGCAGTGCGGAAAGCCATGCGGTCGTTCTGTTGTGTTGTGCCGCTGTGATACATTTCCAGCTCTACCCACATAATAGCTTCTGGACACGGATTATGGCGTTATGGACTCCCGGCTGGTCTTCGAAAGGGCCCGACGATGACGATCTTGTGTTGGCCATCGACGGTGATGCGGTGCTGAAGCCCGACGTTGGCTGGCTGAAGCCTTGGCGGATGATTGCCCCTAGTACGCACGGTGATATCGGGCCGGTGTATGTTGGCCAGATGGACGGCAAGCCTGTCTACGTGGCCGAAGCCGACGCGGCCAGACTGGCGGGGTCTACAGAACGGGTGACGCTTCGGGAAGCGCTGCTGCTGATGGAGGATGCTCCCGCGGAAATGCTGGGCACCGCGTTCCAGGTGCATCAGTGGTGGCGGGATCACCGCTTCTGCGGCCGCTGTGGTGAATTGACAGAGCTGCACCCGTTGGAAAGGGCCAAGTGGTGCAAGCCCTGCGGCATTCCCTGGTATCCCAGGCTGGCGCCCTGCGTAATTGTGGTTATCCGCCGTGGTGAACGCATGTTGCTGGCCCGGTCATCGCGGACAAAGCGTCATTATTTCAGCCTGATTGCGGGCTTTGTGGAGCCGGGTGAAACCATTGAAGCGGCGGTTGCCCGGGAAGTGAAAGAGGAAACCGGCCTTGAGGTTAGTGGGGTTCGCTACCACTCCTCTCAGCCATGGCCGTTTCCCCATCAGTTAATGCTGGGCTTTTTTGCAGACTACGCCGGGGGCGAGCTGGTGCTGCAGGAAGACGAAATTGCGGAAGCGGACTGGTTTCTGCCGGGCGATATGCCACCTGTGCCGCCGGTGACCACCATCTCCGGCGGCCTGATCCAGGCCATGGTGCGGGAAATTAAAGGGCAGGGGGCATCGTCGTGACTGCGCCAAGAGTGCTGGTCTTTGATTCAGGCGTTGGCGGATTGAGCGTTGCTGCTTGTATCCACCAACAATTGCCGGGGGTGAAGTTGGTGTACCTGGCTGATAACGCTGGCTTTCCTTACGGCGCCCAGCCGGAAGCGGTGGTCATTGAGCGCAGCCAGACACTGATCCGGCTGGCGCTGTCGGAATTTCCCTGTGATGTCATTGTGGTGGCGTGCAACACTGCGAGCACTGTGGTATTGCCGCATCTTCGGACCATGACACCGATACCGGTGATCGGCGTGGTGCCGGCGGTAAAGCCTGCGGCGGCGGTGTCTGAAAACCGCCGTATTGGTCTGCTGGCCACCCCCGCCACTGTTCGTCGGCCCTACCTTGCCGACCTGATTGACGAGTTTGCCAGTGATTGCACGGTGGAACGGCTGGGGCATCCGGACTTGGTGCAATGGATCGAAAATCTGGTGTCCGGTTCGCCAGTCCCCGAGCAGGCCTTGTCCGTGGCATTGCAACCATTCCGGGACGTGGGTGTGGACACTGTGGTTCTGGGCTGCACTCATTACCCGCTGATAAAGGATCTGCTGCAGAGCCAGTTGCCGACCGTAAAACACTGGGTGGATTCCGGAGAGGCCATCGCCCGCCGAGCGGCCTGGTTATTCGAACAGCAGGGGCTGGAAGTGAAAAGTCTTATGGCCCTCAACAGCGATGGCGATGTGGTTGATGCCGCCCTGTTTTCCGGGGACATCCCACGAGGTATCGGGGAGTTCCTGGATGGGCTCAGCCTGGCCACCAACGAGATCCGTGGTAACTGGTCCTCGTCGGTAGTCGGTGCTACAGCAAGCGGGTCAGCTTGAACATGGCCAGGAACTCCAGTGCCGGTAAGGATCGGCGGTGGCAACAGTAGGTTTTAAAGTTGTCGCCACGGAATCGTGACTTGGTAAATTCCAGGCCCTTGAAGTTGTAAAGGAAGTTCCCCTTCTCATACAGGCCGTGCATGATGCGCTTGAGCAGTCGGCTTTCCTGGTGCTCGGTAGCCGGGTCCAGGGATAGCGGAATTAAACCCAGGTCCAGATAGGGCACGCCTTCGGCCTTGAACACATCCATGGCATGGGCCATCAGGGTGTAGAAAATACCCTGGCGGAAATCCGCGTTAGCCCTTGAGATGTTAGGCACGTAACTGATGATCTCGTTATTGCGGTAGATGGGGTCGAAGTAGATAAAGCCCACGGCCTTGCCATCCTGGTACGCGTAGAAATGGCGTTCGTTCTCCCGGTACTCCATCTCCATGGGACGTATCAGGAAACGGATCTCCTTGCTCTTGCATTTACGGGTGCGAATCCAGGCATCGGAAATTTCGCGGGTGTGGTCATCGCTGAAGCGCTCCTTCACGGTAATGCCGTTTTTTTCCGCCTGGTTGAGGGCCGTGCGCAGGATCTGTTTCTTCTTCCCGCTGAGCGACCAGTTTTTCAGGTTGATACGGGATTCGCTGCCAAACTGGGTGCCAAACAGGCCAAAGCGGCGGTAGAGGTAGTCCACGACAGGTTTGGATACCTGGATGTAGCAGGCGGAAGGGAAGCGTTGGTGAAACTGTTCCAGGATCAACTCAAAGTGTTCCGGTGCGGTGACAGGATCGGAGAGCACGAACGTGCCGCCCCATTTGCGCATATACGCCAGGTAGCCAACGCCGGGCACATCGAAATACTGCATCTCAGGTTGCAACGTCGAGAACGACTGGGAATGGGTGCCGTACTTCTTGAGGTAACTGATGCGCTCCGGAAAGGTAAATACACCTTCGTCCAGAGAGCGTACGCCATCGAGTGAAAGGATCTGGTCTGACATTGTGAAACTCCCCCGTTTATTGTTTTAAATCCGGCGTGAGGCCTCGTGTCTACACCTGTTTCCGTCCCAGGATCGACCAGTAACAGTTCATGTTCAGCAGCTTGAAATGCTTTTTCTCGGTAACGTGCAGGCCAAGGCGCTGCATGTGTTCGGGGTAGTTGTAAATCTTGTGGAAGGCATTGTTGGCGAACAGCCAGAAGATGAAGACGGCCATGTACCAGTACATCTTCTTGAACAGGCGGGCCACAATGTTGCCGGTGGGGTAGCAGAAGTCACCCACAACCACCCTGGCGTCGGCCTTGCCCAGACGGATCAGATGCTCCAGCACCCGCACCATCATGTCTTCGTCAAACACGTTGAGGAAAAAGTTGGCGACCACCATGTCGTACTGTTCGAACTCATCGACCTTCATGATGTCGCTGTGAATGCGGCGGATGGTCAGGTGCGGCGCCTCTTTTTCCTGGGCTTCGGCAAACTTGCGCAGCATGGTCTCGGAGAGGTCCACCACGGTCACGTCCGCGCCCAACTCTGCGGCACGGATCGCGTCACGGCCATGGCCCACGCCTGCAAACAGGATGCGGGCGCCGGGCTTGACGGTTTCCACATCGAGCATGGCAGTCTTGCAGCGATGGATGTTCTTGCCGCTGTAGAGGTTGCTCAGAAAATCGTATACCGGGCCAATGTATTTGTATTTATCGCGCATGGTGACTTCTGCCTGTCCATATCCTGGGGATGCTTCCATTCTTCTTGTGATTGTTGATTCACCGTCAGGTGAATTGAAGGAAGCGCCTGATGGATTTGAGCTTAGAGAAGCCGGTGGGGGAATTATGTGCAGTACCGCGCATTTCCAGATACATAACGTAACGAACAGCAACACTTTGCAAACCAGATCAACATTTTAGATCTGACTGTCCGACAATGGAGTATCGATAATGCGGTAGGTTAGAAAGCGACGGCGCGCGCCGGGGTATGTCCGAGGGTTTTGCCGATGACGTCTGCAGGCCGCGCCGGGCCGTAGAAGAATCCCTGAACCTGGTGGCATCCCAGGCTTTTGAGGTAGGTGAGCTGTTCGTCCGTTTCCACACCCTCCGCCACGATCTGAAGTTTCAGTCCATGGGCCATGGCGACAATGGCGTTTACAATACAGGCACCATCTTCGCCTCTGCGAATGGCTTTGACGAAGGACTGATCCACTTTCAGGGTGTGAATGGGCAGCCGGTGAATGTAGTTCAGGGAGGAGTAGCCGGTGCCGAAATCATCAATGGCAATTCTGACGCCCAATGACGCTAATTCCCGGAGTTTCTGACTGATCTGCTCAAGATCGTTCATGATCACGTTTTCAGTGATCTCGATTTCCAGGTTTTGGGGTGGGAAGCCGTGGGCCTGGAGTTGAGCCATCAGGGTCTCTACAAACCTTGGGTGCTCCACCTGGACCGGGGACAGGTTTACGGCCAGTCGCAGGTCGCTGTGTCCTTCTCGAATCCACTGGCCGACATCATGGCAGGCCTGGTCGAGTACGCATTCACTGAGTTTGGCAATGAGTTTGGTTTCTTCCGCCAGCGGCAGGAAGTCCCGTGGATAGAGCAATCCCCTTTCCGGATGTTGCCAGCGCACCAGCGCTTCCAAACCCACCACGCGATTGCTCGAGGAACAGACTTGCGGCTGATAGAACACCCGCAACTCATCGCGCTCCAGTGCCATCCTAAGGTCTCTTTCCAGGCTCAGGCGGTTGGCCGTGTCAATGCTCATGCTCTCCGAGTAGAAGCGATAGCCATCCTTGCCCCGTGCTTTGACGTGATACATGGCAATGTCGGCGTTCTGGATCAGTTGATCCATGGATTCGCCGGCTTCCGGGTAGGTGGCAATGCCAATGCTCACACCTACGAAAACTTCGTGTTCGCCCAGTTGGAAAGGCGCGCGCAAGGCCTTGATCAACTTCTTTGAAATCTGTCTTGCGTCCTCGTAACCGTGGATCGACGGCAACAGCAGAGTGAATTCATCGCCACCGAAGCGTGACAGGGTGTCCCCTTTGCGCAGACACCGTTCCAGTCGCTGTGTGACAGCCTGCAACAGGCGATCGCCCATGGCATGTCCCAGCGTGTCGTTGATAACCTTGAAGCGATCAAGGTCCAGGAACATCACCGCCAGCTTCTGCTCACTGCGGCGCGCGTGGGTGATGGCCAGGTCGAGCCGGTC
This sequence comes from Marinobacter sp. M5B, assembly GCF_042604615.1. NCBI lineage: Bacteria > Pseudomonadati > Pseudomonadota > Gammaproteobacteria > Pseudomonadales > Marinobacteraceae > Marinobacter > Marinobacter sp. M5B. The sequence goes on from NZ_CP156894.1 coordinate 1,404,625, forward strand.
CTTGAACAGGGCGCGGTTTGGCAGTCGGGTCAACAAGTCGTGGTAGGCCTGGAAGTTGATAAAGGCTTCCGCTTCCTTACGCTCGGTCACATCGCGGGCAGTGCCGTAGTAGCGGGCCTCGCGACCATTGTATTTGCCGTCGTCGTGAACGGTGTGGGGCCAGGTTTCCGGGTCAATCGGAAACGCGGTAATTTCAAAGTGTCGGGTGGCTTTGCGGCTGCCTCGGGTCTTGAGCCGAACTTCCAGTGTCCGGGGATTGTCGGCGCTGATATTCGGGCCTTTCAGGGCATAGGTTCCCCGGGCGATGTCCCGGTCATCCAGGATGTGGCGAAAGTGACGCCCGCACAGCTCAGCGGGTTGGTAGCCAAGCAGACTCTCAATCTTGCTGTTCACAAAACAGAAATGCCCGTCGCCATCGAGCATGAAAACGATATCGGGTGAGCTGTTGACGATGTAGCGATGCAGTTCCTCGGACTTTTCCAGGCGCATTCGTATGTGCTCGTGGGCGCGAAGCAGAGAACGCTTGCCGAGCACGCCGTCGACCGTTGCCAGCAGTTCTTCCGGGTCGAACGGTTTGCGGATATAGTCCAGTGCCCCCCGGCGCAGGGCGCGGCTGACGGCGCTGAACGAGCTTTCACCGCTCACGACAATCACGCCACATTCTGGTTGTTCCGATGACAGGCGTTCCATCACACCGAATCCGTCCACATCGGGCATGCGAAGATCCAGCATTGCCAGGTCGAACGATTCGGTCTCAAGGATGCGACAGGCCATGCGCCCACCTTCCGCTTCGGTGACCTCGTACCCCTTGCTTCTGAGCAGTGAAGCAAGGCCGGAAAGCAGTCTCGGATCATCGTCGACGACCAGGATGCGCGCCTTTCCGTCGTCGCCGTAAGTCCACTCGGTGCTCGCAGGTTTCATGTCAGTAGCCCGTCGTTTCTTCGTCATTTTTCATCGTTTTTTTTATTTGCCGCCGCGGGAAACAGAATTCGGAATGCTGTCCCTCCGCGCCCCGTGCGGCAACTAATGATGCCCTCCATGTCATCAATCAACTGTTTGACCACGCTCAGACCCAGGCCGCTATGGCCCTTGCCCTTGGTGGATTGAACCGGTGAAAACAAGTGTTTTCGGACCTCGTCGGGAATTCCATTACCGGTGTCCGCCACTTCCAGTTCCACCCAGGTTTTTCCGCTCTGCCAGACCGGTGCCTGTGTGTGAATAGCCACTTCGCCACCGTCAACAAGGCATTCTGCCGCATTACGGACCAGGTTGATAACCACCTGCCGGATGACCGCACCGGGCACGGTAACATCGGTGGGGTCCGCGCACAGGTCAAGCTCCAGCGCCATGTCGTCGCCGCTGAACAGGCTGTCTTCCAGCAAGTCCCGCAGAATTCTCAGTTCGTCATTAAGATTGCAGACGCCGGTCGGGTTTGCTGCATCATGGCCCGGACCCCGGCTGATCTGCAACAGGAGATCCCCCGCGCGATCGAGTTCGTCACGTATGACGTCCAGCTCTTCCTGTACTTCGTCATCATCCAGCCGGTTCCGTAGCTGATAGATATATTGCCGGATGATGGTCAGCGGGTTGCTCACCTCATGGACCTGGCGACGAATGGCCTGTCGGGCCAGTTCCGACTCCATACTGTCCTGGGTACCACTATTGGCTAGCGTGGCAGTGACGGCGTCAGACAGTTTGGCGCTGAACAGGCGACCGATTTCTTCTGTCTGACCGGAACTGTCATGGTCGGTACCGACGACAAAGACGCCAGCACATTGATCTTCCCCCCGAACGGGAATAGCCACCAGAGAAGGGGTTTTCAAGAGAGAAAGCAGCTGGCGGTCCAGCACAGTCGTTGTGCGGTCACCAAGACACAGGGCGGTGCCGCTGCTGTAGGCCTCGGTCAACACGCTGGTGGCCGGCCCGCTGGCAACTGTAAGGTCAGGAGTATCGCCGTTGCTGGCGGATAGCAGTGTCAGCCCGTCTCCGGCCTGGCCAAAATACAGTGCCGGCAGGCCGGTGATCAGTGTCAGGCTGGTGACGGTTGAGGCCAGACTCTCCTGGGCACTGCCGCGAATCGGCGACAGTTCCAGCGCCTGGCTGGCCATGGCCTGTTTCAGTATGGTCTGTTTGAGTTTGTGGTTGGAATGGCGGGCGTCGTAGTCTTCCGATAGCGGAATGCCCAGTGACTCGGCCACGCCGCTCACTTCCTGGTCGATCCTGCGGTTGATCTCTCGCGTGAGCTCTTCATTGAGCCCAAAAATGGTCCCCGCCGCCGCAATGCCCGCCGCGTCCGAGAGTGCCAGGCGCGTTGCCAGACTGATCAGTTTGACCAGGTGCCCGGCATCCTGTATTTCCGTTGGCATGGCCTGCTGATAGCGCATAGCGTCAACCGCCATGGGGCCCAGCCCCCATGAATTGACCAGTTCGGCAGCAATATCGGACTGGTGGTCAAAGTAGTATTGCTGGGTTTCTCCAGGCGGTGTTTTCAGTGCGATCAGCTCGCCTACGTTGTGCAACATACCCAGCATGAACGCCTGGTCGGGTTCGGGGTAGCGAGTCAGTGTTGCCAGAGCCCTGGCCGTCAGGGCGGTGGTCAGGGAATGGCGCCAGAAGTCCCGCAGCTGTTGCCACTGGTCTGCCCCGAGTTCGTAAAGAATCTGGCGCAGTGCAGCAGTCAGAACCAGGGTGTGAAAACGTCGGGTTCCCAGCCGGAGCAGGGCCTGGTCAATGGAACGTATTTGCGAGGTGGGGCCGTACAGTGCCGAGTTGGCGAGGGCGAGAACGCGAGTGACCAGAGCGGTGTCGGCAGACACAATGTCACTTATTCGGCGATAGTTTTCATCCTGATGGCAGGCCTCAAGCGCCCGAAGGGTAACCTCCGGGAGACTCGGTAGCTGTATGTCAGGGGCAATCTGCATAGGCCTGCCTGTGTAACGCGCCAGATATTTCGTTAGTATCTGACGACTTGTTCATAAACATTAACCCGATGGAGCTTAGTCAATAACCTGCATTTATTAAACAGTTATTGGTCCTTTTTTAAGCAGAGTATTACCCGTGTTGTGATGTGTGTAAACTTTTTACAGGTTAAATGTCGCAAAACCGTCCATGATCGGGCATTCAACCCGTCTCTTTTTGTCTACAGTTAGAACTCCGTCCGGGTTACACTTTGACACAGTACTCAAATTTTACCCGGATCACGTGTCAGTCGACGGACAAGACAGCGCCTATTAAGCATTCATGACCGATTCCCGCACTTCCAGGCACATTCCGAAGCAACCCAGAACACTGGCCATAACCGGTGGCAAAGGTGGCGTCGGAAAAACATCGGTGGCACTGAACCTTTCCCTGACCCTTGCGCGAGAGGGTTACAGAGTATTGTTGCTGGATGGTGACACGGATCTGGCTAATGTCAGTATCATGCTGGGCCGGTATCCGGAGCGCACCCTGGCCAACGTAATGGCCGGTGAGTGCTCTCTCCGCGACGTGATTATGGAAGCGGAGTGGGGTTTGCACATCATTCCCGGCGCCTCGGGAGTTGAACAATGTGTGGATATGGCCGCTGAAGAAAGCCTGCGTGTTCTCAAGGCGTTGTCGAGGCTGGAGAAAAACTACGACTACGTGATCACAGACACGGCCTCGGGTTTGCAGAAGACCGGCATGCACATGATTGCGGCGGCGGAACTGGCCTGCGTCGTGGTCACGCCAGACCCTGCATCGCTGACCGATGCCTTCTCCCTGATAAAACTTCTGATTCGTCGTGGCTACCGAAGGACGCCGAGCGTGTTGGTGAACATGGCCCAGGGTGCAAGTCAGGCTCGATCCGTGTTTCAGCGCCTTGATGCTGCTGCAGTTCGGCACCTGGGGTTGCAGTTGCATTACCTGGGTGCGATCTGGCGTGACGAAACCTTGCGCCAGTCAGTGATGAATCAACGCCCTGTGGCACTGTTGCCGGCTTCTGATCCGTCCAGCCGTCAATTCCGAACATTGGCTGACATGCTGAACGTGCGGCTGCGCCAGTTGCCGCCGCGAAAGGCGGGGATTGCGGCGTATTGGCACCGGGTGTCGTCCGGCCCAGCGGATACGGCGCCTGCGTCCGGCGGTGGCCAGGCAAAAGCACCAAAAGACCCGGCCCAGGAATGCAAGCGGCTGACAGCAGAGCTCGGTGAAATACTGGCTGACAGCAATGATAAGCCGCTGCTGCGTTATGAAGCGTTTCAGGGGCTCTTTGCACTGTTAGGGCGCAGAATGGATGCAGATGCCATTGAGATTATCCAGACCGGTTTAGCCTCTCTCAATTGGGACAAACTGGAAAAGGAACAACGAGAACATATGGCGACTCATCTTCGCCATCTCGCTGCAGAAGTTGACCCTGCGGCAGTTCCCCGTAAGGCGGAAGCAATAGTAAATAAGCCAGAGCGGGAGCCGTACTACGACCGTATCAGTTTTGGTGAACAAAGCCGGTTGATTCGGGCGCTTAAGGAGCAGCCGTCCAATATCTCCCTGGATCAGCTTCTACGCTCGCTGGCGGACACCGACAAGAACGGTTCCTGAGCGCCTTTTATCCGGTTTCTCTCCATTCCTTTTTTTTGCATTTAGTCACCTTATTTTATGGTCATTTTATTGATGCAATTTGTAGCGTAACTTTGCTCTATGTCACCGCACTGTCATTCGGTCTGTGCAAAAATCAGCCTTATTCCCGGAATCGTGGCCCGCAAAATGCAGTAAAACCCACTGCATTTGATGGCTACACAGTGAATTTGAGAAGGAGTTCTCGCCATGGCAACACAGCAGCAACAGAATGGAGCGTCAGCGTCCGGTGTTCTTGAGCAACTACGTGGTAAACACGTGTTGATCACCGGCACCACCGGGTTTCTTGGTAAGGTGGTACTGGAAAAACTGATTCGCACGGTGCCGGATATTGGCGGGATCCATCTGCTTATCCGCGGTAACAAAAGGCATCCGGCAGCGCGGGAACGATTTCTCAATGAGATCGCGAGTTCTTCCGTGTTCGAGCGCCTTAGGCACGATGACAACGAGGCGTTCGAAAGCTTTCTTGAGGAACGCGTTCATTGCATCACCGGCGAAGTGACTGAACCCCGTTTTGGGCTTACGCAGGAGCGGTTCCGTGCTCTTGCCGGGCAGGTCGATGCGTTTATCAATTCCGCAGCCAGCGTAAATTTCCGGGAGGAGCTCGATAAGGCGCTGAAGATCAATACCCTTTGCCTCGAGAACGTTGCCGCTCTGGCGGAGCTCAACAGCACTATGGCGGTCATCCAGGTATCCACCTGCTACGTCAACGGAAAAAATTCCGGTCAGATCACGGAGTCCGTTATCAAGCCGGCGGGAGAGTCTATCCCCCGCAGCACCGACGGATACTATGAAACGGAAGAGCTTGTACACCTTCTGCAGGACAAGATCTCCGACGTGAAGGCCCGATACTCCGGCAAAGTGCTTGAGAAAAAGCTCGTGGACCTGGGTATTCGCGAGGCCAACAACTACGGCTGGAGCGACACCTACACGTTTACCAAATGGCTGGGTGAGCAACTCCTGATGAAAGCCCTTTCCGGGCGCTCACTCACAATTGTTCGCCCTTCCATCATTGAAAGTGCACTGGAAGAACCCTCGCCGGGATGGATTGAAGGTGTGAAGGTGGCGGATGCGATCATACTTGCCTACGCCCGTGAGAAGGTCTCCCTGTTTCCCGGCAAACGCAGCGGTATTATCGACGTGATTCCGGTGGACCTGGTGGCCAACAGCATTATCCTGTCCCTGGCTGAAGCCATTTCCGAGCCTGGGCATCGCCGCATCTATCAATGCTGCAGTGGCGGTTCAAACCCAATTTCGCTGGGCACGTTCATTGACTACCTGATGGCCGAAGCCAAGTCCAACTATGCAGCGTATGACCAGTTGTTCTATCGACGGCCCACGAAACCGTTTGTGGCGGTCAATCGCAAGCTGTTTGATGTTGTGGTTGGCGGGATGCGCGTGCCGTTGTCCATCGCTGGCAAGGCACTGAGGCTGGCTGGCCAGAACCGTGAGCTAAAGGTTCTCAAAAACCTCGATACCACGCGTTCACTCGCCACCATCTTTGGTTTCTACACTGCACCGGATTACATCTTCCGTAACGATTCGCTGATGGCCCTGGCTTCCCGCATGGGTGAACTGGATCGTGTCCTGTTCCCGGTGGATGCACGCCAGATCGACTGGCAGCTGTACCTGTGCAAGATCCACCTCGGAGGTCTTAACCGTTACGCTCTCAAGGAGAGGAAACTGTACAGCCTGCGGGCTGCCCAGACCCGCAAGAAAGCCGCCTGACACCCGGTCAGTCGGCTGTCCTTTCTACCCGTCCCCCCGGTTCCCGGGGGGCGGAAGCTCACTTGTTGTTTCCGCTGGCGGGTCTATCCTTTAGGGCAGGCTCCAGAACATAGGGTCACCCCTCGTGAGACCGTCATTCTAGCTAAAAGTGCTGGCGGATTGGGACGTTAGTCTAATTCATTGTTCACTGGCACGCGTGTTGAACTATGGGTATCCGTCTTCAGGGCTTTTTTGCCCGTCACGCTCTTTATTAAATAACCGATAATGACAACAGACTCTGACTAATAAGGGGGAGCACAATGACTGATAAACAGGTTTATCCGGTAAGTCCGGACGTGGCCAAACGGGCCCTGCTAAACCGGGATCAGTACGAGAAGATGTACCAACAGTCGGTGAATGACCCGGAGACCTTCTGGGCTGAACACGGCAAGCGACTGGACTGGATCAAGCCCTTCTCGAAGGTGAAAAATACCACCTACGACTACGACAACCTATCCATCAAATGGTTTGAAGACGGCCAACTGAACGCCGCCGCTAACTGCCTGGACCGTCACCTGGAAAAGCGCGGTGATCAGACGGCCATCATTTTCGAGGGCGACGCCCCGGCCGATTCCCGCAACGTGACCTACCGCGAACTGTACGAAGAAACCTGTAAGTTCGCGAACGTTCTGAAAGATCAGGGCGTCAAGAAGGGCGATGTTGTCACTATCTACATGCCCATGATTGTTGAAACGGGTGTTGCCATGCTGGCCTGTGCCCGCATCGGCGCTATCCATTCTGTTGTCTTCGGCGGGTTTTCTCCGGAAGCACTGGGTGCCCGGATTGCTAATGGTAAATCCCGATTCGTGGTAACGGCTGATGAAGGTGTCCGCGGCGGCCGCAAGATTCCTCTCAAGAAAAACGTCGACGCTGCGTTGAGTAAGGAAGCCGGCGCAGATGTGGACAAGGTTATCGTGGTCAAGCGTACCGGCGGTGATGTGCCCTGGAAAGACGGTCGTGACGAGAGTTACGAGGAGCTGATGAAGGGCGCGTCCACGGATTGCCCTGCAGAACCCATGAACGCCGAAGATCCGCTGTTCATGCTGTACACCTCCGGCTCCACTGGCGCCCCGAAAGGCGTATTGCATACCACCGGTGGCTACATGGTCTTTACCTCCATGACCCACGAATACGTCTTCGATTACCACGATGGCGACGTCTACTGGTGTACGGCGGACTTTGGCTGGGTCACCGGTCACAGCTACATTCTGTACGGCCCGCTTGCCAATGGTGCTGTTACCGTCCTGTTTGAAGGTGTACCCAACTACCCGGATACCTCCCGTATGGGTCAGGTGGTGGACAAGCACAAGGTCAATATCCTGTACACCGCACCTACCGCCATCCGTGCCTTGATGGCCGAAGGTGAGTCCTGCATGAACGGCACCACCCGCGACAGTTTGCGCCTGCTGGGTTCGGTGGGTGAGCCGATCAACCCGGAAGCCTGGGAGTGGTACCATCGCGTAATCGGTAACAGCAAGTGCCCGATTGTGGACACCTGGTGGCAGACGGAAACTGGCGGCATCCTGATTTCGCCGCTGCCGGGCGCCATCGATCTGAAACCGGGTTCCGCGACTGTGCCGTTCTTCGGCGTCAAGCCGGCACTGGTGGATAATGACGGCAATATCCTGGAAGGCAAGACTGAGGGCAACCTGGTGATCCTGGACAGCTGGCCTGGCCAGATGCGCACCATCTACGGTGATCATGAGCGCTTCAAGCAAACCTACTTCAGTACCTACAAGGGAATGTACTTTACTGGCGACGGTGCCCGTCGTGATGAAGACGGCTACTACTGGATCACCGGCCGGGTGGACGATGTTCTGAACGTGTCCGGCCACCGCCTGGGGACCGCTGAGGTTGAGAGCGCCCTGGTAGCCCACAACAAGGTTGCCGAAGCAGCTGTGGTTGGTTACCCCCACGAAATCAAGGGGCAGGGCATTTATGTCTATGTAACCCTGGTTCATGGCGAGGAACCCAGCGACGAGTTGAAGAAGGAACTGGTCCAGTGGGTGCGCAAGGAAATCGGGCCGATTGCGTCTCCGGACGTAATTCAGTGGGCGCCTGGACTGCCCAAGACTCGTTCTGGCAAGATTATGCGTCGTATTTTGCGTAAAATCGCATCCAATGAGCACGATCAGCTGGGCGACACCTCCACTCTGGCGGACCCGGGCGTGGTGGATGACCTGATAAGCGGTCGTGCGAACAAGTAAGGCCTGCTTGCTATCAGGCTGTGACCCTGTGAGGAATCTGTTGAATGACACAAACTATTATCGTCGCCGATGATCACCCGCTGTTTCGGGCAGCTCTGAAACAGGCGGTCAGTCAGGCGGTACCTGATGCCAAGACAGTGGAAGTGGACAGCATCAAGGCGCTGCAGGCGGCGGTAGAGTCGCATCCGGATGCGGATCTGGTGTTGCTGGATCTGAACATGCCGGGCGCCCACGGCTTTTCGGGGCTCGTGTTCATGCGCGGGCAGTACCCCGGCCTGCCAGTGGTGGTGGTGTCAGGATCGGAAGAAATGCAGGTGATGCGCCGTTCGATCGACTACGGGGCGTCGGGCTTTATTCCGAAGTCGGCGCCTCTGCCAACCATCACCGAGGCGATTCAGGCAGTCCTGGAAGGGGACGTCTGGTTGCCGGAGGGTGTGGCGGACAAGATCGAGCGGATGCATTCGGACATGACGGACTTCTCCGAAAAACTGGCGTCACTGACGCCGCAGCAGTTCCGGGTGCTGGGTATGCTGGCTGAGGGGCTTTTGAACAAACAGATCGCTTATGATCTGGACGTCTCAGAGGCTACCATCAAGGCCCATATCACGGCGGTGTTCCGGAAGCTGGGGGTTCGCAACCGGACCCAGGCGGTAATTGCGATCCAGCAAATGGAGATAGATCCTTCGGATACGTCGTTGTCTGGTAGCTGATTGGCCCAGAGGTTCTATTGAATTGAAAAAGCGGAAATCCCTGCGAATGGGATTTCCGCTTTTTTTTGTTTGAGCGGGCGTGCTCACTTTTTACTGGCATACCCCAATTTCTTATCCACCAGATTGAACAGCTCCTCACCCTGATGCCAGCGGTCCAGGTTCTCCAGGAACTGGTCGGTCAGCGCCCGTTTCCAGCCGATAAAATCGCCAGACATGTGGGCGGTCATGATGACATTTTCCATATCCCAAAGCGGATGATCCGCCGGTAGGGGTTCTTCCTCGAACACGTCTAGCGCCGCGCCAGCGATGTCGCCGTTATTCAGGGCGGCAATCAGGTCGTCGGTTTTCACCACGGGCCCGCGACCAATGTTGATCAGGCGGGCGGACTTGCGCATGGCCTTGAAGGCTTTTTCGTTGAATAGGCCTTCGGTCTGGGGGGTCAGTGGGGCGGCGATGACTACGAAATCCGCCAGGCCCAGTTGCTCGGTGAGGTCGTCATTGCCGTGAACCGCGACAAAATCCGGATCGTCGTGGCGGGGTTTGCGGGCAATACCGTGGGGTTTCAGGCCGGCGGCCTTGCATAGCCGGGCAATCTGCCCGCCGATGGAACCGGCGCCAACGATCAGTACCTGTTTGCCTTCAGCTCTTTCGGTGTCCCGGTGCTGCCATTTGTGCTCTGCCTGCAGGCGCAGGGAGCGGGGAAAATCCTTGGCGAACATCAGAATCGTGCACAGCACGTACTCGGCAATGGTGCGGTCGAAGATGCCTCGGGCGTTGGTTACGGTAACGTCGCCTTCAATAAGGTCCGGGAACATCAAGGCATCCACGCCGGCACTGGTGGCGTGGATCCACTGCAGTTTGTCCGCTGACGGCCAGGCGGCGGCCAGGGCCTCGGTACGAAAGTCCGTCACCATCATTACGTCGGTGCCCGGCAAGGTGTCCCGCAGAGTGGGCTCGTCAGAGGCAAAGCGAACCTCTGCTCGTGCCCGCAGGGCATCCATGCCAGGAGGCTCGTTTTCACCGGGTGCTGTCAGAACGGTTACAACCGGTTTGCTGTGTTGGGTCATCTGTCCTCCGCCAATGCAGTTTGTCCGCGTCCGGCCGCGGGAATCGACAGTCCGGATGTCGAGTCTACAGTCTGGTATCTGAGCCTGAACTGGTCAACCTGACCCCATATAAGATAAAGGTCGTAGCCCTTGTTATAGCGGGTACTACGGCGTTTCGTTCCGGTAATCCAATCTTTCTGTTTTATGTCTTGTACGGCCCCTGTTTACTGACTAACCTGCAGGAGTAGCTACTATTTTGCCCCGCGTCCAGGAGGTGTTTATGGCAGAAGCCGCCAATCGAGAAACCGGCCAGACCAAACCGCGTAAAGTGAAATACCGGAAGAACAAGGCCAGTTGGAACCCGGCGATGCAGGCGGTTCCGGTGCCGGGCATTCGTCGCATGGTGAATATGGCGGCCACCATGAAGGATGTCATTCATCTTTCCATCGGTCAGCCGGATTTGCCAACCCCCAAGCATGTCATTGACGCTTATATTGACGCGCTCAATGCCGGGCAGACGGGGTACACCATGGACGCGGGCCTGCCCGAGTTATTGGTTGCCCTGCGGGATTACTATGGCGCACGTTACGATCGCAAGCTGACCCGGGACAACATCCTGATCACCAGCGGGGCGACCGAGGCGATGTACCTGGCGATTTCGGCGACGTCTGCTCCAGGCCGGCAGTTCATCGTGACTGACCCGTCGTTCCTGCTTTACGCACCGCTGATTCGCATGAACGGTGGTGAGGTCAAGTTTGTGCCCACCCGGGCGGATAACGACCACCAGTTGGATCCGGACGAAGTAATCCGGGCCATGGGGCCGCGCACGTTTGCACTGATCCTGAACAACCCCAATAACCCCACCGGGGCCGTATACCCCCGCACTACCGTCGAGACCATTCTGGAAGAGTGCGCCTACCGGGGAATCCAGGTATACGCCGACGAGGTCTATGACCACCTCATCTTTGACGATGACGACTTCGCCAGCGTGCTGAACTGCTCGATGGACCTGGACAACATCATGTGCATCAGCAGTTTCTCGAAGACCTATAGCATGGCCGGGTTGCGGGTAGGTTGGGTGATCGCAAGCCAGGCGGCGATCAAGTCGCTGCGGCGTTTTCACATGTTCACCACCTCTGTCGCCAACACGCCGTCCCAGTTCGCGGGCGTCGCGGCACTCACCGGAGACCAGCAATGCGTCAAGAACATGGTGGATATCTACCGTGAACGCCGCGACAAGGTGGTGGAATTGGTCGACCAGACACCGTATCTGACAGGGTACAAACCCGGTGGCGCCTTCTTTGCGTTTCCGGATTTGCCGCCCCATGTAGACGGTTCTGACCTGGCATTGCGAATGCTCAAGGAAACGGGTGTTTGCCTGGTGCCGGGAGATGCCTTCGGGGAAGGGTGCACGAACGCCGTTCGGATCAGTTTCTCGACCACGTGCGAGAAACTGGATGAAGCCTTCGACCGGATCATCCCCTGGATGGCCAAGCAGCAGTTCTGATCGTCATGTCGGCTCTGGACTCAGTGCTTGTGCAATGCCCCTACTGTTGGGAGACGCTGGATCTCAGCGTCGACCCTTCGGTGGAAGATCAGGAGTACGTGGAGGATTGCCAGGTGTGCTGTCAGCCCATCCTGGTCCACGTGGTCCTCGACGAGAACCTGACCCCCTCCGTGACTGTCCGGGCCGAGAACGAATAACCGCCCGCCAACCTTCGGCGGGGTCTATTTATTCCTGACCGATGATTAACCTGCCCGGCTTGCCCGGGCAGCCACCTTGGCTCAGGATAGGAGGAACTGCAAAGGAGAGTCTTTCGATGGTCAACGCATCAACCCGCCTGTTTTCGGCCGTTATTCTGTTATCCATGTTTGTGCTAGGCGGCTGTGCCAGCCTGTCACCCTATTCCATTTCCGAAGCGACGTTGGAGCGCCACTTTCAGGATACCGTCAGTGACTTTGATCGCCGGCAGCTGCAGAGCGGGTCGCCACTTAGCCTGAGTCTGAGCAATGCGGACATTACCCTTGGCCCGGATGGCCGTGACGTGGCTGTCATTGACCTGAGAGGGCAGGTCGCCCTGAATGCGCTGATGGCAAAGCTGCCAGTCGATATTGCCCTGAAAGTGGAAGGAGCGCCTGTTTACGACAGTAAGGAGAAAGCGATCTACATTCGGCGGCTGCAACTGTTGGAAAGCAGTATCGATTCGTCGTTTTTCAAAGGGGATCTCAAACCGGTTACGGATAACGTCATGAGGGTGGTTGCCCAGATGCTGGAAACCATGCCGGTGTATCGGCTGGATGAAGCGGACTTCACCCAACGAATGTTCGGCATGGTGCCCATGGACGTGAGGGTTGCGCCCGGGCGGCTTGAGTTCGTTATGGCCGAGTAAGTGACTCCAGGCGCTCGCGCACGGCGGCGCCGATTTCCTGTGTACCCCTGGATTTGCCGGCGTTCTCCGCCAGATCAGCGGCTACTGCGTCAAACAATTCCCGCCCGGCCGCGGCCACAGCCGGGTCCTTCCGCCCCAGCCACTCCAGCATGCGTGCCGTGGTGAACAGCATTGCTGTGGGGTCGGCCAGGCCCTGGCCGGCAATATCCGGTGCGCTGCCATGGGTTGGCTCGAACATCGAGGGCATGCCGTTTTCGTCGGGATTCAGGTTGCAGGAGGGCGCCACGCCCATGCCGCCGGACAATACGGCTGCCAGGTCGGTCAGGATGTCACCCTGCAGGTTGCTGGCCACCACCACATCGAACGCCCAGGGCGCCTGAACGAACTTCATGCAGGCCGCATCCACCAGTTCGTGGTGCGTTGCTACGTCGGGGTACTGTTTCGCCATTTCTTCGAAGGCTTCGGTGTACATGTCGCCCCAATAGCGTAGGGCATTGCGTTTGGTCACGATGCACACCTGGCTTTCGCAGGTTTTACCGTCCAGAGTACGGAAGTGTCGGGTGCGGCCTTCTTCGGCGCGTGCGGCGGCTCGCAGGCGGGCCTGCTCGAAGCCATAGCGGATAATCCGGTCGGTCGCCCGGCGGGTGAATACTTCCATCTGGGTAGCCACTTCATCCGGTGCGCCCTTACGGAGCCGTCCGCCCTGGCTAACGTACTCGCCCTCGCTGTTTTCTCGAATCACCAGCATGTCGATGTCTTTGGCGCGCTCATCCGCCAGATACTGACGGGCACCGGGAAGCAGTCTGGCGGGCCGTTCGCAAACCCACTGATCAAATCCCTTGCGCATGTCCAGCAGGGGGGCCAGGGAGATGCTGTCTGGCAGCAGGTAACGGTCCGGGTCGTCGACCGGGCCGGGGTCGCCCAGGGCACCCAACAGAATCGCATCATAGGATTTTAATTGGTCCAGAGCATCAGCCGGCATGGATTCGCCGTTTTCTTCGTGCCAGGCATGGGATGGCCAGGGAAAGCGTGTCCACTCCATCGGCAAATCGTGTCGTTTGCGCAGGGTCTCCAGGCAGTGTACCGCCTCGGCAACCACTTCAGGACCGATGCCATCACCGGGGGTCACCGCAATTCGGGTTTTCTGGGCCATTCCGGATACTCCTTCCTGTTGCTGTGATCGTAGAGTCAGTCGTGTGATTCAGTGTAGTCATGTGCCATGGGGATTCCACACCATTTAATCCCTCGTTTGTTTTACCAGTTATGGATTGCTGGTTATAGTGCTGTGGTTGACTAATTTTACTGAGGATTTGCCTTGTTCTATCGCCTGATTACCGTCGTTGGCGGACTGTTGTTTGTCATCATCCTGTTCGCGCTGATCTGGTTCTTCTGCAAACAGTTCCTGCTTCGCCATGGCGTCAAGGAGCAGGTATCTGATCGCGCCACGGTGCTGGCCACCTGGACATTTGCTGGCGTCAGTGTGGGGCTGGTGTTTGCGGTGTTGGGTGCCTTTATTCTTGGCCCCTGGGCGTTCTACCGCACCTTGCGAGGGCACGACACTGAGGTGTCTGATGGGGCCGCGATCTGGTGGGGCTTCGGCATTGTTGTAGCGTCACTGGGTATTACCGCCGCCGGATTTCTTGGTTTCCTGAAACTGGTGGGGGCCTACTGAAGGTGGCGCTCACACGATGCTGGCCAACTGCTCCCGGAACCAGATGAGCGCTGGCTCCCTTTCATAGGCCTTGTGCCAGTATAGATGCACATCGATACCGGGTAGGTCCACCGGAGTGGTCAGAATATCGATGTCAGCCCGTTCCGCGATGATCCGCGCGTAGTTTTCCGGCATGGTCAGCAACAGGTCGGTTCCCTCAGCTACCCGGCAGGCGGCGTAGTAGTGCTGGCATCGCAGACGAATGTTTCGCTGCACTCCGAACCGCGACAGCTCAAAGTCCTCAATGCCGGGGCCCTCCGACCGGGACGAAACCAGTACATGCTTGGCTTCGAGATACTTGTCCAAGGTCAGGCCGCCGCCGGTGAGCGGGTGGCCCTTTCTCGCCAGCACCACCAACCTGTCGTGTCGCAATAGTTCATGGCCCGTCTGATTGCTGACCGGCAACAGCACATCCACCGCAAAATCCAATTTGCCCGCTGCTAGCTGGGTTTCCATATCCCGCCGGGGCACCCGCTGGCTGACAATCTCCAACTCAGGGTAGCTTTCCAGCCGGCCCATCAGTTTGGGCAGGAACGTCGACTCGAGGATATCCCGCAAGGCCAGCGAGTAGGTTTTGCGCTGATTGGCAGGGTCGAAGGCGTGGAACTGGTTGACCGCACTCTGTATCTGGGTCAGCCCCGGGCGCATGGACTCCAGGAAACGACGGGCCAGGGGAGTGGGCACCATCTGGTTGCCCTGACGGCTGAACAATGGGTCATCAAAATGCTCCCGCAGACGTGACAGGGAATGGCTGACCGCCGGCTGGGTGAGGTGGAGGGCCCGGGCGGCGCGGGTCAGACTGCCCTCCCGGTAGATGGTGTCGAATACATGCAGCAGGTTCAGGTCCAGTCGATTCAGTGCCATAAGCATCTCCCCTTCGCGAATAAGCCAGCCTTATGATAAATGATAAGAATTATTCAGTCGCGTAATAGTGGATAGAAAACTAGACTGGCTCGATATCGGTCAAACCAAGAGGACATGGCAATGGATTTCAGTATTTCCGAGAAGGGCCAGGACTATCTCAAGCGCGTCAAAACTTTCATGGAGGAAGAAATCTTCCCGATTGAAGAGCAGTACCATAAGGAACTGATGGCGCAGGAAAACCGCTGGGTGGTGTTGCCCATCATCAAGGAACTGAAAGCAAAGGCCAAAGCACAGGGCCTGTGGAACATGTTCTTCCCGGATGAGAAATACGGGTGTGGGCTTCTCAACTCCGACTATGCCCTGATTGCCGAAGAAACTGGCCGCAGCTTCATTGCCCCGGAAATCTTCAACTGCAACGCGCCGGACACCGGCAACATGGAAGTGCTGATCCACTACGGCTCCGAAGAGCAGAAAGCCGAGTGGCTGCCCCGTCTGCAAAGCGGTGAAGTACGCTCCGCTTTCTGCATGACAGAGCCAGCTGTGGCATCTTCAGACGCCACCAACATGGAAGCCACGGCCACCGTGGATGGCGACGAGGTTGTTCTCAACGGTCGCAAATGGTGGAGCACTGGCGTTGGCCACCCGGATTGCAAGGTTGCCATATTCATGGGCCTGACCGATCCCGATGCCCACAAGCACCGCCGTCATTCCATGGTGTTGGTGCCGCTGGATACCCCTGGGGTCAAAATTGAGCGAATGCTGCCGGTGTTCGGCGCCTACGATGAGCCATACGGTCACGGTGTTGTGTCCTTCGACAACGTGCGCTTGCCCAAGACTGCATTTATTGCGGGCCCCGGCCGTGGCTTCGAGATTGCCCAGGGCCGTCTTGGGCCGGGGCGTGTTCACCACTGTATGCGTGCCATCGGTGCGGCGGAGCGTACTCTGGAACTGATGATCAAAAGGGCGACCAGTCGTGAGGCGTTTGGTCGGCCGATCGCTAAACTGGGCGGTAATCCGGATGTGATTGCCAATGCCCGTATGGCGATTGAGCAGGCGCGTTTGCTGACGCTGAAATGCGCCTGGGCATTGGATACCAAAGGTATCTCTGGAGCCTTGCAGGAAGTGTCCATGATTAAGGCGGTTATTCCGAAGATGCTTCAGCAGATTGTGGACGATACGATTCAGATTCACGGTGGTGCTGGTGTCAGCGACGATGATTTCCCACTGACTCAGCTGTTCGCCTATGCTCGGGTTTTGCGCCTGGCTGATGGCCCGGATGAGGTTCACCGTGCGATGGTTGCTCGTCTGGAGCTGGCAAAGTACCGGAAGTGAGCCCGCTAGTTTCGGAGTGTGAGCGGACGGACGGGGCGTTCTGAAACACGCTCCTTCGGCACATCCATGTGACGCTTGGACTCCGCCATCCATGGCTCCGTACAGTTTCAGAACACCCCGTCCGTCCGCTCAGTCAAACCTTGCGAGTTGGCGTTTTGGGGTTTCAGCTCTTGCACGGATTCAGATAACTAAGATAACGGTGAAACACAGATGACACAGCGAGTATTTATAACCGGCGGGGCCAGCGGCCTGGGCCGGGCTATTGCATTGCGGTATGCCAAAGAAGGCGCCAAGGTCTGTATTGGCGATATTAATCCCGAGCAGGGCATTGCCGTAGAGCAGGAGATCAACAACGCGGGTGGCGAAGGTTACTTTGTTGAGTGCGATGTGCGCCGGCTGACCGACCTTGAGAAGATCTGCGAGGACCTCACCGGCAAATGGGGCGGGGTAGACGTGGTGGTGAACAACGCTGGTGTCGCTTCCGCGGGCTCGATTGAAGACACCACCATGGCCGATTGGGAATGGATCATGGACATCAACGTGTTGGGTGTCGTTCGTGGCTGCAAGGCCTTTACCCCGCAGTTCAAGAAGCAGGGCTCCGGCGCGTTCGTGAACATCGCCTCCATGGCCGGGCTTATGCTCGCGCCGTTGATGGACAGCTACAATGTGTCCAAGGCCGGTGTGATTGCGCTCTCGGAAACCCTCAGCCAGGAGCTGCGAGACTCCGGTATACACGTTAGCTGCGTATGCCCGGCGTTTTTCCAGACCAATCTGACCAGCAGCATGCGGTCGGATATTCCGGGCATTCAGCAGAACGTCAACAAACTGATGAAACGCTCCACCATCACTGCTGAAAACGTGGCCGAGGATATTGTCCGCTCGGTAGAGAAAGGCGATTTCTGGGTGCTGCCACACGCCAAAGAGCGTCGCATGTGGGTACTCAAACGCCACGCGCCCAAGGCGTTTGACTGGTTGATGCATCAGGAAAGCAAGCGCTGGATGAAGAAAATGGGTGGCAAGGTCTAGTATCAGTCTACTGCGAGATAAGGAAGTAAGGCGGCAGGTCTCTTCAGAACCGTCCGGAGCCATGGATGGCGGAGGACGAGCGTACAGGGACGTATTTACAGCGTGTTCTGAAGAGACCTGCCGCCTTGCTGACTGGCGATATTGACCGCCATCGTTTAAACAGAGGAGAGCCGAATGACCCAGATCGACCAGGCTGTTGATATCCGCGAAGGTGAAGAGCTGGATATTGCGGCCGTTGACCGCTTCATGAAGCAGGCCATCCCGGACCTGGAAGGCGCGCCTGCGATCAAGCAGTATCCCGGTGGTGCATCCAATCTGACGTACCAGGTGGACTATGGCGATCGTTCTTACGTGTTGCGGCGCCCGCCGTTTGGTCATATTGCCAAGTCTGCCCACGACATGCTGCGGGAAGCCAAGGTGATGCGGGCTCTCAAGCCCGAATTCCCGTATGTTCCGAACATTGTCGCCATCTGCGACGACCACGACATTCTGGGCTGCGATTTTTACGTCATGGAGCGCCTGAAAGGCATCATCCTGCGCCAGGATTTCCCCAAGGACTTTGAGCTCAGTGAGGCGGATACCCGCAAGCTGTGCCTGAATGTGATCGACAAACTGGTGGACCTGCACAATGTCGATGCCAAGGCCACCGGCCTTGATAAGTTGGGTAAGGGCGCCGGTTATGTGCAGCGCCAGATTGGTGGCTGGAGTGACCGTTTCCGCAAGGCGAAGACGGATGACGTGGGTGACTTTGAAACGGTGATGGGCTGGCTGAACGACAAGATGCCGGACGACGTTGCCCAGGTGGTCATTCACAACGACTACCGCTTCGACAATGTGGTGCTCAATCAGGACAACCCGTTCGAGGTGATTGGTGTTCTTGATTGGGAAATGGCGACCATCGGCGACCCGCTGATGGATCTGGGCAACAGCCTGGCCTACTGGATTGAGGCCGATGACGAAGGCCCGTTCCAGATGTTGCGTCGACAGCCGACCCACCAGCCGGGCATGCTGACCCGCAAGGAAGTGGTCGCTTACTATGCGGAGAAATCCGGCCGCAAGATCGACAACTTCGATTTCTACGAGATCTATGGTCTGTTCCGGCTGGCGGTGATTGTCCAGCAGATCTATTACCGTTTTTACCACGGCCAGACCAAAGACAAGCGATTCGCCGCCTTTGGCCATGCCGCGAACTACCTGGAAAAACGCTGTCAGCGACTGATCGAGGCGAGTGACCTGTAATGGCAACGATCTATCTGATTCGCCACGGGCAGGCCAGTTTCGGCAAGGAAAACTATGACCAGCTTTCTCCTCGTGGTTGGGAGCAGGGGCGTGTCCTCGGCCGGTGGCTTGCGGGCAAGGTGACGCCCAACGCGGTCTTCGGCGGCAACATGGAGCGCCATAGGGAAACGGTAGAGGCGATCGCCAGTGGTTACGGTGATGCACTGCCAGACATGCAGGCGGTGGATGGCTTCAACGAGTTTGATCATACCCAGGTGGTGGAGCGTTTGCGCCCCGAGTGGCAAGACCGCGAACGCATGGCGCGTGATCTGGCCGCCTTCCCCAAGCCGGCAAGGGCGTTCCAGCAGGTGTTCGAGGAAGCCATGCAGCGCTGGGTCAGTGGCGGACACGATCACGAATACACCGAAAGTTGGCAAGCGTTCCGTCAACGGGTGATTACGTCGCTGGAGCAACTGATTGAGTATGCCGACGGTGGCGAGACCCTGGTATCCACATCCGGCGGCCCGATTGCCGTGATCGCCCAGCACCTGCTGGAACTGAGTGATCGCAAGGCCCTGGATATGAATTCCGTGATTGCCAATACCAGTGTTACCCGGGTTCTGCATTCCGGGGCCCGGCGCAGCCTGGCGGTGTTCAACAATTACAGTCACCTGGAAGCCGAAGATCCCTCCCTGGTGACCTTCCGATAACGAACTGAGGTGAAGAATGAGTAAGCAAGACCTGTTTGATCTGAGTGGGAAAGTGGCCCTGATCACCGGCGCCAGCCGTGGCATCGGCGAGAGCATCGCCCGCACCCTGGCAAACTACGGCGCCCATGTGATTGTCAGCAGCCGCAAGATTGACGGTTGCGAGGCGGTTGCCAGTAGCATCCGCGAAGCCGGGGGCAGCGCCGAAGCCTATGCCTGCCACATTGGCGAAATGGATCAGATTGAAGACATCTGGCAGCACATCGAATCGAAACACGGCAAGCTGGATGTTCTGGTGAACAACGCTGCAGCCAACCCCTATTTCGGTCCCATCGAAGACACGGATCTGGGCGCCTACCACAAGACGGTGGACGTGAACATTCGCGGCTATTTCTTCATGTGTGCCCGCGGCGCACAGATCATGAAGACGAATGGCGGTGGGTCCATTATCAACGTGGCCTCGGTCAATGGTGTTAACCCTGGCCATTTCCAGGGTATCTATTCCGTCACCAAAGCAGCGGTGATATCCATGACAAAGTCCTTCGCCATGGAACTGGGGCAGCAGAAGGTTCGGGTAAACGCCCTGCTGCCGGGGCTGACCGACACCAAGTTCGCCAGTGCGCTGACCAGCAACGAAGCCATCAAGAAGCAGGCGATGGCCCACATCCCCATGAAGCGGGTGGCAGACCCGGACGAAATGGCCGGCACGGTCCTTTACCTGGCGTCGGGTGCTTCCAGCTATACCACAGGCACCTGCATTAACGTGGACGGCGGTTACCTGACGATCTGAGCCGGGCGTCCTGACGTTAGCCGTTAAGGCTTCCGGTACCCTCGCTGGTGCAGGCGAGGGTATCGAAATCGCCCTGCATGGTTGCCGCCTGTTCCAGCAAGTGGTCAAGGTGGCGCTGGTCGGCCTGCTGCAGTAAATCGGTCATCAGGCCCGCCATGGCTGCCCGGCTTTCCGACATCATCCGCTGGTATCGTTCCCCCCGAACTTCCTCGTAGTTGCTCATTAGATAATGGACTCGATCTGAAAAATCGTCGCTGTCTCGCGTTGCCAGGGCATCGATTAACGCCTGTTGCCAATTCCGACGCCCCTCCAGCCAGATTTCAGTCTGCTTGCCCCGGCCTTCCGACCAGGCGTTGACCGTGTCACGCTGTCGCTCGTTGAGGGACCCCAGCCAGCGTTCAACCCGTTCCATCGTGCGCTCGGCCCGGGCTTCCCGGGTTTGTTCCGGGTTGTCCGCCAGGAACTCGTCTTCCAGCTCTTTTTGGCTCTCTTCCATATTGCTGGCCAACTGTTGAACCTGTTCATCGCTGAGGCTTGATAACAGGCGTGTGGCTGCCGGCCTTGCGCGCTCCATGAGTGGGGGGAAAAAGGAAAGCAGCTGTTCCTGGTGGTGGGTAACGGTGGATTGACTCAGGTTGCCAGAGCGAACATCGCTTTTTAACTGGGCAAGCCACTCGGAATAGCGTGGCAATTCAGTGGCGCAATGCCATTGGCGGAGGCCACGGATGTCCTGTTCAAGCCGGGATTCCTGTTCGGCGGTCATGGGTATGTAGTCGTCCACCCACCAGACGATGCCCCAGTCCGCATAGCGATATGCCATCTTGGTGGAGCTGCAGCCGGCGAGGAGTACGAGGCCCAGCAGCGCAATGGAAATAATCCGAATCATGATCGGTCCTCGGGAAAAGCGGGTAACCTGATCCAAAAACGATGAGTGACGTATAACACCTCAGAATCAGGTTGAAGCGTTGATTCTTTGCATCTTTTGAAAAAACTTGCCCCGGTTAAACCGGGGCTTTTTTATGGGTAAGTGGCAACGGGGTGATCAATTCTCCCGCGCTTTGATATTGCCCTCTTCGTCGGAGATGACAATCTCTACCCGGCGATTTTGCTGCCTTCCGCCAGAGGTGTCATTGCTGGCAACGGGGAACTGCTCACCAAACCCTTTTGTCTCAACGCGGCTTCTGCTGATGCCCATATCGACAAGGGTATCGCGAACGGCTTCCGCACGACGCTCGGACAGCCCCTGATTGTAGGAGGCCTCACCGGTGCTATCGGTGTAGCCTTCCACCCGCACACGCCGGTTTTCATACTCGGCCATGAACTCGGCCAGTCGCCTGACAGTGGCTTCACCGGAAGACTTCAGTTCGGCCTTGTTGAGATCGAACAGCACATCTCCGAGGGTCAACACCATTCCCCGGTCGGTTTGCTCTGCCTGCATGGCTTCCATTTGCAGGCGAAGCTCTTTGGCTTCCCGCCTGGCCTGTGCCGCTTCGTCAGCGCGCATCTGCAGTTCCAGCTCCTTGCGACGCGCTTCCGCGGAATCAATCTGCTCCTGCAGCTCTGCGCGCTCTCCCTGCTCACCGGCTATTTGTGCATGCCGGTTGGCAAGATAAGCCGCGTGTTCAATCTCGGTAACGTCCGCACCGTCCGCGAGCAGAGTTTCAGCACGGGACAATTGCTCCCTTGCGTTCCTCAACTGGCGATCACCACTGCGGGCTACGTTCGGGTCGTTGCGGATTTCCTCATAGGCGGCCCGTGCTTCATCGACCTTTGCGTTATCCTGGGGCGTGCTGGCGCAGCCTGCCACGAGGACAGAAACGCTTACTGCCATACCCAAAGTCATGTTGCGCTTATTCATAACCATCTCCCGTTTCCGATGAGGCCTTTACTGGCGTTCGTCGATTCGCTTGCGAAGAGACTCAATATTGCGATTGACCTCATCAACCGCTTGTCTTGCTTTCGCGGTTTCCGAGCGAGCGCCGGCCAGTTGCGCATCCACGGCTGCCTTTTCGAGTAAGCGGCTTGCCTCAAGGTATTGTTCGCGATTGATCAATTCCTCGGCATCCGCAACCCGGTTCTGAGCCTGATTCAAGAGTACGGGTTCAAAATCCCTGGCATCGGACGACACCGCCTGCTGAATGGCAGACTCGGCGGACCGGAGTTCACCATCCGGCCGCTCAACCGAACTGGCGCAGCCTCCGGCAATGACAGCGATGCTGATTACACCTGCAGCACCTAACATCGAAGTATGCTTGCTCATGCACAATCTCCTTCCAGTGAGGAACGGGGCGATATAGCCCCGTCCAGACTCTTGTTGGTACTTGTCTTTGGCGACACCCCTGAAGGCTCCGCCATTTAAGCACCTAGTGCTACTGCTACGCTTAAGATTAGCAGCGGGATCTGATTACGGCATGAAGGTATGGAAATAAACTTGGTAGGGAGAGGCGTCGCTACAACGGATCTGTTGCCGAATGCGCCACAAAAGGTTGCGGGTGCGGGGGGTGGCTTTGGGCGGGTAAATGACAGAACGGTAACCACCGAAACCCGGCAGTTACCGCTTATTGGTGTGGTTCAGCGTATTTTTGTGCCGCTGGATTGGGCCCTGGAGAGGGTGGTTCCAGTGGGCGGACGGTAGTGAAGGGAGTAGATAATCCGGTCCAGCACGGCCTGACCATTCCAGGCAGGGTCGTTGTTGACCATGCCGACAATGGCCCAGGTGGTGTCGGTGTCGTCGCGGGTGAAGCCTGCAATGGAGCGCACGTTCTCAAGGTAACCTGTCTTGATGCGCCCTTTGCCGTCCAGGCCGGAATTTCGCAGCCGTCTGGCCATGGTGCCATCCATAGCAATCAACGGCATGGAGGCCATCAGGTCCGAAGCGAAAGGGCTGTTCCAGGCGTGCTGCAGAATCTGCGCACCCTGGCGCGCTGTAATACGGCCGTCGCGTGTCAGACCCGCACCGTTTTCGATCACCAGGCCAGCGGTATTGACGCCTTTTTCCTGTAGCCACTCGTTAACGACGCGAATACCGGCCACACGATCGTCTTCTTCATCTTCCAGGCGATTCTCAGCACCGATGGTAAGAAGCAACTGGCGAGCCATCACGTTGCTGCTCCACTTGTTGATGTCCCTAACCATCGTTACCAGATCCGGAGACGTGGTCCTCAGCAACAGGCGGGCGTCATCCGGCGTTTTGGCCAGCAGGCTCTTGCCGTTGATGTCGATACCCATGTCTGACAGCAGTGAACGTATCATGGATGCGGTGTACTGTTCGTGAGGCAGAAGCGACAGATAGGTCGTGGTGCGGCAGCCCTGCGGTAATTCGCCTGACACCCGAACGGTGACCCGGTGATCCTCGTGGAAAAACGGCTCCCAGGTAAAATGACGGCGAGCGGGGCAGGGGGCTTCCGCAGTAGCGATCACTCGATTGTCGATCACCACGTCGTTCAGTGAAGGCGCGCTCCAGGCCTGTGTTCCGCGTTCATCTGCGCGAACCTGAAAGTGAACGAGGTTGAGATTGCTCAGGTATGGCGACGGCTTTACCAGAAACGGAGCGTGGGGGTTGTCACCGTTGTCGTCGAAAACGGGTTGCTCGTCTGCGATGCGGAACACATCACCGTCCAGCACCAGGTTGCCGTTGATGGCACTGATACCCATCCCGCGAAGCTCGTTCAGGGTGCTCCAGAGCCGTTCAATGGTCAGCTTGGGATCACCCCCCATGTCAACGTAGAAATTGCCGTTGAGGGTATCGCCCACAAGCTCGCCATCGGTGTAGAAGCTGGTGTCCCAATGATGGGTTGGCCCCAGGATTTCCAGCGCCGCATAGGTGGTGACCAGCTTCATGATAGAACCGGGGCTCATCAAGGCATCTGCATTGATGTACTGCTCGATGCCCGGCCCGTTCATGGGGATGGCCGCGAGGCTCAGCGCCTGTTCGTCGTTCAGGGATTCGGTGGCGTAATCCCGCACCTGATTGCTCCAGGTCTTATTGGTGCCACCAGCCTCGGCTGACTCCGAAGCAAAGGCACCGGCAGACCCGACTGCCAGGACTGCAGCCATGGTGGAGGCCACCATGCCACGGGCCACCCGACCATGCTGGCGGATAGTTCCATAACGGGACGTGTTCGGGTGGCGTCGTGCCTTCAGCAACATGGTGTGGCGCTCATTGATTCCAAGTGCATTAACAATAGCCCATATTCTAAGCGTGTACTATGTGGAAAGGCTCTACATGACGTTAAAAAATGCCAGTAGGGGCGTTGTTTATATTGCGTTTTTGTTAACGGATGTAAGCGCCCATGCTAATCAACTGGTTAGCATTTGTACAACCTCTTGATTAGTATGATGGAAACAGAAAATGGAGTGAGTATGGCGCACGAACTGACTCGACGGCGATTTCTGGCTGCCATGGCCGCGGCAGGTCTTTCATGTCGAATGCCTGCGCTGATGGCTGCTCCGAAGGGGGATGTGATGATGAATCCCATTCCTTCCTCCGGCGAACGGTTGCCTGCCGTGGGCATGGGTACCTGGCGTACCTTCAATGTCGGCGGTGACCAGTACCTGATTGATCAGCGTACCGAGGTACTGAAAACCTTTTTCGATCTCGGTGGCACCCTGGTGGACTGCTCACCCATGTACGGCTCGGCGGCAGAGGTGATGGGCGAGGCGTTGGACACCCTCAATGCCCGTGAAAAACTGTTTTCCGCCACCAAGATCTGGACCGGAGACGGCGATGCAACCCGGCAACAGGACCGGGAATCCCGCAGGAAGTGGGGTATAGAGCGTTTTGACCTGCAGCAGGTACACAACCTGGTGGCCTGGCAGCAACACCTGGCAACCTTACAGCAAATGAAAGCCGATGGTGACGTGCGCTATATCGGCATCACCACCTCCCATGGCCGCAGGCACGGAGACTTTGCACGCATCATGGAGACGGAACCGCTGGACTTTGTGCAGCTGACCTACAATGTGCTGGACAGGGAGGCGGAAGACCGACTGCTGCCTTTGGCGAGGGAACGCGGGATCGCCGTGATTGCGAACCGGCCTTTCCAGGGCGGGCGACTGTTCCGGCGCTTCCAGTCCGAAGCACTGCCGCCCTGGGCCGATGAGGTGGGCTGCCGCAACTGGGCGGAGTTTTTCCTGAAGTACATCCTTTCCCACCCGGCGGTTACCTGTGCCATTCCGGCCACCACCAGCGTTGAGCATATGAAAGAGAACATGGGCGCCCTATACGGTGCTTTGCCGGATGAGAAACAACGGCGCCGAATGGCGGCCTATGTCGCAGGGCTGTGATGGGGACCACCTGGCTCAGCTATTCCCTGTCGGATTTCCTGATGTTCGGGCCGGAGGTGTTTCTTCGGCTCTTTGTTCGCATCAACCAGGATCTCTGGCCATGGCAGGGTGTTGCGGTGGTGATGGTGATCGCGATTGGCGCCTTACTGGTACGTGGGGACGCGATGGCGAGGCGCAGTGCACTGCTGCTGGTGGCCGCGGCGTGGCTATGGAGCGGGGCCGGCTTCCTGATGCATTACTACGGGCCGATCAATCTGCCGGCAATCTGGTTCGGCTGGGCCTTTGTCCTGCAGGGTGCCTTACTGACGGTGGCGGGGCTGTTCTGGCCCTGGAATGCGGCAACGAACCGGCCGATATGGTCTCGCTGGCTGATGGGCATCGGCTGGATCGCATTGATGGGGCTGTCGCCTCTCCTCGCAGTCGCTCAAACCGGCAATGGTCAGGCAGCAGCGCTGTTCGCCGTTACACCGGATGTCACGGCGTTGGGCGCGGTGCCCTGCATGCTGCTGTTTCCCCGCCGGGTGCGGTGGCTGTTTCTATTATTACCACTGATATGGTCACTGTTCAGCGTGGCGACCCTTTGGACATTAGGCACCTGGGTGCTGGCGGTCATTCCGGGTACCACGCTGGTGTTGGCGGCGATGGCCTGCTTCGTCAGTCCCAGGCAGGCGCGAAATCCGGATTAGCGATCCGATCACCACGGTCCAGGCCGTCAATTTCCGCAATTTCATCCTCGCTAAGCGTGATGTTCAGCGCGTCGAGGTTGGACTTCTGGTGCTTGGGCCGGGTTGACGACGGAATCGGTACCACCCCTCGGGAGGCCACCCAGGCAATGGCAATCTGCGCAGCAGACGCATTGTGTTCGCGGCCAATGCGAGCCAGGGTTTCATCGTCCATTACCTTGCCCACCGCCAGCGGCATGTAACCGGTTACGGTAATGCCCAGCTTCTGGGCATGCTCCACCACCTTGCGGTTGGCCAGGAACGGATGCACTTCCACCTGGTTGGTGAAAATCGCCGTGTCACCCAGTATTTCCTTGGCCTTGTCCATTTGCGCGCAGGTGAAGTTGGACAGCCCGATGTGGGTGGTTAGCCCTTCGCGTTGCGCGTCGCGCAGTGCACCCAGGTATTCCTCCATGGGGATGGCGTCGCCCGGCGATGGCCAATGAATCAGTGTGAGGTCGACATGGTCGGTCTTCAGTCGCGACAGGCTGTCGTGCAGGCTGTTGATCAGGTCGCTGTGCTGGAGCTGGTCGTGCCACACTTTTGTGGTCAGGAAAATCTCCCGTCGTGGAATACCGCTTGAGGTAATGCCATCGCCTACTTCAGCCTCATTCCCGTACATCTGGGCGGTATCGATATGCCGGTAGCCAAGGGAAAGGGCACTCTTCACGGCGTCTCTTGCATCGTTGCCCTTCAGGCGGAATGTACCCATACCGATGTTCGGAAGTGTGCTGAATGCCATAGTGTCCTCCTTCGTGAACGCTGTGACTTATATGTGGTGCCCGCCCGCTGGTTCTTCAAGTGGCGGGTGGTTATCATACCGGCCTTCGGAACCCGCAAGCGAAACCATGGTTGAGGTCACGTTATGCTGACAGGGCAATGCCTGTGCGGCGATATAAAACTTGAATACGACGGCCCTCTGGGGCCGATTGCCCTGTGCCACTGTAGCCAGTGCCGCCGGGCTCACGGCAGTGCATTTTCCGCCAGTTCGCCGATCCAGAAAATCCGTACCCGTTTTACAGCGGGTGAGGACCTGATCCGTGAATACGAATCCCGGCCGGGAAAGTACCGTGGGTTCTGCCCCAGGTGCGGTAGCCAGTTATACAGCCGCGTGGATGCCATCCCCGGTATACTGCGCCTGCGGGTGGGCGTGATCAATGAGCCCCTGGAAAAGCGGCCGGCATCACACGTTTATGTGGGCTCCAAGTCGGACTGGTTCACCATCACCGACGATACTCCGCAGTTTGAGAAAACCGAGAGAACCAACGATCCTCACTGACGCTTCGCTGGTTTCTTCGTCGAACTATTCTGCTGGAACTATCCGGTAGACCTTGCCGTTGTCCGCGTCCGTCAACAGCCACAATGCACCGTCGGGCCCCATTCGCACATCACGGATGCGTTCGCCCAGGTCTTCCAGAAGATCCTCTTCTTCCCTGACCGCGCCGTTCTCAATGCTCAGGCGCACCAGCTTCTGCATTTTCAGGGCACCCACAAACAGATCTCCCCGCCACTCCGGGAATTCGTCACCGGTATAGAATGCCATGCCCGAGGGGGCAATGGACGGGTCCCAATAGTGCAGCGGGTCGGTCACGCCCTCCATGGTGGTTTTGCTGGTGATGGGCACTCCGGAGTAGTCGATGCCATAGGTGACGTCTGGCCAGCCGTAGTTGTTACCCGCACGGATGATGTTGATCTCGTCGCCACCCCTGGGGCCGTGCTCATGGCTCCAGATGTCGCCTGTTTGCGGGTGAATGGTCATGCCCTGAATGTTGCGGTTGCCGTAGGTGAAGAAGGTGTCATTCACTGACGGGTCGTCGACAAACGGATTGCCCGGCGCGGGGGCGCCGTCAACGGTCAGGCGGTGAACGCCGCCAGCATCGTCATCGGTGGCCTGGGCACGGTCCATTTCACCCCGGTCGCCCACCGCGACGTACAGATTGCCATCGCGATCAAACTCCATGCGGCCTGCGAAATGACGGCTGGTGTTGCCTCGGGGGAGGGCCTCGAAAATCACTTCAACCTCTGACAGCCGGTCGCCGTCCAACGTTGCACGAGCCACTCTGGTCGTCAGCCCGTCGCGGCTGATCTTATGGGCGTAACTCAGGAACAGAGTGCGATTGTTTTCGAAGTCCGGATGCAGGATCACATCCAGCAGGCCACCCTGGCCGGAGACCACCAGCTCGGGAACACCGGCAATTGGCTTGTCCTGCAATTCACCGTTCTCGATTCGGCGTAGCCGGCCTTCGCGCTCGGTCACCAACTGTGAACCATCGGGGAGAAAGGCGAGGCTCCAGGGATGTTCCAGGCCTTCCGCGACCGTATCCAGACGAAATTCGGCTTTGTCTGAGCTGAACGTTTGCCCGAAGGCTGGCCCGGCCGCTGCCAGCCCAGCCAACGCCAGTAGAGTCGCGATGTTGCCGAGTCGGTTCATAGAATGATCTCCGTCCGCCAGGTTATTCCTGCATCGATAAAGTCTAGCATTTGATACGAACGGAATGGCCGGCAGTATCAGGCGATAACATTACGACCAGGCATTACGACCCTGACGTTACCAAAACGGTAATGAGAACTATTAACATTTGGGCGAGTATCATGTACAGTTACTTCAATATCAACGGGAACCATCCATACCCATGGACACAAGGAGACGTACAATGACCCCGGAAGAGGAAGCGATTGAAGGGCTGAAACTGGCCGCCGGCGCCGGTGTGTTTGTTCTGATCATAGCCAGCCTCCTGGTGCTCTGGTGACACGTCCCGTCGGTCACGCTTTACCGTGCCGGCTTAGCCCCCACAAGAAGTAGACGCCACCAACTAGCGCAGCCAGCAAGCCCGCCGGTAACTGGTTGGGGAAGACCACAATGCGCGACAGGTAGTCCGCCAGGGCCAACAGAAGGCCACCCACCAACCCGGCCACGATCAATTGCCTGCCAACGGTTTGCTGCCCCAGTACCCGTGCCAGGTGCGGTGCAATGAGCCCTACGAAACTCAGAGGGCCAATCACCACCGTAGCCGATGCAGTCAGTACCGCGGCAAGCAGCAGCAATAGCAGGCGGGCTTTAGTGACGGGAAGCCCGAGGGACGATGCCGAAGTATCTCCCAGAGGCAAGAGCGTCAGGGGTCTTACGATCAGCGCCAAAACGCCGCAGATAAGAAGGATGAATCCCAGCAGCCCAAACGCTTCGGTTTCGGAAACCAGCCAGGTGGAACCGTACATCCAGTTCAGCAGTTGTGACGCGACGGTGCCGCCGGAGGCCATGACCAATCTCAGCCCCGCATCCATGAATACATACAGGGCCAGGCCGCCCAGCAGCAGTTGGTTACCGGCGAATCGATGTTTTCGGGCCAGGAGAATCAATAACCCGAGTGCGCCGGCCGCGCCGAGCGTCGCAGCGCCAAGCTGCCCGGCCCGGCCTACATCCGCGCCGGTGAGCACGATAAGAACCATGGCCAGCGCGGCGCCGCCGCTGATACCCAACATCTCCGGGCTCCCCATTGGATTACCCGTCATCCGCTGAATCAGCGTGCCGGCGAGACCCAATGCGACCCCTGCCAGCATGGCGGCCAACAGGCGCGGGCCGCGCCACACCCAGGCATTGTCCCATTGGGTGACAGGTGTCCAGTTCCAGCCATCCAGGCCCGGGGACCAACCCATGGAAACGACAACGGTCAGTGCGATCAGCCCGGTCACGATACCACTGACCAGCAACGGCGCTCGCCGCCTGGGCTGGAAGCCCGCAAGGTTGGATTCCTGCCCGGGCATGTGATGGGTGTTTCTGAAACCCTGTAACGCCAGCAGGATGATGGGGCCGCCAATGAGGGCGGTGGTGGTTCCCGTCGGCACCAGGGAGCCATCACCCCAGGTAGATGCCCAATGCGCCAGGGTATCCGCCAGCAGCAATAGCCCACCGCCCATGAGCGTGCTCCACAGGATGCGACTGGCTAATGTACGCGCGCCCAGCAGGCGTGCCAGTACCGGCGCTGCCAGCCCCACAAAGGCCACGACGCCCACCCGGCTGACAACCGTTGCCGTCATCAGTACCACCAGGAACAGAGCCAGTGCCCGAATAAGCCCGACCCTGGCACCCAGTGAACTGGCGGACGACTGCCCCAGTTGCAGCACCTGCAACGGGCGCATCAGCAGCAATATCAGCACCGAGATGACCAGCACGCGGGGCCACAGCTCCATGAACGGCCCCCAATTGTTCTGTACCAGGGAGCCGGCGCCCCAGATGAAAAGATTGCCCAGCCACTCACCCTTGAGCAGCAGAAATGCCATGTTAAGGGCGCCCAGAAAGAAGGTGATGACAAGGCCGGCAAGGATCACCGTCACGGGTGAAAAACCAAGCCGCCACGTCAGGGCGATGACCATGCCGATGGCGATGAGGCCACCTGCAATGGCCACCAGATCCGGGCTGAAGGCCAGTAAACCGGGCGCGAACAGCGTGGCAACGGTCACCCCGAATTGGCCACCCGCTTCCACACCGAGGGTGGTAGGCGAAGCCAGTGGGTTGCCCAGCACCTGTTGGGTAACGGCTCCGGCCAGACCCAGGCCGCAGCCAATCAGAATGGCGATGGACACACGTGGCGCCCAACTGAAGTGAGCCAGAACCGATGAATAGTCGTCCGGATTGAAGGCCCAGAATGCTGACACCACAGCGCCGGCATCCAACTGGTTGAGCCAGGGAGCGGCGCTGGCAAGTAACGCGCCCAGCCAGAGGAGTGTGGCGGCGATGGGCAGCCTGGCGGGCATATCAGGCCGGGAAGCAGGCATGCCGGAGGTGCTAGCGTACATTGTCAGAGCCCCCGGCCAGCAGGCTGTCTGTCAGCATGGTGGCCAGCCGTTTCACCGGAAAAACCCCGCCAAACGGCCAGATGGCGTCGATCTCGTAAACCTGATGGCGGTTGACCGCTGGCAGGTACGTCCAGAACGGGCTGGCGGCCAGGGTGTCTGCAAGCCCGGGGGCGGTGGGCGCAATCACCACAATACGGCTGTCTTCATAAGGAGCTATGGATTCCAGGCCCACCACCGAGAAGCCCCAGAAGTTGCCTTGCCGGGGCCAGGCGTTTTCCAGCCCGAGGGCATTCAGGGCACTCTGGTAAAGCCCGTTGGGGGCATAAATACGCACGTGGCGGGCGTCCATGAAATTAACCAGTGCAACCGGCCGGTCTGTCAGTCCCGCCGTTTCCAGCCGGCGGCGTTGCGTTTCCAGAGTGGTGTCAATATCCGCCAGAATCGATTCGGCGCGAGCCTCGCGGCCCAGCATCTCGCCGAGGGTGGTCAGCATGTCACTGGCTTTCTCGAAGGGTTGACTGCCCTCTTTGTACACACTGATAACGTAAGTGGGGGCGATACGCTCCAGCAGTTTTGCGGCGGGCGCCATTTCGGCACTGGTAACAATCAGATCCGGTTTGAGTTCTGCGATAGCCTCGAGGCTGGGGGCGACGCGGGTGCCAATGTTGGCAACCTCCTCTGGAAGCTGCGGCTCATTCACCCACACGTCATAGCCATCGCGGTCAGCGACGCCCACGGGCGTCACGCCCAGCAACAGCAAGGCTTCTGTGGCGGCCCAATTGAGGGCAACAATCCGCTCAGGTTGCTCGTCCAGGGTGAGGGTGCCGCCTTCATGCTGCCAGGTGCCGGCGCTGGCGGGCAGCGACAGAGCACCAATGAACACCATGGCAATCAGGGTTTTAGCCACACGCTCAGTGCACATACGAGACCCACTGGCCCGGCGCCCGCTCCATCACCCCCATTGGTACGCCGTAAATGGATTCCAGGGTTCCCGAATCCATGATGTCGCGTGGGCTGCCATCTGCAATCAACCGGCCGCCTTTGAGGGCCACCAGGCGGTCGCAGAAGCGGGCGGCCAGGTCGACATCGTGCAGTACCACAATCACCGTCAGTTCCCGTTCTTCGGCCAGGCGGTGCACCAGGCGCAGGGTTTCCACCTGGTGTTTGACGTCCAGGGCGGAAATCGGCTCGTCCAGCAGCAGGCAGCGAGTTTGTTGAGCCAGCAGCATGGCAATCCAGGCGCGCTGGCGTTCGCCGCCGGAGAGCGTGTCCACAGAGCGGTGATGGAAGTGGTCGAGCCCGGTATCGTGTATGGCCTGGTCGATGAACTGGTGGTCTTCGCCGGTATAGCGGCCTAAAGGCCCGCGCCAGGGATAACGCCCCAGGGCAACCAGTTCCCGTACGGTGAGGCCGTCCGTGCCCGGTGGATGTTGGGGGAGGTAACCGACCGTACGGGCGAATTCCCGCGCGCCGGTGGTCCGGAATGAGCTGCCAAGAAGGCTTGCATTGCCCGAAGAAGGCGACATCTGGCGGGCCAGCACTTTCAATAACGTGGACTTGCCGGAGCCATTGTGACCGAGCAGGGCAGTGACCTCGCCTTCACGAAACTCGATGTTGATGTCGTCAAGGATCGCAGCGTCACCAATGTGCACGCCCAGGCTGGATACTTCAAAGAACGCAGACATGCAGGCTCCCAAGGATCTGAGGGCCTGCAGAATAATCTAAATGCGAATTACTATCAATGTGTGCCTGGCAATGTATGGCGTGCTGTCAGGCCTGACCGGTCTGTACGCGCCATTGTGCGGAATAGGGGCCGTTGTTCTCCAGCAGTTCCTCATGGCGGCCGGATTCCAGAATGCGTCCGCCGGCTACCACGGCAATGGTATCGGCATCCACAATGGTGGACAGCCGATGCGCGATCATGATCACGGTGCGATTGTGCCCGATCCGCTTCAGGGAGCGCTGGATGGCCGCCTCGGTTTCGTTGTCCACGGCACTCGTGGCTTCGTCGAGCACCAGAATGGGCGGGTCTTTCAGCAGTGCGCGGGCCAGTGAAAGGCGCTGGCGCTGGCCACCGGAAAGCCGAACTCCTCGTTCACCCACGGCGGTGGCAAGCCCTTCGGGCAGTGCCTCTATGAATGACCAGGCCTCCGCCGTCCTGGCCGCTTCGATAATCTGTTCGTCACTCGCGCCGGGGGAGCCGTAGGCGAGATTGTCACGAATGCTGCCCTCAAACAGGTATACGTCCTGGCTGACCAGGCCGATGGCCTCCCGCAGGGACTTCAGGCTGACGGACTGGATGGGCTGGCCGTCGATGCGGATCTGGCCGCCCGTGGGGTCGTAGAAACGCAACAACAGCTTGATCAGTGTGGACTTACCGGAACCGGTCGCCCCGACCAGCGCCAGGGTATTGCCGGCTGGTACCGCTACCGAAATGTCGTCGATACCGGCACCGCTGGACGGGTAGTGGAAGCTCACGCCCTCGAAGGTGACTTCGCCCTTCACCGGCTGTTCCAGCGTTTTGCCGGATTCATCCCGAACGTGAACCGGCTCAGCCAGCAGGTCCAGGATGCGGCGGGTGCTGGCCATGGCTCGTTCAAACAGGTCGATTACTTCCGCAAGGCCGGTCAGAGGCCACAGCAAACGTTGGGTCAGGAACACCAGCACGCCGTAAGCACCGACGTTCAGAGAGCCTTCCAGGGCCATCATGCCGCCCACGGTAAAGGTGGCCAGGAAACCCGCCAGGATCGCCATGCGGATCACCGGAATAAACGCGGAGCTGATGCGAATGGCCCGGCGGTTTGCGTCCACATAGGCTTCACTGCTGGCTTTCAGCCGCTCCGCTTCCCGGTTTTCGGCCGTGAAACTCTTGATGGTGGCAATGCCGCCCAGGTTGTTGGCCAACCGGCTCGACAGGTCACCGACCTTCTCGCGCACGTCGGCGTACAGCGGGCCAGCCTTGCGCTGGAAGTAGAACGCGCCCCAGATAATCAGCGGAATGGGAGTAAACGCCAGCAGGGCAATGAGCGGTGACAACACGAAAAACACAGCGCCCACGGCAACGACCGTCACCACCACCTGAATCATGGCGTTGGCGCCGCCATCCAGGAAACGCTCCAACTGGTTGACGTCGTCGTTCATGGTGGCGACCAGTTGCCCTGAGCTGCGGGCTTCAAAGAAGCTCATGTCCAGCTTCTGGGCATGCTCGTAGGCGTCTTGCCGCAGGTCGGACTGCAGGCGTTGAGCCAGGTTGCGCCAGAGGATCTGGAACAGGTACTCGAATATCGATTCGCCGGCCCAGATAAAGAAGGTCAGCACAGCCAGGATGGTGATCTGCTCCTGAGCGGTCTCAAAGCCCAGGCCCGCCACAAAGCTTTCTTCCTTGTTTACCACCACGTCGATGGCGATACCAATCAGGATCTCCGGCGCAATATCGAACAGCTTGTTGATGATGGAGCAGGTGGTGGCGGCAATGATCTGACGGCGATAGCCGCGAGCGTATTTCAGCAGTCGGCCCAGGGCGGCAAAGCTGCTGGTGGTGTGGGGGGAAGACTGTGTCATGGTTCGCTCCGCTTGCGCCAGAAAGCGGCAAGGGTAGCGGATTTGTCGAGAATTTAAAATGGAATCATTATCACCTACTGGCGTTCTGTTGCAACCAGCGGTCAAGCTTGTCGGCGAATTCCTTGCGGTCGGTCTGGCTGAAGGGCGCCGGGCCACCGGTGACCTGGCCAGCATTGCGCATTTCTTCCATGAAGTTGCGCATGGCCAGGCGCTGGCGGATATTCTCTTTGGTGAAAGCCTGGCCGCGCGGGTTGAACACGTCCGCGCCTTTTTCGATGGCTTCGGCAGCCAGGGGGATGTCCTGGGTGATCACCAGATCGCCTGTCTCCATCTGGTCAATGATGTCGTTGTCGGCCACGTCGAAACCCTGGGGTACCTGCCGGCGTTTGATGTAAGGGCTCGGGGGCAGGTTAATGGCGTGGTTGGCGATGAAGGTGGTATCGACCTGCCAGCGGGTGGCGGCGCGGCAGAGGATTTCCCGAATGGGCACGGGGCAGGCGTCGGCGTCGACCCAGATTGGCATGTTTGGTTCCTTTGTTGGTTCGGTGCTTGGTGAAGTTTACCTTTTGATGATGTGAGCCTGGTAGGTTTGGGGTGCGTATTAATTACGTGGTTGCATGCTTTGCGGGTGGAGGATCGACAAACTTATGAAAACTCACAGTTTTCTTACTGCACTTCTTGTGTTTTCGCTGGGGCTGATTTCCCTTTTTGCAGGAACTGCGTACGCCGATGAATCAGAGGCCTGGGAGGCTCTCCGGGAAGGCCGGGCGGTTTTGATGTTGCGACACGCCCTGGCACCGGGAACAGGCGACCCCGCGAACTTTGATGTCGACGATTGCAGCACGCAGCGAAACCTGAATGCCGAAGGGCGCGAGCAGGCGCGGGCTTGGAAGGTCTATTTGGCGGAGCATGGCGTTGAGGAGGCCAGGGTCTTCAGCAGTCAGTGGTGCCGCTGCCTCGATACCGCGCGGGGAATGGATGTGGGGCCGGTGAAGGAGATGATGTCGCTGAACTCGTTTTTCCAGAACCGTAGCAACTCAGACATGCATACCCAGCAGACCATCGCCATTGTGAATGAAATGGAGCCAGGCCTGCCAGTGGTGCTGGTATCCCATCAGGTAAATATTACGGCACTGACCGGCATATACCCATCGTCGAACGAGGGAGTGGTTATGGCACTGCCGTTGTCAGAAAACCCGACGATACTGGCGCGTGTGTCGCCGGGGAGTTAGGCGCTCAAATCCAGGGCTCGATGTTCCCTATCTATCGGTCAACCGGCCTTCAGGCGTGGGAGGTCGTACACCTCTTGCCCGCTCAGGTGAAGGTATTTCTGGATCACCAGCAGTGCAATGGTCTGTTCCATCTGCTGATCGAAAAACTTCTCTACATACCGGTTGGCGTTGGCAATGATGGCCTCTGCCTGTTCAGGGTGATTCTGGTAATAGCGTACTTTTTCCGGCAGGTCAGAGTGGTCATCGGACAGTTCTACATAGTGATAACCGGGCACCAGTGAGCCTTCCATGAACCAGGTTTCAAAGCGGGGCCGGCGCATCAGGCACAGGGAATTGGAGGCCATGATCCACTTCAGGTTCGTCGCCACATCAATGCCTTCCACGCTCACCACAAACTGGTGCTGCAGCTGTTCCTCAATGCTCATGAAGTCCTTGTGGTAGGGCTGGGGTGCGGGTTCCTTATGTTGGGTGCAGCCAATATCGCAGAGGGGGTGGTCATTAAAGCGGGTAGCAAATTCGATGCGGTGCTGGCGGTTGGACTTGCCGCGCCACACCGCCAGGGGCTTCTTTTGGCGGAAAGGTGTCGGGTCCTCTACAAACTGGTAATGCCGAACCGAGTTGAGTTTGAGCAATACTGAGTTACGGTTGGAGGCATCACGACGTACCGGGCGGCTTTTCACGAAACGGGGTTCGTTCGGGATTTCGGTTACATCACCGAACTGGTAGTCCACTTTTCGGTTCCGGGGGAAACACTGGATCAGATTGCGAAAATCGAAGCAGTAGGCGCTGCTTTTGCCGGCGAAGGTAAAGTCGCCGGCGGGTTCGGCGGTTGCTGGTAGCGTGAACGGGTTTGAAAGGCGATTGTAGTACGCAACCCTTGCGTCAATCGCCGCTCTGCGTTCGCCCGTCATCGCCTCGTATTCCGACATCAGCAGGTCGCACTGCCATTGCCAGTAGGCTCGAGGAACCAGGGAGCGCACCGCGTTTCCGGAGTAGTAACCCAGTTTGTGCAGGTTCTTGGAAAAATTGTCACCGACTCGCATTGTTGTCACCAGACGTTGGTTGAGGCGCGCCTTCCGCAGCACGCAAGGGCCCGAAATAGGTCAGGTAGACACCACTAAAACAGCAAAGTGTGTCAGGAGGATTAAATGAATGAGCGATCTTCAAAGCCCCTGTCGCCGGTGTTGGCCGGGCCTGTTCTCCGGCATACCTCTCTCAACCGGCTTACGCTCTGGCTGGTCGGCTCCTGTGCGCTCGCCCTGAGATTGCGCCTGTATCTGCAAGATGCGGATGAGCCATGGATGGACCGGGTACTGACAGAGAAGGACGTCACCAGGGTGCGATTCGGCGCCTCCGCCTACCTCTATCTGATCGACGTTGAATTGAACGACTCGTTGCCGGCAAACACCCGCATCGGGTACGACCTGGGCGTTTCGGACGACACCGTGGATTCGGTCGGGAGCGACGAGCGATGGATACGGGAATGGGCGCCACACCTGTGCCTGCCGGGCGCCGAGCGGCCTGACTTCGTGATCCGGGAGCGATTGGACCGGATCGCCCATGGTTCCTGCCGGCGGCCCCATTCCGCCGCTTCCGACGGTATGGTGAGAGTGGATCAATCGTTACTGGAAGCCGAAGGCGATATCGCCGACCGGCCAGCATTGTTGTTGATGACCGGCGACCAGATATACGCGGACGACGTGGCCGGCCCCATGCTGCGGGCCATACACCAACTGATTGACCGCCTGGGCTTGTACGAGGAAACGCTCACCGGCGGTTCGGTCAGCGACAGCAAAACCCTGCGGGAAAACGCAGACACCTACTTTCACAGGGAAAAGCTGCTCCCGGATGTGCGTAGCAATGAAGCGCTGATCGAGCGATTCTTCGGCGGTGTGCGAAAACCGGTGTTCACCACCGCCAATGCCCACAACCACCTGATTTCCCTCAGCGAAGTGATGGCCATGTACCTCTTGGTGTGGTCGCCTGTGTGCTGGGAACTGGTCGAACGGGACCAGCCTGCGCTGGCTTCCAAGGATGCCGCCGTTTTTCAGGACCAGCAGGCCGCCATCGATGACTTCGTCGCTGGCCTGCCACAAGCTTCCCGGGCGCTGGCACACTTGCCTACCTACATGATCTTTGACGATCACGACGTGACCGACGACTGGAACCTGTCTGCCCTTTGGGAAACCACCACCTATGAACACCCGTTTTCCCGGCGCATCGTTGGCAATGCCCTGGTGGCCTACCTGTTGTGCCAGGGCTGGGGCAACAACCCTGACGTCTTCGATGACATCATGCCGGCCATCAAGGAACTGGCCGCCTCCGCAGAGCAGGGTGGCGTGTTTAATCACGCCGGGCAGGACCAACTGATTGATGATCTGCTGCAGTTTCAGCAATGGCACTACTCCCTGCAGACGTCACCTAAAGTGGTGGTGCTGGATACCCGCACCCGCCGATGGCGAAGCGAGCTCAATCGGGCGCGGCCTTCCGGCCTGCTGGACTGGGAAGCGCTGACCGAATTCCAGCAGGATGTGATGGGCGAAGACGCTGTCATTGTGGTGTCGCCTGCGCCCATGTTTGGTGTAAAACTGATTGAAGCCATCCAGAGTGTGTTCACCTTCTTCGGCAAACCCTTGGTGGTGGACGCTGAAAATTGGATGGCCCACCGGGGTGCTGCCAACGTTCTGCTCAATATCTTCGGCCACTCCCGCACACCGGAAACCTTCGTGATTCTCTCGGGTGACGTACATTACTCATTCGTCTACGATGTTCGACTGCGGCACAGGCCGGAACGGCCCAGAATCTGGCAAATTACCAGCAGCGGCCTCAAGAACGAATTCCCCCACACCCTTATGGAGTGGCTGGATAGGATCAATCGCTGGTTGTACGCGCCCTGGTCCCCGCTGAACTGGTTTACCAAGCGCCGGCGCATGCGAGTGAGCCCCAGGCTGCCCGAGGGGCGTGATGCTGGCGAACGGCTATGGAACAACGCCGGTATCGGCTTGGTAGAGCTGGATGGAACCGGTGCGCCAACCAATATCCAGCAACTGAATTCGCGCTCTGGCGGCACACGTTTCCTGAAACCGGAACGCCACGGCCCTGACGACGACTTCCATTGAAACAACCATTGATGAGGTAACAAGGAACATGAGCCCACTCAAAAAACTGGCCGCCAGCGCCCTGATCGCCTGCAGCACCCTGATTGTCACCCCGGCCGCCGCCCACGATCATTCCTCAGACTCCGTAACCATCAATCACCCCTGGAGCCGCCCGACGCCTCCCGGTGTACCCATGGGCGTTGGCTACATGGTGATCACCAACCACAGCGACAGCGACATCACCCTGACCAGCGCTACCACTCCCAGGGCGAAGAACGTATCCATTCACGAAAGCACCATGACCAACGGCACCATGAGCATGCGCCCCCTGAAAGACGGCCTGACCATCCCCGCCGGTGAAACCGTGGAGCTCAAGCCCCACAGCTACCACATGATGCTGGAAAAACTGGATGGGCCGTTGAAAGAAGGTGAGCGCGTGCCGCTGACGGTGAGCTTTGACGGAGCAGACACGATGGACGTGATGCTGCATGTTGAGCCGCTGGACGGCGACATGAAGATGGAAGAGCACGGGATGGATCATTCCGGGCATTGATTGATGTTGGCTGGGGGTATGCGATCGAAGGTTCCTGCCAATGCGGAGGAGTTAAATACCTGTAGCTTGCGACGCCTATGATGATTGTTGCCTGTCACTGCAAGGAATACCAGAAACTCTCTACAAGCGCGTTTAGCGTTACTGCGGTTGTAGATGCCGGTGCAGTTGAGTCTCAGGGCGAAATGGTTGAGTGGAGCAGGGTGGCGGTCGCCCGCTAGAGGGGAGTCATAATGTCTAGGGGTGATATGACCCATCGATTCGTAATCACTGGTGGTCCCGGTGGTGGCAAAACTACAATTCTCAGCGCACTAGCAGAGCGCGGATATAGTTTCGCACCGGAGTCTGCCAGGCAAATTATCAAGGAGCGACTGGCGGCGGGGTTATCGCCTCGACCGGACCCGGTCTCTTTTGCCCAGGAGATACTCCGTTCGGATATCGAGAAGTATCAGAACGTCACTTCCTGTGCCTATGCCATGTTCTTTGATCGCGGGGTGCTGGATGCGCTGTACATGCTCGATGTGCAGGACGCATTAATGCGCGATGAAATCGCGAAATGCGTTCAAAAGTTTCCCTATAACAGCGTTGTCTTTTTTCTGCCTCCATGGAAAGAAATTTACGAAACAGATTCGGAACGTGATCAAACGTTTGAGCAGTCCGTAGAGGTGTTTGAGGGTATGAAAAAGTGGTACTCGCAATGGGGTTACGAAGCACTTGAGGTCCCACGAGGTAGTATCAATGAGCGTGTTTCGTTCATTTTGCAGCGTATACATACCCCCTAAAAGTTCACTGTTAGCGGACAATTTTCCCGCTGCTTTGTGGCTCCAAACCGGGGCATGTGCCGAGCGTTGTGTGGCAATTGGAAAAGAGACTTGAATGACAGCAAAATTGAGCCAAGCGAAAGAAAAGCTTTTAAGAACGGGTTACCCGCGTTGGCGCAATATTCTATCTTGCGTGATTCTTGTGCTACTCGCTACGGGGGCAGTTTCGGCTTGGTGGTATGCGTATTACACAGCAACTGACGTAGAGTGCCACAAAGGTTTTCTGTATTTCTCAGTTGTGTGGCTGGTTGTGCAATGGGTGGTGATCGGGTATTTATTCCGATATCAAAATATTCCGGCCTTTGCGCGGGGCGGCATCAAGTTACTGATACTTCTTGGTAATGTATGGTTTGGGCTTTTCATTTTTTCACTCCAACCGTGTGCCTCATAGGTCAAGCACATCACCAGAGACTATGGTTTCGACCCCCAAGCCTCAAATAAAGGCCATCTCACCTTGCTGCCAGTAGAAAATAGCAAGCTGCGATGGTAATTCTCTATACGTGTCGGTGGACGCGCTAAAGTAAGCCACTACACCCTGACCCTGCATCAAAGGAATGAATCGGATGGCGAGTGAAAGCTGGTTGTTAATTGGTGGACTGGTCGCCATCGTTGTAGCGGTTGTCCATTCAGTGCTTGGCGAAGTTCTGATTTTCCAGCGAATGCGTAAAGAGACAATTGTCCCAACGCAGGGGCAGCCGGTCCTCAGAGAGCGTTACGTTAGAATTTTGTGGGCCACATGGCACATCGTTTCTGTATTCGGTCTGGCCATTGCGGGGGTACTCATTTTCATGTCTCTTCATCCGGTCACCGATGTCCGAGGCTTGTTTCTCCGAGCGGTGGCAATTTCAATGGGCGTGTCCAGCGCATTGGTACTTTTCGCAACTAAAGGAATGCACCCGGGGTGGGTTGGGCTACTGATCGTGGCGATATCATCGGCAATGGCATTTTGAGAATGCTGCATAAACACAGCAATATTGAGGTCTAGTAAGTTGAGAAGAGTATTAATGAGCGCCTGCCTTCTAGGGAAACGGGTTCGATACGATGGTGGGAGCCTTTCGATGAATGATCAGCTTGTAGAGATCTGGATAACAGAAGGTCGGGTTGTTTCAGTGTGTCCCGAAGTTGAAGCCGGAATGAATATCCCAAGGATGCCTGCGGAGATTTACGGAGGAGGCGGGAACAATGTATTAGACGGCGAATCCGACGTTATTGAAAAGGGCGGAAATATTGTCACCGACGATTTTATTGCAGGTGCTTCTATTGCTCTGGAATTGTGCAAAAAGTTCAGTATTGAGATAGCGATACTGGCCGATTCCAGTCCTTCTTGTGGAAGTTCATTTATCTATGACGGTCGCTTTTCAGGTAACCGAACTCCAGGCATGGGTGTTACGGCTGCGTTGTTACGTCGGCATAATATCCAGGTATTTAGCCAATATGAGATAGCAGAAGCTAATAACGCCATCCACGCGACAAGCGCGTGATGGTCCTTTTCCAAGGCACCACCTGAACCATGATTAGAACGGAACGATTGATACTTCGGCAATGGGATGTCAGACCTACCTATGCTGCGCTTTTCTGCGCAGTGCAGCCACACGTTAAACAGTTCATTACTCATCTTGAATGGCTGCCACTGCCGATATATGATCCGTATATAAATCGTATATTAAGGGGCTGCTATGGGAATTGTTAAGATTGACGATGAATTACACGGGGAGATCCGCAAGGCAAGTGCCGTGATGGTTCGCTCTATCAATGCTCAGGCTGAATATTGGATAAAAGTTGGCATGCTTGCCGAGGCGAATCCCAGCATGTCGTTCTCCGAAATCATGCGCGACCAAATGAAAATGGCCGAGGTAGACATAAGGAAGGCTGTCGGTGGCTAGTGTAAAACGGAAAAGCACCGAGGAACTGAATGCAATGCGGGAGTCCGGTCGGCTCCTCGCAACGGTTTTCGACTACCTTGATGGCCATATCGAGATCGGCGTATCTACTATGGATATCAACGATCTTGCGGAGAGGTACATCGTCGATCAGCTGAACGCTCGCCCAGCGAGTAAAGGTCAGTATGGGTATCAGTATGTTCTGAATAGCTCTGTAAACCGGGTTGTATGCCATGGCGTTCCTTCGACCGCTCAGAAACTGAAATCCGGGGATATCATCAACGTAGATATCACGTTAGAGCAGGGCGGATTTATCGCTGACTCCAGTAAAATGTACATGATCGGCGACGTACCTCCGGTCGCCAGGCGTTTGGTCGATAAAACCTATGAAGCCATGTGGGAAGGGATTCGAAGCGTAAAGCCTGGTGCCACACTTGGAGATGTCGGCCATGCCATTCAAAGCCACGCCCAGAAGAACGGCTATTCAGTTGTTCGCGAGTATTGTGGGCATGGGATTGGTCGAGAAATGCATGAAGAGCCACAGGTTCTGCACTATGGCCAGCGTGGAAAAGGGTTGGTCCTCCAGGAAGGCATGGTGTTTACAATAGAGCCCATGATTAACCAGGGTAAGGCCAAGGTTAAGTTGAAGAAGGATGGGTGGACCGTTGTCACCAGTGACAAGAAGCTGTCGGCTCAGTGGGAGCATACAGTGGCCGTTACCTCCGATGGTTATGAGGTACTGACACTCCGGGCCGAAGAGCATAGTTAAGAGCCTTTAAGTCCACGGCTTTTTCGTTG
The DNA here is from genome assembly GCF_042604615.1 of Marinobacter sp. M5B. Taxonomy (NCBI): domain Bacteria; kingdom Pseudomonadati; phylum Pseudomonadota; class Gammaproteobacteria; order Pseudomonadales; family Marinobacteraceae; genus Marinobacter; species Marinobacter sp. M5B. The sequence continues at coordinate 1,447,725 of NZ_CP156894.1, forward strand.
CGGCGGCGCCTTCACTACAAAACCGTGGACTTCCCTCACTTCAATAGACAGGCATCGATAACTCCGCAATAGCCTTTGTTATCACCTGCTCTTAAGCAAGCCCCTCCAACATTCCCTGAAGGCGCTGCTGTGCCCGCTCATTCAAAGGAAGAAGAGGCTTTCTCGGGTTGCCGACATCGTTGCCTTGCAGGGCCAGGCCGGATTTCACCGCTGCCGCCAAGCCCGATGAAACGATAAACTCCAGAAACGCGTACTGCCGGTAAAACAGCTCTTTGGCTTTCTCGTTTTCACCTTGCTTAACGGCATCATACAGCTGCTTCGGCTTGTCACCGATCAGGCAGGGGGCCGCCGTACACCAGCCGGTGGCACCCGCATTGAGGGCTTCCAGGGCCATGTGGTTGCAGCCATTAAAGAATGGCACTTTGCCATCCGATAGCGTGTAGATTTTATGCATACGCTGAATGTCGCCGGTGCTTTCCTTGATCATGCTGGCGTTCGGGATGCGCTCAACCATTTCCAGCATGAATTCTGGGGACATATCCACGCCGCAGGTGGCGGGGTTGTTGTAGATCATGATGGGCAGTGGGCTGGCGCTTGCGACTGTTTCGTAGTGCTGGAAGATTTCCGCCTCGCTCAACTTGTAGTACGAGAATGGCGAGAGCATGATCGCGTCCGCACCAATTTGATAGACATGCTGCGCTTTTCGCACAGCCTGTTCGGTGGTCAGCTCGGCGATGCCGATGACCACCGGCACCTTACCTGCAACATGTCGCACCGTGTACTCGGCCACCTGCTTCCATTCCGCTTCACTCAAATAGGCGGCTTCACCGGCACTGCCCAAGGCCGCTATGGCGTCCACTTTGGCTTCAAGCAGCACATCGATGACGTCGCCGAGCTTATTGAGTTCAACCTGTTTATTGTCCTGGCTAAAAGGGGTTACCGGATAGCCAATGATGCCTGATAGGTTCATGTCCTGTTCCTCGAAAAAAGGTTGTTAAATGCAGTCCGCGTGGTGTTTAAGCGCCTGCCGTGCGTAGTAGGCAAAATTCACTTTGTTGCGCTTGTCGGTGGATACCCAGTCGTGTGCTTCTCGGGCCAGCTCGTGTGGCAGCGGCTTGATCTCTCCTGCAGCCATCGCAAGCAGCTGCAGCTGTGCCGCGCGCTCTATCAGCACGGCCAGGTTGCAGGCCTCTTCGATCGTCTTGCCGGTGACCAGTTGGCCGTGGTGGGAGAGGAATACGGCGCGGTTGTTGCCCAGGGCGTTTGAGATCAGCACGCCTTCCTCATTGCCTACGGGGACACCAGGCCAGTCCGCGACGAACGAGCAGTCGTCGTACAGAGCGCAGACGTCCATCTGGGAGATCTGCAGGGGTACCTCCAGCATGGCCAGCGCAGCCACGTGGGTCGGGTGGGTGTGAATAATGCAGTTAACCTCCGAATGCTCTTTGTAGATCCAGGTATGGAAGCGGTTGGCGGGGTTGGGCATGCCTTCCCCTGCCAGCGACTTGAGATCATGATCGACAGTGATCAGGTTGTCGGCCGTAATCTCGTCGAACCCCAGCCCCAGTCGCTGGGTCAGGAAGGTGTCGCGGTGCCCGGTACGACAGGTGATCTGGCCCGCCAGACCCGAGTCATGCCCCTTGTCGAACAGAATGCGACAGGTGAGTGCGAGCTTCTCACGGTCGGACAGCTCCATATCCTGAATCATGCTTTGCATATCGCGTTCGGTACTCTGCATCAGTGCCTGCTTGCTTGCGGCGGCGGTCTTCATACGCGTTCTCCTTGGTGTCAGCTTTGACGTGGGGAGTACGATATCGCTATTCTGGACCGGCAATAAGAGCCAGTTTTGTTAGGTTATCTGGTCCAGTGGAGAGTCAGGCATGTTAAGACCCTGGAAAACGCAGCTGTGGCTGGAGGACAGCCCCGGCAAAACCCTGCATGCAAGATTGCTGAATACGTTGACGGTGGATATCAAGGAAGGCCGGCTGTCGCCGGGGAGCATGCTGCCGGGCTCCCGCTCACTGGCCGAGCAGTTGGGTGTAAATCGCAAAACCGTGCAACAGGTGTATGAAGAGCTGGAGGCCCAGGGCTGGCTGGTTACGCGCCCGCGGTCGGGAACCTTTGTGTCCGAGACCCTGCCCGAGCAGGGGCTGTCGTCCTCTGACCATCAACTGGTTAACAGTACCAACAGGACTCGATCCGCCTCGGAGCTGGTGGAAATCCTCTATCAGGACGCGCTTAGCGCCTACGACGCAGTGCCGGTCACCAATGACGGCACCCCGGATTCCCGGTTGATCCCCTATCAACTGCTGGCGCGCACCTATCGACGGGTCTGTATTGAGCTGAGCCGCAACTCCAGGCTGGGCTATGGCGATCCCAAAGGCAGTGTTGATCTGCGCAAGTCGGTTGCGAAAATGCTGTCTGGTGACCGCTTTATGAATTGCTCAGCCGAGCAGGTGTGTATTGTCAGGGGTAGCCAGATGGGTATCTATCTCGCCTCCCGTATTCTGGACCCGAGTAAGGGGGCCATCGTGATGGAAGACCTCTGCTATCTGCCCGCCCGGGCAGCCTTCGAGTCGAATGGTTTCAAGGTGCTGAAGTGCAGGCTGGATGGCCAGGGGCTGGATATCGAACACCTGCAGGCTTTGCTCGCCGAGCATTCGGTTGCCGCTATTTATGTCACACCGCATCACCAGTATCCCACCACCGTTTGCTTGCCCATGGATCGTCGGCTAGCACTGTTGGAACTTTCCAAAGCACACAGATTCGCGGTGCTGGAGGATGATTATGATCATGAATTCCACTACGAGACGAACCCTGTTCCCCCACTTGCGAGCTTGCCCAATGCCGAGAACGTGGTGCACATTGGCTCGATGTCCAAAGTATTTGCGCCGGGTTTAAGGCTTGGCTACATCGCAGCGGACACCCGGTTCATCGAACGAGCTGCGCAGGAAATCATACTAATTGACCGCCAGGGCAATACAGTCACAGAGCAGGTTTTGTCTAACCTGATGGAGTCTGGTGAGGTCCGGCGCCACATTCGTAAGACGCGCAAGGAGTATGAGGCCCGGCGTAATTTTGCTGCGACCGAATTCACCCGGGTGTTTGGTGACAAGGTATCTTTTACTTTGCCTACCGGCGGAATGGCTATCTGGGTTGATATTTCCAAGCTGGCCAAAAGCCGGGAGCTGGATAGCCTGCCAGGTAAGGATTCGACCCTTAGTACTGCTTATACGGACGATCAGGTGGCGCCGACTCACCTGCGATTTGGGTTTGGAGCGTTAAGTAAAGCTGAGATAACCCAATCGGTGGAGTTGTTAGCGGAGGAGTTGAACTCGACAGGACGTTAGACAGCGAAAGTGCGGCGCCTCAGCAATCAGAGGCGCCGCGAGTGGAGGCAACGATTACTTCAGATCTGAGATGCTTGCCCCAAAGTTGATATGGAACGGAGCCCCTTCCAGGACAAGAGCCGGGACTGACTTGACTCCGGCTGCCTCGGCTTCGGCGATCCTCTTCTTGTCGTTGCCGAGATGGACCACTTCAACATCGTAGCGAGAGCGATCAATCGCCTCGGCAACATGGTCCTCAGCGGCGACACATACAGGGCATCCTGCGTGGTAGAAAATAGCTTTGCCACTCATTATTGAACTCCTAGAATCAGTTGGTTGATTGGCGTGCGCACGACTAAACGATAGAGTTGGCAGAGTGCGTTGACTAGTGGGCACAAATGAGTGGGCTGGGCACCTTTTGGTGTAATTTGTCGAAACTAAAGGAGAAAATTTCTTGCAGACTCGCAGTACCTATCGAAAGTTGGAGGATATAGTGGGCTGCAAATGGTCGGTTTCCGTCCTTCTCGCCGTGGAGAAGGGGATTAACCGGCCGGGGGCCCTTGAGCGACATATTGAAGGAATCTCGGCAAAAGTCCTCTCTGAACGACTTCGAAAACTTACGGCATATGGCCTGATGGACAAGGAGAGCTTCCCGGAGGTCCCACCGCGTACCGAGTATTCGCTTACTAAGTCTGGTCAGAGGCTCATCAAAATCATTCAGCAAATCCAAGATCTCGATGTCGAAATGAGCGAAAAGAGTGAAAAGTCTGTGTAGATGCAACTATCACATAACGCATATGATCCTTCTCGGAATCAACAGAGAATAGGCATTTTGTTGGCCGCGCCAGCGGCAAACTGAACTCATGAGCGAGAACATTTGCCTCGACAGTTTCGTTCAGCTTTCAGACGATTAGCGACTCACCGGTTAGAGCTAAATGAACCTCAATCTGCGGGAGACAAAATGAAGGTAAAACGAATCGTTACCAACATAGCGGCGGCAACCCCCTCCGAAGCAGAGAAATTCTACTCGGCTATTTTTGGGCTTAAGATTGTGATGGATCATGGATGGATAAGAACCTATAGCTCGGGCGAGGAAATGACTACTCAGGTAAGCGTGGCATCGGAAGGTGGCTCCGGAACGCCAGTTCCTGATCTGTCTATCGAGGTTGATAACCTGGAGATCGCTTTGGAGAGAGTGAAGAATGGAAATATTGAGATTGAGTACGGCCCGGTAAGTGAGCCCTGGGGTGTCCGTCGGTTCTATGTTCGTGATCCGTTCGGGAAGCTCATCAATGTATTACAGCATGAGTAACCGTTGGGGATTGCTCTAACGGTTCGTTCCGTGTCAGATGGTACAAATATGGAACCCGTTGTTCAGGAAGAAACCACTGGTTGTGGTATAGCACGCAAGTGCAGCTTTAGCAGGCATCAGTTATGCCGAGGCTAAACGGACGGCAAACGCGCTGGGTATTTACGCCGACGATACGGCGCTTTGGTCAGAGAGCGTGGTGATGCAAAGGTGTTGGATTCCAGGAAGGCACTGAAAGCAAATGTCCGCCGGGATTTCGGGCGCATGAAACCCAAGTGGTACATTGAGATATAAAGCGAATAGGCCACAGCAGTGGTGGCCTGCACCGGTTCATGGGTTTGGTTCAAAAGGGAGCCAAAATTCAAACTGAATGTTAGGTATGGAACAGTAGATTCAGTCCAGGTTCTGACGGGATCAAACAAGCAGACAAGGAGGTGTACAGATGAAGCAAATGGGTCGCTGTCTCTGCGGAGGCATTCAATCGTGAAAGAAACCCCGTCAGCAAAGCTTGTATCGTCAGCTAATCATACCGCCTCGCCATTTGGCACTCAGTTTTGCGATCATATGACACTCGTCCGTTTTGCCGATGGGCGTTGGTCTGAGGTGGAGACACTGCCGGTAGGACCTTTGCCGCTACACCCAGCATCTCATGTGTTGCATTATGGCAGTTCGTGTTTCGAGGGCATGAAAGCTTTTCGGATGCAGAATGGCGGCGTTCGTATTTTTCGCCTCGACCGCCATGTTGAGCGCTTCCAGCGCAGCGCCGAGTTGCTTTGCTTGCCTCTGCCGCCCGCCGACATTGTCGAAGCAATGATCCGCCAACTCGTTGATTTATGTTTTGACGATATACCGGAAGCACCTGGTGCGCTCTACCTACGGCCGGCACTGATTGGCACGGAGGAGAACATCGGTGCGGCGGGTGCGCCCTCTGCACAGGCCATGCTCTATGTGTTGGCATCGCCCGTCGGAGATTATTTCTCGAGAGGTGGTCATGGTTTGACTATCCTGATCGAAGATCAGGAGTTGCGGAGTACTCCCGGCTTCGGTCAGGCGAAAGCCGGAGGTAATTATGCCTCAGCGCTTCGCCATGTCGTTAAAGCCAGGAAAGAACATGGAGCAGATCAGGTGTTGTTCTGCCCGAACGGCGATGTGCAGGAAACAGGGGCGTCGAACTTCTTCCTGATCAATGATTCTCAGCTGCTCACGAAGCCTTTGGATGCGTCGTTTCTGCATGGCGTCACCCGGGATTCGGTAATAACCCTTGCTCGAGACTTGAACTATGACGTCATCGAACGAGATTTTACCGTTGCTGAGGTCATGGATTGGATTCAGACCGGAGAAGCCGCGTTATCCGGAACAGCGGCTGTTCTTTCTGGTGTGGGGTCGTTTGTGCACAAAGGCGCTACATACAAGGTAGGCGATGGTAGCACCGGCCCTAACACTCGAAAACTGAGCGACGCACTGCGGGCACTGCAATCTGGCAGAACTGAAGATAGATTCGGCTGGCTGAGCTGAATGTTGCTTCTGGAGTAGCGACGTGAAACTCAAGGAACTTTTAGAAGAACTCGAGACGCTAGGGAAAGAGAACGATGCGTCGGTAGAGCAGAAAGATCGCAAGTATCTCAACATCACCAGGGATACCGGGGAGTTCTTGTCGGTACTGATAAAAGCTGGCGCCGTGAGACAGGTTCTGGAGATCGGAACGTCTAACGGTTATTCCACTTTGTGGATAGCGTCCGCGCTGCCAGAGGATGGGCATGTGACCACTCTGGAGGTGTCTCCGTTCAAGATTAGTCAGGCCAAAAGCAACTTCAAACGTGCCAATCTCGATCATAAGATCACTGTGGTACAAATGGGCGCCGTCGATTATCTCGGGCAAGCTAGCCGTTTGTATGATCTGGTTTTTCTTGACGCCGACCGCGCGAGCTACGTTCAAGTTGCTGACCAAATCGTTTCCCTCATTCGGCCCGGGGGCATTCTGGTGTGTGACAACGCGGTTTCGCACGCTGAGGAACTGAGGGAATTCATTGATTTTGTCGACAGCACTGGCGGGTTTACCACCACTACTGTGCCGGTAGGCAAAGGTGAGTTCGTGGCGTGTAAAAAAACATAATCAAGACTGGTGGTGGGAACGCTTGGAACCGGTTTCTTTACAACCTCGTTAAGCACCGGCGGATGCGCGCGTGTGTGGTCCGCTGCGGAATGTTATCTGATTGGAACGGAGACACAGATGAAATCCATCGCAACGTCACTCATGTTTGTTGGAGAGCAGGCTGGGAAAGCCGAGGAGGCCGTCAGGTTTTATACCTCGCTATTCGTTGGTTCAGAGATCGACGATATTCAACGTTACCAGGCCGGCGAGCATGAACCAGAAGGTTCTGTGAAAATGGCGAAGTTTAAGATAAACGGTCGAGAGTTTATGGCGCTCGACAGCCACCTTGATCACCAATTTACGTTTACGCCCTCCATGTCGCTGTATGTTGAGTGCGAATCGGCGAGCGAAATTGAGGACGTATTTAAAGCCCTGGCAGAAGGTGGCTCAGAGCTAATGCCGCTGGATAATTATGGTTTTAGCCAGAAATTCGGGTGGTTGAATGATAGGTATGGTGTGTCTTGGCAGCTAAACCTGTCGAACTAGTGTGGCGACAACTCCAGCCCAAAACCGTGCGCAGTGTTATGCAGTTTCCGCGGTTGCCGGAGGCCCTACATTGAACGCATAGGAGACTCAGACAATGGCGACAGATAAACAGCCATTACCGGAGGTCGTTTCTTCGGAACAGTGGAAAGCGGCGCTGGATCAGCTTCTTGTAAAAGAGAAAGCGTTAACCCGGGCACGGGATGCACTGAACGCAGAGCGTAGGAAGTTACCGATGGTCAAGGTGGCCAAGCACTATACGCTCCAGGGGGAAAATGGCGCAGTGTCCCTGCTCGATTTGTTCGAAGGGCGCCGTCAGCTCATTGTTTATCACTTCATGTTTGCCCCGGATTGGAACGCTGGCTGCGACGGTTGCTCCTGGTTGGTAGATGCCATGACACACCCGGCCCACCTGCATGCTCGCGATACGTCGTTGGTTATGGTGTCACGCGCACCAAGGGAAAAGCTCGTGCAGTACAGGTCGCGGATGGGATGGACGGCGCCTGTTCCATGGTATTCCTCTTACGAGAGCGACTTTAACGTCGATTTCGGCGCAACCACGGATAACGGTGAACGGCACGGTGCCAGTGTTTTTATTCGCGACGGAGATGACATCTACCGCACCTACTATACGGGTGCGCGTGGCGTCGAATATCTTGGCACTCTCTGGACATACCTGGATCTGACTCCCTTTGGTCGTCAGGAAACGTGGGAAGACTCACCGGAAGGCTGGCCGCAGACGGAGCCCTACGTATGGAATCGCCGCCACGACGAGTACGACGTCTGACAACTCATATGGAGGAAAGATGATATGAACACGGCTCCCGCACCCTATCCCATCGGTAAGCCTGGCACTCCCTGGGGTGAGGTGGAACGTGCTGAGTGGTTGTCACAGCAGACCCGTCAACGGAGCTACGAGTCTGATGTGTTGAGCGTGATCGAGCGTCTGCGCCCACGTTTTGATGTGGAAGAATATGGCCATCTGGATTATGGCGCCAACCGTTATCCGCTGATGGCGATTCGCAGCCGCGACTGGCGTGAGGATTTGCCGGTCGTGCTGATAACAGGCGGGGTTCATGGCTATGAAACCAGCGGCGTACACGGTGCGCTGCAGTTCGTTGATCAGCATGCGGAGGATTACGCGGGCCGTGTCAATTTGTTGGTTGCGCCGTGCGTCAGCCCTTGGGCATACGAGCGCATTCATCGCTGGAACCCGAACGCGGTCGACCCGAACCGTTCGTTCCGAGATGACGGTTTGGCGGATGAGGCGGCGGCGCTTATGCGCCTGGTGGCCCCCGTTCGCGATCATGCATTGATGCATATCGATCTGCACGAGACCACTGATACGGATGAAACCGAGTTTCGTCCCGCGCTCGCGGCCCGAGACGGCAAGCCGTTCGAGCCGGGGGAAATTCCTGACGGCTTCTATCTGGTCGATGACAGCGAAAGCCCAGAGCCCGAGTTTCAACAGGCGTTGATTGAGGCGGTGGAGCAGGTCACACACATCGCACCGGCCGATGGTAACGGCGAGATCTTTGGCTCACCGGTCGCCGCTCGAGGCGTCATTCAGTACCCGCTCAAACAGCTGGGCCTGTGCGCCAGTATCACCAGTGCTCCATACAGGACCACCACCGAGGTCTATCCCGACAGTCCACGTGTAACCCCCGAGCGATGCAATGCAGCGCAGGCTGCTGCCGTGTGTGCGGCGATCGACTACGTGCTGGTGAACCCGTAGGGAAGGGCAGTCATGATTCTGCAACTAACGTGGGTCGTTATGAGCAGAAAAAATGTTTGAGGGGCTGCTCAACCCAGGCGGCTTCCAACTGTCTATTCCGTAATTTGTCTCTGGTTGAAAAAGCCCCTTCCCGCCGTAACGTCATGATGAGTGAGGCGAAAATCCCCCATCACTCAATTGCACCAGTGGGAGGTAAGCAATGGCAAACGCACAAAACTGGAAACGCGAGCGGGAACAGTATCAGGCGGCCTGGGCCAAGTACCAGAACGTGGCTGAGCGGATAGATGCCAAATACGAAAGCCTCGATAGTGGCATCAAGGACCAGGCGCCCGCCGAGGAAGATCTATCGGAGCTACAGGAAGCCTGGAAAGAGCTTGAGAACGCTCGTGAGCGCCTTGGTGAGTATAACAATGAGCTCCATGAGCGGCATATGGCCCAAGGTAAAAGCATGTGACTTTATTGAGCAAGGTTGAGCAAGACCGCGCCATTCTGAGGAAGCGCTAGAGGCGTATCCTGAACGCGTGTCTAGATAGCTTTTATCCGTGTCAAAGGCCGGAGAGTAGCGCTACTCTCCGGCCTTTATATTTGGATGGCAGTTAAAGCCAGGTCAGGCCCGCGCTGATAATGATGCCGGTGACGATCAGCAGCATCAGGCAGTAGCCCATGATGTCCTTGGCTTTCAGCCCAGCGATGGCAAGCACAGGCAGAGCCCAGAAAGGTTGTAAGAGATTGGTCCAGGCGTCGCCCCACGCAACGCCCATGGCCACTCTGGATATGTCAGCGCCAAGCTCCTGTGCAGCAGGCAGCATAACCGGCGCCTGAACGGCCCACTGGCCGCCGCCGGATGGCACGAATATGTTGACCACCCCGGCGCTGATAAAGCTCCAGAATGGCAAGCTCTCGGCGCTCGCAATGGACACAAACCCTGTTGAGATGCTTGCTGCCAGTCCGGAAGCTGTCATTACGCTCATGATGCCGGCGTAGAACGGAAACTGGATAACGATGCCGGCGCCGCCTTTCACGGCTTCATTCAGGCTGGCAAGCAGGCGCTTTGGGGTCTGGTGCAGGATGATGGCAACGAACAGGAACATGAAGTTCACGATGTTCAGGTTCAGCCCGCCACCCTCGATAAAGTATTGGAAGATGAATGCGATACCACTGAATCCGATCAGCCAGGCAAGTGTTCTGCTGTTCTCCAGATAGTCGGCCGGGCGATTGATAACAACCGAAGTGTCGGGCTCATCGTCCAGGATTTTGGGGTCCGCGTACACGCTGTCTCTTTCGTTGGGTAGCATGAGGCGGTTAACCAGGGGCACAATAATAAAAAGTGCGGCGACGATGGCCAGGTTGAAGAAGGCGAAGATGGTTTCACTGGTGCCGATAACGCCGATCACATCTGCTGTGAAGTGGTTTTCGGTGGCAATCGTCAGTGGGATGGAGCCTGCAAGCCCGCCGTGCCAGACAATGAACCCGGAATAGGCACTGGCAATCAGCAACGGATAGTGTACGCGGATTTGCCGGGCGAGGGCTTTGGCAAACAGCGCGCCGACCACCAGGCCAAAGCCCCAGTTGATCCAACTGGCGACCAACGCGATGAAGGTAACCAGTACAATTGCCTGGCCCGGTGTTCTGGCAAGGCCTGCAATCCGGTTCAGGATGCCACGCACCAGTGGGGTGCTCGCCATCATGAAGCCGGTGACCAGTACCAGCAGCATTTGCATTGAGAAGGTCAGCAGGTTCCAGAAACCGTCCCCCCACATCTCTACTACCGCCATGGGGCTATGCCCCTGGAACACCATAGCGGCAACGAATGACAGCAGTGTCAGTATGATGACGAATAGGTAGGGGTCCGGTAGGTATTTGTCTACCAGACTGACCATAGGTTTGGCTGCTCTGTCTAACACATTGTCCCCCAATATTTTTTTCAGCTTGTTTTGTTGCTGGCAAGCTAAACTAAAAGCCTGGGGTAGCACCAACTATCCTTTCGCCGTATTGCATTACTCATTCATTGGGGGAAGGGGGTACTCCCACCTTCGTCTATTGCTCCCAGATAGCCCGATTTCTATAATCAATCGTTGGTCCGCTGCCTGATAGCGGCACAGCGATCTTCACAATCCCAATAAAAAGGAAAACCACATGTTGAAACGTCGCTCTCTTCTTGCTGCCGCGGCGGCTACCCTGCTGTTCAGTGCCGTTGCTCAAGCCGACTACAAGGATGAATACACCGTTTCCACCGTACTGCCGTCTGCGTTTCCCTGGGGCCAGGCTGCCGACAAATGGGTGGAGCTGGTGAAAGAGCGCTCCGATGGGCGTATCAACATGAAAATCTACAGCAACTCCCAACTGGTTTCCGGTGACCAGACCAAAGAGTTCTCGGCGATGCGCTCCGGGCTGATCGATATGTCGGTGGGGTCCACCATCAACTGGTCGCCTCAGGTGCCCGAGCTGAACCTGTTTTCCCTGCCTTTCCTGATGCCGGATTATGCCGCCATCGATGCGATCACCCAGGGCGAGGCTGGCGAAGCTGTCTTTGCCGCGATCAAGAAGCGTGGTGTTACACCGCTGGCCTGGGGCGAGAATGGCTTCCGCGAGCTCTCCAACTCCAAGCTGACCATCGATGAGCCGGCCGACCTGGATGGCCTGAAAATACGCGTAGTCGGTTCGCCGCTGTTCCAGGATACCTTTACGGCCCTGGGCGCTAACCCCACCCAGATGAGCTGGGCCGATGCCAAGCCGGCGCTGACCACCGGTGCCGTCGACGGCCAGGAGAACCCGCTATCGGTCTTTGACGTGGCGCGTATCGATCAGGTTGGCCAGAAGTACCTGACCCGCTGGCACTACATGGCAGACCCGCTGGTGTTTGCAGTCAGCAACAGCATCTGGGACCAGTTCAGCGAGGAAGACCAGGCGCTGCTGAAGCAGGCGGCGATTGATGCCGGCCAGTGGGAAATCGAGAAATCCCGTAGCGAAATCGATGCGACCCTGGCCGCCATCAAGGAACGTGGCGTAGAGGTCACCGAACTGACTGATGAGCAGCGTGATGCCTTCATGAAGGCCACCCAGTCGGTTTATGAAACTTGGACTCCGCGCATTGGCGAGGATCTGGTCAAGCAAGCGCAGGAAGCGGTCGCCAACCGTAACCAGTAAGCGCGATCTGTTCAGGCGCCCACCGTTGCCGGTGGGCGCTCTTTCCGAACCGGAGTTACCATGCCGTCCCGTCCTCCCAAATTCCGGCTCGATGCCTGGCTGGCCACCATTGCCCTGGTTGCGATCTGCTTGATCAGCCTCGGCAATGTGATCGTGCGCTACGCGACAGATGCCTCCTTTGCCTTTACCGAGGAATTCTCGGTGTTCCTTTTGGTGGTGCTTACCTTCGCAGGCGCTGCGGTGGCTGCGCGACACAACCAGCACATTCGCATTGAGTTGATCGAGCACTATCTGCCGCCCTGGGCACGAAAGGTGGTGTTTGTCCTGCAATGGCTGGGCGGGGTGACAGTCCTGGGGATCATGACGTGGTATGGCAGTACCTTCGCCATGCAGGAATACCAGTGGGAGTCATTGTCACCAGGCCTGGGATTACCTAACTGGATTTACGTGATCTGGCTGCCGCTACTATCTGCAGCCATCATTATCCGCATGACCCAGAACCTTGTTGATCGCCTTCGCGGCCGGGAAGCCCCAGAGGTGATCCATGAGTCCTGATCTGCTGATGATTGGCAGTTTCCTGCTGGCGTTGCTGTTGGGCATGCCGGTCGCAATTGCCCTGGGCCTGGGCGGGCTGGTGGGTATCGTCGCGGGACTGCCGCCCGCGATGCTGGGCACGTTTGGTACCAACACGTATAACAGCGTGGCCAAATACCCGCTGATTGCGATTCCCCTGTTTATCCTGACCGGCCTGATCTTCGAGCGTGCGGGCGTTGCCGCCGCGCTGGTGCGGTTTGCCCAGTCGATCATCGGCCCCCGCCATGGTGGGCTGACCGTTGTCGCGGTGCTGGTGTGCCTGATCATGGGTGGCATGAGCGGTTCTGGTCCAGCTGATGCGGCCGCTGTTGCCATGGTGATGCTGCCAAGCATGCAGAAGGCCGGTTATCCGAAGCCGTTTTCGGCGTCATTGATTGCGGCTTCGTCGTCCACAGCAATCCTGATTCCGCCGTCCATTGCATTGATTCTTTATTCCATCGTGGTGCCTGGTGTTGATCTGCGGGCGCTGTTCGCCGCTGGTATTTTTCCGGGCATTCTGGCGGGCGCGTCGTTGCTGGCGCCAGCGTTGTATTTTGCGAAGAAGTACCGTTGGGAAGACCCCGAAGCGGTCGAACGCCCGCCTTTCTGGCCCAGCCTCAAGGCGGCCTTGCCTGCGCTGTTTGCACCGGTGATCATCCTTGGGGGCCTGCGCTCAGGCCTGTTTACGCCCACTGAGGCGGCCGTGGTGGCGGTGGCATACGGCGTGCTGGTCGGTTGCGTGTTGTATCGCAATCTCAGCCTGCGGAACCTCTGGGGCCTGATGACAGACGCCGCCGTTACCTCCGGCGTGGTGATGTTTATCATTGCGCTGGCGGGCATCTTCGCCTGGGCGGGGACGACGCTGGGTACTTTCCAGCACCTTGCGGATGCCTTGTTGTCGCTCTCGGAAAACGGCTGGGTGCTGTTGGGTCTGGTGATGGTCCTGGTGCTGATTGCCGGGATGCTGCTGGATGCCATCTCGATCTACCTGATCCTGATTCCGATTGTTTTGCCGTTGATGAATCACTTTAGCTGGAACCCGATCTGGTTTGGCATATTGCTGGCCATGAACATCGCCATTGGCCAGTTCACACCACCAGTCGCCGTGAACCTGATGGTCACCACCCGCATCGCCAATATCCGCCTGGAACACACCATCGGCTGGGCCATGGTGTTTGTGGCTGCGATGGCTGTCAGCCTGGTGCTGGTGATGTTGGTGCCGGGGATTGCGTTGTGGTTACCGGAAAAGCTTGGTTATGTTGTGGGGCCGTGGTAAATAGAGCACCGCTACGCGGTCTCCCCAAGGATTACCTATGAACCAACTTGATCTGCTTTACGGATTCAGCAGTGTCGTTATCGTTGTAATTCTCTTCATGGCGATAGTTGCGCTTAATGAAGTGGGATTTAGAGTAGGGCGTTTCGTGCAGTCCCATACGGACGATGAAGTTAAAGCGCTCACGAGTTCCATTCAGGCCAGCGTACTGGGTTTATTGGCATTGTTGCTTGGGTTTACATTCAGCATGTCCATGCAACGATATGATAATCGAAGTATGGCCTTAATAGATGAGGCGAATGCCATAGGAACCGCAATACTGAGGGTTCAATTGCTGCCAGAGGAATACAGAGACGAAGCTGGCAATCTATTCCGGCAATATGTTGGTTTGCGTGTAGAAATTGGCCAGTTGGACCTTACCAAAACGGAAGAGCGTACTTCCTACAATGATAAAATCGCCGACTTGCAGAATCGGTTATGGGCATTGGCAATATCAGCTACCGAGGTGGACCCTCGCCCGGTAACAACTGGCGCATTTGTAAAATCACTCAATGACGTTATTGATAGCCAAGGTAAAAGAAATGCATTGCTTCAAATGCAAGTTCCAGAAGTTGTACTGGTTTTACTGTTTATAGTGTTCGTCTCCTCCGGGGGAATAATGGGGTATTCCGCAGGGTTGAGTGGAAAACGTATGTTCGCGCCGATAGTGTTGGTTTCCATACTGATTACCTTGATCGTCTTTATAATAATTGATCTGGATCGACCAAAACGCGGTCTTATACAGGTCAACCAGAGTGTCATGACTCAACTGCTGAATGATCGCAAGGAGTGATTCATTCCCTTGCCGCTGTCTTGTGCTTTGTCACTTGCGCCCGATATTCTGGCACCGGCAATCCCCCGATTCCCCAGTCCTCAAGCGCCACTTCATCAATCACGACCATGGTTGAGGCCGGTTTTTTGTCCAGAATTCGGACGAGCAAGTCGGTAACACTCGCGATGAGTTCCGCTTTCTGTTGCGCAGAAGGTCCCTTGCCCTCCGGGCCGCCTTCGCGAGTAATTTTGATATTGACGTACGGCATGGTCAGTCTCCCTGGTTTGTCATTTCATAGTGAAAGATTTTGGCCATGATGGCCCAGCGGCCTTGATCGTAGATCAGGGTCAGGAAATCGGTGTAGTCGCGGTCCATCATGGTCATTTCCACTCGCGCGAACGCGAGAGTCGGGCCTCCCGTTTCGATCGAAATGATGCGCTCGTTGCGGGTTTCTCCGTTGCTTGCTGGCGGCACCCGTTGATCCAGCACCTTCCGGTATTCGTCGAACGACAGTACCCGGTAATCCTCTGGTGTCGCACTCACATACTGGGCGTGCGGATGGAACACGCCAGAGAGCATGGCGCTGTCGGCCTTGTGCAGTCCTTCAAAATAGGTTTCGAGCAGGACCGGGATGGCTTCGTAAGGCTTGGGCGAGTTCATTGTGCGACCAGTCCTTCCGACGACATTGCGGCTTTAACGCTCGGCCGGGCCGCAATGCGATTCCAGAGGGTGTTCAGGAACGGCCAATCCTTGAGATCGATCCCGGGCACGGCAGCCCAACTGCACACTACAAAAAGGTAGGCGTCAGCAACGGTGAAGGTGTCGCCCACCAGATAGGCTCGACCATCGTCGAGCAGAGACTCCAGGTAGTCGAAATGGCGGGGGATGGTCTCCAGTGCCTGGGCACGCTGTTCGTCCGTTGCGCTGGCTTTGAAGAAGGGACCAAAGGCCTTGTGCAGCTCCGATGCAATGTAGTTCAGGTGCTCCTGCAAACGGGCTCGCTCAAGGGTGCCTACATCGGGTATCAATGTAGTTGATTCCGCCAGGTATTGAAGGATCGCAGCGCCTTCGGTCAGTACCGCTCTGCCGGTATCCAGCGCCGGCACATAACCTTTGGGGTTGACGGTTTTATAGTCGATACCGGACTCGGTGCGCTGGGTTTGGGTATCAACGGGCTCAAGGGTGAAATCAATACCCAGTTCTCTAAGTACAATGTGTGTCGCCAGTGAGCAGGCGCCGGGTTTGAAATACAGTTTCATCGGTAGATCTCCTCTGTGTGATAAGCACTAGGCTTGGATGCAGAGGAGATTACTGCCTGCAACAAGAATAAAATAATATTGAGTTATTATGATAATGATAATTTAATAGAATCATCTTTGGGTGAAGAAACAAGAGGCGTCGATGAAGCTGGAGCAATTGCGTGTACTGGATGCCATCGTGACGCAAGGCAGCTTTCGCAAAGCGTCTGAGGTGCTCTACAAATCCCAGCCCGCTTTGAGCCAGGCTATCAAAAGCCTGGAAGAGGAAACCGGGCTAACCCTGCTGTCCCGGGAGAGTTACCGCCCGGTGCTTACCCCAGCCGGTAAGGCCTATTACCGCCAGGCACGGGGTGTGCTGGACCAGGTACAGGCTCTGAAGGAGTTGGCCGGCAAGTTGTCGGCCAGCCAGGAAGCGGAGGTGCGGCTGTCGGTATCCGCCACTTGTCCGTTGGGTAATCTCCTGTCAGTGATTGGTGAGCTCAAGGAGGCATACCCAGCCACGGATATCCGGCTGATGTCGGATGCCATGGGTGGCAGTGCAGAACGACTCATGGCGAGCGAGGTTGATTTTATCATTGCCACAATGGATGGTCTTTCCACAGAGGCAGTTCATGCTTCGCCCTACACTGCTGTGAATATCATCCCGGTAGCCCATCCCGGCTATGGTCCGGCAAGCAGTCGCAAGCGGCTGAGCAATGCTGAAATGCGCCCGTACGTTCAGGTTGTGGTGGCGGGTACCGGGCAGGGGCAATATGACCAGAGCCGGGACGTGGTTCCGGAGAGCCTAAGGTGGACGGTGTCGGATTTTGCCGCTAAAAAAGAGATCGTGCTGGCCAGGATGGGGTGGGGCGGTCTGCCGGAGCACTTGATTGCCCGTGAATTGGAGGCCGGCGAACTGGTAACGCTTGATCTGAAAGGTTACCCGATCCGCCGTTCACAGCTTCACCTGGTGCGTCGTCGGGAAGGCGCTCTGGGGGTGGTTGCCCATGAGCTTTGGGAGCGACTCTCCACCAATTAAGAATCTAGAGGTAAAAAATGACCATCCAGAATGTGCTGGGAATTGATCTGCCCGTCATCCAGGCGCCAATGGCCGGTGTGCAGGGGCATGAACTGGCTGTAGCTGTGTCCAATGCTGGAGGGCTGGGCTCGTTGCCCTGTGCCATGCTTAGCTCTGAGGCACTGCGAAAAGAGTTGGAAGCACTGACAAGCCAGACCAGTAAGCCCTACAACGTCAACTTCTTCTGTCACACGCCCCCAGAGCCAGATGCCGATGCAGAGCATCATTGGCGCAAAGCGCTGTCGCCATATTTCGACGAGTTGGGTATCGATTCTAATGATGTATCCGCGCAAGCGGGAAGGGCCCCTTTCAGCTCTGAGGCAGCGGATGTCTTGGCGGACTTCAAGCCACCGGTGGTGAGTTTCCACTTTGGCTTGCCGGCACCCGAGTTGATGGCTCGTATAAGAGGGTGGGGCGGGAAGATACTGTCGACCGCCACAACCGTGGACGAAGCGCTTTGGTTGGAGGCGCAGGGCGTCGATGCCATTATCGCGCAAGGGCTTGAAGCGGGCGGCCATCGCGGGTTTTTTCTGTCGCGGGACATCAGTACTCAGGTCGGCACTTTTGCCTTGATTCCACAATTGGTAGACGCGGTGAACATTCCCGTTATCGCCGCTGGCGGTATTGCAGACTCCAAAGGCGTAGTGGCTGCAATGGCGCTTGGGGCGGCCGGAGCGCAGATTGGCACCGCGTATTTGTTGTGCCCCGAAGCTCAAACCAAAGCAGTGCATCGCGCCGCCCTGAAATCAGAGACCAGCCGTGTAACCGCACTGACAAATCTGTTTAGCGGTGGCGCCGCCCGGGGTATTGTGA
This sequence comes from Marinobacter sp. M5B, assembly GCF_042604615.1. Lineage (NCBI taxonomy): Bacteria > Pseudomonadati > Pseudomonadota > Gammaproteobacteria > Pseudomonadales > Marinobacteraceae > Marinobacter > Marinobacter sp. M5B. The sequence continues at coordinate 1,465,666 of NZ_CP156894.1, forward strand.
ACCGAATAATGCGTGAATTGGGGCCGATGAGTTCCAAAGCTCCTGCTTTCCCCCTGGCATCATCCGCCATTGCACCATTACGTGCGAAAGCCGAAGCTGAGGGGAGCGGTGACTTTTCGCCTCTGTGGGCGGGGCAGAATGTTGGTGGCTGCAAGGAGGTTTCGGCGGCAGCTCTTACGCGGGAACTGGCAGGTTGGGTGGGTAAGTAACTTCAAAACCGAGTGACAGGCTCAGGAGCAAGTTTGCATGGAAGATTGAGACTTCCGCGAATCAGCAAGCCAGAGCCGGTGATGTTTGAGGGCTAGTCGACGCTATGATGCAGCGAGAAGCCAAATTAACCTTGTCTTCGTAGTTGCCTGCAATAGACTGATAACTGCAGTCGGAAACCCGTCTTAGGGTGTTGTTGCTGCTTGATAATCAAAGAAAGGCCAACCAATGAGAGGAATCACGGTGTCCGCTATCTCCCCTTTTTACCGCGCAGCGGCTTTTACCCTTGCTCTGATCGCCGGGCCGGCTATGGCTGCTGACCCTGTGGTGGTGTCGTCCAAGATCGATACGGAAGGCGCTGTGTTGGGCCAGATGATCCTGCAAACCCTTGAAGAAGCGAACATTCCGGTTGAGAACCGCCTGCAGCTCGGCGCGACCAGCATCGTTCGCAATGCTATCAAGGCCGGCGAGATAGATCTGTACCCGGAGTACACCGGCAATGCCGCTTTCTTCCATGATCAGGCAGACCGGGACATCTGGAAAGATGCCGCCAAGGCCTACGAGCAGGCTGCCAGCCTTGATAAGAAGGCCCATAACATTGTCTGGCTAACACCGGCGAAAGCCAACAATACCTGGGCCATGAGTGTGCGGGGCGATCTGGCACGTGAGAACGGCTTGAACACGCTTGAAGATCTGGCTTCCTATATCAATGGCGGCGGCGCCTTCAAGTTTGCAGCCAGTGCCGAGTTTGTCGAATCTGCCAGCGCGTTGCCGGCGTTCCAGGAAGCGTACGGTTTCAAACTGGGGTCTGATCAGTTGCTGATCCTGTCCGGCGGCAACACTGCTGCGACGCTCCGGGCTGCGGCCCTGACCGACAACGATGTGAATGGCGCCATGACCTACGGCACTGATGGTGGTCTGAACGCACTCGACCTGAAGGTGATGGAAGACACCCTGGGCGTTCAACCGGTCTATCAGCCCGCGCCTATCGTGCGCGCAGAGGTGCTGGAAACGTATCCGAACATCCGCGAAGTTCTTGCGCCGATCTTTGAGTCACTGGACCTGGAAACCCTTCAGCGTCTGAATGGTCAGGTTGCGGTGAATGGTGTGCCTGCCGAAGCAGTTGCCCGGGACTATCTGGATTCCCTGGCTCAGGACTAAGATTTGGCGATCACCGAGACTTTGCGCCCAAACCGAGTCATTCCGGTGCTTGGGGTGTTGGCCCTGGCACTGGTCTGGTTGCTGGACCTTGGTACTATTCAGCCCAATCGTATTGTTCCGGGCACCGGCCATGGCTTGTTTTCGGCCGTGGGATGGACAGGGGCAGGGCTGGTTACGGGGATTCTGTTGGCGACCATTGTGCTGTCCACATTGCCGTTACGTCGTCGCTATGAGCTCCTGCTCGGCCTGATTGGGCTTTCACTGGCAACGATGCCGCTGTTGCTGGATATGTTTGCCGCCCTCCATCTGCCCGAGGGTTCGCCCTACGCCCGCTCGTCGGTCGGGGCAGGGTTCTGGTCTCTTCTGTTCCTGCTTTCGCTGATGTTGATTGAGACCCTTGGCCGGCTCGAAGCTCGGCGTTGGCTTCAACTGATACTGCTCGTGTTTATCGGTGGGAGCTGGATTGTCCTGCTGCGTGGCGAGGGCCTGGAGAGTCTGTCGCTGGTGCGGGAGTTCAACGCTCGCCCCGACAAATTCCAGCAAGCGCTCTGGACGCACCTGGCGCTGGCATTGGGTGCGGTCACCATCAGTGCGGGCCTGGCGTTCGCCCTGGCGCTTAAAATGATCCGAAGCCCCGCCTGGCAGCGTCCTCTTCTGGGCGCCGTGAGTTTTCTGCAAACCATTCCAAGCCTTGCGGTATTTGGTTTGCTGATTGCGCCACTCAGTGCGCTCTCGTCAGCGCTCCCGTTTCTGCAGGATCTTGGCATCCGGGGGATTGGCTGGGCGCCAGCGCTACTGGCGTTGATCGCTTACAGTTTGCTGCCGATGGTGCGCAACACCTTTGTGGCTCTTACCGAAGTTCCCGAAAGCCTGGCCGATGCGGCGCGGGGTATGGGTATGAATGAACACCAGGTGTTTTATCAGCTCAAGCTGCCGTTGGCGCTGCCGGTGATGATTGAGGGTGTACGGATCACAACCATTCAGGCAATCGGCCTGACGGCGGTAGCCGCCCTCATCGGCGCGGGTGGTTTCGGTGGTTTTATCTTTCAGGGGTTGGGGCAGGCGGCGATGGACCTGGTGTTGCTCGGTGCTTTGCCTACGATTGCGTTGGCGCTGCTTGCCGACGCGTTACTCACGATGTTGGCGGCCAGTCTCAAGCCGACACCGGCAACGGCCTGATAGGGGAAGGAACTGGTCGGATGATCGAACTGAAGAATGTCTCCCGGCGTTTCGGCGATACCGTCGCAGTGGATGGGGTTAACCTGACCATCGAAACGGGTGAAGTCTGCGTGCTGGTGGGCAGTTCCGGCTGCGGTAAATCGACCACGCTGCGCATGATCAACCGTCTTTTGCCCCACAGCGCTGGCGAGATATTGGTGGATGGTGAGGACATCACCACCATGAATCCGGAACAGCTGCGGCTGAACATGGGGTATGTGATCCAGGGTACGGGGTTGTTTCCTCACTGGACGGTGTCGCGCAACATCGCCATGGTGCCCAGGTTATTGAACTGGCCGAGGGAGCGGATCGACGCACGAGTCGACGAGTTGATGACCTTGTTGGATCTCGATCCCAGCGCCCACGCCAACAAATACCCCCAGCAATTGTCTGGCGGCCAAGCGCAACGGGTCGGTGTTGCGCGGGCATTGGCGGCGGACCCCAACATTCTGCTGATGGACGAACCTTTTGGTGCATTGGATGCCATAACGCGGGAAAACCTCCAACTGGAAATGCTGCGGATCCAGAAGCAGGTCCGTAAAACCACTGTTTTCGTGACCCACGATATTGATGAAGCACTGAAGCTGGCCACCCGCATTGCCGTGATGGATCAGGGGCGCATCATCCAGCATGACACGCCGGAGAATATCCTCCGCCATCCAGCATCGGACTTTGTTGAAAACCTGATTGGCAAGCAGGACCGCGGTCTGAAACTGATGAGCCTGCGGCCTGTGCGGGACCTGATGGCCAATCACACCGAGCCGCGGCAGTCGGAACCCGGGGAGCATGTGCTCAGGGAGGAGGACAGTATTCGCCTGGCTCTGTCCGTGATGCTCTGGCAGGACCTGCGGCAGGTCGCGGTGTTCAATGCGCAGGGGCAGGAGACAGGTGTGATTACCCGTGAACGCATTATCCAGGAAGGCGTGTAATGCGTGTCTGGTTACCTGCCACTCTTTTGGCCTCACTGCTGCTCGTGCTGAGTGCCGGCATGCCGGTGCTGGAGCCATTGTTTAACTGGGTGCAGCCGGGCAAGCAGCAGGTGATCTATGAACGGGAGAGCTTTTTATTCCTGCTTCAGAATCACCTGATGCTGGTCGTCGTATCGGCGGCCGTGGGTACGTTCGTTGCGGTGGCCGGCGGCATCTTTGTTACCCGTCCTTTTGGCCGCGATTTCCTGCCCTTGGTTGGGCAAGTGGCCTCCATTGGCCAGACCTTTCCGCCGGTGGCTGTACTTGCGTTGGCGGTACCAGTGCTTGGTTTCGGCGAGGCTCCGATTCTTCTTGCGTTGGTCCTTTATGGCTTGCTGCCCATTCTGCGCAATACCCTGGCGGGGCTGGAAGGTATCAATTCGGCTGTACGGGAGGCAGCACTGGGTATGGGCATGTCGCCAGTGCAGGTCCTTGTGCGAGTAGAACTGCCCCTGGCCGGAAGGGTCATTCTCGCGGGTATTCGAACCTCTGTTACTATCAATATCGCGACCGCCGCTATCGGCTCAACCATTGGAGCCCGCACCCTGGGCGATCCGGTGATCGCCGGGCTGGTGAACGGCAATACCGCGTATGTGCTGCAAGGGGCGATTCTGATCGGGTTGCTTGCGCTGACAACGGATAGCCTGTTTGAAGCACTTGAACGATCCTGGGATCGTCGATTGCAATCCGTAGGAGTTTAGATGGGTAGTTATCTGCTGTTCGTAGTTATCGCTATCGCGACTGTCCTCAGCCCGGGGCCAGGCGTTATGTTGACACTGACCAACGCCATTCGGTTCGGTGTGTCCGGTGCCTTCGGCGGAATTCTGGGGATTGCCTCTGGTACGTTCATTGTTGCGGGTATTTCAGCCACAAGCCTGGGCATTGTACTGGCGACGTCGGCGACGGCGTTTAGCATCATGAAGTTTATTGGTGCCGCCTACCTGATTTATCTGGGGGTAAAACTGTGGCGGTCTCCTGTCACCGAAATTGAGGAAGCGACGACGGTAGCTCGGAGCAGGAAACTCCAGTTTCTTGAGGGGCTGACATTGCAACTCACAAACCCGAAAGCCGTATTCTTCTTCCTGTCTGTTTTTCCTCAATTTATTGATTACTCGACTGAATTTGTCGGCCAGTTTGCCCTTTTGGTCGTCACTTACAGCGCTTTGGTTGTCGCCATCCACTTGCTGTATGCGCGCCTCGCCAGATCAGCCCGTGGCTGGCTTTCATCTGAAAAAGGGGGGCACTTGGTCAATAAACTGGGTGGGGCGACGTTTGTTGGTTTTGGGGTGGGGCTGGCAACGGCGAGCAGGTAGCGGCGAATCACTTCCAGCGCTTGTATGGGTGATTCCGTCGTTGGAAACTGCTCCATTGTCTGTGGTGTAGCCATCGGTTAGATTTCCCAAACATGTCGGCGATAAAGTCAAAGAAAGTGGTAATGCCTAGTGCATGTCGAGGGGAGGAAAAGCATGGAGCAAAGTGAAACAAACTCTCAGTTCAACGCGGAATTACTTTGTCCGGCGAAGCCCGGCGAAGGCGCTCCCTGGGCCTTTATCGTTCTGCCCCGGGAGGCAAGCGAAAAGCTTCCCAGGCGGGGAAGAACAACGGTAGAGGCCAGCCTCAACGGTCATCATTTTCAGGTAACGCTCGAGCCCGATGGTCAATTGAGCCATTGGCTAAAGGTGAGCAAGGAACATCTCGAAGCCGCAGGTGTGAGCGTCGGTGATGTTGTTGATTTGGGCATCAGGCCGGTGGACCAGGAACCTGAACCAGAAGTTCCCTCGGACCTGCAAGAGGCGTTGGAAGCGGCCCCCGAGGCTCGGGTGGTTTGGAATGAGACAACCACCATCGCGCGTCTGGACTGGATTCATTGGATTGTCTCAGCCAAGCAGGCAAAAACCCGGACGAAGCGAATTAGCGATGCGTGCGACATGCTGGCCTCGGGAAAGCGGCGCGTTTGCTGCTTTGATCCTTCAGGGTATTACAGCAAAGCACTCAGTGCGCCCAAGGCGGCGGACACACAGGAGATTGGATGAGCAAGCCCGTTGTATCAAGCCCCCTGCGGCGAGCTTTCCCGCTTGTCGCAATCCTTTTGCTCACCGCCTGCGATGCGCCACAACTGCTTCCGCCTGACGCCCGCCTTCCGGACGGCAGTACCTATTCCGGTGATATTCAGGACGGTTATTTTCACGGTGAAGGCGTTCAGGAATTTGCCAGTGGCATGGTTTACACCGGTCAGTTCCAGGAGGGCTACTGGCACGGCCATGGTGAGCTCGAGTCCCCGGCGGGTTGGCATTACGAGGGCGAGTTCCAGAAAGGGACGATGTCGGGACAGGGCGTAATCGAAGACGACGGCAGTCGCTACGAGGGGGAATTCCGGAACGGTGAGTTTCACGGTGAGGGGCGTTACGAAGCCGGTGGCAGTGTCTATATCGCTGAGTTTGAAGATGGCGAGCCCGTGGAGGGAAAACACGTTACGGATTACGGCACCTACGAAGGGGAGTTCCGTGACTGGTATTACCACGGGGAAGGCAGCTACGCCTTTACCGGCGAATCGGAGGATCGGGGTAGCCTCACAGGAACCTGGGAGTATGGTGAGTTCGTCGACCAGGAAGAGTACGTCGCGGAAGCACCTGTCCCGGAAGAGCCAGCGCTTTTGACCGAGGCTATTCTCGTCGAAGACCGTCGGCGCCTGAACAACCAGATCGAGAGCCTCGCCCCTGAACAGGCGGAGGCAGCAGATGCTTACTTCCTGGCAGTTGGTGGCGACGGCACCGAGTCGGTGTTCATGCGCGATATCCAGGTTGCCAAAACTGGCCTTCAGGCGCAGTTCGATGTGGAAAACCGCGCCATCATGCTGCTCAATCACCGGGACTATGAAACGTTTCCTCTGGCTACCCGGCCATCCATTGCCTCAGCTCTGGAGGCATTGGATGCGCAGATGAATCCTGAGGAAGACCTGCTTGTGGTTCACCTGGTCAGCCACGGCATGCAAAACGGGCAGTTGCTGTTGCAGCAACCCGGTATCGAGTTGCCGAACCTCTCGCCGCAGGATTTTGCGGAAATGCTGGAACCACTGAATGTGCGCCGAAAACTGCTGGTGATTTCTGCATGCTACTCCGGCCAATGGATAGAGCCACTCAAGGACGAAGACACACTGATCATGACCTCCGCCCGGGCAGACCGTACCTCTTTCGGCTGTGGTGATGACTCTGAGATGACCTGGTTCACCAAGGCGGTTTATCAGAGTGTGGGGCTGTCATTGGCCGACCCTGATGTCATGTTCGAGGACATCAACCAGCAGATCCGAACCTGGGAAGAAGAGATTGGTATGGAGGAATCGAATTGGTCCTATCCCCAGTCGCACGTGGGTGAGAACCTGCGAGAGTGGTTGAGCCAGATGCCTCAGCTTGCACCTTAGAAAGCTAAAACACTGTGATGAGCTCGCGATGGACCCACTGATCACAGCCGCTTCTTCTGTGGAGGCGGGAAAAGTGGGCAGTTCGTTGTCCGGGTTAGCTGCTAAAACCATCCATGAAAAGGTGGCGCATTCGGGTTGTTACAGGCGCATCCTAGGTCTCCCGGGATTCAAACTCCGTATTGCGCGGATCAAGTTCCTCAACCCCCAATCCTGCTTCCGGAGTGACGGTGTAGTACTGCTCCTGCTGCTCCACAGTTGGGTGTTGGCGCTTCGGCCCCGCCACCATAAACAGGATCAACCCTCCCAGCATCAGGGCATTGCTGACGAAAAGGCCCCGCGGCCCCAGAAAGTCCATGAACAGGGAACTGACCAGCGGGCCGATGATGCTGCCAATGCCGTAACTCAGTAACAGCGTTGTGCTCGCTGCGGTGATCTGGTGGGTTTCCATCAGGTCATTGGTGATGGCCACAGCGATTGGGTAGATGGCAGCACTGATGCCCATGTACAACCCGACAAACAATACCAGGGCCACCATGCTGATGTTGCCAATAGCAGCGGCAGCCAGGCTGCACACGGCAGCGACGATGGCGGCCACCAGCATGACCCGGTATCGGTCGAAGCGGTCGCACAGTTGCCCGATGGGCCAGGCCATCAGCATGGCAGCCACGATGGCCGAAGCCATGAAGTTGGAGAGCTGCCCGAGGTTCAGGCCAATCTGATTGGCGTACACTGGTCCCATGGCATAGAAGGCACTGATGAGAAGCCCGGCGATCAGTGCACCAAGCGTGCCCGTTGGTGACTTGTTATAGAGTTTACGTAATGACAGGCGTTCACCCTGCGAAACCGACGGTGACTCCCGGCGGGTCATTGTCAGGGGGGTGAGGGCGAGCACCACCAGGATGGTGGCCAGGGAAAAGGGAATAAAGCCCGCCGGGTCGGCGACGCGTATCAATACCTGACCCCCGGCAGTGGATAGGAAGAAGATGACCTGGTAAATGGCAAACAGGCTGGCCCGGTTACGGTTGTCGGCCTTGCTGCTGAACCAGCTTTCCATCACGATCATCAGGCCGGCCATTACGAAGCCGCCCACGGCCCGCAGGCCACCCCAGAGTCCGGCCTGGACGGCCATTGGATAAATCAGAATCGAGGCAGAAAGCACCGCGGCGAAAACCGCGAACGCGCGGATGTGTCCCACCTTTTCAATGATGCGCCCGGCATAGAGCGTGCCGGCCACAAAGCCGATGGAGTAGAACGCCAGGATCCACCCGATCACACTGGCGCTGAAGTCTTCGATGCTGAGCCTGAGCCCCAGCAGGGTCATGAGGAAAGCGTTACCCGCGATGAGCAGAATGATGCTCAGGATCAGTGACGTCAGGCTGATGATGGTTTGCCGCATCAATCGTCCGTCCCCGCTTGTCCGCTAGTCTGGATGTCCGTATAAGTTTGTGGGGTTGTGCGGAAATACTGTAGTGATGGTCTCGCTTGAATTAAAGGGGCCGATCCGTCTGTGGTGTGAATTCGTGCGTTGTTGAGAACAGCGCTTCAGATGTGAGGTAGAAAGTTCATTGACGCCGGAACAAATCGATACCCTGCTGGAAACCATCCCCGACGCCCGTGACGGTCTCACCCGCACGGAGCGGATCATTCTCTATGTGTTACACGAAACCCAGCATGAGTTAAAAGGTCGTAACGTGCCAACGGTTATGCTCTATGGCCGGGTGGTGGAATACGTCAACATCAGCGAAGCGGAGCTCCATGTCTATCTGGACAGGTTGGGTGTGAGGGGCGGCTGAGTTGCCCCAGGTCATTGATTTTCGCCGTTCATTATTTGCGCAAACGCTAATCCACTGTTAGGTTTCTAGTCAGGGCTTCATCCTGAATTCATAGGGAGAGCGCATGGCAGACACCGTCACTGACTTGCTGGTCCGCTACTGGGCCACCGGCTTCTTCATCGTTGCCACATTGGGCCTTTGTGCCTTTATGGTGGGTGCCTCCAGCTTGCTTGGAGGGCGTAGCCGGGGTGTCAGCAAATCCCTCCCTTTTGAGTCCGGCATCGTCGGCACCGGTGATGCCAGACAACGCTTTTCCGTCAAGTTTTATCTGGTCGCGATGCTGTTCGTGATCTTCGATATCGAAGCCGTGTTCCTGTTTGCCTGGGCCATTGTCATTCCCGACGTGGGCTGGACAGGATTCTGGGGCGCGGCGGTTTTTATCCTGATTCTGCTGGCCGGTCTGCTCTATGACAGTCGTACCGGTGCCCTGGACTGGGCCCCGGAATCATCCAGCGGTAGACCTCGTAGTCCGGCAGGCTGATTCAACGCACCCGATTATGGCGCGGGCCAACGGTGATTTCGCTGTTGGGACCAGCGCCCATGGAGGCGCAGCATGTCCTACACACTGACCAGGGCGGAACCTTCGCCGGACGGTGACACGCAATACCCTGTACGGCAACAGGAACCGTCGGAAGATCCGGTGAAACGCCAGCTTGAACGCAATGTGTTCACCGGCAAGCTGAGCGACGTTCTCAATTCCGCGGTCAACTGGGGCCGCAAGAATTCCCTCTGGCCCTACAACTTCGGGCTGTCCTGCTGCTACGTGGAAATGACCACGGCCTTCACCGCGCCCCACGACATTGCCCGTTTCGGCTCCGAAGTTATCCGCGCATCGCCCCGACAGGCGGATTTCATGGTGATTGCCGGTACCTGCTTTATCAAGATGGCACCGGTGATCCAGCAACTGTACGACCAGATGCTGGAACCCAAGTGGGTAATCTCCATGGGCTCCTGCGCAAACTCCGGCGGTATGTACGATATCTACTCGGTAGTGCAGGGCGTCGACAAGTTCCTGCCAGTGGATGTGTATGTGCCCGGTTGCCCGCCCCGGCCAGAGGCCTTTCTGCAGGGGTTGCAGTTGCTGCAGGTCTCCATTCAGGAGGAGCGCCGCCCGCTGTCCTGGGTGGTGGGCGATCAGGGTGTCTATCGGGCGGAGATGCCGTCCCAGCGTGAAAAATGGCGGGACCAGCGCATCCAGGCCACCGAACTGAGAACGCCGGACAAACTGTGACAAACGCAACGATGACGACAGGCACCGCTGACTTAGAGAGCCTGCTGGGCGATTTTAGAGAGGATGTACTGCATGTACAGCCCACGCTGACGGGCATGCCCGTATTCTGGGTGTCTCGTGAGAGCATCGTGGATATCCTGACCCACTTGAAGCGGCAGCCAGCGCCATTTTCCATGCTCTATGACCTGTCGGCCGTGGATGAGCGCTTGCGTGGTCACAGGAACGGTCTGCCAGAGGCTGACTTCACCGTGTTCTACCACTTGCTGTCGGTGGAGCGTAATGAAGACCTGATCCTGAAGGTTGGGCTGCCAGAGAGCGATTTGCGGGTGCCCACCGTTAGCAACGTCTTCGCCAATGCCAACTGGTACGAGCGGGAAATTCTGGACATGTTTGGCATCGCCGTCGCCGGACACCCGCATCCGGAGCGGATCCTGATGCCGCCGACCTGGACAGGCCACCCGCTGCGGAAGGATTACCCCGCCCGGGCCACCGAGTTTGACCCCTATACCCTGACTGTGGAAGGCCAGGATGCCGAACAGGAAGCCATGCGGTTCGACCCGGAAGCCTGGGGCATGCAGCGTGAACGCGACGGGGCGGAGTTTATGTTCCTCAACCTGGGGCCCAACCACCCATCCGCCCATGGGGCTTTCCGCATCGTGCTGCAACTGGACGGTGAGGAAATCGTCGATTGCGTGCCGGACATTGGCTACCACCACCGGGGCGCCGAGAAAATGGCCGAGCGCCAGTCGTGGCACAGCTTTATTCCCTACACCGATCGCATTGATTACACCGGTGGCGTGATGAACAACCTGCCTTATGTGCTGGCCGCAGAAAAACTGGCCGGTATTGAGGTGCCGGACAGGGTGAAGGTGATTCGGGTGATGATGGCCGAGATGTTCCGCATCACCAGCCATCTGCTATTCCTCGGGACGTACCTGCAGGATCTGGGGGCCATGACGCCGGTGTTCTACACCTTCAGCGACCGGCAGCGGGGCTACGAGGTGATCGAAGGCATTACCGGTTTTCGCATGCACCCGGCCTGGTACCGCATTGGCGGTGTGATGCAGGACCTGCCACAGGGTTGGGAAAAATTGGTGCAGGGCTTTCTGGACTGGATGCCTGCACGCCTGAAGGAATACGAGCGGGCGATGATGGAAAACGCCATCGTGCGCGAGCGGACCCGCCATGTGGCGGCCTTCAATACAGCCGAGGCATTGGAGTGGGGAGTAACCGGGCCTAACCTGCGGGCTACCGGCTGCGATTTTGATTTGCGTAAGCAGCGGCCTTACTCAGGTTACGAACAGTTCGATTTTGAGGTGCCGCTGGGTCACAACGGGGATGTGTTCGACCGGGGGCAGTTGCGTATCGACGAAATGCGCCAGAGCCTTCGAATCATCCAGCAGTGCGTCAACAACATGCCCGCGGGTGACTACAAGGCGGATCATCCACTGACGACGCCGCCGCCCCGGGAGCGCATGCTCCAGCACATCGAAACCCTCATTACCCACTTCCTGCAGGTGTCCTGGGGGCCGGTGCTGGAACCCAATGAATCCCTGCAGATGATTGAGGCCACCAAGGGCATCAACAGTTATTACCTGACCAGTGACGGCAACACCATGAGCTACCGTACCCGCATCCGCACCCCGAGTTTTCCGCACCTGCAGCAGATACCGGCGGTGATGCGCGGAGGCTTCGTACCGGACCTGATCGCCCACCTGGGCAGTATCGACTTCGTGATGGCAGACGTGGACCGTTGATGATGGCAACAACACCGCAGACACCTCGGGTTATCGGCACCGACGGATTCGAACTTGATCCCGCGGATGAGGCCGCGATGCTGGAAGACGTAGGGCACTACGAGCAGCCCCAGGCCGCGTGCATTGAGGCCCTGAAAATTGTCCAGCGCCGTTATGGCTGGGTGCCGGACGGTGCCATTGGCGCTATTGCAAAGGTGCTTGGTATCGGCCCCGCGTCGGTAGAGGGCGTGGCGACCTTCTACAGCCTGATCTTCCGTCAGCCGGTGGGCCGGCATGTGGTGCTGGTCTGTGACAGCAGTTCCTGTTTTCTGAGTGGTTTCGACGAATTGAAACAGGCGTTGGCGAGCCATCTTGGAATCGACTATGGCCAGACCACAGAAGACGGCCGGTTCACCCTGCTGCCGGTCTGCTGCCTGGGTGCCTGCGATGGCGCGCCGGCGCTGATGATTGACGATGATACCTATGGCCCGGTGTCGCCGGACGACCTGCCGGGCCTGCTGGAGGGTTACCCATGAGCGAGTCCATTTCCAGCCAGCGTGCGTCCGTGCGTTATCGCAGCCGGCTGTTGCAACCGGAGGCGGACCGCCATCCGGATACCCATCCGCTGACCTGGCGGCTGCGGGACGACGGCGAAGTGATCTGGCTTGACGAATACCTGCGCAAGGAAGGCTACCAGTCGGTTCGCAAGGCGCTGGACAACGGCGACCCTCAGGCCATCATCGCCACCATGAAAGACGCCAATGTACGAGGTCGCGGCGGTGCAGGCTTTTCCGCCGGGCTCAAGTGGAGCCTGACCCTGCAGGGTGGCGACATGCCCCGGGGCTACCTGATCTGCAATGCGGACGAAATGGAACCAGGCACCTTCAAGGACCGCCTGCTGATGGAGCAACAGCCTCACCTGCTGATCGAAGGTATGATTCTGGGGGCTTTGGCCAACAATTCCTTTTACGGCTACATCTTCCTACGCGGTGAATACGTGGAGGCCGCGCGAGTTCTGAACCGAGCTCTGGACGAAGCCAGGGAGGCCGGTTGGCTGGGCGCCAACATTAATGGCAGCGGCTTTGATTTCGACATTGCCGTGCATACCGGCGCAGGGCGGTACATCTGTGGCGAGGAAACCGCACTGATCAATTCGCTGGAAGGCAAACGGGCGAACCCCCGTGCCAAGCCGCCGTTCCCGGGCCAGTCGGGGGCCTGGGGCAAACCCTCGGTGGTGAACAATGTGGAAACCCTGTGCAACGTGCCGGCGGTGATCCTCAAGGGTGCGGACTGGTATCAGGCACTTTCCGGAGATCGCACTGAAGACGGCGGCAGCAAACTCTATGGCGTGTCCGGCCCGGTGGAGAAGCCCGGCCTGTGGGAATTGCCCATGGGGACAACCGGCGCAGAAATCCTTGAGCGGGCTGGGGGTATGCGTGGCAACCGATCACTCAAGGCCTGGCTGCCAGGCGGCGCCAGCACCGGGTTTCTGCTGCCGGAGCATCTGGACCTGCCGCTGGATTTCGACACCGTGGGCAAGGAAGGCAGTCGTCTGGGGACGGGATTGCTGACGGTGGTGCCTCAGGAACAGAGCATGGTGGCGCTGATGCGCAACCTGGAGGAGTTTTTTGCGCGGGAATCCTGTGGCTGGTGCACCCCCTGTCGGGACGGGCTGCCGTGGACGGTCAAACTGCTGTGGGCACTGGAACTGGGGCAGGGTGAAACTGGCGATATCGAACTACTGGACAAGCTGGCGGCGGACTGCGGCCCAGGGCTGACCTTCTGCGCCCATGCGCCCGGCGCCGCCATGCCGTTACAGACGGCCCTGAAACACTTCCGGCAGGAGTTTGAGCAGGGCGTCAGCAAACCCCGGGGTGAGGCCCATCAGGACCCGATTCCGGTGGGAGAAATCTGAGCGAAAGTCATCGAAGGATAGGCAGGCAACATGGCGACGATTCACGTGGATGGACAACGCTATACGGTCAATGGAGCCCACAACCTGCTCCAGGCGTGTCTGTCCCTCGGCCTGGATATTCCCTATTTCTGCTGGCACCCGGCCATGGGGAGTGTGGGTGCCTGTCGCCAGTGCGCGGTCAAACAGTATAAGGACAAGGACGACGACAAGGGCATGGTGGTGATGTCCTGCATGACGCCCGCCGCGGACCAGACCCGCATTGATATCAACGATGAGGAAGCCAAAGCCTTCCGCGCCAGTGTGGTGGAGTGGCTGATGATCAACCATCCCCATGACTGCCCGGTGTGCGAGGAGGGCGGGCATTGTCACCTGCAGGACATGACGGTGATGACCGGCCATGATCGACGGCGTTACCGATTCCGCAAGCGCACGCGCCGGAACCAGTATCTGGGCCCGTTCATTGCCCATGAGATGAACCGGTGCATTACCTGTTACCGCTGCGTGCGCTTTTACAACGACTACGCCGGTGGTACCGACCTGGGGGCCTTTGGTGCCAAGGATAATGTCTATTTCGGTCGCTACGAAGAAGGCATTCTGGAAAGCCCCTTCGCCGGCAATCTTACGGAAGTATGCCCCACAGGCGTGTTCACGGATCAGAGCCATTCCGAACGTTACACCCGCAAGTGGGATTTGCAGTTTGCGCCTGGCATCTGCCACCAGTGTTCAATGGGCTGCAACATCAGCCCGGGGGAGCGGTACGGAGAGTTGCGCCGTATTGAAAATCGCTACCACGGTGAGTTGAACGGGTATTTCCTCTGTGACCGGGGCCGGTTCGGCTATGGTTACGTCAACCGCGCAGACCGGCCGCGACTGCCGGAATGCCGGGAATCGCCAGACAGTGATCCGGTCAGCCTCGAAGTGGACACCGCTCTGGCCCGTATCAGCGACGCTCTGCGCCATTCGCGCCGGGTGATCGGCATCGGCTCGCCACGGGCCAGCCTGGAGAGTAATCACCAGTTGCAGGCATTGGTCGGCGTGGAAAATTTCTCCACCGGCATTGAGTCGCGGGAACAGGCCTGCCTTGACCTGATGAATCATCTGCAGCGCCATACCGGCCTGCCAACGCCCACGCCCCGGGAGATGGAAAATCACGACGCCGTGCTGGTGCTGGGCGAGGACCCGGTCCAGAGCGCCGGTCGTCTGAGTTTGAGCCTTCGTCAGGCCGCGCTGTCGCGTCGTGAGGCACTGGGCGAGACCATTGGTGTGCCCGCCTGGAATGCCGAAGCCCTCAAAACCCTGGCGCAGGATCGTTACCACCCGCTGTTTATCGCCTGGCCTACGACAACGGAGCTGGACGATGTGGCTGCGGCTCGTTATGCCTTGAGTCCCGATGAGATTGCCAGCCTTGGCTTTGCGGTGGCCCATCGGATCGACCCGGCCGCCCCGCCAGTGGAAGGGCTTTCTGAGGCCATGGTTGAGGCTGCTGAAACCATTGCCACTGCTTTAATGGCGGCGGAGCGCCCTTTGGTGGTGAGTGGTGGATCGCTGGCCTCCGAACCGGTACTGGAAGCGGCCGGGAATGTGGCCCGAGCATTGTCCCGGCGCGCAAAACGGGGAGGGCTGGCACTGATACGGCGCGAGGCCAACAGCACGGGCTTGTCCATGATGGGCGGCCAACCGCTGGACCGGGCACTGGAGGAGCTGGCTAAAGGCCACGCGGATGCGGTGGTGGTGCTGGAAAACGACCTGTTCCAACGACTGCCCCGGCAAACGGTGGATACAGCACTGGCGCAGGCAGAGATCTGCGTGGTGCTTGATCATCAACGCACAGCAACGGCCGAGCGCGCCACCTTCCTGCTGTCCGCGGCCAGTTTCGCGGAGGCGGACGGTACGCTGGTTAATCTGGAGGGCCGGGCGCAACGCTTCTTCCAGGTATATGACCCCGGTTACATGCGGCCGGAAAGCCGTATTCATGAAAGCTGGCGCTGGTTGCACGCACTGGCGGTGAACATGCAAGGCGAGAAGGCCGGTGATATCACCCTGGATACCGTCATCGCAGCGTGTGTTGAGGCCCATCCAGAGCTGGGAGGAATGCAGGAGGCTGCTCCCGCCTCACACTACCGAATTGACGGCCTGCAGCTTGCGCGGGAGCCCCACCGGTACAGTGGCCGTACCTCCATGCGGGCCAACCAGAACGTCAGCGAACCACGGGTACCGCAGGACCCGGATTCCGCGTTTGCCTATTCCATGGAGGGCTACAGCGGTTATCACGAGCCCCGGCAGCAGGTGCCCTTTGCCTGGGCGCCTGGCTGGAACTCGCCCCAGGCCTGGAACAAGTTTACCGACGAAGTAGGCGGGCATTTGCGCGGCGGTGACCCCGGCGTGCGTTTGGTGTGTCCGGTCCCGGGGCAGGGCCATTACAGCCTGCCGCCTCAACGTGCCGAGGGCGTCGAAAGTGGAGAACGCTCGCCAGCTTTACGGGCTCTGATTCTGCCAAGACTGTTCGGTGGCGAAGAGACGTCCTCATTGGCCGTGCCCATTCAGGAGCGTACGCAAACGCCCAGTGTCACCCTGAGCATGGATGACGCTGAACACTTGTCGATCCGGGGCGGTGACACGGTGACCATTCTTGGGGAAGCGCTATCGGTGGTTCAGCAGGATGGCTGGCCCAAAGGCTGGATCGGTCTTCCGGCCGGGCTGTTTGCCGGACTGCTTCCGGGAGAGCCAGTCGCACTGGATAACTCCGCCGGAGGTGAACCATGAGCTGGTGGACTCCGCAACTGGCTGCCATTGCCTGGGGGATGTTCCAGGCCCTGGTGATCCTGCTGGGTGCTGTGCTGCTGGGTGCAGTGCTCACGGTAGTGGAGCGTCGCCTGCTGGGGCTCTGGCAGGACCGTTACGGGCCCAATCGGGTCGGGCCGTTTGGCACGCTGCAATTGGTGGCGGACATGATCAAGATCTTCTTCAAGGAGGACTGGATACCGCCATTCGCCGACCGGCCGCTGTTCGTCCTGGCGCCGGTGATTGCCTTTGCCTCATTGCTGCTGTCGTTTGTCATTATCCCGATCACCCCCGGTTGGGGCGTGGCGGACATGCACATTGGCCTGCTGTTTTTCCTGGCCATGGCTGGGGTCAACGTATACGCGGTGTTGCTCGGGGGCTGGTCCAGCGGCAACAAATACGCGCTGCTGGGCGCCATGCGCGCCACGGCCCAGACGCTGTCCTACGAAGTGTTCATGGGGCTGTCGCTGATGGGGGTAGTGGCCCTGGCCGGGTCGTTCAACCTGCGGGACATTGTCAACGCCCAGGAAGGTTTCTGGTTCATCATTCCCCAGTTCTTCGGTTTTGCCACCTTCCTGATCGCCGGTATAGCCGTCACGCACCGCCACCCGTTCGACCAGCCGGAAGCGGAACAGGAACTGGCCGACGGGTACCACATTGAATACTCCGGCATGAAATTCGGCCTGTTTTTCATCGGCGAATACGTCGGCATGGTGCTGGTGTCGGCGCTGATCGTCACGCTGTTCTTTGGCGGCTGGCACGGCCCGTGGCTGCCACCAATCCTGTGGTTCGCGCTCAAGACCGGCTTCTTCCTGATGCTGTTTATCCTGCTGCGGGCATCGTTGCCCCGGCCCCGCTATGACCGGGTGATGAGTTTTGGCTGGAAGGTGTGCTTACCGCTAACACTAATCAACTTACTGGCGACGGGGGCGGTGATGCTCCTGGTGGCTGAATAAGGGAGGACTTATGGAAAGAGAAAAGGTCCCGATCATCAAACACATGCTCTGGCTGTTGCCGGCCACCTGGTCGCAATTGCGCACCCTGGGCATGGTGTTCATGCACAGTTTTCGCAAGCGGGAGACAGTGAACTACCCGGAACAACAGGTCTATCTACCACCGCGCTACCGCGGCCGCATCGTGCTGACACGCGATCCAGACGGGGAAGAGCGTTGCGTGGCCTGCAACCTGTGTGCGGTAGCCTGCCCGGTGGACTGCATCTCGCTGCAGAAGGGAGAGCAGGAAGACGGCCGCTGGTACCCGGAGTTCTTCCGCATCAACTTCTCCCGCTGCATCTTTTGTGGCATGTGCGAGGAAGCCTGCCCGACGTCGGCCATCCAGCTGACGCCGGACTTCGAGATGGGCGAGTACGATCGCCAGCAACTGGTGTACGAGAAAGAGGATCTGCTGATCAACGGTCCCGGCAAAGACCATGACTACCACTTCTACAAGGTGGCGGGCATGGCCATCGGGGGTAAGGACAAGGGGCAGGCCCAGAACGAGGAGGCGCCGGAGGATGTGCGCACGTTGTTACCCTGATAGTCACCGCAATAGCGACCGTAAGCCGGAGGAGGGAACCTGATGGAGCTGGCCTTCTATGTCAGCGGACTGGTGGCGGTGCTGGCGACCATTGGCGTGATCACCGGCACGAGCCCGGTTCATGCAGTGGTGTATCTGATCGTGTCGCTGATCGCCGTGGCACTGGTGTTTTTTGCCCTGGGGGCACCGTTTGCCGGCGCCCTGGAAATCATCGTGTATGCCGGGGCGATCATGGTGCTGTTTGTGTTCGTGGTGATGATGCTGAACCTGCGGTCGGATGCAGAGCGGGACCAGTCCTGGCGGAATCCTCGCCATTGGGCAGGGCCGTCGTTGCTAACGTTGCTGCTTCTGGGTGCCCTGGCGGCCCTGATCGGTCAGGGTGGCATGGGGCAGATGATCGATGGTGAGCTGCTGACTGCTCGGGCCGTGGCCCTGACTCTGTTCGGGCCCTGGTTGATGGTGGTGGAGCTGGCCGCCATTCTCCTGCTGGCGGCCCTGGTGACAGCGTCCCATGTGGGCCGGCGATCAAATCCCCTGCGGAAGCAGAAGCAGAGGTCAATGGATAACCGCAACCAGGGAGGCAACTCATGACGGGAATTCCCATGGAGCATGGGCTGATCCTGGCCGCCATTCTGTTCAGCCTGGGGCTGCTGGGGCTGATGCTGCGCCGCAGCATGTTGTTTGTACTGATGAGCCTGGAAGTCATGCTCAATTCGGCGGCGCTGGCATTTGTGGTGGGGGCCACGGCCTGGAACCAGCCGGACGGCCAGGCCATGTTCCTGCTGGTCATTACACTGGCGGCGGCGGAAGCCAGTGTTGGGCTGGCGCTGATGATTCAGCTTTACCAGCGCTTCCGCTCCCTGAATCTGGATGCCGTTAGCAGGATGCGTGGATGATGGCGATGGCAGTGATTCTTTCGTTTCTATTGCCTCTGGCGGGCACACTGATCCTGGCGTTCAGCGGCGGACGCTTGGGCGCATTGGCCAGTTCCGTCGTGGGCGTTGGTAGCGTGGGGCTGGCGTCGCTGGCCACGGCATGGGCGACGATGGCTCATGCAGGCGGCAGTGAAGGAATAACCCTTTGGACCTGGATTGCCGTCGGGGATTTCCAGCCCACCATCGGCCTGGCAGTGGATGGCCTGGCGCTGGTGATGATGTCGGTGATTACCGGTGTGGGTTTCCTGATTCACCTCTTCGCCGCCTGGTACATGACCGGTGAGGAAGGCATTACCCGCTTCTACGCCTGGATGAACCTGTTTGTGTTCAGCATGATGCTGCTGGTGTTGGGAGACAACCTGCTGTTGTTGTTCCTCGGCTGGGAGGGTGTAGGCCTCTGCAGCTATGGCCTGATCGGCTATTACTACCAGGGCAGCGCCAATGGCTGGGCGGCTTTCAAAGCGTTCGTGGTAACCCGCATTGGCGACGTGTTCCTGGCGCTCGGGTTGTTCCTGATCTTCATGGAGCTGGGCACGCTCGATATCCAACAATTGCTGGCCCTGGCTCCGCAGCAGTGGCAGGAAGGCAGTACCACCGCCAACCTGGCGGCGTTACTGGTACTTGGTGGTGCCCTCGGCAAGTCGGCTCAGGTGCCGCTGCATACCTGGTTGCCCGACGCCATGGCTGGCCCCACGCCGGTGTCTGCGCTGATCCACGCGGCGACCATGGTCACGGCGGGCGTGTACCTGATTGCCCGGCTCAATGGCCTGTTCCTGCTGGCCCCGGATGTGCTCCTGCTGGTCGGCGTGATCGGGGCGGTGTCTCTGCTGCTGGCGGCCTTTGCGGCTCTGGCCCAGACCGATATCAAGCGCGTGCTGGCCTACTCCACCATGAGCCAGATTGGCTACATGTTCGTGGCGTTGGGGGTAGGCGCGTTCGATGCTGCGATCTTCCATCTGGTGACCCACGCCTTCTTCAAGGCCCTGCTGTTCCTGTCTGCCGGGGCAGTGATCATCAGTTGCCACCACGAACAGGACATGCGGCGGCTCGGCGGGCTTTGGCGCAAGCTGCCCGTGGCTTATGGTGGCTTCCTCGTGGGCGGTGCGGCGCTGGTGGCATTGCCACTGGTGTCGGCTGGCTTTTTCAGCAAGGACGAAATCCTGTGGCAGGCAATGGCGGCTGACCAGACCGGCCTATTGATTGTTGGATTGCTGGGCGCGGTGTTGACCGGCATCTATACGGTTCGACTGATCCTGGGCACCTTTCATGGAGCCCCGGGAAGCGACCACGCCCGCCATCCGGAACCCGGCACCAACCCACTGACTCATCACCTGCCGTTGATGGTGCTGGCGGCGTTGTCGACCTTTATCGGCGCCTGGCTCTATCCGGGCCTTGGCGGACTCTTCCCGGACGCACCCGGAGAAGCAGCGGAAACCGGCCACACCCTGTTGCA
Source organism: Marinobacter sp. M5B (assembly GCF_042604615.1). Lineage (NCBI taxonomy): Bacteria > Pseudomonadati > Pseudomonadota > Gammaproteobacteria > Pseudomonadales > Marinobacteraceae > Marinobacter > Marinobacter sp. M5B. Next base: position 1,486,057 of record NZ_CP156894.1, read on the forward strand.
GGTGCTTGCCATGGGCGCAGCTATCGCGGGTTTGCTGTTGGCAGCATGGCTGTTCCTTTGGCGGCGTGACTGGCTTGCAAAACAGGTCGGGCAGGGCATAGGCGCTCGTCTGTGGACACTCTGGCACCATGCGTGGGGTTTTGACGCCCTGTTTGACCGGGTGCTGGTGCAGCCCTGGCAGTGGATGGTGAAGATTCTGAGGGTGGATCTGGTGAACCTGGTGATGAATCTGCCAGCGCTATTGGCGCGTGCGCTTAACGCCGGGCTGGTGAAAAGCCAGAACGGTCGCGTGCGCAGCTACGCCCTGGTCATGGTGTTGGGCGCCACAATCATTCTGCTGGCTCTGGCGGTGTTGCCGGGAGGGCTAGCATGATCCTGGTGTGGCTGATCCTGATCCCGTTTGTGGGTGGGCTGCTGTGCTGGCAGGCGGACCAGTGGGGCGACAGGGCGCCTCGCTGGATAGCGCTGGCCACCATGTTGTTTGTACTGGTCATCAGCCTGGTGCTCTGGGTATCCGGTGATTTTGCGTTGCCGGGCGAGGTCACCAGGCATTGGCTGCTGGAATGGAGAACGTCCTGGATTCCGCGTTTTGGTATTGAGATTCATCTGGCGATGGACGGCCTGTCGCTGATCCTGGTGGCGTTGACCGGGTTCCTCGGCGCATTGGCTGTACTCTGTTCCTGGCACGAGATTGACCACCGTGTGGGCTTTTTCCACCTGAACCTGCTGTTCATCCTCGGTGGTGTTGTGGGCGTATTCCTGGCGCTGGACCTATTCCTGTTCTTCCTGTTCTGGGAAATGATGCTGGTGCCGATGTACTTCCTGATCGCGCTCTGGGGGCACAGCGGCTCGGCGGGACAGACCCGGATTCGTGCCGCTACCCGATTCTTTATCTACACCCAGGCCAGTGGCCTGCTCATGCTGGTGGCGATACTCTCACTGGTGTTCGTGCATTATGCCAACACCGGCGAACTGTCTTTCAGCTACGACACCTTGCTGGATACTGAGGTCCCGGAGGCGCTGGCGCCGTGGCTGATGCTGGGCTTCTTTGTGGCCTTTGCCGTGAAGCTGCCGGTGGTCCCATTCCATGGCTGGCTTCCGGATGCCCATGCCCAGGCGCCGACCGCCGGCAGTGTCGATCTGGCCGGTATCCTGTTGAAAACCGCCGCCTATGGCATCCTGCGGTTTGCGCTGCCGCTGTTCCCGGAAGAGTCCCAGGCGTTTGCGCCTGTCGCCATGACACTCGGGCTGGTGGGCATTATCTATGGTGCCGTCCTGGCGTGTGGACAGCAGGACATCAAGCGCCTGATCGCCTATACCAGTATTTCCCACATGGGCTTCGTGCTGATTGCTTTGTATTCAGGCTCGGAACTGGCGATTCAGGGGGCGATCATCCTAATGGTGGCCCATGCCTTCTCCAGTGCCGGGCTGTTTATTCTCAGCGGCCAACTGTATGAGCGCATTCACACCCGTGACATGCGGATCATGGGCGGCTTATGGGGTCGAATTCCGGTGCTGCCCGGTTTTACCCTGTGTTTCGTTGCCGCCTCCCTGGGTATGCCTGCCACCGCCAATTTCGTGGGTGAATTCATGGTGCTGTTTGGCACCTTCCCCAGTGCACCGGTCGTTGTGGTGATCGCCAGCGTGGGGCTGGTGCTGGCGGCGATATACTCCCTGCTGCTGATGCAGCGGGTGCATTATGGCCCGGAATACCGCCAGGGCGCCCTGAGAGGGCCGGACGCGAGAGAATACGGCATGATGTTGGTGCTGCTTGTGCTGACGGTTGTGGTGGGGCTCTATCCTCAGCCAATACTCGACATTACCGCCCCGATAGCGGGCCCGGCTGCCGAGCTGTTTGAGCAGGCCGGGGCAGAACTGGCCAGCCACGCAGGGGAGGTGAACTGATGCTGACCCTGGCAAATCTGGTTGCACTCATACCACTGATTGTCGTTGGCACCACTGCGGTGATCGTCATGCTTGGCGTAGCCTGGCAGCGGCACCATGGCGCCACGGCGTTGGTTTCGGCCGTTGGGCTGGTATTGGCTCTGGCCTGCGTGCCTGTGGCCTCTACAGCATTGTCATCGCCGCCACTAATGACTATGGATGGGCTGGCGTTAATGGGCAGCGTGCTGGTGCTCCTGTGTGCGCTGGTCACGGTCGCCCTGAGTCATCATTACCTGACCGGTTACATTGGCCCCAAGGAAGAGTTTTACCTGCTGCTTCTGTGTGCGGTGACCGGGGCACTGGGGCTGGTGGCCAGCGACCATCTGGCGACCCTGTTCATCAGCCTGGAACTGTTGTCGATGCCCCTCTACGGCATGTTGGCCTATAGCTTTCGGGCAGAACGGTCTCTGGAAGCCGGCATCAAGTACCTGGTTCTGTCTGCGGCCGCGACGGCGTTCCTGTTGTTTGGCATGGCGTTGATCTATGCCCGTACCGGGCATCTCGACCTGGCGGGCCTGGCGACGGGGCTGGCAAACACCTCCGATGCGTGGACGCTGGCTGGGGCTGTGTTGATGCTGGTGGGGCTTGGCTTCAAGCTCTCCATTGTTCCCTTTCATCTCTGGACGCCGGACGTATACCAGGGTGGGCCTGCGCCGGCCACCATTTTCCTCGCCACGGTCAGCAAGTTGGCGGTGTTCGTGCTGTTACTGCGTCTGGTGACCGTTGCGCCGGTGTTTAACAGCGACTGGTTGAACACGCTGATAACACTGCTGGCCCTGATCACCATGTTGGGGGGCAACCTGTTGGCGTTGTTCCAATCCAACCTGAAGCGACTGCTTGGCTATTCCTCCATTGCCCATTTTGGCTACCTGATGGTGGCTATCGTTGCAGGTGGGGCACTGGCAGTAGAAACCGTGGGGGTTTATCTGGTGACCTACCTTGTCACCACACTGGCAGCCTTCGGCGTGGTTACCCAGCTGTCCAGCCCATTCAGTGGTGAAGATGCCGCCGGACTACACTATTACCGTGGGCTGTTCTGGCGCCGTCCATGGCTGGCAGCCGTGATGACCGTGAGCTTCCTGTCCCTGGCTGGCATCCCGCTCACGGCGGGGTTTATCGGCAAGTTCTATGTATTGGCACTGGGGGTTGCTGAAAACCGCTGGTGGCTGGTGGGCGGTATCGTCGCAGGCAGTGCCATTGGCCTGTTCTACTATCTGAGGGTGATGGTCACCCTGTACCTGCCGGAACCCGGAATGCGCCGGATGGACGCCACCAACGACTGGGGTAACCGCATTGGTGGGCTGACGCTGCTGGTCGTGGCCGTGTTGATCCTGGTGCTGGGTGTTTATCCCTCGCCAATGATCCAGTGGGTGGCCGGGCTGTCGGCAACGGTTTTCTGACGTTTAGCTCCGAAAGTTGCGGCCCGGGTGGAAGCACCGTTTTACTCTATTTACCAAGAAGTTCGCCAACCGGACGCAAGTTAACGACATGGTCGCACAATGACTTGACGATCATCAGGATTGGAGTGGCAACCACGAGCCCGACGGGGCCCCAGAGCCAGCCCCAGAACAGCAGGCCGATAAAAATGGCAACCGCGTTAAGGCTGGAAATATGGCTGGTAAGCCAGGGCGTCAGCAGATAGCCCTGAACGCTGGTGATGGCCAGCGAGGTGCCGGCAACGACGATCGACATCTCCAATTCGCCAAACTGGATGAAGGCGGCCACACCCGTGCCCACGAGCACCAGGAACGGACCCAGGTACGGTATGGCACTGGCGACACCGGCCAGAACGCCCCAAAAACCGGCCTGCTCGACGCCCAATGCCAAGAACGCCAGCCAGGTCAGCACGCCCACGAATACGGCACCTACAAACATCACAAACAGGAACTGCCGTACGCTGCGATGGAACTCGTTCATGATTCGGGCGGCTTTGCGCATTCGAGCAAAAGATGGCCCGGATATTTTGACGATCTTGCGTCTGTACAGTGAGCCAATCGCGAGCATGAAATACACCAGCAATAATGCCGAGAAGCATTGGGAAATCAGCACCAGCGCCGCCGGGGAACCCTGAAGTACGTAATCTTTGATCTCGAGAGGGTCGTCAACCACGCGCACGGGTGTTGCACCCGATCGCGATGCGTCTCCGTTACCTTGATCGGGGCTGGCGGTCGCCTCAATTTTCTTCGCGGCGGATTGCGCTTTTTCCATCATGCTTTCCCCGTCCTTGGGGCGGCTGGCTTCATTCTGTTGAAACTGCTCGATGGCCACCGGTATCTTGTCCAGCATAGCCATGGCTTCCTGCTTCAGGGGAATGCTGGCTCCGGCGATGATACCGATAAGCAGAATCAACACCACAGCCGCCGCCAGGGGACGGGGTACTCTCAACCGATTGATTGTGGCGACAAGGGGTTCAAGGGCGTAGCTGATTAACACCGCCACCACCAGTGGCAAAAGAACCGCCTGGGCCCAGTCGATAAAATAAAGGGTTGCGATACTTGTGAGTGTGATAAGCGACATGCTGCGCATGTTGATGGCGTCAATCAGCGCCTGACTGTTCTGGGAGTTGTTGTCTGCTCCCGACTCCTCACGCTTTGTCTTATCGCCGTTCTCCATGGGATATTGCCTCCGTATCTAATCGGTAAAACCGTTGCAGCGCTTCGTAGACTTCCGGCTGTTCCGCTTTCAGGTGCTCCGGTTGTTGGTAAAAGGCTTCCGTCAGCACTGCAAAAAACTCGGCGGGTTCGGTGGCGCCGTATGGGTCCAGCCAGGGCTTCTGGTGATGTTGAAGCGACTGTCTCAAGTGTTCATAGGCCTGGGTCATTGTTTCCTGCCAATGTCTTGCCTGTTCGCCACTGAGTGGCGGAGCGCCGTCCGCAGTGCCGTCCAGGTAGTCCAGCTGGTGGGCGAATTCGTGAAGAATGACGTTGTGGTGCCCATCAGGGTTGACGGCACCTTCCTCGCACTGTGTCCAGGCCAGAACCACCTGTCCATAACTTGAGGCTTCGCCCGCGCGAATCTCGTTACTCTCGCTCACCACCAGGCCATCATGCTCAATATCCCTGACACGATAGGCATCCGGATAGACCAGGATACTGCGGATGTCGTCGAAGTCGGAATAGCTGCGGTTCATGATGAGCAGGCAGGCATGTCCCGCGATGGTCAGGCGTACGGTGTCGTCCACCTCGAACCCATCGCAGCCGTAAAAGGATTTCTCCGCCAGGAACAACTGTACATGCTGTTCCAGTTGTCGTTTCAGCTTGGCCGGCAACCCGGGGAATAGGGGCACCTGGGACTCGAGCGTCGCGCGCCAGTTCTCCGGAAAGGGAGTTTGAAGCTGTCTCTCGCGACGCCAGTTGCGGTAGAAAAACAGATAGAAAACCGAGGCGGCAATCACGGAAATCGCGCAGAGAGTGTAGATCAGCATGGGCAAGATTCCGGGGCCGTGTGGTGATTTGACATTTTAGTTCGGTTTGCTAATTAATTAGGTGTTGGGTAGCAACATTCCCACCGTGCGATTGAATTCTGATGCCGTTCATCATAGGGGGTTGTAGGGCGGCCGTCAGGGAACTTTTCGTTACTTCCTATCAGTAGTGGCCACCAGGTCGTTCCGTGGCATGGAAGCATAAAGGAATCTGCTCCATGTATATCGTAACCAATAGAACCGTCGATGAAAGCAAACACACAGAGAGTGAGGCCTTTGGCAGTAAACCCATTGAAGGCCCCAACGAGTTGCGGCTGGCGGAGGCATCCCGCCGGCGAAACCGCTGGCATATTGATATCCTGCCTGACCAGATCACACCGCAAATGGCGAAGAGTGTCGATCTTAATCCCGACAATACCTACCCGGCGAGCGCCTACGTGGCCCGCAAACTGATCGAGAGATCCGGCCACGGCGCTGGTGCGCGCCCGAACGGAAGAAACCTGCTGTTGTTTGTTCATGGTTACAACAACGATATGACTGATGTGCTTGATCGTGCCGAAAGGCTGGAGCAGAACTTCGGCGTTGAAGTCATTGTGTTCAGTTGGCCCGCCAATGGTGGAGGGTTGCACGGCGTGCTCAGCTACAAGAGCGACAAGCGGGACGCCCTCGCCTCGGTAGGGGCATTCAATCGCGTGCTGGAGAAGCTGGAAGCCCTGGTGAGCGACTTTCATGCGCAGTACGTGATGGATCTGGAGGCGCGTGCGGAAGCCCGGTTTGCAGACAACGCCGCCGCGTGGGACCGCTACTTTGCGAAGGAAGTCGAGAAGCACTGCCCGTTCACTGTGAATCTGATGTTGCACAGCATGGGGAACTATCTCTACAAGCATTTGCTCGGGAGTTCGGTGTACAGCGGAGATCGGCTGTTGTTCGATAACGTTGTGATGGTGGCCGCGGACACCAATAATGAGAACCACGCCGAGTGGGTGGACCGAATTCCCTACCGCAATCGTCTCTATATCACCATCAACGAAAACGACGGAGCACTAAAGGCCTCACGCCTGAAAATGGGCGAACAGCAGAAAGCCCGGCTTGGCCATTACCTGCGCCGGCTGGATTCCAGGGTGGCGACCTATATCGACGTTACCAGCCAGCCTCATGTCGGGGATTCCCACGCCTACTTTGAGGAGTCGCCGTTAAAGAACGCGAAAGTTCTGGATTTCTTCAAAGCATCGTTGAATGGAAAAGTGGCTGAGAAGCCGACTCGTTATGATCCGTCACGAAACGTTCACCGATTGTGATTGCGGATTTCAGTTAACCCCAAATCGCCGCTCTCGCTCAAACCGGAAGAATCCGTCCCGTTCCTCAAGGGCAATGGTTTTGGCAGAGCGCCCGAAGTGTTCTGCACGCAAATCGTCCAGCGCTTTATCCAGTTGATCTCCGGAATAGCGCCGGGCAAGTTGGTTTCGTTCGGCCATGTAGGCTTTGCCATTTTGCCAGCGTTCGTTGCGTTGCTGGTCCTGCTTTGAAAGGCGGCTGATGGCTTCTTCCGGATAGCCCATCTGGCGGCGCAGGCTGTTGATGCGTTCCTGGCGAGCGTCTGCCGATAAGGTGTGGAGGTGGCTCTGAACAGCGTCGAGGCTGAACAAGGTGCGAGCCATCACGTCCGGGCCAATAAGTCGTCGGGCCATATCGTTGTTGTAAAGCTGTTCTACGGAGGTTTTAAGCTGGTGCGCGGTTTCTTCCGGGGTGATTTCGTGGGCTTGGTCCAGTCGCTGCAGTTCCGCCTGAAAGGCGTCCTGATTCGCATGCATGGGAGACTCCCGCTCGCCCCATATACGGCTGGCCTCGTCACCGAACAGTGCCTCCCGTTTTTCCCAGAGCGCTGTCTGGCGTTCGAGCATGGGCATGCCCTGCAACAGCAGCCGGTTTTCTTCCAGCCATTGCTCGTACGCGGAGAGCTTTGCAAGGTCTTCATTGCTCAGGGCTGATGGCCCCTGCGATTGGGCCGGCGGTGATGTAGCTGGTTGGCCGGGCAGCACCGGAGTGGACGAGGTCTCGGACGTCAAAGGCTGTACGGGCGTCGTTGACAGGCCAAGGATAAAGCCGGCCGTGCCCAGAATCACCACGGCCAGCCCTGCAAGCCAAAGGGATGTTTTCACAAAGTATTTTCCTGTTCGCCGGTTGTCAGGGAGCCTTTCAACGTCGTTGACGGCCCCCTGGTTGAGTTACAGCAAAGGCTGGAGTTTCGGCCAGATCAACTCTGCGATCTTTTGGGAGCCACTATCGGCCGGGTGTATGCCATCGAAGATGATGTCGCTCTCCGTCACCACCTGTCTTGGGTCCACGAAGGTACAGTCGAGAGTGGAATATTCGCAGGCCCTGGCGAGGATTTTGTTGCCGTAGTCGACCGCCTGTTTCATGCTTTTAAGACGGAAAAGGCCGTTCTTGGTGTAGTAGTAACCCACCAGCACGCCGTTCTCCACGCCCGCATCGGACAATTCGTTCAGATAGTTCACGCCGTCCACATACAGATCATCGATCAGATCCTTGCACTTGCTGCTGAGGCGGCCGAACTGATACCACTGGGTTTTGCAGTTGTATGGGTCAAGGGCAATCGCCGGAATAAGGATGTCGTTACCGCCGCCATTACCAACCATGGTGCGGATGTCGGGATTGTCCTCCTGTGCGGTGGCGAACTGCTCGACAACAGAGGGCGCGAGGAACCCACCGGTGAGTTCGGCGCCGGAGACCGTGTAGCGGCGGAAGGTTTCCCCGGCTTTGGCTTCCAGTTCGTCCTGGATCTTGCCGGACAGGGCGAAGATTGAGTCGCCCAGGAATATCACCTGGTCGTTGTCCGCATCAGAGACCTGGGGATTGCTGAGCAGTTGTCCCAGCTGGCCGCAGCCTGTCATAGCCATGGCCATCGCAGTGACCGCCAGGAGTCGAAACAGGGAATGGCCTTTGGAGGAGGTGTCTCTTTCGTCACAGTGTCGGATCTTGTTCATTATTGTGTCTCCGTTGTTGGGGATGAATGGTGCCTGGCGAGACGCCATTCATTCGCAACTTGCACAAATTATGATCAGCGCAACAGGTCGGAAGTGGCCGTTTTTTTGTCTTTTTCGGCGGGATGAGCTGGAGTGTGACTGGCCTCTCGAAACGATGTGTTCGCTTTTGACCGGCAGGTTATGGTCTGGAGTGATCGGTGAGCTCATTCAGCAATTCAGAAGCACCCCAGGTTTTTTCCGTTTCCTCCCGTTGATGCATCAGTCGCACGAGTTTGCGGTTGACCGGTGCGTCCGTACCCAGCTTTTCCGCCAGTTTCACCACTTCGCCATTGATCCAGTCAATTTCGGTTGGGCGCCCGGCCTGGAGGTCTTCCCACATGGAGGAACGTGCAACAGGATCGATGGTGAGCATCCGTTTGGCTAGTCGGGTAAACAGCCAGTCTGGTAGTGACATCACGGAAGGAATCAGTTTGGTAGGCAGGCCTGTGAGTTTTACCGTGGGTATGCCTGCCGATTTAAGGAGCTCTAGCGTCTCTCTCTGAGCCATTGCCAGGCAGCGGCGATAGTCCCTTTGCGAGAGCTCTTCCAGCAGCGGAACGCCAGAAAGGGCGTTGACCGGGTTATTCAGATTGAGTAACAGCTTGGACCACATCACCGATTCGATATCGCGCCGCAGTTCCAAGGGGAGCCCGGCATGCTCAAACCAGGGCAGGGCCGGCTGCAGTGACGGGTGCCGGTCGGCCATCAGGTGGCCCTGAGTGCCTTGATGGAAATGCCCCGGCTCCTGTTGCAGCACGTTGAATGGAACCATCCCGGCCAATACGTTGGCGTTGGGCATAGCGGCCTGGAGGTGCTCTGCGTTGGAGATTCCGTTTTGCAGGCTGACCACCGGTATGCCCTCGCTCACCCAGGGCGCGAGCTGTTTGCCGGCCTCGGAGGTGGCGGCGGATTTGACCGTTACCAGCACAAGATCGGCGTTGCCTGCCGCCTCGGCAGAGGTCACATACTGATGCTCGGCCAGCTGGCTGTGGAAGCGAAACCCTTCATAGTCAGTGACCGTCAGTGGGGAGGTTCGGAGGCGCTCCTGCATGGTCTTTCGGCCCACCATGACCACGTTCACACCGGAAGAAAGCAGCCTGCCTCCGAGGTAACAGCCGATACTGCCAGCGCCAAATATAACGACCTTGAAAGAACTCTGCGTCACGGGCTTTGCCTTATTGTTTTCCCAAATAGTGGAAGGGCTGCCCGCGAGAGTCAACTATCAGGCGGAGCTACGGGTTGAGATGATCTTTCCCGCCAACGACAGTGCCCGGCGATTTTTCTCTCAACTTGAGGGTTGAACACTGCAGTGGTGAGTCCGTATAACGGACCTTTATCTCAATAACAGGAGGCTGTCATGCCTGAACAAAGAACCGTTGTGATTACCGGGGCCAATCGCGGCATCGGGCTTGAGTTGGCCCGTCACTTTGCAGGTGAAGGCTGTGACGTGATTGGCGTATGTCGGGAAGCGTCTCCCGAGCTCAAGGAGGTGGCGACTCGAGTCATTGAATCTGTTGACGTCACCACGGCAAGTGGACTTCAGTCATTGATTGACGGCGTGAAGGGCCAGTCGATCGACCTGCTGATCAATAATGCCGGCCTGCTGCAGGATGAAAAACTGGGCAGCATTGATTTCGATTCCATTCGTACCCAGATGGAAATCAACGCTTACGCGCCATTGAGGGTGGCGGAAGCGCTGGTGTCCCAGATACCTTACGGCGGTAAGATTGCCAACATCACCAGCCGGATGGGCTCCATCGCGGACAACGACTCTGGCGGCCGCTATGGCTATCGTGCGTCCAAGGCGGCGCTGAACGCCTTTGGCAAGTCCCTGGCGATGGACCTTAAGCCAAAGGGCATTGCGGTGGCCCAGCTCCATCCCGGTTATGTGCAAACCCGTATGGTGAATTTCGGCGGACTGATTACGCCCGAGGAGTCAGCAAAGGGCTTGGCGGCGAGAATCGAGGGCCTTAACCTGGAAAACACGGGCTCCTTCTGGCACAGCAATGGTGAGGAACTGCCCTGGTAATAACTTGCCAGGGGGCCTCGCTCAGTGGCATAGGTGGCTGACAAAGCTGGAGACCGGTGGGTGCCGGGCAATCGTCTCGGGGCAGATGACCACCAGTTCCTTGGCAAGCCCGGGATCGCTGACGGGGATGGCTCGCAGGGTGCCTGCTTGCACTTCGTCAGTGACCGAAGCCGCCAACACCAGCGAAATACCCACCCCCGCCTTGACCGCCTGCTTTACGGCTTCGGTACTGCCCAGTTGCATCGATACCTCCGGAAAAGGCCCGTCGTCGCCAAAGAAATTAGCCAATAAACGGCCAGTGCCGGTCCCTGGCTCGCCGCCCAGCAGCGTCATTCCTGCCAGGGCTTCCCGGTTGATCTGCGTCATATCGGCACAGGGGTGGCCAGGCGGCACAATCAACACCACTGGCTCCTGTTTCCAGTCACGGGCCTGGAAGCCGGGCTTGGGGTGCCACCACTCCATGACTGCGATATCCAATTCGCCGCTGGTGAGCTGTCGTGCGATGGCGGGGTTATTGTCGATCACCAGATCCACGTGCGGAGAGGTCTTCCGGTCCATGAAGGAGCGAACGTGAGGCTGCAGCATGTAGATACCGATGTTGGAGCTGGCACCTACCCGCAGACTTGTTCCCGTGACCGCCTCCCGCGCGCGTTGGTCCAGGCGTAACATGCTTAGGGCGAACGGCATCAGCGCCTGGGCCGCCCTGGTGGGTTCGCAACCGGACTTGCCGCGTTGGATCAATAATACGTCCAGCTGCTCCTCCAGTTTCTGAATGTGCTGGGATAGGGTGGGCTGGGCGATGCCGAGGTGATTGGCGGCGGCCTGGAAACTGCGGTGCTGAACGAGGGTGATAAAACTCTTGAGCCAGACCAGGTTCAGCATACTGTTCCCTTGGGTTCGAGCGGTGAGTTGACCGCGTCCTGGGGCTGATGGCCTCTGAGCGCCTGAAGGATGTTGTCGGCTGCCCGCTGTTCGATGGCAAATCTCACGTCCCTGACGGCCGAGCCCGTGTGTGCGGTGAACAGGGTGTTCGGGTGGGCCAGCAGTGCCGGATCAATCCGCTGCGGGCGGTCCGGTCTGGCCCAGTCTTCCATTTCAAACACGTCCGCCGCGTAGCCACCCAGATGTCCGTACGTCAGCGATTGCAGAACGGCTGCCTCGTCCACGACGGAACCCCGGCAGGGATTGATCAGAAAACTACCGCGTTTCATCTGGCGCAGGCGGTCAGCGTTGAGCGTGTGCAGGGTATGTTCATTAAGCGCCAGGGCCAGTATGACGATGTCGGATTCGGCCAGCAGGTCATCAAGCTCTGACCTGGAAAGGCCCAAGGCGTCTTCTTCGGCAGCCGGTAGGCTTTCCGGTTGTGAGTACAGTATTCGTGCGCCCCAGCCCTGGAGCCGTGTAGCCACGGCTTTGCCGATGGCTCCCATGCCCACAATACCAATGGTCGAGCCTTCAATGCCGAGGCCATAGAATTGAGGCTGCCAGCCCTGGAATTCTCCGGAACGGACGAACTGGTCTGCTGGCCGGATCTGGCGAATCAGGCCTATGGTTAATCCAACGGTGAGTTCGGCGGTGGGCACGGTCAGCAAATCGGGCACGAAGGTCAGCCAGACTCCGTGACGGGTGCAGGCGTCCACGTCAAAGTTATCGAATCCCTTCAGGGCAGCGCCGATCACTTTCAGGTCGGGGCAGGCCACCAGAAATTCCTCGCTAACGCGATCTGGCATAAACGCCATCATGGCATCGGCCGTAGCCGCGCGGGCTCTCACCGAATCCGGTGGCAGGGTGACGGCAGACTGGTTAGTGATCAGCTCGCAGTGGGGCTCCAGGCTGGCAAGTATACTGTCGTGGACCCGGTGGGTGATGACAACTCTTGGTTTCATTCGCTGTCCTTATTTGAATGTCTTACGGAGGTGGCCGCTCAGGCTGTCCACCATCGTTACCATCAGCAGTATGACAATGAGGATGGCACTGACTTCCTGATACTGCATGATGCGCAACGACCCCATGAGCTCGAAGCCGATACCGCCGGCACCGACCATGCCCATGACGGTGGAGGCGCGAAAGTTGTATTCCCAGCGATAGATAGACACATCGGCAAACTGTGGTAGCACCTGCGGCAGAACCGCGTGCCAGAGTACTTGCAAACGCGTGGCTCCGGAGGCATCAGCGGCCTCAACGGGGGCTTCATCCACATGCTCTATGGCTTCTGCGAAGAACTTGCCGACCATGCCGATGGAATGCAGGCCAAGGGCCAACACCCCTGGCAGTGCGCCAAAACCCACGGCCGCGACGAAAATAATGCCCATGATGAGTTCCGGTACGGAACGCAGGCCGTTCAGCAGGGTGCGGGTCAGGTGAAACACAGCAGGGTGGGGCGTGGTGTTTCGGGCCGCCAGAAAAGCCAGGGGCACAGAGGCCGAAACCGCAATCGCGGTGCCGGCGATGCTCATCGCCAGTGTGTCCAGCAGGGGCGACATCCAGTCCATCACATTGGTGAAATCAGGTGGTAGTGACTCTCGCAACAGGGTGGCGATCGCGGGGACGCCGTTAGCAAGGGTGCGGAAGTCGAGCAGGTCCACGTACCAGCTGGCGAAAAAGACCACCGCCAGTACCAGGCCTGCCTGCCAAAGCTTGCTCCGCCAGCCCCGTGCGTGTTCGTCCAGCACGGAAGCCGACGGAGCCGGCGACAGGGCCGCCGGTTCCGTCGTCGTGTGAGTCATAAAGCCTCTTACATCTTCGCGAAATCAAGGTTGAGCAGGCCGCCCATCTTGCGGATCACGTCGTAGTCGGAATCCTCGATAGCGGCAAACCCCTCGGCCTTAAGGTTGTTCAGGATTTCTTTGTCATTAATGCTGATGAAGGCGTCGCGTATCTTTGCCTTGAGGTCCGGGTTCAGGTTTGACCGCATGGCCCACGGATACTGTGGGAACTCGCCGCTGTAGCCAAGAATCCGGACGTTATCGCGATCAATCAGGCCGCGGTCCATGACATGCTGGAAGATGACTTCCGACAGGCCGCCGGCCTCAGCGTTGCCGTTGGCCACGTTCACCGCAACGGAATCGTGGCTGCCGACGAAGTGGGCTTCATAGTCCCTGTCTGCTTCCAGTCCGGCAGATTCAAGCAGTACCGTTTTGGGGATGAGGTGGCTTGAGGTGGAGGCGCGATCGCCATAGGCCATTTTCTTGCCCTTGATATCGTCATAGGACTTCACGCCCGAGTCCGCATTGGCGATGAGGATGGAACGGTACGTGGGTTTGCCGTCTACAATCATGGCGGCGAAAGGCTCGATGTCGCTTTTACTCTTCGCCATCACGTAGGACAGTGGGCCGAAATAGCCAAGGTCGATACGGCCGAAGCGCATGGCTTCGATCATGGACGAATAGTCCGTTGTGACGATCAGTTCCACTTCTTTCCCGAGGGTGCTTTCCAGGTAGTCTTTCAGAGGCTGGTTGCGCTTGATCAGTTCAGAGGCATTTTCATCGGGGAGCAGGGCGACCTTCAGCAGATCCGGGTTGGGGTCTGCTGCGGAGGCCTGCATGTTCATTCCCATCATCAGGCAGAGCACTAACACGAGGTTGAATAACGGTTTCATTGGGCGATCTCCAGTTGCTTGGTGGGATGGTTCGATGGTTGAGGGTGGGAGGGCTGCGCGGCGGTCTTGCCGGGGTCGGAAACTGCAACGCTCGCGCTGTGGTAGATCTCATCAAGATGGTGTTGCTCCAGCTTTGCCGGTTCCGCATCGAATACGATCCGGGCGTTTGCCAGGCCGATGATGTGATCGGCAAACCGCCGGGCGTACTCCAGCTGGTGGAGTGACATTACGGCGGTGATACCGTCCTCCCGGCAGATATCGCGCAAGAGTGTGAGTACCCGTTCGGACGTTGCGGGGTCCAGACTGGCGACAGGCTCATCCGCGAGGATCATGGACGGCTGTTGCGCCAGGGCGCGGGCGATACCCACCCGTTGTTGTTGGCCGCCAGACAGTTGATCCACCCGCGCAAGGGCCTTTTCACCAAGACCAACACGCTCCAGGCAACGCAAGGCGTACTCCAGTTCCGCCCTCGGTAGGGGAAACAGGCTGCGCCACGTACTGTGGTAGGCAAGCCGGCCTGTGAGTACATTCTGGAGCGCGGTATGTCGTTCGATGAGTTGGTGGTGCTGGAAGACCATGGCAGTTCTACATCGGTGCCGGCGGACCGTCCTGCTGGTCTTCAGGGTGCCGAACTCAGCCGAGATCACCGTGCCGGTGGTGGGTTGCACCAGATGATTGAGTGAACGCAGAAGGGTCGATTTGCCCGCGCCCGAAAGGCCGAGTAGTACCGTAAACTCACCTTTGTGGAACTCGACGGTGGTAGGTCGCAGCGCCAGGACGTTGCCGGGGTATGTTACTCCCATGTCCTCGATGCGGAGCATCATATCGGGGGAATGCACAGACGGCATGGAATCACCTTTTGCAATACATAAGCTCGCTTTATTGCGAGTTACAATGCAACGGTAATCCTTGAGGGTGACAAAACAGTGTCAGGTAGGTGACAGGTCAATGACGAAATTATGAAGGGGCAATAAAAAAAGGCAGCCGAAGCTGCCTTTTTCAAACGTGCTGACTGTTATTTAAACAGCAACAACGTTCTCTGCCTGAGGGCCTTTCTGGCCGTCAGTTACGGTGAACTCAACCTGCTGGCCTTCTGCCAGGGTCTTGAATCCGCCGCCTTGAATAGCGCTGTAGTGAACGAATACGTCAGGGCCGCTTTCACGAGTGATGAAACCAAAGCCTTTTGCTTCGTTGAAAAACTTAACAGTACCGGTAGTAGTCGACATAATCATAATCCTGAAATCGATAATTTAATGTGCCGCCAGACCATCTTGAACGATGACTGATCAGCGTTGTGCGGAAACAAAAAACGCGCGGAATCAAAAACAGGACGGACAACTACCAAAACAACAGAGATGCGTCTTATTCGTGAAATGCTGTGCTAAATCTTTCCTACGAAACGAACTTTACTCCTATGTCCCCGGAATTGCCAAGTTTATTTGTAGGCATTTACCGATGCGATCCAAAATCAAAACAATTACTCTGAGAGTCAGAGGCCCGTTATTTGGGAAATTGCCGTTTGGAACGAGGGTGAACTCATGAAATACATCTTCGAGGTTCGCATACGAGAAGGGCACACGGCAGAGGAATACGCCGATGCCTGGGTTCGTGCCAGCGAGATCATCCAGCAGGCGCCGGGCGCGCGCGGAACAGAGCTGCACCGGAAAATTGGTGACCCGAATGTGCTGATTGCCATCGCCAGTTGGGACAGCAAAGAGCAGCGGGATGCCATGGAAGGGCAGCATAACCCGGAAGTGGCCCGAATCATCCGCAGCGCCGCGCCATTTTGCGAAATTACGCCGCTTGGCGAATTCGAGGACCCTGAGTGGGTAGTTATGCCGCCTGGCAAGCGAGGTAGATGAGTGGCCATGGCTCGAAAACGCCCGCAGATCCCATCCACGGCCGCATTGGGATTCCAGGCCGGCATTGGTGTGGTGGGGCTGCTGGCGATTTTTCTGTTCGGTATACCGGTTCAGTACGATGGTTTGAGCTTTGGCTCGGTCGTTCTATGGGGAGTGGCCGGCAGTGTGGCAACGTACGTCGTGATCATGATGCTGACCTGGCTTCCGGGCCGGCTTCGTGACTCTCTGGAATCCCAACTGGAGCAGTTGCATCGTTTCGCCTGCGAGTATTCCTGGTCGGTGCTGGTAGCCTTGGCAGTCTTCGCAGGAGTCGGTGAAGAATTGCTGTTCCGCGGGGCGATCCAGGGTTGGCTGGCCCAACACACCCACGATGCGGTTGCGATAGTCGCTGCGTCGGTGCTGTTTGGCATGGTGCATTATCTTTCGTTCACCTACTTTCTATTGGCGACCGGGTTGGGAGTGGTGTTGGGAGTAGCGTATGCACTGACGGACAGCCTGCTGCTGGTAATGGTCTGGCATGGTGTTTACGACATGATTGCGCTGTACTGTCTGCGTCGGTTTCCGGAATGGTTTGGGGTGCGGGTTGGATAAACCAGAAACACATCGTCTGTTCTTCGGGTTGGAAATCCCCGATTCGGTGAAGCAGCGTCTGGTGTCAATTCAGCAACCGGTTGCAGGGGCGCGCTGGCAGCGACCGGATCAGTTGCATCTTACGCTGGTATTTCTCGGTAGTGTGGCCAGGCAGCGGTTGCCAGATGTATGTGATGCTGCCCGAAACCTGCCAGTTGGACAATTTGATCTCACCGTTTGCGGCCTGGGCTGCTTCGGCCGACCGGACTTTCCAAAAAATCTGTGGGCCGGAGTTCAGCCAGCGGATAAACTGGCTGAGCTTCACGAGGTGCTTAACCAGAGTCTGTGCATGCCTGGGTTTGAGCAGGAAAAACGCCCGTTCTGCCCACATATCACGTTGGCTCGTTTCAAGAGGCAGCGTGGGTCAGTCGCCGAATTGCTTGAGTCTCAGGAACGACAACCTATAGGGACCTTTTCGGTGGGCGGGATCGCGTTGTTTGAAAGCACACAGGGGGCTCATGGGTCTGTCTATCAGATCATTGAACGGTTTCCCCTCGCCGGAAATCCCGAGAGACTTTGCCGCTAACACGATGTAAGGGGAGTCAAATGTTCCACTACGAAACCGAACCAAGATTCAGCGACACCGACGCACTTGGCCATATCAATAACACGGTTTACCCGGTCTGGTTTGAGCAGGCGAGAACACCGGTGTTCCGTATATTCCATCCTTCCCTGGAGCCGAAAGGCTGGCCACTGATTCTCGCCCGCATGGAAATTGATCTCAAAGCCCAGTGTTACTGGGCCACGCCTGTTAAGGTGCGGTCCGGAATTGGCAAAGTCGGCAACTCTTCCTTCGAGGTAATCCAGGAAGCTTGGCAAAATGGTGTTTTGGTTGCGCGTGGCGTTACCGTGCTGATTCATTTCGACTACGAGACTCAAAAGTCGGTCCCCATCCCTGAAGCGGTTCGTAGCGAGCTTGCAGTGCATACTTTTGAGGCATAAACCGCTGGATTGCCAACCACAGTTCCGGAGACAACGTGGACACGCTTAACAATAACGAAGTGGAACGGATTTTTTCATCGGCACCGTTTGTTGCAGATATTGGTCTGGAACTGGTGTCTATCAAAACCGGTGAATGTCGCTCCCGTCTGGTACTGGCGGAACGGCATCTGCAGCAGGACGGTTTCGTGCACTTCGGGGTGCAGGCTACGGTGGCGGATCATACGGCCGGTGCTGCCGGTGCCTCCGCTGTTAAATCCGGGCAGATGGTCCTGACATCGGATTTCTCGCTGAAGCTGCTGCGGTCAGCCAGCGGGACACATATCGAGTGTGTCGCCACTGTGCTCAAGGCAGGCTCCACGTTAACCGTGGTAGAGTCTGAGGTGTACTGTGGCAAGGCCGGCGACATGAGGCTTGTCTCCAAGGCAACGGTGACACTGGCCATTGTCAGCCCCAAAAACAGGTGAGGTGGCGTGCAGTGAAAGACATTTTTCGAAAGCTGTTCTGGCCCATTCTCTGTTTTTTCGAGAAAGGTGGAAGCGTCGAGGGTTATCGTCAGTCGCATCGTAAAATACTGCTGGTGGTCGGTTTCCTGTTCCTGGTTCTGTCCGGGGTGTCGCTTTTCTTTTCAATCTTCGCGGAAACCTTCAGCGCTTTGTTACCTATTGTGCTGTTTTTCGTGATCAGTCTCGTCTGTTTCGTGGTAGGACTGCTGGGCAGCGATAGTGCTGTAGCCCGGATCTGGGGCACCCGATAGGCCATGGGCCCCACCATTCCGCCGGAAAGCTTTATCGACCTGCTGCTGGACGCACTCTGCGTTGTAGATCGCGATGGCTACGTTCGCTACGTCAGCGCAGCCAGTGAGCGGGTATTTGGTTATCTGCCGGAGGAAATGATTGGACGGCGAATCCTGGATTTTGTTCATCCGGAGGACCTTGAGAAAACGCGCCAGGCTGTCAAAGAAATCCTGCGGGGAGAGCTGAAGCCGTACTTTGAGAACCGTTACATCCGCAAGGATGGCTCAACAGCCCATATCATGTGGTCTGCCCGTTGGTCTGAAAAGGAACAGATCCGCGTGGCGGTCGCCCGTGACGTGACCCAGCGCAAGCGGGCCGAGGCTATGCAGGCCGCCATGTATGCCATATCGGACGCAGCGAACAGTTCGGATAGCCTGCCTGCCATGTTCCGGCGAATTCACCAGGTTGTGGAAGGCCTGATGTCAGCGCCTGCTTTTATGGTGGCGCTCGTGGATACGCAGGGCGGTGAGTTGTACTTTCCCTATAATGCCGACCGTCATGAGACGGGAACCCCCGGTTTCTCTCAGGATATCGGTTCTCTCTGTGAACAGGTCATCCGTTCCGCCAGGGCTCTGTTGCTGACGCCCGGAAGCAGCGTGGCTTTTTCGCCTCAGGCGATCGATACCTCGCACGTTGAGGTACGTCACCACTGGCTGGGTGTGCCTCTGAAATCATCCCAGGGTGTGTTCGGCGCGATTGCCGTACAAAGGCAATCAAAGAGTGCGTGTTACACGGACGAAGACAGAGAGCTGTTGGAGTTTGTCGGCATACAGGTTGCCGCCGCGGTGGAGCGTAAGCAAATGCAAGCGCAATTGGAGCATATGGCCAGGTACGACCAGCTGACGGAATTGCCGAACCGTAGCCTGGTCCTGGACCGGATTCAGACAGCGCTTGCGCGTGCAGCCAGGGAAGTCGGCTTTCTGGCGATACTGTACCTCGATCTGGATGACTTCAAGCAGGTCAACGATACCTACGGACACGCCGTCGGAGATCAGGTCTTGCAGGAAATGGCTCGCCGATTGGTGCAGGGGGTTCGGGCCGCAGATACGGTTGGTCGGCTGGGTGGCGATGAGTTCATCGTGCTGCTTGATGGAATTGAACAGCCAAGTGACGCGGACAGTGTTGCTGAAAAATTGCGGGCAACTCTCAGTGAACCCTACGAGTTGCCGATGGCATCCCTGACATTGATTCCAAGTATTGGTGTGGCTGTCTATCCCGAACACGGGGACAACCATGAAGCACTGATTCGCTACGCAGACAGCGCCATGTACCGGATGAAAAAAGGAAGACCGGATCCGGTTTCCTGAACGTTTGCGTGTTACTCCCCGGCTCGTTTCCTGGCTTCGAAGTTTTCAAGCTCAACGTTGATGGCGTTGGTCGAAATCACGATTTCGTACAGCGAATACAACAATGAGACCGACAGTAATATCAGGCTGATGCCGAACGCGATGGCCCCTGCAAGCTGAGCTCCCACAAACAGAACAAACATGGACATGGTGCAGACAAAAAAGCTGAGTACACCGTAAGCCTGCATCCGTTTAGTCAGCAAAATGCGTTTGCGCAGCATGCTGATCTGGCGGGCGATAAGGGCATGGTCTTCTTCCGTATCCATTTGCTTAAGCTGGCGTATCAATTGCGCTAGAACAAGAAAGCGATTGGTGTAGGCCAGCAGCAACAGTGAAATGGCGGGAAACAGAAGGGCGGGGGTGGTCAGTGTCAACGTCGACTCCTTGATCTGCACGGACAGGTTTGACCAATATAGCAGGCTTTGTCGGTTGCTGTAGCCCCATCTCATGCTTGGCACTTTGGCGCGGCTTCCAGGATTCATCACGGTGGTGTTGACGTTTTTGGTTGTGCCAGTGTCGTATTGGTTCAACCTGATAACTGAAAACAGGGTCACATTAGAGCTATCGACAACCCGGTAGGGGGAGATAGCAATGGCCGTTAAATTTGAGCAAGCACTTCTGGATTATCCGCAGCAACGGGCGGGCGCCGCCCGCCAGCCTGACAGTGTTGACCAGTCCGACCGTCGGGTTCCCATTAACCTGCGCCAGTCCGGCCCCACGCCGGTGGAGATGTTGATCTCCACCCGTGTACGCAAGTCGCCATACTGGCACCTGGCGTACGAAGCTGGATGCTGGCGGGCGACCGTTTACAACCGTATGTATCACCCCCGGGGCTATGTCCGTCCGGAAGATGGCGGCGCCATGGTGGAATACGAGTCGCTGATACATGACGTCACCATGTGGAATGTCGCCGTAGAGCGCCAGATTCAGGTAAAGGGGCCGGACGCGGAACGCTTCGTGAACTATGTGATTACTCGAGATGCCACCAAGATAAAACCTATGCGTGGCAAGTACGTCATCTTGTGCAATGAAGAGGGCGGCATTCTCAATGACCCGGTTCTGCTTCGTGTTGCCGAGGACGAGTTCTGGTTCTCCCTTTCCGATAGCGACCTGGAATTCTGGTTGCGGGGCGTCAACATCGGGATGGGCTTCAACGTCACCATCGCGGAAATCGATGTAGCACCGGTGCAGATCCAGGGTCCCAAATCTGAGGCGCTCATGGCTGACCTGTTCGGTGAGCGAGTGAAGGATATTCCCTACTATGGCTTGATGGAGGGCCAGGTGGCCGGTCATGACGTGATTATCTCCCAAACCGGTTTTACCGGTGAGAAGGGTTACGAGATTTACCTCAAGGAAGCCACCAAATACGCCGAAGACCTCTGGTACACCGTGCTTGCCGCCGGTGAGGCCCACAATCTGAGAGTGATTGCGCCGGCGCATCACCGCCGAATTGCTGCCGGTATCCTTTCCTGGGGCCAGGATGTGGATCAGGAAACCCTGCCATTCCAGTGCAACCTAGCGTATCAGGTGCCTCGCAACAAGGACGCGGATTACATCGGTAAGCAGAAGCTCGAGAAAGTCCGCGAGCAACTGGACGCTGGCCGACCGCCTTTCAGTCACATCATGGTGGGTATCCGTTTTGGCGGTGGCCAGGTAACCGACTATGCCAACGACTTCTGGCTGGTCAGCGGACCAGAAGGCGGCGAGCCAGAGGGCTATGTTACCTCGCCCTGGTATTCGCCCGAGCTGGAAACCAATATTGGCTTGGCCTATGTGCCGTTTGACCTGCGTGCTGTTGGCACCCGCCTGACGGTCCACCTGCCGGTGGAATACGCCGCTACGGATGGCTCAACGGCTGTCGAGGCGGAAGTGGTGGAAGTTCCGTTCCGGCCTTCGGTGAACCCCAACGCCCGCGAGAGGGCACGGGCGAAGGGAATCGACTTCGCGGACTAGCAATGCAGTGGGGCAGACGGCGGTGGCCGTCGCCTGCCCGATGCAAGCAGGTATCAATGGGGTGCGTGATTCATGAAACTGGTGAGTGATAAACAGCCGTTCAGTGCCCATGACGCGGAAGCCACCGCACGGATGCAGGCCCTGGTACGTTGGGCGTCCATTGAGGCAACACCCCGCCAGATACTGGCACAGGAGCATTTGCCGGATTTGCTGCCGCGGGGCACCTGTGTCTACGTGCCTTTTCTGCCAAAAGGCCAGTTCAGCGATACCCTGCGGGCATGCCGACATATGCTGAGCGTTGGCATGCAGCCGATTCCTCACGTACCCGCACGTATGGCCGAGAGCCGCGGGCAACTTCGGGACTGGCTCTCGCAACTGAATGAAAGCGGCGTTGACCGTTTACTGCTGATTGCCGGCGACAGCGATGCGATCGCCGGCCCTTTTCCAGATACCCTGGCCGTTCTGGAATCTGGCTTGCTGGCCCAGTTCCAATTCCATGGTATCGGTGTGGCAGCCCATCCGGACGGGCATCCCATGGCGGACCGGGCAACACTCATCCAGGCCCTTGGTATCAAACGCGAATACGCGCGCACGACGTCCACGCGGCTCTGGGTGGTCACCCAGTTCACCTTTGACGCCAACGTGGTCATCGACTGGCTGCAAAGCCTCGGCAGCATCCTGGAAGAGGTGCCGGTATACATTGGCATGGCCGGCCCGACACGGGTGAAAACGCTCATTGCCTATGCGGCTCAATGCGGAGTGGGAGCATCGGCCCGCCTGATGCTGCGACGCCCTGGCAGCGCCAAACTGTTGCGTGCGTGGTCGCCGGACGGAATGGTGCGCGCGCTTGTCCAGTATTGCCTGGACAACCCGGATACTTTGCTACGGGGCATTCATCTTTTCCCATTCGGTGGCCTGCGCCAATCGGCGCAATGGATTCAAGAACACAGTGGGTCCATTGAGGACCAGAGAGGTCAGTTCCATGAGTCTTCAGTACAGTAAGCTGACACCCGCAACACCACCGGAAGCTGACTTTCCGCCGCCGGGCACTCCTGACATTGAGATCGCTCGCTCGGTCCAGCCTCAGTCTATTCTGCTGCTGGCCCAGCAGCGTTTCGGTCTGCCAGGGGAGAGCCTGGTGCCGTTCGGCCACTACAAGGCCAAACTGGATATGGCCTATGTGGATACCTCTGATAGTGCGCCCCGGGGCAAGCTGGTACTGGTGACCGCCATAACGCCCACGCCAGCGGGGGAGGGCAAGACCACCACCAGTGTGGGATTGAACGACGGTTTCAATCGCCTGGGCGTGCGTTCGTCCGTGTGCCTGCGGGAGCCCTCCCTGGGCCCCTGTTTCGGCATGAAAGGGGGCGCAGCCGGCGGTGGCCGCGCGCAGGTGATTCCGATGGAAGACATCAATCTGCATTTCAACGGTGACTTCCACGCCATCACCACGGCCCATAATCTGCTGGCGTCGTTGATCGACAACCACATTCACTGGGGTAATGAAACTGGCCTGGACCCTCGTTATGTGAGCTGGCGGAGGGTGATGGATCTTACCGACCGATCCCTGCGCAACATGGTGTGCGGGCTTGGTGGTGCGGCCCATGGCGTGCCCCGGGAAACCGGGTTCGATATTACGGTGTCCTCCGAGATCATGGCGATCCTGTGCCTGGCGGACGGTCGGGCGGACCTCAAGCAGCGGCTGGGCAATATCATTATCGGCAGGCGCTCTGATATGACTCCGGTGACCGTTCGTGACCTGGGTGTGGAAGGGTCGTTAACCGTGCTTCTGAAAGAAGCGCTGCAGCCTAATCTGGTCCAGAGTTTGGAGCACAACCCGGTGTTTATCCACGGTGGGCCGTTTGCCAATATCGCCCATGGATGCAACTCCGTGACCGCCACCCGTGCGGCTCTGGCACTGAACGATGTGGTCGTCACCGAGGCGGGATTTGGCGCCGACCTGGGGGCGGAAAAGTTCATAGATATCAAGTGCCGGCAAACAGGCTTGCGGCCAGACGCCGCCGTGGTTGTCTGTACCATTAGAGCACTCAAGATGCAGGGTGGGGTCCCTCGCAGCCAGCTCTCCGTTCCCGACCTTGCTGCTTTGAGGGCCGGTGCCGCCAACCTGGAGCGACACGTTCGTAATCTGCAGCAGTTCGGACTGACGCCAGTGGTGTGCATCAACCGTTTCCCAGACGATACCGAGGAGGAAATGTCGCTGGTGCAGTCCATCAGTGAGTCGCTGGGTGTGCGTGCTGTGCCTGCCGACCACTGGGCTATGGGTGGTGAGGGTGCCACCGAACTGGCCCAGGCGGTGCTTGATCAGATGGACGAAGGCACACCTGAGGTGAACTTTCTCTATGAAGACGGCCTGCCGCTGGCGGATAAAATCCGCACCATCGCCACGCGCATTTACCACGCCGGTAGCGTGGAATTCACCACGGTGGCGAAGCGGCAGCTGGAGGAATACGAAAGCCTGGGGTTTGGCCACCTGCCAGTATGTATTGCCAAGACTCAGTACAGCTTTTCGGCGGACTCGTCGGTGAAGGGAGCGCCGTCCGGCCATATGCTTCCGGTAAGGGAAGTGCGCCTGGCGGCCGGCGCCGGCTTTGTGGTGGCGGTGTGTGGTGACATCATGACCATGCCCGGTTTGCCACGCCATCCCGCGGCACTGGACATTGCTCTGGATGAAAACGGCCTGGTGGTGGGGTTAACCTGACCCGGTGTTCTCGAAAATGCCATAGGTCGGCTCAGACCGGGCGCGCCTCAATGCCTGCAGAGAGGAAGACGGCAGGCTGGCCATGGAATCGGTAAAAACCGCGCTGGAAGAGCCCTGGGAATAAATTTCCATTCGCTCGTGTTTGGGCGCTCGCCCCATGGTCTTGCGATAGCATCGGCTGAAGTGGGTGGCGGACACGAACCCACACATGGAGGCGATTTCCACAATCGAGCAGGATGTCTGCTTGAGCAATCGGCGTGCCCGGTTAAGGCGCACCCGCAGGTAATAGCGCGAAGGCGTGCAGCCCGTGTGCTTGAGGAACAACCGTTCCAGTTGCCGCCGCGAAATGCCGGCCAGTGTTGCCAGCTCCTTCAGTTCGATGGGCTCTTCGATATTGGCCTCCATCAACTGGGCCGCCTCCGCCAGTTTGGGTTGGGCGCACGCCAGTCGCGGGTGCATGGGCATCGGTTGCTGTTCACTTTCCTCGCGCACCCGGTCGCACACAAACATGTGGGATATTGCATTACTGAGCTCCTGGCCGTGACGCCTTGCCAGAAAGCTGAGCATCATGTGCATGGGGACGGTACCACCGGTACAGGTCATGCGTTCCCGCTCGACGGTGAACAGGCGGTTGTTGGTCTGTACCCGTGGGAAACCCTCCTGCATGGCCTCCAGGCATTCCCAATGGGCGCTACAGGCATGACCGTCGAGAAGGCCTGCGCTGGCCAGGACATAGGGGCCAGTGCAGACCGCCCCAAGGAGGACGTGGCGACGCGCCATCTGCTTCAACCAGACGACCTCTTTGCGGGAAAAACTCCGGGTAACATCAATACCGGCCACCACGATCACCAGGTCAAACCGGTGCTCTTCCTGGATCGACCCGTCGGGCAGCATGGTAATGCCATCGCTGGCACGGGCAGGTTCGCCTTCGGCGGTAAGCAGCTTCCAGGAATAGAGTTCAGTACCGGCCAATTGGTTGGCCATGCGCAGTGGCTCAACGGCCGTGGCGAGGGCAATCAGGGTGAAATTATCGATCAGCAGGAAGCCGACCCGATAGGGCTCTTGGGCGGGCCTGTCTGTGTGTGAGCCTGTGTCAGCGGTCATGGTAAACCCCCTTGCCCCGCCTGGGCCTGTCGCGGCAATGTCTGGCTGTCACACCAATTGTATTACCTCAACCTGAACACTAGTTGTTGCCTTTTGATAGTGCAATAAGTGATCAGTTCCAATGTGATCTCATTCTATGCTGGCGGCCCGGTAGCGAATGGTCCACAACCGACACGGAAGTTTGCGGAATGATCCAGAAGCGACGTTTATGCCACTATTCTGGTTGGTCAGAACTGTCGTAAACCATCGTTCGAATGTCGTCAGCAAGCAGGCGGCGGATCGTCGAAGGAGCTATCCTTGAAGCACACCCCAAGGTAGGAGGCTGAAAAGTGGCTGTCAGTCTGTTTGAGCTGTTCAAGGCAGGCATTGGCCCGTCCAGTTCCCATACCGTCGGGCCCATGGAGGCCGCGCGCCGGTTTGCAGGTGGCCTGGATGATGAATGTCTGCTGGCTTCCGTGCATCGACTGAAGGTATCCCTGTATGGCTCTTTAGGTGCTACCGGCAAGGGGCATGGTACTGGACCGGCTGTGATGATGGGGCTGGAAGGCGAGCAACCGGCCCGGATTGATCCGGAGCAAATGCCGGGGCGGCTTGAGCGTATTCGAAGCACAGGAACACTCAGCCTCGCTGGTCAACATCAGATTCGTTTCCGCGAGAGTACCGATATCGTGTATTACCGACGGAAATCCCTGCCAGAACACCCCAACGGCATGGTCTGTCAGGCATTTGACGAGCACGGGCAGTGCCTGTGTGAGCATACCTATTACTCGGTCGGCGGTGGTTTTGTGGTGGCGACGAACGCCGATGGCAGCCTGGAAATCCGCGCAGACGACACGCCCTTGCCTTATCCCTTCAACAGCGGGAAAACCCTGTTGGCCCTTTGCCAGGAACACGAGCTCACCATCGCCGACATAATGTTGGCCAATGAGCAGGCCTGGCGTACGGCCGATGACATTCGAACAGGCATTCTCGAGCTCTGGCGGGTGATGCGTGAGTGTGTGCAAAACGGTATCCGCCATGAAGGGGAGTTGCCCGGAGGCCTCAAGGTTCGGCGCAGGGCTGCGTCGCTGTATCGCTCGCTGATGGATAAAACGCGAGTGGACCTGATATCGCCGTCGTTGAGCGCGCTCGACTGGGTGAATCTCTATGCCCTCGCCGTCAATGAAGAGAACGCGGCCGGCGGTCGGATTGTGACTGCACCGACCAACGGCGCCGCCGGCATTATTCCTGCGGTGCTGCACTACTACTGGGAGTTCTGCCCCCAGGCGGATGAAGACGGCGTTGTCCGCTTTATGCTGACAGCGGCGGCAATTGGCGTTCTGTTCAAAGAAAACGCGTCCATTTCAGGGGCGGAAGTGGGTTGTCAGGGCGAAGTGGGATCGGCCTGTGCGATGGCTGCTGCCGGCCTGGCTGCAGCGACAGGCGGCTCACCAGAACAGGTTGAGAACGCGGCCGAGATTGGTATGGAGCACCATTTGGGGATGACCTGTGACCCCATTGGTGGGTTGGTGCAAATTCCCTGTATCGAGCGTAATGCCATGGCATCGGTGAAAGCCATCGACGCAGCCATTATGGCTTTGCGAGGAGACGGCAAGCATTTTGTGTCCCTCGACAAGGTGCTGCACACCATGCGGGAAACCGGTCGCGATATGCTGGACAAGTACAAGGAAACTTCAAGAGGCGGGCTGGCGGTCAACATCATCGAGTGCTGACCGCCAGTGTTGGCTGAACGATGGCGTTCAGGACTTGACCCGCTCGTTGTCCGGATCAAACAGCGCCCGGTAGCCGACGGCTTCGATACGGATGGGGTAGTGCTCCTGGAAGTATTCCAGGGTCAGTTCCCGGCCCTCTTGAGCATACTCCACGGGAATGTACCCCAGCAGGATGATCTTGCCCACTGACGGCCCCCACACCACGCTGGTGTTGTAGGAGCGGCGGCCGTGACTGTCCACCAGCACTTCTCCGGTTTGCGGGTCGAGGATCGGCCACTGGCCAACCGGGTAGCGCAATACCCCGTTGGCATCCCGATGTTCCGTCATGGTCATGGTGCACAGGTACGCGGCCTGCTGTGACCAGCTTCGTTGTTCCAGGTAGGCGGCCTTGCCATGGAAGTCTGCCTCCTTGACCTTGGGTCGCTGGAGTCCGGCTTCGTAAAGGTTGTACTCCGTTTCGAGGTCTACGTTCTGCAGCCGCAGGCTCTTCTCCAGACGGCGCGTGTTGGCGTAGGTTTCGATGCCAACCGGCGTAACGCCAGCGTCGTACAGCAGATCCCAGATTCGCAGGCCATAGCTGAACGGGAAGTAGAGCTCCCAGCCCTGTTCGCCCACATAGGATATCCGGAATGCCCACACCGGAACGCCCTGGACATTCAGTTCCCGGGCGGTGGCAAATGGGAAATTCTCTGCCGACAGCTCGTCAGGGTTGGTGACGAACTGTGCCAGCGTTTCCCGCGCCTTCGGCCCCCAAAGCCCCAGGGTGGCCAGCTCATCGGTGCGGTCCTGCAGGCGGATATTGTTCAGGCCTTTTTCCCGTGCGATGCGTTTGATCCAGCAATGGTCCCGATGGCCAGTGTCGCCGCCGCAGACCACCCGATAATCGTTGTCGCCCCGCCGGATGATGGTCAGGTCTGAGCGGATGCCGCCACGGGCATCCAGAAAGTGAGTATAAACACCCTTGCCATGAGGGATGGTACCGCCCACCTTGGCGACGGACAGATACTCCAGCAGAGTTTCGGCGTCGTCTCCGGAGATGTCGAAAATAGCGAAGTGGGACAGGTTGATCATGCCCACCGATTCGCTCATTTCCAGTTGCTCGGCGTTGGACACTTCCCAGAAATGCCGGGCGTCCCATTCATGTTCCCGTACCGGAATGCGGTCGCGGTATTTCGCCAGCAAAGTGGACTCGTTCGCGGCGTAGCCGTGAGCCCGCTCCCAGCCGGCGGCTTCCATGAAGTAGGCACCCAGCTCGACTTCCCGCAGATAGAAGGGGCTGGTTCGCATCTTACGACCGGTCATGTAGGGCTCGCGGGGATGCACCGCCGGGGTGTAGATTTTTTTGGCGGTTTCGTAGCATCGGTTGTAAACGTAGTCCGGGGTTTTCTGCAGCGGATAGTGGCGGGCGATGTCGATGCTGTGGGGGTCCATCTCCGGAGAGCCATGGGTCATCCAGTCCGCCAGGATTTTGCCTGCACCGGGGCCATCCTTGACCCAGACCGCTTCACAGAACCAGAGGTTGCGCACTTCCGGGGATTCCCCCATCAGTGATCCGCCGTCGGGTGTGACCGACAGCAGGCCGTTAAAGGAGTGCTTTTCCTCCCAGCCCAGTTCGCCAAGGATCGGCGTCATTTCGATGGCTTTTTCGTAGGCGTCCATAACCTGATCCAACGTCAGATCTCGCATGGATGGCGACATCCGCGCCTCGCCGGGCTCGGAGATGGCCGCGGGGTAGACCAGTCGGGGATCTTCCGCTTCGTAATAGCCCCACTCAATGCGGCCACCCTCGGTGGTGGTAGGGTCGCCAGTATCCCGCACGTAGGCGGAGTTGCCCTGGTCGCGGAACAAGGGGTAGACAATCTGCTTGCCGGTGCCGGCCAGTTCCTCGTAAGGGCCGAAGAACAGCAGCGGGTGTTCCAGTGGCATCAGCGGCAGGGGCGAGTTGGCGGTGTTGGCCATCAGGGGCCCCCAGATGCCCATGGACAGCACCACGTACTCGGTTTCGATATAGCCCTTGTGGGTTTCCACGCCCCGTACCTGGCCGTCCTGTACGTCGATGCGGATGGCCGGAGTGTAGGCAAAGGCCTGCAATTTCCCGGTAGCGACCGCCTCTTCAACCAGATCGCCTGCAACGCTCTGGGAGCGGGGCACCACCAGCCCCGCGTCCGGGTCCCACATGGCGCCCTGGATACAGTCTTCGTTCAAAAGGGGAAACAGTTCTTTCGCCTGTTTCGGTGAAATCATACTGACGTTGGTGCCGAATGCCTTGCCGGAACCGACCTTGCGGCGGAGTTCGTCCATGCGCTCGTCGTCATCAGCGCGAGCCACTTCCATGCCGCCGCATTTCACATAGTTGCCGCGCTTTTCATAGAACGCCTGGCTGTACTTGGTGGTATAGATATTCAGCTTGTCGTGGGAGGTGGTGAAGCAGAAGTCCGAGGCATGGGAGGTAGAGCCGATGTCCGAGGGAATGGCGGATTTTTCCAGCCCGACGATGTCGTCCCAGCCCTGTTCGATCAGGTGGTGGGCGACCGATGAGCCAACGATACCGCCCTGGCCAATGATGACGACTTTTGCACGTTTCGGTAGTTGTGCCATCTCGATTCCCCTTTACCCACAATGGCAGCCGCGTGCGCGGCCTTGATTCAATGTGGCCCGGATCGGTCAAGGGTGGTAAATCCAATACGACATCAAGTCGTCCAAAAACGGCAGGGATGCTCGCGTAGCGTTCAGGCCAGTTCGCAGGCCTCCGTAATCACCCGGTTTCGGCCAGCGGCCTTGGCGCGGTATAGCATGGCGTCGGCCCGGCTGATGGCATCCTCGATGCCCTGTCCAGGCAGGTACTCGGCAATACCGACGGTGGCAGTCACGGAGACACCCGCGATGGGTGCCCTTTCAATGGCGCGGCGGCAGCGTTGTGCGGCGTGGCGGGCGCTGCGAAGGTCCACGCCCGGTGTGGCGACGAGGAATTCGTCTCCGCCCCAGCGTGCGGCGAGGTCCACTTCACGAACGGTTTTGGAAAGGATAGCGGCAAATTCGCGAATCACCGCATCACCAACTTCGTGGCCGTAGTCATCGTTGATGCTCTTGAATTCGTCAATATCAATCAGAATGATGGTCAGAGGGCGCTGGTATCGGTCTGCCTGGGCGGCTTCGGCAGACAGGAAACGGTCAGCACCCCGGCGGTTTGCCAGGCCGCATAGCGGATCTGTGTTCGCCCAATGGTGCAGGGTCTCGGCTCGCGCAAAGGCACTCCAGGAGCGTTCACGCAGCAGCGTTCCGGCGCTGGTAAGCACCAACAGAACGGTGAGGAACAGATGGATGCGCAGCAGGTATACCCAGTTTTGACAGTGATCGCCTGCTGCCAGGAAGCATTGAGAGACTTCCTGAGTGGTCAGCGCGCCCGAAAACAGCAAGGTCGCGACACCTGTCACCATGCCGCCCCGAAAACCAAGCGCAATAAAACCGCCAACGATCATGATACCCACTGCCCAGTAGTGCCCGCCCGTGAGCAAAAGAAGGTGTTCGCCGAGCGGGTCGCCAACCGCAAAATGCCATGCGAGGCGGCTGAGTATCATCGTACCGACCACGGCAACGAGGGTGATTTCCATGGTTCTGAGCTGCAAGGATCGGCGCCAGAATGCGAAGCCAAGAATGGTGAGAATGACAGAAAAAACAGGGTAGGCGATGGTAATGAACGGGTCGCCCTGTTCCCGGAAGGCCCAACTGAGCATCATGATAGCCACGGTCAAGGCCAGAACGCCAAGATAGGTGCGCCGCCGGTAGGTCTCAAGGCGGTTAAGTTCTATTTTGACGGCTTGGAGATGATTTCCGGGTGCTGGGTCCATAGCGTTTGTAATTCCGTTTATCGCGGGCGCGCTTGGGGCGCCGACATAACCACAGAAGATTGTAGATATTTGCTACAGATATTATCGTGCATTCCGTGCGCGAGTCCACGTTTGCCAACCGATGTTGTCTGGCGGGATCATGGGGACCTGGCAATTTGATAGAGTAGACAGTCGTCATGGGCAACGTTTATCAGATTCTCGCCGATACCGTCCTGACCATTCATCTGCTGGTGGTGGCCTTCGTTCTGTTCGGGTTGGTTCTGGTGCTGGCGGGCAACGGCCTGGGTTGGCGCTGGGTGAACAATTTGTGGTTCCGGCTGGCTCACCTGGGTGCGATTGCCATCGTGGTTGCAGAGGCCTGGCTTGGCATTGTCTGCCCGTTGACCACACTGGAAATATGGCTGCGGTCAAAGGCCGGTATTGATGGCTATACCGGCAGCTTTATCGAGCATTGGCTGCAGCAGATTCTCTATTACGATGCGCCTGCCTGGGTATTCATTGCCGCCTATACGGTATTCGGGCTTGTGGTCGTCGCTACCTGGTGGTGGTTTCCGCCTCGCTCGCGCAGATAGGTGCCATTCTCTCTTTTCCAAGGAGATTTTTAACGTGGAGCTATCGTCTCCCGGAAGCTGGACCCTTCTTCAGGGTAGTCTCGTGTTTTTCGTGTGTGCCGCCATTATCGCGCTGGCCGGCACGCGTATCACACGGGTTGTGGACCAACTCGCTGACCGCACTGGAATAGGAGAGGCCGCTGCGGGCGCGGTGCTTCTGGGGGCGTCGACATCCCTGGGTGGGTCGGTGCTGTCGGTGACTGCAGCGTGGCACGGCAACGCGGAACTGGCCGTGAGCAACGCTTTGGGTGGCATTGCTGTCCAGACGTTTTTCCTTGCGGTGGCGGATATGGTTTATCGTCGCGCCAATCTTGAGCATGCGGCTGCGTCTGTGCCGAACATGATGCAGAACGGCTTGCTGATTTGCCTTCTGGCGTTGATCCTGTTCGCGCCCCACCTGCCGGACGTGACGTTCTTCGGCGTTCATCCGGTCACGCCGGTTCTTCTGGGCGCCTACATCTACGGAATATACCTGGTGCGGGACGCATCGGAATCGCCCATGTGGCGGCCTTCAATAACCAGGGACACGCGGCAAGACGAGCCTGACGACGTTACAGCCATGCCGCCGCTGCTGCGGCTTTGGATTGAATTTCTGGCGCTGATGCTGGTGCTCGGAATTGCAGGCTGGATGCTGGAGCCGGCGGCAACGGTGATTGCAGACAGGGCTAACCTGAGCCAGACCATTGTTGGCGTGATGTTGACGGCGATCAGTACCTCAATCCCCGAGTTGGTGACGTCCATAGCCGCAGTTCGCCGAGGCGCTCTGACCTTGGCTGTAAGCGGTATTATTGGCGGCAACGCGTTCGACACGTTGTTTACTGCAGCCTCCGATATCGCCTACCGGGACGGGTCGATCTACCATGCCATGCCGGAGGATTCGGTATTCTGGGCGGCGCTCACCCTATTGATGTCCGGCGTGCTGATGATGGGATTAATCCGCCGTGAGCGTCACGGTATCGGTCAGATTGGTACAGAAAGCGTGGTTATCATGGTTCTCTATCTGCTGGGCGTAGTGTTGTTACTGGCTGGCTAGTCAAACCGTCTAGCCTGGCTGAAACGATCCCGCCAGTAGTATCCGTTGAGGGACGAGCGGGTAACGCCGATGGAGGTCGAGGAATGAATGAAGCTGTCACCACCCATGTAGATGCCAGCATGCTGGTCCTTGCCTTTGATACGGAAAAACACCAGGTCGCCAGCACGCAGTTGGTCACGCCCGACCACGTCACCGGATGCCAGCATCTGTGAGGTTGTACGGGGTAACTGACGGCCGAGGGCTTCATCGAAGGCAGTGGCGATGAAGCCAGAGCAATCGAAGCCATTGGCTGAGGTGCCGCCGTAGCGATAGGGCGTGCCTTCGTAACGCTCGAATACCTGCCATAACCGATCTGCTGTCGCAGCATCCTCGGGTGTGGCGTTGTGAGGGGGCTGCCAGGTGGTGCCATTCGTTGGAGGCAGGTTCTGGTTACTGGCGCAGCCTGCGAGGCCGACGGCCATCAGGATTGCGAGCATCGGAAGCACTGGGCGCCGATTCATGGGAAAGCCTCTAATCGTTTTACATGGGCCTACTCTAAAAGGCCTGGCGCCGGTTTGTCAGGTTAAAGTTTGCTTCGATTTGTTTTCTGCAGAGGCCACTTGACGGCTCGAGGACATTTCGCGAACTATGCCTTTAGGCTTCCAGCTTCCGAGGTTTCCATGAGTCCTCCCTTTTCAGACAAGACACAGCGCCTGTACGTAAGAAACGCCACCCTTGGTGATATACCGGGAATCATCGCCCTGAGCCGCCGAGTGTACGCGGGCACAGGGATGTATGGCTACACAGCTGGCCCCCTGACAGGGCAGATCAACACCTTTCCTGAGGGCCAGTTTGTCGCCATGCTGGGTGACCGTGTGGTGGGGTATTGCGCCACGTTTCGTATTGGTGAAGACGTTGCATTGGCGCCCCATGACTGGACAGAAATTACTGGTAATGGTTATGCCTCGCGCCACGACCCGGAAGGGGAGTGGCTGTACGGCATGGAGGTGTGTGTAGACCCCGACTGCCGTGGCTACCGCATTGGTGAGCGCCTGTACAACGAACGAAAAACGCTCTGCCAGGCGCTGGAGTTGCAGGGCGTTGTGTTCGCGGGCAGGTTACCGACGCTGGCCAAGCGCCTGAAGAAGTTTGAATCGGTGGAAGAGTACGTGGAGGCGGTGAAATCGAAAAAGCAGCGGGACCCAGTACTGTCGTTCCAATTACACAACGGTTTTGAAATCCACGGCATTATTCCGCACTACCTGGATGCTGACCACGCTTCCCTGGGTTACGGTATTCACCTGACCTGGAGGAATCCCAAGGTGGCCCGCAACGGCGACAACGGCAAGCGCAAGCGATACGGCCGGCGAATGCCCGACACCGTTCGGATCGGCACGGTCCAGTACCAGCAGCGCCGGGTGGCATCGTTTGAAGAATTCAGCGACATCGTCCGGTACTTTGTGGATGTGGTGTCCACCTACAAAGGTGATTTCGTGGTGTTCCCGGAGTTGTTCACGCTGCAATTGCTGTCCATTGAAAGCCGTGAAGGGACCCCGGCGGAAGCCATCGAAGCGGTGACGGAATACGCCGAACCCTTCCGCAACCTGATGCGCGATCTGGCCCTGAGGCACAACATCAACATTATCGGTGGCTCCACGCCGGTCAAGGAAGAGGACGGCCGGGTTCGCAATGTTGCCTACGTGTTCCTGAGAGACGGGCAAGTGTTCTCGCAGCCCAAGATTCACCCCACGCCGAACGAAGCCTATTGGTGGAATATCACCGGTGGCAGCCGTGTCACTGCCATTGAAACCGATTGCGGCCCCATTGGGGTCCTGGTTTGCTACGACGCGGAGTTTCCCGAGCTGACGCGTCATCTGGTGGACCAGGGCATCCAGATCCTGTTCGTGCCTTTCTGTACCGATGAGCGCCAGAGTTATCTGAGGGTACGGTACTGTTGTCAGGCCCGTGCGGTGGAAAACCAGCTGTTCGTGGTCATGTCCGGCAATGTCGGCAACCTGCCCAAAGTGCCCAACATGGAGTTGCAGTACGGCCAGAGTTGCATCCTGACACCCTGTGATTTTCCGTTCGCCCGTGATGGCATCGCCGCGGATACCACGCCGAATGTGGAGACCGTCGCCTTTGCCGATCTACGGCCGGAAACACTGCTTACCGCCCGCAACAGCGGTACCGTGAAGAACCTCAAGGATCGCCGCCACGATCTGTACACGGTGAACTGGCGCGGACACTGACCCATTGATGACTGCTTTCATGACACTACGCCGATGCCTGCTACTGCTTCTGAGCCTGATTGTCATGTTGTCGATGGCGGGAGGCCTGTACGCCCTTGTGGCGTGGGAGACCTGGCGGAAGGCCAATGGCATCAGCAACGTTGAATGGCGATGGGGTGACGTCTCGCTGGCGGGCCTGCGGCTGGACCGTTTGTCTGCGACCCAGAGCCGGGAAGGGCAGCGCTATCACCTGGTGGGGAAACAACTGTCGCTGGCCTGGCGCTGGCACTGGTATGGTCCCATGCCCGAGGCCATTGTGATCGAACAACTGGCACTGAGTCTGCCGCAAGGTGTCCATGCCGAGGGCGATCTGACAATCTCAAGGCCCCTGGAACCCGGTGAACGGCAACTCATCACTCGCGCCATGAAGATCGAAGGTCGCTTGGCTGAGCGGGCCCTCGCTGGCTGGACCATGGGGGAAGGCCGGATAAACCTGACGGTCAGCGGTACAGCCAGCGAGCAGGCTGCAACACTGACCCTCGGCGAACAAAGCCGCGTCGAGTTCGACGATATTGCCGCGCCCGGCAAGGATTCCCGGTTGGATGGCCTGTGGGTCAACCTGGCCGGTGTGACTCTGGTCGGGGAATATCAGTTGACCCCCATGGAATTGGAGCGTCTTGCGGTCGAGGGGCCGTTTGAGGCGACCGTCGCCACCATTCACCACCCCCAGTTGCTTCCCCAGCCCTGGCGATTCGATGGGCAGCTGGACGGCACCCTCAGCGAATTGAAGATCGACGGCAGGCTTTCGTCGGACGCCGGCGTCGATGCTGACATGGACATGAACTATCCGTTCGAAGGGATACCGGCGCTTGAGGTGAGCATGAACGCTGTCGGAGCAAGTGGCGGTCGCGCGCTGGCGGATACGTTCACCGCGTGGCCAGCGGCGCTCGAGGTGAGTGACGGCCGCGTCGAGACGGCCCTGAGTGCGCGCTTCCCATCCCAGGGCATCCGCGTTCAGGGAGATCTTGTTTTCGATAACCTTGATGGATTGTACGACCGGACGGCCTGGACCGGTCTCGACGGCAGGGTGAATCTGAACCTGGACAATGACCACGTAAATGTCCGGACCTCCGACCTGGTATTGGATGCCCTCAATCCGGGCATCGCCTTGCGCGATGTGCGGGTCGCCGGCCTCTATCGCTCACCCCGGGATCAGATCGCCAACGGTACCCTGGTTCTGGACCAGGCCTCTTCCGAGCTTCTGGGTGGCGAGGTTCGGGTCACACCCGGAGAATGGCAACTTGCCGACATGCCGCTGCGGATTCCCCTTGAACTCAGCGGCATTGAGCTGGCGAAACTGATGCAGGTATACCCCGCCGAGGGGTTGGCGGGCAGTGGTTTGCTTCAGGGCGCCATTCCGGTCCGGGTTGGTCCGGAGGGTGTGAGCATTGATGCCGGGCAGGTCCAGGCGGTGGCCCCTGGCGGCACGCTGAAACTGCCAGCCGATCGATTGAAGGGGATGGCCCAGGGTAACCAGGCGATGGCACTGGTGGTCCAGGCCATGGAAAACTTTCACTACTCGGTTCTCAACAGCACGATAGACTACGCTCAGGATGGTACCCTTATGCTGGGATTGCGGTTGGAAGGCAGCAGCCCCGAAGTCCGAGATGGTCATCCCATTGTCCTGAATATCAATCTGGAAGAGGACATTCCAGCGTTGCTGACCAGCCTGCAACTGAGTGGCCGGGTCAATGAAGCCGTGACAGAAAAAGTGCGCAACCTGATACGGGAGCGGGACGCGCAACGTCAATCCACCGGGGCGGGAAACAATCAGGAGTAAGGTATATGGTCGCATTTGGGCCGGGCGGTTTGTCCGGAAAAGGTGGTTACACGCTGGTGCTGCTGGCACTGGCCCTGGGTATGGCGGCCTGCACGCCTACGGTCAGGATGGAGGCGCCCAAGGAGCCCATCACCGTGAACCTGAACGTCAAGATCCAGCATGAAATCTACGTGAAGGTGGATGAAGAGGTGGATGAACTCTTCGGCGAGAAGGGGTTGTTCTGATGGTCAATTCTGAATCCAGGGAGTCACTCATGAAACGGTTTTCCAAACTCGGTGCGTTTTTCCTCGTGCTTTGCCTGGCACTACCGGCCGCGGCAATGGGGCTGCAAGAGGCCAAAAACCAGCTGGATACCGCCAAACAGCAAGGGCTGGTAGGGGAAACCCCAACGGGTTATCTGGACGTGGTCAAGGCAAGCGGAAACGCCCAGGGCATTGTCGACGCCATCAACCAGGCACGTCGGGATGAATACGCCCGCATTGCGGAGAAACACGATATTCCTGTCACCCAGGTGGAAACGGTGGCCGGCCAGAAAGCATTGGAAAAAACACCATCGGGGCAGTACATCCTGAAGGATGGCCAGTGGGTTAAAAAATAGATGGGCCGATTCCAGGAAATCGGTACAGCGACGATTCCCGGTAACGGGACCCGGTTGCGACTGCTGCAACGTAATGATGAGTTCTCTATCAAGATTGCCGGTACCACCGGTGAGCTGATGAACAGCCGCCTGCATGGCTCGGAGGACGCTCTGGCCACGCTCGCCTGCGAGCGTATCGGCGGCCTGGCTGGGCCCCGGGTATTGATTGGTGGGCTGGGCATGGGGTTCACGCTGGCTGCGGCGTTGTCGGCCCTTGCAGAGGATGCCAGGGTAACCGTGGCGGAGCTGGTGCCCGAGGTCGAGGACTGGAACCGGGGGCCGCTGGGCGCTGCCGCCGGGTATCCACTGAACGATGCTCGTGCCAGTGTTCATGTGGGCGATGTGGCGGAGTTGCTGAGAGAAGGCGATGGCAACTGGGATGCCATCCTGCTGGATGTGGACAACGGCCCGGAAGGGCTCACCCGCAAGGAGAATAACTGGATTTACTCCCCGGACGGTATTGCAGCTGCCCAGAAGTCCCTTAGCCCCGACGGCGTACTGGCCTATTGGTCCGCCGGCCCGGAGCATGCATTCACCGAAAGGCTGCGCCGCGCGGGCTTCTCCGTAGAGCCGGTTACGGTCAGGGCTTTGCGACCGGGCAAGGGCGCACGCCACGTGATCTGGCTGGCCTGGTAGAGCGGGCCCTCCGAGGGCCTTATTGCTGGATGGTCATTCGAAATACAGGTATGTGTGTTGTATGTTTGTGGATAGAGGGGCGATGCTCCACAGCAAACGCCCCATCCATTCGCTGAAAGACTCAGGAGGTATTGTCATGAAACCCTCAATGAGTTTGACCGGTGAGCACGAAAGCCACAAAGTGGCTGCCGTTTTCGAGACAGAGTCAGATGCCAATGGAACGGCAAAAGCATTGTGCAACGAGACCAGCCTGACCAATGATCAGGTATCCGTGCTGAGCCCCGCGGACCGGCGCCAGGGAAAAGAACTTGAACCTGAAGACCAGGGTATCTGGCAGACGCTTGTGCGTTCCCATGTGGGCCTGAGTGTCGGCGGTGCCGTGTCGGGTTTTGTCGTCTATGTGATACTGAATGCCCTTGGCATTGGCTTTATTTCGCAGAATACGGTGGTTTCAGCGTCTGCGCTCACCGCGCTTGGTTTGATGCTCGGGCTATTGCTCGCAGGGGGCATAACAATCCGCCCGGACCACACACCCTATCTGATGAAGGCACAGTCAGCATTGCGCAAGGGCCATTACGTATTGGCCATTCATGCAGAAAGCACACAACAGATTCAGGAAGCAAAGTCGCTTCTGCGCGCCCGGAATGTTAAAACAGTGCAGACCTTGTGATGTAACCGACCGGGATTCTGTGTATGGAAGATCTGAAGCGTTCGCGGGTAACTATTGTCGCCGTCAGCGCCGTTGTTCTGTTTTTTCTCACCAACTATCTGGCGCGTTTCCTGTTCGGGCTGACAGGGGTGGTGGTTTCCGTGGTGATCGCAGCATTGATTGCGGCCTACATCGGCTGGTCGGTGGCCCGGGTGTTGAAACGGGTGCCGACCAGTGAAGAGCGCGGGCGCGTGCTGTGGGCCTATGGCGGCTTTCTCGGCGCACTGTTCGTGGCCTGGGGTGCCTATG
Source organism: Marinobacter sp. M5B (assembly GCF_042604615.1). Lineage (NCBI taxonomy): Bacteria > Pseudomonadati > Pseudomonadota > Gammaproteobacteria > Pseudomonadales > Marinobacteraceae > Marinobacter > Marinobacter sp. M5B. The sequence continues at coordinate 1,524,925 of NZ_CP156894.1, forward strand.
TGGGCCTGTCTGCCGGGCTGGATTCCTCGGGAGTACTGTTCCTGCTTAGTCACTACCTGCCGTACCCGGCGCTGGCCCACCTGATGTTGTCAGACCGTATGGCAGCCCGGTTCGTGGGGAAGGCCGGTTAGTCGTCGCCGGCCTCGGCATCCCTCAGGCGTTCCAGACGTTCGCGCTCTTCCTCTTTCGCGGCACCAATAACCGCCATCAGCTCGTCCACATCCGCGCTTTCCGTGTCGTGCTCGAAACACCCGGTCAGCCGGCTGTCGGGGTGCAGGTCGCCGGACTCATAGAGCGCCCAGATTTCCTTGCCATAATCCGTGTTTAACAGTTCAGGGGCGAAGCGGCCAAAATAACGGCGCATGTTGTCCACGTCCCGTTCCAGCATTCTTTCCGCGCTGTTGTTGCCAGAAGCATTCACCGCCTGCGGCAGGTCGATGATGACCGGGCCAGTGGCATCGACCAGTACATTGAACTCTGACAGGTCGCCATGGATCAGGCCGGCGCTGAGCATGCGCACCACGTCAGCAATGACTTTGCTGTGATAATCCCGAGCCTGCTCCGGCGTGAGCGTGACATCGTCCAGCCGTGGCGCTGCTTTGCCGTCTTCGTCGGCAATCATCTCCATCAGCAGCACGCCATCCACGAACCCAAACGGTTCCGGTACTCGCACGCCAGCGCCTGCCAAACGATAAAGGGCGTCCACCTCGGCGTTTAGCCAGGCGTCTTCCTGTTCCTTTTGCCCGTAGCGGGTTTTCTTGCCCATGGCGCGGGCGCGACGGCTGTTACGAACCTTACGGCCTTCCTGGTATTGAACGGCCTGTTTGAAGCTACGTTTCTGAGCCTCCTTGTACACCTTGGCGCAGCGAATACTGTCACCGCAGCGCACTACGAACACCTGGGCCTCCTTGCCGCTCATCAACTGGTAGAGCACTTCGTCCACCATGCCGTCATCGACAAGGGGCTGCAATCGTTTGGGTATCTTCATAGATCCTTTCGGTCGGCTGGTTGGGCCTGGCGGGTCATCGGATGTCGACCGGCGTGTATGGGGGCATCTTACCTGAAATTGGTAAAAGACCCCTCATATTCGCGGATTTAGTGCGTGGCTTCGCTGGGAGGCTTCTGGTCCATGTTCCTGGCGAGGATCTTGTCGGCATCCAGGGAGGCGATGGGTATCTGGGTGTCGCGGGGAATATCGCCGCTGAGTTGCAGGGCGACGTATCGCATGGCACAGACCCGCAAAAAGGAGGTGAAGTTGCCCAGGTCATGCCCGGCATCGATGGATTCGTGATAAAGCCTGGTGATCATCTGGGGCAGGTTCATGCCGTCCCGGGCCGCGATTTCTGTGAGTGCGTTCCAGAACGCGTTCTCCATGCGAATACTGGTGACCATGCCGTCGATGCGCAGGGAATGGGTGCGGCTGATCCAGAGTTCGGAATCCGCGTGGACGAAGAGTTTACACATGGTGTGGTCCTCGTGAATCCGGGGCTGCATTGGCAGCCCCGTTTCCGTCACTTGTCCAGCAGTTTGAAAAACTGTGCCAGCCACTGCGGATGCGCTGGCCATGCCGGTGCTGTCACCAGATTACCATCGGTGACCGCGGCGTCAACGTCGATGGCGGCGAAGCGGCCTCCCGCCAGCTCCACTTCCGGTTGGCACGCCGGGTAGGCAGAGCATTCGCGGCCTTCGAGCACACCGGCCGCGGCCAGCAGCTGTGCGCCGTGACAAATGGCAGCCACCGGTTTTTCGGTTTCAAAGAAGTGGCGGACCAGTTTCTTGACGTCGTCGTTCAGGCGTAGGTATTCCGGGGCGCGACCACCGGGTACGACAAGCGCGTCATAATCCGCGGGGTTGAGTCCGGCGAAATCGGCGTTCAGGGCGAAACGATGGCCCGGCTTTTCGGTGTAGGTCTGGTCGCCTTCGAAGTCGTGGATGGCCGTGGCCACGGTGTCTCCCGACTTTTTGTCAGGGCAGACCGCATGCACCGTGTGGCCAACGGCCTGAAGTGCCTGAAAGGGCACCATGGTTTCGTAGTCCTCGGTGAAATCACCTGTGATCATCAGTATTTTTTTACCGTTCATACCCGTCTCCTTGTGCTTGTTGGTGGTAGCCTGAATACAGTATCAGCGGGCGAATCGCAGCGGGTATTAGGGGAATACTACAGTGTTATGTTATAACACTATGTTCTGCCGACCTTTTCAATGAACGACACGGGCGATCTATGACTTCACCAATACCCACCAATCTGGTGCTCGGCTTTCTGGGCGTGGGAAAGACCACCGCCATACTGGACTTGCTGAAAAAAAAGCCGGAAGGGGAGGTGTGGGCGGTTCTGGTGAATGAGTTTGGCGAAGTGGGCATTGATGGCGCCTTGCTGGAAACCGAAGGTGCTTTCGTGCGGGAAGTGCCAGGAGGCTGCATGTGTTGCGTGGCCGGGTTACCGATGCAAATCGGACTCAACCAGTTGATTCATAAAGCCCGCCCAGACCGGTTGCTGATTGAACCCACGGGCCTTGGGCATCCCTCCCAGATTATTGAAACCCTGACGGGAGAGCATTATCAGGATGTGCTTCAACTGGGCCCTGTGCTTTGCCTGGTCGACCCGAGAAGGCTTGAAGAGCAAAAGGTTCTGGAAAACGTACAGTTTCAGGATCAGGTCGCGGCAGCTGATATTGTGATCGCCAATAAAACCGACCTTTGCACACCGGAGCAGGTTGCCCGGTTTGATCATTGGGTGGCCGAGCAGCAGCCGGGAAAGACGGCTGTTTTCCACACCCGGCAAGGCCGGTTGGAATCCGCCTGGCTCGACGGGGAGACCGCGCTCTCCGAGGTCAGTACGCCCCACGCGCATCATCACCATGCCTCTTCGGAAGCCTCGCCGGTTCCCGATATCCAGGACGAACCGTGGCAGCGGGTCAGCAACCGTGGGCAGGGGCATTTCAGCGTGGGCTGGCGTGTCCATCCAGACACGGTCTTTTCAGAAACCGCTCTGCTGGCATTGTCGCTCGATAGCCGTTTTGTCCGGTTCAAGGCTGTGGCTCAAACCAGTGATGGCTGGCGGACGATCAACATGGCGGACGGGGCGCTGTCGGTATCTGAGTGTGAACCACGAGAACTGTCCCGTCTCGAAGTCATCAGCGAGCAAAGCCTGGACGTTGACGAACTGGATGCCAGCCTGCGTGAATCCATCGAAAAAACGGACCTGTCATGCTGAAAATTTCCAATGCGGTGGAACTGGGGGACTGGGAGATCGAGCTTACCCAGATCCGGGCCCAGGGCGCCGGTGGCCAGAACGTCAACAAGGTAGCCTCCGCCGTTCACCTGCGCTTCGACGTCCTCAACTCCAGTTTGCCGCCGTTCTATAAAGAACGGCTGATGCGACTGTCCGATCAGCGCATCAGCAAGGAAGGTGTGATTGTCATCAAGGCGCAGAAATTTCGCACCCTGGAGCTGAACAAGGAAGACGCCCTTGAACGCCTGAAAGCCCTGATTCAGGACGCGGTGAAGCAGCAGAAAGCCCGCCGCCCCACGCGCCCCACCAAGGGATCACAGCGTCGGCGCGTGGACAAAAAGACCCGGAAAGGTAAAACCAAGGCACTGCGGGGTAAGGTTTCTCTCTAGCCCTGCCCATCGGCTACTCGTTTTTATCCAGCAATCTCGCGCCAGGGCCTTCATCGCCAAGCTCGTCCCAGGGATTGCGTAGCCGGCAGGCGTCAATGGACAGGCAGCCGCAGCCGATGCAGCTTGTGAGTTGATCCCGAAGTCCGACCAGTAACTCTATGCGGTGATTCAGATCGGACTTCCATTGCTCGGAGAGCCGCTGCCAGTCTTGGGATGTCACGGTGCGGTCGGTCGGCAGGGTTGCCAGGGTTTCGCCGATCTCCGACAACGGAATGCCAAGCCGTTGCGCTACTTTGATAACGGCGATTCGACGCAACACGCCCCGATGGAAACGTCGCTGGTTTCCGGCATTGCGCCAGCTGTCGATCAGTCCTTTCTTCTCATAGAAGTGTATGGCTGAGACTGCGACTCCACTGCGCTCAGCAACCTCGCCGACGCTCAGAGCGGTTTTAATTTCTCCGTTTTCTATGCTCACCATAGCCAACTCCAATCGCTGGATTTGTTGACCTCAAGTTTACTTCAGGTTTTAAGCTGCTGTCGAACCTGACACAACAACAGGAGGAAGCGATGAGACAGATCCAGACTGATTTGTGGGAAACGGATGTTGAAAGCCCGTTTCCGGGGCTGACAACCCACGCCTATCTACTGACCCGGGACGACGGCAACGTATTGTTCTACAACACAGGCCATCATCACGAGATTGATAGAATGGCAGAGCTTGGTGGTGTCGCCCATCAACTCCTTAGTCATCAGGACGAATTGGGGGAGACGCTGGTGACGATCCATCAACGCTTTGGTGCCACTCTTGGCGGTCATGTCCGAGAGCGGGAGGTGTTCGCCAAGATCCGCGATCCCGACGTTCTGTTTGATCATCGTGAAACCATACTGAACAACATTGAGGTGATCCCGACGCCAGGGCACACACCCGGAAGCACCTGTTTTCAGGTGTTGTCTCCGAGTGGGAAGCGTTATCTCTTCACCGGCGATACCCTGTTCCTGTCGGAGTCCGGTGAGTGGCAGGCGGGTTACATCAAGGGTGTCAGCGACAGGGAAGAGCTGGCTCGCAGCGTGAGGTTGCTGGGTACCCTGACACCGGACGTGGTTATCTCCAGTGCATATACTGGCACGTCCGGGTTCAGGGAAGAGACTCCGGATGGCTGGGCGGGGGCCATCGAGAACGCGTTGAAACGGCTGGGGTAGACTACTCGTCCACAACCGTTTCAAATCCGCCATAAATGAGGCGTTTCCCATCGAAGGGCATGGGATTTACATCCGCCTGGATACGGGGGTCTTCCATCACTTTTGGCATGCCCCTGTTCCGGGCCTCGCGTGAGGGCCAGAGTATCCAGGAAAACACCACCGTCTCATCGGGCTTGCACTTCACCGCCATGGGGAACGATGTGACCTCGCCGTCGGGCACATCGTCACCCCAGCACTCCACCAGTTTGAGGGCGCCGTGATCCTTGAACACCACGGCCGCATCGCTGGCGTGTTTGATGTATTGCTCTTTGTTGGCGGTAGGGACCGCCGCTACAAATCCGTCGACATACGTCATGTTGAATCTCCTGGTATCAGTCCTTGGGAGGAAGTTCGCGCGCGGGCCTGACTTCAATGCTGCCAAAGCGCGCAGGGGGGATACGGCTCGCGAGTTGCAGAGCCTCGTTCAGGTCGTTGGCATCCAGCAGGTAGAAACCCGCCAGTTGTTCCTTGGTTTCGGCAAACGGGCCGTCTGAGATCAGCACCTCGTCGTCCCTGACTCTCACCGTTGTAGCCGTGTCGATGGGCTGCAGAGGTTGGCCGGTTACAAACTTGCCCTGACTGGTGAGCTTCTCCACGCCGGCAATACACTCCTGGTTGAGGTCGTGCCACTCCTGTTCCGTCATGTTGTTGATGATGCTTTCCTGGTAGTACACCAGAGCCACGTACTTCATGTGAATCTCCCTTTTTGCGTGTGGTTATCTGTATGTCGTACGGAAGGTGGCTGAATCGACAGCCCGGGAAAATTTTTTATCACGCGCTGTCGAGAGCCGTCAGCCGTCGGCTCAGGTAGCGTTGTTCCGGCCCCTGTTGCGTGAGGGTCAATGCTCTCTGATAAGCAGTGCGGGCGCCTGCGAGGTCGCCCGAACGGCGAAAGAGATCGGCGCGTGCGGCGTGATAGAGGTAGTAACTCTGGATGGCTTTGTGGCCGGCCAACTGGTCGAGCAGCTTCAGGCCTTCCTCCGGTGTGTCTCGCATGGCCACCGCCACGGCGTGGTTCAGGGCAATGACCGGGGATGGCTGACGTTGATAGAGAGCCTGATATAGCCTGGCGATACGGGCCCAGTCGGTATCCGAAGCGGTGGCGGCCTTGGCGTGGGCGGCGGCGATGGAAGCCTGAAGGGTATAGGGTGCCGCTGGTGTCAGTTCCAGGGCTCGGGCGAGCCAGGCCAGTCCGGAGCGAATCTGCTCCTGGTCCCAGAGGGTACGGTTCTGGTCCTCCAGGGTTATCAGTTCGCCATTCGCGTCCTGGCGCGCATGCCGCCGTGAATCGTGCAGGAGCAACAGCGCCAACAGGCCGAAGACTTCCCCATCCGGCAACAGTTCGGCCAGTAGTTTGGCCAGGCGAATGGCCTCGCCAGCGAGGCTGATGTTGACGACGGTGTTGCCTTCGCTGGAGGAATAACCCTCGTTGAAGATCAGGTAGACGACCTTCAGGACGCTCTGCAGGCGCTGAGGGAGCTCCTTTCGTTCCGGAACTTCGTAGGGAATATTCGCTTCACGTATCTTGCGCTTGGCGCGGACAATTCGTTGCGCTGTGGTGGTGGGTTTCTGCAGCAGGGCGCTGGCGACCTGTTCGGTGGTAAGGCTGCATATCTCGCGCAACGTCAGCGCCAGTTGGGCCTCGATGGCAAGGCTCGGGTGGCAACAGGTGAAAATCAGCCGCAGCAGGTCGTCGTCAATGTGGTCGGTGTCCGGCTCTGGGGTGTAGGGCTCGTCCTCGGCGACGCGGGAAAGGTTATCCCGGGCGGTCTGTCGCCGGCGAATGTGGTCAATGCCGCGTCGATGGCCAGTTTTGATCAGCCAGGCCGCAGGATTGTCAGGAATGCCCTGTTCAGGCCACTGTTTCACCGCAGCGGCGAAGGCCTCCTGCATGGACTCCTCGGCCAGGTCAAAGTCGCCAAGCAGGCGAATGAGCGTGGCCTGCACCCGGCGTGACTCGGTTTGGTAAAGCGCGTTGATACGGCTGGCTATGGTCATAGTCGCTACACCTGGTCCCTTGCGGCGATTTTCTGATTGTTTTGATAACAGTAATCATTGTTTTATCGTGTAATCAAGTGAATGCGATGAAACAAATGGAGAGGGCTATGACCGCATCAGAAGATCGGCTTCGGGTATTTTATGATGGCGCCTGTCCTAGCTGTGTGAGGGATCGCAAATTTTATGAACGGCTGGCGGGCCGAACCGGTGACGCTGTCGAGTGGGTTGATATCACCGGTCGTGACGAAGAGTTGAAACAGCTGGGTATTGACCCGGTTGCAGCACTTCAGGAACTGCATGTTGAAGATGGCCGGGGCAACATTCATCGGGAACTGGATGCCTACATTTTGCTGATGTCGCGGGTGTGGTTGCTGAAGCCACTGGCATGGCTGATTGGCTTACCGGTGATTCGCCCGGCACTCGCAAAGCTTTATCACCGCTGGGTGGGTGAACGGCTGGAGAGGACCGGTCGACTGCCAAAATAACCCGCGAGAATCGACGAATGTCGTGAAGCAGGCTAGGGTTCAATTAAGACATTCCTGGAAGTGACCGGAGCCTGCCAATGCAAATAGCGTATCGCGCCCGAGATCTGGCCGAAGCCCATATCGTCGCCGGCCTCCTGCAGTCCAGAGGCATCGAGTGTCATGTTGGCGGTCATTACCTGCAAGGGGCCATGGGCGAGATAGGTGCCGCGGGATTTACCAATGTTCATGTTGAGGATGAAGATTACGTCCTGGCTCGTACCCTGGTCGCTGAATACGAATCGGCAAATGCCCCGGAGAGTGCGTCTGCCCATGGAGAGGATCGGGCCAACCGTTACGCCACCTGGTTTCTGCTGTTCCTGGCGGTCGTGATGGTGGTGCTCTTTGGCGCGTTGTAGCGACCGGTCGGAGATTGGGGGCTCCCCGGGCTTGCGCCCGGAGAGCGATGCCGGGTGTCAGTGCCCGTACACCCGCATGGAGGTGTTGCGGATAGCAAGATCATCCAATCCCACCGAACCAATGGAGGTGCCTCCCACCAGCACCTGGCCGATGGACATATCGGCTTCAAAGGTGTTGATGTCGATAGCCAGGCTGTCGGTACCCGCCGCATTGGCATCCTTGTAGATGTCCATATCCACCAGTGTGAACAGTGGCAGAAGTGAAGGGTTGTCCGGATCGTAACCAGCGCCGGTAATCCGCATGTCACGAATCCCCACGGCCATGAAGGGCACATCCAGTTCCAGCTCATCGATGGCGAACCGGGTGGTCAGGTTGAGGGTGTCCGTGTCTGTATCCACGGTTGCCTGGGCCTGGAGTATAAGACCCTCCGCAGAGAAGTTGTCCGCCAACAACGTGCTCTCGCCGCCGTTGCCCCGCAGCTCCCAGGCGCCGGTGCGTATGGCGAAGTCCACGGGCCGTGCGGTGATGGGGAATACGTTGATAATGGCATCGCCATCGTCGGCGACATCCAGTTCAATTTTGATGTTGTCGATCAGATCCGTACTGCTGGTGCCGAAAATGGCATCGCGCCCGGAGGTGAATTCCTCGAACATATCGATGCGATCCGCACCGCCAATGAAGATGTCGCTGATGCCCAGCGTGCCTTCATCGGTGTAGGTGAACTCGTCCATGGTGACCTGGGTTTCGAGTTCAATGGTAACGCCGGCCTGGCCGGTAATCTGGCCCATGTCGGCGTCGTGCAGTGGTTTGAGTTCGGCATACCCGCTCAGGGGTAAGCCCGCGATGGCTAACACTAACGCTGATTGCTTCAGGCTTTTCATTGTTATCATCCTTCCTGGTGTTGTTATGGTGGTTTGCCAGCACCCGAAAGTGCGGCTACCGGCAAACCGGGAGGCCTCTGGGGGCCTCCCTTACTTCCCTCAGAGGTTCGGGGTCAATGTCAGATCAATGCCATTGTCCGGACCGGCGAGGAACTGGTTGAGAACGTCGGTCAGCGGACCGCAGTTCTGCAGGGGAGGCAGTGTGTAGTTGCCAGTCACATCGCCGCCTTCGGACAGCGAGAAGTTGGTGCCTTCCACCGAAGCCAGCTCGATGTTGACCGGATCCGCCGTGCGGCAATCCTGGCCACCACCTACCGGAATCTTCAGGCCGAACAGGCGTACGGTTACCTTCGGTACTTCCACATACAGCGAGGAGTTGGCCGTCAGGTTGCCGTCTATCAGCGTGCCCGTAGTCATGTCAGCCTGTTCGAACGTCACTTTCGCGTTGGCAGTCAAGCTCTTGAACAGCAGCGGGATCTTGAACTGTCCCTGGGTGGGGTCAAGCGCAAGATCTGCTTCGAACATACCGGTTGCCAGCTCCAGTTGCGTTGCAATGCTGCCTGAGAGAGGCAGAGAGCTTCCGGAAGCGTTGATGTCGGTCTGTCCTTCCAGATCCAGAAGCACCTCGAGCACATCGTCGCTGCCATCGTTACCCTGACCACTCAGGGCCACGGAGACGTCCGGGGTTTCAGGGTCGTCAGAGGCAATGTTGAGCGTCGCGCTGCGTCCACCGGCGGCAGACGGCATGAAGCTGATTTCAACGGTACAGCTGCCATCCTGTGCCACGGTTGTGCAGTCGTTGGTCTGGGTGAAATCGCTGCTGTTGGTACCGGCGATCTCAATGGCGTTGATCATCAGCGATGCGTTGCCTTCGTTGGCAATGGTGACCTGTGCGGTGGCAGTTTCACCGAGCATCACCGAGCCAAAGCTGACGTCAGCAGGCGTAACGCTGATTTCCGGAACGGGCGCGAGCACGCTGGTGCCTGTCAGCGGTACGTCCACCACAGGGTTCTCGGCGTCGCCGGATTCAATGCTCAGAGTAGCGCTCTGGTCACCTTCGCCATCGGGGATGTAGGTGACGTTGACGTCGCAGCTTTCGCCGGCAGCAACAGTGGTACAGCTGTTGGTCTGGGTGAACGCTGCTGCGTCCGCACCACCAAGGCTGATGTTGTTGATACCAAGTTCTGCCTGGCCGGTATTGGAAATGGTAACCACCTCTTCCGCGGTGGTGCCGGCCTGCACGTTGCCGAAGTCGATGTTTTCCGGGCTGACCGCGATACGGGGTTCAAACTGCTCGTCGGGAACCACCTGCACGGTCTGCAGAATGTTGTCCTGGCCGGCGTTCTGAACACACTCGGAGGTAAATTCACCGATGGGCGCAGGCGCAATATCGCCGTTCTCAACACGGGCGATCATGTCGAGTGTAAGGCCACCGATGCTGATGACCGCCTCGCCAACATCATCCTCGGTGAAGGTGATGGCCGGGGAAGTGCCCTGAGCCGGAACGGTAAATTCGCCGGTTTCATCGGGAATGGGCGACTGGGGAATGGTCAGCGGTACCGTCAGGTCAATCTCACGGCTCGGCGTGACAACAATGGTTTCATTGGTGGCGGTGCCTTCAATGGTGGCGGAACCCACCAGCTTGAGGCCCAGCCTGGAATCTTCATTCACCGTTGTCAGGGCATCCACCGTGAACTCTGGTGTGGGTTGCCCCACGGTTGCCTGGGTGGGTACATCGGCACTGATTTGCGCTCGAATGGGCTGTTCGCCAATCAACGGGAACGGGCAGGTGAATTCCAGTTCCAGTGACACCGGTTCGGCCAAGGCATTGCCACCACCGGTCATAAGCGCCGCGGCTGCTATCGCAGTACCGAGCGTGCGGACGCTTTTGTTGGGATTCCTGAGTTTCATGAGTTCGTCCTCTAGGGTTTCAATCTTTGTTGTGTGGGTATGCAGAAATCACCGATGAGGACTGCTGTATCGGTCTTGCAATGTGTCCCTTTATGACTGCGCGGAGGTTACTATCTCCACGCAGTGCCATTAGGCCGTCGCCGAGCGGTTCGGGTCATTGCTAAGGCCGGCAAGGTTTTTGTTCAAAGCGGAGAGAGAGCCGGGGAAATTCCAATTTCGTGACGCCCTTCAAATCCCGAAAATCATTCAGTGCGGGCTATCAGGAGCGAGAGCACTTTGAGGATGAGAGCTATTTACGGTCGCGGGCCTGCCGGCGGACATCACCGGGCGTCTGGCCTGTCCAGGAGCGGTAGGCTTTGGTAAAACCGGCCTGGTCGCTGAACCCCAGCTTCTCAGCAATGGAATCGAGTGGGATGACTGTATCGGTGAGGTACAGAGTGGCAAAGTTCTGACGTATCTCGTTTCTGAGCACTCTGAATGAGGTGCCTGCGGTCGACAGGTGCTGTCGCAGGGTGCGGGGACTCATGTCGAGCCGACGTGCAAGATTGTCCATGGTGCAGGGGCGGCCCGGTTGGCTCATGATCATCTCCCGCACCTGCATGACGGTTTCATCGGCCTGTTCTGATGGTTCCCGCTCTCGTGAGCGGGCGTTGGCCAGGATGAATTCCAGGCCGGTATCGTCGTTGCGAACAGGTCGGCCGGACAAAGGCATGGTGACCTGGCTCGCCGGAGCGTTGAAGCGAAATTCGCAGTCGGCAGCAATGCTGCGCCACTGCTCGGGTTCCAGGGACGAGTCGAAATCGAACTCAAAACAGAAGTGATTGCACACCTGGGATGAAATTCGATGGATGCTGCCCATATAGATTTTGGTGAGGCAGGGGCGTAAGTCGCCAAGGCCCCAATTGTCGATCAGTTGTATCCTGAAAGTGGATCCAGTTGAACTGAGGTCCATGTCCATCAGCGGCAGGCCCACGCGCAAGTACTGTACAATCATGCTGATCAGTCGCCGGGGGTTTTCCTGGCCGAGCACGGCGAAGCCAAGTAATCCGTGGGCCGGGAGGTCCAGTTGCTGGCCGAACTGGAAGGCCGCCCTCTCGTCGCCCATCAGCCACTCCGCCTTGCCTAGCAGTTGCCGGACCTGCCCCATGGAAAGACTCGCATCGGGATCGTCCAGCATGTCGCTGGAAATGTCGGTATCTCCAAGGATGGCGTGGCGCCGAACGCCCTTGCGCTCCATAAACCGAATAAACTGTCGGGCGTAGCGTGCCGAGATCAGCGGCACTTCGAGCGCCATCGGGCTGGACGTTTCCACCGTTCGTTCCATGAGAGGTAGCCTTATTGAACTGGAACTGTCGCGTTCAGCGCACAGTTGTTTACTCTGTCTTGGCCTAGTATAGGCAGGGTTGCTCGGGTCGATTTTGCTCACCGGTCACGGTTCTGGTGTGATGGCCGGAAATGACAATGAAACATTCGTTAGATTTTGCAGGAGATCTCCCATTGAAAGTGCCCTGTCCGGTGTGTGAAACACGCTCACTGGTGCCGTTCCAGACCATCAAAGGCATACCGTATTATCGTTGTGAAACCTGTGAGGCCACAGTCATGGACTCGTCTTGCTGGCTGGACGAGCGCCGGGAAACGGATATCTACAACCTTCACGACAATCATCCGGAAGATGAGGGCTATCGCCGCTTTCTTTCGAAGATGACCAGGCCGTTACTCGAAAGGCTGGAAGCGGGTGCACGCGGCCTGGACTTTGGCTGTGGCCCCGGCCCGGCGCTGGCCGGGATACTGCGGGAAGCGGGCATGGACATGTCGCTCTATGATCCCTTCTTTCATCCGGAAACGTCTGTTCTGGACCGCCAGTATGATTTCGTATCCTGCACGGAGGTGGTGGAACACCTTCACCGCCCGGCGGATACGTTCCGTCGGCTGGACAGGCTGCTGAAACCGGGTGGCTGGTTGGGTGTGATGACCTGCTTCCAGACAGACGACCAGTTATTTGCCAACTGGCATTACCGGCGGGACCCAACCCACGTTGTGTTTTATCGGGAGTTCACCATGGCCTGGTTGGCCCGGAGGTATGGGTGGCGCCTGGAGGTTCCGGCCAAGGATGTCGCGCTGTTCCAGAAGATTCAGTGAATCGGGGTAGGGCAGTCCAGTGCAGGGCACTCGACGGGACGGGGTCTGTCGCTGTCGTTCTGGACATTGCCGTCGAAACGCTCTGGATCGATGGCGCTGGCACAGCTCGCTGCGGTTCTTGATGCCGTGGCACAGCCTTGGGTGGCCAGTGCGTGGGCCAGGTTGTTCCAGCCTGCGGCCAGGTTCGGGAATTTGGCGGTCAGTCTCAGGAAATGTTGCGCGGCCAGGTCCACCTGGCCCTGTTGCCAGGCAATGTTTCCCTGCCCCATGATGGCAGCCGGTTGGTCTGGCCAGGCCTGCTCGGCCGTTCGATAGGCCTCAGTGGCAGCGATGGTCCTGCCAGTGGTTTCCAGGTCGTTGGCGGATGTCAGATAAAGCAGGGGCTGCGCCGTTGCAGGTAGTCGGTCGGGCGGCAGGATGACCGTGGCCCAGTTGTCTGCGCGGTCCCATGTGGCCATGAACACTTCCAGTGCCTGCTCGTGCCGCTCCTGGGTGCCGGTGTGAAGGATGATGGAGCGGTCGCTGGCGTCGTAACCAATCGCCACGGCAAAATGCCATTGTGGCCACCAATCGAATCGCAGATTCTGCATCACCAGCACCGGGTGGCCAGAGGCTATCTCCTCCAACAGGCTCTTGAGCGAACCGTCCAGCGGGTAGACCAGTAAGCCATGGGATCGGGCGGCGGACACCATTTCAACTTTCAGGCTGCCCTGGCGGGCAGGCAGGTACACCAACTCCTTCAGTACGGCGGGGTTGGTGTTCAGGCCCTGGCTGTTGAGCATCATGGCCAGGGATGCCGGGCCGCACTGGTACAGTTCCTGAGCGTGGAAGGGAACATGGTCCAGCACTTTCCGCTGGTCAACACCGGCCGTGTTCAGGGCAGGGGTATCGGGCCATTGGGGGCGGCTGGCGCAGCCCGCCAGAATCGTTGCCAGTAAGAGACTGACAACGATTCGCAGCAGGTGCAACTGGGTAGGACGGATCACGGAGCTATTGCGCTACCGGATACAGTTGATGAACGGGAAGATATTGGTGGCGCACAGCATATCGGTGATGATGAACACCAGCAGGAACAGAACGATGATCCCGACAACGCCCTCGCCAACGGGAGCCTCCGCCAGTTGTTGCTCAAACGACGACAACTCCTCCGGCGTCAGGTTCTGTATGCGCTGTTCAACCTGCTCCTGACTAACGCCCATTTCCGCCAGTTTCTCTTTAACCTCATCCTGCTCAAGCATGTTGAGCAGTGACTGGCGGTCCAGATCCGTGCGTTGCTCGGTCAGCAGTTCACCGGTTCCAACCATGCCCGCCGAGGCGGACGATGCCCAAACGGAGCCGAAAGCCATCATGATGGCCATGACAAACGATACGTACCGCAGATGGTTTCTCAGGGTTTGCATTACACTCTCCTGTTATTTTCGTTCAAGAAGCGGTCTTTCCGGTTGCTGCCTGCGATGTAGCCGACGGCTACATCCGACATTCAAGCTGACCTAATAGTAGCACGCGTTTTCGGCGTCCCAGGTTCCTAATGGTGACGGAAACTTAAAATGTGGACAGTCCCGTTGCCTCCATCAGCCTGTATTGCCAATACCGTATCCGGGATTCATCGGCCCAGGCATTGTAAGGCAGGCTCATTACCGGTGTTTCGCCCGGGCCGTGGTTCCATTGCTCATCGAAGAAGCCGGCCGCTTTGCGCACGATCTCTGAGTGCACGTTGGAGCGCACGAGTACGCTGGTTTCAAGGTTCAGGTCGTCAAGGTTGCGGCGGGTGAAGTTGGCCGAGCCGAGCAGCAGTTGAGCGTTGCCGTGGCTGTCGCGCCTGATCAGTAATTTACTGTGGCACTGCTCACCTTCGGTGTTGCACCAACGTACGGTAATGCCGGCGCCATTAAGCTCCATGGCCGACTGCCGGTTGGGTATGCCGCTTTTTTCCATGCCAAAAGCATCGTTGTTGGCGTCTAACAGTATCCGCACTTCGACACCGCGTTCGTGGGCTTCTTTCAATTCTTCCAGTAACGTTCGGTGCGACAGGTAGAACATGGCCAGATCCAGCCTGTCGCCTGCCTTTGCGGTGCCAATGATGTCTCTCGCGGTTGTCCGTATGGCCGATTCTGTGACGACCTGGATGGTATCGACCGAAGCGATGCCGGCTGCGGCTTGCGGCAGGCTGCTGATCATTTCGTCCACCACCTCGGTGTCTGCACCGGACATCGCCAGAACGGCACGCTCACTGAGCAGCAAATCGGCCACGGCTGGCCCTCCGAATCGCAGGCCGATGTTGCTGTGCCGGCTACTGCCATCGTGGGGGTTGGCGGAGGTCACCAGGGCGTTAAAGCCCTCTGCGTTGTCGGTGATCAGGACTTTGCGGTGGTTGGCCTTGAAGTTGGGGAGTGCCAGGTAACTGCGCAGGGTGACCGGTTGCTCACCGAGTGCGTTTGGTAGCCAGCCCCCGGTCGCGGAGTTGCCCATCCACTGACAACAGAAGCGCCACAGGCCGGACCAGGTGGGGTTGCTGTCACGAAGGCGCTCCAACCTGGTTTCTATTACCGGAATGCCTGCTTGCCTTAATTGCTGGAAGTAGGGCGAGACCGTACCACCGTATACGGTGTTTATGGGATCGGAAATAACGACAATACGCACATCCGGATTCGCCTTGCGTTGCTTGAGCAGGGCGTCAGTCAACTCCCTTGCCAATGGCCGCTGACGGCTGCCTTCCTCGCGGGTGCCGTTGAAGAGGAACATATCCACCAGAACAAAACGGCGAGCCGCCGAAATCATGTTGAGGGCCTCGTCGAAAATTTCCTGGTCCAGCCGCGGTTCCTCGTTGCCGAAATGCAGGGTCCTGTCGGTGAGAAGCCTGGCATTCGTCAGAGGATGGACTGTGCCCTCGTAACCTATCCCCGGTGGCAGGGGCTTCAATGTGTGGTAAAAACCAGTTGTTGTGATGGTCAGAATAACCAGGCCGATCAGTAACTTCACTGTCATCGTCGTACTTCCTGACGGAAAAGGTCCAAAGACGAAACTATACTGCACCGGAACCTGTGCCGTCCTTACACCCTTGTCATCCTGGGTTAATAATGGTCGCGACGTGATCGTGGTCACAGGTAAACAAACACTTACAAAAAACGTTCTTCTGGAACTATCGCTGCCGGCGTTCACTTTCTAAACTTGCTGGATCAATCATTTACGATAACGATTCCTGTGAATTCACTGGCTTTTATTGGTTCCCGTCTGTTCAGTCTGCGCCTGCTCATTGTTGTGCTGGCGTTGGCTTGTGTGTTTGTGGGTGACGCGCTGCCACTGCTGGGCTGGTTGGATCGGGTGCTGTTCAGCGCTCTTGGCAACCCTGAGGGTATTGGGGATGCTGTTCGGGGTGTGGATATGACACCGGACGCCTTCGCAATAGCGCTGCAGGCCCGGGGGCTCGTCGAGCCAGAGTGGTCGGCGCTGGCGATTCGTGCCGGGTTGATGATGTCGACACTCATCCTGGTACTTGCAGTTCCCAGAATGGGTGGAGCGGTCGCGCTGCCGGTGCTGTTACTGATTGCCGGGGCACTGGTGGTTCTGCAAGCAGCGTTCATGTTCTATCAGAGCGCCTGGCTGCCATTGGGTGAAGTGGTGACCCTGCTGATGGTCGGCTATGTCATCATGCTGTTCTGGCTGCAACCGAGGCGGGATATCGTCGCCTTGTCGGAGAATGTCCGCGTAGCCCGCACGCGGCTTGGTCGTCTGCTGCTGCAACAGGGACAGCCCGAAGAGGCGCTGGAGGTGCTGGCTGAATGCCCGCCCACCGAAGATACCTTGGCATTGCAATACGACATCGCCATTCAGCAGGAGCGCAAGCGGCAGTATGACCGCGCGTCAGCCACCTACCAGCAGATTCTTCAGCAGAAGCGAAAGTATCGGGACGTGGAAAAACGCCTGGCGGCACTCGGGAGCCTGACCACCGAGGCAACCGTTGTTTCTCCCGGTGGCTTTGACAGTACCCGAACCCTGGTCATGCCCGAGCAAAGTGTCAGCCGGCCCACCCTGGGCCGCTACGAGATCGAGCGCGAGATAGGGCGGGGCGCCATGGGCGTGGTCTATCTCGGCAAGGACCCCAAGATTGCCCGTACCGTGGCTATCAAGACGCTCAGTTACCAGGCGTTTGAGGACAACGAGCTGCGGGACCTGAAATCACGCTTCTTTCGGGAAGCCGAGGCGGCGGGCCGCCTCAGCCATCCGGCAATTGTCACCGTGTATGATGTCGGGGAAGAGGCCGACCTTGCGTTTATCGCCATGGATTATGCCAAGGGCAGGCCGCTTAGTGAATTTGGCAAGCCGGGGCGGTTACTGCCGTTGGCGAAGGTGCTGGATATCGTCGCCCGGGTGGCGGATGCCCTCGATTACGCGCATCGCCAGAAGATCATTCATCGCGATATCAAACCGGGTAACATCATCTTCAACCCGGACAACGGTGAGATCAAGATTACCGATTTTGGCATAGCCAAGATCTCCGACGACTCCCGGACTCGCACCGGCAGTGTCATGGGCAGCCCACTGTATATGTCCCCTGAGCAGCTCAAGGGCCAGAAAGTGACTGGCGCCACCGATACCTACAGCCTGGGAATCACGCTGTACAAACTGGTGTGCGGGGAAACACCCTATCAGGGTGATACCCTGGCCAACCTGACCTACCAGATTCTGAACAAGCGCCCACGGAGTGTCCGCGAGTTCAACCCGGAACTCCCCAACGGTGTTGTCCGTCTGATTAATAAAGCCATACAACGGGAGCCTGACAAGCGCTTCCTGAGTGCCGCCACCATGGCGGAAGCGTTGCGAAGACAGGCGAGCCGTGAGGCAAGGGAGGAAGCATCGTGATGAATCCCCAGGTGGCTGGCATAACGGATGTAGGGGCGTTGCGTACAGCCAACCAGGACGCTATTGACTGGCGGGTCAGCGAGGATAACCAGCAGGTGCTGCTGGTGGTTGCCGATGGCATGGGCGGTTACCACGGCGGAGAAGTGGCCAGCCGCATTGCCGTAGACACGGTGATGGAAGTGCTGGTGCCCTGGTTGTCGCCGGATGAGGGGGTGCCGGAGGAGCCGGACGATGCCATACAGTTTGCGATCAACCTGGCCAGTGAGCGAATTGCTGATCGAAGGGCTGCCGATGCGGACCTGGCCAAAATGGGGACCACGCTGGTCATGGCCTGGGTGATTGACGGTGAGGCTCACATTGCCCACCTGGGGGATTCCCGCTGCTATCTCGTTCAAGGGCGCGAACTGGCATGCCAGACCCGGGATGACACCGTGGTACAGAACATGCTGGATGACGGCAGCATCCGCCCTGATGACGTGCCCCATGTGCCTTTCCGTAATGTGCTGACACGGGCGCTTGGCGCCTCAGCGGCCATTGCCAGCTTCCGCCGCGTGCGGATGGCAGCTGGAGACTCCCTGTTGCTCTGTTCCGATGGCCTGACGGGGGCCTTGCCAGAGGACCAATGGCTGTCGCTGATGTCTGTGTGCGAAACACCCGACGATAAAGTCCGGGCGCTGGTGGATGCGAGCCTGGATAACGAGGCGGCCGACAATGTGTCCGTTGTACTGTTGATTCTTAATTAATGGAGGAGGCCTGTATGGCGTCACTTTCCCAACTGGTGGACAACGTTGTGGTGACCACTTTTGAGCTGGATCAGCCGGAGATTCATGTCGGCAGGCGTGGCGATAACGATATCCGCATCGACGAGATTTCAGTCAGCGGCCATCATGCGTTGATCGAGGCGGTGCCCAATGCCTATCTGGAAGGCACGGTGGACTATTACATCACCGACCAGAACAGCACCAACGGAACGTTTGTGAATGAACTGCGGATTGACCGACGCCAGCGCCTGAACAGTAACGACCTGGTTCGCATTGGCTGGAACGAATTCCGCTTCATTGACGAAGATGAAAATGCGCTGGAGAAAACCGCCTACATACTGGATTAGTGGTCCGTTGGCAGGCCGTTGAGCACGAGTCGGGAGAACCGACCGAGCAGGGACGTGGCGTTGGGCGCGTCGATCACATTCTCAATCAGAGCCTTGGCATCGAGCCCTTCCTTTTCCAGATCGGGTGCCTGCACCTTGAGGTAGGCCCGCATCACCTCTGCTGAGAATTCCGGGTGGAACTGGATACCCCAGGCGCAGCGGCCCACACGAAAGGCCTGGTGCGGTTCGAACTCGTTTCGGCCCAGGAGAACGGCATTCTCCGGCAACCTGAGTACGGATTGCCGATGCGTCAATTGCGCCGGAAATGTTTGGGGCAACCCCTTAAACAGAGGGTCATCCATCGCAGCGTCCAGCAACTCTACCTGATGGGTGCCGGTTTCCCGGCCTTGTGGATGATAACCTGCTTCACCACCCAGAGCGTGGGCCAGCAGCTGATGGCCATAGCAGACCCCCAGAACTGGCACCTCTTCCGTCACTGCCTCAGCCAGCCACGCGGCAGTGCACTCACTCCAGGGCGCCCGGTCGCTGACCATGGCCGGTGATCCCGTCACCACGATCCCGTCCCAATTCCCGGGTTTGCCCGGTAGGTCGTCAACCGTAACATCGACTACGTGAAGGTCGAGCTCCGGATCCAGCCCGGCCAAAAACCAGTTATCGAAATCCCCGAACGACTCCAGAAGGGACGGGTAGGTATTACCTGTTTTGAGTATGACGACCCTGGCCAAGGTGTTGCTCCCGTCAGTCTGCGATGACTGCGTTGTGGTAAACATTCTGGACGTCATCGAGGTCGTTCAGCATGTCCATAAACTTCTCGAACAGCTCAATGTCGTCGCCTTCGACAGTGGTGGTGGTCTGGGGCAGGAACTGGATCTCGTCTACGTCAAACTCCAGGCCTTCAAACGCTTCCTGCAGTGCCTGTCGCGCCTTGGCGTATTCGGTGTGGGGCGCGAACACAGTAATCATACCCTCTTCGTGCTCAATGTCAGTGACATCCACATCCGCCATCATCAGTGCTTCCAGAGCCGCTTCCTCGTCGTCGCCCTTGAAGCCGAGAATGGCGCAGTGATCGAACATATGGCTGACGCTGCCCTGGGTGCCGATCTTGCACTTGGTCTTGGTAAACGCCAGGCGTACGTCGCCGAAGGTACGGTTGGGGTTGTCGGTCAGGCAATCCACGATGGCCATGCAGTTGCCGGGGCCGAATCCTTCATAGCGAGCAGGGGAGAAATCCTCACCAGCGCCACCCCGGGCTTTCTCGATGGCCTTCTCAATGACGTGCGCGGGCACCTGATCTTTCTTGGCACGGTCGATCAGGCCACGCAGGCTGAGGTTTGCATCCGGGTCCGGGCCGCCGGACTTGGCGCACACATAGATTTCGCGGCCGTACTTACTGTAGACCTTGGTTTTGGCGGCGGCCGTTTTGGCCATGGAGTCTTTGCGGTTTTGATAGGCTCTGCCCATTACGCTGCCTCAATTTCATTTTCAAAAGTGCGGATTTTACTCGACTACACAGGCCGGTGACAGCCTTATTTATCGAGGTTGTCGACGGCTCTTCCATGGTACCAAAGTGCCAGGGTTTCAGAACTTTCCGGTCAGGTACCGCAGAATGTGTTCGTGTTACGGTCGGAACATCGCCATTATCACCGAACGCGGAGATTGCCATGAGGTCCGTTCGAACATCGCTCATTGCAGCCGTGAGTTTGCTGCTGTTCACCGGAGCTCCGACAGTGGCAAACAGTGCCGAGCCGGATCAGCAGATGGGCGTGGCTCGGGAGATGATCCAGGTCCTGGAGGCCTATGCCGTCTACAAGATGGGCCAGTACGATCTGGCGTTCGAACGTTACCAGGCGCTTGCCGAAGCGGGGAGTCGGCAGGGTATGTATAACCTGGGCAATATGCACGCAGCCGGGCAAGGCACGGCACAGAGCGATTCGAAGGCTTTCGAGTGGTATCTGAGGGCAGCGGAGGCTGGCGACAAGCTGAGCATGTCCGAAGTGGCAAAGGCCTATGAAGCGGGCATTGGTACCAGGGCAGATCCGCAACTGGCCCGCCACTGGCGGGAGCGTGCCGCAACCGAAGATTGATCATTATCAACCTGCCACAATACCCCCGCCCAGCAACGAGTTCTTCAGTTGCTTACGCCAACTTGGGCACCCTGCGGATGCCCTTACGGATCCCCTGATCAAGAGCGGAGCTGACCAGTTTGCCGGTGAACGGCACGATGTCGTCAAAGGAAATGGTGTACTGGACGCGAGTCCTGCCATTGGCGGCATCGTCGAAGCGGATGCGACCGATATGGTTGCGGATGGGGCTCATGCTGGAAATGGTGTACTCAATAAGCAACCCCGGCTCGAAGGTAATGACGGTCTCTTCAAGGCCGATGGGGCCGATGCCGATCTTGCGGATGGACCCAAGGCCGTTGGGGTCGGCCTGGTCGCTGTCGCGAATGCGCTTCACTGGTGCTCCCAACAGCTTCCCGAAGCGCTCATGATCCGCAAACAGTGCAAACACACGGTTGCGCGGCACATCAAAGGTTTCGTCAATTTCAATCTTGTAGTTCGCCATGTATGAACTCTTCAGAGACAGTTTCCAACAGGGTATCCGGTTATGTGTTACAACAAAAGTGACGTGCTGGCAATGACCGGGCGTTGGCCCAAAAGGGCTGAATGGCAGCCGAGCGACAGGTACACTGAGCCTCGTGGTGCCTCAGGTATCATACCCCCAACACAGCCCGACAAGGTGCATGGACCCGCATGAACAACGATAACGAACAACCCGCACGCTCTGAACTCGCGACACCACTGAATGGCCTCTTTGCGCTCGGGATACTCTATACCCTCTACGTCGCCCACCAGATTGTCCTGCCAATTGTCCTGGCGGTCCTGACCAGCCTGCTGTTGTTTCCCCTTGTCAAAAAAGCCTATGACAAAGCCGGGATCCCAAGGGTGCTCAGCTCATTGGTGTTGATCATCGTGGTGATCGCTGGTCTGGCGGGTGTTGGGGCCGCCGTCGCGACGCCTGCCCTGGAGTGGGCGCAGCAGGCGCCACAGGGGATCTCACGACTGCTCATGGGGGAGAGCGGCATTAAAAGCCAGATTGACAAGGTCAACGAATCGGCAAAGAAAGTGGAGGAGTCCATGGACGAACTGTCCAAGGACGAGAAGACCACAACCAACACTGTCGTGCTTAAAACCGACTCGTGGCGCAACCAGCTATTGACCAAGGCCCGTAACGGTGCGGCCGGCCTCGCACTTGCGCTGGCCCTGACCTATTTCCTGTTGGTGGGCGGTGACCGCATCATCCTCAACTTTGTGCGGCAACTCCCGAGACGACAACGTCGCAATGTGCTCCAGATTGCCCGCGATTCCCAGCAGCAGATCGCCCAGTATCTGGCGGTACTCAGCCTCAGCAACCTGCTGGTTGGCATCACCACCGGGCTCATCTGCTGGGCAGTGGGGCTTCCGGACCCAGCCGTTTGGGGGCTCGTTGCCGGCTTGGCCAGATTCATCCCTTATCTGGGCGTTATCCTGACCATCATCCTGCTTGCGGTTGTGTCTGCCACCAGCCTCGACACACTCTGGATAATGGCCATCGCCCCGCTCGGCTACCTGGCACTTACCTCCACCGTCGGTTTTTTCATCGAACCCTGGATCCACGGTTTTCGCATGGCCATCAATCCCGTGGTTATCTTCGTATCCATCTTCTTCTGGGGCTGGTTGTGGGGGCCGGTGGGTGTGCTGCTGGCGGTGCCTCTGATGACCATCATCCAGGTGGTCCTCAAACAGATCCCGAAACTGCGGCCGATCTACAAGGTTATTGCGCGGTAAAAGCTGTCAGGGGGCCCTGACACTGGTATGAATCTGGCCTATCCTGACCTGATATCCAGCAAAGCAGGAGCAGAACGCCCATGATCCAGAAGACCATGAAAGCCATGCTGCTCACCGGCCACGGTGGCGTCGAGAAACTGGAATACACCGAAGACGTGCCCATCCCCACCCCTGGTGCGGGAGAGGTGCTAGTCCAGGTCACCGCCACCGCGAAGAACAACACCGACCGCAAAGCCCGGGAGGGTCTATACCCCACCAAGGATAAAGGCGACGTAACCTCCTTCCAGATGGGAGGCTCAGCCACGCTGACGTTCCCAAGAGTTCAAGGCGCGGACGTTGTTGGGCGTATCGTCGCCGTGGGGCAGGGTGTTGAGGATACGCGGATCGGCCAACGAGGCCTGCTGGACTTCAACCTCTACGCCGACGACCGCCGGGATATCAACCTGACCCCGGACTACTACGGCCACGGCGCCGATGGTGGGTTCGCGGAATATATTGCTGTGCCTTCCGACCAGTTTCACCATGTCGAGAATGCCGATCTGGCCGATGCCGAACTTGCCGCCATGGGCATGTGCTCCTACCAGACCGCCTTGCACATGCTCACATCAGCACGGGTAAAAGCGGGCGAGCACATCCTTGTGACCGGTGCCAGTGGTGGCGTCGGTACGGCCCTTATCCAGCTTTGCCGCATCATGGGGGCGATTCCCTATGCGCTGAGCCAGCGTGACAAGGCCGACCCTCTGTTCAAGCTGGGCGCCGAAGCCGTGCTGGACCGTTCCGACATGGACAACTTCACGGATCAGGTGCGGTCCGTCACTGGGGGGCGGCCGATAGACGCCGTGATGGACCTGGCCGGTGGCGAGATGACCGATCAGTTTATCGACACCATGATCTTCGACATGAACAGCCGCAATGATTACCCAAGGCTCAGCATCGCTGGCGCCAGCGCCGGAAACGTCAGTGAAATCATGTGGACACGGATTTACCTGTATCAGGTGCAGGTGTTCGGCGTGTCACACGGCACCCGGGAGGAAGCCGAACAACTGGTGGCCTGGATTCGCAGCGGCCAACTGAAGCCGGTGCTGCACGCCGCTTTCAGACTGTCAGAGTTGCACGAAGCTGAACGCTACTTCGTCAATCGCAACAGCAACTACCTGGGCAAAATCGTGATCGTCCCGGATGCCCAATGGGCCGAGCATGGCGCCCCGTTTGCCCTGGAGAAGTCCTAATGCGTCCCGAACTCAAACTGCAACTGATGGACACCCACGCCGGCGGAGATGTCAGCCGGATAGTAACTGGCGGGATCTGCCCGCTTCCGGGGGACACCGTGCGCGCCCAGATGGAATACCTGCGGGACAAGGCAGATGGCCTTCGCACTCTACTACTGGAAGAGCCCTACGGCATCCCGGAAATGTCCGTGGACCTGCTGGTGCCGCCCACGGACCCCGAGGCAGTCGCCGGTTATATCATCATGGAAGTGATGGGATATCCGATTTACTCCGGTTCCAACACCATCTGTACCGCCACGGCCGTTCTGGAGAGTGGCATTGTCGCCAAGCGGGAAGGGTGGCAGAGTTTCGCCCTGGAAGCGCCAGCGGGCCTGGTCCACATTGACGCCCTTGTTCGGGACGGTGTTGTAGAAGCCATTACCTGCGGCGGGCTGCCCAGTTACATTGACACCTACCAGGCCAGCATCCACGTGCCCTCGATCGGCGACGTATCCTACAGCGTGGCCTACAGTGGTGGTTTCTATGCCCTGGTAGATGCAACGAGCCTTGGGTTTTCCCTGACCCTGGATGAAGAACGCAAACTCAGCGAATGCGCCTATCATATAGTAGAGGCTATCCAGGCTGAGCGTGGTTTCTCCCACTACACGCTGGGTGATGTCGGGCCCTTACCCTTTCTCCATTTCATGGGGCCGGTTGAACAATTGTCGGATCATTCGTATCGCACCCGTTCGGCCACTTATGTGCACCCTGGAGTCATCTGTCGCAGCACCACCGGCACGGGTACTTCAGCACGGCTTGCGTTAATGAACTACGAGGGCAAAATCAGCCCGGGCGACCGCCTGGAAACCGTCTCCCTGCGTGAAACCGGGTTTATCGGTGAGTTCACAGGCGTGCGCCAGGAAGGGAAGCACCAGGTGGTCGAGAATACCATCACCGGCAAGAGCTACGTTCTTAACCGGGCGGATATCATCGTGAACTGCGATGATCCGATGGTGGACTGTGGGGGGCTTACTCACATTCTTTTGTAGCCTGAGGTTTTGCGGGCGGATACGGGGGGTGGGGGTATTTTTTCTTCTGGAAAAAGAACTCGCTTCGCTCAGACATCTTTTTCCTTGCCAGAAAAAATAACCCCAACCCCCTATCGACGTGCAGCTCAGGAATATCCAGGTCAACCTTTCCAGTCGCTTTTCCTCTCTTCGCGCTTCGCGAACCCTCCGTGGTCAGCTCGGCGCGGGGTGGTATCTGGATCTTTCGCCAGAAAAAGATGTCTGAGCGAAGCGAGTTCTTTTTCAAGAAAAATACAGATGCCACCCCGCAAGCCCGCCCCAAAATCGGCAGGCTACAGAAGGCAGGCAACTCCCAAACTTCATGCAGTCTGAGCCCGAACCACCGAAACCTGACCAAGGGCAACTTCAGCGACCGTATGCAACTTCTCCAGTTGCGACTGGAGCATGGCAATCGGTCGGGTTCCCTCCAGGGTCAGGGTGATATTGAGGTGCTCCCCGGCGGACTCCACCGCCATTGTTGCAATCCGGAAACCGCGAATACGGACCACCTGGCAAAGGCGCTCCAGGCCAGCCGCTTCCTGCGACATGCGGCAACTGATTTTATAGCTCGGTGTTGAGGACTGGCTTTGCGGTTTCATGCAACGTGTTCCTTTTTGTTGTTGGTGCGTCGGGTTTCGTCGATCATTTCGCGGTTGCTGGCGCCGGGTTTGACGATGGGCCAGACGTTATCGTCACGGCTGATGGCCACATGCAGCAGCATCGGGCCGTTGTAGGCCAGGATGGTTTCGATGCCACGGCGGATCTGGTCAGTACGGCTGATGTGTAATGCCGGGATGTCGAAGGCACGGGCCATGGCGACGAAGTCCGGGTTGTCGTCCAGGTTGATCTGGCTTTCACGATTGCCGTAGAACAGTTCCTGTTGCTGGCGCACCATGCCCAGGCACTGGTTGTCCATGACGATCAGTTTTACAGGCAGGTTATAGCGGCGGATGGTGGCCAGTTCCTGGGCGTTCATCATGAACGAGCCATCGCCCGTCACGTTGATCACCGTACTATTGCGGTTGGCAAACTGGGCACCGATGGCAGCGGGCAGGCCAAAGCCCATGGTGCCCAGGCCGCCACTGGTGAGATGGTGGCGCGGGTGGTCGAAGTCGTAGTGCTGGGCTACCCACATCTGGTGCTGGCCAACGTCACAGGCGATGACGGTATCGTCCGGGGCAATTCGGGAGAGCTGGCGAACAAAGGCCGGGCCGGTGATCGGCGCCAGGGGTTCTTCGTTGTCGGCGGCGTGGAAGCCGCCGGTGGTGTACCAGGTTCGGCACTGTTTCCGCCAGTCGCCGATGTCCAGCGGCTTGTCCTGTAAGGCGTTGGTCAGTGTTTCGAGAATGTCATTCAGGTCCCCCCGAATAGCCAGCTCGGTCGGGCGCAGTTTGTTGATCTCGGCGGCGTCGGCGTCAATGTGAATCATCTTTGCATTGGGGGCGAAGCCATCCAGGCTGCCGGTGGCGCGGTCATCCAGGCGGGCACCGATAACCAGCAACAGGTCGCATTCATCCACGGCTTTATTGGCCGCCCGGGAGCCGTGCATGCCCAGCATGCCCAGGTTGTAAGGGTTGTGTTTTCCCGGGTTGCCGATACCTTTGAGCGTTACCACCGCTGGCAGAGCGGCGGATTCAGCAAACGTGCGAAAGCGATCTTCAGCGTGTGCCAGGCTGATGCCACCACCGCTGTAGAGTATGGGTTTGCGGGCCGCCCGCAGCATCGTGAGCGCTTCGGCCAGGTCTGGGAAGCTGATCTCCCGTGGCTCGGACCGGGGGAAGGGAGCATCGCTGACATCAGCCAGCAGCAGGTCCTTGGGGATATCAATCCACACCGGTCCCGGCCGCCCACTTTGAGCCAGTTCCATGGCCTCTTCCATGATCGCGGGCAGGCTGTCCGCGTCGTCAACCAGATAGCTGTGTTTAACGATGCCCAGCGTCATGCCCAATACGTCAGTTTCCTGGAAGGCGTCGGTACCGATCAATCCCGAGGGCACCTGGCCGGTGATGACCAGCATGGGGATGGAGTCCCGGTGAGCGTTGGCAACGCCGGTGATCAGGTTGGTGGCGCCGGGGCCTGAGGTGGCAATACATACGCCCAGCTTGCCGCTGGCGCGGGCGTAGCCGTCGGCGGCCAGGGCGCAAGCCTGTTCGTGGCGGCACAGCACATGCTCTACGCCCACATCGTCCACCAGCGCGTCGTATAGCGGCATGATGCAGCCGCCCGGGTATCCGAAAACCGTGCTGATGTTATGACGTTGGAACGCGTCAAGAATGTGCTGTGCGCCGTTCATGGTCGTTTTCCTTTTTCTGGTGCAAAAAAAAGCCCCCGGGACCTTTCGGTGCCGGGGGCTTTCGTGTGTTTGTCGAGTCTGTTTCTATCTCACCCGCTTGTCCACGCAGAAGCCCCCGGACGGTACCACGACCACCAGGACTAGCTTCACAAGGACAACCACTGCGTTGAGATTCATAAAATCAGTATCTGCTCTGAATCTGTGAGAAGTTTATGTGTAGAATCTACCCCACGAAAACAACCGGATGCAACCGTTTTCTGACAGTTTCTAAAACGACTGCCTGGACTGTAAACCGACATCACCCGAATGTAACTGCGAGCGATCAATGACCAAAGCAAAACTGGGATCTATCGGATTGTCCTTTCTGGTACTGGCCTTCTTGGTGGTATGGATGGCAACTGGTGACGTCAAGGAAGCGCGGGACGAGGCGCCAGAGGACACACTTGAGGAGTCGGATAGCGCGCCCTCCGTTCAGGTGGATGTGCTTAGGACAAGGCTTTACGAGCCCGGGTTAATGCTGCAGGGGCAGTTGGAGCCCTGGCGAACCGTATCAGTGGGCGCTCGGGTAGCCGGCACGGTAGAAGAGCTGATGGTGGAGCAGGGTGACCAGGTTGAGGCGGGGGATGTCCTGCTTCGACTGTCCGAGGATGGGCGACGTACCTCGGTAGAACAATGGCAGTCCCGCATTCGCAAATTGGAAGCCGATTTATCGGCTGCCCAGAAGCTCCGATCCCGGAATCTCACCTCCGAATCCGAAGTGTTGACCCTGCAAAGTGATCTGTCTGCGGCGAGAGCTGAGCTCACTCAGGCACGTCTTGCTGTTGACAACCTGGAGCCACGAGCGCCTTTTGATGGAACGGTGAATCGACGGGATGTCGACCTTGGTGATCTGGTCCAGGTCGGGTCACCACTGTTGGAGCTGGTACGCGTTGATCAGCTGAAAGCGACGGGGCAAATCCCGCAGCAGTCAGTGAGCGCCGTCGAAGAAGGGCAGGCCGTAACCATTCGCACGTTGGATGGTGACAGCCTGGAAGGCGTGGTGAATTTCGTGGCCAGTGCCGCAGACCCGGACACCCGTAGTTTCCCGGTGGAGGTGGCCATAGACAACCCGGAACGTAAGCGGGTTGCCGGCGGTAGTGCCACGCTGCGCATTGCGCTGCCGGAAGTGGAGGCGATGTTCATTTCGCCGGCCTATCTCAGTCTTGGGGATGATGGCCGGCCCGGTGTTCGCTATGTGGGCGACAATAACGAAGTGGTGTTTACCACGGTCAAACTCCTGAACGTCACCACGGATGGCGCCTGGGTCACTGGCCTGCCGGATGAAATCCGGTTGATTACCCGGGGCGCGGGTTTTGTATCCATCGGGCAGCAGGTACGCCCGGTTGATCGTGATTCGGACCGGGGCTAACCGATATGCGAACCTTGATTTTCGCCGCTCTCGACCGCAGCCGGACCACACTGCTGACACTGGCTTTCCTGATCCTGGGTGGTGTTGCGGCTTTTCAGACCATCCCCAAAGAAGCGAACCCGGACATCACCATTCCCATGATCTATGTGTCAATGACACTGGAGGGAATCAGCCCGGAAGACGGTGAGCGCTTGCTTATCCGGCCAATGGAGCAGGAATTGCGTTCCCTCGAGGGCGTCAAGGAAATGCGTGGTACGGCTTCCGAGGGCCACGCCTCGGTGATGCTGGAATTCGACGCCGGGTTTGATCCGGACATCGCGCTTCAGGATGTGAGGGAAAAGGTTGATACCGCCCGCAGCAAGCTGCCTCAGGAAGCTGACGAACCAAGAGTCAATGAAATTAACGTGGCGCTGTTTCCGGTCATGTCGGTTGGCCTCTCCGGGCCTCTTTCCGAACGCGAGCTGGTCACTATTGCCCGGCGTTTGCAGGATGCCATCGAAGGCATTCCGGAAGTGCTGGAAGTGGACATTGGTGGTGACAGGGAAGACCTCCTGGAGATCGTTGTCGATCCCCAGGTGCTTGAAAGCTATGGCGTCGACTTTGATCAGTTGGCGACGTTGGTCACTCGCAACAATCAATTGGTTGCTGCCGGAAGCCTGGATACCGGTGCCGGTCGCATGACCATGAAGGTTCCGGGCGTTATTGAATCCGTGGAAGATGTCATGGCCATGCCGGTCAAGGTGGGCGGCGACACCGTTGTGACCTTTGGCGACGTGGCTATGCTTCAGCGAACCTTCAAAGACCCGCGAGGGTTCGCCAGGATCAACGGTGAGCCGGCGCTGGTGCTGGAAATCTCCAAGAGGACCGGTTCCAACATCATCGAAACCGTGGAAAAGGTGAAGGCGCTGATTGAACGTGCCGGGCCGCAACTGCCCGACGAGCTCGAGGTTCGCTATATCATGGACCAGTCCGGTGAAGTCCGGGATATCCTTAGTGACCTGCTCAACAATGTGCTGACGGCCATCGTGCTGGTGATCGTCCTGATCATTGCCGCCATGGGTCCCCGTTCTGCGCTTTTGGTGGGGCTCACCATTCCCGGTGCGTTCCTGACCGGTATCCTGGTGATCTGGGGAATGGGTTTTACCCTTAATATTGTGGTTCTGTTCAGCCTCATACTGGTGGCTGGCATGCTGGTGGATGGGGCCATCGTGGTGTCGGAGCTTGCCGACAGGAACCTCTCCGAGGGCCAGAACGTAAAGTCTGCATGGGGCGAGGCGGCCAGCCGCATGGCCTGGCCCATCATCGCGTCAACCGCCACCACGCTGGCGGTATTCATCCCCCTGTTGTTCTGGCCGGGCGTGGTCGGCGAGTTCATGAGCTTTTTGCCCACCACCGTTATCATCTGTCTGGCCGCCTCGTTGGCCATGGCTCTCGTATTTTTGCCGGTCCTTGGCAGCATCAGCGGCGGAAAACGCCGTCCCCAGTCAGCAATCAGTGGCCGCATGACGGACGTCTATCGTGGCGTTCTTGGGCGATTGTTGGCAAAGCCCGGCTTTACACTTCTTGGCGTGCTTGGCGTCGTTGTGGTCATCTATGCGGCTTATGGCAAGTTCAACCATGGTGTTGAATTTTTCCCGAGCGTGGAGCCGGATTCAGCGCAGGTACATGTCAGGGCCAGAGGGGATCTGTCGGTTCAGGAGCGCGATTCCATCGTTCGGCAGGTCGAGCAGCGTTTACAGGGAATGCCTGAGGTGAAAGCCCTCTATGCCCGCTCAATGGTCAGCCCCGGAAACCAGATGGCGCCGGACGTCATCGGTGTGCTG
The DNA here is from genome assembly GCF_042604615.1 of Marinobacter sp. M5B. Taxonomy (NCBI): domain Bacteria; kingdom Pseudomonadati; phylum Pseudomonadota; class Gammaproteobacteria; order Pseudomonadales; family Marinobacteraceae; genus Marinobacter; species Marinobacter sp. M5B. The sequence goes on from NZ_CP156894.1 coordinate 1,555,189, forward strand.
CAGTTCCAGTTCACGGACTGGTTTGAGCGCCGGCCAGCGACACAGATACTGGAAGATTTCCGTTCACTCACTGCGGACATTCCCGGCATTGAACTGGAGTTTCGCAAGCAAGAGGGTGGTCCTGCGGATGGCAAGCCCATTGAGCTTATGGTCAGCAGTATGGACAGCGACCAACTGGAACGGTATGTCGCTCTTGTCCGGGAACGGATGTCTGGCATCGATGGCTTTGTGGATGTCGAAGACGACCGCAGCCTTCCGGGCATCGAATGGCGCCTGAACGTTGACCGCTCAGCCGCCGCCCGATTTGGCTCTGACGTGCTCAGCGTTGGCAGTGCGGTGCGACTGATTACCAACGGACTGGTGCTCGCTACCTATCGTCCTGAGGACGTGCGCGACGAAGTCGATATCGCCGTGAGAGTGCCCAATAATTGGCGGGAGCTGGATCAATTCCAGCGCCAGACGATTAACACCAGCCGCGGGCAGGTGCCGCTCTCGGAGTTTGTTGAGCTGGCTCCCGGTGACAAGATTGGCAGCATTACACGGGTAGACGGACAGCGCACCATTACGATCAAGTCAGAGATAGAGCCGGGGCGCCGTGCGGACGAACTTCTGATGGCGCTGCAGCAGCAAATGCCAGAAACGCCCGAGGGTGTGTCCGTCCGATTTGCAGGCGAAAATGAGGACCAGGAGCAGGCCTCGAATTTCCTGGCATCGGCGTTTCTGGTGGCCATTGCCCTGATGCTGTTGATCCTGGTGACCCAGTTCAATTCGCTCTATCAGACCATGCTCATTCTATCGGCCATTGTGCTTTCAACGGCGGGCGTGTTGCTTGGCCTTCTGCTGAACGGGCAGTCGTTCGGAATCGTGATGGTGGGTATGGGTATCATTGCCCTTGCGGGCATCGTGGTGAACAACAACATCATTCTGATCGACACCTACAACCAGATGCGCCGAAGCGGTATGGCGGCCTTCGAGGCCGCGTTGGAAACCGGATGTCTGCGCCTGCGACCGGTATTGCTGACGGCCATCACCACCATACTCGGGTTGATGCCAATGGTGCTCGGGGTAAACGTGGATCTCCTAACGCCATCGCTCGGCATCGGTGCTCCATCCACGCAATGGTGGACCCAGCTATCCAGCGCCATCGCAGGCGGGTTGGCATTTGCAACGGTGCTCACGCTGTTGCTGACCCCTGCACTGCTGGTTCTGGGAGACAAAGTAGGGCGGGCATTCAAGTCAGCTACCGCTGATCACTCCAGCGACGCATGACATCTGAGCTGTATTGTCAGGGCAGTGGGAAAAACTCATCCATGAGAGCGTTGAACGGCAGAGGCCTACTGTATCGATAGCCCTGCAGATAGTCACAGCCCTGCTGGAAAAGCCACTGTTCATGAGCTTCGGTTTCGACGCCTTCGGCCACGACCGAGAGCCCAAGGCCCCGCGTCAGGCCGAGAATTGACAGGGTAATGGCGCAGTCGTCTTCGTCGTCTGGCAGTTGGCTGATAAAGGAACGGTCAATCTTGATCCGCGAGAAGGGAAGGCTCTTGAGACGGGAGAGCGACGAATAACCGGTTCCAAAGTCGTCTATGGACAGGCTTGCACCGTCGGCGACCAGCTCTTTCAGAATACGGGTCAGTGAGCTGAAATCCCCTTGAATGGAATCTTCGGTTACCTCGAAATGCAATGCGCTGACCGGCACGCTGTGTTCACGGCAGGTTCCCCGGATCAGGCTGGGCAGTTCCGCCACCGACACCTGCTCGGCCGCCAGGTTGACTGAAATCTCTGGCACCGTGATGCCCTGGTTGCGGGCCTGTTGCCAGTGTTCGCATACGCGGCGGAGCACACACTCCCCCAACGCATACATCAGGCCACCGCTTCTGGCTATATCCAGAAACTCAATGGGTGGCAGCCAGCCGCGTTGCGGGTGCTTCCAGCGCACCAGTGCTTCCAGGGACTCTACTTTCAACCCGGAGGTGTTCAAGATGGGCTGGTAGAACACGTCCAGAGTGTGGTCGCTGATGGCCACCCGTAATTCGTTTTCCAGGGCGAAGCGGGAACGGGCCGTTGTCTGGATGCTGGAGTCAAAGAAGCAGGCCTGGTTCCGGCCTCGCTGCTTGGCGTTGTACATGGCGGCTTCTGCGCCTCGTAACAGATCTTCGGTGGTTTGAAAGTCTCCGGGCAGGTGACAGATACCAAGACTTGCGCCAACGTTGATGGCGTGGCCGGTGAGACGGATGGGCTTGTTAATCTCCTGCCGTATCCGTGAGGCAGTCAGTTCCAGAGAGTCCCGCATGGTGTGGTTGCGCACAATCAGGGCGTACTCATCGCCGGCAATCCTGGCCAGTAGATCCTTACCCGGAACGGAGAGTTTTTTCAGTCGGCGGCCGACTTCGGCAATAACGTCGTCTCCTACCTGCGGCCCAAGCCCATCGTTAATGGATTTCAGACGATCCACATCAATCCATATCAGGGCCAGACTACCAAGACCCCGTCGCTCTATTTTACCGGCAAGATGGCCGATACGGCCTCGAAGGGAGTCGATGTTTGATAGCCCGGTCAGTGAATCGTAACGGGTGACGTATTCGAGTGCGCGTTGCGAGTCGAGCCAGGCTTCGTAGGTATTGATCAGACTGATGGTGTCGGCAATGGCGACGACAAAGGAGATTTCCGGCAGGGTCCACTGACGTCTGCGCGTTGATTCCAGGCAAACAACGCCGCTAAGCCGGGCACCATCAAACACCGGTGCGTCAAGCATTGACATTATGTTGAGGGGGGCCAGGTACCCAGGCGTGAAGGCCCGGGTTCGGGGATCGTTCTGCGCGTCTTGGACGGAAATGACGCGCTCGGTTTCGAGGGCCGAGAAGTACTCCGGATTATAGGACTTGTATAGACTGGAGGTTTCACCGGTGGCCAAGTCTCCGGTATGAAGCCACTCGGATTCAATGCGATCACGTTCCTCCGGGAACTGCCAGACACTGACCCGGTCAACGTCGAGCAGCGTCGCACAGAGCGCCGTCAGGTCTGCGAGTTTCTGCGGGCGTTTCTTGTCGACAAACGCGGGACTGTGGCTGAGTTCCGTCAGTGCCTTGTGAAAGGTCACGAAGGTGTCCGTATCGGGCATAGTCTCTGGCTGTCTGTTTCGGGAACGATAGTAAGTTTACGACAATAAGTAGCGATTGGCCGTCTTTGCGCCAGCAGCTTCCATTCCCCGACTCTCTCATATTCGCCCCTGGCCGTGATACTGTCCATTTCGAAGTCATGAGGGGCGTGGATGGAAACCGGTTGTCGCTTGTGAACCCCTGTCCGTTCATGGAGCGAAACCCGCCACCAGTTGATCGGGATGCTGGTCTATTCTGGGCCAACCCGCGGCGTCCTCCAGCAAGAACGCCAGTTCCAGCAGTGTCTGCTCACCCCCGTGCTTGCCCATCAGTTGAATGGAGACCGGCAGGCCGTGCTCATTTAGGCTGGCTGGTAGTGAAATGGCGGGTGCACCGGTGGCGTTGGCCAACGGTGTGAAGTTCACATATCGGGTCAGGCGGTCAAACAGGGTGTCAAAATTAACCGTGGGGCTCAGGTAACCGATCTCGGGCGTGGTGTGACCGAGTACCGGCGTGAGAATGGCATCGTAACTGGCCATGGCCCGGGCGTAGTCGTGATACGACCGGTGCAGGCGCCAGAGCGCAGCAGGCAATTTGTAGAACTGCCTCCTGAAGGACTTGTCCAGGCCAAGGGTCAGCCCGTCCAGCCGTGACTTGTCAAAACTTGGATGAATTAACCGCTTGCCATTGGCGCGCACGCCGAAGGCCAGCATTCCCCAATAGAGCGCGAAATCATCGGGGAAAGAGGAGGCAACGGGAATCCCCATCGGTTCCACCCTGTGCCCCAGCTTTTCCAGCAACTGCGCCGTGTTTTCAACGGCAGCGCGCGTTTGCATGTCCGTGGCGTGACCATTAATGGAGTCAGTCACCAGGCCAATCCTGAGTGGACGCGTGGCGGGCCCCTCCACCTTTCCAATGGCCGGGAGTTTTGGGTTCCGGAAAAAGCGTTCCGCTCCGTAATAGAAGTTGGCGGTGTCCCTGACCGTGCGTGTTACGACACCATCACTGACGATATTGATGGGTAGTGTTTTAGCCGCATCGTTATCGATCAGCCGCCCCCGGGTTGGTTTCAACCCCACCAGCCCGCAACAGGCGGCCGGAATGCGGATGGAGCCACCGCCATCGTTGGCGTGGGCGATCGGGACAACACCTGCCGCAACCAGCGCTGCGGAACCTCCTGACGAAGCGCCGGTGGAGTATTGAAGGTGCCAGGGGTTACGGCTCGGGCTGCCATGAGTGGGTTCTGTGGTGGCGTTGAAACCGAACTCAGGCAGAGTGCTTTTGCCAAAACACACCAGGCCCTGAGCCAGCAACTGGCGGGCGAAAGGGCTGGTTTTGTCCGCCGGATAGGAACCGATGGCTGCGGTGCCATGGGAGGTGGGGAACCCTTTTACCTCGGTGTTGTCCTTGATTACCGTAGGGACTCCCGAAAACAAGCCTGGCCCGTTTTTCCCGGAACAGACTTCAGTCGCGATGAGTTCCGCATTATCAGGAATGGTAGCGACTAGACCATGGATAACGGGTTCTGCCAGCCGCGCCCGTGCCAGGGTTGCCCCAAGCACTTCGTCTGGTGAGACGTCGCCGTTGCGAATCAGTTCGGCCAGCGCGGTGGCATCATGCCGGTCAAGTAGATCGTCACTGAACGTGTGCAGGGATTGTGCTTGAGGCTGGATGGTCAAGGCGGATACTCCGTGTTGGCTCCGGGCTGCATCCACTGTATACAAAGACTAAACGTGATGATATGTCATATCAGGAAATTGCATCGCTCTGCACAAAAGGTAAGAATCCAGTTTCAGACCGTTTTGACAGGCGATAAGCTTGTTCTGGCCACCATCACAGTAATAAGCGAATTTAATGATTCCCCTGGACACTTTCGACTCATTTTCCGAACCACTCGTCCGATACTTTCTCGGCAGTTTCTTCCTGTTGATCGGCCTCCAGTTCGCGGCACGAAGCCTCGGCCTCCACGCCAGGATGGGGTTTTCCTTTATAAACTACGGCGAGCGGGCCACTGCCGGATGGTGGCATAGGCACATTTTCAATGTTTTTCGGGCTTCAATCCTGGCGGTGGTTTTAGCACGTGTCTTTGTGGATATTGACTCCTGGCTGGGCGTTTTCGATGCGCTCTACCATGGGCCGGTACTGGTCATGGGAATGGTGCTCCTGTTGCTGTCGTTCAGCCTGGTCAATTATCTACAGGCTTACATGCACGAGGATTGGCGTTCGGGTGTTGACCCAAAACAGGATCGCCACCTGCTCACTGGTGGTCCTTATCGTCGCAGCCGAAACCCAGTGTTCATGGCGGTTATGCTCGGCCAGTTGGGCTTTTTTCTGGCGCTGCCTTCGGTGTTTTCGCTGGTATGCCTGGTTGCGGGCGTAACGGTATTGGTCAGGCAGGCGAGGGTGGAGGAAAAGGCCCTCGCCGAGTTATTCGGCGAGGCTTACGAGGCCTATCGCAGGCGCGTGCCTCGCTGGCTGTAGGTCTGGCTCGCCGGGACTTTAGTCTCGGGCTTCCTTGACCACGTCGTAGGCGTGACTGATTTCACGGGTGCGCTCTTCCGCCATTTCCCGCATGCTTTCAGGCAGGCCACGCCCGGCCAGTTTGTCCGGATGATTTTCACTCATCAGTTTGCGGTAAGCTTTCTTGATTTCGGCGTCGCTGGCGGAAGGCGATACCCCGAGAACCTTGTAGGCATCATCAATCTGGCTGGCGGACGATGCCTGGCCTGCGGCGCCAGACTGGCCGGCGTGGGCGCCCCTCAACATGGCTTCCAGCTGGTCTACCTGAGCCTCGGGCAGTCCCAGGCCCCGGGCAATACGCACCAGCATCTCATGTTCGGCCGGGTGGACCACACCATCGGCGGCAACGGCAGACACCTGTACCTGAAGGAACATCTGCAGTAATGCGGGCTGGCGGCCACTCACCCGCAAGAAGTGTTGCAGTTCCGCATCCAGGTCGAAGTCATTGGCCTTGCCACGGTTGAAGGCAGCCTTGGCGCGCTCCCGGTGTTCGCCGGAGAGACGAAACCGATCGAACAGGCGTTCCGCCACCTGGATCTCATCGCGAGTGACAACGCCATCGGCTTTGCACAGGGCGCCCATCACCGCAAACACGGATTCCAGGAAGTCCGTCTGCACATTGCGCAGTTTTTGCCACAGACGGCTCTTGATGTATCGGGTCAACAGTACGCCTGCCACAGCGCCAATCAGAAGGCCGGGAAAGCGGCCAAACAGGTAGCCGATCAAACCGCCGATAAACAGGCCGAACATGTCAGTGTCCTTTTCAAGTGTTTAAAACTGCGCAAAGTATACGGGTTTCGGCGAAGAATTCGAAAATAACCCGTCGCGATGGAGGAATGTTCATGTCAGAAAGCGTTCTTCATTCACGGCGTCGATTTGTTCCGGACGCAGGTGTTGCTCTGCGTATCGGCGGTAGATACCTGTCTGGACGAACAACTGGAACACCGCCCGGTCGATGTGTCCGTCATTCACCATTCTCTGCATGATGGCCAGGGATTCGGTCAGTGTCTTGCCCTCCTTGTAGGGGCGGTCCACGGCGGTCAGCGCCTCGAAAATATCCGCCACCGCCATGATCCGCTCGGGAATGCCCATGTCGTCTGCGTTCAGCCGGCAGGGGTAACCTTGTCCATCCATGCGTTCATGGTGGGTGCCTGCCAGGTGGGGCACGTTCGCAAGTCTGTCAGGCAGGGGCAGGGCGTCCAGCATGCAGATGGTCTGTACGATGTGGTCGTTGATCCGGAAGCGTTCCTCGGGGGTCAGGGTTCCTTTTGCCACGGTCAGGTTGTGGAGCTCACCCTGATTAACGGCATGTTCTGGAAGTGTCATGTCGAATCCCCACCGGTTTCGTGGGTCGTCTTTGGCAACGGGTGGTTTGTGTTCACCCCAGGGACGAAGGTGGCCGGGTTTGTCTGCCAGCAGAGGTTCTGTAGCAGGTGGCGTCTGCTCCGGTGTGCCAGTCAAAACCTGCTTTTCGTCGCCGGACAATCCCAGCCTGTCACTGAAATGACGCACCCAGGTGCGTTGGCCGATCTGTCGGATGTGCTCTATGTCGTCCTCCGACATGAATTCGCCACCAGTGTTGGCGTTGGCGACTGCGCGAAAGGCTTCCTGCAGCTCTTCCTGTTCCCGATCCCGGTCGGTTTCCGCCTGCTGAGAACTCTCGCCAGCCAGTTGCCTTTTCAGGCACCGGATCTCCGCATCCCGATGCAGAACTTCAAAGCGGGTGCGAATCTCATGGATGCGGTTGTAGATCGTTTCCAGTTTGACGGCCTTGTCCACCACATGCTCGGGGCTGGTGATCTTTCCACAATCGTGAAGCCACGCTGCCAGGTGGAACTCGTAGCGCTCGTCGTCGTTCATGGTGAAGTTGGCAAAGGGTTCTGCGGGGCTCTGGATGGCTTCATCGACCATCATCTGGGCGAGTTTTGGTACGCGGTCGCAGTGGCCACCCGTATACGGTGACTTGGCATCAATGGCGTTGGCAACCAGGCGAATGATGCCCTCAAGCAACGCCTGCTGGCTTTCAATCAGTTCACGGGTTTCGATCGCAACGGCGGCGGAGCCGGCGATCTCATCGACGAATACGATCAGGTCGTCGCTGAGGTGGGTGTGCTCACCATGCTCCATTTCGATAACGAGGGCCCCAATCAACTGTTTGCGCCGGTTTCTGAGAATGGCGAATACCGGATGGCCGGAAAGGGCGTTACGGAGTGCCCTTATCACGTCGTTGTCGTCGTCCTTGGCGTTGACGCCGGTGATGGTCTCCGGCGGGTGTATGTCGCGGTCCACGGAAAGCCTGAGTTCGCTGTTCTGACGGCTCATCAGGTAGATAGCACCCCGGGTCTGCCCGAGGATGTGAACGATCTGTTCGAGGATATCCTGCAAAAGGCTATCCAGATCCTGACCCCGATTGAGTGCGGTCGCAATGCTTTGGAAGCTGCGGATCGTACTGGCCATATCGTCCAGGGCGACGCTGAGTTGACGCGCTTCGCGAATATGGGAATCAACGGAAACGGACGTGTCGAAACGAAAACGGGAGAGTGCCCCCACCCGGCGTGTCAGCAATTCCAGTGGCCTACCCACACGACGGCCCAGGAACCAGCCGATGACCAGCAACAGAAGTGCGATAGCACTCGCCAGGATAGTCTGACGGGTCAAAGCTGCCCAAACATCAGCCAATAGTTCGTCGGCGGGAATGGCCACGGCGATTTTCAGGTTCTCCTGGTCCAGGGACTCAAGGGGCTCGGTCATGCCGTACCAGTCCCGGTTTTCAGTGGTAAAGCGGTTTACCAATTCACTCGTGGCTTGCATGCCATCGCGTTCCAGGACGGCGTTGATGGCTCCGTCATTCAGCCCCTGTGGCTTTGTTGTGTTGGATGTTGTTCCGCTGTTGGTGGTATCAGGCCCTGTGTAGGCCAGGGGGGAACCCTCGGCATTGACGATGGCAATCCGGGTGCCGGGCGTCTGCCGCAGTTCGGCCAGCTGCGTACCCAGGTCGGTAACAGTTACATCGATGCCAAACACGGTATTGTTGTCCATCCCCTTCGCATTGGCTTGCCGTCGGGAAAGCGTCAAACCGGTTTCACCCGTGGTAAAGAAAACATAGGGCGCGGTCAGTTCCGTCGTACCGGAGGCATCAGCGAGCTCGTACCAGCCACGATCTCTGGGATCAAAGCGGTAGTCGGAAGGCGTGCGGCGTTCCAGAAGGGTGCGGCTGGCATCGTAGAAGTGCCATATGGGTTGCGGCCTTCCATCCTCGGCCCTGGTGATGGACTGGAGCAGGTACTGCGCATTGGTGGGGGCGTCAGGAAACTGCATGGCGCCAGAGCTACGTATCTTGCGTAGCAGGAAAAAATCGCCGTTGTCATAGCCAGCGTAAACGGCACTGACGATGTCGCTGCTATCGAGAATGTCTGCGACAACCGGCATCCGGACCAGGCGTTGTTGCAATGTATCGGCGACGGCCAAAGGGTCATGGCTGAGGACCGCGAGGGCGGTTGACGGCGGGCCTGTGATGGCGCGGATCCGGTCATCTACACTGACGGCAAGCTGGCGGGCCGTGGCGCTGGCGGCAGTTATTTTGGCGCTTTCCATGCCGCGAAAGCTTTGCCCGACCAGTACAATGGTGAGTGCCAGCATGCCGAGGGTGATTGTAGAGGCAATCAGAAAGGCAAGCGATACCTGTGCGGACTGGCGGTTCCGACGCATGGTTCATCCTTAAACGGTGGTCTGGCGTAGCGAAGCGCAGGGGACTGCACTGCCCTAAGGGTAGACGTTAAACTCCCGGTTTTCCTGATCATACGGTGAACGCGTAATGACCATGGATTTGTTCGAGTCATCTTCATCAGAGCCCTGGGTCGAGCCGCTCTGCGACGGGGCAGTTGTTCTTCGCCGTTTTGCCCGGGCCGACGCCAGCCGATTGCTGGAGGCGATTTCAGTCGTGGCGGAACAGGCCCAGTTTCGGCAAATGCAGACACCCGGTGGCCACGCCATGTCGGTGGCGATGACTTGTTGCGGAGACTGGGGCTGGGTGACCGATGCGGGCGGTTATCGGTATCAGCAAACCGACCCGCTTTCGGGGGAACCCTGGCCTTTGATGCCGGCCGTGTTTCGGTCCCTGGCGGGAAAGGCAGCAAGCGCGGGGGGCTACTCGGGGTTTGAGCCGGACGCCTGCCTGGTGAACCGCTATGCACCTGGCGCCAAAATGGGGCTCCATCAGGACAAAGACGAGGACGACTTCGATCAGCCGATCGTTTCTGTGTCCCTGGGCACGCCGGCAATGTTCCAGTTCGGAGGCGCCCGGCGCAGTGACCGGCCGCAGCGAGTGCCACTTGAGCATGGTGATGTTGTGGTCTGGGGCGGCCCGGCGCGGCTCCGCTACCATGGCGTGTTAACGCTCAAGCAGGCACTGCATTCGCTGACGGGCGCCTGCCGTTACAACCTGACGTTTCGCCGTGCGCGGTAATGGTGGGTGATGGCACCCTCAAGCGTGGTGGTCAAACGCTGTAGCAACTCCCCGCTGTGTCGCCAGAAGTGCCAATAGAGGGGCACCTTCAGCTCATGACCCGGTGCAAGATTGACCAGGCCCCCATTGTCCAGCCAATGACTGGCCTGGATTTGCGGAATCATGCCGTAGCCCATGCCGGCCCTGGCAAGCTGGACGAAACCTTCGGAGGAGGGGCACAAATGGTAGGGGAAACGGCCGTGGTAGCCACAGCCGGCCATGAATCGGTGCTGTAGCTGGTCGTTGGGGCCAAATACAATAGCCGGAGAGGTGGCGAAAGCTTCTGGTGTGATGCCATCCGGAAAAAACTGGCGAACATACTGTGGGGTCGCCAGCGGCATGTAGGTCATTTCCCCCAGTGCCACGCAACGCCCGCCAGCAATGGGCTGGCTGCTGCTGCACAGACAGGCGGCGACATCGCCATCGCGCATTCGCTTCAGGCCTACGTCCTGGTCCTCAATAACCAGATCGAGCAATAAACCCTCCCGGCTGCAGAACTCCCCAACCACAGCGGCCCACCAGGTGGCCAGGCTGTCGGCGTTGATAGCGATACGCAGGCGGGTGGTGTCCTCGGCAAGGGCGGGTATGGTTTTGCGCAGGTCCCTTTCCAGAAGCTGTACCTGCTGGAAGTGGTTCAGTAGCTTGTTCCCGGCCGGCGTTGCCTGCAGTTCCGGGTGCCGGACCAGAACCGGCTGGCCCAGGCGTACTTCAAGTGACTTGATGCGTTGTGATACGGCGGATTGCGTGAGCCCGAGTATCTCCCCGGCACGCTCAAACCCACCGTTCTCGATCACCGCGGCAAGTGCCTGCAGAAGCTTGTAATCCAACATAAGAAATATTCATGGGATATAAGGTTTATGATTTTTAAGTATAGCCCTTACCCCTTAAGCTTCCAGCAAATTCGGAGGGAAATATGCTGACAAGTTATCTGACAGGGCTGCTGGTGTGCGGCGGCATCATCATTGCGATTGGCGCTCAGAACGCCTACATCCTGGGGCAGGCGATTCGCCGGGAACATCATTGGTATTGCGCTGGCATTTGCATGACGGCGGATATCTTGCTGTTCACGGCAGGCATGTTCGGCGTTAACGCCGCGTTGATGGCCGTGCCTGAAGCGCTGGACGTGATGCGCTGGTTGGGTGTGGCGTTCCTCAGCTGGCTGGCGTTGCTGGCCTTCGCTCGTGCTGCGAAAGGACGTGATGCCCTGGATGCCAGGAAAGCGGATGTTTCGAGCCTGCGGACCGTGGTGTTGACCACCCTGGCGGTAACGCTACTGAATCCCCAGGTGTATCTGGATACCTTGTTGCTGATCCCTGCCATCGGCGCGCAACAGGCCAGCCCGCTGGTGTTTGTGGCTGGCGCCAGCAGTGCGTCTGTCATGTGGTTCTGCCTGCTGGCGTTCGGCGGGGCGGCGCTTTCCCCCTGGTTGTCGAGCCCCATGTCCTGGCGGTTCATTGATGGCGCCATTGGTTCCATGATGGCGATCATTGCCTTTCACCTCGCCAGCAACGGCCTGTCCGGGCCGGTGGCGTAAACAGGGCCCGGTCTCCGGGCCCGCCGGTTACTTTTCCAGCACCGTTCTGGTATGCTTCGCCGCCTTTAATTCGCAGCTTATGAACGTACCTTAATGAACGTCCCCACGACAGTTACGACGATCACTCCGCCCTAGCGTCCTGTGCTTCCAGGTTTACGTCCTGATTGAACTCCGGTAGTCACCTCATGAGGACTACAACCGGTTTTTACGTCCCGAATTTGCCCTCTCTGACTGGATACCAACGATATGGTGAACAAGCTTAAGGCCGACTGGCTTTCCAATATACGCGGCGATTTGCTTGCCGGCATTGTGGTGGCGCTGGCGTTGATTCCCGAAGCCATCGCTTTTTCCATTATCGCCGGTGTGGACCCGAAAGTGGGTCTGTATGCCTCGTTCTGTATTGCGGTGGTGATAGCCTTCGTCGGCGGCCGCCCCGGTATGATCTCCGCCGCGACAGGCGCTATGGCGCTGTTGATGGTGACTCTTGTAAAGGAGCACGGCCTGGAGTATCTGCTTGCAGCTACGCTGCTGACCGGGTTGCTGCAGATCGGCGCTGGCTATCTGAAACTCGGCGGCCTGATGCGCTTTGTGTCCCGTTCCGTGGTGACCGGGTTTGTGAACGCGCTGGCTATCCTGATCTTTATGGCGCAGTTGCCAGAACTGACTAATGTCACCTGGCACGTTTATGCGATGACCGCTGCCGGACTGGGTATCATTTACCTGTTTCCACTGGTGCCGGTCGTCGGCCGCATACTGCCATCGCCTTTGATCTGTATTGTCTCGCTGACCATCGTCGCGATGGTCTACAACATCGATATCCGCACGGTCGGTGATATGGGGCAACTGCCGGATACGCTTCCGATTTTCCTGTGGCCAGACGTGCCGCTGAACCTTGAAACCCTAATGATCATCCTGCCTTACTCCGTCGGTCTGGCCATTGTTGGCCTTCTGGAATCCATGATGACCGCCACCATTGTGGACGACCTCACGGACACAACCAGTGACCGTAACCGGGAGTGCAAAGGGCAGGGCGTTGCCAATATCGGTTCTGGCCTCCTGGGCGGCATGGCCGGCTGCGCGATGATTGGCCAGTCCATTATCAACATCAAATCCGGCGGCCGAACCCGGCTTTCCACGCTGACAGCGGGTGTATTCCTGCTGGTTCTCGTGCTGGTGCTGGATCAGTGGCTGGTACAGATTCCAATGGCGGCCCTCGTAGCCGTGATGATCATGGTGTCCATCGGTACCTTCAGCTGGGCGTCGATCAAGAACCTGAAAGAGCACCCCCTGTCCACCAATATTGTGATGGTGGTGACCGTTATTGTCGTCGTCGCCACGCACAACCTTGCCTTCGGCGTGCTGGCAGGCGTGCTTCTGGCGGCCCTGTTCTTTGCCAACAAGGTGGGCCATTACATGCTGGTGACGTCCGACTTTGATGAGGCGACAGATACCCGCACCTACAATGTTGTCGGTCAGGTGTTCTTCAGTTCCTCGGAAAAATTCACGGAATCCTTTGATTTCAAGGAAGCAGTGGATAATGTGGTGATTGACCTGACCCGGGCTCACTTCTGGGACATTACGGCAGTGGGCGCTCTGGACAAGGCCGTTATCAAGTTCCGTCGCGAAGGTGCGGAGGTGGAGATTATCGGGCTGAATGAAGCCAGCGCCACCATTGTTGACCGCTTTGGGGTGCACGATAAACCCGACGCCGTTGACCAGTTGATGGCGCACTGATATGACACAAGCCAAGGAATTCAAAGACGTAACCGGTCAGAATAACAACCACAAGGATCACCAAGGCGAGGTTGAAATGCTACGAGTAGTTGCCTGTATCGACGGCTCCCGGGCTGCACCGGCGGTGTGTGATTACGCTGCCTGGGCCAGCAAGCACATGGAAACCCCGATGACTCTGCTGCACGTTCTCGACGAGGAACGCTATCCAACAGAGCCGGACCTGGCTGGTAGCATTGGCTTGGGAAGCCGTGAACAGCTGATGGATGAGCTTGCCGAGCTTGACCGCAAGCGTTCCAAGCTGGCCCTGGAACACGGCCATCACATGCTCGATGAGGCAGAACACCGGGTGAAGGAACAGGGCATTGACGGCGTGATCAAGCGCCAGCGCCATGGGGATCTGACGGAATCCTTGCTGGCCCTGGAAAACCAGACCCGTCTGCTGGTCATGGGGCTGCACGGTGAGAGCAGTTCAGACCGTGACGTACATGTGGGCAGCCAACTGGAAACGGTGATTCGTAGTGTCCACCGCCCGATTCTTCTGGTTCCGGACGAGTACGAGCAGCCAAAGAGCGCCATGCTGGCTTTTGACGGCAGCGCCACGGCGTTCAAGGGCGTGGAACTTCTGGCGGGTAGCCCGGTACTGAAAGGCATGCCGATTCATCTGGTGATGATTGGAGCGGACACCAATGACCGCTGGGAACAGCTCAAGAAAGCAGAGAAGATGCTGGGTGACCTTGGCTCCGACATCACCCTGGCGATCCGCGCCGGGGATGTAGAGCCAACGCTCCACGCCTACCAGGAAGAACACGACATCGACATCCTGGTAATGGGTGCCTATGGCCATTCACGAATTCGACAGTTCCTGGTGGGAAGCACCACAACCACCATGCTGAAAACGGCGAAAAAGCCGCTGGTGATCCTGCGCTAATGCTGAACCAGCGGCGCTCTGTTGCCGGGCTGATGTCGGCCCGCTACTTTCTGTCGGGGCTGCTAGTGCTGCTGGTGTTGCTGACAGGCTGTGCCGGCAGTTTGCCGCCGGCCACTCATTCCGGAGCCGAAACCGCCGTGTTGACTGACGACAGTTTCCTTTCCAGCCAGTCCCGGCAACGGCTGGCTGACGCGAACGGTCAATCCGGTTATTACCTGCTGGATTCTGGTCAGGACGCCTTCCTATACCGAGCCGCTATGATTGAGGCGGCTGAACACCGTATTGATGCTCAGTACTACATCTGGAACCGTGATGACTCCGGACTGCACCTGGCCGGCCGGCTGTTACTCGCAGCGGACCGTGGTGTTAAGGTCCGGCTGCTGCTGGATGACTTTAACGCCGAGGGGATCGGCGAATTGTTTGCTTCCCTGGATACCCACCCAAATATTCATATTCGCATCTTCAACCCAGCCAGAAACCGCAGTGGCTGGGGCCGATGGGTATCGTTCCTGATGGATTTCCAGCGAATAAACCGCCGAATGCACAACAAAACATTTGTGGTTGACGGGACTGCGGGCATTGTCGGTGGTCGCAACATTGGTGATGAATATTTCGGCTTCGATGAGAGCCGCTATTTCAGGGATCGCGATGTCCTTGCCCTGGGGCCGGTGGTTGAGGGTATGGCGGATAATTTCCAGGCTTACTGGAGCAGCCCCTGGGCTTACCCCGCTTCCGATCTATACACATCCATGCCTACTGGCGCGGAGTTGGCCGAGACGCTGGAGGGGCTTCGGCAGCAGGCTATCGCACAACCCCGGCTTCCCATCTCTGCCCCCACCGGGGCGGAACAGGGCAGGTCTGAACTGACCAGCGTGTTCAGCCGAATGACGATTGCTCAGGGGGAACTGGTGTTTGACCCTCCCCCTGAACATATGGACGCGCCATCCGAGACACCCAAACGGAGCGCACTGGCGTTGCAACGCCTGGCGCAGACAGCCACCAGGGAAATCCTGATCGAGTCCGCCTACCTCATTCTTGCCAGGGAACAGTTACAGGCCCTGGGGGCCAACGAGCGCCCGCAACTGGAGGTTGCCGCGCTGACTAACTCACTGGCCTCAAACGACCTGGTCACCAATCATGCCGGTTACGCCCGCTGGCGCCCCTACATGCTGGAGCAGGGCATAGACATCTACGAACTCAAGCCCGATGCTGAAGCTTGCCGGCAATGGCTGAGTGACGACGCCTTCTGCGCCACGGGTGAGGTCAGCCTGCACTCCAAGTCTGTGGTTTTTGATCGCAGCACCCTGGTGGTGGGGTCTTTCAATGTCAACCTTCGCTCCATCTACCTCAACGGTGAAACCGTTTTGATTATCCACAGTGCCGAGCTGGCAGAGCGTGTGGCGGCGGATATACGGCTGACCATGGAGCCCCGTAATAGCTGGGAGGTGGCCCTGGACGAGGACGGAGATCTTCAGTGGCGCAGCGGTGAAGCGGTGTTCACCAGCGAGCCGACCGTCCATTGGTGGCGCCGGGCGAAGTCCGGGTTTTTGTCTTGGTTACCTGTCGAGAAATATCTCTAGCACACCAGCATGCATTTTTGTCTTAGAGTAGATACGTCCTCAAGGGCATCCAGAGCCCCATGGCGATCATAATCAGGTTTTCCGTGAGAGAGACGAAACCAAGGGGGACATTACTGTTACCCCCTACGCAGGCGCATTTCAGCTCCCTGCGGTCGATGTAAACCGCCTTAAATACTGACACGGCACCTACGGTGCCGATAAATAGCGCCACCGGAGCTGCTAACCATATCAGCGCACCTCCCAGCATCAGGATGCCCGCAAAGGTTTCGCCAAAGGGGTAAAGGTAGCCATAACCAACCTGCTTCTGCGCCAGTAGGTCATAGTTGAGGAACATGGTGCTGAAACTCTCCACATCCTGCAGTTTTTGCAGCCCTAGAAGGATCATGGCAATGGCCACGAACTTTTCTATGGTTATTAGTGAGAACACCGCACTGTTGAAAAGCCACATGATGGCAACGGCCATCAGCAGAGCCGTGCCGAAAATGGCGATCACCGGCTGGTAACTGGTCTCGGTATCCGGATCGTCGAGCTCGAAATATTCACGAAGCTCATCATAACCGCCGATGCGATGGCCATCGATAAAGGCTTGGGGTGTGGTACTTACATTGTGCTTTTTCTGGAAAGCATCGGTTTCTTCCCGAGTGGTCAGATGATGATCCTCTACCCGATAGCCCTTGCGTTTGAGCAGGAATTTGCTCTTCAGGCCAAACGGACACAAGTGTTCCGACATGACCATGCGGTAAAGTTGGGCAGACTTGCTTTGGTCGTTGTCAGCCATAGTGCTGCGCTCCTCCATCTGGGAATGGTCGCCCTGATAACACCACAAACAGGGACCAAAGGATTTATCATCAGGCTAGCAGGTTCAGGAAGGCTTCAACGAGCAGTAGACGTTACACTGCGGTAATAAGACTTATGAGTTGTCAGGCAGTGTTCCCAGCTGCCACACCAGACGCCCACGCCCACTGGAAGTTATGTCCGCCTAGGTGCCCCGTCACATCTACCACTTCACCAATAAAGTACAGGTCAGACCTGTCCAGAACGGCCATGGTTTTGGAGGATAGCTGACGGGTATCCACGCCGCCGAGGGTTACTTCCGCCGTTCGATAGCCTTCGGTGCCGGCAGGTTTGATGGTCCATTGGTCCAGGGCGCGGGCCACCTGTTCTAGGTCGCTGTTCTTATAGCCCTGCAGTGGGCCGGCCCAGCCGTGAACGTCGTTCAGGGCCTGGGCGAAGCGTTTGGGCAGGTGTTGTGCAAGGTATTGGGCCACCGTGGATTGCGGTTTTGATTTACGCAGGTGGTGCAGGTCCTGTTCTACGTTGGTGGCGGGCAGCATATTGACGCTCAGCCTGTCGCCGGGGTGCCAGAAGCTGGAAATCTGCAGCATCGAAGGGCCACTAAGCCCGCGGTGGGTGACCAGCATCGGTTCGCGGAAATGTTCGTTGTTGCAATGCACATCCACAGGGCAACTGACGCCCGACAGCGGGGCCAACTGTTCCTTCAGCTCCGGGTGCAGGGTGAAGGGCACCAGCCCTGCCCGGGTGGGCAGTATGGCAAGCCCGAACTGTTTCGCAATATCGTAGCCAAAGCCGGTTGCGCCCATGGTGGGGATGGACAGCCCACCGCAGGCGATGACCAGGGATTCGCAGGTCAGGGTGCCGCTGCTGGTTTGTAGCTGATAGCCGTGATCGACACCGCTGATTGTATTGACGCTTGTCTTGAGCCGTACTTCTGCGCCCGCCCATTCACATTCGGTCAGCAGCATGTTGAGGATGTCCTTGCTGCTGTCTTTGCAGAAAAGCTGGCCGGCGGCTTTTTCTTCGTGCTCAATACCGTGACGCTCAACCAGGTCCAGGAAGTGCTGGGGGGTGTAGCGTTTTAACGCTGAGATGCAATAGTGGGGGTTGTCCGAGAGGAAGTTGGCCGGCGTGCTGTTGAGGTTGGTGAAGTTGCAGCGGCCACCGCCGGACATAAGGATCTTCTTGCCGGGTTTGTTGGCGTGGTCGATCAACAGCACACTGCGGCCACGGTAGCCTGCGGTAAGAGCGCACATCAGGCCTGCGGCGCCGGCGCCTATGATGATGACGTCGTAGTTCTGGGTTGTCATGATTTGAAGTTACAGTGTTGGCTCTGGGAGTTCCGGCGCAGTATACATTTTTGCGAAGACGTTAGGGCAGTTGCACGGAACCTTCCATATAAAACGCTGCCTGGCCCGCAATGGCGACGCGGTTGCCCTTCAGTTCACACCGCAGAACGCCGCCTCTGGCGGACACCTGGCGTGCCAACAAGTGATCCTTGCCGAGCTTCTCGGCCCAGTAGGGCACCAGAATACTGTGGATTGAGCCGGTGACCGGGTCTTCATCAATACCGCCGCCGGGGGCGAAGTAACGGCTGACGAAGTCGCAGTCATTGCCAGGCGCAGTGATGATGACGCCCAGATTGCCAAGTTCCTTGAGCTTGCGGATGTCCGGCTGCGCGGTTTTTACCGCCGCTTCGTCTCCGAGGACGATGAGATAGTTGGTGTCTTTGGGGACAAAAAACGACGTGTTCGGGCAGTCTTCCAGGGCTTCCAGAATCAGGCCGGGTGTCGGGCGTTCCTCAAAGCCCAGATTAGGGAAGTCCAGTTCCAGCCAGCCGTCGTCGGTCTGTTTCACTCCCAGGGGGCCGCTTTTGGACTGGAATCGGATTTGTTCCTTTTGCCACCCGAGCTTGTTGAATAGGACCCAGGCGCTGGCGAGGGTGGCGTGACCGCATAGCGGCACTTCAGTGCCTGGAGTGAACCAGCGTATGTGGAAGTCTTCGTCCGCTTCCTCGGGTAAGGGCACCAGAAAGGCTGTTTCCGAGAGGTTATTTTCCAGTGCCAGTTTCTGCATGGCGTCGTCCGGCAGCCACTCTTCAAGCGGCATGACGGCCGCGGGATTGCCGCTAAAAACCTGACTGGCGAAGGCGTCGACCTGATATATCGGTAGTGTTTTCATTCCCTTTCCTTTCGCGAGATTCGATGGATGATAGCCAGAGTCACCATTCTCCGTTTATGCAGACAACCATAACAGATTCAGATATTGTGATTTTGGACCGGTACAGGCTTTTCTGTGTGACATCTGTACTGGTGAGAATCTGTTTGATCTGTACTGCAGCCATTCTGGATTGATCTGGCAGGATGAAGCGATGGGCATTCTCTATAATCAGGTAGCAGACCAGTTACACGCATTGATTCGCGATGGGGTTTATCGCGAAGGCGAGCGGCTGCCTGGCGTTCGGGCGCTCAGCCGCCAGTTTGGCGTAAGCGTTTCAACGGTGCTTCAGGCCCACCAGACGCTGGAGGCCCGAGGCTACCTCGAAGCGCGGGAGCGCAGTGGCTATTTTGTGCATCTGCCCAGGCGGGATACGCCGGAACCGGTGATGCAGAAGCACAAGGCCAAGCCAGTTCCGGTGAGTGCCCGTGACATGGCCCTTGACCTTTGTGCTGATGAAGAGAAGCGCATGGTGCCTCTGGCCGCTGCTGTGCCACATCCCGATTTTTTGCCCGTGCGGCAGATCCAGCATGCCACCCTCTGGGCTGCGCGGCGTGGGCTGGAAACATTAGACTATGCCTTTCCCGGCAAGATCGAATATCGCCGTCAGGTGGCCCAGCGAATGGCGGCGTTGGGGATTATTACCACGCCCGACGACATTCTTGCCACCAACGGCGCCCAGGAAGCCATTATTCTTGCCCTGCAGGCGGTCACTTCGCCTGGGGATATCGTAGTTGTTGAGTCGCCGTCATTCCCGGGCATCCTCCAGGCGCTGGACGTAGTTGGGCTCCGGGTCATTGAAGTTCCCACGCATCCTTCGGAAGGGCTGAGCCTGGAGGGACTGGAGTTGGCGCTGGAACAATGGCCGGTGAAGGCATGCGTGGTGGTCCCCAATCACAGCAATCCCATGGGCGCGACGATGTCTGATCTTCGCAAGCAGCAGATGGTAAGGATGCTGGAAGCGGCGGGCGTTCCGTTGATTGAGGACGACATCTACGGCGACCTGTATTACGGCACCCATCGACCCAGACCGGCAAAGGTCTTTGACCGCACCGGCAACGTTATCTATTGCAATTCCTTCTCCAAGACCATCTCGCCCGGTTTGCGTCTGGGATGGATGATGCCGGGAAAATATCTGGCCGAGGCTAGCCAACAGAAGTATTTCAGCAACCTGGGCACCGCGAGCGTGCCGCAGCTTGCCGTGGCGCATTTCCTGGAGCAGGGCGGTTATGATCGTTACCTTCGTTCTGCCCGGCAACGCTATCGCGAGGCGACGGACCGTATGCGTGCGGCAGTAGGGCGCTCGTTTCCCGAAGGTACGGCCGTCAGCCGTCCCCAGGGTGGTTTCGTACTGTGGGTTCAGCTTCCTGGCACAGTGTCCGGTACAGAGGTGTTTCGCCGGGCGCGGGAGGAGAATATCAACGTGGCTCCGGGCCTGATGTTCTCTATCACAGACAAGTACGAAAATTGTCTGCGGCTGAACGGTGCCAACCCCTGGAGCGAGAGGGTTGAGCAGGCGATTGCGCGCCTCGGTGCTATTTCAACGGCTGTGGCGGCTGAGTCCCGGGCCTGACCCAGGCCTATTGCTGTCGCAGGCTCATCGGATCCAGCAGACCGATGGCAATCGCAATGCCTGTGACGTCCGGCACGCGCTCCACGCCCAGCCGTTTCATTACGCGCGCCCTGTACAAGTCAATTGTCTTCACGCCGATGTTCAGTTGTTCCGCTATTTCTCTGCTGGTGTATCCTTGTGCCAATGGCACGAATACATCCCGTTCCCGCCGTGTCAGAGAAGCAACCAGAGTGTCAGTATGCTGGTCTCCACGTTGTTGGCTATTGGCTTTCTGATGTTGCTGAAGAGCCTGCTGGACGCTGTCCAGGAGAAGTTGTTCGTTGAATGGCTTCTCAATGAAATCAAACGCCCCGGATTTGAAGGCGCGGACCACGATGGGCACATCCGCGTGTCCAGAGAGAAAGATGATGGGAAGTTGCGAGCCCCGTTTTTGAAGCTCTTCCTGAACGTTCAGGCCGCCGAGGCCGGGCATCCGTATGTCGAGGACTACGCAGCCGGTATGCTCCGGATTAACGGCGTTCAGAAATTGCCGTCCATCTGCATAAGGCTGCACATGTAGGCCAACTGACTCCAGCAGCCACTGGGTAGACTCCAGCATGCCGGCATCATCGTCTACAACATAAACAGTATGGGCTGAATCACTCATCCTGATCTGTCTCCCTGGGGTTGCCGGATTCATTCTTCTTGCAGTGAGGGGGCGGGAAGCGGCATATCAGTGTCAGGCCGCCACATTCCGCCGGTTGTGCATCCAGGAAGCCGCCATATCCCTCAATAATGGAGCGGCTCATGGAAAGTCCGAGGCCAAGCCCTTGAGGTTTGCTGGTATAGAAAGGCGTGAACATGTGTCGCATGCCTTCCTCGTCAAGGCCCGCTCCGTAGTCAGTCACCTTGATCAGGGTCTCCTGCGTTGGTGTTACGCAGGTTTCAATCTTAATGCGAGATGGGGCGCTGTCACCCTGTCGGGCTTCGGTATTGGCGTCGATACCGTTGCGAATCAGGTTGATCAACACCTGCTCGAGTAAGACCGGGTCGGCAGTGAGGACAGGGTTGAGCGGCGTCAGGTTCTCCTGGATGACGACATTATGCTTGTCGGCATCCCATTGGCACAGTCGCTTGACGTTGGTTACCGAGTCATTGATGTTAACCGGCGCGGTGCGTTGCTGCCCCTTGCGTAGAAAGGCCCTCAGTCGCTTGATGACTTCCGAAGCGCGGTTGGCATGATGGGTTATTCGTTGCAGACCGTCGTCCACCCGCTCAAGGCATTCCGGGTTCTCCTGAGCCAGTTTCAGATAGCGCTGGCTTGCACTGGCAAAGTTAACGATAGATGCCAGTGGCTGGTTCATCTCGTGGGCGATACTGGATGCCAGTTCGCCCAGTGTCGCCAGGCGGGCAGTGTGGGCGAGTTCTTCAGCCAGACGGCGGTTGTTTTCTTCGGACCTTACCCTTGCGGTTATGTCTCGCGAGACGCTGACGACCTCGATCACCGCTCCGGTGTAGGTTTCCCTGATCGCCCGGCTGGCAATTTCAAACCATCGCCTGCTGCCGTCCCTGTGAGTGATCTCAATGGTCATGGTGGCGTAGCCTTCGTCCCGAAGCCGGTTGCGGGCTTCTTCTACTTCGGCGCTGAACGCATTGCTTCGGAATACCTCTTCAAGAGGTTTCCCCCTCAGCTCCTCAGGCCAGTACCCCAATAGCCTCCAGGATGCCGGCGTGGCGTCAATGAACCTGCCGTCCGGTGCATGTCGGGAAATAAGATCTGTGGTGTTTTCGGTAATCAATCGGTACAGCCGGCTGGATCGGGTTGCCTCATCCAGTTTCCGGATATTGTCGGTGACATCCCGTCCCCGCGCCAGAACCTGGCGAGAGTCCTGGTCGGGAATGAAGGTCCATGACAGGGTGGCCGAATGCTGGCGACTCTCCACGCCTTCAATAGCACGTCCCTGGGTAAGGCAGGCATTGATCAGAGCTGAGAAATTGATTGGTAGCAGTCTGATCGGGTTGTCGGTTCCGGTCTCTGCGCACAGATCTTTCGCTGCCTGATTCTGGCCTAGCAGCTGGCTGTCGGAATCGAGTATAAGCCCCGCTTCAGGGTCGGAACTTGGCAGTTGGAAGGTTGTGATAGTGCTTCCTTGGTTATTTTTCATTTTAATATAGTATATATACTATAATACATTGGTGTAATTTCTAGTATTGTTGCTATAAAATAGTATCTCGATACCAGAGATTGTAGCCCTTTCAGTGGACTTCTTTAATACACCATAAGAATAATGACGCCTACAGGACCATAACAATGACATCAATTTTTGATCAGGGCCTCGAGCCAGTCAGCGCCAATCACTCTGTTCTTTCTCCCATCGACTTCATTGAGCGTACCGCCAGTGTGTACCCGGACTATCCGGCAGTCATACACGGAGCCATTCGCTATACCTGGGGACAGACCTATGAACGGTGTCGCCGACTGGCCTCTGCGCTTTCCAGCAGGGGCATTGGTCGTGGCGACACGGTGGCGGCGATACTGCCCAATATTCCGGCGATGGTGGAATGTCATTTTGGCGTTCCGATGATTGGGGCTGTGCTCAACACTCTTAACGTGCGACTGGATGCAGAGGCCATTGCTTTTATGCTGGAGCACGCTGAGGCCAAAGTGGTGGTGGCCGATCGGGAGTTCGGTAGCGTGGTTCGCGATGCAATCAGTCGTCTGGACTCAAAGCCATTGGTCATTGACGTTGACGATCCCGAATACGGTGAAGGTATCCAGGTGAGCGATCTGGATTACGAAGCGTTCCTTCAGGAAGGCGACCCGGAGTTCCAGTGGAACCTGCCCGAAAACGAATGGGATGCAATTTCACTGAACTATACATCAGGCACCACCGGCAATCCGAAAGGTGTGGTTTACCACCATCGTGGCGCTTATCTGAACAGCCTTGGCAATCAGGCCGTGTGGTCAATGGGCCAGCACCCCGTCTACCTGTGGACGCTTCCCATGTTCCACTGCAACGGCTGGTGTTTCCCCTGGACCGTCACAGCGATGGCAGGCACCCATGTGTGTCTACGGCGGGTGGACCCGGAGAAAATCCTCCAGCTGATTCGCGATCATCAGGTTACTCACATGTGCGGTGCGCCAATTGTGCTCAACGCTCTGTTGAATGTGCCAGAGTCTGCGAAAGCCGGGATTGATCACGAGGTGAAGGCGATGACAGCCGGTGCAGCCCCTCCTGCACAAGTTATCGGTGCCATTGAGGAAATGGGGATTGCGATTACCCATGTATATGGTCTCACCGAGGTATACGGCCCGGTGACAGTGTGTGCGTGGAAATCCGAGTGGGATGAGAAAACGCTGGATGAGCGAGCCACGATCAAAGCACGTCAGGGCGTTCGTTATCACACGCTGGCAGGCACGATGGTAGGTGAGCCCAGCACCATGGAGCCGGTACCCAAAGACGGTAAAACCATTGGCGAGATCTTCCTGCGCGGTAACACCGTAATGAAGGGTTATCTGAAGAACCCCAAGGCCACTGAGGAAGCCTTTCGCGGCGGTTGGTTCCACACCGGTGATCTGGCTGTGTGGCACGAGGACGGTTATATGGAGATCAAGGATCGTCTGAAGGACATCATCATTTCGGGGGGCGAGAATATTTCCACCATTGAGGTGGAAGACACTCTGTATCGCCATCCGTCGGTATTGGAGGCAGCGGTGGTTGCGCGGCCAGACGCCAAATGGGGCGAGACTCCTTGTGCGTTTATCACCCTGAAGCCGGAAGCCAGCGAAGTGAGCGAGGAGGATCTGATCGACTTCTGCCGTGAACGATTGGCTCGCTTCAAGGTGCCCAAGACGATCGTATTTACTGACCTGCCAAAAACCTCAACCGGCAAGATCCAGAAATTCGTGCTGCGAGACCAGGCAAAAGAACTGGATTGATCTGGTGCTGTTATAGCCCGGCGACCGGGTCTGGAAACCGTTAACACAAAAACAACATGAGGTGCGGATGATTCCGCACCAGGAGACTTTTTATGCAAGTTTACCACCGTAAAAATGGGGAAGAGCAGCCATATTGGCCGGCTGGTCCCTTCAAGATTCGGCTGCCGTTTGTTCACTACCGCTGGGAGTTTGCCGAAATGGTGCAAGCGCTGATCATGTTCGTGGTCAGCCTTGCGATGATTCCGCTTCTGGAGAAATACCTCGGTGTGCCCTACGACGTTGCGCTTGCCTACGTGGTGATCTGTGGCATCGGTTTCATGTTGCCAGCGTTACTCGGTGTTCCATTGATACCGGGCTGGATCACGCCGGGCATCCCTGTAGTGCTTCTCTTCCTGGGTGACTACGAGCCGGGTCCGGAAGCCATTCAAGCGTTGTTTGCGCTGCAGTTCCTGGTGTTCATTATTTTTCTGGTGCTGGGGGTTACCCGCTTGGGTAGCAAGCTGGTGGAGCTGATTCCCCGTTCCATGAAAGGCGGCATTATTATTGGTGCCGGTATTGCTGCGCTGATGGGAGAGATTGAAGCCGGTGGACGGCTTGCGGAAACCCCTATCTCCCTGATAGTGGGTGGCTTGGTCTGCCTGTACCTGATGTTTTCGGTGTCCTTCAAAGGCTTCGTCGACACCAGCCATCTTGCCCGTAAAATCGCGAATTACGGCATGGTTCCGGGCATGGTTGTTGCCATTTTGGTGGGCTTTGCCACCGGTGAGTATGCCGTTCCAAATGTGGAGTGGGGAATCACCAAGCCGGCATTCGACGAGCTCTGGAACTACTTGCCGTTTACAGTTGGGTTTCCGGATGCCGAAGTATTCATGTATGCGATTCCGACAGCGGTGATTGCCTATGTCATTGCCTTTGGCGATATCGTGGTTGGCCAGTCATTGATGAATCGGGTAGACCACCTGCGAAAGGATGAGGACATCGACAACAGCATTGACCGGGCCCACCTGGTAACGGCCATTCGTAACGGTGGTCACGCATTCTTTGCGCCTTATCCTGGTCTTGCCGGCCCTATCTGGACTGCGGTTACCGCTACCATGGCTGAGCGCTATAAATACGGCCGCAACGCGATGGATTCTATCTACAGCGGCGGCGGTACGTTCTGGATCACTGGCTTCATCGCGTTATTTGTTTTGCCGTTGGTAAGCTTTTTTCAGCCAGTATTGCCGATTGCGTTGTCCCTGACCCTACTACTGACTGGTTACATCTGCCTGATGGTTGGCCTCGAACAACTGGAGAACAACACCGAGCGCGGTATCGCCGGTACCATGGGCGTGGTTCTGGCGGTTTACGGTGCGGGCTGGGGCCTGGCCACCGGAGCGGTTCTGTATTTCCTGATTGAGCGAACAAAACTCCTCGGATTTACATCCGACCCAGAAGCGCCGGGCGTTAAAGGCGCGGAAGAGCATTAAACCGACGGCCTCTTGGCTGTTCCGAAGCACTATACCCTTATGTGTCCTTGGAGGCATTGGCTCAGCCATGCCTCCTTTTTTTGACAACCTGTCATTTCGTGACAATTTGTCCAATTTTTTGGGTTGCCACCTTCCTTCCGTGTTGAATTCGGGTTTAAACTGAAGTCTCTGATCAATTTTCGTACGCGACGTTGCCGCTGTACGGTGAATGCCGCTCCATAATCACAATAACCCGGAGGCAGTCATGACCATCAGTTCCACGCCCGAAGGCGTTTCGGTTGCACCCCGACACATGCACTTCGATATTGCCGACGACCTCAAAACCCTGTGGCACGGCAATGACACCTTCCGCACGGCGTTCTTCAATGCGCTTTCGCTCCAGTTCCCCGATGGCGAGCAGCAGTTTATCAATGCGGTTCGGCTCTACCGGGACAAGGTGGACGATCCCAAGCTTAAGGAAGAGATTCGCGGGTTTATTGGCCAGGAGGCGCTGCATAGCCGGGAGCACAAGCACTACAACGAAGCGTTGAAGGCTCGTGGGTACAACATCGATGCCATTGATGAGCGATTCCGCAGGCATATGGCGTGGGTAGGCAACCTGCCGCCCAGTCGCCAACTGGCCGGAACCTGCGGTGCCGAGCATTATACCGCGGTGCTGGCGAATGCCATTCTCCGTCACCCGGAATGGATGGAAGGGGCCACACCGGACATGGAAAAGCTGTGGCGCTGGCACGCCATCGAGGAAACTGAGCACAAATCGGTGGCTTTCGACGTCTATCGACACTGCGTTGGCAATGAGCGTCTTCGCCGGATTGTATTCCTGTTTGTGACCTGGAATTTCTTCAAGTACACCTTCCTGAACACCTGCAGCCTGTTGAAAACCGACGGCAAGTTGTGGAGCCTCGGCACGTGGATCGGTGGTATTAACTTTCTATGGGGTAAACCGGGGGTGTTGCGCAAGTGCATGCCGGACTTCCTGGCCTATTTCCGCAAGGGGTTTCATCCGTGGCAACAGGATAACCGTGAACTGATCGAGAAAAACCTCAATGAACTTGAACTGAAGCCATCCGCTCGCTAGCAGGGTGCTGAAATATTGACCGCTTTGTGTAAGACTGGGCCTGCCAAAAACAATGACAATAAAGGGAAGCAACCGGCTGGAATAGCTTCCCATAGCTGGAGGCCCCATGCGCGTTGGTCTTATCGTTGATTCCGCCTGCGATCTGCCCTATGAGTTCAGTCGCAAGCACGATCTGTTTGTTCTGCCGGTCACGGCCGTTATTGATGGCCAGACCTACATCGACGAGCACGACCCGGTCAGGACCCAGGAATTCTACCAGAGCGGCCTGTTACAGAAGGGCCACCACGCCGAAACGCACGCCTTCTCCGCCGAACAGATCCACGACCTGTTCATGGAAAAAATTGTCACGGAATTTGACGTTGCCATCTGCGAAACGGTCACCCGGTCTCGCAGCCTGATTTTCCAGAATGCCACGGAAGCCATGAACAGTGTGATGGGGCACTATCAT
Source organism: Marinobacter sp. M5B (assembly GCF_042604615.1). NCBI lineage: Bacteria > Pseudomonadati > Pseudomonadota > Gammaproteobacteria > Pseudomonadales > Marinobacteraceae > Marinobacter > Marinobacter sp. M5B. The sequence continues at coordinate 1,582,586 of NZ_CP156894.1, forward strand.
GAGGCCCGCCACGCCGCCGGGCGGGAGGGCAAATTCTCCATGCGGGTGATCGACAGCAAACAGATCTTTGCCGGCCAGGGGCTGCTGGCGGCTCACACCCTTCGCCTGATTGAGCAGAAGCTTTCGAAAAACGCCTTACGCAATGAAGTCGACACGTTCACCGACAGAATCTACACCTGCGTGATTCCCCGGGATTTGCACTATATCCGCGAACGGGCCCGTCGGCGTGGAGACAAGAGCGTGTCGGCACTGGTGGCGTTTCTCGGCAAGGCACTGAACATTACCCCGGTTATTTTTGGTCAGGGCGCTGAAGGACAACCTGTCGCCAAAACCCGGAGTTTCGACGTGGCAGTGGAAAAAGTGATGAACTATGCCACCGCGAGGGTCGAGGCAGGACTGTTGACGCCCTATGTCAGCCTTTCCTGCGGCCTGACTTGGACTGAAATCGAGGACCTTCCAGGATTGAATCGCCTGCGTGACGCCTGTGAGAAAAACGGTGTTGAGCTGTTGCTCTCCCAGATGGGCATTACCAGCAGCATCTACATCGGCCCCGGCAGCCTGTGCCTGGCGCTTGCCGCAGAACCCCACGAATTCAGCGATTTCCAGTAGCCGGGGCTAGCGGGCATCCCGGTAGCGCCTCGCGATTCTTGGCCCACTCGCACACCAAAGGCTGTATCTTCGGCAAACGCAGCCGGTCGGGCTTCGTGTTAGCCTCATGTCGTTCTCAATTCAGAAGCCCACTTCCAGACAGCACCGGACCCCGATTATGACCAAAGGTAAAACGGATCTCGCCAATGCGTTGCTCGAGCAACACGTAAAACACGAACTGGCTTCCCTGAAAGGGGCCAAGTTGCGGCGTTTTCTCGAAACCGAAGTGGATGAACTGTTTGACTACGCCGGGGCCATCACCCTGAACCGGCTGACCTCGGCGGAACAGGTTATGGGCGTGATCCAGCGCATTGTGATCAACATGGAACTGGATGCCGGTATCCCGGAACTGGCGGCCGAAATGGCCACGGAGGTATTGAACGCGCCGGTCCAGCGCACGTCCCGGTTACGGGATATTATCACCCGAGAGCAGGCCACCGGGTTCGTCGAAGAGGCCCTTGAACTACGTCAGCAGCGTGAGCGGGTGATCAGCGAGATCATGGCTCACCCGGTCTATCAGGAGCTGGTTTCCAACGTGGTGTATCAGGGCGTGGTGAACTACCTCTACGAGGACAACCTGATTACCAAGAGTGTTCCCGGTGTCGGCTCGATGATGAAGTTTGGCAAGCGCATGGCCAACAGGGCGGTTCCGGGCCTGGACGAGACCTTTGAGCGCCGTTTTAAGGCCTGGTTGTCCGACAGCCTGCCGGGGTTGATCAGCCGGAGTGAACAGTTCCTGAACAAGGCGCTGAGCGACGAGGAGCTGCGCGACAGTGTGATGGCCGTATGGGTGTCACTGGAAGACCGAACCATCGAAGAGTTGCACGAGGGGCTGGGTGACATACAACTTCAGGAGTTTGTGGTTCTGGGGTATGAGTTCTGGCTGCAGTTCCGACAGACGGCCTATTTTGAGGGGTGTGCCAGGGCCGTGGTGGAGCACCTGTTCACCCTGTATGGCGACAAGCCGGTAATTGAGCTGTTAGCTGCCGTTGGGGTCGATCGCGATGTGGTCATGGCGGAGGTGGATGCCTACGCACTTCCTGTGATAGACGTGCTGCGGGAGGAGGGGTATCTTGAGGCCCTGATCCGTCGTCGTCTTGCGCCATTCTATAAGTCGGCCGCGGCGAAAAAACTTCTGCAGCAGGAGAGCTGAGCACTCCTGCGTTCGCGTGGGATGTTTGGCAATGCTGGTACCAACGGAGCTGTTCTGGGCCTATCTGGTGGCCATCTCGCTACTGACTGTCACGCCAGGGGTGGACACCCTGCTGGTGATGCGGAACGCCGGGCGCGGTGGATTGAAACATGGTTTGCGGGATGGCTGTGTCACCAGCGTGGGCATCTGCTGTGGGTTGTTTATTCACGCGACCCTGTCCGCTCTGGGTATTTCGGTGCTGCTGGTAGAGACGGCCTGGGCGTTTACCGCGGTCAAATGGGCAGGTGCCTGCTACCTGATCTGGCTGGGGCTGAGTTCGTTGCGTCAGGCCATGGCCCGGGGCCCCGCAAACGCCGATGAATCCTCGATATCGAGCGCCGAACCGCCATTGATGAAACCGGTATCAATCTGGGTGGCGTTTCGCGAAGGCCTGCTGTCGAACGTGCTGAATCCGAAAACGGCGCTGTTCTATATGGCGTTGCTTCCTCAGTTTATCGATCCCGCCGGGAATGCATTCCAGCAATCGCTGTTCCTTGCGGCGGTTCACTTTGTGCTGGCGATGGCCTGGCAATGTGGGCTGGCGTTGGTGGTGGTCAAATCAAGAAGGCTTGGCGTGGGGCAGGGCGTAAAGCGCATGCTGAACGCGCTGACTGGTGGCTTCTTCGTCGCTATCGGGGCAAAACTGGCGACGCAGTGAAGTGGTGATGTATGAAAAAGGGGAGCCGAGGCTCCCCTTTTTGATGGTAATACGCTGAACGCAGCTATTACTTTTCGAGGTACTGCAGCTTGTCCGGCTTGCCGTCCCACTCTTCGGCTTCTGGCAGCGGGTCTTTCTTTTCGGTGATGTTGGGCCACTTGCCTGCCAGGTCGGCGTTGAGCTCCACAAACTGGACCTGATCCGCCGGCAGCTCGTCTTCCGAGAAAATGGCCTCAGCGGGGCACTCCGGCTCACACAGGGCGCAATCGATGCATTCGTCCGGATCGATTACCAGAAAGTTCGGGCCTTCGTAGAAGCAGTCAACCGGGCATACTTCCACGCAGTCCGTGTATTTGCACTTGATGCAGTTATCAGTAACGACAAACGTCATAGTCAGTTTCCTGGTCCAGTAGTCAATCTCATCAGTGTAATAATAATTGCGCGATATTGTATTGAGCGGCCTGCCCTGTCGCAAGCGCTGAGGCGCACTATCGTTATTACACAGATCAATTCTGCCGCTGAGTTCCGCTATTTCCCCAGCAGTTCTTTCAATTCGTACAGTCGGTTAAGGGCATCCCGCGGAGTCAGTCCGTCCACGTCCAGGTCGGCCAGGCATTCTTCCACTTTGCTGGGCTCCAGGCTGGCGAACATGTCTGCCTGCATAACCGGCTCGCTAACGCGGGCGGTGCGTGGCTGTTTTTCAGGTTCAGCCGGCGCCACGGCGGCATGATCGGCTGCCGGCCTGGCTGGTGCCGCACCGCCTTCAAGATGGGACAACTGCTCCTTGGCATTGCGAATCACGTCCTGGGGCACGCCAGCCAGCTTCGCCACCTGCAAACCATAGCTCTGGCTCGCCGGGCCGTCATGAACGTTGTGCAGGAACACGATGGTGTCGTCGTGCTCGGTGGCAGTCAGGTGAACATTAACGGCGTGCTCAAGATCGTCGGCCAGTTGCGTGAGCTCGAAATAGTGAGTGGCAAACAGGGTGTAGCAGCGAATGTGTTTGGCCAGGTGTTCCGCTGTCGCCCACGCCAGGGACAGGCCGTCGAAGGTGCTGGTGCCGCGCCCCACCTCGTCCATCAGCACCAGGCTGTATTCCGTGGCGTTGTGAAGGATATTGGCGGTCTCAGTCATTTCCACCATAAAGGTTGAGCGGCCGCCGGCGATGTCGTCTGACGACCCCATGCGGGTGAAAATACGATCCAGTGGCCCGATGACCACGCGGTTGGCGGGCACATAGCTGCCGGTGTAAGCCAGCAGGGCAATCAGTGCTGCCTGGCGCATGTAGGTGGACTTACCGCCCATGTTGGGGCCGGTGATCACCAGCATGCGCCGTTGCTGGTCCATCAGCAGATCATTGGGCACGTAGGGATCGCTCAACAGCTGTTCCACCACCGGGTGGCGGCCTTCTTCGATATCGAAGCCGGGCGTGTCACTGAATTCCGGGGCATTGAAGCGCAGGCTGGTGGCCCGCTCGGCAAAGTTGCTGAGCACATCCAGCTCCGCCAGGGCCTGGGCAGCGTCCTGCAGGGGTGCCAGTTCTGCGGCTACGGTTTCCAGTACCTCGTCGTACAGGGCTTTCTCCCGTGCCAGCGAGCGGCTCTTGGCGCTCAGGGCCTTGTCTTCGAATTCTTTCAGTTCCGGGGTGATAAAGCGTTCGGCGTTTTTCAGGGTCTGACGGCGGATGTAGTCCACTGGCGCCTGCCCGGACTGGGCGCGGGTGATTTCAATGTAGTAGCCGTGTACCCGGTTATAACCCACTTTCAGCGTGCTGATCCCGGTACGCTCGCGCTCACGAGTCTCAACGTCCAGCAGGAACTGGCCTGCGTTCTCGCTGATGTTACGCAGCTCGTCGAGCTCTTCGTCAAAACCTTCGCGGATAACGCCGCCATCCCGGATGACCACCGGCGGGTTGTCGATAATGGCCCGTTCCAGCATGTTCGCCAGTTCCGGATATTCACTGATGGTCGTGGCCAGCCTGACGATGTGGTGGGATTCGACCGAGGTCAGCGATTTTTGCAGCTCAGGCAGTGCCTGAAAGGCATCCCGCAGCCGTGCCAGATCCCTTGGGCGCGCTGAACGCAGCGCCACGCGGGCCAAAATCCGCTCGATATCACCGATGCTTTTCAACAGGTCATGAACCGGCTCATAGTGAAAGCCGTCCAGAAGTGCTGAAACCGCCTGCTGGCGTTGTTCCACCACGGTAATGTCCCGTAAGGGCCGGTTAAGCCATCGTCTTAGCTGGCGCCCACCCATGGCGGTCGCCGTCCGGTCCATCACCCAGGCCAGGGTGTGCTGGGTGCCGCCCATGAGATTAGTGTCGATTTCCAGGTTACGGCGGCTGGTGGCGTCCAGGATTACCGCTTCCTCGCGCCGTTCACGGCTGAGCTTGCGAATGTGGGGCAGGGCGGTGCGCTGGGTTTCTTTGGCGTACTGCAGCAGGCATCCGGCGGCGCAGATGGCCAGCGTGAGGTCTTCGCAGCCAAAGCCGGTCAGGTCGCGGACCTGCAGTTGCTGGGTAATCACGCGGCGGGCGGTGTCGGACTCAAACAGCCATGGGCCCTGGCGACGGATACCGGTATAGCCGTCCAGTACGTCCTGATAAGGAAAGTCCTCACTGATCAGGATCTCCGCTGGGCGCAGGCGCTGGAGTTCCCCTTGCAGGCCCTCGAGATCGTCCAGTTCAGACACGGTAAACCGTCCGCTGGAGATGTCGAGGGAGGCAAAACCAAACTGCTCCCGGTGGCTGTAGATGGCGACCAGGAGGTTATCCCGGCGGTCCTCCAGGAACGCATCGTCGCTCAGCGTGCCCGGCGTCACAATGCGAACCACCTTGCGCTCTACCGGCCCCTTGCTGGTCGCCGGGTCGCCAATCTGTTCGCAAATGGCGATGGATTGACCAGCACGAACCAGACGTGCAATGTAGCCTTCAGCGGAATGGTAAGGAATGCCCGCCATGGGAATCGGGCTGCCCCCGGACTGCCCTCGGGCCGTCAGGGTGATATCCATCAGTTCGGCGGCTTTCTTGGCATCCTCGTAGAACAGCTCGTAAAAGTCCCCCATGCGGTAGAACACCAGTTCATTGGGGTGTTCACCCTTGATCTTGAGGTATTGCCTCATCATCGGGGTGTGGTGGGACAGATCGGTCTGGGCTGCTGACATGAACGGTTCCGGATCCATTGGCTTTATGTGAAGGCAGGGATTGTAAGAAAATAACCGCCATGATGAAACGAAGGAGATCATTATGCCACTGACTGACGAGGCATTGGCGGAAGCCGGCACGCAATTGGCTGACGTATTAATGCAACGCGAGCTTACGATAGCCACTGCCGAAAGTTGCACTGGCGGCTGGGTTGCCAAGGTGCTGACCGACCGCGCGGGCTCTTCTTCCTACGTTCTGGCGGGACTGGTGACCTACAGCAACGATGCAAAAAGGGGCTTGCTGGGTGTGACTGAACCGTCGCTGGGGGAGCACGGCGCGGTTAGCGAACCGGTGGTACGGGAAATGGTTGCTGGTGCCCTGGCGGCCACGGGTGCGGATGTGGCTGTTGCGATCAGCGGCGTGGCGGGCCCTGGTGGCGGCAGTGACGACAAGCCGGTAGGCACGGTGTGGTTTGCCTGGGGGCGCTCTCCGGCTGACACCGAAGCGGTGGTTGAGCAGTTCCAGGGCGACCGTGATCAGGTTCGGCGCCAGGCGGTTCTTTATGTGTTACAGGGAGTTAGGGGCTTTCTGGAAAAGCCCTGAAACGGAGGGGTTGGTCTTGCCTTCGTGTTGTGTTTTAATACTGTTCAAATATACAGGAGTCCGGTTTTTCCGGGTTCCGCAGTCCATGATTTTGGCCGCCGGGCTCCCGTCCCGATAACGGCATTGGCGACAGAGGGTTTGCAACGATGGAAGACAACCGCAAGAAAGCACTGGGTGCAGCACTGAGCCAGATCGAACGCCAGTTCGGCAAGGGCGCCGTCATGAAGATGGGCGACCAGCCCAGGGAAGCGATCCCTGCGGTATCCACCGGTTCCCTGGGCCTGGATGTGGCGCTGGGAATAGGCGGTCTGCCTTATGGTCGCATCTGTGAGATCTACGGCCCGGAAAGCTCTGGTAAAACCACGCTGACCCTGCAGGTGATTGCCGAGGCCCAGAAGGCTGGAAAAACCTGTGCGTTTGTGGATGCGGAGCATGCCCTGGACCCGGTCTATGCCGAAAAACTGGGCGTGAACGTGGATGAACTCCTGGTATCCCAGCCGGACACCGGTGAGCAGGCGCTGGAAATCTCTGACATGCTGGTACGCTCCAACGCTGTTGACGTCATCATCGTGGACTCCGTGGCAGCGCTGACGCCCAAGGCCGAAATTGAAGGTGAGATGGGGGACAGCCATGTTGGTCTCCAGGCCCGCCTGATGTCCCAGGCGCTGCGTAAGCTGACGGGTAACGTCAAGCATGCCAACTGCCTGCTGATCTTTATCAACCAGATCCGCATGAAAATTGGTGTGATGTTCGGCAGCCCCGAAACCACCACCGGCGGCAACGCCCTGAAATTCTACTCATCCGTTCGCCTGGACATTCGCCGCATCGGTGCTGTTAAAGATGGCGATGAAGTGGTGGGCAACGAAACCCGAGTGAAAGTGGTCAAGAACAAGGTATCTCCGCCGTTCAAGCAGGCCGAGTTCCAGATCATGTACGGCAAGGGCATCTACCACATGGCCGAAGTGCTCGATATGGGTGTGAAGGAAGGCTTCGTGGACAAGTCCGGCGCCTGGTACGCCTACAAGGGCGACAAGATCGGCCAGGGCAAGGCCAATGCCTGCAAGTTTTTGGAAGAGAACCTTGAGATCGCCAATGAGATCGAAGCGGCGGTGCGTGACAAGCTGATGCCCAAGCCGGCCAAGAAAGAAGAAGCGGCAAAGGAAGAGGCAACAGCAGACGCGAACGGTGAGCTTCTCTAAGCTCTGTTATTAGTTCCTGCGTTATCGGGGAGATAGTATGGATGCGAAGAAAAAACTACTGGTTGTCGCCCATGCACCCTCCCCGAATACCCTTAAACTAAGGCAAGCCGTAGAGCAGGGCGCAAAACACGAAGACATCGAAAATGTCGAGGTCACGGTGCTCCCTCCGCTGGAAGCAGGCCCGGAAGATGTTCTGGCCTGTGATGCCATCATCCTCGGTACCACTGAAAACCTTGGTTACATGAGTGGTGCGTTAAAGGATTTTTTTGACCGCAGTTACTACCCCTGCCTTGAGAAAACCCAGGGTTTGCCCTTCACCTTCTACATCCGCGCCGGTCTCGACGGTACCGGCACCCATCGCGCTATCGATTCCATCACCACGGGCCTGCGTTGGCGGCTGGTGCAGGAGCCATTGCTCTGTCATGGCGACTATCGGGACGAATTCGAGGATCAGTGCCGGGAACTGGGGCTCTACATGGCCGTCAGCCTGGATGCCGGGCTGTTCTAGGAAGCTTTAGCTGGCGTAGCGGTTGTACAGGCCTTCAATGCGGGAAAGGGCATTGTCCACGGTTCGTGAATACCCCTTTTTGTCGAAACAGTAGCTGAACTGGATGCTTACCCGGTAGCCGGTCTGATAGGGCTGGCAACTGATCACCCGGGCGGCGACACGGGATTCGCAGATGTACTTGCCATGAAAGTCCATATAGAGACGGGCGCCAGACTCTACTGGCCTTGGGCAAAGCACCGCCATGCCATAGCGATTCAGGTCCAGGCAGGTGACAGCGGTTGAATTCTTCCCTCGACCAAAGAAGCCACGCTCCTGCAGCTGTACCTTCAGGCACATGGCAGGGTAGCGGTCCTTGATTCTGCGGTCTGCGGAATCACTCATCATACGTTGGCATCCGTTGCGTATCTTGTGATTATTATTGGCCCGTTCTTCCACCGGGACGTTGAAGTCTAGTGCCCACGATGGTGACTGAAAAATGACCAAGCGAAGAACTGTGACCGGGTTATCAAAATGGGGCTGCAGTGTGCCGACAGCAAAATCATGCCCCTAATGACATGGTGTTCAGGCCTGGGTGCTGACCAGTCGTCCCCTGCGGTCTTCGGTGGGAGCGGCCTTGCCGGTTTTCGGGTTCAGTAATCGCGGGCTGCGCCTGGACCGCTTCTTGCGGCGGTCTGGCCCCTCAAAAGCCACCTGTGCCCGGCGTCGGTCGGGCTGTACACGTCGGTCGCCCTGCGGTTTTTCCGGCGACGGTGACGCCTGTTGCGGCTGCGGTGCGGTAAAGGGTTTGCGTTTTCGCAGTGACTCCAGCACCGTCAACGGTTGTGACTGATTTCGATAAATATCCATTGAATGAGTGTCCCGCCCTGAGGTTGAGGCCTCTGTTATTATGCCCGATTGATCAATTTATCGACAAGTTGGGCTAAATCTTTAGCGAGAGCGCGACAGGGCCGGCCCCAGATTCTACAATGAGCGGCCAACACCAAAATGCTTTCATACCGTTACAGGACCGAACCTTGAAGTCACTGTCCCTGAACCAGCTCTACAAAGCCTGTGTTTTAAAAGATCTACCGTTCAAGACCACGCGACAGCTCGAGCCCCTGGCGGAAATTGTTGGCCAGAATCGGGCCCAGGCAGCGGTGCGTTTTGCGCTTGCCATGCCCCATGGCGGTTACAACGTCTACGCCGTGGGCCGTAACGGCTTAGGCAAGCGCACGATGATGCTCCGTTATCTGGAGCATCACGTGGACACTGAGAATCAGAGCCACGACTGGTGTTATGTCGCCAACTTCGAGGAACCGCGAATTCCCCGTGTTCTTCAGTTGCCCGCCGGTAAGGGCACCGAGCTCAAACAGGATATGGAAAAGTTGATGGGGCGTCTGATGAAGATGATCCCCCAGACGTTCGACAGCGACAGTTTCCTTGAGCGTGCAGAGCAGCTGAAAAACGGGTATGGCAAGAAGCAGGAAGATGAACTGGAGAAGGTGGCGGCCCAGGCCAAGCGAAAGAAGGTCAGCCTGAATATTACGACACCCGGCGGCTATCGGCTGGTGGCGATGAATGGCGAGGAACCCCATACCGCTGAATCCTTCCAGGCATTGACAGAAGCTCAGCGGGACAAATTCGAGAACGACATCAACAAGCTCGAGAAGAAGCTGCGTCAGGCCCTGCGCAAACTGGCGGATTGGGAGCAGGAATACGCCGAAAGCCAGCAGGCACTCAACGAGGAAACACTGGAAAGCATCTCCGGACACCAGATCGACGAGTTGATCGAGAAATACAGGGATATGCCGGAGGTGGTTTCGTATTTCGAGGAAGTGCGTAAGGATCTGTCCGAGAGCCTGGAAATTTTTCTGGAAGACAATGAAGAGCAGGCGGCCATCGCCTATGCGTCGCTGGATAAAAAAATGCCCCGGCGCTATCTGGTCAATGTGCTGGTTCACCAGAAAACCGACGAAGTGCCGGTTGTGGTCGAGGACAATCCCACCTACCACAACCTGTTTGGCTACGTGGAAAGCGTAACCTTCAAGGGTTCGGTGTTTACCGACTTCTCGCTCATACGCCCTGGCAGTATTCACCGTGCCAACGGGGGGTATCTGCTGATGGATGCGATCAAGGTGCTTGAGCAGCCATTTGTCTGGGACGGGTTGAAGCGTGCCTTGCGATCCAAGTCCATCCAGATCAACTCGCTGGAACGGGAGCTGACCCTGTCGGGCACGATTTCATTGGAACCCGAAGCGATTCCGCTGGACGTAAAGATCGTACTGTTTGGCGATCGGGAAACCTGGATGCTGTTGCAGGAATACGACCCCGAGTTCGCTGAGCTGTTTCGGGTCACCGCAGACTTTGAAAACGAGATGATGCGTACGGACGAGAGCCAGCTCCTGTACGCCAAGTTCATCGCCAGCCTGGTGAACGAAAAGAAGCTGCTGCATTGCAGCAACAAAGCCGTGGCACGTGTGATTGAGCACAGTTCGCGCATGGCAGAACATCAGGATCGGCTGTCGCTGCACGCAGCGGATATCGCCAATCTGCTGAGGGAATCTGATTACTGGGCGAGACAGGCGGGGGCAAAGCTGATCCAGAACTCCCATGTGGATCAGGCATTGGAGAGCGCCCAATATCGCAGCAGCCGTATCCGTGATCAGTTTTACGACTCCATCCGCGATGGCACCACGCTGGTGTCCACGACGGGCACCTGCGTTGGGCAGGTGAATGCGTTGTCAGTGCTCTCTACCGGCGGATTCGAGTTTGGTTTGTCCAACCGTATCACTGCCACCTGCTATTATGGAGATGGCGGTGTGATGGATATCGAACGGGACGTCAAACTGGGTGGTAACATTCACTCGAAAGGGGTGATGATCCTCAGTTCCTGGTTGTCTGCCCATTTTGCCGTTACGGATCCCATGCACCTGTCGGCCAGCCTGACCTTCGAACAGAACTACGGCGAAGTGGACGGTGACAGTGCCTCACTGGCGGAACTGTGCGCCCTGGTGTCTGCGTTGTCCGGCCTGCCTGTCAGGCAGGACCTGGCGATCACCGGGTCGGTGAACCAGTTCGGAGAGGTTCAGCCCATTGGTGGCGTGAACGAGAAGGTTGAAGGCTTTTTCAGCACTTGCAGGCTGACCGGGGAACTCACTGGCACCCAGGGGGTGATTGTACCCTCCACCAACGTCCAGAACCTGATGCTTGAGCAGGAGGTTGTCCAGGCTGTTCGCAATGGACAGTTTGCCGTGCATGCGGTCAGCCGTGCCGAGGAAGCGATTACGCTGTTGCTCGGTAAACCGGCAGGCAAGGCTGATGACAAAGGCAGGTACCCTAAGCAGAGCGTTTTTGGCATTATCCAGCAACGTCTGGAGAAAATGCGCGAGCATGAGCGTCAGGAGCATGCCCGGGACGACCACAAAGATCCGTCGATTCATTAAGAGCCACGGCGGTCATTGAAAGGAGAGACAAGGCACATGACTGATACCCAGCAAACGGTCTACGTAGTTGAGGACGATGAGGCGGTTCGTGATTCTCTTGAACTGCTGCTGAAATCCGATGGCAAGCCGGTCAAGACTTATGACAATGCCAACGCATTCCTCAAGGATTACTCCGAAAAAATGGCCGGCTGTATCGTACTGGATATCCGCATGCCGGGCATGGATGGTATGGAGCTCCAGAAGAAACTGAATGAAAAGCACTCCATCCTGCCAATTATCTTCGTCACCGGGCACGGTGATGTCCCCATGGCCGTGGATGCCATGAAAGAGGGCGCGGTCGATTTCATTCAGAAACCCTATCGTGAAGAGGCCCTGCTCCAGAAAATCGAAGCCGCCCTGGAACAGGACAAGGAGCAGCGCAAAACTCTCGGTGAGAAGCAGGAAATCCTGCGCCGCGTAAAAAGCCTGACGCCCCGGGAACATGAAATCATGGATCGGATGATTGCCGGGCAGGCGAACAAGGTCATTGCCATCGAACTGGAGATCAGCCAGCGTACCGTGGAAATTCATCGCTCACGGGTGATGCATAAGATGGGTACTCATTCACTGGCACACCTGGTCCGTATGGTTCTGTCCGTAAAGGACCTTATCGACGCGCGCTGATTTGGCCGGCATCATGCATTCATCATCGTAACCGGCCGTACTTCTATGACAGATGCTGTCCTTGAGACAACAGACGTAACGGTTCTGCTCGTTGACGACAACCCGCAGAACCTCAAGGTTCTCTATGAGACCCTGAAAGACAAGTGTTATCGCCTGCTCATTGCCAACGATGGTGAAAAGGCGCTGGACCTTGCTCATCGCCATCAGCCGGAAGTGATCCTTCTCGACATCATGATGCCGGAACTTGACGGCTATCAGGTGTGTGAACGCCTCAAGGCAGACCCGGTTACGTCAGACAGCGCCGTGGTGTTTCTCTCCGCTCTGGATGATCTGCAGGCGAAAGTCCGGGGATTCTCCCTGGGAGGCGCTGACTACATCTCCAAGCCGTTCCAGGCTCAGGAGGTGATTGCCCGGGTGAAAACCCATGCCAGGGTCATCCGCCTTGAGCGGGCGCTTCAGGCCCGTAATCGCCAGCTTGAAAACGATCAGGCCCGCATACTCAATTCCATCAGCGAAGGTATTTACGGTCTCGACGCCAGGGGTACCATCGTGTTCGCCAATCCGGCGGCGGCGCTGATCATGCGCAGGTCTGTTGAAGAGTTGATTGGTGAGGGTTTTTTCGATCTCCATTTCCGCACCGCCGGCCACGGATGTGAGTCACTCCCTATCTATGCCACCTGTACCAAGGGTGTTGCGGAGAACCAGCGCGATATTGAGATGTTACGCGCAGATGGTTCACCGTTTCCGGTGGAGTATCGTGCGACACCGAAACTGGATGGTGATGAACTGCATGGCGCGGTTGTGGTCTTCCGTGACATCACTGCTGAGCTTGAAAGTGAGCGGGCACTGGACGACGCCCGGCACATGGTTCAGGAGCAGCGTGAGCAGTTGGCCCACTTCTCCCGCCTGACCACCATGGGGGAGATGGCTGCCGGTGTGGCACATGAGGTTAACCAGCCACTGACGGCCATCACCAACTATGCCCGCGTTGCCAAGCGCGTGTTGGCCAAGGAAGCGCCGGACCACGAGTTGCTTGAGGAAACGCTGGAGAAGATCGAAGCCCAGTCACACCGCGCCAGTGAGGTGATCCGACGCATCCGGCGGTTTATGAAGAAGCCGGCTGCCGGAAAGGATGTGTTGTCGATTGCGGCGCTGTTGGAAGATACCCGCCAGTTCGCAGAAGTGGATATCCGCAACAACGAGGGCGGCGTCGAGATTTCGGTGGCCAATGACGTGCCGGATGTCCTGGCGGACCCGATTCAGGTACAGCAGGTTGCGTTGAACCTGATTCGTAATGCCTTGGAGTCCACTCGCAGCGCCCAGTCGGAAAAGCCTGTGGAGGTAACCGTGGCGATGTCAGGCACGGGCTGTGTCCGTGTGGCGGTCACCGATCATGGTGTTGGTCTGCAGGACGATGCGGAAGAAAAGCTGTTCCTGCCGTTTTACACCACCAAGGAAGAAGGCATGGGGATTGGCTTGCCCATGTGTCGATCCCTGATCCAGGCCCAGGGCGGTGATATCGGGTTTGAGCGGCCCGAGCACGGTGGTGCGTGTTTCTTCTTTACCCTGCCGGTCGCCGGGGCCGTGGGTTCGCCCTGTGCGTCCACTGACGGCTCCGGAGAGCCGACAGAGTAACCTCTCTCCCCACTTAACTTTCCCAATGTATCTGGCCGCTCAGGTGGGGTGCGTTTCCGGACGCATTCAGTAGCTGATAATCCCAGCCGTCTTGCCCCGCCTGCCAGTTGAGTTGTGCGGTTCCGGGAAGGAACAGCGGTTTCTTGAACTGGCAGGAGACGGATATCGCGTCCGGGCGCCAGCCGCTTTGCTGTTCCAGTAGTGCCAGCACTCGGGCCTTGCTCCACATGCCGTGGGCAATCGCCCGGGGGAAACCGAAGGCCTTTGCGGTCAGCGCGTGAAGGTGTATCGGGTTTCTGTCACCGGATACCCCCGCGTATTGCCGGCCAATGGATTCCGCGGCACTGATGTCGGTGGTCTCAGGGTAGTGGGGCAGTTCGGGAGGTTTATCGCCCGAGGCCTTTTTGCTTTTATCCGGCTGCCGGAACAGGTTGGTGCTCGTCTCTTCCCACACCAGCCTCCCTGCGGACCAGGCTTCGGTGACCAGATCGAACTCCAGGCCCCTCGACGTATTGTTCTGACCGTCCAGCCGTGCGGTGATGTCCAGCGTTTCCCCGGTGCCGATGGCTCGGTGCTGCGTGATGTTGTTGCGAAGGTGAACGAGCCCAAGCAGGGGCAGTGGGAAGTCTTTCTCGGTCAGCAGTTTCAGATGCAACGGAAACGCCAGGATGTGGGGCCAGGTGATGGGCACGTTAGCCTGTGTATCGAAGCCACATACCTTCCGGTAGCGTTTCAGGTTATCGTTGGCCGTACTGACACCGATTAATCGGGTGGACAGGCCGGGGATCCTGAGTTCGTCGCCGGATGGCTTGGTTTTCGGGAGTAGGGCCTTGCTGTAAAGCGACCATAGGCCGGGCGGGTGACGGTGGTAGATTGAAGTATCTGTCATATTGCTATCTCTCCTGGTACACCTGTGCGTCTGTGGCCTGATATGCTCTAATATAAGACTAAGGTCTCAGAGTCTGGCAAACCCGGCCAGTATGAGCATTGACCTGGCTTGCCAGCAAGGTTGTCCGGCCGGCCAAGCCGATTAATAAACAACTATAAAGCGGGATTTTATGCAGGAACTTCGCGATGCGGGTGTGATGTTGCGCCTGATTTATCAGGCCATGAAACGCAAAGGGATTGATACAGATGCCATTTTTGCCCGGCTGGGAGTGGATGAAGACTATGTCTACACCGAGCAGCTAAGAACACCTCACAGTGCCCAGTTGTATTTCTGGCAGGTGGTTGAGGATGTGTCGGGTGACTCCGACGCCGGCCTCCACCTGGGTCAGTTGTTACCGGCCTACAAGGGGCAGGTACTGGAATATCTGTTTCTGAGTAGCCCCACGTTTGGCGAGGGCCTGCGGCGGGCTCAGAACTATCAGCGCCTGTTGAGCGATGCTGCCAATACCGACTTCTTCATCGAGGGCGACGAGGCTTGCATGGTTCTGGATGCCGCTTCCAGCGAAGTCAGCCGTCTGCGGCACTTCAACGAATGTTTCGTGCAGGGCCTGATTACCTTTTTCAGATCGATCACCGATGACAGCTTCTATCCGTCGCGCATCGAGTTTGAGCATCAGCGTGAGCATGGCCAGGAGCATGTGATCGACGTGCTTGGCTGCGATGTCATATTTGGCGCCAAGGAAAACCGGCTGTATTTCCCTGCCACCCTGCTGTCCCATGCTTCACCCCATGCGGAACCGGAGTTGCTGGACCTCCATGAGCGGTTTGCCAGTGAGCAGGTGGCCCGTCTTGAGAAGAAAGACATCGTCGGACAGGTCGAGCGGATTGTTGCGGAACTGCTGGACAGCGGCGAGGTTACTCTGGATGCCGTGGCCGAGCGTCTTGGCATTAAGCCCCGAACCCTGCGTACCCGCCTGACTGAAGCAGAAACCAGCTTCAACCAGGTGCTGGCGGATTTCCGTTATCGCCTGGCGCGGCAGTTGCTGGCAACCACCGACGAATCCATTGACGAAATCGTTTATCTCACCGGCTTCTCGGAACCCAGTACTTTCTACCGGGCGTTCAAGCGTTGGTCGAGCATGACGCCTATCGAATACCGAAAGACCGCACAGGGAAAGGATGCCATGGTTGATGCCATGTAAGAGCCTTCTGAAAACCGAACTTTTTTCATGAAAAACGTTGACATGCAGGGCGGCCTCTTTATAATGCGCCCTCGTTGTCACCGAGCAGTCACACCCTTGATTGCGCCCGAGGTGGCGGCTCACGCGGAGCGGTAGTTCAGCTGGTTAGAATACCGGCCTGTCACGCCGGGGGTCGCGGGTTCGAGTCCCGTCCGCTCCGCCATTTTCCCTTCTTTGATTACCTCTTTTTGTTGTCATTCCCGATTCATCTCTCTGTAATATTGTCCATGCTATCGTTCTCCTGTTTGAAACTTGGGAGACGAATAATGTCCGATTACGAAGAAGAGCTGATGGATTGTCAGTTTGAAGACTATGATGATGATGACGATACTCTGGACGATGCCACTGAGTTGTAGTGGTGCTTTCAGGTTTTTAGAGAATGCCTTTGGCAGCCTGCTCCGCCAGGTACTGTTTTCGATGTTCCCCCGGGCTGGTGTTGAACCAGCGACGCCACGCCTTATGAAATGCTGCCGGATTGGCAAAGCCCAATAGCCACGCAATTTCTGACAGAGATACCCGTGTTTCCCGTATGTACTCGACAGCCAGCTCCTTGCGGGTGTCGTCCACCAGTTCCCGAAATCCGGTGTTCTCCTCTGCCAATTGCCTTTGAAGTGTCCAGGGCGCGACGCCGAGCTTATGGGCGACGGTCATCAGGGTCGGAGTGCCGCCCTGTAGCAGGGGTGGGAGCTGGTCTTTCACCCGGTCAGCCGTGCTCCACCCGGCGCGGATACGTGACAGTTCCAGTGCGCACTGCCCTGACAGTGACTCGAACATGGCGGCCTGCGCCTGTAGCGAAGCGGCTTCCGCTATTCCCGGGGCCAGTCTGAGGCTGTTGCCTTCGGCACCGAACTTCACCGGGCACCCGAACCACTGTTCAAACACATCGTCGTAACCCTGGGAAGGGTACTCAATGCAGACCCGTTCAACGACCCGGTCGTGGCCGGTAATGAGCCTCAGGAATTGGGCCCAGGCTGCAAGGACCGAATCCACCACGAAGTAATTAAACGCGTTGTAGGGTTTGATGGAGTAAAAATGCGCTTCACGGCCCTTGCCGGCTGTCCAGGGAACACCCCTGCTGTTGCGGCTGTTGAGTAGGGAATAATGAATCAGCGTGCTGATGGCTTCGCCAGCTGTGGCGGCAGATTGGGCGGCAAGCCCTGCGATACCCGCGTCCACGGGGCGAGACAGCTGGCCCATCGTCAGGCCGAGCGCGGGGTTGCCGGTGAGGGCGATAGCCGCCTGACCCATTCTCATGAACCGGGGGATGCTGATCCGGGCCGCAGGCGCTCCCAGTGCTTGTTCGTCCAGCCCAAACCGGCTCAGCAGGTCTGTGGGGTCCCGGCCTTCGGCCCGAAGTGCGCGGGCCATGACGGCGACGTACAGCACGCTGATATCGCCAAGGGGGTTTTTGTGTCTGGTGCTCGTTTTCATGATGCAGGTATTGTCCGACAAGTCGTTACAGGATATCAAACTGTTGTTTCGGGATATTGTTTGGGAAGGGCCGGATGGCTAATTTAGAGCCCATATCACGGCATTGCCGATCCAATAACAGGAGAGAGATCATGACCGAATCGACACCGGGCGTTAAACGTTACCCCAATTTGCTGGAGCCGTTGGATCTCGGGTTCACGCGTCTTCGCAATCGTACACTGATGGGGTCCATGCATACTGGCCTGGAAGAGGCGAAGAATGGTTTTGATCGGCTTGCCGCTTTCTACGCCGAACGTGCCCGTGGCGGTGCGGGTTTGATTGTGACTGGTGGTATTTCCCCGAATGTGGAAGGTGCGGTGTTCCAGCACGCGGCCAAGATGAACACCCAGGAAGAAGCGGACAAGCATCAGGTGATCACCCGCGCGGTGCATGAGGCCGACGGCAAGATCTGTATGCAGATTCTCCATGCCGGTCGCTACGCTTATCATCCGGAGCTGGTGGCCCCGTCCGCGATTCAGGCACCCATCAACCCGATGAAGCCTAGAGAGCTGGACGAAGCGGGTATCGAAAAGCAGATTGAGGATTACGTCAACTGCGCGGCGCTCGCGCGGGAAGCCGGGTACGACGGCGTGGAGATCATGGGTTCGGAAGGTTACTTCATCAACCAGTTCATCGTGGCCCATACAAACCATCGTACTGACCAGTGGGGTGGCAGCTACGAGAACCGCATTCGACTGCCGATCGAGATTGTTCGCCGGGTTCGCGAGCGCGTGGGCAGCGATTTCATCCTTATTTACCGTTTGTCGATGCTGGATCTTATCGAAGATGGCAGTACCTGGGATGAAGTGGTGCAATTGGCGAAAGAAATCGAGAAAGCCGGCGCCACCATTATCAACACCGGCATCGGCTGGCATGAAGCCCGTGTACCGACCATTGCTACCTCTGTGCCTCGGGGCGCGTTTACCAAGGTAACGGCGCGCCTGAAAGACGAGGTCAGCATCCCCCTGGTGACCACCAACCGCATCAACATGCCGGATGTTGCCGAGAAGATCCTCGCGGAAGGCGATGCTGATATGGTATCCATGGCCCGTCCGTTCCTGGCGGATGCGGACCTTGTTCTGAAGTCTGCCGAAGACCGCGCGGACGAAATCAACACCTGCATCGGTTGCAACCAGGCCTGCCTGGATCATACCTTCAGCGGCAAGCTGACCTCTTGTCTGGTCAACCCCCGTGCCTGCCACGAAACTGAGCTGACCTACGTCAAAACCGCCGAGCCCAAAACGATCGCGGTGGTTGGGGCCGGCCCCGCAGGCCTGGCGTTTGCGACGGTAGCGGCGGAGCGTGGTCATAAAGTAACGCTGTTTGACGCCGGTAGCGAAGTGGGTGGTCAGTTCAACGTGGCCAAGCGGATACCGGGCAAGGAGGAGTTCTACGAAACCCTGCGTTATTTCCGGGTCATGCTGGACAAGCACGGGGTGGACGTACGCCTGAATACCCGTGTGGATGTCGATGCCCTCAAGGCTGGTGGATACGACCATGTGGTGCTGGCCAGCGGCGTCAGCCCGCGCACACCGGAGATTGAGGGAGTGGATCACCCCAGTGTCATTGGTTACCTGGATGCGCTGTTGGGTCGCAAGCCCGTAGGGCAGAAAGTGGCGGTGATTGGTGCCGGTGGCATCGGCTTCGACGTCTCGGAATTCATCGTCCACAAGGGCACCTCGGCGGCGCTGGATCCCGAGCACTTCATGCGTGAATGGGGAGTGGACCTGAGCGTTGGTCATCGTGGCGGTATTCAGGGCATGGAGCCGGAGGTGCCGGAGCCGGCCCGCGAGGTGTACCTGTTGCAGCGCAAGGCATCGAAAGTCGGTAAAAACCTGGGCAAGACCACAGGCTGGATTCACCGCACTTCACTGAAGAATCGCCAGGTGCAGATGGTTCCGGGCGTGAGCTACCGCAAGATTGATGATGACGGGCTGCACATAACGGTGACCCCGAAAGGTGCCGAGCAGGGAGAGGATAGGGTATTGCCGGTGGATACCATTGTTGTGTGTGCCGGCCAGGAGCCTTTGCGTGAGTTACAGAGTGGGCTTGAAGCCGCTGGAATGAAGGTGCACTTGATCGGTGGCGCCGACGTGGCCGCGGAACTGGATGCCAAGCGCGCGATCAATCAGGGCAGCCGCCTGGCAGCGGAGCTCTGAGTGCCACGGGCGTGCGGGCCCTGATCACAAAACGTTGCAGTTTTACTCTACCTTCAGAGGTTTGACCCGCTAGACTATTATCCGGAAGTCTGTCAGTTTGAAGCCGGCCCCGCGCACTGTGCAGGGCCGGTTTCTGGTGTCTGACGAAAAAACGGAACACTTTTGGTGTGTTTGTCGTGTAGCGGTCGGGTTTTCGGAGAGTGGGGAGTTAGCAATGGGGTCTGCCGACCAGGCAAGCGATGGTTATTCGGCGGTGTTTTTCATGGACGGCAGCGACGTGTCGCGCCAGATGCGTGCGTCTGAGTTCGGAGCCTTTCTTGATGGCTACGTTGGCCTGTCCGACCTGGCAGATACCGATGTAAAGGCCGTTTACGTATTGCTTGGCAGCGACCTTCTGGTGCGTTCGCTGGTTTTCTTCCGAATCTATTTTGATGAGGAAGGCAGGGCTGACAGCCATTGGAACTTGCCCGTAGAAAAACTGGCCCGCAAAGGTGCCAAGGGCCCGGATATGGGTGCTGGTCCGATTCGATTGGTGTGTCGCAGTCAATGCCCGAAGTCTGCCAGTGCCGAGGATTTCTGGGATCCTGATATGACCCCGGGAAGCAACCACTTCCAGGCCATTCGGCGCGCCGTGGATGCGAACACACTGAGGTTCCGCAAGGTGGAGCCCACGCCGGAAGAGGATATTCCTGTGTTGGGTGCCGAGTCCCGTTCCCAGGAAGAACCTGAGGTTTCCGCAGACCGGGTGCGGCTTGCCCGTGTTATCCGGGAACAGCGGCTTCGCATCAAAACCCTGCAAAGTGTTCATCGCGATGCGCTGTCTGATCTGCAGCGTGAAAACCGCCATGAGATGCAGGCTCTGCGTAATGAAACCGCCGAACTCCAACAGAAGTATGAGCGCCAGAAACTCAGCAATGAGCAGCTGAAAAAACGCCTTGCTGAGCGCAATGAACAGTACCTGATGATGCAGGAGCAGATCGCCAGTGGTGAGGCCCGTAATGAGCGCGAGGGTGCTACGGCGGATGCCGAGGTGGTGTTGCTGCGAGAGCAACTGGAGCGCCGTCAGCGCGAACTGGAATTGAGAGACGAAAAGATCGTGGTGCTGGAGCAGGAAAACTATGACTTGCGACACCAGCCGCCAACCGAAAATTCAGTCATGGATCACCTGCAAAACCATTCGGTCTTCCTGGTGGCCTACCACGCCGGGGTAGGTCATATTACCCTGCCTTACGATGATATCGAGAGCTATTTCCGCAACCCTGTGGCCTACGCTGCTGAGCGTTGCGGGCTCAATGAGCCGGCCTACCGGCAATGGCTTGACCACTATGAACACCCGGTCTGCCATCATAAGCTTACCAACGGTAAACCCTGTGGTGAGCCCGTCATGCGCATCAGTCAGCCGGCTGAGTTTCGGGCAGAGGTGGATGATCGCTGCGAACAGCACCGGCCGAAGGACTCCAACTAACCTGCCTCTAGCGATTTCCTGCGGGATCTTTTTTCAGAATCGGGCCGTATTTCGTTACTATGGGTGCTGATACGCCCCCGGGTGATGAATCAGTTCCGCCCCGGCCCAACCCAGACACCCACAGGAAGCTACATGGATCAATTCAGAAACATTGGCGTGATTGGCCGCATGGGCAGCGTAAAGGTGGTCGAATCGCTGCGTCAGCTCAAACAGTATCTGGTGAGCAATAACTATCACGTGATCATTGAGGAAGACACCGCCAGTATGCTGCCTGGTCATGGTCTTCAGGTGGCCAGCAAGAAGCTGCTGGGTGAAATTTGTGACCTGGTTATTGTAGTGGGTGGTGATGGCAGTTTGCTGGGCGCTGCCCGGGAACTGGCCAAATCCAAGATTCCGCTGCTGGGTGTGAACCGTGGTCGTCTTGGTTTCCTGACCGATATTTCTCCGTCTGACCTGGAGGAACGGCTGGGCAAGGTCCTGCAGGGGAAATACATCGAAGAGACACGTTTCCTGCTGGATGGGCACGTGGAGCGCAATGGCCAGCCGCTGGGCTTTGGAACCGCCCTGAATGACGTGGTGCTGCATCCCGGCAAATCGACCCGGATGATCGGGTTCGACCTCTACATCGACGGACATTTCGTATACAGCCAACGCTCGGATGGGCTTATCGTGGCTACGCCGACCGGGTCGACCGCCTATTCGTTATCGGCGGGCGGGCCGATCATGCATCCGAAACTCGATGCCGTCGTGCTGGTGCCCATGTTCCCGCACACGTTGAGCAGTCGCCCGATCGTGGTGGACGGCAAGAGTGAGATCAAGCTGGTGATCGGTGAAACCAACGAAACCTATCCGCAGATCAGTTTCGACGGGCAGATGAACATTGCCTGTGCCCCCGGCGACATCATCCGAATCACCAAGAAACCCTTCAAGATTCGCCTGATTCACCCCGCGGATCATAATTTTTACGCCACATGCCGGGACAAGCTGGGCTGGGCCAGTGAGATTGCAGCGAGCTAACAACATGCCAGGACAGGAAAGATCCGCGAGCCGCGGCTACGACATTATCGGCGATATTCACGGATGCGCTCATACCCTGGTGCGGCTACTGGACCAGATGGGCTATCGCAAGGTTAACGGTGTCTATGAACACCCCCGGCGCCAGGCCATATTCATTGGTGACATTATTGATCGCGGACCTCGTATCCGTGAGGCACTGCATCTGGTCAGGGACATGGTCGAGCACGGTTCCGCCCGCATCGTAATGGGAAATCACGAGTACAACGCCCTGGGCTACTGCACCCGTGCCCGCCCCGGCAGTGGCAAGACGTTCCTGCGGGAGCACAATGCCCGGCACGACCGGTTGATCCGCGAAACCCTCGAACAGTTCGAGCATTACCCCCACGAATGGAACGAGTTTCTGGAGTGGTTCTACACCATTCCCCTGTTTATCGATGAGCCGGATTTCCGGGCAGTACATGCGTGTTGGGACAGTGACCTGATCACCAAATTCAAGGAAAATCAGGGAGGTGCCTGTATCGATGACGAGTTCCTCCATGCATCGGCGGCGATTGAGTCCTTCGCCGGCCAAGTCATGGATACCTTGCTGCGCGGCACGGATCTTCGCTTGCCGCCGGGCGTGAAGATTACCGGTAAAGACGGCTACGTCAGGGAGTTTTTCCGCACCAAGTTCTGGGCTGATAACCCGAAAACCTACGCCGATGTGGTGTTCCAGCCCGACCCCTTGCCGGAGGACGTCGCCTGTCGTGAGCTGACGGACGCTGAGCGAGGCCAGCTGATCAGCTATCCCGCTTCAGCGCCACCGGTGTTCGTGGGCCATTACTGGATGGAAGGCGAGCCGGCACCACTGAAACACAATGTGGCCTGCATCGACTTCAGTGCGGTCAAATACGGCAAGCTAGTGGCCTATCGCCTGGATGGCGAACGTACCCTGTCCCGTGACAAGTTCGTTTGGGTGGATGTGGAGAGGCCGGAGCAGCCGGACTATCCCACCAGCGAAGACAGCGTGGCGAGGTAACCTGTGTATCGCGTGAAACAGATTGAGACCGACATAAACCTGGCTGGTTTCAGTCGTTGGCTGAAAGAGCAGGGGGTGGAGCACCGGATCACCGAGGAGGGTGGGTCACAGGTGCTGTGGCTGGAGAACCCTGAGCATACGGAGCCGGTGTTACAGGCCCTTGAGCGCTTCCTGAAGGAACCCGAGGTGCAGGACGCTGTCAATACGACAGCGCAATCGCCGGTGTTTGTCGGGGGGCGTTGGCAGCCGTCGCCACGCCACGCACCCATGGTGCTCGCCATGATTGCCCTGGCCGTATTGATGGCTTGGGTGACGGCCATGGGACAGAATCAGCTATCCACCCTGTTGATGTTCGTCGATCCGCGTTTCTATGATGTTGGTACCATGGCGGATCGAATCCAGGCGCTGTCTTCTACCTTGGCTGGTGGGCAGGTCTGGCGCCTGATCACGCCGGATTTCCTGCATTTCAGCTGGACCCATATCATCTTTAATTCCGTCATGTTGTGGTTCCTGGGCAGTCAGGTTGAGTGGTTCGATGGCCGTGCGCGGTTACTTGCCCTGTTCGTAGTGACCAGCCTGCTGTCCAACGGATTGCAGTACATCGTGAGTGGGCCTCTGTTTGGCGGTCTGTCTGGCGTTGTGTACGGCATTCTGGGTTATTGCTGGTTGAGCCAGCGGCGCGTGCCCCGTTTCCAGTTCCCGCCTGCACTGGTGACGTTTGCCGTGGCCTGGATGGTGATTGGCTTTACGCCATTTACCGAAATGGTGGGGTTGGGGCAGATGGCAAATGAAGCCCACCTGGGAGGCTTTGTGGCTGGCCTTGCCCTGGCGGCCATTTTGCCGGTACCAAAAAAAGCCCCGCGAAACCGCGGGGCATGAAAAGAGCGTATAGCTCCTGATGAGAGAGACCAAATGAATACGACCTTCGTCATTTGGTGAGTTAATGATAATCATTATCGTTTATTGTTGTCAACGGGTTTCCTCACATTTTTTGCTAGCAAATGATTGGAGAACGAAATGACCTACGAAGAGCTGATCAAACGGCTGGACCCCGCTGTTTATCAGAGCCTCAAGCGCGCCCTTGAGCTGGGCAAGTGGCCGGATGATCGTAAACTGAGTGACGAGCAGCGGTCGATCTGCATGGAGGCCGTTATTTATTACGAAGACCACCACAACACACCGATGGAAGAGCGGGTTGGTTACCTTGACCGCGGCGAAAAGGCGGGGACTGCGTGCGATCCCAGCGTGTCGCGCACAGCAGGGAAATCGTCAAACGGTACCGCTGGCTCAGATCAGTACTTTGAGGTGAAGTCTTGACCGCATTGGTTGATGTGACCGGTCGCCTGCGCAAGATGCCTGCAGAGGCCGGTGATCCGGTCAGCTATACCATCCGGGTGGGCGATACCCTCATCCCCCTTAATGAGATGGTCGGGTACCCGTTGCAGTTTGATTTCGATGGCGTGATACGCTGCATCAACTGTGATCGTAAGACCAACAAGAGTTTCAGCCAGGGTTACTGCTATCCCTGTTTTCGCAAGTTGGCCGCCTGTGACAGCTGCATCATGAGCCCGGAAAAATGCCATTACCATGAGGGCACCTGCCGTGAGCCGGAGTGGGGAGAGACTCACTGCATGATTGAGCATGTGGTGTATCTGGCTAATTCGTCCGGTCTCAAGGTGGGCATAACCCGTGGTTCTCAGGTGCCAACTCGCTGGATAGACCAGGGTGCCGTCGATGCCATCCCGATGGTCCGGGTGACTACCCGACAGTTAGCAGGTTTTGTGGAAGTCGCGTGCAAGAAGTACGTCGCGGACCGAACCAACTGGCGGGCCATGCTTAAAGGCGACGTGCCGGATCTGGATCTGGTTGAAGAGCGTCGCCGCATGCTGGAGCTGGTCGCCGACGATTTGTCGGAATTGCGCGCCGCCCACGGTGAGAACAGTATCCGGGCTGTCGATGAAGACGGGTTGGCTCTGAGCTATCCGGTCGAGGTATGGCCCCGGACGGTAAAAACTCATAATCTGGACAAGTCGCCCTCGGCGGACGGCGTGCTCCAGGGGATCAAGGGCCAATACCTGATTCTGGATACCGGTGTTATCAATATCCGTAAATACACCGGTTATGAAGTCCGCTTCCGGGTCTTCCCAAACCACTGAGCCCGGCCCAACGAATTCTGGAGAAAGTGAATGCGTACCAGTCAGCCACAGACCATTTTCCTCAAGGATTACCGCGTGCCCGCCTTTCTGGTGGACCATGTGGATCTGCGTTTTGAACTGTTTGAAGATGGGGCCAGGGTTCACTGTACCCTGGCCATGCGCCGGAATCCCGACAGCGATTCCTCGGACAAGAGCCTTGAACTCGACGGCGACAGCCTGACCACACTTGAATCGGTGAGCCTGGATGGCAAACCCCTGGAGGGCAGCGCCTACGAGGACCGTGACGACAAACTCACCCTTCATGAAGTGCCGGATCAGTTTAATCTGGGGATCGTGACCTGGATCGAACCCCAGAACAACACGCGCCTGGAAGGCCTGTACAAATCGTCGGGCATGTTCTGTACCCAGTGTGAAGCCGAAGGCTTCCGCTGCATTACGTACTTTCCTGACCGGCCCGATGTGATGGCCCGTTTCCGCACCCGTGTTGAGGCGGATAAAACCCGCTATCCCATCCTGCTGTCCAACGGCAACGATGTTGAAAAGGGCGATCTGGCCGACGGCAGGCATTTTGTCACCTGGGAAGACCCATTCCCGAAGCCTTGCTACCTGTTTGCTCTGGTGGCCGGTGACCTCCTGGAGAAGCGGGACACCTTTAAGACAATGTCAGGTCGTGACATTGATCTGCGCATGTACGTTGAGCCCCGCAACGCCGAGAAGTGCGACCACGCCATGGACTCCCTGAAACGCGCCATGCGCTGGGACGAGGAGGTGTATGGCCGCGAGTACGATCTGGATATTTTCATGATCGTCGCAGTGGATGACTTCAACATGGGCGCCATGGAGAACAAGGGGCTGAACATTTTCAACTCCTCGTGCGTACTGGCCAGCCAGGAAACCGCGACGGACATGGCGTTCCAGCGCATCGAGTCGATCGTGGCCCACGAGTATTTCCACAACTGGTCCGGTAATCGCGTGACCTGTCGCGACTGGTTCCAGCTTAGCCTGAAAGAAGGCTTCACGGTGTTTCGGGATTCCTGTTTTTCTGCCGATGTGGGTTCGCCCACCGTCAAGCGGATTGAGGATGCGACCATGCTTCGTACCGCTCAGTTCGCCGAGGATGCGGGGCCAATGGCACACCCGGTTCGCCCGGAATCCTATATGGAGATCACGAACTTCTACACGCTGACCATCTACGAGAAAGGTTCGGAAGTGGTGGGCATGATCCATACGCTGCTGGGCCCCGATCTGTTCCGCAAAGGCAGTGACCTGTACTTTGAGCGGCATGACGGTCAGGCGGTGACAACAGACGACTTTGTCCGCGCCATGGAGGATGCCAGTGGTCGTGACCTGTCGCAGTTCCGTCTCTGGTACGAGCAGTCTGGCACGCCAGAGCTGACAGTGCGGGATGAGTTTGATGACGCTGCTGGCATCTATCGCCTGACCATCAAACAGTCGATTCCGGATACACCGGGACAGACCGATAAGAAGCCGCAGCACATCCCGTTTGCCATCGGCCTTCTGGGTGCCGAGGGTGAGTCGTTGCCACTGAAGCTGGCTGCAGATGATGCCGATGCGCCAACGGACCGGGTCCTGGAGTTGACCGACGCCAGTCATACCTTCGAATTCCACGGCTTGTCGGAGCGGCCAGTGCCTTCATTGTTGCGGGGGTTCTCGGCGCCGGTGCGGGTATTCTACCCGTGGACACGGGAGCAGCTCACCTTCCTGATGAGCCATGACTCGGACGGTTTCAATCGCTGGGACGCGGGACAGCGCCTGGCGGTGGACGTCATCAACTCACTGGTGTCGTCCACCGATGGGAACGTGGACGCCGGCCTGGTTGAGGCGTATCGCAGCCTGTTGGCGGACTCGTCTCTGGATCAGGCGCTGGTTGCCAAAATGCTGCAACTGCCATCCGAAGCCTATCTGATCGAACTGGCTGATCAGCCCAACGTACCTGCCATCCACAGAGCCCGTGAACGCGTGCTTGCGCATCTGGCGAGATCGCTGAGGGACGAGCTTCTGGCCTGCTATCACCGCAACACCCTGAGCGGTCACTACGAGGTGACGCCGGAGGCCGTGGCGCGTCGAAGCTTGCGGAATACCGCCCTGGCCTGGCTCCTGCACATCGATGATGAAGAGGGCCGGACGCTGGCGACAAGCCAGTTTAACGAGGCCGATAACATGACGGATCGTATGGGAGCCCTTCGTGCCCTGGTGAACTCCGGTTACGAAAAAGAGCAGGAGCAGGCACTCGCAGACTTCTACCAGCAGTGGAAGGACGACCCCCAGGTGGTTGAGCAATGGTTCGCGGTGCAGTCGGGCAGTACCCGCACCGGAGGCTTGCGCAAAGTCCATGAACTGATGGAGCACCCGGCGTTCGACTGGAAGAACCCCAACAAGATCCGCTCGGTGATCGGGGTGTTTGCCGGCCAGAATCTCCCTGCCTTTCACGCAGAGGATGGAGCCGGTTATCAGTTCCTGGCGGAGCAGGTGCGAAAACTGGATGACAGTAACCCACAGATTGCGGCCAGGCTGGTGTCTCCGCTGACGCGCTGGCGCAAATTCGCGCCGGTTCACGGCGAGCAGATGAAATCGGCGCTGGAGACCGTTCGTGACAAGTCTGGATTGTCGCGGGATGTCTACGAGGTGGTTCACAAGAGCCTTGCCGGCCAATAGGGAAGCGAGATCGCTGGGGTATCCGTCTGCCGCAACGCGGGGCCTGTCACAGGCGGATACAAAATCGCACTTTCGGTCGATAGACAATATCGGCCAATCGGCTACTCTGTCAGGAGCCGATATTCCATGACAACACAATAAGAAAAGCCTTCTACAGGGCTTTCAGACAGGTTTAAGGTTAAAAAATGACATACAAGAACAATGTGATTTTGGGCAGTCTGTTTGCTCTTTCGGTTTTTGCCATGCCAGCCAGTTCCGCCGTTTCCAGTAGTGAAGCCGCTCGACTGGGTCAGGATCTTACCCCGTTTGGCTCCGTGAAAGCCGGCAACGAGGCAGGCACCATTCCCGCGTGGACGGGTGGCCTCACCGAAGCCCCTACCGGATATGAGGGTAGTGGTCAGCACCATATCAACCCTTTCCCGGACGATGAGGTGTTATTCACCATCAGCGCGTCCAACATGGATCAGTATGACGAGTACCTGACCGACGGCCTCCGCGCCATGCTCGACACCTATCCGACGACCTTCCGTATTCCGGTCTACAAAAGCCGTCGCACACACGCGGTGCCGGATTGGGTTGCTGAAAACACCAGGGAAAATGCCGTAGATGCTGAGGTAGTGGGTAAAGGCGAGGGGATCGATGGCGCCTTTGCCGGTTATCCTTTCCCCATCCTGCACGGTAATAATGAGCAAAAAGCCTGGCAGGTAATCTGGAATCACCTGACTCGCTGGCGTGGCGTTTCCGTAACCCGCCGTTCAAGCGAAGTGGCAGTGCAGCCGGATGGCGATTACTCCCTTGTGACCTCTCAGCAGGAAGCCTTCTTCAATTACTACAACCCTGAGGGTAGTGAAGAAGAACTCGATAACGTTATTTTCTATTATCTGTCGTTCACCCAGTCGCCACCCCGTCTCGCCGGTGGTGCCATCCTGATCCATGAAACTCTGAACCAGATTATCAACCCGCGTAATGGTTGGGGTTACAACGCCGGCCAGCGCCGTGTTCGCCGTGCACCCAACCTGGGCTATGACTCTCCGATTGCAGCCGCAGATAATCTGCGAACAGCCGATGACACCGATATCTTTAACGGTGCCCTGGACCGCTACAATTGGGAATATGAGGGTATGCGGGAGATCTACGTTCCCTACAACAATTACCGCATCGGTGAGCAGGGCACGCCTTACTCCGAAATCCTGGGTATTTCCCACCTGAATCCGGACCTCACCCGTTGGGAGCTCCATCGGGTGCATGTTGTGGAAGCGACCCTGAAGGAAGGGGAGCGCCATATTTACGGCAAGCGTCGCTTCTATGTGGATGCCGATAGCTGGAACACCTTGCTGCTGGACCAGTACGATGGCCGCGGTGAGCTCTGGCGCGTAACCATGGGCCTGGCGAAAAACTATTATGAATTGCCTGGCGTATGGACAGTGCTGGATGTGTACCATGACCTTCAGGCCCGTCGTTATCACGTGCTGGGCCTGGATACCGAAGAGGGTTCCACCCGTAAGTTTACCAACGACGTGCCCAACCGACGGTATTTCTCGCCGGCTTCCCTGCGTCGCAGGAGTGTGCGTTAACGTCTTGACTCGCTGTTGGAACACGATTTTCGCCAGAGACGGATGGCGACGGATATACCGGTGGTCGGAAGGTCACCGGTATATTCATAGTATTGGCCGGTGCGACCGGTAAAATCAGAGTGACACAGTTCAACACAACATATAGGCAATCTGAATGGCTACAAGGTTGATGTGCAAGACTCTGGGAGCGGCCTGTCTTGGACTATCCATGGCATTGTCCGCGCCCACGGTGTTTGCGCTTGCAGATATCATCGAAACCCCATCCCGGCCAACTGCGCTTGCGCCAGAGCATCTGCTCAATGATGTCGACACGGCGGGCGAACGAATCGTGGCAGCCGGTGTGCGTGGTCATATCATTTTTTCCGATGATGATGGTGAAAGTTGGGTGCAGGGTGAAGTTCCGGTATCCGTCACATTGACCGGCGTGGATTTTGGCACTGAACAGCATGGCTGGGCCGTTGGGCACAGTGGTGTTGTTCTCCATTCAGACGATGCGGGCGAAAACTGGGAGCTCCAGCTCACCGGTGTCCGGGCTGCTGAATTGGCGATTGAAAGTCGCCAGGAGCAGATCGACGAAATGAAGCAGAAACTGGAAGAAGCCCCGGAGGACGAGAAAGACGACCTCGATTGGGCGTTGGGTGATCTGTATTTCTCGCTGGAAAACCTGCAGGCGGATCTTGAAATCGGCCCGGTGAACCCATTTCTGGATGTTTGGTTCGAAAATGAGAACCACGGTTTCGTTGTTGGTGCCTATGGCATGTTTTTGCGCACGACGGACGGCGGAAAGACCTGGAAAGACTGGGCGCCGAAGCTTGAAAACCCCAGCAGTTTTCACCTGAACAGTATTGGCCAGATCACTGGCGGTGGCCTGGTGATCGTCGGTGAGGCTGGGCAGATTTTCGTGTCCGTCGATGGCGGTGACAGCTGGGAGAGACGTGAGAGCCCCTATGAGGGCTCCCTGTTCGGAGCAATCGGAACCGGTAATGTGAATGAGATACTCGCATTCGGTTTGCGTGGGAACATCTTCTTTTCATCCGACCTGGGCAGAAGCTGGAAAGTGGTGCCCAGTGAGTCGGACGCAACCCTCAATGATGGCACGGTGTCCGAAGACGGCCGTATCACGTTGGTTGGCAATGGTGGCGCAGTGCTAATGAGCACCAACGGTGGAGATACCTTCCGTCCCTACTTCCGGGATGATCGGGAAGGGGTGATGGATGTTGTCCCCGTATCGGGAACCAATCTGCTGATTGTGGGCGAGGGTGGCGTGAAGCACACCGACGCCCGCGGCAAGAATCTTCAATAACGCCCTGATGCGGCACCAACAGATAGAAAATTAGAGGGGCTTTTGAATGTCGAACCCGAAGCACGACAAGGGCGAGCATTACCTGACTACACCGAAGGCAGAACCGTTCCTGGAACGGCTGATCTTCAACAATCGGGCCATCATCCTGATTGCCTTTTTCTTCCTGACGCTGTTCCTTGGCTACAACGCGGTCAAGATTGAGCCGGATGCCAGTTTCGAGCGGATGATTCCGTTGGAGCATCCCTACATCGTCAATATGCTTGAGCACCGGGACGATCTGGAGAACCTGGGTAACTTTGTGCGTATCGCCGTGGAAGTGGAAGAGGGCGATATCTTCACAGCCGAGTATATGGAAACCCTGAAGCAGATCACCGATGAGGTGTTCTATCTCAACGGGGTGGACCGTTCCGGATTGAAATCACTCTGGACCTCCAACGTTCGCTGGGTTGAGGTGACTGAGCAAGGGTTCCAGGGCGGCACCGTGATCCCGGACGGTTACGATGGCTCCCGGGCCACCCTTGAACAGCTGCGTCAGAACGTACTCCGTTCGAACGAAGTAGGGCGCCTGATTTCCGACAACTTCCGTTCTACCATCGTGTACGCGCCGCTTTATGAGAACAACCCTGAAACTGGCGAGCCGCTGGACTACGGTGAGTTCTCGCGCCAGTTGGAAGAAAAGATCCGGGACAAGTACGAGGCGCAGAATCCGAACATTGAAATTCACATCGTCGGTTTCGCCAAGAAAGTGGGCGACCTCATTGAGGGTATTGGTTCCATTGCCTGGTTTGCGGGCATCACCATTATCCTGACGACCCTGTTGCTGTTCGGGTACTCACGTTGCATTACCGGAACACTGGTTCCGGTGTTCACCTCCATCATCGCGGTGTTCCTGCAACTGGGCACATTGAGGCTGTTGGGGTATGGCCTGGACCCTTACTCGGTTCTGGTTCCGTTCCTCGTATTTGCCATCGGCATCAGTCATGGCGTTCAGATTGTGAATGCCATGGCGGTGGAAGCGGCGAAAGGGTTTGATTCCGTTACCGCGGCCCGCCTTGCGTTCCGGGCGCTCTACATCCCGGGCATGCTGGCTCTGATTTCAGATGCCTTCGGCTTCCTGACTCTGTTCTTCATCGAGATCGATGTTATCCGGGATCTGGCCGTTGCCGCCGGCATCGGTGTGGCGTTCGTCATTCTGACCAACCTGGTATTGCACGTATTGATCATGTCGTACCTTGGTATCTCCAAGGGCGGTGTTCGTCATGTGCAGAATCATGGTGAAAAGCAGGACCGCAAGTGGCGCGTCATGTCTTACTTCGCACATCCCGGTGTGGCACCGATTTCTCTGTTGATAGCGGTTATTGGCCTGGGTCTTGGCCTTTATTACAAGCAAGGCCTGAAAGTCGGTGACCTTGATCAGGGTGCGCCGGAGCTGCGGGCCGATTCCCGCTACAACAAGGACAATGCCTACATCATCGACAACTACTCAACGAGTGCCGATGTGTTGGTCGTGATGGTGAAAACCGAGGAAGAGCAGTGTACCCAGTACAACGTTCTCCGCGCGATGGACAACCTTCAGTGGGAGCTTCAGAACACGCCTGGCGTGCAGTCCTCGGCGTCTTTGGCCGATGTGTCCAAGATTGTTACCAAAGCACTGAACGAGGGTAACTGGAAGTGGTATGAGATTTCCCGCAACCAGACTATTATCAATGCCTCGATCCGTGAGGCACCGGCAGGCCTGATCAATACCAATTGTGATCTGACACCGGTGCTTGTTTTCCTTGAGGATCACAAGGCAGAAACGCTGGAAACAGTCACCGAACGCGTTGAGGAGTTCGCCAGCAACAATAACAACGACGAATACACGTTCATGCTGGCCGCCGGTAATGCGGGCGTCGAAGCTGCCACGAACGATGTCATCTCAAGTGCGAAGAACATGATGTTGATCTTCGTCTACGGTGTGGTCGCGTCATTGTGCCTGCTGACGTTCCGTTCTATCCGTGCGGTTCTGTGTATTCTGATCCCACTGGGCCTGACGTCGATCCTGGCCGAGGCGATCATGGCGGTATCAGGCATTGGTATCAAGGTAGCGACGTTGCCGGTTATTGCGCTGGGCGTGGGTATTGGTGTCGACTACGGTATCTATATCTACAGCAAGCTCGAGAAGTTCCTGTTGGAGGGCAAGACACTCCAGGAAGCATACTTCGAGACCCTGAGGTCTACTGGTAAGGCGGTTATCTTTACCGGTGTCACGCTGGGTATCGGTGTGGTTACCTGGATCTTCTCGCCGATCAAGTTCCAGGCGGATATGGGGCTGTTGCTGTTCTTCATGTTCATCTGGAACATGGTGGGCTCTATCTGGCTGCTGCCGGCCCTGGCGCGTTTCCTCCTGCGCCCGGATCGAATGGTTGCCAAGGCCCGCGCGAACAAATAAGATTCGCGACCGCTTGATCAAAAAAGCCCGCTCTGCGGGCTTTTTTGTTTTTTTGCTCAAGTGGTTAGCGAGCTAACCCTTGCTTTATTTATATCGCAAAGTGGTCTATGTTTTAAGGCGAAAGTGAGGAGTGTCCGTTTCGTTACGCGGGCCCAAAAAAGCAATAATGAACAGATAAGGGAAAAGTCATGGCACTGAAACAGAAATTTTCCGCACTTGCAGTTGCAGCAGCGGTCAGCCTTGGAACCGCTTCGACAGCGGTTACCGCGCAGGAGCAGAAATTTGTCACCATCGGTACCGGGGGCGTAACCGGTGTGTACTATCCGGCTGGTGGTGCGATTTGTCGCCTGGTTAACATGGATCGTAAGGAACATGGTATTCGCTGCTCTGTAGAGAGCACCGGTGGTTCGGTCTATAACCTGAACGCGATTCGCCAGGGTGAGCTGGACCTGGCGGTAGCCCAGTCTGACTGGCAGTACCACGCCTACAACGGCACCAGTCAGTTCGAGGAAGATGGAAAGAACGAGAAGCTGCGTGCTGTATTCTCGCTGCACCCCGAGCCATTCACGGTGGTTGCCAGCAAGGGGTCTGGTATCAAGACGTTTGAAGATCTTGCAGGCAAGCGCGTGTCCGTCGGTAACCCCGGTTCCGGCCAGCGCGCCACAGCAGAAGTGCTGATGGACGAAATGGGCTGGACCATGGACAAGTTCTCGCTTCCGGCGGAACTGAAGGCTGCGGAGCAATCCCAGGCTCTGTGTGATGGCAATATTGATGCATTCTTCTACACCGTTGGGCACCCCTCCGGTGCGATCAAGGAAGCGACCACGTCCTGTGACAGTGTGATCGTCAGCGTCAATAACGAAGCGACCAAGAAGCTGGTTGCAGACAACCCATACTACCGTGAAGCGGTGATCCCGGGTGGTATGTATCGTGGTTCTGACGATGACGTGACCACGTTTGGTGTGGCGGCAACGTTTGTCTCGTCTACCGAGGTATCTGAGGACGTAGTGTACGAAGTGGTCAAGGCTGTATTCGAGAACTTTGACAGCTTCAAGCGCCTGCACCCTGCGTTTGCCAACCTGAAGAAAGAAGAAATGGTATCCGACGCGTTGAGTGCACCTCTGCACCCGGGCGCGGCGAAGTACTATAAAGAAGCCGGCCTGATCGACTGATCCTGTAACCGGTAAAACGACACCGCGGGCAGGCCTGCCCGCGGTGTTCTGATCTCCGACCCGCTATATTCTTACAGGACCCAGCTATGACCAATAGCGAACCGAGAGCCGGGGATACCATCGACAGCAAGAAGGTTGCAGAGGTTCTCCAAACCGAGACCGGTGGAAGGGCTGCGACCGGTACGGCTGCAAAGATTCTCTTTGTTGTCCCTCTGCTCTGGTCCCTCTTTCAGCTATGGATAGCGTCACCGCTCCCCTACATTGTTGAGTTCGGTGTTTTTAACTCGACGGAAGCAAGATCCATTCATCTCGCCTTTGCAGCGTTCCTCGCGTTTGCGGCTTATCCCATGATTCGTGGCAGGAATGTTGACCACGTACCGGTTTACGACTGGATTCTTGCCCTGGCTGCCGCTTTTGCAGCCTCTTATCTGTATCTGTTTTATGACCAGCTTGCGACGCGTCCGGGCTCGCCGATTACCCAGGACCTGATCATTGCACTTGGTGGTCTGGTACTGCTGCTGGAAGCAACTCGCCGCGCACTGGGGCTGCCGCTGACCATCGTTGCTGGTGTGTTCCTTATCTACGCGCTGGCCGGCCCCTATATGCCGGATGTGATTTCCCACAAAGGGGCCAGTCTGAGCAAGCTGTCTTCCCATATGTGGCTGGGTACGGAAGGCGTGTTTGGCGTCGCTCTCGGCGTTTCCACCAGTTTTGTTTTCCTGTTCGTGTTATTCGGTGCGCTGCTGGAACGGGCAGGGGCGGGCAACTACTTTATCCAGGTTGCCTACGCCATGCTCGGGCACATGCGCGGCGGTCCCGCCAAGGCTGCGGTGGTATCCAGTGGTCTGAGCGGTGTGATTTCAGGTTCGTCCATCGCCAACGTGGTGACAACCGGCACCTTTACCATCCCCCTGATGAAGCGGGTTGGTTTCCCCGCTACCAAGGCGGGTGCTGTTGAGGTAGCTGCATCCACTAACGGTCAGTTGACGCCTCCCATTATGGGCGCGGCAGCCTTCCTGATGGTTGAGTACGTGGGCATTTCCTACCTGGAAGTGATCAAACACGCCATCCTGCCAGCGTTGATCTCCTACGTGGCGTTGATCTACATCGTTCACCTTGAGGCCTGTAAGCTCAAGATGAAGGGTATTGAACGTCCGAATCGCCCGACTCTCGCGCAGCGTATGCTGAACTGGGTTGTGATTCTGATCGGCCTGAGTGCTCTCACGTTCATCGTGTATTACGGCATTGGATGGCTGAAGGTGCTTCTGGGCGAAGCGGCTGTGTGGGTTCTCGGGCCGCTGCTACTGCTCATTTATATCGGACTGGTCTGGTACTCCACCCGCTTTCCGGAACTGGCTCAGGACGATCCTGAATCCTCAATGGATACACTGCCTGACGTGGGGCCAACGGTTAAGACCGGCTTGTACTTCCTGTTGCCAGTGGTTGTCCTGGTCTGGTGCCTGACTGTTGAGCGGTTTTCGCCCCAGCTATCAGCATTCTGGGCCACGGTGTTTATGATTTTCATCGTGATCACTCAGCAGCCACTGAAAGCGTTTTTCCGCAAAAAAGGTCACTTCCTTGCGGAAACAAAAACCGGCCTCGTTGACCTCACCCTCTCGCTGGTAACTGGCGCGAGGAATATGGTTGGTATCGGTGTGGCGACAGCCACCGCCGGCATTGTGGTGGGCACGGTGACGCTGACAGGCATTGGCCTGGTGATGACCCAGTTTGTGGAGTTCATCTCCGGCGGCAACCTGTTGCTGATGCTGGTTTTCACAGCGATTATCAGTCTGATTCTGGGTATGGGGCTGCCTACGACCGCCAACTACATCGTGGTTTCCACCCTGATGGCTCCGGTTATCGTGACACTGGGCGCCCAGAATGGCTTGTTGGTGCCTTTGATCGCTGTCCATCTGTTCGTGTTCTATTTCGGCATACTGGCGGATGATACGCCGCCCGTGGGGCTGGCCGCCTACGCGGCGGCGGCTATCTCCGGGGCGGACCCGATACGAACGGGTGTGCAGGGCTTCACGTACGATATTCGGACAGCGATTCTGCCCTTCATGTTCATCTTCAACACCCAGTTGTTGTTGATTGGCCTGACGGGTTGGGTGGATTTGCTGGTGACGGTTGCCAGTGCGGTGACGGCCATGCTGGTCTTCTCGGCGGCCACTCAGGGTTACTGGTTTACCAAGAGCTACAAGTGGGAGTCGGCTCTGCTGCTGCTGATCACGTTTACCCTGTTCCGTCCAGGGTATTGGTGGGACATGGTCTACCCGGCAACGCAGGACAGGCCGGGTACCGAGGTGATTGAGCATATTGAAAATGTGCCCGCAGGCGAGTCCCTGGTAGTGCAGGCATCGGGCATGTCCCTGAGTGGTGACGAAGTTTCCACCTATCTCAGTCTGGAGCTACCCGCAGCGGAATCCCCGGAGGCGAGACTGGCGAGCGCTGGCCTTGAGCTGTCGCGTCAGGATGACACGATGGTGGTGGATTTCGTTGGCTATGGTAGCCAGGCAGAGAACGCCGGCGTCAGCTTCGGCTGGACCATTGATGCCGTGCAGGTTGAGAATGAGCGCCCGCCGAAGGAACTTATGTTCATTCCCGCGCTTATACTGCTTGGTCTTGTCGCGTTCGGCCAATTGCGGCGACGCACACCCGAAGAGGCCAGCGCCTACGGCTGACCCTTTTCCCCTTAAAAGCCCGGCATTAACCTGCCGGGCTTTTTTCTGTTAAACTCCTGCGCGCAACGGTCCGCGGTTTGTATCGCGGCCAACCGTCAACATGTGGTCTTTGGTACGGATCACCTCTGAGTCCCTAGGAGCCTACTATGCCTGTTGTTACCCTGCCGGATGGCAGTCACCGCAGTTTTGCCGAATCTGTTACCGTTCACGATGTCGCCGCAGACATTGGTGCCGGGCTTGCCAAGGCCGCCATTGCCGGCCGTGTAAATGGCCAACTGGTCGATACCAGCTTCCCGATTGAAGAAGACGCTGAGCTTGCCATTGTCACCGAGCGTGATGAAGACGGCGTCGACATTATCCGCCACTCCACCGCACATCTCCTGGCCATGGCGGTCAAGGAACTGTTTCCTTCCGCTCAGGTGACTATTGGTCCGGTTGTGGATAACGGGTTCTATTACGATTTCAAATTCGACCGGCCGTTCACCAATGAAGACCTGAGCCGGATCGAAAAGCGCATGGAAGAGCTGGCCAAGCAGGATATTCCGGTGTCCCGATCGGTCATGTCCCGTGACGAAGCTGTCCGTCTGTTTGATGAGATGGGCGAGGAATACAAGGTTCGAATCATTGAGGATATTCCCGGTGAGGAAGATCTGTCCTTCTACCGCCAGGGTGACTTTATCGATCTGTGTCGTGGCCCTCACGTGCCCAACACCGGCAAGCTCAAGGCCTTCAAGCTGACCAAGGTTGCCGGCGCCTACTGGCGCGGTGATACCAGCAACGAGCAGTTGCAGAGGGTGTATGGCACTGCCTGGGGCAACAAGAAAGACCTGAAGGCCTATCTGCATCGCCTGGAAGAGGCCGAGAAGCGCGACCACCGCAAGATCGGCAAGAAATTGAGCCTGTTCCACATGCAGGAAGAGGCCCCGGGCATGGTGTTCTGGCATCCGGATGGCTGGTCCCTGTATCAGGAGATCGAGCAGTACATGCGCCGCAAGCAGCATGAGCATGGTTACCAGGAGATCAAGACGCCGCAGGTGGTTTCCAGGGCGCTTTGGGAAAAGTCAGGGCACTGGGACAAGTTCAAGGACGACATGTTTACCACGGAGTCCGAGAAGCACGATTACGCCATCAAGCCGATGAACTGTCCTTGCCATGTGCAGGTTTTCAACCAGGGCCTGAAAAGCTACAAGGACCTGCCTCTGCGTCTGGCCGAGTTCGGTTCCTGTCACCGTAACGAGGCGTCTGGTGCCTTGCATGGTTTGATGCGGGTTCGCGGATTTACCCAGGACGATGCCCACATATTCTGCGAAGAGGATGCCATTCAGCAGGAAGTGTCTGACTTTATCGGCATGCTCCACGAGATTTATGCGGATTTCGGGTTTACGGAGATTCTTTACAAGCTCTCAACCCGTCCTGAAAAGCGGGTTGGCTCGGACGAAGTCTGGGACAAAGCGGAAGCCGCGCTGGAAGAAGCATTGAACCGGGAAGGCGTTGATTGGGAGCTTTTGCCGGGTGAGGGCGCCTTTTATGGCCCGAAAATCGAGTTTTCGCTGAAAGACTGCATCGGACGGGTGTGGCAATGTGGTACCATTCAGGTCGATTTTTCCATGCCGGGACGGCTGGGTGCCCAATATGTGGCAGATAACTCCGAGCGCAAGACGCCGGTGATGTTGCACAGGGCGGTTCTTGGTTCGTTCGAGCGCTTTATTGGTATCCTCATCGAGGAATACGAGGGCGCTTTCCCGACATGGCTTGCGCCAACGCAGATCGCGGTGCTGAATATTACCGACAATCAGCGGGATTATTGCCAGAATCTTGCGAAAAAGTGGGATTCCCTTGGCTATAGGGTTAATGCTGACTTGAGAAACGAGAAGATCGGCTTTAAAATCCGCGAGCATACTATTAACAAAGTTCCCTTCCTTGTTGTTATCGGCGACAAAGAAGTTGAAAACAACGCCGTTGCGGTGAGAACCCGCAAGGGTGAGGATCTGGGAACTTTATCGCTGGAAGCGTTTGAGCAGCTGATGGCTGACGAAATCAATCGCAAAGGCAGAACCAAAACGGAGATCTGATTATTAAACAGCGAGCGAATCGGGGGCGCACTCCAAAAGCGCCGATCAACGAGAACATTGACGCAACTGAAGTCCGTCTGATCGATGCCGAAGGCAATCAGGTCGGTGTCGTACCGATTGAAGATGCACTCAAGCAGGCTGAAGAAGCGTCTCTTGACCTGGTTCAGGTTACGGATTCCGATCCGATCGTCTGTAAGATAATGGACTACGGCAAGAAAATCTTCGATGAGAAGAAGGCCAAAGCGGCTGCCAAGAAAAAGCAGAAGCAGACGCAGGTCAAAGAGCTTAAGTTCCGGCCAGGAACTGAAGAAGGGGATTATCAGGTCAAACTACGCAACCTGGTACGTTTCCTTGAAAACGGGGACCGCGGCAAAATCACTATCCGCTTCCGTGGGCGTGAGATGGCACACCAGGAAATTGGTATGAAGCTCATGAACAGGATCGAAGTGGATATTGAAGAGCTTGCCCAGGTAGAACAGCGGCCGAAAATGGAAGGCCGCCAGATGACCATGGTAGTGGCCCCCCGTAAAAAGAAGTGAACCTGATCCGGTGCTGATCCCCCGCGGTCGCGGGGGATTTGTCGTTCAGGGGCACATTGATATCACTTAAAAACAGAATGCGGAGTTTTAAAAATGCCCAAGATGAAAACCAAAAGCGGGGCCACCAAGCGGTTCAAGAAGACCGCTACTGGCTTTAAGCATAAGCAGTCCTTCACCAGTCATATCTTGACCAAGAAGAGCCCGAAGCGTAAGCGTCAGCTCCGTGGTACCAAGTTGATTGCCAAGTCCGATGTGGCTTCAATCAAACGTATGACGGCGTGCTGATTCAGCCGCTAGCCATTTCTTTTTAGGTTTAAAGGTAGAAGGATTAACGTATGCCTCGCGTAAAACGTGGTGTGGTTGCACGCCGTCGTCATAAAAAGATTCTCAGTCAGGCCAAGGGTTATTACGGAGCGCGTAGCCGCGTCTTCCGCGTAGCCAAACAGGCGGTTATCAAGGCCGGTCAGTACGCTTACCGTGACCGTCGTAACCGTAAGCGCTCGTTCCGCGCACTGTGGATTGCCCGTATCAATGCTGGCGCCCGTGCCAACGGCCTGTCTTACAGCCGTCTGATTGCTGGCCTGAAGAAGGCCAATGTTGAGATCGACCGTAAAGTTCTGGCCGACCTGGCCATGAACGAGCAGCAGGCGTTTACCGCTGTTGTTGAGAAGGCCAAAGCGTCTCTGTGATCGCTTAGCTCTTTCATCGGTTAACCGATCGATTCAGGCGTCTCCATGGGTTCATGAAGACGCCTTCTGATAGGGGAAGGGCGCGCTCTTCCCCTATTTTTGTTTAGAGTGATTCCATTTCTGGATTGGAGCAGGGTCAATGGAAAACCTGGATCAACTCGTTCAGGACGGCCTGGCGGCGGTTGAAAGTGCCGACAGTTTGCAGGCACTGGATCAGATTCGTGTTGAATACCTTGGCAAGAAGGGTGTGATCACCCAGCAGGCGAAGACACTGGGTAAGCTGTCTGCGGAAGAACGTCCCGCCGCCGGCCAGAAGATCAACGACGCCAAGGGGCAGGTGGAGCAGGCTATCAACGCCCGCCGTACAGACCTTGAGCGCGCCGCCATCGAGCAAAAACTCGCCAGTGAATCCATTGATGTGACGCTTCCCGGGCGAGGCCAGGATCTGGGTGGTTTGCATCCGGTTACCCGCACCCTTCAGCGTATTGAGCAATTTTTCTCCCGCGCGGGCTATACCGTGGAGCAGGGGCCGGAAATCGAAGACGACTATCACAACTTCGAAGCTCTCAACATTCCCGGCCACCATCCGGCCCGTGCCATGCATGACACGTTTTACTTCAATCCCGGCACATTGCTGCGAACCCACACCTCACCGGTTCAGATTCGCACCATGGAAGATGGCAAGCCACCTTTTCGGATGATTTGCCCCGGCCGCGTCTACCGCTGCGACTCGGATATGACCCACACTCCCATGTTTCACCAGGTGGAAGGGTTGTTGGTCGAGAAAGACGTGAGCTTTGCGGACTTGAAGAGCACCGTTGAGGAATTCCTGCGGGTATTCTTCGAGCGCGACCTGGAAGTGCGATTCCGCCCGTCCTATTTCCCGTTCACGGAGCCGTCCGCCGAGGTGGATATCGAATGGGGGCGCGAAGAGGATGGCAGCATCAAATGGCTGGAAGTGATGGGCTGCGGCATGGTTCACCCCAAAGTATTCGAGCATTGCGGTATCGATGCCGAGGAATATCGTGGCTTTGCGTTTGGTCTGGGCGTAGAGCGCCTTGCCATGCTTCGCTATGGCGTGAATGACCTGCGCATGTTCTTTGAGAACGACCTCCGCTTTCTGCGGCAGTTCCGTTGAACACGCCATCAAGGTAAACGAACTAACAGGCAACACCGCATCAGGACAAGGCAGATACCATGAAATTCAGTGAACAGTGGCTACGCGAATGGGTCAATCCGGCGAATGATACCCAGGCATTGATGGATCAGATCACCATGGCGGGTCTGGAAGTTGACGGATTTGAGCCGGTAGCCGGCAAGTTCAGTGGCATTGTTGTGGGTGAGGTTGTGTCGGTATCGCCTCATCCCGATGCGGATAAGCTTCGGGTTTGTCAGGTCAGTGATGGTGCTCAAACGGTACAGGTGGTTTGCGGTGCGCCCAACGTGCGCGACGGCCTGAAGGTGCCGTTTGCCGTCGTCGGAGCGGTGTTGCCGGGCGACTTCAAGATCAAGAAGGCCAAGCTGCGTGGGCAACCTTCGGAAGGAATGCTGTGCTCAGAGTCAGAGCTTGGCCTTTCGGACAGCCATGACGGCCTGATGGAGTTGCCGGACGATGCGCCGGTAGGCCAGGAGCTGAGTGAGTTTCTCAAGTTGAACGACGTCACCATCGATGTGGATCTGACGCCGAATCGCAGTGATTGCCTGTCGATCAAAGGGATCGCCCGGGAAGTCGGGGTACTGAACAGCCTTGTGGTTGAGGGGCCGGAAATTCTCCCCGTGGAAGCAGTGCACTCAGAGGTGCCTGACATCGCCGTGAAAGACCCCGAAGGCTGCCCCCGGTATCTGGGGAGAATCCTGCGCAACGTGGACCTTAGCATTGAATCCCCACTGTGGATGCAGGAAAAGCTTCGCCGCTCCGGGATCCGCTCTATCGACGCTGCGGTGGATGTTACCAACTATGTGATGCTTGAACTGGGTCAGCCCCTACACGCCTTTGACCGTGAGGAAATAGAGGGTGGCATTGTTGTGCGCCGGGCAATGCAGGGTGAAAAGTTGGTATTGCTGGATGGACAGGAAGTGGAACTGACCCCGGATACCCTGGTTATCGCGGATCACGCCAAGCCGATAGCGATTGCCGGTGTGATGGGTGGCGAGCATTCCGGAGTGAGTGAGCGAACCCGCGACCTGATCCTTGAGGCTGCCTATTTTGATCCGATTACTCTGGCGGGTAAGGCGCGCCACTATGGCCTTCACACGGACGCTTCACATAGGTTCGAGCGTGGCGTGGACTACGAGCTTGCCCGCGATGCCATGGAGCGTGCAACGGCATTGTTGATGTCCATCGTGGGTGGCGAGCCTGGGGATATTGTCGAGGTTGTCAGCAAGCAGGACTTGCCTGAAGACCGCACGGTGGACCTTCGGGAGACACGTGTTGCCGACGTGTTGGGGCTGGAGATCGACCGCACTACGGTGGAAGAAATTCTGACCCGTCTGGGCCTTCATATCGATAAGCTGCTGAAGGATGGCTGGCGGGTACACGTGCCGAGTTTCCGCCCGGATATCAGTATCGAAGAGGATCTGATCGAAGAAATTGGACGGATATACGGT
Organism: Marinobacter sp. M5B; assembly: GCF_042604615.1. Taxonomy (NCBI): domain Bacteria; kingdom Pseudomonadati; phylum Pseudomonadota; class Gammaproteobacteria; order Pseudomonadales; family Marinobacteraceae; genus Marinobacter; species Marinobacter sp. M5B. The sequence continues at coordinate 1,625,417 of NZ_CP156894.1, forward strand.
TACAACAACCTGCCGGTCACGGAACCCACGGGATCACTCGGCCTTCGCACGCAGGAAGAGGCCGTCCGCCCGGTATCGGCTATCCAGAACTATTTCGTGACGTGTGGATACCAGGAAGCGATTACCTACAGCTTTGTAGACCCGAAGGTTCAGGGCCTGATTGATCCAGAGCGGGAAGGCATTGCGCTGGCAAACCCGATTTCGTCGGATCTGTCTGTCATGCGCACGAGCCTCTGGAGCGGACTGCTGAAAACCGTGGCTTACAATCAGAACCGTCAGCAACCTCGAATTCGGCTGTTCGAAACCGGGCTCCGTTTCGTGAAAGACGGCGACCGGATTGATCAGCAGCCCATGCTCGCTGGGGTGATCGCAGGTGGGCAATTGCCAGAGAATTGGGCAAACGGTCGCAGAAACGCCGATTTCTTTGACGTAAAAGGAGAGCTGGAGAGTCTGTTCCAGCTCCTTGGTATCGAGGTTCAGTTCCTTGCCAGTCAGCATCCCGCATTGCACCCGGGCCAGACGGCGGAGTTGATGCGGGACGGAGAACATGTAGGCTGGCTGGGCACATTGCACCCACAAGTGCAGAAAAAACTGGAACTTAATGGCACGATTCTGATGTTTGAGCTATTCTTGAATTCGGTCGTTTCTGGATATGTGCCTAATTTCAAAGATATTTCAAAATTCCCAGAAGTTCGGCGGGATTTGGCTATTATTATCGGAAGCGACGTGGGGTTTGCAGACGTCGAGCGTGTAGCGAAAAAGCACGCCGGGGAGCACCTCACGGCTTTGCGTGCGTTTGATGTTTATGAAGGTGAAAGCCTGGGTGAAGGCAACCGAAGCCTCGCTCTCAGCCTGTTCTGGCAGCATCCCGAGCGCACACTAAATGAAGAAGAGGTGCATTCGCTCTTCAACGGTGTGATTGACGCACTGCGCGAAGAGTTGGGGGCAACACTGAGGAGTTAGCAGATGGCGGCTTTGACGAAAGCGGAGATGGCAGAGCGGTTGTACGAGGAGTTGGGTCTCAACAAACGTGAAGCCAAGGAAATGGTGGAAGCTTTTTTCGACGAGATCAGAGGCGCTCTCAGCCACAACGAACAGGTGAAGTTGTCGGGATTTGGTAACTTTGATCTGCGTGACAAGAAACAGCGGCCGGGACGGAACCCGAAGACCGGTGAGGAAATTCCGATCAGTGCACGGCGTGTTGTTACGTTCCGCCCGGGACAAAAACTAAAACAGAAAGTAGAAGCGTATGCTGGAACCCAGTCATAACAACGAATTACCCACGATACCGGGGAAGCGTTATTTCACCATTGGTGAAGTTGCCGAACTTTGTGCTGTAAAAGCGCACGTGCTCAGATACTGGGAGCAAGAGTTCCCTCAGCTTTCTCCGGTCAAGCGCCGTGGCAACCGCCGCTACTATCAGCGTGCCGATGTCATTACCATCCGCCAGATCCGCAGCCTGTTGTATGATCAGGGCTACACCATTGGCGGGGCCAAGCAGAAGCTCAGCAGCCACGAGGTGAAAGACGATACCTCCCAGTACAAGCAGCTGATCCGGCAGATGATTACCGAACTGGAAGATGTTCTCGACGTGCTCAATACGCCGGTGAAGTGAGACGTTTTTGAAGCTGAAAGCCGAAGGTTCGCCTTCGGCTTTTTTGTTGGTGGCAGTCGCCGAAATGAACAAATAGGTCGTATAGTTGACCGACACTCACACCGGAGAATAACAGCATGATTGGATACGTAACGATTGGCGTCAGTGATATGTCCCGAGCCAAGGCCTTTTACTCGGAACTGTTGGGAGATATCGGCGCTAGGGTCCTTCTGGATATGGGCCGCATTGCGTTTATTGGGGAGAGTATGAAGGCGCCGATGCTGGCCGTGTGCACTCCCTACGATGGCGAACCCAATCAGCCGGGCAATGGCAATATGGTCGCCATTCACCCAGGGTCCAAGGAGGCGGTAGATGCCCACTACAAGCGAGCGTTGGAGTTGGGTGCGAGCTGTGACGGCGAGCCTGGCCAGCGGATCCCTGATCAGTTCTATGGCGCCTACGTGAGAGACCTGGACGGTAACAAGCTGGCCTTCTTCCACTTTGGCTAGCAGTCGTCTGTGAAAACAACAAAGCCCGGGCCTTTCGGCCCGGGCTTTGTGTAGGGAATTTGGTCGGGACGGTAGGATTTGAACCTACGACCCCTTGCACCCCATGCAAGTGCGCTACCAAGCTGCGCTACGCCCCGAAATTGCCAGTGGCCAGAGAGAAACTTGAGAGATATCTCAGTGGCTTAGCGGGAGCGAAGTCTACACCAGCCTCGGATAAAAATAAACATCCAATCGCCGAATTCTTCGGGCATTTCTATCGCAGTTTGGTTTCTCGAAGCTGACGAATAAACTCCGGCGGATCGAAGCTGTCCGGGGTAGCGTTCGGCCAGTAGGTATCAAACACTCTTTCACCGGTCTCTCCTTCCAGAAGGGCACCCGGCTCCAGAAAGGGAAACAGGTCCATATAGGAATGGGTTTCCGTCTTGGAGGTGCGGCGGATGATGTGTTCCGGCCCAAGTTCGGAGGGGTGCTTGAGCCCTGACGCCTCAAGCAGGTTCATCAAGGCTTCCAGGGTGTTCTTGTGATAGTTGTAAACACGCTGGCTCTTATCCTGAACATCAAGCTTTTGGCTTCGCCTTGGGTCTTGGGTTGCAACACCGCTGGGGCATTTTCCTGTATGGCAACTGAGCGCCTGTATGCAGCCGAGAGAGAACATGTAGCCCCTTGCCGCGTTACACCAGTCTGCCCCCAGGGCCAGGGTCCGGGCTATGTTGAATGCTGAGGTGATCTTGCCCGCAGCGCCAATGGCAATGTGTTCGCGCAGGTTGGTGCCCACGAGTGTGTTGTGTACCAGCAACAGGGCCTCCGTCATGGGTGTTCCAATACGGTTGATGAACTCCAGAGGAGCCGCGCCGGTGCCGCCTTCACCGCCATCCACAACGATGAAATCGGGTGTTTTTCCTGTCTCCAGCATGGCCTTGACGATGGCGAACCACTCCCAGGGATGGCCTATAGCCAGTTTGAAGCCCACCGGTTTGCCGCCCGATAGCTCACGGAGTTTCTCCAGAAACTCGAGAAATTCCCTGGGTGTAGAGAACGCTGAATGGCTTGCCGGGGAAACGACATCCTTGCCAGCTTCGACGCCGCGGGCCTCGGCAATTTCCGGTGTCACTTTCTCGCCGGGAAGAATGCCCCCATGTCCAGGTTTGGCACCCTGGGATAGTTTGACCTCTATCATTTTTACCTGGTCGAGAGTGGCATTGCGGGCGAACCTCTCTTCGTTGAAAGTGCCGTCTTCGTTGCGACATCCGAAGTATCCGGAACCAATTTCCCAGACCAGATCTCCGCCCGGTTCCCGGTGATAGCGGGATATGGAGCCTTCGCCGGTATCGTGATAGAAGTTCCCCATTTTTGCGCCAGCATTGAGGCTCAGGATGGCATTGGCCGACAACGAGCCAAAACTCATCGCCGAGATGTTGAAGACGCTGGCGTTATAGGGCTTGGCGCACTGTTTGCCAATCACGATCCGGAAGTCAGCGTCTTTCAGTGCAGAAGGCTGGAGGGAATGGTTGATCCACTCAAAACCCTCGTCATACATACCTAACTGTGAGCCGAAAGGGCGCTTGTCGAGTACGTTCTTGGCTCGCTGGTAAACGATGGTGCGCTGTTCACGTGAAAAGGGGCGTTCGTCGGTGTCGGACTGGATGAAGTACTGGCGTATTTCCGGGCCAATCGATTCAAGAAAATATCGAAAATGGGCGAGGATGGGGTAATTTCGGCTAACAGTGCGTTTACGCTGAAGCAGATCCCATGTGCCGGTTGCCGCCAATCCCCCGAGCAGGACGGGGACGACATAAAACCAGCCCCCCCAGATGGTACTGGCCAGTAGAGAAACGATAAAGCCGGTCAGGCTCAGCGCATAAAGCGTATATCGGAAGGGGAAGGTTTCGGTTTTAGCCATAAACTCCTCTGAGTGGATGTGTAGTATGTTTGCAGAATATTAACAGTATAAGTGCGGGAGATACGTTCCCGTATGGCAAGACGGATCAAGGAGTAATTTGTACGAACACTGAAATATTGGTCTAAGATTGTTTTCAGGGCGTAAGTTGTCCGTTCTTTGATGTTTTGAACTCAAAGCAATAAGATGGCGAGCTTGTAACGTTTGCATCCGAATATTGAAAAGATTTTCACCAACAGGAGGCTCAAAACGTGGGCGACGTTGTAAAAGACGAGTACCAAACGGATTACGTCGCAGGCCAGGATAATATTAATCCGTTTGGCCTGGACCTACACGCGCCAGTTTTTCCGATTACGGCAATAATCGTTGTTGCGTTTGTAATCGGGACGCTGATTTTCCCGGGAGAGGCGAAGGAGCTCCTCGACGGCGCCAAATGGTGGACCATCGCACAATTTGACTGGTTTTTCCTGATCAGTGCCAACATTTTTGTCGTTGTCTCCCTTGCTCTTATATTCATGCCCGTTGGCAAAATCCGCATCGGCGGGATGGACGCCAAGCCAGAATTTTCGACGATGTCGTGGTTTGCCATGCTCTTTGCAGCAGGTATGGGTATCGGTCTCATGTTCTGGGCCGTCGCCGAGCCAGTCGCCTACTACACAGGCTGGTATGAAACGCCGCTCGGCGTTGAGGCCAATACGGCCGAGGGCGCGCGGTTGGCCATGGGTGCGACCATGTATCACTGGGGTCTGCATCCCTGGGCAATCTACGCGATTGTGGCTCTGTCTCTGGCGTTTTTCGCCTACAACAAGAACATGCCGCTGACCATTCGCTCTGCGTTCTTCCCACTGCTCCGTGATAGGGTTTGGGGCTGGCCCGGTCATATCATTGATATCCTGGCGGTGGTGGCAACCATTTTTGGTCTCGCCACGTCTCTTGGTTTTGGTGCGCAACAGGCTGCTTCCGGCCTGGATTACCTGTTCGGGATTTCGTCAGGTATCAATGTGCAGATGGCGATCATTACCGGCGTGACGGCCGTAGCCCTGATTTCGGTGCTGCGTGGTCTCGACGGTGGTGTAAAGATTCTGAGTAACCTCAACATGTCGCTGGCCGGTATTTTGTTGTTTTTCATCATCTTCGCCGGTCCGACCATGACCATCTTTGAAACCATCTGGGTAACCTCATCGAGTTACGTTGGTAACGCCCTGACACTGAGCAATCCGTTTGGTCGCGAAGACCAGGCCTGGTTCCACGGCTGGACAGTCTTCTACTGGGCCTGGTGGATTTCCTGGTCACCGTTCGTTGGTATGTTTATCGCCCGCGTGTCCAAGGGTCGTACGGTTCGTGAGTTCGTGACAGCGGTGCTGATCGTACCAACCGTTATTACCGTGGTCTGGATGAGCGCATTTGGTGGTTCCGCACTGGAGCAGATCCAGGACGGTGTTGGTGCTCTGGCTGAGAATGGCTTGACGGATGTGTCCCTGGCAATGTTCCAGATGTTCGCTAACCTACCGTTCGTTGCCATCTCATCCTTCGTGGGTATCGTGCTGGTGCTGGTGTTCTTCGTGACATCTTCTGATTCCGGTTCGTTGGTCGTCGACAGCATTACCGCGGGTGGTAAAACCGACGCGCCGACAGCTCAGCGTGTGTTCTGGGTGGTAATGGAAGGTGCCATTGCCGCAGCACTGATTTTCGGTGGCGGTGAAGACGCACTGGGCGCTATCCAGGCGGCTGCCATTACGGCAGGACTGCCGTTTACAGCAGTATTGCTGGTCATGACCTGGGGGCTGCTGAAAGGCCTCACCCATGAGCGCAAGCTGCTGATTGCCGAAGGTAAGCTCTGAGAAGTGTGAGAAAGTAAAAAAACCGGGGTTCGCCCCGGTTTTTTTGTGCCTGCTATTTGAAGGTCAGGTTTTGGACGTGAAGGTATCCATGGCGAATGCGGCTCTTTCTTCCGGGGTGAAGTGCGTCCTTCGGAGGGCTTCGATCTGCCTCAGGCGCGGCAACAGACCGCGACCATTAGCCATCTGGATGGCCAGGCCGGGGCGGGCGTTCAGCTCAAGCAGCAAAGGCCCTTCGTTTGCGTCCACGACCAGATCGACACCCATATATCCCAGCCCGGTTGCCTCGTAGCATCGTGATGCCATTACCAGCATTTCCTGCCAGTCATCAATCACCAGGTTCTCCAGGGCGAGGCCTGTATCGGGATGCAGGGTGATCGGTCGATTGAACTGTACCGCATTCAGGCTGTGGCCATTGGCGATATTGAGTCCAACACCTACGGCACCCTGGTGTAGATTAGCCTTGCCATCTGAAGCGGTTGTAGCCAGCCGAAGCATTGCCATCACGGGGTAGCCCTGAAAAACGACGATGCGGATATCCGGTACACCCTGGAAGGAATACTTGGCGAGTGATGGAATCGATTCCACCAGGTTCTCGACAATGGCGACGTCGGGCGTGCCGGCCAGCGAGTAGAGCCCGGCAAGAATGTTGGACAGGTGGCGCTCAAGGTGGCTCGAGGATACCCGCGAGCCCGAGGCCTTGACGTAATCGTTATCGTCCCGGCCGGTAATCACGGTAATCCCTTTACCTCCGGAACCCTTGGCCGGTTTGATGGCAAAGCCGTCCAGGTCCTCTGCCATTTCCCGGAAATGGGAGATTTCGTGTTGCTGACGCACCACCTGCAGCAGCCTGGGGGTGCGAACATCGTATTCGGCAACCACCAGCTTGGTTTTGAGTTTGTTGTCCACCAAGGGGTATGAAGAACGGCTATTGTACCGCGCAATGTAGTCCACATTGCGCCGGTTCATGTTCAGCATGCCCAGTTGGTTCAGCTTGAAGGGCGAAATCCAGCCCATCAGTTATACGCCTTCATCGGATAAAAACGACGGAGCTCTGTGAGCTTGTAGCCCGTGTACTGTCCCATCAGCAGGATCAGCCCCAAAACCACGAAATGAAGTTCCGGGAAATTAAACGTCAGGTGGCTCGCCAGGGGCGCGCTCATAATCAGAAATGCGCAGACTGCCACAAACAAACTACCGGCTCCCTGAACAAACACCTCCCGGGCGCCTTCCTCTTCCCAGAGTATGGACATGCGCTCTATCGTCCAGGCGATAATCACCATGGGGAAGAAGGTAACCGTCATCCCCGTGTTGAAGCCCATTTGATAACCCGCAATGCTCAGCCCGGCCGTGATAAAGATCACGAGAATGATCAGCGCGGATATTCGCGAGACCAGCAGCAGGTTAAGGCTCGACAGGTAGCCACGCATGAGCAGGCCAATGGCCACCACGGAAATAAAGGCTATCAGCCCCGGAATCAGTGTCGTCTGCACAAAGGCCACGGCGATCAGTATCGGCATGAACGTGCCGGACGTTCGTATGCCGACGACAATTCGCATAAAGGCCACCACGAGCGCCCCAAGGGGAAGCAGCAGAAGCATTCTGAACATGCTTTGCTCTTCAATGGGGAGCTGGTAAAGACTCAGGAAGCCGAGGCCATTCTCGCTGGACTGAGCCTGCGCCAATTGCAGTGCCGGGATGGTTTGCCGAAGCATGGAAAAGCTAACGTCTGAATTGTCACCGCCGACAATATCCAGCAGGGAAGCTGCAGCCTGTCGCCACAGCAAGACATGTTCCGGAAGCCCCTGTTCCGCTGTGCGGGGGTTGAAGGTCAGCCATCGGGAACCGTCATAGATCTGCAGGAATGGACGAAGTTGCTGGCGTCGCCTGGCATCTTCCAGGGCCAGGCCGTCTGCCGTTCGAGCGGGAATGCCTGCATGATTGAGCATCCGGGTCAGCAGATCAATGTAGTTTGCTTCGGACACGAGCAGGGTGGTGTTCTGGGCGCCCTGGTCCGGTTGGAGCAGTTTAATCAGTTCCCGGGTCATGCTCTCAGGCGTGCTGGAGCGTTCAGCGGCCTGTTGCAACAACTCTTCCACGGCTGTTGCCTGAGGTTCTTCCCAGAAGACCGGTTCAGGTTTGGGCGGTCGTTTGGGCTGGCTGCCCAGGGCTCTGTCATCAGGTATCAGTTGAACCTTGAAGTAGAGCGTCTGGGGGCCGCTAACGTTGCGCTTTGACCACTCAGCCCGGCGTTCACCGGAGTCATCCACGATGGAAAAACCGTAACCGGGAGATGCAGCCTGCTCCGAAATAATGCGGAATTGGGGTGGCTGATCGGGGATGTTCAGGCTGGCGAGTACGGGTTCTCCGGTGCCATCGAAGTCCACTCGGGCCTCAACCATCCAGACCGGCTTTTGCTCCCCCGTAAACCAGGGAATGCCGAGCTCGACGTGCCGCCAAGTGGCTATCGAAATTCCAGCCGCAATAAGAAGGAGGATGGCGAAAAAAAACGGAATGCGTGAGCGGCTACTCAAGGTTGGTCCCCATTTTCTTCGGCTGGCAGTTTGTCGGGCAGTTCGGTGGCGAACTCCTTGCCCACATCAATCAACATGACGTCCCTCAGAATGTTGCGGCCAACCAGCACCGTGTGTGAGAGGTGCTCTCGGTTGGTCAGTGTAAACTCAGCCTGTTGCCGGTGGTTGCCAATCATGAACTGCAACTCCACCACCACACGGCGTTCCGATTCATCGGTGCTGGACTGGATAATCCTGACCCGGCGTGAGATTTCCCGTTCCAGCGTTACCATGTCTTCGGAGTCAGGTACCGGCACGTCAAACCTTACCCAGTTATTCCCATCCCGTTCAAACCGCGTGATGTTTCGGGCATCCAATGAAGAGGTTTCGGCCCCGCTGTCAATGCGAGCATCGTAAATCAGGCCGGGGCCAGCAAGGTAGAATTTCTCCAACTCTCCAACAACAACCTTGCCCTTGAGTCGGTCGGCCCTTCCATCGCTTTTGGAACCAGACTGCCCCGCTGTGCAGGCCTGCTGTTTGGGGGTGGGAGGGCAGGCGGGTTTTTCGACCTGTTCGGTGATGGCGTCGAGGATGGTTTTCGTGGATTCCTCATTCAGCCGGGTCAGCGCCTGGAAATTCTCATCCGTCCGGTTCTCAAGGCGAACGACCTGTTCACCCTGATTAATAACGGAGGTATTCAGCGCGTCAAGATCCTGCTTCGGCACCATAAAGTAACGATCCGCAGTGCAGCCGGTGATGAGTGATACCACAAGGCCGGCCGCGGCCAACTTTCCAAACTCTGAACGTATAGACAAGATCCGAAACCCCTGAATCCACGACTTTGATACTTTAATTACAGAGTGCTGCAAGGATAATTCGGGTGTGCTAGAACAGCCACTTGTAATCACAGGCCGGCAGTATACAACAACATAACTGTTGAGTCGGTTTACAGATCATTAACGGCGGGTATTATTTTTTCCCGGATGTCCGGGAAAGGAAGTGGTTTTGAGCAAGAACTTCTTCGGAACGAAGGTATTCCTGCACCACAGGGGAGCAGTTCAGGTAAAACAGCAGCAGTTCTCTCTGGACATCCTGATCCTGAATGCGGGAAGCGAAGTGAATCAGATCGCGGATGGATTCGTCACCATTGTTCTGAAAGGTTCTGCCGTAGCGCCCCTTCAGGATGCCAGTCAGTCTTTCCAGGTGGAATTCCCCGGTGTGGGTCATATGGGGAAGAATGCGAAAACCACCGTGGCTGGCTTGAGCGCCAGGCCTGCGGTATTCACGGCCTTCCACGTCCGAACACCCGGAATGGGAGAATTCAGATCCCAATTTTCTCCATAGCTCTTTGAGCATGTTGAATTCCTGTCCCTTATACTGCTCCTGGACCTTGGCACCCGGCAGCAAACCAGCCATTCTGTCGGCAAACAGGCCACATTCACCGTTTTAGATGATATTACGTTCCGAGTCCAGAGCCGGATGCCTTGGGTCGGGAAATTTGCCAATTGGTCCACTAGAACCAGTGAATGGCAAACCTTTGACGTGAGTCCGAACAAAAAGGTTCCACGAATACGGTAAACTGTTGTTCTATCGTAATGTTTGAGTCAGTCATTTAGAGGAGATCGGGGTGCCCGAGGCAATCATCGATATAGTGGGGCGTAGGCCGGAAACCGTCACTTTGCTGATTTTGTTGGTGCTAGCGCTGTGCTGTCTGGTGTTTTCAATGGTTAAGGGGGGCCGTGCCAGATCCGCACTTCGGGAGCTTGAGTACACGCGGGCGATGGACGAACAGCGCCTCCATCAGCTTGAAGCTGCTCTCGAAAACGGCAAAACCGAGGCAGAGCAGGCGAGCCGGGACACCGAACATTGGCGACAGCGTGCGGCAACGCTGGAAAATCGGGTGGCCGGGCTGGAATCCGAAAGTAAGGCGCGGCTGGATCGCATAGAACAACTCGAAACCGAGAGGAAGTCCCAGCAGCAGCGAGCCGATGAGCTCTCCCGCGAGCTTGGCGACGCCAGGGTTGCCCAGCGCGAGCAGGAAGTAACGCTGGACAAGGAGCGCCGTGCAACCACGGAGAAACTGGAGTTACTGGAACGAAATCGTGATGCGTTGAAACAGGAGTTCGAGAATCTTGCGAATCGTATTTTCGAGCAGAAGAGCGAGCGCTTCAGCCAGCAGACCCGCACCAGCATCGACACCCTGCTGAACCCATTCCGGGATCAACTCCAGGATTTCCGTAAACGGGTAGAGGATGTCTATACCACCGAAACTCGGGATCGACAGGCATTAAGGGGTGAGATCAAATCCCTGCAGGAACTGAACCGCCAGATCACCGAAGAAGCTTCCAACCTCACGAAGGCGCTTAAAGGAGACAAGAAAATCCAGGGCAACTGGGGCGAGCTGATTCTGGAGCGCGTCCTCGAGCGCTCCGGTTTGCGCAAGGGTATTGAGTATGAAACCCAGGGCAGCTACCGAGATGATGACAACCAGTTGCTGCGCCCCGATGTCATCGTTCATTTGCCGGACAGCCGAAACCTGGTGGTGGATTCGAAGGTGTCCCTGCTGGCCTACCAGCAGTGGGCAACGGAAGAGGATGAGACTGCCAGGGAAGAAGCCCTTCGCCAGCACGTTGAGGCGGTGCGTAATCATATTCGCGCCCTGAGCGAGAAAGATTACAGCCAGCTTCATGGCCTGCACTCTCCGGATTTCGTGTTTCTTTTCATGCCCATTGAACCGGCGTTTGTGGCTGCATTTCAGCAGGACGAGAACCTATTCGCAGAAGCATTCGAGCGAAAGATTATTGTGGTTACACCGACGACATTGCTTGCGACCTTGCGAACCATTGAAAATATCTGGCGATACGAGCGTCAAAGCCAGAATGCGCGTAGGATTGCCGACCGTGCCAGTGCGGTGTACGACAAGCTTCGGGTTTTTGTAGAAGCGATGGAAAAGCTGGGCAGCCAGTTGCACACCGCGCAGGGAACCTATGATTCGGCGATGAATACGCTCACCCGTGGTCGCGGCAACCTTATCTCGCAAGCCAATCGCTTTGTGGAGTTGGGCGTTCGTGTTAAAAAAGAACTCCCGAAAGCGATTTTGGATCAAGCCGAAGTGGACGCCGATGGTGTGGATGACACCAGCGATCCGGTCGGGCCCACGGTGGACGAAGACGCCGCCCGGGATAATCAGCAGGAGTAAACAAGATGGTGAAGATAACCCGAGTCGGGCGTCGTTCAGTCAGTGGTTTTATGTTGGCATCCCTACTGATGGCCGGTCAGGTTAGTGCCCTTGAGCCTGAACACGAGACCCGTCGATTAATGCTTGCCACTGAAGAGGCCGTTTCCTCAGAGAGCTGGGGTGAAGCGGGTGAGTACCTGAACCGTCTCCAGCAACTGGAGGGGGAGAAACCGGCGAACTATTTCTATTTTCGCGGCCGCGTGATGCTGGAATCTGATCACTACAATGAGGCACAAGCAGCGTTGGAAAAGTACGTCAGTCTGGCGGGCAGTGAAGGCGAGCACTACACCGATGCGCTCAAACTGATAACCAATGTCGAAAAAGCCCGCCAGCAAGAGGGCGCAAGTGCCAAGAACAATGGCTCTATTGATCCGGAGCCAGTGGCCATTATCGAGCCTGCAAGCGAGCAGTCACTGGGGAAACTCCGGGAACTCTATCTGGCGGATTCGAACGCCGACGCGCTGGTGATTCATGCCAATACGCTCCTGGACGTTGCTGGTTGGCGTGAAGATCAGAGGATTGTAAGGCTGGACCGTCCTGCCGATGTGTCGTACAGGATTGAGAGGCTGAACGACACTATCAGTATCCAGGAGTCCCGACGTGAGTCCGGTGGTCGTGTTGTCAAAACAACCGAGTCCATGGGCGTTTTCGGAGTCAATCCTCAGATTGAATGGAATTGCGAGAGTTCAACCGCCAGTTGCTGGATTTACGACCCACGAGATGGCTCGCGGTTGATGAAACTCAGCCCGGATCGCGAACGGGCCGAGGAAATTGCCCGCACCCTTGGCCGGCTGATTCGCACCATGCAGAGCCCCAGTCAATCCTGAAGCTGACCCCGTTCGCCTTCGCGGTAAGCACCGGGAGTGACTCCTGTCCACTTCTTGAAGGCGCGGTGAAACGTTGAGGGTTCGGTGAATCCGACCCGAAACGCAATGTCATTGATCGGCAGGTCTGGCCGGGACAGGTAATAGATGGCCATGTCCCGGCGTAGTAGGTCCTTGATCTCCTGGAAGGAGGTGTTTTCCTGCTTCAGCCGTCGGCGAAGAGTCTGGGGGCTGGTGTGAAGCTCTGTGGCAATCCATTCGAAGTCGGGCAGGGATCTCGCAAAATCCCGGCCAATCAGTGCGCGGATACGTCCGGTGAAGGTGTTGCTCTCGTCCGGGCGCGACAGCAGGTCGGCCGGTGAGGTTTTCAGGAACTGCCGCATTTCCGGCTTGTCGCGTATCACCGGAGCCTGCAGAAAACGCTTGTCGAACGTCAGGGCGGTTTCACTGGCTTCGAACGACAGTGGGCAATGGAAGATATGCCGGTATTCGTCGCCATGGGGCGGCCTGGGGTAACTGAATTCCGCCTTAAGCAGCTCCACCGGTTGCCCGATCAACCAACTGCCAAGACGATGCCAGATGACCAGTATGCTTTCCCGGAAAAAATGCATCGGGTCGTGGATATCCCCTTCGATCACCGTTACCAGCCGGGCAGTCCTGTCGTCCACTTCCAGTTTCATGGTGACCATGGGCTCGAACAGGCGGCAAAAATCAAACGCCTGGCGATAGACCGCCTCAAGATTGGGGCAGTCGATAACCAGCGCGCACATGGTGGCGAACGTGCCGGTGCGGCAGCGGCGTGGCCCCAACCCCATGAACTCATCGTCCATTGCGTTCCAGGCAGCCTGCATCAGCCGGCTGTACTGGGTGCTGCTCACCCGGGCCATTTCGATCTTCAGCAGGTCCGGTGAAATTCCGGCCTCGCGCAGCATTGTATGGGTATCAATCCCCGCTCTTTCGGCCCCAACCAATGCGGCTTCCACGAAGTGCCTGGAAACGGTGAGTTCCGACATATCATCCTTTATCCTTATTGAACGAAGCCCATCATAAAACCCCTTGGGTACAATGCAACCATCACTCTCGCGCCGCACTGGAAGAAATAGTCAATTGGAATGATGGAACCGGCAGTTGGCCCCGCGGGGAAAACAGGGCAGCATCAGGGTTGTCCAAAAATAGAGAAGGAGGTTTGCATGCCCGGCCCACTGAGCAACCTGAAGGTTCTGGATTTCAGTACATTGCTGCCAGGCCCCTACGCTACCATGCTGCTGGCGGATATGGGCGCGGATGTATTGCGGGTGGAGGCCCCTGGCCGCCTGGACCTGACCCGAGTGATGCCGCCGCTGGAAGATGGCGTCAGTACATCCCACACCTTCCTCAATCGGGGTAAGCGATCCCTTGGGCTGGATTTGAAGCAAGAGGGCAGTGCCGACCTGGTCAAGCAGCTGGTGACAGAGTACGACGTGGTGGTTGAACAGTTTCGACCCGGCGTTATGGACCGGCTTGGGATTGGTTATGAAACCCTCAAGGCCATCAACCCCAATCTTATTTACTGCGCGATTACCGGTTACGGTCAGACTGGCCCCTACAAGGATCGGGCAGGGCATGATATCAACTACCTTTCACTGGCCGGAGTTTCCAGCCATTGCGGTCGCCGGGAAACCGGGCCACCACCGATGGGTATCCAGGTTGCCGATGTGGCAGGCGGCTCACACCATGCCGTCATGGGGATACTGGCGGCTGTGATTCACCGCCAGCAAACAGGAGAGGGGCAGTTTATCGATATCAGCATGACCGACGCCGCCTTTGCCCTCAATACGATGGCCGGTGCTGCAGCCTTGGCGGGAGGGCAGGAACAGAAGCCGGAAAGCTCCATGCTCAACGGCGGCACCTTCTACGACTACTACCAGACCAGCGACGGCCGATGGTTGTCTGTGGGTAGCCTGGAGCCCCAGTTTTCCGACCGGCTTTGTGATGCCCTGGGTATCCCCGACATGAAGAGCTTTGCCTTGAGCCAGAACCCTGAGCACCAGCAGGCCATCCGGGAGGCGTTGAAGTCCAACATTGCACAAAAAACGTTGGCACAATGGCAGGACGTATTTGCGAACGTTGATGCGTGCGTGGAGCCGGTGCTGACCATTACCGAGGCAGCCGAACATCCTCAGCTGAAAGCGCGCGGCATGGTTATTGATGTGGCAAAAGGTAACGGGGGGACCCAAAAGCAGATCGGCCACCCGATAAAATTCAGTGCCACGCCCTGTGAGAGCCGTTATATCGGCCGGACACTGGGGGCCGACAACGGCGATTTCTGAGGCATCCAGACAAAAACTGAATCGTTCGTCAGTCCTTAGCTAAATAACGGGGTGTCTGCTAATTTGTGAGAGTGAGTCATCTTTGGCTTACCCATAACAATCACAATGGACGAATCACTATGAAATCGCTTCGCAAACCTTTCAGGAGCGCAGACAAAAGCGCGTTGAAAGCGGCCGGGGTAGCGCTGGCCAGCAGCTTTCTGATTGCAGGATGTTTCGACGGAAGCAGTTCTTCTTCCGACTCCGATAGCTCGGTGAACGAACAGCTTTTCCCGGCGGACGGTACATTTGAGGCAACTATAAGGAGGACAGCCGGCGGGGTTCCGCATGTGAAGGCGGATGACTTGGCCTCTGCGGCGTTTGGTCATGGTTATGCCCAGGCCCAGGACAACGTATGTGTGTTGGCCGAGGCTATTGTTAAAGCCAGAAGTGAGAGGGCCAAGTATTTTGGCCCGGGACCCAATACGGCTTTCGGTGTAGGGCTCAATATAGTTAATGATTTCAGCTACAAAGCCCAAAAAATATACAGTGGCGCTGAACGAGAGCTCCCGACGCTAACGGATGAGAGCCGCGCACTGATTGAAGGTTTCACCGAGGGTTATAATCGCTACGTCGCCGAAACTGATCCGGGCGACCTGCCTGAGGAATGCAGGGATCAGGAGTGGGTGCAGGCGATTACCCCGGTTGATCTCCTGGCCCATTATCGAGTGGTTGGGCAGTATGCCAGTGGTGCCCAATTCGCAACGGGCGCGGTTTTCCTGGCTGTTCCCCCTGGGGAAAGTCCTGCCCCGGTGGCGGTTTCAGCGGTTGCCAACGCTGAACAGGTTGAGCAATTGCGCAAGGACGTCGTCGCAACGGCAAAGGCCAATGCTGGGGCCGTGCAGGATTTCACCGACATGGGCCTCGCCAGTAACGCCTGGGGTATTGGTAGCACGATGACTGAGCAGGGCCGCGGTGCGCTCCTCGCCAATCCTCACTTCCCCTACACCGGGCACCGGCGCCTCTACGAAGTGCAGATGACCGTTCCGGGGTACCTGAATGTTCATGGAGCGGGGTTGCTCGGTACCGCAATACCGCTTATCAACTTCAATGAAAACCTGGCGTGGTCGCACACCGTTACCACGAGCCGGCGATTCACCTGGTATGAGTTAACCCTGAAAACGGGGGATAACCTTACCTATGTAAAAGATGGTGTGGAAAAACCCATTGACGTTGAGACTTACCAGATCGAAGTAAAAATGCCCGGCCTGCCGGAGCCAATGGTTATTGAGCGGGATTTCTATTTCTCTGAGTACGGACCCATGATCGCCGCCAATGCTGTCAACAACCAGTTGCCGGCCTGGGGTGGCAATGGAGCGTTGAATTCGACCGGATCGGTAGCGATGACGTACCGCGATGCCAACGCAAACACCGGCGGTTTGTTGGATACCTGGCTGCAAATGAGCCGGGCGAGCAACCTTTCTGAATTTCAGGATGTATTCAGGAACTGTGGGTCTACACTCTGGACGAACACCACCTATGCCGATGACCAGGGCAACGCGTTCTACATCGATAGCAGCTCTGTGCCCAACCTTTCTGACAAGGCAATTGCCCTTGTCAATTTCAGGCGGTTTGGCAGTGCTTCTTACGCCGGGTTGTTTGATCAGGGTGTCACGCTTCTTGATGGCAGCAAGTCCATTGAGGATTGGGTTGAAACCTCGTGCGGCCCATTGGTCCCGTACAGCGATAAACCCAAGCTGGTTCGCTCCGACTGGGTTCAGAACTCGAACAGCAGCTATTGGGCGACAAACCCTGATGAGTTCCTGACAGGTTACTCACCACTGTTTGGTCAGGAAAAAGCAGAGATCAATGCCCGTACCCGTTTGGGTATCAAGATGCTTCAAAATCCCCTTGAGCCGGGCGTTCCATCAGCTCCGCTCCCTGCGGGGCAGGACGGTAAGTTCAATGCTGAAGAGCTTCTGGGTGTAATCTGGAACAACCGTTCCTGGTACGCGGAGCAGTTTCTGCCTGAGCTTCTGGAACGTTGCGATGCGATAGGTGCCACAGCGGTTGGCGGGCAGGACCTGTCATCCTGGTGTCAGTCGCTGGAAAACTGGGATGGTCTCTACAACCGTGATAGCGTTGGCGCCCATATCTTCAGGGTTTTCATGGCGAATTACCTTGAAGACGTGAACACGGATCTAACCCAGCCGTTCAGCCCTTCTGATCCGGTCGGTACTCCCGCCAGTCCGTCAGAAGACAATGCGGGCACACCAGACGATACTATGCTTCTGGCACTCTCGGCAGGTGTTGACGCGCTTGTGTCTCAGGGTATTGCTCCCACAACCGCCCTGGGTGACCTGCAGTATTACCGTGCATCAGGGGGTGTCGTACCGGGCTCCGGCGATATGCCTGTGTTCCAGACCGTTGAAATTCCCTGGCATGGGGGCGACGGCAGTATTGACGGTGTGTTTAACGCGATTGGTGTTGTGAGTGAGCCATTTGCGGAAGATACCCGCTTCCCCCGAATTGCTCCGTCCACTATCCCCAATACAGCAGGACTTGCGGACGGCACGGGTCCTGGCGCTCTCAATGGATGGTTAATGGCAAGGGGTACGAGCTGGCACTTTGGCCTGGAGTTCACGGATAACGGGCCGGAGGCGTATGGCCTGGTTAGTTATTCCCAATCCACGGATGCTATGTCCGACTACTTCAGTGATCAGAGCGTGCAGTATTCCAATAAGGAGTCTCGCAAGCTCTTGTTCACGGAGGATGAGATTGAAGCCAACGTACTGGAGGAAGTCACTATCAGTCAGGAGTAGTTCTCGGAGAGAGTCCTTAATTTCGTGAACCTCAAACAAAAATGCCTCGGATTCACATCCGAGGCATTTTTTTGTGCTTACCCAATCCTTTAAGGACTGGGTGTTTTTAGCGGTGAGCCGGTTATGGCGTTTGATCTTGATCCAGTGCGTTCTCCAGAGTGTCGCTCTCACCCAGTACTGATAGGTTGGCAGCATCTTCCGGGTTCGGGCCGGTTGTTGTCAGAACCGGAGCTCCGGCAATCGCCAGAATGGTCTGACGAACCATCTCTGAAAACGCTGGGATGGTGTTGGAGCCGCCAGGGCACTGCAGATCTTCAGGATTAGGCTGTGTAGCCGGGCCGACAAACGTACCGTGGTTGGCATTGGTACAAGGGTTAGCGCCTGCGAAGAACGAGGCTGCTGGTAATGCGCCTTCGTTGGCGGCAGAACCTGTCTGCACCAGGCTGAGACCAGCACCGTCTGCGAGCGTGCCTCCACCAGCACCAAGGTCAATCAGAGCCATCAGCGGTTCAGTCGATGCAAGCGGCGCAGAAAACGCTTGTCCCAGTGGGTTAACATTTGCCTCGTTCGGTACGGTGGTATCTCCAATAACCTCACTTAGCAGGATGTTGGTCGTTGAACCACCAAGGTCTTCGGCGAAGTTCACCGGATCAGTGGCGTCCACGACCGACTGGAACACATACAAGAAGCTCTCAAAATTAGCAGAGCCCTGATTCACGCCAGCTGCGGCCAATCCACCAATGATGGGAGCTGAGAAGGCTGGGGAGTTCTCAATCAGACGGGTTACCTGGCCGCCAGTGTTATGAAGAACCACTGTGGACAGTGTCGGGAAGGTAAACGAGCTCAGTGGAGCACCTGCTGACTGGTAGATACCATTCAGGGTTCCATTCAGCGTCGGATCGTTCGCCAGTGACGCGAACGTTGTACCGGAAATACCTCCAAGGGAGTGGCCCACGAAGTGGACGTCCAGGCCGGCTAGGTCGCCGGAACTGGGCAGCCCATTGATACCCATAGTCTGCACCGAAGCCGCCACGTTCAACAGATCGACAACGCCTTGACGCAGGTTGTCACGGTTGTTGAGCATGTTGGACGGATTAATGAACAGGCTACCCGATTCAACGTCGGCGAGATCAGCCGAAACCGGCTGCTGCTGGGCGTTGGCGGTGTAGCTGAAGTGACGTTCACCGATGTAGTCGGCACTAATCAGGGCGTTGAGCTGAGCATCAAGTTGGGGGCTGCCTGTACCACCGTTGTTGAGAATAGTATTGATTTCGGTAGTAAGAGCGGCTTCCGAAAGCGGTGTTAGACCAGGAACGGTTCCGGCTGTCGCGCCAGCAAGGCCGTGGAGCGGCTGATCGATGGCAATAACCGCCTGACACGACCGGTTGGCGAGAAGGATGCCCGGAAGCATTGTTACACTGCGGTCAACCGTAATGCCGTGTTGGAAGATGGTCACGCCGTTGGGCACGTCGGGATCAGTACACGTGGCAGGACGGCTTGCTCCCGTCGCCGGATGGAATGCCACTACCGGAACAGTGGTGGTTGCCTTCTGTTCAGGGAACGGGAAGTAACCGTTGACGTTTAGTGCACCATCGATATCCCGAAGGAACCGGAAGGTATCAACACCCGGCTCCAAAGATTCACTGATACCGGCCTCCAGACTGGTACTGCCCTGGAAACTGCCGGTTGAAAGGGCAGCACCATCTGAACCTGGGAGCGACTGAAAGTAGGGCAATGCGATAGCGCCCTGCGACACTTGGACCTGACTTGCGGCAAGCACGATTTGACTATTTGGGTCCTGTAAGGCAAGCCCCTGTATGGTTGCAAGGTCACTGGCAGATGTTGGCGCCGAGAAGTATGAGGGTCTTGGCACCGGGAGGTGCAACGAGTCACCAACTTCTGCCGAAATTGCCGCTCCAATATTGGCCGGGGTCGTGATAGACGCAAGTTGACCGAGCCTTGTAATGGCAGCAATTTCAGCCGCAGGTAAGGTGGAAATGTCCAAATCCCCGCTCTGTACAGCAGCTGCCTTCTGACCAAGCTCTGCAAGTTTGGTTGTCAATTGGGAGAAGTTGAGCGTGGGAAAGTTATCCCTTACAGCTTTTAATTGAGCAGTAAACCCGACTTTTTGCCCCAGCGCCGTCCCGAACGCCGCAGGCGCCATCATGGCCCGCAATACATCGGTATCCGAATTTGTGGTGAACGAGTATGACAGCGCGGACTCGGATCCTGTGCTCATTGCTGTCAGGAAACCGTTGCCAAGGGCATCAAGGCTTTGGAGCAGTGATTTCACGTTGCCCAGTGCCGGGTTGCCTAGCGTGCCGTCGGCCAACGCAACGTCCTGTACTGCCCGAGCGATAGGTTTGCCGTTAGCACCCCTGACATCATCGCTGACAATTACCAGATATTTCTGGCCTTCCGCCAGTGGCTCAAGGGGAACGATGCGGATTGCGTTGTTGGTGCCGCCGTCCAGGCTTACAACATCGGCCCTGAAGCTGGCCTGTAGTTCTGGGTCGGATTCAAACGGATCCGCAGGGTTAATGCCGCTTGGGTTTGTGTTCGGCAATGCTTCCGGAGCAGACGCAACCGCTGGCGGAACTTTAAGAGGTACCAGGAAAACGGTCGCGTTCGCCATGACCGATGCGGGGTTCAGCTCACCATCAAACTTGAGGCTGAAAGCACCGGAAGTGGAGAAGCCGGAAAGCCGGTTTACGGCATCATCAGCGGGCGTGTCGCCGGTTGAAAGTCCAGTGAAGTCATAGTTTGCGCTTTGAGTAGCGCCAAGCAGCAGGATCAGGTCCGAGTTAATCGGGAACTGTGGGTCTGCCGATAGTGGGTTTGGATCGTAAATAGGACGAACCAGACTTCTGTCGATGGTGGTGTCTTCGATCTTATAATCGGGATTCGCGTTACTGGACCCGGAACCAGCGCTGTCAAAGCAGCCTGTCAGTCCAACGGAAGAAGCCACGGCAAGACTTATTAGAGTTTTCTTGAACATGGGTGGAACCTTTTCCTGTTGTTGTGTCGTTATGTTCGGCAGCTGACGGGGCCGGTCTGGCCCGGTAAACCCGTTGTCAGTGGCCTGGTTTGCTTAGCTGTTGTCTGAAATTCTGGCCAGCGCTCTGTGCCTGATTTCTGTAACTCTGACTATAGCGGCAGTAAAGCAACAGTTGATCGCTCTAAAGTGTGATTCTGATCATTGGGAGCCTACCCGCACGGTCGGAGTTCGGCTTCATTGAAAAATAGTTGGCCCCGAGACTTTTGTCGAGTCTTTCGGGGTAGGGGTAGCCAGCCTAGCTGAAGCTTGAGAAATCCGGTTTCCGCTTTTCAGTGAAGGCCTTGATGGCTTCGGCATTTTCCGGTGACTTCAGGCGTTCTGAGAAGAGTTTGCCTTCGGCCAGCATGGTGGTTTTCAGCGCATCTCCGCTGGCCCGGTTCAGCAATTCACGGGTGGCGCGGACGGCCGCCGGGGGCTGGGCTGCAAGCCGTGCGCAGGCTTCCAGAGCCTTAGTTTCAGTTTGTGACGGTTCGCACACCTGGTTGATCAGCCCCAGGCGCTGAGCATCTTCGGCTGTGAATGCGCCGCCCAGCATCAGCAGCTCCGCCGCGCGTACCCGGCCGAGCCAGGAGGGCAACAACAGGCTGGAGCCGCCTTCCGGGCACAGGCCGAGATTGGCAAAAGGCATCTGGAAGCGGGTGTTGTTGCCGGCAAACACCAAATCACAGTGCAGCAGCATGGTGGTACCAATGCCCACGGCGGGGCCATTCACGGAGGCTACGATCGGTTTGTTGCTGGTGGCCATCAGGAACAGGAACCGGCCTACAGGGGTGTCTTCAAACTCGCCGGGCAGGCCCGCGGCAAAATCGCTCAAGTCGTTCCCGGCTGTGAAGCACTCATCGCTCCCGGTGTACAGAATACAGCGAATGTCGCTGTCGTCGCGGGCCTGTTCAATCGCATCACCGAGGGCGGTGTACATATCATGGGTGAGGGCGTTTTTGCGATCCAGGCGGTTAATCCGGACGGTTAGGATATGGTTCTTTTTTTCAGTTAGGACGAGGTCGGTCACGATGTCTCCTGCTGTTTTTATATCGAAGATACCAGCGATGTTACATTTTTTCGTGGCCGTTTAGGCAAGTTTGTCGTTAAAAACCTTCGCGCCGGGTTTGGTCCCTCGGTTTTGGATTTTCTGGTAAACTTCGCGCTTCCTTTATTAGACACGTTTAAAACCCCTACTAGACAAACCAGACCTGATGAGACGCCTATGACCACCGTAATCCGCCAGGACGACCTGATCGAGAGCGTAGCGGACGCGCTGCAGTTCATCTCCTATTACCATCCGAAAGACTTTATTCAGGCTGTACACGAGGCCTATAAGAAGGAAGAGTCCCAGGCGGCCAAGGATGCCATGGCGCAGATTCTGATTAACTCCCGCATGTGCGCTCAGGGCAAGCGGCCACTGTGCCAGGACACTGGCATCGTTACGGTGTTTGTGACGGTCGGTATGGATGTGCAATGGGATGCCGACATGGCGCTGGACGATATTATCAATGAGGGCGTTCGCCGGGCCTACATGCACCCGGACAACGTGCTGCGTGCCTCTATCCTGGCCGATCCGGACGGCAAGCGCACCAATACCAAGGACAACACACCTGCCATCATCCACTACAAGATTGTGCCGGGTAATACCGTGGATGTGCATGTGGCTGCGAAAGGCGGCGGTTCCGAGGCCAAGTCAAAATTCGCCATGCTGAACCCATCGGATTCCGTGGTGGACTGGGTGCTGAAAATGGTGCCGCAGATGGGCGCTGGCTGGTGTCCGCCGGGCATGTTGGGTATTGGCGTAGGCGGCACTGCTGAAAAAGCAATGGAGCTGGCCAAGGAGTCGCTGCTGGACCCGATTGATATCCATGACCTGCAGGCCCGTGGTGCCTCCAACCGTTCCGAGGAGCTGCGTCTGGAACTGTTCGACAAGGTGAATGAGCTGGGTATTGGTGCCCAGGGTCTCGGTGGCCTGACCACGGTTCTGGATGTGAAGGTCAAAGACTACCCGACCCATGCTGCCAACAAGCCGGTGGCGATCATTCCCAACTGCGCAGCCACCCGTCACGCACACTTCGTTCTGGACGGCTCCGGCCCTTCATTGCAAACCCCGCCGAGCCTGGACGACTGGCCGGAAATCACCTGGGAAGTGGGTGACAGCGTTCGCCGCGTGAACCTGGATACGGTTACATCGGAAGACGTGAAAGACTGGAAGCCGGGCGAAACCGTGCTGCTCTCCGGCAAGATGCTGACCGGCCGCGATGCCGCCCACAAGAAGATGGTGGACATGATCGAGCGCGGTGAGGAACTGCCGGTGGACCTGAAAGGCCGCTTCATCTATTACGTCGGCCCGGTCGACCCTGTGCGCGAGGAAGTGGTTGGTCCCGCGGGCCCCACCACCGCCACCCGCATGGACAAGTTCACCCGCACCATGCTGGAGAAAACCGGCCTTACCGGCATGATCGGCAAAGCCGAGCGCGGCCAGGTGGCCATTGATGCCATCCGCGAGTTCGGTGCTGTCTATCTGATGGCCGTTGGTGGTTCTGCCTATCTGGTGTCCAAGGCCATCAAACACGCGGAAGTGGTTGCCTTCGAAGAGCTGGGGATGGAAGCCATCTACGAATTTGAGGTGGAAGACATGCCGGTGACGGTCGCGGTGGATTCCAAGGGCTCCTCTGTTCACCAGACCGGCCCTGCCGAATGGCACGAGAAGATTATCACCGCCAAGGCGGTGTGATCCTCACGAGAACTCAGGAAGAACAACTGATACTCAGGTGCTTCCCCCAGTCCGGGGGAGGCGCTGAGTATTGTTCGAACCCCGGCTGTTCATCGAACGGCTTCTTCAAGACCTCCAGTAACTCCTTCATAGGCTCGTAGTCGCCGTTCTGGGCTTCCAGGATCACCTGCTGCGCAAGATAGTTCCTTAGAATGTACTTAGGGTTCACCTTCCGCATCTGGTATTCCCGCTCGTCATAGGCGCGGATTTCGGATTGCAGGCGCTGTTCATACCGCCCGAGCCATTCATCCGCCACACTGCGGTCCACAAACAGGTCGCGGACCGGTGATGAGCCTTTCGATGTGAGGTTGGATAGCCCCCGGAAAAACAGCGTGTAGTCCACATGGTGCTCGTGCAGCATGCTGAAGGTGTCCATTATCAGGCTGAGGTCGGATTCGTCTTCCTGGGCCAGCCCCAGCTTATCCCGCATGTTTTGCAGGAAGCGTTCGTTGTAGGCAAGCTCGTAACGCCGCAGCCCCCGTCTTACGTCGTCCTCGTTCATGATCGGAAGCAGCGCGTTCGCAAGATACTGGCAGTTCACAAACCCGACATTGGGTTGGCGATTGTAGCCGTAGCGTCCGCCCTGGTCGGTATGATTGCAGATGTAACCGGCGTCGAAATCGTCCAGGAAGGCATAGGGGCCGTAGTCAAAGGTGTCCCCGATAATCGACATATTGTCGCTGTTCATCACCCCATGGCAGAACCCCACGGCCTGCCAGTCGGCAATCATCCGCGCCGTGCGCTCGACCACCTCGACATACCAGCGTTGATAGCGTTCGTCCTCCGGGAGGTCGATCAGGTGAGGGAAGTGCAGCGCAATCACATGCTCAATCAGCGTTTTCAGGGCCTGTTTGCCCTCATGATGCGCTGCGAACTCAAAATGCCCGAATCGGATGTGCGTCTGGGCCACTCGCACCAACGCCGCCGCCGTCTCAATCGACTCACGCCGCACCGGGTCTTTCGCGCTCACCATGAACAATGCCCGCGTGGTGGGAATTCCCAGCGCTGCCATCGCCTCGCTGCACAGGTACTCGCGGATCGTGGAGCGCAGAACGGCCTTGCCGTCCCCGAAACGGGAATAGGGCGTTGTCCCAGCCCCCTTCAGGTGCCAGTCCCAGCGTCGCCCATCAGGGCCCACCGTCTCCCATAACAGTAGCCCACGGCCATCGCCCAGGTCCGGGTTATACATTCCGAACTGGTGCCCGGTGTATTTCATCGCCACCGGGTCCATGCCTTCCAGCAATTCCGTCCCGGCACCAATGCCGGTCCAGTCCTCGGGGTTCTGCGTGTGAAAACCCATCTCCCCGGCCAGGTCGTGGTTAAAACACACCATCCGGGCGTCCTTCAACGGCGTGGGCGGCACCCGGGTGTAAAAACTGTCCGGAAGCTCAAGATAACGATGTTCGACTTTAAACGGGTTGCTGCTCATAGCGTCAGTGTCCCAGATAACTCCAATCTCCCACAAACCAAATAACCACTGCCTATACTCCAATTGGTACAAAACCTGCAAAACTCAAAACAAACCAACAGGGAAGCCGTCAACCGTGTCCTCACCCGAATTGACCAATACCATCCGTACATTGATCAAACAGGAATCTCTTCCCGATTCCTACGCCGACACCGTCAAAAAGACCATCCTACCCCTGGCCCAGCACCTGCACAGTCTCAAACAGGCCCGAAACGAGCCCATCGTCATTGGCATCCACGGCGCTCAGGGTACTGGAAAATCCACGCTGACCCTGTTCCTCCGGGAACTGCTGACCAATCATTATCGAATCCCCACGGCCAGTTTTTCCCTCGACGACCTCTATCTCACCCGTGCAGAGCGGGAGCAGCGAGCAAACGAAATCCACCCGCTGTTCATTACCCGGGGCGTTCCCGGCACCCACGACCTGGCATTGGGGCAGCACGTTGTTGACCAACTGAAAGCCGCCCACCGGGACACGGAAACCGCCATTCCAGCGTTTGATAAGTCCCGGGATGACCGTTACCCGAAAGCACAGTGGCCTGTTTTCAAGGGCAGGGCCGACATCATCCTGGTGGAGGGCTGGTGCGTGGGAGCCGTTCCAGCGGGTAGCGAAGAGGAATTGATGGAGCCAGTCAACGAACTGGAGCGGTCCGAGGACCCTGAGGGCCTGTGGCGTCGAAACGTGAATAGCTGCCTGAAAGGTCAGTATGGTCGGTTTTTCAGCCAGCTCGACAGCCTGATCATGCTGCGTGCTCCCTCCATGGAGTGCGTGCTGACATGGCGCACCCTACAGGAGCAGAAGTTAAGGGATCGTTCTCGGGCTGCACCAAAAGAGAGCGCGTCTGATCAAAAGGCCGGGAATGAGTTACGCATCATGAGCAATGAGGAAATTGCCCGATTCATCATGCACTACGAACGGATCACCCGCGCCAGCCTGCAAGAAATGCCCGCCCGCGCCGATTGCGTGATCAATGTCGGTGAAGACCACAGTTTCGGTGAACCGCTGATCCGTCAGCGCCAATAGAGGACATTGCCATGGCCAAACCCAGACTGCTCCTGTTTTCCGACCTGGACGGCA
The DNA here is from genome assembly GCF_042604615.1 of Marinobacter sp. M5B. Taxonomy (NCBI): domain Bacteria; kingdom Pseudomonadati; phylum Pseudomonadota; class Gammaproteobacteria; order Pseudomonadales; family Marinobacteraceae; genus Marinobacter; species Marinobacter sp. M5B. The sequence continues at coordinate 1,651,302 of NZ_CP156894.1, forward strand.
CACTTCTGGACCACGACAGTTACGACTGGTCGCCTGCGAAGCCAGCGCTTGAGCGGCTGGCGGCGGCGGACATCCCGGTGGTGCTCAATTCCAGTAAAACCGCAGGAGAGATACACGCCGTGCGGGAGCAACTGGGAAACACGGCGCCTTTCATTGTTGAAAATGGCGCTGCCGTTATTGTCCCCGCGAACTGTTTTGGACCGGGCCCTGAGCAAGTGCAGAGTTTTGGGGCATCCCGGGATGAGGTGTTAACCCTGCTGAAGGAATGTCGGGCTGAGGGTTTTCAGTTCCGCAGTTTTGCGGATATGAGCCCGGCGGAGCTGGCCGGGCACGCCAAACTCTCTGAACCGGAAGCAAAACTGGCGAAAGACCGCGCCGGCACAGAGCCATTGCTGTGGGAAGGAGACGAGGATTCGCTGGCCAAATTTCGCGAGAAATTGGATGAACACGACTGCCGTCTGGTGCAGGGCGGGCGCTTTCTCCATGCCATGGGCACTTTTGATAAAGCCGATGGGGTCCGTTTTTTGCTGGGTAAATACAGGGAACACTTTGAGCAGGACCGGCTGATTGCCATTGCACTGGGCGACAGTCCCAACGACCAACACATGCTGGAGGAAGCCGATATCGCGGTTATCGTTCGGGGCGTCCACTCAGAGAGCGTATCCCTGCCATCCCAGAGCCGGGCAATACGGTCCATTAAGGCCGGTCCGGCGGGGTGGAACGAATGCGTGCTGAATCTTCTGATTGAGTACGGTTACTGAAACCGGGTACTAACCACAGGAGAGCCGCCATGGGCGACTTTTACCAGAACGGCATCATCACAACCCTTCATAACCTGTGCCGACGGCCGGTGGAAGAGCTGGAGCGGGAACTTATGGGGTTCCGCAAAGAGCGACCGATGTCGCTGGTGCTGCCATCCCTGTACTCAGAGCTTGAAGGCCCGGCCCTTAAGAACATTGTGAAAGAACTCGCCAAAGTGCCGTATCTCGAGCAGATCGTCATCGGCCTTGATCGCGCCAACGAGGAGGAATATCGGCACGCCCTGGCGTATTTCTCCGAACTGCCCCAGCATGTGCGTGTGCTCTGGAACGACGGCCCACGGCTGAAAGCGCTGGATTTGCAACTGCGCGAGCAGAACCTGGCACCCACAGAAATGGGTAAGGGGAGGAACGTCTGGTATTGCTTTGGTTACGTGCTTGCCTCCGGCAAGAGCAAATCGGTTGCCCTCCACGACTGCGACATCCTGACCTATTCCCGTGACCTGGTGGCAAGGCTGATCTACCCGGTGGCCAATCCCGGTTTCAATTACATGTTCTGCAAAGGCTACTACGCCCGGGTAGCGGATGGCGCAATGAACGGCCGTGTTAGTCGGTTGCTGGTCACACCCCTGATTCGTGCGCTGAAGAAAGTGTGCGGCCCTAGCGACTTCCTGGACTATCTCGACAGCTACCGGTATCCGCTGGCGGGGGAATTCTCGTTCCGGACCGACGTCATTAACGACTTGCGCATACCCAGCGACTGGGGGCTGGAAGTGGGCGTGCTCTCGGAGATGAAGCGCAACTATGCCACCAACCGCCTTTGCCAGGTGGACATCGCGGATACCTACGATCATAAGCATCAGGAATTATCGCCGGAGGACGCCAGCCGCGGCCTGTCCAAAATGAGCACCGACATCAGCAAGGCCCTGTTCCGCAAGCTGGCCACCAATGGCGAAATCTTCTCCAACGAAAAGTTCCGCACCATCAAGGCGGCCTACTTCCGCATTGCGCTGGACTTTGTTGAAACCTACCAGAGCGATGCGGTGATCAACGGATTGAGCTTTGACCGGCATAAGGAAGAGAAAGCGGTGGAGTTGTTTGCCCAGAATGTCATGCGGGCAGGGGCCTACTTTCTGGACAACCCCATGGACACACCGTTTATTCCGAGCTGGAATCGCGTCACCAGTGCCATTCCGGATATCAAGCAACAGCTTCTCGAGGCCGTAGAGCTGGACAACGAGGAGTATCGGTAGCATGAGCAATACCCTGCATCACAAGCTCGCCACGATGCTGGATGTGGTTTACCCGGAAGCGGATACGGGCGTCCTCGCGGATCAACTGCTCGAAACCATGGGGCTGGCGTGGGGTACGTCGGCGCCCCCGGCCCACCAGAATAACTGGGACGAATCTGATGTCATGTTGATTACCTACGCGGACACCGTCCAGCGCAAGGGTGAGAAGCCACTTCAGACCCTGAACCGGTTTCTCGACGACTGCCTGAATGACACCATGTCCGCCGTGCATATCCTGCCGTTTTTCCCCTACAGCTCGGACGACGGTTTTTCCGTTATGGATTATCTGGCGGTCAATGAATCCCATGGCGACTGGACAGACATCGAGCGAATAGCTGACGACTACAAACTGATGGCGGACCTGGTGATCAACCACATGTCGGCCCGCAGCCGCTGGTTCGAGAATTTCCGGAAACGGGTCGATCCTGGCAAGGATTACTTCTTCGAGGCCAGGCCAACAGACGACCTGAGCGCTGTGGTCCGGCCCCGCACATCCCCGTTGCTTAACGCCGTACAGACAGAGGATGGCGAGCGTTACGTCTGGTGCACCTTCAGTGAAGACCAGGTGGACCTGAATTTTGCAAACCCCCAGGTGCTGAACGAATTTGTGGGCATCATCCGCTACTATCTTGAGCGGGGCGTGACCATTTTCCGGCTCGACGCGGTGGCTTTTCTATGGAAAGAGGTGGGTACGCCGTCCATCCATCTGCAGCAAACCCACGAACTGATCAAGATTCTGCGCCTGTTGATTGAACACCACACCCCCGAGAGCGTTGTCATTACGGAAACCAACGTTCCCAACCGCGAGAATCTGACCTACTTCGGCAACGCCAACGAAGCCCATGTGATCTACAACTTTTCGTTGCCGCCGCTGCTGATCAACACTCTGGTCACTGGCAACTGCCGCCACCTGAAAACCTGGCTGATGAGCATGCCGCCGGCGCAGATGGGCACCACCTATCTCAACTTCATTGCCTCCCATGATGGCGTGGGCCTGCGCCCAACAGACGGCCTGTTGACGGAAGAAGAGAAGCTGCGACTGATCAACACCATGGAATCCTTCGGCGGTAAAGTCTCCTATCGGCGTACGCCAGATGGCAAGGATCAGCCCTATGAAATGAACGTGGCGTTGTTTGATGCCTTAAAGGGAACAGCGGAGAGAGGCTCTGACCATTGGCAGTTGCACCGCTTTATCTGCGCTCACACCGTTATGCTGGCCCTGGAAGGGATTCCTGCGTTCTACATCCACAGCCTGCTGGGCACTGAGAACGACCATGAGCGGGTTGAGAACACCGGTCGTCTGCGTTCCATCAACCGAGGGCAGTGGAATCTGGACACTTTGGAAGCAGAGCTGGCGGACCCGCTGAGCCATCATCACAACGTGTTCACCGAGCTCAAGCGCCTGATTGCCATTCGCCGAAAGCAGCCCGCCTTCCACCCCAACGCTACCCAGTTCACCCTCCATCTCGGTTTGCAGCTGTTCGGCTTCTGGCGCCAGAGCATGCGCCGTGACCAGTCGATCTTCTGCATTCACAACATCACCGATGAGGTCCAGCAGGTGTCCCTTGGCGACATTAACCTGATAGGAACCGACCAGTGGCAGGACCTGATCTCCGGCCTGAAGATTGACGATCTGTCTGGCAGCCTGACCCTCAAGCCCTATCAAAGTGTGTGGTTGTCGAACCGGGAATGATGGCAGAATGCGCGGATGCCATCGACAGCTCAGCCCCGCATTTTACTATTGTCCGCCTACGACGCCGGCAGCCATCAACGCTGGCGTGAACAACTGGTGGCCAGCCAGCCTGATTTCGATTGGGAGGTGCTGGCGCTCCCGCCCCGCTTTTTCCGCTGGCGGATTCGCGGCAATGCACTGACCTGGCTGCAGGAGCCGGCGCTAAAGGCCCACTATGATCTCCTGGTGGTGACCTCCATGGTGGATCTGGCGTCCCTGAAGGGGTTCCATCCTCATCTGGCGGGTACGCCCACGATTCTCTACATGCATGAGAACCAGTTTGCCTACCCGGATTCCGGCCGGCAGCATTCCAGTGCCGAGCCCAAAATCGTTAATCTCTACAGCGCCGTTGCCGCGGATAAAGTGCTGTTCAACAGCGCGTGGAACCGGGACAGCTTTCTGGATGGCGCCCGACGTTTCCTGGAAATGATGCCGGACGGGCTCCCCGATGGCCTGCTGGAGGGTATCGGCAGGAAATCCCAGGTCGTTCCCGTGCCGATCGAAGACCGCCTGTTTGTTGAAAGAGAGAAACCGATCAACGCACAGTGCCCCCACCTCCTATGGAATCACCGCTGGGAATACGACAAGGCGCCAGACCGGCTGTCTCTGTTGCTGGATTCGCTTGCCGGCGCCGGCCAGGACTTCCGGTTGAGTGTGGTAGGGGAGCAGTTTCGCAAGGAGCCCGAGGCATTCGGTGGTATACGTGAGCGACACCGGGAGCGCATAGTGAACTGGGGATACCTGCAGAGCAGGGCGGATTACGACCGGTTGCTGGGCGAAGCCGATGTGGCTATCTCCACCGCTCTTCATGATTTCCAGGGGCTGTCGGTATTGGAGGCGATGGCATCTGGCTGCCTGGCATTGGCGCCGGACCGGCTGGCCTACCCGGAATATGTACCAGCGGCGCAACGCTATGCCAGTCACGCGGATAATCCAGCGGCGGAGGCTGACGCCGCAGCCGGTCTACTAAGCCGCTTAATACATCAACCACCGGAGATTTGTAGACCCGGAGATTGGCGGCTCAGTGAACTGCAAATGAAATATTACAAAGTGATCAGTGCAACCCTGGGCCAGCAGACGGTATCCTGAGCCTGACCCAAAACACGGAGTAAGCGCAGATGATGAGAGCCATCAAAGTCAGTGGCGACACACTGAGCTGGGAAGCGTATGAAGCGCCTTCCGAGGTGCCCGAAAATCATGTGGCTATTGATATTGCGTGGACCGCCATCAACCGTGCGGATCTGATGCAGAAAGCCGGTGTGTATCCGCCACCGCCCGGGGCGTCGGACATCCTGGGCCTCGAAGTCAGCGGGACTATTTCCAGGGTGGGAGAGGGTGTTCATAACCTCAAACCCGGTGATGAAGTCTGCGCACTGCTTACGGGCGGTGGTTATGCCACCCATGTGGTGGTGCCTGCGGTTCAGGTGTTGCCCGTTCCAAAGGGTTACAGCCTGAAAGAGGCAGCGGCCATTCCTGAAGTGTTTGCGACCGCCTGGCTGAATCTCTATCACGAAGCTGCACTCAAGCCTGGTGAGAAAGTGCTGGTCCACGCAGCGGCCAGTGGCCTTGGTACGGCCGTGATTCAATTGGCAACGGCTCTCGGCAATCCGGTGTTTGCCACGGCCGGCGACAACGACAAACTCGAGATCTGCAGAAGGCTGGGCGCCAGCGGTGTCTGGAATCGCAAGGACGGTTCGTTCGTCGATGCCATCAAATCCTGGGGCGGGGTGGACATGGTGCTGGACCCCGTTGGCGGAAACTACATCGCCGAAGACCAGAAAGTATTGAATATGGATGGCCGCATCATACTCATTGGCCTGATGGGCGGTCGTATGGCGGAAGTCGATCTGGGGTTGATGTTGATGAAACGCCATCGCCTGATCGGCTCAACCCTTCGGTCCCGGCCCGTGGCGGACAAGGGTGACGTCATGAGTGCCCTGTATAAGCATGTCTGGCCACTGCTCAGTGCCCGGCAGATTGATCCGGTGATTGATAGTGCCTGGCCTATCGAGAAGGCCGGGGAAGCCATGGCCTATGTGGCGGAGAATCGAAACATCGGGAAAGTCTTGTTGCAGGTTGCCGGGTAAACCTCCTTCCCTGGAGGTTTTCCGGATCAATCGGCGATGTGTACCAACTGCTTGCCGAAGTTTTTCCCTTTCAGCATACCCTTGAAGGCTTCCGGTGCGTTTTCCAGGCCTTCCGCGATGGTCTCGCGGTATTTGAGTTCGCCAGAAGCCACACGGTCCGCCAGGATATTGGTGATTTCCTGATGTTTGTCTTGCCACTCTGTGACCAGGAAGAAACGGTGCTCCGGCACCGGGTCCAGCGCCTTGAGTACGTGGAAAGGTGTTTCCACGGACCCCATGTCCTCGGCATTGTAAGCGGACACGAAGCCGCAGATAGGTACCCGAGCGCCAGGGTTGAGTAACGGCGCCACGGCACGGGTTACGGCACCGCCCACGTTTTCGAAGTAGATGTCGATGCCGTCGGGGCAGGCGGCCTTGAGATCGGCTTCGAGGTTGCCGGCCTTATAATCCACGCAGGCATCAAAACCCAACTCTTCCACCACATACCGGCATTTCTCCGGGCCTCCGGCCACGCCGACAGTACGGCAACCTTCTTTCCTGGCGGTTTGCCCAACCACCGTGCCCACCGGGCCAGACGCGGCGGACACCACAACGGTCTCGCCGGATGTCGGCTTGCCCACGTACATCAGGCCGCAATAACCGGTGCGTCCGGGCATCCCGGCAACGCCAAGGTAGGCCTGCAGGGGCACGTTGTCCTTCGGTTCAATCTTGTAGACCATCTCCGCATTGGCAGGGAACACTACATACTCCTGCCAGCCCGAGTAACAGGTCACCAGGTCACCCACTTTGAGGTTGTCTGACCGGGACTCGACGATCCGTGCGACGCTTTCGCCAACGACGACCTCGTCAAGGCCAATAGGATCCATGTAGCCCTTGGCATCGTTCATGCGGGGGCGCATGTAAGGGTCCAGCGACAGCCATAGCACTTTGGCCAGGACCTCACCTTCTTTCAGTTCGCGGACTGGCCGCTCTTCAAGGGCCAGGTCACCCTCCTGAATTTCGCCCTGCGGGCGCTGCTTGAGAATCACCGCTCGATTGGTATGGTTGGTCACAAATCATCTCCGGTTGCATAATGAAACCAGATTAGGGTGCAGCAGATTCGTTTTGAGGTCAACATCCCGGCTTTGCGAAACCGGGGTTACATTCTCCTGCCTGATCGTTATAATCACCCAAGCTCAGGACGAGCTGTTTGTTGAACGACGCCAATTTCAGACATCTTCAGGGACCGAAGACATGCCCCAGGCAACCGGACTGCAGTTCACGGCCACCCTTGGCCAACTCCCCAAAGACCTGTTCGTGGTCGCCCGTTTCGAGCTGACCGAGTACCTTTCCAGGCTTTGCTACTGCAAGCTGGAACTGGCCAGTACCTCCCCCGACATCGCCCCCGAAGACGTGCTGGAACAGCCCGTGGAACTGGTGATGTGGCAGGATGGCGTTCCGCTGCGGCGCTTTACCGGCGTGATCAACGAATTTGTCCGGGGTGATTCCGGCCACCGCCGCACCCGTTACGACGTCATCGTTCAGCCACCCCTGTGGCGCCTCGACCTGATGCACAACAGCCGCATCTTCCAGACCCAGGCCACCGACGCCATCGTGCGCACCCTGCTGGAAGAGCGGGGCCTTATCGATACCGTGTTTGATTTGAAACGCACCCCCGAAGAACGGGAATACTGCGTCCAGCACCGGGAAAGCGACCTGGCCTTTGTCGAACGGCTGGCCGCCGAAGAAGGCTGGCACTACCGCTATTACCACGGCGATGTGGAAGGCAACGACCAACCCGCCCTCATCATCGCCGACCACCACGGCGATGCCCCCCGGCTCGAGCCGGTGGAATACAACGCCAAGGCTGGCGGCAGCACCCGCCAGAGTACCGTCTTCCAGTTCCGCTACCGGGAACGGGTGAAAGCCGCCTCCGTGGTCATGAAGGACTACACCTTCAAGAACCCCGCCTATGCATTGATGCACGAACACCAGGCCGACAAACTCGACGGCCAGCGGGAAGACTACCAGCACTACGATTACCCCGGCCGCTTCAAAGCGGATGCCAGCGGCCAGCCCTTTACCGAAAGCCGTCTCGATGCCCTCAGGAACGACGCCGCCATCGCCGATGGCCAGAGCAACCGCCCCGACTTCACCGTGGGCGCCAAAGTCGAACTCACCGACCACGACAACCCACGCCTGAACCGGGAATGGCTGTTCACCAGCATCACCCACACCGGAGAACAACCCCAGGCCCTGGAAGAGGATGGCAACAACGGCGCCACCACCTACCACAACGCCTTCAACGCCATCCCCGCAGATCGCACCTGGCGGCCACAGGTCGAACACCGCCCGTTGATGGACGGCCCCCAGATTGCCCTTGTCACCGGCCCCAAAGGCGAAGAGATCCACTGCGACGAACACGGACGCGTCAAAGTGCGATTCCCTTGGGATAGGTACTCAAAAAACGACGAACACAGCAGCGCCTGGCTCAGGGTCAGCCAGGGCTGGGCCGGTGGCCAGTATGGCTTCATGGCGCTGCCGAGAATCGGCAACGAAGTCATCGTCAGCTTCCTGGACGGCGACCCGGACCAGCCGATCATTACCGGAAGAACCTACCACGCCACCAATACGCCGCCGTACGCGCTGCCGGAGCACAAGACCCGCACCACCCTCAAGACCCAGACCCACAAGGGTGAGGGCAGTAACGAACTGCGGTTCGAAGACGAAGCGGACAAGGAACAGATCTACGTCCACGCCCAGAAAGACCTGGACCTGTTGACGGAGAACAATCGCACCGAGGTGGTTAAGAACGAAAGCCACCGAACGGTGGACAACAACGAGTTCAGCAATATCAAGGGCAGCGACCACTGCACTGTGGACGGTGAGAAGCGACAGACTGTCGGCGGCGACTGCAGTCAGAACATCGGTGGCACTTTCCACCAGAAATCCGCCCAGGGCACGCTAAGTGAAGCGGGCACCGAAGTTCACCACAAGGCAGGCGCCAAAGTGGTGCTGGACGCGGGTGCAGAACTCACCATCTCCGCCGGCGGCAGCCTGCTGAAACTGGACCCGAGCGGCGTGACCCTGGCAGGGCCCGGTATCAAGATCAACTCTGGTGGGGCACCGGGCAGTGGTTCCGGGCAAGGTGTGGTGATGGCGGAAATGCCCCAGAACCTGGAGGGGCTGGTCCATCAGGCCATTGAGCCAGCAGCGCTGCCCGAAGTGCCCCTCACCGCACCACAGTTCAACAACCTGATGTCGGATGCACCTTTCTGTGAAGAGTGCGTGAAGTGTCGAGATGGGGTGTGTGATGTCTGAATCGCAAGGTTTTTGCACACGTCTTGACGATGTTCGTCAGCAGGCTGGGCCCGAAAGCGCCATCTATCTTGTACTGAGTGGCACCAGTGCTTCGAAGCCTGTTCGTCATTTTTACGCCATGGATGGCTTGACCGCCCTTCCGCTGTTTCAGGGCACTCAATACGCGGGGTGGCACGAAGTCATGCCATTCCTGGCACAGGTAACGGAAACAAGCGCATTCCTGGGCTGGATCGACGAATCCGACAGTGCCGACTGGGGCTGGGGATTAGTGAGTAACGCCACGCTGGAGGAGGTGTTCAGCCACATCCGCAGCCTGACCAAGATTCTCCTGCCAGACCGACAAGAGGTGTTCTTTCGCTATTGGGACGCACGGTATTTTGGCGCGATTCTGGAAAGCGTTGATGAGACATGCCGCGCCCAATTGATGGGGCCGATAGCAACCGTGGTGTTGCCTGGAGGCGAGGTCATTGAGCACCCGGGTGCCCCGGATACCGCCAAACCTGTAGAAGAGTTTCCATGGTTTGTTCTGCCCGCCGAAGCTCTGAAGAAAATTGCAGCCCTTTGCTGGGGGCAACTGGTGGACAATACGGTTTCGGCGCTTGGCAAGAAAAAGCAGACGCCCCTGGTTCGGTATCCTGGGCCCATCGCCCGCCAGAAAGTTGAACGTCATTTACGGCGGTTGACCAGCGGTGACGCCATCACCGAACTGTCTCCGGAACACGTGCAAACCATACACGAAGCTCTGATGCGTGAGGCATTGCAGGGCGCACACTGATTGAGGATGAATCAATGATCGAGTCACGGACGGCTCTTCAGGCTTCAGAACAGACATCCGGCGCACTTCCGGATATCAATGCCATTACCCGGGAGCTTCGGGAATCCCTTTCCAATTCCTACGATGACTGGCGTGACGGCTGGTTCTCATCGATCTTCATGGGGCATGAGCAGGTTCTGGAGGTCAATGGTGAGAACAACCGTGAGGACGTCAGTGAAAACGAGATTGTCTCGTCCACCGTTGCGCCTTGCGAGGAAACCCGAAAAATCAAGATTGCCCACTTCCATGAGAACGTGAGCAAGACCCCGATACCGTCCACGCGTTTCCAGATTCAGGAAAATACCGGATGGATATTCGATAGCTGGGACACGATTCACAGCGGCACCACGGATGAAAATGGCCTTGCGGAAGTGCCGGTCACTCCCGGAAAGGAATACCGGGTGGTGATGTCTCCCGATGTCTCCCAGGCGGAGATGGATGCGCTCTATCAAACCTACGAGAGCTTCGTAGACCGTTGCTGCGCTCTGCTGGAAAGCACCTGGAACAACGGCGCCCGCCAGGAATGGGACAGTTATCTGTCAATGAGCTCCACGGAACAGTCGCTGGCCGTTTACGGCCGTCTTCAGGAAGGCATCGCGGATGGCTTTACCGCCGTGTTGGATGATATCCGTCGTATCTACGACGTAATCTGCGGCTTGCTGGATTACGACTTCAGCAACCTGCCAGACGATCTTCAGGAACAGATGGAGACGCTGAAAAAAGCCGACGATGCCTATCTCAAGGCGTGCCTTGTGGCTAACGACGAGATCTTCCTGTTCCTGGTGATGTACACCGTCCGTCAGTATTTCAGGCTTCTGTCACCCACTCAGGTAGCTGAAGTCTCGGGCGAGCTGGTTGGGCAGATCCTGTTCGACGTAGTGGTTGGGCTGATCATCACCGGAGGTGCCGGCCTGGCAGCCAAGTATGGTGTCCGTATTGGCAGCAAAGCGGTTGCAGGTGCGATGAACGTGGCGGATGGCGCACGCACCAACAAAAATATTCTCGGGGAATTTCTTGGCCAGTTTGCCAGGGAGTTCCAGGATTTCATGGAGGATATCGGTACCAATCACCGCGCCATCCAGGTGGCCGGCGGTAGCCGCCTGAACCCGTCCAGCACCCAGCCCGGTCCGGACGTTCGAAACCGCAATGCGATGTATCAGCAGATTGCTGACGATGACGAGGTTGTGAACTTGCAGGCTGGAGGCCGTGATCATGCTGCCGCCAGTGAGGCCAGCAAGGCTCCGGTCCGGGATGATCCATCACCCTCTGAAACCGATCAGGGCCGGGTCACGCAGGACAATGAATCCACGGAAAGCGTGGAAGACCCGATCAGCACGGTTACCGGTGAAGAGGTGCTTGAGCTGACGGATGCGCGCCTCAGCGGCCCGTTGCCCTTCGAATTCAAGCGGGTGTATCGCTCCGGCAGCAGTGATCGGCGCCTGGATATGGGTTACGGCTGGCGCCATAGCCTGAGCCATAGCCTGAGCTTTGACGGCAACAGCATCACCTGGCATGACCACGAAGGTAAGAATACCCGTCTGCCTGAGCTCGATAGCACCCCCTTTGGCACCAACTCTCAGACCGGCATGGCCGCCTGGAAAGACGGCGAGCAGATTGTTGCCTGTGCCGGGGAGAAAGCACCACGCTACCACTTCCGCCGGGAGGGGGATCGTGGTGTGCTGGTGCAGATTTCCGATCGATACGGCAACAAACTGCAGGTTGGCTATGACCTCCACGGCCAATTGGAGCGAGTGGTCAGTGATGCTGGAGACGCCCTCGCATTCGAATTTGACGGCCCTTATCTCAAAGCGGTCAACCGCCTGCGACGTAAGCTGACCGACACCGGTTACCAGTGGCAGGCGCTGAGGACCGAGCGCCGATACAGCTACGATGACGGTGATGACCTGATCGCGGCTGAAGATGCGATCGGTGGTATCGAACGCTACGGTTATGACAACCACATGCTGACCAGTCGTCAGCTTGCTGGCGGATACAGCTTCTATCTGGAATGGGACGAAGCCTCGCCCAAAGGGCGTTGCATTCACCAATGGGGCGACAGTGCCCAGATTGATACCCGGTTTGAGTGGGACGACGATAACCACAGCTGCACCGTCAGCTACGTCGACGGGAGCAAGGAGATTTGGCGATACGACGGTGCAGCGCAACTGCAGGAAAAGATCGACCCGGACGGTGCCCAACACATCAGCGAGTACGATGAAAAAGGCCGCCTGCAGGCCACCGTTGACCCCATGGGCGCCCGCACCGAGTACCAATACGACAGCAACGGACGCCTGCAGGGTAAAACCGGCCCCGACGGCCAGCCTGTTCTCTTCACCTATCGCAAAGGGCGGATCGCGGAAATCCACCGCAGCGGCCAGACCTGGGCGTTCGACTATACCCAGCACGGTGACCTCGCCCGCGAAACCGATCCAAAGGGACGGGTTACCCGCTACAGCTACAACCCCGAGGGCCAGCTAACTCAGGTAAACCTGCCCGATGGCCGAACCCACAAATGGGGCTGGAACAACCACGGCCAACTGATCGAGGAAACCACCCCCACCGGTGCTTTCTACCAATACCGGTACGATGAATTTGGCCAGTTATTGGCCAAGAAAGACGCCCGTGGCGCCATTACCCGTTATCAATACGATGGCCTGGGGCGGGTGACGGACGAAATTCTCTCTGGCAACCGGCGCCGACAGTACCACTACAACCACTACAACAAAGTAACGCGTTTTGTTGACGAGAAGGGCCGGGAAACCTGCTACGAATACGGCAACAACCTCCACCTGCTGACCCGACGCATTAACCCGGACGGCAGCGAATTGCGCTACCGGTATGATCACCACCGTTTCCTGCTCACCCACATCGAGAACGAACGTGGTGAAGAGTATCGCATCGACTATTACCCGAATGGTCTGGTCAAACAGGAAACGGCTTTCGACGGTCACAGGACGGCTTACCAGTACGACCTGAACGGTCACCTGATCGAAAAAGCTGAGTACGGCACGTCCACAGACGTACTGCAGACCACGGCCTACGAGCGGGATGAGCTCGGTCAACTACTGAAAAAAGTGCTGCCAGACGGCCGTGAAATCCAGTACGGCTATAATGCCGACGGTAAGCTGAGCGCTGTGGATGACGGGCGCTGGCCATTGGCCTTTGAGTACGATGAATTCGGCCTACTGAAAACGGAGCACCAGGGTTGGGCGACCCTTCGTTACCAATACGACGAGATGGACCGCTTGCGCGGCATGGTGCTCCCGGATGGTCAGTCGCTGACCTACCAGCATGATAAAACTGGCCTTCTGTCTGGCATCGACCTCAACGGAAAACAACTAACCCGCCATCGCATGGCTTCCACCGGCGAGGAAGTCGAACGCCAACAGGGCGACCTGTTGAGTGCCTATGTCTACGACGAAGAAGGCCGTCTGACCCAGCACCGGGTGCACCAGGGCCGCATCAAGGACATCGCTGCCCAGCGGGATTACCAGTACGATCCAAACGGCAACCTAAAGGCCATTCAGGACAGCCGCAAAGGCCTGCGGGAATACGTTTACGATCCCATGGACAGGCTGGTTGGCGTGCGAGGCGACCTCTACGAACAATTGATCCACGACCCAGCCGGCAACCTGCTGGAACAAAGCCAAAGCCCGGCCAGTGGAAACACCGCCAACGTACGCGGCAACCGGCTCACCATGCACGGTGACTGCCACTACGAATACGACGAATTCGGCAACCTGACTGAAGAACGCCGTGGTAGGGACCAGAAACTGGTCACCCGCTACACCTACGACTGCGAACATCGCCTGAGCAGCGTCACCAAACCGGATGGCAGCACCTGGCACTACGAATACGACGCCTTCGGCCGCCGCATCGTCAAAACCAACGGCCTGACACGAACCGAATTCCTCTGGCAGGGCGATCGCCTGATCGCCGAGGAAACCGGCGACCAGTACCGCACTTACGTCTACGAGCCAGATACCTTTAAACCCCTGGCACTGGTAGAAGGCTGCGGCCCCGAACAGGCCAGCATTTACTATTTCCACCTGGACCACCTGGGCACACCCCAGGAACTCACCAACGCCGAGGGTGACCTCGTCTGGTCGGTGACTTACCGGGCCTACGGCAACGTTGTTCGCGCCCTGGTCAACGAAATCGACAACCCGATCCGCTTCCAGGGCCAATACCACGACCCGGAAACCGGCCTGCATTACAACCGCCACCGGTACTACAATCCCAACACCGGGCGCTTCCTGACCCCGGACCCGATTGGGCTTGCGGGTGGGTTGAATAACTACCAGTATGTGCCTAATCCTACGGGGTGGGTGGATCCGTTAGGCCTGACTTCTGTCTCGAAGAATGACCCGAGTGAAAGTGGCTCACGACCTGATTTTTATGTGGGCCCTAGCGGACCAGATTCAACTATGCCCAGTACAGGTTATAGGTACATGAGGTACAGAAATGATGATGGATCCGTAAACAAATGGGCAGAAATGACGATGGAGAATAAATCTGCTCCAGTGACATATTTCGGTTTCGACAAATACTCATCAGGCAGTGCAGCACGAAACGCTTTTCAGATAAAAGGACCTGATTTGGGCCCAGATTCATGGAGTGACGCAAGACTATTGGGAGAGTTTGATACCCTTCAACTGTACGAAAACGGGATGCCTAACTCACGTATTCCATTTTGGGGGGGAGACAACCCTGCATCTGGTAAATTGGAGCCATTCGCAGAAGCGTATCCGAAATATGGCGATGGTGGAGCTGTTCAAATGCATGCGGAGGGCCAAACAATAATGTTCAGAAAGCTCGAAATTTTACCGGAGGAATGATGAAGTTTCCGACAATCGATGAATGTAAAAGAGACCTGAAGAGAATTATAAGTCGGGTCGTTGTAAAAGAAGAGGATAAAAATAGGATATTGGATTTGCTATTTCTCGATCCAAAGATATTGCCAATGAAAGCTATTTTAGAAGAATTAGAAAGTGTCGCAACTTTAAAGTTGACGGATGATGAAAAAGAAATACTGCAGGATATAAAATTTATATATATATAGATCTGGTTCGATTCTAGGTTCTTAGAGGTCAACGGAGGAGGTAGAGCTGTTCAGTCCATGATCAAGAAAGATCTAGAAAGTGTTATTCATACGAGAGCGAACAGCACAGATGCTGCATTGTTGCGTGAGATAGTCTTGTCACCTGATTTTAGGTTCGTGAATGCAGCTCCTGTCAGTGTCGAGCCGAAGCAGGAGGCTGAGCAGATGAAAATACACTACGATTCAGTTCTGAATGCGGGATTTGAGAATTGGGGATTCGAATCAACAATTGAGAAACTTAGTATTTCCGAAAGTGAAAACATTCAGTTTATTGGTTTCAAAGGAGCTGACTATTCAGCCAAGCTTTATTTTGAGGGCATACCGGAAAAGGTGATTGGTGTAATCGTAACTCGGCGTCCTTCAGTTTCACCCGCAATAGACCAATCTGGAAAGGCATTGTAGTCGACCTCACTCCACACACTGCACCTTATCCCCATCTTCCACCACCAGATACCTAGCCGGCAAATCCGGCAGTGAGGTTGTAATCAACTCCTCCAGCCTGCCAGACGCTCGCAATTCACTGAGCCCTTCGTTGAATTTCTCCAGATACCGTTCACTTTCTGGCACCTGTTTGGACAGGATCAGGTACAAGTAATCCGATTGCAGCGGCGCGGTGTGGAAGGTGATCTTGCCGCTGAGGCCGAGCTCTTTCAGCATGCCCATGCCCACGGCGGGCTCCATTGGAAACAGGTCGATTCGGCCAGCCGCAAGTTTGCGGAAGTTGGATTCGTCGGAGGTGGTGACATCGGCACTGATGGTGCCGGCGGCGACGGCTTCCTCGAATTCCTCGCCGTAGTTGTAGTCCTGGGTCAGCCCTATGCGATAGCTCTCCAGGTCTTTTACGTCTTCCCAGTCGAAATCCATGCTGGTGCGATGAAACAGGGCGTAGTTATGGGCGACGATTGGGTCGCTGAAGTGGAAATGCTTTAGTAATTTCTTTCGACAGGTCCAGGCAACTGAACCGTCCCACCGGCCTTTTTCCGCCAGAAGGCGAGCGCGGGACCAAGGGAAAAAGCCATAGGATACGGGAATGTCTTTCTTGGCGAAGGCCAGGGTGACGATTTGGGAAATGACCCCGTAATGAGGTGGTGTGTTTTCCATGTAGGGAGGCCAGTGCCCATTGGTGAGCCTGATGGTCGGAGCCGCTTCGTCGGCTTGAAGCGGCAAGGCGAGGGCGCAGGCCATCAGCGCACTGGTAAGGGTAGTGTAGAGGTGACTCAATAGCTGCCTGATCAACCGAATGAGTCGTCGATCGTGCTTGGGCGATCCCTGCTTAAACATCTGTCCATCCACCAAAGCAGGTGCTGGCCGGATGGCGGGGGTGGTTCACAACACCGTCATCGATCGGTCGCACTAGAAGTTGATGATAGTCAAAGAGTAGCAGTCGCTCAGATCATTACAACCAGTCGATTTTGGGGATGCCTAGCGGTGATTGCCCCTCAGGGCTTTGACCTTTTCTTCCAGCATTTCCGCATTGGCCTCCTGCGCGGTTGCTGGCTCACCGGCAATGAGTTCAATCCGCGACCAGAAGCGCTTGGGAAGATGTTTCAACGCAGGCCCGCCGCAGTGGCTGAAGAAGCTGCCCCACAGGCCTCGCAGGGCCATGGGAACGACTGGTACCGGGCGTCGCTCCAGGATAATATCCACGCCGCCGCGGAAGGTGGCTACCTCACCGTCGGAGGTCAGGCGGCCCTCGGGAAAGATGCAGACGACATGGCCGGCGTCCAGTTCTTCGTCAATGCGCTCGAAGGCGGCGTCGTAGATCTCCGGTACCCGATTGCGGGAGCCAATGGGAATGGTTTTGGCAAGCTTGAAAATCGCGCCGAGTACCGGCGTTTTAAAGATCTGGTAGTCCATCACGAATCGGACAGGCCGCCTGATCGCGCCGGCAATCACGAGGGCGTCCATGTAGGTGACGTGGTTGCAGACCAGCAGTGCCGGTCCTTCCTCGGGAATGCGATTCAGGCCTTCGTGGTGTACCCGGTAAATAGTGTGGGAAAGCACCCAGACAATAAAACGAAGGGCGAATTCGGGCACCTGCTGGTACACAAAGCCCGCCACAATCAGGTTCATGATGGCCAGTACCAGGAAGAATTCGGGGATGCTGAGGCCGATCACGCCCAGCATCATTACGCCCATGATGGCGCTGACCACCATGAACAGGGCGTTGAACACGTTCAGTGCCGCAATAACACGGGCGCGCCGTTCCTCCGGGGTTTCCCGTTGCACAAATGCGTAAAGGGGCACGATAAACAGGCCACCAAAAAAGCCGATCCCCAGCAGATCGATGGCCACTTGCCGGTGCTGGCTGTCGCTGATCATCATCCACCAGTCGGTTGGTACCGGGTTGGCGGGCATGTTGAAGTAGAGGTCGAGCCCGAACAGGCTGATGCCCAGGGAGCCAATGGGCACAATACCCAGTTCTATCCGATGGCCGGAAAGCCGTTCGCAGGCGACAGAGCCTAACGCAATGCCGATGGTGAAGATGGCCAGCAGCAGGGTGACCACGGTTTCATCACCCATAAGGTCGGTCTGGGCAAAGCTGGGGAACTGGGTGAGGTAGGCGGCGCCGAGGAACCAGAACCAGGAAATCGCCATAATGCACAGCAACACCGAGTGATTTTCCGCGGCCAGGCGCATCAGATGCCAGGTTTCCCGCAGTGGGTTCAGGCGTATGGTCATGTCGGGATTGGTGGTGCCGGTCACCGGGACTTGCCGCGCTGCCAGGTAGCCGATGACGGCCAGGGCGAGGACCCCGATTGCTGCGAGTTTCTCCGGTTGGTCGCTGCCCATAAGCAGGCCAGCGGCGAGTGTGCCCACAAGAATAGCCACGAAGGTACCCATTTCCACCAGCGCGTTTCCGCCCACCAGTTCGTCGTCCCGAAGCACCTGGGGCAGGATGGCGTACTTCACCGGGCCGAAGAAGGTGGATTGCACGCCCATCAGGAACAATAACAGCAGCAGCGATTCGTACCAGCCGACCCAGAGCCCGGCGGCGGCCAGCGCCATAATGGCGATCTCCGCGAGTTTTACCCAGCGAATCACACGGGACTTTTCATACTTGTCCGCCAGTTGGCCAGCGATACCTGAAAACAGGAAAAAGGGCAGGATAAACAGCAACGCCGCGATGTTGACCACCACATCAATGGGCAGCCCCAGCAGCCCACCAGCCGTGTAAGTAATCAGCAACAGCAGGATGTTGCGGAACAGGTTGTCGTTAAAGGCGCCTGAGAACTGGGTCAGGAAGAACGGCAGGAAGCGTCGCTCTGAAAGCAGCCGGAACTGGCCGTGGTCGTCCATGATAGCGATCCATCATCTCGTTGTTGATGGAGAATATTCTGCCACAAACCGGTTACTGAAACAGGGTTCTGGTTGCAGGGAGCTTCACGTGATGAGCAGGTTTGTCATTTTCGGAATAACATGATGGCAACTGCTTTGGACGTTGCTGTTTATGAGTCAGGCCAGGTACTCGGAACCACAAACACCCGGGAGGTCTCACTCCAGTAGCCGTCCTCTGGCGACCGCTCCAGCACTGCAAACAGGCGGGGGACACCGGCCGATCGAACGACGGCCAATGCGTCTTCGGTGCTCTGTGGATCGGGGGTCTCTTGTTGGCGCCAGGGGCCGAGCCAGTGAGGTTTAACCAGCGGAATCCATCGTTTTCCGTCGGCGGCCGTTACGTTTCCCGTCGCATTCATTTCGTCCAGATCGCTGATATAGAGCCAGTCACCACGCAGGTGTCCCACCGGGATGCACTCCGGTGGCGATAGGGGCATATCCAGGGGATAGAACAGATACCCCGGCATGAAAATCCGTGGACGAACGGGTGTTTGGATGTCCAGGGACGCCAGAAGGTTGCGGGTCTCGGGTCTTGCTGTGAGTTGGCTCTGGTGGTCGGTCAGACGTTGGGTTTTGAGATCCAGACGGTCCCGAGTATTAGGCCCGTACCAGAGTGGCCTCGCCTGACCGTCATTCTGATGGCCGAGGTAAAACTTCACGGCAATTTCGTGGTGTTCGACCACGTTATCGGCAGGGTTGCGGACCAGGAAATCGAGTTCGCCCAGTGTAATGCCGTTGCTGCGGACCGGCTGGTTCTTGAGAATAACCTCCCAGCCCAGGAGGTCCTGCATCAGGCATTCGTACAGGCGCTCGAAATAGTGCCCAAGCCGTCGCGCCGGTGGTTCCGTGAGTACCTCCGGGCCAAGTTCGGGCGCACTGTCCCATACCTTCAGGCGCTCTTCAGCATCATCCGGCAGGTAAGTTTCCGGGGCAAAACCCATGGGAGAACTGATAAGCTGGGGAGCATGACACATCCACGCCAAGTGGCGCACGGCTGGAACTCGGTACTGGAGATGGGCGGTGGTTTCAGGGCGTCGGTTCATTCTGGCAGGATACCCTAAACCATTGATTTGATCAGTCCCCGTCATAGGCCTCGGGGCAACGCATCAGGAGAGGCGATATGCAGTACCTTCACACAATGATCCGGGTCAGCAACCTGGAAAAAACCCTGCACTTTTTCTGCGAGCTACTGGGTATGGTGGAAATCAGTCGCAAGAGCAGTGAAAAGGGGCGCTTTACGTTGGTTTTCCTTGCGGCTGCCGAGGATGAGGCGCGGGCGAGGGAAGAGCGGGCTCCAATGATAGAACTCACCTATAACTGGGACCCGGAAGAATATACTGGTGGTCGCAATTTCGGGCATCTGGCGTATCGGGTGGACGACATCTATGCATTGTGTAGTCACCTTCAGGCCAACGGCGTTACCATCAATCGTCCCCCGCGTGACGGGCGTATGGCGTTTATCCGGTCGCCGGACGGCATTTCCATTGAACTGCTCCAGAAGGGGGAGTCGCTACCAGCGAAGGAACCCTGGGCCAGTATGGAAAACACCGGCACCTGGTAAGCCGGCGCCTGGTACGAAGGTGTGAAGGTTTGCACGTTAGAACCGGTTTAATCGTCACTGGCAGGACAGGTTGGCGGTTTTTGGGGTAAAATTCGCGAAAATTCAAGACAAGGACGACCCATGCTCGCAGTGATTCTTTCTGGTGGTTCCGGCACCCGTCTCTGGCCGTTGTCCCGTGAAGCCTATCCCAAGCAGTTTCTGCCGGTGGTGTCTGACGATTCCCTGCTGGCGGAAACGATCGATCGTGGCCTGGCACTGGATGACAAAGCCCGGGTGTTGGCCATCACCAATGAAGAGCACCGGTTTGTGGTCGCCGCCCATTTGCAGGCTCAGGCACCGGAGCGTACCGCCGGGATCATCCTCGAGCCGGTCGGTCGCAATACGGCCCCGGCCATTGCCCTCGCGGCCCTCGCCGCTGCTGAAGAAAACCCGGAAGAGCTGCTTCTGGTGATGCCTTCGGACCACGTATTGAAGAATCAGGATGTTTTCCGCCAGGCGGTGAGTCAGGGCGCTGAAGCCGCCCGTTCCGGCAAACTGGTTACCTTCGGTATTGTGCCCAGCGCGCCTCACACAGGTTACGGCTACATCAAGGCCGGCGCGGCCCACGAAGGGTACAACGATGTGGCGGCCTTTGTGGAAAAACCGGACGAAGACACCGCCCGCCAGTATCTGAAAGAGGGTGATTATTTCTGGAACAGCGGCATGTTCCTGTTTCGCGCTGATCGCTACCTTGAAGAACTGGAAAGCCAGCAGCCCGAGATGATGAAAGCCTGCCGAGCTGCCTGGAAGGAGCGCAACGCTGACATGGATTTCACTCGCGTGGGTGCCGAGAACTTCAGGGCTTGCCCGGATGATTCCATCGACTATGCGGTGATGGAAAAGACTCACGATGCGGTGGTGGTGCCCCTGGATGCCGGGTGGTCGGATGTGGGCTCCTGGTCCGCGCTTTGGGATATCCAGCCCCACGATGAGAACAACAACGTGTGCCGGGGAGATGTGATTACCGAAGACGTTTCCGGCTCCTACATTCACTCAGAGGGCCGTCTGATTGCGGCGCTGGGTATTACGGATCACGTCATCGTTGAAACGGATGATGTGGTATTGGTGGCCGATCGTGGTCGGGTTCAGGATGTGAAGAAGCTGGTTGCCCAGGTCAAGGCTCAGGGCCGCCATGAACACCGCTTCCATAAGAAGGTCCACCGCCCCTGGGGCACCTATGAAGGTATCGCCATGGGGGAACGTTTCCAGGTCAAGCGCATTACGGTTAAGCCGGGCGCGTCGCTGTCACTGCAGAAACATCATCATCGTGCCGAGCACTGGGTGGTGGTGAAGGGAACGGCCACGGTCAACCGCGGCGACGATGTGTTGTTGCTGACCGAGGACCAGTCCACCTACATTCCGTTGGGTGTGACCCATCGGCTGACCAACCCTGGCGTTATTCCCCTGGAACTGATTGAAGTGCAGACGGGTAGCTACCTGGGTGAAGACGACATTGTGCGTTTCGAGGACACCTACAACCGGGTCTGATTGATCTACATGAAACGGCATCAGGATGATGCCCGACACACAAGGAGAAGTGAATGGAAGACTGGCAAGGATGCCTGAGCCCCCTCTGTCAAACCGCACTGCAACGGGCGCGTGACAGCGTTGCCCAGCGAGGCGGTTATGCCATCACCGTTGAGGATTTCCTGTTGGCGCTGCTGGATGGTGAACCTGCCATCTGCGGATTCCTGCGCAGCCGCGGTGTTGATCTTGACGAACTGACCCGCACCATCCAATGTGAGCAACCCATCGTGACCGAAGTGGGCGGAGAGGGCCAGTTGTCCTCACAGCTCATGTACTGGTTTTCTTCCGCCCGCGAACTGAGCAATGCCCCCTGGCTGGACTGGCCCATCCTGTTGTCGGTGCTGACTCGTAACGCCGAACGCCTGCAGGAGAAAGCCTACGTTGCGGTGTTGGAACTGGTTGACCGGTGGCCCGCTGCGGACGAACAGCAGCAAGTCGCCGAAACCTCCGACAAAGGCGATACGCCCGTTGTGATTACCGACCTGGACTGGCTGGAGCTGGCGGAAGATGTATCGATTACCCTGGTCTCGGTTCCAAGAGCGCTGGTGTGGGTGAGAGGGGCAAGGGGTACCGGTAAAACCAGTTGGCTACAGGCACTATTGCCGTTCCTGTATTGTGGTTTTATAAGGTTGGACCTTCGCAATGAGGCGGAAATCATGGCCAGCGAGAATCCCGCCATTCCGTCCAAAGGCATCGACTGCAAGGATTATCCCGCGCTGGTTCTGGATAACGTTTCTCCGGTGGACCTGGCTGCAATGATGGCGCCCGAGCTCAGCGTGGCCCGCAGTCTGGTTACCGGATATCCGGGCCCCGTGGTCATGCTGGGGCCAGACTCACCGGAAGCAGAGGCTGCCGTTGGGCAATTGGAGCGTTGCCTGGGGCGGGATTTTGATATCTTTGACATGCCCGGCACGAGTACCGGCCAGAAGGTTGCCATCCTGACGGCTCATCAACCAGCGATTGAAAAGCGCTGGAACATAGAGTTGTCCCAGGCGCTTATCCGCTATGCCGCCTCAAGCCGGAGTCGGCTGGTCGGGTCTCCTGGCGGTATGATCCAGTGGGTGGAGCGCGCAGCCGCCCGATTGAACCTGTTTGCCGAACGAGGCCCTATTGAGGGTATGGCGCTCGCTGGCAGGACCGATACGCTGCGGCGACAGTCACTGGTGGCAATGGCCAGGCAACAACCGACAGAGGCACTGGAGCGATCCCTTGAAAGCCTGGCCGTTGAGCGTGCGGCGGCGGAGGTGGCGTGGCATGAGCGAAAAGCAGAGGGTACGCTCAGGACCCTGAAAATCGATGACCTTCGCCATGAACTCGAACGCTGGGTTGCAGCCCGCCCCGGGCCGGTTCACTATGTGGTCCATTGTGATCAACCGGCAGGAGAAACAGAAGGTGCGGGATCTCGAAATCTACATTCGTGACCTGGAGTCGTCAGCGGTATCGAGCTGGCTTGCCAGTCATCTGGACGACATTGAGCTTAGGGATGACGCGCTGGGTGACAGGGCGGTGAAAGGATCAGCTCATTATCGGGCGCATAGAGTCCGCGTTAATCTGTACCCCGGTGCAGGTGGCAAGCGATACACCTCTGTGATCCTGGAGGGTGAGGATCTGCCCTGGGTGTCCGACCTCGATTGCGCCCGGAGTGCCTGGCGCGCCATGGATACCGAGATTCGCTGCAGCCCCGGTGACTGGAAAGAAGGGGAGCCCGTGGAGGATGAGAAATGGTGGCGGCTGGATCAGCGCGGAGAGCAACTGGCGGTCTGGAACTGAGTTTTTCACAGCAATAAAAAAGGGGGCAGCCGGTTGGCTGCCCCCTTTTTTGTGATGCACGTTCTCGTGGATCAGTCGCTCAGAATGGACACGTTGTCCGCCTGAAGGCCCTTGTCCGCTTCGACAACGCTGAACCGGACCAGTTGGCCCTGGCGCAATACCCGGCGGCCACGGCCACGAATGGCGCGGAAGTGTACAAAGACTTCATCGCCGCTATCGCGAACGATAAACCCGAAGCCTTTCTTGACGTTGAACCACTTGACGGTGCCTTCCTCATTGCCTTCAGGGGTGCTGTCGTCGTAGTCATCGTCATCCTCGTAATCCGGTTGGGATTGCTGCTTGCGCGGGGCCGGCTGGCGAGGTGCCGTGCTGGCGCGAGGCGCTTGCTGCTTCACGGCTGAGGGTTTCTTGGCTGCCAGAGCGACGGTAACGAAGCCTGCCAGGCCGAAAAGGACAACCGCAATAATATAGGCTGCGATGCCCTGGGCGCTGCCCAATACAAACGTGGTACTGGTTGCTTCCTCGCTAGTGCCGGCCTGAGACAGAATCTGGAAGAGTTCCGGGGTGAAAGTCACCAACAGAAAACCGAGGATAAAAGGTGACGGAATCGCGACCAGGAGAGCAAGGACGATCGCTTTTGCTGGGTTTTGCATGGACTGAAGTTTCTCCATTCATCTAACGCTAACGATAAAGAGCCGGATATCGGGTAAAATCGGGTCTCCGGCGGTGAAAACCGCTGGGGCCAGCAGGACATAAACGGGTCTTGCAGGTTCCCCGGCGGGCAAAAGCGGGATGATACCAGATAACGGGGAGCGCTGACCAAGCGGCGTGTCCGCCGACACCAAATTGATCACACAATACCTTGATGGGAATCCTTCCCGGAGAACCAAAAACCTTATGAGCGACAAAGATCTGCAAGCCCGGCTGGACGAACTGGAAACGCGTCTGGCATTCCAGGACGACATCATTCATACCCTGAGCGAGCAGGTGGCCCGTCAGGAGCTGGATATCCGGGAACTCTGGGAGGCGAAGAAGCAGCTGAACACTCAGCTCAAGGAAGTGTCGTCATCGAACATCAGAAAGGAGGAGGACGAAACGCCTCCTCCCCACTACTGATCAGGCCAGCAGTTCCACAAGTACCTGCTCGTAAATCTCTGACAGGGTGTCCAGGTCTGCGGCTTTCACGCACTCATTGACTTTGTGGATGGTGGCGTTGATGGGGCCAAGTTCCAGAACCTGGGCGCCGGTCGGAGCGATAAAGCGTCCATCCGACGTACCGCCCGAGGTAGACAGCTCGGTTTCCCTGCCGGTAACGGAGCGGATGGCACTTTGTGCCGCCGAAACCAACGATCCACTATCGGTCAGGAATGGCCGGCCGCTCAGATGCCATTGCAGGTCATACTTCAACTCGTGGCGGTCGAGAATGGCAACCACTCTTTCTTCCAGGCTTTCCGCTGTGTTTTCCGTGCAGTAGCGGAAATTGAAGTGAACCAGGCACTCGCCGGGGATGATGTTGCTCCCGGTGCCAGCTTCGATCCTGGTGATCTGGAAGGTGGTTGGCGGGAAGAAATCATTGCCATTGTCCCAGAATTCCTTCGCGAGGGCGTCCAGAGCCGGGGCAACGGTATGAACCGGGTTTTCCGCCAGGTGCGGGTAGGCCACGTGCCCCTGTGTGCCCTGTACTGTGAGATAGCCATGGAGCGAGCCCCGGCGGCCGTTCTTGATGACATCGCCCACCTCACGGGTGCTGGACGGTTCACCAATCAGGCACCAGTCGATTTTTTCATTCCGGGCTTCCAGGGTTTCCACCACTTTCACGGTGCCGTCCTGGGCCGGACCTTCCTCGTCACTGGTGATCAGCAAGGCAATAGAGCCCCGATGATCGGGATGGTTTGTCACAAACCGCTCGCAGGCTGTGACAAAGGCCGCCAGGCTGCCTTTCATGTCAGCTGCGCCCCGGCCATGAAGAAAGCCATCGTCAATCACCGCCTCGAACGGCGGATGACGCCAGTTTTTCTCCGGACCGGTGGGCACAACATCTGTATGGCCTGCAAACGCCAGCAGGGGGCCTTCCGAACCCTTGCGGGCCCAAAGGTTGTCGGTTTCGCCAAAGCGCAGGGCCTCGCCCTTGAAGCCAAGGGCAGAGAGCCGCGACATCATCAGTTCCTGACAGCCGGCGTCGTCCGGGGTAACGGATGGCCGGCGGATCAGGTCAACGGCGAGCTTGAGGGTCGGGGAAAGCTCTGCGGAATTAGTTGTTTGCATGCAGTTCTTCGTTCAGCTCGATGGCGGACTTGTTGGTCTTGCATTCAACCGCGCCAGTCTGGCTGTTACGGCGGAACAGAAGATCCGGCTTGTTGGCCAAATCCCGTGCCTTGATGACTTCAACCAGTTCGTTGTTGTCGTCCAGCAGGGCTACCTTGGTGCCGGCGGTAAGGTACAGGCCCGCTTCGACTTTGCAGCGGTCACCCAGGGGAATGCCGATTCCGGCATTGGCGCCGATCAGGCAGTTCTCACCAACGGAAATGATGATGTTGCCACCGCCAGACAGGGTGCCCATGGTGGAGCAGCCGCCGCCGAGGTCCGAGCCCTGGCCGATCATCACGCCGGCGGAGATGCGGCCTTCGATCATGCTGGTGCCTTCGGTGCCGGCATTGAAGTTGATAAAGCCTTCATGCATCACGGTGGTGCCTTCACCCACATAGGCGCCCAGGCGAACACGGGCAGTGTCGGCGATGCGCACGCCTTTTGGTACCACGTAATCCGTCATCTGTGGGAACTTGTCGACGGACTTCACTTCCAGGGTGCGGCCTTCGAGGCGCGCCTTGAGCTGGCGCTCTGGCAGCTCGTTAAGGTCGATGGCGCCTTCGCTGGTCCAGGCCAGGTTTGGCAGCAGGCCGAAAATGCCGTCCAGTTTCAGCTCATGGGGTCTGGCCTGGCGACTGGAGATCAGGTGTAGCTTGAGGTAGACCTCTGGCGTGCTGGAGGCAGTGTCGTCGGTGTCCAGTAGGGTCACCACGACCGGGCGCCGGCTCTCGGCAGCTTTGCCCGCCAGGGCGGATTGTTCCATCTGGCCCAGCTGTCGTAATCCGTCCGAGAGCGCCTTGAGCTGATCGGGCGTCACCGATACCGCCTGATTGCCTCCCTGGTAATCCAGAACGTTTTGAGCCACTTCGATGAGGCCGTTATCGGGGGTGATGACCGGCTGCTGGTAAAACACTTCCAGCCACTCGCCCTGATTGTTCTGGGTGCCGATACCAATTCCGAATGCAAAACTCATTGATGTGCTCCTGGTTCTCAGTGTTTGAATCGTTCGGCCCACTCATCGGCACTAAAGCCGACGCTGACCGTGTTGCCGTGCTCAACCACGGGCCGCTTGATGATGGACGGATTGTCGAGCATCAGGTCGTGGGCGGATTGGGCGCTAATATTATCACGAACCTCGTCCGGAAGTTTGCGCCACGTGGTGCCGCGACGGTTCAGTAACACCTCCCAGCCGGCCGCCTGCTCCCATTGGCTGAGCCGGTCAGTGTCCAGCCCGTCCTTCTTGAAGTCGTGGAATTCGTAGTCGATGCCGGCGTCGTCCAGCCATTTTCGGGCTTTCTTGACGGTGTCGCAATTTCGGATGCCGTAGAGTTTCATGTCCTGTTTGCCTTTACAAAAGTCACAATGCGTTTGGCCGCTTCCACGCATTCTTCAACCGGCGCCACCAGGGCCATTCTTACCCGGTTTTTGCCAGGATTATGGCCATCGACAGTGCGAGAGAGGTAGCGCCCGGGGAGCACGTGCACATTCTGCTGGGCCGACAGTTCCCGCGCGAACGTTTCGTCGTCCATCGGGGTTTCCGGCCAGAGGTAGAACCCGGCATCGGGAAAGTCCACGTTCATCACTTCCCGCAGGATGGGTACCACCGCCTCAAACTTGGCGCGGTAGGCCGCCCGGTTCTCTTGCACGTGGTCTTCATCGCTCCAGGCGGCAATGCTCGCCAGCTGGTTGTGTATGGGCATGGCGCAGCCATGGTAGGTGCGGTATTTGAGATAGCCTTTGAGGATATCGGCATCGCCGGCCACGAAACCGGACCGCAGGCCCGGCAAGTTGCTCCGCTTCGACAGGCTGTGGAACACGATACAGCGGGCGAAATCGTTGCGGCCAATAGCGGCACAGGTTTGCAGCAATCCTTCCGGCGGCTGGCCTTCGTCGGGGTAGAGCTCGGAATAGCATTCGTCGGACGCGACGATGAAGTCATGCCTGTCCGCCAATTCGATGACCCGCACCAACGTCTCCCGGGGAATTACCGAACCGCTGGGGTTGCCCGGTGAGCACAGGAACAGGACCTGGCAGTCTTTCCATACGGATTCCGAAACCTTGTCAAAGTCCGGTATGAAATGGCTGTCTGCGTCGCAGGCGAGGTAATGGGGTGTTGCGCCAGCGAGGAACGCGGCGCCTTCGTAGACCTGGTAAAACGGGTTGGGGCTGACCACGGTGGCGCTCTGGCTGGATTCCACCACCGATTGCACCAGCGAGAAGATGCCTTCGCGAGTGCCATTCACCGGAACGATATGGTGCTCAGGCGTCAGTGATCCGGGTGTCAGTTCAAAGCGGCGGGTGGCCCAGCGCGCGATGGCCTGACGCAGTTCGTCGGTGCCTTTCGTTGTAGGGTAATTGGCGAGTTTGTCCAGATTATCCGAGATCACCTGTTTGACGAATTCCGGAGACGGATGCTTGGGCTCACCAATGCCCAGGGAAATCGACGTCAGGTCCTTGGGAACGCTGATGCCGGACTTGAGTTTGGTCAATTTCTCGAACGGGTAGGGGTGTAGCCTGTCCAGGTCGGGGTTCATTGGGTGTCATCCAGCATTTGGCAAAGATCCTGCTGCAGGGCCTGGCAGACTGCGGGGTCGCTGATCTGCTCGCCGTGCTCGTCGGTTACAAAGAATACGTCTTCCACCCGTTCACCCAGCGTCGCAATCTTGGCGTTGGTTAGCCGCACGCGATGCTCCAACAATACCTGTCCAACGCGGGCCAGCAACCCCGGGCGGTCCGGTGTGATCACTTCCATCACCGTGCGCTGGTTGATGGTGTCATTGGAGAAGGTCACTTCCGTGGGGAAGGCAAAGTGCTTCAGCTGTCTGGGAGTGCGGCGGTGGATGATGTCAGGGTAATCTTCCGGGTCATCCAGTTCCTCAATCAGGCGCATGCGAACCCGATCCTTGCGGGCCGGGTCAATGCCCAGGGGTTTGCCTTTCTCGTCCAGAACAATGTAGGAACTGATGGAGAAGGGGCCTTCGCTTGAGCTGATGCGAGCATCGACGATGTTGAGGTTAAGTTGTTCCAGCACCGCCGTGGTGGCCGCGAACAGGTCAATACGGTCACTCATATAAATGATGATCTGGGAGTAGCCGTCAGTAGGGCCGCCCCGGGTGTCACGAATCAGCACCAGCGGGTCGGGATCATCGCCATGGCGGATGATGGCAGCGGTCTGCCAGGCAATGTCTACCGTGGAATCCTGCAGGAAGTAGTCTTCGTCCAGAGTTTCCCAGATTCCGTCGATCTGTTCGTCCGTCATATTCTGGGCGTGGAGAATCTCCCGTGCCTCGGACTGAGTGGCGCGCACCCATTCCTGACGGTCTACCGGCGTTTCCGAGCCGCGTCTGAGTGCCCGCTTGGTCTCGATGTAAAGCTGACGCAACAGCGAGGCGCGCCAGGTGTTCCAAAGCTTTGGGTTGGTGGCGCTGATATCGCACACCGTCAGCACGTAAAGGTAGTCCAGGTGCACCTGGCTGGGCACGGCGCGGGCAAAGCCGTGAATGATGTCCGGGTCGGAGATGTCCTTGCGCTGGGCGGTCATCGACATCAGCAAATGATTTTCCACCAGCCAGGAGGCCAGTTGGGTGTCCCGCTCGCTGAGGTGATGGCGTTCGCAGAAGCTCTCGACATCAATTGCGCCCAGCTCTGAGTGATCGCCACCCCGGCCTTTGGCCACATCATGATAGAGGCCCGCAATATACAGGGTTTCGAGTTTTGGTAGCCTGTGAATCAGTCGGGATGCCAACGGGTATTCATTGCGGGCGTCGGCGCTGTCCAGCCGCACCATGTTGCGGATCACCCGCATGGTGTGGGCGTCCACGGTGTAGATGTGGAACAGGTCGTGCTGCATCTGGCCGATGATCTGGCCAAATTCGGGGAGGTAGCGGCCCAGCACGTTGTATTTCTTCATAGCCGACAGGGTCTGGTCGAGGGCGTGGGGCGTCCGCAGCAGTTCCATGAACAGGGATGTAACGGCCAGATCCGAGCGGAAAGCGTCGTCAATCAGGTGGCGGTGCGCCCGCAGTGAGCGGATGGTGGTGGCGCGGATGCCCTTGATCTCCGGATGCTGCGCCATCAGAACGAATATTTCCATGATGGCATAGGGCGCGTAGGCGAAGACCTGATTGTTGACGGCTTCAATGTAGTAGTTGCGAATCTGGAAGCGCTTGTTCAGGGGCAGGATGTCGTCGTCACTTCCGGCGCCGAGGATGGCCTCGTCGTAGTACTGAAGAATAACGTCGGTCAGCTCCGCCAGGGCCAGCACGGTGCGGTAGTAGGACTGCATCATCAACTCGACGCCCAGCCGCTTGCCCTCATCCTTGTAACCCAACATCTGGGCGAGTGCCCGTTGATGGTCAAACAGGAGGCGATTCTCGTTGCGGTCGGCAATCAGCTGCAGGCCGAAGCGAAGTCGCCACAGGAAGGTTTCGCCCTGCAATAGTATCCGGTGCTCTTCTTCGGTCAGGATGCTGAAGCGTGTCAGATCCGCGATATTCTGCAGGCCGAAATGTCGCTTGGTAATCCAGCCGATGGTCTGTATATCCCGCAGCGCGCCTGGAGAGCCTTTTACATTGGGCTCAAGGTTGTATTCTGTGTCCCCGTATTTCGCGTGGCGCTGCTTTTGCTCTTCCCGTTTGGCGATGAAGTAATCGCGGTCAGAGCTGATGGCGTCTGAATAAACCTGATGACTGAGTTCGTCACGTAAGTTATCCGGGCCGGCGATGGTGCGGGTTTCCAACAGGTTGGTGAGGATCGTGACGTCTTCTCTGGCGGCATCCATGCTTTCCTGGATGCTGCGGACGCTGTGGCCGATATCCAGCTTCAGGTCCCACAGGAGTGTTATGAAAGCGCCAAGGTCTTCCTGCCAGTTCTCTTCTATACCGCTCCGGGTGAGGATCAACAGATCAATATCGGAGTGAGGGTGAAGCTCTCCCCGGCCATAGCCGCCGACTGCAACGAGAGAGATATCGGCAGAGGCGGCAAAGGCGTAGCGGTTCCAGATCAGGGCAAGAACGGTATCCAGGGTTCCGGACCGGGAATGGACCAGTGCGCGAACATCAGCTCCCTGCCGGAACGCTTCTGCGTCTGCGTTGTAGCGTTCCTTCAACAGCTCCCGGGCTGCTACAACAGGTGAGATGTCGTTGCTTATCCTGGATTCCAGTTCGCTGAGGTCCACCTAGAATGACTCTTCCGTGCGCTTGGTCAGTACTTCGTAGCCGTCCGATGTCACCAGGATAGTGTGCTCCCATTGCGCGGAGAGCTTATGATCCTTGGTCACCACGGTCCAGCCATCCGGCAGCAGCTTGGTGTGGTACTTTCCCTGGTTAATCATCGGTTCGATGGTAAAGGTCATGCCTTCCTGCAGTTCCATCCCGGTGCCGGGCTTGCCGTAGTGCATCACCTGAGGGTCTTCGTGAAACACCTTTCCAATGCCGTGGCCGCAATAGTCCCGTACCACAGAATAGCGATGCTTCTCAGCATGCTGCTGGATCACGTGACCAATGTCGCCCAGCCGGGCGCCAGGCTTTACCAGTTCAATGCCTTTATACAGACACTCCTGGGTGATCTGGATCAGGCGTTCGCTGCCGGGCTTGGGCTTGCCGACGATGAACATCTTGCTGGTATCACCGTGCCATCCGTCTTTGATTACCGTGACGTCGATATTGACGATGTCACCGTCCTTCAGCACCTTTTTCTCGTTCGGGATGCCGTGGCAGACCACATGATTCACTGAGGTGCATACCGATTTCGGGAAACCCTTGTAGTTCAGCGGCGCCGGAATGGTCTTTTGCTCGTCCACCATATAAGCGTGGCAAATACTGTCGAGCTTCTCGGTTGTTACGCCCGGTTTGACGTGTTCGCCAATCATCTCAAGAACTTCGGCCGCCAGGCGGCCAGCGACACGCATCTTCTCGATTTCTTCCGGAGTCTTGATCGATACCTGCATTGGGGTTCCCGTTGATTTGGATCAAACACGCATTTTAAGGGGGAGTGTTGCCCGGTACAAGGAAGAGGCGGTTTTGCCGTGCTTTCCGGGACACAAATTAATGGAATCCGGCGGGCGATTTATGGTATAAACGCGCCCGCTGGAAACAAATCCGGCAAATTCGCACACACGTCGGCACGTTGTCCCAGGGTGCCTGCTCATGTTGTCTCTATATAAAGGCGACGGAGCCAGGTTGGGGCAATCGGACGTGTGGAGGACTAACCCGAAGCTAAAAAGGTAAATATCATGGCTCAGGTAAATATGCGTGACCTGCTGAAAGCAGGCGCCCACTTCGGTCACCAGACTCGTTACTGGAACCCGAAAATGTCGAAGTTCATCTTCGGCGCTCGCAACAAGATTCATATCATCAACCTTGAGCAGACTGTTCCTGCCATGAACGATGCGTTGAACTTCGTTCATAACCTCGCGGGCAACAAGAACAAGATCCTGTTCGTTGGCACCAAGCGTGCGGCGGCCAAGATCATCAAGGAAGAAGCACTGCGCTCCAGTCAGCCATACGTGAACCATCGCTGGTTGGGCGGCATGCTGACCAACTACAAGACCATTCGCCAGTCAATCCGTCGCTATCGCGACCTGGAAGCACAGAGCCAGGACGGTACGTTCGACAAGCTGACCAAGAAAGAAGCTCTGGATCGTACCCGCGAAATGGACCGTCTTGAGCGTTCAATCGGCGGTATCAAGGACATGGGTGGCCTGCCGGACGCCATGTTCGTGATCGATGTTGACCACGAGCGTATCGCCATCAAGGAAGCCAACAAGCTGGGCATTCCTGTGATCGGCGTTGTTGATACCAACAGCGACCCTGACGGCGTTGATTACGTGATTCCGGGCAACGACGATGCCATCCGCGCGATCCAGATTTACGTGCAGGCCGTTGCTGAAACCTGCATCGAAGCGGCCCAGTCTGCCGGTGCCGGCGCTGACGAGTTTGTAGAAGTCAGCGAAGACGCGGAAGGTGCTGCTCCCGCTGCGGAGTAATAGTTCCTTCGCGAACAGGTTGTAGGGTGTGCCCGTGGTTTACCTCCGGGCACACCGGTCCAGAATTCGGAACAGTTAAGAGGAATGAACATGGCTGCAATTACTGCTGCAATGGTCAAAGAGCTTCGTGAGCGCACCGGCCTTGGCATGATGGAATGCAAAAAGGCATTGGTGGAAGCTGGCGGAAGCGTTGATGCCGCAATTGAAGAGCTGCGTAAGTCTTCCGGCCTGAAGGCTGCCAAGAAGGCGGGTCGTACCGCTGCTGAAGGTGTTTCCCTGATCAAGGTGTCTGACGACAACACTGTCGCTTACATCCTGGAAGTGAACTCCGAGACTGATTTTGTTGCTCGTGATGACAACTTCATGAATTTCGCCAACGACGTTCTGAATGTTGCGTTTGAGAACAGCAGAACAGACGTTGCCGAACTGATGGAAGGCGATCTGGAAGCCAAGCGTGAAGCGCTGGTTCAGAAGATCGGCGAGAACATCACCGTTCGTCGTATCGTACGGGTGGAAGGCCCGGTTGTGGGTGCTTACGTTCACAGCACCAACAAGATTGCGTCTGTTGTGGCCCTCACCGCAGGCAGCGCTGAAGTTGCTCGGGACGTTGCCATGCACGTTGCCGCTGTTAACCCGCGGGTTGGCAAGCCGGAAGACATGCCGGCCGACGAGCTTGAGAAAGAAAAAGCGGTCATCAAGGCCCAGCCTGATATGGAAGGCAAGCCTGCTGAAATCGTCGAAAAGATGATGGGTGGCCGGATCAAGAAATTCCTGGCGGAGAACAGCCTGGTCGAGCAGCCGTTCGTCAAGAATCCTGACCAAAGCGTGGGTCAGCTGATTAAGGACAACGGCGGTGAGCTGGTTAGCTTTGTTCGCCTGGAAGTCGGTGAAGGTATCGAGAAGGAAGAAGTGGATTTTGCGGCAGAGGTCGCTGCGGCGGCAGGTACCGGCAAGTCCTGATCCTTCTGACAGGTGCCAGGGCGATGTCCGGGGCACCTTCCAAGTCTGCCACGTTAGCCGGAATTTTCCGGTTCTCGTGGCGGGCTTGTATCTGAGATACCCCTTTTTATTGAGGAGTATGTCAGATACAAGCCTGAGAAGCTTGTCCTGCCAGGCACCAAGCCAGACACATAGAAGGGGATCCTCATGCCGAAGTCGTCCAATACCCAGCCCAGATACAAACGCGTCCTGCTCAAACTCAGTGGTGAAGCCTTGATGGGCGAGCACGATTTTGGCATTGATCCAAAAGTGCTTGATCGGATGGCATTGGATATTGGTTCGCTCATTGGCATTGGTGTTCAGGTCGGCCTGGTCGTTGGCGGCGGCAATCTGTTCCGCGGTGCGGCGTTGAACGCCGCTGGCATGGACAGGGTGACCGGCGACCATATGGGCATGCTGGCAACGGTCATGAATGGACTGGCCATGCGTGACGCCCTGGAGCGATCCAATATCCGTACCCGGGTTATGTCCGCCATCCCTATGAGTGGTATTGTTGAGCATTATGATCGCCGCCGGGCGGTACGCGACCTGAAAGACGGCGATGTGGTGATTTTCTGTGCAGGCACCGGTAACCCGTTCTTTACGACCGACTCAGCCGCTTGTTTGCGGGGGATCGAAATTGAAGCGGATGCCGTGCTGAAGGCAACCAAGGTTGATGGCGTTTATTCCGCCGATCCCTACAAGGATCCGACTGCGGAAAAATACGATCGTCTCACCTATGACGAAGTGCTGGACAAAAAGCTGGGCGTGATGGATCTGACCGCTATATGCCTTGCGCGAGATCATGGCATGCCTCTCCGGGTCTTCGACATGAACCGCTCTGGCGCGTTGACCCGTATCGTGACCGGAGAGTCGGAAGGCACACTGATTGAATAATCTGATTGAGACATTTTGTACAACGAATCCGAGGACGCTGCAGTGATTGACGATATTAAAGCTGATGCTGAAAAGAAGATGAAGAAAAGCCTTGAATCCCTGAGCTGGGCTTTCAACAAGATTCGTACCGGGCGAGCACATCCGTCCATCCTGGACAGCGTAACCGTGGATTACTACGGCCAGGAGACACCGCTCAAGCAGGTGGCGAGCGTGAACGTTGAGGATAACCGTACGTTGGCTGTGTCGCCTTGGGAAAAGCCGCTGTTACCGAAGATCGAAAAAGCGATCATGATGTCGGATCTGGGTCTGAACCCGTCCAACAACGGTGAGGTTATTCGAATTCCCATGCCGATGCTGACCGAGGAAACCCGTAAGGAAATGGTCAAGCAGGCCAGGGCTGATGCGGAGCACGGCAAGGTTTCCGTCCGCAACGCGCGTCGTGATGCCAACAGCACGCTGAAAGAGCTGCTGAAGGAAAAAGACATCAACGAAGACGAAGAGCGTTACGGTGAGGAAGAAATCCAGAAGTTGACTGACCGTTATATCGCTGAGATCGAGAAGCAGCTCAAGGCCAAGGAAGAGGACCTGATGGCTGTCTGATCAGCCGGTCCAATTCAGCACAATGATCAGCCGGTGCCATTGCAGTTGTCCGGTATCGGCTGAACAGGGGATTGCATGACGGAAAGTGTATCCGCAGAGATTCCGGTTTCGGCTGGTAGCCGGCCCCGGCATGTGGCCATTATCATGGATGGTAACAATCGCTGGGCCAAAGCCCGGCGACTGAAAGGTGTCGCCGGCCACAAGGCCGGCGTGAAAGCAGTGAGATCAGTGGTTGAAACCTGTGCCCGGGAAGGGGTGGAGGTACTTACCCTGTTTGCGTTTTCCAGCGAGAACTGGCGCCGTCCCGAGGATGAAGTGTCGGCCCTGATGCGCCTGTTCCTGTTTGCGTTGGAGCGGGAAGTCAAAAAGTTGCACCGCAACGACATCTGCCTGCGCATTATCGGCGATCGCTCCGCGTTTAGTACAAACCTGCAGGAACATATGGAGCGCGCCGAGGCGCTTACTCGCGACAATACCCGGATGACGCTGGTTATCGCCGCTAATTATGGCGGGCATTGGGATATCACCCAAGCCAGTCGTAAAGTGGCTGAGAAGGTCCGTTCTGGAGAGCTGGCGCCCTCCGACATCACCGATGACCTTATTCAGCAACATCTGTCTATTGGTGACTTGCCCATGCCGGACCTGATGATTCGTACGGCTGGCGAGCAACGCATCAGCAACTTCATGCTCTGGCACCTGGCCTATACCGAACTGTATTTTTCTCCCGTTTACTGGCCCGATTTCCAGGCGCAGGAAATGGGGCAGGCGTTGCAGGCATATGCGGGTCGGAAACGCCGTTTTGGTCAGACAGACGACCAGATAGCCAGCGTTTCGTCAGAACAATAACGACAAGATAGCGAACGATATCGTGCTTAAAACCCGTATTATTACCGCGCTTATCCTGGCCCCCATCGCGATTGGCGGAATTTTCTTCCTGCCGCCCCTGGGGTTCGCCCTGTTTACCGGGGCCATTATTACCGTTGGTGCCTGGGAGTGGGCCAACATGTCCGGCCTGACTGCGCCCGCGGCCCGTGTTGTATATGCCCTTGTGGTCGCGGCGGTGCTGTACGGACTGCTGAACGTTCCGGCAGTTGCGGTGCTTTGGCTGGCATTGTTCTGGTGGGTACTGAGTTTCCTGCTGGTAAGAAACTACCCCGGCGGTTCAGAGCGCTGGGGCGGCGTGCCTGCCCGTGCCCTGATGGGCCTGTTGGTGCTGGTTCCCGCGTGGGTAGGGCTTAACCATCTTCGCACTGGCGGCTTTCAGTTCGGCGACAGTGCCAATAACCTCCTACTGATTCTTTATGTTTTCTGCGTGGTCTGGGTCGCGGATATCGGCGCCTATTTTGCCGGCCGTGCGTTTGGCAAAGCGAAGCTTGCACCCAGGGTCAGTCCGGGAAAATCCTGGGCGGGTGTCTGGGGTGGTCTGGTGGCGGTCGCGATCTTCGCAATTGTGATCAGTGTGCTGGCCTCAGCCACCACCATGCAGTTGCTGCTTCTGGTTGTTGCCAGCCTGATTACCGGTGCCGTTTCCGTGCTTGGCGATCTGCTGGAAAGCATGCTGAAACGTTTCAGGGGTATTAAGGATAGCAGTCAGCTATTGCCGGGCCATGGCGGTATCATGGACAGAATCGACAGCCTGACGGCTGCCATCCCGGTGTTCGCCCTGATCATCACGCTGATGG
The DNA here is from genome assembly GCF_042604615.1 of Marinobacter sp. M5B. Lineage (NCBI taxonomy): Bacteria > Pseudomonadati > Pseudomonadota > Gammaproteobacteria > Pseudomonadales > Marinobacteraceae > Marinobacter > Marinobacter sp. M5B. The sequence goes on from NZ_CP156894.1 coordinate 1,688,071, forward strand.
GTTGGTTGACGACGGGGCAATGGTGACTATTGTGAAACGTCGTGTTTCGATACTTGGTGCGACGGGCTCCATTGGCCTGAGTACACTCGATGTGATTCGTCGCCACCCGGACCGGTTTTCGGTTTCAGCGCTAACCGCCAGTACCAGTGTCGACAGCATGGTGGAACTCTGCCATGAGTTTCGTCCGAGGTATGCGGTCATGGCCGATGAAAATGCGGCTGAAGCGTTGTCCCGTGCGTTAAGTGATTTGCCTGCCGTCCTGGTTCTCGGCGGCTCGGAAGCGTTATGCCAGGTTGCGGGCGATGATGATTCCGATACGGTTATGGCGGCGATCGTTGGAGCCGTGGGATTACCGCCTACGCTTGCTGCAGTGAGGGCGGGTAAGCGCGTTTTGCTTGCCAACAAGGAAGCACTGGTTATGTCGGGCAAGCTGTTTATGGATGCCGTTCTGGCGTCGGGTGCAGACGTTCTGCCGATCGACAGTGAACATAACGCCATCTTCCAATGTATGCCGCCGGACAAGATCCGGGATACCCGTGGTGCGGGTATTACTCGCATTCTGCTTACTGCCTCCGGTGGGCCGTTTCGTACTCACTCGGCCGAATCCCTGCGCAATGTGCTGCCTGCCGAGGCCTGCAATCACCCCAACTGGTCGATGGGGCAGAAGATCTCAGTCGATTCCGCGACCTTGATGAACAAGGGGCTGGAGCTGATAGAAGCATGCTGGCTGTTCAATACCACGCCGGAAATGATTGAAGTGCATGTCCACCCGGAGAGCATCATTCATTCGATGGTTGAGTACGCCGATGGGTCCGTTCTGGCGCAGCTTGGTAGTCCCGACATGCGCACACCCATTGCTAACGGTCTCGCGTGGCCCGAAAGAATTGAAGCCGGTGTTGCTCCGCTGGATCTGTTTCGCATCGGGCAGTTTCACTTTGAGCGCCCGGACCTGGAGCGCTTTCCGTGCCTGAGGTTAGCAGCGGAGGCGTTCCACGAGGGTGGAACGGCACCAGCGGTAATGAATGCTGCGAACGAAGAGGCTGTGTCGGCCTTTCTTTCCGGTAACCTGTGTTTTGCGGATATCCCCCTTATCATAGAGCGTACGTTGGCAGCCACCGAGGTTGTACCGGCAGACAGTTTCGATACCATCTTCGCGAAGGATGCCGAGGGCAGGGCTGTCGCACGGGAACAGATACAGGCGCTGGCTGTCTGAACCATGCGAGTCCTGAGAGGCGGTTCTATCATCACCAACAGAGAGCATTATGCAGATCGTTGAAACCGTATTGGCGTTGATACTCACGCTGGGCATTCTGGTGACGCTCCATGAAGCTGGTCACTTTTGGGTGGCTCGCCGCTGCGGTGTCAAGGTTTTGCGGTTTTCTGTTGGTTTCGGGAAGCCTCTGTTTTCGTGGTACGACCGGCAGGGCACCGAGTTTGCGGTTGCGGCGATCCCTCTCGGTGGCTACGTGAAAATGCTGGATGAGCGGGAAGGGCCGGTGCCCGAAGAGCTCAAGGATCAGGCGTTCAATGCCAAGCCCCCATCGAAACGTATCGCTATTGCTGCCGCTGGGCCCATAGCGAATTTCCTGTTTGCCATTGCTGCCTACTGGCTGCTCAGCGTGGTTGGTTTCACCACGGTTGCGCCCATTGTAGGCGACGTCAGTCAGGGGAGTGTCGCGGAACGGGTCGGGCTCACCAGCGGCATGGAAATCCACCAGGTCGACGGCCGTCGTGTGACATCCTGGCGCGACGTGAACATGCGCTTGCTTGAGCGCACGGGTGAGTTTGGTGAGGTAACCATCGATGTCTCGCAGAACGGTAACCGCGGGACTCTGCGGGGAGCTCTGGATGGCTGGAGTCTAAGTGAGGACACGCCGAACCCGTTGAATGAGTTTGGTGTGACGCCCTGGCGGCCCGACGTACCGGCAGTGCTGGGGGAGATATCACCGGGTGGCCGGGCTGAGGCCGGCGGGTTGAAATCCGGCGACCGAGTGGTTGAGGTGGACGGCAAGCCAGTAGCGGACTGGTTCGAACTGGTGGCTTTCATACGCGAGGCGCCCGAAAAGCCCCTGGAGCTAACGGTCGAACGCGATGGCCGCATGGAACAAATCCGTGTGACGCCCGCGGAAAGAACGGCAGACGATGGCAGTGTTACCGGTTTTGTGGGTGCGGGTGTCAGCGAGGTGACCTGGCCTGATCACGTACTCAGGGATGTCAGTTATGGTCCCCTGGCAGCGATTCCCAACGCGGTTTCCGAAACCTGGGGTGACACTCGATTGACCCTGGTCGCGATCAAAAAAATGGTGACCGGATTGCTTTCTCCCACTAACCTTAGTGGCCCGATTACCATTGCCAGGATAGCGGAAGCCAGTGTAAGTTCCGGTTTCGAAGACTTTATTCGTTTTCTTGCCTACCTCAGTGTCAGTCTTGGGGTGCTGAACCTTCTGCCAATACCGGTTCTTGATGGTGGGCATATTGTCTATTACACCATTGAAGCCATCCGCCGGAAGCCTCTATCAGAGCAGGCCCAGGCGTTCGGACTGCGTATTGGAATGGCAATGATCCTTACATTAATGGTGTTCGCACTTTACAACGACCTGATGCGGTTGTGAGAATTGCGAACTCCTTACGCGCATCAACAGGCGAAATTATTGAATGAGACGTTCTCTTCTGGGTATAGCTGTAGGCTTGGTAGTCGCCACCTCAACCATAAAACCGGCACTGGCTGATGAATTCACCGTATCCGATATCGAGGTAGAAGGCCTTCAGCGGGTATCCGCAGGGACGGTATTTTCCGCATTTCCCGTTTCGATCGGGGAGCCGGTCGATGAGGTGGAGCTGTCCGATGCGATCAAAGACCTGTTTCGCACCGGCCTGTTTACCGATATCAAAGCCAGCCGTGATGGTGGTGTGCTGATCCTTACGGTTCAGGAGCGACCTTCAATCACGTCCATAGACATTGAAGGCAACAAGAACATCGAAACCCCCATGCTGATGGATGCGCTATCCGGAGCGGGTCTCCAGGAGGGGCAGGTATTTCGCAGGGCGACCCTTGAGCGACTGGAGCTTGAGATTCTCCGGTCCTACATCAGTCAGGGTCGTTACAACGCGCGGGTGAAGGCCACCGCCGAGGACCTTCCCCGCAATCGCGTTGCCATCAAGCTGGACATTAACGAAGGTACGGTTGCGGCTATCCAGCACATCAATATTGTGGGTAACGACGCGTTTGACGACGAGCGGCTGCTGGATCTGTTTGAGCTCCAGACCACCAGTTGGTGGAATTCCATCACCAGTGCTGACAAGTATGCCCGGGAGCGCCTGAGCGGCGACCTGGAGTCACTGCGGTCCTTCTACCTTGACCGCGGCTACATCGACTTTACGGTTGAGTCCAGCCAGGTCTCGATATCCCCCGACAAGAAACAGGTGTTTATTGCCATCTCGTTGAACGAGGGGCCTCAATACACGGTGTCAGACGTCAACCTGCGCGGTGAGCTGATCGTACCTGAGGAAGAGCTGCGGGAGCTTATTCCCATTGAAGAGGGCGACGTGTTCTCTCGTTCCCGGATGACGGCGATTTCGGAAGCGCTTTCCCGTCGTCTTGGCCGCGAAGGTTATGCGTTTGCAAACGTGAATGCGGTGCCGGAGCCTGCCGATGACAATACAGCGTCAGTAACCTTCTTCGTGGAGCCTGGTAAGCGGGCGTATGTCCGGCGCATCAATTTTGATGGCAACGTCTCCACCCGGGACGATGTGTTGCGCCAGGAAATGACCCAGATGGAAGGTGGCGTCGCCTCCACCGACCGGATCGAATTCTCGAAAACAAAGTTGGAGCGGCTTGGCTTCTTCGAAACCGTCGATGTGGAGACGGTTCCTGTGCCCGGTACGGATGATTTGGTGGACGTTAACTATTCCGTGGCGGAACAGGCAACCGGCAGTCTGTCGGCGTCTGTCGGCTTCTCGCAGGCCTCCGGGGTAATCCTGGGCGCTAACGTGTCCGAGAACAACTTCTTTGGCAGCGGCAAGCGTGTCTCCTTTGGTGTCAACGTCAGTGACTCCATCAAGAGTGCCAATTTTTCCTACCAAGACCCATACTACACCGTGGATGGCGTCAGCCGTGGTTTCAGCGTGTTTGCCCGTGAAACCGACTTTGAAGAACAGGATATTTCCTCTTACCTGCTGGATGAGTACGGCGGCCGCCTCACCTTCGGTTATCCTACGGACAACATTACCCGCCTTAATTTCGGGCTTGGTTATACGTTGTCCAAGGTGAAGGAGGGTGCATTCACCTCAGAAGAGGTCAAAACCTTCATTGATGAAGAAGGCAACGATTTCAACAATTATTTCCTGTTCGGTTCGTGGCGGCGCAGCACACTAAATAGGGGTGTTCTTCCAACGGACGGCTATAGCCTGTCGTTATCCGCTGATGTAGCGGTGCCCGGCAGCGACCTGACATTCTATAAGCTGAATCAGAAAACCGAGTTCTACCAGCCACTGAATGATAATCAGACCTGGGTATTCAGGGCGCGTTCGGAGATTGGTTACGGGGACGGTTACAACGGCCGAAGCGTGATGCCGTTCTACGAGCACTTCTACGCCGGTGGCTATGGTTCGGTGCGCGGATATGAGGCAAACTCTCTCGGCCCACTTGCTACCAATGCGCCGAACGACTTCTCTGATCCGGACCCCTTCGGTGGTAGCTTGTTGACGGAAGGCAGCCTGGAACTGATTTTCCCCACACCGTTTGCTGGGGATACCCGTTCCATGAGAACCGCGTTCTTCGTGGATGCGGGGCAGGTTTTTGATGCCGATAGGAATTTTGATCCGGCCCTGGATGAAATTCGCCTGTCGGCCGGTGTAGGATTCCAGTGGATCACGGCAGTAGGACCGCTGGCGTTCAGTCTTGCCAAACCCTTGAACGACAAGAGCGGTGATGACACTCAGGTGTTCCAGTTCTCCCTCGGCCAGACCTTCTGATCGTCAGGGCCGGAGGGGGTGCGAAAGACAATGATAAACAGGAGAAATAACATGTTCCGATATTCCGTTGCAGCGATTCTGTCAATGCTGCTGATCGCATTCCCGGCTGCTGCCGAAACCAGAATAGGTGTGGTTGACCTTCGCCAGGCCTTGTTCTCGTCCAGCGATGCGCGCGCGTTCAGCGAGACACTACAGAAAGATTTCGCTGGAGAGGAAGCCAAGGTTCGTGAAGCCCAGGAGGCCGCCCGCAAGCTCAAGGAGCGGCTTGAGAAAGACGGTGCCATGATGAATGAGTCCGAGCGCCAACAGATGGCTGCTGAGTTCCAGGAGAAAGTTAAGGAATTCAATTTCCTCAAGCAGCGCCTGGACTCCACTGTGGCCAATCGCAAGCAACAGTTCCTCGAAGAAGCCCGCCCGGAGGTAGACGCAGCGGTTAAGGAGCTCCTGGAAGAGAACAATCTGGACATGATCCTGCCCAGCGAGGCGGTGGTGTATGTCAAGCCTGAAATGAATCTGACAGAAGAGTTGCTAGAGAAACTGGACCGCTGATACGGAGGGCCGGATAATGGCCCGCCCGGATAAACCTTGTGGAGCTGACAATGACAAAGCGTTCGTACCGGCTGGGCGACATTGCTTCTGAGCTTGGCGCGGAGCTCAAGGGCAATCCCGATACGGAAATCAACGGGCTTGCGACGCTTCAGGCGGCTTCTCCGGGCCAGATAGCCTTCCTGGCCAACCCGTCGTACGGTCGCTACCTGACGGAGACCAGCGCTTCAGCGGTTATACTCTCGCAATCGACTGCGGACCAGTGTCCTACCAACGTCCTGTTACTGGATAACCCCTACCTCGGCTATGCTCGCCTGAGCCATTGGTTTGACCCGGCGCCGGTTCCAGAGCCTGGTATTCACCCGTCGGCCGTTGTGGCGTCTTCCGCGAGGGTCTCGGATACGGCCTGCATCGGCCCTCAGGCTGTTATTGAGGCTGAGGCTGTCGTGGGCGAAAACGTTGTCGTGGGCGCCGGCTGTGTTATTGGAGCCCGGTGTCAGATTGGCGAGCAGACTATACTGCGTCCACGGGTAACCCTGGCCCACGATATCGTTATGGGGATGCGTTGCCATATCCTCAGTGGTGCGGTCATCGGTTCCGATGGTTTCGGGTTTGCTAATGAGAAAGGAGCCTGGCATCGAATAGCCCAGCTTGGCCGGGTCATTCTGGGGGACGATGTTGAAGTGGGTGCGAACACCACAATTGATCGGGGAGCCTTGGACGACACGATCATTGGCGATGGCGTGAAGCTCGATAACCTGATTCAGATTGCGCACAACGTCAGTATTGGTGATCACAGTGCCATGGCGGCGATGGTGGGTATCGCGGGTAGCACACGTATTGGCAGCCACTGTGTTTTTGGCGGCCAATCGGGTGTGGCAGGGCACCTTACGATTGCGGATCACGTCCACCTGACCGGCATGACGCTGGTTTCTGGTGACATTCGGGAGCCCGGCGTGTATTCGTCTGGAACCAGCGCCGACAGCAACCGGCAATGGCGTAAAAATGCTGTGCGTTTCCGTCAGCTTGATGCCTTGGCGCGTCGGCTTAAAGAACTGGAAAAGAAAATGGAAGGCTGAGGCCGCTACTGATGATGTATATCGACGAGATCATGGAATACCTGCCCCATCGCTACCCGTTTTTGCTGGTTGATCGGGTAACAGAGCTGGAAAAAGGACAATTCATCAAGGGCTATAAGAATATCTCCCTTAATGAGCCTTTTTTTACCGGCCACTTTCCCAATAACCCCATTATGCCGGGCGTGCTGATCATCGAAGCCATGGCGCAGCTTTCAGGTATTCTCGGCTTTGTGACGGTTGGCCGGAAACCCTCAGACGGCGTGGTACAATACCTGGCTGGTTCCAGTAAAGCGCGTTTCAAGCGCCCCGTGGTGCCGGGGGACAGGCTGTGCATGGAGTCACAGGTTATTTCCGGAAAGCGTGGAATCTATAAATTCGAGTGCCGCGCACTGGTTGATGATGAAGTCGTCTGTGTGGCAGAAATATTGACCGCTGAGAGAGAAGTTTGATGGCGACAAAAGAATGGTCGGGAGTCCATCCTCAGGCGATTGTGGACCCCTCTGCCAAGCTTGCCGACAACGTAACGGTTGGCCCATGGAGCTACATCGGCCCGAACGTTGAGATCGGAGAGGGGACTGAAGTGATGTCCCACGTGGTCATCAAGGGCCCAACGAGAATCGGCCGCAATAACCGCATATTTCAGTTTTCCAGTGTCGGGGAAGAATGCCAGGACAAAAAATACGCGGGTGAGCCAACCACGCTGGTTATCGGTGATGACAATATCATCCGTGAGAACTGCACCATTCATCGGGGCACGGTTCAGGATCGTGGTGAAACCGGTATCGGCAATGGCAATCTGCTCATGGCCTACGTGCATGTGGCGCATGACTGCATTATTGGCAATAACACCATCCTGGCCAATTGTGCGACATTGGCCGGCCATGTGTCCGTTGGTGACTTCGCGATACTGGGTGGCGGCACCATGGTTCATCAGTTCTGTCATATTGGAACCCACAGCATGAGTGCTGGTGGAAGTATTGTGCTGAAAGACATCCCTGCGTACATCATGGCAAGCGGGCAATCTGCACAGCCGTTTGGCATGAACGTGGAAGGCTTGCGCCGCCGTGGTTTCAGCAAGGAGGTGTTGTTGGCACTCCGTCGTGCTTACAAGGTTATCTATCGTCAGGGCCTGACTACGGAACAAGCCGTTGAAGAGCTCGAAAAAGCCTACTCCGATATTCCCGAAGTTACGCCCCTGATCGATTCCCTTCGTGGTGCACACCGCGGCATCATCCGCTAACCAGGGAGTGAATGCCCCGGTGACGGACCATCACGAAAACTCTGTAGCCAGCACCCGCAAAGTGACTTTCGCCATCGTGGCCGGAGAGGCGTCAGGAGATATCCTCGGCGCCGGTCTGATCCGTTCCCTGCGGCTCAGGTATCCGAACGCGCGGTTTGTCGGTATTGGTGGCGATGAAATGATCGCGGAAGGCTTCCACTCTCTCGTTCCTATGGAACGGCTGTCAGTGATGGGGCTCGTCGAAGTGCTCGGGCGAATACGGGAGCTGTTCGATATTCGCGCACGGCTGATGAACTACCTGCTGGCGACACCGCCGGACGTCGTCATTGGTATCGACTCCCCGGACTTTACCCTGGGTATTGAGCGCAGGTGTCGTGATGCCGGTATTCCGACCGCCCATTATGTTAGCCCGTCCGTCTGGGCCTGGCGGCAAAAGCGGATCTTCACGATCGCCAAATCCGTCAACCTTATGCTTACCCTGTTCCCGTTTGAGGCCCGTTTCTACGAAGAGCACGGCGTGCCCGTGGCCTTTGTAGGGCACCCCCTGGCGGACCGCATTCCAATGATGCCTGATACAGTTGGTGCCCGTCAGTCCCTGGGGCTTCTGGAAGATGCGCCGGTGCTGGCCATTCTTCCGGGGAGTCGGGGCGGGGAAGTGGAGCGCCTGGGTACTCTTTTTCTGGAGGCCGCCCGTTGGATCCAGGGCAGGCGTCCGGATTTGCAACTGGTGATTCCTTGCGTAAACCGGGATCGGGAAAAGCAGGTTCAGGCACTGGTGGAAGCCCTGGACGTGAAACTGGCGGTGACCATTGTGCGAGGCCGTTCGAGAGAGGTGATGGCATCGTCCGACGTGGTATTGCTTGCGTCCGGAACCGCCACTCTGGAAGCCATGTTGCTGAAGAAGCCCATGGTGGTGGGTTACCGGTTGAGTCGTGTCAGCTATGCATTGGTCTCAAGGCTGGTCAAGGTGCCTTATGTGGCCTTGCCAAACCTGCTGGCCAAGGAACAACTGGTTCCGGAACTATTGCAGGATGATGCTTCGTCCGAGTCTCTCGGAGAAGCCGTGCTTGAGCGCCTTGAAAATGAATCCGAACGCGCCCGGTTGACAGCCGCTTTTTCACAATTGCATGAACAGTTGCGACAGGGGGCTGACGAGCAGTCTGCTGCAGCCATCTCCGCATTAATAGAAGGCGGAGCAGTATGAGTAAGCGCCCCTTGCCGCCGTTTGAGTGCCAATATCAGGGGCGACTATTGGCCGGTGTGGACGAGGTGGGACGCGGGCCGCTGGTTGGGGCTGTGGTGACGGCCGCGGTTATCCTGAACCCGGAAAAGCCAATACCGGGCCTGGCGGATTCGAAAAAGCTGACGGACAAGCGCCGTGAGGCTCTTTACGAACAGATCATTGAGCGTGCAGTATCCTGGAGCCTGGGGCGCTGTGAGGCCGATGAGATTGACAGGCTGAACATCTTCCAGGCAACCATGGTGGCTATGGAGCGTGCCGTGGCGGGCCTGCATGTCGAGCCGGAATATGTACTGGTGGACGGTAACCGCTGCCCCAAATGGCGTTGGACCTCTGAGCCAGTGGTGAAGGGCGACAGCCGGGTGGAGGCCATCAGTGCGGCGTCCATTGTCGCCAAGGTGACTCGTGACAGGGAGATGGCTGTGCTCCATGAGGAATTCCCTGAGTACGGCTTTGCAGGCCACAAGGGTTATCCGACGCCCGTACACCTCGAAGCGCTTGGCAGATTGGGTGCAACCGCTCACCATCGTCGCTCATTCCGCCCGGTTCAGGAAGCGATTGATGCCGTGGGTTTGTACAGCCGCGCCGCGGATCAGGAACTGCAATATCCTGGCGACTTGTTTGAAAATATCGATTGACAGGTTCCGGTCGAATCCTTAGTATACGCGCACGTTGATCGGGGGAAGCCCCGGTAAACAACCAGTTTGATGCGGGGTGGAGCAGTCTGGTAGCTCGTCGGGCTCATAACCCGAAGGTCGTTGGTTCGAATCCAGCCCCCGCTACCATATTAAAGAAAGGCAGATCAGTTAGTTACTGGTCTGCCTTTTTTGCGTTTGGGCTAGCAGAAATTCCATGTGACGTATATGTGACAAATATGTGCCATGGCTTGTGACGGTTCGATCTGCGGCCAGGTGGAAAATGACCGTCAGTCAGTTTTTGTTCTTCCTGTGACAGTAGTCGTCTACGCTGCAAGTCTGAGTGTGTTCTTGACGTTCCAGTCTAGCCCAAGCTGCCACATTATGGCGACATAGGCCGGGGTTCTGGCCACGCTTTCTCATTGGAAAGCGGACCTTTTACCGCGACGAGATGAGCTAGTGAAGAGAGGCTGAACCGGGGTAGGTTCACTCATGGGTTAGGAGTGACAAGGGCACCAGCATAAGTCCAAGCTTTTAAACAAAAGCGGACATTAGTAATCGCTTTTTAAAGATCCACGCTTCCATTGGGAAAGCAGACCTTTTTCTGCCACGACGAGATTGCCTACTGAAGGATTCTGGGTAGTCGTCCAAAGAGTACGTGGCTCGATTTAGCAACTGGGATAAGTCCACTTTGCATCGCCTCCTAAAACATAAAGTAACATAATGTTTGTAGCTTACCTCTACATGTGTCGTTGTATCCTGCCCTTCGACGTATCACTAACGCAGGAGAATGCATGCCTTTTCAGACCAAGATGTTCCCTCTCATAGTCTCCACGCTGGCCATTGGATTGATCAGTGGTTGCGCGTCTACCGGAATCACGGAAGCCGAGCCTGATCACAGTCGGGCATGGAACCTGACCCACAGTGTTGGAATGACCGATCTCGAAGATGCAGAGGTGCCCAAGGACCAAATCCCGAGCGGTCTGGGTACGGCGACAGGTCTGGCCATCGATGTGGCTTACTTCATGAATAGTTCTACCCTTGCAATGTCATTCGGCGACGCATTCGGTCTGGGATTGCTTGGGGCGCTGACTACGACGAATAAGAGTCACGCTGAGCGAAGCAGTGTCATCGCATGGGTACCGCAAGACCAGGTAGAAGGTCCCGAAACTGTCAACATTTGGCTTGGTAACGAGATTAAAGACGCCACGATGACGGCGATGAACGAATTGGGGATTGAAGGAGAGCCTGAGTTTCACAACGAGCTGACGGATAACTTTTTCAACGGAACCTTCACTGAAACGAAGATTTCAGGTGTGAAGGCCGATGGCACTGAATGTGGCGCGTATTTCAAGGTGTATCCCGAGCAAGTGTCGGAGCTTAAAACAATTCCTGATTTCATTGCTCCAAACAAAAAGGGTTACCAGGTCTTCGCCGGCGATGAAATGGAGTATCCCCGTTTTTCTGCTTACTGCCTGAGTGATACCTCTTTGGATCAGTACGTGGAATTTGTGAGTGCTATCAGCAAGCATCTCCCCGATACGGTGTACTTTTACACGCGCCAGCTGGAGCTTGCAGACCAAACGATCCCGCCCGTTGTGTATGATCACGGCCAGGCGCTGTTATTCCTCACTGCCGAGAACTAAGACAGCCTTAGTCCCCTTAGAGCCAGAGCCGGGAGCATAGAGCGCCCCGGCTTTTCTTCATCAGGCCGAAGGATCACATGTAGTGGCCAGGACCACCGTCATCGTCATCGATCTGGTGAATCTTCCCGTCTCTGGCAGCCTGATGCTCGTTTAAGTAGAAGCTACCAGGCCTCTTGGTTTCTTCTGTCTCTGAATCATTTTTTGTGAATATGTTGTAGATCATAATAAGCACCATGACCACTATGATCGCTCCAAAGAATCCCATCTAAATCTCCAACCCCGAGTCTTTAATCTCTAACTATGACAGAGACGTGAATTGACTGTCGAAACGAGTCGCGACAACTCGCGTTCTTTTTTGTAAACAACAGAATTTGCAGTTCAGTGGGCGGTGCTGGGACTGGCTATGGCTGTGTAACCATCCCTATTTCAGTTGCACCGCTGATCAGAGTTTTCCACCCTTTGGTGTTTGCCCAAATATTCCCATGGCGTCAGGTCTTCCAGTGAATCGGAGTGGGAGGTAACGGGCTCGCGCGGCCCTGCGAAAGGCTCGCTTTGCGACCGTCACGCATCCCACGCGACACCTAAACAAAAGCGAACATTCGATTCAGGTCTTTCCTCCAGAGCCTTAAAGCCGATCACAGCCATTTCATCCAGTACGATGGGAGCAAGTTGCAGACGCTGAATGATTACATGGCAGAGACGGTCATGCTCGGCTAAGCTGTTGTTTTATAAATTTATGCGCAGCGCCATTGATAGTTCAAAGTCAGTAATCATGACGCAGTCAACTTTCTGCAATGATCAAGCCCGCAGCCTAATTATTGTAAGTGGTAAATAAAGGGAATCTATGGCATACGATTTCGAGTTATGGAGAAAGCGCCACGTTGAGAGAAGTGATCTCACCACGGAATTAGTTCACCTAACACGCTCTAAGGGCGATGATCAGGTGGCCCTCGATTCCCTATTTGAAATACTTGAGTCAGGGAAGTTGATTGGCAGTACAACCTTTTCAGGCTTTATCGTTGGCGACACGCCCGCAGTTTGTTTTCAAGATGCGCCGCTCAGCGCGGTTGGACAGAATTGCTGGTTCGAGCAAACTTTTCGGGAAGAGAATACTTGGGCAAAAAAACGGTATGATCCTACCGGAGTCATGTTTTCAAAGACGTACGTTTTTGAAAAGGGCGGAAGACCGGTTGTCTATGACAGGACTTCAGAAGCGAAAATTTATCTGCCCGGGGACCAATGGTGGCGCATTGTCAACTTTGATTTAAGTGATAGAGAGAATATTCGAGATTGGTCCCATGAGAGGGAGTGGCGGATTCCGAACGCGCTGAATTTCAAGACATCCGACGTGATTTTGCTGTTTTCGAACAACGCTTGTGTACAAGAGTTTATCGATAAGTGCGATGACGCTGGCAAACCTTTCTACCGTGATGCTAGGGGAATTACCACAATGGAGAGCGTCATAGGCTAAGCCCTAAAAAGTGCAGGTACGGCGATGCCCACTATATTGCGCTTTCGGCTTCACTACGTGGGCGCGCATGCTGCAAACGTTATGCACGAAGGAGAATGAAGCGCCGGGCTAATCGTTTGTTGTGTTCTCAGAAAGTTCATGAACCTTATGAGGAAAAGGGCCATATAGGATGATTGCCGAGACCGATTTAAAGGAGATAAGGCCTAAGCTGCCAACAGCTGCACCTTCGTCTGCTCATGTGCAATCAGGTATTCCCGTTCCCAAGGCGATCCGCGTCAAAAATTTTAGTCCTGATGATTGGGAAGACTTTATCGAGGAATGGGCAACGAGTCTTGAAGGCTCGTATGTCAAGGTTCGTCGCTTCGGTGGCTCGGGCGACTGTGGCGTCGATATCGCAGGTTTTTGCACTGATAAGGGATTTGAAGATATGTGGGACAATTATCAGTGTAAACGTTACGCGAATCCACTGCGACCAAGCGATGTTTGGGTCGAACTGGGGAAGATCATTTATTACTCGTATATCGGCGAATATACACCACCACGAAAGCATTATTTCGTGGCATCCCTCGGTGTTGGAACAACATTAGAAAAACTTCTAAATAAACCGACCGAGCTTCGTGAAAAATTCAAAGAAAATTGGGAGGGGCACTGTAAAAGCGGAATCACCTCAACCAAGGAAATCGAGCTCAGCGGAAGACTACTGTCATATGTGGACGCTTTTGATTTCAGGATATTTTCATCGAAATCACATGTTGAGCTGATTGAAGCGCATAGTCATACCGGGTTTCACGCAGTCCGATTTGGCGGTGGTTTGCCTTCAAGGCCAGATCCCGAAGAGCCGCCCGCTGTCCCTGCGACATCCGAGAGCCGGTATATCCGCCAGCTCCTTGACGCTTATGGAGATCATTTGGGAAGCCCACTCCAGGATATAAACGCGCTCGCCGCACACAGCACGTTGGAACAGAATTTCTGGAGGCAACGTGAGCGCTTCTATCATGCTGAAGCATTAAGAAACTTTGCCAGAGACACTGTGCCAGAAGGGACATTCGACAATCTTCAGGACGAGATTTTTCACGGCGTCGTAGATGTTGCCGACTCAACCCATCCCAACGGGTACGAAAGGATGAAAGCAACAGTGGCACAGGCATCATCTGTCGCTTTGACGGCAAATCCACTTGCGTCAGCAACCAAGTCGCAGGATCGGCAGGGCATCTGCCACCAGCTAGCGAATGAGGATCGTCTCAAATGGATGATGGACGATGACTAACCACTCTCACCCGGCACCATTCAACAGCCCACTGGAAACTGGTATCCGCTCTCTAGAGATTCTGGTCGCTGCCTATCCGGAAGCTTTCGACCTCGAAAGACTGGTCGAAATGGATTATCTCGTCGTCCATTCCGAAGATGCCGATGGGCCTGAAAGTCTTCACGCAGCTCTGCCTATGAGAGCAGGAGAATTGCTAGTCCGACGTGGGCTAATTGAAAAGGGCATTTTATTGATGATGAGCCGAAACCTCATACAGCAAATACCCGCAGAGGAAGGTTTCGACTACATCGCTGGAGACGCCGCTGCGCCTTTTCTCGCCTCGCTAACATCCAGCTATTCTCAGAGGCTAAAAGAGCGCGCGCATTGGGCGGTCGAGCAGTTCGCGGGTGTGGAAACATCGGAGATTCGACAAACGATGCATCGGTTGTTTGAGAATTGGTCCACCCAGTTCCAAATCATAGATAGACCGCGAGGTAACCAATGAGCAACAGGTACCTCCAACTGCGTCGGATCGCATTTTCCGGCCCCAACAAAATGGCCGAGTTGACGTTCTCGAACGGTGTGAATGTGATTTGCGGCGCATCGGATACGGGGAAGTCGTTCCTCGCGGAATCGATTGATTTCATGCTTGGAGGATCCGAATTAAGAGGCATTCCAGAGCGAACTCCATTCGGTGAAATCCAATTCGACCTTGATATGACCTCAGGGGAGCAATGGCGCTTCTATCGCGCGAGTTCTGGGGGAAACTTCAAGGCTCGGAACCTTCTCGATGAGGATGCCGCAGTTGAAGTCCTCAAAAAAGATCATAGTCACGGAAAAACCGACAACGTTTCGGGATTCCTTCTCGATAAAATCGGGCTTCTTGGAAAACGCATATTGCGCAGCAAGAAGAAGGGTACAACGCAGAGTTTAAGTTTCAGGAATCTGGCAAGACTTGTGATCGTCCAAGAAGGCGAGATTCAGCAAATCGGCTCGCCCTTCTGGGGTGGTCAATACACTTTGAAAACTGCCGAGTTGGCGACAATAAAGCTTCTTCTATCGGGTGTAGATGATTCCGATGTTGTTGAGACAACGCAGAGGGGAACAGATAGTGCAAAACAAATCGAGCTGATTGATGAACTGCTGGCCGAAATTAGACAGGAAATTGCAGACCTTGGTGAAGAAGATGCCGACCTTAAGGAACAGATTGGTCGCCTCGACGAGACTATCGAGCATCGCCGGGAAAATCTGAAGGCTATTCAATCCCAGCTTGATTCCCTTTTGGAGCAACGACGAGAATTGGTGGATGTTCGAACGGCGATTCGGGACCGATTAGACGAAATTGTCGATCTGTTGGCTAGATTTGATCTTCTCCTTGAGCACTATGCTGTCGATATTGAACGTTTGACGGCAATACAGGAAAGCGGAGCGATGTTCGCTCATGTGGAATCGGTTCCTTGTCCACTCTGCGGAGCATCACCGCAAGCACAGCAACATGATGCTGCCTGCGATGGGGACGTTGAGGCGATCGTTCAGGCAGCTACCGCAGAAATTGCAAAGATAGTGCGACTAAAGGGCGAACTCCAAGCGACTGTCGCTAAATTAAAGTCCGAGGCAGTCTCTCAAGAACAAGAGTTGTTAGATAAAAATCGAGAGTACGAGAATGTTAGCGCCCAGATTCAAGAAACCGTAGCGCCGACTGTGAGTGAAGAAAGGGCATCTTTCTCGGAGCTTATTGAAAAGCGGGCAGAGGTCCAGAGGGGGATCGACCTATACGCCAGAGCGGCGAAGCTCGAAGAGCGTAGGATAGCTTTAGAGCAAGATGAAGGCGAAGCAGGTTCCTCTGGCGCCGTCGTCTCCGGCCTACCTGACTCTGTTGCGCATGACTTTTCACTCAGGATTGCCAAGTTGCTGAAAGCATGGGATTTCCCAGGTGACTGCTTCGTTCATTTCGACAAGGAAACGACCGATTTTGTCATCGATGGAAAGCCGCGAGGTAGTCGGGGCAAAGGGCTTCGTGCTATTACGCACGCAGCGGTAAGTATCGCATTACTGGAGTATTGCCTCGAAAACGACCTGCCGCATCCTGGCTTTGTTGTGCTGGACTCGCCGCTTCTTGCGTATTTCAAGCCGGAAGGCGATGAAGATCGGCAACTACAGGGCACAAATTTGAAAGAGAGCTTTTATGCTTATCTTGTCGACCACCACAGTAGCGATAGCCAGATCGTGATCGTTGAAAACCAGCATCCGCCCGATTCTGTATTGGACCGACTAAGCATGACAGTGTTCACCGGCAACCCAAATGATGGTCGGAAAGGTTTCCTCTAGGGTTAATTGATGCTACTTGCGGAACTTTAAGTTGTGACCTCGGGAGGCATAACAAGTGCCTATTGCCGGACGCGCCTGTGCTGGCGCTCCGGCACTCCGAAGAGCCGATGCGTTATACGACCAGCTAACGTTTTATTTGACCAGAATGTTGTGAGCTTTATCTATGTCTCGATGGTTTGATTTTTCACAACCGGAATATCAGCTTCAGGAATTGGGTCGTCTACGAATGCTCTGGCGTGACGTGCCGGATCAAGAAGCTGTTAATGCCATAGCGGAAGCGCATCAGTACTACAGTTTTTTGAAAGACATGATAATTGGGCGCCTCCAAAGCTGGTCGGAGGTACCAGCAGAACGTCCACATTGGCATACGCCCACCCCTTTAAGCCTTTCGACTAGAGCTGGCGCTGTGTCGAGTAGCATTGTCGTTGGGGCATCCATCGTCGAATGCGCAATGAGGGCCCACGCAGAAAACCGCAATTTGAAGAAATTGATGAAAAAAGACCCGAAGCACCGAACCTTTGGCTCGGTTATTTATGCTTGGGAGAATCATGGAGTCCACGGTCCAGAAATTACTGCGATCTTGCCTGATTTAAAGCGTATTCACGGAAAGCGAAATGATATCCACTTGTATGCTAGTTTTGGTCGAACCTGGGAAGATGTTGAGGCTGAGGAGCAAAACTTGGTGAACTCTTTGGAGAGACTTTTGGTTTTCTTCCAGCAACTCAAACCGGCGAAGATCTAGGTGGCTACAGGGGCGTCCGTATAATCAAACGCTGCTGGGCAGAAGCCAAAAGCTAATTCCAAATACGCGCACAGAGATCGTAAGTCGATGGATCTCCTGTTTTATGTGAACTTGAAACATGTCTTTGGAGTTTATGAAGAGCCCTACACGGATGTTTCCGAGATCCAAGATTTTGGGTGTAGGTCTGTACCGTTTGTGAAAGGTCAGATCGCGTGCTGCTTATACGCAAGCGAGGAAGCGCCCCAATGGTTGCGCGAAGTTGTCGGGAATATCCGTCACAAGGTTTGGGACTGAAACAGTGTTCAACAAGTGAATCACGTCGTCCGTTATACTCTGGCGCCAAGAACATTTTTTATAGGCGATGTTATTTGTAAGGAATAATGGGTTATGGAGCAACTCAAAAGCCTCGACGAGCTAACCGAAATGGACGAAAAGCATCGTTTAATGGGTGCTGTCTGTGGTGGTGTTCCTAGCCTGGAAAAAATGCACGATTTGTTGTCGCAAGAGCATCTGAACCACGAAGTCCCGGATGAGATTAAGGGTCAATTTAATGTCGCAAGAAACATGGCACTTTATAGCTACTATTTTTATGCACTGGCTCCAGAAGTGCATTTGAAAACCTATACCGTGATCGAGCATGCTCTGAAACTTAAAGCGAAACCTGAAAAGCATATGATGTTGGGCAAACTTCTCCGTATCGCGCTTCAGAATGGTTGGATCTCTGACGCGGGATTCCGCCACATTGAAAATCCGTCGCCGGCCAACGAGTGGTGCACAGCGATGCTGAAAGGCATTCCTCATCTGCGAAACTCTCAAGCTCACGGCTCATCGATGTTGATCGGGGACTGTATTCATCACATTGCAGTTTGTGCGGACTTTATTAATCAGCTCTTTCCTGAGGGAGAGAAAACGTAACAAGGAGCGCAAGACGGGAGATCCCTATTGGGCCGTCGCTTCGCTCCGCGTTACCTGTCCAATCTGAATGTTCGCGTTGCGACCAGGGCACACTCCGGACTCAGCTAAACAAAAGCGAAAATTCGCGCCCCCACTTTTCGGTCAGTTTTATTCCGACTTTGGTCGATTGCGCTGCTTCTCTAGGAAGTCGGCAATCATTTTCAGTGGTGCTCGGGGGTAACGGCATCATTAATGAATTTGGGGTGGCGCGACACCTGGTGAATCTGGAAGTGGTGAATACCTATGAAGGCACCCACGATGTTCACGCCTTGATTCTGGGTCCAGCCCAGACCGGGATTCAGGCGTTTTTCTGATGATGCCTCCATCTAATAATGGCTGATGGAAAGGCAAGTCGTTGAATGGGTCAGGGTGGAAATGGGCCAGTCCTCAACGGCAGGCCCATTAGCTAAATTTCAAACCCGTTCAATCAGTGTAGCAATACCCTGGCCCACACCCACACACATGGTGCACAGGGCGTAACGGCCACCGGTGCGCTGCAGTTGGTGGGCGGCGGTCATCAGCAGGCGGGCGCCAGACATGCCCAGCGGGTGGCCAAGGGCAATGGCGCCGCCGTTTGGGTTCACCCGGGTATCGTCATCAGCAATGCCGAGCTCACGCAGGACCGCGAGGCCCTGGGCGGCAAAGGCCTCGTTAAGTTCGATTACGTCGATGTCGTCGATACTGATGTTCTGCTTTTCCAGCAATTTGCGGACGGCGGGTACCGGGCCGATGCCCATGATGCGCGGTTCCACGCCGGCAGTGGCCATACCGAGGATTTTTGCCATGGGCTTGAGGCCCTGCTGTTTTACCGCGGTTTCGCTGGCAACCAGCATGGCGGCGGCGCCGTCGTTGACGCCGGAGGCATTACCAGCGGTCACGCTGCCATTCTCACGGAAGGGCGTGGGCAGGGCAGCAAGTTTCTCGAGCGTGCTTTCGCGGGGATGCTCGTCGGTGTCGAATACCAGTGGGTCCTGTTTCCGGCGCGGAATGGACACCGGCACGATTTCTTCGGCGAAGCGTCCTTCCTTCTGGGCTCGGGCCGTCTTCTCCTGGGAACGGAAGGCGAACAGGTCCTGATCTTCACGTGACACTTTGTATTGCTCGGCCACGTTCTCTGCCGTTTCCGGCATGGAGTCGATGCCGTATTGCTTTTTCATCAGCGGGTTCACAAATCGCCAGCCAATGGTGGTGTCCTCAATCTTCTGGCTACGGGAAAAGGCGCTGTCGGCCTTGCCCATCACGTAGGGCGCGCGAGACATGGATTCCACGCCGCCGGCCAGTACCAAATCCATTTCACCGGCGCGGATGGCGCGAAAAGCCGAGCCCACGGCATCCATGCCGGAGCCGCACAGACGATTGAGAGTGGTGCCGGGAACCGACGTAGGCAAGCCGGCCAGCAGGGCAGACATCCTTGCCACGTTGCGGTTGTCTTCACCTGCCTGGTTGGCGGAGCCCATCATCACTTCGTCAATGGCGACCGGGTCCAGTTCCGGAGCCTGCTCAAGCACGGCTTTGAAGATGTGGGCCGCCAGGTCATCAGGGCGAACGCTGGCCAGGGTGCCGCCGAAGCGGCCGATAGCCGAGCGGCGGGGATGGCAAATAAAAACATTCATCAGTTGGAAACCTCATTCCGCCGGAAGCAGATCAAGTGGGGACCTATGTAATCATTTCTGGCCGCCCAACTTACAGGTTGCAAGTGGGTGTCACAATTATATGATTGGCATAAAAGGCATCTAAAAAATGTATATGTCATTGGTTGAGAGAGGATTGGTAATCAACGGCGTTTTTCAAATAGCAGCTTGCCGCTCCATCGCCCGGATTCGACGTGTTGTGTGACTTGATAGAAAATCACCTCAATCAACTTTCTGACAGCGATTGAAGTGGGCCGGTTGCCTGGAGTAGCTATCGCCAGAGAACGGTATAGTTCAGGTTTAACGATAGGGACGGCAACAACCTCTCCACGTTCCACCATTTCATTGACAGTGGCAGAGGACAAAATGGTATAACCAAGCTGCTGCTTGATCATCTCGCTTAGAAGCGGCCACGCACTGACCTCAAAGGCCAGGTTGATCTTTTTGCCCCTTTGCATCGCTTCCTTTTCCATTCGCGCTCTCAAGCCATGTTTTTCTTCGGGTAGGATCAGCGGTAGATTGAGAACTTCGTCAAGATTCACAGTGTCCCGTTTCGAGATTTCAGTGTTCGGTGGAGCAATCAGGAAAAAACGCTCGTCAATAAGTGGGGTATGGCGCGAGTTCTTATGCTTGCTTTGATCATAGGTGATCACCAGATCCAGCTTTTGCTGAGAAACCATTTGCTGCAGCGTGCCGCTCATGGCTGATCTCACCGCGAGATTTACACGTGGATAAAGTGTGCGGAACTGTTTGACGATCATCGTTGCCAATTCGTTGGAGATAGTTGGTAGCAATCCGAGCTTCACCTGACCGGTTACGGTTCCAGAGACTGCCGCCACATCTGCTTGAAGCTGTTCTGTATCCTGAAGCAGGCCTTTGGCGCGTTCATAAAGAACTTCTCCTGCGGTCGTTAGCAGAACACCCCGCCCATGGCGAACAAACAGCTCAGCATCCAGGGCTTCTTCAAGCAATCTAATTTGGCGGCTTAAAGCCGGTTGTGCAATGAATAGCGCCTCCGAGGCGCGACTGAAACTACCTCTCTCGGCAATGGTAAGAAAGCTGTTCAGTTGGCGAAGATCAATCTTGAGGTTGGAAGCCATACAGTGTTGATCACTTATTGTTAGATCCCGTATCTCGCTGATTGCGAGCCGTTCTTTAAGCTATACCAACGATCACTAGGAAATATAGAAAAAAACGATACTGATCGCGTTTCAAACAAGGTCATTAAAAACGATAATAGAAACATTGGTTTATGCGTTCTCTGTTTTGCTTTGGTCTTAGTCGCGGCGTTTGGCTTTTTTGATCTTTGTCATTTTTATTCAATTAGCGGACAAATTGCTTCAAGACGCTATCAGGTAACCCTTGCATCATGTGCAGTATTGTGAGGAAGAAAGGTTAGGGCCGTAGAAATCGTTCGAATCAGCCCGCGCGGATTTCTTTGAGGGTTGCGCTACCCCTTTTCAAACGTACTCCCCATCGACGTGAAGAAAGCAAATCACGAATGTGAGTGCTTTGGTCTGCTGAAGCACGTTGTTGCTGGCGCGAGACAAGCGCTTGTGGGGCGGGAGAAGAGCCAAAAAAAGACGGAGAAGCAATATGTATCCCAATCTCAAGATGTACATCGGTGGTCAGTTTGTGGACGGGAATGGTGAATCCAGCCAGTCGGTCATGAATCCCTCCAATAATGAGGTTTTGGCCACGCTACCTTATGCAAGTGAAAGTGACCTGGACCGGGCGCTGGAATCGTCGGAACAAGCCTTTCGTTTGTGGAAGAAGGAACCCGCCGTGGGGCGTTCCCGGATTTTACGGAAGGTGGCAGAACTTATTCGAGAAAGAGCAGAGAACACGGGTCGGGTACTCACGTTGGAACAAGGGAAGCCGGTTCGCGAAGCCATTGGCGAGGTCTTGTCCTGTGCTGAGCATGCTGAATGGCACGCGGAGGAATGCCGCAGAATATATGGTCGTATCATTCCTTCACGAAAATCGAATGTACAACAAACCGCACTTAAGGAACCGATAGGAGTGTGCGTTGCTTTCTCGCCGTGGAATTTTCCTTTCAGTCAGGCTTTCCGCAAAGTTGTCGCTGCCATTGGCGCGGGCTGTACGGTTATTCTTAAAGGGTCAAGCGACACCCCTGCCTCCGTGATGCTGATGGCACAAATATTCCATGATGCAGGTTTGCCAAAGGGCGTTTTTAACGTCGTATCTGGTGACTCTGGCATGATTTCCGAGTACTTGATCAGGTCGCCGATCGTCCAGAAGATCAGCTTTACTGGCTCTACGCCGGTCGGTCGGAAGCTGGCGTCACTTGCCGGAGCCAACATGAAACGTTGCACCATGGAGCTTGGCGGTCACGCGCCGGTCATTGTTTGTGACGACGCAGATATCGACAAAGCCGTTAAAGACTTGGCCGGATTCAAGTTTCGGAACGCGGGGCAGATTTGTATCTGTCCGACCCGGTTCTTCGTTCAGCGGAATATCTACAACGATTTTGTCTCCAGGTTTTCCGAAGAGGCAAAGAAAATCAAAGTGGGATGTGGGTCCGATGACTCCACAACGATGGGGCCTCTGGCCCAATCCCGTAGGGTAGGGGAGATGCAAAAGTTAGTTGACGACGCTTGCCAGAAGGGCGGCGTGTTGGTGACGGGCGGTGAGACGCCGTCTGGCGCGGGGAACTTTTATCCACCAACGGTTCTCAAAGATGTTCCTGATGATGCGATGTTCATGAATGATGAACCCTTTGGCCCAATTGCAGGTTTTGTGCCGTTCGACAGCATCACCGAAGTGCTGGAACGAGCTAACCGGTTGTCCTTCGGGTTGGCTGCCTATGCGTACACCTCATCTGTTAGCAATGCCCATCGTATTACCAATGGCCTGGAAGTCGGTATGGTCTCTGTGAACCACATAGGGCTGGCGTTGGCGGAAACTCCCTTTGGAGGCGTCAAGGAAAGCGGCTATGGTAGGGAAGGTGGCAGTGAGACCTTTGATAGTTATCTGGCTACCAAGTTTGTGACTCAGATGAGCTGATTTCGGTTGAGAGCCAAGAGTATGAGTTTTCTTTGAGTTAAATGGTTATAAACTTAATTTTATCTTCGGGTCTTTCGATCAAAAACAAAAAGGAGACCGTTAATGACCAGCAACTTGTTAGCACCAAATGACATTCTTAATGTTATACCTGGGCAGGTAATCTGTGACGGTACTGTAGAAAGTTCGCTGAAAAATCGGCTTTCGATGAGAAACTATCGGTTCGATAAAACTGAAGTTTATATTCCTGAAATGCGAGATTACATGCTGGTCAGGTGGGAGTCTCCGCCTGAGAATCTTGGTTTCTTCCATTCGGGTAAGTGGGCAAATCAGGACGCTCGTACCGATAGCGTGACAATTCTGGCGCGTGGAGAGCCATCTCGATGGTTCTGGACAAATGATATTCAGGTCTCACACGTTTATGTCTCCGAGTTTGCTATTAAAAAAGTCGCTAATGATCTCTTTGAGAAAGATATTGACAGCTTGAATATCGATCATAGAGCGGTTTCTCAGGATGCCACACTGGCTGAGTTGATGAAGTCATACGAACGGGAGTGCCTGGGTGAAAGTCTCGGTGGTCAACTATATGCGGAAACCATTGAGACTCAGATATGTATCCATCTGATCAGGGAATATTCTCAATGCAAGCTTCGTGAAATTCAGGTTGATCGAAGTATGCCTGTTTCAAAGCAAAAAACGATTGAAGAATATATTGTTGAAAACCTTGACCAATGTATAAGTATCGATGATTTGGCGGAAATCTCGGGATTTAGTAATTCGTACTTTATTCGCCTGTTCAGAAATGCGTTTGGTATGCCTCCACACGCCTATATTCTTCAGCGGAGGCTGGAAATGGCGAAGGCGATGCTAGAGTCGCCGATGGATATACCGATCAAGGTAATTGCAATGGAGTGTGGTTTTTCCGATCAGAGCCATCTGACGCGTCTGTTCAAGAACAAATTTTCTACAACGCCTAACAGATACAGGAATAAGACGAAACTAACTGAATTTTGTTGAATTGCCGATCAATATATTTACCTTAGATGCCCGACTCTCTGCTTGAAGAGTGAGTCGCGCATCGTTTTTATGCCTGGCTGATTTTCCGGAACCACCTCACTCCCATATGAACTTCCCCGATCCCGTGGTTGCATGTATTTTCATGTGGAATTGCTATGCAGTAATTTCGGTTTATATTTTGGTTGTAATCATTGTCAAAAATTTAAAAATTTTTTAAATGCCATTTAATTTAATTGGTTTATTTATCTTATGGTTCAAAAAAACAATAAATACATTCAATATTTCAAAGGTATATATCAGGATCATTTGAGTTGGTTTTATAAAAAATCAACAAAGGAAAAGCCAGATGATCCAGGAAAATATAAACAATAGTACTGCTGATAAATTCAGTAACAAAACGAATCGTAGCTATTTTAAGATGGCGAAATTGAAACTGCCGGGTGTAATTTTATTGGCGACAGTATCCCTCCCGGCATTTTCTGAAAGTATCACAGTGGGCGACACAAACCTTACGCTGTATGGTTACGCAAAGCTTGACCTCATCTATGATTTCGATTCGCCTCTGGGTATTTCGATTATCCACCAGAATATCAGGCTTGACGATACAAATGGCCCCGATGGTCATTTTGACGCACACGCCTTAGAGTCCAGGATCGGCATTTCAACCATTACTCCTAGCGAGCTCGGAAATATCGAGACCCGGGTTGAAGGTGATTTTTATGGGCCTGGCGGGACCTTTCGACTCCGGCAGGGGTACGGTACATGGAATGGCATTCTTGCAGGTCAAACCGAAACGAACTTTTCGACGTTTCTTGGTTACACGCCGAGCATTGATTTCACCGGTCAGGTAGGACAAACAAACCTGGACCGTCAGGCGCAGATTCGTTACTCAACAGGGGGGCTCTCGATAGCTTTAGAGGAGGCTGACAAGCAAGGAGGCCGAGCCTATGAAATGGAAGAGACCGTCGAAATCAAGAGTAGCCTTCCAGATCTGACTCTCAGATATGACGATGCTCTGGGCAGTATGAACTATTCCTTAGGAGCCGTGTTGCGGAAGTTAACTGCTTATGATGCCGCTGCTGATCGGGAAGAAGACGAATTCGGTTATGGTGTCACCTTCTCGGGAAAAATGCCTGTTTCATCAAGGGTGAGCCTGCAAGGTGCAGTAGTCTACGGTGAAGGTGTTGGTGGTTACCTGTGGTTAAACCCGGCTGCGCCGGCCTACTACGACCCTGTTACTGCCAAACTCGAAGCTATCGAAGCCGTTGGCGGTACTCTTGGAATATCCGTGGCTGTTGGTCCTGGTTTAGCAAACCTGGCCTATGGTGTGTCCGAAGCTGATCTGGACGACATAAAAAATGTTGACGTTAGCAATGAGGGCGAACAAAACACGAGCCTTTATTTGAACTACCTGTGGTCGCCCGTTGAGAATGTCGATTACGGTATTGAAGTTAGCCACCATACCCGAGAGTTGGTGGGGGGGCGTGAAGGGAAGGCGACACGTCTTCAGGCGATGGCTAAATACACTTTCTGAACATTGATTTAAGCGTTGTTGTGCCCCTAGTTGCCCCGACTCTATGTCGGGGCTTTTTTCTGTATGGATCAGTGGCATCTTTCTTTTCCCATAAGTAGCAGGATAAAATCTCGAATTAGCTTCATCATAATAAAGCTCAGCCAATTAATTTGCTGTCTCGATATTCCCAACAAGTCCGTTCTATTTTTCTACCAGTTCGGACATCTTGCCTGCAAGCTTCTTAGTTCTCGCCCCATCAATGTTCTACTCATCTTCGTAGAATTCCGGAGTGAACTTCAGATTTAATTTCATAAAATATTGATTTTTAGAGGAGATCACCTTCTGGCCTCAGCATGTTAATGCCTTTTATTTTGCTTTAATAATGTCGCTATCGGCTTGTTGTTGATAGAGGAAGGTAACATAGACAGCCATAATCGATCCGTCTTTCAGCAGACCTTCCTTTTCTTTGGTGTTGAAACGATTCCACGTGTCACGAAAAGTTGCTGCCCCCTCCCCCTCCCTGCGGCATATAGACCGCCTGGCGCGTCGATAGTAATATTTTCGACAACATCATGGAGATTGAAATTGTTCAGTTCTATGGGTGATCGGAAGGTGCAATCCTTAATCCACAACACCTTGCTCGAGTGTTGCATAAACTTCATTTACCAGGATTGCCATCGGTGATCCCCCGAAGTTGTTCGCCCAGCGAGCGCTAGGAAGCGCCAGATATTCGCAAGCCCTTGCCGTTTAATTCTTCAACCGTATTTACTGGACCATTACAGAACATTACATAAGCGGTTTTAGATACAGCCGAGGTAAAAACCTGGTTGTTTGACGCGAATTCTTTCTGACATTCCGGGCGGTTGAGCATTACATGCTCAAGAATGGCCCGGGAATAAGCGTAGCTCTTTTTACCGGATACTTTACTTTGTAGCACGACGTGTTGGACCGGTGGTTACTCAAGGCTCCTTTGAGGGCTCAGATGGTCATCATAAATACGGTTGTACTGATCAACATGTAGATCCATTCGTTCACGCGGTTTTGAGTTTTCCGAGAGAACTTCGTGGCCAGTATTTCCACGGCGATCGACGAGTTGATCTGCTCGGCGTACGCCAGTGGCGGGAAGCTGGCGATGAGCATGCAGTAGTAAGCAACTATGGTGATAGTTTCGGGCAGGGGGTGTTGAACAGAAATCGGACTAGAATATCCAGGCTGAGATGTATCATCATTAGGGCCATGGCGAGCCCGCTCAGAAAAGTAACTATCTTATTGATCTTTAATATTAGTACTTCGAAGTTCTCCCGCAACTTGTTGCCACTTCTTGCCCTACTTACTATTGTACTCATTTCTATGACCGGCCCCTATTTGAAGATTGATATACGGCCGGAAGGGGCCTGCTTCGGGTAGAAGCAGGCTCTGATGGAAGTTCAATCAATTCGCGGTATATCCTCCATCCACAACGATTTCTGCGCCATGTACGAAGGATGATTCGTCGGATGCGAGAAACAGCACCGCTTTTGATACCTCGTCAGGTGTGCTGGGTCGGTTCATGAGCGTGGGGCCAAGAAGTGCTTTACGGGTTTCTTCATCCGCGTGTAGCAAATCCTTGGTCATGGGCGTATCGATCACCCCGGGGTGCACGGAATTGACGCGGATATTAAAGTCTGCGAGGTCCACGGCGCAGGACTTGGTCATCAGGCGTACAGCGCCCTTTGATGCGATGTACGCGCCAGCGCTTGGCGCGCCGACGATGCCATAAATGGATGAAATATTGATAATTGAGCCGCCGGTACTTTCCTGCATGAGAGGCACGGCTTCCCGAATGCCGAGAAAGGTTCCACGTACGTTTATATCGAACGTGCGATCCCATTCTTCGTTACTGGTCTCATGGACTGGTTTGAGAATGAGTGTTCCTGCGTTGTTGACAAGGATGTCCAGCCTGTCGGCCTTTTCTTTGATTGATTTGATCGCAGCCTTCCAGTCAGCTTCACTGGACACGTCCAGTCGCAAAAACTCAGCATCTCCTCCTTGGCCGCGAATTGCTTCCACGACCTGATTGCCGTTTTCCACGTCAATGTCACAGACGAATACTTTTGCTCCCTCAGCAGCCAGTAGTTCCGAGTGTGATTTCCCCATCCCCATGGCACCACCGGTAACCAAGGCAACCTTTCCAGTTACTCGTTTCATCATTTTTTCCTTGAGTCTGCTCAGGTGACAGAAGGGCGGTAGTTTTGTTAACCACCCCCTTCCGTAGTTGATATGCGTTGCTCAGCTGTCGAATTCGAGCGTCGAATAGTTGTCTTCAACGACGGCCTGAAGCTCTTGCCGGTAGGCGCCAAGCCCGGCCATGTAGAAACGGACGGTATTTTTCTTGCCCGGGATATTCGCCCCGAAGATCCATGATTGGGCTTTGGGAAAAAGTGTCATATTGGCAATCGATTGGCAGGTGTGTACCCAGGCTTCCTGTGCCTCGGGTTTCGGTTCGATGGTCTTATGGCCGTTCCGTTCAGTCAGTGCAATCGTATCGGAAATCCACTCAACCTGGGTCTCAATGCTTGGGACAAGGTTGGTGAAGGGACCGTTCGGCCCCAGAATCATGAAGAAGTTGGGGAAATCTGCTTCCATTACCCCCAAATAGCCCAAGGGGCCGTCTTTCCATTTATCCTGAATGGTGACGTCATTGCGGCCCTTAAGATCGATTCGAGTGTAGTTTCCCTCTACGGCATCGAAGCCTGTGGCAAAGATCACTGCGTCCAGCTCAATCTCCTTGCCGCTTTCAAGGAGAATGCCGTTTTCCGTGAACTTTGAAATTGGATCGGCTTTAACATCTTCCAGGGATACGTTATCGCGGTTATACACCTCGTAGTAGTGATTGCCACACAGGGGACGCTTGGCGTAGAGATCACTGGGCATCAGTTTTTTGGCGGTATCGGGATCCTTTACGATCTGAGCAATTTTCCGCTTTATAAAGTTTGCTGCAGCGTCGTTAGCCTCCTGGTCTGTTGCAATATCCGAAAATGTTTCGAACATGAACCGGAAGCCACCGCCTTTGTTCCAGATTTCCTCGAAGACGCGTTCACGTTCTTCTTCCGAGACTGAGGTGGCAGGCACAGTGCTCTCTTCAAAGCCGAAGGCAACAGCAGACGACTTCACCTGATCCCAGATAGCGTCATAGTTTGCTTTGTATTCCTGAATTTTCTCCTCACTTTCGGGCCAGTTTCCAATCGGTACCACGTACTGTGGAGACCGTTGAAATACGGTCAGGTGTTCTGCAGTTTCGGCCATCGCAATGATAACCTGGACCCCGGTAGAACCTGTGCCGACAACGCCCACTCGCTGTCCGGAGAGATCCGTTCCTTCAGGCCATGCACCGGTGTGAATGATTTCGCCTTTGAACGTGTCCATTCCATCGAAAAGCGGTTTGTTGGTTGCTGACAGAAGGCCCAGGCCGGTTACCAGATATTTTGCGGTAACCACCTGATCTTTGTCTGTCCAGACTCGCCAGAGTTGGGTAGATTCGTCGAAATGGGCAGCGGTTACCTTGGTGTGGAACTGGTAGCTGCGCCGAAGGTCGTAACGGTCAGCCACATCGTTCAGATAGTCCAGAACTTCGGGCTGCGTCAGATAGCGGTTCTTCCACCGGGCGTTTTTCAATCCCTCCTTGTCGAAGGAGAATCGATAGCAGAAGCTCTCGGTATCTGATAACGCACCAGGATAGCGATTCCAGTACCAGGTGCCACCAACGTCGCTGGCGTTGTCGTAGGCCTGAACTTTCAGCCCTTGTTCATCCCGCAGTTTGTGAACGGCATAGAGCCCTCCGAATCCTGCGCCGACTACAACGGCGTCAAAATCAGGGGTCTCGGTTCTTGTGTTTGTGGTTTTCTCGTTCATGTGAGTTTCCTCTTCGAACACAATTCATCCACGGAGCAAGAAGCGCCCCGTTGCTTCGTTTGTTGTTAATTCAGGGTATGCCCGCGCCGGCAATTACCGGCGCGGGTTAAGAGGTATCAGAGGTTCCGATACCAATCGGCGATACGATCCAGCTCCTCGTTTGCTTCCGGTGCACGGCCCGAGAGAGCGGGAAACACGTGCTGCATGCCAGGCACCACAGAAAGCACAGCTTTTACACCCTGGTCTTTGGCCTTGGCGTAAAGGGTTTCTGAATCGCTAAGCAGCGTTTCGGCGCCTCCAGCGGTGATATAAAGCGGCGGGAAACCGGCGAAATCGTTTTCCAACGGATTGGCTAATGGATCGAGTGGATCGGTTTTGTCGCCGAGAAACATGCCCGCCATGCCCTCCAGGATTGGCTTTCCAACGAGTGCATCGGTTGAAGCATTGGATTCCAGAGTGGCGCCGCGCAGCGCCATGTCGAGCCACGGAGAATAGGCGATCACCGCCCCTGGTAGGGAAAGCCCCAGATCACGGAACTTGAGCACGCTGGCAATGGCCAGATTGCCTCCGGCGCTATCGCCTGCGTTGATCAGGTTGTCTGCTTTGTAGCCTTGGTCCAGCAACGCTTTGTAAGCGGATACAGCGTCCTCAATCTGGGCAGGAAACGGATGTTCCGGTGCTCGGCGGTAGTGGAGAATTACGGCCTGAACTTTAAGGGCCTTGGCAAGGTGGCCGGCCATTTTACGATGGCTGTCTGCGGACCCCACAGCGAAGCCGCCACCATGTGTGTAAATGATGGCGCGTGAGCTATCCGCACCGTCTGGCAATGCCCAGATGGCTTCCACGCCGCCAATATGGTCGCTCTTATAGCGAACGTTTTCCGGTTCCAGAGCAGGCTGGCCCCATTCATCAAACATGCTGCGCAGGTTTTCAATGGAAAGATCAGGATTGGCAGTCATTCGATTGGTCCAATCCTGATAAAGGTCGCGCAAGACATTGGATTCGTTGCTAATTGTCATTGTTTTTCCTCTTGGTTTTTTGCTGATGAATACAACGTCTTTCAGCCCCTTACATAAAAGATTGCGACTTGCGGATTACGCTGGTGCTGAAGACTTTCAACTGCAGATTAAATCCCGGCCAAGTCTGAGTATTGAAGATTCCTGTTCAGATATTGGAGTATCCTGCTTTTTCTGAATAACCCGGTTGTTGTTTTTATTTCGAGGATGGCTTGATGTTAATGAGGAGGTTTCGTTTCAAAGGTTTGTACAAAAGAAAAATAACTCTATTCAATCCAGAAAGGCAAAATAACGGGATGATAATTAGGAAGTTCTATTAGTTGAATCATTCGAAAACCGATAATCCAGATATTCGTACCGGGTACGGGCAAGTTTAATAAACAGTGCTATTCGATCCGGTATCTATCTGAACCATGGGAGTAATAATAATGTCGAATCAGGCTGAGACTGACGGAGCATACATCCGTTATGAGTTTTCGGAGTTCGCGGGCAAATTGGAACCGGTAAAGTACGAGATACCCGTTCCGCAAGGAAATGAGGTTTTGCTGAAAGTCGATTACTGCGGTGTTTGCCATAGTGATGTTCATGTGCATGACGGCTATTACGGCCTTGGCAACGGTAAAAAGCTGAATCTCGGAGACCGTGGAATAAAGCTGCCGGTAACACTTGGCCACGAAGTTGTGGGAACCATTGTGGCCGTGGGCGAGGATGCCAGCGATGCATCGATCGGCGAGCGTAGGTTAATCTATCCATGGATTGGTTGTGGCGAATGTTCTGTGTGTCAGCGGGGCGAAGAAAATCTGTGCGGTAAGCCTGCTTCACTCGGCATTTTTAAACCCGGTGGTTACTCGGAATACATTACGGTTCCCCATCCGCGTTACCTGTTAGATCTTGGCAATCTCAACCCTGCAAATGCATCTCTGTTGGCCTGTTCCGGCCTGACAACCTTTTCAGCGATCAAGAAAATTCAGCCGTTGCACGAAGAAGAGTATGTGATTGTTATTGGCTGCGGTGGGCTTGGCCAATTGGCAATCAGAACGCTGAGATCCGCCGGAATCAGTAACATTGTTGCCGTGGATGTTTCCGAGGATAAACGAGAGATTGCCAAGAAGGCCGGCGCAAAAGTCGTACTCGATCCCCGTAGCGTAGATGCGACTGATGCGTTGGCTCGGGAGGCAGACGGGAATTGCATGGCTGTTCTGGACTTCGTCGGCAACGAACAAACTGTTGAGTTTGGCCTTAAGGTTCTGAGGAAGGGAGGAAAGCTGGTCGTTGTCGGTTTACATGGCGGCGAACTGCGCTATCCGATTCCTTTCCTGGTCACGAAGGCAGTTACAATTATCGGCTCCTACACAGGAACACTGGCCGAAATGAAAGAGCTGGTAACGTTTGCCAATCAACATGATCTTCTAGACATTCCTGTAGAAATTCGGGCCCTTGAGAGGGCTGAATCTGCCGTGGAAGACCTGTCCGATGGAAAGGTTTCCGGACGAATAATTCTCAAGAACTAATTGAGCATAGACTTGCTACTTGAGGTCAATGCTAACCGTTGACCAAGCTTTTAATTAAGGCGTGAATCTTCAGTATATTTCTACCTTTGCCTCGGTTGGGTTTTACCGAGGCTTTTTTATGAAACTTTAAAATAATCAAAAAGATAAATAGCCGTTATACCGGTTGGTAATTAATTTTTTGGTAACAGTTAAATGTATAAGTAGAAGTTATAGGAGATATGTTGATCATATAATAGCTACTTCGTTTAGAAGTTAGTAATTTAGTTCACAACTTAATAAGTTCTGGAGAACGGAATGGCACTTGATAAAGAGACTTTGAACCAATTTATTGACAGCATCCGGCGATATGTCCGGGATCGCCTGGTTCCGCTGGAAATGCAGGTCGCGGAAGAGGATCACATACCCGAAGGGGTCATCGAGGAAATGAAAGAAATGGGACTCTTCGGGCTATCAATCCCGGAAGAGTTCGGTGGTCTTGGGCTCACCATGAGTGAGGAAGTAGCCATCATTCAGGAGATGGGGTACACGTCACCGGTGTTTAGGTCGATGTTTGGTACCAACGTAGGCATTGGTTCCCAAGGCATTATCATCGACGGCACTCCCGAACAGAAAGCAAAGTACCTTCCGAAACTCGCCTCCGGCGAACTGATTGGTTCATTTGCACTGACGGAAGCGGACGCCGGTTCCGATGCGGGTTCGGTCGTGACGACGGCAAAGCGAGACGGCGACGAATACGTCATCAATGGCAGCAAACGTTATATAACCAACGCGCCTCGGGCGGGTGTTTTCACGGTGATGGCCAGAACTGGAAGTCGGGAGGAAGGCAGTCGGGGTGTATCCGCTTTTCTGGTGGACGCGGATTTACCGGGCATCTCGTTGGGGCAGCCCGATAAGAAAATGGGCCAGAAAGGCTCTCATACCTGCGACGTGATTTTCGAAGATGTTCGAGTGCCGGTATCTGCCATGATCGGAGGAAAGGAAGGGCAGGGTTTTAAGACAGCGATGAAAGTTCTGGACAGGGGGCGGTTGCACATAAGTGCACTGAGCGTTGGTACAGCCAAAAGGCTAATAGACGAGAGCCTCGCCTACTCGACCCAGAGAAAACAATTCGGCACTGAAGTCGCCAACTTTCAGTTGGTCCAGGCAATGTTGGCTGACAGTCAGACCGAGTACTACGCCGGCAAATGCATGGTGGAGGAAACCGCGCGAGCCTATGATTCCGGTGCCGCGGTGTCCATGAATGCTTCCAGCTGCAAGCTCTACTGCACCGAAATGGTAGGCCGTGTCGCGGATCGCGCAGTGCAGATCCATGGTGGCGCCGGTTATATCAGTGAATATTGTGTCGAGCGATTCTATCGGGATGTGCGTCTGTTTCGGCTTTACGAAGGCACTTCTCAAATCCAACAGTTGGTTATTGCCAAGCAAATGATTCGCAACGCTGAAAGCTCACTCTGACCCAGGAGTCTGGTATGTCTGGTCCATTATCAGGAATTCGAGTACTTGATTTGTCCCGCGTTATGGCTGGCCCCTGGTGTACCCAGATCATGGCTGATTTGGGGGCTGAGGTCATCAAGGTCGAGCGCCCCGAACAGGGAGATGATACCCGTCATTGGGGCCCTCCTTGGCTTAGGGATAAGGCAGGTAATCCTACCAAGCAGTCGGCTTATTACCTCTCTGCCAATCGTGGCAAGTACTCTGTGACCATCGATATTGGTAAACCAGAGGGCCAGGCGCTGATCCGTGAATTAGCCGCAGGTTGCGATGTTCTGGTAGAGAACTTCAAAACCGGTGGGTTGGAGAAAAAGGGGCTAGGTTATGGAGACCTCTCAGCGCTGAATCCCGGTATTGTTTACTGTTCGATCACAGGGTTTGGACACACCGGCCCCATGGCCCATAACGCAGGCTACGATTACCTGATTCAGGCTCAGTCGGGATTGATGAGTATCACCGGTGTGGCGGATGGAAAACCCGGGGCGGGGCCGCAACGCGTGGGTATGGCGGTGGCTGATTTGACCACCGGGATGAATGCGGCGATCGCCGTTCTTGCCGCTATTCATCACCGCACGAAAACAGGCGAGGGGCAGCATATTGATATGGCCCTACTGGACGTGCAGGTCAGTTGGCTGGCGAACCAGGCTCTGAATTACTTTTGTAGCGGCAGGGTCCCCGGCCGAACAGGTGAATATCATCCCAATCTTGCACCCTACCAGCCGTTTCCCACTAAAGACGGCCAGGTAATCATTGCCGTTGGTAATGATGCCCAGTTCCATCGTCTTTGTGGCGTCATGGGATGCGAAGAACTGCCGAGGGATCCGCGGTTTGCAACAAATCCGGAGCGAGTTGTTCATCGACAGGAGCTTGTCGGAAAGCTGTGCGAGTACACCCGCTTGAGGACTAGTCGGGAGTGGATGGATTGCCTCGGTAAAGTACAAGTGCCGTGCGGCCCCATTCAGAATATTGCAGAGGTTTTTGAAGATCCGCAGGTCAAGGCCCGGAACATGAAGCTGGAATTGGAACATCCTGTTCTTGGTAAGGTTCCGGGAGTTGCGAATCCAATCAAGTTTTCCAAAACCCCGCAGCGATACGAAAAGGCACCTCCCTCACTTGGGGAGGATACGGTCGCAATTCTTGAGAGAGATCTCGGCAAATCAGCTGAAGAAATCCGGAATCTTCAGGCCCGGGGAGTCGTCTGACTTCCGTCCGTTGACCTCAATCCCACTTAAGTTACGTGTTCAGATTTCGACTCCATCTTTCAATAGAGGAACGATTCACATATGTTGGTCTCTTATCAACAACTTGATGATCTCGGTATTATCAGCATCGACAACCCCCCTGTAAATGCATTGTCCCGGGGTGTGCGCGAGGGCATTTGCGACGCGGTAAAGTTGGCGCAGGACGACGGCACCAAAGCAATTGTTGTCTTGTGCGAGGGGCGAACATTTAGCGCCGGTGCGGATATCAATGAGTTTGGCAAACCAATGCAGGAGCCGACGCTGCCTCAGGTGAATGCGGCTCTTGAATCTTCAGCCAAGCCTGTTATCGCCGCTATACATGGATCCGCGTTGGGGGGCGGGTTTGAGCTGGCTTTGAGCTGTCACTACCGGTGTGCATTAACATCAGCTTCCGTCGGTCTCCCGGAAGTTACCTTGGGGCTACTGCCCGGCGCGGGTGGAACCCAGCGTTTACCTCGCCTGGCAGGGGTAAAAGCTGCTCTGGATATCATGACAACCGGTAAAAAAATCAGTGCGACGGAAGCTCGGGATCTTGGTGTTGTTGATCGGGTTTTTGACGGCGATCTTGCTCGTTGCGCCATGGAATATGCCCGCGAACTCATCACTGACGGGGCGCGCCCGAGACAGATCCGCGATCTCTCCATCCCGAAAGGCAGCTTCGACAAAGACTCCTTTGAGAGTTATCGAGGCCAACTGAATAAGCGTAAGAGAGGCCAGGAAGCACCACAGAAAATAGTGAGTTGCGTTGAGGCGGCCATGGAAATGCCGTTTAAAGAAGGGCTGGCTTTTGAGCGTTCCCGCTTCATGGCATGTGTCAAATCTGAGCAGTCGGCTGCGTTAAGGCATATTTTCTTTGCGGAACGGCAGGCACCAAAGGTCCCCGGAATTGACAAGTCTGCTACTCCCCGTGCCGTCCAGAGGGTCGGCATTATTGGCGCTGGGACTATGGGTGGTGGTATTGCCATGTCATTTGCCAGCGCTGGCATCCCTGTGACCTTGCTCGAAATTAGTGAGGATGGGTTGGACAGGGGACTTGCGCTCATTGGCAAGAATTACGGTATGAGTGTAAGCAAGGGAAAGCTGTCGGAAGCCGAGGCGACAGAAAGAGAGGCGCTCATCAGCGGCACCACCAGTTACCAAGAGCTTGCCAATGTTGATCTCGTCATTGAGGCGGTCTTTGAGAGCATGGCTGTGAAAAAGCAAGTGTTCGGTCGCTTGGACGAGGTATGCAGGAGAGGAACGATTCTGGCAACCAACACCTCCTACTTGGATGTGAACGAGATTGCGGCGTCAACTTCGCGCCCGCGGGACGTCGTTGGCTTGCACTTCTTCAGCCCCGCCAATCTGATGCGCTTATTAGAGGTCGTAAGGGCAGAGAATACGGCAGATGATGTAATTGCCACTGCAATGGCATTGGGTAAGCGTATAGGCAAGGTTCCGGTGTTGGCCGGTGTCTGTTTCGGCTTCATTGGTAACAGAATGCTCAGACAATATGCCAGGGAAGCCCAGCTATGCCTGATTGAAGGTGCAGAGCCGGCCCAGATAGATGGTGTGCTGACAGGTTTTGGTATGGCCATGGGGCCGCTGGCGGTTGGTGATCTCGCTGGCCTGGATATCGGGTACAAGGCGCGTCAGGCCCTTACAGACGAGCAGAAAGGGGATCCCAAAAGTTACTGTATCGCCGATGCTCTGGTCGAACTGGGACGACTCGGCCAAAAAACCGGGGCAGGGTATTACGCGTATGATCCGGAAACTCGTGCTCGTTCAGCCGATCCGGTCGTCCTAGAAGTTATCAGGGCGCAAGCCGAAAAGCACGGCGTCAGGCGCTGCAGCTTGTCCGATGAGAAAATTCTAAACCGACACCTGATGGCCTTGATTAATGAGGGGTTCCGACTACTCGAAGAGGGGATTGCACTGCGGCCAGGCGATATCGATGTGGTCTATGTAAATGGATACGGCTTCCCAGCATACCGTGGTGGTCCCATGTTCTATGCCAGTCAGCGCGGGCTTGAACATATATTAGAGTGTATTGAGACTCTTTATGCTGACACAGGAGAATCTCATTGGGCGCCCGCTCCTTTGCTTAAGAAGCTGGTTTCCAGTAATCGAACGCTGGATGAGTGGAGCTCTTAGAAAAAGGGGAAAATGGGAATAGCTGGCGTCACCCATTGAGAATAGCGCCAGCTTAATTGTTTCCGATGTGCCTGAAAGTCCACTGGGTCACTGCTTTGACTCACTCAGTTTTCGACGTAGGCACCCGAAAACTTTGATTGATTTTCATTTATCTCTCTGAAATTCCAGAAGCTCACCCACCTCGCAATCGAACAGCTTGCACAGTTTGTCCAACGCATCGAGATCAATTCTCTGGGCCGTTTCTTTATACAGCAGGGTGATGGTGTTCCGGTTCAGCCCCGTCTCTCTCGCCACATCCACGATCTTCATTTTGCGCTCGCCCATTAGGCGCGCCAGGTGACATCGAATCATTCGCAACCATCCTTAATTAAAAAATGCCATCCTGAATAGCAAAAAGTGCTTGCAAATGTACTTTTGTTGCTTAATATGTCATTTAGGATGACATTCTGATACGGAGAATGTCTTTTGTTGATCTAGGGTAACGCAACAGAAGGAACATTTCGATGGAAAATTCCTACACCTATCTGACCACTGAAGAGCTGGCTGATCGCATCAAATATGACTGCCGGACAATCCGTCAATGTCTTAAAGACACGGTACTGCTGGAGGGCAAGCATTACATCAAGCCTTTTGGCCGACGGAAAATTCTCTTTCTCTGGGAAGAAGTTGAAAAGGAAATGCTGGTCAGTGCTCGTGAGCACGAACACCTGTCAATTCCCATGGCAAGCGGAGCGGTATGTCATGGGTAAGGTGAGAGAGCGTAAGGAGACCGGCAAGCTTTATCTGGATTTTATGTTCGAGGGGCTGCGGTGCAGGGAACAGACCGCGCTGCCGGATACGCCGGCCAACCGTAAAAAGTGCGAAGCACTTCTTCAGAAAGTTGAGGCCAAAATTCTCCTGGGTGAATTCGATTACGCTGAATTCTTCCCGGGCAGCAAGAACCTGAAAAAACTGGCCAAGGCAGGGGCGCTTTCTGGAAGCAGCCGGGCTTCAAATGTAATGGCTGATCCGGATCAGGAAACCGATCAGTCGCCGCTGTTCCCTGATTTCGCCGATCTGTGGCTCCAAGAGAACAAGATCCAATGGCGCGCTTCTCATCTGCGCAATGTTGAGTCCATTCTTGAAAGCTCCCTTAAGCCGGCGTTCAAAAACAAGCGCCTGACCGAGATCACCAAATCGCACATCTTGGCCGCGCGCAACAAGCTGGGGGCCCGTAAGGGCAGGGGAGGCAATGCCCAAATGGCCCCCAAAAGCATTAATAGCCACATGGCGATCCTACGGATGATTCTGACAGAGGGGGCCGAGCGCTACGACTTTGCCAATCCCTATCGCAACATCAAGCCGCTGAAGCTGAAAAAGGTCCAGATCGAACCCTTCTCGATGGATGAGGTAGATAAGATCACCAAGTACGTGCGGGAGGACTACCGCAACTACTATCAAGTCCGCTTCTTCACGGGCATGCGCACCGGCGAAATCGATGGCTTGAAGTGGGAGCACGTGGATTTTGAGAAGCGCGAGATTCTTGTTCGCGAGACGCTGATCAATGGTAAGACCGAATACACCAAAACCGATGGCTCCCAGCGGGAAATCCCTATGTTTGGCCCGGTTTATGACGCACTCAAGGCACAGCACGCGGCAACCGGCAAACTGAGCAAGTTCGTATTTTGCAATCGTCTCGGTGAGCCGCTTGATCACAACAACGTGACCAAGCGCGTCTGGTACCCCTTACTTCAAGCTCTGAACTTGAAAAAGCGGCGGCCTTATCAGACACGGCATACCGCAGCCACGTTGTTGTTGGCATCCGGAGAGAACCCTGAATGGGTGGCTCGAGTGTTGGGCCATTCCTCTACTGAAATGTTGTTCAAGGTTTACTCGCGTTTTATTCCGAATGTGACCCGTATGGACGGCAGCGCCTTCGAGCGCCTGATTGACTCGCGTTCAGAAGACTTGGAGGAATCTGAAAATGCCTAAATCATCTCTTAGCTTCGAGACTCAGAGAGATATCGCCGAAGTGGCGGAAGTTTTAATTCGTTTGAACAATATTTCGCAAGGGCGAGACCTGGTCTGGCTGCTAAAACAGCAAAGGGCGCGAGACAATTTCGATGCCGTCGCACTATGGCTTCGGAATGAGGTATGGAAGCGGCAGAGGAACCGTGAAGATGTTGATATTAGCACCTTGTCCAACGCTCTTCAGACGTATCTGACCAAAGCGTTGATGGATTTGGAATAGCTGTGAGCAGTAACTTGCTTTGGCTGGCTGAGAATCGCACGCGGCTTGTTCTGGAATCGGAGGCCTGTCTTGTATACTCAGGTCAGAAAAGGAGAATTCATGACCGAAAATACCACCCCACAAGTTCTTTTTAGGACTAAGTCTGTCGCTGTGTCGAGCGATGCTGAAGGAATCGATCCGCGCACCGACAAGTCGTTAATGCAGGCTGTTGTCATCACCTATGCGGACAATCAGAACCACGCTATCTATCTGAATATCCCGCTGGAGGAGGCCAAAAGGCGCTTCGAGAAGACCATGGTTGAGCGCTCAGATTTTGAGATCGAGGAGGAAGGATGGGATGCGGAAGTTTCTGTGATTGCAGTCGCTGATGAGATACTTATTTCAAGCAATTTGGGGAATCAGGCGGCCCGAATCAACGATCACTTCATGGGCCAGATTGAGAACATGGGGAAGAGGAAATCCCATGGTATAGATCTAATCACCCAGGCGGATGTGGATGAGGATTCAGAAAGCATCCGCGTGAGAGTAGTCCCTAAAACCCTATTGGAGATGACCGATAGCCCGGACGGGACATCCATGAAGTTGGCTCTTGCGCCAGGTTACCCTTACGAGGATCTCGATGTGGACTTCGGTGAGAGCAAGGAGATCTGTATTACCTGCCATTCTTCTGATGCTGAGATAATAATCAACGCGAGTGAGTTCCTCAGTTCCGAGGCGTCTATTAATCAGATACGAGAGAATGATGGGGAAATAACTCTGCAAGTGA
Source organism: Marinobacter sp. M5B (assembly GCF_042604615.1). Taxonomy (NCBI): domain Bacteria; kingdom Pseudomonadati; phylum Pseudomonadota; class Gammaproteobacteria; order Pseudomonadales; family Marinobacteraceae; genus Marinobacter; species Marinobacter sp. M5B. The sequence goes on from NZ_CP156894.1 coordinate 1,727,636, forward strand.
TACCTGTCTTCGAGTAGTCAAAGACCGCTGCAAGTTATTGGGCCAGAGCTTCAAATTGCTGGAGTTCTAACGTGAGGTGCGCCTTTGGCCCCTTATCTATGAACTGAATCGGAGAGGCTCTTCGGAACGGCTCCTCGCTGCCGCGGCTGACGCCCTGTTAAACTGCCCTGTGTGGCATTGATGCTCACTCGGAGGATGGCCATGGTGAAAAAGAAACGCTTTACTGAACAGGAACCGTTGGAAGATCTGGATGTGGATTCGGCCCATGCTGACGCGTTAGCCGTGCCTCTCCCGCAGGAGCTTTCGCCACTTGAGCGGCTAAAAGGTTCTGTCAAACGCTATGAGCGACCTACCGATCCCGTTTGGGATGAGTACTTTGACTCCAGCGAGGGGGGTTCCGAGGATTTCATGGAAGACCGGGATCAGCCGTCGCGTGAGGACTGATAGCCACACGCGAACCCAATTGACCGGAAGTAGAGTCAGGGCAAAGCCTGGCGTTGTGCGAAAAAAGAACTGGGGCCTGCCAGACGACAAGACGGGGTAGCTTTCGCCGGCGGCTAAATGGCTTTTCTTTAGCCATTCGAGAAGTAGAAGCTCTCTCAAACAATGCTGGACCAGTCGATATTCGGATTGGCCTTCTTGCATTCATCTCCTTTAGTGAGATGATCGATGACGCTTTCTTCTGATATGAATGAAGCCAGCTGCAGGAAGAAAAAAGGTAAATGCAGTGCCGATCAATAAAATGACCATGGAAGTCATTAAGATCTGGAAAAATGCGATTGCCAGATAGCTGGCCAAAAACGCTACCAAATGGAGAGTACAAAACAGCGCCATCTCCGCGGCAGTTGGCAGGTTTCGGCCAGCGCGATTCGACGTGATCTGAAAGCCGCTGATTATTAATGCTCCCGATAAGGGGGCGACAAACATCAATCCCGATTTGCCGCTTACGCCCTCAATGTCCTCGGGACTTATCCAGGCGTATGGCCCGTATGCTCCAACTAGAGTGAGAGTACTCAGCATAAGCATCGCAATTGCTGCGCAATCGAGATATACGCGCAGGTCCTCAGTGCCTCTATGATCGGGAAAGCTGCTAGCCATGGCAATCATTTCCTTTCGAGTAGCGCTTTTTCGCCCACGCTTCTAATTGATCGGCCCGCCAGTAGCCAACCAGACCCAGCAGTGCCAGTGTTAGAAAAAATCCGCCAAAGCCAATCAATCCTGCGAGCATATCCATCGTTCCCTCCGAGTAAAGAAATCTGATGACCAGAATATCGGATTTCTGAAGTCCTCCAAATCTTGCTCGCCGAGCCTTCGGACTGTTTTTCATCGGAAGTCGGAAAATGCAGCCGTCAATACGACGTCATGAACCTCGCCAGATCAAGAACGGGCTTTGGGTTAATCCTGAAGATGAGTGAGGGATTTTGATTGAAGAGAAGAGGCAATTAATCTGACTCCAGAAGTCGAACCAACTGAAAGATCTGATCTGGATCGTGTTTGGCGATGAGCCAGTCTCTGGGGCTCACAGGTTTGTGATCAATTTCTAGATCGCAATGTGGAAGACGCATGAATCGATCTAAAAACATTGGTTCTCGATGCGCTAAGATAGGGAGAATAGTGGCCAGGTGCGGAATCTCCCCTGCATCGGTGAACTGCCAGGCTGGAAAACGCCATACTCCCGGTTCCAGCTCGAATCCATGCAGATAGGGAGGTGAGCGCTGCGCATTCCGTTCGACTTCAGCCACTGAGATCTGTAGTAGTTTTGCGACTGATTCTGAATAGAGTGCGTGTTCAATGAGCGTTTGGCACTCTTCAATCAATCGTCGTAACGAATTAACTCGGGCTATATGGAGGTTTGGGCCTGCATCTAACCCTTTGGCTCCTCCGGACCTTAAAACCTCAACCTCTTTCTCGGACAATGGATGAGTGTCCGTAGATCGTTCTGGCGAAGCGTGAACAGGATAATCAATGTCTGCGACTTTCAGCAATTTCGAAAGATCTGTCTCAGAAATACCTAGGCGAATCATTACCTCGGAAACGTCATTGTTGGGGGCGTTTGAATGAGCCATGTCACTGTTTTCTCCGTTGCGGTTCTTCGACCCTACTCTGCAAACTGCACAAATCCTGAGTTTCTTTGGACAATGATTTCAATGTCAGCATAGTTTTGAGTTGAATCGGCGAGCCCGATGACCTCGCGCAATAGGTTTGAAAAATGGGGCGATTCGCCACCGTGAGTCTTTCGGCCAACTGCCATAGTGCACTGGCATGCTTGATATCCGGCGCATCACTATCCGCATTGATTTTCCGGGCCGGCCTTTGAGGGGGGGGGGGAATTAAGGTAGCTACCTATTGTCGAGATCTTTGACTTCTCGATATCTAGACCAAAGGCACCAGGCAGTCAGTACAGCTGACCCCGCAATTCCGATCGCCATAGCCATCAGAATACCCGTTTCAAAATCCATTGCTGCCTCATGCGTGAGTGGCGTGTTTACTATACGATTATAATTTAGTCAGTGAAATTTTGGCGAATACGAATCAACTTCGACCCTATCAACGATGCTGGGCAACTTTATGAAGCAGAATAATTCACAACAATGTCCTGAGATGGTTGTTGGGTGTGTGCCCGAGAACTTGTTCGCTGACCCTCCGGCCTTCATTCGTGCAGTTCGGGAAGGTATTCCAGGACATTGGCTGTCTTCGATCATCCGGTCGTCCGGGTTAGATGAGAGTATTGCTAAGGCGCTTGGCGCGCCGCAAAAGCAGCTTGAGGTTTTGTGCGATATGGATGTCCTGGATACCAGAACCTCGGAAGCAGTTTTGGAAATCGCGAGAGTGCTTTATTCATGCGCAGCCACCTGGGAGTCTCCGGTATTAGCAAATCAATGGTTGAAGAGTGGGGTGCCGGCTCTTGGCGGTGAGAGTCCCGTCAGCCTATTGGACACCCATGAAGGCCGGCGTTGGATCATTGAGGTCCTCCGAAAAATCGAGGGTGGCCAGTTCAGCTAGTGCCGCACGCTGAAAGGTTCGGTGGAGTAAAGATCGCCAGGGTACTATCAGCGAATTAACTGATGTCACTGGCTAGGAGGCAGGTATCCGAATAGAAGACGAGCTCGCGGCCATTGCACGAAAGTTATCCGAGCTTGAGAGGGAAAAGGCTGCCCTTCTTTCTAGGAAGAACGAGCTTCATGCCTCCGCGAAACGACCCGCAGCAACGCAACTGACTCCCGACCAAAAGGCAGAACTGTTCCGGAACCTCTTTGGCGGCAGACAGGATGTTTATGCGGTCCGCTGGCAGGGATCCGGCGGCCGTTCCGGCTATGCGGTCGCCTGTGAGAATGAGTGGGTTCCGGGGATCTGTCAGAAACCTCGAATCAAATGCGGGGAGTGTCCGCACAAAAAATTTAAGCCCCTGGATTTCAATGCGGTGTATGACCACCTGTCTGGCAAGCATGTGGCTGGGTTATATCCTTTGTTGCCGGACAACTCCTGTTATCTTCTGGCCGTCGATTTTGATAAGGAGGACTGGCGGGCAGACATTCGAGCGCTGGCCCAGGCTTGTCGTGATGAAGGCATTCCTTATCTTGTAGAGATCTCCCAATCAGGAGCTGGTGCTCATCTATGGGTTTTCTTTTCCGACGCAGTTCCGGCATGGTCCGCGAGAGCTTTGGGGTTCAATCTGCTGGATAAAGCTATGGAGCGCCACCCTGGCTTGTCTTTTGATTCCTATGACCGTTTATTCCCCAATCAGGATACGATGCCCGATGGTGGGTTTGGCAATTTGATTGCTCTGCCGCTTCAGCACCAGGCACGAAGTCGTGGGTGTACGGTGTTTGTCGATGATGAGCTGAATCCGCATCCCGATCAGTGGGGGCTGCTCAGTCGGCAAGAGACCGTTTCGCCGGACGCGCTTCGAGAGATGGTTGGTAAGGAGCCTGATTCCGATGCTGCAGCGCCAGTTGCGTTACCGTGGGAGCAATCCTCGCCAGTCGAGACTGGGATGATTGAAGGATGTCCCGAGCGCATAACGCTCACTCTGGTCAATCACATTTATATGAAGTTGTCAGACATACCGGGACCACTGGCTGCACGCATAAAGCGTATGGCGAGTTTTGCCAACCCGTTGTTTTTCAAATCCCAGGCACTTCGCTTCTCAACTCATGGCATCCCTCGTTACATTTCTTGTGCGAGGATTGAGCAAGGTTATCTATCGGTTCCGAGGGGCTGCTTTGATGAGCTCCAGGCATTGTTGCTGGAACAGGGAATAGCGGTAGAAATCGATGACCGCAGAACCCGGGGCGAACTTCTGGACGCTATCAGCCTGAAAGCAACGTTGCGTAGTGATCAGAAGAAGGCTGTGAAGGCGCTTGCCAACCACGATACCGGAATACTCCATGCTCCAACCGCTTTCGGCAAAACCGTAACCGCCATTGGCATTGTGGCCAAGCGGCAGGTTAACACGCTGATCCTCACTCACAGTCGCCAGTTACTCGATCAATGGAAGGAGCGTCTGGAAACCTTCATGGAGGGTGCATCGGTGGGTGTGATTGGCGGTGGCAAGAAGAAACCTACCGGTCAGATCGACGTCGCGACTTATCAAAGCCTGATCAACAAGAAAGATAATACGGTCTCAAGCCTGGTCCGGGAGTATGGCCAGATCATCATCGATGAGTGTCACCATGTCTCAGCGCCCCGCTACGAGATGCTGCTTAACGAAGTCAGCGCCCGATACGTCGTAGGCCTTACTGCAACGCCTGACCGCCAAGATGGTCACCAGAGAATCATGTTTATGGTTGCGGGACCTGTTCGTCATAAAGTTCGGGCTGATCATAGTTCCAGGTTTGTCCAACGCGTGATCGTTCGGGAGCGTCACGAAACGCCACCCACTGACCTCTCTCAGGGTGGTGAACGGCCTCACATAGCTTCAGTTTACCGCTGGCTTGCTGAGAGTAGCGCCCGGAATCAGGATATTGTTCAGGATGTCGTACGGTGTGTACAAAACCAAGCAAATTGTCTTCTGCTTACGGAACGACGAGAGCATGCTGAGAGGCTGGCAACGCTGCTGGACGCAGAATCCATATCATCGGTGGTGTTGCGGGGAGGGATGCGCATCAGAGAACGCCGGGCGGCGGAAGCACAGTTACAAGAAGCTCAGGTTATCGTTGCAACCGGGAAATACATCGGGGAAGGTTTTGATTTGCCTCGACTGGACACATTGTTTCTAGCCTTGCCGATCGCCTGGAAAGGAACGCTCTCGCAGTACGCTGGCAGGATCCACAGGGATGCCCATGGCAAACAGGAAGTCACTGTCTATGATTATCTGGACGCTGGCCTACCCATGCTTGAGCGCATGTTCCGAAAACGGGAGAAAGGCTACAAGGCGATGGGTTATCAGTTTACCTCGTCTGGGCAAGAAAGGTTGCTGTAGCTTTTTACGTCATCGTTGCGCCTTGCCTGGTAGCCTTCTTGGCCCGGCGCAACGTTGAGGCGTCGAATATCGACGACCGTAAACCTAGCGCTCAGTCGGATCCTTTGCAAAAGCCTCAGCAACCCAGATTTTAAAATCTAAGTCCTCAAATACCCAGACGCCTTTCTCAACCGGCGCCAGGAACTCTCCCCGAAGCCGATTCAGCGCATTTTGGATCGTATGCGTTGCCACATCGGGCTCTGTCACACCCAGCCAGGTGGCAATGAATCGGCGAGCATCCTCGTGGTAGGGGCCGGCAATGTTCTGGGCGATGACAGCGAGGATGGCCTGCTCGATGGGCTTGAGCTGGGACCAGATTTTCTCGTACTCATTGGCATCATTGGTGAACTGCCGGTAGCGCTCCGTCGCGGAGGTTATGTCCGTCTCGCCGGAGAGCACCATACCTTCGATGACGGCTCGAAAATCCCGCGGAACCCGGTTCAGGGTATGGAATGCGTTCAAAGCGCGGGTGTAGCATAGAGTCCTGGCCGTGGCCTGATCAAAAGCATCAAGCATGTGTTTGACGAAGCCTGACCCTAGCTCTGGCAGGTCGATCTGGGACGATGAGCGAAACAGCGGTGCCTTTCGGCGATTGAACAGGCGGTACAGACCGTCTCTGGACGAACCAGTATAGACAACATAGAGCTTGTCCCTGTTTTCATCGAGCAGGGTCCGGAGGAAAAACACCAGGGGCTCGAAAGCCCGGTCGGTGGCCAGATGCTGGACTTCATCTAGGCACAGCAATATCTTCCTCTTTCCGCTCAGCAACGTCTCGAATCGGCTGCGAAGCTGGCTCAGGTCATCCTCCTGTGGCGGGATGTTTCGTCCAGAGACCTCGGCCGAGGCCTTCACCGTCCCGTCTATGCCGACCTCGCCACCCAGCTTCAGAGCTCCGAGGTGGGAGTTAGCCCAGCGCCGGCGTTCTAGCCAGGTCATTTCCCCGATGCTCCTTTCAAGGCCTTTTTTGAGGCAGGTAACCGGGTTCCGGGGGTTGTCCCAGAAACTTACATAGATGGGCCGATAGCCCTGCTCATGTGCTTCCGGGATAAGGTCAAAGAGGATGAATTCCGTCTTGCCCATGCGCCGAGGTGCAAAGAGCGTCAGGGTGTTGGAGACACCACTGGCGAAAGTCGACAGAAACTGATCCGTCAGCTCGCGGCGAGGAAAGTGCCAGTCCACATGTGCGTTCATAAAGCGCCTCGGCGGCCAGTAGTCGAGATTAGTAAATAAAAAACTATTTTAGTATAGTAAATTACTAAATGCTACTAAAGGCGCCCTGCCTGCTGGCTCAGGTGCTGGTGGCCAAGTACGCCGACCATCTCTCGCTGTACCATCAGGAACGCATTTTCGGCCGTGCCGGGCTCACGATCTCTCGCTACGCTGGCTGAATGGGTGGGGCTTCCAATTGCAGCCCCTTAAGGAGCTATCGCAATGATCATGCGGCGGTTAAAGTCGTATGGCTGTTAAAGCAGCTAAAGGCGCACAGCCGCCAGTGTGGCCCCGGGTATTCTTGCTTGTGCGATCTACTCGGAACCCGCGTCTTACCTCAGCGGTGGTTGAAGCCTTTGGAGCCGCCTGGGCGTTATTGAAGTGGTGGCTGAGCCTGATAACGTCAGGATTTCAGTTTCCTTTTTGCCCAAGCCTCCAGCGCATCGGCTTTCCAGTAACCAATGATGCCAATTGTAAAGAGGGATAAAGCAAAGCCTCCATAGCCGATAAGGGCTGCCATCATGTTCATATCGCCTCCGGAATTTTTATGAACTTTAAGAGAATTATATCTGTCCCGAGATATCCCTGGCGAGCCTCTCCACTTCTACTGGATCATGCCCTGAGGCAAGCCATTCCTGAGGGCTTAGGCAGCGATTGCCGAGTGGTAGATCGCAGTGTTTGCTGGTCATAAAACGGTTGATGGTGAGTGCGCTTACTTTTGGATCAATGTGCTTCAGGATACTCTGAAGAACCGGCATGAGACCTTGTTCTGTGAATTGCCAGCCTGGAAATAGCAGAACGCCATTGGGTGCTTTAAATGCGTGTAGGCCTGGGTGCTTCTTCGTGAGAAGCTGGAGGGCAGCCTCTTTTGACACGGAAAGCCGTTGCGCGACCTCGTTGAGGGTGAGCGCCTGCTGAATCATGGCACGAAGTTCGTCCTGAATTCGTTGAACTTGATGGTGGATGAGTTCGTCACGAGTGTGCCCGAGAGTGTCGCCGAACCGGGCGCCACCGCTCTCAAGGATGTCCCTCTCTTCAGGTGTCAGTGGCTGGCGCGCGGCGCGCGGCGCAGTATTTGTTTCCGGGATTGTCGGGGCGTTTCTAATAGTGTCACCGGACAGCATGTATTTCAGATAATCCCTGCCCACGCTCGCTGCTAGTTGGCTCCGCATATCTTCGTCTGATACCACGTTTCCCCCCCTCCTTCCGGTGCGATCTTTGAGTCAGCCCCAAGTCCAGCTGTCAACATATTATAGGATGCTGTGCCCGGACTCCTGGAGCGGCTTGGCCAGTTAAGCCTGACCCCCAGTCCAGGCGTTGTTGTGCCGAGTATTGGCTAAGTAAACTCACCATCTAATCGCTGTCGGGCGCGGTCACTCCTTCCGATCTTTCGGTGGCTGATCCCGGTCGTCCATGAAATCCTCGGTCACACGTTCCTCGGACTCAAACCATTCCTCCCAGACCGGATCCAGGGGCCGCTCGTAGCGTTTGACGGAGCCTTTCAAACGCTCAAGTGGTGTCAGCTCCTGAGGAAGCGGTTGCGCTAGCTCGTCGGTGTGGGCCGTGTGGGCATTGAGGTCTTGTAGGAGTTGGTTTTCAGTCGTGGGTTTTTTGGCCATATCCCCTCCTTCGGAAGCACTGTCACTTTTTGTTCATTTCGTGATCCTTGAGTTCCTTGCGGCGTGACCAGAGGCACCAAGCGGTCAGCAGCCCGGCACCAGCAACGCCGATAGTCATCGCGGTGAGTATACCGGTCTCGAGGTCCATGATTTATCCTCATGAGAAGTGGTACTGAATATTGTAGGCTAAGGGTTGTGTGAGTCATCCCGTCCACACGGTGAAGTCAGGCCCAAGTACATCAGTCACACGCCTTACTTTGCCCTCGTACCTGAGCGCCCGCAAGAAACTCTCTTTTCTCGCGGCATGCTTGAAGATGTGCTCTCGAACCCTGTGACTTTTGTTCAGTGGGTTCGCAGGGGTATACCCGGTGACTGGCTGGCCTCTTTAGTGGGTGAGACTGGCCTGGAACATGAGATTGCGATAGCACTTGGCATGACTTCATCCCAACTGCGAGCAGCCTGTCAGGCGGATGCTCTGGATGCCAGAACGTCAGAAAACGTGCTCGATCTGGCAAGGTTACTATCGTACTGCGTATCCGTGTGGGAATCCCATGACCAGGCCGTGGAATGGCTGAGTCATCCGGTCCATGCGTTAGCAGATCAGATTCCCATGAGCCTGCTGGATACCTTTGAGGGTAGGCGGTGGCTCACGGAAGTGCTTTACAAAATTGAGCAGGGTGATTTCAGCTGAGCTGACATATGTGACTCGTACGTCCACAGCCGATCGCTCTTCTGAAATGTGTGTAAGTCAACTAATTCCTGGCAAATCTCGTCATAGTTACCGAAAAGTGCGCAAAAAACCCCGCTTTACTGCAAATCTGCCCCATTCAACTCTGAAACAATATGTCTGAGGGTGCCCTTGGTTTACCTCGGTAGATCACAGGTGTCGCCGAAATGGCCTGACTTTTCAACTGTTTTAGGCTTCTCGCCAAAATTCCGGTCTGAGCTGTGTAAAAAGCTCTGATGGAAATTCAGGCGTTAGCTTAACGCCAACTGTGCACAGACAGGTGGCGGTCGGGCTGGGATCAGAAAATTGTAAAGGGCTAACAGTTATGACCAACCAGAAATCCTGCGAGACTCTCAATGCTGCCATCTTGGTGCTACACCCATTAAGCGCGCCCAACGTGGTTCATTCAGGCGGTGCATTAGAGTTTGAAGAGGAGGGTGCGCTGGTTTTGCCGTCGCAGAAACAATTGAAAGACACCATGGTTCGGGTTCTCAATGATTTTGTGAGCTTCCGAAAAACACCTGCAATCGCAGTCGAGTCCCGGTTGCGGGTTGAACCTCAGGATGGAACTGAATATCCCGCGACCCATGTCATCCGGCTCGTTGGGTCTGGAACGACTCCAGCCGAGGTCATGGTCTTTCGAGCGGCTGCACAGGTCATTCTCACGGCATTGATTTCACAGCGATCATTTGGTGAGCAGGAGACCGACCATGTTCTCACGGAAGAGGAAAAACTGTTTTTGAACGAGCTCGGAGGCGACGTTGCCGCGAAGTTTGCGAGTAAATCGATTACCCAGGGTTTTGTGGTGAGGTTCGGTGCCACCGATCTTCATGGGATAACCGTGCAGGGCGTAATGCCGCCATTGGCGTTGGAGCAAAGTGCGCACGGCACTATTGAGGGCGTGGGCAGACCGCTGGGGTTTGATGAACAAAAAAGTACGGCAATATTTTGGTTTTCAAAGGCGGCAAATGATGGCGGTAAAGTGCCCTATGAAGGGCGCCTCGAGATTGTCTGTCATAACCTGGATTTCCTGCGCACGGTCGCGCGAGCGTTTGCGAATCGAAACCTGCTCGAGTTTAAGGCGCTCAGCCAGCCCGAGCCGAAAAAAAAGAAACCGGTTATCACGCTGCTGGAGTTAAGGGAGGTCGCGGCAAATGATCAGGATCAGTTTAAGCTTGAGTAAATTGGCTGGGAGTCGGCTAAAGGCTGCATTGGGCCCGTCCGCGGGCAGTAGGCGGCGGCGATAGCGATGTAAGCCAGCACCAATTCAAGACTGTCGTGAAGAGGGCCACTAGCCGGTTTTGCCAGAACCAGACCAGCGTAGGATCGCGCCCGTCCGAAGGTTTTGCTGTGGTCTTCATTGAACGTATCCAATTGAGTCGTAACACCAACTGCCGGCGCAAATTGCGCTTCGAGCAGTAAATTCTGAGCGCGTGGCACAGCGCTGGGCGGACTTTTTATCATCACCATGAAAGAGGTTTCCGGTAGCTCGAAGCTGTCGACAACAAGGCGCAGGAGGTATGACTCCTCCGGAAGGTTCATGAGCAAATGGCCATTTCTGCCCACCAGGTTTGAGGCCTGATCCAATGAGGGTAGAGGCCGACAGTTGGCCAGTTGGTTTCTGGGCGGCAGTTTTTCAGCCAGTTCCAGCAGTCGTGGCCAGACGCCAGAGGGTCGGGATTTAAGAAGAAAACGCGGTAGAGACTGACCATAGACATACGCCTTCTTCCCCTTTTCAGGATCGAATACCTTGAATCGAATGCCCGCATTGATTCGGTCGACCAGGGTTTCAACATCTGTCAATTCCCCGGGCTCAAGACGCAACAGGTGCTCAATCCGGTTTGTAGGATATCCAAGTGCCATAAGTCGTAAAGCCTCGATCACGATCGAAGGCGTCAGTTCTGCCTTTTGGGAGAAGATCGTTGGCAAAGCATCGTGATCCGGCAGAGATTCAACAGCCCACTCGTTGGTATCAATTGCCTTTGCAATGGAGCTGGCATAGTGGGATCTGACCGGGGTGAGCGTATCGGCCCACTCTGTGAGGAGGTGATTGTAGGAGCGGAACTGCGTGCGTGGGCTCTGATGTCCCAGTGCCCGGCCGATTGCCATTGCACCGCGACGAGATGGCTGCTCATGTTGCCCCAGCATGATATGAATGATGGCTTCTCGATCAATGGATTTGCACAAATTGGCAGCCAGTGGTGTATGAATCCCAAACAACGCGGTGGTCAATACGTTACAGAATGCATGCCTTGCCTGATGCAGGCTCGTTCTCGGATTGCCAGTGGCCAGTTTGAGCGCCTTCGCAATGTCGGTGGGAATTGTGCGAGCAAAGGGTGTGAGCGTCCCGTCGTTAGCTCCTAATATTGGCTTATTGGTGGCATCTGCAAACCGGGTTGTAAAACGAGTCAGTGTCGTTTCAATCAGTGTCTGTTCGATGGCGTCCAACTGGAAAAGCAAGGGTATCGCACGCCGGCTGTTTGTGGTGTTCTTTAAGGACCGAATGGCATTGCTCTGAATCAGTACCCAGGTCAGTTCTCCGGATTGGCACCAATCGGAGCGCAGCAAGCCCAGGGCCTCCTGGGCCCGAAGGCCGAATCGGAAGGCAAGAAAAAGCACAAAGGCAGCTTGCCTGCCACGGTCCGGATCTTCCGAGTTAGCGCGGAGCAGTATCCGAAGCGCGTCCAGATATTCATCTTCTGAAAAAAGCCGGGGGCGAACGGATCGGCGTGATCCGCCCAGATCGAGCTCATCCCAGTCCGGAGTTGAAACACCACGCTCCCCAGCCCAGTCAAAAAACTCGATGAGACGGGCCGAGAAGTAGTTCAGGTCCTTCTGTCTTTCCGCATGCCGGGAGAGCATTCTCGCGCCCAGTTCGGTGACATCCTCCTCTGTCATAATCATTAGATCGGCGTTATAGGCCAGGCCACCGAAAGACGGGGACAGCGCACTCAGGTAACGTTTTATTGAGTTGGCGGCATAGGGGTTGTGGGCACGATTGGGCCTTCCTTTGCCTCTGCGGACCAGATGGGCGATCCAGTAGCCGAGCATTAAAACGGCACTGCTGACCCCGTGGGCATTGGACTTACAGTGCCGCTCGATTTCCTTGGCAATTTCCTGTGAGGAGCTTTTTGTGTAGCGATTCAGGATGTCATGCAATGCCCGGAAAAATGCCTTTGATGAATCGTAGAAGGCGTTGGGGTAGCTGGCGGAGGCCATTGCCGGGATGTTTGGAAAAGCTTCCGGCGCCGAAATTGGGGCGCGTGTATCAATTCCCGGTATTTGATAACGGAGGCCTTCGGTAAGCCTCAGGTAATCGTACAAACAGACGCTTGTCGGAGGGTTTCGTTCGCTCAGGGCGCCGGCGACTATGCCGGGAAAATCGACCAGGTTAGCCTGCTCCACAAGTCGGTGTAACGACTTGAGTACCTCGGCAAGCGTCAGGTCTGCTTGTCTCTTCCAGTGTTCAGGTCCAGACGTTTTCAGGATAGGTTGAAGTGATCGCAGTGGCTTGGGGGAGGGCGTTCGAGTGAGATCCTTTGTGTCCTTTATGCCCGATCCTCTTGCCAACAGTCGGGCAGTGGTATGGTCGATCTCATGGCGTTGAACGGGCTGATCGAAGTCGTCAGGCTCCAGTGCCTCACTGTACTCGAGGTACACACGCCGTTTGTGCTGGATCACCCGGTAATTCAGTCCCTGAACCAGGTCTGACAGTAGCTGCGGGTAGGATATTCTTTTTTCGATGGCGAGGAAGGCGACAGCCAGCGCCAGCCCATCGGATTTTGACAGTCGCCTCTGGCGGAGGGCTTGTCTGGTTTGGCTCGCCCAGCGCTGGAGTTCAGGCATTACTTGCAGTGCCCGGGGACAGGAGCTGCGGAACAGTGAACGCTCCGTCCCCAGACGGGCCAGCCGGTGGCGGACAAATTGCCGTGCCTGTGGCCCCGAACTCTCCAACCATTGAATCAGCACTTCCATACGGATGGCAGCGCGGGGATGGGGTAGCCCGTTCTCGCGTAAGATCATGCCTTTCACCACACCATCAACATACGTTTGGGTGAGCTGCTCATCCCCGTTGGGTGGATTAGCTTTAAGAATCAAATCGAGATCCTTGCGGGCCAATGCGCGAGCCTGATCCCGGGCCTGCAACCGCTCCATGTGACGTTTCGCTTGACCGAAATGCGTCGGCTCACGGTAGTCGTCTGTTTGGCTCCGGGGTTGAACCTGGATCTCGTCGTATGTTGTCTCGGGTAGTTGAATCAAGAAACCTAATCGGTCAAAGCAGTCATTCAATGTCTGGTGATATCGCTCAGCATCCTCCTTCCAGCACCGTGCTGAATGATCGCTGTAGGTGGTTGCCCCTCGTTCACCGTGTCCCATCCAGCCGTCAATGACTTCAGGATTGACACCACATCGTGCTAACTGCTGGGCAAATCGGTGCCGGAACAGGTTTTGGGGAAGAGACCATTGGAATAGCCCGGCGCCCTGCACGGTTCCGTCATTCAGTGGATGCCATGAGCCAGAAGAGTCCAGTAAGAAAAACAATGGTAGCGAACTGGATGTGCCTTGCAGTACGTGGTCGATACGACCAGAAAGCTCCGCGTCTTGATTTGCCAGACCCTTCTGGAGACGACGAAGATGTTCGCAATACGCGCTAACAAGTGCTCTGGCACCATCGGCCAGAGGCACCATTCGGCCGTTGTGAAGACCGTCTTCGGTTTTGTCATTAATGAAGACCGCAGGAGGCTCATCACAAAAATGGTCGAGAGATTCAAAGGGCTCGGAAAGGTGACGGCATCCCGTAGCGGCATAGAGCGCGGTGACCGTGTATTGCACCAGAGTGTTGTGGAATGAGACTGGATCTCCCTTGGCGCTGTCTAATAGTCTTCTGGTGCCTTTTCGAACTCCCTCAACCAGTAACGATTCGAGCGGCGCTAGGAGGCTGCCGAGCAGGTTAACCCGTTCATCGCTAACAGATGAGTGCTTAAGCGGCAGCGCAAACCCATTCTGCACTTGCCGAATATTCCAATTGGCGTAGCCGCAGGCTGCTGGAAGGGCACTGCGGGGGTGGGCTGAGATCAGTCTTGCGAGAGAGTGGTCGCCTTGTTCGTTAAAAACCCGTTGAGGTTGGGCATTGGCGAGTTTGGCGCTGGAGAGCCTGGGAAAGTGCTGGCGCGCATGTTGTCTGAACCAGGTTTGCAGGGTATCCGGGCAAGCCTGCCCCCATAGTTGTCGCAGTGACGAGCTCTCTTGATATGACTGACTCGCTTTCCGAAGTACTTCCTGGATCCGTTCGGGCAGAGCAGTGCATAAAGATTTCTCAAATGACTCAATGAGTGACTCATCTGCCTTGCCGGGAGTCCAGGAACTATGGCGCCTGGGTGTTTGGCGATGTGCTGACTCAAAGTCACTGGAGAGGCTCCACTCCGCCTGAGCGCCATCGGTAATCTGGAATTCCAATACAAACTCCAAAGATCGCCCAAAGTGAAGCGCCAGCCATACCAGGGCTGCGCCGAGTTGTTCCGGAAGTTCATCGTTAGCAAGGGTGCTTGTTAGCCACTGCTCAAGAAGGTGCGTTTCCGGGGGAAGCGGCTTGTCCCATGACCATGGCAGGTAATGCGATAGCTCTGACGTTTGCAGCAGAATGCTTCGGCCGGACAGTTGTTGCTGTTCTGGAGTCTCTTGCGGGTTGACGTCGAACAGGATCAGCTGTTCAAGCCCTTCTTCATCGCCAGAGCTGCTCTCTCTGTCTGAAAGAGCCAGAACTTGGGGTGCTCCAGTTTGCTTATCGAGGATGAGGGATGGGGCTTTACTCTTGAATGGTCCGCTGAAAGACGATGCGGACAAGCGTTCTGTTCGGTGAGTTACGATTGGATTTCGTTGACCTTCGGCTACCCTTTGAAGGGAATTTAGTAACAGACGTTGTTTGCGTTGGGTTGGCTCTGAATGAAGAGGTAGCAATTGTATGGCAGAGTGTCGGATCGCAAGGGTGAACTGCCCGTAGAAATAACGATCCGACGGGCAAGTCTGCAAAGACATCGCAAGGACTGAGTCAATAGCTCCCCATTTATCGTCCTGGCCGGATAAACAGAGTGCGCTGGCGACCTGTCGTATTTCGTTGTCGTGGTAACAGGAATGCTCGACCGACCGTTCAAGGGCCTGCACGACGAGCCAGATTCTCAGGGTTTTGCGGAGGCGGCCCAATGATTCAGAACCGGATAGTGCCAACGGTTGCACGATCATTTCGAGCAGGAAGTGCTGGTGCTTGATATCGGCCCCGGCAGCGCGGAGAGTACTTTTGGTATTGGCTCGAGATACGCCTTGAGGAATGCCTGCGAAGTCTGAAGAGACTTTTATGTCTTGGTTGTAGGCCGTGATCAGCTTGTTCAGCTGATAGATGTATGGGTTATCAGCCCACTGTGTAAGTATGGCCTGGGAATCTGAATCGGACAGTGCGCGCGAAAGGTTACCGATAATCGTGAAGTTCTCGGTAAAGCCAAAGGTGAGAGCAATGGCCTCAAAAATCTCGGATACGTCGTGTTGCTCCGCCCAGGTTTTGAGCGTTTTAAAATGACGTCCAGCGAGCCTTACGGTCGAATTGCTGTCGTTTGATTCCTCAATCCTGTGCCAATTCTGATGGTCGTCTTTCCCCATTAATGTACCTAGTCTCCAAAGCCTCTTGCTCCTGAAACTTTAATTCATACATCAATTTAAGACATTTTAATACAATTTGGCACAAAAAAAGTGGGTGATAATTTTCAGTCTCATAACCGTCGTAGGTTCGAATCCTGCCCCCGCTACCACTTATAAAAAGCCGGTCTTTGACCGGCTTTTTTTGTGCCTGTTCAGTCTACTTCAGGATTTAGTTCCGCCCTGCATATTTTTCGACCCTTTTGCAACTCCTATCCAGTCGGCTTTCCTTAAATCTAATACTTTCGTACCAAAAATAACCGCCATTTATCGCCTTTCGGGCAAAAAATTGCCCGGTTAATCAGTATCCTCAGTTGTTTCATTACGGTTATCTGTCGAAAAATTGACAAAATCGTAACTTGGGAAATGACACCATTCACATCGATACTTGCCCACGTTTTATACAATTTAACAAATTCGGCAATTTATTGGTGTGAAATACATATGAAACGCGTCATCAAAGTGTCACAGGCATGGATTGCCGCGTTGTTTTTAGGATTGGTCCTCACAGGCTGTGGGGGCGGTTCTTCTGGTAGCTCAGAGAGCACTGCAGGTACAGGCGATAGCACGGGGGTTGGCTCAGGTGGTTCCGAGGGCAATCCACCACCGAGCGGTGGTGGCGAGGGAGTGGTTGACCGCTCGGCGTCGCTCAGCTGGAATGCGCCCACCGATCGTGAAAACGGCGATGATCTAAGTCCGTACGATTTGGAGCGCTACGTTATCAGGTACGGAACGGATAGGAATAACCTCGACAAACAAGTTCAAGTCGACAATGTCGGAGGCTTGGAAACGATGAGCTATGACGTTGAGAACTTGTCGGCGGGCACCTGGTACTTCACGATTCAGGTGGAAGATGTTGATGGCCTGATGAGCGCGCCATCGGCGCCGGTCAGCAAAACCATCTAGTTCAGACAACGGATCTCTGACATGAAGTGTATGCTCGGCCTTGCTGTTACCCCAATGGATGCGCAATCGGCAGTTTGAGGGTAAAGGCCGACCCTTCCCCGGGTCGGGAGCGAAGGGTTATTTCACCGCGATGCTTTTCGACCACAACGTTCACGAACGACAGCCCGAGCCCGGTGCCATGATTGCCAGACAGCTCGCTGCTTTTCTGGCGCTGATAGCGATCAAACAGATAGGGGATTTCTTCCGGAGCAATGCCTTCCCCCTCGTCGCTTACAGTCAGGCACGCCTGGTGGCCGGCCTGAAAAACCTGAATATTGACGATCGATCCGGATGGGCTGTACTGCACGGCGTTGGTCAGAAGGTTGATCACGGCACGTTCAAGCAGTTCCGCATTTCCTTTCAGCCATAAATCCTCTGTTCCCTGAAGTAACAGCTGAATGCCTTTCTCGGCAGCCTGCTCGCTGACGCTGTCGCGGGCGTTCTCAACAATGGCTAAAAACTCGCATTCGTAAAAGCGGGTTTCGGTTAACTGTTCGGCCCTGGCAAGCTGCACGAATTCTTCAGCAAGATGATAACTGCGCTTCGCTAGCCGACCCAATTGGTCGAGCTGTTCCGGCTCGATATGGCCACGATTCCGCTTGAGCTGTTCGATCAGTGCAAGTTGTGAAACCAGGGGCGAGCGAACATCGTGAGAAATGAAGTCGATGGCCTCCCGGTGCTGGCGCTGTTGTTCCCTGAGTTCCGAGATATCCGATATGTTGGCGATAATGCCGTTCTGATCGCTGTCAGGCAGTGAAAACGGCGCGAAGTGAATCAGGAAATCCTTATCGCGAATCCGTAGGTCCACTGTGCGGCTCTGAGCCAGCGTGAGGGTTTCCGAGACGGTTTCATGCCAGGGCGGATTGTCTCGTGGGTCATGTCCCTCCAGAAGTCTGGCCAGGGGCAGGCCGCTGAGGCTTGGCATGGGTTCACGAAACCATTCTTCAATGTGGCCGTTGGCAAAGCGGATAACGCCTAACTCGTCGGTTACGATAATGCCGTCCGGCATGCGTTCGAAGCTGCGCCTGATAAACCTCTGCATCTGACTCATGCGCTCGGTCGCCAGGCGTACTCGCTCGATTCGAGCGGAGATGTTTTCCCTTGGCCCCGTTTTACGCACCGGCTCCTGGGTGCTGGACAGCGGCAAACGGCGGAGGTAGCGCTGGATGGCCTCCCGGCTCAGGTCGTTGGGCAGCTTGAGCCCGATTTTGTAGGTAACGCCATTGCGTATCAGGCTGACCCAGCTTTGGCCATCAATGTGATGCCATTGGCCCGGGGTGTCCAGTGGCGGGATATCATCGGCGGCCAGACCAGAAGACGTCATCACGTCATCACCTTCAGCTAACAGCCAGCCCTCTGGTTGAAGCAGGGCCTGGAAATGGCTGAGCAGTTGCGGTGGGTGCCTCAGTGACGGCTCTTCGAGGGTCATGGTGGGCCCGCGGGCAAGCTCGTCAAGCTGCCGGTTGAGGAAGCTGTTGGTCATGGCCAGCCGTAGTGCGCTGGATACGGGCAGCGCCAGCAGGGGAATTACGATGGCGTGGGAGATCGGTAGCCAGAGCTTGGCTCCGACCAACAGTAGCGCATGCAGGAGAGCCAATAAGCCGAGGCTCGTCAAACAGAGCAAAATGCTACGTGCCGGTCGCATGCGGGGTAGGGTGAACGACAATAGAGCGATGATAAAAACGGCGAGACCAATCGCAATAGGCTTCGATACCCGTGATATCAGTTCGTCTTTCACCAATGCGGAATAACTGTTGGCGTGGAACTCAACGCCGGACATGGGCTGATTGAGGCCCGAAAACGGGGTGGGCAGGATGTCGCCAAAACCCGGTGCGGTTGCACCCACAAACACGGTTTGCCCTTTGAAAGCATCCTTTGCGAATTGCCCATCAAGCACCTTGGTATAGGAGTGGGAAGGCAGCGTCCCGGCACCGCCAGCCATTGGAATGGCGCGGTAGTGCTGTCTGACGTTTGTGTAGGGCGGCACACTGGATATTTCCGGGCCCGGTGACGGTGTATCAGAGGCCGCCAGTGCCAGGCTGGGCCATAGCTGATCGCCCAGGCCATTGAACAGATAAAGTCCTCGCGCCAAGCCGTCTTCGTCAAGCTCCACGTGGGCGTGCCCAAGCGTTGCAGCTGCGGACGCCAACGCAGGGGCGGGAAGTTGTTCGCTGATCAGGTAGTGCCGGGAGGGCGGTGACAGATGAAGCGGCAGGATGACGTTGCCGTGTTTCTGCATGGCGTTGGCCATTGCCTGGTCTGCCGGCGATGGTTCGGGGAACAGGATGTCGAAGACAATCGTTTTGGCGCCGGCCTGATGGAGTTTCTCAATGAGCTGTGCATGGGTTGTCCGTGGCCAGGGCCAGCGCCCCAGGCGATCCATGCTCAGTTCGTCAATGGCGATAACAACGACGTCATCGGCCGGTTCTGCGGGTGTTGCGGTGATAAGGGTGTCGTAAAGCCAGAAGTCCAGGCGCTCCGGAGCAGAGGTCGTCTGGAGCAGTAGCAAAAATGTCAGTAGTGGCAGGCCCAGCGTCCAAGGTGTTGTTTTAATGGGAAACCAGTTCCGGGTCATGGGGCCTGCTGTCGGGTATCAGGAAATTGTGGGTTATTCCAGAAACAATTCCCTCCCTGGTCCCCACCGGCTTTCGAGCGGACCGTCAGAGAGGGCTTTCAGGCGAACAAAATACCGTCTTCCGGGAATGAGGCGCAAGGCCGCAGTGGTATCCGACAGCGTAGCCTCTTTGATGATGTTGTTAAATCCCGGTTCTTCAGACAGCTGCAGGCGATAATCGGTTGCAGTATCCACCTTCTGCCAGAATACCCTTACCTGGCTATCGACGTAGTTGACACTGATGATGCGAACCGGTGGCAAGGTCCCGTTCACGACCAGCGAGCGTGCCTCACTCGTGGCCACAGAATTGCCGCCGGCCTCGGTGACCACCCGCCAGTAGTATTGTCCCGGTGTCAGTGGTCGAGAAGGCAGCGCGCTTTCATCCGGCGCCCACTCGCTGGTGGCAATCGTGTTTCCAAAGTCTTTGTCCTCCGCAATTTCCACCCGGGCGACTTCGTTTTCGCCGCGCAACTGCCATCGGAACTCGGGCATGTCGTCGTTAACGGTCGCGCCTGGTTCCGGTTGTTCCAGTGCGGCAGTCCGGGCCTGTAGGTCGACTTCGAAAGACATGACGCCGGGCATGCCTGCCATGCCACGATTGTCGATGGCGGCAAGGTGAATCTCGTAGCGGCCATTGTCCAGCAGGTTAATATCGAAATCATTGTCGCTGACTTCGCTGCTGTTAATCCAGCGGCCGGACTCGGCATCAAAGATATCCACGCGATGGCTGTTGGCTCCGTTGGGCGTCCAGCTCAACTGTGCAGGAAGTTGCTTCAACTGCTGCGGCAGGGGGTTAATCTCCGGAGCTGGGGGCAGGCGGCGGATGCTCATTCTGCCCACACCTGCGGTTGAAACGCTGGCGCTATAACCAGCTGGAATCCGGCGTGTTTGCCCCGGCGGGCCAAACGATACCTCGCCCTCGGTAACCCGTAGATCGGTCATGCCGGGCGCAGTCCTGAGGGTAAACATGGTGCCCCTGACTGCCGCCACCGCGGAGGGAGTTTCGATCTCAAAACGTGAACCGCCCTCGATCACGGGTTTCACCTGGGTTTCAATTTCGCCCTGATTGAGGCGCAGGCGGGTGTCCACCATGCCGGACTTCCCATACTGCGTCAGGCGATTGAAGGCGAGGCGGGAATGCGGTGATATCCGCACTACAGAGCCGTCAGCAAGTTCGATGGTTGCCGTGCCAGCCTGTGACCGGATTTCATCACCCACCCGAATCAGGGAATCGCTGGTCAGGGGGCGTTTGGTGCCGTCACTACCGGAAATCAGTTGCACCGACCCGGTCACCGAGTTGACCCGCGCAGGGTTGGGTTGGCGCTGAAGCCAGGCAAGGGGAATTCTCAGGTTGTCTCCACTGCCCACCTTGGCGGGGTTATCGATGCCGTTATGCTGTAGCAGGCGAATGGCGGGAATACCCTTGGACAACAATGCGTCAGCGATCTCCGCAAAATGTTCACCGGGTCGTACCGTATAGATCCACTCCGGCGTCGCATTGGATTCAGGGGTAGCAGTGGCCGCCTGGGAACCCCGGGTGACCGAAAGTTCCGCCTGTACTGGCAACGCCGCCAGGGAGCTGATTAGGAGCAGCAAACCGATGAGTGTTCGCAGGGTGACGCATTGACTCATGTCAGGCTTGTTCCATGACCGGTACGTTCTCATCCGGGCCAGAGGCTTTCATGGCCTCAAGACGATAGCCGCGCTGGTAAATGGTCTTGATGCGGAAGCCGTTTTCGGGATTAAGGCCCAGTCTGCGGCGAAGCCGGCTCATGTGCGTGTCCACGGTACGGGTATTGATGTCTTTCGCCAGTCCCCATACTCGCTCAAGCAGCATCTCGCGGGTCAGTAGGCGGCCCTGGTTCTGGAACAGGAACAGGGTCAGGTCAAAATCCTTGTCGGTCAGCGTCAGCACGTTGCCGTGAAGCGCAATGGTCCGAAGCTGGGTATTGATCTCGAAAGGGCCGTACTGCAACGATTCTTTTTCGGTATCGGGGCTGGTGCGACGTGCCAATGCATTGATGCGCGCCACCAGTTCTGCCTCGCGAGCGGGTTTGGCGAGGTAGTCGTCAGCACCAGCATCCAGCGCACGTACGATGTCCGTCTCGCTGTCGCGCTGGGTGAGAAACACCACCGGAATCTGCCAGTTCAACTGCGCACGTACGCTTTCCAGAACCTCAATCCCGGTCATGTCGGGTATTTGCCAATCCATCACCAGCAGATCATAGCTGCGGTGAAGGACCGCGCTCAGGAATGCCTGGCCTGACGGAAAACTGTCGCAGTGGTGCCCGCGCTCGGACAACACAGACTGAATGTGCTGAGCCTGTTCATGTTCGTCCTCAAGCAGGGCAATTCGCATCAAACGTCTCCCGACATCAAATTTGTCATATTCAGGCTTCCCGGCCGACGGCGGGGAATGGGTATTGAATTCAGCTTCATATTATTACAAATCCGCAATTTCGCTTCAGTGTCGTTATGTAGTGTTGCGTAAACGGATCGCAGGCTTTCCGTTGTCGTCATCCAGTGTTTGTCGGCAGCCGGGGAAATTACTGCAGCCCCAGAACCAGCCTTTTTTGCCTTGTCTGCGCACCAGGGGCGAAAAACAGTGCGGGCAGGGAATGGGTTTCTCTCCCGTGCCATCCGCCGGAGACTGGTCCTCAATGGGCCGTGTGCCTTTGCAGTCAGGAAAGCGGGTGCAGGCATGGAAGGCACCAAACTTGCCCTCGCGCTGGCGCATGGGAGCGCGGCACTTGGGGCAGTGCGGCTGCCCCTCGCTTGGTGGGGCAGTCTTGGCTTCCTGCTCTGGGGTATTGATGAACCCGCGTATCTGTTCTTTCAGGTCTGCAATAAACTGCTTGGGATTGCCCTCGCCGCGGCGAATACTTTCCAGGGTGGCTTCCCAGATGGCCGTCATATCCGGCTTGCTGACGGATTCCGGCAATGAATCAATCAACGCTTTTCCCTTCGGCGTTGACCGGATGTGGCGCTTGTCCCGGTATAGATAGTCGCGCCGGAACAGGGTATCAATGATCGCCGCCCGCGTGGCCTCAGTGCCCAGCCCATCGGTCTCACGCAGGGTTTTCCGAAGTTCTGGATCGCTGACAAAGCGAGCGATATTGGTCATCGCTGACAGCAGCGTCGCGTCGGTGAAATATTGGGGTGGCTGGGTTTTGCGCTCGGCGATGTCCATCGAGTCACAGAGTATGGGGTCACCTTTCTCCAGGCGAGGGAGGGGCGCTTTGGCGGCCTCCTGTCGGCTTTCCCGCTGGCGAATCTCCAGGGTTTTCCAGCCCGGCTGAAGAACCGCGGTTTCCGTTGCCCTGAACGCGTGTTCGCCAATCCCGACAGTTAATTTGCCATCCCGGTGAATGGCGTCGGCGCTGAACTGCATCAGGTAATACCGGCTGATCAGTTCGTAAATGTTTCTCTCAGCTTCGCTCAGACGTCCATTGGGCGCCTTTCTGGCCGTCGGGATGATAGCGTGGTGGGCATCCACCTTCTTGTCGTTCCAGGCTTCGGTGCGGCGGTTGAGGTCCGTTGCCTCGCAGGCTGTCGCCAGTTCGCCGGCGACATTGCCAATGGCCTGCACCACACTCTGACGCTGGTCAAAATGACCTTCCGGCAGATAACGGCAGTCCGAACGGGGATAGGTAATCAACTGGTGGCGTTCGTACAGGTTTTGTGCGGTGTCCAGCACGTCTTTCGCGCCCATGCGGAACAGTCGCCCCGCCTCGATCTGCAAGGCTGAGAGTGAGAATGGGAGAGGCGGCGTTTCGTTCCTGTCGCGGAAACGGGATTCCGTAACTTTGCCGGGCCGTCCTTCTACGGCCTCGGCGATCTGTCTGGCGACATCGCTGTCCAACAAACGGTCTTCTTCGTCCAGGTATTCCCGGTAGGCTTCCGAGGGCTGCCAGCGTGCCGTAAACGATTGCTGGTCCGATTCCTCATCTATCGCGTGGCACGTCGCCTGAACGCGGAAAAAAGGTTTCGGCTGGAAGTTCTCAATGGTGTTGTCCCGCTCCACCACCAATCCCAGCACCGGGGTTTGTACACGGCCGACGGAATATACGCCCTGCTGGCCCTGCTGCTGGTAGGACAGGGTATAGAAACGAGTAAGATTAATGCCGTAGAGCCAGTCCGCCCGCTGGCGGGCGAGGGCGGAATGGGACAGGCGGCGAAACTCACGATTGTCCTTGGGAGCCTGGATGGCCTTTGCCACGGCCGCCGGAGTCAGGTCGTTGATCAGGATTCTCTGCACCGGACAGGTGGCACCGGTGTAGCGGATGACTTCGTCCACCAGCAGTTGGCCTTCCCGGTCCGGATCGCCGGCATGGACAATGGTCTCCGCCCTGCGGACCAGAGACTCCAATACCTTGAGCTGCTGGCGTACGCTGTCTTTAGGCATCACCTCCCAACGCCCGGGAAACAGGGGTAAATCTTCCTGTCGCCATTTTTTCCAGCGCGGGTCGTACTGGCCGGGTTCCGCCGGTTCCAATAGATGGCCGATACACCAGCTAACGGTGCTGGCGTTGCTTCCTTCGCCGCAACGAATCCATCCGTTCCCCTTCTGATGGGGAGCGGGGAGGGCAGCAGCAATTGCCCGGCCCAGGCTTGGTTTTTCAGCAATGTACAGGCGCATAAGTCGGAAGCAGTTTTCGGGTGGGGATGGAAGATGGCGCTTTGTCTGTATCCTGTCAAGGTAACACAGCGTTTGGTGTAGTAGACTGTTCCATAACACATTCAATCAGGAGCAGGCCTGTTTATGTCCACACAACAAGCCATTGAGCAAAAGCTGACAAGCGCTTTCGACAGCCAACACCTCATGGTTGAAAACGAGAGCCACAAACATAACGTGCCGCCGAACTCTGAAACCCATTTCAAGGTGACTCTGGTGTCTTCAGAGTTCGAGGGGCAGGGTAAGGTCAAGCGGCACCAAGCCATCTACAAAATACTGGCGGACGAAATGGCCGGTGGCGTCCACGCCCTGGCGCTGCATGTGTATTCACCACAGGAGTGGGAGAGTTCCGGCCAGGCTGCGCCTGATTCTCCCAATTGCATGGGCGGCTCCAAGAACGATCCGGCCTTTGCATCCGGAGGTGGCCAGTGAGCCAGTTCTTCCAGATTCACCCGGAAACGCCCCAGAAACGACTGATCAACCAGGCCGTGGATATTCTCCGCAAGGGAGGCGTTATTGTATATCCGACGGATTCCGCCTACGCCATTGGCTGCCACCTCGGTGACAAGCAGGCAGCGGACCGGATAAAGCGCATTCGCCGCCTGGATGACAAGCACAACTTCACCCTGATGTGCCGGGACTTGTCGGATATCGGTGTGTTCGCGAAGGTCGACAACACCCAGTATCGGCTGCTCAAGAACTTCACGCCGGGGGCTTACACATTCATTCTGGACGCCACCAGTGAAGTACCACGCCGTCTGTTACACCCCAAGCGTAAAACCATTGGCATGCGGGTGCCAGACAACGCGATTGTGCAGGCGCTGCTGGCGGAACTGGGCGAACCCATCATGAGCAGTACTCTGATATTGCCGGGTGACGAGGACCCGATGACCGACCCTTATGACATCCGGGAAACTCTGGAACACGAGCTGGATCTGATCATCGATGGTGGTTTTTGCGGCCTGGAGGCGACCACCGTGGTGAACATGACTGGGGATGCACCGGAGGTGACTCGCGTCGGTAAAGGGGACCCAGAGCCCTTCCGGATTTAGCGGAATCAGGCCCGGGTGTTGAGGCTCAGGGCGAAATTTTTGCGGTCTGCGTAGTTGGTCGCCTGATCGGTATTAATGGTTCTGCGCAGGCTGTCGTAGCGGTGCGCCAGGTCCTGCAGGCCGTTGAATTGTTGGTTATCGCTGACCAGGGTGTCCAGCAGTGAATTGTTCACGCCGTATGCCTTGTTCAGTTTGAGCGCGTTGTCCACAAAATGCAGGGTGGGCTCGCTGGCGCTGAGCCGGCTGAATGCCTCCCCGAACGGCTTGCTGTTGTTCAGGTCCTGTTCGATACGGCTACGGCTTTCCTCTGGGATGCCACCACCAACGCTGATCTTGCCTTCGTCGTTCTTCGAAACTTCCACACTGGTTGCCGGGTTGAGTTTGTATTCGGCAAGTTTATGCCGCAGCGTTTCTCGCATATAGGCAAGGTCCTGCCCGACGGTTTGTTTGTATTCCGCCATCTGCAATCGGGTGGACTTGGGGCGGCCGGTATCGAAGCTCGCCCGTTCCGACAGGGTGAACCGGTCATCGGTTGCGGAGCCCGGTGCCTCCGGAGCAGCGGGCTTTGCCGGCGCATTGCCTGGCGCCGCCGGCTGTTTCTTTTCCATGGCCTGCTGGAACTGGGTGCTGGCTTTGATCAGCGATGTGAGTAGCGACATGGCGTTGGTTCCCTCCCATGGCCAATGAGAAAATGTTGACGGTTTTGGTGTCTAGGGGAGGTGTAAGCATAAAGCGGGCCATCGCGACTTACTGCAGTGCACTTCTTAATACCCTGAATAGTTGGCAGGAGGGGCGGCCGCGAGACCGGCCCTCCCTTGGTAAGATCACCCGGATTTATAACGCTTTTCGCAACTCGCCATAATCTCCACTCGTTCTCAGCACGAGGGTGATGTTGTTGTCGTTCCTGTTTCGGAAAAACCAGCCATGGTTGCCGGTGAATGCAGCCACAAGTTCGCCTTCATCTTCCGGAACGCCCCGGCCTTTTTTGTAAGAGATGGATTGGCCACCGCCGTCACCGTGAGTGTCGAAATTGATTGGGCCGCCTTCAGAAACCCAGGAAAATCGGGCTGTCGCACCTTCTTCCATGGTGAGTTTGAACTCAGTGCCTTCTCCCGGCGTGAGAACCACGCGCACTTCATCCTGCCACTGCGACTCTGCAGGTGTCGGTTCTGATGCAGGCTCTTTCTCGGCAGGCGCGAGCTCAGGCTCGGGAGCCGATGCTGTTTCCTGAACAGGTTTGGTAGTTTCTGCTGCTTTTTGTTCCGCTGAAGGCTGCACAGCAACCATCTGGGCAGCCTCGTCAGCAGCTGCTTCTTCAGCAAGCTGCTCCTTGATCTCGCCCATTTCAGTCAGGCCCAAAAGGCGACCTGCGCCGGTTGGGTCCAGGGCGTATTCAGCGGGCATGACCACGGTTACCAGCAGAAACAGCGCCACAATAGCGGCAATGATGGTGGATCGAACCAGTTTGGCAGTGCTGGGCAGTTCTTCACGGTTGGGTATATCGGTGTTGTACATAAAAAATCTCCAGAATCAGGCGACAAAGTAACCGGTGAGCTGATAGCCAAAGAGCAGAAAACCTGCACTCATCATGGCCACGTTGGCGGTGTAGGCATGGCGGAAAAAGCCGTCGGTTTTTCGCCAGAAGCTGATGGCAATCAGGATCATGGCCAGGGCGATTAACTGTCCGATTTCCACGCCCACATTGAAGGCAAGGAGGTTCGGAATCAGGCCGTCCTGTGAGATGTCGTATTCGATGATCTTGGTGGACAGACCAAAGCCATGGAAGAACCCGAAAATCAACGTGGCGGCCTTGGTGTTGGGCTGGAAGCCAAACCACCGCTGATAGGCACCGATGTTGTCCAGTGCCTTGTAGACGATGGACAGACCGATAATCGCATCAATGATGTAGCTGTTGATGCCCACGTTGAAGTACACCCCCAGCAGCATTGTGGTGGAATGCCCCAGGGCAAACAGGCTCACGTAGATCGCGATGTGCTTCATCTGGTAGAGGAAGAAAATGACACCCAGCAGGAACAGCAGGTGGTCATAGCCGGTGACCATGTGTTTGGCCCCCAGATAGATGAACGAAATAAGGTTTATCCCGGTAATTTCCTGGATGTACCCCTTGTCGCCCTGGGCGACGGCATGGGCGAGTACATCGGTACTCAGGCCCAGCAAGCCCAAAGTCAGAAATATCCAGAGTAGACGATTGCCTGTGCCCATTGAGGACACACCACGGCATCGGCCAGGCAAGTTTGACAACATAAAGACTCCAATCGAATGTGTTTTTTCGGGCCGCGCAAGCGGCAAGAATCAAGCGGAAAGGAGAGCTTTTGGAGGGCGTTCAAGCCGATAGCGCAAACTGCGGGGAGAACCTCCGGCAAAGGGCACGGGCTGCCGGAGAACGGTCAGGCTTTGGGAAACAAACGGAACCCTGAGCTGATCTACGGTCTCGTGGGTATGATTGCCAGCATCATGATGAAGTGACGCCGCCTCTGGCTCTTCGTCAAAATCGTGGGTGTGTCCATTGCCTGGGTGGCCGTCATGCAGTGATTCCCAATCGCCAGCCAGCTCAGCCACACCGTGAGAGAATGACTCGCCAATCACCGACAGTGACAGACCCGCCAATGCAAACAGCATGACGAGCGTCGGAAGCAGTTTTCTCTGGTGGATGGCCGAAATCATCAATCTAATGCGTCGAATCTGTGGTTGGATTTCAAGGGAGATAGAGGATAACATCCCCCCATGGGGGATAGGAATTAAACATGGTAAATAATCACACGCATCAATCTCACCCGAATATTATCAAACGCCTGAAGAGGGCTAACGGCCATCTTGAAAGCGTGATTGGTATGATTGATCAGGGAAAACCCTGCCTGGAACTGGCCCAACAGCTTCACGCCGTGGAAAAGGCCATTCAACAGGCCAAGCGAGTGTTGGTTCAGGATCATATAGAGCACTGCCTCGATGATGCCATCGGACCTCTGGCACCGGATCAGCAACGCCGAGTGGACGAATTTAAGGCCATTGCCCGGTATCTGTGATCCTGTCAGTAACCAATTCCCGGATTCAGTCACACCGTAGCGGTTCAATCTTTACATGTACCAGCGACTGACACTGGTTCTGAATGCGGTTTTTGTAAGCGGTGGGTGACCCGTGATTGGAATCCTGAAACACCAAACCTATCGTCATCTGTTTTTGGCCCAGGTGGTCGCCTTGCTCGGCACAGGGCTGGCAACCGTGGCCTTGAGTCTATTGGCGTTCGATCTGGCTGGAGATAAAGCGGGGCAGGTACTTGGCACGGCGATGGCCATCAAAATGGTTGCCTATGTGCTGATTGCACCGCTGGCCTCGGCGCTTGCCGAGAGTGTGCCCCGACGGTTGATGCTGGTATCGCTGGATCTGGTGCGGGCTGCCGTTGCACTTGCCTTGCCTTTTGTGACGGAAGTCTGGGAGGTGTATGTACTGATCGCCGTGCTGCAATCTGCATCTGCGGCCTTTACGCCGACGTTCCAGTCCACCATCCCGGACACCTTACCCAACGAGGACGACTATACGCGGGCGCTGTCCCTTTCCCGTCTGGCCTACGATCTTGAAAACCTGATCAGCCCGGCTCTGGCCGGCATGCTGTTGTTGGTCACCAGTTGGCAAGGGCTGTTTTCCGGCACGGTGGTTGGCTTCATCGCATCCGCGTTGCTCGTCGTATCGGTGGCTCTGCCTTCTGGCTCTGCACCGGAGAAGCGCCGGAGTATTCACGAGCGTGCCCGCCGTGGGTTTCGTATTTTTATGGCCACACCGCGCCTTCGGGGGCTGATCGCGCTGAATGTGGTGGTCAGCATGGCCGGCTCCATGGTGATCGTGAACACCGTAGTGATCGTGCAAGGTGGTTTTGGCCTGACCGATCAGCACACGGCTATGGCTTTTGCGGCATTCGGCGCGGGTTCCATGCTGGCGGCACTGGCGTTGCCCGCGCTGCTCAAACGCTGGAAGGACCGTCCGGTGATGCTGGCAGGGGCTTGGGTGTTGCTCGGCGGTTTGGGCGCGGCGTGGTTTGCCGACAGCCTCTACAAGCTGATGCCAGTCTGGGCGCTGCTTGGTGTCGGATTCTCAGCGGTTCAGACACCCATAGGTCGTTTGCTCACCCAGTCTTCTCATGGCGAAGACCGCCCAGCACTGTTTGCCGCCCAGTTTTCGCTGTCTCACGCCGGCTGGCTGGTCGCCTATCCGCTGGCGGGATGGCTTGGCTCATCTGCCGGCATTCAGCCAACGCTGATTGTGTTGGCGGTTCTGGGGCTTGTCTTCCTGATTGCAGCCAGCCGACTGTGGCCCGCCGATGATCCATTGGTGATTGCCCATAGCCATCATGACCTGCCACGCGACCACCCGCACAGAACGGAATCGGGAGCGGAGCATTCCCACCGGTATGTGATTGATGAACTGCATCCGCGGTGGCCGGGTTAAATGACTTCGTCGCCTTTAGGCGTCAAGCTGATGGAAATGTGCCCTAAGATCAACTCCAACTCGATTCAGGAATCCTCCTGAATAAGAGCAACGAGGTCATGCCGAATTTCTTCTCTACTCAGATCGGGCCGCATTAAGAGGCGGGGGTTACCTTCGCGATCAAATACATAAATCGCGCTGCTGTGTGACACCGCATAATTTCCATCAGCGGCAGGTTCGTCATAACCGAAGGTTGTTCTATATCGTTTTGCCAGTTCACGAAGCTGGGGTTCTTTTCCAGTGAGTCCTACAATATTGTCGCCGAAGAAATCCACGTATTTTGCGAGACGCTCAGGCGTGTCACGTTTCGGATCGACACTCACGAACAAAGTGAGTACTTCATCCTGAAGCTCGGGGTCCAGGCCACTGGTTGCCTGATTGAGTTTTTGCAGGGCGGTCGGGCAAACATCGGGGCACGAGGTGAACCCGAAAAACAGCATTCTCACGCGGCCACTGTAATCATCGCCAGATACCGACTCGCCCCGGCTATTGATCAGGTCGAATTCCAGCTCAGGCATCAAGCCACTGATGTTTTTACCGTTCCAGTCTTCCGCGTCATTGCCAAGGCAACCAGTCAGCAATAGGGATGCTATCAGCGTTAAGGTCGCCGATATGATTTTGTTGCGCTGTCGCCAGAAGCGAGTTCTCATGACGCTGTTTCCTCAAGTTGTTTGGATTGATTGGTATATTTTCCGTCCTGATGCATGGCTCGCCGGAGCATCAGAAGAATGCCAAGGATGCTCATCATGGCCGGAGGGATATAGGTCAGCATGCCGCCCAGAAGCTGGTCGACTTCCGGGTCCAGCGGCCAGGCCCTGCCACAGACTTCGTAAACGTCGTAGACCATGTCACGTGAGAACACGATCCACGCTCCAAGAAACATCTGAAGCACACCTGCGGCAGCCAGAACCAACATGCGTCTGCCATACCCCAGCGATGAGGTGATCGCAGGCGGTCGCGGGTCGAAGATCAACCACCAGAACAGCAGGCCATCCAGTAACATGCTCCAGTTCATGACCCAGTACAGGTCCCGGCTGAGCATGGCGTCGAAATGGATTGATGGCCACAGCCAGAAATAAATGAGCCCGACAAACAGGAATAGGGCGATGAAGGGTTGTTGCAGGACCTGATAAACCCAACCCAAAGGCCGGAGCGTGCGCTTCCAGCCCGGGCTGATTTTTTCAAACCAGAACCGCATGACCGGCAAGGGATTGGAAAGCGCGATCAGGATAGGCCCGATGTGATGAAGGATCAGATGCTGGCCCCGATGGACGAAGAACATGTATTGCGCGTAGTAATCGAAGCGGGTCTGCATCACCGCATAACAGATCAGCACCCCCAGGGTGAAAGCAAAAATCCGCAGCGCGCCAGGCCGATCCTGATCCGGCATCCGAAGCAGACCGATGCCATAGAACCCCATCACGAGCATGTAGCTCAGCACGGTCAGCGGCGAGAAATCGTAGGGTAGAAGGTAGTCAAGCAGTGACATAGCGTTGCCGGTTTTGTTGTTATTCCAGTGACTCTACCTTGGATGTCACCAGGTCGTACAGTTCTTGAGGCCCCAGCCGGCTCAAGGAGTCTCCGTTGACGTAGAATGTTGGAGTTCCGGAAATTTTAACCGCTTTAACGTCCGCAGCATCCTGTTGAATAATGCCGTTTATTTCAGGCGAGGTCATACTGGCCCGAGCGGCTTCTACATCCAGCCCGGCTGACTCCGCCGCATCCCATGCTGCGGTGACATCGGGATCGTCATTCCACTGGGGCTGGGCTTCCATGACAGCGTCAAGCACCGGCTCGTAGATCCCCTGTTCGCGGGCGGTTTCCAGAATTCTGACGGCCTCTTCCGAGCCTTTGTGAAATAGCACGTAGCGCAATACCAGGCGCACTTTGTCCGGGTATGCCGCCATAATCTGTTTCACATAAGGGTACATGGCGCGACAGCCTTCGCAGGATGGGTCGAAGAACTCGACAATGGTTACCGGCGCGTCCTCAGGGCCAATAACGGGAGAGTAATCCCTCACCAGTGGCGTTTTTTCAACAACAGCGGGCTCATTAGTGCCCTGAGAGCGATCGTAAATAACAAAAGCACCAGCGAAGACAACCAGACAAAAAAGAACGAGGCTTGTGACCAGGGTTCGGGTACGCACGTAAGATCTTCCTATTTTAGATGGGTTTAACGAGTGTCAGGTTTTCCGGTATTCGGTAGTAGCCGATTGGGGACCTACCTTAGATAAAGCATCATTTCAATAAGTTACACTAGGGACTGCACGATAATCGTCACGACGGCCGCCGCCAAGGCCTGATGTCGTTTAACTTTGTCTCGCATGGGTTTCTTCTGTCTTGGTGATTCAATAATCAATTCGATGTTGCATTTTGGGGAACTTTTCGCAGTAAGGTTCGCCAACGAAGCTGGCGATACCGATAGAAAGTCTGAGCGTATAACCACATCACGAACGTGAGAACGCCCGCTTTGATTTCTACCTCGTCCAGATAGGTGCAGGCCTGATTTCCGTTAGGTGTAACTCGAATGATGTGGTCCCAGACGGGGACCAGCCCTCCGCCTTCTCTGGTGGAAAGAATTCGCGCGTCGTCGTCGATCCTTTCAAACGTCAGTGAATGCTTCCACGCAGGAATGCAGCCAAAGAACAGTAAGCGTGCAACCTCTGTGTCGCCATTTCGCCATTGTTGCGGAAAATCCTCGGCTCTTCTAAAGCCCAGAAGCCCCCTGCAAACAAACAGCAGGGTACTGCTTTTTCTGACTAACGCCCAGACATGATCAGCCGGCGCTGGAAAGGTTGTTGTTAGTCTTAACCTCACGCTCACATTCCTTGTCAGTGAGTCTGCGCCCCGCAATGGGCAGTGTTCGGGCATTGATCATCACCG
This sequence comes from Marinobacter sp. M5B, assembly GCF_042604615.1. Lineage (NCBI taxonomy): Bacteria > Pseudomonadati > Pseudomonadota > Gammaproteobacteria > Pseudomonadales > Marinobacteraceae > Marinobacter > Marinobacter sp. M5B. The sequence continues at coordinate 1,760,008 of NZ_CP156894.1, forward strand.
CGCTCCCATTGGATGGTTGTATGCTGGATGCCAAAGTGCTCGTTCAGCATGTCAGCGGCCTCGCTGATGATCCGGTCGTCACTCTCGGGGTCCGGTTTCACCAAGTGAACGGTTAGTGCATTTTCAGTGGTACTCAGTGCCCAGATGTGAAGGTGATGGGCCGATTGAACACCAGGTAAATTCTCCAGGCGTTCGTGGACGGCCGAAGGATCAATGCCCTTGGGAACAGCATCGACGGCCAGTTTTACGGAATCTTTCAGCAACTGCCAGGTGCCCATAAAGATCACAACGGCAATAATGAGGCTGACGATGGGGTCAATCCAGGCCAGGTTGGTGAACATCAGTACCGTACCGGAGATTACCACGCCCACTGACACTGCAGTATCTGCGGCCATATGTAGAAAGGCGCCGCGGATATTGATGTCGCCTTTTTGCCCTTTGAGGAAAAGCATCATGGTGGCGCCGTTGATCAGCACACCAATGCCAGCCACGATCACCACCGTCAAGCCAGCGACATCAGCAGGCTCCGTCAGGCGCTGAATAGCTTCCCAGGTGATGCCACCAACAGCGGCGATCAGAATCAAGGCGTTGAAAAGTGCCGCCAGGATGGTGGTTTTCTTCAGACCATAGGTTTTGCCGTATGTTGCGGCTTTACTGGCGAGCCAACTCGCCACCCAGGCCAGAATCAGACCCATCACATCGCTGAGGTTGTGGCCAGCGTCGGCCAGCAGCGCCAGAGAGCCGGAAATAATCCCATACACCGCTTCGATGACGACAAACAGCGTATTGAGTATGACCGCAATCGCAAATGAGCGGTTATGAGTGTCGAAATGATGGCTATGGTCGTGACTGTGGTCGTGCATGTCTGCCTCTATCAACAAGGATTTGTACACAGTTATGAGCCCTGTAGTAGCTACAGGGTCAAATATTTGCGGTCGGTTTTTCTCTTGCTTGGGGAGAAAACCTACCGTTCGTGGGTTTCCTTTAGTACGCGTGCTAAATCCTCAGGTAACGGCATGGGCGCGAATGCGCTGACGTTTGCGCGCCCTGTGTTCCCAGCCGGAACCCAGATGCGGGAGAAGAGTAAGGCAGCGATCGCTCGAGTAAACTGCCCAACGACTTCGCGAGCATCTCTCGTCCGCCAACCCAGTTTGAGCATCCGTATATGAGTTGCGGCGTGCGCCAGAGCGTATTTCTGGCTGAGGATATGGGCGCGTTCAAGATGGGTGAAGGCAGACTGGATATCGCCCCGTTTTTCTGCCTCGTGGGCAGCCTGAAGTTCCGCACGAAAGAAGCGTTTCAATTCACTGTGCATTGATTCCTCCTCCTACTCCCTTCCGTAGTTGCCCATTTTTGAGCGCGAGTCTTCCACTTGTTCGTCGGGACTTTTTTGGGTTCTAAAGCTAGTGGCCGAAATCATGATCACGCCCAGGACTATGAAGACGTCGGCAAGATTGAACGCCGGCCAGTGCCAGGATTGCCAATGAAAATCCAGGTAATCGACAACGTAGCCTCGGAAAACTCGGTCGATGACATTTCCGAATGCACCGCCAAGTACCATCGCATAGGCCAGGGCTTCTGTTCGCTTATGGCTGTCCCGAATCAATTTGACCAGAACAGCCGAGACGACAACGGCTATCGCAATAAAAAAATATCGCTGCCAGCCCCCGCCATCGGCGAAGAGACTAAAGGCAGCGCCTTTATTCCATACGTGCACCCAATTAAAGAAAGGAGTGATCTCAACCGATTGCCCGTAAGCCATGGATTGCTGGACGAGCCATTTAATAAGCTGGTCGGCCAGCGCTACCAGTGTGGAAAAGCCGAGAAAGATAAACGTAGAAAAACTAGCACGGTGTTCAGACATCGAATTATCCTTTTAGTGCAAGGATGCGCTTGGCACCAATGAATACAATGCCTCCCACAACGCCGCCAATAACCAGATCCGGATAGTTTGATCCGGTCCAGGCAACAAGAAGCCCCGCAAGGATAACTCCCAGATTGATAACCACATCATTGGCCGAAAAGATCCAGCTGGCTTTCATGTGAGCACCGCCTTCACGGTGTTTTGCGATCAGAAGAAGGCAGCTGATGTTGGCAACGAGAGCAAGAGAGGCGATGGTCATCATCATTGACGACTGGGGATCACTGCCGAACAGAAAACGCCTGCCAACCTCAACCAGTACACCGACGGCAAGGATAAGCTGGAGAATGCCAGCCACATGCGCAGCTCTGACCTGCATTTTGATGCCGTGCCCAACGGCGTAAAGAGCAAGACCGTAGACGGCAGCGTCGGCAAGCATGTCTAGCGAGTCTGCAATTAGGCCAGCAGACTGCGCGATCAGGCCCATCGTCATCTCGACCAGAAACATCAGGCCGTTGATTGCCAGCAGTATCCATAAAGTGCCGGATTCCTCAGTCTCGTTGGCATGAGACGATTCAGCCGCCCTGACGGACTCAGGGCTGGCGTCTTCTGTCTTCTGCAAGGAAGCGCCCAGATCCAGGGTTTCCAGTTTGCTGGTAATAGGTTCGACTTCGCCTTGATGGATAATTTCCAGCTTTCGATTCGATAGGTCGAATGAGAGTGACTGAATGTTGTCAAAACCCGTGAGCGCCATTCGAATCATTCGCTCTTCTGAGGGGCAATCCATTTTTGGCACGCTGTAGGTGCTGAGCTGGCTGTCTGTTTCGGCGGTGACGGGTCTCTGAAGCTCATTGTTTACGACAGAATCTTCGCTGCCGCACTGTCCATCGCAGGGTTTGCTCATTTTCGCGGCTCCGGTTCTCACACAAGTTCCGTTATTTAAAACCCTGTAGTCACTACAGGGTCAACGTTAAGTTGTTAGTTTTTGACGACACTGGTGAACCCACGGCGATTCGACGACTTGCGGTTCAACCCTGTAGTAACTAACGGGTTGAACTGGAGTACATCAAAAGGAGCTTGAGCAACGATGAGACAGAGCAACAAGAGCGTACTTATCCTTGGTAGCTACGGAGCTGCAGGGGCGGCTATTGCAACGCTCTTGGGGCAACGGATCGACGGCAACATTGTCTTGGCAGGCCGGTCGCTGGAAAAAGGGCGTGAACGGGCGGAACAATTAGATCGCCCGGGGAATACCGGGCAGAGCTGGCATCAAATTAACAAGGTGGTGTCCGGTTTAGCGGGGGCCACCACAGGGAGCGAACAGAAGAATTTAGTGAATGACCTGGCGTCAGACGGAAAGCGCTTCCGTGCCCACGACGCGATGTACGAAGACAGCCGCTTATATTCAAGTTCAATTCAGTGTCAAAGGGTATAATAAAAGGTTTTTGTTTTAGATTGTTGAAATACAAAGAAAAAATTTAAAAATGTAACAACTCTGCAATAAGTGCAAAGCACCATCTACTCAGCATTTGAAAGACTTCAAGTGTCATTTTGAATCTATCTAATCTGAAGAGGTGTCCATGAAAAAGTGTCTATCAATGTTGGTGTTTGGTGGGGTTGCAGTAACTTCAATGAATGCACTAGCGGCGGAAGGTCCTATCCTGTACGGCAAAGCCAATGTTTCGTATGAAAACCAGGACGACGGTAATAGCGATACCTGGAAGCTCCAGAGTAATGCGTCCCGTCTGGGGGTAAAAGGGGCGCTCAATACCGACCTCGAAGGCTTGGAGGCGATCTACAAGGCAGAATTTGAAATATCGATTGATGATGGAGATAAGGATGGCCAGACTTTCTCGCAGCGTAATATTTACGGTGGCTTCAAGCAGGCGAACCTCGGTGCACTGATTGCGGGAAAATTTGACACACCTTTAAAGTCAGCGCAGGGCAAGGTTGACCAGTTCAACGACCTACAGGCGGATATAAAAAATATCATGGCTGGTGAAAATCGGACCAGCAACATTGTTCAATACAGTTCTCCACGTCTGTTTGATGCTGTGGGCGTTAGTGTTGCCGTCATCCCGGGTGAAGAGCAGTCAGCTGGGGCAGAGAACGACGGACCTGCGGATGCAGTTTCCAGCTCTTTTACGTTTGAGAATGACCATTTCTACGGAAGTATTGCCTACGATTCTGAGATTGAAGATTCACTGGAAGCCGATTCAAGTGGCGATAGTCGTCTCAATATCCTGCGAACCGTAGGGAAGGTCCGATTAAGCAACTTCGAGATCGGCGCAGTTTACCAGTTGGCAGAAGAAAGCGATGGCCCTGGAGAAGATACGTCTTATCTGGTTGGCGGTGCCGTTAACCTTGAGCGTTGGAAGATCAAGGCGCAGTACGGACTGACAGAAGCCGAGACAACAAACGAGGAGCTAACCCTGGTGGCCTTGGGGCTCGATTATAAACTGGCTAGCAAGAGTAAGGTTTATGCTTACGTGTCTCAGGTGGAGGCGGACTTGGCTGACTCTGAGGACTCCACATTTGGTGTGGGCTTCGAGCATAAGTTTTCCATGTAGGGTCGAGCGTGATCGCTGAATACAGGGAGACCGACGTATCTGAAATCTTTTCCGGATTTCAAGTTCATTTAAGGTTCGTGTGAGAGCCTACTTGTGAGTTAACTAAGGTTATTTAATGGCGGGAATGCTTCATTCCCGCCTTTTTTTTGACCTTTAGTCCGTTGTTCTAGCTGGTTTTAAGATTTACGCCACGATCCGTACGAATCGGATATCACAAACAATCAAGAAAGAAACTGGAGGGGATTACATTGAAACGCAACATTCTGGCCACTGCGATTGCAGGGATGACAACACTGTCGGGAAGTTGGGCCGCGACGGCAGCGGAGATTGAATTCCACGGTGATATGGATAACCGCTTTCAGGCTTACACCAATCAAAGAGACTGGTTTTCTGGTGGTAACTCAGGTGGCGGTACGCTGAAAGATGACGAGCCGACCGAGAGCTTCGGCGAGGTCAAATATCGCTTCTGGGCGAAGGCAACTTCTGACGACAAGAAAGTTACCGGTGTATTCGCGACGGAGATTGGTGGCATCCGCTACGGTGAGGGGTCGGGTGGCGACTATTCCGGTGATGGTGTGAACATCGAAACACGGTGGGCTTATGTGGATTTCTTGGTGCCCAACACGCTAGACCAGCGCGTATCGCTGGGCTTGCAGCCAGTGTCAGTGAACCGACATGTCTGGACTGAAACCGCCACAGCCGCTGTTTGGAAAGGCTCACTGGGCTCTGGATTTGACTATCAGTTGTTATGGGGGCGAGGTGACTCTTCCAATGAGAGCGGCGTCGACTCAGAACAGGACGAAGGCTGGGATGGCGCGGACAACTTCGCGATCAACCTGAACAAGCGTTACTCACCGAACCTGAGCGCGGGCCTATTCTATCTCTATCAGATGAATGATCAAATTGCTGAGGGAGTAGGTACGGTAAATAGCAGGGAGTATGAACTGAAGAGTATCGCTGATAACTCCAAATATTCCGTTTCCAGCTTTGGGGTGGAGATGGATTATGGTCAAGAGACGTCGCTAGGCCGCATGTTCGTGAAGGGTACGGTGATTGGCCAAAGCGGAACAATAGAAGGTGTAAATTTCGTCCCATTGAATGGTGCTACGAATCCCAATACGAACTATGACCTTTCGACCTTTCTGGGACGCGGCGAGCTCGGGCTGCAATTTGGACCAAACCAACTGACGTACACCGTGCTCTACGCATCGGGCGATGGCAATGAGCAAGACGGGGACTTCGACGCCTTCATCGCCACGGATGTCGACTTCAGCGACAGTATGATTTTTCAGGAAAACATGACGAGCGATGACTACTTCGCCGAAACGCCCTATATCCTCGACAAAGGGTATTTCATGAACAAGCTACAGCTCGATCATAAAGTAGCGGCCAATATTACGGTCAGCGGAATGATTGTCTACAACCGCTTGGCTGAGGACATTGCACTTGCCGATGGATCGTCCTCAAAAGATCTCGGACTGGAATTTGGCTCCAAGGTCTCGTACTTCCCATACCCTTCGCTTGAGCTGTCGGCAGAAGCTGCATACCTGGCATCAGGCGATGCCATGGATGCGCTGGAGGAAACTGCCTTACAGGACGGCAAAAGCGATCAGGACATTGTTCATGTTGCCGGTCGGGTAAGGTACAAGTTCTAACAAGAACGGGGTGGTGGGAGCGCCACCCCGCTTTTGTTATACGAAATGAATCCGCATTAAGTGACTTTTTCCTATGATGACTCGTTCTGCAGTATTTGTGTTCCTGATGCTACTACTAGCTGGTGCGGTACAGGCGGTTGAGCGTGAGCATCCAGCAAAGGCAAAGGTCACTCAGGTAGATCGTGATCAAAAAGTGCTTTCCCTCACAGTCGACGATGCCACTGTTGAGGTAGGTGATTTATTTGTTGTGTTGCGGGAGCCTGATCATGCAGGCATCCCGGAGAAAAACCTTGCAGTCATCGGTATCGAGAGTATCGGAAAGGATCAGGCGGTAGGGAAAGTGCTGTTTGGAACGATGCCCTCCGTTGGCGCTGTATCGAAACGCTTTTACGGTATCCCGGCAGTGTTTACTGACAGAGCCGGCGACCCCAGGGCGGTAACGCCGGCGTTGAAAGCCCGATTTCCTGATCTTTTGTGGCGGGACGAGCCAGAGGCGTCAAACGATGTGCCATTGGTGCGCTTTCAAGTTACCGGGAGAGGTCAAGCCGTTGCGACCTACAATAACACCTGGTTGGTCGGCATCGTACAGACCGATGCTGAAGAACGTCGGGTAGGTTCAGTTGAGGAGGAGGTTTTAGCGTCTCCATTTGCCAGACTGCCCATCAACGCAAAGTCGTTGTCCGCGTTTCGTTCTGGCAGCGATTACTATTTTGCGGCGGAGCATGGAAACAAACTCAGCTTTTTCCTTGTTGATTCCAGCGGGGCTGTTCAGAGCCTGGCGTCCATTGAGGTGCCCCGTCGGGAGAAAGTTATCCGAATGGACTGGTACGTTTCAGAGAACTCATATTACCTCATTTTAAATCAGTGGAATGGCCGTCGCGTTTCAAGTTCTTTGATCCAGTTGGCCGAGGGGGAGGCCGAAGCCATCGGTTTCATTCCCTTAATTTTGGGATTGCAGGATTTGGATGCTAACGGTCGCCGGGAAACTATTCTCGGGCAGTCTTTCTACTCAGAGCAGGGGTTTGGTTCAGAGGTTTATGAGATATTAATCTCACCGAACGGGCCTGACCTTGATAAGGCCGATCATGAAAAGTTAAGCCGATACACGCCGGTGTTTCGGGTAATCGGTGCCGTTGTTCAGAACAAACCGGGACCTTTGAATATGGTGACCGTCTCCCAAGGGAAGGTTTCATTTTTCCCTGCTGGCACTGAGGGCCCACATCTGGACTATGAGATTGGAAAACGGGTGTCAGGCACGAGTATGACTTACGACGTGTCGCCTGAGTTGGTGTTTAGTCCGAGGCAAACACTATTTTTGCCGAACCTGCTCGTACGCTCCGGTGGGGACGCAGTTAATATCGGGATTCCACAGGAATCCAGTGCAGCCGAAGATATGATAGGTGTTTATGATACTCGAGTTGATTGGTTGACGCTGAGATCCGGGAAATCTCCCAAAACTCAGTCAACAAGTCTTCTAACGTCGGCTCCGGTGTCCCCCGTATCAGGCAATACAGAGTTATTCTTTATGTCGCCGGATGAAAACTCAGTTCAAAGTGACAGTTTTGACGTTGAGACGTTGGTGTATCGGGCTGCTATGCCTACTGGTCGCTGACGAAAGCTGGATAAGTTGCCCTTGTAGTCGTCAAATGCTTCTGGGAAGCTCGATTAGAACCCGAAGACCACCTTTGGGTGATATAGAAAAATGCATGGCGCCACCGTAGTCATTGATGATTTCCTCAACGATTGATAGGCCAAGGCCATAGCCAGGGGTTTTTTCGTCCAGTCTTTTCTGGCGCTTGGTAAGATCGGCGAGTTGGTGTGACGCTACTCCGGGGCCGTCATCTTCAACAAGAATGGTCAAAGTGTCATCGTGAAGTTTCAAGTGTAGATGAACTTCCTGAGAGCACCATTTGCTTGCGTTATCAAGCACATTACCCAAGATCTCATTAAAATCACGCTCATCAATTGGCCAGACAAGCTCTCTGGGTAATGTTTCTTGAAGATGGATCTGTTTGTAAGGATAGATTCGACTGACTACGTCCACCAGTGCCAGAGTTCTCTCAATGATCGGTGTCGCCTTTCCAATGTACTGACCGGACATTTCGGTTTTTCTCATTTGAGTGTCGATCAGCTCGTGCATTTCAGACAGTTGAGACTTAATTTGACTCACGATTGTGGTGGGAATGGCTTCGTCATTGATCATGGAGTTTATGACGGCAAGGGGGGTTTTTAAGCTATGAGAAATATCTGCGGCTAGGTGGCGTGAACGGGTAAGTTTTTTGTCGTACGACTCTAATAGACGATTAAGATGTTTGACAAGTTCATTGAATTCTTCAGGTACGTTCTCATCCAGTCTATTACGCTCACCCTTTTTAAGCGACGTTAATTGGGAACTCATCATTTTTAAGGGTTTTAGTGCGATAGTTACCCCAATAAATATGATCATTGATATCGTAACGAGAATTGCAAAAGATATTATCCATATAAGAACGTGAATTTTGTCAAGCGTGTTTGGTGAGTAGGAGCTTTTTTCAATTATAGTAACGCTTAGTTTATCTTGTCTGTTATTAAATATTTTGTAGTAGCCAAGGATTGAGCGATCATCATCCGATATGTGAAAAATTCCAGGCTTTTTGAACGATTCTACCACCTGTAATTTCGGTTTAATGTTCTCGCTTGTAAAACTCCGACCTTGACTGTCTTCGATGTGAACAGAATATTGAGACAATGAAAAATTTCTGAGAGAGGATTTTGTAATTTCTTCTTTATCATTTGTTAACATCTTTGAGAGTCGGTTAGCTGCAGCCTCTAGCTGCTGCCTGTGAAGCTCGTCATGGATATAGTCGATTAAAAGGGTGTGTGAGAAGAATATTAGCCCGGTACACGCGAAACCCGTTAGTGTCAGGAAAGTAAGCAGTTTCCGTTTTATTGAAGGGCGTTGTTGTTTTCTGGGCATGTTGTCTGCCAAGCAGGTGGTTAGAATTTGTTATCGACTAAATCTAGGCCTAAAAAAGCCGCACTACAAAAGTAGTGCGGCAAGACGGAATGGTGGAGACCATTCACGATGCAACTGGTTTTGAAACGTCATTTATCGGAAGAATTTTCTTCTTAAATCCACAGGCGCTTAGTGCGAAACTTGTTCTAATGACTAAACTGATCTTTTGAAAACTGGTCCAATTCAGAGAGATTGATACCTCCCGATTTGATCATCTCGTGATAGATATCGTCCTTATTCGATAGCATCAATTTCCGGCGAGCCTCCATGCCCACTTCAGATGCGGCTGCCTGTGTCATTACTCTATGCTGCCTCTTCATGTCCTGAATGCCGCTTTCGGAGAGCATGTTTTGTGCCAGCCTACCGTTATTAGCCTCAGAGGCATGGAGACTTCCTGCCGTCAAGGTTAATGCGAGAGATGTGAGCAAGAGATGTTTTCTCATAGAGTCACCTTTAAGTTGAATGGTCTGCATCCCGATGGAAACAGATGAACTTTAACTCAGCTTGAAAAAATAAAATTAGATGATGAAAAGGGCTCAGTTAGAAGAGCGGTTGCGATGGGGCGTTAATACAAAGGTATTAAGGGGGCTTTTTTTCAATTTCGTTTCAAGTTCATCTGCTATCAATGGCGAGTCGTTGTTCTGGCGGAAAGTGCGAGATCAATGAACAACTTACCGGTAGTGGCCGACAACTGAAGCGCATTAGCTGTCTGTTTGTTCAGGGCCAAATACCGGTCAGATGACATACAACGAAAGCTCATGGAGACTGATTTACAATGCAAACTAATAAACTCAGGTTAGCGATGAGAGCAACACTAGCGCTTGCGGTTACGGGTCTGCTGGCCCCGTCTGTTCATGCGCAATCTGCAACTGAACTTCAGACACAGATTAATGATTTGCAGCGCCAATTGGATGACATGTCGGAAAGTAAGGGGTCGGAAGGTTGGATGGTGCCTGGCACCAACACCACTGTAACAATCGGTGGCTATGTCAAGCTGGACATGATCTATGATTTTGATCAGGACATGGGTGACAGCCTGTTCGTAGCAGGCCTTGATACTGCTAATAGCGATAGCGACCCTTCATTTCGAGCCCATGCTCGACAATCACGGGTTCGCATTAAGACAACCACGCCAACAGAAGTGGGTGATGTCAAAACGACCGTTGAAGGTGACTTCTACGGTGGTGGCGGTAATGAAATTTTCTCCAACTCCAGAGGGCTGCGTCTTCGTCACGCCTATGGTGAGCTGAACGGCCTGCTCGCCGGTCAAACCTGGAGTAACTTCATGCAATTTACCGCCTATCCGTCCACGGTTGATTTCGACGGTCCAGTAGGTGTTTCTTTTATTCGTCAGGCACAGTTGCGCTACACCATGCCTCTTGGCGGCGGTGCTAATTTTTCCGTTTCTGCTGAGAATCCGGAAACAACGGGTTTTGACGGCTCCCGCGATAATGCGCCGGATCTGACTGCCAAGTACAAGTGGGCCGGCAGTGCTGGTGGCATTGAAGTTGCCGGTCTGGCACGTTCGCTTCAGACTGACTCTGCAGCTGCTACGGGCGACGATAACGCCTTTGGTTATGGCGTTTTGATCGCTGGTCGGCTAAACCTGACCGACGCCACCACGGTCATGGCAGGGGCGATCTTTGGTGACGGCGTGGGTCGTTACATCTACAGTTCCTTCAGCAATAATGACAGCAGCGCTAGCCGCACTGGTATTGGTGAAGCATACATCGACGCCAACGGCGATCTTGAAACCATTGAGGCATACGGTGCCAACGTTGCTATCAGTCAGCAGTGGACGCCGAAGTTCTCCTCTGGTCTGTCCTATGGGCGCGTAGAGGGCGATCAGCCAGCAGATCTGTTCCCGAACTCCTTTGAAACCCTGCAAAGCGTTCACTTCAGCAACTTCTACAAAGTTGCTGACCCGGTAACGCTGGGATTGGAGCTTTCCTTCGCAGACAAAGAGTTGGCCAATGGAGAATCTGCTGATAACACTCGCCTGCAACTGGCTGCGCAGTTCGATTTTTAATCGTTCATAGTGTTGCTTCACATAATTGGACCCAACGACGGGCTGAAATAGGCCCGTCGTTTTTTATCTGCGCTCCCTCCGATGCGCTGGACGATGCCCTCCTCTTTTGTCTCTTTCTTTCACCTCTTTTTGGCGTATACCCCGCCATAGTTTCGTTGAACTCCGTACGAGTTTAGGTTTGATGGCGCCGAATTCAGACTGATTTAAAGGTCTGTCTGTAGGGTCGTCCTGGCATTTACGGCGAAAACGCTGATTCATGTATCTCAGTCAAATAGCCAGGATGATATTGAATGAACAAACGACTGTTGTTGTGGGTGCTGATAGTACCCGGAGTCTTGAACGTCATGCCTTCGGCGGCGGCCACCGCCGGGGAGAGCGTTTCACTCAAGGAGTACCAGCAAGCCAAGGCCAGGCAGGCTGTCTCTTTAAATGAGGCAATGGTAATGGCATTTGAGAATAGCCCGATATTGGCTTTGAGGCGGGCTGCGGTGTCCATGCAGGAAGCTGAGCTCGATCATGCCAGCCGCTGGGCGCCCAGCAACCCGGAGCTTGAGATGAGTGGCCGCGACAATCCAGATCAGGCGGATCAGTCACTGAATTACGAGGTTCGGGTTACTCAGGAAGTCTGGATGGGCAATCGGGGCGATCTCGGTCAGTCGCGTGCTCAGAGCACTCTCACTTCTCAACAGCAGGAACTTGAATACCTGAAGGTGGCGACCAAGGCCCGAGTGCGGTCAGCCTACTTCAAAATACTGCTTGCACAGAAAGAGCTGGAAACGGCAACCCGCACCGTTGAGCTGATGCACCGAACCAAAGAGCTGGTCGAGGTGTCCGTTGAGCGGGGCAAACAGACCCGGATTGAGCTCAATACCGCCGTCATTGGCTTGGCAAGAGCTAAGAACCAAAAGGCCGAAGCGGCGCAGAAGCTTAGGCAGTCAAAAATTGACCTGACGGAAGTTCTTGGGGTGTCCCCCTCCGATGCGGTAGGGGTCGCGGGAGAGCTCAATGTAGCTCGTGCCAACTTGCCACCAACTAATCGGCTTGTCGCGATGGCTCAGCGCCAGAGAGGGGATCTGAAGGCGGCAGCAGCCAGAATTGCTGCAAATGAGTCCGGTCTGGAACTGGCCAAGAGTCTAAGTATTCCGAACCTGAAAGTGTTCGGGTTCTACGAACGGGAGGAAAGATCCAACCTTTTTGGTGCGGGTGTGTCGATGCCTCTGACTGTGTTTCATGATTATTCCGGTGAAAAAAGGAAGGCCTCGGCTCAGTTGAAAATCTCCGAGCTTGAGGCCGAGGCGCTGCGTTTGGCGACTGAACGCCAGGTCGTATCTGCTGTAGCTCAGTACGAATCCGCCGTACGCAGATTGCGCCAGATGAACGAGTCGATTCTCGAGCGTTCGGAGGAAACGCTGCAACTTATGCAGAAAGCTCTTCAAGCGGGAAAAGTCGATGCTTCCGATGTCCTGTCCGCTCAGGACAATCTTTTGTCGGTGAGGAAGGAATACGTCCAAGTGCAACACGACTATATCGACGCCGTCCGGGCGTTGGAAGTAAGCACCGGCGGTGCCCTTTCAATGTCATCCGGTTCCTGATGACAAGAAAATTAATGGTTGAACGTTCTCTTTTATCGAAGGTGTTTAGATGATTCGAAATCTGCAGATATTGTTTGTCGCGATCAGTTTTCTGGTCTATCAGCCACTGGCGTACGGCGCCGAAGAAGCCGAAGGAGGGCAGCACCAAAAGGGTGAGGCTGGGCACTCGGCTGAAGGCAGTGAGGCCCGCGAAGTTCATCTGACTCCAGAGCAGAGGGAGTTGCTCTCCGTGCAGACTGTAACGGTGCCCCGAGGCCGTGCTGACAATATCGTCACTGCGCCAGCTGAAGTTCACTATGTTCCGGATCGCGTCGCTGAGGTAGGGCCGCTATTGCAGGGAAAGCTTACGAGACTGGCTGTTGATCTGGGGGAACAGGTTGAAAAAGGCCAGTTGTTGGCCGCGTTGAACAGCGTTGAGTTGGCCCGCATTCGTTCCCGCCTGAACTCGTTGAAAGCTCGGAAAGAAGCCGCGACTGCGGAGTATCAGCGAGAAAAGCAATTGCGGAGTGAAAGCTTCACCAGCGAAGAAGAGTTCTTGGACGCCAAGGCCGCTTATCTTGAGATTACAGCGGAGTACGATTCGATTCGTGAGCAACTGGCGGTTTTTGGCTGTGATTCGTCAGGCGCAGATAGCAGTCTCGCACAGTACGCGCTCCGTTCTCCTATCCAGGGGCGCATTGAGCGCATGGATGCCCGGTTGGGCCAAACCTTAAGCTCTTCAGATACGCCTTTTACCGTAGCTGATACCTCTGTGGTGTGGGTGATGTTGCAAGTTGCCGAAACTGACATTGGCAGGGTATCCGTCGGAGATGAAGTTCAGGTCTTCTCAAAGTCGGTTGCAGACCGCTTTCACACCGGGGAAGTGTCCTGGATCTCAAATGAGCTTGACGAGGAAACCCGCACCATTCCGGTTCGCGTTGTACTCGAATCCCCCAACGGCGACCTTCGTCCAAATACCTATGCCAAAGCGAGAGTCATGACTCAATCGGCGGCATCACTGCCCCTAGTTCCACACGATGCCGTGCAAACCATCGATGACGAGTCCGTTGTATTTGTTCCGGGTAATGAAGGGGGAGCCTACAAGGCGGTTCCAGTCACTCTTGGTAAGGAGGCTAACGACTGGATAGAGATTAAGTCCGGCATCAGCGCAAACACGGAAGTGGTTTCAGTGGGCGCTTTTGATCTGATGTCGGCCATTACCGCCAGTGGCCGCAGCGCCGCTCACGGACACTAATACTCGGGGGGAGCATGATCAACGCAATTGTGAATTATGCGCTGAACAATCGTCTGATGACGCTTGTCTTTGCTATCGCCGTGATCGTTGCCGGCGTATTTTCATTTCAAAAACTGCCGGTGGATGCGTTTCCGGACGCGACACCGACCATGGTTCAGGTATTCACTACCAGTCCTGGATTGTCGCCGGTTGATATCGAAACGCTGATTTCCTATCCCGTTGAGATCAGCATGTATGGTATTCCCAAGTTAGAAAAAGTGCAGAGCACGTCGATTTTCGGACTTTCGCGGGTGACCATCTATTTCGAAGATGGCACCGATATCTACTTCGCCAGGCGGCTAGTTAACGAACGGCTATCCGAGGCCAAGCGACAGATTCCCGAAGGGATGGGGGAACCCGAACTCGGGCCCATCGCAAGCGGTCTTGGGCGCATCCTGATGTATTCCCTGGAAGCTGAGGATAAAGATCAATACAGCCTGCAGGAAATTCGCACGATTCAGGACTGGATTGTCAAACCCCAGCTCAGGACCGTGCCGGGCGTAACCGGTGTGCTTTCTATCGGTGGCGAGGTAAAGCAGTACCAGGTCAATATCGATGCGCAGAAGCTTCAGGCAAGGAACCTGACGGTGTCCGATGTTCGCGGTGCCCTCACCCAGAATAATCGTAACGTCGGCGCCTCATTCATTACTCGAGGAGGTGAAGAGTACATTGTCCGTGGTTACGGCTGGGTCAACTCCGGTACCGCAGGCATCAAAGATATCCGGAACATCATTGTGTCCAAGAGTGAGGGAGAATCTCCTATTTACGTCAAGGATGTGGCGGAGGTAGGCCTTGGACCGGCAATTCGCCGTGGCGCAGAGGTGTCCTCAGGTGAGGAGTCCGTGGGCGGCTACGTGATGAAATTGATTGGCACCAACACCAGTAAGGTTCTAGAGGATGTCAACGCAAAAATCGATGATCTGAACAAGTCACTTCCCGAAGGGCTGAAAATAGAAGCGTATTACTCTCAGGCAGACTTGGTGGGCAAGGCTATAGGCACTGTCGAGAAAGCGCTGCTTGAAGGCTCGGTTCTGGTGCTGGTTTTTCTCTATCTGTTCCTAGGAAATATTCGTTCCACACTGATCGTGGTGGCGACGTTGCCGTTGTCTGTACTCTTTGCGTTCATTGCTATGCGCATGTCGGGCCTGTCGGCCAACCTGATGAGTCTGGGGGGGCTGGCTATCGGCATCGGCATGATGGTGGACGGCGCTGTCGTGATGATAGAGAACATCTTCCGACACCTTGAGGAGCGATCCGATGAAAAGATCAGCGTTCTGAGGCTTGTAGGTGAGTCAGCCCGGGAAGTGGCCCGTCCGATCGTGTTTGCGATTGGCATTATTATCATCGTTTTTCTTCCGTTGTTTACGCTACAGGGCGTTGAGGGCAAGCTGTTTTCGCCCATGGCCTACACCATCAGCTTTGCGTTGATCGGTGCGCTGTTACTCGCATTGACGTTGGTGCCTGTTCTGGCCTCCCTGTCATTCAAGATGGGCGGGCGTCACAAAGAGCCGAAGCTGGTTCTGTTCCTGAACCGGCTATACAAGCCGGTAGTGAATACTGTCGTCAAAGCCCCTAAGATTGTGATGGGCGTTGCCGTCATTGCTTTTGCCGGCAGTCTTCTGCTGTTTCCCTATCTCGGGAGCGAATTTGTGCCCACGCTCAGGGAAGGCACGTTCCAGATTCGATCGACATTGCCTCCTGGAGCCAGTCTTGAATCCGCCATCAAATATGGCAAAAGGATTCAGTCCGTTGTAGACGAATTTCCAGAGGTCACCGGCACCTATGCCAGGATCGGTCGTGCCGAGGTCGGTGGTGATCCTGAACCTGTGAACGTTGTTGCGACGCTTGTCAATCTGAAGCCCCTGGATCAGTGGCGAGAGGACGTGAGCTACGAGGATCTCCAAAGCAGGATTGCGGATGCTTTGGATGAGCGGGTTCCCGGGCTTGCCAACAATCTGTCCCAACCGATTCAGCTCAGAACCGACGAACTCCTGTCAGGCGTTCAGGCGCAACTGGTTGCCAGCATTTTCGGCGACGACCTGGACGAGTTGGGCCGGATCGGCAGAGAAGTGGCGGCACTGGCGCAAGAGGTGCCGGGTGCAACGGACGTCCGCGCTCAGCAGAGTGCGGGTAAAAAACAGATCGTTATTCGCCCCGACCGTGAAGTGCTGGCGCAGTTCGGCATCAGCGTCGATAACCTGATGAGTACGGTTGAAACCGGTATAGGTGGTAAAGGCGCCGGGCTGGTCTTCGACGGTGTCCGTCGATTTGAGATTTTCGCCCGGCTGCAAGAGTCCTATCGCGGGTCCATCGATGAAATCAGAAAGCTTCCCCTCAGGGGCAACAGTGGCGAGCTTATCCCGCTTTCACGGGTGGCCGATGTTGAAATGTACGCAGGCCCCAAGAAAATTTCACGCTCCAATGCCAGTCGCCGTCAGTACGTGCAGATGAACGTGCGTGGTCGCGATATGGGTGGTGTTGTTCAGGATTTGCGCAAGCGGATCGAGGAGCAAGTGGATATGCCGCCGGGGTATTTCGTGGAGTTCGGCGGTCAGTTTGAGAACCAGGAAAGGGCCATGGCGCGGCTAGCGATCGTTGTGCCCATTACTCTGGCGCTTATTTTCCTGCTTCTCTTTTCTGCATTCAGTAGTCTTCGCTATGCGGCGCTGATCTTCATGAATGTGCCCTTTGCGGTTACTGGTGGCATTGTCGCGTTGTTTGTGACGGGGCTTTACCTCTCCGTGCCCGCTGCTGTGGGGTTCATTGCGGTGTTTGGCGTAGCCGTACTGAACGGTGTGGTAATGGTGAGCTACATCAATCAGTTGCGGGACGAAGGCTACGAAGTCATTGAAGCAGTCAAGCTGGGCGCTCAACGCCGTTTGCGGCCGGTTCTGATGACAGCCTCTGTGGCTATTCTGGGGCTGATTCCCCTGCTGCTGGCAGATGGCATTGGCTCTAATGTCCAACGGCCACTGGCAACGGTTGTGGTTGGCGGTCTGATCACGTCAACGCTGCTGACGTTGGTAGTGTTGCCCAGCGTGTATCAGTGGTTTGCATCCGAACGTCGTGACGTTGAAGTCTGATAGTCAGGAGGCGGTTTATGTATGAAATAAAAGCGTATGTCAGAGAAGTGATGGCAGAGCATGTGGTTGATGCTCTGGCCAAAGTTAAGGGGGTGGCAAGCATTGCTGTCGTGTCTCTCAACGAATTTGGTCATCTGGTTGGCGATGAATCGCCTCTGGAGAAAGTGCAGATGGTCAAGCTGGAAGTAGATGTAGCGACCGATGCTGTTGCCGATGAAGTTGTGGACATCATTGTGCGAACGAGCAGGACCCGGGATGGGCACCCGGGGGATGGCAAGGTACTTGTATCCCGCCTGGTCCAGGCCGTTCGTATTGAAGACGGTGCGACCGACGAAAGCGCACTCCAACCCACTTCAATCTAGCCCCTTCCTGGAATGAGACGGTGGCATCGCGGCGATTGGTCGCGAGCTGCCGTTCTTAGCCTCATTGAGAAGCGTTACAAAGAGTTTTTAGCGACTCATATCTGAACTGTTTTTCCGAATTCAAGCTCATTTCAAAGTTTGCACTTATTATCTCGATCTTTTCCTACCTCGTCATAGGCGCCTTACACCTATGATTTTTGGCTATTAATCGCTTCGGGAGAAAGACGATGAAGGCAAGCAAGCACTCGCCTCGGGCGTTGCTGTGTTCAGTACTATTATCCATTCCTCTGTTAGGTCAAGCGGAGACTGTTAATTGGGCGAATTGGCTCAATGGCCAGATAAGCAAGCACCCGGAGGTACTGGCAGCGACAGAGCAGGCGGCAGCGCGGAAAGAGGACGCTGAGGCAAGCGAACAACCGCTGTATAACCCGGAATTGTCCGTGGGAGCAGACAGAACGGGCAGTGAGAATAACTTTGAGGCAGGACTGTCACAAACGATCGATTGGTCTGATCAACAGGGCGTATTAAAGGAGAAGGCAAAGCTGATCAGGCTTTCTGCGCAAGCTGGCTTGAGCGAAGCAGTTCTGACACAAACGTCTGAATCATTGTTTGCGCTTGTCGAGTGGCGCGCTACTACGCTGTTTGAGGAAATTGCTGAATCCCAACAGCAGCGCCTGGATGCCTTGCTGGACCAGGTTGAACAGCGCCAGCAGGCAGGTGATCTGGGGCGTGCCGACGCAGAGCTTCTGTTTTTAAATCTATCCCGTCAGTTGAGCGAAGTCGCCCAGGCAAAGGCCGCAGTTGATCGGGCAGAAACTCAGGTTAGAGAACGTCTGCCGGACTGGAGGTTTCAGGATGGGGGAATCCCTGAGTATATATGGTCAGCGCTGGAGTCCCAGATTGGTGAGGCTGATCTGCTGGCACACCCGTCAATTGCAGCCGCTCGAGCCGAGTGGCAGGTGCTGAAAAGTGAGGCAGAGGTTGCCAGACGCAAAGCCACAGCATCGCCGACAGTAGGGCTGAGCGGAGGGCGTGACGGCGGCGAGAACGTGGTTGGCCTGACATTCTCGATCCCTCTGAACGTCCGTAATAACTACAGCGCTGAAATCCGGGCTGCGAATCGACGGGCTCTGGAGGCCGAAGCGCGGTTTCAGGCGCTCTACCGGAAACAACAATACGACCTGGCAGGCGCTCGCGCTTCCTGGAAGCGATACGACAAGCAACTCCGTCGATGGAAAGAACTATCCCAGGGGCGTGTACAGCGAAGTGCCGATTTGCTTGAGAAGCAGTGGCAGGTCGGCGACCTCTCCACCTCTGAGTATCTCCAGGCGCTGGGCCAGCGCGCGGAGAGCCTGAAAACCGGTATTGAACTGGAAAAGCTGGCGCAGCTGGGCCTGATTGAGCTATTGAGCCAGTCTGGCGAACTGACCACCCCCTTCCAATAATATTCTGGAAACTGGATATTCATCATGAAAAAAACTCTGATTTCAGTATTTGTTTTGACGCTGTTTATAGCTCCCCCTTCATTGGTGCAGGCAGAGGAAGATGCTCATAACGAGGCGGGCCATGATCATGCCGCCGGTGGCGACAATCATCGAGAAGGCACCGGTGAAGAGGATGAGTATGAGGGCGGGCATGCTGAAGAACGTGAGCATGAAGAGGAAGAAGGTCATGGCCACGAAGAGGAGAGCGATGGTGGTCATGAAGAAGCAGCTACCGCAAGCATCAATGCCAAACAGAAAGAGCTCGCCGGCATTGAGGTAGCAACCCTCGAGAGCAAGCGCGTTGACTATGAAATCTACGCTCCCGGTGAGCTGCTGACCAACGGCTATACCAGCTATCACGTGTCCCCCCGGGTTGCCTCGGTGGTGTTGAGACGTCACGTGGAGTTGGGTGAGCACGTAACCAAAGGTCAGCAACTGGTAACCCTGTTCAGTGAGACGGTGGCACAAGCGCAGGCTGATTACAGGAAAGCTTTTCCTGAATGGGAGCGAATCAGCGGGCTGGGTCGTTCCGTGGTCGGTGATCAACGGTTCAATACCGCGAAAGCCAATATTGAAGGGGCGAGGGCGACTCTGCTTGCTTATGGGCTAAACGATGATGACATTGGTGCGTTGAAGGCCAGCGGCGTAGGTAGTCTCGGTGAATACACGCTCAGGGCTCGCGTGGATGGCGCAGTGCTGACCGATGAGTTTGAGCAAGGACAAAGAGTTGAGGCAGGCCAACCGCTGGTGACTTTGGCTAATGAAAGCGAACTTTGGGTAGAGGCTCACCTGCCAGCAAACTCCGACATTGTCCTTAAGCAAGGGGCAGAAGCGGAAGTAAGAGTCGCAGGTCGTGTAGCTGTGGCAACGGTATCCCAGGAAGCTCATACCATTGACGCTGTGACCCGCACGCGGATTGTTCGGTTGGAGCTGGACAATCCTGAAGATCGTTTCCATCCCGGAATGTTTGCAGATGTGTATTTCCTTTTTAAAACCACGGAGCCGGTGCTTGCGGTGCCGGAGAGTGCGTTGATGCGAGGCGCCGATGGCGACTGGACGGTTTATGTGGAAGAGGCTGAAGCGGAGTATGAGCCTGTGGAAGTGGAACTGGGTCGCTCAATTGGCGGACTCCGTGAAATTTTCGGCCTGACTGCGGGCCAACGGATCGTTTCGCGGGGCGCGTTTTTTGTGGCCTCTGAAATTGCCAAAGGCGGCTTTGACCCACACAACCACTGATTCCGGGAGCCATTATGTTCAACCGAGTTGTCGACTGGGCGGTTCAGAACCGCCTGTTGGTTCTTATTGCGCTTGCAGTGCTTATCGCCACGGCCGCGTTTCAGATACCAAAACTGAACCTTGATGCTTTCCCCGACGTTACAAACGTCCAGGTTGCTGTTAATACAGAGGCGCCCGGACTTGCGGCTGAGGAAGTCGAGCAGCTGATCACCTATCCCATTGAAGCGGTGATGTATGCGTTGCCGAATGTTGAGGAGGTTCGGTCCATCTCCAAAACCGGGTTGTCTGGTGTCACCGTGGTCTTTAAAGAGGGCACGGATATCTATTTCGCGCGCCAACTGGTTTTCGAGCGGTTGCAGGCCGCGCGGGAGCTGATTCCGGACGGGGTCGGGGTGCCTGAAATGGGCCCGAATACGTCCGGTCTCGGCCAGGTCTACCAGTACTTGCTAATAGCTGACCCGGATTCTGGGTACGACGCAATGGAATTACGCAGCTTGCACGACTGGCTGGTCAAGCTGTTGCTGATACCCGCCGAAGGGGTAACAGAGATTCTGTCGTTTGGCGGGGAGGTCCGTCAATACCAGGTCAACCTGAACCCGGCGCGAATGCTGTCCTATGACTTATCACAGAACGACGTCATGGACGCCCTGGAGAACAACAACTCCAATGTTGGGGGCTGGTATATGGGCCGCGGACAGGAGCAGTTGGTTATTCGCGGTATGGGCTGGCTGGGTAATGGCGAGCAGGGGCTGGAGCAGATCCGTCAAGTGCCCGTTAAAACCAGTGATGGCATTACAGTGACGGTGAGCGATGTCGCCCAAGTAGCGCTGGGCACTGAAGTTCGCCAGGGTGCGGTGACCATGACCCGGAAGGATGAAGACGGTCAAGTTGAACAACTGGGTGAAGTGGTTTCTGGCATTGTACTCAAACGAATGGGGGCCAATACAAAAGCCACCATCGACGGCATCGAGGCCCGCATTGATCGCATAAATCAGGCGCTTCCGAGTGGGGTTCGTTTTGAGCCCTATTACAACCAGGCGGATCTGGTGACCAAGGCCGTAGAGACGGTGACCAATGCGCTTCTGTTGGCTTTTGTGTTCATTGCGATCGTGCTTGCCCTGTGTCTGATGAATCTTCGGGCAACAACGCTCGTGCTGCTTTCTATACCGATTTCAATCGGTATTGCGCTGATGATCATGGCCTGGTTCGGCCTCTCGGCCAACTTGATGTCTCTGGGCGGCATTGCTGTGGCAATTGGCATGCTGGTGGACGGCTCTGTTGTTATGGTCGAGAACATGTTCAAACATCTGACGCATCCCGATGCTGAGCATGACGCCCATCGGGATGAATTGGTTGAAAACGACCCCGATCCGTTGGACGCGTCACACGATGATCATGGCATTGCGCTTAGACTCCAGGAAGCCGGCCGGGAAGTGGCGCGCCCCATCTTTTTCGCGACGGCGATTATTCTGGTCGTTTTCATGCCTCTGTTCAGTTTTGAAGGTGTGGAAGCCAAGCTTTTCCAGCCAATGGCGATCAGCATCATGCTGGCCATTGTGTCCGCTGTGATCGTCGCTCTCATCGTTGTGCCTGCGTTGGCTTCTTTTGTGTTTCGCAAGGGTATTCGGGAGAGGGAAAGCTTCGTTCTAAAACCTCTTGAGAAGCTCTATCGCAAGGGCCTTGACTGGTCGCTGAAACACACCAGATCTGTTGTCGGTGCTGCCGCTGTTCTTGTGGTGCTGGCGGCCCTGGTCGTGCCTCGACTCGGCACTGAGTTTGTCCCTGAGCTGGAAGAAGGAACGATCAACCTCCGGGTGACGCTTGCCCCTTCATCAAGCCTTGATACGGCGCTTGAAGTTGCGCCAAAACTGGAAGCCATGTTGATGGAATTTCCAGAAGTGACTTATGCTCTGTCCCGGGCTGGTCGAGCAGAAATAGGCGGCGACCCAGAGCCCGTTAACAATATAGAGATCTATATTGGCTTGAAACCAACTTCGGAATGGACCAGCGCCAGCAATCGCTATGAATTGCAGGCCCTGTTTGAGGAGAAGCTCGAACAGCACCCGGGGCTACTGTTTAACTTTTCTCAGCCTATTGCGACTCGGGTTGATGAATTGTTGTCTGGTGTTCGTGCGCAGTTGGCCATCAAACTCTTTGGCCCGGATCTCGATGTATTGGCGGAGAAAGGCCAACAGATCGAAGCGGCGGTCCGAACAGTTCAGGGAACACGAGACGTGGCCATGGAGCAGATTGCTGGTGAAGCGCAGTTGGTGGTTCAGCCTGACCGTCAGGCACTCTCCCGGTACGGACTCGCCGTGTCTGATGTGATGAGTGTCGTCCGGGATGGACTGGGTGGTGCCGCCGCTGGCCAGATCATCAACGGAAATGAGCGGTATGATATCTATGTGCGTCTGGCCAAACGTTTCCGGGAAGACCGGGATGCCATTGCCGATCTCAGGTTACAGGCGCCGTCCGGAGCCTGGGTGAGACTCGGTGATGTGGCCGATGTGTCTATTGAGTCCGGCCCGCCTCAGGTGCGTCGCGATGACGTGCAGCGCCGTGTGGTCATTCAGTCCAATGTGCAGGGTCGTGACATGGGCAGTGTGGTTGCCGATATTCAGGATACCATCGCGTCAGAAGTGAACCTTCCCCCCGGCTATTCGGTTGATATTGGTGGTCAGTTCGAAAACCAGCAGCGAGCACAGGAGCGGTTGACCATTGTGGTACCTGTATCTCTGGGCCTGATCGCGCTGTTGCTGTACTTTGCTTTCAGTTCGGTCGGTCAAGCATTGTTGATTCTGGTCAACGTGCCGCTTGCCGTTATTGGTGGCGTCTTTTCACTCTGGATCTCCGGTCAGTATCTTTCAGTGCCCAGTTCCGTTGGATTTATCACGCTGTTCGGTGTGGCGGTGCTTAACGGGGTCGTTATGGTCGAAAGCATCAATCAGCGAATACAGGATGGGTTAAGCGTGGATGCCGCGGTGTTTGAAGGTGCCGTCTCCCGTTTGCGCCCTGTCTTGATGACAGCAATAACCTCGGCACTCGGTTTGATACCGATGCTATTGTCGACGGGCGTGGGTGCGGAAATCCAGAAGCCACTGGCCAGCGTGATTGTAGGTGGTCTCGTGACTGCGACTTTCCTAACGCTTTTTGTTTTACCGGCTCTATTCACGCGCTTCTCAAGGGCTAAACTCGATGATATGCAACGGTAGAAGAGAGGTGGAAATACACAGTTTTGATCGCGAGCAGGGGAGGGTAATCCCTCCGTCATAGCGGGGCGGAGGAATTATGGTTGTGCTCTACTCTGGGAAAGGAAGCACAACTGTAATTCTGGCGCCCCCTGTTTCTGAGGGGCCAATGTTCATCCGTCCGAAATTGTCTTCTAGTATTTCGGACACGATGGACAGTCCCAATCCAAATCCAGAAACGGTTTCGTCAAGCCGGGAACCTCTATCCATCACTTTTGAGGCCGCTTCTGGAGTAATCCCAGGGCCGTCGTCTGCAACTTCTATCGTTAGCCCGGAATCGGTCTGGCTTATTGAAACGTCAATCTCAGCCTGACTCCACTTCCCGCCGTTTTCGAGCAGGTTACCGAATAACTCTGATAGGTCCTGACGCTCCATGGGCCAACTGAAGTTATTCGGCAAGGATGTATTAATACGGAAACTCTTATCGGGAAAGATTTTTTCCATGACAGAAATGACGTTGTTCGCTATTTCAATCGGCAAACATGTTTGCCCCATCTGCCTGCCGGAGATATCTGCCTTGCTCATGCGGTAGTTCAAGGACCGGCTTAGATCCTTTAGGTTGGAGGTCATGAACTCTATGTCGTCGCGGGACGGAGGTAATGAACCAGTGTCTGACAAGATTGCGAGATTGGCAGAGATCGAGGTCTTGACCATGTGAGAAAGATCGGAATTGAGGCGGCGATGGCGGTCAAGGCGACGACTTGCTAGTTCAAGTAGGTTATTGAACTGTTTGATCAGCGGACTGAACTCCTCTGGTGCGTCAGGATTCAAACGAGGTTGTTTGCCAGATTGCAGTCTCCTCATGTCTTCCTTGATGTGTTCGATCGGTTTCAAAGCGAGGTAAGTAGTGGTGCCTACCAGAGCCAAGAGAACAACAAGTAATAATGCGGAGGCAGCCAGCAAGGTCAGGTGAGCCCCACTGGATCGCTCAGCTAGTCCGCTTTCCATTTCCAGGATGGTGACTGACGAAAGCGGACTATCAATTCCGACACCTCGTTTCAATCCAAGAAGGCCATCTGCACCTTGGGATATTTCTACAAAGCCCGCCGGCTTTCTTGAAACCATGCGCAACGTTGTTTGATCTATGTTGCTACTGGCAATGATGCTTCCGTCTTTCATTTCGACGACGAGGGCGTGCTCCAGTAGCAATTGGAATCGATCAATCATGCTGCCAATCTCGTCGGGCGTCGGAACTTCGTTTTCAATGATGGTTTGAAAACTCTCCACCTCCTTGTCAAGGCGATGTTTTCTGGACTCGTTCGAAAGCTGCTCTATTACATAAGTGTGCGAGAAAAAAATTAGTAGAAAATACAAGAGGCTGAAAACGATGCCATATTGGAGTGCAGTTTTTCGGATGCTTTTCTGCGCTGTCATGGTATTAGTTATGGTCGATTGAGCGGGAGGAGCTAGCTGAGGGCTAGAGAGGCGACTGAGCTTGAAAGCATAGATGGGATTGATGCGTGTCGCAACTCACCTGACGCTGGAGGGGTTGTGCTTTGGTCGTTCGTTTAGTCTTGTCAAAATCTGCCTGAATAGCTGTGGGCCTGTAGTTTACGGAATGTGAAAATCTTTAAAATACGTCCACATTCAAATGTGTTTAAGGTTTCGATGTTCTACTAACTGCGTGAGGCGATTGAATTTCGTTGGTTGAATAGAATGACATATCGGAGCTGTTTATGAAAAAAGTGTCTGTAATTTTAATAGCATCTTTTCTAGGAACCGGGGCTTCCATAGCCCTCGCAGGCAGCAATGGCGGACAAGCAGATAGGTATAATGAGGCAAGAAGCTACCCTGATAAGAGCATCGATGAACGGTCCTCCGACTATCGTTCTGAAGAAAGCGAGACGGTCAAGAAGTTGAAGGAAGAGCATCGAGTAATCAAGGAGCTAGTTGCTGATCTATTGAAGAAACAGTAATTTTTTGGTTTTCTGCGAGTCAGGTGAGAGTTACTGACGTGACTCGCAGTATAAATTTTTTAGTGGGTCTCTCTCGCGAAATAGTAACCTTGCCCTCTCAACGTTTTTATTCTTTTTTTCCCAAGTATTTTCCTAAGCCTCGCAATATATACCTGAACAACATTTCGCGTTGGGCATCTTTCGATATTGTAAAGTGATTCAACAAGATCATCCTGGGAAAAGACTCTGTCAGGAGATCGAAGGAAGCATTGAAGAAGGCGATACTCTGTTGCGGTTAGCCTGAATTCTTTATGATCAGGGGTTGTTAGCGTTCTGTAGGTTGAACTTAGAAGAAACCCATCAACCGCTATCTTATCAGTTGTTCGCCCGTCTTTTCTTCTTATGATGGCGCTAAGTCGAGCTTTCAGTTCATCAAATTCGAACGGTTTTGGAAGATAGTCGTCTGCCCCGGCATTCAAGCCTTCAACTCTCTCTGTCCAGTTGGACCTGGCAGTTAGAATCAGGATGGCTTCATCTTTGCCGTTGCTTCTCCATTTTTGCATCAAAGAAAGCCCGTTCTCGTCGGGCAGTCCTATATCCAGAATGATCGCCTGATAACTGCTTGTCTCTACGAAGAAATTTGCCTCTTTTCCGTTTTGGGCAACATCTACAGTAAAGTTTTCCTTCGCAAGCCAAACGGAGATTTTTTCTGCGAGTACCGCGTTGTCTTCGACAATTAGAACCTTCATCTATAAGCGCCGTCTCTGGATGTTGGAAAATTGTGGCTG
This sequence comes from Marinobacter sp. M5B, assembly GCF_042604615.1. Lineage (NCBI taxonomy): Bacteria > Pseudomonadati > Pseudomonadota > Gammaproteobacteria > Pseudomonadales > Marinobacteraceae > Marinobacter > Marinobacter sp. M5B. Next base: position 1,786,079 of record NZ_CP156894.1, read on the forward strand.
TCGCCCTTCTCGAGAGCAAATCAAAATTAGCTAAGAGATCGGACTTCAAGCGACCCGCTATAACAACAGACGAAGCTGAATCTAGCTTGAAAAAGGCATTACTGTGAGGAAAGTTTTCTATACAAACACTATCCACATGTGATCGCTTAACCACATACCAGGTGGCCGGGTCAACGATTGATCACCGGCACCGCCCTGGGAAGGTCAACTATCACGGACAACCCACTTTTCGGAGCAGGTGAGAAGTGGAGGGTTCCACTGTAGCGTTCGACAATTTCTCGAACAATCGCCAGCCCAAGGCCATGGCCTGGGGTCTGCTCGTCCAGCCGCAATCCCCGTTGACCCAGCTTGCTGATTTCTGCCTCGTGGACGCCTGCCCCATCGTCTGTCACGCAGATCTTCAATGTTCCGGAATTCTGAACAAGTGACAGCTCTACACATCGTTCTGACCATTTGCCTGCGTTGTCCAGGAGATTGCCCATGATTTCATTCAGGTCGTGTTCCTCAATCGGCCAGCGGGCTTCCTCCGGCAGAGAACTCGACAGTTCAAAGGACTTTTCCGGGTATAGCCGCCCCAGCATCCAAAGTAGATCCCGCGCCTGTTTCAGAGGGTAAGCGCTTTTTCCAACCTGTGGTCCTGCAAAGCGACTTCGGCGCATCTCGGCTTCAAGCTGTTTGTCGATGTCATTGAGTCTCGCGGTCATCTGAAGGCGGAGATCGTTGGAGAGTGGACGGCTGGTGTCCTCAAGAACCTGCCGGACGGCCGCAATCGGGGTCTTGACGCTGTGAGAGAGATTCGCCAGCGCATCCCTTGACCGTTCCAGTCGTTGATCAAGCGAATCGAGTAATTGGTTGAGCTGCTGGACTAGTGGTCGAAACTCCTCAGGCGTCTGAACATGAATCCGAGAAACCTTGCCATCTTGAAGTCGCTTTAGCGTAGCCTTTAGCTCGACGACAGGGCGCATGGACAAATTGATACCGAACCAGATCACAACGACCAGGAGCAGAATCAGCAGAATAGAGACGATGGCCGTCCACGCGTGCAACTCTGCCTGGCTGCGTTTCAGTGCGCCGAGATCCTCGGACACGATCACTACAATCGGCGTATCGTCCATCTGGAACGATTTTCGGTACGCAAGAATGTTCTTGGGTCCTTCGACTGTATCTCCGTTCTGCACACGAAGGGTTCCATCCTCCGCTGATTCAATCAACGACGTTAACACCGGCGCCCACGAATCCGGGGAAATGATAGTCTTGGACGGAGAATGTATGGCGAAGGCGTGGTGAAAGACTTCCTGAAAGTAGTCACCGGTCTGGAGGCTATCCAATTGACCGCCAGAATCACGAATCTGGTGCTCCAGAAAGGCGACCTCATCTTTGAGACGTGTCTCGACGAACTCCCGGGACATTCGGTCCAGTAAGAGGCCGTGAACCAGCCATGCAAGCCCCATTAACGCAATGCCGGCAGGCAGTAGCAATAAAAGCAACGTGCCTTTGACAGATCTCGGCTTACTAAACAGCGTCATTGAACAGATATCCCTGGCCGCGACGGGTTGCAATGGTGTCGTTGCCAACCAGTTTCCGCAATCGGCGAATGTAAGCTTCGATCACGTTCTCATTCGGAGTGTCGTTCAAGTTGTAAAGCTGTTCCATTAGCTGCTCTTTCGAGAAAACATGGCCGGGACGGCTCATCAGACAGCGCAGCAGGCGAAATTCGGTGCCGGTGAGGCTGTGTTCCTTGCCGTCGTCGGACTTCAAGCTCTGACGATTCTCATCCAATTCGTAGCGTCCGGCTTTTACCATTGAATGAATACGCCCTTCGCTTCGGCGCACAATGGCGTTGAGCCGGGCGATCAACTCCTCGGTCTGAAAGGGTTTTGCCAAGTAATCGTCTGCCCCCGCTTTGAGGCCTTCAACTTTGTCATGCCAGTCGCCCCTTGCTGTGAGAATGAGCACCGGAAAGGCGATCTGATGTTTTCGCCACTTCCTTAATACGTCTAATCCGTTGCCGTCAGGCAGGCCAAGATCAAGAACGGCGGCCCGATAATCCTCCTGCTCGCCCAGGATCGCGGCTTCTCTGGCTGTATAGGTTGTATCAACGCTGAACCCCGCCTTTTCAAGCTGTCCACTTAGTCCGTCAGCCAGCAAACGGTCATCTTCAACGAGCAGTAATCGCATCACGACGTTCCTTCTTTGAACCAGGCTGTGAGCCAAATTTGAAACGAGTGTCGCCGATCAACCTGAATTCAGCCTGAACGACCAATTAGTTCGATATTTTCAGCAAGAATTCAGGTTAATGCGCGATGGTGTGTTTCGTATTTTGGCATCCCTCTTTGTTCAGAGCTAACCGACGCCGGAATTTCCGGCCACTTTATTAATGGAGAAAACAATATGAACGCATCCAAGTTGATTGTTGCAGCCGCTGCCATGTCGATGTCGGCAGTGACCCTCGCCGCCGGTGCTCATGGCGGCGGCCATGGCGCCAGCAGCGGCGAACCGGGTAAAGCCTCGGAGGCCTCTCGCACTATCACAGTGGAAATGTACGACAACTACTACGAGCCGGAAGAAATCAGTGTTGAGACCGGTGAAACCGTGCGTTTTGTGGTCAAGAACGAGGGTAGCCTGGTCCACGAGTTCAACATTGGTACCCCTTCCATGCATGAAGGCCATCAGAAAGAAATGATGATGATGGTAGAACACGGCGTGATCCAGGGCGGCAAGCTCAATCAGGATATGATGAATATGGACATGGGCAACGGTAAAACCATGAAGCATGACGACCCGAACAGCGTGTTGCTGGAACCAGGGCAGAGCAAGGAGGTTGTCTGGAAGTTTACCGAAGAAAGCGACATTGAGTTTGCCTGCAACGTGCCAGGCCACTACCAGGCCGGCATGTACGGTGACGTTAACTTTGAGTAAACCGGCGTACTGACAACCCCGCGAATGCACGGGTTGGGACTGTGTCCCAGCCCTGCTTCAACGAAGTGCAGTTTGGAGTAAGAAAAAGATGAAAACACGCCTACTGACAGGACTTTTAAGCCTGCTGATGCCAGCCATGGTTATGGCCGGTGAGTACGACCTGACGGTCGACCGGGTAAAAATTGATACTGGCGATTTCGTGAAAGAAGGCATTGGATACAATGGCGCATCTCCGGGACCGGTGATGCGCTTCAAAGAAGGCGAAAACGTAAAGATCAACGTGACCAATAACCTGGACGAGATGACGTCCATTCACTGGCACGGCCTGATCCTTCCTTTTGATCAGGACGGTGTGCCTGGTATCAGCTTTCCAGGCATCAAGCCGGGTGAAACCTTCACCTACGAATTTCCTATTCAGCAGGCAGGCACCTACTGGTTTCACAGCCACTCCGGTTTTCAGGAGCCGGATGGCGCCTACGGTTCCATCGTTATCGAACCCGAGGGACGTGAACCGTTCCGCTACGATCGTGAATACGTGGTGCAGTTGACTGACAAGCACCCCCATTCCGGTGACCGCATCATGCGCAACCTGAAAATGATGCCGGATTACTACAATCGCGAGCAGCAAACCGTTGGCGAGTTTTTCTCGGACGTGTCAAAAAATGGCCTGATGAACACCGTCAGTGACCGTATGGCCTGGGGTGGCATGCGGATGATGAAAGCGGACGTTGAGGATCTCCAAGGCTTTACGGGCTTGATCAACGGCAAAGGACCAAGCCAAAACTGGACAGGGATCTTCGAGCCGGGCGAACGCATTCGGCTGCGTTTTATCAACTCTTCGGCGATGACTTACTTTGATATCCGGATCCCCGGTCTGGACATGACGGTTGTGCAGGCTGATGGCAACAACGTTCAGCCGGTTAGTGTGGACGAGTTCCGGATCGGTGTGGCGGAAACCTACGATGTGATCGTCCGTCCGAAAGATGAGCAGGCCTACACCATCTTCGCAGAATCCATGGGGCGTTCGGGCTATGCCAGAGCGACACTGGCCCCAGAAGAGGGTATGGAAGCGGCCGTGCCGCAACTGCGCGAACCGGCGCGCCTGACTATGGCAGACATGAGCGGTATGGCCGGCATGGACCACGGCAGCATGGCTGGCATGGATCATGGCGACATGGATATGAATAGCTCAGAAGGGATGTCTGGAATGGATCATTCTTCGATGGAGGGAATGGACCACTCGAATATGAAAGGAATGGATCATTCCAACATGGAAGGCATGGATCACTCTGGCATGTCCGGCATGGATCACGGTTCCATGGCGATGGGTAAAAAAGAAGGTCCAAGTGATCCCTTCTACGCCAAGGGTAGTGGCCTCGTACCTACAGCAGCCAATGGCGGCAAGTTCCTGTCCTACGCTGACCTCAAGGCCCAAGATCCACTGTATGAAGACCGCGAACCGACTCGAGAAATAGAGCTTCGTTTGACCGGCAATATGGAGCGGTACACCTGGAGTATCAATGGCGTTAAGTACGAAGATGCCGATCCGATCCGCCTGAAATACGGTGAGCGGGTCCGCTTCAAGTTTGTCAACGAAACCATGATGACTCACCCCATGCACCTGCACGGCATGTGGTCCATCCTTGATGTTGGCGCAGGCCAGTGGAACCCGATCAAGCACACGATTAGCGTGAACCCAGGCACTACGGTGTACATGGAAACCGAGGTTGATGAGCCAGGCCAATGGGCGTTCCACTGCCACCTCTCTTACCACGCGGCCGCTGGTATGTTCCGTAAGGTGATTGTTGAAGGTGGGCCAGAGTCGACGCAGGCAAAAACAGGCGCGGCTGCTGAAGAAGGAGGTGAGGCATGAGTTGTATTCGATCACTTGTTGCGGTCAGTTTCTTTGCCTCTATCGGATTCTCAACGGCGGTGACAGCTCAGGAAATGATCTCCGACACCACCGCTCGTAAACAGCCGCTCACAACCTGGGGTGTTCAATTCGAGGAGTTTGAATACCGCTACAGCGACGATAACGAGGAACTTGGAGTCTGGAACGCGGACGCCTTCTATGGCACCGACGAGTTCAAAGTCCGGCTGCTCACAACCGGGGAATACGAGATAGAGGAGCAGGCCTACGAAATACTGGAAAACCAGCTGGTCGGCCAGATCCCCATCTCCAAGTTCTTCGACGCCAAAGCGGGCGTGCGTTTCGATACGCCCGAGGGGCCGGACCGTACATATGCCGTTCTCGGTGTAGCCGGGCTGGCGCCCCAATGGTTTGAGATCGATGCAAACCTGTATGTCAGTAAGGATGGCGATACGTCAGCCGAACTGGATGCCGAGTACGAGCTGCTTCTCACCAACTACTGGATTCTGGCGGCAACGCTGGATGCCACGGTTGCGTTTAGCGAGGACCGGGAAATTGGCGTTGGTAAAGGACTGGTTTCTACCGAAACCGGACTCAGGTTGAGCTATGATCTGATCGACCGTGCGTTCTCGCCTTATGTGGGCGTGGTGCATGAGCGCAAATACGGCGATAGTGCCGACTTTGCCGAAGCGGACGGCGGCAGTACAGCAGATTGGTTTGCTGTGATTGGCGCGCGCATCGCATTCTGATCAGGTACTTAGGGGCTAAAGATATTTCTTTGGCCCGTTTTTCTCGACATTGATGCAAGTGAGATCTACCCAAGCCAGCATTGGCTATTTATTGAGTATCAAACGCCGTTCAAAACAACAGGAGGTTGTATGAGCAGCACGCACGACAGAACCACGCGCTATCAGGAAGGCAGTCTTACACTTCCGGGAACTGTTATGCTGGGCACCGGTGTCATGATTGGCGCCGGTATCTTTGCCCTTACCGGGCAGATGGCGCAGATGACCGGCGTTCTTTTCCCGTTGGCGTTTCTGGCCGCGGCGGTAATCGTAAGCTTCAGTGCCTATTCCTACATCAAAATTTCCAATGCCTACCCGTCAGCCGGGGGCATCGGCATGTACCTGCACAAAGCCTATGGCAATCGGTTACCGACGGCTTTCAATGCTTTGCTGATGTATTTCTCGATGGTGATTGCCCAGAGCTTTCTTGCGCGAACCTTCGGTTCTTACACCATGCAACTGTTCGGTGGCGATGAAAGTGGCCGCATGGTGCCCATTCTTGGCGTCTCACTAATTCTGGCCGCGTTTCTGATCAATCTGTTGGGCAACCGAATGATTCAGGGCGTGGCTTCCTTTATAGGTATCCTGAAGATCGGAGGCATTCTGGTTTTCGGGCTGGTGGGTATCTGGATTGCCGACAGTGTTTCTGTTGATTTCTCTAGCCCCGGTGAGGCTGGAACCTTTGGCAATTTCCTGGGGGCAACGGCCCTTGGCATTCTGGCCTTCAAAGGTTTTACCACCATCACCAACAGCGGCTCGGAAGTCATAGACCCCAAGAGAAACGTGGGGCGAGCGATTATTATTTCCATCGCAGCCTGCGTGGTGATCTACACCCTGGTCGGTTTCGCCGTTGCCAGTAACCTGTCCCTGGCGGAAATCATCAAGACGCAGGACTACTCTCTGGCGGCCGCTGCGCGTCCCGCATTGGGCGACTACGGCGTCTGGTTTACCGTCGCCATTGCCATGATGGCCACCGCCGGTGGCATTCTGGCCAGTATTTTCGCCGTCTCACGCATGTTGGCCATGCTGACTGAAATGAAGCTGGTCCCCCACAGTCATTTCGGCATGCCCGGTAGCATCCAGAAGCACACGCTGGTTTATACCGTGGTGCTTGGGCTTATCCTCACGGCGTTCTTCGACCTGTCCCGAATTGCAGCGCTGGGCATCATTTTTTACCTGATCATGGACATTGCTATCCATTGGGGCGTTCTGCGCTATTTACGGGAGGATGTGAAGGCCAATGTGTGGGTGCCCACGGTGGCAATTGTTCTGGATTTGCTCGCTCTTGGTGGCTTCGTTTGGGTCAAACTGAATACTGACCCGTTTGTTATTGGCGTGGCGGTTGTCACCATGATTGTTATCGCAGTGGCCGAGCAACTGTTCCTGAAAAAGGCCACAGAAGCCGAAGAAGCGGGACACAAAGAATCTCATGCTCATCATCACTAATCACCAGAACTCGATAGGGAGGGATCGGCCATGACGGCTGAGCACACGGTCAAAGATCCTGTTTGCGGCATGTCGGTGAATCCACACTCGGCGGAACATCGCAGCGAGCATGGCGGGAAAACCTGGTATTTCTGTTCTTCGGGGTGCAAATCGAAGTTTGACGGCGACCCGGGACACTACCTCAGTGGAGAACAGAAACAGGACGAACCCGTGGCTCCGGGCACCATGTACACCTGCCCGATGCATCCGGAAATTCGCCAGCAGGGCCCCGGAGATTGCCCTATCTGTGGTATGGCCCTGGAGCCCGAGCAGGTAAGTCTGGATGACGGGCCCTCGGCAGAGCTCAAAGACATGACCCGTCGATTTTGGATTGGCCTGGTGCTGGCCCTGCCGGTATTGGTGCTGGAAATGGGCGGACATCTCACCGGCCTTGACCAGATCGTTGCCCCACAAATGTCCAACTGGATTCAACTGGTGTTGGCGACGCCAGTAGTGGCCTGGTGTGGCTGGCCTTTCTTTGTCAGAGGCTGGAAGTCCGTCGTCAGCCGCAATCTGAACATGTTCACGCTCATTGCCATTGGTACTGGCGTGGCGCTGATCTACAGCCTGGTGGCGACACTGGCGCCCCAGATTTTCCCCGACGCCTTTCGGCAGGAAGACGGTTCTGTCGCCGTCTACTTCGAGGCGGCTGCGGTCATCGTGGTGCTGGTTCTGTTAGGCCAGGTGCTTGAACTGCGGGCCCGGGAGAAAACCTCGGGCGCGATCAAGGCGCTGCTGGATCTGGCACCGGCGACGGCCCGAAAGCTGGATGACCAGGGCGACGAGTCCGATGTGTCGCTGGATCAGGTCAAGGTGGGTGATCGCCTGCGAGTGCGCCCGGGGGACAAGGTGCCGCTGGACGGTGAGTTACTTGAAGGCAGCTCCAACGTGGATGAGTCCATGGTGACCGGTGAGCCTCTTGCAGTCAGCAAAAAGTCTGGCGACCAAGTGATTGGCGGCAGTATAAACCAACAGGGCAGCTTTATCATGCGGGCCGACAAGGTTGGCCGGGACACCATGCTTTCCCAAATCGTGCAGATGGTGGCCAGCGCCCAACGCAGCCGCGCACCGATCCAGGGGCTTGCCGATAAGGTGGCGAGCTGGTTTGTGCCCACCGTGATCCTAATTGCCATTGTTGCCTTTATAGCCTGGTCATTCCTTGGGCCGACACCGCCCATGGCGTTCGGGCTGATTGCGGCGGTCAGTGTTCTGATCATTGCCTGCCCTTGCGCACTGGGTCTGGCAACGCCCATGTCGATCATGGTAGGTGTTGGCCGCGGCGCCCAAAGTGGTGTGCTGATCCGCGATGCGGAAGCCCTTGAACGCATGGAAAAGGTAGATACGGTGGTAGTGGATAAGACCGGCACGTTGACGGAGGGGCAGCCACAAATCACCCGAATTGTTACAGCGAATGGGTACGATGACGATGCTTTGATGCGTTTTGCGGGCGGACTCGAGAAAGGCAGTGAGCATCCACTGGCCCACGCCATTCTGGACAAAGCCAAGGGCATGGAGCTGAAGCTGCCGGATGCGGAAGACTTCGACTCTCCCAACGGTAAAGGGGTAACCGGAAAAATCGACGGCAAGCGGGTGCTGCTTGGCAATCGCCTTTTGATGGAATCGGACAATGTCGACACCACGAGATTTGACGGCGAAGCCGATCAGCTCCGCAAAGATGGTGCCACCGTGATATTTGCCGCCGTCGATGGAAAAATTGCTGGGTTGTTGGCCATTGCCGATCCGGTTAAGGAAACCACCGAGGCCGCCATTTTGGCCCTGCAAGAAGATGGCATTCGAGTGGTCATGCTGACTGGCGATAACCGCACCTCAGCCGAGGCGGTTGCCCGCAAATTGCATATTGATGAAGTGGAAGCGGAAGTGCTGCCGGAAGACAAGGGCAAGATTGTCCAGCGCCTGAAAGACGAAGGCCGCGTTGTGGTGATGGCGGGAGACGGTGTAAACGACGCGCCCGCATTGGCAACTGCGGATGTCGGGGTGGCTATGGGTACGGGCACCGATGTGGCCATCGAAAGCGCGGGAATTACCCTGCTGCGTGGCGACCTTATGGGTATCGTCGAAGCGCGCCGGTTGTCCCTGGCGACCATGCGCAATATACGGCAGAATCTCTTTTTTGCTTTCGTGTACAACTCCGCTGGCGTTCCGATAGCAGCGGGTGTTCTTTATCCGTTTTTTGGCTTGCTGCTTTCTCCAATTTTCGCGGCGGCTGCCATGTCGCTGTCGTCGGTTAGCGTGATCGTGAACGCATTGCGGTTGAGGGTAGTACGGTTGGCGCCAAAACGGTGACACTTCAATGTTCGGGTAACGAGCGATAACCGACCACCGCCATTTGAACGGGGGTCGGTTATTTATTGCAACTAAATTATCCGCTTCAGTTTATGAGTATTTATGGCTCATGTCGCTTGCATGCTTTTCAGTGCTCTGCGATCTAACCTGGCTTATTTTTTCGTTTTTCTTAATATGCTCCATGCAAGTTTCAACCTTTTTATCCTCAACCATTTTATTAGGATAAGTGCGAGCCTCGTTAATACGGTCCGCTAAACCTGAATTGGCTGAGGTCATAGTTGAAAACAAAGCTGCGATTGCTGCGATCACCATTAGTTTTTTCATGACATTCCCCTTTTGACCATAAAACCAGTTTAGTATTTCAGCCTGATTTCAGGTTCGTATGGTTAAATTTCTCATGTCTCCATGAGTTAACTTGGCCGCAGGGTTCACCCTGCGGTATTTTTCTCTGCTTCTTCCAGTGCTCTATGGTACGCCCGGCCTTTGTCAGTGGTAGTCATCTCCAGGCGTGCCTCGAATCCAGGTTCGGACATGCCATAGCGAGTCATCTGTTTGTGTAAGCGTTTCATTTCGTCATTGTTGAGAATGTTTTCGAAGGAGCGCTTATCTTTAGACTGATCGTGTGTGGCTTTCATATCTTCATCTGATGACATGTTGCCAGCAAATGTATATGTTGAGAGAGCGATTGTTGCGGTAAATAAAAGTATGTTCTTCATAATCGACACCTCCTATTTGGTTGTCGATTATATTTAATCACTAGTTTCTGAAATGGTCCTGAAAACGATCAAATTAAAGTTGATTTAAATATATGAGGAGGATTTATAACGTTCGTGAATTATGCTGCGCTACCTCAGACTCGGCGAGCCAACCACCAACCGACGACCATCGACAGCAATAACGCCACGAGAGGCCAGGTTATACCGCTTATTGACGCAAAGGCTGGGCCCGGACAATAACCTGATAGACCCCAGCCTATCCCAAACACAGCGGCACCAATCAATAAACGGGTATCAATATCACGACGTGTGGGCACGATAAACGTTTCTGCGAAAAGAGGGCCCTGACGACGGAACACCAATCGGTAGCCGATAAACGTTGTTATCACCGCTCCGCCCATAACAAATATGAGCGTTGGGTCCCAGTTACCAAAGACGTCGAGAAACCCCTGAACACGATGGGGGTCAGTCATACCGCCGATAGCCAGACCCAGGCCAAACAACAAACCAGCCAGGTAACCAAAAATCAGTTTCATAAAGAGTGTCCTGTCATGAGTCTGACGACGTAGACGGTTACAACACCCGTCAGGAGGAAAACCAGCGTTGCCAGCATGGATCTGGGGGATAGCCTGGCGATACCACAAACACCATGCCCACTGGTGCAACCGTTGCCGATACCAGACCCCAAGCCCACCAGCAAACCAGCCACGACCATCAGCGGCACGCCACCGATGGGCGCGCCGACCACGGCTTCCGGATTGCCCGCCACATTTCCAAGCGAGCCGTTCAGGACAACCAACAACAGAGGCCCGCTGATAAGGCCCAGCACAAATGCCAGTCGCCAGGCAGACTCCGCAGTAAACCGATCAAAGATCAGACCAGATACCATCCCACTGATGCCTGCAATACGTCCCAATGTGACCATAAGCATCACTGCGGACAAGCCTATTAAAAGACCTCCGAAGGCACCTTGAATAAAAGAGCTCCAGTCCATTTCTATACCTCTTCAAATGCCACAATTTGCCCAGCGGACAGTGTGTCGTCTCCACGTAACGGAGGCATACCACGAGATTGTTGCAACCTATAATCTCAATTATTTAATATAACCGTTAGGTCTATCGTTATAACATAAAGCCTGATACGTTGAAATCCTATCTATTCTCTTTGCAACGAGGGTGACGCCATGCAACATCCGTTGGTCACGCATTTCTTTGACGAGCCTACAAACACATTCAGCTACATCGTTCAGGATCCTGATAGCTTCGCCTGCGCGATCATCGATTCTGTGCTGGATTTCGACTATGCCGCGGGCCGGACCGATGTCCGCTCCGCTGACAAAATTATTGAGTACGTTCAAAGCAATGACCTGAGTGTGGAATGGGTTTTAGAAACCCACGTGCACGCTGATCACCTGTCTGCTGCACCCTACCTCCATGAACGTCTCGGCGGAAAAACAGGCATTGGTGAAAAGATCGCTGTCGTTCAGGAGGTGTTTGGCAAAGCTTTCAATGCCGGAACAGATTTTGCGCGGGATGGTAGCCAATTCGATCGACTGTTCAGGGAAGGCGATGTGTTTCAGGTTGGGAAGCTTAAAGTACGTGTACTTCACACGCCGGGACATACTCCGGCTTGCCTGACGTACGTCATCGGAGATGCTGCCTTCGTCGGCGACACACTCTTTGCGCCGGATGCCGGGACCGCCCGTTGCGATTTTCCAGGGGGCGACGCCCATACCCTTTACCACTCCATTCAGAAAGTTCTGGCGCTTCCCGGAGAAACCCGCGTTTTCCTTTGCCATGACTACAAAGCAGCGGGGCGCGATGAGTTTATTCATGAGACGACCGTCGCCGAGCAGCGTTCCAGCAACATCCATGTGGGCAACGATATTAGTGAAGACGAGTTTGTTGTTTTTCGCTCAGAGCGTGACGCCAAGCTCGGAATGCCCCGACTGATACTACCGGCCGTTCAGGTCAACATGAGGGCGGGGAAAATGCCCCCCTCCGAGGATAACGGACAGGTGTACCTGAAAATTCCGATCAACCGGTTTTAAACAAAGGTCTGGATGGGCGCAAATGGTTGGCGAGACCACTAAAGCGAAAACTCTGACGGCCGTGGAAGGTTGACGGTGAAGCGAATTGCGGCGTATTTGCCAATTGTTGATTGGCTGAAAGGTTATCGTGGAGATACATTGCTAAGCGATGGCCTTGCGGCGGTTATCGTCACACTCATGCTTGTTCCTCAGGCCCTGGCCTATGCCCTGTTGGCAGGGCTTCCGCCTGAAGTTGGGTTGTATGCAAGTATGATCCCGCTGGTGGTCTACGCTTTATTCGGCACCAGTGCGACGCTGGCAGTTGGTCCTGTCGCAGTGGCGTCACTGATGACAGCCTCTGCGTTAGGAGGCGTTGCTGTTACAGGATCGCCCGAATACGTTGGTGCCGCTCTTGTACTGGCTACGCTGTCGGGGCTGATTCTGTTCGCCATGGGCGTCTTGCGACTTGGTTTTATCGCAAATTTTCTGAGCCACCCCGTGATCTCAGGGTTTGTCACCGCTTCCGGAATTCTTATTGCGGGCAGTCAGCTTGGCCATGTTCTCGGTATACAGGGTGGTGGTCACAATCTGATCGAAATGGGTGCAAACCTGATCAGCCAGTTTGGCTCCTTCAACCTGATCACGTTTGCTATTGGAGCCGGCACTCTCCTGTACCTGTTTCTGTGTCGCCAATATCTGAAAAATGCACTGGTCGGGCTCGGTCTGGCGCCCCGGGGGGCAGATATCGTTGCGAAAGCCGCCCCCGTGTCAGCGGTTATTGTGACAACAGCAGCGGCCTGGCACTTTAACTTGGGGAGTGCCGGAGTCAATCTGGTGGGGCAAGTTCCAAGCGGACTACCGGAGATCCGTTTACCTTCCATGGACCCCAGCATATGGGCGGCTCTGGTCCCCGCAGCCGTTCTGATCAGCTTGGTTGGATTTGTAGAATCAGTGTCCATTGCCCAGACCCTTGCAGCCAAAAGGCGCCAGAGGATCGATCCCAATTCTGAGCTGATTGCTATGGGGTTGGCGAACATAGGTTCCGGCGTAAGCGGGGGCTCTCCAGTCTCAGGTGGTTTTTCACGCTCGGTTGTGAATTATGAAGCCGGAGCCCGGACGCCACTTGCGGGTATGTTTACCGCAGTCGGGATTGCACTTGCCACACTAACACTCACCGGCATACTCGCTTTCCTTCCAAAGGCGACACTTGCCGCCACAATCATGATTGCAGTGAGCACCCTGATTGACGTAAAAGCCATTGGACGCACCTTTCATTACTCAAAAGCGGACTTCGCCGCGATGCTGGCAACCATTGTGCTTACGCTGATTCAGGGCGTTGAAGCCGGAATCCTGGTCGGTGTGGGTCTATCGATAGGGATTTATCTGTATCGCACCAGTCGTCCGCACAGTGCAATTGTTGGCCGGGTGCCGGGTACCGAGCATTTCAGAAACGTAGAGCGCCACACGGTTGAAACGGACGAGAAATCCGTCGTCCTGCGAGTTGATGAAAGTCTTTATTTCGCCAACGCACGCTATCTGGAAGAGACCGTCATGGCGCTGACGTCTCAACAACCGAAGATGAAAAATCTGGTTCTGGCTTGTCAGGCGGTAAATACCATTGACGCTTCAGCACTTGAGAGCCTGGAGGCAATAAATGGCCGGCTCAAGGCTATGGATATACGCCTGCATATGTGTGAGGTGAAAGGCCCTGTGATGGACGGTCTACGCCGCACTCATTTCTGTGAGGAACTCACGGGGCAGGTTTTCCTCAGCACGTATGACGCCTGGAAAACACTCTGTCTATCCTGAAGCAAGTTCAAAATGGTGCAGAACGAAGGAGCCTCTTATTAACTCATGGGGGCCAGTTTTCTTGCTATTGGCTCTCCTCAGTAATCCTTGTGTTCGCGGAAAACGCGCTGCTGACCATTGGCGCTGAAAGCGATGACCTGATAATCCTCTTTCCGGCCGGTTTCCATGCCGGGGCTGCCCTGGACCATGCCGGGCACAGAGAGACCGAGGGTGTTGAACTGCGGGTTTTCGAGGTAAGCGACGATATCATCTGCCGGCACATGGCCCTCAATCACCAGATCGCCAATCAATGCGGTGTGGCACGACGCCATTTCGCGGGGCACGCCATGAGTCTGCTTGATTTGATTGAGGTTGTCGGTTTCAACAATGTCGGTCTCAAAGCCATTGGCCGCAAGATGCTCAGCCCAGGACTGACAGCAACCGCAATTGGGGTTCTTGTAGATGGTGATGGCTGTGCCAGCCTCTGCAGTGGATGCGACTGCGGCTGATGGCTCGGCAGACTCACCAGCCTGGATTGCCAGTGTGTTAGCGCCTGCAACGAGAACGACAGCGGCTACACCTGTAAACAGGGCAAGTTTCTTGGTTTTCATGGTAATCCTCGATGTGATTCGGTCATCGGCGATGCAAGGCCCGGGGCGGGCACATTGGCTTCCCCGGGCAATGGGTTTTGGTTTAGGCGTCCTGGTCCTTCTCGCCGCCGTTCATGTTCATTTCATCGCCGCCATGGCTCTGCATCATTTTCATGCAGGCTTCCGTCATCGCTTTGCGATCTTCCGAAGACATGTCGGACATCCTGCCCATCATGCCACCCATTCCGTGCATGCCTTTGGAGGACATCATTCCATTCTCCTCGGAGTCAGGGTCCATCATGCCGTTGCCTTCGGCATGGGCGAAGACAGAGAAGAAAGCAACACTACCCGCGAAAATGGCAGCGGTGATTGAAAGCTTGATATTTGAATTGCGCATTTGGTTTGCTCCAGTTAAAGACTCGTGACGAATAGGTGTGAACACGAGGCTTTCTTGTAAGAATTAACGTTAATGACATTGCCGCAATGGGCAAAAGTCCGGGTTAAGACTCAGGAGCGAAATTGTGGAGGGGGTGTGATAGAAACCAGGAAAGGATCTTGGTAGTCGTTCTCAAGGGCGCTTAAAACCGGCTGGGAACCGGCATCAATCAAGCCGCTGGGGCCTGTTGGCAAAAGACCGATACTGACACCACAGCTGTTCAGCCCGTTGGCGGCCTGACAGGCCATGTCTGAACCTGTGAAACAACTGACTCTGCCATCAGAGGCAGAGTCGCTGGTTCCGGTTGCATCGGACATCATGGAACTGCAATCCATCATCATGGGCGCATCCGCCTGATCGCCGGCCATTTCGGAAATCGCCAACGCCGGCCCGCTTATCACCATAATCAGTGATAGCAACAGAGACATAATTCGGCGGTTTGTTGCGGTCATCCTGATTTCTAGCACCACACTGTGAACATTAGTGGCTGTGACACCCAGTAAATCGTTTAGTTCACCGGATGCTAGCAGTTTTTATTTCAACGACACCGCTACATTCTGTGATCGTATCGTCCGGACCCTTTTCCAATTCCGCCTTGTAGCGCCATACTTCAGTGGGTTGGCCGGGGAGTATGCCAACAGAGTCGGGAGTGGCGCGCAGGCTCAGTTCCACATCGTAGTTTTCCAGGTCCAGGCCAAACATGTCCGGCAGCCAGAAGCGCTAGGCCTTCAGAAAAGCTCTTGACCTTAAAGTGTACTTCAAGGTTATTGTTAGCCCTGTGCTTCCAAGATTACGCCTGAGGTGCGTGGATGAAAACGTTCAATATCGGTGAGCTCTCCGAAAAAAGTGGTGTTGCCAGCCATGCAATCCGCTTCTACGAGCGGGAGAATCTCATGCCCGAGCCTGCGCGCACTTCGTCCAACTATCGCCGTTACCCGGAGGATGCGATTGCCCGGTTGCAATTCATTATTCACGCCAAGCAATGGGGCTTCACCCTGGATGAGATTCGCGAACTGCTGATGCTTCAGGATGCCAATGGTGATCGAGCCGATGCCAAACGCATCGCCAGAAAGCAACTGGAGAAGATTCGACATCAGATCCAGAGTCTATCCCGCATTGAGGCGGTCCTGTCGGATTCTCTGGAGGCATGTTCCGGCGAGGGGCCGATGGACGACTGTCCGATTGTCGAAGCTATTGCCCAGAGAGGGTAATGTCATGGCCCACTCCACTAAAATCCAGGCAACAAAAGACTTGACCTTAAAGCCAACTCTAAGGATACCGTCTTGGCGAATGGAAGTAACACAGCGTAAGCCGCCGCGAACCCATGTAATGGTGATCAACCGTCGGGGCGGGTTAGTGATACGCACCAAGTCTTGATATGCGCACATTTTTGTCAAAGCATTTTTAGAATCATCAATATAGGTCACTCCACTTGCCACGCTCAATAACGCCTAAAGCCATTGTTAACCTGCTGTTGCTGATCATGGTAATACAGCCGGTGCTGGCATTTGGGCAATTTACGGCAGACGCAACGGAACATCCTGCCCGTTTCAGCCAATTGGCGACGATGGATTGTTGCAACGCTGGTTTAGCCTCAAATAACGGGCGTTCAGAACAGAATATGGCTTGTGGCGATATGACATCGGTGGATTGTGCTATCGCTGCCAATCAGGGCAACTGCGGTACGATGTTATGTGCACTGGTTTCTGAAAAAGCAGTCGCGCCGGTGCAATCTCTGTCAGACCCCGCCCATCGTCGTCCCCATGAAGGCTATCTCAGCATCATCCTCGATACCCTCACACCACCCCCCAATTCCTCAAAAGCCTGAACTGAGTCTTTAATTTGCACGTTCAGTCGGCCCTGTGGGCGGCGAACGTGCGCTCATAAGCTTTAAACGAGGAAACATCAATGCGCATTGCCTTGGTGGCGATAGTAATCGCTATCGGCTTTGGTCTTGGCTGGCTGACCAGTCAACAAACCATGCCGATGTCTGAGTCAGCCGGTTCTGGTAACCCTGCTGAGGAATCATCTGATAGTAAGCCCTTGTACTGGGTGGCACCCATGGACGCCAACTATCGCCGTGACAAGCCCGGCCAGTCTCCCATGGGTATGGACCTGGTGCCGGTATACGCCGAGGAAAACAGCGGACGGGACGACGGCGGGGTGACGATAAGCGCAGCCGTCCGGGCCAATCTGGGCGTTAGAACCCAGGCGGTGTCCCGGGGTGCGGTTTCTGTTCCGGTTCGAACCGTGGGCTACGTCACCGATGATGAAGACCAACTGATCCACGTTCACAGCCGCATTGCCGGCTGGGTTGAGGTACTGCACGT
Source organism: Marinobacter sp. M5B (assembly GCF_042604615.1). Classification (NCBI taxonomy): domain Bacteria; kingdom Pseudomonadati; phylum Pseudomonadota; class Gammaproteobacteria; order Pseudomonadales; family Marinobacteraceae; genus Marinobacter; species Marinobacter sp. M5B. Next base: position 1,803,331 of record NZ_CP156894.1, read on the forward strand.
ACGCTCACTGGGGGAAACGGTCAACCGTGGTGAGCCGCTGTACGAGATCTATTCACCGGAGCTGGTAAACGCCCAGCAGGAATTTCTGATGTCTGAGCGCATGAGCCGGGGTTCGCAGTCGGGGGCAGCTGGCGGCAAACTGCGTGCGCTTGGCATGACCGACGCCCAGATCGCCAACCTGAAAAAAACCGGAAAGATCCGCGAGCGCATCACCGTGTTTGCCCCCGGCTCTGGCTATGTGGCCGCCTTGCCCGCCCGTGCCGGTATGTACGTGCGCCCGGATACCGAAATCATGGCCATCGGCAGCCGCGATACGGTGTGGGTGATCGCCGAGTTTTTCGAACGTCAGTCCGGGCTGGTGATGACCGGCCAGGCCGTTGAATTCGCCACGCCATCCATGCCGGGCACCCGTTGGGAAGCCACCATCGATTACGTCTATCCAGAGCTGGATGCGAAGACGCGGACTCTGCGGGCTCGGGTGCGCGTCCCCAATCCAGATGGCCAGCTGCGCCCCAATATGTTCGTGACTCTCACCATGGACGCTCCCATCGGTGGGGACTTGCTCACCATCCCGCGCCCGGCGCTTATCCAGCGAAGTGACAGTCAGCACGTGCTACTGGCCGAAGACGACGGCTATTTTCGTCCGGTGCCCGTCAAGACCGGCCAGGAAGCAGGCGACAGGGTGGTTATTCGCGAGGGGCTGACGGAAGGGCAGCAGGTGGTGGTGTCCGCCCAGTTCCTGATTGATTCAGAAACTAGCCTTGAGGCCGCTATGTTGCGCCTGGAACCGGAGGAGCAAAACAACGCCAGCATGGCCGATAACGGTATGAATTCGATGTCCGGTATGGACACCAACGAGGCCGCGGGCCCGATCCAGAGCCGGGGTGTGATTACCGAGATCAACACTGAAAAACGCAAGGTAACGCTGAATCACGAGCCCATTCCGGCGCTGAACTGGCCGAGCATGACCATGGGATTTTCAGTTGCGCCCGAAGTAACGCTGGATGGCCTGAGCAAGGATGACACGGTGGTCTTCACCCTGACGCCCGCTGGCAAGGGCCAGCAGGTGACTTCGATCACCAGACCGGACTCAGCTCATGATTAACCGTATTATCCAGTGGTCACTCCATAACCGTTTTTTTGTGCTGCTCGCCACCCTCATCCTGACGGGGTGGGGATTGTATTCCGTCAAGGAAACGCCCATTGACGCCATCCCGGACCTGTCGGATGTGCAGGTGATCGTCAAAACTCCCTATCCGGGCCAGGCACCCCAGGTGGTGGAAGACCAGGTGACCTATCCCCTGACCACCGCCATGCTGTCGGTACCGGGCGCCAAGACGGTTCGGGGGTATTCCTTCTTCGGCGATTCCTTCGTTTACGTGATTTTTGATGACGACACCGACCTGTACTGGGCCCGCTCCCGGGTACTGGAGTACCTGAGCCAGGTGGCCGGAGAATTGCCCGATGCCGCCAAACCAGAGCTGGGGCCGGATGCGACGGGCGTTGGCTGGGTATACTCCTACGCCCTGGTAGACCGCACGGGCCAGCATGACTTGTCGGAACTGCGGGCTATTCAGGACTGGTTCCTGAAATTTGAACTGCAAACCGTGCCCGGTGTGTCCGAGGTGGCCAGCGTTGGCGGCATGGTGAAACAGTATCAGGTCGTGGTGAACCCAGACCGACTGCGCGCCCACAACATCACGTTGCAGCGTATTCATGCCGCCATCAACAGCGCCAACCAGGAAACCGGCGCCTCCGTGGTGGAGATGGCCGAGGCGGAATACATGGTCAGGGTTACCGGCTATCTGCAGAACGAGGATGATCTGCGCCAGGTACCGCTGGGTGTTAATGACAATGGCAAGCCCCTGTTGCTGAAGGATGTGGCAGATATCCAGTTAGGACCCCAGATACGTCGGGGTATCGCCGAACTGAATGGAGAAGGCGAGGTGGCTGGTGGCATCGTGGTGATGCGCTTCGGCGAAAACGCACTGGAAACCATTCAGGGGGTCAAACAACGTCTTGAGGAGATTAAGGCCAGCCTCCCGGATGGGGTAGAGGTCGTGCCCACCTACGATCGCTCGACCCTGATCAACAACGCCGTGGACAACCTGTATGGAAAGCTGCTGCAGGAATTCCTGGTGGTCATCCTGATCTGCGCGGTGTTTCTGTTTCACCTTCGCTCCTCGCTGGTGGTCATCGTCAGCCTGCCCGTGGGTATCCTTGCGGCATTCGTGGTGATGCATGCCCAGGGCATCAACGCCAATATCATGTCCCTCGGGGGTATTGCCATTGCCATCGGTGCCATGGTGGACGGGGCCATCGTGATGGTGGAGAACGTCCATAAACACATGGAGCGAACCCCGCTGACACCGCAAAACCGATGGGCCGTGATGTCGCGGGCCGCGGGTGAGGTGGGGCCGGCGCTGTTTTTCTCACTGATGATCATCACCGTGAGCTTTCTGCCGGTCTTCACCCTGGAGGCTCAGGAGGGCAAGCTCTTCGCGCCCCTGGCGTTCACCAAAACATACGCCATGGCGGCAGCAGCGGGGCTGGCCATCACTCTCGTTCCAGTGCTGATGGGCTATTTCATCCGTGGCAGGGTATTGCCAGAGCATCGAAATCCCATCAACCGGATGCTGATCGCCCTGTACCGGCCGATTATCGGCTGGGCTTTGCGACGGCCGGCATTGATGCTTGCCGGAGGCCTGGTGGTGTTGATCATCGGCTTCTGGCCGGCCAACAAGCTGGGCAGTGAATTTATGCCACCCCTGGACGAGGGGGATCTGATGTATATGCCCACCACCTATCCCGGTATCTCCATTGGCAAGGCCCGGCAGATTCTGCAACAGACCGACAAGCTGATCGCCAGTATTCCGGAAGTGGAAACGGTATTCGGCAAAATCGGCCGCGCCGAGACGGCCACCGATCCGGCCCCGCTGACCATGATTGAGACCTTTATCCAGTTCAAACCACGGGACCAGTGGCGACCCGGCGTGACCCCGGAGTCCCTGCGCCGCGAACTGGACAAAACCGTCAGACTTCCGGGCCTTACCAACGCCTGGGTCATGCCCATTAAAACCCGTATCGACATGCTATCCACGGGCATCAAGACCCCGGTGGGCATCAAGGTGGCCGGCCCTGACCTGGCGGTAATCCAGGGTATAGGGGAAGAGCTCGAAAGGGTGTTGACTGACATACCCGGCACAGCCTCTGCGTTTTCCGAGCGGGTGGCCGGCGGACGCTACATCAAGGTGGATATACAGCGCGAGGCTGCCGCCCGTTTCGGGCTGAATATCGCAGACATTCAATCGGTCGTACGTACCGCGATTGGCGGCATGAACGTGGCCAGTACGGTGGAGGGTCTGGAGCGCTATCCCATCAACCTGCGTTATCCCCAGGGTTACCGGGATTCGGTGGAGCAGATGCGCCTGCTGCCGATGGTGACACCCAACGGCCAGCGTATCGCGCTGGCGGATGTGGCGGATATCCGGATCGACAAGGGGCCGCCCATGATCAAGTCGGAAAACGCCCGTATCAATGGCTGGACTCTGGTGGATATCGAGGGCCGGGATCTGGGCAGTTGGGTAAGGGAAGCGCAGTCCGTGGTGCAGAAACAGATCGATCTGCCCGCCGGCTACTCCCTGGCCTGGTCCGGCCAATATGAGTATATGCAGCGTGCCAAGGAACGCCTGACGCTGGTGGTTCCGCTGACCCTGGCGATCATCATCATTCTGTTGTACCTGAACTTCCGCAACCTGACCGAGGTGGGCATTATCCTCGGCACCCTGCCATTCGGCATGATCGGCGGCATCTGGCTGATGTATCTGCTGGGTTACAACCTGTCCGTGGCTGTGGCCGTCGGTTTTATTGCCCTGGCCGGAGTCGCGGTAGAAATCGGTGTACTGATGCTGGTGTACCTGAACCAGTCCCTGCACAACGCTTTGGAGACCGTTGAACATCAGCCCGGGAAACTGTCGGCGGATGCCCTGCGCCAGGCCATCAGCCACGGGGCTGCGCAACGGGTGCGTCCGATCATGATGACCTTCGCGGCCATTGTAGCTGGCCTGGTGCCGATCATGCTGGGCAGTGGCACCGGCTCGGAAGTGATGCAACGCATCGCCGGTCCGATGATCGGTGGCATGGTGACCACGTTGATCCTGACCCTGCTGCTGATTCCGGTGATTTTCTATCTCTGGCAGCGCGCCCGTTTGAAAAAGCTTGCCCAAAAAGGAGCGATCCAATGATTCGACGCCTTGGAACTCAGGCAACTCTGGCGGCATTCATCGCACTTTCGATGCCGGCTGTGGCAGAAACCCGTGAAACGTTGGAGCAATGGATTGCGGAGGCGCTGGCCAACAACGCCTCCCTGAGTGCGCAGCAGGCCGCAATCGAGGCAGCGGAGGCGGACGTGGAAGGTTCAGATACCTGGGCTGACCCTGTCGTCAAGTACGGCATTGCACCCGAAACGCTTGAAGGTCCCAATATGGTCGGGCACCGATTTGAAGTCAGTCAAAAACTGCCGTGGCCGGATCAGCTATCGGCGTCCCGTGGCGCATCGGAGGCGGGCGTGCGTGCGGCAAGACAGGACACCCTGTGGCAGACACGGAAACTGACTGCTTCCGTTAAGGAGGCCTATGCCCGCTTGTGGTATTCGGACCGGGCCATTGAGTTGCATCACGAAACCCGCGCCCTAGTGGAGCAATTAGCGGACATAACCCGGCAAAGACTGGAATACGGCGAAGGCACCCAGAGCGAGTTGCTCAGGATAGAAACGGAACTGGACACTCTGGATGCGCAACTGGTTGAGCTTCAGGCTGAACAGGGTCGCCTCTCCGCCAGCCTGATTCCTTTGTTGGGGCGTCGCCCGAAACCATCCGACCTGGTGCTGCCCGTGCCTTCCCGCTTGCCAATGGTGGCGGAAATCCCTTTAGCAACTGATCATCCGCTGGTCCGGGCCGCGGAGGCACGAACCGCAAAAGCACGGGCCCGGCTGTATGCAGCGGAAGCCGACCGCAGACCCACATTTTCAGCCAGTGCAGGCTACAACAGCCTGTGGGCTGACGAAAGCAAGCGCTGGACGGTGGGCGTGGGCGTTCAGATTCCGTTCAGCGGGCAACGACAGAACAGTGCCGTTCGGAGAGCGGCGGCTGAAGTCTCTCAGCGACAGTGGCAAACCACTCAAGCCCACCGCGATTTGCTGGCGTCAATTGGTGATGTGAAGGCGTCCGTTCAGGCTGGCTACGGCCGCCTTGAAATTCTTGACCAGCGACATCTTCCCAACCAGCGTGCCCATTGGGATGCCAGCCTGAACGAGCTGGCCAGCGGCACTGGCAGACTGGAAAACGCCATCAACAGCGCAAGACAGCTCACTGGCGTAAAGCTCACTCGGGAAGCGGTCATTCGCGACCTATTTAATGCCTGGGCAAGATACGAAGCCCTGCAACCAACGCAAGCCATCAGCGTGTCAAAATAGAAGGGGATTCACCATGAAACGATTACTGGCAATGCTATTCACACTGATCCTGTTACCCGGAGTTGCGCTAGCGGCCCCCGAGAGTGGGTTCTGGGAAGCCTGCAACTCCATGATGTCCGGTATGGGCTGGATGATGCTGCCCATGATGATTATGCCGCTACTGCTGATCACGCTACTGGTGTTGGGCATCCTGGCACTGATCAAATACTTGCGAAACCGGTAGCGACGAAACGATTCACTTTGAAGAAGGAGATCAGGTAAGTGGCCATGTCCCCGACATGGCCACTCCGCCTACGGACGGCGAAACGCAGTGCCTACGCCTGGAATATTTCCCATCAGGCGTTTCTGATGCATCCCCACCCAAACGAATATTTCATCGAATAGTCCGGGAAGCGGGACTTCAGGCAGGAACAATCTGTTTTAATTGTAATGCGAATTATTATCAGTAAAATGCGCAATCAAATTTAATAACACGTGCTGGAGAATCCAATGTCAAAGTCCGAAGTTTCAACGCCACTGCGCCGCCATCGACTGTCTGTTGCTATAGCCATGCTCCCCGTGTCGTTTCTGGCTATTGGCTCGGCGTCCGCTTTGGGACAGGAGCAGGCTGATGCGCCCACCCAGCTACCCGGCCTCAATGTTACTGCTGACTGGCTTGGTCCACCGACCGAAGAGTCCGAGAAGACCTATACAGGGGCCCGCACGGTGGTGGAGGAAGATCAGCTCCAGGCGACCGGAGCGCTGAATCTGAACGACGCCCTGCGCCCGGTTCCGGGGCTCACGGTGCTTGATGAAACTGGCACGGGCATCCTTCCCAACATCGGTGTGCGTGGTCTGAACCCGCTGCGCAGTGAACGGCTTCAGATTCTGCTGGACGGTTACCCGATTGCCATCGGCCCCTACAGCAACGTGGGCGTGTCGCTTTTCCCGGTTACACTTCCGAGCCTGGAAGTCGTTGATATTGTCCGGGGTGGCGCCTCCGTTCACTACGGCCCCAACAACGTGGGCGGCGTGGTGAATTTCGTCACCAAACCGATTCCGGCGGAAACCTCCCAGACCCTTCGTGAGCGGGCGACCATTGCGGAAGAAACCGGCAATGTCTTTACCGATACCTATTACCGTGTTGGCGGCCGGGCGACCGACAAGCTCGACCTGCAGTTCCAGGCCAACGTCCAGCGCGGCGACGGATTTCGCGATCACTCCGATACCGAAGTGGATAACCTGATCCTGGACGCCCGCTATTACCTGAACGACCAGCATGAACTGGCCACCCAGCTGCAATACTATCGCGTCGAGGCCGAACTGCCCGGTGCCCTGACACCGCAAGCCTATGAAGAGGATCGCACCCAGAGCCAGCGCCCACATGACGGATATGAAGCGGACATGAGCCGCGCGACCTTCACCTGGACATACACGCCGGCCGATAACGTGGAATTCCAATGGCGCAACTTTGTGCACGATGCCGACCGCACCTTCTACTTCGGCCAAAACCTCAGCGGCACCGGCCACTGGGCGGACCCGGGGCTGGATTCCACCCATGTCGCGGATTCACCACGATTGTTCACCGTATTGGGCACGGAGCCACGGCTTGCTATTCGCCACGGCCGCCACGACATTACCGTGGGTGCACGATTTGTCAGCGAGGATGTGGAGTTCGACGTTAATCGCCTGGAATTTTCCTCCGGTAACCGTTCCGTGGCGCGCGACTGGCACCTGGACACCCGGGCTATGGCATTTTACATCAGTGATACTGTGTCGTTCCTGGATGACCGCCTGACGGTGACACCGGGCCTGCGCTATGAAGATGTCGACATGGACTTCCGTGACAACCTGACTGGCAACACCGAGGAAAACAACGCGGATGAGCTGTTGCCGGGCCTGACCGTAGGCTATCAGGCGTCTGATGACCTGTTTGTCTTTGCCAACAGCCAGCGCTCTCTGGTGCCGGTACAGATTGCCCAGACCACCCGTGACGGTGCAGTTGCCAATGAAACAGCGTGGAACCACGAGCTGGGCGCGCGCCTGCAGGTCACCCCCGAGCTGCTGTCTTCAGCGACCTTGTTCCGCATTGATTATGAGGATCAGATCCAATTTAACAGCTCGACCAGTCGTTTCGAGAACCTGGGAGAAACCCGCCACCAGGGGGTCGAATTGTCGAACCGCTGGGCCCTCAACAGTCAGTGGGAACTGGGCCTTGGCTATACCTTCCTCGACACCGAGCAGTTGACCGGTGACAACGAGGGCAACGAACTTCCCAACGCACCGACCCATAAAGTCAGTGCGGAGGCGCTGTACAGTTACCAGGCCTGGGACGCCAGCCTGAACTGGGTTTACGTTAGCGAAAGCTACAGCGATGCGGACAACACCGAAGAAGAAACCAGCAATGGCAGTGCCGGTGAGTTGCCGGACTACCATCTGGTCACAACCAGAGTCGGTCGCGATTTTGCGGTTGGCGGTGATCGTGTGCTGAACCTGGGCCTGGCCGTCAACAACCTGCTGGATGAGGATTACTACTTCCGGGGCGTGGACGTCAGCCCGGTCGGCCGTGTGCCCCAGCCGGGCCGAAGCTTTATTCTTGAGGCACAGCTCGACTTCTGATGGCCTGCTTACGGAACCGGATCGCAAAGATCCTGCTCGTTGTGTTGCTATCGCCTGCGTCAGGATGGGCGCAAGACGAGAATATCCGGTTGACGGATGACCGCGGGGAAACCCTGCGGTTGTCCGCACCGGCGGTCCGGCCCGCTGCGATTTCGACCTTTGGGGCGGATGTCGCACTGGCGCTGGATACACCGCCGGTTGCGGTCACCGACTACGGACTTCAGGGCGTGCCCGACTACCTGGCGTCACGGTTAGATGGGGTGACGGGGCTCGGCCCCCGACATCAGCCCAACCTGGAGGTACTGTCGTCGGTCCGGCCGGATCTTGTCATCGCCATTCGCCGTTATACCGAGAAAGACGGTGACCAGATTGAAGCCATCGCCCCGATGCTGGCCCTGGACCTGATCACGGTCCAGGACAGCTTGCGGGGCTTAGAGTTGGCGGGGCAGGCACTGGGTGCACCGGCGAAAGCCAGCGCACTCAACACCCGCTTTCGTGATCGCGTTCAATTACTCGCGGACCGCAACAAACCAGAGCCTGCCGAGACGGTGGCGCTGCTGACCAGCGGTAGTGAAACCCCCTTCGTTTATTACGACCATTTTCTGCCAACGGCGTTGCTGGAACGTCTGGGCTTCGACAATGTCGGTGGCCAGACGCCGAATCCGGACAGTGGCATCCCACTAGGCTACCGGATCAGTCTCGAAGCCTTGCTGGAGCTGAATCCGGACACCATTCTGCTGTTGCCCACCAGCCGACAGCGCGCGTTCACGATGAACCCCATCTGGCCCTATCTCAAAGCCGTGCGTACTGACCAGGTTTACGAAGTGCCGCATTACTGGAAAGAAGGTGCCGGTCCGATTGCCCGGGAGCGTATCCTGGACGACATACAGCGACTGCTGCTGACGTCGGAACCCGACAAATGACGGGTGACGATTCAGCCATACGCCCGATGGGCCTCTATGGAGCAACGGTATTTCTCCTCGTGCTGTTGTTCTTCGTTGGCCTGATGGCGGGCTCCCGATGGGTGTCACCGACCTCGTTGCTGTCAGCCATCGACGGCAGCAGCGACTTGCTGACGCGCATCACCGTGCTGGAACTGCGGCTGCCGCGCAACCTGCTCGGTATCCTTGGTGGGGCGGCCCTCGGGGTTGCGGGTGCTGTCATGCAGGGCGTTACCCGGAATTCGCTGGCATCCCCCGGCCTCACCGGCGTGATTGCTTCTGCTGCCCTGGCGGTGGTGTCGCTTCGAACCCTGAGTTCGCCGGGCGCACTGTGGCTGCCGCTGATGGCTCTTGCCGGGGGGCTGCTCGGTGGTGCTCTGACGTTTGCTATCGCTGGCCGCCGTCAGCTTCAGCCCGAGCGTGTGGTACTCGCCGGCATCGCCGTCACGTCACTGGCTACTGCTCTCACCACGGGCCTTCTACTGGTGTCCGGGGCGGAGGCGGCGGAATTGTATTACTGGCTGGCGGGTAGCCTGATGGGGCGGGGCTGGCTTCAGCTTCAAATGGTGCTGCCTTGGCTGCTGCTTCCGCTCGGTGCCCTGATTGTGATGCAGAGACCCTTCCGCTTACTGCAACTTGATGATGATCTGGCGCTGGCCATGGGGTTGTCGGTCGGCCGCTGGCGACTGATATTTTTGCTGCTGGCCTTATTGCTGGCCGCCGCGCTGGTCGCCTTCACCGGCCCGATCGTGTTTATTGGACTGGTGGCGCCGCACATTGCCAGGCGGCTGGCCGGCAACCAGATCCAGCACTGGCTGCCCCTGAGTGCTCTGTTTGGAGGGTTGTTGTTGCTGGCGGCGGATATCCTGGCTCGGCAACTGGCCTTTCCCCAGGAGCTACCCGTCGGTATGCTGACGGCCCTTATTGGGGCCCCCTGGCTGATCTATCTGCTTAACTCGCGAACCTCACCCCGGAGCGCATAACGTGACCCATCCGGCTACGACCACGCCTCGGGCAGACCGCCGTGGAATGCAGATTCCAGGCGCCGGCCCGGTTGCCCGGCTGCTTCTGGCTGGCGGGCTCAGTCTGGTTGTTGTCATCGTCGCGGGCGTCCAGCTGGGGGCGGTGGACCTGACGTGGTCCCAGGTGTGGGCCGGGCTGACCGGTGACAGCACTCAACACGTGCAGCGAGTGGTCTTCGAATTACGGTTGCCCCGCACCCTGACCGGCGCCCTGATTGGTATTCACTTTGCCCTGTCAGGGTGGCTGTTACAGTTGCTTAGCCGCAATCCGTTGGCAGAAGCCGGCATTCTCGGCATCTCCGCCGGCGCCAGCCTGGTGGCGGTCGTCGCTTTTATTATCGGAGACTGGTTGGTATCCAGTGCCGATCCCTACAACAATACGTCATTTGCCCTTCAATATTTGCCCCTGTTTGCCATGGCAGGCGGGCTGGTAACGGCGCTTGCGGTGTACTTCCTGGGCATGCGGCATGGCCAGCTGTCGCCGGTCAAAATGACGCTGACCGGTGCGGTCATTGCCGGTATGTTGCATGCACTGACCACCGGTGCACTGGCGTTCTGGGGCCACGCCCATACTGAACTGGTTGCCCAGTGGCTGGCCGGCTCACTGTACGGCGCTGAATGGCAGCACCTCCGCACGTTGCTGCCATGGACGGTTATTGGTCTGATCGGTGTCGGTCTGCTAGTGCGTCCCCTGGAAGTCATGCAGCTTGACGATCAACACGTTCGCACTCTGGGCCTGGGCCTGAACCGCTGGCGCGCCTTTGCCCTGCTGATTGCCACCCTGCTGGCGGCCAGTGCCGTGGGCGTGGTGGGGCCGGTTGGCTTCATTGGTTTGCTGATTCCCCACATCAGCCGACGGCTGGCTGGGGCCAACCTTCCGGTCCAACTGGTGTTGTGTGTACTATTGGGAGCGGTGCTGGCGGTATTGGCGGATTTACTCGGCCGGACGCTGTTTACACCCTACGAAGTGCCCGTGGGTGTGGTTTCCGCCGTTCTTGGTGTACCGTTCTTTCTTTATCTGTTATCGCGACAACCCTGAGGCCGGGATTCTCCATGTTACGAACCGAGCAGCTCTCTCTTGCCTATGGCTCCAAGCCGGTCGTGGACAACGTCTCGCTGGCCATTCCCGAGGGTGGGATTACCTGTCTGCTGGGCCCCAACGGTTCTGGTAAAAGTACCTTGCTGAAAAGCTTTGCGGGCCTGCTGCCGGCCCGCTCCGGTCAGGTCTACCTGGACGACCAGCCGGTTGACCAATGGCACCGGGGCAAACTGGCCCTCAGGCTCGCCATGCTGCCCCAGAAACCGATCGTTCCCGATGGCATTCGGGTTCAGGATCTGGTGGCGCTGGGTCGTTTCCCACACCGCAAATGGTGGCAGCGCAACCTCACCACCGACGACAACGCAACCCTCGATGCCATGGCAATGACGGGGGTCTCGGATCTGGCGGAGCGACCGGTAGAAGCGCTGTCCGGCGGGCAACAGCAGCGGGTATGGATCGCCATGGCCCTGGCCCAGGAAACCGACATTCTGCTGCTGGACGAACCCACCACGTTTCTGGACTGGGGCTACCAGCTGGAAGTACTGGAATTGCTGTCCAAGCTGAATCGGGAACACGGGCTGACGGTGGTGATGTCATTGCATGACCTGAACCAGGCCGCACAATTTGCCGACCGGATTGCGGTTCTGGCGGACGGCCGGCTCGAAACCATCGGCAGCCCCGGAGAGGTTATTACCGAGCCCCTGATCAACCGGGTCTTTCGGGTGCATACCCGCGTGACAACGGGACGGGACGGCCGACCATTCTGTTCCGGATTTGCCGAGTCTTTCCGGGACAGCCCGACACCGAACCATCACGGTCTGATCCACGGGATGGCTGAGCATCAGACCACTTAATCCGGCTCCCACCTCCCGACCCGGTTGTCGGCAAAATTCACGCTCCACACCGCTCCATCATGGCCAGCGGCAACCGCCATCGCCATGTGGCCGGGGTTCTCCGGCTCGCTGCCAAATGCGGTGAGGTAACCCCCATCCGCCGCGAACTTCTGTATACGATCATTATAGAAATCCGCCACAAAGACATTGCCTTCGGGGCCAATCGCGATGGACGTCGTGGTGGTGAACCAGCCCTTGAAAGGCCCGTAAAGGCCCAGGGCAAACGGCCCTCCCCACTTGTGCAGGAAATCGCCGCCAGCGTCAAAAACCTGGACACGATTTCCGTAGCCATCGGCCACGTAGAGAGCCCCATCCTTTCCCAGAGCCACGTCGGTTGGATAGGTAAACTCGCCGGCACTCCTGCCAGTCTTCCCGGTTGTTCCCCACTGTTTGACGAATGAGCCATCCGTGTTCAAATGTTGCACACGGTGATTGTAAAAGTCCGCCACAAACAGATCACCGCCATTGGCCACTGCAACACCTCCGGGCGCGTTAAACTGGCCAGGCCCCTTGCCGGGGCTGCCAATGATCCTCAGCGGCTCGCCAGCCAAGCTGAACACCTGAATCCGGTCGTTCATATACTCTGGCACGTAGAGTTTGTCGTTGTGTATGGTCAGGTTCATCGGCCGCCCAAGTTCCCCGAGTTCATCACCGGGGGTGCCGAACGCCCGTTTGAAGCGCCCCTGGTGATCGAAAACCTGGATACGCCCGTTGCGGGCATCGGACACGAACACTTCGGTGTCTGTTACCGCAACCCCGGTGGGGTCGTTGAATTGCCCCGCGCCACTGCCTTTTTCACCCCAGGTCTGTACCAGTGAATACGGTGGTTCCTGATTCCAGTTGATGGCGCCGCCTGCGCATCCGATTAACGTGATCGCAATCAGAAGGCCCAACATACTGAAGCCTGACCACTTGGCGATTTTTTTCATGCTGCCATCAACCCCTAGAAATTGCGGCGAAAGCCAACCCGCACGATGTAATCGTCCTGAATGGCATCACCATTGGGATCTTCGGCCACCGGCAGTTGTACCGTGCCCTCGACGACCCAACGCCGGGTGATGTATTGCACGCCCGGCGCCAGCAGCCATTGGGTACCGCCGGAATTGGCATCGGTACCACTGCCAATCTCGTTGCGTTCGCGGTGAACGAAACTGGATTCGAGTAGTGCATAGGTAAAGCCTGGTGTGCCGGAAATGCCTTCAAGGCTAGGCGGCCAGATCCGGTATTGCATTGAGGCGTCGAGACGGGTCTCGTCGCCGTGGGCGAAACCGTCGTGGCGCCCGTTTTCGCGATATAGTAACTGCGCGTCCATTTGGTACTGCAGCGTCTGATAGGTGGCCACCACGCCGCCAAACCCATCCCAGGCTCCGTCACCAACCTGCAATGGACGTGGCAGTTCGCCGAAACGATCGCGGTCGTCACTGTCCCCGGTTGGTGCAGTGAGCCCGAAAATCGGCGCGATCCGGAAGGTGCCGCCGGTGAAGTCGTCCTGGTAAGCCGTGTAGCGCCCGAACAGCGAGACGTCGCCGATGCCACCGGTATCGCGCTCAATCCGGCCCATGGGCGTGGTGACGTCCAGTGCCTTGTTGAAAAAGTAAGGGACAACGCCGAACACCGCCAGCTTCGGGGTAATGCCATAACCCAGGACACTGCCCAGAGCCTGGACCGAAACCTCGCGATCCATAGGCCCATCATCGGAACGCTCTCGTAAGACCAGTTGCTCCCGCCAGATGGTTTCACCCTGCGGCACGGGCAGAGCCGTGTTAAAGGTGTTGGGTGCGGCTTGTGCCGAAGGCACACCGGTCAGTACCAGGGCTCCGACCAGCAGGGACAAGCCGATTGACTGGTTGTTATTTCGCATCGCTGCCTCCTGTTTCGCCGTCGGCCTCTGAGTAGGAGCGCAGCGTGAAGCCGGCCTCTTCAACAGCCTGACGTGCCCGCTCCTCCGAGAGCGTCTTGCCCTCCTCAAGGGTGACATTCACAGTACTTTTCCCAACGTCCACCTCCACGCCGGTGACGCCATCCACTTTATTCAGACGTTTCTCGATGCCATAGGCACAGAAGGGACAGGCCAGGCCGTCCACGCCCAATACGTAGCTTTTGTCGGCGGCCAGCGCGGCAACGCTGAAGATCAAGGCCGCTAAAACCAAGAAATATTTCTTTAACATGACGCGTCCCTCTGGTGAGATGAAGCTGTGTTTCAAGGGTAGACTCCGTACCAAGATACGGCGTTAAGGAATTACTCTGTCTTGTTCATGATGCTTGTGGAATAGCCCTCAGTTTGCTCCAGCGCATCAAATATGGAACAGCACTGCAACGGACCTTGACCGGGACAACGGTCCACAAGTGCCGCAAGTCTCTGGCGGATTTGTCGTAACTGGTCAATCACCCACCGCGTCAGCCACTTTGCCAATGGTCATGTCTGTCATGGCAGAACCCCCACCCAGTAGATTCGAATAATAAGAGTAGTGCCCGTACCACGGTACGGGGTCAAGAGTGCTGAACATTCCATAGGAGTGCAGGGCTTGACTCCGTAGCCGACTACGGAAGTATTTTGAAGATAGCCAGCAAAGTCATGAAAGGAACCGTCGTAATGTCAGAGTTGAAATCAGAGTCCAAATCCGGTCGCGGGTCTTTAGTCGCAGGCGGGATCGCAGCAGTGCTCGCATCGGCCTGCTGTCTTGGCCCCCTGGTCCTGATCGCCCTTGGTGTTTCCGGTGCCTGGATCGGCAACCTGGCTGCTCTGGAGCCTTACCGGCCGTGGTTCATTGGTGCTGCTCTGGTGGCGATGGTCTTTGCCTGGCGTCGGATATACCGGCCTGCACAGGATTGCCAGCCGGGCGAGGTCTGCGCAGTACCGCAAGTGCGCACCGCTTACAAGATCACTTTCTGGATCGTCGCGTTGCTCGTACTGATCGCGTTGGCATTCCCTTTCGTCTTACCGCTATTTTACTGAGAGGCCATACATCATGAAAAAGTCCCTGATCACTGCCGTACTGTTTACGCTGTTCAGCATGCCTGCCTTGGCGTCGCAAAAGACGGTGACCTTGTCGGTTCCCGGAATGACTTGTTCGGCTTGCCCGATCACCGTCAAAGCCGCTCTCAAGAGGGTCGATGGGGTGAGTTCTGTGCAGGTCCGTTATGAGGAGCGTGATGCGACGGTTACTTTCGACGATGAAAAAACCTCCGTTGAAGCAATAACTGAGGCCACGACCAACGCGGGCTACCCGTCCACACTGATGCAGTCCGGGGCGAAGCAGGAGTAGTGTTTATGAGTGATAACGATCTGCACATTGCCGTGATTGGCAGTGGCGGTAGTGCCATGGCCGCCGCTTTGAAGTCGGCGGAACGCGGAGCCCGGGTGACGCTGATCGAACGCGGCACCATCGGTGGCACTTGCGTCAATGTCGGCTGCGTGCCCTCGAAGATCATGATCCGCGCCGCTCACGTGGCCCACATGCGTCGCGCCAGTCCGTTCGACGAGGGCATTGCCGCGGTCGAGCCTTCTATTCACCGGCCCCGGTTACTGGCCCAGCAACAGGCCCGGGTCGATGAGCTTCGTCACGCGAAATATGAGGGGATTCTCGAAGACAATCCGGCGATCACTGTCCTGCAGGGTGAGGCCCGTTTTACCGACGCCAATACGCTGACAGTGACTGGAACCGACGGCACGGAACGCGAGGTACGCTTTGACAGAGCGTTCATTGGTACCGGTGCGGGGCCTACCATTCCCCCGGTTCCGGGCCTGTCCGATACGCCGTACTGGACGTCCACCACGGCACTGGCCAGCGACACCATTCCGGAACGGCTGGTTGTCATCGGGGCGTCCGTCGTGGCAGTGGAGCTGGCACAGGCGTTTGCCCGGCTGGGCAGCGAGGTGACCATCCTGGCGCGTAGCCGGCTGTTTTCCCGTGAGGACCCGGCTGTTGGCGAGGCCATTGAAACCGCGTTCCAGGCCGAGGGTATCAAGGTTCTGAATGACACGCAGGCGAGCCAGATCCGCTATACCAATGAGGAGTTCGTGCTCGCCACAAACGTGGGAGAGCTGCGCGCCGATCGGCTGCTGGTGGCCGTGGGACGCACACCGAACACAGACAGACTGAACCTGGAGGCTATCGGCGTCGAGACTGCCCGCGGGGCGATTTTAGTTGATGACGGTCTGCGTACCACCGTGCCCGACATCTATGCTGCTGGGGACTGCACCGACCAGCCGCAGTTTGTCTATGTCGCCGCCGCGGGTGGCAGTCGAGCAGCAGTCAATATGACCGGTGGTGATGCACGGCTCGATCTCAGTGCCATGCCGGAGGTGGTCTTTACCGAGCCACAGATTGCGACCGTCGGTTTATCCGAGGCCGACGCCGAGGCAAGTGGCTACGTCACCGACAGCCGTACCCTGACCCTCGACAACGTGCCACGGGCCCTGGTCAACTTTGATACCGGAGGCTTCATTAAAATGGTCGCGGAACGTGAAAGCGGGCGGTTACTGGGTGTGCAGTCCGTGGCGGGTGAGGCCGGCGAACTGATCCAGACCGCGGTGATGGCGCTTCGTGCGCGCATGACTGTCAACGAGATTGCCGATGAGCTGTTCCCGTACCTGACGATGGTAGAAGGTTTGAAGCTGTGCGCTCAAACGTTTACCAAGGATGTCAAGCAACTATCCTGCTGCGCGGGATAAGGCAAGGCAACCCTTGGATAGCATGGGCAAATGCTCTATTAGTGACCTTGTTTGATGACGTAAACTGATGCCGTAGTCAACTACGGAGTAAGCCCGCATGGTGAATAAAGTAAATCCACTGACCATCGGTGGGCTGGCCAAGGCGGCCGGTGTCCATGTCGAGACCATTCGCTATTACCAGCGGCGGGGCCTGTTGTCGGAACCCCAGCGTCCTCCCGGTGGGATCAGACGCTATGGTTCTGCCGATATCGATCGATTGACGTTCGTGAAATCGGCGCAGAACCTGGGCTTCAGTCTCGATGAGATTATCGACCTGCTTCGGCTGGAAGATGGTGCCCACTGCCAGGAAGCCAGTGTCCTGGCCGAGCACAAACTGCAGTCTGTGCGTGGAAAGATCAAAAAGCTGGTGAGGATTGAGAGTGTTCTGAGCGATATGGTCGCTCGATGTCATGAGCAAAAAGGGGACATCGCGTGCCCTCTCATTGCGTCATTGCACACCGGAATCAGCAAAGTCCCAGAGGCAGATCTCTAACCATATGATTTTATTGCTGGCATGGTACCCCCGGCAGGACTCGAACCTGCTACCTTCCCCTTAGGAGGGGGACGCTCTATCCAGATGAGCTACGGGGGCTGATCGTCAGAAGGCGGGTATGATAGCGGGCTGAGTGATGTGTCTCAAGGGCTTGCGGGAATACTTCCGGAATAGAAGGAGATCGCTATGACAGAAATTCGGTTGAAGCGTGCCTATGATGAACCGGCCCGTTCTGATGGTCCGAGGCTGTTGGTTGACCGGGTGTGGCCGAGAGGCGTTGCCAAGGAAAAGGCCAGTCTGGCCGAGTGGTTGAAGGATTTAGCCCCATCCACTGAATTGCGTAAGTGGTTTGGCCATGACCCGGCCCGATGGGACGGGTTTCGTGAAAAGTACCTGCAGGAACTGGCATCGTCCGATCGTGCGGACCTGAGCACTCTGGCATCCTACGTTGATAAGCACGAACGAATCACGCTGGTATTTGCAGCCAAAGATACAGATCATAATAATGCGGTAGCGTTGAAACAGTTTATTGAGGCGAGCGAGCTACCGGCTTGATCGGGCACAGGGGATACCAGGCGCATTGAAGACAGCAACACAGCACACTTCCAAGACTCCGCCCCAGCCGTTGCGTTTAAGCGTTATTGTGCCTGTTTGGCAGGAAGCCGCCACCATTCGCGACACCCTGGATCATCTGCAGCCGCTCAGAGCGGCGGGCCATGAAGTCATTGTGGTGGACGGTGGCAGTGATGATGGAACAGCCAGGCTGGCGCAGGGTCATTGTGACCGTGTCATCCAGTGTGGCCGTGGAAGGGCGCCGCAAATGAATGCCGGCGCACAAGCAGCCCATGGCGATGTCCTTCTGTTCCTGCACGCTGATACCCGTTTACCGGATTCTACGCTGGCGGCACTGGAGCAATTTAATGCCAGCCGTAAGGCATGGGGGCGGTTTGATGTGCGTCTCAGCGGCAAGAGAGTGCTGTGCCGGGTGATCGCCTGGTTCATGAATCAACGCTCCTGGCTGACGGGTATCGCCACTGGCGACCAGGCTCTGTTCGTGCGTCGGCCGGTGTTCGAGGCCTTGCGTGGCTTTGAAGAGATGCCGTTGATGGAGGATGTGGAACTATCGTCTCGCCTGAGGCTGGTGTCACGACCTTTCCGTATTACCGATCCCGTGGTCACGGATAGCCGGCGCTGGGAACAGCAAGGTGCCTGGCGTACCATCCTGCTGATGTGGCGATTACGCTGGCGCTATTGGCGCGGCGACTCGCCGGAAACCCTTGTTACCCTCTACCGATCGGATGTTCGTAATGCCCGTCAATCCTGATGCTTCAGTGCTGGTTATGCAGTTTTCCAAGTGGCCGGAGGCGGGCAGGGTGAAAACCCGTCTGATGCCGGCACTGGGCGCCGAGGGGGCAATGGCGGCACACGTCAGGCTCAGTCTGGCCGTACTCGATAATCTGGTGGCCAGTGGTTATACCGTCCAGTTCCTGTGGGACCGGGCGCTGGAGAATGTGCCCACGGGTGCTGCTCCTGTACTGGAACGGCTTGACGTTCACGGGGTTGCTCAGGCTGTACAGGAGGGCGACATCCTTGGGGAACGCATGTCACAGGCACTGGGCTCGGGGTTGCGTGGCTTTGGCAAGGCGATGATTGTGGGCAGTGATTGCCCCTCCGTGGATGCGGACTACGTGCGAACGGCCGTGGCTGCGCTGGACGAGGTGGACGTGGTACTGGGGCCGTCGGAGGACGGCGGCTATGTTCTCATCGGTGTTCGCCGGGTCATCCCGGGCATGCTGGCCGACGTGGCCTGGGGAACGGAAAAGGCGTTGTCGCAAACCTGTGACCGCCTTACGCAAGCGGGTATGTCGTTCAGGTTACTTCCGCAACGATGGGACGTAGATGAACCCGAAGACTGGCACCGGTTCACGGGCCAGTCCTCAGGTTGAGAGCTGATCAGGCGTCGGGAACAGCACTGCGTTGCAGCAACAGCTCAACCGCGCTGGCGTTGTTTTTTGCCTCGGCTGTAGTGAACACCTGCAGTGCCTGTTTACGGTCAATGACCTGCTTTTGCAAAGTATTAACCAGGGCTTCCCGGCTCACGCGTTGTATCGCCTTGGCCAGTTTCTCCCTTGATTTGAAGTCGGTCGCGCCGCGGTCGATTTCACGCCAGTAACGCTCCGAAATCTCACCAAGTTGCCGATCCTGTTCCATCAACTGGCTGATGACAGCCTGTTTCTCTCGCGCCAGATCCTGCTCCGAGAGGTTGGATAACGTGTCCTTGAAAGCCTTGGAAAATTCCCGCACCGCTTGGTCGATCTGGTCGCCACTGGCTTCCGGGGATTGCACCACGAAGCCCAGTGCCGGGGTCTCCAGCATTTCGAAGGGGGTAGCGTAAACGATATAGCCAAGCTGGCGATTGGTGCGGAGCTCTTCATAGAACGGGCTGCTGATAATCTGCCCCAGCAGGCGGAACACGGCGCGTTCTTCAAAGCTGGTGTTATCGCCCTGCACATAGAGGCTGTAGCCGGTGTCCGGATGGTCTACCTCCAGCGGTAACATGGTTTCACCTTCCGGTAAGGCGCGAACTCGGCTGCGCTCGACCGTTGTCAGCTCACTGTCGTCCAGTACCATGGCATGGATACGATTGGTGAGGTTAAGGGCGGACGCTTGCGTCATGTTGCCGTGTGCCAGCATTACCGGATCAACCTGGGCCAGGAACGCCTCGGCGAAGGATTTGAGTTCATCCAGCGTGACTTCCCGGGCGGCCTTGAGCTTCTCCTCTGTACTCCAGGCGCCCTCGATAAGCAGGCTTTGAATGCGTTCAGAGGTCTGCTGCACAGGCCGTTCTTTGGCCTTGTTTAGCAGTCCATCGATCATGTTTTGCCGGGCAATGCGGAAGCGTTG
Organism: Marinobacter sp. M5B; assembly: GCF_042604615.1. Taxonomy (NCBI): domain Bacteria; kingdom Pseudomonadati; phylum Pseudomonadota; class Gammaproteobacteria; order Pseudomonadales; family Marinobacteraceae; genus Marinobacter; species Marinobacter sp. M5B. Next base: position 1,823,408 of record NZ_CP156894.1, read on the forward strand.
CTCGGTGAGTGTGGGGTCCGCTACCTGGGTCAGGATGCGGGCCATCAGGGTGTGGAGTTTGTCACTGTAACCGCCGACGCGGACGGTTATGCCCCGAAGGTGGGGGTAGATGCTGTAGTCGAGTCCCGCCAGCTGGGCGGGATAGGCCCATGCGTTAACGTTGGTGTTGATGGCATCCACCAACAGCGACGACAGCACATTGCTGCGAGCGGATGCCCGTGTCGCCGGGGTTCGCAGGCTTAGGTACACATTGGCCTTGGGCGTCTCAAACCGGGTGTCCCGGGCGTACCAAACCTCCATGCCACTGACGGTCCCCATGGAAACGGGCTGCTCCATGGTTGCGCCGTCGATCATGTCGAGTTCTTCGGGAATAAAAGGGTTTTCGAGCGGCAGGGCCAGCATGGACACCATGGGGTTGTCGTCCCGTTGCCGAATGTCCCGGATGGCGAGGGGCTTCAGTTTCCAGGCGGCGTCGTACCACTGGGTCAGGTTGGGGTCTTCAAGGTTCGGTTCTGTTTCCAGGACGGACACCAGCACGTTATCCGGAGTAAGCCGGTTCAGAATGTTCCGGTATTTATCGGGTGCATAGCTTTCCATCATCCATGGCGCCTGGAGTACGTCCTCTGGCGCCACATGCCGCATCTGTCGCGACAGATGCATCACTTCTTGTACCGGTTGGCTCTTCTCACGGAAACGGAAATCGATCTGTGCCAGTTGTTTCATTTCTTCGAAACGAGTGCGGGAAATGCCTTCCTCGCGCACCTTGTCGATGTAGGCAAAGGTCAGTTCCAGAATGGTTTCCTGATTTTCAAGGCCCTCCGGGGTCAGCGCCATGTTCAGTTCCAGGGTGGCTTCCTGGCCGGTATCCATGCCGCTACCTGCGGACAGGCTTTCCACCAGGCCAGCCTTCTTAAGAACGTCAAACAGGCTGCCCGGGCCTTCGTGGCCAAGCAGGCTGGCAACGTAGTTGGCCGGCTTGTCGCGGTAGTGGTCTTCCTGAGACAGGATGGGGAAGGTGAGCGTCAGGTTGCGGATATCCTTCAGCGCATCCGCATGCACGCGGGCGGGCAGGGTGCCTGGGCTGAACAGTTGCTCGTCGTGGACCTTCGCGTTCAGGTTGCGGTTTTCGATGCGGTCGAAGCGGCCTCGTACCATGGCCTCGAGCTGATCCAGCGATTGTGGGCCGTAGACGGCAAGCGTCATCAGGTTGGACGAGTAATGGGCTTTCCAGAAGTCGATCAGGTCCGGGCGCAAGGGGCGCTCTTCGGTGTTTTCCAGGGTGGTCAGGTTACCGACGGCAAACTGGTGGAACGCGTGGTCGGGATTGCTGACGGCCTTTTTTACGGAGTAGAAGCGACGGCTGTCGTCTTTCTGTTTCGAGCTGTACTCCGAGTGCACGGCGCGGCGTTCGCGATCCACCAGTTCTGGCGTGAACAGCGGTGCTGAAAATTGCTCGGCGAAGCGATCCAGGGCTTCCTTCAGATGCTCGGCCTGTACGTCGAAGAAGTAGTTGGTGTCCTGGAATGCGGTGAATGCGTTGTGACTGCCACCATGGCTTTTGATGAACTGCTGGTACTCGCCAGGGTCAGGGTATTTTTCCGTGCCCAGGAACAGCATGTGTTCAAGGAAATGAGAGAGGCCTTCGCGGTTGGCGGGGTCATCGCCACTGCCGACGGCAACGTTCATGGATGCTGCGGCTTTGTCGGAGCCCGGCGCGGAAATCAGAAGCACCCGAAGTTGGTTGTCCAACTGCACATAACGGTACAGGTTGGCGTCATTCGGGCTTTTTGTGGGCGACTGGCTCGCCAGGGCAACCGAACTGAAGGCCAATACCAGCGCCAGGAGAAATCCTTGCTTCAGGCCAAGGAAACCTTGGGCAAATCCATGGATGCCAGGGTGCATACAGTCTCTCTTTGCGTTGAAACGTTAATGAATCAGGGCGTTACGGGTACTTTCCGGTTGTTGATCCAGGGTTTTCTTCGCCAGGCTGGCGGCTGCATCGGCATCGAGTTGGCCAGAGGCGATGCGCTCAAGAACTGTCCCCATCACCGCAACGGACTGGCGATAATCCGCGAATTCGGCCTGGAAGGCGTGGTCAATGGCCTGATACACCGCCTGGATTTTCTGTTCCCGTGTGCCGGCGTCGGCGGCTGTGTCGTTGATGGCCTTCAGGCAGGCACGTGCAATGGCAATGTAGCGTTCAGCGTTGGGATCGTCTTTGTGCATGTTCCGGGTTCCGAAGTGCGGGAAATGTAGAGAGTGTGTAGAGAGTATAGAGACAGAAACTGCCGTTGAAGGTTCCGATTATGTCACCGCAACCGTCAGGTTTCATTTCCTTCCGGTAATGGTAAGGATTTGCGGGCAGCCTGCCCACCTTGTGCTAGTCTCAATTTCAGCGTACCGGTAAACCGAAAAGGTTCCGGCGTGTATTGCATGCATGAACTAGAGTAAACGCTCTAATTAAAACAAGAACTTACAGAGTAAATACTCTAAAAAAGTTCGATACATGAGTGTTGCAATTAAGTACAATGCCGGCGTGCTTCGGCGGTATAAGACTTTGGTCTAATACTGTCGATGACAACAAAGGAAAAAGACAACAACTGAGCAACAAGCAGGGTGGACTATCAATGAATTACTTTCTGACGGGTGGCACCGGATTTATCGGCCGTTTTCTCGTTGAAAAACTGCTGGCTCGCGGTGGCACAGTGCATGTACTGGTGCGCGAGCAATCACAGGAAAAACTGGACACGTTGAGGGAGCGCTGGGGCGCGGATGAGTCCAGGGTGAAAGCAGTGATCGGCGACCTTACCAGCCCGAACCTGGGCATCGATGCCAAGACGATGAAATCGCTCAAGGGTAACATTGATCATTTCTTCCACCTTGCTGCAGTGTATGACATGGGGGCGGACGAAAAGTCCCAGCAGGCCACGAACATCGAGGGCACCCACAGTGCCGTCAATGCGGCAGCCGCTATGGAAGCCGGTTGCTTCCACCATGTTTCCTCCATCGCGGCGGCTGGCCTGTTCAAGGGCACCTTCCGCGAGGACATGTTCGAGGAGGCGGAAAAGCTCGACCATCCCTACCTGCTGACCAAGCACGAATCTGAAAAGGTGGTTCGCGAGAGTTGCACCGTTCCGTTCCGGATTTACCGCCCTGGTATGGTGGTTGGCCACTCAAAGACCGGTGAGATGGACAAGGTCGACGGGCCCTATTACTTCTTCAAGATGATCCAGAAGATCCGCCACGCACTGCCCCAGTGGGTGCCGACGATCGGCATCGAGGGCGGGCGCCTGAACATCGTGCCGGTGGATTTCGTGGTGAACGCCATGGACCACATCGCGCACCTGAAAGGCGAGGACGGTAACTGCTTCCACCTGGTGGATTCTGATCCGTACAAAGTGGGCGAGATTCTCAATATTTTCTCCGAAGCCGGTCATGCTCCCCGTATGGCGATGCGGATCGACTCGCGCATGTTCGGGTTTGTGCCGCCGTTTATCCGCCAGAGCCTGAAGAATCTGCCGCCCGTTAAGCGTCTGACTACCGCATTGCTGGACGACATGGGCATTCCGCCTTCGGTGTTGTCGTTTATCAATTATCCCACACGGTTTGACGCCCGTGAGACAGAAAGAGTCCTCAAGGACACGGGTATCGTCGTGCCGCGCCTGGAAAGCTATGCAGCGGTTCTGTGGGACTTCTGGGAGCGTAACCTGGACCCCGACCTGTTCAAGGACCGCACCCTGCGTGGCACCGTGGAAGGAAAGGTCTGTGTGATCACCGGTGGTACCTCCGGTATCGGTCTGGCGACAGCCGAAAAGCTGGCGGATGCCGGCGCTATCCTGGTGATTGGCGCGCGCAAGAAAGAGCGCCTGATGGAAGTGGCTGCTGAACTGGAAGCCCGTGGCGGCAACGTTCATGCCTACCAATGTGACTTTGCCGACATGGATGACTGCGACCGGTTCGTGAAAACGGTGCTGGACAATCACGGCCATGTGGACGTATTGGTCAATAACGCAGGCCGTTCCATCCGTCGCTCACTGGCGCTCTCGTTCGACCGTTTCCACGATTTCGAGCGTACCATGCAGCTGAACTACTTCGGCTCCGTTCGCCTGATCATGGGTTTTGCTCCGGCTATGTTGGAGCGTCGTCGCGGCCACGTGGTCAATATCTCATCCATCGGTGTGTTGACCAACGCGCCCCGTTTCTCAGCCTACGTCGCGTCTAAGTCAGCGCTGGATACCTTCAGCCGTTGTGCGGCGGCGGAGTGGTCGGATCGCAACGTGACCTTCACCACCATCAACATGCCGTTGGTGAAAACGCCGATGATCGCGCCCACCAAAATCTACGACTCGGTGCCCACGCTGACACCGGACGAAGCGGCGGAAATGGTGGCAGACGCCATCGTGTACCGTCCCAAGCGCATCGCCACGCGTCTGGGCATTTTTGCCCAGGTCATGCAGGCGCTGGCGCCGAAGATGGGCGAGATCGTGATGAACACGGGTTACCGCATGTTCCCGGACTCTCCGGCCGCTGCCGGCAGCCGTTCCGGCGAGAAGCCGAAGGTGTCCTCCGAGCAGGTGGCCTTTGCGGCGATCATGCGGGGTATTTACTGGTAGTATTGCCCTTGGAGATCAAAAAAACCCCGCTTCGCGCGGGGTTTTTTGTGGCTGTCTATCAAGGCGCCTCTTCTGTGTCGTCCGGTATGGGCGGCGGTGGGAAACCACCGATTTCGCGCCAGCGATTGACGATGCCACAGAACAGATCTGCGGTTTTCTCTGCGTCATAGGCGGCCGAGTGCGCTTCCTTGTTGCTGAACGGAATGCCCGCCAGCTTGCAGGCTTGCGCCAGTACGGTATGGCCGTAGGCCAGGCCAGCTAGCGTTGCCGTGTCGAAGGTGGAAAACGGATGAAACGGGTTGCGGCGGATGTCTGAACGCAGGGCAGCGGCGAACACAAAGTTGTGGTCGAAGGTTGCGTTGTGGCCAACGAGCACGGCTCGTTTGCAATCGTGGGCTTTGACCGCCTTGCGGATGGGTCCGAAAATTTCGCTCATGCCTTCTCGTTCCGGAACGGCTTCCCGCTCCGGGTTCCACGGGTCGATACCGGTGAAATCCAGCGCAGACTGCTCCAGGTTGGCGCCCTCGAATGGGTCGATCTGCTGAACGTGGGTTTCAGCCCGCTTCAACCAGCCGTCCTCATCCATTGTCAGTATGACCGCAGCGATCTCCAGCAGGGCGTCCTTCTCAGGATTGAAGCCGCCGGTTTCCACATCCACCACAACCGGCAGGAAACCACGGAAGCGGCGGGACATGGGATGCGGTTCTTTATGTTCTTCAGTCACTTAAACTCCTGGAGTCTCTGGCCAGGGTTGCCGGCCTGGTAAACAAATGATTGATAAGGAACGATTAACAGGGAACGGTTGGTCGGCTGATGTTCAGACAAGCCGCCATCTCAGGCTTTCGCCGGCCTTCAAAGGCACGATGGTACCGTCAGCCAGGGGCAGTTCGTCGGGCATCTCCCAGGATTCTTTCACCAGCGTGATGGTATCGCTGTTTCTGGGTAGGCCATAGAAATCGGCGCCATTAAAGCTGGCAAAGGCTTCCAATTTGTCCAGCACGCCCAGGTCTTCGAAAATCTCCGCATACAGGGGCATGGCGCTGAACGCTGAATAGCAGCCGGCGCAGCCACAGGCGGTTTCTTTCTTGTCTTTCGAGTGCGGCGCAGAATCCGTTCCCAGGAAGAAGCGGCGGTCTCCGCTGACCACTGCATCCCTTAACGCCTGTTGGTGCCGGTTGCGTTTGAGGATGGGCAGACAATACAGGTGAGGGCGAATGCCGCCGACCAGCATGTGGTTGCGGTTGTACATCAGATGTTGCGGCGTGATGGTGGCGCCCAGATTGTCACCGTCATGGTCACATACGAATTCAGCCGAATCGGCGGTGGTGATGTGCTCCAGAACCACCCGTAAATTCGGAAACGCCTCCATGGTCGGCGCCAGTACGCGCTTGAGGAAGATTTTCTCCCGGTCGAAGATGTCGATCTCTGCATCGGTGACTTCGCCGTGGACCAGCAACAGCATGCCGCAGTCACTCATGGCCTCCAGTACCGGATAGATGTTGCGGATGTCGGTCACACCGGATGCGGAGTTGGTGGTGGCGCCAGCCGGATACAGTTTGGCGGCAACCACGCCCGCAGCCTTGGCATCCCTGATTTGTGCAGGCGTAGTGGTTTCTGTGAGGTACAGCGTCATCAGCGGGTCGAACCCGGTGTCGCCGGCTGCGGCCAGTATCCTGCTACGGTAAGCCATGGCCTGTTCTGCCTCCGTCACCGGTGGCGCCAGGTTTGGCATGATGATGGCGCGGCCAAAGCAACGGGCGGTGGCGGGTACGACGTCTTTGAGAATGTCGCCGTCCCGCACGTGGAGGTGCCAGTCGTCAGGACGGGTGATGATCAGTTGTTCGGTCATTTACGGTTCCGGGATCTGCTGGGGCCCGTCAAACGTGAACCCCTGAAAGAAAAAATCTGGCGAAATTATATCAGAAGCCGACAGCGATTGTTTTGGCGGGCGTCCTAAAGAAAGACTGACTTCGGCCGTTACGAGGGTAGTGAATCTTTTCTGACGGATGGATGGTATGGCACGAATTTCCGCCTTCCTGCGTGGTGCAGTGGTTTCCAGTGCGATTGGTGCACTGACGGCAGGCTCTGTTTCGGTGCAGGCCGCCACCTTTGGCGCGGGTATCGAGAACAGCCAGTGGTACCTGTCGGAGTCCGTATTCGAGTGTACTTTAGTGCATCAGGTTCCGGGCTACGGCCGTGCCGTATTCCGCCACAAGGCGGGTGAGTCGCTGTCCTTCTTTCTGGAGTCGGAAACGCCGCTTATGCGTCCTGGTCAGGCTCAGTTGGTGATGGAAGCGCCGTCCTGGCGCCCGGGAACCGCCCCCCGTCCCCTTGGTCGGGTTAACGTAGACGACAGTCGTCGGCCGCTGATGCTTGAGTCACGTCTGGCCATGGTGCTTGTCCAGAGCCTGCTGGAGGGGATGGACCCAACGGTTACGCGTGAGTCCTGGTACGACGGCAGCCCGGTTCGGGTGAAAGTGTCCAACATTAACTTTGCGGGCCAGTTCTCCGGTTATCGAAGCTGCACCGCTGGCCTGTTGCCGGTCAACTACGATCAGATCAAGCGGTCCCGCATTTCCTTTGCGTCAGGCAGCACCAGCCTGTCTGAAGCTGACCGTCGGTTTCTCGACAACATTGTGATTTACATCCAGGCAGATTCCACGGTGGAAAGGGTGTTCGTGGATGGGCATACCGACAGCAGCGGTAGCCGTATCGACAATCGCGCGTTGTCCGAAGAGCGGGCCAATGCGGTGGCGGATTACCTGATCGGGCAGGGCATTGATGCTGATCTCGTGACCACCAGGGCCCATGCGGACCAGTACCCGGTATCACGCCGCGCGGCAGACAACAGGCGCACCACAATTCGCCTTCAGCGGGAAGGCGAACGGCCGGACCTGCAGCAAGCCAATGGCTACGAGGCTGCAACGCCAAATACCTGACATTGCGTGCGGCAATCTCAGTGGATGGCGTTGAGTACCTCAAGGTGAGCGTTGACACTCTCGGCCAGCGCCCTCAAATGATAGCCACCCTCCAGGGTCGAGATAATACGGTCGTTGGCATGGTCGCTGGCCACGCTGGTGATCATTTCCGTCAACCAGCGGTAATCCTCTACTTCCAGGTTCAGCTCCGCCATTGGGTCCAGTCGGTGGCCGTCAAAGCCGGCGGAGACTAGCACCAGTTGCGGGCGGAAGTCCTGCAGCCGTTTCAGCCACGCTGCTTCCACGATCTTCCGGTACTCGTCTGCCGGAGTGCCTGCCTGGATGGGCGTATTGATGATGTTTTCTGCCTGGCGATGCACGTGGGAATGCGGGTAGAACGGATGCTGGAAACTGGAACACATCAGGATGCGTTCATCACCGCCCACGATATCCACCGTGCCGTTGCCCTGGTGTACGTCGAAATCAATAATCGCTACCCGCTCTAACTGGTGAAAGTTCAACGCCCGCATGGCGGCCAGCGCGATGTTGTTGTAGAAACAGAAACCCATTGATTTACTGCGTTCGGCATGGTGCCCGGGTGGCCTGGCGCACACAAACGCGTTGGTAAGCTGGCTGCTGAGCACCATATCGACTGCTTCAATGCTGGCGCCAGCGGCAAGTCGGGCGGCTCTCAGGGTGTCCGGCATCATGGCGGTATCGGGGTCGGTATACACCCGTCCCCTGGTGGGCTGCATCAGATCAAGTTGGTTCAGATAGCGTTCGGGGTGCACGGTCTGCAACTGGTCCCGGGTGGCTTCGTCAGGTCGCACCCAGTCGAGATCTTGCCCCAGGCCGGTGTCGGCCAGGTAACTGGTGATGGCTGCCAGTCGCTCGGGGCACTCAGGGTGCTCCGCCCCCATATTGTGTTTCATGCAGTCGTCGTGAGAGAAGAATCCCGTTGTCATACTGGTCCCGAACACTCTGGTTGTGCTTGTATTTTGTCCAATATTATCAGGGATAGACCGGGCTTTCTGCGTTTCTTTGGTCTTATGGCGGAGATAGCCGTTTTACATCGTCAGGCAAGCGCCTAAGATAAGGTGTACACACGCCCGGTCGACTCGAATCAAGGAGTGAAACTTGAGCACCCGTTATCTGGAAAGCCTTTTCAACCCGTCTTCTATTGTGGTGATCGGCGCCTCGGAACGGGCAGACAACCTCGGTGGCATGGTTCTGCGGAACCTACTCGGTGGTGGTTATCCCGGCCAGTTGATGGTGGTCAACCAGAACGATTACGACAACGTCCACGGCGTACCCTGCGTCAAGAAAGTATCCCGCATGGGGTTTAGCCCCGATCTGGCGATTATCTGTACCCCTCCGGATACCGTGCCGAAGATGATCAAGCGACTGGGCGAGGCAGGCGTCCGCACGGCTATTGTGATGACAGGTGGCATGTCCAGGAGCCACAGTAAAACCGGTCAGCCATTAATGTATTCGGTTCGCGATGCTGCGCGGGAGACCGGCATACGCGTGCTTGGCCCCAATACTATTGGGCTGATGGTGCCAGCCCGCAGCCTGAACGCCACCTACGCCCACATGGGCGCCATTCCCGGTAAGGTGGCGTTCGTGGGCCAGTCCGGCACCATCGCCAGTTCGGTAATCGACTGGGCGTTCGCCCGGGGTGTGGGTTTCTCTTACTTCCTGACACTGGGCGATGGGATGGATATCGATCACGACGACCTGATTGATTATCTGGCCCAGGACAGCCAGACCCGAGCAATATTGCTGCACATTGAGAATATTCCCAATCCACGCCGCTTCATGTCCGCCGTACGTGTGGCTTCCCGCACCAAGCCGGTGATTGCCGTGAAAAGCGGCCGTGTGCCGGAATCGGAATGGTTCCCCCACGAGCTGCCCGCAGGGCTGACCCAGAGTGACCCCATATACGATGCCATGTTGCAGCGTGCTGGTGTGCTGCGAGTGGATGGGTTGGGGCAGATGTTTGATGCGCTGGAAACGCTGACACGAATGCGTCCCCTGCGGCGGGAAACACTGGCCATTATGGCCAACGGCGTTGGCCCTGGGGTACTGGCGGTAGACCGGTTGGCGTATCTGGGTGGTGAACTGGCAAAGCTGTCGGGCAAGTCGATCGATTCACTGGCGGAACTGCTGCCACCGTACTGGACCCGAAAGAATCCTATCGACCTCGGTTACGCCGCCTCACCGGAGCTCTACGCCAAAGCAATCAAGATTCTTGCCAAAGACCCGGAAGTGGCCAACGTTCTCGTGATGTACGCGCCCAGCCTGACCGAGGACAGCCTGCGGATTGCCGATGCGGTGGTTCAGGCTACCAAGGGCACGCGCTTGAACGTCTTCACCTGCTGGTTGGGGCAAAGTACGGTGCTGGATGCCCGCGATGAGTTTTATCGGGCGGGCTTACCGTCGTTCTTCAACCCTGAGAAGGCCGTTATGGCGTTCATGCAGCACGTGCGACACCAACGCGTGCAACGGTTGCTGACCGAAACGCCGGAGTCCTTTACCGACCACCTGGCCGACCATACCCAAACACGGCGTATCGTCGTGAATGCCATTCGCTCCGGTCGGGCGCATCTGTCCAACCAGGAAGCCCGCGACGTGATCCGGAATTACGGCATTAATGCCGTCGAGACCATGTATTGCGACGATATGGAGGAAGTGCTGGAGGTCTTCGCCGTGGAGCGTCGTCCGGTGGACATCACGCTGATCCATGAACAGGCCTGTCATCCGCTTGTGGAGCTCAGCCCCGGACAGCGCCGTTACAAGGGCACGGTTCAGAAACTGAACAGTGAGGGGGCGATTATGGATTCCTGTCGCTTCCTGATGGACGAATACCAGAAACATTACCCTGACAGCGGTTTTCTGGGTTTTGCGGTGCAACGTTCCTACCAGCACGTCGGTGGCATCGAGTTCAGTGTGGGGATCACCCGGGACAAGTTGTTTGGGCCGCTGGTAGTCTGCGGCGCCTCGGGGGCGCATATCAACGTAATGACGGATCGACAGATTGCGTTGCCGCCGTTGAATATGGTGCTGGCCAGGGAGCTATTGCGGCGTACTTACATGTATAAGTTGCTGAAAGAATACAGCCTGAAGCCCGAGGAGGACATTCGCGCGGTCTCGGAAACCCTGGTGACTCTGTCCCAGATTGTGATCGATATTCCGGAGATTCGCGGGCTGGAGATCTCACCGCTGTTGTTCAACGACCAGGGCACGGTTGCGGTGAACGTGGCGATCGACCTGGCGGACAAGCCGGGGCGGCCGATTATCCAGCCGTACCCCAGGGAGCTGGAGGAGTGGATCGTGCTGCCAAAGTCCGGGCGCCGTGTGATCATTCGCCCGGTGCTGGCGGAAGACGAACCGGCACACCGTGCGTTTCATGAACTCCAGTCCCCGGAGTCCATCCGTTACCGTTTTTTCCAGTACCGCAAGCACTTCTCCCGTGAAGACGTGGCCCAGATGGTGCAGATCGACTACGACCGGGAAATGGTCTTTATTGCCAACGCGCCAAGGGAGGACGGCGAGGGGGAGGAGACCCTGGGAACGGTGCGAACCTGGACCGATGCCGACAACCTGCGCTGTGAGTTCGCGGTGATGGTGCACGACAGGATGAAAGGCGAGGGACTGGGTGTGGCCCTGATGCAGAAGATGATCGACTATTGCCGTGCCAAGGGCACGGTGGAGATGGTGGGTGATGTGTTACCGGACAATCGTCCGATGCTGCAACTGGCTGAGCATCTGGGCTTCGAGATCCACTACAACACGGAAGAGGAAGTGATGGACCTGACGCTGGTACTGAACGAGCCGGAGAAGGACTGGCAGCGGGAGCGCCTGGAACAGACGTCCCACTGAATATCCAGGTTCAGCTTTCTTCCACAATCGCGGAACGGTCTTCGCCGCCCAGGGCTTCCAGCAGGCCAGGAATCAGCCTGGCCAGTTCCAGGGTCATCAGTGAAAATGCGGCGTCGAAGCGTGCTGCGGCGTCATCCGCATCCACATCGTCCAGCTTTTCCTGCAGGGTGTCGCCGAATTTCAGGCGACGGATGCCCAGTTCCTCGTCCAGCACGAACGACAGGTTGTCGTCCCAGGTGACAGACAGCTTGGTCACCTGCATGCCGGCGTCCAGATGACTGCGGATTTCATCACCCTGAAGATCCAGGCCTTTGCAGCGCACCACGCCACCGTCTTCGGATGTGTCTTTCAGTTCGCACTCCGTGCCCAGCTCGATGCTCGCGGGTAGATCGATGGACTCGTTCAACCAGCCGGTGAAGGTGAAGGCGGGTGCCTGCTCCACGGCTGGCGGGCGAACGGGCAGGGAACCCAGGCTTTTGCGAAGCGTTGAGGCGAGATCTTCCGCCTGTTTGGAGGAGCCCGCGTCAACAACCAGTACGCCGTCTGCCGGTGCCAGATAGGCGTAGCAGCGACGGTTCTTGGAAAATGCCCGGGGCAGCATTTCCAGCGTCACTTCTTCTTTCAGTTCGTCCTTTTCCTTGCGCCGCACCTTTCGGTGTTGTTCCGCTTCAATCATTTCAGCCTTCTCGTCCACCAGTTCCTTGATAACGGAGGCGGGCAGCAGCTTCTCTTCCTTGCGCAGGGCGATCAGATGGCAACCGCCGGCACTGTGGACCAGCAGGTCACTGTGCTTGCCCATAGGCGATACCCAGCCCTGGCGTGAGGTTTCCTGGGGACCACAGGGCTTGAAGGCGTCTGCCTGGAGCTTTTCTTCCAGGGCTTCAGCGGTTATCTCGAATGGCTTGGTAAAACGGAATACGCGGGCATTACGAAACCACATGGTCCGGATCCTTGTTGGTTATTCGATGATGGTGAGAGTCTGAAAAGGGTGGGGATGATACGGCCACGGGTCCGTGGCCGTAAAGTGACAATGCTGAAAACCTCATCTTGGGTCGCTAGAGCTTCATAATCTCCACCATCACGGTCTTGATGATGAACCCCACCACGCCAGCACCGAGTATGGTGAACAAAATGATGGTGCCAAACCGCCCGGCCTGGGACTTTTTGGCCAGATCCCACACGATGAATCCCATCCAGACGATCAGGCCTGTGAGAAAGACCAGCATGGCGAGCTGGGAAAAAACGGCTTCACTCATTAATGTCTCCGGATTCAGTGAACGGTTTACGGCTTATCCCGTAGGAATACCCAGCTGTCCGCATCGGACTGCTCTTCGCTGAACCGGTAACCTTCCAGGTCAAAGCCTTTCAGGTCACTGGCCTGGGTGATGTTGTTCTGGATGGCGTAGCGACACATCAGGCCCCGGGCCTTTTTGGCGTAAAAACTGATCATCTTGTACTGGCCGTTTTTCCAGTCCTTGAACTGCGGTGTAACCAGGCGACCTTCAAGGTCCTTTTTGCGAACGCTCTTGAAGTATTCGTTAGAGGCCAGGTTTACCAGCACGCCATCATCAGCCTTCAACAAGCGGTTAAGCTCATCGGTGACCTTGCTGCCCCAGAAAGCGTACAGATCTTTGCCCCGGCGGTTCTCGAACTTGGTACCCATCTCCAGACGATAGGGTTGCATCAGGTCCAGCGGCTTGAGCACACCGTAGAGGCCGGACAGAATTCTCAGCCGCTTCTGGGCAATCTCGAATTCTTTCTCACTGAAGCTTTCCGCATCCAGGCCGGTGTAAACATCGCCCTTGAAGGCAAGCACCGCCTGGCGGGCGTTATCTGGTGTGAAGGGGGTGTGCCAGGTGCGAAAGCGTTCAGCATTGAGCTGACCGAGCTTGTCGCTGATCCCCATCAGGTTGCTGATGTCATGGGGTTCCAGGTCTTTAAGCTGGTCTATCAGTTCACAGGCATCGTCGAGAAAGTCCAGCTGGGTTGTCTTTTGGGTCGCCAGCGGGCTCTCGTAGTCCAGTGTCTTGGCGGGGGATATCACCATCAACATGTCGGGCTGTCCTCATCGAAGAAAATTCATTAACTGGTCACTGGTGAACGGCCAGTCCAGTTCTTCACCGGTATCGTTACGGCGCAACACCGGAATCCGGGTGCCATAGCGTTCAACCAGTTTTTCGGACTGGGCAATGTCCACGGCGTCCACGGGCACCGGCTCCGGCATGGGCGTTCTGACCAATAGGGCTTCCGCCAGTTCGCACAAGTGGCATTGGGACGTGGTGTAGAAAATCAGTTCCATTATTTCGGCTGTGCGTCTATTTGTTGGCCATTCACGTCGTGGCTGTCCTTACCCATCAGGTACAGATACACCGGCATCAATTCCTCCGGTGCTGGATTCTGGTCCGGGTTCTCAGCCGGGTACGCGGTGGCTCTCATATTGGTACGGGTGGCGCCGGGGTTAAGACTGTTCACGCGGACGTTGTGGCGGTCGTCATCCAGCTCCTCTGCCAGCATCTGGCTCAGGCCTTCGATGGCGAATTTGGAAACGGCGTAGGCGCCCCAGTAGGGTTTGGCCCGGCGTCCGACGCCGGAGGCGGTGAAAATCACCGACGCATCGTCGGATTTGCGCAGTAACGGAATCATCGCCCGGCTCAGCAGGAAAGGCGCGGTGGCATTGACATGCATGACCTTGTTCCAGATTTCCGGATCGTACAGTTCGATCGGGCTGCGAGTGCCCAGAATGGCTGCGTTGTGGAGAAGCCCGTCGATCCGGTCGAAGTTGTCTTCAATGGTCATGGCCAGCTCTTCATACTCCTTCACCGCGGCGCCTTCAAAATTCAGCGGTACGATGGCTGGTTTGGGATGACCGGCCGCTTCGATCTCATCGTAGACGGATTCCAGTTTGGAGACGGTGCGGCCGACGAGAATGACGGTAGCGCCGTGAGCCGCATAGGCCTTTGCTGCAGCCCTTCCTATCCCGCTGCCGGCACCGGTCACCATGATGATGCGTTCTTTCAGTAGGTCGGCCGGTGCTTGATAGTCCTGCATTCTGAGTCTCCATTTGGGAAATGCTGAAATAGTGCTGCCATCGGCGCCTATTGTAACAGTTTTGCCAGGTCGCTGACGGTGTCCGCAATAAGGTCGGCTTGCCACAGGTCAACGGTTTCCGGCTGCTCGATATAACCGTACCGAACCGCAATGGTTGTCATCCCGGCGTTGCGCCCGGCCTCGATATCGCGCTCATGGTCGCCCACGTATACGCCCGTTGTCGGTTCGACGCCCACTTCCTTGCAGGCAAGAAACAGAGCTTCTGGATGCGGCTTGCGGTGGGTGACATGGTCGGGGCAGACCACCGCTGCACAGCGGTTTGCAAGTCCCAGGGCTTCCACCAGCGGAACGGCGAAGCGAACCGGCTTGTTGGTGACAATACCCCAGGGGATACCCCGTGCTTCGAGGCTTTTCAGCAGGTTGTCCATGCCCTCGAACAGAGTGGTTTCCACGGCGACGCCGGCCTCGTAAAGGTCGAGAAACGCGGTGTGTTTTTCCAGGTAGTCGGGATGGTCCGGGTCGAGCCCGAAGCCAATCTTGATCATGGCCCGGGCCCCGTTGGAGACAGAGCGCCGTATATGCGGTGCGGGCAGGCCTGGTAAACCGTGAGAGAGTCGCAGCTCATTCAGGCAACGAATAAAGTCCGGTGCGGTATCGATCAAGGTACCGTCCAGGTCAAACAGGACGGTCGACGGGGTTGCTGGCATGGCTGACTCTGGGGGTGTGGCGTTCACGACGGCGTACTGTCCTCTCGTGTGTCCATGGCGTGCATCATGTAGTTCACGTCCACATCCCGCCCCAAGCGGTAGGCTTTGGTAATCGGATTATAGGTCATGCCGGTCAGGTCGCGGATGTCCAGGCCAGCGTGGCGGAGATGGTCGGACATCTCGGACGGCCGGATAAACTTGCGCCACTCATGGGTGCCCTTGGGCAGCAGGCGGAGCATATATTCCGCGCCGACGATGGCGAACAGGAAGGATTTTGGATTGCGGTTGATGGTAGACACGAACAGATGCCCGCCCGGTTTGAGCATGGTGGCGCAGGCACTGATCACCGACGCCGGGTCGGGCACATGCTCAAGCATCTCCAGGCAAGTCACCAGGTCGTATTGGCCCGCATGTTCCGGGTCTTGCGCCAGCTCTTCCACAGTGATCTGACGGTAGTCCACCTCAATGCCGCTTTCCATACCATGGAGTCTGGCGACGGATAGCGGTGCTTCTCCCATATCAATGCCGGTGACATGGGCACCGCGCAGTGCCATGCCCTCGGAGAGCAGGCCACCGCCGCAACCGACATCCAGCGCCCGCTTACCGGCCAGGGGCGCGCGTTCATCGATGTAGTTGAGTCGCAAGGGATTGATGTCGTGCAGAGGCCGGAATTCGCTAGTGGGGTCCCACCAGCGGCTGGCCAGTGCCTCGAACTTGGCGATTTCGTTCTGGTCTACGTTGTGGTTACTCATGTGCCGTTCTGCCTGGTCGCTGAGAGTGTGAGCGTCAACTGGTTTGCTGTTCGCGAATACGGTCGGCCCAGCCCTGGACGCGTAGCATCAGGTCCGGGACGTCAATGCGGGTGAGTTTGCCTTCCTGCACCTGGGGTACGCCGTTGATCCAGCTATGGCTTACCTGGCGGCCATGGTTGCTGTAAACCAGATGGGAGGCAGGATCATACACTGGCTGCAGGAACGGGTCGCCGAGATTCACGGCGATAATGTCCGCCAGTTTGCCAGCGGCCAACGATCCCAACTCATGATCGCGCCCAAGAGCTCTGGCGCCCTGGATGGTCGCCATAGCCAGTGCCTCGTGGGCGGACAGTGCCGAGGCGTCGTCTGCGACCACCTTGGCCAGCATGGCGGCGGTGTTAAGCTCGCCGAACAGGTCCAGGTCATTGTTACTGGCCGCGCCATCCGTGCCAATGGCGACATTGACGCCGGCCTTGCGGAATGTTTGCACCGGGCTCAGGCCGCTGGCCAGTTTCAGGTTGGATTCCGGGCAGTGGATAACGTGGGCACCGGTCGCCTGGAGCAGCGCTATGTCTGACTCATCAATCTGCGTCATGTGCACGCACTGGGTGTTGGTCCCGAGTACTTTCAGCTCCGCCAGGCGGGCAGTAGGGCGCTTGCCGGACTTTTCCATGGCGTCCGCAACTTCGAAGGCGGTTTCATGCAGGTGAATCTGGATCGGGGCACCCGTCGCCTCCGATAGCGCTACGGCTTTTCTCAGTGGCTCGTCGGATACGGTGTAGGGCGCATGGGGGCCAATGGCCGGCATGATGAAGGCGTTGTCCTGCCACTGTTTTATGAATGCTTCGCCTTTGGACAGGTATTCATCCGGCCCGCTCCCCCAGGGTGTGGGGAAGTCCAGCAGCGGAAAGCAGATCTGTGCGCGCATGCCGGCGTCGTGCGCAAGCTGGGCAACGATTTCCGGGAAGAAGTACATATCGGAAAACGTGGTGGTACCGGTGCGCAGCATTTCCGCCATGGCAAGCTGGGTGCCATCGGCAATGAATGCTTCGCTGACAAACGCGCCTTCGGCAGGCCAGATATGGTCGTTAAGCCAGGTCATCAGGGGCAGGTCATCGGCCAAGCCACGGAACAGTGACATGGCGGCGTGGCCGTGCATATTGATGAGGCCGGGCAGCACCACATGGCTGGGAAGGTCGATCACTTCCTTGGCACGGAAGCGGGCATCCGCTTCGTCCTGCGATACGATGGCGGCAATCCTGTCACCCTGGACGAGAACCGCCTGATGTTCCAGAACCACATCGGCGGGCTCGATGGGAATCAGCCAGCGTGCGTTGATGCGAATGTCCGCTGCGGTAATGGTGTCTGCCGTCATTAACCCTACCTTTGTACGTGCAGCCTGGAACGGAGCCACGCTGTCTTGAAATGTAGCCCGAAAGTATAGCGACCGGCCCGGTTGAGAACTACCCTGGGGGCTGAGTTTACCGTATTAACACAGGTATACTGCCGTTTTGTAACCCTCAGGAGTTAATGAATGAGTCGCGCCCCTGTTTCATCTGGTGACCGTGCTATCGGCACCGTAGCCATTCGCTGGCATGGCGGAAGTCTTGAATTGTTGGATCAGCGGCTGCTGCCGGACCAGGAACACTGGATCACGCTGGAGGGCTCCGCCGGGGTGGCTCAGAGTATCCGCAATATGGTGGTGCGTGGGGCGCCGGCGATCGGAATCAGCGCCGCGTACGGTGTTGCCCTTGCAGCCCGGCACGCTGGTGGCGGTGACTGGAAAGCGGAGATCAAGCAGGCCATTCGCGAACTGGCGGCCTCCCGGCCAACGGCGGTGAACCTGTTCTGGGCGCTGCAGAAAATGGAGCAGGTGTTCTCAGAATGTCACTCCCTGGAGGAGGCGGTAAAGCGCCTCTCCGAAACGGCGGTTCAAATCCATAAGGACGACCTGTCCGCCAATCTGGCAATGGCGGACTATGCACTGGCCCATATGGATGCCAGCAAACCGTTTTCGGTTCTGACCCACTGCAATACCGGGGCGCTTGCCACCGGCGGCTACGGCACAGCGCTGGGAGTGATCCGGCGGCTGCATGAGAAAAAGCTGTTGAAGGATGTGTTTGCCGATGAGACCCGGCCGTGGCTTCAGGGTAGCCGATTGACCGCCTGGGAACTGGCAAGGGATGGGATTCCGGTGACGCTCAACGCAGATGGGGCGGCGGCGTCGATACTTGCGGCGGGTCATGTGCGTTGGGTGATTGTCGGCGCGGACCGAATTACGGCCAACGGTGATGTGGCCAACAAGATTGGCACCTATAGCCTGGCGGTCCTGGCCCGGCATCATAAAGTCGGTTTTATGGTGGTGGCACCGTCCAGTACGGTGGACATGGCCCTCGCGTCGGGCAAGGACATCCCGATTGAAGAACGCGAGGGGGAGGAGCTCAGGCAGGTTCGGGGCGTTCAGATCGCCCCCGCTGGCGTGAAGGCGTTTAACCCGGTGTTCGATGTGACGCCGGCCAGTCTGATCGACGTCATCGTCACTGAGAAGGGTGTGGTCAGCACCCCGAACCTGACCGGTATGGCGGGATTGTTTAGCTGAAACCCTTTACTGGCCCGACTTGCCGCTCAGCGTATCCGCCTGGGCGGTGATCTGCTTGGGGGCCAGGATGGACGCCATGCGCTGATCCAGCTCAAGCATATCCGCCATGATGTTACCGCCTTCGCGGATAATGAAATCCAGTTCGTCGTCTGCGCTGTCTGGTTCCGCCGCCTGCTCGTCCTGCCAGTCGTCGAGCGCATCCAGGCTTTCGAAGGCTTCTTCACCGTGTATGGCGCGGCGTGCGTTGGCGATGGTCAACCGGGTGCTCTCAATCTGTGACTGATATTCCTTGCGCTTTTCAAGGTTCAGGCTCACGTATTCCTGTTCGCGTTGTTGCTTCAGGAATTCAATTTCCTTCTGCAGCAAGCTGAACTCGGGGTTTTCCTCAAACCGGGTGTCGTGGCGCTTCCGGAGTTCATCGATAACACCGCTGAAGTCGAAGTAGCGCGCATGTGGCACGGCTTCAATCTGGTCCCAGGGCAGGGCGTGGTCCAGCGCATCCTCGCCGATACGGGTCTTGTCCACGCGCGACGGAATTTCAATGTCCGGAATCACGCCTTTGTGCTGGGTCGAGCCGCCGGACACCCGGTAGAACTTGCTCTGGGTGATTTTCAGCTGGCCGTGATTCAGCGGCCGAACAGCCTGTACCGTGCCTTTTCCGAAGGTTTGGGAGCCAACCACAAGGCCCCGGCCATAATCCTGGATGGCACCGGCAAAAATCTCCGAGGCGGAGGCACTCATTCGGTTGACCAGCACCACCAGCGGCCCGTCATAGGCAACGGATGGGTCCTCGTCGTTGAGTACCTGTACGTCGTTGTTGGAGTTGCGAATCTGTACCGTGGGGCCTTCCTCGATGAACAGGCCGACCAGGTCGTTGGCTTCATGAAGTGCGCCGCCGCCGTTATTGCGGAGGTCCATCACCACACCATCGACGCCATCTGCCTTCAACTCGTCGATCAGTTTGCGAACATCCCGGGTGGTGCTTTTGTAGTTGGGATCGCCATCCTGCATCGCCTTGAAGTCGGCGTAGAAGGTGGGAATGTTAATGACGCCGATGCTGTAAGTGGTATTGCCGCGTTCGAACTCGATGACTTCCTTGCTGGCGCTTTGTTCCTCCAGCTTCACTTTGTCCCGCTCAATGGCGATGGTTTCAGTGACGGTTTCATCCGGGGCATCGGCGGGAATGACTTCCAGGGTCACCGTGGATTCGCGGGGGCCGCGAATCAGATCCACTACCTCGTCGAGGCGCCAGCCGATGACGTTGACGGGCTTTTCCTCGTCGTCCTGTTTGACCGACACGATACGGTCTGCCGGCTCAAGCTGGCCTTGCTTTGAGGCAGGCCCACCCGGTACCAGGCGAACCACCTTGGTGTATTCGTTGTCTGATTGCAGCACTGCGCCGATGCCCTCGAGGGACAGGCTCATGTTGATATTGAAATTCTCGGACGTGCGCGGTGAAAAGTAGGAGGTATGCGGGTCCCACATGCCCGCGAAGGCGTTCATGTAAGCCTGGAACGCGTCCTCGCTACGTGCCTGGTAGGCGCGCTTCAACTGGCCTTCATAGCGCCGCTGCAGAGCCTCCTTGATGGATTCGTCATCGGAATCGTTGAGGCGTTGTGCCAGAACGGCGTTCTTGATCCTTTTTAACCACAGGTCGTCCAGTGCTTCCCTGTCGGCGGCCCAATCGGCGTCGGAGCGGTCCAGCAGGATGCGTTCGTCGGCACTGAAGTCGAGCTTGTCGATGCCGTTGTCGATCAGGTCGAGAGCGAACTCGAGGCGTTCAATGATGCGTTGCTGAACCAGGTTGTAGATATCAAAACCCGGTTGCAGTTGACCGGTTTTGAGCGCCGATCCGAGCCCAAGCCGAATCGCACTGAGCTTGTCGATGTCTTTCTGTGTCAGGTAGACGCGCTGGCCATCCAGGTAGTCAAGATAAGCGTCAAACACATCCCCAGACAGCGAGTCGTTAATGCTCAAATCGCGGAAGTGGGTGAACTGCAATTGGCGGGCAATCAATATGTTGGCGCGGGCCTGCTCCACCGTTGGAGACACCGGCTGGTAGACCTTGTCGGTATCCAGCTTGGCCGATACAGGCACAGCGAGTGCGAGCGTGAGAGCCAGGGCAAAGGTTTTTTTGCCGGGCATGACTCCACCCATGGTCGTGCTGTAACGGGTGACAAATCGTTCCGCGATGCTCATAAGCTTTGTTACCTGACGGTGTGGACGATACCCTGCGCTGCGGAGAGGGACCCATGATGAGCGGCCGCTGGCAGTTGATTAAGCGCTTTTTGGGTATCGCTGGATTGGCTCATGGTTTTATTGTAGGCAAGCACAGAACCGGTTGCCATAGTGGGGAAGTTTCGATACGTGACAATCTGTCCATGAAGTCGTCAGATTTGTGAACGCGGGGGCCGGCGGAAAGCCAGCGAGAAACCTTTGGTGACCCCCTTGACGGAGCGCGCAGGTGCAGCTCCGGCAAGGGATGGGGTTGATTACTCGAAGACCGCGTTGCGTTCTGCCTTGTCCAGCAACAGACGGGGTGGGTTGAATCGCTCACCAAAGCGCTCGGCCAGGACTTTTGCCCGCTCTGCAAAGGCTCTGACACCGTATTGGTTGATGAACTGGATGGCACCGCCGGTCCAGGGGGCAAAACCAATACCGAATATACTGCCGATGTTGGCGTCTTCAACGGTCCGGAGTACGCCTTCTTCCAGGCAGCGTACGGTTTCGATGGCCTGGATGAACAGGATGCGGTCTTTCAGCTCCTGGAGGTCCGTGTTCCGGGCTTTTTCCCGATCGACAAACAGTGTGTCCAGTTCCGGCCAGAGGTGCTTTTTCCCGGATTGCGGATACTCGTAGAAGCCGGCACCGGCGGCCTTGCCCTTGCGGTCGTGGCTGCCGACCATCTGGTCGATGACGGCTTCCGCCGGGTGCGCGTTCCAGGTTTGACCGGCCGCTTCCGTGTCTTTTTTGCTCTGGTCGCGGATATGTTGCATAAGGGTCATGCTGACTTCATCAGAAATCGCCAGCGGGCCGACCGGCATGCCGGCCAATACGCCTGCGTTTTCGATGCTGGACGGATGGATACCTTCACCCAGCATGGCGATGCCTTCATTGACGAAGGTGCCAAACACCCGTGAGGTGAAGAACCCGCGGCTGTCGTTGACCACAATGGGGATCTTGCCGATCTGCTGGACGTAATCAAAGGCGCGGGCGAGGGTGTCGTCAGATGTTTTCTCACCCACGATGATTTCCACCAGTTGCATCTTGTCCACCGGCGAAAAGAAGTGCAGCCCAATGAATTTTTCGGGCCGAGCCGAGGCCTTGGCCAATTGGGTAATGGGAATGGTGGAGGTGTTGGACGCAAAGAGACCGTTCCCGGCCAGTTTCGCTTCCGCTTCCTGGGTTACTTTTGCTTTCAGGTTGCTGTCTTCAAAAACGGCCTCGATGACCAGATCGCATCCTTCCAGGTCGTCCGCGGAACCAGTGGCCTTAATGCGGTTCAATATCTCGGCTTTCTGTTCTTCCGTCATGCGCCCACGGCTGACTTTTTTCGCCAGCAGTTTCTCGGAATAGGCCTTGCCTTTTTCCGCGTTTTCCGTGGAAACGTCCTTGAGGACCACATCCAGGCCTCGGGTTGCGGTGGAGTAGGCGATGCCCGCGCCCATCATGCCGGCGCCAAGGACGCCCACTTTGCGGAAGGTTTCCTTCTCAACACCCTGCGGGCGGCTTTCGCCGGCGTTGACCGCGTTAAGCTGAAACCAGAAAGTGCCGGTCATGTTCTTGGCGACCTGACCAATAACCAGTTCCGCGAAATAGCGGGTTTCGATCAGGCTGCCATTGTCGAAGTCCACTTGGGCACCTTCCACGGCGGCTGACAGGATACGCTCCGGGGCGGGGTAGCAGCCTTTGGTTTTCTGCTTGAGCATTGCCGGCGCAATAGCCAGTTTCTGGGCCATGGCGGGGTGGTGAGGCGCGCCGCCAGGAAACTTGAAGCCTTTCTGGTCCCAAGGCTGCTGGCTCTTTGGATTGGCGTCGATAAAGGCCCGTGCCTTGGCCATCATGTCGTCGGTGGACGAGGCCAGTTCATTAACAATGCCGGCCTTAAGCGCCGCTTTTGGGTTTACCTTTTTGCCTTCCATCAGGAAGGGGAAGGCCGCTTCCAAACCGATCATACGGGGCAGGCGTTGAGTGCCGCCGCCACCGGGCAACAGTCCAAGGGTGACTTCCGGAAGGCCCAGTTGAATCTTGTCTTCGTCCAGAACAACCCGGTGATGGCACGCCAGGCAGATTTCCAGACCGCCACCGAGGGCAGAGCCATTGATGGCTGCCACGATGGGTTTGCCGCTGGTTTCGAGGACGCGCATCTCGGCTTTCATGCCGTTGACCATGTCTTCAAAGGCACCGGCGTCCTCCCGGGTTACTTTGTACAGCTCTTTCAGGTCACCGCCGGCAAAGAAGGTTTTCTTGGCGGAGGTGACAATAATGCCGCGGATATTGTCGAGATCGCTTTTAACCTTGCCCACTGTCTCCGTCAGTGCCGCTCGAAAATCGGCGTTCATGGTGTTGGCGGACTGGCCGGGCATGTCGATGGTCAGGGTCAGGATCTGGTCTGAACCCAGGTCGTAGTGAATGGCGCTCATAGTTGGTTCTCCTCTCAGAATCAGTCGTCGGCTCAGACGCGCTCAATGATGGTGGCAATACCCATTCCGCCACCCACACACAGGGTGGCCAGGCCGTAGCGCAGTTCTCTCCGCTCCAGTTCGTCGAGCAGGGTGCCCAGGATCATAGCGCCAGTGGCCCCCAGTGGGTGGCCCATGGCGATAGCACCGCCGTTCACGTTCACTTTTTCGTCCGGAACCGACAACTCCTTCTGGAAGCGCATCACCACGGAGGCAAACGCTTCGTTTACTTCGAACAAATCGATCTGGTCGACTGTCATGCCGGCTTTTTCCAGCGCCTTGCGAGCCGCCGGGGCAGGGCCGGTCAGCATGATAGTGGGGTCGGTGCTGGTGACCGCTGTGGCCAGGATACGTGCTCGGGGTTTGAGCCCCATGGCCTTGCCCTTGGCTTCGCTGCCAATAAGGAGCGCCGTGGCGCCATCCACAATACCGGAGGAGTTGCCGGCATGATGTACGTGATTGATTTTCTCCACGTAGTGGTATTTTTCCCGGGCGACGCCGTCGAAGCCCATTTCACCCATCATCTGGAACGAGGGCTTGAGGCTGGACAGGGATTCCACCGTGGTGTTGCCGCGTACATGCTCGTCACGATCCAGGATCATCACGCCATTCTGGTCGGTAACCGGAACGATGGACTTTGAAAAATAGCCTTTTTCCCAGGCGTTGGCGGCCTTTTGTTGTGACTTCACCGCAAACCCGTCTACATCCTCCCGGCTAAAGCCTTCCAGTGTCGCAATCAGGTCCGCGCCGATGCCCTGTGGCATAAAGCCAGTGTGCAGGTTGGTGGCCGGGTCCGTGGCCCAGGCACCGCCATCGGAACCCATGGGGACACGGGACATGCCTTCAACACCGCCGGCAACCACCAGGTCTTCCCACCCGGAACGAACCTTCATCGCCGCCAGGTTGACGGCCTCAAGGCCGGATGCACAGAAGCGGTTCAGGGTGACACCGGCTACAACTTCGTCCCAGTCCGCGGCCAGGGCGGCGGTTTTGGCAATATCCGCACCCTGGTCGCCAACCGCGGTCACGCAGCCCATAACGATGTCGTCCACCTGGGCGGTGTCCAGACTGTTTCTCTCCTGTAGCGCCTTGAGAACGGTGGTCAGCAGGGTAATGGGTTTAACGCTGTGCAGGGCACCGTCTTTCTTGCCGCGCCCCCGGGGCGTACGAACCGCATCGAAGATATAGGCTTCGGTGGTCATTTCCTGTCCTCTGTTGGTCGTTGACTCAGTAATAGCATCGCGAAGGGTAACCATAGCGGGTCCTGACGGGTAAGCGTAATGACGAGCACTGCCAATCGAATTGGCGAAACTGCTCAATCCGGTCATGACAATTTCAGGGTAGGGTTCTATGGTGTAGACAGGTACCCATCACAAGCAGGAGCAAGGCGATGTCCCTGAGAGATGCCATCGATAACTTTTACGAGCCGCTGGTTGCGGAAGCCATTGATGAAACAAGAGGGGATGGTGACAGCCAGGACTACCTGACCGACGTGATGTGTGTGGCGCTGAATCGGCTACCAGCCAAATATTACCGCCACAGCATCGATATGATGTTCTACCTCGCCGACGGCGAACTCGAAACCATGAAAAAACAGGCCCTGACCGCCGTTCGGGAGGCCAGGGAGTTTGTGAAGAGCCATCAGCGCGAATAAAAGAGCCATCAGCGGGAATGAAAAGCCATCAGCGCGATGGTTAGCTCTCCCGCAGTACAGCCTCCAACGCCTTGCCAAGCCGTTCAGCCAGGGGCTCACTGACAACATCCACTGGTTGAACCACACACCAGTTGGCAACCAGCATTTCCAGTTGCCTTGACTTGTCGCTGTCCGAAGAAGCGTTGCCCATGCCTTCGGCAAGTCGCTGTACCTGAATTTCCATGCGACGGCCCTGGTCTTCAGCCGGTGACGGCACTTCCGCCAGTATCTCCGCCCGAATCACCAGTTCTACCGGGTCTGGCTGGCCCACATCGGCAGCCAGACCGGCCCAATGCTGTGGCAGTGCCTCGCTGTTCAGGGTGCTTGAACTCCGGGCGTTGATCCAAGTTTTCCAGGTATCTATCTGATCCTGCAGCTGGCGGGTCGAAACCAGCCCTGAAAGGCGACTGCGTTCCTGGTTGACTCGCTCTTTGCTGCCCGCAGACAATGGCTCGTTTCTGAGCGAGTCAAGTTCAGCCAGTGTCGCTTTGAGCACATCAAGGCTGCTATCGGAGCCCGCCGATTGGCAGGCTTCAAGCACCGGCCCCGCTTTTTCATCCGCCTCACGGGAAAGCTGTTCCTGCTCATTCTTGCGGGCATCCCTTCGCGCGAAGATCTGGTCGCAGGCTTTGCGGAACGCTTGCCACAGTTTTCGGTCTTCGCGGTGTCGGGTAATGCCAATGCTCGTCCACTCAGTTTGCAGGGCTTTCGCCTGGCTCATGGCATCGCCCAGGGGCTCGTGTTCAATCAGGGCTTCCGCTCGCTCAACAATGCCCTGTTTAAGAGCTTCGTTCTTCTTACGCTCGGTATCCAGCGGCGCCTCGAGCTGTTTCAGCAGGTCGTCGAACCGTTTCTGAACCGGGCGATTGTCGCGAAATTCCACGGGCCAGGCCGCTTTCCACTCTTCACGTGCGGTCTGGTGTATGCGTTCGGCCGCTTTCCAGTCAATGTTATTCCAGTCGGCGTTGTCGAGGAATGTGCCCAGCTGATCGCAAATCGTCTTGCGGGTTTCCAGGTTTGCCTGTTTCAGCCCGGACTTGGCAGAGAAATAGGCCTTGCAGGGCTCATACGCCTGATCCGAGGCCTGCTTGAACCGTGACCACAAGTCGCGATCGGAAGAACCTCCCAAACCCCGCCACTCATTCTGCAGTTCCTTGATTCGCTCAGCCTTGGCTTCCGGTTCCATGGGCTGGTTTGCCAGGTATTCCATCTGTTCGCAGAGCGACTCCTGTTTCGGGCGCGTTGCAAAGCCCTGCCAGTCTGTCAGTTCGCGAAGCTGGCCTCCGAGCAGGTGCATTCGTGGTTGCAGTGATTTGCCGTGGCGATGATCAAGGCCTTTTGCGAGTTGTTGTGCGGCCTTGAAGTGCTGGCGGGACTCCTTCAACTGCTTGGATTCGAGAGCTTCCTCCAGCTTATCCAACACCTGCCGAAGCGAATCAGCCAAGGCCTTCTGTTCTTCCGAGTCTGGCTTGTTGGTTTTTGCAGGGCGGGGTTTTCCCGCAAGGCGATTCAGAGCGTCCAGCAAGGTGGGGCGCCTGAAATCGCGGGGCCAGTCGACGGTTTCCAGTATCACCCTGGCTTGATCGGTCTGCTTGCTATCATCGGTGTCACTGCTGTCGGTGGCCTGCAGTGCCATGATCTCGTCGCGGTGCTGGCCGAGGCGCTTGACTGCGGATATATAACTCCGCAGCGACTGCATCAGGTTCTCGTAGGTTTTCTGTTCCTGTTTCTCCACCTGGGTGTCCCGGGTGGCTTCCAGCCAGCGGTTCTCCTGGGTTTTCTGCAAGGCATCCAGGGAGGCCAGGGAGGGTTCCAGGTCCGGATCCTGATGTTTCAGTTCGTCAAGGGTGTCTTCCAGTAAGGACAACGTTTCCGCCCGTTGGCTCTTTTGCTCTTGCTGATGCCTCAGCTGATCCTTTTCGGCCTGCATCTCGCGCAGCCGTTCGCGGCATTGGTGAACAGCCTGCAGGAACTCCGTGGTTTGTTCCTGTGAGGCCTGAGTTTCCACATCAGCCCACTTTTGGAGGAGTGCGTCCAGACGCGCCTCAAACAACTTCGTGTCGTCGCTGCGGGCCTGCTCAACCGCATGACGCACGATGGTTTGAATGGTTTCGGCCAGTTTTCGTTGTCGATCTTCGTCGTCGCGAATACGTTGCAGCTTCTGGCGAACGATTTGATAGACCCCTTTGTCCTTGCCTTTGGCAAGCTTCTGGACGCGCTGCAGGGTGGCTTTTTCTGTCAGTGCTTCCGCCGCCTCGCTGCGTATGCCTGCTGTCAGGCCGCCAATGGCCAGTTCCTCGAGTTCGCCTTCGGACGGGTTGGCTTTCAGTGCTTCTGCCTGCAGCTCTCGTTGGTCATCCTGCCTGCTTGTCTTGTCGGCCTCTTCCTTCGTAGCTTCCTTGCGAGGGGTAACGGCAGTCGCGGTTGCTTTGCGATTTCCAAACAGTTTCTGGATGAATGCGGCCATGGGGTTATCCTTTGATATTGAAACCAGTTCCCGGTGCCGGCAAAGTAAGCAGGCACCAGCCATCGGCGTTGTCCGGAGTTCCGGGTGCCGGGTACGTCAGCTGATCGATCCATGGAATTGAACGGTCAGCTGTATTAGGTGGGGGCTAGTCTAGCGTTTTGTCGGCATTTGCGGGAAGAGTCTGAATGGGAAAAGCATCAAATCCGGAAGATCAGGACCACAAGGCGCGTTCCGCCGCGTTGCGACTGCTCGCCAGACGGGAGCACAGCCGTTTGGAACTCGCGCTTAAGCTCAAGCAGAGGAAGATCGAATCGGATGTTATTGAGCAGGTTCTGGACGACTATGAAACCGAAGGTTGGTTGAGTGATGAGCGATTCGCGGAGGTCTATGCCCGGCAGCGGATGGATCTGGGCTACGGGCCGCTGAGAATCCAGGCTGAACTCCAGCAAAGGGGTATCCAGGAGCCGCCGTCCTGCGTCCGGGAAATGAACGACACGGACTGGTCCGACCGGGCGACGCTGCTTCGGGAGAAGCGGTTCGGGCTCAGCGATATCCGCGATGACTGGGATGAAAAAGCTCGCCAGGCCCGCTTTCTTGCCCGTCGGGGGTTTTTCTCCGAGCACGTGGAAAACGCGCTTGAGCAACGGCTATAGCGTTGGTGGGACGAAACCGAATTCCTCTGGCAGCGACGCCCTGATGTCGCTGTTGTTTTCCTTGCCATCGACGGGGCCGACAATCTTTTCCATACCCTCCAACTCTTTGAACCAGGGCTTTTCCTCAGTTTCCGCTACCTTTGTTGGCTCCGTCAGCCAGGCCAGGAAATCGTAGTAGCGGCGTATGTTCTGAACGTAAATCACCGGTTCATGCCCCCTGGCGTAGCCAAACCGCGTTTTGGAATACCATTCCTTCTGGGCTAGCAGAGGCAGGAATTCCTTGACGTCCATCCAGCGGTCAGGGTTTCTGCCGGCCCCTTCGGTCAGCCTGCGGGCATCCTCCACGTGCCCCCAGCCAACGTTATAGGAGGCGAGTGCAAACCAGGTCCGGTCCGGTTCGGGAATGCGATCGGGGACCCGGCTATGCACGATGGTGAAATACTTTGCGCCACCCTGGATGCTTTCCTCGGCATCGAGGCGATTATTGATGCCGATATGGCTGGCTGTATTCCGCGTTAACATCATCAGTCCGCGAACACCGGTCGGCGAGACTGCATTAGGGCGCCAGTGGGACTCCTGGTAGCCCATGGCGGCCAGCAGTCGCCAGTCCAGTTCGTAGGTCTTGGCGTAATCGCGAAACAGGCTTTCGTACTTGGGCAGGCGGTTTTCCACGTGATGAACAAAGGTCCGCGCGCCAACATAGTCCAGGCGGTCGAGATGACCGTAGAATCGCTCGGAAATATGCGCCAGTGTGCCGTCGTCCCGCAGCTCCTGAATAAACTGTTCGGCGGCATTGGCCAGGCTCTGGTCCTGCTCGCTGGGAAAGAGCCACAGTAATGGTTCGGGCTCTCCGAGGCTGAACGCGCTCTTGACCTTCGGGAAGAACACATGGTTCAGCTCGAGTTCGTTGGAGGATACGATGGCCAGCGGGAACTCGCCGGACTCCACGCGTGAGAGGATGCCAGCCGCGTCCAGGCCGGCGTGCATGGTCCACTGCAGGCCGCTGTTGTTGGCGCTGAACTGTTCCAATTGGTGTTCGTGATTGCTGTCCGCCACCAGATGGATAGTCTGCCCCTCAAGATCCTCCAGGGATTCCGGGCGGTCAACTTCGCGGTTATAGACCACCACGGATTCGGCTTCGATGCCGTTGGCAACCTTCTGGTAGCGCTGCTGAAAATCGGGGCGCGAGGATAGCCCTGCCAGACCGATGTGGGCGTAGTCCTGATCGAGTATCGACAGCACGCTGGTGTTGTCCTTCGCAACGCGAACCTTGAGCTCAACGCCCAGGTCCTCTGCGAACAGGCGCGCCAGTTCGTAGTCATAACCAGTGGGGCCATCACGGCCTTCAAAATAAACCGATGGCGCATTCCGGGTGATAACGTGGAGCACACCCTCGGAACGGATCTCCTGAAGAGTACTTGGCCTTGAGCATCCTGCAACTGTCAGGATTATTGACAGTAGGCAGGTGTATTTCGCGATGGCCGTGTACGGCTGACGACGGTTCTTAGGCAAATTCCTGAACTCCCTTGATGCAGGACGCTGAGTGTTACGGTGTTTCCCCTGATGTCCGATCACTCCCTGCTACCTCGCTCGCACTTCTTGCGTTACTGAAAAAAGCAGCAAGTGGCATGCCAGCACAGCTTTGGAGAGTTTAACCGATGTTCACTCAATACGGAGCCTCCCTGGCTCAACTGTAATGATCCCCGGTCATACTGGGGTGGTCAATGAATCTGCTCGGTTAATGTGCAAAACAATGTAAATTATAGCGGCCGGTTTATAACCTTTTGACGCTGTATCCCGGTGCGTGTTTCAAGTATCATTGCGGCCTTTCAGATGGCCGGCCTTTTCCTGTTTGCCTTGTACTCCGTCGATACGGAACACAGGATGCTGCACCGGCTCCCAGTCTCGCGCGTACAGGTTTTGATCATGCTTGAACTTCGCGGCGCTCCCGCGCTCTCGCCCTTTCGTTCCCGCAAGCTGCATACTCGCCTCCAGGACATCGTGCCTGCGGTGGAACATGTGTATGCCGAGTTCATGCACTTCACGGATCTTGAGTTCCCGCTGTCCGAATCCGATCAGGCGGTACTTGATCGCCTGTTGACATACGGTCCCAGTGTTTCCGCTGAAGAGCCTGATGGCGTGCTTTTCCTGGTGGTTCCGCGCCCGGGCACCCTTTCACCCTGGTCAAGCAAAGCGACGGACATCGCCCGCAACTGTGGCCTGCGGCAGATTCGGCGGATTGAGCGGGGTATCGCCTATTACGTGAAAGCCAACCGCAAGCTGAGCCTCGAGCAGCGGGAGAAGATTGCGGCGTTGCTTCACGACCGCATGACCCAGAAAGTCTTCCACGAGATGGGCGGTGCGGAATTGTTGTTCCATACCGACGAGCCGCGCACCCTTAACCGAGTTCCGGTGCTTTCTGGTGGGCGTCAGGCACTGGTAGATGCCAATCGCTCACTGGGCCTGGCGCTGGCTGAAGATGAGATCGATTACCTGGTGAAGTCCTTCTCGGACCTGGAACGTGATCCCACCGATGTTGAGTTGATGATGTTCGCGCAGGCCAACTCAGAACATTGCCGCCACAAGATTTTCAACGCCTCCTGGGATATCGACGGCGAAGGGCAGGAGAAATCCCTGTTTGCGATGATTCGCAATACCTTTGAGATGAACAGCGAGGGCGTGCTTTCCGCTTATAAGGACAACGCGTCGGTCATCGCCGGCAGCTGTGGGGGGCGTTTCTTCCCGGAGCCCGAAACCGGTGTGTATCGCTATCATGAGGAAGATATCCATATCCTAATGAAAGTGGAAACCCACAACCATCCGACCGCGATAGCGCCGGCGGCTGGTGCTGCAACCGGTTCTGGTGGTGAGATCCGTGATGAAGGGGCAACCGGGCGTGGTTCCAAGCCGAAGGCGGGCCTCAGCGGGTTCACGGTATCCAACCTTAACATCCCGAATGACCCGCAGCCCTGGGAACTTGGTTACGGGAAGCCGGAACGAATTGCCTCGCCTCTGGATATCATGATTGAAGGTCCCATTGGCGGTGCTGCCTTCAACAATGAGTTCGGCCGTCCCAATCTCGCCGGGTATTTCCGGACCTTTGAGGAAGTGGCGCCCGGTGCCGGTGGCGAAGAGGTACGCGGTTATCACAAGCCCATCATGATCGCTGGCGGCCTGGGTAATATCCGGGCGAACCATGTGGAGAAAGGCAATATTCCTGTGGGGGCCAAGTTGATCGTCCTCGGCGGCCCGTCCATGTTGATTGGTCTGGGCGGCGGCGCTGCATCGTCCATGGATTCCGGATCCAGCAACGAGAACCTGGACTTTGCGTCGGTCCAGCGGGATAACCCGGAAATGGAACGTCGCTGCCAGGAAGTGATTGATCGTTGCTGGCAAATGGGCGACGACAACCCCATATGCTTTATTCATGACGTGGGAGCTGGCGGCCTGTCCAACGCCATGCCGGAACTGGTCAAGGACGGTGGTCGCGGTGGCCGTTTCGAACTGCGTGACATTCCCAGCGACGAGCCGGGCATGTCGCCCCTGGAGATCTGGTGTAACGAATCCCAGGAACGTTACGTGATGGCGGTGGCGCCGGAGAACCTTGAACAGTTTGATGCCCTGTGCCGCCGTGAGCGTTGCCCCTATGCGGTGATCGGCGAAGCCACCGAGGCCCACCATCTGGAACTCGGGGATTCGTATTTCGACGACCGCCCGGTTGATCTGCCGATGGACGTTCTGTTCGGCAAGCCGCCCCGCATGCACCGCAGCGTGTCACGCTCCTCATTCACTAAGCCCATATTTGATTCCACAAAAATTGATCTGAACGATGCGGTAAGCCGTGTTCTGAGGCTGCCGTCGGTGGGCTCAAAGAGTTTTCTGATCACCATTGGTGACCGGACCATCACGGGGCTTGTCGCGCGTGACCAGATGGCGGGCCCCTGGCAGGTGCCTGTCAGTGATGTGGCGGTTACCTCGTCGTCTTTTGATGTGAAAACAGGCGAAGCCATGGCCATGGGTGAGCGCACACCGGTTGCGGTTATCGATGCGCCTGCATCCGGGCGCATGGCAGTGGGCGAAGTGATTACCAACCTGGCGGCCGCCCCTGTCGCCAAATTGTCGGATATTCGGCTGTCCGCCAACTGGATGGCCGCGGCAGGGCACCCGGGTGAGGATGAAAACCTCTATGAAACCGTTCGTGCGGTTGGTATGGAGCTTTGTCCTGCACTGGGTATCACCATTCCGGTGGGCAAGGATTCCATGTCCATGAAGACGGTCTGGGAAGAGGATGGCGGCGAGCAAAAAAGTGTTACGGCCCCGTTGTCGCTGATCATCAGCGGTTTCGCACCGGTGACGGATGTGGACAGAACATTGACCCCTCAGCTGGCGACAGATGCGGGCGATACGGATCTGATTCTGGTTGATCTTGCGGCGGGACAGAACCGCCTCGGTGGTTCAGCACTGGCACAGGTTTACCGGCAGGTAGGTGCGGTAGCACCGGATCTGGACGACCCGGAAGATATCAAGGCGTTTTTCGCGGTTATCCAGGGCCTGAACGCAGACAGCAAGCTGCTGGCGTATCATGACCGTTCGGATGGTGGCCTGTTCGTCACCCTGGCTGAGATGAGCTTTGCCGGGCACACCGGTATCGACATCAAACTCGATGGTCTTGCGGAAGATGCGTCCCAGTTCGCTCGTGAGCTCTTCAACGAGGAACTTGGCGCCGTGATCCAGGTTCGTCGGGAGGATACCGGGTTTGTACTACAGCAGTTTTCGGCAGCGGGTCTTGGTGACCACACCTCGGTAATCGGTACCGTCAACCAGGACGACCACATCCGCTATACCTTTGAGGGACAGTCGGTCATATCCCGACCGCGGGCGGACCTGCAGCGTCTTTGGGCGGAAACCAGCTATCGCGTGCAGTCGCTCCGTGACAACGCCGATTGCGCTCAGGAGGAGTTCGACAACCTGCTGGACAGCAGTGACCCGGGGCTTCACGCGGAACTGACGTTCGACCTCAACGACGATGTTTCCGCGCCATACATCAACACCGGGGCCAGTCCTCGGGTGGCGGTGCTGCGGGAGCAGGGTGTTAATGGACAGGTTGAAATGGCCGCCGCCTTTGACCGTGCCGGGTTCGAGTCCGTGGATGTTCACATGAGTGACCTGCTCTCCGGCCGGGTTTCCCTGGAAGGGTTTAACAGCATGGTTGCCTGTGGTGGCTTCTCTTATGGGGATGTTCTGGGTGCAGGTGAGGGCTGGGCCAAGTCCATCCTGTTCAATGATCGGGTTCGTGATCAGTTTGCCGCATTCTTCAACCGTCAGGACACCTTGGCACTTGGCGTTTGTAACGGTTGTCAGATGCTGTCCAACCTGCACGAACTGATTCCCGGCAGCGAAGGCTGGCCGCGTTTCGTACGTAACCAGTCGGAGCAGTTCGAAGCCCGGCTGGTGATGGCGGAGGTGCCCGCTTCTCCGTCGGCGTTCATGGAAGGCATGGCCGGCTCCAGGATGCCGATAGCGGTTGCCCATGGTGAGGGCAGGGTTGAGTTCCCGGCTGGAACGTCTGCAGACCAATTGAGTGATAGCGAGCTGATCGCGCTGCGCTACGTGGATAACCGCGGCGAGGTCACCACACGTTACCCATGGAACCCTAACGGATCTGAGGCGGGCATAACCGGTGTGACCACAAGGGATGGACGGGTCACCATCTTGATGCCCCATCCCGAACGGGTATTCAGAACCTCCCAGCTTTCGTGGCACCCTGCCGATTGGGGTGAAGACGCGCCATGGATCCGAATGTTCCGTAATGCGAGGCGTTGGTTCAGCTAAAGCCATAGCCTGAGCTAAAAAAGCCGGCCCCGGACGCACCATAAAGGTGACTCATCCAGGGCCGGCTTTTTTGTTTCTGGCGACGGGAGTTTTCAAGAATTTTCAAGGGAAATTTTTGTTTATAAGTGCGAAAATCCCCTTGACTCAAACGGTTTATGCACATTCCTGGTGCCATGCTGTGTGCAATGTGCACAAAGCACTGGGTTTAGGTTCATTTTTTGTTCGACAACTATAACTATATGAAATATAAGAACTTAATTAAGTAGGTGAATTTGTCGCCAATTTAACAAAAGTGCAGTAATTCCGGGGGATGGGGGCATGTTCCCCAAAACTTTCCCCAGAGTTATCCACAGATTCTGTGGGTAAGTAGCTAAATGCTTAATCTGTACAAAAATTATCCGTTGGAAGGGTGTCGGAATGGCCCGATTCTGTTCTGACACAACGGTGTTCAAGGGAGGATCTGACGAATGTACAAGATGTGTTATTTCGTGCCTGAGAGTCATCTTGAAACGACCAAAAGCGCCCTTTTTGAAGTGGGTGCCGGGCGTATTGGAGATTACGATTGCTGTGCCTGGCAATGTAAAGGTCAGGGGCAGTTTCGTC
The DNA here is from genome assembly GCF_042604615.1 of Marinobacter sp. M5B. Classification (NCBI taxonomy): domain Bacteria; kingdom Pseudomonadati; phylum Pseudomonadota; class Gammaproteobacteria; order Pseudomonadales; family Marinobacteraceae; genus Marinobacter; species Marinobacter sp. M5B. The sequence goes on from NZ_CP156894.1 coordinate 1,857,857, forward strand.
CGCTGGATGGCAGCCAGCCTTTTTTGGGCCAGGCAGGGGAAATTGAGCGTGTGGACGAATTCCGCGTTGAGCTGGTGTGCAAGGACGACCTTATTCAGGCGGCACTTCGAGCATTGAAACAGGCGCATCCCTATGAAGAGCCCGCCTATGAGGTGTTTCGTATGGAAGCGCTGTAGCGGCGGCCAGGCGTGGATATTTAGGCACGAGGCCCCATCCGGTACCGAATGTCGTCCACATGCACTGGGAAGTGCTCATTGCGAACGTCTTCCACATAGAGCTCAAGGGTGCGACGGACAGTGGGGAACGACAGCTCATCCCAGGGAATGTCTTCCAGCGCAAACAGCTGGGTTTCCAGCGACTCTTCGCCGGCCCCGAAGTCTTCGCTGGTGAGGGTGGCGCGATAGAACATGTGTACCTGATCAATGTGTGGCACATGAATGATGGTGTAGAGATTGTCCACCGTCACTTCTGCAAGCGCCTCTTCCCGGGTTTCCCTGGTGGCCGCTTCGAGGGTGGTTTCCGAGTTTTCCATAAACCCTGCAGGCAGCGTCCAGTAACCATAGCGGGGCTCGATAGCGCGGCGGCATAGCAGAACCCGCCCTTTCCAGACGGGAACCGTACCGGCGACGATGCGGGGATTCTGGTAATGTATGGTTTCACAACTGATGCACACGTAGCGGTGGCGATTGTCGCCTTGGGGGATGCGCTGTTCGACAGGATGGCCGCATGTGCTGCAGTATTTCATCTGTTTCACCATATACTGGACAAATGTGTGTTGGTAGCAAGTGTAACTATCTGCGCTGCCGGTGTCTCATTCAACAGTCAGAAGTCTTAACGGAGCCGTGTTTTGCGCGATCTTCTCACCAAACGCCTGTCAGGCTATGTACCCCGTTTGTTGACATTGGATTACCCCGAAGCAGCCGTACTCGTCCCGGTCACCAATGACCACGGAAACCCTGAAATCGTGTTTACCCTGAGGTCGGAAAACCTGAGTACCCACCGGGGGCAGGTGTCTTTCCCAGGCGGGCGGCGCGATCCGGAAGACCATTCCCTGGCCGATACCGCGCTGCGCGAGACCCACGAGGAAATCGGGCTGCCACCAGACCAGGTGGAACTGATTGCGCCGCTGAGCCAGGTCATGTCGCTGCATCAGATTCTCGTAACGCCTTACGTAGGGGTGATACCCGGCGATCACCCTCTTCAAGCCAATCCTGCGGAAATCGATAGTATTTTCCGGGTGCCCGTTGAGTTTTTCCTGGACGACAATCGAGAACGCACAGATCCGCTCAACTTCCTCAACAATACCTTCTATGTCCCCTGTTATCGCTGGGAACGCTATCAGATATGGGGCCTGTCTGCGGTCGTTCTGGTGGATTTCCTCAATGCGGTTTACGACGCCGGTATTGATTTGCTGGAGCCGCCGCCGAAACGCTGACCAGCGTCTCCTGACCCCTCCTTTCGAGTTCTCCTCTTTTTTTCGCGTTTATCAGCGGGCCCATTTCTTGGGCCCGCTGACGTTTTATGTGTCCCTGAATGCTCAAGTGTTAGACAAAGGTCTAATATGCTTGTAAATCGATCAGGTATTACATGGTGAATACTGTATGCAAACGACAAAAAGGAGTTGCGTCGTGGGGTGCGATCAATGAAAAAAATTCAAACCGAGAAAAACCTGCCGGAGTTGATTTACGACTCTGTGGTCAATGCGATCGTTGAAGGTTTGCTTAAGCCGGGTGAGCGGGTCACACAAGAGACGCTGGCCGAGAGACTTGATGTCTCGCGGTTGCCGGTAAGCCAGGCTATGCAGCGTCTGCGTGATGACGGGTTTCTGTCAGCGGTAGGGCGTCGGGGCCTGATGGTGTCGGTGCTTGATGAGAGTTTTGTGGCGCAGCTGTACGAATTCCGGTGTGGGATCGATCTGGTGAGTGCCGGGCTTGCCGCCCAGCGAGTGGATGCCGGGGCGCGAAAGCGAGGTGAGGACATCATTGCCGAAGGTTTCGCGGCAGGGAAAGCACATGATCTCCCCGCTCTGATCGATGCTGACATGCGCTTTCATGGCTTCATCTACGAGCTGGCGGGTAACACCTTCATCCTTGACTCAATGGAGGCGCACTGGAACCACGTAAGGCGCGTCATGAGTGACATTCTCATTGTCGAGAAAAACCAGAAACAGATCTGGGAAGAGCACGAGGCAATACTGAACGCGGTATTGGCCGGTGATGCACGGACTGCTGAAACACTTGCCAGAGAGCATGTGGAAACCGCATCAAAATGGCTTCAGAAAGAGATTCAAATCTGCCGTGAACCCCTGAAAAGAAGCGGGAGCACGATTAGTTAATCCAAGGAGAACGCGATGCAAAACAATGACAAAAATGCAGCTGTGATTCGGGTAATGTTGGCAAAAATCGGTCTGGATGGTCACGATCGCGGCATTAAAGTGGTCGCTCGTGCTCTGCGTGATGCCGGCATGGATGTGGTCTATACCGGACTGCATCGCACGCCTGAAGAAGTCGTGGACGCTGCCATTCAGGAAGACGTGGACATCCTCGGCATCAGCCTGCTGTCCGGTGCGCACATGCACATTTTCCCCAAGGTACTGGAGCTTCTGAAAGACAAGGAAGCTGAAGACATGATCGTTGCCGGTGGCGGTGTCATCCCCGACGACGATGTCAAAGAACTCTACCAGATGGGCGTCCACAAGATTCTTCTTCAGGACACTCCTCCGCAAGAAATCATCGATTCGTTCCGGCAAATGGTCGCAGATCGAGGTGCCCGATAGTCAGGGCCGTGGCCGCAGATTTCCTCAGACGACAACCAATAACAATATCAGGAGTCTCCGATGGAAGAGTGGAATTTTCCCCCCAGTTATCGCAACGACTATTTTCCGGATACGAACAGTCCCTACTGGTTCCGGGACCGGGAGACGATGGACCCGGAAAAACGCGATGAGTTGATTGTTGCGCGCATCCGCGAGGTGATGGCCTATGCCTACGACCACTCGCCATTTTACCAGCGCAAATGGGATGAGGCCGGTATAAAGGCCAATGACATCCGTACCCTCGCAGACTTCGAGGAAGTGCCCGTCGTCACCAAGCAGGAACTGCGCGATTCCCAGGCGAAAAATCCACCTTTCGGGGATTACCTCTGCTGTCCCGAAAGCGACATCCATCATATTCACGGCACTTCTGGTACCACCGGCCGACCCACCGCTTTTGGCATTTCCAGGCGTGACTGGGAAACCATTGCCAACAACCATGCCCGGATCATGTGGGGGATGGGGTTGCGCCCCGGTGATACGGTATTTGTGGCGGCGATCCTGAGCCTCTACATGGGGTCATGGGGGGCGTTGATCGGGGCTGAAAGACTGGGTTGCAAAGCCTTCCCCTTCGGCGCTGGTGCGCCCGGGATGACTGCGCGAGCGGTAACCTGGCTCGGAATGATGAAGCCAGCCGGGCTGTATTCAACGCCGTCTTACGCGTTAAGGCTGGCGGAAGTGGCCCGCGAGGAAGGGGTAGACCCGAGAGAATTCGGCATCAAGGTGCTGTTCTTCTCCGGTGAACCGGGCGGCTCTATTCCGTCCATCCGCGACAAGATTCAGCAGATCTACGGTGCCAAGGTAGTTGACTGCGGAACGATGGCAGAGTTGACCCCCTGGATGCATGCCTCCGGTAGCGCAGACACCGAGGGCATGCTGCTTTGGCAGGACATTGTCTACACCGAAGTGGCTGATCCCAACACCCATCGCCGGGTGCCATACGGCGATCAGGGAACGCCGATCTACACCCATCTCGAGAGAACGTCCCAGCCGATGATCCGGATGGTTTCCGGCGATCTGACCCATTGGGTGATGGAAGACAATCCCTGTGGTCGCACCTATCCCAGGCTGCCCAAAGGCATCTACGGCCGGATTGACGACATGTTCCAGATCCGCGGTGAAAACGTGTATCCCAGCGCCATTGCGGAAGTTCTGGAAGGCCTGGCTGGTTATGGTGGCGAGCACCGGATCATCATTTCACGGGGTGGCTCTATGGATGAGCTGGCTGTCAAAGCGGAGTTTGATCAGGAGGTCGCAGGCAGGGGCCCGGATGCGATCAGATCTCTCGGTGAGAAAGCAGAGGCTGAACTTAGCCGGGTACTGGGCGTGCGCGCACGGGTCGTCATGGTTGACCCCGAGACCTTTCCTCGCACGGACTTCAAAGCCCAGCGTGTGGTTGACGACCGCGATCTTTACCAGAGCCTCAACCAGAAGCGAGGAGGTTAAATGATTAACCGCATACCCTCGATGAAGCTCGCTGAACGTGTGCGGGAAGGGCATCTTCGCGCCATCGCCAGACTTATTACCCGCGTTGAAAGCGGCGGTGATGCTGAGGTGCGCGAAGCCCTGGCCGAGCTTTACAAAAGCACCGGCAACGCCCATGTGGTGGGCATTACCGGTGTGCCAGGAGCCGGGAAGTCCACCCTTGTCACGCAACTGGTCCATGAGTACCGGGCCAGCGGCCGCAAGGTCGGCGTTGTTGCTATTGACCCGTCCAGCCCGTACTCCGGCGGTGCGATCCTCGGTGACCGTATCCGCATGGGCGACCTGGTGTCCGACCCCGGCGTTTTCATCCGCAGCATGGCCACCCGGGGAACCCTGGGCGGCCTCGCCAGGCCAGCCCTGGATGCGGTTGATCTTCTGGATGCAGGCGGCTTTGACGTGGTCCTGATCGAGACGGTCGGGGTGGGGCAGGACGAGGTCGATATTGTCCGTGCCGCCCACACGACCGTGGTCGTCAACGCGCCCGGGCTGGGCGACGACATCCAGGCCATCAAGGCCGGCGTTCTGGAGATCGCCGATGTCCATGTGGTGAGCAAGGCGGACCGGCCGGACTCCAACAAAACCATTCAGGAACTCAAGGCCATGCTGATGATGAGCCTGGAGCCGGGCGAGGGAATCTGGCGGGTGCCCGTGGTGCCTACCAGTTCCGAAAAGAATACCGGTTTTGAGGACCTGATGGCCGCCATTGATCGTCACGCTGAGCACCTGGAAAAAAGCGGCGAAATCACCCAGCGGCGGCACCAGATTGCATTAACCCGGGTGGTAAAGGTTGCTGAAGAGATTGTCCGGGATAATTTTGCACGTGACAGCAGGTCGCAGACCGAAGAGCTGCTCAAGAAGGTTACCCAGCGCGAACTGGACCCCCATGGAGCCGCAGTAACCTTGTTAAAAGCCATGAAGGAGACCATTCATGAAGCGCACTGACCAGTATGACCCCGCTGCACTCAAGCACATGGAAAAAGAGTTCGACCAGTGGGAACAGAACGAGGTGTCGTCCTTTATCAAGCGGGCGCCGGAGAGCAAGACGGAATACACCACCGCCTCGGGAATGCCGACGAAACGTACCTACACGCCACTGGACCTGAAGAATACGCCCTTTGAGGATATTGGTTTCCCTGGGCAATACCCGTTTACGCGGGGGCCATACCCCACCATGTACCGGGGCAGGAACTGGACCATGCGCCAGATTGCCGGCTTTGGTACGGCAAGGGAAACCAACGGTCGCTTCAAGTACCTGATCGCCCAGGGCCAGACCGGTCTGTCCATCGACTTCGATATGCCGACGCTGATGGGTTACGACTCCAGCCATGCCATGAGCCAGGGTGAGGTGGGCCGCGAAGGCGTTGCCATCGACACCCTTGCCGACATGGAGGAGTTGTTCGACGATATTGATCTGACCAAGATCTCGGTATCCATGACCATCAATCCGTCCGCCTGGATTCTCTACGCCATGTACATCGCCTTGGCGCAGAAGCGGGGATACGATCTCAATGACCTGTCGGGCACCATCCAGAACGACATTCTCAAGGAGTACATTGCCCAGAAAGAGTGGATATTTCCGGTGCGGCCGTCGGTTCGCCTGGTGCGGGACTGCATCCAGTACGGCTCCGAAAACATGAAGCGGTACAACCCTATCAATATCTCCGGGTATCACATTTCCGAAGCCGGTTCGACAGCGGTCCAGGAAGTGGCGTACACCATGGCAACCACCATGGAGTATGTCAGGACCGCCATCGATGCGGGTGTGGATGTGAATGAGTTCGGGCCGCGCCTGTCCTTTTTCTTCGTCAGCCAGGCCGACTTCTTCGAGGAAATTGCCAAGTTCCGCGCAGCCCGGCGGGTCTATGCCAAGATCATGCGCGAAAAATTCAACGCCACCAAACCCGAGGCCAGCCGGCTTCGTTTTCACGCCCAGACTGCCGCGGCCACCCTGACCAAGCCGCAATACACCATCAACCCGATCCGTACCGCGCTTCAGGCACTGTCTGCGGTACTGGGTGGCGCCCAATCCCTGCACACCAACGGCATGGATGAAGCGTTCGCTATTCCAACGGAAGAGGCGATGCGTATTGCCCTGCGAACCCAGCAGATCATCGCCTACGAGACCAACATCACCCAGGTGGTGGACCCATTGGGCGGTTCCTACTATGTCGAGAACCTTACCGATGAGATCGAGAAGGAAGTCTGGAAGATTCTCGACGAAGTGGAAGAGCTCGGCGGCACGCTCCAGTGCATCGATGACGGCTACTTCCAGAGGGGCATCTCCGATTCCGCCTACGATTTCGCACTGCGCAAGGCCAGCGGTGAGCGTCCGGTTATCGGCGTCAACATGTTCGTGCAGGATGAAGAGGATGTTGAAATCGAAACCCATCCCCACGATCCGGAAACCGAACGCCGGCAGATTGAGCGCCTGAATAGGGTCAAGGACAATCGCGACGAGGAGAAAGTCCAGGACATGCTCAGGCAACTGAAAGAGCAGGCCGAGGACGAATCGGCCAATCTCATGCCCATCACCATCGAACTGGTGAAAGAGGGCGCCTCGATGGGCGATATTGTTGAAACCCTGAAAGGGATATGGGGAACCTATCGCGAAAAACCTGTAATCTGACCGGCTTTGAATACTGACAGAACCGGTTCACGGGAGACATGAATGGTCAGGCTCACCAAGATCTATACAAAAACCGGAGACAAGGGCGATACCGGTCTTGGCGACGGCAGCCGCGTCGCCAAGCATGACCTGCGTGTGGAAGCCTACGGCACGGTGGATGAGGCCAACGCAGTGATTGGTCTCGCGCGGCTGCATGTGGACGACGAACTGGACGTGATACTGGCACGCATCCAGAACGACCTGTTTGATGTCGGGGCGGATCTGTGCACCCCGATCGTGGAGAACCCGAAATACCCGCCACTGAGGCTCGCCGAGGGCAAGACCGTTGAGCTTGAGCAGGAGATTGACCGGTTCAACGCGGATATTCCGTCGCTTCGCTCCTTTATCCTGCCCGCAGGCAATGCTGCGGCTACGCATCTCCACCATGCCCGCACGGTAACGCGGCGTGCTGAGCGCATCATTGCTCAGCTACAGGAAGAGCAGGACATCAGCCGGTTGGTGCTGGAATACATGAACCGGCTGTCCGATTTGTTGTTCGTTCTTGCCAGACACGCCAACAACCAGGGTAAGGACGATGTGCTTTGGGTGCCGGGTGAATAATGCTGGCCCGCGACCAGGGTACTGAAGCGTGAATTTGTCGCCGCTGGAACATGGTGGCCGGTTACGCGCCGCCGCGAAGAAGTGGGCGATTCCGCTGGATCAATGGCTGGACCTGTCCACCGGTATCAATCCGAGTGGGTGGCCGGTTCCGGCGATCCCGGAAGAGGTCTGGCGCCGCCTGCCGGACCCTGACGATGGCCTGGAGCAACTCATTAGGCAATGGGTAGGTGCGCCGGACGCCGCTGCTTGTATGGCCTTGGCCGGCAGCCAGGCGGCAATCATGCACTTGCCCCGTATACGAAAGCCGTGCCGGGTAGGTGTGCCCTCTCCGGGGTACCAGGAGCATGGTCACAACTGGGCTGTTGCCGGCCATCGGGTGATCGAGATTGGCAACGACCAGCGAGAGGACGATGACGAAAGTTGGCTGGACGAGCTGGACGTGCTGGTGTGGATCAATCCAAATAATCCCACTGGCCAGGTTGTTGATCCGGACCGGTTGCTGAGCTGGCATCAGCGGCTTCAACGTCGCGGTGGGTGGCTGATTGTAGACGAGGCGTTCGTTGATGCCACTCCGGAACTCAGTGTCGGGTATGCGACCGACAGACCCGGTCTTATCGTCATGAGATCCCTGGGTAAGTTTTTCGGCCTGGCGGGCCTGCGGGCCGGAGCTGCGGTGGGAGACCCGGATATTGTTCGCCGATTGAGCGCAGTGATCGGGCCCTGGTCAATCAGTGGCCCTGCGCGATTTATCATGGGCCAGGCGCTGGCGGACACCCAGTGGCAGGCGGCGACGATGGGGCGGCTGCACAGTGAAAGCCAGCGGTTGGCGGACTGCCTGTCGCGGCACGGACTTGAAGGAGCCGCAGGAACTGCGCTCTTTCGATACGTTCGGCATGGCCGGGCGGCGGACATTGCAGGCGAGCTCGCACGGCGGGGAATCCTCGTTCGGGCGTTTGAGAATCCTGCTGCACTGCGGTTTGGACTGCCCGGTTCGGAACCGGAATGGACCCGGTTGGACCAGGCACTGTATTTAAGTCATCTGTATTGATTTAGCACATAAGGGCTGCTAGTTTGGCGCCCGATTCGATGAACACCGTGTTCAGGTAACGCTTTTTGCGGTATATCCCCGCCGGAAAGCGTAAAACGGGAAGTCGGTTAAAGTCCGACGCTGCCCCCGCAACGGTAAGTGAGCTAAAGGCAATCGAAAAAGCCACTGTGCGTCATGCATGGGAAGGTGATTGCCCCGGACCGGCCCATCGGCTGATCCACTCGCAAGCCCGGAGACCGGCCTGAATGCACACCGGAAGTTGCGGAGGGCGACGGCGGTGGGAGAGTTGCGTCGGTCTCACACCCGTACCCTGACTCGTATCCTGCCTCCCCAATCTCATACTCAAACTCCGCAACACAATAACCATCACGCGGGTGCGCGTGGTTTGCCAGCGAGTGTTGATTATGAGTTGTTCGAAGTCTTTGCCGGTTCTGTTTTCCGGCCTCCCCCTTGTGTTCCTGCCAGTTTCCAGTGCGCTAGCCGACGAAGAGGTAATGGTCTCGGCGCTTGACCCCATCGTTGTAACGGCCACGCTTGGTCCGAAGACCCGGGGCGAAAGTGACTCATCGGTCACGGTGATCGATGAAGAGGCGATTGAACGCTTGCAACCTCAAACGTTCGACGAGCTGCTGATGGGCCAACCCGGCATTGATATCACCAGTAACGGCTCGTTCGGTAAGAACACCAGTGTCTACACCCGGGGTACCGGCAGCGAATCCACGGTTTTCCTGGTGGACGGCATTCGTTTGCGCTCGGCCACCAGTGGTAGTGCTGCCTGGCAGTATTTCCCGCCGCAAATGGTGGAAAGGGTAGAAATTGTTCGGGGTTCCCGCAGTAACCTGTACGGAGCCGATGCCGTGGGTGGCGTTATCCAGGCCTTCACTCACAGTGCGGAAAAGGGGCGTGAAGGTTGGGTTCAGGCCGGCGGCGGCAACTTTAACACCCAGGAATATGTGGCCGGGACGGCCGGTACTGAAGGCCGGATGACATACAGTCTGAGCGCAAGCCATCTGGAAACTGACGGCACGGCCATTGTTGAAGGGGGCGAAGACAAGGGCTTTCGTAACACCTCAGCCCTGGCGTCCGTTGCTCACCAGTTCGACTCCGGTGGGGAAGCCGGCGTTGTCCTCATGCGTGCCCAGGGCAATACCGAGTTCGAGGGCGGTGATACCGATTTTGCTATCCAAACCGTTGGTGTTCGTCTGGACGCGCCGATCAGCGACTATTGGCGGAGCCGTATCCTGTTAGCCGAATCCATTGATGAGCAGGATACACGGGACGAATTTGGTGACAGCACCTTCGATACCAAAACCCGCAGTGCCCGTTGGGAGAACCAGATCAGTGTCGGCCGCCATGAGTACATCTTGGGCGGTGAACTCTTGATGGATGAAGTAGACAGCACCACCGACTTTGACGAAACCAGCCGCACCAACGCCGCTGTTTTTGGCCAGGCCCTGTTGAATTTTGGTCCGACGGACTTTCAGTTGAGTTTGCGCGCCGACGATAACGAGGCTTTTGGTCGTGAGGAAACCGGTGCGATCGCCATGGGTGTCGATATGGATCGCAACCACAGAGTAAGGGTGAGCTACAGTACATCTTTCCGGGCGCCCACGTTCAATGACCTCTACTTCCCGAACTTCGGCAATGCGGATCTTCAACCGGAAACTGCAGGTAGCGTGGAGCTCGGTATTGGCGGAAATTACGCCCGTTGGTTCTGGGATGCCGCGATCTATCAGACAGACGCTGATGATCTGATTGTATTTGTCTTTAGGGACGGTCGGTTCGCACCATTCAATGTTAACGAAGCACGCATCAGGGGGGTTGAGCTGAGTGCTGGCCTGGAATTGGACGAATGGACCGTGCAGGCTGGGGCGTCGGTCACCGACCCGCGTGACCGTGAGACCGATAATCGAATTCGTCGCCGTAGCGCGAAACAGTTCCGGGTGGATCTGGATCGGGACTTCGGCCGTGTGTCGCTGGGGACCACCGTGAAAGGCCAGGGGTATCGCTACGACGACGCCGATAATGAAGAGCGCATTGCCGGCTTTGTCACTTGGGACCTGCGGGCAAAGTGGGAAATCGACAGCCATTGGACCACCAATCTGACGGTTGACAACGTGCTGGACAAAGAATACGCCACGGCGCAGCGCTTTGATGGAAGTGCTTACATAGCCGCTGGCCGCACCGCAATGCTGACGATTCGCTACGACCTATGATCAACCATGGAGAGGTAAGGGCATGATTGATCGCCTGTATCGGACTCTGAGACGCCCGTTGTTCGGCTGCCTTTCCGGGCTTCTGTTAATGCTGTCCCAACCAGTGTCCGGCGCCACGGTATTTGGGGTAGTGTCTGAGCGTTCCGCTGCGGAGATGGCTGCTGGTGCGGAACGCTTCCTGACAGCCCAGCCAGATCACCGCATTATTCTGCGAACTCCGGAGCAGTTGGCAAACCTGGACAACAGCGCCCTCGACGATCTGGTGAGTCAGGCTGATGCCTTATTGATGGCGGCGGTTTTCGGAGAGCAGGTGGGCCGGATTGAGCGTGCTGTGGGCGAGCAGGCGGCCGTTCGCGAGTTTCCGGTTCTGGGGGTGAATGGCGACAGGGCGCTGACTGTATTATCACGATTACAGGGACGCAAGCCGCTGGAAGGGCTGGATGCCACAACCCTGAACAACCTGATGAAAGCGCCGGACCCAGGCACCGACTTGAAAGCCCATCTGGCAGAGCTTAAGGCCCGTTTCCCCGAACAGGAACCCTGGCTTGAAGGCCGGGCCCTATACCAGGGACGCACCCCGCAACACCTGGATGCCTTATTGCGTTGGTTGCTTGTTCAGGCGGGCGAAGAGCTTGACGTGCCGGAGTTGCCGCCCCGGTCGCTGATCCGCTATTACCGTAATGGTGAGGCCACAGATAACGCGGCGAACCTTAGCCTGCAATCCGGCCCTGTGGTCGCGCTTCTGGATCTGGACAGTGGTGATCGCCCCGGCGATCGGGCGCTGCTGGACGCAACCTGTGCAGCCCTGGAATCCAGAGGAATGCAATGCTTTGCGATTCTGTCCCGATGGGGTGGTGCCAGCCTGGAGGCTGTCCGTGCCCTGAATGAAACGGTAGGCCCGGCGACACTATCCGGTATTGTCAGTCTTCAGGACTTTATTATTGGAGGCGGTGAGGGTCGGCGTCAGGTCACGGAAGCGTTGGTCAGGTTGAATGTGCCGGTGATCAAGGGCTTGCGCCTGGCCTCCCGCACCACCAATCAATGGCAATTGTCGATCGATGGTATTCCATCTGACAAGGTTCACTACAAACTGGCGATGCCCGAGCTCCAGGGGGTCAGTCAGCCTATGGTGCTGGCTACTGCGGAGCCGGAAGTGATTGACGAAAACACCGGTGTGGCTCTGACTCTCACCCAGCCGGTGCCGGAGCGGGTGGACGCCGTTGCAGGCCGCCTGAAACGCTGGCAGACGCTGCAAGCCAGGGACAACGCCGACAAGCGCGTGGCCATCATTTACTACAATCATCCACCGGGCCGGCAGAATATTGGGGCGGACAATCTCGATGTGCCAGCTTCCCTATATGAAATGCTGCACTGGCTTAAAGCCGAGGGCTACGAAACCGGCCCGCTGCCGGAGAGTCCGGAAGCCCTTACCGACCTGCTCCAGCAACGAGGCGTGAGCCTGCCGGATGATCCTCGCGCGCTGAGGGAAATGGCCGGTGACGTTGCCTCAATGGCGGGCAGTACCTATCGTCAGTATCTCGAAACCTTGCCCAGGGTTGTCCAGCAGGAAATGGTCCATGGCCCCCTGGGTTATTTGCATGAGCGACTTGAGCAGGCACATAGGTTGGGCGAGAAAGAATTGGCAACCGGTCTGTTGAGTCGGGGCATTCGTGACTTGCGGCACCTGATTGAACACCTCCAGCACCCGAACCGAAAGGCGGCCCTGAGCCGACTGGACGAGTACGAAGCGCTCTGGCAAGCACGTCTCGATGAAGGTGGTCACAGTGGGGAACTGGATGACAGCCGGGTTGCGCTGGCCGATACGGGCATTCCCGGACTCAAGGGGTGGGGAGAAGCGCCGGGCCAGTCCATGGTGGTGGATGACAGGCTGATTTTCCCTGGGCTTCGATTCGGCAATATCTATATCGGTCCGCAACCGCCCCGGGGCTGGGAAGTGGACGAGGAATTGTTGCACGCCAACACCACCTTCCCCCCGACCCATCAATACGTGGGTTTCTACCACTGGTTACGGCATCACTACCAGGCTGATGCGCTGGTCTACGTTGGGCGACACTCAACCAGGGAGTTCCTGCCACGCCGCCGTGCTGGTTTGACGGGGGATGACTACCCCGATCTGCTGGGGGGTGACCTGCCATTGATCTACCCTTACATCGTCGACGGTGTGGGTGAGGGCATCCAGGCCAAGCGCCGGGCGCTGGGAGTCATGATCAGTCACCTGACGCCGCCGCTGGCCGCAACGGAGCTTTATGACGAACTGCTGGAGCTCCGACAGCTCGTGGAAACCTGGGAGTCCGCCAATGAACCCGACAGCCCTACCAGGGAGCGGGCGCTGAAAATGCTGCGGGAGAAAATCCAGGTGCTGGATATCTCCGACGATCTCGAACAGGAAATCGCTGGCGAAATGGGATTGTCGGTGGAAGAGGTTTCCCTCGATGAACTTTCACCCGACCTGCTGGTTCATGAAGCCGGCCACTATGTCACTGATATGCAGGAACACTTTATGCCCTTGGGGCTGCACGTGTTTGGCCGGGACTGGAGCACAGACATGGTGGACACCATGCTCGACTCCATGGCGGGTAAGGCCGGCAAGCCAGAACCGGCCTGGCGCACCGATCTTGAAGCGTCTCCTGCTTCTGAGCGCACCAGCTTTCTCAACGCGTTGAATGGCCGGTTTGTTGCTCCGGGGCAGGGCAACGATCCATTGCGAACGCCGGCGGTATTGCCAACGGGGCGCAATTTTCACGCCTTGTCGGATGACCTGATTCCAACCCGTGTGGCCTGGTCGCTGGCTGAGGAACTGGTCGAGGAGGCCAGGGCCACAAAAGACAGCACCTCAGAACAAAGCGATGCACTGGTGCTCTGGGCCTCGGATACGGTGCGAGACGAAGGGGTCATGATCGCGTTTGGCATGAAGCTTTTGGGTGTGCGCCCGGTGTGGAACAGTCGGGGCATCGTGAAAGGCCTGGAGCGTTTGCCCGCCGGCCCGGGAACCGATACACCCATTCGTCGCAATGTGGTTTTCACCACGTCCGGCTTGTTCCGGGATCTTTATGAAAGCCAACTGGAATGGCTGGATATGGCATCGCGTTACGCCTTGGCGGGTGCGGCGGAATCCATCAGGGCCGAGCACCCGGAGCTAAACGAGGCATTGGACCAGGCGTTATCGGTTCTGCCGGTTGACATGCGTAAGCCGGGCGAGGAATCCCTGTCCACCAACGGTGTTGCCGCCCACTGGGTCGCTGATGCACGGGTATTGCTGGTCGCAGGTGCGTCGGCTCGGGATGCGGGGGCAAAGGCCGCTTACCGGGTCTTCGGTACGGCTCCGGGCGCATACGGTGCGGGGGTTAACCGGCTTGCTACCCGCACGGGCGCCTGGCAGGACCGGGAGCAACTGGGTGACGCTTATCGCCGGCGCATGGGGCACGTCTATGGCAAGGGCAGCCAGGGTGAACCGGCTCACGATGCTCTCGACCGACAATTGCGGTCGGTGAACCATACGTATCTTGGGCGGGCCAGCCACCTCTATGGCCTGCTGGACAACGATGACGGTTTTGATTTCCAGGGCGGGCTGTCCAACGCCGTGGAGCACTTGCGTGGCAAGCCACCGCAGAACCGGGTGCTCCAGTACGCAGACCCGCGAAATCCCCGGGTGGATTCGCTTCAGCGAGCGCTGCAGGTAGAGCTGAGAGCCCGTAATCTGAACCCGCAATGGTTGGCCCCACTGATGGAGCACGGCTATGCCGGTGCCCGCACCATGGGCAGTGATTTTCTCGACAACCTCTGGGGCTGGCAGATCACAAGCCCACAAGTGCTTCGTTCCAGTGTGTGGGACGAGGTCAATGAAGTGTACTTTCAGGATCGCCACGGCCTTGGCCTGGACGACTTCCTGGCAGAGGGCCACAACGTGCATGTCAAAACCCACATGCAGGCGATTGCGCTCCTGGCCGCGAAACGGGGGTTCTGGGAGGCGGACGTCTTCACCCGTCAGGCCCTGGCACGTGACTTCGCCGGAAACATCATCGACCATGGCCTTCCCGGCAGTGGCCACACCCGTCCGGATCACCCCCTGATGGATTGGGTCGCGGACCAGTTGGACCCCCGGCAGCGGGAAGCCTTCGAGTCCGCGCGAAAAGGTGGGTCGGCCGACTTCCCCCCGATAGGCGCTGCCAACGATGATTGTCAGACTCCCGGAAACCAGAGGGCCTCATGTTGAAATCGTTCCGGCATACCGCTGCGCTGATGTCGTTAGCTCTGGCCATGTCACCGGGGGCTGTGGCCGGTACTGAGCGATGTGCAACCGACGACACCGGCCAGGAAGTCTGCCTTGAACAACCGGCCAGCCGGATCGCGGCCTTGTCTCCCGGAGCAACCGAACTTGTCTGGGCTGCAGGCGCCGGTGATCAGGTCATCGCGGTGGTTTCGTACAGTGATTACCCCGAGCAGGCGAAGCAGGTCACCTCTGTGGGTAGCCACACTCGCATGGACCTTGAGCGCGTGATGGCACTGAAACCTGATCTGGTCATTGGTTGGGTGACAGGCAACCCGCCGGAACAGATTGCGGCCCTGAAGGACCTGGGGTTGCCGGTATTCTCCATTGAACCCCGAAGTTTTGAGGGCGTTTCAAGCACCATCGAACGGCTGTCGATTCTGGCGGGTACCGAAGATGAAGGCTTTGCCGAAGCGGATCGTTTCCGCAAGGGAATGGCCGCACTGAAAAAACAATATCAGGGTGCGGAGCCGGTCTCGGTGTTCTATCAGGTGTGGGATGAGCCTCTGATGACCGTGAACGACGAGCACCTGATTGGTAAGGTAATCACGCTATGCGGAGGCGTGAACGTATTCGGTGATCTTGATCGCCTGGTGCCGAGGATCAGTGCCGAGGCGGTTATCGGCGCCAACCCTGAGGCCATTCTGGCCGGTGGCATGGGTGAAGAGAACCGGCACTGGCTGACCCGCTGGGAGGCTTTCCAGAGTATCGATGCCACCGCGAAGGAGAACCTGTACTTCGTTCCACCGTCGCTGATCCAGCGCCCGACGCCGCGTATTCTGAAAGGTTCACAACTGTTTTGCGAGAAACTGGATGATGCCCGTGCCAAACGTTAGTGGGAGACAGACCTTTTGAGCAGGCCTCTGACCATGCCACTTGTGTTGTTGGCTCTGGCCAGCCTCGTCGCCATGATGTTGTCGGTGGGTGTTGGCAGTGTCAGCGTGGCACCGGGAGACGTTGTCGCCGTCATTCTGGGTGAGGGCAGCAACCTGCAGCAAACCCTGGTGCTGGAATTGCGCCTGCCACGGACACTGTCCGCTTTCGCAACGGGCGGTTTGCTGGCCGTGGCCGGGGCTCTGATGCAGGTGCTGTTACGCAATCCGTTGGCGGACCCCTACGTTTTGGGGTTGTCTGGCGGTGCTGCCGTCGGGGCCTTGTTTGCGATGCTGGCGGGCCTGGGCGGTTTGATGATTTCGGGATCGGCTTTTGCCGGTGCGTTGTTGGCCACACTGATGGTGTTCGGTCTGGCCCATGGGACCGGAAGCTGGACGCCGTCGCGTTTGTTGCTCACCGGTGTGGTGGTCGCCGCAGGCTGGGGCGCGGTGATTACCCTGATGTTAGCGATCAGCCCAGCCCAGCGCTTACCGGGAATGTTGTACTGGTTGATGGGCGATGTGTCCTACGCTAGAACGCCCTGGCCCGCCCTGGCTTTCCTGGTGCTGGTGTGTCTTTTGGTGGTACCCCTGGGGCGGAGTCTTAACGTACTGGCACGCGGTCCCATGCAGGCGGCAGCCCTTGGAGTGGCGGTGCGACCGCTGGAATGGACGATCTATATCCTTGCCAGCCTGCTCACGGCCACCGCGGTCACCATGGCTGGCAGTATTGGTTTTGTCGGCTTGGTGGTGCCTCACATGTTGCGGCTGGTGCTTGGTAACGACCAGCGCCTGATCCTCCCTGCCTGTGCACTGGCTGGCGGCACCCTGCTGGTACTGGCGGATACCCTGGCACGGGTGGTGATTGCGCCCGAGCAGTTGCCGGTAGGTGTGATTACGGCATTGCTGGGTGTACCCACCTTCCTTTACCTGTTGTATCGGAGCCGCTGATGAATCCGTTGCAGGCTAGACAGTTGGTCATCGACATTCCCGGGCGGGGCGATGGGGAAGCGCTGAACTTTGCCGTGGAACCCGGGCAGATCTGGGGCGTTTTGGGGCCAAATGGTGCCGGCAAGACGACGCTCTTGCACACACTGGCGGGGTTGCGAGCACCACGTCACGGATCGGTTTGCCTGGGAGAGCATCCTTTGGCAGACCTGAAGCGCAGGACAATATCGCAACAACTGGGGATGGTTTTCCAGGAACGGCAGGACGGTTTTCCCGCGACGGTACTGGAAACGGCGCTGATCGGGCGCCATCCCTGGTTGTCACCCTGGCAGATGGAGTCCGGAGCCGATGAACGTCTTGCGAGAGGCGCTCTGGAACAGCTGGATGTGGGCCATCTCAGTGATCGGCTGGTGAACACACTCTCTGGCGGTGAACGCCAGAGAGTAGCCATTGCCACAGTGCTGACCCAGGCACCTGATACCTGGCTTCTGGATGAACCCACCAACCATCTTGATCTGCACCATCAGGTGTCGGTACTCCAGTTACTGACCGAGCAGGCGCGTAGTGGGCGTTCCGTCTTCATGTGTCTGCACGACCTGAATCTTGCGGCACGATGGTGTGACCATCTGCTGTTGTTGTACCCCAATGGCGAAGCCTGCTGGGGGCCTGCAGAACGAATGCTCGTGCCGGCCGCGCTTGAACGGCTTTATGATCAGGAACTTCTGACAGTGGAAGTGGATGGTGCGCCGCTATTTGTCCCTGTTAAGTATTGAACGTAGGAGCTATATGAAAGCAACCGTACCAGCCGCAATGATTACCGCACCAGGTTCTGGCCAGGGGAAGTCCATGGTGACCGCAGCACTGGCGAGATTGCATAGGAATGCCGGACGAAAGGTACGGGTGTTCAAGCACGGCCCGGATTACCTGGACCCGATGGTGCTGGAAGTCGCATCCGGACAGCCGGTGTACCAGTTACATCCGTGGATGACGGGAGAGGACGAGTGTCGCTGGCGTCTGATGGAAGCCGCGCAGGATGCCGACCTTATTCTGGTGGAAGGATCAATGGGATTGTTTGACGGTGACCCTTCCAGTGCGGACCTCGCCAAGCTGATGGGTATTCCCGCTCTGCCGGTCATTGATGCCCGCGGCATGGCTCAGACCTTTGGAGCGGTGGCTCTGGGGTTATCAAAATTCGACTCCGCGCTTCCGGTTTATCAGGTGATTGCCAACCGCATCGGCAGTCCCCGACATGGGGCTATGCTGCGGGAGAGCCTGCCTGAGGGGATCAGTCTGCTAGGGGCCATTCCCCGAAACGAGGCCATGAGTCTCCCAAACCGGCATCTTGGACTGGTTCAGGCCGGCGAATTGGGCGATCTGGAGCAGCGCCTGGACGCTGCCGCTGACGTCCTTGCGGAAGCAGGGCTGGATGGCCTGCCGCTTCCCGTGACGCTGGAAGCTGAACCCCCGGAGTCCCCACCACCGTTGCTTGAGGGCGTTCGCATCGCCATTGCCCGGGACGCAGCGCTGAGTTTTATTTACCGCGCCAATCTGGACCTGTTGCAGGCGATGGGGGCAAAACTGTCTTTTTTCTCCCCGCTGATAGATTCAGCATTGCCAGACGCCGACGCCCTCTGGTTACCAGGCGGGTACCCGGAACTTCATGGTGCCACTCTGGCCGGTAACCGTCCGATGTTGGAGGCGATTCGCAACCACTACAGCGCCGGTAAACCCATGCTGGCCGAGTGTGGCGGGTTAATGGCCTGTGTGGAGGAACTGGCGGACCACGACGGAGAGATCCACAACCTGCTCGGAATTATCCCCGGTCGCGCCAGTATGGCCGGCCGCCTGCAGGCGCTGGGTTTGCAGAGCCTGAATACCGAGCAGGGGCAGTTGCGGGGGCATACCTATCATCACTCGCGACTGGAGACTGACTGGCACCCCCTGGCCCGAACCCGCAAGGTTGCGGGCACCGAGGCTGAACCGGTGTATTGCCGGAAGGGGCTGGTGGCCAGCTATTTCCACGGCTATTTTCCCTCCGCCCCAGAACTGGTGGCCGGAATTTTTCGCGGGCAGGCCATTCGCCCGCTTATCGATAAGGAGCCTGACCATGCGTGAACGCGCCAAAGACCCCGAACGCCATGCTCGCCGCATGGATGCAAAGCAGAAGATCATGCAGGAGCGCATTTCCCGTGCCCAGAAAGAACAGGGTGTGCTGCTGGTGCTGACCGGCCCGGGCAAAGGCAAGAGCAGTTCCGGTTTTGGCATGGTGGCCCGGGCGCTCGGCCATGGCATGAAAGTGGGTATTGTCCAGTTCATCAAAGGCGCATTCAGCACCGGTGAAGAAGCGTTCTTCCGCGAATTGCCCAACGTGAGTTATCACGTGATGGGCCAGGGCTATACCTGGGATACCAAGAACCGGGAGCAGGACGTGGAGGCAGCCAATGCCGCCTGGGATGTGGCCGCCAACATGTTGAAAGACGACAGCTACGACCTGGTCCTGCTGGACGAACTCAACATCGCCCTGAAGTACGACTATATTGATCTCGACCGTGTTCTGGACGACCTCCAGGGCCGCCCGGAGATGCAGCATGTGGTAGTGACCGGTCGGTCGGCACCGCAGGAACTGGTGGACCTGGCGGACACTGTCACGGAAATGGGTGTGGTCAAGCATGCCTTCAAGGATCAGGGTGTGAAAGCCCAGAAAGGCGTCGAGCTGTAACAGGGGCTGCTATCCATGACCACGTTGATGATACAGGGAACGACTTCCGATGCCGGCAAAACGACGGTCGTCGCCGCCCTGTGTCGGTGGCTGGCGCGGCAGGGTGTTTCCGTAGCGCCTTTCAAACCCCAGAACATGGCCCTGAACAGTGCGGTTACCGTAGACGGCGGTGAAATAGGCCGTTCCACGGCACTTCAGGCACTGGCCTGCGGGCTCGCCCCGCATAGCGATATGAATCCGGTGTTGCTCAAGCCCCAGAGTGACTGCGGTGCCCAGGTAATCCTGCGAGGCAAGGTTCACGGCAATATGAACGCTCTGGATTACCATGCCTACAAGGCCGAGGCGATGGCCTCTGTGATGGAGGCATGGCGTGACCTGAGTGCCCGCTATGACGTAATCATTGCCGAAGGGGCTGGTAGCCCCGCCGAGATCAACTTGCGTGCGAATGATATTGCCAACATGGGCTTCGCCGAAGCGGCCGATTGCCCAGTGCTCCTCGTCGGCGATATTGACAAGGGTGGTGTATTTGCCCAACTGGTGGGCACGCTTGAACTCATCACCGAGAGCGAACGAGCGCGCACGAAAGGCTTCGTTATCAACCGTTTTCGGGGCGATATTGCCTTGTTGAAGCCAGGCCTGGATTGGCTGGCCGAACGCACTGATAAAGCCGTAGCTGGCGTATTGCCGTATCTGCATGGCTTGGTGATTGACGCAGAAGACAGCGTTGGCACCAGTGGCACCAATGAACCCGATGCACTGAATGTGATCGTCCCGGTGTTACCTCGCATCAGCAATCACAATGACTTTGACCCCCTTCGTCTGCACCCGGGCGTCAACCTCCAATTCATCGGCCCCGACCAGCGGATTCCTCCGGCTGACCTGATCCTGTTACCGGGCAGCAAAAGCACCCGGTATGATCTGCAATGGCTGAGATCCCAGGGCTGGCCTGAGGCTATTCAGAAACACCTCCGTTATGGCGGCAAGGTGTTAGGCATTTGCGGTGGCTTTCAGATGATGGGGCGGTCGGTATCCGACCCGGACGGCCTGGAAGGGGATGCCGGTACCACGCCTGGCCTTGAGTTGCTCAACATGACCACACGGATGGTTGCCGGCAAAACGCTGAAGGACGTTTCCGGAGAATTAACGCTTGGCAGTGGAAGGGCGGGGTTCACAGGTTATGAGATGCATAACGGTATTTCCTGTGGCCCCGCGCTTGAACGCCCCATGGCGACACTGAATGGGCGGCCTGAAGGCGCAGTGAGTGAGGACGGTCAGATAATTGGAACCTATGTTCACGGCATTTTCGATCAGCCTGAAGCGACCCGTGAGATACTCGAATGGGCGGGCTTGGGAGCTCAGCATCAGGCCGTAGACTACAAGGCACATCGCCTGGAACAGTTGGATCGCCTGGCAGATCTCGTTGAGGAGTGTCTGGACACGGGATTTCTGAAGCATCTGCTGGGACTCAATTGACGGTATTAGAGGCAAAGAATGACAGACGACAGAGCTCACCAGCCAAACCAGAATCGCCCCTTTAGTGACGAAGAAACGAGCGGGCTCTATCGTGCTATCCATGAACGCCGGGATGTGCGCTCGCAGTTTCTTCCTGATCCGATTCCCCCGTATGTCCTCGCCCGATTGCTCGACGCGGCCCACCACGCACCCTCCGTCGGTTTTATGCAGCCGTGGGACTTTCTCGTAATCGATAGCAAGTCAGTTCGCAGCGCAGTGCTTTCCATTTTCGAGGAAGAGAACCGGAAAGCCGCGGAAAATTATGAAGGCGAGCGCAATACACAGTATAAGAGTCTGAAGCTCCAGGGCATCCTGGAAAGCCCGATTAATCTATGCATCACCTGTGACCGAAGTCGCGGTGGTAGCCATGTGCTGGGGCGTAACTCGATCGTTGAAACGGATCTTTTCAGTACGTGCCTGGCGGTACAGAACTTTTGGCTGGCAGCAAGGGCTGAAGGGATTGGTGTGGGCTGGGTCAGTATTCTGGATCAGGAAAAGCTGGCGAAGACACTCAAGCTCCCCGAACACGTGTACCCGTTGGCCTACCTGTGCCTTGGCTTTGTCAGCGAGTTTCTTGAACAGCCTGAGCTTCAGAAAAAGGGGTGGCGTTCGCGGTTGCCTCTGGCTGATCTCGTGCATGGAAGCACCTGGGATGAGCCGTTGACGGAACCGGCGTTAGAAGCAGAGATCAGGAAAGGTTAAAGTAGTGGCCAAGACGTTAGGTGAGGTTGCGGGATGAAAGTGGCTGATAAGGTGCGCTCGCCCTGTGTGAGTATTTGCGCCCTTGATGACAACGATATGTGTGTTGGGTGCCATCGCAGTGGTGATGAGATCACGCGATGGTCCCAGATGAGCAATGAAGAGCGCCAGGAAGTGCTGCGCAAAGTGGCCGAGCGTGAAAGCAAATTTTTGATCTAGGTCTTTGACCCCCGATATCAGGAAAGGCAGAAACTTTCATGACTGACACAGTTCGTATTGGTACTCCGCTGAAAGGAAATGCTTTCAGGGTTCTCTTCTGTGGCTCGGGAGAGCTGGGCAAGGAAGTTGTGATTGAACTCCAGCGCTTTGGCGTGGAAGTTATCGCAGTTGACCGTTACGCCAACGCCCCGGCCATGCAGGTGGCCCATCGGAGTCACGTTGTCGATATGCTCGATGGCGCTGCCTTGCGCAGCATTATTGAAGCGGAAAAGCCAAACCTCATCGTGCCGGAAATTGAGGCGATTGCCACGCCGGAGCTGGTAAAGCTCGAGCAGGAAGGCTATCGGGTGATACCCACCGCAAGAGCCGTCAATCTCACCATGAACCGGGAAGGTATCCGTCGCCTGGCCGCCGAAGAGCTCGGGCTTGCAACGTCGCCCTATCGATTTGCCGAGTCGAAAGAAGAGTATCTTGCGGCCGTCGAAGCCATCGGAATGCCTCTGGTGGTGAAGCCCGTTATGAGTTCCTCAGGAAAAGGGCAGAGCACGGTTAAGTCCGCTGATGATATTGAGGCCGCCTGGGATTATGCCCAGACCGGTGGTCGAGCCGGTAAGGGCAGGGTGATTGTCGAAGGGTTTGTGGGTTTTGACTACGAAATTACCTTGCTGACCGTGAAACACCGCGACGGTATTTCATTCTGTGATCCTATTGGGCACCATCAGGAAGACGGCGATTACCGTGAATCCTGGCAGCCGCAACCAATGAGTGACAAGGCGCTGGCCCGTTCCCGGGAAATCGCGGAAGCGGTTGCCAGCAATCTGGGTGGCTATGGTGTCTACGGTGTGGAATTGTTTGTGAAGGGCGATGACGTATGGTTTTCAGAAGTGTCGCCACGCCCTCACGACACGGGGTTGGTGACTCTGGTTTCCCAGGATCTGTCCGAGTTTGCCTTGCACGCCCGCGCCATCCTCGGGTTGCCGATACCGGCGATCCGTCAACAGGGCCCCTCAGCCTCCGCAGTGATATTGCCGGAGGGTGATTCGGATGCGGTTGCCTATACAGGGCTTGAAAAAGCGTTGGCTCAACCTGACATCTTTATCAGGCTCTTTGGGAAACCTGAACTGAAGGGGCGGCGGAGAATGGGGGTCGCGCTTGCGTCCGGTAGCTCGATTGACGAGGCCAGGGAGAAAGCAACCCAGGCTGCGGCCGCTGTGAAAACCGAGCTTTGACGATAAATCGTCAGGTTTCCTGAAAAAGTTATAACGAACCGTTGACAGTCGGAGTGAGCTCTGTAGAATACGCATCTCTTTCGAGGGGCACGCCACTGAGGCGGGCCGGAAATTGAAAGACAACCGTTTGAATTAATTGAAGATTTCGAGTTTCAAAATTCTTCAGAAAGCGGTTGACAAGGCAGCGATTCGATGTAGAATACGCCACCTTGATCGGGCAAGCCCCGAACGCTCTTTAAAAAGTTAACCAAGTAATTCGTGTGGGCGCTGGCCGAGGTATTTCGGATACGAAATATCAGGACAGTGACTCGTCGAAATTGAGTTTTGTCTTGAGCAAGAATAGAGAATCTTCGGATTCTTGTATGATTTAAACTGAAGAGTTTGATCATGGCTCAGATTGAACGCTGGCGGCAGGCTTAACACATGCAAGTCGAGCGGTAACAGGGGGAGCTTGCTCCCCGCTGACGAGCGGCGGACGGGTGAGTAATGCATAGGAAACTGCCCAGTAGTGGGGGATAGCCCGGGGAAACCCGGATTAATACCGCATACGCCCTTCGGGGGAAAGCAGGGGATCTTCGGACCTTGCGCTATTGGATGTGCCTATGTCGGATTAGCTAGTTGGTGGGGTAAGAGCCTACCAAGGCGACGATCCGTAGCTGGTCTGAGAGGATGATCAGCCACATCGGGACTGAGACACGGCCCGAACTCCTACGGGAGGCAGCAGTGGGGAATATTGGACAATGGGGGCAACCCTGATCCAGCCATGCCGCGTGTGTGAAGAAGGCTTTCGGGTTGTAAAGCACTTTCAGTGAGGAGGAAAACCTTACGACTAATACTCGTGAGGCTTGACGTTACTCACAGAAGAAGCACCGGCTAACTCCGTGCCAGCAGCCGCGGTAATACGGAGGGTGCAAGCGTTAATCGGAATTACTGGGCGTAAAGCGCGCGTAGGTGGTTTGATAAGCGAGATGTGAAAGCCCCGGGCTCAACCTGGGAACGGCATTTCGAACTGTCAGGCTAGAGTATGGTAGAGGAGTGTGGAATTTCCTGTGTAGCGGTGAAATGCGTAGATATAGGAAGGAACACCAGTGGCGAAGGCGGCACTCTGGACCAATACTGACACTGAGGTGCGAAAGCGTGGGGAGCAAACAGGATTAGATACCCTGGTAGTCCACGCTGTAAACGATGTCAACTAGCCGTTGGGACTCTTGAAGTCTTAGTGGCGCAGCTAACGCACTAAGTTGACCGCCTGGGGAGTACGGCCGCAAGGTTAAAACTCAAATGAATTGACGGGGGCCCGCACAAGCGGTGGAGCATGTGGTTTAATTCGACGCAACGCGAAGAACCTTACCTGGCCTTGACATGCAGAGAACTTTCCAGAGATGGATTGGTGCCTTCGGGAACTCTGACACAGGTGCTGCATGGCCGTCGTCAGCTCGTGTCGTGAGATGTTGGGTTAAGTCCCGTAACGAGCGCAACCCCTATCCCTAGTTGCTAGCAGTTCGGCTGAGAACTCTAGGGAGACTGCCGGTGACAAACCGGAGGAAGGTGGGGATGACGTCAGGTCATCATGGCCCTTACGGCCAGGGCTACACACGTGCTACAATGGTGCGTACAGAGGGCTGCAAACCCGCGAGGGGGAGCTAATCTCACAAAACGCATCGTAGTCCGGATCGGAGTCTGCAACTCGACTCCGTGAAGTCGGAATCGCTAGTAATCGCGAATCAGAATGTCGCGGTGAATACGTTCCCGGGCCTTGTACACACCGCCCGTCACACCATGGGAGTGGATTGCACCAGAAGTGGTTAGTCTAACCTTCGGGAGGACGATCACCACGGTGTGGTTCATGACTGGGGTGAAGTCGTAACAAGGTAGCCGTAGGGGAACCTGCGGCTGGATCACCTCCTTAAACGAAGCCGAAAGCTTCGGTCAGAGTCCACACGAATTACTTGGTTAGCTTAAGAAGAGAGCAAAGGGTCTATGCAGGCCCGACTTGGCTTGTTTCAGGACAAGCAAAACCGGGTCTGTAGCTCAGGTGGTTAGAGCGCACCCCTGATAAGGGTGAGGTCGGTGGTTCAAGTCCACCCAGACCCACCAGAATTGCGTAGCTCGTCGTTGTGTCCGGACTTGCATAGCAGGCTATGCGGCGCCCGAACACGCCTAGATCTACACAATTCTTGTAAATAGCTTTTAGGGGCTGTAGCTCAGTTGGGAGAGCGCCTGCCTTGCACGCAGGAGGTCAGCGGTTCGATCCCGCTCAGCTCCACCAATACCTGGACAGATCGATGAATGCCTGACTTCGGTCAGTGTGCAGAAACAAGCGTTTCGGTTTAATGACAAGGGTTGTTAAGCGGAAGTTCTTCTTTCTGATCACTGGGTCAGATTTGCTCTTTAACAAATTGGACGAGATAGAACACGAATACGTTTTCTCATTATCTCCGAGAGAACGTGTTCAATGTGATAGCGATTTCAAGCGTTATCCGGTGTTGTCGTTGAAGTGGTTGTATATGACTTCGAGTGACTGTCTCTGAATCTCATCTCTGAATGAGAAGATTGTGTTCACTTCGGTGGGTGCGATGTTCTGGTTGGGTGTGAGAAACGGATCAGTTGTCTTGGGGTTATATAGTCAAGCAACTAAGCGCATACGGTGGATGCCTTGGCAGTCAGAGGCGATGAAAGACGTGGAAGCCTGCGATAAGGCTCGGGGAGCTGGCAAACAAGCTGTGATCCGGGCATCTCTGAATGGGGAAACCCACCGGTCTTCGGGCCGGTACCGTACGGTGAATACATAGCCGTACGGGGCGAACTCGGGGAACTGAAACATCTAAGTACCCGAAGGAAAAGAAATCAACCGAGATTCCCTCAGTAGCGGCGAGCGAACGGGGACCAGCCCTTAAGCTGGACAACTGGTAGGAGAAGGCCCTGGAAAGAGCCGCCATAGTGGGTGATAGCCCCGTATCCGAAACCTGAGTCCAGTGAAATCGAGTAGGACGGGACACGAGACATCCTGTCTGAACATGGGGGGACCATCCTCCAAGGCTAAATACTCCTGACTGACCGATAGTGAACCAGTACCGTGAGGGAAAGGCGAAAAGAACCCCTGTGAGGGGAGTGAAATAGATCCTGAAACCGTATGCGTACAAGCAGTCGGAGCGGACTTGTTCCGTGACGGCGTACCTTTTGTATAATGGGTCAGCGACTTATGTTCAGTGGCGAGGTTAACCGTTTAGGGGAGCCGTAGGGAAACCGAGTCTGAATAGGGCGATTTAGTCGCTGGGCATAGACCCGAAACCGGGCGATCTATCCATGAGCAGGTTGAAGGTTGAGTAACATCAACTGGAGGACCGAACCCACTGTCGTTGAAAAGCCAGGGGATGACTTGTGGATCGGAGTGAAAGGCTAATCAAGCCCGGAGATAGCTGGTTCTCCCCGAAAGCTATTTAGGTAGCGCCTCGGACGAATACCACAGGGGGTAGAGCACTGTTTCGGCTAGGGGGTCATCCCGACTTACCAACCCGATGCAAACTCCGAATACCTGTGAGTACTATCCGGGAGACACACGGTGGGTGCTAACGTCCATCGTGAAGAGGGAAACAACCCAGACCGCCAGCTAAGGTCCCCAAATACCAGTTAAGTGGGAAACGATGTGGGAAGGCTCAGACAGCTAGGAGGTTGGCTTAGAAGCAGCCATCCTTTAAAGAAAGCGTAATAGCTCACTAGTCGAGTCGGCCTGCGCGGAAGATGTAACGGGGCTCAAACTGGTTACCGAAGCTGCGGCTGTGCACGCAAGTGCACGGGGTAGGGGAGCGTTCTGTAAGCCTGCGAAGGTGTGTCGAGAGGCATGCTGGAGGTATCAGAAGTGCGAATGCTGACATGAGTAACGACAATGGGGGTGAAAAACCCCCACGCCGGAAGACCAAGGGTTCCTGCGCAACGCTAATCGGCGCAGGGTGAGTCGGCCCCTAAGGCGAGACCGAAAGGTGTAGTCGATGGGAAACGGATTAATATTTCCGTACCTTGGATAGCTGCGATGGAGAGACGGAGAAGGCTAGGTGAGCCGGGCGACGGTTGTCCCGGTTTAAGCATGTAGGCAGTGGGATTAGGCAAATCCGGTCCCACAATGCCGAGACGCGACGACGACTGCCCTTTTAGGGCGGGAAGTCATTGATGCCCTGCTTCCAGGAAAATCTTCTAAGCTTCAGGCTATTCGAGACCGTACCCCAAACCGACACAGGTGGTCAGGTAGAGAATACCAAGGCGCTTGAGAGAACTCGGGTAAAGGAACTAGGCAAAATGGTGCCGTAACTTCGGGAGAAGGCACGCCGGTGGTATGTGACGCCCTTCGCGGGTTGAGCAGAAGCCGGTCGAAGATACCAGGCCCCTGCGACTGTTTATTAAAAACACAGCACTGTGCAAACACGAAAGTGGACGTATACGGTGTGACGCCTGCCCGGTGCCGGAAGGTTAATTGATGGGGTTAGCGCTTGCGCGAAGCTCTTGATCGAAGCCCCGGTAAACGGCGGCCGTAACTATAACGGTCCTAAGGTAGCGAAATTCCTTGTCGGGTAAGTTCCGACCTGCACGAATGGCGTAACGATGGGGGCGCTGTCTCTACCCGAGACTCAGTGAAATTGAAATCGCCGTGAAGATGCGGTGTATCCGCGGCTAGACGGAAAGACCCCGTGAACCTTTACTATAGCTTCACAGTGAACTTTGAGCATGTTTGTGTAGGATAGCTGGGAGGCTTTGAAACCAGGACGCCAGTTCTGGTGGAGCCAACCTTGAAATACCAGCCTGACCTGTTTGAGGTTCTAACTTCGACCCCTTATCGGGGTTAAGGACACTGTGTGGTGGGTAGTTTGACTGGGGCGGTCTCCTCCCAAAGCGTAACGGAGGAGCACAAAGGTGGGCTAAGCATGGTCGGACATCATGCGGTTAGTGTAATGGCACAAGCCCGCTTAACTGCGAGACAGACACGTCGAGCAGGTACGAAAGTAGGTCATAGTGATCCGGTGGTTCTGTATGGAAGGGCCATCGCTCAACGGATAAAAGGTACTCCGGGGATAACAGGCTGATACCGCCCAAGAGTTCACATCGACGGCGGTGTTTGGCACCTCGATGTCGGCTCATCACATCCTGGGGCTGAAGCCGGTCCCAAGGGTATGGCTGTTCGCCATTTAAAGTGGTACGCGAGCTGGGTTTAGAACGTCGTGAGACAGTTCGGTCCCTATCTGCCGTGGACGTTGGAGATTTGAGGAAAGCTGCTCCTAGTACGAGAGGACCGGAGTGGACGAACCGCTGGTGTTCGGGTTGTGTCGCCAGACGCATTGCCCGGTAGCTATGTTCGGATAGGATAACCGCTGAAAGCATCTAAGCGGGAAGCCCCTTCCAAGATGAGATCTCCCTGGACCCTTGAGGTCCCTGAAGAGCCGTTCAAGACCAGGACGTTGATAGGTCGGGTGTGTAAGCGCTGCGAGGCGTTGAGCTAACCGATACTAATTGCTCGTGAGGCTTGACTATATAACACCCAAGACAATTGCGGATAACGCAAGAGCCATCGCGCTCAATCGAAATCAACATCACATCGTTCTACCTCGTCCACCCAGTGATCAACCGTTTTGCCTGACGACCATAGCGGTCTGGAACCACCTGATCCCATCCCGAACTCAGCCGTGAAACAGACCAGCGCCGATGGTAGTGTGGCTTCTGCCCATGTGAGAGTAGGTCATCGTCAGGCTCTTAATGCCAAAAACCCCCGCGGCTTCGCCGACGGGGGTTTTTTATTGCCTGCTCACTTCCTCAAGTTCAACCAGGCTACCTACGATTTCCTGCATAACGGCCAGTTGTCCGTTCAGGCTTTCAAGCAAGATCGACAGGTCTCTCAATTCCAGACCGAAGAAGAGAACGATACCTGCGAGGCCGGCGACACTGCCAATCGCCAGCCACTTCAGTCGGTTGCGCTGCCCGTCAAGACCTTCCTGATGCATGGCTTCCAATAGGGCAACACTTTTGCGCAGCTGCCTGAGTTCGTCGTGCGTTTCCTCATAGGCGATCTCCAGGGTGGCGAGCCGTCCTGTCAGTCGTCTTGTGTAGCTTTGTTCAATGAGTTCGCCAGTGGTATTGTCGATTGGCGACAGACTAGGCAAGGTGGAGGCATCTGTCAGGATAGCCTCGATAGTGGTAAGGAGTTGTTCCCGATCAACCTGTTTGCCAATCACACCAGCGGCACCACGGGCCTTGGCATCCTGACGATAACGTTCCGCGCTTTGCGATGTGTACATGAAAACCGGGATGTGCCGTAGCTCAGAGTCCGCCTTGATCACATCCAGGGCTTCCAAGCCGTTCATTCCGGGCAAGAGGTGGTCCAGGAAAACCAGGTCGAAAGCCTCTTCACGTAACTGTGTGAGGCCTTCCTCAGCGCTGACGACGCCTTTTGTCGTCAGGTCGGCGCGTTCCAGCAGGCGGGCCAGGATGATGCGTGCCGTCGACGAATCATCGACAATTAAAGCGTGACCTCGAGCCATTGGTTCCCTTCCTGAAGTATTGGCTGTGTTCCATCATGGCAGCCAGATCTCGAATACGCCACCGCTCAGGCGGCCATCATTGTGCAGCTTGATATATCCATGGCGGTCACCATTGCTATGAAGCTGGGCAACCGATGATGCGAAGAACAACCCCAGGCTGGTACTTCCACTGTTGAAGTTCAGGGATTTGAAGCTGGGCGTTCCATTGTGCTGCATGTTTTCCGGGTATCCGTCGCCGTCATCTTCCACGCCAATAACCAGAAAATCATCATGTATCGCCGCTGTCAGCTTGATCATACTCTTGGTGTATCGGATGGCGTTGTTGATGGTGTTATTGAGTACGCCGGTCAGCAGGTCCTCATCGAAGAATCCGTTGATATCATCGGATTCGATCGCCAGCTTGATCCCCATGCCCTCAAGAAGCGGCGTATGGCGTGCCATTTGCTGGGCCAGGAAGTCCGGAACGAAGTGCTCCTCAACATGTGCGGACAGGTTGTTTTCGCCGAGCCTGTAGATGCCCAGCAACTGCACCAGATCGTTGTGCATGCGTTCGGCTTCATACTGCAGGGTGTTGAAGCGGGGAGAATCGCCAATGGTGTCTGTCTGCTCCTGGCGAAGCTCATCCAGGGAGTTCAGCAACATGCCCAGCGAATTCTTCATGTCATGGACGGCTGAGGCCAGCACCATTGAAAAGTCGATGCTCTGTGTACCTCGGGGGTGAGTCAACTCATCATGATCATTGGTGGTCATGACATCATTCCCTCCAGTTTCTTGCGCAAAGAGATCAGGCGTCGGTGCTGGCGATGTTGTTCTGGCAGATCAGCGAGTTTTTCCAGGCATTTTTCACAGCGCTTCAAAAGCTCTCGATCACCTGCTGTACCCTGATGTTGCTTCATCAATACCTGTACCAGGTTCAAATTGAGAGAGGCGTGGGAGGGCACGATATCCAGTGCCCGGTTGAATGTGGTCACGGCCTCTTCCAGATTGCCTGCCTCGAACGCCTTGATGCCTTCACGATTCAGAGACCGGGCTTGAAGTTTTTGTCGGAAGCCCACCGGTTCATCGAGTAAGCTCTCGATTTTCTGCAATAGCGGAGGGTTATCGCTGCAACGAAGGGCAAGGGCATTGAGCAGGCCCTTGGCATCGGCCTCCCGGCCCAGACGGAACAGCGTCTTGGCGTAGTCAAGGCAGGCTTCGGGAGGCATTAGATCAGGGTCGAGTTCGTCCGCAACGCTGTCTAGAGCATTTTGGGCTTCATTCATTCGGTCCTGGCCGGCATGAACCCGGGACTGGACAATTCGGCTACGCAGCTTAATGTTTTCCTGTCCGGCAAACCGCTTTTCCATACGTCGGAGTATGGTCAGAGCTTCGTCCGCATGGGCTGTGCCCTCATTTGACGAGTCCCCTTCACTGAGGTCTGACAGTGACTGGCCCAATGCAAGATAGTGTTCGGAGTTGTCGTGTATCGAGTAGGTGCCAAGGCTGACGGTCTGCCGCCAGGCTTTGGACGCTGTCGGCATGTCTTGATTGGACGAGGCAAGTACGGCCAGGTGCCTGTGTCGCAACAGCGCGTTAGGGGAGTGCTCTGCCGCCTTCTCAAGAATCTGTTGGGCTTGGGTGGGCCGGCCCTGTTTTTCGAGAGCCTCGGCAAGAAGATCATACGCTTCCATGTAATCCGGATGCTGAGACACCAGTGCTTTCAAGGTTGCCGCCGCTTCATCGTAATTCTGGTTGGCAATCAGAATTTTGCCACGACCAAGCCGTGCCCAGGACAGATCGCGCTGGCTCAGTACATCGTCATGGATTTTCAGGGCATGGCTGAAGTCTCCAACCTGATAATAGAGGTCGGCCAGCGTTTTCATTAGCCAGGTCTTGTAGCGAGGTTGCGAGGGTAGCGTCTGCAGGCATAGAGAAATGGCCTCGGGGAAGTTTTCCCGATCGATCTCCCGGTTGATCGGAAGCAGGGCATTGCGTTGCGCGATAAGGCCGCCCAGTCGCTTTTCAAGCATGGCACGGTTGATGGGCTTGGTGAGGTAGCCGTCAGGTTGGTATTCCCGGGCGCCCATCACCATCTCCTTGGAGGTTTCGGCGGTCACCATCAGAAACAGCGAAGAGCGTTTCAGGAGTTTCTTGTGCCGGAGCTCCTCGAGTATATGCTGGCCGTTCTTGCCCTCACCCAGGTTGTAGTCGCAAAGCACCACGTCTACGTGGTTATAGGCACAATACTGGACGGCAGCGGATGCGTTGGCGACCGACTCGATCTTGTCGGCGCCGCAATTCCGCAAGATTTGCCGCATGGACAATCGAAAGTTCTCAAAGTCGTCGACGACCAGGTAACTGAGTTTCCCGAAGTTGGCGCCGATGGCATTGCTAGTGGGTTCGGTCATGACCGTTTCTGTTTCAGCAACTTGTTAACCAGTGCTCGCAATGCGGCTGGTTTCACCGGTTTATAAAGGATCTGGTAGCCCCTGTTGATCGCATCCTCCCTCACGTCCGGAGCCATATAGCCGGTAATGAGTATGCCAGGTATATCATTGCTGATCTCGTCCCTCAATGAGTCCATGGCGTCGAGCCCATTCCGGTTATCGTCCAATTGGTAGTCGGCCAATATGATGTCCGGTTTCGTGCCGTTCAGTTTGTCCCGAGCATCCTCCAGACTTTCGGCTGTTGTCACGTCACAGTGCCAGTTATCCAGCAAGGCACTCATGCCATGGAGGATAGCAGGGTCATTATCGATACAGACCACGTGAAGGCCTCCCAGGCTCGATACACGCCGCGACGCGGGTGCAGATTTGGTGGTGCTCTGGTCACTTTGCTCGGCCGGCGCAACTGGCACGGTGATGCTGAATACGCTGCCGAGTCCCTGAACTGACTGTACGTTCACCGGGTGATTCAGCATGCCGCAGATGCGGTCGACAATCGCGAGCCCCAGACCAAGGCCTTTTTTGTCCCGGCCCTGCTGAAAACGACGGAATTCCTCGAAGATGTGAGTAAGCTGGTCTTCCGGAATACCCGGCCCGGTATCCCATACCTCAATGCGGATATACCCTTTCAGACGCCGACAGCCCAGCAGGATTTTCCCACTTGGGGTGTAACGAATGGCGTTGGAAAGAAAATTCTGGATAACGCGCCGCAGCAGTTTTGAGTCCGATCGCACCCAGGCGCTGCTGGGGACAACATGAAGATCCAGGCCCTGGTCTTTTGCGATGGCAGAGAAATCGGTTGCCAGGTGCCGCATGATCTCGTTAACCGGAAACACACCGATATCCGGTTCCAGTGCACCGGCATCCAGCTTTGAGATGTCCAATAGGGTGCTGATGATTTCTTCGGCGGCGCCCAGCGAGCTGTCAATGTGGTCCACCAGTTCGGTCATTTCAGGATCCCTGGCTTTACCCGCCAGAGCCGAGGTGAACAGGCGCGCAGCATTCAGGGGTTGGAGAAGGTCATGACTTGCTGACGCCAGGAAGCGGGTTTTGCTCTGGTTGGCCTGTTCAGCCACGGATTTCGCCTTGAGCATCTGCTCATTGATCACCTGGAGTTCCTGGGTGCGTTCTTTGACGCGCTGCTCCAGGTAGATATTGGTTTCCTTCAGCGCTTG
This sequence comes from Marinobacter sp. M5B, assembly GCF_042604615.1. NCBI lineage: Bacteria > Pseudomonadati > Pseudomonadota > Gammaproteobacteria > Pseudomonadales > Marinobacteraceae > Marinobacter > Marinobacter sp. M5B. The sequence continues at coordinate 1,891,252 of NZ_CP156894.1, forward strand.
CTCGGTCCTTCGCATAGCGGTGATGTCCTGGAAGGTGGTTACGTAACCACCTCCGGGAATCGGGCTACCATCAATCCTCAGTACGGTGCCGTCCGGTCGTTGTCGCTCGTAGGACATCGGCCGACCCTCGCGCATGCTGGCGCAGCGATCAGCAATGACCTCGTCGATTCGTCTCGCTGGCAGGTTGGCACTGGTCAGGTTGTACCGCATCAGGTCTTCCACCGGACGGCCGACCCGGACGAAGCCCTTCGGGTAGCTGAATTGCTCCAGGTAGCGGTGGTTCCATACCACCAGCTGTTGTTGGTGGTTCACGACGGAAACACCCAGGCTGATGTTTTCAATTGCCGATTGCAGTAATTCCCGGCTGAAGGTCATGGCCTGCGAGGCTTCATCGACGATGCTCACGACGTCCTCGATCTGCATGTCCCGCCCGGTGAGCGTGGACTCCAGTACCACGCGTGCCGTGGACGCCCCGATAACCGATGCCAGTTGCCGCTCAATGAACTTCATCAGGTGTGACGAAGCTGGCCTATGAGGGTGCAGGCGAATGGCGTTGCGCCGCTCGTAGTTGCGGAAGATGGCTTCGGCTCGCTCTTCCCCCATGAAACGGTCGGAGATTGCCTGCAGATCAGAGGTCAAGATTTCACCCTGCCAGCTCTGTTGCTGCGGCGTCTCAGCTCTCGGTTGGGGATCGTGGAAGAACGAGGCGATCTGGATCTTTTCCCGCACCCGTTGGCGGGTCAGCATCGAGAGAACGATGTAGGTAACGGTGTTGATGCCCAGGCTCCAGATAATGCCGTGGCTGGTCTGATCAAGTTCAGAACCAAAAAGAGCCGTGGGCCTTGTCCAGTTAATGCCCCAAACCCCATGATCAATAAGGGTATCGCTTAACCAGCCAGTGGATGCCAGAGCGGGTAACAGCAGGGTATAGCACCACATCAGGAAGCCGAGACCGAGGCCCCAGACAGCGCCGGTATGGTTGCCCTTGCGCCAGAGAATACCACCGACAAGTGCGGGTCCGAACTGGGCCGCTGCGGCGAATGAGAGCAGCCCAAAGGCTGTCAGGCTGTAATCCGCGCCTGCCATGCGATAGAACCCGTAGGCAGTGAGCAACACCACGAAGATAGCAACCCGTCGAATGCTGAGTAGCAGGTAGCTGAGATCGGAACGTTTGTTCATGCCGGGGCGGAAGAACTTCAGTAGCGCCGGCATGATGATTTCATTGCTGACCATGGTTGCGATGGCGACCGAACAGACGATGACCATTGCTGCCGCAGCTGATCCACCGCCCAGGAATGCCAGGATAGCGAGCCATTGTTCTCCGGCCAGAATTGGCAGGTTCAGAATCAGAATGTCCGGATCGGACGCGCTGGCTTCCGGGGATAACAAGCCTGCTGCCGCAATAGGTAGAACAAAGGCGCTGGCAATAATCAGGTAAATCGGCATCGCCCAGCGGGCGGTTTCAAAATCCCGGTGGTCGGTGTTTTCCACCACCATGACATGGAACTGTCGGGGTAGGCAGATGATTGCCAGCATGGCCACCAGCGTTTGGGTAATAAAAGCCGGAGCCTCTACGCTGTCGGTGGTCAGTGTGCCGACGAGCCCGGCGCTGCGGACGTTGCCCCAGAGATCACCGAAGCCGCCATAAAGACCATAGATAACGAACAGGCCAACGGCCACGAAGGCCACGAGCTTTATCAACGACTCAAAGGCCACTGCCTGTATCATGCCCCGGTGGTGCTCGGTTGACTCGAGGTGTCGGGTACCGAACAGGACGGTAAATACTGCGAGCACCAGCGTGATATACCAGGCCGAATCGTTCCACGCAGCGGTACTGAGTTCATTGGGTTCCACGCCAGTGTCCGAGAGGACGCTAAAGCCCATGGAGATGGCTTTAAGCTGCAGGGCGATGTAAGGAACACTGCCGATCAGTGCGAAGATTGCCACCATGGCGGCGAGTGACTGGGATTTGCCATAACGGGATGCTATGAAGTCCGCAATCGAGGTGGTGTTGTTGCGCTTGCTGATGAAGATGATACGGCGCAACAGGGGAGCGCCAAAGACAAAAACGAGTAACGGGCCGAGATAGATTGGCAAAAAGCCGAGCCCCTCCTGAGTGGCTCGGCCTACGGCACCGTAAAACGTCCAGGAGGTGAAGTAGACCGCCAGTGACAGAGCATAGATATGGGTACGTGCCAGTCGGCGACGGTAGAGACCAGGATGCTTGTCGCCGGCCCAGGCAATAACAAAAAGAATCGAAATGTAGGTGATGGAAATTAAGACCAGCAACCAGGCACTAATCATAGTTCGCTCTTTTTATTCTACCCGGGGTTCTCGGGAGCGGTTGGGGTTATCTTCATTCGCCGCAAACGGTCATCAACAGTTTGTCATGCGGGTCCAGTTTTTTCATGTTATCAAGCCGTGGGGCGCCGTCTGAACCCAGTGGTACAAGTTCGCGGGTATTGCAGTTAAGAATATGAATCCGATGAGAAACAGCATCGACCATTTTCTGCTCAAAGCGATACAGGGTGAAGCGCAAAACGTCCGGGTTTGACGGGGTTTCGCTGATGCTTTTGGTATCGACTGTCGAGAAAGCATTGACGTAAGGGAAGAAAAACGTCCATGGGCGCCATAAAATGCCGTTGCTCTCCGTGTCCACAATGACAGCCTCTTCGGGCATCAGGGACTGCTTTTGTTCAAACCAGGTGTATTCGGTGTAGATGAGGTACCCGAGCATACCAGCCCCGGCAAAGACTGGAATGATCCACTTCGGAGCGAGGTTTCGGGTAATCGCCCGAATTCCGAGCGCAATACCTGCGGCTCCCAGGCCGCAAACAACGGTAGCGACAAACGTCCAGAACATAAAACGGGTTTCCTTAAAAAAGAACGGGCTCCCTCACAGAGGAAGCCCGTTCGTCATCAACCTTCTAATTCATTCAGTGAATTAGGCTGATTCGTTGCTTAGTGGTCGTGAGCCTGACTCGCACCACGTGGGTAGCGGACGCTTTCAACCAGTTCCTGAATCTCAACGGGCGGTTCTTCAGTTGCGTTGGACACAATGAAGGCTACCGCAAAGTTGACGACAGCACCAACTGCACCGATAGACAGGGGCGAAATGCCCAGTACCCAGTTTTCTGGGGTGTCTGCCAGGTTGTTGGTACCCGGAATGAACAGCCAGCCCTTGTACACAAAGATGTACGCCAGGGTGAAGCCCAGACCGGTCAGCATACCGGCGATTGCACCGACATTGTTAACCCGCTTGGAGAAAATACCCATCATCAGTGCCGGGAACAGGGACGCTGCTGCGATGCCGAAGGCTAGTGCAACAACTTGTGCCGCGAAGCCCGGTGGGTTTGCGCCCAGATAGGTGGCAACACAGATTGCGACTGCCATCGATATTCGGGCTGCGAGCAGCTCGCCTTTCTCCGTGATGTTGGGATTTATCGAGCCTTTGATCAGGTCGTGACTGACCGCCGACGATATTGCCAGCAACAGACCGGCTGCCGTCGACAGGGCTGCCGCCAGACCACCAGCGGCGATAAGGCCGATAACCCATCCTGGCAGGTTGGCGATTTCCGGGTTGGCCAGTACCAGGATGTCCCGGTTAACGACCAGCTCGTTTCCTTCCCAGCCACGGGACTGAGCTGTGCTTTCAAACTCAGGTGAGTCGTTGTACAGCTGAATACGGCCGTCTTGGTTTTTGTCCTCGAACTGGATCAGCCCAGTGACTTCCCAGTCCTTGATCCAGTTTGGACGCTCATCATACTGGATCGGCTCTGCTTGGGTGCCTTCCGGGTAGATGGTGGTCATCAGGTTCAAGCGAGCCATGGAAGCAACAGCCGGCGCTGTGAGGTAGAGCAGGGCGATGAAAACAAGCGCCCAGCCTGCAGACCAGCGAGCATCCGCTACTTTTGGCACAGTGAAGAACCGGATAATGACGTGAGGCAGACCAGCGGTACCGATCATCAGGGACAGGGTAAACAGAACCATGTTCAGTTTGTTGTCCACATCAGCGGTGTACTCGTTGAAGCCGAGATCCGTGATGACCTGGTTCAGCTTGTCTAGGATCGGCATGCCAGAATCCACGTGAGTCGAGAACAGACCCAGCGGGGGCAGGGCGTTACCGGTCAACTGCAGGGAGATGAAGACCGCAGGGATGGTATAGGCGACGATCAGTACGCAGTATTGAGCCACCTGCGTATAGGTGATGCCCTTCATGCCGCCGAGTACGGCGTAGACAAATACCACCACAGCCGCAATGATCAGACCCATGGTTGATTCGACTTCAAGGAAGCGGGAGAAGGCTACGCCGGCACCCGCCATCTGGCCGATGACGTAGGTTACAGAAGCTACGATCAGACAGATAACTGCCACCAAGCGAGCATTTTTGCTGTAGAAGCGGTCACCAATGAACTCGGGAACCGTAAACTTACCAAACTTACGCAGGTAAGGCGCCAGAAGCATGGCCAGCAGAACGTAGCCGCCTGTCCAGCCCATCAGGAACGTCGAGTTTGCATAACCACCAGCGGCAATCAGGCCCGCCATGGAGATAAAGGATGCTGCGGACATCCAGTCAGCACCGATCGCCGCACCGTTGGTGATCGGGTGAACGCCGCCGCCGGCAACGTAGAAATCACTCGTACTACCGGCCTTCGCCCAGATGGCGATACCGATATAGAGGGCGAATGAGCCGCCCACAAATAATAGGTTAATGGCAAATTGACTCATTCGAACTTACTCCTCATGCACGTCGAATTTTTCATCGAGCTTGTTCATCCGCCAGGCGTAATGGAAGATCAACGCGATGAAAGTAAGAATCGAACCCTGTTGGGCGAACCAGAAGCCGAGGTCGGTTCCGCCAATGGGGATTCCGGCGAGCATGGGGCGAAGCAGTATCGCAAACCCATAAGACACGAGGGCCCAGACAATAAGGCTCCCGAATATAAGGCGTAGGTTCGCCTTCCAGTAGTTCACAGCATCGTAGTCATGACCTGACATAGGATCACTCCTGTATTGTTGTTGTGGAGGTTGGGTGGGTTTTCTGTGAAGTGTTGGTTGTAGAGAAATTATTATTCATATAGTTCTTCTCCGACGTGATGTCCTATTCGACTTTACCCGTCAAGCGATAGATAGATATTGGCAAAAGGTCTAATTCTCAGTTATTTGAGGGACAAAAGGTCTGCAAACGCGACACAGTTCCGGGGCTCTAGCCTTGTCGATGGATATTCTTCAGTTGTCGGTAGTACTTCAGTTTGCCATTGAAGTCACGCAGGCTGGTGACACCGCTTTTTTGTGCTTTATTGATAACAGCGAGGGTTAACTCAGCCGTCACCATGGCGTCGGCAGCGGCATGGTGTCGGGCGCTGACTTCCAGGTCGAAAAAATCGGCCCAGTTGTCCAGTCCTTTGCCCCCGGTTTTGGAGTTGGGGAAGTAGGCGGGAAGCATCTCGGCGACATCGAGCCAGGTGTGGGGCTGGGTGTAGCCCAGTGTTTGCTTGAGAGCCTTTTCAAGGAATTTCTGGTCAAAGGCGGAATGGTAGGCAAGGATAGGGTCGCCATTCATCCATTCCAGCAGATGGAGCAGTGCGTCTTCTGTCTCATGTCCCTGAGTCAGGGCTTCCGGCCCAATGCCGTGGATGAGTACCGTCTCGCTGATGTCCAGCTCCGGGCGACGCAGGATCAGATCAAACTGGTCACCCAGGTCAATGGCGTTGTGCCGGATGGCCACCGCGCCAATGGCGATGACATTGTCTTTTGCCGGGTTGAGGCCGGTCGTTTCCAGATCAAGTACGATCAGCCGGCAGTCTGACAGGCGCTGGTCTCCGGCGGTTTTTGGCGTTGGCAAGTGTTCTCGGTCGTGACCACCGGTGCTGCCGGCCCTGCGCCGTTCGATCCAGTCTTTGATCTGCTCCAGCATAACTGTTGACCCGGTTTTCAGAGTTGGTAGGTGATTTCCAGTTTCTGTTGCAGGCGTTGTGCCTGGCGGAAGGATTCGCGAAGAATCCGGCGGTCCAGCGGGTTAAGGTCATCCGGGTTTATATAATTGGACAGGGGCTCGCCCCGGTCCAGCATTTCCTGGTGTGCCCTCATCCGGATAGCCTGGATCAGGCTGTAGGCCTCCTGCCATGCGTTGGCGTCTTTGGTGTCAAAGACACCTTTTATGGCGAGCTGTTGCATGCGCTCCAATGTGTTGGCCGAGCCGACGCTATTGGCGAGGGCAAATACCCGAACGGCTTCCACGAAAGGAGCAAGCCCCTGGCGCTTCAGATCAAGTGTGTTTTTCTTGCCATCCGGGGCATAACGGAAGTTGCGGAACATGGTCAGGGGAGGTTTGCGGGTAATGGCGTTGCCCGCCAGCATCTTCTGGAACAGGTCGTTCTTGCGTATGCGCGTAAGCACTTTATCCAGCAATCGTTCCAGTGGTTCCATTGGCCCGAATACCGCCCGCATGTCGAGAAAAATGGACGAATACACCAGATTCTGCGGGGTTGAGGCGTCAATGAAACGGGCAAACCAGTCATCCCACTCCCTGCCGCTAAGGCACAGTTTGGGATTGCTGGCCATGATATTACCCTTGCACAGGGTAAAGCCGCATTCCGCCAGCTCCTTGTTGACGGTTTCCGCGAAGGGCAGCAGTTTTTCCCTGACCTGTGCCTCGGTCATCCCCTCCGGTGTCTGGAACAGGATGCCGTTGTCCTGATCCGTTAACAGGGTTTGTTCCTGCCGACCTTCGCTTCCGAATGTCAGCCAGGTGAAAGGGATGCCGGGGTCGTTCTTCTTGATGTTCAGTTCCAGGACCCGTCTTACAGTGACATCGTTCAAGGTGGTAATGATTTTTACCACCTGACCGGAATCTGCCCCGTGAGCGAGCATCGCGTCCACCAGTCGGGACACATCCTTTCGGAGGCTGACCAGGGTGCGGAGATGGCTGGCAGTGCCAATGGTTCTGGCAAGGTTGACCAGATCGACCCGCTGAAGCGAGAACAGATCACGCTCGGATACCATGCCAATCAGTCGGTGCTCGTCATCCACCACGCAGATGTGAGCAAAGTGATGCTCTGCCATCAGCATGGCGGCTTCAAAAGCGTCTGCGTTGGCTGTGAGGCAGCAGGGGTTCCGGGTCATGACCTGGCCGATAGGCGTGTCCAGAGGGCCCTTCTCCTCTGCCACCATGGTTCGCAGGTCCCTGAGGGTGAATATACCCGTGGGATGCCGTTCGTCATCGGTGATCACGATGCTCCCGACACTGTTTTCGTGCATGCGCGCAACCGCTTTTCGGACCGGGAGGTCCGGCGAGCAGACGATGGGATTGCGAATAGCGTAGCGTTCCAGCGGGGTGTCCAGCGAGTTACTGGAACCAATGGAAGCCATGGCGCCGGTCTGTATGCGCTGATTCACCTGATCAAGCAGGCTGCTGACGCCGCGAAGGCAGAAATCACGAAAGGGATCACTCTGCGAGAACAGCATGACAAAGGTGTCGTGTTCAATGCTCAGACAGAAGGTGTCTCCGGAGGCGCGATGCAGTGTGCGGGTGGGGCGTTCTCCAATCAGCGCGGCCAATGGAAAACATTCGCCCTGGCTGATCTCAAAGGTGGTTTCGGTTTCTCCGTCCCGGTCTCGCTCCCGTTCGCCGCGAATACGGCCCTGTTTGACCACGTAGAACCGTTGTACCGGGCCATCGTCCGGTGACAGCACCACATCGCCATCGGCGTAGAATCTCAGCGAGGCATGCTCGGCATAATGGGCCAGATGTGCATCGTCCATGTTTGAAAAAGGCGAATGCTCCCGCAGAAATGCCATGATGGCACGGGTATTCTGGGGGCGTGCACTGTCTTGCGATGCGGCAGTCATAATCGCGGTCCGTTGTCGTGCTTATGAGCCTGAAGTGTAGACCAACGGTCTATCTACCGGCCCTACGATGGTTGTCTGAGCGCGGGCCAGCCCCGGCCCGGCAGTGGGTAGGGCGAGGGGCCTCCTTTATGATGGGTGAGCCGGGTGGTAAAGTCCATGCAACTTCGACCGTAAATGATATCGCCATGACAACCAAAGATGAGCGCCTGAGCTTCCTGGAGGAAATGAAGGATGTCCGCCGTATCCGGAAGCCGAACAAAGCCGATGTTAAAGCCCCAAAGGATCTGACCCCAGGGCACCTTGAGCGTCAGCGGTCCGCCATAGATCAGCCGCACAGAGACTGCAATCCACTGACGGCGGATATGGTTGAGCCTCTGACAGCGCACGATGTTCTCTGTTGGCAACGGCCCGGAGTTCAGCATGGCGTATTCCGTAAGCTCCGTCTTGGGCAATACCCGATCGAAGCGCGCCTGGACCTGCACCGGATGACCGTTGAAGAAGCGCGTCGGGATGTATTCGGCTTCATTAATGATTGCGTGCGCTATGGACTTCGATCCGTCATTATTCTCCACGGCAAGGGAGAGCGTAACCCCGACGGTATCGCCCAGCTCAAGAGCCATCTGGCCAAATGGCTGCCAGAGTTGGAAGATGTGCTGGCGTTTCATTCGGCCCAGAAGCGCCATGGCGGCACCGGCGCCGTCTATGTCATGGTCCGCAAGGGCGACCGCGACAAACAGCGTAACCGTGAGATTCACGGATCCTGACTATTCACCAACGCCGATAAGATCGGTTTGGAGGTAAGTGTGAAGCAACTGATGTTGGTACTTTTTGTAGTAGCGGCACTGGCCGGATGTAAAGACCGGGTTATGTGGAATGACAACGGCAAGGTGGAAGAGGCAACAACCGACCGCGAGGTCTGGGACTCCCAGGGTAAAATGGAAACCGGCGAACGGAAGATCTGGACGGATAAGGACGGCAACGACGTCATCAAATAAGAACGCTCAGCGTTCATAATAATAAAACTCAGCCGGGGCCAGTGCTCTGGGCAGCAGGGGAGAGAACAACCATGGCCGTGAGCCTTACCGTTAATGGCCGGGAGCGGATGCTCGACATAGACAGCGATACTCCGCTGTTGTGGGTGATCCGCGATGAACTCGGACTGAAAGGTACCAAATTTGGATGCGGCATGGGGCTCTGCGGCGCCTGTACCGTGCACCTGAACGGGCATCCGGTGCGTTCCTGTTCCACCCCGGTAGAATTGGCCGACGGTGGGGATGTGACGACCATCGAAGGTCTGTCGCAAGATGGAAACCTGCATCCTTTGCATAAGGCATGGGTCGAACATGGCGTGCCCCAATGCGGTTACTGCCAGTCTGGCCAGATCATGAGCGCCGCCCACCTTTTGCAGCACAACGACGCTCCCTCTCACGATGATATCGTCGCGGCCTTGAGCGGAAACCTTTGCCGTTGCGGTACCTATTCCCGCATCATCGCGGCGGTTGAGTCTGTGGTTGTTGACGACGCTGCCCGACCTGATCGGGGGGAAGCGTAATATGTCCATGAATCGACGCGATTTCCTGAAGGTAACCGCCGGCTCCTCCGGCGGGCTGGTCTTGTCCCTGTCGCTTCCGGGCTGCGCTGGCATCCAGAGCGGTTATGATGAACAGGATGGTAGCTGGAAACCGGATGCCTGGCTGGAGCTGACGACCGATGATCAGGTCTACTTCACCTTGGCGCGTGTTGAGATGGGGCAGGGAACTTACACTGGCCTGACCACCCTCATTGCGGAAGAGCTCGGGGTGGCGCCAGCCTCCATCAAACCGCGATTTGCCCCTGCGGCCCCGGAATACCGTAATCCCCTCTACAACCTGCAATTGACCGGCGGCAGCACCAGTCTGGCGACCAGTTGGCAGCCGTTACGGGTGGCGGGAGCCTCTGCCCGTATGATGCTGGTTGCTGCCGCAGCCAATGTCTGGGAAGTCAGCCCCGCTGAGTGCCGGGCGGTCGAAGGCAGGGTCATCCATCCGAACGGGCGCGACAGCCTGGCTTACGGTCGGCTGGTAGAACTGGCGGCGAAGCAGCCGGTGCCGGAGGCTCCGTCACTCAAACCCCGTGAGGAGTGGAAGTACATAGGCAAGCAACGGGGACGCCTGGATGCCGAAGCCAAGTCCACTGGCGCGCCAATCTACGGCATTGATGTCGAGCTGGAAGGCATGGTTTACGCGGTGGTGTCCCGCCCTGCGCGCTATGGCGCCCGGGTAAAATCATACGATGATACCGCCGCTCGCCGGTTGCCGGGCGTTCTGGATGTGTTCGAGATCGAGCGTGGCGTGGCAGTTGTGGCAGATAAATACTGGCGGGCCCGTAAGGCCCAGGACGCCCTGACGATCGAATGGGACAACGACGGCGCGTTGGATGTGTCCTCCGAACAGGTGTTTTCCTCGTACCACAGAGCCGCCGATGAAGACCCGGGGGAAAGCGAGCGCAGCGAAGGTGATTATGACGACGCACAACAAGGTGCGGAGCGCGTGGTGGAGGCCAGTTATGAGCAGCCTTACCTTGCCCATGCGACGTTGGAACCGATGAATGCCACGGCGTGGTATCGGGACGGCGCCATTGAAGTCTGGGCACCGACCCAGGCACCCGATCTTGGTCGGATCGCGGCTGCGAGGGTGACGGATCTCTCGCCCGATGAGGTGACCATCCATACCACCTTCCTAGGCGGTGGCTTTGGGCGCCGGCTGACCAATGATTACATCGAGGAAGCGGCGTCTGTCGCCTACCGGGTACGCAAACCGGTCAAGCTGATCTGGTCGCGGGAAGAAGATACCCGTCACGATGTTTATCGTCCGGCCATGCTGCACCGGATGCGGGCCAGTGTCAGCGGCGATAATGTCACTGGCTGGCACCATCAGATTGTTGGCCCGCAGATACTGGACTGGTACGTACGCAATGCGGCACCAGCCCAGTACCCCTGGGCTCCGAAATTCCTGTACGGCACTCTGGGGCGCGTTGGGCTGCTCGCCGAGGGTGTCGCGACTCCGAAGGATCATTCCGCCATCGAAGGTGCCATAGAATATCCGTATCGGGTGCCGAATATCGACATACGCCATACCCACACAGATCCGGGGGTGCCGGTGTCCTGGTGGCGGTCCGTGGGTTTCTCTCACAACGGCTTTGCTGTTGAAACCTTTATGGATGAGCTGGCTCATGAGCAAGGCCAGGACCCGTACCGGTTCCGGCGCTCATTGATTGATCACGAACCTAGACACCTGGGCGTGCTGGACAGGGTTGCCCAACTTGCCCAATGGGACAGCGCCGCACCCGAAGGGCGGGCCCGTGGCGTTGCCCTGTTCCGCAGTTTTGGCACCTACGTGGCCCAGGTGGTTGAGGCCAGCGTTGAGTTCGGGGAAATCCGGGTGCACAGGGTGTACTGTGCTGTGGATTGCGGCCAGGTGGTCAATCCGGACATTGTTCGCGACCAGATCGAGGGCGGTATTATCTTTGGCCTCACGGCAGCGCTCTACGGCAACATTACCCTGGAAGGCGGACAGGTCCAGCAAAGCAATTTCCACGATTACCCGCTCATGCGTCATGATCAGCGGCCCGAGGTGGTGGTGGATATCATCGATAGCGATGAATCGCCCACCGGTGTGGGGGAGCCCGGTGTACCTCCGGTGATACCCGCTTTGGGTAACGCGTTATTTGCCCTGAGCGGGAAGCGCCAGCGCAGCCTTCCGCTGAAAGCCACGGTATGATCCATGGCTTTCCAGGCCGACCGGTGAGCGTTCGTCGGCCTTTGCGGGCGGCACGCTCATCCTTATAATGGTAATTATCAAGCGCTGATCCGGCGTGTCTGTTCCGAGGTGATTTTTGTTTGACGTAACCCGCTACGCCATTGCCGCGCAGTCCATCATTGATGCCGGCCGGTTTCTCTACGGCCAGGGCTGGTCGCCGGCTACCAGCAGCAACTATTCGGCGCGGATCGATGATGAGCATATCGCCGTCACTGTGTCCGGCCGACACAAAGGCCAGCTGGTGGCAGGTGATGTCATGGTGGTGGACCTTGCTGGCACCCCCGTCCAGAGCAATGCCCGATCGTCGGCGGAAACACGTTTGCATACGGTGCTTTACCAGACCTTTCCGGACGTTGGTGCGGTGTTGCATACCCACTCTGTCAAGGCAACGGTGTTGAGCCGGCTGCTGCCCGCCGGAGAACCGCTGAAGTTACAGGGGTACGAGTTACAGAAAGCGTTTTCCGGGGTTGATACCCACGAGTCGCAACTGGCCGTGCCGGTGTTCGACAATACTCAGGATATTCCGGCGCTGGCGGACCAAACCAGAGATTGGTTTCGTCAGCATCCTGAACAACCGGGTTACCTGATTCGTGGGCACGGCCTTTATACCTGGGGCAGGACCATGTCAGACTGCCTGCGCCACGTCGAAGCCTTTGAATTCCTTTTCGAATGTGAGCTTGAAACCATGAGGGTCCGCCGATGACAACCTTGAGTATTTTTGACCAGAGTGTGCCCGAATCCCCCCGCATCGTGACCGAAGACGCGGGCAAAATCGCTAACCTGCTGGCAGAGCACGGCGTTCGTTTTGAGCAATGGGCTACCCGGGATCTGCCTGCAGACGCGTCATCTGATGACATTCTTGAGGCCTATTCCGGTGAGATCCAGGCGCTGAAGGAGGAGTGTGGCTTCCAGGCAGCGGATGTCATCAGCCTGAACCCGGACAACCCCCAGAAAGAGGCCTTCCGCCAGAAATTTCTGGATGAGCATGTGCACAGCGAAGACGAGGTGCGTTTCTTTGTTCGCGGGCAGGGCCTGTTTTACCTGCATTTTGGTGACCAGGTGTACGCTGTTCTGTGCCAGAAAAATGACCTTATCAGCGTGCCGGATGGCACACGCCACTGGTTTGATATGGGGCCGGAGCCTGCGTTTACCTGCATCCGTCTGTTTACCAACCCGGAAGGCTGGGTGGCAGACTTCACGGGTGAAGACATCGCCAGCCGGCTGCCGCGCTATGAGCGCCTGGCGGGAGTGGCTGGATGATCCGCGTGATCCTGACGGATATCGAGGGAACCACCAGTTCGATCTCCTTTGTGCATGAGGTTTTGTTTCCCTACTCGGCGAAGCATATGGCTGAGTTTGTACGGGAAGGTGCGGCGGACAGCACGGAAATCCGTGAGCAGTTGGATGCCGTTGCCCAAACATCAGGTGTCGCCAGGGAGGATATCGACGAGCTTGTTGAGGTGCTGGATACCTGGATTCGGGAAGATCGCAAGGAAACACCGTTGAAGGCCTTGCAGGGAATGCTCTGGGAGCAGGGTTACCAGCAGGGTGCTTTCCGGGGGCACATCTACGACGATGCCGCCGAGTATCTGCAGCGCTGGCATGATCGAGGTTTGCGGCTGTTCGTATATTCTTCCGGTTCTGTGAAGGCACAGAAGCTGATTTTCGGTTTCAGCGAAGCCGGGGATTTAACGCCATTCTTTTCCGGTTACTTTGATACCCGTATCGGCGGTAAGAAGGAATCAACTTCCTACAGCAACATCATCGACGAATTGGGTGTCGAACCCAGAACGGTGCTGTTCCTCTCCGATGTTGAGGCCGAACTGAAGGCCGCTGAGGACGCTGGCATGCGCACGGTCTGGCTTGTGCGTGAGGGAGATCTGCCGGACACGAAGCGGGCGGTGGCTACGGACTTTGCAGGGGTCGACAGGTTTCTGCAGCAGGGTTGACCCTCCATGGTGCCTGACGTTCGATGCCTGATAATGCCTTTGGTGTGCCTATACCTTGCCGGCTGCGCGCCGGATTCCGGTGTTCCAGATATGATGGATGGGTACGTTGTGAGCGTAGCCGATGCTCTGGAACTGCGCCCCGAACTCTCCGATATAGCCCCTGTTCCCCAGATCCCGCGCCGACGGGAGCGCGTTCTCGACATGCCGGATCTGGACATGGGAATGCTCGATTTCCTGTCTCTTTACGGGTGTGAGTTGCAATACGTGGTCGGCGAAAGGAATTCGATCATGGGGCGGGTAATGCAACCGTTGAATCGATTGCGTTATGAAACACGGTTTATCCGTGCCGCTGAGACCTGTATTTCGGAGACCGATGGCGAGGATATACAGGAAGAACTGGAAGAGGCCATCGCCCATAAAACCGAGTCGCTCCCCATTGCGATATGGAACGCCACCTGGGGGGTGGAAGAGATTGAGCGTCTGTTTACCCTGTCGCAGGGATATTATCCCGGGAGCGGCGATGACAAGGTTCTGGCGGAGTTGTCTTCGGGCGTAAAGCGAGTCAACCAGACGGTCAGAGGTCTGCTGGACGGCAACACAGATGAGCCGTTGGATTATGTGGGTGGTGTGCATCAACTCTGGCAGGCAGAACATCGTGCGGGTCAGCTATTAAACAGCGCTCGGCTGATCACAGCGCGGCTTGAGGACGCAACGGCTCTGTTGATCAGAAGAGTGGAAGGGGCGCCACTTTGCTCGGGGTCGGAGCCTGAAGCGCCGCCCGACGAGCTCGTGGATATCTATACCGACGGTTACGGCGCTGATATTGAGGACTATCTCGGCCGCATTGAGCAGGCGAGGGAGGCGCTGATCAAACCGCTGGATACGCTCGCCGCCCAGCAGTCAGAGACCATGCCGTCTGCGTTCCGCGATTGGTATCGGCTCTATCTGGAAACGGGCAATACCGACAGTGTCTGGGGACAACTGGCCCGCGCCATTACGGCACATAAAGAGCGTTGGCAGCAGTTGCTCACCCAGTGCGGAGCGTTTCCCCAGTAGCGCTCAACCATGTCTGGCATGATAACCGGGAGCGCATCAACGCTGGCTTTCGGGGGTTACCCGCAGGATTTCCTCGACCGTGGTGGAGCCGGCGGCCACTTTCTGCGCGCCGCTAAGCCGCAGGGATTTCATGCCATCCTTGTACGCATCCACTCTCAGTTGGTCCAGTTCGCACTGCTCGGTAATCTGCCGGATCAGGTTGCCGGACAGTTGCATGATTTCATACACGCCGGCCCGACCATAGTAACCGGTGTTTCGGCACTCCAGGCAGCCAACCGGGTGGTAGACCTGCTTGGGCATGGTGGCTTTCCAGGGTCGGGTCAGGCTTTGCCAGGCCTGCGCGTCCACCGGCCCTGGCGCCTTGCAGTGGGGGCACAGGGTTCTGGTTAGCCGTTGTGCCATTACGCCCAGCACCGTGGCACGAATCAGGTAGGGGGGGATGCCCAGTTCCATCAAGCGGGTGATGGCGCTGGGGGCATCGTTGGTGTGCAGGGTGGACAGCACAAGGTGCCCGGTCAGAGCGGCCTGAACCGCCATTTCTGCAGTTTCCAGGTCACGGATCTCACCAATCATGATGATGTCCGGGTCCTGTCGCAGCAGCGCCCGCACGCCCGAGGCAAACGTCAGTTCGATGTTGGTCTGAACCTGCATCTGGTTGAAGGCCGGCTCCACCATCTCAATCGGGTCCTCGATGGTGCAGATGTTCACCTCGGGAGTGGCCAGTTGCTTGAGGGTTGAGTACAGGGTGGTGGTCTTGCCAGAGCCGGTAGGGCCGGTGACCAGAACAATGCCGTGGGGGTGATCGGTAATAGCCTGCCAGCGTTCCCGGTCTTCCTTGGAAAACCCCAGTTGTTCGTAGGACTTCAACAGCACTTCCGGATCAAATATCCGCAACACCATTTTCTCGCCAAACGCGGTTGGCATGGTGGCCAGCCGCAATTCCACCTCGCTGTTGTCCGGCTTTCGGGTTTTTATGCGGCCGTCCTGGGGGCGGCGCTTTTCCGCCACGTTCAGCCTGCCGAGAATCTTCAGGCGGCTGGTCACGGCCACGCCGACCTGGTCCGGGAATTCGTAGACGTTGTGCAGCACCCCATCGATGCGAAAGCGCACCTGGGTGACATTGCGCCGTGGTTCTATGTGGATATCCGATGCGCGTTGGTCGAAGGCGTACTGCAGCAGCCAGTCAACAATCTTGACCACGTGCTGGTCGTTGGCATCCGGGTGTTCGCTGGCCCCAAGGTCCAGCAGTTGCTCGAAATTCTGGGTACCGGCGGGGTTGGCTGCGTTGTTGCCGCCTGCCTTGCTGACGGAGCTCGCCAGTTGATAGAACTCAACGGTGTAACGGCGGATATCCTCGGGGTTGGCGACCACGCGGCGGATGTCTTTTCTCACCGCCTGGCGCAGGTTGCCTTCCCAGTCATTCTTGAAGGGTTCGGTGCTGGCGATGAGAACTTCATCCTCACCTATTTCAACCGCGAGAATGCCGTGTCGCTGGGCAAAGGCATAGGACATCACCCGGGCAATCGCGGGTGTATCTATCTTCAGGGGGTCGATGTGGTAGTAGGGCTGTTCCGCCCACTCCGCGAGCCACTGGGTCAGTCTGTCCAGATCCAGGGTGCGGCCGGTTTTCTGGCTCTCCAACCCGGCCTTGGCGACCAGTTCCAGTGGGTGGCGCTGGCTAGCGGGCCCGCTGCCCCCTGTCTGGATACCAATGTTGGCCGAGAGAACCCGTTCGGCATCCTCCTGGGTAATCTCACCACCGGTGACCAGCGCCGTGCAGATATCCCTCAGGGTCAAGGTACTTCTATGTGGCGCGGGTGGATGAGTGCTGTCGGCCATGATGCGTTCCCTGTCAGGTTTCGGTAACGGGCTGCGGACGGTTCACCTTAAGGTGGGCCATGGCCACAGTAAACAGCAGGAAGGTCAGCACCGCGATGATCAGAGGGGTGATAGCGCCTTCGCTGAGCCAGGACGATACGACGTACTGGGTAAAATAGAAAATCACCACGAAACTGAGCCAGATGTAACCACGGTTGTGGCCCCGGAACACTGGTACGGCAAACGCCAGCAGCGGGACCAGCTTTACGCTGAGCATCAGCGTGACGGATACGCCCTCGACCTGCGCGGGGTAAAAGGTGCTGACAAGCAGGGCCGCCAGGGTGGCCAGATAAAGCAGAATGGTCAGCCGGGCGGTTATTCGGGCTTTGGGGTTGTGAAGCATTCGGTGATCCGTTGTGGTTGAGTGGCGCCGGGGTTAGCGCAATTTCATGGCAAGCCGCGCAAGGCGCTCGCCAAATGTCTGGCATATGGCTTTTTCGTGGTCGTTCACGGACTGTGGCTCTCCGGTGCCAGCCCAGTGGGAAGGGCCGTAGGGCGTACCCCCGGCGGAGGTCTCGTTGAGCGCGCTTTCCGAATAGGGCACACCGCACAGCACCATTCCATGATGCAGCATTGGCACCATCATCGTCAGCAGGGTGCTCTCCTGACCGCCATGCAGGCTGCCAGTGGACGTAAACGCGCCGGCGGGCTTTCCGCTGAGGGTTCCGTTCAGCCACAGGTCGCCGGTGCTGTCGAGGAAATACTTCAGCGGTGCTGCCATGTTGCCGAACCGGGTCGGGCTGCCGATGGCCAGGCCCGCACAGTTCGCAAGATCATCCTTGCTGGCATAGGGCGCGCCGTCGTCCGGTACCGCAGGCAGGGACGCCTCGGTGTCCGGCGACACGCTGGGCACGTTGCGAATTCTGGCATCCATACCCTGCACCCGGGATACGCCCCGGGCAATCTGGGCGGCCAATTCGGCCGTTTGCCCAGTGCGGCTGTAATACAGCACCAGGATATAGGGCGAGGTGGTCGCCATTGGAGATCTCCGGTTAGAGAATATTCAGGACATTTTCAGGCGGTCGGCCCAGGGCTACCTTGTTACCCCTGATTACGATGGGCCGCTCGATCAGCTTCGGAGTGTCGACCATCGCTTTGATCAGCGTCTCACGGCCAAGCTCGGGGTCGTCCAGGCCCTGTTCCTTGTATTCCTTTTCCCCGGTTCTCATCAGCTCTCTGGGAGTGATGTCCAGGGCTGCAAGGATCTGTTCCAGGATTTGCTCTGTCGGTGGCGTTTCCAGGTAACGTATAATGTCCGGTTCAACACCTTGTTCGCGAAGGAGTTCAAGGGTTTGCCGGGATTTTGAACAGCGCGGATTGTGGAAAATTCGGGTTGGTTCTGTCATGGTTCTCCCTCTTCCCAGGTCAGGTTAACCGCAAGTTTGTCTGAGCGCCGTAGTCTAACAGGAGGCCACCCTTTGCAATACCCTGCGCGATATCCTGCAAAGTACTCTGCACTGGTGCGTTATTCCACCAGGTTGTGCAGGATCGGTATATTATTGGCCTTGTTGCCGCTGGCAGGCTGCCAGAACCACGAGTTTGAAAAGTCGGACGGAACCGTACTGCAGTGGGAGAGCCTGAGGGGCCACTGGGTGCTGGTCAATTATTGGGCCGAGTGGTGCAAACCCTGCCTGGAAGAAATTCCGGAGCTGAACAGTATCGACACCGCCAGTGCCGTGGTGGTCCTCGGTGTGAATTTTGATGATGTTCGTGGCCAGGAACTGATCGACCTGGGGCGAAGAATGGGCATTGAATACAGCATGCTGGCAGAGGATCCAGGGCCGCAATTTGGCTGGGAAACACCCGTGGCTCTGCCTGCAACGTTTATTGTGGATCCGGATGGAGACCTCGTCGAGGCCCGCTTCGGCCCGCAAACTGAAGAAGACATCAAAGAATTGATTGGTCGCTGACCTGGCCCCGAACCGCCATTAACCTGCAGGAAATTTCCGACGCTATGTCACAGACCTTTGTCCACCTCCGCGTGCATTCCGAATATTCCATGGTCGATGGCCTGGTGCGCGTGAAACCCCTGATCGGTCGTGTTGCAGAACTGGGCATGCCCGCTGTCGGGCTTACGGAGCAGTCCAATATGTGCTCCCTGGTGCGTTTCTACAAGGCGGCCATGGGTGCTGGGGTGAAGCCCATTATCGGCGCAGACCTGTGGGTCGAAAACCCGGACGAGCCCGACAACCCGTTTCGCATCACTCTGCTGGCCCGTAACAACGATGGCTACCTGAATCTGACCGAAGTGGTCTCGCTGGGGTACACAGAGGGGCAGCGTTTCGGTAAGCCAATTATCCAGCGAAAGTGGCTGGAAAGCCGCGCCGAAGGGCTGATTGCCCTGTCTGGAGCGCGACTGGGGGACGTGGGCAAGGCGCTGATGTCGGGCAAGCTGGACTTTGCCAGACAGCGTGCCGAATACTGGATGAACCTTTACCCGGGGTCGTTTTACCTGGAGTTGCAACGCACCGGGCGCCCCGGGGATGAAGATTGCCTGCACCTGAATGTTGAGTTGGCGGAGGCATTGGGCTGCCCGGTGGTGGCGACAAACGATGTCCACTTCCTCCATGCCGAGGATTTCGAAGCCCATGAGGCAAGGGTCTGCATTGGCGAGAGCCGGACCCTGGACGACCCCAGGCGGGAGCGTCGTTTCAGCGACCAGCAGTACCTGCGCAGCGCCGATGAAATGATTGAGCTGTTCTCTGATATCCCCGAGGCAGTCGAAAATACGGTGGAAATTGCCCGACGCTGCTCGGTCCCGGTGCGTATGGGGGAGTATTTCCTGCCGAACTACCCCATTCCCGATGGCATGACCATGGATGACTACTTCCGAAAGGTGTCGGAAGAAGGCCTGGAAGAGCGGCTGGCGAAAACCCTCAGCAAGGACGACCCGGAATACGACAGCAAGCGCGAGGCCTACTACAAGCGCCTGAACTTCGAGCTGGATATCATTATCCAGATGGGATTCCCGGGCTACTTCCTGATCGTTATGGATTTCATCAAGTGGGCCAAGAATAACGGCGTGCCGGTAGGCCCTGGCCGGGGTTCCGGTGCTGGCTCCCTGGTGGCCTACGCCCAGTTGATTACCGATCTTGATCCCTTGGAATACGACCTGCTGTTCGAGCGTTTCCTGAACCCTGAACGGGTTTCGATGCCCGACTTCGACGTCGACTTCTGCATGGAAGGCCGTGATCGTGTTATCGCCTACGTGGCGGAAAAATACGGCCGCGAGGCGGTGTCCCAGATCATTACCTTCGGCACCATGGCTGCCAAGGCGGTTGTGCGGGACGTTGCCCGGGTTCAGGGCAAGTCGTACGGGCTGGCGGACAAACTCTCCAAGATGATCCCCTTCGAGCCGGGCATGACCCTGGAGAAGGCCCTGGAGCAGGAACCACAGTTGGTGGAGTTCCTGGAAAATGACGAGGAAGCCCAGGAAATCTGGGAAATGGCCCTGAAACTCGAGGGTGTGTGCCGAAACGCCGGTAAACACGCCGGTGGCGTGGTGATTGCACCCACCAAGATTACCGATTTCTCGCCACTGTACTGTGATGACGAGGGCGGCAGCCTGGTGACCCAGTTCGACAAGGGCGATGTGGAAGATGCCGGCCTAGTGAAGTTTGACTTCCTGGGGCTGCGGACCCTGACCATCATCGACTGGGCCCTGAAGATGATTAACCCGCGCCTGGAGAAACAGGGCAAGCCGGCGCTGGACATTAACGAGATTCCGCTGGACGACGTGCCTTCGTTCGACATGCTCAAGAAGGCGGAAACCACAGCGGTGTTTCAGCTTGAATCCCGCGGCATGAAAGACCTGATTCGCCGCCTGCAACCGGACTCCCTGGAGGATATGATCGCCCTGGTGGCCCTGTTCCGTCCGGGGCCACTGCAGTCGGGCATGGTGGATGACTTTATCGACCGGAAGCATGGCAGGCAGCCCATGTCATTCCCGCATCCTGATTATCAGTATGAGGGGTTGAAGCCCGTTCTCGAGCCCACCTATGGCGTTATCCTGTATCAGGAACAGGTTATGCAGATTGCCCAGGTGATGGCCGGCTACAGTCTTGGTAACGCCGACATGCTGCGCCGGGCCATGGGTAAGAAAAAGCCCGAGGAAATGGCCAAGCAGAAGCAGTTCTTTCTCGACGGCTGTGAAAACAATGACATCAACAAAACCCTGGCGGAGAACATTTTCGACCTGGTTGAAAAGTTTGCCGGCTATGGCTTCAACAAATCCCACTCGGCGGCCTACGCGCTGGTTTCCTACCAGACCCTGTGGCTGAAGGCTCATTACCCCGCTGAGTTTATGGCCGCGGTACTCACGGCGGATATGCAGAACACCGACAAGGTGGTCACGCTGGTGGAGGAGTGCCGCAGCATGGGGTTGGAGCTGCTGGTGCCCGACGTCAGCCGCTCTGAATACACCTTTACCGTCAACGATGACGGCGCCATTGTGTACGGTCTCGGCGCCATCAAGGGGCTTGGTGAGGGACCGATTGGCAGTATTCAGGCCGGCCGCGCCGACGGCGAGCCCTACCAGGATATTTTCGATTTCTGCCGCCGGGTGGATCTGAAAAAAGTAAACAAGAGGGCCATGGAGGCCCTGATCCGCTCCGGTGCCATGGATAAGCTGGGGGCAGGGCGCGCCCAGTTGATGGCCAGCATAGACAAGGCCATTCAGCAGGCCGGCCAGCAATCCCGCAACGAGTCCGTGGGCATGACCGACATGTTTGGCGACATGCTGATGGGCGGGGAAGATGGCGATCCTTATTCCGACGTGGCGAATGTGCGGGAATGGCCCAAGAAAGAGCGCCTCAAGGGGGAAAAAGACACCTTGGGCCTTTATCTGACGGGCCATCCGTTCGATGAATATGAGAAAGAAGTGCGGCGGTTCGTGCGCTCATCCATTGCTGATCTCAAGCCGGCTCGCCAGCCCCAGCGTGTTGCCGGCCTTGTCGTTGCGCAACGTTCCATGAAGACCCGTACAGGGTCGACCATGGCGTTTATCACCCTGGATGATCGCAGTGCCCGCATTGAGGCCACTTTGTTTTCAGAGGCTTTTTTCGAGAATCGGGAGTTGCTTCAGTCCGACCAGGTCATTGTGGTGGAAGGCCAGGTCAGCCATGATGATTATTCTGGCCAGATGAAGATGCGCGTCAGCTCGGTGATGGACGTTGGTACGGCCCGGCAACAGTTCAGTCGTGGTCTCAAGCTCGCTATTCACGCGGATCAGCTTCAGAACGGCCTGCTGGATAAACTGGACTCCACGCTCAGGCCCTTCCGTTGTGAGGGCAGCCCGGTATGGATTGAATACAGTAGCGATAATGCCAGTACCCGTATCGAACTGGGTGAATCGTGGCGCGTACAGCCCGATGACGACCTGTTATTGGAGTTGAAATACCTCGTAGGCGACCAGTCGGTAGAACTGGTCTATGATTGATACTATCCGGCAAGGTTCATCCCGGGTATGGCGGACACGTTGAATAATTACGTTTTTGTCAGAAAGCGGACTCATACGAAGGTCCGCTTTAGCCAATGCTCAGGCGCTGCTATCTTTGTCCAAAATTCTGGTTTGGCGACTTACATTCTCGCCTTGCAAGCAAATGATGGAACATCATGAACCCTAATTATCTGGATTTCGAACAACCGATTGCCGACCTTGAAGCCAAGATTGAAGAGCTTCGCATGGTGGGAAATGATACCGATATCAACATCACCGATGAGATCAGCCGGCTGCGCAAGAAGAGTGTCAGCCTGACTGAAAGCATCTTCTCGAACCTCAAACCCTGGGACGTAGCCCGCCTGGCTCGTCATCCCCGCCGGCCCTATACCCTCGACTACGTTGACATGATCTTTGACGACTTCGACGAGTTGCACGGTGACCGTCGTTATGCGGATGATCAGGCCATCGTCGGTGGCACTGCCCGCCTGGATGGCAAGCCAGTCATGGTGATTGGTCACCAGAAAGGCCGGGAAGTACGCGACAAGGTAAAGCGGAATTTCGGTATGCCGCGCCCGGAAGGGTACCGTAAGGCTTTGCGGCTGATGGAGATGGCTGAGCGTTTTCGCATGCCGATCCTGACCTTTATTGATACCCCGGGTGCCTATCCAGGTATCGGAGCCGAAGAGCGTGGCCAGAGTGAAGCGATCGCCTTCAACCTGGCCGTCATGTCCCGCCTGAAGACGCCGATTATTTCCACGGTGGTAGGCGAGGGTGGCTCTGGCGGTGCTTTGGCCATCGGCGTGTGCGATCAGTTGAATATGCTTCAGTATTCCACCTATGCAGTCATTTCACCCGAAGGCTGTGCGTCAATCCTGTGGAAGAGTGCGGAATACGCTTCCCAGGCGGCAGAAGCGATGGGCGTGACCGCCGACCGACTGAAGGACCTTGGGCTGGCGGACAACGTTATTACAGAACCGCTGGGCGGGGCGCATCGCAGCCCGGAAGAAATGGCAGAATCCCTGCGTGAGACCCTGAGTAAGGGCATTGCCGAACTCGGTCGCCTGCCGGCCGACGAACTGGTGTCCCGCCGCTACGAGCGGTTGACCCGATATGACGCCGGCCGGTAACCCCGGCTCCGGAAGAGACTGGCCGGAGGCGCTATGTACTCCGGTCAGGCACCTGCCTGATCATTCACACCTTCGCATTGCCCTCAGCGGTGGCATGGACTCCGTTCTGCTTCTTCATGTTGCCACCTGGCTGTACGCCCATAGCGGCCAGATTTCTGCGGTTCATATCAACCATCAGTTGCAGCCTAACGCCGATCAAACCGAGCGTTTCTGTCGATCGATTTGCCGGCAGCTTGGTGTGCCACTCGACAATCACCGTGTCACCGTCAGCGGTCGCGAATCTTCGGATATTGGCACTAGCGGTGGCGGTATTGAGGAAGCCGCCCGGAATGCGCGTTACCAGGTGTTTGAGGAGATTCTGGCGCCGGGAGAGTTACTGTTGATGGCCCATCATGGTGATGATCAAGCTGAAACAGTGCTGTTTCGGTTGTTGCGCGGGACTGGCATGGCGGGGCTGGGTGGTATGCCGGTGACACGCCCTCTGGGTGCTGGTCGGCTGTATCGACCACTGCTTGATTTCAGTCGCGCAGAGCTTCACGGATGGGCAGTTCAGCACGGTATCGAGTGGATGGAAGATCCCAGTAATATCGATGAGCGCTTTGATCGCAACTTTCTCCGTACGTCGATTTTTCCTCTCCTCAAGTCACGCTGGCCGTCGCTGATCAGTCGTATGGGGCATACCGCCCATTCGTGTCGAGAGGGGGACGAGTTGGCTGCAAAGCTGGCGGAAATCCACTTTAAACAATGTGCCGGGCCTTCTGGTGAGCTTTGTTTGAGTGCGCTCGGTGCACTGTCTCTGGCGGAGCAGAAAAACCTGCTGCGCTGGTGGGCAAGGTATTTTCGTTATCAGCCCCCCGCCATTGCAGACTGGCCGCAGGTTCTGGAAGATTTTCTGAGCTCGCCGGCGGACAGGGAGCCGGAGCTTCGGGGAACGGGGTTCGTGATTCGACGTTTTCGGGGGTTCCTGTACCTGGTTCCCGAGTTCACGAAATTGCCTGCCGGAAAGCCTGTCCTGGTTCCGGATCAGGCGCTATCGTGGGGTGGATGGCGATTGACGCTGGCGGCGTCAGGTAAGCCTAAAACACCGGCGCCGGAAATAAGGGTATCTACGAGGGCAGGGGGCGAACGCATCCGCCCAGCCCCTGGCGGCCCGTCGAAATTATTGAAGAACTGGCTTCAGGAAAAAAATGTTCCACCCTGGGAAAGAGCCCGGCTACCGCTGCTTCTTGAGGTGGTGGACGGCCATGAAGAAGTGGTCGGAGCTGGCGACTTGTGGGTTTCCGGCAAATACTGTGGAGAGGCCCCGGCCAGTGGCTGGCGGATTGTTGTGGAGCGGGAATGTAATTGAGAAGGTGGCGCCTTTCTGGTAGTCTGGCGTCCCATCTTGAGATGACAATCTCCCTCCTTCACCGAACCAGACAAATCACGGAATCTGCATGACGCGTTATATTTTCGTCACCGGCGGTGTCGTGTCCTCCTTGGGGAAAGGTATCGCATCGGCCTCTCTGGCTGCGATCCTAGAGGCACGCGGCCTGAAGGTCACTATTCTCAAGCTGGACCCGTACATCAACGTGGACCCCGGCACCATGAGTCCGTTCCAGCACGGTGAAGTTTTTGTCACCGAAGATGGCGCGGAAACCGATCTGGACCTGGGGCACTACGAGCGATTTATTCGCACGCCGATGTCACGCCGGAACAATTTCACCACCGGTCGCGTCTACGAGGAAGTGATTCGTAAGGAGCGCCGGGGTGATTACCTCGGTGGTACGGTTCAGGTGATTCCCCACATCACGGACGAGATCAAGCGTCGTGTGGTTGAAGGCGCTTCCGGCGCCGATGTGGCACTGATCGAAATCGGCGGCACGGTGGGCGATATTGAATCGCTGCCATTCCTTGAGGCCTGCCGCCAGTTGAAGGTGGAAGTTGGCCCGCAGCGTGCGTTGTTCATGCACCTGACCCTGGTTCCCTACATCGCCACGGCCGGTGAGATCAAGACCAAACCTACCCAGCACTCGGTAAAGGAAATGCGTTCCATCGGCCTGCAGCCGGATATTCTGCTGTGTCGTTCGGAGCACGAAGTGGACGCCAGTTCCCGTCGCAAGATCGCACTGTTCACCAACGTGGAAGAGCGGGCGGTCATTCCGTTGCAGGATGCCAAGTCCATCTACGCCATTCCGCGCATGCTGCACGAATTTGGTCTGGACCAGCTGGTTATTGAGCGTTTCAGTCTGGATGCCAGCCCGGCCAACCTGGGCGAATGGGATGCGGTCGTTGAGTCCCTGATGAATCCGGAAGGTGAAGTTACTATCGCCATGGTCGGCAAGTACATGGAGTTGCTGGACGCCTACAAATCGTTGATCGAGTCGCTCCTGCATGCCGGTATCAAGACCCGCACCAAAGTCCGTATGAACTACATTGACTCCGAAGACATCGAGCGCGATGGTACCGGTGCGCTGGCCAGTGCCGATGCCATTCTGGTTCCAGGTGGCTTTGGTGAACGCGGTGTCGAAGGCAAGATCCGCACGGTGCAGTACGCCCGCGAAAACAAGGTTCCGTACCTGGGTATCTGCCTGGGTATGCAGGTGGCCGTTATTGAATACGCCCGCAACGTGGCGGGCCTGAAAGATGCCCACAGCACCGAATTCCGCGAACACACCCCGGAGCCGGTTGTGGGGCTGATCACGGAGTGGCTGGATGCCAGCGGCGAGAAAGAGGAACGCACCGAAGAGTCTGATCTGGGCGGCACCATGCGCCTGGGCGCTCAGGACTGCGTGGTCGCTGAAGGATCCACCATCGCCAACTGTTACGGTCGTAAGACCATCCGTGAGCGCCACCGTCATCGTTTCGAAGTGAACAATCATTTCCTGCCACAGTTGGAAGGTGCCGGCCTGAGAATTTCCGGTCGCTCCACCGACGGCAAGCTGGTTGAGGTTGTGGAAGTGCCTGATCATCCCTGGTTCGTGGCATGCCAGTTCCACCCGGAATTTACCTCCACGCCCCGGGACGGCCACCCGCTGTTCAAGGGCTTTGTTGAGGCAGCCCTGGCCCGTAAAAAGGAATCCTGATCATGGCGCAGAGTACGGTGAACGTCTCGGGAATCGAGGTTGCCAACGATAAGCCGTTCGTGTTGTTCGGTGGCATGAACGTGCTGGAATCTGCCGAAATGGCGATGGAAGTGGCCGAGGCGTACGTCGAGGCCACCAGCAAGCTCGGGATTCCCTACGTATTCAAAGCGTCATTCGACAAGGCCAACCGCTCGTCCGTGCATTCCTTCCGCGGCCCCGGTCTTGAGAAGGGGCTGCAGATTCTGGCGGACATCAAGAGCAAGTTCGGTGTCCCTATCATTTCCGATGTTCACGAGCCTGAGCAGGCTGCACCTGCCGCAGAAGTTTGCGATATCATCCAATTGCCGGCTTTCCTGAGCCGACAGACGGATCTTGTTGTTGCCATGGCAGAAACCGGAGCGGTCATCAATATCAAGAAGGCCCAGTTCCTGGCGCCACAGGAAATGAAGCACATCATTGCGAAGTGCGGGGAAGCCGGTAACGACAAGGTGATCCTGTGTGAGCGCGGCACCAGCTTCGGGTACAACAACCTCGTGGTGGATATGTTGGGCTTCGGTATCATGAAGTCCATGAATGTGCCGGTGATGTTTGACGTCACTCACGCCTTGCAGATGCCCGGTGGTCGCGCGGATTCAGCCGGTGGCCGCCGAGCCCAGGTAACCGACCTGGCCCTGGCGGGTATGTCCCAGGGGCTTGCGGGTCTGTTCCTTGAGGCACATCCCGACCCGGATCAAGCTAAGTGCGACGGGCCCTGTGCTCTCCGCCTGAGCCAGCTTGAGCCGTTCCTTGCCCGGGTGAAGGCCGTTGATGACCTTGTGAAGAGTTTCAAACCTATTGATACCGCCTGATTGGCGGTTTTTTTGCGTTCCAGAAGGACTATGGGAGTGAGCGGGAACGGCCCTACGAAAATGTGCGGAGCCATGGATGGCGGAGCCCAAGCGCACAGGGATGTGCTTGTAGCGTTTTTCGTAGGGCCGTTCCCGCTCGCTCTTACTCCCAATTTTGAAATCAAACTTGGAGACAGAGAAGAATGACCAAGATTGCCAACATTAAAGGCCGTGAAGTACTGGATTCTCGCGGGAACCCCACGGTTGAAGCGGACGTGATTCTTGAGGACGGCACCATCGGCAGTGCTTGCGCCCCCTCCGGTGCGTCTACCGGTTCCCGTGAAGCTCTGGAGCTTCGAGATAAAGACGCAAATCGCTACTTGGGCAAAGGTGTTCTGACGGCTGTCGAAGCTGTGAACACCAAAATCCGTGAAGCGCTGATTGGCAAAGATGCTGCAGACCAGCGTGCCCTGGATAACATCATGCTGGAGTTGGACGGCACTGAGAACAAAGCCAACCTGGGCGCCAACGCTATTCTGGCTGTCTCCCTGGCCGCTGCCAAAGCCGCTGCCGCTTCACTGGGCAAGCCGCTGTATGCTCACATTGCGGACCTGAATGGCACCTCCGGCAAGTACAGCATGCCGGTGCCGATGATGAATATCCTCAACGGTGGCGAGCACGCAGACAACAACGTTGATATCCAGGAATTTATGGTCCAGCCGGTGGCTGCGAAGTCATTTGCCGAAGCGCTGCGCATTGGTGCGGAAATTTTCCACGCGCTGAAGAAAGTGCTGAACAGCAAAGGCCTTAACACCGCCGTGGGTGACGAAGGTGGTTTTGCACCGGATCTGCCTTCCAACGAAGGCGCTCTGGCGGTGATCCAGGAAGCAGTGGAGAAGGCTGGCTACAAGCTGGGTACTGATGTGACCCTGGCGCTGGACTGTGCCTCTTCCGAGTTCTATAAGGATGGTCAATACCAGCTTTCCGGTGAGGGCAAGTCCTTTGATTCCGCCGGTTTCGCCGACTATCTCGCTGGCCTGTGCGAGCGTTATCCGATTGTGTCTATCGAAGACGGTATGGATGAGAGCGACTGGGACGGCTGGAAAGTGCTGACTGAGAAGCTGGGTGACAAGGTTCAGCTGGTAGGTGACGACCTGTTCGTGACCAACACCAAAATCCTCAAGCAGGGTATCGACAAGAGCATTGGTAACTCCATCCTGATCAAGTTCAACCAGATTGGTAGCCTGAGCGAAACTCTGGACGCCATCAAGATGGCTCAGGATGCGGGTTACACGGCGGTGATTTCCCACCGTTCCGGTGAAACTGAAGACACCACCATCGCCGATCTGGCCGTGGCCACCTGTGCGGGTCAGATCAAGACCGGCTCCCTGTGCCGCTCTGACCGGGTTGCCAAGTACAACCAGTTGCTTCGCATTGAGGAAGCGTTGGATGGAAAGGCTCCCTATCGTGGCCTGAGCGAGATCAAAGGCCAGGGCTAATCGCCTGTGAAGGATGCCCTGTCGGCGGGATGCTGACAGGTAACCGATCCGGAAAGGCCATCGTGATCCTCAAAATGTGAGGCATGATGGCCTTTTTGTACAACTGGTTAGCAGAACTTGTTGCTAAACTACACTAAGGTCTATACTTACTGTCCGGTTGATGCATCGTAAACGGAATTCGCAATGAAGTTACTCTGGTCCATCATGATTATTCTTATTCTCCTGCTGCAGGTGCGCCTGTGGGTTGGGGAGGGTAGTTTTGCCCAGGTATGGGGACTGGAGAACGCCATTGCCGAGCAGCGCGAGGAAAACGCCGAGCTTTCAGCCCGCAATGAGCGTCTCTATGCGGAAGTTCGTAACCTCCGCGGCGAGAAAGGTGCGGTTGAAGAACGTGCCCGCATGAACCTGGGGCTGATCCGCAACGATGAAACCTTCTTCCTGGTGGTCGAGCAGTAACCCAGCCGCAAGCCAGGCCGATCAAAGCTGACCACGTCCATGAGTAAACCCCGCTATTGGTTGATTGTTCCCGCCGCCGGTTCCGGCCAGCGAATGAAGGCAGACTGCCCGAAGCAGTATCTCAGGCTGGACCATCAATATATCCTTGATATCACTCTCTCCAGGTTATTGGACAATGCTGATTTTTCAGGTTGTGTGGTCGCTATTCGCGCGGACGATCCCTGGTGGCCGGAAACTGCAGCCAGTTCTGACGCACGTATAGAGTCCTGTGCCGGGGGCGCTGAGCGTGCGGATTCGGTATTGTCTGCACTTGAGGCACTGGCCTCTCGGGCGGATGACGACGATTGGGTGCTGGTACACGATGCCGCCCGGCCTTGCCTGCATCCCAATGACCTCGAACGATTGCTGACCCAACTTCAGGATCACCCTGTGGGTGGCTTGCTGGCGACGCCGGTGGCCGATACGCTCAAACTTGTGGCAAGTGACAGCAATCAGGTGGAGACAACCATCGACCGTCGTCATCTGTGGCGCGCCCTGACTCCTCAAATGTTCCGTTGTGGCGCCTTGAGGATGGCTCTGAAAGCTGCCATTGCGTCAGGTTACCCGGTGACCGATGAAGCCTCGGCCATGGAATACGCAGGCAATGTTCCCTGTATCGTTGAGGGGCGACCGGATAATATAAAGATTACGGTACCCGCTGATCTGGCACTGGCCGGTTTTATCCTCAGCCGTCTCTAGCGGCAAGCCTGCATCGTTACTGATTGAAAAGGAAACAGCACTATGCGAATCGGGCAGGGCTTTGATGTCCATGCTTTCTGTGAGGGAAATCAAGTCGTTATTGGCGGTGTGACCATTCCGCACACCCATGCCCTCAAGGCCCATTCCGACGGGGACGTGCTTTTGCACGCCCTTGCAGATGCCCTGTTGGGTGCCGTGGCCCTGGGCGACATCGGTCATCTGTTTCCCGATACCAGTGATGAGTGGGCGGGAGCGGACAGCCGGGACTTGCTGCGCCGCGTGATGGAGCGTGTTGCCGGTGAAGGGTTTGGTGTCGGTAACGTGGATGCCACCATTATTGCCCAGGCCCCGAAAATGGCGCCCCATATTGAGGCCATGCGGTTGACCATTGCCGAGGATCTTGCCATCCCGGCGAGCCGGGTCAGCGTCAAGGCGACCACCACCGAAAAGCTGGGCTTTGCCGGCCGCGGTGAGGGCATTGCGTGCCAGGCGGTTTGCCTGCTGGAGCCGGTTTCATCATGACGGATGCTCAGCACGCTTCCAACGGCTGGCGACTCGACTGGCCAACCTCCTCGGGCTCTCGGGTGGCTTCGGCGCGTATCAAATCGCTCCCCGGCGACTTTTTCGTGGATGAAGAGCTGTCTATGCCCGATGACAGTGGCGGCGGGGGAGAGCACCTGTGCCTGCGTCTGGAAAAAGTCGGGGACAACACCGACTACGTGGCGCGGCAGCTTGCTAATATCTGCGGCTGTCGGCATTTCGACGTGGGTTTTTGCGGGCTGAAGGACCGTCATGCGGTCACGCGTCAGTGGTTTAGCCTTTATCGGCCGGGACAGGAAGACGACGATGGGGCGTTCATCCAGGCGGTGGAGGAACACTGGCCGGTATTGGCTCAGTACCGCCAGGCTCGAAAACTGAGGCGGGGCGATCATCAGGGCAACCGGTTTGAGCTGGTGCTAAAGGACGTGGTCGGCGACACATCTGCTATCGATGCGGCTCTGGCCCGGTTGCGGGACCTCGGATGCCCGAATTATTTCGGTTCGCAACGGTTTGGCCATGGCGGTGCCAATCTGGATAGGGCGCTGACCATGGACCCGACAACACTGAACCGTCGGAGTGGTCGCAATGTCAAAAAGCGTGGGCGAGGGCGGTCAACCTCTGGCAGTCGCGACAGTAAGAACGTATTGTACTTTTCGGCGGCACGTTCGTGGTTATTCAACGAGGTGCTCGCCCATCGTGTTGAGACTGGCACCTGGCTGGAACCTCTGGAGGGAGAGCCTGGCGCATGTGAAAATCAGAACCTGATGGTGACAGGTCCTCTCTGGGGCGACGGTGGCACCGAGGCAGTGTCGGTCCAGGGCGAAATCGAGCGTTCCGTGGTTGCGGAGCACCCGCAGCTGGCAGCGGTGTTTTCAACCACCCGCATGAAGCCTGAGCGTCGGCCGCTGAGCCTGAAACCGGAAGGTCTGGAGTGGCATTGGGACGGCAATGACCAGTTGCGGTTGTCGTTCCGGCTTGCGCCGGGGCAATACGCAACAACGTTGCTGGACGATGTGTTTGATATAACGGACGCAACCACGTTTATTGGAGAAAATTGTGCGAATTCTGTTGTCCAATGATGATGGCGTTCATTCGCCTGGTCTTCAGGCCCTACACGACGGGCTCCAGGGGCTGGGCCATCTTGAAGTTGTGGCGCCGGATAGGGACCATAGCGGTGCCAGCAATGCCTTGACGCTGAGCCGCCCGCTAACGGTGGAAGACCATCCCAATGGCTTCCGGTCCGTGGACGGGACCCCGACAGATTGCGTTCACCTTGCGGTTAACGGGCTGTTTGAAGAGCCGTTTGATCGAGTGGTCTCGGGCATCAATACCCACGCCAACCTTGGCGACGATATTATCTATTCGGGTACGGTGGCCGCTGCCACCGAGGGCAGAAACCTGGGGTTGCCAGCAATAGCGGTATCGCTGGTGAACGAAGGCCGTTTCCACTACGAAACGGCGGCCAGGGTTGTTCGCGCGTTGCTGGAAAGCGATCAGCCGTTAACTCTTGGTCCTCGATGCATTCTCAATGTGAACGTTCCCGATGTGCCTTGGGAAGAGATTGCCGGCTTCCGCGTGACCCGGCTTGGCCATCGCGACCGGGCTGAAGGCGCGGTGCCGATGACCTGCCCCCGGGGCAAGTCCCGTTACTGGATCGGTGCCGCTGGCAAGGGCAGCGACGCCGGACCGGGGACCGATTTCAACGCAGTGCGCGAGAATTACGTTTCGATCACTCCCGTCCACGTGGATATGACGCGCCATGAGGTACTGTCGCCACTGCGAGAGTGGGTTGAGTTGCTGTCAGGACGGGAGGGACGTTAATGGTGGCAGCGATTGACGGTATTGGAATGACGTCCCGCCGAACCCGTATGCGACTGATACAAAGGCTCAGAGAGGCTGGTATAGCCGATGAGCAGGTGCTTACGGCCATGGCGGACGTGCCGCGTCACATATTCCTTGATGAAGCGCTTTCCCATAGGGCCTACGAAGATACTGCGCTGCCCATTGGCTACAGTCAGACCCTGTCTCAGCCTTACATTGTCGCGCGAATGACAGAATCCCTGATGCACCACAAACCCCGGAAAGTGCTGGAACTGGGAACCGGGTCGGGCTACCAGACCGCGATCCTTGCCGGGTTGGTGGATCAGGTTTTCAGCGTTGAGCGCATCAAGCCGCTCCAGGACCGGGCCCGTGACCGGCTTCGCCAGCTCGGCTACCGTAATACGATGCTCAAGCACGCAGACGGAGGTATGGGGTGGCCAGAACAGGGGCCGTTTGACGGCATCATCGTCACCGCGGCACCCCGTGAGATCCCGCCGGAACTGAAAGACCAACTGGCGGATGGAGGCGTTATTGTGGCGCCGATCGGCGAGGGCACACAGATGTTGGTGGAAATGGTACGCCAGGGCGACCGTTTCGAGACCAGGGATATTGAACCGGTGCGTTTTGTGCCCCTGTTGGGTGGGGTTGTACGGTGACCGCAGAACGCCCCTCTGAGTCTTCTGCCGACGTACCTCACTCCCATCATCCCTTTGCGGTATTCCTGAGGGGCATGGCCATGGGGGCGGCTGATATCGTACCCGGCGTGTCGGGTGGCACCATTGCATTCATTACCGGCATTTACTTCCGGTTGCTGGAAGCCATCAATGCCGTTCCACAAGCCTTCTTTCAGCATCTGATCCGTGGTCAGGTGAGGCAATTCTGGGCGGCGTGTGACGGCACCTTCCTACTGTGTCTGCTGGCGGGGATCCTGGGTAGTATTGCCACACTCGCGTCCGTGATCAGTCATGCCCTTGCCACTTATCCGATCCTTATCTGGAGTTTTTTCTTCGGCCTGATCGTCGCGTCAGTGTGGCACGTCGGCCGTCAGGTTCGTCGTTATGAGCCAATGTTGCTGTTGCCATTTTCGGTGGGAACCGTTTTTGCCTGGTGGGTAACGACTTTGTCTGGCAGCCCGTTGTCGCCCTCGATGCCGGTGTTCTTCGGTGCCGGGGCCCTGGCCATCTGCGCCATGATCCTGCCAGGAATTTCCGGCAGTTTTATCCTGGTGATTCTGGGTATGTACGTCCCGGTGCTGGACGCCATACGTTCCCTGGATCTGGGCATCCTCGGGATTTTCGCTGTTGGTTGTCTGGTCGGTTTACTGTCGGTTGCCCGGCTCATTACCTGGGCGTTCCATCGCTACCATGACCTTGTGCTGGCGTTGTTGACTGGCTTCATGGTGGGGGCGCTGAACAAGGTCTGGCCCTGGAAAGAGACACTAAGCTGGCGCACCAACAGTGCCGGCCAGCAGGTGCCCCTGAACGAAGCAAGCGTCAGTCCGATGGGCTATGCTGAGTTGACCGGTGACGAGTCACAGTTACTGCTGGCGATAACCTGTGCGTTCGCCGGTCTGTTGCTGGTTTTGCTGGTGGAATGGGTGGGCAGGAAAAAACAGCCTGGCGCCGCCCGCTAGCCTGGTTTTCTGCTCGCTGTTGTGACGGCGTTCACGGGCGTATCGAGACTAAGTGTTACTTTTTGATCCGTACGGTTGTTTCGGGCAGTAACAAACGCAACAGATGGGTAACTTGGTTTCATGCCCAAAATGTGCAATAAATTAGCAAGTTACTTAAAACACTTTATAAACCGCCGAATTTTTTATACGAATTACTAATAACGGGCGTATTTTTATTCTTTTGAGATTAGTGCGTGGGTCCATCATTGCTGCGACGGCAGTCTTCCCGCGGCTCCCCTCCGGTGCCCCTGCCTCTCCGTGTTCAAAAAAACGGACGCGCCTCTACGCCTTTCTGCTTGTGCTTTTTGGCGCCATGCTGCTGACTGGCTGCAACACGCAGGCAATCTACCGTGATGACCTCTACAACCCGCCAGTGTACTGGGGCCGCCACGTTGTCAAATCCGGGGAAACGCTCTATAGCATCGCCTGGCGGTACGGCCGTGACTACCGGGAATTAGGTAATGCCAATGGTATAAGCCCGCCTTACCACATCAAGGCAGGGCAGGTTCTCAGGCTGGACCTTCGCGGAAATGTAACATCCACAGCGCAGACTGGCGGAAGTAGTAAAACGTCGGTCTCGCGACCACCAACCCGCACCGCATCGCGACAGCCTGCTCCCAAACCGGAGCCAAAGCCGACGGTTTCGCGGCGGCCCGATAAGTCGTCACCATTAACGGGTCAAAGCCAGACAGTATCCAATGTCAACTGGCGCTGGCCCCACGTTGGCACCGTAATTGCAGGTTATTCTACATCCGGGAAAGTCAATAAAGGTATTGATATTGCTGGAAAAGCAGGTGACTCTGTGAGGGCAGCGGCAAGTGGTAATGTCGTTTATGCTGGAAGTGGGTTGCTCGGTTATGGCAACTTGATCATAGTGAACCACAACGAGCACTATTTGAGTGCTTATGCTCACAACCGGAAGATTCTGGTGCAGGAAGGGGAGGACGTTAAAGCCGGACAGGTCATCGCTGAACTGGGAAACAGCGGCACGGACAGGCCCAAGTTGCATTTTGAAATCCGGAAAAATGGCAACCCGGTCGACCCCGCCCACTACCTCCCGGGCCGATGAAACGGATTGGCAGAACAAAACCTGGCGTCCGGCACCGAAAATCAGAGGCAACGAAAGATAATAGTCGAGACAAACAATAAAAAAACGACGGTTCCGGCAACCGTCAACAGCTAGCAATAAATGTCCTGAACAAGAACACGAAGAAAGCAGGCGCTCGCAATAACAAAAAGACGTGAGCGAATTTCCAGGATCATTGAAAGGCGGGGCAAAGAGTTATGTCAGCAGAGCATGAAGAACTCATCATTGATCGTGTATCAGATGTTGAAGACGCAGATGATCAGCTGTTAGCAGAGGACAAAGTAGAAGAAAAAGAAACGGCCGAAGTGGAGGCCGTTGAAACAGAAGAAGACATCCCGGCCCAGGGACGATACTTTACCAGCCAGAAACAACTGGACGCCACCCAGCTTTATCTCAACGAAATCGGTTTCTCTCCTCTCTTAACACCCGAAGAAGAAGTGTACTTTGCACGGCTCGCCCGTAAAGGAGAGGAGTCTGGTCGCAAGCGTATGATCGAGAGCAATCTACGCCTGGTGGTCAAGATTGCCCGGCGTTACGTGAACCGTGGTCTGACACTGTTGGACCTGATAGAAGAGGGTAACCTTGGGCTTATCCGTGCGGTAGAGAAGTTTGACCCCGAGAGGGGCTTCCGTTTCTCCACCTACGCGACCTGGTGGATCCGCCAGACCATTGAGCGGGCCATCATGAACCAGACCCGCACCATCCGCCTTCCCATCCACGTTGTAAAGGAACTCAACCTGTACCTGCGCGCGGCACGGGAGCTTACCCAGAAGCTGGACCACGAGCCGTCAGCGGAAGAAATTGCGCGGATGGTCGACAAGCCGGTAGCAGACGTTAAGCGGATGCTGGGCCTGAACGAGCGCGTTGCGTCCATGGACACGCCTATTGGTACCGGCGGCGAAAAATCCCTTCTGGATACCGTCGCAGACGAAGGCGCCTCCGATCCCGCCGACCTGCTGCAGGACAACAACATGTGCTCCTGTGTCGAAAAGTGGATCGATCAGCTCAGCGACAAGCAGCAGGAAGTTCTCTCCCGTCGCTTTGGCTTGAGGGGTTACCCCATCAGCACGCTTGAGGAAGTAGGCCAGGAGATTGGTCTGACTCGTGAGCGGGTTCGCCAGATCCAGGTGGAGGCGCTACGTCGCCTTCGCGAAATCCTGGAGAAGGAAGGCCTGTCGGGAACCATGCTGTTCAAGTAATCGCTTCTGTACTACCAAAAACCGGCCCGCTGTCTGCAGGCCGGTTTTTTTGCGTTGCCAAATGAGAACCAGCCGGCGTAAGCGTTCGTTTGCTCCCTGTTAAACTTGGATGGCCGGAGGGGGATATGGGTGTCGAACTCCGGTGCAATCAGACATTCAATAATAACGATCAATAAGGAAAGGACGATGAAGAAGGCCCTATCAACAGGATTTGCATCACTGCTGCTGACAGCAGCCCTTACAACACCAGCCGCCGCCCTGACGGTGGAGGGCGTTGACGTGCCGGATACCTACTCGGCGATGGATACCGAGCTCAAGCTCAATGGTGCGGGTACCCGTTCCAAGTGGTTCATGGACCTATATATCGGTGGTCTGTATGTGCCCGAGACCATCGACGATGGTCAGGCCATTATCAACGCCGACGAGCCCCAGGCCATCACCCTGCACATCATTTCCGGGATGATCACCAGCGACAAAATGAAATCCGCCACAATGGAAGGGTTTGAAAATTCCACAGGGGGAGACCTGGCCGCGATCAAGGACGATGTGGATGCGTTCCTGGATGTGTTTTCAGAAGAGATCAAGGACGGTGACGTGTTTGATCTCGTTTACCTGCCGGGTGAAGGCGTGCGCGTTCTTAAGAATGGCAAGGAACGCGCCACCATTGGCGACCTGGAGTTCAAGAAGGCCCTGTTCGGCATCTGGTTGTCAGACGAGCCTGCCCAGGAAGATCTGAAAGAGAAGATGCTGGGCCAGCGGTAAGCGCACAGTAAGGTGCACCGGTTCCGGTTATCCGGGGCCGGTGTCAGTCCATGTAATCCCGTTTCTGCTTGAATTCGCACAGATCTTCGATGATGCAGGCGCCGCATTTGGGCTTCCTGGCGGTACAGGTGTAGCGCCCGTGAAGGATCAGCCAGTGATGGGCATCCAGCAGGAACTCCCTGGGCACCAGCCGCATCAGGCGCTTCTCCACTTCCAGCACGTTTTTGCCCGGCGCAATTCCCGTTCTGTTCGATACCCGGAAGATGTGGGTATCCACCGCCATTGCCGGTTGCCCGAACGCGGTGTTCAGAACCACATTGGCGGTCTTGCGGCCCACACCCGGAAGGGCTTCCAGGTCTTCCCGGTTGTCCGGAACTTCCCCGCCGTGTTTTTCAATCAGCGCACGACAGGTCTTGATCACGTTCTCGGCCTTGCTGTTAAACAGCCCGATGGTCTTGATGTATTCCTTCAGGCCATCCACTCCCAGCGCGAGGATTTTTTCGGGTGTGTTGGCTACGGGGTATAGTTTTGCTGTTGCCTTGTTCACACCGACGTCCGTGGCCTGGGCCGAGAGGATCACCGCGATCAGCAGTTCGAACGGGTTGGTATAGTTCAACTCGGTTGTGGGTGTCGGATTGGCTTCCCGCAAACGGGTAAAGATTTCCGTACGTTTTGCCTTGTTCATGGGTTATCCGCTGGCTGGGAAAGTAATGGTCATTGGATGTTCAGGATACATGGCCTGTTACCCGCACTCGCTTGCTACCGGCCACGATGGGCTCCGCCGCCGTACGGCGGGCCTTGAGATGATTGTCGATGCCATTCTTCAGCGCGATAAGCAGCCCCAGCCCCACAAAGGCGCCTGGCGGCAGCACCATGAAGAGCACGTCCGGGTATTGCTCCAGCGGACGGATTCCCCAGTCTGCCGCCATGGGGCCCAGCAGGAGATCCATATCGGTAAACAGGGTGCCCTGTCCCACGAGTTCCCGCATGGCGCCGAGTGCAATCAGCACTACCAGAAAACCGATACCCATCATGACACCGTCCAGCAGGGCGGGTAGGGGCGGGTTCTTGGAGGCAAACGCGTCCGCACGGCCCAGAATGGCACAGTTGGTCACAATCAACGGAATGAAAATGCCCAGGATCTGGTAGAGCTCATAGGTATAGGCCTGCATCAACAGTTCAGCGCAGGTGACGAAAGAGGCGATGATCATCACGAAGGCAGGCAGGCGCACCGACTCGCTAACAAAGTTGCGGATCAGTGACACTGCCAGGTTCGAGCCCATCAGCACCATCAGCGTTGCCAGGCCCAGGCCGATGGCGTTAACGACGGTACTGGTCACCGCCAGAAGGGGACAAAGCCCCAACACCTGAACCAGGGCAGGGTTGTTGGTCCAAAGCCCGTCACGGATGATCTCTGAGCTGGATTTGGTCGCCATGTTACGAATGCTCCCGGTCTGGTGTCTGGCCAGCGATTTCCTCGGGCGTCAGCGGCGTGCTACGGGGTGACGCGGGTTCATCGAGGATGTCGCGAATGTCACTGCGGTGCTCACGGAAATAGATGAGTGTTTTTTGCACCGCATTAACCACGGCTTTCGGGGTGATGGTCGCACCAGTGAACTGGTCAAATGCCCCGCCATTCTTCCTGACAGCCCAGCGTTCCGGTTCCGGGTTGCCAAGGGACCGGCCGGTGAACGAGTGAATCCAGTCTGACTTCTTGGTTTCAATGCGGTCGCCCAGGCCAGGGGTTTCCCGGTGGCTGGTCACCCGAACTCCCAGCACAGTGCCTTTCATATCCAGACCCACCAATAGGTGAATGTTGCCAGAATAACCGTCAGGGGCCACCACCGGCATGATCAATCCGGTAGGGCGGCCATTGCGACGTGCCACCCAGGCCGTGACGGGGTCGTTAGCATTCATTCCGTTATCCGCCGGAAGCTGCACCGTGTCGGTCAGCAGATGATTGTCGTGCCGGTTCTCCGGAATGATCTCAAACAGCGCCTGTGCTTCCGCCCTGGCGGCCTGTTCCTGTATGCGCTCGGCCGTCATGACCTGGGTGATGGCGATGGTGCCGCCGGTAATGATGGCGAACAGGCCCAGGCCAATGGCGTTGCGACGGATGGACTTCGCGAGTGCTGCCATGGTTTACCCCTGACCCTTGCCGGGAATGCCGCGCCGGGGCTTATGATGCCCGTAGGTACGGGGCGGCGTGTAATGGTCGATAAACGGCACCGCGAAGTTCATCAGCAGAACGCTGAAGGCCACCGCATCGGGGTAGGCACCCCAGGTGCGGATCAGGTAGATCAGGATACCAATACCCGCTCCGTAGATAAGCTTGCCCTGATGACTGGACGCGGCGGACACCGGGTCCGTGGCAATGAAGAACGCGCCCAACATGGTGCCACCGGCCAGCAGGTGCATGGACAGCGGCGCATACAGGTCTGCGTTGCTGCCAAAGGCAAGACTCATAAGTGCGAGGCCCGCCAGCATGCTGACTGGAATGTGCCAGGTGATGATCTTCAGGCCGACAAGAACCAGACCACCGGCGAGGAACGCGGCGTTGACCCATTCCCAGCCCCGGGCAACACCGTCACCGAAGGTGGGGTGAGCAAGCACTTCCGCTGCGGTGTGGGTGGTAATCTTGTGTTTGTACTCATCCAGCGGCGTGGCCATGGTGAAGGCGTCCACCGCTGTCTGTTGGCCAGAGGCGATCATACTCAGGGTGTCACCAAACCCCGGAGCGGTCTCCCATAGGAGGCCGGGCTGCGCCCAATTCGTGGTCATGGCCACGGGGAACGAGATCAACACCAGAGCGTAACCCACCATGGCAGGATTGAACGGGTTGGAGCCCAAACCACCATAGAGCTGCTTGGCCATGACGATGGCGGCGATGACGGCAACCGCGGACACCCACCAGGGCGCAAACTGTGGCAGGGAAAGGCCCAGCAAAAGGCCAGTGACCGCAGCAGTGTTGTCTTTCAGGAAGAAAGCCACCGGGCGCTTGCGAAGCTTGAGGATAGAAGCCTCGGCCGCGAGTGCCACCGTGATGCACCAGACCACGTTGATCAGATTGCCCCAGCCAAAGAACAGGGTCAGTACCAGCAGGCCGGGCAGGGCCGCCAGAATCACCCACAGCATGACCTGTGACGTGGAGCGGGCGTTACGGGCGTGGGGCGAGGACTGTTGCGCAAGTGCCATTAGCGTTGGAGCCTGTTCATCATGAGTCTGTCGTTTGGGTATCGGTGGCCGCCACAGATTGCCGGGCCTCTGCCAGAGCCTCTTCCGCCCGCTTCACCCGGTCGTGGTTCTTGGTGACGGCTCTCTCGAGTTTTTCGACATTGTCCGCATTCTCGGCCCTGGCATCCTCCAGCATGCTTTGCATGGTGTTCAGCTTTGCGGTGGCCTGGGCAAGCTGCTTCTCCAGGGCGTCAACATCGGGCGCCGGTTCGCTGGCGGCTTTGGTTTCAGATGTCTCAGCTTTCGTTTCGGCCTGTTGTTGGCCCTTGGCCTTTTTACGGGCAAGGGCTTCCTGCACCAGGGCGGCTTTGGCGGCACGGTCATCGGCGGGCTGGCCTTCTGCATCCGCCTTTTCAGCCTCGGCCTGCTTCCTGGCCTGGGCTTCGGCAGCCGCCTTCGCTCGTTCTTTGCGGCGCTGCTCTTTCTCCTGCTGTTCCCGTTCGAGTCTCGCCTGACGGGCTTCAAAACGTTCACGGGCGCGATCCGCTTTCAGCTGTTCAGCCTGTTGTACCCGTATCTCGCCTTTGGCCGCCCGGTAATACTGCACCAGCGGAATGGAGCTGGGGCAGACGTAAGAACAGGCACCACATTCGATGCAGTCGAACAGGTTCAGGTGCTCGGCTTTGTCGAACTCCCCGGCTTTGGAGTACCAGAACAGTTGCTGGGGCAGCAACTCCATTGGGCAGGCTTCGGCGCACATGCTGCAGCGAATACAGGGTTGTTCCGGAGCCGGGTCCGGTAATTCCGTGGCAGTGGCGGCAATGACGCAGTTGGTGGTCTTGACTACCGGTACGGCTGGCGTTTCCAGGGTATAGCCCATCATCGGCCCACCCAGAACAAGGCGGTGGAGCTTGCTGTTTTCCTGCCCGGCCTGCGCGAGCAGGTAGTCGATAGGTGTGCCGATCAGGACCTCGAAATTACCGGGATCGGTAACTGCATACCCAGTGACCGTTGTGACACGGGAAATCAACGGCTCGCCCCGATGAATGGCGGCGGATACGGCGATGGCTGTGCCCACGTTCTGGCACATCACTCCAATATCCGCCGGAATCCCGCCACTGGGCACTTCCATGCCTGTCAGGATCTGTATCAGCTGTTTTTCACCGCCAGAGGGATATTTGGTGGGGATGACCGCGATCTCTGTCTGGGTGCCCTCCGCGGCTTTCCTGAGCGCTGAGATGGCCTCTGGCTTGTTGTCCTCAATGCCGATCACAACCCGCTCCGGGCGCAGTATCCACGCCATGATGCGCAACCCGGCAATGATCTCGCCTGCGTTCTCCCGCATCGACATATCGTCGGCCGTGATGTAGGGCTCACACTCCGCGCCATTCAGGATCAGCGTGTTTACCTTCCGATCCCTCGGTGGGCGTAGCTTGATGTTTGTGGGGAAGCCGGCGCCTCCCATGCCGGAAATGCCGGCGTCGCGGATTCGTTCGAGCACCGTTTCCCGGTCCAGATCCCGGTAGTTCGTTACCGGGTTGAGAGGCGCCCACTCATCTTTTCCGTCGGGCTTGAGGGTAATGCACCAGTCGCTCATTCCAGAGGGATGGGGAACGGGCTGAAGGCTGACGGATTCAATGGTGCCGGACGTCGGCGCGTGAACGGGTACGCCCATGCCGCCGGTCACGTCGGCAACTTTCTGGCCTTTGAGAACTCGATCGCCGACTGCAACACAGGCTTCGGCCGGCTCGCCTATATGCTGCTGCAACGGCAATACCAGAACTTCTGGCAGACCGGCGCCAGTGATCGGGCGTGATGTGGACTGGTGTTTGTTTTCGGCAGGATGGATGCCGCCGGAAAAGTCCCAGAGCTGTGTCATCAGGCGTTGGCCCCCTGACGATCGGTGGCAATCACACCGGATTTGGGCGGTGTCCAGGTCCAGGAGCGAATGTCGGGCTCTACCGTAATCATGTCGATACAGTCCACCGGGCAGGGTTCCACACACAGATCACAGCCGGTGCATTCGCTCTCGATTACGGTATGCATGTGTTTTGCGGCGCCGAGGATGGCGTCCACCGGGCAGGCCTGGATACACTTGGTGCAACCAATGCACTCGTCCTCGCGAATCACCGCAACGCGCTTGGCCTGTTCCACCCCGTGTTCCGCGTCCAGCGGTTGTGGCTCCACGTCCAGCAGGTCCGCCAGTGCCTTGATGGTGGTTTCACCGCCCGGAGGGCATTTGTTGATGGCATCGCCGTTGGCAATGGATTCGGCGTAGGGACGGCAGCCGGGAAAACCACACTGGCCGCACTGGGTTTGGGGAAGCATGGAGTCAATCTGGTCCACCAACGGGTTGCCTTCCACCCGAAAGCGCTCTGCGGCAAAGCCCAGCAGGCCGCCGAACACAACCGCCAGCGCGAGCAGAACCAGTACGGCAATCAGTATGCTCGTCCACATAATACAAACGCTCCGTCAGACGCTGACCAGACCAGTAAAGCCCAGGAAAGCCAGAGACATCAACCCGGCGGTGACCATGCCAATGGCGGCGCCCCGGAAGGCAACCGGAACATCGGCCACGGCGATGCGTTCACGCATGGCAGCAAACAGCACCAGCACCAGCGAAAAGCCGGCGGCGGCTCCGAATCCGTACAGGACAGACTCCACGAAGTTATTGTTCTTGTTGAGGTTAAGCAGGGCAACACCCAGAACCGCACAGTTGGTGGTGATCAACGGCAGGAAAATGCCCAATACCCGATAGAGCAGGGGGCTGGTCTTGCGCACCACCATCTCCGTGAACTGCACCACAACGGCG
Organism: Marinobacter sp. M5B; assembly: GCF_042604615.1. Taxonomy (NCBI): domain Bacteria; kingdom Pseudomonadati; phylum Pseudomonadota; class Gammaproteobacteria; order Pseudomonadales; family Marinobacteraceae; genus Marinobacter; species Marinobacter sp. M5B. The sequence goes on from NZ_CP156894.1 coordinate 1,934,002, forward strand.
ATGACCAGGATGAACGTAATGGTTTTCAGGAACGCCAGGTCCAGCGGCTCCAGCAGGTAGGTATACGCCAGGTAGCTGCACACCGAGGCCAGGGTCAGCACAAACGTGGTGGCCAATGACATGCCCATGGCGGTTTCCAGCTTCCCGGATACGCCCATGAACGGGCACAGTCCAAGAAACTGAACCAGCACAAAATTGTTCACCAGTATGGTGCTGACCAGGATCAGCAGATACTCAGTCATCAGAGCGCGCCATTACATAATCCGCATGCCGGGCGTGGCGCCCGAATCCGGTGACAGGATGAAAATATCTTTTCCGCCGGGGCCGGCCGCCAGCACCATGCCCTCTGACATCCCGAATTTCATCTTTCGGGGCTTGAGGTTGGCCACCATCACCGTCAGGCGTCCTTCGAGGTCCTCAGGTTTGTACGCCGATTTGATGCCGGCAAAAACGTTGCGCTCGCCCTCTCCAACGTCAAGGGTAAGGCGAAGCAGCTTGTCGGCGCCGTCCACGTGTTCAGCTTTAACAATCTTGACGACCCGAAGATCCACCTTCGCGAAATCCCCGAATTCTATTTCATCCGCAATCGGCTCGAGATTGGCTTCCGGGGCCTTCTCTCCTGTCGCTGCGGGCATTTCTTCCTTGGACGCGTCCAGCATTTTTTCGATCTGAGCCATATCCACGCGGTTCATCAGCGGCTTGAACTTGTTGATGCCGTGATTCTCAAGCCGTTGCTCGCGCTTGTTCCAGTCCAGCGGCGCATTCAGGAACGCCTCGGAAGCCTTGGCGGTTTCCGGCAGAACCGGCGCCAGGTAAGTCATCAGCAGGTGGAACATGTTGATGGCGTTGGTGCAGATGGCCTGCAGGTTGTCGTCCTGGCCGTCCTGCTTGGCAATGACCCAGGGCTGCTCGTCATTCACGTACTGGTTGGCGATGTCAGCCAGTTCCATGATTCGACGCATGGCGCGGCCGAACTCCCGGGCCTCGAAAAAGTCCGCGATCTCATCGCCGGCCTCGATAAACTCTTTCAGCTTTTCATGTTCGGTGACGGTACCGAGCTGGCCATCAAAGCGCTTGGTGATGAACCCGGCGCTGCGACTGGCAATGTTGACCACCTTGCCCACCAGGTCCGAGTTCACCCGCGCGGCGAAGTCTTCCAGGTTCAGGTCCATATCGTCGACGCTGCCGGTGAGTTTGGCGGCGAAGTAGTAGCGCAGGTATTCCGGATTCAGATGGTCCAGATAGGTCCGGGCCATGATGAACGTGCCCCGGGACTTGGACATTTTCTTACCATTTACCGTCACGAAACCATGGGCCCAGACGGCACTGGGTGTGCGGAACCCGGCGCTGTGCAGCATGGACGGCCAGAACAGGGCGTGGAAATTGATAATGTCCTTGCCGATAAAGTGGTACACCTCGGCGGTGGAATCCGCCTTCCAGAAATGCTCGAAATCAATGCCTTCCCGGTTGCACAGGTTCTTGAAACTGGCGAGGTAACCAATGGGCGCGTCGAGCCAGACGTAGAAGTACTTGCCGGGTGCATCCGGAATCTCGAAGCCGAAGTAGGGGGCATCGCGGCTGATGTCCCATTCCTGCAGGCCCGCATCCAGCCACTCGGCCAACTTGTTGGCCACCTGGGGCTGCAGCGTACCGCTACGAGTCCAGTTCGCAAGGAAGTCCGCAAATTCCGGCAGGCGGAAGAAGTAGTGCTCGGATTCCTTGTCCACCGGCGTGGCACCGGAGACCGCCGAGCGGGGATTGATCAGCTCAGCCGGGGTATAGGTGGCGCCACAGGCTTCGCAGTTGTCGCCGTACTGGTCTTCGGTCTTGCACTTGGGGCAGGTGCCCTTGATGAACCGGTCCGCCAGGAACATGTTCTTTTCAGGATCGAACGCCTGGGTAATCTTGCGGGTGGCGATGTGGCCGTTTTCCTGCAACTGGCGATAAATGTATTCCGAGAACTGGCGGTTCTCCTCGGAATGAGTGGTGTAATAGTTGTCGAAGCGGATGTGGAAGCCGCCGAAATCCTGCTGGTGCTCGTCCCGGATACGGTCGATCAGGCTCTCGGAGGAGATGCCTTCCCGCTCGGCACGGAGCATAATGGCAGTACCATGAGCATCGTCCGCACAAACGTAGTAGCAGTTCTGGCCACGCATTTTCTGATAGCGCACCCAGATATCCGTCTGAATGTATTCCAGCAGATGGCCCAGGTGGATGGGGCCATTGGCGTACGGCAGGGCGCTGGTAACCAGAATATCGCGCTGTTGCTTTGAACTCGCTTGCGTCATGTTGTGGTCCGAACCTTCATTCGTCAGGAGTTGGGCGTTCGCGTTTGCCGGCCTTGCTCCGGGTAAAGAACCCTTATGGCCAGAAACGGGCACAAATGATACCTTCCGAGCAGATAATTTTCACCCGAAACACCTGTTTCCGCGCTAATAAATGCGCGTGACGTTAGACCGGAGATTCCGATGGCACAGATTTCACAGCAGGCACTGGAAACCGCCGTACAACAGTACCGCGACCCCTACCTGGGCAAGGACCTGTATGAATTGGGTGCGGTGAAATCCCTGACCGCGGACGACGGCGGTAAGGTCACCGTGATGATCGAATTGCCATACCCGTCCAAAGGCATCGCCGGCGCCCTGAAAGAGCTGCTCACCAACGCCCTCGACGACGTTGATGGCGTTGAGAGTGTTGATGTCCACGTGGGACAGAAAATCCACTCCCACAAAGGCCAGAAAGACATCCAGTCCGTTCCCGGCGTCAAGAACATCATTGCCGTGGCCTCCGGCAAGGGTGGTGTGGGCAAATCCACCACCGCCGTCAACCTCGCCCTGGCGCTACAAGCCGAAGGCGCCCGCGTCGGCATCCTTGACGCGGACATTTACGGCCCCAGCATCGGCATGATGCTGGGCGTTCCCGAAGGCAAGCGCCCCGACACCCGGGAAAACAAATACTTCGTCCCTATGGAAGCTCACGGCCTGCAGGCCAACTCCATGGCCTTCGTCGTCACCGATAAAACCCCCATGGTCTGGCGCGGCCCCATGGTCAGTGGCGCCGTCATGCAACTGCTGCAACAGACCCTGTGGAACGAACTGGACTACCTCATCCTCGACATGCCCCCGGGCACGGGCGACATCCAGCTCACTATCGCCCAGAAAGTCCCGGTAAACGGCGCCGTCATCGTCACTACACCCCAGGACATCGCCCTGCTGGACGGCAAAAAAGGCATCGAAATGTTCCGCAAGGTGGACATATCCGTGCTGGGCGTGGTGGAAAACATGAGCGTCCACATCTGCAGCAACTGCGGCCATGAAGAACCCCTCTTCGGCCACGGCGGCGGCGAACGCATCGCCGAAGAGTACGACACCACGCTGTTGGGCCAACTCCCGCTGCACCTGACCATCCGCGAACAGACCGACGGCGGCACCCCGTCTGTGGTGGCAGAACCCGATTCGGAAGTGGCAAGGCGCTACAAGGATATCGCCCGCCGGGTAGGTGCGGAGTTGTCCACACGAGAGCGAAATCTTACCGGTTCGATCTCCAGCGTGTCCGTAACTGAGCACTAGTAAAGCCCGCAACACCAAGAGGTGGACTGAGCTATAGACCACCACGAAAGCTGGATCGCCAGAACAGACGGGGCCTTCCGAAACTGTGAAAAACATGGATGTTTTTCTCAAGCCTACATGGACGTATCAACGGCGTGTTTCGGAAGGCTCCGTCTGTTCTGGCAGCCCCCGAAGCCAGGAAGCAAATTCAGGGCCCAAGCCTTCGACAGTCATTAAGTGAACAGGTAAACTACCGCCTCTCTTTTTTATGGATACGAGACGTCACCCATGAGCATCAAATCCGACCACTGGATTCGCCGGATGTCCCGGGATCAGGGCATGATCGAACCCTTTGAATACGATCAGGTCCGCGAAACCGAAAAAGGCCGCGTAATCTCCTACGGCACATCCAGCTACGGCTACGATGTCCGTTGCAGCAACGAATTCAAGATCTTCACCAACGTCCACTCCGCCACCGTGGACCCGAAGAACTTCGACGACAACAGCTTCGTCAACTACACCGGCGACGTCTGCATCATCCCGCCCAACTCCTTTGCCCTGGCGCGCACCGTGGAATACTTCCGTATCCCCCGCAGTGTGCTGACCATCTGCCTGGGTAAATCCACCTACGCGCGGTGTGGCATCATCGTCAACGTCACACCACTGGAACCCGAGTGGGAAGGGCAGGTCACCCTGGAATTTTCCAACACCACCAACCTGCCGGCCAAAATCTACGCCAACGAAGGCGTCGCCCAGATGCTGTTCTTCGAGTCTGATGAAATCTGCGACACCAGCTACAAAGACCGGGGCGGAAAGTACCTGGGGCAAACAGGCGTGACCCTGCCGCGAACATGAGTGGCAGTGCCGCAGGGGCGATTCCGGTAAGTGACATCGTCAGGAGAGAGCCACAGTGAACGCCAATCAGTTTCTGAAAGCTGTCTCACAACTGCAGGGCTGGCGGGAATTTACCTTCCTGATGGCCCTCGCTGAGCGCTCCTTCCCCAATTACGCCCTGTTTGCGGACGCCGTTGGGCTCAAAACCGGTGCGAAAATGCGCCAATTGCTCGATCTTGGCTGGGAAATGCTGCAAAAGGACGTTTCCGAAGCGGCCATTCCCCAATTGCTGGCGAAACTCGAATCGCTGTCGCCAGATGTGAACGCCTATGACGCTTACGGTGTCTATCCCGCCTTTGATTTTTGCCAGTTGCTGGAACAGGCATTGCTGAACCGGCTCAATCCGGGCAAGCACCGCGCAACCGACGCCTCCCAGATGGCCACCGCGACCGTCATGAACTTTGTTGAGCTTTCTGAAGGTGAAGATCTGGAAGAAGATGAGCTGGTCAGGCTATTGGACCAGCACCCGCTGATGAAAGAAGACAAGGTATTCCAGCGCGACCTGATCCTGGCCCTCAAACGCCAGCGCACGCCCACCAGCCAGTTTGTTGAACGCATCCACGGCGATGCCGCCAACGACGGTGTGAGCAACCTGGGCATCTCGCTGAGCGACTGACCGGCAGCGCTGCTGGCTCTGGCCTACACTTGGGTGACAATCCGTTCTAATCCGGTACAGAAAAGCATCATGAAACTCTCTTCCTTTGGTCGGAAATTTACCGCGGATGCGGGAATCACCTCCCTGATGGATGACCTTGGCAACGCCCTGGCGTCCGGCGACGACATGATCATGATGGGTGGGGGCAATCCCGGCCATATTCCCGAGATCCAGGCTCGGGTCCAGCAGATACTGGCCGACATGGCCCAAAGTGATGGTGATACGCGCAGGCTGGTCGGCATTTATGACCCGCCCCAGGGTGAGAAGCAGTTCATTGCCTCTTTGGCCGAGCTCCTGAATCGTGAGTATGGCTGGGGATTGAAGCCGGAAAATATTGCCCTGACCAATGGCAGTCAGGCCGCGTTTTTCATGCTGTTCAATATGTTTGGTGGTGACTATGGTGATGGGGTGCACAAGCATGTCCTGTTGCCACTGGCGCCAGAGTACATAGGCTATGCCGATGCCGGTATTGAGCCCGGGTTGTTCCACGCCGTGCAGCCGGATATCTCATTCACCGACGCCCATGAGTTCAAATACCGGGTGGATTTCGATGCGGTTGAGGTAACGGCTGAAACCGGCGCGATCTGCGTTTCCCGGCCCACGAACCCCACTGGAAATGTGGTCACCGACGAAGAGCTGGCCCGGTTGGAAGCCATGGCCCGCCAGCACGACATCCCGCTGATTGTGGATGGAGCCTACGGTACACCGTTTCCAAGCCTGCTGTTTGTGGATGCGAAACCCCACTGGAACGACCAGGTGATCCTGTGCCTGAGCCTGTCTAAGTTCGGCCTGCCGGCCGTGCGTACGGGCATCGTTATTGCGGCGGAGCCGGTGATCAAGGCCTTGTCGGGCATTAATGCCATCATGAATCTGGCCACCGGCAGTTTTGGCGCCATGCTGGCGGAGCCTCTGGTGCGCTCAGGAGAGATTCTGTCGCTCAGCCGGGATGTGGTCTGCCCGTTCTACAAGGCGAAAATGGAGCGGGCGGTGGCGGTGTTCCGGGATGCCATGGGCGAGGACAGCTGTCGCTGGTACGTCCATAAACCCGAAGGCGCCATGTTTCTCTGGCTCTGGTTTCCGGGGCTGCCGATCAGCAGTCTGGAGTTGTATCAGCGGCTGAAAGCGCGGGGCGTGCTGGTGGTGTCGGGGCACTACTTCTTCCCCGGTTTGCCGGAAGACGGCTGGAAGCACCGCCACGAATGCCTGCGGGTGACCTACTCACAGGACGATGAGCGCGTGGCGGAGGGGCTGCGAATCATCGCGGATGAAGTGAAGGCTGTCTGGGCGACGGCCAGCCCGTAACTCACCGCTCTAGCGGCCCACCTTGGCGTCGCTGATGGTCAGTTCGTACTCGCTGCCGTCAGGTTCCACCTGGAGGAAGCGGATCAGCAGGTAGTCACGCTCCGGCGCGAACCACATCAGGGACTCGCGTTTACTGTCGCTGTCGCGAACCTTCTCGGCCTTAAGTGTGCGGATGTCGTCGCCGTTGATGCGCACGGTTTCCTCGTCAACGACGGCGAATTTGTCGGTGTCGTAGTCGCCCTTGTCGATGACGCGGTATTCCATCTCGCGCTTGCCGGCCTTGATGTCCTGGCTTAGCTGCAGTTGATAGCCCATGGGGTCCATGGCGCCTTTCTCCAGCTTCATCGAAAACTTATCGCCTTCGTGATGCCCACTGACCACGTTATTTTCCCAGTCAAAATCGATCGCTTCCTCACGGTCCCGGATGAAGAGGCCGGAGAGCTTGTAGCGGTAACGCAGGGGAACCACCTGATTGTCTTCCCAGCGGAAGATCAGCGATTCGTCAATGTCTGCAACAAAGGAATCCACGTCGGTTCTGAAATGCCAGGTGCCATCGTCCCGTTGTTCCAGGATGCGGAGGGCGTCACCATTGAGGGAGATGCCCTTGTCCAGGGAGGCGTTGTAGCTGAGCTTCATGGGTTGGAGGGTAACGTCCTCCTGCTCGTCCGAGGCGTGTGCGAGCGAGGCTCCGAGAAGCAGCGCCCCGGTTAACAGGGCGGGCAACGCTGTGAGGCTGAATTTCAGGGGCATGCGACTCCTCCGGTTGCAATGGCAGATCTGTCACTGAACAGTCTAGCGCGACTGGTTGCTTCCGGAGATGACGATAAGTTTACTCAGGCCGAGGCTGCTGAGTTCTCGTCCGGAAGTACCACCGGTCGATTCAGTGGCTGACCGTCGAACACTACATAGTCGGTGCCCAGTTGAATGCGCCCCTCACAGAACCAGCGCACTACGATCGGGTAAAGCACGTGTTCTTTCTCCTGGACTTTCTCGGCGAGGGATTCCGGGGTGTCGTCCGGGGATATGCTCACTTCTGCCTGGGCAATCACCGGCCCGCCATCCAGTTCTTCGGTGACAAAATGAATGGACACGCCGTGGGTTGTTTCGCCAGCGTCCAGTGCACGCTGATGGGTCTTCAGCCCGGTGTACTTGGGCAGAAGGGAAGGGTGCACGTTCAGCATGGTGCCACGCAGTGCCCGCACGAAATCCGTGGTCAGGATGCGCATGAAGCCCGCCAGGACGATCAGGTCCGGGTTGTGACGGCGAATCTCCGCCATCAGTGCGCCGTCGAACTCCTCGCGGGAACCGTAATGGGTGTGATCCACGGTGAAGGTGTCGATGTTGGCCTGGGCTGCCCTCTCCAGAGCGAAGGCGCCAGGGCGGTTGCACCCTACCGCAACGATCTGGCCGGGAAAGTCCCGCTCCCGGCTGGCGTTGATGAGAGCCTGAAGGTTGGTGCCGCTGCCGGAAGCCAGGACCAGGATGCGTGGGGCGGTTACGGAATCTGCCTTCATGCCGACAACAGCCCTGGCGCATAACGTACTGATGCAGAGGCCGTGGCGTCGTCAGAGGCTTCAATGATGCCGACCTGCCAGACTTTTTCACCCAGAGCGTTCAGCGTATCAAGGGCCAGTTCGCGCTGGTTTGCAGGGATGCATACAACCATACCGACGCCACAGTTGAAGGTGCGGTACATTTCTTCGCTGGCAACGCCGCCGGCATTCTTCAGCCATTGGAACACCGGGGGTAGCTGCCAGCTGTCCGTATCGATGGCTGCAACCATGCCATCAGGCAGAACCCGGGGAATGTTCTCCGGAAGGCCGCCGCCAGTGATGTGGGACAGCGCACGAACGTCCACTTCGCGGACGAGCTGGAGCAGGTTTTTCACATAAATGCGGGTGGGCGCCATCAGGGCATCCGCGAGGGTAACGTCGGCAACCGTCTGGTTCAGGTCAGCGTTACTGACTTCCAGGATCTTGCGGATCAGGGAGTAACCATTGGAGTGCGGGCCGGAAGAACCCAGGGCGAGCAGAACGTCGCCAGCCTGCACGCGGCTGCCATCAATGATCTCGCTGCGCTCTGCCACACCCACACAGAAACCGGCCAGATCGTAGTCGTCCCCTTCGTACATGCCCGGCATTTCCGCCGTCTCGCCGCCCACCAGGGAGCAGCCGGCCTGTTCACAGCCAGCGCCAATGCCGTCGACAACCTGGGCGGCTACGTCGACATTCAGCTTGCCGGTAGCGTAATAGTCCAGGAAGAACAGGGGTTCCGCACCGCCTACTACCAGGTCGTTGACACACATGGCCACAAGGTCAATGCCAATGGTGTCGTGCTTCTGGAGTTGCATCGCAAGTCGAAGCTTGGTGCCGACGCCGTCGGTGCCTGATACCAGCACCGGCTCATTGTAGCCAGGGGGAATAGCCACCATGGCGCCAAAGCCACCGAGGCCGCCAAGGACTTCCGGGCGACGTGTGCGCGCCGCGGTATTCTTGATGCGGTCGACGAGTTCGTTACCAGCATCGATATCAACGCCGGCATCACGATAGGTGAGGGAGGGCTTCTGTTCGCTCATGGTGTGTTTAACCGTTTGGACAGTGGGACAGGCGGCGGATTTTAACAGGTGCGGAACGGCGCTCCAAATGCAATTGCCCCGTTTGTCACCCTTAAAGGCAGTGTGGCACCGGATTGACTTTCTGCAATCCCGGTTAGCTACTCACACCAGGGGGCTTGGTGTATCCTATGCGCCATTAAGACGAATCGCAGGGTGTTTCATGCCAGACTCAGGAAAAATCTCGATGCAGGCAGTGCGGATAGTCCGTCAGTCACTCCGGTTGTTTGGAGTATTGGCGCTGATGGCCGCGCCAGCGGCAGCTGTTACCGTTACCGGCCTTTACTCGGTGGAAGTGCCCGTCGCTGGCTCGCAGCCTCAGGAACTTGAGCAGGGCTATGCGGACGGCCTGAGCCGGGTGTTTGTGCGCGTTTCCGGCACCCGCGACGTGCTGCGCAACGAAGGCGTTGAAGAACTCCTGGCGAACGCCGAATCGCTGCTTCAGTCCTACCAGTTCTTACGCTCCGATACGGGAAATCACAGGCTACGGATGAGCTTCGGTGCGGTCGGCGTCAACCGTGCGCTGGCGTCCGCGGATGCACCGGTGTGGGGCGCGAATAGGCCGCTGACGCTGGCCTGGATCGCGGTCGAAGAAGGCGGGCGCCGTACCCTGGTCCATCAGGGAAACGACAGTACCGGGACGGGCGCCGATGAACAGTGGCGTCGCGTTTTTCAGGACGCGGCGGTTGACCGGGGTTTGCCGGTGGGGCTTCCTCCCGCAAGATACCGGGACGACCGTGAACTGTTGTCGGACATATGGGGACAGTTTACATCCAGTGTTCGCAGATCGTCCGAGGATATGGAGCATGACCTGATGTCGGTGGTACGGGTCAGCCGTTCCGGATCACAGTGGCGTGCCGGATGGGTGTTTGACGGTATGGGGCTGGATAGTACGGAGCAATCGGTGACCGCCGATACGCCGCAAGCTCTGGCTGCTGCCGTTGTCGGGCGCTGGGCGGAAATGTTTGCAGATCGTTATGCGGTTGCGGGCAGTGATGTCGGCGAGTCTCCACAGGTGGACATCGTTGTGCATGGAGTCAGCAATCTGAAGGATTACGCCCGTGTGAATGGGGTTCTCAAAAACCTGTCGCCCGTGGTCGATGCGGGTGCCACCAGAGCGCGGAAGGACCAACTGACGCTCAGGGTTGCCTTTTCAGGGGAGATGGAGCAGCTGAAGCAGTACATTGCCCTGGACCCGCGGCTGGTTCCGCTTTCAGACGCCGAGGTCTCACGCATGCCCACAGGTGATGAGCGTCAACCCGGTGGTCAGGCGCAGGCCCGATCGGTGCAGCAGGCCCCGCAAGGCGGTATTGCACTGGCGGAACAGAGCACGGAGAGCGCTGCGGCCTCCGCCAACCCGCTGTTCGTTTACCAGCCTCTACTGGCAAACGAGGAAGAGTCAGAACAGGCGTTCGAGTCACTCTATCAGGTGCTTCATTACCGCTGGCAGCCTGCCTCCATCGTCGAGTCGGAAGACGGGGAATAATATCGCGGTGTTCGGTATGAGGGGAGTCATGTCATGACGCACCGCTGGCGCTGGATTCCAAATGCGCTGACGTTTTTGCGCATTTTGCTGATTGCTCCTTTTGCGGCAGCCCTTATGGCCAAGGAATATCGTTTTGCCCTGGTGATATTTTTTCTGGCATCCGCAACGGATGCCTTTGATGGTTTCCTGGCTCGTCACTACAACTGGCGAACCCGGCTTGGCGCCATTGCCGACCCATTGGCGGACAAGGCACTGCTGATCACCACCTATCTGATGCTGGCTATAACTGGCGTACTCCCGGCCTGGCTGTTCTGGTTGGTGCTGGGCCGGGATCTCCTGATCGTGTGTGGTGGGCTGGCGTTTCATTACGGTGTCGGTCGCTTTGAAATGCAGCCGAGCCTGCCCGGTAAACTTAACACCCTGATCCAGATTCTGGTGGCCCTCGCGATCATCATTCTGCTGGCGGATTTGCCGATGCAACCGTGGGTTATGGACGTTGGCATTCTGCTGGTGGCGGCCTCAGCCATTTTCAGCGGTGCGCACTATATCGGCGTATGGAGTCTGAGGGCATGGAGGGCAAAGAGGCAGTGAGTGCGTCACAGCTGGTGTTGGGGGTCAAGCTTCGAGACGACGCCCGTTTTGATAATTTTCATGGTGGCCGGAATGCCGATGCCGCGGCAAGACTTAAGTCTGCCTGCGAGCAGGTTGGTGTTGTACCCGTCATCGCCGTTTGTGGCGACGCAGACACCGGCAAAAGCCATCTGTTGCAGGCGGTCTGTCATCTGGCGGAGCAAAACCAACAGAGTGCGGTTTGTGTCAGCATGGAGGAGTTGTTTCCTCTGGGTCCCGACTCGCTCTCAGGGCTGGAAGGACAGTCAGTGATCTGCCTGGATGACCTGGATCTCATTGCGGGCCAGGAAAACTGGGAAGAGGCCATCTTCCATCTGTACAATCGGGTGAATGACCATGGGCACCTGATGGTCGTCAGCCTGTCGGAACTGCCGGCGTCGTTGCCATTCGGGTTGCAGGATCTGGTGTCCCGGTTGAGTCATGGCCTGACCATTCAATTGGGCATCTATCGCGACGATGATCGCCTGAGGATACTGATGGCGAGGGCGGAGCAGCGCGGCCTTGTCCTCAGTGATGATGTGGCCGTATTCATACTCAGGCGAGCACCCCGGAAACTGGCCGATCTGCTGGCCATTCTGGATCGCCTGGATGAAAACTCATTACGCGCCCAGCGACGACTGACGATCCCGTTCGTTAAGTCGGTGTTGGGCTGGTAAGGCGTTATATTCGCAGGGAAACTGTCAGAGGAAGCAGCATGAGACGAGTAGTGTTTAACCAGAAAGGTGGCGTCGGCAAGTCCAGTATCACCTGCAACCTGGCCGCGATCAGCGCCGCCCGGGGCAAACGAACACTGGTTGTCGATCTTGATCCCCAGGGTAATTCCACCCACTACCTGCTGGGTAGGCCCGCGGGCGAGCTCAAGGATACCATTGCCGACTACCTTGAGCAGACGGTAGCGTTTACCGTGTTTAATCGGCGCGCTGACGAGTTTGTCCACGCCTCTCCCTTCGACAACTTGTTTGTTATGCCTTCCAGCCCGGAACTGGATTTTCTGGAGCGCAAACTGGAAGCCAAGCACAAGATTTACAAGCTGAGAGAAGCACTGAAGAAGCTCGGTGAGTCGTTTGACGAAATCTACATTGATACGGCGCCGGCGCTCAATTTCTACACTCGATCCGCATTGATTGCGGCGCAGCGATGCCTGATCCCTTTCGATTGCGATGATTTTTCCCGTCAGGCTCTCTACAGCATCCTTCACGAGATTCAGGAGCTGCAGGAAGACCACAACGAAGACCTCGTGGTCGAAGGTATTGTCGCAAACCAGTTCCAGCCCCGCGCCAGCCTGCCAAAGAAGCTGGTGCGTGAGCTGATGGACGAGGGCCTGCCCGTATTGCCGGTGAGGTTGTCCAGCTCGGTGAAGATGAAGGAGTCGCACCAGAGCCGGCAACCGTTGATTCATATGGCACCGAAACATCCGCTGACTCGGCAGTATGAAGACCTGTACCGAGTGCTTCATGGCGAAACCGTTGAACTGGAACCCCTGGCAGATTGAGAGTGAGCGTATCTATGGCGAATTCGTCCGACCATACCACCCGTGTCGCGGACAGCCTGCTTCAGATAGAGATTGAGTTGCGGCGAATTGATGCGTGGGAGAGTGAGCCGCCATCGCCAGAGGCGCTGCAGAGTGCTCAGCCGTTTGCCGTGGACACGCTGGAGTTTACCCAGTGGTTGCAGTTCGTCTTTGTCAGCCGCATGAAAGTGTTGATTGAGGGCGGTCAGCCCCTGCCTCAGGTGTCAGGTATGGCACCGATGGCGGAAGAGCACTTCCGGGGCAGGGAAGAGTCCGGGGCCGCCCTGATTAGCAAGCTGGAAGAAATGGACCGCCTGCTGTCCGGACAGCCCTGAGCGTGTAATTAGCCCTGAGCGTATAATCAACCCTGAGCGTGTGAACCGGGCCTCCGGCCGAATCAGTCGTGAGTGTCCAGGCGCATGGACAGATCCACCGCCCTGACATCCTTGGTCAGTGCTCCGATAGAGATATAGTCGACACCGGTCTCGGCAATCGGCACCAGTGTCTCGCTGTTGACGCCGCCGGACGCTTCCAGCTTTGCGGCGCCAGCCGTTTGAATAACCGCCTGGCGCATATCCTCCAGTGAGAATTCATCCAGCATGATGATGTCCGCGCCTGCGGCCAGGGCCTGATCCAGTTCTTCCAGATTTTCGGTTTCCACTTCCACCGGCCGGCCAGGGGCAAGTCGGCGGGCCTCTCTGACGGCATCCGCAATGGAGCCACAGGCGGCAATGTGGTTTTCCTTGATCAGGAAGGCATCCCACAGACCAATGCGATGGTTATGGCAGCCACCGCAGGTGACCGCGTATTTCTGCGCCAGTCGCAGGCCAGGCAAGGTCTTGCGGGTATCCAGTAGCTGAACACCGGTATGGGCGACACGGCGGGCATGGCCGGCACATGTGGTGGCAACGCCGGACAGCAACTGCAGCCAGTTCAGGGCTGAGCGCTCGGCGGTGAGCAGGCTGCGAGCCGGGCCTTCCATGGAAAACAGCGATTGGCCGGGGCTTGCCTCGTCTCCGTCCTGCACCTGCCAGCTCAGGGTGACCCCCGGGTCCACCTGCCGGAACACCTCCTCAACCCATGCGCGTCCGGCAATGGTTGCGGCATCCCGGGTAATGACATGTCCGCGACTGATGCGCGCTTGTGGAATCAGCATGGCAGTAATGTCGCCATCTCCAATGTCTTCACGCAGGCTTTGTGCAACGGTTTCAATGCGGGACTGGCGAAGCAGTTCGGCTGGAATCATGGCAGAATTTCCGGTTGTTCAGTGGCGGTTTGGAGGCACGTTGGGTGTGCGGTTGTGATTCTATAGGCCACAGCCAGATTCGCCAAACGTGGAAAGGTGGGGGTGCTAAACTGTGACAACCATCACTTAGACACAAAAGGTGACAAATTCTGACACAAGGTGACGTGGGTAAGGCCTAAGATGTGCAATAACACATTTCTCCAGCTATCACCCGGAGCAGCCGAATGGCGCAGGATAACAAGGTTGTAAGTCTCAAAGGCCAGAAGCTTCCTGACAGGTTTTCCCTGCCGGGCTCTCTGGTGCGCCTGCGTGACGTATCGGGTCAGTCACTGAAGTCTGTACTGTCTGGTTTTTTCGACAAAGCGGACGACGCGCTTTTTGAGCTGGCGGACAAGGCTGGAACCAACCAGGATCAGACCGCGTACTTTGACGCCATGCGTGAGTTGAGGCTGCGGCGCAAGAACATGACCGTGTCGGTGCTGCAGTACGTCAGCCGCGCGTTCAATGACATCGGCTCGTTCAAGCCGGGTGGTGGCAGTGGCACCCTGGATGAGGTGGACCAGGACTCGCTGGCGTTGCTGGACCATTCCGATCTGGAGCAGCAGGTCGCCATCGACAACCTGATCAACAAACTGCGCAACCAACACGCGGAGGTTATACGCCTGCTGAATGTGCGGGTTGCTCACCTGCTGCCCTCGGTGCGTCTGGAAGATAGCCAGATGCCCCTGAGCCCGGAGGTGATCTGCGGAGGGGTTGCGGAAGCCTGTTCCGATCTGGATATCGATATCCGTGCCAAGCTGGTGGTGCTTAAACTGTTCGACCGCTTACTGGTGGGGGTTCTGGGTGATTTCTACAAGGATGCCAACAAAACCCTGATCGCCGAAGGGGTGCTGCCCGACATGCGTCGCCCGCCGGTCGGTGGCCAGGGCGCGTCTGGCAAATCCGCCCCGGCTGGGGGGCGGACTGCTGGGACGCTGTCAGCGAGCTCGGAGTCAGATGCGTCGGGGCCGCTCACGACGCCGTCCGACGATGTGCGGGCAACGTTTTCTGAACTGAGTGCTCTGTTGCACCAGGGGCAGAGTTCGAGCGAGTACGGCACAGAAAACAGTGGTGTGCCCAGCGCCGGCGCGCTCGATACCCGTACACTGATGACACGGCTTCACGAAATCCAGTCTCAGTCAGTCCATTGGGGGCAGGGTGAGGTTGTGCCTCTGTCAGAGCAACTACAGCAGGTGTTCCGGTCGGAAACCGGGAAGAAACATGATGTCGGCCAAGTGGACAGCGACGTTATCAATCTCGTGTCGATGTTGTTTGATTTTATCCTGGAAGACCGTCAGCTCCATCCGGTGATGAAGTCCGTGATCGGGCGCCTTCAGATTCCCGTACTCAAGGTGGCGTTGAGCGACAACAATTTCTTTAACCGGGGCGGACATCCGGTACGGAAGCTGCTGAATGAACTGGCCATGTCTGCTATCGGTTGGACCGAGAAAAAGGCCGGCCAGCGTGATCCGCTACGAGACAAGATCGAGTCGGTGGTTGATCGCGTGCTTAACGAATTTACCGACAACGTCGATATTTTCAGTGAGTTGCTCAGCGATTTCGGCCATTTCATGGATTTGGACCGTCGTCGCAGGGAGCTCGTGGAGCAGCGTCTGCGTGATGCTGAGGAAGGCAGGGCCAAGCAGGAGCGGGCATCCAAAGCGTCTGAGAACCTGCTGAACGAACAGATTACCGGTCGGGATCTGTCTCCTCCGGTCGTCACACTGTTGAATGAGGCGTGGGCAAAGTATCTACAGTGGATCGTGCTGCGTGAGGGTGAAGACAGTGAGCGCTGGGATGAGGCATGTGACCTTACCCGGCAACTCGTATGGAGTGTTGATCCCAGGCCCATCAACGACAACACTCGCAGCGAGCTGCTGCGGTCGATTCCGGGAATCGTGGACGGTCTGAGAAACGCCCTGCAGGAAATTTCGTGGGACCCATTTGCCACCGATGCCGCCATAAGAGACCTTGAACTGGCCCACGTGGATGTGTTCCAGCGCCTTGTCACCACAACCCGCCCTGCTGTGGCGCCCGAACCTGAACCTCAGGCTGCGCCCCAAAAGGTGGAGGCGGAACCGTCTGTGGTCTCCAGGGATATGTCGGATACCGCGCCCAAAGCTCCAGAGAAAGTGGAGCGAACGACTGAGGGCGTAATGGCAGGCGCCTCCGAGCCCTCGGATGCCACCACGTCTGTATCTGCTAGCCCCGTGCCAAGCCCTGAAGAGCCGGCCGCAGAGGAATTGGCCGAGAGCTCCGGGGCAAATGTCGAGCTTCAATGGCTGGAGCGGGCTGATGGCCTTCGTGTTGGCTCCTGGGTTGAGCTGACCCGTGATGGCAACAAAACACGCTGCAAGCTGGCCGCGTTTATCAAGGCGACGGGCAAGTACATCTTCGTTAATCGCAGTGGTGCCAAAGTGGCGGAATATCAGCGTGAAAACCTTGCACTGGCGCTCGCTGCGGATGAGATCTCCATGTTGGACGACGGCCTGATATTCGACCGGGCGCTGGAATCCATCATCGACAACCTTCGCAGTAGCCGCAAGGACTGATCGTATAGCAAGACCGGAGACTTTGTGCTTCAATCAGGGGCATCAAAGCAACAACGGCGAACGCATCGGTGGTCCGGTCTGTTCGCCCCGGCCTGTTGGAACCACATTGTCTGAAACCATCCCTTCGCGCAACACCATTGACCTGTCGCCACCGGCTGTCGCCGGATTACGGACGACCGGTCGGGTAGCCGGCGCCCGTTGGTGCCCGTCTCCAAATTTTGGCAAACGCCCCGAAGGGGCGGCAATATCCCTGTTGGTTGTTCATAATATCAGCCTTCCTCCCGGGCAGTTCGGAGGCGATGCCATCGAACGGTTTTTCTGCAACCAACTGTCCCCCTCAGAGCACCCCTATTTCGAGACCATCGCCGATATGAAGGTTTCGTCACACCTGTTGATCCGCCGGGATGGCGAATGCCTTCAGTTCGTCAGCTTGTTGGAGCGCGCGTGGCATGCCGGGCGGTCCTGCTTTCAGGGCCTGGAAGAGTGCAACGATTATTCAATCGGCATTGAGCTGGAGGGCGCGGATGACATTCCATACACCGCAGCTCAGTATGAGGTGCTTGCTGAGGTGTCAGCATTAATCATGAAATCGTGGCCGGCCATCACGCCAGAGAGGATCACCGGGCACAGCGATATCGCACCCGGTCGCAAAACCGATCCGGGCCCGGCTTTTGACTGGCCCCGATATCGGCAACTGCTTGGTACAGGGCATGGCAACGGAGCGGATAACTGATGGTATTGGTGGTGTTTCTGCTCGCTTACCTGGTGAGACGCAAGCTGGATGCGGCCAACGCCTGGTCTTCTGAGCCGTTGTGGCGTTCCGCGTTTAACCGGGGAGGCGCTGAAAGGTCTGGTAACGAGGCAGGCCTATGGAAGGGGCTGGTTATTATTCTTGTGCCCTCGCTGATTCTGGCCGCCGGGGAGTACTATCTGCACACCATTGGCTGGCGCATGGCCGCGTATCCATTGGAGTTTTTGTTGATGGTGTTGTTGATGGGTGCGCCGGGTTGGCGGGCGCGCCTGGAGGTTTACAGCGAATCCTGGGCCAGGGGCGACATGCAGTCCGCTTGGCATCACGTTATGGATATTTTACCGGCTGAGGAACGGGGCGCGGCAACGTCGCCCGATGAGATGCATCTGGCTTTGTCACGAACGCTGATGGTCAGCGTCTTCGAGCGTTTTTTTCTGGTCGCTTTCTGGTATGCCGTTGGCGGTATTGCGGCTGCCTTCTTTGCGAGGGGAGTTGTCGCGTTAAGGGATCACTGGCCGCAGGTGGCAGCGAGACCAGGGTTTGCCGCGCTGGCGGAGATACTCAATTGGCTTCCCTCACGACTACTGTCCTTCACGTTTGGAGTCGCAGGTGATCTTGCCGGCTGGATGAAAGAAGGAAAACGAAGACTGTTTGATTTTAGCCTCAGAACCAACCAGCTATTGATGGGCGCCGCGAGCGCGGCATTGACGGGCTATGCACTGGACCCGGAACGGTTCTCAAAGATCCATCCGGACGAATGGGCGGGCTTTGGTGGTCGCAGCCTGGAGGCCATCCGGGATTTGCTGAACCGAAGCATGCTGGTCTGGATCTGCATCCTTGCGCTGCTGGTTATTGCCGGTGTGCGCTGATCACGACATTTTGACAAAAATTACATTTTTACGCCGAAAAACACTCAAGTTTGTAGTACTTTAGTCGACAATATAAACAAATAAAATAAAGTTCCATCCTTTCGATGCTTTCTGTGGGGGTACACGTGAACCAGCTTATCAAGCCTGCAGTAGCGCTGATGAATCGGCTGCCGATGTTCTACAAATTCAGCCTGATCAGTGTGTTGTTCCTGCTTCCCATTATTGCCCTTTCCTGGTTGGTTATCAGTGAACTGAACCGGTCGGTTGATACCATGACCCGGGGCGTGGAGGGATTGGAGCAGCTCGAAAAGGTGGATACGCTGCTGGCAGAGTCCATGGCATACCGGGATTTTCGTGCCCCCGGCAAGATCAAGGATGACAATGAACTGCTCTCACAGTCCGCAGAGTCGTCAGAAACGATTGATAGAATTCTTGAGGAACTGGTTAACACAGAGGCTCATTTTGATGAGTCCGGTAACTGGTCCCAGCAGGTGGCGATGCTGGTGGAAGAGTGGCAAACACTCAAGTCGACTGACAGTTATCAGGGCAATATCGACCCCCAGTTCAAGTATTATCAGGAGTTCGTCCAGAAAGTGCGGGCGCTCTTGTCCGCGACCATTGAAATTTCCGGCCTGGGGCAGGACGCATCCCGGGAAAACCTGCTGCTTCTGGGGCTTTTGCGTGAGTCGCTGCCGGATGCCCGCAGCATCATTGGCCGGGCCAGGACGTTCGGGACCTTTGCGCTCATCGACGGGCAGGTGGGTTACAACCTCAGTGACGCTCTTAATGAAATCTATGACGAACTGACCAACCGCGCATCACTGCTCGGGCCTGCACTGACCGTATCGATGGACGCATCGCCGACCCTGGAGAAAATGACAGGTGATGCTGTCGAGGGCATTCTCGAGAGTCTGGTGGTTGTGCGTGACGAGCTGGATGCCAACATCATCACGCCCATGCGCCTCGAGTTACCCTGGCGGGATTTCAACCGCACCATCGAAAACCAGCTTGCCCATTACGATGCGCTCAAGGCTGGAATTTTTGACGTCGTTGGCGCAAACCTGAACTCACGCCTGGAGGGCGAGCTGCAGCAACGGCAGTTGATTATTGCCGCATTGGTAATTGTCCTGTTAGTGGTGGTTTACCTCTACGTCGGCTTCTTTATGTCGGTACGCACGGCTATTAATCGTTTCAGCACGGCAGCAAGGTCCGTGGCTGAGGGCGATATGACAACTCACATCCAATTGGATAATCGTGATGAATTGGGTGAGCTGACTACCGAGTTCAACAACATGACGGACCGGATTGCCGAATTGATCCGCTCAGTGAGTAGCACTACATCTGACGTCGATCGGCAGGCCACTCGTGTCAACGATACCGCGGCTGCGAACAGTGAGGCCGTTGCGCGGCAGATGGAGGAGTCTGGCCAGATCAACGAAGCCATGAACCAGATGGTGGAAGCGGTCAATGAGGTCACTGAGAGTGCTCATCGCGTGTCTGATAGCGCTGGCGCGGCTGAAGAGGATACCGAGAGAGGCCGCGGAGTGGTTGCGGATACCGTCGCCACCATCAACCGTCTTGCCACCGAAATCTCCGGCGCGGTTGATGTCATCAACCGGGTAAACGCCGACAGCGATAACATCAGCCAGGTTCTGGTCGAAATCAAGGCGATTGCGGAGCAGACCAATCTCCTGGCATTGAATGCGGCCATCGAGGCTGCGCGCGCCGGTGAGCAGGGCCGTGGTTTTGCGGTGGTGGCAGACGAAGTACGTTCACTGTCACAGCGTACCCACAAATCGACTGAAGAAATCGAGGGTATGATCACCCGGTTGCAGAGCGGCGTGAAGGAAGCCGTTGCGGCCATGACCAACAGCCATGACGTGACTGAAACCACGGTGAAGAAATCGGCGGAAGTGACGGAAGCGCTGGACCGGATTGCCCAGGGGATTTCGACCATTGTTGATATGAGCCACCAGATCGCACAGGCGGCTGAGGAGCAGTCTGCCGTGGCGAAGAACGTCAATACCAACGTTGAACAGATCAGTGTCCTGGGTGAGAAAACGGCAGATAACGCCGAGGAAACCCTGGCATCGTCACGGGAAATGTCACAACTGACTGCATCCCTGCAGCGTCTCGTGGAAGCGTTCAGGGTCTGACATTCGGGATCTGAATGGTATGCTCCTGACATCTATGGCGATAGCTGTTTAATACGGTTTGTCAGCATCTGGTTTGTCGGAACATCAACGCCCAGCGCATGCCCGCGCCCGACGATGTACCCATTGATAAAGTCAATTTCGGTAGGGCGGCCCCGCCGCCTGTCGCTGCGCATGGATGAGGTATTCCGCGCCGTTTTGCGGGCAACCGTTTCGATGCGTTCGCGAATTGTGATTGATGGCAGGACTTTTCCGATATCCTCCTTCATCACCTTCGAGATTTCGTCGCACAACTCATCGATGTGTTCCCGGTAGAACGGGTCCGTGAGGATGTCACCATTAGGGCAGTCGAGGATTGCCGTAAAGGCATTGATACCCGCATTGATGATCAGTTTGTCCCACAGCCGCCTCTGAATGTCTTGCTCTGCATGAACCGTTAACCCGCTGGTGCCAAGCGCCGTTACTACCTGCGTCAGATGCGTCGTCGCACTCTTGGTTAATGGGCCAACCCAGGTTTCGCCTTTGCCGGCGTGGACTGTGCAGCCTGGTGCTGGGCGGTTCGCTCCTTCGGTGGTGCTGGCGGCCAGGATCGGTCGTTGTGGCCAACGCTCGGCGACCGCTTGCTGGCAGCCCAAGCCGTTCTGGAACAGGACGATGGGAGTATCTGGGGAAAGGTCATGGAGGTTGGATTCAATGGCACCGAGCGTATCGCCCGCCTTCGTGGTGACCATCAACAGTGAGGGGGGTGCCTCGGTGGCGAGCAGGTAGGGAACTGTGACAACTTCCTCCGGGCCTTCGAACCGCCGGAACGTGTAAGTCAGTGCGGGGTTACCTGTTTCCGGGGTAACCTTGCGACGAGGGATAAACGTTACCGTCCCGGTGGGCAGGTAGCCCGCCCAGAGTTGGCCCATGGAGCCTGCTCCGAGAATGGCAATGCGGCCATTCCCGGACAGACCCTGATTCTTCCCTGCCTCGGCCACGGGTTACATGGCCTCGATGGCGGCCCGCTGCTCGCTGAGCCGGCTCATGCTGCCCTGGGCATCGCTGAGCTTTTCCTTCTCTTTTTCTACCACCTCTGCGGGCGCCTTGGCAGTGAATTTCTCGTTGCCAAGTTTTCCTTCCAGTCGGCCAACTTCTTTTTGCAGTCGCTCCAGTTCCTTGTCCAGTCGCTTGAGTTCGGCATCCTTGTCAATCAGACCGGCCATGGGCACCAGCACTTCCATCTCGCCAACCAATTGGGTGGCTGACATGGGGGCTTCGCCTTCGGTAAACCATTCCAGGCTGTCCAGGCGCGCCAGTGATGACAGGAACTGTCGGTTCTCGTCCAAGCGGCGTTTGTCGTCTGGGTTTTTACCACGCAGAAGCACCGGGATGGCTTTTGCCGGGGAGATGTTCATCTCGCCGCGGATATTCCGAACAGCGACAATCACGCCTTTCAGCCATTCAATATCGGCGGCAACCGCAGAGTCCTGCTTGTTGGCATCTGGCTGGGGGAAGGGTTGCAGCATAATGCTGTCACCACTCTTACCGGCCAGAGGTGCGATGCGCTGCCAGATTTCTTCGGTGATGAACGGCATCATCGGGTGCGCCAGGCGAAGGACCGCTTCCAGCACCCGTACCAGGGTGCGGCGGGTGCCACGTTTGGCTTCCGCACTGGCGTTGTCGTCGTTCAACGCCGGCTTGGAGAGTTCCAGGTACCAGTCGCAGTATTCGTTCCAGATGAACTCATACAGGGCGTACGCGGCCAGGTCGAACCGGTACTGGTCAAGATGGCGGATCACGTCCTGCTCGCAGGTTTGCAGCTCGCTGATGATCCAGCGGTCTGCCAGCGACAATTCCACGGCCTCACCGTTGACGCCGCAATCCTCGCCCTCGGTGTTCATCAGCACGTAACGGGCAGCGTTCCACAGCTTGTTGCAGAAGTTACGATAGCCTTCAAGGCGCTTCATGTCCCAGTTGATGTCGCGGCCGGTGGTCGCCATAGCGGAGAGGGTGAAACGCAGGGCATCCGTACCATGAGCGGTAATGCCTTCCGGGAACTCCTTCCGGGTGCGCTTCCCGATCTTCTCGGCCAGTTTGGGCTGCATCAGGTTGCCAGTGCGTTTCTCCAGCAGGTCATCGAGCTCGATGCCGTCGATCATGTCCAGTGGGTCAATCACGTTGCCCTTGGACTTGGACATCTTGTCGCCGTGCTCGTCGCGGATCAGGCCGGTCACATACACGGTCTTGAACGGTACCTGTGGGGTGCCGTCCTCGTTTTTCATGAAGTGCATCGTCATCATGATCATCCGGGCCACCCAGAAGAAAATGATGTCAAAACCGGTCACGAGAACGTTGGTGGGGTGGAAGGTTTTCAGCCGCTCGGTGATTTCCGGCCAGCCCAGGGTGCCGAAGGTCCACAGGGCGGAGCTGAACCAGGTGTCGAGCACGTCGTCGTCCTGGTTTAGCTGCAGGTCGGCGGCAAGGTTGTGTTTCTGGCGCACTTCCTCTTCACTACGACCGACGTAGATATTGCCCTCGGCGTCGTACCAGGCGGGAATACGGTGGCCCCACCACAGTTGGCGGGAGATGCACCAGTCCTGGATATCCCGCATCCAGGCGAAGTACATGTTTTCGTACTGCTTGGGCACGAACTGGATACGACCGTCTTCGACCGCTTCGATCGCCGGCTTTGCCAGGGTTTTGGCATCGGCAAACCATTGGTCGGTCAGCATGGGTTCGATGATCAGGCCGGAGCGGTCGCCCCTTGGCACGCTCAGCACGTGGTCTTCGACTTCCTGTACCAGGCCTTCGGCATCCATATCCGCCACAATCCGCTTGCGGGCCTGTTCGCGGGTGAGGCCGGCGTACGCAGCCGGCAGGCTGCCGTCCACATCGGTGTTTTCAGTGCCATCGGCGTTGACCACTTCGGCTACATCGCGGATGCAGGCGTCCTGGGTCATGACGTTGATCATTACCAGGTTGTTGCGCTTGCCCACGGCGTAGTCGTTAAAGTCGTGGGCGGGGGTGATCTTGACGCAGCCGCTGCCTTTTTCAGGGTCGGCGTGGGTGTCGGCGAGAATGGGAATGCGTCGGCCTACCAGCGGGAGGTCAACGAATTTGCCAATCAGGTGCTGGTAGCGCTCATCGTCCGGGTGCACGGCCACGGCAGTATCGCCAAGCATGGTTTCCGGGCGAGTAGTCGCCACCACTAGATAGCTCTTGCCATCCTGCGTCTTTTCGCCGTCGGCCAGCGGGTAGCGAAGGTGCCAGAAAAAGCCTTTCTCTTCCTTGTTCTCGACCTCAAGGTCGGAAATGGCGGTATGCAGCTTCGGGTCCCAGTTGACCAGGCGCTTGCCACGGTAGACCAGGCCTTCGTCGTACAGGCGGATGAACACTTCCTGCACGGCTTTGTAGAAGCCGTCGTCCATGGTGAAACGCTCATGGTCCCAGTCCACCGAGTTACCCAGACGGCGGATTTGGCCGGTGATAGTGCCACCGGAATGTGCCTTCCAGTCCCAGATGCGCTTGATGAATTCTTCCCGGCCAAGGTCATGACGGGTTTTGTCTTCTTCCGCCGCGAGCTTGCGTTCAACCACCATCTGGGTGGCGATACCGGCGTGGTCGGTGCCTACCTGCCAAAGGGCATTGCGGCCCTGCATACGTTTGAATCGGGTGAGCGTGTCCATAATGGTGTGCTGGAACGCATGGCCCATGTGGAGGCTGCCGGTGACGTTGGGCGGTGGGATGGCGATGCTGAAGGATTCGCCTTCGCCCCCCTCCGCCTTTTCTGAACGGGGGCGGAAGTACCCTTTGGACTCCCAGTTTTCGTACCACTGGCGCTCGATGTTTTCTGGCTGGTAGGTTTTTTCCATGGGTTTCTGCTGGTGACCGTTTGGTTGATTCACAAGGGAAATTCAAGGCGTCTGATTATACATGCTCACTTGGGTTGCGGCGAACCTTGGGGTGCAGGGGCATGGGGGTAGTTTGAATTTCGGAAAGAAAAAGAACTCGCTGCGCTCAGACACCTTTTTGCTGTCCGAAATTCAAACTACCCCCATACCCTTATGGAGTCCGAGTTGTCTCGGCTGTGTTCAATGGTTTTGCCTGGGTTTGATTGTGAGCCTGTTTTACGTCTCACCGCTTCCTTTGGTCATGCACTCGAGGCTCAATTCCCAATGCCCGTAACTGCTTGAAATGCGATCGTGCCTGACTCAACACCGTTTCGTCGTTATGGGCAACCAGCGCCAATCGTTTAAACCGGTCTGCGTCCGCAGGCAGGGTGGATGAGAGGATGATCACCGTGTCCCAGTCTTCCGCTACCGGTTGGCAAAGCAATATCCCAACGGGATCAGTGCAGGTCGTGGCGGAGTCCGGCACGATGCTGTGGGGTATAAAAGCCTCGGGGCTGAAGTTCCAGAGCAGGTCGTCCAGTTCCTGAGCCTGTTGCATGGTGTCACAGACGACGCCCACGCGGTCTCCCTGCTGGCGCGCCTTGTCCACCAGTTTGGCGGTATGGAGATTGCGAGCCGCAGGGGTGTTCTGGGCGAGGATGTGGAACCAGTAGGACTGGTTCCGTTCATCCTGTGAGCCCGGATTACTTTCCTGCATGTGACATCAGGTAGTCGACCAGCATAGGTACCGGGCGGCCAGTCGAGCCTTTGGCTTTGCCGGAGAGCCAGGCAGTACCTGCAATGTCCAGGTGGGCCCAGGGGTAGTCCTTGGTGAACCGGGACAGGAAGCAGGCAGCGGTGATGGTGCCGGCCGGGCGACCACCAATGTTCTGCATGTCAGCAAAGTTGCTGTCGAGCTGGCTCTGATATTCGTCCCACAGAGGTAGGCGCCAGGCGCGGTCACCAGCGCGTTCACCAGCGGCCAGCAGTTCGTTGGCCAGGGTGTCGTTGTTGCTCAGCAGGCCGGTGGCATGGCTGCCCAGGGCGATGATGCAGGCGCCAGTCAGTGTGGCCATGTCGACGACCACTTCCGGGTCGAATTTCTTGACGTAGGTGAGGGCGTCGCACAGTACGAGTCGGCCTTCTGCGTCGGTGTTCAGGATTTCGATGGTCTGGCCAGACATGGAAGTAACAATGTCACCCGGGCGTGTCGCAGTGCCGCTGGGCATGTTCTCGGCGGCGGCGATTACGGCAACCACGTTGATTTTGGGTTTGGTCTCGGCAATGGTTTTCATGGCGCCGAACACGGCGGCGGCGCCACCCATGTCGTACTTCATTTCATCCATGCCTTCGCCGGGCTTGAGGCTGATGCCGCCGGTGTCAAAGGTAATGCCTTTGCCCACGAGGACGTAAGGCTTGTCTTTCGCCTTGCCGCCACGGTATTCCATTACGATCAGTTTGGCGGGTTGGGCGCTGCCGGCAGACACGGACAGTAAGCTGTGCATGCCCAGCTTTTGCATCTGCTTTTCGTCCAGCACGTCGGTCTTGATGACGTCGTTGTCTTTGGCCAGTTTCTCAGCCTGCTCAGCCAGCCAGGTGGGATGGCAGATATTCGGCGGTGTGTTGCCCAAATCCCGGGTGAAATTCATACCACGGCCGGTTGCCAGACCAAGATTGAAGGCGTCCTTCAGGGCCTTTCCGGCGGAGGAGGCAGCAACGGTCACCTTCGTCAGTTTGCGTTGTGATGGTTTCTCGCTCTTGAATTCGCTGAACCGGTAGAACTGCTCTTCCAGGGTGCGGCCGATCAGGTTCAGGCGTGCCGTTTCCGAACTGGTGGCGTCGTCACCAGTGACAAGGGTGTCGCTCAGGCCGACCAGTACGTGTTTGGACGGGCCATCCTTGATCTGGCTGGCCATGGCGATCAGCGATTTGCGGTAGTTGGCGGGGGAGCGATCCTTGTCGGCGCCGGTGCCAACGACCAGCAGGCGAGCCCAGGGCTGGCCTTCGAGTGGAACGAGCAGGGTGGTTGCATTTTTACCGGTAGCATCCCCGTTCTTCTGCAGGGTCTTGATCAGTCCGCCCAGGGCTTCGTTTGCTTGGGTCGTGGAAGCAGGCCAGTCACCTTTTTCCGGCAGGGCAACAACCAGGCAATCCGCTTTGGTATCCGAAATGGGCTTACTGCTCAGAGTAAAATTCATAGCAACTCCCGTTGGTTATTCTGATGGAGGACAGGCCCGGCCTCGGGCTTGAATGTCCGAATGCCTATAGCATTGGGGTTTGGGGGTAAATTATCAAGCGCTGACAGGTTGTTAACGCCTGTGCTCTGTCATTCGGCACCAAGGTTACTTAGAATACGGCGAATCCCGATTTCCATCGACTCCGGTCGCATCCGGCTCTGAGAGACCGATTTGAGCATCGTTTTCCGATACCTAACCCGCCAGGTGATCATCAGCATGCTTGCCGTATCCGGCATTCTGTTGCTGGTGTTCATGAGCGGCCGGTTTATCAAGTATCTGGCGGAAGCCGCTGCCGGTGAGCTGGCGGGCGATGTGTTGTTCCAGATTATGGCTTACCGTTTTCCCGGTTTCCTGGAGCTGATCCTGCCCCTGGGCTTTTTCATTGGCATCCTGCTGGCGTACGGGCGCATGTACCTGGAAAGTGAAATGACGGTGCTGTTTGCCTGTGGTGTGAGCGACAAGCAGCTGTTGATGAAAACACTTCTTGGCAGTATTCCGGTGATGTTGGTGGTGGGGGCCATGAGCCTCTATGTGTCTCCCTGGGGCATGAAGAAAGTCGAGGGGATATTCAACGAGCAACGCCAGGCGACGGAGTTTGAGATGTTGGCACCGGGGCGCTTCCAGTCGTTGTCGTCTGGCGAACGTGTGACTTACACGGAAGCGCTGAGTGAAGACAAGCGTCGGCTTGAGGGAGTGTTCATTGCCGAGCACAGTGAAGACGGCAAGGGGCTTACCATCATTACCGCCCGGGAAGGGTCCCAGTTTATTGACGAGCAAACCGGCAGCCGCTTCCTGGTGCTCGAAGATGGTGCCCGTTTTGAAGGCTTGCCGGGGCAACTGGCGTACGACGTCACCGGGTTCGAAGCCTACGGGCTCAAGATCCGCAGTGGCAGTGCGGGTGAGAAAGAGCTGGAGGAAGGGCTTGCGACCTCCGCCTTGATGGCGTCGGATGATCCGGAGCACCGAGCCATGCTGCACTGGCGGTTCACACTGCCGCTCATCGTGCCGATTGTCACCCTTCTGGCTGTGCGCCTTAGCCGGGTGAATCCCCGGCAGGGGCGATTCTTCCACTTGTTGCCGGCCATGCTGGTCTATATCACTTACCTTGGTTTGCTCATCGTGGCCCGTGATGCCCTTGAAGGTGGCAAGGTGCCCGAATGGATCGGGTTGCTATGGGTGCACGCCCTGTTTCTGGCCCTCGGGTTATGGCTGCAGTTCGGGCCTGCCTGGCTCTACCGCCGGCGCCTGCTGAAGGAGGCGCGGCAACATGCGTAAGATCGATCGCTATGTGATGAGCACGGTGGGTGGTGCCATGTTCCTGGTGATGCTTGTGGTGCTTTCCCTGGACCTGATCTTCGCATTTATCGCCGAGTTGGACGACGCGGAAAACGATTACCAGACGCTCCAGGCGTTGCTCTATGTGTTGATGACATTGCCGCGGCGCATCTATGACTACCTCCCGCTTGGCGCCTTTATGGGGTGCCTGGTCGGCCTCGGCACCATGGCGAGTTCGTCGGAGCTCACGGTTATCCGGGCCGCGGGCGTTTCTCTCAAACGGATTGTCTGGTCTGCCATGAAGCCGACCTTGGTGGTGGTGGTTCTTGGTGTGCTGATTGGCGAGTACATCGCGCCACCGGCTGAGCGGATGGCACAAAGCCAGAAGACCGTGGCCCAGGGCGCGGGTGAAAATATTGCTTCTGCCTCGGGCATCTGGCACCGGGAGGGTGATGTGTTCATGCATCTGAATGCGGTTCAGCCCAACGGCGTCTTGCACGGGGTGTCGCTGTTCAGATTTGATGAGGAACGTTGGCTGGTGTCCGCCAGTTTCGCTGAAAGAGGGATCTATCAGGGCGATCACTGGCTGTTGGAAAACGTGGCCACTACCAGGCTAAGCGGTGAAAAAACCACCCAGGAAACCCATCGGGCCCTGCGATGGGAAACTGGTCTGTCGCCCAGCGTTCTCAGTGTGCTGATTGTAAAGCCGGAGGACCTTGCGATCTCCGGTCTCTATACCTACGCGAGCTATCTGGGAGAGCAGGGCCTGAATGCCGCCAACTACTGGCTGGCGTTCTGGAAAAAAGTGCTTATGCCACTGGGCACCGCAGTCATGGTGCTGGTCGCGATTTCTTTCGTTTTCGGCCCGCTCCGGTCCGTTACCATGGGGTTCCGGGTTTTTACGGGCCTGATTGTGGGGCTATTGTTCAAGTACATGCAGGACCTGCTGGGCCCCATGAGCCTGGTGTTTGGCTTTAACCCGGTGCTGGCAATCGTCCTGCCAATCGCGATTAATGCGGTGGTTGGTGCGGTACTGATGAAAAGGGCCGGATAGCTACTTCTTTTTAGTCTCTTTGGGGACAGTGGCAACGATACTGCCAGAAGCGCGGTCGGTCAGCGACAACCCGTTGATCGGGTAGAACAGCGCCAGGATCGCCGGAATAGTCACGAAGAGAGTCGCTGCGTTCAGGTAATAGGCACCCAGCAGCGCGACGAACAGGATAGCCGCCGCGGCCACGTATCGCTTCAGGGCCTGTGTCCAGGACACGGACGTGCCGTCCAGGTTTTCAATGCGAATACGCCACACCTGCATGCCGAGTGTCTGGCCGTTTTTGGTCCAGAAGTATCCAAAGAACAGATACAGCGCCAGGAACAGCACAAATGTGAGCAGTGGGTCTGCCTTCAGAGTCCCCGCTTCCGCCATGGCTTCATATTGGTCCCACCCGGTGACCCAACCCGCTACAAGGGTGTACATCCAGGTAGTTACCAGTAGCACCGCTATGCTGATCAACGAATCGTAAATCACCGCCATCAGTCGCTTGATGAATGCAGCGGGAGGAAGGAGTTCCTCAGCGGTATGAAAGCGGCGGGGCATGGCTTCTCCTGTGATGTTTCACGTTTTTCCTGTTCTCGGCGTGTGCTAGAGTAGCGGATTTGCAAGCGCATGTAAGTATGTGTCTTTAAACGCGGACCCGCACGGGTTTATAGAAGGGTATCAAAGGGCTATGAAAACCGCAGAGTTGCGACAGGCGTTTCTCGATTACTTCAAACAGCAGGGCCACACTATTGTGCCGAGCAGTTCACTGGTGCCGGCGGACGACCCGACCCTGTTGTTTACCAACGCGGGAATGAACCAGTTCAAAGACGTGTTCCTGGGTCGCGAAGCCCGCGATTACAGCCGGGCGACAACCACGCAGAAGTGCGTGCGTGCAGGTGGTAAACACAATGACCTTGAGAACGTAGGCTATACAGCGCGCCACCATACCTTTTTCGAAATGTTGGGTAACTTCAGCTTTGGCGACTACTTCAAGCGTGAAGCCATCAATTTTGCCTGGACCTTCCTGACTGGCGACGACTGGCTGAAGCTGCCAAAGGAAAAGCTGTGGGTCACCGTTTACGCGTCCGACGACGAAGCCTTTGATATCTGGAATCAGGAAGTTGGTGTTCCGGCAGATCGAATCGTGCGGATTGGCGACAACAAGGGTGCCCCATACGCATCTGACAACTTCTGGCAGATGGGCGATACCGGTCCCTGTGGTCCCTGTACCGAAATCTTTTACGACCACGGTCCCGATGTGGATGGTGGTCCTCCCGGTAGCCCGGAAGAAGACGGTGACCGCTACATCGAAATCTGGAACGTGGTGTTCATGCAGTACAACCGCCAGGCGGACGGTGAGATGCTGCCTCTGCCCAAGCCCTCGGTGGATACCGGTATGGGTCTGGAACGCATCACCGCGGTGCTGCAGGGCGTTCACAGCAACTACGAAATTGACCTGATGCAGGACCTGCTCAATGCAGCCTCCGACATCCTTGGCGGCGTTGAAACCACAGAAGCGTCGCTACGCGTAGTGGCGGATCACATCCGCTCCTGTGCCTTCCTGATCTCTGACGGTGTCATGCCGTCCAACGAAGGGCGTGGCTTTGTACTGCGCCGCATCATCCGCCGGGCTGCGCGCCACGGCAACAAACTGGGTGCCACACAGCCTTTCTTCCACAAGCTGACTGGCGCTTTGGTTGAGCTGATGGGCGGTGCCTTCCCGCAACTGGTCAGCAGCCGCAAGCAGATTGAAAAGGTGCTGCTGCAGGAAGAGGAACAGTTTGCCAAGACTCTGGACAAAGGCCTGCGCCTGCTTGAACAGGACATTGCGGCGCTCAAGAGTTCCGAAATTCCGGGCGAAACCATCTTTACCCTGTACGACACCTACGGTTTCCCGGTTGACCTGACCAACGACATTGCCCGTGAGCGTGGCCTGACCCTGGACTACGATGGCTACGAGAAAGCCATGGAGCGCCAGCGCGAGCGTGCCCGCGCGGCGAGCAAATTCGGCATGGATTACAATGCAGCCGGTTTGAACATTGAAGGGTCTACCGAGTTTACCGGTTACGAACATATCGACGGCCACGAAACCATTCGCACCGTGATAGTGGGTGGTGAAGAGAAAACGGCCCAAGCCGGCGATGAAGCGGTTCTGGTGCTGGAACGCACGCCGTTTTACGCGGAGTCAGGCGGTCAGGTGGGCGATACCGGCCTGCTGACCTGGAGCGGTGGCCGCTTCAAGGTGACCGACACCCAGAAAGAGGGCAGCAATCACCTGCATATCGGTACCGTGATTGAAGGCGAGTTGTTCCCGGGTCTGGAAGTGGATGCCCGCATCGACCACGCTCGTCGTGAGCGGACCAAGAAGAACCACTCCGCAACCCACCTGATGCATGCCGCGCTCCGTAATGTGCTGGGCGAGCACGTTACACAAAAAGGCTCGCTGGTAGATCCTGACAAACTGCGGTTCGACTTCTCCCACTTTGAGGCGGTAACACCGGAACAGTTGCGGGAAATCGAGCGTCAGGTTAATGAGCAAATATTGGGTAACACCCCGGTTGAGACCGAAATCACCGATATGGAACAGGCCCAGGCCAAAGGTGCCATGGCGCTGTTCGGTGAAAAGTATGGCGATACCGTCCGAGTCCTGAGCATGGGCTCTGACGCATACTCCGTGGAACTGTGCGGTGGCACCCATGTGGCGCGTACCGGCGACATCGGGCTGTTCCGTATTACATCGGAGAGCGGTATTTCATCGGGCGTTCGCCGTATCGAAGCCGTCACTGGGTTTGGCGCTCTGGAATGGGTTGAGGAGACCGAGCAAACCCTGCGGGAAGCTGCAAAGCTGGTCAAAGGTTCGCGTGAGTCCCTGGTCGAGAAAGTTCAGCAGACGCTGGATCGTAATCGACAGCTGGAGAAAGACATCAATGCTCTCCAGGCGAAGCTGGCAAGCTCTGCTGGTAGCGATCTGGCCAGTTCTGCCGTGGATGTGGCTGGCCTTAAAGTGGTGGCCTCTGAAATGGAAGGCGCGGATCGCAAAGCGCTGATGGAAACCGCCGACCAACTCAAGAACAAGCTGGGCGAGGGTGTTGTGGTGCTGGCCAGTGTTGAAGACGGCAAAGTGACACTGGTGGCCGGTGTCACCAAATCGGCGACTGGCAGGATCAAGGCCGGAGATTTGATGAAGCATCTGGCGGCTCAGGTTGACGGTAAAGGTGGCGGTCGTCCAGATATGGCCCAGGGTGGCGGAAACGACCCATCAAAACTGGCGGATGCCCTGGCAGGTGTTCCTGCCTGGGTTGAGAAAAATATTGCATAGATAACTGTATCCAAAATGGGCAGGTGTATATAATCTCGCCCATTTGGTCGTCTGAGGTGGGGCGCTGCCCCGCTGTCTGTCCACGTTTGGTATCGGGAAAGAAATGGCGCTCTTGGTTCAAAAATTCGGTGGCACTTCGGTGGGCACCACAGAACGGATTGAAGCGGTTGCAGAAAAGGTATGCCGCTTCCGCAAGGAAGGTCATGACGTGGTGGTTGTGGTATCTGCCATGAGTGGGGAAACCAACCGTCTTATTGGTCTGGCCAACGACATCATGGAAGAGCCCACGCCCCGGGAAATGGACGTGCTGGTCTCGACCGGGGAGCAGGTGACCATTGCTCTGTTGTCCATGGCGTTGCAAAAGCGCGGCTGTGATGCGCGCTCTTATACCGGTGCCCAGGTTCGAATTCTGACCGACAGCAGCCATACCAAGGCGCGCATCAAGCAGATTGACGAGCAGCGCATGCGGGAAGACCTCAACGCCGGTCGCGTGGTTGTGGTTGCCGGTTTCCAGGGCATTGACGAGAACGGCAGCATTACCACCCTTGGTCGTGGCGGGTCCGATACTACTGCTGTTGCTCTCGCTGCGGCATTGAAGGCTGACGAGTGTCAGATCTACACTGATGTAGACGGTGTCTATACCACTGACCCACGGGTAGTGGACAGCGCGCGCCGGCTGGAGCGAATTACGTTTGAAGAAATGATTGAGATGGCCAGCCTGGGCTCCAAGATTCTTCAGATTCGCTCGGTGGAATTTGCAGGCAAATACAATGTTCCTTTAAGGGTGCTCTCCAGCTTTGAGGAAGGCGAAGGTACCCTGATTACACTTGAGGATGAAAACGCCATGGAACAACCGGTTGTCTCCGGCATAGCCTTTAACCGTGATGAAGCCAAACTGACAATCGCCGGTGTGCCGGATACCCCGGGCAGCGCCCTGCGTATACTTCAGCCGATCAGCGATGCCAACATTGAAGTCGACATGATCGTACAGAACGTGGGTGCGGATAACCGCACGGATTTCACCTTCACCGTGCATCGCAACGACTTCAAGCGTGGCCAGGCCATTCTGCAGCGGGTGTCCGACGAACTGGGTGCCCGTGAAGTTAGCGGCGACAGCAAGATTGCGAAGGTCAGTATTGTGGGTGTGGGTATGCGGTCTCATGCCGGCGTTGCAACTAAAATGTTTGCAGCACTGTCTAATGAAGGAATCAATATCCTGATGATCTCCACGTCTGAGATTAAAATCTCCGTGGTGATTGACGAAAAATATCTTGAGCTGGCCGTTCGGGCACTGCATAGTGCGTTCGAACTGGACAAGCCCGGGGTAGAGGAAGCCTGAAAATACGCGAACATAAAAGCCGGTTCGCATTGGTTTTCCGAAAAAAGGGCATCATTTGCAGGCTTTTGCTTTTATAAGTACGTATAAGTGATTGTGCGGCTTTTGATTGGCAAGTGATCCCACTATAAAAGTAAGCAGTATACATTTGTCGGAACAGGTAGCTCTGGATAAGGGAGTAAAGGACATGTTGATATTGACCCGCCGTGTTGGCGAAACCCTGATGGTCGGTGATGAAATCACCGTAACCGTCCTTGGGGTGAAGGGGAACCAGGTTCGCATTGGTGTAAACGCCCCCAAAGAAGTGGCGGTTCACCGCGAAGAAATCTATCAGCGAATTCAGAGCGAGAAAGGCTCTGAAGAGCCGGAGCCCGGCAACAGCTGAGAGTGACAAAAAGCCGTTCGAGGGAAACCCGAACGGCTTTTTTGTGTCTCCCGAACGGCTTTTCTGAACCTATGGGAGCGCGGTTCGAAAAAACTCGTGTCAACCCTATGAAATCAGAAAAATTATGGTAGTATACGCCCCGTTCTCAAGGAGAGGTGGGTGAGTGGCTGAAACCAGCTCCCTGCTAAGGAGCCATACGCATTGCGCGTATCGAGGGTTCGAATCCCTCCCTCTCCGCCATTTCTTTTCGGAGAAGAAAGAGAACATTGCTGAATCTGGAAGTATGAATGCGCGGCTGTAGCTCAGCTGGATAGAGTACCTGGCTACGAACCAGGCGGTCGGAGGTTCGAATCCTCCCAGCCGCGCCACTTATACCAAGTTCGCCATTTTCAGTAGGCACTGTTTTTAGCGGCTGTAGCTCAGCTGGATAGAGTACCTGGCTACGAACCAGGCGGTCGGAGGTTCGAATCCTCCCAGCCGCGCCATATTAAACAAAAAGCCCCGCCGAGAGCGGGGCTTTTTGTTGCCTTACCACATTAGATCGTCGGGGATCTCATATCCGGCATAAGGGTCATCATCCCCCTGATCGTCACTCTTGCGGTCATGCAACACCACCACGGCACTTTCGTCCCGCTCCATGATCTTGCGGGCTACGCCCTCGGCTACCACTTCGTAGGCGTCGTTCACGAAGACAATAGCCAGCCTTCCCCGTGACAGTTGATCCACCATGGTGTCGTCCACAAAGAGCTTCTTGATTTTCTTGTCGTGGACAAACTGATAAGAGGTCTCACCTCGCGAGCGATCAAGACGATTGGTTTCCACCAGTTGCCGAATCTGGGCCTGGATGGCCTTTTTCTCAGCCTGCTTCTGGCGCTCAAGGTTTAATTGCCGATCCCGTTCTGCTTTCTCTTCCCGTGCCTGACGGGCACGAATCTCCGCTTCATTGACCTCAACCGCTCCCTTGGGCTGTTGTTTGCGTTTTTTATGTTTCTCGTTGCGAATGGCTTTGGCCTTTTTCTCGTCGGCCAGGCCGGCTTTCAACAACTGATCCTGTAGTGATGGCATGAACGGCTCCGTGAGTGTCTGCAATTTCTGGTAAACTTGGCCCCAAGTATACGCCCGCAGCGCTGCTGGTCGAACCCATCCTTTATTTATCCATTTGCCCCCGGGAATTTCTTTTATGCCGTCATTCAGTCAGTTGGGCCTTTCCGAGCCAATGCTCGCGAACCTGTCGAGGCTTGGCTTTGAAAATCCGACACCGATTCAGTCCGGCGCCTTGCCTCATGCCATGGCAGGTAAGGACTTGATCGCCATGGCGCAGACCGGAAGCGGCAAGACGGCGGCGTTTGGCATTGGCCTGGTGGAAAGGCTGAATCCGCGACGCTTTTCGGTGCAGGGGCTGGTACTTTGTCCCACACGTGAACTGGCGGACCAGGTGGCGAAGTCGCTGCGTGAGCTGGCAAGGGCCCGCGACAACGTAAAGATTCTGTCGCTGTGTGGTGGCGTGGCTATCGGCCCCCAGATTGGCTCCCTCAGCCATGGCGCTCATATTGTGGTGGGTACTCCAGGGCGTATTCAGGATCATTTGCGAAAGGGCACTCTGAAGCTGGACCAGCTCACAACCCTCATCCTGGATGAGGCGGACCGGATGCTGGATATGGGATTCCAGGATGCGGTGGAAGACATCATCAGCCAGGCGCCCGCAAAACGGCAGACCCTGATGTTCTCGGCGACGTGGCCCGAGAATATCCGCAAGTTGAGCGAGCAATATCAGCATGCGCCGGCTGACGTCCGGATTGAGAGTCAGGCTGTTGAATCCGATATTACCGAGCGATTCTACGAGATCGCACCCGGGCAGCAAGTCCAGGCCGTCGCGGCGCTATTGTCGTTACACCAACCAGCGTCCTGCATTGCCTTCTGCACCACGAAACAGCAATGTGATGATGTCGCCAATGAGCTGAACGGCCTCGGGTTTGCGGCGCTCCCGCTTCACGGTGATCTGGAGCAGAGGGATCGTGACAGTGTTCTGGTTCGTTTCGGCAACCAGAGCTGTTCCGTGCTCGTGGCGACCGATGTGGCGGCCCGCGGTCTGGATATAAAATCTTTGCCGTTAGTGGTTAATGTGGAGCCGGCCAGGGACCCGGAAGTACATACTCACCGAGTCGGTCGAACTGGCCGGGCCGGGGAGCAGGGGCTTGCGGTCACCTTCTGCACCCCGTCGCAGGCCCATAAGATTAATCGGCTGGAATCCGGGCGTAAGCAAGCCGTGACCTGGGGGGATACAGACAAGCTGCTGAAAACTGCGTTGCAGCCGCTGGAGCCGGCGATGAGAACCCTGTGTATAGCGGGTGGGCGCAAAGACAAGGTCAGGCCAGGAGATGTGCTTGGTGCGCTGACCGGTGAGGCTGGGCTGCCCGGGGCCGTTGTAGGCAAGATCGATCTATTCGATTTTCAGTGTTTTGTGGCAGTGGAGAAGGCATCAGCCGCCACGGCTCTGAAAAGGTTGGAGCAGGGGCGTATAAAGGGCCGGAAAATGCGTGTGCGGTATGCATGAATGAGAATGATTTTTGCCCACTCCAGGCCCGTCAGTACGGGCCAGAGAGCTCGGAAACCACCTATTGAAACCGCCAATTAGGTTGCTCAGTGAGTCGGAAAACGGTAAATTACGCGGGATTTTGCCCCCCGAACTGTCCGAATGGCTGGTAAAACCACGCTCCTGGCGAGGCCTGGTCAAGGGCTCGGGAAAATCAACAACTCAATACAGGTAGCTATTTGTTATGAGTGAGCTAATGTCACAAGCCATCGATCTGATGGTCGCAGGCATGGGGTTTGTCTTCGTATTCCTGATCATATTGGTGTTTGCAACCCTGCTCATGTCAAAACTGGTCCATCGGTTCGGCCCGCCTGAACCCGTTGCTCCGGCCCGTACTCCACGTGCAAGGCCTTCGGCGCCATCGTCGGTTGATCCTGACACCGCTGAAGCGATTAAAAAAGCGATTGCACAATACCGGTCACGCCACAAGAAGTGACCTGGCAGATAGATTAGAACCTTTAAACAGAAGGCTGACACGATGACTGACACAAAGAAACCGCTGGGGATTACGGACGTTATCCTGCGTGACGCCCACCAGTCCCTGCTTGCCACCCGCATGCGGCTTGACGACATGCTGCCCATTGCCGAGAAACTCGACAAGGTTGGTTTCTGGTCTTTGGAATCCTGGGGCGGAGCTACCTTCGACTCCTGCATCCGTTACCTGGGCGAAGATCCCTGGGAGCGCATCCGTGAACTGAAAAAGGCCATGCCTAACACCCAACAGCAAATGCTGCTGCGTGGCCAGAACCTGCTGGGTTACCGTCATTACGCCGATGATGTGGTCGACCGTTTCTGTGAGCGTGCCGCCGAGAACGGCGTAGACGTGTTCCGGATTTTCGACGCCATGAACGATCCGCGTAACCTGGACCGTGCCATCAAGGCCGTTCGTAAGACTGGCAAGCATGCCCAGGGCACCATCGCCTACACCACCAGCCCCGTGCACACCATCGAAATGTGGGTTGAAATGGCGAAAGAAGTGGCGGACATGGGCGCGGACTCCATCGCCATCAAGGACATGGCCGGTATCCTTAAGCCTTACGTAGCTTTTGATCTGGTCAGCCGTCTGAAGAAAGAGCTGGATATTCCCATCCATATGCAGTGCCACGCCACCACCGGCATGTCTACCGCCACCGCCATCAAGGCCGCGGAAGCCGGTATCGATAACGTGGACACCGCCATTTCCTCCATGAGCATGACCTACGGCCACTCGCCCACCGAGGCGGTTGTTGCCATCCTGGAAGGCACAGATCGTGACACCGGCCTGGACTTGACCCTGCTTGAGGAAATCGCCAGCTATTTCCGCCAGGTGCGTAAGAAGTACGCGAAATTTGAAGGCAGCCTGCGTGGCACCGATTCCCGCATCCTGATTGCTCAGGTACCGGGCGGCATGCTGACCAACATGGAAAACCAGCTGCGAGAGCAGAACGCGAGCGACAAGTTCGACGAAGTTCTGGATGAAATCCCCAAGGTTCGCGAAGACCTGGGCTTCATTCCGCTGGTCACTCCGACTTCCCAGATCGTGGGTACCCAGGCGGTACTGAACGTTCTGACCGGTGAGCGTTACAAGTCCATCTCCAAGGAAACCTCCGCCATCCTCAAGGGCGAGTACGGCGCTGCGCCGGCGGCCATGAATAAGGAGCTGCAGGAGCGCGTTCTGGATGGCAAGGAAGTGATGACCTGTCGTCCGGCCGATGTGCTTGAGCCGGAAATGGACAAGCTGACTGACGAGCTGAAGAAGCTGGCGGAAGAGAAGGGCATCAAGCTGGCCGACAATGTTGAGGACGACGTGCTGACCTACGCACTGTTCCCGCAGATCGGCCTGAAGTTCCTGGAAAACCGTAACAACCCGGATGCCTTTGAGCCGGTTCCGACCGCTGAAGACGCAGCACCTGGCAAGAAAGCTGAAGGCCCGGAAACCTACACTGTCGATGTTAATGGCAAGAAGTATGTTGTTGCGGTGTCCGAAGGCGGTGAAATCAGCCAGATTCAGGGTGAAGGCGGTGCTGCATCCGCACCTGCTGCTTCCTCTTCCGCGCCTGCACCGGCTGCGGGTGAAGGCGAGCCTCTGGTCGCGCCTCTGGGCGGCAATATCTTCAAGGTTCTGGTATCTCCCGGCGACGCCGTGGAAGAGGGCGATGTGCTGATCATTCTCGAAGCCATGAAAATGGAAACCGAGGTTCGGGCACCGAAAGCCGGTACCATCGGCGAAGTCTTCATCAAGGTCGGTGATGCCGTCTCCCCTGATGATGAAATGCTGACAATCGCATAAGGGCCAGCATTCCATGGATAAATTAATGACACTCTGGACAGGTAGTGGCCTGTTCAATATGGAACTTGGCCAGGTGATCATGATCGCCATCGGCCTTCTTCTTCTGTTCCTTGCGATTCGCAAGGGGTTCGAGCCGCTGCTGCTGGTACCCATCGGGTTCGGCGGTATTCTGGCGAATATTCCGGAGGCGGGGCTTGCCCTGACTGCGGCGGAGAACGCGATTCATTTCGCCCTGAAGAGCGACACTACGCAGGTGCTGGCCGCACTGGCTGCGCCGCTGGATGTTGCTTATCAGGCCGGCCAGGCTATTACCCCTGAGCTGAAAGAAGCCTTCAAGGTGGCGGTCAAAGAGGCCAGCTACTCCGACATGGCGATGGCAAATGCCATTGCCCAGGACTTCGGCTATGGCAATGGCATGCTGTATAACTTCTATTCTGTGGTTATCGGTAGCACCATTGGTCCGCTGGTGATTTTCATGGGTGTCGGCGCAATGACGGACTTTGGCCCGCTATTGGCGAACCCCAAGACAATGCTGCTTGGCGCTGCAGCCCAGTTCGGTATCTTCGGAACCGTTTTGGGTGCTGCATTGCTCGATTGGCTGGGTATCCTGGACTTTACCATCCTTGAAGCCGCCGCAGTCGGTATTATCGGTGGTGCGGACGGTCCTACCTCCATTTATGTGTCCAGTGTTCTGGCGCCGCACCTGCTCGGGGCGATTGCAGTTTCGGCTTACGCTTATATGGCGATGGTGCCGATGATTCAGCCGCCGATCATGAAGGCGCTGACCAGCCAGAAAGAGCGGGCCATCAAGATGTCCCAGCTCCGCCCGGTGAGCAAAAAAGAGAAAATCGTGTTCCCGCTGGTGGTACTGATTGCGGTGGTTCTGTTCCTGCCGGACGCTGCGCCGCTTCTGGGTATGTTCTGCTTTGGTAACCTGATGCGCGAGTGTGGCGTGGTCGAGCGCCTGAGCGATACTGCCCAGAACGCACTGATCAATATCACAACGATTTTCCTGGGCCTGTCGGTTGGCTCCAAGCTGATGGCTGACAAGTTCCTGGATGCGCAGACGCTGGGTATCCTGGGCCTGGGTATTGTGGCCTTTGCTGTGGGTACTGCGTGTGGTGTTCTGATGGCGAAGCTGATGAACCGCTTCACCAAGGAAGCTATCAACCCGCTGATTGGTTCCGCTGGTGTGTCTGCGGTGCCGATGGCTGCAAGGGTATCCAACAAGGTCGGCCTTGAGGCCAACCCGCAGAACTTCCTGCTGATGCACGCTATGGGGCCAAACGTGGCCGGTGTTATCGGCTCTGCGGTGGCTGCAGGTGTGATGATCAAGCTGCTTAGCTGATTGTTTCACTTCAGCGCCTGAGAGAAGGCCCCGCTTTTGCGGGGCTTTCTTGTTTTAGTCGCCTCCGCAATGGTGCTTCATCAATGAAAATCCCGGGAATTAACCGGTAACGTCTGAATCAGATGGCTCAAATCCGACAGCCTTCCTGCCATCACGTGAACAATATCGCCTTCTCTTTCCAGAATCCCTTTCACATGTAACAACCGGGCCGTTATCAACGGCTTGCGCTGCCGCCGTGCGGTTTCCAGCCAGACCACCACGTTTACATTTCCGGTTTCGTCTTCCAGGGTAACGAAGGTGACGCCGGAGGCGGAGCCGGGGCGTTGGCGGCCTGTGACAAGGCCAGCAACCTGAACCGGTCGGCCAGGCTGGATATTCTTGAGTTGTTCAGCGCTGAGACAGAACTTCAGGTGCCCCTGTTCCCGGAGCAGGGCCAGGGGATGGCGTTGCAAGGTCAGGCCCTGGCTGGCGTAGTCGGCCAGTACATTCTGGCCTTCCGTGGGTTCGGGCAACTGGTAACAGTGTTCTGGCTGGTAATGAGCCGCTGTCTCTTTGGCAAAGAGCTCCGCGGGCTGTTCGTGCTCAAGCAGTTGCCAGTAAGCCTGATGGCGATTAGTGGTAAACGTTGGCATGGCGTTAGCGCCTGCGAGCAGTTCCATGTCGCGTTGGTTCAGGCCGGCCAGGTGACGTAGTTCGGCGGTGGACCGGTAACCTTCAGCCGGGCGATTGTTGTAAAGGCGCTCGGCGCCGCTGGCAGAGAGGCCCTGTATGAGCCTGAGCCCCAGACGTAAATGACGATTGGGCGGCTCCAGGGTGTGATTCCATTGGCTGTGATTTACATCCGGGGGTAGCACGGTGACGTCATGACGACGGGCGTCCTGGACCAGTTGGGACGGTGAGTAGAATCCCATGGGTTGGCTGTTGAGCAGGGCGCAGTAGAAAGCGGCTGGGTAGTGGCGTTTAATCCAGGAGGACACATACACCAGCAGCGCAAAACTGGCGGCATGGGATTCGGGAAAACCGTAACCACCGAACCCGCAGATTTGCAGGTATAACCGTTCGGCGAAATCGGCATCGTGGCCGCGTTCCAGCATGCCGTTGATCAACTTGTCCCGAAATGGCGTCAGGTCGCCGTGGGACTTCCAGGCAGCCATCGCACGCCGGAGCTGGTCGGCTTCACCGGCAGAGAAGCCAGCGGCCACCATGGCCAGCTTGATCACCTGCTCCTGGAAGATAGGCACACCTAGGGTGCGCTCCAGAACGTTCCGTACAGCGTCGTTGGGATAGTCCACCGGCTCCAGGCCATGCTTGCGACGCAGATAGGGGTGAACCATGTCACCCTGGATAGGGCCGGGGCGGACGATGGCCACCTCGATCACCAGATCGTAGTACTTTTCCGGTTTCAGACGCGGCAACATGTTGATCTGGGCACGGGATTCCACCTGGAAAACACCGATGCTGTCGCCTTTTTGCAACATGGCATAGGTGGCGGGATCTTCCAGGGGAATATCCTGCATGGAAAAAGGAGCACCCTTTTCCTCACTGATCAGCTCCAGGGCCTTGCGGATGGCCGTGAGCATGCCCAGGGCAAGCACGTCCACTTTCATCAGGCCCAGGCTTTCCAGATCGTCCTTGTCCCACTGTATGACGGTACGGTCCGCCATGGCCGCGTTCTCCACTGGTACCAATTCGGCCAATGGTCCGGCACTGATGACAAAACCACCGACATGCTGGGACAGGTGGCGAGGGAAGCCCAACAGGGTATTCACCAGAGTAAAGAACTGGTCGGCCACTTTCGGGTTGCGGGTGAGGTGTTTGTCGAGAATCTGCTGGCGCCAGTTGCTGGCCTTGTCCCGCCAATCGATGCCTTCCAAAAGCTGTTCCACCATGGCGGGATCAAAACCCAGGGCTTTGCCCACATCCCGGATGGCGCTGCGCGGCCGGTAGCGGATCACCGTGGCGGCCAGGGCTGCGCGTTCCCGGCTGTAACGCCGGTAGATGTACTGGATAACCTCTTCCCGCCGTTCATGCTCGAAATCCACATCAATATCGGGTGGCTCTCCACGATCCTTGGAGATGAAGCGCTCGAACAGCAACTCCACGCGAGCCGGGTTGACCTCGGTGATGCCAAGGCAGTAGCACACGGCAGAGTTGGCAGCCGACCCGCGGCCCTGGCACAGGATGCCTTTGCTGCGTGCGAAGGCGACAATATCCTGGATAGTGAGGAAGTAGTGCTCGTACTTCATCTCTGATATCAGGCTTAGTTCCTTGCGTATCAGCCTCTGAACGCTCTGTGGCGTGCCGTTTGGGTATCGCCGGCGTTCACCGTCTTGGGTCAGTTGTTTCAGGTAGGCCGCTGGCGATGTTCCGGCCGGCACCAGATCCGGTGGGTATTCGTACCGCAAGCTACCCGGTTCGAAAGTACATTGCTCAGCAATTACCAGGGTTTCCCTGAGCCAGGCTTCCGGAAACAGGCGATCAAGAACCGGTAATGGTCGAAGGTAGCGCTCCCCGTTCTGGAACAGGCAATGGCCGGCGTTCTCCAGGTTGGTGTGGTTGCGCAGGGCGGTGAGCACATCCTGCAACGGTTGCCGCTCGCGGCTGTGCATGTGCACCTCTCCGGTGGCGGCTATCGGACAACGCAGGTGGTCTGCCAGCCAGCGTGCCCGGGCCAGTTGCTGCTCCTCTCCGGATTCAAGAGTGCGGGCTGCGGCTATCCAGAGATTCGGCTCAAACAGGCGCTGAAGCCACTCACCA
The DNA here is from genome assembly GCF_042604615.1 of Marinobacter sp. M5B. NCBI lineage: Bacteria > Pseudomonadati > Pseudomonadota > Gammaproteobacteria > Pseudomonadales > Marinobacteraceae > Marinobacter > Marinobacter sp. M5B. Next base: position 1,976,675 of record NZ_CP156894.1, read on the forward strand.
CAGGCCAGGGCCTGGTCTGCATCTGCAACAGTGGGTGAGGGTGGCAGCCACAGGCACACACAATCGTCCAGGGAATGGGTCTCGATATCCCGGAAGAATAACCGGTACTGGCCTTTCTCCGCTTGCCGTCGGCCAGTGGTGATCAACTGGCAAAGCTGACCATAACCCTTACGGGTGCGGGCTAGCAGGATGAAGCGGGGAGTAACCGCTCCGGGTGGGGCATCCTCAAGTTCAAACCAGCTGCCGGTGATCAGCTTTACCGCGCTGTCTTTCAGTGCGGCCCAGGCCCGAGGAATGCCAGCCACTGAGCAGGCATCTGTGATGGCTAGTGCAGAGTAGCCCAGCTCCAGTGCTTGCTCGGCCAGTTCATGGGGATGTGAGGCCCCGGTCAGGAAGGTGAAATTGCTGAAGCAGAAGAGTTCGGCATAGCTGAAGTTGTCCATCAGCCAAACCAGCCATGCACAAACCAGCCATCCCGCACATCCCGGAACACCCAGGCAAGCTGGCCGGTGGACAGCTCGGCAATGTAATAATCCCGGTGAACCCGCTGGCCATCCCACCAACCTCCACTGATCCGTTCCGGGCCCGAAAACCACATGGTCGGAGCTTCGGCCAGCGGTTGTGGCCCTTTGAGTAACCATAAAGGACGACGGGGTAACTGGTCGGGAAAAGGGAGGCGGGTATGATTTTTCCGCTGCACTTCGGAGGCCGACCAGGCCCGTTCGGGCCGGTGATCCGCCTGCGGGGATAACTGCCGTAATGAATGTCCGCCAAGCCGTGCCTGCAGACGGCTGATCAGGGTGTGCCAGGCTTCGTTCAGATCCTGCGTTTCACCCAAGAGATCCTGGCCAGGGGCCACTTCCCGCCCCAGGAAGCGTTTAACGGACAGCACTAATGAGATCACCGGAGCCCTTAACGGGTGCTGCTCAAACCGTAGGCGGATAAGATTCAGAAATGCTTCGGCCCGATGCTCGGGGCCGGAGGTGCGAACCCGAATGCGGGTAGGCTCCTCATGCCGGTGCTGCAGGACCAGCAGCAGGCTGTCGGTATCCTGCTGTCGCCAGCACAGGTCTTCCTCGAGTTCTGACAGAATGCGCTGCAGGGGGAACAGCAGGCCCTGGGACTGCTCAATCTCCTGCACAAAATCCGCCTGCTGGCGAAAGGTGTGGGGCGGTTGCCAGGGTGTTTGTGGGTCCGCGCGGTTACCCTGGATCTTCTGCACATACGCGAGGGTTTCCGGCGACAGACGGCGGGCCAGTTCACTGGCAGGCAGTGCGAAGACCTCATCCAGGGTGTTCAGGCCGAGCCGTTGCAGACGGGTACAGGTTTTGTCATCGAACTCTGCCGTCAGCAGGGGCATCTGCCCCAGTGTACGCAGGATATGGCCTTTGTCCGCCGTGCACTCGCCCTTGCCGGCCCGGGCAATCAGCCGGGCGGCCATTGGGGTATGGCCGATGGCGATCCAGGCGTTAAGCTGGCGTTCCTCCAGCCCCTGTTCCACCGTTTGCCAGACGGCTGCCAGCCCACCGTAAAGCCGCTGCAGGCTGCCCACTTCCGCCAACAGGCCATTCGGGGGTACCAATACGATATGAGCCGCGTACCGGTATAGCCAGCGCGCCTGGTCTTCCAGTATCCGGGCTTCCTGTTGGTGGTCCGCCCTGAGCATACGCAGCTCCGGAACCAGGCTGATAGCGGTTTTCAGGCGCATGCCAGCGCGTACTCCCTGGGCATAAGCTTCCGGGCAGGCCTGGATAATCTTCTGGCCGGAGCCTTCCACAACAGCCAGCGCCCCCTGGTTTTCGCGGGAGCGGCGAATATGATCCAGCAACAGGTGAGGAAAATGCAGGTACAGCCAGAGCATGATACGCCTTACCCGGTCTTGCCGGCCCAGGGGCCCTGGACCACCCGGGGGGCTTCCCGGAAGGCCAGATCCGCCCGGTGGGACATGGCTACGGAGCAACATTGGCCGGGCCAGCTGCCGCGACGTTTCAGAACATTGACCTTGAGCGCCTGTTGACTTCCTGCCGTCAGATCCAGGCGTAGCGCCGCCGGGGAGTTTTGTTCGGCATGGCGCCGTTCGCGGAACAGCACGCACACATTGCTACCGGCCTCCGCGGCCAGTTGCAAGCGCCGTATGTCACGGGCGGCCAGTTTTCCGGGCCAGGCCATCACCAGGCCGGTGACCGGTGAACGCAGGCAGTTTTCCAGTGTCCACAGGAAGTCGCCATCGTCTTCGGTGTTGATCAGTATGACCTGATCCAGATTGACCCCTTCGCGGGCCAGGGCAGGGGCGTAGGGTGTATGGGGAGGGTTCAGCCAGAAGACGGTCTTACCTGCCTGAGAAAGCCGTTGCATCAGGGGTAGCAGCAGGTGCAGCTCACCAATGCCGGGCTCATCCAGCAGGCACTCACTCAACGCCCCACGGGGCCAGCCAACACCGCCGAGCTGGTTGTCCAGCACCTGGTAACCGGTTGGCTCCGTTGGCCGGCTGGTACGGATATGCTGCTGACCCTGCCATACACGGGCGTCTTGCATCAGCGTGTTCAGAATCTCGCTCATGGAAAGTTCTCTATATACTGTTTAAATATACAGTATTCTGAAAAAGACAGGATTTCAAGCAGTGGGTTGATAATGTGGCGGAACGAACCCACGCTTAGTAGTACAGCCATCAACCATGGAGGTTGAAATGAGTGAACTGACGAAACAAAGCTGTGAAGCCTGCAGCGCAGATGCTCCCACAGTCACTGCCGATCAGAAGCAAGCCCTGGGTAAAGATGTACCCGACTGGCAGGAGATTGAGCTGGACGGGGAGGAACAGTTACAGCGAGTGTTCAAGCTCAAGAATTTCGCCCAGGCCCAGGCATTTACCAACAAGGTGGGTGACCTGGCCGAAGAGGAAGGGCACCACCCCGCCATCCTTCTGGAATATGGCAAGGTCACCGTACGCTGGTGGACCCACAAGATAGGCGGCCTGCACAAAAACGATTACATCATGGCGGCGCGCACCGACGCAGCCTACAAAGACATGCAATAATTCACCAAACCCACCGGAAACAGGATGTGTAATGGCTGAAGACCGTACAGATAACCCACTAACCTTTCGGTTAGGCCATGAAGAGCTGGTTATACGGCGCCGTTACGAAGTGCTCAGCATCATCAATGATTTCCTGATCGCCATCTGGTTTCTGGTGGGCAGCATCCTGTTTCTGTTTCCCGAACACGAGAAGGCGGCCATCTGGCTGTTCATTATTGGCAGTTTCCAATTCCTGATTCGCCCCACCATTCGCCTGATCGGGCATATCCACGTACAGCGCATTCCGGAAAGCCGCTGGGAAAGTTAGAAGGTGTCGTCTATCGGGCTGCGTACTCCAAAGCCTCCTTTACGAACCACATGTGTGTAGATTTCAGTGGTGCGCACGTCGGCGTGGCCCAGCAGCTTCTGAATAGTGCGAATATCGTATCCGTTTTCCAGTAGGCGAGTGGCAAAGCTATGGCGAAACGCGTGGCTGTTTGCCTGCTTGTATACTCCCGCCTCACGAATAGCTAAACCGATGGCCCGTTGAACACCGCGATCCAGAAGATGGTGCCGGCGTAAGACGCCGCTACGCGGATCCATGGATAACTTGGCGGCTGGAAACAGATATTGCCAGGCAGGTTCTTTGCCTCCGCTGGGGTATTTTTGATTCAGAGAAAAGGGCATATAGACTTCGCCATGACCGCCGGCCAGGTCTTTCTTGTGCTGAACCAAGCAAGCGTCAATTTGCAGGGTTAATGGCTCTGCCAATGAGTCCGGGAGCAAGGTTGTTCTGTCCTTATTGCCTTTTCCACTGCGCACGATGATTTGCTGCATCCCGAAATCCACATCTTTCACTCTAAGTCTCAAGGCTTCGTTGATTCGCAGGCCGGAGCCATACATCAGGCGCGCAACCAACTGAGGAGCGCCTTCCAGGCCGTTGATAACGGCTTTGGCTTCATCATGGGTAAAAACGGTGGGTAAGCGTCTGGGTTTTCGTGCCATTTCAAACGATAGTTCATCCAGGGGCTGCTCCAGAAACTCGCGGAACAGAAACACGAGGGCATTCAGCGCAGTCCGCTGGGTACTGACACTGTTGTTACGCTGCACCGCAAGGTGCGATAGAAATTGTTCCACCTCTTTTGCCGAACACGCAGAAGGATGCTGCATACCATGAAAACGGATGAAGCGCTTGATCCAGTGGCAGTACGTCTGTTCAGTCTTGTAGGCCATATTTCGGCTACGAATCAGTGTGCGCAGCTGATCCATAAAGCGGGTAGGGTTGTCTGGCAACTTTGGTGGGACATCCAAAATCATCGGCTCAGCCTCCATGCTGTTTATTTATACAGTATTTTAGGCCTGCTTTTGGGTTATTTCACGGTGAAAAACGGAGATATACGACAATTGTCGCAAAACTTCGTAAATTTGTGCCAATGAGCTGACAACTCTATGAAAGATATGGAATAGTCGTTGAGGGTCTATTTCAGATAAGCGAACAGGCGTACTGGGTGAAACTTGACAATTGACGCTTATTTTTCAGACTGGTCAGTTGTTGAATATTTTAATTTATTGAAAATAAAAGAAAATTATGGTCAGTGACATCTAGGGTGTATGGAAATAGGTGCGTTTTTGGTAGATGTCATTTGTCGTTGAATTAGCTGTTAAGTGTCTTTGCTCCAAATAATATCGAGCCATTTTTCGAGGTTTACGATGGGCCACAACGACCATTTCGAAGACGATTATCCTGAGTTGCCCGATGAAGCTGGAGCGAATACACGATCAGGTTTCGAACCTAATAATGAGTGGCTTTTATCCGCATCGCCCAACCTTCGTCATGAGGCAATGCGGCAATGGTTCCTGAGTCGTTACTGGGACCCAGCGAACGATACGCCTTACAACGGTCGCGAAGGAGGGTACATCTACGTCCATGGCGGTCCCTACGAAGCAGAGGATGAGCTCTATGGTAGGTTTGGCCACTTATTTGATGACGAGATAGTGCGTGCTGTAATTGAGGCTGTTGAGTCCGATGGAATATATGAATGGGCTCCAATACATACCGAGCCAGATTACGATGATTACTTTGCTTTTGAGGTTGAGTCAGAAGACTTGCCTTACCAGCAATTTATCCAGCGCTTATCGGAAATCGATTCTTTGCACTCTACAGAGCTAGGCGCTGAGCATCAAAAGCTTCTTCGCCAACTTCTTTATTCCCACCTGATTGCTGCTTTAGAAACCTATTTATCAGATTCCATGTCATATTGGGTTAAATCTGACGAAGCTGTTTTCAAAAGGTTTGTGTTTTACTGTTTTGATTTTAAACAGGAAAAATTGTCGTTATCAAATATATTTGATCGGCTTGAAGGGCTGCGAGAGCAAGTAGAAAAATATATACAGAAAACCGTCTGGCATCGTTTGGATAGGGTTATGCCGCTATTTTCGAGTGCACTGAATATCGAGCGACCAGAAATTGAACAGCTCATGCAGCACATAGTGATTCGACATGACATAGTTCATCGAGGAGGTAGAACTAAGGACGGAGACCATGTAGAAATCACAGCTGATAAGCTGGTCGAGCTACGTAAATGTGTTGCGAACTTTATCGAGAACATCGAAAAGAAAATTGCGGAAAAAGATCATGATTCTGATTTCTAGTGTATTCAGAAGAGCGCTTAACAAATGCATGTTGTCGGACGGATTTTCCGCTGCGCTCCAAATCCGCCGCAAATGCAGGCGTTAATGGTTCAAGGAAAGAGTGTGCATCGATCAATCAATTGTGTGATTTCACTGATTTTATTTTTCGGCGCGGGTGGCTTTGTATATGCGTGTGAACAAAAAGCGCCGATGAGTGATAGAGAAGAAAGAGTATCTTTTTGCTTGCAGAAGTTTGGTGAGTACCAAAAGCGGCTGTCGGACCTGCAAGAAACGACTTCCTGGCTAAACGTTGAAAGAGTAGAGGAGCTTCATTCGTTCATGGCAAGTCGACGTGAGGAACAGTTGAGTTGTAATGTAGATCTCGGAGGTATGGGTGGTCTGTCAGCAGTAACACAAACCGAAAATATGTCCGGTTTTCTGAAGGTAGAAAGTAGTGCGAAAGCTCTCGTCCAATTTGCCGGTGCTGGTGCGCCGAACAGAATTTTGGAAAAACTAGCCTCCCGTTTGGAAGAATCGATCTCAACTTTCCGAAGTTCCTCAGAGATCTTCTTGAATCACAAATATGAGTTAAGGGAATCTGAGGCAGGCAATTGCAGGTAAGCTCGCACACCATTAACAAGTCGCTTAAGTCTGTTCCCGGCCTGAAGACCGTCCACCGGACGCCACTGTCGTGGCGCCGCTGTGCTCGGCGTTAGCAGTTTCACTACTCCTCCCAAATCTTGCAGAATGAGTAAAAAAGGAATAATTTGTACTCATGGATGAATTTGAATTCGACGAAGCCAAAAGCCAGGCCAATCTGGACAAACACGGTATCGATTTCGTTGCTGCCCAAGGGCTGTGGAAAGATCCGTACCTGCTGGAGATCCGCGCAAAATCAGAGGATGAGCAGAGGTTTTTGCTGATAGGCAAGATTGGTGAAAAGCACTGGTCGGCTGTCGTCACGTACAGGGATGCTCGTATTCGTCTGATTTCAGTCAGACGTTCCCGCAAGAAGGAGGTTGAGCTCTATGAAAGCTAAAGACTTCGATAAGAAATTTGAGGAAGGTCAAGAAGATATTGTTGATGACCTGGACCTGTCGTCTGCTCGTCGCGTTAATCAGGAACAAAAGCGAATCAACGTCGACTTCCCGGCTTGGGTTGTGGAGTCGTTGGACCGTGAGGCTGCGCGCTACGGAGTTACCCGTCAATCGATCATCAAGGTGTGGCTGGTGGAGCGTCTTCAGGCAGAATCTGCTAACAAGCCGCTCAATGGTGACGCCGCAGGCGGTGCACATTAGCGGAGCGTTAACGTTTTATCTAACAGAAGGAGTTTGTGTTGTCTCTGAACAGTTTGGTTGAAGAAGGTGCTGTAGCGAAACGTCTATTGCAGCCCGTTTTTTCGTGGGGTAGAGGCTCCTGGTTCAAAAGGCTTTTGGTTTTAAGTCTGTTTGGTCTGATTTTTATTGCTGGTTACTACTTATTACTTCAGTCACTGCTTTCAGAGGTTAGAAAGCATGATGATCAGGTATCGAAAGAAAGGAATCGGATTGTAGAAGCAAGTCTCTACCAAGCAACGATTGGTTTTGCGGAGCTGTGTCTTAAACCAGCTACGATAGATAAAGAGAACGCCTCTTGGTATTGCGAAAAGGCTTTGCAGTTGTATAAGAACAACAACAAAGGAACGCCACCTGAATTAAGGAATGAGATTGTCGAACGTAAGGCGTACGGGGCTATGGTTTCCGACATGGAATCTCAACTTAGAGGGATCAAGCTAGATAGACTTGATCAGACGTCCCCTGCTCTTGATTGGCTTGATCAGATATTGAGCAAAACTGGTATGTTTTTAACATTGTCCTTGGCTCTCTTCGGCATTTTGGCTTTGGTGTACGGCCTATATTTGCACCGTGACAATTCGGAATCTGATGAGCCAGAAGCAGATTCCGGTAATTCTCAAAACACGTTAACAAGTGGGTCAAGCTGACCGGTACTACGCTGCGCTGCGTACCGGCAGCTTACCCAAGGCGTTAACTTTATGAGCCTAGACCTGAAGCGAACACCCGATATCGAAGCAGTCGTTACACTGCTGAGCACAGAAGAGGGTGGCAGATCTACTCCAGCCATATCAGGCTATCGTCCTGCCCACTCGGTGAGTGATGACTATCTAACTTCAGGCTTACACCAGTACATCGGCCAAGATCGGCTTGCACCAGGCCAAAGCTGCCCTACCAATATCTGGCTACTCTCTCCTGATCTCTATCCTCATTCGCTGTGGGTGGGTAAAGTGCTCAAGGTTCAGGAAGGCGGCCGGCTAGTCGGTCATGCCAAGATTACTAAGGTTTTCAATGTCGCACTGCTGCGTGACAGTTAACAATACACAGCACCGGACGCCACTGGCGTGGCGCCGGTGTGCTCGGCGTTATGTTTCCTAGGATTGAAATGAGCAATCAACTAAAACTTAAAACATTGCTGGGCGTTCTTTCCGCTCTTGAAGATCCAGTCTCTCATCGAGCGAAACTCAAGAAGAAAAGCCTTTTCCTGGCGCTAACAGCATGGGTTGGCTTCCTGTTCAGCTTCGTTCTCTATTTTCAGGATTTTAAAGGATTGTACCTTCCATTCATCGCATCGTTTTCAGGCATCCTGTATGGGCTGTCCATGTATTTAGATTCCGCTGTCAAGCAATGGCCTGTTGTCGCAAAGCATGTTGATATCGAGTCTTTAAGGGCAGAAGTTGAGCAATTAAAAACATAACAAGTGCGTCAAATACGTTCCGGGCCTAAAGGCCCTCCACCGGACGGCTTTTGCTCCGCTTCGCTGCGCCAAAGCCGCCGTTTACGCAGGCGTTATAAATCCAGGGTCTCGAGTATGCAAAAAGAGTCAGCAATCTGGCTGGTAATCCGGACAATCGGTCTTTTGCTCCTGTTGGTGTCGGTGTTTTTTGCCCTGGAGTTCATGGTCAACGTTATTTCAATCATGATGTATGAGCCGCCAGAGGCACAGTCTGGGGTCATTCGCCTGTCAAACCTCAGGTGGGATCCGTTCTATACTTCAGCTTTCAGTTTTGCTCTATCTGGATATTTTTTATCCTACGGCAAAGCAGTTTTCAGGTGGCTGAATAAAGAGGGGCAAGGCCGTGAAAATTTCTAACCATGCCAGGCACGGCGACGGCTACCGCATTGCGGCTTCGCCTCCATTCCGTAGCCGCGCATGCTGGCGGCGTTAGCGGCCGGTGAGCCTCTGTCCTTGAGAGTTTTAGAAAAGGTCTAGACACGTGTTTTCGACCGATATGTACAAAATGGTCAAATCGAACGGTGAAAGCGTGTGCTTCGACCGTCCGATTTTACCCAACGCGATTATTTTCGGCGTGATTGGCTTGCTTGCCGCGTGTTTGATTGTTTTCGTTTGGGATGATCCAGCCTTAGAGGCTTGGTTCTGGTTCGCAAGCATCGGTTTGGGGCTTATGGTATTCGGCCTTTTTTATCTCTTAGTTCCAGATAAGCGAATAACCTTGGAAAGGGATGGGTCGATATTTATATTGAAGGGTAAGCACTGGTTCGGAAAGCGAAACAGTAGATTCTCGTCTGATGGCGCAATGACAATCGTGCGGGTCACTGCGTCAGAGGGCAACAATGCTATGAACTATGTTTTAGAGGTAAAAACCTTGGATGGCTTACGCTTCATGATGGGCTTTCATGGCTTTGGAAGTTTTAGTAAAGAGAAGCTTGAGGAGCTTGGTAAGCTTTTAGAGGAGAAATCCAGAGGTCGATTAGCATTGGTGCATTAAGCGAATTCGAATGGTGAGCCAAATTCAGACAATGTTGCTATACGCCACTAACCAGTCGGTCAACCGGACGCCAAAAGCGTACCGCTTTTGGTTCCCTTCGCTGCGCTACGGCGCCGGTTACCATCAGCGTTATAAGCCAAGGCTCCGGTAGTTTTTTTGGTGGTTGGGTGCATGGGCCTTGGCGGCAAATTGTGTGGTAGTTTTTGGTTTCGCGTCGTTGCCAAGGCCAGCAATATCGTCGTCCAAACTGGAAGCCAATTTCGGCTTCTATCGGGTTATCAGCAGGGTGCTCAGGTTGTGGGGCTGTTCGTCGAAAATTCTGAATTGGCCCGGTAGTCTGTTGGTTTGTATCGGTGCCGGACCGTGAGCAGGTGCGGGGTTTCTTTGGTGTTCGCATTCGAGCTGCGGTTTGGATCGAAAACTATCGGGTGAACCGGCTTCTAACTAGTCGCTGTAGTACGCGGCCGATGGCCGCCGGACGCCCTTTACATTGCGGCTGCGCCTCCATTTTAAGGGCGCCGTTGTGCGCGGCGTTATGTGTTTCTAAGGAAGCAAGGTGAATTGTCCTCACTGTAATGCGAAAGCAAAGTTGTCTGAGACTTTGAGAGTCTCGCGCTGGAAAAACTACACCTGTCAAAGCTGCGGGAAAGATTCGACATTCACCCTGTTGAACGGTCTCTCTGTCTACGCGTTAATGGTGTTCGTCGCGACAGTCATAATGTGGATAGCACAAAGATTAGGGTTTAATTTCAGCCTGCTTCTGTACTTTGTGCTTTTGACGCTCGCACTTTATCCATCGAAAGCTTTGCTTGGGAAACTGGTGCCAGTCGGTAAGACCGATGGATGACCCGACATTGGTTTGGCAGACACTGGCAGAAATTATCCATACAAGGCCAGTCACGGCGACGCCTACTGCATTGCGGCTTCGCCTCCATTCCGTAGCCGCGCATGCTGGCTGGCGTTAGAAAATTAACGAGCCTCAAGCCTAGATTGCGATGAAGCAAATTTTTGAATTTGAGCATACCGTCGACGGACTTTACGGTGCCTACTTGGACTCCATAGCCGGCTTTCGACACCTCCATGCAGAGAGTGAAAGGGGAAAGGTCAATCTTGCCAAGCTTCTGTGTGGTGATAACGCGAGCGACGCCGAATTAGCAGAAGCTGGGGCAGAGTGTGTATATAGTTATGCCGAAGGTGAGCCGGGTGAACCCGGTTTCGTCGAAATACACACATGCACATATGACGAATACATCTCCAGAAATGCCGAGCGTGGAATGAACCAGTGGTTCGCGGGGAATATGCTTGCGGTGAATATCTATGCGTTCTGGGAAAATTTTCACAGGCAGAGAATCGCTTCACTGCTTGGTAAAGAGAAACATGATATTCAAGCCCCGATCATGGGTGATCTGCGACTTTACAGACAGTCGATATTGCACCACAACGGAAAAGCATTAAAGGAAATTAGCAAATGCGAAGTACTCAAGTGGTATTTGGAGGGAGAAGCGATCTTTCTTGATACTGAGAAAATTAGTGAAATCATTCTTCAGATTAAGAAATTAATACAAGAACTCAAGACTGAATGGCGCGTGAGAAGTTCAAGGAGGCTGAGGTGACAGAGGCGAGCCCATACAGTTACGCGATTGAAAAATTGACTACAGCTGTTGGCTGTCTCGCAACTCATCCGGGTGATGCCAGGCATCGAATCATCGCGGCCTCCTCAGTTTTCAATGTTGTGAGAACTTCAGATTTACCACCACAACTCAGAGAGAAATGGCTCGGAGTGATCGCCGAAGCTACGAAATTTGGGCCCATACTTAAAAGCAACGGAGAGGTCCTCCGTAGCCCCGTAGAGAACACAATGTACCGGCGGAAAAACTCCACCGCATCAAAACTAGCCACGGCAATCTATGAAATTTACTGGGATATCAGCCGCAACCAGCGATATCTCTAACAATCACAGGACGGCGACGTCTACTGCATTGCGGCTTTGCCTCCATTCCGCAGCCGCGCGTGCTGTTGGCGTTAACACCAGTGGGTGCAGGAAGCATGAGTGAGAATATCGGAAGTTACATTGAAGAATTACGACACACTACGACAGTTGCCGGACTGAATTACGAGGTGTGGTGGGTCTACAAAGGCAAAGATACCCGTCCCAAATATGTGGATGGTATGAACAAGTACAGCCTTTTCTTTCAAACTTCTATCCATGCGCACTTTGTGGCCCTTCTGGTGGAGCTGTATCGGCTATACGAAACACGCAAGGATACATACAACATTCCTGGCTTGATCAAAGAGCTTCGGGATCAGCATGCGTTTTCCAATGAGGTGCTGGAAGAAATTGAAAAGTTGTACAAGGACGAAGCAAAGCCATTGTGGGTCAAGGTGAGCATTCTCAGAAATAAGGCATTTGGTCACCGTTCAAATGCTCACACGGTCAAAGAAGTATTTGAGGAAGCAGGGGTCAAACCAGATGAGCTTCGTGATCTTGTGGAAGTTACGAAAAAGCTTATGAACCGCATTACGAGTAAGTGGGATCGAAGTACCCACGCATTCAACCTTGGCTCTCGCGAGTCATTGATAAACCTTTTAGAAGACATCAAAAAGTTGCATCAGTGTTAACCAGTGGCTCAAGCCGACCGGTTTGCGCTGGCGTTCCAACCGGCGGCTTAGCCTGGCGTTAAGCTCTATTGTTGCGTGGTGCGCAACATGCTAGCATTCTATTGTGATTAAATCATTCCGTCACAAAGGACTGAAGCGGTTCTACTCGACCGGCCACACGTCTGGCATACAACCCGACCATGCCAAGAGGCTGCGTATGCAACTGGCTGCTCTGGATACGGCGACTTCAATGGAAGACATGGATATCCCTGGTTTTCGGCTTCATCCATTGAAGAGCAAAGACAAAGGCCGCTGGTCGATTAGGGTTAACGGAAATTGGCGCATGACGTTCGAGTTCCAGGACGGCAACGCCTACACTCTTGATTACGAGGATTATCACTAATGACTATGCATAATCCGCCTCATCCTGGTGAATTCATTCGCGAGGTGTACCTGGAGCCTTTCGGTATCAGTTCTCGTCAGCTTGCTTCCAGTCTGGGCGTTTCACCTTCTACTTTGTCTCGGCTGCTCAAAGGGGATAGTGGTATTAGCCCAGAAATGTCGTTGCGGCTGTCCAAGGTTCTCGGGCGTACTCCTGAGAGCTGGTTGGCGATGCAAGATATGTATGACCTATGGGTCGCTCGCGGCACAGTCAATCTGGATGGTATTCATCGCTTGGACTTCGAAGCAGCTTAGCCAGGGGCTGTTGTCGAACGCACCTATGCTGGTGCTCCGGTACGCCGCAAAGCCAAGGCGTTATATTTCTTAAACTTCAATCAAGGAAGATCATGAGAGTATCGACTTTACCCCTAATCATTCTCTGTCTGTTCATGGGTTTTACCTTTTGGGTAATGGCCGGAGCAGAGCAGTCGCTTTTAGCTTTTGGCGTTCAGCTCATGTCCAGCCCGGACACAGCCCAGGTTGTTATTGATCTCTACATTCTCGCTGCTTTGGCCTGTGTCTGGATGTACCGGGATGGCAAAAGTCGCGGAAAAGGGTTGGGCTATCTCATCCCATTTTTTGTTCTTACAGCAGTATTTGTGTCTGCCGGCCCGCTGCTATATTTGGTGTTGCGCGGTGGGCGTGAGCCTGAAGCCGAAGCCAGCAAAATATAATCAACCGCATCAGTACGCGGCCGATGGACGGCACCCGCACTTCTGCGTCGATATTGGCCACAGGATTCGAGGAGCACGTCATGGTGAACGATGGAGAGATACAGCACCTGCGTCGGTGCATAGAACTTGCAACTGAGGCTCTAGAGCTGGGTGACGAGCCATTCGGCTCTGTGCTTGTAGCAGCGGAGGGGCAGGTACTTTTTGAAGATCACAACCACGTTGCCTCAGGTGATCGAACCCGCCATCCGGAGTTTGAGATTGCGCGGTGGGCTGCGGCGAATATGACCCCGGAGGCCAGAGCAGAAGCAACGGTCTATACGTCTGGTGAGCATTGTCCAATGTGTGCCGCCGCCCACGGCTGGGTCGGGCTGGGACGTATCGTGTACGTGAGCTCCTCCGAGCAATTGGCGGCATGGCTTACCGATCTTGGAGTTCCAGCACCTCCCGTACGAGCGTTACCAATCCGAGAAGTCGTTCCAAACGTGGCAGTTGAAGGTCCGGTTCCCGCTCTTGCCGAACAGGTGCGTGATCTGCACCGTCGTTTTCATAGTTCAACATAGTTGGCAGCAGCATTCTTCTGTCAGCGATGCCAACAGTCGTCACGCAGCTTCGCTCACCTAAGTAACCAGAGCCGATTCCGTACGTTTGGTCATGTGAGCAATCTTCTCGAGCAACGCTTCGGGCGGGGCAGGCCTCGCCAACAGATACCCTTGCAGGGTATTGCAGCCAAGCTGGGTCAGCAGTGCCTGTTGTTCGGCTGTTTCAACACCTTCTGCGACAATCCTCATATCCAGCGTTTTGCCCAGAGCGATGATCGCCTGGATGATTGCTTCATCATCGTTATCCTGGGCCAGTTCGGTAATAAAGCCGCGGTCTATTTTCAGTTCGTTGGCTGGTAAACGTTTGAGGTAGAGCAGGCTTGAGTAGCCGGTGCCAAAGTCATCGATGGAAATGGACACGCCAAGATCCGACAGTTTGTTCAATACGGTGAGGCTTGTCTCTGCGTTGCACATGGCCGTTGTTTCGGTGATTTCAAGCACCAGGTGTGAGGGATCCAGGGAGTGCTTTCTCAATGCCTCGCGAACCACGTCAACCAGGCTATGATGCTCCAGCTGAACCGCTGAAAGGTTTACCGCTACACTCCACTCCTGATGCCCCTGATCGTACCAGACCTTCATTTGCCGGCAGGCTTCCTCGATGACCCAGTTGCCAATGGGCACGATCAGCCCGGAGCTCTCTGCCAGCGGGAGAAAACGATCGGGTGACAGGAATCCGTGATCGGGGCTTTGCCATCGCAGTAGGGCTTCGAGGCCAGTCATGGGGCCGTCTGGTGCAACAAACTTGGGCTGATAATGCAGTACCAGCTCGTTGCGGCTGACGGCCTGCCGCAGATTTCGCTGCATTTGCATCTGCAGGTGCACATTGGCGTTCATGCCGTGTTCGAAAAAGCAGTAGCCGTTGCGGCCCTGTTTCTTGGCGTGATACATGGCGGCGTCAGCATTCACCATCAGCTCATGTTCGGTTTTACCGTCCTGGGGGTAAATCGCGATGCCGACACTGGTGGAAATGTGAAGGGGGATATTTGAAGTCTCGTAGGGCTGCTCAATGGCATCAATTAACCGTTGCGCAAATACGGCGGAAGTTTCCGGCGAGCAGGGTTCCAACAAGAGTACAAATTCATCCCCTCCAAGCCTCGCGGCTGTGTCTCCCTCACGTTTGTTTGAAAGCAGGCGATGCGCCACCTCTTTGAGCAACTGATCTCCGACATGGTGCCCGTGCATGTCGTTGATCGCCTTAAAGCCGTCCAGGTCCAAAAACAGTACGGCAAACTCACCGTTGTTTCTCTCGGCTCGGTGTATCGCTTGCTCCAGCCGATCTCCCAATAGAACACGATTTGGTATGCGGGTCAGGTTGTCCTGCAGGGCGAGCTTTATGAGTTCGTTATTGGCGTCATCGAGTGAGTTGGACAGTTGGCTGGTGCGTACATCAAGCATTGACACAATTAGAGCAATGGCGAACACCGCAAGGCTGACAATGATGACCAGCACAGCCAGCCACTTTGTATCGATCCCGCTGTTGGCCGCGCCGCAAAAGCTGTCGATCGGGAATTTGGAGGCCGCCATTCCGGTATAGTGCATGCCGATAATGGCGCACCCCATAACCAGGGACGCGCCAATGCGGCCGAAGGTGGCGCGCTTGCTTTCCTCTCGCAGTCGAAACGCCAGCCAAAGGGCGGCAGTGGCCGCGACAATGGCGATAACAATGGATAGCCCCACCAGCCAGGGTACATAGAAAATGTACGGATGCATGAGCAATGCTTCCATACCGATGTAGTGCATGCTGGCTACACCCAGGCCCATCAGTAAACCACCCGATAGCAGCCGCCCCCAGGGCAGCGTGTCCTGACACACCAGATAAAGGGCGAACGCAGAACACGCTATGGCGATGACTAATGACAGCAGGGTGAGGGGGACGTCGTAGCCTAGTTCGATGGGAAGGCTAAAGGCGAGCATGCCGATAAAGTGCATGGACCAGATGCCAAAGCCCATGGCGATGGAACCGCCAATCAGCCATAGAACCGCAGAGCGGCCCGATGCGCTGGAGACACGGCTGGCCATATTCAGGGCCGTATAGGATGCAAGAACGGCAATGATTATAGAACAGGCGACCAAAACTTCGTTGTAACTGCTTTCCAGCATCAAATATTCCCTTATGTAATCGCTGTTAAAAGTGAATTACAGCCGCCTGATGTTGAACGCTGCCTGTTGGTTGATGATCTAAATATCCATTTTATTTCAGAAAGTTAGTTTCTAAATAGTGCCAAATTGTTATGTTTTATGTCGTGATGAAAATTCTCTTAGTCCCATTGGGCCAATATTAAGTAGGCAGTAGAGGAGGTAGTTCTCTCCAATTCAGTCATTTCCTTTACATTTTTCAATAACGCTATTACCTATCATTTTTTAGGACCAATTGTTCTAGGGGGATTCATTGAAATGACAGAGTGTCACGTCTAGTTTCGATTCAGGGGTGAGCTCAATGATTGACTACGCCCCAATAACAACAATCAAGGAGGGATGCCTGTGAAAACGAGCATCAAGAACCAACTGCTAGTTGTTCTTATTCTACTGGGCGTAACAGGCCCGGCGATGGCTGAGCTGGGTGACTATGGTTTCTGGCGAACACTCGGGAATCTGGTTAATCCACCGGCAGCGGATAACCCGGTTACTGCAGCTCAGCGTCAGGGTGACTACCCCTTACTTGCCAACCCGCCGGGGTTCAACGATGGTTTTTCGCCAGGCAACTACTACGCCTGGCAAACCATTCCCCTGGCACCCGAAACCGGCGCTGTCTGTGGTAACGGCTCTGAGTACAAGTTCTTTGTGAACCGCGTGCCGAACACCAGTAATACGATTATCTACCTGGAAGGGGGCGGCGCTTGCTGGGATTACGAGAGTTGCTCTGGCCAGACGGGCATTCGGGGAGCCCGCAACCCGGATGGTATTCCCGATGACTACATGAACCTGACAAACCCCAGTGCCAGCTTGGTCAGTCCGTTTGTGGTGCGCCTGAATCCACTGACATCGGTCAAGACCCAGAACTGGAACATGGTTTATATCCCGTACTGCACGGGAGACGTCTACTCCGGTGACAAGGTGGCCGTGTACGAAGATCCGGAAGGGGAAGCGGAGCCTTTGATCTGGCATCACAATGGCCTTCGCAACACCCGCGCCGCGATTTCGTGGGTGAAGGATAATCTGCAGCGGCCGAAGCAATTGCTGACGACCGGATGCAGTGCCGGCGGCCTGGGCAGTTTGACCAATTATCACCCGACTCGCCGAGATATGGAGCCCAACCGGGGGTACATGATCAACGACTCTGGACCTGCCTTCAGTGCGCCTTCCGGAGCGGATCCAGAAGCTTATCCTTCGGTGTTGTTGCAGTCGTTTATCCGTGATGCCTGGGGGTTGGATCAGCCCAATGGTCCGCTGGAATACCTCAGTGACGGGCTTCCACTGATGAACCTGAACGATCTCGGCTCACTGTATACGGCCCTTTCTGCGGAGCTACCGAATGATCGGATGGGGCATACGCATTTCTGGCAGGATCTGAATTACTCCTCCTATTCTTACGAGCGTTTCTATCCGGAAATCGAGAATGCGCCGGATCAGGCTACCAAAGAGGCGTTGATCCACGAACGCTGGTATACGGATACAGAGCGCCTGAAGGGTACCCTGTCCAACCTGAATAATTTTGGGTATTACCTGCCATGGTTCCGCGATGTGAACGAGAGCCACTGCACCACAATTATTGAGTTTGCCAACTCAGACATTCAGGAAGCCGGGCTGGAGCTGGATGACTTTGTGGCCAATGTGTTGAACGGAAGCGGTGCTGTGATGCAGGCCTCTGAAACCGATCAGCAGGCTGACTACAACAAGCCGTTCAATCCGCTCTACTGGGCACTTGATCAGCTTCTGTAGAACATTGGGTATCAGGTTCTCCGGAATCGGGGAACCCGCCGATAGGAATGGCGACGCGTTACTGAGGCGCATCGCCATTTTTGTTGGCGGCCACACGGGCTTCCAGCAATCGCTGGCGTAAGTACTCGTTGCGGGTCATTCCTGCAGGCACTTTGTCCATTGCCATCACCTCTTTCACGATTTGTTTCTCCTGCTGCTTATAGGCTTCAAACTCCGGCCTGGGTTTGGCCAGCCATTCTTCTTTGCGTGCCTGCGCAGCGGCATTCTGCCGGTCAATCAGGCCTTGCAACGCCCGTTTCTGCGCGGCTTCGTCTTCGATGGTGAGTTTTGTCATGGCAATGCGAACCATCAGGCTCTCTGCTGCGCTGACCTGTCCCAGGCGTTCGTACTCAGCCAGGCGCTGTTCCAGCATTGCAGCCTCCGCTGCGCGCTCTTCCGAAGACAGGCTCTTGGCGTTCGCAAAGAAGGTGTGCAGTTCTTCCTCAAAGTCGAGCCGGTTGGCCAGTTCCAGCGTTTGCGGGTTGTCCAGCAAAGCCTGTTGTTCGGCTGTAAGCCCTCTGTTCTGGCTTCGGCTGGTCGGCTGCGGTTCCTGAGGCAGTGCCTGGGTAGCTGGGGAGGTGTTGATGGAGTTTGCGATGTCGGCAGAGGAATCCGTCTGGCTCAGCCAAAAAGAAATACTGACCGTGACGGCAACGATGCCGATGGCAGATGCGAGAGCAATTCGTTTCATGGCAGTCCCCCTTGTTATTATTGCCCTGACTCCAATTCAGGCTTGGCCTGGTCCAGTAAACGCGACAGGTAATCACTATATTAGCGCAAACCGCTGTAGGCGTAGTTAACGTTCCGAAGTGCCAGGGAGTTAATCTCCCCATACGGGCCCTGATCTGTCTGCTACAGTGGCAGCGCACTTACATCCATTGTTGGTCCCGGGAGAAAAGCCTCATGAAACCAACCCTATGCGTTTTCGTCGTTCTGACTGTATTCAGCCTAAATGGCTGGGCCCAGGAGGTCGATTACGATAAACGCAACCTGCACATTTTTTGCGCCTCACATCTGAAGATGCTCAGCGGCACGATTGATGATGGCGGCGATGAATATAAGGCGCTGATGTTTATGTCCGGTGTTCACCGGGACGAGGCAATCGGGATGGGTGCCACCGAAAAGCACTTCAGCGACGTGAACACCTATCTGAAAAAAGTACGCAACACCAGCAAACCGAAGTGGAGCAGCCTGACGTCCCGAAGCAAGGAGCTGTGTTTTCCCCAGTCCTGACGACAGGGTTGGCCAGCGGGATCTATAGTTAACGGTATGAAGGTCTGAAATCTGGCTCGCATGGAGGTCATCCGATGACGAAACAGACGAAGAATCAACCGCGCAATGTTGCCACGAAGCTGATCGAGTCACACCTGGTGTCGGGAACGATGAAGACAGGCGAGGAAATCGGGCTGAAGATCGATCAAACGCTGACCCAGGATGCAACCGGTACACTGGTTATGCTCGAGCTGGAGGCCATGGGGCTCGGCCAGGTCAAAACCGAGTTGTCCGCGCAGTACGTTGACCACAACCTGCTGCAGACTGACAACCGCAACCCCGATGATCACCTGTTCCTGCGCAGTGCCTGCGAGCGGTTCGGCCTGTGGTTCAGCCCGGCCGGGTCCGGCGTCAGCCATCCGGTGCACATGGAACGCTTTGGAAAACCGGGCAAGACCCTTCTTGGCTCCGACAGCCATACCTGCGCTGCCGGTTCCCTGGGAATGCTGGCAATGGGGGCTGGCGGTCTGGCTGTGGCCATGGCCATGTGTGGAGAGCCGTTCTATCTCAACATGCCTAAGGTCATGGGCGTGAAGCTGACCGGGAAACTGCCGGATTGGGTGAGTGCCAAGGATGTCATCCTGGAAATGCTTCGCCGTCACGGAGTGAAGGGCGGTGCCGGGAACATTATCGAGTATTACGGGCCGGGCCTGAAAGGGCTGTCCGCGATGGACCGCCATGTGATCGCGAACATGGGGCAGGAGATGGGACACACCGCTACGGTGTTCCCGGCGGACGATGCGGTGCGGGATTTTCTCAAGCAGCAACAGCGGGAAGGTGACTTCCAGAGGCTGGAAGCCGACCGCGGCGCTACCTACAATCTGCATGACGAGATCGATCTGGGCAAGCTGGAGCCGTTGATTGCACTTCCCAGCAGTCCAGGGAAGGTGTTCCCGGTGCGGGAAGTGGCTGGCGAGCCCATCTACCAAGCCTACATTGGGTCCTCCGCGAATCCTGGCCTGAGGGATTTTGCAGTTCCTGCGATGATGGTCAAAGGCCGTCAGGTTCGCGAGGGAGTATCTTTCGATATCAACCCCACGTCGCGTCAGGTTCTGGAAAACCTGGTAGAACTGGGTCATCTTACCGATCTGCTCAGCGCTGGGGCGCGCCTGCATCAGACCGGCTGCAATGGCTGCATTGGCATGGGGCAGGCACCGGCAACGGATCAGATCAGCCTGCGCACCGTTCCACGGAACTTTGCGGGTCGGTCGGGTACTGATGAAGACAAAGTCTGTCTCTGCAGCCCCGAAACAGCCACGGCGTCTGCGTTGACCGGCGTGATTACAGACCCTCGTGATCTCGATATGAACTATCCTGTGTTCGACGAGCACAGCACCTTTTATGTGGACGATCGCAATATCCGCCCGCCGGCGAAGCACCCGGAATTAACGGTGGTTGAGAAGGGGCCGAACATCAGCACCCTGCCGACGTTTGAGGCGCTGCCTGACTCGTTGAAGGCGCCGGTTCTGCTCAAGGTTGGTGACGATGTTTCCACCGACGACATCCTGCCTGCCGGCTCCCGGATACTGCCGTTTCGCAGTAACATTCCGGCCATCAGCGAGTTTACTTATACCCGGCTGGACCCAACCTATCCGGAACGGGCAAAAGAGTATCAGGACACTGGGTCTCTGATCGTTGGCGGTGACAATTACGGCCAGGGGTCAAGCCGTGAACATGCGGCGCTGGCGCCCCGTTATCTGGGCGTGCGGGCAGTGATTGCCAAGAGTTATTCGCGCATACACTGGCAGAATCTGTCCAGTTTTGGTGTGTTGCCTTTGAGCTTTGTCACTCCAGAGAACTTCGATAGCATCGAGCAGGGCGATGAGTTATCGATTGAGGGGCTGGTTGAAACATTAACAGCCGGGGACAGGGTTGTTGCGAAAAATACCCGGAACGGCGAACGTTATGAACTGACGCATGAACTTAGCGAGCGCCAGGTCCGTATGGTTATCGAAGGCGGACTGCTGAACATGATGCGCCAGGAACTGGCCGCGTGAGGCCTTGTTACCAACAGATCCACTAAACTGAGGAAGAATGAATGACCGATGACACCTACACGCCACCGAGAGTCTGGAAATGGGATGCCGAGAGCGGCGGAGCCTTTTCGCAAATCAATCGCCCCATCGCCGGACCCACTCACGAGAAAGAATTGCCGGTAGGGGAGCACCCGTTCCAGGTCTACTCACTGGCAACCCCGAATGGCGTGAAGGCCACAATCATGTTCGAGGAACTGTTGGCCAAGGGCATCAAGGAAGCGGAATACGATGCCTGGCTGATCCGCATCACCGAGGGGGAACAGTTTGGCAGTGGTTTCGTGAACGCGAACCCGAATTCCAAGATACCGGCAATGATGGACCACACCCACACGCCGGCCGTCCGCGTGTTTGAATCCGGCTCCATCCTGCTTTACCTCGCTGAGAAGTTTGGCGAGTTCCTGCCGACGGACATTGTGGCGCGCACGGAAACCATGAACTGGTTGTTCTGGCAAATGGGCAGTGCGCCGTTCCTGGGCGGTGGGTTTGGCCATTTCTACGCCTACGCACCGGAAAAATACGAGTACCCGATCAACCGCTACACCATGGAAGTGAAGCGCCAGTTGGACGTGCTGGATCGGCAACTGGCCGACAATCGCTACATTGCGGGCGACGAATACACCATCGCAGATATGGCGATCTGGCCCTGGTACGGCGCACTGGTGAAAAACAAGGTGTATGAAGCGGCGGAATTCCTGGAAGCGCATACCTACAAGAACGTGGTGCGTTGGGCCGATGAGATCGCAGAACGCCCGGCGGTCAAGCGTGGATTGATGGTAAACCGCACCTGGGGCGAGGAGAGCAGGCAGTTGCATGAACGGCACGACGCCAGTGACTTCGAACTGCGCACTCAGGACAAGCTGGAGCCTTCCGGAGAGAAGTAATGGCAGCATTGGTTGGCTGGAGGAGAGTGGTGCTGGCATTCATCGTCGCGTTGATCGTGGGCTCCGTGCTGGGCAGCCTTGTGCAAACCCAGTTCAATCTCCAGGCGCTGGAAGGCCTGGGGGTTGAAATCAGTATGGCGACCCGTTTGCAAACCACAGTTCAGGATCTTCTGAACTTTGCCCCTTTGTACGCCATCCTCTTCGGGCTCAGTTTCCTGTTCTCTCAGGGTGCTGCGTCTCTTGTGGCCCGGCTGGCTGGTCAATCAGGCCGTTTGTGGCTGTGCCCGCTTGCCTCGGCTGTGGGATTGTGGGCGACCTTGCGGATTGTGGATGCATTGGCGCCCATGCCTACGTTGATCGCTGCCACGCGAGATATGGGTGGACTGTTGGCCATGCTGGTAACGGCTGCTCTCTCTGGTTTGTTGTTTGCCGTTCTGGTTTCCCGGTTGCCCCGTAAAAATGGCAATGCCTCGGCAGTGCCTGTTGCGATGCTTCTGATGGTTGCCGGGGCGGTTCTGCCTGAATCTGATGCCATAGCGGATGAGGCGACAGACTATACGATTGAAACTGTGGCCAGCGGCCTGGAACATCCCTGGTCAATGGCGTTCCTGCCCGATGGGCGAATGCTGGTTACTGAAAGGCCGGGACGTTTGCGAATGCTGACGGCTAACGGCGACCTGATGCCGGAACCGCTGGATGGTGTGCCGGAGGTTTTCGCATCCGGCCAGGCAGGGCTGTTTGATGTGCTTCCCGCCAGGGACTTCGAGGAGAGCCGACAGATTTACCTGAGTTATGCCTGTGGCACCATGGATGCCAATCACACCTGCTTGGCCAGGGGGCAACTGGGAGAGCAGGGCCTGGAGAATGTGAGCGAACTATTCCGGGTACAACCGGCCAAGAAGGGCAGCGCTCATTATGGAGGGCGGATGGTATGGCTGCCGGATGATACGCTGGTGTTAACCCTCGGAGACGGTTTCGACTACCGCGAGCAGGCCCAGCGCCGTCAAAACCACATTGGCAGTATTGTGCGCCTTAACCCGGATGGCAGCGTGCCGGACGACAACCCTTTTGCAGGGCACGACACCTACCAGGGTGAAATCTACAGCTATGGTCATCGCAATGTGCAGGGGCTGGCCTACGACAGCGAACAGGGCCGGCTGATTGCTCATGAACACGGGCCCCGGGGTGGTGATGAGATCAACGTCATTCGCCCGGGCGCCAACTACGGTTGGCCGGTCACCACCCATGGGCTGGACTATACCGGTGCGCGGGTAACCCCGTTCGAGGAGCGTGAGGGCGTTGAGGCGCCGCTGCTGCACTGGACGCCATCCATCGCCCCATCGGGCATGACCGTTTACACCGGCGATCTGTTTCCTCAGTGGCAGGGTGATCTGTTGGTTGGCGGACTGGTGACCCGGCAGGTGCATCGTGTTCGGTTGGCGGACGGCAAGGCAACGGACGTGGAAACCCTGTTCGGTGAGCTGGGCGAACGCATCAGGGCCGTCGTAACGGGCCCTGACGGTTCGGTTTATCTGTTAACGGATAATGCTGACGGACGTGTTTTGAAAGTTACACCAGACTAGAGCGAGTGTCTGGGCCTGGCTCAAAAGCGCCCTAGCGTGGCCGGCGATCACCTTCCATGATCTTGGCCACAAACACCGCTTTACCGTACTCCTCGAACGACCATTTCATGGTGTCTGAGAGCACGCGCATTACCTCGTCGTACTCACCGAACATTTCGGTGCTCATGCGGCCCGGAAAGATCTCCAGCCCTGTTTTTTCAAGCCGCTCGATAACGGCACGAATGGGCGGCTTGTAGTCATCGGTGAGTGGGTAGCAGCTCAGTTGAACGGATAAAAACATAATGCCTCCCGGGGCTGTGTGCCCCTCAATAGCCCATGGCTGAAGATGTGCTGCGGCGCGGGTCTGCACCGCCGTAGAGGGTTCCTTCAGTATCGATCAGTATGCTCTGGATGGCGCCCATGGCACTTTTTGTCACCACCTTGTGCCCCTTTTCCTCCAGCAGCCTCACGGTATCCGGGCTGATGCCCTGTTCAATGCGGATCTCGTCTGGCAACCATTGGTGGTGAATCCTTGGGGCACTCACCGCAGACTGAATGTTCATGCCATGATCAATCACATTCAGCAGCACCTGCAAGGTTGTCGTGATAATTCGGGACCCGCCGGGGCTTCCCGTAACCAGATAGTTGCGACCATCGCGCCTGACAATGGTCGGCGACATGGAGCTCAGCATGCGCTTGCCGGGTTCCACCTTATTGGCTTCGCCACCGATCAGTCCATAGGCGTTGGGTTCGCCGGGTTTGGCACTGAAGTCGTCCATTTCGTTGTTCAAAAGGAACCCCGCCCCGTCAACGGTGATACCGGACCCGTAGCTGAAATTAATGGTGTAAGTGTTGGAAACCGCGTTGCCCCAGCGGTCGACAACGGAGAAGTGGGTGGTTTCCGGGCTTTCATAGGCCCCGGGGTTGCCGGCACTGATCTCGGTCGACGGCCGGGCTTTGGCCGGATCAATGGTTTTACGCAACGCTTCGGCATAGGCCTTGCTGGTCAGGCCCTTTAGTGGCACCTCCACGAAGTCGGTATCTCCAAGGTATTCCGCGCGGTCAGCGTAGGCAAGCTTCATGGCTTCGGCCATGTGGTGAATACCGGCGGCGGAGTTATGACCGAACTCGGCCAGCGGGTAGCCTTCAAGAATGTTCAGAATCTGCACAATGTGAGTGCCACCAGAGGAGGGCGGTGACATGGAATAGATATCATGTCCGCGGTAGGTGCCATGAACCGGCTGGCGGATTCTGGGGCGGTAGTTCTTCAGGTCCTGAAGGGTGATCAGGCCGTCGTGACGTTCCATTTCCTGGACGATGAGTTGCGCGGTCTTGCCCTGATAGAAGCCATCGACGCCTTGATCGGCAATACGCTGAAGGGTGTCGGCAAGCTCCGGTTGCCGAAATCGCTCGCCTGGTTGCCACGGAGAACCGTCCTCTTTATAGAAGGTTGCGAGAGTTGCCGGCCAGCGCTGCAGTCGTTCCCGCGCCTGTTCCAGGCCCTCGGTGAAGCGTGCGGGTACAATAAAGCCTTCCCGCGCGAGCTTGATCGCCGGGGCTAGGGCCTGTTCCAGCGACAGCGTGCCGTGGCGTTCAAGGGCCATCGCAAGGCCGGCGACGGTGCCGGGCACACCGGATGCCTTGTGGGTGAAGCGGCTGCGATTCTCGACCACGTTACCATCGTCGTCCTGGAACATGGTTTCGGTGGCAGCGGCCGGTGCTTTCTCCCGATAGTCGATGGCCTCAACCGCTTCGCCGTTGCCCGGAGCGTAGAGCATAAACCCGCCGCCGCCGATGTTGCCCGAGCGAGGCTGGGTGACCGCCAGGGCGAATCCCGCCGTAACGGCGGCATCCATCGCATTGCCGCCATTCTTCAGCACGTTCAATGCGACTTCCGTTGCCAGGGTGTGGCTGGTGGCCACCATGCCGTTCCTGGCCTGTACCGGGTGGTGGCGCTCTCCTTCCAGAATGGCCTCTGCGGTCACCGGCTGTAGAGGTAGCAGCAGCGCCAGGGCGATCATCATTCTCGCGGCCAGTGAGCGGCTCGCGACGGCTTTTCGGGTACGTACCTGTAGGGGGTGTCTATCCATGTTTCTGTGCCTCGTTTCTGGTGCTCAGATAAGCTATCATAGCCGGTCATTTTTAAGGGTGTGAAATTGCGCGCCCGTGATCCCGGATCAGATTAAGGAAAGGCTTCCATGGAGCATACCTATCGTCTTGTGATTTCCTGCCCGGATCGGGTGGGGATTGTTGCCAAGGTCAGTAACTTTCTGTCGACCTACAATGGCTGGATTACAGAGGCGAGCCACCACTCCGACACCCAGACCGGGTGGTTCTTCATGCGGCATGAGATCAAGGCCAACTCGATCCCTTTCGGCCTGGACCAGTTCCGCACGGCCTTTGAGCCGATTGCCCGCGAGTTCAATATGAACTGGCACATTGCTGATTCGGCCCAGCCCAAGAAAGTGATCCTGATGTGCAGCAAGGAGTCCCATTGCGTGGCGGATCTGCTCCATCGCTGGCACAGCCGCGAGATCAATGCCGAAATCGTGGCGGTTATTTCCAATCATGAAGACCTCCGGCGCATGGTGGAGTGGCATGAGATACCCTATCACCATATTCCGGTGAACCAGAACAACCGCGACGAGGCTTTCGGTGAAGTGGATGGCCTGATAGAAGGCTATGACGCCGATGTAGTGGTGCTTGCCCGGTATATGCAAATCCTGCCCGGTAGTCTGTGCGAGAAGTACCCGGGCAAGGTGATCAACATTCATCACAGCTTCCTGCCGTCGTTTGCGGGTGCCCGCCCATACCACCAGGCCTACAGCCGGGGTGTGAAGCTGATTGGCGCCACCTGCCACTATGTGACCCAGGATCTGGACGAAGGCCCCATCATCGAGCAGGACGTGGTCCGCATCAGCCACAGCGACTCCATTGAAGACATGGTTCGGCTGGGCAAGGATGTGGAGAAAAACGTGCTGTCACGGGGCTTGCGGGCACACATTGAAGACCGTGTGATTACCTACGAAAACAAGACTGTGGTTTTTGACTGACGGCCACCGCCATATCCCCCGCTAAGGGGTTGAATGTGGTAGTATTGGCCGCTTGTTAAAGAATAACTATGGGGCGCTCTGAACGGCCCTGAAACGACTTCCAGCAAATGCAAAGGAACCTTTCTCGATGGGTGAGTTAGCCAAAGAGATCCTGCCGGTAAATATTGAAGACGAGCTCAAACAGTC
The DNA here is from genome assembly GCF_042604615.1 of Marinobacter sp. M5B. NCBI lineage: Bacteria > Pseudomonadati > Pseudomonadota > Gammaproteobacteria > Pseudomonadales > Marinobacteraceae > Marinobacter > Marinobacter sp. M5B. Next base: position 2,003,320 of record NZ_CP156894.1, read on the forward strand.
CTATCTCGATTACGCCATGAGCGTCATCGTGGGGCGGGCACTTCCAGACGTGCGCGACGGCCTCAAGCCGGTGCATCGCCGCGTACTGTTTGCCATGTCCGAACTCAACAACGACTGGAACAAGGCCTACAAGAAATCCGCCCGTGTGGTGGGTGACGTCATCGGTAAGTATCACCCCCATGGTGACTCGGCCGTTTACGACACCATTGTTCGTATGGCCCAGCCGTTTTCCCTGCGCTACCCGCTGGTGGATGGTCAGGGTAACTTTGGTTCCATCGACGGCGACAACGCGGCTGCCATGCGTTACACCGAGATCCGCATGGAGAAGATTGCCCACTCCCTGCTGGCGGATCTGGACAAGGAAACCGTGGATTTCGTGGCCAACTATGATGGCACCGAACAGATTCCGGACGTACTGCCCACTCGGATTCCCAACCTGCTGGTAAACGGTTCCTCAGGCATTGCCGTGGGTATGGCCACCAATATTCCGCCCCATAACCTGACGGAAATTGTGAACGGCTGCCTGGCATTGATTGATAATCCGGATATGACCATCGACGACCTGATGGAGCATATTCCGGGGCCGGATTTCCCCACCCAGGGCATCATTAATGGTCGCGCCGGCATTGTTGAGGCCTACCGCACCGGCCGTGGGCGCATCTACATCCGTGCCCGCCATGAAATCGAGCACGACAAGAAAACCAACCGCGACGCCATCATTATTACCGAGCTGCCGTACCAGCTGAACAAAGCGCGGCTGATCGAGAAAATTGCAGAGCTGGTAAAAGAGAAGCGACTGGAAGGCATCTCCGAGCTGCGGGATGAGTCCAACAAGGAAGGTATCCGGGTAGTGATTGAGCTGCGTCGCGGTGAAAACCCGGACGTGGTCATTAATAACCTCTTTGCCCACACTCAGTTGCAGACGGTTTTCGGCATCAACATGGTCGCCCTGATCAACGGCGAGCCGAAAATCCTCAACCTCAAGGAAATGCTGGACGCATTTGTCCGGCACCGCCGCGAAGTGGTTACCCGCCGTACCATTTACGAACTGCGTAAAGCCCGCGAGCGTGGCCATATCCTGGAAGGCCTCACGGTTGCTCTGGCGAACATCGATGAAATCATCGCGCTGATCAAGGCGTCTCCGGCTGCGGCCGAGGCGAAAGAGAAGCTGATGGCTCAGGGCTGGGCACCGGGTGACGTTCTGGCGATGCTTGAGCGGGCGGGCGAAGACGCATGCCGCCCCGATGATCTGCCGGAGATCTTTGGCCTGCGTAATGGTCTTTATCACCTGTCGCCAGAACAGGCTCAGGCGATCCTGGACCTGCGACTGCACCGCCTGACCGGTCTTGAGACTGAAAAGCTCCAGAATGAGTACAAGGACATTCTCGAGAAAATTGCCGACCTGCTGGAAATTCTGGGCGATCCGGACCGTCTGATGCAGGTTATCCGTGAAGAACTGGAAGCGGTGGTGACCGAGTTTGGCGATACCCGTCTGACCGAAATCACCAGCTCCAAGCGTGACCTGACCATCGCCGATCTGATCGACGAGGAAGATCTGGTGGTCACCATCTCTCACGGTGGTTATGCCAAGACTCAGGCCGTCGAAGATTATCAGGCCCAGCGCCGTGGTGGTCGTGGCAAGGCCGCTACGTCCATGAAAGACGAAGATTTCGTCGAGAAACTGCTGGTAGCGAACTCCCACGACACCATTCTGTGCTTCTCCAACCGGGGCAAGGTGTACTGGTTGCGGGTGTTCGAGATTCCCCGGGCCAGCCGCGCGTCCCGCGGTCGTCCGATGGTCAACATCCTGCCGCTGGAAGAAGGGGAGCGTATTACCACCTTCCTGCCGGTTCGTGACTATCCGGAAGACCAGTACGTGCTGATGGCCACTTCGGCGGGTGTGGTCAAGAAAACGCCGTTGCCGAATTTCTCCCGTCCGCGCAGCAATGGTCTGATTGCTCTGTCGCTTGACGAGGGTGACACCCTGATTGGTACGGCCATCACCAAGGGTGATGCGGAAGTCATGCTGTTCTCCTCGGCGGGCAAGGCCGTTCGCTTCAACGAGGAAGCGGTACGTCCGATGAGTCGTACGGCTCGTGGTGTGCGTGGCATTAGAATGCCGGAAGGACATCATGTTGTGTCACTGATCATTCCGCAGGAAAACGCGGTTCTGCTGACGGCCAGTGAGAACGGCTACGGTAAGCGCACCACCTTCGACGAGTTCCCGACCTACAGCCGGGGCAGCCAGGGCGTTATCGCCATGCAGTGTTCCGAGCGTAACGGCAACCTGGTCACGGCGTTGCAGCTGTTTGAAGGCGACGAAATGATGCTGATCTCGGACAAAGGCACGCTTGTGCGTACCCGCACCGACGAAGTATCGGTTCTGAGCCGGAACACCCAGGGTGTTCGCCTGATCAAACTGAGCCAGGAAGACGAACGCCTCGTGGGTGTTGAGCGTATTGCCGAAACCGATGCCGAAGAGGTCGACGGTGAGGAAGGAAGTGATGAGCAGGGCGTATAATTTTTGTGCAGGCCCGGCAACCTTGCCGGAGCCTGTTTTGCGACAGGCACGGGAAGAGATGCTGGATTGGCGCGGCACCGGCATGTCCGTGATGGAGATGAGCCATCGCAGTGACGAGTTCGTGGAAATCGCCGAAACTGCCGAGAAAGACCTTCGGGAATTGGCCGGCGTTTCAGATGATTACGCCGTACTCTTCATGCAGGGTGGTGCGTCCAGCCAGTTCTCGACCATTCCACTGAACCTGTTGGGCGACAAGACGTCTGCGGACTACGTGAACACGGGTATCTGGTCGAAGAAAGCCATCGCCGAGGCCAGCCGTTATGGTCAGGTTAATGTCGTGGCAAGCAGCGAATCGAGTGGCTTTGCCAGCATTCCCGATCAGGATAGCTGGACTACGAGCACCGATGCGGCTTACCTGCATTACACGCCTAATGAAACCATTGGCGGATTGGAGTTCGACTTCGTGCCGGAGAGCGGTTCCGTGCCGTTGGTGGCGGATATGTCGTCCACCATGCTGTCACGCCCGCTGGACATCTCGAAATTTGGCCTGATCTACGCCGGGGCCCAGAAGAACATCGGTCCATCCGGCCTGGTGGTCGTGATCATTCGCAAGGATCTGTTGGGCAAGGCGCTCAAGATCACGCCGACGATGATGAACTATCAGGTCATTGCGGATAATGACTCCATGTACAACACGCCGGCGACATACTCCTGGTACCTCGCAGGCCTGGTATTCAAATGGCTGAAAGAGCAGGGCGGTGTTACGGCTATGGGTGAGGTCAATCGTCGTAAAGCCAGCAAACTGTATGGTTTTATTGATGAGAACGACTTCTACGCCAACCCGATATCCCCGCGCTTCCGATCCTGGATGAATATACCGTTCACCCTTGCAGATGACGCGCTCAACAGTACTTTCCTGAAAGGTGCGAATGAGAGAGGGTTGCTGAACCTCAAGGGCCATCGCTCCGTGGGTGGCATGCGGGCCAGCGTCTACAACGCCATGCCAGAAGCCGGTGTCGATGCGTTGATTGATTACATGACCGTGTTTGCGAAGGAGCGGGGCTGATCATGAGTGATGAGCAGGCCCGTCTCGGGCAGTTGAGGGTCGATATTGATCGCCTGGATCAGGAAATCATGGACCTGATCAGCAAGCGCGCGGAATGCGCCCAGGAAGTGGCTCGCGTGAAGATGGAAGCCAACCCGGGTGAGGATGTATTCTTCTACCGTCCGGAACGTGAAGCCCAGGTTTTGAGGCGTATAAAGGAGAGCAATCCCGGCCCGCTGTCCGGCGAGGAGATGGCCCGACTGTTCCGGGAGATCATGTCCGCGTGCCTGGCACTGGAAAAGCCGATGCACATCGCTTTCCTCGGGCCGATTGGCACCTTTACCCAGGCGGCGGCGCTCAAGCATTTTGGGCACTCCGTGGTCAGCGTGCCTTTGCCCGCCATCGATGCAGTGTTCCGTGAAGTGGAATCCGGCGCGGCCCACTATGGTGTGGTCCCGGTGGAAAATTCCACGGAAGGCATGATCAACCATACCCTTGATATGTTCATGTCCTCTCCGCTGAAGATCTGCGGCGAAGTGCAGTTGCGGATACATCACCACCTGATGGTGTCGCCAAAGCACCAGGGGCAGGACATTGTCCGCATTTATTCCCATCAGCAGTCGTTCGCCCAGTGCCGGCAGTGGCTGGATACCCATCGTTACGGTATCGAGCGGGTCACGGTCAGCAGTAATGCCGAAGCCGCGAGGCGGGCAGCGGAAGAGCCGGGCACGGCCGCGATCGCAGGCGACATGGCGGCGGAACTTTACGGCCTGGAAATGCTGGCGACCAGTATCGAAGACCGTCCGGACAACACCACCCGTTTCCTGATCATCGGCCGTGAGGAAGTGCCGGCCAGTGGTAACGATAAGTCGTCCATTCTGGTGTCCATGCGCAACAAGCCTGGTGCGTTGTATCAACTGCTTGAGCCGTTCCACAAACATGGTCTGAGCCTGACCCGTATCGAAACCCGCCCATCGCCCAGCGGTACCTGGGCCTACGTGTTCTACATCGATTTTGAGGGCCATGTGGAAGATGCGCAGGTCAGCAAGGTGCTGTCAGAGATCGATGAAGAGGCGGTCGAGCTGAAGCGCCTGGGGTCCTATCCCATTGGGGTCCTGTGACAGAAACGCAAATGACTGAGGAAGGTCGAAATGTCGATTGATTACCAAAGTCTGGCGGTCAAAGGCGTGCAGGCGCTATCCCCCTACCAGCCGGGCAAGCCCATTGATGAGCTGGCCAGGGAGCTGGGCCTGGAGCCCGGTAACATCATCAAGCTGGCCAGCAACGAAAACCCTCTTGGGCCCAGCCCAAAGGCGCTGGCTGCGGTGAAGGGAGCCCTGGACGAGCTCTGTCGCTATCCCGATGGCAATGGGTTTGATCTCAAGCAGGCATTGTCGGCCCGATACGGCGTGGCGCCCGCTCAGATTACCCTTGGCAACGGTTCCAACGATGTCCTGGAGGTGATCACACGGTGCTTTGCAGATGCCTCTTCGGAAGTCGTGTTTTCCCAATATGCTTTTGCGGTATACCCGCTTGTTACCCAGGCAATCGGCGCCAAAGGTGTGTCGGTACCTGCCAGGGACTATGGCCATGACCTCGACGCCATGGTGGAGGCGATAACAGATCGCACCGCGCTGGTGTTTGTGGCCAACCCCAACAACCCCACGGGCACGGTTCATGGCGCTGAGGCGATCGAGTCGTTTCTGGCCCGTATTCCCCCCAGGGTTCTGGTGGTTCTGGATGAAGCCTACTGTGAATACCTTCAGGGGGAGGGCTATGTGGATGGCCTGTCGTTGCTCAAGCGCTATCCGAACCTGATCGTTACCAGGACATTCTCCAAGGCTTGGGGGTTGGCATCGCTGCGAGCTGGCTACAGTGTTAGCTCGCCGGACATTGCCAATGTTCTCAATCGTGTACGTCAGCCTTTTAATGTAGATTCTCTGGCTCTGGTAGCGGCGACTGCTGTGTTGAGCGATGAAGACTATCTGCGGCGATCCTGTGAAGTGAATGCAGCCGGGATGAAACAGCTCGAGTCCGCTTTTAACGAAATGGGGCTGGAATACGTTCCGTCTGCCGGCAACTTTATTGCTGTGGATGTGGGCGATCAGGCGGCTGACATCAATCAGTCGCTACTGGAGCAGGGTGTGATTGTCAGGCCGATTGGTGGCTACGGTCTACCCAGGCATCTGCGGGTGTCGATTGGCTTGCCCGAAGAAAATGCACGGTTTATCGAAGCTTTGGCCCGTGCACTGGATACGTCCAGCGGACGGGGAGAGTAACGTGTCCGAGATTCAGCCACTGTTCCAGCGTGTTGCTGTTATTGGTCTTGGGCTGATTGGTGGTTCTCTGGCCAAAGCGATCCGCGACAATGGCCTCGCGGTTACCGTTGTGGGCGCTGACAAGCGCGCGGACGAATTGGCGCTTGGCACTGAATTAGGCATTATTGATGAAGCTGCCGGGTCGGTTGCTGAGGCTGTGGCCGGCAGCGACCTTGTGGTGCTGGCGGTACCGGTTAAGGCAACGCGGGCAGTGCTGGCGGAAATCAGGCCCCATCTTGGCGAAAACGCCGTGTTGACGGACGTCGGCAGCACCAAGTCGAGTTTCGTCAACGATGTACGAGAGGTGTTTAGTGACCTGCCCGCGAAAGTGATACCCGGCCACCCCATCGCCGGTTCCGAAAAAAGCGGCATCCGTGCGGCCAACCCTGAGTTGTTTGCCAATCACAAGGTTATACTCACGCCGGCGGAGAACGTTGGTCAGCCCGACCTGGAGAAGCTCAGGGCATTGTGGGAAGGCTGTGGTGCGACGGTTCTGACCATGTCTGTGGCCTATCACGACGAGGTGCTGGCAGCCACCAGTCATCTTCCTCATCTTATTGCTTTCTCACTGGTGGATACCCTGGCAGGCGAGGACGAAAATCTGGATATTTTCCGCTACGCAGCGGGCGGTTTCCGGGACTTCACCCGAATTGCAGCCAGCGACCCGGTGATGTGGCACGATATCTTTCTTTCCAACCGGGATGCGGTGTTGCGGGTCATTGATCATTTTACCCACGATCTGGATCAGCTCCGTACCGCCATCGCCGATCAGGACAGTGCAACTCTGTTGCGGGTTTTCAGTCGCGCCAAGGCGGCGCGGGAACATTTTTCCAAGATGCTTTCAGGACAGGCTTACGTGACAAACAACAGTCAGAAACAGGTAACGTTCCGTCTTCAACCCGGCGGCCGGATTTCCGGCGAGATACGCGTGCCGGGCGACAAATCCATTTCCCACCGATCCATCATGCTGGGTGCTCTTGCCGACGGTATCACGGAAGTGAAAGGCTTCCTTGAAGGCGAGGACAGCCTGGCAACCTTGCAGGCGTTCCGCGACATGGGGGTGACCATTGAAGGGCCGGACGCGGGGTTTGTCCGCATTCACGGCGTCGGTATCAATGGTCTCCAGGCGCCGCGCGGCCCTTTGTACCTGGGCAATTCCGGTACTGCCATGCGCCTGTTCTCGGGCTTGCTGGCCGCGCAGCCGTTTGACTCCGAGCTCACCGGCGACGAAAGCCTCTCCAAGCGTCCCATGGGGCGTGTGGCAGATCCGTTGCGAGCAATGGGTGCGGTGATTGACACTGCCGAGGGCGGGCGGCCGCCTTTGAAAATCCGGGGTGGGCACGCGCTAACCGGCATTCATTATGAGATGCCGGTGGCCAGCGCCCAGGTTAAATCCTGCCTGTTACTCGCCGGTCTCTATGCCGAGGGCGTAACCTCCGTTACCGAGCCAGCTCCTACCCGGGATCATACTGAGCGCATGTTGGAAGGCTTTGGCTATCACGTGCATCGCGATACCGCGACGGCCAGCGTGACCGGTGGCGGTTCGTTGACCGCCACCGCCATAGACGTACCGGCGGATATCTCTTCGTCAGCGTTTTTCCTCGTTGCGGCGAGTATTGCCCCGGATTCCGACTTGACCATCCGCCACGTTGGTATGAACCCGACGAGAGTCGGCGTGATTAACATCCTGCGCATGATGGGGGCTAATATAGAAGTCCTCGAAGAGCGTGTGATTGGCGGGGAGCCGGTCGCTGATCTTCGCGTTCGTTCCGCCGAACTCAAGGGTATCGATATCCCTGAGGATCAGGTTCCGCTGGCAATCGACGAATTCCCCGTGCTGTTTATTGCCGCAGTCTGCGCTGAGGGCAGAACGGTTCTGCGCGGCGCCGAAGAGCTTCGCGTCAAGGAAAGTGATCGCATCCAGGTGATGGCAGACGGCCTGACCGCGCTTGGAGTGGAAACCACCGTGACTCCAGACGGTATTGTCATTGATGGTGGCCAGACGATGACCGCTGGAACCGTGAATAGCCATGGGGATCACCGCATTGCTATGGCGTTCTCCGTCGCCTCTCTGCGGGCTGAAGGGGATATCGAGGTGACCGATTGCGCCAACGTGTCCACCTCATTCCCGGGCTTTGTGGAGTTGGCAAAGCAGACTGGCATCAATATCGCCGCCGAAGGGGCTGAGTAATGGCTGAAAGCAAGGCACCGGTTATTACCGTGGACGGCCCTGGCGGTTCCGGTAAAGGCACCATTACCCAGATGCTCGCCCGCCGGTTGGGGTGGCACCTGTTGGACAGTGGCGCGCTGTATCGCCTCACGGCACTGGCTGCGGAGCGGCAGGGCGTGTCCCTGGATGATGAGCCGTCTCTGGTAAACGTCGCCGCCGGCCTCGATGTGGCGTTTGAGCCAACCCCACCAGGTGAGCCGGCAAAGGTACTGATGGCCGGTGTTGACGTCACCGCAGATATACGTACAGAGACCTGTGGAGACAATGCCTCGAAGGTGGCTGTCATGCAGCCTGTGCGCGACGCGCTGCTGCAGCGCCAGCGTGATTTCCAGAAGCCTCCCGGGCTGGTCGCGGACGGTCGTGACATGGGAACGGTGGTGTTCCCGGACGCGCCAGTGAAGATCTTCCTGACAGCCAGTGCCGAAGAGCGTGCGCAAAGACGCTACAGCCAGTTGAAGGACGCAGGGGTCGATGTTAATATTGACGCCCTTTTAAAGGAGATACGGGTGCGCGATGAGCGGGATATGAACCGCGCCGCCGCCCCGCTCAAGCCTGCAGACGATGCGCAAGTCATTGATTCGACGGGGTTGAGTATAGAAGAGGTGCTAGTCAGGGTTATGGCCGCAGCAGGCCAGGCCTGACTACACCTTTTTGTTGTTGAAATTCCGGATTCGGCGTTATCGGCCAGCCACTGGCTGGATCCGGATTGAAACTAACAGACCGTGTTGCTGGTAGCACGGAGTAAACTTGCGTTGATCACATAGGACACATAATGAGCGAGAGCTTTGCGGATCTTTTTGAAGAAAGCCTAAAAGAAATTGACATGCAACCAGGTTCCATCGTCCAGGGAACCGTTGTAGACGTCGATAACGACTGGGTCACCGTTAACGCCGGACTGAAGTCCGAAGGTGTTATCCCCGCCTCCCAGTTCCTCAATGAAAAAGGCGAGTTGGAAGTTGCTATCGGCGACGTTGTTGACGTAGCTCTCGACGCTGTGGAAGACGGCTTCGGTGAAACCCGTCTGTCCCGTGAGAAAGCCAAGCGCGCAGAAGCCTGGAAGGTACTTGAGAAGTCCTTCGAAGCTGAGGAAGTGGTTAAGGGTGTTATCAATGGTAAGGTCAAGGGTGGTTTCACCGTCGATCTGGCCGGCATTCGTGCCTTCCTGCCTGGTTCGCTGGTAGATGTTCGCCCGGTTCGCGATACCGCGCACCTGGAGAACAAAGAACTCGAATTCAAGGTTATCAAGCTCGACCAGAAGCGTAATAACGTGGTTGTTTCCCGCCGCGCCGTTCTGGAAGCTGAAAACAGTGCTGAGCGTGAAGCTCTGCTCGAAACCCTGACCGAAGGTCTGGAAATCAAGGGTATCGTCAAGAACCTGACCGACTACGGCGCGTTCGTAGATCTGGGCGGTGTTGACGGCCTGCTGCACATTACCGATATGGCCTGGAAGCGCATCAAGCATCCGAGCGAAATCGTCAATGTCGGTGATGAGATCAACGTCAAGGTTCTGAAGTTTGACCGTGAGCGCAACCGCGTATCACTGGGTCTGAAGCAGCTGGGCGAAGATCCCTGGGTCGATATCAAGGGTCGTTATCCGGAAGGTACCAAGGTTACTGCACGTGTAACCAACCTGACCGACTACGGCTGCTTCGCTGAGCTGGAAGAAGGCGTTGAAGGCCTGGTTCACGTGTCCGAAATGGACTGGACCAACAAGAACATCCATCCGTCCAAAGTCGTTCAGGTTGGCGACGAAGTGGGCGTGATGATTCTGGACATCGACGAAGAGCGTCGTCGTATCTCCCTGGGTATCAAGCAGTGTGTTGCTAACCCGTGGGAAGATTTCTCCAGCAAGTTCAACAAAGGCGACCGTATCTCCGGCAAGATCAAGTCAATCACTGACTTTGGTATCTTCATCGGCCTGGACGGCGGCATCGATGGTCTGGTTCACCTGTCAGACATCAGCTGGAACGAGACTGGCGAAGAAGCCGTCCGTGAATACAAGAAGGGCGACGAAGTTGAAACCGTTATCCTGTCTGTTGATCCCGAGCGTGAGCGCATCTCCTTGGGCATCAAGCAGCTGGAAAGCGATCCGTTCGCCGAATTTGTACAGCTGAACGACAAGGGTTCCATCGTGAAGGGCACGGTATCTGCAGTTGACGCAAAAGCCGCTACCATCACCCTGAACGACGAAGTTGAAGCTGTACTGAAAGCTTCTGAAATCAGCCGTGACCGTGTTGAAGACGCACGCAACGCGCTGAACGAAGGCGACGAAGTTGAAGCGAAGATCATCAGCATCGACCGCAAGAACCGCGTTATCAACCTGTCTGTGAAGTCCAAGGACGTTGAAGACGACAAGCAGGCGCTGGAAGGTGTTCGCGCCAAAGCGGCTGAATCTTCCTCTGGTGCGACCACCATCGGTGATCTCATCAAGGAGCAGATGCAGCAGCAAAACGCCAACAAGGAATAACATTTCCGGTTGGTATGAAAAAAACGGGCTCTAAGAGCCCGTTTTTTTTGTGTTTTTTTCTGGTTTGGCTAAACTAGAGGCAAGGAGCTGGTAACCGGCTATCCGATAATAATGTGAAGAGGGATGAGCCCAATGACGAAGTCTGAACTGGTAGAGCTGATTGCGTCCAAGCAGACGCAGCTTTCAGTGAAGGATGTGGAACTGGCTGTGAAAACGATTATTGAACACATGTCCCAATCACTGGCGGATGGCCAGCGAATCGAGATCCGGGGTTTTGGTAGCTTTTCATTACACCATCGCGCAGCCAGAACCGGGCGTAACCCGAAAACCGGCGAAGCCGTGCAATTACCGGCCAAATTTGTTCCGCACTTCAAGCCAGGCAAGGAGTTGCGTGAGCAGGTAAACGATAGCCTTAAAAAAGGCTTCTGATTACCCTCTTGGGGAAAGACGTTAACCAGGTCCTGAGGTAAGCAACCAGGTCCGTGTGGAGCATTGCGACTATGGCCGGATTTCAGAAGGTCCTTCTCATTCTGCTGGTATTGTTTCTGGTTCTGGTAGCACTTGTTTTCTCCCTGAATAATCAGATGGCAGTCTCCCTTAATTTCCTGCTCTTTGAGACTCAGCCTCACGGTGTTGCCGTCTGGATTATCCTGTCTTTTGTGATCGGCGCTTTGATCGGAGTTCTGATTACCATGCTTGCAACCGTTCGCACATCGGTTTCCCGCCGTAACCTCGAAAAACGACTTGCTCGTACCGAGCAGGCATTGGAGAAATCCAGGGCCCAGAACGACCGGACGCTTTAATGGATATAGTGCTTCAATGGCTGCTGTTAACGGTTGCGGTGGCCGCTGGCTGGTTTGTGGGGCGAATGGGCAGCACCAGGGAACGCTCCAAAACACCGATCTCCGATGAGGAATCCGTTAAGGATCGGCTGCAATTTCTGTTCACCAACTATTCCGATCAGGCGGTTGAGAACTTCGTTCAGTCTCTGGCTGTGAACAAGGAAACGGTGGGCCTGCACCTCTCTATCGGCGCCCATTTCCGCCACAAGGGCGAGACCGACCGGGCCATTCTGATTCACCAGAACCTCCTTGCCCGACCGGAGCTGCCACCGCGTTATTCTCAACAAGTTACCTACGAGCTGGCCATTGACTACCTGAACGCAGGCCTTCTGGACAGGGCAGAAGCGTTGCTTCATCAACTGATGGGCGACAGGGAGTACGGCCGTAAGTCTTCATTGCAATTGATCGAGTTGTACCAGCAGGAAAAGGAATGGGGTAAGGCAGGGCAGGTCGCCCGTACATTGACGACCGGCGACCACGATGCCCGCATGTACAAGATGCTGGCCTATATAACCTGCGAGCAGGCTGAGGATGCCCTCAAGCACGACGACCGCTGGATGGCTCAGAAGCTGTCCAAGGAAGCGCTGGAGTACGATCGTTCCTGTGTCCGGGCCACGTTTATCATGATGAAGTTGCTCATTCGTCAGGGCAGTTACCGGGACGCGGCCAGCCAGAGCCTGAAAGTCTTCGATCAGAACCCTGAATTCGGCTCAGAAGCTGTGGACAGGCTGATGAAGCTTGAACGCGAACACGGCGATGTTGGGCGTCTGGTTAAAAAACTTGGCAAGTTCTACGAAGCCTGGCCGAGCACGAGCTTGCTGCTGGCGCTGGTTGAAGCCGTAGAGCGCACGTCCGGCCGTATGGCTGCAATCGAGTTGCTGCGCCGGGAACTGGAAGTTCGCCCCAGCGTCCGCGGTCTGCTGCGCCTGGTGGAACTGGCGGGCTATGAGAAAGGCATGACGACGGACGAAGGCCGCCTGGTCAGCCGCATCGGTCACTTGATACTTGCCAACCGCCCGGTATACCGATGTGTAAACTGCGGTTTCTCCGGTCAGCAATTGCATTGGCTGTGCCCCAGCTGCAAGCAGTGGGAAACCGTTCGCCCAATACAGGGCGTGGAAGCTGAGTAACCCGAAAACACGACATTCTGCAGGAAACTGACCGTGCAAACCCCCGATAATCCCCGAATCATCGTTGCCCTGGATTTCCCCTCCGATCAGCCCGCGTTGGCTCTGGTTGATCAACTGGACCCTGCGAAGTGTCGCCTTAAAGTCGGCAAGGAGCTGTTTACCCGTTCAGGGCCGGCTCTGGTTCGTGACTTGCAGAGTCGCGGGTTCGACGTTTTCCTGGATCTGAAGTTTCACGATATCCCGAACACAACGTCCGCAGCTGTTGCGGCCGCAGCGGATCTGGGTGTCTGGATGGTGAACGTACATGCCTCCGGCGGTGAGAAAATGATGACCGCCTGCCGCGACCGCCTGGAAAGCTTCGGCAAGGATCGGCCACTGCTGATTGCCGTTACTGTGCTGACCAGCATGGGGCTGGAGGATCTTGCCGGTATCGGTATCACGGATTCCCCGGAAGCCCAGGTATCCCGCCTGGCAACTCTGACCCGCAACTGCGGCCTGGACGGCGTCGTCTGCTCCGCACAGGAAGCGCCGGCGTTGAAAGCGGAGCAAGGCAAGGATTTCAAACTGGTCACCCCGGGCATCCGTCCGCTGTCTGCCGACAAGGGCGACCAGCAACGCATCATGACGCCTACAGATGCCCTCAAAGCCGGTTCCGACTACCTGGTCATCGGCCGTCCGATTACGCAGGCTGCTGATCCTCTGGCTGCGTTGGAGGCTATTCACTCTGAGGTGGTTGGCCTTTAACTTTGGTTCTTGGTCTGATTCTGTTCTAGCCTGATAGTATGGTGCTTCGGTGCGGTGGTGGCTCCCTCCCAAAAAACGCTTCTAGTACATCCATGTACGCTTGGGCTCCGCCATCCATGGCTCCGCACATTTTTGGGAGGGAGCCACCACCGCACCGGTTTGAACTTTCAGATATCGCTGTTAGGCGATTTTTATTGATAGCTGTGGTTATCGATGTTGGAGTTGTAAGCATAGGGTGCACTGGGGCAGCGTAATCTGTTTCGATAACTCCAGAGGCTGAATCAGGCGGGGTAGGGCTTCCTTCCCGAAAATGTGCGGAGCCATGGATGGCGGAGCCCAAGCGCACACGGATGTGCTTGTAGCGTTTTTCGGGAAGGAAGTCCTACCTCGCCGTGGCACCGCTACTAGCCGGCTAGAGTGCACCACACCAACAGGCTAGGGCCGAACCTAAACCCAAAGAACCAAAACGAAAAAAGCCGCTAATCCAGAGGACTAGCGGCTTTTCGGAATAGTGGCTCCCCGAGCTGGGCTCGAACCAGCGACAAACGGATTAACAGTCCGTTGCTCTACCAACTGAGCTATCGGGGAACGTCGTCGTGTGACGAGGCGCGTATATTAAGGTTACCCCAACGCCTCGTCAACCCCTTGCCAGGATTTTTAGCCCAGCGCTTTCTGCAAACGCTCAATGGCCTGCTTCAGCGTATCCAGGCTGGTGGCGAAGCTCAGGCGCATATGGCCCGGCGCACCGAAAGCGGAGCCCGGCACCAGAGCCACGCCGGCTTCCTTCAACAGCTTCTCGGCAAACTCTACGTCGTTACTGACACCCGAATCCGCGTCAATGGCTGCCTGGAAACTCGGGAACACATAGAAGGTCCCGTCACCGTGCAGGCACTCAACGCCGGGTAGGGCATTCAGGGCTTCTACCAGGTAGTCGTGACGTTCCTTGAACGCCGTGACCATTTCCTGCACGCAGTCCTGGGGGCCATCCAGGGCTGCCGTCGCAGCCGCCTGGGAAATCGAGGCCGGGTTGGACGTGCTTTGGGACTGGATCTTCTTCATCGCGCCGATGATTTTTGCCGGGCCAGCGGCGTAGCCGATGCGCCAGCCTGTCATCGAGTAGGCCTTGGACACGCCATTGAGCACGAAAGTGCGATCGTACAGCTCTGGCGTGGCGTTCAGGATGTTGCAGAACGGCTGACCGGTCCACAGGATCGGCTCGTACATGTCGTCTGTGGCGATCATGATCTGCGGGTGCTTCTTCAGCACTTCGCCAATGGCCTTCAGCTCGTCCAGGCTGTAAGCCATGCCACTTGGGTTGGACGGGCTGTTGATCACGAACAGGCGGGTGCGCTCGGTGATGGCGCTTTCCAGCTGCTCCGGGGTGATCTTGAATCGGGTGTCGGCGCTGGTTTCGATGATAACCGGTTTGCCTTCAGCCACCAGTACCATATCCGGGTAAGATACCCAGTACGGCGCTGGAATAATGGCTTCGTCGCCCTTGTTCAGTGTGGCCAGCGCGAGGTTGAAAAAGCTCTGCTTGCCACCACCACTTACCAGGATCTGGTTGGCTTCGTATTCCAGGCCGTTGTCCCGTTTGAACTTCGCAATGATCGCCTTTTTCAGTGCGGGCGTACCATCCACGGCGGTGTACTTGGTCTGGCCGTTGTTGATGGCTTCGATGGCCGCCTGTTTGATGTGATCCGGGGTATCGAAGTCCGGCTCGCCGGCACCCAGGCCAATAATGTCCTGGCCAGCAGCGCGTAGCTCCGCTGCCTTGTTGGTGACTGCGAGGGTGGGAGAGGGCTTGATTGCCTGTACTCGGCTGGAAAGTTGAAGGTCCAAACTTGCGCTCCTTAAAGCTGCGTCTGATAGGGCTCCGGCGGCGTCGGGGTAGTGGTTTCCACCATGTTCAGGCCGCCTTTGACGATTCAGATGGTATCATGAAGCCCGCGTGACGATAAGTTTCTCTGCAGATTGCACCTTTTGATATTCGCGGTGCAATGCGTTGCCCAGATCACTTTTGATTGAACGAAGGATGTCTCCAGACTATGGCCACTTCAGAAACCGGCGCGCTCATGAAAGACGGCGCCTTCAAGGTGGATTCCCCGTTTGAGCCAGCTGGGGATCAGCCCAAAGCCATTGATGGGCTGGTGGACGGTATCCACTCCGGCCTGGCCCACCAGACGCTCCTGGGTGTGACCGGCTCGGGCAAGACCTTTACCATTGCCAACGTCATTCAGCAGGTGCAGCGGCCGACTATCATCATGGCCCACAACAAAACCCTGGCAGCCCAGTTGTACGGCGAGTTTCGTGAGTTCTTCCCGGACAACGCGGTGGAGTATTTCGTTTCCTATTACGACTACTATCAGCCGGAAGCCTATGTGCCATCTTCCGATACTTTTATCGAGAAAGACGCCTCCATCAACGAACATATAGAGCAGATGCGTCTGTCGGCGACCAAGGCCCTGCTGGAGCGGCCGGATGCCATCATCGTTGCCACCGTATCCTCCATTTACGGCCTGGGTGATCCCCAGTCCTACCTGAAAATGATGTTGCACCTGGACCGGGGCGACCAGATTGACCAGCGTCACATTCTCCGGCGCCTCGCCGAGCTCCAGTACACCCGCAACGATGTCGAATTTCACCGGGCCAATTATCGGGTGCGGGGAGATGTGATCGATGTGTTTCCGGCAGAATCCGAGAAAGAAGCCATCCGCATTGAGTTGTTCGATGACGAGGTGGAAAACCTCAGTTACTTTGATCCCCTGACCGGTGAGGTTCTCCGGCGTGTGCCCCGTGTCACCATTTATCCGAAATCCCACTATGTCACGCCAAGACAGAAAGTGCTGGATGCCGTTGAGCGCATTAAGGTCGAGTTGGATGAGCGCCTGCAGCAACTCAGGGATAACAATCGCCTGGTGGAAGCGCAGCGTCTAGAAGAGCGCACCCGCTACGACATCGAAATGATGTTGGAGTTGGGCTACTGCAACGGCATCGAGAACTACTCCCGGTACTTGTCCGGTCGCCAGCCGGGCGAGGCGCCTCCGACGTTGTTCGATTATCTGCCAGCCAATGCGATGCTGGTGGTGGACGAATCCCACGTCACCATTCCCCAGATCGGCGCCATGTACAAGGGCGACCGGTCCCGTAAGGAAACTCTCGTGGAGTACGGCTTCCGACTGCCTTCTGCGCTGGATAACCGGCCCATGCGCTTTGACGAGTGGGAACGGATTGCACCGCAGATGCTGTTTGTCTCCGCCACCCCCGGCAACTACGAAGCCGAGCATGCAGGGCAGGTGGTTGAACAGGTGGTGCGGCCAACCGGCCTGCTGGACCCGGAAATCGAAGTTCGCCCGGCCTCTACCCAGGTGGACGATCTGCTCTCGGAAATCCGCTTGCGCACTGACGTCAACGAGCGGGTTCTGGTCACCACGCTCACCAAGCGTATGGCCGAAGATCTGACAGACTTCCTGATGGAGCATGATATCCGTGTGCGTTACCTGCATTCGGACATCGATACCGTAGAGCGTGTTGAGATCATCCGTGACCTGCGCCGGGGCGAGTTTGACGTACTGGTAGGCATCAACCTGCTGCGGGAAGGTCTGGATATGCCAGAAGTATCGTTGGTGGCTATCCTGGATGCCGACAAGGAAGGTTTCCTGCGTTCGGAACGTTCGCTGATCCAGACCATTGGGCGGGCTGCCCGTAACCTCCACGGCAAGGCGATTCTCTATGGCGATCGGATCACCGGCTCCATGCAGCGGGCGATCGACGAAACCGAACGCCGCCGAACGAAGCAGGCGGCCCATAACGAGGAGCATGGCATCACGCCGCAGGGTCTGAACAAGAAGATCGCGGATATCATGGAAGGCGCCGGTGGTGGCGGTGGTCGCGGTCGCCGTAAGGCCGAGCGTCCGGGCGAGAAGGCCGCCGAGGAGGCAGAGAAGTACCGTGCCAAGGCGGGTAACCGCTCTCCGGAAGAGGTTCTCAAGGAGATCACCCGCCTGGAGGACGATATGTACAAGGCCGCTGCGGATCTGGACTTCGAGACGGCTGCGCGGTTACGGGATGATATTTCCGAGCTTAAAGAGGCTGCCTTGCGGACTGGCTAACGCCTTGGTCCTACTATGACCGCTGCCTGCAACGGTTGGTTCTTGCCGTAACGGGACATGCGGTCGAACACCCGGCGGTCTATCGGCAGGTATTGCTTGTCAGCGACGGTCTCACCAACGTCCGTGTCGATTTCCGGGTCGTGCAAGTATACAAACTGATCATCCATCGCACACACCGTCACCCAGTGGGGCACGCGGCTGCGATTCAGTTGCCAGGTGCTGATCAGGATCACCGGTACGCGGCCATCGTGGAGCGCAGCCTCCATACCATCCAGGGTGAGCGGGTCGTGATGGAGTTCGATGCCAGTCTGGCCGATGTCGTAGAGAAAGCCTTCGTGAACCAGCTCAAGAACCCGCTTCTTGTCGTCGTTGCGAACCGTATCCTTGAATAGGGCGCCTTCTTTGCTGATGTAGGCGCTGGCGTGGAACCCGCGGTGCCAGGCCGCCAGTGCCAGGCCGTGGGGGCCGCAGCCGCCGTGGCCGGCGAGCATAAAGATGGTGGTGGCCTCACGCCAGAGTTTCAGTTCTTCCAGGGTGGTCATTGGCTGCTGTTCATCCAGGGTCGCCATGGCCATGATCAGGGCTGCCGGGCCGCAGGAGAATTCTGTGGTCTGGGGGTAATAGGGTACCGCCGGAAATTCCCGCGAAGGTTCGTAGAACAGGATGCGACGCTCGAAGCGCAGCGCGGTGCCGTGGTCTTCGTAGTAGTCCCGATAGGTGCCGAACTGGCGATAGCCCAGGCGTTGGTAGAGCCGTATCGCCGGGGAATTGTCTTCCCGCACTTCGAGTCTCATCACAATGCGGCCGGCGTCGACCGCCGCAGCTTCTGCCTCACGCACCAATTGCTCGCCGATATTGCGGCCGCGTTCGGCTGGCGACACCGCGATGGAATAGATTCGCGCCAGCCGGGTGGCCGCGCTCATCAACACCAGGCAGTAGCCCACAAGTTCGTCGCCGGCCAACGCGATAATCAGGCGATCCCGCGGCATATCCAGGAAGCGCCGGAAGCTGCGCCGTGAGATCCGGTCTTCAGCGAAGCAGCGGTTCTCCAGCTTTACCAGTGCGTCCAGGTCATCGCTTGTGGCGTGACGAAAAGCGAGTGATGTCATAGGGAAAGAACTCTGGATAACTCAAATGTGGCGACTTCGCCGGATTCAGCTTTGACGGCTATTATGAGTGAGTGCTGACGTTGCCGATAGCATGCAATCATGCGTAAAAGCACGCATTTCGTGCTAATTGTAGGCTAAAGCGTTCCGGCGTATTGTTGCGAGATTGTACAGGCACCGTCGACGCATGGTGGGCCTGTGTTCCCCAAGCTTCCGGCACTGCCTTCATGGAGGAATGCCACTGATGTCACGATTGTTGATTGTTGTTGACCGCGCCAAGGACTGGGCACCGTATTACCCCAGTGAAGACGTGCTGACTTTTGATCAGTATCTACAGTTTTCCGCGCCCACTTCCAGTCGGGTGCGGGTGATCAACCTGTGCCAGAGCGCCCGGTACCTCAGTCGTGGCTATTACTGTTCACTGCTGGCTGAGGCTCGTGGCCATCATGTGGTGCCGTCTGTGATGACGCTCAACGACCTCAGCCGCAAAGGGCTGTTCTCGCTGCAGTTGGATGAACTGGATGCGAGCGTGATCAATTGGCTTGAGGAAGCCGGGGCTGAGATCGAGCCCGCCGGTGACAATAACCACGCCACGCGGGAAGTACGTGTCCGCACGTACTTCGGGCAGGCGGAACATGGGGATTTGAAGCCGGTTGCACGCGCGTTGTTTGATCGTTTCCCGTGCCCGGTTCTGGACGTGGTGTTCCGCCGTGGCAAAACCTGGCAGATAGCGTCCATGAAGCCAGGCTGTCCCGCCGACCTGAAAGGGAAAGAACAGGATGCATTCGCGGCGGCGTTTGACCGTTTCAGTAGCATGGTCTGGCGCAAGCCCCGTACCCGCCGTCGTTATCGGTTTGATCTTGCGATGCTGGTCAACGAGGACGAGGAAATGCCTCCCAGCGACAAAGAGGCGCTGGAGAAATTCGAGAAGGCTGGCCGTAAGCTGGGGATTAACGTGGAGCAGATCGGCCGCCGTGATTATATGCGGCTGCCGGAATACGACGGCCTGTTTATTCGCGAGACTACTGCCATCGATCATCACACCTATCGTTTCGCCCGCAAGGCCGAGGCCGAGGGCATGGTGGTGATCGACGACCCGGTGTCGATCCTGCGTTGTACCAACAAGGTCTATCTGGCGGATCTGTTGAAGAACAACAAGATCCCGACACCAAAAACCCTGATTCTGTCGAAGGATCAGAAAGACAGTGCTGAACAGGTGATTCGTGATCTAGGCTTTCCTGCTGTTATCAAGATTCCTGACGGCGCCTTTTCACGGGGAGTCACCAAGGCGGAGGATGAAAAAACGCTGCGGGCGGGCCTGAAAGAGCTGTTCAAACAGTCGGCACTGGTACTGGCCCAGGAGTACCTTTACACCGATTATGACTGGCGTATCGGGGTGCTTGGCGGCCGGGCCATCTATGCCTGTAAATACTACATGGTGGAGGGACACTGGCAGATCTACCAGCACGGTGGCGCGGAAGTGGACAGCGGTGGTTTTGATACCATGCCGACGTACGAGGTGCCCCGGAACGTCATCCAGGCAGCGCTCAACGCCACACGTCTGATCGGCAATGGCCTTTACGGTGTGGACATCAAACAGTCTGGTAACCGAGTGGCAGTCATTGAGGTAAACGACAACCCCAGCATTGATGCCGGGGTTGAGGATCGCTTCCTGGGAGGGGAGTTATACACCCTGATCATGCAGGAGTTCCTGTCCCGCATGGAGGAAAAGCGGCGTCGCTAGACGCCCTGTCAGTGCTCGGTATGGGCGTGCCATATCCTGAGGCTGCCGAACCACGCGTAGCGGCCAAGGTCCTCGCTGATCTGACGGGCGTCAGGAAGTGCCTCAGACTCAGGAATCTCCATAAACAGTTCCATATGGACCCGGTTGCGGAGGTAATGCAGCCGTAGCCGGTTGTTGGACGGCAGGTTTTCAATGTGTTGGTGAAGTACCTCGCGGATTTCCGCTCGGGCGGGCAGTTGCTCGGAGGTCTGGGGGTGGATTTCGTCGTTCTCGGCATCAATGTGGAAATTGATGTCGAGAATGTTGTCCAGGGCATTGCGCATGGCTTTTACCACCTGCATTCCTATCTGATGCCCTTCGGAGACACTGATCTCCGGCGACACCACAAGGTGCACATCCAGCAGGATGTCATGCCCCATGCGTCGGCTGCGAAGTTCATGCACGTTGCGCACGCCGTCGGTCTTACTGGCGATGTGTTTCAGTGCTTCGGTATCTTCCGGGGACAGGCCTGTATCGACGAGTTCTTTCACGCTGTCGCGGGTGAAGCGCCAACCGATGTGAATGATGATCCCGGAGATAATCACTGCCGCGAGAATGTCCAGCCACAAATAGCCCAGCATGGCGCCGATGGTCGAGAAGAGCACCACCACGGAGGAGAGGGCATCAGTGCGGCTGTGCCAGGCATTGGCGATGATCAGGTCAGAACGGATCGCTATGCCAACCCGACGCGTGTAGCGATAGATCCATTCCTTGCTGGCAATGGAGATGACGGCTGCCACCAACACCGGCCATTCGGGAATGTTCACAGCGCCGCCATCAAGCAGTCTCAGGGTGTTATCCCAGGCCAGGGCCGCGCCAACGGCAATGAGGATGCTGCCGAGCACCATGGTGCCCATGGTCTCTATGCGTTGGTGGCCATAAGGATGGTCTTGGTCTGGCGCTTGACGGGACACCCGCATGACGCCCAGTACGACCAGGTCCGATGCGACATCCGTAAAGGAATGAATGCCATCCACCAAAAGCGCCTGGGAATGAAACAGCGTTCCGGCGATGACCTTGAGAATGCCCAGTACACCATCCAGTAGCATTCCGATAACGGTTACACGCGATGCTGCCCTGCGCTCCTGGGGGAGTCCCTTGTGTTCTTGGGAGGAAAAGGTCTGCTGGTCCGTCATTGAGGTTCTCCGTGGGCCTGATCGTCAGTATAACGAACCTGCCACTGTATGTTTTATGCACATGGGCGGAATCGCCGAATGACGTAACATTCTGTGACTGAACTGCCTGTCGTGACAGAAAAGGCTCCGTAACTATTTGATATTTATAAATAAATAAACTGATCAAAAAATGATCAATCTGTAGGCTGGCGCGAATATCAAGGGTTCGGCCGCGTTGCCCCGCGATTTTCAACAGGGTTATCCACAGATTCCGTGGAAAAGGTCACAAGAGCTTAACGCTACAGACATTTAGCCGTCATATTTAAGGTGTAGGGCGATGCTGTGGAAAACTTCCGGTATACTCCGCATCGTTCTCGATCAGGGAGATTGTGTATGTATGGCATTATGCGCGAACTGCTGTTCCGGCTGCCACCGGAGACTGCTCATAACCTGACGTTGTCGGGGCTCGATATGGCAGGAAAGCTCGGGTTGCTCCAGGCGCTCGTCAGCAAGCCGGAGCCGCTGCCAACCAAGGTGATGGGCCTGGAGTTTCCCAATCCCGTTGGGCTGGCTGCAGGGCTCGACAAGAACGCTGATCATCTGGATGCCCTGGGCGCATTGGGATTTGGGTTTATCGAAGTAGGCACTGTCACGCCTCTGGCTCAGCCCGGCAACCCGAAGCCGAGAATGTTCCGGCTCCCTGAGCACAGCGCCATTATCAATCGGATGGGTTTTAACAATCATGGCCTTGAGCACCTGCTGGATCAGGTGGACAAGCGTCGTTACGCCGGCGTACTGGGTATCAATGTCGGCAAGAACAAGGCCACACCCAACGAGGAATCCGAATCAGATTACCGCAAAGGTATTGCGGCGGTGTATTCCCGCGCTGACTACATCACGGTGAACGTATCATCCCCCAATACGCCCGGCCTGCGGGATCTTCAGTTTGGCGACTCTCTAAAGGGCCTGATGCACGCCATCAAGGAGGAGCAGGCACGTTGTGAGAAGGAACATGGGCGCTACGTGCCGTTGGCGGTTAAGATCGCCCCGGATATGGACGACGACGGAGTGCGCTTTGTGGCCAACGCCCTGAAAGAGTCGGGGCTGGACGGTG
The DNA here is from genome assembly GCF_042604615.1 of Marinobacter sp. M5B. Classification (NCBI taxonomy): domain Bacteria; kingdom Pseudomonadati; phylum Pseudomonadota; class Gammaproteobacteria; order Pseudomonadales; family Marinobacteraceae; genus Marinobacter; species Marinobacter sp. M5B. The sequence goes on from NZ_CP156894.1 coordinate 2,025,847, forward strand.
TCATAGCCACCAATACCACCATCAGCCGCGAGGCCGTTGCCGGGCATCGGTACGCGGAAGAAGCTGGGGGGCTCAGCGGGGCGCCGGTAAAGGCGTCTTCCACCCGGGTGATTCAGGCTCTGTATGCGGAACTGGGAGAGTCGTTACCGATTATCGGGGTAGGCGGCATTACCGACGGTGACAGCGCGGCTGAAAAAATTCGTGCCGGCGCAAAGTTAGTGCAGATTTATACCGGTTTTATCTATCGCGGTCCGGCGCTGATCCGGGAGTCGGTCGACGCGATTCGGCGTCTGACTTGATGCGATGGTGAGAACGGTGTGCCATGAGGTGTGCCAGGAAGTGAGGCCAGAAATAAAGTGGGCCCGCTTAGCGGGCCCGTGCGGGGAATAAACCCCGTGGCGTTTCATCGCATGGTACGGGTCGGGAGGACCCGTTTGGGTTGCTCTGGGTACTGCGCCAAATTGTGTGTTGTTGAAAGATCAGATTAAAGATTCGGGGTGCTGACAAACAACGTTATGCCGTTACGTTTGCCAGTCTGTGGATGCCGGATACGCCGGTCATGCCCTCCCATTGATCTGTGCGGCCTTCTCGCCACCCGTTGAGCCATTCCTGGCGAACTTCCGGCTGTTCCAACGGGCAACTGTCTTTTGCTTTACCGGACACGCCGGCCAGGTAACCCCGTTTGAATGCACGAGCGTACATATCTCTTTTCTGTCTTTTCATGCCGTTCCTCACTGATGGATTAACAGAACAAGCGTGTACACATCTGCCGTGGCCGGGACTTGGGGCAACCCTTCCGGGGTAACCCACTATTGTCAGGTATGGCCAGAGCAGTCAGGATCCTGTTAACAGAGAGCCCTTTGTTGGCTCCCCGAAACGACGCGTCACCTACAAGGTAAGACTAAGCCAGCGCCCTTGTACACTATTTATTTCATCTATATGAAGCTTCTCTTATAGTTGTGTGACATAACAAGCCAGTGAAAACCTCGGAAAATGCGCTAATCCCACGACCTTAGCCACCGTAGAAACGACTCAGGAGTCGAACGTGTCAGACCTTAACTTTTTCGTAACCTGCCCCAAGGGCCTGGAGTATTTGCTGGAGGACGAACTGCGTACCTTCGGCATGGACCCGGTCCGGAACGCACCGGCAGGTGTCTGGGCCAACGGCACCCTTGAAAGTGGCTATCGTGCCTGCCTGTGGTCGAGGCTCGCAAACCGGGTCATCCTTCATCTGGCGGACGTGGATGCCACCTCCGGTGACCAGATGCTGGGGGGGGTGACGGATCTGGAGTGGCAGCAGCATATTCCGATGAATGGCAGTTTTCGCGTCAACTTTGTCGGTCAGAACGAAGCCATCCGAAACACGCAATATGGTGCCCAGCGAGTGAAGGATGGCATTGTGGACCGTCTACGCAGTGCCAGTGGTCAGCGGCCTTCCGTGGACGCCAAAAACCCGGATGTAACGGTATCCGCACGCCTGAATCGCGGCAAACTGTCGGTAGGCATCGACCTGAGCGGCGACAGCCTCCATAAGCGGGGCTACCGCACGGAAAAGGGGGCAGCGCCACTGAAGGAAAATCTGGCGGCGGCTCTGCTGACGAGATGCGGTTGGCCGGAACTGGCGAAAGCCGGCGGCGATTTCATCGACCCTATGTGTGGTTCCGGCACGCTGGTGATTGAGGCTGCCATGATGGCTCTGGATCTGGCGCCCGGCCGCAAGCGCGAACGTTTCGGTTTTGAGCGTTGGCTGGGCCACCAGCCGGACCTGTGGTTGTCACTGCGCCAGGAAGCCGAGAAGCGCGCCTATACAGGCAAGCAGGGCATTGAGGGGCGCGTTCCTGCCTTCCTGGGCTTTGACCAGGATCGAGGCGTGATACAAACCGCAGGGAACAACCTGCAACGGGCTGGCCTGGAAGGCATCGTAACCATCAAGCAGCAAGGAGTTGACCAGTTCAGCCGCGAAGAGGCCTGGGCCGAGACTGGCCTGGTGTTGGTTAACCCTCCCTACGGCGAGCGCCTGAGCGAACGCAAGGAGCTGGGTGGTCTTTATCGCAGCCTGGGTGAAGCCGTTAAGGAAGCGTTGCCGGGCTGGCGGTTTGGCGTATTCACCGGTGCGCCCGAGTACGGCAAATCCATAGGCCTTCGTAGCTACAAGCAGTACCGACTCTACAACGGCAAGTTGCCGGCGCAGTTGCTGTTGTTCAACGTGGATGACGCCAGCGCCATGACACCGCGGGAGCCCGATGTACCTGGCGAGGTGACGCCTCGCATCGCCAATGAAGAGCGCGCTGCGATGCTGCGCAATCGCCTGAAGAAAAATATGAAGACCGTCGGCCAGTGGGCCCGCAAGCAGGGTATCGGCTGTTACCGCCTGTATGACGCCGATATGCCCGAGTTTGCACTCGCTATTGATGTCTACGAGGGTCGTGTCCACGTTCAGGAGTACGCTGCTCCCAAGTCAGTCGACGAGCGTTCCGCACGGGAACGGTTGGCCGAGGCTCTGGCGGTGATTCCTGACGCCATCGGTGTCGAGCGGGAAGACATGGTCTGCAAGCAACGACAGCGGCAGACAGGTACCAGCCAGTACGAAAAGCAGGCAGCCAGCGGAGAGTTTTTTAACGTTCACGAACATGGTTGTGTTCTGAAGGTGAACCTCAAGGATTACCTGGATACGGGCCTGTTCCTGGACCATCGACCAGTACGTAGCTGGATTCAGCAGAACGCGGCGGGCAAGCGGTTCCTGAATCTTTTCTGTTATACCGGAGCGGCCACCGTGCACGCAGCGGTCGGCGGCGCGACCCGTTCACTGAGCCTGGACATGTCGAAAACCTATGTGAACTGGGCTCAGGAAAATCTTGCGCTTAACGGTGCGGATGCATCCCATCACCGGGTGGAGCAGGCAGATTGCCTGGCGTGGCTGGCGGGCAAGCCAACCAGCGATCAGCGTTTTGACCTGATTTTTATGGATCCGCCCACCTTCTCGAATTCCGCCCGCATGGCCGGGGTACTGGATATTCAGAAAGACCATGGCAGGTTGATACGCCAGGCGATGCAGCGGTTGACCTCAGAGGGCCTGCTGATTTTCTCGACCAACTTCCGGCGCTTCAAGCTGGATGAGAGCCTGGAAGAGGAGTTCGCCATTGAAGAAGTGACCCGGGACACCCTGGACCGGGATTTTCAGCGCAATGCTCGAATTCACCGGTGCTGGCAGGTCAGAACTCGTATTTAAAACCGGTTGAGAACTGGAAGGTGTTCGCGCCGGTTTCGGTGTCTTCAAACAACCGGCCGCCTTCCAGGACGATGAAACCGTTATCGATAACCTCGAAATCCAGGCCAAGCAGCCAGCTCACGCTGAAGGAACTGTCCGGATATTCGTCCGCGATTGAGGCGTAGGGCGAGTCATCGTCAGGATCGGCTTCCCGGGCCTTGCCCAGCGGAGTCAGAGTGGCAACCCCCTGGACGTGGGAAAACCCGAACTGGGCATAGGCGTTGGCGTAATCGGTGATCGGGTAATGGCCGCCGATGTACCAACTGGCGAAGTACTCGATGTCCAATTCCAGTTCGTTGTCGATTTCGGCGGTGGTGGTACCCGCACCTGCGCGGATCTCCACGTGAAAATACTCGGAAATATGCGTTCCAAGCACCATGGATCCTGTGGTTGACCAGGCTGTTTCGAGGGTGTTCTGGCCTACAGACCGGTGGTTGAGGCCGGTGGCCAGAATGCCGACGTAGGTCATGCCTTCGCGGGGAACTTTATCCTGTGCGCTGGCCATGCCCGGTGTGAGCAATGCTGCGGAAAGCGTGGCGGCCGTGAAGAGGTGTCGCAACAGCGTGTTCATTGTTATTGGGCTTCCTGGCGTTGTCGGATTCCGACAGATTCTGCCTTCTGTAACTGTTTGTTACGTCGACACAAGTCACAGTTCGCATTGCCAGCGACGTTGTAGGATGGGGTTCAGTCGAAGAAGCCTTCCTCACGTGCAATCAATAACAGTGCGTAGACCCCGTTTTCGGGCAGTTGAAGTTCCAGGCCTTCGTCGGACAGCAGTTGCCTGCGTCGGTCGTCCAGCGCTTCCCGGGGCAGGGACGTGACCAGTTCTTCCATGCCCGCGATTTCGAAGGGCGCGTCCATGGCGACGGCGGTGAAGATCAGATCCACCAGGATTTCGTCCGGGTCCATGCCGTCCACGTAAACCGTCTGGTCGGGCAGGTCCTGATGAAGCTCCTGGGCCAGTTCGATCAGGGGCACGCCCTGTTCTTCCAGGTAGAGCAGGTCGATATCGCCCAGGTCGGCGTCTTCCGGTATCCATTCGTCGGCCGGGGCGATGACGACGGTTTTCATCTGACCGTCTTCCAGTGACCAGGCCATGGCCACGGGGAACAGAACGTCGTCGGTCTGGCAGTATTCGATATCAAGAAAACGCGGTGCGGGCAAGGTACACTCTCCGGGTAGCCGGGCTGCGCGGGCAGCCGTTTTGTACGGATATGACGTCGGGCGCCATCATGCCATACTGGCGCCGCAATTATCAGTTTATCAGGGACATCATGGAACACGCTGAATTTAACACCAATCTGCTCGAATTTCTGAACGCATCACCGACCCCCTGGCACGCTGTAGCCAGTATGAAGCATCGTCTTGATCAGGCGGGTTTCAAGGCCTTGGATGAGAAAGAAGACTGGGAACTGGAAGCGGGGCAGGGCTATTACGCCATCCGTAACGGCTCATCCATCGTGGCGTTCCGCACTGGTCGCCGCGACCCCGCGGAAGCCGGTATTCGTATGGTGGGTGCCCACACCGACAGCCCCTGTCTGAAGGTGAAACCTAATCCGGAACTGCGCCGCAAGGGGTTTTTCCAGTTGGGTGTGGAAGTGTACGGCGGCGTGTTGCTGAATCCCTGGTTTGATCGTGACCTGTCCCTGGCGGGTCGGGTCACTTACGTGGATGAGTCCGGGTCGGTGAAAGACACACTGATCGATTTTCGCAAGGCGGTGGCGTATATACCCAGCCTCGCCATTCATCTGGACCGGGAAGCCAACAGCAATCGCACGGTTAATCCACAAACCGATCTTCCGCCGGTATTGATGCAAGTGCCGGAGGACGACACCACCCGCTTCACCGATCTGCTGACCGACCAATTGGCCACGGAGGCCCCGGGTGTCCGCGTTCGTAAAATTCTGGGCTATGAGCTTGGCTTCTACGACGCCCAGCCAGCATCGCTGGTGGGGCTGCGCGAGGACTTCATTGCATCGGCACGGCTGGATAACCTGCTGAGCTGTTACATAGGGCTGCAGGCTTTGATCGAATCTTCCGGAGACGAACCGGCGCTGCTGGTATGCAACGACCACGAGGAAGTGGGCAGCATGTCGGCGGAAGGGGCTCAGGGGCCGTTCCTGTCAGCGGTTCTGGATCGTTGGTGCGGTAAGGGTCGGGCGCGCGCGATTGCCCGCTCGATGATGATCTCGGCGGACAACGCTCATGGTATCCACCCCAACTACATGGACAGGCACGACGAGAACCACGGCCCGCTTCTGAACCAGGGGCCAGTGATCAAGGTCAACCATAACCAGCGTTACGCCACCAATAGCCGCTCAGCAGCGTTGTACCGCCACATCAGTGATGAGCTTGACCTGCCATATCAAACTTTTGTGGTGCGCAGTGACATGGGGTGTGGAAGCACGATTGGCCCGCTCACCGCCGGTAATCTTGGGGTGACAACGCTGGATATCGGTGTGCCACAGTTTGGCATGCACTCAATCCGGGAAATGGCAGGAACCAGAGATGGGGTGACGTTGTTTCGGGTGCTGCGGGAGTTCATGCAGCGAGAGGAGGTACTGTAAATGGCTCCCCGAGCTGGGCTCGAACCAGCGACAAACGGATTAACAGTCCGTTGCTCTACCAACTGAGCTATCGGGGAACAAAGTCGGAATGGCGCGCATAATAGGGACTTTGCCCGGCGGCGTCAACCCCATGAATTGAAAGGTTAAATTTTGTACGACCACAATCTGTATTACAAGCCACCCCTGTGGTTGCGCAATGGCCACGTCCAGTCTGTCTGGCCGACTCTGTTTCGCAAGGTGTCACTGACAAAGCCGGTCAGGGAATCGCTGCCAACAGAGGACGATGACGAGTTACATCTGGATTGGTATCGCCAGGGGAACGACCGGTTGGCGGTGTTATCCCACGGCCTGGAAGGGCACAGTCAGCGTCCTTACATGCAGGGATTGGCGCGCGCGCTGTTGAACGACGGTTGGGATGTATTGGCCTGGAACTTTCGTTCGTGCGGCGGTGTGATGAACCACCAGCCCCGCTTTTACCACAGCGGCGCAACTGGCGACCTGGACAGGGTCGTGCAGCATGGACTTGCTCAGGGATATGGAAAAGTGATGCTCTCGGGCTTCAGCATGGGCGGTAACCTCACTCTGCTATACCTCGGGCAGAAGTCAGAGCAGGTGGATAGCCGTATCTGCGGCGCTATCACCTACTCCGTACCCTGTGACCTGGCCGGCAGTGCCGATACGCTGGCCCGGCCCAGCCGGCGTATCTACATGCAACGTTTTCTGCGTGACCTTCACGCGAAGATGGAAGAGAAGTCGAAACGATTCCCGGGGCTGATCGATATTACCGGGTTCGAAAAGATTCGCAGTTTCCATGAGTTTGATGATCGCTACACCGCCCCGTTACACGGTTTCCGAGATGCCAGGGACTATTGGGACAACTGTTCTGCCTTGTGGACTTTAAAGGACATCCGTGTGCCGGCGCTGATGGTTAACGCTGCCGATGACCCGTTCCTGTCCCGGCAATGTTTTCCAGAATCCCGTGCGCAACTGGGCGCTTACGTGAGGCTGGAAGCGCCCCGCTGGGGCGGCCATGTCGGCTTTGTTGAGCACGTTCAGGATGGCTATTACTGGTCGGAGCGGCGGGCTGTGGCGCATGCCCGCACGCTGGTGGCTTAAAGCAGGGCTATTCCCTGAGCATGGGTTCCAGTACTGGCCAGATGTTATCGAGCAACTGACCCTGCGCTTCTGCCGTTGGATGAATGCTATCGCCCTGCATCATGCCTTCCTGGTCATAGATACCTTCCAGGAAAAAGGGGAGTAGTTCGGTCTCGTACTGGTCAGCAAGTTCGGGGTAAATGTCCGCGAAGGCGCGGGTATATCGCTGACCGTAATTGGGCGGAATCTGCATGCCCACCAGCAGGGTTTCGGCGCCCGCCTCCTTTACCTGCTCAATCATCCGGGCCAGGTTCTGGCGGATAACGTTGGGCGGAAATCCCCGCAAGCCATCGTTACCGCCGAGCTCGATGACAACAACGGCGGGTTCGTTCTTATCCAGAAGATCCGGCAGGCGGCGTAGACCGCCGTCGGTGGTTTCGCCGCTGATGCTGGCGTTCACCACCTGCCAGTGGTCCAGGCCCTCGCCCTCGAGCCGTTCCTGAAGCAGAGCCACCCAGGATTCCCCGGTTTGCACGCCGTAGGCTGCGCTGAGGCTGTCGCCAACGATCATCAGTGTGCTCTGGCTGGCCTGAGCCTGGGCACCAACACACATTAAAGCGAGAAAAACTATTGATCTCAGGCGTAAAAATACCGTATGCATAGAGGTCCTGTGTTCAAGACAACCGTTGTGGAGAGCTCGTGAGCGACTTAAGTGATCACAAACCGGATAATGTTAGCCCCATGCTGAAAGTCAGTAACCTGACGCACAAGGTCAGCCTGGAGACAGATACGTTGACGATCTTGCAGGGGGTCAGCCTGGAAATCAACCGGGGTGAATCCGTCGCCATTGTCGGGCGCTCCGGCTCCGGGAAAACCACGTTGTTGGGGCTGTTGGCCGGATTGGATACCCCATCTGATGGCAACGTTGAACTTGATGGTTCGGTGATCAGCAAGCTCAGTGAGGATGAACGCGCGAAACTCCGGTCCCGCCGTGTTGGCTTCGTGTTCCAGTCATTCCAGTTATTGCCGGCCCTGACCGCGCTGGAGAACGTTATGCTGCCGCTGGAGCTGGGCGGTTTCGATTCTCCGAAAGCCAAAGCAAAGGAGTTACTGGAACGGGTCGGGCTTGGCGAACGGCTCTCTCACACCCCGAGGCAGCTTTCCGGTGGCGAACAGCAGCGGGTGGCCATTGCTCGCGCCTTTGCCTCCGAGCCGGCCATCCTGTTTGCCGACGAACCCACGGGCAATCTCGACAACCGCACTGGCGCTGACGTATCCGACCTGTTGATGACCCTGAATCGGGAGCAGGGCACAACATTGGTCATGGTGACCCACGACGAACGGCTTGCCGCCCGCTGTGGCCGACAATTCAATATCGAGGCCGGTGTATTGACCGAGCCCTCGACGGCCCCTCAGCCAGAAGCGGTGAACTGATGGCGGCTTCAAAGAAACTCATGTCGGTCAAACGTGACTGGCGGGAACGGGATGTTCGTGTGGTGCTCTCGGCACTGATCATCGCGGTTGCCACGGTAGCAACCATTGCCCTGTTCGCCAGCCAGTTGCAGCGTACCCTGGTGTCGTCAGCCAGCTCTTTTCTTGCCGCGGATCGCCAACTGGAAGCGGAAAACGGCCGCCCGATTCCTGAGGGTTGGATGCAGGAAGCCGAGCAAAGAGGGCTGGAAACGGCCCGTATGGTCGAATTCTCCACGATGGTCTTTGGTGCCGGGAATTTCCAGCTGGTGTCGGTCAAAGCGGTGAACAACGCATACCCGCTGCGGGGCGAAGTGGAATACCAGGAGGGTGCGGAGGCGCCGAGGCAAACGGTTGCCCATGGACCTGCGCCGGGCGAGGTCTGGATCAACCCGCGTTTGCTGCGACTCCTGGAGCTCGAATTGGGAGACACCCTGGAGGTTGGCAATCAGGGGCTGATCATTTCTGGCCTGCTGGTGCGTGAGCCGGACGGCGGCTTCAATATGTCCGCTCTGGCGCCGCGGGTAATGATGCACGTGGATGACGTTGGCGCCACCGGTGTGATTCAGGAGGGCAGTCGGGTTGAATACGTGTACCTGTTTGCCGGTGAAGAAGCGCTGCTCGACGATTACTACGGTTGGCTGCAGCCACGTCTGGAGCCCAGCCACGAGTGGGAGGGTGTGCGAGACGGCGAGACCTTCTCCCGCTCCCTGGAACGGGCTGAGCGTTTTCTGTTGCTGGGTGGCAGCCTGGCGGTGATGTTGGCGGCGGTCGCCGTGGCGGTCGCCAGCCGTCAGTACGCGTTATCGCAACGGGATACTGTCGCGCTGTTGAAAACCCTGGGGGTTCGCAGCCAGGGAATAGGCCGCCTGTACCTGCGTCGATTGGCTCTGTGGGGTATTGTTGGTGCCGTTGGCGGCCTGTTGGTGGCCTTACCTCTGTATTGGCTGCTGTCCAGCGTGTTGGGGGATGTGCTGGAGCGGCAGATAGACTACCAGATTGATCCCAATGCGTTGGCGCCGGCGTTGTTGACAGCGCTGGTGTCGCTGTTTGCCTTTGCGTATCCGCCCATCCGAAGGCTGCGGAATGTACCGGCGATGCGGGTGTTGCGAAGCCAGCCTGGCGAATCCGGCCGCGAAGCGATTCCCGACCTGGTGATTGCAGTCGTCGCAATCTTTGGCTTGGTATGGATGTATGCCAGGGAAGTGTCCCTGGTGTTGTCCCTGCTTGGTGGGCTTGCCTTGCTGCTCGGTACTCTGGGCCTGCTTGGGTGGTTGATGGTCACTACGCTGCGCCGCATCAGTGGTGGTGGGAACGCCTGGCGGCTGGCACTTGTGGGTCTGTACCGGCATCGCCGAGCCAGCCTGTCCCAGATTGCGGTCTTCGCCATGACGTTGATGCTGGCGGCCACGCTGATCCTTGTCAGAACGTCCCTGCTGGACGACTGGCAGTCGCAATTGCCTGAAGACACGCCCAATCACTTCCTGATCAACATCGCCCCGGAGGCGGTGGATGAGGTGGATGCATTCTGGGCGGAACGCGGGCACCCACTGGAGAAGCTGTATCCCATGGTCCGTGGCCGGCTTACCGAGTTGAATGGGAAGCCGGTGAAGGAAGCCGTGACCAAGGACGAGCGGGTCGGTGCCCTTAACCGCGAGTTAAACCTGACCTGGATGGAAGAATTGCCGGAGGACAACGGCATTGTTGCTGGCCAATGGTTCACGAACGGGCAGACCGACGGTGTCTCCATTGAAGCGGAGCTGGCTGGAAAGCTCGGTGTTGAGGTGGGGGATGAGCTTGGCTTCACCATTGGCTCAGAGAAGATCTCGGAAACCGTGACCAGTGTTCGTACGGTCCAGTGGGACAGCATGAAACCCAATTTCTACATGGCGTTTCCTCCGGGAGGTGGGCTGGAAGACATGCCCGCCACGTGGATTACGGCGTTCTATCTGCCGGCGGACCTGAAATCCCAGCTCAACGATTTTTCACGCCGGTTTCCCACGGTTTCCGTACTTGAAATCGACCATGTGATTGAGCGTATTCAGGAAATCGTACGGCAGGTTACCCAGGCTATCGAAGCGATATTGGCGTTGATCCTGGCCGCCGCTCTGGTTGTGATGGCTGCGGTAGTCAGTGCCACCATGCAGGATCGGCAACGGGAAGGTGCGCTGCTGCGGACTCTGGGCGGCCGACAGACACTGCTGGTAAGGAGTACCATGCTGGAATTCGCGTTGCTGGGATTCTTTGCCGGTATTCTCGGCGTTGCGGCTGCGGAAGGCGCCGTCTGGGCGTTGCAGTTCCGCATGTTTGAAGGCGAGTTCCGTTGGCACTGGCAGACCATACTGCCCATCCCACTGTTCAGTGCCCTGGTGTTGGCGCTGTTCGGTCGCTGGCAACTGAAGCCCGTATTGAGCGTATCGCCGATGCTCCTGCTCAGGCGACTTGAATAACAGAGGCGATTCGGGAGTTAACGGTAGTTGGAGAGAATTTCATCCAGTGTGCCGTTCTCCCGGAGGGCTTGGAGTTCCCGGTTAAACGCGTTGGCAAAAGGTGCCCACTCCTTCCGGAGCATCAGTCGGAAACCGTATTCGCTGAGCTTGGTCGAGGTAGTGGTGAACTCCTTCTGGAGCCCCTCGTTCCGCAGGATCCATTTGCCAACCAGACGATCTGCGATCGCGGCGTCGAGATCTTCGCCATGGAGAACGTAAAGGAACATGTCCCGGTCCTTGGAGACGTCAAAGCGCCTGATGTCTCCTGACTCAAAGTACGGTTCCAATGCGGGGTAATGGTAACCGAGGTGGGTTACCAGGGTTTTCGAAAGCAGATCCTCAGGCACTTCAAACTGAAACGCTGAGTCTTTCGGCACAAACAGGACTTCTTCAATATTCACCACGGGGTCTGTGAAGACAAAATCCTCGGGGTTGTCAGTCCATTCCTTCGCCCGGGTGGTGCCGTCTATGTAGCCGTCCATCAGCATCTGATCGACCCGTTTGCGGGGAATTTTTTCGGCGACAACGCGATAATCCAACTGCTTAGCCACCAGGACAACCACGTCCCACATGATGCCGGACTGTTTGTCGCCTTCTGTGATCAGGTAAGGAGGGTAGCCATTCGGCGAGACGTTAAATCGGAATACTTGCTCTGCGTCCTGTGAGGGAGCTTCCTCGTTAGCGAATGCAGTTGCGCCGCAGAGGGACGTAAACAGGAGTGCCAGTGACGCAAAAGAGATCAGGATGTGCCGACTGGATGAGTCTTTGCGCATAGATGCGAGGCTCTGTTTCAAGGAGATATTCTAATCCGGCTACATCCCTGCCAGCTACTGCGGAATTGTCACTGTTTCTCCTGTCAATTTCAATGACATGATTTGAATGTTTTTGTAGCGTTGAGTGTCGGCCTGTATTCCCTAAAGGGCCTGAAACACCCGGCCTGAGCCGGGTGCCGGGCGTTACCCGATCAGGCCCAGGCGCGCTTCAGAACCGCGCGAGCATCTTCGAGGCTAACCTCTTTCGGATTGAACATCATGGCGCCGTCGTCCATGGCCATTTCGGCGATGGTATCAAGCTGGTGTTCCTCAACGCTGCCTGTTTCCTTGAGAGTGCGGGGCAGTTTGCAGCGTTTGTGGAGCTCGTCTCGCAGCTTGCGCAGGGCTGATATGCTGGCTTCCGCGCGGCGGCTGGCCGGTGTGGCGGAATAGACATCAGGCCCCTCGAGGTAGAGCAGTAACTCGCCCAGCGGTGCCCGGATCGACTCGAGGTTGTACTCCAGTACGTAAGGCAGGTACAGGCTCATACACAAACCATGGGGCAGGTGGCAGATGGCGCCGGTGGCGTGCCCGAGGGCGTGAACCAGTCCCACCATGGAGTTCGAGAAGGCGATCCCGGCCATGGTCGAGGCCTGCGCCAGCTCCAGTCGGCCATCGCTGTCTTTCGGGTTATCCATGACCTGCAACAGCGAGGTGCTGATCTTTTTAACCGCCGCTGTGGCATAGGCATCACTAAGCGGGTTCTTGGCCATGCAGGTAAAGGCTTCCGTGGCATGGGTCATGGCGTCCATGGCGGTGGCAGCCGTGATGTGGGGAGGCAGTGTCAGTGTCATCCTGGGGTCGATTACGGCCGCATTGGGCAGCAGGAATGACGAAGTGAAGGGGAGTTTCACTGATTTGGTTGTGTCAGTGATGACGGCTACCGACGTTACCTCCGAGCCTGTACCGGCGGTGGTAGGAACCACCAGGAACGGTTTCAGGGGATGTTTGATCACCCCCGCGCCGCTGTAGGCGGCGATGTCATCTCCGCCTTCTGACACCAGAATGTTCACGGCCTTGGCGGTATCGATGGCAGAGCCACCACCCACCGCAATGATGGAGTCGCATTTCTCGCTGCGATAGATGCCGGCAATGTCCCTGACCACGTCGGTGGACGAATCCGGCGGTACATCGTCGTAGATGCTGATAATTTCCAGCCCGCTTTCCTCGCAGGCCGCGACTACCGGGTCCAGAAGGCCGGCGGCCCTGACACCCTTGTCGGTTACGATCATCGGGCGCTTGGCGGCGAGGCCGGTGAGCTCGTAAGGAATATGCTCAAGAGCCGCTTTGCCGGCGATGACTTTGACCGGGCAGAAAAACTCGTAATATTGGTTCGTCATTATGCTCTTACCGTCTCGACAAAATGGGTTGCAACCTTGAGGTAGATACGGGCTGCGCTGAGGAGTTTCTCAGGCAGGTGAAGGTTTGAGGGGTATTCCTTTACCGCACGTTTCGCCACCAGCTTGGGCAGGATGAAGGTTTCAAGCCGATTGAGGACGCGGGTCATGCGAATGGCATAACTGATATCGCCATCCACCAGCATGCGGTCGTTGGCGAACGCCACCGAGGTTTTCTCCTGGAACGAGAGCACCAGGAAGGCGTGAGCGATGTGCTTGAACTGAATGGACAGGTCCACCGGGCGAGGTGCGGAGTCCCCATGGTAATGAAAGCGGCCATTCCCGGTGTGCTCAACAATGAGTCGTGACCCGTCTGGCATCACCATCATTTCAAACAGGAAGCCATCGGGCAGGGCCCGGGCTTCCTTTTGCACCGCGGAATCAATTTCACTGACAGCCTGGAGCGCGCGCCCCATCACCTGGAACATCAGCTCCACATAAAGCCGCCGGGCCTGGAACACCATCGGCTGGATACGTTTCGCAAGCATGGCAATCGTCCGATTGTTGTTTAAGTACATCGATTTTTAGAGTTATTGCTCTAAAAGTCAATGCGGACGATGACGTCAGTTCTGCGTCAGTTGGGCCAGCTTGCGTTTTGCTTCCTCGGCCACCTCACCGCCGGCCTCTGCTGCGGTGCTGTAATACTGGATGGCTTCCTGGCGTTTACCCTGCTTGACAGCAACATCACCCAGCCGCAGGTAGGCGATTGATGTCGGCACAACCTGATTGGCCTGGCTCAGGTGTTCGCGGGCTTTGTCATAATTGTTCAGCTCCAGGGCATTCAGGCCGCTGTGAAGCTGGTAAGTGAACATCTCCGGATACAACGACGTGGCCTTGTCGAAGTCTGCGGCGGCTTTATCAAGGTTTTCTTTGGCCCGGTAGATGCGCCCACGAAGTGAGTAGAAAGCGGCTTCTTCCGGTTCTACCTTGATGGCCTCATTCACTTTGGCGAGAGCTTCGTCCAGCTTGTCGTTGCTGGCCAGTTTCATGGCTTCGTCATAGGCATCGTAAGCAGGCTGGCGGCTGCGCAGGAACGACAGCTTCTTCTCGTAGGTTTCTTCGCCGCGATAGCCGCCCGCGCCAATTTTATTGACCAGTTCCTGGTTCTCACGAACGCGTTTCTGTGACGGCGGGTGAGTGGCGAACATGCCTTCAATGAAGCTTGTGTCACGGTCCTCAGAGAGCCGCACAAACACTTCCTGCAACTCCACCGCTGCCTGTGGGTCGTATCCGGCGGCTTTCATGTAACGAATGCCGTAGTGGTCGGACTCCAGCTCATCACCCTGGCTGTATTGGGCGAGTGCGAGTTGCGCCCCCATGGCCGCGCCGCCCATGATCAGGCCGGCCCATTCGTTATCAGAGAGGGCAAAACCCAACCCCGCCACGCCTGCGCTGATCAGCATGCCTTGCTGCATGCGCTGGACACTGTGGCGAGCGGCGGCGTGAACAATTTCATGGCCAAGGACTGATGCCAGCTGGGCTTCATCTTCCAGCTCCATCAACAAGCCACGGTTGATGGCAATCTTGCCACCCGGGAGCGCCCAGGCATTGGGCACACTGCTGTTCAACACCACGAACTCGTAGGGCAGGTCGGGCCGATCACTGACCTTTGCCAGCTTCTGGCCTACCTGGCTGACGTACAGATTCAATTCCGGGTCGAGATAGAACTGGCCGCCCTGGGTTTGCTGAGTGGGCTTGTACTGCTCACTGCCAATGGAGAGTTCCTGGCTCTCGGGAATCAATGACAGCTGCTTTTCGCCGGTTACCGGGTTGACTGAACAACCGGCGAGGAAGGCCACCAGCACAAAAACGGAAAGATGTCGAAAGCCTTTGTGAACGTTCACGATAAACTCCTTGTTTGAATACCTGGGCAGACCCTGGCAGATATCCGCGGTCGCCATTGCTGAGCATTGGGATGTTTATACCATATCCCTGTGAGCGCCTATGATACTACCCGTAAGAGCTTGTTGTGTGGAGGCTTTGTCGGCTTTGCGGTATGATCAAAGACTCCAATTCCCGTTTTATACCGCATCCGGAACGACTTCATGAGCAACTATCTGGAACTCATTGCCCTGGTCTGGTTTTTGATCTGCTGGCTGGGCTATTCCGAGTATTCCAGGCGCAAGGCCAATGATCGACCCTGCCTCTCCAACACTCTCGACCTTTATCGTGAAGACTGGATGCGCGTGATGCTTCGCAGGGATAACCGTATATCCGACGCCTCCGTGGTGGGTAACCTTGAGCGCAACGGTGCTTTTTTCGCGTCCAGTTGCCTGTTGATCCTGGCCGGTATCATCACGGCGCTGGGTTACACCCAAGAGGTCATGGAAGTGTTCAGTACCATGCCGTTCGGCACCTTGCCCAGCCGGGAAATCTGGGAAATGCGGATGGTCGTGTTGATGGTGATTTTCATCTACGCGTTCTTCAAGTTCACCTGGTCCATGCGGATGTACAATTTCGTCTCCGTGCTGATTGGCAGTGCACCGCTCACAACCGATACCAAGGCAAGTCCTGCTGCCCGGGAAGCCTTTGCAAAGAGCGCCGGAAGGGTTTGCAATCTTGCGGGCGATGCCTTCAACCTTGGGTTGCGCTCTTACTATTACGCATTGGCCGTGGTTTCCTGGTTTATCCACCCGCTGGTATTCATGGGTGCTTCTACCTTGATCGTCATCGTTCTGTACCGTCGGGAGTTCCGTTCTACCGCGCTGAGGGCGCTGCGAGACGGCAAGGTGTTCGAGGAGCCGCTGCCAAAGTCGGACACTGAGAAAGACTCCGGTAAAGAATCGGATAAAGAAACCCAACATTGACGTGATGAGCCGAACGTTATGAAAGACTCCATTGGGATGGATCGGGTGCGCCGGTTTATCGACACCCTGAACCAGGGGCGAGAACTGGGTTTGACGGTAACCGCGGTAAAAAATGGGCAGTTGACGCTGTGCCTGCCGTACAGTGACCGTATCATCGGTAACCCGGACACGGGAGTGATCCACGGTGGCGCCATCACGACGTTGATGGATACGGCGTCTGGTTCCGCGACCCTGTGCGCCCTGGACGAATTCGAGCTATGCCCGACTCTGGACCTGCGAGTGGACTACATGCGCCCGGCCGAGCCCCGTAAACCGGTATATGCTCGGGCGGAAGCCTACAAGGTTACCCGCAACATTATTTTTACCCGTTGCGAGGCCTTCCAGGACCCCGGTGAGACCATCGCGAACTGCGTGGGCACCTTCATGCGGATCGGCAGGGAAGCAACCCCGAAATCCTTCCGCGATCTGATTACCGGAGGCGAAGAATGACCAACCCGGAAATCCTCCGCTATACCCAGGAAACCGGTGACTTCTCCCGCATGTTGGAAAGTATCCCTTACGCCCGGTTTATCGGCCTGGAGTGTGATCGCTATGGCGATGACCTGATCTTCCGCCTGCCGAAGAAGGAAGAAAACCTGGGCAATCCGATACTGCCGGCCATCCATGGCGGGGTGATTGGTGGCTTCATGGAGCTTTCTGCGTTGATTTACCTGATGATGTCCCAGGAAACCCTGCGCATGCCCCGCATTGTGGATTTTTCCCTGGATTACCTGCGTGCCGGCCTCGACCGCGAGACCTTTGCGGAATGTCAACTCACCCGCCAGGGCAACCGCGTAGCCAATGTGATGATCACTGCCTGGCAGAAGTCCCGCTCCCAGCCCATCGCGACCGCACGGGCGCACTTTCTTCTGGAAGACTGAATTCGTTGGATCGGGGTTGAAATGCCCCGGTCTAGCCCCATTTCTGGTTCTAACAACTCAGGCACTGGTGCAGGCAAGCAGTTGAGGATGGGCTTACGAAACACGCCTCGAGACGTCCCTGTGCGGCTCGGGCTCCGCCATCCATGGCTCCGCACGGTTTCGTAAGCCCATCCTCAACTGCTCGCCCGGGCTCCGTGCCAGAATCAGTATTACTCAATAGTCGGGTGGCGTGGGTTTGAAGCCCTGTCCAAAACCGTGCGGAGCCATGGATGGCGGAGCCGAGCGTACATGGACGTATTCACAGCGTGTTTTGGACAGGGCTTCGAACCCGCGCCGCTCCACCGAAGCAAACACAGCAGGAGACAAAACAAGCCATGACGGTTGAATCGCAAAAAGAGACCCTGGGTTTTCAGACCGAAGTTAAGCAGCTGCTTAACCTGATGATCCACTCCCTGTACTCCAACAAGGAAATTTTCCTTCGTGAGTTGATTTCCAACGCGTCGGATGCGGAAGACAAACTGCGTTTCGCTGCATTGAAAGACGACAGCCTGTTCGAGGGCGACCCGGAACTGAAAATCCGCCTCGACTTCGATGCAGAAAAGAACACCGTCACGCTGAGCGACAACGGTATCGGCATGAACCGGGACGATGTTATCCAGAACCTGGGCACCATCGCCAAGTCCGGCACTGCGGAGTTTCTCAAGCAGCTTTCCGGTGATGAGAAGAAGGACAGCAAGCTGATCGGTCAGTTTGGTGTCGGCTTCTATTCCTCATTCATCGTGGCCGATTCCGTGGAAGTGTTTACCCGCCGCGCCGGTGCACCGGTGGAAGAGGGCGTTCATTGGCAGTCTGCGGGTGATGGCCAGTTCACCATTGAGAATGTGGACCTGAACGAGCGCGGCACGCAGATCGTCCTGCACCTGAAGGATGACGCCAAGGAATTTGCCGACGGTTTCCGTCTGCGCAACCTGGTGAAGAAGTACTCCGACCACATTTCTTTCCCGGTGGTGATGAAGTCCGAATCTGAAGAAGAGGGTGAAAAGGGCGAGTATGAGACGGTCAACGACGCCACCGCCCTGTGGACGCTGTCTCGCAGTGAGATCAAGGATGAGGAGTACAAAGAGTTTTACAAGCACATTGCCCACGATTTCGAAGACCCGCTGACCTGGTCGCACAACAAGGTGGAAGGCAAGCTCGATTACACCAGCCTGCTGTATGTGCCTGGACGTGCGCCGTTTGACCTGTATAACCGGGAAGCGCCCCGCGGCCTGAAGCTGTACGTGCAGCGGGTGTTCATCATGGATGACGCAGAGCAGTTCCTGCCGTTGTACCTGCGCTTCACCAAGGGCGTGATTGATTCCAACGACCTGTCATTGAACGTCTCCCGTGAGATCCTGCAGAACGACAGCACCGTTGAAAGCATCCGTACAGCGGTGACCAAGCGGGTTCTGGATATGCTGTCCAAGCTGTCCAAGAAAGAGCCGGAGCAGTACCAGAAGTTCTGGAATGAATTTGGCACTGTGCTGAAGGAAGGCCCGGCGGAAGACTTCAGTAACCGCGAGAAAATCGGCGGCCTGCTGCGCTTTGCGTCCACCCATACCGGTGAGCAGGCGCAGACCGTGTCTCTGGATGAGTACATCGGCCGTATGAAGGAAGGCCAGAGCAAGATTTACTACATCACCGCCGACAACTTCATGGCCGCCAAGAGCAGTCCGCACCTGGAAGTGTTCCGCAAGAAAGGCATCGAAGTGCTGATCCTCTCTGACCGCATCGATGAGTGGATGATGGGCTACCTGAACGAGTACGACGGCAAACAGTTCCAGGACGTTGCCCGTGGTGATCTCGACCTTGGCGAAGTGGAAACTGAGGAAGACAAGAAGCACAAGGAAGAGGCTGCCGAGGAACACAAGAACCTGCTGGAGCGCATCAAGACCGCACTGGATGACCGGGTGCAGGAAGTGCGGGTAACCAACCGCCTGACTGATTCTCCGGCCTGCCTGGTGGTTGGCGACTTCGATATGGGCGCGCAGATGAAGAAAATCATGGAAGCGGCGGGCCAGAAAGTGCCCGACAGCAAGCCGATTTTCGAGATCAACGTTGAGCATCCGCTGGTTCAGCGCCTTGAGAACGAGCAGGGCGAGGACCGCTTCAAGGAGCTGTCTGCCGTATTGCTGGACCAGGCCACATTGGCCAGTGGTGAACAACTGCAGGACCCGGGCGCGTATGTAAGCCGCCTGAACCGCCTGCTGCTTGAGCTTGCCAACTAAGGCCGCCTGATGCAGCAGATTATCGTGGACGTCGATATCAGCCCTGATGAGTGGATCAAGCTCTATCAGGGTTCGGCGACGGACGTCCACACCAGGGCCCGGGACGGGCGTTCCGTCCGCTTCCCGGCCCGTATTCTCTCCCGCTTTTACCTTCGTGACGGCGTCCAGGGCAGTTTCCGTATCCTGTTTGATGACCAGGGCAAGTTCGTCAGCGTGGAACGCTTGTAATTCCGGCCTACCAACGCCCTTAAAAGTTCTCTACAATTCCCACCCGTTTATTCCTTGATCAATTCGTGGAGCCCCAATGCGAATAATCCTTGCCCCAATGGAAGGGCTGGTTGATGCACCCATTCGAGAGACACTGACAGCCGTTGGTGGCATCGACCGGTGCGTAACGGAATTTATTCGCGTGACTCAGGGCATGCTGCCGCCCCGTATTTTCTACAAATACGCCCCGGAACTGCACAACGGCTGCGAAACCCAGGTTGGCGTGCCGGTGGCCGTTCAATTGTTGGGCTCGGACCCCGTCCAGATGGGCCGGCATGGCGCCAAGGCGGTGGAGCTGGGCGCCACACAGGTTGATATCAATTTCGGTTGCCCCGCCAAGACTGTGAACAAGCACAAGGGTGGCTGTGTGCTCATGCGCGAGCCCGAATTGATGCAGCAGATTACGGAAGCGGTTCGTGCCGCCGTGCCTGCCCATGTGCCGGTGACCGCGAAAATGCGCCTGGGGTACGATGACCGTTCCATGGGCGTTGCCTGTGGCCAGGCGCTGGAAGCGGCCGGCGCGTCCGAAATCGTGGTTCACGCCCGCAGTAAGGTGGATGGCTACAAGCCGCCGGCTTACTGGGAAGATGTGGCCCGGGTCAGGGAAGCGGTTAATGCCCATGTGATCGCCAATGGCGAGATCTGGACCGTGGCGGATTACTGGCGCTGCCGGGAGGTCTCTGGCTGTGACGATGTGATGATTGGTCGTGGGCTGATCGCCCGACCGGATCTGGCACGGCGGATTCGTGCCAGTCAACGTAAGGAATCGGTGGCGGATATGACCTGGCCCGAGGTGGTCAGGCTGGTAGAGGGCTACGCCGTTGCGCTGCAGGAACGCCTTGAAGACAGGTTCGTGACCGGCCGTATCAAACAATGGCTGAACTATCTGCGTGGCGGCTACGCGGAGGCCCAGTGGCTGTGGCCTGAAGCCAGAAAGATCCGTGACGTGGCGCCCATGCTGGCTTGCCTGCGACAGCCCGTCCCGGTGACTGAAGCTGCATAGATCTGTTCACGTTTACTGCTCCGGAATTCCATTCTCCAGCTACACTGCTATGAAGTGACGCATCCATCGTATTGGTTATGGTACCGCCAAAAACCGTGGAGAGGGAGAAATGAACAACGCCTGCAAGAGCCTGGTTGCTGCCTTTCTGGCAAGCACCGTATCGCTGTCGGCTGCCGCCGACTCCGTCAAGGTCACCCCGCTTGGGAGCCATGATGGCGAATTCTGCGCCATGGACCGGGCGCTCATCTTTGAAGACCCCAATGGCACCCGTATTCTCTATGACGCCGGTCGAACCGTTGCGGGTGCCGATGATCCGCGATTAGGCAACATTGATGTGGTGCTGGTATCCCACGTTCATGGCGACCATGTGGGGGATCGCCATATCCGCGACGTCAATCAGGGTAGCTGTGGTGGGCCGGAGGTTCCGGTGGTGGTGCTTCCCGAGTCCAATTCCGTGAACATCACCGCCGCCAAGAAGGCAAAGATCGTAACGGGTAGCGAAATGCCGGCCTTTTTTGCCAGCAAGCTCAAAAGCGTGGAGGGTAATCCAGAGGATTCCCTGCTGGTGAGGTTCGGGGCTGAACGGGTGGTGGGCGGTGTGGCCATCACAACCGTGCCTGCGGTGCACAGCAATGGCCTGTCGCCGAGCTTTCTCACCGGCCCGCTGGCGGAATACCTGAAAGCGGCGGGCGTCGGCGCCAGTGTCGGACCGCCCACCGGCTACGTGCTCACGTTCACCAATGGCCTGGTGGTGTACCTGTCCGGCGATACCGGTATCACCGCTGAGCAGAAATTGGTTGTCAAAGACCACTACGGCGCCAGCCTTGTGGTTCTCAACATCGGTGACACCTACACCACGGGCCCGGAAGAGGCGGCCTACGTGGTAAATGACCTGATCACGCCAAACGCGGTGATCGCGTCCCACGCCAATGAGGCCGCCACACAGGATGGCATGGTCCGGGACGGAACGCGCACCAAACAGTTCATCAGCCTGTCCTCAATGCCCGTTCACGTTCCTCTTAGTGGCAAAACCATGAGCTTTGATGGTACTGCCCACTGCACCGACGGTTGTTGAAAGGAAGGCTGGCCGTAGCGGTCAGCCTTCCATTTCTGATGAGTATTGCCCCAGGGTGGCCAGGCTGTTCAACTTGGCACGTTTAACCATTGCGGCCTGGGCAGCTTCGCGGTTGGAGGAAATACCTGCCCAGGCTTTCTGGGCCGGCTCCTGCAGTGCCCGCCCGTAGGAAAAGCTGAGTGTCCAGGGCAGGGCCGGGCCACTGTTCATGGCGTTCAGGTTCAGGGTCGCTTCCGCCGGGGTCTGGCCACCGGACAGGAAGTTGATACCAGGCACCGCTGCCGGCACCACACGCCGGAACACTCCCAAGGTGTGTTTTGCCACGTCCTCTGGGCTTGCCTTCTGGCCATTGGCGTTGCCAGGCGTCACCATGCTGGGTTTGAGAATCATGGTCTCAAGCTCAACACGATGGCGTCGCAGGGCCTGAAATACCTCGTTGATAACGGCCTCGTTCACCTCCGCGCTTCGCTCGATGCTATGGTCGCCATCGATCAGCACTTCCGGTTCCACAATGGGCACCACGCCGCAGGACTGGCAGATGGCGGCATAGCGTGCCAAGACCTCGGCATTTGCCTCGATGGCAGCGCGACTGGGGTTTGTATCGGTGATGTGGTAAACGTTCCGCCACTTGGCAAACCGCGCACCGAGTTGTTTGTAGTCTTCAAGCCGTTGGGCTAGCCCATCCAGGCCCTCGGTAATCTCATCACCGGGTGCATTAATCATCGGGCCCTTGCCCTTATCCACCTTAATGCCGGGCACAATGCCCTGTTTTGCCGCCACAGAGGGCAGGCTGGCGCCATCGTCCGCGTGCTGTCGCAGGGTTTCCTCGAACAGGATCACACCACTGACGTACTCTCCCAGCCCCGGCGCAGCGAGAATCAGGTTGCGGTAGTGTCGTCGGTTCTCTTCGGTGGATTCCACACCAACCGCCTTGAACCGTTTGGCGATGGTTGGGTTGCTCTCGTCCGCCGCCAGAATGCCCTTACCTTCGCAGACCAGTTCACGGATGGTGCTTTCAAGCTGTTCCTGAGTGTTCATCCAAAACTCCCGTCGCTATGCCAGTGAACGTTTAAAACTCTGGTTTCAAACCCCGAGTGTTCAGTATAGATCTTCAGCAAGCAGATCACAGTTATCAACCGGTAACTCGCGGGAGATATAGTGATAAACAAAAACTATGACATTGGTACGAAAAAACAACCTGAACTAATAGTGAAAAATGGGAGTACATTGACTAGATTGGTAGCTGATTGGTTCAGTTTGTCAGTGCAACAACGATCAATGAAACAGTGAAATAGATGGTAGCAACCCACGGAGAGAGTGATATGAGCGGAAACGAAGGTAAATGCCCGGTTATGCACGGGGCCCGCACAAAGCTGCAGGACGAGGGTCCGGGTGTCAACGATTGGTGGCCGAACCAGCTGAACCTGGGTATTTTGCACCAGCACAACCCCAAGTCGAACCCGTTGGGGGAAGACTTCAACTACGCCGAAGAATTCAAGAAACTTGACCTGCCTGCGGTCAAGAAAGACATCGAAGCCGTATTGAAAGATTCACAGGACTGGTGGCCCGCGGATTACGGCCATTACGGTCCGTTCATGATCCGTATGGCATGGCACAGCGCCGGTACCTATCGAACCGGTGATGGCCGCGGTGGTGCCGGCACCGGCAACCAGCGTTTCGCGCCCATCAACAGCTGGCCTGACAATGGCAACCTGGACAAAGCTCGCCGCCTGCTATGGCCTGTCAAACAGAAGTATGGCAACAAGCTGTCCTGGGCCGACCTGTTTATCCTGACCGGCAACGTGTCCCTTGAGTCCATGGGCTTCAAGACCTTTGGTTTTGCCGGTGGTCGTGAGGACATTTTCCAGCCCGAGGAAGACATTTACTGGGGTGCGGAAAGGGAATGGCTGGCCACCAGCGACAAGCCGAACAGCCGTTATTCCGGTGATCGCGATCTGGAAAACCCCCTGGCTGCGGTACAGATGGGTTTGATCTACGTGAATCCGGAAGGCCCGGATGGGAATCCGGACCCGCTGGCATCGGCTCGTGACATTCGCGAGACCTTTGCTCGCATGGCGATGAATGACTATGAAACAGCAGCCCTGACCGCTGGCGGTCACACCTTTGGTAAGACCCACGGGGCTGGTGATCCCGACAAAGTTGGTCCAGAACCGGAAGCAGCGCCGATCGAAGAGATGGGCCTGGGCTGGAAGAGCAGCCATGGCAGCGGCAAGGGCCGTGATGCTATCACCAGTGGTCTCGAGGGCGCCTGGACGCCCAGCCCCACCCAGTGGGACATGAGCTATTTTGACGTGCTGTTTGGCTACGAGTGGGAACTGACCAAGAGCCCGGCCGGCGCCCAGCAGTGGCGGCCGAAAGGATTGACCGAGAAAGACATGGCGCCTGATGCGGAAGATCCGTCCAAGCGCGTGGGAATCATGATGTCCACCGCCGATATGGCGATGAAGCAGGACCCGGAATACCGCAAGATCTGCGAGCACTTCCATAAGAACCCGGAAGAGTTTGCGGACGCCTTTGCTCGCGCCTGGTTCAAGCTGACGCACCGCGATATGGGCCCGAAAGCCCGCTATCTCGGCCCGGAAGTGCCGGCAGAAGACCTGATCTGGCAGGATCCGGTGCCAGCGGTCGATCACGAACTGATCAATGCCCAGGACATTGCTGACCTTAAGAGCAAGATCCTGGGAGCGGGTCTGTCGGTCTCCGAGCTGGTTTACACCGCATGGTCTGCCGCGTCGACGTTCCGTGGCTCCGATCTGCGCGGTGGGGCCAACGGCGCCCGCATCCGCCTGGCTCCCCAGAAAGACTGGGAAGTAAACGAGCCACAGCAACTGGCGAAGGTGCTGCAGGCGCTTGAAGGCATCCAGAAGTCCTTTAACGATGCCCAGTCGGGCAACAAGAAGGTTTCCCTGGCTGACCTGATCGTGCTCGGCGGTAATGCCGCGGTTGAGAAGGCCGCCAAGGATGCAGGCCACAGCATCGACGTGCCGTTCTCACCAGGACGCACCGATGCAACCGATGACCAGACGGACGTTGAAGCCTTTGACTGGCTCAAGCCCGAAGCGGACGGCTTCCGCAACTATCGCCGCGCGGCGTTCACCGTTTCCGACGAGGAAATGTTGATCGACAAGGCGCAGTTGCTGAACCTGAGCGCACCGCAGATGACGGTACTGGTAGGTGGCTTGCGGGTACTGGGTGCCAATTACAAGCAATCGAAGCACGGTGTATTGACCAACTCGCCGGGCAAACTCACGAACGATTTCTTCGTGAACCTGACCGACCTTAACACCGAGTGGAAGCCAACATCGGCTGACGCGGACGTGTTTGAAGGGCGCGATCGCAAAACCGGCGACATGAAGTGGACCGGTACGCGTGTGGACCTGATCTTCGGTTCCAACTCGCAGCTTCGCGCGGTGTCTGAGGTGTATGCCCAGGCAGACGCGAAGGAGAAGTTCGTCAAGGACTTCGTCACCGCCTGGAACAAGGTGATGAACGCGGATCGCTTCGATCTGTCGTGATTGAATGCCCGCACCAAAGTGCGGGCATTTCGATAGTAAAACGGCGTTTCAATGAAAGTTGAAACGCCGTTTTTTTATGCAAGTTCTGCTATTCAGAGCCCCTGGGCCCCCCTGCGAAGCCAGTCATGCACAAACGCCAGCTTGTGGCGCGCGAAATCCGACAGAACAAAGGGGTACAGGTCAGACAGACCCATTGATCGGTTTACATGGTTCACGCCCATGGCGATGGACGCGGCGATATGGATCAAACGCTGGGCGTCTGGTTCTGAATAGGGATCCCAGTTCGGACCTGGCACTTCCGGAGAGGTTAAACCGGAGGCCACAAAGCTGTCGGTCAGGTCCGTCAGGTGTAACAGATGCGCCGCGGTTTCCGCCCAGTCTTCATGGGGATGGGCCGAGGCATAGCTGGTGAGGTAGAACTTTTTCCAGTCCTGCGGCGGGCCGTTCTCATAGTGGTGCTGAAGCGCGCCCGGGTAGCTGATGCGCTCGTCACCAAACATTGCGCGGAAGGCATCCAGGAAGTCCTCACGCAGGCTCAGACGCCACCAGAGCATGTGGGCAATCTCATGGCGCATGTGGCCAATCATCGTTCTGTAGGGCTCTTCCAGCGCCTCCCTGCGGGTGGTGCGCAGCACCGGGTCTGCTTCTGCGACACTGATGGTGACGACGCCCTGGGCGTGGCCCATTGGCACCGGAGTAGGGCCCTCGGCGAGCATATGGAACACCGGCCTTGCGCCGGGGTCTTCCGGGCGAAACCAGTGCCAGCGACCCAGATTATCGATCACCCAGCGTTTGGAGGCCTCGGTTTGGGCCCAGTTGGGGATGGCGTTAGCAATCGATGGGTCTGGTGCCAGCGCCGTCATTGCACAGGCGCGACAGAAAGCGCCTTGCTCCGGTGCGATCCAGTTGCAGCCAATCACGTCCCGGTTGGCGCAGAAGGGTGGCATCGGTAGAAATGCTCGCGCCTGGGGGTCGTAGGCCACAGGCGTACCGTCAGCCGTAGCAAGATTATCAAACCAGAGAGAGCCGGAACCGACGGGGTTGGCGAAAACGCGCATAAAGAAAGTCTTCCAGCGGAATGGACTTCGAGTATAGGAATTGACTGCGCCGGATGTCCAACGCTGCGTTGACGGGCTTGTCAGATATTTCACATGTGTAGTATATTTGATTCACATGTGAAGTAACTGGATGACTAATGGACAAGCGGTTTTTCTATCTCCTGAACAAGGCCCGCCATCGAGTATACAAACACGCTGACCAGCGCAGCGAAGAAGCGCTGGGTATTTCGGTCACCCAGGTGGGGGCTTTGTTGCTGGTTGCGGGTGACGAGGGGTGTCTGCTGAAGGACCTGGCCCACAGCCTGCACCTGAACAGTTCCGCGCTGACGGGGCTGGCCGGGCGGATGGAGAACAAGAGCCTGTTGGAGAGACGCACCTGTGACAGGGATGGCCGTGCATCCCGCCTGTATCTCACCGATGTCGGGCGCGAGAAAATCGAGAGCGCCAAACCGCTAATCACGGAATTGAACAATCGTATGACCGAGGGTTTCAGTGACGAAGAAGTGACCGTCATCCTTAAGTTCCTCAATCATCTCGCCAACGATTTCTGACACCAGGGCAAGGTATTCGGCAAGTATCAGGAGAACTATCATGAGTGCCAGGGAGTCTTCATTACCCCCAACCAATAGAAAGGATGTGCCCGTCACAACACCGGGTGGTCATCGAATCCAGCTTCGGGTATTTCCTGCGGCTCAGTCCAGTTCGGTCGTCATCGTAGCTGGCGCTATGGGTGTGGGGCAGCATTGCTACGAGAAATTCGCACGCTATCTGAGCAGCCAGGGCTTTACCGCGATAACCTTCGATTATTTCGGTATGGGCGCCTCCCTGAACAGCCATCTTCGGGATTGCCCGGTCAAGGTGACGGAGTGGGGGAGTGAAGACTGCCGGGCGGTTATCGACTTCGCCCGTCAGCATTACCCGGGGCAGCGTCTTCAATGGATTGGGCACAGCGTCGGCGGCCAGTTGCTGGGTATGACGCCGAACGTAAACGATCTGGATCACGCGGTTACCGTCGCCTGTGGCAGCGGCTATTGGCGTGAGAATTCACCATCCACCAAACGCATTGCTTGGTTTTTGTGGTACTTCATGGCACCTGTCAGTGTGCGGATGTTTGGCTATTTTCCCGGAAAGCGCCTGAACATCGTGGGTGACTTACCGCCCAATGTGATACGCCAGTGGCGGCAATGGTGCCTCGACCCCGAATACGCGGTGGGGAAAGAAGGCCGGGCACTGCGCGAGCAGTTCGCTGCGGTAAAGGTACCCATTTCCGCCGTCGCCTTCTCTGATGACGAAATGATGTCCCGGCGGAATGTTGATTCACTGCACAGTTTCTACACTCACGCGGCTGTCACGATGCACCGAGTTCATCCGAAGGAGGTTGGCGAAAGTCGCATTGGCCATCTTGGGTGGTTCCGCGAGCAATATGAAACGTCGATCTGGCAAAACACGTTGCTGCCACTGCTTCGTTGATCGAGCAGAATGTTCACTATGGCGGGCGCTTCAGTGCGCCGATTTTCGCGCCCGCCAGAATCGAGCGATGGCCGGTTTAACGCTTACGCCATGAACCAGGATCGACAGGGCGACCACCACCAGGGTCAGGTGAATCAACTCCAGGGCAATGTTTTCCGGCAGCCCATGTTGGATGGCGTACATCAGATAGTAGAGAGAACCAATACCCCGCACACCGAACCAACCCGCGAGATTTCGCAACCGGATCGGCGCCTTGCTGCCGAGCAGGCCAAGGTGAACACTGATGGGGCGGGCGACGAAGAACAGAAAGGCGGCGAAACCAACCGCGCGCCAGCTCCATGAATCCCAGAACAGGGAACCGCCAATCAGCAGGACCAGAACGATTTCTGCCAGCCTCTCCAGATGTTCGTTGAATATCAGAGAGCTCTGATGCACATGGGCGATGGCCAGCGGCGCCTCGCCCGGATAGGTTTCTCCGGACGTTGCATCTGAATAGGACTGCTTAAGACCGGCCAGCTTCAGTTCGGTATGCCGCAATGCCACTGCCGCGCTGAATACCGCCAGAAATCCCCAGGCATTGACCAGCAGACTGATGCCATAGGCAAACGCAATCAGGCCCAGCCCAAGGAAACTTTCCAGAAACTCGGAGTGGGTGAACGTGGTGCGCAGTTTCTGAACCAGCCAGCCGACCAGACAGCCGGCCACAATACCGATGACGATTCCCGCGCCGCTGGCCCAGACAACATCAACCGCGAACCATCGCCACCCGACATCTCCCAGATCATGCAAACCTAACAGTCCGAGCCCCAGCATCACGAAAGGAAAGGCGCTGCCGTCGTTCATTCCTGCTTCACTGGTTAGCGCAAACCGCAGCCGGTCAGGATCATCGGCATGCCGAACCTGTACTTCGGTGGCAAGCACCGGATCGGTGGGCGCCACTACGGCACCAAGCAGTACGGCAGCACCCAGGGGCAGGGCCAGCCAGAAGTATCCAAACAGCGCCACAATACCCACGGTCAGCGACATCGACACAACCGCCAGTCTCAGGGGGTTGCGCCACCGCCTGAAGGTCACCGGGGCGGGCATTTTAACGCCAGCGCAATACAGCGAAATCAACACGGCTATTTCGGTCAGTAGTTCCAGCAGTGCGGATTCTTCAAGTGGGTTGAAGTGGAACAGTCCAAAGCCCATCGGGCCGACAACAAAACCGACGAGCAGGTACACAATGGCTGACGTGGCAGGCCCGTTTTTGATGTAGGACGCCGTAAAGCCCACTAACAGAAGAAGGGCGCCCAGTAATAGAAACCAGGTAGCAGTGGTCATAGGTAACTCAGTAAGAGAGTGGTGAAGTAAAGGCCTCGCGGTAATCGAGATTCCTAACGATGCGCTCTTATCCGGAATTCTGCCAGCGGAAAGCCCCGAGTTTCCTATACGGTTCAGTAATTACCGATGCGGCCGCGGGTATCGGTGAATCGGGGGCTTGACCTAAACTAAGGTTTAGGTCTTATCGTCCATAACCACATCCACAATACAGCGAGGAGACCAATATCATGAGCCAGGACATTGAGGTGGGCGTTATCTATGGCAGCATCCGTGAGGCCCGGCTTAACAATCCTTATGGGGAGGTAACGGCATGAATACAGCAGTTAAGGAGGACTCTATTTCCCTGAACGGAGCACGTGTTCTGGTGTTGGGGCGTTCCGAGGCGGTCCTGGAAGCGGTGCTGGGTGAACTCACGGCCCTGGGTATCGATGCCCAGGGCACGGCTGAGCCTGAGAAGGCAACGGAGCGTTACGACGCCCGGAATTATGATCTCATCGCTCTTGGGCGGGGTCTTCTTGGTGAAGCCGGCCAGTCCCTCAAAGCACAGTTCCGGGAGCGCAACGCCGATGTGCGCTTCCTGGATACCTACGCCCCCTTTGCGGTCTATGAGATTGCCACGGCTCTGGAGTGCTCGTACCCACCGAATGTGGACCTGGAGCCTTACCTGGCACGCATCGGTCGTGAGGGGCCCGTGGCACCGACCCTGGAGACTCTCAAAGAACTCCATGAGCGCCATCCGGACGCCATCCCGTTCGAGGCCATTGATGTACTGCTGGAGCGCGGCGTGAATATCGCCCCGGATGCCGTAGAAGACAAGCTGGTCCATGGCAGGCGCGGTGGTTACTGCTTTGAGCACAATGGCCTGTTCAAAAGAGTGCTTGAGGCCATCGGTTTCCACGTGGAAGGCCTTTCCGCCCGCGTACGCTGGAATGCAGCACCCGGGACCGCCCCGCAGCCATACTCTCACATGGCGCTAAGGGTTGTTGTGGACAACGTGCCGTGGCTGGTGGACGTGGGTTTTGGAGGCTGCGTACTCACGACGCCGCTCCGCATGGACACGATAGCACCCCAGGCCACTTCCCACGAGACATTCCGGCTGATCCCGTTCGGGCCGGGAATGCTGCTACAGATGTGGATAGACGAGCAATGGAAGCCCGTCTACGAGTTGTCTGGAGAACCCCGTCTGGAAGGTGACTACGAGGTTGCCAACTGGTACACCGCTGAGCACCCGGATTCACACTTCCGGAGAAACCTGATGGTGGCTCGCACCACCACGGAGGCCCGCTACACACTGCTGAACGGCCGCTATACGGTCCGTTATTCCGATGGCCGTACTCACCGGGAGGTCCTGGAGGCAGATGGTATAGAACGGGTGCTGGCGGATACATTCCAACTGCCGGTGCAACCGGACTGGCGCCCAATGATTGAGCGTGCTGCCTTGCTGACCGAGCGCTAGCATGGCCCCTGCTGAATTCAGTCCCCCGAGAGGGCCTGATTCACCGCCTGCGCCGCATGGATCGCCGTTGTGTCATACAGCGGGACGGGGGTATCGGTCTGCTTGATCAGCAGGCCGATTTCCGTGCATCCCAGGATGACAGCTTGCGCACCTTGCTCGGCCAGTGAGTTGATGACGGCCAGATACGTTTCCCGGGAAGCCGCCTGGATCTCGCCCTGGCAGAGTTCTTCGTAGATGACCCGATGAACCTCCGCCCGCTGGGGAGCATCCGGTGTGACCACCTCAATGCCAGCCGCTTCCAGGCGCTCGCGGTAGAAGGCCTGCTCCATGGTAAACCGTGTACCCAAGAGCCCCACGCGCTGGATATTGTCCTGTGTCAGCACCTTCGCTGTGGCATCGGCAATGTGAAGCAGGGGGATGTTGATAGCCTCTTCAATCTCCGGCGCTACTTTGTGCATGGTGTTGGTGCCGATCATCAGAAAATCCGCTCCGGCGTTCTCCAGGGAAAGCCCTGCGCCGGAAAGAATTCTGGCGGTTGCCGGCCAGTCTCCCTGGTGTTGAAGCGCTTCAATTTCCGCGAAGTCCACGCTGTAGAGCACCAGCTTTGCGGAATGCAATCCGCCCAGACGTGATTTCACGCCCTCATTGATCAGCCGGTAATAGGTTTGAGTGGATTCCCAACTCATGCCGCCAAGAAGGCCAATGGTTTTCATAAAACGCTCCCTGTTCTAACAATGGTAGACACGATGAGACTAACAAATACGTCCGTAGCTGTATTGGATAGTTGAACATCTCAGGTATTCGGGGCAATGTGGAACTTCCTGAACATACGCATAGGAGCGGTGCCGTGAGTAATGTATTGGAGTCTGCCGAACAACGTTGCGACGCTATCGAGGCACCCTGCAGTGCAATTCAAACCATACTGAGCCCTCGCATCACGGATCTGGGTGGTTTCTCCGTGCGCCGCCTGCTACCGACTGCAAAACGGAAAATGGTTGGCCCCTGGATCTTTTTTGATGAAATGGGGCCGGCGGATTTTCCGGCGGGGCAGGGCATCAATGTGCGCCCGCATCCGCACATTGGCATAGCAACCGTGACCTACCTGTTCGAGGGCGAGATTCTCCATCGGGATTCCATCGGCAGCCTCCAGCCCATCCGCCCCGGCGACATTAACCTGATGGTGGCCGGCCGTGGCATCACCCATTCTGAACGTGAACGCCCCAGCATCACAGTAGAGGATCACCGGCTGCATGGCCTGCAGCTCTGGCTGGCGCTGCCGGAAGACCACGAGGAGACAGAGCCAGCTTTCCATCATTATCCAAGTGACGACATCCCGGCGATCACCATCCAGGATGTCCCGGTACGGGTTATGATCGGTAGCGCCTATGGTGTGGTTTCGCCGGTGCGACAATTCAGCGACACCCTATATCTGGAAGCCTCCCTCAAGGCCGGGCAGACACTCGAGCTGCCCGATGCCCCCGAACGTGCTGTTTACGTGGCCCAGGGCGCCCTGACGGCCCACGGCTCCGAACTGCCGACGCACAGTATGACTGTGTTTGCTCGTGAACCGGGCGTATCCGTCACCACTACGGAAGACACCCGCATCGCGGTGATCGGCGGTGAACCGGTAGGCCGCCGGTTTATCGAATGGAACTTTGTATCGTCCCGGAAAGAACGAATCGAACAAGCCAAGGACGATTGGCGGGCAGGGCGGTTTGATAAGGTGGTTGGGGACGAGGCGGAGTTCATTCCTTACGAATAAAGCGCTTTCCTGTTCGGGTTATGGTTGAATGAAATTTGACCAGATAGGCAGTCGCGTGTCTGTGAAACAGGATTGCGGTCGGAGCAACTGTCATGAGCGAGGATGTGCTTTCCGGATTGCTTCGTCGTATTCGCCTGCGCGGAGCACTGTTCTTCCATGTTGAATGTGCAGGTACCTGGGTGATCGAGGCGCCCGCCTCGGTCTTGATTTCTGGCACCGTCCTGCCGGCCTCTGAGCACCTGATGGAATACCATGTTGTGCTGCATGGCACCTGTTGGGCAGGCATAACGGGGGAGCCATCGTTTGAAATGAACGCCGGGGATGTCATTCTCTTTCCCCATGGTGATGCCCATGTGATGTCCTGTGCTCCCGGACTCAGGGCGGAGCCCGACCTTCCATTCCTGATTGCAAATCTCAAACGGCGTGCCGGCTTACCGTTTATGGTGCACCAGCAGGACAACAAACGCGTGCGTCCGGCCACTCCTCATGACGAAACCGACATGTCCCAGCCAGTTGCCACGCTGTTGTGCGGCTTTCTGGGATGCGATCTCGGCCCCTTCAATCCTTTGCTCACGTCATTACCACGGATTATCCATGCTCGGGCCAGCGAGTTGTCTGAAAACAGCTGGACCGGCCAGTTGGCCAGGCTTGCGCAAGCCGAATCTGGCGCGAGACGGCCTGGTGGTGAAGCCGTTCTGGAACGGATGAGTGAAATGATGTTTGTGGATCTTATCCGGCTTTACCTGAGCACGATGCCGAAAACGCAGACCGGATGGCTCGCGGCCTTGAAGGATCGGCACCTGAGCCGGGTTCTCAGCCTGATGCACAGCCAGCCGGCGGAAGCCTGGACCCTGGAAAAGCTCTCGAGTCATGCCGGCCTTTCGCGCTCGGCGCTGCAGGAGCGTTTCGTTGAACTGATTGGGCGGCCACCCATGCAGTATCTTCGATGCTGGCGGATGCAGGTGGCGTCCAACCT
Organism: Marinobacter sp. M5B; assembly: GCF_042604615.1. Classification (NCBI taxonomy): domain Bacteria; kingdom Pseudomonadati; phylum Pseudomonadota; class Gammaproteobacteria; order Pseudomonadales; family Marinobacteraceae; genus Marinobacter; species Marinobacter sp. M5B. The sequence goes on from NZ_CP156894.1 coordinate 2,058,865, forward strand.
ATTGGTTGAAAGTAACGCCAAGCTGGCCACCATCGCCCATAAAGTGGGTTACGAGTCGGAAGAAGCGTTCAGTCGCTCGTTCAAGCGTGCCGTTGGACAAGCCCCGGCGACCTGGCGCCGGGAGAGGTCGTTCCATGAACTCCGGTAGATCAGTCATGCTTGCCGGGCGGATGATCATTTTGCCCGAACCGGAATGCCTCCACTATGGTCATGTGAGCTGCGTGCCCGGTTTTCCTCAGGGAAGAGAGTAGGTTCGTCGCCACGACAACCTCATACCTCCACGAAATCCGGGAGAACGATCATGGAAGCAACTCAAGTTTTTGATGAAAACAAACTCAATGCCTTTGTCGGGCAGGTTCTTGGAGACCTTGGTGGCGCCTACAGCGCCGCCCTGGTCAAGATGGGTGATCGGCTAGGCCTGTATCGGGAGCTACAAAGTGGCGGGCCGGCAACCTCGTCTGAGCTCGCCGAGAGAACCGGCTATTCCGAGCGCTATCTACGGGAATGGCTGGCCCATCAGGCGGCCTCGACTTACCTGGACTACAATCAGGCAACCAGGCGTTTCCGATTGCCTCCGGAGCAGGCGATGGTATTCGCAGATGAGAACAGCCCGGTTTATATGATCGGGGGCTTCGAAAATGCCTTTACTACGTTCGAGAACGAACCAAAGGTGCGCGCTGCGTTCCGCACAGGTGAAGGCGTTGCCTGGGGTGACCAGGCTCAATGTATGTTCTGTGCCGTTGCCAAGTTCTTTCGCCCAGGCTACGTGCACAACCTGGTTCAGAGCTGGTTGCCCGCCCTGGATGGTGTGGTAGAGAAGCTGCAGCGCGGAGCCAGGGTTGCCGATCTTGGCTGCGGCCATGGCCACTCCACCCTGTTGATGGCAGCGGCGTTTCCCAACTCGACGTTTGTGGGGTTCGACTTCCATGGGGGCTCCATTGACGCTGCCAATGCACACCGTGAAGAACACGGCCTTGACCCCGGCCGAGTGCGCTTTGAACAGGCGACGGCGAGTGATTTCGAGGAAGGCGATTTCGATCTGGTAACCTGTTTTGATGCCCTGCACGACATGGGAGACCCAGCGGGTACGGCCGCCCATGTGTTCGAAAAACTCAAACCGGATGGCACCTGGATGGTGGTTGAACCAATGGCCGCCGACGAACTCAGTGATAACTTCAACCCGGTTGGACGGCTGTTCTACGCAGCATCCACCAGTATCTGTGTGCCCACAGCCCTGGCACAGAAGACCGGTTTTGCGCTCGGCGCTCAGGCGGGAGAGCGAAAGCTGACAGAAGTAATCAAAGAAGGCGGTTTCCGCAAGGTCCGCAGAGCGGCGGAAACTCCGTTCAACATTGTTCTGGAAGCGCGCGCCTGAACTCGGTGCATGAGGTTCCAGGGGAAATATCGCCTGGAACCTCTTCGCGAACCGCAATTTTGTTCAATACCCGCTTCAGTGTTCGGGGCAAACTCCGCTCATAACCTGAACGGAGAATACCATCCATGAGCCTTTCCCTGATTCTGCCCATGTCCGCGTTTGCGTTGGCGGCGTCCATTTCCCCGGGGCCGGTCAACCTTGTTTGTCTGAGCAGTGGCACCCGCTATCCGGTTTCCCGGGGGCTGATCTTCGTAACCGGGGCAACCCTGGGCTTCATCGCACTGTTCGTTGCCGTGGGGCTGGGGCTCTATTCGCTGCTGACCATGGTGCCGATGCTGGAGACGTTGTTGCGATGGGGCGGTGTCGCATTCCTGCTTTATCTGAGTATAAAACTGGCCATGGACAGCGGCCAGCTACCGGAAACAGGTGTTGATAAGGCGCCGGGCTTCGGCACCGGGGCAATCATGCAGTGGCTGAACCCCAAAGCCTGGCTGGCCTCGGCGTCTGGCATCGGCGCCTATACCAGCGCCAACGACTTGAACCAGATACTGCTGTTTGCGTCGCTCTACCTGCCGATTTGTTGGTTGTCCCTGGCGTGCTGGGTGTATGCGGGGGCTTTCCTGCGGCGATACGTGCAGCGGCCTGCGGTGCTGGTGACCATCAACCGGACTTTGGCTTTATTGCTTGCGATCAGTTGCCTGTATCTGGTGACTGGTTGAGGACTGTCGATACTGATTCGGCGTTGCCGCCATCAGCCGTTTGAACGTGCGCTGGAAATGAGGCTGGTCGGCGAAGCCTGCGTTCAGTGCCGCCTCGGCGATAGGGGTGCCGTTGGCGAGCTCAAGGCGCCCTAGCTGGATGCGGCGGTTGAGAAGATAGGCGTGGGGCGTAAGCCCGAAATATTGCCGGAACGCCCGGATCAGGTGGCCAGCGCTGTAACCGGAAATTTCACAGAGCGTATCCAGCGATACGTCTTCTGCCATGTGGTTGTCCAGATAGCGCGCCAGCTCAGTCAGGGTATCCGGCGCCTTTGGTTGCTGAACCACCGGTTGCCGGGCCAACTCATGCATCAGGTCTGACAGGAACTCCACCACTTCGGTCTGCTTGTCGAGAAGGTCACGCTGAGCATCCAGAAGACACTCTGCCATGCGGCAGTAGCGTTCATACCAGATGGGCTCCGAGAAGGTTGCAGTGGCAATGTCCTGCCAGTGTGGGGTTGGCAGCAGCCCGGCCCGAAACCGCAGATCCGTCAGCCATCCGGTATCCACATACAGCATCAGGTAGGCCCAGGGCTGGTTATCGATGGGATTGCATGAATGAACCCACTCCGGGTTCATCAGTACCAGATCACCAGCGCGGACATGGAAAAGATTCTCCCGATACTGATAAGTGCTTTCGCCGCCGGTAATAGCGCCAATGGACCATTGCGTATGGCTGTGAGGGGCATAACAGACTTGGCGTCCGTCGCTGACCTTGCGTAATTCCACATGGGGCAGTCGGGCATCGCGCCAGAAAATGGGTTTACTCACGGTGGTGTTGGTCATGCCCGCCATCATATCCTCAGTGCGTTACGTGCCCCTGGGCGCAAACATAATGATGGCCATGCCCGCTAAAGCCACAGCCGTGCCCACCAGATCCCAGACCGTTGGCCGAACGCCATCCACGGCCCATAACCAAAGTATCGCCATAAAGATATAAACACCTCCATAGGCTGCGTACACCCGGCCAGCGGCCGTCGGGTGCAGCGATAACAACCAGGCGAACGCGGCCAGGCTCAGGGCGCCGGGGATCAGCAGCCAGATGGTCTTGCCTTCCCGCAGCCACAGATAGGGCAGGTAGCAGCCGACGATCTCGGCCAGGGCGGTCACTAAAAAGAGGCCGACGGTTTTCAATTCTGGCATCACGCTGCTGTTTCCCGTTCAGTATCCAGTCGGCGGCTTTCTCCGCGTTCATTTAGCCATGCTTCCGCTTATACAGCCTGAGTATACCTCGAACCGTTACATCCAGCTGGCTGCCGGATGTGTAATCACCCCGTACCACGTAGTTGGCCCGCTCTTCGGAGATAAGCTTTTCGATCTTATTCTGGGTATTGCCGTCGCCCCATTTGTCACCGTCGAACACCGCTAGACTGCACCCGCCCTGCGCCTTCACCATTTTCATTGCCGGGATATCGGTGTCACCGTCGCCGAAATAGATCATGTGGTCGAAGGGCACGGGGCGTTCACCGGGTTCGATGTATTCGTTAATGGTGACGTTGTCCCAGCTGTTTTCGATGCCTTTGTTAATGCGGAAAAGGTACTGGGTTTTTGTGGTGTAATCGATGGCTACAGCGGGCCACTTGGCATGCCCTGTGGCTTCATCATAGTGATAACGGCACCCGAAAATTTTCTTGAAATGCTTTGCCACCGGCGTGCCGCGAATCATCTCCTCCAGCCCGCTGGAGACAATGTAATGGCTCAGGGCAATACCCTGGTCGCTGGCGAAGCGGTTGATGGCGTCAAACCAGTCCACGACCCCGGGGAACAGGGGGATGGACTTTCCGTAGGCCTGTAGTCTCTCCGGTTTCAGCTCATCCTGCTTGCCCTCATCGCGGGCGCGCTTGGCCAGTTCGCCGAGGTAGGTGAGTATCTCATCGCCGTCCCGCTCACGGTTCTTGCGATTCACTTCCGGCCAGAAGTCTGAATGCTCGTTCAAACCCAAGGCCGGCATCAGGCCGTGTTCGGCGCAGTTGCCTTTGGCGAGGGTACCGTCGAAGTCATAGATCAGAGCGCATTGCATTGTCTTTTTGCCTTCTTCCCATGGATGACATCAGCGTAGCCGGTTATCGCAAACGACGCCCGGCCAGGCGATCTTTCTGGGCGCGGACGGCCTCTGTCAGAAAATCCATCAGCGCATGAATCCTCACCACGCCTCGCAGGTCCGGATGCATCAGAAACCACAGGCCGTATTCCAGCTCTGGAATGGGGTCGGTGAGTTGAACGATGTCCGGGTCCTCGTCCGCGAGATAGCAGGGCATCACGGCCAGCCCCATGCGGGAGCGAATGGCGCTGAGGATGCTCACCAGGGTATCCACACGGTAAACACAGGCCTGCTTCAGCGCGTGGTTATCCATCCACTGGTCCACGGAAGAATCCTGAAGCCTTGGCCCGGCGCCAATCCAGGGCTCATTGGCAAGGGCCTCTATGGAGGTTCCCGGCGTCAGGCCGAGGTCTTTGTGAGCATAGACAGCCTGGCCGAGGGTTGTCAGTGGCCGGCCAATCAGGTTTTCCGGTGGACGGTTGGAGGGACGTATAGCCACGTCCGCCTCCCGACGTGTGAGATTGAACAACTGGTTGGACACCGCAACATCCAACACAATGCCTGGGTATTTGTGCCGGAACTGCGTGAACAACGGTGCCAGCACGCCCATCAGCAGAGAGTCCGTTGTGGTGGTCCAGATCTCGCCACTGGGCTCCAGGTCACGGCCGGCCACCTTGCGCTCGGCGGCCAGGGCGGCCTCGTCCATGACCTTTGCCGTGTCTGCGAGTTCTTCCCCTGCCAGTGTTGGCCGATAACCTGTGCGGCCTCTCTCAAAGAGAATCACCCCAAGGCGCTGCTCAACATCGCCCAGTCGCCGGAACACCGTAGCGTGGCTCACGCCCAACGCCCGCGACGCGCCTGAGAGCGAGCCAGAAGTAGCAATGGCGAGCACCAGTTCAAAGTCATTCCACGCCAGATTGCACCGTGTTCTCGCGGAGGCGGCGGGCGATTTTTTGGGTTGTTTATCTGTTCGTTTTTGCAAAGTCTGTTCTCGATTCTAGGGAATAGTTTGCAGTTTAGAACAAGTTTAGCATGTACCTGAACTCATACGACAACCAGTGCGATCCGCCACAAGGTGCGGCGCCAGGGAGGATAGAGACATGTTGATCTCAGCAGAAAAGACCTACCTTAGCGGTGGCAATTCGCTGGCTTTCCGCGAGCCGGCAGACGGTAATGCAAAAGAGTTGCACCGGAGCAGCATACCGCTCAGATATCGCGATGGGATGGGAGGCGTCAATCTTGAGCAAGTGAAGCGGGATCAGCGCAGGGCGCGTCGAGACCTCATGCGGGCGATGATCCGGGGCCTGAACCGGCTGCTACGTCTGCACTAGAAGAACGCTCCGGCTGCGGCACGCCAACCGGTGCTGATCGTTCAGTGTTGCTATAGTCAGATAACAAGCACTGATACCGGAGCGCGAAATGACCCAGAATATGGAATTGATCGAGCGGATTGAGCGTATGCGCGATCTCAATCCGCTGGATGCCGCTGAAGAGCTGATGCAGTCACCCGTGGACGATATTCAGTTCATCCTTTCGCGATTGCCTGCGGAACAGGCACAGATCATCGCTTCACACCTGGGAGATCTGTCCGCACCGGAAGAAGCGGCGACCCGCGCAGTGCTTTCCGGCATGGAAGAAACCGTCGGCGAACTGATGACGCCGGTAACAGCAACGTTACCGGACAGCTACACCGTAGCTGAGGCGCTGACCTTCATGGTGAAAAGCGCCGATGTTTCGGAGATTAGCTACATTTTCGTGACGGATAATGACTGCCTGGTGGGTGTGGTCGGCATGCGGGACCTGATCCTGGCCAAGCCCTCTGAGGCGCTGGCTACCATCATGGTGCGAGAGCCGTTTGCGTTCCAGGAAGGCACACTGGTGAAAGACGCAGTCAGTGAAGTGCTCTACCGACACTACCGCATGTACCCGGTGGTGGACGAGCAGCAGCACGTAGTGGGCGAGGTGCGGGGCTGGAAGCTCTACGAACGCATCGCATCGGAACTCAGTGCCCAGGCCGGTTCCCAATACGGTGTGGCAAAGGAAGAACAGATCAACACACCGGTGCTGGCGGCGTTTCGCATGCGCCACCCCTGGCTGCAGGTGAATCTGATTACCGCGTTCGCTGCTGCCTTCGTAGTCGGCATGTTCGAGAGCACCATCGCCCAGATTGTTGCATTGGCGGCCTTCTTGCCGGTTCTTGCCGGGCAGAGCGGCAACACCGGTTGTCAGGCGCTGGCCATTACCCTGAGGGGCATCACCCTGGGGCAGATCAATGACTATCCGATCCGGAGATTGCTGCGCAAGGAAGTTCTACTGGGCGCACTCAATGGCGCTGCCGTCGGCGTCATTGCCGGTATTGCGATGTTTGCTTATGCCTTGTCCACCGATTCCGCTAACCCGGCCATGCTCGGCCTCGTTATCTTCATCGCCATGGTCGGCGCCTGCATGGGCAGCGGTATCTTCGGGGTGGCGGTGCCGTTGGTGCTCAAACGGTTCGGCGCCGACCCAGCCACTGCGAGCAGCATCTTTTTGACAACGTTCACCGACATTATCGGTATGGGCCTGATGCTGTTCCTTGCAACCTCGTTGGTGCTGTAACCACGTTGTCTCAGAACAGGCGTACTTTTCATCATTATGCGGGTTCTTTGAAGAACCCCTTTCAAGCGGGAAAAGCACGCCAGCATCACGTTTACGGATGCCGTATTTCTTGAACTAGCGCAGCTGACTGTCCTTGCTGCCACGGCGATTGATACCACCATGAGACGTTTCGTGTTTTTCAAGACTAGACTGACACGCAACGCAAAGTTGAACCCCGGGAATCGTTTTGCGGCGCGCTTCCGGAATCGCACTGTCACACTCCTCGCAATGGGTGGCACTCTCGCCGCTCACCAGTTGGCTGCGTGCGCGCTGCACCTCGTCGTCTACGCTCGCGTCGATCTGATCCTGAACGGCGCCATCCCGGGACCAACCACCTGCCATAGTGCTCTCCCATCTTTGCAAAAGTCGTGTAAAACTGCGTCTGACCCGTTTCGTACGGTGCGCTAGTCTGGAAAACTGCTCGTACTCTCAATGACTTTGAATCACTGTCAATCATTTTTCAGCTTCTGTGCGGCTGCCCGCTATCGTCATAATCGCCGTGCAAGCTACATTCTGTTATTTAAAAAGAAAGGTGCCTTTGTGTCCACCAGCGTCCAGATAAGCGACATTAACCTTACCTACCCAACTGAGTCAGGCACAGTCGCGGTGCTCAACAACGCTTCACTCACGATCCCGCCCGGCGACACACTGGCGATTACCGGCCCCTCCGGAAGTGGGAAAACCTCGCTGCTTCTGTTGCTATCCGGGCTCCAGCGCCCGACCAGTGGAGAGATCCTCGTAGGCAACCAGCGCCTGAGCCAGATGGATGCCAACGCATTGGCCGATTGGCGAAGCGAACACCTGGGCATCATCTTTCAGTCCTTTCATTTGTTGCCGGGCCTGACGGCACTTGGGAACGTTAGTCTGCCGCTGGAAATCGCCGGGCAGTCGGATGCCCGCGAGCAGGCCCTTTCGATGCTGGAGGCGGTCGGCCTTACCCACCGGCTGCAGCATTATCCAGGACAGCTTTCCGGGGGTGAGCAACAGCGTGTCGCGATCGCAAGGGCACTGGTGCACCAGCCAAGCCTGCTGCTGGGCGATGAGCCCACCGGCAACCTGGACCATGCCACAGGAGAAAAAGTACTCTCGCTGCTGTTCGACCTCCACAAGGAAAGCAAATCCACCCTGGTGCTGGTGACCCACGACGAACGTGTCGCGGAGCGCTGCCAGCACCGGGTCCGGATGGATCGTGGGCGCCTTTATGAAGCGTAACGCTCAGACAAAGCCGCTGTGGATGCTCAAATTCGCGATCACCGATCTGCGATCGCGCATCTCTGCGCTCAAGGTCTTTCTCGCCTGCCTTATCCTCGGCGTTACTCTGGTGGCCGCTACGGCCAGCCTCTACCGGGTGATCGAGCAGAGCCTGCTGGCGGATACCCGCATGTTATTGGGTGGCGATGTGGAGCTCGATGCCAGTGAGCCGTTACCAAGTGACGTGATCGATTGGGTAGGGCGCACCGGAACTCTTTCGCTGGTTCGGGAGTTCGACACGATTGTCAGTGGCGAAAGCGGTGACGGCTTTTTTCGCGCTGAGATCCTGATTCCGGATGAGGCCTATCCGCTCTACGGTGAGCTGCAGCTAACGCCGGATCAGTCGCGTGCCGAGCTAACCGCACGCAAGGATGGCCGATGGGGAGCCGTAATTGACCCCTTGCTGGCCGAGCGCCTGGGCCAGACCATCGGGGACCAGATCGAGATCGGCGCGGCCACCTTTCGCATCAGCGGCCTGATTCAGAAACAGCCGGACCGCCGCCTGAACGCCAACTGGCGTGGCTTGCCTATCATGATTTCCGAACAGGCGGTCGAGGCGACGGAACTGATCCGGCCAGGCAGCCGCGTGGACTACGAATACCGGGTTAAGACCGACCAGAACCTGGATACGTGGCTGGCGGACTTCGAACAGGCATTCCCGGAACCAAGCTGGGACACCACTACCTTCGCCGAGCGCAGCCAACGCATCGCCGAACGGCTGGACCAGATTGCCACAGCGCTCATCCTGATTGCCTTCACCACGCTGTTTATTGGCGGCCTCGGTGTCGCCAACAGCATACACGCCTACCTGGATGAAAAACTGGGCACCATCGCCACCCTGCAGACGCTGGGCCTGCGCCGAAAACCCTTGGTGGCCATTTACCTGTTGCAGATCGGACTGCTGGGCAGCCTGGCTGGCCTGATCGGTGGCGGAATCGGATTGGGGTTTTCCGCGGTGGCGATATCCCTCGCGGGCGACGCCTACGCTCTGTCCGGGCCCGAAGGGGCAGGGGGCTGGTTATCCCTGTGGTTTGTTCCCTTGCTGCTGAGTTGGCTGTTTGCGGTGCTCACCGCCTACGTGTTCGCGCTGCCGGCCCTGGCCAGGGCCCTGGCTGCGTCACCGGCCGGGCTGTTCCGGGGGCAGGTACAGGCCGCCCGTAACGAACCCCGCACATGGCGGATCGCGAGCTACGTGCTGCTGGCGATCTATATCAGCGCCACCTTGTTCTGGTTGCCGTCGCCGCAACTGGGATTCCTGTTCCTGCTGGCGGTGGTCGTACTCTGGGCCTTGCTGGAGGGCATCATCAAAGGGCTGAGGCGAGGTGCCAAAGCGCTTGAAAACAGTGGCTTTGCAGACCGCAAGTTCGCCCGGCGGCTGGCGCTCGCCAACCTCCACCGGCCGGATTCCCCCTTGAGGGCAACGTTGTTGTCGCTCGGCACCGCATTGACCTTGGTAGTGGCCTGTACCCTGATGGTCACCACACTTCTGAGAGCACTGGAAACCACGATCCCGGCGGAATCCCCCGCGCTGATCCTCTACGAAGTGTTCCCGGACCAGATGGAGCCGCTCACGTCCGGCCTTGAGTCGCTGGACCCGTCCAGCAGAACGGAACTTCTGCCACTGGTTCGCGCCCGAATGGCCGCCATCAATGAAGAGCCCATCGCAGACGCGCTCGCTGACGACCCCCGAGCCCGGCGCGAAGCCATGGGAGACGAATACAAGCTCACCTATCTGGCGGGAAATCCGGAAGGACTAGAGCTGGTAAAAGGCAATTGGTGGAGCACTCCGGCCCCGGAAGGGGAGCCCGCCTACATGGCGATGGAAGACCGTGAAGCCAACGCACTCGGGCTAACGGTGGGCGACCGGATTGAGTTCACGGCCCAGGACCAGCCGATTATCGTCGAAATCCGGGCCATCTACCGCCAGAAAGGCCTACAGACCCGATTCTGGTTTGAAGGCGTTCTGCAGCAAGGCGCCCTGGATGGACTGATCAGCCTGTACGTCGGCGCGGTCTACCAGAGCGACACCGCCGCCAAGGAATCGCAGCAATGGCTGGCCGGCAACATTCCCAACGTCATCACGCTGCGCACGGCTGACTGGCTTGAAACTGCGGGAGACCTGCTCAACAAGGCAGCCGCTGGCCTTGCGGCGGTTGCGTCCGTCAGCCTGCTGGCAAGCCTGTTGGTGTTGTCCAGCGTGGTCAGCGTCAGCCGCAGGCGCCAACTCTACGAGGCCAACCTGCTGCATTGTCTCGGTGCCCGGCACCAGGCCATCCGGAACTCCATGCTGCTGGAAACCGGCTTGCTGACCTTTCTCGCAACGGTGTTTGCCACGGCGCTGGGTTCGCTGATCGCGCTGCCGGTGGCAGACCTGGCGCTCAAACTGCCAGCGGGAGATCTGTGGTGGATCGGCGCACTGGTGGCCGGCGTCGTCAGCGCGCTGGCGTTGCTGGGTGGCTTGCTGCCCACGTTGAGGGCGATGCGGCTGAATCCGGCGGTTCTGTTGCGGGATGGGTGATTGACTGGTTACATCGCCCTCGCGAACAACCCAAAGGGCAGGGCCTTCAACACGTAACTGAGCGGTGTCCAGGGCCACCAGGGCACATAGGCGCGGCGTACCTCGGAATCGATCGCTTTCACCAGAGCCTTCACGCCGGTTTCCAAGTCCACCCGGAAGGGGGCGTTCTTGGTATCGCGGTTGATGTCGGTGAGGATGTAGCCCGGCATAATGTTGCTGACGTTGATGGGCTTGCCCTTGGTGTCCAGTTGCAGGCCTTCAGCCAGTGACGCTACGGCGGCCTTGGTGGCTGCGTAGACGTTGATAGGGCCACGGAAGCCGCGAACACCGCTGACTGACGACATCAGTACCAGATGCCCACTGTTCTGTTCCCGGAAAATCTCCATCGCCGCCTCGCTCTGGGCAATGGCGGCGATGAAGTTGGTTTCCGCCGTCTGTCGGTTGGCGGCAAAGTGCCCGCGCCCAATCGGCTGGGAGCTGCCAATACCTGCATTCACCACCACGCGGTCAAGGCCGCCCAGCTCTTCCCGAAAGCCCCGGAATACCTCGAACACCTGCTCGTAGTCGCACACGTCCAGGCCGCGGACCAGCACCCGAATATCGGGGTAGGCCTGCTGTAATTCCCGCTGTAATGCCTCCAGCTTATCCGCCCGCCGCGCACAGAGCGCAAGATTGCAGCCCTTGGCGGCCCATTCGCGGGCCATGCCTTCACCGAGGCCGGTGCTGGCACCGGTAATCAGAATGTTCTTTCTCATTGGTTATGCCTTGGCTGGTTCAAGTTGTTTGAGATCAGCCTAGCATGATTGGTTGAGTTTGGAGTTGGGTGACGCGCCTTAATCTACGGTTCCCGTTAGCCCCGACTCATGCAGCGCCTTGCCAATCGTCTGATAGGCCCTTTCCGCTTCCGACAGTGCTGCATAATCGCGTGCGCAAACCGCGACGATAACCGCTTCATCGGGTGCCTGGGGGTTGAGCAGGCCGATATCGCAGGAGCGGGCCACCTGGGTGCCGGTTTTGTGGGCGAAATGGGTGCCCGCTGGCAAGCCCCCTGCAATCCGGTGATCACCCGTGGTTATTTCGGATAGATACCCCAGCAATTGGTCCGTGTGGGCGTCATTCAACAGTTCGCCCCTGACCAGTTGCTCCAGCAATGCCCCGAAGGCTTCGAGACTGCCTGAGTTGATTCCCCGCTGGTAATAGCGCTCAAAGGCTTCACGCACGCCTTTGGCATCCGCCTCTCTTGCAGTAATGTTGAGTTTTTCCAGCAACATATCGTACCGCGCCTGGTAGGTGCGGGCGGTTTTCAGATCGATGAAATCACGATTGGTCAGCACCGAAACACTGGGGTGAACTTCCCTGTATGCGTCGTAGCGCACCTGGAGGATCGTGGTAATCGGCCCCAGCCCTTCGGGAACCAGCCGTGCCACATCCTCTCCGAATGATTTCTCGCCAAGAAAACGTATCAACATGTCGGTTGCTGTGCTGTCACTGTCGACAATAGAGCGTCTGTTGAGCTCTTCCAGGCTGTAACGGGCACCGGGGTCCACCCAGAGCAGATCTCCAGTGCCATCCACATAATCTGCAGCCCGGAGAGTGAGTTTCTGCTCCAGATCCAGGCCTTCGTTCTCGGCACGTTGCATCAATACGATGGCTAGCGGAATTTTGACGGTAGAGGCCAGATACCAGTCCTGGTCGATGTTATGAGAAACCTTCTGGCCCGTACCCAGATGACGGATGTAGACCCCGAGATCGCCAGAGAAGGTTCGGTCAATGCGTTCGATTTCTTTCTGCAGAGTCGGGGACCAGTCATCGGCCTGGGCCACAGAACCCAGGCTGAGAACGAAGAGGGCCAACAGTGCCGCACCGGCCTGCGATAAGATAGGTTGCAGATTCATGGGGCTCCCTGTTTGCGCCGGGTTACAAATGCTAAGGGTTCCAATGCTGCGTGCACTGTCCGACGGCTGTCAACGAACCGCCAGTTACGATCCGGTAGCCTTCAAGCGATCTTCATCTATTACCGCTAAACCTGATATGCGAAGGTTGCGTTTATAGGGAAAGAACCCAACTGCGGCGCAGGGAGTATCCGAAATGGCGAGCAAAGGCGAACGTATTGACGGTCTGGATGCCCTTCGGGGCTTTGCCATCTTCGGTATCCTGCTGATTAATATTCAGGTGTTCTCGGGCTGGGGGTTCGTCTCCGCTGACACAAGGCAAGCGTTAACCTGGTCGGAATGGGACGAACCCATTGCCACCTGGCTGGACATCCTGGTGCGGGCCAAGTTCTACAGCCTGTTCTCCCTGCTGTTTGGTTACAGCTTCATGATGCTGGCCCAGCGGGTACAGCAAAGCCCCGTCCGCTATCACTTGCGGCGAATGCTGGGGCTGCTGGTTATTGGCACCGCCCATTCTCTGTTCCTATCCCCGTGGGACATCCTCATGCTGTACGGGGTAATGGGGCTTTTCCTGGGGGCCTTCCTGAACGTTCGCGCTCCAACGCTGGCTGCCTGCGGCGTTGCCCTGCTGATAGTCACGGCTGTAGCACTCTGGTTCGAGCCCCAGTTGGGGTTGGCGGATCTCGGAAGCGGCCTTTCACTGCGCCTGCTGCAGGACAATGTGCCGGCCCTGAGTGGGGGGAGTTACCTGGAGGTGGTCGAAGCCAATGCCTACCTCAGCGTCAGCGTGTTTCTGGATCGGATTGAACACCTGCGCCCCCTACGGGTGATGGCGATGTTTCTATTTGGCGCCGCTGCTGCCCGCCTGCACCTGGCGGAGCGCAATTCGGGCCATGTCCGGCTATTGATTGTGGTGGCACTGGTTGGCCTGGCGGTCGGCACCGCCCTGGCCATGGCCGAGGTCAAACTGGGTGAAGAGAGCCTGGCCCACAGGGTTGTAAGTTTGCTGGGCGGTGTAGGCGCTCCACCGTTGCTTGCCATGGGCTATGGTGCCGTTCTGCTGCTTTGGTGGCGGGGCAGGGGACGCTTGACCGGGGCGGTTCGCTCGGCCCTTGCGCCAACCGGTCGTATGGCACTCACCAACTACATTCTGCAGTCCGCCGTCTGCATCTGCGTCTTCTATGGCATGTGGGGCGACCGCTTCGCCTCACTCTCGCTCGCCGCGCTGATGCTGTATTCAACGGTATTTTTCATCGCCCAGATGATCTTCAGCGCTGTCTGGCTCCGGCTGTTCACACAAGGGCCCCTGGAATGGCTCTGGCGCTGGCAGATGAAGCGCAATCGGCCGAGGTTGCTCCGGGCAGAGGCATAGAAACAGAAATAGAAATCAAGCCTCGTCCTTCAACGCCAGGCTGACCAGCTTGTGAACCACGGGCGACACCAGCATGATGGTGGGAAAGGCGACGACAAACGCAAAAAGCCAGGCATTCAGCCAGATTGAAACGATATTGCTGGTCCACCCCACGTTAAAAACGCTGATCACCAGCGACATGATGCAGGACATCAACAGTGACATGAAAAACGAAAATACGATTCTGTGATATTTGCGGTCAATCATTCTTTATCTCTTCAATACATTGGTAGAGCCCGGCAAGGGTTCCCCAGGGCAGTTCAGACTCTTTATCGTTTTTTCCTTCAGCCAGATCGTCTCACCCTGATATGGATGTTTTCTCCAGTCTTCTGTCACCTCAATACAAAAACCGGGCAAATCAGGCAGGCGCTTGATAAAGGTTTTTGGATAACCTTCGGGCTTTTCACCAATGATGGCAGAATCCGAGTTCTTCAGATCGACGGCTGGTTGTTGCGATGCACAACCAATAAGGCCTATGACCAAAAGTATGGTGAAAATGCACTTCATAGCGTGGACCCATCCAGATCTTTCACATAAACATGAGTCGTCTTTGTATGCTCGAAACCGATAGACGGGTAAAACCCATGGGACTCCGAACGACTCACATTGGATCGTACCACAACCCGTGAGAGCCCTTTGGCGCGGGACCAGTCTTCAACAGCCTGAACGAGCAAGCGCCCAACACCCGCCCGTCGAACATTGGCGCTCACAACCAGCCCAGTGATCTCAGAGGTAAACAGCTCACGGATAGAAATACGCCTCTCGGCGACCGCCCACCCAACCACTGCGGCATCTGAAATAGCTACCCATATCTGATGGCTCGGGGATTCCAGTAATGCCATGAGCCATTCCCGAGCCTGGGATTCGTTGACGGAGTAACCCCATTCCAGGATCAGGCCGCGTATCTCTGATAGGTGCTCAGTTCTTCCTTCTGTGATCGAGACTTCCACATTCATTCAGTATGCCTACGGAGTGATGAATCTAATCCATTTCGGGATTCGCGCATTCCAAGGTCGCTTCGACCTGCAGGTCGGGCCAAGGATCGGAAATGTCGGTGGCTCCGCAGCGCGGAGGTACAAGAGAAGCAGGGTCACTGGGAGACAGGCTCGCAGACCATTCTCCTTGCGGGTGGCCATTAAAGGCGTCAGTGCGTTGCCCCGGTTCCAGCGTGACCGGGCCGACTGCCGGGTTGTTCGTACGTAGCTGGATGGTGTGGCCCGTTGTGTTACGCACATTGACAACCCGCACGTTGTCGCTGGCATATCGACGCTCTCTCCAGCCAAATTCCTCATCAAGATCGAGCGGTAGCCATCCCGGATTTGCACCGGTGCACACAAACGGAAACTCATAGACTTGGGTGGATGGCGGGGTGAGTTGCACCATTTCTGTGGTTCCCGCCATGGTGTAGTTTTCGCCTTCAAAACTGACCTGGCCGTTGAAAATAGTGGTGGCGGTGGGCATAACGGTCCGCGAGCCGGCTAATTCCTCGTTCTCGTTGTTCACCGGTGGGGTAAGCGTGAGCGTATCTGCGGTAACGGTCAGTTCGAACGGCGGGTAGCATCCATTATGGTTCGGGCAGGACTGCGCAATGCCGGTCGGAAACGAGGAAGGACAGCAAAACCCATCAATGCAACTGCCATCCGTAGGGCATTCAGCCGTGCTGCTGCAGCTAGCGTCGGACGTGTAATCCTCGCCCAGAACAACGCAATGAGATCTATCACGAGGGATATTGCCGACATCCCAGCTGACGGTTACTTCATCGCCCGGGCAGAACAGCTTGGGCTCAACTTTTAGATGGGCGGGATCTCCGGGTAAGCCGCCAGTTTTCACAGCACAGGCGCTTAGGAGAAGCAGGGCAGGCAGACAAATCTTGAGTAGTTGGGCAGACATTGTTTTCTTCCTTAATCATTACCAATCGTGATTATTCCCAGTACGAATGGTGCTGCACTTCTTGCTCCTATATTGGGGCGCAGCTAACCCTTCACCACTTTGAGTGTAGACGTGATTTTCTATCCTGAGGCCAGCGTGGCTATTTGCCAGTCCGGAGTCACCTCAATACCGGCTTTGGTTATCCCTGCGTTTCATCTGGAATCAGTGCTAACAGGTCGGTAACGCCAACATCCACACCCATCTGCGACAGCAACGTTGAAACTTGCCCGCGGTGGTGGGTTTGATGGTTGAAGAAATGAAGAACCAGGATTGAATACCGCTTACTGGCAGGAATACCTTTCATGTTGTGGTAGGTGAGAACAAAATCCAGGTCCTCTTCTGAAAGCAGGGATGTCCATTCGATTATCTGGCGATCCAGCCAGATCCGGTGTTCCTTCAAGCCGTCCAGATCGTCAAAGACAATCTGATCCAGGCTCTTAGGGTTTTCAAGATCAACGACAGCCTGAAATGAGTCCAGGCAGGATGGGTGGGTCACGAAACGTTTGAACCATAGGGTGTCAGCCACAACGATGTGATTGAGCGTTCCCAGAATGGAGCCGAAGAAGGCCCCACGGTCCTTGGCTAACTCCGAGGCGGAGAGGCGACCGGCCGCTTCGTAGACCTTTGCGTTCATCCACTGATTGTAAGCGGCCAATAATTGGAAATGTTCTTTCAGACCCATCGGGGCTTCTCCCTGGTGGAGGGTGTCACTTCAAGTACACTGCTCTCAGTTTAAGCACGCACACAGAGCCTCACAGCGAAAGAAAGCGCTCGAGGCGTACCCGCTCGTCCTGCAACGCTGGATTGAACGCGGTGTTGTCTGGGGCATGTCCGCGCACGTACCCTGGCTCTAGCTCCAGTTGCCCATTACGTACGGCGGCATTAGCCCAGCCTATGACATGACCGCGCCACAGCATAGGTAGTGCATAGTAACCACGCACCCGTTTTGGTGCCGGAGTGTAGGCCTCGAAACGGTAGGCCCAGCCCCAGAAACGCTCGAAACGATCACGGTCCCAAACTATCGGGTCGAAGGGCGCCAGCAGGCGCAGGTCGTCATCCAGCACATTGTCACCCGCAAAGCGTCGGCTGCCAGGATTCTCGCCGATGGGCCAAAACCAGCGACAGCCATCAACTGTCGCCTGGGGCAGGCGAGCCTTTGCACGCGCGAGAGCTTCACGACGACGCTCGCGCCACTGCGGGACTGCTGAAGAACTCACGCTCGTTACCAGGCGGCTGAGCGTAGCCGCAGGCAGCGGGGCATACTTTGCGACTGCGACGTCGACCAATGCGTCCAGTGTGGTATCCGGGTTCACCGCGTCGTGCTCATCAGCGAGCGGCGGCGCATACAGGCGTACCCCGGCTTCGCGCTTTGCCACACGCAGCAGCCCGCGATAATGCATGCCGTCCAAGAGCTGCGTACTGGCACGGCTATTACCGCCGAACCAATTCTTGGTGGTGCCATGCTCGAAGGCTGAGTCCACCTCGCGCGGGTGAACGACACCACGGCTTTGCACAAATTCCTGCACCGCCTGCGCCTGTTCCCAGCGTGAGCGTGGCCACTCGGTGCGCGCCGTGCGCGGGTGCATAAGGCGCTGCGTGGTGCGGGGCAGAACCCCGTAGTTGATAAAGAAATCTTCCTCGACCGCCAGGCGTGGGTAGCGAGCCTCCAGGTCACCCGCCTGGTAGTCGATAACACGATGGCGGAGCGTCAAATCCTGCGCACGTGCCGGCGCTCGTATTGGGTCGAGCTGGACAAAACCCAGTTTATTAATCGCACGTGACAAAGTGGTCGGCTTGAAGAGACTGCGCGAGATGGCGTAGCGGCGCAAATGATCCATGGTGAGGGGAGCGGTCATAGTAATCAGTTGCCTTACTTGTCCGGCTGAATCGAGATATGTCGGTCCGGCGGCGGCAGTTTGGGTAGCATGGCTTCCGCATCAACCGTGCGGGTAGCGAAAAAAGCTTCCGCCGCTTCAATCAGAGCCGCCTCGGTTTTGAGGATACCAAGATAGACCGGCCATTCGGCGTCGATCAGTTCCGTGCTGTAAAAATTCGGATCGACTTCCACCAACTTTGCCAGAAACCGGAACTCCATCTCGTTCATGACGGCGTAATCGCAGCGTTTGTTCAGAAACATGCCCAGCATCTGTTGGGCATTGTAAGAGTCATGGCGGGCCAGGTTGGTACCAATCCGCCGCTCAAGTTGATCACTGTAGACAAACCATTTTCGCAGACAGATGCTGCCATCAAGATCATCGAAGGAAGCCGGTTGTCGGCCAGGTTGTGCGAACAGACGATCACGCCAGGTTAACACCGGTCCGACGGCGTGCATCCGGCTTGGTAGCGGCATCCACAACGGGTTGGCAAAAACCGCGTTGGCTTGTCCTTTTTCCAGGGCCCAGGCCTGGCGCTTGCGCGGCATCGGGCGAAAACCGGCTGTAATACCGGCCTCCAGGCTGAACTCATTGATCACCTCGACCAGAATGCCCTTGTTAAGGTTGTCACCGTAATAAAACGGCAGAAAACCCTCGTCCGACCCCATAATTTCGAGCGTTTGGGAAGAAACTGGAAGGCACCAGAATGCCAGGATGATCAGCAAGCCTACTCTCATGAAAACTCCTCTTATGCTCCGATCAAAGGCTAGGAGCGCCTACTGTACCGGGGTAAGTCCATGGTCGATTACGTAGGTTGTCATTTCTTGTTTGCCTTGGTTCTTGCTGCTGGTTTCCTGGCCCGGAGCGCCGCATTGAATGCCAGCTCTGCCCATTCTTTTGCCTCTTCAGAATCCTCGAAAATGCTCTCCGGTGCCATGTAGTAAGACATCTTAATCTTAGCGCCATTTTTCTCGTATTCGAACGGCTCCAAATCCAGCTCTGTAAACCGCCCCATCGATTCCCCATCGACCTTCAAATACAGAACATCATCCGCAACAAGGCCAAACATCACGCCATCGTGGTACACACCATAGCCGCCGAACATACGCCGAACGGAAACTGGGCCGAACTGGCAAAATACATCGTTGAGGTTTTCGACGAATTCGCTCATTCGTTCGCTTCTATATCGCCGGACGTTTGGCAAACAATGCCCAAACACCTGCTGTTGAAAGTAACGCACCACCTGCAAAGTTAAATCTACGCTGTGCTTTGGGCGAGACAAGTAGCCGACGTGCCGACGATGCGAAAACTGTGTAAAGCGTGGCATTGATGGTCGCCAAGGCAACAAAAGTGACTGCAAGCAACCACATTTGGAACACCCCGTTTCCACACGGCGTGATGAATTGCGGTAAAAAAGCCATGAAGAAAACGATGCCCTTTGGGTTGAGCGCCGTTACTAAATACGTGTTGGTGAACAACTTCAAATGGGATGAGTCAGGCGCCGGCTCCGCCATTTCAGTGGGAGAGAAGCCTGCCCGAAACAACTTGATACCCAGGTAAAGCAGGTATAAACCACCCGCTATTTTTACAACTGTGAACCAAAACGCAGATACCGCAAGCAACGCCCCCAAGCCCACAAGTGACGCAAACAATGCCGTAGAGTCACCGAGCGCGACCGCAGCCACCAGAGGAATATTGGCACGGCGACCATGAGCAACGGAATAACTGATAACGGCCAGAATCGTAGGGCCGGGAATAACCAGTAGAACTGCCGACGCAATAACAAATGCGAACCAGGATTCAATTGCCACGAGATGTCCTTCATGTGCTGGAAGCGAATAACCGCTATGTCCGTGTGAGGATTTTGCCGAATGCTTAGGCTGTCATTTGCGGGCCTATCAGGTTTTCCCATCATTTCAGATGCTTTTGGGGCAGATATGATCAAGATAGCGGGCAACGCGTAACATGTAAAAACGTATCTCACCGTGTTCCTGCATGTGCCAAAGGGAAAACACAGCCTTCAAGGCTCGAAAATCCCGCTAAATTCCTTTAATGTTTCCACCAAGTGCAGGAAGCAGCCATGTGATGGACAAGTGGAAAGTTAGCCAAGGAGAGTGGCATGGGCGGTAAGAAGGTCGTATTGCTGGGTGATCAGGGAACCGATCATCAGGGGTTTCCACCAACCCCAGTTATTGCTGGTTCCCCCAACGTGCTTATAGATGGGAAGCCCGTGGCCAGAGTGGGGGACCCACTTGCTCCGCACTCCAAGCCAAAACACCCGCCACACCCAAGGGCTATTGCCTCTGGGTCCGCAACCGTGTTGATAAACGGAATTCCTGCCGCAGTAACTGGCGGAGCCATTACATGTGGTGGAGTTACGATTGGCAGTAGCAGCGTTGTTATTGCCGACACCCATACCCCTGCGCCTTTTTCTGGCATCTCTCCGCCCCCTATGAATCGTCAGGCCGAAGGAACGGTGGTCTCCTCAAAGAGTATGGAACATGGCCGTCACGATGCTACCAGCAACGTGGGAGAGCAGCAGGATGCGACTTCTCAGGCTGCATCAATGGCGAGCGCCAGCGGTCAGAGCGAAACTGCTCAGCTTAACCCAGCAGGAGATTCTGATGGTGACGGCAATGCTTCTGCCGGTAATGAGGAACTTGATGCTGAAGTAACAACCAATGATAGTGTTCAGACTTATGGCCCGCTGAAAGGCGAGTGTTGCACTCAACCAGGTGAGCACCTTTCTGGTACATACTTCTTCCCCGGAGCGGGCATGGACGGAGCGTATATCCGGCCAATGGTCAAGGCCATGAGGGACGCAGGGATCACCAGTGCGATGTACGTGGACAAGGACAAATGGTCGGGCGGAACTGCAATGGATGCGGCTATTGGTTCAGTCTTGGGTCGGGATTATGACCCACGCTTTCCCATGCTATTGCGTGTTTCCGTGAACGAGGCATCCAGCCAGTTTAATTTGATTGGCTACTCCTACGGCTCTGTGGTGGCAGCGCAGCTTGCCGCTAAATACGCGAGGCAAGGCACCGTTGTTGATCATCTTGTTCTGATTGGCAGCCCGATTGGCCAGTCTTTCCTGAGAATGCTGAGAGATATTGCGGCCATTCGGAAAGTGGTTGTTATCGATCTCGATGAATACGGAGACCCAATTTACGCCGGAATGAGCGTGATTGAGCTTTTCATGGAATTACCGTTGTTGGCGAGCCAGATGCCGGAATCAGAAGGGCACTTCTATTACGCTGAACCCTCTGAAGTTGGAAATGAACGACGGCGAATGCTTGCCGAGGAGCTATACCGGGTGGGAGTGCGGTAATGACGGCATCAATATTACGCAAAGCTCTATATCCGGCAGCGTTGCTGTTAATTGCAGCCGTGCAAGCGTGGATCTTCTATATTTTTAGTCGATTCATTATGGCTGGAGAGGGGGTTGGAGTATACGCGGTAATTTTGTATCTAGTGGTTCTGGTTGTTAGTGCATTGTTATGGGCTGCCTCATATTACTACCAGCGGGGCAGGGCAAAGGCGTTGGTATTCTGGGGCGCTGCTTTAGCGATGATGCCGGTAATATTGATTCAGCCGGTGTGGTGGTCTGCGCCGGTGATCGGTAATTAGACGGACTTGGCACTGGACAACTGAGTTGAAAATCGCAGAGTGCCAGTGACCGCTTAACCGATGAATGTCTGGTGTCCCTGACCCACCGATGGAACGACCGATCAGGCCGTGGCCTAAAGTCACGTAAGAGAGCCCCTATATGTGTTTTCTGTAAGTACCTGACAGCCCCGCGAGACTGACGAAGCAGGTGTTCTCGCTCATGGGTTTGGGTAGGCCGCTGGCGCGGCCAAAAAATAACTATTGCCTATTGATTCCAAGAAGGCTCATGTATGTTATACGTGTTAGCGGTCAAAGTTTCGCTCTCGGAGCTCTTCACAGACTCCGTCAATACTTGGAAACATTGAGCCAGCCGTAATCCCCATAAAACGCAAGTCTGCCATTACAGCACTTCTCTCCCGCGCCGGTATGTCAACCGCCTGGAGGAACCTGATCCCGCTTTCTTCCTCCCTATCAAGAAGATAGGCTTCTATATCATATAAATTCGTTGCGGTCGTAGCTGCCTGTTGAGGCACCAGTCTTGGGTTGTCGATAGCAATAAAATCTGACACCGATAAGTGGGGGAAAGCTGGATCGAGATTATCTACTTGCCTGTAACGAGACTGCCATTTGCGATTGTCAAAAAGATAAATCCGAACCGACTCGTCACCAGAATAATCGATGGGGCGATCACGGAATGCAAAAAATGCCGCCACGTATGGAGAGTATGACCAATCTAAAAGAGGGGTTGGGTACCCATGGTGTTGTAACAGATTAAAGAAAGCACCATTTTGTTCTGGAATAGTGAGGTCAAAAAAATGGGAGGTAATGGCACTGAGACGTTGATGCAGCTGCTTCACGTCCCTCGAGATGAACTCACTGATTCGATAACGTTCTCGACGATGGAACGAAGTACATAATCTCCAAGGCTTTTGCTGTCCACGGAACAGATACCCAGCTTCAGAAATATCGGAAACGTGGCTTTTAAACTCTGCCCAAGACATCGATTGTCCCTTTATCTTGGAGCCTGCTTTCTGGTCGGGCCGCTTCAATTCTCCAGAAAACGTCACTCCAGTATCTGTTTCGCCAACTACTGTTAAAGAATTTCCCTCTTGGCTAATCAGTGTTTTTGCCTTCTCTGAATGAGTAACGTCATCTTGATAGAGATCTTGGATTTTATCCCAAGACGTTTGAAACCCTGTTCTCGGATCAATCGGCGCAGTAAATGCTGTCACCGTTTGTTCTGATTTTTTGTCTTCTGTACCAAAGTAAGCAACGGTTCCGGGCAAACCATTTTCATCAGGATGCAGGTACGCGACGCCCTCAAAATGATCGCCGACCTCATCGATATTGATCATTATTCTTCCAGTAGTGTTCCCGGAATAATTTCCTAACCACTGCCCTCTCATCGAACTCCCTCTATTTTCGTATAACGCCAGCCAGCACATGCGCGGCTACGGAATGGAGGCGAAGCCGCAATGTGGTAGACGTCGCCGTGCCTGGCATGGTTATACAGACTTTGCCACCAACATTTCGGTAGCACCTTTTTGAAACCGGTAGCTAACAGGCTGCAACGAGACATCGATACCATTTGCGGATAATGCCGTCATGACCTGATCCAAATGCTTCGATACCTCTCCATCCAGCGATACAATAGGAAAGACGCGAACCTCAGACGCAACTCTGCATAGCTCTCGCATTGATTCCAAGTGAGCCGCCCCATTTACATGGTCACTGTAGAGAAAAAGATAGTGGGAGCAGAGTGCTAAATTGAATTCAGAATCAGAAAACGGCAGCGAAGGCAACGATGCTGATACATACCGCCCTTGCCGCAAACCCGCATCAAAGTCAGACAGGAACCTCGACATGGCCTTCATCCTGACTTCGCCAAGCTGCTCGACGCTACTCAGTGATTCCCAGATATAGTTATCTGCGCCCTGCCGCATTTTAGCCATTATTTCCGGGTACACGTCGTTAATCCGGTGGCGTATTTCGTCAGCCTGGAACTGGTATACCGGATCACAAGATGTGACCTGGCACCCACGGTCTGTTGACTCTACATTGAAGCTCGCCGGGCCATCACCACAACCCAGGATTCGCTTGCTCAGGTCACCCTCGGATAATCCGAACATCGCTTGATATTCTTCAAAAGACCGGCCCCATGGGACTACGCTGGTTAACTCCAAGCCTGACTCTCCTTAGTCTGTATAACGCTTCAATCAGCCGACGCGTCCGCGTTCGGCTGAATTGACTTGTATGGATAATTTCTGCCGTGTTTGGGTAAATTGAGGCCCACCCCCAGTGGCCGCTGGGGGCCTTCACGCAGCAGCTCGATGATGGCAGGCTCCTCATTCGAGAGACCGGTAACAAGTGCGTAGCGCTGCATGACTCTCAAGCGATAACTCGAACAGTCATCGGGGCCTCGAACCCGTATAGCAAGGCAGAGTCAGCTTATTATGAACAGCAGCCAAATCCAAACCTCCGTTAATATCGGTGTCGACGTCGGTAAAGCCAACCTTGATATCGCTCTCCATCCTTCCGGACAGTTTTATTCAATTCCCAACAGCGAAGCTCACATTCGCCGGTTCATAAAAATCCTCAAGAATTATGACATTGAACGCATTGTAGTGGAGGCCACAGGGAGACATGAGCACGCCTTGGTTCAGGCCAGCAATCAGGCCGGCTTGCCCATCATTGTCGTCAACCCAATCAGTGTCAGGCGCTACGCCCAAGCCATCGGCGTGCTCGCCAAAACCGACCGGATTGATGCCCAGGTGATTGCCAAATATGCCGCCACACTCAAGCCGGAATTCAGACCCATCCCGGACAAAACATCACAAAAGATCAGAGACTTATTAGCCAGGCGGGCTCAACTTATGGAGATGTCCACCATGGAGAAAAACCGTCTCCAGATCATGCCGAAATCCCTGCACCGGTCCATTAAGAGCCTGCTCAGAATGCTCCAGAGTCAGATCGAAACCATCACCCGACAGATCGAGCAGGAAGTGGCCAACGTGGACCACTGGCGTACCAAAATGGAGATCATGACCAGCATGCCCGGTGTTGGGAAGGTGCTCGCCTACACCCTCCTCAGTGAGCTCCCGGAACTAGGATCATTGAACCGAAAAGAGATCGCCGCACTGGCCGGTGTCGCACCCATAAACCGGGACAGCGGCAAGCTGAAATCCATCCAATGCAATCCCGTATTCAAGCGCTTTTATGAGCGCCTGAAAGCCCAGGGGAAGATCCCGAAAGTAGCCCTCATCGCCTGCATGAGAAAGATGATTGTGGTGCTCAATACCATGGTCAAAAACCAGGAATCATGGCGGGGCGAAATGGTTTAATTTATGGAATTGACACCACAGTCACTTGTTAGCCCTTATATTTTTCACAGTAATTTCGGGCATCCGGACACTTTATAATAACTGGCTTTATCTCTTCTTCTTTACTGGGAGACCAGACAGCCCGAAATTCCGTCTGGTATTCATAAGCTCTCGGCTTGATGAACGCTGGGGGCACCTCAGCCTCGCTGTCGTACGGCCTCACTCGATCCGAGTACATTACTGCATTTCCTGTCATCCCTTTTACAAAGGAGGCAATCGACTTTGTTATCTCATAGAAGAACATATCAATGTCTTTGATATGCAGGCAGGAATCATATCCCATTCTAGCCATATCACTTTCTGAGAACTTTAATGAAGAGCAAAATGTATACAGGTCTGGACTGTTTTCATATAACTCCAAACGAGAGTTAGGCATCATTCTAATTGTCAGATTTGTCCCGTCCGGAAATTCATCCCAACCTTTGAATACTTTTCGGGCAAAAACAGCTCTTTCATCGTTTGACAGCAAATCAAATTCTTCGGTATCCACAGCCGTTAAGGCTTGTGTATTCTTACCTTCGCCTGCGTCTCCAACAGCATTACCGTGCATTTCCTCGTCTCTAAATTCGTAAAGAGTACCGAGCCTGATCGTTCCGTCTCTCAGAAACATCTCGAGGTGCCCGCTTTTCATATATTTGTAAAGCGACCTTTTCTCTACTTTCTGCATGCTCTAAAACCCGAGGACTTATTTGCTAAAACGCCGCAAGCAAGCGCGGCTTTGTAGTGGAGGCGGAAGCCGCAACGGAAAAGCCGTCGCATTGACTTGCATTGTTATGCATCCAAGCCCAGAGCCTGAGTTACCTGTCCAACAACATCGTCACTGGGGCAGAGGGTCATTGGAAAACCTACCACGTCCAGAACTTTGCTTTTGAGGCTGATAATCAGAACGCCGCTCTTAACTTCATAGTCGAATATGTTTGAGCGCTCCCCCAGTAGCGATTTCGCCAGTATCTGAATGTCCTGCGTCCGACCGCCACTCCGTAATTTACCTAGAGAAGGCGCAGCTACGGCAAGTAGAATGTCTCGCAATGCTTCTGCTTCACATATAGTCTCGACGTTAGCTGCGTAATTAATACAACGCATCACGTCTGCGTACAACGCATAAATCTTATCAGCACTAAGCTGTTCTATGTACTCCATCTCGTCGGCGGCAGCCCTTGGCTTTTCTATCGACGTGAATCTATCAGCAGCTTGGTAGTACGCTTCTATAGAGCCACGCCTAAGAATGAAGCACCCGGCTTCCTCAAGTAGCTCCAGCAAGGCAATTAGCCTCTGCTTTATAGCTACCCAATCGGGACTACTTGCAACTAGAGCCGAGGCAGCATCCCCCTCGTCAAACAATGCGCAAAAAGCTGCTCTGCGCTTAGCTTGGTCTTCACTGGTTTCCGCTCTGTTTAGCCAATATGGGTGTTGCTCCGCAACTGCCGATATTTCGCCCCAGCTCTCTGACGCAAGTCTGCAGAAGTCATTATAAATTGAGCTTGCCATCTGTGTAGCTGATCCGGCACCGCCGCTACGCGCTGAGCAATCGGCTGCAGAATTATTGCTTAGAAATGTATTTATCAAATCTAAGCCGTCGGCAATTCCATCCGCATCGGCCAATACCACGGGGTCTTTCCCCAGAAGTCGCAACAACTTCGACACCACGGGCATTTGTCCTTTTCCGATGACTGGAAGCAATTGGGAACCCGCGGCTTCAAGATGAAGGTCTGTTTTACTCGAAAGCGCCGTGCAGATCATTACGTCGGATGGCCCTTCGACTAGCAGTGGGCGCTTCGAGAACAACGAGAGCTTGTGCTCTTGGCCGAGCCGAGCAAGCAGGCTCTGAACCTTACGATTTTGGAGTTCTCCAGCTTCGGGAGCAATTTGCACTGGTTCATCGTTCAGGTCGTAGCAGAAGACCAATGATAGTAAGTCGCCAGCTTTTTCGAGCCGAACCATTTCTGTAGAGTGTGTCGCTATAACAATTATTTTTTTTGCTTGCTCAGGATCACCTGCGGCAGCCATCATTTCCTTTAGCAAGAAAGCCTGCAATTGAGGATGCAAGGAGACTTCAGGCTCGTCTATCAAAAGCGCACCGACTTCATCGTCGTATAGGGCAGCCAGGATTCCAACGAGATGCAAAAGCCCCGACGCTTCCCGCCCAGAGGTATATGGCTTTGAATCAACATTTAGTCTTGCGAAAGTTATCTTTAAACTGCCTGCATCCCACTCTATGATAATGTCACGGTTGAAAAGTTTTCGTAATCTCTCCTGAACCTTGATAAGAATGTCGGAGCGCTCAGAAAGTGTTTGGAAGTCACCATCAAGGGTTTCCGTTTGATGCCGATGCTTCACATCACTTTTACTTCCGTGCTCAGCCTGCTCATACCGCAGCGAAGATCCTCGCTGTCCATCGTAATCAGATCTGTATTGCTCAAGTAGGCCCATCCGTCCCGCAGAGAGAAAGCGAACCTTCTTTCCGGCTACGTGCTGAGCTAGATTTCGCTTCAATCCGCGTAGTAGGTGTGTTTTTCCGGACCCATTGGGGCCGAGTATGACCGTAAGCCCTCTGTGTAAAGTCAAGGACCGCTCAAATGTTCCATTGTAGCTTGCGACCTCTGACGTAACATTTATTGGAAATGGCACCTACTACTCCTTTTCTACATAACGTTTGGAGCTCACGAGCGCGAGCCGCGCAGCGGTGGGGAAACTGTCCGACAACAGAGACTGGTTATACGATGTCATGCTGAAGCTTTGGCTTCAGAAAAACCTCAATTTCTCCAATTGCCGATTGAATATCGCTCTTATATTCGTCCGGCTCCTCCCCAAGATCGTCATAGAGAACATTACGCCTTTTCTCATCAATCTTCATTATCGCTTCCTTCCGCGATTCGGGTGTCTTTGGATTCTCTAAATCGAGGCAATGCCTAACTTGTGTGAGGAGCTCGTGCTCAAGTGAGAAAATCTTACTGAATAGGTCTTTGAGCTCTTTACCCCAAATCGCTTCGGCCTCAAGAAGGTTCGGGTACAACTCAGTCCTCTGTTCTTGAACTCGTTCCCACCTCGCTTTGTAAGCTTCAAATCTTCCGTAAAACTGGATCTCTTGTTCATTCATTTTTTCCTCTTGCGCTGCTGGAGGGTAAGGCATCTCAGCGGCCCACATTCCAGGATTACGCACTTCATCTATTGCATCACGATATCTAAGAAGTGTGACTAGGAGCGCTTTCGAAAGTTCGTATTCCGATTGTCCTCGAATCTGTTTCTTCCATGTACTGAGGCCCTTGACCGCTACAATTGCGCCAGTAATCGCGGCGCCGACAAGAACCACATCTTTAATGATTGTGACACTTTCCATTAACGCCAAAACTTTACCCCTTTGGTATAACGCCTCAATAATAGGCCGACCAAAGGGAGGTCTAGCCGTGAGGCGACATTTATTGACTTTTTATATTTATGATAAGAAAGCCCTCAACACCTTGTAGAACATTTCCAAGGAGGGGATGGCTAACACCAAGAAGCCTAGGATATACAGGAAAAAAATTGGCCCTCTAACTAAAGGAGAAGACCAATTTTCATATTGCCATTGCATAAGCATAAGGTCAGTTGCTGCAGCCTCTTTCTCTTTTCCTCTTAGCTCAATATTGATGTTGTTTGCTTTTTTGTATCTCTCAATTACATCGTCAAGGTCAATTGAGCTTGCCAACTCTTCCTGGTCCAAAAAAGCAGAAACTAGACGGAATCGCTTTTCCGTCATTAAGCCAACCTCTTCTCGGATAAATTCTCGATCGGATCCATGCTCTTTTATGAGATTAGGGCAGAAAACCTGATAAAGAAGAGAGCCAATACCTAAGAATGTAAAGCCAAAGTAAAAATAAAATAACCTTGTCTTTGTGTCTTCTGACACTGAAGGACTTTCTTCTAAATTTTTCTTCTCATGAGCAAGATCACCAAAAACATCTTTCGAGAGCTCAAAAATATGGATAATTTGCTCGTTGAATAGGATCATGTATCCCAATATTGGAATAAAAATCGTTAAGCTGAGTAACTTTGACTGGCCTATTTTTCTAATGCCTTCCCATGCAGGAATACGAAATCGCACGTTACTCCCCTAATAAATATAACTGCGCACTTAACAGAACGCTTCATTATTCCAAAACGTGACTTCTGCATTATTGCGTGCTGTTATTACGCAAAAATACAGAACACATGTCTAAAAGTAGCTTAGACTTCAAGATGTTGCGAGCCGGCAGCCTAGCTCTGTCGTAATATCGCCACGTAATAACGAAGCAGCCAGGCGATTACATCCGAGCAAAACAAAAAAGGCCCGAAGCTTTAACACTCCAGGCCTTCTCATCACACATCGCCGTCAATCACCTCAACCGCACTTACTATCGCCACAAGACAGGCAAGTCGCACACCCATCCATCACGATCACCGCCTTGGTACTGCACTTGCCGCACATGGTGGCGTTGGGTGGGTAGTCGCCGGCTTTGTCGTCGTTCGTGGCCGTGGTGTGGCTGGCTTCGAATTCGGCGCGTTTTTCGGCGAGGATGCGCTTGGTGACTTCGCTCATTTCCTCACTCTCAATCAGGCCAATGGCCTTGAGGTGCTTCTCGATCACGGCGCCAATTTCAGCGACGAGAGAGGGCATGAACACGCCGCCTTTCTTGAAGTAGCCGCCGTTGGGGTCGTACACGCTGCGCAGTTCTTCCACCAGGAAGGTGACGTCGCCGCCTTTGCGGAACACGGCGGAGACAACGCGGGTGAGGGCGATTACCCACTGGAAGTGTTCCATCGACTTGGAGTTGATGAACACTTCATACGGCTGCCGGCTTTCGTGGTCGGTGCCTTCGTTGAGCAGGATGTCATTAATGGTGATGTACATCGCGTGCTCGGCCACCGGCGGCTTGATCTTGTAGGTGGTGCCCAGCAGGAAGTCCGGCCGTTCGATGTATTCGTTCATCTCAACCGGTTTGTTTTCCGGCTGCGCGGCTGGCTGTGCTGCTTCGGGGTCGGCTTTCTTTACGCGGTAGCCGACGATTTTGTTGCTGATTTTAACGGTCATGTTCGTTGTCCTGTGTCGGTTCCCGGGATCAGTATTTGCCGTAGGTGCCTTCTTTAAGCGCATCAAACAGGTTGGCGGCGTTATGGAGCTCGCCGTCGTACTCCACCTGTTCGTTGCCCTTGAGGGTGACCTTGCTGCCGTCGTCCAGGGTGAATTCGTACAGTGTGTTTTCCAGGTCTTTCTCCTGAACCAGCACGCCCTGGAAGGCTTCCGGGTTAAAGCGGAAGGTGGTGCAACCCTTCAGGCCTTTGTCGTAGGCGTACATGTAGATGTCTTTGAAGTCCGGATACGCGAAGTCCTGGGGCACGTTGGCGGTCTTGGAGATGGACGAGTCCACCCACAGTTGGGCCGCGGCCTGGATGTCCACGTGCTGCGCCGGCGTCACGTCTTCAGACGTGGTGAAGTAGTGGGGCAGGCGCTTGTCTTCTTCTTCGGAGAAGGGCATGGCACCGGGGTTAACCAGGT
Organism: Marinobacter sp. M5B; assembly: GCF_042604615.1. Taxonomy (NCBI): domain Bacteria; kingdom Pseudomonadati; phylum Pseudomonadota; class Gammaproteobacteria; order Pseudomonadales; family Marinobacteraceae; genus Marinobacter; species Marinobacter sp. M5B. The sequence continues at coordinate 2,089,052 of NZ_CP156894.1, forward strand.
GGCGATAGGCCAGCAGCTCGAAGGAGAATACGTCGACTTTTTCCTTGGTCTTGCGCCCTTCGCGAATGATGTTACGCGCGTAGTGGTGCGAGAAGCTGGGCTCGATGCCGTTACTGGCGTTGTTGGCCAGTGACAGGCTGATGGTGCCGGTGGGCGCGATGGAGGTGTGGTGCGTGAAGCGGCCACCTTTCTCGGCCAGCTGCTCGATCAGCTCCGGCTCCACGCCGGCGATCTGCTGCATGTACTTGCTGTACTTGGCGTGCAGTACCTTGCCCTTGAGCTTGTCGCCCAGCTTGTAGCCGTCCTGGGACAGCTGCGGGCACTTGGTCAGCATCTTGGGGGTAACTTCAAACTCGTCATTCATGATCGGCGCCGGGCCTTTTTCGTCGGCCAGGGCCAGGGACTGGCGCCAGCCTTCCACGGCCATTTCACGTACGACTTCTTCGGTAAACTGCACGGATTCGGACGAGCCGTAAGGCATACGCAGCATGGCGAGGGTGGAGCCCAGGCCGAGGATGCCCATGCCGTGGCGGCGCTTGTAGGTGATTTCGTGGCGCTGCTCTTCCAGCGGCAGACCGTTGATTTCCACTACGTTGTCCAGCATGCGGGTGAAGATGCCAACGACTTTACGGTACTTCTCATAGTTGAAGCTGGCCTTGTCGGTGAACGGGTAGTCCACGAACATGGTCAGGTTCACAGAACCCAGCAGACAGCTGCCGTACGGGGGCAGGGGCTGTTCGCCACAGGGATTGGTGGCGCGGATGTCTTCGCAGAACCAGTTGTTGTTCATCTGGTTGACCTTGTCGATCAGGATGAACCCTGGCTCGGCGTAGTCGTAGGTGCTGGTCATGATGGTGTCCCAGATAAACTGGGCTTTCAGGGTGCGGTAGATGCGGCACGCAACCTTGCCTTCGTCATTGACCACGTAACCTTTCTGGATCGGGAAGTCGCGGTACACGAACTGGGTGGTGTCGGACAGGTCCAGGCCTTCGTCTTCCACTTCTTTCTCGGTGACGGGGAACGACAGGTGCCAGTCGTCGCCGTTGCGCACGGCTTCAATGAAGTCTTCGGTGATCAGCAGCGACAGGTTGAACTGGCGCAGGCGGCCGTCTTCACGCTTGGCCTGGATGAAGTCGATGACGTCCGGGTGGTGTACGTCGAAGGTGGCCATCTGCGCGCCACGGCGGCCACCGGCAGAAGACACGGTGAAGCACATGCGGTCGAAGATATCCATGAACGACAGCGGGCCGGAGGTGGTGGCACCCGCACCGGCAACGTAGGCACCGCGGGGGCGCAGGGTGGAGAATTCATAACCAATACCACAACCGGCTTTGAGGGTGAGGCCGGCTTCGTGGTTTTTCTCCAGGATGTCGTTCATGGAGTCCTGAACGGAGCCGGACACGGTGCAGTTGATGGTGGACGTGGCTGGTTTGTGGGCTTCCGCACCGGCGTTGGAGGTAATGCGGCCAGCGGGGATGGCACCGTGGCGCAGGGCCCAGACGAATTCTTTCTTGTGCTTGGCACGGTTGGCTTTGTTTTCCACTTCGGCAAGGGCAGTGGCAACACGCTCGTACGTTGCTTCGATGTCCTTGTCGACGGGGTCGCCGGTCTTGGTTTTGAGTTGGTACTTGCTGTTCCAGATGTCCAGCGAAGCTTCCTGCATTGGAATTGTTGTTATCACTGCCTGTGCTTTAGCGTTCATTGCCACCCTCGGATGTCCGGTATGTCTTTTGATGGCCGTTGCAAACCGCAGCCGGCCATACCCCATGTGTCGTTAAGATGTCTCAGCCTGGAAGGCCGTTATGCTTCAGATCCGGTGAAACACTAGATCTGGTGTTTTTCTAACCTGCTGTCCGCTCTGGAAAGGGCGTAACAGCGGGTTTTCAGGAAAGATGGTCACCCGCGTGGTTTACTGGCGCGCCGTTTGTGGTGAGCGGGCCGAGCAAACCCTATATATGGGTGAATATGAGACGAGTATAACAGGATATAGTGGTCTGTGAATAAGAAGACAACTATAGACTGCGGCTCATAGCGAAAGAAAATCAATGGATGAATGCTTGAATATCCTGAAATGCCCGCAGAAACGCCGCGTTGAGGCATTTTACTTGAAACCACTAGATGTTGTGGTCAAAAACTGCGCAGCGAAAAATCTGAAAAAAGGTTCATAAAGTCAGTTAAATGTGACCGATGCACGTACCCGTTTTGTACCTGTCGCTAAAGTAGTGATGTGGAGTCGTAAGAGGTAGTGGCCCACAGGAAGTGAAAACTACTATAAAAGGAACATAATAATGAAAGGCCTGAAACGAACACTGCTTGCGCTGGGCGTCGCAGGGTTGCCTGCTGCCACAATGGCAGACATTGTGATGCTGGAGGACAGCGCAATGGGAAACATTACCGGCCAGGCCGGTGTGTCCATTGAGCTGGAAACCAAGATCAATATGGACCGCTTTATCTATACCGATGAAGGGTCGCTGACGATCAGCGATATCAGCATCGGCGGTGCGGAACGGACAGACTTCTTTGGTTTCAATGGCCTGGGTGGGCCGGATTCCAATGATCTGCTGGACAACATCCGTATCGATATTGATGTGCTCGCCGACGGCGATGCGGCCATCAATATCCGCCCGCAATTCTTCAATGCTATTGATTTCCGTGTGACCTCCGGTGCGTGGGAATTGTGGGGGCAGGGCGGCCAGAACACGGCGCTGATGGACAACCTGTTCATTGAAGGTGTGTTGGGGCGTGGCTCTATTCACATTGATACAGACACCGACGTCATGCGGCTACGTTCGGCGTTCGCCATTGAAGTGATGGATTTCGATGTGCCGTTTGCGGCCGTGGGCATTCGTGGTCTTTCATTGACCGGTGCGGACTACGACCAGACCTTCCCGAGCGTGTTAGACCTGTTCGCGGAAGTGGACCTGTACATCTACAACGGCCAGCGTGCAGACGGTGGTTCCTCCCTGGCGATCGATATGCCCAGCTTTGCGGCGGACATCGGAATGCAGGAGGTGATTGTGGGGCAGGCCTCGATCGGCCAGATCTTTATTGATGACCTGGCGATCACCAATACCCAGATGCGGGTGTACGGTCACTAGTGACCAAACTGTCTACGGGGCATGCAAGGTGCCCCGTAGACGAGTTTGCCGGCAAGCGTGATTAGCCCAACAACAAACTGTCGTCGTCCACTTCCAGCCCGCGCTGCTTCTCGAACAGTTCCAGCAGGTCTTTCACTTCCAGTCCTTCCCGGTCCTGGCCGGCGATGTCGAACACCACCTGGCCCTGATGCAGCATCACTGTGCGGTCGCCCACTTCCAGCGCCTGTTTCATGCTGTGGGTGACCATCAGCGCGGTGAGCTTCTGTTCTTCAATGATCTGTGTGGTCAGGTCCAGCACGAAGGAGGCGGTTTTCGGGTCCAGCGCGGCGGTGTGTTCGTCCAGCAACAGGATGGCGGAGGGTGTCAGGCTGGCCATCAACAGGCTTACGGCTTGGCGCTGGCCGCCGGAAAGCAGGCCCATCTTGTCGCCCAGACGATTTTCCAGGCCCAGGTTGAGGGAGGCCAGGCTGGATTTGAACTGGTCCATGTAGCGGGCTTTTACGGCTGCGCTCAGCCCACGGCGCTGGCCACGTTTGATGGCCAGGGCCAGGTTTTCCTCGATGGTCAGGCCTTCACAGGTGCCCGCCAGCGGGTCCTGGAATACGCGGGCTACCCGGCCGGCGCGTTTGTGGGTGGGCAGTTTTGTGACGTCCTGGTTGTCGACGATGATGTTGCCACTGTCCACCATGACCTCACCGGCGAGGGCGTTGAGGAAGGTGGATTTGCCGGCGCCGTTGCTGCCAATCACGGTGACGAATTCGCCCTGGTTGACGGTCAGGCTCATGCCTCGCAGGGCCGGGTTTTCCAGCGGCGTGCCCTTGCCGAAGGTGAGGGTCAGGTCGGTTGCTGTAATCATGCTTCCTCCTCAGGCCTTTTTGCGGGTAAACCGCGCGGCAACGGACGTGCGAACACCGGGCAGCACAATGGCCAGGGTGACCAGCACGGCGGTGATCAGGTTCAGGTCCTGGGCCTGTAGCCCCAGGAAGTCAGCGTTCAACGCCAGGGCAATGGCCAGGCGGTAGACGATGGCGCCGATCACACAGGCAATCAGGGCTCGGAGAACCGTAGACGGCGTAAGCACGGCTTCACCACCGATCAGTGAGGCCAGGCCGATCACGATCACGCCTACACCCATGGTCACGTCTGCAGCGCCCTGGCTCTGGGCGAACAGGGCACCGGCGAGGCCTACCAAGCCATTAGAGACGGCAACCCCCAGAACAATCATGGCACCGGTGGCGATACCTTGTGCACGGGCCATTCGCGGGTTGGCGCCGGTGGCGCGCATGGCCAGCCCGGTTTCGGATTTCATGAAACGCCACAGCAGCAACAGGCTTACCATCACCACGATGATAAACAACAGTACCGGCACCTGATGGTAGGCAAGGCCAAGGTCGTACCAGGGTGTGAGCACGGTTTCCTCGGTGAGCAGGGCAATGTTGGGCCGGCCCATGATGCGCAGGTTCACGGAGTACAGCGCGATCATCGTGAGGATGGACGCCAACAAGTTGAGAATGTTGAGTTTGACGTTCAGCAGAGCGGTTACCGCACCGGCACCCATGCCGGCGATAACGGCGGCGCCGGTGGCCAGCCAGGGGTTAACGCCTTCAATGATGAGGACGGCTGCCACGGCGGCGCCCAGGGGAAAGCTGCCGTCCACGGTCAGGTCCGGGAAGTCCAGTACGCGAAACGAAAGGTAGATACCGAAGGCGACCAGCCCGTAGATCAGGCCGGTTTCGATGGCGCCATAAAAGGCAATGTTACTAAGCATGGGATAGGGTCACCGTAAATGAAAACGGGCAGCCCTTGTGAGGCCGCCCGCTAACAGTGGGTTACTTGTCGCTGTTTACGACTTTTTTCGCGTCGCTGATCAGGTCGTCGGACAGGGTAATGCCCATGCGCTCTGCGGCAGCGGGGTTCACGAACAGTTCCAGGGTGTCCACGGATTCCACATCCATGTCACCGGGGTTGGCACCTTCCAGGATGCGGGCCACCATGGCGCCGGTCTGGCGGCCGTGGTCGTAGTAGTCGAAGCCAAGGGCAGCAACGGCGCCACGGCCGACGGTGGCGGTGTCAGCGGCGAAGACTGGAATGCTGGCACGCTCGCCCACGGAGATGACGGCTTCCACGGCGCTGATCACGGTGTTATCGGTGGTCAGGTAGATGGCGTCTGCTTTGCCCACCAGGGAGCGGGCAGCACCGAGCACTTCCGAGGTCTTGGTGGCGGCGGCTTTAACCAGTTCCATGTCACGGGCCTGCAGTCGCTCTTCAAGCAGCTCCACCAGAGCCACTGCGTTGGCTTCGCCGGGGTTGTAGACGGTGCCGATGCGTTTGGCGTCTGGCACCACCCGCTCGAGCAGATCAAGATGGCGTTCGATGGGCAGCATGTCGGTCACGCCGGTGATGTTGGCTCCCGGAGCCTTCAGGCTTTTCACCAGCTTGGCGCCGACTGGGTCGGTTACCGCTGAGAAGACGACTGGAGTCTGGCGAGCGGCGGCGGCCATGGTCTGGGCCGAGGGCGTGGCGATGGCGACGATCACGTCCGGGCCTTCACCCACGAATTTGCGGGCAATCTGTGACGCGATGGCGGCGTTGCCCTGGGCGCTTTCGTGCATGATACGTACCTGTGCGCCGTCGTTATATCCCTGTGCTTCCAGTTCGTCCCTGATGCCCTGGTAGACAGCATCCAGTGCCGGATGCTCCACAATCTGGGTGATGGCGACTACTCGCTGTTCGTCGCTCTGTGCCATGGCGGGTGCAATGGCCGCCATTGCCAGTAGGGCGGTGCCGATCAGCGTACGCAGAATCTTGTTAGCCATAAACCGGTCTCCGGGTCTGTTCAGACTGTTTGGGCGCGCCGGGAGATCGAACGCGCGTTTTATAATGGGGCGGGAGTTTATCACAGGCTATTGGATTGATGGGTAAGGGAAGGTACCTTTTACAGGGATTTGCGCGGCAGTATGCCGGCCAAAAGTACATGTGAAGTGGAATAGTTTTAGTTCCGTCACGTTTTGACGGTGACGGCTGTGGTGAAATAGGCTACTAAAGTCTAATGCAGTGCAGCCCTTACATAATAAAAACACCGATAACTCAAAAATAACACAACGCAAGGAAGGTCCATGGACACTACTGACAAACTCCCCCTGGATATGGTTTATCACTGGGAACACGCCAAGGCGGATTCCCTGTACATGACTCAGCCCATTGGCGACGGCAAGGTTGTCGAATACACCTGGAAGCGTGCGGTGGATGAAGCCCGCCGGATGGCCTCGTACCTGAAATCCCTGAACCTGCCGGAAAAGAGCCGGGTCGGGATCATATCCAAGAACTGCGCGCAGTGGATCATGTCGGACTGGGCCATCTGGATGGCCGGACACATCTCCGTGCCGCTGTACCCGACCCTGAATGCGGATACGGTGAACTACATCCTTAACCACAGCGAATGCGACGTTCTGTTTGTCGGTAAGCTGGACGACTGGGACCAGATGAAGTCCGGCGTGCCGGAGTCCGTGCGTTGTATTTCCTACCCACTGAGCCCGCCCAACAATTTTGAAACCTGGGACGACCTTGTGGGCAAGTACCCGCCACTGGAAGAGAACACCCAGCGGGATGCGGATGAACTGGCCACCATTGTGTACACCTCTGGCAGCACCGGTCGGCCGAAGGGCGTTATGCTGAGTTTCCGTAATATGGCATTTGCGGCCGCCGGTGGCACCCAGGTGCTGGGCGTTGGCGCGGAAGAGCGCATGCTGTCCTACCTGCCGCTGGCGCACGTTTTCGAGCGCACGTTTGTGGAGCTGGGCTCGCTGTACTCCGGTTTCCAGCTGTTCTTTGCCGAGTCGCTGGATACCTTTGTCCAGGATCTGCAGCGGGCACAGCCGACGCTGTTCCTGTCAGTGCCCCGCCTGTGGGTGAAATTCCAGCACGGCGTTCTGCAGAAGCTGCCCAAGGAGAAGCTGGAAAAGCTGCTGAAGGTTCCGCTGCTGAACAAGGTGATCAAGAAGAAGGTGCTCAAAGGGCTGGGCCTGAACAAGGTCAAACTGGCTGGCAGTGGCTCCGCACCTCTTTCCAACGATGTGCTGGACTGGTACCGCAACCTGGGGCTGGAACTGCTGGAAGGCTACGGCATGTCCGAGAACTTTGCCTATTCCCACATGAACAAGCCTGGCCGTTCCCGCACCGGCTACGTGGGTGAAGCACTGCCCGGCGTGGAAATGAAGATCAGCGACGAGGGCGAAGTGCTGGTGAAAAGCCCGGCCACCATGATGGGGTACTACAAGGACGAAGAGAAAACCCGCGAAACCTTCTCAGAGGACGGTTTCCTGAAAACCGGCGACAAAGGCGAAATCGACGAGATGGGACGCCTGAAGTTGACCGGCCGCATCAAGGAAATCTTCAAGACCAGCAAGGGTAAGTACATCGCCCCAGCACCGATCGAGAACCGCCTGATGTCTCACGAGGCCATCGAAATGGTGTGTGTTTCCGGGGCCAACCAGACGCAACCCCACGCGCTGGTGATGCTGGGCGAGGAGATTCGTCCGAAGATGGCTGATGAAGCATTCCGCAAGGACATCGAGGCCAGCTTCAAGCAGTTGATTACGGACGTCAACAAGACCGTGGACCCTCACGAGCAACTGGCGTTCATTACCGTGGTCAGCGATGAATGGTCCATCGAGAACAGTTTCCTGACCCCGACACTGAAGCTGAAGCGTAATGTGGTGGAGGATGCGTATCAGGAAAATGTGGACTCCTGGTACGCAAAACGTGAGCCGGTCATCTGGCAGTAGAGAAAACCGACGTAAGTCGCATAGGGAAAGCGCTGAAACGGGCATAAACTGAAGACATATTCAGGAGGGAATATGACTCAGTTAGCCCGGTTTCAGAAACGCATTTATGACATGATTCCGCTCTCGGAAGCATTGGGTGTGGAGCTGGTTTCCTATGACGGCCATGCGTTGTTGGTCAGTGCTCCGCTGGCCCCCAACCACAACCACCAGGGGACTGGCTTCGGGGGGAGTGTCTACTCGGTTGCAGTGATTTCCGCCTGGGGGTTGGTTGAGCTGGTATTGACCGACCTGGGATTGGCCGGAAAGGTGGTCATCCAGGTAGGTGAGATTGAGCACATTGAACCGGTAGACACGAACTTCTTCGCCCTGTGCCGCCTCCCCGGCGGTGAAGTCCCTGACCGATTCCGAAAAAGCCTGGCCCGCCATGGCAAGGGCCGGCTTTCCCTGATTGCTGAAGTGTACTGCGGCGAACCCACCACGGAACCCGTCAGAGAACCCGTTGCGGTTTTCCAGGGCCGTTTTGTGGTTCAGGGCGCGCATTCCCGTTCGGTGATCTAGACGGAATTCCCGGCTGCTGCTTGAAGGCGGCGAACGTCAGCTAATGGCGCGGGTGTCGGAAATGGACTTGCTCATGAGGATGATCGGAATGATGCCGGCCAGCACGATAATCAATGCCGGCAGGGCGCTGTGGGCGAGCTTCTCGTCCGAGGCAAACTGGTACACGTAGGTGGCCAGGGTTTCAAAATTAAAGGGCCGCAGGATTAACGTCGCCGGCAGTTCTTTCATACAGTCCACGAACACCACCAACGCCGCTGTAATCAGGGTGCCCCGCAACATCGGCAGGTGAACCTTCAGCAGTGTGTTGCCCGGTGTATGGCCCAGGGACCGGGAGGCCATGTCCATACTGGGCGTGATTTTCTGCAGGGCACTTTCCACGCTGCCTGCGGAGACTGCCAGGAAGCGAACGGTATAGGCGAACACCAGCGCAAAGGCGGTACCACTAAGCAGCAGCCCACTGCTGACCCCGAAGTTGTCCCTCAGGATGCCATCCACCCAGTTGTCAAAACCGGCCAGCGGCACAATCACACCCACTGCGAGCACGGCCCCGGGCATGGCGTAGCCCAGACTGGACAGCCGCATCATCACGCGCATGCCCCGGGTGTTGTGCAGGCGGCGGCTGTAGGCGAGGGTGACGCCAATGATCAGCGTGGTCAGCGCGGCGGTTCCCGAGAGAAACAGGCTGTTGAGCGTATTGCGGACGAAGTCCGGGTTCCAGCTCTCGTCGAAGTACTCCCAGGCATAGTGGCCAAGGGTGGCGGCCGGCAGCAGGAAACCGAAGATCACTGGTACGGCGCACACGGCCACGCACACCCACTGGCGCGGGCGTGACAGGGTGAAGCGGCGGATTGGCTCGCGGTTGTCCCGCGCCGCAAACTGTTGCTGTTTGCGCCGGGAATAGCGCTCCAGGGTAACGAGGATAACGACGAAGGCCAGCATGGTGGTGGCAATCTGCGCGGCGCCTCCCAGATTCCCCAGGTTCATCCAGGTGTCGAACAGGCCGGCGGTCAGGGTTTGTACCGCAAAGAAATCCACCGTACCGAAGTCGTTCAGGGTTTCCATCAGTACCAGCGACAGGCCAACCGCTACGGCAGGCCGGGCAATCGGCAGCACCACCCGGAAGAAGGTGCTGATGGCGGAATGCCCCAGGCTACGGCTGACCGCAAACAGGGAGGGGGATTGCTCCAGGAACGCGGCCCGTGCCAGCAGGTACACATAAGGGTAGAGCACCAGGCCGATCATCAGGGTGGCGCCTTCCAGGCTGCGGATTTCGGGGAACCAGTAGTCGGCGGCGTTGTGCCAGCCAAACCAGTCCCGCATGGCGGTCTGAACCGGCCCGGCGTAATCCAGAAGGCTGGTATAGACATAAGCGATGACATAGGCAGGCACCGCAAAGGGTAGCAGCATGGCCCATTCAAAAAACTTGCGACCGGGGAAGTCGCACATGGTGACCGCCCAGGCGCTGGCGAGGCCGATAACCAGCGTGATGAAAGCCACGCCGGCCATGAGTTGGAGTGTGGTAACCAGATAGCGGGGAAGCGTGGTGTCCAGCAGGTGAGGCCAGATATTCTCTTCCGGAAACAGCGCCAGGATAAGCACCGACAGTACCGGAAGCGCCACGATGGCGGTGGTCACTGCGGCGGTGATCAGCCAGCGTTTCGAGGTCCGTTTTGCCAGCAGGGGGTATCTCGCCCCGGTCTGTTCAATGGCCTCGGACATAGGTTTCCTTTGGGTGAATTGGGAATAGGGTGCGGATTGTACAAAAAAGCCGGGACCTGAGTCCCGGCTTTTTCAATACATGGCTGGTTTAGTTGTCGTAATCGACGCGATCAACCATCTTCACCGCTGCGCTGCGGTTTTCCGCGATTTCCTGGAGAGACAGGTCGTCCGGGTTAATCTCACCCCATTCGGCCACCATGCCGGAGGGCTTTACGTCGGGGTTGGCCGGGTATTCGGTGTTGGCCTCGGCGTAAATCTGTTGTGCCTTGGGCTCTGACAGGAACTCCATCAGGCGGATGGCGTTGTCACGGTTGGGCGCACTTTTGGTCAGGGCGATACCGCTGATGTTGATGTGAGTGCCACGGCCAGCTGCGTTGGGGAATACCAGACGTACGGACTCGGCGGCCTCGCGCTGGTTCTCGTCGTTCAGCATGTTGCCGTAGTAATAACTGTTACCGATGGCAATGTCGCACTCGCCGGCATGGATGGCCTTGATCTGGTCACGGTCACCGCCCTGGGGCTTGCGTGCCAGGTTGTCTTTCAGGCCTTCCAGCCACTCTTCAGTGGCTTCTTCGCCATGGTGGGCGATCATGGATGAGAACAGGGCAATGTTGTAAGGGTGCTTGCCACTGCGGGTACAGATGCGGTCATCCCACTTTTCATCCGCCAGTTGCTCGTAGGTAGTGATCTCGCCTTCTTCAACACGTTCCTTTGAGGCATAGATCAGCCGGCCGCGGGTGGTGAGGGCGAACCACTTGCCGTCAGGATGACGAAGGTTCTGCGGGACGTTGCTCTGCAGGGTTTCGTTTTCAATGCCTTCAACGAGGTCGCGCTCAACCAGCTCGTTGATGCGGGAGATATCCACCGTCATCACCAGGTCCGCCGGGCTGTTGCGTCCTTCACGCTCCAGTCGCTCTGCCAGGCCTTTCTTGGCGAAGACGACGTTGGTTTCGATACCGGTTTCTTCCTGGAATGCATTCAGCAGCGGTTCCAGCAGGTAAGCCTGGCGGTAGGAGTAGATGTTGACCTCGCCGTCAGCGCTGGCCTGCAGGGGCAGCGCGCAGGCTGCTGCGATGGCAGTCGCCGCAAGTTTCATTTTCATGGTAGGTATTCCTTTATGGTTTTGGGTAAGGGGTGATCTTTATACGTGTAGTGAGACGTAATGGTAGTTAACAATGCCAACTATTCTTATTTGTGTTGCGCTGAGTGTCAATACACCGTTGCCAACTTATCGCGGAAATGGTGTTATGCTTCGGAAGACTATAAAAACTATGTAAAAAGTGGTGGGCATACAGACTATGGTTGGGAATGATCGAAGAGTGCACGGTCGCACAGCAATGAGTGCGAAGGTTCGGGTTACCCATGAAGAACTTGGTGAATTCGTGTTCTCAACCAGGGACATTTCCGATGGCGGCGTTTTTATTGTTGTCGACACCGAACCCTTCGCACCGTCGATCGGTGACAGTGTTCAGGTTCAGGTGCAGGGCCTTCCGGTGCCTGCTCCCGTGCTGGATATGGTGGTGGTACGTAAGACCAACGACGGTTTTGGTCTACAGTTTGCGGATCAATAGACGGTGCTCACCTGAATGATATTCAACAGATTTTTCTTCCCTATGCGGCTTATCGTCGCCGTTCTGCCATTTGTCCTGAGTGGGTGCGCATCCTATTACACCCACTATGCGGTGTTTCCCGCTGAGAATTCGGCTGGCGAAGATCGCCAGGTAAAATTGACGTGGCAGACTGCCGAATACCCCGGCTGGTGGGTGGCGGATAACCGGTCCACACCCATTACCGTCGAAACCCAATGCAGCGCCCGTGAATGGCGTCTGGTGGATGACAGCCATGAAGACGCCGCCGACCAATCCTGCGGGGAGGGTATCCGGGCCTGCGGTAACGAAGGGCTGGACCGTGTTGCTCGCACGGGCGCGTCGGTAGCTGGCAAGCGCTGCATGACGATAAATGCGAACGATCCGGCGGCACGCGTCACCGATATTGGTTCGTCACTGGATCTGCTGGTGTCCTGTGAGCCGGTCAAGACCGTTCGGGGTAGTGGCGATGATGCCGACAACATCGACTATATCCGGGCTTCAACGGTGCCTTACACTATCTATAGCCGCAAATCCCCCCGCGGATCACTTCACGCCCGGCCGCCGGAACTGGATGATTCGGTTTGTGACGACGAATAGCAGGGCAGCGACCTGTCAGTAATGTGAATGGTGTCACGTTGCTACATTTTGTTTCCTGATGATAGTTTCGGTTACTCCCTGTCGCGTTCCGGTTACTTCACACTACATAAATGTAATGGACTCTTTCTGAGCGGGCGTCACAATAGTGATTATCGATTCGTGCACGTGTTAGAGGTGTCCCGTGGGAGTCCGTCAAAAGAAAATTGCTGTACACGATCTGGAGATTGGCATGTTTGTGTCCGATCTCGATCGCCCGTGGCATCAGACGCCTTTCCCCATCCAGGGCTTTCACATCCGCTCCCAGAACGACGTGCGTTCGCTGGTGACTCACTGCAAATGGGTGATTATCGATGAGGCCGAGGTTCGCGAGGCCATCGATCAGAGCAAACCCGGAAAACGCATCTTCAGGCGCCCGAGCAAACGCTCAGGGCATGAGCGAGATTCGGTACAGTTGCCGCCTCTCAATATCAAGGAGCCGGTCAAGTACGACTCCGTAACGACCATGCGCAGAGAACTGAAGGTGTCCAAGAAGCTGATGATCGATGCGGAAGCGTCGCTGAATCAGGTTTTCGAGGCCATTCGTCAGCATGAAACGCCGGACCTTAGAGGGGTGGCTGTCGTCACCCAGAAAATGGTTTCCAGCGTTGTTCGCAATCCCGATGCCATGCTGTGGCTCAGCCGCACCCGTCACCATGACAATTATACGTATCGGCACTCCCTGAATACGGCAGTATGGGCACTGGTCTGTGGCCGTCAGTTGGGCCTGAACGAAGGCCTTCTCAATCACCTTGGGCTGGGCTGTCTGCTGTCTCAGGTTGGCAAGCTGGACCTTCCTGCACGCATTCTTGCCAATGAGGGTAAGCTGGATTCCGAGGACTTCTCCGTGTACCGCACCTACGTGGAGCGCGGTGTTGCGAAGCTTGCGGACAGCGGTTTATCCCGTGCGGTTCTCAGTGTTGTGCAGGGCCACCGCGAACGGCATAACGGATCCGGTTTCCCGGAAGGTGTCCGGGGCGACCGGATTCCACTGCTGGCCAAGGTGGCGGGGCTGTCGGAGTATTTCGAGACACTGATTGGCCCGCGGACTTCGGCGGAGCCCATGACGCCGGCCCGCGCGGTGACGCTGTTGTATGAAATGCGCAACATTGAATTCCAGGAGGACCTGGTGGAGCAGTTTATCCAGGCCATTGGCATTTACCCCACCGGCAGCCTGGTTGAGCTTAACGATGGCCAGCGCGGTATTGTGGTTTCCCATGCGCCGGAGCGTCGGTTGTGGCCGAAGGTTATGGTGATGACGGACTGCTATCACCGGCCGTTGAAGTCCGCCCGGATCGTGGACCTTGCAAAATACAATGAAGGGCGTGGCGCGCATGACACCCTGACAGTGGCCGAGTGCCTGCCCCATGGCACGGAAGGGTTGAACCCGGAGCACTACGACGTCACTGGTGCGGAGTCCCGCTGGAACCTGTCACGCATTGTCGGCGCCTGATACGGCTCGGGTTATCGAGCAATTATTGAATAAGTACCCTGAGCTGTTTCTTCACCCATCGGTAGGTACCTTCGGGGCGGAAGTTCACCAACAGCTCGGATTCTCCTCCGGATTCACCCGCAACAAAATACTCCACAGACGCTGACTGCCAATCGAAAGAGTGCACCACCACATCCTGATCGCGGGTGCTGATGGCTTCAATGGTATCCAATTGCGGCTGATCGGCTATCTTGCGTACCCGCACGGTTTTGATCGCGGTGTCCGATGCGGGGAATTCTGCCACATAATCGTCCAGGTAATAACGGTTGGCCAGTTGGGTGCTGATGGTGTCCAGTTCCCGCGTGAGATAACCCTCGGCGTCCTCGACATCCACATCCTCCAGGCTGCGAACGGCGTTGAGGATGCGATCGCGCTTGCTTTGCAGGTCCTCCCGATACTCGACGTCGTCGTCACGGTCCTCTTCTTCGTCCGGGCGAGGGTCCGCGTTGGCGATTTCCTCTTCGGTGGGTGGGTCTTCACAAAGCTCATCGTCGGCTGGGTAGAAGCAGATGCTTTGCAGCAACTGGTTGGCGGGAGACGGCGAGTTGCCGCCTTCGGCGAAGTCGCTTTCAGGAACATTGAAGTCGATCGGCGCGTCCAGGTCGGGTAGCGCGGCATTCAGTTGCGTAATAACCCGCTCCCGTATGTCGATGCCCTGGCCATTGGAGAGGTTCAGGCTCCAGTTGAGCGCCAGTAGAAACCGCGTCATGTTGATCAGGGTAACTTCATCCTGGATCAGTTGCTGTTCTGTCAGTCGGTGGTTCTGCAGTCCTTCGTCGGTGGTGCCTGGTATCTCCAGCGCAGTTCGCAGGTCCGGGAAGAATTCCAGAGGGGTGACAATGGACCGCGCGGGAATCCCATCCGCCAGTTGCAGGTTGCCGACGCGAAGGCTGATCCGTTCGCCGGGGTAGTAGTTGAAGCGTCCGTTGGCGTCAGTGGTGCCGTTGCGGCTGGCTGTGGAATAGGTAAGCCCGGAGATACCCGCCGGCATGAGCTGCCCCGTGCGTGAACCGTCATCTCCGCCGCTGCCGTCGCCACCGAAGCACCCGGCCAGTAGGACCGTTAATGCGAGCGGGCAAATCAGAGACGGTAATGCAGATGTGAAGTGAACGGATCTCATGGTGGCGCGTACATTCCCTGGCGTTCGGTCGGTGGTGCAAGACCTTTTGTAAGTTGTTGTAACCGGCATTATAAGGACGGCACTGGTGCCATATCGGGAAACCTGTCGCAGTTTGGGGTTTTAGTCGGTGTAGCGGGATTGCGCCGAACTACTTGAATTTCACTTTCCGGGCCTCCAGTTATAACTTTTGTTTTTTCTATTCCACTATTGGGCGCGGCAGCAGCATTGTCGGTGGCCCCTGCAGCTCTGGATTCACTATGACCAACGCACTTGAAATCGAAGGTCTGGTCAAGACCTATGGCGACGGCTTCCAGGCCCTGAAAGGGATTGACCTGCATGTCGCCGAAGGTGACTTTTTTGCCTTGCTAGGACCCAACGGGGCGGGGAAGTCCACCACCCTTGGCATTGTTTGCTCACTGGTGAATAAAAGCGCGGGCAAGGTTCGGGTATTCGGATCTGACATCGACACCCATCTATCGGACGCCAAACTGAACCTGGGTGTTGTGCCCCAGGAGTTCAACTTTAACCAGTTTGAGAAGGTGTTCGACATTGTGACCACCCAGGCGGGCTATTACGGTATTCCTCTGAAGAAGGCATCGGAGTCCGCAGAAAAGTACCTGCGCCAGCTTGGGCTCTGGGATAAGCGCAATACGCCGGCCATGATGCTGTCGGGGGGCATGAAGCGGCGGCTGATGATTGCCCGGGCGCTGGTGCATGAACCCAAGCTGCTGATCCTGGATGAGCCCACGGCCGGGGTGGATATCGAGTTGCGCCGCTCCATGTGGACGTTCCTGGAAGAGATGAACCGACAGGGCACCACCATCATCCTGACCACCCACTACCTGGAGGAAGCGGAAGCCCTGTGCCGCAATATTGCCATCATCGACCACGGCAAGATCCTGCGTCACACCAGCAAGCGAGCGTTGTTGCAGCAGTTGAGCTCTGAAACCTTCGTGCTGGACACCGCCGAGCCGTTGACGGAAGCACCGGTGCTCGACGGTTTCTTCAGTCACATGGATGACGAGGGCGCCCTGGTGGTGGATGTGGAAAAGGGCCAGAGTCTGAACGGCATGTTCATACAGCTGGAAGAGCAGGGCGTTCGCGTGGTCAGCATGCGCACCAAAGCCAACCGACTCGAAGAGCTGTTTATCCGCATGGTTGAGGACAACAACCCCCGTAACGCCACCCAGGGAGAAACCGCATGAGAACGGATGCGATGCTGACCGCGTATAAAACCATCGTCACCCGTGAAATCCGTCGCTTCATGCGGATATGGCCACAAACCCTGTTGCCACCGGCGGTCACCATGACGCTGTACTTTATTATTTTCGGCAACCTCATTGGCTCGCGCATCGGGGTGATGGGCGGCTTCGATTATATGGCGTTCATTGTTCCAGGGCTGATCATGATGTCGGTGATCACCAGTTCCTACGCCAACGTGGTGTCGTCGTTTTTCTCCATGAAGTTCCAGCGCAGCATTGAGGAGTTGCTGGTGTCACCTGTGCCCAACTGGGTGATCCTCGCCGGCTATGTAACAGGTGGTATGTCCCGGGGATTGGGCATTGGGTTGATCGTAACGCTGCTGTCACTGGGCTTTACGCAGTTGTCGATCCATCATCTGCCGATGGTGATCCTGACGGTGTTCCTGACATCGGCGCTGTTTTCGTTGGGTGGTTTCATCAACGCCATGCTGGCGACCAAGTTTGATGATATTTCCATTGTGCCGACCTTTGTTCTGACACCGCTGACTTACCTGGGCGGGGTGTTCTACTCGATCGACATGCTGCCGGGGTTCTGGCAAGGGGTGTCGATGATCAACCCGATACTCTACATGGTGAATGCCTTCCGCTACGGTATTCTGGGCGTGTCGGATGTTAATCCATACGTTGCCCTTGGTATGATTCTGCTGTTTATTGCCATTCTGTCTGCCATTTCCCTGCGCATGTTGGCGCGCGGTAAGGGCATACGTCACTGATGAACGTTTCCCAGGATTGATCATGGCCCTTAATGACGCCCCGCTGGGCAAATCCAGCGACTACCCGGATGCCTACGATCCGCAATTGTTGTTTCCCGTGGCACGGGAGGAAAACCGTCGCCGCATCGGCCTGGAGGATGGCCGCTGGCCCTGGTTCGGGGAAGACTTGTGGCAGGCCTGGGAAATTTCCTGGTTGCGCACCGGGGGCGTGCCCGCAGTCGCCTGGGCGGAAATTCGGGTGCCTTCGGCGTCGCCGTCGATTATTGAGTCCAAGTCTCTCAAGCTGTACCTGAATTCCCTGAACCAGACAGTGTTTTCCTCCGCCGATCAGGTTCGGGATGTGATTGCCCGTGACCTGTCGAGCGCAAGCGGTGCGGCGGTCAATGTAGACCTGCACAGTGTTGATCAGGGAGCGAGAGCGGTCGGTCGGCCGGAAGGCTTCGTGCTGATCGACGACGAGGATGTGGAATCCGTGGGCTACGACTACAACCCGGACAGCCTACAGGCGACGGGTGATGTGGTGTCGGAGAAACTGTGCTCGCACCTGCTGAAAAGCAGTTGCCCGGTCACCGGCCAACCGGACTGGGCAACGGTGCTGATCGATTACACCGGCTCGGCGATGGACCGGGCAGGGCTGCTGCAATACATCGTGAGTTTTCGCCAGAAGCAGGACTTTCATGAGCACTGTGTGGAAACGATGTTTACCGACCTGATGGCCCGTTGTCAGCCGCAGAAGCTGTCGGTGTGCGCCCGTTATACACGGAGGGGTGGTCTGGATATCAACCCCTGGCGCAGTACCGACCCGGAAGAGGCGGTAGGGCCACGGTTGATCAGGCAGTAGGTGTAAAGGCGGGAACGGTCAGGAATCCTCTTCCTGGCGCAGTCGCTCAGCGGCATCCTCGAGCGCAGACAGGATGGACTCCCGTTCCCGTTCGGTGATTTTTTCCGAATCCAGGTACATGGCAAAGCCGCTGCGTTCGTGCTCAAGGAAACTGCGGTTGGGGCCCATGTCGCGGCGGAAATCCACCACTTCGTAGATGGAGACCGGACGGCCGAAGCCCTTCACGGTGATCTCGCCCTTGTCGCGGCACATGATGCGGTCCTTGATCAGCGAGAAGGTTTCGTAGGAGATCAAGATTTCACCGGGTTCAGCCAGGGATTCCAGGCGGCTGGCCAGGTTCACTTCCTTGCCGATGATGGTGTAGTCCATGCGGTTCTCGGCGCCGAAGTTGCCAACGGTGGTGTAGCCTGTGCTGATGCCCATGCGGATTTCCAGCGGTGTCTTGATACCCTGGCTGCGCCATTTCTGCCGCATGATTTTCATGTGTTTACGCATTTCCACCGCCATGGACACGCAGGCGAAGGCGTCTTCTTTCTGGCCCCGGCTGGTGGGGTCACCGAAGAAAATCATGATGGAATCGCCAACGAACTTATCGATGGTGCCACCGTATTTGAGGGCCACTTCCGACATTTCGTTGAAGTAGTGGTTCAGCAGTTCCGTCAGTGCTTCCGGCTCCATCTCTTCGGACAGTTCTGTAAAACCCTTGATGTCGGAGAAGAAGACGGCCAGTTTCTTGCGTTGTGTTTCCAGCCGCACGTCCCTTTCACCGGTAAAGATGGACTGCCACACCTGCGGTGACAGGTACTTGGAGAGTTTGTGGGACAGGGCAATGGATTGTTCCCGCTGATTCTGGATCTGGGTTTTTGCCATCATCAGCGCGCGGGCCTGCTGGTGGGAATAGAACGCAGTCACACAGATATAAAGGCCGGTGGCGCTGATCGCGATAATGCTGGTGATCATCGGCGACTGCAGTGACTCGGCGGGGCCCACGATGGCAACGCCGATGGCGCCGCAGGCGGCCATGATCATGGTACCTAGCAGCCACTGGCGGATGCCGCCCACAATCAGGCAACTGAACATCAGCATCAGTGCCACGGCGACCGAGGGTATCGCAATCAATCCAATGCAGCCGACGAATCCACCCCCGATGGCGCAATCCGTTAACAGCATTTTCTGGCGAATACGGGATGAGTTACGGAGAAACGTTCGTCGGGTAAGTTGATGGGCAATGTGTGGCCAGGTCAGGGCGCCTGAAAGCAGCCACAGCATCCACAGGCCGAAGACGTCTTGCAGTACGCCTGACACAATAATGCCGGCAGTCGCCGTATACGCCAGTATCCTGCCGTTGTAATCCGGCATGGGCGGGATGGCAATTGGATGGTTCTGCGCGTCAAGCACGGCGGCCTTGCTGGCACTGGTACTGGCGTTACGCAGGTCAATCGGTGCGCTCATCATTCAGAAACGGATCCGCCCGACGAGCATATCTCTGAACATCACCCAATCGCCCATCAGGCTGTACAGTGGGTGTTTGAAGGTGGCAGGTCGGTTTTTCTCGAAGCCATAGTGGCCAACCCAGGCAAACCCGTAGCCGATGACGGGCAGGAGCAAAAGATAGAGGAACTTGGCCGTTACAATGGCGTAGAGTGTAACGAGGATAACCAGTAGGCTGCCGACGAAGTGAAGCCTGCGGCAGTTTACATCGCTATGTTCTTCAAGGTAGTACGGATAGAAGTCCGCGAAATTGCGGAATGTTTGCTGTTGGCTCATAGGGCGTCTACCGGCTCGCTTATCGTTTTTAAGGTAGATAGTACTGTCTGATAGTGGAAAGTACTTAGACTAAAGACTAACAGTAAACCATCTGTCCCACAATTCATACGGTCGTTTGGCCCGAATTGACGTATTGAAATCAACCACAGCGAGGCGATATGACAGCAGTAATGGAAGCCCTGTTAAAACGATCTTCAGAGCCACGCCTGGAGGCGCCAGCACCGGACCCGGCAACGCTTGAAAATGCTTTTGCCTGCGCCGCGAGGGCGCCGGACCATGCGTTGCTGAGGCCCTGGCGGTACCTGATTATTGAGGGAGATGAGGCATTGAACGCCCTGGGTGAATTGTTTGCCGCCACCTGTGGCGACGGCGCCTCGGAAAAGGAGCGGGAAAAACGCTGCAAGAAGGCACTGCGGGCGCCTATGGTGATCGTTGGCATTGCGTCTTACCAGTCCCATCCCAAGGTACCGGAGATCGAGCAGTCCATGTCGGCCGCGGTGGGGATGGGGTATTTGTTGTTGGCTCTGGAGTCCGCCGGGTTTGGAGGCATGTGGCGTACCGGTGCCATGGCGCACGATCCAGCTATCAAGCGAGGCTTGGGGCTGCAGGACAATGAGATCATAACCGGATTTCTGTATACCGGCAGTGTCAGTGCGAACAAGCCCAGCATACCCAGGCCTGAACCCAAAGAGTTTGTCAGGCGCTGGCCCCACTAGTTGCCGCCCCGTTGCCCCCGCCCCCGGCGCGGGGGAAATCCCTTGCCGCTTTCCGCCCTCAATTTACGATTCGAATAAGCCGATACCTGCCTCAGCCCGCACACCGCAACACCTCCTGAAAACTGGCATTGCGATTGCTTTTACCTCTGCAAGAACGCACAAACGGCAAAACGACCAACGCCGTGTGCAGGAATCGGAGGCACTATGGCAATTTCCCTGGACAAAGCATTAGGCATTCATCAGCACGCCCTGGAAGGCAGGGTAAAGCGTGCGGAGGTGTTGGCCAACAACCTCGCCAACGCAGATACCCCGGGCTATAAGGCGCGGGATGTGGACTTTCAGGCGATGATGCAGAAGGCCCAGGACAGCATGAGTGGTTTCGGCATGACCCGTACCCACGAGTCCCACATGGACACCTCGCCCATGGGCGCCGACAGCGAATTGCTCTATCGGGTACCGCACCAGCCGTCCGTGGACGGCAACACGGTGGATGCCCAGCAGGAGCAAACCCGTTTCATGCGTAATGCCATGGATTACCAGGCCAGTTTCCAGTTCCTGGACGGAAAGGTTTCAGGCATCAAAAAGGCACTCTCTGGCCAGTAAAACTGGGCGCAGCCATTAATTGAGGAGCACCATCATGTCTCTGGGTAATATTTTCGACATCGCCGGTTCCGGTATGACAGCCCAGTCGCTGCGGCTGAACACCACTGCGTCCAACATCGCCAATGCCGAGACGGCCAGTTCCAGTACGGATCAGACCTATCGCGCCCGCAAGCCTGTTTTCGCGGCGATACAGCAGTCCATGCTGAATCCGTCTCAGCAGAGCATGGCGTTTGGCAGCGACAACGGCCCGGGGGCAGGCGTTCGGGTTGAAGGCATCGTCGAGAGTGACGCCGAGTTGCAGATGCGCTACGAGCCTGATCATCCCGCTGCGAACGAGGATGGGTACGTGTTCTACCCCAACGTCAACGTGGTTGAAGAAATGGCGGACATGATGTCGTCGTCGCGCAGCTTCCAGATGAATGTGGACATTATGAACAGCGCCAAATCCATGATGCAGCGTATCCTGACCCTGGGTCAGCAGTAACCGAGCGAGGATTGAATCATGAGCGTAGTGAATAACACGACAGACGCTTCGGATGTGCTGAGCCAGTATCGAGTCCAGCAGGACCAGGCCAAGAGCGGAAGTGAGCTGGGCAAGAACGAGTTCATGGAATTGATGATCGCTCAGCTCAAAAACCAGAACCCTCTCGAACCTCAGGACAATGGCGAATTCATCTCCCAGCTGGCGCAGTTCAGCTCCCTGGAGGAAATGCAGAGCCTGTCCGGCAGTGTCGACGATATGGCCAGCCAGTTCCGCTCCACCCAGGCACTGCAGGCCTCTGCAATGGTCGGGCGTACGGTCTTGGCACCGTCATCCATTGGCGTGCTTGGCGCGGACGGTGAGATATCCGGCAACGTTTCCGTTCCGGCAACCACATCCGGGCTGAGAATCACCATTGAGAATGAGTCCGGTGAGCAGGTTCGGCAGATTGATATGGGTGAGCAGCAGCCTGGCCAGACAGCGTTCAGCTGGGACGGCAAGGATGGCAACGGCAACAGTTTGCCACCCGGACGCTACAAGGTGGTGGCAGAGGCTTCATACCCGGGCGGCCTTGAACAATTGGGCACCATGGTCAGCGCCAATGTCGACAGTGTGTCGTTGGGGCAGGGTGGCAGCATTACCCTGAACCTGGCGGGGATGGGCTCGATCGCTCTGCAAGATGTTCAGCAAATTAATTGAAACCGGTGAAACAGTAAGAGGTGAAGTATGGCTTTCAATACAGGTCTTAGCGGCTTAAGGGCGTCATCGGTTGATCTGGATGTCACCGGTAACAACATTGCCAATGCGAGCACAGTAGGCTTCAAGAGCAGCCAGGCGCAGTTTGGCGACTTGTATGCCAGTGGATTCCTGAGTGCCGGCACCAATCCGATCGGGGACGGTGTACGGGTACAGGATGTGAAACAGAATTTTGGGCAGGGCAATATCAGTTTCACCGATAACGGCCTTGACCTTGCCATCAACGGTGACGGCTTCTTTGTGCTGAACAACGGCGGTGAAGTGCGGTATTCCCGTGCCGGCCAGTTCGGTATCGACAAGGACGGCTTTGTCACCAACAACCAGAACATGCGGGTTCAGGGTTTCGTCGCCGATGATGACGGTAATCTCTCCGGTATTCGTGGTGACCTGCAGATTGAAACCGATAACCTGGCACCCCGCCGTACGACCAACCTGCGCTCGGACCTGAACCTGGATTCCCGGGAAACCGTGTTGGAACGCCGAGTTGCCGATATGGGTGATTACACGGCTCCCGCCGGGTCCACCGGTTTTCCGTCTGAAACCTTTGAAATCACCTACGCAGATGGCAGCGTGGTGAGCGTACCCATCAACGCAGCGGGATCGACTGATTTCTCAGCGGCTGACGTCGTGGATGTGCTCAATGGGCAGGACGGTCTTTCTGCCTCCGCAACCACTACCTATGAGGGGATGTCCGAAGCGGATTTGAACGCCGCCATTGCGGCTGGCAACTTCAGCTTTGACCTTGCGGTAGGCGGGGTTACTGTGCCCGTGGATACGACGGGTGTGACCGATGCCGCTTCGCTGGTCAGTGCGATCAACAACGCCCAGGCGCCGACAATCTCGGCGTCACTCACAGGCGGTAACCTGAGGCTGATCGACAACCGCGGCAACAACGTCACCGCCGGTTTTACCAGCGACGGCCCGAACCAGGCGCCGGAGACAACCGTTGGCACGGTGAGGCCACAGGCCGATCGTGAGATTACCGATATTGCGTCAACCAGCGGTGCCACGAACCTCACGGATTCATGGAACGCGCGCAACATTGAGATCACCAACCAGTTCAATCCGTTGGATCAGCGTACCTACAATCACGCAACATCGACCACCGTTTACGACAGCCTGGGCAACTCTCACGAGATGACCCAGTTCTATGTGAAGCAACCCGCCCCAGGTAATGGTGTGGGTGTGAGTGAATGGTCCGTATACCTGCAGATCGACGGTGAGTTCGTGGCCGGAACCGATCAGAACCCGTACCAGGCTCGCTTTGATCAGGACGGCGAGTTGCAGTCCGTGAACGGTGATCCCAACGGCGAGATTCTGATCAGTGACTGGACGCCGAAAGATGCCGACGGCACTCCGAACGGCGCAGATGGCCCTCCAGGACTGGGTGATAATATCACCACGCCAATTCCAGAGCCGCCGACCACTTCGGCCTTCGTGCTGGACCTTGGCAATACCACCCAGTACGGGAGTAACTTTGGGGTAAACGACCAGCGTCAGAACGGGTATGCCACCGGCAGGCTGTCGGGTCTGGATGTGTCGGACCAGGGTGTTCTGTTTGCCCGGTACACCAACGGTCAATCCCAGTCCTTGGGACAGGTAGCGTTGGCTTCATTCAACAATACCAACGGTCTGTCGCCGGTGGGCGAAACCACCTGGGTTGAAACCTTCGAGTCCGGCCAACCGATTATCGGTGCGCCTGATACCGGGACCCTGGGGTCGATCAAAGCCAGCTCCATCGAGGAGTCCAACGTGGACCTGTCGGCGGAACTGGTAAACCTGATCATTGCCCAGCGTAATTACCAGGCCAACGCCAAGACGATCGAGACCTCCGACGCCGTCACCCAGACGGTGATCAACCTCCGCTAATCCTGAAATGTGAACATGGCACAACTCCTGCTAGAACATAGGAAAGACTGGAAACAGTCAATATTCCGGCAGGAGTTTTCCCATGGACAAAGCCCTCTATATAGGAATGTCCGGCGCCAAGCAGAACATGCTGTCCCAGCGCGCCCACGCCAATAACCTGGCAAACGTCAGTACCACCGGTTTCAAGGCGGATTTTGCCCAGGCCCGCAGTATGCCGGTTTTTGGTGAGCATCATCCCACCCGTGCCTATGCCATGGCCGAGAGGCCTGGAACAGACCTTTCCGCCGGTGCATTGATGGACACTGGCCGCAAGCTGGATGTCGCCGTTGAAGGTGATGGCTGGCTGGCCGTGCAGAATCAGCAGGGCGAGGAAGTATTCACCCGTTCCGGCAGCATGCAGATCGACGTCAATGGCCTGATGCGTCTCTCCAGCGGAGAGATGGTCATGGGTAATGGCGGACCGGTGGCACTGCCGCCGTTCGATAACGTGCAGATTGGCGCGGACGGAACCATTTCCGTGGTTCCTGTTGGCGGTCCGCCGGACCAGTTGGTTGAGGTGGATCGACTGAAGCTGGTGAACCCACCCCGGGACGCGCTGGAAAAAGGTGCAGATGGCTTTATCCGTCGCAAGGCGGACCAGGCGCTGGATGGTCCAGAGCCGCCTGATGCCAATATGCGCGTCGCGTCGGGGTTTCTGGAAAGCTCTAACGTGAACGCCGTGGAGGAGATGATCTCCAACCTGCAGTTGTCCCGTCAGTATGAGATGCAGGTAAAGATAATGACCACCGCCAACGAGAATGCCGAGGCGTCGGCACGACTGTTGCAGAACCTTTGATAAATCCTATGAACATCGTCCGGGTGAGCGCAGAAGCGGCAAAAATCGGCCGCATTGAAGACGCCCCCGGCAAGGAGTAGACGACATGCATCCAGCACTTTGGGTCAGCAAAACCGGGTTGAGCGCGCAGGACACCAATATGTCCACGATCTCAAACAACCTGGCCAACGTGAACACCACCGGTTTCAAACGCGACCGCGCGGTGTTTCAGGATCTGCTGTACCAGATCGACCGGCAACCCGGTGGTCTGAATACCCAGAACTCGGAGCTGCCGTCCGGTCTCCAGCTGGGTACCGGTGTTCGCATCGTCGGCACCTCCAAGCAGTTTTCCCAGGGCAACCTGGAAGTCACCGAGCAGCCTCTGGACATGGCGGTGAACGGCCGCGGATTCATGCAGATCCTGCTCCCGGACGGGCAGATTGCCTATACCCGTGATGGTCAATTCCAGCTGAACTCCAACGGCGACATCGTCAACCCCGACGGTTACACCCTGGAGCCGAACATCAACGTTCCGGAGAACGCCACCAATATCACCATCGGCAAGGACGGCACAGTAACGGCGGTTACCGATGACCAGGCGGCCCCGGTCAACCTGGGCGAAATTACCCTGGTTGATTTCATTAACCCCCAGGGCCTGCAGGCAATCGGTAACAACCTGTTCAAAGCAACCAACGCCAGTGGTGATCCCGCCGAGGGCGAGCCTGGTATCGGCGGCCTGGGCACACTGGAGCAGGGCATGGTGGAGGCCTCCAACGTGGAAGTGGTGGAAGAGTTGGTGAATATGATCACCACCCAGCGCGCCTATGAAATGAACTCAAAAGTGGTCTCCGCAACCGACCAGATGCTGCAGTTCATCACCAACAACATTGGTTAACCGGTAGCGGACGGCAGGAAGGGGGAATCATGACACCCATTATTACCAACAACAGAACGACCAGACATCACGGCGGCACCTTTGCGCTGGTGGCGATCTTGGTTGTCCTTCAGGGGTGTACCGCCATGAGCCGGCCAAGGGCTGTTCCGGATGATCCGCAATACGCGCCAGTTCGTGCCGAGGCAATGATGCAGCGGGACCCGGAATCCGGCGCTATCTACCAGTCCTCGCGGAACTACAGTCTCTATGGCGATACCGTGGCTTTGAACGTCGGTGACATCCTCACGGTAACCCTCGAAGAGTCGACCCGCGCCAGCAAGAACGCTGAAAGCAGCATTACCAAAGACAATGAGATTTCCATTTTGGACCCGCGCATTCTGGGCCGAAGCAATCTTGACCTGGGCACCGACATTGATCTGGAACGTGATTTTGAAGGCCAGGCGGAAGCGGATCAGAGCAACAGCCTGAACGGCAATATCACCGTAACCGTCACGGAAGTCCTGCCAAATGGCGTTCTCCATATCCGTGGCGAGAAATGGCTGTCGCTGACCAACGGCGATGAGTATATCCGCCTGACCGGTCTTGTTCGGCCGGAGGATATCTCGCCGGACAACACCGTGGCGTCCAATCGTATTGCTGATGCCCGTATTGCCTACGGCGGTACCGGTGATTTCGACCAGGCTAACCAGATGGGCTGGCTGGCGAGGTTCTTCAACAGTGAGTGGTTCCCGCTATGAAAATGCTGAGGTTTGGGATACTGATGATTGCGCTTTCCGTGATCGCAGCGCCGGTGCTGGCGGACCGCCTGAAGGATCTGGCGCGCATCAAGGGTGTGCGTAACAACCAACTGGTCGGCTACGGGCTGGTGGTTGGCCTGGACGGTACTGGTGATAAAGCGCCGTTTACCAACCAGACCTTTCGCAACATGATGACCCAGTTCGGCATTACCCTGCCGCCGGGCGTGAACCCCAATCTTGCCAATGTGGCTGCGGTTACCATTACCGCGAATCTGCCGCCCTTCGCCAAGCCAGGCCAGGAACTGGACATCACAGTGTCGTCTATTGGCAATGCCGACAGCCTGCGTGGCGGTACCCTGTTGATGTCGCCGTTAAAGGGGGCCGACAATCAGGTCTATGCCATGGCTCAGGGTAGCCTGGTGGTGGGGGGCTTCGGTGCCCAGGGCGCCGATGGTTCGCGGATTACAGTAAACGTTCCCAGCGTTGGCCGGATTCCCAATGGCGCCACCATCGAGCGGGAAGTG
Organism: Marinobacter sp. M5B; assembly: GCF_042604615.1. Classification (NCBI taxonomy): domain Bacteria; kingdom Pseudomonadati; phylum Pseudomonadota; class Gammaproteobacteria; order Pseudomonadales; family Marinobacteraceae; genus Marinobacter; species Marinobacter sp. M5B. The sequence continues at coordinate 2,116,023 of NZ_CP156894.1, forward strand.
ATGTCGCCCTTTACCCGTGGCGATACCATCACCTTCAACCTGTTGCGAGCTGACTTCACGACGGCTCGCCGGGTGGTGGAAGCGATTAATGGTCATTTGGGCCCGGACATGGCGTATGCCCACGATGCGACCTCGGTCTCCGTCAAGGCGCCGAGGGACCCATCCCAGCGCGTAAGCTTTCTGTCGATTCTGGAAAACATTGAGGTTAATCCGGCGGAAGACGCCGCCAAGGTGGTGATCAACAGCCGCACCGGCACCATTGTGGTCGGGCAGAACGTCAAGGTCAGCCCGGCGGCGGTGACCCACGGTAACCTGACCGTCACCATTGAAGAGAATCCCGAAGCCAATCAGCCAAACCCGTTCACCGATGGTGAAACGGTGATCGAGCCCAATACCCAGATCGCCATTACCGAAGACCCGGCCCGGATGTTCCAGTTTGGCCCGGCGGTCACCCTGAACGAGATTGTCCAGGCCGTGAACCAGGTAGGCGCGGCGCCCGGTGACGTAATGGCGGTGCTCGAAGCCCTCAAACAGGCCGGTGCCTTGCGCGCTGAGCTGATTGTGATTTAGGGGGCGTGATGCAGGATTCCAGTCTCCAGAAGGCCCAGGTTTATACCGATTTCGGCGGCCTGAACGCGTTGAAGGCCCAGGCCAGGACCGACAAGGAAGCGGCGCTTGAGGAAGTGGCGAAGCAGTTTGAAGGCCTGTTCCTGTCGGAAATGGTCAAAGCGATGCGCAAGGCCGGTGATGTGTTTGCGGAGGGTAACTACCTCAACAGTCAGCAGTCGGAGTTCTATCGAGAGATGTTCGACAGCCAGTTGAGCCTGACGCTATCGCAAAAGCAGGGCACCGGTATATCCGATGCCCTGGTGCGCCAGCTTAGCCGGCAGATTCCTGGCATGGATGAGAAGGGTGAGCCGATGGCGGCCCATAAGACCGCGCTGGCGGATTATGACCGTAGCATGCCGGTACTTTCGCCGCGCCTGCCTGAGCAGATGAACAAGGTGAATCAGGTGGCTGACACCGCCCGCAAAGAGCCTGCAAAGGAAGTCAGCACCGTCATGCCAAGCCGGTTCGACTCACCGGAACAGTTTGTTCGTGAACTCCTGCCCGTCGCGGAAAAGGTAGCGGCGCAAAGCGGCATCAACCCGAGGTTGATGATTGCACAGGCAGCACTGGAGACCGGTTGGGGCAGACACATGATTGAAGGCGACGGTGGTTCTCCCAGCTTTAACCTGTTCGGTATCAAGGCAGACACCCGCTGGCAGGGTGAATCAGTGAACATTGCCACCACGGAATTCCGCGAAGGCGTGCCGATGAACGAACGGGCCGCGTTCCGGGCCTACCCGGACTATGAATCCAGCTTCCGGGATTATGTCTCGTTCCTCGAATCCAATCCCCGTTATCGGGATGTGCTGGCGGCCGCGGATGATCCCGAGTTGTTTGCAAACCGGCTTCAGGAAGCGGGTTATGCCACCGATCCGAACTACGGTGCCAAGATTCGCCGCATTATGAATAATGACTCCATGGCAAGGTTGTCCATGGGTACGCGTGGGGCTGAGGAGTAAGCATTATGGCAGGGCTTATCAATATTGGTCTGACCGGTATCCTCGGACACCAGGCGGCGCTGAACACCACCGGTAACAACATCACCAATGCCAACACGCCGGGCTACAGCCGTCAGGAGGTGCAATTTGAAACCCAGTCGGCGCAACGCACCGGCGCGGGCTCTATCGGCACTGGTGTCAGCATCACCAACATCCGTCGCCTGGCGAACGAATATCTGACGCAACAGGTGCGTGAAGACAGCTCTTTGTTCGGTGAGCAGGAAGCACTGAACTCGGAGTTGTCCCGACTGGACAACCTGCTTGGCGGCGAAACAACCGGCTTGAGCAATGCTCTGAACAATTTCTTCGCGAGCCTGCAGAATGCTGCAGAAGATCCGGCCTCATTGCCCCAGCGCCAATTGGTGTTGAGCGAGGCGCAACAGGTGGTAAACCGATTTGAGGCCCTGAATCAGGAGTTCATTCAACAGCGGGAATCCGTCAAGACCCAGATGGAGCAGGGCGTCAAGGACGCCAATACGCTATTGAAAAGCATTGCACAGCTGAACCTGGCGATCTCCGAATCCCCCGGCTTGGCCCAGGGCCGTGAACCCAACGAACTGCTGGACAAGCGCGACGAAAAACTGCGTGAGTTGTCTGAACTGGTCAACATCAGTGTGGTGCAAGCAGAAGGTAGCCAGGTGAATGTCTCGCTGCGCAATGGGCAGGCGTTGGTGGTTGGTGACAGAGCGGCACAACTGGGAACCCGCGATAACGCGGAAGACCCGACCAGATTGGAATTCACACTGACGACCGGTGGCCGGACCCTGAACGTGGACAGCCAAATCAACGGTGGCAAACTCGGCGGCTTGCAACGGTTTGAGTCAGAGGCCCTGCAGCCTGCCTTCGCCGAACTCGGCCGGGTTGCGATTGCCTTGTCCGAAACCCTCAATCATCAGCATGAAATTGGCATGGACCTTGAGGGTGACCTGGGTGGCCTGTTTTTCAGTGACGTCAACTCCCAGGCGGCCCAACGCGGCCGGGTAATTGCCAATACCAGTAACGGAGCTCCGCGGGACGCTCAGCTTGCGGTCGAAATTATCGACAGTTCCCAGCTTCCCGCGGGCAGTTGGTCGTTGCGGTTTGGTGGCGACGGTCGGGATTTCGAGTTGGTGGATCGTGCCACGGGTGAGGTGGTTAACCAAGGCCGCCTGCCGGACCCTGTTCAGTCCGAAATATCCATGCCGGGGTTCAATATCCGTATCGAAGGGGGCACCTTCAATGCCGGTGACAGCTTCCTGATCGAGCCGACCCGGAACGCGGCGGCCAATATCGGCCTGGAACTCGATCGTGAAGAGGACCTTGCATTTGCAAGCCCGGTAAGGGCGGAAGGTTCTGCCAGCAATACCGGCGATGCCACGATCAACCAGGGCAAGATGCTGGATGTCAGGGATCCGTTTACCAATTCGTTGCTGAGCAATTTCCGACAGGACGGACAACTGGACCCACCGCTGGATATTCAGTTCCGGGACGATGGTGGCCAGTTGGTCTATGACATTGTCGACGCCAATACGAACACGGTGCTGCAGGCCGGTGATGCCGCGGCCGTGCCTCCGGTCAATGTGTTCCAGTCAGGCCAGTCCAATAAGCTGTTCACTGAGGATCCGCGTTCGCCGGACTATTTCGGCTTTCAGTTCGAGATCTCCGGCAACCCGAGGCCCGGGGATTCGTTCAGCATCAATTACAACTCCAACGGTGTATCGGACAACCGCAATGCTGAGTTCCTGGCGGCGTTGGGAACCGAGAATACCCTTAACAGCGGTAGCCAGAGTTTTGCTGAAGGCTACGCAGGGTTGGTGGAAGCTGTTGGTGTGAAAACCCGACAGAGCCAGCTGGATAAAGACGCCGGTAGCACGCTACTGGAGCAGTCCACCAATCAGCGGGAATCCGTCTCTGGCGTCAACCTGGACGAAGAGGCCGGCAAGCTGATCCAGTATCAGGCGGCTTACAACGCGTCCGCCCAGGTGGTGAGCGTGGCTCAGGATTTGTTCAATACCCTGTTACAGAGTTTCCGGTAACAGTGCGAGGTGATGTGACATGATCAGAATTTCATCACAACAGATATTCTCCGGCGGTATAAACCGGCTGCAGGAACTGAATAGCAGCCTGAACCAGACCCAGGAGCAGATTTCGACGGGCAAGCGGGTCAATAAACCGTCAGACGACCCGGTTGCGGCGGCGCGTATCCTGAAGCTTGATCAGGAGCTGTCCCGGATCGAGACCTATCAGCGCAACGCTGGGCTCGCAGAAAACCGGTTGCAGCAGGAGGAAAGCGCGTTGGCCAGTTCGGTGGATGTTATCCAGCGGATACGGGAGCTGACCGTCCAGGCTGGTAACGGCTCGCTGTCACCGAATGATCGCAAATCCATCTCCTCGGAAATGAAAGAGCGCATCGGGCAGCTGGCCAACATCGCCAATACCCGTGATGCGTCCGGCGAGTACATTTTTAGTGGTTTCCAGGGTTCCACCGCGGCTTTTGGGAAAGACGCATCCGGCAGTTGGGTGTACCAGGGTGATGAGGGCCAGCGGGTGCTGGAGATCGACGATGGCGTAACGGTGCCTATCAGCGATCATGGTAAAGGCATCTACTCTTCGGTTCCCGCAGCAGTGTTTGCCGAGAGTGACCCTGGCAATGCAGCCGCCGCTCGAATCGATGGTATTCAGGTGATCAATGATGGCGCACTGTCGGCGGTTTCACCGGACGATATCACCATTACCGTTGATACCGTTGCGGGAACGGTCAGTGCTGTGAATAGCCGCACCGGCGATCCCCTGACTGTGACTCCGGCGGCGTATACCAGTGGTGAGTCCTTCGAAGTTGCCGGTGTGCAGGCGACGATTACCGATGCGGGCGATGGCGATGAGTTCACCCTTCGCGCGGGGGAGAGGCAGTCGGTTTTTGCCACCATCGAAAACCTGATTGACGGCCTCGATAACATCGACAAAGGTTCGCCGGCCGGGCAGGCGGCCTATGACGACCTGATCGCAGCGTCTTTGCAGAATCTGGACAATGCCCAGGAAAGCATTGTGCAGAAGCAAACGGAAATCGGCGGGCGCCTGAACGCCGTGGACTCTACCAAATCGTTCCTGGAAGACTCGTCTGTGTACAGTGAGGACATTCGTTCGCAACTGCGTGACGTGGACTACGCCGAAGCTATCAGCAACCTGAGCTTCCAGAGCTTCGTGCTGCAGGCTGCACAGCAATCATTTGCCCAGGTCTCTCAGCTGTCGTTGTTCGATCGCTTGTAAAAAGCCTGCCGGAACAAGGAAGTCCGGCACTTGTTATTGCTTTCAGATTCAACCTCAGTATAATCCCCAGCACTCTCCGATGGCGGCGTGGTGAAATTGGTAGACACGACGGATTCAAAATCCGTTGGGGTAAAACCCGTGGCGGTTCGAGTCCGCCCGCCGCTACCATTTACGATCCGCACAGTGCGGTGTAAACAGTCCATCCAATGAACGTCTCCGATTTTCACTTTGATCTACCGGATGAGCTTATCGCCCGGTATCCCCTCAAAGAGCGCAGTGCGTCCCGGTTGCTCAGTCTCGATGGGCTGTCCGGTGACACCAGGCACTTACGGTTTACCGATCTTCCAGGCCTGCTTCAGCCGGGCGACCTACTGGTCTTCAACGACACGCGAGTGATTCCCGCGCGCCTTTTTGGCCGCAAGGAAACCGGCGGTCAGGTGGAAGTGCTGGTTGAACGTGTACTTGGAGAGCACGACATTCTCGCTCACGTACGGGCCTCCAAAGCTCTAAAAGAAGGCCAGAAAGTGCTGCTTGAAGATGGCACAGCGCTACGGATGAGCGGAAGGGATGATGCGTTGTTTCACCTGCAGTGTGACAGCGACGAACCCGTCCTTGAGGTTCTTGAGCGGATCGGTCATATGCCGCTGCCTCCCTACGTGGATCGCCCGGATGAATCCTCGGACCGCGAACGCTACCAGACGGTGTACGCCCGAGAAGCCGGTGCGGTGGCGGCTCCGACCGCCGGCCTGCATTTTGATGACCGGATTCTGGCCGAGCTTGAATCGCGGGGCATTGAAACCGCGTTTGTAACCTTGCACGTGGGCGCTGGCACATTCCAGCCGGTGCGTGTGGAGGGTATTGAAGATCATGTGATGCACAGTGAAGTGGCCCATGTATCGCAAGAAACGGTTGATGCGGTGAATGCAGCCCGCGCCCGGGGAGGTCGTGTCGTAGCCGTTGGTACCACCTCTGTGCGGTCCCTGGAATCCGCCAGTCGTGGTGGGGTGGTTCGACCTTTTCAGGGCGAAACCGACATCTTTATTTACCCCGGCTATCGTTTCCAGACCGTGGACGCCATGGTGACGAACTTTCACTTACCGGAGTCAACGCTGATCATGCTGGTTAGCGCATTCGCCGGTTATCAGAACGTGATGTCGGCCTATCAAGCGGCTGTCGCCGAGCGTTACCGCTTTTTCAGTTACGGTGATGCGATGTTTATCACAGCGCAGGAGCCAAGCCTGGGCGCCCTCTCTTCCTGTTCAGGGAAGGGCAGCCAGAATCCGGAGAACGATGATGAGTGACCAGTGTTATATGTCCTTTGAAAAACTCGGGGAAGATGGCCGTGCACGACGCGGGCGCCTGACCTTTCCCCGGGGTACGGTGGAAACCCCGGCTTTCATGCCGGTGGGCACCTACGGCACCGTCAAGGGTATGCTGCCGAGGGACATCAAGGATATCGGGGCCGAGATCATCCTTGGCAACACCTTCCACCTGATGCTACGGCCGGGTACGGAAGTGGTGAAGGCCCATGGCGATTTGCATGACTTTACCCAGTGGCAAGGCCCGATCCTCACAGATTCCGGCGGCTTCCAGGTGTTCAGCCTGGGCGAAATGCGCAAAATCACCGAAGCGGGCGTGACGTTCCGTTCGCCAATCGATGGCTCACCGGTAGAGCTGTCACCGGAAATCGCCATGCAGGTGCAGCGCGATCTCGGGTCGGACATCGTGATGATTTTTGACGAGTGTACGCCGTACCCGGCCACTGAGAAGCAGGCGAGTGAGTCTATGGAGCTGTCCCTGCGTTGGGCTGCCCGGAGCAAACAGGCACACGCTGGTAATCCGGCCGCGCTGTTCGGCATCGTTCAGGGAGGGATGTACGAATCGCTGCGGGACCGCTCACTGGAAGGGCTGACGGAGATCGGATTCGACGGCTACGCCATAGGTGGATTGTCGGTGGGCGAGCCCAAAGAGGATATGATCCGTATCCTGGATCATCTGCCACCCAAAATGCCGGAAGACCGCCCCCGTTACCTGATGGGCGTAGGGCGGCCCGAGGATCTTGTGGAAGCAGTGCGCCGCGGCGTAGACATGTTTGACTGCGTAATGCCCACGAGAAACGCGCGCAACGGTTACCTGTTTACCTCCACCGGCATCATCAAGATCCGTAACGCCAGGCACCGGCACGATACCGCGCCGCTGGACGATCAATGCGACTGCTACACCTGCGAGAACTTTTCGAGAAGTTATCTGCATCACCTCGATAAATGTGGAGAAATGCTCGGCTCGCAACTCAATACTATCCACAATCTGCGGTACTACCAGAACGTGATGGCTGGATTGCGTGGCGCAATTGAAGCAGGTACATTGTCGGACTTTATTAGCGACTTCTATGCCCGCCGCGGTGAAACCGTGCCTCCAATGGCGCAGTGACCGCGGGATAAGCCGATTCTGAACCGCTACCTGAACTTTTCTTAAAAACGGAGATAGTCAATGAAATCAATCAAGTTACTTGTTGCTGCACTCTTTGCTGCGATGCCGGCACTGGCCATGGCACAGGATGCGGGTGCCCAGGGTATGGGAGTGATGGGGCAGGTGATCTTCTTTGCCGGCTTTATCCTGATTTTCTATTTCCTGATCTGGCGTCCCCAGTCCAAGCGTGCGAAAGAGCACAAGGCGCTGATGGCTGGCCTGAACAAAGGCGATGAAGTGGTTACCTCCGGCGGTGTGGCCGGCAAGATCACCAAGGTTTCCGATGACTTTATCGTGGTTGAAATCGCTGACAACGTTGAGATCAAGGTTCAGAAAGTTGCTGTTGCAGCGGCACTTCCGAAAGGAACTCTGAAGGACATCTGATCGACCGGTTTTCGACTCAGGTCTGAATTTGCCAAGCTGAAACATCACAGCCGGCCGACTGGCCGGCTTAAAGGGACACCATGCTGAACAAGTATCCGCTCTGGAAAAACCTGGTTATCGTGATCGCGCTGGTGATCGGGTTCGTCTATGCCTTGCCTAACGTCTTTCCTGACGACTTTGCCGTACAGATCACCGGTGCCCGGAGCAGTACCGAAGTCGATCAGCGGATTCTCGACAGGGCTGTTGATGCACTCGAAGCCAAGGGGATCCAGGTCAAGGAATCCGAGTTGCAGGAGCGCGACGCCCTGATTCGCCTGAACGACGCCGAATCCCAGCTGAGGGCTCGGCCGGTAGTGCAAGAGGCGCTTGGAAGGGATTATCTGGTAGCCCTGAATATGGCGCCGTCAACACCGGGATGGCTGGAAAGCCTGGGTGCGGGCCCGATGAAGCTCGGCCTCGACCTGCGTGGTGGTGTTCACTTCCTGTTGGAAGTGGATATGGAAACCGCCGTCGACCAGCGCCTCGAAGCCATGTCTGGTCAGATCAAGCGCGAATTGCGTGAAGAGCGTGTGCGCTACCGCGGTGGCGATGTGGAAGGCAACCGTTCCATTGTTCTGAGCTTCCGCGACGAAAGTTCCCGCAGCGAAGCATTTGACCTGATCCGTGACCAGTATAACCAGTTCCTGCTCGATGAGCAGACAGAGGAAGGTGAGTACCTGCTGGTGCTGTCTATGTCGGAAGCCGAAGTGAAGTCCATACAGGACTACGCACTGGAGCAGAACCTGACCACCATCCGTAACCGGGTCAACGAACTTGGCGTGGCGGAGCCTCTGGTGCAGCGCCAGGGTGCGGACCGCATCATTGTGGAATTGCCTGGTGTGCAGGATACCGCTGCGGCAAAGCGTGTACTGGGTGCTACTGCCAACCTGGAGTTCCGTCTTGAGGCCCGCCAGGATGCGTCATCAGCTGATATCGAGACGTTCCCGTTCCGTGACAACCCTAACCGTGAAGCCCGTCTTGAGCGGGAAGTGATCGTCACCGGTGACAATGTCTCTAACGCACAGCAGGCCTTCGACGAGAACGGCCAGCCACAGGTCAACATCACCATGGACTCGGTGGGCGGCGATCTGATGAACCGTGCAACCCGCAACGCCATTGGGCGTCGCATGGCGGTCCTGTTTATCGAATACCGGACAGAGACGGAAGAAGTGGTTGTGGATGGTGAAACCCGCACGGTCGACAACCGCGTTGTCGAGAAGGGCATCATCAGCCTGGCGACGATCCAGTCTGCGCTGGGAAGCAGTTTCCGGATTACCGGGCTGGATTCCATCCCGGAAGCGGCGGAGTTGGCATTGCTGCTGCGAGCCGGTTCGTTGGCTGCGCCAATGTACTTTGTTCAAGAGCGGACGATTGGTCCCAGCCTTGGGCAGAAGAACATTGATGCCGGCATGATGTCGGTCCTGCTCGGCTTTGTGTTGGTTCTCTGCTACATGGTGGTGTACTACCGTGGCTTTGGTGTGATCGCCAACATTGCGTTGACGCTTAACCTGATGCTGCTGATCGCCTGCATGTCGATTCTCTCAGCAACCCTGACGCTGCCGGGTATTGCCGGTATCGTGCTGACGGTGGGTATGGCGGTTGACGCCAACGTGCTTATCTTCGAGCGTATAAAGGAAGAGTTGAAATCGGGCATACCGCCGCAGTCGGCGATAAACTCCGGTTATTCCCGGGCCTTCGTTTCGATTTTTGATGCCAATATCACCACCCTGTTGGTGGCGGTGATCCTGTTCGCCATGGGGTCCGGCCCGGTGAAAGGGTTCGCGGTGACACTGTCGATCGGTATTCTTACGTCGATGTTCTCCGGGCTGATGGTCAGTCGCAGCATCGTAAATCTTGTATACGGCGGTCGACAGGTTGATAAGCTGTCGATTGGGGGGAAACTGGCCAATGTCTGAAGTTGAGAAGAAACCTATCGATTTTATGGGCTTTCGGAAGATTGCTTCCGTTGTGTCCATTGCGCTGATTGTTGCTTCCATTGCGTTGCTGGCAGTGCGCGGCCTGAACCTCGGGCTGGACTTTACCGGTGGTACCTCCGTTGAGCTGGAATACCAGCAGGCGCCCGCTCTGGACAATGTTCGCCAGACGTTGGAAGGCGCGGGATATGAGCAGTTTGTGGTCCAGAACTTTGGTTCGGACACCACAGTGCTGGTGCGGATGGCGGAGTCCGAGAACGACAAGTTGGCCGCTGAAGTCACGGCCGCGTTGTCGGCTGGTGGTAATGAGCTTGAACTGGTGAGCTCCGAATTTGTCGGCTCCCAGGTTGGCGACGAGCTGAAGGAAGACAGTGGTCTGGGAATGCTCATTGCGCTGGCAGTGGTGCTGATTTACGTCGGTATGCGGTTCCAGTTCAAGTTCGGTATTGCCTCTGTTGTGCCACTGGCCCACGACGTCATCATTGTTCTGGGTGTGTTTGCCCTGTTCCAGTGGACGTTCGACCTCAGTGTGCTTGCAGCGTTGCTTGCGGTTATCGGTTATTCCCTTAACGATACCATCGTGGTGGCGGACCGGATTCGCGAGAATTTCCGCAAGATGCGTGAAGGGGGCTCCGAGCACATCATCAACGAGTCCATTCACCAGACCATCAGCCGGACCATCAACACGTCCGGTACGACATTGGTGGTGCTGTTCGCCCTGTACTTCCTGGGTGGTGAAGCGATCAACAACTTTGCGCTGGCTCTCATCATCGGTGTGGTGGTGGGTACCTACTCATCCATCTATGTGTCAGCAAACCTGCTGGTTGCCCTGGGTGTGGCACGGGAGGACCTGATTGTTCCGCCGAAGGAAGGTCTTGCTGGGCAGGAAGAGGAAGAAGAGCAGCCGCCCGAGTGGTTGAACCGGATGTAAGTCGGTCAGCCACAAAAAAGCCGCAACACCAAATGGGGTTGCGGCTTTTTTTATGCCTGGCCGTTGGCCTTTATGCCTAGCGAGGCAGTCGGCCCCGGAACGGGTGAAGTGTCTTGAGTACTTCACGGAACAGCTTGGGGTTTGCGACGATCAACTGCTTTGCTTTCTCCGTTGAGGGGTTGCCGGAGAAATCGCCGGTCAGAGCGCCGGACTCCAGTGCCAGCGTGACGCCGATGGCCAGGTCAGCCGGCTCAGGACGGAAAATAACAGCGGCGTCCAGATGGCCGGAAGCAACCCGGGCGATATCAAGGGCCACGCAACCTGCGGTTCGGAACATGCTGCTGTCACGGGCCAGCAAGGATGCCATCTCGCCCCACATCAGTGGGTCGTCAGAAGAGCGGGTCTGGTCGAGAAGATTGCTGACCACGGCTGCACGGTCGGCATGCTTGACGTCGCTGGTACGCACCCGCCGACTGTTTAGTGCAGCACCGTGGCCGCGACTGGCAGAGTATTCCTCACCGGTGACCGGATTGATCAGCAGCAGGTTCTCGGTGCGGTTGTTTTTCTTTTGCAGCAACGCAACGGCGAAGTCAGGAATGCCGCGCAAAAAATTCTCACGTCCGAGTACCGGGAAAATGTGCCAGCTCTTGTCGTTACCGTCGGCGTCCGCCTCATTCAAAGGAGCGATGGCGTGGTCCTTGTAGGCTTTGTCGAGCTGTTCGGAAAAATTGTCGTAAATGGACTGTTCGACCCGCTCCAGTTGCTTGCGGCGGTCTTCGCTGTCGCCGTTGGGTTCCTGGCGTTCGAAGTGTGCTTTCAGATAGTCGGACCCCTGACGCGCGACGCGCAGGGCCATTTTGATTGCTGGTTGCATCTGAGTGTTCATTATCCGGGTGTGTGAAGGCCGCATAGCATATCAAAAACTGACCCGCCTTGTATGTTTTTCCACTCCGCAGTGTCACGGATGGCGCTGTATCAGGGCATGTCCGGAGAGGCGGGGAAGGGGGTAGATCTGCTATCATGCGCACCTTTCCAGTTTTTATAGAGATTCTACCGCCATGCACAAGCCAGCTAAGCCCCTGGAGGGCCCTGACACCTACAACGACCAGATCCGGATTGTCCTGGTTGAGACGTCCCATTCCGGTAACATCGGTGCGGTCGCCAGGGCCATGAAAAACATGGGGCTGGGAAACCTGTGGCTGGTAAATCCTGCGTCTTTTCCTGATGAGGCCTCCTACGCCCGTGCAGCGGGCGCCTCCGATATTCTCGACAAGGCCACGGTTGTTTCGACTCTGGACGAAGCTATTGCCGATTGTGTGTGCGTTATGGGTACCAGCGCGAGAGGGCGAAAGGTCCCCTGGCCGGTTATCGCTCCACCAGACGCCGCGGCCAAGGCTTCGCAGCAGTCAGAAGCGGGGCAGGTGGCGCTGGTCTTTGGGCGTGAGAACCATGGGCTGAGCAATGAAGAGTTGCAGCGTTGTCATTTCCACATTCATATCCCGTCAAATCCCGATTACAGTTCCCTGAATCTGGCCATGGCGGTTCAGGTAATGTGCTATGAATTGCGTATGCATTATCTGAAAGGCCTTGAAGGTGGCGACGGCAGCCCATATCTCAAGCCTATGATGGCGCCCGGCGATGAAGGTTGGGATGTACCGCCCGCGCCTGTCCGCGATGTTGAGGGTTTTTTCAATCATCTTGAACAGGTGCTTGTGGATGTGGACTTTCACCGCCGGGACAATCCCCGTCAGTTGATGACGCGGCTGCGGCGGCTGTTCCAGCGTGCCGGGCTGGATCAGATGGAGATCAATATCCTTCGGGGAATACTGACCGCCGTCCAGAAGTCGGCTGGTGCTGCGGATACCGCAAAAAATACGTCAAAGGCTGGTTCAACGGCCGGTGAACAGGAATAGGGTTATGTTTGAACGTCTAAGGGAAGATGTGAACAGCGTGTTTCATCGTGATCCCGCCGCTCGCAATACTTTCGAGGTGCTGACCAATTACCCGGGTTTGCACGCGCTCCTGTGCCACCGGTTCTCCCATTGGCTTTGGGGTCTTGGCCTGAAGTGGATTGCACGAACGTTTTCTTCGATCGCCCGTTGGCTGACTGGCATCGAAATTCATCCCGGTGCCACGATCGGGCGGCGTTTCTTTATCGATCACGGCATGGGTGTTGTCATTGGTGAGACCACGGTGATCGGTGACGACGTCACGCTTTATCAGGGCGTTACCCTGGGAGGGACGAGTTGGAACAAGGGTAAGCGCCATCCGACGCTGGGTGACGGTGTTGTGGTGGGTGCCGGTGCCAAGATCCTCGGGCCGTTTACGGTGGGCGAGGGCGCCAAGATTGGCTCTAACTCCGTGGTGACCAAAGAGGTTCCGCCTGGCGCGACGGTTGTCGGTATTCCTGGTCGGGTTGTGGTGAAGCGCAAAGGGGAAGATGACGCCCGGCGCAAGGAAATGGAAGAACGCATGGGCTTCGATGCCTATGGTGTGACCGAGGAAATGCCGGACCCGGTAGCCCGGGCCATGCGCAGCCTGCTGGATCATATGCATGCTGTGGATGACCGCATTGAGAATATGTGCAAAGCGCTTCGCAAGGTGAACAGTGAATACCAGAACGGCGAGTTGCCGCCGCTGCAGGAGGAGGATTTTGACTGCGTGCGGGACGACGAGCCGTCGCAACGGTGAATACTTGACTGTTTTGGTAGGTCAATTCATACTCGGCGTTGTTAAAGCCGAATCAATCCCTGACCGGGGCTGACGTTATGAGACTGACCACCAAAGGCCGCTATGCGGTGACGGCAATGCTGGATCTCGCCCTTCATGGGGATCAGGGGCCGGTGAGTCTGGCTGACATTTCTGCCCGGCAGGAGATTTCCCTCTCGTATCTCGAGCAGTTATTTTCCCGCCTTCGCCGTCACAAACTGGTGACGAGTATCCGGGGCCCTGGCGGTGGTTATCGCCTGAGCCGTGAGGCAGACTCCGTCTTTATTGCGGAAGTTGTCGACGCGGTCAGCGAATCCCTGGATACCACCCGTTGCGGCAACAAGGGTGATTGCCAGAATGGCGAGAAATGCCTGACCCACCACCTGTGGTCTGATCTCAGTGATCAGATTCATCAGTTCCTCAGTGATATCAGTCTTGGGGACCTGATGCGTAAACGGGAGATTCAGGTGGTTGCCGATCGGCAGAACAGGCGCCATTCAGACGGCGACTCACAGACGATTAACACCGAGCGCCTTACGGATCAGGCGCCGGCCTGAACGACTATCCTGAAACTTCTATGAAAAAGCCCGTCTATCTGGATTATGCGGCCACCACGCCCGTAGACCCTGCCGTTGCCGAAGAAATGGTCAAATACCTGACGCCTGATGGTGTGTTTGGCAACCCTGCCTCACGCTCCCATGGCTTTGGCTGGCAGGCCGAAGCCGCCGTTGAAGGTGCTCGCCGTCAGGTGGCCAGTCTGATCCATGCAGACCCACGTGAGATTGTGTGGACGTCCGGCGCTACCGAGTCCGACAACCTCGCCATCAAGGGTGCTGTTACAGGCAAGAACAATCCGCACATTGTGACATCGATGATTGAACACAAGGCGGTGCTTGATACCTGCAAGTGGCTTGAAGGGCAGGGTGTTGAGGTGACCTGGCTGAAACCGGGCGCGGACGGGCGGGTGTCCTGTCAACAGGTTGAAGATGCGCTCCGGGACAATACCGCTTTGGTCAGCCTGATGATGGTCAACAATGAACTGGGTAGCCAAACGGATATCGCCGCCATCGGTACCATGCTTCGCGAACGCGGTGTGCTGTTTCATGTGGACGCGGCGCAGGCGGCTGGCAAGACCGAGGTGGATGTGGGAGCCATGCCAGTGGATCTGTTGTCCTTGTCGGGGCACAAGGTATACGGGCCCAAGGGTATTGGCGCCCTCTATGTGCGGCGTTCTCCGGACGTGCGAATTGAATCGCAGATTCATGGCGGTGGTCATGAGCGGGGCATGCGTTCCGGCACACTACCTACGCACCAAATCGTCGGCATGGGCAAAGCCTTTGATCTGGCCGGCGAAAAACTCGAGCAGGAGAAGGCGCGGCTGGAATCCCTGCGGAAGCGTTTCATGTCGGGTCTTGAAGGTCTTGAGGGCGTGACGCTTAACGGCAGTGCCGAACATCGGGTGCCGGGTATCATCAACCTCTCGTTTGCCGGTGTCGATGCGGAATCCCTGATGCTGGGATTGCGTGAATTGGCGGTTTCGTCTGGTTCGGCCTGTTCTTCGGCCACTATTGAGCCTTCGTTTGTACTCAAGGGCATTGGGCTGGATGATGAGCAGGCGCATCGAGCTCTCCGGTTTTCCTTTGGACGCTTTTCGACGGAAGAGGAGGCAGACTTCGCAGCGGCGCAAATCGTTGACGTTGTAACCCGTCTCCGTTCAGTGCGGTAGGCAGTTGCCTCCGGACTGCGTATAATCCCAACCCTGAAATTTTTCTGAACCTGAATGGAGATAGATCATGTCAAATGAGCGCACGCTCTCGATTATCAAGCCCGATGCAGTCGCAAAAAATGTGATCGGCGAAATCTACACACGCTTCGAAAAAGCGGACCTGACCATCGTCGCTGCGAAAATGATGCACCTGACCCAGGAGCAGGCAGAAGGGTTCTACGCCGAGCACAAGGAGCGCCCGTTTTTCAATGATCTGGTTGCGTTCATGACCTCCGGCCCTGTGGTTGTTCAGGTTCTGGAAGGCAATGGTGCTATCCTGAAGAATCGTGACCTGATGGGAGCAACCAACCCCAAGGAAGCGGAAGCAGGCACCATTCGTGCCGACTTTGCATCTTCAATTGACGCAAACGCTGTTCATGGTTCAGATTCCGCCGCGTCAGCTGAGCGCGAAATTGCGTATTTCTTTAATGACAGTGAGATCTGCCCGCGCGGCTGATCAGGCTGTATCGGGCCGGACATACGTCCGGCCCGTATTGGTTATTTGATTGAGGTTATGAAATGACAGCTGTTGCTGAGAAAACCAACCTTCTGGGAATGCCCAAGGCCAAAATGGAGGCCTTTTTTGAATCCCTGGGGGAGAAACGTTTCCGCGCAACACAGGTGCTGCAATGGATTCACCAGCGCGGGGCCGATGACTTCGATCAAATGACCAATATGAGTCGGGTGCTGCGGGAAAAGCTGAAGGCCGTTGCGGAAATTCGTGGGCCGGAGGTGGTGTACGACGAGTCCTCCAAAGACGGTACCCGCAAATGGGTCATGCGCATGGACAACGGCAACAGTGTTGAAACCGTGCTCATACCTGACGGCGAGCGCGGCACGCTGTGCGTATCGTCGCAGATTGGCTGCAGCCTCGATTGCACGTTTTGTTCAACGGGCAAGCGTGGATTTAACCGCAATCTTACCGCTGCCGAAATCATCGGGCAGGTCTGGGTTGCGCGTAAGGCGTTCATGCCATTTGAACCCGGCCCGGACCGCCCGATTACCAATGTGGTAATGATGGGGATGGGTGAACCGTTGCTGAACTTCGACAACGTTGTCGATGCCATGAACCTGATGATGGAGGACCTGGCGTACGGCATTTCCAAGCGACGTGTCACCGTCAGCACCTCTGGGGTGGTTCCGGCACTGGACAAATTGGGTGAAGTTACCGATGTTTCACTGGCCATTTCGCTCCATGCGCCCAATGATGAGTTGCGTAACCAGTTGGTGCCGTTGAATAAAAAGTACCCTATTGCGGAGTTGCTGGCAGCGACGCGTCGTTATCTTGCACGTCTGCCTGACAAGCGGAAGGCAACCATTGAGTACACGGTCATCGAAGGCGTTAATGATCAGCCTGAGCACGCCAGGGAACTCGCTGTTGTTCTTCGCGGCCTGCCGTGCAAGATTAACCTGATCCCGTTCAATCCGTTTCCCGAGAGCGATTTTCGCCGTCCCAGTAACAACGCGACCCGCCGTTTCCAGGCAGTCCTGAACGAGGCCGGCTTTATCGCCACGGTGAGAACCACTCGCGGTGATGATATCGATGCAGCCTGTGGTCAGCTGGTAGGGATGGTGGAAGACCGCACCAAGCGTAGTCAGCGTTATATCCAGGTGCAGCAGGTCAGTCCGTAAACCCGGTGCCGATATGCACCTTCCAATTCAAGAGGAATTGCCGACTGTGACATTTATTCCAGTGAAAAGGATGCGAGCCGCGCTTGTCGTGGTATTGCTGGCGATGTTTGTCGCAGGGTGTGTGACCAATACCGATAGCCGGTTTGCCCGCGAGGCAGATCGCGACAAGGCCGTCAGGAATTATGTCCAGTTGGGTACCGCCTACATCGGCCAGGATAATCTCGAAAGGGCCCGGCATCACCTTGAACGAGCACTAGAATTGTCTCCCGATGACCCCGGGGCGCTGGCAGCCATGGGGCTGATCTATAACGCCGAGGGCGAACCGGAACTGGCTGAGCGGTCGTTCCGGGAGTCACTCGATAGTGATCAGGGCTATACCCGCGGGCGGGTTTATTACGGTGCCTTCCTGTACGGTGCGGGCCGATTCGAGGACTCCCGTGAACAGTTTCTGGCCGCGTCGAGGGATACGTCCTACAACGACAGGGCATCCGTGTTTTTTAACCTAGGATTGACGGAAGAGAGAATTGGCAACCTTGAGGGCGCCACGACGGCGTACCGGCGCGCCGTTGAATTATCCCGTGGTGATGCAAAGTCACTGCTTGCGCTGTCACGGACGTTGGTCGAATCCGGAGAGCTCCAGGCCGCCTCTCGTCACTACAGCCGCCTGATGACGTTGATGCAACGGAACCAGAATCTCCGCCATTCTCCTGAAAGTCTTTTTACCGGCATCCGCATTGCCCGGCATCAGGGCGACAGGAACCGGGAATCGAGTCTTGCGCTCCAACTGAAGAACAATTTTCCAAACTCTGTCGAATACCAACAATACAGGGTGATGACATCCAATGGACAGTGATGACGCACAACAACCGTCGGGCCTGAGTGAGCCTACGGGCCAGTTGCTCAAACGTGCGCGTGAGCAGAAGGGGCTCAGTGTTTCCGCCGTGGCCGATGCCCAGCACCTTCGCCCGGCGATAATACAGGCGATAGAGGACGGGCATTATGAACAGATCGACAGTGAACTGTTCCTTAAAGGCTATGTCAGAACCTACGCACGACAGGTTGACCTTGATCCGGATGCGGTGATCGCGACGCTGGATGAGGAGCTCGAACCGCTACGACAGCAAAAAGTGCAGGCAGAAGAAGCGAATCCGCTGATTGATATCGAGCGTCGCAGGCGTCGCAAGCGACGCGTTGCAAAGTTTCTGCTTCTCCTGCTGGCCATAGCAGTAATTGCCTTTCTCGCATTGCGCTTTATGGGCGAATTGGACGGTATAACAGGCGACACGACGGAACCGGCTGTGTCCTCGGAAACGGCTGCTCCCGCGCAGCCTGAACCGTCCGAAGAGACGGTGTCGGTGGACGACACTGTCGATACCGAGTTAGCCGAGCCTGAAACCGAGGAAGAGGCCGATAGGCTATCCGCGCCGGTTGATGAAGCGTCGATCGTTGAGGACAATAGCGAGTTGGCAGAGCTGCCTGAGGACCCTCAGGTGAATGAGCAGGTCTCTGGCTCTCCGGCCCCGACGGTTGAAGACGATTCCGCTCCCGCTGCGCAACCTGCTGTCGATGAGATTGATGAGAGCCAGGTTCCGGTGGTGACCAGTGAGCCGGAGCCAGCGTTTCAGGAGAGCGCCCAGCCAACGGCTGCCGTCGGCAGCGCTCGCCTGGAAATGACATTCAGCGATGAGTGCTGGGTTCAGGTAACCGATTCGGCGGGCAATCGCCTGGTGGGATCCCTGCAACGGGATGGTGACAGGATTAATGTATCAGGCAGGCTGCCCATCGACGTTGTTGTCGGCGCAGTCGATGCCATCGAATCTATAAGATTTGATGGCCAACCGATTGACCTTTCCGGTTATCGGGTCGTCAACAACCGAGCAGAATTCTCGCTGGATATCTGAACGTTTCGAACCCTCTTTTGCGGTTAGCAGGCTATATGAATCACGAATCTCCGATCAAAAGACGCAAATCACGCCAGATAATGGTAGGCGATGTTCCCGTGGGTGGCGATGCGCCTATTGCTGTCCAGAGCATGACCAACACCAACACCTGTGACGTGGATGCAACCGTTGGCCAGATCCGCGCCCTGCAGGAAGCTGGAGCGGACATTGTGCGGGTATCCGTGCCTACAATGGATGCTGCGGAAGCGTTCGGCAAGATTCGCTCAATGGTGTCGGTACCATTGGTGGCTGACATCCATTTCGATCACCGAATTGCTCTGCGGGTGGCGGAACTGGGTGTTGATTGTCTTCGTATCAACCCGGGTAATATCGGTCGGGATGACCGTGTCAGCGCCGTGATCAGCGCCGCGCGGGATGGCAATATCCCGATTCGTATTGGCGTCAACGCGGGCTCGCTGGAAAAGGCACTGCAACGTAAGTACGGGGAACCGACACCCGAGGCTCTGGTTGAGTCGGCCATGCGCCATATCGACATTCTCGACCGTCATGATTTTCAGGACTTCAAGGTGAGCCTGAAGGCCTCAGAGGTCTTCATGACGGTGGCGGCATATCGTCAGATTGCTGCACAGATAGAACAACCCCTGCATCTGGGTATTACCGAGGCTGGTGGCTTTCGCTCCGGGACAGTGAAGTCCTCTGTTGGCCTGGGCATGCTGCTGATGGACGGCATTGGGGATACCATCAGAGTATCGCTCGCGGCAGACCCGGTGCAGGAGATCAAGGTCGGCTACGATATTCTCAAAAGCTTGCGCCTGCGCAGCCGGGGTATCAACTTCGTCGCGTGCCCAAGCTGCTCACGCCAGAATTTCGATGTCATCCAGACCATGAATGACCTTGAGGCTCGTCTGGAAGACGTCAACGAGTCCCTGGATGTTGCCATCATTGGCTGTATTGTAAACGGGCCGGGCGAGGCCAAGGTTGCTGACCTGGGCTTGACCGGCGGCAGCCCCAAGAACCTGTTCTACGCGTCGGGCAAGCCCAATCAGAAGCTCGACAATGCCAACCTGACCGACGACCTGGAACGGCTGATCCGTGAGGAAGTGGCGCGTCGCAAGGAAAAGGAAGAAGCGATCATTACCCGGTCGGCCGACTGAGAGCAGATCGTCAAATCACCGACACAGATAAGGTAGTAACTTGGCTAAGATCCAGGCAATCCGCGGGATGAACGATATCCTGCCAGAGCAGACGCCGGTGTGGCAGTTTGTGGAAGACGCGGTCAGGAAAGTGCTTTCCCAGTACGGTTATCAGGAAATTCGCATGCCGGTGGTTGAGCAGACGGACCTGTTCAAGCGCTCTATTGGCGAAGTGACGGATATCGTTGAGAAAGAGATGTACACCTTTGAGGATCGCAACGGTGACAGCCTGACCCTGCGCCCCGAAGGTACGGCCGGCTGCGTGCGCGCCGCCGAAGAACACGGTCTGCTTTTTAATCAGACCCGCCGGCTTTGGTACACCGGCCCCATGTTTCGTCATGAGCGCCCCCAAAAAGGCCGTTACCGTCAGTTCCACCAGATCGGCGTGGAATGTTTTGGCATGACCGGCCCGGATATTGATGCTGAGCTCCTCGTGTTGACGGCCAGGCTCTGGCGCGCGCTAGGACTGAGTGAACACACCCGCCTGGAAATCAATTCCATAGGTACGTCTGCTGCCCGTCGGGAATACCGCGAGGCGCTGGTCGCGTACCTCTCGGATTACCGGGAGCAGTTGGACGAAGACAGCCAACGGCGTCTTGGCTCGAACCCGCTACGCATTCTGGACAGCAAGAACCCGGATACCCAGAGACTTCTGGTGGACGCGCCTCGTCTGGATGATTACCTCGACGACGAGTCTCGGGATCATTTTCGGCAACTGCGCTCGTTGCTGGACGCGGCTGGCATTGAGTATACGGTGAATCCAAAGCTGGTTCGCGGGCTCGACTATTATGGCAAAACTGTATTCGAGTGGATTACCGACAGCCTGGGTGCCCAGGGGACGATATGCGCCGGTGGTCGCTATGATGGGCTGGTGGAGCAATTGGGAGGCAAGCCCACGGTTGCGGTCGGTTTCGCCATGGGGCTCGAACGACTGATCCTCCTGCTGGAAACGCTTAACCTTGTGCCAGACAGTGCCAATGGCAATGTCGATGTGTATGTTGCGGCTATGGGTGAATCCACCGTGGCACCCGCATTGGCGCTGGGTGAATCCCTTCGTGACGCTTTGCCGGGCGTAACGGTTATGGGGCACTGTGGCGGCGGCAGTTTCAAGAGTCAGATGAAAAAGGCTGATCGCAGTGGCGCCCGTTACGCGGTCATTCTGGGTGAGAATGAGGTTGCCAACGGGACGGTCGGCCTTAAGCCGTTACGGTCAGACGAGGGGCAACTAGACGTTGCTCAGGGTGATCTGGCCGCGACGCTTGAAGAATTGCTTGGCCGCTGATGGCGCGCCGACGAGTTACAGCATAATAATCATCTATTGCAGGAGTCATCATGGCTGAAATGCGTACTGAGGAAGAAACGGTCCAGGCAATCAAGGACTGGTGGAAGAAGAATGGCAGCTCGCTCCTGATTGGCGTCGGTGCGGCGCTGGCGATTGTTTTCGGGTGGCAGGCCTGGCAGAACCATCAAATGCAGCAGCGTACGGAAGCGGCTTCCCAGTTTGCCGAGCTGATCAATGCCTATAGCGATGAGACAGATGAAAATCGCGCAGATACCGTTGCCTACGTGGCCGAGAACCTGCGAGAAGAATACAGCGACAGCGCCTTCGCTGTTTATGGCATGTTGATGCTTGCTCGCCAGCAGGTTATGGACCAGGGCGATCCGGAAGGGGCGATCGAGTCCCTGACCTGGGCGCAGGAAAAAGCCGGCGAAAGCGGAGCGTTGGCAATGGTTATTCGCAACCGCCTGGCCCGCGCCCAGTTCGCGGCGGAGCAGTACGAAGAGGCTTTGGCAACCATTGAGGGTACGGACAATACCGGTAGTTTCGGCGCTATTTTTACCGAGCTTAAAGGCGACATCCTGCTAGCCCAGGGTAATCGTGAGGGGGCTCGTGAAGCGTATCTGGCGGCCCGTGAAATGAACCAGCAGGGTCGTAGCGGCATTCTTGAGCTCAAGCTATCCGACCTTGGTGTTGAGGAGGGAGCCTGATGCCCTGGTTGGTTAACGGGCATACCAGACTCCTTTCGCTTGCGGGTATGCTGACACTGGCTGTCCTTGCAGGATGTAGTACCAGTGACACCTTTGAGCAACCTGCACCGGTTCCGGAGATTTCATCCAGTGTCGGGCTTGAGCCTGTCTGGAGTATGGGTGTTGGGGACGGGCATGATGACAACTTCCTGTACCTCGCCCCTCTGAACACCGGAGACCGTTTGTATGCGGCATCAGCCGATGGCGAGGTTTATGCCGTCGGCTCCGAAAACGGCGAGGTATTCTGGTTCCGGGATCTTGACGAGGAAATCAGTGCCGGCGTTGGTGGCGATCAGGGAAACCTGTACCTGGTCACCCGTGATGCTGAGCTGATGGCACTGTCGCGCGAAGATGGTTCTGAGCTTTGGCGGCAGCCTTTGCCCAACGAAGTGTTGGCGTCCCCCCAGTCCAACGGACGCCTGGTGGTGACACAGACCATTGATGGCAAGGTGCTGGCGTTTGATACCGCCTCCGGGGAGCAGGCATGGCAATACGACAGTGATGTCCCGGTCCTGTCAATACGTGCAGCGGCGTCGCCGCTTGTCGGGGCAGACCTTGTGCTGGCTTCACTGGCCAACGGCAAGCTCATGGCGATCTCCACTGAGACCGGCCAGCCCGTTTGGCAGTATGAAGTCGGCCAGCCGCAGGGCCGTACCGAGCTTGAACGGCTTGTTGATGTGGCCGGTGAGCCGCTGATTCTAGAGAGCGCAGCGATGATTGTGGGCTATCAGGGCAAGCTTGCGCTGGTTGACCTGCAAACCGGACAGGAAATCTGGAGTCGTCCCGCCTCCAGCCTGCAGTCACCAATGATCGGCAACGGTAATATTTTTGTCGCGGGTGCCAACGGCGATATCACGGCCTACCGCGGTTCCGACCGTCGCGAGCTGTGGGTTCAGGACCGGTTATCCTGGCGGCAGCCAACGCAGCCGGTTGTCTATGAGGATTACCTGTTGATTGGTGATTTCGAGGGGTATATTCATATGTTGTCGTTGGAAGACGGCAGCCTGGTGGGTCAGCTTGAATTTGACGACGAGGGCCTGCGGGTGCCTTTCCAGCGCCTGCAGAACGGTAACCTTCTTGTGTATGGCAATAGCGGTAAACTGTCGGTATTGAAACTCCGGACGCTCGACTGAGTGCTCCTTTCCGGCCCTATCGCTGTGAAGCGCGGGCCCTGTTTAATGTGTAGCGAAAGACTATGACCCCTGTAATTGCTCTTGTCGGGCGCCCCAACGTGGGCAAATCGACACTGTTTAATCAAATGACGCGGTCCCGGGATGCGCTTGTAGCGGATTTCCCCGGCTTAACCCGTGATCGTAAATACGGTGAGGGCAATTACGAAGGGCAGCGCTTTATCGTGATTGATACCGGTGGCCTGACCGGGGGTGAGGAAGGCCTGGACGCTGAAATGGCCCGCCAGTCCATGCAGGCTGTCGAGGAAGCTGACATTGTCCTGTTTCTGGTAGATGGCAAGGCCGGCCTCAATGGCGGCGACGAACTGATTGCTGCCCATCTTCGGAAAACCGGCAAGCGGGCGCATCTGGTGGTCAACAAGACGGATGGCCAGGACCCCGACATCGCCGCTTCCGATTTCTACGGCCTGGGCTTTGAGTCTACCTATCTGATTGCTGCCTCTCACAACCGGGGCATTCGCTCCATGCTGGAAGAGTTGCTGCCGTCCGAGGAAGAGCGCGAAGGGCAGGACCGTGCCGATCGTTATCCGGGCATACGCATTGGTATTGTCGGGCGACCGAACGTGGGCAAGTCAACATTGGTCAACCGCATGCTCGGAGAGGACCGGGTGATCGTCTATGACATGCCCGGCACCACCCGGGACAGCGTTTACATCCCGTTTGAACGCATGGATAACCAGTACACACTGATCGATACGGCCGGTGTGCGCCGGCGCAAGAATGTCAGTGAGGTGGTGGAGAAGTTTTCCATCATCAAGACCCTCCAGGCTATCGATGACGCCCATGTGGTCATCCTGGTTATCGACGCCCGGGAAGGTCTGGTGGACCAGGACCTGCATTTGATTGGCTTTGTTCTGGACGCCGGCCGTTCCCTGGTGATTGCGGTCAACAAATGGGACGGCATGGACCCGGACGACCGGGCCAAGGTAAAAGAGCAGGTTCAGCGCCGCCTGGACTTTCTTGACTATGCCGACAAACACTATATATCCGCTCTTCACGGGTCCGGTGTGGGCGTCATGTACGATTCGGTTCACGCCTGCTATGAGTCAGCGATGGCCAAGTGGCCGACCAATCGCCTGACGGCCATCCTTCAGGACGCGACCGCCCAACACCAGCCGCCGCTTGTGCAGGGGCGAAGAATAAAACTGCGGTATGCCCACCAGGGTGGGTCCAATCCTCCAGTGATTGTGGTCCATGGCAATCAGACTGATGCGTTGCCAGGGGCTTACAAGCGCTATCTGGAGAATACCTTCCGTAAAGTGCTGAAGGTCAATGGTTCTCCCATTCGCTTCGAGTTCCGTTCCAGTGAAAACCCGTTCGCTAATAAGGTTAGCCGGCTGACGCCGCGTCAGAAGGTCAAACAGGACAATGACCTGAAGAAAGGGCGGCCGGTGCGGAAGAAAGCGCGAATGAAGAGCAAGAAACGCTGAAACGATCCGACCGTCGGGGCAGCGCCAGGCAGTCGGTGCTGCATCAAAGGGCGCGATGGTTGGTCTTTAGCCACTCCTGAAACTCGTTTTCGGGCATCGGCCTGCTGTAGAAATAGCCTTGTGAATAGTCACAGCCTTCCTGTTGCAGGAAGTGTGTCTGGGCTTCTTCTTCCACGCCTTCTGCAATTACACTCAAGCCAAGACTGTGGGCCATGTTGATAATGGCCTTCACCAGCGAGGCGTCCTCCCGCTCCTTCATCACGTCCTGGACAAAGGATTTGTCGATTTTCAGGGTATCGAAAGGGTAGCTCTTGAGGTAGCTGAGCGCCGAATAGCCGGTACCGAAGTCATCAACTGACAGGCGAATACCGGATTGATCGAGTTGCCGCAGGATATCGGCGGTTTCTATGGTGTTATCAAGGATCAGTCGCTCAGTGATTTCCAGTTCCAGTTGCTGGGGGGGCAAACCGCTGGCTTTGAGAGCATTCATGACGGTGTCGACAAAGCCCGGATCCCTGAATTGCCTGGGAGATACGTTGACTGAAATGCCGATGTCCGTACCAGTGGACTCTTTCCAGCGTATGGCCGCCAGGCAGGCTTCCCGTAACACCCATTCACCAATCGGCGTTATCAGGCCGGTTTCTTCCGCCAGGGGTATAAACCGGTCGGGCATGACCATACCCATACCGGGGTTATTCCAGCGCAGCAGGGCTTCAGCAGAGCACAGTTGTCCGGACTCAGTGCGAACAATGGGCTGGTAGTAGAGCTCAAACTCTTTTTGCTCCAGGGCCCGGCGCATCAGCGATTCCATCTGCAGCCGTTCATGGGAGACTTCCGTCATTTCCGGAGCAAAGAGAGCATAGGCACTTTTACCCTTGTGTTTGGCCTGGTACATGGCGGCATCGGCGTGTTGAAGCAGGGTGCCGCTGTTATCGGAGTCGTTCGGGAAAACGGAGATACCGATACTGGTGGTTACGAACACTTCCTGGCCATTCAGCAAGTAAGGAGGGGCAAAGGTCTTGAGGATACGCTCTGCCACCTGTGACGTCGCCTCGGGGCCCGTCAGGCCGGGCAATATCACCAGAAACTCATCACCACCAAGCCTGGCGACGGTGCTGGTACCCCGAAGGCAGCTGGAAATCCGTCGTGCGGCCTCTATCAGGAGGTTGTCACCGGCGTCGTGCCCAAGGGTATCGTTAATGTGCTTGAAGTTGTCCAGGTCGAGAAACATCACGCCAACCAGGGAGCTTTCGCGTCTTGCCTGGGCCAGGGCCAGTTTCAGGCGATCCAGGGCGAGCATCCGGTTGGGAAGCCCGGTCAGGATGTCGTAGTTAGCCTGTCTGAGCAGTTGTTGCTCGTAGCGCTTGCGAATGCTGATATCTTCGCCAAGAATCAGGTAGCCGGTGGCTTCGCCCTTGGAATTCTTGATGGGGGTTACGATCAGTTGTTCCCAGAAGCGCTCACCGTTCTTGCGAACGCTGTTGATTTCCCCCTGCCAGACCCCCACGCGTTGGACCTGAAGTCGGATGGATTGCCACAGTTGGCGGTTTTCTCGATGGGCCTGTGCATCCTCGGATAGCACGCCCGGGTGTTTTCCGGCGATGGTGGCTGCGTCGTAGCCGGTGAGCTGGCTGAATTTCTGGTTGGCGTATTCGATACGCCACTGGCGATCACAAATCAGCACCGATGACGGGCTTTGCTCAATCGCCTTGGAGAATTTTCGGATTTCCTGGGCATCGCGCTCCTGTCGCTCGAGGTCATCGTTGAGACGTTCCCGCATCTGGTTGATGGCAACGGTGACCTGGGCCAGTTCGTCATTTCGATTCAGTTGGGTGTCCGGTCGGTCCAGTTCAAGCGGGTCTGACAGGTTGTTGAGTGAGAAATTGCGGGCGTAGTTGGCCATGGTGGTCAGGTGCCGCGCAATGAAGTGCTGGAAAATCCAGATGATCAGGATCGAAACGAAAAAGGTCTTCAGGAACTGGGTGGTCAGCACCACTACGACTTTTTGGCGCATGTCCGAGAACACCCGCTTCAGATCGGCGGTGATGGTCAACTGACCCAAACTGAACATTTCATCACCCTGGTGGGTGAGCTTGAACGTATGGCTGATTGTCTGGGCGTTGCGAGGGATTTCGCCCATGACCAGTTCGGAATCCGGTTCAATTTTGAGGCGTAGGTGAACGATGTCTGGCAGGCTGAGTATGCCTTCGAGCTGGGTCTGTAGGAGTTTCTGATCCAGCGCCCATAGGCTGCGGGCCAGACTGGAGGTATAGCCGGTTTCGACAACCATCATGCGCCTGTCGATCTGCGACAGGTCCTTCCGGTAATCCGAGTATATCTGGATAGCTGAAGAGATGAGCGTGAACAACGAGCTGAACAACAGGATGTATGCGAGCAGCCTGAAGGACAGGGGAGACCCGGTTCGAAATCGTTGCAGGCGAGTCAACAGTTTTTGCATGTCCTATACTTCGGCCACCCTGGCAGGTTTCAATGAGCATGGTCAGACGGTGTTCTCAGGACTATAGCAGCAGTTTCTTGCAAATGCCTCGCAAATATAGGAAAAATCGGGAGAAATGTGTCACTGTTCAGGATTTGTTAATGTCTTGGGAGCGGGCAGTGTTCGGGGGTGTTGAACGCCTGCGCATGCAGGGCTGATCGATTGGGAGTGCAGAGTGGACCTGCAAAGAAAAAGAAGCTGAAAAAATGGCGTCCCCTAGGGGGTTCGAACCCCTGTTGCCGCCGTGAAAGGGCGGAGTCCTAGGCCACTAGACGAAGGGGACGCATCGCTTCAAAAGCTTGCCTCGTCGAGGTGGCGCGTATATTAAGTAAGGCGATACGAGCTGTCAAACGGTTTTTAAAAAATAATAGCTTTCGCGAGCACAGCAGGTTGGTCGAGGAAGCTGCCCTGAGCCTTTCCGAGGACCGCCTCAGTACCTTACCGAATCCGCCAGGGCTGGGCCCAATTCAGGATACTGGAAATGGAACCCTTCGGCTTCGAGTCTTTCGGGTATGGCCATTTGGCCGGTCAGTAACAACCGGGACATTTCGCCCAGCGCCAACTTAAGGACCGGACTTGGTGCCGGGAAAATGGCCGGCCGGCCCAAAACGCCGGCAAGACACTTTGTAAACTGCCGGTTGGTGACCGGGTTGGGGCTCACGACGTTGTAGGGGCCGTTGGCCTTGTCGGATTCGAGCATCCAGACAAGCGCTGCGACCACGTCGTCCCGGTGAACCCATGGCATGAACTGTTCGCCGTCGCCAAGTCGTCCCCCAAGACCCAGGCGGAAGGGTAGAAGCATGCGCTGCAGGAAACCGCCACCCGGGCCGGCAACAATCCCCGTCCGCGACAGGCATACGCGAACGCCATCAGCCTCCAGGCTCAGAGCTTCCTGTTCCCAGTCGCGGCACATGCGATGAGTGAGTTCGTCATGGGGCAACGTTTGCTCAGTCACGCGTTCACGGCCCTGGTCGCCGTAGAAACCCACCGCAGAACCGGACACCAGCACGCGCGGGAGTGATTCCCAGCTCCTTATCACGTTCGCCAGGAGGCTAGTAAGGCCGATACGGCTGTCCCGCAGTTCCTGTTTGCGGCGATCGGACCACCGTTTATCGGCGATGCCTTCGCCAGCCAGGTTGATAACCGCACCGAACCCCGGGTGGCCTCGTAGCAGCTCGAGATCTCCCAACGCCTCTACACGTCCACAAAGAGCCTGAACGTTTGCCGTGGACTGTCTGCTGAAGACGGTTGGGGCGTAGCCTTTGCTGATCAGTTGTTGGCACAATGATTGGCCGATGAATCCGGTGCCTCCGGTGATCAGAATCCGATTATCCATTGCTGCTCGCTCCTGGGTCGGTTAATGGTCGGCTATTGATAGTTGTCGGTGATGGGTTATGCCGGCTGTTTGTGGCTGTCGAGTTCGTGGATCACAACGTCACGAATGGCTTTCCCCAGTTCGGGATTCTCACCGATGGGTGGTGCAAGCGTAATGCTGACCTCGTGTTGGCTTTGTAGCCCCTCGATCATCGCGGGAACGTCTTTTCTGAGATGACGGCCCGCCGCCAGGAACAGCGGCACGACGGTATACTGTCGGACGCCTTCACTTGCTCCCTCGCTGATAACCGTATCCAGGGAGGGCTCTGCCAGTTCCATATAGGCAATGCGGGACCCGGGTACAGATTCAAGTGTCGGGGTTGCCAATGCTTCGAACGTCCGGCACCAGCGCTCATCGCTGCTTCCATGGGCAAGTAGGATTATTCGGGGAGCTTCTCCGTTCATAGTATCTCCTGGTATGAATAAAAGCTGGGATAGTAATCTAAAGTGTAGCAGCCGCAGGCCTGCCACTGTGCTGCTCGATGACGATAGGATGGGTATATGTTCGATTGGAAAGAGATTCTGGATTTCTGGTTTGGTGAACTTGATGAGCACGGCCTGCCGGACAGCTTTCACAGGAATCGCTGGTTCCGTTCCACGCGTGCCTTCGACCAGGAAATCCGGCGACGCTTCCTGTCGATGGTCCTTTTTGCGTCAGAGGACGGTCTGCGGCACTGGCGCAAGACGGCCGGTGGGGCTCTTGCAGAGATCATCCTGCTGGATCAGTTCACACGGAATATACATCGGGGCGGAGCGCTGGCGTTTTCCAATGACCGGTTGTCTGTACAGCTCTGTAAGGCAGCGATGCGTGATGGACAGGACATGGAATTGCCCCCGGTAAAGCGGGGCTTCCTCTATATGCCGCTGCAGCACTCGGAAAAACGTGAGGATCAGGATCTGTCTGTGGAGTGTTACTCGCAATTGGCCGCCGCTACCGATGGCATTGTCGGAGATTTTATGGAGAGTTTTCTACAATCCGCCCGTGACCATCGGGATATCATCCACCAATTCGGCCGTTTTCCACACCGCAACCAGGCACTGAAACGCTCCTCGAGCCCGGAGGAGCAAGCCTACCTGACCAACGGTAAGCGCTTCGGCCAATAAATGCCTTCAAATCCGTTCAACAGGCCGGAACTGCCAAGCCCATCAAGGTTTCATGGCGCCTTATGCGGCAGAATTTACAAAAACTAACAAGAATCAGGCTTCGCTGCACAGGTCTCAGGGCCATTGCAGGCGGCCGGCGATCGAAACAAGGAAAACCAGCCATGGGGCAGTTACAGAACCCCGCACTCCAGGCGAACAGTGAACTGCCGGAGAACCGATTACTTCGGCAGTCGATTCGCTACAGGGGGCGCAAGACCTTACGTGTAAAAAGCGAGCTACGGCGTCTTAAAATCCTGGAGGCGACCCTTCGAATTGCAGCTCGTGACGGTTTGCGAGGCATCAAGCATCGAGCTGTTGCGAGGGAAGCGAAAGTGCCTCTGGCCGCCACCACCTATTACTTTCGCGATATTCATGAATTGATCAGTGACTCATTCATGCTTTTCGCTGAAAAAGCCCGGGACAATCTTGATGGCTTTTATGACACCATCAATCTGGTGCTGGATACCACCCCTGCAGAAACCCTTCGGCGCAATGGTCCCCAACGCAAAGAATTGGCTGCGCGTTTGTCGGTAATATCGACGGCCTACCTCCATGAGCAGTTTACAAAGCGAAGGCAGCAGATGCTGGCGGAGCAGGTGTTCCTTATGGAAGCGCTAAGGGATGACCGTCTTGCGGGCCTGGCAAGAAGCTATCGTGAAGCCTGGACCGCAGGCCTGCGGCAGATACTGAAGCGGCTGGATTCGCCATCACCGGAGAGAGACGCAACGCTGCTGGTGAATGTCACTCTGGGTATGGGATATGATTCTTTACTCAACGATCAGCGTGTGGATTACGCTGCACTGTCTGAGACCGTTGCGCGCGTGATCGGGTTGACGTTAGGCGAACAGGAGATCGTACCGGTCTGAATATGGGGATAAAAAAGGTCCTGAAAAAAGAGTTGACGAACCCGGATGAATCCGTAGAATACGCGTCCGTTGATCAAGCGGGAATAGCTCAGTTGGTAGAGCACAACCTTGCCAAGGTTGGGGTCGCGAGTTCGAATCTCGTTTCCCGCTCCAGATTCCAAAAACCCGGTCTTTTCGAAAGGAAAGGCCGGGTTTTTCATTTTTAGCCTGCAAGCCACAGTCTTCACACCCTGTTCTCGGTTATACTGCCAGGTCATATTGGATGCCTTGTCGTCAGTGTTTCGGGAGCGCCCATGCAGGTACATTCGTTGTATGTCTATCCGGTCAAATCCCTGGCCGGAATCCAGGTTTCTTCATTCCTTCTGGACGAGTTCGGTCCGGCCGATGACCGTCGCTGGATGATCGTTGATTCCGAGCGCGAGTTCGTTACCCAGCGAAGCAATCCGGAACTCGCCATGATCAAAACCCGGTTGGACTCAGGGCAGGTCTTTGTCGATATACCGGGGGAGGGCGAGTTTCCATTGTTGCCGGACACTGAGGAGTGTCGTGTCAGGGTCTGGCGGGACTGGGCGAAAGCGGTGTACGGAGAGGACAAGGCATCTGCCGCGCTGTCCCGCTACTGTGGCCAGACATTTCGCTTTGTGTATATGCCCGAGGAAACCTTCCGCCGCGTTGATGCGAGCCGGGTTACCGAGTATCGTCGGGTCAGCTTTGCCGATGGTTTTCCATTCCTGATCACCAACCTTGCGTCCCTTGAAGAGCTGAACACGCGCCTTGATTCGGCCATCGATATGCGAAGGTTCCGGCCGAACATTGTTGTTGAGGGCGCGGGGGCCTGGGATGAGGACAACTGGACATCTGCACGCATCGGGGAAACGGCATTCACGCTGGTAAAGCCCTGTTCCCGCTGTGTTATGACCACCGTGGATCCGGACCAAGGCGTAAAGTCCGTAGATCTGCAGCCTTTAAGGATGCTTGGAACCTATCGGCGAACCTCTGACGGCGTCATTTTCGGAATGAACGCCATTCATGAATCGGACGGGACCATCCGGGTCGGTGATCCGATTACTCTGCAAACGACTGCCACAACGGAGAATCAGTAACGTGCCATTGTTAACGCTGGATGCCGTATCCCTTGCTTTTGGCATGCAGCCATTGCTCGACCAAGCCTCTATGACCATCGAGGCAGGTGAACGTTTGTGTCTTCTTGGCAGGAATGGCGAGGGAAAATCCACACTACTGAAGATCGTCAGCGGTGAGGTAACGGCGGACGGCGGTGTTGTCCGGCTGGACGACGGTGCGGTGTTGTCAGTGCTGCCCCAGAATCTCCCCGTCAATGATACTCGAACCGCGTATGAGGCCGTTTCCGGTGCTTTCCCGGAGACCGGGGAATTGCTCGCGGAATTTCATCGGTTGTCCCAGACTGCGGATGAAGCCAGCCTGGACCGGCTGATGAAAGTACAGGAGCGCCTTGAGGCGCTGGATGGCTGGCGTCTGGACCAGAAAGTCGGCGCCATCCTCGAGCAATACGGCATCGACCCGGAGCAGCGTCTGAACACGCTCTCCGGCGGTTGGCAGCGACGCGTCCTGTTGGCGCGTGCCCTGGTGACCGAGCCGGATATCCTGTTACTGGATGAGCCTACCAACCACCTGGATGTGCCCGCCATTGCCTGGCTGGAAGAGGCCCTTGGTCAATTCCGTGGCGCGATTCTGTTTGTCAGCCACGACCGCGCGTTTATACGCCGCATGGCCACGCGCATCGTGGAACTGGACCGCGGGCATCTGGTGAGTTTTGCCGCTACGTACGACCGCTATCTGGACCTAAAGGAAAAGGCTCTGGAGGAGGAAGATCGCCAGAATGCGCTGTTCGACAAGCGGCTAAAACAGGAAGAGGCGTGGATACGCCAGGGGATTAAGGCTCGTAGGACCCGCAATATGGGCCGGGTGAGGGCGCTAAAGGCCATGCGTGAAGAACGCCAGCAACGTCGCGAACGCGGTGGAACTGCGAGCTTTTCGGTGGAAGACGCCGCCCGTTCCGGGAAACTGGTGGTGGAAGCCAGTGATGCCGGATTTGCCTATCCTGATGGTACCGCAGTCATTCGCGACATGAACATGACGGTCCTCAGGGGCGATAAGATTGGCCTCGTTGGTGAAAATGGCACTGGGAAGACCACCCTGGTCCGGCTAATGCTGGGAGACCTGAAGCCCACAGATGGCCGAATTCGCCTCGGCACCAATTTGCAGATCGCTTACTTCGACCAGCTCCGGGGTGAGCTCGACCTTGAACGCAATGCGCTGGATAACCTGTCCGAGGGGCGGGAGTTCATCGAAATTAACGGCCAGAGCAAGCACGTACTGGGATATCTGCAGGAATTTTTGTTCAGCCCGGAACGGGCGAGGTCCCCTGTGCGTGTCTTTTCCGGGGGTGAGCGTGCGCGTCTTCTTCTTGCCAAGCTCTTCAGCAAGCCGGCCAATATCCTGGTGCTGGATGAGCCGACCAATGATCTGGACGTGGAGACCCTGGAGTTACTTGAATCCCGGCTGGTGGAATTTGCCGGTACTGTGATCGTTATCAGCCACGACCGCGAGTTCCTCGATAACGTCGCTACTGATACGGTGTTCCTGGACGGCTCTGGCAGAGTCGCGGAGTTTGTCGGTGGGTATACCGATTGGCGGAGGCAGGGTGGCCGGTTCCCTTCTGAGGGGGTAAGCCGAAAGGCCACCAAGCCGCCAAAGAACCAGAGCCCAGTGCCGGAAAAGAAGCCGGAAGCGCCCGCAGTGGCAGACACCAAAAAAACAAAACCCGTAAAACTCAGCTACAAACTGAAGCTTGAACTGGAAAAACTTCCGGGCCAGATTGAAGAGCTGGAGGCGGAACTGGAAAAGCTTCGGGCACAGATTTCCGATCCGGAATTCTACTCCGGGCCCGCTGAGAGCGTCTCCACGACCCTGGCGGACCTCGGGGACAAGGAAGCCCACCTGGAGAAGGTCATCGAGCGCTGGATGGAGCTGGAAGAACAGGCGAATCAATGAATGTAACGTACCACTTCAAATTTGAAGACAAGCGTTCCGAGACGTTTAAAGTAACGGACCGGCCAGCTGAGCCGGTGGGCAACCTGCCGAGCTGGACAAGGTTGGAGCACTGCCAATGCGCCAACTGCCCGCTGAAAGCATCGGAGTCGCCACGATGTCCCGCCGCCGTTGAAATGCTTCCGGTTGTGAACGCCTTTCAGGCAGAGGACGCCTACCAGAAGGTGACTGTGGAGGTTACAGACGACCGCAGGCGTTATTCCAAGGACACCACGCTTGAGGAGTCCCTGAGGTCATTGCTGGGGCTGAAAATGGCGACAAGCGGGTGTCCGGTGTTGTCCGAACTGAAGTCGATGGCCGTGCATCACTTGCCGTTTGCCAGCAACGATGAATTCATCATGAGGAGTGTGTCTCACTACCTTTTGCAGCAGTACCTGGCGAAACGTAACCACAAGGAGCCAGACTGGGAACTGAAAGGGCTGGTGGAGAGAAATCAACGCCTGCAGTTGGTCAACCAGGCGTTATGGCAGCGGATCCATTCGGTGTGCGAGGGGGACAGTAACCTGAAGGCATTGCTGAACTTCTTCTCAATGGCCTCCAGTGTGAGTTTTTCCCTGGAAAGTCAGCTTCGAAAACTGGAAGCAAAAATGAAGGGCGACGGCGCCGACTAGGGCGCCGCGGCCATCGTCCGGCTACTGGATGCGGATCGCAAGGACATCGCAGACGGTGCCATGCAACACACCGTTGGCGGTTGATCCTAGAAGCAACTGGAATCCTTTGCGGCCGTGGCTTCCCACGATGACCAGGTCCACACTCTGCTCTTCAGACAGCCGATGGATTTCGGATTCAGGGCGCCCCACCGTCACTATCTGATTGTCTTTGCCAACATTGTACTTTTCACCGTACCCGGCAAGCTGTTCCTTTGCCGCCTTGTCCAGTTGATCCTGAAGTTCCGTCAGGTCCATCGGAATGTCGCCCCCATAGGCGTAGCCAACAGGCTCCACTACGTGCACAAGCATCAACTCAGCACCATGGGCTTTGCTTATTTCGACGGCCTTATTGAGTACCTGGGGGGCCTCTTCGGTCAGATCGATTGCCACCAGTATCTTCTTATAGATCGACATCGCATCGCTCCTTCGCGGATGGGGTCAAACTCTTGGTGTGCCAAAGCAGTACCTTGTCCCATAAGTGTAAACCAACACTGACAGGTATCAATGACTGACTGGAAAGGTGACAAAAGGAGAGTTGGCTGGGGCTACAATCTGCCCCAGCCGGCGTGGACGTCAGGCGTTTTCGCGCAACAGGCCAATGGTTGTTTCCAGGCCCCGGAGAATGCCTTTGGAATAGCGGTCGATCACAAACGCAACGTTGTTGTCGTTATAGTTAATATAGGAGCCCCGAATGAACTCCCACTTGGAGGTCAGGTCGTCCAGGGCGGCTTTTAGTGGGCCCTGGGCACCGCCTTTGGTGATCTGTGACAGGAAGGCGTCAAACTGCTTTGCCTGCTCGTCAAGAGGGATGTCGTTGGAGGAGCCCTGGAAGGTTTGCGATACCGAGGAATGGGTGCGGGCGGAGTACTTGGCCATCATCTGTGCCATAGTGACTGCCGCCGAGCGTGCGGCTTCAACTCTCTGGGCAGTTGCGACTTCGGCGCTTTCCCGGGCAACCGCGTACATCTCTGAAGCCACCTGGTTCATCGATAACGCCTGGTTCGCCATATCGGACACCAGGCGCAGGTCGGGATAGCCGGTGTTGCGCACGTCGTTGATGTTGCTCCGCATCAGATCCTTGAATTTGTCGAACTCCACGTTGAGGCTTTCAACCTGTTCTCCGGACAGTACGCCGGCGGTGCTGTCGGCGACCGAATTCATGGATTCGTTGGCGGCATTGATACTGGCGACAATCTCGTTCAGGGTTTCGGTATCGCCGCTTGCGCTGAACCGATAGTAGGCGTCGAGTGCCATGTAGTTATTGACCCGGAAGTTATGCAGGTCCGAAAGAAAGCCGTCGCCTTCCTGGGCGCGGACCGTAAAGGAGGTGATCAGTAACAGCACGAGCGCCGTTACCAGGGAACGTACCCGCAAGCGAGCGTCTTTCATCGGATGGGTCTCCGTTAAGGCTGTTTTATTATTGTGGACTAAAGTCTTAGGCTGAAGGTAAAGTAACTCCGCCGACCAATCAAGTTGTTTTAGGGGGCGCTACGGGAGTAAATGTAAACAAATTTAAAATTTACGTGATAAACCTACCGTTTCGCATCAATACCTCGAACTACATACTTGATAAACAACAATTCCATTCGCCTCCTAATGCCGTTCGGCTGTCCATTTCGAGGCTGGTCGGGTTGATTCTTCCAGAAACAAATTGACAAACGAGCCGTTTTTTTTCATCGTGTCACACCACGATTCAAACGACTGTATGAATTTTTGGATCGCTTGATCGGGTATTGATTGAAAACAGTGACCGAAATCTCGCTGCATCAGCGGTCGTCTTGCGAAGCGCTTGTGCGGCTGTTTCAGCAGTTCCAAACACAGACTGGAGATCAGTTGATGATTTACGAAGGTAAAGCCATCACGGTTAAAGAGATCGAAGGCGGGATCGCTCAGTTGAACTTTGACTTGCAGGGCGAGTCAGTGAACAAGTTCAACCGTCTCACGATTGAAGAGCTCCGCGCCGCGACTGACAAACTGGAAGCGCAGAAGGGCCTGAAAGGCCTTGTCGTGACCAGTTCCAAGGACAGCTTTATTGTTGGCGCCGACATTACGGAATTTACCGACCTGTTTGCCGGGCCGGAAGAAGACCTCGTTGCCAACAACCTCAAGGCCAATGAAGTATTCAGCGCGATTGAAGATCTGCCTTTCCCCACCGTAACGGCGATCAACGGTATGGCGCTGGGTGGCGGCTTTGAAATGTGTCTTGCCACGGACTACCGGGTGATGGACAAGAAGGCCAAAGTAGGTCTTCCGGAAGTAAAGCTGGGCATTTTCCCAGGTTTCGGTGGCACTGTGCGTCTGTCCCGTCTGGTCGGTGTTGACTACGCGGTTGAATGGATTTGCGGCGGCACTGAGAACCGTGCCGACAAAGCCCTTAAAGTCGGTGCAGTTGATGCCGTACTTGAGGGTGAGAAGCTGGTAGATGCGGCCATCAGCATTATCAACCAGTGCAACGACGGCAAGCTGGATTACCAGGCGCGTCGTGAAGAGAAGAAGGGCAAGATCAAGCTGAACGCCATGGAAAGCATGATGGCTTTCGAGATCTCCAAGGCGTACGTTGCCGGCCAGGCTGGCAAGAACTATCCGGCACCGGTCGAGGCGATCAAGGTCATGCAGAAGCATGCCGGCCTTACCCGTGACAAAGCGATCGAGGTTGAGGCTAAAGGCTTCGCCAAGATGGCCAAAACCAACGTGGCAGCCTGCCTGGTTGGCCTGTTCCTGAACGACCAGGAGCTGAAGAAAAAGGCCAAGGCCTGGGAAAAGGAAGCCAATGACGTGAAACTGGCGGCCGTTCTGGGCGCTGGCATCATGGGTGGCGGTGTGGCTTACCAGTCCGCATTGAAGGGTACGCCCATCATCATGAAGGACATCGCCCAGGAAGGTATCGCTCTGGGTCTTAAAGAGGCCAAGAAGCTTCTTTCCAAGCGCGTTGACAAGGGTAAAATGGACGCCAGCAAGATGGCTGACGTTCTGAACAGCATCACGCCGACACTCAACTACGGCGACTTCAAGAACGTCGATCTGGTTGTTGAGGCCGTTGTTGAGAACCCGAAGGTTAAAGACGCTGTTCTGCGTGAGACCGAAGACAATGTTCGTGAAGACGCGATCCTGACGTCCAATACCTCCACCATTTCCATCGATCTTCTGGCCAAGAACCTGAAGCGTCCGGAAAACTTCTGCGGCATGCACTTCTTTAACCCGGTGCACATGATGCCCCTGGTTGAGGTTATCCGTGGTGAGAAGACCAGTGACAAGGCTATTGCCACCACAGTGGCCTACGCCAAGGCCATGGGTAAGACCCCGATTGTGGTCAACGATTGCCCTGGCTTCCTGGTCAACCGTGTGCTGTTCCCGTACTTCGGTGGTTTTGTGAACCTGGTACGTGACGGCGCGGATTTCCAGCACGTCGATAAGGTCATGGAGAAGTTCGGTTGGCCGATGGGCCCAGCCTATCTGCTGGACGTGGTTGGCATGGACACCGGCAAGCACGCTGGCGAAGTCATGGCTGACGGCTTCCCGGACCGCATGAAGCACGAAGGTACTACCGCCATTGACGTGATGTTTGATAACAACCGTTACGGACAGAAGAACGACAAGGGCTTCTATAAGTACGAACTGGACCGCAAGGGCAAGCAGAAGAAGGTTGTCGACGAAGAAACCTACAAGCTGCTTGAGCCGGTTGTTCAGGGTAAGAACGATTTCAGCGACGAGGACATCATCGCACGTATGATGCTGCCTCTGTGCCTCGAAACCGTTCGCTGCCTGGAAGACGGCATTGTTGAAGACCCGGCAGACGCCGATATGGGCCTGATTTTCGGTATCGGCTTCCCGCCGTTCCGTGGTGGTGCCCTGCGTTATATCGACGACATGGGTGTCGACAAGTTCGTCGAGCTGGCAGACAAGTTTGCAGATCTTGGTCCCCTGTACCATCCGACCGAGAAGCTGCGTGAAATGGCCAAGACTGGCGAAAAGTTCTTTGGCTAACCCTGAACGAGATTTCCGAACGGAGAAAGATCTATGAGCCTTAATCCGAGAGACGTTGTCGTCGTCGATTGCGTGCGGACTCCGATGGGGCGTGCCAAAAACGGCTGCTTCCGCAATGTTCGTGCGGAGACCCTGTCGGCTGCGCTTATCGAAGCACTGTTTGAGCGCAACCCGAAGCTCGACCCGAAAGAAGTTGAAGATGTGATCTGGGGCTGTGTAAACCAGACCAAAGAGCAGGGCTTCAACGTGGCGCGTCAGATTTCATTGCTGACCCGCATCCCTCATGAGTCTGCTGCGCAGACCGTGAACCGTCTGTGTGGTTCTGCCATGAGCGCGATCCACACCGCCGCCCAGGCGATCCAGACTGGCAACGGCGATGTGTTCTTCGTGGGTGGTGTTGAGCACATGGGTCACATTCCCATGACCGACGGTTTTGACCACAACCCGGCTGCGTCCAAGTACTCTGCCAAAGCATCCAATATGATGGGCCTGACCGCAGAAATGCTCGCCAAGATGCACGGCATCACCCGTGAGCAGCAGGACGAGTTTGGCGCACGTTCACATCGCCTGGCGCATGAAGCCACTCAGGAAGGCCGCTTCAAGAACGAAATCGTTCCGATTGAAGGCCATGACGAGAACGGCTTTAAAGTGCTGATCGAGGAAGACGAGACCATTCGTCCCGAAACCACCGCTGAATCGCTGGGTCAGCTGAAGCCAGCGTTCGATCCGAAAAACGGTACAGTGACTGCAGGTACGTCCTCGCAGCTGACTGACGGTGCCGCAGCCATGGTGCTGATGTCCGCAGAGCGTGCTGAAGCTCTGGGCCTGAAGCCGGTTGCCAGGATTCGCAGCATGGCTGTTGCCGGTTGTGATCCCGCGATCATGGGTTACGGCCCGGTTCCGGCCACCAAGAAGGCGTTGAAGCGCGCAGGCCTGAAAGTCGAAGATATCGACTTCTGGGAACTGAACGAAGCCTTTGCGGGTCAGTCCCTGCCGGTCCTGAAAGACCTGAAGCTGTTGGGTGTAATGGAAGAGAAAGTAAACCTGAATGGTGGCGCGATTGCCCTTGGGCATCCGCTGGGTTGTTCCGGTGCACGTATCTCTACAACCCTGCTGAATGTCATGCAGGCCAAAGGCGGTAAGCTTGGTGTTTCCACCATGTGTATCGGCCTGGGGCAGGGCATTGCAACGGTATGGGAGCGTCTCTGATTCATTGAGCAGAATCAGTAACGCGGTCTCAGGAGGCCCGGCAAACGCCGGGCTTTCCTGTCTCTGACTGGAGAAAAAGGCGCCTGGAAATAAAAGAATGGGTTGTCTTGCTTTTCTTGACCCTGTAAAACAATGCACCTATACACTTGTGGCGGCTATGGACTGTTTTCTAGCCGACTGATTTTACAGCGAGTTTCCGGTTTGCTGATTTTTTAACCGATTATCGCCAAGGACACAGATCTCCGATATGGGTAAAAGCCTCGTTATTGTCGAGTCGCCAGCGAAAGCGAAGACCATCAACAAATACCTGGGGTCCGACTTCATTGTGAAGTCCAGCGTCGGGCACATTCGCGACCTTCCGGTCAGCGGTAGCGGCTCAACGTCAGATCCGAAAGAACGTGCCAGGCAGGCCGCGTTGACCCGCAAGATGAGCCCGGAAGAGAAGGTGGTTCACAAGA
The DNA here is from genome assembly GCF_042604615.1 of Marinobacter sp. M5B. Lineage (NCBI taxonomy): Bacteria > Pseudomonadati > Pseudomonadota > Gammaproteobacteria > Pseudomonadales > Marinobacteraceae > Marinobacter > Marinobacter sp. M5B. The sequence goes on from NZ_CP156894.1 coordinate 2,155,752, forward strand.
AACGGAAGTCCAGGGAGCAACTGGTTGCCCGCATGGGGGTAGATCCTGACCAGGACTGGATCGCCCGATACGAGATACTGCCCGGCAAGGAAAAGGTTGTCAGCGAACTCAAGCGGTTGGCAAAGTCCGCCGATCATATCTATCTCGCGACGGATTTGGACCGTGAGGGGGAGGCGATCGCCTGGCACCTCCAGCAGACCATTGGGGGCGAACCCGAAAAATATCGCCGCGTGGTGTTCAATGAGATAACCAAGCGTGCCATCCAGGAGGCCTTCAAGGATCCGGGGAATCTCGATAACAACCGCGTTAACGCGCAGCAGGCGCGTCGATTCCTCGACCGGGTCGTCGGCTATATGGTATCGCCATTGCTGTGGGCCAAGATTGCACGCGGCCTTTCGGCGGGTCGGGTTCAGTCGGTTGCAGTCCGGCTTATCGTCGAACGCGAACGGGAAATTCGCAAGTTCATTCCCGAAGAGTTCTGGCAGTTGCATGCTGACCTGGCTTCGAAGCAGGCCGAGCAGCCCGTTCGTTTTGAGGTGACCCGATACGACGATAAAGCCTATCGTCCGGTCAGTGAAAAGCAGAGCACCGATCACGTTGAGCGCCTGAAGGATGGTACCTTCAAGGTGGCCAAACGAGAGGACAAGCCGACACGCTCACGTCCCTCCGCCCCCTTTATTACGTCCACGCTGCAGCAGGCGGCCAGCAACCGGATGGGGTTCAGCGTCAAGAAAACGATGATGCTGGCCCAGCGCCTCTATGAGGCCGGCTTCATTACCTACATGCGTACCGACTCGACCAACCTGAGCCAGGATGCCGTGAGCGGTTGCCGCGAATTTGTCAAAAAGCAGTTCGGTGATAAATTCCTGCCGGAGAAACCAAGGGTATACGGTAGCAAAGAGGGTGCCCAGGAGGCCCACGAGGCCATCCGTCCGACCGATGTGAGTCGTAGGCCGGCCGATATAAGCGGCCTGGAGAAAGATGCTGAGAAGCTCTACGACCTGATCTGGCGCCAGTTTATTGCCTGCCAGATGGCTGATGCTGAATTCCTGAGCACGTCCATTGTGGTTGCCAACGGTGATTACGAGCTTCGTACGCGGGGGCGGATCATCAAGTTTGAGGGTTTCCTCAAAGTGGCGCCCCAGTCGGCCAAGAAAGATGAAGATATCGCGCTTCCGGATATCAAGGTTGACGAAACCCTGACACTGAAGAAGCTCGATCCCAGCCAGCATTTCACCAAGCCGTCGCCGCGCTATACCGAGGCGAGCCTGGTCAAGGAGCTGGAGAAGCAGGGTATTGGGCGGCCATCCACCTACGCATCGATTATCTCCACCATTCAGGATCGCGGCTACGTCCGTTTGCAGAATCGCCGCTTCTACGCTGAAAAAATGGGCGAGATCGTCACCGAACGGTTGTCGGAATCCTTTCCGAACCTGATGGACTTTGACTTCACCGCGAAAATGGAAGGTGAGCTGGATGACATCGCCGGTGGCGAGGTGGACTGGAAAAAGGTGCTCAATGATTTCTACGGTCGTTTCCGTCAGCAACTGGAAACCGCCGAGAGTGGCGAAGACGGAAGCATGCGGGCGAATACCCCAACCGAGACCGACATTCCGTGCCCGACTTGCAGTCGCCCCATGCAGATTCGCGTGGCCAGTACCGGCGTTTTCCTGGGATGCTCAGGGTACTCCCTGCCGCCTAAAGAACGGTGCAAAACGACCATCAACCTGGTGTCCGGTGACGAGGTTGTCAGCGCGGACGAAGATGTCGATGGCGAAGGTGAAACCCGTCTGCTCCGAAAGAAGCGGCGTTGCCCGAAATGCGGAACGGCCATGGACAGTTACCTGGTGGACGAAGGTCGCAAACTCCATGTGTGCGGTAACAACCCGGATTGTTCCGGCTATGAAGTGGAGAGGGGTACGTTCCGAATCAAGGGTTATGAAGGTCCAACCCTGGAGTGCGACAAGTGCGGCTCCGAAATGCAGCTTAAAACCGGGCGTTTTGGTAAATACTTCGGCTGTACCAACACCGAATGCAAGAACACACGCAAGCTGCTGAAAAGCGGCGAGCCTGCGCCTCCCAAGATGGATCCGGTGCCGATGCCTGAGCTACAGTGCCAGAAGGTTGAAGACACCTATGTGCTGCGTGATGGCGCTTCCGGATTGTTCCTGGCTGCCAGCAAGTTTCCCAAGAATCGGGAGACGCGTCCGCCACTGGTTATGGAGATCAAACCTCACCGCAAGGAAATTGATCCCAAGTACGGTTACTTGATGGATGCTCCGGAGCGTGACCCGGAAGGTAATCCGACGGTTATCCGTTACAGCCGGAAGAGCAAGGAGCAGTATGTGATGTCGGAAAAGGACGGCAAAGCGACAGGCTGGTCTGCGTGGTTTGTGAACGGCAAATGGCAGCCGAAAGAGAAGTGACTATAGGATGACTGGCAGGTTGGGCTCGACACCTATCCTGCCAGTTGTTTGAAAGCGAACCTCAGGGTTTCTTGCGTAGCCGTTGTATCAGTGAAGACGTATCCCAGCGGCTTCCCCCCATCTGCTGAACATCTCCATAGAACTGGTCAACGAGTGCGGCGACCGGAATCCTTGAGCCGTTTTTTCGCGCCTCTTCGAGGCAGATTGCCAGGTCCTTGCGCATCCAGTTGACAGCGAAGCCGTGCTCGAACTCCCCATCAATCATGGTGCCTGAGCGATTTTCCATCTGCCACGATTGAGCTGCTCCTTTTGAGATCACGTCGACGACCTTGCGGACATCCAGTTCCGCCTGTTCGGCAAAGTGAAGGGCTTCTGAGAGGCCCTGAACCAGTCCGGCGATGGCGATCTGGTTGACCATCTTCGTCTTCTGGCCGCTGCCGATCGGTCCCATGTGGTTCAGGGCTTTGGCGTAATGCTTCATCAGCGGTTTCGCTTGCGAAAAAGGGCCAGCCTCCCCGCCACACATAATGGTAAGCTGGCCGTTTTCCGCACCCTGCTGACCACCGGATACCGGGGCGTCAATGAACTCAAGATTGCGGGCGCTGGCAAGCTGGCCCAGTTGCTCTGCAATGCCTGCCGAAGCAGTTGTATGGTCGACCAGCACGGCGCCGGGCTTGGCGTTGGCAATGATGCCCTCAGGGCCTTCATAGACTTTTTCCAGATCTATATCGGCACCCACACAGGTAAATACGAAGTCTGCGTCAGCAACGGCGGCGGCGATGGAGTCGCAGGCCTTGCCTTTATATTGGCTCGCCCAGCTCTCTGCTTTGGCGTGAGTGCGGTTCCATACCTGGACTGTAAGGCCGGCGTTTGCCAGGTGGCCGGCCATTGGATAGCCCATTACGCCGAGACCGATAAATGCGGCAGTTACGTTCATCACTGTTTCTCCAGACGTGGTTGGTGTTAGCGCGAAGTAGGCATCAATCATTGCAGAATGTGAGGGCACAAAAAAGGCCGCTGATGTAGCGGCCTTTCGATTTCGGCTATCCGGGAGCTACTTCTTGGGGTAGCTTCTTGCTTCGGAGCCTGTGTAGAGCTGTCGCGGCCGGCCAATGCGGTAGTCGCCGCTGACCATTTCGTTCCAGTGTGAGAACCACCCAATGGTCCGCGAAAGGGCGAATATAACCGTAAACATGGACGTCGGAATGCCGATGGCCTTGAGGATCAGGCCGGAGTAGAAGTCCACGTTCGGGTAGAGTTTGCGCTGGACGAAATACTCGTCTTCAAGGGCAATCTTCTCGAGACGCTGTGCGATCTTCAGGAGAGGGTCGTTCTCCAGACCGAGCTCAGTCAGAACTTCATGCGCAGTTTCGGCCATTACCTTGGCGCGCGGGTCAAAGTTCTTGTAGACCCGGTGACCAAAGCCCATCAGGCGGAATGGGTCGTCCTTGTCCTTCGCCTTGGCGATGAATTTCTCGATGTTGGACTCGTCCCCGATTTCCGCGAGCATGTCCAGAACTGCCTCGTTGGCACCGCCGTGTGCAGGGCCCCACAGCGCTGCAATACCGGAGGCAATACACGCGTAGGGGTTGGCGCCGGTTGAGCCGGCCAGGCGAACGGTTGAGGTGGACGCGTTCTGTTCGTGATCGGCATGCAGGATGAAAATCTTGTCCATCGCCTTGGCGAGGATCGGGTTTGGCTTGTATTCCTCGCAGGGAACACCAAACATCATCTGCAGGAAATTCTCAGAATAGGTCAGGTCGTTGCGGGGATACATGAACGGCTGACCAATGCTGTACTTGTAACACCAGGCCGCAATGGTTGGCATTTTGGCGATCAGTCGGTGAGCAGTGATTTCACGCTGCTCGACGTTGGTGACATCCATCTGGTCGTGATAGAAAGCCGACAGGGCTCCAACGACGCCGCACATAATGGCCATCGGATGCGCATCACGGCGGAAACCCTGGAAGAAGTTGCGCATCTGGTCGTGCAACATCGTGTGGTTTTTGATGGTGTCGTGGAAGCGCTTGTTCTCTTCCGCTGTCGGAAGCTCGCCGTTAAGCAGGAGGTAGCAGACTTCCAGGTAGTCGGAGTTTTCTGCCAATTCCTCGATTGGGTAGCCTCGGTGCAGGAGAACGCCCTTGGCTCCGTCGATGTAGGTGATCTGGGATTCGCAGGCTGCGGTGGATACAAATCCAGGGTCGTACGTAAAGACGCCTTCCTGGACGAGGCTTCTCACGTCAATGACGTCAGGGCCGACGGTGCCTGAGTAAACCGGTAGCTCAATGGACTTGTCACCCACCGAAAGCGTGGCTTTCCTGTCGGTCATGGTGCTCTCCTATTTATCAGCATTTGGAAGCGCTAGAAGGCGCGTATTATCGCAAAACTGGCGGCAAAATATAGGGCGTTGGCTTTTTTTGTCAATGGAAGAGGCAATAAAACCCATTATTTGACGCCTGCTGTAAATCAGGGAAATCCGGAATACGGCTGCTTTCGAGGTTTAATTGATTTTGTCAATCCTCTTTATAGCGAGTCCCAGGGCCTGATTTAACGGGCCCTGACAGAGTTGCGCGTTTGTAATTGAAAAGGGTACTCCTTATAATCCGTAGCCCGGAATCGGGGATATAACAGGCCGCAGCGTCAGATATCAAAAGAGCGCATGCCGGTTTTTCTCCCTCCTGAACATATCGTGTGCCGGATCCGTTCAGCATACCGATCCTTACATACCAACCATCCGCATCCGGTTTTTTCCGGCCCCGCGGAACCAAGAGAGAGTGTGAGAGCGCTGTGAATAGCAAACGACCAGTAAATCTCGATCTCGGCAAGTTTCATTTTCCGCTGCCAGCCATCACGTCCATACTGCATCGCGTCAGTGGCATCATCATTTTTGTGGGTGTTGCTTTCATGTTGTACGGGCTTCAGCTTTCCCTTTCCGGGGAAGAAGGCTTCAGTCGGGTTAGTGGCTTGCTGGACAGCTTCCTTGCGAAGCTGATTACCTGGGGCATTCTGTCTGCCTTGCTGTACCACCTGGTTGCGGGTATCAAGCACCTGCTGATGGATATGGGCATCGGCGAAGAGCTGGAAAGTGGCCGGCTCGCGGCGAAAGCCACAGTCGTCATCTCCGTTATTCTCATCCTTCTGGCAGGAGTCTGGGTATGGTAAACAGCGTCACGAATCTCGGACGTAGCGGTGTTTTCGACTGGATGATCCAGCGTGTTACCGCTTACGTGCTTGCTCTGTATACAGTTTTTCTTTTCGGGTTCATCCTGACCACTGACGTTAATTACGACAGCTGGTCGGCGCTTTTCGACCAGACCTGGTTCCGCATCTTCACCCTGCTTGCACTGCTCTCAATCGGCGCGCACGCCTGGGTTGGGCTCTGGACAGTGACAACGGATTACATCAAGGCGACCCTGCCGCGCTTCCTGGTACAGGCACTTTGCGGTCTGGCCATGTTCGTGTATTTGGTCTGGGGCATTCAGATTCTTTGGGGGCTTTAATTAATGGCTAATATCAAGACCATGTCTTATGACGCGATTGTTATCGGTGGCGGCGGTGCCGGTATGCGTGCCGCCCTTCAGCTGACAGAATCCGGCGTCAATACCGCATGTATCACCAAGGTATTTCCGACCCGTTCCCACACTGTATCTGCCCAGGGCGGTATTACCTGCGCCATCGCCAGTGCCGACCCCAATGATGACTGGCGCTGGCACATGTACGACACCGTCAAGGGTTCCGACTATATCGGTGACCAGGACGCGATTGAGTACATGTGTTCCGTGGGCCCGCAGGCTGTGTTCGAGCTGGAGCACATGGGGCTGCCGTTCTCCCGTACCGAGCAGGGCCGTATTTATCAGCGTCCGTTTGGTGGTCAGTCCAAGGGGCCGGACAATCCTGCCCAGGCGGCGCGTACCTGTGCTGCTGCGGACCGTACCGGTCACGCGCTCCTGCACACGCTCTATCAGGCGAACCTCAAGGGCGGAACCACCTTCCTGAACGAGTGGTACGCCGTTGATCTGGTGAAGAACAGTAAAAACGAAGTGGTTGGTGTCGTCGCCATCGAAATCGAGACTGGCGAAGTGGCTTACATCAAGTCCAAGGCAACCGTTCTTGCCACTGGCGGTGCAGGTCGCATCTATGCCTCCACCACCAACGCCCTGATCAATACCGGCGACGGTATTGGTATGGCGCTCCGTGCCGGTTTCCCGATGCAGGACATGGAGATGTGGCAGTTCCACCCCACGGGCATTCATGGCGCCGGTACTCTGGTAACAGAAGGTTGTCGAGGTGAGGGCGGTTACTTGATCAATTCCGAGGGTGAACGTTTCATGGAGCGTTACGCTCCGAACGCCAAAGACCTGGCTGGTCGCGACGTGGTTGCCCGCTCCATGGTGATTGAGATCCTGGAAGGCCGTGGATGCGGTCCGGACAAGGATCACGTTCTATTGAAGCTGGACCACCTCGGTGAAGAAACACTGAACCTGCGCCTGCCGGGTATTTGTGAGCTTTCACGCACCTTTGCGCACGTGGACCCGGTTAAAGAGCCGGTGCCGGTTGTGCCAACCTGTCACTACATGATGGGCGGGATTCCCACCAACGTAGGTGGTCAGGCCCTGACTCAGGATGAGAGCGGTAACGATACGCCCATTCCCGGGTTGTTTGCCTGCGGTGAAGCAGCTTGTGTGTCCGTTCATGGTGCCAACCGTCTTGGCGGTAACTCCCTGCTGGATCTGGTCGTCTTCGGCCGTGCTGCTGGCTTGCACATTGAAGAGCAGCTTCGCGGCGGCTTTGAGGTGGACGGCGCCAGTGAGGAAGACATCAAGAACGCGATGGCGCGCCTTGATCGCCTGAACAGCGCCTCGGAAGGCGAGAGCGTTGCCGAAGTGCGCAAGGATCTGCAGAACTGCATGCAGCTTTACTTCGGTGTGTTCCGTGACGGCAAGAGCATGGAAGAAGGTCTTGAGAAGCTGGAAGCGATTGGTAAGCGCGTACGCAATACCAGGCTCGCGGATACCAGCAATGCCTTCAACACCGCGCGTATCGAAGCCCTTGAGCTTGATAACCTTTATGAAGTTGCACTTGCAACGGCTGTTTCAGCCTACGAGCGCAAGGAAAGTCGCGGTGCTCATGCCCGTAACGACTTTACCGAGCGTGATGATGAAAACTGGCTGAAGCATTCGCTGTACTTCCCGCTGGACAAGCGTGTTGGAAAGCGTGATGTAAACTTCGCTCCGAAAACGGTGGATACATTCCAGCCGAAGATCCGGACTTACTAAGGGGGATTGTGCAATGTTAGTAAGCCTGTACCGCTACAACCCGGAAACCGACAATGCGCCCTATATGCAGGACGTAGAGCTGGATATACCGGAAGGAAAGGACCTGATGGTTCTGGATGTCCTTAACCTGGTCAAGGAGCAAGACCCCTCAATGGCCTATCGCCGTTCCTGTCGGGAAGGCGTCTGTGGGTCCGATGGTATGAACATGAATGGCAAGAACGGTCTTGCCTGCATCACGCCGCTGTCGGAAGTGCTCAAGAACAACAAGCTGGTTGTTCGCCCACTTCCGGGCCTGCCGGTGATTCGTGACCTGGTTGTGGACATGAGCCTGTTCTACAAACAGTACGAGAAGGTTATGCCGTACCTGGTCAACGACAATCCGGCGCCCGCCATTGAGCGTTACCAGTCACCGGAAGACCGGGAAAAGCTGGACGGCCTGTACGAGTGTATTCTCTGTGCCTGCTGTTCCACGGCTTGCCCCTCGTTCTGGTGGAATCCGGACAAGTTCGTTGGCCCGGCCGGATTGCTGCAAGCCTACCGGTTCCTGGCCGACAGCCGGGATACTGCACAGGAGGAGCGTCTTGCCAATCTGGATGATCCGTTCAGTGTATTCCGCTGTCGGGGCATCATGAACTGTGTCAGCGTTTGTCCGAAAGGCCTTAACCCAACACGGGCGATCGGCCACATTCGGAACCTTCTGCTTCAGCGGGCGACGTAAGCAGAATCTGAAACAAACGCTATACTGTGCTGACAAGGCTCGCACCCGGAAGGGCCCGCAACGACGCGGGCCCTTCAACCAAAGGCTTATAGTCAAAAGTCTTAGCAGGGTGCACACTACGCAGGCCGTCACGGGAGCTTAAAAGGTTCCTGGCGGATTGCTGAGTATAATAACCACCGGGGAACGGAAAACATCCTTGTTGGATGTGGTGGCCAAAGTCGATCCCGTAAAAACCCGTATTGACTCAGATATACCCCTGGCCGACCATAGCCAGCTCCCCGCACCAGCCCAAGGTGAGCTATTCAAAATGCACGAAAGCATAATGGAGCAGTTGTGGCAGACTTCCCACCTACAAGGAGGGAATCTCGCCTATGTTGAACAGCTTTTCGAAACCTACCTGACAGACCCCAATGCCGTTCCCGAAGAATGGCGCAGCTATTTCGATAAACTTCCCAGTGTGGATGGCTACAAAGGCCGTGATATAGATCATTCGTCCATCCGCCAGCAGTTTGAACACATATCCCGTAACCAGCGCTTTCTAGCCAGCAGCGGCGTACCTGCCAGTGCAACGGTTGATGCCGACAAAAAGCAGATCCGTGTCCTCCAGTTGATCAATGCCTTCCGTTTTCGTGGCCACCAGGAAGCAAAGCTGGATCCCCTAGGTGTATGGAACCGTCCACAGGTTGAAGATCTCGATCCATCCTTTCACGAACTATCGGAAGCGGACTACGACCTCGAGTTTCAGACCGGCTCGCTGAACTTTGGCTCCGAGACAATGAAGCTTCGGGACATCGTGGGTGGTCTTCGGCAGACGTACTGTGAAAGCATCGGTGCGGAATATATGCACGTTGTGGACACTCGTATCAAACGCTGGTTCCAGCAACGCATGGAGCCGGTACGCTCGCGTCCCAACTACGAGTCTGGAACCCGTAAGCATTTGCTGGAACGGTTAACCGCAGCGGAAGGCCTCGAAAAGTATCTGGGTTCCCGCTATCCGGGCGTAAAACGGTTTGGGCTTGAAGGTGGCGAGAGCCTGATTCCCTGTCTGGATGAGCTGATCCAGCGGGCAGGCAGCTACGGCGCGAAGGAAATCGTGTTGGGCATGGCCCACCGGGGCAGGTTGAATGTTCTGGTTAATACACTCGGCAAGAACCCGAAAGAACTGTTTGACGAGTTTGAAGGCAAGAAACTCGCTGATTCCGGTTCTGGTGACGTTAAATACCATCAGGGTTTCTCTTCCAACGTGATGACTGAAGGTGGCGAAATCCACCTTGCGCTGGCGTTTAACCCGTCGCACCTTGAGATCGTGTCTCCGGTGGTTGAAGGCTCAGTCCGTGCCCGCCAGACCCGGCGCAACGACCCTAACGGCACCCAGTGTGTGCCCATCATCATGCACGGTGACGCAGCGTTCGCCGGGCAGGGTGTGGTTATGGAAACCTTCCAGATGTCCCAGACCCGGGGCTATGGTGTTGGCGGTACTATTCATATCGTCATCAACAACCAGGTCGGTTTTACCACCAGCAAGCAGGAAGATGCCCGTTCCACGGAATACTGCACCGATGTGGCCAAGATGATTCAGGCCCCGATCCTGCACGTGAACGCGGACGATCCCGAGGCTGTCATGTTCGTGACCCAGATGGCCATGGATTACCGCCACGAGTTCAAGAACGATGTGGTGATCGATCTGGTGTGCTATCGCCGCCGCGGACACAATGAGGCAGATGAGCCGGCCGCAACACAGCCGGTGATGTACGAAAAGATTCGCAAGCTGACAACCACCCGCAACCTCTATGCGGAAAAACTGGTTGCTGACGGTGTGATCACTGAGGACGAAGCCAAACAGATCGAACTGGACTACCGGGACGAGTTGGATAAGGGCGACCACGTGGTCAAGTCCCTGGTCAAGGAGCCCAACAAGGATCTGTATGTCGACTGGACGCCGTACCTGGGGCATGAGTGGACTGCCAAGTGCAAATCCAGTGTCGCCCTCAAGACGATCCAGAAACTGGGTAAGAAACTGACTCACGTGCCGGAAGGCTTCAGTGTTCAACGCCAGGTGTCCAAGATTGTCAGCGACCGGGAAAAAATGACCGCCGGCGCGCTACCAATCAACTGGGGCTACGGTGAAGTGATGGCCTACGCCACGCTTCTGAACGAAGGGCATCCCATCCGGATTACCGGCCAGGACGTTGGTCGCGGCACCTTCTCTCACCGCCATGCGGTACTGCACAACCAGAAGGACGGTGCCCACCATATTGCGCTGGAGCACATTGCCGAGAACCAGCCGAAGTTTGAAATCTACGACTCACTGCTCTCAGAAGAGGCGGTGATGGCGTTCGAGTATGGTTATTCCACCACGGCGCCCAATGGTCTTGTGGTCTGGGAAGCCCAGTTTGGTGACTTCGCCAATGGCGCCCAGGTGGTGATTGACCAGTTCCTGACCAGTGGTGAGCACAAGTGGGGGCGTCTGTGCGGCCTCACGCTGCTGTTGCCACATGGCTATGAAGGCCAGGGTCCGGAGCACAGCTCGGCAAGGCTGGAGCGTTTCCTGCAGTTGTCCGCGGAACACAACATCCAGGTTTGCGTGCCAACCACGCCATCCCAGGTGTTCCATATGCTGCGTCGTCAGGTCAAGCGTCCGCTGCGTAAACCTTTGGTTGCGATTACGCCAAAGAGCCTGTTGCGTCATAAGGAAGCCACCTCGGAACTGGACGACCTGACATCGGGTACCTTCAAGACGGTACTGCCGGAGAAAGAACCCTCCGACCCGAAAAAGGTCACTCGTCTGATTCTGTGCAGCGGTAAGGTCTACTTCGACCTGTTGGAGCGCAAGAAAGCGGACGAGCGGGATGACGTTGCTATTGTTCGTATCGAACAGCTATACCCATTCCCGGGTGACGATCTGGACGAGCTCCTGAGCCAGCACAGCAAGCTCAAGCACGTGGTCTGGTGCCAGGAAGAGCCCATGAACCAGGGGGCCTGGTATTGCAGCCAGCATCATATGCGTAATGCGCTGCATCGTCATAATCCCAAGCTGTATCTTCAGTATGCCGGTCGTGACGCCTCCGCTGCTCCGGCTTGTGGCCATATGTCGGTACACATTGAAGAGCAGAAAAAACTGGTTAACGACGCGTTTGAAATCTGACGAGCTACCGAACTAAGGATCCGAGATGTCAACTGAAATAAAAGCCCCCGTATTCCCAGAGTCGGTCGCAGAAGGGACAGTCGCGACCTGGCATAAGCAGCCTGGCGAAGCCTGTTCACGTGACGAACTGATTGTCGATATTGAAACCGACAAGGTCGTACTCGAGGTGGTAGCTCCGGCGGATGGTGTTATCGAGGAAGTACTCAAGGGCGAAGGCGACACTGTAGAAAGTGGTGAAGTCGTCGGTAAGTTCAAGGAAGGCGCGGCTGGTGATTCCAAGCCTGCAGCCAAAGATGACAGCAAGAAAGAAGAGAGTAAGCCCGAAGCGACTTCGGAAAAGTCCTCCGAAGCACCAGCCAAGTCATCTGGCGAAGCCATCCTCAGCCCGGCAGCGCGGAAGCTGGCGGAAGAGAATAGCGTTGATCCAGACGCCGTCGAAGGTACAGGAAAAGACGGTCGCGTAACAAAAGAAGATGTTCAGAATCATATAGATGCTGGTAAATCTTCAGGGGCTTCCTCAACTCCTGCGTCGAAGCCGGCGGGCGATATGCCGCAGGTGGATGTTGGTTCCGGCGAGCGTCCGGAGAAGCGGGTTCCCATGACGCGTCTGCGTGCCAGTATCGCGAAACGACTGGTCAATGCTCAGCAGACCGCGGCCATGCTCACCACGTTCAACGAAGTGAACATGGGGCCGGTCATGGAGCTGCGCAAGCAATACAAGGAAAGCTTCGAGAAGCGCCATGGGGTCAAGCTCGGTTTCATGTCCTTCTTTACCAAGGCAGCGACCGAAGCGCTGAAACGCTTCCCTGCGGTTAACGCCTCCATCGACGGTAACGACATGGTTTACCATGGTTACCAGGATATCGGTATTGCTGTGTCAAGTGATCGCGGCCTCGTTGTGCCTGTGGTTCGTGACACCGACGCGCTCGGCCTGGCCGACATTGAGAAGAAAATCGTCGAGTACGGAACGAAGGCCAAAGACGGCAAGCTCGGTATCGAGGATATGACCGGTGGCACCTTTACCATCACCAACGGTGGTATCTTCGGTTCACTGATCTCCACGCCGATCCTCAACCCGCCACAGACGGCCATTCTGGGTATGCACAAGATCCAGGAGCGTCCGATGGCAGTGAACGGCAAGGTCGAGATTCAGCCGATGATGTATCTGGCGCTTTCCTACGACCACCGCATGATCGATGGCAAGGAAGCAGTGCAGTTCCTGGTGGCTATCAAGGAAATGCTTGAAGACCCAGCGCGCATTCTGCTGGACGTCTGAGCTGACACTTAACGAATTGGAAAACGGGATAAAACATGTCTGACAAGTACGACGTAATCGTCATTGGCGCTGGCCCGGGCGGCTATGTTGCCGCCATCAAAGCGGCTCAGCTGGGCCTGAAAACCGCGTGCATCGAGTCCTGGACCGATAAAGAAGGCAAGAACCGTCTAGGCGGTACCTGCCTGAATGTGGGCTGCATTCCATCCAAGGCGTTGCTGGAGATTTCCCATAAATATGAGGAAGCCAGCCACGATTTTGCCGAGCAGGGCATTATCGCCAAGGAAGTCGGCTTCGACATCGCCAAGATGATGAAGCGCAAAGAAGGCATCGTGGACCAGTTGACCGGTGGCATCGGCGGCCTGTTCAAGTCTAACGGCGTTACACCGATCTATGGCCACGGGAAACTGTTGGCCAACCGTAACGTGGAAGTGACCGACAAGGATGGCAAGAAAAAAACCTACGAGGCGGAGAACGTGATTATCGCCACGGGTTCACGTCCCATCCAGATTCCACCTGCGCCGTTCGATGGCACGCACATCGTGGACTCTGAGGGCGCTCTGGAATTCACTGAGGTTCCCAAGCGTCTCGGCGTTATCGGGGCAGGTGTTATCGGTCTCGAGCTGGGCAGCGTATGGGCTCGCCTGGGGGCAGAGGTAACCGTACTTGAAGCGGTTGACACCTTCCTGCCAGTCGTTGACCAGCAGGTTGCCAAGGATGCACTGAAACAGTTCCAGAAGCAGGGGCTTAACGTTGTGCTGGGCGCACGTATGACTGGTGCGGAAGTCAAGCGCAAACTGGTCAATGTGACCTATGAAGATTCGAAGGGTAAGCAGGAAGCCAAGTTTGACAAGCTGATCGTCGCCGTTGGCCGTCGCCCATATACCGATAACCTGCTGTCTGAAGACTCCGGTGTTAAGTTGGACGAACGCGGTTTCATCTTCGTGGATGACAACTGTAAAACCGAAGCGCCCGGTGTCTGGGCGGTTGGTGACGTGGTTCGTGGTCCGATGCTGGCCCACAAGGCATCCGAAGAAGGCGTTATGGTTGCTGAGCGTATTGCCGGGCACAAGCCGCAGGTTAACTACGACTGCATCCCGAACGTGATCTACACGTCGCCGGAAGTTGCCTGGGTCGGGAAGACCGAGCAGGAGATGAAAGCGGAAGGTGAGGAGTACAATGTGGGTACTTTCCCATTCGCCGCCAATGGTCGAGCCATGGCAGCGAATGCGGCGTCCGGCATGGTCAAGATCATCGCCGACGCGAAAACCGACCGTATTGTCGGTTTCCACGTGGTGGGTCCCCAGGCCTCTGAAATCGTTGCTCAGGGCGTCATCGCCATGGAGTTTGGTTCCAGTGCCGAAGATCTCGCCCTGACCTGTTTTGCACATCCGACTCTGTCCGAGTCCGTGCATGAAGCGGCTCTGGGTGTTGCCGGCGGAGCGATTCACATCGCCAACCGTCGCAAAAAGAAGTAACGCGAGCCAGGAAACAGGGGCGCCAATGACGGCGCCCCGCTGCTATTAAAACGGCTGGTTTTCGGTCGCGTTAAGGATGCGCTGAGGTGATCCCCGGCGCATCAAACCGAATTCGCACTGCGCGGGTTCAATTTCCGTATGTGGTTATCCTCCATCAGAAAGCGGGACATTAACTATGAATTTGCATGAATATCAGGGCAAACAGCTTTTCGCTGAATATGGCCTGCCAGTATCCAAGGGCATTGCCTGCGATACCCCCAAAGACGCAGTGGCCGCTGCTGACGAAATCGGCGGCGACGCCTGGGTAGTAAAAGCTCAGGTTCACGCTGGTGGCCGCGGCAAGGCCGGCGGTGTAAAACTGGTCAAGAGCAAGGACGATATCCGCGCCTTCGCTGAGAACTGGCTTGGCAAGAATCTGGTGACCTACCAGACCGACGAAAACGGCCAGCCAGTCAGCAAGATTCTTGTTGAGTCCCTTACCGATATCGACCAGGAGCTCTACCTGGGCGCGGTTGTTGATCGCGGTACTCGTCGTATCGTGTTCATGGCTTCCACCGAAGGTGGTGTTGAAATCGAAAAGGTTGCCGAAGAAACTCCTGAGAAAATTCTCAAGGCCGAAGTCGACCCGCTGGTTGGCGCACAGCCATACCAGGGCCGTGAGCTGGCGTTCAAGCTCGGTCTGGAAGGCAAGCAGATTGGTCAGTTCACCAAGATTTTCCTGGGCCTGGCGAAACTGTTCGAGGAGTGCGATCTGGCGCTGGTTGAGATTAACCCGCTGGTTATCACTCCAGCCGGTGACCTGCACTGCCTGGACGCCAAGATTGGCGTTGATGGTAACGCGCTGTACCGTCAGAAGAAGATCCACGAGATGCACGATCCCTCCCAGGAAGATTCCCGGGAAGCGGAAGCTGCCAAGTGGGAACTCAACTACGTCGCGCTGGATGGCAACATCGGCTGCATGGTAAACGGCGCTGGTCTGGCCATGGGTACCATGGACATCATCAAGCTGTCCGGCGGCCAGCCTGCGAACTTCCTGGACGTTGGCGGCGGTGCCACCAAGGAACGTGTTTCCGAAGCGTTCAAGATCATCCTGTCTGACGACAACGTCAAAGCGGTACTGGTCAATATCTTCGGCGGCATTGTTCGCTGTGACATGATTGCCGAAGGCATCATCGGCGCCGTAAAAGATGTTGGCGTCAAGGTTCCTGTGGTTGTGCGTCTGGAAGGCAACAACGCCGAGAAGGGCACTAAAGTACTCGCTGACAGTGGCCTTAACATCATTGCCGCCACCAGTCTGTCGAATGCGGCAGAGCAAGTCGTTAAAGCCGCGGGGGGTAAATAATGAGCATCCTGATCAACAAAGACACCAAGGTTATCTGCCAGGGCTTTACCGGCGCACAGGGTACGTTCCACTCTGAGCAGGCCATCGAATATGGCACCAAAATGGTTGGTGGCGTAAGCCCCGGTAAGGGCGGCACCGAACACCTGGGCCTGCCGGTGTTCAACACCGTGCGTGAAGCGGTCGAGAAGACGGGCGCCGAAGCCACCGTAATCTATGTTCCTGCGCCGTTCTGTAAAGACGCCATCGTTGAAGCTGCGGATGCTGGCATCCAGCTGATCGTCTGCATCACCGAAGGCATCCCGACCATCGACATGCTCTATGCGAAAGAGTACGTCGATCGCAAGGGTGTTCGCATGATCGGGCCGAACTGCCCGGGTGTGATCACGCCAGGCGAGAGCAAGATCGGTATCATGCCGGGCCACATCCACAAGCCGGGCAAAGTGGGCATCGTGTCCCGCTCTGGTACCCTGACGTACGAAGCGGTCAAGCAGACCACCGACTTCGGTTACGGCCAGTCTACCTGCGTTGGCATCGGTGGTGACCCGATTCCGGGCTCCAACTTCATCGATATCCTGCAGTTGCTGCAGGACGATCCGCAGACAGAAGCCATCGTGATGATCGGCGAGATCGGCGGAACCGCTGAGGAAGAAGCGGCTGCGTTCATCAAGGACAACGTCAGCAAGCCGGTGGTGTCTTACATCGCGGGTGTGACGGCGCCTCCTGGTAAGCGTATGGGCCACGCCGGTGCGATTATCTCTGGTGGTAAGGGTACGGCGGATGAGAAATTCGCGGCCCTGAACGACGCCGGTGTCAAAACTGTGCGCAGCCTGGCTGAAATTGGCAAGGCGCTGAAGGAAGTGACTGGCTGGTAAACTACCGCCGGTGAATGAAAGCCCCCGGGTCTGTTTTGCGGACTGCCGGGGGCTTTTTGTTTTCTGGCGTCAGCGCAGGTTTTTCAATGCCTTCTTAACGCGGGCCACACATAAGACTATAATGCCCGGTCAGCCTGCAATATGATGGCTGTTCCCTATAAATAAAAGGAGTTCATGCTTTGAGTTCTGTCGATTCCCAGCAACGGATTTTGTCCGGCATGCGTCCCACCGGCAAGTTGCACCTCGGCCATTATCACGGTGTTCTGAAGAACTGGGTGAAACTCCAGCATGAATTCGAATGCTTCTTCTTCGTTGCCGACTGGCACGCGTTAACCACCAACTATGATGATCCCAGCGGCATTGAGGATAGCGTCTGGGATATGGTGATCGACTGGCTCGCGGCAGGCGTCAATCCCGGGTCCTCAACGATGTTCATCCAGTCCAAGGTGCCGGAACACGCGGAGCTTCATCTTTTACTGTCGATGATTACCCCATTGGGCTGGCTCGAGCGTGTACCCACGTACAAGGATCAGCAGGAAAAACTGCGCGAGAAAGACCTGGCCACCTACGGCTTTCTCGGCTATCCGCTGCTGCAGAGCGCGGACATTTTGATGTATCGGGCCGGTCGGGTACCCGTGGGTGCAGACCAGGTGTCCCACGTGGAAATCACGCGCGAAGTCGCTCGCCGCTTCAATCACATCTACGGCCGTGAGCCGGGATTTGAAGAGCAGGCAGAGGGCGCCATCGTCAAGATGGGCAAGAAAAACGCAAAGCTTTACCGCACTCTGAAGAAGCGTTACCAGGAAGAGGGCGATATGGAAGCCCTGGAAACGGCGCGGGCATTGCTCAAGGAGCAGCAGAACATCTCCCTGGGCGATCGTGAGCGGCTGTACGGTTATATCGAAGGTGGCGGTAAGGTGATCCTTCCGGAGCCCCAGCCCCTGCTGACACCGGAATCGAAGATGCCAGGACTGGACGGCCAGAAAATGTCCAAGTCCTACAACAACTATATCGGTTTGCGCGAAGAGCCTGACAGCGTCGCCCAGAAAATCCGCACCATGCAGACCGACCCCCAGCGGGTACGGCGTACCGATCCGGGCGAACCGGAGAAGTGTCCGGTTTGGGGGCTTCATCAGGTTTATTCCGATGCGGATACCCAGGAATGGGTGCAAACCGGCTGCCGCTCGGCGGGCATTGGTTGCCTGGAATGCAAGAAGCCGCTGATTGACTCGATTATTGAAGAGCAGCGGTCCCTGCATGAACGTGCTCGTGAATATGAAGGCAATCCGGACCTGGTTCACGCCATTATTGAAGAAGGCTGCGAGCATGCCAGGGATGCCGCGAGGGATACCCTTGAGGAAGTTCGGACAGCCATGGGCCTGAACTACCGCTGAGCCCCGACGCTGACAATTCCGGAGAGACCATGACCGAGGACACCACAGGTAATACGACGGCGGATGAGGGAGCTGAGGCGCCCGGCGCGCCCGTTGAGCAGGCGCCACTTGCCCGTGTCTCAGGTAAGCCGGTGGTTGATCTGCCTCGTGACCTGTATATACCTCCCGATGCCCTGGCGGTCTTCCTTGAGGCCTTTGAGGGGCCATTGGATCTGTTGCTGTATCTGATCCGACGTCAGAACATGGACATCCTCGACATTGATGTCAGTGAGATTACCAAGCAGTACATGGATTACATCGGCGCCGTTGAAGCCATGCGGTTCGAGCTGGCCGCAGAGTATCTGGTTATGGCAGCGACCCTGGCGGAGATAAAATCCAGGATGCTGCTGCCGCGACAGGAATCCGAGGACGAAGAGGACATCGATCCGCGGGCAGAGCTGATACGCAGGCTCCAGCAGTATGAGCGCTTCAAGCAGGCCGCGGAAGATATTGACGACTTGCCACGGCTTGAACGGGACAATTTCGTTGCCTCTGCAGCGTTGCCCCGGATGCCTTCCAGTCAGCCCCATCCGGACGTGGAACTGCGGGAAATACTGTTTGCGTTGCAGGGCGTGCTCAAGCGTGCAGACCTGTTTACCAGCCACCACGTGGAGAGGGAGCGTTTATCCACCCGTGAACGTATGTCGGCAATATTGTCGGTCCTGCGGGATGACCAGTTCGTGACATTCGAAAGTCTGTTCACTCCAGAGGAGGGACGATTGGGGGTCGTGGTGAGTTTTCTGGCGACCCTGGAACTGGTCAAGGAGCAATTGATCGAAGTGGTCCAGGCCGAGGTGCTGGGGCCGATCCATGTCAGGGCGAGAGCGGTATGAACGAGGACAATCTCCGGAAAATACAGGCCATAACCGAAGCTGCATTGCTGGCAGCCGGCAAACCCTTATCGGTCGACCAGTTACGGGATCTTTTCGAAGAAGGTGAGTGCCCGGCCCGTCAGATAATGGAGCATGTACTGGTCTTGCTGGAGCAGTCTTGCCAGGGGCGGGGATTCGAGCTGAAGAAAACCGCCAGTGGTTACCGTCTTCAGGTGCGGGAAGAGTTTGCTCCGTGGGTGGGGCGTTTATTCGAAGAAAAGCCCCAGAGGTACTCCCGAGCACTGCTGGAGACGTTGGCGCTGGTTGCCTATCGCCAGCCCATAACCCGCGGTGAGATTGAGGATATTCGGGGCGTCACCGTCAGCAGCAACATTGTCCGTACGCTGCTTGAGCGGGAGTGGGTGAGGGTAGTCGGGCACCGCGACGTGCCGGGTAGGCCTGCTATGTATGCCACCACCCGTCAGTTTCTGGACTATTTCAATCTGGAAGGTCTGGACCAGATGCCGCCCTTGTCAGAAATCCGGGATCTGGAAGAGATCGGTCGGGAAATCGAAAAGAACATGCAGGCCGAGATCGAATTTGAATCTCCGGCCCGGAATACTGGTGACGATGGGGATGACTCCAATCCCGATAACGCGCCAGGACAAACACTTCACTGATGCCACCGGCGTCAGTCACTCTTTAAGGATAGATCCATGGCGGCCAATCGCCCCAGAAAACCCGAACAGCGGCAGCCGGATGAAACCACCGTTTCCGGCCCGGAGCGCATACAGAAGCTACTGGCACGAGCCGGTGTGGGATCGCGTCGGGAAGTCGAGTCCTGGATCGAAGCCGGTCGCCTGAGCATCAATGGGAATCCGGTTGAGCCGGGGCAGAAAGTTACGGTTGATGATCGTATTGAGCTGGATGGCAAGCGCCTGGACATTGCGGCCGGGGCCGAGGTGGTCAGGCGTGTACTCATCTACAACAAACCGGAAGGTGAGGTTACCACGCGACGCGACCCGGAAGGACGACCGACGGTATTCGACAGTCTTCCCCGGCTCCGCGATCACCGTTGGATTGCCATTGGGCGACTCGACATCAATACCACCGGTCTGGTGCTGTTCACCACCGACGGGGAACTTGCCAACCGTCTGATGCATCCGTCGCGCCAGATTGATCGAGAGTACGCGGTCAGGGTATTTGGCGAAGTGGATGAGGCGATGATCAAAAGATTGTCTGAGGGCGTGCTGCTCGACGACGGTATGGCGAAGTTTTCGGATATCAGCGAGGCCGGAGGAAAGGGAATCAACCAATGGTTCCATGTGACGCTTCTGGAAGGCCGTAATCGTGAAGTACGCAGGCTTTGGGAATCCCAGGGTGTGAGGGTCAGCCGCTTGAAGCGTGTGCGCTACGGGCCGATTTTCCTGCCAAGCCGCCTGACGGTTGGTAAGTGGGAAGAGCTGGATCAGAAAGCCGTGGATTCGCTGAGCAAAGCCGTCGATTTGAAGCCTGTGGACATTCCGGCCAAGACGCCGTCTGAGCAAAAGACTCTTGATCGTAAGCGTCGTAAGCAGGCCGGGGCAGGTCCGCGTAAATCAGGCGGCGCGCGATGGCAGGTTGATAGTACTGGCCCGTCGACGGGCCGGAAGTCATCAGGCAAGCCACCGGCAAAGTCTGGAAAACGCTGATCAGTTGCTGATAGCGGCGAAAACCCGTGTGCAATTGCGGCCATGGGCTTTCGCCCGATACAACGCTTCGTCGGCGCGGGCGAGCCACTGGTCGGCGGTCTCGTCTGCCAGTCTCATGGCTACGCCGCAGCTCGCTGTAACCGTTACATTGGTATCCCCGCAGTTCACCACAATGGTGTTGATGAATTCGCGAATACGGTCGCCAACGTCACGAGCGTTCGCCTCGTCGGTATGGGCCAGCAGGATGGCGAACTCTTCCCCACCAAAGCGGTACACACTGTCGGAGTTTCTGACAGCCTTCTCGAGTTCGGCGGCCGCCAGTTTCAGCATGTGATCACCCACGACATGGCCGTACTGGTCATTCACCTGCTTGAAATGATCCAGATCGCACAGGATCAGTGAATACTGCTCTCCATGCCTGTCGCCAAGACAACTGGCACGGGACAGCGCCTCGTCCATAGCACGCTTGTTGGGAACACCGGTCAGGCAATCCGTCAGTGACGCCTGTTCGATGGCAATAAACTGGCAGGCATTGCGAATGGGGCAGATGGTGGCCGCAAGCATCAGCTCTATGCCTTCGAGCTCCTGTTCCGTGAATTTCTGTCGACGGCTAAGAGAGAGCGTGCCATAGAAACCGCCTTCGAGATTGAGCCGATAATCACAGCTGTGGGGGCCGCCTTTGCCAGTCACATAGACAAAATCCCTTGAACCGATGGTATGCCGATAAGTCAGGCAGTCGTAAGGAACTACGCTGGCGATCTCTTCAGCCAGAATCGCCAGTTGGGTTTCCAGACTGAGTGTCGTGGACAGTCTTCGGGTCAGCCTTGTGAGCACATCCGGAGATTCATTCCAGTCGCGATGCGCCTGTCTCAGGGCCGCGAGTTTCTGAGGTTGTGGTCCAGACTTGTTGATCGACGGAATCTGTTTCACTTAAAGCTGCCTGTAAAGGTATTTTCTCTGGTTAAGCATAATTGGGGCCAAAAGTAAATTAGTGCCCAATAACAGTTAGATATAGCGATTTTGTTCTCGATTTTTCAAGGATTAAAACAGACTTGATGGCGAGCATGTCAAATTTCCGGCATACGTTTGCCGGCATGACCAGATCGTTAAAATGTCCGACAAGGGGATTGGGCTCACGGGTGCCTGTGGTAAACTTCTGCGCTTATTCTTTGCTGCCAGTAGCGAGTGAGCGACCAACTTTATGAGGTTTCAGGCCCCCGAAAGTCTTTCCGAACAGATAGCCCAGCACCTGGGGCAGCGCATTGTGACCGGCGACCTGAGGCCGGGCGAGCGAATCCAGGAACTCAAGGTTGCCGGTGAGCTGAATGTCAGTCGCGGTTCCGTGCGCGAGGCGTTGTTGATTCTCCAACGCCGTCATCTGGTGGATATCTTTCCTCGGCGTGGTGCCGTGGTGTCCCGTTTGACTCCGGAGCTGGTCAACAGCCTCTATGATATCTACATTGATTTGCTGTGCATGCTGGGGCGGAAGGTACTTGAGCGTTGGTCCGGCAGTGAACTGTCTGGCGTTATGGGTCAGGTGCGGGAGCTTCAGGCGGTCATTGATGCACTCAATTCCTCCGGCGGAGATGCTGCCGAGCAGGTCATTGATGCCGGATTCGGAGTAATGCGCTACGCCTATGGGTTGGTGGAAAATCCGTTCCTTGAGGAAACCCTGGAAAACTTCCGGCCTGCGATCAGCCGGACCTATTTCGTCGCACTGGAGAACTTCCGCGATGAACTGGCGGAAACCGGGCGGTTTTTCCGGCAACTTGCGGACGCAGCGGTGCGTGACGACGCCGCCGGCCTTGAAACCGCCATCTGTGAGTTTGGCGAACATCAGCGTGAACAGGTACTGAGTATTCTCAGGGAAGAGGTGAGCGCCTGATATGCGCCTGAAGTCCATCAAGTTATCCGGTTTCAAATCTTTCGTTGACCCGACCACGGTGCCGTTTCCGTCCAACATGACAGCAGTCGTGGGCCCTAACGGTTGTGGCAAGTCCAATATCATCGATGCGGTTCGCTGGGTGATGGGGGAAAGCTCGGCCAAGTATCTGCGTGGCGAGTCCATGTCGGACGTTATCTTCAACGGTTCCAGTGCGCGTAAACCGGTTGGCCAGGCCTCCATAGAACTGGTGTTCGACAACAGCGACGGTTCGGCGCCCGGCGAGTTCGTACGTTTCAATGAAATTTCGGTACGCCGCCGTGTTTCCCGCGAGGGGCAGTCGGAATACTTCCTGAACGGCTCCAAATGCCGGCGCCGTGACATTACCGATCTTTTCCTCGGGACCGGGCTGGGCCCCCGCAGCTACGCCATCATCGAGCAGGGAATGATCTCGCGGTTGATCGAGGCCAAGCCGGAAGAGTTGCGGGTGTATATCGAGGAAGCGGCGGGTATCTCCAAGTACAAGGAACGTCGCAAGGAAACCGAAAGCCGCATCCGCCGGACCCAGGAGAACCTGGAACGCCTGACGGATCTTCGGGACGAGCTCGGCAGGCAGCTGCAACACCTTGAGCGTCAGGCTCAGTCGGCGGAAAAGTACAAAGCCTACAAACAGGAAGAGCGCCAGAAAAAGGCCGAGCTGACGGTGTTGCGCTGGCAGTCCCTGGACACCGATCTTCAGACCTGGCGCACTCGCATCCGGGATACCGAGCTCGAGCTCGAGAAGCAGCTGTCTGAACGTGTCAGCCTGGAAACAGCTCTTGAATCCCTGCGGGACGGCCATCAGGAACGTAACGAACATTTCAATCGGGCGCAGGCGCGTTACTACGAAGCCGGTGCCGATATTGCCCGCATTGAGCAGAGCCTTGAGCACCAACGAGAGCGCAGCCGCCAGACGGCCGCGGAACTGGACCAGGCCATGGCCAATCAGCGCGAACTGGCTCGGGAACTGGAACAGGATGAAGAGAAACTGGCGGGCATCCAGGAAGAACTGGATATGTTGGAGCCCGAACAGGAGGCGCTGGTCCTGAAGTCGGAGGAGTCCGGAGAGAAGCTCCAGAGTGCCGAGGATGCCATGAGCGAATGGCAGCACAACTGGGAGGATTTCAGTTCCCGTTCAGCGGATGCGCGCCGACAGGCGGAACTTGCCCAGTCCAGTATCCGTTCCCAGGAAAATGCCATTGAACAACTGCGCACCCGTCAACAACGGCTTCGTGAAGAACAGGATTTGCTTGAAGGGCAGGTTGATCGGGCGGAACTGGACGACCTGCTGGAGCAGCAGGAAACCCTGGAGCTTCAGAGTGAGGAAGCCTCGGAGCGAATCAACGTTGTCCAGGACGAACTCCAGGAGGCACGCCACCACCAGCGGGATGCAGATCAGGCTGCCACAGAGGCGCGCCAGCAGGTCCAGAGTCTGAGGGCATCGCTTGAATCCCAGCAGGCCTTGTTGGATGAACAGATGGGCAGCCAGGACGACACCCTGCAGGCCTGGCTCAATGAACACAGCCTTAGCGACAGCCCACGACTGGCCACGCAACTTCGTATCGACGATGGCTGGGAATTTGCGGTAGAGCAGG
The DNA here is from genome assembly GCF_042604615.1 of Marinobacter sp. M5B. Lineage (NCBI taxonomy): Bacteria > Pseudomonadati > Pseudomonadota > Gammaproteobacteria > Pseudomonadales > Marinobacteraceae > Marinobacter > Marinobacter sp. M5B. The sequence continues at coordinate 2,179,734 of NZ_CP156894.1, forward strand.
TAATTGGGCGCTTCAGCCAGGGGCTGAGCGTACCGGGGCTGGGAGCAGTGCATGCCAACATGGCTGATGCTCCCCGAGGTTTGGCCCTGGTGAATAGTGACTCCAGCGCCAATGGTCCATCAACGGGGCTCGCAAGCAAAGTATCCGGTGCCGGGGGCATGGCATCCTTGCTGGCGCTTGTTGATACCGCGGAGTCCATGGAGGACGCGCTGGAACGGCAGAAAGGTTTGGCGCCGGGCAGGAGTGTCATTACCCCCGCGGGTGCCTGGTTGTCCGCTGACTGGGTGTTGATGCCCGATTCCGACGCGGCCCAGATTGGCGTAATCGAACGCCAGAAGAAAGTCACCGCACTGACAGCAGAGCTGGAGCAGGCGGAAGCCTCCCTGGAAGCCGCCACCGATAATCTGGACCGGTTGCTGGAACAGTCAGAACGGGCGGAAGCTGCCAGGGACGATGCCCAGGGCCGGCTGGCGGATGCTGATCGGGAACTCGCCACCCTGTCATCCAAGATCAGTGGTCTGAAGGCGCGTGCGGAACAGATTGATGCGAGGCTCCAACGCATTCGTGACGATCTTGCTGACGTGTCCATGAATCTCGAGGAGCAGCAGGGACAACTGCTGGAAACCCGCGAGGAGTGGCAGCAGGCCCTGGCATCGACGGAAGACAGCGATGAAGAGAAGGAGCGGCTGCTTGAGCGTCGGGACGTGCTGCGTGAAAACCTTGACCGGCTTCGCCAGGAGGCTCGGCACGATCGCGATCACGCCCACCAGTTACAACTCCAGCTTCAGTCTTTGAACAGCCAGCGCGATGGCTTGCGTCAGACCATTGATCGAATGCAATTGCAGAAAGAGCGTCTGGACGAGCGACTCGACATTCTCCGTGAAAGCCGCGAAAACGCCGAAGAGCCCATTGAAGATCTGAAAATGCAGCTGGAAGGCCTGCTGGACAGGCGCTTGGCTGAAGAGGAAAAGTTGGGTGCTGCCCGAGACGCGCTTGAAGAAATTGATCAGGAGGTGCGTGATCGGGAGCAAAGTCGCAGCCGCATAGAACATACCATCCAGGACGTCCGTGCCAGCCTCGAGAAGCTGAAAATGGAATCCCAGGCCCTGGAGATTCGTGCAGGCAATCACCTGGAGCAGCTCGAGGAACTGGATGTCCGCCTGCAGGAAGTGCTGTCCACGTTGCCTGAAGATGCCAGCGAGAAAGCCTGGGCCGAAGACCTCGAGAAAATCGGGTCCCGGATTCAGCGTCTGGGTGCCATCAACCTTGCGGCCATCGAGGAGTATCAGGTTCAGAGTGAGCGTAAGACCTATCTGGACAGTCAGCATGAAGATCTGATGGAAGCGCTGGAGACCCTGGACAACGCCATACGCAAGATCGATCGCGAAACCCGGCAGCGCTTCAAGGAGACGTTCGATCAGGTCAATGGGGGGCTCCAGGCGCTGTTCCCGAAAGTGTTCGGTGGCGGCAATGCGTACCTTGAGCTTACGGGTGAGGACCTGCTGGAAACGGGGGTTGCCATCATGGCAAGACCGCCGGGCAAGAAAAACAGCACCATTCATTTGCTCTCCGGCGGGGAGAAAGCACTGACGGCCATTGCATTGGTGTTCTCCATCTTCCAGCTTAATCCGGCTCCGTTCTGTATGCTGGATGAGGTGGATGCTCCGTTGGACGACGCTAACGTGGGGCGGTACGCCAACATGGTCAAGGAAATGTCAAAACAGGTACAGTTCATCTACATTACCCACAACAAGATCGCCATGGAAATGGCCGACCAACTGATGGGGGTCACGATGCATGAGCCCGGATGCTCACGGCTGGTATCGGTAGATGTTGACGAGGCTGCCGCGTTGGCTGAAGCATGATGACATGTCGCTGGCGGACAGGCGGTCAAGGTTCGTGCAAAAATGACAAAACTGCCATCTGGCCTGTGTTTGCGTTGTATTCATTACAGGCTTTTCTTAGAGTAGCAACGATATCTGATCTGCAAACAGGACAGCACCACTATGTCTCTTAGGGAATGGTTAATTGCCATCGGTACCCTGGTTATACTCGGTATTGTGATTGATGGCCTGCGCCGGATGAGGCGCGCCCGTAAGGAATCAATCGCGATATCCTCTGGCATGGGCGCGGACGATCTTGACGATTCCCCGTTGGACCAGGACTACAACCCTGAGCTCCCAAATGGTGGGGCGCGAACCATTTCACGTGACACGCTGGAAGAGCGCGGCTACGTCAAACCGGAAAAGAGCCGTTTCGCCAAGCCCGAGCCCAAACCGACCAGGCCGGTGGTCAGCAGCGCCGGCGCGACGGGTAAGGATGACTCCCAAGAGCTGACTGCAGAGCGTGAACCGGAGCCGGAAAATCTGGCCGCCAGTGAACCCAGTGACGTTGACTACGATTCTGACATCGGTTGGGGGGCAGTAGACGAGGAGCCGGAAACCGACATAGCGGATTCTGGCCCGGACCACGAAGAGGTTCCCCCCACGGTAACCACCGAGGTCGAGGAAGACACGGCAAGGCGGGAAGCCACAGCACGGCAATCCGGGCAGCCCCTCGCCGGAGCCAACCGGCCGGAGGCCCGGGAAGTGGTGGTTATCAATGTGTTGGCGAAAAGTGAGCAGAATTTCGAGGGCACCAAACTCAAGGCGCTGTTCGAAGCTTGTGGCTTGGAACATGGCGACATGGATATCTACCATCGCCACGAACAGTCAGATACCACCAGTCCGGTGCAGTTCAGCGTGGCCAGTGCTGTTGAGCCCGGTACCTTCAAGCCCGAGGATATGCCAGCCCTGTCGACGCCGGGTATCAGCTTCTTTATGAGCATGCCCGGGCCTACCAATTCCATGCAGGCCTTTGAGTTCATGCTGGAAACGGCGCAGTGCGTGGTGCGCAATCTTGGCGGTGAACTGAAGGACGAGCGCCGCAGCGTGATGACCCCGCAAACCATTGAACACTGCCGCCAACGCATCCGCGAATTTGAACGTAAACAACGATCCCCCAGACAATGACCAAAGCCTCTCCCGACGTTATCAGCCGGGCCGGAGAACTCCGGGATATCATCACTGAGCATAACTATCAGTACTATGTTCTGGACGATCCCCGGGTTCCGGATGCCGAGTACGACCGCCTGTTTCGGGAATTACAGGACCTCGAAGCGCAATACCCCGATATTGTGACGCCTGATACCCCCACTCGCCGGGTGGGGGCATCGGTGGAAACCACCTTTGAGGAAGTTGTCCATCGTATCCCCATGCTTTCCCTGGACAATGCGTTCAGTGATGAAGAACTGAGGGACTTTGACCGCCGGGTGAGAGATCGGCTCAAGACCGAAGACGACATTGAGTATGTCTGCGAGCCCAAACTGGATGGGCTGGCGGTTAGTCTTCATTACGAATCTGGCGTGCTGACCCGGGCCGCTACACGCGGTGATGGCTATACAGGTGAGGATATCACCGCCAACATCCGTACCATCCCGTCGGTGCCCCTGAGACTTCGTGGTGACAACGTCCCTGAGCTGGTGGAGGTCCGGGGAGAGGTCTATATGCCCCGGGAAGGGTTCGAAACCCTGAACAAACGTCTGGCGGACAAAGGAGAGAAGACGTTTGTTAACCCCCGTAATGCTGCCGCCGGCAGTCTGAGACAGAAAAAGCCCACCGTGACGGCCCGACGTCCACTCGAATTGTGCGCCTACAGTGTCGCGCTTGAGGACGAAAGCCGGCTGCCCGCCACCCATTGGGAAGGGCTGCAACAGGTTGGTGCCTGGGGTTTCCGGATCAACCCTGAGATGCGTCGGGCGACCGGCGCGGAGGACTGTCTGCAGGCTTACAATGAGCTGATGGATAAGCGTGCCAGCCTACCTTATGAAATCGATGGCATTGTCTTCAAGGTAAACAGCCTGGCATTGCAGCGGCAGTTGGGGTTTGTCTCCCGAGCCCCCCGATGGGCCATTGCCCAGAAATTTCCGGCGCAGGAAGAGCTGACGGTCATTGAAGACGTGGAATTTCAGGTCGGCCGTACCGGCGCGATTACGCCAGTCGCCCGGCTCAAGCCGGTATTTGTGGGAGGCGTCACCGTAAGCAATGCCACTTTGCATAATATGGACGAAATCCAACGACTGGGTGTCCGTATCGGAGACACCGTGTTCGTTCGACGGGCGGGGGATGTGATTCCCCAAGTGGTCAAGGTTGTTACCGAACGGCGCCCTGACAATGCCCGTGAGGTCCAGCTTCCGGACGCCTGCCCGGTATGCCAGTCTGACATTGTGCAGATCGAGGGCGAGGTAGTGGCCCGCTGTTCCGGCGGGCTGTTCTGCCCGGCACAGCGCAAGGAGGCCATCCGGCACTATGCATCCCGAAAGGCGCTGGACATAGAAGGGCTAGGGGACAAGTGGATTGATATTCTGGTGGACAGGGAACTGGTCACCACGGTTGCGGATCTGTACCTGTTAAAGAAAGCCGATTTGACGGGCCTTGAACGTATGGGTGATAAATCCGCGGGTAATCTGATCGATGCCATTGATCGCTCCCGCCACCCGGTCCTTTGGAAATTCCTGTATGCCCTTGGTATCCGGGAGGTGGGCGAGGCAACCGCCAAGGCCCTGGCCAGCCACTTTGGCACCCTGGAAGCCATTGGTGAGGCTGACGAGGATGCCCTGCAGTCGGTGTCTGACGTTGGGCCCATTGTCGCCGGCCACATTCGTAGTTTCTTCGACCAGACCCACAACCAGGAAACCATTCAGGCCCTGAAAGACGCGGGGGTTCAATGGCAGACCGAAGAGATCACCGCCAGTGAAAAGCCGCTGAAGGGAGAGACCTGGGTACTGACGGGGTCACTGTCCGACATGACGAGGGATGACGCCAAGGCGAAATTGGAGTCCCTTGGGGCCAAAGTAGCGGGAAGCGTCTCCGGCAAGACCTCCTGTGTTGTTGCCGGCGAAGCCGCCGGTTCGAAGCTGACGAAAGCCGAGAATTTGGGAGTCCCGGTAATGGACGAGTCCGCCTTCGTCGATTTTCTTGGCACCCACGGCCTGGAATAAACCCCTGGCCACGGCGCACACGATGGTTCGTCCGTGGCCTGAATCTGAGAACTCGCGCAGATCCTGCCTCCGTGAAATTGATTACCATGAGCTTGTTCTGTAACGGTGTGTAAAGCACCTATAAAAACAATGCTCTGAAACGGACTTTTTCATGCGCGCCGATTCGTTCTCTTGCCTCTCCTGTGCTCTTCGCTGTTTTCCTCGCGGGGGCTGTATTGTTCTGCTGTCACTGATCCTGGTTGCCATTGGCGGTTGCAAGACCGAACAGGACGCCGAAGACCCCTACATTCTGGGAACACCGCCGGACGAAGCCTATCTGGGCGTTGAATACGCCTACAATTTTGGCGCTTTCGACAGCGACGATATTCTCGATTACTCGCTCACCAATGCACCATCCTGGCTGGCTCTGGAAGACACCAGTAACAAGGCACGCCAGGGTGTCATCATGCGGGGCGTTCCGGGCCTGACCGGTGGATCGAGGGGGCGTGATGACCTGGGCACCACGGAGAACATCACTCTGGTTGGCAATGATGGCCGTGCGGCCGGTACACAGCCATTTGACATTGAAGTCCGGGAAAACGTGCTCAGCCTGGCCATCGACGATTTTACCGAGGGAGAGGCGTTCGAGGCGCCGGAAGAACGGGATAATCGGTGCGAGGCTCCGGAGATCGGAGACATCGGTCGCCAGACATATGAGGTGAACGAGTACGACGATGATGGTGCCGTTGTTAGAACCGTTCAACGCACCAGCGACACCTATCCCGTTCTTGTGCGCGTACTGCTTGATCAGCCTTCTGTCACCCGTGTGTCGGTGGCCTTTGAACTGGACTCCAGCTTCAATCCACAACGCTGTGACGAGGATATTGATCCCCCTCATCAGCGTTGTGAAAATGGGGCCGCCAACGACAATGAGGCGATCATCGGCAAGGACATTGTCGGTTTGGGCACACAGAGCGAACCGACCTTACCAGTGCCTTCCTATCTTCAATATCAGCCAGACGATGATGGGTTCCTCTCCAAGGGGGTGATCACTCTCGAACCCGGAATCACCGAATGTTACATCCGCCTGGAAGTCATTGAGGACACCGAGGCCGAACCCCTGGAAACCCTGAACATCCGACTGACCGAGGTAAGGTCCGGCCTCGCCGGGCTTGGCAGTTCCAATTCCGGGGTCAGGGAATTACTGCGGATTGCGGACAACGAGCCAACAGTGCGACTGGAAACCGGGGCTGGTGGCACCCGAGATGCGCTTAATGTCGGTGATGTTCGGGAGTATGTTGCGTTAATCAGCGGCGAACGTGCCGGTGCCTATAGCGTGAAACTTGGAGAGGATGATGACTCCGATGTGCTCCTAGGGGAGGATTTCCTTGTGGAGGTCCGGGACGAGGACGGTGAATGGGTGGAAGGGGATCTTCTCACCTTTGCCGAGGGCGTTGAGGAGATGCGCTTTCGTATCCGCATTCCCGCCGACTACACCAACGGCCAGCTGGAAAACGATCGTTTCCTTCTTTTGGGTCTGGACGAACGTTATCAGTCCGGAAGGGAGAATTTCGCGGCCTCGGCGGATGCCGACAAACTAAGGGTGAACATCAACGAACTGACTTCACCGCTTGAGGTGGGCAACAGTGCGGCCTTTGTTCCCACCGACACGGCTTTCGGGCACAACGGTCGTCTTTTCATCGCAGGCTATCGTATCGATGATGGTGACCGTCCCTGGGTACGTATCGTCACGCAGAAAGGGGCAGTAACGGAGCAGCCGTTGTCAGAGGCCGCTATTGCCCAGGGTGGAGAACCGGTTATCGGTTTTGTCGAACGTAACTTTAAAGAAGGAGATGACGACGTTACCCGCTACGAATTCGTTGTGTCGTTCGGCAGTGAACAGACACCGGACGGTGCCCCTGCCGGCAATGGTGTGGATGTTCATACCCTGCTTTACTTCTTCGACACTGCTCAGGATCCGGACAGTTATGTACCGGTTTGGAGCATTGTGACCGGCACATCCGGTGATGATTTTCCGCGATGGACCGGGATCGATGAAGATGGTGGTTACGTCGTGAACGCCGGGGAAACCGATGGCCAGTGGCCGAACGAAAACGCTGCTGGTGGCGTGGACAGTTTTCTCCAGAGAATCGACACCACCGTTGACGGCAACTCGGTTGTGCCGGTGGTTGCCTGGACAAGACAGGTAGGATCGGCAGGGCATGATGAGTCGGTTGTGGGAGGCAGTACGTCCACCAGCAGTCCGCTGCTGATCGGGGATTCCTCAGGCGCGGTGAGTGGCCAACCCCAACTTGGCGGAAAAGACGCGTTTTTTTATATCGCCTCCAGCGCAGACAGTACGATTAACGTCAGGCAGCGTGGCACCTCTGGCAACGAAGATCTCTCCGACGGCATCTACGGGACGAACAATGTCTGGCTGGTGGGCCAGGGTACCGGCAATTATCGCGTCGAGTCTGGCGACGGAAACCGCTCACTGCAGCGCCGTCAGATCAACAGCCAGGCCGGTTTTGCGTTGTCTTACACAGCGTTGGGCGATGTCACCCGCGCTTTTACGTTCAATGACACGGATGATACATCCACTGAGTCGCTACGTGCGGTGCGCACTTACGACCGGGATATCCTGGTTGCAGGAAGTACCAACGGTAATTTCAGCGAGAGCGAAGGAAACAGCCAGATTCATCCGATCCTGGCGAGAGTTTCGCTGGACGAAAGCAGCGATGATGGCACTGACCGCAGCCGCGAATGGAGAACTCAGTTGCCGCTGGAAGGCGCAGAGGGCGAAATAGAACGGCTGGAAAATTACCGCGATGACGAAATAACGGCCCTGGTCAAAATCATCAGTGGTGCCTCTGAGACCTGGGAGGTTCGGCTGTTTACTGGAGAGGGGCTGCCGTTGCATTAATCGAATGCGGGCGATGTGCCCACTGCTATACGCTACCCTCGTGCCGGCTGGCGTTGGCGTACAACTTCAGGTAATCAGTGCTGGTGACGATACCTGTTGACTGGCCCCGCTCATCAACCACCAGGGCCGCATTCAGTTGGTGGGCGAGCATCAGCCTTGCCAACTGGTGGGCATCGGTCTCGGGCGACGAGGTCAGGAAGGCTGGTAGTTCGATATTCACGAAGCTCGCGCTCATGGCGTTCGCATCGGTTTCGTGGAGCCAGGCCAGTAACCAGCGTAGATCCACGAGTCCTGCTACGTTACCGTCTGCGGTAATCACGAGATGGTTAACGCCGTTTTCATCCATGGCATCCATCGCGTCAGCAACGCTTGCGGTGGCTGGCAGAGAGTGCAGGGCAGGGGTGCAGATCTGGGATACCGGCAGGTAGGCCCGTCGCTCTTTGGGTTCACCGGACGCTGCGGCACCGTATTCCTCAATGGCACGCTGCCGGCCGGAGCGGGCAGCAAGCTGGAACTCGGCGTCGGTTGCCTCACTGTGCTGGACATCGATATTGTGGGATTCGCTCAGTTCTGTAACGTCACCTACGCGGCGGCCCCGGAATATCTCCGGCAGGCGCGTCCCAACGGGTCTGCCGGGTTCACTGACATGAATGGACATAATGATCTGCTCCGGTTACAACAGGGCCTTCTCCGGTTATCGGCAGACAATTGGATTTCTTCAGGCGCTAATAGTTTCCTGCTCTGTTATTTCCACGCGGTGGCAGCGGCCCGTCGCGACCCGTTTTGCGAGGGATCCGGGGAGGCAGACAGGCTGCCCGGAGAGCCGGTCGGCAAGGTACTCTGCGAGCAGGGGAGCGTAACTCAACCCCTTGCTGCCCAAGCCGGTAAACAGGTTGATGCCTTCCAGTGGTTGCCCATAAGCGTCCATTAGCGGACCAGCGACCGGCTGATAATCATGGGTAGTGCAACGAAACCCGACTTTACCATCGAGTTTTGCCGGATCAACGTCGCCCGAATCCCTGTCTACCGCGCCTGGAACCATCGCATCCAGCATTGACAGGTTATCCCGGTGGCTTTCGGTGGACAGGGTTGGCGATGAGTCATGAAGATCGAAGGTGGCACCCGCCAGTGTCATGCCACCGTGGGCGGGATTGAGATACCCTGATCCACATACCACTACATCAGGGCACTTCACCGCCTTCGCTGGCAAGTGGGTTACTTGCCCCCGAATTGCGCGAAAACGGAAGCCGCCCTTCAGCGGAATCAGGTCCGGTGTCTGATGGCCGGCGCATATTACCACCTGGTCGACCACAACATCCTGCTCGCCGTTGCCTGCGATATGCCATTTGCCGTTGCAAGGGGTAAGTCGGTGGACGTCAAACCCAAAACATTGAAAAATCCGCTCGTGCTCTATCAAATCCCGGCAAAGGCCACCGGGTTCAAGCCATCCACTGCGAGGGAACCAGAGGCCTCCCCGAGTCAGCGGAATGCCGGCAAGCTCAGACGCCTGTTCCGGGCTGATCTGCTGCAATATGGCGCTTGGGTAGTCGTTGCGGGCGATGAAGCGGTTCTGACGGTCTTGCTCGCTATCACTGTGCGCCAGTTGAACAAGCCCGGAAGGATGCCAGTGCTCCCCGCCGAACTGTTGATAGTAACGTTGACTGAACAGCAACGATGAGAGACCGAGCTTTGCCTGATCATTGAACTCAATGCCCAGTTTGACATACAGCGCCCCCTGGATATTGCCAGAAGCGGCTGTTCCAGCCTCTTGAGCCTGGTCAATCACCGTGACATGCAATCCCCGCTCCGCCAGGTTCCGGGCGAGCAGGCTACCGGCAACCCCGGCGCCGATGATGGCAATGGATTCAACATCGTTCGCGGCTGGTGGTGTTCCGGGACTGGTGGCGTCACCCAGTGTACCGGTCAACATGTCCCACTTCTGGCCAAATCCGGGTGCTTTTCGCATGGCGAAACCAGCAGCAATCAGCCGTCGCCGCACCTCGCCAACGGATGTAAAGGTGGCGAGCGTCGCGCCGGGCTTGCTGTGGCCCGGTATCGCGTCGATGACTTCACTCGTCCACATGCCCGGATTTTTGGCGGGCGCGAAACCGTCCAGGAACCAGGCATCCGCCTGAAAATCCAGCTCACGCCAGGCATCGGCCACATCGCCGAAAAAAAGTGTGAGCCTGACACGACCACCGGCGAGCACCAGGCGATGGGTGCCGGAGGTTGGGGCAGGATACTGTTCGAGCAGTTGGTCAGCGTAGGCCTTGAGCTCCGGCCACATCGTAAGTGCTCGGGCAAGGTCCTCCGGAGTCAACGGGTGGCGTTCGGCGGAGACGAAATGCAGGCAACCGTGGCGTGGTGTGGCTGTTTCATTCCAGGCTTGCCAGGCTGCGAGGAAATTCAGGCCAGTGCCAAACCCCGTTTCCGCGATGACGAAGGAGGATGCGGCGGGCAATAAGGAGAAACGTTCGCGAAGCCGGTTCTGGCCGATAAACACGTATCGCGCTTCTTCAAGGCCATTCTCGCTGCAGAAGTAAACATCGCCAAAGCGGCGACAGCGGGGCGCGCCATTGCTCCAATCAATGTCGGCGGTTTCAATGGAGGGGAGGCTGAGGTCAGTCACGATCGTTGTATCCGGTCAGTAGGCTTAACGGGCTACTCTGTCGCGGTATCGGTTTGCCGAACCGAAACGCTACGAATAATGACGGGGTCCTGGGGTACATCCGCCATGCCTCGGGATCTCACCGTTTTCTTGCTGGCGATGGCATCCACGACACCCATTCCCCCTGTCACCTTGCCAAATACCGCGTAGCCCGGGCCGCGGACACCTGCGTTCAGGAAATCGTTGTCGGTCAGGTTGATAAAAAACTGGGAGGTGGCGGAGTCCGGTGAGCTTGTGCGGGCCATGGCGATGGTACCGCGAAGGTTTTTGGCGGTTGGCCTGGCTTCGTTCCGGATGGGGCTACGGGTTTGCTTCTGCTTCAGATCCTGGTCAAAACCGCCACCCTGGATCATGAAACCTGGAATGACCCTATGGAACAGTGTTCCCTCGTAGAAACCGTTTTTGGCGTAGGTGATGAAATTCTCAACGGTCTCGGGAGCGATGTCCGGGCGCAGGGTCACCTCAATGGCACCTTCGCTGGTTTCAATAATCACCTGGGGCAGCTCATTCTGTTGCCCTTCTGCCGCCAGGCAGTTGCCGATACCCAGCATGAAGGTTACAGATAGAGCGATTTGCATCACATAACGAAACGGTTTTACGGAATTTGTCATTCTATAATGGCTCACGTAGTTAGTTCAGGGAATAGTAGGTAGCTTCGGGAATGTTTGCTGCGATACCGTTCCCATGAATCCAGTCTGTTGCAGGATGTTAGCAGATAATACTTGTCAAGTCGGGCATATTCCCTGCGGGGTTCATGACCATCAGCTAACCTTTTATCGCATCAGTGACATTAATGCACTCTGACCGGGCCAGGTTGTACGGCAATCACTGTGAAGCTATTGGAGGCATACCTTGAAAATCCGTCAGGGCTTCGAAGAAAAATCCCGTCTCGGTCGGTTGCTGATAAACCGGGGATACCTTTCCGAAATTCAGTTGGAAGAGGGCTTGCGCCTACAGCATGAGACCGGTCAACGGCTCGGCGAGGTGTTTATACAGTCCGGCTGGATTACCGAGCGTGAGCTGCATCGGGTGCTCAAGCACCAATCCCGTTACCGCAACGCGGCTGCACTGGTCACCATGGCGGTATTACCTTTTCAGCCGCTGGTCAGTTTTGCCGCTGGCAGCACCACGAATGATTCACGGGACGTTACCGACGCCGCGCAATTGTACGAGCGTGCCGGTTTGGCGCCACTGAATGACGACGAGCTGGCCGGTGTGTCGGGGCAGGGTGATCAATCCTTGTTGGATCGTATCGCCACGGTGTCCGCCATGGGCGGAAGTCATGACGGGACGGGAGAGACTGATCCGGATGTCATCGAAGGCCTGAAACTAACAGCGAACATTTTCGTGCCGGTGCTGAACTTCCTGGATTCTGATCTTACGATATCCGGTGTGCATTATCGGGATGATGTTCCCCGTTACACGGTTCGTGACGATGGCGGGCTCACCCTGGCGTTCCCGGAAAGGATCGAACAGATCCGCATGGACAATATACGGGTCAGCGGCAGTCAGGGACCTTCCATGGGGAACATTGCACTCGACAATATCCGCTTCCATCCCGATTCACAGATGACGATCTATACTCGCTGATGGGATGCGTTGGGCTCCGACGTTTGCGGAGCCCAGAAGCCGTCAGGCGCTCGCCAGAACGGTACGGTGTGATACGGCCTTTTGCTCGCCCTGAGCACCGTAGAGGGTCTGGTGCCCGGAAACACCGCGGAATATATCAGTCAGACGTGAAAGGCGCTTCTGAAGGTGACTGACAACCCGCCCATTATTGCTATTCAACTGGTGACAGGTCTTAAGGCGTTCGTCGGCCTCCCGCCATAAGTCGTAAACATCTGACAGGCCGGCGCTGAGAATAAACCGTGAGGGTGCTCCGTTTTCAGGTCGAAACCCCATCGACACCAGAAGGCGGATTTTGAGTTTGGCCCGTTCACGAATCTGACCCAACACAGTGTTTTTCTCGCCAGTCAGTGATTCGAGTTTACGGATATCAGATGTGGAAAGGCAGGCTTTTTCCTGCTGCAGGACGTCCGCCAGGGATTCGAGTTGACGGATATCCTGAGATAAAAGGTCTTTCAGTTCATCAATTGCGGCCATGATCTACTCACCCGAAAATGCTTTCATCCATCTCAAGCATTTTCTGGGCCAGTTTCTCTGCATCAACCTTGTAGGAGCCGCTTTCAAGGGCAGAGCGGATCTGCTCGATACGGTCATCGTCCATTTCCGGATAACTGCCGAGCTTTTGTTCGAGCTGTTTCAGGTTCTTCGCCTGGCTGCTCAAATTGACATTTTCACCACGGGCGCCTTGCGCCTGGGTCTTTGCCTGCTCAGCTGTAGAGGGCTGAGTGCTCTGGGTAGCGGAAGATTTATCGGCCGTGGTTTTCTGGGTGTTGACCTGGCCTGGGCCTATTCCATTAAAGTCAACTGACATAACGTTACCTGCTTAACTGGTCGGCCGCGTTGGGCGGCTCCAAAATTTCATACCTGTCTATCGGCATGGCCTGACGTTTCTTTAGCGATTTTTGCAAGAGTTAAATGACACTCTTGTCATCTTTCCAAAAAACCGGCAACAGATTGCCGTTTCCGGTGAATCAATGCCGGGAACGAGGTTACATGGGAATCTCGACATGCCCGGGAGCAGTCACACGGGCACGCACGGTGCGGGAGGACGAGAGGTTCTCAACCAGAACCTGTTCTCCAATCCCGGCACTAGCCAGGGCCTTACCCCTTGAGTTTACCGAAAAATTTCCGCTGCGGGCGCTGATGATAACATGGTCTCCGCGTTCGATCGCTGCCGGAGCCAGCACCAAATCCGGTGTAAATACGGTACCGGCGTTCACGCCGCGGCGCATTTCCATGCCCACTAACTGGTCGACATTGGTTATTGCGCCCCGTCGAATCGAATTCACCACCACGTTATCCGACTGTATTGCTGCTTTTGTCAGTCGTTCGCCGCGCCCCAGGGGGCGGGCGGCGACCATGGCTTCACCGGTTATCGTGACGGATACCGGAAGGAACATGCGCCAGGGGCGCTCGCCCTCGCAGGAAACCAGTAGCGAGGGTTGGGTGGTTCTCCAGGGGTCGCCGCTGAACGATACGCTGAGTGGGGTATCACAGGTTGCGAGCGAGAGGCGTGCGTCGAGTTGGCCAGTATCGTGGGAAACCGTAAAGCCTTCGTTTGCCTGAGCCTCTGAAAATGCCTCCAGAAATTGTTCCGCGCTGCTTTGAATTTGTTCGGCCGTGGTCGTGGAGGCCATTGCCGGGCCGGCTGTTACGGTGAATAACAATATGATGGCGAAATTGGTAATGCGCATACGCGGCAGTTTGTCCTATGCTGTCATTAACCGGGTAAAGCCCCGAGTTCAGGAATATCCTAATGATTTCCGGATTCGGCCGTTAAGCCTATCGAGTGAGTCAATAAACCGGCACATAGCCGGTTCCACGCGACTTTTTAGAATAACGCAGCAAGATGCGTGCCGGCAGCAAGACGTTTCGAGTGGGAGATATAAACGATGGCAGGGGTATTGGACAGTGTAAATCAGCGCACTCAGCTGGTGGGCCAGAATCGTCTGGAGCTTCTGTTGTTTCGCCTTCGTGGCCGGCAGATGTACGGCATCAACGTCTTCAAGGTCAAGGAAGTGTTGCAGTGCCCCAGGCTGTCATCGTTGCCGAACAGTCGCCCTATGGTTCGGGGCGTGGCCCATATTCGTGGCGAGACTATCCCAATCATTGACCTAGGTATGTCAATCCGGCTTCCCGGTATTCCCAAGGAAGAGATGGCCACCAGCTTCGTGATCATTACTGAGTACAACCGAAAAACCCAGGGTTTCCTGGTGGCCGGCGTCGACCGCATCGTGAATATGAACTGGGAAGATATCCTGCCGCCACCCAAGGGTGCGGGCAAAGACGTTTACTTGACGGCGGTAACCCACTTTGAAGACAAGCTGATTGAGATTATCGATGTTGAAAAGATACTCTCCGAGGTTTCTCCGTTTGAGGAGGATGTCACCGAAGACGTTCGCAACCGCAGTTCAGAGCGGGTGCCCGGCCATCTGCCAGTGCTTGTCGTGGATGACTCCGCAGTGGCCCGACGTCAGATCGAGCGTTGCCTCACGGCCATCGGTATGGAAGTGGTGACAAAAAATGATGGCAAGCAGGCCCTGGATTACCTAAAAGAAGTTACGGCAGATGGCTCTCGCGCCGTCGATCACCTGTGTTTGATCATATCCGATGTCGAAATGCCGGAAATGGACGGGTACACTCTGGTCACCAAGTGTAAAAATGAGCCTGCAATCAAGGATGTATTTATCATGCTGCACACGTCCCTGAGTGGCGTGTTCAACAAGGCGATGGTGCAGAAGGTAGGCGCTGACGATTTCATGGCTAAATTCAGCCCTGATGAGCTGGCCGAAAGGGTCATGGAAATTGTCGACCGCGAGCAGTGACGCTCCTCCGTTACTCCCGACTCACTCGATAATGAGATCCAATGAAAGCTGAAATAACGCCACAGGAATACGAGGCCTTTAAATCATTCCTGCAGGATGCGTGTGGCATTTTGCTCGGGGATAACAAGCAGTACCTGGTAAAAAGCCGTTTACGGCGGATCATGGAAGAGAACGAGCTGAGAACCCTGGGTGATCTGCTGGATCGCGTGAAGAGAACCGGTCGCAGCAGTTTGAAGGAAGTCGTGATCGACGCGATGACGACGAATGAAACCCTCTGGTTTCGGGACAATCACCCGTTCCGCATCCTGCAGGAAAAGCTGCTGCCGGAATTCGGCGACAGAAAATCAGCGCAGTCACTTCGTATCTGGTCTGCAGCCTGTTCGACAGGCCAGGAGCCCTATTCGGTAGCGATGATTATTGAAGAATTTCGTCGCCAGCGGCCGGGCAGGCTGCGGGATGTGAAGATCACCGCCACCGACATCTCCAAAAGCGTTCTAGAGGTTGCGCGCCGTGGCGAGTACGAAATGATCGCCATTGGCCGGGGTCTGTCACCCGAGCGGCAAAAGCAGTTTTTCACTCCCGCCATGAATGGCAGTTGGCAGATCCGACCGCAAATCAAGAGCATGGTGGAATTCAGGGAGCTGAACCTGCTTGAACGCTACATGCTCGGGAAGTTTGACATTGTTATGTGCCGGAACGTACTGATCTACTTTTCGGCAGAGCTTAAAAAGGACATCCTGACCCGTATCCATGCCACTCTCAATCCCGGTGGTTACCTGATACTGGGAGCATCGGAATCGCTGAACGGGTTGCCTCATCTCTACGAAATGGTGCAGTGCCACCCAGGGATCATCTACCGCAAGAAATAGGCCCACCCAATGCCGATCAATGTATGGATACTGGTCGCCGCCCAGGCGCTTGCCATGTGTACAGCGCCTTTCATCGTCTTTATCGGAAGCATTCACGGACGTCTTCTGGCGCCATCACCTGAGTGGGCAACCTTGCCCGTGGGCCTTGTGGTAGTTGGAACGGTCCTGGCTATAAAGCCTGCTACGTGGCTGATGGAACGCCTGGGGCGCAAGCCGGTTATGTTGCTTGGCACGCTGGCGGGTGTGGTGTCCGGGTTGTTCGGTGCGCTGGCAGCCTGGAGTGCGAGTTTCCCGTTCTTGTGCGCTGCGGCGGTTGTGGGCGGAACCGGGCTGGCGGTGGTTCACCAATACCGCTTTGCGGCCATGGAGTCGGTAGCGCCCGAGATGGCTGGCTCCGCAGCAGCCAGGGTGCTTCTAGGCGGCCTCGTAGCGGCGTGGCTGGGGCCGGAAATTGCGCTTTTGGGCGGTGGAGGCCGAGCCGAGCACCCTTTCATGGGCGGCTGGCTTGCATTGAGTGCCGTGCAGGTGGTTGCCATGGTCGTACTGGTTTTCGGGTACCGCGCCAGCGGGGAGCGAGTACGGGAAGCCTTGGGGGAGGGCGGTCGTCCAATGGCCAACATCCTGAGGCAACCGGTCATTTGGGCGGCGATCAGTTCCGCGGCCATCGGTTATGCCCTCATGAGCTTTATCATGACGGCAACACCACTGAGTATGACGGAAGTGGCCGACCACCCGCTTGAAGATGCCAAGTGGGTCATTCAGATTCACATCATGGCCATGTATCTGCCGTCGCTGATCAGTGGCTGGTTCATTCGTGTGGTGGGTATTCCGAGGATGATGGGGCTGGGATTGCTGGCCTATCTGGGGTGTGTGGCCCTGGCGTTCAGCGGTATCAGCTTTCACCACTACCTGTTTGCACTCATCCTGTTGGGAGTAGGCTGGAACTTCCTGTTTGTCGGCGGCACCACGCTATTACCGCAGGGATATCGCGATGAGGAGCGGTTCCGTGTTCAGGGGCTCAACGACCTGATGGTATTCGGCTCGCAGGCGACAGCTGCACTGAGTGCTGGTGCGGTATTGGCGGCGTTTGACTGGAATGGATTGTTGCTGATTGCCATACCGTTCCTGGTGTTACACGGTGTCTTGATGGCCGTTTGGCTGATGAGCCGGCCCCAGAATAGGGGCCGGCATCCCGCTTGAATGTTTATACCAGGTTGTAGACGAAGACGATGGCTACAGCAACGGGTGTGAAGTAACGCAGTACGCGATACCAGAGCGAGAATGTGCCCGCTGACATGCCCAGTTCGCTTTCCAGCGCCTGTCGAGACATTGTCCAGCCGACAAACACGGCGACCAGCAGTCCGCCCAGGGGCAACAGGATATTAGCGGTCAGGAAGTCCAGAAGGTCGAAGATGGTTTTGCCTTCGAACATCGCAAACATGCCCAGCGGTGTCACGTCCGACCACAGGTTTAGCGAAAGCACGGAGGCCACACCCAATAACCAGCACACGATGCCTGCCCCGACGGTACTCACCGTGCGGTTCATACCTTTCTGTTCCTCAAGCCATTCAACAATCGGCTCCAGCAGGGAAATGCCGGACGTCCAGGCGGCAAAAATCAACAACACGAAGAACAGCGTACCGAAGAGGCTGCCCATGGGCATTTGTCCGAACGCCAGTGGCAGGGTTTGGAAAATCAGGCCGGGGCCGGCGCCTGGTTCAAGGCCGTTGGCGAATACGATCGGGAAGATAGCCAGCCCGGCCAGCAAGGCCACGGCGGTATCCATGATCGAGACGGTCACGGAGGTTTTGGCGATGGAGATGTTTTTGGGCAGATAGGAGCCGTAGGCCATCATGACACCCATGCCGAGGCTGAGCGTGAAGAACGCGTGGCCCAGGGCAACCAAAACGCCCGAAGTGGTGAGCTTCGAGAAGTCAGGCTGGAACAGGAAGGCGACGGCCTGACCAAAGTGGCCAGTGGTCATCGCATAGCCCACGACAATTAGCAGGAGCACGAACAGGGCTGGCATCAGAATACTGACAGCGCGTTCAAGCCCGGAACGTACGCCTCGTGCAACCACAACCATGACCAACGCCATGAACAGGGTGTGCCACAGAAGCAGCTTCATCGGGTCGCCCAACAGGCCGGAGAAGATGGCACCTATGGACTCTGCCGACTGGCCAGCCAACTGGCCCGTGGCGGCGGTGCCCACATAGGAAATCGCCCATCCGCCGATCACAGAATAGAACGATAGAATCAGGAACCCCGCCAGAACCCCGACGGCAGCCACCCAGCGCCAGGCTGGTTTCAGGCCTTCCTGGCTGGTTATGGCCCGCATGCTGTTGACGGGGCTGAGACCGCCACGGCGACCGACTAGTACTTCAGCCATCATGATCGGAAGACCCACCGCCGCAATGCACAGCAGATAAACCAGAACAAAGGCACCACCGCCGTTTTCACCGGTGATGTAGGGGAATTTCCAGATATTACCCAGGCCCACTGCTGAGCCCGTCGCGGCAAGTATGAATGCCAGGCGCGAAGACCACAGCCCACGCTTCGCTGTCGCCTGGCCCATGGCACCGCCTTCAGCGGATGAAGAAGCATTACTCATTGTATTCTCCTGCTTACTGTTTTTGTTTTCGGGGGAGTGAGTGGCGGCGGTTTAGCCGCCATCAACGGGATTTATGCCGGAATCGCTCCTCTGCGAGTTGATCGGCGATCTGCCCGGTGGGCAGGCCATCGCGATCCGAGCGCTGGAAGATCTCCTCCAGGGTATTGGCTATGGAATCGACGTGTTTGCGAACGGCCTGGGGGTCGGGGCCCTTGCGCTCGTAACACACGTCGATAATGCCGCCAGCGTTGATTACAAAGTCTGGGGCATAGAGCACTCCACGTTCGAACAGTGCCTGGTCATGAGCCGGGGTAGCCAACTGATTGTTAGCGGCGCCGGCCACGATGGTGGCCTGTAGCTTACGAATGGAGTGATCATTCAGGACGGCGCCCATGGCACAGGGCGCAACCACGTCTACCGGCAGGTAGAGGATTTCGTCGGCGGTAGCCGGGGTGGCGCCCAACTCTGCCACTGCACGATCCATCTGATCCTGGTGGACGTCGTAGACCCAAAGCTTCGCGCCTGCTTCTTTAAGGTGTCGAGCCAGGCGGTAACCAACGTTGCCAATGCCCTGTACCGCCACATTCAACCCCTCCAGGTCGCTGCGGCCGAGCTTGTGTTTAACGGCAGCATTAATGCCCACGAAGGTGCCCCAGGCGGTAGCGGGAGAGGGGTCGCCGTTGCTGGGCCTGCCATCAAAACCCGGGCGTTCGCTGATACCAGCCACATTGGATGTTTTGCGGCCCATAACCTGGAGGTCGGCTACGCTGGTGCCCGAATCCTCGGCAGCGATATAAAGTCCGCCGAGCTGTTCCAGGAAGCGGCCCATGGATTCGAGCAAGGCTTCGGTTTTGTGCTGGCGTGGATCGCCGATGATGACGGACTTGCCGCCGCCGAGATCAAGGTTGGCCAGCGCCGACTTGTAGGTCATTCCTCTTGACAGGCGGAGCACGTCTGTCAGAGCCTCGTCGTCGCTGGCGTACGGATACATGCGGCATCCGCCTAGAGCGGGTCCACGAGAGGTATTGTGTACGGCGATAATGGCGCGCAGCCCGGTCTCCGGATCGCAGCAAAACGTCAGATGTTCGTGATGGTCGAATTCAGGATGGGTAAATACAGTCATTGTTTGGATTCCTTTTGCTCCGGGTTGTTCTTGCACAGGGGGTCGCCCTTAGTTACGGAGGCCGGCGGGTAGATTGCGGGCGCTACCGAAACTCAATCGCTATCGGGTTTTGGACGCGATTAGCTGCCGGTCGGATTTGGTGATTGCACGAATGTGGAAAGTCGTAAAAGATCCGGCCGGAGCGATCGGGATGTGCTAAGCGCAAGAGAAAGGAAAGGAGCTGAAGGAGCTGTAGGGTGTTGCAGGGTGTGGGCGCATGGGCCCATGCTCAGGGACTGTTTTACCAGTGACATGCTGAAATCCTCTTCCACCAGGCCGGATCACGGCTTCCGTGGTCAATATTGTTGTTGTGCCCCGGCAGATAGGCCGGTTGGCATGATTTCATGTGTTGATACCCTTTTGGGGCTCAACGAGAGAAGACTAGATAGCTTTTACATCGTCGTCAATGGTTGAAATTCATGCATTTTTTGGTGATTTTGAAAATTCCAGCGGTAACAGGCAGATACATCTACTTTACGTAAACGTAAATATTTGGGGCGCCCCAATTCAGCAACAGTTTCCCTAATGTGTCTCACTGGAACCCTGATGTGATTCCAGTGACAGCATTGGTGATATTCGCTTCGTCACTTGATCAGTTTCTGAACTTCCCGGAAACGTGGGTGCTCGCAGTCCCGCATCCACTCAAAAGCCACCATCTCAAGCGTTACGATAACGGCCCCGGCCTGCTGCATTCGTTCCAGGGCAGCATCCCGGTCGTTGTCATGGCGTGAGCCGGTCGCGTTTTCCACCACCCATACACGAAAACCCGCAGCGAGGAGGGATAGGGCGGTTTGCAACAGGCATACATGCGCTTCGCAACCGCCAATAACCACCTGTTTCCGGTTATCGGCAATGGCCTCCACCAGCCCTCCACCGCAGGCATCAAAGTGAGTCTTGGATAAGGTTTGATCAGCTAGAGCACTGATTTGTTCGTCGTTGTGTCCAAGCTTCTCCGGGATCTGTTCCGTGGCAATCACCGGCACATCAAGCAGCTTGGCAATCTGCGCAAGTCTAACGCTCTCTGCCAGCATTAAATTTCCGTGGCTGATGACAGGCATGAGTTTTTTCTGGAGGTCAATCAGTACCAGCGTGGATTCGTCGGCTTTCATCATCATAACGGGTCGCCCCCGAGCGGTGTTTAGGGTATTGGGTAACTATGCCAGTATCGCACAGGCGGCCATCAGGTTTCTGTGGTAGCTGTGGTTGGTCAGAAAAGGATTTGAAAATTGGAGTTGCCAAACCGGAACAAAACCATTAGAGTTTGCGCCCTCAAATGAGCGACGACGTTGCTGATTTGGAACGAATTATTTAAAGAGTATTGGAGAGGTGGCCGAGTGGCTGAAGGCGCACGCCTGGAAAGTGTGTATACGTTAATAGCGTATCGAGGGTTCGAATCCCTCCCTCTCCGCCAATACAAAACCCCAGCAGAGATGCTGGGGTTTTTTATTGCATGCCACTTAAGCCACCCCTGCCGTCCGCAACACAAACACCCCTGCCGTAACCGTTACACTGGCCATTAATGTGGTCAAAGCCACGATATTGGCTGCCAGGCGGTCGTTGCCGCCCAGCGCCTTGACCATGACAAAACTGGCGGCGGCTGTCGGGCTGGCGAAGAACAGGAACATCAGCCCAAGTTCGCGCCCTTCAAACCCGGCCAGCCAGGCAGCGAACGTACACAATACCGGTAACGTCACCATCTTCATCACACTGGCACTGATCGCCAGCTTGCGATCGGTACGCATGGCGCTCAAGGAGAGCGTGCCGCCAATGCACATCAGCGCCAGGGGCAAGGTAAGTGAGGCGAAATAGTCACCGCTGGTCATCAGCCAGTTCGGCAGTTGTAACCCGGACCAGGCGAAGGGAACGGCGATGACCACCGCCAGAATGAGCGGGTTGCGCCCGATATCACCGAGAATGCGCCCCCAGCTGGCCGTCTGACCCGGCTGGTAGGCTGTCAGGACAACCACGGAGAGCGCATTGTAGGAAATAATGACCACGCCCAGGAGAAGGCCCCCGGCGGAAAGCCCAAAGTCGCCATAGAGGCTTGCCGCCAGGGCGAGGCCCACAATACCGCAGTTGCCCCTGAAAGCGCCCTGCACATACACACCCCGGTCAATCGCTGGTGCGGCACGTATGGCCCAAAGCCAGCAGAAGAGGAAGCTGGCGAGGGTGGCGGCTACGAAGAATCCAAGCAGTGCGGGGTTGAGGGTGGTATCCAGGTCCGCGCGTACAATACTGAGGAATACCAGGGTTGGCAGAGTCGCGCGGAAGACCAGTGCCGACGCCGTGTTGATAAAGTTGGTATCGATCCAGCCGAGCCGCCTGAGACCAAGGCCGATAAACACCATGGCGAATACCGGCAGCGTGGTCTCAAGGGTGTGAAGAAATGTTCCGAGTAGTGTCATCCAGCCGGTGGTTACCGAACTCCAAAGTTAGTGAACTCACCGGTTGCAGAGTCTTCGGTGGTGTTGATTTTATCGACGATTGCCGAGGGAGGGCCGTCCCGGCACCACTGTCTGAGCGAAACCAGTGACGCCGGTGAGCCCTCTGCAACAATTTCTACGCGGCCATCCGGCAGGTTTCTGGCGTAGCCGGTAACCGGTAACACCCAGGCTGTTGGCCATGTCGGCCGCGGAGGCGCGATAGCAGACGCCCTGGACCTTGCCGCTGATCAGCATTGTGAGTCTCTGGTGGCTCATTGCGTGATCCCTCCTGACATAGAGTGGCTGTTTACAGTTTGCGCCATACCAGCAGTCGATTGTTGGCAGGCATTTCGAAATCGCTTTCAAGCCCGAACCGAACTCGGCCCGCCAGTTCCAGCATGTCATCCATGTTCCTGATGCCCATGTGCGGGGCCTGACTCCGTAGGTGGTGATCGAACTGGCGATTGCTGTCGCTGGTAAATTGCCCCTCATAATTAAACGGCCCATAGAGGCAGAACAGGCCGCCGGCAATGAGGCGTTTAGCCAGCCCGGCGAACATTGCCTCTACCTCTTCCCACGACATGATGTGAGCCGTGTTGGCGGAATAGGCGCCATCAATGGTGTCTACCGGCCAGCTTCCCAGGGAAACGTCCAGTTCTAGAGGTGGGCGAATATTGGCAAGGTCAGCCTCCTGGATCCAGCCGAGGGAATGATCGGCGCCTCCAGGCCGATCACTGGGCTGCCACGTCAGGTGGGGGAGCTCTGCTGCAAAGTAAACAGCGTGTTGCCCCGTTCCCGTTCCAATTTCCAATATGGTGGCCGGCTCGGTGAACACCGTTTTGATGCATTCCAGTATTGGTTGCCTGTTATTTACACAGGCCTGTGAGAAAGGCTTGCTGTGGACCATCGTTTACGCCTGTTCGGAATCAGTGCCAACCTAAAGAATATCGCGCTGGGCGCAATGGGTAAAAGAATGAGCGTAGGGGATTTCCCGCGTATTCGACATTCGATGATGGTCTATCGGAGGCTTTCCGACTGGAAAATGGCGCCATTCGCGACATAAAAATGTCACAAAACAGGCATAAGCTCCATTGGACGATACCCCCAGTGGAGATACCATGCTCAGAACTGTCCGCAGCCGTATTCTGTTCTTTTCCTTTCTATCGGTGTTTGCTTTGGCCGCATTGGCGGCCCTGTCATCGAGCATTATGACCCGTGCTGAGTCCGCTTCAGAGGCATTGGTTCGGGAAAGTCTTATGGAGTCGTGGCTGCTGGAAGACCTTGAACAGGACCATCGCCGGCTGCAGGACCTCGCCTACAAGATCAAGGCGCAGCTGATGCTCTGGGATGAAATCGATGCGGAATTCCAGGCATTGACCGAGGTGCTGCCGGAGCACTGGCGTGCTATCGAGGACAATGCCGGGCTGAGCGAGTGGGCGACGGATAATCGAGCCTTGTTCGAGAGCGTGCTGGCGCTCATCGAATCCATGAGACCGGGTATCGAAGGGCGGAGCTACTATCGAGTAGGGCAAGTGGTGGATTTTGACTTGTTCCCGGCCCTCGGCCCGATGCTCAAGGCGATCAACAACCGTAAGGAAGCCAGCCGCAACATCATTGAAGTTCGTAGTCAGGACCTGCTGGCCTTTCTCGATACCCAGAAAATCTGGCTGTTGGCCGGCTCTGCTGTATTCCTGATGTCTGTGGTCTTGATGACGCTCTGGCTTCGGCGCTCAGTGATTGGCCGCCTGCAGTTGCTGGAGTCCGGCCTCCGGGAAATGGACGAGACCTCAGATCTTTCCCGGCGCCCGGTTATTACCGGACACGATGAAGTGGCTGGTGTGACGCGCGCGCTGGTAGGGTTGGTTAGCCGGTTTGAGCTCTTTATCGGAGAAGTGAGGACGGCTGCCCACAGCATCAATGACCGGTCCACATCGTTGGACTCTCAGGCAGAGGACGTCCAGGCGTCCACTGATACTACCCGCCGGCAGATTCATGATGTCAGCCAGTCAATGGCGGCCATTGCGAACCAGGCGTCGGCCATTGATTTAGCCACCGAGAACTCAGCCACTACGGTTCGAGATGCCGTGGCGGCCAATGCGGTGGTTCAGGAAGGGCTCAGAAACAGTGAGCAGGCAGCTGAACACACGGTGGAGGTAATTGGGCGGGTGTCCCTGTCTATCCAGGCATTGAGTGAATCCTCGGGCAAAATCGAGAGCGTGATCGGCGTCATTGCCGATATCGCGGAGCAGACCAATTTGCTGGCATTGAATGCAGCGATTGAAGCGGCCCGTGCCGGCGAACACGGTCGGGGATTTGCCGTGGTGGCAGACGAAGTGCGCACCCTGTCGAAGCGTACGTCGGACTCCACCAGGGAAATTCGCCAATGGGTGACCGACCTGGTAACCGGGGTTTCCGGCGTTGAAGGCCTGCTGGACGAAATGCGCGACGCCGGTGGTATGAACCGGCGGAACCTTGATGCCCTGAAAGACCACCTGGAGCGTCTTGCGAGTCAGTTCACGGAGCTGGAGCTTCGCAGTGCTGAAATCGGGGATGCGGTTGCGGTTCAGAGGGAAGAGATTGACCGTGTCGGGCGGCGGTCAAGGGCGCTTGATGACAGTTCGGGTTCCCTGATCACCAGTGTTGATAACACCCGCCAGATCAGTGAATACCTGAGACAGGAATCGGTCACCATGCGTCAGCTGATTTCCCGGTTTAAGGCAGCCTGACCGACCGGTCAACGCCAAGTGGTGAAAAAAAGCCTGATAATCGGTCTTCTACAGCCTCGCCAAACCCATTACCATGGCTGCTTTGAGGTGGAGTTGAAAATGACCGACGAAGCAGGCCACGAGCCCCAGCCGGACCCACGTGAAGAGAAATTCGTAGTGGATGTGGGGCTGCTTTCAGAGGATCAGCTTGACGGGCTGGTTGACGAATACTGCACTCGGTACCACGGCCTGAACGACACTGAGAACCCCATGGCAGAGCGTGAGCGGGTAAAATCGGCGGCTCGGCGGGGGGATCTGGTGGTCTGGTTCGATCCGGTAGAGAATACCGCAAGCCTGGGCGTGCCCCGCTGATGATTGTGTCCTGAGCAGTGGGTCCCGGTATTGATGGATGCATCTACCGTCGGGAACCCTTAACCGGTACAATTCGTAAATTCCCATAAAAGCCGCGTGCGAGGTGAGTTTTGATCAGGGTATTGGTTGTAGACGACCATGAACTGGTCAGGTCCGGTATTACCCGGATGCTGGCGGACAACCCCGATATTGAAGTCATCGGCGAAGCATCTTCAGGCGAGGATGCTATTGATTCTGTGCGTAAAGACAGCCCGGACATCGTGTTGATGGACATCCGCATGCCTGGTATCGGGGGGCTGGAAGCGACACGGCGAATCCTGCGCATTGACGACGCTGTGCGGGTGATCGTGGTGACTGCCTGTGCTGATGACCCCTATCCAACCAGGGTGATGCAGGCTGGCGCATCGGCTTATATCACCAAGGGCGCCGACATCAAGGAAATGGTGCGTGCCATCCGCATGGCGCATTCCGGGCAGCGTTACATCAGCCCGGAAATTGCCCAGAAAATGGCGCTCAAGCAGCTTGGAGGCGGCGATGCGAGGGACGAAGACGGCGAGCTATCCCTGTTTGACCGTTTGTCCGAGCGCGAAATGCAGATTGCCATGATGGTGGTGGACTGCCAGAAAGTGCAGGACATTTCCGACAAGCTTTGCCTCAGCCCAAAAACTGTAAACAGCTACCGCTACCGCATTTTCGAGAAGCTGGAAATTTCCAGTGACGTTGAGTTGGCGCTGATGGCGGTCAGGCTCGGGTTGCTCGATGCCGACAAGGTCTGACGCACCGGCTGATTCTGCCGAGGCAGGGAACAACAGGGAGTTCGACACCAAAAGCTTCCTGAAACAGTTGACCGAGCGGCCCGGCGTTTACCGCATGTACGACGCCGCTGGCAATGTGCTGTATGTGGGTAAGGCCCGGAACCTCAAGAAACGGGTGACCAGCTACTTCCGCAAATCCGGCCTGGCGCCCAAGACCGAAGCCCTGGTTTCCCGAATTGACTCCATCGAAGTCACCATCACCAGCAGTGAAACCGAAGCCCTCCTGCTTGAACAGAACCTGATCAAATCCCTGCGGCCGCCTTACAATATCCTGCTGCGGGATGATAAATCCTATCCCTATATCTACCTTTCCTCACACGACGATTATCCCTCCCTGACGTTTCGCAGGGGGCGCACTAAGAAAGGCGGCGGTACCTGGTATGGACCATTTCCGAGCTCTGGAGCGGTCAAGGAAAGTCTTAATATTCTACAAAAGATTTTCCGTATAAGATCCTGTAGTGAAAGCTATTTCCGAAACCGCACACGTCCTTGTCTTCAGTATCAGATCAACCGTTGCACGGCACCGTGTGTCGGTTATATTTCCCCCGAGGATTATCGGGAAGACATGCGCCACGCCACCATGTTCCTCGAAGGCAAGAACCCCGCGATCCTGCAGGATCTGATGGCGGCCATGGAAACCGCGGCTAAGAATCTGGAATTTGAGAAAGCCGGTGTCTACCGCGACCAAATAAATCACCTGCGGCACGTTCAGGAGCAGCAAAGCGTGGACGGCGAAGGGGGTGATGCCGACGTGGTGGCCATTGCCCAGGATGCTGGTGTGGTGTGCATTGTGGTGATCATCGTGCGTGGTGGTCGTGTGCTCGGTACCAAGGATTATTTTCCGCGATACAGTATTGAGCAGTCAGAAGCTGAGTTGTTAAGTGCTTTTCTGGGGCAGTATTATTTCGGCGGTAGCACCCGCCGGGAAATTCCACCGGACATCCTGGTGCCGGTGGACGTCGACGGCCAGGAACTGCTGTCCCAGGCGCTGACAGAATCCGCCGGTCGTGACACCCGGGTACGCAAGAATGTGCGTGGAGAACGCCGGCGCTGGCTGGATCTGGCCATGACGAATGCCAGGCAGACATTGCTGACTCACCTGGCCAGCAAGGAAACGGTCTATCGCCGCCTGCTGGCCCTGCGCGACCTGCTGGATCTCGCTGAAACGCCGTCACGCATGGAGTGCTTTGACATCAGTCATAGCCATGGTGAAAACACGGTCGCATCCTGCGTGGTTTTCGACGAGAATGGGCCGCTGAAAAGCGACTACCGGCTCTACAATATCGAGGGTGTCACCGGCGGTGATGACTATGGAGCCATGCGCCAGGTTCTGACGCGCCGATATAAACGCATGGTGGCAGGTGAGGGCAAACGCCCGGACCTGGTGTTCATCGACGGTGGTAAGGGCCAGTTGAACATTGCCCGGGAAGTGTTTGATGAACTTGGTGTTACGGACATTCCGCTGATTGGTGTTGCCAAGGGTGTCACCCGGCGTGCGGGTATGGAACAGTTGATTGATGCCATGACCGGCGACCTCTATCGGGTCCCCGCAGACTCGCCGGCACTGCACCTGATCCAGCATATCCGAGACGAGTCGCACCGTTTCGCCATCACTGGCCATCGGGCCCGGCGTGACAAGAAACGCCGGCAATCCACCCTAGAGGGAATCGAGGGTGTCGGGCCCAAACGCCGCCGCGATCTGATACGTTATTTTGGCGGCATCCAGGAGCTACGCAAGGCGAGTATCGACGAAATGTCCAAGGTTCAGGGAATCAGCAGGAACCTGGCAGAAACCATCTACGCAGTACTGCATGACGAGTAGGGATAGCATGAATTTACCGAACATTCTCACCCTTTCCCGGATTCTGATGATCCCGGTTTTCGTGATTATCTATTACCTGCCGGCGCAATGGAGCTATCTCGTCAGTGCTGGCTTGTTTGCGCTGGCGGCGGCGACGGACTGGTTGGATGGTTACCTGGCCCGGAAACTGAACCAGAGCACACCTTTTGGTGCCTTCCTGGACCCCGTCGCAGACAAACTCATGGTAGCGGTAGCGTTGACCGTGCTGATTGAAGCCCACGCGAGTTTCATTCTGACGATTCCCGCCACGGTGATTATCGGTCGTGAAATCGTGATTTCAGCATTGCGGGAGTGGATGGCGGAAATCGGCAGCCGTGCGAGTGTGGCGGTTTCCTACATTGGCAAGATCAAGACAACAGCGCAGATGGTGGCCATTATCATGCTGCTGGCATTTCCTCCTGGTGTCGTCTGGGCCCAGGCCGGTACGGCCCTGTTGTACGTGGCAGCGGTACTGACGTTCTGGTCGATGATTCTCTATCTAAAGGCCGCCTGGCCGGACCTTTTTCCGGAAAAACACCAGGGTTAACGGGTTAGGGGCGCTGTTCGACCGTCCAGCGAATCACCTCGTTGGCCAGTGCGTTACTGGCCTCGCCAAATGCCTCCACGACTGCTTCAACTTGTTCCCCTGTCGCCGGATGCTGGTACTCAAAGCGTTTGCTGGCAAGGGTATTGCGGGTGCGCTCGTCGATGAGATGCAGGTCCAGCCTGATCATCGCTACCGGCATGCCGTCCTGATACTCGCTCTGGAACGCATTTAGCTCTCCGGCCATGGTCAGATCACTGCGGGCAGGGCTGGTTCCAGTTAAAATGCCAGCAAAGCGGCCATCCCGGCGAAAGGCATCGACCAGTTGGTCCCTAACCAGGATGGGGGACTTGTTGCTCCATCGCGCCCCCTGATAGGCCTTTATTTCGTTGCCCTCCGGTTTCACCAGAATACGCGAGCTATCAACAGGGCCTTCGGCCAACGGCGTTACGAACCGAAGGGTTGTGCTGAATGGTTTGTTGCCAGTGATGGACTCCTCAACCGTGGAAGCCGGTAACTGAAATATTCGATTGGCCGGTCGATCCGGGAACAGAGTACAAGCGGATAACGTGGCGGCAACGACCATGCAGAGCAGTGCCCGTGATGCAGTCAGTGTCATGGATTAAACTCCTGTATCGGCTCGCGGCCCAGCAGAAGGCCGGCCGGGTCGTCCTCCAGGCGGTGGATAAGGCTGTCCAGGTTTTGCAGCGTCGATCTCAGCTCCCGCATGGCCGGCGCCAGTTCACCGATGCCCTGCATTCCCTGGTCCAGGGAGCCCTCGTTGCGGGCGGTGAGTGCTTCAAGCCGCGCGGTTGCGGTTTCCAGTGAATCCATGGCGCTCTGGGCAGTGGCCATCAACTGGCGGCCTTCCTTGTCCAGCAAAGTGTTCGCTGTGCTGCCAAATTGACGGAAGGTTTTCAGCGTGGCCTCGGTTTGTACACTGAGTTGATCGAAACTCGCCACCAGATTGCTCAGTTCGCTGCGTTGGTCCATCAACCCTGACGACACGGCCTCGATGTTCTTGAGGCTGCGGGTGAGGTTGCGGGAGTTTTCCTTGGACACCATGGTATTTGCGTTGGTGAGAAATTTATCAAGCTTGGCAAACAGTTCCTCACTGGAAGCCATCAGGGTGGTAAAGGCCGAGGGTTCGGCCTGGATGGTCGGTGGGGATTCACGGCTTCCTGTCAGCTTCTGGCTTCCGGGGGTGCCGCCCTTCAGTTCGATGTTCATGCTGCCGGTAATGTTGGTTAACGCCAGGCCAGCCCGGGTGTCTTCCTTAATGGGCACATCGTCGTATACCCGAATGAGCACCCTGACGTTGCGCGGGTCATTTGGGTCGAGGCTCAGTTCGGCCACGTCGCCCACCTCAATGCCGCTGTATTTGACCGGGCTGCCCTCCGAGAGCCCGCTGACGCCCCGATCAAAAATGATTTCGTACCAGGCATAATCGCGGTCGTTGCCCGCCTGGCCCAGCCACAAGGCGAACGCGAGCGCACTGGTAAGCGCAACCAATGTGAACAGCCCAATCAGGACGTGATGTGCTCTGGGTTCCATAACAGCGTGCCTCTCCCGACTTCCTTGCTACTTTCCGGTTGTTTATGTTTATTGCCCCGTGGCCGGCCGGATGCGATTGACGGCGCGGCCTCTGGGCCCATGGAAGTAATCGCGAATCCAGGGGTCGTCAGTGGCTTCAACCACCGCCAGCCGGTCTGCCACCAGTACGCTCCGTGAGGCTAACACGGCCACCCGGTCACAGGTGGTGTAAAGCGTGTCCAGATCATGGGTCACCAGAAACACGCTGAAGCCAAGGGCGTCCCGAAGCGTAACAATCAGTCGGTCAAAAGCCGCGGCGCCAATCGGATCGAGCCCGGCCGTGGGCTCGTCCAGAAACAACACCTCCGGGTCCAGCGCCAGGGCCCTTGCTAGCGAGGCTCTTTTGACCATGCCACCTGACAGCTGGGCGGGGTACTTTCCGGCCGCGTTGGCTGGCAGGCCGACCAGTGCGAGCTTCACCCGGGCCAAGTGTTCCGCGTCAGTACGGGACAGTTTGGCATGCTCAATCAGCGGCAGGGCAACGTTTTCCTGGAGAGTCAGGGAGCTGAACAGGGCACCGCTCTGAAACAGCACGCCAAAGCGCCGTTCTACACGGGAGCGTTGTTGTTGAGAAAGAGCCTGCAACTGCTCACCAAAGACTTCAATGGTCCCGGAATCTGGCGTATGCAGCCCGACAATGCTCCTCAGCAGCACCGACTTGCCGGTTCCCGAGCCGCCAACCACCCCCAGTATTTCCCGGTGATAAAGGTCAAGATTGAGATCCGTATGTACCTCATGACTACCGAAGCGGTTACAAAGGCCCTTCACGCTGATAACCACATCCTGGTGCGCGGCCTCTTTTCTCACCAGCCCATCTCCATGAAGAATATCGCTGCTATGGAATCCAGCAGAATCACCATAAAGATCGACTGTACCACGGCGGAGGTGGTGTGCTCACCGACGGACTGGGCACTTCCACTAGCCTTGAAGCCCTCCAGGCAACCAATAACGGCAATCACAAACGCAAAGATAGGGGCTTTCCCCAGCCCAACCAGAAGGTGGACGACCCTTACCTTGGTTTCGAGGATATTCAGGATTTGCGGAACCGAGATATCCAGCGCCACGACGCACACCAGCGAACCACCAACAATGCCGCTGATCATGCCGACGAAGGTCAATATGGGAAGCGAAATCACCATCGCCAGCACCCGGGGGATAACCAACAGTTCCACGGGGCTCAGGCCGAAGGTGCGTAGGGCGTCAATCTCCTCATTGGCTTTCATAGAGCCCAGTTGCGCGGTAAAGGCGCTGGCTGTGCGGCCGGCCAGAAGGATAGCGGCCAGCAGAACACCGAATTCCCGCAGGAACGAGAAGGCCACCAGGTTCACGGTGTAAATGGTGGCGCCGAAATCATCGAGAATGGTGGCGCCCAGAAACGCAACGACCGCGCCCACCAGAAACGTCAGCAGCGCCACGATGGGAAGGGCATTGAGCCCGGTCTGATGGACATGGGCCACCAGTGAGGTGATCCGCCATCGCCAGGGTGTTGCAAGGATGCTCGCCAATGTCGCCAGTATCTGGCCGGTAAAACCAATCAACAGACGTTGTTGATGCCAGAAGTCTTCGATTTTTTCGCCAACACCCGCCAGGAACTCCGTGATCGGGTTGGATCGGAGGGATTTTTCTCCTTCAGGGCTGGCCATCGCGTTGGCAACCAGGCGCAGCAGTTCCTGACGTTCGCTGGAAAGCCCGGGGGTTTGCTCGGTAAGCTCATGGAGTTGACGGGCACCCAGAAGGTCCACCAGCAGGGATGCGCCGGCGGTATCCATCGCATTGATTGTTGCCAGATTGACGGAATACCCGTTAGGTGACTCCATTGCGGCGGTTTTTTGGACGTCCCGCTTCAAGCGGCCGTAGTTCGGAAGCGTCCAGTCGCCCGAGACGGTCAGTTGGCCGTTCTGGAAATCAAGCTTGCCAGGGGAGGGCATCTGGAAATCCCGTCTCCTTTGTTGAGGATTGGCGATGGGTGTTCCTTGATACTAGCTCAAATTCGCGTGTTGGGGGTTGCTGCGTTCGAGGGCAATCGATCAGAATCTGAACTAAAACAGAAAGTTGAAAAAAGTGGTTGACGCAAACGGCCTAATCCGTAGAATACGCCCTCGTTGATCAAGCGGGAATAGCTCAGTTGGTAGAGCACAACCTTGCCAAGGTTGGGGTCGCGAGTTCGAATCTCGTTTCCCGCTCCAATTAACACAGTCTCTCAATGCCCACCTGAGAGCATAAAAGTATCGAATCCCCTTCGAACTTTTACCGGCGCGGTGGCAGAGTGGTTATGCAGCGGACTGCAACTCCGTGTACGCCGGTTCGATTCCGACCCGCGCCTCCATTATTTTTATCGCTGATTTACAGCACCCATAACGTATCCTGCCGGCGGCTGGCTGGTCGCGCATTATGACCGTTTAAACTCAACAACTTGGTGCTTCCGTGCACTGCAGCTTGGGCAACTTTCATAGGCCATTAAGAAATGCCCCATGCTTGCTCTAGTCTGTTCACAGTGTGACTCCACTTTGGGGTGGTGGGTTTGCAGACCGTATTCTGATTTCCGAACAGACCGACTTCGCTAAAAGCACTTTCTTTCGTAGTGGTGTGTAACCAACGTACAGGTACAAGGTATTCCGCCGCCTCGTCGTCCACATCAGGCACTAAGTTTGTATAGGACCCTCTGTCACTCATCTCTGGGATGGTTTTCGGTCCGTCCGGTGTCTCGAACTGGTAATTGTCAGCGCGCTCACGCTCGCCTGTAACAATGCCGACTCCCACGTAACCGCTTTTCGGAATATTGACCCAGACCCGGTCGCCTTCAGACAGCATTGAAAGCGTTTTGGAGTACCAGTCCGCGCCTCCCCCAGCGATAAAGCCGAGCTCGCGTGCTAGCTCCCACGGCCGGTTGTCACCGAACGAAACATAGAACTCACCGTTCCAGGGTTCCTTCTTGCCCTTGGTGACAGCGCGCTCCTGGTTTTCAAGCGGGTCAATCATCCAGGCGCGGCTCAGATACTGTTGACCGTTGTCCTCGAAGGCGGCGAAAAAAAGCGCGTTGATGGATATCTGAGCATACTCGTTCAGATAGTTGATGATGCGCTCTGAACTTGCGTCCAAGGACGTTGCGACCACGACCATCTGATGGCTGTCATTGATGGTGATGTCCGAAAGCGGTGTCCGGAACTTCTCTGCGAACGCCGCGTCCAGTGTCTGGTGTTCCAGTTGGTACGTTTGGGCGAAGTTAAGGTAGATATCGACTATGTCGGAATCCGAAAGGTTGGCTATCCATGACGCATAGTCAACGGTTTGCGCGACCACATCACGGGGTGTTTTGTTCCGCTTCAGCTCGACGATGATGATGGAGCCATTCGCATCCATGGCAAGTAGGTCGATGAGCTTGTCATAGCCGGTGCGAACCTGGCGGCCGATGAGGAGCCAATCGGCGTTCAGGATAGAGATATCCTTCATCACCTGGTCTTCCAGAAGCGCTTCATCTGCCAGGGCGGAGGGTTTTAGCTTTTTCGGCTGGTCTCCAATGCGCCAGATGCCTTGTTCGATTGCCATAAAGTGCTTTCTCCGGTTTGCGGTAAAGATGCTCAGGAGCGCAGCTCATGGTCCCACTTGTAGAACTGCTTCAGGTCGTTGCAAAACTGGTAATCGAGAACGCGTCTGTGCTGTAGCTGGCCCACAACGATACCCGGAGCAATTCCGACCTGTTTTGCGAAAGAGCAAATATCGGCTTTTGTTAGAGCACCGTTGTGGATGAACTTCTCTAGTGCTCTAGGCGGTATCAGCTCATTCTGGGCAAAGTGATTGGCCTCTGCCTCTTTCTCTTCGTTAAGGCCATTGCTGCCTTTGTCCGTCCGTTCTATGAACAAGTCCTTTTTTCCATGAAGCAGAATATGACCGGCCTCGTGAAAGAATGTGAACCATAGATGGTCGTTCGAGCGATACCGGAGGCTGAGCTGAATGACCGCCTTGTTTGAATGAACCCAGCGAGTTGCTCCGCTCACTCCGGTTTTGGGCAATGAGGGAACGAATACAACAGCTACTCCAGCCTCGGCACAGAGAGCTTGCATCTTGGAGACGAACTCATCCGGGGTCATGTCCGTGAGAGCACGGATTTCGTCAAGCGCTTGCCGGAATTTTTGTTTGTTGTAAGGAGCGCAGTGAATTGATGCAGCATCGAGCTCCCCCTTCCGAAGCCACGCGGAGACCGCTTCCGGATACACCTTATATCGACTGCTCTGACGATAGGCAATGCTGAGCCGTGGCCACATATCTTCCCACTGCCCCACACTTGCTATTCCGAAGAATCGCAAGACCTCTCTGAGCTGATTCGTCCTGTCTTTGTGGCGCTTGATCCAGTCGAACTTCACCATCTCGTTGACCGGAATTCGTTTGAGCCACTGCAGGTCAGCTTCAAGCTTTTCCTCTTCGTCCAGGCGGGCCCTGATTTCCTGATAGTTGCTCTCAAGGTTCAGCCAGTAATTGGCGGGCATGCCAATGGCTCTCTCCAGCTTGATAGCGGTCTCAGGAGTAATTGGAGCTTTACCCTTAACAATCGAGACAATATGTTTCGCAGACAGCCCGGTTCGTTTTGAAAGCTCCTGCTGGCTCATGTCTCGCAGCTCTAGCTCATTGCTCAAGACTTCACCGGGCAGAATTGCGTAGTTGGGCTCGTATTGGTTCTTTACCGAATCACCCATGTGTATCCACCACTCCAATAATTTTGATTTCTGTAACTGCCTGCCAGTCCAATCCGCCTTCGCTGTGCTGTGGTATCGGGTCATGGTCTGGCTTCAGGATAAGCCGATAAGGGTGGTCCAGGTCGACGCTGAGTTGCCCTTTGCGGTTGCCGGTCAGTTCGTGACACCGATGCGGAGGGCTGTATGGTGGCGCGAACATTCCAAGATTCGGCGCGGCATGCAACTGTGTCAGCACTATCTGAAGCTTTTTGGCTCTTTTGGACCCATGAACCTTAACCATCTCCCGGCTATCGTTCATCTGCTTCATCAGTTTTTTGTTGGCGAAGGTGATTTCCATAAATACCGTTTTTATTAACCCAATAGGTTAATGAGTTTATATTTGATTGTCTAGTGTCCATCAAGTTGACGGGTAACGACCGAGGTTGGCGGGACCTGGGCTTTTCAAGTCAGAGATATCTCGACGACGGACTCGGCCAACTGGTAGCGGGTTTCGCTGGCCTGGTTCAGGCGTTCCTTGAGTTGGTCGCAGAGGGCCATGAGCTCACCGACTTTTTGAACGATGCGCGTTTGCTCTGCTGTTGGTGGCAGAGGAACTGCAAGCGCTTGAATTTGCGCACGGGAGACATTCTTCATGGAGCTGCTTGTTCCTCCCGCGACCGAAAAATAGTAGCTCCGTGCATAAGGGCTGTTGTTGAAGAGGTTTACATACAAGGGCTCAACCTGATTGCTGAAAACGAAGCGAATTATCTTGTCACTCATCATCAACTTTGTGGGTGCCCCCTTGGGCACGACGACCGAGCGCGCAACCAGCTCTGATGTATTAGCCCGTGAGATCAGAAAGTCGGAGGGGTGCACCTCGTACTCTGGCCGGGGTGTCAGGTTGGATGGCAGCTCTTTGTTCTCGTCTGGGCGGAATTCTCCCCAAGTAACTGCGCTGACCTTTAAGGCTGCCCAGCCCTGATTCTCTCTTGGGGCGCCGTGACATTTCGGGCTCCAGCCTGCCTCGGAATGAAGCGCGAGACTTCCCAGCCTGACCCATTGCCAAGAATCTGGTATTCCGAAGAATTTATCATTGTCAGAAATTTCAGGAGTGGGCTTTGGCTTTTTGATATGCCCTTGTTTTACCAGCGATGCGATTTCCTGATCGATTTTGGTCAGCAAGCTCTCGGTTGGCTCATCCCCCGCATCCTGCTCCACCAACCGCCCCATCACCGCCAGTTGCAGAATGGTCTGCTTGAGCTTGTCGATGCTCTGCTCGGTGGTGAATAGAGTGTCGAAGTGGGCGGCGAGACGGGCCCAGTTGTCGGCCAGTTCGGTGGCGTTTGCGGATTGGGTGAGGGTGCCGAGCAGGGTGTCTACGAGGGTTTCGTGGGCTTCAAGCTGGTCGCTGGTTTGCTGTTCCAGCCGGTCGCAGAGGGCCATGAGCTCACCGACTTTTTGGACGATGCGGTGTTGCTCATCGAGAGGGGGTAGCTGGATGTTCGCATTCAATATATCACCACGAGAAATGCCGGGTATCGCAATGCCTACGGTTTTCTCGCGGATGGCATCTCGCAAACTGTCGAGAAGGAGGTACAAAAAATGAGCATTGATGAGAATTGGTCGAGCTGCCATTAGCTGGCGGCTAATGGCTATCTCTTCGGAGGCTATGTTTAGCTTGCCTACCCCAGAGCCTTTACAAGTGATGAGAATGTCGCCTTTTCCAGCCACTGCTCGCCTTTCAAATGTATGTCGCTGAGGTTCTGGCGTTCGAGTTCCATATTCAGCAGGCCCCGTTAAATAAGGAATACTATCGGGCCGTTTATCATCAAAGTACTCATCGCCCTTCAAATGCTGGCCAGATATAAGGCTGATGCATGTCCCGAGCGTGCATGTTGCCCAAGCGTGGGGCATAGGTTCGACCGTGTTTGCGCACACGGCTTTCTTTGTTGCCCGAACTTTTCCCTTACCCTCTAACTTCAGTCTCTCCGCATTGATTCGCTGGATGAGGTCTGAGGCGGGCTCATCTCCCGCATCCTGTTCAACCAATCGCCCCGTCACAGCAAGTTTAAGAATTAACTCCCTCAACTTCTTAAGCCCAGTCAGCTCAACCTTGCCATTATTCCCCCGGCCACTGCTCGACGTTTTCGTTACCGCTCCGGTCCACAAATCCAGATGCTCAGTAATCAGCTCCTGCGCACTCACGTCGCACCCCCGTCGGTGTTCTGTCCGACATTGTTAGAGAGCGCATCAGCCAGGATGTCCCGCAGCTGGTGGCGGATTTCCTGAATTTCGGACTGCTGCTGTTCGTACTTGGCCAGCAGTTCGTCCGGATCGTGATTAATCTCTTCGCCTTGCCAGGGGTTCTTGATGTCCAGGTTGTAGTTGCGGGCCTTGATGTCGTCGATGGACACTTTCCAGGCCTGCTCGGTTTCCACCCGGCTGGCGAAGCCGTCGGCCTCGGTGCCCCACCAGTCGATTTCGGTCTGGAACTCGGAGAACTTCATGGGCTTGGTTTTGCTGTAGCTCTTGTAGCCTTCCGGATAGGGGTGTTCGTAGTACCACACGGTTTCTGTGGGCTTGCCCTTGGTGAAGAACAGCAGGTTGGTCTTGATGCCGGTGTAGGGATTAAACACGCCGTTGGGCAGGCGCACGATGGTGTGCAGGTTGCACTCTTTCAGCAGCTTTTCCTTGAGGCGGGTTTTCATGCCTTCGCCGAACAGGAAGCCGTCTGGCAGCACCACGGCGGCGCGGCCACCGTCCCGCAGCAGGTGGATGAACAGGGTCATGAACAGGTCGGCGGTTTCCCGGGTGCGGAAGGCGCTGGGGAAGTTGGTTTCGATACCGTCTTCTTCCATGCCGCCAAAGGGCGGGTTGGCGACGATGACGTTTACGCGCTCCTTCGGGCCCCAGTCAATCAACGGCCGGGCCAGGGTGTTGTCGTGGGATATCTGGTCTGGCACCTCGATCCCGCGCAGAACCAGGTTGGTGGTAGCCAGCAGGTGGGGCAGGGGCTTTTTCTCGACGCCTCTGATGGTGTTCTGCAGGGTCTGCTCGTCCTGCGGGGTCTCTACGTAATGCTTGCGCTTGTGGTCAATGGTGCAGGTCAGAAAGCCGCCTGTGCCGCAAGCCGGGTCCATCACCACTTCGTCCAGTTTCGGGTCCACACGGTTCACCATGAACTGGGTGACGGCACGTGGGGTGTAGAATTCGCCGGCGTTCCCGGCGCTTTGCAGGTCCTTGAGGATCTGCTCGTACATGTCGCCCAGCTCATGGCGCTCGGCAGACTTGTTGAAGTCGATGCCGTCCTGCAGCTTATTAATGACCTGGCGCATAAGCTGGCCAGACTTCATATAGTTGTAGGCATCCTCAAACACGTTGCGGATGACCACGCCCCGGTAGTCATCACCGGTAGGTTCCAGGTTCTGCAGGCCGGGGAACAGGGTGTTGTCGATGAAGCCTTTCAGGTCTTCGCCTGTCATGCCTTCGGAGTCGGCGGCCCAGTTGCGCCAGCGCAGGTGTTCCGGAATCGGGGATTTGTACTCGTCGTAAATCAGTTCCCATTCCTTTTCCCGGTCGTCGAATATTTTAAGGAACAGCATCCAGACAAGTTGGCCGATGCGCTGGGCATCGCCGTCTACGCCAACGTCTTTGCGCATAATGTCCTGGATGGATTTGATGGTGGTGCTGATCGCCATAAACGTAGGTATCCCGGGTTTTCAGAGATGAATCACGTGATTCGGGTTGAAATATTGAGAGTGCGATAGTTTACGAGGTTTGCTGGTAAAGCGCGTCCTCTAGATCCTTCACGGCTTCGGTGTAGCCGGGTTTGCCGCCAAATGCCTGAAGCAATTCCATTGGGGCTCCGATTTGGCTGAAAGGTGCGAGGGTCAGCACTTTAACATCCTCAATGGTCTCGATGCCGGAGTCCGTATACTTGTCCAGCAGAGCGTCCAGAACCTGGCGGCTGGCGCCTTCGTATTTGCTGAAGTAGTTGTTACTGCGCACCTGCGCCGCGCGTTCCTTGCGGCTCAGAGGGGGCTGGTCGTAAACGATATGGCAGATGACGTCGAAGGGGTCGGCTTCGGCTCCCAGCTTTTTGCTGACTTCCTTGATGAGGTCTTCCCAGAAAATACCATTTTCACCTAATTCGTTGATGATGGCCTGTTTGCGGTCAGTCTCGTTCCACCGGCGCAGGAAGTCATCCAGGGAGGCGAACTGCTCCTTCACCTTTTTGCGGGTGTAGTCCTTGAGGCTTTCAGTGATGAGCTTGCCGTCGGCGCCAAGGTACTGAACGCGCTCTGCGATGACGGTAACCTCGACATCGCCCACAATGTACTTGGTTCTGCCGCCACTTTGTCCAACGCCTGCGCGAGAGCCACCAGTAATTTCTGGCGGATCGTCGGTTTCCCACTGTTCGCCTGGCTCAATCTCATATCCTTCTGGTTGCTCGCCGCATCCATGTTCTGGCCCGTCAGGGTCCGTTTCATCGCGTTCGTCATCTGGGTTGATAGGGTCGTCGTCTTTGGGCTGGTAAACCTTTACCGGGTCGCCATCGAATTTGGGGTCTGCGAATAGTTCAGTGGCTTTCTTGAAGTCGAGGATCGTGAACCAGTGCTTGTTGTAATCATCGTTGATGCGGGTGCCGCGGCCGATAATCTGCTTGAACTCGGTCATGGACTGGATGCGCTGGTCCAGCACAATGAGCTTGCAGGTCTGGGCATCCACGCCCGTGGTCATCAGCTTGCTTGTAGTGGCAATCACCGGATAGCGCTCTTCCGGGTTGATGAAGTTGTCCAGCTCGGCTTTGCCTTCCTGCTCGTCGCCGGTAATACGCATCACGTACTTGCGGTTTTCCTGCACCCGCTTCGGGTTCAGGTTGACCAGGGCCTGGCGCATGCGTTCGGCGTGGTCGATGTCCTCGCAGAACACGATAGTCTTCTGAAACGGGTCGCTGTTTTCTAAAAACTCGGTGACCTTGCCAGCAACAACCTCGGTACGCTTTTCCAGTACCAGGGTGCGGTCGAAGTCTTTTTGGTTGTAGATCCGGTCGTCAATCAGCTCGCCGTGCTTGTCGGTCTGGCCCTTATTGGGGCGCCAGCCTTGCAGATCGCGATCCAGGTCCACACGCACCACTTTGTAGGGGGCGAGAAAGCCGTCCTCAATGCCTTGCTTTAGAGAGTAGGTGTAAACGGGCTCGCCAAAATAGTCGATGTTGGAGACTTCTTTGGTTTCCTTCGGCGTCGCCGTCAGGCCTACGTGCGTGGCGGCAGAGAAGTATTCCAGGATGGAGCGCCATGCCGAGTCCACCGCTGCGCTGCCACGGTGACACTCATCTATCACAATCAGGTCGAAAAAGTTGGGGGAAAACTGTTTGTAGATGTTCTGTTCTTCTTCGCTGCCGGTGACGGCCTGGTAGAGAGACAGGTAAATTTCGTAGGACTTATCCACTGTCCGGTTACTGACCTTCGTCATAGCCTGCCCAAAGGGCTTAAAGTCGTTGTTCTTGGTTTGGTCTACGAGGATGTTGCGGTCGGCCAAAAACAGGATGCGTTTCTTTTGCTTGGCTTTCCACAGACGCCAGATTATTTGAAAGGCGGTGAAGGTTTTACCCGTGCCCGTGGCCATAACTAGCAGAATACGATTTTGGCCCCTCGCTACGGCTTCGACCGTGCGGTTGATTGCGACTGTCTGGTAATAACGAGGTGTGCGGCCGCTGCCATCGTCGTAATAAGCCTGTTCAACTGTCTGGCGCGCCTCAGGCTGGTGTAGGCCTTTGTGTTGGCAGTATAGGTCCCAGAGGTATTCCGGCGAAGGGAACTCTTCCAGCTTAAGGCTGGTCTCGGCGGCTCCGCTCAGACCGGTCCGGTCATGGAACAGAAAGCCGTCACCGTTGCTGCTGAACACGAAGGGGGCGTCGAGAGCATCACTGTAGGAAAGCGCCTGCTGCATACCGGCGCCCAGGCTGTGGTTGTTGTCTTTAGCTTCGATGATGGCGATGGGCATGTTCTTCTTAAAGCTGAGAACATAATCCGCACGGCGGCGTTTGCCCCGGGTGTGCAACCGCCCTCGCACAATGATGCGGCCAGCGGTAAACGAAACCTCTTCGCGCACCTGGCTGTGCATGTTCCAACCTGCCTGTTCCAGAGCAGGGTTGATGAACTTGCTGCAGATGTCCCGCTCTGTAAGTTTTTTCTTGTCCATTCGCTCGCCGCTATTACTTCATGTATACAACCATCTGGTCTTGCGTGGTTTCGTGAATTCAGAGTAGCTTATTTGGACAGGTTTAATAAGGTTTGTTCAGGTGCTGGACTCCCCAGCCTACCGACTTATGGAATATCGCCGATTTATTTTGGAGTTGACGTGGAAGATAGCTGTCCATTTTGCGCGGTCACAGAAATATCAGACCAAGGCTCAATGCCATCAAACGCTTTGGCTCATACACGCCTGGATGGCTTTCCAGTTTCCCAAGGTCATTTGTTAATTGTCCCTAATCGCCATGCGGCTGACTGGTTTGACCTCACCGCTGCTGAACAACAAGCCATCATGGAGTTGGTTGAGCAGGGCAAGCAGTGGCTTGAAGAACGTTATCAGCCGGATGGATACAATATTGGTATGAACTGTGGAGCGGCAGCAGGTCAGACGGTTCTGCACATGCATTGTCACCTGATTCCGAGGTATGCAGGCGATCAGCAAGATCCGCGTGGTGGGGTGCGATGGGTCATCCCGGAGAAAGCGGATTATTGGAGTGGCCGGTGAGCTTGCTTGATTACGAGAAGCGCTTCTCAACGCTTCGCGTGAACAGTGGTGGTGCTAATAAGAGCCCTCACAAAGTGGCCATGTTACAGGCGGTGATGGACCTCGTTGAGTCCGGCGACGTTACGAACAATCGATTTTATTTCGACGATAACCTTAAGAGTCGTTTCACCGAGCGTTTTCAGGTATTGGCGTCTCCCTCGGATCGAAACAATCCCCATTTACCATTTTTCCACCTGCGGAGTGAGGGGTTCTGGCATCATAAAATCAGACCCGGCCAGCAAGAGCCCTATCAGCAACTGACAACAGCTCCATCGCAGGGCGTTATCCATGCCCACATTGATTATGCATGCCTGGACGACGAACTGTTCGAACTGCTTGGTAACCAGATTGCCCGCGAGCTTCTCAGATCCGCGCTGTTGAACAGTCTTGATGAGAAATCGATTCGTAACCTACTTCAACCCGAACGTGGTGGTTGGGACTGGTTGGAATGCGAATTTTTGGTCAATGATTACGTGACCATGTTGGAAAAACACCTCGTCGGAGTCTCATACAGCAAAGCAGCGCACCGCAGGGCGCTACTGCCGCGCTTGAATAACCGCTCCGAGGGATCGATCGAATACAAACACCAGAACGTCAGCGCTGTGTTATTGGAGTTGGGGCTACCATACATTCCCGGCTATAAGCCCGCTTTCAACTATCAGCAACAGCTCAAACAGGTGGTTCTGTCCTATCTCGCTGGCCATCAGAGCGTCGTCGACGACGTTAATCTCGTCGCCGACAAGGTTGTCGATGAATCGGAACATCAGGAATGGGTCTGGGACATGGTGTTTGATCCAGAACCGCCAGAGCGCATTCCTCATGTGGCCGAGAGTAGGCCTAGCTATCTGGCGAAACGTATCGATTTTTCAGAACGTGAGCGGCGGAATCGGCAATTGGGGGAGAGCGCTGAGAAATTTGTTCTCCGCATAGAGAAGCAGCGCCTCATCTCAGAAGGTCGGCCCGACTTAGCCGCAGAAGTCGAATGGTCTAGTGAGAGACGTGGCGATGGATTGGGGTATGACATCCGCTCTTTTGATGCGTCAGGAGATCAAGAGCGTTTCCTGGAGGTTAAAGCGACCAAATCAGGGAAGTACCAGCCGTTCTTTATTAGCGAAAATGAGCGATCATTTTCTAATGAGTTCTCGGAGGCGTTCCGTCTCTACCGGGTCTACGACTTCGGTTTGGCTTCGCGGTTTTTCATTTTGCCGGGTGCAATTGAACAGCATGTGCATTTGATGCCGCAGAACTATAGAGCCCGGTTTTAATGCACTACATTCTCGCTCGCGCTATTTGAAGCTGAAATAGTCCAATTAGGTGCACTGATTTCAGTGGGGTGGTTGTATTACCCCAATATTTTACGCTGAACAGAGTGCGGCATAAACCGCGTGACAAACGCGGCAATGTAAGTCTGCGGCGTAACCAGATATCGAGGCTTAGGACGCGCCGCTTCTGCAGCCCTGTAGATCTTTTCAGCGACATCCGCCGCACTGGCTGTAAACGGCTTCATTCTGGCCCCTGGCGTCAGTGCTGATTCCAGCGCTTCGTACTTTTCCTGGTGCACTGAGCTTGCCCGGCCAATCACGGGCTGCAAAGCGGCCAGGGCATGCTCTTTGAACCGGGTCGCCACGGGCCCGGGAAGCACAAGCGAGACACTTTCCAGGCTTTTGCTGCCCTGTTCATCAAACCAGAAACTGGCGTGCGCTGCGTTCATAGCGGACTTCGCGGCACAGTAGGCGCCTTTCATTTGCTGGGGCACAATGGATAAAACGGAGCTGACTGCGATGACCCGCAAGGGTGTTCCGTGTTGTTCGCAGAGCATCAGGCAGACAGCAGCCAGTTTGATGGGGCCGAATACGTGGGTGCTGAACTGCTTTTGCCACATGGATTCGGACAGATCGCGCAGTGCCCCGAACTGTCCGTAACCGGAATTGTTGACCAGAATAACCCGCTCGGCACTTGCGATTTCGCTATCCAACGCGCCCGCAAGACCCTCAATCTGGCCAAAAGACTCAAGATCCAGCGTTATCTCCAGAGCGGCGGACTCAACACCACTCGGCTGTCGGGACAGGGCGATAACCCTATAACCTTTCCGGGCAAAGAGAGCGCAGGTCTCACGGCCAATGCCGGCGCTGGCACCGGTTGTCAGGGCTAGTTTCGTCATCACAGTACTCGCGTTAGGATTCTAGTCAGTTAACGTGCCTTATTGCATGCTCGAAGCCAACCCTGTAAACAAAGACACCATGATCCAGCCCATGGAGCGATCTTGAACGACTACCTCGAGAAAATCCTCAAAGGCCAGCCAATAAATTATGAGGCCTTTCTAAAGAAGCTTCCGGAACAGTTCCGCCGCCTCCACAGACAGCTGTTTGCCACGGAGAAAGTCCAGGCCAATCGCTGGATGGTCACGGTCCTGGATGAAGCCGCTTTTGCGGAGCTGCAGCGCGTTGCCGAGGCTCCAGTAAGCAGAGTAGACGCCGCGAAAAAGGGCGACTCTCACCGCCATGGCACCGAGGTCAGTTTCCTTCTCGTTTACCACCATGCCTTGGCTTCCAGCCGGCCGGATGTGGTGGTTGTCGGTAACGATTCCGTTGATAGCGGTTTTCACCGCGCAAGCTCTGTTTTGATCGTTGAGAACGAACGCAATTTTTACCAATATCGAGACATGTTGAACTTCGCCGGTGATGCTCTGGGCAAGCGTTTGGAGCTGTCGAAGTGTGATGTGGTGTTGGGTGGCGGCAACCGGATCACCCGGGCCGCGATCCTTGATTGGTTGACCGGCTACAAAGACGTATTCTGCGCATTCGATTATGATGCGGGTGGCCTGCAGATGTTCTCGACGATGGCTGCCTCGCTGGGTGACAAAGCCAGGTTTGTGCAGCCCAGCGACTGGCAGCCCTGGCAGGGCCGTTTCTGCAAGACTCCGGACAGCACCGAACGATTCACCAAAGCCATTGCGCTGGCGGAGGGGCTTGGGTTCGTCTCGCTGACAGAAGCGTTTCGGGCCACCGGCAAATTTATGGAACAGGAGATGATTCTGGATGAGTGACTCCCAGGGGAGCCCGGGCAATTTCAATTTTGGCATCCGCCGCTTGGTGTTGGTGGACTCGG
Source organism: Marinobacter sp. M5B (assembly GCF_042604615.1). Taxonomy (NCBI): domain Bacteria; kingdom Pseudomonadati; phylum Pseudomonadota; class Gammaproteobacteria; order Pseudomonadales; family Marinobacteraceae; genus Marinobacter; species Marinobacter sp. M5B. The sequence goes on from NZ_CP156894.1 coordinate 2,224,303, forward strand.
CGGGCTTCTGTTACGTGGAAATTCCGGTGGACAACCACGGGCTGATCCTGGGCCCGGGCAACCTGGGCAAGTCCAGCCTGCTGAATTCCCTGCGCCTGTTTCTGTTGCCGGAAAACAACTTCAAGAACAGCCGTAAAAAGTTCGCCTTCCGCAACGCCAGCGCCGGCAGCTTTTACAGCAACGAGGAAAGCTACCAGCATTATTTTCCCAGCCAGTTCAGTTTCCTGATCATGGAGGCTGAGAACCCCGCTGGAGTGCACTGTCAGATCCTCTATCGGGATAGCGCCAGCCAGCTTAGCTATGGTCGCGCCTTTGTGCCGGCCAGCTACGATCAATTGCGGCCTCTGTTCTGGAACGGTGAGGGCGAGGACGGCATTGGCAAGGCAGTACCGGAGCTGTCGTTCAGCCGGTTGTCGGAAACCCTGAAGAGGTTCTCCAAAGAGACCCGGCTGGTGAATGACCCGGCCAAACTCAAACAGATGCTGTACAGCAGTGAGCTGATGAACGCCGATGCCGTGCGCTATTCCGTGCTGCCGCTGGGTGAGTCCGACGAGCGGCGGGTGCAGTCGTTGCGCACGCTGATCCTGTTGCTGTTTGAAATGAAGGCAGACGACCAGGCCATGGCCAATGCGGTGGCCAGTATCATAGAGGCGGACAAGAAGTTTGCCGATGATGCCTTTGATTTCAACATTGACGAGTTCCTCAACCGCCACGATCAGTTGAAACAGCAACAGACCCAACTGAACCGCATCGAGAAAGAGCGCCCCCGGTTCGAGAAGCTGTACCGGGATTACCAGGCCTACCAGACCCTGCTCAGCAGCCAGCATGACTTCGCCGCTTTCCGGGATGGCGTGACGAATGCCTTGCAGGACATTGCCGCGAAGCGCACGGCTGCCGCGGCCACGTTCAACGAACAGAACGACACCCTGCGCCATGTGCTGCAGGCCCTGAAAAAGCTTGAGCAGGAAGCCAGCGGCCTGAAAGGTGAGATCCGTTCCGCCGACCGTCGCATCAAGCAGGCCGAGCAAAGCCAGAAAGACGGTGACCTTCTGGTGTCCCAGTACGGCGAGATGACCCTGCAGGAAATCGAGGACATCCAGAAGGAGGAACTCGAGAGCAAAAAAGGGCACTTGGCCGCCTTGAAGAGCGCCGCCCAGGCAGAAATCCGGCTGGAGCAGTTACAGCGGCAGAAGCAGGATCTGACCCGGAAGCTGGATGCCCTGAAGGAGCGCGAGAGCAAGCAGCAATGGCAACTGCAGAACCAGTTGGATGAAGCCACCGCCGCGCCACTTCGGGCGGTGGATGCCCGTCTGGTGATGGCCAGCCCCGGGCAGGATCTGGATGCCGACAGCAAGGCCGCCATCGAAGCCTTTGCCCGGCTGTTTGTGCCCAATGACAAGGGCTTCGACTGGTTCGACGCCGAATACCCGGCCCAGCCGGCTCGCCAAACCAACTTCTCCGAGCAGCGCCAGCATATTGAGGGCGAGCTATACGGCCTTGAAAAGGAACGCTCGGAATTGGCGGACACCGCCAATCAGGAACATGACCGGCCCCGGCTGATCGAGCGCACGGAGAAAGAAATCCGTTCCATCGAGAAAGACCTGGACACCCTGAGCCGTTATCCGGCGTCGGCGACCACGTTGCGTGATGCCACCGAAGAAAAGCAGGCCGCCGAGGAGCAGTTGGCGAAGCTGGAAGAGCAGGCCAGGCTGGAGCACGAAAAGCAGGACGCCGTACAGCAAAAAGTGGCCAGGGCCAAAGCCGAGAAGGAACGTATCGAAGAGCGGGAACGGGAACTGGCTGGCCTCAGCCGCAGCGTGGGCACCGTGGAGCATCGTTTCCCGCATCTGAAGACCGTGGAAGCGGAGCAGCCGCTGGACATGGAAAAGGTGTCCGCCGCCGCTTTCGACGATCTGCAAACCCAACTGGACGACCTGGAAGAGCGCCGCCGCAACATCCTCGATCACCTTCGTCAGTTCGTGTATCTGGGCATCCATGACGATGCCGAAGGTGAGTTGCAGAAAGACGGCCCGGCGTCATCGGTTATCCGTGAGACCTTCAAGAGCCTGTCGGACCTGTTTGCCGGCATGGCCGAGCGCTGGAATGTGCTCGAACAGCAGGTCGGTATTCACAACGAAACCGTGGCCAGCTACCGCCAGGCCCTAAAATCCAACCACGAGCACATTGCCCGTTTCGAGGCACAGCTTAACCGGGAACTGGACGGCGTTCGCATCAACGATCTGGTGGAAATCCGGGTGGATATTCACACCGATCCGAAATTCCGCAATCTGGTGGAAGAAGCCAATAACATCGACCCTTATGGCAACCAGCTGCAGTCCGATGCGTTCTATGATCGTTTGCGGGTTTTTGTGGCGGACTTTTTCGGGGAGGGCGGCAGCAAGCGGCTGACCATGGACCGGGTGATCACCGGCATTTCCTACCGCACCCGCAAGGAGAACGCCGCGAACCTGGACAAGAAGGGCCAGTCTACCTCCACCACAGCGCTGATCAATCTGGAACTGGTGTACCGGCTGCTGAAACGGGTGCTGTATCCCGGCGTGCAGCTGTCGTTCCCCATGGTGCTGGACGAGCTGGCCAGTGTGGACATTAGCCAGATGCCTTCGCTGCTGGAACGGTTGCGCAACCAGGGCTTCAATCTGTTCTCAGCCGCCACCCACAGTGCCAGTGCGGAAGTGATTTATCTGATTGGCCGGCACCTGGAAGTAGGGCAGATGCGCACGGCAAGGCCTTACAGCCCGCAGCGCACCCTGGTGTTCTGGGGCGGGGCCGAGGGGTTCACCAACGGCGAATCGCTCAGCCACTGGGGTGACCAGACCCAGAACAGCCTGCTGGAGCCGGCGGATGAGTAAGCGCTTCAGCACCTTGGACACCACCCGGCTGTTGTTCGAGCACCCGAAGATTCTGTTCCGGATGATTGAGCGGATGGATCGGAACGAGGCCCGGTATATTCGCGAGAGCGACCTGGTGGCCGAGGTGATGGACTACACCCAAACCCTCGGCAAGGCCGACCGGGATCGGGTGCGGCTGGCGCTGAACACTGACAACCTGTTCCGCAGCGGCCTGGTGATTGACATCATCAAGGCCGAGGGTGAGCGGCGACTGGTGTTCCAGGATGCCCTGATCAACTTGATGCGGGCCTGCAACGCCTCGCTGTATCAGGAACTGACCGATGCCAGGCTCAGAGGACATCTGGTGACCTTGCGCGATGTGCGTAATCGCCTGGAAACCAGCAGCTTCAGCGATGCGGACCCGGACTACACCGAACTGCGGGACGATCTGAACGAGCGGGTCAGTCAGCTCATCGGATTGTTGCGCCAGAATGTGCTGCGCATGCAGACGATCAGTGCGCAACTTGCGGACCTGTCCGGCGACGCTAGCCGGGCGCCGGAGAAATACCTGGAGTTCCGCCAGAACCTGTTCGAGCAGATCGTGACCCTGTACGAGCGCCACATCAAACCGACCCTGGTGTTCCTGAATCCGGATACGCGACTGCCCGACGGCAGTAACCTTTTCGAGACCCTGGAAGCCATCGTCCGGCTGCTGGAAACCCACGACGACCAGAGCCTGGCGGACCAGTTGTTCCGCTCCTCCATCAGCCTCAACGCTTTGTACAAACCCATTCAGGCGGTGGCCCAGGAAGTGGAGCACTTCCTGCGCAAGACCCGCCAGGGCATGGTTCAGTACAACGCCATGGAGCATTTCTACGGCAAACTGCGGGAACTCAAGGGCGAAACCGAGACCCTCAGCCTGAAACGGAAATGGCTGGAAGGCGGGGATTTTGCCCGCAGCACCGGTTTCCTTGTTGGCCTGCGGGCCCAGCAGCGCCCGAAGCATTACGCTTTCGGTGAATCGTCCAGCTACTACCAGTTGTTGTTCAGCGAGCTGGACTTGCGCCTGAACGATCTTCGTCGCAAAGCCGAGGTACCGGTTCTGGCAGCCGTGGACGGCAGCGGCCGCCATACCCGGATTGATGTTCAGCGTATCAACCAGCTGTATCAATGGCTGGAAACCCTCGAACTGCGCCCCACCACGGACCTTGTGCGGGAGCTGCACGGCCGCCTGGACGGTTTTATCCCCGGTTATCGCTTTCCGGACTTATTGGCAGCCCTGAACCGGCTGGTCAATTCGCCACCGGAGGGACTGCAAGTGGTGACCACCAACCGTTTCCGAATCCTGGACCAGTCATCCGACAGCGAACAGTTTGTCTACCGAAAGCGCCGCCTGGAGCAACACCATGCCTAAATTCTCTGACGCGATAGACACCACCGAATCCCCGGACCAGTCCCAAAGTTCGAGCAGCTTCGAGCAGATCCTGCCGGCCCACAGCGCCGCGATCTACCGGGAATTTCAGGCCGGCCGGGTGATTGTGCGGGATGTGTGGGACAGCAACCGCTCCGAGCTGCGGGCGAATCCGCTCTACAACTTGCTGTACAACCACCTGTCCCATTTCCGGACATTCTACGAGCACTTGGGCAGCGAGCTGGTGTTTAACGAACGCGGCGCGTTTTTCTTTCTCAAGGAAAGCAGTGACGAAGAGAACGAAGAGCACGATGAGAACGCCTTCCGGGTGCAGGTGATCTTGCTGCTGATCGGGCGTTATTTCGCACGCAGCGGTCGGGATCTCGAATACCTTGGCCGGCCCGATGCCGGATTGAATGAGCAGGACCTGGCGGCGTTGGCGGGCGATGAGGAGTATCAGGAGATTCTCAGGGCGGCTCGCTTTGAAAAAGGGGTGCCGGAAGCCCTGGATTATCTGGATAAACGCAATCTGCTGTTTCGCGCCGGAGCTGATCGCTGCTTTTTGAGCTCCGCTGGTCTCTATTTTCTGGAGGCACTGGTCCGGGAGTATGAGGGGGGATAGGAGCTAAATTGATTGAGTAAAGGAGAATTAAATGACTGGTGCCCTATCTCACTTGCGTGTCCTGGATCTTTCCAGGGTGCTGGCCGGCCCTTGGGCGGGCCAACTCCTGGGCGATCTGGGTGCGGAGGTTATCAAGATTGAGCGCCCCAAATCCGGGGACGACACCCGGTCCTGGGGGCCGCCTTATCTTCAGGGGGCCGATGGCAACGCAGATCTCTCTGCCTATTTCCTGACTGCCAATCGAAACAAGCAATCCCTTGCGGTCGATATCGCGCATCCCGAAGGGCAGGAACTGATCCGAAAACTGGTCGCAGAGTCGGATGTCATCCTTGAAAACTTCAAGGTCGGGGGCCTCAAACGCTATGGCCTGGATTATGACAACCTGAAGCAAATCAACCCCAAACTCATCTACTGCTCGATCACCGGATTTGGCCAGGATGGCCCTTACGCGAACCGGCCCGGTTATGATTTCCTAATTCAGGCCATGGGTGGGCTTATGAGTATCACCGGGCAACCGGACGGTGAGCCCGGCGCTGGGCCGATGAAGGTCGGTGTAGCACTGACAGACATCATGACCGGGCTGTATGCCACCATTGGTGTGCTCGCTGCGCTGAGTCACCGTGACCGTACGGGAGAGGGGCAGTATGTGGAGGCGGCGCTGCTGGATGTGCAGGTAGCCTGTCTGGCGAATCAGGCCATGAATTACCTGACCACGGGCCAGGCGCCGGGGAGGATGGGTAATGCCCATCCGAATATTGTGCCTTACCAGGATTTTCCTACCGCAGATGGCAACATGGTGCTAACGGTCGGTAACGATGAGCAGTTCACCCGGTTGTGCGATGTTCTTGAGCATCCGGAGTGGGCAAGCGATGATCGTTTTGCGACAAATCGGGCTCGCGTGGCGAATCGGAAGGAATTGATTCCCAGGTTAAGGCAGGCCACGGTGATGCGGTCAACCCAGGAATGGGTGCAGATTCTGGAGCGTTCAGGGGTGCCCTGTGGGCCGGTTAACACCCTGGATCAGGTATTTGAAGACCCACAGGTTCTTGCGCGGGGAATGAAACAGTCTGTTCAACATCCATCGCTGGACGATGTCCCGACGGTTGGCAATCCGATCAGGCTGAAGCTGACACCGGTAAGTTACAGGACGGCGCCTCCGCTGTTGGGGGAGCAATCAAAACAAGTCCTTGAGACTATTGTTGGCCTCTCTTCTGGCGAAATAGAGAGCCTAAGGGAGCGCGGCATAGTCTCGTGATCTCGTGTTGCGTTAGCTTTCCTCAGCCAACGCCACCAGATCCGTACGTATATCCTCCACGCTCAGCTCTGGACGGATCAACAGACGGGCCTTTCCTTCGCGGTCGAACACATACACGGCGCCGCTGTGTGAGACGTTGTAGTTGCCTTCCGCATCTGGCTCGTCGTAACCAAAGGTGGTGCGGTAACGCTTACTGAGTTCCCTGAGCGCTGGTTCCTCGCCGGTCAGGCCGATGGCCCGGTCGCTGAAAAAGCTTACGTAGCTGTCGATGCGTTCGGGGGTGTCCCGTTGCGGGTCCACGCTGACAAAGACAATCTGCGTGTCCGTCCGCAACGCTTCCGGTAAATCTTTCACCGCTCTGGACAACTTCTGGAGTGTGGCGGGGCAGATATCAGGGCAGGAGGTGAAGCCGAAGAACAGCAGCCGGATATTGCCGTCGGTTTGCTCGGCCGTCACCGTGTCGCCGGAGGTGCCAGTCAGCTCGAAGGCAAGTTCCGGCATCAGGCCGCTGATGTCTTTGCCATTCCAGTTTTCATCGTCGCCAAAGCACCCACCGAGCATCACCAGGGACGCCAAAAGTGCCATGGTAGAGATCGCTTTATGACTGCAGGGTAGGAACCGGTTTTTCATGAATGGCTGGCCTTCAGCTTTTCGTTATAGGGCGACACCTTGCCATCTTCACGCATGGCACGTCGAAGGATAATCAGAATGCCGAGAATGCTCATCATCGCCGGGGGAATCCAGGTCAGCAATCCGCCCAGCAACTGGTCCGTTTCTGGCGGCATTGGCCAGGCACGACCGCAGACTTCGTACACGTCGTACACCATGCCCCTTGAGAACACGATGGTGGCGCCCAGAATCATCTGGGGGATGGCAACCAGGGCCAGAAGAAGGATGCGTTTGCCGTAGCCCAGAGCGTCGCTGATGACGGGTGAACGTGGGTCAAAGATCAACCACCAGAACAGCATGCCGTCCAGTAGCATGCTCCAGTTCATCACCCAATACAGATCCCGGCTGAGCATGGCGTCGAAGTGGATTGGCGGCCACAGCCAGAAGTAGATGAGCCCCACAAACAGGAATGAGGCAATCGCCGGGTGCTGGAGAAAACGGTACACCCATCCCAGCGGTGTTAATGCCCGCCGTATGCCTGGATTGATCAGGCTGTAGAGGAATCGCATCACCGGAAGGGGATTGGACAGGGCAATCAGGATCGGCCCCAGGTGGTGCAGTATCAGATGCTGGCCCCGGTGAACGAAGAACATGTACTGGGAGTAGTAATCGAAACGGGTTTGCATCACGCCGTAGCAAAGCATAACGCCCACCACAAATACCAGTATCCGGCCGCTTCCAGGCCGGTCGTCAGCAGGCATCCTGACCAGGCCGTACCCGTAGAACGCCAGAACGAGCACGAAACTCAATATGGTGAGCGGCGAGAAGTCATAGGGTACAAGGTAGTCTAAGGCCGACATCGGGCTTGCCTTTGTGCTCTGGGGGTGGAACCGGGTGATTGTTGTTGTGACTGATCCAGAGTTTTACCGGAGTGACGGCTAAATTCAAGAGATTGTTGGGTTTGCTGTGTTAATCGGGGTACCCCGTAATATCCCGAATTTTACGGTACAGCGGCTGAAGCTGGGGATACATCTTCAGGTACACCTCACGATACAGGCGCTCGTAGAGTTTCTGGGTGTCGGCCTGCGGATGGAAGACATCACCCACTCGGGTCATCGCGTTCACCGCCGTTTCAAAATCCGGATGAAGCCCCAGGCCAACGGCGGCGTCGATAGCGGCACCAAGCCCGGAGGTTTCGTAGGTATGGGGCCGCTCTGCGGGCAGGCCGAAGACATCGGCGGTCAGTTGCATGGCGGCGTCACTCTGGGAACCACCCCCGGCGACTCTCAGCCTGCGGATGGGGACGCCGCTGCGTTTCTCGATCCGTTCCTTGCCTTCGCGCAGGGCGTAGGCCAAACCTTCCAGTATTGCGCGGTAAATATGGGATCGGGTGTGGACGTCGCCAAAGCCGATGATGGACCCCTTGGCTTCCGGCCCGGGCTGGCGCACGCCGGGTGACCAGTAGGGTTGCAGCATTAAGCCCATGGAACCGGCCGGAACGGCCCGAACCAGTTCATCGAACAGGGCTTCCGGCTCCACGCCTTTCTGCTCCGCCAGTTTCTGTTCCCGCAGACCGAACTCGCGCTTGAACCAACTCACCATCCAGAAGCCCCGGTAGATCATCACCTCGGTGGAAAAGTGACCGGGGAGGGCGGAGGGATAGGGCGGCATCATGCGAACCGGTTCCAGGTAACGCTTGCTGGTGGTGTTGATGGTAGCGGTAGTGCCGTAGCTCATGCAGCCGACCTCTGGTGTCAGGCCGCCGGAGCCGAGTATTTCGCAGGCCTTGTCCGATGCCGCAGCAATCACTGGCAGTGGCGCCGGCAGGCCAAGGTGCCTGGTCGCGTCTTCGGTGAGGTTGCCGATCTTATCGCCGGGCTTAACCAGCTCCGGCAACATCTCACGGCGAACGGGCATGGTGAGCCACTTGAAATCACGTTGGCCGGCCCACTGGTGGCGTTTGTAGTCGAACGGAATATACCCCACCTGGCTGCCCACAGAGTCTCTGAACTGGCCTGTCAGACGGTAGTTCAGGTAGCCCGATAGCAGCAGGTAATGCCGGGTGGCCGCCCAGATCTCGGGTTGGTTCTGGGCAATCCAGTTGGCCTGGGTTTTTTCTCGGAAGCGGTCAACGGTGGATTCCAGACGAAGCAGTTTGAACAACCAGCCCCATAAACCGGGCACAGGCCCTTCAACACGGGCGTGACGTTGGTCGAGCCAGATGATGGCTGGCCGGAGTGGCTTGCCATGTTCGTCCAGATTTACAACGGTGCCACGCTGGGTGGTCAGCGTTACCCCGGCCACTTGCGCCGGCAAGGCATCGGTGTTTTTCCAGAGCAGTTGGCACGCTTTACCGAGGTTTTCCCAAAAGTACTCCGGATGTTGTTCCGCCCAGCCCGGCTGCTCGGAGAAGTAGGGTTCAATCTCCTGTTTGCCCTTGCCGACGAGGTTGCCCTGAGTGTCGAACAGCAGGGCCCGCACGCTCTGGGTGCCGTTGTCGATGGCCAGGATGAGCGGTTTGGTCGTGTTCATCCAGTGGCCTCCGGTTTGGCCGGAAATGTGGCCGGAAGCGAGTAGCAAGATCGCCAGAGCTCCAGATAACGTGCCTCTTCCCGTTCCCAGGTGGTGTCGTCCCAGGCCAGGATGGGTTTGCACAGGCAATGTATGTCCGGGAGCAGTTCTTCACCGCCTTTTGGAAGCACCAGACCGAGCCGGGTACGGCGCAACATCAGGTCATCCAGGTGGATCACGCCGGTATTGGCGGCCGCCCAGGCCAACTCCGCCCACAGGGTGTCGGTGCCGGCAACGGTTTCATGAGCGCCGGCGCGCAGGACCTCTGCCAGAGCAGGGCCGTAGAAGCCCCGCAAACGATGCCAGTTCTGATGGCTGATGGCGTCAGGACGTTCGAGGTCGGGGGGCGAAGCAAATACCGGCAGCGCATCGTTTCTGAGATGAAAACCCGGCATTTGCCCCCGTTCGAGTACTTCCCGGGCAATCAACCGGAAGGTGGTTAACTTGCCACCGGCGACACTGACCAGACCATTGTCGGACCAGATTACATGTTCCCGATTTTCCTTTGAGGGTTTTCGCGTTCCCTTATTTTGAGTGACCACGGGTGATTGGGTGACGACGGGGCGCACTCCCGCCCAGGTTGCGATCACGTCACGCTCGGTGATGGCACTGGCGGGAAACAGCCTTGAAGAAATCTGCAGCAGGTAGTCGAGCTCCTCCCGATTGATGGCCGGCTCACGGGACATCGACTCCGTGTGGTCGAGGTCCGTGGTCCCCAACACCGTCGTGCCTTGCCATGGGAAGGCAAATACAGGCCGATGGTCCTCCGGATGAAACAGCGACACCGAACAGGACACCGGAAGACGCGAATAGGGAACAACCAGGTGGCTTCCCCTCAGGGGACGTATTCGGGTGTTAGTACTGTCGGTCTGCTTCAGCTGGCCCGCCCAGGCACCCGTGGCGTTAATAACCAGTGGGGTGCAGACGGTCATTTCCGGCGTTTGGGAATCCGCGCTGGTGTCCAGAAGGTGAACGCCTGTGACGGCGTTGGTCTCACTGTTGCGGAGAACTGCCTGCGCCTCCATATAGTTCAGGCAGATAGCGCCATCGGCCTCGGCTTCTTCGAGTACACGTTGCACCAGACGCGCATCGTCGGTAACGGCATCGGTGAAGCCGCTGGCACCGGTCAGATGGTTGGTGGAGAGGCCCGGCACCCACTGCAATGTTTCTGCCGGGCTGAGTCGCTGTCTGGATGGCTTGCCTGCAAGTCGGTCGTACAGACGCAGCAGCAGCTGGAACAGCTTCGGGCCGGGGAACTGTTTCTGGTAGTGAGGCATTACGAAACGCAGGGGGTCGATTAGCCCCGGCGCCTCTGCCAGCAGGCGCTCCCGTTCCCTTACCGCGTCCCGTGTCAGGCGAAAGTGCCCGCTGCCGAGGTAGCGCAGGCCACCGTGGATCATTTTCGAAGAGCGACTGGAGGTCCCCCAGGAGAAGTCCCGTTGTTCCACCAGTAAGGTGCTCAAGCCGCTGCCGGCAGCTTCGCGAGCGATGCCCGCTCCGGTGATGCCCCCGCCGATCACAACCACATCGAAGGCGGCGTCGCCACGGGCCAGCTGTGCAAGCTTCTGTTCGCGCGTTAGTGGCATTACTTCTGAACCAGTGTTTGTGGGTTCATCAAGCCGGACGGATCGAATGTGTGGCAAAGAGATCCGATGGCCAGCATGCCCAGCTCGCCTTTTTCGACCGGCAGGAAGGGCGCGTGATCCTTGCCAACGCCATGTTGATGGCTAATGGTGCCCCGGTTGTTAACGATAATGTCCGATGTGCTGGTTTTCAGGGCTTTCCAGCGGGCCAGGGTTTCCTCGTAGCTGTCGGCCACCCGGAACACATAGGTGGTGTAGAGGCTGCAGCCCTGGGTATAAAAATGCGAAAGATGGGTGAAAACGTGAACCATCTCTTTCTTTTCATTCAGCTGGTTACGTAGGTTTTCTTCAATCTGGTTTAAGAGTTTGTCGACGTTGTCCCAGTCGGTGGCGGTTTCCAGGGTGTCGACGACGTACCCGAGTTTCCAGAGGGCTTCTCGCAGGTAGGGCATGGTGAAGCGTTTGGCGGCCCATTTGTCGCCCAGTTTTTTACCGGTGTAGATCCCACCAAACTCGCGGCAGAGTTCCCGGGTTTCCTTGAGGGCGTTCCGGCATTGGCGTGTGCTGCCTGTGAGGCCAAACGTCATCATGCATTTGCCGTCTTTTGCGCCCCGAAGACCCAGATAGGACTCCAGTAGGCCAATCATTCCGGGGTGTCCCGCAAGGGCGAGCTGGGTTTCGGTTTCGGTGGCGTTGCTCAGGCGAAGCATCGAGAGCTGGGTGCGGTTCTGCACCAGCTTGCGACAGGCTGTTCGAGCCTTGTCCCACGAAGGGAAGAACATGACATGGAAGCTTTCATGGGCAGGCAGGGGCGTGACGCGCACTTTCACTTCGGTGATCAGGCCGATCCTACCCTCGGAGCCCAGGATCATCTCGCGGATGTCCGGGCCGGCACTGGAGGCGGGAATCGTGGGGATGTCCAGCGTGCCTTTCAGGGTTTCGATGCGGCCCCCGGCAAACAGCTGCTCAATACGACCGTAACGGAGTGATTGCTGACCACTGGATCGGCTGGCGACCCAGCCGCCAATGGTGGACAGTTCGAAAGACTGCGGAAAGTGCCCCAGGGTATAACCCAGCGCCCGTAACTGTGACTCTACCAAGGGGCCCGGGGTGCCAGCCCCAAAGGTGGCGATCTGGCTTTCCCTGTCCAGGTCTATCAGGCGATTCATCTGCCCCATATCAACGGTCAGCACTGGCTGGTCACCGTCCACGGGGTTGATGTGGCCTGCCACGCTGGTGCCGCCGCCATAGGGGATGAGGGCAACATCGTTCTCTTCGGCATACTGAAGCAGAGCCTGGACATCCAGGGACGACTCCGGATAGGCAACACCATCGGGAAATACGCCAAAGTCGCCGCTGCGCATGGCTAGCCAGTCGGCGAGGCTTTGCCCGCGGGCGTGACGCACCCGGTCTTCGGCCGCGCCGATACAGGCCGGATTTGGCGGCAGCCTACTGTCTGGCACCTGGGCACAAACCTGTTCCAGAGATACATCCGCCAGTGGAACGGCACTCCCTACGCGCTCGTCAAGAAACCGCTGCCCCTCTTTGGGTAATTCAAGATTGAACTGGTCATCTCCCCAGCCGTTCCAGCGTCGCATGTTGGCCGTTCCTCGTTGGTAAATGTGTGTACGTCTGATTACTCGTGGGGCAGATTGTACCGCCGGGTGCTGTTAACGCAGTGTCGCCTGGCGACAAGTCTTGTGTCTTATGCCGACAGCGGCGAGTCTAGCGAAGGCTGTCCACCATGCGATCATTCAGGCTTTGCCAGTGCTCCAGTTTTCTCGCTTCCCCGATTCGTTCGGAGTCACCACTGGAACGGTTCAGCCACAGACCGTCACCGTTAAAACTGTAGACCGGTTCCAGGTCCTGCCTCTGGGACGCGGGTTTGATCTCGTTGATAAGGTTGTCGAGGATCAATGGATCAGCGTCGGGCTCTGGATACCACGCCAATACCATGTGCGCCTGGTTCAGCTCCAGCGCCTTGACGTAGACAATGCGTAGTTGCTCGTCGGGAACGCCCATGGATTTAAGGGTGAGGTATTTTGCGATGGAGAAGTCCTCGCAATCTCCGCCATTGGTGGTCAGCAGTTCAACAGGCGTCGCCCAGTAGTCTTCCTCACCCCAGTGGGCAATGTCGCTGACAAACCGGACCCGGTTAAAGAAGGAATTCACGAGCCGGAGCTGGCGGTCGATCGCTGCCCGGGAAGCCATATCGTGAAGGTTTTGCCAGGTTTCCAGCCGGTCGTGGGCCTCTTGGCCGAATTCCGAACGCACGTAGGTCATGAGTCGTTCGCTGAGTTCGAAGGCGGCCACCGTTAACGTGATGACCATGAGTAGCATGGAAAGCAGGGAGCCGCTGCGGCGAGGATTCGATGCGGCCGTCTCCATGGCTGTCCTCAGTTGTTGGTTCTCAGGCGTTCGCGAAGTTGTTCCAGGCGCTGCCGGATTTCCTCGCGGCGTTGGTCGCTGGTGTCTGTGGTGGTGGAGGTAGATCGTCTGTCCACACCAGTTGGACGAATTTGCGTGCCACTGGGTTCCTCCTGCTCGTTGGAGGTTTGCGTGGAAGCCATGGAGAGCCCCGTTCTGTCTTCATCTTCGGGAAAATAGAGGTTCTCGAGTTTGCCGCTGCGCTCAATGATGATGCGATTGGGGCGAACAGAACGAAGGGTCGCATTGCCAGGCAGCTCATCACCCACCAGATAGGCTTCGGTGTTTCGCTTGTCGTCTTCAATCAACGCGCTACCAGGAAAGTCACCCGAGGCGGCCAGCACACCGCGAAGAAACAGCCGCAGATTGGTTTCCGGCAGGTTTTCAGTATCGGGTTCCGTTTGGGGCGCCTCTTTACCGGGTTCTCCAAACAAGGCAAAAGAGGCCAGGTTTACCTCTGGCACCTTCCGGGTGTCGGTTTCCGCCATTGTCATGTCAGCAGTGGAAGTGGTGTCGCCGGCACTGGTTTCATTCTGCCAGAAACGAACGCCCTGCCACGCTGTCACAGTGATCATGGCGATGCCTGCGACGATGGTGAGTATCAGTGGTAACCTTGAACTGGTAAAAAGCATTGAATGTCCCGAAAAGAGCAGGTGTGGGCCGGCAAAAGGCTCACAGGTTATCAGACTGCAACGATTTATTGGCAGTATAGTGTATAGAGTTATTCAGCGGTTCCATATCCTATGGTAGCCTTTCTGAATTAATTGAATAGAAAGGGATTCCGGAACTTTTTTCTTCCCGCCCCGGCAACAAAACGAGGACGACCGTGGACACAGACACAGAACTTCAGCCGCAGGATGCTCCGCTGGGCCGTCTACCTTTCACGTTCGCCAAACGCAACGGTGTGATTCTGACCCGTGACGACGATGGCGACCCTGTAATCCTGGTACGGCCCGGGGCGGGTCACTCAGCGCTGGCGGAAGCCAACCGCATCAGCGGGGGGCGTGCAAGGTTTTCTCCCATTGATCCAGCCCGGTTCGACGCCGCGCTGAACGCCGCTTACCAGAATGATTCCGCCGAAGCCATGCAGATGGTGGAAGGTATTGGCGATGATATGGACCTGGCGTCGCTGGCGGATTCGGTGCCCGAAACCGAAGATCTGCTGGAGCAGGAAGACGACGCCCCGATCATTCGGCTTATCAACGCCATTCTTACCGAGGCGGTCAAAACCAGCGCCTCTGATGTTCATATTGAAACCTACGAAACGCGACTTGTGGTTCGCTTCCGGGTGGATGGTGTTCTGCGGGAAGTGGTACAGCCCAAGCGAGCGCTGGCGCCCTTGCTGGTGTCGCGGATCAAGGTTATGGCCAAGCTGGACATCGCGGAGAAACGGGTGCCACAGGATGGTCGTATCGCCCTGCGGGTTGCCGGACGTGAAGTCGACATTCGTGTGTCCACCATGCCGTCATCCAGCGGTGAACGGGTGGTATTGCGTCTTCTGGACAAGCAGGCCGGGAGCATTCGCCTGGAATCCCTTGGTATGGCGGGAGGCGATCTTAAAATACTGCGCCGGCTGATCTATCGGCCCTATGGCATCCTGCTGGTAACCGGTCCCACCGGTTCCGGCAAATCCACAACATTGTATGCGTCGCTGCAGGAAATCAACGATCGCAGCCGGAATATACTGACCGTTGAGGACCCGATCGAGTACAACCTGCCTGGTATCGGCCAGACCCAGGTCAACACCAAGGTGGATATGACCTTCGCCCGTGGGCTCCGGGCCATTCTGCGTCAGGACCCGGATGTGGTCATGATCGGTGAAATCCGTGACCTGGAAACGGCGGAAATCGCTGTTCAGGCCAGTTTGACCGGTCACCTGGTGTTGTCGACTCTCCACACCAACACCGCCGTGGGTGCAATTACCCGCTTGATGGACATGGGCATTGAGCCGTTCCTGATTTCTTCCAGTCTGGTGGGCATCGTGGCCCAGCGATTGGTGCGCGTGCTCTGCAAGGACTGTTGTGAACCCTACACACCGAGCGAAGAGCATTGCGAATTCCTGCAGCAGGACCCGGCCAATCCGCCGACGATTCATCGCGCCAAGGGCTGCGAACATTGCAACCAGTTGGGGTATCGGGGCCGTATTGGTATCTACGAGGTGGTCGAGGTCAACGAGGAGATAAGCTCATTGATCCATAAGCGGGCAGGGGAGCTGGATCTCGAACACGAAGCCAGACTTCATGGCCCGAGCATCCATGCCGATGGCGTCCAGAAAATCCTGGATGGGGTGACCACGGTTGAAGAGGTCCTTCGCGTGACCCACCGGAGCAGGTAACTCCATGCCAGCATTCGATTACAAGGCACTCGACAGTCGCGGCAAACAGAAACAGGGCGTTGTCGAGGCCGATGCACCAAGGGCGGTTCGCCAGCAATTACGTGAACGGGGCCTGACGCCCCTGGCGGTGGAGCCGGCCTCGGAGAAACAGGCCCGGAGCAACCCACTGAGCAGCCGGGGCAGCCTGGCAACGGCGGACCTGGCTCTGGTGACCCGTCAGTTGGCGACGCTTATCCAGTCCGGCATCCCCATTGAACAGGCGCTTTCGGCGGCCGCCCAGCAGTCTTCCAAGCCTCGTATTCGCAGCATGCTGATTGCCATACGCGCCAAGGTCATGGAGGGGTACAGCCTGGCGGACAGCCTGGGTGAATTCCCACGGGCATTTCCACGGCTCTATCGCTCCACCGTGGCTGCGGGTGAACACGCCGGGCACCTGGATTTGGTGCTCAACCGGCTGGCGGACTATACCGAGGCCCGGCAGGAGGCCCGTCAGAAAATCCAGTTGGCGGCCATTTACCCAATCATTCTCAGCGTTGTGGCCATTGCCATTGTGGTGTTCCTGTTGACCTATGTTGTGCCGGACATCATCGAGGTGTTTGTAAAGCAGGGGCAGGAGCTTCCGGCGCTGACGGCCGCCATGCTGGCAGTCTCTGATTTTCTGGGCAACTACGGTATCTATCTGCTGATACTGATCATTATGGCACTGGTTGTTTTCCGGTGGTCATTGAAGAAACCCTCGTTCCGGCTCCGCTTCCATAAAAGCCTGCTGAACATGCCGCTGTTTTCAGGCATGGTTCGCGGTGTCAACACCGCACGCTATGCCAGTACACTGAGCATTCTGACCACCAGCGGTGTACCGTTGGTGGAAGCCATGCGTATTGCCGGTGAGGTGCTCTCAAATGACCACCTGCGTCAGGAGCTGCGGGATGCAGCAAGAAAGGTGAGTGAAGGCGGTTCCCTTCATCGCTCGCTGGACCAGACGGGGTACTTTCCACCGATGATGCTGCACATGATCGCCAGCGGTGAAGCCAGCGGCGAGCTGGACAGCATGCTGGAGCGGACTGCGACGATGCAGGAGAACACCCTGCAATCCAAGATTGCCGCCATCGTGGGCCTGTTCGAGCCGATGATGCTGCTGTTGATGGGCGTGGTTGTGTTGATTATCGTGCTGGCAATCATGCTTCCGATCCTGAATATGAGCAACCTGGTTGGTTAGGCCAGGACCGGCAGGCCAACCCCATTTCCAAACCCAGAGATAGGGACAGATGAAGAGCGAAACAATGAAACATCAAATGGCACAACGGGGTTTTACCCTGATCGAAATCATGGTGGTCATGGTTATTCTGGGCTTGCTGGTAGCCATTGTGGCTCCCAACATCATGGGGCGAAGTGACCAGGCCCGCGTGACCGTCGCCGAAACCCAGATGAGCAACATCGCTAACGCGTTGGACCTCTACCGCCTTGATAACAGCCATTACCCGTCAACCCAGCAGGGCCTTGAGGCACTGGTGTCCAAGCCCAGTGGCAGCCCCGAGCCGCGGAACTGGAATCCGGAAGGGTACCTGAACAGCGTTCCCGAAGATCCCTGGGGTGCGCCATACCAGTATGTAAACCCAGGCACGGAAGGCCCTTATGATCTCTACTCGTACGGTGCCGATGGCCGAGAGGGCGGTGACGGTGATAACGCCGACATCAGCGTATGGAAGGTCAGGGACTGATAGTGCTCTCCAGGACGCGACAGTCGGGCTTCACACTGATCGAAATACTCGTTGTCCTGGTGGTGGTTGGGCTGCTCGCGGCGCTTGCGGTTATGTCGATGGGTGGTAGCTCGCGTGATCGCGAGATGGAAAATGAAGTACGCGAGCTCTACCTGCTGATGCAGACCGCCTCGGAGCAGGCGATACTGAACAATACTGAACTGGGCCTGATCCTCGAGGAAGACAGCTATCGTTTCGTCGCCTGGGAAGAGTTGAGTGGCGAATGGAAACAGCCAGCCGAGCGGATGTTCCGGACACGGAGTTTTCCGGAATGGATCACGGCGACTGAATACATCGAAAGCGATACCCCACGCCTGGCGTCTGACGAAGATGAACTGAGGCCGGATGTGGTGTTTTTCTCCAGCGGTGAAACCACGCCCTTTGAGATTGAGTTCCTTGTTGGCCGCGATGATTCCCGGATGCATACCATTGCGTCTGATGGCGTTTCTCCCTTGGAATGGCGCCATCCCGGAAGCGAGGAGGTCGAGGAAGAATGAAGGGCCAGCGCGGTTTCACACTGATTGAGGTCTTGGTGGCTCTGCTGGTTTTCGGCCTGATTGCCACCGCAGCCGCTGAGGTGGGTAGTCAGTATATTTCCAGCTATGAGCGGATTCGGGACAAAACACTGGCTGGCTGGGTGGCGGACAATCGCATCAACGAAATCCGGCTTCAGGAAAACCTGCCCTCTATTTCAGAGAACTCGGAAGACATCGAATACGGCTCCTATCAATGGCAGGTAACCACTGCTGTCCTTGCCACCGAAGACCCGTCCATTCTCCGTGTTGAGGTGACCGTGGCTCAGTATCGCGGCAACAGACCTGAGCCCGCCCCGATCCACACGCTGTCTGCGTTTATTGGTGAGAACTGATGCCGGCCTCCATGATCATTGCTCAACACAGGTCGCGTCCCTCCGCCCAAGCTGGCTTTACCCTGATGGAAGTGCTGATCGCGGTTACCATCACCGCTGTTATCGGCCTAGGGGTATGGCAGGTGTTGGGCAGTGTGGTCTCGTCCAGGGACCGGGTCAACGAAGTCGCGGAACAGTTTGATAATATTCAACGCACCATGCTCTTGCTGGAGCGGGACATTACCCAGGTGGTGAACCGGTCCGCCCGTGACATTTACGGCGATTTCCGTCCTGCTCTGACCAGCCGTGAGGAAGAGTTTTCATTGATTCTCACCCGCCAGGGCTGGCGAAACCCACTGGGCACCCGCCGCAGCAGTCTGCAGCGGGTGGGCTGGGAATACACCGGGGATGAATTGCGCCGGCGGTACTGGGTAACCGTCGACAGGGGGCAGGAAGACAACAGCCAGGACCTTCTTCTGCTCTCGAACGTCACCGATTTCACGGTTCGTTTTCTCGATGATCAGCGAAACTGGCGGGATGAATGGCCTGATGAAGAGAGTATGGCCAATATGACACCGGGTACGCGCCCCGATATTCCCTTACCGCTGGGTATTGAGGTCACCATTGAGCATGAACGTTTTGGAGAGCTGGTAAGAACCTTCACGCTTCCTGATTTTGACAACGACGTTGCCCAGGGTGTGGTGAATAGCGTCAACGATGCCGCAGACGATCAAGACGATGATCAACAACAGGATCAGAATCCAAACCCAAACCCTGGCCAGGACTCATCGGGGACAGGAGTGACGGGTGGCTAAACATCCATTCATTGGTAGGCACGGTGGTCGCCAGAGTGGCGTTGCACTGATTATGGTGCTCCTCGCCATGGCGCTGGTGGTCATGCTGGCAACAGGCATGACCCAGCAGCAAAGCGTGCGGGTATTCCGAGCCAGCCACTACCTTGCCCAGCAGCAGGGGCACAGCGTGGCCCTGGGTGCGGAAGCCTTTGCCCGCCAGATTCTGGTGCGCGACTTTGAGGACGACAAGGAGAACAACCTCATGGTCGACAGCCTGGACGAATTCTGGGCAAAGAATGCCGCCATCCTCCCGCTGGACGACAACGGCGTGGCGGAGGTTCAGATTGATGATCTCGGTGGCAGGATCAACCTCAACGACCTGGTAAGCGCCAACGGGCAGGTCGACCCCATTGTTCGTGATCGAATCGCCCGTTTGCTCCAGGTGCTCGAAATCACCACTGTCAATGTCGATGCGCTGGTGGATTGGATCGACCCGAACGACCAGACCGTCAGCGCGTATGGGGCCGAGGACGGTCAGTACCTTTCCGCGGATCCGGCCTACCGGGCCGGCAATCAACCCTTTGTTGATGTTTCCGAGCTTCGCATGATTGATGGTATGACCGAGGAAGCTTATCGGGCACTGAGACCACACGTAACGGCGTTACCGGTGACGGGGTTGGGCATCAACGTCAACACTGCGACGGCACCAGTGCTCAGGTCTCTCCATGAGGAACTGACACAGGCTCAGGCAGACGCTATTCTGGAAAGACGCACAGAAGAGCGCTTCGAGAATGTACAGGACTTCCTGGCAATAGATGAATTTGCGGGGAGGGGGATGAAACCCACGGGCCTCGGTCTGCAAACCCGTTTTTTTGAAGTAGTATCGCGGATTACCTACGATAACCGGGTTGCCAACCTGGTCAGCACGGTTTATCGAAGCCCGGAAGGCGAGATGCAAACCGTGTCTCGTGACACCGGGCAAAAGAATCGTATTACCAAGGAACCGTTCACGATCTCCGGGGAATAGGGAAGTCCGGAGCCGGAAAACCGTTACAAAAAGAACCGATAACCCCCCAGAGGGTTTCGAAAAAGGAAACTGTTCAGAATGTCATATCGCCTCTACGTCAGGCCACGGCCACCGTTCGCGGACCTCGACGCCAACCCGGAAGCCCAGTTGTACAATTGGGTGCTGGTGGATGCCAGTGGAGATGCCCAGGCCCGGGGAACCGCGGATTCACGAGACACCATCGAGCAGACTCTGACCCAGAACGATCTCGAGAATGTGCTGTTGGTGGGTCTCATTCCCGGCGATGAGGCGCTCTTCTGCGTAGCGGACATTCCCGCCAAACAAACGCGATTTGTTCATCAGGCGCTCCCTTACGCGGTTGAGGAGCAGGTTGCCCAGGACATCGAAAGTGTTCATCTGGCCCTGGGTAACCGCACGGAGAAAGGTTTTCGGGTGGCGGCCATAGACCACGGGCAAATGGCCGAATGGGTGGTGATGTTCAGTGGTTGGAATCATCTTAAGCTGGATGCGATCTACCCGGATTCAAGCTTGCTGCCGTTAACTGAAGGCGGCTGGTCGGTGTGCCTGGATGGCGATTCCGCCATGCTTTCCAGTGATCAGGGGGAGTGGCTCAGTGTTCATGCGCGAAATCTCGCGATGTTTGCGCAGACGCTGGCGCTTCCACCGTCTGATGAGGTGGTCGCCGAGGTGCCGGTGACCGTTTACGGCACTGAGCAGGAATTTGAGCACCAGCAGGCGGACCTGAGCGAGCTGAAATCGTCAGGGCGCCTGGTAGTTCGCGAGGAAACGCTGGAACTGATGCCACTGGAACTGCTGGCACACTCCCACCATCATCACCTTTGCCAGCCGATCAACCTGTGCCAGGGGGCCTACAGCATCCGCACGGGCAAATCGAGTGCGCTGGGCGCATGGAAACCGCTGGTTGCCGTGGCCTGCGTATGGTTTGTGATCCAGATTGGCGTGGAAGTCGGCATGGGATTCTACTACCAGCAGCAAGCCGATGATATCCGGGAGCAGGCGATGGCAGTTTATCGTGAGGCCTTCCCGGGAGACGCCAGGACCCATTCCGGTAACGTGCGCCGGGTTGTTGAGGGGCAGTTGCGTCAACTTCAGGCGGAAGGGCCAAACGCCGGTTTTCTCACGTTGATGAAGTACACGGGTGAACAGTACTCGAAGATTCCCGATTCACGCGCTGTCACCTTCAATTCGGTGAACTACAGCCAGAATCGCGGGGAACTTGTGGTCGATGTGCGTGCAGACAGCTATGACAAGCTCAGCACCCTGAGAAATGGCCTGACCAGTCGCGGATTGGAAGCGAAGATCGGCTCGGTGGTTAACGAATCCAATGGCGCCCGCGGGCGTCTGACGGTTTCCGGAGGATAATGGCATGTTAAACAGGATCAAGGAGCAGCCAGCCGTCGGAAAGCTCATCGCCCAGTATGACCAGTTGCCTCGCAGGGACCAGCAGGCTCTGTCTGTTCTTGCGGTGGCCGTTCTCCTCGGCATTCTCTACTTCGGAGTCTGGCGCCCTGCCACGGGTTTTCACAACGAAGCTGTCGAGTCTAGGGAGCGTGCCACTGAACTCTTGGCGTGGCTTGAGGCTAATCGTCAGTCATTGGAGCGTCTGTCCAGTGCCAACTCGTCTTCGGGGGGCGCAGGTTCTGATACGCCGGTAGACGGTAGAGCACTTATGGCGCTGGTGACGCGCAGTGCCAGCGAATCAGGCCTTTCGCTTCAGCGCTTCGAGCCCAGTGGTGAGAACGCCATTCGCGTCTGGCTCGAGGGTGCACCGTTCACCGAGGTGGCCAACTGGTTGGAACGTCTGAACACTAGCCACGGTGTTCAGATAGATCAAGCGTCCATGGACCGACAGAACGATCCAGGGATCGTATCCGTACGTCTGACGTTAACGATTTGAGGCAGACACTGGAGAACATGTGATGAGTGACGGCACACAGAACAAGAATAGCCAGGAGCCAGTCATTGTTCGACTCGATGGAAGTGCCCGAAATGAGGCGATTTCCATATTAGTCCATGCGTACCGGGATGAACCGACGTTCCAGTACCTGTTTGATCATCGTCGGCCTGGCTATCAGCAGCGCGTGCGGGCCACGGTGCGGGAACTGATTGATCTCTATTTTGGTCTGAATCAGGATGCGGTGGGTGTGCTGGTGAACGATACACTTGTTGCCGTTGCCTTCATTGGCGAGCCGGAGCTCCGGCTGAACCTTGCGGAGCAGCTTAGCTGGCGCATTCGCATGGTTCTGACAGCCGGGTTTGCCTCTACCCGTCGTTACCTGGATTACCATGAGAAAATTCGGGAAATGCTACCCCAGCCTCTGGCTCACCAGTTGCCATTGATGGGAGTGAATCCGAACTATCAGAACAAGGGGTATGGGCGACTGCTGTTATCCACGGTTGAGAAGCTCTGTGCGGAAAATCCCCGGGGAAGCGGGCTTGTCCTGGATACAGGCAACAGCCGCTACCTTCCGTTCTACGAGTCCGAAGGGTTCCGGAGCCTTGGCACCATTCGCCTGGGAAGCTTTGAGGATCACATACTATTCCGTGAGGTCCGCCCCGACGAACAGGCGGCGGTCTCCGGTTGAACGAACAGATTGTCGAAAAAGACAGGAGACGCTGTGTCTGACAGACAGGATTTTGATCTTATTGTTGTGGGTGCCGGTTCCGGTGGTGTCAGGCTGGCACGCATGTCCGCGGCCAAGGGCGCTCGTGTGGCTGTGGTGGAATCGCGCTATCTTGGTGGAACCTGTGTGAATGTTGGCTGCGTCCCCAAGAAACTGTTTGTCTATGGTTCCCACGCGGGTGAAGACATCGAGGACGCTGCGGGCTATGGCTGGAACGTGCCAGGAGATCAGGTCAGTTTTGACTGGACCAGGCTGGTTGCCAACAAAAACGCCGAAATCGAACGTCTTAACGGTATCTATGGGCGCATGCTTGCCAATGCCGGCGTTACGGTTATCGAAGGCACCGCGACACTGACCGATGCTCACACGGTGGTAGTGGGAGAGCGGTCCTATACCGCGAAGCATATCACTATTGCCACCGGCAGTTGGCCCGTGGTCCCGGATGTGCCAGGCAAGGAATGTGTTCTTACCTCGAACGAGATGTTCTATCTGCCGCAACTGCCGAGGCAGGCAGTGGTCTGGGGCGGTGGCTACATAGCGGTGGAGTTTGCCGGTATTCTTGCCGGGCTTGGCGTCGAGACAACACTTCTCTATCGCGGTGATCTGTTCCTTCGGGGCTTCGATGACGACGTTCGTGAGTTTACCGCTCAGGAAATGCGGAAAAAGGGCGTGGACCTGCGCTTTGGCGTCAATATCGAATCCATCGAGAGCGAGGACACTCACTACAACGTCAACCTGACCGATGGCTCCCGGCTGAATACCGGTCTTGTGATGGCGGCGACCGGGCGCCGTGCGTTGGTGGACGGCCTGGGACTTGAGGCGCTTGGGGTTCAGCTCAGTGCCTCGGGCCATGTGGTTGTGGACGATCACTTTCAGTCCGCCGTACCCTCGATTACAGCTCTTGGCGATGTTATCGGCACCCCGCAACTGACGCCGGTGGCGCTTGCCCAAGGCATGGTACTGTCCCGGCGACTGTTCGGAGACGGCCAGGGCGAGATGGACTATACCTGCATTCCTACGGCGGTCTTCTGCCAGCCCAATATCGGAACGGTCGGCCTGACGGAAGCAGAGGCGAGGGAAGCCGGGCATAAGCTCCGTATCTACCGGTCGGAGTTTAAACCGATGAAACATACCTTGAGTGGGCGGGATGAGCGGTCACTGATGAAACTGGTGGTGGACGCTGACACTGACCGGGTGCTGGGTGCTCACATGGTTGGGCCCGATGCCGGAGAAATAACCCAGGGGATAGCGGTTGCCCTGAAAGCTGGCGCGACCAAAGCGCAGTTCGACAGCACTATTGGTATTCATCCGACCTCCGCTGAAGAGTTCGTAACCATGCGCGAGCCCGTCGCGTAATCTTGCTAAAAGCCGCTGGTTACACCCGTATCCAGCGGCTGAGTACTGTTCTCAGGTTTTCTTTTCTCACCGGCTTGGCGAGGTAATCGTTCATGCCTGCCTCTCGACAGCTGGTCTCGGTTCCCGGAAGGGCGTCCGCTGTCAGTGCGATAATGGGAGTTCCGCCCTGGCCGTTGCTCTTTTCCCATTCCCGGATGCAGCGGGTGGTTTCATAGCCGTCCATCACCGGCATCTGGCAGTCCATCAGGATAACGTCGTAGCCGGAGTGATTGGTTCGAACCAGTTCCAGTGCCTCCTCACCATTGGCTGCAGCGTCTGTCTCAAAGCCCAGCCGCCGGAGCAGGGCAGTGGCGACCCTTTGGTTCACCATGTTGTCCTCCACCACAAGAGCACGGGCTTGCTCGCCTCCGGTTTTGATGGGGCCCTGATCTGCGGCCTCAACATGATCGACCCGGTTTGCCAATTCAAAGGGCAGCTCGAAGCGGAACTGCGACCCTTTGCCAATGTCGGTCTCGACTTTGACGTGACCGCCCATCAGCTCAACCAGTCTCTGGACCAGCGAAAGCCCCATGCCGGTTCCACCATAACTGCGTGAATCACCCGTATCGAGTTGCTCAAATGAGTTAAAGATGTCGTGAATCCGTTCGACAGGAATGCCACAGCCGGAATCGCTGACGGTGCAGTTGAGCACCAGGCAGTTATCCTCAACAGAGAAAAAGTTAGCCTGTACTTTGATGAAGCCGTCGCCTGTGAATTTGATGGCATTATCGATAAGACCCGCCAGGATCTGGCGCAGGCGTGGTGAGTCTCCCAGCACAAGCAGGCGATCCGGCCAGTCTCCGATAAACTTGGTGGACAGCGCCAAACCTTGCTGCTCGGCGACATGACGGTAGCTGGCGGTGCAGTTGGTGATGAGTTCTTTCAGGTCAAACTCGCGGTTATCCAGTTCCAGCGTACCCCGGTCAATATGGGAATAGTCCAGGATGTCATTGATGACCGTCAGCAAGTCCTCAGTGGACTGCCGCGCCGTTTGGAGATAGTCCTTTTGCCGAGCACTCAGAGCCTCGTCGGTCACAAGTTCGATCATTCCCAGAACACCATTGAGCGGTGTGCGTAACTCATGGCTCATGGTGGCAAGAAATTCGGATTTGGCTCGATTCGCCATCTCCGCGCGTTCCCGGGCTTTTTCAGAAGAAGCCAGGGTTTCGTCCCGGGATGCCTTAAGGTTCCTCAGATGCCTGGAGAGAGCATTGAGGCTTTCCTCCAGTTCCCGGGTTTCGCGAGTGGCGCCGGCAAGGCCGACCTCAACTTCCTCGTATTCCCGATTGGTCAGTTTTGCAACTCGGCGGGACAGGCCATGGATCGGTGAGACGATACTGTTTAGAGAGTGTTTGACGATTAGTAGCGTAAACAGCAGCAGTGAAAATCCAACCGCCAGTGATGTCCAGAGTATATCCTGCCGGCGTGCTGCGAGTTGGGCTTTGTTGACGCCCACCTGAACAGTACCGACGCGAAGCGCTCCTGACCCGAATCCGTAGTTGGGCTCAAACCATTCGGTCTGGCGATCCTCCCCCAGATCGAGCGGTTGCTGCAGTATCTCAGATTCGAAGACGTCGAAGGTCTCCTCGGCACTGATATTGCCCGGGTCGTCCGTGGACACAAAGCCAACCTCTTCGCCCACCACGTTGGAGACGCGTATCCATTGGGCGCGGCTGCGCCGCAGCGATTGCGACAGTATCTGTTCCAGGGACGCCGTGTT
This sequence comes from Marinobacter sp. M5B, assembly GCF_042604615.1. Classification (NCBI taxonomy): domain Bacteria; kingdom Pseudomonadati; phylum Pseudomonadota; class Gammaproteobacteria; order Pseudomonadales; family Marinobacteraceae; genus Marinobacter; species Marinobacter sp. M5B. Next base: position 2,250,150 of record NZ_CP156894.1, read on the forward strand.
CCCCGAAACGACGGCGTATTCAACCGCCGGCGCCAGGCTGTCAGCCAGCATCTGACTGCTGTCAGCCAGGTCCTTGCGGGCGTCATCAAGCCGAGCAGACGTAAAGAACACCATCAATACGATAAACATGACGATCGCTGGTGCGGCACCCAGTAGCAGAAGCTTCCGCGTGAGGGAGACTGGCCTGCCCATACGCTTACTCATCAGACGCCTCCTCAGAACCGGCTAACCGCTCGCTAATAGAGTTGATGATCTCCTGACGGTCGGGCAGCGGAATGTTCAGGGAACGCGCAACCTGGTCGTTGAGCTCAATCCTGAAGACATCGGGATAGGCGGGCGGGGGAAACTGACCATCGCGGCGGTATTGTTCTATGTAATTCGCTGCCAGTTTGGCAATCTCGGTTAAAGGGGTATAGGTAGACGCCAGCGATCCCGCTTTGACATAAGCCTGACTCGGGCCGATGACAATCCGGTTACGACGATAGGCCGTCAACAAGATGTGCTTGATGGTTCGGGGGTTGTATATACCACTGTCCGGTGCGGCCAGAATAAAGTCGCCGTAGTTCAGCGCGTGAATGAGCGTTGGTATCAGGTCGTTGTCGGAACTGACGACAAATACTCGTGCCTGGAGCCCGTAAGCTGGAAGTTTTTCAACCAGGGATTCGTAGATTTCGACGGTCTCGGGGCGGGCAAGCATCGCCACCCGGGTGGCATGAGGCAGGATTTCCTGTCCAGCGACGGCCTGCCTGATTAAAGGGGGATTGTACAATATGCCGGAAACCGAACCTTCAGAGCGCTCTGCATAACCTTTGATGAATGATTGATCCACAAGCAGAGCCAGGATGGGTACGTCACGATTCCCTTGCCGGACTCGGGTAAAGGCTTCTGGTCCGAGCGTAATAACGGGTGTGGTTTTGTCCTGAGACGCCTGGCCGCTATTGAAGGAGCGAATGTTGATACCACTACCCAGGGCCTCCTTAAGAAGGGAGAGCATGCGGCGGTTCAGTGCGGAGTTCTCGGAACCGGCCAGGTACACCTGGGTCCCCGAAGAGGATTGCGCGTAAACAGGCTGCAAAGGCATGGACAACACGAAAAGCAGGAACAGTACGGCACTGGCCAGGACGCACCGACTGGCATGGCCGCCTGATTCATTCCCCACTTTGGTGTTGTACGTTGGTTTCATACCGTCCAGGGTCGGGTATCGTCCGTGTGGTGCCTTTAGAATCTTACGCCGACTTCAGCGAAGAACTGGTTATGGTCCTTGATGACGTTATCTGGACTCAGATCCACGTCGCGGTCCAGGTAGTGCTGCATGGTAACGGCAAACTCATAGCTGTAGCCGGTTTTGAAAATGTGCCTTGCCAGCCTCAGGTCCAGACGTTCGAAATGTGAGCGCCGGAACTCATCCGCAAAATAGAACGCCGCTGACGAGGTCAGGTTGAAAGGCAGATCCTGTATCCACGCAAAACTTCCTGAATGCCTGACCGACAACCGCCCCAACAGGTCAATGGCGTATTGTTTGTCGCCGGCATCGCGATCATTGGCGCCGGTATAGCGGCCATCCTGATCCAGATAAGCATAGCTCATCCTCAGTTTTGTACCGGGAAAGTCCAGTGACGCCTCTACCTCAAAGCCTTTCTGATCGAGCGCGACATTGTTGTCGATGGTCCAGTCTTCTTCGTTGATGATACCGCTGATCATGTCCCGAAGCTTGTCGTTGAAATAGCGAACTTCCAGTGACAAGGTGGAACTATCCAGATAATACTGGCCAAAATAGCTTATTTCCCGAGAGGTTATGCGCTCTTCTTCAAGTGTTTTGCCATACGTCGACGTGGCTGGGTCGACCAGATTTTCGACCAGGAATCGTTGTCCTTCAAGAAAGGCGTATGGTGGCTGAACATTCCTGGGGCGATAGGACCAGTCCGGGTTCTGTTCGAACGCATCTGGTGTGCGTACCGCCTCGGAGTAAACAAATCGGAGCGTGTGGTTGTTAGCCAGGATGAAGTTGGCAGCCACCCTTGGTGAAAAGTAGCCTTCATCCGTGGTGGTGGTTTTTTCCCAGTTGCCGCCGGCATTCAGGGTAAGCCAGCGTAGAGGTGTGTACTCAAGGTTCGCAAAAACCTGTGACTGGTAGTTGTTGCCGCGGCCATTGAAATAGGTTTCAGACCGATAGGTATCCTTACGATAACCAAGACCCGATACCAGCTTCAGGTCCCGACTGAACAACAGGGTATCCTGGATTTCGAACTCCAGGCGGGATTCCTCGATGTCTTCATTCAGGTATGCCCTGAAAGGGTCTACTTCGTTGGCCGTACAGGACTCGAGATCAAAGCTGTTTCCCTGAAGAATATTGTCAAAAGTATCCCCGGGGATGCATATGCTCCAGCGCTGCCGTCGATCATAGTTCTGGAAGCTGGCCTGTACATGATAGAAATGGCTTTCGGAGGTCGTCACGTTCAGGCGGGTTTGCAGATAGTAGTCGTCGACGATGATATCAGGATGGTCATCGGCGCCGAGCTTGCCGTTCTTGATCTGGTCCTCCTCGTTAACGCCATCCACCACACCACCGCGCAGGTCCAAACTGTATTGGCTGTTCAGGAACAAACTGCTGTCGTAGTTAAAGGTGTTGATGTCATAGCCATCATGAAAAGGGTAGTAGATGTCATCGTCTTCCTGCTCATCAAAGCCGTCCGATTTACGCTTCTCGTAGGCCAGGCGCCAGTTGTAGTCGCCAGAGGCATTACCGGCAGAACCAAACACCCGCTTATAGCCTCTGGAACCTGTAATAGCGCGAGCTTCAACACCAGCCGTATCCTCAGGCGCGCGGGTTATGATGTTGATGGTTCCGAGGAAGGCATTGATACCATACGCGGCGCTGTTCGGGCCGCGGCTGACCTCAATTCGTTCTATCAGTTCCAGCGGTACTGGCATGGTATTCCAGTCCATGTCGGACAGGTTAGGGCGGTATGACGTACGGCCATCAACCTGAACCTGCAATCGACGCTGCTCATAATGTACAGTGCCGTGGTAGCTGGTTACCGGGTTGTTGCTCCCGACTTCGGCGACGGTCATGCCAGGAACCAGACGAAACACCTCTACCAGGTTCATGATACCTAGATCCCGGATCATTTCGCCGGTGATGATGGTGGTTGTGCCGGGCACACGTGACTTCGGTTGCCTGAGGCGGGTTGTGGTCAGCACCTCTGGAATTCTGGAATCCATTTCAAAGGCTTCCGGTGAATCGCCAAGCGCTGCCAGCTCGAAGGTTTGTTCGTTGTTTTCCTCCGCCACCGCCGCTACCACCGGAACAACGGCGATGAACGTGCCCGCAAACACCGACATCAGCCGATTGCGATAGGTGTCAGGACGAACAAGCCCCGGAATTTTAATGAGATAGGTCGTAACGGACATGAGTGTCGTTTTATACTTTGCCGAGTGTGGGATTTTTTTATGATGAACGCTTTTTTCATATCCTAGGTGACCAGATTACATTTGTCTCTCTAAAATTTAATGAAAGTCTGATGAATGAGTTACAACTCTATGAATTGTTGGGAAGTATTGGGTATCGAGCCCACTGGTGATCATGCCCGTATCCGGGCGGCTTATGAGCGGCAGGAAAAGTTCGCCTCCGGTGAGGAGCTTGAACGACTGCGGCGGGCTTTCAAGGAAGCAACGGGCGGGGAACCGCAAACGGACAACAGTCCATCCGATGCCGGTAATGAAAGACAGCCTCAGGTTGCTGAGCCCCCTGCGGCAGTGAGGCAGGAGAACCAGGAGTTGGATGCCTCGGAACGACAGGTGGTACGAGAGGTGGTTATCCAGGTCCGAGCCTTGCTGAATGATTCAAGTCGCAGCAAGGACGCGCAGATCTGGAAAGCCATTCTTGGAGAGCCTCCTGCAGATCAGCCTCATGTTCGCAAGGAAATTGCCGACGCGCTGGAACCTCAGGTTCGGCCGATGGCGGAAAACGGCAGCTTCCCGGCGCCGGTTGTGCAGTTTCTGGCGGGGTGGTTCGACTGGTATAGCTTGCGGGATGCACATGCCCACGACGCTGACGAGGACGACATGGAGGCGGAAAAGTCAGCGGGGGATCAAGAGCCGCAGGAAGAACTGCCGCCCCAGATGGTTAACTTCTGGCCAGCGGTCATCGGCTGGATCGTCGGCCTGGCTGTATTGGCTACCTTATTCAGTGGTATGGGGGGCGGCGGCTGACGCGGCCTCAATCCTGCGGCGATACGCCTGAGCCAGCATGGCTCCCACAATGACCTGAATCTGGTTGTAGCACATGATCGGCAGCACGATCATGCCAAACCCGGGGTGCCCGGAGAACAGCACCTTGGCCATGGGCAGGCCGGACGCCAGACTCTTCTTTGAGCCGCAGAATACCACGGCGGCCTCGTCCTCCAGGCTGAATCCAAGCCGGCGAACCACAAACATCGCCAGTACCATAAAAAATCCCAGCAGCGCGAAGCACAGCACGATGGCCAGCAGAATCGCCTTCAACGGCAGGTTCTGCCACAGGCCACTCGCGACCGAATGGGAAAAGGCGGAATACACGATCAGCCAGATCACACACTGGTCATAGCGGGAGGTGAGCGTTTCATTCCGAGCCAGGAAACCACCCAACAAGGGGCGCAGGCCGTGGCCAACCGCAAACGGAAGAAGCAGTTGTAGCACAATGTCTTTGAGCGCCTCCGCCACCGAAAAGCCACCGTCGCCCGACGTGCTCACCAACAGTAACAGCAGAAATGGTGTCAGCATCATGCCAAAGACATTGGATGCAGCAGCGCTGCAGATGGCGGCAGGCACATTGCCCTTGGCCATGGCGGTATAGGCAATCGAGGAAGAAACGGCCGACGGCAGCACACCCAGATAGAGGAATCCCAGCCCCAGATCAGGCGGCATCCACTGAGGCGCAAAACGACTGATTTCATTGATGGGTAATGCCACGAGGGGAAAGAAAACAAAGGTGAAAGCGGTAATGATGATGTGCAGGCGCCAATGGGTAGCCCCGGCTACGATCTGTTCACGTGAAAGCGCCGCGCCATGAAGGAAAAACAGGAGTGCCACGGCCACAGTGCCTGCAGTTGCCAGGGCGTTGGCGGCATCACCACGCACCGGCAGGAACGTGGCAAGGACAATCGCACCTAACAGCAATAGCGTGAAGGTATCGAGCCTGAATTTCATGGATGCTTCTTCCCCAAGGCTTTAAGGCTCGGCTGGAGCAGCGCCCTCGACAGAGTTTCCGCCTTAACGGAGTCCTGTCGTCGGATCGCGGCGAGTAGCAGTTCATGATCCTCCTGGGAAGGTTCAGGAAGTCCTGAATCGAGCTCGGTCAGTTCAATGGTCTGTGCCACCGAATTGGCAAAATAGTCGTACAGCTCCGACAGGGCAGGGTTGTGTGACGCTGCGACCAGGGCTGTATGAAACGCATGATCGTGACGGATTCGGCTTTCAACATCGTCACCGGCTTTCGCCCGCTCATCCAGGGCGAGCGTCATTCTCTCCAGGTCCTTGGCGTCCCGGCGTTCCGCAGCGAGCTTCGCAGCCTCGGTTTCCAGCATGATCCGTACTTCGAGCTTGTCTCTTAACTGGGCCCGGTTGATTCTCCGCAGGGTTTCTCCTGCATCCTTTGTGGCTCGAACGTAGGTGCCATCCCCCTGACGTGTCTCCAGCATGCCGACATGCACCAGGACCCTGACCGCTTCACGAACGGTGTTACGGCTCACGCCGAGGGACTCCGACAGTTGCGCTTCAACGGGCAGCCGTTCGCCAATCGCCCAGTGGCCTTTTTCAATGGCCTGGCGCAGGCTTTCTATGGCGGTTTCGACGAGAGAGCCCTTGGAGATTCTGGCGAGCTGCATGTTTAAGATCCTGATAAATGATGACCCAATCATCCTATGAATATGCCGGGGCTGTCAAATGGACAAGCCTGGAGGGAGCAAAGAGAGGCTAAACGGAGGGTTGCAGGAACTCGTAGTCGTCCGGGTTCACCTCCCGCGTGGCCTTGCGGTAAGTGAAGGTGAAACCGGGCCAGTTCACCGTGTTCTTGCCATCGCTGTCCAGGTACCAGGAATGGCAACCGGATTCCCAAACGCTGTCTTTAAGCTTTGTCTGAACGCCCTCCGAGAACGTTCTAAGCCGATCTGGTTTTACATCCATAGCCGTGCCGGGTGTTGCGCTCAATGTATTGATACAACCCAGCACATACCGGACCTGGGACTCCAGCATGTACACAATGCTGTTGTGGGCGAGGTTTGTGTTGGGCCCGTAGAGCATGAAAAGGTTGGGAAACCCGGACACCGTAATGCCCTTGTAGGCCTCCGATCCAGTGGCCCAAGCCTGGTTGAGCGACGCGCCGTTGCGGCCGGTGATCTCCATCGGTGACAGGAAATCCGAAGCCGCAAATCCGGTCCCCAGGATTATCGTGTCCAACCGGTGCAGAGCGCCGTCGGTGGTAATCAGGCCTTCCTCCACGACACGCTCTATACCAGTGGTGACGAGCTCGACGTGAGACTGATCAACGGCTGAATACCAGTCGTTGGAAATCAGTATCCGCTTGCAGCCGATCTTGTAGTCCGGAATCAGATGCCTGAACTTCTCGGGATCGCGAACCTGGTGTTTGGCAAAGCGCTTTGCCTGCCAGGCAAAAAGCTCGAGCAAGCTGTTAAAGCGGGTGAACGCCAGGGCGCGGCTTTCATTCTTCCAATAGATCAGAGAGCGGTAGATGCGGTCCCAGGCCGGAACCTTCTGGAACAGTGCCTGCTCCCATTTATAGAACGGTCGGTCGGGTTTCGGCAGCACCCAGGCAGCGGAGCGCTGGAAAAGGCTGAGAGCTCTTACCTTTGGCACTATTTCCGGCACGAATTGAATGGCGCTGGCACCGGTGCCAATCACGCCAACATTCTTGCCACTCAGGTCGTAGTTATGGTCCCAACGGGCGGAATGGAACGTCGTGCCTGCAAAGGTATCCAGGCCGGGAATATTTGGCCATGCTGGCTGATTCAACTGGCCGGTAGCGGTAACAATGATATCGGCTGTTTGAGACTCTCCGTCGGTAGTGGTGACGGTCCAGGTGTTGGTGGCTTCGTTGAAAACCGCGCTGGCGACTTCGTTATTAAACTGAATATGCCCCGCCAAATCATATTTCTCAACGCAGTGCTGCATATAATCAAGAATTTCCGGCTGCAATCCGAACTTTCTTGACCAGTCGTGTTTGGGCTCAAAGGAGAAGGAGTACAAGTGAGACTGAACATCACAGGCCGCACCGGGGTAGGTATTATCTCGCCAGGTGCCTCCAACCCCGGACGCCTTTTCCAGGAGGGTAAAGGTTTCTATTCCGGCATTCCGGAGCTGGATGGCCATGCACAGGCCGCCAAAACCGGTGCCAATGATGATCACAGACGGTGTGGTACTGCGGACACTCTCGTTCACGGAATCTTCCGTTTGACGTTATTATGGGAATTCGGATACCGGGTAGAGTATACGTCTGACGCGACTTGCGGTAGATGGTCAGAACCGGATTAACGCAGAACCCCATGTAAACCCGCCGCCAAAGGCTTCCAGCAGAAGCACCTCATTTTTCTGGATGCGACCATCGCGAACGGCAACGTCCAGCGCCAGCGGAATTGACGCAGCAGAGGTGTTACCGTGCTTGTTGACGGTCACCACCACCTGGTCCATGGACATGTTCAGCTTGCGAGCCGTGGCCGCGATAATCCTCAAATTCGCCTGGTGCGGTACCAGCCAGTCCACATCGGATTTCTTCATCTGGTTGGCTTCAAGGGTTTCGTCCACAATTCTGCCCAGGGTGTTCACGGCAATCTTGAACACTTCATTGCCCTTCATGTGAACATGGCCTTTGCCGGCCCGAACCTGGTCGAAGCCATCGCCAATACCAAAGGGTACGTGGAGCAGGTCTTCGTATTTGCCGTCAGCATGGATGTGGGTCGAGAGAATGCCGGTTTCCTCGCTGGCCTCCAACACTACGGCGCCGGCACCGTCACCGAACAGCACACAGGTGCCTCGGTCTTCCCAGTCCAGAATGCGGGAGAACAGCTCTGCGCCAACCACCAGAACCTTCTTGCTGCTGCCGGTTTTAATGAACTTGTCAGCAACCGATAACGCATAGACAAACCCGCTGCAAACAGCCTGGATATCGAAAGCCGGGCAGCCATGGATATCGAGTCTCGCCTGTAGAATGCACGCCGAGCTGGGAAAGATCTTGTCAGGGGTGGATGTGGCGAACACAATCAGGTCGATGTCGGCAGGCTGAAGTCCGGCGGCTTCAATGGCCCTGCGGGATGCTTTTTCAGCAAGATCGACGGTGGTTTCACCTTCTACAGCGATGTGTCGCTGCTCAATGCCGGTACGCTCACGAATCCACTGGTCGCTGGTGTCGACGATTTTCTCCATGTCTTCGTTTGTCATGACATTCTCAGGCAGATAGGAGCCCGTGCCGACAATTCGCGCGTACGTCATGTGCTAGTTTCCTCAGGTGAACGGATCAATACTCAGATTCTTTCAATCATCCTATACCGTATTGATCGCCCCCAGCTATTAGCGTTTTGTCAAAGATGAGCGGGAGATACCCCGGAAAAGCTGGTACTCAGCCTGTAATCAGCTATACCTGTAGACAGGAACTCTTGTTGTGAAGGAGTGCTGCTGATGACAGACCTTCCCCTTGGTATGAAGTATTACCTGCTTATTCTCACCTCAAGCCTGATTGAAGACCTCAATGACTATGGCGTCAAATGGATTGCGAACGAACCGGGCATTGCGATTCGTGACGTTGAAAAGGCGTTTTTCTGCGCCCGGGCCCTCGAAAGCAGGATGCCGGACGAACCTGGTCAGGCGGACCCGCGCCTGTGGCCGGAGCTTATGAAATCTATCCATACCATTCGGCGCGTCCTGGATGTGGTCGAGAAAACCACGTTCGATGCCGTGATCGCCGAGGCCCTGGAAACCACGTCCGATATCGCGCGAGCAGATATCAAGCACGTCTTCGAACAAAAACGGGAAGCGGGGGAGGTGGATTTCCGTCTTCACGGACTTCTCAACACTAAACCAGATTCCGGCAAACCGGACCCTGCAGTGCGCGAGGCCTTCATGCTGAAGCGGGCACGTCGCTATCAAAGCTTTATGGCGTTCGACGGCGCCACACTGAACGACGACGAGAAGGTGATATTGAATGATGCGCAATCGGTCGCCCGCCACATAATGGATGGCGACCGTGATAACCGTCGAATTGATGCACTGCTCGTTATGGGCGCCGTGCTGATTGAAACGGCCAGCGTGAGACCAAAAGCCAGGATCCCACGACTGATCCGGGAGAGCTTTGATCGCATGGCCACCAAGGCTGCGATGGCTCTCGGTGCCATTGTCTATCGTGACGAGTATCTTGAGTTTAAAGCTACTCTCGGATTGGAGCGGCTTGATTCGGATTTATAGGGAGCTGCTTTATAACGTTTTAACGGTTCACAACTCCCGATGATGAATGGCATCCTGACTAACCACTCTGCGAAAAGAAGGAGACGAGGTAATGGGCATTTCCAACCACGAACTTCATAACGAATTCCCCCAGTTTGGCGAATTGATCGACGAACTGAGAAAGAACGACCCGACGTTCCAGCACCATTTTCGGCAGTACGCAGAGCTGGACCAGGAAATCGAAGGCCTGGAACGCAGGGATGCCCCGATCGGAGACGATCAGTTGCACCAGATGAAACAACAGCGACTGCAACTGAAAGATGATCTGTATAAGACGCTTGTAAAGAAGTCGAACGGGGCGGCATAGGTACAAGTTGCTAGGCTCAAAGGCCCCAAAACAAGGCCTCGTAGTGGTTTCCAAGTATGGGGCCGGACAGGATTCATCCATAAAATAGGTAACTACTTAAAACCGATTACGGTTTAACCCTTTGTTGTTATCGATAGATGGATGATTGAAATGAAAAGAGCCGCATCACTGTACAAAGGGTGGAGAATGAAGCGTAACTTCCTCCACCTGGTCCTGACCATGGAACCCCGTCTTCTGAAGGACGTTGGTTACCCACCTGAGCTTGTTGCACAGCGTCTGGATACACCGTTCTGGAAGTTCTGAAAAGCGAGTTGAGGCGGTTATTTCAGCACGGCTGCCTGTAGGAATCGCAGTAGTTTGTGGTTGTTCGCATGGGCAATGTTAATTCGCAGAGCGGACTCCCCGTTTTGGTCAGCCAACTCAAAAAGTTGGCTGGGCGCCAGAAAAATACCCTCTCCTGCAGCCCGCCTGCTTAGTGCCATGACGTCCACACCGTGTGGAAGCGGGCACCATAGGTAATACCCTCCCGCCGGGCTTTCGATGTTGTCCAGGCCGATGCCTCTCAACGCAGACACCGCGTCGACACTCGCATTGGCCACCCGATCCCGTAGCCTCTTCAAATGACGACGATACCGACCTTTAACGATCATCTCGTGAACAATGCGTTCCGTGGTGCTGGAGCTGTTAACCACCGTTAGCATCTTGATGTCCGTCAGCGACGTAATCAACGCGGGATTCGCCGCGATATACCCGCAACGCAGGCTGGCCGACAAGGTTTTCGAAAACGTTCCCACGTAGATTACTCGGTTCAGCGCATCCAGTGACGCGAGGTGGGGTGTTGCCTTTGGCAGTATATCGGCAAAGGGATCGTCTTCGATTAAAACCAGATCATGCCGTTCCGCTATAGTAAGTAGTCGATGCATCTTCTGGAGCGACATGGATGTGCCCGTTGGATTGTGAGCCATCGGTTGCACGAAAAACAGCTTTGGCCTGAACTGCCGTATCTTTTCCTCCAGCATTTCCAGGTCCGGCCCGTCCGATTCCCGCTTTACGCCAATGACGTTGGCTTTCTGAAGTTTGAGTTTGCCAAACATTGGGTAATATCCTGGCGTTTCGACCAGAACAGGGTCGTTGGGCCGCACGAAATGCCGAACGATCAGGTCGAGCGCATGGTTGGCGCCAAACGTCATCAGAATCTGGTCGGGGCTTGCGCTGATTGCTCGGTCTGTCAAAGCACGGGCAATGTCTTCCCGTAAAGCCTGAAGGCCTTGTGGTCTGCCATACTCGAAGTCGTCGGCAAGGCCGGAAGCACTGGCGTTGCGCTTGAGGTATCTGCCGATCTCCGAACTCTCCATCCAGGTCGCGGGTAGGCGGCCGTCACCTGCACGGATTTCATAGTGTTGGTTCAATTGCTCGCGCAAGAGTGACACAAGATCCAGGGCTTCTGTGACGTGTTCGGAATAGGGGACAGGTTGTGTCGGGTTAGCTGCCTGCACGTAGAATCCGGAACCCCTCCGAGGGCTGATATAACCGGTTGCCACCAGGCGATCGTAGGCATCCGTTACCGTGTTCTTTGAAACCCCATGGCTTTCGGCCGCCACCCGGATGGACGGCAGCCGAGACCCGGGCATTAGCTGTCCTGAGTCGATCTGTTGAATCAATGTGTCCGCGATGTGTTGCGCCCGGGATACTTCACTTGCCATATCAACTCCAAATTGTACCAGTAAATAGACTGGTACAGTCCGTGGTACACATGCATTAAGTGTCACTTGTCCATTTTAGTCAGCTGTCCTAGTTTGTACAGGTGCGCCATGCAGGTGTACGCGGCAATAATAAACACAATAACCACCAGTACGATGGAGAACACTATGAACGAATCGATACGCCAGAAGACCGTTGTCGGTCTTCGTCATGCCTGCAAAGGTTTGGTTGCTGCCGCCGCGATGTATACCGGTGTGACGTCGGCCGCAGAGCTGCCTGAGGTGAACTGGCGAATGCAGGCATTGTGGGATGCAGGAACCACTCCCTACGAATTTGAGAAACGATTTGTCAGCCGTGTTTCGGAACTGACCGAAGGTCAATTTACTATCCGGCTTTTTGCTGGCGGCCAACTGGCTCCTTCGGCGCAGGCCTTTGAAGCCGTGAGGGGTGGTGCCTTTGAAATGATGAAAACGTTTGATGGTTACGAGGCAGGCTCGATTCCCGCGTTTGCATTCACAAGCACGATTCCGTTCGGGTTTCCTGAGTCGGACCAATATGAAGCCTGGTTCTATGAGCGTGGCGGCCTTGAGTTTGCCCGCGAAGCTTATGCAAAGGCAGGGCTTTTTTATATCGCACCCACCGTTTACGGCCAGGAACCCATTCACTCCAAGTTTCCGATAAACACACTGGACGACGTTGAAGGCAAAAAAGGTCGTTTTGTCGGCCTGGCCAGCACTGTAATGGCGGAATTCGGTGTATCGACCACGCCGTTGCCGACCGCTGAAGTCTATCAAGCACTTGAAAAAGGCGTGATCGACTTTGCTGACAGGGGGGATCTGACTGCCAACCTGGAAGCGGGCCTTGGCGAAGTGGCCAAGTACGTTATCGTGCCGGGGTTTCACCAACCTACCACTGCTACCAGCTATGTTGCCAACCAGCGTGCCTACGATAAATTGCCGGATTCCTACAAGGCTGCGCTGGAAAGTGCTGCCCGTGAAGTATCCGCAGCCCTTCGCCAGCACAACGTGGCTCAGGACGCAGTTGCTCTGAAGAAATTCGAAGAGCAGGGAGCCGAAATCATCCACCTGGACGCCAATACCGTGGCGCAAGGCCGCCCAACCGCCATGAAAGCCTGGGAAAAAGCGGCTGGCGACGATGAACTGGCCAACAAGGTCCTGGACAGTCAGGTCGAGTTCATGAAGGAACTGGGACTGCTGGAATAATACCCACCCTGCCATTAATCAGAACCAGCCCGGTTCGCCGGGCTGATACCGCAGAGTGAGGAGTAGTTATGTCTATTGTTCAGGGCTACTGCAAGGCCGTCACTGGTCTGAATCGGTGGCTGGCAGTGTTGGCATCGTTGTTGGTGTTCATCATGGTTGCCGTCATCTCCTATGAGGTGGTTGCCCGTTACTTTTTCGATGCGCCCACTGTCTGGGCGCTGGAGTTGTCCACGTTATTGCTTGGCCCCTACTTTATGTTGGCTGGCCCTTATCTTCTGCACACAGCCGGACACGTCAATGTCGATATTGTTTATGGCAAATTGTCTGCAAGGGCAGCTGCCATCGTGGATACGGGCATCTACCCCGTCATCGGGTTGATTGCCTGTGTGCTGATCTACCAGAGCATTCCGGTTGCGGTTAACTCAATTGAATCCGGTGAAACGTCGTTCTCGTCATGGAATCCAGCGATATGGCCGGCAAAAACCTTGATACCGGTCGCCTTTACGCTGCTCTTGCTTCAGTCGATTGCGGAAACGTTGCAGGCAATCGTCCGAATCCGGACGGGCGGGGGGAGCGCGTCATGAGCTCGACCTTTGTTCTGTCCGCGATGTTTATCTCCCTGCTGGTGCTGCTGCTCAGCGGGATGCCACTTGCGTTCGTTCTTATATCTCTGGCTGTGCTTTTTACCGTAACGCTCTGGGGAACAGATGCTCTTGTTCTTTCGGTTTTGCAAACGTTCGATGTCATGACATCCGATGTGCTCCTCGCAATACCACTTTACGTGCTCATGGCCAGTATCCTGCAGCGGTCGGGAATCATTGAAGCCTTGTACAAGGCCATGGAACTCTGGTTCCGACGGCTACCCGGTGGGCTAGCGGTGGGCACCATCGCAATATGCACTGTGATGGCGGCGATGACCGGCATCGTTGGGGCGGCCGTTGCGGCAATGGGTATTCTGGCACTGCCATCCATGCTCCGCCGAGGCTACGACGAAAAACTCGCACTGGGCACCATTTGTGCCGGTGGCACCTTGGGCATTCTGATCCCACCGTCAATCATCACCATTGTTTACGCGGCAACCGCGCAGGTGTCCGTGGGAAAAATGTTTGCGGCGGGGATCATTCCGGGCATGGTGTTGGCAGGGCTGTACATTGCCTATGTAGTGATCCGCACCCTGTTGAAGCCGAGTGTGGCGCCACGTCCGGAGCAGGTGGAAGTATCGGTACGTGACATGTTTGCGTCGCTTAAGTCCCTGATTCTTCCGACGCTGATTGTCTTCAGTGTGCTTGGGAGTATTTATGCGGGTATTGCTACACCGACCGAGGCAGCCGCCGTTGGCGTGGTGGGCGCCATGGTTTCAGCGGCTTTGCAGCGTACCTTCACGCCCGCCAACCTGAGTGCCGCTGCAATGGATACGCTGCGCGTGACCACCATGATCATGTGGATCACCATCGGCGCCAAAATATTTGTATCGATCTTCACCGGTACTGGTGGCGCGGACTCCTTGTTGACGTTTATCCAGGATCTGGAACTGAACCGTTGGCTGGTGTTACTTGCAATGATGGGCATCCTGGTGCTGCTAGGACTATTCCTGGATGAGATCGGCATCATTCTGCTTTGTGTGCCGGTGTTCCTTCCCATTATTAACGCCTTCGATTTTGACCCGATCTGGTTTGGCGTGTTGTTCCTGATCACCGCGCAGATGGCTTATATCACCCCGCCGTTCGGATACACCCTGTTCTACATCAAAGGGGTGCTTCCTGACGGTATCGGGATGGAAACGGTCTATCGCGCCATTGTTCCTTTCCTGTTGCTTCAGATGATAGCGCTGGTCCTGTTTATGGTATTCCCGGATTTGGTGACCTGGTTGCCTAACCAGCTATCCCAACGCCTGGCTTCCTGACAAATGTAATGGAGATTCTTTAAATGCACACTCAAAACTCCCGTATATCCGGCTTTCACAAGCTTTCAATGTCAGAAAGGCTCAACAAGGTCATGGAGGTTGCTGGCCTTGATCGGAGTGTAGAGGCACAACTCTCGAATACCGGTAATCTCGAAGCGTCTGTTGTGGACTCAATGATCGAGAACGCTGTCGGTACCATGAATATTCCTCTGGGCGTTGCGACGAACATGATTGTTGACGGTGAGGACGTCCTCATTCCGATGGCAACTGAGGAATCATCCGTCGTTGCCGCCGTTTGCAACGCGGCAAGGCAATGTCGCGATTCCGGTGGGTTTACTACATCCCTGTCAGGCTCGTTAATGATTGCCCAGGTACAGCTTATTGATGTCAGTAATCCCGAATTCGCGCGACTTCAGATTCTTGAGAACAAAGAGAGGATTCGAGAAATCTGTGACCAGACCGACCCGGTATTGCTGAAACATGGCGGTGGCTATCGAGATCTGGAGGTACGGGTGCTCGAAGGGGGGCGCAACGGACCCATGGTCATTACCCATCTGATCGTCGACACCCGCGATGCGATGGGCGCAAATGCCGTTAATTCCATGGCCGAAGCGGTGGCCCCTCTGATTGCGGAATGGACCGGCGGCAAGACGTATCTCCGGATTCTGTCTAACCTCGCCGATCGTCGCCTCGCAAGGGCCAGAGCCACTTGGTCGCTGGACGCCATTGGTGGGAAGTCGGTTCGAGAGGGAATTCTGTCGGCGTTTGATTTTGCGGATATTGATCCGTACCGGGCTGCAACGCACAACAAAGGGGTTATGAATGGGGTGAGTTCCGTTGTGTTGGCTACCGGTAATGATACGCGTGCGGTTGAAGCAGGTGCTCACGCGTATGCCGCGCGGTCGGGGCAGTATCGTTCGCTGACCCGGTGGGAAGTCGATCAGGACGGTAATCTGACCGGAATGATAGAGATGCCGATGGCTGTCGGGCTGATTGGTGGGGCGACCAAATCCCATCCGACTGCCCGCATTGCATTGGAGATTATGAATACCACAACCGCTGAAAAATTGGCCAGAGTGATTGCGGCTGTCGGGCTCGCACAAAATTTCTCGGCATTGAAAGCGCTCGCTACCACGGGAATTCAGAAGGGGCACATGGCCCTTCATGCCAAGAATATCGCCGTCATGGCCGGTGCGAAAGGCCCGGAAATTGACACCGTGGCGAGAGAGCTGGTTGAGGGCGGAAAAGTACGGGTGGATATCGCTGAGGAGATCCTGCTACGTATGCGGGCTAAAGGCGTGTCATCCTGATTCGAGGCTGGCTCGTAGAAAGTCGATAAACAACCTGGCTCGACGCGGCAGGTAGTGGCGGTCTGAGTATACTGCATAGATGGAGCGCCGGGCAGGCAACGCGTCCAGTTCGAGCTTCCGCAGTTTGTCGTCCGCAAGCTCCTGCCTGATGTATGCGCGTGGGACCAGTGCGATTCCAAGGCCAGCCACAGCCGCATCAACCAATACAAGCGAATTATCGGCCACCAAGGGCCCGGATACGGCAACGCTAAAGGGGGCGTGACTTCTACCTGCAGCGCCAGCTGGAACAAATTCCCAGCTCTTCGCATCGGTGCTGAGGCTGTAAATAAGGCACTGGTGCTGTCGGAGATCTTCTACGGTTAACGGTGTGCCGGCGGACGCCAGATACATTGGAGAAGCAACAAGAACCCTTTCGAGCGCTCCCAGTCTAACCGCAATGAGCGAAGAATCCTCGGGGGATCCGATTCCGCGAATGGCAAGATCAACACCCGAGCCGACCAGGCTGGTCAACTGGTCGCTCATCTGTAATCGAATCGTCAGCTGCGGATATGCCTGCCGAAACTGGAAAATTAACGGGGCCATCACTTTCATCGACAGAGAAACCGGGCTGGCAATAACCAACTCGCCCGACAGATCGCCGGTATCATCAACGGAATCGAGCATTTCGCTGGTCTGCTCAATGATAGAAAGGCAATAGGTGTAGAATCGCTCGCCTTCGTCCGTAAAGCTGATCGTACGGGTATTGCGGTTGATCAGCTTCGAGCCCGTCCAGGATTCGAGGAACCGGACATACTTGGATATAACTGCATTCGAGCAGTGGAACTCGTCGGCAGCAGCCGTAAACGAGCCCAGCTCGTAAATTCGCTTGAAATACTCCACACCCTTGAGGCGGTCCATGCCGGCGCTCCACATCAGATCTTGATTGATGAGGGAATTATACAGGCAAGCGCCGGTGTGTGGCTGAATTCTATCGGGCCTGTTGATCAGACCCTTTGAATCAGTTGGGACAGGGGTCTGCGCACCTTTGGCATGTTCGCCATCCGGTCCTCCGCCGTATCACGGTACCCCAATGCTGCAATGACCACGCTGCTCAGATTATCCTCGTTCAATCGCAGGACGCGATCGAGGGCGGCTGGATCAAAGCCTTCCATCGGCGAGGCATCGACACGCTCTATAGCGGCGGCGGCAAGGGTAAAGCCCAGGGCAATGTATGCCTGTCTTGCGGCCCAGGCCTGCTTGTCAGCGGCCGTTTCCAAACCATTGATGGTACCTTTGATAGCGTCAGCGAACCCGTTCAGATCGGCAATCGCAACCCCTCTCTCTGTCGCCGCCAACTCGATGTAATGATCAACCGTTGAGTCATCCAGATCCGTCTTGGTCGCAAACACCAACAGGTGGGAGCATTCCTTGACCTGTGGTTGCGGTGCAGCGTCTTCATGGATGCGCTCAAGCAGCGAGCGGTCGCTGATGACTTTGATGGTGTAGGGTTGCAACCCATAAGAGGACGGCGCCAATCGTGTGGCCTCCAGTATTCTCTCCAGTGTGCCTTCCGGGAGAGATTTGCCATTCATGCGTTTTGTGGCGTAACGCCATTCCAGGGCTTCCAGAAAATCCATAACAGTCTTCCTCTGTCGGTTTTGGTGGTTGGTTGACTGCTGACACTAAACGATGAGTTTCGGGGAATCGATGCGCAAATCGGCAAAGCAGTTTTCACGAAACGTGTGGTGATCCGTGGTCGCCGCATCGGGATGATAGGGCTCGCAACTAACGGAGAAAAAACCATGAAACAACATGCGAGTACCGCATCTCATCAACCCGATGTAACGTCCATGCTTCTGTTATTGGGCGTTGGCGTACTGATTGCCCTGATGCTGCCGCTTTCCAGGGCCGCCATGGACGTCGGCATGACACCACTGGCGTACGCCTTCTGGCAGGCTTTGGGTGGCGGTATCCTGCTGGTTCTCTGCGGTCGCCGGGGTTCCCCGGTGCGATTCAGCAGGCCCCTGTTTCAATACTTTGGCATCAGCGGACTGACCGCCATTGCCGTACCCAATGCGCTGGCCTTCATTGTTGTTGCGAATATTGGGTCCGGCCTGACGGCGACTCTCTATGCGCTGCCATCCCTTGCCACCTACGGGATCTCCGTCATTCTGGGCATGGAAACACTGAGCAGGAAAAAGTCCGTTGGGCTGAGTCTGGGCGTTGCCGGTTGTGTCTGGATTCTGTCGCCCAATCCGGCGGGCATCAATCCGGACTCGCTGCCATGGCTGCTGTTAGGTATGTTGGTTCCACTGTCCCTCGCTATTGGCAATGTGTATCGCACGTCTCACTGGCCGAAAGGGGCTACTCCAGAGCAGCTGGCCCCTGGAATGCTTCTCGCCGGTGCCGTACTGATTTTACTGGTGGTCGTGGTGACTGGGGGCGCACATTCGCTGCTTGTTAGCGGGATGGATCTCTGGACCATTGTGGCCGTTCAGTCTGTCCTGACTGCGATCAGTTATCGCGGCTTCTTTCACTTACAGAAGCGGACATCGCCAACGTTTCTCAGCCAATTGGGGTTCGTGATTACACCCGCTGGCCTATTGTTCGGGATCGTTTTCTTTGGTGAGTCTTATGGTTGGGCCGTGTGGGGTGGCGTGGTGCTGCTCTTGATAGGTGTTGTACTGGCAAACGGCGCCACCCGTGAACGCAAAACCTGCAACGCGGTCAGGAATCCTGGCTAAGCGCAACGTCGTCGTCGACACGCTCTGGGCCGGACTGCTGACGCCATGCCAATAGAAATATCGCGAGCCCGGCAACAGCGGTTGTGGCACCAACATACCCTGTGGACTGCCATCCTAGGCCGGCACTGATAGCCATCCCGCCCAGCCAGGGTCCAAGAGCATTGGCCACGTTGAACGCTGCGTGGTGAGAGGCGGCGGCCAGTGTCTGGGCACCGTGCGCCACGTCCATCAGGTGGGTTTGCAGCGCGGGCCCAAGGCCAACCATCAAGGCGACCAGGAAGCACATCACCAGCATGGTCCAGATGGTTTCTGTGGCGTAGGGATACAGAAGCAGCATGCTGATGCTCCACAACAACATCCAGCCAACGCTGCGGAACTGGAGGCGATCAAACAGCCAACCTCCGAGGATGTTGCCAACGAATCCTCCGAGCCCGAAGACCGCGAGTGCGATTGGAATCCAGAAGGGATTGACCCCGGTGACTTCCAACAATGTTGGAGCCATATAGCTGAATACACAAAACATGCCGGCAAACCCGATGGAGCCGATGGCGAGCGGATACCAGATTTCCGGGCGATTGAACGCCCGGATTTCCGAGAATGGGCTTTGCCGTTCCTCTTGTCGATTGAGAGGCAGGAAAAGAACAATCATCAATCCGGTAAGGGCTGCGATAGCACCCACAAACCCAAAGGCATACCGCCAATCCAGATGTTGCCCAAGAATCGTTGCCAGTGGGTTTCCGATCAACAGCGCGAGGGTAAGCCCCATCATGACCAGGCTCACGACCTTGGCGCGTTTGTTAAAAGGTACGAGTGAGGCGGCAACCAGGGCGGCAACACCGAAATAGGCGCCATGGGGGAGGCCGGCGATGAAGCGGAACACCAGAAGTGATCCGTACCCCGGCGCCAGGGCACTGGCAATATTTCCCAGCGCGTAGAACGACATCAACAGGATCAGCAGGTGCCGCCGATAAAGCCTGGCACCGCCAATGGCCAGGAGCGGCGCTCCCACGACAACGCCCAGCGCGTACGCACTGATCAAGTGGCCGACCTGTGGTTCCGTAACCCCCAGATCCGCGGCAACGCCGGGCATCAGCCCCATGATGGCAAACTCTCCCGTACCTATCCCAAACCCGCCCATGGCGAGTGAGAATATGATCAGTGTAATCCTGGCGGGAGAGTAGGGAGCTTCCTGCAATTGAGAGGGCATGGGGTGGTTGGCCTTGGCTACAAGTCAGTAAATTTGAAACAAGGCCGCCCAGTGTGAGCTAATCCAACGCATTTCGGAATACGCGTATGTCCTCAGATCAGCCAGCCGAAGAGGAAGTCGAATAACGAGCTGAAAAAACCGCCACTGCTTTTCGCGACAGTGGTGGATTCCGAAGTGTTGCCTGAGGTCGAACTCGTTGCCTGCGATGACTCCGAAATCTCCGGATTGCCAGAAGCCGTCGGTTCGTCTGGCAACTGGTAGTCAACATCCGTTGATGTCTCTTCGGTCGCCTCGGAAGGCACATTGAGAGCCACGGAAGGTTCTGCATCAACGGTTGAGAGCTCTTCGACCGTTGATGTCTCTTCAACAGTTGAGGGCTCGTCAATGGTTTGGGGCTTCTCCATGGCTGAGGGCTCTTCAACAGCCGCAACTTCAACGGGTTCGGTTTCAGGTTCCTCTGCGATTTGAGGTTTAGGCTTTGAATCTTGAGCTAATTCCGTTTCGGGCTGAATCACAGGCTTATCGTTTGTTGCTACGATGGTCTCCGGAGCAGGTGCTGATTCTTCTTCCAAGGTTGGCGCTTCAGTCGATACTGGCACTGGCTCCGGCTTAACCTCCGGTTCAGGCGCATCTGCAATGGGTTGTTTTGCACTGGGTGACCCGAAACGCTGCTTGCTGATTCCCGCGTCAGCCATCGCCCCCTCACGGCTTCGCGCGCTGTTGCCAGTCACGGCATCGCCATCCTTAACGGCGATTCCCAGGGCAGACAACGTTTGTGGGTCCAGATCGCCAGTGGCCTGCAACCCCTCTCGACCGGATTGATACTTCCGGATGGCCGAGCGCAGGGTGTCGTCCATCCACCCATCGGCCTTGCCAATATCATAGCCAGCACCGTAGAGGGCATTTTCAGCAGCAAAGATGGTGTCGGCAGGATCGGCCTGAGCGACTGCACAAAAGGACACCGTCAGCGCCGCAAGAAAGCCGGGCATCCTGGTAAAACGTGAATGGCTCATGGGTGAATCTCTCCCTGATACGCTGTATTTATAGCTATTGTTTGAGTATTGAAAGTATCAGTAATTGAACATGTCGCCCATGACGCAGTTAACACAAGCGGAAAAGGGTCCTAGTTTGACGTTTTAAAGCGACGCACCAGGCCGTTAAGGTCTTCCGCCATCTCCGCCAGGGAATTGCTGGATTGGTTAACGTGGGCAATATCGTCGGTGAGCTTGTCGATGGCACTACTACTGGCCTCCACGTTCTGAGTCATCTCAGCAGCGGTCGCCCGCTGTTGCTCAGTGGCACTTGCAACCTGCGTTGTCATATCCACAATCCGGTTTACGGCCGCCATGATTTCTGACAGAGCAGCGCCAGACTTGCCGGCTTCTTCACTGGCTTCAGAGGCCATCTGTTTGGCCTTGCTCATATCAACCACCGCGCCGGCGGCACCGCTTTGCAGATTCGAGACGATTCGCTCGATATCGACCGTTGAATCCTGAACCCGCTTGGCAAGCCCCCGGACCTCATCAGCAACCACCGAAAACCCACGGCCTGCGTCTCCCGCACGTGCTGCTTCGATGGCGGCATTGAGGGCGAGGAGGTTGGTTTGTTCTGCGATAGCCTGAATAACGTCCAGTACGTTACCGATCTCACCGGATTCCTGCTCAAGCCGTTGGATGCGCTTTGACCCTGCCTCGACCTGTTCTGCGAGTCGGGAAACGGATTTAACTGCGGTCGACACCGTTTCCTGGCCGGTTCCTGCCAGCTCGGCGGCCTGGCGTGCGGATTCATCTGTGTCACTGGTGTTGGACGCGATTTCGTCGGAGGTGGAGACCATTTCCTGCATCGCCGCCGAAACTTGAGTCACCTGGTCCCGTTGTTGTTCGGCATTGGCAGTGGTGCTGTTTGTAATGCCAGACAATGACTCGGATTCCGTACTGAGACGCCGGGACGACGCGACAATCCGGGAAATGATGTCTTCCAGGGTTTCCAGGAAGGCATTGACCGCTGAGATGAAATCGCCAATTTCGTCAGGGCGGCCCTTGGTCAGCCGGGTAGAAACGTCGCCTTCGTTATTTCCAATGTTTTCCAGGTAACCCAGAATTTCTGACCGGGCACGCTTGACGCTGTTACCCATCATACGGCTCATCAGCAGGGCGACCACCAGGCCCAGAACGACAGACGCAACGAATGCGGCGAGTGTCAGGTTGAGTGCCGTCTCGGTCTCTGCTTCCGCCTCGTCGGCCACGGTTTCGAGGGAGGCAAAAACCTCTTTCTCAAGATTCCTCGCCATGTCAGTGATTTGGGGGCCGAGTACGTCAAGCCTGTCTTCCTTTGTTCGGATCATCGCCTTTTGCTGAACCAGCAGCTCGTTGACCGAAGCCTGGTACTTCTCGAGTGCCGCTATCGCGGTATCGAAATACTGCCTGACGTAGTCGGGGACCGAATCCATGTCCAGAAACTCGAGCGCATCGGAAATATCCTCCATGGCATAACCCAATGCAGTTTCCGAGGATTCGTCGCCATCGGCAAAGAAGCGCTGTGAGGCCATTCGCATCATGAGGGTATCGTGAATCAGCTGTTCCAGAACGACGCGCAACCGGCTATCCGGTTCTCTGTTGGTAACGCCATCAATGGCCCTGCGCAGTGCCTCTGATGCTGTGGGGCCGTATTGGTCCAGTTCGTCGGCAATGATATTTTTTACTTGCTGCTTGGCGGGCACTAGTTCGCTTTTGAAGACATTCGCGTACTGCAAAGTCGCCTCTTCGATCTCTGCAACCAGTTGCACACGGTCGGCACTTTTGATCGTCTGTTGCGCTGCCGACAACTCCCTGAAGAAATCTGTCTCCAACTGCTCGAAGCGGGCCAGGATGTCTTCGTTACCGGTGGCGTAGTAGTCGAAGACTCTCAGTCTCATGGTGTAAAGGTTGATAAGCACACCGGTCGCAACGGCGGTTTCCGGTGCCAGATCCCTTGCCACCGTATCCATTCGCGCATCAAGGCTCTGAAATTCCCGAATGCTGTAAAAGGTGACGAGGGCGAACAAAAGCAGAATGAAAACAGGTGCTATCAGGAGTTTTCCGCTTACACCAAGCCGGCGTTCAATGAATTCTAGTTTTTCTACAGCCACTGGTCTGCCCCTCTATGCGTGTATGCGTGCGAGATCTCTTGGTTAACGGCTGTTCCGGCATAATCTGGAGCCGCCCAACCAATTTATTCAACGAAGTTTGCTTGGGTCGCAATCATGGGGGAAAGCTCCAGGTTCCAATGAGCCATGCCGCTTCGGCTATAGATGTAGTGCCCGCTCAGGGAGTTCATTTTAGGAATGCGGGCGGGCTTGACACCATTAAGGATGAGGGATGCCAAGCGGGCGGCAGTAATGCCCTCCTGGTGAGCCGAAATGGTGAAGCCGCCAATCGCTTGCTGCTTACCAATGTTGATATCCCAAAAGGAAAAGATGGGAACCCGGCTTTGATTGAATGCTCTGGTAATGAGTTCGTCCGGTGCGATGTAGGTGCCCTCTGAATCCCGGATGGTGTGGTGGGTGCCAACGATGATTGCATCGTACAGTTCGTGAGCCCGAACAACCGACTGCAACCAGGTGTCTTTGTCGTTGGTAAGGACGATGTCCAGTTTGGAGCCATATATTTCGGCACTTCTCTTGTCGCCGAAGTATTCATTGACTGCGTTTCGCATGGTGGGTGAGTCGTCCATTAATACAAGAAAGTGTTTATCCACTTTCAATACTTTCTGAAGATGACGGATGCTCTCCTCAAAAAATGGCCGTTCCAGCAAACCGGCGACCAAATCGTGTTCCAGGGTAGGGTGCTGCGCGGGACCGCCGTTGACACCCAGGAATACAACCGGAATCTTCCGCTCAACCAAGTGGTTGGCCATGAGGGAGAATGCGTTGTCGTCTCCCAGAATGGCAATGTCAGGCTGGATCTCGGTAATGGATTGCTGGAGGCTGGCTACTTTTTGGGGCCATTCTGATTTCGGCAATCTTTTAGTGTCGAGGGCAAGCACGTGAATGTCGTGGTCGTCGCCCAGCACTGATTGGACGGCGGCGATGTAATCAGCGTCCCATTTATAGCCTTGATGATAGCTCTCGATAATCACCACGGTTTTGCTGAAACACAGGGGGCTTACTAGCAGAAGAGCCAGGAGGAGCGTACGCATTGGGTGTTCCTTATTATTGTCCGAGTGAAGTCTGCACCCGTTCTTTCTTGTTGAAAGCGCTTGTTTTTATCGTTATTCCGTTGAACCAAACAGGAACCGTGCCAGCTTTCTAAGTTATTGTTTTATAGAAGCATTTGCGAATGGGTAGGCGTTGGGATTGGGAACATCGGCTCTGAGTGTCTGGTTTTAGCGACACAATGTTCAGAATGGGGATAAAGCTGTCTGATTTATCGGACAGTGCTGTCCTGATATCCGGACTTCGGTAGGGTAAGTTGGGACGGTCTCCGTGGCTCAGGCGTCTGTTTCGAACGTCGAGGCTCGGTGGGATGCCCAGGCGAACCCCAGTAATCCGACAATTGGGCCGGGAACCAGCAGCCAGGCCGCGTCCAGACCGATACGATCGAACAGCGCGGTGGTTGCAGCGATCGATACCACGGTAATCGCAAAGCCGATGGAATTTTGAATCGCCAGCGCGGCACCAACTACTTCCTTTGGGCAAGCTTGCGCGGACAGGGCGGAGAACTGGGGAGAATCCGCAATCACGGTCGCGCCCCAGGCGAGTAGGAGTATTCCCAGCCACATGGCAGGCAAGTCACGCCAGAAGAGAGCAAACACCACTGCGCAAACACAAGAGGAGGCCAGTGCACCGACCGCAACTTTTGCACTCCCAATACGACGTGACAGGAATCCCCCAACAAGACACCCCAAAGCGCCGATGCCAATGATACTGAACGCCATACCCGATAATCCGACGGCCGAGTATTCACTGATGAGTGCCGTATTGGCCACAAGCAGTGGTACGACCGTCCAGAACGCGTAAAGCTCCCACATATGCCCGAAATAGCCCAGGGCTGCTGCACGAAATCGATTGACCTTGAAGGCGTCAAAGACCGTCAGCGGTTGCTCGGAGGCGGTGCCCGATGATTGTTTTTTCTGGCCTGCACCTGGTAAATGAGGGCCATCTCCAAGCAGATGGATAAGAACGGCGCCAAATAGCGCAAGTAGCGATGATGCCAGGATGACGTACTGCCATGGCAGGTCCGCACCGGCTTCTCGCAATGCATGGGGCAGTGCGGTGCCGAGCGTCAGCATGGCGACAAGCTGGGCGAGGGCCTGCCCGGTCCGCTCGGGAGCCCAGCTGACGATCAACTTCATGCCCACGGGGTAGATGCCCGCCAAACTCAGGCCAACCAGGAAGCGGAACACAATGCCACTGGCCAGACCCTCCGAAAACCAGGCGAAGCAGGCATTGAACAAAGCACCGCAAGCCGCACTCACCACAAAAATAAGACTGGCACGATACCGCTCTGCCAGGCCTCCCAAAGCCATGATCATTGTGCCCAGGATAAAGCCGCCCTGAACTGCGTTGGTCAGCCAGCCAATATCAGCAGCACTGATTTGCCAACTGGTCATCAGGGTATCCGTAGCACTATTGGCGCTGAACCACAGCGATGTTCCGAACAGTTGGGCGAGGGCGATTGTCGCAACGGGGCCAAGCCTGCGCAAAAACCTTGAAGGGATGGGGGTAGCCCCCTCAAATTGTCCAGACGTCATAAATGCGCTCCATATCCGTCGCGGCCATCAGTGTAGACTGACCGGCTGGCACAGTATACTGATGCACCATTCGGCATTTGGCGTAGAAACTGGGCGCCAGATGAAGTACCCAGATGGAAAAAACAGGAATGTGGCAGGTTTTCAGTGTTCGCTGGAAGCGTGGTACCTTCGGGCAAGCAGACTTTATCGTTGGATATCAGAAAACTAAAGCGGGTGGATAGACTCTATGGACGTAATGATCATCGGCGCGGGGATTATGGGAACCACGTTTGCCACCTTGGCAAAAGAGCTGGCTCCTGAGTTGAATATCACCATCCTGGAGAGATTGGAGAGCGCTGGAGAGGGTAACTCGTGGGTGTTCAACAACGCCGGCACGGGACATGAGGCGAACTGCGAGCTGAATTACACGCCGGTGGACGAAGAGGTTATCTCGGTCGAAAAGGCCTTGAAGATCCATGCGCAATTCAACGTGGCCAAGCAGTTCTGGGCGCACCTGATCAAAAAAGGCGCGATCAAGGACCCCAAGACGTTCATCAATCAGACCAAGCACTGCACCATCGTCTCTGAATCCTCAATCGACGAATTGCGACTGCGGTTCAAGGAAATGTCTGCTCATCATTTTTTTGAGAGCATGCGTTTCTCAGAGGATTTCGACGAAATCAAGAGCTGGATCCCCTATTTGATGGAAGGGCGTCCTCGCCATGAAAAGATGGCTGCGACCGTCATAGAAACAGGCACGGACGTGAATTTCGGTGCTCTGACCCAACAAATGGCTGAACACGCTGCTCAAGACCTGGGTGTGAAGATTGAGTACGGCACCCATGTTAAACGCGTACACAAGAGCCCCGCGGGGAGTTGGCTTATAGAAACCGAACGCCATGGAGCCCACGCTCGTTACAAGGCTGATGTACTGTTTGTTGGTGCGGGTGGGGGTGCATTCCCGATCCTGAAGAAAAGCCACCTGCCGTTTGCGAAACGGTTTACAGGCTTTCCCGTCGGCGGGCGGTTCCTGCAGGCCCCGATCAGCGCAGAGCAGGCCGATCATTACCGGGCAAAAACCTATGGCAAAGCAAAAGTAGGCGCGCCCCCCATGTCGGTGCCGCATCTGGATTTGCGAGTGGCGGATGGCCAGCACTACCTGTTGTTCGGCCCATTTGCCTCTTTCAAGCCCGTTCTGGAGAAAGGACGTGGATTTTTTGACTACCTCCGGGCAATGCGCCTGCATGATATCCCAGGATTGCTGAACGTCACCCTGGAGCACTTCCCATTGGTGAAATACCTGGTTTCAGAAACCTTCAAGGGCGAGAAGAGCATGTTCGAGGAGCTTGAAAGCTTTGCGCCCGGCCTGAGCAAAAAATTTGACTGGAAACCGGTTCACGCCGGCCAACGGGTCCAGATTATCAAGGACGGCGATCTGCAGATGGGTACGGAAATCCTCGTGTCCAAGGACAAAACCTACGGAACCTTGTTGGGAGCATCGCCAGGGGCATCGGTTTCGCCGGAGGTAATGCTGAGGTGCCTGGAACAGCTGCTACCGGCCATTTTTACCAAAGAGGAAACCAGGAAAGCGAAGAAAGAGATTTTTCCTGAAGATGATCTGGATACCCTGGCCACGAATCCTAATCGTTATCGGGAAATTCGTGATGCCGTTAATAAGCAGTTGGGAATAGTTTGAAGTAGGGGCGTTCCATGATTCCGGAGTTGCAGGTCAGAATCATGGAACGCTATCCGAATAGCACCTGAATGGGTGGTGACTACCTAGACATAGAAGTCCAGGTCCTCCTGAGCTTTCAACAGGTCCCGCATCTTGATGGGGTCATCACCATAGAAGAAGACCAGGCCCCAGTGAGTACCGAAGGCGGACCGGTCAGGAACCGTTTCTTCCGTCGGTGCAACGAGTTCATGTGACTCGAAATAGGGGTGATCAACACATTCCGGAGGCATTTCCAGCTTGCTGACCACGCGGCGGCGCGGATAAACACCGAAGCAACCGGCATAGCCCTTGGCATCGACCACTTCGCGTGGGAAGAATTTTTCCACTTCCTCTTTGGTGCTCTTGGGGTCAAATACCAGCATTGACGCCTGGTACGCGTTAAACCCATACGCACGTTCAATCAGCTCAAACGCCTTGAAGCCGGGTGGGCGGTAAGCAACCTCACCAAAGTACATTTCACCATCAGCAGTAACGAAGTACTCAGGGTGAATCAAGCCAAACTTAATATCGAACGTTTTGATCAGCAACTCGATCTGCTTGGTGATGGCATTACGCCAGCTTTCGAGTTGCTCGGTCGCCGGAACGAAAACGGAATAGCCCAGCGTTACGTACTCAGAGATATTGAGAAATTTGATCTTGCCGTCGTGAATCCATGCCTCAACGGCAAACTCCCAGCCGCTCAGATGGCTTTCCATGAGCAACGGATATTCTTCCGCTGGAATGTTGTCAATTTCCTCAAGCGTACGGATCATTCGATGGCCGAGGCAACC
Organism: Marinobacter sp. M5B; assembly: GCF_042604615.1. NCBI lineage: Bacteria > Pseudomonadati > Pseudomonadota > Gammaproteobacteria > Pseudomonadales > Marinobacteraceae > Marinobacter > Marinobacter sp. M5B. The sequence continues at coordinate 2,278,227 of NZ_CP156894.1, forward strand.
AGCCTTGTCAAACGCCTTGACGTGAATGGGGTCGTCCGGGTCGCCATCCAGTTTCAACAGGGTCTGGTTGACACGCTTCATGAAACGGACGATGTCGTCTTTCTCGTGGGCCTCCTCGAAGATCCCGACTCGAATGCCGCCAAGCTGGGCACGGCGCTTCATCAAAGCCTTGTCACGGAACAGAATCGACTGCCCGTACATGCGAGGGCTGTCCAGGAGCACTGAGTTGATCGCCCCAGACCACTCAACGGTCTCTTCGAACAGCGGTATCGCAACATCAACGCCTTCCTCTTTCAGCCTTTCAGCAATCTGCAGGGACCGATCATTCAAACGGATAAAATCCCATGGGATAAAGGGGATCTTGTTAGCGGTACAAAAATCCGCAGCCCATTCCGGAGCAACAACGATGTAGCGGCGGTCGAACTTCTGTGCGGCCTTGATGGCATTGACGCTCCAGCCAAGCAGGGCGATATAGCCTTTGTTCGGATCCTTTGGGGTCTCCGTACCTTTAACAGAGTCCATTTCCGGATCAAGCCAGGCGGCCACATCATTTGATAAGGGCGCTTCTTGTGTTGTCGACATGTGTCGTTCTCCTTGCAACCTGCCCGATAGGAGCATGTAAGTAGTTGAAATTATTGTGGGGCAAGTTTCGTGAGTTAATACATCCTCTCTATCAACATAGTCGCTACCACCCCAAAATGAAAAGATTGCGCCGGAATTAGCCGTTCCTCCATACCAACTATTTTCCAATAACTAATATTGAATGATTGCTCAAGAATGCCTAGAGTGTAAGTTCCTGAAACAGACCACCGGAGGCCCTCAATGATCAGATTCTATTTCCACCCTAGACCCAACCCGATGAAAGTGGCCCTGTATCTCGAAGAGACAGGTACGCCTTATGAACTGGTTCCCGTCGATACCCTCAAGGGCGAGCAGCATAAGCCGGAGTTCAGGGCCATTAACCCCAACGGTAAAACCCCTGCGATCGAGGATGATGGAATACGGGTATTCGACTCCAATGCCATTTTGCTTTATCTGTCGGAGAAGAGCGGTAAGCTGGGCGGAACGCCTGAAAACCGGGCTGAACTGCTGTCCTGGATGATGTTTGTGGCGTCTGGGCTGGGGCCGTACTCCGGTCAGTCAGTGCATTTCCGGCATGCAGCGCCGGAACAGATTCCTTATGCCGCTAATCGCTATCAGCGCGAAGCACAGCGCCACTATGAAGTGCTGGATACGCATCTGGCAGATCGCACGTATCTGGTGGGCGAGGAATTCAGCATTGCGGATATTGCAGCCTGGGGCTGGGTTGATAAAGCTGGAGTTGTGCTCGGTGATGCTGAGCTGGCCGGTTTCCCGAACCTGAAGCGGTGGTTTGACAGCATCAACAATCGTCCGGCAGTCGCGCGTGCCAGGGCCGTCGGCCAGGACGTTCCATTCCAAACCGAAATGGATGATGCAGCACGCCGAGCCCTTTTCCCGCAAAACTACCCGGAGCAGACGTAAACATGATTGATCTTCACTACTGGCCAACACCCAATGGTCACAAGATCACGATCTTTCTTGAAGAAGCGGGGCTTGAATATGATATCCACCCGGTGGATATCAGTGCTGGGGACCAATTCAAGCCATCGTTTTTGGCAATTTCACCCAATAACCGGATGCCGGCGATCGTTGATCACTCGCCGGCATCCGGCGAGGGGCCGCTTTCCGTTTTCGAGTCGGGCGCCATTCTGTTGTACCTGGCAGAAAAAACAGGCCGCTTTCTGCCTGCGGATCCCCGGGCTCGTATCACGGTCATACAGTGGCTGATGTGGCAGATGGGTGGACTTGGCCCAATGGCGGGACAGAACCACCACTTCGTAAAATACGCGCCGGAAGAAGTTCCTTATGCCATTCAGCGTTACGTGAATGAGACCAATCGGCTTTATGGCGTACTCAACAAACAGTTGGAAGGACGCGACTGGATTGCAGGTGACTACTCCATTGCTGACATGGCGACCTATCCCTGGGTTGTGCCGCATGAAACTCAACAGCAGAACCTTGATGATTTCCCGAATCTCAAGCGGTGGTTCAATGCCATGCAGGCGCGACCGGCGGTGGTCAGAGCGTATGAAAAGGGAGCCCCGTGGTCCAGTCGGCCAGCCGTGACGGAAGAGGGTAAGAGTCTACTGTTTGGTCAGACGGCCAATCGATAGACGTCAAGCACGACTGATCTCCCTACTTGCTGACTTATTGGTTACACTGGTTCTACGCATCAGGAGAAAGCCGAAGAGAACGCAATGGGCGCTGAGAAGCAACGTATCCAACCAGAGTTCGAGTGGGTAGATCAGCGGGGTGACGAGTCGATCCGATACCTGGATCACGGTTACCCGAGCCCGCTCGTGCGCTGGCACTATCACGAGGAATATGAACTCCATCTGATCACCGAGACCTCCGGAAAGGTGTTCGTGGGTGATTATATCGGCAATTTTGCCCCCAACAGCCTGATCCTTGTGGGGCCCAACCTTCCTCACAACTGGATCAGTCAGCTAGAAAAGGGCGAGCATGTTGAGCTTCGTGACCGCGTCATCAATTTTTCCCACGATCTGATTACCGCCTCTGAATCGGTGTTTCCTGAAACGCGGGCCCTGGCTCCGTTCTGGCAACGTGCTCAATACGGCATTGAGTTCCGGAATCGCGAGGGAATTGACAAAGCGATAGGGCTGTTTGAAGAAGTAGCCACTTCGAATGGCTTTCGACGCTTGACGCGTTTTTGGGCAATGGTTGAGATCCTGGCGGCGATGGATGACTATCGCGTGCTGTCTTCGTCGACGTACCTTCCGATTACCGATGAAAAGATCCTCAACCGATTGAACCAGGCGTTGAACCATATTTTCGAGCACTATCGGTCAAGTATTTCCCTGGAAGATGTTGCGGCGCATGTGAACATGAGCCCAACCTATTTTTCCAAGTTCTTCAAGAAGGCCACCGGCCATCGATTCATTGAATTCGTTAATACCCTTCGGGTCAACAAAGCCTGTGAACGCCTGGCGCATACGGATGATCCAATTACGGAGATCTGCTTTCAGGTTGGCTTCAACAACATCGCCAATTTCAATCGCCGGTTTTCCGATGTGAAGGGCATGACGCCGTCTGAATACCGCCGAACCTCCATGGACGCGTTGTATCAGCGGTAATCAGTACCTCATCTGTTTCATCCCTCTCTCTGCAGATCCTCTTTTTCTCTCAGAATGATACTTTCTGGTGACGTCCATGGGTTCCGTTCAACCTTACTTTGTCGCCAATAGCCCACACAGCCTGTACTTGTAGCCACCTTTAGCTAAATGAGCGGGGGAGGCATCCCCATTCGTGATGGCAAAAAAGTACAGAAAAATGACAGGGTATGTATTTGTTCAGTTCTGACATTAAGCGTGTAATAGCACCATTGATTCACTTTCCTGACGAGAGGTGCTCCGTCAGATCAAAGTACCCGGAATGCACCGGCCAGTCCGGACATTCTGAACGACCTACTCCAAAAACAAACAGAGGTTGGAACATGAACAACAAACGATATCTGTCCGCTGTTATGGCCGTTGGCATGACGGCCGTCGCGTCCTCCGCAATGGCTGCCACCAAAGTGACCATTGGCACTGTTAACAATGGCGACATGGTTCGCATGCAGGGCCTTTCCGATGAATTCGAAAGGCTTCATCCAGACATCGATCTGAACTGGGTAGTGCTTGAGGAAAATGTCCTGCGCCAGCGCCTGACTACCGATATTGCGACGGACGGCGGTCAATTCGATGTGATGACGATTGGAATGTACGAGGCACCGATCTGGGGAGAGAAGGGGTGGCTGACCCCGATGGAGGATCTGCCTTCGGATTACGATCTGTCCGATATTTTTCCATCAGTTCTCGGCGGCCTGTCCTCCGACGGTACGTTGTACGCACTGCCGTTTTACGCCGAAAGTTCGATGACGTTCTATCGCAAGGACCTTTTTGAAGCCAATGGGCTGAGCATGCCGCAACAGCCTTCCTGGGATCAAATGAAAACCTTCGCCGAGACACTCCATAAGCCAGAAGATGAGCAGTACGGTATCTGCCTGCGTGGCAAAGCAGGGTGGGGCGAGAATATGGCTCTGATCACAACCATGGCTAACGCCTTTGGCGCACGCTGGTTTGATGAAAACTGGAAGCCTGAATTCACTGGCGAAGAGTGGAACAACGCCGTCAGTTTCTACGTCGACCTTCTCGGGAACTACGGCCCTCCGGGCGCTTCATCCAATGGCTTTAACGAGAACCTGGCGCTGTTCAACAGTGGCAAGTGCGCCATGTGGGTAGACGCCACTGTCGCCGGATCCTTTCTTACCGATGAGTCTCAAAGCAGGGTAGCGGAACACATCGGCTTTGCCCTGGCGCCAGAACAGGTAACGTCAAAAGGTTCGGGATGGTTGTGGTCCTGGGCCCTCGCCGTTCCGGTGAGCTCAGACGCCAAGGAAGCGGCGAAAACCTTTGTCACCTGGGCAACCTCGCGGGCCTATAGCCAACTGGTTGAGGAAACCTATGGTATTGCCAACGTGCCGCCCGGCACACGCACCTCCACCTACGACAACGCTGAATACCTGGAAGCTGCGCCGTTCGCGACCCGAACCCTGGAAGCAATCGGCAACGCCGCCCCCAACGATTCCACGTTGAATCCTTCCCCCTATGTGGGCGTTCAGTTTGCGGCCATCCCTGAGTTCCAGTCGATCGCAACCCAGGTCGGCAAGCTGATCTCGGGCGCCCTGGCAGGGTCGATGTCGGTTGATCATGCCCTGAAAGCGGCACAATCGATCACCCTTCGAGAGATGACTCGCGCCCGCTATTACTCCAACTGAATACCCGGCCAAGACGAAACAACAATGACCTGATGCAGGGTCCGCTTAGGCGGAGCCTGTTGGGGGTCACCGGAGAACCGATATGAAGACAACCGCTCTGAATGCAGGTCCCGCGAGCTCCGCCGCGGAACCCAAACAGGACAGCCGCCAGGGAAGTATTAGAAAGACCTCCCGCATCAATCGTTTCATGGTGTCGCCGTCGGTGCTCGTCCTGGCGCTGTGGATGGTGATTCCGCTGTCCATGACCATCTACTTTTCAGTGATTCGCTATAACCTGCTGTACCCCGGTGATAACGAATTTGTGGGGCTGGAAAACTTCCAGTTCTTTGTCACTGATTTCGGTTTTATGGCCGGAATGAGCAACACCCTGCTACTGGTCGGTTCCGTGCTGTTAATTACGGTGGTCCTGGGTGTACTGATTTCGCTGCTTGTTAACCAAGCGTTCTGGGGGCGGGGTATCGTCCGGATTCTCCTCATATCCCCGTTCTTTATTATGCCGACCGTAAACGCGCTGATCTGGAAAAACCTGCTGCTGCACCCGGTTTCAGGTGTTTTTGCAGCCATCTGGAAGTTCTTCGGCGCCACGCCGATCGATTGGTTTTCCGAGTTTCCGTTGTTCTCGATCATCATGATCGTGTCATGGCAGTGGCTGCCGTTCGCCATCCTGCTGCTGATGACCGCATTGCAGTCGCTGGATCAGGAACAGCAGGAAGCGGCCCGCCTTGACGGCGCCGGACCCTGCGCTCTGTTCTTCCATCTCACCTTGCCGCACCTTGCTCGTCCGATCGCGGTGGTGGTGATGATCGAAACCATCTTCCTGCTGTCGATCTTTGCGGAGATCTTCACCACCACGGGCGGTGGCCCGGGTTACGAGACCACCAACCTTGCGTACCTCATCTATAGCCAGGCGTTGCTGCAGTTCGACGTCGGACTGGCCTCAGCCGGTGGCCTGATTGCCGTTGTGCTGGCCAACATTGCCGCCTTCTTCCTGGTGCGGCTGATCGGCAAAAGCCTGACCGAAAAACAATGATTCCCGGAGGTTACAACATGCTTAGCCTGAAACAACGACGTAGCCTGAACACCCTGCTCATGGGGGTGCTGGCGTGGGGTGTGGCCCTGGCCATTTTCTTCCCGATTTTCTGGATGCTGCTGACCAGCTTCAAGACAGAAATCGATGCCTTTGCCACACCTCCACAATTGTTCTTCTCGCCGACCCTCGAGAATTACACGCTGGTTAACGAACGCAGTGACTATCTGCACTTTGCCTGGAATTCGGTGGTGGTGTCTTTCGGCTCCACGATCATCGGAATGATGCTCGCCGTACCCGCTGCCTATTCCATGGCCTTTTTCGAGACCAAGCGTACCAAGGGGACACTGCTGTGGATGCTATCCACCAAAATGCTGCCGCCGGTTGGCGTGCTGGTGCCGATTTACCTGATCTTCAAAGACACGGGCTTGCTCGATACCAAAACCGGACTGGTGATCATCTACACGCTGATCAATCTGCCGATCATGATCTGGATGGCCTACACCTACTTCAAAGAGATTCCCAAAGAGGTCCTTGAGGCAGCTCGAATGGACGGCTCCACGCTGTTCCAGGAGATCTGGCGGGTGCTTCTGCCCATGAGCAAGGGCGGTCTGGCGGCAACGGTGCTGCTGTCACTGATCCTGAGTTGGAACGAGGCGTTCTGGTCGCTCAACCTCACGGCGTCGGAAGCGGCCCCGCTGACGGCCCTGATCGCATCTTACTCAAGTCCTGAAGGCTTGTTCTGGGCCAAGTTGTCAGCCGTATCGACCCTGGCCTGTGCCCCCATTCTTATCTTTGGCTGGATCAGCCAGAAACAGCTGGTTCGCGGCTTGTCCTTTGGCGCCGTCAAATAACGGAGATTTCCCATGGCTAACTTAACAATAAAGAACCTCAAGAAATCCTTCGGGGAAACAGAAATTCTCAAAGGCATCAATCTTGAGATTAAAGACAATGAATTTGTGGTGTTTGTCGGACCATCAGGGTGTGGCAAGTCGACCCTGCTGCGCTCCATCGCGGGCCTGGAAGAGGTGACCGGCGGCCACATTCTGCTGGATACGAAAGAGATCACCGATTTGGCCCCGGCCAAACGGGATCTGGCAATGGTGTTCCAGAGCTACGCCCTGTATCCCCATATGTCCGTACGCAAAAACATGTCGTTTGCACTGGAACTCGCTAAAGAGAAAAAAGAGGTTATCCATAACAAGGTAGCCGAAGCGGCCCGAATTCTGGAGCTGGACCCGTTGCTGGAACGCAAACCCAAAGAGCTGTCCGGTGGCCAGCGCCAGCGGGTGGCCATTGGTCGTGCAATTGTACGCCAGCCCAAAGTATTCCTGTTCGACGAGCCGCTCTCTAATCTGGACGCTGCACTGCGGGTACAGATGAGACTCGAGCTGGCCAGACTTCACCACGACCTTAACGCGACCATGATTTACGTGACCCACGACCAGGTCGAGGCTATGACTCTGGCGGATAAAGTCGTTGTGTTGAATCAGGGCCGGATCGAGCAGGTAGGCACGCCCCTCGACCTTTACCGTAACCCGGCCAACCGATTTGTCGCAGGTTTCCTTGGGATGCCCAAGATGAGCTTCCTGCCGGGCAAAGTAACCGCACTTGATGCCTCAAGCGTCACGGTTGAACTGACCTCCGGTACTACAGTGACCTTGCCCGCGGCCAGCGAACACCTGAGTCAGGGCAGTGCTGTCACCGTTGGCGTTCGGCCGGAAAACATCGATGTGGTTGAACCCGGCGAGAGCTCACTGACCGGCCACATGGACATCGCCGAAAGCCTGGGTAGCGATACCTATTGCTATGTAAAGACCGATGGCCAGGAAACGCTGACTGTCCGCATGCCCGGCAACTTTGCCTGCAACTACGGTGATCGCATCGGTTTACGCCTGCATGTGGATGAGTGCCACTTGTTCGACGAGCAAGGCAATGCCGTTCAGAAACACAGCCGATTGGCAGCGTGACATCTTATGAAACTGAATAACTCAGCATTGGACCAACTGAGTCCAGAGGTGTCCGTGCCTGCTTACGAACGAAGCAACCTCGGACACGGTATCGTTCATATTGGCGTGGGCGGATTCCACCGTGCCCATGAAGCGGTCTATACCCACCAGCTGTTGCAGGCAGGTGGCAGCCCGGACTGGTCGATTTGTGGTGTTGGGCTGCGTGAAGGTGATCGAGCCATGCATCAGGTGTTGTCTGATCAGGACCACCTCTACACCCTGATCGAGCTCGGCGCCGACCGCACCAATACCCTCAGTGTCATTGGCTCCATCACCGGTTTCATGTTCGCGCCTGATGAGCAGGACGCTGTCATTGAGAAAATGGCGAGCTCCGAAGTGAAGATCGTCTCGCTGACGATTACCGAGGGTGGCTACAACGTGGACGACAACACCGGGAGGTTCAATGAAAACCACCCGGACGTTCTTCACGACCTGGAAAACCCGCAGCAACCGCGCACGGTCTTTGGCTATCTGACTGAGGCACTATGCCGCCGACGCGAGCGTAATCTGCCGCCATTCACCGTCCTGTCGTGTGACAACCTGCCAGAGAACGGCCAGGTGGCCCGCGGTGCCCTGTTGAGCTTTGCCCGCCTGAGGGATGCCGATCTTGCAGGCTGGATCGGCGAAAAGGTGAGTTTCCCTAGCAGCATGGTTGACCGCATTACACCGGGAACCCATGACAAACATCGCCAGTGGCTGAAAGAGAACTACGACCTGGAAGATGGCTGGCCAGTTATCTGCGAGCCTTTTTATCAGTGGGTGCTGGAGGATGATTTCTGTAACGGTCGTCCGGAATGGGAAGCGGTGGGTGTTCAGTTCACCGACGACGTCGCCCCTTACGAGCGCATGAAAATCCGCCTGTTGAATGCCAGCCATTCCGCTATGGCCTACCTCGGGTATCTTTCCGGTTATCGATATACCCACGAGGTCATGGCGGATGATCGGTTCAGCCGTTTTATTCGCAGCTTCATGGATGAAGACGTGACACCGATACTGGGAGAAATTTCAGGCATCGATGTGCCCGCGTACAAGCAGACCCTGATCGAACGCTTCTCCAACCCTCAAATGGGCGACGAGTTGGCGCGGCTGTGTATGGACGGCTCCAGCAAAATACCGAAGTTCCTGGTGCCGACGGTGCAGACACTGGTGAACGAAGGACGACCGCTGTCTCGTGTTGCCATGATCATTGCCAGCTGGGCGCTCTACCTCCGTGGCAAAGATGAGCAGGGACAATCGCACGAAATCAATGATCCCATGGCCCCCCGGCTGCAGGCGGCCGTTGAAGAGAGAGCCAACCTTACCCCGGAGTTTCTGGGGATGGCAGACCTTTTCGGGACCACCCTCGCCAGCTCCAGCGACTTTGAAGAGACCTTCGATAGGGCACTCGACAAGCTGGAAACAAAAGGGGTTTTTGCAGCCCTCAGCGAGACCTGACCTGACGAACATTAGGGAGCACAGATATGAATGCACTGGGCAAATCCGAGTCCTGGAGCATACTGGAACAACTTGCCAACGAGACTCGGAACGACCGGATCGCGGATTATTTCAAAGCGGATCCGGACCGTTTCGATAAGATGAGCCTCCGGTTAGGCGAGCTGTTTCTGGACTATTCCAAGAACAAGGTATCGCCGCAGGTGATGGATGCGCTGTTCGAGATGGCCAAACAGTCGCCGTTGGAGTCGCGCCGGGAACAGATGTTCTCAGGAGAAACCATTAACGTCACCGAACAGCGTCCGGTTCTGCATACCGCCTTGCGCAACCTGGGTGATGCACCGATTGTCGTGAATGGCCAGGACGTCATGCCAGAGGTTCGGGCCAGCCTGAACAAACTCAGGGCCTTCACCGAGCAGGTCAGGAACGGACAATGGCTGGGCTATACCGGCAAGCGCATTCGCGACGTTGTAAATATCGGCATCGGCGGTTCAGACCTTGGGCCCAGCATGGTGTGTCGCGCCTTGCTTGATTACCAGCATCAGGAAATGAACGTCCACTTCATTTCCAACGTCGACGGCCGTCACCTCAAGAAAGTGCTGAAAGGGCTGGATCCGGAAACCACTTTGTTCGTTGTGTCGACCAAGACCTTCTCTACCCAGGAAACCCTGTTGAATGCGAACAGTGCCAAGCGCTGGTTCCAGGCGCAGACGCAAAGCACCACAGCCGACATGGGCCAGCACTTTGTCGCGGTGTCCACCAACATCAACGCAGCAACGGAATTTGGCATCCGCGAGGACAGCATCTTTGAATTCTGGGATTGGGTAGGTGGCCGCTATTCGCTCTGGTCCAGCATTGGCTTGCCCATTGCCTTGAGTATCGGGTTCGAAGCATTTATCGAGCTGCTTGAGGGCGCTTTCATAATGGACCAGCACTTCCGGGAGGCACCTTTTGAGGCCAATATGCCGGTCGTGCTGGCTCTTATCGGCATCTGGAACATCAATTTCCTGGGCGCCGAAACCCAAGCGATTATTCCTTACGATCAGGCGCTGCACCAATTACCGGCGTTCCTCCAGCAACTGGATATGGAAAGTAATGGCAAGTCAGTGGACATCGATGGCAAGCCGGTCAGCCACGCCACCGGTCCCATTGTGTGGGGGCAAACCGGCTCCAACGGTCAACATGCGTTCTTTCAGTTACTGCATCAGGGCACACGCTTCGTTCCCATCGACTTTATTGCGACGCTGAGACCCGAGGACGACACCAAAGACCACCATTTTGCCTTGATGACTAACATGCTAGCTCAGGCCAACGCCTTTATGAATGGCGACACCCAGAACGACCAATACGCCAGTTGCCCAGGCAATCGCCCAAGCAACGTGCTGCTGATGGACGAACTGACGCCCCGAAATCTGGGCGCCTTGATTGCTCTGTATGAACACAAGGTCTTTGTGCAGGGTGCTATCTGGAACATCAACTCCTTTGACCAGTGGGGCGTGCAGTTGGGCAAGCGGCTGGCCAACGATATCAGCCGTGATATTGAACAACAGAGCGACAAGTACGATCCGTCAACCCAGGGATTGATGGACATCGTCAAACAGCACCTGAACACGGGTACAGCCAATTCGGACCCAGCGATGGAAAAGATGGAAGAGGGGAGCAGTCGATGATCAAGGTTATTTCATTCGGTGAAGCCCTGGTGGACATGCTCTCAAGCAGGGTGAGCGAAGACCAGGCTGAAAACTCTGATTCGGTCAACGAGCGCTTCACAAAGTTTCCAGGTGGTGCACCTGCCAACGTAGCCGCTGCGATCGGTAAGCTCGGCGGCGACAGCTATTTCGCCGGAAAAGTGGGCGCTGACATGTTCGGTGATTTTCTCGTTAAATCGCTGGAAGCCATGCATGTGCGAACGGACTATCTGCTGCAAACCAGTGAAGCGAAAACTGCCTTGGCCTTTGTGTCACTGGATAAGACCGGAGAGCGAAGTTTCGAGTTCTACCGGGGACCATCGGCTGACCTGTTATTCGCCCCACACGAATTCCAGCCAGAATGGTTCGATGACCGCGGCATTTTCCATTTCTGCTCCAACACGCTGACTGAACCGGGCATTCTGGAAGCAACCCAGGCGGGACTGGAAAAGGCCAGAGCAGCGGGATGGCTGGTGAGTTTTGATATGAACCTCAGAAATAACCTCTGGCCCAAAGGCACAGATCCATATGCTCCGGTGTGGGCCTGTGTGGAGCAAGCGGATCTTGTGAAGCTATCCGCAGAAGAACTGGCCTTCTTGTGCAGACACCAGAACGAAACCAAGGTGTTGCAGAAAATCTTGAAGGCAGGCGCTTCTTTGGTGTTGGTTACAGACGGCGGAAAGCCATTGCGTTACTTCACCTCATCTCATTATGGCTCCATCGAGCCACGAAACGTGCAGATGGTTGATAGCACCGCCGCCGGCGATGCGTTCGTTGGTGGGTTGCTCTATCGGTTGTCGGACCTGGATATAACCGCTGCCAGTCTTAGGGCGTTGGGCGAAGACCCCGAGCAACTTGAAGACATACTGACCTTTGCCAGTGCCTGTGGTGCGCATGCGGTGACTCATGCAGGCGCCTTCACCTCTTTGCCAGGCCTGGAGGAAGTTTCGGCTTACCTACCCGGATAGGGGCCTGCCCGACGTAGCCCTAGCCAGCTCTACCCACCTGCGCACACTCTCCTACAGATCCCCTCCGACAGGTGCCATGCATCCATCGTGGTAGCGAGCGTTACCTTTCGGTCGGTGTCTGTCACAATTGTCTATACTTATCAGACTATAGAAACGGTGACGCCCGCCGTTCTCGAACCCAAAGCGCAGTGGGGCGCCTCTCATGCAGCGTGCAGTATCAGTTGTCATACATTACGGGGTTATCGCGGTGTTGCTGGTGCTTTATGGAACCCTAAGCCATGCAGCCGCACCATCGTCGAAGATAAAGATCTGTTATGAACCCTGGGACCCATACATCTTTAAGGATCATCAGGGAGAGATGCGCGGCATTGCCGTGGAACTGATGAATGCCGCGCTCAATGATCTGGAGCTGATCGCTGCCTACGAGGAATTGCCGTTTAAACGCTGTATTTCAGAGGTTCAGTCAGGCGCCTCAGACATCGCCGTACCAATAACAGAGGGGCGGGACAAGCTTCTGCACTCGCGAACGATATTTGCTCACTGGACATTGGCTGCGATCGTACCTGAGAGCCTATCCATTGAGGGGCCGGTGACGCTTGAGAAGCTGGATGACCTTAGCGTGCTGATCATCAGCGGGTATGTTTACCCGGACAATATCACGCGCTGGGCAGAGACCCATCAGGATATTGTCGAGATCACCTATTCCGCTGATGGCGAGGGAATGGTGCCTTTCCGCATGCTCGAATTCGGGCGGGCCGATGCATTCATAGAAGACAACTTCTGGAGCGCCAATCTGATCCAGGATCACGATCTGGCGCTTCGCGTTCTGGAACCAGCGCTTGGTTCTTCGGTCAGTGTGGCCGGTTATCGCAATGAACTTGCCGGTCTGCGCGATGACATTGATCGAGTCCTTGCATCAAGGGGGCAGGCTTTCAGAGACGAGCTGTTTAAGAAATATACCGGTTATGCCGAGTCGTTTTTCTCCGGTCAGTGAGCTCAAGCTTCCCCAGCAACGTAAATCGTGCAACACAGTGCGTGGAACACAGTGAAGGGAGAGACCAATGATTAACCTGACCATAAACGGACAGCTGCATGAACTGGACGTCCCCGACAATATGCCATTGCTTTGGGCCATTCGGGACGTTGTCGGCATGAAAGGCACCAAGTTCGGGTGCGGTATCGCCCAATGCGGTGCTTGTACGGTTCATCTCGATGGGGTCGCCACCCGATCATGCATAACGCCGGTCTCCGCAGCTCAGGGAGAGATTACGACCATAGAGGCCATGGCCGACGACCCGGTTGGCAGCAAAGTCCAGCAGGCGTGGCTGGACCTGGGTGTGGCCCAGTGTGGCTACTGCCAGGGTGGCCAGATCATGAATGCCACAGCTCTGCTGAAGAAAACATCGGAACCGGAAACCCAGGAAATCATCGATGCCATGGCGGGCAACCTCTGCCGGTGTGGCACCTACAATCGCATTCTGGCGGCCATTGAGCGGGCTGCGGACAAGGAGGTGAGCTCATGAGCCAATCCGACGACACACTGCTGCTTGCGAATGTCAGCCGCCGCGGTCTTCTCAAAGGGTTGGCCGGAGCATCTGCGCTCCTGCTCGCAGCCCGATGGGATATTGGGCTGGCCAATGAACAGGCTCAATTCGGGGCCGGGGCCATGCCGGGGGGCTGGGTAGACAACCCGAATGTGTTTATCCATATCGACGCCAACGGCCTTGTCACCATCGTCAACAACCGTGCCGAAATGGGGCAGGGTATTCGCACCAGCCTGGTTATGGTGGCCGCGGATGAACTGGGCGCAGACTGGGACCGGGTTCGCGCGGAACAGGCAGACGGCGATCAGGATAAGTTTGGCAACCAGAATACCGATGGTTCCCGCAGCATGCGTCACTGGTACGACCCCATGCGCCGTGCGGCCGCTGCTGCCAGGCTGATGCTTGAGCAGTCAGCGGCCAATCAATGGGGTGTATCGGTCGACCAAGTAAGGGCGGATGTTCATAAGGTTGTTCATCCTGCCACTGGACGTGAACTCGGCTTTGGCCAGCTTGCAGAAGCCGCACGGGAGCTGGACGTTCCTGGCCGGGACGGGTTGGTTCTGAAATCTGATAGTGAGCTGCGTTTCATTGGCAAGGAATCCGGCCTGATCAATGGCGAGCTAAAATCCATGCACCCCAAAGCAATCGATGGTGAAGACATTGTTACCGGCAAGGCGATTTTTGGCGCCGATGTGGATCTGGAAAACACCCTCTATGCGGTGGTGGCCAGGCCACCGGTCTATGGCGCGACGGTGAAGAGTGTCGATGACAGTGAGGCCCTGAAGATCAGAGGTGTTAAGAAAACTGTACGCATTGATGGCACGGGCCAGCCTGCGGCATTTAATCCGCTCGGGGGTGTTGCAGTAGTAGCCGCCAACACCTGGGCTGCCATGGAAGGCCGCAGAGCTTTGAAGATAGAGTGGGACAATACTCCGGCCGGTAACAACTCCGATTACACATCGGATACTTACCGTGAATCTCTGGAAAAAGCGGCGCAATCGCCGGGCAAGGTTATACGCCAGTCCGGTGATGTTGAGGCCGCTTTGAAAGAAGCCAATAAGCGGGTGTCAGCCACCTACTACATGCCCCATATGGCTCAGGCTCCCATGGAGCCCCCCGTCGCCGTGGTTCGCGTAAGCGGGGGCAAAGCCGAGGCCTGGGCGCCAGTGCAGAACCCCAGGGCGACGCGAGAAGGCATCGCCGGGCTTCTGGAGATCGACCTGGAAAACGTGACCGTTCATCAAACCCTGCTGGGTGGCGGTTTTGGCCGTAAATCGAAGCCAGACTTCGTGATTGAGGCCGCTCAAGTGGCCAAGGCCTTTGAAGGGCAGCCCATCAAACTGCAGTGGTCCCGTGAGGACGACATTCAGCATGCCTACTTCCATGCGGTTTCTGTGGATCACCTGGAAGCGGGGCTCGACGGTAATGGCAAAGCGACCAGTTGGCGCCACCGTACTCTGTCTCCCAGCATTGCATCGCTGTTCGCGCCGGATCCCAAACACAAGGCGGGCTTTGAGCTGGGAATGGGGTTTAACACCATGCCATTCAGCATCCCTGCTATCCGTTTGGAGAACCCGCCGGCACCGGCTCATGTCCGCATCGGGTGGTTCCGCTCGGTGTACAACCTGCCGCATGCGTGGGCCATCCAGAGCTTTGCCCACGAGATGGCGGTAGCCGCCGGCAAGGACCATCGCGATTACGTACTGGACCTGCTGGGGCCAGGGCGTGAGGTTCACAATCTCACGGTGGGCGATGGCTGGAACTACGGTGAAGATCCTGAGATGTACCCGATCGATGTGGGCCGTATGCGCCGGGTTATTGAGCGTGCCACCGAAGAAGCGGGCTGGGGAAAGGAAAGAGCAAAGGGGCGTGGCCTTGGGCTTGCCTTCCACCACAGCTTTGTTTCCTACACCGCCGTCGTCTTTGACGTGGAAGTGGATGACGGCGGGCAAGTGACCATTCACCGCGCCGACATTGCCTTTGATTGCGGGCCGCAGGCCAACCCGGAGCGAATCCGGTCACAGATGGAGGGTTCCTGCGTGATGGGAATCGGCATTGCCCTTCAAAATGAGGTGACGTTCCAGGATGGTGTCGCTCAACAAAGTAACTTCGACAGATATCTGTTGCCGCGAATGCCAAACGCGCCGAAAGTGGTCCGGGTGCACCTGATTGATAATCCCGATGACGCCATGGGCGGTGTGGGCGAGCCGGGGTTGCCACCGGTCGCGCCGGCACTGTGCAACGCCATCTATGCAGCCACGGGGAAACGCATCCGGCGTCTTCCTGTTGGTGATCAGTTGAGTGCATGACCATGCAAAGTCTGGATGCTCGGGTAGTGGAGCAGGCGATCGAATGGTTGGGGAGTGGCCGGACGATCTGGTTGTGCACGGTGTTGTCTACCTTCGGATCATCGCCCAGGGAGCCGGGCTCACTGATGGTTGCCACCTCGGATGGACATCATGTGGGCTCGCTCTCGGGTGGTTGCGTCGAGGAAGACTTCCTCGAGCGCGTTGCCGCCGGAGAGTACGAACAACCTGCTGTTATTGTTCGTTATGGCGACCCGGGCAGCAACAGCCCGGAGAGCCCCCGTATTCGCTTGCCGTGCGGGGGCATTCTCGACGTCCTGGTGGAACGTATGGTTGCCACCGCAAAGACCCGGGATCACCTTGAGCGGATTCAGCAGGCCCTGTCCGGCCAAAATGAAATCGCACGACATATCAGATTAACGGATGCAGTGTGGTGGCTGTCCGATGCTGAACCCACGGGGCCGCGGGTGTTGCAAAATGAAACCGAAGAGACGGTGACGGTTCGTATTGGCCCCGTCGCCAAGCTAATTCTTGCCGGCTATTCAACGGTATCAGAGGCCTGTGCACAGTTCGCCTTAAGCCTTGGTTATGAGGTGGTGCTGTGTGACCCACGGGAGGAAGTCACCAATGGCATGAGCCTGCCGCCGGATGTTGAGTTTGTGCCCCAACTGCCGTCGCTGTATATCGCTTCGCCTGGTGCTTGCACGCCCTCCACAGCGATAGTCGCCGCAACCCATGACCCCCGCATTGATGATCTGGCCATGATGGCTGCTGTCAAAACCTCGGCAAGCTACATTGGTGTGATGGGCTCTGTTCGTACTTCCCAGGCCCGATCCGAACGACTTCGTCGGACTGGTGGCCTGTCAAAGGAAGACGTTGAGCGGATCCACATGCCCATCGGACTCAACCTCGGCAGTAAAACCCCTTCTGAAATTGCACTGGCCATCGTTGCGGACATGGTGCGTGTCAGGCGAGGGCGTTCGCGTGTCGAATTGTGAGCGCCCTTGCTCACACCTAGGTTAACGAAAGGTCGGTGGGTCATTGCCCACCGAATACCGGATTACTCGTAAGCGCCTGCGGAGTAGGTCAGCTCGTAACTGTGGCTGTAGATCTCGAGAATGTTTCCGAACGGATCTTCCATGTAAACCATGCGGTAGGGCTTTTCGCCGGGGAAGTATTCACGAACTGGCATGCGCTGTTTACCGCCTGCCGCAACGATTTTCTCTGCAAGGCCTTCCACGTCCGGGTCCTGGACACAAAAGTGAAACACGCCGGTTTTCCAGTACTCGAAGTTGTCTTCCGGCTTTTCTGCGTTGTTGAATTCAAAGATTTCCACACCAATCCGGTCGCCGGTGGAAAGGTGAGCAATCCGGAAAGAGCCCCAGCCTGCACCAAACACATCGGTACACATGACCCCAATAGGGCTGTCATCTTCCGTGATAGTGGTTTGCGGCATGATCAGATACCAGCCCATTACTTCTGTATAGAACTTCACAGCGGCATCAAGGTCGGTCACCGAAATCCCGATATGGGAAAAACTGCGTGGGTAAGTGGTGCTCATGGTTCTTCTCCTCTGGAAAGTGTAGAACCAGAGTAAGCGGCAATTGCTATAATATAAACAGGTCATTGTTTATCAAATTAATAAGAGTTTCTTATGCTTAATCCCCAATGGTTACGTTCGTTCGTTGTACTTGCAGACGTCGGCAGTTTTACCCGGACAGCCGACCAGCTCGGCCTGACCCAGGCAGCCGTCAGTCAGCATGTAAGACATCTTGAAGAACAGCTGGGGACCCTGGTGATACGGCAACCTCGACGGATGGAGTTAACACCGGCCGGCCACGCACTCCTGGCGTATTGTGATGAGATGGAACAGGCCGATATGCGCTTACGCCTGCGAATGTCGGAAGGCGATAAAACAAAAGGTGAGCTCAGTCTTATCACGCCGGGGAGCTGCGGCTTGCTGCTATACCCACTGTTGCTCGATCTGCAGGAGCAGCATCCTGATTTGGTGGTCCGTCATCGATTTGCACCGGATACGGAAATATTGGATGCGGTCTTGGGTAAACGCTATGAGATCGGCTTGGTTACGGCAAAGCCTGACGATCCCCACTTGACGTCCTCCCACTTCGCCGGAGAGCCACTGGAACTGATTGTGCCGGCAGGGCAATCGGTATCGAGCTGGGCGGATTTGGAGCGATTAGGCTATATCGACCACCCTGATGGCCGGGCCATGGCAACGCGCCTGTTGAGCCGCTGCTTTCCGGGGGAGCCTGGAATCCGCAATATTCCGGTGCGCGGTTTTGTTAATCAGGTAGGCTTAATTCTCGAACCCGTAGCCAGGGGCATGGGCTTTACCGTACTACCGCAATACGCGAGGCAGGCCTTTGCCCGACACAGCGAAATCAAGGTTATGACGCTTGAAAGGGACGTGGTGGATTCGCTCTGGATGATTTCCCGGGCGGAATGGCCCCTGTCTGCGCGCGCTCGCTATGCCATGGAATATCTGAAGCAACAATTAAGAGATCGGTGACAAAAAACGCGAGTTCGTCCGATGGCGCTTCAGTTTGTTTCCAGATGATGCATGATCTGGCGTGCAACGTCTTTGGCGGGTTTCTCCGAGTTATCAATTTCCAGCGTATTGATATGATGAATAGGGAGGAACCTCCACTGCGACAGCAGCTCTGAAAGGTGTTTCTCGCATGAAATTTTGTGGGTCTTTTGGCGCTCAGTACTGCTGGAACGGTTGATTAGCACGTCATGCCTTGGCAAAAGGTGGACAGGGAACACCTGAATATTTTCCGACTCAAAAAAATCGAGATACCGTTTTATTTCATCCCTGTCCTCTTCTGCGCATGTCATGAAGGTCATCGCAATCCGTTGCACTCCCAGTTCATTCGCCTTGGATAGCGCTTGTCGTCGGATCGAGTTGGTGAAATCGTGGAAGTCCTTCTCCCCGAAATCATCATAGATGGACAGGCTGAGGTCCACGGCCAGGTGGTTATGAAAAAGCTTGAAGCCATGTTCTTTCTCAAGCGCTTTGGCAACCGTCAGTTTCCCTGCAGCCGGCGGGCCGTGAAGCCAGACAAGTTTCATTATGATGGGACTCCTTAGTCAGGCCATCGGGCCGTCAAGGCAAAGTCAACAAACCGATCAACTTCGTCCTGATTCTCGCTAATTCCCCACTCAAAACCAATCGACCGTTTTGCTGAGAGTTCAGTAAGTGGACGTTTGACGATATTGGGTGAATCGTAGTGTTCCGGAACGATCGCAATTCCAACACCTTGTTCCACCAGGGACAGTGCACGGTCATCCTGATTGGTTACGTACGCTACGTTCAGGCGCGTGCCAGTTGACTTCAACAGGTGTTGCAGCATTTGTCGATACTCACAATGAGACCGCGAGACAAACGGTTCATTCTCCAGGTCCGCAAGCGTGAGTAACGGTGACTTGCTGAGATGATGGTGAGTGGCCATTGCGACGCTATAGGACTCTGAAAAGAGCGGTTTCGAGTGAGTAAAACGACGACCGTTGCCAGGACGTTCCGTGAGCAGAGTTAAAGCCATATCGATTCGGCCGCTTTCTGCCAGTTTCTCCATTTCTTCCTTGTTCGCGTCAAACACCTGCAATCTTAATCTGCGATTTTCTCGCCGGTAAGGCTCGATCAAGCGGGCAACGTGCGCAATGGATAAGGTGTTTATAACACCAAGCCTGATCATGCGTTGTTGATCGTGATGTTTCAGCTCGTCACGAGCCTTATTGCATTCTTCAACAATTCGAGTTGCGCGCTTCATTAGGGTCCTTCCCGCTGGCGTCAATACAACGTTGCGCTTGTTCCGGGTAAATAGTTTAACCCCAAGTTCATCTTCCAGCTTCGCAATGGATGCCGATAGAGCGGGTTGTGAAACGAACGCTCTTCGTGCCCCGCGAGTGAAACTCTCTGATTCTGCGGCCGCCAGAAACAGGCGTAATTGCTGCAACTCCATAACATAACCATTGGTTGTGGTTGGCATTCATATAATCGATTTTAATTATGTTATTGGGTGGGATACGCTTTTACCAGCATCACAACGGAATAAGGGGAAGGAACATGGGCACGACCGACAAACCCATCGCGCTGGTGGTTGGGGCTGGTGATCATTTAGGGTCGGCGATCGCACGCCGATTTGCCAGGGAAGGATTCCATCTCGTGGTAACCCGTCGCCGGGGAGATCTGGAAAAGCTCGGTCGTGAAATCAGCGACATAGGGTCCACGGCAACGGCAATTCATTCCGACGCCCGTGATGAGACGCAAGTAACGGAGCTGATCAATCGGGTGGAATCAGAGCTGGGCCCTATACGGGTTGCTATCTTCAACGTGGGTGGAAACGTTCGATTCGATCTCTGCGAAACAACCGCCCGGGTGTACCAGAAAGTCTGGGAGATGTGTGCGCTGGCGGGCTTTCTGGTGGGCCGGGAGGTGGCGGCGAAGATGCTGACCCGTAACGAGGGTACCATCCTGTTCACCGGTGCATCGGCAAGCCTGAGAGGTGGGGCCGGTTTTTCAGCCTTTGCGGGTGGCAAGCACGCGTTACGGGCCCTGGCTCAAAGCATGGCGCGGGAGCTTGGACCAAAAGGAATCCACGTAGGTCACGTTATTGTTGATGGACTGATCCGAAACGAGGCGACCGCTGAGTTTCTGCCTGATCTTTATGCCAGTAAGGGGGAGGGTGGCATCATCGAGCCCGATGATCTTGCCGACATTTACTGGCATCTCCATACACAGCCCCGGTCAGCCTGGACATTCGAGCAGGATGCGCGGCCATTTTCTGAGCCTTGGTAAACCCTTTCCAACTAGAGGTAACGATGATGAGTACGAATATCGACTTTTACTATGATTTCATAAGCCCCGCGTCCTATTTCGCATGGATGCGGTTGAAGGAACTCACTGAGGGGACGGGCGCCAATATCAATTACAAGCCGATTCTTCTCGGGGGCATCCTCAAGGCCACAGGCAATACGTCTCCGGTGACCGTCCCAGCCAAATGGGAATGGATCAAAACCGACTTTCAACGCCATGCCGATCACTATGGCATTCCGTTCCAGTTAAATCCTCACTTTATTTTCAGCACCGTCAATGCAATGAGAGGCGCGCTCTGGGCGCTATCGAACGGACAGATCGAATCCTACAACCAGGCAATGTTTTCAGCCGCATGGGCCCAGGGGGAGGACCTTTCATCCCCGGAGGCATTGAGGGCGATCCTAACCAACGCTGGTTTTGATCCGGAACAGGTAGCGGACGCAATGGCTCAGCCGCAGATAAAAACAGCGTTGATCGAGGCGACGGATGCCGCTGCCAAGAGGGGCGTGTTCGGAGCCCCCACCTTCTTCGTCAACGACGAAATGTTCTTCGGCCAGGACCGTATGGACTGGGTTAAGCGGGCGCTTGGATAACCTGGGCCGCCCTCAGCACCAACACACACCTATTGATTAGCGTCCGCAATCGGAATGCCGTGATAGGCTCATGGAGGTGCAGGTGCAGATTCAGCGTCTTCTCTCATCCCTTACGGATCGATTGCAAGGCACTGGCCCATTTCTCCAACTCCTCGAGCATCGCTTTCCCGGAACCTTCGTGATGCTCGCTCGCCTGGAACACCTTATTCTCATCGAGGAGGTTCCAGGGCATCTGAACCATCACGCCCTCCATCATTGGCATCATTTTCAATGTCGTTACCAGCTGTTTCGCGAGTTGCGCCGAGCGCAGACCACCGGATACGCCACCGTAGCTCACAAACCCGCACGGCTTGTAGTTCCACTCGGTGTACACGTAATCCAGCGCGTTTGTGAAGGAGGGGGGAGGGCAATAGTTATACTCGGGGATAACGTAAACGTACGCATCAGCTGCATCGACGCTTTTTGACCACGCCTTGGTATGATCATGCTCGTATTTCTGTAAACGCGGATGGTTTGGTTCGTTGTAGACCGGTAGTTCAAAATCTGCCAAGTCGACAAGCTCCGACTCAAATCGTCCGTCGGCATTGGCGAATTCGTTGAACCATTTAGCGATCGATGGGCCAACCCTTCCAGGGCGCGTGCTGCAGATGATTGTTTGAAGTTTCAGCGTCATAGCAATTTCCCTCAGTGTTGTGTTCCCTAGTGTCCAAACAAGTGCGAAAGGCCGCAGGTCTTTACCATATCTTCCCGCCGGTCGTACGGCAAAACTGCCATAAAACATCGATCTGTACCTCTGCCCCTAGCGCTGTCGACTAACGAAACAGCCAGTTTGCAACGAGTCGAACCACTCGGGGCATGATCAAATAGACCACTAGTGCGACGACAGTGGCTGCGACCAAACCATGACGCACACCCCATAACGCAAGCACTGGAAGTTGATTGAATATGGGCTGAAAGACCATTGGTACGATCAACGTGAGTGGCCAAATAACCGCTGTTGTAATGAGCCATTGTTTCCAGCGAGTAGGCTGTTTGGCTTTCGACGTGGATGGCGTAAACCAATAATCGATGCCAGTCTGAATCTCCACCTGTTCTTCAGAGGCCAGCGCCGGAACGATGTCGGATACCAATTCCCGCCGAACATCGGAGTTCAGCCAAGTATCGGCTTCTTCGGGTTGAGAAAAGCGCACCGCGATTTCAAAGGTGTCATGCCCTTCGGGCGGTCGTACCACATGAACGCCTTGGTGCCCGGAAAACTGGGCTGCGGCGGCAATAATCTGCCTGAGCCAGGTTTCATAGTGGTCACGGTGTCCGGGTTTCACGGTGTGCCGGATTATGATGGATCGACCAGAGTCATAGTGGATGCTTGGGGCGGCGTCTGCCTCTCGTTCGTTCATAGCGTGCTTCCCAATCTTTGAATGATTGGGGGCGACGTCCTGTCAGCCCCTCAAAAGCAGTTCATGCTCTATACCCTCCCTAGAGAGCGCCGAATTTTCCTGATTGAAAGTCGAGCATGGCCTTTTTAATTTCTCCCTCTGTATTCATCACAAAGGGTCCATAGCCCGCGACCGGCTCATCAATGGGTTCTCCACTCAACACAAGCAGCCGAGCGTCATTATTGGACTCCAGCACAATCTCTTGACCTTCTCTGTCCAGGTTAGCAAGCTCTGCCTCACGCAACACATCAGTGTCATTGATCTGAACTGAACCGTTCAGCACTGCCACCAAGGTGGTGTGGCCTTTGGGCACCGGCAAATTCACACGGGCACCAGGCTCCAGCTTAAGATCCCACACATTGATTGGCGTAAACGTTCTGGCAGGTCCTTTATGCTCAAGATACTCACCGGCGATGACTCGGAGCGTTCCACCATCATCTTCCAGGGACACAAAAGGGATATCCTTATTGAGCAACGTCTGGTAAGCCGCCGGCGTGTCCTTTGCCGATGCTGGTAAGTTGACCCAGAGCTGCACCATTTTCAGCAAACCACCTTGTTCAGTGAATTGCTGTGAATGGAACTCCTCGTGCACGATTCCCGCGCCAGCGGTCATCCATTGGACGTCTCCCTCGCCAATGAGCCCACCTGCACCCGAGGTATCCCGGTGTTCCAGCTCACCGCTGTAGACCACTGTCACGGTTTCAAAGCCTCGGTGTGGATGTTGACCAACCCCCCGGGGACGTTGAGCCGGAGGAAATTCCGATGGCCCGGCGTAATCCAGTAGCAGAAACGGCGAGATATTCGATGCGCCCATGCGATCGTAGGAGAAGAGCGAACGAACCGGAAAGCCATCACCCACCCAATGACCGCGAGGGGGACCATACGTTGTCAGAATCTTTTTCACTTTGACCTCCTAACGGGTCCATCGACCCAACGTTTTTACTGCATCAATGTGACGATAAAACAGCGTACGGGCCCTGAATAGATAGCAATATTCGCACTCAGTGTTCTATTCCTAGAACGCTTGCCGCCCGACACAACCTGACCGGACGGCGCCGTTTGACTGAATCAGTCAATCATTATCGGTTTGAGTCCAGCGCCTCATTGTTCTGGACTACCTCTTGCGCTCTGGCGTAGCTTTCGATGAGCAATTGGTAGGCAGGGAAGATATAGGTATAGGCTTCCGCCCATGCCTGCGCATCATCACGATGCCAGGTTTTTTGCAGCTCTGAGGCGACCGCAGCGGTGTCCATCGGAACCACACCGGCCTGGACAACTCGAGCCATCGTGATCTCTTGAGCCATTTTGCTGTAGGTGCCGGATGCATCGACGACCGTGAATACCTTATAGCCGTCAGCTACGGCGCTAATAGCAGGGAAGGCCATGCACACGCTAGTGATTGTCCCTGCAATGATTAGCGTTTTGCGACCGGTTGCTTCTACCGCCGCAACGAAATCCGGGTTATCCCAGGCATTGATTTCACCTTTGCGTGCCACGTATTGCGCATGGGGCGCGTTTTCGTGAATCTCCGGTATCAGTGGGCCGTTAGGGCCCTGGGGGACAGATGCCGTGGTGATCACGGGAAGCTTGGATAGTGTGGCAATTTTAGCCAGTGCAGTGGCACGAGCTCGAAGTTCGGTCATGGGCATGTCACCGATGGTCTGAAACAGACCGCTTTGGTGATCAATCAGAAGCAATACGGCGTCGTCTGGATCAATAACCGGGCGCTGACCATTAAAATTTTCGGGAGAAGTCATGATGATATTCCCTGTATAAAGATACTATGGGTTGGGGGAGGTATTCGCTGGAAGGACACGAATACCCCGTCATTACGCTACTGCTTCTCAGGCAGAGTGTTGTAACTGGTAATCAAGTTTCGGTAGTCAGGAATGTGGTTTGAGAACAGGGCTCCCAGGCCTTCAATATCGTTGCGCCAGTCACGGTGCAGCTCACACGCCAGCCCAAACCAAGTCATCAATTGGGCACCGGCCTGCGACATCCGGTCCCAGGCCGAATGCCGGGTCAGCTCGTTGAACGTGCCGGAGGCGTCCGTCACCACGAATACGTCGTAGCCTTCGGCCAGCGCAGAGAGCGCCGGAAAAGCAACACACACTTCTGTCACGACGCCGGCGATGATCAGTTGTTTCTTTCCCGTATCCTTAACGGCCTTAACAAAATCTTCATTGTCCCAAGCGTTAATCTGCCCTGGGCGGGCGATGTAAGGGGCAGAGGGAAACTGTTCTTTCAGCTCCGGAACCAATGGGCCGTTAGGGCCAGTCTCAAAACTGGTTGTCAGAATGGTCGGAAGCCCAAAGTATTGAGCCAGGTCACCCATCGCCAATACGTTGTTCTTGAATTTGTCCGGGTCAATATCGCGGACCAAGGAGAGCAGGCCAGTCTGATGATCTACCATCAGTACCGCAGCATCGTTTTTATCGAGTCGAACATAGGGTTTGCTCATGACGTTCTCCTTTCTGGGCTTAGACGGCGCAGTGCACCGTCGTCGTTGGCCCCCTCTCCTTTGGCACTGGAAAAGGGAATAAATTTAACGATAGTTCAGCCAGGGTGGCCTGAGTAGGCACTAATTCTTATACTCAGAGTTCTATATATAGGACGATCGTATATGCAGGATCTGAACGATCTTTTTTACTTCGTGAAGGTGGTAGATCACGGCGGATTTGCGCCAGCGGGCAGGGCACTTGGGTTACCCAAATCCAAGTTGAGCCGGCGCGTGGCAGAGCTCGAGAGTCGGCTTGATACCCGACTGATTAATCGCTCACCGCGTGTCTTCACTGTTACGGAGTTGGGGAAAGAGTATTATCGCCACTGCGTGGCAATGCTGGTGGAGGCCGATGCGGCACAGGAAGTCATCGATCATTCCCGCTCCGAGCCAGTGGGTTCGATACGGGTGAGCTGCCCGCCGGGAATCATCTACTTTCTGGTGGCCCCGTTGATTATCCGGTTTATGCAGCAGTACCCGAAAGTAAAAATCGAAATGGAGGCTACGAGCCGACGGATCGACGTTGTCAGGGAGGGGTTCGATGTTGCCTTGCGAGTGAGATACCCGCCGCTCGAAGACAGTGACTTAACGATGAAAGTGCTGTCTAAAAGCCCTCAGTGCTTGATGGCCGCGCCAGAGGTGGTTGCGCAGTATCCGAAACCAATAACTCCCGATGATTTATCAAAACTTCCCAGTATCGATTTTGAGCAATGGGATGGACAGCATGTCTGGTGCCTGGATGGGCCCGCTGGTGCGGCCGTTAAAATCCATCACCAGCCACGCCTGGTCACCGATGATGTCTTTACGTTGCTCAAAGCTGCTGTGGGTGGTTTAGGTGTGGTAAAAATGCCGCTCATCGTCGGTGGGCAGGACCTGATTGACGGCAATCTCGTCAGTATTTTACCGGACTGGCGACCACGCGGAGGGATTTTCCATGCTGTTTTCCCGTCGCGCCGAGGGCTGCTTCCTGCGGTAAGAGCATTTTTGGACTTCCTGGCAGACTCACTCGAGGAAGTCGATTTCAGGTTACCGGATAACGACTGATTAAAAACCGTCATGACACACGTCAATGACCTCCCTTTCGAGAGGCCTTTGAGAGATCAGGCGGTAGCCGTTTCGTGGTTATCCAAGGTGGCGGAAATGCGGGTCAGAAGCAGCGCACTGAGAACAATCACGCCGCCAATCCAGGGCGTGTTCATCAACCCCATGTCGGCCACCACATGGCCTCCGAGCCAGGCGCCGACGGCAATCCCAATGTTGAAGGCCGCGATGTTCAGGCCGGAAGCAACATCCACGGAATGCGGAGTGTAACGTTCAGCCAGTTGGACCACATACACCTGCAAGCCTGGCACATTGCCGAAGGCAAATGCACCCCAAACCAGAAGGGTGATCACGGCTGCAACCGGGTTGTAAGCGCTGAAGGTCAGAACGAACAGGATGGCCGCGAGGCCGCCAAAAACGATGTACAGCGCTGAGGTTGGCCCAAAACGATCGGCCAGCTTTCCACCCCAGATATTCCCAGCGGCCACAGACACACCGTAGACGAGCAGCAGAAGGCTGACCATGCCGGAGGCAAAACCGGTGACGTCTTCGAGGATCGGGGTCAGGTAGGTGAAGGCCGTGAACGTACCGCCATACCCAACGGCGGTCATCGCGTACACCAGCAGCAGTCTCGGGTGAGTGATGACCTCAAGCTGCTGACGCAGGGTTGCCGGCTTTGACTGCTTCAGGTTCCTGGGTACCAAAAAAGCACTGCCGATCAACGCTATGGCCCCCAGTACGGCGACGGTCAGAAAGGTGGCTCGCCACCCGAACGTCTGTCCGATAAAGGTTCCCAGGGGAACGCCCGTTACCAAGGCAACGGTAAGCCCGGTGAACATGATGGCAATTGCGCTGGCCTCTTTTTCTTTCGGTACCAGGCTGGTGGCAATGGTTGAACCGATTGAGAAGAACACACCGTGTGCAAGGCCGGTGAGAATTCGGGCAGTAATCAGTGAGCTGTAATTCGGCGCCATCCAGGCCAGGATGTTACCGATGATGAACAGCCCCATCAGCGAAAGCAACACCAACTTACGATTCCAACGGCCGGTCAGGGCAGTGAGTACCGGTGCACCTATAGCAACACCGAGCGCGTACAAACTGACCAGAAGGCCAGCAGACGGGAGGGTAACGCCCAGATCCTGGGCAATAGTGGGAACCAGTCCGACAATGACAAACTCGGTGGTCCCAATCGCAAAGGCACTCAAAGTGAGTGCGAAAAGTGCAATGGGCATAGCGGCTCCTTAGCAGTGAGCGGGAATGAATTGACGATGCCTAGTTTGCGGCCGCATACTTTTGCGATAAACAGTGGTTTTTAAAAAATACTTTTGCGGAAAATGAAATGAAAAGCCGATCGGACGACCTTCACTTCCTGCTGTCAGTGGTGGACAGCGGAAGCTTCAGTAGCGCGGCAGAACAACTTGACGTATCTGTGACCCGGGTGTCGCGAGCGGTCTCCCGCCTCGAACAGAGCTTGAATACAACGCTGCTGAACCGAACCACCCGCAAAGTGGGGCTGACCGAGGAAGGGCGGCTGTTTGTAGCGAAGGTAAGAGATGGCCTGGCTTCGCTGGAAGAGGCCGAAGAGCAATTGGCCATACGTAAACAAAGGCCGGCGGGCCGCCTACGGGTGGACGCCGCTAACCCATTCCTGTTGCATCAGATCGTGCCTCATGTCCGGGAGTTTCGAGCCGCATATCCGCACATTGAACTTGAATTGACGGCAAGTGATCAGATTGTCGACCTGCTGGAGCGCCGGATTGATGTGGCTATCCGAATCGGAAGCCTGGAAGACTCGACGCTCCATGCCAAGGCATTGGGTCGGTCTACGCTGTCAGTGGTGGCTTCGCCGGAGTACCTGAAGCGGCGTGGTGGCTGCGACTCGCCGGAATCACTCGCTGGCCACGACACCATCGGCTTCACCACACCGGAAGCTTTGAATGTATGGCATTTTGGCGAAGGGCTACGAATCAGGCCGACGGTACGAGCCAGTAGTGGAGAAGCTGTACGCCAACTCTGCCTCGGCGGAAACGGTCTGGCGTATCTTTCACGGTTCATGATCGACAAGGACCTTGAACGAGGCGACTTGGTGGAACTGATGGGGGATCAACTGGTGCGCCCCAATCCAAGGGAGTTGGTCAACGCCGTGTACTACAGGAACACAACACTGTCTGCGCGCATTCAAGTGTTTCTGGATTTCT
Organism: Marinobacter sp. M5B; assembly: GCF_042604615.1. Classification (NCBI taxonomy): domain Bacteria; kingdom Pseudomonadati; phylum Pseudomonadota; class Gammaproteobacteria; order Pseudomonadales; family Marinobacteraceae; genus Marinobacter; species Marinobacter sp. M5B. Next base: position 2,306,663 of record NZ_CP156894.1, read on the forward strand.
TCAGTGCACGCTGGAAAAGCCTGTAACGACGTTACGCTCCCCTTAATGACGAAAGTTCCCCGGGAATTACTTCATTTTTACGAAAACTAAAATCGGAAACTGCCCGTTTTTATCCGATATCGCGGCGACTAGGCTTGTAGCTCTCATCATATTTAAAGTGGAGCTATCAAATGTTTTCCAGCAGGCTGTTTTGTGCACTGATGGTTGCCGGTACCGCGACGGTGGCGAATGCCGACACCGAAAACAGCGGTTCTCTCGTGAAAGTTGTGCCGGCTGATGACGTTGAGTGGGGGTATCTTAATCCTCTTCGCGGCGTACTGAGCCCTGGTGCGGCAGACCTATGGGGAGATCGCACGACCGACAACGCCACCGGAATGCTCGTTCGGTTCAAGCAGGGTTTTGAGTCTCCTCCCCATATTCACAACATTACGTATCGCGGCGTTGTCATCGAAGGGCTGATGCATAACGACGCCCCAGATGCACAAAAAATGTGGATGCCGCCCGGGTCTTTCTGGACACAGCCAGCCGGCGAAGATCATACAACCGCGGCAAATGGCGACACCAATCTGATTTACCTGGAGATAGACTCCGGTCCCTATCTGGTTAAGCCTTCCGACGAGAAATTTGATAACGGCGAACGCCCGCTCAACCTGCATGAAACCAATATTGTCTGGCTCAATAACAGTGAGCTACACAATATTGAAGCGGACAACGTGGAAGCCACGTTCGTATGGGATAGTGATGCCGATCTGGGCGGCTCAATGATCAAGATTGCGTCCGGCTTTGAGGGAGAAATCAGTACGAATGCCAGCGAATTTCGCGCGGTTGTGATCGGTGGCGAGGTTACCTACCAGGCAAAGGGTCTGGATACTGAAAAGCACCTTGAGGCTGGAAGCTATATCGAATCGACAGGGCGCTTCACGCACCGAATAGCAAACGACAGCGATAGGGCAGCGACCCTTTATATCCGTACGAACAGCCGGTACACCGTAAAGTAGAGAAATTACCGTGATCATGGGTCATGTCGAGATCATCGGCAATGACCCGCTCAGGCTACCTGCGGCTTCGACTACAGGTATTAGCCCAGGAGTATTTTATGACTTTTCGCGGCCAACCAGCTCTTCGATAACCGCTAAAACCGCAGCGCACTTCTCTTCATTCAGTGCGTCGGAATGGGGCGGGCCGAATTGACCTTTGTCGTTGTCAAAATAGTGGCCTGACGCATTGGCAAATTCGTCTGAAAGCGCGGCCCTGGCGAGAACATCGGCGCCAATCGATAGGCTTTTTCCGGCAATGCCAAACCCCTCTTTCACCATCTTTGACGCCAACAGCGAGCCCGGGTTTACGGCTACAAACACTGGCCCCCGACTGCCGAGTGACGCTGCCAGTGCATTGTTCCACATGGTCAACGCCAGCTTGCTCTGAGCATAGGCCGACATGTCGTCCAGAAGCCGGTTTTTTCCCCGTAGGGCGTCAAGTTCCACCGGAGCCTGTGCGGCCGACGACAGATTTACCACCCGTGAACCGGGCCTCATGATTGGTAACAGGTGTTTTGTCAGTAGGTACGGCGCAACCGTATTCACGGCGAACCGAACATCCAGTCCGTCCTGGGTGATTGTTTCAGGAACACGCATGACACCGGCGTTGTTGATGATGACGTCCAGTTGGCCATGTTCTCTGGTGATGGCATTTGCCAGAGAATCCACTTCCGCCAAACGCGACAGATCCGCCTTATAGGTGTAGATCAGTCCAGCGCCTGTACTGTCTGCCAACTTTCTTTCTGTCGCCTCCAGTTTTTCCGCGTTGCGCCCGTGTAAAAGCAACGTGTGGCCTTCGGAACAGAGACGCTTTGCGGTTTCCAGGCCGATTCCATCAGTGGCGCCGGTGATCAGAATTTTCTTGGTCATACGAGTGCCTCGTCACGCTGGACATTCAGGAAAAGCGTCATCCCTGGTCAGTTGAATCAAACCTCTACAACCACCTTACCAACCGCCTGCCCACTCGTCAGGCGATCATGAGCCTGGCCGACCTCAGAAAGGTTGAAGCGCTGCTCATCGAGGAGGGGTTTAACGGCACCCAGTTCCACGATCTGCGCCAACTGCTCCAGAATGTTGCCGTGCGCTTCCCGATGATGGTTGTGCAGCATGGGAATCAACATGAACACGACATGAATCGACAGCCCTTTGAAGTGCGCGGTGGTCAGATCCAGTTCAACCATGGCGACAGTCGTAGTCACATGGCCATTCAGGGCAGCCGCTTCAAAGCTGTTGGTCATATTGGCGCCACCAACTGTATCGAAAACCACATCGAACCCGGCACCGGATGTGTGGGCTTCGACATAGTCGGCAACGGATTCAGTCATGTAATCGATTGGCGTGGCGTCGTAGCCTTCGATGATGCTGAATGCTTTAGCACCCGTGGCAGTGGAGTAAACATTGGCGCCGAAATGCTTCGCAAGTTGGACCGCTAGATGGCCTACGCCGCCGGTACCGCCATGCACAAGTACGTTCTGCCCGGCTTTGACACCCGCACGTTGAAGACCCTCGAATGCAGTGATGCCAACCAACGGCAACGCCGCCGCTTCACGCATAGACAGGCTCTTGGGCTTATGGGCAATCAGCCGTGCGTCGGCAGGCATAAACTCGGCGAGAGCGCCCTGCAGATCAGCCAGCCCGCCAGCACAGCCATACACTTCATCACCGGGAGCGAAATCGGTCACGCCTTCGCCTACGGCTTCAATCGTTCCCGCGAAGTCCATGCCAAGAACAGCAGGCAGGTCAGGTGACAGCGGAAGATCCTTCCCCATCTGGCGAATCATCGTATCGACGGTATTGATACTCGTTGCCGCAACACGCACGATCACCTGGCCCGGTTGTGCGGAAGGCTTGGCCACCTCTGCCGACTCGAATGCCGACTGTTCACCGTACTGATTAAGAACCATTGCTTTCATCGTGTACCTCCAATTCATTGCTTGGGTTGGTCAAAACTCTATCGACAAGATTAATGGTTCGCATAATCGCAATAAATGGCCAATAATGGTTTTCAGTATTCGTTAAATGGATATAAAACTGTGAATACCGAAGGCATTAAACTGTTCGTTCTGGCGGCGGAAAAACTCAACATCAGCGCTGCGGGCCGGGAATTGGGAATGCCTCCAGCAGTTGCCAGCGCCAGGCTCGCGAAACTTGAGAATGCAGTTGGGGCAGACCTTTTGCGACGCTCAACCCGGAAAGTAGCGCTTTCCACTGAGGGCGCAGAATTTCTACCCTTCGCCAGAGAAATACTGGCACAGGAGAACGCAGCCCTGGCGGCGATGGGGTTCGGCAATGAACATGTGGCTGGGACATTGAGATTGACTGCTTCCAGCACGTTTGCCCAGCAATACGTGTTACCGCTGGTGCCGGATTTTCTGGAGCTTTACCCGGGCATCAATCTGGACTTGCGGCTGTCGGATATGGAGCTTGATCTCATCCAGGGAAGTTTTGACCTGGCATTGCGGGACTCGGTGCTTCCAGACAGTAATTTGAAGGCTCGTAAACTGGCAGACGACAAACGGTTGTTGTGCGCTTCCCCGGACTACCTGGCGAAGTGGGGCACACCGAAGCATCCAGGCGACCTTTGTTCCCACCAACTGATTGCGTTTAAATCCCAGGCGACCATCAACCTGATTGGCCCAGATGGTGAACAGGGTAAATTCAACCCGCGTGCGCCCGGTAACCGCCTGATCATTGATGATGGGCTGAGTCACAAGATCGCCACCATGGCAGGTGCTGGCATTGCCATGCATGCTCTATGGAGTGTTCATCGTGAACTTGCGGAGGGCACATTGGTACAGGTTCTTACAGACTTCCGGATGGACGCAGAGCCGGCGCTCTGGCTAGTTTATCCCAAGTCTAATGTTTTAACGGCGAAGGTACGGGTCTTTATTGATTTCCTGTTGGAGCGGATTGGTAACCGTCCACCGTGGTTGGAGGGAGAGGCGGTAACGCCATCCGAAGCGGATTGACAAAAAAGCACCGTCCCTGGTGCCAAGACGCAAAGAAAGACTTATCGCTCAACCGTGGCTTTCAGGCCGCACTTCACCTCGGATAACGATGTGACCGCTGTAGGGGGCAGGTTCTGCTGAACGGCCTGCTGCGTCACGATCCTGTATCTCACCACGTATGACGAGCTGGCCGCTGTACGGGGCCGGTTGAGCGTTTTCAAAATGAGTCTCGTCGGATTTCCGATCAGCCAGGGTCGCGTGTGCAGGCAGCGCAGCAGCGGCCAAGAGTGATGTAAGGGCAACCAGTACAGTTGTACGCATAACATGTTCTCCAGTTTTGATAAGCGAAGGCTGATCTCCGTTTCGCCAATCGGCGCGAGATCAGATGGAGTGGAGTATGAGCTTGAAGAGAGGTCACGAATAATCAGGAGGCCACATGAGTCACATCACCAAAACTGATAAATAGAGCTTTTCGGCGACTTACTTCGATGTTTCCTATCTTGACTGATTTTATCGAAATGCATGGAAATAAATTAAATACAATATGTTAAACGACTAACTTAAATAATTTTATAGAACGCGCCCCACCGACAATGATGTAAACATCGCAGTACAAACACCTATTCATCAAAATACATGATGTTTTCAATATTGAGCCCTGATTAGTCGCGCAAGGCGTTCAGTTGAAAAATAGCAGCCAACTTGTTTCCGACCTATCGTCTTTCGGAGTTGGCCATGTCTCATCGTCTGCTTGTACTTTTTCTCACTGTTCTGGTTTTGTCTCCGATGGCTCATGCTGAGAACTCTGATTCTGTCATTGCGCTTTCTACGGACAATGATCTTTTTGCACCCACCCAAACCGATCGGGATTACACCGCAGGTGTGGCCATAACCTATTCCTCAAACTCGGAGGACTTCCTGGAAAATCCGGTTTCCGGAATCAGCCAAAACCTGGACAGGTTCGTGTTGTCGGGTATTGGCGCAGATATTAACGAGCCCGAAAGTGCAGCCCTGGAATTTGGCATCTACGGATTCACCCCTGAGGAAATCAAGGCGAGGGATATCGATCGGGATGATCGTCCCTACAGCAGCCTCGTTTATTTATCGTCAAGCCATAGTTACAGGACCCTGAGTGACGATTCCGGGTGGACCACCTCGATGACCGTCGGAGTGCTGGGCCTGGATGTTTTTAAATCGGGTCAGAATGCGGTTCACAAGGTGGTAGGAAGTGACCGTGCCAACGGCTGGGACCATCAGGTCTCCAATGGCGGGGAACCAACATTCCGATACTCCGCTGCCTATCATCAGTATCTGGATGAAAGCCGGCCGGACCAGCAATTCAAAGTCACGTATTTCGGGTCGGTGGGTTATTTGACTGAGTTTGGTGCCGCGCTTGTTTTTCGGGATGGGCTCATTTCCTCCCCGGACAATCGTTTCAACCCTGAGCTTATGGCCTACGGCGAACGAGCGCCGGGAGTCGCGGCCCCTGGCGGCCGGGAGCACTATTTCTGGGGCGGCGTGTCTGTTAAAGCTCGGGCCTACAATGCGTTCCTTCAAGGCCAATTCAGGCACTCCGACCACGAACTGGGTGCCAACGACCTTAACATGCTCCTGGCGGAAATCTGGGCGGGCTATACCCACAGTTTCGTCGCTGGCACCGAGTTGAGTTACGTGCTCCGGGTCCAGAGCTCCGAAATTAAGAGCGGGACCGGAAACCGCACGCTTGCGTGGGGTGGGCTGGTATTCAGTAAGCGCCTTTAACGGGCTCTATGCCAACCCATCATTGTGAGAAATGGGATCTATATGGCACTGAAATTAGTGCTATCAGCTTGGAGGACCCAGTATTGAAAGTGAGCAATTCCATTCAGGAGCAGATATTATGACGACCATTATTCATGTAACCGATGCGAATTTTGAAGAAGCGGTTGTTCAGAGCGACCGGACAGTTCTGGTTGACTTCTGGGCACCCTGGTGTGGCCCCTGCAAGACGGTAGCCCCGCTGCTTGAGGATATCGCCGATGAGTTCAGTGAGCAACTGACCGTTGCCAAGGTCAACGTGGATGATAGCCCGGAGATTACTGCAAAAATGCGTATCCGTGGCATTCCAACATTGGCCCTGTTTCAGGATGGCGATGTGATTGCCCAACATGCCGGGGCAGGGAGCCTCAGCCAGTTGAGAACGTTCGTTAAAGGGCACTTATAGTTACGCCGAGAACTTACTATGAAAACTCAAGAGCTCCAGTTGCTGTACATCTTCGATGCCATTATGACGGAGCGTTCAGTGACTCGTGCGGCGGATCGCCTGGCCATGACACAGCCTGCGGTATCAAATGCGATTTCCAGGATGCGCCAGATCTGGAATGATCCGCTCTTTGTGCGAAAGGGGCGCAACATCGAACCCACCTCCTATGCGCTCAGTCTATGGGATCAGGTGGGTGACCCTATGTTCGCGCTGACAAACGCCGTCAGCGCTACGCAGTTTGACCCGGCCTCCGCCCGGCGGACGTTTCGCATTGCAGTAACCGACGTCATCGTCGAGATGATCTGGCGTCAGCTTATTGACTTGCTTGAGCGTGAGGCGCCGGGCGTGGACGTACACGCCGTTCCCTATACACCTGAAGGGAGCTATGACGACCTGAGATCAGCTCACGTTGATCTCGCGATTGGCGTGCTTAACCAGCACGATTACAGTTTGCGGAGTACCTGGCTTCTTGATAGCGGATTTGTTCTCGCAATGCGGGCAGACCACCCGCTGGCAGGCCGGCAAATCACCATGGAAGAGTTTCTGGAAGCCCGGCATCTGTTGGTTACCATGTCGGGCGACGCCCACGGTTCTGTTGACAGTTATCTTGATCAAAAAGGGCAGAGCAGGCGTATCGCCGCAACAATGAACCATTTTGCGTCCGTTCCTCAAGTGTTAAGGGAGTCCAATCTCATCGCGGCCGTTCCTGAGTTGATCAGCCAGGACTGCGGGTTCGTCGATGGGTTATGGATGGGGGAGCTACCCTTCGATGTGGACCCAACCAGCCTCTACCTCATCTGGCACGCACGCCATGATAGAGAACCGGGGATTATCTGGATCAGGAATCATATCGAAAGACTGCTCCAGGCTCGCTGGCACGACATCATGACCAATTCGCCCTGTGGCCGGCACCTGAAGGCGGTCTAATCATGGCTAGGCAGTATGCCGCGTGTAGTCATGGCGTTTATAAGGCTTTGACACTGCTGTTTGAGGTGGTCCCTCAGCAGGCGCATGGCAGGTGTGATGGATTGCCGGGGCGGGCAGATCAGCCACAGCTCTGACACCGGTGGCGTGTAGTCGGGCATGACGTTCATCACCCGGCCGGACAGCAGATCATCGGATATATCGAGGCAGGATTTGACCGCCATACCATGCCCGGCGATGCACCAGCGCCGAACGAGATCGCCGTCGTTGGACGCCCGATTGCCTCTCATTTTCACCCGGTATTCCTCACCATCCCGTTTGAAGGTCCACAAGTCGTAGGGAATGTCCTGCAACTGATAGAAAAGCCCGTTGTGGCCCGTGAGGTCGTGTGGATGAATGGGGGTACCCTGTTGGTTCAGGTAATCGGGTGTTGCGCAGAGCAGTCGGGGGACATCACAGATTTTGAATCCGTACAGGTTGGCGTCACTGGGTGAGCCATACCGTAGGGCCATATCAACCGAATCCCGAAAAAAGTCCACATTGCTGTCGGTGATCTGTACCCGCAAACTCAGCCCAGGGTGAGATGTCATCAATTGGTCGATCCAGGGCACGACGCGATTTCTACCCAGATCGGATGACACCGATAGCCGAATTTCTCCCGCCACTGTTTCTGTGCCAAAGCGAATATTCTGTCTGGCCTCATCCATCAGTGTCAGCGCCTGCCGGCATTGGGGCAGGTATTTCTCCCCGGCGGCCGAGAGCCGCAACTGACGGGTAGAGCGTACAAACAGCTCTACCCCTAACTCATGCTCCACACGTTTTACGGCGGCGCTCGCCGTCGCAGCGCGCATATCCAGGCTGGTGGCAGCCGCGGTGATGTTGCGGAACTCGGCCACTTTAAGCACAACGGTCAGATCGTCAAAGTTCATTTTCAAAAATTATTTGATTATGTTTATGGGATTAGGCTGTTTTTCTTAGTGTAAAGAGGGATCACACTGTTAGCCACTACCAACTCACACTGGAGAGAAACATGAAAGCGGTTGGATACACTGAATCTTTACCCATTGATGACCCTAAATCCCTTCAAGACGTGGAACTACCTCAGCCGGCGGCCGAGGGAAGGGACCTCTTGGTTCGCGTCAGAGCCATCGGCGTCAATCCTGTTGATTTCAAAGTACGTCAACGGGCTGCAGCGGAGCCTGGTGAGACCAAGGTACTGGGCTGGGATGCCGTAGGGGAAGTCGTTGCAACGGGAGAGGCCGCATCATTGTTCGAGCCAGGCGACCAGGTTTACTACGCTGGCGATGTTACACGGCAGGGTAGCAATGCCGAGTATCAGATCGTGGACGAGCGCATTGTGGGCCGCAAACCCGCCAGCCTGAACGACGCAGAGGCGGCAGCACTGCCTCTGACCACTATAACCGCCTGGGAAATGCTCTTCGACCACCTGGGTCTTGAACAGCAGCCCCCAGAGGAAATCAGTCCAACCGACGACGTGATACTGGTGGTTGGTGCAGCCGGCGGTGTCGGCTCGATCCTGATTCAGTTGGCAAAAACGCTGACCGGTGCCACCGTGGTGGCCACCGCATCCCGGCCCGAGTCCCGGCAATGGGTCGAATCGCTAGGTGCGGATTTCGTCGTGAATCACCGCGAGCCACTGCTGCCGCAAATCGAACAACTGGTGTCCGATGGCAAAATCGCCCCGATCACTCACGTGGCCAGCCTGAACGCCACCGACCAGTACTTCGATGATTATGTGGCAGCGCTGAGGCCGTTCGGCAGGATTGCCATGATTGACGACCCCGCGTCTCTGGACGTGATGAAAATCAAACCGAAAAGCCTGTCCCTACACATCGAATTCATGTTTGCCCGGTCCATGCACAACGCTGATGACATGCAGGTGCAGCACGAACTTCTTGAGACGGTAGCGAGTCTTGTGGATCAGGGCCACATTCGTACCACCGCAGGCAAAAATCTCGGGGTAATCAACGCTGACAACCTGCGTGCGGCGCATTCGGAGCTGGAGTCCGGTACGGCCGTGGGCAAGATAGTGCTGGAAGGGTTCGAGTAACCGGTATTTTGGTTATAATGGCCTGCTCTAGGGAGTGGGTCGTGAATAACATGTCGAACGCCAGACCAAACCTCAAGCTGAAGAGCTATAGTGACCATGGGCAGAAACATGCCCATGATCACCATCAACTGGTGTTGCCGCTCGTTGGGACGCTATCGCTGTCTGTCGACAGCAAAGCCGGGGAGGTGAGCAGTGGCAAAGCCGCGATCATCGCCGCCGGCCACGATCACGATTTTGCGGCTGCGGATGCCAACCGCTTCGTGGTTGCGGATATCCCGGCGGCGCTGGCGCCGATGTTGGAAAAATTGCCCTGTTTTGTGCACTTGGACGCTGGCCTCGAGCAGTACGTTACGTTTTTGCATTCCCAGTTGAAACAGGGCGGGGATTCCTCTCGAACCCAGCACCAGATGCTGTTGTTGCTGATTCAGTTACTGCAGGAACGTTTTGGCGACAAACTGAGACTGGACCGGCGGGTAGAAACCGCCAAGCGGTTTATTGATGAAAACTACGGCCGGAAAATCACCGTCAGCCAGTTGGCCTCTATTTCACACCTTAGCCCGCGGCAGCTAAACGAGCTGTTCCGGGAGCAGGTCGGTCTCACTCCTCACCATTACCTCACGGAACTCCGCATGCAGTCATCCTGGCAACTGCTCGAACAGGGTGAGCTGTCCATCCAGAGTATTGCCGATGCCGTCGGCTACAGTTCGCTGTCAGCCTTTAGTGATCGTTTTTCTCAGCACTTTGGGAACTCGCCCAGTTATTTCCGCAGATTCTCGAAATAACCCATCCGAATTCCGAAAGTCGGCACAGGGTACTGCCCCTTATGCTTCTTCTCTTTGAGTTCACTCATTCGTGATTGGGAGAGGAAACAATGACAACCGCAACAGCCACCTGGATTGGCTCAATATCGGTACTTCTGTGGGGCACGCTGGCTTTACTGACCAAACTGACTGGCGGCCACATTCCGGAGTTCCAGCTCATGGCAATGACGTTCACCATCGCGTTTCTCCTGATGTTGGCGCGCTGGTTGCGAGCAGGGCACACAGGAATCCGATTCGCACGCCAGTCGGCGTTTGCCTGGTGCATTGGCGTGATTGGCCTATTCGGGTATCACTTTGCCTATTTTAAAGCGATGACGCTGGCACCGGCTGTCGAAGTGAGCCTTTTGGCCTATCTTTGGCCCCTGTTCATAGTGCTGTTTTCTGCACTGTTACCCGGCGAATCCCTGCGCCCACAGCACATTGCGGGCGCGGTTATGGCCCTGGTCGGGTGTTGGTTGCTGATCGGCCGAAACATCAGCGGTTTCAGCGCGGAGAACCTGGACGGATACCTGGTCGCATGTGCCTGCGCGCTGATGTGGTCTTCCTATTCGGTGCTGAGTCGGCTGGTTAAATCCGTGCCCACAGATGCCGTTGGCTGGTTCTGCGGGGTGACTGCGGTGTTGGCGTGGGTTTGCCACCTGATGTGGGAGCCCACAGTCTGGCCAAGTAACGGGAGCCAGTGGGTAGGCGTGATAGGGCTGGGGCTTGGCCCGGTGGGCATCGCGTTCTTTACCTGGGATTACGGGGTAAAACACGGAAACATCCAACTGCTCGGAACCCTGGCCTACAGTGCGCCTTTGATTTCGGTGGTACTGCTAATCGCGGCCGGGTTCGGCGAGGCGACTGTTGCAGTGGTAGGAGCCAGCATTCTGATCGTGGTTGGTTCTTTAACTGCAGGCATGAATGAAAACCCAAGAGGCTCCGAGGCTGAGGAAATCAAAAACTCTAAAGGCGGCCTCTATTCAGTATTGAATAGTGACGACAAGACGTAACACTAGAGCCTAAATAGTTACTGGTAGTAAATGGGGAAACAGATTCATGAAAACCTCAGGAGCCCAACATGGCCCACACGCACGCAGTCGGAGGTGGACGCCTTTATTGAGTCAATGGGTAATCAAGGCAAAAACAGCGCTAGAGGGTTGACTGCAAGGGCTGGGCCGGGAAATGCGGAAATTGTATCGAAGAAGGAGGGCTTTGTATCAAAAATTCATGGGCGGCCACCAGGACCGCCCATTGTCGTTTTGGACGGCTTAGTTGCCAGTGCCCAGTTCGACAGTTTCAACTGCAGGATTATTGCCGCGCTCGATATCGCCCTGGCTAACACCTTCGGCTTGCGCGAATGCAGAGAAAGCGAGTACAGAAAAAACGAGAAAGAACTTGTTGATTGCGTTCATGTGATATTGCACCTTCTAAGAGAATTAGATTAGACAACGTCGCCTCATTGGCTTGATTGGAATTCTCTCCGTTTCCTGGCTGCAGAAAAAATTGCCTCGCGATATACAGAACATCACACCCGATGATGGGTTCAGAGCCACCAAAGCCAGTAGGAATTAGATGAGTACCTCCGGCTCCATTAGGTAAGCTTGATGAAGCAAGTCACCGAATCTGTCTGAAACCGGTAAGGTTGTTTCACCAATCCCGCTGACGGGAATACCCGGGGTCCAGGAATTCATGACGACTCCACCTGATAACTTCTGAACCGCCTCCAATGTCAAAGACTCCTCACGCTGAGGAGCTCCAAGTGCTTCCAATTGCCGCTTAACAATCTGCATAGTGATCCCATTAAGCAACTCAGCCTTGGGCCATACAACAGTGTGGCCGTCCCAGAAAGCCAGGTTCCAGATGGTTGCTTCGCTGATATGGCCACGTTTGTCCACAAAAGCCGCATCATCAAACCCTTTCTCGACTGCCTTCCGGAGATAATAAGTTTTCGTCGCTTCGCCTACATGCTTGATTGATGGTAAAGGGCGCTCATGTGTAACAGCATCCAGCCGCAGAGGCCCGGTAGGGCCTTGGGCGGCCGGCGAGGTGCGAATAAGTATTCCGGGGTCGTTAAATGCACCTACTGGGGTGAACTCCCCACTTCGTGAGAAAACAGTTGCCGTCAGCGATAGATTTACAGGCCCGCACTCAATTGCAGAGCGAAAATATGCTCTTACCTCATCATCGGAATTTGCCTGCCCGTACATTTCCATTGAAGCCAAACGCAGACGTTGCAGGTGAAGATCAAGCCCTCGTATCGCCCCGTCACGAACCTGCATTGCGGTAAAATGTGCAAACCCTGAAAAGGCGAGGCTGGAGAGGTCTGACATTAGCGCTTCGTGTCCATCAATCATTGTTCTATAGGGTGTCGTCTTCGACATCTCTGTGCTCCTCATAGGTTACCTGGTGAACTTGGTAGATAGACCCTAAACTATGACAGCGATGTCAGGGTCAAGAGGTATTTATGAAGATTGGAGCGCTAGCGAAGGAAACGGGGGTCAGTGTCCGTATGCTACGGTATTATGAAGCTGAAGGGTTGCTGGCGCCGGCCAGGACAAGCGGCGGGTATCGGGACTATGGCTCGGCTGATCGAGACACAGTAGAGCGCATAAAAATGCTGGGCGCATCCGGAATGACGTTGCCCGTGATCCAAAAATTTCTGCCCTGTGCGCTTGATACGCGTGGGGAGTTTGAGCCCTGCGATGAATTGACAGACATCCTGAAAGAGCAGATGGCACTTGTAGCTGATAAAATCCTGCGCCTTCAGGAAAGTCATGCTTTGCTTTGTGAATTGCATGCGAAGGTTGATAACAGATCCCTTGATGGTTAAATCAGTCTCTCAACGATAAAGGTTTCGTGGTTATCGCATTCGCAGCAGGCTATTCAGAGGCTACACCAAAGGTGGATTCACACGGGCAAACCCCTCCTGCGTTCGATAAGGGTAATAGGGATAAGGCGGCGTCACCGAACTGACTTGGTCAAGCCGGGCCATCTGCTCCTGACTCAGATTCCATCCAACGGCTCCCAGATTCTGGCGAAGCTGAGACTCATTGCGTGCACCCATGACCACAGTGGCCACGGTGGGTCTTTGCAACAGCCAATTTATGGCGATCTGTGGCACAGTCTTTTGGGTTTCCGCCGCGATGTCCTCCATCACTTCGACAACCCGGTACAGGTGTTCATCATCTACCGGGGGCGCAAACTGTGCCGTCTCATGCAAGCGGCTGTTCGCCGGCCACGGCTGCCCCCTGCGGATCTTTCCGGTCAGGCGTCCCCAGGCCAATGGGCTCCAGACAGCAGCGCCCAGCCCCTGATCCTGCCCCAGGGGCATGAGTTCCCATTCGTAATCCCGGCCTACAAGGGAATAATAGGTTTGGTTCGTAATGTAACGGGGGTAACCATATCGGTCAGCCACTGACAAAGATTTCATAACCTGCCAGCCGGAGAAATTGGAGACGCCCACATAGCGGATCTTCCCTTGTCTAACGAGCATATCGAGCGTGCTCAATACTTCTTCCACCGGGGTACGGGCGTCAAATGCATGCAAATAATACAGGTCGATATGGTCCGTGTTCAGACGCCGTAGCGACGCTTCACATGAACGGATCAATCGCTCTCTTGACGAGCCGCCATCATGGGGACCATCTCCCATGGGTAAGGTCGTCTTGGTGGAGATCATCAGTTGCTGTCGTTTTCCCTGTATAGCTTTCCCGAGCACCTCTTCGGAGGCGCCGTCTGAGTAGACATCCGCAGTATCAAATAGGGTGACGCCAGCATCGAGGCAGATATCCACCATGCGGCGTGCCTCATTACTCTCGATCTTGCCCCAGGCGCTAAACAGAGGGCCCCGTCCACCAAACGTACCTGCTCCAAAGCTCAATGCGGGCACTTTCAAGCCAGAAGCGCCCAGTTGCCGATATTCCATAGAATCCTCCTCTCATCTCATCAGTAACTCGACGATACAGGCACTTATATTTATGATATAGACATCCTATCTTCATAATATTTGTGAATTGAATTCACCATGCCTCAATCCTCCACAAATCGCCTGGCCGCAATGGAAATCTTCAGCACTGTGGTAGAGCAGGGCAGTTTTTCGAAGGCCGCACGGGTCTGCCGACTGACTCCCTCGGCCGCCAGCAAAGCAATCACGCGCCTGGAGAAAAGGCTGGGAACCAAGCTGATTCATCGCTCCACTCGGCAAATGCAGTTGACGGCGGAGGGCCGATGGTTCTACGAACGTTGCCGCCACATTCTTAGTGACCTGGAGGAGGCGGAACAGGGAGCAAGCAGTTCGGTAGAGCCTACCGGGCACTTGAGGATTACCGCCAGTTTCCCTGTCGGCCACGGTTTCTTGATACCGATAGTGACGAAGTTTCTGGCACGGTACCCCGGTATTACACTGGAGCTATCGTTGACGGATCAGGTGGTCAACCTGCTGGCTGAGCATACTGATGTGGCTATCCGAAATGGTCCTCTCGGTAATTCCAACTTGGTAGCCCGTAAGCTGGGTGAAACCCGAATGGTGATAGTGGGAGCACCGGAATACCTTGAACGGCGTGGTGTTCCGGTCACTCTGGAAGAATTGCGGACCCACAATCGTCTGGGTTTCAATTTTTCCAGGCATACAGCAACCTGGCCCCTGACTTTCGATGGAGAGCAAACTGAACTCGCTCCACAGGGGAGTTTGCTAGTCAGCGATGGTGAAACCATGCGCAAAATGGCCATGGAGGGTGTCGGCCTCGCACGTTTGACCCGTTTCCTGGTTGATGAAGACATCCGCCAGGGAAGACTTGTTCCGGTTATGGAGGAGCACAACCCCGGAGACCGAGAAGAAGTCCACGCGGTTTTTCTGGGGCAGGGCCGTTTGATGCCGGGCCGGGTTCGGGTTTTCCTGGATTTTCTGTATGACAACATCCGAATCTCACCGTCGGATTAGGCCGAAGCATGTGCGTATGTCATAAAAAAGGCTGCCCCTGTTGAGCAGCCCTTGAGATTCATCCTCCACTACTACAACCGGTCAAGCGGCACGTTTCCGGCTAAACCAGTCCTCGGTGCCGCCTTCATAGTCGTAGACTTCCGTAAAGCCGGCATCTTCCAGCTTCTTGGCAGCCTTGGGAGAAGCATCACATTCGAAGTTCGCGCAGTAGACAACAATTTTCCGATCTTTGCTGCCGGTAACTGCCTCGACCTGCTCCAAAAAGGACGGTTCCTCCACAGGAACACTGATGGATGTGCGGATATGTTCTCGGTTGAAGGCATCCCTCGGCAGGACATTGATGAGCACAAAATCTTCGTGCTCAGTTTCGTTCATCTGTTTGAGGTCGTCACGGCTAATACTCTTCATAGCGTTTCTCCTTCGTTAAGGAAATGGCTACCTCATTATCTGACTGTGATGGTTTGAGACGCGATTTCAAGGTCGTTAGCGGCCATCCTCCCGATAGAAAGCACGGCTTTTCTCGTAAACGGCCGCCATATCAATCAGGACAAAGCCCAGCTCCGATTCATGCAGGAAGAAGGTGTAAGTCACTTCTGAGGGAAGGCTCTGCCAATATTCAGGGATACTGCTTTCCCGTTGGTCAATCGCAGGGTAATGCGAATGTTCAAAGTAGCCGGTTTCAGTGTTGTCGTAGGCAACAGTCAGTGGTTCGGGGGATACCACCAACGCGTACCGCTGAAGACCGGGATAGGTGGCGGCGAGGGCGATGACACAGAGCAGGGCAGCAAGGCCGAAGCGCTCTGCTCGGGGAGCACCTTTACCCAGTTGAACCCCCAAAACACCGAGCAGCAGCCCGGTTGAAATGAATGGCCAAAGTGGCAAGTCACCAATCACGAGATAGTTGGTGAGCAGTACGTAGTCAACGAGAGCATAGGTGCCGAGCACAGCCAGCAGAATTAGCTGTAGCACCATGCCTTTGTGTTTCAATAAGTTGAAATGGTTAGCCAATGGCCCG
Organism: Marinobacter sp. M5B; assembly: GCF_042604615.1. Taxonomy (NCBI): domain Bacteria; kingdom Pseudomonadati; phylum Pseudomonadota; class Gammaproteobacteria; order Pseudomonadales; family Marinobacteraceae; genus Marinobacter; species Marinobacter sp. M5B. The sequence continues at coordinate 2,322,642 of NZ_CP156894.1, forward strand.
GTTCGATCAGTTTGGGTCGACGTAAACTCCACGTTGCCGGTGATTCCGGACAGAGCTTTGACAAGAGGGGCCTCGGTAATGATGGATTCCAATCTCGCCTTGGGCTTTCCAAAGGCGCTGCCCATGCCGATACGGTGATCCGGGTGGCCCTCTCTCAAAAAATGGTAGGGTTGCAGACGATAGGTCCGCCTGTCGGTAACGAGACTGAGTTTTGACTGCTGAAGTGCCTGAGCCATATTCCGAAATCCCGTAACGGCGGTCAGCTCAACTTTCCGAATAGTATTTAACGGAATGCGGTGGTCTCCGGTGGTGAATCCCATTAGCCCGAGGCCGGTCAACCGCGGGATGTGAATCGTCAGATTCTCGCTGTCCAGTTCCAGCCAGACCCGGCGATTAACAAACGCCACGACGCAACCCAGCAGCAGACACAACGCAATTAGGTGCAGTTCGAAAGGCACGTTACCGTGTTCGTCCAGGTATAGTTGGCTGAAGTCCAGTTCACCGAGGTTAGGCAGTGCCAATAGCAGCAGACTTCCAAGCAAAATCGTCAGCAAGGCTCCGATTGTTGCAAACAGGTGGCTGGGTTTGAGAATGCTGGCAGAGTAACGAAAGCGCTGTTTACCCATGGTTCAATGTCGTCCCTGAATCTGTATCCGTGAGTTAGAAGTGTATGATAGATAAAGAGGAGTCCCTATTATGTTAACGCGACATCATTTGGAAATGCCTACAACGGTCGCGACCCTCGACGATCTCGCACCGCTGGCAGACTATTCACTCATGGACACGCTCAACTGCGACCCTGAGGGGAAAGCAAACGGAGCTGATCACGCGCCAAGACAAGTCTTCTCGGGCCACTATGTTCCGGTTAGCCCCACGCCCATCGAAAACCCCGAATACGTCGCCCATGGGAAAAACCTGTTTCACGAACTGGGTTTCGCCGACAGCATGGCGCAGTCCAGCGACTTCATCCGTATGTTCTCCGGCGACTTGTCGCATGTTCCGGAGCCTCTGCGCAACGTGGGGTGGGCGTGTGGCTACGCACTTTCCATCTACGGCACCGAATTCTACCAACAATGCCCGTTCCAGACTGGCAATGGCTACGGCGACGGCCGCGCGATTTCCGTGCTCGAGGCTGTCATCAACAAGCAGCGCTGGGAAATGCAGTTAAAAGGGGCAGGGCGCACGCCCTACTGCCGCGGCGCAGACGGCCGGGCAGTTCTGCGTTCCAGTGTGCGGGAGTTCCTGGCCCAAGAGCATATGCACGCGCTGGGCGTGCCCACGTCACGGTCTCTGAGTCTGTACGTGTCGACAACCGAGAAAGTCAGGCGCCCCTGGTATTCGGAGGGTTCACGCTCGGTAGATCCCGATATTCTCGTATCCGAGCCAGTGGCCATCTCGACACGTGTTGCACCTTCGTTCATTCGGGTAGGGCAGCTGGAGCTCTTTAGTCGTCGTGCCCGCAAACAGGAACACCCGCAGGCGATGGAGGAGCTCGAGAGGATCGTATTGCACCTGATTGATCGCGAGTACGATGACGTTATCGATCGGTCGCGGACCACAGCTGAAAAAGTGGTGTCGCTCGCACATGAGTTCCGCAGACGACTGACCTCGCTTGTCGCCAACTGGATCCGTGTTGGCTACTGCCAGGGTAACTTCAACAGCGACAACTGTGCCGCGGGCGGCTTCACGCTCGACTATGGACCCTTCGGGTTCTGCGATGTGTTTGATCCGCAGTACCAGCCATGGACGGGCGGGGGAAATCACTTCGCGTTCCTCAACCAACCAGTAGCAGCCGAACGCAATTTCTACTCGTTCTGTTCGGCGGTTCGGCCTTTGTTGGCAGGGCATCCAGAGTGTCTACAGCAGCTGGAGGACATTCAAAGTGATTTCCCAAAGGTGATGCAGGCGCAAATGGAGACGATGTGGGCGGCCAAACTCGGACTCGACGCGTTTGACGCGGCTTTATTCCGCGAGCTGGCAACACTGATGATGCAGACGCCTGTTGATTACACCATGTTCTTCCGGGAACTCTCATCGTTGCCAGATGACATTGAGCCGCTTAAGAAAAGCTTCTACAAAGGCTCGACCTATGCTGCAGATCCCGAAGGGCTAGACAAGCGTTGGTCAGCGTGGCTCACAAATTGGCAATCGCTGATTCAGCCTGGCACGCCTGAGGAGCTTTCCAGTCAGATGAAGCTCGTTAACCCGAAGTACAGCTTGAGAGAGTGGTTCGTTGTGCCCGCCTATCAGCAAGCGGCAGAGGGTAATTACGCTTTGCTGCGAGAACTGCAGGACGTGATGACGCAGCCGTACGCTGAGCAATCAGAGGCAATAGAGAAAAAATACTACAGGCTGAAGCCGCTGGAGCTCTTTGAGGTTGGCGGTTGTTCGCATTACAGCTGCTCGTCGTGACGGGTTTCCGCGCAGCCGGAAATTTCTTAACTTCGTTGCATCGTTGATGTAAACGCAGCAGCGCCAAACATTGCCATGCCTCCCAGTCTATTGAGCCGTCTTCGGGCCGGGAGGCTTTGAATCTTATGGCGAACTGCCCCGGCGAAGAGCGCAAATGATGTAATAGATATCGAGACGACGCCCAAAAACGTCACCATTAATATGAGTAACTGTGGAACAGCCGGTACTTCGGGATTAACAAACTGAGGAAAAAAAGCAACGAAAAAGACAATATCCTTTGGGTTCAGTGCTGTAACGAGAAAAGAGGACTTGAACAGGTTCGCTGATGACATCCCTGGAGCTGATAACGACGGCAAATCACGCTGAGGCACTTCGCGCCAGACTTTTATACCAAGGTAAACCAGATACCCAACCCCAAACCATTTTAGGATCAGGAAAAGCGTCGCTGAAGTCGCTAAAACAGCACCTAGACCAATCAAGGACAACGTCATTGCCACCAAGTCACCAATTAAAACGCCAGAAACCAGTGGAATAACAGATTTTTTCCCGTGACTGATAGACTGACCAAGCACCAAGATCACAGTTGGCCCGGGGATGATGGCAAAGATGAAGACCACAGATACAAAGGTTATCCAGATCTCAAGAGTCATAGCGTGTCCTTGTTAGGGGACCCGGCCTTTGGCCGGGTTCTTTTATGATGGTTATTATTCAGGACGCTTTACCGCAGAGAATCGTGACTAGATGCTTGCCCAGCAGCATAGCTCATCTAGAGCTGTTTCAACTGGTCATTTGAAAAATGTGGGGAGACACAGGTTGCGGTTGGTGATTCTATATATCGACGATAAGCCTCGATACCGTTAGCGCTCTCTGTGTTACTTAATACGGCACCATTTCGAAGCATGACACTGACCTCCTGTTCATTTGTTACGATCTTAATGCTCACAGGCATGTATAGCTGATCAATCAGGGCCATTTGCGTAACTTTTCCCATTTGAACGACTTTTCCGGTTGATGACCACAGCCTGAAGTTCTCCGGCATCCGGGTTATCCGGTCTATTTTCTGCTCTAGTTTGAATAGACTGGAGTTTACTACGGGTATTTCCCCTTTTGTCCAAGTGCTTATCGTAGGGTGGGCGTTGGGAGCTACAATGTTGTCGAAAGGGGCATGAGTCCAGGCAACCATTCTAAGGGTGGCAGGAAGGGTAAAGTAGTCGTTGAGTGACTCCATACAGCTAACCTCTGATTTTCCATTTTGAATTTCGTGGAAGCTCCAGCTTTCTATCAGACCTGCCTCAGTTTTTGTTCTTCGATGTATCAGCATGTTGTATCCGCGATGATGCACATCGTATAGAACGAAACCGGAAACAACAGAGCCACTCGAACGTTTCTGTATTAGTGTAAAATCAACATACTCAGTTGAGCCGTTGAGTTGTGTTGCTATTTCTCCATCAGCAATGTACCAGTTCGTATCCGAGCGATCGGTTCCAGCGGTATTGATTTCAATCGATTGGTCGCAGCCTGCGATTCCGATACCTAATGCAACCACTAGCATGGCGAGGATCTTCATAATTTGCTCCTTGAAAGCTTGGACTTCAAATATATGAATCGGAGCAGTACGGAATCCATCTATTAATATACGACTGTTATTAACAAATGTTTGATGCAGCTGATTGGTGGGTTCGTTACGTTTGTTCTGGTGGTTCAACCGATCTTATCTTTTGAGAACACAATTGTGGATGCTTACGCACCGAGATCTGAGGCGAGTGACGCGAATCAAAATTCTGTTGGAAGAGATTGGGGATAGACTTACCCTGAATTGATCGGAGGTAAAATTCCTGCCCGCAACCGATATACCACTGGCTGTGCAGTGGTTCAATGATTCCGGACACTGCTAACTAAATCAGCACACCATCCAACTTCTCCTGGGAGAGGCAGGTGTTGCAGCCTCTGATTGACCAGTGCTCACGAACCAGGTTAAAAAAAAGCGCCAACTCTTCAATACTTTCGTAACGGTCTTTTCTCGCCACCAGGTAAATTGGCAATTTCATTCTGTCCCTGGCGACAATCTGGATATCGCCGCGCGCGGCGGACGCAGTGGCAAGCTGGCGTTCAAGTACGCCTAATCCCATACCGGATCTAACCATAGCCAATGTAGAATATTCGTCGTCGGAAGTGGCAACAACATGTATTTGATCATTATCATCGCCGAGCATTTTCTTCAACATTTGATGGTAAGGGCAATGTTCCGCCGGAAACACCCAGGGCAAGCTCGCCAGCTCTCCCAACCGATCGGGAAGCTGTTCGATGTCGCTGGAGGCCGGCGCAATAACGGTTACGTCAATATGGCCGAGTTCTTCCCGGTACAGTTCGGGATGGTCCCGGCCACCGTATACAAATCCGGCGTCCAATTGTCTTCGGAACACATCTTCCTGAATAGCCAATGAATTACTGGTCTTGATAACAGGAGATACATCAGGCAACGAAGCTGAAACAGCCTTCAAAATCGAGTCCATTTTCAGCAATTCGGGTAATGCATTCAGACCTAGCAGCAGCCGCTTCCTTGTGCTGGATGCCACCGCCTTAGCCGTGGACTTAAACTCTTCGAGGTCACCAATAACTCGATAGGCCAGCGGCAGCATTCTTTGACCAGCTTCCGTTAGCAACATGCCCTGCGAGGTACGTTCAAAAAGTTTTAACCCGGTGACGTCTTCGAGTTGACGAATCTGAGCGCTGACCGCTGCTGGCGTCGAAAACCGGCGTTCCGCAGCCTTCGTCAGGTTACGTTCTTCGGCGATCAGAACAAAAGATCTAAGTTTGTCGACCTGAATATTCATCACATTCCCCTCTCTGGCAAAGTGCGAACGTCGGGAAAAGGGCTAGCTAAACTAACGCCTTAGTACTACCTGATCCCAACGACTAAAGTGCACCTACACCACGGAGGCAAAAGTGTGTGGTGGTGATGACGAGTAGCCGCCGGCCTCTTAAGTCATAGACCCGCTTCTTTACCGTTACCATAACCGAGCTCGAAAAAAACAACCAGTGAAATCCCGTCAACAAAAACTGAATATGCGTGAAAAATCAATTGATGGACCCGCCGGATCTATGCATTTATTTTGGAAATAAGATAAAAAACAGAAGGACAAAGTCGTGGAAAGATCTGACGCTGAAGGTTCCGATCTGCAACTTAGTAGTGCCTCTGCTTTAACTACTTATATATCTTCAAAAGGGAATTTCATATTGCTTACCGTCAGGTTGTGGGGATCGAGATTCAGAACCAGGCATCAGTTAAGGAATAAAGTTCGAAACATGGATATATCCCTGATTGAGAAAGATGTCGGCCTCGCTCCAGGGACTTTGGTAAATGAAGCCTATAAGCCTTTTTGGAAACCTTGATACGATAATCAGCTCTCTAACAGAACTAACAATTATTTACTTCATTTTTTATTGTGGGAAAGAATATCAACCAGCTAATCCAGCCTTTCAACAATTAGATTTTAAGATGAAACTCCATTATCTCGAAACTTCTTAGCGACGAAGTGATTCAGATAAACCATTTCTGAGGACTTGGGTGCTAGATAGGCTAGCGAGAATATCTGTGCGGTAGCGTACGCTGACTGCATGCACTTGGGCGTCACTCACGGTATTTACCATATAGGAAGCAACTCCAATGATCACCGTTATTACTACGTTTCGTTTGTCAACGCCAATTACGCAGGAAGAGGCACGAACTATTTTTCTGAGCACGGCTCCGAAGTATCAGGACGTAGCTGGCCTTTATCGTAAATGCTACGTCTTGTCGCAAGATGGCAGCACGGCCGGTGGTGTCTACCTCTGGAACTCGCAGGAAGAAGCTGAGGCAATGTATACCGAAAGTTGGCGCGCTTTCGTGCGCGAGAAGTACGGCACAGATCCTTTGGTGACGTACTTCGAAACTCCTGTCGTCGTCGACAACGTTACGCACGAGATTCTGTCAGATGATCAGGCTGGTTCGGCCGCCTAGTCGTTCCGTTGAGCGGCCAGTCCAAGGTAGTCTGAGAAATAGAAAAGCCGTAAAAGGCGCTATTGCCGGACAACTTTCCAAAGCTTCGCGGCTCCAAGATTGCCGCAAGGCTTTGCGTTAAGAGTAAAGAAAAGGAATCGAGCATGAATGCAGTACGAGAAGGATTTGAACCACTGTCACGCACGAGCCCGTTCACTGAATTGCTCGGCCCTATTTACCAGAAAGTGGACGCAGCTGGCCTGGTTATTGGGCTGGTCGCAGAGGAGAAACATTGCAACGCTCGGGGCATCGTCCACGGGGGTCTTTTGGGTACTCTCGCTGATATTGCTATGGGGTATAGTGCAGCGTTCTCTACAGAGCCGCCGACGCCAATCGTTACCACGAGCCAGACCGTGGATTATGTGGGCAAAGCAGAAAAAGGAGATTGGATTGAGGTTCATACGGACGTTCAAAAAGTTGGGCGCAATACCGCGTTCGCCAACTGCTATTTCCATGTCGGTTCAAAGCGCATAGCGAGAGCCAGCGCAGTGTTCAGCGTCACAGCCTCATGACAAGTCATCGCAAAGGTTTTTTTCAGAGGCGGGCAGGGTGGTTATCAGTCTGGCGCTAGAGACAACGCTTCAGAGATGAGAGCGCGCTCGATATGATTGTAAATTTGACGCCTCGACTCGCTCTATAACGGATAAATCCACGAATCGTTGAAAAACTGGCAGGTATTGGCTGAAATGGGCGGGCGCGACAGAGATTCAGGAAGGGCTCGGAATCTGCGCGAAGCACCCCTAAAGTGTTTGGTTGCAAGGATCGCTGCACCGACCGCACGAAAGTCTTCAAGGAGTTCTGCGTCAGAGTACGACAAGCCATATGCTGAGAAAGTGCCAATGAAGTCTCCGGGCTTTCTCTTTTCGATCCAGGAACGATTCCTGTACCGGATCCAGTAGTGAAAATTGCGTGATACATGCCAGCCTAATCATCTGGACAAGGAGGTAGTTCCGTTGCTGAGGCGGTCATGCGCCGGATTTAGTACAACATCGGTGGTCAATGGACGACCACACAAAGTACTAAACCTCTGCAACAAAATATCAGTATCTTACCCACCAAAATCCACACAAAGTGCTAAACAAACTTAAAGTAGATTGGAGAATAGGGTGGTCATTCCGATTTCCACACAAAGTGCTAAATTCGTCGTCCGACTCGAGGGTTCGGATTAGTCTCGCTGGCACCGAAAGATTAGGGGCGAGCAACAGGCCTTGGTAGCAGGGGCGCATTTAAACAAGAACGGACATTGCCTGGCGTATCGTCAGCGGTGACTACGAAATTCCGGGAATTGGGTTCCGTAATCTTAAACAAGCCAAGAACTGCCTCATTGAACTGATCAAGCTGGGCAGGCTATGTGAACTGAGCCGGTCTGGACTCCGCTTTCAGTCCGAGACCTTTGGGATGGGTCAAAATGCCCCACAAATTTATCGCTGCTACTTGGCCAACAAGCACGGCCAACCGCCCAAAAACTGGAATCACGGAATCCCGATGGTGACCACTAATGCCGGAATTTCAGTTCCGCACCGGAACGCATATCGCACCGAGTATGAAGACTGACCATTAATTTTTTCTTGAGCAGAGAGCCGGCGACAGGCGCGCAGTAACGGCTCTCTCGAGATTCCAGACGATCAGTTTATCGAATTCAAAGATGCTGTTTCTGCCTCTGGCTTAGATGTTGTCGTCGAATCACGTCCCGCTGCGGGGCCTTACGCCGGAGTGGAGTGGAGCCATAGTTTTCGGACCACTACCAACTTCTTAGTTGGACGACCAAGAAAAGTACTAAACTTCTGAAACCGCATTGACCTGCCCCCAGTCTTTAATCCAACTGCTCCCTAGTAATGTCCGTTACTTTTGAATCAGTTTTTCCAAGTCGGAGAGCGGAGGCAAACTCCAGAGGTGTCTGATACCCCAAGGATGAATGCGGACGCTGCCCATTGTAGTCCAAGCGCCAATTGCTGATCTTCTCCCGGGCGTGAGCGAGATCCTGGAACCAGTGTTCATTCAGACACTCATCCCGGAATTTTCCGTTAAAGCTCTCGACGTAACCATTCTGCATCGGTTTGCCGGGCTGAATCAGCTTCAGTTCAACGTTATGGCGGTAAGCCCATTGATCGAGCGCTCTACCAGTGAATTCTGGCCCCTGATCGGTCCTAACGGCTTTCGGGTAGCCTCGGAAGGCAGCGATACCATCCAGTGTTCGGGCGACCTGTTCTCCTGAGATGCCCATGGCCACGGGAATATCGAGGCACTCCTTGGTGAAGTCATCCACGATCGTCAGACATTTGATCCTGCGGCCGTTGGCCAATGAATCCATAACGAAGTCCATAGACCACGTATGGTTCGGCGCATCAGGCAACACCAAGGGCTGCCGTTCGACCATCACGCCTTTACGGCGCTTGCGTTTGCGGACGGCTAGGCCGGCCTCCCGATAAAGCCGATGAACCTTCTTGTGATTCACCTCAGCACCCTCACGACGCAGCAACTGGTGAACACGCCGGTACCCGAACCGGCGACGTTCGAATGCAATGGCTTTAATGCGCTCTGTCAGTTCACGCTCCTCTAGCGAGCGTTGAGACTGATACCGCATCGTTGCGCGGGATAACCCGACGAGTGAACAGGCTTTGCGCTCGGATATCATCGTCTCCGACAGCATGGTGCGCACAGCCTCGCGCTTGTTCCCGACGGTCAGTACTTTCGGTTGAGAGCGGCCTTCAGGGCTTCAGAATCCAACATGGACTCTGCCAGTAGCTTCTTAAGCCGGGCGTTCTCTTCCTCCAGGGCCTTCAGACGACGGGCCTCAGAGACCTCCAGGCCGCCGTACTTCTTGCGCCAGGTGTAAAAGGTGGCATCCGAGATGTTGTACTTGCGGCACAGCTCCTTCACTGGCAGGCCGGCCTCGGCTTCCTTCAGAATCGGGATGATCTGCTCTTCGGTGAATCGCTTCTTCATGTTCATCGTCCTCTTCTCTGCTGATGAACATTACTAAGATCAGGCTGGATTAGAAAGTTGGGGGCAGGTCAGCATTTCAGAGACTTACCCATGAGATTCCACGCAAAGTGCTAAACAAACTTAAAGTAAATTCTAGAATATCGAGTTGCTTTCAGTTTCCACACAAAGTACTAAATTTGTCGTCCGGCGCAGGTCACAGGAGCCGAATTTTACGGACATCGCAGTCAACGGGGCGAGTTCTATCCAATCACTGCGGACACTTCTAAAAGAAGGTACAATTGGGCGTGTCTAAGGAATTGGTGACAGTTTATAGGTGAACTTGATAAGTGACCCTGACCTCGTATCTAAGTCCACCCCCCCCCCCGAGTTGGAAAAACCCAGTTCGAAGTGCTGTCTAGGGCTAGTTGACCACCACACGATACTCAGCGGCTAATTCTTGACGGATACTGAAAATCCGAGGAACCCATTAATGTTCAAGCTTTAATGGATTCGCTTAACATTGGCATCCAAGATCTCTTTGGAACTTTTCACGAAAAGCGCGGCCGCATTTAACGCCGAGCGCCTATCTACACCAAGAATGTTTGCTAGCTTTTCATCGACAGAATTCATTTGCCGTGCTTGCGAAAGCATGTTTAGAAGAAAACGTCGTGGCTTCACGAATCGGATATCCACGTTCGCCCAATGGACTGCCCGTTTTATTGAAGGAACAGGCAGCTGTGTACTGAGTGGTCCGGCAGTCACCGTAAGTTCCGATCCAGCACCCGTATCGATAGTGCGTCCCAGGCGCTCCAAGGTCATCCTCGCCGCCTGGAGGCGTTCGACATACGTCTTAGGGTCAGCAAGTGTCTCCATATTCTTGCACCAATTTCGGAAAGCCGCCGCCTCACTCGTATTGCTAATGTCGGCAGCTATCTTCACCGCATCGGGAAGACTCTTTGACTGGTTTATTATCGACATTAGTATCGCAGGTAGCCGTAGACAGTAGATGTTCGCATTTCGATGAAGATCCAAAGTCGCGCCTGCTCGGCTTTGATCGTACAACGTTGCGGTCTCATGGCGCATTTCGTCGACTAAACGTACAAGGTCCTCTTTCGCGGTATTTGCTCGTAACTCGTTAAGCAAAATTGGTACGGAAAGTACGGGATTCGGCGCGAATGGCAGCGATAACGCCTGTGATATCGAATACTCTGCTAGAGTAGCCCTGACACCTTGAAACAGAGGCAGAGCGTCAAAGGCCAAAGAAGACAGTCCCGGAGCATCCAATAGATCACTTATGAACATTCGGGTTGGTTCTGGTAATGGCCGCCCCGTAACTAACAGGTGTTCTGACTCGAATGCCACAGCACAGGTTCTTGTCCCAAACTCTTTAACAGGATCATTCCAGACTGCTGCACCTGCTGTAAGTGCCTCATCTGTTAAGGAAATATTCAGCACTCTGCAATGCTTCTTTAATAATGAGTACATCAAGGAACTTGGGGCCTCAGTCATGTTGTCCTCGTGGCCAATGACGAGGATACGTTCCGAGAGAACAACAGCGGTCAACAAATGGGATAAGCTCGCAAGCGCCATAATTAAACGATGCTCGGGAGGCCTAGAATCCATGAGAAGCGTTCCAGCGTAAGCGAGATCCCCGAGCGAAACCACTGTATCGGTGGGATTAATAAGAACTGCATTTTTGTTGGTCATACACTTCCTCCAATAAAACGCACATTCTCCACCAGTCTGGATTTCCAGTGTCTTGTAGCTTAGGAGGTACTAGTATGTGGGCGATGGACTTCCCCCGATACGCATGACGCTCCTAACCTATGATTGGACTTACCCCGGTGCAGTAGACACTCCTAGCCTATGATTAGAGCATAGGAGGAATTGTCATGAGCAGCCAACGTTATCCCCCGGAATTCAAGAACGAAGCGGTTCGACAAGTGCTGGAACGGGGCTATACCGTAGCCGAAGTGTCGCAACGACTGGGAGTCTCGGCTCACAGCCTCTACAAATGGGTTAAGGCGGTGAAACCGGATAAGTCTGATGAACAGGCCGCTGAGTTGGTCGAGGCCAAAAGCGAGATTCTCAGGCTGCGGGCCCAAATGCGCCGGGTTGAAGAAGAGCGCGATATCCTAAAAAAGGCCGCTCGGTACTTTGCCAGAGAGCCCGAGTGAAGTACCGGTTTATCAACGATCACCGACACGAGTTCAACACCAAAACTATGTGTCGTGTGCTCCAGGTAGCTCGCAGCGGTTTTTATAAATGGTTGCACAAACCGCTGTCGGATCGGGCGGTGGATAACCAGAGATTGCTCGGATTGATCCTGGCCTCATACCAAGGCAGTTCCGGCGTGTACGGTTCACCACGGGTGTTTCTGGACCTCCGGGAAGCCGGTGAAACCTGCGGCCGACATCGAGTCGCCCGATTGATGCGAGCGCACAAAATCAAGGCGCTGCGAGGCTACAAAGCACCGCGCGTGATCGCCGGAAGACCGTCTATTCTTACCCCGAACAAGCTCCAGCGGGAATTCACCGTAAGCCACCCTGACAAAGCCTGGGTGACCGATATCACCTACCTCCGCACCTGGCAAGGCTGGTTGTATCTGGCGGTGGTTGTAGACCTGTTCTCGCGTCGTGTAGTGGGTTGGTCGATGAAACCCACCCTGCACCGTAGCCTGGTGGTGGATGCGCTGCTGATGGCCGTTTGGCGACGGCGGCCGAAGGAAAAGGTCCTGGTCCACTCAGACCAAGGCTCACAATACGGGAGCGATGACTGGCACCGATTCTGTCGCGCCCACAACCTGGACCCCAGCATGAGCCGTCGGGGTAATTGTTGGGATAACGCGGTGGCTGAATCGTTTTTCAGCAGCCTGAAGAAGGAACGCGTTCGGAAACGGATCTACAAAACCCGTGACCTGGCCAAGGCGGATGTGTTCGACTACATCGAAGTGTTTTATAACCGAGTTCGACGTCATACCCACCTGGGTGGCGTCAGCCCAGAGGCCTTTGAAATGGCCTCCGTTTGAGGCTGGGGTGTGTCATGCGTATCGGGGTAAGTCCAGATTAGAGCATAGGAGGAATCGTCATAAGCAGCCAACCCCGAGTGACAATAAACAAAAAATCAGGACGTCCGTTCATCGCCCCTGGAGGGATTCGTGACCTGTCCAATATGTCTCTGTTGATCCCGATAGCCTAGTCTTCACCGCTGAAAAAGTTGGGTCCTCGATGAACACCTTCTTCGATTCAGAAAATCATGCACAAGTTCTTTCTTTAAACTTGAGAAAAAAGGTCGACTCACTTAATTCCGCATCGTAGATCCTTGGATCAAAGATTCCACGTTCCACCAGGTCCAAAATTCGATCTTTGTCTTTATCCTGAGCACAGGCTCCGAAATAGATGCCTGTGAGACTTGATGGTGCCAGCTCGATGAATCGAATCCATTTGGATTCGTCCTCTGTAATGTCAGGGATGATGAAGCTACGATACTCGCTTTCATATTTCCAGTTCCGCGACTTAACCAAAGCCGGTTTTGCAGCGCTTTCATCGGCTGGTTGTGGAACATCAACATTCGGATAATAATCGTCGTATTTTACCTGTCGGGCATTTCGCATCGGGCCACCAGCTGAATCAAACTCAAGACACATGCCTTGGTGTGAGTCTCCATAGTGTGACCAGAACAAGAGGTTTTCTTTCGAAGTGGTGAAACTGCATAGTCGAGCTCGACCGTAGGTTGTTGCAGCTGCTCTCCTAAACATTTCGATCGTTCGATTCTGATCGGTCATCATCAATTTCGCCTGTTCCTTAGCTTGCTTCCAGGGCATGCCTTGGTGACTGCGGAGCTGTTTGGCGAGATATTTCCGAAGCTCCCTGGCCTCTGAGGCGGAGGAGGGCCGTACAAAGTGTGGTTTGCACTCGAAAGGATCGTTTAATTGAGTGGGTAATGGATGATAAAGCTTTCCGTGGACAAAAAAATCTTCAAGGTGTGAATCCTCCGCTCCCTTGATGCTCTTGAATCGGTATAAATGCGGGATCTTATGTAGGTCCACACAGGGGTGACAAAGCTCGAATTCTTTAAGCGTTTCCATCGCTAGATATCAGCCTCCCTTTGACTCAATGCGTGCTTAGATCACCACTAAAACATCATCTGGCAAGATGCCGACTTCAACCATCGATTTGAACTTTACACGGACAAAAAAGGTAGCAGGGTGCAGAATGATGTTTTGATCTGGTTATCCGAACAGCTTCGCGTGTGATCCGGTTCGGGCAAGCTCGAGTTCGTCTCCCTCCACCCGATAGATCAACACCCAGTCGGGTGCAATATGGCAATCCCGCCAGCCATTCCAGTGCCCGGAAAGACCATGATCCCGATGTTTATCTTCTAGCGGCTCCCCTTTCTGGAGTGTCTCGATAACATCCTTGAGTTGTTGCAAGTCTAGCTCTTGCTTCCGACACGCCTTCATATCTTTTTTGAATCGACTCCCTTGCTTGAGCGCCAGCATCAATCCTCCAGATCGCTGAACAGAGCATCCACAGAATCGAACCTCTCGCCCTGCCCCTGATCCAGTTCGGCCATTGCACGCCGGGTTTCTTCATTGGGGGCGCGATAGTCAAAGGGGATATCTCGTTGCGCCGCGACCGTCCGTAAAAAGGCATTGACGATGACCGTTGGGTTAAACCCCATCGCCTGAAGCAACACCGTCACCTGGTGCTTGAGTGTTGCATCCACACGGATACGGACTGCTGTGGCCTGGCCCGCCTCAGCCAGTGCCGGTGAGCCATCAGCTTCTGTAAGCGGCTCCGGTATAAATGGGAGTCGTCGGGTGCTGATCAGCCGTGCCATCAGCAGGTTCACCGCGCCAGATAGTGACAGACCAAGTTCCTCGAAGACCGCCTGGGCGCGATCCCGCACCTCAACCGTCGTGCGGACATTGAACGCTTCATCTTTGGTCACCGCCTGCACCAGCCTGCGATCATTCACCCCAAGGCTGCGTGACGACCAGGAACCGCCTGCCTGAAATCCCATTGACCCACCCTTTACCCGGGCGCCCCGGTGGCTCCGGTGAGTCGGGCTTGAGTGTCTTTTGTGTTGCCCGGTCTTGCCCTGCTTTTTGCTCTGGTTGCTCATGCGAGCCCCCTTAATCATGATCATCGTATGTTGGAAATTGCTGGCTGCTGTACCTACATTGTAATAACAAGGATACGCAGATTAGCGTTTCTTGTCACTGTAAACACCCTTGTTGTGATCGCACTGATGATTAGAATTTTCCACCTGTTGGGGTTGCAGGGATCCTTTCATCGAAGCTTTCTAGCGTGTACGGGCCCTAGTACTGCTTCAATGCCTCTATGGCCATTTCTGATCCCATATTAAAAATTCTTTGCAACGAATCAGGTGGGGTGGGGGGGCCATTGGCCTGGCTATTTCCAGATCTGGCTGAATCAAGAACGAGGGCAGGGTGGATACCATTCTGGGTGGGACTGACTGGCTCAGCGATTGCCCATGCCATATTCGGCAGGAAGTTTACCCCAACTAAACGAGAAATCGCGTACTATCACCAACAGGATGGGGCAGTTGACGCTGCCTGACCTAGAAAAATTGTCTCCGGAGTATCTCCGATCTGGTGCGGTTCAACACATAATAATTTGCGCTTATGAGTTCGCCTTTCTACCTTCCACGCAGACTATCGAGCAATGACAAGATATACACGGAGGCAGAGCTGCTGGCTGCTTCGAATTACGTTGTCATTCTGGCTGAACCCGGCGGTGGGAAAACCGAACTCATGGGGAGCCTTGCCCAAAAGTTGGGCACAAAAGTCGTTACAGCGAGTAAATTCGGATACGTAGGAGCAGAATCAAAGTATACGCCCCTAGTGATAGACGCATTCGATGAGCTGGCAAAAGTGGACGCTTCCGGCATCTATAAACTTTTGACCCAGGTTGAGGCGGCCAACCCGACCCACGTTTATTTGTCGAGTCGTTCCAGTGAGTGGGACAACGCTACTACGAATGCATTCAAAGACTTTCTCGGGCGCCCACCTCTGGTCGTTAGACTATGCGAGTTTGATGAGGCGGAACAGCGGGCGATTTTTGAACATCACCTGGAAGGAGAGGACTTCGCAGTTTTCCAAACCGAAGTTTCTCGATTTGATTTAGACGCGCTTCTCCCAAACCCCCAGTTTCTGAAGCTTTTTGCTGACGCTTATATCGAGAGCGAAAGACATTTCACCGACAAACGATCAATCTTCGCACAAGCGGTCGAACGCCTAGCGAAGGAAGCGAACACCAATGTAGTCAGAACCAATCCGCCACTTTCGACCACTCAAAAAGTCGATCTCTCGTCGGAAGTTTTCGCCAAACTCTTGTTGTCCGGTTCTGAAGGCGTTGGTACGAGCGAAGCCACTGAAGACCGGATGTATCCTTTGCTGGTGTCACTGTTTAGCAGCGACACATTGGCTGATGGAATTCTGGCAACTCGACTTTTTAAGCCCGGCGACAGCGCGGATCAACATCGCCCGGTTCACAAAATCGTCGCCGAATACTGTGCAGCAGGCTATCTTACCAAGCGGATAGCAGACCCGGCGGACCCTCTAACTCTGCCTAAGTGCATGCCTATTATCGCCCCGAACTCCACAGTGCGAGATGAACTCCGGGGGCTGCTGGGCTGGATGGCATCGCTAGGCAATATGCCTGTAGAAAGAGCTGCAATCGAACTTGACCCATACGCAGTGCTTGCGAACGGCGACCCTTCCCAGCTTGAACGTTCGTCAAAGCGCCTACTTGTATATCGATTGAAAGAAATTGAGGCCAAAGACCCTCACTTCCGAAGAGGGGATTTCTGGCGCAGGTTCAGTGTTGCGGGCTTCTTCACCCAAGACGTTGTGGGCGAGATTAAACCTCTTCTCGTTACTGGCGGTGATGGACACTTGCGCAATCTGGTCCTTGAACTTTTGGCGGGGTCGCCAGCAATCAAGCAGTTAATAAAAGAGTTGCGTCAACTTACTTTAACGCCGGACGAAAGCGAGAACACTCGCTTGTTGGCAAGTAGGTGTTTGCTCGAAATAGTAGGCCATGACCATCACGCTGACTTGGCTGTTCTGATTTTTGAGGCAAGCCATACGTCGTTAAGGGTGGCTGCTGAGGCTATCGAAACCCTAGGCCCGGAAACATTCGGGCGGGCCTATCGAGCAGGCTTTTTCCGGGTCTGTGCAAACCTCTACCCGGGCCACAAAGAGCGTCGTGAGCGCACAATAGGTGCCCGCCACTTCGTGAAACGTTTGATCGCAGGTCAGGACTTGGCGACTATCGAGTGGCTCTTAGATGAACTGACCAAAGACCTAGCCTGCAAATGCGGAAAGAAGGCTTACGAGTGCGATTGCCTAAACGGCATAAGCAAGATCGTTGGGGCCATGCTGGATCGGTACTTCGCTCTGGCCAAGCCGCCATTTGATCCAATACGAGTTTGGCGATGGATCGGAAACCTGAACTTCCATGAAAACAAATCCGCTGACCAAAGCAAGACAGTCCAAGTGCTGCAAAAGGACGACGCACTACGCCAAGGAATTATTGGTCATGTATTCGGAAAGCTGACTGGCCGTGACCAGATTTTTCAGACTAAGATAGATAAGTTCGACTGGCACTCGCACTCTGGCCTTTCTTTTCACACCGATGACTATCAATTCATAGTGGATCTTGCATTTGAGAGCGACAACCCGGACTTGTGGGCGAGCTTTTTAGCTCACCATAAGTTCCATCGAAACAAGGAAAGTCGAGGCCCAGATAGCCTGCGGCGCCATATGCGCGAGCAAGCACTCGAGAAACCCTTATTCATGCGAGAATGGGCAAGAGCCAACAGTGCTGAAGCGCAATTCCAGCGAGAACACGGAATAATGCGTTTCAGATATTCCCGAAGGGTGAAGCGCCGTCTCAGGAAAGAAGATAATATCCGTGCAGCAAATATCAAGTATGTCCAAAACAACCGGGAGCTTGTCGAAGAGGGGCGTCATTGGCATTGCTTAGTTCGTTTTGCAGAGCTTGTGCTCATGGAGCCAGACAAAATTGAGCACGAGTTTGGCGATGAAACGATTGTTCGGAACGCGCTACGAAACTGCCTCGACTTCATCGCTCCGCACGTTCCCGATTTACTCGGGCTCGCTAAACTACAGTGTGATTCGAAGTATCAGCACTCGGAGACGATCCTTTATGCGGCTTGCTTGGAGATCATGCGTTTTAAAGGCAACTTGGAAGACATCGATCTTCCGCTCCTGAAAGCGCTAAGAACCAACATTAGCATGGGCTACAGTGCCGTTTCCGAAGAAGACCGTGAACCGCTAAAGACCGAAATTGACCGTCTAATCTTTCCTGATACCGCGAGTGCAGAGGCTTTTCTCCGGCAGTACGTTGAACCACAGCTGGCCCAGTCGGAATGTTCTCACCCTGAGGTTGGGCTTCTACGCTACGACGAGGCCTTCAGTCATTCGCGCGCCGCGCTATCTGTTGAATGGCTGAGGCGTTTCGATGAGCTTGCTCTTGGGCCAATAGATACGTTATTCGAGGTCGCTGCTCGGTATGGCAATCGCGAAGACCTTAAAAAGATCATCGCGGAGCGTTGCACAGAGTTCATGTCCAACTGGCCCAACCCGACTGGCAGTGAAGATATTGAACAGAAGAGAACATTCTGGCTCGTGCGCGCGTGGTACTTCCTTGACGACGCACCCGAAACATACTGGGACTGGCTCAAAGCCGATAAAAACACTGTGTTCCGTCTCCATGGGCGGTCTGGGCAAATCAACCTTAACGATTATTCCTATTGGCCCAGGCTCGCATCACGCAAGATTGAAGCCATTTTAGAGGCCCTCATTGGCCAATGGCCAAAGGTAGACCTGCCGAACCACTGGGGGACGGAAAGCCCCAAAGAGGAAAACGCATACCGCTTCTTGACCACAGTGATCTGGTCAATGAGCTCAGATGATCCGGATGATGCGATTCCGGTTCTCGACCGGCTTCTTGTCGATCTGCGTTTTTCAGACCTGCACAGGGACTTGAAGAGCATACATGCCGGTCAAGTCAGGAAGAAAGCACTGCGAGATTTCGAACCGCCTACGCCCCAGGAAATCGTAAATCGACTGGACCGCGACGAGGTAGTTACGGTGGAAGGTCTGCGTCAACTCGTGCTCCAAGAGCTCCAAGACTTCCAGAAAGCCATAGATGGTGGAGAATTCAACTCCGCAGATCGCTTTTATGCGAAAGGTGATCGACTAGACGAAGTGCGATCTACTGAGATAATTGCTGAACGACTCAATCTGAGACTTGAGCCGCAAAATATCTCTGTGACACCGGAACATCAGTTAAAGAACGCAAACCGGAGTGATTTCACGGTGTCCAAGTTGATTGGCGGTAAAAGACGACTACTGGTTACAGAGGTAAAAGGGCAGTGGCATAAAGAACTGTACACCGCCGCTTCCGCCCAACTTTACGAACGTTACTCTATCCACCCCGACGCAGAGCAACAGGGTATTTTCCTGGTCATCTGGTTTGGCGCGGAGGAAAAAGTTGCAGGTCGCAAAATACATCCTATTGAGAGCGCCTTGGAGCTCAAACACAACATCGGAGCAAAGTTGCCGCCGGAGCTCACGGGACTAATCGATGTGTTCGTTCTGGACGTTTCGCAGCCAAAACGGCTCAAATGACCTGCCCCAATCATTTAACCGGATACTTATCTACTGTTTCTGCGTTAATCCAGCTAAGCCAGCGACCAGAAACGATCCAAGAATCCAACCAAGAAGTTTTTGGAAGTAAAAGTAGAGTGCGACTCCCCCCGAAAGCGAAACCTCCTCACTATTTTTCAGGTCAACGACAGGAAGGAGTATGTCAAGACTGTATATAAAACTACCTGAAAAATCTTGTGCAAGGCCATTTTCGGCATGGTCAAAATGGCAAAGTAACAACGCGCCTATTGAAGCAAACATTATTACCCAGACCAAAACACGGAAATAGCGCGCTCCCAAGCCATATCCGATAGTAATATTGAGCAACATAGATCCGAACCACTTTAAATAGTGGCCTCTTTTCCAGGCCTCGATTCGCTCGCGCCGACGACTATCATAAAGAACTAAATTGGATTTCGTTGAATCTCCAGCCGCTTTGAAGGTTTCAGCAAGTTGGACGTAGGGCTTAGGGCTGTAGACAGGATCTCTTGAAAGCCACTCGAGATACCATTCAGTATCTCGAGTTAACATGTTAAAGTCTCCTTGCTCGCCTCCGCTGCCTTTGAATATCCACCCTTCCTCTCCATCTCCACCGCCGAGGCAATCGTAAACGAAGCCTTCTAGCTGAACGACCTCGGGCCAGCCGTCTTTCCTATCTTGTAACGCACCCACATGTGCGTTCCGGAGCTTGAAGATAGGGTTTTCGTCAGTGGTCCACAAATTTTGTGGTTTTACCTTTGCTCCTAAACAGAGTTCGCCCCGAATTTGAGCGCCGCTGAGATTGACTGAACCAAGATCATTGCCACAGAGAAAGAGATTCATCTCTATTCGAACGAATTTAGCGAGCAACGAGCCATTCAAAACGCTTTGTTCTATTCTCAGTTCGCTTCTGACGTTTGCGCCGCTAAGATCTAGGTCCTCCTCAATGATTGCGCCATAAAAACGTATATCCCGGCCAACATTAGCTAAAGCAAGAATCACTGAGCGAAATGAGCAATTATTATGAGCCAAAATTGAGTCCGCTACATCAATCGACTCCATGCTCAACGAACCTCGAAAAACCGATCCGGACAGCCGAATCTGCCTGCCAATATGCGCTCCCATCAGTTCTACCTGTCCGAAGCTGGCTCCTTCTTCCATAGTTAGGCTGCCCGTAACCTCCACGCTGTTCATGTTGAGAAAACCGGTAACCCTAGAGCCGGAAAAACTTAGTTGAGCTCGAATCTTAGTGGACGCCAAGTGTACATCGCTGAGGTTTGCTGCTTCGTCAAGAAAGAGACTACCTGCTATTTCGGCACTGTCGATTGAAAGACTCCCTGTCACATCGGCCCCGGAGAGGAAAACGTCTCCTCCAATTCTTATACTATTTAAGTTGATGCTTCGAAATTTACTCTCTTCATCCATTCGCAAAGATCCGCCGATCTCCATGAAAGCCATGTAAATCTCGCCGCCAACCATTGCTTTGGATAGCCTAACTTTGCCTCTAATTTTGGCATTTATCAGGTCAACTACTTCCAGGCTGATGACGGAGTCCATGATTAGATTTCGAGCTTCAACGGATTGCATCAACAGTTCATCAGAAATTGTTGATTTTTCGAGGGATATATCGTTTCCAACCTTCGCACCTAGCAAATTAACCGACCTAAAGCTTGCTTCATCCATAAAGATACTATCTGTAACTTTTATGGACTCCATGAAGGTTGAACCCCTGACCTTTGCAGAACAGTCCAACAATAATGAACCAAAAATTTCGGTCGATTCGATATCTAAGTTTTCGTGAAAGGACCCGCCAGTTAACTTGAGGTTTTCTCCAAACTTGCAGTAATCCAAACTAACATCTTTGTTGCAGACAACGTCATTTAGAAACAAGGTTTTTGCAACTTCGACACCTCTCCCTTTGAGTTCCCCCCTAATTCTAATATTGCTAAGCGTGAGGATCTCGCCAATTTTTGCGTATGCTATATCTAGGCCTTTGTTAGGAATAGAGAAAAATGATCCTTCCAGGGATAGGCTACCTTCAATCCTTACGCCGTTTAAATTTGCAGAATCGTCAAATCGACAGAGGTCCAGCCATAGGTCGCAATTGAGACGGCCGGATTCAAGATCTACGCCGTCCTCAAACCAAGCCCCTATGACTCTTACTCCTTTGCGAGAAATACAAGAGTATAGAGATTCTGTAAAAAGGAGTTCACTAAAAAATCTTGAACTAAGCTTTCGATTGTCAGTCCAGCCAAACGTATCGATAGGTGCTAGAAGCGGCTCATTTCTCCCTTCACGGGCATTAAAATCTGCTTCTTTGCCCGCGCGGATTTGCTCCCAAACCCAGCATTCAGATTCTGTCCATTCCCTGTCACTCATAGGGTAGAGGTCCTTATTATTGGATTTTCAGGTCAGCAGCTCATTTTTAAAATGATGCATTAGTCACTACTATTAGCACTTCTCGGCCTTACTGTGGGACACCACAATTTGTTAAGCTGATAGCCTTGGCGGTCCTAGGTTAGTGTCTATACTATCCAGCGAGAGATCCTCCTAGGTGCTTTGATCTTTCTGGACTTACCCCGGTGCAGTAGAGTGGGGTAAGCTCACCACCGATTTAAAGCCATCCGTCGAAGCGGGATAGAACCCTCTATGAACCCAAGTAATACCTGCCTACGGCAGAAATTTCATATGGGGGCTGACGACTCTTATAACGTCCGGGGGGGGGGCATTGATTTCGAGCAGACGTAAATTCGAGCGAGCCTCTTCGAATTTGTCGATGCGTGGCTAAAAATCGGATCTAGCACTCTCCATACGCTGACTATCGTGGGTCAAAGTTTCATCGAGTTTCTTTTTATCCCAGTTTTCTTTTCTTGCTAGATAGTCATCACTGATAATTACAATTGCGATTGTATGGTCCTCTGTGCCAGCTTTTAGCTCATGAATCATAATTGTTGCTTCTCCCTTGGCCGCAGTAGCCGTCTTTCCTGGGACGCCGCTCTCTGCTCGATTATCCGTCACTTGGAACTGACCATAAACGTTCGAGTAGATACTGATTAGATCGTCAATGGAATACGCATGCGCGGTTTCGCCGAGGAGTTTTGAGAGTTTCGAACCCTTCACAATAACGGATGCCTCCAGCTTGAATAGACCATCGAAATTAGGTGGCTGATTCTTGAACTGTTCCGTGCAGTGTGCGGTCCAGCCATCAATACCACCGTATGTCCAGTCACTGCTGATTGCTGCAAGACATCCTAGACTAAGACCCATAGACTGAGCTTTCTTGCCATGTCTCGAAGGGCCACCTGTAACAGAAGTAATTTCCTCTGCATTCATGCCAAACTTTAAGCCTTTGAAAGTTATTTTTTCTTGTGCGTGTGATGTTGCTGAAAGGAAAAATAGCAGCGATAGAATGATCGAGAGATCAAGGTTTTTATTGTTAAGCATTGGAACCTCTTTGATTGCAAAAAAGGTCGCCGGGTTCTACCCCGTTTCCACGGACGGTTTGGAAGCGCCTATGGACATGGTATTCGACCTATGTAACTACTCATGTATGCTCTAAATTAATTCGCAAATAATTTAAAACCCAGTATTTTCTAATTTATAGATTTAAACTGGAAAACGTTATCTTTCTGATAGCGTTTAATTTTCATCGTAATCAAAAGCGTTCGATTAGGTTTAAATAAATCCCTCAGTGCGTTTTGGTCTAAGCACAGAGTCGAGATGTCTTCATCGGTGTAAGTTCTGTACCCGACAGGCCTATTCATAATATCTGGTGAGGCAGTAATACTGATGTTTAGATCGTCTGATTCTTTGTCTAAAATCTTGGAAAGTTCAGTGCAATTGACAAGAAAGCTTCGGTATGAGGCATCGTCACACCAGGCGTGTACGTTGGCCACCACGTTTTCTTGGAGTAGTCTTGTTCTGTGGCGGTTACGTCGACCACTGTCATCGTTAACAAAAAACTCAATAACATAGTCTTGAACAGAGGAACCTTGATTATCAATAACTCTAATTACAGTGTTCTGGTAACTGTCATGGTGAGTGCCTCGTCGTCTTTCCGCCTTCTGAGTTACTTCTTGGTTGTGCTTTGTGAGCGTGTCTTGCCACTTGGAAAAATCGCTATCCTCAACTTTTAAAGCTTCCCGGATGAGTTTCCAGATCGATCTCCTATGGGGTCCTCCGTCCTTTGCCGCAATTGAGCTGTGGTCCTCTTGATCGGCAATCCCGAACGCAGTAGATCCGTGGTCCCGACGCCCAGTGATAGCGACCGACTCTTGAGCCAGAGTGAAATCGAGGTCGAGCTTCGTTGCGTTCAAATTTGCGGTGGAGACCCTTACAGTTCCGTCGGTTCCCGGTTTGTTGGCAAGCGCAGATATTCCATTGTATCCAATATTGCCGACCAAAACGGTACAGAGAATACGTCCAGGACCATAGTATTGTTCCTCGGCGAATATGTCCTTTTCTGCAAGACTCCAAGAGTACGGGCTTGCAATTTCAAGACCTTTCAAAATCTTGGTTCCGGTTTCGAATAGACGAGTACCTTTCCAGCCTTTAACTGCACGCCCAATCAAGCTTCTCCCGGTATGAGCGAGGGGAGAGCCAAAATTGGCCGGTGCCAACATCAACAGCCTTTTGATAGGTGAGGTCCTAGGTTTGAAATAGTTGGTCAGCCAGTGACGAACCACCAAGCCTCCAGTGCTGTGTATAATCACATCAACACTGCGAGGAGCTGTCGGAAGCTCCTCCTTTATCCAGGCTCTCTGCATAGCCTCAACTAGATCGTCATAACCAATCTCGTCGTCTAAAGATATGTAGTCGGCGAGCCTTAGATGGCGGATTTCCGATGAGTAGAGTCGATCCGGTCCAGGTGATGTCAGTTTTCGGGCGAGTGACTTGAACGATGAGGCCCCGTCGCTCCATCCATGGATAATGATCAACATGGTGCCTCCTAAACCGATGGTCATATCCGTTCCGTCTTGAATTTATTTAGCCCACTTTCAGTGATTGGTCAAAATACGATCAAGAATACAGTGATTGAGGAAAGGTCAAGTGAGCTGACTTCAGTTTTCATACACAGTATTAAATTCGTCGTTCAGCTCAGTAATGGGAGGTTTACGGTTAGAAACGGGTCAGCTTGCGGGGAGCAGATCAGGCTTTCTACTCCGCTTTGCGCAATTCCAATTAAAAATGCGTCTGACATTAAACGAGCCGGGCCACTGGCTGCTCTTCCGATATTCTCTGGACTTACCCCGATACGCATGACACACCCCAGCCTCAAACGGAGGCCATTTCAAAGGCCTCTGGGCTGACGCCACCCAGGTGGGTATGACGTCGAACTCGGTTATAAAACACTTCGATGTAGTCGAACACATCCGCCTTGGCCAGGTCACGGGTTTTGTAGATCCGTTTCCGAACGCGTTCCTTCTTCAGGCTGCTGAAAAACGATTCAGCCACCGCGTTATCCCAACAATTACCCCGACGGCTCATGCTGGGGTCCAGGTTGTGGGCGCGACAGAATCGGTGCCAGTCATCGCTCCCGTATTGTGAGCCTTGGTCTGAGTGGACCAGGACCTTTTCCTTCGGCCGCCGTCGCCAAACGGCCATCAGCAGCGCATCCACCACCAGGCTACGGTGCAGGGTGGGTTTCATCGACCAACCCACTACACGACGCGAGAACAGGTCTACAACCACCGCCAGATACAACCAGCCTTGCCAGGTGCGGAGGTAGGTGATATCGGTCACCCAGGCTTTGTCAGGGTGGCTTACGGTGAATTCCCGCTGGAGCTTGTTCGGGGTAAGAATAGACGGTCTTCCGGCGATCACGCGCGGTGCTTTGTAGCCTCGCAGCGCCTTGATTTTGTGCGCTCGCATCAATCGGGCGACTCGATGTCGGCCGCAGGTTTCACCGGCTTCCCGGAGGTCCAGAAACACCCGTGGTGAACCGTACACGCCGGAACTGCCTTGGTATGAGGCCAGGATCAATCCGAGCAATCTCTGGTTATCCACCGCCCGATCCGACAGCGGTTTGTGCAACCATTTATAAAAACCGCTGCGAGCTACCTGGAGCACACGACACATAGTTTTGGTGTTGAACTCGTGTCGGTGATCGTTGATAAACCGGTACTTCACTCGGGCTCTCTGGCAAAGTACCGAGCGGCCTTTTTTAGGATATCGCGCTCTTCTTCAACCCGGCGCATTTGGGCCCGCAGCCTGAGAATCTCGCTTTTGGCCTCGACCAACTCAGCGGCCTGTTCATCAGACTTATCCGGTTTCACCGCCTTAACCCATTTGTAGAGGCTGTGAGCCGAGACTCCCAGTCGTTGCGACACTTCGGCTACGGTATAGCCCCGTTCCAGCACTTGTCGAACCGCTTCGTTCTTGAATTCCGGGGGATAACGTTGGCTGCTCATGACAATTCCTCCTATGCTCTAATCATAGGCTAGGAGTGTCTACTGCACCGGGGTAAGTCCAACGTACGCTTTGCGACCTCAGCTTTTAATACGCATGGGAAGCGGTCATTTATGCGTAACCGTCCGGTGATCTCGTCTTGAGCCTGTCGTTGTTGCTGGACCCGTGAATTTACCAGTTTGGTACACTAAAATATGATCTTTAAGCGCGAGGTTCTCATGCAAAAGAAACGACCAACAGAGCAGGAGCTACTTAATGATCTAGATGCCTTCGGAGCCCACGCGGGCGAGCTGGCAGGGCCGCTTCCCCACGAGTCGGAGCCCTTAGAGAGACTGAAAGGTTCAGTGAAGAAATTCGAGCGACCCACGGACCCCGTTACTGATCCAGAAGATTGGGATGCTTGGTTTGACGGGGAAGGTGTTTCAGGAGATTTCATGAAAGACCATGGAGAGAAGCAATAAATTGGTTAGAATCCCGCCAACCCACCTTCCGAGTTTCAGTATTGCTCTGATGTAAGCCGAGTGCGTTTTGGCTTATAGATCTTTCAGACGGGTCTTGCCTCACTTATTACGGTCGCCCTGACTCTTATAGGCAAATCGCCGATTTTAGGAGATTTTTACAATGGGATTACCGGCCGCTTACATTTATGCTTGCCTATGTAAGCTTAAATTGGCCAAAACGGCCAAGTTATGGTTGCAATCACGCTGGCGAAGTTACTGTATCGAATGTTAGGCCCACCTGGACTCGAACCAGGGACCAAAGGGTTATGGGAGCCCTGTGGCAGGTTTACGTAGCACCACATAAACCCATCAATGGGTCGACACCTTGTTGACACTCGTCTCCCCATTCGATTAGCTATCTAAACTGATAGTCACTCGAATTGGAGATTGGGTGTGGCTGATACCAAAATCCCTTTTGGATACCATATTGAATCTGAACGATTTGTGGACGTAAGGGATGTGCCCAGCAGGGCGCGATGTGGTTGTAAGTGTCCTGGTTGTGATCTTCCTCTTATTGCCAGACACTGCATGGTCGGGCGTGTTGACCACTTTGCTCACAATACCCGTGGACAAGACAAAAAAGTCTACGAGGAGTGCACTTTTTCGTACTGGGTGTCAGTTGCCGCGATGGCTCGGCAGATTTTCTCCGAGTCCGAGTCATTTGATGTGGCTATGCCAGATTATGTTTATACCCCGCCAAGCCCTTGGTCATCTGTTCCCGATCCTGATTATGTATGTTCTGAGGCCTGTACCATTACATTGGAGAACATTCACATAAACAGAAACCTACTGGGTGAAACTTTCGATGTAACTGGTGAATTTAAAGGCGTGCAAGTTGGCATCAAGTTGGTACACCCTGAAAAACAAGGTGTGCCGGATTTTTCAGACTGGAATTGTCGCGATCATAAAGCGGTTGTTCTTGCCATTGATATCTCTAATGCCAGGTTGCAATTTCAGCATTCAGAGATTCCTCTCAAAGTCGTTCTCGCGGAATCCATGGCGAAAGAGTTGGACTGCAAAAGATGGCTCTATCACCCAAGGATGGCTCACTATCTTGAGTCACACGATCGTAACGTCGAGAAATTCAGCTATCGGGAAGAGTCACCACAGCTCCAGGTCCAAAAACAGAACCATCAACCATCTCAAGTAATTCCTTCGGTACGAAAATCAGTAGGTTCAGGAATGTATCGAAACGACCGGGGTGAGTATCTTTTTTATTGTCGACGTTGTAATCATCAGGTTTTTCTCAATGCTCAACAATGCTTTTGTGAACTTTGCTCTGGTGTCATGTATCGAATCCACCGAGATCAGGTTAATGCCCGTAATCTTTGATTTGCTCGATAGTTCGTTCTCATAGAAGGACAGCGTTATGTGCGGACGCTACAACGTAATCGACGACCCACTAGTCCAGCTTCTTCTCGAAATTCTGGGTATCCCCATGCGCGTCCAAACCCGCTTTAACATAGCACCAGGCCAAAAAAGCCAGATCGTCTACGAGACAAACCAGGGTAGAACCCTGGAAGACGCCATCTGGTCACTACTAATTGAACCCAAACCCGATGGTAGCGGCTATCGCCCCTCACCAAAATACAGCACATTCAACGCCCGATCAGGAAGCCTCGGAATCAGCCCACTCTGGAAAAAACGGTCCCACTCCCAGCGGGCCATTATCCCGGCCAGTGGATTCCACGAATGGACCGGGGAAAAGGGGCGCAAGCAGTGCTACAACATTCATCCCGTTGATAGCGCAATCGCGTTTGCCGGGCTTTATGAGTTCTGGGACTTCCAGGGTGATATCGTACCTTCGTTTACCATCGTCACCTTGCCGCCACATCCGAACTTTAGGCACATTCATCCGAAAAGCATTCCGTTAATGTTGAGACCGGAGGAATTTGAACTGTGGCTGGATCCTCAGCTGACGAATACCGATCCGTTGCAGCATCTACTCAAGACGAGGATAGGTGAGCCTCTCTTCGTCGAGCCGATAAAGTCTCCGGAGAAACTTGAGATAGCGGGTGAGGTCGAAAAAATTGAAGCGGACGATGCCTGATCAGGGATGTGGTAGTGCAACCACAATTTGGCCGCGCCTTGCAACCATAAACTGGCCGGGTATAGCCTGGATATGGTGTTATCGATGCGAGGTGTGATATCGAGCTTTTAAACAAAAGCGGACATTCGAGTCAGGGTTTTCTCCAGAGCCTCCACGCTAATCACAGCCATTTCATCCAGTAGGATTGGCGGCGCAAATTGTAGACGCTGATTGATTACGTGACAGAGACAGCCATGCTCGGCTAAGCTATTGTTTTATCGATTTATGTGTAGCGCGACTGATGGTTCAAAGTTAGCAGTTATGACGCAGTCAAATTTCTGCAGTGATAAAGCGCGCTGCCTGATTGCTGTTCGATGTATAAAAAGGGGTACATTTTGAGCGAGGAAGCTTTTGATCTACTTGCTGCTGGAGAAAGCCAAACTCTAGAGATCAAGGAGGTGGTGCGCGACCCTCTGGTTCTGGCGCGGCTCATTTGTGCTTTCGCAAATGCTGATGGAGGCAAAATCCTGATTGGGGTTCGAGAGGACGCCAATGAAATTGTTGGAGTAGAAGAAAGCTCGCTTACTAAGATTTATGAGAGAGCCATACAAAAGCTCACGCCCAAAGTCGAAACGAAGATTCAATTCCTCGATATAAGAATAATATTCAAAGTAGCAATTATTGAAGTGGTTGCATCGCCCGAGATCGTACTCGCTGATGGTGGAGCATACGTGCGTACTGGAAGCATGACTCAGCCAATGGCTTGGAGCCAAATAGTCTCTAAGCTTCCCGAGGAGCCATCGCAAAAGCATATTGAGTCTTTAACCCATTCTATAGAGAGTCAGACGAAAATCATTGAGTCTCTACATATCAAGATTGATGAAGCCAACAGCTGGCAGTCTAAATGGAAAGGTCATCTCACATCTGGAGCAGTAGGTTTCGTTTTTAGTATGGTGCTAGCTTTGATTGCAGGATGAAGAGCTCACCAACGTTCTAACAATTAGTTGGGGGAATACCATTCCGGCCCGACCTCCACCGGATAGCCTTGTCGCCGCTCCGCTCTGCCAAGGCTCCCGCTGAAAAAATGCGTTAGGCAAAAAGGAAAATTCCGTGAAACAAGATTTGGAATATTATTATCAGTCAATATTTGATGAAGCTGAACGTTATTCTAGAGTAAGGATTTATTTTTTGTTCGGAATTCTATGCCTTATTTTCCTTTCAGTCTACGCAGATGAAAAGTACCTCTACTTTCTTGCTCTTGGAATATTCGTGGTTCAATTTTCTTTATGGGGCCTAGCGCAAAAAATCTCGACCCTATACAATTTAGGTCATAGCTTTCAAAAGCAACTTATGTTGTCAGACATTTCTATCAAAACCATGGATATTACGATGATAGAAAATCAGAAGCAAAGAACTAGCGATTACGTTAGGAGAAAGGTCGAAGAAAAAAAGAAAAAGTACTCAAGGAATACCGGAATACAAAAAAATAAGACAATATTACATGCTGCAAAATTGCGCAGGTTGATACATGAAAACGCATACTTCAATTATCATCTATTTGAAAAGTCCTATCGACGGAATCTTGCAATATTAGGTGCCTGTTCTGCATTGATTATGCTTTCCATACTTCTATTTATTCCATATGTTAAAGGCAATTCAGATTTGTTGCCCATGCGGTTAGTCTACAGCCTTCTTTCGTTTGGGTTGCTTTATGAGTTTTTAACCTCAACATTGCGGTACCGAGCCACTACAGAAGATATGAAAAATATTGACAGCTATCTTGCTCAAGCACCGGCAGCAAAAGAAAGCGTTTTATTAGAAGCTTTCACTAGATATAGCGAGGCAAAAGTACTTACTCCAAACATTCCGAACGGGGTTTGGGAAAAGCATAAAGACTACCTTAAAGAAGGCTGGAGATCCAAGCAAATACAAATTATTTCTGAGCTATGCGACAAGTTATATAATGTTGATGAGCCCTGGGCTATTACTGGGGGGGCAAACCATTACATTCGAGGAATCGTTGACGAACTGAATGATGTTGATATAATTACTACAGAAAGAGGTGGAGAGCTAATTTCAGAATTCCTCAAAGAATACACCGAGAGAAAGTATGGTTTTAGCGAATGCAGTACGATTAAGTCATTTTTTTGTGTTCTTGATTATCGATCAATTCAAATTGAAATCATGGCTGATCCGATCAATTTGGTAAAGGGTCGTTGGGAACAGAACGATGCGTGGAAAAATGAGATTGAAGATTTCTTTGTTAATGGGTATATGCTTCCTCTGACTAAGCTTGAATATGAAATATCTATCTATAGAAAGTTAGATAATTCAAAGATAGTAGAGAAGCTAATCGCATTCAAAGAGACGAAGGCCAAAAAATTCGCGTAAGGCAGACTTCCGTTTCGGGCCGTCGCTTCGATCCACGGTAGCAGGTTTTTGGAGAGCAAGTTGAAATTCACGTTAAAAACTTTGAAATCAGGGATGATGTGTTTCGTTTTTACGCCGGTTTTGATGGCTGCGCTTGTTGTATTTACAATGAATGGAACCATTACTGCTGAGTCCGAGTTACACCCATGGATTATAAAGGCGTTGGATTGGCGCTACTCATATGATGGATTTGCTCTCGTATTACTGATGAGCTTTCTTTTGAGTTTGTTGGTTATGGCAGTATTGAAAACTCAGGAGATACCTCGTCACGAGCAGAATTTCGTTGGGAGGTTTTTCAATGTGACCGGATCAATGCTGTCTAAGATGTTTATTTTTTGGGCTGGCGTATTTTTGGCTTGGAGCTTTGGCTCTAGGCTCATTGACTTTATTCCTGCTATACCTGGGCAACTCCTTGTGGTTCCCCTCTGTTTAGTTTTAGGAGTAGTGAGTCGAGCGGGCCTGTTGAAACTTAAACATGTGGTGATCAGGGGCTAAAAAGGCGGTCAACGGGACGCCAATTTCGCTGAGCTCCGTTGCCGCCCATTACCACTGGCGTTATCACCCAGCCCGAATGTCCGCTTTGCGACCGTCCCGCATCCCACGCGACACCTAAACAAAAGCGAATCTTGGTAAAAAAGGTGCTGGGGCAGGGTACTAGACGGTCCTGGTTGAACCGAAGGCTGCCTAATGAACAGTCGGAGATCTGTTTGAGGCTGTGAGCATGTGGGAAATTGGGTTATGCCTTCTTAGAGTCTTAAGAAACTGCCCTGGCTCAAGAACAGGGATGACCTGCCCCCAGTCTTTAATCCAACTGCTCCCTAGTAATGTCCGTTACTTTTGAATCAGTTTTTCCAAGTCGGAGAGCGGAGGCAAACTCCAGAGGTGTCTGATACCCCAAGGATGAATGCGGACGCTGCCCATTGTAGTCCAAGCGCCAATTGCTGATCTTCTCCCGGGCGTGAGCGAGATCCTGGAACCAGTGTTCATTCAGACACTCATCCCGGAATTTTCCGTTAAAGCTCTCGACGTAACCATTCTGCATCGGTTTGCCGGGCTGAATCAGCTTCAGTTCAACGTTATGGCGGTAAGCCCATTGATCGAGCGCTCTACCAGTGAATTCTGGCCCCTGATCGGTCCTAACGGCTTTCGGGTAGCCTCGGAAGGCAGCGATACCATCCAGTGTTCGGGCGACCTGTTCTCCTGAGATGCCCATGGCCACGGGAATATCGAGGCACTCCTTGGTGAAGTCATCCACGATCGTCAGACATTTGATCCTGCGGCCGTTGGCCAATGAATCCATAACGAAGTCCATAGACCACGTATGGTTCGGCGCATCAGGCAACACCAAGGGCTGCCGTTCGACCATCACGCCTTTACGGCGCTTGCGTTTGCGGACGGCTAGGCCGGCCTCCCGATAAAGCCGATGAACCTTCTTGTGATTCACCTCAGCACCCTCACGACGCAGCAACTGGTGAACACGCCGGTACCCGAACCGGCGACGTTCGAATGCAATGGCTTTAATGCGCTCTGTCAGTTCACGCTCCTCTAGCGAGCGTTGAGACTGATACCGCATCGTTGCGCGGGATAACCCGACGAGTGAACAGGCTTTGCGCTCGGATATCATCGTCTCCGACAGCATGGTGCGCACAGCCTCGCGCTTGTTCCCGACGGTCAGTACTTTCGGTTGAGAGCGGCCTTCAGGGCTTCAGAATCCAACATGGACTCTGCCAGTAGCTTCTTAAGCCGGGCGTTCTCTTCCTCCAGGGCCTTCAGACGACGGGCCTCAGAGACCTCCAGGCCGCCGTACTTCTTGCGCCAGGTGTAAAAGGTGGCATCCGAGATGTTGTACTTGCGGCACAGCTCCTTCACTGGCAGGCCGGCCTCGGCTTCCTTCAGAATCGGGATGATCTGCTCTTCGGTGAATCGCTTCTTCATGTTCATCGTCCTCTTCTCTGCTGATGAACATTACTAAGATCAGGCTGGATTAGAAAGTTGGGGGCAGGTCAGGGTACGCAGTTTTAAGCACTTTGCGTGGAATATAAGTACTTTGTGTTGAAGTTTTAAGTACTTTGTGTGGACGTCTAGTCAAATCTCTACCAAGGTTGAAGCACAATACTGCGCATAATGTATATTATGTTAAATTATGTATGTTGCTCTTTAAAGTTAGAAACAGCAGCCCCGGCCAAATTCCCCTCTCTTCCCATAAGCCACCCTCTTCAAACCATTGACTCTGCATCTACTACAGGGTTTTTGATACTCACTGACGGCGCAGATTTAATGGGAGCATTTCTGAAATGAAAACTGAACTGAAACAGGCTTATAACGTGGAACTCACCGCGGCGTGCGAAGCTGAAGAGTCACGTAACTTTTCAAAGGCGTTCGCCCACCTTGAGCGAGCTCATATTCTGAGCCAGAAGTATGCTTGGGCGCACACAAGGACCCACATTCGCATGCTCAAACTCGGCTGGCGTACGCGTGACATGCGGGAAGTCGTTGGGCAGCTTACTCGAACGTTCGCCGCCTTGTTGTTTTCTCGCATATGGGTTCCCGTTGGAAATACCGGGCGTGCGAACGTCAGTCCGTTTGCGCCGATGCCTTTGCCAGAAGATCTCGCTCGTGTGCTATATAAAGAGAGCCATCACCAGGCTGAAAGATAAAAAACCGACTACGGCTAGCCGTTAATCGACGTAACCACCCACTGCCTGCAGAATCGTCTGTGAATTGTTGGGTGTTATCCAGGCCGCGATGGCATTTCGTTTCTGCCCTTTTTCGGGGAACTCTGGAAGTGTAACGGTCCAGCTTTTCTCTCCAGGTACTGTTATTAACTTCAACACCACGAAATCGTGTGTGAGTTCCCGGCCGCGGTTTTCTCCAGCTTTCACGGATGTTGTTAACCCCATACCGAGTATGGCTATATGCAACTGGCCAGCCTTCTCGCCATCAAATTCCGCCCTGAAGCGGCGTTTGTCATTAACGCTAGCCCTGAGTACCCCAACCTGTTTGGTGTCGTCTGTCCAGGTTCGTTGCCCTCGAAACCATTGGCGCCATTCTTTGTTGTTGATAACGATTCCCGGAGTATAAGACTGGCTAACGTGCCCTTCACGCACATAATTCCGCTGGCGTTCGCTGTAAGCAGCTTTTGCGAACGGGTCTTTCCAGCCGATGTAATCCCAGTAGTCAACGTGGAACGCCATTGGTACGAATTCTTTGAACAGCTCAGGGCTGCTCTTCAAAGAGCTCAGCCAACGATCAGCGGGAGGACAGCTGCTGCATCCCTCTGAGGTAAACAGCTCAACAACGTCGGTTTTACTCGTTCCACTAGTCCACTCTGCGGCGCTGGCAAACGACAGCAGTAAGAAAAGCAACGCAATAAACCATTTTGTCATGGGAACCTCTCATCGGATTAGCCATCTGTATTAATGGATCAGAGCAAGAGGTGCCGGCTTTGGTTCCTCCCCAAACATAACGTTTCTATAACACTTGGTGACGGTTCTTCGCAGGTTGTCGTTTACATAATGTTGCGAGAAACATGGCTTTGTCATGTTTGCGAGGTTTGATGACGGTATAAAATGTGGATCCTCCAACGCAGGAATTTCGGGATTTTGGACAAATGAAAGGCCAAAAGAGATGCCGGTACTTTCAGTACCTACAGCACCTAATGATTCTGATATTTGTGTCGTTTAGTCCGACGTTGCTTGGAGCGAACACCATCAAAATCAGCACCGGGCACTGGCCGCCGTACCTGAGCGAAGATCTACCTGGTGGCGGTTTTGTCTCCCAGATTATTCGTGAATCCTTTGAAAGCGAAGGTGTCGACGTAGAGTTTGCATTTCTTCCCTGGTCGCGGGCGCTGGCAATGACCAAATCGGGAAAATATCAGGCCTCGGCGATCTGGTCTTGCACCGAATCAAGAAGCCGTGACTTCCTGTTCTCTTCTCCTTTACTGCCCTATCAATACGTTTTCTATCACCGCGCTGCTGAGGCTTTTGACTGGGAAGCCCTTGTAGAGTTGAAAGGAAAGAAAGTTGGTCTGACACAGGATTACAGTTACGGCGAAACACTCAGTGATGTTATTGAGAGTGGTCTCGTCGACGCTGACGTCACCACTTCTGACGCGGCTAATTTCAAGAAGCTGCTCCTTGGTCGCATTGATTTGTTTCCCATGGACCCCGTTGTGGGTGAAGCGATGATAAGAAACCAGTTTGCTTCCCAGGCTTATCAACTGACGTTTCATCCCAAACCACTCCGGAAGGCGTTTTACCACGTGCTGTTTAACGCGGAGTCAGCCGGCCTCAGGCAGGCGTTCAATGATGGATTAGTGACGTTGCGCAACAACGGGAGGTACCAAGCCATCATTGAAAAAGCGGTCGCCGAGAACAGCACACCAGTAACTGCGCAGATACTGGAAGATAAACTGGTCAACTGGGACGCCACGGCGGCGCCCTGCTCCCCTCCTCCTGCCAAGTAATGCGGGTTTGATCGTATCGTTAGGTTCCATGCCGTTTAAGACTTGCTTATACGATGAATGCAGCTAAACTCCTATTCAGCTTGCATTTTTCATCGCTGTTTGGCTAAGAAATGTGCCATCCTTGGCGGTGTGACCGCCAGGTTTGTCAGTAGCAGGTCTCGGAGTGCAATCGTTGACTGAATCGTTTCAAATAATGCTAAGAGTAAAGTGCTGAGATTGCGCATGCAGGAACGTCTATCGCCCCTAAGCAGAGCTTTACGCCCCAAGGTGGTTTCGAGGGTGGTAGCCGCCGTTCTTTGCTATTCAACCTCTTCCATCGTTGTTGCCGCGGATGATTCCCTTTGGGACATTCCCTTGGAAGAGCTTGGTCAAATTCGTGTTGTCTCAATCGCCTCTGGAACCGAAACACCTCTCGATAAGGCCGCTGCAATCACTTCGGTCATTAACGCGGACGATATTGCAGCCATGGGCGCCACGGACTTGGACCAGGTACTTGAAACAGTGCCTGGGCTCCATGTGAATCACTCTGATCAGGCGTTCTCGCCCAAATATGTGTTTCGGGGCATTACTTCCAGCAATAACCCTCAGGCACTGATGCTGATCAACGGAATACCCGTTACTACAATGATGTACGGCAACCGTAGTAATGCTTGGGGCGGTATGCCGGTCAAGGCGATCGAGCGTATCGAGGTTATAAGGGGCCCGGGTTCTGCGCTTTATGGGGCCGATGCCTATTCCGGCGTCATTAATATCATTACGAAAGGCCCTGAATCAGTGGATGGGCAGACGATTGGCGGAAGGGTTGGGAGTTTTGATACTCGTGGGGGGTGGTTGGAATCGGGCCACCAGATAGGCGATATAGGAATGAGCATGATTCTCGAGTATCAAACCACCGACGGTTGGAGAGAAACGGTCGAACGAGATGCTCAAACTAACCTCGACGAGATGTTCGGAACTTCGGCTTCTTTGGCGCCTGGCCCCGTTAATACGGGTGTAGATCAGTTGGATGCTCGCTTCGAAGCTGGCGGCGAACAATGGACCTTCCGCGCGGGCCTCCAAGATCGCAGTAACCTTGGCACTGGCCCGGGTGTTGCGCAAGCCTTGGATCCAGAAGGTGAGTTCTCCTCCAGACGGATTAATGCTGATTTCGGCTATCGCTGGCCTGATATTGTTGACTCGCTGGATGTTGAAGCACGGATATCCTACTTCAATATAACCCAGGAACCAGAGAACGATATTGTACTCTACCCGCCCGGAGCCTTTGGCGGTGATTTTCCAGAGGGTTTGATTGGAAGCCCGGGATACAAGGAGAATCAGGCTCGTTTTGACCTCAGTGCGATCTACCGCGGTTTTACAAACCATCGCATACACACCGGTGTCGGTGGACTATGGGCTGATCTGTATGAGGTCACTGAAAGAAAAAACTTTAATCCTGATTTTAGCCCCAAGGGACGCGTGGTTGATGTTTCAGGCGACCCGACCGAGGTTTGGATGCCCGAAGAGGATCGCAACAACTATTACGTATTTGTGCAAGATGAGTGGCAGTTCGCCCAGAATTGGCAACTGGTAAGCGGTATTCGTTTCGATGACTACTCTGATTTCGGTAACGCAGTAAATCCCCGTGCCGCGTTGATTTGGGCAACCACCGATACAATTACTACCAAGCTTCTATACGGGCGTGCATTCCGTGCACCTTCGCTGAATGAACTTTACGTTGCGAACAACCCCGTCACGATGGGTAACACAGACCTAGGCGCGGAAACGATCGATACGTTTGAGATTGCTGTTTCCCATCAATTGAACGCCCAATTGTTCTACGGCATTAACCTGTTCTACTACGAGATTGATGATTTGATCACGGCGGTTGCTGTCACCGGCCCGGTATCTCAGGAGTATCGGAACTCTGAGGAACGAACTGGGCATGGCGGTGAAATTGAACTCTCCTACAGTCCAGTCGACGAAGTGAAGTTAACCGCGAACTACGCATATCAAAAGTCGACCGACGAACGAAACAATTCTGGTGTTGGAGAAGCACCGAACCACCAGCTGTATGGTCGTATGGAATGGAGCGTAAGCCCGATTTGGAAGCTCGCCACGCAGGTCAACTGGGTTGGAGAGCAGAAGCGAGTGGCCAGTGACCCCCGCTCCCCAGTGGATGATTATGCAACCGTCGATTTAACACTAAGAGCCGTTGATGTCTTACCCGACTGGACACTTTCTTTTGCGGTAAAGAATCTGTTTGACGAAGATGTTAGAGACCCCAGTCCGTATGCGGATCCGGTCCCCGCAATCCCCAATGATTTCCCGATGCCAAGGCGACAAGTCGTTGGGGAACTCCAATACCGTTTCTAGAGTTGTTCCTACCAAACTACAAGATTTCTCAATCTGACAGCCATTTACGTTTGGCCGGCCCCCCATAAACGATACTCTCACAGCGTACTGGAAAGAAACTGCCTTCAGGTTTATCTCTGGTGTCCTGATAACATGGAGCCATTCCTGTCACGAAACACGGAGTGAGGAATAGCTGATATTCCTGACACGTCAATCCCATATCAGCTGCCAGTCCTGCGTGGACCGCCGCCACATTCATCGAATACCCGTATTTTTCATCCAGGTGCTGGTGTACGTCTAACGCCATTTGGAGATAGCGACCACCCGCCAATCCGAGCTCTCTGGCCTTGTCGAGTGTGTAAGATATCCGCTCATCGGTTTTCGCCAGTGGACGGCCGTATCCGTATAAAATCCGCCCCTTTCGTTTCTCTTGATCAACAAAATCTTCTAGATGGCCACCACCATCACACCACTGGCCCGCTCGGTAGAAAAAGTCCAGGGCCCGAACCTCTGGTCTGCGTCCATATATGGACGCTTCAGAAACACTCATGCCGGCCATCAATGCGAGTGACGGAGTGGTTCGAACGGTTCCTGCTAAGGCAGTCACATGGTTTGGCCAAATGGACGCGTCCGGGTAGCTGGTCGAAACCCAATAAAAGTTAAGTAGTTTGGCAACGCTCTCACCAGGATCCCTACCTAAAATCGCGTAGAGATAAAGGTGTATCCAGTCCATTTCACCCAACTCTTTATGCAAGTCTTTTCCATGCATGACCACCCGGTCGGATAAATAAGCCTTTCCTTTGTGGGTTAACCACCGGCTCTCGGTTTCGAAAAGATGCTCAAGACTCATTGCCCATCCTCCCTATCGGAATTGGCAGAAACCGGGCCGGGGTCGTCTGCCAACTCGATAGCAGGTCCGTAGTAAGGGAACTTCTTCCACCCCATACCTTTTTGCTCAATGGCATGGGCGGCCGCTCCAGGCAGTCTCAGCATGAGGTACAACATACTTGCCTGATCCTCGCTAAGGTTCAGATCCACAAAAGCTGCAGCAGCAACGCCGCTGAGGGCAAGAGGATAGCCAACGGATACTTCAAGTTCCTCCCTGTGTTTTTTCAACCAATGAAGCGCCCCATCCTCAGGAGCCAGATCAACGAGATAATTCAACGCCTGCCAAACTGGTGTTGTAATGGACCTGCCGTTGGGATCAAACCCCGGGGCATGTTCCATTGGTAGCCAAATATCCGCCCTCTCATCCTCTTCTGGGCTGAAGAGCCTTTCAATCCATGTTGGGATGTCTCTACCACATTCACGCCAGAGCCTGACCGAAACGGCGACTTCCTGTGCACCGCCGTACTGACCTGCCCCAACGGCCAGCGCTGCCATAAGGGCAGAACTGTGATTTGTGCCCGCCACTCCAGCATTCATAGCGGCCCTAACACTTGCTTCTCTGGGACCAGGATTCGCCAGTATCATGGCAAGCTTCTCCAGGAGCCTTGTTTCCTCTGATGCGGGCTTTTCACCGCGGAACATGAGCAATAGATAGTCAAACCAGCTAGCCTGGGGGACTATTTCGCCATAGACATCGTATCCCGAGCAAAAGCACTGTCGGGCCGCGAATGGGTTGGAATCTTCCGGCTCTTCCAGCCAAAAGTTAGAGTGGTAGACGTAATTGGAAGTCATATGCAGTGCTCTTTAAGCGGCGCCAGTTAAAACCTTCATTCTGGATCCCATTGGCGGAACTTCATCCCTGTCAATGATGACGTCCAGCAAACACGGACCTGATCTTTGCAGGATTGATTCAAGATCAAGGGAAAGCAGCTGTTCCATTGTTTCAATGCGATAGGATTCTATTCCCATGGCTTTAGCCAAATCAGCGTATCGGATAACCGGCAAACTGTTACCAATCGGCTCTCCGCCACTGAGGCTTTGTCCATGCCTAACCATACCCAGTGAGGAATCATTCAGTACAACCATGAGCAGGTTCAGATTCTCCTGCAATGCAGTGGTGATTTCCTGACCAGCCATTAGATAGCTACCATCACCTGTAAAACATATGACCGGTGTGTTCTTTACAGCAGCTGCTACTCCGACCGAAGCCCCTATCGCCCACCCCATTGAAGAAAATCCAATACCAATATGGAAATACTTCTTGGAAGGATCCTGATGTTCATAGCGGCGAATATTCCAATGGTGAATCCCCCAGAGAAAGCTGTTGCCGCTGTCCATCAGCACCCTCGCGTTTGAGGG
The DNA here is from genome assembly GCF_042604615.1 of Marinobacter sp. M5B. Lineage (NCBI taxonomy): Bacteria > Pseudomonadati > Pseudomonadota > Gammaproteobacteria > Pseudomonadales > Marinobacteraceae > Marinobacter > Marinobacter sp. M5B. The sequence goes on from NZ_CP156894.1 coordinate 2,362,113, forward strand.
GCACACCCTGCTCATATAGGTCATCAAAGCCTGGGGCTGTATGCTACCGCTGACGTTCTCACATGCTGTCCGGTTGTCGAGACGTATCTGTAGAGGCAATTGAGAGTGTTGTTCTGTCGTCGAGACAAAGCCTCCGCCGGTTTCAACCCCAAGCGCGCCTGCAATAGACGCAAGCGTGAGCTTTGGCGAACCCAGAATAACCAATCGGGCCATTGTGGATCGGGTAAGGTGTTCAGGGTTTCTGGATACGTGTATTAAACGCTCAGAGAGTATGGCTGTTGTGTCCCATCCTGAGGTTGATACTTCATCCAGAGCGGACCCAACCACAAGTACCAAATCCGCGTTTTTGGTTTTGAGCGCTTCCGCTGCGCTTTCATGCCCGGCAAACCCAAAAACTCCCCGGTATAGAGGGTGATAGCTATCGACGATCCCTTTGCCGCGAGGCGTGGTCACCATCTGCCAATGTCTCGACTCTGCCAGGCTAATCAAAATATCCGCAGCCTCCGCAGCCCCTTCGCCTAGTACAACGGTTACTTTTAAAGCTGATGACAGCTCTTTCAATAACAGCTGGATAGCGTCTGGACTTGGTGCAACATCATGGTGAGTAAAAGCCCTTAGGTTATGATGGCTGGAGTCATCGGAAACAGGATGTCTCATTACATCCAAAGGAATGCCCAAGTGCGAAGGACCCGGTTGGTTTCCGAACGCATAGCTAACAGCCTGAAGCAGCTTGGTTTCAAGTTGGGCGGTATGTGAGACAAACGTGTTGTAACGTGTGCAACGGGCAAACATCTCCATAGTATTGACGCTGGTGCAAGAACTTTCCTGAAGAGATCCCTGTCCAAAGCGATCAAGAGCCGTCTGAGCTGAGATTACAAGTATAGGAATGTTGTCAGCATAGGCAGACGCCACACCCGTTATCAGATTCGTTGCGCCAGGCCCTGCCGTTGAACAACACACACCTAGTCGACCTGTTTCCCGAGCATACCCCTCTGCCATGAAAGCTGCGCCCGCTTCATGTCTGGAGATGACGGCTTTGATACCGCCACGTTTTTCGCTGCGAGCAAGCGCATTGTAAAAAGGCTCAATACTCCCGCCTGGAACCCCAAATACATACTCGACTCCCAATCGCTCAAGATAGCGAATAATCAAGTCACCATTTTCGAGCATTGATAATCCTTGTGGAGGTTACGTCCATTGAAGTGTGAAAAAAAGACGGAAAGGTAGCTATTCCAGAGGCCGAGGCTTAGAAATCCCATATCCCTGGGCGTAGTCGAGGCCCAGTTCAACCAGACGGGCTCTCACCTCATCGTTCTCCACGAACTCGGCAACCGTCTTGAGTCCTGCGGAGTGGCCAATCCGGTTGCACGCATCGACTATAGACAAATCGATTGGGTCGTCCAGCAGGTTGCGGACGAAACCACCATCAATTTTCAGGTAGTCCACTGGCAGGGCTTTCAGATAGGAGAACGAACTCATGCCCGCACCGAAATCATCAAGCGCGAATTTGAACCCTCTTCTTTTGGCGGAATTGATGAACCTCTGAGTCGCGTTCAGATTGGCAATGGCGGAAGTTTCAGTAATTTCAAAGCAGATACGTTCGGGAATCAGCTTGTACCGCTCCGCTAACTGGCTGATGTACAGAAACAGTTCTGGCTCGTTAAACGAGCTTCCAGACAGATTAATAAAGAATGTTCCTGTGCTCTCACGCCCGAGCCCCGTGCGATCAAGGTAGTCGAATGCCAGTTCGATGACCTTTCGATCAACTCGTGTCATCAAGTTGAAGCGTTCCGCCGCAGGAATGAAGGCACCAGGGGGCACGATGTCATCACCTTCGTTCAGGCGGACCAGAAATTCGGTTCGATAACCGTCGTTGGCTTCTGGCTGAAGGGCAACCATTTCCTGCTGCCATAGGCAGAAACTGTTATTTTGGAGAGCCTGCTGAATTCGGCTGGTCCAGTTCATATCCCGCTGACGTTGCTGCATATCACTGTCATCGGTTTCGTAAAGCTGGACGTTATTGCGTCCCCGATCCTTGGCGGCGTAGCAGGCCAGGTCGGCATGGCTGAGAAGTTCACCAGCACTGTTGTAGTTTTCGTTGATCACAACCATACCGATGCTGAGCGACACCGAGAACGGCTTGTTCTGCCAAACAAAGCGAAACTCGTGAACTTCTTCACACAACTTCTCCGCGACCTTGTACGCGTGAACCGCGTCACAACCGCGTAGCAATACTCCGAATTCATCGCCGCCAAGGCGAGCCAGAGTGTCGTCAGAGCGAATCTGATGTGACAGCAGCGCGGCGACCTGCTTGAGCAAGTGATCCCCGGCCACATGACCACAGGTGTCGTTTATGATCTTGAACTGGTCAAGGTCAAGATAGAGCAGTACATGATGACGGCCGGTTTTATGGGTGTCTTCGAGCGCCTGCACCAGCCGCCGCTCGAATTCCCGGCGGTTCACAAGATCAGTCAGGCTGTCATGATAAGCCATATGCTCCAGGGCATTCTCGGCAACACGCTTGGCCTGGCGCATGAATCCTTCACGTACTTCCCGATCAATGGCAGGAATCAACCGGGACAGGTTGTCCTTCATGATGTAATCCTGCGCACCGGCTTTCATGGCAGTGACGGCAACGCCCTCGCCGATCGTTCCGGATACGATGATTACTGGCAGGTCCTTGCAGTACTTCTTGGTCAGCTCCAATACCCTGAACGAAGAGAAGCCGGGCATGTTGTGGTCGGTAATGACGATATCCCACTTACCCCGGCGAAGGGCATAGGACAGACGGTCTTCGCTGTCTACCAACTCATGATAGGGGGCTATGCCTCCTTTGCGCATCTCTCGCAGTAGAAGCAGCGCATCGTCTTCTGAATCTTCGACGATCAACATCCGTAGAGGGCTGGCTGTGTCTGTCAATGGCCTTACCTTTTTATAACGAGCGAACCGCACCTGCCTTGGGCACTTTATTGACAAAAAGCCAATAGCGGGCAAGCAACTTCATTTGTTCCGTAAACTCCCGATAATTGATCGACTTGGTGATAAAGCTGTTGGCACCCAGACGGTATGCATTCAACAGGTCTGCCGGCTCATCAGAGGATGTAACCATAACGACTGGCAGCCAGTTCGTCAGTGGCGAGGACCGAATACCTTTCAGGACCTCCAGGCCACTGACCTTGGGAAGCTTCACATCAAGCAAAACAAGACCGAGCGAATCCAGATCTTTACACGGCTGCCTGGCATCGTTGCCAAACAGGAAGTCCAGGGCTTCCTGCCCGTCTTCTTTTACGATGACAGGGCTGTTTTCGCTCGCACTCTTGAGGGCTCGCACTGCCAGAACCTGATCATCCGGGTTGTCTTCAACCACAAGGATTGAATGGCCATCCATGATTTTATTTGCCCTTTCAATGAATTGCATTAATAGGTTAAATCTGACTACAGTCTAGCCCTGATCTCCCGAAACAGGCAACTTCACGACAAAACTTGCCCCCTCACCCAGTTGCGACGTAGCGGAAATATCGCCATGGTGCCGGCGAACCACGCGGTATACAGTCGCCAGGCCAATACCTGTGCCGCCGAACTCCGACGGGGTATGAAGTCGATTGAATGCCACAAACAGTTTGTCGATATACCTCATATCGAAGCCGACACCGTTATCACGAACCTCAATAGCAACCCAGCGCCCTTCTCTTCGAGACAACACTTCGACAATTCGTTTTTCTTCTTTGGCGCTGTATTTCCAAGCGTTCGCCATCAGGTTCTGGAAGGCAACACGCAGCATTCGGCTGTCGCCTACAACCCACATACCCGGCTGTATGAGAATTTCCGTTGGCACATCATCGCTGATGTCTTGCAGTTCTTCCGCAATTTCTTCCAACATCTGGCTCAAGTCTATTGTCTGATTTTCCATGGACTGTCGGCTGACGCGGGACAGAACAAGCAACCCATCGATCAGCCCTGCCATCCGTACACTGGCCGCGCGGATTCGCTTCAGGTAATCCTTACCGATCTCATTCAACTGATCGCCACAATCCTCTTCCAGGGCTTGCCCAAACCCTTCAACGGCTCTCAGGGGCTGCCTGAGGTCATGGGAGACCGAGTAACTGAACGCCTCCAGTTCACGGTTGGCCATGCTCAGCTCGGAGGTCCTGGCCTCGACGATGCGCTCCAGGCTGTCACGGCTTTCCAGGATGCGGCGGTTCTGTTGCTGGATGGTGCTGATCATCTCGTTGAAGGTGTTACCCAGGCGCCCGAGTTCGTCGGTGCCGGAAACCGGCGCACGAATGGAATAGTCGTGATCCTGGGCGATGCGCTCGGCCGTCTCCGAAAGCTTGAGAATGGGTTCGGATACGATTCTCTGTAACCTGAGCGCCAGGAATACCAGCGCGATGAGGATCACCGCCCCGATACCGGAGGCTACGGATACAAAGGTCCGGATATGGCCCCGCAAAACTTCAAGATGTGATGAGAGGAAAAGCTGCCCGACCACTTCGTTGTCCAGTGTGACCGGCATCAGTAACTGATAGACGTCCCCGACGAACCCTACTTCCAACGACGAACCAACCGACGGGCATTGCCCCTGTGGCCGGCCTGAAAGAGACGTCATCACGTCCCCTTGCTGGTTGTAGACACAGGCCTGCCGAATAGTGTCGATACGCTTGAGGCTGGTGATAATACTGCTCAGCTGCTCGTTGTCCTCGAACACCAGGGCGGCAGCGGACTGCTCCGCCAGGATGCCGGCGATGACATGAAGCTCGGATTCAAGCTGTTTCCGGTAATTCTGGTTCTCAACAAAGATGAGGCTCGCGCAGACCAGGGTGATGCCAAGTGCACTGGTGAACAACGTAAGGAATAGCAGTTTGGTTTTCAGTCGCCAGTATCGCCACCGCCCCATCATCTCAGGACCCTCACTGCCAGTTCCAGAAGCCTGGAGTTAATGGTCAGGCCCGCTTCCATTGCGGCTTTCAGGCTGATTTCGAAGCGAATAACATTACCCTGCTTCACGTAACCGACAATCCCGCCCTTGCGAATGAAGTCTGGCAAATCACTCACTGTCAGTATGCCTTCGTGGCTCTCGGCCATTTCGAGCAGTTCGTCGACATTTCTGGACTGGGACTGGCCTATATAAAGTACGTCGCATCCCGCGATATCGGCCGGAACGTTGGGGTATCGAAGCTGAAGCGCCCTGCCCTGGGATTTACGACCTTGCATGGGGTCAAGCAGGTTGCCGAAGGGATCATCGCCGTAGATGCACACATCAAGAGGATCGGAAGCGGTTGCTCCATTTGACCAGGTAATAAAACGTGTGAAGTTGTAGAGGAACGCCGCTTTGACTTCATATTCCGAGCGTATGGAAGCATGCGCCGACGCCAGGCTGAGACACAGGCTGAGAACTAGGGGAATAGAATATTTCAGGTGATCCCTCACGAGTCGGCCACGAAACAAGTAGTCATGTTGAAAAATGAATTATATGGGAGCCCGGCACCTACGGAAGGTTAGCACCCGTTTCGCTGGCGTCAACTGTATCTTAAAACTGTACTCCCCCAATAGCACCGTTCTGTGTCTGTTCCGCCAACACCGGTCCAATAGAATTTTATCAAGCACCGGAGGTGGAATATGAACATCGACAAAGTCCTGTTTCGCACACTCAAACACTATATTGAGAACCAAAAAACCCGCACACGCCTAAGAAGACGCCTGCGGGGAATGCCGATGAGAGAGCTGGATCGTTTGGCATGGGACATCGGAACAACCAGAGCTCAGCTGCTACGAGAGGCACACAGCCCGTTCTGGAAGACGCATCGCTGAGCCCTGGGGAAAGGGCTCAGCGTGACGACTACTCCCGCCAGAATGGCTTGTGCGCTTCCTCTACCAGACTGCCGTGAGGCAACCCTATGTCTTTTTCGACCAGTCTGGTGTCCATTTCATACAGCGACTGCCGCAATTGGTACCGGCGACTCCAACGTCCCGCATAGCGTTTGATAGCAGCGATGGCTCGCCTCATGAAAGCGCTCTTTGAGGGAACACATGCAATCGATGGTGCTTGTCTGAGTGTTTGATTGACGAGGATGGCTTTCATTTTCATCTTCCTTTAAATATGAACGATGACTACAATGAAACCATTCTCGACCCGCCGTACCAGGTCGTCCATCGACATTATCTGAACCCGGTGTTCGAAAAATATGAACATAAAGCTGGACAGGCTCAAGTCTTTTCTTCTGGTGGCTGAAGAGGCCAATCTGACTCGCGCGGCCGCTCGTCGTCATTCGACACCGTCTGCGGTGAGCGAGCACCTTCGCCAGCTTGAGGAAGAGTTCGAGGTTCTGCTGTTCGAGCGCAGTAAACAGGGAATGTCCCTGACCGCAGCTGGCGAGCGCTTGCTCATGCCCGTTCGCCAGGTGTTTACCGCCGTGGAAGATGTACGTAACACTGCGCTTTCCTTGCGTTCGGTGCCCCACGCAACACTCCGCCTTGGACTGAACTCTCCGCCTGAATACCTTCGTGTAGACGAAGTGCTTCGCCGGAAGACGGACGCTCTCCCTCACCTCAACCTGGAAATGAAAACCCGGGCGTCAACCCAGATTGTCGAGCAAGTGCTTTCAGAAGAGCTGGATCTGGGGTATGTCTATGGCAACTGCGAGGACCCGAGGTTGAAGGTGGTGCCACTCACGCCAGTGCGTATTTCCGTTGTTGGCCCTGCGGATACGGAGCTCGACACCCTACCAGCCGACTTCGAGTCACGTCGGCGCCTGCCCTGGGTCTGGCCCAACCGGGACTGCCCGTTTTTTGATTTCATGAAGGACCTGCTTGGCCCTCAGGCAAGCCTCTCCGACGCGGCCACCAGTTCCGACGACGAGTATTCCACGGTGGTTATGGTCAAATCCGGCATGGGGTTTGGGCTTGTGGAGCGGGAGTTCGCGGAACAATCACAGAGCCGCGGAGGGGTGCGTATTTTTGATGATCCGGAGATGATCACCAACCTCAATCTGATATGCGGCGTGCGAAACTATGAACGTTCAGAATTGCGGGCACTGTTCGATTTGATCGTCAGTGAATGGAAACCGTAACGGTATTCTCACGCCTTGGTGAATTTGTTAACCGTGCTGATTTGCTCACCGTTCCAGATAAACTCGAAATGCGCCGTCTGGATAACACTGCGGACGTGCCTGGGAGTGAATAATCCCCAGCAGGTATCGCCGGGTTTTCGAACAGAGTGATACCGAAGCCCTTCCGAGCCTGCCCTGTAGAGCCTGCGACCATAACTCCGTGAAGCAGCGTAGCTGTCAGCATCGTAGATAGTGTCCCCAAAGGAGAGGGTCGTGGCGTCGTGCAGGGTCATCGTCCCTACCTTGCACTTAAGCCCCCGGAACACCAGCCGGTCGTAGTCCAAACCGTGAACGCCCTGCCAGTAGCGTGACTGGTGATAGGCCACCTCCGCTATCGCTGTATCGATGCTCTCCCCCATATACAGAACACCGTACTGGCCATCGCTGAAGCGGCTGCCTTCGGGGTTTACATGGGTAAACGGGCCGGTGGCGTAGGAGCAGCCAGGGATTCCGAACGGGATCTCCGCTTTGCGGATCAGGTTTAGATTACCCAACTCGGTCTGAAGACGGGGGTTGGTGAGCGCTTGAAGTTCGTAGAGCGCATCAAACTCATCTTCGTCCGCCACATCATCAAACAGGCTGATGGGCGGAAACCTCGAGTTGATCAGGCGAAACCCGGTAATGCTCTCGGGTGTGATCGTTGGCGGCAGTTCCTGACTCACCAGAGCCCCCCGCGCAATACATCGATACGCCTGAACGTTTCATACAAAGCAGCAAACTGGCCCGTACTGATGATCTCAAGGGGACTTTTGCCGTTGAAGTACGGATTGTCGTTTTTCAGGGCCATAAAGCCGTAAACGTTCTTCGGGTTCTCGAAGATCATCCGCAGGCAGCCATGGATGTTGACCAGATAACTGAGACGTTCAATCTGGTCATGGGTCAGGCTCGCCTGCTCCGGCGCTTTACGATACTTGTAGTACGCCGGGCGGGAGATCTGAAGGATTTTCTGTACCTGCTCGGGAGTACAGCCCCAACGGTCCAGAATATTAAACACGGTTTTAAGGCCAACGCCGGAGACGTTGTTCTTTTGGACGGTTGCGAGTTTCTGCGCGTTACTCATAGCGGACACCACTGTTTTTCAGGCTTTCGCCCACTTAACACTTGGTATCATTGTAGACTTATAGTTACATTTTGTCTATAAGAAGACTTTACAAACAACTCACCCAGCGTGCTCTTCAGCAACATCGGCCAGATTTTTGTACTCGCAGTCCTGCTTCGCGATGAAGGCGTCCGCCGAATCAATCAGGATATTGTCATCGCGCATGAACCGTCGACCCAACAACGCCGGATAGGAAAACTTCCCACGGTCGGTGAGCGAGAACTCAGTCTTGTGACTGGTACCGGCAATGCAGAAGTCCATAACCACCACAAACCGGCGCTGCGAGGGTGCGCCCTTGCGTTTGATCTTAACCGTACGCTCAACAGGCAGGCTGAACTCCAGAATCACCTCTTCCAGATTCTTGCCGTCGGCGTCGTCCTCATCCTGGTGGTCAGCCAGCGGCAACTGGAAACTGACCCATTCTTCATCACCTTTCGTGAACGGCTCAACATTGACGGCATGCAGTGAAGAGGTTTTGGCCCCGGTGTCCAGCCGGGCCTTCATGCGTAGGCCCGTGCCCTCGAGCACAAGCCATTCAACAAAGCCAAGTCGCTCGGGCACAGCGTTTTCATTACTGCTGCTCTCAGCCATGGCGATGGAGGGGATCAGGAACGCGAAAAGCGCCGCGACAACGTATCTCTTGGAGTCCGTCAACATTCAAAATCCTTTGTGGCAAAGTGGTTGAGTTCAGGGAAAAAGCTGAGGAACCTGTGTTCGAGTTCCTGGTCGTGGGCTTTGATCTCCTCGATGATTCCGCTGAACGCATTCCTGAACCGTATGCGATTGGCGACCCGGTCCAGAGCATACCCAATGTTGTCAATGTCCTGGTATGAGCGGAACCAGTCGTGGAGAACGATCTGCTGAGTCACCTTTTGCATTTTCTCAGGCATCAACGACGCGTTTTCATCGAGTTCCCGATAGACCTGATCGATAAAGGTATCGGAATTCACATGACTAAAGCGTTGCCAGTTTCTTAACAGGTAGTGATCGTAGAGGATATCCAGCGCCACACCCGAGAAACGTCGGCGCTGAGGGGAGAACAACCGCTTGCTGGCAATGACTTGCGGATGCTGGTCGGTAAACGCATCCACCGCCCTGTGATGCTGCAGCCCCACCCTCACTTCCCGGGGCAGTTCGTCCGGCACAATGCCTCTCGCAAAGTCCCCCAGCAGGCTGCCCACACGAACCTTGGGGGAATCTGGTGCGAGAAAAAGATGGGCAAGGTGATTCAAACTGGCTCCCAATAACGGCGGCGAACAGGCCTCCGCCGCCAAGGTTTCTTTGTGCAGAGCGCTCCGATCAGAAGTTGAAGGTGACGCCCAGGCCCAGACCGTCAACGGTGGAGCCATCCTTGTCATAGTAACGCATGTATTCCACGTTGCCAGACACTTCCGGTGCCAGCTCAACATTCACACCAGCGCCGTAGGAAAAGTCCGACTCATCCTCGGTGGTGGTCCCCAGGAACGACTTCGCTTCCACTTCAACCCGGGTTACACCGAAAATAACGTAAGGCGTTGCGGGTGATTCGTTCGCCAGATTCAGCGTGGCGTAGCCGCCGAAGAAATTGTCCAGCGAATAATCGACGCCGCCAATGCGATCATCGTCCACGCCAAACCCAGCACGGGCTTCGAGCCCAAAGAAAGGCGACACCAGGCCACCCACCTTCGCGGACAGCGTACCAACGTCAACGTCGTCACTGCCGTTTTCGATATTGATAAAGCTGTAGTTCAGGCCCGCATAAAGGCTACCACCACCTGACTTGTAGACATCAGCGAAGGCGCCTTGGGAGACCGCCATCAGCGGCGCTGCAGAAAGACCAAGCATCAATGCAATCGACTTTTTCATTTGAATTCTCCTTCCGGTTTCAAACCGAACTCACAATTCGAAGTTGCATCAGGCTGACGACAAACACCAGCGTTCGGATCCTTATTTACGCGGAATTTACAGTGATTTAATGTACCTGTAAGACCCTGACACACTGCGGGTTCCACCTTGCGAAAGCCCCAAGCCGCATGTATTCTGACGCCGTCTCTCTGTTCAGCCGGCTAGAGCGTCCTTTGAGAAACCTGAACCCCGTAATCTTTATCATGAGCGTCATGTTTATACTTCTTAGTATTTTCATGACCTTACCTGTGCTTCTTCTCGTAACTTCTGAATCGCCGAATGCCATGGCGTTTGCGGAGTCTGCGGCTATCTGTTTTGGCACGGGGCTGCTGGGCATTCTCGCGACCTACCGCCAGGCACGAGACCTGAAGCCCCGCTACATGTTCGTGCTGACCGTCTCCAGCTGGTTTATTATCGCCCTGCTCTCCTCGCTCCCGTTCTATCTCAGTGATCTGGGGCTCACCCTCGGCGAGGCCTTTTTCGAAGGCACATCCGGCATCACCACCACCGGAGCCACGGTGCTTACCGGCCTGGACACCATGGATCAGGACCTACTGCTCTGGCGCTCTGTACTGCAATGGATTGGTGGCATCGGGATCATCGGCATGTTCGTTGCCGTATTGCCCTTCCTCCGCGTGGGCGGCATGCGGCTTTTTGCAACGGAATCTTCAGAATGGACTGACAAGGCCCTGCCGCGAATGAAAACCCTCAGTCGTGGCCTGCTGTTGGTTTACGTGGCGTTTTCGGTGCTTGCGGTAACGACCTATTGGTTGTCCGGTATGAGCCTGTTTGACGCATTCAACCATGGCCTGACGAGTATTGCGACCGGCGGCTTCTCCACATCCGACTTGTCCATGGGCAAGTTCGACTCCAACCTGATTCTGTTGGAAGCCACCCTGTTCATGATGATCGGCAGCATGCCGTTCTTTCTTTTTGTCCGGGAAATGCATGGCCAGCACGGCGTGCTGTTCAGGGATCAGCAGGTGCGGCTGTTCGTGACCATCCTGCTGGTGGTACCTGCCTTACTGACTCTTTACCGCTGGTACGTCTCACCAGTGGAGTTCGACCTCGTTAACGGCTACGTGTCGACGCTCTTCAATGTCACGTCTGTGGTCACAACAACCGGCTATGCCTCGGAAGATTACTCTGCGTGGGGCCCACTTGCGTTTGTGCTGTTTTTCTTTCTGATGTTTATCGGCGGGTGCTCTGGCTCAACAGCCGGGGGCATGAAAGTGTTCCGCTTCCAGCTCTCATTGATCGTGCTGAGGGAGCAGCTGATGCGGCTGCTGCATCCCAGGGCCGTATTCACCCGCAACTATAACGGCCGCGCGGTCAGCGACGAAATTATCGCTTCAATGATTGCCTACACCTTTATCTTTCTGTTGTGCCTGCTGATCATAACGGTCGCGCTGGCAGCTCTGCAGTTGGACTTTATCACCAGCCTGTCCGGAGCGCTCACCGTACTGACCAACGTTGGCCCGGCGCTCGGCGACACAATTGGGCCAGCGGGCACTTTTGCACCGCTCCCGGAGCTTGCCAAATGGATTCTATCGGTGGGTATGCTGATGGGGCGTCTGGAAATACTGAGCGTGGTGATTGTGCTTTCACCAGCGTTCTGGCGAAGCTAAGCGAGGCAACCTGCCCTGCTTAGGCTTCGCCAATCGAACGGCAGGCGAGCTTTACAGCACGTTATCGCGAAGGAACTTGCCGATATCCACGATCTCTTCCATGCACACGCTGTGTTCCATCGGATAGGTCTCATACGTGGGTTCAAACCCCATGTCCTGCAGCTTTTCCACGCTTTGCCGGCCCAGGGCCTCCGGTACCATGGGGTCAAAGGTGCCATGATAGATCCGGATCGGGATGTCACGATTCGCCTCTGAGCACTTCACAGTCTTCGCAGTGGCAAAGTATGTTGACAGGGCAATAATGCCCGCCAGGCGCTTCGGATAGCTCAACCCAAGCTCGTAGGCCACGGCGCCCCCCTGGGAAAATCCGGCAATCACAATGTTCTCGCTCTTCACGCCACGCTCAATTTCCCGGTCCACCAGTTTTGCAACCGCGTCTGACGAGGCCATCAACTGATCGGTGTCCACCACTCGATCAATATCCATTGCCTTGATGTCGTACCAGGCTGGCATCGTCATTCCGCCGTTAATGGTGACCGGCATGTTGGGGGCGTGAGGAAAAATGAACCGAACAGCTGCATTGTCGGGCAACCCCAACTCCGGCACTACCGGCTCGAAATCATGGCCACTGGCTCCAAGGCCATGCAGCCAGATAACGGCGGCAGTAGGATTGGGGTTGGTTTCCAATTCGATATATTGAAGTTCTTGCACAAAATACCTCGGGTATCAGGGGTGTTCCGTTGGTGTATCCGTCGAGCCGTTGCCATTGTGAGCTTCAAGCGCCGTGACCACCGGGTTGGCGTACATATCCAGCAGGTAGGGCCGAATCGCCGGGTCGCAGGCATCGAGTCGACGCTCCATCTCCGCCTCGGCGGCTTCTATTTCCGCCGCTGACCAGGCCTCTGCCGTCACCACCGCATCGCTTACAGAGTCTCTGCTGGCGTGTGAATCAGGATGAATGCCTCTTTGCTGATAGGCCACCAGGTTGGACGTGTGCAAGTGATAATTGGCATGCATCTCCCGATCGATCCGGGCAGCCAGTTCCTTAGGCGTGTTTTCGGCATCCGCGATGGGTGCTCCGAAATGCACGTGCACGTGGCCCTTGAACCCCGTGAGCCCGCGCATTATCTGGTTAGTATCCTCGCCTTCGGCCTTAATGTACTTGCCCGTGCGGGATCGGGTTTCGAGCTCTCGGGCCTTGTCCATATCGCAGGGATCATACTCGTAGGCAATGGACACCGGCACGATGTGCAGCCGGTTCATGGCTTCGCCGAAATCCAACCCACTTTTCTTCTGGCTCATGTAGAACATTTTAATAATGGCGGGATCGGTGAAATCCAGCCCGTCTTTGGCGCGCCCTTCACGCTGCGCAATCCAGATGCTCTCGTTGTTGTCGATACTGTGATTGATAAATGCCGAAAGCATGATGTAGGCGTCCCGCATTTCACGTGGGCTGGTCATACTGCGACGCACCACAAAGCTCTTGTTCAGCCGCATCATTTCAGCAAATACGCGGTTCGCCAGCAGGTTGTCGCCAATGGCAATACGTGTGGTATTGAAGCCGTTCGCGAACAGCAGGTAATTGACCACCATCGGGTCGAACACGATGTCGCGGTGGTTGGAGATGAACAGGTGAGCGCTCTGCTTGTCCAGATTTTCCAGCCCGCTGTGGGTAACCCGGGTCGTTGTGTGATCAACCAGTTCACCAACGTAGCCAGACAATCGCGCCTGGAGGTCGTCGATACGGGTAAGTCCGCCAAAGTTCCTGGCCAGCCAGCGCTTGACCCATACCCGGAGCATTCCCGGCGCCCATTTGGCCAGTGTGGGCGACTTGAAGCGGCCAATCATATCCAGAAATTCCGGATCCCGTACCAGATTGTTGATGGCGGTTCCGGTTTCCTCGTCCGAGTAAGGTCGGATGGCGTCAAATTCCTGCATGGAGTTCCTGTTTGTTGGGTGCAGAAAAAAGGCGCATTGTAGCGTTTATAAGGTTTGTTTGTCTCCGCCGATTCCGTGACCGCTTTCTGGTATCATGGCCTGCCTGCCAGAACGGCACCCTTTACCCTCAACCAACACCGCTGGCCAAGTCATGGATTTTGCACAACTCAGCACAGAGCGCCCCCGTGTTACCGACCAGGACCCGGAAGAAGTCCTTCATCGTGTTTTCGGTTACGAGACCTTCCGGCCCTTGCAGGGCGACATTATCCGCGAGCTGGTTAACGGTGGCGATGCGTTGGTACTGATGCCCACCGGTGGTGGTAAATCCCTCTGCTATCAGGTGCCAGCCCTGGTTCGCGCCGGAACAGCTGTCGTCATATCACCTCTGATTGCACTGATGCAGGACCAGGTGGCAGCGCTGAAAGAACTGGGCGTCAAGGCCGCGTTCCTGAACTCCACCATGGATTTCGAACAGGCCCGGGACACTGAAAACGCGCTTATGACCGGCGAACTGGATCTGCTCTACTGCGCGCCGGAACGGCTGATCCAGCCTCGCACACTGGGCCTGTTACATGATGCTTCTATTTCCCTGTTTGCCATCGACGAAGCCCACTGTGTGTCCCAGTGGGGGCACGATTTCCGCTCCGACTACCTGGAGCTAAGCCGGCTGGCCCATGAATTCCCGGGCGTACCCCGCATAGCCCTCACCGCCACCGCGGACGAGCGCACCCGCAAGGAGATCGCTGAACGGCTATCCCTGACCGAAGCCCGACACTTTATCAGTGGTTTTGATCGCCCGAATATTCAGTACAGAATTGCTCCGAAAACCAATGCAAACAAACAACTACTGGATTTTATTAAAGCGGAACATGATGGCGACTGCGGCATCGTTTATTGCCTGTCCCGCAACAAAGTCGACAGCACCGCGAAGCTGCTCAGTGACAAAGGCTACACCGCTCTGCCCTACCATGCGGGCCTCAATGCCGGTGATCGCGCGCGGAATCAGGAGCGCTTCCTACGCGAGGACGGCGTCATCATCGTGGCCACCATTGCTTTTGGCATGGGCATCGATAAACCCGATGTTCGATTTGTCGCCCACTTGGACCTTCCAAAAAGCCTGGAAGCCTACTATCAGGAAACCGGACGAGCCGGTCGTGATGGAAAGCCTTCGACCGCCTGGATGGTTTACGGCCTGCAGGACGTGATCAAGCTGCGACAGATGCTCGAAGGCTCCATGGGCAATGACCACTTCAAACGGGTTGAGCGCCAGAAGCTGGATGCCATGCTAGGCCTGTGCGAAGTGACAAGCTGTCGGCGACAGGTGTTGCTGCGGTATTTCGGCGACACCCTTGAACAGCCCTGTGGCAACTGTGACACCTGCCTGACTCCACCGGAAACCTGGGACGGCAAGATTGCTGTTCAGAAGGCGCTCTCCTGCGTGTTCAGAACCGGCCAACGTTTCGGGGTTACGTATTTGATTGATGTGTTACGCGGCTCTGAGAACGAACGCATCCTGCAGTCCGGCCATCAAACGGTTTCCACCTACGGAATTGGTACCGAGTTGTCTGCAAACGACTGGAAGTCCGTATTTCGTCAGCTGGTGGCCAATGGTTACCTTAGGGCTGACCCGGAAGGCTATGGAGCGTTGCAACTCACGGAGCAATGCCGCCCACTACTTAAGGGCGAGGTAGCTATCCAATTACGCAAGGATCCCGTGGTGAAGGCCTCCAGTGGCCGTGGGTCATCAGGGTCCGGCCGCCGCAGGATTGCAGACCAGATCACTGACAAACCCGGCTGGGAAGCGCTGCGGGCCTGCCGAAAATCGCTGGCGGATGAGAAGGGCGTGCCGCCCTACGTGATTTTCCACGATGCCACGCTGTTTGAAATCCTGGACAAGAAACCGAACAGCCTTGCCGAAATGTCTGAGATAAACGGCGTGGGTGCGGCAAAGCTCGAAAAATACGGGGAAACTTTCCTCGCCGCCCTAAGGGAGTTGGACGGCGCTTGAATCGACCTCAGTTCACTGCGCCTGGAAGCCTTTCTTGCGAACACGATAGTGGGCCATCGAAGTGGCCACATGATGGCCGTCACTGTCGTACAGTGTGCCTTCTAACTCAAACGCGGCCCTGCCCGTAGCATCGGCCTCGGCCTTGATGGCTTCAACCGTGGCGGCGTCCAGTGAAAACTCGACAAACACATCGGAATTCGCCGGCTGCAGGAACTGAAGCGTCATTTCCTTGAGAATCGGCGTGTAAGCCGGGCCGAGATCAAACAGCGTCAACACGCCACCGGGGATCTCCGCCACCAGGAAATAGGCACCGGCGTAGAGGCTGCCAAAGTGGTTCTTATTGCCTTTCAGGCGTATTCTTGCCTTAACGAACCCCGGGCGAATCTCCTCGACACTGAATCGATTCCGTGGAGCAAACGGGATTGATAGGCCAATAATTCGGTTGACGGCCGCATAACCACTGGTTTTACGGAGCCAGGCCAGCGGTTGGGTGATTCGCGCACCAGGATTCGATTCAGACACCCAATGGCCGGTTGCACCTATCAGATTGTCGATGAACGCCATGTCTTCTTACCTGTTGGTGATTTAACGCCCATGATTGCAGCCGTTTAAAAGGTATCGCAACTGTTTTCGGGATTTTTTACGGTTATCCCTTTCCCGAAAGAAAAATTCACCTAAACTGCTTGGATATCAAAACGGGCGATAACAAGAAACTCGAATGGACGCGGGAGTAAGTCTTCAATGAAAGTGAGGCGTGCGCGTGGCTGGCTGACGGCCCTGGCATTGTTTCTGGTTTGCCCGGGAACCGGTGTGTCTTCGGAATATCTGTCTGGAGAAACACAGGCAAGGGAATATCGCCTGTGGTACCGCAATTACGACAGCCCACCCATACGTGCCCTGGTTGCCCTCGCCTTCGACAAGACACCGGAATACGGTTCGTATCGAATCACTCGCACCCCGGAGATGGCCCAAGGCCGGGTTGTCCGCGAACTTGAGCGCCAGCAATCAAAATTGGTCGATCTCGCGAATGTCGCGACATCAAAACAGAGGGAAGAAAGCCTGCAGGCCATCCCCATACCTATCGATGGCGGACTTTTGGGGCTTCGGGTGTGCGTGGTGCTTAAAGAATCATTGCCCAGGTTCAAAGGCATCCGAAGCCTTGGCAATCTTGAGGAAGTCGGTATCCGCATCGGCCAGGGCGCACACTGGCCGGATTCGTCGATTCTGCAGGCCAACGGAGTCAGCGTGGTGACTCACTCGCGGTACGAAATTCTTTTCCGCATGCTGGAGAATCATCGTTTTGAATGCTTCGCCCGGGGAGTCAACGAGGTTCTTTTCGATCTGGAGCTTGAAAACAACGAAGACTTCGCCATCGAGCCAGACCTGCTGCTCGCCTATCCGATGCCCTCTTACTTCTTCGTCAACCGGCACGACCACGAAACGGCACATCGGCTTCAATTGGGCATGGAAAGGGCCATTTTCGATGGCAGCTTTGGCGCGTACCTCAACCAATACTACGGCCAGTCCATCGACGAGCTAAACCTGCACAGCCGGAACGTCCTTGTTCTGGAAAATCCCTATCTGACGGACGAATCCCGGGCCATCGGCACCAGAACCCTCCTCGAACTCCGACGGCGAATCCAGATACTATCCGCGCCCCAGAAAACGTCTTACTCAAACCCTGAATCGTGACACGTTCTTACTAAGCGTGTGGCCGACCGATTCGATCTGACCGTTATAGACGTCGTTCTCGCTGGCAGCCTTGGCGGCTTCCTGGCCCTGGTCGGCAATCCGGGTGATGGAGGAGTTCAACTCTTCCGTCACAGAGGTCTGCTCTTCAGAAGCCGTTGAGATCTGGGAGGTCATCTGGCTGATCGACGTTATCGCATCAGCAATACGGTTGAGCGACTCCATGGCATCCTGAGCTTTCTCCATGCTCACATTCGAGACCGCTGTTGATGCCTTCATGACGTCCACCGCCTGGTTTGCACCGCTTTGCAGGCGCTCAATCATGTTGTTGATCTCTTCCGTGCTGTCCTGGGTGCGGCGAGCCAGGTTGCGCACTTCGTCAGCAACAACCGCAAAGCCACGACCCGCGTCCCCTGCCCTTGCGGCCTCGATCGCCGCGTTCAGTGCCAGCAGGTTGGTCTGTTCAGCAATCCCCTGAATTACCTCGAGAACCGAGGTAATGTCGGTAACGTCCTTGCCGAGTTTATCGATGACTTCCGCAGCGGCGTTAATCTCTTTTGACAATTTCTGTACTGCATCCCGGGAAGCGGCAACGGTTTCAAGGGAAGCACGGCTGTCTGCATCGGCGGTGTTGGAGGCATCCGCGGTCTGTTGGGCATTCTGTGCAATTTCCCCGGCAGCGGCAGACATCTCATTGATGGCCGTGGCCACCATATCAATCTCGGCCTGCTGTTTTTCAACGCTGTCTCGGCTGGTGCTGGCGGTATCCCGCAGGGAGGACACGTTTTCGCCAAGCTCGGCGGTGCCTTGCTGGACGTCCCGGACCACATTCTGGATATTCTCAACAAAGCTGTTGAACTCCGCCGCGAGCTTGCCGAACTCGTCGTTGGCGCTATCGTCCAGGCGCTTGGTGAGGTCCGCCTCGCCACTGGCGATTGATGCCATGGCGGCATTAAGCTTACGAACGGGAGCCATCAGCACGCGGATACCAAAACGCAGGATCACCAGGGACACCAACAAGCCAATTACTGCGATGATCAGCCCGGTTACGCGAGCGGCGTGGACCGGCGCATTGATTTTGTCCTCGTTGATAAAAGTGCCGAGATACCACTCAACACCACGGGCACCTTTGATGCGATGGAAACCGGCAGTCCAACTGGCATCTCCGGTGTCATATTCGTGAATTTCACCGCTGAGCCGAGGAGATTCTCCCAAAAGACTGCTGATCTTCTTGCCAACCAGTTTCTGGTCCGGGTGAAACAACACGGTGCCGTCGTCACTGATCAGGGCGGCATAGCCGGTGTTGGCCAGCGTAATCGTGGAGAGCGTCTGTTCTATGGTCTTCAGGGCAATATCACCACCGACAACACCCTGGTAAGCCCCACGTTTGACCGGTGCCAGCGTGGAAATGATGGTGCCTCCAGTGCCCGCGTCCACGTAGGGTTCGGTGAACGACGCTGAGCCCTTTTGTTTCGCCTGTTTGAACCAGGGCCGCGTGCGTGGGTCGAAATCCGCAGGCAGCGTGGCTTCTGAGGCATCGTCCTTCATCAGCATATAGCCATCAACTTTATGTGATAAGAAGTCTTTAGCTTTAGGTGATAAGAAGTCTTTAGCGCTCTCTGATAAAATACTGAAGCAATCGACAATTCTTGCCGTCATTTCCACACCCAACGGGAGCTGCCGTATATGGCCCACGAAGAACTGCACCTCAACCTTCGTAACCTGACCAGTGATGATTACCCACAGCTCCAGCGACTGATGGACAGGGTCTACGACGATATTGGCGGTGCCTGGCCAGAGGACACGATCGAAGCTCTGGTGCAACAGTTTCCGGATGGTCAGATCTGTATCGAAGAGTCCGGTGACCTGGTGGCCGTAGCCCTCACGGTGTGCGTCAAGTATGAGCGATTCAGCAACCCGCACACCTACGACGACCTGATCCTGCGTAATGAAAAAATCTGGCACAACGCCAAAGGCGACTCGCTTTACGGCCTCGATGTGTTTATCCACCCGGATTATCGCGGCTACCGCCTTGGCCGGCGGCTTTATGAAGCTCGCAAAGAACTCTGCCGATCCATGAACCTGCGCGCCATCCTGGCGGGTGGCCGCATCCCCGGATATCATAAGTATTCAGACCAGCACTCTCCGGAAGAATACATCCAGCGTGTGGATCGCAAGGACATCTACGACCCGATCCTCAGCTTTCAGCTGTCCAACGACTTCCAGGTTACCCGGCTGATGCACAAGTACCTGCCGGAAGACGAGAAATCCCTGGGCTACGCCACTCTGCTGGAATGGCGGAACATCCTCTATACACCGCCGTCGCCGGTGCTTAACGTCAAGAAGACTCAAGTACGCCTGGGTGCCGTTCAGTGGCAGATGCGTGAATTTACCTCTGTGGAGGAAGTGCTGGAACAGGTGGAGTACTTCGTGGATGCGCTCTCGGATTACAAGAGCGATTTCGCCCTGTTTCCAGAATTTTTCAACGCACCGCTGATGGGCCTGACGGACCAGGTGGACCAGACACGGGCCATTCGCTTTCTGGCAGGCTTTACCGAGCAATTCCGCAATCAGATGTCGGAAATGGCGGTCAGTTACAACATCAACATCATTACCGGCTCAATGCCCCTGCTCGAAAATGATCGGGTCTACAACGTGTCGTATCTGTGCCACCGCGACGGCCGCGTCGACGAGCAGCGCAAGATCCATATCACGCCCCACGAACGCCGTGACTGGGTCATCGAAGGCGGTGAGAAGTTCCAGGTGTTCGACACCGACGCCGGCCGCGTGGCCATCATGATCTGTTACGACATCGAGTTCCCGGAACTGGGGCGCCTGGCGGCCATCGAAGAGGTGGATATTATTATGGTGCCCTTCTGGACGGACACCAAGAACGGATACCTTCGGGTGCGGCACTGTGCGCAGGCACGGGCGATTGAAAACGAATGCTATGTCGTGATCACCGGTAGTGTGGGTAACCTTCCCAAGGTTGAGAACCTGGACGTGCAGTACGCCCAGTCTTCCGTATTCTCACCGTCGGACTTTGCGTTCCCCCACGATGCGGTGATGGCGGAAACCACACCGAATACGGAAATGATCATGTTTTCAGATATGGATCTGGAAAAGCTGAAGCTGGTGCGCAACGAAGGCTCGGTGACGAACCTGAAAGACCGGCGCACGGATATTTACGAGCTCAACACGCTACAAACGGGCCAAAATGATAAAAACAGTTGATGAACCGCCTGAGAGCTCTATCGTATGACACTGAACACGTTGCCAAACCAACAGAGTGTGGCTATTGTTTAACCATATACTTTCAGGAACACGCCCTAGGGGTGTCGTCCGGACCCCCTCGGGGTGCAAAAGAGATCACTTTTAGATGAACGAAGCACTACCGGATCTTGTCGCACATTTTCACATCAAGCGTGGCCTCTTTCGCCGGGAGCGTGTGCAGGCCGCGCTGTTCGAACTCGATCACTTCGGATGTGTGATGAAGACGGACAAGATATTTAACCCCGGTGATACGGTTATCCTGGATCTCGTGATGGAAATGCCGTTTGACGACATCAGGGCGGATGGAATTACCGGCCTGGTAACGGAACGCAGGAAACACTGTAGCAATTTCTTCTATTCCGTTGATTTCGTAGAACTCAATGACAACTCCTCGTCTGCCCTGAGCGAAAAACTCAAGCGCATTCGTGAGGTGGTGCTCAAGAAGCAGACGCTAAAATCCAGACGTTCCTCAGGGCCCGCCTCCAGCATTCGGCAACTGGCCTGAACTCACCAACGCCCCACATCAACTTGCACTTCAAGGAGAAAGTCCTTATGGCGAAGAAAGCCAACAAGCAAAGCGTTGATAAAGTCGTCAAGAAAGTGAACAAAGAGTTCGATAAAACGTCATCACAGATCGAAAAGCTGATCAACGACGCCCTCAAGCAGTTCGACAGCCTGCAGAACCAGATTCAGGAACCCGTCCGCAAACTGTTGAAGGAAGTGGATGAGCTTCGTGATCGTGAAATGAAACGTTTCAACGAAGAATTTGAACGTCGCTTGGGTGAATTCCACGATTTGCAAAACAATATCCTGGACCGCCTTGGTATTGCCAGCAAGGAAGCCAGCGAAGAGGCGAAGAAGGTCGCAGGCCAGGCCGCCAAGAAGGCCGGCCCTGCTGCCAAAGGCAAGTCAGCTCCGAAAAAATCCACCGCCAGTAAGACAGCGGCCAAAAAACCGGCCGCCAAGAAGCCCGCCACACCAAAAGCGGCAACTGCAAAGAAAGCCGCCAAACCCAAGGCGAGCACCGCCGCCAAAAGTCCGGCCGCAGCCACTAAAGCCGCTCCCAAGAAAGCCGCCACGGCCGCGCGGAAGCCAGCGGCAAAGCCGGCTGCAGCAACACGCGCTCCAAAGCCGAAGGACAAGAGCGACCTGACCCAGGTTAAAGGTATTGGGCCGGCCACCGCCCGCAAAATGAAGGAAGCCGGTATCACCTCGGTTGATCAGATCGCCAATCCGTCTGACGCGGACAAAGAAAAGCTTCAGGCATTTTCAAGCGTGAAAGGCTTTAACACCTTCAGCGACGAAGCCAAGAAAGTTATTTAATGCAACAATCCGAACAGCCTGTTTTACGGGACATTGTCCTGATTGGCGGCGGACACAGCCACGTAGGCGTTCTCAAGCGCTTTGCCATGAACCCAGTGCCTGGTGTCCGCCTTACCCTCATCTGCAGGGATACCCATACACCCTACTCCGGAATGCTTCCCGGGTATGTGGCTGGGCATTATTCCTACGACGACGTCCATATAGACCTCAGCAAACTGGCCGAGTTCGCGGGCGCGCGCTTCTACCGCGATGAAGTTGTTGGCATCGACCGCCATCGAAAACGTGTGGTCTGCCGCTCCCGACCGGACGTGCCTTACGACATTCTGTCGGTGAATATCGGGTCCGCTCCCAAGGTCGGTGACGTCAGCGGCGCAACTGAACATGCAGTGCCCGTCAAGCCTATCAACGGATTCAACAATCGCTGGCTGTCATTATTGTCGCGGCTGGAAAACCATGACGGCCCGATGACCGTTGCTGTGGTCGGCGCAGGTGCAGGTGGCGTTGAACTCACACTGGCCATGCAGTTCCGGCTACGAAATGAGCTCGAAAAGCGCGGCCACGACCCGGACCAGTTGCACTTTCATCTGTTTGATGCAGACCAGCAGATCCTGCCTACCCACAACGCCAGGGTGCGTGCGGTATTCGCTGACACACTCGCAAGCCGTGGGGTGAAGGTTCACCTGGGATCCGCAGTCTCAGAGGTCGAGGCCAATCGTTTGACCACGGAGTCCGGCGACACCCTGTCGGTTGACGAAGTGCTCTGGGTCACCCGTGCCGGCGGCCCCGAGTGGCTGCGGGATACCGGCCTGGCCCTGGACGACGGTGGCTTTATCCGGGTGACGGACACCCTGCAGACAGAAACCGACAACGATATCTTCGCGGCGGGTGACATTGCCAACGTTGTAAATCACCCCCGGGAAAAAGCCGGCGTATTTGCCGTTCGTCAGGGCCGGCCACTGGCGGACAACCTCCGCCGCCATGCCCTCGGAAAGCCCGCGAAGCCATTCCGGCCGCAGAAAAAATGGATGGCGCTGATCAGTACCGGCGACAAATTCGCAGTGGCCTCCAGAGGTGACCTGTCGTTGGCCGGTTCTTGGGTCTGGCGCTGGAAAAACAGCATTGATAGACGCTTCATGGCGAAATTCAATGATCTTCCCGCCATGGAAGAAAACGCCGCCCTGCCCGACACCGGCGCCGCACAAAACCCCGAGGAAGCGTCCCAGGCCATCTCCGCGGTGGCCATGCGTTGCGGTGGCTGCGGTGCCAAGGTGGGCAGTACCGTGCTGTCACGGGCCCTCGGCGAGCTGCGACCAATAGAGCGGGATGACATCCTGATTGGTCTACACGCCCCAGACGACGCCGCCGTACTGACCGTCCCACCCGGAAAGGCGGTGGTTCACACCGTCGATTTCTTTCGCGCCTTTATTGACGACCCCTATGTGTTCGGCCGGGTTGCCGCCAATCACGCCCTGGGCGACGTGTTTGCCATGGGCGCCGAAGCTCAGAGTGCCACCGCCGTAGCGACCGTGCCCTACGGCATAGAGTCCAAGGTGGAAGACGTGGTTTACCAGATGATGTCCGGCGCCGTGGAAGTGCTGAATGAAGCTGGCTGCGCGTTGGTAGGCGGCCATACGGGTGAAGGCCGTGAGCTGGCACTGGGCTTTGCCGTCAACGGGTTGATTGATCCGGATGACGTCATGAGCAAGGGCGGCCTGCGGGCCGGAGACGTTCTGCTGCTGACCAAGCCTATCGGTACCGGGACGCTCTTCGCTGCCCACGCCAAACTTGCCGCGAAAGGCCGCTGGATTGATTCTGCCCTGGCCTCAATGATGCAGTCCAACAAAGACGCGGCCCAGTGCCTGCGCCGATATGGTTCACGAGCCTGCACCGACGTAACGGGTTTTGGTTTGCTTGGCCATCTGGTTGAGATGACTCGCCCCTCTGGCGTTGATGCGGAGCTCGATCTCACGGCAATACCGATTTTGCCTGGCGCTGAGGAAACTGCAGCAGCAGGTATCCTCAGCTCCTTGCAGCCGGCCAACATTCGTCTCCGGCGTGGTATTCGAGACCAGGAAAAGTGGGTCAACCATCCTCGCTACCCATTGATCTTCGACCCGCAGACCGCCGGCGGACTGCTGGCCAGCGTGCCCGCTGACCAGGCGGATGCCTGTATCAGTGAGCTGAAAGCAATGGGCTATCCCCACACTGCCATTATAGGGCGGGTGTTGCCGCAGGATGAGAGCGGCCCCATCGAGCCCATCACACTCAGGGATTGAGACGGTCGCCTTTGGCCCTGGCCTTCTCAATCGCAGTGAGCAGGGCCGCTTGCTCAGCTTCAGGAACAAAGCAAGAGGCGAGTTCGGTGACGCGATCGGTCAGTTCCCCAAGATATTCGGGGGATTGTTCCGCCCACAGTAACACCTTCGCAAGATCAGCCTCGTCGCCTACACGGAAGTACCCCGGGTAATCTTCACCCAGTAGGCCAATATTGCCGGAGATGTCCGACGCGATAACCGGCAGCCCTGCACGACAGGCTTCGGATACGACATTAGCGCCTCCTTCCATCACCGAGCTGATAACCATGGCACGGCAACGGTTCATAAGCTGATGGGTGGACGGTCTGTCAATTTCGCCGAGCCACTGAAAACGCGGATTGGCCTCCTGTTCGGCTATGGCTCGCCGAGCCCAATCCTGGCTGTGAGCCTTGCCTGCATTCAGCACCCGGATGGTCGAACCTGGCGGCAATGTCCTCGCCGCGATTGCGACCCTCAGAGGGTCCTTCTCCTCGCGCAGGTGTCCGATAACACAGACATCGAAATGCCTGGTATCGACGCCTGCATTACCCCCGGGCCGATCGGCGGACTGCAACACCGTCACCAGCTTTGGCACGAAACGCTCGGGAATATCCCGGCCAACACGATGGTGGAGCCCCACAAGGCAATCCGCGAGGGCCATGGAATGGAGGGTTTGCTCCGGGTAGCGGTACTGGTGGTCGTATATGTCCGTGCCCGTAAGCACAACGATTATCGGCGTTTCCGGGTTACGGTCACGGAAGCGAAGAACGGCCTCATGGCTCCTCCAGGCGTGCAGGGCAATGTACAGGTCGCAGGGCTCGTTGTTGTATTCGGTCACAACGAAAACCCGGTGTCCGGCCTGCTCAAGCAACCGGCACCATCGGTCCGCCGTGGCCCGATTACCAGCCCTGGAGCCCGGTAGCGCCGGGGTATTCAGGATGATTTTCATGAGTGTCGGTTTCCATCAAGATTTTCATTTTTTGCCGGATACCCCTAACCTGATTGGCTCATAGAATCGTATAGCTGTTCAGAGTTGCAGTAAATCACGGTATTCTGGATAGCTTCGGGCTTCCCGTCCGGACATGTGACCCCGCTAAATTCAGCTCCAGACACAAGGAAATTCAAATGGCTTTGAAATTGATACGGAAATTCGCTGTCGCCAGCTTACTGACCTTGCTCTCTTCAGCAACCGTTTCAGCCCAGACACTCGTCTTCACCGCCATTCCCGATGAAGACGAAACCAAACTGGTGGAACGCTTCACGGGTATCGCCGATTACCTGGCAGGAGAGTTGGACGTAGATGTTCGCTATATCCCTGTCAAATCCTACGCCGCCGCGGTTTCAGCCTTCCGCAACAACCAGGTCCAGCTAGCCTGGTTCGGCGGGCTTTCCGGCGTGCAGGCCCGCGAATTGGTTCCCGGCTCTGAAGCGATTGCCCAGGGCGTGGAAGACAAAGCGTTCTACACTCATTTCATTGCCCACAAAAGTACCGGACTTGACGAGATGGAAACCCTGTCCGACGAACTCCAGGGGAAGACCTTTACCTTCGGTTCCAAGGGGTCAACCTCCGGTCGCCTGATTCCGGAGTACTATATTCGCGAATCCTTTGAGGACAGCCCCGACAACGTCTTCAGCCGTGTAGGCTTCAGTGGCAATCACACCCGCACCCTTCGTCTCGTAGAGGCGGGCACCTACGATGTTGGCGCGATCAACTTCTCAGTGTGGGACAAGGAAATGGAAAACGGCAACATTGATACCGACGCGGTGAAGGTCATCTGGACAACGCCGTCGTACCCGAACTATCAGTGGAGTGTTCGCGGCGACGTCAACGAACAGTTCGGTGAAGGTTTCCAGAAACGGCTTCAGGAAGCCCTGCTTGCGATGGACGACCCTGAATTGCTTGAAAGCTTTCCCCGTAGTGGTTTCATCCCAGTCTCCAATGACGCTTACGAGCCGATCCGGGTAGTTGGAAAGCAGATCGGAATCATCGATTAATGTCGGGATTCGATCTGTCCGGCCTGACGGCGTCTTTTGGTGGAGAGCGGGTGATTGGCCCGCTCTCCCTCAGTGTCAGGGAAGGAGAGCGCGTTGGCCTGGTAGGCCGCAGCGGCGCCGGAAAATCCACTCTGATCCGGCTTGTCTATGAGCAGGTGGAGCGTCTGGCAGCGCTGGTACCCCAGGACCTGGGACTGGTCAACGCGTTACCGGTATTCCACAACGTGTACATGGGCCGCCTCGATGCCCACGGCAACTGGTACAACATGGTTACCCTGGTTCGGCCATTCACCCGGGACAGCCGTGACGTCAAAAGCCTATTGTCGGAACTGGGGATGACCGAGAAAGCCTGGATGCCCACCGCATCGCTGTCCGGCGGACAGCGCCAGCGCGTGGCCATCGCCCGTGCCCTTTACCGGCAGTCAGGACTTTTGTTGGCGGACGAGCCTGTCTCTGCCCTGGATGGGCCGCTTGCCCACCAGGTTATGACGTTATTGAGAGAGCGCTTCAAGACCAGCGTTATCGCACTCCATGATGTCGAGCTCGCACTGGAATACTGCACCCGTATCGTGGGTATCCAGGACGGGCAGATCGCGCTGGACGAGTCGAGCGAAAAGCTCACACCGGCCGACATTGCGCCACTCTACTGACTCAACCGGCCCAGATTCCACTCCTATGCTGTCTTCGCCAACCGTAAAAACCAGCCTGATCTTTATCGCCATCGCCCTGGTAGGCCTGGTGTTTGCCGATATCACTATCACGGCAGCCAATCCCTGGAAAGATCTTGGCCGGTTCTTCCTGGGCGTGATAACACCGGATTTTTTCAGTACCGAAGGGCTGGCAACCGCCCTGCTTCGGACGGTTGCCTTTGCCTTCGTTGGCGTCGCTCTCGGCAGTATCAGCGGCTTTCTTCTGGCACTTGTTTATCGCTGGCTGCCCGTCAGAATCCTGTGCGCGTTTGTGCGAGCGATACACGAGCTGTTCTGGGCGCTTATTTTCCTTCAATTTTTCGGCTTCCATCCGCTGACAGGCGTTCTAGCCATCGCTATCCCCTACGCCGGTATCTTCGCCAAGGTCTATTCGGAAATCCTGGAAGAAGCCGACCCGGAACCCGGTCGCCTGTTGCCGCCCCGTACAGGCGTTATTTCTGCCTTTCTGTACACCAAAATACCGGATTGCTGGGTGCAACTGCGAACCTACACCGCGTACCGGCTGGAATGCGGCTTGCGCTCCAGTGCCATCCTTGGCTTTGTTGGCTTGCCAACCCTCGGCTTCTACCTGGAATCGGCCTTTTCTCAAGGCCACTATTCCGACGCCGGCGCCATGCTGATCCTTTTCTACGTGCTGATAGCCACCATGCCGCTCTGGGTAAAGCCGAAGCTGTTGCCCGTTTATATCCTTGGCGCTCCGTTTTTTCTTGGCGAAGGTCTCCCGATTGTCTGGAGTAACGTCGGCCGGTTTTTCACCCAGGACATCGTGCCGTCACCACTGCGTGGTGAAGAAGGCTGGGCCGGCATGGGCGCGTGGCTGGGGGACATGTTCGTCAATCAGGCCATGCCGGGCATCTGGAACACGGTAATCCTCACCCAAGTGGCCCTGGTTGCAACCGGGCTCATTGCACTGCTGGCCTTCCCGTTGATATCGACTCACTTCGGCGGGCCGGTTCGCCGTACTTCGGGGCATGTCTTCCTGGTGATCATGCGTTCCACGCCGGAGTACATCCTGGCGTATATCCTTTTGCAACTATGGGGCCCGTCCATGCTGCCCGCCGTTGTTGCGCTGGCATTGCATAACGGGGGCATCATCGGCCATTTGATTGGCCGGCAGTCCAGCACCATCCGGTTACGCCCGGATGCGCCGACTGGTCTTAATCGGTATACCTACGAACTGGTGCCCAGGGTCTATCGTTCATTCCTGGCGTTCCTGTTCTACCGTTGGGAAATCATCATGCGGGAGACTGCGATCCTCGGCATACTGGGCATCTACACCCTGGGTTTCTACGTCGACAGCGCCATCCAGAACATTCAGTTTGATCGCGCGATGGTGCTGATCCTGATCACTGCATCCCTGAATATTGGTGTCGATATATTAGGCCGCTTTATCCGCAGGAAACTCGCCCTGCAGACCATGCCTACCTGCTAGCTGCCTACCGCGTCACAGTTCCATGGATTCCTGCCGCTTTTGGCCCGGCTTCCCTTCGTGCTCAGAATACATTTGGTTACACTTCAGATACCGGATGTAACAATCTCCACCAGAACACCGCTCGGCCAGGATTTGAGCAGGATTTGAGCAAGAGGGAATACCTATGATTAGCAGCTTTATTATGCTGTTCGAAGTCGGGCTGATTGCGCTGCTGCTTTTACTGGTCTTTCGCATGCTTACCCTGGTCCGGAACGATCCGTTCGTGCCGGCGTCCGTGGTGACAATGGTGGCCGGCGACCATCATTCGGCCCAGCCTCCTCTACCAGAGGCTCAACAGAAACGCTCCGTTGCCGCTCCGCAACCAACCCGCTCAGCTCCCTCAGACACCTGTGGATTGATCACCCAACTGCATATCCTGCTGAGTCTCCAGGACCGGGATTGCCGGGAACATGG
This sequence comes from Marinobacter sp. M5B, assembly GCF_042604615.1. NCBI lineage: Bacteria > Pseudomonadati > Pseudomonadota > Gammaproteobacteria > Pseudomonadales > Marinobacteraceae > Marinobacter > Marinobacter sp. M5B. The sequence goes on from NZ_CP156894.1 coordinate 2,390,945, forward strand.
GCTGGTTCTGGAAACCGCGCCCCATGCGGTTCGGGAATACGCCGTCGTCTGGTTGTATGGCGCTGCCTGCGCCCTGTGTGAAAAACCGCAACGGCATTCAGATGCGCTGCTTGATCTGGTCAGCAAACTGGCCAGCCGAAAAATCGGCATACGGCAACCCGAAGCCGTCCAGGCGCTATCAACGATGACCGGCAGTTCGACCTTGTTGGCCTTTTTCAGAGGTGGTGTAAGCGGTGCAGAGCACTGGAGCGGGCATCGCTATGTTCCGCAGGAACACAGCCTCTACTCAACGGTTACGTCGAACGCCTTTATTTGACGTTTACAGGAGGACCCGCTCAACCGCGGGCTTTGGGGCGGGTAGCAGACTCTTCCAGCGTCCAGTCAACGCCGAGGTTCACGGTGTCTGTGGTATCCGGGTTATCGGCCGGGCTGCCAGCCACCTCTGGCCGGGAAAAGCACCCGTCGTCCAGACGCTCCATCGACTCTACATCCACGGAACGTACTACATAGCTTATGCCATTGCAGATGACCCTGGTGCGATGGCTGAGCCCAAAGATGAAACGGCAATAATCCAGTTTGAGCTGAAGCAGATCCTGTTCCGCTTTCTGGATCTTTCTCAGCAGAACTTTCTGTACGCTATCACCGTAATCCATATACTCTTCCCTGGGCGATGTGTGGTGGTCTGCTGATTTTACACAATCCTGACACACTGTCATCCCATCGTCAGACGCGGCCCTTGGCTACAAACGTCAGTTTTACGGGCATCACGAAGGCGTGATCCATCCCGGCCTGAAGGTCGATCCGCCAGGTCATGCTAGGGTCGGTGGTGCAGAAAGGTGCGGTAAACCGCGCTTCCCAGAGCTGGCCCTCACCATCGGGCGACATCCCCGCCTTGGTCATGGGAACCGGATACTCCCCCAGGTACATGGACTCGCCCCGCAGCACAGCCAGCATCCGGGGCTGATTCCCGTTGGTCTTTACCGTTAAATGGTATTCCGTGCCTTGGGCCTGAACACCGCTTTTTTGCAACCGCGCATGCCAGCTCTTGCCCTTTTGAGCCCAGTGGCACGTAGTATTGAGGAGATCGCACTCAACCGTGCCCTGATCGGCCTCGGCGACATCTTCAGACATCAACCAACGCGGGCCAAAAATGCCCAGCGCAACGACGCCAGCAATGGCAAGCACAGCAACAAGCGCTTTCAACACATCCACTCCTCCACGGTTAAGCGGGCATTATGGGGATAATCGCTAACAAGGCAAAGCTTTCTAAATCATCACCGGTCATGAGAAAATACCGCGCTTTGATTCACCACCAACAGGACAAGCCAGTGCAACCGGACATCTCCGTCAAGCACCTCAACAAAGTCTATGCGGATGGTTTCAGGGCCCTCAACGACATCAACCTCGACATCGAACGGGGAGAGATCTTCGCCCTGCTCGGCCCGAACGGCGCCGGCAAGACCACACTGATCAGCATTATCTGTGGCATTGTGAACCTCTCCGATGGCGAAGTGAACGCCGCCGGCTACGACATCGTGAAGGATTATCGCAAAGCCCGGGAGAGCATCGGCCTGGTTCCCCAGGAGCTCAACACCGACGCCTTCGAGACCGTTTGGGACGCTGTCTCCTTCAGCCGGGGCCTGTTCGGCAAGGCGCCTGCACCGGACCATATTGAGAAAGTCCTGAAAGATCTGTCGCTGTGGGACAAACGCAATAATCGCATCATGTCCCTGTCTGGCGGCATGAAGCGTCGCGTGATGATCGCCAAGGCGTTGTCCCACGAACCCCGCATCCTCTTCCTTGATGAGCCCACCGCCGGTGTAGACGTGGAGCTGCGCCGGGACATGTGGGAAATGGTGCGCAAGCTGCGGGAAAATGGCGTCACCATCATCCTCACCACCCACTACATCGAAGAAGCCGAGGAGATGGCCGACCGCATCGGCGTTATCCGCCAAGGTGAGATCATCCTGGTTGAAGACAAGTCCCGGCTAATGAGCAAACTGGGCAAGAAAGAGCTTCGCCTGCACCTGCAGAACCCGCTGGAAAAAATCCCCGGTGAACTCACGCTGGAGCCGGTGGACCTTTCCGATGATGGCTACGAGCTGATCTACACCTTCGACTCACAACAGGAGCAGGCTGGCGTAGCGCGCCTGCTGCGAACCCTGGGCGACCTGGGCATCGAATACCGGGATCTTCAGACCAGGGAAAGCTCCCTGGAAGAGATTTTTGTTGGCCTGGTGCATGAATAAAACCAACCGGTATGCGGGAGTAACGCAATGAACCTTTACGGTGTCCGAGCAATCTACAACTTTGAAATGGCCCGCATGCGCCGCACCCTGATGCAGAGTGTCGCCTCGCCGGTAATCTCCACCTCTCTGTACTTCGTGGTGTTTGGCTCCGCCATTGGCAGCCGCATGGGCGACATCGACAACATCAGCTACGGTGCCTACATCATTCCGGGCCTGGTAATGCTGTCGCTGCTGATGCAAAGCATTTCCAATGCCTCGTTTGGTATCTACATGCCGAAGTTCTCCGGCACGATTTACGAGCTCCTGTCGGCACCGGTCTCCTATCTGGAGGTCGTTCTCGGCTACGTCGGTGCCGCCGCCACCAAGTCGGTCATACTTGGCGTCATCATATTGCTTACCGCCAAACTGTTTGTGGACTACGACGTGCTGCACCCCTTCTGGATGTTCGCCTTCCTGGTGCTTACCTCCATCACCTTCAGCCTGTTCGGTTTCATCATCGGCATCTGGGCGGACGGGTTTGAAAAACTGCAGATTGTTCCGCTGATGATCGTGACACCACTGGTGTTTCTCGGGGGCACGTTCTACTCCATCGAAATGCTGCCGGAGATCTGGCAGACCATCAGCCTCTTCAACCCTGTGGTGTACCTGATCAGCGGCTTCCGCTGGGCGTTCTACGGCGTGTCTGACGTGCATGTGGGCATCAGTGTGGGTATGACACTTCTGTTCCTGACGGCGTGCATGGTCGCGGTGTGGTGGATATTCAAGACCGGCTACCGGCTGCGTTCGTGAGAGCCCTGCTGGTTTGCCTGGCGCTGCTGTTCTCCGGTTGCCTGGCAGCACTCCCGGACAATGACGACCTGCCGGTGGAGAAGGCATGCCTGATCTCCGCCGGGCAGGCGGCGCCCATTACCGTTGAAGTGGCACGCACGCCGGCCGAACGCAGCCGCGGGCTGATGGACAGGGAGAGACTGGCCCCAAACGCCGGCATGCTGTTCGTCTATAACAACCAGCGCCGTGCCGACCACGGCTTCTGGATGTACCGAACGCTGATTCCACTGGATATTGCCTATCTGGACCGTGACGGCACCATCGGTGCCATTCGCCCTATGGTGCCCTGCCCATCGGACCAGGGCCGGGACTGTCCAACCTATGAGGCCGGCGTCCCGTTTTATCGGGCCCTGGAAATGAACCTGGGCTATTTCGAAAGCCAGGGGATTGGCGTGGGAGATCGGCTCTCCCTGAATGCATCAGACTGCCGTTAGCTGCCCTACTCGTCTTTCCATTCCGGTTTGCGCTTGTCCAGAAACGCACAGATGCCTTCGTGGGCATCTGCAGCCTGCAGGTTCTTTGCCATCACTTCCGACGTAAAGTCGTAGGCCTCGGCCAGCCCCATCTCCAGTTGTTGATAGAACGCCTCCTTGCCAATCTTCAGGGTATGGCCGGATTTGCCGGCAATGGTCGCGGCCAGGCGGTAGACGGTTTCGTCAAGAACCTGCTCATCCACCACACGGTTGACCAGCCCAATCTGTTCCGCCTTCAGCGCACCGACCATCTCACCGGTCAACAGCATTTCCATGGCCTGCTTGCGGGCTACGTTGCGGGACAACGCCACCATGGGCGTGGAGCAAAACAGGCCAATGTTCACGCCCGGCGTGGCAAAACGCGCGGTATCCGCTGCCACCGCCAGATCGCAACTGGCCACCAGCTGGCAACCGGCAGCGGTCGCCACGCCAGCCACACGGGCAATCACCGGTTTTGGCAGGTTCACAATCTGCTGCATCACCTTGCTGCACTGGTTGAACAGTTTTAGTTGGAACTCATGGCTGTCGAGCTGCTCGCGGATTTCCCGCAGGTCGTGCCCGGCGCAGAACACCTGCCCTGCAGCCGCGATGACCACCACCCGCGTGTCCACGTCATCCGCAACAGATTCCAGTTCGGCGGAAAGCGCTTCCAGCATGGCCATGGACAGGCTGTTTCGGCGCTCCGGCTGGTTCAGCGTCAGTGTGGTGATTCCGTTTTCGGAGTATTTCTTTACCAACACCTCGGTTTGCTCGATCATCATGCCCCCTACTTCGTTTTCCTGATGTATCCTTTATCCCATGAGAGATACAAAGAAACAACGCCGGGAACTGGAAAAGCAACTCACCGAAGCCTCCTCCTACAAGCACTGGCTCGCCACCGCCACAAACCTGGATGAACTGGAGGGAACACTGGCGTGGCGGGAAGAGGATGGCTGCGAACTGCTCCACGAAGCCCTGATTCGCGACCACATCACGGCCATGAAACGCTGCCGCGACAAAGGCGATACCCGAGCGCTGACGCGGGTACTGCAGGAAAGCCTTTATCGCCACCTGGGTGAGATTGGCAACCCTGACCTCTACGCCATCGCCTGGAGCGGTACCAAAGTTCTGGTCAGTGAGTTCCTTGATGAAGTGGAACGTTCCATGAACTTCCTCTGCGACAACCCCATGCCGGGCGTATCCGACCAGCAAAAGCTGCGCCTGTTCCGGGATGCCGAGCGAGTGTATGGCCGCCCGGCGCTTATGTTGAGTGGTGGCGCCGCCTTCGGTATCTATCATATTGGTGTCACCCGCGCACTTTGGCAGGAAGGTCTGCTTCCCGACGTGATTGCCGGCTCCAGCATGGGGGCGATTGTCGCCGGCGCCATCTGTACCCGTAACAATCGCGAGCTCGAACGCTTTTTCAACGAACCCGGGGAGATCCACCTGGATGCCTTTCGCTGGCTCGAACCCAAACGCATCTGGCGAAAGCGTCATGCCATGGACCAGTTCCAGCTGCTCCACCACATTCGCACCAACATCGGCCGTACCAGCTTTCAGGAAGCGGCTGAACGAAGTGGCCGCACCCTGAATATCTCCGTATCGCCGACCCGCACTCGCCAGAAACCCCGCCTGCTGAACAATCTGGCTTCACCGGAAGTGCTGGTGGATTCCGCCATCCTGGCATCCTGTGCTGTGCCTGGCATCTATCCGCCGGTAACGCTCCAGGCCAGGGACAAGGATAGGGGTGACAACGGGGGCAAGCCCTATATGCCCACGGAGCGCTGGATCGACGGCAGCGTTCATGGCGACCTGCCGCTGATGCGCATGGCGCGGCTGCACAACGTTAATCGCACCATTGTCAGCCAGGCGAATCCCCACGTGTTGCCCTTTATCAGCCATCACCACCAGCGCGGCCCGGGCGCCTCTGCCAAACAGGCTGCCGCATCGCTGATGCACGCCCAGGTAGCGACAACGCTTCAGCTCACCCGCAACAACTGGTCATCAACGGTACTGCGGCCTTTACTGGAGCAGGCTCATGCCATGGCCACGCAGACATACCTGGGTGATATCAACGTTCAGTTCCCATTCAAACCGCTGCTGTATCGCAAGATATTGTCCAACCCCAACAAGGAAGACCTGGAAATGTTCATCCGGCTTGGAGAACAGGCTACCTGGCCGAGAATGGCCATGATTCGAGACCAGACACGCATCAGCCGTACGTTCAGCGACTGCATCACCCGGCTTGAGAAAGCCTGCGCCGCTAACGACAACGCAGCGGAGTAACGGCTTGCAGACGACCCGACTCAAAGGCCTGACCATCGCCGCACTGGGTGTGTTGTTCATCGTGCCGGACGCCCTGCTGGTGAAGATCACCTCCGTGGAGCCGGTGGTGTTTCTGTTCTGGCGCGGCCTGTTGCTGGCGTTCAGCTTTCTGGTGATCAGTTCGGTACGCTACCGCGCCCGCCTGGGGGCTGAAATCCGTCGATGCGGCTGGAAAGGGGTGTTCTGCGCCGTCGCCTTCGGGTTAAGCCAACTGGGTTTTGTGATGGGCATGAAAAACACCGCCGCTGGCAACGTGCTGGTCATCCTCAACACCTCACCGGTCATTGCCGCACTCATCGCCTGGCTGGTCTGGAAAGAAGCCCTGCCGTGGCGAACCTGGGTGGTCATCCTCGTCTGCGTGGCAGGCGCCACCCTGATGGCATTGGGCGAATGGGGGCGCGGTGATCCTTTAGGGTTGATCATGGCGGGCGTTGCGGCGACCGCTCTGGCGCTGAATCTCAACGTGGCACGCTCAAAGCCGGACAGCGATATGAGCCTTGTACTGATGTTCGGCGCGCTGCTCGTTGCCGGCGCCGCAGCCCTGGCGGGTGGTGCAGTGATGCCCTCTCCCAGGGATGCCGTATTCATCGCCCTGCTCTGCCTGTTCTTCCTGCCGGTGGCCTGCGTGCTCATCCAGATTGGCCCACGCTACATACCGGCCGCAGAAGTCAGCCTGATGCTGTTACTGGAAACCATACTGGGCTCTTTCCTGGTGTGGCTGTTCCTCGGCGAGGTTCCCACCACCCTGAGCCTGATCGGCGGCGCCATTGTCTTCTCCGCACTGATGATCCATGGCTGGATCGAGGTACAACGGTATCGGCAAACCCGTTCGGTTTGACGCATCCGTTGATGTACGGACATTCCCCGCCGATTTGTAAGCCACCCAAGACGCAGGGCGGCAAAAACTGGATAATGGCCCTCCGGCTTTCGAAAGCCCGCTCAATTCTGCAAACCCGGTACGCTGTTCATGGAAATCAAAGTTAATTTTCTCGAAAACCTCAGGCTTGAAGCCAAGTTTGACGATTTCACCGTGGTCACGGACCAGCCCATTCGCTACAAAGGCGACGGCTCGGCCCCCAGCCCGTTCGATTATTTCCTGGCGTCATCGGCGCTCTGTGCGGCGTACTTTGTGCGGGTTTACTGCAAGGCGCGGGACATTCCCACGGAAAACATCCGCCTGTCGCAGAACAACATTGTCGACCCGGAAAACCGCTACAACCAGATTTTCAGAATTGAGGTGGAACTGCCGGAAAACATTTCCGACAAGGACCGCCAGGGCATCCTGCGCTCGATTGACCGCTGCACCGTGAAAAAAGTGGTACAGACCGGCCCCGAGTTCCAGATTGAAACCGTCGAAAACCTCGACGAAGACGCCCAGGCCCTGCTGATGGCCCCGGAAGGTGACACCAGCACCTACATCGAGGGCAAGGACCTCCCGCTGGAACAGACCATCGCCAACATGAGCGGCATACTGGCGGACTTGGGCATGAAGATCGAAATCGCCTCCTGGCGCAACATCGTGCCCCACGTGTGGTCGCTGCACATTCGCGATGCCGCCTCCCCGATGTGCTTCACCAACGGCAAGGGTGCTACCAAGGAAAGCGCTCTATGCTCGGCATTGGGTGAATTCATCGAACGCCTGAGCTGCAATTTCTTCTACAACGACCAGTTCTTCGGCGAAGACATCGCCAACAGCGATTTCGTCCACTACCCCAACGAAAAATGGTTCAAGCCAGGGCCGGACGACGAGCTGCCCGACGGCATCCTAGATGACCACTGTCTGGCCATCTACAACCCGGAAGGCGAACTCTGCGGGTCCAACCTGATCGACACCAATTCTGGCAAGACCGAACGGGGCATCGTGTCGTTACCGTTCGTACGCCAGTCCGACGGCGAAACGGTGTATTTCCCCTCCAACCTGATCGAGAACCTGTTCCTCAGCAACGGCATGAGCGCGGGCAACACCTTGCCAGAAGCCCAGGTACAGTGTCTGTCTGAAATCTTCGAGCGCGCCGTCAAGAAGCAGATCATTGAAGAGGAAATGGCGCTGCCGGACGTGCCCCAGAGTGTGCTGGATAAATACCCGCACATTGTTGAGGGCATCAATGCTCTGGAAGCACAGGGCTTCCCGATTCTGGTGAAAGACGCCTCCCTGGGCGGTCGATTCCCGGTGATGTGCGTGACGCTGATGAACCCGCGAAACGGCGGCGTGTTCGCCTCTTTCGGCGCGCATCCGAGTTTCGAGGTGGCGCTGGAACGCAGCCTGACCGAGCTGCTGCAGGGCCGCAGCTTTGAAAACCTCAACGACGTACCGGCGCCCACCTTTAGCACCCAGGCGGTGACGGAGCCCAACAACTTTGTTGAGCACTTTATCGATTCCACGGGCGTGGTGTCCTGGCGGTTCTTCAGCGCCAAATCCGACCTGGAGTTCTGCGAATGGAACTTCTCCGGCACCAACGAAGAAGAAGCCAGCACCCTGTTCGGCATTCTGGAAGACCTTGGTAAAGAAGTGTACGTGGCGACCCATGAAGACCTGGGCGCGCCGGTATGCCGCATCCTGGTACCCGGCTATTCCGAGGTCTACCCCGTAGAGGATCTGGTGTGGGACAACACCAACATGGCGCTGGACTACCGCGAAGATATCCTCAACCTCCACGCCCTCAGCGATGATCAGTTGGCCGACCTGGCCGAGCGCCTGGAAGCCAGCCAGCTCGACAACTACATGACCATCATCAGCCTGATTGGCATCGAGTTCGACGAGAACACAATTTGGGGCCAACTCACCATTCTGGAACTGAAACTGCTGATCTGCCTGGCCCTGCAATGGCACGAAGAAGCCCAGGAATTTGTCGACATGTTCCTGCAGTTCAACGACAACACCGTAGAGCGCAACCTGTTCTACCGTGCCGTTAACACCGTTCTGGAAATAACCCTGAGTGACGAACTTGAACTGCCCGACTACCTGCCCAATCTGCAGCGCATGTTCGGCGAAGACACCATGGCCGCCGTGGTTGGCTCAGTCAGCGGCGAAGTACGCTTCCATGGCCTGACACCCACAAGCATGCAGCTGGAAGGTCTGGAGAAGCATCAGCGGTTGGTTGATAGCTATAAGAAGTTACATGCTGCCCGCGCCGTGAAGGCCGGCTTGAGACAAGCCGAATAATATTCACAGGATTGAACCCCCGAAGGCATGGAAGCCTTCGGGCAATGGCTCACCCCAGAAAAGTAATCCTGCAGCCTCAGTGGATCAGCTACAGGTCGCCGTGAACTCTCCCCACAAACCGCCCCTGCATTCGTGAAATTACTTGAAGTGACCTGTCGTCGCCGAAAACAACCGGGATGAAGCTGGCTCTATTGTTCTTACAGACCATAGACAAACACCCATTAATTCTCTATTGGTATATAGTTATAACTTTTTGGCGCTAGTATGTCGGCATGACTTCTCCTTACCTGCCTGGCAGTTAACCTGATCGACACGTCAGCATTCGATAGGCTAGAGGCAATAAACGCCCTTGTTGCAGGGGAAAGCGCAATAACCAGATTTCTAAGAAATCTAAAGGAGACGAACTGTGAACACGATGGCAAATCTCTCCGGATTGGCTGGCGGTGTATTTATCGGTCTGTCGGCCGTGTTGCTGATGGCAACCATCGGGCGCATCGCCGGGATAAGCGGTATTGTTTCTGGCTTATTGTTGGAGCGTCCTACTGGTGATTCCGCCTGGCGATTGGCCTTTTTGCTCGGCCTGGTCAGCGGGCCGCTCGCCCTGGTGATCCTGAAACTTGATCTGGGCAATGTCGCGGCAGAGCCCGACGCGATCATTGGTGCGCCTGCGGGTGATGTAGGGTTGATGCTCCTGGCGGGGCTACTGGTCGGAATTGGCACAGGAATCGGTGGTGGCTGCACCAGTGGCCACGGTGTCTGCGGCTTGGCGCGCTTGTCCCACCGGTCACTGATCGCAACCCTGACCTTTCTTCTGGTCGCCATGGCCACGGTTTACTTGGTTCGTCACCAGATAGGAGGTGGTGTATGAAAGTAATCATAGGCTACCTTGCCGGACTACTGTTCGGTCTTGGTTTGGCGATTGGAGGCATGACCGACCCCGCTCGGGTACTGAATTTTCTCGATGTTTCCGGCGCCTGGGATCCAACCTTACTATTCGTCCTGGGCGGTGCGGTGGTTACCACCTTTATTGGCTATCAGCTGGCTTTTAAACGATCGAATCCGTTGTTCACGGAGAAATTTCAATTGCCCACACGCCGTGATCTGGACGGGCGACTGATGGGCGGTGCAGCGCTGTTCGGTATCGGCTGGGGATTATCAGGATATTGTCCGGGGCCAGCCTTCGCCTCCATGGCGGGTTTAACCACTCCCCTGGCTGCCATGCTGGTGGCGATGGTGGCCGGCTGGTGGCTCGCAAGGCGCTTTTCCACCCAATAAACAGATCGGCGTAAAGCCAATTCGGCTTCTTGCTTTTGAATTGGTGCCCGGAGCCGGAATCGAACCGGCACGACCTAACGGTCGAGAGATTTTAAGTCTCTTGTGTCTACCTATTCCACCATCCGGGCATTCGGAGGGGGCTGTGAGGAGCTTTTGAGGGGCAGGATTGTATAAGGCCGCGCCCGGTAACGCAATTGGGATTGCGGTGGAGGTGTTTTTAGCTAGGTTGCTGAGGCTTCCGCGCCCTGCCCTTGTAGATATAACCAGCGAATTTCGGGGCCTTGGGCACGTATAGGTTTTCCAATTCGGTGATCTCAAACCCCGCTTCCCGAATCAGTTCCGCAATCGGTCGGTTGAGATGGCAACCACCGGCGATTTTCTTCCAGCCTGGGGTGATGCGGTGTTGCCATTTGCACACGCCCTGATCTGGCGATTCCCCATGCTCCAGGAACAACAGTTCGCCGTCGGGCTTGAGTACCCGTTTCATTTGATCCAGTGCCGCTCGCCAGTCGGGTATGGTGCACAGGGTGAAAGTAAGCAGTACCGTGTCGACGCTATTGTCCGATAGCGGAATTTGCTCGCCCGGCAAGTCCAGCCACTCCACCGCAACGCTGGATTTGGCCAGATTTGCCCGTGCCTTTCGGCGCATGCCTTCGGACGGCTCCAGGCCGTAGACGAGGCTAACGGTATCCGGATTGTAGAACTCCAGATTAATGCCCGAGCCCATACCCACTTCCAGCACGGTGCCGTGTGCCTGTGGCACCACCTGGCTGCGCAGTTTCATCACCTGCCCTACTGAACAGGAGTAATCGATCAGGTGCGGCAGTATTCGCTCGTCGTAGAAACCCATGGAGCCTTCCTATACTTGTTTTAAATCAAGGGGTGCGACATTCTGTCCCTTGGTTTTCCCTGTGCTACGGGTAGCATGGCTACTATCTGCCGGTAAAACAACACTACAACCCAGCCAAGGCAGCGGCCAAGCGGGCGCCAAGCTCGTTTATTCTGTTCACTGTAGTGTCCGGAGGTTCCGCATGGAACTTGATCCCGTCCTTCTGTCGCGAATCCAGTTTGCGTTCGTGGTGTCCTTCCACGCTATCTTCCCGGTGTTTACCATCGGGCTTGCGTCCTACATTGCAGTGCTCGAGGGCCTGGCGTTTAAAACCAACAATCCTTCCTGGGCAAAACTCTCTGCCTTCTGGACCAAAGTGTTCGCAGTGGTGTTTGGCATGGGCGTGGTGTCGGGCATTGTGATGTCCTTCCAGTTCGGCACCAACTGGAGCAACTTTGCCCAGGCGTCCGCCAACTTCCTGGGGCCGATGCTGAGTTATGAAGTGGTTACCGCCTTTTTCCTCGAAGCGGCGTTCCTGGGTGTGCTGCTGTTCGGGCGCGACAAGGTGCCTGCCGGAGTTCACCTGTTTGCGGCAGTGATGGTGGCCACGGGCACCTTTATATCATCATTCTGGATCCTGTCAGCCAATAGCTGGATGCATACCCCCGCCGGTACGGAATTCAGGGATGGGGTGTTCTTTGTCACCTCCTGGAGCGAGGCGATATTCAATCCGTCCTTTCCTTATCGCTTTTCCCACATGGTGGTGGCCTCGTTCCTGACTGGCTCGTTCGTGGTGGCGGGTGTCAGTGCCTGGTATCTGCTTCGCAAACGTGAGGTTGAGGCGAACCGACGCGCGTTATCCATGAGCCTGTGGCTGATTCTGGTTCTTGCCCCCACCCAGGCGGTTATCGGGGATTTCCATGGCCTGAACACGCTGGAACACCAACCCATGAAGGTCGCCGCCATGGAAGGCAACTGGGAAACCTCGCGTAATGTGCCGCTGCTGTTGTTCGCGATTCCCGATCAGGAAAACCAGACCAACCGGTACGAGGTAGCCATTCCCAGCCTGGCCAGCCTGATCCTCACCCATGAGTGGGACGGCGAAGTGCCCGGGCTGAACGAAGTCACGGTGGACGAGCAGCCGCCGGTCGCAATCGTGTTCTGGTCATTCCGGGTGATGGTTGGCCTGGGTATGCTGATGATCCTCTTTGGCCTCGCCGGCCTCGTATTGCGGGCCGGTGGCCGATACTGGCAAACCCCCTGGTTCCTGCAAGGGTTGCGCTTTATGAGTCTGACACCCTTTGTGGCGGTACTGGCCGGCTGGTTTGTCACGGAAATTGGCCGCGCGCCCTGGCTGGTGTATGGGCTGATGAACCAGAGCGAGTCGGTTACGCCGTCATTGACCGGCGGTATGGCGCTGTTCTCACTGATTGGCTACATCGTGGTCTATGCTTTGGTGTTCAGTTCCGGTGTCTATTACCTGATGCGGGTGCTGTACGTGGGCATGGAAGACGAAGACGCAGAGGACGGCCATGAAGCCGAACGGCCGAAACGTCCCTTCTCGGCCACCCATGTGCCGTTTGAGATTGATGATAACGGTCGTCAAAAGCCACTGAACCAGGGAGGCCACTGATTATGGAACTGTTCGATCTGGCCCTGATCTGGGCGTTTATTATCGGTTTCGGCATTATTATGTATGTGCTGATGGACGGGTTTGACCTGGGCATTGGCATTCTCTTCCCCTTCGCACCGAAAGAAGAAGACCGGGACACCATGATGAACACGGTGGCACCGGTCTGGGATGGCAACGAAACCTGGCTGGTGCTTGGCGGGGCGGGCCTGTTGGCGGCGTTTCCACTGGTTTACTCCACCATTCTGCCGGCGCTGTACATTGGTGTATTCCTGCTGCTGGCCGGTCTGATCTTTCGCGGGGTGGCGTTTGAGTTCCGCTTCAAGGCCAGAACCTCGCGCTATCTCTGGAACTGGGCCTTCGCCGGTGGCTCCACGGTGGCTTCGTTTGCCCAGGGCGCCGTGGTGGGTGCCTATATCCAGGGCTTTGAGATTACCAACCGGGTCTATACCGGCGGTGCGCTGGATTGGCTGACCCCTTTCACGGTGCTGACCGGTTTCGGTCTGATGGCCGGCTATGCGTTGCTGGGCTCCACCTGGCTGATCATGAAAACCGAGGGCCGCCTGCAGGACTGGGCGTATCGGATCACCATTCCGCTGCTGCTGGGTGTGTTGGTCGTGTTTGCGATGATCAGCGTCTGGACGCCGTTTGTGGATGAAGCGGTGAAAAACCGCTGGTTCTCCAATCTGAGCATTATCTGGATATTGCCCGTGCTCGCCCTGCTCTGTGCCTTTCAGATCTTCCGGTCAGTTCGGAACCGGTTTGAAGGCATGCCGTTTGTCGCGACGGTGGGGCTGTTCATCTTTACCTACCTGGGCTTGATCGTCAGCCGCTGGCCCTATGTGGTGCCGCCGGAATACACGCTCTGGGACGCCTCCTCCGCGTACGGCTCACAGTTGTTCCTGCTGCTGGGGCTGCTGTTCGTGATTCCCATTGTGCTGGTCTACACCGCCTGGACCTATTGGGTGTTCCGGGGCAAGGTACGGGCTGGCGAGGGATACCACTAGGTGGCTGAACAAGCCGAGTCAAAACGTTGGCTGGGGGCACTTGCCGCCCACAGCCGGCGGCTGATCCTGGCCACGGTTTCGGCTGGCGTTGTGGTGGCCCTTGCCACCATCGCGCAAATGGCGTTCCTGGCGGGCATTGTTCACCAGGGTATTGTCGATGAGATACCGGTGGCCGAACTGTCGCTGCTGTTCACCGGTGCCATTATCGCGATATTGATCCGCGGTGTGGCTCAGGGGTTACAGGCCCGCTACGCAGCCCGCTGCAGCCGTGAGGTGCGTAGCGAGGTTCGCCATAGTATCAACCGGTGCTGGCAGGCCAGCGGGCCGGTTTCGATGAGCCAGACCTCCGCCGGCACCCTGGCGCGAGAATGGCTTGACCACACCGACGCCCTGCATGGGTATTTCGCCCGTTTCCTGCCCCAGATGATGCTCGCGGTGGTGGTGCCGCTGATGATCCTGGTGGTGGTATTTTCACTGGACTGGCTCGCGGGGATCTTCCTCCTGCTGTCCGCCCCATTGATACCATTGTTCATGGCACTGGTCGGGATGGGCGCCGAAAAGCTCAACCAGCAGCATTTCCAGACCATCGGTCGTTTGTCCGGCCAGTTTTTGGATAAGGTTCGGGGATTGACCACCCTGCAGTTGTTCGGCCAGACCGCTCCTGCCGCAGAAACCCTGCGCAAGCGATCCGACGAATACCGCCGCATCACCATGAAAACCCTGAAGATTGCGTTCCTGTCCTCAGCGGTATTGGAGTTCTTCTCCTCCGTGGCCATTGCCGTCGTGGCCATTTACATCGGCTTCGGGTTGCTGGGGTACATCACCTTTGGACCGTCCAGCGACCTGACACTGTTTTCCGGGTTGTTGATCCTGCTGCTTGCCCCGGAGTTCTTCCAGCCTCTGCGATTGTTGTCCCAGCATTATCATGATCGCGCTGCAGCGATGGGTGCCAGTTCTGAAATCGTCGATCGGTTGCAGGGAGTTGATAAACCACAACCGCAGGCAGAGCCCCGTCACCAGCCGGAATCTCCCGATATTGTGGCCGTTCGTGACGTCGCTCTTGCCTACGATGCCGTCAGGCCGGTGTTGGACGGCGTGTCTCTGGTGATCAACAAAGGCGATGTCATCGCCCTCACCGGGCCTTCCGGTGGCGGCAAAACCTCGCTCTTGCATCTGTTGGCCGGCTTCATGAGACCAGACCGGGGGCGTATTTCAGTGTTTGGAGAACGTGCCGGCGACGAGGCCTTTGGCTGGCTGGGTCAGTCCCCCTTCCTGGTGCATGGTACCTGGGCCGACAACCTGCGCCTGACCACGCCGGACGCGACCGACATCGCCATAGAAACCGCCTTGCATCACGTTGGCCTGGAAAGCCTGATCAAAGGCCGGGAACGGGGAATCTACAGCGCCATTACCGAAGACGGCCAGGGGCTCTCCGGCGGGCAGGCACGCCGCTTGAGCCTGGCGCGGGTATTTGTGGCCAGTTACGACCTGATACTGCTGGATGAGCCCACAGCGGGGCTGGACAGTGACAGCGAAATATACGTGCTGGAAGCGCTGCACAAGCTGGCGCTGGCCGGTAAGACTCTGGTTTTCGCCACTCACCACCAGGCACTGCTGACACTGGCCAACCGTACTTTGCTGGTGACGGAAGGAGGCGTTGCAGATGCGTGAGCTTGGCCCCTGGTTCGCATTGATTTTCCGTCGCCCCGGTCGCCTGGTGACCGGCGGCTTACTCATACTGGCCACCCTGCTTGCGGGTATGGGGCTGCTGGCATTGTCGGGCTGGTTTATTACCGCCACGGCGCTCTCCGGCATCCTGTTGGCAGCCGGTGTGCAGGCGTCCATCAATCTGTATGTCCCTGGTGGTGGCATTCGCTTCTTTGCCGTGGCGCGAACGGTCGCGCGGTATGCCGAGCGGGTGTACAACCACGATACCGTGCTGCGCCTGCTGACGGATATCCGAGTGGCCCTGTTCGAGCGTTTATCCACCGCCGGCCGGGACCGGAGAACCCGTTTACGCGGCCCGCAATGGCTATCCCGCCTGACCAATGACGTGGATGCCCTGGACACGCTGTATCTGCGCCTGATCGCACCTACGGCCCTTGCTGCTTTGGTAACGGCGATACTGCTGATCGCCGCGTGGTTGATGTATCGCGGGGAACTGGCCGTCGGCCTTGCTCTGGTGCTGGTACCGGCATTTTTGGTAGCAACGCTGCTGGTTTACCTGCGAACCCGGCATCTGGTCTACCAGCAGACGGCGGCCCGCGAACGGGTAAGAACAGACGTCATCGAGCACATCGAGGGCTTCGGGGAACTCACCGCCGCAGGACGCATTGGCAAACATGCCGCCCTGTGCCTGCGCCAGGCGGGACAGATCACCCGCAACGAAGCCCGCACTGACACGCGCACCGGCTGGAACCTCGGGCTATCCCAGGTCATGGTGAACCTGTCGGTGGTGCTCGCGCTGTGGATGGGGCTAGAGTTGTTCCAGGCAGGGGCGGTGACAGGCCCGATGGTTGTGCTGCTGCCAATCGCCCTCCTCGGTTTACAGGAAATCTATTCGATGCTTCCGGATGCATTCGCGCGCCTGGGGGGCACGCTCGCATCTGCTGCGGCGCTCAACCGGGACTGCGCTCCAGAACCCTCCCAAGGTGCGCACGAACAACAGCCACATCGCAGTGACTGTGCCCTGGAACTCGAGCGTGTGACGATCCGTTTCAGCGACCATGCGCCGGTGCTCAGTCATTTCGATATGGCGGTCGCTAAGGGCGAATGGGTGGGAATCATTGGCCACTCCGGCGCGGGAAAATCCTCACTGGCGGATATCATCGCAGGCCTTGAGACGCCGGCTGTCGGGCGTGTTCACGCGTTACCGCTGGCCTATCTGACACAGAAAACCGTACTGTTCGATGACACCCTGAAAGCCAATCTGCTGATCGGCCGCCCAGACGCCACGGATGCGGACCTCTGGCGGGTTTTGGAGCTGGTGGCGATGGCAGACCGGTTTGTCCACGAACCGGCACAGCTGAACACTTGGCTGGGCTCCATGGGTAGCCAGTTATCTGGCGGTGAAGCCCGGCGTATTGCACTGGCACGGGTGCTATTGAACAAAGCGCCGTTATTGATTCTGGACGAACCGTTCACCGGAGTGGACGCCGAAACCCGGAACAACATTGCGACGGGTATGAGGCAGTGGTTGGCAGGAAAAACGGTGGTGTCACTGGGGCACGCGCCGGAGGCCTTACCCGCCTCCGACCGTACCACCCGGCTGGCCTAGCGGCCTCAGCTGGTTTCCAGTACTTCGAAGGTCAGGCCAGCCTTGCTGGTCAGGCGCTCATAGAGCTTGCCATCAAGAAGCGACGATGGTGTCCAGAAACCGCCCTGTTTTTCGGCCGGTACATCAAACGCCAGGCTCATGCCTGCCTCGCCCAGCATCTTGCCGGTTGAACCGTAACCGGGGTCGCGGTCACCCGTGACTTTGGTCTTGATGATCTTGCCGTCGGTCGTCTTGCCCACAAAGCGTAGATCGTAAAAGCCATTTTTCTGGGCTTCCGGGCTTGGGCCCTCGCCCGGCTTGGGCACGAACTTTTCCACCACCCAACGAGTTGGCTTGAACGCAGACGCGGTGAAGAAACCTCCAAGCGCGCCGGTAATTCCGTAAGCCGCGAGACGACCTTTCACACCACGACCAGTCATCATGGCCTCGTCGTAGGTGAACTCCTTGCCATAACGAGCGTTCTGCAAAGCGTTGGAACGATGGACGATCCGGGTGTTGATGGCCCCCATGACGAACGGTGCCAGCCAGACACCGAAGTCGTTATCGAACTCTGCGCCTTTCAGGCTCGGTTGACGGGTTTTGGAGCGGTGCTCCGGAGGGCAGATCGAGAACGGGTTGGCCAGCTCCTTGCGCAGTTTCGGGTCGGCGGCCGCTTCCTTGGCGATGTTCATCATGCTGGCTACGGTGCCGCCGGAGAACTCGCCCTTGGCAACTTTGACCCGCATCCGCACGTCCTGGCACGGAGCGCCGAGGGTTTCCGCAGCTTTTTCCTGCAGGAACCAGACCCCCATGTCTGATGGGATGGAGTCAAAGCCACAACAATGGACGATGCGGGCCCCGGAGGCCTTGGCTTTGTCCTCGTAGGTGTCCACCATCTTGCGGATCCACTGCACTTCACCGGTAAGGTCGCAATAGTCCGTACCGGTTTCAGCGCAGATTTTGACCAGCGGTTCGCCATACAGGGCATAGGGACCAACGGTTGAGATCACCACGCGTGTCTGGTCACACATGGCTTTCAGGGCGCTTTCATCGGCGGCGTCTGCCACAATGACGGGCAGCTCAGACGCCGACGGGCCCAGGCCTTGTTTGAGGGTGGCCAGCTTGCTTTCTGAGCGTCCGGCGATGGCCCAGCGAACGTCTTTGCCGATACCATAGGATTCCAACAGGTAACCGGTAAGGATCTGCCCCACGAAGCTGGTGGCACCGAATACCACGATGTCGTAGGTGGTGTCAGTCTTTGTGCTCATTCGTTGTCCTTAATCCATTTGGATCAATTATGAATTGGTGGCGGTCGACCGCGACGCTTTTGCACCCATCAATACCAGGAACAGTGCTACACCCAGGCCCCAGAAGCCGTTCAGTATCAGCCCGCCAACCCAGGTCTGGGCGGTGACAGCGATGCCCTTCAGCGGGAAGACCACCAGCATGGCGACGGCTGTCGGCCCGATGGCGCCTACTATTACATTACCCAACCAGAACTTAAAGCCGCCAAAGCGGCCAAGGATCGCCCAGAGCACGATCCCCCAAAGTCCGCCAAAGAAAGCCAGCGAGAAAACAGCGGGAATACCCAGCGGCGGAACCGCAGCCATGTTAAAGGGTGCGGATGGCACCATTCCCACGAAATAAAACACGGCAAACAGCCCCTGATGAAAGATCAGGGTGGCAAGAAGGCCACTGACAAATGCTTTTAACCAGATCATGTCACTATCCTTTCGTTTATTTCCCTGGAGGTTGCAACAAAACGTCGCATCGGCCAATCGAATCATCGTACCGATACTGCACACTCTGTCAGACTCAATGAACCCGAATCTCGGAGGTTACCCCATTGAACACCCTGCTTCTGGTACTGAGCCTCATACTTGCCACTCTCAGCGCCTGGCTGTTCTGGCAGGTACGTCTCCAGCAAAGATCCATTGGCAAGGCGATGGCTGAGAGCTATGGCCCTGATAATACACGGGAACCGGAGCTGATACTTACGCTGCGAGTAAAAGATCCGATTGCCCTGGCAAAACGCGAATCGAAGTCAGCCCGCATGTTGGCAGACCGTCTTCCGGTGATGGTGAAACGGCTGGTGTATCAGGAAGTCATGAAAGAGCTCGAACTGGAACTGGCCGAACGGGAAATCGACGTGGAAATGAAGCTCGAATACCGATAGGAGGCGCCATGGACATCGTATCACTGCTCAGTTTAAGCGCCATTGTGACCTCAACGGGGCTTATGGCGGTTGCGTTCCGGCAACACAGCCGCAACACCCGAACTCTCCGTATCCTTCACTCCCAACGGATTTCGGCCAACAGCCATATCCAGAAAACCCGTATGGACCTGATGGAAACCCGAAACCGGGCCCGCTTGCTGGAGGAAACCGTCAAGAATGGCACCAGCGCGGTAGAGAAGGTTCACAAGGCCATTACCACCACTACGTTCAGCCTGATCGACCGCTTTTCAAGCAATGAGGAGTTCCGCGAAAACGCCCGTCGGGCGCGGGAAACCCACGACCAGACCAGTGACCAGATCTATCGCTCGGTGCACACCACCAACAAGGCGTTGCATATACTGGCGGACACCCTGTTTTTCGGTAAGAAGGAAAAACAGCTGACGGCACGGAAAAAGCCGAAAGACGAGCAATAAAAAAGGCACCCTAGGGTGCCTTTTTTAGTAGAGTCAGAAAGTTACAGGACTTTCTTCAACTCTTCTTCAAGCTGCGGAACCGCTTCAAACAGATCCGCGACCAGGCCGTAATCCGCCACCTGGAAGATCGGCGCTTCTTCGTCCTTGTTGATCGCAACGATCACCTTGGAGTCAGACATACCGGCCAGGTGCTGGATGGCACCGGAGATACCAACCGCGATGTACAGCTGCGGTGCAACGATCTTACCGGTCTGGCCGACCTGCATGTCGTTGGGCACGAAGCCTGCGTCAACAGCCGCACGGGACGCACCAACAGCGGCGCCCATCAGATCGGCAACCTGCTCCAGCATCTTGAAGTTGTCG
Source organism: Marinobacter sp. M5B (assembly GCF_042604615.1). Taxonomy (NCBI): domain Bacteria; kingdom Pseudomonadati; phylum Pseudomonadota; class Gammaproteobacteria; order Pseudomonadales; family Marinobacteraceae; genus Marinobacter; species Marinobacter sp. M5B. The sequence continues at coordinate 2,410,971 of NZ_CP156894.1, forward strand.
CCGTTCTGCATGCCACGGCCACCGGAAACCACGATACCCGCGCTTCCCAGGTCCGGACGGTCAGACTTGGCCAGCTCTTCGCCGACAAAGGTGGACAGGCCAGCGTCTTTAACCACGTCCAGCTGCTCAACGGCGGCGGAGCCACCTTCACCAGCCACCGGATCAAAGGCGGTCGGGCGTACGGTGATAACCTTGATGCTGTCAGCGGATTTCACCGTGGCAATGGCGTTACCAGCGTAAATCGGGCGAACGAAGGTGTCTTCGGACTCCACACGCATGATGTCAGATACCTGGGCAACGTCCAGCAGCGCAGCAACGCGCGGCATGAAGTCTTTACCCGTGGTGCCGGCAGCGGCCAGGATATGGCTGTAGCCCTTGCCCACTTCGGCAACCAGCTCACCCAGGTTCTCGCCCAGGAAATGACCGTACGCAGCGTTGTCGGCAACCAGTACCTTGTTAACGCCTTCGGCCTTCGCAGCCGCTTCGCCTACAGCGCCGCAGTTCTCACCGGCAACCAGCACGTCGATGTCGCCGCCAATAGCCTTGGCAGCTGCGACTACGTTCAGGGTAGCCTGCTTCAGGCTGCTGTTATCATGTTCAGCAATTACAAGGATGCTCATTTAGATCACCTTCGCTTCGTTCTTCAGTTTGTCGACCAGCTCAGCTACGTCAGCGACCTTCACACCCGCCTGACGGGAAGCCGGGGCCTCAACCTTCAGGGTGGACAGACGCGGAGCAAGCTCAACACCCAGATCGGCCGGGCTCATGGCATCCAGCGGCTTTTTCTTGGCCTTCATGATGTTCGGCAGGGACGCGTAGCGCGGCTCGTTCAAGCGAAGATCGGTAGTCACAACCGCCGGCAGGTTCAGGGCCACGGTCATCAGGCCGCCGTCGACTTCGCGGGTCACGTTGACCTTCTCGCCTTCGACAACCACTTCAGACGCGAATGTGCCCTGACCCATACCGGTCAGCGCGGCCAGCATCTGGCCTGTCTGGTTGTTGTCGGAATCGATGGACTGTTTGCCAAGAATGACGAGCTTGGGCTCTTCCTTCTCAACCACACTCTTGAGCAGCTTGGCCGCTTCGAGAGACTGAACCTCTTCGTCAGTTTCGATGTGGATACCCCGGTCAGCACCCAGTGCCAGAGCGGTACGGATTTGCTCCTGGCAGGCCTTCGGGCCGATGGATACCACCACGATTTCACTGGCAACGCCCTTTTCCTTCAAACGAACCGCCTCTTCAACAGCGATTTCGCAGAATGGGTTCATTGCCATCTTGACGTTGGCGAGATCAACGCCGGTGTTGTCCGGCTTGACGCGCACCTTCACGTTGTAGTCGATTACTCGTTTTACAGCGACCAGAACCTTCATAGATTCCTCGTTCTTCTACGATGAGTTTACAATTGAGAACAGCACATACTTGCAGGACCTGCTGTCTGTCAGGGCGTCATAATACTGCAGGCAAAGGCTACCGGGGTCAATAGTCCCTAAAGACGCTGCACCGCCGCGTCAATGGCCAATGAACACCTGTTGACTCCACCTGAGCGTGAGACGATACTAAAAAACGATTCAAAAAACACGTTTTGGCCCAGTGCCACCAAACAATGCCAAAGGTAGACCCAAATTTCAAACAAACGTTTGTTTGATTATTCAATTGCGGTATCCTTTTACTCTATTAAGGCAGATGCTTTCGCTTTGAGGGAGTCGTCTATACGAGATTTTACCGGTATGATGACGCCCCTAAGAATTTGCCTGTTGGCATCACTATAAAACAGATGAGGAGACCAACGTGGAACGCGAATCGATGGAATTTGATGTTCTGATCGTCGGCGGTGGGCCGGCTGGCCTCTCGGCAGCCTGTCGTGTCATGCAGATGGCCCAGGAAGCCGAGCAGGAACTGACCGTCTGCGTCGTTGAGAAGGGGTCCGAGATCGGCGCCCACATCATGGCTGGCACAGTGTTTGAGCCCACGGCCCTCAACGAGCTGTTCCCGGACTGGAAAGAGAAAGGCGCACCGCTGAACACGCCGGTCACCCGTGATGACATTTTCCTGCTAAAGAACCAGGAAGGCGCCACCAAGATTCCAAACGCCTTTGTGCCCAAGAACATGCACAACCACGGCAACTACATCATCAGCCTGGGCAACCTGTGCCGCTGGCTGGCCGAGCAAGCCGAAGGCCTGGGCGTTGAGGTGTATCCCGGTTTTGCCGCTTCCGAAACCATCGTAGAAGATGGCCAGGTCAAGGGCATTATCACCGGCGATATGGGTGTGGCCCGTGACGGCTCCGAAAAAGACGGCTTCATGCCAGGCATGGAACTACGTGCCAAGTACACCCTGTTTACCGAAGGCTGCCGTGGTCACCTGGGCAAGCGCCTGATCAACGATTTCAAGCTTGACGAAGGCAAAGACCCTCAGCACTACGGTATTGGTATCAAGGAATTGTGGGACATCGATCCGGCCAAGCATGAGCCAGGCCTGGTTATCCACACAACTGGCTGGCCGTTGAACGAATCCGGCTCCACCGGTGGCTCCTTCCTTTACCATCTGGAAAACGGCCAGGTATACGTTGGCCTGATCAGCGATCTGTCCTACAGCAACCCGCACATGAGCCCGTTCGACGAGTTCCAGCGCCTGAAGCTGCATCCGGAGATCAAGAAACACCTGGAAGGCGGCAAGCGAGTGGCCTATGGCGCCCGCGCCATCACCAAAGGTGGCTTCAACTCCCTGCCGAAGATGAGCTTCCCGGGCGGCCTGCTGCTGGGCTGTGACGCAGGCACCCTGAACAGCTCCAAGATCAAGGGCTCCCACACCGCCATGAAATCCGGCCTGCTGGGCGCAGAGGCAGTGTTTGAAGCGTTGAAGGACGGCAAGAGCGGTGAGGAAATCACCAGTTTCGAAGAGCGCTTCAAGGATAGCTGGCTCTATAAAGAGCTGTATGCCGAGCGCAACTTCAGCCCGGGCATGCACAAGTTCGGTAACTTCGTGGGCGGCGCGATTGCCTACTTCGAGCAGAACATTCTTCGGAGCAGCCTGCCGTTTACGTTCCACGACACGACTCCCGACTATGCCACGCTAAAGCCTGCGGACCAGGCCAAGAAGATCGATTATCCGAAGCCGGATAACAAACTGACCTTCGACAAGCTGTCCTCGGTGTTTATCTCCAACACCAACCATGAAGAAGATCAGCCGGTTCACCTGAAGCTGTCCAACCCGGACATCCCAATTAAGGATAACCTGCCGAAGTACAACGAGCCTGCGCAGCGCTACTGCCCGGCCGGCGTGTACGAAGTGGTTGAAGCGGATGACGGCAGTGGCAAGAAGTTCCAGATCAACGCGCAGAACTGCGTTCACTGCAAAACCTGCGACATCAAGGACCCGGCCCAGAACATCACCTGGGTGACGCCGGAAGGTGGCGGTGGTCCGAACTATCCGAACATGTAAATAGTTCCGGGTAGCAAAAAAACGGCCCCAACAGGGGCCGTTTTTTTATGAACAACTATGACGAGATCAGTGAGCGTGACCGTGCTCTTGCTCTTCGTCAGTTGCTTCGCGCGCTTCAACCACTTCCACGTCGAAGTGCAGGGTTTGGCCTGCCAGCGGGTGGTTGGCATCGATGGTGACGGTTTCGTCGCCTACTTCCACGACACGAACGACCTGGGGGCCACCCGGAGTCTGTGCCTGGAACTGCATGCCCGGCTCGATGGTGTCGACACCTTCAAACGCAGAACGTGGGACCGGCTGGACCAGTTCTTCGTTGACTTCGCCGTAACCTTCACCCGGCTCAACAGATACTTTAACCTGATCGCCAGCGTTCTTTTCGTTCAGCGCATTTTCCAGTCCGCCGATAATGTTCTGAGCACCTTCCAGATAGGACAGAGGCTCGCGACCTTCTACACGGGAGGAGTCCAGCTCTTCTCCCTGGTCGTTGGTGAGCGTGTAGTGGATGGTGACAACACGAGGTTGGGCCATGTGATCTCCTTGCGTGTCGCAATGACTGTTTGATGTAAATTTGGGCAATCGAAAGTGATCTTGAACAGCCAGACTGCACAGAGGGACTTACGACCACCGGGCCTCGTTAGAGAGCCAGGCTCGGTAACAAGTTCGAAAATACAGTTTAACAAGTGTCAGACTGCGTTTTCTACCGTGAGTTAGTTGGGACGGCGGCTGGTAATTCAACCGTTATCGGCAATTTTGTAGAAATTTCCGCTACTCCAGACACCTATAACGGTATCTTCACCGGAACTTTCTTCAGTCACCCGGTCGGCCAGATCGTAATAAGCGGCCGTTACCAGCCTTGCCTCCACACCGTGGCGTAAACCGATGACCGGGCGTGGTTCGTTGGTTCCTTCATAAACCCCAATGTGCAGAGGGTGCTCGCCCCCAATTAACAGTGTCTCTCCTGTGTTGGTCGTTACTGACAGAACCTGGTCCTTTCCACTGCCAGAGACTTCAAGAGAATGAGCGAGAATGGCCGTATCTTCGACAGTGATCCGCCACTTCTCAACCGGCGTCACCAGATAATGGTGCCCGTCACTTTCCTGCCGCAGAATCGTCGAGAACAGCTTAACAATGGCGTCCCGGCCGATGGGCTTGCCCTGATACAGCCACTGCCCGTCACGGGCAATCACGATATCAATGTCTCCGGACAGCTCCGGGTTCCATGTTTCGAGCGGTGGCAGGCCTTTTCCGGGAGCCTGTGCACTTTCCACTTGTTGCGCAATTGTCTCGGGCTTCTGGCTCATAAAGGTTATTCCTGTGTGGTTTCACAGAAACTATGGGCGCTGGGGCACCGATTTTAAAGGTCTTATGAGAGATTTCAGGGTAGGAATTGTGCCCGCAAGTCGGCGCAGCCTGGGCCTGCTACAGGCATTTCGAGAACCACTGCCTGAGCGGTCATAAAGGGGATGCCCTTACGATGACCATCCACGAGGAGTGTCGAAAGGCTGCCAACAAAGGGCATATGAGAAATCAGCAATAACGGAGAGGGAGCGGATTCGATCAACTCATCCAGACAACGGCCGGGATCATCATCCGGCGTAATATAATCCTTTTCCGTGACCGGGCAATTCAGAATCTCAGACGCAATCGCAGCGGTTTGCCGGGCCCTGACCAATGGGCTGCACCAAATAAACTCGGGGCGCCAGGGCGACTCCGCAATCTGAGCGGCTACGTCCGCCACCCCGTGGCGACCAAACTCCGTCAGCTCACGCTCCCTGTCGAGAGTGTGCCAACCGGCCTCACCATGGCGCATGACGATCAAGTGCACTGGCTTTCCCTCCGGCTAACCCGAACCTTACTGACTGATGGTTCGTGGAAGAATGAATTCCACATCTGAATTCTGGACCGACATCATCAGACTGTTGATCACTGCACTGATGGAGGCGCCATCGTAAAGAATCTCATAGAGCCCTCGAACCAAAGGCATGTAGATACCAATCGCCTCGGATTTCTCCTTGACCAGTTTCAGGGTATAGATGCCCTCGGCCACCTGGCCCAACTCCGCGACCGCCTCATCCAGCGCCTGGCCGTTACCTACGGCGTAACCAACACGGTAGTTCCTGCTTTTCGGAGACGTACAGGTCACGATAAGATCCCCTACCCCCGCAAGGCCCATAAACGTCATGGGGTTGGCCCCCAGGCTGACCGCAAACCGGCTCATTTCCGCCAGCCCGCGGGTAATCAGCATCGCTTTGGCGTTTTCTCCCAGATTCCGCGCTGACGCCAGCCCGGCAACGATGGCGTAGATATTCTTCAGTGCACCGGCCAGCTCGACGCCATACACATCCACATTGGCGTAGACCCGCAGATATTCGCAGCCAAGCAGTTCCTGAACCGTGCGGCGCACGTCAGGGTCCTTGGCTGCGATAACGGTTGCCGTGAGGTCCTGACTGACGATTTCACCAGCCAGATTGGGACCGCTGAGCACACCAATGCGGGAACGCGGAATTTCTTCCTGAAGGATTTCGCTCATCAGCTTGAAGCCATGCTCTTCGATGCCCTTGGTCAGGCTGACAACGATCTGCCCTTCCCGGAACTCAGAGCTGTTTTCACGAATGACGGAGCGGAAGGCTTTGCTGGGAATGGCCACAAAGACAATTTCAGCCTTACCGACGGCTTCCGGCAGGCTGGTAGTCGGTTGAATATCACCAGTTAGGGTGACATCCGGCATATAGCGGCTGTTGATACCGGTGTTGCGGATTTCATCCGCCTGGGCTTCGTCCCTCATCCAGAAATGGACGGTATGGCCATTCTCCCCCAGCACTTTGGCCATGGCAGAACCGAAACTGCCACCGCCGAGAACCGCTACATCATGGCCGGTCTGGGAAACGTCGGTGGGCCCACGGTTATTTTTCTCAGGCATAGTCGTTCCGTTATGTTTTATGGTTCAGCCCGGTAAACGGCCGGCAGGAATGGAGAACGCAGTGATGACCCCGGGCTCAGCCGGACTCTTCGCATTCCAGGGCACGCACCAGGTTCTTGAATTCTTCCCGGTTACGGCTGTTCAGGCCCATCAGCACACGGTGGGCTTCCAACACCTTATCCCTGACCTGCTGCTCGCTCGCGCGCAATACGGGGATTTCTTCCAGTTCTTCGATGCGGGACGCAGGCTCGCGAACAATGATGAAAATCTTGTCGAAACCCATGGAGGTGATGATTCGGGTTATATCAGGGTTGGTGGATATCATCGTGGGCAGGAAATTACTGCGTTTCTGGGCAGCCATGGCAATCTTGGCCAGCAGCCCAAGGGTGGTGCTGTCGATGATCTCGGTTTCGGTAAGATCAATAACCACCGTCTTGAAGTCAGGATCCTGGGTAATGGACTCAACCAGATTGTCCAGCGTCGAACACAGGTTCAGCCGGATTTCTCCAATAAACTTAAGGACATAGATGCCCTGTTTTTCAGCTTGCAGGATCTTGTAACCAGCCATTGAATCCACTGCCACTATGTCGACGTCGGGCCATTGGTATCAGGATCGGTATCCGTTACTGATACGATAGCAATATCGTCAGGTAACTCTGTGATCTCGTCGAGATTCAGAGCGTCGCCCAGGGAAGCAATAGTGTGACTACCTCCCGAGACGAGTTCAAGTAGTGTCTTTTCCTTTTCATCCAGGCTTTTGGCCTTGATGACCTCCAGTATACCGTCTGAGAAAAGAATCAGGTGGAACGGCTTGTCCAGTGGAACTTCGTAAACCTCCCATTCCGGCGTCTCGAACAGCCCTACCGGCAAGCCACTGCCTTCGAGGAACTCTGTCCTGCCGCCCTCCAGGGAAAGGATCGGCATCGGGAAATGGGCGCCCACCGAATAGCGAAGGCTCCTGTCAGACGTTGATATGATGCCTACGAACACCGTTACATGCTTGCCCAACCCGGTATCGAGCAGCTCGGAATTAATCCGCTCAAGGAAACGATCGGGAAACAGGATGTCATCACTGGAGCCACGCCTGAGATTGCGCTGGAGGCGGTTGGTCAGGTTTTTCAGCAACACCGTTACGAACGCCGAGCTGGCACCGTGGCCAGACACGTCGGCGATATACACCAGCACCTTGTCTTCGGTTATTCGGAAATAGTCCAGGAAATCCCCGCTGAGAAACAGCGAGGGCTTGATGAGGTGATTGACGGAAAAGCCGGAAAGCACCTGTTCCCGGTCTGGCAACATTCTGAGCTGGACCTTACGGCCGGCGCGCTGGTCGGCGCGTAATTCCGCAATGCCATCCCGCAAGTCCCGGTTCGCTTCTTCCAGTTCCTGGCGGTAAAGCTGGTTGAGCCGGTTCACACGCACCCGATCAAACAGCTTGCCAATAACGTCATCGAGGGCGCCACGATCATCGGAACAGGGTTTAAGCACGATATCGGCCGCGCCCGCTCTCAGCGCATTGACGATTTCGGAGGCATCTGCGGTGGAATAGCAGGCAACGATGGGGGTGAAGGTTTCCGCGTCTTCCAGTCGACCGGCAAGCTCACCAATGGCGTCCGGCGACAGGTCGGCAAAAATGATGTCCGGAATATTATCGTCGAACAGGGAACGGGCGGAAGCCAGGTCCGAATAACCGGTAACGTAGAATCCCCTGGCCTCAAGGTATCGACCCAGTTCCGAGCGGGCACGTTCATCCGAATCGATAATAAGAATGCGCTCGGTGCGCGATGTCATGGCGATTGCCCTAAACTACCATCGGTAAACAGGAAATTGGGTTTCTGATACCTATTCTGGCACGCCCCTGTGATATAACAAGACATGTTTGATGTTTTTGGGAGGTTGTAATCTATGAGAAGTGCCGTCAATGACCTGCTCGGGGCTTATGACAAGCTGATCATGGACCCGGTCCATGGCGGAATTCCGCTTTACCGGCATGAAATCAAGGTTATCGACCATCCCCTGTTCCAGCGCCTGCGCAACATTTGCCAGAACGACATCCTCAGCCTGGTTTTCCCTGGGGCGACCCACTCACGCTTCCTTCACAGTATTGGCGTGATGCACGTGGGCACGCGGATGTTCCGCTCGATGATCGACGCCTACCTGCGGGAACGCCAGCTCAGCGACCAGACAGACCTTAGCCTCAGCCAGCTTGATGCCATTGACTACCTGGCCAAGACCATCCGCCTGGGCTGCCTGCTGCACGACAGCGGACATTCCAGCTTCTCCCACCAGTTCACCCAGGCGCGGCGCATCCACGACCTTATGTCGCGGCCCGACCGGTTTGATGACCTTTGGAGCGGTGTCGACTATTCCGTGTATCACAGTGAACGCCCGGAAGAACTGGAGCACGAGCACTATTCCGTGAGGGTTGCCCACGAAGTGCTGTCGTCCATTGACCTTGAGACCGCCGGCCTCGATCCAAGAGACGTGATCGGCATCATGGAGACCACGGATGTGCGGCCCAGCGATGCGTTCTGCCGCCACGCACGCACCTTCTGGAATTTCATCGCCGGTAACGACGCGGACTCCGGTGTTCTAAGCGAAGCCGACACCCCCCGGCTGGTGATGGACCTGATGTCGTCCATTGTCTCCGGTGAAATCGACGCCGACCGGGCCGACTACATGCTTCGGGACGGTTTTCACTCCTCAGTCACCATCGGTGGTTTCAACCTTGACCACCTGCTGAGCAACCTGCGCTTCGGCTGGGACGTGCGCGAGCCCTGGCTCGGCCTGGCCATCACCCAGAAGGGTCTTGGCGCCTTGGAGGACTTCGTCTACAGCCGCCACCAGATGTACCGCAAGGTCTACGCCCACAAGACGGCCCTGGGTTTCGACTGGCTGTTGCGGGAAGCGATCAACGAAGTGCTTGAAGACCCGGAAATATTTGATTGGGTGGATACCTGCCTGAGCGACATGCGTTACTTCGCAGAACTGACAGACAGCTTCTTCTGGGAGGCTTTTCGCAAAGTGGCGCGGAAAAAGTCTGGCAGTTATTCACGCTGCATTGTGGACCGGGCCAAACTGAACCACCTGGACACCCGTGAAGATCTGACTGTCGCCGGCATCGAGGATCACAGCCGTTGGCTGGCCCGGGAGCTGGACCTGGACCCGGGCGAGGTTGTGACCTGCTCCATGCGGGCACGGTTCTCGAACATCCAGGACAATTTCAACGGCATCAAGGTACTGGTGCGTGATCCGATCAACCGTGCCCGTTCCCTGCGCAAGATTACCGATATCAGCGCCTTCTTCAGCAAGTTCAGCGACGGTACCATCACCCACTTCTACGTTCGGCCAACCGTACTGACCGGCAAGTAAGTTGGGCTTAGTCCGCCAGCATATGCGCGACCAGGCCACTGGCACTGTTGAACGCGCCCTCCACGCGGCCGCCGCTCAGCCAGTCCCCGGCCAGCCCGATGCGCTGGTCGCCATACCAGCGAAAACCGGGTTGCTCCGTGGGCGAGGATTTCGCATAAAGCCACCGGTGCGAAATCCAGTCGTCAGGGCAGACAGTAACACCGGTTACCTTCTTAAACGCCTCAATCATGGCAGCCGACACCTTGTCCGCCGAGGTATTTTCGTGCTCCCGAGACCATTGAGGCGTTGCATGGAGAACCCACCACTGGCCGGAATCGTCCCTGCCCGGTTTGCTCGAGTTATTCGCAATCCAGTCGAGTATCGGGTTCTGGCACCGCATCCCGTCATAGGGCTGTTCCAGCGCCTGCCGAAAATAGACAGCGGTTGCCCAGCACGGCTGGATATGGCTAACGTGGTCCTGCATCTGGTCCGAGAGCGCTGTGAGTGCACTGTTGCTGAACAGATCCCGGGTCTGAGCCGGAGGTGCCGTGACGATAACCGCGTCAAAGGGCCCATAAGACTCGCCGTCTGTATCGTTCAGCAACCACTGTTGACCCTGGCGAACCAGGCTATCAATGCGCGTTTGCGCCTGGACGTCTGCAGCGGTGGAAAGCCCGCGGGTGATGGTGGTCATCCGGGGAGCGCCGACGTAGCGGGTCTCTTGCGGGAACGGCTCCCATTGCCCGGAGGTGGTCTGGTAACCAAACCGCCCGGGCCACGGCCTGAAACTGCCTTCGGCATAACGGTTCAGGAAGGCGGAGAAAGCAGGATTCCTGATCGTAAAGTATTGCGCCCCGATGTCTACGGAGCCACCCGCAACACGCTTTGCGGCCATGCGACCGCCCGGGCCGCGGCTTTTCTCGAAGATCGTCACTTCATGGTTCTGCTCCTGAAGCAGAAGTGCTGCACTCAGGCCGGCCATGCCTGAACCAACAATGGCAATCCGGCGTATAACAGGCATCTGATCGGTTTGGTTAAACATCGTATAACGTGCATCCAAATTCGGTTGTTGGAACGTAGAACCCGTCAAGCGTCTGGTTGAGATTCTTCAACGCCCAGGCTTTACAGGTTAAACCACGAACGAAAGGGCAATCAGGGTATGACCCGAGTGCAACACTGGCTGACAAACATTCTGAGATGGTTCGACTCCGCTGCGGGTTCGGATCACCTCGACACAAGCTCGCGGGCTTTCAATTTTCTCAGGGTGGTTCCCTTTATAGCACTTCATCTGGCCTGTTTGCTGGTCATCGTCACGGGCACCAGTACCTTTGCCGTCATCTTTGCAATTGGCTTTTTCGCCGTGCGCATGTTTGCCATCACCGGCTTCTACCATCGCTACTTTGCCCACAAAACCTTCAAGACCAGCCGTGTTGCACAGTTTTTCTTCGGTGTCCTGGGCGCCAGCGCAGCCCAACGTGGGCCGCTGTGGTGGGCCGCTCATCATCGGCACCACCATCAACACTCGGACGACGAGAAGGACTTGCACTCACCACACCAAGGCGGGTTCTGGTGGTCCCACGTTGGCTGGTTTACCTGTGACGCGGGCTTTGCCATGGATGAGCGCCGGGTGAAGGACTGGATGAAATTTCCCGAACTCCGCTTTCTCAACCGCTTTGACTCATTGGTACCGGCGGCAGCCGCGGTCGGTATTTATGCCTTGGGTGAAGCTCTGGCGGCGTGGGCGCCCGGCCTGGGCACCAATGGTTTGCAGCTGCTGACCTGGGGCTTCTTTATATCGACGGTGTTGCTGTTCCATGCCACGGTGTCCATCAATTCTCTGTCCCACGTCTGGGGAAAACGCCGTTTCGAGACTTCCGACGACAGCAGGAATAACGTCTGGCTCGCGCTCATCACCATGGGCGAAGGCTGGCACAATAACCACCATCGCTGGCCGCAATCCGTGCGCCAGGGATTCCGGTGGTACGAGGTGGATATGACCTGGTACGGACTGTGGCTACTCGCGCGTCTTGGCATCATATGGGACATGAACCCTATTCCAGAACACATTCAGGAAGAAACCCGCCAACTGGATTCCATGAGGAGGAAACACTCATGAGTACCGCCTCTATCATCGAAATGGGCAACCAGAATTCATCCGTCCAGGAAACTCTTGGGCGCTTCACGCAACTCTTCAATAACCTCTGCGCCGGCAACATGGCGGAGCTGTCCAGCGTGTACAGCGAAAACGTGACGTTTACCGATCCGTTCACGTGCGTGCGGGGAATTGGTGAACTGACAGAATACTTTTCCGGGGCCTACGCCAACGTGATTTCCTGCGGTTTCGACTTCGGCGAGCCCGTGGTCAACGGCGAGGATGTGTGCATTCCCTGGGTGATGCACCTCAGGCACAAGCGTATTCGGAAGGGCAACCCGGTTGCGGTGGAAGGCATTAGTCAGTTGGTTATTCGTGAGGGGCGCGTTCTCTCCCATCGGGATTATTTCGACATCGGCCAGTTGCTCTACGAAAACCTTCCGTTACTGGGTGGCGTGATCCGTTGGATAAGGAATCAGGCGGGATGAGTGAACGGCTTGGAACAGCATCCAACATCTGGATTACCGGGGCCAGCTCAGGGATCGGCGAAGCCGTTACCCGCGCGCTGGTAGACCAGGGGCACCGTTTGGTGATCACCGGCCGACGGCAGGAGGCATTGGACGGCTTGAGCGCATTGGCGCCAGAGCGAGTTGTAGCAGCGCGGGCGGACACCACGAGCCGGGACGACCTACAGGGTATTTCCTCCACCCTGGAAACCCACGGCGACCTCAACATGGCCATCCTCAACGCCGGCACCTGTGAATACCTGGAAATCGCCGACTACGACAGCGCTGTGATTGAAAACAACATCAACACCAACGTGGTGGGCACCGCACGCTGTCTGGATATTGCCTTGCCGGCTCTGCGGCGCACTGTCGCGAAGGGCCAACCGGCGACGCTGGTGATTGTCAGCTCATCGGCGTGGTGGTTTCCCTTCGGCCGTGCCGAGGGGTACGGGTCCTCCAAGGCCGCGCTCACCTACTTTGCCCACGCGCTACGAGCGGATCTGGCGCCCGAAGGCATCGACGTGGTGGTGGTTTCGCCGGGGTTTGTGAAAACGCCGCTGACCGACAGAAACGATTTTCCGATGCCGTTCCTGGTCTCAGCGGAAGACGCCGCGGGCCGTATCGTCAAAGGACTGCGTAAAGGCCGTAACGAAATCGCTTTTCCGAAGCGATTCACCTGGACACTGAAGGCTCTGGGCGCCCTGCCCCAGGGGTTGATTGATCGCATGGCCGCCAGCATGAGCCGCAAAAGCAGGAATGAACAGGAAACCAGTGGATGAGTAACGAACGTCAACGTATTGCAGTCATTGGCGCTGGGGTCTCCGGCCTTACAACAGCCTGGCTCTTATCCGAAAAGTACGATGTGGAGCTGTTTGAAGCCGGCGACTATGCCGGAGGCCACACCAACACAGAGATGGTTACTGCCGGTGGTCGGGAGTGGCCGGTCAACACCGGTTTTATCGTCTTCAATGACTGGACGTACCCCAATTTCATGAAGCTGATGGACCGCTTGGGTGTTGCGTCGGAAGTCAGCGACATGAGTTTCAGTGTTGACTGTCATTCTTCCGGGCTACAGTACAACGGCACCAGCCTGAACACCCTGTTCGCCCAACGCAGAAACCTGCTGAATCTACCGTTTCTTCGTATGATCCAGGAGATCCTGCGCTTCAATAAGGAATCCCGGGCAGACCTGGCCGCTGGCAACATCGCAGACACCGAAACCCTGGGCGAATACCTGAACCGCAACGGCTACTCGCGCTACTTCCGCCAATACTACATCGTCCCCATGGGGGCCGCGATCTGGTCGGCGCCGGAGATTGTCCTGGAACAGTTCCCGATCCGATTTTTTCTCCAGTTTTTCAATAATCACGGCATGTTGTCGGTAGACGATCGTCCGACCTGGCGGGTCATTTCCGGCGGCTCCGCGCGCTATGTCGATGCGATGATGGAACGCCTGGGCGAACGCATACATTTGAACAGCCCGGTCAGTTCCGTCGTCCGTGAGCCGGACCATGTGGTGGTCACCGTCAATAACGAGCACCACCACTTTGACCAGGTGGTGTTTGCCTGCCACAGCGACCAGGCCCTCGACATGATTGCCGATCCTTCCGCCGAAGAACTGGATATTCTTGGTGCCATTACCTATCAACGCAATGATGTGGTGTTGCACACCGACAGTTCGGTACTGCCATCAAATCGCAGGGCGTGGGCGGCGTGGAACTATTTCATACCGCAACACAGCACCGAGCCTGTGTCTGTGACCTATAACATGAACGTACTGCAGAATTTCGATGAGGCACCGGAAACCTTCTGTGTCACCCTCAACCGCAGCCAGGACATTGATCCGGAGCGCATCATAAAACGCTTCGACTACGCACACCCCGTGTTCACCCTGGAGGCCGTGGCGGCCCAGAAACGCTATGACGAAATCGGCGGCCACAACCGCAGCCACTTCTGTGGCGCCTACTGGTTCAATGGCTTTCATGAGGACGGTGTGAGCAGTGCGCTCCGCGTTACTCAGGCTTTGGGAGTGGAGCTGTAGCCATGAACGCTGCCCTACCGCAAAACATGGTCGCCAATCAGCTTCACAGCCAATGGCTGGAGGGCACGATTCGGCATCGTCGCAAGACACCGGTACGCCACGAATTCAGCTACAGCACCGGCATGCTGGCCCTGGACCTGCGCGAGTGGCCATCCATAACCCATATCAGCCGCCTGTTTTCCCTGGAACGCTTCAACTGGTTGTCCCTGTACCGCCGTGACTATTTCCGGCCCGAGACCGCCAACCTCCTGCAGGCCGTGAGCGATCAGGTACAACAGGCGACGGGATGGCGCCCGGACGGCGCGGTGCAACTCATTACTCATCCCCGTTATTTCGGGTATGTGTTCAATCCGGTCAGTTTCTACTTCTGCTACCACGCCGGCGACCGCCCGGATCATGGAGCCGTGCCCCGGGTCATCATGGCTCAGATCACCAATACACCCTGGAAAGATCGCCATGTGTACTGCCTCGAAACCACAGGCGCGGAACCAACCAGTGCCGGCTGGCGCACTGAGCGCTTCGATTTCAGCAAACGCTTTCACGTATCGCCCTTCAATCCCATGGATCAGCATTACCAGTGGACGTTCAGTTTCCGCGGCCCTGAACTTCGAATCCACATGGGTGTGAAACAGGACGAACGCAAGCATTTTGACGCCACATTGGTGGTCCGACGCACCCCCCTGGATCGTAAAGAACTACACAGGAGCCTTAGACAGTTTCCACTGGAAGCGCTGAAGGTGGTGGGTGGTATTTACTGGCACGCCCTGAAGCTCAAGCTCAAAGGGGTGCCGTTCTTTACTCATCCAAACAAGCTGCCTGAAAACGACCCGGCGCACCGGCGCGGCGCAGAAGACTCAGGCCAGGATGTCACCGAACCCACAGCCCAGAACAAGACAACCGGAAAGGTAAGCTCATGGAGAACCTGAACACCTCGCTTGAATCCACTGGCACTGGCCAGGCGCCGCTCACCAGCCGGTGGGCGAAAGCCCTTGTGTGCCAGCAGCTTTCCCTTCTTGAAGCGGGAACACTGACAATTCGTGAAGCCGGGGCGGAAACCCTGACCTTTGGAGACAGCGACAGCCGATTCGCGCCGGCGGAGCTGGTCATCCATGACCACAGCACCTGGAAGGATCTGCTAACAGGCGGCAGCGTGGGTGCCGCTGAAGCCTATGTCGCAGGTGACTGGTCGACTCCGGACCTGGTGGCCCTGTTGCGGTTCTTTACCCGAAACGTTGATCGGATGAACGCCTTCGAGGACCGATTCAGTTGGGTCACCAAACCGGCCTTGAAGGGCCTGCACTGGCTGAATCGCAATACGAAGGAAGGTTCCCGCAAGAACATCAGCGCCCACTACGACCTGGGTAACGACCTGTTCGAGACCTTCCTTGACCCCACGATGATGTATTCCTCCGCCATCTACCCAGGCCCAGAGGCGACGCTGGAGCAAGCGGCGGTTCACAAACTGGATACCATCTGCCGAAAACTGGACCTGCAACCGGGCGACCGGGTGATCGAAATCGGCACCGGCTGGGGTGGATTCGCCGTGCATGCGGCCAAACATTATGGCTGTCATGTGACGACCACGACGATTTCCGCCGAGCAGCTGGAACTGGCGAGAAAAAAGGTCAGCGACGAGGGCCTGGAAGCGCAGATCACCCTGCTGTTTGACGACTACCGCGACCTGGAAGGCCAGTTCGACAAGCTGGTGTCCATCGAAATGATCGAGGCGGTGGGCCCGCAATTTCTGGACAGCTACTTTTCTCAAATCAGCCGCTTGCTGAAACCGGACGGCCTGGCCCTGGTGCAGGCCATCAATATGCCCGAGCAGCGCTACAAGCGCGCCCTGAAGAACGTCGATTTCATTCAACGATTTATTTTTCCGGGCAGTTTCATTCCCTCTTTTGGCGCGATGCTGGACTCCGTCCGCACCGGTTCGGACCTGGTAATGACCCACGCTGAAGATATCGGCTTCCATTACGCCCGCACGCTGCGGGACTGGTGCGATCGCTTCATGGCGAACCGGGATACGCTCGACAGCCTTGGCTACGACAAGGCCTTCCGCCGCCTGTGGCATTTCTACTTCGCCTATTGCGAGGCCGGCTTCAGTGAACGAGCCATTGGAGTTTCCCAGATCCTGTTCGCCAAGCCAGGTAACAAGCGTGAGAACATCCTGAGCGTATGATCCACAATGATACCCTGCGCAATGTCGTGAACTTCGCCCTGTTCCAGGCTGGCTGGTTCGTATGCGTGCTCTATCCGGGCCTGATGGCTGCCGGATTCGTGGTCCTGCTATTGGTTTTCCACATGCTGTTTGTCAGCCAGCACCGCTCCATCGAACTGCAGTTTATCGGCGCCGGCACGGTTCTGGGCGGTGTACTGGACGGCATCTGGTTCCAGACCGGCATCCTTGATGATGGCACTGGCAGCGTACAGATCACACCGGTCTGGCTGGTCGGCATCTGGGCCATATTCATGACCACCCTGAGCCATTCCCTGTCATGGATTGGCAGCAAACCCTGGCTGCCCTTTGTGTGTGCCCCCATCGCCGGGCCTTTTGCCTACTGGTCCGCCAGCGCGCTGGGCGCCGTGCAACTTCCGAATCTCACACTTTCTTTGGCTGCGCTGGCATTGGGCTGGCTGGTTGTATTCCCGAGCCTTCTCTATCTCCGCAAGGCCCTCTATCCGGAGCTGATACGATGAGGTCCAGCGCCCTTTTGCTCGCCTGCGCCCTGCCCCTGTCGGCCGCGTCCGCCGAGATGCGCTTTACCGGCCAGGCGATGCCGTTGAACGGCGACAACCTGCTCTATGAAGAGCAGCACGTGGTCACAGGCAAGTGCACCGATGGCCTTTTCCGACCCGCCTCCCACAACGTGACTTACCTTCGCAGTAACGGTGAGCCATTTGCTGAAAAGACGCTGTCTTACGAACAATCGACGTTGCGTCCAGCGATGACCTTCCGACAGCCGGGTTTCAATGAAGTCATGGAGATCCGCAACCGGGATGACGCGACGCTGGAAATCGAGTGGCAGACTCCGGAAGGCGACACGGAAAACTCGACGGTGGAGGTCACCCGGAAACTGGTGGCAGATGCGGGCTTCGACAATCTGGTCCGCAACCACTGGCCCGAGGTCACTTCCGGTGACCGCATCGAATTCAACTTTCTGGCGCCCACACGGGGCAAAGCCTATGGCTTTGTACTGGAGCCTGCGAAGGACGACCGCATCAACGCCACACATACGGTGCTGATAGAGCCCTCGAGCACAATCCTGAGCTTTCTGGTTGACCCGATCCTCTTGGGCTATAACGACAACGGCGCGCTGACGGACTACCTTGGGTTGACCAATATCCGCAAGGACAAGGACTCGAACTACACCGCCCATATCCGCTATGCCGTGGACACCGCTCCGGATTGTGAACTGACCCGCTGAATCCGTCCTTGCAGCCAAGGCGGACACACCGACCTGTTGTGGTAGACTTGCGGTTTCCTGACACACCCTGACAATCGCCAAAACTGCAAAACAGAAGGTTTCCGCCGATGATGTTTGTCTCATTCAACGTCAACAGTATCCGCACGCGGCTGCACCAGCTTGAGGCCGTGATTGATAGCCTGAACCCGGATTTTATCGGCCTGCAGGAAACCAAGGTGACCGACGAGGAGTTCCCGGAGGACGCCATTCGCGAACTCGGCTACCACGTTCACTTCCATGGCCAGAAGACTCATTACGGCGTTGCTCTTCTTTCCCGCCAGGCGCCGGACAGCGTCCAGAAAGGCTACCCGTGGGACGGAGAGGACTCCCAACGCAGGCTGATTACCGGCCACTTCACGGTCAATGGCTGCAAACTTACGGTGATCAACGGTTATTTCCCCCAGGGCGAGAGCCGAGACCACCCGATAAAGTTTCCCGCCAAGGAAAAATTCTACGCGGACCTGATGCGCTACCTGGACGACCTGAAAGCCGCCAACGGTGAGATTGTGGTAATGGGCGATATGAATATCTCGCCTACTGACCAGGACATCGGCATCGGTGCCGACAACGCCAAGCGCTGGCTGAGAACCGGCAAATGCAGCTTTCTTCCGGAAGAGCGTGAATGGCTGGGACAGGTCGAAAGTCGTGGTTTCACGGACGTGTTTCGACACCTGCACCCCGAGGAATCTGACACCTTCAGCTGGTTTGATTACCGCAGCAAGGGCTTTGACAGGGACCCACGCCGCGGCCTGAGGATCGACCTGATCATGGCCAGTGACCCGCTTCTACCGAAGGCGGAAGAAGCAGGCGTCAGCTACGATATTCGCGCCATGGAGCGGCCTTCGGACCATTGTCCGGTGTGGGCTCGTTTCTCGCTTTGAACCCACCTCGCCGGGCCGCGACATGAAAAAAATGAAAACCCGCGACCGTATACTTGAGGCCAGCCTGATGCTGTTCAACAGCATCGGC
This sequence comes from Marinobacter sp. M5B, assembly GCF_042604615.1. Taxonomy (NCBI): domain Bacteria; kingdom Pseudomonadati; phylum Pseudomonadota; class Gammaproteobacteria; order Pseudomonadales; family Marinobacteraceae; genus Marinobacter; species Marinobacter sp. M5B. The sequence continues at coordinate 2,429,758 of NZ_CP156894.1, forward strand.
GAGCCCAACGTAACCACCCTGTTGATTTCGGACGAACTGGAGATCAGCCCCGGCAACCTCTATTACCACTTCAAGAGCAAGGGCGATATTGTCGGGGAACTGTTTGCCAGCTATGAACACGAAATGCACGACCTGCTGGCGGTTCCGGAAGACGCGACCATCAGCCTGGACCAGCAGAGTTTTTTCCTGCATCTGTTGTTCGAAACCGTCGCCCGCTACCGATTCCTGTATCAGGACCTGGTGAACGTCCTGTCCCGATACGAGCAGCTTCAAACCCGCTTCCGGCGCATTCTGAAAAAGAAAACCCATGGTTTCAGGGTCATCTGCGAGAGCTTTCGACGCCAGGGCGTCATGGAGATTACCGATGGGGAGCTGGATGCACTCTGCGACCAGTTGACGCTCACCGCCTGCTATTGGAGCAGCTTCGACAGTCTGTCGCATCTGGATGACCGCGACTCCATGGACCCGGGCCGCGGTGTTTACCAGATGATGCACTTGCTATTGCCCTACCTGGGCCCGGATGAAAAAGAACAGATTTACCTGATGAGCCGGGATTACCTCTGACATCAATGGCCGGAAGCGAGCATCATTCCTCTTCGGAGCGGTCCTCGGTCTGCTCCCTGAGGCGTTGGAGTTCCGCTTCCAGGGCCTGAATCCGGCGTTCCATGGCTTCGATTTCGTCCCGACGGTGAATACCCAATCGACGCAACGCGCCGGACACGCGCTCATCAAACATGTTCTCGAGGCGGTCCCAGGTGCCAGTGGCCTTTTCCCGCACATCGTCCACACGGTCTTCCACAGTGCGCACGTGCTTTTCAACCACGCCGCGGGTCTTACTCTCCAACTGCTCGCCTTCCTGAACCAGACGCTCAAAGAAGCGACCAGCGTCCTCCTCGGCCTTGGTGTAGGCACCGAGCCCGGCCAGCCAGATCTGCCGTGCAGACCCTTTTATTTTACCCGCCAGCTGCTCGTCGTTTTCCGGCGTGTTTTCGTTTTCGTCAGACATGCAAAACCTCGGAGGCGTTGGACTCTCAATGGCTCATTATTGTATTACAGCGGGCACTGAATTTCAGTCAACAGGCCAATATCTCTGCGTCAGGGCTGAAACCAAATCGCCTGAAAGGCCCACAGCGAGCGGCTTTAGTATAAGCACACTTTCAATATGAAAAAATGTGATCAAACGAATCGCTCACTGGCTTGAAGTGTTCAAAATATGGTCAATACTTCACTGTACCGGTGTCCCTGCTGATGCCGGTTTGTCTGGAAGTCTTTCATGGATACTACTCGCACGCCTCTGCCCGGCCACCAGTGCCGGGCTTTTTTTTATCTCCTGGATTAAAACTTCCCATGGCCTGGGCTCTGACAGCGGCTATGTCCTGTGGCATTATGCTGAGGCATTTATGTGACCGGCAAAAGGATCGCTTATGGACATCAGACGTATCGACGACACGATTTCAGTCTCGCCCCAGCTCACTGTGGAGGACGTTAGCGAAGCTGCAAAACTCGGCTTCAAAACACTCGTTGCCAATCGCCCCGATGCCGAAGAGCCCGGCCAGCCGGGCATGGCCGACATAGAGGCCGCAGCTCGCGCAAACGGGATGGAGTGGGTGTATCTGCCGGTCGAGTCCGGGAATATCTTTGACAACGACGTTGACCGCTTTGATGCAATGATCCGTCAGGCAGACAAGCCCGTACTTGCTTTCTGCCGCTCCGGAACCCGCTGCACCGTGCTCTGGGCACTGAGTTCGGCACGCACCGAGCCGGCCCACGACATTGTCAACAAGGCCCGTAAAGCTGGTTACGATGTTGGCGGGCTGGCGCCGCGGATGGCCCAGCAGGCAGGGAAACGCTCCTGAGCCACTTTCTGAACGGACACCCATCATTCTCCAGGATCCAGAACCATGCCGTACAAGGGTACCGCCGATTTTCGCCATGACCATCCCGAAAAAACCGGAGTACTGATCACCAATCTGGGAACACCGGATGCCCCAACCACGTCTGCCCTGCGCCGTTATCTGGGGGAATTCCTCTGGGATCCCAGGGTGGTTGAAGTGCCGCGCCCGATCTGGTGGCTGATACTCCATGGCATTATCCTGCGACTGCGTCCCAGCCGGTCAGCCAAAGCCTATGCTGGCGTGTGGCAACCGGAAGGATCGCCGTTGTTGATTCACACCGCCAGGCAAGCCGAAGCGATTCGCAAACAACTGCAGGCGAAACACGGCAATAACCTCCTGGTGGGATTTGCCATGCGATATGGCAACCCGGGAATCCCGAAGGTGCTTGATGAAATGCAGGCGCAGGGGGTTCGCCGGTTGCTGGTACTGCCCCTGTACCCGCAGTATTCTGCCTCGACCTCCGCCTCGACGTTCGATGCCATTGCCCATAATTTTACCCGTCGGCGCTGGCTGCCCGATCTGAGGTTTGTCTCCCACTACCCGGACTACCCACCTTACATTGAGGCTATGGCCAGCCATATCCAGGCGCACTGGGACAAGCATGGGCGCAACCAGAAACTTATCCTCTCCTATCACGGAGTTCCCCTGAAGTACCTTGAGCGCGGCGACCCGTACCACTGTGAGTGCCACAAGACGTCCCGCCTGCTGGCAGAACGGCTTGGCCTTGGAAAGGATGAATACCTGACCACCTTCCAGTCACGTTTTGGCCGGGAAGAGTGGCTGCAGCCCTATACTGACGAAACCCTTAAAGCACTGCCCCAAAAAGGCGTAACATCTATAGATGTGTTCTGCCCCGGCTTTTCGGCGGATTGCCTCGAAACCATCGAAGAGATTGACGAGGAAAACCGTGAATACTTCATGGAAGCCGGCGGCGAGGGTTTCAGCTATATTTCCGCCCTCAATGCCACTCCGGGACATATCGACGCCCTGACGCAGCTGATTGAGGAGAACCTGCAGGGCTGGCAGGTGCCGCGCAATGAACCCGAAGAACTGGCAGAGAGGGTCAGGCTCGCGGAGGAACAGAGACAGGCCCAGTACCCGGGCCGGGAGCTGTGAGATGAAACTGAATTGTGACTTGGGGGAAAGCTACGGTGCCTGGCGTATGGGCCAGGACGATCAGGTGATGCCCCTTATCGATATGGCCAACGTTGCCTGCGGCTTTCACGCCGGGGACCCTTCGGTCATGCAGAAAACCGTGGCTCTGGCAGCGAAGCACGGAGTAGAGATCGGTGCCCATCCCTCCTATCACGACCTCGCCGGTTTTGGCCGCCGCTCCATCAGCCACAGCCCCGAGGAAATTCACGCTCTGATCCTCTACCAGCTTGGCGCGCTACAGGGACTATGTCGGGCCGAGGGCCTGACACTGTCTTACGTAAAACCCCACGGTGCCCTGAACAACGACATGATGCGGGACATGAGCACCCTGGAAGCCGTTATGACCGCGGTTAAAAGCTATCAGCAGGATCTGCCGCTGATGCTCCCGGTGACGGTCAAACACGAACAACACCGCAAACTGGCGGACTATGTTGGTCTCCCCATCCTGCTGGAAGCCTTTGCCGACCGCGCCTACGACGATGAGGGCCAGTTGGTATCCCGTCGCCTTCCAGGGGCGGTACATCAGTCTGCAGACAAGATTGTCAATCAGGCGGTATCGTTCGCTAAAAACGGTGGAGTCTACAGTTCATCCGGTAACTGGCTGACACTGCCGGCCGACAGCCTGTGCGTACACGGTGACAATGAGGCAGCGCTGAGTGGCATTCGGGCGATTCGCAAAGCATTGGCCACGAATTAGAAGCACTAACGAAACAGTTTGAAAGGATACGGGAAATATCAGGGAAGGAAGAGAAAGTGGCGGTGGGCCAGGGATTCGAACCCCGGGAAGGCTACTAACCTTCGGCGGTTTTCAAGACCGCTGCATTCAGCCGCTCTGCCAGCCCACCGTTTTCTCCACAGCCGTCATTGCGACAGCGGGGAGCATGATACCGGAATTCCGTTTCCTGTCAACGCCCTGGCCACATCGTCTTCCTTTCGATTCAACATTAACTCTATTTAATGGAATCCGCGAGGCCGTTTTCTGTCGTAAATGATTGAAAGTTGTGTATCTGGCATTATGATGAGTGTTAGATTCAAACGGTTGTGACACACAGACGGAGAAGACAATGGAAGACAGACGATTTGGCGTCCAGCAAAACCAGGGAGCCTATTCGACCACAGAAAAAGGTCGGGCGACGGGTATCAGCGCAGATGCCATGAACGTGCTGCGCAATACCTACATGCTGCTGGGAATGACTCTGGCATTCTCCGCACTGACTGCGTTCCTGAACATGAACGGCACGCATCCCGGCTTCCTGATCACGATCGTAGGCTACATCGGCCTTCTGTTCGCGACCTACAAGCTGAAGAACAGCCCCTGGGGTATCGTAACCACGTTCGCCCTTACCGGCTTCATGGGCTTCACCCTCGGCCCGATCATCGGCCAGATGGTGGCAGCGGGCGCTTCCCAGATCGTCGCGAATGCCCTGGCTCTGACAGCGACCGCGTTTGTGGGTCTGTCGGCAACGGCCATTATCACCAAGAAGGACTTCAGCTTCCTGTCCAGCTTCCTGACAGCGGGCGCCTTCGTGCTGATCGGCGCGATGCTGCTGGCGTTCTTCATGCAGAGCTCCATCCTGCACCTGGCGGTGTCTGCTGGTTTCACCATCTTCGCTTCCATCATGATCCTGTTTGAAACCAGCCGGATCATCAACGGCGGAGAGCGCAACTACATCATCGCTACTGTTGGCCTGTATGTGGCCATCTACAACCTGTTCGTCAGCCTGCTTCACCTGATGATGGCGTTCAGCGGCGACGACTGATCGCCTTGGCATCATCCAGATGACAGGCAACTGCCAGAGAACCCCGACCTCGGTCGGGGTTTTTTCATTCATGAGGTAAACTGTACTCTGAACTCCAACAGGCAAACAGGCACATATGAGTCCGCACACACCCTGCTCCTTTACCCTGGTCATTACCGGAGCGCCCTACTCCTCCCAGGCGCCACAAACAGCGCTCGCCTTCGCCAGGGCAGTACTGGCAAGCGGCCATCGAATTGACCGGGTATTCCTCTACGGTGATGGCGTTCATCTGGCGTCGGCACTGACCAGCCCACCCTCGGACGAGGTGCACTGGTCGCGGGCGTGGCATGATTTCCTGGAAAGCCACAACATAGCCGGCTTTGCCTGTATTGCGTCGGCGCTTCGGCGGGGCATTGTGGACCAGAGCGAACAGCAGCGCTACGAACTGCCCGCCAGCAATCTTGCCGCACCATTCACCATTGCCGGTTTGGGCGAGTGGGTTGACAGCGTGGCGCATTCTGATCGCGTTATCTATTTTCACAGTGGGGGTTGAGCCAGGCATGGAGACGTTGGTGATCATTAGCCGCGCGCCGTATTGCGACTGGACGGGCCGTGAGTCGCTGGACATGGCCTTTTCCCTTGCCGCGTTCGACCAGCCGGTGACGTTGCTGTTCACCGGAGAGGGCGTTAACTGGCTTCGCAAGGCCCAGCAAGCAGACGCCGTGCAGCAGAAATCGGTGGAGAAGAACCTGTCAGCCGCGCCCATTTTTGGCGTTTCCGCCCTGATGGCTGATCACAAGGCCTGTAAGCGGTACGGCCTCAACGAAGAGAATATGATGCCGGGCATTACCACGACAGATCTGTGTGCCGAACTGCTCGAACACTATGCCCACGTGGTCAACCTGAGCTGAGCAGGCAACCCAAACACCCGGAGAGCGCATTGATGGCAACCATCCATACCCTGCACATCGTCAACAAACGGCCGGATCACCCGGCGTTTGTAGCGTGCCTGTCGAGCATCACAGACCAGGATGGCCTGTTGCTGACGGAATCAGGTGTGCTTGCCCTGGCGGACCGTGAAGCAACGCTGAAGGGTACCGTTTATGCGTTGGCCCCTGACCTGCAGGCCAGGGCCATCGCCGTCGATGGACTTGACGTACAATCGATTGATTTTGACACAATGGTGGCCCTGACCACCGAGGCAACCAGAGTGATCAGCTGGTAATGACGATTCCAACGAGAAACAACGAAGGGTTCCTGGAAGACGCCTGGACGTGGTCACCTGACGTGGCCCGTGACATTGCGGCGGACGACAATATTGAGTTAACCGATAATCACTGGGAAATCATCGAATTCCTGAGGGAATTTTACAAACAACATGAAATATCACCACCTTCAAACAGGCTGTTTGTAAAAGCGGTCAGGGAGGCGTTTAACGAAGAGAAAGGCAACAGCATTTACCTGATGCAGCTCTTTCCCGGTACACCGGCCAAAACAGCCTGCCGCATAGCAGGTCTGCCAAGGCCGACGAATTGTCTATGAATCGTTTCGGGGCTTTCGACCGGGGTCAGATACCTCTCCCAGAAAGCTACTGAGGCCGTTTTCGAACAGCCCCGAACCGAACCGGAGGAACTGGCGGGTAGATTCTTTCACCGTACTCTCCGGCAGCTCCCGAAGAGTTTCTTCCACGCCTTCCCGTACACCCTGCCTGACTCTGGGCTCTATCTCCCGCGACGCGTCGATAAGCTCCGCCACCTTGCGATCAAGATGTGGTCGCACAATGCCGAACCAGAAGCCTGCCAGCACTGAAAGTACGACGCATCCTGTTACCAGGGCCTGTATCGCGACTGCCCATCCAAATTCCATACTGCCCTCCTGGTCAGCTCATTACGCAGGGAACCGTGTCCCAGGCGCCTAGTTCAATACGTTGCTCATGATCAAAAACTGAAGCGCACCCGCCAGGGAACCCAATATTCCCCCAACCAGCATGAGCTGAATCTCTTCCTCTCGAAATGCCGGCCGCAGGATATCCTGAAACTCAGCCGGCGCCAGCGACTTCATCTGCCCGGCCAGCACCCCGGCCACCACCGGTGCCCTCTCTCGGTTGAATGCCGGGTCCCCGAAGACATCACGGGTGGCCAGCACCGCCTTATGGTTCATGGCTTTTTTAAGTTCCGTGTACCCGGTCATACCAACAGTAACCTGGGCGCCGAGCTTCATGACCATCGAGTTGTCCAGCAGTGGCCTCAGATGCTTCTGGATGATCGCCCGCGTGCGATCCCCACGGTTACCGTTGATCATGGCGTCAGCCACTTTCTCAACGGTGATCAGTTCCTCCGCCACCAACCTTGCCCATACGTCGCTGATCTCCGGCTGACGCTGCAGGAACAGACCCTGCAAACGCCAAAACAGGAAGCGCCGGGGTTTTAGCGGGCGAAAAATCAGGTTGATGGCAATCCAGTTGGTCAGGAACCCCACTGCAAAGCCGCCAACCGGCAACAGCCATGGTTCGGGGTAGCGCACCCAGGCGGGGGCCAACAAGGCACCCAGCAGGCCGCCAATGATCGCCCCTCGATTGATAACCGACCGTAGCTCGACTGAGCCCGCTTCCATGAAAATCCGATTCATCAGGTCCGGATGGGTTTTCAGCTCCCGGCTCAGCAAAGCCTTCAGGTCAACGAGATCATTGAGGTCATCCCCGAAATCCTCCACCAGGGACTCTATCCTCGACGGGAGCTGTTCCCGCCCCCACCGATAGATGCGATTCTTCATGAACAGCGGGAGGTTGTCCCAGAGCACCGGTTGGATGTCATACATCACTTCGTCAATGTATTCGTCCATGCGGGGATTCACCTGGGAAATCACCTGTTCAACAATTCGTTGTGGTTCCAGCTGCTGGTAGACGGCGTTCAGATCACCAAACTGCTGCAGGGTGCGGTCAATACAGATGTGGGCCATTTTCTCGGCCTTGCGGGGAATCACTCCCTGCCAGCCAATAACGCCAATACCCACAAACTGGATGGGGTTGAATGACATCTGGATCGCCAGCCAATTGGTAAACCAGCCGACAATAGCTGCCATGAGTGGCACAGAGAAAAGTGCTACATCAACCAAGACAAACCCCAGTGTGTGATTGGCGGGCACGGTGATGAGGACGCGCCGTAATTTTGTATGACGGGTATCTTACCCATCGTTCGATTCAGATTATGTGACGGATAATGAGGTAAATCGAATTATCCAACATTGGCCGTTCCGCCACAGCAACAACGATAGCGCGGCACTCATGGCACTCACAAACCTGATACTGACAAACCGCGACTGACAAACACCCGCACCAAAAACAAAAAAGCCGGCATCGGCCGGCTTCATGTCATACTTTTAGAACATGCCTTATCTTACTGATAGTAAGCATTTTCTGTGTAGGTATGATCGGTAACGTCGCGAACGGCCGTTATCTCAGGAACACGCTCTTTCAACGTCGATTCAACACCCTGCTTCAGTGTGAGACTCACCGCGCTGCAACCCTGGCAACCCCCGCCAAATCGCAGGACGGCAATGGATTCCTCGGCTACTTCCACCAGGGACACTTCGCCACCATGAGCCGCGAGGTTGGGATTGATTTCCGACGCCAGGATATACTGGATACGATCTGGCAAGGGCGCGTTCTCATCAACGTTGGGCACCTTGGCGTTAGGCGCTTTGATGGTCAGCTGCCCGCCCATCTGGTCCTTGGAGTAGTCCACAAAGGCTTCTTCCAGGAACGGCACCGAATTGTGATCGAGAAACAGCGTGAACTTGCCCAGATCAACCTGCTCGTCCGTCGGTACAATTTCGTTCGGCGGGCAGTAGGCAAGGCAGGTCTCGGCGTTCTTGGTGCCGGGCTGGGTTACAAAAATACGGACACCCATGCCCTCCACATCCTGTTTTTCGATAAGTTGTGCAAGGTAATCCCGAGCGGGATCTGTCACCGTAACCAATGCCATAGTTGCAACCCGTTTGAAAGTGTTCCTTCATTTTAAGTGAGATCGCTGCAACATGAAAGACCAAGTAAAATAGTCAGACTTTAATCGGTCCATTGATCAACATCATGAGGCCGTGGGACGACAACCGCCATTTTTGCTATGATCGCGCGCCATTGAGACAAAAACGACTTCCGGAAGTAATTGATATGACCGACCACAACGCTCGCCTGGACCGCCTGGAACAGCTTGGCAACGCCCTGAAAGAACGCATCATCGTCCTTGATGGCGGCATGGGCACCATGATCCAGAACCTGAAACTGGACGAGGCAGCGTTCCGTGGCGACCGGTTTGCCGATTATGACCGTGAGGTTCAGGGCAATAATGACCTGTTGAACCTGACCCAGCCCGCCCTGCTCCGCAATATACACGCGGACTATCTTGACGCCGGCGCTGACATTATTGAAACCAACACCTTCAACTCCACCCAGCTGTCGCAGGCCGACTATGGTCTCGAATCGATTGCGAAGGAATTGAATATTGAAGCGGCAAAACTGGCGCGCCAGATTGCGGACGAATTCACCGCCCGCAACCCGGAGAAGCCGCGTTTCGTGGCCGGTGCGGTTGGCCCGACATCCCGCACTGCCTCCATTTCACCGGATGTTAACAACCCTGGATATCGCAACGTCGATTTCCAGACCCTGGTCGACAATTATTACGAAGCGGTGGAAGGCCTTGTTCAAGGCGGCTCTGACCTTATCCTGATCGAAACCATTTTCGATACACTGAACGCCAAGGCTGCGATCTACGCCACCCAGCAGTACTTCATCGACAGTGGTATTGAGTTGCCAATCATGATTTCCGGCACTATTACCGACGCTTCAGGCCGCACCCTGTCTGGCCAGACCACCGAGGCATTCTGGAATTCCGTATCTCACGCCAGGCCTGTTTCAGTCGGTCTGAACTGCGCCCTCGGCGCCGACGCCCTGCGCCCCTACGTGGAAGAGCTCGCCAATAAATCGACGACCTACGTCAGCGCCCACCCCAATGCCGGGCTGCCGAACGAATTCGGCGAGTATGACCAGACGCCGGAAGAAATGGCGGAGATTATTGAAGGCTTTGCCCGTGACGGGTTTCTGAACATCATCGGTGGTTGCTGTGGCTCACGCCCGGACCATATCGAAGCCATCGCGGAAGCGGTTTCCAAATACCCGCCACGAAAGATACCAGAGCAGAAACCCGCGCTGAGGCTGTCCGGCCTTGAACCGTTTACGGGTGACGAGAACACCCTGTTCATCAACGTGGGTGAGCGCACAAACGTGACGGGCTCCAAGCGATTCCTGCGGCTGATCAAAGAGGAGCAGTACGAAGAGGCCCTCAGCGTCGCCCGCGACCAGGTAGAAAACGGTGCCCAGATCATCGACATCAACATGGATGAGGGCATGCTGGATTCGAAGGACGTCATGGTGACGTTCCTCAATCTGGTCGCCTCGGAACCCGACATCTCCCGCGTTCCGATCATGATTGATTCCTCCAAATGGGAGGTCATCGAAGCCGGCCTGCGCTGCATACAGGGCAAGGCAGTGGTGAACTCCATCAGCCTGAAGGAAGGCGAGGAGGAGTTCCTCAAGCGTGCCCGTGACTGCATGCGCTACGGCGCCGCCGTCGTGGTCATGGCCTTCGATGAGGACGGCCAGGCGGATACCTTTGAACGTAAAACGGAGATCTGCAAGCGCTCCTACGATCTCCTCGTCGGTATCGGCTTCACCGCCGGCGATATCATTTTCGACCCCAATATCTTCGCCATCGCCACTGGTATCGAGGAGCACAACAATTACGCGGTGGATTTCATCAACGCCAGCCGCTGGATTCGCGACAACCTGCCCCATGCGTCCATCTCCGGCGGTGTCAGCAACGTGTCGTTCTCGTTCCGCGGTAACGATGCCGTGCGTGAAGCCATCCACTCGGTATTCCTGTACCACGCCATCAAGGCCGGCATGAACATGGGCATCGTCAACCCCGGCCAGCTCGTGATCTACGACGAGATCGATCCGGAACTGAAAGAGTTGGTTGAAGACGTGGTGCTCAATCGCCGTGACGACGGCACCGACCGCTTGCTGGAAATTGCCGAGCGCTATCGCAGCAAGGGCGGCAAGACCCAGGAAGAAGACCTGGCCTGGCGCGAGTGGCCGGTTGAGAAACGGGTGGAGCATGCCCTGGTCAAGGGTATAACCAACTACATCATTGAAGACACCGAAGCCTGCCGGCAGCGCGCCGCCCGCCCGATCGAGGTTATTGAAGGCCCGCTGATGGACGGCATGAACGTGGTTGGCGACCTGTTTGGCGACGGCAAGATGTTCCTGCCCCAGGTGGTCAAAAGCGCCCGCGTTATGAAGCAGGCGGTGGCCCATCTGATTCCCTATATCGAGGCCGAGAAATCCGGCAATCAGCAAGCCAAGGGCAAAATCCTGATGGCGACGGTCAAAGGGGACGTACACGATATCGGCAAGAACATCGTGGGTGTGGTGTTGCAGTGCAACAACTATGAGGTCATCGACCTCGGCGTGATGGTGCCCTGCGACAAGATCCTTGACGTGGCAAAGAAGGAAAACGTCGACATTATCGGCCTCAGTGGCCTGATCACGCCGTCGCTGGATGAAATGGTCCACGTTGCCAAGGAAATGCAGCGGCTGGACTTCAACATCCCGCTGATGATCGGTGGTGCCACCACCTCCAAGGCTCACACTGCGGTAAAGATCGAACCCCAGTACAAAAACGACATCGCTCTGTATGTATCCGATGCCTCGCGCTGCGTGAACGTGGCCTCCCAGCTACTGAGCAAGACCGCCAAACCCGCATTGGTGGACGGTGCACGCACGGAGTACGACGAAATTCGGGAACGCCGTAAAAACCGCGGGGAACGTACCAAGCTGGTCTCATTGAAGGAGGCCCGAGCCCGCGCCCCGGAAATCCAGTTCGACGACTACCAGCCGCCGAAGCCATCCTTCACCGGTGTACGGTCCTTTGAAACCTATGATCTGAAGCAACTGGTGGACTACATCGACTGGACGCCCTTCTTTATTTCCTGGGATATGTCCGGCAAGTACCCCGCCATTTTCGATGATCCAAAGCGCGGTGAAGCCGCCAGAACGCTGTTTGAGGACGGTCAAAAAATCCTTCAGCAGATGATCGACGAGAAACGCGTTTCCGCCAAGGCGGCGATCGGCTTCTGGCCTGCCAACCGTCGCGGCGACGATATTGTGCTCTACACCGACGAAACCCGGGAAAAGGAACTCACCACCCTGCACCATCTGCGCCAGCAGGATGACAAGGCACCGGGCAAGCCAATGATGACGTTGTCGGATTTTGTAGCGCCGGAAGGTGACGGCCCCGTGGATTACGTGGGCGGCTTTGCTGTAACCACTGGCATCGGCGCGGAAGAGTTTTCACTGGAATTCAAGGATCGCAACGACGATTACAACGCCATCATGGTCAAGGCCCTGGCGGACCGTCTTGCGGAAGCCTTTGCCGAGCACCTGCACGAACGGGTACGGAAGGAATTCTGGGGTTATGCCGAAGACGAGGCACTCAGAAATGACGACCTGATCCGTGAACGGTACCGGGGCATCCGGCCAGCGCCCGGCTATCCCGCCTGCCCGGACCACACGGAGAAGGCCACCCTGTTCGACCTGCTCGACGCACCGGCAAACGCTGGACTGGAACTGACCGAGCACTTTGCCATGTTCCCGACTGCGGCGGTTTCCGGATGGTATTTCTCCCATCCCGAATCAAAGTATTTTGCGGTGGGTAAGATTGGCGTGGATCAGGTTGAAGACTACGCAACACGAAAGGGAATATCCAAGGCCGAAGCAGAGCGATGGCTGGCGCCCAGCCTTGCGTACGACCCGGCGGAATAATCACCGCCGGTGTCCGCCTTCACACACCAGCGGAAGCCAAGCATGACGGATAAACACGAAAACGAGCAATCACCCGACAAGCCTGCCGAGCCTGCCAAATCGGCAAAGAAAGCGAAGGCAGGACCGGGGGTTCTCAAGGTGATGCAGAGCATCCTTGCCGGCGCACTCGGCGTTCAGTCCGACAAGCGCCGTGAGGAGGATTTCTCAAGCCACAGTCCCTGGCCGTACATCATCGCCGGCATCCTGTTTACGGTCGGCTTCGTTGTTACCCTCGTGGTGGTCGTCAAGCTGGTGCTTGCCGGCCAGTAGCGATTACTGCCCGGATACCCAGACTACGGCGAAGGCAACGACCAGCATTACCAGTAAAACGGCGGCAACGGCGTCGGCCTGACTGTCGGTTCTCGCGGTCTTCTTCATACTCTTTCCTCGCTATGTCGTTATTATCTGTTTTGTCGCACACGCCTCTTTAAATCTAGGCGGGAAATTGTAATCAGTCCAGCAATATCTGGCTTTCTATATCACCTTAGTCGATAAACATATTTGGAAATAATCATTTTAAGAATAATGACACGGTGATATTCTCCCACGCAAGAAATGGCACTAAAGCCGTATTTCCAGCGTTTCAGCAGGACGTTCCACTATGTATGTTTATGACGAACACGACCGGCAGATGGCTGCCGAGCGCGTTGCACAATTCCGTGACCAGACCGAGAGAGCATTGGCTGGCGAGCTGAGCGAAGACGAGTTTCTTCCACTGCGACTTCAGAACGGATTGTATGTACAGCGTCTTGCCCCGATGTTGCGCATCGCGGTTCCGTACGGAATGCTCCGTTCTACCCAGCTTCGCCGCCTGGCACGCATAACCCGTGACTATGACAAAGGTTATGCGCACTTTACAACCCGCCAGAACGTCCAGCTTAACTGGCCGGAGATCCAAGACGTACCGGATATCCTGGCCGAGTTGGCGGAAGTGGAAATGCACGCCAACCAGACCAGCGGCAACTGCATCCGCAACACCACCACGGATCAGTTTTCTGGTGTGCAGGCTGATGAAATTACCGATCCGCGCCCTTACTGCGAGATCATCCGTCAGTGGTCCACCTTCCACCCTGAATTCGCCTTTCTGCCGCGCAAGTTCAAGGTCGCCGTCAACGCATCCGAGCATACCGACCGCGCTGCTATCCAGGTACATGACATCGGCCTGCAGATGGTGCGTAATGATCAGGGCGAACTCGGCTTCCGTGTTCACGTAGGTGGCGGTCTGGGACGTACACCGATGGTGGGCCCGGTGATCCGTGACTACCTGCCTGAGATGGACCTGCTCACTTATCTTGAAGCCGTGCTGCGTGTTTACAACCGTTACGGTCGCCGTGACAACAAGTTCAAGGCCCGCATCAAAATTCTGGTGAAGGCGCTGACGCCCGAAGGCTTTGCGGCGAAGGTTGAAGACGAATGGTCCCACATCAAGGACTCTCCTACACGTCTCACCCAGCAAGCCATTGATCAGTTCAAAGGGTACTTCTCCGAACCGGACTACGAACTGGTTCCGGATGTGAAGGATGACTTGGCGACTCAACGATTCGAGAACCGCGAGTTTGACCAGTGGATCAGCCATAATGTGGATACCCACAAAAAACCGGGCTACGCCATTGTGACATTGACCATGAAAAAAACCGGCACGCCGCCGGGCGATGTCAGTGACCGCCAGCTTGAGCAGATTGCCGACCTTGCGGACCAGTACAGCTTTGGCGAAGTAAGGGTTACGCACCAGCAGAACGTGGTTCTTGCAGATGTCCGCAAAGATCAACTGTTCGAGCTTTGGCAAGCGATCACGCCAATGGACTTTGCCACCGCCAACCTGAATACGCTTACCGATGTTATCTGCTGCCCGGGCGGCGACTACTGCGCCCTTGCGAATGCCAAGTCTATTCCCGTGGCAGAGTCCATTCAGCGCCAGTTTGATGATATGGACTACCTGTACGACATCGGCAACATTGATCTGAACATTTCCGGCTGCATGAACGCCTGCGGTCACCACCATGTGGGCAACATAGGCGTCCTTGGCGTCGACAAGAAGGGTCAGGAGTTCTACCAGATCAGTCTGGGCGGCTCTTCTCATCATGATGCCGCGATTGGCAAAATTCTCGGGCCCTCGTTTGCCCGTGAAGACATGCCGGAAGTGATGCAGAAAATCATTAATGTGTACGTCGATAACCGGACCGAGGAAGAGCCTTTCCTGGATACTTATCGCCGTATTGGCATCGAGCCATTCAAGGAGCGGGTTTATGCCTGATGTGATCACCAGTGACGGAAACATCCGTCAGGACGACTGGGTTGTTGTGCCAAGGCCTGCAGACGGGGAGTCTCTGGATGTTCCGGAGCAACCCGCCCTGATCCCCGCAGACCTTTGGTTAGCGGGCAAAGAACACTTTGAAGGTCGTGATGATATTGGTGTGTGGCTCGACAGCCATGATGAGCCGGAGATTCTGGCTGGCGTGGTCAATGAGCTGCCGGTGATTGCGGTGAACTTTCCGAAGTTCAGCGATGGCCGCGGTTACAGTATCGCGCGGCTGCTTCGGGAGCGCCTGAGCTACCGGAACGAACTTCGTGCGGTCGGTGATGTGCTTCTTGATCAGCTGCAGTTTATGAAGCGGTGCGGTTTCGATACTTATGTGCTTCGTGCAGATAAGGATATCAACAAGGCAGCTCGTTGCCTGAATTTCTTTACCCAGGGGTATCAGGCGGCAACGGATACGGACGAGCCGTTGTTTCGTCGTCGGGCTTCCTGACCTGAGGCATTCGCTTCAGGAGTACGAAAAGAAGGGGCTTACTTTTCAAAACACGCTCCTTGCGGCACATCCATGTGACGCTTGGGCTCCGCCATCCCTGGCTCCGCACAGTTTTGGAAAGTAAGCCCCTTCTCTTCTATATCAACCTCGCAGTCGCCTACTTGGAGTGATCCAGAACGATTTTCCCTGATGACTCCCCTTTCAGAAATGCCTTCAAGGCTCCATCGAGTTCACCACGCCCGATATCGCGGGCAGACGCTTCTGTTTTCCTGCACGCCCAGTCACCGGCAAATTTGTCCCAGACTGACTGTTTGTCCGACAGCGGAATTTCAACCGAATCCACGCCCAGCAGGTTGTTGCCCCGCAGGATAAACGGCAGAACGGTGGTTTCCAGTTGTGGCCCGGCGACCAGACCGCAGCAGGAAACGGACCCGCCTGGGTGGATCTGCTTCAGCAATTCCGCCAGTGGACCACCGCCAACGGTATCCACGGCGTTGGCATAGGCGGGTTTCAGCATTGGCTTCTTTTCGGCTGCCAGAGCTTCGCGCCCCAGCACTTCCGTGGCACCAAGGTTTTTGAGTGCATCGGCATGGTCTTGTTTGCCACTGATAGCCACGACTTCGAAGCCGAGGCTTGCAAGCAGCTCAACCGTTACGCTGCCGACAGCGCCACTGGCACCACTGACAGCGACTTTGCCCTGCTCGGGCCTGGCACCCATGGTCAATAGCTTTTGTACACACAGACCCGCCGTAAGGCCGGCCGTGCCGTATATCATGGCGGTGCGGGCGCTCCAGCCCTTGGGCATTGCCACACACCACTCGGCCGGTACCCGGATGTATTCGCCGAAGCCGCCGTCGGTGTTCATGCCCAGGTCGTAGCCGGTTACCAGTACCTGGTCGCCGGCTGAAAAGGAGCCGGAGGAGGCTTCTACGACTTCCCCGGCAGCATCGATGCCAGGAGTGTGGGGGAAGTTACGTGTAACACCCTTGTTGCCGGAGGCCGACAAGGCATCCTTGTAGTTCAGGGACGAATGACTGACTTTGATCAGGACGTCGTTTTCGGGCAGATCGGATACGTGCAGCGTCTGCTCAGAGCCCTCGTATTCGCCGTCCTGCTCCTGAACGCGCCATGCCTTGAATTCGGTGTCGTTTGTCATGACTCTGTTCCCGTTACTGTAGGTTTACTGGATTTTCTGGTTGCGGAATGCGCCCAGTACCCGCCATACGGTGTGTTCAAGTGCCGCGCTGGTGGCCAGGCCAAGCTTTTCCGGCAACGTGCGTTTGCGCTGGAAACCTACCGAGATTACGTCTGCACTGTCACAGGCCTCAATGAGATATTCGTCGGAGGTCTTGATCTCGTCCACCAGTTTGACCTCCAGCGCGCGGCGACCAAACCAGATATCGCCGTTTGCAACGGCGGCAATATCCAGTTCCGGACGGCGTTCACCCACGTACTCTTTGAACAACACGTGGGTATCCTCAAGGTCTTCAAGGAATTTGGTTCTGCCTTTATCCGTGTTCTCGCCGAATACGGTCATGGTGCGCTTGTGCTCACCAGCGGTCAGAATTTCGAAGTCGACGTCGTTTTTCTTGAGGAAACGATGGAAGTTGGGTAACTGGGCAACAACACCAATGGACCCGAGAATCGCAAATGGCGACGCAACAATCCGGTCAGCCACGCACGCCATCATGTAACCGCCGCTGGCAGCGACCTTATCCACACAGGCCGTAAGCCGAATACCCTTGGCGCGAATACGGTCTAACTGCGCAGCGGCGAGTCCGTAAGAGTGAACCAGGCCGCCACCGCTTTCGAGACGTATCACCACTTCATCGGTTTCGGGCTCCGCAACGCTGAGCACCGCTGTGATCGAGCGGCGCAAAGAGTCCGTATCGCTGGCTTTGATATCGCCGTCAAAGTCCAGCACGTACACCTTGGGACGGGGTTTTTCCTCAGCATCACCGGATTTGCGCTTGGCCTTCTCGGCTTTCTGTTTGGCCTTGTCTTCTTTTTTACGGGCTTTTTCAAAAGCCTTGCGCTCTGAATCGCTGCGCAGTTTGGCCTGAAGTGACTCCCTCAGCTTGCGGTATTTCTCGTTGAGTTTGCGAACCCGCAGCTCACCGTCACTCCCCTGATCGTCCTTGTCTTTATGGGCAGCGGATAAAACCACTGAGACAATGACCAGAAGCGCCACCACGAGGGTGACCGTTTTCGCAATAAACAAACCGAACTCTGTCAGAAATTCCAAGTTGCTTCTCCAGGATTATTCTTGAGCGCTCGATTGTAACCGAGGTGCCCTGAGGTACAAGCCATAGAACCAATAACAAATTAAAACAAGCGTTCGATCGAGCTTGACACCAGTAATGTCTAACCCTAAAGTCGAATGGCTACGTCGGCTCACCCGGGCTTCCATGCAGGCGAAAGGCCAGGAACCAGAAGCCGTCAATACGCCACGACAACCATCAATAAGGGTAAAATAATGTCTGTAGCTCAGATATTCGAGAAACTCGAACAAAATTTTAACGCGGACGCAGCTGAAGGCCTGGATCTGGTATTCCAGTTCGACATCGAGGACGACAAGACCTATCACCTGGTTATCAAGGATGGCACCTGCAAGATGGCTGAAGGCGCCCATGACGATCCTTCCGTCACCCTGATCATGAACTCCGAAACCCTGCAGGGCATCGTTTCCGGCGAAACCGATGGCATGCAAGCCTTTATGGCCGGTCAGCTGCGCGCTGAAGGCGACATGATGCTGGCAACCAAGCTGGGCGAGCTGTTCAACATGGGCTGATCGATAGGCTGATCGCTCTTTGAACGCCATAAAAAAACCTGCCCAAACGGCAGGTTTTTTATGGCCATTGAATAACGCAACAGGACTAAAGCCCCACGTCCTCCAATGAGGATTCCGCCAGCTTCAACAGGTCAGCATTTCGATCTTCGCGCCTGCCTACACTCTCTATATAGTACTCAAGGGACGTTAGTGCGTCCGCCAGTGCTTCCAACACCTGAGCCTGAGGCGCTTCCCTGGCATCCAGCAATCGTTCCTGAATGGACGCCGCCACGCGCTCCAACACCGAAGCCGCGCCGGGATCGTCCAGCATGTGCAGACCACCCCAGATACTGTGCAACGTAGCAGGCAGGTTGGCGAGGTGGAGCTTGTCGTAGTCGGACTCGATGAACGCCGTTATGGCACGTTTTGCGAGGGTCAGCGCACTTTTCGCTTCGTCGGCCACCACGTAGGTGGCTTCCTGAAGGTAAAGAGATTCTTCACGGGTACGCTGCCCACCAGCAAGAGCGTCGGTTTCCGAGGTGATGCCACGAACCACGATTTGCATCACGGCGTCCTCGATACCCAATACGGAATCGGCCAGCTTGTAGAGCTCATCGTCCGCTGGCAGGCGACTCTCTTCCTCCCAAGTCCGCAACTTCACGGCCTCACCCCGGGCCATGGTTCCCAGCTGGTTGAGATCCAGCATCACCAGTGTATTGGCAAGGCGCTCAAGCGCATCTGCAATGGAGGACAACTCCGCCAGGTCCGGCTCGATGCCGCGCTCAACAATGTCCAGCTTGTCCTTTAGCTGATTCAGTTCGTCCTGCAACGCCGTCGACAACGATTTGAGAACATCGGTGCCCGGGCCATAAAGACGACGGGCATGGGCATCAAGCATGGAGTCCGGGAATTCCGCGGGCGTCAGTCGATAAGCTGACAACACGGAGGTTACCTCGGGATTTGCCGATCCACTTCTATAGAGCAGGTACACCAGATCACGAATGAGAGAATCCGGCGCATCCTTGGCCGTGGCCACCTTGCCGACGTATACGACTTCACGGGAATACTTCTCGATACGCATGAACATGCGCTTGCGGGCTTTGCTGAACCCCATGACCCGATCAAGCATGGTATCCGCCACAATGGCAACCAGACACCACATCTGCCCCATGGGCTGCCCCTGGCAAAGCCGAGCAAATCCACGCGCCGCCCGGCCAAACAACTTTTTACTCACCACATCGTTCTTTTCACGAAGCACACCCAACAGCGCGACCTGGAACGTCAAACGCATACGGCGGGCCAGTATCTCGTATTCCGCTTCGTTACCGTCAAACGTCTGAAGAGAAAGCCCCGAGCAGAAGTCCGGCCGTTCCTTGACATCAACATCGAAGAAACAGGATTCCGGGTAGGGTTTTTCCTTGCGGGCTTCGCGCAGATCATTGATAACCGGCAGCAGCAGCTCCGGATGGTCCGCACGTTGCTGATGATAGTATTCAACATAACGGCGCAAAATGAACAATGCGCTGTTGAGAGTCGTCAGGAGGATATTCTTGTCATCGTTGGCGCCAACGGGAACATCATTGGCCATACTGACGGCTTCCTGGCACAACAGAGTGCCGGCACGCAGTTCGACAAGAATGAAAATACCGCGGAGCTGATTCAGAAAATCCACACAGTTCTGCAGATCCTCACCGCTTTCACGGTTTTCCTGAAAGCGTTCAAGGCTGGACTCTGCCTGTCTGATGGTCTGCTCAATCTCACTTTTGACCAGATCAAATGACTGTGATTTCGTCGCCAGAGACGATTGAACCATAAACGCTTCCTGTAAATTATGCGGAAACTACCGCGTCCTGTTCTTGGAATGTGATCTTTTCGGTTGTTTGAAGAATCACTTTATGAGCCAGATTTACCCTTCCCGGCTAAAATAAAAAGTTCGCGAAAACTCGCGAACTTATCATTACTTATAACACAAAACTCAAGTAGCTCAAGAAAGCAGGAATGTAACAAAACGTACAGCGCGACACACAGTTCGCACTGCCAAAAGAATATTCTGCTTAGCTCGGCTTATTCTTCAGCTGTAAGCTTATCCCATACAGTTGTACCGGCCTGCTTTGCCAGCAATGCCATGAATTCGTCGTGGGCGGAGCACTCATCGTCACTGGCCCTGGGTACCGGCAATGGATTGCGATTATCCGCCAGGCGACGGATACCGCCCTCACCGCCAGCTTCGTCACCGCCAGCATCCAGGGAGAGTGCTGTCTGCCCGCCAGTCAGCAAAAGATAGACGTCAGCAAGGATTTCCGCATCCAGCAAAGCGCCGTGCAGCTCGCGATTACTGTTGTCGATCCCGTAACGCTTGCATAAGGCGTCCAGATTATTTTTCTGGCCGGGATGCTTCTTGCGGGCAATGGCAAGGGAGTCCACCACGCCGCAATGTTCAGTCGTCCTGCGAACAGGCTTCAGACGGGCGAATTCGGAATCCATGAATCCAATATCGAACGCCGCGTTGTGAATAACCAGCTCGGCCCCTTTTATGAACTCAAAGAACTCGTCGGCTATTTCGGCGAATTTTGGCTTGTCCGCCAGGAACTCGTTGGTGATGCCATGAACCGTTATGGCTTCCGCCTCCACTTCCCGCTCCGGGTTAATGTAGACGTGATAGTGCCGACCGGTAATCTGACGTTCCATCAACTCAACGCAGCCAATTTCGATAATCCGGTGACCTTCCGTCGGGTCGATACCGGTGGTTTCCGTATCCAGTACAATCTGTCTCATGGTTTTCCTATGGTTACCCCATTGGTTACGCCGTTGTTATCCGGCGCTCGCCAGTTCTTCCACACCGCGATTGGCCAGCTCGTCTGCCAGCTCGTTGTCAGGATTGCCCGAGTGCCCTTTCACCCAATGCCAATTGACCTTGTGGCGGGCCACCTCATTGTCCAGCTCCCGCCAGAGATCTTCATTCTTGACCGGCTTCTTTGCGGATGTTTTCCAACCGTTTCGCTTCCAGCCCGTCATCCATTCGGTGATGCCCTTACGGACATATTGGGAATCGGTATAAAGCTCCACGTCGCAGGCGCGCCTGAGCGCTTTCAAACCCTGTATCGCAGCCATCAACTCCATGCGATTATTGGTGGTATTCGCTTCACCACCGTGCAACATCTTGTTGGCATCGCCGTACCTCAGAACAACGCCCCAGCCTCCTGGCCCAGGGTTGCCCTTGCAGGCGCCATCGGTATAGAGAACAACCTTACCGGCCATCAATACTCCTCGACATGCTTGTGTTTCAGTATGGCGCACCGACCGTTTTCGGGGCGCGCCGGGTAGTCACGGGAAGCTCCCACTGCGCCCCGTCCTGGCAAGGCAATGACTTTCTGCCCCTGCCAGGCTGGTCTCCGTTGTAACCTGGAGTAAACGCGTTTTTTGGCAAGGATACAATAATAAGCCCCCACCGGCAGGAAACGGTTGCCGCACACCCTTTCCATCAGGCCCCTGCGCTCTGCGAGTGCCGCCCGCTGAAGCGGAACCTGGAAAAACGAGGAGCCCGAGGACTCCACAGAAAAGTCCAGTAGCCGGAGCCAGTCCTCCATGCGTCCCTTCATCAGAAAACGACCACCCCAGGGGCCTTCATGGTGCCTGGAAACCAGTTTCCTCACGCCCCAAAGGCTAAACGGGTTAAACCCGATCAGCACCATCATGCCCTCCCCCCTAAGCACCCTGGAGGCCTCTCGCAAAGCCTGATGGGGATGCGGCGAAAAATCCGCCGTGTGGTGGAGAATCACCAGGTCCATGGAGTCACCGGGAAAGGGCAACTCATCGGCATCGCAGACCGCCACACCGTCGGGAATGGAAGACTGCCAGTTCGGCGTCGTCAGAACACGTTGGGCAAAATCCGTCCCACTGGCTAGTGGCAGGCGATGACTGACGGCAACCTGCAACTGTCTCGCACCGGAGAGGGCGCGAACATGGCGCTCAACGCAGGCGCGCTGGTCAGCCAGCAGTGAACGGCCCAGAGGCGTCTGGAACCAGCTCTCGAAGCTGTCATGTCGGGCGGGATAGTCAACGTCACCTGTTGGGCTCATTGCTGCGTTCCCCTGGTTCGTTTCTCCGGTGTTGGGGCACCGGGATTAATACTCTATGATAACAGTCACACTCGTATCGCACATGTGGAGCCTATGCTGACCATTAACGCTATTCCAGCCTTCAATGACAACTACATCTGGTGCCTGTCCAACAGTGAGGACCGTAAGGCATTGATCGTGGACCCCGGGCAGGCGGAGCCGGTCATCGAGTTCCTGGCAGACAACGGACTGGAACTGGACACCATCCTGGTGACCCACCACCACCCTGACCATGTTGGCGGCGTGAGCAAACTCGCCGGAACAGTATCCGACTGCAGAATCATCGGCCCGGCGAATTCTCCCTTCAAGGGCGCCACCAGTGAGGTGCACCCCGGGGATGACGTGGTCTGGCAACAGCTCACATTCAGTGTCCTTGGTGTTCCCGGGCACACTCTCGACCACATTGCCTATTATACCGACGTTCATGTCAACAACCGTCCGGTCCTGTTTTGTGGCGATACCCTGTTTGTGTGCGGTTGTGGACGCCTGTTTGAAGGGTCTCCGGAGCAAATGAAACGCTCGCTGGAAAGCCTTAGGGGCCTGCCAGACGACACAGCCGTGTATTGCGCCCACGAATACACACTAGCCAACCTTAAGTTCGCCCGTCATTGGCTACCTGATGACGAGCCGCTCAGGGATTTCGAAGCCCGCTGCCAGAAACGTCGCGACGATGGCATGCCCACCGTTCCATCCATCCTTGGTGAGGAAAAGCAACTTAACCCTTTCCTGCGCTGGGACGACAAGGCGGTCATCGAAGCTGCGCACCAATACGCTCAGAAAGCGGGCCTGGCCGTCGAATCGGACAACGACGTGTTCGCAGCCACAAGGCACGGCAAAGACACATTCTAAAGGACACGTTCTAAAGGATACGCTCAGAGGCGGGTAACAATTTCTATCAATGACGTAACGCGAGTCTTGTTGACCCCCCGAAAAGCCTTCCAATAGAATCCGTGAAACTTTTGTGTCATAACTCATTAAATATGCCGGGTTTTCATACAGTTCACCCCGGCGTCGACCAGCCACCGGAAGTAGTCATATGACGGTCTCGCGATTTTCCACCCTGTTTCTCCTTGGCGCACTTGCCAGTGGCTGCAGCGCTCTTGATCCTTTCTCAGAGTCTCCATCAAGTGACGTACTGGCCTCAGAAAAACTGACCGTGGCCGCCGGTGACGATGAGCTTAAAGAAGCGATTGAGTCCTCGCCTGGTGACGAATCAACCGGCCGCGCGTCCCGGACGAAGCTCGACGACGCCATCGACCCAACGCTCAAGAAAACCGCGGAAGACGCCAGGGAAAAGCTGGACGATCCTGACCAGAAGATCGCGGAAGAGAATGACGCCACACCGGACCTGTGGCACCGCCTGCGGGCAGGCTTCGCGCTGGATCACGATGCCAGCGAACCCAGGGTCCAGGCGCAACTGAACTGGTACAAAAAGCACCCGCGCTACATTGACCGAGTCGTCGATCGTGGCAGCCGCTACCTGCACTATATTGTTTCCGAAGCCGAGAAACGCGGGCTGCCCACGGAACTGGCCCTGCTGCCCGTGGTGGAGAGCGCCTTCGATCCGTTTGCGTACTCCCACGGTCGTGCTGCCGGCCTGTGGCAATTCATTCCTTCCACGGGTAAGTATTTTGGCCTGACCCAAAGCTGGTGGCATGACGATCGCCGCGACATCATTGCTGCCACCGACGCGGCGCTGACGTACCTTGACCGACTGGCAACGCGATTTGACGGCGACTACATGCTGGCACTTGCAGCTTATAACAGTGGTGGGGGCACGGTTTCCAGCGCCATGCGCCGCAATCGCAAGCGCAATCAACCAACGGATTACTGGTCTCTGGACCTACCCCGCGAGACCCGCCATTACGTCCCCAAACTGATCGCCCTGGCGAAGATCTTCGATGACCCGCAGGCTTACGGTATTGAACTGCCCCCGCTGGACGACGAGCCCTACTTTGAAATCGTGGACACCGGTTCGCAGCTTGATCTGGCCCAGGCAGCGGAACTCGCCGGTGTCGATATCGACGAGATTTACCTGCTCAACCCCTCGTACAATCGCTGGGCGACATCACCGGATGGCCCCCACCGTCTGCTAGTTCCCCGCGACCATGCTGAAACCTTCGCGACGGCCCTCAAGGGCATGGATCCGGCGAAGCGCGTTTCCTGGCGGAATTACAAGGTGGAATCCGGCGACACCCTGAGCACCATTGCCAAACGTTATTCCACCACACCCTCGGTGATACAGCAGGTCAACAACCTCGACAGTCACATCATCCGCATTGGCCAACGGCTGGTGATTCCCTCAGCTGCCGAACAGGCGGGCACCTATTCCCTGAGTGCCAGTGAACGACTCGCCAGAAAGCAGGAACGGAGCGGCAAGAACACCAATGGCACTCGGGTTGACTACAAGGTTCGCTCCGGGGACACCTTCTGGGATATTGCCCGCGAGCATCGGGTGTCCGTCCGCCAGCTGGCGTCCTGGAATGGCATGGCACCTGGTGATCCACTGATGCCCGGCAAGAAACTCGTCATCTGGTCCAAGTCGAAACAACCCGCCATGCTGGCCAGCACCAATCGTGGCAAAGGCATGGTACGCAAGGTGGGCTATCAAGTCCGCAAAGGGGATTCCCTGTCGACCATCGCCAGCCGGTTTGCGGTTAATGTGAGAGACATCGCAAGCTGGAACGACCTCAACACCTCACGTTATCTTCAGCCCGGGCAAAGTCTGGTACTCTATGTCGACATAAGAAACAGCCCCTGAGTCTGAACCGAAACGTGCGAGATCTATGACAAGAACACGGAAAGCCTCATCCCTCATCAGTGTTTTGACCGTTACCGCCATGGTTCTCCTCCCATGGCAATCAGCTTCAGCCGAGCCGGACGCACGTCACGGCATCGCCATGCACGGCGACCCCCAATACGACGAAGGCTTCCCGCACTTTGACTACGTTAACCCCGGGGCGCCCAAGGGCGGCGTCCTTCGAATGGCCGTGGTGGCCAATGGATTCGACACCTTTAACCCTTTCGTTATTCGCGGTGTAGCCGCGGCGGGTATTAACACATACCTATACGATACGCTGATGGAACCGTCGGCGGACGAACCCTTTTCCGCGTATGGCCTGATTGCCGAGTCTATTGAAACCCCGGAAGACCGCAGTTACGTTACCTTTCATCTGCGTGATGAAGCCCGGTTCCAGGATGGTAACCCCATTACCGCGAAGGACGTGAAGTTTTCGTTCGATGTTCTGACCACCAAAGGCCATCCTTTCTATCGCAACTATTATGCAGACGTGTCCGAGGTAATCATCGAAGATGAGCGGACTATCCGCTTCGAGTTTGGTGACACCAACAACCGTGAACTGCCACTGATTCTTGGCCAACTGCCCGTTCTTCCAAGTCATTACTGGAAAGATCGTGAATTTGGCGACAACGGTCTGACACCGCCCGTTGGTAGCGGTCCGTATCGCATTGGCGACTTCGAGGCGGGCCGCTCCATCACCTTCAAACGGGTGGACGATTACTGGGCCAGGAACATCGGAGTGCGAAAAGGGCGGTATAACTTCGATGAAATTCACTATGACTACTACAAGGATGACACCGTCGCCCTGGAGTCCTTCCGTGCCGGTAATTTCGATTTTCGGGTAGAGTCCTCGGCCAAGAACTGGGCCACCGCCTACACCGGTAACCAGTTTGACTCCGGCAAGGTTAAAACTGAAGCCGTAGAACATGGCCGCCCTGCCGGCATGCAGGCGTTCGCGATGAACACCCGCCGCCAGGTATTCAGCGACCCTCGTGTACGGGAAGCGCTGGCTTACGCGTTTGACTTTGAATGGGCCAACAAAAATCTATTCTTCGGGCAATACACCCGTACCTCAAGCTACTTCGAGAACAGCGAGCTGGCGTCATCAGGACTGCCCGAAGGCCGCGAACTGGAGATCCTTGAGCCTTACCGCGATCAATTGCCCGACGATGTATTCAATGAAGAGTATCAACCCCCTTCGACGGCGGGTAAAGGTGGGCTTCGCGATAACTTCCGTACCGCCCTGACGTTGTTACGGGAGGCCGGCTATGAGGTCAGGGATGGCACCATGGTGAACCGGGAAACCGGTAATCCCCTGGCCTTCGAGATCCTGATCTTTCAGAAAACCTTTGAAAGGGTGGTGCTGCCCTTCAAGAACAACCTCGAAAGACTCGGCATTGATGTGTCCGTACGCCTGGTGGATACCAACCAGTACATCCAGCGCCTTCGTGAGTTCGACTACGACATGACCGTCCAGGGCATCGGCCAGTCCGACTCTCCTGGCAATGAGCAGCGGGAGTACTGGCATTCCTCCAATGTCGATGTGAAGGGCTCGCGCAACTATATGGGGGTGGATAGCCCGGTGGTGGATGAATTGGTCAACCTGGTCATCCAGGCGCCTACCCGGGAGGAGCTTGTTCATCGTACGCGGGCGCTGGACCGTGTGCTGCTGCATGGACACTACGTGATTCCAAACTGGTACCTGGCCAAGGATCGGATCGCCTACTGGTCGTTCCTTCAACGGCCGGAGACGGTTCCCAAAAACGGTGTGGACATCAACAACTGGTGGGTAAAAAGCACTGACCAATGACGCAGATCTCTGATACAACTTTGACGGAGTTCCGCTGAATGGGCAGTTATATCCTCAGGCGCCTTGCGCTGATAATCCCCACCCTCCTCGGGATCATGCTGCTCAATTTCGTCATTGTTCAGGCCGCCCCTGGCGGTCCCGTTGAGCAGTTGATTGCGGAAACCGAGGGGCACGGTGGTAGCGCCCTTTCCCGGGCCAGCGGCGGTGGTGCCGGCGGCGAGGTTACCTCCTCAAGTGGCGACAGCCGCGGCTCCCGTGGCCTGCCGGAAGAGCTGCTCAAAGAAATAGAGGTTATGTACGGCTTCGACAAGCCGGCCCACGAGCGATTCCTGAAGATGCTCGGGGATTACGCCACCTTTGATTTTGGCGAGTCCTTTTTTAGGGACCGCTCGGTGATCGAACTGATTCTGGACAAGATGCCGGTGTCCATCTCCCTGGGGTTGTGGTCCACCCTGATCATCTACCTGATCTCGATCCCCCTCGGCATCCGCAAGGCGGTCACCGACGGATCGCGATTCGACGTCTGGAGCAGTTCTGCCATCGTGGTGGGTTACGCCATACCAGGCTTCCTGTTTGCGATACTGTTGATCGTCCTGTTCGCAGGGGGCAGTTATCTGGACTGGTTTCCGCTGCGGGGGCTGACGTCGTCCAATTTCGATGAACTTACCTGGTACCAGAAAATCGGAGATTACTTCTGGCACCTCGCATTGCCTGTAACGGCCAATGTCATCGGTGGCTTTGCCACCCTCACCCTGCTGACCAAGAACTCTTTCCTCGATGAGATCAGCAAGCAGTATGTGGTGACCGCCAGGGCCAAGGGTCTGGAAGAGAAACAGGTGCTTTACGGGCATGTGTTCCGCAACGCCATGCTCATCGTCATTGCCAGCCTTCCCGGCGTGCTTGTGTCGCTATTCTTCACCGGCTCATTGCTGATTGAAGTGATCTTCTCCCTGGATGGCCTGGGATTACTGGGCTTTGAGGCTGCGTTGAACCGGGATTATCCGGTGATATTCGGCACCCTCTATATCTTCACGCTGATGGGATTGGTACTGAAGCTGATCAGCGATATCACTTACGTTCTGGTGGATCCCCGCATCGATTTCGAAAGCCGGGAGGGATCGTAGGTATGGTGACGCTCTCTCCCATCCAGCAACGGCGACTGCGCAACTTCCGCAATAACCGTCGTGGCTTCTGGTCCCTGTGGATCTTCCTGGCCCTCTTTGGGCTCTCGCTTATCGCCGAGGTGATTGCGAATGACGTGCCACTGGTCGCCTACTACAAAGGGGATGTTTACTTTCCGATCGTGGAAAGTGTACCCGAGGAGACGTTCGGCGGGTTTCTGCCCACCGAAGCCGACTACCGCGATTCGTTTATCGCCGATGAAATCGAGGCAAATGGCTGGATGATCTGGCCCCCCATTCGTTTTAGCTACAACACCACGAACTATAACCTTGAGGTACCATCTCCGGCCCCACCCAGCACTGAAAACTGGATCGGCACCGATGACCAGGGCCGGGATGTGGCTGCGCGGGTGATTTACGGGTTCCGCATTTCCGTCCTGTTCGGGCTTGTGCTGACCATTCTCAGCTGCATCGTGGGCGTGGTTGTGGGTGCTATCCAGGGCTACTACGGTGGTAAGGTTGATCTGCTGGGGCAGCGGTTTATCGAAGTCTGGTCAGG
This sequence comes from Marinobacter sp. M5B, assembly GCF_042604615.1. NCBI lineage: Bacteria > Pseudomonadati > Pseudomonadota > Gammaproteobacteria > Pseudomonadales > Marinobacteraceae > Marinobacter > Marinobacter sp. M5B. The sequence continues at coordinate 2,458,390 of NZ_CP156894.1, forward strand.
GCTTCCGGTGCTCTACCTGCTGATTATTCTGTCCAGCATCGTGCAACCCAATTTCTGGTGGCTGCTGGGCATCATGCTGTTGTTCAGTTGGATGGGGCTGGTGGATGTGGTTCGCGCGGAATTCCTGCGCGCCCGCAATTTCGAATACGTTAAGGCCGCGAGAGCCCTGGGTCTGGGCAACCGCAAGATCATGTTCCGCCATATCCTGCCCAACGCGATGGTGGCCACCCTCACCTTTCTACCGTTCATCCTGACCGGTGCCATAACCGGCCTGACGTCACTGGACTTCCTGGGATTTGGCCTACCGTCCGGGTCACCCTCACTGGGTGAGCTGATCGCCCAGGGTAAATCCAACCTCCATGCCCCGTGGCTGGGTATATCGGCGTTTGTGTCCCTGTCCATCATGTTGACGCTGCTGGTGTTTGTCGGTGAAGCCGTCCGTGATGCCTTCGATCCGAGAAAGAACTGATATGTCGCAACTGCTGGAAATCCGGGATCTGTCCATACGTTTTGACGACACCATTCAGGCCGTGGATCGATTGTCGCTGAGTATCGACAATGGTGAAACCGTCGCCCTGGTGGGAGAAAGCGGCTCCGGGAAATCCGTATCCGCCCTGTCCATCCTCCGACTGCTCGACGAACGCCACGCCAGTTATCCCTCAGGTGCGATCCTGTTCCAGGGAGAGGACATGCTGAAGGCCAGCCAGAAACGCCTTCGACAGATCCGCGGGCGTCACGTCAGCATGATTTTCCAGGAGCCAATGACCTCGCTCAATCCATTGCACACGGTGGAAAAGCAGATCAGCGAAACCCTGGCACTGCACAAGGGGATGCGCGGCCCACAGGCTCGTGCCCGTTGCGTGGAACTATTGGATCTGGTCGGCATCCCCTCGCCTGAAGAGCGCCTGACGAGCTACCCTCATCAGCTCTCCGGCGGCCAGAAGCAGCGCATAATGATTGCCATGGCCCTCGCCAACGAGCCGGACCTGCTGATCGCGGACGAGCCGACAACAGCACTCGACGTCACTGTCCAGAAGCAGGTACTGGAATTGTTGAAAGACCTGCAACAAAAGCTGGGCATGGCCATCTTGCTGATCACCCACGACTTGTCCATCGTACGGCGCTACGCAGACCATGTCGTGGTGATGGAGCAGGGACAACTGATTGAGGAAGCTCCGACAGCGAAGCTGTTTGAAGCCCCACAGCATGCCTATACCCGACGCCTGCTTGACGCAGAACCACCGGCCTCGCCGTCGGGCACCATGGTCGACAACAAGTCGCTGCTGGACGTGAACAACCTTGATGTGCGCTTCGTTACTCGCAAAAGCCTGTTTGGTCGGCCTCAGTCGTGGTTTCAGGCGGTCGACGACGTCAGTTTCTCGCTCAACGAAGGCGAAACCCTGGGTATCGTTGGTGAAAGCGGAAGTGGCAAGACCACGATCGGCCACGCCCTGCTGAAGCTTACTTCCAGTCGCGGCAGTATTCGGCTCAGCGGCGAAGAACTCGGTCCACTCGACCAGAAGCAGTTCCGGCCATGGCGCAGCCGTATTCAGATTGTGTTCCAGGACCCATTCGGTAGCCTCAGCCCGCGGATGTCAGTCGCCGAGATCGTGCGTGAAGGCCTGGAAATACACGTACCGGCAACACCCGAAGAACAGGACCGAAGGGTCATACAGGCGCTCACCGACGTCGGGCTCGACCCACAGGCCCGTCACCGCTACCCTCATGAGTTCTCCGGCGGTCAGCGCCAACGCATTGCCATCGCCCGGGCGCTGGTGCTGCAGCCAGAACTCATCATTCTGGACGAGCCCACCTCTGCCCTGGACAGGACGGTGCAAAAACAGGTGATTAACCTGCTGCGGGATCTCCAGGACAAATATGGTCTAAGCTATGTGTTTATCAGCCACGATCTGGCCGTGGTCCGGGCACTGAGCCACAAATTGCTGGTACTGAAGAGTGGTCGGGTCGTGGAATACGGCGATGCCGCCGGGATATTCAATACACCAAAGCACGATTACACCCGTGAACTGCTTGGAGCGGCCCTGTTCTACAGCCAATAAAGCGCAATGACAGGCCACGCCCGATTACTACGACCAATTGAGCGTTACCCGCACCGCAGCGGTTCATGGATAATGCCTTAAACTGAAACACAGGGAGAATCGTTATGGGATTACTCAGTGGCAAAAAAGCACTGATTGTCGGCGTTGCAAGCAAACACTCGATCGCTTATGGCATCGCCGAAGCCTTTGCCAAACAAGGCGCCGAGCTGGCATTCACTTACCAGAATGAAAAGCTCAAATCCCGAGTAGAGAAATTCGCCGAAGGCTGGGGCAGTTCGCTGATTTTCCCGTGCGATGTTGCCAGCGATGACGAAATAGAAGCTGTGTTCACCGAACTGGGCAAGCACTGGGACGACATCGACATTATTGTCCACTCTGTCGGTTACGCCCCGGCCAACGAGCTGGATGGCAACTATGTGGACGTCACCACGCGGGAAGGCTTCCGCATCGCCCACGACATCAGCTCCTACAGCTTTGTTGCCCTGGCCCAGGCCGGTCGCAAGATGATGCATGAAAACAGCTCCCTGCTGACCCTCAGCTACCTGGGTGCCGAGAAAGTACTGCAGAACTACAACGTCATGGGACTGGCCAAGGCTTCCCTTGAGGCGAACGTTCGCTATATGGCCGGCAGCCTGGGGCGTGATGGCATCCGGGTCAACGCCATCTCGGCAGGGCCAATCAAGACCCTGGCGGCCTCTGGCATCAAGAGCTTCCGCCGTATGCTGGCCGAGAATGCCAGGCGGGCACCGTTACGCCGCAACGTGACTACCGACGAAGTGGGTAACGCTGCTGCCTTCATGTGTTCTGACATGGCCAGCGGCATTACTGGTGAAATCATGTACGTTGATGCCGGCTTCAACATTACCGGCATGGGCGAGTTGGAAGACTGAAGCTCCCGGTTTTCCCGGCAGGGCTTTCGGGCCTTGCCGGGACGACTTAACCCTCAGACATCGCCTTTGCGACGGCTTCCACCCACTCCAGATAGGACGTGTCATCCGACTCCAGTATCTGAAGTCCCACCAGCCAACTGGTTTCAGTGCTTGCACGACACCAGACAACCTCCACCATCAGACCAAACGGCTTATTGTCATCCTCCAGACTGACCCAGGCAGGTAAGAGCGCACCCTGGGTTACCGGTTCTGCGGTCGTCAACCGGATACCACGGGCAGAGACATCGCTGGTGCGTGATACCAGAGACCGTCCGGACTGATCCCCCTCGACATCCGGAATCGGTGATTCCAGCTCCAGGGTCACACTTGCGCTCGCAGCCAGCCGGTACTCGGAACGGTTATCCCCAGATTCCGGAGCATCCTCATAGTCGCCAAAACTGTAATCGATATCGCTCATGATCATCTATCCGATAGTGTTTTATCCGGTCAGTTTCGACCGACCCTGATACGGCCAACCACCCGCGACAGAGCGTCATCAAACTCTGCAGAGCTACCAAGTACGCGTACCCGGCCCATCACCACGTGATCCACGAGTTCATCCACCAGGAATTCGCGGCGATTCAGCCCCAGTCGGTCCACAAAAACCAACTTCCGGGAGGCATTGATCCGTACGGCCAGCTTCAGGCGAACGGCATCCTTGCCCTCACCGCTACTTTCCTCGACGATCCAACCACCCAGTTTGATGCCTTCCACCAACTCCCTCGCAGCGGTCTCCCGCTCCTGCAACAGGCGTTGCTGCTCGGCTTCTTCATCAGCGATACGTCGATCTTCTGCCGCTTTCTTCTGCCTTGCGAGTTCAGCCTGCCTGGCGGCTTCCTCCTGTTGGCGCAATTGTTCCGCTTCCGCCTTTTCCCGACGCAAGGTTTCTGCCCGGGCTCTCGCCTCCCTGGCGGCTTCTTCCCGTTGCAACGTCTGGCGTTCAAGCACCACAGATAGCGAGGTAATGGTTTCCGCCAACACCTGACCGAAGGGAGTCAATGGTGGTAATAATCTCAGGGTGCCGCTATCGAGAGCCGTGGAGAACCTTGGCCAGGGCATTAGTCCCAGTTTGACCCCGGCACCATTGGTCCAGAGCACTTCACAGGTATCCGGTAGCAGAGCAAAGAAATACCGACGTCGCTCCGCGGCGCCCTCACCTTCCACAAACCATTTTCCCAACAACGGCTCAACCTCGGCCTCGGGCGGTGCGGAAAACGACAACCAGGAAGGATCCCAGGAGAATCGGTCGCCTTCCGGCAACGCGGAAACCAGCTCGGGCGTTTCGCCCCTCAGACGATCCACCATAACCGACTGGATTCCTTGCAGGGCCGAGTCATCCAGGGGCTTACCGTTGACGCGGTTCCAGACGTCGCTGATCCGGTCACCAATTTGCTCCCCCACCGTATAGAGGCGGTTCCTGTCCTTGTCGGAAAGCGCCGGATCACCAATCCAGACAAGCCATTCCAACAGTTTGCTGGCATGCCGCCAGTTGTCGCCGTCGGTGCCTTCCTGCCAGACAATCTGCTTGATCAGGGCAAACCAGTGATCAAAGATAAACCGAACCACGGCTTGCGGCAGCTGACGATTCTGGAGGGCCCGGCCCACCAATGCCCTAGCCGTCTGTTCCGACTTTCTTTGACGGGCGGCGCCCTGCTCGGTTTCCAGCAACCGCTGACGTAAACGCTCATTCTGCTGTTCGCGCTTTCCCGCATCCTCTTCCCACTGACGGCAGAATTCGATAACCGGCCCGACGTCCCCGGAATCGAAACAGCCGGACACCGCTATGGTCAGTGAATCCAACTGATCCAGGAGGGCCCTCCCTGAGCGCCCGCCGGAACCACTCCATCCCCTGCAGTCCTGCAGGCTGTCAAGCCAGTGCACGATGGTATCGTTCAGCGCTCCGGCTCCCTCAAGGTTCATTCGCCAGGCGAGAAAGAACCGAAGGCGGGCAATTCGCAGGGCCAGTTCGGGATGGAGGCCGCTGGTCTTGAGAAACACATCCATGATTCGGTCCGCCACATAGGCGGAATTGATCTGCCTGACCGACCAGGTCAAGGATACCGAGCGGATAACGCGGGTCACGGGCTCATCCCGCTGCTCCGTCCAGCAGGACAGCAACAATGGGCGCCAGTCGCTGGCTGCGTCTGCAGCAACCTTTCCCGCAGGATAGGGAAGATCGGGTACACGAATGCCTGAAAGCACGTCCCCAATCCTCTTTACCACCTGTTTCCGAGACAGTACTTTGCGCTTTTTCTGCGTGCTCTGCTGCATCCGTTCCCCGCGCGTCAGAAGCGTTGAAAAGGTTAATCAAATAACGCAGTATAACCAACTCGCCGGGGTTTACCGCAACTAAGCGCCGGCCAGTCATGTTTTATGCGACGGGGATAACAACAGAATGTCGGGCACCAAACTAGAGAATCTGAATGTGGCGAGTCAGGAACCTTTGATTACCCCTGAAGCGCTCAAGCAGGAGATGCCGCTTTCCGGCAAGGCCGCGGAAACTGTGGAAAAAGGCCGCCAGGCCATCTATGACATCATGGACGGCAAGGACCATCGCCTGTTTGTGGTGGTGGGCCCCTGCTCCATTCATGATGTCGAAGCTGCCCGGGAATACGCCGCCAGGCTGAAGAAGCTGGCAGAAGAAGTCAGCGATACCCTGCTGATCGTCATGCGGGTGTATTTCGAGAAGCCTCGCACCACCGTTGGCTGGAAAGGGTTGATTAACGACCCCCACCTCAACGACACCTTCGACATTGAACAGGGCCTGCACATCGGCCGTCGTCTGCTCCTGGATATCTCCGAGTTGGGACTGCCCACGGCGACAGAAGCATTGGATCCTATCTCCCCGCAATACCTGCAGGATACAATCTCCTGGTCCGCTATTGGCGCGCGCACCACAGAATCTCAGACTCACCGGGAAATGAGCAGTGGCCTGTCCATGGCCATTGGCTTCAAGAACGGTACCGATGGCAGCCTGGACGTTGCAGTTAATGCCATGAAGTCGGTCTCTCACCCTCACAGCTTCCTCGGCATTGACCAGCAGGGCAAAGTCGCGGTTATCCGTACCCGGGGTAACAATTACGGCCACGTGGTTCTGCGTGGCGGCGGTGGCAAACCCAACTATGACTCAGTCAACGTTGCCCTGTGTGAACAGGCGCTGGAGAAATCCAAACTCCGTCAGTCGATCATGGTTGACTGCAGCCACGCCAATTCCAGCAAGGACCCGGCCATACAGCCTCTGGTATTGCAGGACATCACCCATCAGATCGTTGAGGGCAACCAGTCCATCCAGGGTTTGATGGTGGAAAGCAACCTGAACTGGGGCAATCAGTCGATTCCTGAAAACCTGGCCGACCTTAAATACGGTGTGTCCGTGACGGACGCCTGTATTGACTGGGAGACCACTGAAAAAGCCCTGCGTGACATGCGGGAGAAACTGAAGGACGTTCTGCCGAAGCGTCGGGGCTGATTTCAGCCCCCGATCCAGTCGAGCCTGCTTCTCAAGGTCACCACGTTGCCGATGATGACCAATGTGGGGGCAGGCACCGCATTCCTCTCCACCCTTTCCACGATGTTTGTCAGGTCCCCGGTCACAACCTGCTGATGGGGCGTTGTCCCTCTTGAAACGAGCGCCACCGGCATCTCCGGAGACATACCGTGGGCAACCAGTTGCTGGCAGATAATCGGTAGCCCGACCAGGCCCATGTAGAACACCAGGGTCTGGTTGTTCTGGACGAAATCCTTCCAAGGCAGGTCGCAGGTGTCATTCTTCAGGTGGCCGGTGACAAACCGAACTGACTGGGCGTGGTCCCGGTGCGTAAGCGGAATGCCGGCGTAGGCGGCGCAACCGGAAGCAGCGGTAATGCCGGGCACCACCTGGAAGCGCACACCGGCCGCCGCAAGGGTTTCAATCTCCTCGCCGCCACGGCCAAAAATAAAGGGATCACCACCCTTGAGCCGCACCACTTTGCGTCCCTTGCGGGCGAGTTCCACCAGGCGGCTGTTGATCTGATCCTGGGGCAAGGTGTGGTTAGCACGCTGCTTGCCCACATGAATACGCTCGGCGGATTCAGGAATAAGTGACAGGATTTCCGGCGACACCAGGCGGTCGTACAACACCACTTCCGCTGACTGGATCAGGCGCCACGCCTTCAATGTCAGTAACTCCGGATCACCGGGGCCGGCACCCACGAGTGCAACCTCCCCTTCGGAGCTATTCGGATTTTCCGTTACCGGATTCTTGTGGTACCGAACTGGTGCAGGCTTTGCACCAACGCCCTTCCATGGTGCATCGTCGAGTCTGTCACTCATTGTATTCTGTCTACGCCTCCCATATACGGTTTCAGGACCTCGGGAACCAGGATGCTGCCGTCTTCCTGTTGATAATTCTCCATCACCGCAATCAGTGCGCGGCCAACGGCAAGCCCGGATCCGTTCAAGGTATGAACGGGCTCCGGCTTATTGGTTTCCGGGTTACGCCAGCGTGCATGCATGCGCCGTGCCTGAAAATCCCTGGCGTTGGAACAGGAAGATATTTCGCGATATTTGTCCTGGCCCGGTAACCAGACTTCGATGTCATAAGTACGGGCGGCCGCAAACCCCATGTCGCCACCACAGAGGTCAACCAACCGGTACGGTAGCTCGAGGAGCTGCAGTACCTTTTCGGCGTGCCCGGTCAGCGCCTCGAGCGCCGCTTCGGAGTCCTCCGGGCGAACGACCTGCACCAGCTCCACCTTGTCAAACTGGTGCTGGCGGATCATACCGCGGGTATCACGGCCGTAAGAGCCGGCTTCACTACGGAAACAGGGAGTGTGGCAGACCAGCTTCAGGGGCAGTTCTGCTGCATCAAGAATGGTGTTGCTAACCAGGTTGGTGGCCGGAACCTCCGCCGTGGGAATCAGATAAAGAGGCTTCTCCCCGTCCATGCGGAAAAGGTCTTCCTCAAACTTGGGAAGCTGGCCCGTCCCAAAGAGCGTGTCTGCGTTGACCAGGTACGGCACATAGGCTTCCGTATACGCATGCTCGTCGGTGTGGAGGTTAATCATGAACTGGGCAAGCGCCCGATGCAGGCGGGCAACCGGGCCGCGCATCACAGCAAAACGGGAATGAGCCAGACGAGTGGCGGTCTCGAAGTCCAGGCCACCAAGGGCTTCGCCCAGGGCAACGTGGTCCTTTGGTTCAAAATCAAAGTGTTTGGGGGTACCCCAGCGACGCACCTCAACGTTATCGTCTTCGCTTTCTCCGGCCGGCACGGTGTCGTCGGGCAGGTTCGGTATGCTGGCGAGGAAGTCGTTCAATTCCTCCTGTAACACCCGCAACTCGTCTTCCGCTTCTGACTTCTGTTTCTTCAGGTCTTCCACTTCGTCCAGTAATGGCTGGATGTCTTCACCGGCCGCCTTGGCCTTGCCAATGGATTTGGATCGGCGGTTCTGCTCGCCCTGCAGAGTTTCCGTTTTCACCTGGATCGCGCGACGGCGCTCCTCGAGCTGATCGAATGTGGCTTTGTCAAAGGTGTACCCCTTGATAGCAAGGCGACGGGCGATCTCTTCAGTCTGGGTGCGGACACGTTTGGGATCGAGCATGATTATCCTGTTTCTGTTGTTCACGATTGACTGGGCATTATACCTGCGCGGCCGGCTATGACCACAGCGGGCGAAAGCGGCTAGCGGATTTCAGCGTTGCGGATAACGCTTGCGGTCGCTGTTGCGGTTCCAGTCGTCGAGCCGGCCACGCTTTTCGGCGAGTTTGATTTCCAGGCCCCGATGGACTGGCTCATAGTAACGGCGCTGGTGAATGGCCTCGGGGAGATAGGCTTCTCCGGCGGCGAATGCTTCCGGCTCGTCATGGGCATAACGGTATTCGTCACCGTGCCCCATGGACTTCAACAGTTTGGTGGGGGCGTTGCGCAGGTGAACGGGCACCTCATAGTCCGGGTCATTGCGGATATCGGCCATACACTGGTTAAAGGCGGAATAGACCGCGTTACTCTTGGGCGAAAGGGCAAGATAGGTAACTGCCTGAGCGAGCGCCAGTTCGCCCTCAGGGGAACCCAGTCGCTCCTGGGCCTCCCAGGCGTCCATGGCAATCTGCAGCGCCCTCGGGTCGGCATTGCCTATGTCCTCGCTGGCAATTCGCGCCAGACGCCGGGCCACATACAACGGATCACAACCGCCATCCAGCATGCGACATAGCCAGTACAGGGAGCCATCGGGGTCGGAGCCCCGCACAGACTTGTGAAGTGCCGATATCTGGTCGTAGAAGACATCGCCGCCTTTATCGAACCGCCTCAGGCTGGTTTGCAGCACCTGTTCCAGATGATCGGAGGTAATTCTGGCGGCGCCGTCTTCATCAGGCTCTGCAAGATCCGTTGCCACTTCCAGAATATTCAGCGCACGCCTGCCATCGCCGCCCGATGCGGTTGCCATCAGCTCCAGGACGCTCTTTTCCACGGTGAATCGCCCTGCCAGCCCCTCTGGTGAAGACAGTGACCGCCCAAGCAGTTCCAGAATGTCGGTTTCTTCAAGGTTCTTCAGTACGTAGACGCGGGTACGGGAGAGCAACGCACTGTTCAGTTCAAAGGAAGGGTTCTCGGTGGTGGCACCGACAAAGATGAAAGTACCGTCTTCAATGTGAGGAAGAAACGCATCCTGCTGGCTTTTATTGAAACGGTGAACTTCATCGACAAACAGCAGGGTGTCGCGCCCTTCGCTGCGCTTGCGGTCTTTCGCCCGCTCAACAATGAGACGGATATCCTTTACACCGCTGAGAACGGCCGAAACGGTCTCAAAGCTGAGATCACTGAGGTTGGCCAGCAGGCGGGCGAAGGTGGTCTTACCGACACCCGGAGGGCCCCACAGGATCATGGAGTGGAGCTGTCCCTGTTCAACCGCCCTGCGGAGCGGCTTGCCCTCGCCCACCAGATGTGACTGGCCGACGTATTCATCAAGGCTCGCCGGGCGCATTCGCGCAGCCAGCGGGCGGAAACCCTGCTGTTCCGCGAACAGGCTATCCTGCATCAGGCCCCGTCCCGGATCACATCCACGCTGTCAGGGTAATTCAGGGTAAACGCATTGTCCTCCACCGGGGCGTTCAGGCGAATGTCCTCGAAACTGAGAACGCTGAGCTGCGCCAGTGAATCCTGCATGCGCATTTCCTGCAGCTCACCATTATGGAAGGTCAGCCTCAGGGATACGAACAGGGAATCCTCGCTTCGCGGTTCCAGGGTGAACTCACGGATATTCTCCCCAGGAGAGCGGGAGGACACGCGATAGGTCTCATTGAGGTTATCAACCTCACCACTCAAAAGAAGCGCTGGTGTGGTCTGTACACGCTCGTCCAGGTTGTGGATGGTGACCTGTTCCAGATCAGGATCGTAGACTTCCACGGTTTCACCGTTGCTGACGACGAACTGTGAATGGGGTTTTCGGGTTTCCCAATAAAACAACCCAGGACGCTTGGCCTTCAGGGAACCACGGCTCTCCTGAACGCGATTGCCGTTTTCATTAACCACGATCTGAATAAAATCAGACTGGAAGGACTCGTAATTCTTGAGCAGCGCAGACAGATCCGCTGCGGCCTTTGCACTGGTATCTTCCGCCATGGCCGGCGTGATCACCGATATCAGGGCCGAAAACGCGGTGACCAACCAAAGGGCTTTTGCTGAAACTCTCATGAATCGCTACTCCTAATCTCTCGGTGGCGGTGGTGCCAGAACTTCACGGGCGCCATTATGCCCGGCTGCGCTGACCACACCGGATGCTTCCATGGCGTCGACCAGGTTCGCGGCCCGGTTATAGCCGATCTTGAATTTACGTTGTACGGATGAAATTGACACCCGCCTGCCCTCAGTAACAAAGGCTACTGCCTCGTCGAACAGAGCATCCCCCTCACTGTCACCGCCGCCTTCACTCAGGTTAGGCACGCCAGGCAGGTTCTCGCCTTCGGCCCCGTTCAGTACATCGTCCACATAAACGGGCTCTCCACGATCCTTCCAGGCACTGACAACCCGATGGACTTCGTCATCGTCTACGAAGGCACCATGCACCCGTACCGGCAGTCCAGAGCCCGGGGGCAGGTAGAGCATGTCACCATGCCCCAACAACTGTTCCGCCCCACCCTGGTCCAGTACCGTGCGGGAATCGATCTTGGACGATACCTGGAAGGACATCCGCGTCGGAATGTTGGCCTTGATCAGGCCCGTGATAACGTCCACAGACGGCCGTTGCGTAGCCAGAATCAGATGAATGCCGGCGGCACGGGCTTTCTGGGCGATCCGCGCAATGAGCTCCTCGACCTTCTTGCCAACGATCATCATCATGTCGGCAAATTCGTCGATGACCACCACGATGAACGGAAGGGTTTCCAGTTCCGGGCGTTCCTGCTCGTCATCCGCCAGGTACTCATCCGGCTTCCACGTTGGGTCCAGCAGTGGCTCACCCGCGGCGGCTGCATCCTTAACCTTGCGGTTGTAGCCGGCCAGGTTGCGTACACCCAGGCTCGCCAACAGCCGATACCGGCGCTCCATTTCCGCTACACACCAACGCAGCGCGTTGGCCGCGTCTTTCATATCGGTGACCACCGGCGCCAACAGATGCGGAATACCATCATAGATGCTCAGTTCAAGCATCTTGGGGTCGACCATGATGAAACGAACTTCTTCGGGAGTGGCTTTCAACAGCATGCTCAGTATCATGGCGTTGACGCCCACCGACTTGCCGGAACCGGTTGTGCCGGCCACCAGCAGGTGCGGCATCTTCGCCAGATTGGCCACCATCGGGTTACCGCCGATGTCGTTACCCAACGCCAGGGTCAAGGCAGACGATGAGTCCTGGAACACCCGGGCGTTCAACACCTCACTGAGCCGGACCATTTCCCGCTCTTCGTTCGGTATCTCGATACCCACCACGGACTTGCCCGGAATCACCTCAACCACGCGAACACTGAGGACCGCCAGGGAACGGGCAAGATCCTTCGCCAGGTTGGAAATCTTGCTGACCTTGACGCCTGGCGCGGGTTTAATCTCAAACCGGGTAATAACCGGCCCGGGGTTAACCTCGACCACTTCCACGGAAACGCCGAAATCCGCGAGCTTTTCTTCCAGCAACCGCGACATGTGTTGAAGCGACTCCTCGGAATAGCCCCTTTCCTTGTGCTCCTCCGGTGGGTCCAGCAGGGTTATGGGCGGAATGGTGCTTTCAATATCTTCCAGCAACGACGCCTGTTTGCTCTTGGCGCCATTGGTGCTGCCGGCGGACTGATCATCCCGCTTGAACGGGGATATCTTCAGGGATTTCCCGGGCGGCTTGGAATTCCCCTTTGGCGACGGTTTGGCCACCGGTGTCGTGTCATCCTGGGAGCTGAAGCTTTCCAGCCGAGCGGGTTCGGCATCATCAACTGGCAGTACGCCTTCCAGGCCCGGTTCTTTTCGCTCTGGGCGTGATGCAGGTGCCTTGACCTTTTCAGCACGCGGACCCAGGCCCAACAGGCGCCGCCACCAGGAGTTGCCTGCCGCCGGGGTTTTCTGGGTTGCCACCCTGTCCCGCACCGTGGGCGGCTCCGCTGGTTTCTTCGCGGGTTCGGGTGCAGCCGGGGCTTTTGCTGCCGGTTTGGGCTTTTCCTTGTCGGAAGAGGAGAAAAGGTTTTTGATGGCATTACCGATACGGAGCGTCAGATTGCCAACCTGATCCATCAGCCAGAACCAGGACATCCCCGTACTGACCGTCAGTGCAAACAGGAAAATCGCAATGAGCAGCAGCGTCGTGGCCGGCAGGTTAAAGAAGCGCACCATGGCCTCAGACACCGCGGAGCCCAGCACACCGCCCGACGTTACCCCAAGACCGAACACAGAATAGAGCGACAGTAGGCTTGTCGCCGACAGCAAGATCAACAGGAAACCGCCAAAACGTAGCAGAAACAGCGGCATGTGCATGTCGATAGGATCGTTCCGGCGGCGAATCAACATCAACGCATAGCCGGCGATCATTACGGGAAACAGAAAGGCGACATGGCCGAAAAAGTCACGTAGTAGACTGGCCAACCAGGCGCCCGTTCGGCCTGCGTAATTCTGCACACTGGTGTCGTGGCCAATGCTGGCCCAACCAGGATCCGAAGGGCTGAAGGTAACCAGCGCCATTCCCAGATAAATGCACAGTGCGATCAGGGCGATCACCGCTCCTTCCCTGGCCCCCTGGGCCAGGAAGCGACGGAACCGCTCCTGTTTTTCGGTCAACTCACCGGATTTTTTCGCTTTTACGCTCTCAGCCATGAATGCTCAGACAGTTCCCTGACGGTAATTTTCAAGAGCCTCAAACCCGCGTTGCAGATCGGTTTTGAGGTCCTCAACAGCTTCGATACCCACCGAGATCCGTACCAGATTTTCGGTAATACCCGCCTGAACCTTGTCTTCCGGAGACAGGCGACCGTGCGTGGTTGTGGCCGGATGGGTAATCGTGGTTTTGACGTCACCAAGATTGGCGGTAATGGAGATCATTCGCGTCGCATCGATGAACGCCCAGGCCTCTTCCCGACCACCTTTCACGGTAAAGGAAAGGACTCCACCAAACCCGCTTTGCTGACGCTTCGCCAATTCATGCTGTGGATGATCGGGCAAACCGGCATAGAATACATGATCCACCGCGCCCTGCCCTTCAAGCCATGTCGCCAACTCTAACGCATTGTCACAATGGGCGCGCATACGGATTGGTAAGGTTTCCAGACCCTTGAGGAAAACCCACGCGTTGAACGGGCTCAGGGTGGGACCGGCAGAACGAAGGAAGCCGTAGACCTCCTCCATCAGTGTGTTGGGACCAATAACGACACCACCGACACATCGGCCCTGGCCATCCAGATACTTGGTGGCAGAGTGAATGATAACATCGGCGCCATGCTCAAATGGGCGCTGCAGCACGGGTGTACAGAAACAGTTGTCCACGACGAACAAGGCGTCATTCGCCCGGGCCAACCCGGACAGTGCCTCCATGTCGGCGACTTCGCACAACGGGTTCGTTGGCGTTTCGATGAACAGCATCCGGGTTTCAGGGCGCACCGCAGCCTGCCATTGCGACATATCCGTCAGGCCCACAAAGGTGGTGTCCACACCGAACTTCGCCAGGTACTTCTGAAAAAGCACATTGGTGGTGCCAAACACGCCCCGCGAGCAAATCACGTGATCACCCGCTTTCAGCAGCGCCATGCAGGTCGCCAGGATGGCCGCCATGCCGGACGACGTCGCTACAGCACGCTCTCCGCCTTCCATCGCCGCAATACGGGATTCAAACGCCTGTACCGTGGGATTGGTAAAACGGGAATAGATATTGCCCGGCTCCTCACCACCAAACCGGGCCGCTGCCTGTGCGGCACTGCCATAAACGAAGCTCGACGTTGGGAAAATTGCGTCGCTATGCTCCAGTTGGCCGGTGCGAATCTGACCGGCACGGACCGCGAGAGTGTCCACCGACATGCCCTCAAGATCCGACTCGGGGATCAGAACATGTTCTTCGCGGCGATAGGTCATGACAAACTCCTGTTTATGGCCATGCTGGGTCAGTCTTCGTCGTTATACAGATCGATAATGCCGTTGTCGGAGGAATCCCCGGCACCGGCTTGGGACATGTTCTCGTCATTGCGGGCCGCCTCCAGTTTATTGAGATAGGCTGCGTCCACATCACCAGTAACGTAATTGCCGGTAAAGACGGAACACTCCCACCCCTCGATCTCCGGATTAACGTCATTCACACAGGTAATGAGATCATCCAGATCCTGGTACAGCAACCAGTCCGCGCCGATGAGCTCGCCAATCTCCTGAACACTTCGGTCGTGGGCGATCAACTCGTTCACCGACGGCATATCAATGCCGTAGACATTGGGGTAACGAACCGGGGGCGCTGCTGACGCGAAGTAAACCTTACGGGCACCGGCATCTCTGGCCATCTGCACGATTTCCTTGCAGGTGGTTCCCCGCACAATGGAATCGTCCACCAGCATGACGTTCTTGCCCCGGAACTCGAGATCGATCGGGTTCAGCTTCTGGCGCACGGACTTCTTCCGCATCTTCTGGCCCGGCATGATAAAGGTACGGCCGATATAGCGATTCTTGATAAAGCCTTCACGGAACTTCACCCCCAGCCGATGCGCCATCTGCATCGCAGAGGTGCGACTGGTATCCGGTATCGGCATCACCACATCGATATCATGGTCCGGACGCTCCCGCAGCACCTTCTCCGCCAGAGTTTCCCCCATCCGCAGCCGCGCCTTGTAGACCGATACCTTGTCGATAATGGAATCTGGCCGCGCAAAATACACGTGCTCGAATATACAGGGGTAAAGGTGGGCTTCCTCAGCGCACTGCTGGGTATAAAGCGTGCCATCGGTTTCAATGTACACCGCCTCACCCGGCGCGATGTCCCGCACCAGTTTGAAGCCCGCGGCACTCAGCGCCACGCTCTCGGAGGCAATCATGTACTCCTCACCCTCTTCGGTCTTGCGCACGCCATAACAGGCCGGGCGAATGCCGTTGGGGTCTCGGAAACCGACGATGCCATATCCAGTGATCATGGCTATGACCGCATAGGCGCCGCGGCAGCGTTTGTGCACGGCCCGAACAGCCGCAAAAATTTCTTCCTTGGTCGGGTCGAGTTTGCCCAGTTTCTGAAGCTCATGGGCAAACACGTTCAACAGGACTTCGGAATCAGAGTTGGTGTTGATGTGGCGGAGATCGGTGCGAAACAGATCACGGCTAAGGTCGTCGGCGTTGGTCAGGTTGCCGTTATGGGCCAGGGTAATGCCGTAGGGGCTGTTGACGTAAAACGGCTGCGCTTCCGCCGAGCTTGAACTGCCCGCCGTGGGATACCGAACATGGCCGATACCAACATTACCCACCAGGCGGCGCATGTGACGGGTACGAAATACATCCCGCACCAGGCCGTTGTCCTTGCGCAGGTAAAAACGCTCATCCTGAAAGGTAACAATTCCCGCCGCATCCTGGCCCCGGTGTTGTAATACGGTCAGCGCATCGTAAAGCGTCTGATTCACGTTGGAAGTACTGACTATGCCGACAATGCCACACATGGATACGGTAATCTCCGAAGCGTTAATACTGAATGTTAGCGGGACGCGGAAGCGGGTTCCACGTTATCTTCCTGCTGAGAACCGGAGGGGTTATCCATTTCCCCGCCTGCCGGCCCGAGAAAGCGGGCAAATTCGTCTCCGAGGGTTCTTCTTGACCAATCTTCCACCACGGCCAGACGGTCTATCATGATGGACGCACGCCACCAGGTGTCCTGTGCCAGCGGCGTATAGCGGGTAAGTGCAATCCCGACAATCACCACCACAACGCCCCGTAACAGGCCGAATCCCATACCGAGCACTCTGTCAGTGGCGGAAAGCCCGGTCGCCCTGACCAGATGGCCGATCATGTTATTGATTATGGCACCAACAATAAGGGTACCAAAGAACAGGATCGCGAAGGCAGCGACAAGCCGCACAAGCGGCGTTTCAACGGTGCTCTCGAGGAGAGATTGCATCTGGGGATGGAATGTCCGGGCAAGGATAAACGCCCCCACCCACGTGATCAGCGAGAGCGCCTCTTTCACAAAGCCACGCTTCAGGCTGATTAGGGTGGAAACAGTTATCAGGGCAATGATGACCCAGTCGATCCAGATCAGCGCATCCATGGAAAACCCGGTGAAAATAAGGAAGCGCGAATTCTATCAGGAAACGTCACCCGACCAAACCGCCCTGTGCGCATAAGTGACCGGAGAAGCCCGGGTTATTTGTCGCCGGAGGTCACCAGGCTGTTGAGACCAAAGGCTTTGTCGAGCGCCTGTTTTGCTCTTTCAGCTTCCGCCTTTTCCGCGAAAGGACCACTAAAGACACGGGTCAGCTCGGTGTCACCGCGTGTCACCTGCTGCAGGTGGGAGTTGTAACCCTTGTTACGAACCTTGTCACGCAACCGCCTGGCGTTATCACCACTGCCAAAACTGCCCAACTGGACAACCCACGCGCCTTCCAGCGAGCGGGTATACTCCGCTGAATCCGTCTCAGTGGCCGGATCAGCGGAGCCGGTGTTGGCGGATGACGACGGCTCTTCAGATGGCGCTGGCTCTGGAGGATTCTGAGGTTCTTCGACGGCATTGGCGACAGGTTGAGGCTCTGTACCCGCCATGTCGGTATCGGGTATTGGTTGGTCGTTTGACGGCTGGGGGGCCGAGTCCGGCTCGCCAGCCGCATCGCTTTCCTCAAGCCGGTACGCCGGGGCATCGGAAAGTTCTGGCTCGGGTGCATCCACTTCGGGGAACGGCGGTTCTTCCGGGATCTTGATTGTGGTGGATTCGCGCTCGGAATGTGGTTCATCGAACATCATCGGCACAAAGATTACGGCAAGTGACACCAGCACGAGAGCCCCGATGATTCTTTGTTTCAGTCCGTCCACGTTAGGTTGTCCCCTGTTTGTTCCTGCCCCGCCATCATTGACGACTTTCTGTGCCCGATACTAACCGCCCAATGCTGAGAACTCAAAGCTTCGACGACGGAATGAAGGATATTTAAGGCGCCGTTTTCCCCAGGGACACCCTGGCCTGCGCTACCGTGTAGAAGGAGCCGAATATCACCACCATATCCTCCGGACCGGCGCCACCCAGAGCTTCCTCCACGGCCGCTGAGACCGAGACGGAAACTGTGGCTGCAGGCAGCCGAAGCAGACCACCTATTCGGTCAACCAGCTCAGGACCGGACAACCCACGATGAACGTCCAGACCAGCCAGGTGCCACTCGTCGACTACCGGAGCCATTGCGCCCGCTACCCCTTCCACATCCTTGTCTTCGAGGGCGGCGTAGACAGCAATAACACGCCCGGCCCCGGGCTCCCGCCGCCCGATTCGAGCCGCCAGCCAGTTGGCGGCGTGGGGATTATGGCCGACATCAACCACCACCCGAGGTTGCTGCTGCAAGACTTCATAGCGACCCGGCAACGTCAGCCGGGCGATAACCTGCTCAATGGCACTGGGCGCCAATTCCGGCGCCAACTGTCTGACAGCAACGACTGCTGCGGCCAGACTGTGGACGGGAAGCCCGTTGTCTGGAAGCAATACCCGGTCGCCGTAGCGAGGCTGCTCCAGCCAAAGACTGCCAGCTGGTGCTATGCCTGGGTCGCACGGCACCAATTGATACGTCTCTCCAGGCCTTTCCAGCTGGACCTTCTGGGCGGCCGCCTGCTGCAATACCGACTCAGGTGGATCGATATCGGCGTAGACAGCGGGTATGCCGGGGCGAAGGATGCCCGCTTTCTCAAAACCGATGACCTCACGGTTGTCTCCGAGAAAGGCAACGTGATCGATATCAACGGAGGTAATAATGGCCAGATCCGGATCCAGAACGTTGACCGCATCCAGGCGCCCGCCCAGCCCAACTTCAAGAACCCAGTCCTCGACACCCGCTTCCAGGAACAGTACAAAAGCAGCGAGGGTTCCAAACTCGAAATACGTTAGCGTGGTATCACGGCGAGCTTCCTCTACCCGGGAAAACGCACAGACCAACTGGTCATCGCTAACATCCGCCCCGTTGATCCTTACCCGCTCGTTATAGTTCTGGAGGTGGGGAGAGGTATAGGCCCCGGTGGACCGCCCCGATGCCATTAACAGCTTCTCAAGTGCCGCTACCGCACTGCCTTTTCCATTGGTACCTGCGATGGTGATGATTCGCCCGGCCGGATTGCGGCGAAACAGGCGTCGCAACACCAGCAGCACTCGGTCGAGGCCAAGGTCGATTTCAGAAGGGTGGATCGATTCGAGGTAACCAAGCCACTGGTCAAGCGTGGCTTTATCGCCCGGGACAGCATTGCCCCGGGCGACAGGGCTATTCTGCGGGGGCATCGGTTTCCGGTCGCTCCGACACTTCGAACTCGATGGGCGCTTCCGTGGCCGGCTTATCCAGATCGGTAAACTTGGCCAACAAGGCAGCAATGCGCTCACGCATCTGATGCCGATGAAGAATCATGTCGATGGCGCCATGCTCCAGCAGGAACTCGCTGCGCTGGAAACCTTCGGGCAGCTTTTCACGAACAGTTTGCTCGATAACACGAGGACCGGCGAAACCGATCAGCGCATAAGGTTCCGCAATGTTCAGATCGCCCAGCATGGCAAGACTTGCGGAAACGCCACCGAATACCGGGTCGGTCATGACCGAGATATAGGGAATGCCCTCCTGCTTCATGCGCTCAAGCACGGCGGCCGTCTTGGACATCTGCATCAGCGACAGGATTGCCTCCTGCATCCGTGCGCCACCGCTGGCAGAGAAACACACCAATGGAATCCGCTCTTCCAGGCACACATTGGCCGCCTGAACGAACTTTTCACCCACGACCTGCCCCATGGAGCCGCCAAGGAAGTTGAATTCAAAGGCCACCGCAACCAGCGGAATATCCAGGCAGGAGCCACGCATGGCAACCAAGGCATCTTTCTCGCCAGTGGCTTTCTGGTTCTGGCTCAGGCGATCCTTGTAACGCTTGCTGTCCTTGAACTTCAGGCGGTCCCAAGGTTCCAGATCAGCCGCGATCTCCTGGCGGCCGTCGGCGTCCAGGAAAACATCCAGACGACGGCGGGCAGTTATCCTCAGGTGATGCTGGCACTTGGGGCACACGTCCAGATTCTTATCCAGCTCCGGCTTGTACAAAAACGCCCCGCACTTGGGGCATTTCTTCCACAGACCTTCAGGAACACCGGTCCGTTGTTTGGATTCCGAGCGGATCTTGCTCGGCATGATCTTGTCCAGCCAGTTACTCATGATCTCATCCTGTCCTTTGATGCCTGCGGGAACCCGACTGTCACGAAGCCAGGCTGTCCAGTGCTTCTCGCATCGGGTGGAGCAGATCCGACAATGCCCGTTTGAGCTGATCAGGATCCGCCTGATTTCGGGCTATTGTATCGACCAGTACACTGCCGACAATTACACCATCGGATACCCGACCGACCGCTGCCGCTGTTGCAGCGTCACGAATACCAAATCCAACACCCACCGGAAGCGCAGTCAGTTCGTGAATATGGGACACCTTCGAGGCCACTTCATCCACATCGATCTTACCGGCGCCCGTAACACCCTTGAATGAAACATAGTACACATAGCCCGAACTGTGCTCACTGATTGCACGAATTCGGTCGTCCGTCGTGGTTGGTGCCAACAGAAAAATCGCATCAAGGTTCCGGGCCGTGAACAATGGCGCCACTTCGTCCGCCTCTTCCGGCGGCAAATCCACCGTCAGGATACCGTCAACCCCGGCATCAACAGCCGCGTCAGCGAATTTCTCCTGACCCATGGCCTCCATCGGGTTGAGGTAACCCATCAGCACGACCGGTGTGGCATTGTCTTTCTCACGGAACGTTTTCACCATTCCCAGCACCTGACGCAATGACGTCCCGTGCACCAACGCTCTCTCACACGCCTGTTGAATCACCGGGCCGTCCGCCATTGGGTCGGAGAACGGTACGCCCAGTTCGATGATATCAGCACCCGCCGACACCAAAGTGTGCATCAGGTCAACGGTCAGATCCGGATGTGGATCGCCAGCGGTAATGTACGGAATCAGCGCCTTGCGACCCTGCCCTTTCAGGGCTTTCAGCACCCCTTCGATTCGACTCATGCCTGCTCCTGTGATTATTCCTGCACTGCAGTCCGTACCAGCCCGGCGACCTGCCGTCAGATACCGGGCAACTGCTTAAACTTCTATGCCATCCAGTTGAGCGATGGTGTGTATGTCCTTGTCACCGCGACCGGAGACGTTGATCACCACCATCTGGTCCTTATCCATCGTAGCGGCCAGCTTGATAGCGTAGGCCACCGCATGGGCGGTCTCAAGCGCGGGCATAATACCCTCCACCCGTGTCAGCTTCCGGAAGCCATCCAGAGCTTCATCATCGGTCACCGACACGTAGTGGGCCCGGCCAATGTCCTTGAGCCAGCTGTGCTCAGGCCCGACGCCCGGGTAATCAAGGCCGGCACTGACCGAATGGGTGCCCGCGATCTGGCCATTCTCGTCTTCCATCAGGTACGTCCGGTTACCGTGAAGCACACCCGGACGTCCCGCGCTCAGCGGCGCCGCATGTTTTCCGGTCTCAATACCCAGGCCACCGGCTTCCACACCGTACATCTCCACACTCTCGTCGGTCAGGAACGGATAGAACATGCCGATGGCGTTGGAACCACCACCGACACAGGCCACCAGCGCATCCGGCAGTTTACCCGCCTGGGCCAGGGACTGTTCGCGGGTTTCTCGCCCGATGACTGACTGGAAATCACGCACCAGCAGTGGATAAGGGTGAGGCCCGGCAACCGTACCAATGATGTAGAAGGTGTCGTCAACGTTCGCCACCCAGTCACGCATCGCGTCGTTCATGGCGTCCTTGAGTGTGCGCGTTCCGCTCTGAACGGAGTGAACCTCAGCGCCAAGCAGTTTCATCCGGTAAACGTTCAGGGACTGTCGCTTTACATCCTCGGCGCCCATGAACACGTGGCACTCAAGGCCCAGGCGCGCGCACACGGTCGCTGTAGCAACGCCATGCTGCCCGGCACCCGTTTCCGCAATGACCCGTTTTTTACCCAGGAAACTCGCGAGCAGTGCCTGACCGATGGTGTTATTTACCTTGTGCGCGCCCGTGTGGTTAAGATCTTCACGCTTCAGCCAGATTTGTGCACCACCGGTTTCCCGGCTCAGTCTTTCAGCAAAGTACAGCGGGCTGGGCCGGCCAACATAATGCGCCAGATCCCGATCAAACTCCGCCTGGAACTCCGGATCGTCCTTTAGTCTTTTGTACTCACGCTCCAGGGTCATCAGCGAATCAAACAGGGTTTCGGAGACAAATCTTCCGCCGTAAGCACCAAAGTGACCCCGTGCATCCGGAAGCGCCTTGAGCATTTCTTCAGTCAGTTTCATCGACACGGTGAACCTCGTTTATAAAATCAGTGATCTTTTCGTCGTCTTTGATGCCTTTGCTGCTTTCCACACCACCACTGACATCGACGGCCCAGGGGCGCACCTGCGCAACAGCGCGGGATACATTATCAGAAGCCAGGCCGCCGGCCAATATGAGAGGCATTGGGCGCGTGGACGGTATCAATGACCAGTTAAAGGACTGTCCGGTACCGCCGTATTTCTTCGGGTCCCATGCGTCCACCAGCAGGCCGCTGGCGTTACGGTAATGCTCAAAGGCATGTTCGATATCATCAGTTTCGCGCACCCGCACGGCTTTGATCCAGCGAACACCGAAACTGTTGCAAAATTCCGGAGATTCATCGCCATGAAACTGGAGAAGCCCCAGCGGCACCTGTGACAGCACCTCCCGGACGTATGACGCTTCGGGGTTAACAAACAGCCCCGTTGCCGCTACAAAGGGAGGAACCGCATCCACCAGCTCCCTGGCGGCATCAGGTGTCACATACCTTGGGCTGGGCTCGTAGAATACAAAGCCCAGGGCATCCGCTCCAGCGTTGGCAGCGGCAATAACGTCCTGCTTTCGGGTGATACCACAGATCTTGACCCGGGTTCTCATAAGCCGTCTATCGCTGTTTTCGGTGTATGTGAGTCGGGCTGCGTGGTCGGTTTTCATCAGCCTCAAACCAGGGTGCGACGAACGCTGGCCCGCACTGAGCTGCCGGGATAGAGAACCCTTCCGGATACCCTACATCCACCAGATACAGTCCATGGGGCGGTGCCGTTACGCCTGCAACAGTCCGATCTCTGGCCTCAAGTATCTCACGAATCCAGGCCGGCCGCTGCTTCCCTGTACCCACCGACATCAGTGCACCGGCGATATTGCGAACCATATGATGCAGGAACGCATTTGCCTGAACATCTATTACGACGAAGTTCCCTTTTCGGGTTACCTCGATGGCTTCAAGAAACCGAATGGGTGACCTCGACTGGCAGCCAGCCGCACGAAATGAGGAGAAGTCGTGCTCACCGCAAAGAAACTGGGCAGCCTGATGCATCAGCGCTGCATCCAGGGGGCGAAACGTCCAGCTAACCTGGCCATGAAGGATGCCCGGCCTTACCGCATGGTTATAGATCACATAACGGTACCGGCGATACGTCGCGGAAAAACGGGCGTGGAAGTCATCCACCCCATTACCGGCCCAATGAACCGCAACATCCTGCGGCAATGAAGTGTTGATTCCCATGACCCAGGACCGGGGATTACGCACCGAGGGCGTCTCGAAATGGGCAATCTGGTAACTGGCGTGCACGCCCGCATCTGTGCGGCCCGCGCATACGAGTTCAACAGGATGGTCAGCAACCTTTGAAACTGCCTGGGTCAGTTCTCCCTGAACCGACCGCACGCCTGATTTCTGATATTGCCAGCCGTGGAAGCCCCGGCCATCGTATTCAAAGGCAAGCGCGACCCGCCCCGCCCCGATGGCGCCGTCAGTGGTCAGTGGTTGTGGCGTAACAAACAATGAAGTGTCCGGATTGGCAAGCTGATAATAAAAAACAAAACGCCGGCTTTAATCCGGGACGGGCCCGGTAACCGGCGTTTCGCATTCGCTGTACTGATTATATCGAATCAGGACAGATTTTTAAGGAGATCCTGCGCTTCCGCTTTCTGCTCCTCATTTCCTTCAAGAGCCACTTCCTCAAGGATATCCCTGGCTCCATCGACGTCGCCCATTTCCACGTAGGCTCTGGCAAGGTCAAGCTTGGTTGACGCTTCGTCGGTGCCTGTCAGGAAATCGAAGTCATCGTCGTCGCCAAGATCGGCTTCTTCGATGTCATCCGCGCTGGACGCAGCCTTTGAGGATGCGGGATCAGATGCCACGGGAGGCTCACCTGACTCTTCCTCCGCGGACTCGGCAGCCGCGAGATCATCATCGCTGAGTTCTGGAAGATCTTCTTCCACTTCCTCGACGCCTGCAACGGTCTCTTCCGGATCTGCGGGCTCCTCACCCGTAAGGGCATCCTCAAGGCCGAGCTCTTCATCCAGAGGAGTAGAATCCTCCTCCTGCTGATCGTTATTCGCATCTGTACCGGCGGAATCGCCGGAATCGGCAAACTCTTCCATAAGCGCAAGGTCCTCGTCGGAAACGTCAAGCTCAAGGTCGTCAAGTTCGCTTTGTTCGTCGTCGGAAGACGTCTCATCTTCGCCGGCAACTTTATCCAGCTCAGCATCCAGCTCGTCCAGGAAGGATTCGTCCAGGGAATCCAGATCGCTTTCTTCCAGGTCGCCTTCTTCCAGGCTGTCAACTTCCAGCTCTTGACCTTCAGAGTCGTCAGCGCCGGCTGTTTCCAGATCGTCCTCATCAAGTTCCAGTGAGTCGAACGCATCCGAGTCGTCCGTTGTTTCGCTCGACTCCTGTTCATCCTCCGCGAAATCGAGGCTCAGATCATCGTCTTCCTCGGATGTTTTCGGCTCCTCGGCTGAATCGTCCTCTAGTGAAAAGTCGAAGGCGTCGTCAGCCAGATCATCGGATTTTTCTGTGGTCGCCTCTTCTTTACCACTCGAGGTATCGATACCAGAGAGGTCATACTCGATCAGATCATCCGGGCCCGGTTCCTTTTCGGATTCCTCGGCGTAGGTGTCGTCAGTTTCGTCCAGATCGGAAAAATCCGTCTCCAGGCTACCAAACTCATCTTCAGCCTCATCTTCCGATGTGCTGTCCAAAGCCGGCTCATCAAATACGGTATCCTCGTCACGTGAGCTGGTGTCGAAAGAATCCGATCTCAGCTGAGATTCCAGATCGTCAATGCTAGGCATTGACTCAGCCTCTTCGAGGCGAGCGCGCATTTCGTGAGCTTCGGCGATAGCCTGTTCGTCGTCCAGGGTCTCAACCTCACCGAGCTGCTTCTCAAAGGATTGTCTGTCCTGGGTATCCGCGTACACCCCAAGCAGTTTCAAGCGCAGATCTGTACGACTGGGTTCACGGGAAATTGCGGTTTCCAGAGACTGTGCCGCCTGATCCATGCGCCCATACGCAATGTAGGCGTCGGCTTCCGCCAGAGGGTCACTCTCCGGTGCATCCGCACCGTCTTCGTCATCCAGGGTGAGATCGAAGGTATCGGTCTCCGCGTCGGTTTCACTATTCAGCTGGTCGTAAAACGCTTTTTCACGATTGGCATTGCGACGCGCCAGCAACAGCAGAAGCAACAACAGAACAACCAGACCACCGCCAAGCGCTATCTGATACATCGGGTTGTTGGTAATCGCGCTGATGATGTTATCCGGAAAGCCCTTGTCAGACTCCGCCGGTGATGTTGACACCTCGCTGGCAGGCTGCTCGGATGCCGGTGATGCTACATCGGCTTCCTGCTGACCGGCCTCTTCCTCAGGCGCGGTACCGGCATCCATTTCATCGGACGCAACGTCGGCCTCTGGCATATCGGCATCATCACCCATCGCCGGTGCGTCAGCACCTTCTTCGGCGCCCGCTGCGGTGGTTTCATCCATGTCGGTTGCCGCAGGATCAGCCGCATCTTCGTCGGTGGCCATACCGTCCGCGGCATCCATGTCTTCTGCGGCCATATCAGTAGCGTCGCCATCGGGGGACGTTTCCATCTCCTCTTCAGCGACTTGCGCAGACAATGTCTCCGCCTGAGGTGCATCTGCGGGTTGGCCGCTGTCACCTTGAGCCTGCTGCATTTCGGCAAGCTGTGTATTTTTCAGTTCCAGCAGACGCTGAAGGGTTTCCACCTGATTTTGAAGATCATCAACCCGACCACCCAGCTCTTCATTTTCTCGCCGGGCGCTTTCGAGCTCTTCCATGACGACGGCGGAGCCGGCGTCTACACCACCGGCGGTATCACCGTCACCGCCGGCAGAACCGCCCTCTTCGGCATCACGAGTGCTGCTGTCTTCACTTGCAAGCAATCGAAGCTCATCACCGCCAGTCTGTTCACCACCCGCTTGCCCTGAAGCAACTTCGGTATCTGTGGCATCCACCGTGCGCTGCGGCGTCGAGAACGCTTCGTTCTGTGCGGCCACCTGTCGATTAGCCTCGGCACGGGAACGACTGCGAATCTGTTCCATATCCGGCACCCGCAGCACTTCACCACGCTTGAGCCGGTTGATATTGCCCGCAATAAACGCGTCAGGGTTCAGGTCCTGGAGCGCAAGCATGACCTGTTGCATGGACACACTGCTGTCGGGGCGAACACTCTCAGCAATATTCCAGAGGGTATCGGAAGGCCCGGTGGGCCCGAGAGTCCTCGCACGCTGAGTGGTTGTGCGCCGGGGCTCCTGGGATGTCGATCTGGCCTGCTGTTGACGCGCTGGCTCGGAAACCTGGCGAGTGGTTGGAGCGGCAACCTCTTCCCGCACACCGGACTCCTCCGCATACACCGGGGGGTCAACCAGAACCGCGTATTCCCGCATCAGCCGCCCATTGGGCCAGGTCACTTCAAGCAGGAAATTGAGGTAGGGTTCCCGTAATGGCTCACGGGACGACACGTTCACCACCAGACTGCCATCGCTGGCTGTGGTGACGCGGAAATCAAGTTTGGTAAGGAAATAGTTCCGGTCGATACCAACCCGTTCATAGGCCGAATCGGGAGCGATGTTTACAAATACATCACCAGGGTCGACGCCCTCGCTTTTACGCAGACTGATATCCGCGTCCAGAGGCTCATTCAGATAGGACTGTAATTCAATCTCACCCAGACCCAGGGCCTGTGCGACGCCAGAACCAAGCCCTCCCGCCAGAGCCAGAGCAACCGCAAGCTTGCGTACCTTCATGCTTTTTCCTTACCAGTCTCCGTTATTCGTTACTGTTTTCACAAACAGAATCGGACGAGGTTGGATGACTTCCGTCTTGATTACTATCGTTATTATGTAAAGTTTTTAATATTCAGCTCGGCAAGTATTGTTGATAAAACCTCTTTTATCAATCAATCAGCCGCAGTCCTTGCACCATTTTTTCATAAATGGTCGGGAACATATTGTTACCGAACGATGATCCGGTGCCCCCGAATAGCCAAAGTCTAGCCCACAAGAACCCAAACATGTACAAAACGCTTCCGAAAATAACAGGGGCGGAGGCGTATTTCAGCCTCCGCCCCCAGCCGGTTCTCTGAAACCGGACACAGTTGGCATAATATTGCCCGCTGCGGGACTGCGTTACTGCTCCTGCAGTATGCGAAGCATCCGCCTGAGCGGTTCCGCAGCACCCCACAGCAACTGATCACCAACCGTGAACGCTGAGATGTACTCAGGCCCCATGGTCAGCTTGCGGATACGGCCAATGGGAACACTCAACGTACCCGTAACCTTCGCCGGGGTGAGCTCCCGAAGGGTGGCATCCCGCTCATTGGGAATCACCTTCACCCAGTCGTTGGCTTTGGCCAGGATGGACTCAATCTCGGAAACCGGAAGGTCCTTCTTCAATTTGATGGTCAAGGCCTGACTGTGGGAACGCATGGCACCGATGCGAACGCAGATGCCGTCGATCGGAATCGGATTGCTGCTGCGACCAAGAATCTTGTTGGTCTCGACGCCCGCTTTCCATTCTTCCTTGCTCATGCCGTTATCAAGCTGCTTGTCGATAAACGGAATCAGGCTGCCTGCCAGAGGCACTTCAAAGTGCTCGGTGGGAAAGCCGTCCGAACGCATGGTTTCGGTTACCTTGCGATCGATATCGAGGATAGCCGAGGATGGATCCGCCAGCTCGTCACTCACGCTGCCCTTCAGCTCGCCCATCTGGTTGAGCAGTTCCCGCATGTTCTGGGCACCGGAACCAGACGCCGCCTGATAGGTCATAGGCGATACCCATTCAATCAGGTCCTGCTCCAGCAGCCCACCAAGGGCCAGCATCATCAGGCTGACAGTACAGTTCCCACCAACGTAGTCCTTCACGCCCTTCGCCAGGGCATCGTCAATCACGTTGCGGTTGACCGGATCAAGAACGATGACGGAATGATCGACCATCCGCAGCGTGGAAGCGGCGTCAATCCAGTACCCCTGCCATCCGGCATCACGGAGTTTCTGGTACACGGCACCTGTGTAATCCCCGCCCTGGCAGGTAACCACCACATCCAGCGTTTTCAGGGTATCGATATCGAAGGCATCCTGCAGCGCAGGCACACCCTCTTTGCCTACGTCCGGTGCCGGCTTTCCGGCCTGGGAAGTGGTAAAGAAGATCGGTTCGATATCTGCAAAATCGTTTTCTTCGCGCATGCGCTGCATGAGGACAGAGCCCACCATACCGCGCCAGCCAATAAGTCCAACTCGCTTCATGTGCGACCTTTGAACCTCGTTTTATGCCCGCCCTCTACCTGTATCGCTGGCAGGGACAGGATGGATGATCCCGCGACAACCGCATCGCGTTGTCGTCGGGTCTCAAAACTTGCCGGCCTCAGAGTGCCGCCAGAACGGCATCGCCCATCTCTCGGGTCGATACCTTCCGGCCCTCAGAAGACATGATATCCGCTGTCCTCAGGCCCTGATCCAGCACTTTGCTGACCGCCGCCTCTATCGCCTCGGCGGCTTTCTCCTCGCCAAGACTGTACCGCAACATCATTGCG
Source organism: Marinobacter sp. M5B (assembly GCF_042604615.1). Lineage (NCBI taxonomy): Bacteria > Pseudomonadati > Pseudomonadota > Gammaproteobacteria > Pseudomonadales > Marinobacteraceae > Marinobacter > Marinobacter sp. M5B. Next base: position 2,486,871 of record NZ_CP156894.1, read on the forward strand.
CCACTGAGGATCGTAGCCAGCGGGTTGGCTATGCCCTTGCCTGCAATATCGGGTGCAGACCCGTGACAGGGTTCGTACATACCCTGCTTCTCAGAGTTCAGAGACGCAGAGGGCAACATCCCGATCGACCCCGTCAGCATAGCCGCTTCGTCAGAAAGAATATCACCAAACATGTTGCCAGTCACAATCACATCAAACTGTTTGGGTGCCTTGACCAGCTGCATGGCGGCGTTGTCCACGTACATATGGGAGAGCTCAACATCCGGGTATTCCCGGCGCAGGTCTTCCATGATTTCCCGCCACAGAACAGTCACTTCCAGCACGTTCGCCTTGTCGACAGAGCAGAGCTTCTTACCACGCTGCTGGGCCGCTTCAAAGGCGACACGGCCAATACGACGAATTTCCGATTCCGTATAGGCGTACGTGTTGTAGCCCTGACGCTCCCCACTTTCCAGTTCGCGGACGCCCCGTGGCTGGCCAAAATAGATGCCGCCGGTTAACTCCCGAACAATCATTATATCAAGGCCGGAGACCACCTCTGGCTTCAGTGAGGATGCAGAAGCAAGCTGAGGATACAGAATGGCCGGGCGCAGATTGGCGAACAACTCAAGGTTGGAGCGCAGCCCAAGCAGTCCTTTTTCAGGACGACTGGCCATCGGACGCTTGTCCCACTTGGGGCCACCCACGGCACCCAGCAGGATTGCGTCCGCCTTACGCGCCTTGTCCAGGGTATCCTCCGGAAGTGGCGTATCCGTTTCGTCGATGGCGGCACCGCCAACCAGGGCGGACTCGAAGTGCAGCTCCAGACCGAATTGCTCGTTTATCTTACGCAGAACCTTTTCCGCTTCGGCAACAATTTCCGGGCCAATGCCATCGCCAGGAAGCATCAGGATAGAACGGGACATAGTGATTCCTTGAAGGTCGATTCGTTGTGGTAATTCAGGGCGGATCAGCGACCGGCATCAAATAACCAGGGTGCCGTTTCGCGCCTCGACGCTTCGTAGGCCTTTATGACCTCCGCGTCTTCAAGCGTAACACCGATATCGTCCAGGCCGTTCAGCAGGCAATGTCGACGAAAATCATCAACTTCAAAGTTGAATGATTCGCCGGACGGCGTGGTAACGGTTTTGGCTTCGAGATCTATCGCCAACTGATAGCCCTCTTCCGCCTCGGTTTCATGAAACAGCCGATCTACAATTTCTTCATCTAAAACAATTGGCAACAAGCCATTCTTAAAGCAGTTGTTATAGAAAATGTCGGCGAAACTGGGCGCAATGATAACGTGGAACCCAAAATCCTCAAGCGCCCAGGGGGCGTGCTCGCGGCTGGAGCCACAACCAAAGTTGCGCCGCGCCAGGAGCACGCTGGCATTTTTGTAGCGATCCTGATTAAGCATGAAATCAGGATTGATGGGCCGCTGTGAGCAGTCCTGGTCCGGCTTGCCTTCATCAAGGTAACGCAGTTCGTCAAACAGGTTCGGCCCGAAGCCGGTACGTTTGATGGACTTCAGAAACTGCTTGGGAATGATCATGTCCGTATCCACATTGGACCGGTCCATGGGGGCAACAATGCCCTGGTGTTGCTTTAAGGCTCGCATGGTGTCTCTCCTGTGGATCAGTTCATCATCTCGCGGACATCAACGAAGTGGCCGTTGATCGCCGCCGCCGCTGCCATGGCCGGGCTAACCAGATGGGTACGCCCGCCGAAGCCCTGGCGGCCCTCGAAGTTACGATTGGAAGTGGAGGCGCAATGCTCTCCCTGCCCCAATTTGTCGGCGTTCATGGCCAGACACATGGAGCAGCCCGGATCACGCCACTCAAGACCGGCTTCAATAAAGATCTTGTCCAGCCCTTCCTGTTCCGCCTGAACTTTCACCAGACCGGAACCGGGCACCACCATCGCCTGCTTGAGTGATGACGACACCTTCCGCCCCTTCACGACCGCCGCTGCTTCACGAAGGTCCTCTATACGGCTGTTGGTACAGGAGCCAATAAACACACGATCCAGCTTGATCTCGGTAATCGGCATGTTCGGCCTCAAGCCCATGTACTTCAAGGCACGGACAATTCCCTCGCGCTTGATGGGATCGGCTTCCGCTTCCGGGTCCGGCACATTACCGCCAACGCCGGCGACCATCTCGGGAGACGTCCCCCAGCTCACCTGCGGCATAATTTCGGAACCGTCGAGCTCAACAACCTTGTCGAACACTGCATCGTCATCGCTGTGCAACGTCTTCCAGTATTCAATGGCTTGCTCGCGCATCTCGCCCTTGGGGGCAAATGGGCGATCCTTGACATAATCAATGGTGGTCTGGTCGACCGCGACCATGCCCACCCGCGCACCGGCCTCGATGGACATGTTGCAGATGGTCATTCGGGCTTCCATCGAGAGGCCACGAATCGCTTCACCGCCAAATTCGATCGCACAGCCTGTGCCGCCGGCGGTGCCGATCTTCCCGATAATGGCGAGAACAACGTCTTTTCCGGTCACCCCGGGCCCAAGCTTGCCATTCACCTTCACCAGCATGTTTTTCATTTTCTGCTGAACCAGGCACTGGGTGGCGAGCACATGTTCCACCTCTGACGTGCCGATACCATGAGCCAGGCAGCCGAATGCACCGTGGGTGGAGGTATGGGAATCGCCACAAACAATGCTCATGCCAGGCAGTGTCGCGCCCTGCTCTGGCCCGATCACATGCACGATGCCCTGGCGTTGGTCCTTGATTTTGAATTCCAGGATGCCGAACTCGTCGCAGTTCTTGTCCAGGGTTTCCACCTGAATCCGGGATACCGGGTCAACAATGCCTTCAATGCCTCGGGCGCGGTCGGTGGTGGGTACGTTGTGGTCCGGCGTCGCCAGGTTGGCATCCAGCCGCCAGGGCTTACGCCCAGCCAGACGAAGGCCTTCAAAGGCCTGCGGCGAGGTGACTTCATGCAGCAGGTGCCGGTCGATGTAGATCAACGCGGAGCCGTCATCCCGCTGTTTGACGAGATGGTCGTCCCACAATTTGTCGTATAAGGTCTTGCCCGCCATGGTTCTCTCTCACTCTCTGGGGGTTTCTGTTTTTTCAGTATGGTTCTATTTTAACGCCTAGCCTTGAATAACCTCAATTCATGTTTTTTATGTTGCGCATTCCCAACTGGCATATTAGGATTTGGTGGGACCTCCACCAAAAGCTGCAGTTACGGATTCAACCACAATGGATGCAAATTCCCTGAAAGCGTTCCTCACCATCGTCGACCAGGAGTCGTTCTCCGAGGCGGCAGAACTGCTACACCTGACGCAGCCTGCAATCAGCAAGCGGCTGGCTGCTTTGGAGAACCAACTGGGAACGAAGCTGATCGACCGGAGCAATAGACAGGTCCGATTGACGGACGCAGGGGCACGCCTTCTACCCCATGCCCGGCGAATTCTGGACGAAGTGCACAATGCCCGACAGGCGCTGTCAGATCGTGAGGGATCGGTTTCAGGACAGCTGTCGGTGATTGCCAGCCACCACATCGGACTGCATCATCTCCCTGCCTGGTTACGGCGGCTGAACCGGGATTATCCGGAGGTGTCTCTGGAACTGCAGTTCATGGATTCTGAAAGCGCCTTCGGGCAGATGCGTAAACGTACAGCAGAGCTCGCGTTCGTGACCCTGAGCGAGAGCATGGACCAGGCATTCGATGTGCACGTGCGCTGGGAAGATGCCATGGCATTCGTGGTGTCGCCGGAACATCCACTGGCCTCGCTGGACAACCCGGGGCTCGGGGATCTGTCCCGGTATGACGCCCTGCTCCCCGAAGCTGGCACCGCCACCTACCGATCCATCAGCCGACTGTTTCTCGATGCGAGCCTGCCCCTGAAAATCCAGATGCCCACCAACTACCTGGAAACCATCAAGATGATGGCCAGCGTCGGGCTTGGGTGGAGCGTTTTGCCGGTGAGCATGGTCGACGACTCACTTACGGTGCTTTCTGTGCCCCACTCCGTAAGCCGCATTCTCGGCGGTGTGGGACTGAAGGGCCGATCGCTGAGCCCCCAGGCACAGGCACTGCTGGATATCGCAGCAGATCTTCAATAAAACCCGCTAAACACCACAGCAACACCAATCAATGCTCGGGCGGCGGCCTCAGGCCCCGCCAAGTGATGACAATGGCAATGGCCATGGCCGCCGCCCCGCCCCAGAACGCGGCGGAGGTACTGAACCCGTCCACCAGAAAGCCCGACAACCAGGCGCCCAGTGCGCCACCGGCACCAAAGGTCAGCCCACTGTAGAGCGCCTGCCCCTGGCCGTGATGATGCTGCCCAAAGAAACCCTGGATATACTGCACCGAAATAGCGTGCAGGGCGCCGTAAGAGGCCGCGTGCAGCAACTGCGCGAAAATCAGCACCGCCACCACATCCGTCACTTCCGCGATCAACACCCAGCGAATCATCGTCAGCGCCAGTGCCGCAATCGCAATCTGCCGCACGGTGAAATTGCGGGTCAGCCGATGCATCACCAGGAACAACCCAATCTCCGCCAGCACCCCTAGCGACCACAACAACCCAATCGCCAACTTACCGTACCCGTGCTGCTCCAGGTGAATACTGAAAAACGTGTAGTACGCCCCGTGGGATACCTGTAGCAGAAAGTTCATCAAAAAGAACGTCACCACCGCCGGGTGGGTCACAATCGCCTTCAAACTGCCCTTGGGCGCCAGTGGCTTACGTTCTCCCCGCTCCGACGGCACCAGAAACGCCGACACCGCAATCCCCGCAAACACCGGCAACAACAGCCACGGCAACAGAGTGATCGGGATAAGTTCAAGAATCCCTCCCACCAGCGCCACCGCGCCAATAAACCCTACCGACCCCCATAACCGCACCTTGCCGTATTTCTCACGTTGCGTTCCCAGCGACCGCAACGTGATCACTTCATAAAGCGGCAAAATCGCATTCCAGAAAAACGTAAACGCCAGCATGACCAGCAACAGCCCATAAAACCCGGGCTCCATGAACACACCAGCAAAAAACAGCGACCCCGTAATGGCACCAAACCGAACCAACCGCACCCGCTGCCCAGTCCGATCTCCGAGCCACCCCCACACGCTGGGCGCCACGATCTTGGTTAATTGAATTGTCGCCATCAGCGTGGCGATCTCAAGGTAGGAAAAGCCCCGGCCTTCCAGATACAGGGACCAATACGGCAGCAAACCGCCGAGGAGAGCGAAAAACCAGAAGTAGAGGTTTGAAAGGCGCCAATAGATAGGAATGCTCCAATGAGATATCACAGAAGACCGACCACTGCGGCAAGCAGGGCCTTTCAAAACCGTGGAGGGCCAGGGATGGCCCGACCGAGCCTACATGGACGTACTTGCGGCGAGTTTTGAGAGGCCCTGCTTGCTGTGGTGTGCACCGTACTATCAGTCGAGTTGATACGATCTGATAAATGTCGGATTACGGCTTCGCCTAATCCGACCTACCGGTGTATGCGGCTGGGGTCAGAGTTGGCCTATGTTCGGGGTAGAGACCGAGACATCCCCATTCTGACCACGATGACGCAGATAATGATCCATCAACACAATGGCCATCATCGCCTCCGCAATCGGCGTCGCACGAATGCCCACACAGGGATCATGCCGCCCCGTGGTAATCACCTCCACGGGATCACCGTGAACATCAATACTCCGCCCCGGCAACCGCAAACTGGACGTCGGTTTCAACGCAATACTGGCCAGGATCGGCTGCCCCGACGAAATTCCGCCCAGAACACCACCGGCATGGTTCGACAGGAACCCTTCAGGGGTTAACTCATCCCGGTGCTCCGTGCCTTTCTGGTCAACACACCCAAAGCCCGCTCCAATCTCAACACCCTTCACCGCGTTAATGCTCATCAACGCATGAGCCAGGTCCGCGTCCAGCCGGTCGAAAATCGGCTCACCCAGGCCGGGAGGAACGCCCTCAGCGACCACATTGATACGCGCACCGATGGAATTGCCCTCTTTGCGCAGGGCATCCATATAGGCTTCCATCTCCGGCACCTTATCGGCATCCGGGCAGAAAAACGGATTCTGGTGAACCTGATCCCAATCGATCTTCTCAATGCGGATCGGTCCCAACTGGGAGAGATAACCCCGGATCGTGATACCAAGGCGCTGCTCCAGAAATTTCCGTGCAACGGCACCGGCGGCGACCCGCATCGCTGTCTCGCGTGCAGAAGACCGACCTCCACCCCGATAATCCCGAACACCGTACTTGTGCATGTAGGTATAGTCGGCGTGGGCAGGACGGAACTGCTCCGCGATCTTCGAATAATCCTTTGAGCGCTGATCGGTATTCTCGATCACCAACCCAATGGGGGTGCCAGTGGTCTTACCCTCGAACACCCCCGAGAGGATCTTCACTTCGTCCGCTTCCCGGCGCTGGGTGGTATGACGCGAAGTGCCGGGCTTGCGGCGGTCCAGATCCCGCTGCATATCAGCCTCGGACAGCTCAAGCCCCGGAGGGCAACCATCAATTATGCATCCGAGCGCAGCCCCGTGGCTCTCACCAAAGCTGGTCACCGTAAACAATTTTCCGAAGCTATTTCCCGACATGATTCAGTATCTTATCCAGGGTATTTAATGTAGGTCTTCAGCAGTCAACAGAAACACACCGTCGCCGCCATTCTCAAATTCCAGCCAGGTAAACGGCATATCCGGATAGGCTTCCTGCAACGCCACCCAGCTATTCCCGACCTCAACAATCAAGAGGCCACCCGGGTTCAGGTAATCGGCTGCCCTCGCGAGTATCCGATGAGCGATGTCCAGCCCATCTCCCCCGGCAGCAAGGCCAAGTTCCGGTTCGTGGCCATACTCCGCCGGCATATCCGCAATATCGTCAGCGTCCACATAGGGAGGGTTGCTGAGGATGACATCGTATCGACCTTCAAGCCCATCGAACACATCGGACCGTACGGTGCTTACCCGGTCACCAACCTCGTGATAATCGATATTGACCGCGGCCACGTCGAGGGCGTCGGTAGAGATATCCGCAAGGTCCACCTCGGCGTCCTCGAATACGCTCGCGGCTGCAATGCCAATACAGCCACTGCCAGTACACAAGTCCAGGATCCTGCCCACGGGCTTGTTACCCAACCAGGGTTGCAACCCGCCTTGAATCAGCTCTCCCAATGGTGAACGCGGCACCAGCACACGTTCATCCACATGAAATGGCAGCCCCATAAACCAGGCTTCACCCAACAGATAAGCCAAGGGGACCCTGTCGTCAATACGGCGTTGCATGCGATCAAGGATCAACGCTCGTTCTTCCCGGGTCAGCCGGGCATCCAGGAACAGTGTATTGTTTTCCAGAGGCAAATGGAGGCTACGCATAACCAGTTGCACAGACTCATCCCACACGTTGTCCGTGCCGTGGCCAAAATAAAGCGGCGAATCGGCAAAGCGAGAAGAAACGTACCTCAGGTAGTCTCTGACGGTATGCAGGTCATCAATGGGGTTACTCACGCACGCTCGTCCTGTTCGGAAATGATCAAGGCGCTGAATTATACGCTCTTTCCGGCACAGGCTGCAGCCCACCGCCGCAATTGCGGTTTCAGGGTCATATCGCCATCGGGCCAGAGCTGTTCTGGTTCTCTTCGTACCGGTCCAACGCGGCGGCCATACGTTCCCGTCCAAGCTGAATCAATTCGGGCGCCTTGTGGTAGTCATAGCTGCGGCTGGCGTTCTTGGGAATGTTCACCAGCAAATCGGGTGGATACCCAGCGATCTTGTATTGTACCAAGGCGCTTTGCATGGTTTCGACGGTCAGGTTCATGACATCGAACTTACCAATACCCAGCTTATCCCAGTCAATAGTCTCGTGATCATCCTGATGTTTCTTCGGTTCCGATTTTATCGCGGGCGTCTTTTTATTGTGCTCGTTCTTCGCCACCGCCTTGCTGATTTTCTCTTCCGGTGAAGCCGACGAACCACCCTCTTTCTTGGTACTGAAGGTCTTCAGGGCATCCCAGTCAAACCAGCGGGAGGCCTTATCACGGATTTTTTCGACCCATTCCTCGGTATCATCGTCGTCAGGGTTTGCAAACGCCGCATCCGGCAATCGCCGCCCGCGGTCATCTTCGCCACTGAGGTTTACGGCCACAATCATATCGGCATGGGAGGAAATGGTCGGAATGATCGGCAGTGGATTGAGCAAGGCGCCGTCCACCAGCACGCGGCCATTCAACACCAGAGGCGTCACCACACTGGGTATGGCAACCGACGCCCGGATGGCCTGATCCAGCGGCCCTTCCTGAAACCAGATTTCCTTATGGGCAAGGAGATCCGTCGCCACAGCCGTATAGGCGATCGGAAGGTCTTCAATTCGGGTATTTCCAATCATTTCCCGCACCACGGAGAATATCTTTTCTCCACGAATGGCGCCGACGGAGCTAAAAGTCACATCCAGCAGTTTCAGCACATCGAACTGGCCCAGGCCAGTTACCCAGTCCTTGTAATCCTTCATCTTGCCGGCTGCAAACACGCCCCCGATCAAGGCTCCCATGGAACAGCCGGAAATGGCGACAATGTCGTAGCCTCTTTCCACCAGTATCTCGATCGCACCTATATGGGCATAGCCCCTGGCCCCGCCACTGCCAAGAGTCAGCGCTACGGTCTTGCCCTTGCCGGGAGCCGTCGGCCGGGGATCGCCTTTCTCGGACGCCGACTGAGCAGCGGATATTCCGGTGCTCGTGACAATCTGGGAGATATCGTCTGCCGGCTTCTGATCTTCGTCCTGAAGCTCTGTCCCGGATGGCCTGTTCATTCCCTTCACCTCGTAATCACCATCACTTCAACCCGGTCACCTTGCCGATCGGGATTTGGTATCACAACCGTGGGGCCAACCGTAATGATCATCTGGCGGCTTTCGGAAACGCCACTTTTGGCCAACACCTGGGAAAGTGACTGCGCTGCAGCCTCTGCCCGCTCCATAGACGCTTCCAGGGTTTCATTATCCTTGAGCTGGGAATAGGCCGTCAGTACTACCCGGGCTTCAGCGTCGCCGGCCCAGTCATTGATGATGCGCCGGTCGGCACCGCTCCACTCAAAGCGGTAGGTGATGCCACCCTGCCAGGGCACAATCACCGGCCCCTTGATTCTGGCGCTTTCGTTGCCCATTCCCGGAATATCAGTTCCCTGAGGCGCGACCAAATGTTCAACCCAGACAAACTGGCGCTGGTTGGCGCGGGTAACCGTATACACCAGCGTCAGCCACGGCTGGCCATTCTCATCGACCGAACCGGCAACAAGATAGTCCTGATTGTTGTCCCGCCCATAGAGACTGGATTGATCAAAAATCTGGTTGGCCCACACGTTACTGCGCCCGCAATTCCTTCCGGAACATTCAAACAGTATCTGGGCGCCACGGGCCTGCAGTTCCCTTAGATAGTGATCGCGAGCCTCTTCCCGGTTGGCACCGCCCTGGACTTCATATAACTGCCCGACGCCCTTGACCGGGAGCCGGGCCATGGACGCGGAGCGGATCTCGTTGTTCACCTCACGAACCGGGCTGAACAACACCAGGTGCCCCGGCGACTTGATGCTGATTTCCTGATCAAGGCGCGCCTCCGGAAACGGTTCCGGCGGTGGCATTTGCGCCGACACCATGGTCGAAAACCCCATGAACATGGCGGCGACCCACACTACTGACTGCGACAAGCGCTTATTCTGCATCGTCTAAAAAGCCTCTGACTGCATCAATGACGGGTTCAACATTCCCGTCCAGGTGGCAATGGTGGCCTCCGGGCACGGCCACCACATCCAGGTTCGCGATCGCATCCAAACGTGAATCAAGTTCCGGGCGACTGGCCAGGAGCCCCTGCGTCGCACGCAGGAAACGTGTTGGCGTGACTACTTTCTTCAGGCAAGCGGTCACTTGCGCTTCGTCCATCATTATCATCGATGGATGGCGCAAACGCGGATCGGTTTGCCACACGAAACCATCACCGGAAGACTTCATGCTCCGCGTTACCAGCATTCTCGCGGCTTCTGGCGACAGGGGGATCATGCCACCCTCCCGAGCCTTGGCTGCCAACTCTATGTCAGGGTATACGACCGCTTTCCCTGAACCCGTCATTCGTTTGATGATCGACTTGCGCATCTGATCGATCACCTCATCCGGTTTACGACTGATCGGCCCAATGCTGTCGATCATGACCAACCGACGCACCCGTTCCGGAAACGCCGCCGCGTAGAGCACGCTGACAATCCCGCCGAGTGAATGACCCACCAGATCAATCTGCCCTTTCGGCGAGTCTTTGAAATGGGTCTCAACCAGTTCTGCCAGGTCCGCCACATAATCCATCAACTGGTAACCCTGGCCTTCAGGCCGGTGCCCGGAACGCCCGTGCCCAGCCATATCGAGGGAGTACACATCGCGATTTCCCGCCAACGCCGGGGCCAATCTGGCGAATGACAGGGCGTTATCCAGCCAGCCGTGGATCATCAGCACCGGCCAGGTTTCAGAGGCCGTGGCAGCGGGCCAGTGCAGGCCTGCCAGGTCGATGTGTTTAAGAGACCAGTTGATTTCCCGACACGTCATTGTTGTATCAGGTGGGGTTTCCAGAATGGTGTCGTTCATTGAAGCGCTTACATAGTGTGGGTGGGTCGATCCGAGCTCAATGAACCCGCCAGGTAGGACTCGATTTTGGTACGCGCGGTTTCGTCTTCACCATCGAACTGCACACCAATGCCCGCTGCACGGTTGCCCTGGGCACCCTTCGGGGTAATCCAGATCACCTTGCCCGCCACGGGGATTTTTTCCGGCTCATCCATCAGGTTGAGCAACAGGAACACTTCATCGCCCAATTGATACTGTTTTTGCGTGGGAATAAACAACCCGCCCTGCCGGATATAAGGCATGTAGGCGGCGTAGAGTACCGCCTTGTCCTTGATGGTCAGCGTGAGAATGCCACTGCGTGCGCCAAAACCAGGCCCCATAGTAAACACCTTTCTCTGTATTGATAGCTCTGTATTGATAGCAACCGGATTGATAACAACCGGAGTCAATAAACTCCTGATATTCCGCAATCATAGCAGTAGTTGTTAATCACTGCCCTATCCTGCCGCGCCATTGGTCACTCCGTTTATCCCGCAGCTGGCCTGCGGCGCGGCATGAGTTTCTGCCATGCGATCAGCAATCGGCCCGCTTCCAACTCAGGGTTCACGTTGTAAACGCCGGCAGACCTGGACTCGTGGATCGCATCCAGGAGTTCATGGGCCCGCCAGGAAGGATTGTTTCTGGCAAGGAACGTTAACATGTCCGCCGCTTCCGCATCCCGGGGCTGCCCCCCGGCACTGATGCGGGCCAGGTCACCAGCCCAGCCTTCAAATAGCCATAGAGCACTTTCAAGCCCCATTGCCTTGAACGGCTTTGCAGCCTCGGAAAGAGTGAGCTGACCCTTCATGAAATGGCGGAAGTTGTCCAACGCCTCATCCCGCAGGCTAATAAACTCTCCGGTAGCATATTCCAGGGCCAGCCGCGGCGCATTGGCTGCCAGTACCAGCGCCTTGGCGCATTGCTCCGGCGTTGGTCTGTTGTCGCCATCCATCGCTTTGACCGCCGTCGCCAGCCAGCCAGCAGCCTGATCTCTGTCCGGCGTAGCAATCAGCAAACTCTGGCAGCGGGAACGGATCGTCGGCAATACCGGCCTGCCACTCTCCTGCAGCAGCAGAAGCACCACATCTTCGGCGGGTTCTTCCAGGGTTTTCAGCAACGCGTTGGCGGAATTGATGTTCAACTGGTCCGCCCGATCAATAATGGCCACCTTGCGGGAGGCCACTTGGGGAGAGCCGACCGCGAATGCGGACAGCGCACGAATCTGATCAATCTTGATCATCCGTGATTTTTCCGGTGCGTAAATTCGGATATCCGGATGGGTGCCCGCGGCAACCAGCTCGCACTGCTTACAGATGCCACAAGGGGACCCTGCGTCCATATCCGCCTTTTCACAGACCAGCAACCCGGCCAGCGCGTTGGCAAACAGACGCTTTCCCACGCCGTTCTCGCCCGTCACCATCAGGGCATGGGGCATCCTGTTGCCGGCGATGCGTTGGAGCAGTCGGCTCCAGGCGTCTTCAAGCCATGCCATGGTTGCTATGGATGCGTTCACGTATTCACCCCTTTGATGAACTGGTTGACGGTCGATCCGCCTGTCGTTTCATCGTGGCCAGCAATCGCTTCATTTTCGCCAGTTCGCCATGATGACCGGTTTCGGAACCCCGGCCATAGTAATGTTTGTTGATCAATCGGGCAAAAGCCGTTGCTGTGCCGGCCGCCGCGGGTTTTGCCCGGGCAAGCCTTGAGGCCAGTTGGGAGGGTGTTTCACCGTGACGTACAGGCACTCCCGAACGGTCACACAACCGATACCAGCGGCTGACGAGACGACCAAGCGGGTCCCGGCTTTCCACGCGACGGTACTGCCAGGCGGTAACCAAACCCGCCAGTAACAGCGCCATACCGACAATGCCCGCGGTAATATAGCCAAGCTCCCGCATTCCTATCCCTCCAGGCAAACGCGACATCAGGTCCATCTGTGACTGCCCCTGATATCCGACAACCCAGCGCTGCCAGTGGTAATTAATCTTATCGAGCTGCAGGGAAGCCCACTGCAGCATCGCCAAATCGCCGTAGCGCTGTGGCGATGTCCAATCGTTCTCAAGGAACGAGCCTTCCTCAGCCACCGCCTCCCGTAGACCAAACTCAATACGCTCGGGAGCAATGGCAGCTGTCGGGTCCACCCGCACCCAACCCTGGCCGGGGAACCACGCTTCCACCCAGGCATGGGCATCGTACTGCCGCACAATCAGATATTCGTCATCTGCGCCGGGTGACCCACCCTGATATCCGACCACCACTCGGGCCGGAATACCCGCTGCGCGCAACACAAACGTGGTAGCCCCGGCGTAGTGGGCACAGAAACCCCGCTTTTCATCGAATAACAGGCTGTCGATGCCATCCACGGGCATAGCGGGTGGGCGCAGGGTGTAGAAATAGGCCTGCTCCCGGAAACGGGTCAGAAGCTGCTGCACCACTGCCTGAGGGTTGTCGTGTTGGCCAGCCAGTTGTTGCCCGAACGCCCTTGCCCTCGGGTTGCCGCTTTGTGGTAACTGTAGATAACGCTGAAGGTTATCGGGCTCCGCACTGGCATCCTCCGTTGTTTGGTTCCCGACCAACTCCATCCGGTAACGGACCGCGCTGTCAGCCGGCCGGTCAAACCGGAACAGATTCTCATCCGTTTGCTTTACATTATTGGAGACCGCCCTGGAGTTCTCCAGAGCAAAGGCCCAGGTCTGGTCCGTGGGTTCCAATAACACCTCGTACTGGTTGGGCCCGAGCGGCCCTACGCCACCATCAACGTCAACACGGCCAAGCCGGCGAAACGGCTTTCCAAGGCCCTGTTGCCAAGTGTCTCCGTCAAGGCGATCCAGGATAAGCCCGCGCCAATATCGGTCCCGGTAGGCCGGTAACTCACCGCCAAAGGTGACGCGAAAGGCTCGCTCACTGCTCTGGGCGAGACTCGAGATATCACCGGGAGTCATGGTGTCGCTGATTCCAGTTCGGGCTTCGCCGGAAACCAGCGGCACACTCCAGAGCGGCGACATGCGCGGGAAGAACACGAACAGGAGCACTACAATCGGCAAGGTCTTAACCAGCATCAGCCCCAAGCGCCGCCATCCCTTCTTCATGGCACCGGGAATTTCCGGCGCATTCACCACCTGCAGGCCGATTAACAATAAGGCAACGCCCGCAATGTTAATGACACTCCAGTGAATCTCCTGATGAAACAGAAAGTTGACTGTCGCCAGGTACACCAGGATAAAAAACAGCACATAGAAATCCCGGGTGGATCGGGTCTCAAGCCATTTAAGCCCCACCGCCAGCACAAAAAACGACGCCGCAGTATCAACGGTGAAACGCCCCTGCACAGTTGCGATATAAACGGCCACCAGTACCAGCATGATCCCGGTACGCATCCACCTTCCCGGTAACCTGACCCGCCCGGATTGCGCCAGCCACCGCCAGCCAGCAAGCACAGCGCAACTGGCCACCAGCCAGATCGGCAATCGGTCCCACTGGGGAATCAGCAACAACCCAAAGCCTGCGATCAGCCATATCAACGCGCGGCCCGATACCAATTCCGCAGCCTGTAAGGAGTGTGAACTCGGCGAATTACTCAGGAACCTGCGAGTCATGCCCGTCCCTCCCCGAAACCAGACGACGCAGAGGTCCGATTCCCAACCTCTTCGGAGCGGGTACCATGGGGCAGAGGACCACCTTCCCTTGGTTGTTCAAGGCCAAAGATGGCCAGCGCCTTAAGGCACCGGTTGGCGTGAGCAGCACCGGTGTCCGGTTCAATCACCTGCCCCGGCAGATTCAACCCGAAACGGCTGTTGTTGCGGGCCCGTTCCATCACCTGATGAGCCAGGTAACCCAGGCGCAGCTCACGGTCCACGCCCCTGAAAGCGTCGTAATCAAGCCAGTGGGGGCTGCCCTGTTCACCTTCCCAATCGGTAATCACCATCTCACCGGTACGGGCGTATCGTTTCCACTGAACCCTCTGGCTCAGATCCCCCTCCCGCCAGGGCCGAATGTCGGCATGGTCATTGCCATCCGTCGAGCGGGCCTTCGATTGCTCCTCTCCGTCCTGAACCGTGCTGGTCACATCCGGGGCGGCCAGAGGGCTTGGATAGACAATGCCGGACGTGACCGGCCGCAGCCAGGACCAGGCCTTGAAAAGGCCAAAAGGAAAACGGGTTTCCACGCGGATACGTTCCGGCTGCAGGTAGCCACGTTGATAGGACGGTATCGCCAGGGTCATATCCTCCTGCTGCCCGGCTGGCACGTGCTGGCTTTCGAGTTGACTGTCATCGCAGAACAGGGATATCGCCAGCGAATCATGACGGGGCGACACAGCCCTTAAACGGAAGGGTATCGTATCGCCGGCAAAGCCATCACCGGCCTGTATGAGTGTCAGTTCCAGCCCCGACAGGTTGCGGTGGGTCTGGTGCATGGCCGCAACAACCACTGCGCCCAACAGAAATGTGAGCATGTATATCAGGCTGTTCTGGTAGTTAATTCCGGTAATCAGCATGATCAACAGTAAACCGGCAAACACCACCCCGGCACCCGTGGGCAGGATAAAAACATTGCGCTGTCCGAATATTCGCTGATCGGCTCGCGGAATCCGCTGGTTGACCCAGCGCTGCCATCGCGAACGAAATGCCTTCAACATAAGAGTCCTGTTACAAAAACTGGATGGTTACGCCTGTTATATAAACACGTTTGCGTGGTTTTACAGAAGAATACTGACAATAGTCCGATTCTGATCACAAACACCACAAAATCGCCTTGAAATCCGAATCTCTGAGAAGAATACTGCAACCAAGGAGCATACTGACTGCAGTTTAGTGTCGGAAGCGCCTCCATTTCGCGTTTGGACACGGCAAGAGGCTACGCCATGAACCGCCGAACACCCTTGTACATCGCTCTGGCTGGTACGGCCAGCCTGGCTGTTTCGTTTAGCTCCCCGCTGATGGCCGGGGTGCAGACCCTGACCTCTGACGAAATGGTTGAAACCTACGTGAAGGATTCCGCCGTCATCGTGGTGCCTAAAGAACGGCAGAAAACCGACGCGGACCGGCAGCAGATTATCCGCTCCCTGACCATTTCTCCGGGTGAGCCGGTGCTAACGGAAGCGGAAGAGGAAGCCTATCGCGAAGCCCTTGAACGCTTCGAACGGGAAGGCAAGAAAGGTGCCCTTGAGAGCGCGGAAGAGGAGTTCCTCCGGCGCGCTTTGCTGCTGCCCCAGGAAGAACTCGCCCGGGTGCAGCCCCCAGCGGAGTTCACCCCAACCATTCCGCCCATTATTTTCGGACAGCAGGCCCAAATACCCGACGAGCCATTTAGCCAGACCTTTCTGAACGATCAACTGGGCGTTGGGTTTGACGGCCAGAACCTGAACTTCACCATTGGCAACCCGCCGGGTATTGATACGATCCAGGTGCCCCATGGCATTAACGAAGGCCCGATCACATTAACACCCCGTCCTGGCGGTGGGTTTGATCTGTCTATAGCGGTGCCGGATCGCTAAGACTATCTCTACAGGTCCGAAACATAAAAAGCGGTGACTCCTTGCGAGTCACCGCTTTTTTTTACCAGTACTTTTATGACCGGCATAAAAAAACGCCCCGCAGCGCGGGGCGTTCACACCAAAGGTGTTATGCGATCAGCTTAGTGACCGTATACAGCCAGCTTGGTGTTGCTGATGTGCAGGTTGTCGATACCGATGGTACCGATGTTTGCACCGCCGATGTTGGTTTCGGCAACGTTGATGTCCATCAGGACGTCATCAACATCTACACGCAGTACGCCAGTCGCTGTGGAAGCGCCCAGGCCGTCGCCTTTGTAGATGTCCAGACCAACAATCGCGAAGCCAGCCTGAGCCAGACCAACTTTACGCTGCTCTTCCGGAGTCAGGTTGGCAGGATCTTCACCAAAGATCTGAGCAAGGCCGGCTGCACCAAGTGCTTCACCGCCGGACTCAGAGCCCTTGATGGTCATGCCAGCGATGCCAACACCCAGGAAGTCAACGTCGAAGCTCATTTCTTCAACGGTGAACGCTGCGTCAATGTTCAGGGTACCAGTACCAGCCTGGCCATCTACGTCGTCAGTGTCGACAACGATGTCCAGAGCGCCGAGAAGACCCCATGCGTCCATGTTGGAAACGAGAACGGTGTTTTCACCGCCGTTACCTTCAAGCTCCATGGAGCCTGCAGTCATACCCCAGTCGATGGGAATCGGGTTACCACTGCCATCAGTCTGGAGAGAGCCAACGTGAATGATCGCGTCGCCATCGTCAGCGATGTCGATGTCAATTTTCAGTTGGTCCAACAGAGCGCCGGCGCCGGTAGCCGCAGCATAGTCTGCAGCAGACTGTGAGCTACTGGCCAACGCACCACCCAGCTCAATGTCCTTAACGGCGAAGGTGCCTTCGTCCGTGTAGGTGAACTGACCAATGCTTACCTGGGTTTCCAGCTCGATGGTCACACCGGCCTGACCGGTGACGTTACCCATCATGCTGTCGTCCATCGCTTGCAGCTCGGCTTGAGCGGCGAAGGGCGCAGCAGCAACAGCTGTTGCCAGTGCAATTTTCTTCAGGCCTTTCATATTGTTCTCCTTGATTGAACTTATTGTTATCCGGTTGAACGTTTTAACCTTGTTGTGAGGCTCAACCTCACCACTCCATTTAAGATTGTTTTACAGTCTGGTTCCGTGAATGCATTCACAAATTGTCACAAAACAACTAGGTTCGTAATAATTGACCGATATACTCTTTAATATCAGCTAGTTGAAGAATCTCCCTCACCCTTGTCGTCGTAAAAAATCTGGAACGGCTTTTCCTGCGACATTGGTTTTCCAAAGCTGGCTTTTCCGTTCTCAAGGTTGATGGGGATTAGCTTGAAACCCGAGATGCCAAGACGATGTTCGTGTTCAAGAACCAGCGCACGGATGGTTTCTCCATCTTTCTCAACGCTGCCTGGGTATGCGATCGCAGACGCATGGATTTCCCCGCGGCGGGCAATCGATTTCAGACCTGCGCGATACATCAGTACCTTGACCTGCCCCGGTGCTTCTTCAGCCTTTTCCTCCAGCCTCATTTGCTGGACCTTGTCGGACTTCATCACCATGAACGCCATTGGACGGAAAATGCCGGCTTCCTCAAGTTCTGTACCGGCGTTTTTAACCACCGAGTCGGTCAGTTCCGTGAGGTGTCGCTGCGCAACCGCGACGACCGCCGCCAGATCTTTGTCGTCCAGCTTGCCATCCGACAGCACATGGTCCTCCCGATCAATCGCATCCTGCGCCAACACTGCTGTGGAAAACGCAAACCCTGCGATCATAGCCAAAACAAATCGCTTACCAATGCCGTTACAAGTCTTCATACTGGTTACTGCCCTTAGGATTATTGTTTAGAATGCACCGGCCCAAGCCTTCCCAAGCCCGAAATCAGGTGACTTGCCGCACAGGCTACCGTGAACCCATGCAAGATTTTGTTAAGTATGTAACATCGTGAAAACATTAAGTGCGAAAGAGGCAGAACGCCTCGTTTCACAGATCAGCAGCCAACATGGGTTTATCGACTACACCGACGCCGGCAGGCAACGGCGGATCATTACGGCGTTCCCGATAAAGCATTGGCCGATACCCAAAGATGCACTCGCCTTTTCATGCCTGGCGGAAGAGCTGGAGCAGGCGTGGGCGGGACTGGCCCAAGAGCAGGGCCGGGAATTGGCTGGCGGCATCATGGGCACGCTGTTCTACGAAGCTGGAAACCACACGGTGCCGGGATTCTCCGGCGATGCCAGCGCGGGGGACTATGGCTATGTCGGGCTCTACCTCTGGCAACTGACACTGGATGTTTCGGGTGCCAATTCGCCCAGGCTCGACTTTCATCCCGAGTGTGACGATAGAACCCGTGAACGGGTGCTGAACCTCACCGGCGAAAAGCCGACGCGCCCTACTCCTTTTCACATCAGCCCGGGATTTACAGCCGACCAACCCGCCGAACACTACCGCAATGGCGTATCCCGGGTGCTTAGCTATATCCATGCCGGGGACTGCTATCAGGTCAACCTGTCCAACAAGTACACCGGCGGCTACCAGGGCGAGCCGTACACAGCGTTCCGAGCTTTGTGCCAGGCCGTTCCGGTCCCCCACGCTGCGTACATCAACGCTGGTTCCTATCAGGTCCTCAGCATTTCACCAGAGCTGTTCCTGAGTATTGAAGATGGCAACAGGGTCATCAGCAAACCCATCAAGGGTACCCGGCCCCGGGATCTGAACTCGCCGGCGAACGACCAGCGGATCGCCGAATCCCTGGCCGCCGCTGAAAAGGACCGGGCCGAAAACCTGATGATCGTGGACTTGATTCGCAACGACCTGTCGCGATTCTGCGAGCCGTTTTCCGTCACGGTGCCACAGCTTTTCAGTATCGAGAGCTATGAAAACGTCCATCAACTGGTCAGCACGGTGGAAGGCCGGCTGCAACCAGAGAACACACCGTTAAAAGCCCTTCTCTCTGCCTTCCCCGGGGGCTCTATCACGGGTGCACCCAAACGCAGGGCGATGGAGATCATCGACGACCTGGAACCACATCGTCGCGGGCCCTACTGCGGCTCGGTCTTCCGTTGGGATTTTTCCAATAACCTGGAGAGCAATATCGCAATCCGAACCCTGATGACGGATTCAGAAGGAAAGATTCACTGCTGGGCGGGATGTGGCATCGTCGCGGATTCAGACCCGGATGATGAGTACCGGGAATCCGTGGACAAGGTTCAGAAGCTGATGAGCGTGCTGGAAGCGTTATAGAGAGCAAATTGCAAAGGAGGAAAAGCCAGGACAAAGAGCTTGCCCCGGCCTCTTGTCCGCGCTATCCGTTATGGATGGCGCTGGCCTTCAGAAACTCGCCCTTAAGCTCTTCAAACGTATGTACCGCCGGGAACTGGGGGAACTCCTCAATCACGTTCTGCGGCGCGTGAAACAGGATGCCCGCTTCCGCCTGGCCCAGCATGGTGGTGTCGTTGTAGGAATCACCCGCCGCAATAACACGGTAGTTCAGCAGTTGGAAGGCACGCACTGACTGACGCTTGGGGTCACGCTGGCGTAGCAGATAATCGGTAATCCTGCCGTCTTCGTTTACTTCCAGCTTGTGGCACAGCAGTGCCGGATAGCCCAGCTTGGCCATCAGCGGCATGGCGAATTCATAGAAGGTGTCGGAAAGAATCACCACCTGGAACCGCTCCCGCAGCCAATCCAGGAACTCCCGTGCGCCAGGCAGTGGGTCCAGCTCGCCGATCACTTCCTGGATCTGCGGCAGGCCATAGCCGTGTTGGTCCAGCAGTTTCAGGCGCTGCTGCATCAGTACGTCGTAATCCGGAATGTCGCGGGTGGTCGCCTTGAGCTCCTCAATGCCGGTTTTTTCCGCAAACGCGATCCAGATTTCCGGGATCAATACTCCTTCAAGGTCAAGGCACGCGAGTTCCACAATGGTCTCCTGATAGTTGAACGCTGGTCAGCCCGGCGAAGGCCGCCGGGGATTGGAATCAGGCGGTATGATAAGAAAAACCGGGGCGGAATGCATCGTACATCTGTGCGGCTATAACGATATACTCCCCCATTCCTTCAGACTGTTGCCGGTTAATGGTAGATTTATCACACATTTACACTCCAGGTGATCCTTTCAAATGACGGACATTGCACAGTTACAGGCCGAGCTTGAAGGCGCGAGCCCCAGGGCCATCCTCAAGGCCGCTCTGGCGAAGTACGACAACATTGCCATTTCCTTCAGCGGTGCGGAAGACGTCGCACTGATTGAGTTGGCCCATAAGCTGACCGACAACCTTCAGGTATTCACCCTGGATACGGCGCGCCTTCATCCGGAAACCTATCAGTTCATTGATCGGGTCCGCGAGCACTATGGCATTAACATTGAGGTGATGTTCCCCGATGCTGCGGAAGTGCAGGATCTGGTCACCCGCAAGGGCATGTTCAGTTTCTATGAAGACGGCCATGGCGAATGCTGCGGTATCCGCAAGGTCAATCCGTTACGGCGAAAACTGGCCACGGTTGATGCGTGGATTACCGGCCAGCGCAAGGACCAGAGCCCCGGTACCCGCAATGACGTGCCTGTGGTACAGATTGACGACGCCTTCTCTACGGACGAGAAAACGCTGGTAAAGTTTAATCCGCTGGCGAACTGGAGCTCGAAGGAAGTCTGGGACTATATCCGTATGACGGAAGCCCCCTACAACAAACTGCACGAAAAGGGCTTTGTCAGCATTGGCTGCGAACCCTGCACACGCCCTATCCTGCCAGGACAGCACGAGCGCGAGGGCCGCTGGTGGTGGGAAGAAGCCACGCAGAAGGAATGTGGCCTACACGCCGGAAACCTGATTGCCCGCGAATAATCTTTCCCGGGCCGTCAGTAGGTCGGTAGATCGATGTCGTTGAACAGTTCCTCGATCTCCGCCCTGCTGCCCTGGTGAGTCACGGCCTCATCCACCCGCTCACGGGTCAGGTGTGGTGCAAATCGCTGGATGAAATCGTACATATAACCGCGCAGGAACGTCCCCTTGCGGAAGCCAATCCGGGTCACGCTCGGACGGAAGAGTTGACTGGCGTCCAGGCAGACAAGATCGGGGTCATTCTGCTCGTCGAACGCCATGCTGGCGATGATGCCAACCCCAAGACCCAGCCGCACATACGTCTTGATCACATCGGCATCGGCGGCGGTAAACACCACTTTTGGGGTCAATCCGTGAGCCTGGAACGCCTCGTCCAGCTTCGAACGGCCGGTAAAGCCAAACACGTAGGTGACCAGCGGAAATTCGGCAAGATCCGGCAACGTCAGTTCGGATTTCTGCGCCAAAGGGTGATCTTTCGGCACAATGATGCTCCGGTTCCATTTGTAGCACGGCATCATGATCAGGTCGTTGAACAACTCCATGGCCTCGGTGGCAATGGCAAAATCCACCGCGCCATTGGCGGCCATTTCTGAAATCTGCATGGGAGTTCCCTGGTGCATGTGCAGGGACACCTCGGGGTAGGACTCGATAAAGCCCTGAATGATCGGCGGTAGCGCATAGCGGGCCTGGGTATGGGTGGTGGCAATGCTCAGGTCGCCCTTGCGCTGGTTACTGAACTCCTGCGCAATCTTCTTGATACCTTCCACACGGCGCAGTATCTCACCGGCCTCACGGATGATGATCTCGCCGCCCGGTGTGATACGGGTGAGGTGTTTGCCGCTGCGGGCAAACACTTCCAGGCCCAGTTCGTCTTCCAGAAGACGGATCTGCTTGGATATTCCCGGCTGTGAAGTAAAAAGACTCTGGGCAGTGGCGGATACGTTGAGATCATGGTGCGCAACTTCCCAGATATAGCGCAACTGTTGTAATTTCATCTACCCTGTCGCTCCCCATAAGGCCCGGTACAGACCGGGCATGTATACGCTGCTCTTATTAGAAGAATACGCATAAAAACGTGATTTTTCATTCTTATTGAGTATACAGAATCCCTTCCAACACAGTTTAGACCAAAAACGCCAGAACGCAGCATGACGACAGCGTCATTTGTCTTTGCGGCCCTTGACTTAACTGTGACAAAGCACACAATCCGTTATCTGGTGTCCCGTCTGGTTAATTCGTTAACCTACTGAGCCACTGAGGGTCTTGAGAGCTAGGCGCGATGGTGAAGGTTTGGTGGCTCCAAATCGAACCAGCGCAACGCGGCTATCAAGACCCTCAGTGGCTCCCGAAGGGCGAGACGCTGCGGCCTCTGGCCCGTGTTGCCAGCCCTTGATGTGGAACCACCACACCTGCGGACTGACGCCTTGGCCAGAGGCCGCAGCGTCACGCAGTAGGTCAACGAATTAACCATACGGGACACTTGCCATTTACGGGCATTCAGGGAAACGATGCTGTTAACCACCAAATTCCTCAGACCAACCGCGGATCCCCGTTCGGTACAACGGGATCGCCTGAGCGCCCTGCTGCAGCCGGACGGTGCCAAGCGGTTGAATCTGGTGGTGGCACCAGCGGGTTTTGGCAAGACCACACTGGTCAGCCAATGGTGCTCCCAGTCACCGTCTACCGTTGCCTGGCTATCCCTGGATGAGCATGATGACGAGCCCCGCCGATTCTGGCAGTACGTGGTGGGGGCGTTTGAACACAATGGCCTCGCAGGTCTGGAGCAATGCCGTCAACAACTCAGCCATTGCAGCCTCCAGGAACTGGAAGGCCCCATTACCGGGCTGATTAACGTTCTCGCCGCCGATGGCGCACCCTGGTCGCTAGTCCTGGACGACTATCATTTTATCCGCGACCCACAATTACAGCGCCAGGTGTCATATTTCATGGACTACCTGCCGCCAGGGGTCCTGGTGACCCTGGCATCCCGCACCGAACCAGCCCTGCCGCTTTCACGCTGGCGGGTGCGCCGCTGGGTGGAGGACATACACCCGGGGCTGCTGGCATTCTCCGAGGAGGAATGCCAGCGCTTCTTCCACGACACCATGGGGCTCGAACTCTCCGAGCAGGAAATTCGCAGGATCTGCAGTAAAACCGAGGGTTGGGTTGCCGCTATGCAATTGTCCGCGCTTTCCGGCGGCAGCATTGACGATCAAAAACCTGGAACGGGTCACCAACGCATCGATTTGGACGAGCGCCGCATCAGTGATTATGTGCTGACAGAGGTGCTGGAGCAGCAACCTGCGCCGGTGCGCGACTTCCTGCTCGACACCGCCTGCTGTCCCCGGCTGTGTGCCTCACTCTGCGACGCCGTTCGCGGCACCACCAACAGTCAGGTCCTGCTGGAACAGCTGCTGCGTGAAAATCTGTTCCTGATCCCGCTGGATACCCACAATGAATGGTTCCGTTATCACGACCTGTTCCGGGACGCGCTGTTACAACGGGTGAGACAGTTCAAACCGGAAGATACCGAAAAGCAATGGCAGCGAGCAGTCCACTGGTTACTGGTCCATGGCCACGTTCAGGAAGGCATTTCCCAGATTGTCCAGCATCAGGACTGGCCCTGGCTCGCAAAGGTACTGGCTGAACACGGCAACAACCTGATCCACGGCGGTTTTCATCTTCCGGTGCTGAGCTGGCTGGATTCCCTGCCCGCCAACACTCTGCAGGACAGCCCACAACTGTTGATGCTGAGAGTGTGGGCGCTGTTTTTCGCCAACCGGGTAGACGTGCTGGAGCCCCTCCTGGGCGAACTGGAAGACATGCTCGACAAACAGGTGGCCGATTCCCACCCCGATGCCGAGGGCGCCCTGGGTCTGCAGAGTGAGATTTCACTGATCCGCTCTTATCTGGCGCGATCGAAAAGCGACGATAAAAGCGCCAGCGACCTGACCCAGCAGGTATTGCGTGACATTGACCACACCCGCATCCCCTTGAAATCCGTGACCTATTACGGAGTCGGACTGGACTATTACGGTAAGGGGGACCTGGCAGCCGCCGAGGACGCCCTGACCTCCGCTGTACGTTATGGGGAACTGGAGCGCAAACCCAGTACCGTACTCTCAAGCGGCGGCCTGCTTGCCTGGATTCAGTACAATCGCGGAGATATCGACGAAGCCCTGGATACCTGCACCCGTGTGCGGCAATGGGTCGACCAGCACCACAGCGACCCTCGCCAGCCCATGTTGATTTCATGCTGGCAAAACAGCGCCCTGATCGAGATTTACCGGGAGCGAAACGAACCCCAGTTGGCCGCCTCCTACCTGGCCCCGCTGCTGGACCATGTCAACAATGGCACCGAACCGGGGCAGCACGTGGTTATCCAGTACGTGCGTGGCCACCTGGCCTTCAGTGAAGGGCGCTACCAGGAAGCGATGGAAGCACTGGAAGATGCCGCCAGCGTTGCAAGACGTCGGCGGGACCACATCCTGTTCGAGCCTCCAGCATGCTCCGCCATGCTGGCTCGTTGCTATCTCGCCACCGGTCATCTGGATCTGGCGAAAAAATGGGTGCAACAGGTGAGCACTGACCGGTTCACCAATCCGCTGAACCGGGAACAGAACCAAATCAGCATCGCCCGTGTTCAGGTGGCGCTGGGCCGCCCGGGCGACGCCATGGCAACTTTGGCCCCCCTCCGACTCAGCGCAGAGCAGGATCAGCACTACCGCCATCTGGTGGAAATCCAGTTGGTCTACAGCGAAGCGCTGTTCGCCGAAGGTAAAACGATAGAAGCGGAACAGATGCTGGCCCAGGCCGTCCAGCGGGCATCAGAGGCCGGATTCATGCGCCTGCTTGCGGAGGAGAGTCCTACCATCCGCCAGCTGTGTAGAGCGCTGCCGGTTCTCAAGGCGCCGGGCCGCTGGAACA
Source organism: Marinobacter sp. M5B (assembly GCF_042604615.1). NCBI lineage: Bacteria > Pseudomonadati > Pseudomonadota > Gammaproteobacteria > Pseudomonadales > Marinobacteraceae > Marinobacter > Marinobacter sp. M5B. The sequence continues at coordinate 2,511,770 of NZ_CP156894.1, forward strand.
GCCGGGTCACAGCCATGCTCTCGGAACTGGCAGAGGCAGAAACCGCTGAAACAGAGCCGGAAGACTCGCAGAGGGATACGCAGGCGGCCCCGGGCAACACAGATCTCCCCGAACCCCTGAGTCAGCGGGAACTGGAAGTGCTGGATCTCATCAATCAGGGCCTCGCCAACAAGGACATCGCAAACACGATGGGGGTGGCGCCTACCACCGTAAAAGCCCACATTCGCAACCTTTACGGCAAGCTTGCAGTCGGATCCCGCACCGAGGCGTTGGCAAAAGCAAGGGAACTTCGGCTACTGGCCTGACTCTTGACTCACTGAAGCCGTCTTTCGGGCAACTTTTGTGACTCGCGTCACACTTTTGTCGAATTTTATACGCCCACTACGCCCTTTGGACGATCCGGATACGCCCCCTCCTCCCTTACTATGCTCCCAACGCTGAGGGAAACCTCGGTAAGATTTCTGAAACTTCAGGCCTTCAGACTTCTTGTTCCGCGTTGTTTCGACGCCCGGGTTCGATAAGGACCCACTCTATAAGAGCCACCCACATGGGTTGGCTCTTTTTTTATGGCTCTCTTTTTATCAGGGCTCTATTGATCAGGGCTCTATGATTCGCCGGAAAGGCGGTAAGGCGTCCAACAACAACTGCCCGTATCGACGGGCAATGATGCGACGATCAAGGATGGTGACGCGGCCGGTGTCCGACTCGGTCCGTAGCAGGCGACCAACGGCCTGCACCAGTTTGATGGAGGCGTCGGGTACGGTTATTTCCATGAACGGGTTACCGCCGCGGTGCGTCACCCATTCCGCCAGGCTGGCTTCGATGGGATCATCCGGTACCGAAAACGGCAGTCGGGTAATCACCACATGGCTCAGGTACTTGCCAGGCAGGTCAATGCCCTCTGCAAAACTTGCCACACCGAACAACACACTGGGCAGCCCCTCATCTACACGGCTGCAATGGCGGCGCAGGACCTCGCCCTTGGCCATATCGTCCTGAGTGGTGATCAGATCCGGGTATTCCGGCGCCAGGGCATCCCGCACCAACTGCATCTGGCGCCTGGAGGTAAACAACACCAGGGTCGCCTTCTCCCCGGCCCACAAGGCCGGTAGCCGCGACACCACCTGGTCCGTAAAGCTATCGTCCGTGGGCATGGCGGTCATGGCCGGTACTTCCACGGTTGCCATTTCGCCATAGCGGAAGGAACTGGGCACCACCACGAAGCGGCTGGCTTCGGGCAAACCTGCTCTGGCCTTGAGCCGATCAAAGCGCCCAAGGGCGGTCAGGGTTGCACTGGTCAACACAGCGCCATAGGCCCGCGACCAGAGCCTGGAATAAAGCAGATTATCCGCCAGCACCGGGCTACTGTAGAGCGTAATGTCTTCCGCGTGTTCCCAGCGCTGTCGCACCGACCAACGGGCGGCCGGTGGCCCGGACCGCTTCTTAGGCTCAGGCGCTGATTCCTCACCTTCTGCCGGCTCACTGGCCGGTTGGCCCGGATTATCACACCACGCGACCCACAACCGCAGTTGGTCCTCAGCACGGCTGTGGAACGATCCAATCACCGGATACCAGGATTCCGCAGTATCGCGGTCGACATCGCTGGCCTTGCGTTCATCGAAGGCCGTCTGTAATTCATCGACCATCACACCAAGCTGGCGAACCAGGGTGGCCGTCGCCACCCGGGTTTCCACCGCCAGGCCTGCAAGCAGCTCGGGCAATTCGCCCTCCGGGTATCGCCACTGAGCGGAGCGTCGCTCCTCATTGAACTCCCAACCGGTATTCTGTTCGGCCTCGTCGTACACCTTCGTCAGACAGATATCCACTTCACGGGAGGCGGAACTGATCCTGTCGATGGTCTTCGCGGCCTGGGTGCCGGGCGTGAGGAACGGCTGCATCTTTCCCAGTGCCTGGGATAGCTGCTTGAGCCATTGCCGCGTGGCATTCAGCGGCACTGACGCCGCAAAGTGATTCAGTGCCTTGTCCGGCAGGTGATGCGCCTCATCAAAGATAAACAATGCATTTTCCGGCTCCGGCAGAATGGCACCACCGCCAAGGGCAAGGTCTGCCAGCACCAGGTCGTGGTTGGCCACCACGATGTCGGCATCATCGAGGTCTTTTCGGGCGTCGAAGAAGGCACAGCTGTCGAAATAGCTACAGTGGCGATTGGTACATTGACGATGGTCGGTGGTGACCTGGCGCCAGATGTCATCGGGTATCTGATCCGGCCAATGGTCGCGATCACCGTCCCACTTCCGGGACCCGTAACTGGCCAGCATGTCTTCAAAATAGGCCCGGGTGCCGGGTTCTTCCTTGCCGGGCCCATCCAGCAGGAACAGCGGCATGGTATCGCTGTCGCCGTTACCCTCGTCATGCAGGCGAGCTTCGAGGCGAGACATACACAAGTAGCGGCCACGACCTTTGGCAAGGGTCCAGGTGAAATCCAGTTTGCTGTGCTTTTTCAGGTCCGGAAGGTCTTTGTGGACGATCTGATCCTGCAGGGCAACGGTCGCTGTTGATATCACCAGTGTCTTGCCAAGGGCACGGGCCACCGGAATGGCGGCAATCAGATAAGCCAGGGTCTTGCCCGTGCCTGTGCCCGCCTCCACCACGCAGGTGCCGGCTGGTGACGTGCGCTGGCCGTCATTCTCGGTGATCTCGCCCATGTAGCGGGCAATCTCGGCGATCATCAGGCGCTGGCCGTAACGGGCGCGGATGTCCTTGCCGGCCAACACGTCACGGTAGGTCTGCTGAATCTGCTGTTTGACGTCCTCGGTGAGTGCCATCAGTCGGGGCTCACCCAGTTGCGAACCACACCCACCCGGAAGCGACGGCCATTCATGCTCAGCTCCACGCCTTCCTCGGTAATCCGTTCGACGGTGATACCGGAAAACGACTCTCCGGGGCGCAGGTAGTTGTCATTGATCATGACCCGGCGGGCCGACGGCTCGGACGCATAGATATGGCTGTTAAAAATCAGGTCTGGCACCCTTTTCTGGAAGGAAAGTGGAAGCTCTACAAGGTGCGGCGCCGTCTGTGCGGTGGCACCGTCCCGCTCGCTGGGATTGACGGAACTTGGCGTTCGCGGCGTGGGCACAATCACCGTGGGTCGCTCCCGCTCATTCTCGTCACCGGTTTCCGCTACCGCATCCGCTGGAGAGTCGGTATTCGCTCCCGGTGTTGGAATCTCGATAGCACCCTCGAGCGTGTCACTAGTCGGCGGCGATTGTACACGTTCGGGCGTCGATACCTGGCCCGCAGGTTCCGGCTTGTCATCAACTATAACCGGTTCAACGGTGGGTGTGGGTGCGGGCGCAGCCACGCCAGCCGACGGGATTGTCTGATCCGCCAGGGAAGCCTGACGCCCCTGGGGCCAAAAGATCCAGGCCAATACAGCCGCGTTGAGCACCAGGCCCAGCGCAACCCACACCAGAATCGGAATCGATTTTTTCCGTGGTTTGTGGATCAGCTGTACCTGCTGGCCAAGGTCCGGAATCCGACCCTGCCGTCTTTCAGTTTCGGATTTCCGGAGAGCATCAAGGATATAGGACATGTCAGTTCACCATCCTTCCGGACGTCAGCCGGGGCACGGCGGATTCCAGGTCGTTATTCATCTGGATGATGGTCATGGCACCGGCAATGCCATCGACCGTCAGGCCTCTTTGCTGCTGGTACCAGCGGACCTGTTCTTCGATCGGCATACGGTTGACGCGGCTCTCTTCCTGCCGGCTTTCGGCGTATCGGCTGGCCAGTTCCATCATTCTTGAGCCCATCCAGATCTGCTCGGCCACCCTTTCATTACCCTGAGCGCTACCGGACGCATCGCCCAACGTGTAGGCAGGCGCTTCCCAAAGTACGGTAAATTCGCCAAACCAATAGGGCTCCAGGCTGGAGAAGGTGACCTCCCGGCGACCACTCGGGAGCTCGATAGTGGCGCGATTATCCTGGAGGCCGCTCAGGACCGCATAGTGACTGTCCCCATTGCCGTTGCGAAGCTGAAGTATCGCCGGCCGGTCCAGAAACTCCAGACTTCGGCGTGCGCCCTTGTTCTGCAGGCAACGCAGTCCCTGCCCCTCGGCAAACTCACACGCCACTGGGCTTTCCGAGGCGCGGTATTCCAACCCCCATAGTTCAAAAAGCTCGCGAAAAGCCACTGGCAAAGAGATGGTCTGGTCCGGGAACTCAAATTCGGGCAGTGGTTCCTCCTCGCGTGAGTCACTGGTCTGCTCACTGGCTTCGGGAAGCTTTTCCGACAACTCGACAACAGGCATATCCAGCTCGACCCGTTCGATGGCGCCAGTAAGGGACCTTCCCTGATTTTCGGCGACAGCATCGGGCTCGGGTCCACCGCTCCCCGGAAGCCCTATGAACAGCCACGTGGTCATGATGATGGCCATCAGCAGGGCTGCAGCCAACATCAGCGCATGGGACTTTCGAGACGGCCCAGCGCGCCTGGGCAGATTCTGGCCGTTCACTTCCCGGGCAGCGTTACGGATATGGGGAGCAGTGATCTGGTGCTCGCCTTCGGCGTAGGCGCCCAGCAATGCACGGTCACTGATCAGGTTAATCAGTCGCGGTACACCATGGCTGGCGCGGTACAAAGCCCGGATCGCGCGATCAGTAAAGATCTCGCCCCGGAGGCCTGCCACGCTGAGCCGGTAACGCAGGTAAGCCTCTATCTCTGCTCGACCCAGGGCGTCGAGGTGATAACGGGCCGTTACCCGCTGATTTAACTGGCGGAGCTCTGGTAGCCCCAGAATCTCCTGCAGTTCAGGTTGTCCCAGCAACACAATCTGCAGCAGTTTTTTCTCAGCGGTTTCGAGATTGGTCAGCAATCGGAGCTGTTCAAGCACTTCGGCGGACAGGTTCTGGGCTTCATCAATCATCAGAACCTTATGGCGGCCCGCTGCATGGGCCTTGAGCAGGTCATCGTTGATCAGTCCCACCAGTTCCTTGATGGATGATCCGACCGGATGGGCAATCTCAAGCTCATCGCAGATGGATGACAACAGCTCACGGGCAGACAACCTGGGATTGAGGATCAGTGCAATGTCTACATGATCCGGCACATTCTCGATGAAACAGCGGCTGACAGTGGTCTTGCCCGTGCCGACCTCTCCGGTGATCACGATAAAACCGCCCTGCCCCTGTACGCCATACATCAGATGCGCCAGCGCTTCTTTATGGCGTTCGCTCAGATACAGATAGCGGGGGTCCGGGGCTATCGAAAACGGGGGCTCCCGAAAACCGAAGAAATCGTAGTACATGCGTGTCCAGTCAGGTGCTCAGGCGGAGCTTGCGGGAGCCGCCATCGGGCTCCCCGGCTATCGCGGTATCATACCGCCCGGCTCCCGGGGCTGTCATCTCATGAAGTGCCGGAATCCGCATTGCTTACCAGTCTCAGTTCAGCTGTGGAGCGGCGCTGCTCGGATTTCAAGCGGCGAATGCATCGCTCCAGGGTCTTGGAGATTCTGGCGTGGGAGCGAATCATTGAAATCTTGGGCCAGGTCGCACGCTCGCCCTGCAATATCATCTCCCGGACCCATGCCGGATCGGGGTTGGATAACATGCGACGGTAGTCACGAAGACGATACGTCGGCGAGATGGTGACATCCCCGGAATAGCGCTGTCCCATAATGGTGTACATCTGGCCCGCTACCTGCCGAAGCATTTCCGGCTGAACGCGTTTTCGCAGATAATCGAACAGGCCCTGGCCATGGAACTGGATTTCCGATTTCAGCAGGTGCATCGGCAGATTGGCGACATTGATCTTTTCATCCCGGCCTCGCCGGTTCAGAAAAGGCACCACATGGGGGTTGGTCTGGCTGACAATGGTGAAGTTCACGTCGTAAAGGTGCATCAGCCGTTCGATGGGCAAGTCGCTGACCACCGACCCGTCCACGAACTTCAGCCGCGACATGTAGGGCAGCACGTTGCCCTGAATGTCCTTCTTCATCAGCGGTACCGGCGGGAAGATACCCGGCACTGCCGCGCTGGCCAGCACGGCACTCCAGACCAACAGATAGGGTGACGTGTAGCCACACAACAAACGGGCTTTCTGGTGGGTCTGGACCGGTGACACACTGACGTTGATGGAACGCCCGGTCTTCTGGAACGCCTCCTCAAAGGTGTATTCCCCGATATTGGCACGCAGGCACGCCTTTAACTGCTCCTGATCCATCAGACCGTCACCCCGGATGGCACTGAACAGCCCGCGCCATTTCCAGGCCCTCATGTCGTGGTTTTCAGGCACCAGCATGTCCGGTATTTCCGCATCGCTGTGGACACCCAGTATGCCAGCGATAATGGCGCCGATGCTGGAGCCGGCAATAACCTGCGGCAACAACCCTTTTTCCCAGAGTGCCTTTATAACGCCGAAATGGAACATGCCCAGCGTGGCACCGCCGCTGAGCAGCAAAGCCGGGCGGCCATAACTGGTCAGGGTATCGCGGAAGAACTGCAGCTTCTCGGCCACTGGAAATCCCGGCACCTTGGTGTCGCACAGGAAATCCAGCGATTCGCACACCTGGGTGATGTACTCCTCGATCAGATGCTTGGTGCCAACCCGGGAGCGGGTATACAGGGCCGTATTGCCCATATTGCCCAGGTCGTGATGAAGCCCTTCTCTCAATGCACGCTTCAGGCGCTCGAAATCATTCTGATGCCGGTAGGTGCGGAGGTTGCTGAGCCGGTCGTAGATGAGCTCGTAATGGTAAAGATCGGAGCCAAACTCCTCTTTCCACTCCACATTACCCTCAAGGAAATCCAGCTCCAGCGCCGCAGCCTTCCAGACTTCGTAATTAGGCGCCTCCGCCAGCATCTTGCGGAATTTCCGGATACGGTCATCAACCATCTGGTAAACCTCAGTTGTTCCAGCCGATTCGATGCGTCAGAAATCCTCGAGCATCAAATCCTCATCGTCATCGCTGGCAAATGGATCGTCTACGGTTCTGCCATCATTGATCAGGTAAGCCCGCCGTTGCAGGTACGCGTTTCTCACGAACGTATAGCCGTCACCTGAGATGAACCCTTCCGCAGGGATCAGATCGGCACGCTTATCAACAATCTGAAGCGCCCTCGCATAATAGACATCCGGCGTTTCAGCCAGGTCCCAGGCTGAGGGCAACAACAGGTTGTCGGATACAAACCCACCAAAGTCCCGGGGATTCGAAGGCCCCAAAAACGGCAGCATCAGGTAAGGTCCAGAGCCCGTACCCCAGTAGCCCAAGGTCTGGCCAAAGTCTTCTGGACGCTCAGGCAAATCGAACATGGTAGCCACATCAATCAACCCGCCCAGACCAAAAACCGAATTGTAGGTAAACCTACCCGCCGCCACGACGGCAGACTCTCCCTTCAATTGGAAGATACTGTTGGCGAAGTTACGTATTTCAGTCAGGTTGTTGAAGAAATTGGTGACAGCACGGTCCGCAAAGCCTGGCATGACGGTGCGGTACCCTTTCGCAACAGGGCGGAGGAACCAGTTGTCGATGGTTTCGTTGAAGCCATAGACCTTCCGGTTCCAGTCCTCATAGGGATCGACCTCGCTCGGAGGGGCGTCAAGCTTTCGTTCTGCCATGTCAGGATCGACTGGCTGCACGGTTTGCGCGACCGCATTGCCTGAAAACAGGCAGATAAAAATCAGGGCGCCGATTGCTGGGTGCCGGAAAAAAATGTCTCTCATCGTCAGACCTGAGGTTGTTAAAACTGTTACTGTTCGTCGAAAATACCGGCGCTCTGCTTTTTTATTATTAACCCCTTGCTTCAGGAGTAGCCCCGATGTCAGTACCCGGGAATCTGGTTAGCACACTCTCCATGCCTTTGCGCTGGGGAGATATGGACGCATACGGCCATGCCAACAATACGGTTTATTTCCGCTTTTTCGAGGAAGCCCGCATCACCTGGCTGGCGTCCCTGGAGCTGGGCGCGGAAAACGACCCCGACGGTCCGGTCATTATAAAGACCAGCGCCACCTTTCTGAAGGAACTGGCCCATCCGGCAACGGTTGAGGTCAGAACATACGCCGACAAAGCCGGCAATACCAGCCTCGATACCTATCATACGCTGACCGATACCGAGACAGGCACACTCTACGCGGAAGGCTATGCGAAAATTGTCTGGTTTGACCGCACCAAACGCACGTCGATGGCGCTGCCTGACAAGCTCAGGGCGTTGGCGGCCAGTTAAGACCGCCTATCGCCACCCCAGACCCTATCGGCGGCGAACCACAACGCTGCCGATGGAATAGCCTGCACCAAACGAACAGATCACGCCCAGTTCACCAGCGCCAAAGTCGTCCTTGTGTTTGTGGAACGCAATGATCGAGCCAGCGGAGCTGGTGTTGGCGTACTCATCCAGAATGACCGGCGCCTCTTTCGTGTCCGCGTCGCGCCCCAACACCTTGCGGGCGATCAGTTGGTTCATATTCAGGTTGGCCTGGTGCAGCCACATTCGCTTGAGGTCATCTGGCGACAACGACAGGCTGGACAGCTGTTTGAGGATCGTTTCCGCCACCAACGGCGACACTTCCTTGAACACCTTGCGCCCCTGTTGCACGAACAGCTTGTCCGGCTTGTTAATGCCCTCTTTATCTCCCCGATTCAGGAAACCAAAGTTGTTGCGAATGTTATTGGAGTACTTGGTCAGCAGGCTGGTTCCAAGAACCTCAAAACCCTGCCCTTCCGCAACATCGGCGTCTCTTTCCACCAGGATGGCGGTGCAGGCATCGCCAAAAATGAAGTGGCTGTCCCGGTCACGGAAATTCAGGTGGCCGGAGCAGATTTCCGGACTAACCACCAGCACCGCCCTGGCCGTGCCATTCTCTACGGCGTTTGCCGCCGCCTGCAGCCCAAAGGTCGCGGAACTGCACGCCACGTTCATGTCGTAGGCAAAGCCCTCGATGCCCAACGCGTCCTGAACCTCAACAGATATAGCCGGATATGGGCGCTGCATGTTAGAGCAGGCGACAATAACCGCATCAACATCGGCCGCAGTCTTGCCGGCCTGTTTGAGAGCCTCTTCGCAGGCTGCCAGCGCCATCTCGCATTGCACCGAGGCTTCTTCGTTGGGTCGGTCCGGTATGTTCGGGCACATCCGTTCAGGGTCGAGTATGCCCTGCTTGTCAATCACGTGGCGACGCTTGATGCCGGACGCTTTTTCAATAAAAGCGGACGAAGACGGTTGCAGGGGCTCAAGATCGCCACTGGCAATATCGTCAGCATGACGTGCGTTGTGAAGTTCGACGAAGGCATTGAATGCCTCCACCAGTTCTTCGTTGGTAATGGTTGCTGGCGGTGTGTACAACCCGGTCCCGCTGATAACGGCTCTAATCACGCTAACCCCACGTCATAGTTGTAAAAACAAACAATCTAACTGCACCAATATTGACCAAATACTAACACAGTCTAAACGTTTTGCCCGCAAACGTGACCGGCTTACACGCGCGTCTGCTCCCACTGCCTGTCGAGGCGCTTGACCGATACCGGCACGGCCGTGCCCAGCTGTTGTGCAAAGAAAGAGACCCGAAATTCCTCAAGCATCCAGCGATAGAGCAATAGCTCCGGGTCCCTTACCCCCTGGCGTTGCTGCTCATCGCGTTTGCTGGCGTAGCGGGACCAGAGCGGCTCCATGGTGTGCAGGAACTCCCGCTCCCGCCCGAGCTCCCTGGGCATTTTCTCAAAACGGATGCTGGCGGCCTCGAAATAGCGTCCAAAATGGGCAAGCCATTCCGGCGGCGTGGCAACAATAAAACCCGGATACACAAGATTTTGCAGCTGAAACTTCAAGTCCGCCATACTGTTCGCGAGCGCGAGGTTGATTTTGCCCTTGAGCTGTTTCATCACGCCATGATAGCCCGTCATGGCCTGGTGTAGCCGCTCGTCAGCCTGCTCAAGTGCCGGTACGAATTCCGCCCTCCCGGCGTTAAACGCGTTCTCGAACGCGTTGTTGTCCCGGGGTACGTCATCGGGCACAAAATGCTGCATCGCCGTGGCCAGCAACAGGTCATCCAGCAACACCCGGGCTTTGCCCACCGGCGCGAACATCAACGCCGATGACTTGAAGTTCGGCAACTTCCGCTCGATGTCCTCCAGCGTATTGCCCAGCCGAATCAGTATCAGTCGCGCCACCGCTTTGCGAGTTGCATCCTCCGCCGTAAGCCGGTCCAGGAACCGTGTCTGGCGCACGGAATCCCCCGTGTCTTCCAATGCCGGGTATACGGTGACTTCCATACCGCCTTTTTCGGTCCTGACAGATTCGGGCAACGACCCGAAATCCCATCGCGTTGACGCACTCGCAGCCTCGGTCGAGGGCTCCCTGCGGGTTGCCGAAGACAACGCAGCTTCTGCCCGCCCTTCCAGTTCGCTTTGCAGCTTTTCGGTTTCCCGCCCCTCGGCGATGGGCTTGCCCGCATCATCAACAACCCGAAGATTCATTCTCAGGTGCTTCGGCAGATCCTCCTGTGGCCAGGCATCGGCGTCAATCCTGACACCCGTCATTCGCCGGAGCTGTTCGCCCAGCTGCAGCGCCAATGGCTCGTTTGAAGCCTGAAGGTTTTCCAGAGCCGCATCCACGAAATCCGGTACCGGCACAAAGTTGCGCCTCAACGCCTTCGGAAGGCCTTTGACCAGTGCGATGCACTTCTCCCTCAAGAGCCCCGGCACAAGCCATTCAAGCCGCCGCGCCGGAAGCTGTTTCAGGGCCATCACCGGTGCCTGGAGCGTAACGCCATCGCGCTCACTGGTGGGTTCGAACTCATAACTCAGGGGATATCTCACCCCTTCCCACTCCAGGTAGTCCGGATACAGTGAGCCCGCCTGCTCATCCACCGGGCGCTGGAGGATATCGGCCTCCGTCAATTCCATGTCACGGAGCTGGTCAGCACTCAGCTGCTTCCACCAGCTTTCGAAATGCCGGCCGCTAACAATGTCCGCTGGCAGCCGCTGGTCATAAAACGCCACCAGCACTTCGTCCTCAACCAACAGGTCCCGCCGCCGCGTTTTGCGCTCCAGGTTTTCAACGGTGTCCAACAGTTCGCGGTTACGGGCAATAAAGGGCGCCTTGGACTGGTAGTCGCCTTCCACCAGGGCACGGCGGATGAACAGGTTGCGACACTCCTCCGGGTCCACCTTACTGTAGGGAATACGGCGTTTGGCAATAATGTCCAGGCCGTAGAGACTGACCTTTTCATAGCCCATGACCTGGCCACGTTTCTGTTCCCAGTGGGGTTCGAAGAAGTGATGCTTCACCACATGCCCGGCCAGGGGCTCGATCCACTCCGGCTCAATCTTCGCCACCACCCGCGCAAACACGCGGCTGGTTTCGACAATTTCCGCCGCCACAATCCACTTCGGGCCGGTTTTCGACACTTTTGAGCCCGGAAAGATCATGACCTTACGGTTGCGGGTGGCCAGATACTCCTTCTTTTCAAGCTTCACCGCCACCTGGCCCAGCAAACCCGCAAGAATGGCTTTGTGCAAAGACTCGTAACTGGCCGCATCTCTGTTCAGTTTCAGTTTCTGCTCACGGCAAATCAGCGTCAGTTGCCGGTGAATGTCGCGCCACTCCCGCATCCGCATCCACGACAGAAAGCTCTTCTGGCAGACCTTTTTCAGCTGATTCTGGGACAGTTCCTGGCGCTGTTCCTCGTAAAAATTCCAGATATTCAACAAGGTCAGGAAATCCGATTCCTTGTCATTGAACGGCGCGTGGGCCTGATCGGCAGCCTGCTGTTTGTCCTGGGGGCGCTCTCTCGGGTCCTGAACGCTCAGACCGGCAATGATCACCAACGTTTCTGCCAGACTGCCCTGTTCCGAGGAGGTCACCAGCATGCGCGCCAGCCTTGGGTCCAGCGGCAGGCGTGCCATGGTGCGGCCAAGGTTTGTCAGACGGCGCTTGTCATCAACGGCTCCAAGCTCTTCGAGCAATTTGTAGCCATCGTTGATCAGGCGACGGTCCGGTGGCTCCAGGAACGGGAAATGGCGGATATCCCCAAGCCCCGAGGTGGTCATCTGCAGAATAACTGAGGCTAGGTTGGTGCGCAGGATCTCCGGGTCGGTGTACTCGGGCCGGTTGATGAAATCGGTTTCGTCGTAAAGCCGGAAACAAATCCCCGGAGCAACCCGGCCACAGCGCCCGGCACGCTGATTGGCGCTGGCCTGGGACACCGGCTCAATGGGCAGGCGCTGGATTTTGGAACGTACGCTGTAACGGCTGATACGGGCCACGCCGGTGTCGACGACATAGCGTATGCCGGGCACGGTCAGGGAGGTTTCCGCGACGTTGGTGGAGAGCACGATCCGACGCCCCCGGTGGCCCTGGAATATCCGGTTCTGTTCCTGGTTACTGAGCCGAGAATATAATGGTAGAACTTCGGTATGGCGCAGCTCGGCGTGTCGCAGTACCTTGCTGAGGCTGCGAATTTCCCGCTCGCCGGGCAGGAATACGAGTACGTCGCCCGGTGGCTGCTTTTCTGCACGTTCGTGCTGTTCGATTTCCTCCATCGCACGCAGCACGCCATCCGTCCAACCCTGGTCCCGATCGTCCTCATCGCCAGTGAGAGGACGGTAACGCACATCTACCGGATAGGTTCGCCCGCTGACTTCGATGACCGGCGCGCCACTAAAGAACTCGCTAAAGCGTTCCACTTCGATGGTGGCGGAGGTGATGATGACCTTCAGATCAGGCCGTTTCGGCAACAGTTGCCGCAGGTAGCCCATCAGAAAGTCGATATTAAGGCTGCGTTCGTGGGCCTCATCAATAATCAGGGTATCGTAACGATCCAGGAACCGGTCGTGCTGGACCTCCGACAGCAGGATGCCATCGGTCATGACTTTGACCCGCGACTGGTCGGACGTGGTGTCGGTAAAACGTACCTGATACCCCACCTGCCCGCCAGTCTGCTCTCCAAGCTCTTCAGCAATACGACCGGCTACGGTACGGGCGGCAATCCGGCGGGGTTGGGTGTGGCCGATCAGCCCGCGAATACCCCGACCGCTGTTCATGCAGATCTTGGGGATCTGGGTGGTCTTACCGGAACCGGTTTCGCCGGCAATAATCACCACCTGGTTCTGTTCAATGGCCTCACGGATGTCATCGACCCGTTCAGACACTGGCAGCGATGACGGAAAGGTGGCCGGCTTATGCAATGCCTGGCGTTCCGTGACACGCGCCTGACCCCGATCGAGCCATTGCGCCATCTTCTCCAGGTCCTTTTGCCCCGGACGCCCTTTTTTCCGGGCTACCAACTTGTGAATACGGGCGGCTTCCAACTGGTTGCAGGCATCCAGCTGCTCCATGATGGCTTTTACGGCGGCCTTGCTGTCTGGCGTATTCGTGGACTGTTCCGGGGGGGCTTGCGTCATCGGTCCGTTTTACCGTTGTTGGATCTTGGATACCCGGTTCGCTTCGGGCGTGGCGACAGTCTAACGATATCCCGCGCCTCATTAAACGGAAAAACCCCGCCGAGGCGGGGTTCACATCATCCGTTCGGGGCGATTAAACCGCCCGCACGAACCGGTTACTTGCTGTTGGCTTCGTCACGCAGCTCGCGCCGCAGGATCTTGCCTACGTTGGTCTTCGGCAGTTCATCGCGGAACACGAAGGATTTGGGTACCTTGTAAGCGGTCAGGCGTTCGCGGCAGAACTCTTTCAGTTCATTTTCAGTAACACCTTCCGCGGTTGCCACCAGGTAGACCTTAACCGCCTCTCCACTCTTGTCATCGGGAACACCGACAGCGGCACACTCAACCACTTTCGGATGACCACTGACCACGTCTTCTATCTCATTGGGGAAGACGTTGAAGCCAGACACGATAATCATGTCCTTCTTGCGGTCGACGATGCGGATGTAGCCATCTTCCTGGATAAGGGCAATGTCACCCGTCTGCAGGAAACCGTCGTCAGTGAAGGACTTCTGGGTGTCTTCCGGACGCTGCCAGTATCCGCGCATCACCTGTGGCCCCTTCACACACAATTCGCCGGGCTCGCCAAGAGGCGTTTCGTTGCCGTCGTCGTCGATGGTTTTGATTTCGGTGCCGGGAATCGGCAGGCCAATGGTGCCAAGCTGGATCGCGCTGTTCGGATTGAAGGTGACAACCGGAGAGGTTTCAGTCATGCCGTAACCTTCACTTATTTCACACCCTGTAACACGCTGCCACATCTTCGCGGTGTCGCTGGTCAGCGCCATGCCGCCGGACGACGTCAGTTTCAGGGCACTGAAATCCAGGGCCTTGAATTCTTCGTTGTTGCACAGCGCCACGAACAGCGTGTTCAGCCCCAGGAATGCGGTGAAGCGATGGTTTTTGAGCTCTTTCACAAATCCGGGGATATCACGGGGGTTCGGGATAAGAACGTTGTGGGCGCCAGCTTCAAGCATGATGCCGCAGTTCAGGGTGAACGAGTAGATGTGGTAAAGCGGCAGCGGAGCAATAACCACTTCCGTGCCTTCCTCCACCGAATCTTCCATCATCGGCCGAGCCTGCAGGAGGTTGGCGACCAGATTGCCGTGGGTCAGCATCGCGCCCTTGGCCACACCGGTGGTGCCACCGGTGTACTGCAGAACGGCGATGTCGTCTTTCTTGCACTCCACCGGCGAGAATTTTTCCCTGGCCCCTGCACTGAGCACCGCCGGGAGTTTGTGAGCCTGGGGCAGGCTGAATGCCGGCACCATTTTCTTCAGGTGCTTCACGGCGGCGTTCATCAGCGTACGCTTCAGCGGCGAATGCATGTCGGCAATTTCGGTAACAATGACATGCTCGATGCCGGTATGAGGAAGCACTTTCTCTGCGTTATGGGCCATGTTCGCCAGCACTACAAGCGCCTTGGCGCCGGAATCATTGAACTGGTGTTCCATTTCGCGAGTGGTGTACAGCGGGTTGGTATTCACCACGATCAGGCCCGCGCGCATGGCCCCAAACACTACGACAGGGTACTGGGACACGTTGGGCATTTGCACCGCAATCCGGTCGCCCGGCTTGAGGTCGGTCTTGTTCTGCAGCCAGGCGGCAAAATTCCGGCTCTGGGTGTCCAGGTCGCGATAGGTGAGCGTGGCGCCAACGGCACTGAACGCGGGGCGGTCAGCGTACTTGTTCACGGCCTGATCAAATACGTCAACCATGCTACTGTATTTATCCAGGTCTACGTTCAGGGACACGCCAGCGGGGTATTTGTCCTGATAGAACTGCTCAAAATCCATCACCATCTCCTGTTTGGCATTTGTGCTTATAATGTTTACCAATGTCGTTTTGGTCAAAAAATCAACCAGACAAAAGTATCAGCCTCGAAAAGTCGGGAGAGAATAGCAGTTTTGTGAACGATGAGGTAGTTTTCAAAGCAGAACTGTAGCGGTTGCAGCCACCAACCTAATCACACCAACACTGGAGCCCATCATGAGCGACACTTTGGACACGCTTGAGAACATCACCTACGACGAACTCCAGGAAGGCGACTCCGCAACCTATGTGAAAACACTGACCGAGGACGAACTGGTGTTGTTCGCTGCTGTCTCCGGAGATGTGAACCCGGTCCACCTGGATTCGGAGTTTGCCGCCGACTCCATGTTCCAGGAGCGGATTGCCCATGGCATGTGGAGCGGCTCACTGATTTCCGCGGCCCTGGCCACCGTGATGCCGGGCCCCGGCACCATATACCTGGAACAGAGCCTGGCTTTCAAGCGCCCGGTAAAGCTGGACGACACCCTGACGGTGACATTGACAGTACTGGCCAAGGAACGCAAAAACCGCGTAACCCTATCCTGCGATGTCCGCAACCAGAACGATGAGCGGGTTGTGACCGGTGAGGCGAAAGTGATCGCCCCTACCCAGAAGATGTCCCTGAGCAAGCCACAGCTACCAAAAATCACCATAGCGCACTAGCGTATACGGGCCCCTGAACTAACCCGGCAGGAAATCGATGGGGAATCGCACCGTCCTGGGTTCCACATCGTCCTCGCCGAAATTGAACAGGCGTACGCGCATGGCAATGCGTTGTTCCAGGCTTTGATTGCCCAGCTCGGAGCTCACCACCTCGCAACGCGATACTGACCCATCCGGTTCGATCACCAATTCCAGCATAACCTTACCTTCCAGCGTCGGGTCCTGACGCAGCTCGCGTCGGTAGAGGGAGTAGAGTGACGTTTTCTGGGCGTCGAACACCTGGCGGATGTTGCTCATGCCCCGCTGCCCCGGTCCGCCGGTGGGCTCCGGCGCAGCTTCTGGCGCTGCTTCCTGCGCCACCTCCACGTTACGAACCTGATGGCCAGCCACTGCCACCTCAGTTTCTGGCGCGGCTTCCCGAGTGACGCCGCCGCTGCCAGCAAGCGCCCTGCCGGGGTCAGTTTCGGCACCGAACAGATCTCCATCGCCGCTTGCGGTCTCGGCATCGACGTTGGCCGCCAGGGTGTCCACGGCGTCCGGCTCTGGAGCCCGCATACTGGCAAGTTGGTCCTGCATTGCCATCAGACCCGATCTGGAGGCGGTTTCACGCGCCTGCTCGACCGTTTGGGAAGGAGCGGGTGTCGGGCGCACAGGCTCGGGTGGGGGCACCTCTTCAGCCAATTCCGGCTCCACCGCTTTGGGTTCTGTACTTTCAGGTTCGGGCTCGGGCTCAGATTCCGGAGCCGGCTCGGGTTCAGGTTCAACCTCAGGCACTGGAATCGGCTTTGGCGCCTCGCGTTGCTCTACCAGTCGCGCCAACTGGGGCGGAATCTTCTCCGCCTCGCTGCGGTCGGGTTCCGGAAGCTGAAACGCCGGAATAAGCAGCGCAGGAGGCAGAAAGACCGCCACCATCACCAACAATGCCAGCACAAAACGGCGGTTTTCTCCCTTTTCCGCGCCCCATGGCAACCCGGATGAAAGGTGTTTGGTCGCGAGATTGTTGGGAGAGAGGTTCTGACGCTCAGCCATTGCCGACCTCCTTCGCCGACTCAACAGCCAGCCGGACCTGCCGGAAGTCTTCATCGATGCAGGTTTGCATGATCTTTCTCAATAACCGGTAGTCGGTGGCGCGCCCTGCCATTATGGTCACCTCATGACCCTGCTCCGGCACCTGGCCCCTCCGGTTACGCACCCAGGCAAGCTCATCCGCCAGCCCACCGATGGTGCTGTCCCCGGTTTCAATGCCATCCAACCGTGCAACTTCCCGGCCCTGCACGAGAATGGACCGGCCGATTACCTGGACCATCAGGGTTTCGACCGCCTCCTTGTCCGCGGTCGATTGCGGCAGTGGGACATCGGCCGTGTTCTGCATAACCTTTACATCGGACGAGTTCACCATCAGGAAGAACACCAGGATCGTGAAGATGTCCATCAGGGACACCAGATTCAGGCCTCCCGGGCGGTGCATACGGCTGTAGTGGCGCTGGATACGACGGGCACGGCGGGAGGTCTTCATGCACCCTCCCCTTCGACCGATAACGTCCGGTTTTCAGGTGCGTCTGCCAGTGCCACATCCGGGAAAAGCTCTCCCTTCACCACACTGGCCGCAACAACTGCCGGATAGGAGCGGAGCGTATCCATCGCAGTCACCAGAGTCTGATAGTCGATGTCCGGGCTGACCTCCAGAACGATGTCAGTCTTCTCCGGCACCCGCTTCTTGATCTGCTTGAGAGTTTCCCTCAGGCCGTCGAAGTCCTGTTCCCCCTCAATCAACGGCAGGGTCCGGATCACGCCTCTCTCACTGTCCAGCACTTCCAGGCCCTGGGGTATCAACGCCACCACCAGCCGCAGTTCATCAGCCTGTGGCGCCTCACCCGACTCCATCCCGGGAAAGTCGAGCTCAATCATACGAATCTGGCTAAAGACCATGCCCAGCAGCAATACCGGGACTAACACGATCATCAGATTCAGGAATGGCGTGATATCCAGTTCCGGATTACTGACAAGCCTGCGATGTTTTCGTCTCATGCGGCAAACCCTGGCTCAGGCGGATTGGGGGGCGGGCTGCTCGGAGATAATGTTCAGCAGCTTCACCCCGGCCATCTCGAAACTGTCGACGATTTCATTGGTACGGGTCTGAAGCAGTGCATGAAACATCAACAGGGGAATGGCCGACATCAGCCCGAACGCCGTGGTATTCATGGCAACGGAGATACTTTCCGACAACAGCGACGCCTTCTGGGACGGATCTGCAGCGGCCACTGCCGTAAAAGCGGCGATAAGGCCGATGATCGTGCCCAACAAGCCCAGGAGTGTCGCGATGTTGGCCAGGGTTGCCAGGTATTGGGTACGTTTCTCAAGACGGGGCAAGACTTCCATCAACCCCTCTTCCATGGCGTACTCAACATCTTCGCGGGAGTGATTATTCAGTAGCCGACCAATGCCGGCGCTCATGATCGACGCGATGGCACTGTCAGAGCCTGTCGCGGCTTTCATCGCCCGCTGGTAATCCCGCTTCCTCAGCAGCGGCAGTATGCCCTTTTCAAAGGCAAGCCGGTTCCGGCGGCGCACCGAAGCGAGATAGATGAAACGCTCAACGGTAATCGCCAGGCCGATGGCCAGCACAATGGCAATCGGATACATGAAGGGACCACCTTCCTGAAAAAAACGAACAACAGTTTCCAGCATATTCAGACTCCCGGTTCTCTACTGCAGGGAAAGAGTGGAATCCAACAATGGATTCAGGGTTTCACGAAACGTCCGGTGACGCTCAAGGGTCAGCGGGTCCTTGGGTTCGAGCAGTTCCTCGCTTCCGGCATCCAGTTCAGCGCGTGAACGCCGCGGCAAGGTCGGCGGCTGCCAGGGCAGGATATAAAGCACGCCGGGATCATCGTCTCCGGTATGGTGGTTGATTCCCTCCACGCCCAGTGCGACGGTGTTATCCGCGGCCTGAGACACAACCGCTTCCGAGGCATTGGACGCCTCATTTGCAAAGGCCATGAACGGGGTAAGCATCAAGCTCATCCCGGCCGTCGCCAATCGTCGATAAAAGCGCATTCAGTCCAGCCTTCTTTCAAGGTCCGCAATCCATCCGGCCACCTGCTTCTCCTCGGTGCCCGCCAACTCGCGGTAACGGCGGTAGTGAGTCAGTGCGCCATCCAGATCCAGCAGATACAGCTCTGAGATAACAGCAAGGTTGTAATGCAGTTCGGCGGTAGCCGGGGAATGGCTGAGCCCCGTCTCCAGCACCGTCACCGCCTCCTCAAATCGTCCCTGTTCTCGTAGCAACAATGCCAGGTTATTGGCCGTGAGCGCGTTGGCCGGGTTGATATCAAAAGCCTCACGGTACCGTTCGAGGGCCTCTTCCTTGCGTCCCTGCTGGTGTGCCTCCCAGGCCTGACGTGCCAGTTCACTGGCCTCGGCGGTGTTGACGACCACCGGCTCCGGCTTGGGCTGGCTGGCGCACCCCGCCAGCAACGCAAGACACCCTGTGAGCAGAACCGCACGTGCTGTTTCAGGCATCATCGTTGACCTCCTCATTCCACGTCATCCAGCGCACCTCCCGGTCGTACCTGCCGGGGAACAGGTCCGCCAGAACTTGCAGGCTGCGTTCCATCCACTCATCAAACCTTCCGTCCGCCAGGCGTTGATGATTCCTTGCGTGCAGGTCAATAGCCTTCTCTTCGAACGGGTAGGCCTCTTCTTCAAGCAACATCCGGTACTGGGTTGCCTCAAGGTCGCTCAGATTCGCCGGCGCTTCTGACGTCATGAGATCCTGCGCCATCACCCGGTACAGCTCTGCCCGACGGAACAGAATTTCAGAACCTGCGCCCTCGCCAATCAGCTTCTCAGCTTGTGAGAGACGCTCCCGCGCAGCCGAGAGGGCCGCTTGTTTGCGCCCCAGGGATTCGGCCAATGGAATCTGTAGCGGAACATCGGCAAACCGCTCGGACTCTTCCGCCCCCAGCACGATGGCTGCCCGCCCAGCCCACGTCAGCGTGTCTTCCGAATGCCACTGGCTGGCGAGCTCTCGCTCTACCAACTCGATTCGATATCGCCGCGGCTCCACATCGTCGAGCACAAGACGCTGGCGCAGGGTCTGACTAAGGATATGGCTCTCGGAATCGGCAGCAGCGGAATCGCGGTTGAGCCACGCGACGTAGATGCGATTGCGACGCGCATGGGCCTCTGCCTTGTGATACAGCTCAGCCGCCCTCAGTTGCTGATCCCAGAACGGCGACTCTCCTTCGTCGGCACGCATGATTTCATCCGCCGCGCGCACCAGTTGGCCCGATGACTGATAGGCAAACACCAGCTTTTCGCCTACGGTTGGGGTCAGGTCATGCTGCGGGTAATCCGTGCGAAATCGGGTCAGTTCATTAACGGCAGCCTGCCAGCGCTCTGCCTTCAGAAGTGTATTCGCTGCGTCGTAACGGCCCTTGATCGCAATGTCCGACCCCGGAAACGCAGACTCCACACGCTGAAAATGCGCCACGGCGGTGTCAATGCGGCCCTCGCTCGCCGCTTTCTCCCCCTGGTAGTAGATGCTGCTGGCTAGTTGCCGTTTCAGACTGTCGGTATCTTTGGCCCGCCCTTCCTGTAACAGCCCCTCTGAAATCAGTGCCAGTGCTTGACGCCAGGCATTTTCAGCAAGCCCATAAGACGCCATCGCCAGGCTCGCCTCACCGGCTGCGACCCAGGCACTGTAGCGTTCGGCTGGGCTGACCAACGGATGGGCTATGGCAAGCTCGGCAAACCGAAGGGCCTCAGCATAACGATGCTCCGCGAGCATTCGGTTGGCGATATCCGCCGTCAGACCAGCCTGACGTTCGTCCTCTGGGAACTCAGCCGCGAAGCGGTCGGCGGCTGCAGCCAGGTCGTCCAGTGTCGCGGGAAGTGAATTGCGATTGTCCAGCGCATCACGCTGAATTACGATGGCAGCCCAGGCGGCATCCGCCGCCCCCGGATACTCTTTTGTCTCATGATCCGTGTCATAAGCCGCACGCTGGTAATGCTTGAAGGCGTCAGTGTGGTCACCTGCCTGCAGGAACGCATCACCGGCCATGCGAAGAACGTCTCCCTTCTGGCCGCTCCGGCCAGCCAACTGGCTGTAATACCCCCCAGCCAACCGGAAAGATGCCACTTGGCGCTCCGCTTGCCCCTCTTCGGCCTGATCATAGTGATAGTCCGCCAGTGACCGGCTGAAATTCTGCCAGCGTTCCTGATCCGCTTTCGCGAGTTGCTGGTAACGGGCATCGCCGGCAAATGCCTGGACATACTCAGCCCTGGCGGCCCTTGCGCGATCAGTTTGCCCCGCCATGCGCCAGACATCCACATTCTGGGCCAGAAAGGCCGGTACGGCGTTATGCGCCTGGAAATCGCGAACAAAGGCATTGTTCACCGCCACGCTGTCTTCAAAACGCCGGTTGCTGGCGTAGTAATCTGCCAGCCTGTCGTACAGCAGGTACCCGAAGCCCTTGCCACCCGCATCGGTCAACCAGCTTGCCAGGGATTCAACGCCCCAGTCTTCCGCCGCCATCAGAGCGACAATCCTGAAGGTGTCGTCAACCAGTTCAGCGTCGCTGGCAGGAATGCGGCGAAACCCACTGGTTTCCTCACCGACACCGTCCAGTACCGCCAGGAACGTCTTTGCGGCCCTTGTCCGGCCAGAAGACCCTTGTTTGTACTGGCTCCAGCCCTGCATATATCGGGCCTTGGTTTTCAGGCTATCGGTGCCGTCACTCGAGATCACACGGCTGTACTCGGACTCAGCCTCAGCATAGTCTCCCGCCGAAAACGCTGCCTCGGCAATGCGGAAGCGGGCCTCAGGTACCAGGGAGGACGAAGGATACAGACCAACCAGTTGGCGTAACCGGTCAATAGACTCCTCCGCCTGCCCCGTGTAGGCATGAGCCTTCGCCATCTGGTATAGCAATTCATCAAGCCGGCCCTGGTAGGCGCCCCTGTCGAGAATGGATTCGTAACTTTCCAGAGCCTGCCGGTATACCTGTTGTTCGCGTTCTTCGCTGAAGCTGACGTCCTCGTCAGTCACCTTCTGGATATTGGAAAGTCGGTTAAGTGCATCAATGCGTACTTCAGGTTCATCAGAGTGTTCAAACAATCGCTGGTATCGACGGGCAACTTCTGTTGGCGATATGGCCGGCATAGGTCGGGACTGGAATTCCAGAAAAACCGGGCGCATATCAGCGATGGTTTCGCCGTCGCGACCGAGCTCTACCCGGAAAGATTCCTGTGCCTGGGCACTCGCCGCGAACGCCGTAAACAGCACCGTCAGGGAAATTGACACCACTGGCTTCATGGCTGACCTCGCTCAAGGTTTTCCAGGGCCAGATACTCGTACAGGTGGGCAATCTGCTGCTCGGTCCGATCCAACGCAAACGCCATACGGTGATCCTGCTCTTCGACATAGGCCAGAGCCAGTTCATCCAGTTCCGACTCCGCCCTGCTCAGAAGTGCATCGGCCGTGCGACGGACCGTCCGTATCCGCTCCAGCGCATGGTCGGTGCGTGTCATCAGTTCATTGAGCTTGCGATCTTTCTTTTTCAATCTTCCATCAAGCCTGCCAACGGACGCTTTCAGATCGGCCAATGTCCTGGCTACACCTTTCAGCGCCTCTTGTTGTGCGGGAGAGGTGATCCGGGCTTTCAGGTTCGCCAACCGCTGCACCAGCTCTTTGATTTCTTCGTTGAAGGGACCGCCATCAACGTTGTGCACCACGGGCCCCAAACGTTCACTGATGCCCCCCCGAAAAACAGCAAGGCTGTCTTCCCGCTGATTCAGTGTTTGCCTCATCTCCCTCAGTTCAGCCACCCGGTTGACGGCGGCCTGGGCAGCGGGCTGCTCAATGAAACGAATTAGATAGGCAGTACGGGGCTGTGTGAGCGTACGGTTGTCGGCAAGGAACCATTGGGCCTCAGAGTTCCGTGCGTCCAGTACCAGCGCCTGATACGCACCTTTCTGACGGATCTGGTCAGCCAGTTTGCGAAGGGTCACCCGTTCACTTTCATAGGACGCATTTGCTGCCAGATAAGCTTCACCCGCCTGCCCCAGGTAACCGGCGAGGTCGTACCCCCTACCCGTTCCAAGCCAGGCATTGGCCACACCAGGATAGGCCAGTGGGTACTTTTTGGCGCGATGCCAGGACTGCATTGCCGCCCGCTGGTTGCCACTGGCCGAGAGCGCAAGACCGTGAAGGTAGAGGCCATGGGATGTGCTGTAGCTTTCCAGGGGGATTTTCTCCAGGAAGCCGATGGCCTTTTCGTAGTCTCCGTGATCGTAAGCAAGGTAGCCGGCGCGAACCAGTAGTCGGCTTCTGAGCTCCTGGCTGCGTTGGCTGTCAACGTCCTCTTCGGACATGGCCAGAGCCACTCGAAGTGCTACCAGTGCTCGCGATGGATTCCGGTCCTGCCTGCCGTAGTCAGCCGCAATGTTCATGTAACCCAGCGCAGCCCAATAGCCTGGCTCCATGGACGCCAGCACTTTCCCGGCCCGATCGGTATGCCCCGCCTCCCGCTCAATCTCGGCCAATCGGTAAAGCGCCTTTTGCCGGTCGCTGCCACTGGCCCGCTTTGAAGCAGTTTCAAGGTATTCCCGGGTTTTGTTGTCTCCAGAGTCCGTCGGCAGTTCCGCCAGCAATAGTGCCGCCTGCCCGCGGTAATACTGGCCTTCGATCAGTTCTTTCAGCAGCCGTTCAGCCTCTTGATGACTCCCCGTAACCAAAAGTGCTTTAGCGCGAACCAGGCGTTCGGCTTCGGTAGTGGCATTCCGGGTATAACGCAATGCTGCAGCCGGGTCATGGGTGTCCAGGGCGAATTGTGCGAGCCCCAAGTGCAACGACGCCAAATCGCTGCCTCCGGACGCCAGCCCCGGGATAAGGGCCGCGGTCAGACTGAGAGCAAACCGTGTGGAGACTTTCCGAAACTTAGCGAGCACGACCATCCTTTCGCCCTATTTCCATTCCTGAAACGAAACCACTGGTTCGTAGTCCGGCGCCGCGGCATCCAGAGACATCTGTATGCGGGATTCACCGGGCCGCTTCCGAAATTGATGGGTCGCTTCACGGCGAACAAAGCGTTCATTCGCTGAACGTGCCGTCAGAACCGCTTTTAGTTGATGGGCGCCATGAGGCAGGTTACCGATATAGAGCCGCTGGACACCGCCCTGCTTCAGGGAGTCACGTTCCTGGTCGGTATAGAGGTGGGAAGCAACTGGCGTGTCGTTCAGGTACAGTTCCACCGAGTCCAGATCCAGCCCCTCCCGATTCCTGAGTGTCAGGAAAACTGCCACTTGCGTGTCGACTGGGTAGAGTACGTTCTCCTCCAGTTGGTACAACGTCTGGCTGAGGTCCGCCACATCGGCTTTCAGGCGGTCGATCTCCTGGTCCAGCGACTCAGCAAAGGCGCTACGCGTCAAACCGAGCTGAGATGCCACCATCATGACCAAAATGACCAGCCACGCCACCCTGACCTGGCGCCCAACCGTTACTGTTTGCTGCGCTCCGGCGACCATACGCTTCCTGCCTCTAGCAATGTTCTGTAACAAACCGGCAGAAAGAGTAACACTTGGTAACAGGCAAGAACGGTATCCAGATCACCAATTGGAAATCCGAAACCGTCGGATTTTTTGACAGGAGCAAAACGTCGAGGAATCTCCCGCTCACGGGAGATGCACGAAAATTATTCTAATTAACTGATTTATATTAACTATTTTAAACTGGCCCCGGATTTGCTCCGAGAGAAGCGCGGGACAGCCTTTTGGCCACCCCGTTTGATATGCCGAGCTTAGCCGATGCTCTCAACCGCATCGGCTTTTTTTATTTGCTCAGTTGTTTCATGGCCGATTCCAGGCCTTCAATGGTCAACGGATACATGTGGTCATTCACCAGCTGACGGGTCATACCGAGCGACCCACCCATGCCCCAGTAGCTCTCCGGCAATGGATTGATCCACACCACCTTGCGGAAGTGATCGGTAATGCGCTGAAACCACGTTGCGCCCGCTTCCTCGTTCCAGTGTTCGATGGACCCGCCGGGGTGTGACACCTCATAGGGCGCCATGGTGGCATCCCCTACAAAGATCACTTTGTAGTCCGGCGTGTACTTGTGAAGAATGTCCCAGGTGCTCGTTGTTTCGTTCATCCGGCGGATGTTGTTTTTCCACACGCTTTCATAGATGAAATTATGAAAGTAAAAGTACTCCATGTGCTTGAATTCGAGCCGAGCAGCCGAAAAGAGCTCCTCGCAGACCCGCACGTGAGGGTCCATGGAACCACCCACGTCGAAGAAGATCAGGACTTTGACCGCATTGTGCCGCTCTGGAACCATCTTCAAGTCGAGGTACCCGGCGTTGCGGGCAGTGGAGCGGATAGTATCGTCCATGTCGAGCTGGTCCGCGGCACCCTGGCGAGCAAACTTACGCAGCCGACGCATGGCCACCTTGATATTGCGAATGCCGAGAGTGACGCTGTCGTCCAGGTCCTTGAACTCCCGTTTTTCCCAAACCTTTACGGCCCGGCCATGACGCCCCTTGTTCTGGCCAATGCGAAAACCTTCCGGGTTGTAACCGTTCGCACCAAAGGGTGAGGTACCACCAGTGCCAATCCACTTGTTGCCGCCCTGATGACGCTCCTTCTGCTCTTCCATGCGTTTCTTGAAGGTATCGATCAGCTCTTCCAGCCCGCCGAGGGAATCGATTTTGGCCTTGTCCTCTTCTGACAGCTGCTTTTCAAATTCTGCGCGCAGCCAATCATCTGGAATCAACGCCTGCATCAGGTCATCGAGGTTTTCTATGCCCTCGAAATAGGCCTGGAACGCCCGGTCGAATTTATCGAAATGGCGCTCGTCCTTGACCAGGCAGACACGAGCCAGGTAGTAAAACTCTTCCATATTCGCAAAGGCGAGCCTGTTCTGCAGAGCTTCAAGCAGGTCGAGGAGTTCGCGCAGACTGGCGGGCACCTTGGCCCGCCGGACTTCGAGAAAGAAATCAATCAACATAGGGTGCTGCTCTTGCTGAATTTCAGCTGCGACGACGGGCCATGAAGGCCAGCTTCTGCAACAGGTGGACATCCTGCTCGTTCTTCACCAGTGCGCCATACAGCGGTGGCAAGGCGGAACTGGTGTCCTTCTCCTGCAACATTTTTGCAGACAGGTCATCCGCCATCAGCAGTTTGAGCCAATCGATCAGTTCTGAAGTGGACGGCTTCTTCTTCAGCCCTGGCACCTTGCGAACGTCGAAGAAAACTTCCAGCGCATCGCGAACCACCTGCTGCTGCAGACCCGGGAAGTGCACGTCCACGATGCTCTTCATGGTGTCGTGATCCGGGAAGCTGATGTAGTGGAAGAAACAACGGCGCAGAAAAGCATCCGGCAGTTCCTTTTCGTTGTTACTGGTGATCACGATGATAGGCCGATGCTTGGCACGCACAGACTGCTGTGTCTCGTAGACGAAGAATTCCATGCGATCGAGTTCAAGCAGAAGATCGTTCGGGAACTCGATATCCGCCTTGTCGATTTCATCGATCAGCAGTACCACCTGTTCCTCGGATTCGAAGGCTTCCCACAACTTGCCCTTGACGATGTAGTTGCTGATGTCCTTGACCTTCTCGTCACCGAGCTGGGAATCCCGCAGACGGGAGACCGCATCGTATTCGTACAGTCCCTGTTGGGCCTTAGTGGTGGATTTGATGTGCCAGGGAATCAGGCGCAGGCCGAGGGACGCAGCCATTTCTTCGGCCAGGAGGGTTTTACCAGTGCCGGGCTCGCCCTTGATCAGTAGCGGGCGTTGCAGCGTTATGGCTGCGTTGACGGCCATCTGCAGGTCATCAGTGGCAACATATTTCTCGGTACCGGTAAACTTCATGCTGATAGTGTCCTGTTCAATTAACGGTTAAACGTCTGTTTGAAAATAGACTCAGAGTATAGAGAACCGAAGCCGTTCTGATAAGAGCCCTGTTCGATTAACCGCCAACTACCGATCCTTTCCGCCATCCTTATCGTCGTTTTCAGACTCGTCGTCGGTGGGCTCACTATCCTCATCAGTGGCTGGCAAATCGTCGAACTCGGAGAGATCAAAGTCCTCCAGCCCGAATTCGTCTTCACCGTCCTCCACTTCCGCATCAGCAACGGGGATATCGTCCTCGGGCAACGCTTCGTCTTGCTGGAGTTCCGGCACTTCTTCAGGTTCCGGCAATTCTTCCGGTTCGGGTTCGGGTTCGGGTTCCGGCACCGGTTCTGGTTCAGGTATCTCTTCGGGTACGTCTTCAGGCGCCTGTTCAGGTTCGGGTGCGGCGGTAGCCTCTTCCTCCGGCGTTTCCTCTGCGACCAGGGGCGGCTCCTCGTTGTTGCCCTGATCCTGCGCTGATTTTCTGCGCTTGACGAACAGGAATGCCACCCCGGCGACAGCCACCACACCCAAGGTGCCGGCAGCGGCCCATACCCAGAACGGAATGCCGCTCGCCGCCTCCTCAACGGTGGCCGGCGTTTCCGGTTCCGCCTCTTCCTTATCGACAGGCTGTTCCTCAAGCGGCTTCGGTTCTGGCTCTTCAACCTGGCTGATATCGATCGGCCCGGAACTGGACACAGGCGATTCAATTTCGGGAGCGGGTGAGGCCTCTGGCAACTCATCCTCCATCACTGGCGCTTCCTGCGAGGGCTCGTCAGAAACGACTGCCTCAATTGGGGCTTGTTCGCCCTCGGGCTGAATATATCGGGTAACGGTACTGAAGCGTCGGGAGAACGTTTGACCATCCGCAACAACGCTGAGTTGGTATTCACCGGCATCAGGCAGTCGTGTGATGGTGTCCGTATAGACGCCGTCCTGCGGCGGCTCATCCGGAGACAACACCTTGTTACCGCTGCGCCCGTCCTCTGAGGTTAATGACACACTGACATCGATAACCCCCAGGAAGTCCCGGTTTTCAATTTTTCTGTCTTCCTCAAAGAAGGCCACCTGAAGGGATACTGGTTCGTTTTCCGTGAATGTTGGCGGGACCGGGCTCACCACCATCCGCAGATCGCTGACGACAGTGACCCGACTGCCCTCACCCAACTCGCCGTTGATCGTCCAGTCGCCCGCCTCAGGATCAGTGACGGTAATCAGGTCGTATTCCGTTTCGCGCACCCAACGCATTCCCTTGGTGGCTGAGTCCGGCCCTGCCTTGGTGCCGCCGGGACTGACCAATTCAAGCGTTCGGTTAGCGGCAGACTCGTCACCAGCGCGAAAAATCAGCGCGGTAAATTCCTCTACGCCACCATCCACCTGAAAGCCATTATCCTCAATGGGAATCTGCTGCTGCGGTACAGCTGTGTTCAGCGCTTCAAGAAAAGCCAGAGTCAGTGCATCAGCGGACGACGCAAGGGCATAGCGGCCCCCGGTGCGTTCCGCAAGGCTCTTCAAAAGAGAAAGATCTGCCTCCTCGGACAATGCGACGGTATGAAGGGTGGCACCACGGCTGCTCAAATCGTCCAGCAATGCCCCCAGAATCCGCTCACGCTCGCGATCATTGGCGCTCTCGTTATCGGAGATATCCACTTTGCCATCGGTGAGTAGAATGAAGTCCGTATTGTCGAGGCTCTCCGAGCCCAACAGGTAATCATCACTGGCAACCTGAATCGCCTCCCCCAGATTGGTCCGAAGGGCGACCGAATTGATCTCATCTGAGCGTTCGACAGCCAGCCCCCGCCAGTCATCAGTGACTTTGCCATGGGGCACCAGCATGTTGACGTACTGACCAAAGGTCCAGACTCCGGCATTGGCTTGCCCAGGCAGCATACGCGCCAACAGGCGCACAGCCGGGCGGCGCAGGTTGTCCGGATCGTTGGTTTTCATGGAGCCGGAGATGTCGACAATAATTCGGACATCGGCACTGTCGGGTAACTGCAGGGTTGGCGCCTGCTGTGCAAGCGCCGTAACTGGCAGGATGAGGATGACAGCAAACAGGCGGCTTAGAAGTCGCATCAGGGCAGCTCCATGCGAGGTGGTGATCAAGGAAAGTCTCAGCGTTTAACCAGCCGGTATCTGACGAGGTCAAGAACCCACACCAACACCATAACCAGGGATGCTATGCCCATGTTCACAAAGGCCCGGCCCGCGTTGGCGGCATCACCCAGAATGGTTTCGTAGCCGCCGTGCAACCAGGCCGGCATCCACCAGCCAGCTACCTCTCCGGACTCGACCGGGGTCAACAGGAGGACAATCAACGCGGCCTGCAACAGCGTACGGATGGCATAAACCGGAATTACCCGAAACAGGCGGGATATGGTGTAGAAGAACACCACGAAGGCGACGGCGTACAGGGCCCAGAATATTCCGTAAGCAAGGTTTGTTTCTGCGTCTATCATCAAAGGATCCAGTGAATTATGTGTTCTTCCCAATCGTCTTCCGGTACATCGGCTTCCGAGATCACGCGATTACGCACCGATACACCCGCTTCATGAACCGTATCGGGGTCACCCGACCGTAGCGGGTGCCAGTCTGCAAGCGCACGCCCTTCCGCCAGTGTGCGGTAGGCACAGGTATACGGCAGCCAATGGTAGTCGCTCAGCGTATCCGGTGTCAGCACCGTGCATGCAGGCACTTTCTGCAAACGCTCGGAGTACACGCTGCACTGACAGGTGTCCTGCTCCATGTAACGGCATACCAGCTCAGTGTAGTAGACATCGCCGGTGTCTTCGTCTTCCAGCTTGGCCAGACAACATTTACCGCAGCCGTCACACAGGGACTCCCATTCCTTGGCGGTCATCTCATGGAGACGTTTGCGTTGCCAGAACGGAATCTCTGCAATCATTCCCGGCCGGGCTCCGGTTTACGGCGAAAGTCTACAACGTAGCCGCTGGATTCCTCAGGCATCTGCAGGAAGAAATCCTTGTCGGCAATAGCCTCCAGAACCTGCTTGCCAGACGTTCGGGCAAGCTTCCGTTCCGGTGTCATGATCAGGTCCATGGCGTGTATTGGCTGGCCGAATATGCCCCGCAGGCTATCCGGCAGTTCATCCCAGGCCTGGCCCCGTCGCACGTAGATATACGTGTCCGGCTTCTTACTGCTGCGAAACACCGACACAAAGGTCTTTTCGGTCATGATTTCAGTAATTCCTCAATCTGTTCCTGCACCGGTGCCAGGAGGTCACGGCGCCAGCCCTCGTCAAACAGCCCGGCAGCCAGGTTTCGTTGTTGTACAACAGCCTCAAGGCGCTTGCGAGGCGCCAGCAGTTCCACCGGCACATCCCGTTCCTCCGCCGCCTTCACCATCAGGCGTTTGAGCTGTTTATAGAACATCTGGTCCTGGCGGCTCAGGGGAGCGGCGATAACGTCGATGCCGGAATTATCCGCGGTCGATGCCTCCGCAACCATATTAATAATCGTATCCCCGTAGCGCCTGACCACGGCCGGAGGCAAGCCCTGGATATTCGATAGCTCCCGTACTGACTGTGGCAGTCTCTGGGCGATGGCAATCAGCAGCGCATCGGCCACAACACGGTTGCGGGGCCGATCCCGGAGGCGCGACTCATGTTCCCGCCAACACACCAGGGTTTTCAGCACCCCCTGCTGTTGGCGGCTCAATGTCCAGCCGCCTCGCAGTTTCAGGTAATGGCTGTCGGGATTATCCTGGGCTGCCAGTTCCTTTGAAAATCGAGTGGATTCGTCAGCCAATGCCGCTTCAAGGCCCCGTTTCTGCAACCGAGTAATCACCCAGTGATACAAGGGAACAAGGAAGCGAACGTCGTCCAGAGCGTAGCGTTCCTGAGCCGCGGAAAGCGGGCGAGAAACCCAATCCGAGCGCGTCGCCGATTTATCCAGTGATTCACCGAAGAGAGTTTCCACCAGCCGGGCATAACCGACGGAAAAGCCGGCACCGGCCAGCGCGGCGCCGATCTGCAGGTCGAGAATGCCCTCCGGTTCCAGCTGCAACCAGTGCCGGAACAGTTCCAGATCCTCACTCATGGCGTATAGCAATTTGGGGGTGTCCGGGTCGGTGAGCGCGTTGCGAAAGCCCTCTGACGCCTCTGCGACCGACGGGTCTACCAGGCAGAACCGCTGCCCCATCCCCAACTGGACCAGACCAGGAATCGGGAAGAAGGTGTTGACCCGTTCGAACTCGGTATCCAGTGCAAGCGGTTCGCCTTGCCCTTCGGCAAGCCAGCGGTCCAGGTCGTCCGGCTCCCGAATCCAGGTAACCGTGTCGGGAGCCGCAGGAACGGAAGCGGCCGGGGTGTTGGAATCCATATAATAATCCCGGTCAGGTTTAATCAGTCAGAGGTTTTCGGCCACGGAAGGCATGGGTCAGGGTAAATCCGTCAACATAACCCAGTTCGCCCCCCACCGGGATACCATGGGCAAGACGGGTAATCAGGATATTGCGGCCATCCAGCCTGTCGGCAATGTAGTGGGCAGTCGCCTCACCTTCCACAGTTGGATTGGTCGCAAGGATCAGCTCCGTCACCCCTTCTCCGTGGATGCGTTGCAGCAGCCGCTCAATACCGATTTCCTCGGGGCCCACGCCGTCGATGGGCGACAGATGCCCCATCAACACGAAGTAGCTGCCGCGATAATCGCCCGCCTGCTCAATGGCAAGAAGGTCGGAGGGGCTTTCCACCACGCAGAGCGTACCATTCCGTCGTTCAGGGTTTTCGCAGATATTGCAGGTAGGCGTATCGGCGAAGTTCTGGCAGCTCTCACAGCGGCGCACGCCGGTCATGGCACGATTCAGTGCGTCAGAAAGCCGCGAGCCTCCAGAGCGGCCGCGCTCCAGCAGGTGGAAGGCCATACGCTGGGCCGTTTTCTGACCGACGCCAGGCAGACAGCGGAGAGACTCCACCAGTTCGTCTACCAACGGACTAAAAGCCATCAGCTATCCTCGATCAGAACGGCATCTTGAAGCCCGGAGGCATACCCATACCGGACATCATGCCGGACATTTTGTCTTTCTGGTTTTCCTCAACACGGCGCACGGCGTCGTTGATAGCAGCCGCCAGCAGGTCTTCCAGAATTTCCTTGTCTTCGCTCAGCAGGGACGGATCGATATCCACTTTCCGCACGTCATGACGACCGTTCATAGTCACCTTGACCAGGCCCGCGCCGGCTTCGCCGGTAATCTCGGCCTTGGCGGCCTCTTCCTGGGCCTTCTTCATTTCTTCCTGCATCTGCTGGGCCTTTTTCATCAGGTCGCCCATATTGTTCATCACGCTCACCTTCTACAGAATTGCCTTAGAGAGTTGCCACCACGTGGCTCCAACCGCAGACCTTAGCCGGACTTTGCCTGATTCGGCGGCCGGATACTGTTTTCGACGACCCGAGCCTCGAATCGTTCAACAATCGACTGCACTGCGGGATCATTGCGAATTGAGTCTTCCGCTGCCTTCTGGCGCGCCTGCCGCTGGCGCTCTTCCCAGGCAGCCGGCGTTTTGCCCTCAGCATCGCCCTGCTCCACACGCAGGGTTATGGTGGCGCCAAACCGATTCCTCAACGCCTCGATAATTTTTTCTTCATGGCGGGCGTTCAACAACCGCGCATGACCTTCATCGATGGTCAGCACGATTTCATCGCCGTTGCGGGCCATAGCCGCATTACTGGCGAGGTTACCCGGCATGCCCACAATGCCCAGGCTGCGAAAATCACGTTCCCAGACAAATTCGCCAGTATCCGCGGGTTCTTCGATCGGTTCGGCCGGCTCAGTCGATTCGGTCGACGCTGCTGATTCTACCTGGGGCACATCGGCCTGAGGCGCTTCGACGTATTCCGGCTCAGGCGCTACGGGCTCGGGCTCATAATCCTCAGTGCTGGCCGCTTCGGCCGCTGCAGATTCAGCCGCTTCATCCAGGCTCGCCAGCCAGGCAGCGTCAGGCTCCTCTGGCGCGGGAGCGGGCTGGGATTCCAGTACGGGCTCCTGGGCTGCCGGTTGAGGCTCCGGCTGGGGCGTCGGTTCGGTTCGTTGTTCTGGCTCTGCCCGCTGTTCTGAATCTGGCTGTTGAGGGGCTTGTTCAGGCTCAACAGCCGCTGTTATTGTCTCCGATGCTGCCGGGCCAGGCTCAGGGTCTTCCCGGGATTCCTGCCCTGACGATGACGTCCCGGAGGCCACCACCGGTGGTTCACGGCGGTCAGTGCCAGGCCGGAAGGCCAGCATTCGCAGCAACGTCATCTCAAACCCCATGCGGGCATCGGGAGTGACCGCCAGGTCCTTACGGCCCATCAGCGCGGCCTGATAGAAGAGTTGCGCGTCTTCCGCGCTCAGCCGGCGCGCCAGGGATTCCACCTGCGCGGCATCCCCAAGGGCATTATCGACACTGCCCGGCACCACCTGTTCCATCGTCACCCGATGGAACAGCGACAACAGGTCCGCCAGGATCACGCTGTAATCCGGCGCAAAATCGGAAATACGATTGATCTCGGACAGCAGCGCGGGCCCGTCGTCTTCCACCAGCGCATTCACCAGGTTCTCGATATCGCTTTGATCAATCGTACCCAGCATGTTGCTGACATCACTGCCGCTGAGCGTCTGATTGCCGAAGGCAATGGCCTGGTCTGTCAGGCTCAGGGCGTCCCGCATACTGCCATCCGCGGCACGTGCCAATAGCCACAGGGCCGGTTCCTCGAAAGGAATGCCTTCCTGGGTCAGCACGTGGCGCAGGTGCCCGGCAATGTGTTCGGGCGTCATCCGCTTGAGGTTGAACTGCAGGCAACGGGACAACACGGTCACTGGCAGCTTCTGGGGATCCGTGGTCGCCAGCAGGAATTTGACGTGTTCCGGGGGTTCTTCAAGGGTCTTGAGGAAAGCGTTAAAGGACTGGTTGGTCAACATATGTACCTCGTCAATGAGGTACACCTTGAAGCGGCCACGGGTTGGCGAGTACTGGACGTTATCGGTGAGTTCCCGCATATCATCCACGCCAGTACGGGAGGCTGCGTCGATTTCGATCAAATCAACAAACCGCCCTTCCTGGATTTCCTGGCAACTGGAGCAGGTTCCACACGGCGTGGCGGTAACGCCGGTTTCGCAGTTCAGGCATCGGGCCAGCAATCGGCCAATGGTTGTTTTGCCTACGCCCCGGGTACCGGTAAACAGATAGGCGTGGTGCAGCCGCTGGTTGTCCAGGGCGTGGATCAGTGCCTGGAGCACATGCTCCTGGCCGACCATATCTTCGAATGTCCGGGGGCGCCACTTACGGGCAAGTACCTGGTAGCTCATGTTCTGCCAACTGCCGTTAAAAATGGGTTTAACCATAGCACGGTCAGGATGTTAGAAGAAGCCAACAAGAAGCAATCAGAGAGGGATAATCGGGGGCGTTAAAAGGAAAAATCTGGGGGTGACTCCATCAGCGACACTCCGGCACACAAGTCCACCGCTTCGGCTGCTCCCTTCCGGGCCTGACCGGGTTCACGGTTTATCGTTGCGGAGGCACCAATGGAGCCACCATAACGGGCTTTGGGGCGAAATCCCTCAAAGCGGCGCGCATATTAGCAAAAGGGTTCCGGCACTACAATGGCAGCGGCACTTCATCGCATCGGAACCAGCAGGCGACGCTGTAACGGGTACGGTGGGCCGGCAACACCTCATGGGGAATTTCTTCGCTCATAAACAGCGCCATCCGCCCTGCCAGTGGCAATACGACGCCACATACCTCGTTCTCGTTTTCACGATTGAAAATCTGCAACGCGCCGCCGTCGGCCTCCTGCCAACCCTCATTAAGGTACAAAACCAGGCTGACAACCCGCGACGCCCTGCCCTGGAAGCTATCCACATGGCGACGGTAGAAGTCACCGTTGTGATAGGTGGCGTAGTGCGCCTCAAACCGTTTCAACCCCAGGAACAACCGCTCATTCAACCCCAGCCTGACCGACTCGAAGAACTCGAACAACGCCGCCTGAACCGGCGTCACGCCCTGCAGCCACGCAATCTTGTCTCGCCTTACGGATCTGTCCTGGAGCAAGTCCTGACCACGCCCCACACCCGCCTTACGCAGTGCCTCGGTCCGGTCCAATATCCGAACTTCACTACGAAGCCCCTTCAAAAGGGATGGAGTTAACAGCACAGACACATCCTGGCTCATCCAGCCGTGCTCCGTTAGACCATCCGCCAAGTCATCCAGCCACTGATCGCCTCCCGGCGTCGATAGGTCGACTCCGGCCTGGCAAGACTCGGGAACTGAGGCAGCAATCTGGTCAATCATTCATCAAACTCCGACGGGGACGGCCGATTTTATGATGGTTTCTCGCCGTAAGCACAGTTTTAATTTACCCTGAGTATAAGGACATGCCGTAACGCTTGCGGCACCTCAGACCGACAATCCATTGACCACCCAGAAAGCTGTAACGAGGCACTACGTGACACTAAAACCCGGGCACTGGTCGTTCACCCGATGGACAACCATCGGGCAACTGGAAGCCATGGAGGTACACCACCCCTTGTTCCACGCCCGCCTTTTCCTGCAGGGCGCTCACCTTACTCACTTTGCCGCCCGTGACGAACCAGACTGGCTGTGGATAAGCGACACCGCGCGCTTTGAACCCGGCGTGGCCATCCGTGGTGGCATCCCGATATGCTGGCCCTGGTTTGGGGCGCCCGAGAAAAACCCCCCGGAAGTTCGCCGCAGGCTGCTGACCACCAGCTCCCACGGTTTCGCCCGTACGGCAGTGTGGAAGCTGGAGGATGTCAGGGAAACCGCGCACGACGTGGAAATCAGCCTGTCACTGGATGCAAACAGTGACTTTTCTGATGCCTGGGACGGCCGCGCCCGGTTACTGATGACCTTCCACTTCTCGGCTGACGGCTGCCAACTGGCGTTGACCACCACCAATCCGGGTTCGGAACCGCTGGCGTTTACCCAGGCACTTCACACCTATCTTCCGACCCCGGACATTTCCAAAACGCTGGTCAGAGGCCTCGAAAACTGCGGATACGTGGACTCCCTGAAAGACTGGAGCTACCACACACAGCAAGGGCCAGTGAGCTTCGAGGGTGAAACCGACCGCATCTATGAAAGCGGCAATTCGCTGATCGTTGAAACCCCATCAGGGAACCGGCGCATCACCGCCATCGGCAGCGACTCCACGGTTGTCTGGAATCCGGGGCCGGAGAAAGCGGCACGATTGTCGGATTTCCCCGACGTTGCCTGGGAGTCCATGCTGTGCGTTGAAAGCGCCAATGCCCTCGGCGATTACCGCGTGCTGAATACGGGCCAGAGTCATACCCTTGGCGTTATGATAGGAAGAGAGTAGAAACCACATGGGTCTAGCATCGATTCTGAAGTCACGGTTGATCCCGGCAGAGCTGGAGAATCACATCAATCGCATCCGCAAGCCGATTGGTTCTCTGGGGTACGATCCCTGGGGCTATAACAACGAAGTGATGAAGTACGGCTTCTCCCTGACCCGCCAGATCTACGAAAAGTATTTTCGAGTGGAAGCCACCGGCGTTGACAAAATCCCCTCGGAGGGGCCGGTGCTGATCGTCCCGAATCACAGTGGGCAGTTGCCGGTAGATGGACTTTTGATCGCCTATGCCCTTGCCTCTCGCGAGAAAAACCCGCGCATTCCCCGGGCAATGATCGAACGTTTTTTCCCGACCGTCCCCTACCTCGGCAATTTGCTGAACGAGTTTGGCGCGGTTTTGGGCGACCCCACCAATTGCGCCAAGATGCTGGCCAACGGCGAGGCC
Organism: Marinobacter sp. M5B; assembly: GCF_042604615.1. Lineage (NCBI taxonomy): Bacteria > Pseudomonadati > Pseudomonadota > Gammaproteobacteria > Pseudomonadales > Marinobacteraceae > Marinobacter > Marinobacter sp. M5B. The sequence goes on from NZ_CP156894.1 coordinate 2,548,305, forward strand.
GTCATCGTATTCCCCGAAGGCATTCGCGGGTCTGGCAAGCTGTATCAGGATCGCTACCAGCTCAAGCGGTTCGGTAACGGCTTCATGCACCTGGCCATGAAGTACAAGGCACCCATTGTGCCAGTGGGCGTGGTCGGGTGTGAGGAAACCATTCCCGCCATCGCCAACATCAAACCACTGGCTCGGTGGCTCGGCATTCCCTACGCTCCGGTGGCCATGCCGTTTGTCTTGCCGGCCAAAGTCCACCTGAACTTTGGCGACCCAATGGTGTTTGACGACCTGGAAATTCCCGAAGAACAGGTGACAGAGCGGGTGGAACAGGTGAAGGCAGCGATCAGTGAATTGATCGATACCGGACTGAGCGAAAGGAAAAGGCTGTTCTGATGGTTGAAAAAAGCAGACCCCAGATTCTTGTAACAGGTGCCGCTGGCGCCCTGGCTCAGCAGGTAATCAGCCGCCTGCGGGATACCTGCAACCTCGTTGCCGTGGATTTTCGAGAACAGGTCTATCTGGGCGACGATATCCCCAGCTACTGCATCGACTTCAACAAACGCTCCTTCGAAGACCTTTTCCGGCGTTACCGGTTTGATGGCGTCATTCATCTCGGCCGCATCATGTCGAGCCAGCTCACCCGAATGCGCCGGTACAACGCCAACGTTCTCGGTACCCAGAAACTGCTGGACTTGAGCCACAAGTACAACATCAAAAGGGTGGTGGTCCTGTCGACCTTCCACGTCTATGGCGCGGTGGCCTACAACCCGGCGCTGATAGACGAGGAAGCTCCGCTGAAAAGTGCGGGGCTGAGCGCGGACCTGATTGATTCCGTGGAACTGGAGAACCTGGCCAACATCTACCTGTGGCGCTACCCGGACCTGAATATCACCATTCTGCGGCCCTGCAACATTGTCGGCCCGGGCGTGCGCAACTCCATCAGCACCTTGCTGGGCATGGAACGGGCACCTGTTCTGGCCGGTTTTTCACCGATGATGCAGTTTATCCATATCGATGACATGGCGGATGCCATCGTGCTGGCTTACAACAAACCCCAGCGGGGAATTTTCAATGTCGCGCCGCAGGACTGGGTGGCCTACCAGCATGCGTTGAAGCTCTGCGGCTGCGGCCGCATACCAGTACCATCCATTCCCCCCATACTGCCCAGGATGATACTGCGGACACTCAACCTGCGAAGTTTTCCTTCGTACCTGATGCACTTTTTCAAGTATCCTGTAGTCATCGACGGCAGGGCGTTCGCCAGGGAATTCGGTTTCACTCCCAGGCGCCCGCTAAAAGAGATATTCCGGTTCTACCGGGAGAACAAGAAGCCGGTGTGAACGGCACAGGATCGAAATCGGTGCCGTTATGGAAAGTGGCGCATAGCGCAGGAAGCGAAACATGTTGAATAATTTCAGCCTGATCAGTCATTCCACGGCAGCCATTGCCTTTGGGTTGCTATCGCTGCTGATTGCCACACGATACCTGCGCCGGGACATTGATCGTTCTTTGCTCCTCGCCGCCGTGGTCACCACGCTGTGGGCCGGCTCACTTGTTACCCAAAGCCTTTGGGGCGAACCAAGCTTTTTTATTCGCTACCTGCTGGAACTTCTGCGTGATGCCGCGTGGATTACCGTCCTCTTCGCCCTACTTCGCGATTCATTCCGGTCTGCCAATCTTGTCGGTCGCCTACGAAAAGTGCTGGCGGCAGCCACCCTGATCCTGGTTGCTCTCCTACTCGGCAGCGGTGTCCTGGAATATTTCTTCGGGCTCAGCATTCTGGACGGCAAAACCAAAGTGGTTGGCCAGATAGCGCTATCCTTACTCGGCTTATCGCTGATTGAGCAGATCTGGCGAAACTCCGTGTCATTCGGTCGGTCCAGCATGAAGTATGTCTGTATTGCCGTTGGCAGCCTGTTTGCCTTTGATTTCTTCATGTATGCCGACACCCTGCTCTTTGGCCAGGTCTCGGAGTCGTTCTGGAACGCCCGTGGCCTGGTCAACGCTGCACTGGTGCCCTTGTTTGCTGTCAACGTGATTAACACCCGCAAACAGCCAGTGGATTTCCAGCTCTCCCGTTCAGCCGTCTTCCACGCCGGAGCCCTGATACTCGCCGGTGGTTACCTGTTGTTCCTGTCACTGGGTGGCTACTACGTCAAAACCCTGGGAGGCGAATGGGGCGACGCCCTGCAGGTACTCTTCTTCAGCATCGCACTGGTATTCCTCGTCACCCTGCTGGTCTCGCGCCGTGTGCGTTCCCGGCTAATGGTGTTTATCAGCCAGAACTTTTTCGATTACAAATACGACTACCGCGACGAATGGCTGAAAATGACCCGGGAAATGGCCGACCTCAGCGACAGCCCGCCACTTCCGGAACGAGTCATCCGCATTCTTTCGAGCCTGGTTGAAAGCAACGCCGGCGCACTCTGGATACGAGAGGAAAGAGGCGACTTCATCCTCAAGAACGCAGTCAACATGGTCACGCCCAAGTACACGACCATCGACGCCAACTCCGAACTTGTCCGCTTCTTTGGGGAACGGGAGTGGATTATCGACCTTCATGAATATCGTGGCGATCCGGTCAGCTACAACCTGCTGGAGATCCCCGACCCGATATCACATACACCGGATGGTTGGCTGGTCATTCCCCTATACCTCAGCAACGACTTATACGGTATTGCCATGGTCGGCAACCCTTACGCGCGCGTTGAACTCAACTGGGAGAACTTTGACCTGATCAAGGTTGTCGCCCGGCAGACCTGTAACCTGCTTGCACAAACTGACGCCCAGAACCGGCTTTCCAGGGCCATGCAGTTTGAGGCGGTAAGCAAGGCGTCTGCCTTCATGGTGCATGACCTGAAAACACTGATTGCTCAACTATCGTTGCTGGTGAAAAACGCCCCCAGGCACCGGAACAACCCGGCCTTTATCGACGATATGATTCACACCACTGACCATGCCGTGCGCAAGATGTCGAACCTTGTGGATCACATCCGCAAGCCAGCGGACGAAACCCTGGTGACCGAAGTGATCGACCTGACTGAGGTTGTCAGCCAGTTGGCGGAGCACTACTCCCGCCGCCAACCTGCACCGAGGGTTGCCGATAATCCCGGAAACATTTTCATCAATGCCGATCGGGAGCAACTCTACAGTATTCTCGGCCACCTGATTCAGAATGCGCAGGATGCCACCCCACCCGATGGCGAAATCACTCTCACCCTGAAAACCGCCAAGGGCAACGTTGTGCTGTTCATCCAGGACACCGGTTCCGGCATGACCGAGGACTTTATCCAGACCCAGTTATTTAAACCGTTCGAAAGTACCAAGGGGCTGACGGGCATGGGCATTGGTGCCTATCAGGCCAGGGAGTATGTGCGCAATGTTGGGGGCAATATAGATGTAACCAGCGAACCGGACCTGGGCTCCTGTTTCTCAATCCGGTTCCCGCTTGCCCGGTTCAAACCGGAACAGGCTCCGGAAGAACCCGAGCGACTGATTACCGGCGACCCACTGCCGCAGCAGAATGCCAAATAATTGGCGAAACCGAAATTCAGCGAACACTATCATTGCAAAGTGTCAATCTTCGGTTAAGAATCAGGGTTTAGAGGATTGATCGCAAGACCGTCACCATTACAAAAAGGGATTTGTAACCGTTGTGAGTAGACGACTGCTAATCGTAGAAGATGATCCGGGTTTGCAAAGCCAGATGCGCTGGTGTTTCAGCGAAGATCTGGAAGTAAGCGTTGCGGCTGACCGGGAGTCAGCCCTGACCGCACTGCGTCGAAGCGAACCCGATGTCATTACTCTGGATCTGGGTCTGCCTCCGGATCCAGGTGGTGCAAAAGAAGGCTTCCTACTGCTTGAAGAAATTCTTCGGTTGTCGCCCATGACCAAGATCATTGTGGTCACCGGACGGGAAGACAAGGAGAACGCCGTCAAGGCCATCGGTATGGGAGCCAGTGATTTCTACCAGAAGCCGCTGGACGCGGACATTCTGACCTTCGTGGTGAACCGTGCCTTGCGATTGGCCGAACTGGAACGTGACAACCGGGAGCTTGCCCGTCAGCGTAATGGCACCAACATCAAAGGTATCGTCGCGGCCAGCCCACAGATGCTTGGCATCTGTCGCACCCTCGAAAAAGTGGCCCCCACCGACGTCACTACCCTGATTACCGGTGAAACCGGCACGGGCAAGGAGCTGCTGGCAAGGGCGCTTCATGACCTGAGCCACCGCTTCGATAAACCTTTTGCGGCCATTAACTGTGCCGCTATTCCTGAGAACCTCCTTGAAAGCGAACTCTTTGGCTTTGAGAAGGGCTCGTTCACCGGCGCCACCCAGAGCAAGAAAGGCAAAATCGAAAGCGCCAATGGCGGCACCCTATTCCTGGATGAGATTGGCGACATGCCCATGCCCCTCCAGGCCAAGCTGCTCCGTTTTCTCCAGGAGCGCGTGGTCGATCGGGTTGGCTCGGTCAACCCGGTTCCTGTCGATGTCCGCGTGGTGTGCGCAACTCACCGGGACGTACAGCAGTTGATCGATCAGGAGACTTTCCGCGAGGACCTTTATTACCGGATCAGTGAAATTACTCTCGACGTTCCCGCACTTCGTGAGCGCGAAGGTGACGCCCTCGTTGTTGCGCAGTCGCTGTTGCAGTCATTGGGCAAACAAATGGATCGGCCCAACCTGGCCTTTACCGAAGACGCCATCAAGGCCATCAAGACACACCCATGGCCCGGCAACGTGCGTGAAATGATCAACAAGGTGAAAAGGGCCACAATCATGGCCGACGGCAAACGTGTTACCGCCGCCGACCTTGAGCTAAACTGCGACCTTGAAGGCCCCGAAAGCCAACTGAATCTCAGGCAGGTCAGGGAAAATGCGGAACGTGCCGCCATTGTTCAGGCACTGCAGTCCTGTAGCTTTAATATGGCGCAGGCCTCACGCCTGCTCGGCGTAACCCGACCAACGCTGTATAACCTGACTGATAAATATCGGATTGAAACATCCCCCGAATCGTCAGGCGCCTGAATAGCAGGCAAGGAATCCAGAACAAGACCCGATAAGGAAAAGGACCAGGGCCATGAAGCCAGTTTCAGCAGTACGTGCCACCCTCCTCTCAGTCGCAATCTCATTCGCTCTCGCCGGTTGTGGCGACAGCAATGAGATGAGCCAGGACGACATCCAGTACCTGAGTCATATCGACCAGTCACGTTTTTTCCAGCGTCAGGGTGAACTCAAGGCAAGCACACTGGAAGCCAGGAGCGCGATCGAGCTTCAACCGGAAAAGATCGAACCGTATTTCCTGATCGTCAATAATCTCCTCAAGGCAGGCGATGCGGCCAATGCCGAACGGCACCTTAACCAGATCCTGGAGCGCCTCCCTGCAGAGCAGATCGATGCAAAGGTTCAGAACCGCGCCAGCCTGATCCTCGCAGAAGCCAATCTGCTTCAGGAAGATTTTGAAGACGCCCTGGCGGCTCTCGATGACATCACCTCCCCGGACCGACCGGTGGAAACCCAGGCGGCACTGCTGGAAGGCCAGATTTACCTGGCATCCAATGAACTTGAAAAAGCCCGCACTGCGTTCAACAGAGCACGGGAAATAGACTCCGGGGAAGTTGAATCGGTGATAGGACTTTCGAAAACGGCGTTCGCCGGCGGCGACGTATCGAAGGCCCGAAAACTGGTCACCGAGGCGGAAGAGGTCGATGAGGCGAATGGTGAATTATGGCTCTGGAAGGCCGAGCTCGCCGCTTCTCAGGAAGAGTGGCAAAAAGCGGAAGATGCCTATATCCGGGCCCTCGAAGACATCGGTCAGTACGATGTAATGACCCAGCGCAAATACGCCACGATTTCGTCCCTTATTCGCGTCCTTAGAGCCCAGGGGAAGCAGTCAGAAGCTTTCGTATACGAAGAAATACTGGCCAAGTCCGCCCCCGGTACGATCAAGAGCAACCTGATGGCCGCCCAGGCGGCAGTGGAACAGGGTGACCTCGATGAGGCCGCGCGTTATCTGGAGGAAGTCCTGGCGCAAGCTCCCAACCATGAACAGACATCGTTGATGCTCGGCCTTGTCCGGTTCAGGCAAGGCCGGGTAGAGGATGCTGAAAAGCTGCTGGCACCCATCGCAGAAGCGGGAAATTCAGAAACCGCCAGCAAATTACTGGCCGCCGCACGGCTGCAAATGCGAAATCCAGAAGGCGCCCAGGCCATACTCTCCAATCTGGAGGACAAAGACTCCGATCCGGAAACGCTTGCCATGGTGGCCATTGCCACGCTTGCCAGCGGCGACCTGAAAACGGGCGAAACGCTTATGGACAAGGCCCTGGCAAGCAACCCCGACAACCACCAGCTGAGGCTACGGTATGCGACCTACCTCAACCAGCGGGGTGAACATGACCGGGCGATCGCCGAGGCAACCCGGGTTCTTGAAAGCGCCCCTGAGTTGGAGCAGGCACGCAGCGTCATCGTTGAGGCTCAGGCTCGCTCTGGCAACATGGACGAGGCCGTAAAATCCGCCTCTCAGTGGATTAAAGAAGCTCCTGACAGTATCAATGCCCTGATGACCAGGGGAAGCCTCGCAGCCACCGCAGGCAATGTGGACGCGGCTAAAACAGACTTCAACAAGGCCAGGGAGAAAGCGCCAGAATCACCAGCACCGCTGATCGCTCTTGGTAGACTGGCGCTGACTCAGAGCGATCAAGCGGAAGCGCAGAAGCAGTTCCGGGCAGCAGTCAGGCTCGCCCCGGATAGCCGCCAGGCGCTTCAGGGGCTGGCGACCGTTCTGGATCGCGAAGAAACCACAGGTTTCATGCGGGAGATTCTCAAAGAGAATCCGGAAGCGACCGGCCCTCGCCTGATTCTGCTAGAGGTTGCCCTCATGGATAACAATCAGCAGGAAGCGGACGATTTAACCGCCTCCCTGCTGGAGCGAAACGAGCAATCGACCCCATCACCCGCAACGCCCTTCGTTGCAGGCATCTATAGCAGCGCAGCAACCGCATTTCAGAGCTCGGGAGAAACAGCCCGGGCGGCCGCTCTCCTTGACCGGGCTCGCGCACTGTTCCCGGACAACCAGGACATCGCTCTTCAAGCCGCTCAACAAGCCTTCAACGAAGGCGAGGAAGACGAAGCGCGGAGAATTATTCAGGAAACCAAGCAGCAACACCCGGAATCTTCTGCGCCCTACGTAACGGAAGCCGCTTACTTCGAACGGCAAAAAGAGTATCAGCAAGCGGCTGAACTCTACCAACTCGCCCTCGACAAGCGCCCCAGCGCCGAACTCGCAAATGGATACGCGACAAACCTGCAACGATCCGGCAAGGCACAGGAAGCACTCTCTTTCCTTGAGTCCGCCCGCAAAACGTATCCCGGCAGTAACCAGCTGCTTCTTACGCTGGCGCTGCTGCAGCAATCCGAGGGCCAGTATGAAAGCGCCAAGTCGAATTATGAGACCCTGCTTGAAAGCGCACCCGGCAACGTTGTGGTGCTAAATAACCTGGCCTGGATCTATCACGAAAATGGGGACAAGCGGGCAATCGATCTGGCGAAGCAAGCCTACGAGCTTAGCCCTGGCAACGCGGCAGTCGCGGACACCTACGGATGGATCATGCTCAAGGCCGGTAATCACGAAGCCAGTGTACCCATTCTCGAAAAGGCCCATGAACTACAACCGGAGTCGGAAGAAATTGCACTGCATCTGGCAGAGGCGTATCGAAGCGTAGGCAAAAATTCTGCAGCAAGGAAAGTGCTGGAAAAATTTGGTGGCCAGGGATAAAAGGAACTTATGCACACGGTTACAGGATATTCCCGGCAGTACCTGTGGTTGCTAACGGTGCCTTTGCTCGTCTTTGGGCTTTGGGCTGAATGGCAGACCTTTTTTAGCCTCTGGTACGACTCCATCATCTACAACCATGGATTCCTGGTGCTGGCCGGCACCCTGTTTTTGCTTTACCTGAGAAGGGAGTCTCTGGCTAAACTGCGCATCAATGCCTCTCCGCTGCCCTTATTCCTGCTGGCCGGTGCCAGTGTCATCCTGCTGCTGTCTCAGGCAGCGGACATCCGGGTGTTTCGGCTGCTGTTGGTTCCCGTGCTTGTTATTTTCTGGGGTTGGTCCATTTGGGGAAAGGGATTCCTGAAAGCCGCCGGCGGCCCGATTATGCTGCTCATATTCGCGGTACCGGTTTGGGATGACCTGTCTCCCCTGCTCCAGCACATCACCGTTTTCTTCAACAATATCTTCCTTCAGTTGGCCGGGATACAGGCCACCATTAAGGAATTCTACATCATGCTGGAAGTGGGCACCTTCCTGGTCGAGGACGGATGCAGCGGTGTGCGATACCTTATGGTTGCGCTCTTTCTCGCCAGTTTCTACGGGCAGCTCCACTACCGCTCATATATGGCCACGGTCCAGCTTGTCCTCATCTCCGCCTTACTGTCGATGCTGGCCAACTGGATTCGGGTCTTTGGCATTATTGCGGCCGGCCATTACACCAACATGGAAACCTCGCTGGTTGAAGACCATGAACTCTTCGGCTGGGTGGTGTTTGTTATCTTTACCCTGGTTCCTCTTTTCTATATCTCGGGGAAGCTGGACGGCACATCATCAGAAAAATATGGAAACACCAATCCTATAGACAGTCCAGCGCCGAAGCGGACGTCCCCTACCTGGCCAGTCATCGCATCTGCTCTATTAATATGGCCCGCCTTGGTGCCTCTGGCACTTCATGCAAAGACTGAGCGTGTGGCTCGCTCGTGGAGCCCATCATTATTCGAGTCAATTCCGGGGTGGCAAGGTCCACTCAAACACGCCAACATCTGGCGTCCAGACTACAAGAAGCCTGACATCGATCTGAGTGGTGTATACGTGTCAGATAATCTTCAGCAGGTGCAACTTCAGATCATCGGGTATCGCATGCAAACCCAGGACAAAGAGCTGATTGGTTATGGCAACGAACTTTTTGACCGCGAGGATTGGCAGCTCGTTTCCCAGTCACATCAACAATTAGATATAAATTACTCAACAGGTTTGGAAAGCGTAAACGAAACAATCGTCAGGCGCCGGGAAAGTGGCGAGCAGATCGTTATTTGGTCCTGGTTTGATGTTGGCGATACCCTCACCAATTCGCGGGTCAAAGCGAAGATTACCGGCTCTCTTAACAAGATCACCGGCGACAGCCGGGGGGCACTTTGGGCACTAGCGGGGCGGTGTGAAGGTGAAGAAATTGCGGACTGTGACCAGCAACGGATAGCATTCAGCCAGTTTCTCGAGAGTGTTCAGCGCTAGCGGCCGCTTGTTCCAAATCACGCATTTCGCTGAACTCGTTGATCAGAGCGGCTGTTATCCGCTGATCACGGGTTGCTTTATCGGCAAGGTAATCTGAAATCACGCCGCCTCTAATACGCTGCCAAGTTGCGCGCTTCACCTTGACGTCAAACATGTTATTCAGATATAGGCGCCCCCTAGCATCCAGCTTGGTTGCCTGGCACCGCGACTGCTCGATATCCGACACAGCGCGAACCATCATCTGCACTCCCAGCCTTGCCACTTTCTCGCACAGGCTGTTCGGATGGTCCCCCTCTTCGATGTCTGGACGTCCCTGATAGATCACGTCACCATCGTCCACGCCCTCCGCAACGAAGTGCACGGTAGCGCCCACGCACTCAGGCTCCCGGTTGTGTATCGCCCATTCCGTGGTGAACAACCCTCGGTAGAACTGAGAGAGACCTCCATGAAGATTTAGAACGCCATACTTCGAAATCGACAACGTATCCGCTTTTAGAATAGAAGCTCCGCAAACCGCAATAACGTCCGGATACAGGTTTCGAATCCAAGTTTGGTATTTAGGGTCATTGATAGCATTCACACCCTGCGTGTGCAATACCTCCACCCCCTCTCCAACCAAGAGAACACGGCCCTCTTCGCCGAAGTCCAGAGAGTTTTCGGTATCGTTATACGGTTGGCGTGGCTCAATAAAGCGCCTGTCCAATACATCCAGAACTTTCTGAAAGAATTGAACGGGCGTCGAGGCGTACTTCATCGCCTTTCTGACCAACGACGACGAGTCTCTTTCCGGTGTTTGATTCTCAACAACAATACCCACTACATTCAGCATTTTGGCGAGCTGATTGGCGAAATAAATATCAGGTTTATCAGGACTGACAATAACCACGGTCCGCATCGGTTCAACCTCCCGTTTATTCCGTTAAGTGGGTCGTGCTTTTTTCCCGCGCTTTCTTAGTAATCGCTTCACAATCGGTATAACTGAATATTCAAGCCAATACAGCCAACGTAATTTCCAGCTATCGCCAAACACCTCAACGGTACAAAAAACCTGATAAACCGACGTCCAGTTGCTCAGATACCAATAATCGTCTGCGCACGTATAGTACTGCTCTACGTCACCTCTTTGGAACAAGCGCTTCAGAGCGGTGTATTCAAGAACGGAACCAGGAGAGTAGAAGTTATAAGCTTCATCAAAATCTGCGCGGATGGGATAAACGACGTTGTCGCAATTCAGGTGGAGCTCAAAGGCGACCGGTCTGTCGCTGTCGCGAATTATCCATGCTGTTAACAGCCCTGAAGGCCCAAAGGATTCGATCAGGTTGAACAAAAATTGACGGCTGCGATGGTGGGACTTTAGATCGTTGCCAACAGACGACTTCCAGCTGTTAGCAGAGACTTCAACCAAGTCTGTCACGATCGGTTGGTCTGTGGCTGTAATGGCTTCTTCACTGATCGAAAAGTCGGGATTCTTTTTAAACCGATTCAACTTGTGATTGAGACTTTTCTTTAATTTCCTGGGACGGGAGCTGTAAAAATCCTCCCAAGATCTGTCGACACGGATAACCGGCGTGTGCATGCTCGGTTTCTCGCCAACTCTTTCATGCCCGGATATAGATCGATCGAGCAGGAAACGTTTTAGCTCACTATTCTGGTGGATTTTGAAGAAGACGCCAATTTCGGTGCCAGTGACTCCAGTCAGGGTGGCGAATACTTCTACGCGATCCAGGTCGTCAAGCCTTGAGTCAACAATAACGGAGCAATAAGGAGTGTGGCCATTGGCGGCCAACTTCAGGAGCGTCACCGGAACCCCCCTGTATCGCTCGCTTGTCCTTACAAGAGGGGCAACTCCAACCAGCGCACCATCCTTGTACGCACATCTAAACTCCAGTTGCATGTTTTCTGAAAAGGCGTGCCACCAGGCAAGGAGCCAGGCGTGAGTTAACGGCAATGGGACGGGGTCCAGTGTCGACAGAAACTCATCCCATTGTGGCTTTATCCGGTCGAACGCTTCCTCCGTTCTGATAACTCTTAATTCCACAATATTGGTGTTTCCTGGGGGCTAGGCTGCAGACAACTTGTGTTTCACCTTGCGAAGCTGGTCCAACACATCGATAGCGCGCCGTTTGAGCCAGAAATTAAGCAGAGGTTGTTGCAACCAATCCCTGGCTCGGTTCTGCAACCAAAAATAGTTAACCGACACGTTGTAGCCTTCCGCTTCGATAAAATGCCAGGTTCCGGCAGGAATAAAGAGCGCCTGCCCTTCCTCCAGCCAGCCGGTAATGCCTTTTGCGTTTCCTAATTTTGGAAACGCTTCCAGGTCCAGCTTCTGGCAATCAATCTTGCTGTCCACCACCCGGTTCTCCAGCAACGCTCGTATATTGAACGGGCTGTATGGGTACATGCAATCACTTTGATCTGGCGGGAACAGAATGAACCGCTTGCGCCCCTCCAGCATCATCAGGAGGCTGTGGGTTTCATCATAGTGCAGCAACGAGGTGTTCCCGCCAGACCCGATGTACAAATTAGACACCCTCAAGCAGGATTCCGGCACGAACGCCGGCAAAGAAACGGACACGCCATCCGGGAGTTCTTCCGAAACGCCACGCCCTCTTAGTGGTTCCTGCGCATATCCGTTCCCGTTTGTGCGCATTATCGCATCGAATTCCGTCATAGGGACGCGTTCAAAGCCAAGATAATGGTACATACCGTCTTCGGATTTTCGCTGTATGCGAATCGTTTTAAAGGTATCTTTAAAAAATTCGTAGTTCCAATCCCGAGTAAAAGGCAGCGATTCCCGAACTCCACTTAACAACAGCGGCTGACGGCGAACAATATAAGGAAGCAATCCATCCTGGTCAGTCGGAAAAGGAATGGTTTCAACACGGCTTTGCCCGGCGAGATCAAATAAGCTCATCGCAACATCCCTGCTCATTTTCTTAATAACAAATTTACCATATTCCATAGATAAAAAAGCTGCAAGCACTAACTAAAGGAGACTGTTAAAACAGGCACTTTCATCCAAATTCAAGCCGAACTAGTTATTGGGAGTTTGCAGGTTCAATCCGTCGAACTGAGGTTGCGCCCGAGTTACTTGCCGTCCTTTAAACGCAATACTAAACAGTACCGACCCCATGACTCGAACACTGATATAGTTGAACCTATGTTTGAAACCAGCCTTGACCAGTGCCTTTCTGGAAGCTCTGTTGCCGGTATCGACAGTGACCAGCGCCTCGGTGGCGGTATCACGATGCGCTCTGAGAATTCCATCCAGCAATGCCTGAAAATAGCCCTGCCCTCTGAATGCGGGCTCTGTGGCACAATCCCAAATGTAGAATGCCCCCTCGGGCACACGCAGGTAAAGGTTGTGCACAACACTAACACGGGTCCCTGAACCGGCAACCCAGCCCCAGGACACAAGTCGCCTACCGACAACAACCCCATACAGATCATTACCCTGACAGGTTCTCCGCTGCAGCTCGGCAGGTGACACAGGCAACTCTGAACGCCTGCCATTGACCTTCACTATCTCCGGAGCTGGCTCCAAGACTCTGGAGTTTGATGAAACACTCCACGCAACGTCCCGAGAAAGCAAAATACTGGATTTGACCTCAACCAAGCTTTTCAACCACAGTTTCAATGGCCTTAACCAACGCTTGAGGGTTGCTAGTGAACGTATTTCCCTGGTCATTAATACCTGCCGAAGTATGAGTTGGAAGGGGATCTGAAACCTGCTTCGAATTACGTTTCAATAGTAAACAAAGACTGCTATATTTTTTACGTTGAAGGGAAGCAAAAAAGAAAGCTTCGGACTTTTACGTCTAAAGGCTATCAAAAACTGCCTCGCACCTTCACAGGATATTATAGGTACGATTGTCAAACAGGATGTTTTGTCATGACCGCCAGCAGTAGTCAACAAACCGTCGTCTCCCGTTTTATCGAAGTTTCTCAGAACTACCCCGGTCACACTGCTGTTACCTGGCAAGACAATCAGACCTGGAGAGAGCTCACTTATTCTGAATTATTCGACAAAGCCCGGGCGATTGCCAGCGAGTTGGCAAGAGCAGGTGTAGAAGAAGGCTCTTCGGTCATACTTCCGTCAGAAAGACACCCCGACTTATGCGCCAACTTATTGGGTATACTTTTTTGTGGCGCTCATTACGTATTTATTGACGCTAATTACCCAAAAGAACGTCAACATTTCATCACTGAAGCTGTATCTGCAAAGTTTGGAATTAATGCTCCTGGATCTGATTTACTTAATCACCTTGATATTTCATGGATAAATACCCGTAATTCCCCGCAAAGTAACGTGGAAATACCGGATATCCCTGAAAACAGCGAGAGGCCAGCCTATGTCATGTTTACCTCCGGCTCGACCGGAGAGCCCAAAGGTGTGGTGGTACCCGACCGCGCAATACTTCGGCTGGTCACCAGCACCGATTTCATATCATTTTCACCAGAGCAGACGTTCCTTCAGTTATCAGCCCTGAGTTTCGATGCTTCCACGTTGGAACTCTGGGGCCCCCTACTCAATGGTGGCACCTGCGTACTACACCCAGAGACCGGCGTACTGACACCCAATTGCATCCGGGACGTTATCCTGGAGCGTGATGTCAGCACTCTATGGCTTACTGCCTCGCTGTTTAACACGTTCATCGCCGAATACCCTGACTACCTCAAGCCTGTTAAACAGTTATTGACAGGAGGCGAAGCGCTTTCAGTGCCACATGTGAGGAAAGCACTCGAACACCTGCCCAACACTGCCCTGCTCAACGGCTATGGGCCCACCGAGAATACAACGTTTACCACCGTATTCCCGATACCCAGGCCGCTGCCGGAAGATATCAAGCGAATTCCTATTGGGTTTCCCATTCCCGGTACCCAATGTGCTCTTGTCGATTCAGAGCTGAACATTCTTGAGGGTCCAGATCAGACCGGTGAACTCATTGCCTTCGGCGATGGCCTCGCACTGGGTTACCTCAACAGGCCGGCATTGACCGCTGAGAAGTTCATTCAGGTGAAAGCCAGTGACGGCCGGTCGCGAACCGGCTACAGGACAGGCGATCTGGCGCAACTCAACGACGATGGTAGCTACGATTATTTAGGCAGAATAGATAAGCAGGTTAAAATCGACGGGCACCGCATCGAGCCAGGCGAAATCGAGTACCAATTGAACAACCTTGAGTTCGTCACAGAGGCTCGGGTCGTTGTTCGAATTGGACCACAAGGACAGAAGCGACTCGCCGCCTACCTGGTGTCGGAATCGGGCTTCAGCACACAATCCGTCCGCCAGGCGTTGGCTGAGGTTGTCCCGGCTTACATGATTCCCCACTTTATTGTCCAGGTGTCCGAATTGCCGAAGAACAAGAACGGCAAACTGGATGAAGCCTGCCTTCCGGACCCATACGCTACGGCTCCAAAAGACGCCCCACAGGCCTCCAGAGTCACCAAAGACCGCATCCAGGAAAGCTGGAACACCATACTGAACCGCCCGGTCGAAGATACCGACAACTTCATGGATGCCGGCGGCACCTCACTAGAAGCCCTGAAACTCGCAACCCTGCTGGAACGCACCTTTGAGGTTGAGCTCAGTGCCACGTTTGTGTTCGAGCACCCGACGATCCAGCAGCAAGCGAATTTCTTTGCAACCCGTTCCAGTGCTGACGACATTGAAGCATCGGCACGGCGCGGCGACAGGAACAACAACGAGTTTGCCATCATTGGCATGGCCTGCCGCTTTCCCGGCGCCAACAATCTGGATGAATACTGGCAGAACCTACTTGCGGGCAAGGAAACCGTCAGTTTTTTTACCGATGACGAACTGAGCCCCGACGTCAGTGCAGAAGAACGCTCCAATCCTGCGTATGTAAAAGCCAAGGGTATTGTCGAGGGTTACGACCGCTTCGACGCCAAGTTCTTTGGTATCTCACCGATAGAAGCCCGGGTGATGGATCCGCAGCAGCGTATTCTCCTGGAACTGAGCTGGCACGCCCTTGAGGACGCTGGCATTCCTCCGGGCGATGCCCAATATCGCACCGGCGTGTTCGCTGGTATGAACTGGGCTCGTTATTACCAGCAGTATGTTCTGCCAAATAAGGAGATTATTGATAGCTACGGTGTTCTCAACTGTGGTCTCGCCAACGAGCCCGACCTGCTGAGCACCCGCATCTCCTATAAGCTGAACCTGAAGGGCCCAAGCATCAACGTCTTTACGGCGTGTTCCACGGGACTCGTCGCAGTGGCACAGGCCTGTGAAGCGATCGACAACGGCCAATGTGAGCAAGCCATCGCCGCAGGTGTGTCCATCTCGACGCCAGTGAAGCGCGGGTACGCCTACCAGGAAGGCAGCATGCTCTCGAAAGACGGCCATTGCAGGCCTTTCGACCAGGACGCCACGGGAACCACGTTCAACGACGGTGCCGGCGCCATCGTCCTGAAACGTCGAGACCTGGCGGAACGGGATGGCGACACTATCTACGCCGTCATCAAAGGCTATGCAGTAAATAATGACGGCGAACAGAAGGCCAGCTTCACCGCACCCAGTGTGGCCGGCCAAGTCGCTGTTTATAAGGATGCCCTTGCCCGCGCTGCCATCGAACCTTCCTCCGTGGGTTTCATTGAAACCCACGGCACTGCGACGCCCCTGGGCGACCCCATTGAAGTGTTGTCACTGAGGCGCTGTTATTCCTCAGAGAATACCCGGGAGAAAACCTGCGCGATCGGTTCTGTTAAATCCAACATCGGGCACGCCATCCATGCCGCCGGCCTGGCTAGCCTGATTAAATCCACTCTGGCCGTCCGTGACAACAAGATACCGCCCACATTGTTTTTCCAGACCGCAAACCCGAAGCTGGAACTGGAGAAGTCCCATTTTTACGTCAATACGGCAGTGGAGGCCTGGAAGTTGCCCTCCCCCCGCCGGGCGGCAGTTACCTCTCTTGGTGTGGGCGGTACCAATGCCCACGTCATCCTGGAGGAATACGTTCCCGGAAAGGCGCCCGAGCTGCCTAAAGAGATCACTCCAGAGCGCCGTTTCCCGATACTGCTATCGGCCAAGAGCAAGCCCTCACTGGAGCGACAGATCGCCCGGTATTGCGACTACTTCAGCAACCGGAAGGATGCCCTGCTGCCGAATGTGTCCCATACCTCGATCCATGGTCGCAAGCACTTCGATCATCGGGCGATCGTGTTCGGCGGTGACCTGCCCTCCACCATGGAGAATCTCGGCCAGGGTGTGTCCTTCGCCAAGGGCCAGGCTGGTAACAACCCCAACCAGAGTGTCGGTTTTATGTTCTCTGGCCAGGGTACCCAAGCCAGACATATGGGCAAGTGGCTGTATGAGAACTCCAGCTCTTATCGGGAGACCTTTGATCGCGGTTGCAAGATCGTACTGAAAACCAGTGGGGTGGACATACGCGGCACCCTGTTCGCCGAAGGCGACCAGAACGCCGATGACAATCTGCTCAACCAGACTTCCTTCGTGCAACCGGCCCTGTTCCTGCTCGAATTCGGACTGGCAAACTACCTGAAAGAGCATGGCGTTGCGCCCTCGTTTCTGATCGGGCACAGCATTGGCGAATTCGCCGCCGCTGCCCTTGCAGGCATCTTCAGTTTTGAGGACGCCGTGGCTCTGGTTGCCACCCGGGGCGCCCTCATGCAAAGCATGCCGGCCGGAAAAATGCTCATTGTGCGGTCAAACCCGGATGACATCGAAGAACTCGTTGGCCAGCGGGCTGAGGTGGCTGCGGTGAATGCGCCTGGCCTTATGGTGCTCTCGGGTGAGCAGGAGGCCATCAAGGCGATCTCCGCCGAATTGTCCGAGCGGAAGATCGCCAGCACTATCCTGCAGACCAGCCATGCGTTCCACTCGTCGATGATGGACCCCATTGTTCCCGAGTTCGAAGCATTCGTATCCACGATTCAACGGCAGGCGCCCTCCATCCCTATCTATTCAACCATGACGGGCGCACTGCTGACGGATGAGGAGGCGATGTCGCCCCGGTACTGGTCGCAACAGCTCAGGAACCCGGTGCTGTTTTCCAGCTCGTTACAGGCTCTCAGCCTCCGTCATGAAAACGATGGCGAACGAATCAGTCTCCTGGAAGTCGGGCCCGGCAACACCCTGGTCAACCTGGCGAATAGCCACCGGGAGCTTGAAGGTATTCACGCCTATCCCGCTCTCACCAACAAGGGCACCGACGAGAACGCGGAAAATGACATTTACCGCAGTATTGGCCAGCTCTGGGTCGATGGGTACGCCCTGGACTGGAACCGTTACTTTGAGGGGCTGTGGGTTTGCAAGGAACGGCTCCCGGGCTACGCGTTCTCGGACGACTCGTTCTGGCTCGGCCCGGTCAACAACGACCCCGCAAACATGACCAACAGCGTCGCCCCTTCAACGGCGGCAGCTTCGCAACTGTCTCATCTGGCTAATCCGGCAACCCCGGTTACACAGGACGTTAAAATGTACTCAAAACAGCATTCCGAAAAAATCCGCGCCGATGTCATGGCCATCATTGAAGACGTCTCGGGGTATGAACTGGGCGACGCAGACCCGGCCTCACACTTTAGTGAGGTTGGTCTGGATTCGTTGTTGCTCACCCAGGTTGCGACTGCATTGGAGCGGCAGTTTAAACTCGGGATCACGTTCAGACATCTTGTGGAAGAATACACCTCCCTGGAACTGATCTCGGAGTTCATTGCCTCCCAGGTTGAGCCCGAGGTCGTAACCCAGGCCGCACCACCGTCTCAGGAGGCAGCTGGTCAGCCTCAGCCTGCTGATGGCAGCCAAATGTCCATGCCCTCCGGTGTTGATTTCAGCACTGCAATGCCCACTTCCGGTGGCCATATACAGGATATCGTGAATGCGCAGTTGCAGATTATGCAGATGCAACTTCAGGCCCTTGGGCGACAGGGGGCTTCAACGGCGCAGAGTGTTCCGCAAACCCAACAGGCAGCCGCATCCACGCCAGCGCCCGCTGCCGCTGCAAACAAGGAACGGGCAAGCGCCAACGAGAGCGCCGACGACACACTCAGTAAACCGGCCCACACCCCTGGCACTCGTATCACACGGGAGAAAACCAATACCGAAGTCACCTCCGCACAGCGGGAATGGATTGACCGGTTGATGACGAAATACCAGGAAAAATACGCAGGGTCCAAGAGCTACACGCAGAAGCACAGGAAACACCTGGCCGATCCGAGAAGTGTTTCCGGCTTCAATCCGGGCTGGAAAGAAGTCATTTTCCCGATTGTCACGGTGGAGTCGAAAGGATCGAAACTCTGGGATATCGACGGCAACGAGCTTATTGATACCTCCAACGGCTTCGGCCCGATTCTGTTCGGGCACTCACCGGAATTCATTTCCAACGCTGCCAAGGCCCAGATTGACCGCGGCGTGGAAACCGGTCCGCAATCCCCTTTGGCGGGAGAAGTCGCTGAACTCTTCTGTGAACTTACCGGTAATGAGCGATGCACCTTTGCCTGTACAGGCTCTGAGGCAAACGTGGGCGCTCTCCGGGTTGCCCGCACGGTCACCGGGCGCACCAAGGTCGTGGCGTTCGAAGGCTCCTACCACGGCATTCACGATGAAGTGGTCATGCGGGTCGGTAAAGACCACAAGGCTCTTCCCGCCGCACCAGGAGTGCCCAGGGAAGCAACCTCAAACATGATACTCCTGCCCTGGGGCGAGCAGAGCAGCCTGGATGAGATCCGAAAACTGGGTGACGAGATCGCCGCTGTACTGGTGGAACCGGTGCAAAGCAGGAAGCCCCAGTTCCACAGCAAGGAATACATCCAGGAAATTCGCAGGATTACGGAAGAAAACGGCGTCGCGCTGATTCTCGATGAGGTAGTAACCGGCTTCCGCGTTGGCCCCGGCGGTATTCGCAAACGCTTCGATGTTGATGCGGACATGATGACCTACGGCAAGGTCGTCGGCGGCGGCTATCCCATCGGCATTATCGCCGGCAAAGCCAAGTACCTGGACGCGATGGACGGGGGCTATTGGGAGTTTGGCGATGATTCCATCCCCGAGCAGGGTGTGACCTTCTTCGCCGGAACCTTTGTGCGGCACCCGCTGGCCCTGGCAGTTGCCAAAGCGGTACTTACCAAGATCAAGGAAGACGGCGATTCGATTTACCCGGCGCTGGAAGAAAAAACCACCGCCATGGCCAGGGAAGCCAAGGCCTTCATCGAGCAACTGAAGTCCAATGTCTGCTTCGAGGAGTTTGCCTCGCTGTTCTACATTTCCATTCCCCCGACGTCTCATTGGGGGCACCTGTTGTTCCTGTCGATGACGCTCGACGGCATCCACATCCAGCAGTACCGTCCAAACTTCCTGACAACCCAGCACTCCACCGAAGATGTGAAGAAAATACTGCAGGCGTTCAAGTCGGCCCTGGCGAACCTCATCGTCAACGGCCTGCTCGAGGGCGACCAAGTGGCGGCCAAGAAGTATCTGAGTGGCAACAGCAGCATTCCCGCAGGTGCCAGGCTGGGAAAAAATGAGAAAGGAGAGCCCGCTTACTTCATTGAAGACCCAGACAATAAAGGCGCATATGTGGAGGTGGGCCGCCCATGAGTTCCGCCAGCTTCAATCCGTTCGCCGGTGGTGAACTGTTGCGGGTTGCTCCCGCAACAGGGCCGCAAAGGGAAATCATCGCCTCTGCCCAGTTTAGCGACGTTGCCAACACCGCCTTTAACGAGGCCGTATCCGTTAAGCTTTCCGGCAACCTTGATGTCAATCTGCTCCGCCAGTGTTTTGATGACCTTATCGCAAAGCACGATATTCTGAGGGCAACGTTCTCCAGGAACGGCACGGAAATCTGCCTGCACGACACCTCCACATTCCAACTGGAGGTGGAAGACCTCAGTGGCGGCACTCCGAGCGAACAGGAAGCTGCCATTAGAGATCTCTGGAAGAACATCGCCATCTCCCCCATGAATCTGGAGGAAGGCCCTCTCCTGTTCGCATGGCTGATGAAGCTCGACAGCAACACCCACGAACTGGTGCTGGCCGCCCATCATATTGTCTGTGACGGCTGGTCAATCGGACTGATGCTGACCGAACTGGCCGAATCCTATGGCAGTCAACGCACGCAATCGGACGACAGCGGAGCGGATATCTCCTTCTTCGATTACGCGGAAATGGTGGATTCCAAAGAAATCAGCAACATCGACAACGACTACTGGATCGATCGTTTTGCCGAAGTACCGCCAAACCTGGACCTGCCCCTGGATTACCCGCGGCCCCATTTTCGAACCTTTGAGGCGACGCGGCTGGATTACCGGATAGACCCGGAGCTTGCCAAACGCCTGCCCAAGGCAGCGGCCGCTATGAAAGTCAGCATGGTGAACATGGTGTTGGCGAGCTATTTTGTGCTGCTGCATCGCCTGACATCCAGCGACGACATCGTGGTGGGCCTCCCCGTTGCAGGCCAGGCCACACAGAACCGACTGAAGCAGGTTGGCCACATGGTTCACCTGCTGCCAATCCGGGCCCAACTGACCCCGGACACGCGGTTTTCTGAGCTGTGCAAACAGGTCAAGTCCGAAGTGCTCAATGCCTCCGAGCATTCAAACTTCACGTTCGGCAAGCTCATAGAAGCGATCAACGTCGACCGCACCCGTGTTCCGCTGATCAATACCATTTTCAACATCGATCAGCCCCTGGAGTCCATCCAGTTCGGCGATATAGAAGGCAAAGTCCGGACCGTGCCCCGCGCAGCGGAGAACTTCGAGATGTTCCTGAACATCCTGCCGTCGTCCGACAGCCTCACCATCGAAGCCACTTACTCCACGGCATTGTTCAGCGAGGCCACCATCGTGTCCTGGCTTGAGGCCCTGGAAAGGATACTGGCGACCGCCACGGCGGATGTTGAGATTGCCGTGGGTAGCATTGCCCTCGCGGAACAGGAACCGAACGTGGTTCAGCGCGCCAACGACACCCAGCGCGACATGCCCCATGGAACGGTCATCGACGCCCTGCAGCACCATGTCTCAGCCACGCCCGATGCCTTCGCATGCGCGTTCGGTGACCGTAGCTGGACCTACCAGCAGCTCGATGAACGCAGTAATGCCGTGGCCGCCAGCCTTGCCAACCAAGGTATTGCGGCCGGCAATACGGTGGCGGTCTGTGTCGAGCGCTCGGACGCTGCCCTGGCCGCTATTGTCGGCATCCTCAAGCTGGGTGCGATTTACCTGCCCCTGGACCCGGACTTTCCGGAGGCTCGATTGCAGTACATGATTGAGGACTCGG
Source organism: Marinobacter sp. M5B (assembly GCF_042604615.1). Classification (NCBI taxonomy): domain Bacteria; kingdom Pseudomonadati; phylum Pseudomonadota; class Gammaproteobacteria; order Pseudomonadales; family Marinobacteraceae; genus Marinobacter; species Marinobacter sp. M5B. The sequence continues at coordinate 2,569,842 of NZ_CP156894.1, forward strand.
AAGCTTCCGCTGTCATCGTCGACTCACAGACGCCTGCGGCCATCGCCGGCGTGAACCTCCTCAAAGTCGATATCAATGAGGCAATTGAACCGGCGTCAGCCGAAGCGTCCCCCGTGCCACCGGTAAGAATCGACCCGGAGCAAACGGCCTATATTATCTACACCTCCGGCTCCACCGGAAAACCCAAGGGCGTGCTGGTTCCTCACCGGGCTCTGATTAACTTTCTTGAGAGCATGTCGGACAAACCCGGTTGCACAGCCAATGACCGGCTTCTGGCGGTCACCACCTTCTCCTTCGACATCTCCTTCCTGGAGCTTTTGTTACCCCTGACTCAGGGCGCCACAACCGTGATCGCCGACAAGGACAGCGTAAAGGACGGTGAAAAACTGCGCCGGCTGATTCTCGATCACCAGATATCAATCATGCAGGCAACCCCGGCAACCTGGCGCATGCTGCTGGATACGGACTGGCGGCAGGATGGGGTCAGGATGAAGGGGCTCTGTGGCGGGGAACCACTGCCCCAGGATCTGGTGCGGGATCTGCTCGGGTGCCTGGACGAACTGTGGAATATGTATGGTCCGACGGAAACCACCGTCTGGTCCACTTGCCACCCATTGCGCCTGACCGACAAACTGATCTCCATCGGCAAACCTATCCACAATACCCAGGTGCACATTCTTGACCGGGAACGCAATCCGGTGCCCCTGTCCTGCCCTGGCGAGCTGTACATCGGCGGCCTTGGGCTGGCAACGGGCTACCACAATCGGCCCGATCTCACCTCAGAGAAGTACATTGACCATCCCCTCCACGGCAGGCTGTATGCCACCGGAGATCTGGCGAAATGGACTCCCGATGGCAACCTTCAGCATCTGGGCCGCATGGACGATCAGGTGAAGGTTCGCGGCTACCGCATTGAATTGGGTGATATTGAGTCCGCCCTCGCCGCCTGCGCTGACATTAAATCCGCCTGCGCGTATGTCTGGGAACTGGCACCGGGCGACGCACGCATCGTTGGCTGTGTGGTTTCGGAATCCGGAGACGAGCCCAATGTGGTGAGCATCCGCAAGGAACTTCGAAAACTGCTGCCAGCGTACATGATCCCCCAATACATCATTGCCATCGATAGCATCCCCCTGAGCCCTAGCGGCAAGATGGACCGGCGGCGCCTGCCCAAACCGGAACTTCGAGAGTCCAGTATTCTCAAGGCCTCCGCCTTGGCAAACCAGACCGAAGAGATGATTGCCGATGTCTGGTCGGACGTACTCAATTCCAAGTCCCGGATTGTACGCGAGGATAACTTCTTCAGCCTGGGCGGGCACTCATTGCTCGCGCTGCAGGCCATCCGCAGGATAGAGAGCCAGACCGGCATCAAACTGACCCCGGAAGACATCGTAGGGCTCAGCCTGAGTGAAATCGCCGAGAAAGTCTCCCACAGCACGCCGGCCTCCGCTGGGCACGAAGACTCACCGGCGGATCTGCCCACGGCCCAGCGGCGCTTGCTGAGCCATGAACAGACCCGGCTGCTGCTGCGGCAGCTGTCCTACCCGGACAACGTGTGTAACAACCTGCCCGCGTCCTGGTTCCTCGAAGGCAACCTTGATATTGATACGTTCACCCGTAGCCTGATCAAGGTTTTCGAGCGCCAGACTGCGCTGCGAACGGTCATTACCCAGGTGGATAGCCGCTACCAGCAAGGCATCCTGCCAGTGAAGCAGGTCCCCGTACTCGATGTTGTGGACCTAACCGGCGAGGATAACCCCGAGCAAACGGCGCTGAAACGCTCACGGGACCTGGCGTTCAAACCCTTCAAGGTGCTCGACCGGCCGCTGTTCCGCTCCACGCTGTTTGTGCTGGGCGATGCCCGCTACCACTACGTGTTCGTGCCACATCAACTGGTCTTCGATGGCTGGTCGTTTGATATCTTCCTCAAGGAACTGGAGGACACCTATCTGGTACAAAGCAATACGGAACGGGAAAAGGCCAACAAACTGGCGTTCGAGTTCCGGGATTACGCTGAGTGGTCAATTGAAAAAGGTGCGTCGACAGAGGATGTCGATTACCACAGGGCCAAGATTGCCGGCGTCCTGGAATCCGGGGCCCGCGAGAACGAGAACGACGCCAAACCCAACCAATGTGCCCGGGAGACCCTGAACTTCCCGGAAGCAAGCCTGGCGATGGTGGAAAAGGTGGGTAATGAACTCGGGCTCAAACTTCACGAGATCCTGTTCTGCCTGTTCGCGGAGACCATCTCCCGGTCGCACAAAGACAACCGTATTGTGCTTGGCGTGCCCACGTCCGGCCGTCAACGCGCCGACGTGATCAACCTGATAGGCAGCTTTGTGACCACCATTCCCTGTTTGCTTCAGGCGCCATCGTCCAGCTTCCGGGAACGCATTGCCAGCCTGGGCGACCAACTCAGGGAAACACTGGATCATCAGACGGTGACCTACGCTGATATCGTCCGTAACACGCCTGCCGAGAGGGAGCTGTTTCCGGAGTTTGTCCAGGCCAGCTTTGCTTTTCAGGACATCCGCAACCGGCCAACCTCCATTGCCGACCTGGCGCTCAGGCAACTGGACCTGCCCCGGCTGAACACCGAATACCCGGTGGAGTTCTGGGTGCGGATCCAGCCTGTTGGTTTCATTGGCGTGTTTGACTACAACGAGGCTTCTGTTGATTCAGAGACGGTACAGTCGCTCAAGGAGACCTTTGCCGGACTTGTTGCGGACCTTGAAAGACTTATCAATGAGGTGCCCTCAGAACCAAGCCAGTCAAAAACACCGGTCGCCAAGAAGCCGTTCTGGAGGAAGCTGTTTCAGTCATGACGGGAAGTAACGGGCAATGATAGAACCTTTTTTCTTTGATAACAGCCGCCTGTTCGGCTGCTATTCGTCTGCGACGGACCCCAATGCAGAAAAAGTCGTGGTTGTGTGCCCACCGCTTTTTGACGAGTACCGGCGCACTTACCGGGCCTTGTCGGAATTGTCCGTGGCCATTTCCGAGCGCGGGAATCATGCGTTTCGCTTCGACTACTACGGAACAGCAGAATCCCAGGGACTGTTGTCGGAGGCAACCATAGAAGTCTGGTTGTCCGATATCCAAAAAGCGATTGATGAAGCCATCGCTGTCTCCGGTGCCAACCATGTGGTGTTATTGGGCGTGCGGTTTGGTGCAACACTGGCGGCACAAATTAACCATGCATCCGTAAAGGAATTCCTTTTCTGGGATCCAGTGCTGTCCGGAGAACGCTACGTTGAGTGGCTGAATGAGATCGATGCCATCCTGCGCAAGCGGCATCAGTCAGCGGCACGCGAGAACAATGTTCCCTTCGAAAACATAGAGTACAGGAACTTCGACCTTCCCTCAGGGCTGGTAACCGGCATACGCGAACTGGCTATTCCCGAGAGTACCCTGAACAACCCCGACCTGTGCTTCACCGTCTCAACCGATCCGGAATTCTGCAAAAGCTCAGGACTAAGCAACTGCGCCTATCCCGGCCTCAGCTACGATTGGCCGTATTACCACGACGGCGTAATCACCCAGAAACCGGTACTCGAAGCATTACTGGACAGGGTATTCGCATGATCAAGGAACGGATATTCACCTATGGGGAACACCAGCACGGCATTGGCGTTCTCTCCGAGCCTGAAGACACCTTCAACAGCCCCATTGTGGTGCTGCTGAACGCCGGCCTGTCCCACCGGGCGGAGCCCTATCGGCTGAATGTACTGCTCGGCCGCCAACTCGCGGAACTGGGTTATATCGCGTTGCGGGTGGACCTGTCTGGCAAGGGGGACTCCCCAGCCCACGAAACCATGACCAACCGGGAATCAGTGGCCCTCGACTGGTCATTCATGAAGAAATCCCTCGAAAAGCTCTATGGCTCCAGGCCCCTGCTGATCTTCGGTTTGTGTTCAGGTGCCGACAACGGCATCAAACTCTGCGCCCAGGACCCATCCATCAAGGGGCTTATCCTTCTGGACCCGGTGTCCCGGCAGGACGAAGGTTTCGCGAAGCGAGAACTGCTCCGGAAGCTGACAAACCCTAACAAGTGGTTGAATATCCATAAAATTGTCTCCCGCAGGCTGAAACAGAACACCAGCGGTGAACACTCGCTGCTTAGCTCCCCCATGGACTTGCGGGATGAGCCCAATGAAGACGATATGGACCGTTGCTTCGAGAGCCTGGTGGAAAAAGATGGCCGGGTGTTCGCCGTGTTTACCAGCCAAACCCTCTACCACTACAACAAGCTTGGCCAGTTCGCCTCTGCCATGGACATCAAAGGCCTTGAACCCATTATCGAGGAAGTCTTCTGGCCCAATGCCAAGCACATCTTCTCCATCGAAGTGCACCGACAACGCCTGATCGGCACCATTACAGACTGGGCCAATAAACAACTGGATCACTTGAAGACCCTGAAACCGGAATGAAATTCGTCCTGATCACCAGTTCGCTGATCCTGATCGCCATCCTTGCCGTGCTCGGCTATCGCGCAGACGACGTAAAGCTGTGGCTGGGCGATGTCACCATGCCCATGCGCGAAAACATGCAACGGGCCCGCAATGTCATGGTTCCCATGCGCGACGGTGTGAAGCTTGCAACAGACGTATACCGGCCGCTTGGAAACAAACGCCATCCGGTTATATACATTCGCACCACCTATGGCGGCATCGAATTCAGCACCGTCCGGCACTTCGTCAGGCACAACTACGCCGTGATCGTACAACATGTCCGTGGCCGATTTTACTCAGAGGGTCGTTACAAGAGCCCCTACTGGACTGCAAAGCAAGACGGCTACGACACCATCGAATGGTTGGTTGAACAGCCCTGGTCAACCGGCAAAATCGGAACATTTGGATGCTCCTACCTGGGTGAAAGCCAGATCATACTTGCCGCGGCCAACCACCCGAATCACATCGCCATGATTGCGTCCGGCGCCGGCGGTGCCGCCGGCAAGGTCAAGGACACGTTTGGCTATTTTGGCGTGTTCGAAAACGGCGTGTTGAACCTGGCTTCTTCATTAGGGTGGTTCACCGCTGAGGGCGCAAAGGATTTCAAGGTAACGCCACGCCCCGACGATTACGAAGAGCGAATGCGTACCTATATGACCCACCTGCCCGTTTCCGGGATTGCAGACAAGATCGTTCCCTACGAAACCGGCTTCGATGACATTATTCGCCACCCCTTAACGGACAACTGGTGGGACGAAGAAGGCTACACCCACCCGAACGACGAGTTCTCGGTGGCCACACTGAATATCAACGACTGGTTCGACCAAACGGCCCATAACACCTTCAAGCTGGCCGAACACATGGCAGAGAACGCCCGCCACCCCCGAGCGAAGTCCCAGCCTGTACTGATCGCACCAGGCGTGCATTGCGGCGCCGGAAAACTGAAGCCCGGGGAAGTCAACATTGGTGAGATGTCGTTTGATTACGCCGGCAAAGATTTCCGGCAAACCTACATCGACTGGTTTGATCACTGGCTGAAAGACAAACCGACGGCGCTGCCGCCCCCGTTCGAGTATTACTCGATACATTCCGGGGAATGGGATACTTCCGAGCAGTGGCCGCCCGCATCCACCAGCGATCAACGCTTCTATTTCATGCCGGACGATCGTCTGGTGGAAGAGGCAGACCTGAACAACAACCCCGAACAGAGCGGCGAGGTGTATGACGAGTTCACCTACGATCCACTCGACCCCGTTCCCACCCTGGGTGGACCGATCTGCTGCACCTACCGGCCGGAAGACAAGCCCGGGCCGCTCGACCAGAGGCCATTGAAATCACGCCAGGACGTGCTGGTCTATTCAAGCGAGCCACTGGAGGAAGACCTGGAACTGGTCGGCAACGCCAACGTCGTGCTTTATGTGTCAACCAATGCGCCAGATACAGACTTCACCGTCAAAATGGTCGACCAGTACCCGGATGGCAGGGCCTTTAACCTCCAGGATGGCGTCGTCCGCCTGCGTTACCGGAACGGTATCGACAACCCAAGCCCCGTCGAACCGGGCCGCATCTATCGGGTTGAACTGGAAATGAGGCCCATTGCCTATCGCTTCCGGAAAGGACACCGGCTCGAGTTCCACATTTCAAGCAGCAACTTTCCACGCCTGGCGCGGAACCTCAACACCGGAAAAGACGAATACAGCGATTCGGATACGTTTGTCGCCACCAACAGGGTTTACTTTGGTGGAGACACCCCGTCCTCCGTGGCATTGCCCATAAAAACATCGGAATAGACTCACTGGCGCAATCCGTTGCGTAAAGGAGACAACAGTGAATAAAGCCTTGAAGAACCGGATCATCAATAGCATCGAACTGCTGCCCTATGGTCACGACCTCTACCTCCACATGGCCAGGAAGCGGCTGGGCATTACCTACCGGGGCATTTACGCTTCCTTCCACGAAGCCCAGCAGCAGGCCATCAGCCAGTTGGCCAACGAGTACGACGTCATCAACCAAAACAAGGGGGAACATCTGGAGCAGGAGCTGCCAGTACTGGACAAACGGGTGTTGGATATCGATTACCCGTTGTTATTCTGGCTCTCCCGGCTGATGCAGCCTTCCCAACGGCTACTGGAACTGGGCGGCAGTATCGGCCAGGGGTTCTACAGTTTTGAAAATTTCTTCTCGTACCCCGACGGACTCCAATGGGTGATCGCAGAGTTGCCGGCGGCCGTCGAAGCCGGGCGTAAAATCGCCAACCAGAAAGACGAAACACGGCTCGCATTCATCGACAGTAACGACATGGGCGAGGAAGACGCCGCAGACATCTTCATGACGGCAGGCACACTGCAATACATGGATACCAGCATTGCCGACACCGTGAGCCAGCTCCAACGGCTTCCCAAGCATGTGTTGGTTCATAACCTGCCCGCCCACCCAACGGAAGACTTCTGGACACTGCAATACCTGGAAGTCTGTGAAGTACCCTATCACATCAGCTCGCAGGCCAACCTGGTGAGTGACATGGAAAAGGCAGGGTACCGATTGGTGGACCGGTGGAAAAACCCGCGCCGGATAGAAATCCCCTACCATCTGGAGAAAACCGTAGAGCACTACCACGGGTTTTATTTCACGGTTAATGACCCGAAGTGATTAACTCTTCGGTCCGCGTTCCGGCCAATTGACGGCTTTCTGCGGTCTACCTATAATTTTTTTACGCCATCCCGAGTAGGAGCAGGCGAGCATGGATACAGCTGAACAGATAGCCGTTCCCGAAACGGCAAACCAAGTGAGAAGCGATCAGCCTGCAGCACCCACGGGCAGGTTCAAGGTCTGGGTTGAAGACGAAACCGACTTTTCCCTGAACAGCATCTCGCTCCTTGGGCACAACTTCTATGAACACCCCCTGCTCCAGCTTGATCAACTGGAAGCATTGGCTCACCGCCTGCTGCCCTCAAAACAATGCCGCTTTATCGCCCCTGGTGCCAAGCAGAGTTCCAAGTTCATTCATCACGCCGAAAGCCCGGACGGGCGCGATCTTTCCGACGTCTTTGCAAACATCTCGGAACCCGGCTCCTGGGTGGCTTTGTACAATGCAGAAACCGACCCGCAGTATGCCGGTCTCGTCAACGAGGCTATCTCATCCGTCGAGCACCTGGTTGATCGGGAGCAGCCTGGCATTTTCAGCCCGCAGGCGTTCATTTTCATCTCCGCGCCTCCGTCAGTAACGCCCTTTCACATCGACCGGGAGAACAACTTCTGGCTGCAGATACACGGCCGTAAAATCATGAACGTCTGGGATTCCCACGACAGAGGCATCATTCCCGCCCATACCGTGGAAAGCTTCATCATCGACGGTTCCCTTCACGACGTCATCCTGAAGGACGAGTTCATGGACGCTCGCCACGAGTGGGACCTTGGCCCCGGAGAAGGTGTCTATTTCCCCAGCACCTCGCCCCACTCAACACGTACCGAGAATACCTGGGTAACCCCGGATAACGGCGTAACGGTTTCTATTGGCATTGTCTTCTATACCAAAACCACCCGCAGGCAGGCCTATATCCATTCGCTGAATCGACTGTTGCGGCGGTTTGGTGTGTCTCCGAGGTTTCCTGGTGAGTCGAGATTCGATTATGCAAAGTTCTTTCTAGGGAGACTCCTCGTAGGCCTGAAAAAGCAGCTTCGGGGGTACCAACCACCCACAGGGTTCTAAGTACGACATCGTTGAAAACCGGAGGTTTTATGGCTCTGGGGCAATTTGTAGATGAGCGCTACTTTGAGCGGTTTTCGGAGACAACCGCTACCAGAACATTGGAACTCGATCCTGCCGAGTTCCGGCAACTCTATAATCGTGAAGCCTTTGCTTTTCATCATCATCTCTGTGATGAGCCCCTTCTGCAGTTTGAGGAATTATTCAAGCTCTGCAAACGTCTCCCAGAAAACAGCATCAAGTTTCGCAGAGGAAAGGTTCCCGTAGATATCAACTTCGACACATCTCTGGCCCAAAACAGAGAAGGTTTAACGCTCGATTCTGTTATTGAACATTTCGACGAAAACGAATCTTACCTGGCGATATACAACCCGGAAACAGATCCAGAATATCAAGACCTGATTGAACGCATTCTCTCCGAGATATCTCGGAACATTCTTGATGTAGATTCGCCCATCACCTGGTATTCAACCTATATTTTTATGTCCACCGCTCAATCCGTAACGCCCTATCACATGGACCGGGAAATGAATTTTCTGTTTCAGATACAGGGCGAAAAATACGCGAAGCTCTGGAGCCGGTTTGATGAGCGGGTAATGACATCCGCTGAAAGGGACACGTTGCTCACTGATGAAGGCAAGAAGAGGCCTGCTTACCGACAAGCGCTTGAAAGGCTGTCCAAGAACTTTGAATTAAGGCCTGGCATCGGTCTTCACCATCCGTTCATTGCGCCACACCTTATCTCCACCAAATCAGACCGCTCCGTGACACTCGCCATTACCTATAGAACCGAACTGTCCGATGTCTGGAGCGACGCTCATAACTTTAACTATTACCTGCGTAAGGCAGGGCTTACTCCCGGCCCTGTCGGTGTTGATCGAAAAATTGACCAAAGAAAGGCAACTTTAATGCGATGCGCGAGAAAATGCTTAAAGCCGATCAGAGATCTTATAAAGTAATCGGACAGACACCGATCATTGGAAATACTCTGAATCGAATTTCAGTTATACCTCTTATAAGTAATTACGATAACTAAAAACCGCAGATTCCCAAACGTTCCATACTTTCATTGGCCCTATAGCCTCTTGCGACCAATACTTGAGTAGGCGTCACTATTTCCCCATAAGGAGTTAGTCGTGGACACACTCAGGAAACCGCTATTGGTACCCTTATTCTTCGCGATAGGTGGCTGCCAGGTGTGGCAGGGAAGAGATATCGACTCATTACCTCCAACGGCATCGTTGCCGGAGCAAAGTGAACCCGGGCAGGTAGACATCCGATACTGGATGGATATTCCGGGCGCTGAACCGAGTGCGCTGACCGAACTCACGCGTTACCCGGATAACCCAGACAACATAGAAACACTGAATACTCTGCAACAGACACAGAACCGTGCGGACTACTATGGCGCAATGGCACAGGGTTTTATAACCCCGCCCCGAGACGGACTCTATCGTTTTTTTGTCAGCGGTGATGATCAGGTCGAATTCTGGCTGAGCGATTCCCAGACACCAGATGGCGCTACGAAAATTGCGACAGTACCTGCGTGGACCTATCCCGATGACTATGAGAAGTACTCGTCTCAGGGATCGGCTGCGATCAACCTTGAAGCCGGAAAGCGGTACTACTTTCAGATCATCTTCAAGGAACGCTATGGAGACGACCACTTCGCTGTCGCCTGGGAGGGACCCAACCTCAGCCGTCAAGTCGTGCCAGCATCAGCAATCTCAAGCTGGGCCCAGCCCTCATACCCTTCAGAGGAGGACGCCGTCAAGGCATACAACCGCGGGTATAGAATTGGCTATTTTGATGCGCAGAACGGGTTATCTATGAACCCACAGTATCCTCCCCTGGATGAAGATCAGGACGGACTCTACGACAACTGGGAAACCTTCCATGGGCTTAATCCAAATGATCCGGAGGATGCGTCGTCTGACCGGGATGATGACTTCCTGACAGCTCTGGAGGAATTTGATCTGGGAACAAATGCAGAGCGAGCAGATACCGACGGCGATGGAATTCCAGACGGTGCCGAGTTTGCTTATAACTTAGACCCGCTGGCACCCAACGACGCTGGCGAAGATGCGGATGGCGACGGAGCAACGAACCTTGAGGAGTATCAACAAGGAACCGATCTTAATGACTCTGAGGACGTTCCTGTAGCGTCCCAAGCAATGATCGATGGTTTTGTGGGGCAGTATTATGTCGGCAAATCCTTCCAAACCCTGGCTACTTACCGGGTCGAAGACTCCGTCAATCATGACTGGGCAAGCTCATCTCCTCTTCAGGGCTTGCCTGAGGACAATTTCAGCGTTCGCTGGAATGGTGTATTTACTGCACCACACGATTCAGGGACACGGGAGTACGAATTCATCGTACGCACCGACGACGGTGTTAGGTTGTATCTCGATAACAACCTTGTCATTGACTCATGGGTAAATCGTGCTGCAGCAACGGACAGATACGCGATTGCATTGGATAGCGGAGAATCCGTGCCAATCAAAATGGAATATTTTGACTCCATACGGTTGGCCTCCGCACAGCTAACGATTGTTGATCAGCAAACCGGCGATCAAATCAGTCAGTCTGCAAACGTCGATACACCAGACCCTGGTAGCGAAAGCAGTCAGGACTCAGATGGGGATGGGATTCCTGACTATTGGGAACTCCGATACGGCACCGACATGATGGCTCAGGACGCCGGTACCGTCGTTGCCTCCGGCTCTGATGTAACCGTAATGGAGGCGTATCAAAGCGATCTTAACCCATGGACGCTGGAACCCATCTCAGGCTCGGAACCCGACAGTCCCGATACCACTGAACCGGTACCAACCGAGCCTGACGGATCCGTAGAGATGTCCTGGAGTGTGCCACAAAAAAGAGCGGATGGTTCCAACCTTAACGCAGGCGAGATCAGCCACTACAAAATCTTCTACGGACTGGAGGAGAACAATCTGGACATGGAGACTCAGGACATTTCGAAAGACCAGACTTCCTACGTGATTGACGGACTCGATCGAGGGATCTGGTTCTTCTCCATACGGGTCTACGACACGAATGGCCTGGCGAGCCAGCCTTCAAATGTTGAGGCATTTCAGATTAACTAGAGTGTGGGCACTCTCTTATTGTAAGAGAGTGCCCACGATCCTCTTAGCTAGGAATCTCTATCGTCCACAAACCCTGCATGCGTCGACAACGACACCATATACCCAATAGTCCAATGGCCAATAGAGTTGCTGGAACAGGCTCCGAAACCTCCGTCACGGACGTTATATCACCAACAAGGTCATCTTCTACCCAACTGTTCCCATCTGGGCTTAGCTGAGTAAAGAAGTGGAAAGAAAGCCGGCCCTCCCGAAACTTATTGGTATCCAGCCATCCATTGCTCTTAATCATCCGGTCTTCCTCAGCAATCTCATGCGTATCCAATGTTCCTGGACCAAGTAGTAATAAATAGATATCCCATGGATCAACTGGGCCACTCGTTCCGACTGGCGCCTCTATGGGCGAAGAAGAACTATGTGTGTAAAAACGTTCGGGCGCCAGATCGCCAAAAATATAGTACGCACTGGTTTCTTGCTCTGAAAACGACCACCCGCCGATCACGCCCGTGAACTTGATCTTATAGCTTGTATCCAGTTGCTTCTGCATGGACATGCGAATTGAAAACGCATCTCCAACGTCGACATCCGCCAAGTATCCAGCCGCTTCTTCAGAACCGGCAACGGTTCCTTTTAGATCATACGTCCATATTGGGGCAGCGTTGGCCTGAAAGGAAAGGCACCACAAAACGGCTAACAAAATACCTACTCGCATACAGATCTCCTTATCCGATTTTCAACGGCAAAATAAACGCAATATACGGACCATACATCAGGAAACATCCCGAATTCCTTGGCACTATGGATGCAGGCCGAGCTATCTTCATTATAAGACCAAACAGGGTGTAAAGAATATCGACTAACAAACTAGTCGTTACAATGCTCAGATGCCAAGCGCTCAAAAACCGATATGATTGTGCTGATATCGCTCAGCCCCACGCCCTCATGGGTTGGTAGAGTAATCAATCGCTTCGCGAAGTTACTGGCGTTTGGATACCTGCCGCTTCCCCCTACACGAATAGAAGCGGCATCCATGATTTCAGGAAGTGTGCGACCGTAAAAAATGTTGGCACCAATTCCATTTTTATTCATTTCCGTGACCACCTGGTTTCTCAGGTTTTCATTGGGCGCCAAAAGGGCATACCGAAGCCGAGGCGTAGGGTCTTGCGCATCTATCGTTCCGGCAAACGCCCAGCCAGCCTCCCGCAGGAACGACAGTTCACGGTAATAAACGAGATGCAGGGACTCCCTTGCAAAGTAAGCGCGTATTCCCGCAGCCAAAAGTGATGATGGAAGCTCCATTATCCGAATGGCCTCCAATGGATGGAACCGGGTTTCTCCGACATTGAGAAATGGCGCGCGCTCAAGAAGTGGATAGATATAGCGCGACAACAGCGAATTGAACACCAGTCGCTTGATGTGCCAAGCAATGTTAGTACGTATTTCCAATACGGAGTAATCAGCGCACGCACTGTGCACCACTGATTGCTCCGTTTGACGAAACAGCAGAGCGCCCCCACCCATCAAGTTGATTGGCTTACCCCTGCCAAAACTCAACACCACGAAATCCGCCAAGCCATGGGAACAACTGGAGGGCGGGAAGCGTTGTGCCGAATCCTCGATCAGAACCAAGTCATTATCCGCACAGATTCGTGAGAGCTCTTTCAGTCTCGCACAAGCCCCGAGAAAATTGACCCCGATGATCGCGACAGTGCGTTGTGTCAAAGCCTGACGAACGCCTTCTTCGTCCAGTACCGGTTTATCCGGGGCGAAATCCACTAAAACTGGCTGGGCGTCCTGCGCAACAATGGCTGCAACCAGGTCAGGACAGCCATAGGCAGGGATAATTACTTCAGGCCTCTCAGAGCCGGCTTTCATGGCAATGGCCGCCTTTACAGCCAGCGACAACGCTTCAGTGCCAGAGCCTGAATACAAAGCCTTGTAGTGCTCATCCCATGGCATCAGTAGGCTATCAACGGCCTGTGGTTTCGGTACAGGGCTACCGACCGGTCTCAACTTTGCAAACATAGAAAACGTCCGCGTTTTATCGATCAGCGCTGGGAAGGCGTCCAGACAGTCATCCTGCGCCCGGCAAGAAAACTGACCGTTGCATGGGCAACCGCCAGATTGACCTGAACAAAGAAATAGGGAATTTTCACCAGGGTGTTCTTACGCAACTCCGGCGCGAAATGCCCCGCCAGAACACACCCATAAAACGCCAGTTGAAGCAGTAATGCCAGAGTGTAGATACCGCCCTTCCCCGCGACGGCAAACGAGACCAAAAGCAACAACGCCTGAAACCACGGAACGGCCCACCGCATCAGCTTGTGACCGAAAACCTGGAACGCAAAACGGCCAAACCTGAACGGATTGAGCACCTCGGGATGCCGGCTCAACGCCGTCAGCCCCCGGATGATGGTGCGCACCTTACGCTGATATTCCTTCGAGGCGTCCGCCACATCCTGATAGAACCCAAGGACGTCCGGCGCCGTTACAGCCACCAGCCCCCTTCGGGCACTGTTTAAGGCAGTATTGAAATCACTGGGGGAATAGATATCCCAGTTTTCCTGGCACACTTCCTTGCGGGCAGCAAAGAAGGATCCGCTCAGCCCTACAAGCCCTGCCCGTTTTGACTCCAGGCCCCGTAACCACATCTCGTAACGCACATAGGCGCCTTCGCCTACCACGCTGCCATCCCGGCTGATGAAGCGATCCTCGCTGGACACAGCGCCCACAGTGGGGTCATTAAAATAAGCCACCATACGACCAATCGCGTCTTCAGGAATCGACGTTGCAACGTCTGAAAAGATCAGGATGTCCCCGGTCGCGGCATTGATCGCCTGCAGTTGAGCATGTTCCTTTCCCTTCCGTTCCTTTGCGCGGGCCAGCTTCACGCCGCGATTAGCGTACTCGCCTACGATCTGGTCGGTTGCGTCACTGGAGGCATCCGAGGCAATAATGATTTCCAGGCCTGGGTAGTCCAGAGCCAGGCAGTTCTCGATTTTGTCGCGGATTCGATGGGCTTCGTTATGGGCCGTTACAATCAGGGAAACGAGCGGCGGAGTGTCTGACAGGGTATGCTCGCGCTCTGCTTCCGGACGACTGGGCATAAAACGAAGAATGAGTGGATAAATAAAGTAGCTGAAAAGCGCTCCAATTGCCGCAAACCAGAATAGAATAACCAGCATCGCTCCCAATCCCTGTGAACCCTTGTGGATGACATCTCTGCGCACTACTGGCAGAATCGCTATGGCGATAAACTATACATGGACGAACAAGCCAAAACCATTGGCGAGGCCGACGGAGGCCCAAGGCGTGGCATTCTTCAGATCCTTTGTTAAATCAGGCGCTCTTACCGTGCTGGCCTGTTATGGCTGGCTGCGCGTCCGTCTCTCAAAAAAGCCAACGCTCCTGATCCTCACGTACCACCGAATTCTCCCGGCGGATGCGCCCGAGCGTGCCGTTGAGCAACCGGGAATGGTCACCAGCCCGCAGTCACTCGAAAACCATATCAGGTTTGCCCGTAAACTTGGGGCGGAACCCGTCCACCTCTCCGACTGGCTTGACCGTAACAGGCAAGGCAAGCCGCTTCCAAAGCTAGCGGTTGCCTTCACCTTTGACGATGGCTGGCAAGACAACTATCAATACGCCTATCCAACTCTCAAGGCACAGAACGCCCCGGCAACGATCTTCCTGGTCACCCAAATGATTAACACCGGCAACACCTTCTGGCCGGAACAGGTGCTCAGCCTGCTGACCACACAGACCATTCCCGAGAACGATTCATCCTTCGACTGGCTGCGACCTCATCTGCCTCGTGAGCCAGCCCCTGGCGCGAATCGCCCACTTTCCCTTCTGGAAGCGGACGATGTGATCGCGCGACTGAAGTCACTCGAAGACGCCACGATCCTTGAGGCTCTTGAACAGGTCTATGCATCCCACCCGGATATGGCTCCCACGGAAACCTCCAGATCCATTCTCAGCGGCTCGGAACTGGCTGAAATGGCGAAAAACGGTCTTGTGAGGTATGGCGCGCACACCAGGCACCATTACCGCCTGAATCGCCTAAAAGATGAAAAATTACTCAAAGAAGAAATCGTGGACTGCCTTCAGGACCTCAAATCCCTGGGCGAAGCCACCATACCAGTGTTCTGTTATCCCAATGGCGATATAACCGGCAAAGGCGAAAACCTGGTCTCCGATACCTACAAGGCAGCATGCACCACCAAAACCGGCTGGAATGTTGCCGGGTGCAATCCCTATGATCTTCACCGCTTTAACCTCCACGATGGCAACAGCCACAGTACACGTACCTTATTGGCGACAATCGGACGCGGTCTTCTATGACAGAAGGCAACTCGAAGCTGATCGTCACCCACGTGATTTCAGGCGACTTATGGGCGGGCGCCGAAGTCCAGGTTTACAATCTTTGCCGAGCGTTAAAGGCCTCTGGTCAAGTTACCCCAACTGCTGTCATATTCAATGACGGCATCCTTTCAGAAAAGCTTCAGGAACTGGGCATATCGATCTCTATTGCCGATGAAGCGAATTTGGGCTCCTTCGCAATTGCCCGCTCAATAGCCGCTCATTGCAAATCACACGGCACCAAGATCGTACACACCCATGGTTTCAAGGAAAATGTACTCGGTATACTGGGTAAGGATATGGCCAGGGTGCCACTATCCGTGCGGACGGTTCATGGCAACCCGGAAACAAAGCTATCTTTTACAAAGCCCCATAAATGGTTGATCAGCAAACTGGACATAGCATTAGGCCGACTTCGTCAACAGGCCGTTATTGCGGTTTCAACACAGCTTGAGGAAACGCTGGAAAAATTATTCCCGGGCAAAGTTCATAAAATTTTCAACTTCGTCGATGTCAACGATATACGTAGAGAATGGCCGCTGGAGCAGAGACCGGCTGGATCAATGGTGCGACTAGGTATCGTTGGCCGATTGGTTCCGGTAAAGAGGGTTGATCTCTTTATCAAAACCATCGCTTTGCTTAATCAACGAGGCTTGGACTGTGCCGGAGTAATCATTGGTTCAGGGCCGCTGGAACCCCAACTGAAACGACTGGCAATCGAACTCAATATTGATGAAAAAATCGAATTTAGAGGATTCGTAAGTCCCGCTCTAACGGAATTGAGGAAACTCGATATACTTCTTATGACGTCCGATCACGAAGGCTTACCAATGACCCTATTGGAGGCCATGTCTTTGGGGGTAGACGTCGTTGCACATGACGTCGGAGGGATTCCTGAGGTACTGGATAACGGGAAAGCTGGCTTACTAATCAAAGATCACTCACCCAGCGGCTACGCCGACGGGGTCAATTATCTCCTAAAGTCGAGAGAAATTGTTTCAGAGGCGCCATCCCGAAAACCCCACGACGTCCTTATGAAGAACTTCAACGTTGATAACAACAGTCAGCGCTACATGTCTGTCTACAAGAACTTAACGTCCCATTGAGTTATCGTGAGGGCAAATAAGCACTCATTTCATTCAGGCGTGGAAGAATTACGAATGTCTTGAAAATAGGCTCTGACCATATTTTCGTGATCCAGATTTTTCGGATCCTTTACGGGGTGGACAAGCTTCTTATTTCGCTGAACCAGTTCGTCAAGCGGCATTGGCAATCCTCGCCAGTTGATGGCCATGACATCATCTCGGTCAGAAAAGTCTTTCATCCTGAATCCCGCCGCCGCATTGCAGAGCGCCAATAGCAGGTCATCAGCCAGATCAGAGTAACGGAGGTGGCCCAGTTCCTTACTGAAAATACTCTCAATTCTGTTATAAGATGCACGAGAGAGGAATAAAGCCCCGCCCGTACACATATCGCCGAGCTTATAGCCATTCAACTTTGACCGAATCATCAACATTGCAAGTGTTTTGACCATATCCGGATGACGAAAAATATCGCGCGATACTAGGCGTTTAAGCAGACGCCTGCCTTGTCGCCGGAGAGCCGGCCGCTTTTCCTGCCCATCTCCCCGCCTCAGATACGCGCCTAACATGCCGATGTGCGGCTCAGCATCAAATATCTTCATTGCGTCCAACTGGGGATTCGGCCCTATGACCAAAGCATCATCATCAAGTCGTAGCAGACATTTCCAATCGTATTCCTTTGACACCACCTGAACCGCTACCGCTTGCTTGACGAATAGCAACCCCCGAGTGTTATGGCCTTTCGTATTGTCTTCAAGACAGGATTGAGCGCTTATAAATCGCACCTGTCGATTATTCGGTATCCGGTTCTGCAGTTCCGTGTTTCGAGAATCATCAAGAACCAATAGCAACGAGCGTGCAGGGTCGAAATAGTGCAGGAAACTTGCAATAGTGTCCTGAACATACTCAATTTTTGATCTAGGCCCAACTGGCATGATCGCCAGGCAATCGAGCGTAGACTTCATAATAATCCCTTTTCCTTTGCTGGTTTACTCTACCGTCCCGGCAGTTTTTCTTTGACAATGAGCCAAACGTCCTCCAAAGCGCGTACCCTGAACAAGAGAACAAAGAGAGCGTAGACCAGTGCTCCTTCGAATACCTGAATAAAGAAACGTGCCAGAGGGCTATAATCGAGCAACAGGGAATCTGTCATCATAATAATGAGACACATCAGAACCGCTGCACAAAAGGTCTTGAAAAAAGAGCTGAACAAGGTACTAAGAGGCAAATCGATCAGGCCACCTGCAACCTTAAGCGTAATCACAGTATTGATGAGAGTCGCAACAGTAGCACCTATTGCAACCCCTTCAATCCCCCACTGTATTCCAACGATGACACCCAGTAACGCAATTGGACGAGTTAGCAAATTAACCTTGAACTGGAGCTTTGCCATACCTTGAGATAAATAGACAGAGCCCGTCACTGTAACAATTGAAATCGCCACACCAGCAACACAAAGGATTCTCAGAACAATTACAAGATCTGCCCATTGCTCACCCAACACGCCGAAAACAAAGTTTTCAGCTACCGCGAACATGCCAGCCATCATCGGGAACGTTAATAGGGCAATGGCCTGGGTGCAGCGTGAGTAGACATTTCGAACGCGATCTTTGTCATTCTGGATCATGCTTAAAGCCGGAAACATGACCTTACCAACAACATGGGAGACATTGCTCAATGGGAAAAGCATCATTGACTGGGCTTTGTCCAGAAGACCAACTGCGTTGCCTCCAAGAAAACGACCCGCCAAAAGCTTATCTGCTTGCTTGGTGGCGTATTGGACCATGCGGGTCGCAAAAACGTAAAAACTGAATCCAAACAGCTCCGCCAACGCGTGTTTGCTGAAAGAAAAAGCAGGTATCCAACGAGCGTAGGCCCAAACGTAAACGGTCGCGACGACTCTAAGGACTACAAACTGCCAAGCCAGCGCCCAATACTCATAACCGGCCCTGGCCATATAAACTGCTACGATGCCGCCAACCAGCATCCCTAGAAAATCAGCGACCGTAACGACCTTGAACGAAAGCTCTTTCACCAACCGTTGACGAGGAACAAGAGCTAGTGCACTCAGCACGAACTGCAAAGACAAGATATAGCCAAGATCAGTAAGTTCCTCTCTCCCGTAGAACTCAGCGATCAATGGTGAAGAGAAGCAAATCACTGCGGTAAGGGCTATACCTAGCCCCAGGTTGGTCCAAAAAACGGTGTTGTAGTGTAACTCGGTGACATCGGCTTTCTGTACCAACGCAGAGCCCAGACCAACGTCCGTCAACAGGGCTGCAAACCCGGTAAACACCATCATCATGGCAATAAGGCCAAAGTCATCCGGGGTCAGCATTCTCGCCAACGCAATCCCAAACCCCAGAGAAATAACCTGACTGAAAACCTTACCACCTGCCGACCAGCTAAGTGCCCGAAGGACCTTGCCCTTATATTCAGACATTTGGCAATTTGTCCTTCACCGAACCGGCCTGGGTCCTGCATTGCTGCCGAACCTCACTGACCTTCGCTCGCCAATCTTCAAGGTTCGCTAATATGCTTGATACCATCTCCCGAGAGCGCTCAGGATTCATTGTTTGAGTAGACAGCCGGGCATTGTCCATACCCAACTGATGAAACAATTCTTCAAGTTTAAATTCATAGGCGATGCCTAAAACCGGTGTGCCCGCCACCAAACCAAGAATCGCTGCGTGCATCCGGGTCGCAATAATAAGGTCAAACTCCCCGTAGGTTTCAACAACTTCCTGAGGTTGTCGGAACGCGCCATCCAACGCAACATTCGGCCTTATATCCGACGGAAGCAACTCAAGTATCTGTTGGGCGAAGTCGGCATCGTTGGTCCAGTACTCCTCGATACCCTGGCAGGTCGACAGAAAGGTAACTTGTGCACCAAATTGACGAACAGCCTGCTCAACCATCGCGATAACGGAGTTGATGTAATTGGTCTCCAAGTCTGCTCCGCTCTTGTCAAACAAGTGCAGGCTCCGAACAGAGACCGCTACCTTCAAGCCTTTATCTGGAAGAGGGCCTTCCTCAAACGATTTTGGCCTCTCTTTGGGCTCCAACACAAACGCAGCGTCTTTCGCCACAACGACCTTTTCATCCGACACGCCCAGTTCAGTAACATGTCTTCGCGACTTTTCATCTCGAACACACACCCGATGTGATCGGTTAAACACATCTGCAAAGGCTGAGCGATAATTTGATTGTCGGAAAGGGCCAAGAGACTGAGTAAAAAACGCAAGAGGACGCTTGGTCGCCAATGTTAAGCGGTAGTCGTAAATAGCTGGCCATAAATTATAGTTTTCAATCAGATACGTACCGCCAGAACTCAGTATAACGTCCGCACCCAGATAATCTCGCAGCGAAGAAAAATCCTCACGGTTCAAAAGTAATTTTGGAATGGCCGCCAAACCCAGGTGCATAAAAGTGACACAGGTCCTCAGCCACCAGTAGCGAAGTCGGGTATTCCAATGTCCGTACCCAAGGGCTTTCAGTTTGCTGGCGAGCCTTCCTTCAGGTCTATTGCCAAAAAATGACTGACGAAAAGACGCCCAAGGGTAATATTTGGCCGCAGCATCCGCGAGACGATCAAAAACAATTATTTCAGAATCCTCACCGTATTTTTGCCGCAGAATATGGAACATCCCCTGCAGTATGGCCGCATCACCCGGATTCAATGTAACGATATTGCTGATCAGAATCTTCGTTGGTCTTCTTCTACCGCCCATACCCAAATGACTCCAGCAGTGGCTCAACAACACTCCCGATCATGTCGAGATGCTCCCTGTCATAAAATGACTCGTAACTGCCTGAGCTCTTACCTTTCGGCTGATACTGCACATCAACCAGTTCAGATATATCGCAGCTCGGCTTCAAGCCAAGGTCGGTAGCAAGCTTCTGAATTTGAGCGGCCTTGTCAGAACGGAAATCCTCATAGCGGATCAACCTCACCGTATTCTGCTCCTTGAGATAGTGCTCCGCAGAAATACGCCATCGCCAAGCCATCCTTTCAAGGTAGTTACTTCCGGGAAGCTCCGGAGAAACACCGTTCAACACGTGGAACCACCCACCACTAGTGAAGTCGGCCATCCTCCGTTCGCCTTCAACCGGGTCCGCAGGCAGTTCCAGACGATTCAATACGCTACGAATATTGTCGAACGGGTTCCGGACAATGAATACCTGCTTAGCGGCCGGGAAAATGTCATTCATATCAGCAATGAAGAACGGGAAGTTCGGGTCTTTAACCACCTGCCCCTTAAATATATGACGATTTGCTTTCCAAAGGCTCTCAAGAGCACGGTCTCCTGAAAATAGCTTCTCTCTGTAACGAACGCCCTGTTTGTCCAGTCTGTAAAACGGGTCACTGCACACCTTCTCACCTATGGAAGCCGCCAACAGAGCCGCAATTGCGGTTGTGCCAGACTTCGGCATGCCGGCAACGATCACTTTGCCCTCGCCGGTTCCAAGCGGATACAGAGTGTTGAGAACCTGCCTGATAGTGTTGACGGCCATTTAATGCTTCCCTGATTGACGGCGCTTCATTGACTGATCAAAAACTGAGAGTGTTTCACGAGAGACAACTGGCCAGTTGAGTTTTTCCTGTACCAATTCCCAACCGGCTCTTCCAAGCGCGTGTGCAAGATCGGGATTGTCACGGAGCTTAATCAACTGGGCGAGAATATCCGAAGGGTCATCACTCGCAAGCATGCCATTGGACTCATGTTCAATTAAGTCCGCCATTTGCCCGCGGTTCGATGTAACGATTGGGGTCATGCAGGACATGTACTCCCATAACTTGGTTGGAGAGCCGTGCACACCATGGGGCGTCCAGAACCAATCAGGGTGAAGGGCAATACACACGTCCGCAGCGCAAATTGCATCAAGCACTTCATCCCTGGGTACACGCTCTTTGATCTCGACATTATCGCCTTCGGGCAAGTAGTCAGACCTTTGATTGACTGCCAGCAGGAAACGAATATCCGGCGCCTCTGTCTTTGCCAGTTCAATGACGCCCGAAAGCATGTCCAACCCCTGCCACGGGTATATGGCACTGCCACTATAAAACACCGTAAACGTCTTGTTATCGCGTTTCTGCCGCCGGCTATGTATTTCTTCTTCCGGTATCAGTGGTCCACCATTCGGAACCACTACAGCATGCTCGATTCCGAGGTGATTTTTTGCATAATTCCCCATTGAAGAAGATACGCAAATCGCGCCGTCCACCCTCTCAGCGAGCGCCCTCCGGACCTTTTCCTCACGAGCAATACGGGGCTTTTGCCGCGCGGCATGAAACCACCGCTTCAGCCACTTGACCCAGGATTCCCGCACTCCGGATCGCTTTCCCCCTAACCAGGAAAACGCAAGGTTTTCATCGGCGGGAGAGTTTATTTCCCATACCACCGGAACCGTCTCTTCCGCCCTTGCCATCACCTTTGTCAGGTGATCCCAGGCACCCAAGGGACGTGAATCAATCCGCGCATAGATAACATCACAGAACGCCAGAAACTCGGAGAGCGAATGGTCGGTATCACCCTCGAAATTCGTCACATCAGGCATTGTGGGGTCGCCTAACACCGCGACTTCATGCCCCTCACTCAGGAATCCACGGATCAATTCAAACACATGAATATGGTTGCCGCCTTTTGGCGGATAGGCTTGAAGGTCGTACAAATAGCCAATTTTCATCCAACAATCTCCATAGGGCGAGCAAACTGAAACGCAACCGGATCAAGCTCAGTGCGCGACTGATCCGATAATCTCAGAGAGACGGGCAACACTTTTTTCCATGGTCCAGTTATCAGCCACGGATTCCCGGGCTTTCTCGCCCATCCGCGCGGAAAGCTCTTTGTCGGCACAGAGAGTTCGCATCGCCTCAAACATTCCGTCGACGTCGTATTCATCCACGAGAATCCCCGTCTCACCCTCGGATATTATGTCGCGAATACCCCCGTGTCGGGTGCTGATCACCGGCAACCCCATCCCCATCGCCTCCAACACACCCACCGGGGTGCCCTCCATATCACCATTCGGTGCCCTGACAGAGTGCTGAAGGAAATAGTCAGATCGCCCCAAAACCTCCTGCACAAACTCATGAGGCTTGGCGCCATGAAGTGTCACCCGCTCCTCCAGCCCGAGAGCACGCACCATCTGAACACAGGCGGCGTTTAGGGGCCCGTCGCCCACTATCTCAAGTGTGGCATTAGGTACAGAATCACAAAGGCGGGCAAAGGCCATCATTGAAACAAAAGGTGCCTTTTTCTCAACAAGTCGACCGATCATCGCAAAGCGATAACCGGGCTCGTGTTCGGTCGAACGCTGGGTACTGTTAACATCTGCACCGCATGCATTCTGGTGCACTTTGTTAGCGGGCGCGCCAAGCCGAACCAACTGATCACACATGTGGCTTGAGACACCCACGATTGCCGACGAGATGTCGAACAAACGATGATACGCTTCGCCGTATTCACCAACGACATAGTCCGTGTAGGCATCGTAACCGTGGAAGTGGGCCACAAGAGGGACATCGGCCTGGTAACATGCCTCCATGACGGAGACTGCCGTTGGACCATACTCGGCCAGAACTACATCGATGTTTGATTGCCTAAGCCATCGCACCAGTGCTTTCGTATCCTGAGTGGCGACCGATACGCCAACGGCCTTTCTGACCAGCCATCGAAAACCGAGCGGAACCAAGGAACGTGAAACCAGGTGAGTACCGGCTCCCATGGACCCTTCACGGATCATTCGATAGCCAGGATTACCAATCAGGGAGTAAGAACGGTAAGGGAGTTTATTGATGTGGGCGTGAAGAAATGTCTCAGACGGTGAAAGCTCATTTCCATGTTTATTGACAACCACTGCTAATCTGGACGACATCCTATATCACCTCTTTACGGAATCCTTTAGGGCCTGAGACCCCCTACCCGGTCAAGAATTCTATCAGAACAACCCTACGAGTATCACAACCAAGTTAGGTTTTATGTATTGTAATTGGAATTGAAACCATTATTATCTCGGGCTCGAATGATAATTGGCTAAATTGTGCTCGCCCCTCTCCACCAGAAAAAATGGACTCTGGCCAGGTATATGGAACAACACATTCCCGACAACGTTCTTCTTGTATCGAACTATCCTTCAGATGTTGGTTATGCTTGGTGGTTGATGGAACATTTCTGGACTTTGATTGCAGAGCAATTTGAAGCTCGGGGTGGGAAGGCTTTCCTGGCGTATCCGAGCATCACCGAACTTCCAGAAAGCATTCGCAAAAGTAATATAGTCGCGGTAGATATGGGTACTCAGGGGCCCGGGACCAGTCACAGAAAAACGATTGAGCAGTTCATAAAGACCCACAACATCCGACATGTCTACCTGACAGATCGCCCCTGGTTCAACATTGATTACGCTTTTATGCGTCGCGCCGGTGTCCGCAATATCGTCGTACACGACCACACTCCTGGCGATCGCCCCAGCATCAACGGCTTGAAAGGCTTCCTGAAGTCCATTCGCAACCGACTTCCCATGATTTGTGCTGACAGCCAAATTTGTGTGTCGGAACTAATGCGACAACGCAACATCAACAACGGCCGAATACCGGCAAACCGCTGTCACGTTGTGCAAAACGGCATCCCCCCCGTCGAGGTGGGTACTACCTCCCGCCAGTCATTGCTGGACAACTTGGATATTCCACACGATAGCAAAATTTGCATCACAACCGGCAGGGCTCACCCTTATAAACGTTTCGACTTCATTATCGACACCGCCTCAGAGCTCCAGCGACTGATACCAGAGAACAACCTGGTATTTTTGTTGATCGGCGACGGCCCGGCCTATTCAACACTTAAGGAAAAGATTCACCACCTTCAATTGGATCGGCAAGTCCGTTTGCCTGGTTTTATAGCCAATGCCAGAGATATTCTCGGCACTGCGGATATGGCCATGCATGCGGCGCTCGGAGAAGGGTTCTCTCTTTCCATCGTAGAGTATATGAGCGCCGGTCTTCCGGTGTTGGTTCCGGATATTCCCTCGGTTAAACAGGCAATTGACCACGGCGAAAACGGGTATGTCTATCCGAAAGACGATGCGTCCAGCGCCGCTCGCTTCATCGCCAGACTGCTACGGGACGAGCAAACCAGGCAGTCAATGGGGTTGCTCGCCCGCGAGAAGGCGAACACCCAATATAGCCTTGACAACTGCACCCGGGAATTCAAGAACGCCTGCAGGGCTCTATTCTAGCCCCGTGATTGCAGGAGCAACTTTTCAAGAGTAGCAACAATCCGCTCACCGGTTTTCCCATCCCACAGAGGGGGAACCCCGCCTTTTTTCCATTCACCTGCGAAAAGTTTATTCAATGCTGGTTCCAGTGCAGCTGGATCGGTACCAATCAATTCGTTCGTGCCCTGCTCTATCGTTTCTGGCCGCTCGGTGCTGTTCCGAAGCGTCAAACACGGAACACCCATGACAGTTGTTTCCTCCGTTATACCACCAGAGTCCGTAATAACCGCCTTCGCGTTCTTCACAAGGTAATTGAACTGAAGATAGGGTTGGGGCTCTGCAAGAATAACGTTGTCCGGTAGATCGATCATATCCCGCAATGTTTTGGCAGTGCGAGGATGCACCGGAAACACCACAGGCAATCCGCGAGTGCCACGACCAATGGCTTTCAGCATCTCCGCAAACTGGCCTGAAGAATCCACATTTGCAGGCCTATGAAGGGTCACCACAAAATATTCACCCTGCTGTAGCCCATGCTCCTCCCAAATGTCCGGTGCAGTAAATCTATCCAGGTTTGCCAGAAGCGAATCAATCATGGTGTTGCCCACGAAAAAAATCCTTTCGTCTTCTATACCTGCTTTTACAAGGTTACCGCCCGCCCACTCACTCGTTGTAAAGAACCAGTTGGTGATACTGTCAGTCACCATCCGATTGATCTCCTCTGGCATGCTCCAATCACCAGACCGAATACCCGCCTCGACATGGGCAACCGGTATCAGCAACTTCTGAGCGGTGATCGCGCACGCCATGGTTGAGGTAACGTCACCAACAACCAGGCACAGCGAACTCGGAGTTTCCAGCAGCAGCTTTTCATAGCGAGTCATAATGCCAGCCGTGAGCTCGGCTTGAGTACCGCTCCCGACTTCAAGGTTGACGTCCGGCTCAGGGATTCCCAACTGTTCAAAAAAAGTCCCGGACATACTCACGTCGTAGTGCTGCCCCGTATGAACGAGCCGGTACTGCAGATCCGCCCCGGCTTTACGGCGAGTCTTCAGCGCCCGAATGATCGGAGCGACTTTCATGAAGTTAGGGCGCGCGCCCGCTATGATGTCAATTAGCATTAAACCATCTCCTTTTATTACTGGAACCTTCCTTTGGGTTGGCGTGAGTGCCCCAATAAACCTTGCCTTAACAGTGACTCAGATTAGCAGGAATACCCCTTGCCCCGCATCGTAGGACCAACGATACCCTCCACCATAGCCAGTTCGTCATCGGGCATCTCTGAAAGCAGATGCTGGGTTAAATCTGTTTTTGGAACATAGCTTTTGCTCGCCACAGGCGGTGGAACACCTATGAACCGAGCCACCGATTCAATCATCGGTTCGGGGTTCGACCACCAATCTTCATAGCGCACTTCCAATACGGAACCAGGCATTGTCGACGAAACCTCGTCCATTCGCCTCATCGTCCATGCCCAATACTCAGCCATTTTTCTCAAAACTTCAGAAAAACGTAACGGACAATCATACTCAATATACTTTGCCGGAGAGCGAATAATTCTGCTCCATTCGAGCCTAGCCGTAATGTAGCTCGCCAGCCTTCCGTCGCGTACAAAATGAACGAATTTGGCATCCGGGAACTCCGATAATATGTCGGGAGCTAGCGCAGCCAACATACCACTGTCGTTGACCAAATTACCTCCACCCACGAACCATTGATAGGCCCCTAGTTGAGCCTTTGAAGACTTGAAAGAACCTCCGCATGCATCTTTGACACTGCGAATGAACTCGTCCGGGGCCAACCAAATCGGCCCTACGGATACAGACGATTCTATCCAAGGAAAGTGGCCTCTAAACCAAAGCTCCGCGTTACCCTCCCCCGGATAGATAGTCAACTCTTCGATACTCTTCAAGATATCGACCGCTGAAGATTTTCCAGAGTTGTTAAACCCGACCACAAAAACCGGGCTGACAAGCCTGCGCCTGAAAAAGTCCTGTGAGAAGTACTTGGCTCTACGAGCCACACTTAAAGCCAGTTCGTTACTCAAAAAAGCCATAGCAACCGTCGCCACCTATCCTTGTTGAAACCAGGCCAAAAGAACAATCGGGGTGAGATATCCAAGTTATAATAACTCATGGAAATATCAGAAATTCCGCCATTTCTTATACCAAGCGGAAATCTTATCGAACGCTAACCATCAACCGCCCATCACACCTTCAGGCCAGCGTGCAAACCCTTAATTTCTCGTTAAATTTTAATAGTATATCAACTTATTAACCATAAAACCCATTTCATAAAAACCAGAACACTTATAACCGAACCAAAAGAAGCAGGAGCGCCAATGTGAACCAGACCCTATCTGCACACAGAAGTTAACCAAATTTAAACGCTTCAGGAACGTAAAATCGTGTCAAATGAGCTAGACTACAAAGAATAGAATGAACCTCGGAGTCACCACTATGATCAGGGTCCGCCTCTTTTCCGCAACGGCTCTTACGCTAGCACTAGCCGCCGCAGCACACGCAGAAACCGTTTTCACAGACTCCTTTGAGTCCGGTGACATGTCGGCCACCAATTCCCATGGCTTTAATTGGGGCAAAAACAACCGGACATCAGTTGTTACTGAACAGGGAGTCGTTTACAGCAATGGCGATAAAGATATAAGTATTCCGTCGGGTAGAGATTGGGAGCCAAAGCACGGAGACCACTCCCTCCGGTTTCGTTATGCGTCCGGAAAATACATGTCAGAACAACGCTTTGATCTCGGCAGACACTATGATGATCTTTGGCTGTCTTACTGGATCAGGGTCCCTGTAAACTTCACCCACGGCTCACTAAACAACAAATTTTTATCTATTTGGCCTCAAGAGTATGACCGGGCAGGAACTGTTACGTGGCAAACGCGACCTAACGGAACAGGAGGAGCCAACCTCGTTTATCAGGATGGCGGGGTAACAAGTGGAGAAGTAGGATCTACGCAATTCATTTCGGTGCCCGACGATAGAGGGCGCTGGATGCATGTAGTAGCAAGAGTAAAAGCGGCCTCCAGTTCTAATTCCAACGACGGCATTATTCAATTTTATCGTAGATGGGAAAGCGAAAATAGCTATACCAAAATTCACGAGAAGACTAATGCTGACACTTGGGACGACAGCAGCTCAGAACAAGGGATATCACAAGGTTACGTTTTAGGCTGGGCAAATGACGCCTACAATACAGATACTGAATGGTTAATCGACCATTTTGCAGTAGACACCGAGTCCCCCATGGACAACGTATCGACCGAAAGCCGACCAAACCCTCCTGTTCTAACATTGGATTAAAAAATCTGCAGCATTAATTGGAACTTTGTAAACGTAAGGCCCGATAACTGATTACGCCGCTATGGTAATTTTGTTATCGGGCTTTATTTTTATACACCAAACCAAAATTTATCAGCATTATCTCACATTAATAAGATCTTGATCTTTTAGCGATTGCTTTAAATAACGACCCAAAACGGGCCATGAAATAAAAATAATTAAGAACTGAGTTAACAATGGCTGACTTCAAAGGAATCATAGAAAACCTAACTATAGTTATAACGAAATTCGCCATCAAAAAAGCGGTAGCCAACATAAAAGCCAACCAAAAATAACCGAAACCAAGCAATACCAAAAAAATTAGTTGCGCTAAAGCATATACAGTTGCTATAAGCGCCACTTTCGATCGTAAAAAAAATGATAAGCTCGCAAAATCACCCTCACCATGCCAGAGCTCACGCCTCATGAAATGTCCGATTGTTCGAGGATACCCTAGATGTATCGCTTCCAAATCACGTCTTGGGCCATACGCTATCTCTTTGGAAAATTTAGCACGGTCACAGAAATCTACATCCTCACCAGTTTTTAACTCTTTATTGAAGCCTTCCAACTGATCGAATGCCGATCGCGAAACTACTAAATTACCACCATTAATATGTGAGCTGCTAATTCTAGAAAACCAATGACGCTCGATCCATGTACCATTAGGCCTAACCAAGTACTGGAAGCCCGTCACCACTGCGCCTTTGCAGCTTTCAAAGATATCCTCTATTGCACGCCCCCATTTATCGCTAACAACAACATCCGCGTCAATAAATGCAAGAAGCCCTCCAGTAGACATTTTCGCACCATAGTTCCTTGCATTTGAAATAGAGGATCTTTCAATTTTTAAAAATCTTACATAGGTAATATTTTCCAGAATTCGGGCGGTATTATCGTCAGAACCATTATCGACAACGAGTATTTCATAGATCAATTTGGAGTCTTTTAGTGCCAGTCGAACAGACTCACAGCACTCCATAATAAACATTTCTTCATTGTAGGCGGGAATTATTACTGACAAGTCCATTGACCTTCCTTAATCTATTAGACCTTACTATTTTTAAAAATCCTAAAAAACACAACGATAAACGCAAGATGAATCCACAAAAACGGATAATATGCCACTGTTACAAACTGACCGGCAACCACAAAGCCAAGCATGGAAAGATTAAATCCAACCGGAAACCTGTTTTCATGACCCTCATCGGTTCTAAGTGTTTTCCCAACCAGACGCATTTTCCGTCTTGCTGCGAGCATGATAATCAAAAATATGGAGAGCCCGACATACCCAGAGTCTGTACCAACCTGAATAAAAATATTGTGAGGCAACTCGGCTTTATCGTAAAGCATATCAGATTGATAAAATCTCTCGTAATATGGAATATAGTTAAAATAGCCAACACCCAATACTGGATGCTGATTCATCATTTCTATGCCATTTTCCCAGTAGAGTAAACGTTGCTGTGAGGTCCGATCATCGCCCACAACCTGAAATCGATCTTTTTGTTCTTGCGGAAGGATTAACCAAAGCGCGGAAAAAATTACGATGCTAAAGACAAGAATTTTTGGCTTGAGAATAGATTTATAATTGAGAAGGCAGAGCTGTGCCAACAGGGCCAATTGAGCGCCACGCGAGCTGGCTCCTAGTATTACCATTACAGCCGTGATCGGCATTAGCAGTAAAGCATAATACTTAATCTTGCTGATGTGTGGCTTCAAGTATAATGAGAATGCCCATGCAAGCGGCCAGAACACCAACATTTGAATCGCCAACTCGCCAGAATTCTCAAAAAAACCAGGCGGTCCCTTAAGCCCCCAATCAGTGAAAGAGAATCCTCTCTCGGCCCATTTAATTGATAATGACAATGACAGCTTAAAGCTTGCAATAAGAAATATACATAAAAATATAAATAAACGTCTTTCGGTGTTAATTATATTGATAATAAGAAAATAAATTATTATCCAAGTATAAAGGTTTTTCAACTGTGAATAAGAAACATCAGGCCAATATGCAAAAAAACTTGACAGCAGTATCACAACGAAGAATAAAGACAGCCAAACATTGATCGATGAAGAAGCCCAGCGAACACTTTTATCTAAAAAGCACCCCACTAAAGCTCCTAAAACGGCAATTTGTGTCCAGGGTAGAATGTCTATGGCCGGATATATGGATTGAGGTCGGACATACTCCAAAAATAGGTACGCACAAATCATCCAAAAAGCCAATGTTTCGGATTTAAAATAACGCCATATAGCTCCAAGGTCTAGTTGATAAAAATCTTGGATGCTAGCTTCTTTGCGCTTCCTAAGCACAGATCCCCCTGACCGCTTCCATTACCCGCTGTTCACAGTGAGTGAAAAATTCTTCGCAGGTATTGAATGGATCATGGATGTAAGGGTATGGCTTCTGACAGTATGAACCTGCCAGTACTAACTGGTAATTTTTACTCGTTTTTTCAACAAACTGAGTTATGTGCGAAGGCTCCATAACCACGACCAGATCCGTTTCCCTGAACTCAAAATCTTTGACGTTCACGGTTTTGTGATCTTCCAGCGAGAGCCCTTGTTGAAGGGCAAACTCTCTGGCTCTGGGATCTGCAGGAAATCCATCACCACAATGCAAACCACAAGAGGCAGCCTCTTTTCCGAGGCTGCGTGCGTAAACCTCCGCGAGTGGGCTGCGGCAAATATTCCCACTGCACACGAAAACGAGCCTCTGATCACCTTTAGGGCTGACTGCAGCGAACTTGCTATACCCGCCAACCAACGCAAAAAGCCAATGATAAAAGAACAGAAGCAATCCTTTCCTTGAGCCAAACCGCTCATAGACCAATCGGTTCAACAATCAATCTCCCTATATCCAATTTAGGCACATCCCATTAAAAATTCAGAACTCGTCACATGAAGGATATGATGCCACAACTCTCTCGGTTATCGGGAATATTGTTGGCGCTCCAGACATTACATCTATGGCAGTACGATGGAACTTTAGCGCACAATGCTGGATAATCAGCAGCCGCTTTATACTATCGGTACAAACAAAGGACGTTTTTACCCATGGAACCCAGAATTCTGGTTCTCGACGGAAATCAGCGCGCCTCCCTCGCCGCTGTGCGGTCTCTGGGCTCAAAGGGTTTATGGGTGGCGGTCGGTGAAAGTTCCCGGACCTCAATGGCTGCCGTTTCTCGATACTGTTCGCAGAAGGTCACCTATTCCGACCCTTTTAGTTCTCCACGCGCTTTCTTCGACGATGTTTTGGAGCAGATCAATGCACTCGGCATCTCGTTCATTCTGCCGATCACAGAGGCGACCACCTATGTTCTTCTACTATATCGCAATGAAATCCCGAAACATGTGGTTTTGCCCTTCCCGGAGACTGAAGCTGTAGAGAGGCTTGCCAATAAGAACAAGCTTTTTGAATTAGCGGCCGAAAGTGCGATCCCCACTCCCAAGACAATATTTTGCGAGACTTCGCAACAAGGCCTGGATGCGCTGGAAGCCATAGACGATTTTCCAATCGTTCTTAAGCCATTCAAATCGAAAATTCTAGAAAAGGACCGTATACTTTCTTCCCAGGTCATCATTGCGAACTCTCCTGACGAAGCCCGCTCGGCCCTGAATTCCCATAAGTACTTTAAGTTTCCTTTTACAATACAGTCCTTTGTTAATGGAACTGGCCAGGGTATTTTCGCGTTATTCAATCATGGCGAACCGGTATGTTACTTTGCGCACCGTCGGCTTCGCGAAAAGCCACCCGGTGGTGGTGTCAGTGTGTTAAGTGAGTCTGCACCTGTAGATGGGCAGTTGAAATCCTATGCGGAAGTACTCTTAAGGAAAGCAAATTGGCACGGCGTTGCGATGGTAGAGTTTCGTGTGTCCGCGGAAGGTGTGGGCTATCTTATGGAGGTTAACCCCAGATTCTGGGGTTCTTTGCAGTTGGCGATCGACTCGGGTATCGATTTCCCGTACTGGCTGTACCTCGCAAGTACTGGCCAGGCGGTCCCTGAACCTGTTCAGGAACACCGTAGGGTGAGATGGCTACTTGGTGACTTGGACCGCCTCTATCTGGTTCTAAAGGCACCCAGGACATCGTATTCAACAGGTTCAAAACTTTTGGAAATACTGCGCTTTCTCAAGCCAGGACGAAAAACTAGGCACGAAGTTAATCGCTTAAGCGATCTTCGTCCATTCTGGTTTGAGCTAAGGCAGTACCTTGGCGCACTGAGAAGCTGATGGCTGCGATGAATCGGCCCTATGTTATTATTCTCGCAAATGGACTTAACGGTCTTGGAGCTGTTCGTTCTGCAGCTCACGCAGGTCTTAAAACCTATACCCTTCTGACAAGACAGTCTGATCTCAGCGCCTACAGCCGCTTCAGTCAGTACCGGTTTTTATTGCCCATTGATCCCACCGTAGATGATATCAAGCCCATCCTCGACCAGTTGAACAACAACGAAGGCGGCCCGGGTGTATTGCTTGCCTGTTCTGATTTCGCCGCGGAGCTACTTGGTAAACTCAAGAAGGAAGGCTACTCCAATCAACACCTGATCGTGCCGACTACAGAAACTACGGAAGTTCTGAACGACAAAAAATTGGAATGCCAGTACATGGAACAGGGTGGGATCACTCTTCCAAAGACCTTTTACAACCTTGAGGAAGATGTGCCGGAAACGTTCCCGCTGATTATCAAACCCCGGACCTTTCGAGAATATAAGGTACTGGGCGCAAAGAACGTTATCATTCATTCCTTGGCTGAGCTGGATGAGTTCAAGCGGAGTTTCCATGCCCACCTCGACCAGTTTATTGCCCAGGACGTGATACAAGGCGGTGACGACAACCTGTGGGTGTGTAACGTAACGTTTGATCAGAATCAGGAACTCAGCGCCTGCTTCGTGTTTAAGCGTCTTGGTACCATGCCTTCACATTATGGCGTCACGTCACTTGCGATCAGTCAGAATAACCAGGCGCTGCGGGAAGAGTGCGCAAAAATTGGCAAGGCCCTGAACTACACCGGGCCAGCGATGATCGAATTCAAGAAGGATCAGTACTCCGATACCTATTACTACATCGAAACCAATCCCCGGTTAGGCATGTGTAATTGGTTTGATACACGGTGTGGAATCAACAACATCCTGGCCTGCACCCAGGCAGCCTATGGCAACAGGGTGGAATTCGCTCCACAGCGAAATAATTTTGTGTACTGGAATTTTTTTGGGGACCTGATCGCAAGACTTGAAGACAGGGAGAACCTGCTCGCCATTGTATTCCGCTATATAGCACTACTACGTCGCCGGCGTATTGGCGCACTGCTTTACTGGAAAGACCCCCAGCCGGCACTCCGATACGCCAAGGCATCTATAACGGATATCGCTCAGCGTGTAGGTAGAAAACTGCGAGAACGGTTTGGCTGACGCGGCACTTTTTCCTTCAACGCCTCAAATCGATTGACAATCTGAAGGAAGTCAGCGGTATTCTCCGGCAAAGAGAATCGGGGAAGCTCGTATTGGCTGCAACCGGCTCTTATGTAATCCGGTACTGTGTTAAAGGCCATCTTAAAACCTGCCCGCTTTACTTCTTCGATATCAGCGCGGTCATAATCCGATGGGCGGCCCGTGGGATAGGCAAATACGTCTGGGCACTGGGCCAGCTCCTGTTCCACCCTCTTTCGTGCCTCATTTATTTCGTGCTGTTTCTCTTCCAACGCCAACGTCGACAATATGCGGTGCGTACAGGTATGGGGATAGACTCCATGCCCTCTTTCCTTCAGTGACCTTGCATCATCCCAGGACATTGGCCGGTATTCCCGGGGAATGGTATCGGGGAAATCGACCTCCAATTTCGAGTAAAGCTCTGCACTCAGCCACTGATAGACATGTTCCTGGCTAACGATCTTCAGGGCATTTCGAATCTCGCGGATTGTCCGCCGTAAGCCGATATCAGCAAGATTGACGGAATACTTGCCGCCAAATGGGAGCTGGAGATCGGTTACGCTGATTCTGGTTCGATTAACGGCGTACGCTATTTGGTCATCCCACGGCCAGAGTTGCTCGTCCAGAAGGCCGGTAATCACGAAAAAATTCAGCGAAAACCCGAACTCATCAAACACCCGCGCTGCGACGTCATGATGATCTGAGAAGCCATCATCGATGGTAAACATAACGGACTTGGAGGGGATCGACGTGCCTTTATTGAGAAACTGCCAGAGCTGGTCCATCGTCAGAACACTATATCCCCGACTGGAGAGATAACGAAGGTAACCACGAAGACGTTCAGCCGTCATGTCACCCGGAATACCATCACTACCGTCAGTAACTCTGTGCAACATGAAGACGGGCACACGACCAGGGCACAAGAAGCGATATACGCCTGTTTCCCCGATAATATTTGCGACCTTCAGAATGACAGACTTCATGATCTCGCGTCCTGCGTTGAACTTATCAGCGTAACTTCACCTGGGTCACCCGGCGTTACATAAAGCGCTCATATAGTCCTTGATAGGCGTGCAACATGCTCTTCAAGCTGAACTTGCTCTTTGCACTCTCAAGGGCCTGCTCGGTTATCTGATGCTTCAAGGTCGGATCGTTCAGGCGCTGAATAGCGTTGACGATTGCATCAGAATCTTCAATAGGTACCAGGAGTCCGCTCTCTCCATCAGAAACAATTTCCTCTGGGCCTCCACTTCGTGTAGCAATAACAGGCACTCCAGCCATCATAGCTTCAACGGTGGAGATTGAGAATCCTTCCGATGTGGAAGGCAGAAGGAAAATATCCGCCTGCCGGAGAACATTTACTACGTCTTGCCGGAAACCGAGCCAGTGAATTCTCGGTGCCTCCGGTGCTCCACGAATTTGAGCTTTGAGCTTTCCGAACAAAGCTGGACGCTGATGGCCTACAACGACGAAGTGGGTGTTCGGATCCAGCTTTGCCATCTTTATAGCTGCATCAACCAGGTGGTCGTAACCCTTGGCTGGGCGAATATTACCGATTGAAACGACAAGATTGGCTTCTGGCGGTAGGCCAAGCTCTTCTTTCAATCCCGACGCGGGCGCCTTGCAGAAAAGCTCTGGGTCAACACCATTATAGACCAGATGTAGCTTACGAGCGGGAAGTGAGCTACGTTCAGCGAGCTCTTCCTGCAGTCGCTTCGAGACACACACAATGGCGGACGCACCCCAACCAATAATCCCGAATTTCGCCCGCAGGAATCGTTCTCCCGCCGCAACATCAACCGCGCCATGGAACGTCGCGATCATCGGCTTCCTGCACATCATTGCAAGCAGAGCGCCGTACACGTTGGAGCCCAGCAAATGGGCATGAATCAAATCAACACCCTCGCCTACCACTAAACGTTTCATGCCAAGGATGTAGCCAAGGTTAAAACTACCCTTGGAGTCAATGAATTGAGGTGTAATTCCCAGACTCCGAACCTGGTCAGCTACCCAACCCTCGCCGCGCAGAACAACGATATTGCGAAACTCTGTTTGCTGAAGTTCTTTAAGGAGATTGATAAAAACGGTTTCAGCACCGCCGGGACCCGTTGTATCAATGAGGTGCAGAATAGTCTTTACATCTTTCCCTGCCATGGGTTTTACCCTCTCATCCAATAGAGAGCACGGAATAAGGTGCTTTTAACCAACATTACCGTCAGAAACTGATAGTTTTCAGTTGCGATCCGCGCTTTATAGTTTTCTTTCTTGCCTTGCCCCGCGAGCATATCGAAACGGTCCGTGTCGGGCAGCCTGAACGCGTCTTCGATGGCATACCCCAAATGCAGTGATCCAAGTGACAGCTTTTTATGAAAATTCTGCTCAAAGCCGGCCTGGATATTGTAGACGACTCCCCGATACCAGACATTGTAAAGCACCGACACGATATGGTTCCCACAGGTCAATGTCGATAGCAACGGGCGACCACCTTCCTCCTCAACTCGAGAGAGAAATCTCTCATGAAACGTCAGACTTTTTCCTGCTACGCAGTCTTTTCTCCATCGCTCCCTGTGAAATGCGTTAAGGGCATCGAAGAATGCCTTTGAGTTGTGTGGCCATAAATTTTCTTCGCGCACCGGCCCCAGAGACTCGAGCACAGCACGGCGGTTGTAGAGTTTTAAGCGGCTATTAGCGCCCAACGAGGCGAGATATTCATCAAAAGGTCCAGAAGTTGTCACCGCATATCCATCATCAACTGCGATAATCCGAAACGCCCAATTCTGGGTCGCGGCAATTGTAACCAGTGCAGATAGATCCTCGGAACCCGCGCGCAAATCGTTAAAGACGGCTTCGGTCCAGGTATGACTTTCCAGTTGCTGTTGCAATGCGCGCACCAGAGGCTGGCCAGTGAGATTTCTGGAGAATCGATTATACTCTGTTCTTGGGGTTCTCAGCTCACGGGAGCTAGTGCCTACGAACTGGAGCGATCGTATAGGCAGTACCCCTTTCAGCCTGTACCGGGACTCATACAGCCCGGACACTTCTCCGTCCCAGGGCCGGACAAGGCGGAAGCTTTTCTGGTGCCCCCAGGTGTCCCACCAGGCGCTTTGCCACGCCTTTGTCTGGAACAGGCTCATTACGGCAGGGCCTTGACGATATGAGGGCCAAGCAGCGTGGTCACCCAAACCGGAAGTCGCTGCCATACGGCGATCAACAGCCTGAACTTCGGGTTGTTTGGGTTGAGTGCGGGTAGCGCCTCTCCCTCCGGCAGCAAGTAGTCCCAATGCAATGTCAGAGGCTGGGCACCCCACTGTTGCTTGAAACGATAGGTGCCGGCATCGTGACTGCAACGGCCGAAGTCAAAAACCTCGAAACCCTGCTGTACCGCGAATTCCAGGGCTTTCCAGTACATGATCATATTGATGCTGGTGTGGTTGTACTTGCGCAGTGTAGACGCCCAGGGAATCTCCATGCGGCCCTTGTAACCGGTCAAAAAAGCGCAGCCAACCGCTTGCCCGTCAATACGGGCAACTACCAGCCACGCCTTCCCGCCTAGAGTGTCCAGCAAGTTTCGGAAAAACTCTTTATCGTAGACGGGCGTTCCGAGGTCACGCATGTTGATGGCAAAAACCCGATAGAACTCGTCCAGCAAGTCAGCGCCACCGATAGCGAACCCGTTCATTTCCCGCTCGCCCCGGCGGATTTGCGCACGCAGCTTGGGCTGGAAGCTGTCCCACAGGTCTTTGGCCTTACTCGGCAGTGGTAACCAGAAGGTGACTTTGTCCGTGCGTTGCGGTAAGCCAAGTTTATTGTCCTGGCAAAACCGCATTTCCAGGTGACCTGCTCCTAATTGCTGTCGCCACTTTTCGCCCTCGCCGATGAGTTTTTGGGCGATGTCGGGATGGTCCGCCAAAACCCCGCCATAATTAAAATAGGGCATTGAAACCAGGAAATTACCAAAAAGCCGGCTATTGAGTTGTACCAGGGGAAGCACACCGACAATGCCCCCTACGTCATCGTAGGCACAGAGATATCGGGTGTTGTGGCCGTAGGTTTTACTGATGAACGATGAAATACCAGGCCTATGCCAAACTGACGCTGCAGGATGACGGGCTACGTAGGCTTCTGCGTGATGGATGTCGGAATCTGCACAGGGCTCTACGGCGATGGCTTGTGCCATCGTGGTATTTCCAACAGCAGGAGGAATAGTGATCGGCTTTGGGGTCCACTTGTCCTGTGCCTGAGCCCCATTGAGTTGCTGCTTAACCTGCTTCTGGAGCTGTTTTATCTCGCTGGATACCTGTTGGAGCTCGGCAATCAGTTCATCCGCATTGGTTCCGCTTTTGCGGGCTTCGCCCACCAGGCGACTGAGACGGCCTTTGTCACTCTTCAACTCGTCCAGCCGCGCCTTTGAAGCCTCCAGACCGGGGATAGGTGTCTCCATTCCCATTACGCTATCCTTAAAGAATTCCCTAAACAACGATCAGACAGCGACAGCCCTGGTGGGTATGTCCATACCGGACAGCACGTCCGATACCGAGCCAAAACGGAAATCGCCGAGCAGCCGTTCAAGCCGATGCATGCACTTATCCAGGTTGTTGTAGTGTCGGAAGCGGGAAAATGCCTTGACGTTCAGCCTTGGTTGCCCGGTATCGATTTCCCAGGGGTGCAGGTAGAAAATAAACGGTTGCCCTGCCCGGTTAATCTTGCCCAAGCCCCAATGGCTGAGCCAGTAAGGGAACAATCGGAAGTAGCCACCCCCTGCGATGGGCAACCGGTATCTACCAATCGGGCAGGTCGACAGCGGAAACTCCGTGAGGGTTTTGCCATTGGGCGCCTGCAATAGATAGGGCTCGTGAGGCGTGCCTGGCATGCCATAGCGATCATGGTGAACCGGGAATATCGATGAATCCCAGGTGAACCCCTCATCGCAAAGGATATCCAGAGCCCAACGGGACTGTGCCGTAATCGAATAGCTCGCAGCCCTATAGCCGGTTATAGGCTCACCGGTAATGTCTTCGAGTATGCGCTTGGACTTGCGGGTTTCTTCCTTGAAAACCTCCGGTGTCTGGGTGTAGACCAACTGGTGGCTGTATCCATGGCTGGCGATCTCGTGCCCCGCTTGCTGGATCTTTTTCACCAGCCCGGGGGAGCGCTCGGCAACCCAGCCCAAGGTAAAGAAGGTCGCCTTCACATCACGCTCCGAAAACAATTCCAGCAACCGTTCTGTGTTGGCTTCAACCCGGTATTCCATGGTTGGCCAGTCGTCACGATGGACGGCCTCGGCAAGTGCCGCTACCTGAAAATAATCTTCGACATCGATTGTCAGGGCGTTCTGTTTCACGTCCGTGATACTCCGGGTGTAAAAATGGTACTCAGGGCATGCCAAACCAGTTCTAGAAAAACCGATAATCCAGCGCTAAAGAGACCCAGTTTTCATCATATTCACTGGCGCTCGTATCACTGCTCCTCGATGTATGACCAACCCTGCCGGTGATTCCCAGGTCGCGAGTAAGTTCATACGTTAGCCCCACATCCACGCTTATGGTTTCTTCGTCCACATCGTCTTCGTCGAATGACTGATACTGATATCTTGCGTTTGATCGCAGCGTTAACAAAGGCAATACGGGCCGACTATACCCTACCGCCAATCCTAGCCGATCTTCTGTTTCATCCGAACGGATGTAATCGGCTCGGTTAGCAAATGCATTGAAATTCAGTTGAGAGGCATCGCTAAACTGCCTTCGAATGCCAGTGTTTACCGCGGTAACCTCAACTTCACTGGTTTCGCGGAGATCGAACACAAAGTCACCAAAGCGGACATCAAAATCTGATGTCTGTTCAGTTAGTTCCCGACTACCATTAATATAAAATGTTGTGACCGGATTGATTTCCCGTTCCAGAGAGATATCCCCAACCACTCCGTCGCTTGACTGGGTAGTGCCACCAAAATCGCTTTCTATCTCACTGACACCAACGCTGCCGGAAAGGCTCGTTGTCGCCCAAGTTTGGGAAAAATCGAGGCTGACAACATCGGTATCAATCTCTACACCACTATCATATTCAGCTTGATTGGTAAGCACACTGACGCCACCGGAGAACGTGGAGCTAAACATTCTGCTCCAACCAACCGAGCCAATATAGCGGTCACTGTCGGTTTCTTCGGAGTCGCCAAATTCCGTGTTTTCATAATGAAGAGACAAACGAAGTTGATCAACTTTGCTAAGCGGAACTTGGTAAACCGGGCCCGTGCGGAATATGTTCTTGCGAGTTGTATTGTCTGGCGTGTCGGTACCACGGGAGTCCCTGGTTACATTTCTCAGGTTGTCTGCAACTTCCCATCTCAGCCCCTGTGCCAACTCACAATCACCCAGAAAGTCTGCCGTTGTATAGGTTTCCGGATCGTAAGTCTCATCATGCCACACCCCATAACCAACATCGGCGAAGGTGCTCGCCTGGCACTCTCCGGGATCACTTTGATGGGAGAGCCGCAAATTGACTCTGGTTTCAGTGTCGCTTATCTCGCCATTGGCATCCCGGGTGGTGTTATCACTGAATCGGTTCGTGAGCTCCCCCGACAACGCAATCGGCTCTGCAACAACGACTTGGCAGGTAAAAAAACTACAGACCAGAACTCCGGGAATCACAAAGCGCGGGCACTTCCATGGCCCGATCGGACTAACCATTTATGACAGCTCCGACGAACTTCTCGGTGTGGAATGCGCCCGCTGCCTGCTCAATACCATCAGCCGTCATTCCAGCATGGGGAATGACCAGCATGGCGTAGTCACAAAGCTCGGTAAGGATTCTGGCATCAGGTGACTCGGTAATGGGCGCGGTGTCCAGAACAATGAAACGATCCGGATAGCGGCGACGAACAGCCTGTAAAAACTGTTTCATGCGGAAGGAGGTGAAGAACTCACCCGGCGTCTCACGACGGCTGCCAGCAGGAATAAGTCGGAGCCTCGGTATCCCAGTCGGATAGAGAATTCGGGCAATATCGTAGTCCGGGTCGTCAAGGAAATCCGTCAAACCAGAGTCCGGAACTATATCCAGCGTCGAGTGAAGCGCAGGTTCCCGAAGGTTACAGTCAATAATCAACGCTGTTTTAGCTTCATCAAAGGCGAAGGCAGCTGCTAAATTCAATGCAACAAATGATGAGCCTGCTCCTTCGCGGGCGCCACTGACCACCAACGTGAAGTTATTGCCTCCGGACTTTTCCAATAGCTTCGTCCGCAGGTTACGAAAATGATTGACCAGCTGCCGATTACTGGATTCCGGATAGATAATACGGCGCTCTTCCAAATCGTCCGGAGTCAGGCGACGTGGTTCCTGCATTCGCACGATTTGTTTGCTGATAACGTACTTGTCGACACTGCCCGCCCCAAGTTCCAGCGAGCTGGGCACCAGCATCCGTGAGTCATCCCATTCGGAGAAACGATCTTCGCCACGAGAGACGAGCTCTGGAGTTGTGCCTGACGAGGACGGCCCACTGACGTTATCCGTTTCCCTGTTCATTTTTTCTGATTTCCATTTCTCGAAATCAGAAAGAACGCTTCCTTCCGCTGGGGTATCTTTTCCCTGGTCTGCTCTGGAATCAGCCATTAAATCACTCCAAACACAGAAGCCAGTGCTACTGCGACGTAGGCGGCGGCTACCAGAACCGCCATAACAACCACGGCCATGGTGACCTTTCGGTCCCGCCGTTTTTCGAAAGGTGTCCGGACTTCCGGCAAATGCTCCAGTACCGCGATATCGAGGACATCATCCAGTTGCTCGCGAGAACGGATACGAGGGTCTATCTGAAGCAGTCCTGCTATCGCTCCAAAGGGAGCGACTGCCCCAAGAAGGAGGCCTGCCATAGCAAACATTGAGAACTTCGGCCCTGTAGGGCTCGTGGGATACTGTGCAGCTTCGTTGATTTTATAATTAAGGCCCTGCCCTTCAATGTCCAGATGCATTGAAACACGGGCTTTCTCACGGCGCTGCAAGAGGTCGTTATAAATTTCCTTGTTGACCTCCATGTCACGGGTTAGCTCAGAATACTGTGCCTTGTTTGCCTGGATGCGCTCCATTCGCTGCTTCTGTTCCTCGATGAGTCGCTTGATAGAACTGATCCGCGTTTCGACAGTTTCAAGGTCGGTATTGGTTGTAACCAGATTGGAACGAACCTCCTGATACACCGGATTGGGTATGCTTTCACTCCCACTTGGCTCACTGGCGAGCTGCTGCTCCTCAAACGCCCTTTCTCTTTGTTTTTTTAGTTCTTCAAGCTGCTCCCGAAGTATGACGATATCCGGGTAAGTATCATGGTAACGAAGCCGTAGCGAGTCCAATTGCTCTTCCATGGAGTTGATTCGCTCCTGATAAGCGTCCACGGTACGCCCCTGCCTCAGAGTGCGGCTAACGCCGCCAAGCTCACGCTCAAGGGATTGAGCACGGGTTTGCAGTTCCTCCTTCTCCAACTGAGCCAGTTCAAGGCGACTTTGCAGGTTTGATAGCCTGGAGTTTGCATCGGCCTCGGTACCATCTACATTCTCCGACAGGAATTTTTTGAGGCGCTCTTCTACTTCAGCAATCTGCTGCTCATAACTCTTAACCTGCTTATCGATAAAGTCATAAGCGGAGCGGCTTTCTTCACGCTTTCGCTTGGCGTTTTCTTCGATAAACGCCTGGCCCAGTTTCTGCGCCACCCTGAAAGTTTTTAGGGGAGACGATGACGAATAGCCAATACTGAAATAGTTGTCGCCTCTGGGTACAACAGACATGCTATACCGGAGGCCATTGATACGACCCTCCAAAGCTTCCGGCCCAATGTTTTCCGCATTGTCACCATATATTTCAGTATCCGTGGCAATCTCTTCCAGCACGTTCCTAGAACCAAGTAGCTCTCTGGCAGCCGACACTTTTTCTGTGACCTTTGTCGCTACGGCCCTGCCCTCCATAAGCGGCTGGATAATATTCCTGTCATCAACAAAAATAACGACCTGCGACTGGTATTTATAAGGCCACAGGAAACCGGCAGCCAATACCGAGAAACTGACGACTGCAAACAACAACAGTGCCAGCCATTTACGAGACCGTACTTCCCGAACGATCTCTTTCGGTAACTGGTTTAAAGGAAGTGCCATAGCAATAGTCCGTTATTCAAAAAGCCCAACCGGAATCAACCATCATACCCAGTGCCGGGTTATAAGCTTCTCTCAGGTATGGTCAGGATATCTCCCGGCCGTAGTTTGTAGTTTGTCGATATATCGCCGCGAGAGAGGATTTCGTCCAGCTTGACTGGAATAGCAACCACCTCGCCCTCAACGGCCCGGTAGAGTACGGAGTTATTCGGGGACGCAAATGGTGTAACGCCGCCTGAGGTGAGAACCATATCAAGCACCGTCATGCCGGCGCGGTGAGGAACCGATGTCGGCTGCTGCACCGCACCCGTTACACGTACTCGGTCTGAGTATTCATGGCTCCCCATGCTGGTGACAACGATACTGACCTGGGGTTCCCGGATATAGGCAGAGAGCTTGGTCTCTATGTCGTTTGCCAGGGCATCAGGCGTTCGGCCGGAGGCCTGCACGTCGCCCACAAGCGGTACTGAGATTCTTCCATCGGGCCGAATAGGCACGGAAATGCTCAGGTCCTCATTGCGCCATACAGAGACGCGCACCACGTCAGTGGCACCGAGGATATATTCATCAACGCTATTGACCGTGTCGACGGCCAAGGCACGTTGAATCTGTTCCGGTGATGAGGTTTTCGGGCCAGCACAACCCGAAACAAGAATGACTGCGGTCAGGGATAAAACCGATCCCAGGAGCGAATACTTGGATGACATTGTTCGTCCTCTCTACAATTCCTTGCCTGTTTCCATGTCTCGGAAATGTGGGTCCCGAAACTACCGTGATCCTTTCTTAAACAATACCACTTCTACTGTCTGAATTATAATCAACAAATCCAGTAATAAACTCTGATTTTTGATGTAATAAAGGTCGTAACGAAGTTTTTCCCGTGTATCTTCTTCATTATCAGCATAAGCAAAACAAAGCTGGGCCCAACCCGTCAAACCCGGCTTTACCCGGTGGCGCTCGCTGTAGAATGGAATCTTCTCCGACAATTGCTCAACAAAGACAGGCCTTTCAGGGCGAGGACCCACAAATGCCATAGTACCGTTGATAACGTTAAAGATCTGGGGCAATTCATCCACGCGGATTTTACGAATAATATCACCCACTTTCGTGACCCGTGCGTCATTCTGACTGGCCCATACTGCACCGTTTTTCTCTGCATCGGTGATCATTGAACGGAATTTGTGAACCTTAAAGACACTGCCGTTAAGGCCTACTCTCTCCTGACTGTAAAACACGGGCGCCTTTATCCCGTCTTCAATCTTGATGGCAATTGCCGTGAGAATCATCAGTGGCAGGCCTGCCAGTAACAACACACCCGCCGCCAGGATGTCCAGCAAACGCTTGCCAAACCCATATACAGACGACACTTTGAAGCCGTCCGAGAATACCAGCCAGCCGTGGGTTACCATCTCCAGTGCGACTTTCCGTGACTCTCTCTCGTAGAAACTAGCCCCATCCACGATGCGGACACCCAGCATTTTGCATTCCAAAAGATCTTCCATCGGCAACCCCTTACGGCGATCGTCGACAGCAACCACGATCTCCTTTGCTGGGTGCTTGAGGATGTATTGATGCAATGTGGTCGGGATCTGGAGAAGGTTTTCATCACTGACCTGAATCGGCTCATCGGGAATCGGCACAAACCCTGTCAGGATAAAACCCTTACGATTAAACGGCGTTGTAAGGTCTTCCAGAAGCTGCCGGGCCCTGAAACCCGCTCCGAGTACGAGAACTTTTCGCTTGAACGCGTCCTTACCTGCCATTGCGAAGAAGACCCAACGGCATATTCCCAGCAGGAAGAATCCAAAGACCGAGGCCGATGTGAGGAGATCCGTGAAGCCGAGATACCAGAGCCAGTCGTTGCCGATGATAAATAGAACACTCACCGCCGGAACGCCGATAATGAGCGAAAAAATGGTCCTCAGCATCATCCCGGACATGCCTTCTTCCAGGCGGGACTGGTGAACACCCAGGGCAATCATGACTACCAGGTTGACGAGACTGAAAACAACAGCGGAAGGCAGCAGGAATACATAGCTGTCGAGAAAGAAGGACACTTCGCCGAAGTGGCGAAAAAATGCGGCAAGCGAGAAACTTACGGCCA
Organism: Marinobacter sp. M5B; assembly: GCF_042604615.1. Lineage (NCBI taxonomy): Bacteria > Pseudomonadati > Pseudomonadota > Gammaproteobacteria > Pseudomonadales > Marinobacteraceae > Marinobacter > Marinobacter sp. M5B. The sequence continues at coordinate 2,614,763 of NZ_CP156894.1, forward strand.
GGACAACAAAATCAATTAAGCCCAGAATAACGAAAGGGACATGAATGTAGTGCCTGAACAATCTGACGTGGGCCACGCCAACTCCTTTTGCTGTTCACTGGAAATGCGTCTGCGCATCCCATGCTGCAGATCTAACGATGAACAGAGTTTACTGTATTTTAATGATACTGCAATCAGGGACAGTAGAAGGACAGCACCCAACGCGACGCCAGAAACGCAAAACACCCTGCCCCAGAGATCGAGGCAGGGTGTTTCATGGCTTACTTAGCTCAGGCTGACTTGCGACGGCGAGTCATACCGAGGCCCAGCAGGCCAAGACCAAACAGAGCGAGCGTTCCTGGCTCGGGCACCGCTTGCACGTCTGAAATACCAACGATCAGATCGTTGTAATCAAAGTCACCATCAATCAGGTCTTCGAAGGCCACAATCAGTGAGCTGCCAAAGAAGCTGCTGTTCTGGCTGCCAGTCACGTCAAAGATCCGTGTCATGTCAACGCCGCCGTTCAGGCTGGCATCTGAATAGAACGTGGTGTTGCCGCGCTGCAGATAGAAGCCGAACGTAGAGCCAATGTTGGCTGTTCCGAAGTGAGTGGAAGCCGTTCCGGCGTCCAGGTCAAATTCTACCTGGCGACCGCCAGAGCCTTCCGACCCTGAAAACACCTGAAGTGTTTCGTTGGTGTCGTTCAGGTTATAGATACCGAAGTTGTTGATGTTCGCAAAACCTGCAAATTCAAACAGCAGGAAGGCACCGGCTGAATCCTGGTTACCATCAACATCGTTCAGTTTTGCAAAAGAGGCTCCGTTGTCGTAGAACGCGCCTTCACCGAGGGAATCGGTAAACACGTCCGTGCCACCGTCTGTTTTCAGGTCGAAAACGTCCATTGGAGCGGCCTGAGCTACCGAGAACGTTCCCACCAGCATCGCCGCTGCAATCAGCTTTGAAGTCATTTTCATTTTACTGCTCCTTGTCTACATCTTATGATTCTCATCAACCGCTCAAACCAATGCAGTTGTCGTGCCAATTATTTATTCATTATTAAACAATAACTTACATTGGCAATATTTGGGTTGCGTAAAATATACTGACACACCGCCATTGATCCTCAGCGGTTGCGCTTTGACTTCCGCGAAAGCGAAAGCCCAATCCCTAGCAGTCCCAGCGCGAACAAAGCCAGCGTACCCGGCTCTGTGACATTGGCGACTGTTATGTTGTCGATGCCGTACCCATCATCGGGGTTGTTGGAAAAAATACTGACATCCCCCAAACCCGCTGCGTCATAGAGGCTGACATAGAAAACTCTGCCGTTGCCCAGAGCAGACCCAAATATGTCGTTGAAGCTGAAATCGAACCCGCCAATCGAGAGGCGTCCGCCAGCATCGTTGGGGTCTGTCATATAGAAACCCATGGCGCTAAAACCAGTCGCTGGAGAAATAACCATCTGGCGTGCATCCATACTGTCCAACCAGTTATCCCCGGATACGGAATAGCGCCCGCTAAAGGGACTGGCGCCGGCGTTCAATACGGCAAGACCGCCATTGCAGTTATAGGGACCGCTATCGCACAACCCGCCTGAACCTGGCACCGCACTGGTAAAGGCCCCAACACCCACTGAGGAGGTGATGGTGCCAGCCTGGCTTCCAACGGTGTAAAAAGAATTATCATCGAACGTTTCGGTGAGATAACCGGAATGCGCAGCGTCCAGGAAGTCCTGTTCCGCAGAGGCGGCCGCTGTAGCGCCCTGGCTACTAATGCTGAGAATGGGCGCAGCGCTGGCCCAGTTGCAGGCGCCAAGGAGAACCCCAATGGCGCCGACTGTTTGTAGTGTGTTCATATCAGTACTCCATATAAGCTGACAGAATCGTCTTCGATAGGGAGTAACTGCTGCATAAGACGTGCCACGGCTTCAACTGGTTCATTTTCAGTCAGTTAGAAGCCCGCACATTTTCTCAATGTAAAGTTTTTCGACAACCCCTCGCTATGCCCGGAGAGCAGGCGCTCCAATCAGTTCAGATAACAAACAGGTCAACAAATTCGTGTGCGGGGGTCGACTCCAATAGCGCTTGATCTTTACACAGGTTAAAGATCTTCTCGCAGCGCTGACCAGGAAACCGGGTCGCCAGGTTATGGCGGAACTTATCCTCAAGCAGGGGAATCCCCTCCTTTCGGCGACGGCGATGGCCAATGGGATACTCAACTGCCACCTTATCCGTGCTGGTGCCGTCGGCGAAGAACACCTGAATCGCATTGGCAATTGAGCGCTTATCTGCTTCCAGATACTCACGCGTATATCGCTCATCTTCCACCACGTCCATCTTGTCTCGGAGTTGGTCGATCATCGGGTTGGCCTCATGGAAGCTGTCTTCATAATGCTCCGCTGTCAGCCCCCCAAAAATCAACGGTACAGCAGCCATGTATTGAAGGCAGTGATCCCGGTCGGCCGCGTTTGCCAATGTGCCCTGTTTCGAGATGATACGGATGGCAGATTCGTGGGTGGTGATAACGATTCGTTCGATGTCATCCAGGCGGTCTTTTACCTCGGGATGAAGTATGACCGCTGCTTCCGCCGCTGTTTGAGCATGGAACTCGGCCGGGAAGGATATCTTGAACAGAATGTTTTCCATCACGTAGGCGCCAAAAGCCTGGGGTAAAGTAAACTGACGCTTGTCCTCAGGTTTCAGTTTCTGATCTTTATTGGTTTTGCTGAACAGGATGTCGTAGAAGCCCCATTGGGGCGCCGTGAGCACCCCCGGGATGCCCATTTCTCCCCGCATTGCAATATCGGCCAGCCGCACGGCGCGGGACGTTGCATCTCCCGCCGCCCAGGATTTTCGGGAGCCAGCGTTCGGCGCATGACGGTAGGTTCGCAGCGCCTGGCCGTCCACCCAGGCATGGGACAAGGCCGACAGCATTTGATCGCGACTGGCACCCATCAGTTTTGCGACAACAGCGGTTGAGGCCACCTTGACGAGCACAACGTGATCCAGCCCCACCCGGTTAAACGAGTTTTCGAGTGCAAGCACCCCCTGGATTTCATGGGCCATGATCATAGCCTCCAGGACATCCCGCATGGTCAGGGGCGCCTTGCCCTCCGCCACCCGCTTCTGGGACAGATGATCCGCCACGGCCAGTATGCCCCCCAGGTTATCCGAGGGGTGGCCCCACTCCGCCGCCAGCCAGGTATCGTTGTAGTCCAGCCAGCGCACGATACAGCCAATATCCCAGGCCGCCTTTACCGGATCGAGTCTGTAAGGAGTGCCCGGAACCCGGGCGCCATGGGGTACAACGGTTCCGTCAACCAGCGGCCCAAGGTGCTTGGTGCATTCAGGGAAACGCAGGGCGAGAAGGCCGCAACCGAGGGTATCTATCAGGCAGTTTCTCGCGGTATTCCAAGCCTCTTTGCTTTTTATCCGATAGCCGAGAGCGTAGTCGACGATTGCCTGCAGGACGTCGTCATAGTCGGGGCGAATGTTCTGATCAGCGTTGGAGCTCATTGCGAATCCCTTATTGGTTTTGGATCTCAGTGAGAGACTAAGAACGAAAAACAGTCATGCCAAACAGGTTAGTACATCGGCCCGGCCGGGATACAGCCATCCAGATCTTAAGCGTTGACTTTTTATACACTTTTCAATGCCTCACCGGTGACCAGAGCATTCAGAAAATGCCAACCGGCTGTTTTAACCGAAAAATATCCAAGCTGGCTTTTTTCTTGCTAAGAACGCAGTCCGGAGACCACTCTGCAGGAAACGCGGGGTGAATATGGATATCGGTAAAAACGCAAGGAGAATGAAGTATGAAAGGATTTGACCACAAAATAGTGATCGGCCTGGGATTGGCCGCTGCAATGGCCGGGAACGCTTACGCAGCCCCCATCGTAAACGTCGTCAACTCTGACGGCGACCTCTACAACACCGAAATGCTGACCGGGTATTCAACCGACGGCTCGCTGATGGACGGCATGGAAGTCACTACTTGCTTTGCCAGCGCAGCCTGTGAAACCGTGGCATTTGACGGTACAGTCGGCAGCTCTTCCTATGGCGAAGCCATCGGTAGTGGCTGGAGCTTGTCTATCAATGGAGACACCTACAGCTCCCCGTTTACCTTCAATTCCGTTCAAGACGTCACCAGCATCGTATTGAACGGGCGTCCGGGAAACACGATCTTTGACATTGTTGGTAGCGACTCCCGCTCACCAGATTCAGCCCTGGGCAAGCCTTTTCGACTGTCCAATTCCGGCGATCTGACGGATAGCACAACCGTGAACGTTGAATACTCCGACAAGCTTTCCCTCGATGGTGTATTTTACGACGACCTGTTTACAACCATGGCTATCGATTTCGATGGCAGCCTGTTCTCAGGCATGTTCAGCTTCCTGAGCGATACTGACAACAACGATTTCGACGCCGGTAGCCCGATTACTCCGACCAACCCGGTTCCGGAGCCCAGCACCCTGGCCCTGCTGGGGCTTGGCGCCCTGGGTTTTGGACTGCGTCGCCGTAGTCGCAAGGCATAAGTAGAGCGCTTCGGCTCCGCAAGCTCGACAGGTGTTTTGCGGAGCCGGAACGTGGGCCTCCAGGCTCAAGCTGGTGGGGCTTTTAGCTTTCCAACCATTACCCTTCAGTTTATTGCCCGCAGATCCGAGGTGACGAAACTCAACGTCCCTCTCTCTAGCTCCAGCTCTTCTATCGCGAACCCATCCTCACAGAAAGACACGACGCTGAGGTGACTGTTAATCGCATAAAGAGAGTCCATAGAGTAACAATTGTAAGGCAGCGTCATTACCTTGCTTGTTATGTTCCCGGTGGTTTCATTGACGGCCCATATGTCGGGGTTGAGCAATCCCGCGGGGCTGAGCACATCCCTCTCGATGGAAGAGCTCATCGCCAGCACTTTTGCTCGGTCTCCGCCACGAGTCAGGTTCATCGACGTTGCATAGTAGGTTTCCGCGTTAGGCACAACCGGGCCACCGGGCCGGCCTACAATCAGGGTTCTGTTACGACCTGAGAAATCCAGGAAATTGACGAAAAGCAGTGATTCCGTTCGAGAAGCAACAAACGTAGATTCCACCGCCAGAAGCAAATCGACCTCACCCGAACTCAGATCGACGGTATAGACTTCACCGAGAGGGTCTGAGCGATCAGCACCCTGAAAAGTCGTCCATAAAGCGATGGCTTTGTCGCCCATAACGACAACATCGTCGAGCGCCCAACCATCCGCAAACTTATCTGAGAAATCAGCAAACAAAGAGGCAGATCGATTGATTTCATCGACCTTGTGCAACACGCCACGGTCCGCGATGATTGTGTATTTGTCGTCCTCGATCAAAGAGAGTGAGGCCAACCGGGCAGACTCAGAAAGTCCCGACAGCACAGGTTGTGCGCCTGCAAGACCGGAGTCCAACAGCATCGCAACTGAGGTCATCAAAAACTCGCCGTCACTGAGCACACCCACAAACGTCTCATCCCGTGTGGGGCCGGGTTCTGCCATGGGGTAGACTCTCGGCACCCAGGTGCTTCCCGCCACCCGCTTCAGCTCAGCGCCTGACTCTCCATACAGGATGATCGTCCTTTCGGCATAGTTATTGGCGACCACAAAATCGATATCGCCGTCGCCGTTGAAGAATACATCCGTGTAGGATGACACCCCATCCGCTTCCCAGACCTCGAGCGTATTGGCTCCCAATGTCCACCAGTAATGCGTGTCGTCGGAATCAACCGAGAGGTCGCATGTCAGATTACCGCCGGACATCGCCAGATTGACAAGTCCTGTCGACAGGTCGCTGTTCACGAAACCCTTAACGGAACAAGGTTCCTGCCCGCCACCAATATTCGACAGTTTGACACTTGTTCCATCAACGCGGCTGTGAATCGACACGCTGGTTGAGCTTGCGGTTACGGCGGCTGGAGCGAACAGATTGTCGGTAAAGACACCCCCGGCAAATACCTGTCCACCCACCTTATCCCCTGCCTGCACATAAGCCAGCGAGTGAGATTCAAGATTACGACGATAAACCCGTGGGTTCTCGTTCGTGCCTCGTAAGGAATAGTCGTGCTCAATATAGCCATCCAGTTCGGGCAGGGATTTCGCCGTCACTCCGGGGCCAGCGTTGTCTTGCCCAGCTTGCGAAGAATTCGATGATGAGGAGGACCCACCGTCACCACATCCAACCAATGCCAAGGCGATTGAACAAACAATAAGAGGAAGGCCAGACGGACCGAATGGTTGCGACATTTTTCACATTCCGTTGAAATTTAAGCGTTTATCTCTTTTATTCAAAGAGCTTACAAGCGCTGAATTCTGGAATCGTGAAACCTGTCGCAACCAGCGTCACAATTAGATCAAGGGCACCCTCACCCAACCTTCCATAAGCACTCGCGCGCTGCGGCTCATGATGGCTTTGGTGGCTGTCCACTGGCCGTTGGCCAGGCTGGCTTCCGCACCAACCTGCAAGGTGCCTGATGGGTGGCCGAAGGTCACGGAGGTTCTGTCACCGCCGCCAGCGGCCAGGTTAACCAGAGTTCCCGGTACGGCAGCTGCGGTAGCAATAGCAACGGCGGCTGTTCCCATCATCGCGTGGTGGAGCTTACCCATGGAAAGGGCCCGCACCAGCACGTCCACATCCCCTGCCCCAATGGCTTTGCCACTGGAAGACACATAGTCAGACGGCTTTGCCACAAACGCCACCTTGGGCGTGTGCTGGCGGCTGGCGGCCTCTTCTACGGACTGAATCAGTCCCATTTTGACAGCACCGTGGGCGCGGATGGTTTCAAACATCGCCAGGGCCTCGGGATTGCTGTTGATATCGTCCTGCAGTTCCGTGCCCTTGTAGCCAATGTCTTCTGCATTCAGGAAGATGGTGGGAATGCCGGCATTGATCATGGTGGCCTTAAGGGTGCCAAAACCGGGTACTTCCAGGTCGTCCATCAGGTTACCGGTGGGGAACATGGCGCCTTCGCCATCGGCGGGGTCCATGAATTCCACCTGGACTTCGGCAGCCGGGAAGGTCACGCCGTCCAGTTCGAAATCACCGGTTTCCTGCACTTCACCATTGGTGATGGGAATGCGGGCAATGATGGTTTTCCGGATGTTGGCCTGCCAGATGCGAACCGTGGCAATACCGTTTTCCGGAATACGCTCTTGAGCGACGAAACCACCATTGATGGCGAATGCGCCGACGGCGGCGGTCAGGTTGCCGCAGTTCCCGCTCCAGTCGACGAACGGCTTGTCGATGGACACCTGACCGAAGAGGTAGTCCACGTCGTGGTCCGGTTGTGTCGGCTCGGCCAGGATCACGGTCTTGCTGGTGCTGGAGGTAGCACCGCCCATGCCGTCGATCTGCTTCTGGTAAGGGTCCGGGCTGCCGATCACACGCAGCAGAAGGTTATCCCGGGCTTTGCCCGGGACTTGCGCCGCTTCCGGCAGATCCTTCAACCGAAAGAACACGCCCTTGCTGGTGCCGCCACGCATGTAGGTAGCGGGAACTTTTATCTGGGGCGCGTGGGTCATGCGGCGCCCTCCGATTGCAGGAAGTCCTCGGCAAAGCGCTGAAGCACGCCACCAGCACTATAGATAGACACTTCTTCCGCTGTATCCAGACGACAGATCACGGGCACACGCTCGGTACTGCCATTGTTGCGATGGATAACCAGAGTGAGTTGCGCACGCGGTGCAGCAGTGCCCTCTACATCATAGATTTCAGTACCATCAATACCCAGGGTTTGCCGCGTGGTGCCTTCCTCGAACTGCAGGGGCATAACGCCCATGCCGACGAGATTGGTACGGTGAATGCGCTCAAAGCCTTCGGCAACGATGGCTTCCACACCCGCCAGGGCCACGCCCTTGGCCGCCCAGTCACGGGAGGAACCCTGACCATAGTCGGCGCCAGCGATGATGATCAGTGGCTGCTTCCGCTCCATGTAGGTTTCGATGGCTTCCCACATGCGGGTGACCTTGCCTTCCGGCTCAACCCTCGCCAGGGAGCCCTGCTTCACCTTGCCATTCTCGTCCCGGACCATTTCATTGAACAGTTTCGGGTTGGCAAAGGTGGCGCGCTGAGCCGTCAGGTGATCGCCCCGATGGGTGGCGTAGGAGTTGAAGTCTTCCTCAGGCACGCCCATTTTATGCAGGTATTCACCGGCTGCGCTGTCCATCAGGATGGCATTGGACGGCGACAGGTGGTCGGTGGTGATGTTGTCCGGCAACACCGCCAGCGGGCGCATACCCTTGAGGGTTTTCTCGCCTACCATGCCGCCTTCCCAGTACGGCGGGCGACGAATGTAGGTGCTCTGGGGGCGCCAGTCGTAGTTCGGGTTGGTGTTGGCGTGCGCATCCCGGGTGATGTCGAACATCGGAATATAAGTGCTGCGGAACTGCTCCGGCTTCACGCTGGACTTAACGATGGCATCAATTTCCGCATCATCCGGCCAGATGTCCTTCAAGGTAATGGGATTGCCATCCTTGTCGTGACCCAGGGCGTCTTTTTCGATGTCGAAGCGGATGGTGCCTGCAATCGCATAGGCCACCACAAGCGGCGGTGATGCCAGGAACGCCTGCTTGGCGTAGGGATGAATGCGGCCGTCAAAGTTCCGGTTGCCCGAAAGCACGGCGGTGGAATACAGGTCCCGATCAACAATTTCCTTTTGGATCTTCGGGTCCAGTGCGCCACTCATGCCATTACAGGTGGTGCAGGCGAAAGCCACTACGCCGAAGCCGAGTTCTTCCAGCTCGGACATCAGGCTGGCTTCTTCCAGATACATTTTTACCGTCTTGGAGCCCGGCGCCAGGGAAGTCTTTACCCAGGGCTTGCGAGTCAGGCCCAGTTTGTTGGCATTACGGGCGATCAGGCCTGCGGCCACCATATTGCGGGGGTTACTGGTATTCGTGCAACTGGTAATCGCGGCGATGATGCACGCGCCGTCCGGCATCTTGCCCTCTTCTTTTTCCCATTTGCCGGCAACACCGCGCTCGGCCAGTTCGGAGGTGGGAAGATGCGCGTGGGGGTTAGACGGGCCCGCCAGCGTACGATGTACCTTGGACAGGTCAAATGTCAGCACTCGCTCGTATTCGGCGTTTTTCATGCTGTCGGCCCACAGGCCTGTCTCTTTGGCGTATCTCTCAACCAGGGCGACCTGTTCGTCTTCACGACCGGTCAGCTTGAGGTAATCGATGGTCTGGCCGTCGATATAGAACATCGCCGCCGTGGCACCGTATTCCGGAGTCATGTTGGAGATGGTGGCCCGGTCACCTACGGTCAGGCTGTCGGCGCCTTCGCCGTAGAATTCCAGGTAGGCACCTACCACCCTTTCCTTACGCAGGAATTCAGTGATAGCCAGCACCATGTCGGTACCGGTGATTCCTGGTTGCAGCTTGCCCTTGAGCTCCACACCCACGATGTCTGGCAGGCGCATCATGGAGGCGCGGCCCAGCATCACGCTTTCGGCTTCAAGGCCGCCCACGCCCACGGAGATAACACCAAGGGCGTCTACCATTGGCGTGTGGCTGTCGGTTCCCACGCAGGTATCCGGATACGCAATACCGTCACGGTTCTGAACCACCGGCGACATCTTCTCCAGGTTGATCTGGTGCATGATGCCGTTGCCCGGAGGAATCACATCTACGTTCTTGAACGCCGTCTTGGTCCAGTTGATGAAGTGGAAACGGTCGTCGTTGCGGCGGTCTTCCACGGCACGGTTTTTCTCGAACGCGTCTTTCTCGAAACCAGCATGCTCAACGGCCAGCGAGTGATCCACGATCAACTGGGTGGGCACCACCGGATTGACTTTCGCCGGATCACCACCCTTTTCCTTGATGGCATCGCGCAGGCCAGCCAGATCTACCAGGGCCGTCTGGCCAAGGATGTCATGGCAGACCACGCGGGCCGGGTACCAGGGAAAATCCAGGTCCCGTTTGCGTTCGATCAGCTGCTTGAGGGAATCCGTCAGTGCCGATGGATCACAACGACGAACTAACTGCTCCGCCAGGATCTTGGAGGTGTACGGCAGTTTGTCGTAGGCGCCAGGCTGGATGTCTTCCACAGCCTGACGGGTGTCAAAATACTCCAGGTCGGTGCCCGGGAGAGGTTTGCGGTAATCAATGTTCATGGGCGGTACTCAAATTCTGGTTTATCGGATTACGGCCGCTCGTCGATCGGCACCCACTTCGAATCCGCCGGGCCATCGTAATCGGCACTTGGGCGGATGATGCGGTTGTTCTCACGCTGCTCTTTCACGTGGGCGGTCCAACCAGACACCCGTGACATCACGAAGATGGGGGTAAACAATTCGGTCGGGATACCCATGAAGTGATAGGCGGAGGCATGGAAGAAGTCGGCGTTGCAGAACAGCTTCTTCTCGCGCCACATGACTTCCTCACAACGAACCGATACCGGGTACAGAACGGTATCACCCACTTCCTTGGCGAGCTCCTCGGACCATTTCTTGATGATGGCGTTGCGGGGATCAGACTCCCGATAGATCGCATGGCCGAAGCCCATAATCTTCTCTTTGCGCTCCAGCATGCCCAGCAGGCCTTTCTCGGCTTCGTCCGGGGTCTGGAATTTCTGGATCAGCGCCATGGCCGCCTCATTGGCGCCACCGTGAAGCGGGCCGCGCAGCGTACCAATCGCACCGGTCACGCAGCTGTGGATATCCGACAGGGTGGAAGCGCACACTCGAGCCGTGAAGGTAGAGGCGTTGAACTCATGCTCTGCATAAAGAATCAGCGACACGTTCATAACTCGCTCATGCAGTTCGCTGGGTTTCTTGCCGTGGAGCAGTTCCAGGAAATGGCCGCCAATGGAATCCACGTCGCTGGCGGTATCGATGCGCACGCCTTCATGGGCGAAGCGGTACCAGTAGGTGATGATGGCCGGGAACAGTGCCAGCATGCGATCGATTTTGTCGTCCTGCTGGCTGAAGTCGGTCTCCGTTTCCAGGTTACCCAGCATGGAGCAGCCGGTGCGCATGACGTCCATGGGGTGGGCGTCTTTGGGAATATGCTCCAGTACGGATTTCACGGCGTATGGCAGTTCACGCATACTCACAAGCTTTTTCTTGTAGTCCTCAAGCTCCTGCCGGTTAGGCAGCTTGCCGCGCAACAACAGGTAAGCCACTTCTTCAAACTGGGCGTGGTCCGCCAGATCGCTGATGTCATAGCCACGATAGGTCAGGCCGGCACCGGACTGGCCAACAGTACACAGCGACGTTACGCCAGCCACCTGGCCGCGAAGACCTGCGCCTCCGAGTTTTTTTGCTTCAGCCATGGTTTTCCCCCTCATCAATGTTTGGATTTTGATTAACCCTTTTTCTGCTGGAACAGCTCGTCCAGCTTCTGTTCGAAATCGTGGTAGTTCAGGAAATCGTACAACTCCATCCGCGTTTGCATAAGATCAACCACGTCTTTCTGGTCACCTTTCTCGAGGATGTTTTCGTAAACCGTCAGTGCAGCCTTGTTCATGGCGCGAAAGGCACTCAATGGATACAGCACCATACCGGCGCCGGCTTCTGCAAGCTCCTTGCGATTGTACAACGGCGTGGCACCGAACTCGGTAATATTGGCCAGCACCGGCACGTCCAGGGCTTCAGAGAAGGCCTTGTAGTGCTCCAACTCGGTCACCGCTTCGGCGAAAATGCCGTCGGCGCCCGCCTCTATGCAGGCCTTCGCACGCTCAATCGCGGCGTCCAGGCCTTCCTTCTGGAACGCGTCGGTACGAGCCATGATGAAGAAGTCATCGTCCTGACGGGCATCCACGGCGGCCGTGATGCGATCCACCATTTCTTCCTGGGAGACGATTTCCTTGTTCGGTCGGTGACCACAGCGTTTCTGGGCCACCTGATCTTCGATATGGACTGCCGCTGCGCCAGCGCGTTCCATTTCGCGAATTGTGCGAGCAATGTTGAAGGCGCCGCCCCACCCGGTATCGATGTCTACCAGCAGCGGGACGTCGGTGGCCGCAGTGATACGGCGGACATCCTCGACCACATCGTTCAGAGTGGTCATGCCCAGATCCGGCAAACCATAGGACGCATTGGCAACACCGCCGCCGGACAGGTAGATGGCCTGATGACCGACCTTTTCCGCCATCATGGCAGTATAGGCGTTGATGGTGCCGACGATCTGTAGGGGGTGGTTTTCTTTCAGGGCTTTGCGGAAGCGTGCGCCTGGGGATAGTGTTTTGGACATGAGTAACCTCGTTATTTGGGGTGACGGTTCTAGATCGTTAAATCGCCTTGCTGAATCTTTTTCTCGATGTTTTTGCGGGCCGCATGGATGTGTCGTTTCATCAGGAATTCCGCCAGCTCGCCGTCACGCTGGGCGATGGCTTCAACAATCCTGCGATGCTCCCCCAGCGCCATGTGAGGGCGCCCGGATGAGGTGCTCAAACGGTAACGATACATCCGGACCATATAGTAAAGATCACCCAGCAGCATTTGCGCGAGTTTGGTGTTGCGACTGCCTGTGGCAATTCGGTGATGGAAGTCGTAGTCGCCTTCCGCCTGATAGTAGGCCTGGCCCTGGGCCTGTTCGATCATTCGCTCATGGCTATCGAGGGTGGCGGACAGGTCAGCGATTTCCTGATCGGTCATCCGCTCGGCGGCCTGACGGGCGGCGAGCCCCTCCATGGTTTCGCGAATGCGGTAGAGCTCCATGAGTTCATCAGCGCTGACTGAGACCACCTTTACCCCGGCGTGGGGCCGGCGCACCAGCAACCCTCGGGATTCAAGGCGGCCAAGCGCCTCGCGAAGCGGGCCACGGGTAAGATTGAAACGGGAGCAGAGTTCGACTTCGCCGATCTTTTCGCCAGGGGCAAGGTCGCCCTTAACGATGGCCGTTTGCAGACAATCGAAGGCTTCATCGGCACGGGTATAGGTTTGGGCGATAGCTTCCGGCATATTTTGTCAACAATAGTGACTGGAATTACCGGAAATCTACGCCCTAACTCAATTATTGTCAACAATCCCGAATTACCTGGCAGCGTAATTGTTGACAGAGCGGCAGCCTTCACCGCCCAGAAGCAAGGCTAATAGAGAGTGCGCTCGTCCTTCGGCGGCGGCGTGTACTGGTACAACCAGGTTTCGGTAAGCACCTGGTTGCCCAGCTTGAGCTGAAGACGCAGGTCAATCGGTTCCAGGGAGTCGTCGGGCACAAGGTCAAACATCGCCCGATAACCACCAATGGAGTCCAATGGCCGCGCAGAGGTGATTTCCACCTCCCCACGGCTGGCCGTTATCACCGGCTCTACCTCTGCATCGTCCCCCACCAGCGGCAGCGCGCCGCCGGCAAAGTCCACGGCAAACCGCCAGGAGAAATATTTTCGCTCCTGCCCGACAACGCCCCCCAATCCCGTACGTGTTGCCTGGACCGTGGCCAACTCCTCTGGCTCCATCGGCGGCTCGGCCCCCCATGACAACGTGTAGGAATAAAGATACTCCTGCCCCGGCTCCATGGGCTTCTCGGGGTGCCAGAAGGCGACGATATTGTCGAACGTCTCGTCCTTGGTGGGAATCTCCACCAGCATCACACTGCCTTTGCCCCAGTCATCGTGAGGCGTGACCCAGGTGCTCGGACGTTTCTCGTAGAACACGCCATCGTCCTGGTAGTTGGCAAACCGGCGGTCGCGCTGCAGCAGGCCAAAGCCACGAGGATTATTGTCAACAAACGTATTTACCCGCAGGGAGCGAGGATTGACCAGTGGCCGCCACAGCCATTCGCCCTGCCCGTTCAGGATCGACAGCCCGTCCGAATCGTGAATTTCCGGGCGCCAGTCATAGGCCATGCGGCGATCATTCTCACCGGTCTGGTACATACTGGTCAGTGGCGCGACCCCCACCCGCTGAATGGGTTTTCTCGGGTATATCGCCGCATCCACGCTCATCACCATGTTCCGTCCCGGGGTCAACGTAAAGGCATAGGCACCGGTCGTGCTGGGTGAATCCAGAAGTGCATAGACCACCATGTTCTGGCTGCCCGGTTTCGGTTTCTCCAGCCAGAAGGCCGAAAACTGCGGGAACTCTTCCCCGCTTTCCAGTGCGGTGTCGATCGCCAGACCCCTGGCGGAGAGCCCGTATTGCATCTCTGACCCAACCGCCCTGAAGTAGCTGGCGCCGAGGAAAGCGGCCAGGTCGCGCTCGTAGTCCGTGTGGAAGTGAACACGGAACCCGGCATAGCCAAGATCCTCCGGCAGGGTCCCCAGGGGTTGTTCACCCTCATATCGGAAATATTCCGGCTTGTACGCAAGCTCCCGGGCCTCGCCATCTTCCACTTCGTGGATGCGCACCGGGGTTTTGAAGTAGAGGCCAAGATGGAAGAGCTGCACCTGGAACGCATTGTCGTCGTTACGCCAAAGCGCTTCTTCGGGGCGAAAGCCGATCGCCTGGTAATCGTCCCAGGACAGATTCTTCAACGAGCCGGGCAACTCCCCTTCATGTGACACCCAGGGTTCACCGGCCAAGGCCCGCGCATGGCCTTTCAGCCACGCGTAACTGAATGGCTTGGGCTCACCAACCTCGCCCGCCACGCTGGAACCACTGTACATCAATGCCGAGAGGGGCAGTGCCTGGGCTCCCGCCAGACTGACGAAGGTTTTGATCAGTGTGCGTCTGTCCATGTCATGCTCCCGTCTAATATTGAAGCCTTTACTCTTCAGGTTTTGTCTTGCCCAGACTGGATATTCGCCGTCCCCAGAAACTGTCCGGCGATGAACGCCAGGCAAGCTGGTGCAGTTCCGCCAGTGCCGTGCGGTCACGGAACACTTGGCTGAGTTCGTTCCGGGACAATGACTCCGGCCCTTTGTCAGCGAGCCGCCGTACCAATGGCGCCAGCAACTCCGCCCTTCTGGGTTGGCGATCGGCGCGCGCCAAAGTGAGATGAAGCTGGTTCAGTCGCGGCCGTATCACGGCGGCCTCCACAGCGGTAATCACCGGAATCTCATCACTCTCGGCCCTTGCGCGTCTGGCGTCGTTCAATACCGCGACTGGTGTAAGTTCTTCCGGTATCACCAGTAATCCTTTTTTTCGGAAGGCCCGCCCCAGCCCTACACGGCTGAGCACCACCGATGTCGGGGCTGCCAACACAAGCGGCACCGCTACGGGCAGGGACCAGAGGAAAAACATGGGGTCCAGGCTCCAGGCGAAGGCGGACCAGCCAGCGCCCACGAGCATGCCGGGAAACTGGGTCAGAAAAGCGTCCCGCCATGTCGTTTCTTCGGTACGGTTCTGCCCTGCCCAGGACAAAGAGACGTTGAGAAGAGCGCCAAGAACATATCGGCTGTGGGCCATCATCCTGACCGGAGCCAGCAGCACGGACACAACGATTTCCAGCATCACACTCAGAAATAGCCGCCAGACACCTCCGAAGCCCCGCACAAGGCCGTGGATTACAGCATCAAAGATGGCAAGAAACTTTGGCAGGAACAGCAGCGATAGAGTGCTCAACGCAAGCCCGATAGCCCATTCCGGCCGCCATTCCGGCCATAGGGGGAATAGCCCCTGGTGCCCTTCTGGGAAGTAATTGATGCTGGCGACGGTCATTTGCACGGCTTCAACGGTCGTCAGAATCAGAAACGCCAACCAGAGCGGCGACGCAAGGTACGCCATGATGCCGTTCAGCAGCGCCATCCGGTGGGCCAGGCGCAACTTCCGCCCGAACAGCAGGATCCAAAGATGCTGGAGGTTGCCCCTGGACCAGCGATTGTCCCGGGAGAGCTCATCCGAAATGGTGGGCGGTGATTCTTCAAAACTGTTGCCAAGCTCAGGCTCAAGCCACACCTCATAACCAGCGCGCCCCATGTAGGCCGCTTCCACAAAATCGTGACTCATGATGGGCCCGCGAAAAAGCCCGAAGCCCCGTAGTTTGCGAAGACCGCAGTGCGCCATGAATGGCTCGACACGCAGAATGGCGTTGTGGCCCCAGAAAGCGGCGTCTCCCATCTGTATGGCTGCCAGACCGGTGGCAAACAACGACGAGTAAAGGCGATTCGCGAACTGCTGCACTCTGGCAAAGAGCGACTCACCGTTGATAATGGTGGGTGCGGTCTGCAAAATACCCACGTTGGGTTCCCGCTCCATCAGTTGCACCATTTTCACGATGGTTCCCGCGCTCAGCAGGCTGTCGGCATCCAGAACAACCATATAGCGGTAACGACGGCCCCAACGCCGCAAAAAGTCCGCAACGTTGCCGCTTTTGAAATTGAGATTGACGCGCCGTCGACGATAGAACAGCCGCCCCTCGGCCCCCAACTCTTCGCACAACCGATGCCACTCGGCCTGTTCCTGTAGCCAGACGTTCGGGTCCCTGCTGTCGGAGATGATATGAAACTCAAAGCGGTCCAGGTGCCCGGTCCGCTCAATATCCTGATAGACAGCCTTCAACCCACTGAGTGTCCATTGCACCGGCTCATGGTAGATCGGCATAACGATGGCGGTTTTGGCCAACGCCGTGTTTTCCAGTTCCGACTCCGGATGGCGCTTGAGAAGACTGTGGCGATCGCCCCCTACCAGCCTGAGCACAAAGCCAAACACGGCCGTCCAGAACCCCACTGCAATCCACATATAAAGGAGGATGAAAAGCGCAAGCAGGCCGAGCTCCACCCATGTGCCGCCGTGATACGGCAGAATCCAGAGCAGGAAGTAACTGGCAACAACGGTTTGCCCAACCACAAACAGTGTCAGGAAAAAACGACGCACTGTGGCGGTACGTCGCCAGGTTCCCGAACGCTCGATTGGGGCTGCATTAACGACCTCAGTCATGGGGGTAGTACCCCAGGTGGCCGCGCATGAGGGGTGGAATGGGCGCCGGGATGTCCATTCCCGGCAGGTTGAAGTAGTCCGGCACGAGCTCAATACACCGGGCGGGCAAGTCTGGCCCATCACCTTCTGTCATGGCACCGTCAACCAAACGCAACACCTGTCGACAGGTTTCCGCGTCCAGTTCCACGCCATCGTCGCGCAGATAGGTCATGACCCTCTCGATCGCCTGCTGGCATAAGGTTTCCGGCATGAACAAATCTCCGCTCTACTGTTTCTGACCAAGCCCGGAATCGGGGCCGATGGAATAGGTCCAGGTCTCGGTCAGTGGCTCATTATCAAGCAGGAGTTGTCCTCGGAGCACCGGAGCCTTTTCACCGACGGGGCGCACCAGCATCGACAGTCGCCAGGTGCCATCAGCCTCAACGTACTCAACGAAATGCTCTATGATCTCAACGGCATCGCTGTTTCCGCTGCCCTCACTGACCTTGCTGACGATGGCTGCATTAGGCTTGAGATCGTCCAGCGGCCCTCCTGCAAAATCAACAATGATTCGGTAGGCCCCCTCTTCCGTGCCGCCTCCGGGACGATTGCCATCTCCAACAAACGTTTGCAGCGCACGCCCGGTGTCCTGCCCGGATACGTCCTTGTCGCCAAAACGAAGGCTGTAGGCAAACGCCCGATGGTCACCCTGCTTTACTGGCTCCTTCGGTTTCCAGAAGGCAACGATGTTGTCGTTGGTTTCCGCGTTGGTGGGGATTTCAACCAGCACGACCTCGCCGTTCGACCATCCCTGCCTTGGCGCAACCCACGCACTGGGCCGTTTGTCATATCGAGCCTCGGCATCCTCAAACTGGTCAAACTGGGTATCCCGCTGCATCAAACCGAAGCCAGCCAGGCGATCAACCTGAAGGTAGCTGAGCCGGAGGCGCGATGGGTTCGTCAGAGGGCGCCACAACCATTCGCCCGCGCCCTGGTCATGAATCAGCAGTCCGCTTGAGTCGTGCACCTGGGGCCGCCATTCACCCCGGGGCCTGGCAGTATTTTCGCCGTAGTAGAACATCGACGTCAGTGGCGCCAGGCCCGGTTGATCCACCGGGTTGCGGTAGAACAACTCAGCAGTGACATCGATACGTGTGGTTTTGCCAGGCTGGATATCGAAACGGTAGGCACCGGCGACGCTAGGGCCGTCCAACAGGCCGTAAACCCGCATACGTTCACTGCCACCTCCCGGCCGCTCAAGCCAGAATTCAACAAACGATGGCACCTCCTCTCCGGAGGGCAGTCCGGTGTCTATCGCTATACCCCGCGCCGACAGGCCAAAGTGATTGTCGGCACCCACGCCCCGGAAGTAGCTTGCGCCGGCGAAGACCAGAAATTGATTCTGTTCGTCGCCACGGCCCATCGGGTACGTGAGTTTGAAGCCCGCATAGCCCAGGTCCGCGGGAACCCTTTTGGCGAGTTCCGGGTCCGGGAAGCTGAACCCGGATTTATCAAACGGGATGGGTTTTACACCGTCGGCATCCACTTCATTCAACTTGACGGTGTGGGTGTAATAGCTCCCCGGTGGCACCATCATCACCTGGAAACGGGAGCGCCCTTCCCGCCAAAGGCTGGATTGTGGATTGAAGCGGATGGATTGGTAGGCTCGGTAGCTCAGGTTCCTGAGAAAGCCGGGCACCGGAGGTGGTGGCTGATACTCACCTTCAGCCCTTGCTTTGGCCTTGTCCACTATTTCCCTGAACTCAAGCGCCCCCGCCGCATGGGCGTAGAGCAGCCCCGGCAATATCAGGCCGATCAGCCATCGTTTCCCTGAATGCATGTAGCTCCTACCTCAAAAATGTCCATCGACTTTTTAATGTAGCACTTGCGACCGGCGCCGTCTCAAGTGACATCTTCGTAAGGCAGGTTGGCCGCAGGGGGCCCGAGAGGCTTCAGGAGGGAGCTAGAACGTCGTTAGTAAGCAATCAGATACCCATGGTGAGGGAAAACCGAACGTCCGGGCGTTCGGGCATCGTCATGGCCATCGTGGAAGCACGAATCATACGGCCGACGCTGACATTCGCTGTGAAAGCCCGGCCCTCGAACTTCAACGACACCTGGCCAGCAGAGGCCCGGCCGTGGCGGTCGGACTGGGTCTCAGAGTATGGAACCCAGCCGTGCAACACCGCAAAATTCACGCTGGAAAGCACACCGTCCATAAACGGCATCTGCCAGGAGGGGCTGGCGGTATCCAGGCGCAACCAGCCACCCCGAACAACCGATACGGATTGCCCGTTAAAACCAGCGATCATGGAGGGGCCTGCGACGGTCAGATACTCCGACACCGGAAGATCTTCATCAGCGAACTGGTAGCGTCCGTGAATCCGCCAGCGCCACCGATAGAGCTCCTGTTCCAGCGAAGCGGACATCGCCACTTTATAGAAGGCGTCTTCGCGACCAACATCGTCCTGCAACCGATAATCGGTCGAACTGTACTCGCGACCGCTCACCGCCAGAAGACCGGTGCTGGCCTGCAAACCATCCCAAAGCTCATGACCGCCCTGCGCCTTGAGACCGACTGAGGACAACTCGTAGCGGCTCTCCGATACCAGGCTCCCCTTCTCCATAGCGCGACTGCCTCGACCGGTATGGTGGGCAACACCATCAAACGCCAGACCAAACCGTGAAAACAGCGGCCGACTGGCCCCGACACCCACAACACTGGATTCGCCACTGGCATTGTAGCGCCTGTCACCACTGGTAACGGCGTGGCTGTAGTAAGAACTTCCGGTTTCCACGGTTACTTGGTTGGCGCCGGCCGGAAAGCGGTAGCGAAACGAGGTGGCGT
Source organism: Marinobacter sp. M5B (assembly GCF_042604615.1). Lineage (NCBI taxonomy): Bacteria > Pseudomonadati > Pseudomonadota > Gammaproteobacteria > Pseudomonadales > Marinobacteraceae > Marinobacter > Marinobacter sp. M5B. The sequence goes on from NZ_CP156894.1 coordinate 2,634,332, forward strand.
TGACGTCCGAGCGGTTCTTGTGGGACCGGGCATCGCGATAATGAAACCCGATTGCATCGCTGCTACCGACCAGGCTGTCAGCAGACACACCGATGTCCCCGTCCATTCCGTCGCTGTTCAGGGAGGTTTTGCCGGAAAACTTCAATCGGGATCTTAGCCAGTGTTCACGCTCATCGCGGAACGCATTCACGGTGCCCTCAAAATTATCGGCGTAGGGTTTCCAGCCATTACGCAACCAGGAACCCGATGATTCCGCGTACAAAGGTTGGCTGAGAACGCACCAAATCAGTGCGAACAACAGGGAATGTCTCAATGTTTCTGATCCTGCCAGTGAGCGCCGGCCGCCTGTCGCTGCGAATACCGGTTATTCTTAAAAAATCGTCACTGCGGAATGTATTGCATTAACGCCCTTAAATCCATCACTGGTTGCCAAAATTTACAAAGTTAATCTTCATAGAAAACAGATGATTACAAAGACCTCTGAAAGTTTTTTCTATAGATTTCAATAGGCCGGAGGTATTGAGAACTGGTGCCACTTATTACCAAATTCTACATTTCGCTACCGAGGCCTCCATTTGGGTCACTAACTTGGTTACACTTGGCACAATTCGTGAGTCAGCCTACACGGACGACTGACTTCAAACAGGCCGTGACCGAAACGAAATAAGGACGAACGTTATGATCAAGAAGTGTCTCTTCCCTGTTGCCGGCTACGGCACCCGCTTCCTGCCAGCCACCAAAGCCATGCCCAAGGAAATCCTGCCCATTGTGAACAAGCCCCTTGTTCAATACGGTGTGGAGGAAGCTGCAGAAGCGGGGGTTCACGAGTTCGGTTTCGTTACCGGTCGTGGTAAAAGGGCCATCGAGGATCACTTCGACATCAGCTATGAGCTTGAGCACCAGATTGCCGGCTCGGGCAAGGAAGACCTGCTTACCTCCATCCGGGAGCTGATCGACAATAACTCGTTCGCCTTTACCCGCCAGAACGAAATGAAAGGTCTCGGTCACGCCATTCTCACCGGTCGCAACCTTGTTGGCGACAACCCATTCGCGGTTGTACTGGCGGACGACTTCTGCGTGGCTGACGGCGCCGAAGAAGGCGTACTCGCCCAGATGGTTAAACTTTACAACCAGTTCCGCTGCTCCATCGTTGCCATTGAGGAAGTACCGGAAGACGAGACCCACAAATATGGCGTCATAGCGGGCGAGTCGATGAAAGACGGCCTCTATCGCATCACCGACATGGTCGAAAAACCATCGCCGGAGAACGCCCCCAGCAACCTTGCGATTATCGGTCGCTATATCCTCACGCCCGATATTTTTGACATCATCGAGCGCACGGCGCCCGGCAAGAACGGTGAAGTTCAGATAACGGATGCGCTGCTGGAACAGGCGAAGAACGGCTGTGTGCTGGCGTATAAATTCAAGGGCCGCCGGTTTGATTGCGGCAGTATTGACGGGTTTGTGGAAGCGACCAACTACGTTTACGAAAACATCTACAAGAAAGGTAAATAGGCGCCTATTTGCCGAGGATTTGCAGGATCATGCGCCGGTTTTCGCCGGAGGTTTTCCGGAACCGGCGCAGCAGTTCCATTTCCTCCTCTGAAAGTTGAATCCGGCTGATTTCACGCTCCAGTTCTTTCAGGGCCGTTGACAGGTCATCGCCCTGGCTGAACGCCAGGCCTGGCAACTCCAACTGGCCGGTGTCCCCGGCGTCGTCCAGATCCAGCAGGTCTTCCAGTGGGGTTTCCGTCTTCAGGCAAAAATCCAGTAACTCGGTGACACCCGGCCATGCCCGCTGCCTCGCATCAGTCGATTCCCAACTCACCACCCGCGCCTCGTCCACTCCGCACATTTCTGCCACGTCCCCGCACGACAACTGCCCGGCTTCCCGAATCTGCCGCAGGCGGCGGTTAAAGGTTTGCAGGTACCGCATAGGAGTGTTCTCTGCCGTGGTTAGTCTTGTGGCCTGATGGCACTTTCGGTGAATCAAACCGGAAATGTAACGTACATATAGCTTTACACACAATCTACCTATAATGAATCCATAAGCAACGGAAATAACTTGGTATGGCGGCAAAAGCACTGGATAAGAACACCGCATGGGAGCTGGTACTGGACGCAGTGAACCGCAGCAATGTGACACTCTCATTGCCGGGCAGTGACAAGCCAGCACTGGATATAGGCCAGAACGGCGAATGGGAACTTCGACTGCCAGCAGAGCTCGACGCACGCAACCTGCTGTCAGTTTTCCTGCCTCTGTGCTGCCCGGTTGCTCAAGGCACGCGCTCGCGGGTTGTCGGCCAGATGGGGCAGAGTCTGGACGGACGTATCGCCACGGTGACCGGCGCTTCCAAGTTCATCAATGGCGAGGATGGCATTACCCACCTGCACCGCTTGCGGGCTGTGTCGGAAGCGGTCATTGTCGGCGCCGGAACCGCATCCACCGACAATCCCAGGCTGACAGTCCGCAAGACGTCCGGCATTAATCCGGTCCGGGTGGTGATTGATCGCAACCATCGGGTTCCGGACAGCCATCACCTGTTCAGCGACGAAGCATCCCCTACGCTCCGCCTCGTCGCAGGGGACTACCACGCCGGCGACAAGCTGACGCCCCGCCACGGCGTAACAGATGTGCCCTGCCTCGGGCAGAATGACACCACGGACCCTGCCCATATACTCGCGGTTCTCGCGGACTTTGGCCTTCGCAAGATTTTTGTGGAAGGCGGTGGGCTTACCGTGTCTGAATTCCTGAATGCGGACCTGCTCGACCGGCTGCATGTCATGATCGCCCCCATGATCATCGGCAGTGGGCGCCCGGCATTTTCACTGCCGGAGATCAAGAAACTCGACAGCGCCCTGCGCCCGAAGGCCCAGATGGTGGACCTGGGCAGTGACATGCTGTTTGACCTGGATTTCACTCGTTCGACTGTCGACGAGTGAACACGAACAGCACGCCCGGAAGGCTCGACAACAGAACCGCCAACCCATAGCCGACACTGAGTGCAACACCCTGCTCTGCCGGCATCCCAGCCATGGGCCAGAGCAATGCCGCAGCACCCTCGCGTACCCCCCAGCCTGCAACAGTGACCGGAATGGCCATGACCAGCAGCAGAAGGCTGCAAAGAGACGTCAGAACCAAAGCCATGTGCGGGTCACTCCAATAACCCGCGCCCAGAGCCAGCAACGAGAACACGGCCAGGTAACTGGCCACCACACCGGCGGAAGACACCAACTGGACACCCACGGCCGGCCACTCCAACAAGGCTTTGCGCAAGTCCCGCCGCAGCGCATGGACATAGTCTTTCGCGCGCTGCCAAATACTTGTAACCAATACCACTGTGGCTGTCAGGCCTGCCAGCAATAGCAGCGCCCGTTCGCCATATTCCGAGAAGGCTTCAAGCATTCCGTATCGGTACCAGACAAGCCAAACACCCAGGCTCAGCGCCACAGCCATCATCACCAGTTGCCCGGACATTCTCTCAATCATGACGGCATGAGCGGACGCAAGGCGCTCACCGGAGTCGAGACTGTGACGCCAGGCCCGATTAACATCGCCCATCACCCCGCCAGGAAGCACCTGATTGAGAAAAGTGGCAAGGTAGTACTCCCGCACCGCAACAGCCATGGGCAAGACCAACCCAAGTCGCCGGGCGGTGTAACGCCAGCGCCAGGCTGAAAGCACTACCTGCGCAACGGACACCACCATGGCTGCCAATAACGCCAGTAATGAGAACTGCGCCAGTTCCCGCCAGAGCACGCCCAGATCCAGGAAGTAGCCAGTGGCCAATAGCAACAGCAGGGTGAAACCCCAGCGCAGGTAACGGGTTCGGAGCAGGCGTCGCACGTCAGGCAACGCCGTCTCTGGCTGGCCGGGCAAACAAGTCTTCATGTTCCACGCGGATTGACAGGCTCTGCTCATCAGCCTGCTTCAGACGCAGGCCAAACCAGCGCTCGGCCCGCTGACGTTCGCTCGGCGACTGTTGCATCACCGCGTCACGCCAGCCCTCAAGCAAGGCGCGCTGAAGTGCACTTTGAGCAGGCGTCAGGCGCCACGGGCTTGGAGCAACAGACACCTGATAGTCCCGCAATTCGAGCTGTTGCTTGAGGTAATTCGTCGCCGATGGCCCCAGCGCGGCACCAGTCCCCTTATCGTTGTGCTGGTGCTCGTTGACGGTCTCGCGTATCCAGTCGTCGTCCTGGTCTGCCGGCGACAGCTCGACATTCCCCGCGTAACTCAGAACGATAAACACGCCGGCCTTGTGTCTGGTGGCGGCGACCGCCAATGCCTCTAGCCAGTCTTCCGACATCAGGTCTATCAGGGCCGAAGCTGTGATCAACCGGGTGCCATCCGGAATCTGCCCGGCAAGCCGCTTGGCGTTCAAGTGACAGGCATGGGTTTCCAGCGGGACATCAAGGTGTTGCAGTCTCTCTCCGGCAAGGGCAAGCAGGTGTTCGTCCTGGTCCAGTAGCACCCAGCGCTGGGGTACCGTCATGGCCGGCACAAGGTAACGGGCGTTGGAGCCAGTGCCGGTACCCAGATCCACCACCAGCAGTGGTGGTGCGTGATGACCGCTCAGAACGCCCGGGTGACAATAGTCCTGTTCCGCCCAAACCAGCACCTCCGAGAGCAGCCTCTTGTTACGAGCAAGGTGGTCTGCCGGCTCACGCAGTGCCAGCCAGTCGCTGTCGAAGGTGGTAGGGTCCGGTGGCGGCAGCAGGTCTTCCAGTGCCCGTTGGAAGTCAATGGCGGTACTCTGCCAGCTTCGCAGGGAGCGCGCCGCCTGCTGTGCCTGGGTAGCCGCCTCGCCAAGCGCGCCGGGGTTAGTAAGCCAGTCTTCCAGGCACGCCCGCAACCCTGCGACATCGCCGGCTTGATACTGCCGGACGCCAGGCCGCAGGCCTGTGGTGGAAAGGGCACCCCCATCCGTGGTGATCACCGGCAACCCCGCGGCAATCGCCTCATCAATCACCATTCCATACCCTTCGTAAACGGACGGCAGCACAAAAACATCAGCGTTACGATAGGCGCCGGCAAGCTCAAGGTCGTCCAGCTCCCCCAAAAGACTGATCCGATGTTCAAGCCCCAGGTTCGCAATGATACCGCGAAGATCGTGGGCATAGCGCTCGTCGCGATCCAGCGAGCCTGCCAGGGTGCAGTGCCATGAACAGTCCCGGAGATCACTTAACGCTTCAACCAGATGGTGCTGTGCCTTGCGCGGCGACAGGTGGGCCACACAGAGCAGATGAATCGTGGGGCCCTGGGCTCTTGATGGCTGGGTTTCAGCGCCAATACCGGCAATGGTGTCGGCGCCCGGCTCAACCACGCGGATGGCCGTGGCCGGTACGCTGTAGTCATTCAGTCGGTGCGCGGTGTGGGCACTGGTCGTGATGACCCCGGCCACCTTTGACAGCGCCCGACGCTCTACCCGGAAAAGCCAATCCTGCAACTCTTGCGGCAGCCCCGTTTCATCCGCCAGGGCGTGGTGGACCAGCGACACAACCCGCAAACGGGATCCATGGTTGGCGATCACGTCCGGAAGCCCGCCCATGGCCAGGCCATCAAGTACCACCACCGAATCATCCGCAAGGTCGGCAAGCAACCTGTTCATGGATGCTTCCGCCATCCGGTCTGGCACCGGGAAGCTGCCACAGAGCCCGGAAACAAAGGCATCCACGCCGTTATCCCTGAGCCCTGCGACAACATGCTGAACGTACCGGTAGCCTCCGGTTTTCTGTTCAGGATCCCCCGGGACAACGAACAACACCGACGTTAATGGCTCAGAGTTCGCCATGGTAGCTGGCCCAGGCAATATGGGATTCGCCAAGGGTGACCTTCATCGAACACAGGCCTTTGCCGGTTTCACCCAGCCGGCCCTGGCGGATCGCCGCGGCCAGTCGGTCGAACACCGTCATCGCCATGAATTCGGTGGTGGTATTGCGATTGGCAAATTCCTCGATATCGTCCAGGTTCTTCATGTTGAACTCGGCAATCACCGACGACAACACCTCGGACGCCAGCCCGATATCGACGATCAGATCGTCGTTGTCGAGGGCTTCCCGCTCGAAGGAGACATCAACCACGTAGGTGGCGCCATGCAGGCCCTGGGCGGGGCCGAAAATGTCACCCTTAAAGCTGTGGGCGATCATCATGTGGTCTCTGACGGTAAGGCTGAACATGGGTTTTGGGTCCTCGATACGGATGATGGGAGTCAATTGTCGGGGTATACGATACGGTGGCAGAGAGTGTCGGAGGCCGTTCCGCCAGCTCTGTTTCCAGCAAGTGCCGGCATAACCTCCGGCAGTGATTCGAAGGTGGTTTCGCCGCTGATCAGGCAGTCCAGGACATCATCCCGCAGCAGCTCCAGGGCCAGCACCATTCGATCCCGATGGCGCCAGCGTGGCCGCTGCTCAGGATGCAGGTTACCAACCTGGCTAGACCGTATCGTCAGCCGACGGGAATGGAATGCCCGGCCCAGGGATACCGGCACTGGCTGCTCGCCGTACCAGCTCATCTCAATAATTCGCGCTTCCTGTCCCGCCAGCGCAAGAGCGGTTTCAAGACCCGTTGGGTGGCCGCTGGCGTGGATGACCAAGTCATGATCGTCCTGTCGGCATTGGGTCTGGAAATCCAGCCCCAGGGTGTGCGCAACCGTTTTACGCTGTGGATTGGTGTCCACGGCGGTAACCCGGGTACCTGGTATGCGGCTGGCAAGCCACGCAACCAGCAGACCAACGACGCCAAGGCCAACCACTGCGACCCGCTCTCCCACTCGTGGTGAAGCATCCCACAAGCCGTTAACCGCGGTTTCCATGTTGGCGGCCAGCACTGCCCTGGATTCCGGAAGACCGGATGGAAGAGGTACCACGGCGGATGCAGGAACCTGGTAGTGCTCCTGATGAGGAAACAGGCAGAAAACCGACTGGCCAGTCAGGGCCTCGGGGCCCGAAACAACACGGCCTACGCTGGCATAACCATATTTGACCGGGAAGGGAAAATCGCCTTCCTGGAACGGGGCACGCATCGAATCGTATTCCGACGGTGGCACACGGTTGTTGAAAACCAATGACTCGGTTCCACGACTGACGCCCGAGTATAGCGCTCGCACAGACACCGCTGGACTGTCAGCGTCGGTCGCCGAACAATGATCGTAGGTTGCTGGGAGAATGGCCCCTTCCCCGGGCCCGGTCACCCAAAATGCGTTTGTCATATCGTCTGTTTCCTTACAGCGCACGTAACTCACTATAGTATACGCAGGCTATAGTACACGCGGCCTTGCCAGCTATAGTGCATACAGGCGCATCCATATTTTCAGTAAGGCCCTGTTACGACCGGATGCACGCTCAATCATACGCTGGGGTTTGATGATGGATTCCCACACTCACACGTTCCGCCTGCCCCTGGCTGCCGATCTTGCCTGGTCCGGCGGACTGACGGCGCTCATGGTGACCGCCGCTGGCATCGGATTCCATCCCCCTGCCAGCTTTTACGCGCTCGCCGTGTTGCTTTGCCTGGCAATTGCGGTGCCTGTTATTCGCTTCTGGCCTGCGGAACAGGACTTCGGTTGGGCCAATCGGGCAACCCTGGTACGCGCCTCCCTCGTCATACTCCTCATCAGCCTGGCGCCGTTCACTTCCGGGTTAGGGAACTGGCTGTGGTTGTACGGGTCATTGTGTTTACTGGCGTTGATTCTTGACGGCGTGGATGGCGCAGTCGCAAGGGCCACCCGTTCAACAACGGCGTTCGGTGCCCGATTCGACATGGAACTGGATGCGCTGTTCATCCTCGGGCTGTGTGTTGCGGTCCTGGCCCAGGGCAAAGCCGGCCCATGGGTTCTCGCATTGGGGCTGATGCGTTACGCCTTTGTGATCGCTGGCCACTGGTTTCGCTTCATGGACAGACCACTACCCGACAGCTTTCGACGCAAAACTGTCTGCGTATGGCAAATAGTCACCCTGATGGTTGCCATATTGCCGATTACGCCGACCGGCTTCGCGACTGCCACACTCGCTATCGCGCTGTTACTGCTCTGTTATTCGTTTTTTACAGACCTGCGCTGGCTTTATCAAACAGGGAGAAAGACATGAAAGCGTTCCTATCCACTGCTGCACTGACCGCCTCACTGGCATTGTCCGCCCCCGTTGCCATGGCCGAGCCGGAAACCTACGTTATCGACGATGAGCATTTCTCGATGTCGTTTGAGGTGAACCACATCGGCTATGCCCCGGTAATGGGCATGTTCCGGGATGTGGAAGGAAAGTTCGGCTACGACGAGGAGACTCAACAGCTCACCTCCGGCACACTGACGTTCAAAAGCAAAAGCGTCTTCACCAATCACGATAAACGGGATGGCCACCTGCGCAACGAGGATTTTCTCAACAGTGGAAAGTTCCCGGATATCACCTTTGAGATCACCAATTTCGAAACCACCGGCGAAAACACCGGCATTGTGACCGGTGACCTGACCCTTCTGGGCAAAACCCGCCCGGTGGATGTTGATGTAACCCTTAACAAATCTGCCGACTACCCCATCGGGCACGAGGACTACACCCTCGGCATCACCGCCGAGGCCACCATTAAGCGCAGCAATTGGGGCATGACCTACGGCATTGATCAGGATCTGGTGGGTGATGACGTTCGCCTCAGGTTCGGCCTCGAAGCTGTGAAAGAGTCCGGCTGGTTATGAGGTAGTGTGAACAACATCACACCCTGGACACATTCTGTTACACATTCGGGCCATTTTTTTGCGCGAAGTCAGTTTGGCCCGTTATGTTAATACAACAACAAAAATAATGGCGTTCGCGCCATAAAATGCCTCCAACAAGGATCCAAAGATGCCACTGCGGTTGCTCTTGGCCCTAACGTTCGTTGTGTCCGGTGCCGTCGGCCTGGGATATCTACTGTCGACCGACAATACAGTCCGGTTCTCCTGGATAACCGGTGAGAGCGAAGGTAGGAGCCCGCCCCCTTCCGGAACAGACACCACCCGCTCCAAGCCCGGGCCGGCCGAATCGCCGACCACGGAAAAGCAGGAACCCTCTGAGAATGCGATCGGCTTCATGTTGGCCAGTGCTGCAGCCCAATACAGCCAGAACATCCGCTACCCGACCTACTCCATTCCAATCTCTGACGACCAGGCCAAGGCCTACGCCGGCAACCGTTTCGACCCTGTGGAGCTGCCGCTGGACGGGGGCGGACAATTTACCGTCACACTTGAGAAATACCGCTTCGTACAGGAAGAAGACATTCTTGTGGCAGCGAGCATTACTGGCTCCCAGGTAGTAGGGCCAAGCCTGGACGCGACCCTGGAGTCCCCCGAGTCTCGCCAGGCGATTGCCAGTACTACACTCCAGAACGAGGCCGGTGCCCCCTACTATGAAGGCATCATTGAGGCCGACGCAGAGCCTGGCGAATATCGGTTGATCGTTGAGGCAACCATTGATGGCAAACCCGTACGCCACGTTTCAACCCTGACCATTGAGCCCGTCCTGGGAGAGTTTGACGGCCTGGGCGACCCAAGGGTGACCAACAACGACCTGATCATACCGGTTCATTTCGACGCCAAAGACCCCGGCTTCTATGCCCTCTCTGCCCAGCTCTACCACAACGGCCGCGCACTCGCGCAGCTGCAGGCGGAGAAGCGACTCGACGGAACCACCGACACCCTGGAGCTCAAAGCCCATGGCTCGGTGCTCGCCCATCGTGAGATTAGCGGTAACCTGGAACTGCGCAACCTGCAGATCCGTCGCCTGCCGGCCTCGCCCGGAGACCGCACCGACTATGGCTATGGCCCTGATGATGGCTATTCGTTTTCGCCACCGGACCTGGACGGATTGACCGACAGCCCGGCAGGTGACCCCGAATCAGAGCAACGTGCTGCGCTGCTGCAAAGGCTGGCAGACAAGTTCTGATACAACAATAAAACAAAGACGGAGCCTTTATGAAAACAAGAAAGAGAAGTGCCTGTAAGACCGCCCTTGCGGTGGCCATCGCCGGCGGCTTGTTCGCCGGCACCGCCCACGCCCAGCTTGCGGGCCACAACGTGATCCTGGTTCACGGCTTCCAGCAGGAAGACCTGGCCAATCCACCTGCCAACCTTAATGAGGTAAAAAGTGCTGGCGAGGACTACTGGCGTACCTTCTGGCTGTCCCGTTCCGACGCCCGTGTAGATTGGGGCAGCGATGGCCGTGTGGAGGGCAACATCGCCCAGCAGGCCTATCAGCAGCTACGTGACATCAGCCAGCAGGGGCTATGCAACGATTTCTGCATTGTGGTTTCCCATTCCACCGGTGACCTGGTTACCCGATATCTTCTGGAAAACCAGGCACGCTGGCTTCAGGCCGACGGACTGCAGCCGCTGAAAATACTCGCTGCGATCGACTACTCCGGTGCCGGCGGCGGTACGGAGCTGGCCGATCTGGCCCTGAACGTTGCCTACAACGACAGCTGGTACAACTGGCCACTCAAACAGGCGGTACGTGCCTTCACCGGCATCACCCCTGAGCCAGGCAGCCTTGGCGTGGTCAATGACCTGCAAACCAACACGGCACGCAACCTCGCCGTCAGTCCCAATAGTATTCCGCGCCTGCGGTTTGTGGCCGGCGGCTCCTCCTACGGCGGCATTACCAAGCCGTTCATTGCCGGCACCGATGATGGCGTGGTACCAACCCACTCGGCCTGTGGCGCCACCACCAGCAACGGTATCGACTCCTGTAGCTCGAACCTGAGCCTGGCGGGCAAGGTGTCCAGCCAGAACGGGCCGTCGGACCTGTACTACAATCACTTTCCGATCCTGATGAACGAGGGTGCTTCCCACAGCGGCGTTCTGGGCTCGGAAACCGGCAACATTTCCGTCCCCGTAGTGAATGACACAACCCTCAATGGGCTGCGTGTCGATTTCGCCAGCCGCACCTACAACAAGCGCGCCTGGTGGCAGTGGTGGGGTTCCGGTGACCGATATGTTGAAGTACCCGGTTCGGACCAGACCGATATGTCGACGCTGGTCTACAACACACTCAACAACTAAAAATACCAAGATGGACCCAACCGTCTGAAGGAGCACCAACCGGCTCATGGAAGAGCCATTCTTACCTGCCCGTGATAAACTCCGCCGCTGTCGCTCTAAAGCCTATCCACTCTATGGCGGTCTTGAATGCCCCTCTCGAACACTCATAAATCCGACCTGTTACTGGTGGTTGTCACCCTGATGGCAGCCATTAGCTGGATATTTTCCAAGGAAGCCGTATTACTGATGCCGCCGCTGATGTTCATGGCCCTTCGGTTCCTGTTGGCCGGTTCGGTACTGGCGGTCATAGCCTGGCCTTCGCTGAAACGACTAAGCCTGGACCAATTCAAGCGCAGTGCTGGCGTGGGGCTGGTGTTCGGAGTGGCCATGAGCTTCTGGGTGATGGGGCTGTTTCACGTCACCCACATAGGTGAAGGTGCCTTCCTGACCAGCCTTGGTGTGGTCATCGTGCCTGTGATTGCCCGGGTTGTCTTCCAGGAGGCACAGCCTTTGAGCACCTGGTTTGCAATTCCGGTCGCGGTGGGCGGGCTCGCGCTGCTGTCGCTCAAAAATGGATTCCGGCCCGAAATCGGTCAGGTTTTCTTCGTGGTGGCTGCGTTTATCTTTGCGCTGTATTTCACCCTTAACACCCGCGCGGCCAACCAGCGCACGGTGATCAACCGCCGGGGAGAGTCCGTGGAAAAACACCGCGTCCCCGCCCTGCCCCTCACGACCATTGCGCTGCTCACCGTAGGCACCGTCACCTTGACCGAGTCATTGCTGCTGGAACCCTGGACACCGACTCTCGAGAACTTCTCCGGCATTCTCGCCGGCTGGGTGATTGCCAGTGCCGTGGTAGGCACGGCAGGCCGCTTCCTGCTGCAGACCTATGCCCAAAGCCTGGCTACCCACAGCCACGGAGTTGTAATCCTTGTGTTGGAGCCGGTATGGGTCGCACTGTTCGCTGCAGGCTGGTTCAGCGAATCCATGTCCACCACACAACTTGCCGGTTGCGGCCTGATATTCCTCGCACTGCTGATCAATCGGTGGGGAGTGCTCAGCAAGGCCATAAAAGGCTGGGCCAGAAAGCAGAAAACCGCCTGAAAGAGGTTGACCACGCCCATCGGAATCAGTATATTTCCACCCCGTTGCAGGACATAGGACCATAGCTCAGTTGGTTAGAGCGCTGCCTTGACATGGCAGAGGTCGGCAGTTCAAATCTGCCTGGTCCTACCATTCCTGCTTAACGATCCGTTTCTTGCAGTTCCCTTCTCTATACCGTCTTTCTTTCCCGATACTGTTTCAAAGCTCTTCCAATAAGATTCCTACTACCACTCCCGTTTCATCACGACAACTGAGACGCAGCGATTCCTGCCTAACCTGATATGCCTGTAAAAATCGGGACATAAACCACCAGAAGCAACACTGCGATTAAGCCAAGCAGGTAGGGAATGATAGCGCGGGTGATGCGCTCGAGCGGCAAACCGGTGACAGAGGACGCCACATATAGGTTGATTGCGACTGGAGGCGTAATCATACCAATGGCCAGTCCCACCACAATTATGAGACCGAAGTGGATTGGGTCGATTCCTAGCTGGATGACCAACGGCAACAGAACCGGGGTCAAGATTATCAGGGCACTCGCTGTTTCGATGAACACCCCCGTTATCAGGATGATACCGACGACGAGTAGCATAATAATGTAAGGGTTAGTGGACAGTGACAGGACCGATTCAGCAATCGCGCCGGGTACCTGCCAACTTGATAGTGTCCAGCTCAGAACGGCCGATGTGGCAATGACGAACATGATAACGGCGGTTGTAATCGCAGAGCGGATCAATATCCGATAGATATCCGGAAGCTTGAGGTCGCGATAGATAAACAATGAAACTAACAGTGCGTAATTGACCGCCACTACTGCCGCTTCGCTGGGTGTAAAGATGCCAGAGAATATTCCACCCAGAATAATGACGGGTGTCATCAACCCCCAGCTTGCACTCTTGAGCGTGCCCCAAATAGTAGCGAGGGATAATGCTGTCCCACGCGGATAATTCCGACGGTAACCCTGGGTAATGGCAATAGCGATGAGCCCCAAACCCATGATAAGGCCGGGAATAAAACCATTTAAAAACAGCTTGGAAACCGATTGCTGAGCAATGACAGCATAGATAATCATCGGCACTGATGGCGGGATCACCACACCAATAGTGCCGCTGGCAGCAATCAAACTGGCTGCCGCCGCCGGGTCATACCCTTTTTTACGAAGCTCCGGCACCAGGCTGGAGCCAACAGCTGCCGTGGTGGCTGCCCCTGAGCCGGATATAGCCGCAAAGAACATGCCTGCCAGTACGGCTACGATAGAAAGCCCACCTTTCAGAAACCCAAACAGCGAGTCCGCAAAACTGACCAGCTTCTCACTGACCTTGCCTTGGGCCATGAGGTCGCCGGCCAGTATGAACATAGGTACCGCAACCAGGGCGAAGGAGTTAATCCCCTGAAACATCTGCTGGGTAACCACCATCAGTGGCACACCCTGAAAAAACAGCGCTGCCATCGTACTGGCACCGATTGACACGGCAATAGGTACGCCAATGAGCATGAACAGAAAAAAAAGTAGGAACAGCAGACCAGTCACAGTGGCGGGTCACTTATATCAGAAGCAGTCTCGGCGGCGTCAGGTCCTTCGGACACCAGTTCAACCAGATCAACAAATGCATACCAACTCATCAGCGCTCCACAGACCGGGATAATCGCGTAAACGTAGGTCATTGACCAGCCAAGAGAGGCCGAGGTCTGGAAGCTTTGCATCTGCATATAGCGATAGCCAACAAGCACTAACGCAATCATGAATCCCAAAACAATGGCCACAGCCAGAATACGCGTCACTTGCCGCAGCCTGCCTGGCAGCGCATTGACGACGAAGGTAACAGCGATATGGCGACCACGCTGAAACGCGAGGGTGGCCCCCATAAAAGTGATCCAGATAAGCAGGAACCTGGCTAACTCCTCAGTCCAGCCCGCCGCTGTAAAGAAAACCCTGGATATAATCTGCAGCGTGATCACGGCGATCAATGCCACCATCGCCGCAAACACCATAGGCTGCATGATGGCATCGATTGCACGTTCAACTCTCTTCAGAATTCCCAACATAACGTCGTCGGGTCCTTTAACTATTGCTGCTGGAATTCACGAATCCGCTCCAGGTAATCACCAAACTGATTACCGTACTTTTCATAGACGGGGGCGACGGCAGCCTGGAAGGCATCAATCTCAGGATCCTCTACGATTTCCATCCCCGATGCTCGAAGCTCCGCCAACTGCTTGGACTCCATTTCAGCATTAACGCTGCGCTCATGTTCCGCAGCTTCCTGGGCCGCCTGTTTGATTACGCCTTGAGCTGCCTCCGGCAAGCGGTTCCATACTGGCATCCCCATGACAAATATCGCCGGCGCGTAGGTGTGCCGAGACATCGTCATATAGTTCTGAGTCTCATTGAGCTTAAAGGAGTGTACGACGTTGACAGGATTTTCCTGGCCATCAATAGTGCCTTGTTGCATTGCTGTCAGCGCTTCGGTCCAGGCCATGGGAACGGCATTTGCCCCCAGCTCACGGAACGTATCAACGTAAACAGGATTCTCCATGACACGCACGCGCAAACCGTCAATGTCATCCGGATGACTGACCGGCCGCTCGCTGTTGGTGAGGTTACGGAAGCCGCGCTCCGCATATGCGAGGCCTTTGAGGTTGACTTCGCTTAACTTGTCCAGCAACTCCTGGCCAATGGGACCATCAAGCACGGCATAGGCTTCTTCCGGGGAAGAAAACAGGAAGGGCAGTTCAAATACTGCCATTTCTTCTACGAAATTGGCGACCGGACCATTGGTTATGACGCCCATATCCACGGTACCAATTTGCATACCCTCAAGTAGGGTGCGCTCGTCGCCGAGAGAAGCATTGGGATAAAGTTCGATGGTCACCGCACCTTCTGTGCGCTTACTGACCAGCTCCTGGAATTTTACAGCGGCGATGTGGAAGCCATCCTGCTCGTTAACGACGTGAGCCAGGCGCAAAGTGACGGGATCCATATCCGAAAAGTCATCGGCAAAGACCGAGGAAGTCAGGCCAAGTGTGAGGCCAAGTACTGCAGTAACGCAGGCGAGTTTATTCATCATCTTTCCTTTTTTATTTTGAATAATTGTGAATCCAATCTCAGAATAACAGCAATAAACTACATAGCAAGCTCTCGACACGGTAAACGCTTGATTGCGTTACGCTAAATACTGCCCCCCAGTAATGGGGGCATAAAAAAACCGCCGAAGGTGCCCTTCAGCGGTTTTGTGTGCGCCTGAAAAACCTAGACCTTGTAGAAATCCCGATACCAGTCCACGAAGTTGGCAATGCCCTCTTCCACCGTGGTGGATGGCTTGTAGCCCACATCTTCAATCAGGTCATCCACATTGGCGTAGGTAGCCGGCACGTCACCGGGTTGTAGGGGCAGCAGGTTCTTCTCAGCCTTTTTACCAACGCGCTCTTCGATGATCTCAATAAACCGGGACAACTCCACCGGATTGTTGCTACCGATGTTATACAGTCGATATGGCGCCTTGCTGGTGCCGGGGTCTGGCGTTTCACCACTCCACTGCGGGTTGGGGGTGGCGACACTGTCCAGGGTCCGGATAACGCCTTCCACAATATCGTCAATGTAGGTGAAGTCGCGCCTGTGGTGCCCATGATTGAACACATCAATGGGTTCACCGGCCAGGATCTTCTTGGTGAAGATGAACAGCGCCATATCCGGTCGGCCCCATGGGCCATAGACGGTGAAGAAGCGCAGGCCGGTGGTGGGCATGTTGTAAAGGTGGCTGTAGGTGTGGGCCATCAGCTCGTTGGCTTTCTTGGAGGCCGCATACAGACTCAGGGGGTGGTCCACGTTGTCGTGGATGGAGAACGGCATGGTTTCATTCGCGCCGTAGACGGAGCTGCTGGAGGCGTATACCAGGTGCTTCACATCATTGTGACGACAACCTTCCAGGATGTTGGTGAAACCCACCAAATTGGCATCGATGTAGGCATGAGGATTCTCCAGGGAGTACCGCACGCCCGCCTGGGCCGCCAGGTGAACCACACGCTCTGGCTTGTGCTCTCGGAACAGGGCCTCCATGGCGGGCCTGTCGGCCACGTCCTTACGAACCTCGGTGAATCCTGGTTTACAGGTCAGGCGCTCAAGCCGCGCTTCCTTCAAAGTGGGGTCGTAGTAATCGTTGACGTTATCTACGCCGATTACTTCATCACCTCGGTCAAGCAGCCGATGCGCCAGATGGGAGCCAATGAAGCCCGCCGTGCCCGTAACCAGAATTTTCAACGTGTTCTCTCCTGTTCCTTCAGAACGTCAGCCCGGCACTTACAAACGGGCCACCGAGTTCGATGTCCAGACGGTCATCGCTGTCTTCGTAATCAATGCTGATCTGACGGTATCCGGCGCGCAGCTGTAACAACGACAGTTCGTATTGGCCGTAAGCGTTGTAGTCATAGATGGAATCGCCGTCGAAGCTGATGAGATTGGCCTCGCCACCGACGGAAACACCGGTAAAGGGAAGATCAAAGCGGGCAGCCAGATAACCCATCGGAATCACGCCGTCGACCTCAGTCTTACTGACCTGGCCATTGGTGGCCTGCTCACGAACAATCAGTTCGCCATCCAGATTGCGGGCGGTCACGCCCAGATCCAGATTGGCCCAGTTGTCGAGCACTTCGTAATACAGGGTGACGTCAAACTGACTCAGGTCCAGATCGGAATCCACCTCCGCGCCGTCTTGAATCAGATCAAACTCGGTGGACAATTCCCCGCGCCCACTCTGCTCGATGCGAGTATAGTTCAGCCGAACATTCGGCAGCACCGGAACCGGGTGCTCGAAATAGGCGTTCAGGTTGGCATTGGTGTCACTTTCCAGGTCCAGGTCATTTTCTACATCGACGACCTTGTTGTTTTTACCAGCCTCGCCCGAGAGGTCAGAATCCCAGTAGCTGACATTGGCGCCCACACCAACCACATCAGCGGTTGCGACTGGGGCGGCGATGACCAAAGAGCCGCCGATGGCAAGAATCAGTTTACGCATAGTGCACCTGTTTTCTGGTTGTTGTACCTGACTGATCAGTCGAAACGGATGCCGAGACGACGACCAACCTCTTCGTAGGTCTCAATCACATCGCCCAGTCCCTGACGAAAACGGTCCTTATCCATCTTCTTTCGGGTTTCCCTGTCCCAGATACGGCAGCCGTCAGGGCTGAATTCGTCACCCAGGACAATCTGGCCACCCGAACGACCAAATTCCAGCTTGTAATCCACCAGCAGCATGCCGGCTTCCTCAAACAGCGCCTTCAGTACGTCATTTACCTGATAGGTCAGTTCTTTCATTCTGGCAAGCTCGTCTGCTTTCGCCCAGCCAAAACTGACCGCCAATGACTCATTGACCATGGGATCATGCATGGCGTCGTTCTTCAGGAACAGTTCAAAGGTGGGCGGGTTCAGCGTCAGCCCTTCCTCTACACCCAACCTGCGGCACAGACTGCCAGCGGAGATGTTACGAACCACGCATTCAACCGGAATCATATCCAGCTTCTTGACCAGCGATTCCGTGCCGGAAAGCAGGCCCTCAAAGTGCGTGGGAACGCCGGCCGCTTCCAGTTTTTCCATGATAAAGGCATTAAAGCGGTTGTTCACCATGCCCTTGCGGTTGAGCTGCTCTTTCTTCTCGCCGTCAAAAGCCGACGTATCGTCGCGAAAGACCATCACAAACCGGTCGGGGTCGTCGGTACGGTATACGGATTTGGCCTTGCCCGCGTAAAGCTCTTCACGCTTTTCCATGTCAGATCTCCGGACGTGCCCGCTCGGTGCAGGCACTGCTTGCATTAGTAAAGATATTCGAACAGTTCTGAAAGCAGCTCGGTCGAGCGATTCTCACCATCGTAACTCTCGGCGATGGCGGTGGAAACGACAATGTCGCCGTCACGCTCCTCAAGCCGTATATCAAACGAATGTACCGGTTCCGGGGCGTCGGAGAACCAGCTGAACCATCCCGGCTCGCGCTCGGATTCCGGCCGGAAATCCACAAAGAAATATCCGTCTTCACGGTTCAGGTCGATCACCGGTATGCCCGCGTCATCCACCGCTCGGCGAACCTCCGCCCAAGCCCGGCCGTAATCCAGGCTCATTACAATTTCCCTGGGCGTTTCGTCGTCCGATACCAACTTGACCAGGGGTTCGCTGGCCATGCCCAATGCCGCACGGGAGTATGACTTGCTATCTTCCCGGTTGCGTAAATACTGGGCCAGGTCTTCGAGCAGCTTCCGACTGGTATCAAGTTGCTCGCGGCTACGGGTGTCCCCGCCGCCCCATGCCATCAGTTCGTTCGGGTCATCAGCAACTTCGAAGGAACGGAATTGCACTTCCGTGGTTTTACGGCGTACACCGGGTGCAACACGGGCCTGGACCACCACTTTCGCTTCTGGTCCGTCGGGGTTGTCCGGCAGCCCCAGCAATCCCCTCGCCTGCTTGCTGAAGTTAACAAGCTCGCTTTGCATCAGGCCAAGCTGGGGACTGTCGTACGCCACACCAAGGCCGTTCTCATTCATGTAGGAGGTGACTGCAGGCCAAAGGCGACCTGGAACATCATTCACCAGCAGCCATATCTGGCCATCCAGCTCCTCAACCAGATAGTTTTCGTCAAGGATATCGGAGGTCATATCCGGCGGCCTGGGTATGCTTCCCCGATACATACGGCCCGAGTCGGCAGCGGTCGCTTCGCGTATCGGCATGATCTGACCAAACTCGCCTTCATCCGCCGTTTCCGGCAGTTTCAGAGGCGTGCCTTCCGAGGCATTGACATAGCGCTCTGAGCGGTCTTCGATCAAGCTACAGCCTGACAGGGCCATAACAAACATCAGGCCCGCCAGGGGCCTGATGCATTTTTCGGTTTTTTTGATTTCTGTCCTGAACCTAAACGCCATCAGGCGACTCCAGTTACGATAGATGGTACAGCCTGACTCAGAGTACGCCAGAGGCTTTCAGTGCGTCTTCCACTTCACCGTGGAACCTGTCACTCAGAGGGGTGAGCGGAAGGCGAATGCCCTCCCCGATCATACCCATATGATAGAGAGCCCACTTCACGGGGATGGGATTGGCCTCGAGGAAAAGTTTGCGGTTCAGAGGCATGAGCAACTCGTTAAGCCGCTCGGTTTCCTCCTCATTTCCGGCGATGGCGGCTTCGCACAACGCAGCCATGCCCTTGGGCGCCACGTTGGCGGTAACGGAGACGTTGCCTTTGGCGCCGGCAAGCATCAGTCCGGCGGCCGTCGCGTCGTCGCCAGAGTAGACCACCAGGCGGCCTCTAACGGCTTCAACCAGCTCTGCACCACGGGGAATATTGCCGGTTGCATCCTTGATGCCGATGATGTTCGGAATATCTGCCAGGCGCTCAACGGTCTCGTTCAGCATGTCGCACGCCGTTCGGCCGGGAACGTTGTAGAGAATCTGATCGACCGGGACAGCCTCAGCAATGGTCTTGAAGTGCTGGTAGAGCCCTTCCTGGGTCGGCTTGTTGTAGTACGGGACGACAAGCAGACAGGCATCGGCACCCAGCTTGTGAGCTTCTTCGGTCAGCTCTATGGCTTCGCGAGTACTGTTACCGCCGGTACCGGCAATCACAGGAATGCGGCCATTGACGCGTTTTATGATATGCCCCACCACCCGCATGTGCTCTTCCGGGTCCAGCGTGGCGGATTCACCCGTCGTTCCAACGGCCACGATACCGTGCGTTCCGTTGTCGAGATGAAAGTCCACCAGCTTATCAAGGTGCTCCCAATGAACGCTGCCATCGGAATGCATGGGCGTGACCAGTGCGACAAGGCTCCCCGTAATCATAAAAACTCCGTACGAATAAAAACGATATGGTAATGTTGGGCACCCACTGACACAAGGGAATTAAAGGAGATGTCATGTCAGCACCCGAACTGAACCGTCCTGTTGATGATTTTGAGGCCCCGGCTACCGGAGATCAAACCATTCGTTTATCGGACCTGAAAGGCCAGAATGTGGCGGTCTATTTCTACCCCAAGGACAACACCCCCGGATGCACCACTGAAGGTCAGGATTTCCGCGATCGGCACGACCAGTTTGAAGCACTCGATACGGTTATTTTCGGCGTGTCACGTGACGGCCTGAAAGCCCACGACAACTTCCGCGAAAAGCAGGCATTTCCCTTCCACCTGATTTCCGACAAGGACGAAGCCCTCTGCCAACAGTTCGATGTCATCAAGCTGAAGAAGCTCTATGGCAAGGAATATATGGGCATTGACCGCAGCACCTTCCTGATCGACAAGGACGGGGTCCTTCGCAGGGAGTGGCGAGGCGTGAATGTACCAGGCCACGTTGACGAAGTGCTGGAGGCCGTCAGGAGTCTTTAAGACTCCTTTGGCAACGTCTCTGCCTGCCCGTACTTGACCGGCCATGCCGAGAAGATCGCCTTGAGCATGGTCGCCAGCGGTATGGCGAAGAACACACCCCACAAACCCCAGATGCCACCAAAGAACAACACAGCCACGATGATGGCGACAGGGTGCAGATTATTCACTTCCGAGAACAGGATGGGAACCAGAACGTTGCCATCCAGCGCCTGGATCACACCGTACACCACCATGACCCAGATAAACTGGCTGCCCCACCCGAAGGCGAACAGGGCGATCATGGCGACCGGAATGGTGACAACAGCCGCCCCGATATAGGGAATCACCACGCTCAGACCCACCATCAGTGACAGCAGGGCCGCATAGGGCATACCCAGAACCTTGAAGGCCACGTAGGTGATACCTCCAACGATCAGTATCTCCACCGCCTTTCCCCGCACGTAGTTGGCACACTGAAGATTCACTTCATGCCATATCCGGACCATCATCGGGCGTTGGGATGGCAGCATGCGAGCGATCGCACCCAGTAGCACCCGGCGGTCCTTGAGGAAGAAGAATACGAGAATCGGCAGCAACACCATGTAGATCAGCAGCGCCACCAGATCCGGAATGCTTTCCAGTGAAAAGGACACCAGCCATTGGGTCATGCGGCCGGCTTCGGTGGTTACCTGATTGTAGATGGTGTTGATGCCTTCCATGGATATCAGCGTTGGATACTGCTCAGGAAGCACTTCAAGATAGGACTGCATCTCTCTGAAAATACGAGGCGCTTCGCCCGCCAGCCCGGTCACCTGGGTCCAGATCAGAGGTAACAACCCGAACAGGACGCCAATCAACAGCCCCAGGAAGACAAAGAACACGCCTATGATGGATACGATTTCCGGAATGCCGAGCCGATTAAGCTTGGTGACCAGCCCCTGGAGAATAAAGGCAACAATAACCGCCGCAATCGCGGGCGCCAGCATGGAGCCGAAAAAAATGATGAAGACGACGCCTGCCAGTATCAGCAGGAAAAGAATGACGGCTTCTTCATCTGAAAAGTATTTGTGGGCGAGACCACGTAAAATTCTGATCATCAACGACTCCGGAGGGTCATTACTACGGGCTTAACCGCCGCACTTTATCACAAAGGTGAAACAGCCACCCTGTTCGGATGTGCGGACCAGCTCATGACTCGACAGTTCGAGGAACGCAGGAATATCCCTTGCAGAACCGGCGTCTGTGGCGATAACTTCAAGTTCCTGGCCGGGAGACATGCTGTTGAGTTCGAGCTTGGTTTTCAATAGCGGCATCGGACAGCGCAGGCCCGATGCGTCCAGTGTTCGATCAGCCATGGCGATAAGGCATCCGTATGTTCAAAACAGGAGCCGGCATTATGCCCACAGTGGTACTGTATTGCACCTCAATCGTAACAGACGAACCCCGAAAGAACTTTCGGTGGCACAATGCTGTCAGAGAGAACCCCATGACAACGGACATCGCCTATTCATGACTGTAACAAACCGCCACCGAGCTCAACGGCCAGGCATCCTGGCATCCGCCTTTGCCCTGGCGTTTTCACTGACGGTCAGCCAGGCCTCGGCACAATCGTCGGATAGCACACTGCCGTCCATTGGTGGCGCCGGTGGTGGGCTTATCTCTGAGCGCCAGGAAACGGATATCGGGCGTCAAGTGATGACATCCATCCGGCGATCCGCCCCTCAGATCACCGATGCCCTGGTCCAGGACTACCTGAACTCGATCATTTATCGCCTCGTACCCTCGGCACCTCTGAGTAGCAGCGACCTCACGCTGGCGATCATCGACAGCCCCGACATCAATGCCTTTGCGGTCCCCGGCAATGTCGTCGGCGTTAATGGCGGCCTGTTCCTGAATGCCGAGAGTGAGCAACAGTTTGCCTCGGTTCTGGCCCACGAACTGGCGCACCTGAGCCAGCGCCATTTCGCCAGGCGCCTGGAGCAACAGGAAACCAGCGCCCCGCTGACCATTGCCGGCATGATCGCCGGCATCATCCTCTCAGCGGTTACCCAGTCGGATGTCGGCATAGCAGCCATCGCAGGCACTCAGGCACTGGCAGTGCAGAATATGCTGGCTTATAGCCGGGCCCATGAACAGGAAGCTGACCGGGTTGGCATGGACATACTCGCCAGCTCCGGCATGGACCCGAGAGGGATGCCGGAAATGTTCGAGATCATGATGCGACAGAACCGCCTGCAGGGAAACCGGGTTCCGGAGTACCTTTCCACCCACCCGCTGACGCAGAATCGTGTATCCGACACCCGCAACCGCGCCGAGCAATACCCCCGCAGGGATGTGGCCGATGCCCAGGAGTATCATCTGGTTCGATCCCGGCTTCAGGTTCGCTACGCAAAGTCCGCAGACATCGCTGTGGAAACGTTCAAGGACTACCTGAACCGTTCGGACACCGAAAAGCCGGATGCCATTCGCTACGGCCTGGCGGTGGCGTTGCTGAGAAATGGAAACCAGAGTGAGGCGATTATTGAGCTTGAAAGGCTGCTCGATGGAACACCGGGGCGCATCACCTATCAAGTGACACTCGCAGAGGCGCTGATTGAGCAGGACAAGCTCAACGAAGCTCGCAGCCTGCTTTCCGAAGCCCTTGCAAGGAACCCCGGCAACTACCCGATTACCGACATGCTCGCACACCTGGAAACCGCGGCGGGTAACGGCGAACGTGCCGCCGAATACCTCCACAGACTGACGCGGGAACTGCCGAAGAAAGAGCATCTCTGGCTGAGGTTGGCGGAAGCCGAAGGGTTGGCGCGCAACATCGTTGGGGTGCACCGGGCGAGGGCCGAATACGATATCCTGATGGGCGACCTTGAGGCAGCCCAGCGCCAGTTGCGGCAGGCCCAGGAAAGACTCCCCGCCGGAGCGCCATTGCGCCAAATCGTGACCGAACGATTGTCGCAGGTGTCAGAGCGGCTGAACCAGCGCCGCAGCTGACGTCAGGCGTTGCCGGCGGCCTTCAGATTCATCTCGGCGGTGAAATCCAGCATTCGCTGAAGCGGCCTCAACGCATCCTCCCGCAACGACGGGTCCACATGAACCTCCTGGTCGCCGTTCTCAATCACCGACAGCAGGTTCTCGAGGCCATTCATCGCCATCCACGGGCAATGGGCGCAGCTACGACAGGTGGCGCCGTTTCCGGCTGTTGGCGCCTCAATCAAGGTCTTATTGGGGGCCAACTGCTGCATCTTGTAGAAAATGCCGTTGTCGGTGGCAACGATAAACTGATCGTTGGGCAGCGTCTGTACCGCATGAATCAGCTGAGAGGTCGAACCGACAACATCGGCCATCTCGACCACCGCGTTGGGCGACTCAGGGTGCACCAGAACCGCCGCATCCGGATACAGCGCTTTCAGATCCTCCAGCCCCCGGTACTTGAACTCTTCATGTACGATGCATGAACCATCCCAGAGCAACACATCCGCACCGGTGGTTTTCTGCACGTAATGGCCCAAATGCTTGTCCGGGGCCCAGAGTATTTTTTCACCACGGGCATCCAGCGACTCCACAATGGCCTGAGCACAACTGGAGGTAACCACCCAGTCCGCCCTTGCCTTCACCGCTGCGGAGGTATTGGCGTAGACCACAACGGTACGGTCGGGGTGCTCGTCGCAAAAGGCCGAGAATTCGTCCGCGGGGCAGCCAATATCCAGTGAACAGGTGGCCTCCAGCGTGGGCATCAGCACACGTTTTTCCGGGTTCAGAATCTTGGCGGTTTCGCCCATGAAACGGACACCTGCCACGACCACGGTTGACGCTTTGTGCTGGTTGCCAAACCGGGCCATTTCCAGCGAGTCGGCAACACAGCCGCCGGTTTCCTCCGCCAGGCGCTGAATGTCAGGGTCGGTGTAGTAATGAGCCACGAGCACCGCATCCTGCGCTTTCAGCGCTGCTCGAATACGGGACTCAAGGTTTGCTTTCTCGTCGTCGCTCAGGGTCTTTGGCTCTGCCTGGTGTGCCAGATGTTCCTGAACGAGAATACGGTCTTCAACTCGCGTCATTACTGCATCTCTGTATTGCGTTAACGTCGGAAGTATATCACTTCGGCCACGACTTTCACTGGGCTGACACCCTGCTGTCACAGAGTTTTGCTTAGGTTACTTACATGCACCCTTTTAACTACGCCCACTATCACAGATGTATGACCGTATACCCAAAAAAAAAGAGCCCGAAGGCTCTTTTTTCGACAGGAGCCGCTTTGGCTTCCTGTTCTATTGGTGGGTCGTGAAGGATTCGAACCTTCGACCAATTGGTTAAAAGCCAACTGCTCTACCAACTGAGCTAACGACCCATAACTGTCGGCCCGAATCCGGGCCAGAACAACGCGACGACTCAGTCCACCGCCTCGTTCGTATTTTGGTGGGTCGTGAAGGATTCGAACCTTCGACCAATTGGTTAAAAGCCAACTGCTCTACCAACTGAGCTAACGACCCAAACGAGGCGCATATAGTAATGATTTTTCAGCGCCGATCAACCCCTAATTCCCAGGTTTCTCAACATTCTTCGTGGCAAGCACGATCAGCCGTTACTGGAGTCGAGGTACTTCTTGGCCAACTCAGCAGCGCTGGTATTCGGATAGTCGCGGACCACGGTTTCCATACGCCCGCGAGCCTGCTCCTTATCGCCTAGCCGGTCCAGGGTCACACCAAGCTTGTAAACAGCGTCCGGCGCCTTGCGATGATCCCCATAACGGGTTGCAACGATGGTGAACGCCTGCCGCGCCTGTTCGAGCTGTTCCTCAACGAGGTACACTTCGCCCAGCCAATAATAGGCGTTGACCGTCAGGTCCCCTTCCTCATACTCATCAATGAAGTCGTACAACCCATTGATCGCCTGGTCGTAGTTCTTTTCCTGATGGATCAGAGTCTGGATTTTCTGGTATTCCGTTCGCTCCTTGTCGGAAGGCTGCCGGTAGATTCTGGTTTTCACCCCCGAATTTCCTGCTGCCTCAGCCGAATCGGCTGCACCCTCTGAGCTCGCTGAGCTCGTCGCTGGTGCTTCCGAGACCTTTTCAGAGAGTTTCAGAATTCGCTGGTCAAGGTCGATGTAGCGGTCCCGTGACTGCTTGGTAAGCCGATCAATGAGGTTGCGCTGCTCTTCGACCCGCCCCTGCAATCGACGAACCTCGCCCTGCAGTTGCTGAATCATATAGAACAGTTCCGCATTGGCCTGACTGTTGCCAGCCTTGCGTTCTGCCTCGGACGCATTGTCCTGGAACGCTGGAGAAACGGATTGCGCCAGCGCGCCGCCCGCATGCCCGAAGGCAAGCGGGAGCATCACTGTCGCCATGAGCAGATGTCTCATGGGGTTCGCCTGTTACTGGAAAACGAGTTCAACGCGACGGTTCTGGGCCCACGCGCTCTCACTGGAACCCATCACTGCCGGCTTTTCTTCACCGTAGCTGATGGTTTCCGTCTGGCCGCGGGAAGCACCGTTCACGATCAGGAAACGCTCGATGGCGTTGGCACGACGCTCGCCCAATGCGAGGTTGTATTCTTTGGTGCCGCGCTCATCAGCATGCCCTTCAATACGGACATTCTGCCCCGGATTGGCTTGCAGGAACCGGGCGTGGGCCACCAGCACATCGCGGGCTTCGGTTTTGATTTCGGAGGTATCAAAATCAAAGTAGAAGGTGGTGATTTCGCGCATGGCGGCTTCTTCCGCCCGCGCAGCACGAGCTTCCGCTTCACGACGCTGCTCTTCGCTCATCTCGGATGAAGACACACCGCCGTCATCATCGCCGCCATAAACAGTGCTGCCACCTTCCTGGTCGACAGCAGAGACATCGGAACCGTACGCACCGTCTTCAGTGGTCTCACCGGTGCTGCTGCAACCGGCGATCAGACCAAGAGACATTACCATGGCGAATAATTTGTGGTGAGCTGATACGTTCATAATCACTTCCTTCCTTTTTGAGAGTCTGTTGTACGTTAATGCAAACGAACCTGTTCTGTTCGGAGTTCCGGTTTACCTGACGATCGGTGACCATGCCGGTTCACGCACATCACCCTCCGAGGCCGGCAGACTATAGGCCGCTCCGCCATCCGCGGCAATTACAGTTAGTACACTGTCGCCGCCCTGCTTGGTTGCATAGATCAACATCCGGCCATTGGGCGAAACACTGGGCGACTCATCGGACTCAGTTCGAGTGAGAATCGTTTCTTCCTCCGTCTGCAAGTTAGTCCGTGCTATATGAAACGCCTTGTCTCTCTGATGCACATAGTAGACGTACTTGCCGTCGTTGTCTGGCCGCGGGCGGGCATTGTAGCGACTACCGAAGGTAATCCTGCGGGGTTCCGCACTCTCACTGGACTTGTGGTAGATCTGCGGCCCACCGGAACGATCAGACGTAAAGAAGAAACCTTCACCCGTATGATCCCAGGTAGGCTCAGTATCAATAGACCAGTGATTGGTCAGCCGCTTGAGCGAGCGACTCTGAATATCCATCTTGTAGACCTCGGCATTGCCGTCCTTCGACAGGGTCATAAGCAACGACCGGCCATCCGGGCCCCATGCGGGAGCTGAATTCAAACCCCGGAAGTCCGCGATCCGCGTGCGGTTGCCCGATGAAAGCTCGTGGATATAGATTGCAGGCTTACCGGTTTCAAACGACACATAGGCAAGCCTCTTACCGTCGGGCGACCAGGCTGGTGACAAAATGGGTTCATCGCTTTCCAGCCTGACCTTGGCCCTTTTGCCATCCACGTCACTGACCTGCAGCCGATACAGGGCTTTGCCACCGGATCGCTGAAGCGTGACGTAGGCCAGCTTGGTAGAAAATGCGCCCGGCACACCGGTGATAGCCTCATAGACCTTGTCACTGATGTGGTGGGCAAGGCTCCGTGTGCTGTTCACCGATGAGGACGCCGTTGCCCCAAGGATCCGCTCCTCGCGGTTCACATCGTACAACTCATACCGGGCTTCAATCTTGTCGCCGGTACGTGTCAGCTGACCGACCAGAACGTAACGCTGCCCCAGAAGTCGCCAGTCGCGAAAATAGACCTCATCACCCTTTGACGGCAGGCTGAGCATTTTCTCTGGTGGCAGTGGCTTGAATTCACCGCTCATGGTGAGGTCGTCGCGGATGATACTGCTGATCTTATCGCCGGACGGCATGGTGCCGGATTCAGCGAATGGGACCACGGCGACCGGGATGGCCGAATCCGCACCCTCCGTGATTCGGATCAACAGCTCTGCGTGGGCCGCCGGACTGCTCCCTATCATCACCGCCAGCATCAGCAACCATGTCATTACCATGCCGGTTGGGGTTGTGCCTTTAGTACTCCGGTTCGTCATTTGATTTCCCATTGTCCTTATCTCAACCGCCGAGGATTGAACTCAATCGTAAACTGGCGAAAATACTTTTCAAACGTGTCCCGATCATCGGGAATCGGATAACGATTCAACGACTTAACCGCGCCCAGCGCCGAATTGTCGAATGCCGTGTTACCACTGGTGGAGACAAGCTTTACCGAGGCAAGTTCACCAGTCGGTAGCAAAGTGATCTGAAGCCGCGCAGTCATCTCCTCGGTTGCCGATGATGGCGGATACCAGGCCTGGCTCAATCGTTCACGAATCAGCGCCTGATATTTCTGGCTTTCCGTTAGCATCTGCGCTTCGCGCGCTTTAGCGGCAGCCGCCTCCCTCTTACGGCGCTCCTCCGCCTCGCGTTCCTGCTGGGCTTCTTCCGCCAGGGCTTCCAGTTGCTGTTCTTTCAGACGCCGCTCACGCTCCTTGCGTTTCCGTTCAGCTTCCTGGCGCTCTCGCTCTTCCCTCGCCTTGCGCTCAGCTTCTTCCTTGCGGCGCTGCTCCTCCGCACGGCGTTTTTCCTCGGCGGCCTTCCGGGCAGCCTCTTCCTGGCGACGCTTTTCTTCCTCGGCCTTTTGACGTTCACGCTCCTTGGCTTCAGCAGCAGCCTTCTGGCGGGCAGCCTCCTCCGCTTTGCGCTGCTGTTCACGTTCGCGCTTCGCCGCCTCTTCCTGGCGCTGCTGTTCCTGCTTGCGCTCTTTCTCCTGCTGGATGCGGCGGGCCTCTTCCCGTTCGCGTTCCTCTTCGGCCTTTCGACGTTCGGCTTCTTCCTTACGCTTCCGCTCTTCCTCCTGCCTGCGTTCTTCATCACGATCCGGTTCATCAACCGGTTCCGTCACCGGGCTAGGCTCAGGCTCGTTCGGAGTGATCAGGCGTGCAGAAATACTGGGCGGCGGCGGATCCTCCGAGGGATCGGTCCACGTCCATCCGGCCAAGGCCACGCCCAGGATCAACCCATGCAGCAGGATTGACAGAGCCACGGGCGACTTCCAGGGCGGCTGGCCCGTGTTGGTTACATCACGCTCATGACCTCTCACAAACACCTGCCTGCTCTGTACCTACTCATCAATGGATGGCGCTTCGGTGATCAATCCGACATTAGACGCCCCTGCGGCCTGTAACTGAGCCATCAGTCGAACAACGGTACCGTACTCAACATGCTCATCACCCCGAACAAGCACTTCGCGGTCCGTACGCTGGGACAGGATTTTGGCGATCCGGTCGCGAATGTCCGCGAGTGACATCGGGTCACTGCTTTCATCCCCGATATCCATGAAATACGCACCATTGCTGTCGACGGACACCACAATCGATTCCACGTTCTTGTCGGACTGGATCGGCTGCGATGTGGTTTCCGGCAGATCCACTTTTACGCCTTGCGTCAGCATCGGCGCCGTCACCATAAAGATGATCAGCAGCACCAGCATGACGTCGATGTAGGGTACGACGTTGATTTCAGACATCGGCTTGCGACTTCTCGCCGGCATCATTCCCATGCCTTTCATGTTTCTGCTCTCCCGACTGGCGGTCCGTTACTGGCTGCTATCCTCATGCGGCTGACTGCTCGCTGTTATGCACACGGCGATGGAGGATGCTCGAAAACTCATCGGCAAAGGTTTCATAGTTCTTCAGCAGCGCATCGGAAATAGCGGAGAAACGGTTATAGGCAATCACGGCGGGGATGGCCGCAAACAGGCCCATCGCCGTTGCTATCAATGCCTCGGAAATACCGGGGGCTACCGTGGCGAGGGTCGCCTGCTGAACCTGAGCCAGTCCCCGAAATGAATTCATGATGCCCCAGACCGTGCCAAACAGACCGACATAGGGGCTGGTGGAGCCGACGGTTGCAAGAAACGGCAAGTGCATCTCCAACCGCTCCTGCTCACGGGAAAACGCCACTCGCATCGCACGCTGGGTGCCTTCCATGACGGCATCGGCATCCCGGCTTTGCTGGCGCAGACGGGAAAATTCCTTGAAACCAGCCCGGAACAACGACTCCATGCCGGAGAACGGCGTCGGATTACTGTTCACTTCCCGGTAGAGCTGACCCAGGTCCATTCCGGACCAGAACCGTTCCTCGAACGCATACTGGGCCTGCTTGGCCTTGCGGAACACCTTCAGGCGCTGGAAGATCAGTGCCCAGGAGATAATGGACGCCAGGGCAAGCAACAGCATAACCAGCTGAACCAGCACGCCGGCGTTGGCGATGAGATACCAAACAGAAACTTCTGACTCCACCTTTTACTCCTGGATTATTCCACTTGTGAATTGGTTTTCAGGCTGCTTTCCAGCAACTCCAGCATGTTTACCGGAAGGCGTCTTGGCCGGCCGGAATCCAGTGCTATACAGGCCACACGCACATCCGCCGAGGCCAGTACCTTGTCATCGGAGCGGCGAACAACCTGTTGACGAAAATCCATCCATACACGGCCGAACGCCACTGGCTCCGCGGTCACTCGCAACTCATCGTCGAGCCTGGCCGGAGCACCGTAGTGAATCGACAGGCGCTGGACAACGTAACTGATGTTATCCGCCAGGCCGGCGCGAAGCCCGACACCCTTGTGACGAACCCACTCCGTACGGGCACGCTCCATATAGTGCAGGTACTTCGCGTGGTATACGATACCGCCGGCGTCGGTATCCTCGATGTACACGCGAACCGCCAACCCGACCGATGAATCATAACGCTCAGTCAAACAGGTCCTCCCGTTCCGGACCGGATGGCACGACGCCGAAATGCTGGTAGGCATTGGACGTCACCATACGCCCACGGGGCGTACGTACCATGAAACCCTGCTGAATCAGGAACGGCTCAAGAACGTCTTCGATAGTGCCTCGTTCTTCACTGATCGCCGCTGCCAGACTTTCGACACCGACCGGGCCACCATCAAACTTTTCAATCATCGCCAAAAGCAGGCGCCGGTCCATGTGATCAAACCCCTGGGCGTCCACTTTCAGCATGTTCAGTGCCTGGTCCGCAATGGACTCACTAATGCTGCCATCCGCTTTTACCTCAGCAAAGTCACGCACTCTGCGTAGCAGGCGGTTGGCAATACGGGGTGTTCCCCGGGAACGACGGGCAATTTCGTAAGCACCGCCGTTGTCGATAGCGACCGATGACAATCGCGCGGAACGGAGAATAATATCCGTCAGATCCTTGGTGTTATAGAACTCAAGGCGCTGGACGATGCCGAAACGATCCCGCAGCGGCGACGTCAGAAGCCCGGCGCGTGTCGTCGCACCCACCAGGGTAAAGGGGGGCAGGTCCAGTTTGATGGAGCGGGCCGCCGGGCCCTCTCCAATCATGATATCCAGTTGGTAGTCTTCCATCGCCGGGTAGAGCACTTCTTCCACGGCGGCGCTGAGACGATGAATTTCATCAATGAAGAGGACATCACCCTCTTCGAGGTTGGTCAGCATGGCGGCCAGATCACCGGCTTTTTCCAACACCGGGCCGGATGTGGTCTTAATGGACACACCCATTTCATTGGCAATGATGTTGGCGAGCGTGGTCTTGCCCAGCCCCGGCGGACCAAAGATCAGCACATGATCCAATGCCTCCTGGCGACCTCGCGCGGCGGAAATGAAGATTTCCATCTGCTCCCGCACAGCCGGCTGACCAACATAGTCCGCAAGCACACCGGGACGGATCGCTCGATCCTGCACTTCCTCATATTGTCCGGCCTGGGCTGTAATCAGGCGATCCGATTCAATCATTGAACTACCCGCTCAGAGGAAATCAACAACATGCCTGTACACTCGTATCGGGTTCATTATGCCCCAATTGTACAAACGGCGCTTTTGCTGTCACGTTACGCTCTCTACACATATGGGGCCAGGATGCGATTAATGACACTCTTTTAATCAGCCCGTTACCCATTAGTTGGCAGGAATCATTGCCCGTAGCGCCAACCGAATCAATTCCTGGCTCGACATGTTCTCTTCCGCCACTTTGCTGATCGCCTTGGACGCCTCCTGTGGCTTGTACCCCAGGGCAATCAGTGCGGCTTCCGCCTCTTCCCTGGGGTCATGACCTGCAGCAATGCTCGCGTTGGCTGAGTCGGAGGTAACCGTCGCATTTGGCGACGCTGGCGTGAACTGCCCTTCAAGTTGCCCTATACGATCTGTCATTTCAATAAGCAGGCGTTCGGCGGTTTTCTTGCCAACACCGGGAAGCTTGACCAGGGCATTAGCATCGCGAGCCTCAACGCAGCGGATAAACTGATTCGCATCCAACCCCGACAGAATCCCGGCGGCAAGCTTGGGACCAACCCCATTAACCTTGATCAGCAACCGGAACAGGTCCCGGTCCAGCCGTGAAGAGAAGCCGTAGAGGCTCTGGGCGTCCTCGCGAACAACAAAGTGGGTGTGGAGAACCAGCTCGTCGCCGGTTTCAGGAAGGTTAAAGAAGGTGGTGTAGGGAATATCGACTTCATACCCCAGGCCGGCGCATTCCACCAATGCCTGGGCGGGGGATTTTTCAATCAGGATGCCTCGGATACGACCAATCAACGGGTTTCTCCCTGGACTTCAATGAGTCTGGTTATTTCTTCGGACCCGGCCACTTCGCACTTTCCCGCCACCTCCGGACGCCAGCCGGGCAACGCTCTGGCTCATGTGGGCGTGGCACAGCGCAATCGCCAGGGCGTCTGCCGCGTCGGCCTGCGGCTTGCGAGACAGGGCCAGCAACACCTGGACCATATGCTGGACCTGGGACTTATCAGCGCCGCCTTTACCCACCACCGCCTGCTTGACCTGGCGGGCGGAATACTCGTGAACCGGCAAACCGCTGTTGGCGGCCGCTACAATCGCCGCTCCCCTGGCCTGCCCCAACTTCAGCGCTGAATCCGGGTTACGGGCCATGAATACCTGCTCGATGGCGAATTCTTCAGGGCGGTATTCGCCAATGAGCGTTGCCAGACTATGGAAGATGGTTTGCAGGCGTTCCGCCATGGGCTTCTCGCCGACCCGGATGCATCCACTGTCAATATATTCGATCACCCGGCCCTCGGCCCGGACAATGCCGTAACCGGTAATGCGTGACCCTGGGTCCACCCCCATGATTATCGACACGTTGCGCCCTTATTGATGGAGTGCCTCCATCACGTCCGCCGATATATCGGCGTTGTGATAGACATTCTGCACATCGTCCAGGTCTTCCAGCATATCGATGAGCTTGAGGATGGGCTCTGCGCCCTCCTCATCCAGCTCTACAGTGGTTGAGGGCACCATAGTGACTTCTGCGTTATCGGGTATCAGGCCGGACTCCACCAGGGACTGTTTAACATCGAGGAACTGATCTGGCACGGTGACTATCTCGAAAGAGCCGTCGCCGAGCGTCGCCAGGTCCTCGGCACCGGCAACCAGGGCCGCTTCCATCAGCCGGTCTTCGTCCATCTCCGGGCTGTAGCTGATAATACCCTGCTTACTGAACAGATACGCTACCGAACCGTCAGTGCCGAGATTACCACCCATCTTGTTCAGGGCGTGACGAATGTCGGCCACAGTGCGGTTGCGGTTATCCGTCATGACTTCCACAAAGATAGCAACGCCACCGGGACCGTACCCTTCGTAGGTCAGTTCCTCGTAATTGCTGTCGTCACCATCCCCGGCACCCCGCTCAACGGCGCGCTCGATAGTGTCCTTCTTCATGTTGGCGGTGAGGGCCTTGTCGATCACGCCCCGCAATCGCGGATTGTCATCCGGGTTTCCCCCGCCCTGACGGGCCGCCACCGTCAACTCGCGAATGATCTTGGTGAAAATCTTACCGCGTTTGGCGTCCTGAGCCGCTTTACGGTGCTTGATGTTGGCCCATTTACTGTGTCCAGCCATAATCAACTCCGTTCAGTCGCGGAGCACACATAGGGGTGTGCTCCGGCATTGCGTTACTCGCCTGCCTGGGTGTCTTCCTTACTTTCGCCGGCCTTAGCCACGGGCTTGCGGCGGCGAATATGAAGCTCACGCAACTGCTTGTCGTCCACTTCTCCGGGAGCCTGTGTCATCAGACAGGTGGCGCTCTGGGTTTTCGGGAACGCAATCACATCACGGATAGAACTGGCACCGGTCATCAGCATGATCAACCGGTCCAGACCAAACGCCAGGCCACCATGGGGAGGGCAACCGTATTTCAGCGCATCCAGCAGGAACCCGAACTTGGCTCGTGCTTCTTCGTGCTCAATACCCAGGGTACGGAACACGCTTTCCTGCATTTTTTCGTCATGAATACGGATGGAACCGCCACCGAGCTCGGTGCCATTGAGCACCATGTCGTAGGCGCGGGACAATGCCGTCGCCGGTGACGCTTCCAGCTCGTCACCAGAACAGGATGGCGCCGTGAACGGATGGTGAATCGCAGTCAGGCTTCCGTCAGATGTTTCCTCGAACATCGGGAAGTCCACCACCCACATCGGCGCCCACTCGGACGTCAGCATGTTCAGGTCGTGGCCGACCTTGATGCGAAGCGCGCCCAGGGCTTCGTTGACCACGTTGGTCTTATCGGCGCCGAAGAACACGATATCGCCATCTTCCGCACCGGAGCGCTCGATGACAGCCTGCGCAACATCGTCACCCAGGAATTTGATGATCGGCGACTGCAGGCCTTCAACGCCCTTGGAAGTATCATTGACCTTGATGTAGGCCAGCCCCTTGGCACCGTAGATACCCACGTACTTGGTGTAGTCGTCGATCTGTTTTCGGGTCAGCTCGCCGCCCTTCGGAACACGTAGTGCTGCTACGCGGCCCTTGGGGTCATTAGCCGGACCGGCAAACACCTTGAAGTCAACGCCCGCAACCAGATCACCCACGTCAACCAGCTCAAGCGGGATACGCAGGTCCGGCTTGTCGCTGCCATAACGCTGCATTGCCTCGGCGTACGGCATGCGCGGGAATTCAGGCAGATCCACTTCCAGAACATCCTTGAACAGCGAACGAATCATGTTCTCGTTCAGGGTCATCAAGGTCTCCTCGTCGATGAACGAGGCCTCGATGTCAATCTGCGTGAATTCCGGCTGACGGTCGGCACGCAGGTCTTCGTCGCGGAAACACTTGGCGATC
Source organism: Marinobacter sp. M5B (assembly GCF_042604615.1). Lineage (NCBI taxonomy): Bacteria > Pseudomonadati > Pseudomonadota > Gammaproteobacteria > Pseudomonadales > Marinobacteraceae > Marinobacter > Marinobacter sp. M5B. Next base: position 2,669,191 of record NZ_CP156894.1, read on the forward strand.
TGGTAATAGCGATCCACACCGGACACCATCAGCAATTGCTTGAAAAGCTGCGGGGACTGGGGAAGTGCAAAGAAGGAGCCTTCATGGGTGCGGCTTGGCACCAGGTAGTCACGTGCGCCTTCCGGAGTGGCGCGGGTCAGGATAGGCGTCTCCACATCCATAAAGCCGTTGCTATCCAGAAAGTTGCGAATATAGCTGGTCACCCTGGAACGGAAACGCAGTCGGTTCAGCATTTCCGGGCGACGCAGGTCCACAAAGCGATACTTCAGGCGAACGTCTTCACCGACATCCACATGCTCATCTAGCGGGAACGGAGGCGTTGCAGCGGCATTCAGGATGGATAACTGCTTACCCAGCAGCTCAACCTGCCCCGTCGGCATGTTGGCGTTTTCGGTACCAGCGGGACGACGGCGCACACGGCCGGTCACCTGAATAACGAATTCACTGCGGACCTTCTCCGCCAGATTGAAGCTCTCTGGGGTATCCGGATCGAACACGACCTGGGAAATACCGTCCCGATCGCGAAGGTCCAGAAAGATCACCCCACCGTGATCGCGGCGACGATGAACCCAACCGCAAAGAGTAACTTCCTGATCGATGTGAGATTCGTTGATTCCACCGCAATAATGACTGCGCATACCGGTTCCCGTTGTATCTGATGTGTGCGTAAAAGTTTGCAAAAATGGTTCTGGCGGACCCTACTGCAAAAGCGGCCCATTATAAACACAATGAACGGGAAAATCAGGCTTCCATCACCGTGGGTGACGGTAAAACATTTGGCCGCTAGAATGGGCCGATTTACCGCCCTATTTACCGCCCTATGGAGCCGCCCTTGTCAGCCCGAGCCGAACAGAAACTCCGCACTCGCCGTGCCCTGATGGACGCCGCCCTTGCTCAACTCAGTGCGGACCGGGGCTTTGGCAGCCTGAGCCTGCGGGAAGTGGCAAGGGAAGCTGGCATTGCGCCGACATCGTTCTACCGGCACTTTTCCGAGCTCGACGAGCTGGGGCTTGCCCTGGTGGACGAAGGCGGTGTCGCCCTGCGACAACTCATGCGCCAGGCACGCAAGCGAATTGCACGAAACGGCAGCGCCATCAGCACCTCGGTGGACACCTTCATGGAGTATCTTGGCAACAACTCCAATCTGTTTCGTCTGATGCTGAGGGAAAGCACCGGGGTATCAAAACCCTTCCGCACCGCCATCAAAGCTGAAATCGACCACTTTGTGACCGAACTGGCTGCAGATCTGGCGCGCATCGCGGATGAAGAGAATCGCCCCCTATCCGACTCCAAACTGGTGGCAGACGCCATGGTGACACTGGTGTTTAACCAAGGCGCCGAGGCGCTTGACGCAACACCACCGGAAAAGGAAGCCTTGAAGGACAAACTGAAAACCGAGCTCAGGATGATCCTCGTTGGATCACGCACCATCGCCCGGCACAAACGCTAAGCTACCCGGCTTTGCCGGAAGAGATTGCTACGCCACTATTTGCGAGAGCCGACCCAGCAACGGCTTCAGTTGTTCGCTTATTCTGGCCAGATCGCTGACACTGTAGGGCTTCGGCGGAAGTTTGCCCCAGACCGGGCCCGGCCAGGCAGAGTCGCCGTCAAAACGCACGATATGATGAAGGTGAAGTTGCGGCACCATGTTACCCAACGCCGCAACATTGAGCTTATCCCCACCGAACAATTCCATCATGCCCTCCCCAAGAAGGGACGATTCCGCCAGCAGCTGCCGCTGTTGCTCCGGAGCCAGCTGATAGATCTCCCGCACACTGCCAACCCTTGGTACCAGAAGGATCCAGGGCCAGTTGCTGTCGTTCATCAGCCGAATTTCACACAGCTTGCTCTGTCCGAGGCTGACTGTGTCAGCTTCCAGACGCTCGTGCAGAACAAACGGCGACTCCGCCCCACTCATATTAACCTCCGTGGAACTGGTTCCGGCCACGGCCAATGGCGTAGTAGATCATACCGTGGCGCTCAAGCATTTCAGGTTCGTACAGGTTGCGCCCGTCAAACACGACAGGCTCCTTCAGGTTTGCGGCTATGGCTTCGAAATCCGGAGAGCGGAACTCCTTCCACTCGGTACAGATGGCCAGCACATCGGCCCCTTTCAGCGCCTGCTCCTTGGTGCCGCAGAGGGTTAACCCTGGCTGATCGCCAAAGATACGCTGGGTCTCTTCCATGGCTTCCGGGTCAAAGGCCTGCACGCTCGCTCCGGCCTTCCAGAGGTCCTGCATCAGGGCTCGGGACGATGCTTCACGCATATCGTCGGTGTTGGGCTTGAATGCCAACCCCCAGATCGCGACGACCTTGCCCTTCAGGTTGCCACCGAAGTAATGACTGATCTTGTCGAACAACACGTGCTTCTGGGCATTGTTCACGGCTTCCACGGCGTTCAACAGGCGGGAGTCGTAGTCACAATCCCTGGCTGTGCGGGTCAATGCCTGGACATCTTTCGGGAAACAGGAGCCGCCGTAACCGCAACCGGGGTAAATAAAGTGGTAGCCGATGCGGGGGTCGGAACCAATGCCACGACGCACATTTTCTATATCGGCCCCCAAACGCTCCGCCAGGTTGGCTATTTCATTCATGAAACTGATCTTGGTGGCCAGCATGGAGTTGGCTGCGTACTTGGTCAGTTCCGCAGACCGGATGTCCATGAAAATCATGCGGTCGTGGCTACGATTGAACGGGTAGTAGACCTCATGCAGCAACTCTTTGGCCCGCTCACTGTCGGTGCCAACGATAATGCGGTCGGGCTTCATGAAATCGGTAATGGCCGCGCCTTCCTTAAGAAACTCAGGGTTGGACACGACATCGAAGTCCAGCTCCAGCCCGCGCTTGTCCAGCTCGGAACGCACCGCAGCCTTGACCCTGTCGCCAGTACCAACCGGCACGGTGGACTTGTCCACCACCACCTTGTAGTCATCCATATATTGGCCAATGGAGCGCGCCACGGCGGTCACATACTGCAGGTCGGCGGAACCGTCTTCATCAGGCGGTGTACCCACTGCAATGAACTGCAGAGACCCATGGGCCACGGCTTCTTGGGTATCGGTGGTGAACGCCAGGCGGCCTGCCTCGACCGTATGCTTTACGATGGACTCGAGGCCAGGCTCATAAATCGGTATATGGCCGTTCCTAAGCTTATCAATCTTGCCCTGATCCACATCCATACACAGAACGTGATGACCCACATCGGCCAGACAGGCACCCGTGACAAGACCAACGTAACCTGTGCCAAAAATAGTAATTTTCATCCTTTAAAACCCTGATGTCTGCAATTTATGGTTGGTATTCGATGTGCGGCCTCTCAGCCCTGCTTATCCTGCCAGATCCTCTCCCAGGCCAGGGCTGTGCCGACGATGGTATCCAGGTCGTCGTAATCCGGCTGCCAGCCCAGTACCTTTTTGATTCGCGAGTTGTCAGCCATCAGCGCGGCTGGGTCCCCTGCCCGACGGCCGGTTTCCTGCACCGGAAAGTCGTTGCCTGACTGGCGCTTGACCACATCAATAACTTCGCGGACGGTAAACCCACGCCCGTAGCCACAGTTCAGCACCCGTGACTCACCTCCACCGGCCATATACTCCAACGCCATCACATGAGCCTTGGCCAGGTCTTCCACGTGGATGTAGTCGCGGATGCAGGTACCGTCACGGGTGTCGTAGTCGGTGCCAAACACGCTCATGCCATCGCGCTTGCCCGTCACACACTCACACGCAACCTTGATCAGGTGCGTAGCTTCAGGCGTTGCCTGACCCAGCAAACCGTCCGGATTGGCCCCAGCTACGTTGAAGTAACGCAGGATCACGTAATTGAGGGATGACGCGGCAGCCAGATCCATGATCATCCGCTCGCTCATCATCTTTGAGGCGCCATAGGGATTGATCGGCGCCAGCGGAAGATCTTCCGTCAGTACGGTTTCCTCTGGCATGCCATAAACGGCAGCCGTCGACGAAAACACCATGTAAGGTACCTGGTGTTCTTCTACTGCCTTCAGCAAATTCAGCGTGTTACGGGTATTGTTGCTGTAGTACTTGAGGGGGTTCTCGACCGATTCCGGCACCACGATATTGGCGGCGAAATGCAGCACGGCTTCAAAGCGGTGCTGGCTGAAAAGGTCCGCAATGGCCTGTTCATCGGCGAGGTCTCCGATCACAAGCTCACCACAGGTGACCGCCCAACGGTATCCGGTGGACAGGTTATCGAAAACAACAATGTCGTGTCCGGCTTCGCCCAGTTGCCTTACGACATGACTACCTATATACCCGGCTCCGCCGGTTACCAGAACTTTCATGATCGATCGTCACTCCTTCCCTGAAAACAGTTGCCTCCGGCGGCGGATGTCGGCCCGCCGACGCGTGAAGAATTCGCTGATAACATGGCTGCACTGATCCGCCAGAACACCTCCGACAGACTCAACACGCCAGTTGAGATGTGGCTCGTTCAGTGTTTGCCGAGCCGACACCACGGCACCCGCCTTCGGTTCCGCCGCACCGTACACCAAACGACTGATGCGGCTGTGCACAATGGCGCCCACACACATGGTGCACGGCTCAAGGGTGACGTAAAGCGTGGCACCCGGCAACCGGTAATTGCCCGCACGTCTTGCCGCGTCCCGCAGGGCGCGTATTTCAGCATGAGCTGTGGGGTCGCATCCACTGATCGGTGCATTATAGCCAGCTCCGATTTCCCGTCCATCCAGCACGACCACTGCACCAACTGGCACCTCACCAGCGGCTCCGGCCTGACGGGCCAGCTGCAGCGCACGCTTCATCCAGGAATAATCAACATCAGTGCCAGCCATAATGCCTGCCCGGTCACACCCCTCTGTTCGTCACGTCAGCGCTCGACAAAACGGGGTATGCAACCTATTAAAACAAAAGATTTATTGAGGGATGATTAAAGGGTGCAGCAACAATATCTGAGGCGGCATAATTTGTACCATCATCAACCAGGCGACATATTACCAAAGTTGGAAACGAGTGCGCGAATACCTGAATTCGCGTCTATTCAGCAGATTTCATCATTGCCTGGCATTCAGTTTAGAGTAAAAGCACGCCAACCCGGAACTTTCATTACCTCACAATGTCCACAGCATCGTGACGTACGATTACAATAAAGGTCTTCCCGAATGACAGGAGTCGTTCTCATGAGCCTACCTGCATCCCTGACAGCTGCAGTCGTCGTTCTACTCGGCACCACGCAAGCCTCCCTTGCGCAAAACAATTTGCAATCTTCACTACCGGAAGGTGCCGGCAAAGCATTGGTTGAGAAAGCCTGCACGGCCTGCCATGGCGTCTCCACCATCAAGCGCTCAGCTGGCTATAGCTCACCCGAAAAGTGGCGACGGGTTTTCTCTACCATGATTGACCTGCAGGATGAGCAGGCCACCAGGATCGCCAATTATCTGGCCCAACACTTTCCGGAAGACCCCAGCAGGCGACCAACACTGGTTCCGGGAAACGTCGACATTGAGATTACCGAATGGACAACACCTACCCTTGGTCAGCGCACTCGGGACCCGATTGAAGCACCAGACGGCTCTATCTGGTGGACAGGTATGTGGGCGAGCCTGGTTGGAAAACTGAACCCGAATACTGGCGAAATGAAAGAATACAATTTACCGCCATCAGCCCGGCCACACTCCATTGTCCCTGATGAGGATGGCAACATCTGGTACACCGGAAACAGCAACGCCACTATCGGGAAGCTGAATCCGGACACCGGCAATATCACTGAATATGAAACGCAGGCCAAAGACCCTCACTCTGCCGTGTTTCATCCCAACGGCAACCTGTATTTCACGGCTCAGCACGCGGCCATGCTGGGCCGACTGGATCCTGAAACCGGTGTATTGAAGGAAGTGAACACTGAAGCCAGGCCCTATGGAATCAAGGTAGATTCCAACGGCACCGTTTGGATTGCCTACAATGGCACGAACAAGATTGGCGCCATGAACCCGAACACTATGGAGGTTCGTTATTACAACCTGCCGGATAAACGAACCCGAGTACGTCGACTTGACCTGGATAGCCAAGGCAACGTTTGGTACGTCAATTCAACGAGGGGAAAAATCGGCCGACTGAACCCGGATACCGGCGCAATCACCGAATGGGATTCCCCCAGCGGCACGGACTCTCATCCTTACGCATTGGCCGTCATCGACGACATTATCTGGTACAACGAATCGGGCATGCGACCTGATGCACTCGTCAGATTCGACCCGAAAGCCGAGACCTTTCAAAGCTGGGCCATTCCCTCGGGAGTTGGGATCATTCGCAATGTTTGGGTGACTGAAGAAGAAAACCTGCTAATCCATCAAAGCAGCACCAATCAGGTCGGGTTGGTCAGAATTAACTGACCAACCCGACCAGCATACCGGTCACTCCCACTCGATGGTTGCCGGCGGCTTGGAGGAAACGTCGTAGGTTACCCGGGACACACCTTCAATTTCATTGATGATGCGATTGGATACCGTTTCCAGCAGATCGTACGGCAGGTGTGCCCAACGGGCGGTCATGAAATCGATGGTTTCCACTGCGCGCAATGCCACCACGTATTCATAGCGTCGGGCATCACCTACCACTCCAACCGATTTGACGGGCAGGAAGACCGCAAATGCCTGACTGGTTTTGTGGTAAAAGTCAGCACGGTGCAACTCTTCCAGGAAAATAGCATCAGCCCGACGGAGGATTTCGGCGTATTCCTTCTTCACTTCACCCAGAATCCGCACGCCCAGGCCGGGCCCGGGGAATGGGTGGCGATACACCATGTCGTAAGGCAGTCCAAGCTCCAGGCCAATACGGCGAACCTCGTCCTTGAACAGTTCCCGCAGCGGCTCCACCAGCTTCATTTTCATGGTTTCCGGCAGACCACCCACATTATGGTGGGATTTAATAACATGGGCTTTACCGGTCTTGGAGGCTGCGGATTCAATGACATCCGGGTAGATGGTGCCTTGGGCCAGCCAGTTCACATCGCGGATGTTGGCGGCTTCTTCGTCGAACACATCAATGAAGGTGTTGCCAATGATCTTGCGCTTCTGCTCAGGATCATCAACACCCTTGAGCTTGGACAGGAACAGGTCTTCGGCATCAACGCGAATAACCTTCACACCCATGTTGCTGGCGAACATATCCATCACCTGATCGCCTTCGTTCAGGCGTAACAAGCCGTTGTCCACGAACACACAGGTCAACTGGTCGCCGATGGCTTTGTGAAGCAGCGCAGCGGTAACGGAAGAATCCACACCACCAGACAGACCCAGAAGCACCTTGCCACTGCCCACCTGGTTACGGATCTGTTCCACCGCATCGTCAACAATCTTGGCTGGCGTCCACAGAGCCTCGCACTGGCAGATGTTGAGAATGAAGTGCTCCAGGATGCGCTTGCCCTGCAGGGTATGGGTCACTTCCGGGTGGAACTGGACGCCGTAGAGGTTACGCGACGTATCCTGCATGGCCGAAATCGGCGCACTCTCCGTTGATGCCAGCAGTTCGAAGCCCTCCGGCATCACCACAACCTTGTCGCCATGGCTCATCCACACATCCAGCAAAGATTCGCCGGTTGCCGTGAGATGGTCTGTAATATCTTTCAGCAAAGGCCCCTTGGCCCGCACTTTGACCTGGGCATAGCCAAATTCCCGCTTCTCGGAACTGGCAACACGACCGCCCAGCTGCTCGGCCATGGTCTGCATGCCATAACAAATGCCCAGAACCGGAATCCCTTTTTCGAACAGGCCTTCCGGCGCACGAGGGCCACCCAGTTGAGTCACGGACTCGGGGCCGCCTGCGAGAATGATACCTTTGGGATTGAACTCTTTCAGTTCCTCATCGGTAATATCAAAGGCCTTGATCTCACAATAGACCCCAATTTCCCGAACCCGGCGCGCGATGAGCTGGGTGTACTGGGAACCGAAATCGAGAATCAGAATACGGTGGTCGTGGATGTTATGGGCCATGAAATCCTCGGAGCAGAAAGAAAAAACGCGGCTCACTGGGTGAGCCGCGCCCGAATCGACAGTGGTCAGCCGATACGGTAGTTAGGGGCTTCTTTGGTGATGGTCACGTCGTGGACGTGACTCTCACGCATGCCCGCATTGGTGATGCGGACGAACTCAGGCTTGGTGCGCATTTCTTCCATGGTGGCACTGCCGGTATAACCCATGGAAGCCCGCAGGCCGCCCATCAACTGGTGCACAATGTTCCGCATCGGGCCCTTGCAGGCAACGCGGCCTTCAATGCCTTCCGGCACCAGCTTCTCAATGCCTTTACTGGCGTCCTGGAAGTAACGGTCACTGGACCCCTGCCCCATGGCTCCAATGGAACCCATGCCGCGGTAGGCTTTATAGCTACGGCCCTGATACAGCTCAACCTCGCCCGGGGCTTCGTCAGTACCGGCCAGCAGGCTGCCGATCATGACACTGTAGGCTCCGGCTGCAATGGCCTTGGAAATATCGCCAGAGAAGCGAACGCCACCATCCGCGATCACGGGCACGCCACGGTCTTTCAAGGCGGCGGCCACATTGGACACTGCTGTGATCTGTGGCACGCCAATGCCGGCCACAATACGGGTCGTGCAGATGGAACCGGGACCGATACCTACCTTGACCGCGTCTGCACCAGCGTCGGCCAGATCGATTGCGGCATCAGACGTAGCAATGTTGCCGCCGATCACCTGAACTTCCGGGAAATGTTCTTTAATCCAGCGAACCCGGTCGAGCACGCCCTTGGAATGGCCATGGGCCGTATCCACTACGATCACGTCAACTCCTGCCTCAACCAGCGCGGCTACACGTGCATCTGTATCTGCACCGGTGCCAACGGCAGCGCCAGCTCGAAGACGGCCCTGCTCGTCCTTGCAAGCGAGCGGATAGTCCTTCGCCTTCTGGATATCCTTGACGGTAATCAGCCCGCGCAATTCAAAGTCGTCATTCACGACCAGGACTTTTTCAATGCGGTGACGATGCAACAGCTCTTTCACGTCGTCCAGGTTGGCACCCTCTTTCACCGTCACCAACTTGTCCTTGGCGGTCATGATTTCCGAGACAGGCGTGTCCAGGCGGCTTTCAAAGCGAATATCACGACCGGTGACGATACCAACGAGATCGACACCGTCCACCACCGGCAGCCCCGAAATGTTGTTGGCCATGGTAATGTCCACGAGTTCGCGAACCGTAGTGTCCGGCGTCACCGTGATAGGATCCTTCACGACGCCGCTTTCGAACTTCTTGACCTTGCGGACGGCCGCGGCCTGCTGCTCAACAGACATGCTCTTGTGCATGATGCCGATGCCACCTTCCTGGGCCATGGAAATGGCCAGATCAGCTTCGGTCACGGTATCCATAGCCGCTGATACCAGCGGAATATTCAGGGTGATACCTTTGGTCAGCTGGGTTTGCAGGCTGACCTGGTGAGGAAGAACCTCTGAGCGTCCTGGAACGAGCAGTACATCGTCAAAGGTGAGGGCTTCTTCGGCAATTCGCAGCATTGGGATCCGCCTTTTGAACATGCTAGATTGGAGAATTCTGACACCACACCCCGCAGGCTGTGGCAGTACAAAATTCTTAATCGACCTATTATAAATGGGCCTTGGTTGACAGTAAACCGGGGCTGACTACCTATTGGGTTGCATCTTTTTGAATTTTCGCTATTTTTACTCTCCAATTTTCGGCTTTTGCGTATACAGCAACCCCACAGAAACGAAGGAGCACCCCCTTTGGACAGCGGTTTCCAGGATTCCCGGCCCCGAGCGCTGAGTGTCAGCGAGCTCAATCACCAGGCCCGCCACCTGCTGGAAGCCAGCTTCATGCAGGTTTGGGTTGAGGGTGAATTGTCCGGATTCTCCCGCCCCTCTTCTGGCCATTGGTATTTTTCCCTGAAAGATCGCAAATGCCAGATCCGCTGCGCCATGTTCCGGGGCTTCAACCAGCGGGTGAAAGAAATTCCGAAGGAAGGCGAGCAGGTTCGCATCCGCGGCAAGGTAACGCTTTACGAAAACCGGGGTGATTTCCAGATCATTGTCGAGCATGTCGAGCCAGCGGGACTCGGCGCGTTGCAGCAGGCCTATGAGGAGCTCAAACGCAAGCTGCAGATGGAGGGTCTGTTCGATGCAGCCCGCAAAAAACCGCTGCCATCAACCCCTCGCCACATTGGGGTTGTGACATCGCCCACCGGAGCCGCCATTCACGATATCCTGACCGTACTTGCCAGACGATGCCCGGCCATTCCCGTCACCCTTTACCCCACCGCTGTCCAGGGGCAGGCAGCAACAGCTGACATTGTCCGCGCCATTGACCGGGCAGCCCGACACGGACTCGCCGATGTGCTGATTATTGGTCGCGGTGGTGGCTCACTGGAAGATCTTTGGTGTTTCAACGAGGAAGCCGTCGCCCGCGCCATAGCAGCATGCCCCCTGCCAACGGTCAGTGCGGTTGGCCACGAAGTGGACGTAACCATTGCCGACTTTGTCGCCGACCTGCGGGCACCCACACCGTCCGCCGCTGCGGAAAAGATATCACCCGATCAGCAGGACTGGCTGCGACAGCTCAAGGAACGCGAACATCGACTCGCCGGCGCCGCCAGCCGAGCCCTAAAACGCATGGGGACTCAGCTGGCGCATCTTTCCGCCAGGCTCAGGGATCCCCGGCGTGAACTGATGGAAAAAGCCCAGCGCATGGACGACCTCGACCTGCGGCTGGGCAAGGCCATGCGTCAACGCATGGAGCGGGAAAAGGTACGCGCTGAGCACCTTGGCCAGCGCCTGAGAATGCAGTCTCCCGCAAAACGGCTCGACGACAACCGCAGGAGCGTCAGCCAGCTGTCCGAACGACTAACCCGCTTGGCTCGCCAGTCCGTCGTCCAACGCCAGGAGCGCCTTGAGCATCTGGCTCAAACACTGAATGTGGTCAGCCCGCTGGCGACGCTGGGGCGGGGGTACGCCATCGTCCAGCAGGAAAACGGGGATATAGTTCGCCAGGCCAGTGAACTCGCGCCCGGCGACAGGATCACCGCCCGTGTTGCCAGCGGCCACGTTGAAGCGAACGTGACCGCGGTCAATTCAGGAAACCAATAACTTTCAAAAAGACAGAAACTTAGCCTATGGTCTAGTAGTCCTATACCTCAAAGCGCCTAAAGTTGTGGGTATTACAAAACACAACAACAACAGTGATGCGAGGTGGATGTTATGGACTACCACTCCGAGTTCAGGCAATCAATCGACCAGCCTGACGCCTTCTGGCGCGAGAAAGCGTCTGCCATTGACTGGATGGAGCCCCCGAAAACCATCTGGCAGCCCACCGATAACGGACATGGGGAGTGGTTTCCCGATGGTGTCCTTAACACCTCCGACATAGCACTGGATGCCAACATCCGGGCCGGGCGCGGCGAACAGAAAGCCCTGATTTACGATTCTCCGGTCACCGGCACCACCCGCTCATACACCTACAATGAGCTCACCCGTGCGGTGGCAACCTTCGCCGGTGCCCTCCAGGACAGAGGCATCACCAAGGGTGACCGGGTGATTCTCTACATGCCCATGATTCCGGAAGCCGTCATTGCCATGCTGGGATGCGCCCGGATTGGCGCCATTCATTCCGTGGTCTTTGGCGGTTTCGCATCCAATGAACTGGCGGTGCGCATCGATGATGCCAAGCCCAAGGCCGTCATCACAGCCTCCTGCGGCATCGAAGTCAGCAAGGTCATCGAATACAAGCCCTTGGTGGACAAAGCCATCGATCAGGCGGACCACAAGCCCGAGTGTTGCATTGTGTTTCAGCGCCCGCAGGCTCAGGCCACGCTTCAGGAAGGTCGCGATTTCGACTGGGGTGAAATGGTTAGCCGGGCCCGGGCGGTAGACCCGGTGCCTGTCAGGGCCACCGACCCGCTTTATATCCTCTACACGTCCGGAACCACCGGTAAACCCAAGGGCGTTGTGCGCGACAACGGCGGCCATGCCGTCGCTCTTCGCTACAGCATGCACCTGGTTTACGACGCCAGCCCGGGAGATGTCTACTGGGCCGCATCGGACGTTGGCTGGGTGGTCGGGCACAGCTATATCGTCTATGCCCCCTTGTTTGCAGGCTGCACCACCATCCTTTACGAGGGCAAGCCGGTCAAAACTCCGGATGCCGGCGCCTTCTGGCGCGTGGTCCAGGACCACGGCGTGAATCTGTTGTTCACGGCACCGACCGCCTTCCGGGCGGTCCGCAAGGAAGACCCTGAGGCTGATCAGCTGTCCCGCTACGACATCAGTTCCCTGAAGCGCCTCTTCCTGGCCGGCGAACGACTGGACCCACCCACCTACGAATGGCTGAAGGAACATACCCGCCTGCCAATACTGGACCATTGGTGGCAAACCGAAACCGGCTGGGCAATCTGCTGCAACCCGGTGGGCATCGAGATGATGACGACGAAACCCGGCTCCGCCACGCTTCCGTCCCCCGGATTCAACGTTCAGGTGGTGGACATGGAGGGCCATCAGGTGCCCGCCGGCGAACAGGGCCAGATTGCCGTTAAGCTGCCATTGCCTCCGGGCTGCATGTCCACGGTCTGGGGTGACGACGCCCGATTCCGTAACACTTATCTTGCCCCCATCGAAGGTTTCTACAGTTCTGGTGATGGAGGATTTGTTGATGAAGACGGCTATGTGTTCGTGATGGGAAGAACGGACGACGTTATCAACGTCGCGGGCCACCGGTTGTCCACCGGAGAGATGGAGGAAGTGGTGGCGGCCCACCCGGCCATCGCGGAATGCTGCGTGGTCGGTGCTCACGACGACATGAGAGGCCAGGTGCCCGTGGGGCTCGTACTGATCAAGGACGGCGCAACCATCGACCACGACGAACTTGAAGAAGAGCTGGTTGAGATGGTGCGCGAAAAAATCGGCGCTATTGCCTGCTTCCGCAAGGCGTTGGTCGTGGAACGACTCCCCAAAACCCGGTCCGGCAAGATCCTGCGCCGGGTAATCCGACAAATCGCCGATGGTGAGGACTACGCAGTGCCAAGCACGATTGACGACCCCGCCATACTGGAAGAAATCAGCGAGCAGTTCAAAAGCTGACCACGAGACGCCGTCACCAATCGGAACCTGCGCCACAACGGTGCATCCGTTTGGTGACGATTTTATGACAACTTGTTGTTTTTGCGGATTAAAAAACTTAAATAAAGTGCTAAAAAAAGCGTTGACGCCCTCCCAACTCGGTCTATACTGAAATTGCTGTGAAAATACAGCGGTATTTGGTGAATGCGTTTCAACGTCCTGCCGCAGTGCTCTTCGTTGCCCCTTTCCTCAGTACTTTCTGAATTTTTACAGCGCCGGTATTCCGACTGGATACCGATGGTCCCGTGAGGGCAAAATTTCAGAAATACAGGAAAGATCAATGTCAGATACAAAAACAGGCCACGTAAAGTGGTTTAACGAGTCCAAGGGCTTCGGCTTTATCGCCCAGGACGGTGGCAGTGACGTTTTCGTTCACTATAGTGCAATCAACGCGAGCGGTTTCCGCACCCTGACCGAAGGTCAACAGGTGCAGTTTACCGTGACTCAGGGTCCGAAAGGTCCCCAGGCGGAAAACGTAACCCCAGTCTGAGGTTACGCGACCCCGCCCTATGCCCCTCACGGGCACAGGGAATCCGAAAAAGCCGGCATTCGCCGGCTTTTTCTTTTTCAGGCACCTGCTTCCGCCGACGCCTTATTGGTGACCCCATCCCGACGACCAGCTTCGACCACCTGGGAAACCGCTGAAAACAGCGCCTGCAAGGTAGCCGACGTGGTATCCTCGGCCAGAGCGGCCGCACTGCAGTGATGTCCATCCACCGTCACACGGATACAGGCCAGTGCATTGGCGTTGGTGCCCTCCCCCAATGCAAATTCATCGTAGGCTTCTACCGCCAGGGTTACGCCGTATTCCGCCTCCAACGCCGCTGACACTGCCTCGACCGCTCCGAGGCCATGACCTTTCAGTATGATCGGGTCGCTTTCAGCGCCAATACTCACAACGGCATTCACGCCCTCATCATCCCGGTGAAGGTCATAGGATCTCAACTCCCAGGCTTTGGCCACCTTCAGGTAACGATCTTCGAACAACCGATGAATCGTCAGTGAGTCAATCTCTCCGCCGTTGGTTTCGGCCTCTCGCTGCACCAGCTTACTGAACTCGATCTGCAACCACCGTGGCAGGCTGATGTTGTAATCACGCTCCAGGACATAAGCCACACCACCTTTGCCAGACTGGCTGTTGATGCGAACCACTTCCTCATAACGGCGACCGAGGTCGTGAGGATCGATGGGCAGATACGCCACATGCCAGCTTTCGCCTTCGGTGCGGCGGGCCAGGCATTTACGGATGGCATCCTGGTGGCTGCCCGAGAAGGCTGTAAACACAAGCTCACCGGCATAGGGGTGGCGGGGATGGGTGGAAATCTCGGTACAGGCTTCAACCACATCGGTAATCTCGGCCATTCCAGACAGGTCCAGCGTCGGATCCACGCCCTGGGAGTAAAGATTCATCGCCATGGTGACCAGGTCCATGTTGCCGGTACGCTCACCATTGCCCATCAGCGTGCCTTCCACCCGGTCAGCGCCGGCCATCACCGCCAGCTCCGCCGCCGCTACAGCACAGCCACGGTCGTTGTGGGTATGGACGCTGATACTGATGTGCTCGCGATACCGAACGTGATCGCAGATCCACTCGATCTGATCGGCAAATACATTGGGGGTCGCCATTTCCACGGTGGCTGGCAGGTTGATCACCACCGGCTGGCCCTGATCCGGGCGCCAGACGTCGTTTACTGCATCGATCACGTCCGCGGCGTATTCCAGTTCCGTTCCGGTAAAGCTCTCCGGCGAATACTGGAAAGTCCATTCGGTCTCCGGGTACTTGGCGGCGTTGGCCTTGACGATGCGGGCACCATTGACCGCAATATCTTTCACGCCTTCGCGGTCCATGCCGAAGACCTGCTCCCGCTGAACCGTCGACGTCGAGTTGTACACATGTACGATAGCCTTGCGAGCCCCCTTAAGGGCATCGTAGGTGCGCTCAATCAGCTCCGGCCGCGCCTGGGTCAGCACCTGAATGTGCACATCATCGGGAATGCGATCTTCTTCAATAAGTTTGCGACAAAAATCAAAATCCGGTTGGCTCGCTGCAGGAAAGCCAATCTCGATTTCCTTGAACCCCAGCTTTACCAGCAAATCAAACATCCGCTGCTTCTGCGCTACCGACATCGGCTTTACCAGTGCCTGGTTGCCATCCCGCAGATCCACCGCACAAAAACGGGGAGCGGTGGTGATGACTTTGTCAGGCCAGCGACGATCGGTTTTCGCCACCGGCGTAAACGCAACGTATTTACGATGATCAAATGCCATTGGGGTGATTCCTTGCTGTTCTCACGGGGAATTCATTGATTGTGTATCAGGATAACGCGTCACACGGGGAAAATGATTGCTTTTTCTCCCTCAAGAAACCCAGAATAGACACAATATTCCAGGATACTCACTGAAGGTGCAATTTTATGTCAACTTCCGACAAGTCGCTTGTTAAAATCGACAGGATTGACCGTCATATCCTCGAACAGTTGCAACAGAATGGCTCGCTGACAAACCAGGAGCTGGCAGACAAAGTCGGTCTTTCACCCTCCCCTTGCCTGCGACGGGTCCGCGCACTGGAGGACGCCGGGATCATAGTTCGGCAGGTAACAATCCTTGATCACAAAAAGCTGGGACTGTCCCTTACGGCGATCATACTCATCGGCATGGACCGGCACACCCCCGAACGCTTTGCCACGTTCGAGCGGCAGGTGGGTGAATACCCCGAAGTTCAGGAATGCTACCTGATTACCGGCCAGGACGCCGATTACATGCTCAAGGTGGTAGTGCCCGACATGGATCATTATCACCACTTTCTGCTAAATCGCATCACCCGCATCCAGGGCGTCAGTGGTGTGCATTCCAGCTTTGTGCTGAGGCGGGTTATTGACAGCACGGCCCTGCCTCTGGGGTATCTGTCCTGACTCGCTAGCGAATGAGCTCAGCCAGATAGGCCCGGGCCATGCATTTGAGCTCACTCACCATCGAACGGGCCTGATCGTCCGGCAGGGTCGCCGCAAGCCTGAGAACGGTTCCGGCCGAGCGGGGCAACATCAGGCTCGCCGTCCACCGACGGTCTTCCGGAATGCGGGGGCAGACGTCCCGCAAGCGGTTATCCAGGTCGCGGGCATGGCTGTAGAGCTCACGGATATCCAGGTCCCGCAATTCGGGCATCGATTCCACCCCGCTCCAGATCACGGAATAGGCAGGTTCGGTCCGATAAAACTCATAGAACAGGTCAATCAGAACGTCTACGGCATCCACCAGCTCCAGAGTCTGGAGCCGCTCCCGCAACGCCGTCTCCATGCGCTCAACATGCCCTTCAGCAATCGCCTTTACGATGGCCGCCTTGTTGGGAAAGTAACGATAGAGGGAGGCGAGTGACATGCCGGACTGACGGGCAATGGCAGACATACTGGTGGCATCGACACCCACCTCGTGGAAAATCGCTGCCGCATGGCTGAGAATGCTATTCACGCGCTCGCGGCTTCTGGCCTGAACAGGCTGACGGCGAGGCGTGATATCTACGGTTTCTTCGGTCATATCTCCTGCTTCAGTCGCGGTTATACGGTAAAGCATAGCTGCCCGTTACATGGGCGACCAGTTTCTCCTCGTTTCCCTGCCCGGATAGCAACCGCACCTCGCAAAAAGCAAGTCGGCGCCCCATCCGCAGAACCCTCGCCTCCCCTATCAGGTCGTCCGGTGCCGGCTTATGCAGGAAATTGATCGACAGGTTGCTGGTCACCGCCATCTCAACCTGACCAATGGCGGCCATCACTGCCGCGTACATGGACGCATCCGCCAGGGCCATCTGCACCGGGCCAGACAGTGTGCCGCCGGGGCGAATCAGGCGTTCGGAAAACACCAGGCGGGTGCGGGCGAACCCATCTTCCCGCGCTTCGTCGACGGTAAATCCGATATCCTCGGCCATGGGCACACCGGCCCTGATAACGGCCTCGACTTCAGTTGCGGTCAGTGTCATTCGCAGCTCTCCCAATGTCCATCTGTACCTCGTGGTAATCGCTCCGTACAATAGCGAGCACGACAGGATAAATAAAGAACCCCTTCTCAACTGCTTACGGATAACACAATGCGAGCAAGCCGCTACCTGATTGCCACCCAAAAAGAAACGCCTGCCGATGCCGAGATCATCAGCCATCAAATGATGCTCCGGGCAGGAATGATCCGAAAACTGGCCTCCGGCCTCTACTCCTGGCTGCCAATGGGATTGAGGGTGCTTCGCAAGGTTGAACGCATCGTGCGCGAGGAAATGGACAAGAGTGGCGCACAGGAAGTGCTGATGCCCGCGGTACAGCCGGCGGAGCTGTGGCAGGAATCCGGGCGCTGGGAACAGTATGGCGGTGAACTACTGCGGATGAACGACCGCCATGGTCGCGACTTCTGCTTCGGGCCCACCCACGAGGAGGTCATCACCGATCTGATCCGCAACGAGCTGAAAAGCTACAAGGAATTGCCCGCGAACTTCTACCAGATCCAGACCAAGTTCCGCGATGAACGACGTCCCCGGTTCGGCGTGATGCGTGCGCGGGAATTCATCATGAAGGACGCTTACTCGTTCCATGTGAATGCGGAATCATTGAACGACACGTATCAGGTCATGCATCGCACCTACTGCGCCATCTTTGATCGACTGGGCCTGGATTACCGCCCCGTCGAGGCGGATTCAGGCGCTATCGGCGGAAGCGCGTCCCACGAGTTCCATGTACTGGCCTCATCCGGTGAAGACGCCATTGTGTTCAGCACCGACAGCGACTATGCCGCCAACATTGAGAAAGCCGAAGCCGTTGCGCCTGCCGGAGACCGCTCATCGCCTTCCGAAGAAATGGCGGAGGTGGCCACACCAGAGCAACGGACCATAGAGGCCGTTGCCACATTCCTGAACGTAGACGCCAGTCGCTGCGCCAAGACCTTGCTGGTCAAGGCCGAAGAAGACGACAACGGCCACAGTGGCCTGATTGCCCTGATTCTTCGGGGGGATCACACCCTTAATGAAATCAAGGCGGAAAACCTGCCCGATGTCGCTGAACCGCTGACCATGGCCACCGATGAGGAAATCGAACAGGTTGTCGGTTGCAAGGCCGGCTCCATCGGCCCCGTGAACCTGCCAGTGCCGGTCATTGTCGATCGCAGTGCGGCACACATGGTGGACTTTGTCTGCGGCGCCAACAAGGAAGGCCACCACCTGACCGGCGTAAACTGGGAACGCGATGTAGCCCTGAGCCGCGTGGAAGACCTGCGCGATGTGGTCGAGGGCGATCCCAGCCCAGACGGCAAGGGCACCCTGGAAATCCGGCGCGGTATTGAAGTTGGCCACATTTTCAAGCTGGGCAATAAATACAGCAAGGCCATGAACGCCACCGTACTGGATGAAAACGGCAAGAGCGCCATCCTGGAAATGGGCTGCTACGGTATCGGTGTCTCCCGGATTGTCGCCTCGTCCATTGAGCAGAACCATGACGACAAGGGCATCATCTGGCCCGACGCCATTGCTCCGTTTGAGGTGGCTATCGTGACACTGAACGGCCACAAATCCCCTTCGGTCATGGCTGCCGGGGAAAAGCTCTATGAGCAGCTTCGCCAGGCTGGTTTTGATGTCCTTCTGGATGACCGGAACGAACGTCCGGGCGTGAAGTTCGCGGATATGGAACTGATCGGCATTCCTCACCGGTTCGTGGTATCCGAGCGGGGCCTGACGGCAGAAACCCTGGAATACAAGGGCCGCCGTGACGAAGACAAGCAGGATATTCCACTCGCTGAGGCACTCCCCTTCCTGATTAGCGCCTCCCCCCGCAACGGCCTTTAAGGCACCGTGCAACGAGCGTAATCGGTTCAGGCCTGCCCTATGGGCATGAACCGATTACGCCCGGTTCCATTTCCAGCGCAATACCAAAGCGGGCTTCAACATCCTCCCGGATACGGTTGGCCAATGCCAACACGTCCTGACCGCTGCCATTCGAATGGTTCACCAACACCAGTGCCTGACGGTTATGGACGCCAACGCGGCTATTGCGATACCCCTTCCAGCCACACTGGTCGATCAGCCATGCGGCCGCCACCTTGGCATTGTCATCACCGGGGTAGCCGGCGATCTCTGGGTGTTGCTCCTTCAATGACTCCCAGGTTGCCATTGGCACAACTGGGTTCTTGAAAAAGCTGCCGGCATTGGGAAGCTGTTCCGGATCAGGCAATTTGCGTCGACGAACAGCCATCACGGCACTGGCGACATCAAGCGGAGTGAGATCGCGCAGGCCCTGCCCGTCGAAATAGTCGCGGAGGTCACGATAATCCAGTGAGAATGGTCGGCTGCGGGACAATCTCAGACGAACCTCTGTGATGACGTAGCGCCCGGGTTCGTGTTTGAACACGCTGTCACGATAGCTGAAATGGCACAGACTGTTGGTCAGCACCACTTCGTTGCCGGTCTGCCGATCCAGGGCCCGGATATCCACCAGGGTGTCCTGCAACTCCGCGCCATAAGCTCCGATGTTCTGAACCGGTGCCGCCCCGACAGTGCCAGGAATCAACGCAAGGTTTTCAATCCCTCTGTAGCCGGAGGAAGCCGCGTACAACACACTTTCGTGCCAGTTTTCACCAGCGCCCAGTACCAGTGTCGCCTCGTCGCCACTAACCTGCTCCCAGCACCGGCGTGCGATGGCGATGCGAATCACCAGCCCCGGATAATCCCCTGCAAATACCAGGTTGCTGCCACCTCCGAGCAGGAGCGGCTCAACCGATGCTTCCGATGCCCACGCCAGTGCTCTCCGGAGCGCCTCGACAGTGGTGACCGACACAAAATACCGCGCCCTCGCCTCGATACCAAGACTGTTCATCGTCCCCAGGGACACGTTCTCCCTGATCTCCCCGGAACGGGTCACACCAGCCGCTCCCGGATATGCTCAAGAAGACCTTCACTGGCCTCGGTAATCAGGTCAAGTACGTGCTCGAAGCCCTGGTCGCCACCGTAGTATGGGTCCGGCACTTCCTCTTCATCAGAACGACCAAACCCCAGAAACAATGCCGGCTCGGTCCCGCCATGTTGCTGCCAGATATCCCTGACGTCCGCGAGATTCTGACGGTCCATCACCAGTACGTAATCGAACCGGTCCAGATCCGGCGCCTGGAACTGGCGGGCCCGGAGATCACTGATATCGATTCCGCGCTTGCCGGCAGCGGCCATGGCGCGTCCGTCCGGGGCCTTGCCCACATGCCAGTCGCCGGTGCCGCAGGAATCGATGGCAATGCGACTTTCGACCCCGGACTGCTGAACCACCTGGCGAAAGACACCTTCTGCGCTGGGCGAACGGCAGATGTTGCCAAGACAGACAAACAGTACGTTTACTTCCGGCTTCATGGGTGTCCTGCCCCCTTTTGTCTGGTAATCATGATTTGCCGCAGACGCTCTAGATCCTCGGCGGTATCCACGCCCGCAGGTGGCATCCGGCACGCTTCTTCGACGTGAATGCGGGCGCCATTGTAGAGTGCCCGCAGCTGTTCCAGGGATTCAGTGACTTCGGTCGGGGCTGGCGCCCAGGTCACGAAATTCCGCAGGAGGCTGACGCGGTAGCCGTAGATGCCAATGTGACGATAGTAATTGCTGTCTTCCGGTAGCGGCCGCGCCGCGGCGGTGTCGCCACCGTCCTGCCACGCATCCCGGGCCCAGGGAATCGGCGCCCGGCTGAAGTAGTGGGCCATGCCCCGGTTATCGAAAACCACTTTGACAACATTGGGATTGAACACACTGGTGGCGTCAGGAATCCGCTCGCAGAGGGTGGCGATGGCTGCGTCAGGGTGAGCTTCGAGGTTTGCGGCCACCTGGTCAATCAGTTCCGGTGGGATCAAGGGTTCATCACCCTGAACGTTGACAACCCGGTTGTCCGAACCAAACCCCAGTTTTCGAGCTACCTCTTCAAGACGGTCCGTACCACTGGCGTGGTTGGCGGAGGTCATCACTACTTCCGCGCCGAAGGCGGCACAGGCAGCCTTGATGCGTTCGTCATCCGTGGCGATCACCACACGACCAGCCTGACTTTCACACGCCCGCTCATAGACGTGCTCAATCATCGGCTTGCCGGCAATGTCTGCCAATGGCTTGCCAGGCAGCCGAGTAGAGGCATAACGTGCCGGGATAACGACGGTGTAGGACATACGGGCTTCCTGTCAGCGTTTGTGGAGTCGCTCGTCGGTCGTCAGAGTCCGGGCTTCGGTGGCGAGCATCACCGGTATCCCCTCGCGAATCGGAAAGGCCATCGCATCCTGATAGCAGACAAGCTCGGTTTTGGCGTCGTTCAGCTTCAGGTCACCTTTGCATACCGGACAGGCCAGCAGGGCCATCAGTTTTTTATCCATGGTGCGGTTCTCACAATGTCATTGTATCCAGCGATTGGTTGCAGTCATTGACGCGGGCCACGAACGCCTCGGAAAACACCTCGGGGAGGCTGGCCGTGACAGACAGGACCCAGGTGTTGTCAGGGGCGACCCCGCGGCACTTGACCGCATCCTTGGCGGTCATCACCAGCCATTCACCGTCTTCGGAGTGCAGGTCGGCGGGCGTAAAACGATGATGGTCCGGCAAGGCAAGAGGCCTGACCTGGGCCCCCAGCGCCATCAGTGTATCGAAAAATCGGCTGGGATTACCGATCCCTGCCACTGCCCTCACGCGCCGGCCTTCCAGGCATTCCGGAGACAGCACTTCCCCGGTCACAAGGTTGCGCAGCTCAGTAGGGGCCAGGGTCATGGTGAACTGGCGCTCATGCTCGAGCTCGTCGAGATGGCCGCCATTGGTGATCACGAAGTCGACGGATTCCAGCCGCGCCAGAGGTTCACGCAACGGCCCCACTGGAATCAGGGCGCCGTTGCCGACACCACGGGCCGCATCGAAAACGGCCAGTTCAATATCCCGGGGAAGCCGATAATGCTGGAGCCCGTCGTCGCACACCAGAATGGTACCCAGCCCTTGCTCCAGTACCCATAGGGCACCCCGTCTGCGATCCGGGTCCACCACAACCGGGCATCCCGATTGCGCGGCCAGCATTACCGGCTCGTCACCGGCGATCCTGGCGTCGGTGTCAGCGTTGACCAACAGCGGATAGCGATCAGACTTGCCACCGTAGCCACGACTCAGGATCACTGGCTGCCAACCCTGGTCCTTCAGCAGACTGGTGAGAGCGGCAGTCAGCGGGGATTTTCCTGTGCCCCCGGCGGTGATATTGCCCACCACCACCACGGGAACCGGAATGCGTTCGTTCATCGCCTGCCAGGCCCGGCGGCGACGGTTTTCAGAAATGGTGCGGTAGAGCCAGACCAGCGGATACAACGGCCACAGGGGGCGCCTACCGCTGTACCATACCCGTTCCACCAGCGTGGTCATGCCTGCTCGCTGAACTGCATCTGGTGGAGCTGGGCGTAGGCGCCGCCCGCGGCCAGCAATTCATCATGGCGACCGGACTCGACAATTCTGCCGCCATCCATCACCAGGATGCGATCCGCCTTTTCAATGGTTGATAGCCGGTGGGCAATGACCAACGTTGTACGACCCTGCATGACGGTTTCCAGTGCATCCTGTATGTGCCGTTCCGATTCCGTATCGAGGGCCGATGTTGCCTCGTCCAGGATCAGCACCGGTGCGTTCTTCAGCAGGGCCCTTGCAATGGCCAGTCGCTGGCGCTGGCCGCCGGAAAGCATCACGCCGTTGTCACCAATCATGGTATCCAGACCTTCCGGCATACGCTCGATGAACTCCAGCGCATGGGCCTTGGCCGCTGCATCAGTGATTTGCTCGCGACTGCAGTGGCGGAGGGCGCCATAGGCAATGTTGGCCGCAATGGTGTCGTTGAAAAGAACCACGTTCTGGGTCACCAGCGCAATCTGTGAGCGCAGGGCTTCCAGGCTGAATTCTTTCAGGGAGTGGCCGTCCAGACGGACATCCCCACCGGTGTACTCGTAGAAACGAGGCAAAAGACTGACCAGTGTCGACTTGCCACTGCCCGAACGCCCGACCAGGGCAACACTCTGACCGGCGGGTATGTTCAGGGAAATATCCTTGAGAACGTCGTCCAACTGGTCACGATAGCGGAAGGACACGCTTTCAAATTCAATGTTGCCGTTAACCCGTTCCGGCGCGTAGGTGCCCGGATCGTGTTCCGGTTCCTCGTCCATGGTTCCGAAGACGTCGTGGGCAGCGGCAACGCCACGCTGGATCTTGGCATGTACGGACGTTACCTGGCGAATGGGCTTGGCCATGGTTGTTGCGGCGGTAATGAAGGCCACAAGCTGGCCGGTACTCATTTCGCCACGGATCTCCGGCGCCAGCATGGTCCACACCAGTGCCGCGATGGCAATCGCCACCAGCACCTGGATAACCGGGATGCTGATGGCCTGGGTGGAAGCCATCTTCAGGCTCTGCTCCAGGTTTTTCTCACTGACCTTGCGGAAGCGGTCGCGCTCATAGTGCTCGCCGCCAAAGGTACGAACCACCCGATAGCCACTGATGGACTCGGAAGCCGCATGGGTAATATCGCCCATCGACCCCTGGATACGTTTGCTGATTTTGCGGAAGCGCTTACTCGCGTAGCTGACCACCAGGGCAATCAACGGCCCCACGGCCAGGAATACGAGGGTCAACTTCCAGTTGGTGTAAATCATAAAGCCCAGCAGACCCAGGATGGTAAGCCCTTCCCTGAGGGTGATGGTCACGGCGTTGGTCGTGGCATCTGCCACCTGTTCAACATTGTATGTGATCTTCGAAACCAGACGGCCGGAAGCGTTCTCATCGAAATAGCGGGACGGCAGGCTCAGCAAACGGTCGAAGACTTGCTGGCGCAGAGCGTTAATAACCTGCCGCCCAACGTAACTGATGAAATACTGGCTCATGAAGGTGCCGACACCGCGAAAGGCAAACACACCGACAATCAGCAACGTCAGCAGAATCCGGTTCTTGTCGGTGGGGTTTTCCAGTGCCGTGATGACGTATTCCATCGCCGCAGCCATACCGGTGGAGGCCGCTGCGTAGATGATATTGCCAACCACGGCGAGCGAGAACGCCAGCCAGAAAGGCTTTACGTAAGCCAACAGGCGTTTGTAGGTTCCCCAGTTGGATGCCGGCTGGTGTGACTCTTCGGCTGTCGACGTGGCGTCACTCACTGCCTTCCGCCTCTCGTTCGGTGGTGATGCTGAGTTTGGCAAAACCAAGACGACCCGCCACATCCATGGCACGCACGACGAACTCGTGAGGGGTACGGGCATCCGCGGTGATGATGAACGGCAGAGACGTGTTGTCCTGTGCCAGTTCATTAACCGCCCTTTCCAGGGTTTCCCGACGATTATTCACCAGGGTTCGGTCGTTGAGGATGTACTGGCCCTCGGCGTTGATGACCACATCAATCAACTCCGCCTCGGATTCCGACCGCTCACCGTTGGCTTCCGGCAATTCGATATTGAGGTGGCTCTCACGGGTAAACGTGGTGGACACCATAAAGAATATCAGCAGCAGGAAGACCACATCGATCAGTGGCGTCAGGTCTACCCCGACTTCCTGACTTCTCTGACGCTTGAACTTCACAGTGTTCAGGCTCCTTCCACGTCAATTTCGCGGTCGCCATGCACCACTTCCACAAGCTTGATGGCTTCCTGCTCCATGCCGACAACCAACTCATCGACACGTCGAATAAAGTAACGGTGGCAGATCAGTGCTGGTATGGCCACGCTCAGGCCCGAAGCCGTCGTAATCAGTGCTTCCGAAATACCCCCGGCCAGATTACCGGCATCGCCTACACCGGCGAGCTGGATCTCTGCAAACACCTTGATCATGCCGATCACGGTCCCGAGCAGGCCCAGGAGAGGCGTAATGGTCGCAACGGTCCCGAGGGGGTTCAGGAAACGTTCCAGTTCATGAATGACCTGACTCGCCTCGTGCTCAATGCTTTCCTTCATGATCTCGCGACCATGTTTGGCATTCATCAACCCGCCGGCCAGGATCCGCCCCAGGGGAGACGACCCCTGCAGTGCCTTGAGCTTGCGCCCGTTAAGCTCCTTTTTCTTGATCCACCGCCACAGTTCGTTGATGGTGTGCTGAGGCGTTACCCTGGACGGTCTGAGCGTCCAGAAGCGCTCTAGAATGATGGCAAGGGCAAGAATAGAACAGGCAAGAATCGGCACCATGAGGATGCCACCGGCTTTCAAAAGCTCGAACACGCTTGGTCTCCCTGATTGTTTACAAGCCGCGCTACTTTAGCATAGCTGCCGGTGTAGGCCACACCCGGAATGTCACGGTTTTTACACTCTGTTCAGGGAGTTTCGGGTTTACGAATCCAGAACGGGGTCGCGGCCCTTGCCTTTGTGGTTATCACTCCACCCGGCTCCAGAACCAGCCTGATCGCGCCGGAGGTAGCGGTATTGGCGATATCGCTGCCAACGGACTGATACCGTTCAACCACGTCTGCATGGGGATGACCGAAACGGTGCCGGTAGCCAGCACTGACTACGGCGAGATTCGGAGCCATCCAGGCGACCCAAGGTTCCGATGAGGACGTTTTGCTGCCATGGTGGGGTGCCAGCACAACCCGATAGCGGTCGGTATCATTCCGATAATGGTCGGCCCGGGCCATAAACTCCTCTTCCACCCGGCGGGTTATGTCGCCAGGCAACACCACCTCAACGGGCGGGACAGCCGACGATACTGTCAGCACACAGGACGCGTCATTACCCTCAACCCTGCCCCGGCTTTGCCAGAGTTCCAGTTCCAGATCGCCCATCTTGACATCCACCTGGCCAGAACAGGGCTCAACCTTTACGCCTACGGGCAACTTGTCGGCAACTCTCCCGGGTTCGCCGGTAACAATCCGCCCGACTTTGAATCGGTCGAACAGCAACGGCAGCCCTCCGGCGTGATCACCATCGCCGTGGCTGATTACCAGGGTATCAATGCGGCGTACGCCCAGAGCATTCAGATTGGGAATCAGCACCGACTCCACCGACGAGTAGACACCCTCCAGTGCCGGGCCGGTGTCGTAGAGCAGCACCCGGTCCCGCTCGCGAAGCATGACGGATAGCCCCTGGCCGACATCCCATACCCAGATTTCAGGGTGGGCCACTGTCTCGTTCGCCTGCTCCATCCCTTCGCCCCGAAACACGATCATGGCAATCCACAACGAGACAACGCAGGCACTCGCCTTCCGAAACCCGCTGAATGGCACCAGCAGGGCCATCAGAACCACCAAGGAAAATCCCGCAACCTGCAATGGGGCGGGCACCGTCAGCACAAGATCAACGTTCGCGAGCCAGGAAAGCCCCTGCCACAGAACCCCAAAAACGGCATCCAACACGCCAATCACCAGGGCATCCGCAGAGGGGAGCAATACCAGTACAAACGCTCCCACGACCAATAACGGCATGACCACCAGCGATACCCAGGGAATGGCAAACAGGTTGGCTACCAGACCGAGCACCGGCTGAGGCTGCCCCAGGCTGGATAATATCGGCCAGAGCCCGGCAAAGACGGCCACCTGGGCCAGCAATAGCCCCGTGAGCCAACCAGTCCTGCCAACACGGAGGGCAAACAGCAACACCAGAACCATCACGGCGCCAAAAGACAGCCAGAACCCCTGGTCCAGGGGCGAAAACGAATCACTTAACAACACCAGGGCCAGCGCGGTCAGCAGCCCCGTAAAAACCCCGGTTTGCCGGGCGCCAACGAGAACCCACCCGGCGATGATGACCATAATAAGCGCCCGCCTGGTGGGCACGGAGAACCCGGCCACAAGCGCATACCCGATGCTCGCACTGGCGACCACAAGGAAAACCAGCATTCTTAGTGCCGCAGGCGATACTCGACGTTCAGGAAGACAAAGCAGCAGGCGGCAGCACAGGAAGCCCGCCCCGGCGGCAATCAACCCCAGATGCAGACCCGAAATGGCAACCAGGTGAATGGTTCCGGTGGCCTTCAGAACGTCCCAGTGTTCGGGCTGCATATGGCCGCGGTAGCCCATCGTCAGGGACGTTATCAATGGGAAATGGCGCGCATCAGACAGCCTGCCCGAGACAGCGTCCACCAGCTCTCCCCGCCAGCGGTGATACCGGCAACGAAACGGGCACTCAAGGTGGTCTGCGCGGGAAAGCTCGCGGACTGTGCCGGTGGCACCAAACCCCTTCCGATACAGCCAGGATTCGTAGCGGAAGCCCTCCGGATTCACGGCGCCGTGGGGGCGTTTGAGCGCAACCGTGAGCATCAGCCGATGGCCGGTCCTGGTCGTGGCCTCATCGCCGTACCAGGCGAGTCGCAACCGATCCGGCAAATCCTCATCGGAAAAGGTACTGTCGCCCTCGGGCAGATGCCATTGAGTCACGCAAAAGGCGAAACGGACGCTACCGAAGCTGCCTTCGGATGGGACATCACAAAGATACCCCGAGACGTCCAGCTCCAGGCCTTCCAGTTCAGTCGGTAGCATCGACTGCTGCCGGCCGTCCGCTTGCAGCGCCGCCCAGGCCAGGCCAACAATCCCACCAGCAAGCAGGACTGCGACCACCCTGAACAGCGGGAACCTGACGAGAAGTATCGCGACAAACGGGATAGGTGTCGCGGAAATCAGCCAGTGCAAAGGTGGCAAGACCGCCAAGCTATACAGTAAGATAACGCCGCAGGCGAAGCCCACGAGGCCGACCCTGGCCATAAAACTTCCGGACAATCCTTGTCCTCCTGATAGTTGGTCAATTCCGGGAGCCGCCATACCCCGGAACCATTATCCCGAGCAGGCAGAACTTCCCAATGCCAAAGAAGTTCATGAAACGCTATCTACCAACGCCGGAACGGGTGCGCTCGATCGAGTCGCTGCACTTCCTCGGGGATATCCTTCATGAACCCAACTTGTGGCACATCAATCGCCACAGCGTCGCCAGGGCGTTCCTGGTCGGTATTTTCCTGACATTTATACCGATGCCGTTCCAGATGGTTGCCGCTGCCTTCTTCGCCATCTGGTTCAACGCCAACCTGCCGCTTTCGGTAGTGCTGGTATGGATCAGCAATCCGGTGACCATGCCACCGATGTTCTACTTCAATTACAAGATTGGAGCCTGGATACTGGACAGACCGGTACTGAACTTCGAGATCCAGTTGTCCTGGTCGTGGCTCAGCGGCCGCCTGATGGATATCGGCATCCCTCTCTACCTGGGCTCGGTACTGGTGGCCACCTGCTCGGCCTGCCTTGCCTATCTGGTCATTCAATTCCTGTGGCGGCGCAAGGTCCGCAGCGACTGGCGGGAGCGCCAGCTACTTCGAATACGCCACCGCCGGGCCACCCGCAAGTCCAAGCCGGGCGCCGACGCCCATCAAAGCTCCTGAAACAGTTCACCCTGCTCCAGCCGAAGCACCCGCCCCAGGCTCCTGGCCATGGCCATATCGTGGGTGACCAACACGAACGCAATGCCAATCTGGTCCCTGAGCGACTCGATAAGCTCGCGGACGCTTTCCCCGGTCTGCTCATCCAGATTGCCAGTGGGCTCATCCATCAAGACGCACTCGGGCTCGTTCACTAGGGCGCGGGCAATCGCCACCCGCTGACGCTCACCACCAGACAGTTCTCCGGGTTTATGCCCCAGACGCGCGCCTAACCCGACACGCTCGAGAATGGCGGTTGCCTGTTCCGAGGCCTGGCGAACGCCACGGCCACCCAACGCACCCGGCATCATGACGTTTTCCAGGGCCGAAAATTCCGGCAACAGATGATGGAACTGGTAAACAAACCCCAAGTGACGATTGCGAAAACGCGCCCGGCCGGATTCGCTCATCCGGTGAATATCCTGCCCGCATATATCAATATGACCCGAAGAAGGTTTATCCAGCCCCCCGAGCAGGTTTAGCAGCGTGGTTTTGCCAGCACCACTGCTGCCAACAATGCCTACCGATTCGCCGGCCGATACCTGAAGCGAAATGTCCGAGAAAATCGTCAGCTTTCCCGGCCCTTCGTTATAGGTTCTGGTTACTTTTTCGCAGTTGATCACCAATGACCTGTCATCGTTCATGGTTGCTGAATCACTCATATCGCAGGGCCTCTGCCGGGTCGACGCGGGATGCTCTCCACGCTGGATAGATCGTTGCCAACAGACTCATGGCGAGGCCGGCACCACTGATGATCCACACGTCCTGCCATTGCAGCTGGGACGGCAGATAACTGATGAAATAGACGTCAGCACTCAGGAACTGATGTCCCATGAACGCCTCCAGCCAGGCAATAAACCCGCTGATGTTGTAGGCACCCAGAATGCCCAGCGCTGTGCCCACCAGGGTGCCGGTAATGCCAATCACCGCGCCCTGAACCATGAAGATCCGCATCACTCGCCCGGGTGTTGCGCCCATCGTGCGCAGGATAGCGATATCAGCTGTCTTGTCGGTAACCACCATCACCAGTGTCGACACAATGTTGAACGCGGCCACCGCGACGATGAACATCAGCAGCAGGCCGATCATGGTCTTCTCCATGCGGATGGCCTGGAACAGATTGCCATGGGTTCGGGTCCAGTCAGATATGAAGTGGCGACCGCTCAGCTGGCGCGCAACTTCTTCTGCCACTTTCGGAGCCTGAAACAGATCGTCCACCAGAAGGCGCACGCCCTGGGCTTTGCCGTCGGTGCGTATGAGCTTTGATGCATCATCCATATGAATCAGGGTGTAGTTGCCATCCAGTTCCGCCCCGACGCTGAATACGCCCTTGACCGTGAATCGCTTCAGTCGCGGCAATACCCCGGCTGGAGTTACCGATGCTTCCGGCAACACCACGGTGACCCGATCACCCAATTGCAGGCGCAGGCTGGCGGCCATCTGCCGGCCAATAATGATGCCAAACTCTCCGGACTTCAGATCGTCCAGCCCGCCTTCGATCATATGGTTTTCAATGATGGAAACGCTCCGCTCCTGCTCTGGCAGTACACCATTGAGCATGACGCCGCGAACGTCACCGCCACCCGTGACCATGCCCTGCCCCTGAATAAAGGGCGCTGCAGCGATCACCGATGGGTGTTGCTCTACTTTCCGGTCCACTTCCTGCCAGTCATCAAGATCAGGGTTACCCTGGATCACAGCGTGAGGCACCATGCCCAGAATCCGCTGCTTGAGCTCACGGTCGAAACCATTCATCACCGACAACACGATGATGAGGACAGCCACGCCCAGCATCAGGCCAATCATGGAGGTCAGGGAAATGAACGAAATGAAGTGATTACGTCGTTTGGCCGCGGTGTACCGCAAGCCGACATACAGTGATAAGGGTCTGAACATTGGGAGGAGCCTGTCGCTGCCTTCTGGTCTGTCGAAAATCCTGCGGCGATACGGACCGTCAGGAAGCTGCTAAACTGCTATCAGGAAACAATAATACCGCGTTATGGAGCCCAGATGTCTGAAACGACACCCGACAATAACCCGGCGAATAATCCTTCTGATCGCAGGGACTACTTTCGCATCAGTGACCATATTGGCCTGGAAATCCGAACGCTGGGTCCTGGTGAAGCTAATCGGGAAAACCCCTTTAACGGCAATCACATGGAGAGCCTGCGTTCGGAATTCAGACGCCTGGACCAGGATGTCAGGGCACAGCTCGCCAACCTGGCAGAACGTGACCGCCTGCTGACCTCGCTGATCAAGTCTCTGAACGGGAAGCTGGATACGTTGGCGCGCATTATGGCCTTTGAGCAAAATCCGTTGCAACCTGGGGACTGGCAGGACGTCACACTCAGTGAAGGCGGGCTGTCGTTCCACAGCTCCACCAACCGTTTTTCCGCCGGTGACCAACTGGCCCTGAGAATGACGCTGCCACCGGAGCTGTTTCAGCCAGTGGCGACTGCCAGAGTCATCGACGTTGTACCTGACAAAAGCGGCGGTGGCAGGGTTCATACGGAATTTACCGACATTCAGGACAGCGACCGACAGCAAATCGCCCGCCACGTGATGCGATGGCAGATCCGCCAGCGACAGAAAGAGTAAACGGTCCACAAATCATCGAATTCGGGCTGACTTTTGTTAGTCTTTGGTGGATATTACGTTTTATCAATGTCTGGCGAGTACCATCCACGGCACTTTCCAGATTTTCCAGGCAACCCCGTTCAATCGGATACGACGATCCCAGGGAGTAAGTCACTGATGAAAAACCGCACCATAAAAGCCGTTTGCGCCGCCGCAGCCCTCTCAGGACTGGCGGTAGCCCCGCTTGCCACCGCGGTGGCGGAAGAGGTTCGGGTTCCAGTGATGTCGCAGGCTGAGCGCGGCGCACAGGAAAACCTTCCACGTACTGGCATGAGTCAGTCCGGCGTTCGCAACGGCTGGGGCAACCCGATCCGCACCTCCGGGCCTGTGGGCAACCCACCCATATCACAATGGCACTACGCGGATTTTGTCGTGTACTTTGAAGCCGATCGGGTGATCCATGCGGTGCTGAAGCCCAGCCGCTAAAAAATCCTCTGCATATCCTGACGCAACCCCGCTCGTTCGTTAGAATGGCGGCTTTTGGATAAGGTGTTCACAACTTGACTTCCAGACCTGTGATGCCCGCCGAGTGGGCACCCCAAAGTGCCATCATGCTTACCTGGCCCCACCCCGGCACGGACTGGAGCGACATCCTTGCCGATGTCGAGCCGGTGTTTATGGAGATCGCGCAGACCGTCTTGCGCTTTCAGCACGTATTACTCAGCTGTGAGCATGTTTTCCGTTTGCAGGAGCTGGAAAGGGAACTTAATCAGTTCGCTCAGGAGAACGGTTTGCCCGGCCGCGTTGCGGCCGTTCCCGCCCCGGCCAACGATACCTGGGCACGCGACCACGGGCCCCTAGCCATTAGCCGTGGCGAGGGCCACGAATTACTGGATTTCAGGTTCAATGCCTGGGGCGGAAAATTCCCTTGGGAAAAGGACAATGCCCTGAACAGCCACCTGTCGAATTTTGGCAGCTTTGGCACGACACCGCTGATACCGGTCGACTTCGTTCTCGAGGGAGGCTCTATCGAATCCGATGGTAAAGGTACCTTGCTGACCACCAGCGAATGCCTGTTGACGCCTTCCCGCAATCCATCCATGGATCGAGCCGGTATTGAACACCTGCTGTCGGAAACACTGGGCGCCGAGCGCATCCTCTGGCTGAACCACGGCTACCTTGCCGGTGACGACACTGACAGCCATATCGACACCCTGGCGCGCTTTTGCGCCCCCGACCATATCTGTTACGTGGCCTGCCCGGACGTCAGCGACGAGCACTACAGCGCCCTGGCGGCCATGGAGGAGGAGCTGCAGCAATTTCACCAGGCTGACGGCCAGCCCTACCGCCTGACCCCGCTGCCCTGGCCGGATGCCATCCATGACGAAGACGGCGAGCGCCTTCCCGCAACCTATGCCAATTTCCTGGTCATCAACGGCGCCGTGCTGGTACCGGTTTACGGGGTGCCTCAGGATGAAGACGCTGTGGCCACCCTGTCGAACGTTTTCCCTGAGCGGGAAGTGATTCCGTTGAACTGCCGACCACTGATCACGCAGGGAGGCAGCCTGCATTGCGTCACCATGCAGATACCGGCAGGGGTTGTAGGCGCATGACTCATATTCCTCAATCCGCCGATCTGGCCATTGCCGCCATTCAGCAGCAATGCAGCGCTGACAAGGATACCAGCCTGGCAACCAGCGAACGTCTGATCCGCCAGGCGGCAGCGGACGGCGCCAAGCTCGTCGTCCTGCAGGAATTGCACGCCACGCTCTACTTTTGCCAGACCGAAGACACCTCGGTATTCGAACTCGCCGAGCCGATTCCCGGTCCGACCAGTCGTCGGCTATCCGCTCTGGCGGCGGAACTTGGCATCGTTCTCGTCGGGTCTATCTTTGAACGGAGAATGAACGGCGTCTACCACAACACGGCCGTCGTTTTTGAGCGGGATGGAAACATCGCCGGCCTCTACCGCAAGATGCATATTCCCGACGATCCCGGCTTCTACGAAAAATTCTATTTCACCCCGGGCGACGCCAGCTTCAACGACGGCCGCAACGGCTTCACCCCCATTGACACCTCCGTGGGTCGGCTGGGTGTGCTGGTGTGTTGGGACCAGTGGTATCCAGAAGCCGCCCGCCTGATGGCCCTGGCCGGCGCAGAGGTATTGATCTATCCCACGGCCATTGGCTGGGACGTCACCGACGACCCGGAGGAACAAGCGCGCCAGTTGGATGCCTGGGTAACCGTTCAACGCGGCCATGCGGTTGCGAACAACCTTCCGGTCATCGCGCCAAACCGAGTCGGCACGGAACCAGACCCTTCAGGCAACTCGGACGGCATTCGTTTCTGGGGCAACAGTTTCATCTGCGGACCCCAGGGAGAATTCCTGGCCCGTGCCGACGACAAGTCGGAAACCCTACTGTCCGCCACCATTAATCGGTCTCGCAGTGAATCGATTCGTCGCATCTGGCCGTATTTCAGGGATCGGCGCATCGACGCCTACGGTGACATTCTCAAGCGGGTAAGGGACTAAGCACTTCATGAAAAAACTGACCGACACGGTTATCCGCGAGTTAAACAGCATACTGCTGGGCAAGGATCACCAGGTACGGCTTTCACTCTGCGGCTTGCTGGCCAAGGGCCACCTGCTGATTGAAGACATTCCGGGAATGGGCAAAACCACCCTGTCCCATGCACTGGCCAAGGTCATGGGCCTGACCTACCAGCGCATCCAGTTTACCAATGATCTGTTACCGGCTGACGTGCTTGGCTTCTCCATGTACGACAAGCAAGCGGGGAGCCTGGTATTCCATCCCGGACCGATCTTCGCGCAAGTTGTGCTGGCTGATGAAATCAACCGCGCGTCTCCCAGAACCCAGAGTGCATTGCTGGAAGCCATGGAGGAACGGCAGGTTTCGATCGAAGGCGAAACCCGCCCCCTGCCCCACCCGTTCTTCGTTATCGCCACACAGAATCCCATCGAGCAGGGAGGCACCTACCCGTTACCGGAATCCCAGCTTGACCGGTTCCTGATGCGCATACGGCTGGGCTACCCCGACCCGCGCGCCGAACGGGAACTGCTGGAAGGTGAAGACCGCCGAGTCATGACCGACAGACTGCAATCACTGCTTTCTTCGGAAAACCTGCAAACCCTCCAGGACGCCGTCAACCGGGTGTCCACCAGCCCCGCACTGCTGGACTACGTACAACGCCTGCTGGAACAGAGCCGGCGCATGCCCGGCCTGCTGTACGGACTATCGCCCCGGGCGGGTCTCGGCCTGGTCCGCGCCGCACGGGCATGGGCCCTGATGGATGGGCGCCACCATGTCTTACCGGACGACATCCAGGCGGTCTTTCCGGCGGTCGCCGAACACCGCCTGGAACAGGGCGAGTCCGGAAAGAGCGCGGAGAGAGTAAGGCAACTTCTGACCTCCGTCTCTGTCATTGAATAGATAGCATCACTTAATAGAATGAATTGGGCAAAACAACTGGAAACCAATCCTGTTCATGTTAGCCTTTTGCCCTTTTCCTCCGGGCCAGCCCCCGGACCAACGTACCGATTACGTGAAAACGCGGCCAGCGCAACACGTCCAGATTCGTTAGCGAGAGAACCACAATGAGCGAAACCAAGCACTCCAGACTGATCATCCTAGGCTCCGGCCCCGCCGGCTACACCGCTGCCGTCTATGCCGCCCGTGCCAACCTGAAACCCACGCTGATCACCGGTATCGAAGTGGGCGGACAGCTGACCACCACCACCGACGTGGACAACTGGCCGGGCGACAACGATGGCGTACAGGGCCCTGAGCTGATGCAACGTATGCTCAAACACGCGGAGCGCTTCGAGACCCAGGTGGTCTACGACACCATCAACGAAGCCGACCTGCGTAACCATCCCTTCCGCCTCAAGGGTGACAGCGGCGAATACACCTGCGATGCATTGATCATCGCCACTGGCGCCTCCGCCATGTACCTGGGCCTGGACTCGGAAGAAAAATTCAAGGGCCAGGGCGTCTCCGCCTGCGCCACCTGCGACGGTTTCTTCTACAAAAAACAGAAAGTCGCCGTCATCGGCGGCGGCAACACCGCCGTCGAAGAAGCGCTGTACCTCTCCAACATCGCCGACGAAGTCACCCTGGTACACCGCCGCGACAGCCTGCGTGCTGAAAAAATCCTGCAGGACAAACTGTTCGAAAAAGCCGAAAACGGCAACGTCAACATCATCTGGGACCACACCCTGGACGAAGTCCTCGGCGACGGCACCGGCGTCACCGGCATGCGCATCAAAAGCACCAAGGGCGAATCCACCCAGGAAATGGACCTGGCCGGCGTCTTCATCGCCATCGGCCACAAACCCAACACCGACCTGTTCCAAGGCCAGCTGGATATGGAAAACGGCTACATCAAAATCCGCTCCGGCCTGGAAGGCATGGCCACTCAGAGCAGCATCCCCGGCGTCTTCGCCGCCGGCGACGTAGCCGACCACGTCTACCGCCAGGCCGTGACATCTGCAGGCTTCGGCTGCATGGCAGCGCTGGACGCGGAAAAGTTCCTCGACCAAGACTAAGCTTAACTGAGGGCCTTATTCGGGAATGGCCCAAGGCAGGCAACTCCCTGGCCCGAAAAGGCGGGTGGAACCGGATGTCTGAAACTGTGCGGAGCCATGGATGGCGGAGCCCAAGCGCCACACGGACGTGCTTGAGCGTGTTTCAGACATCCGGTTCCACCCGCCGACACCCGCAAGGCCAGCAGCACCACCGAAAGGCCCGCAACAAGACCGGACCGAGATGACCTCACTACCCTGGCTAGACCCCGACCAACTCTGGTTCCCCCCCGCCGAACAGGCCCTGGACGACCCCGACGGATTGCTGGCACTGGGCGGTGACCTATCCACCGAGCGGCTCAAACTCGCCTACCGCAACGGCATCTTCCCCTGGTTCAGCGACGACCAGCCCATACTCTGGTGGTCCCCCAGCCCCAGATGCGTCCTTTTCCCGGAAGAGATCCACATCTCCAGAAGCCTCCGGCGCACCCTCAACCGCGGCTATTTCACCATCACCGCCGACCAGACTTTCCCCCGCATCATCCGCCTCTGCGCCAACACCCGTGCCGAAGGCACCTGGATCACCCAGGATATGATTGACAGCTATGGCCAGCTTCACAAACAGGGGGTAGCCCACTCCATAGAAGTATGGAATCCAAAGGGAGAACTGGCCGGGGGAATGTACGGCCTGGCCATTGGCCGCTGCTTTTTTGGTGAGTCCATGTTTTCACTGGAAACCAACGCCTCGAAAGTATTGATGGTCCATCTGGCCAATCAACTCCGGGATTGGGGCTATCAGATTATGGATTGCCAGGTGGAAAGCGGCCATCTGTTGCGAATGGGTGCGCGAAGTATCCCACGCAGCGAATTTTTATCTATACTCAGGACATGCGTCGACAGTAGTCCGGACCACAGCGACTGGGGCTTCCGGTGGCAGTGGCCCGGCCCGGAGGTGTGAATGAGCAATCTCAGGACCCTGGTGTTTTTTGCCACGCCGGCCCACGACTGCAGTTACCTGCCAGATCGCGAAGCAACCACCATGTTCGTCGACCCGAGGGCCCATGTGGACAAGCGTCTATACAGCCAACTGACCGCCCTGGGCTTCCGTCGAAGTGGCTCGCATTACTATCGCCCCCACTGCGAAAGTTGCAATGCCTGTGTTCCTGTCAGGCTCAAGGTGGAAGAGTTCCAGCCTGACCGCAGCCAGCGCAGGGTCATGAAAAAGAACGCCGACCTTGGTTGCCGCATGGTCAAGGCAACCTTTTCGGAACGGTATTACAGCCTCTACGCCCATTACATTGAACAACGGCACTCTGACGGCGACATGTACCCACCCTCCCGTGAACAGTTCATGTCGTTCCTGGTGGAAGGCGCCACCGATTCCTGGTTTGTCGAAATCATGGACGGAGACAACCTGGTGGGCCTGGCCGCCGTGGACATGCTGGACGAAGGCCTGTCCGCCATCTATACCGTATTTGATCCTGCCTACGAAAGCCGAAGCCTGGGCACCTTTGCGGTGCTTTGGCAGATAGAGGAAGCAAAACGGCTGGGGCTTCCGCACCTGTATCTGGGGTATTGGATCGAAGAATGTCGGAAAATGAACTATAAAACACGATTCCGCCCGATCGAAGCGCTTCGGGACGGGCAATGGCACACCATGGAAGTGAACTGATTTTGCCAAATGGCGGTAAATCAGGCAGAATTGCGCAATTTAAAATCACAGCAAGCCAATTTACGAGGTTTTTACTGAATGGCGAAGTCCGATGCTATTGAAATGGAAGGCGTTATTGTTGATACGCTTCCAAACACCATGTTCCGGGTTGAACTCGAAAACGGCCATATTGTGACCGCTCACATTTCTGGCAAGATGCGCAAGAACTATATCCGTATTCTGACAGGCGACAAGGTCAAGGTAGAACTGACCCCCTACGACCTGAGCAAAGGACGCATCGTGTACCGCGCCCGCTGATAGCTGTATGAGACTTGAAAGCCCCGAATATCGGGGCTTTTTATTTTCAGGCCTTTCCATGCCAGGCCGCTACTCCCGATTGTCCGCCGAGCATTCCAT
This sequence comes from Marinobacter sp. M5B, assembly GCF_042604615.1. Classification (NCBI taxonomy): domain Bacteria; kingdom Pseudomonadati; phylum Pseudomonadota; class Gammaproteobacteria; order Pseudomonadales; family Marinobacteraceae; genus Marinobacter; species Marinobacter sp. M5B. The sequence goes on from NZ_CP156894.1 coordinate 2,706,859, forward strand.
CGCGCCTGGATTGGTATAACACCGCACCTTCCGCAGTATCGTCATCATGTCGTCATGGTACACACCCGCAGCCAGCATGCCCGAGTCTTCCGTGGACTGCTGCATATCAATCCTCACGCTGCGCAACATTTCCTGGTAACCCCGGACGGCTTCGGGTGAAATCTTGACCCAGCGCTCCTCGGGAATCGACCGTTCGTACTGCCTCACAATTCGCATGGCCTCCGGGTAGAGCCTGGACATGATCCGCCGTGACTTCCTGACAAAAGCGTCGTCGAACTCATCCGCCCGGGCGATCAACTGAACGGTTACCTGCCCTACCGGATAATCGACAATACCACCTTTGCTGCCCATGCCCCGGAACATCTCCAGCACCTCGTAGGCTGCCGCCGGCGCATAACTGATATCAGCCTCGCCGGAATTGAACAGGCTGGCAAAGTCGGAAATTTTTGCCGCAACCGGCACCGCGCCAACATACTCAACCATATGACGGGCATCGTGGTGCCCCTCGAACACCGTGATGCGCTTTCCCTCCAGAGCCTCCACGTGGTCAATCGCCCGGTCGTTCACGAACAGGTAAGCCGCTCCCATCGGCGTCACACCCAACACCTCGTAACCATTCTGCTCAAGATGACGGTCAACCCTGGGGCTGGCCAGAATATGGAGCAGCACTTTCAGGTCTTCATAATAGGGAATCGCCCCGATGGCACTGATGGAGCCTGAAAAATCGTTGAATTTACGGGCGCCCATATCGGTCACCGCCACAATGTCGCAACGCCCGGCTCTTAGATCTGCGACGGCCTGATCTTCATCGGTGTAGGGACGCATGTTAAGGCCTACGCCGGCCAATGCGGCCTTGCGGTGGTAATCCTGCAACGTACGGTAAACAAATCCACTTGCTCCGGCGACATCAAATACACAGAACTCACGGCGCTCACTCGCGCCGGCATTGCTCCAGCCGGAAAGCCCGAGCACAACCAGCAAAAGCATGGATAACGCTTTCATTTCCCGGTTCTCCTTATCATTGTTGTTTCACGGAAACACAGACCACAGCGCGTACGCGTCAGGTAATCTGACTGTCAGACAACAATTTGACAGAGAAACGGAGCAATTGGATTGACGACAATGTCACGGCTGGCCCTTCAACAGAGTCAATTGATGGTCGGCCAGTGACAAAAAAGGCCATGCTGTTTCCAGCATGGCCTTTCCAGGAGGAGAAGAATCGCTCAGGGCTGCTTACACAGCCTCAGCCGGTTCGTCCTCATACTCGAACTCCAGTTCACCATCCTTGAGGTGAATGTGGACATCACCACCATGCTCCGACAGCCGGCCGAACAGGATCTGTTCCGCCAGGGGCCGCTTGATCTTGTCCTGGATCAGGCGAGCCATCGGGCGTGCCCCCATGGTGACATCGTAGCCCTTCTCGGCCAGCCATTCCTTCGCGGCGTCGTCAACGTGGAGCACCACGTGCTTCTCGTCCAACTGCGCCTGCAATTCCGTGAGGAACTTGTCCACCACGTGGGTGATGGTGGCCGGCTGGAGATCACCGAACTGGATAATGCCATCCAGGCGGTTGCGGAACTCCGGCGTAAAGGTCTTGGATATGATTTCCATACCATCCGTGCTGTGGTCCTGCTCGCTGAAGCCAATGGAACGGCGGGCCATGCTTTCAGCACCGGCGTTGGTGGTCATCACCAGGATCACATGACGGAAATCCGCCTTACGACCGTTATTATCCGTGAGCGTACCGTGATCCATCACCTGCAGAAGCAGGTTAAAGACCTCCGGATGAGCCTTCTCGATCTCATCCAGCAACAGCACACAATGCGGATGCTTGCTCACGGATTCCGTCAGCAGACCACCCTGGTCATACCCGACATAGCCCGGAGGCGCACCGATCAACCTGGACACGGTATGCCGCTCCATGTACTCGGACATGTCGAAGCGCACCAGCTCGATACCCAACACCTTGGCCAGTTGCTTGGTGACTTCGGTCTTGCCCACACCCGTGGGGCCGGCAAACAGGAAGGCACCTTCCGGCTTCTCCGGCGCCTTCAGGCCGGCACGGGCCAGCTTGATGGCGGTGGACAAGGACTCGATAGCCGGATCCTGCCCGAAGACCACCATCTTGAGATCCCGCTCCAGATTGCGCAGCAGGTCCTTGTCGCTGGTGGATACGTTCTTCGGCGGGATGCGGGCGATATTGGCCACCACATCCTCGATTTCCGACACGTCGATTGTCTTCTTGCGTTTGGCCACCGCCAGCAGACGCTGATGGGCACCGGCTTCGTCGATTACGTCAATCGCCTTGTCCGGCAGGTGGCGATCGGTGATGTAGCGTTCAGACAGCTCAGCCGCCACACGCAGTGCCTGATCGGTGTACTTCAGGTCATGGTGCTTCTCGAAATGGGACTTCAGCCCCTTGAGGATCTGGTAGGTATCCTCAACGCTGGGTTCGTTCACATCAATCTTCTGGAAGCGGCGAGCCAGCGCGCTGTCCTTCTCGAAAATGCCACGGAATTCCTGGAAGGTGGTGGAGCCAATGCACCGGATTTCCCCTGAGCTCAGCATGGGCTTGAGCAGGTTGGAGGCATCCATCACACCGCCGGACGCGGAACCGGCACCGATGATGGTATGGATTTCATCGATGAACAGAATCGCATGCTTCTCTTTCTTCAATTCTGCAAGCAGCCCCTTCAGCCGCTTCTCGAAATCACCCCGGTACTTGGTGCCAGCCAGAAGGGCACCGAGATCAAGTGAATAGACCACCGCGTCAGAAATGATCTCCGGCACCTGGCTATCCACAATGCGCTTGGCAAGGCCTTCGGCAATCGCGGTCTTGCCCACACCCGCTTCGCCCACCAGCAGCGGATTGTTCTTGCGACGGCGAACCAGTATCTGAACCACCCGCTCGACTTCGTGTTCACGTCCGATCAGCGGGTCAATGCGGCCCTGGCGGGCCTGGTCATTCAGGTTGGTTGCGTAGCTTTCCAGCGGACGTGACGCACCGCCTTCTTCTGCGGCTTCATCATGAGACGCCTGATCGTGACCCTCCTGATCTTCGGCACCCTGAACGCGAGAGATGCCATGGGAAACAAAATTCACCACGTCAATGCGGGCGATGCTCTGTTTCTTGAGCACATACACCGCCTGGCTCTCCTGCTCACTGAAGATGGCCACCAGCACATTGGCACCGGTTACCTCCTTCTTGCCAGAGGATTGTACGTGAAATACAGCACGTTGTAGCACGCGCTGGAATCCGAGCGTGGGTTGTGTTTCCCGCTCGCTGTCGTTGCTGGGGATCAGTGGTGTGGTTGAATCCACAAACTCTACGAGTTCTTCCTGAAGCCGGGCCAGGTCTGCACCGCATGCTTTCAGGACGCCCACTGCCGATTCGTTGTCGAGCAAGGCCAGCAAAAGGTGCTCGACGGTCATGAATTCATGACGCTTGTCGCGGGCACTTTTGAAAGCCGCATTCAATGTAATTTCAAGATCTTTGCTCAGCATGGGCCACCCCAAGGTCTATCAGTCCGCACGTTCAATCTCGCAAAGGAGCGGATGTTCGCATTCCGAGGAATACTGGTTCACCTGTGCCGCCTTTGTTTCCGCGATGTCCCGGGTATATACCCCGCATACAGCCTTTCCCTGCGTATGGACGAGCAGCATCACCTGCGTCGCCTTTTCTTCGTTCATTCCGAAGAACTTCATCAACACATCCACTACAAAGTCCATGGGTGTGTAGTCATCGTTCAGAAGCAGAACCCTGAAGCGCGCGGGGCGCTTGAGGGCGGGCTTCTCGGGAGCAACACTGACATCGTCCTGACGTCCTGGCTGTTCGTCCTCCCCCTGATTTAATACTAGTAGAGAATTCTGGATAGTCCGCATGATTCTTTACCGGAAATCGGTGCCTCTGCTTAAAGATGGTTGTCTGCCGCCCGGTTTTCAAGGTACCTCCGGTAACCGGACGTGCGCTGGTTATCAATCTCGCCATGATACAGGCTCCGGCCCCGGTTCAACCATACATTCCGGCTATAACTGCTATTGACTCTGAGCGAATATTGGTCAACAGTACGATAGCAATGTAAAATATTGTAAATTGGCGTAAGAAGCCTATAACAGGCTGCAATCCGTGCAAGGCAAAACGCTCGGCAATAACATCAATAACAAAGACACTGACAGTGAAAGAACAGGGGAGTTCATCATGCCAAGAGGCAAAGTAAAGTGGTTTAACAATGCCAAGGGTTATGGCTTCATTATCGAGGAAGGCTGCAGTGACGATCTGTTTGCTCACTTCTCTTCAGTGCAAATGGAAGGTTACAAAACCTTAAAGGCCGGCCAGGCCGTCACCTTCGATAAAAAGCCCAGCGACAAGGGGATCCACGCGGTCAACATCGTTCCGGAGGAGCAGCCACAGAAGCAGAGTTCCCAAGAGAACGCTTCTGAGAAAACGTCCGGCAGTGACGACGACGTGGAACAGAATCAGGACAGTGGATACCAGGATCAGCCCCGCGCGGCAAACGCTTGACGGCTGACGCCACCACTGCCCAGGCAGATAACACCGGCCCACAATGACCGGCCAGTTAGCCTGTGTCCGGACGTTCGGTCGTTCCGCAACCAGATGGGGCGACCGGGCCCTCCTCCCCAACCCTCTCTCTCCCTACTTCTGGCATAATGCGCCTGTTCAAATTCGATTCCCTTAATCAAGGTTCATTTGCCACCATGGCAACGCTGATTCTGTTCAACAAACCGTTCCGGGTGCTTTGCCAGTTCACCGACGAGAAAGGCGATACGGATGGCACCCTCCGCGCCACCCTTGCCGACTGGCTCAAGATCCCCGCTGTCTACCCTGCCGGGCGGCTTGACTATGATTCGGAAGGTCTCTTGCTGCTAACGGACAACGGGCAACTGCAGCATCAAATTGCCTCTCCCCGGCTGAAAATGCCAAAGACATATTGGGTTCAGGTTGAAGGCGAGATCAGCGAAACGGCACTGAAGAAACTGCGCGAAGGCGTGGAACTCAAAGACGGTAAGACTCGCCCAGCCGAAGTTACGACGATGGCTCCGCCGGAGATCTGGCCCAGAAACCCGCCAGTACGCTACAGAGCATCGATCCCCACGAGCTGGGTGAAGATCACCATCACCGAAGGTAAAAATCGGCAGGTCCGTCGCATGACGGCGGCAGTCGGCTTCCCTACCCTACGATTGGTTCGCTATGGTATTGGAGACTGGACCCTGGACGGGCTTTCGCCCGGCGAATACAGGGCAACATCCGTACATGCGCCTTCGCCCCCGCCTGGAACCGCGGCGCGGAAGACGGCGAAACCCCGCAAACACGCACCCCGGAGGCGACCCCGCCCATGACCTGGACACCCCACGCCACAGTTGCCGTTATTGTTGAAGATGACCATGGCCGTTTTTTGCTGGTTGAGGAACTCAGCCATGGTCAGGTGGTGCTCAACCAGCCCGCGGGCCACGTAGAGGAAGGCGAAAGGATCCTTGACGCAGCGCAGCGGGAAACCCTGGAGGAGACTGGCTGGGAGGTGGTCCCTGAGCACTTTCTTGGCGTCTATACCTACAAGGCCCCCGCCAACGGCGTTACCTACTACCGGTTTTGCTTCTCAGCCAGGGCCCTGGGCCGCGTGACCGATGAGCTGGACGACGGCATTATCGCTGCCCACTGGTTAACACCCGGTGAAATCCGCTCACAGGCCGACAAACTTCGGAGCCCTCTGGTCATGCAATGCATAGAAGATTACCGAAACGGACGCCGCTTTCCCCTGGATGTCATTGTCGAGCCGCAGACGTAACCTGGCTTAAATGCTAGAATCCGCCCCTTTGACCCCGACAGACCCAGACATGACTAAAGCACCTGAAAATACCCGAGTGATTGTCGGCATGTCCGGCGGCGTAGACTCTTCCGTGGCAGCCTGGCTCCTGAAGGACCAGGGTTACCAGGTGGAAGGCCTGTTCATGAAAAACTGGGACGAGGATGACGGCACCGAATACTGCACCGCCATGACCGACCTGGCGGACGCTCAGGCGGTGGCGGAAACCATCGGTATTACGCTGCACACCGCCAGCTTTGCGGCGGAATACTGGGATCGGGTATTCGAGCACTTCCTGTCGGAATACAAGGCTGGCCGGACCCCGAATCCCGATATCCTCTGCAACAAGGAAGTGAAGTTCCGGGCGTTTCTCGATTACGCCATTACCCTGGGCGCTGACTACATTGCCACCGGCCACTACACCCGCCAGCGCCCTCTGAACGACGGCAGTGGCGGAGCCGAACTGCTCAAGGGCCTTGACCCCAACAAGGACCAGAGCTACTTCCTGCACGCCGTCTCTGGCGAACGTATTGCCCGTACGCTCTTTCCGGTGGGCGAGCTTGAAAAACCGGAAGTACGGCGCATTGCCGCCGAACAGGGCTTTATCACCCACGACAAGAAAGACTCCACCGGTATCTGCTTTATCGGGGAACGCAAATTCCGGGATTTCCTCAAACAGTACATTCCCGCGCAGCCCGGAAATATCGAGACCCCCGATGGCCAGGTGATCGGCCGCCATCAGGGCCTGATGTACCACACCATTGGCCAGCGTCAGGGCCTCGGCATTGGTGGCTTGAGTGAGTTTGGCGACGAGCCCTGGTACGTCGCGGAAAAAGACCTGTCCCGCAACGTACTGGTTGCCGTTCAGGGCAAGCATCACCCCCTGCTGTTTTCTCGCGGACTGATCAGCGGACCGGTGGATTGGATTGCCGGCGAAGCTCCGGCTGCGGAGTTCCGCTGCAAAGCCAAGACGCGCTACCGCCAACCGGACCAGGACTGCACGGTAACAGCCCTGGACAACGGGTTCAGGGTTGTCTTTGACGACGCACAGCGCGCCGTCACTCCGGGTCAGTCTGTCGTGTTTTACCGCGACGAGGTCTGCCTTGGTGGCGGCGTTATCGAACAAACCTGGCGGGACGGTGAGCAGACGCCCACAGGAACTGACAACAAGGCGGAAGGAGCCGGCGCATGAGCCGATCGATACACGACCAGACCCTGGCTCTGGCGGGCGTCTTCCAGGCCTCTGCTCTGGTCCAGCAAATAGCCCATTCCGGCCAGTGCGCGGAGTCCAGCTTTGAAACCTGCCTACGCTCACTGTTCGCCACGCAACCTGAAACGACCCTGGATGTGTTCGGCGGTGAACTGAAGGACCTGCGTGAAGGCCTTTCCACCCTCGCCAGCGTAATGAGCCAACAGAGCAAACAGCAGGACATTGAAGTACTGCGTTACGCCCTGAACCTGATCAACCTCTCTTCCAAGCTTCGTCAAAACAGCGACATGCTGGATGTAATCGGCAGCCGGATCGACCAGGCCCGGCACACCGCAAGCCATTTCGGCTACAGCCACAGCAACCTGATTGCCAACGTGGCGTCGATTTACACGGACACCATCAGCACCTTCCGCCAGCGTATCCAGGTCAGCGGTGAGCCCACGATTCTTCAACGCGAGGAGAATGCGGCCAAAGTACGTGCCCTGTTACTGGCCGGTATTCGCTCCGCCGTCCTTTGGCACCAGACCGGCGGCCGCCGCTGGCAACTTATCTTCACTCGTCGCAAGGTCATCATGACCGCCCGGGAATTGGCGGAGAAGGCAAACCGCTCGGTTTACGACTGAATCCCGGCCACCACTGGTGTATCATATGCGCCCCCAGTTTTTCTTTTGACCGTATCTTTGATGACTTGAGAGGTTTTCGATGGAACTCAACGCCCTGACCGCCATTTCCCCGGTCGATGGACGCTATGGCAGTAAAGTCAGCGTTTTTCGTGACATTTTCAGTGAATATGGCCTGATCAGGAACCGCGTGACCGTTGAGCTCCGCTGGCTGCAGAAACTGGCGGCCCATCCCGGCATCACCGAGGTGCCTGCCTTCTCTGCCGACGCCAACCAGTTTCTGGATCGAATGATCTCGGAGTTCAATCTGGCAGACGCGGAACAGATCAAGGGCATTGAACGCACCACCAACCATGACGTAAAGGCGGTAGAATACTTCATCAAGGAAAAGATCTCCGAGGTTCCGGAACTGCACGCCGTTACTGAATTCGTGCATTTTGCCTGTACCTCCGAGGACATCAACAACCTCTCCCATGCCCTGATGTTGCGCGAAGGTCTGGACCACGGCCTGCTCCCGGCCATGGAGCGCATCGTTGACCGGCTGGCGGAGCTGGCCCATGAGCACGCGGAACAACCCATGCTGTCCCGCACCCATGGCCAGACGGCCTCGCCCTCCACCGTCGGCAAGGAACTGGCCAACGTGGTTCACCGCTTACGCCGGCAGGTGAAACAGATTCGCGCCGTGGAGCTGATGGGCAAGATCAACGGGGCCGTAGGCAACTACAATGCCCACCTGTCTGCCTACCCATCAATCGACTGGGCCCAGAACGCCAAGGAATTCATTGAAAGCCTGGGCCTGGACTGGAACCCGTACACCACCCAGATTGAACCCCACGATTACATCGCCGAGCTCTACGACGCCATTGCTCGATTCAACACCATTCTGATTGATCTGGACCGGGATATCTGGGGTTATATTTCCCTGGGCTACTTCAAGCAGAAAACCGTGGAAGGCGAAGTAGGCTCGTCCACCATGCCCCACAAGGTGAATCCAATTGATTTCGAGAATTCTGAAGGCAACCTGGGCATCGCCAACGCCCTGTTCAGCCACCTGTCTGCCAAGCTGCCGATTTCCCGCTGGCAGCGTGACCTGACCGACTCAACCGTTCTGCGCAACCTCGGCGTGGGTTTCGCCCACAGCCTGATTGCCTACGAGGCCTCCCTGAAAGGCCTGGGCAAGCTGGAAATCAACCCGGCACGCCTGGACGAAGACCTGGATCACGCCTGGGAAGTCCTGGCGGAGCCGATCCAGACCGTTATGCGCCGGTACAACATCGAGAAGCCCTACGAAAAGTTGAAGGCGCTGACCCGTGGCAAAGCCATGACACCGGATGTGATCAAGGCCTTTGTGGAGTCACTGGACATTCCCGATGCCGCCAAGGCGGAACTGATGGAACTCACTCCCGGCTCTTACATTGGCAACGCCACGCAACAGGCACGGGATATCTGAACCATGCAACTGCCCGGCGGAATGCCCGCCCAGGAATTCCTGCGGGACTACTGGCAAAAAAAACCACTGGTCATCCGCCAGGCCTTTGCGGGCTTTGAGTGCCCTGTCTCGGCCGACGAGTTGGCAGGACTGGCCTGTGAGGACGCTGTTGAATCGCGGATTGTGATCGAGGACGACAACGGCAAACCCTGGCAGTTGCACAACGGCCCTTTCGAGCCCGAGCGTTTCAGCAAACTGCCAGACAGCCACTGGACACTGCTGGTTCAGGGTCTTGACCACTGGGTTCCTGACTTTGCGGACCTGCTGGACGAATTCCGCTTCGTACCCAACTGGCGGCTGGATGACATTATGGCCAGCTACGCGCCAAAAGGAGGCAGCGTAGGCCCCCACTACGATCAGTACGATGTCTTCCTTCTGCAAGCCGAGGGGCACCGTCGTTGGACCTTTGGCGGCCATTGTGACCACACCTCGCCGCGCGTGGACGGTACGCCGCTACGAATCCTGAGCAGTTGGGACGGCGAGGAGACGGTAACCCTGGCACCGGGAGACATGCTGTACCTGCCACCGGGCGTCGGTCATCACGGGGTCGCCGAGGACGACTGCATTACCCTGTCTATCGGGTTCCGCGCACCTACGGTCGACGATGTACTGACAGGCTTCACCGACTTCCTGTGCAGCCGCTCCGATGCCTCTGACCATCTGGATGATCCGGACCTGAAGGTCCAGGACAACCCCGGCGCCATCAAGCCCGACGTTATCCATCGGCTTGACCGCCTCATCCGCGACCAACTCAGTGATCAACGCCAGTTGGCACTCTGGTTCGGCCAGTACTCAACGGCACCCAAGAGCCTGGAAATCGTTGTGCCCGCGGAAGAACCGGTCACACCAGAGTTGCTGGGCGAGTTGATTGCGGCCGGCAACCCATTGCGCTGGAACGAGGGCTCACGTTTCGCCTACCATGACTTCGAGGACGAAACCGCCCTGTTCGTGGACGGTGAGCAGTTCCTGCTTCGGGGCGACGCACGGCCCCTGGCACCCCTTCTTTGTGCCAGCGCTCGCCCGGACATGGGCGCACTGGCCAGCTTTGCCGGTGACGATGCCATACAGGGTCTTCTGAGCACACTCGTCAACCAGGGCTCTCTGTACTTTGACTGACATCTGACTGAAACCTGGGTGAAGGCAGCATGAACGTACGGGTTCGAAAATACAGCTGGCAACTGGCGCCGGCCGATGTCCGGAACATCCGCCAGTCCGTATTCGTGGACGAGCAAAAAGTCCCACCGGAACTGGAGTGGGACGACACCGACGAAATTGCCGACCACTACCTGATGGTATTACCCGACAACACCCCCGTTGGCGTCGCCCGCCTGTTCTCCACGTTGGAGGAAACGGCACACATCGGCCGCATGGCTATTCTTCCGGCACACCGGGGCAAGGGTCTGGGTGAAGTCCTGCTACGCCACCTTGTCTCCGAAACCGCAGAGCGTTTCACCGAGCTGCAACTTTCCGCCCAGGAACACGCCATCCCCTTCTACCAACGCTCGGGCTTTCACGTGTGTTCCGACCTCTACGACGACGCCGGAATCCCCCATGTCGACATGCGCTGCCTCGCTCCGAAGCTGGTGAACGACGCCTATTCAACCCGTGAGAATCCCATGTTGTTGGGTGAAGATCGGGACGCCTGGCTGTTTGACCGCGAGAGCACCATGGTAGATTTGATCGACTCCCTGACTGGCCAGGCGCGTCAGCGGATCTGGCTGTATGACCGGGTGCTGGACCATGATCTCTATGACCGCCTGCGCTTCCGGGAACTGATATCCGGCCTGGCCCGTCGACATCGGCTCAGTGACGTGCGGCTTCTGATTCACGATGACAAGCCGCTGGTCCAACGCCGTCACCAGATTGTTGAATTGATGCGCCGCCTGCCCAGCCGGATTGAACTGAGGCTGGTGAACGAGGATTACCCGGTGGACGACCAGCCCTTCCTGCTCGCGGACCGCGAGGGCGTGGTTTACCGGCATGACTTCTACAAGCCGGAAGGCTTTGCAACGTTTGCCAACAGCGGCCGGGTAAAACTTCTCGCTGAGTCGTTCCAGCGCATGTGGGATGCAGGAAGGAGTTCTCTGGAACTGCGAGAACTACCGCTCTGAGTGGCGGATACCGGGCACCCCGGTGGATTCAAACTGTGCTCCGAACGGGGCAAATTCCGCGTCTACCTCTTCCGCCACTTCGGCAATCAGCTTACGTAACCACTGGTGATCCGTGTTGTGTTGCAACAGCGGGCTCCAGGCCATTTTGAGCTCGAACGGCGGTATCTCGAACGGTGGCACTTTAACCACCAGGTTGGCGTTGTCTTTCTGCAACCAGGCCGCCCGGCATGGCAGCGTGGCGATCAGGTCGTGCTGCTCCGCCAGCAGCATCGCCACCTGGTAATGCCGCGTAAACACGGAAATCTGGCGTTTTCGGCCCATCAGTGACAAGGCCTCGTCCACCCACCCCAGGCGCTGGACGTCTTTCGGGTTCACCCCCACCCCGACACCAAACCCGGTCTTGCTGACCCAGATATGACTGGCGTCCAGGTAGGTATCGAGGGTAAACGGCTCCTTGAGTATCGGGTTACGTGCGTTCATCAGGCAGGCAAAGTACTCCGTCCACAGAGTTTTCTGGTGGAACGACTGGGGGATCTTGTCAAAACGGTTGATCGCCATATCGAGGCGCCCCTGCTCCACGTCGAGGAAGCTCACGTCACTGGGGGTAAGAACATCCAGAGTCACATGAGGCGCTTCCTGACGAATCCGGCGAAGTACCCGTGGCATCAGGCAGGATTCCGCGTAGTCACTGGCCATGATCCGAAACACGCGCTGACTTTCCATAGCCGCGAACGCGGTTTTCTCATGAACCGCCTGCTCAATATCGGACAGAATGCTCCGCACCAGTGGCTGTAGCTCAGTGGCACGCTCGGTTGCGGTCATCCCCTCACTGGTACGAACCAGCAGCGGGTCTCCGAACAGGTCCCGCAGTCGGCGCAGGCCGTTGCTCATCGCGGGCTGGGTAATCCCAAGATGATTGGCGGCTTTGGTGACGTTCCGCTCCCTCAACAGTACATCGAGATAAACAAGCAGATTGAGGTCTACCCGGGAAATGTCCATGACGTGGCCCCTATCGGAAGTAACACGTAAAAACGGCTTTTATTCACTAGAATAATGGTCAACAGGATATCAATTCATCGGATTGATATGAAGCTGCAATCTTTCACATTTCAGAACGGAATCATCCGGGGTTTTCTGCTAATCTTCCGTATACTTGCTGGATTTCTCCGGATTTTTTCTGTGGCCGGAGCTGCCAGTGGCCTGTCCATTCAGCCGGAGTGTTTGCAACAAGATGGATACCACAATGATTGTGCTGCTACTGGCGGCTGTCGTTACCGTTTCGATCATTATTATTGTGGCCAGTCAGATGCGAGAGCGCGCACGTATCGAGCGTATTCGTAAAACAACGGCTCTGGAAGACAGCTACAAAAGAGCCGGCCGCCTGCTCTCCGAAATCCCGGGCCAGTATTTCACTGCAGATTTGAAACTGCTATTGATCAAGCGGATGGAGGAGTCTTGCAAAGACCTCCAGGCCCTGAAATCTGATCAGCCCGTTGAAGAACGACTGAGTGCTGTACAACAGCTGAAAAAGTCCGTAATGGACGGCGAAGACAAGCGCACTCCGATCAAGATCGACTCCCCCGAAAAGTCCACCTATGTCCAGGAGCTGCTGCAAAATCTGTTCAAGATGATCGAGGGCATGCACAAGGCCGGCAAGATTGATAGCGCCACCGCCAAGAAAAACCTGAAGTTCGTGTTGTTCCTGGTGCACAAGACCCACGCCGACCTGCATGTGTTCCAGGCACGCGATTATGTGAAGCAGAACCAGATTCGAAAGGCCATTCACGCCTATCATCTGGCCAGTACCGAAATGGGCAAGTCCAGGGACAACCCGATGGCCATGAAAGCCGTGAAAAGTTTCCGTACCCGCATCAAGGAACTGGAAGCCATCAAGGGGGACGAAGAACACAGTGCCGCGGCCGCGGGCCAGTCAAGCCTGGACAAGGAATGGGATACGTTCCTCCACGACGATGAGTGGCGCAAGAAAGCCGACTACGACGACTAGGCGCCAACTGGCGCCCCGCGAAAACCACCGAAACGTTACAACAGGGACCGTGAAACGCCGTGACAACTGCATTCCAAAAGCGGCTATCCTATCGCCTGACCCGTGACACCGTTTTAATCGCAATGGTATTGGGCCTTGTGCTCAACATTGTCCAGGTCACTCTCGATTATTTCAGCGCCAGGGACTCCATGGAGCAGGAGATCCGTGCGCTCATCGAAATCAGTCACAGCCCTGCTTCGCAGATCGCCTACAACATCGACATCCGGCTTGCGGAAGAGCTTCTTGATGGCTTGCTTCGCCACCCCGCAACCATCGACGCCCGTATTATCGATAACAATGGCCAAACCATGGCTGCGGCGAGCCAGAGCAGCCCGGATTCGCGCTATCGGTGGATCAGTGACCTGCTCTTCGGTGACAGTCGCGTATTCAGTCAGGAGCTGGTGGTACCGCAGCTGAGCGACCTCTCCCTCGGGAGCCTCACGGTCACCATCGATACCTACCACTACGGCCTGCTGTTCCTCCAACGCGCGGGCTATACCGTCATCAGCGGCCTGCTGAAAAGCCTGGTGCTGACTGCTGCACTGCTGTTCATTTTCTTCTTTGTGCTGACCCGGCCCATGCTGAACGTCATCGGTGCTCTGAGCCGGGTCAAGGCTGAAACGCCTGAGAAGGTCCGGCTTCCTGTGCCGGAGAATCATCGTGAAGATGAGATCGGGCTGATGGTGGGTGTCATCAACCAGCATCTGGAAACCATCGATTCCAGCCTCGCACAGCTCAGGATGGCCGAAAGTGCGATGAAGAACTACTCCAGCCAGCTGGAACAGGAGGTGGAAGACCGCACTCGGGAAATTTCCGAGAAGAACGATGCCTTGCAGCGAGGCAACCGCGCCCTGGTTCGCGCCAAAGAGGACGCTGTACGCCGTGCCAGAGCCCGTGCCAATTTCCTGGCCAGCATGAGCCATGAGATACGCACACCACTCAACGGTGTTCTGGGGATGTTGGGCCTGGCGCTGGAAGGCGACATGGAACAGGCACAACGAAACCGGTTGGAAATTGCGCTCAATGCCGGCCAGAGTTTGCTCGGTCTGTTAAACGACATCCTGGACATCTCCAAGGTCGAAGCCGGGAAATTGAGCCTGGAGAACATCCCGTTTTCACTCCGCAACCTGGTGGAAGAGTGTGCGACACTGCATGCCCAACAAGCCAGGCGCAAGAATATTGACGTTGTGGCGGACATCGACTGTGACCTGCCCGAAAGCTTTCTTGGCGATCCCACCCGAACTCGGCAGATCCTGAACAACCTGCTCAGTAACGCTATTAAATTCACCGAGCAAGGCTTCGTCCGCATCCACGCCACCCGCTACAACGGCAACGTACGCATTGACGTTGTCGACACCGGTATCGGCATGTCCAAGGAAGGGCTGCACAGGATATTCTCACCCTTCTCACAGGCTGACAGTGACACTACCCGGCTCTATGGCGGCACTGGCCTGGGCCTGACACTGTGTCGTCAACTGGTGGAGCGGATGCATGGCCAGATCCTGGTAGATTCCGAGGAGCACGAAGGCACGCACTTCACCGTGAACCTGCCCCTGCCGGTTCACGATGAGCAGGAGAGCCAACCGTCGATGCCGGCTATTCCAGGCCTACTTCAGCAGGTAGGCGTCGATATCGGGATGCCCCGGGACTATCCGCACCGCACGCCCATCGAGCATCAACTGAGAGCCTGGGGCATTCCACTGCGCGAGGCGGCACCCGACGGAGAGGGAATTCTGATGATCGCCGCCAACGAAAGCGACGAGACCGCGGCACAACTGGCATCGTCCTGGTCCGGCACCGGCATTATTCTGGTGGACCGGGACGGCTCCGCCCATCCCACCAAAGATCGTCAGATACTGTCGATGCCACTCAGACGTGAGCAGTTGTACCGAACACTGTGCAGGGCAGCTGGGCTGGACACCGGGGACAGGGCAAGAATCATCGAAACCCCGGCTGGCGTGTCACGCACGCTGAATCTTCTTCTGGTCGAAGACAATCAGGTTAATCAGGTGGTCGCCAGCAGCATGCTGAAAAAGCTGGGCCACACTGTCACCCTGGCCGAAAACGGCAAGCAGGCACTGGAAGCCTTGCAGCAAAGCGAAAGGAGATTCGATATTGTACTGATGGATTGCCAGATGCCGGTGATGGACGGCTATGAGGCCACCCGCAATATTCGTGAAAACCCTGAGTGGCAGGATCTGCCAGTGATCGCGGTCACCGCCAACGTCATGCAGGGAGACCGGGACGACTGCCTCGAGTCCGGCATGAATGACTACATCACCAAACCTTACAATCGTGCCGACCTGAAATCCATTATTG
Source organism: Marinobacter sp. M5B (assembly GCF_042604615.1). Classification (NCBI taxonomy): domain Bacteria; kingdom Pseudomonadati; phylum Pseudomonadota; class Gammaproteobacteria; order Pseudomonadales; family Marinobacteraceae; genus Marinobacter; species Marinobacter sp. M5B. Next base: position 2,722,474 of record NZ_CP156894.1, read on the forward strand.
ACCGCTGGGCGCCTCCCCAGCCTCCAGAAGACTGAGGACAGATCGCAGCTCTTCCCTCAATTCCACAATGCGCTCCTGATCAATGCCCGTACCACACAGCAGGCGGCCGGGAATGTCCCGAGCCTGCTGGCGCATGGCACTGCCCTTCTCAGTGGGGGCGACCGTAACCACTCGCTCATCGGTGGTATCCCGCAAACGGGTGACCAGATCACGCTCAGCCAGACGTTTGAGCAGCGGCGTCAGGGTTCCGGAATCCAGGCGCAGTCGTTTACCCAGGTCAGACACCCTGACCGTCTGTCCGTTCTCCCCGGCTTCCCACAACACCAACATGACCAGATACTGCGGATAGGTCAGATTCAGTTCCGCCAGCAGCGGACGATAGCGGGCGGTTATTGCCCGGTTGGCGGCGTAGAGGGCAAAACAGAGCTGATTATCCAGCGCCAGGACGTCGTCTTCGTCAGTCATGGTTCACAGTAACGCTTCAATGTCGGCGCGAATGGCAGACGGCTTGGTGGTCGGCGGGTAACGACGCACCACCTCACCCTCACGATTCACCAGGAACTTGGTGAAGTTCCATTTTACAGCTTCCGATCCCAACAGCCCCTTGGCACTGTGCTTCAGGTACTCAAACAGCGGGTGGGCATTAGGGCCGTTGACGTCAATCTTTGCGAACATGGGAAAGTCCACGCCGTAGTTAAGGCTACAGAATTCGCTGATGGCCTTGTCGTCCGCCGGGTCCTGATTCCGGAACTGGTTGCAGGGGAAACCGAGCACTTCGAGGCCTTTTTCTTTCAGCTCGACGTACAGGGACTGCAAACCCTCAAACTGGGGAGTGAAACCGCATTTGCTAGCCGTGTTTACGATCAACAGAACTTTGCCACGGAACTCATCCAGGGAATGCTCCTCACCGCGAATATCGGCCGCGTTAAAGTCGTAGATGCTTTGGGTGCTCATTACATTCCTCCCTTGTATTTTTCGCTATTATATTTTGCACAACCCTATTTACAACTGATTCCGTCACGGTTGCCACGCTCAGTTCATGGAATCTGTGAGCTTTGGGCGTTAAATCTCCGCATTTGTGCCACAATTCATCACAATTGGCCTGTTGCCGCCGGCCGTTGCTCCGCTAGAATACAGGCTTGTCTTTGAAACATGGCACTTGTCATCTTACCGATCTAAGGAAATACCGGGCTTATGCAGAACTATCTCAAATCCGCCAAACTGGATAACGTGTGTTACGAGATACGTGGCGTGGTTCTGCGTGAAGCCCGTCGGCTGGAGGAAGAGGGCCACCGGGTTCTCAAGCTCAATATCGGCAACCCAGCGGCTTTCGAACTGGACGTTCCCGAGGAAATCCAGCAGGACGTTATTCACAACATGCCCCTGGCCCAGGGGTATGTGGAATCAAAGGGGTTGTTCTCTGCGCGTAAGGCGGTGATGCACTATTGCCAGCAACGTGGCATCGACAAGGTGGATATCGACGATATCTACCTGGGCAACGGCGTCAGCGAAATGATCGTGATGTCCATGCAGGCCATGCTCAATACCGGCGACGAGGTTCTGATCCCGGCCCCTGACTATCCGCTCTGGACGGCCGCCGTGACCCTGTCCAGTGGCAAGCCGGTTCACTACCGATGCGACGAGCAACAGGACTGGTTCCCGGATATCGACGATATCCGCAAAAAAATCACCCGCCGCACCCGGGCTATCGTGCTTATCAACCCCAACAACCCCACCGGCGCCGTGTACTCCCGCGAATTGCTGGAACAGGTGGTGGAACTGGCGCGGCAGCACAACCTGATCGTGCTGTCAGATGAGATCTACGACAAAATCCTGTACGACGGTACTGAACACGTCCCCACCGCGTCACTGGCGGATGACGTGCTGTTCTTTACCTATAACGGCCTGTCCAAGAACTATCGTGCCGCCGGTTACCGTTCCGGCTGGATGATTATCAGCGGCGCCAAACACCGCGCGCGGGACCTGATCGAGGGCATCGAAATGCTCTCCAACATGCGCCTGTGTGCCAACGTACCGGCACAGCTGGCCATCCAGACCGCACTTGGGGGCTACCAGTCAATTGAAGACCTGGTGGCACCGGGCGGTCGCCTGTTCGAACAACGGGAAACCGCCTGGAACCTGCTCAATGATATTCCAGGCGTCAGCTGTGTGAAGCCCAAAGGCGCTCTATATCTGTTTCCAAAGCTGGACCCGAAGCGCTTCCCCATCGTCAATGACGAAAAGCTGGTACTGGACCTGCTGCTGCAGGAGCGCATCCTCCTGGTTCAGGGTTCCGCCTTCAACATCGACGACAAGCAACACCTGCGCGTGGTCTTCCTACCCCGCGAGGACGCCCTTGAGGATGCCATGAAGCGTTTGGCACACTTCCTGTCGTCTTACCAGTTGTGAAGGGGGCTTGATGGCGGACATTCATATCGAAGAGTTCTACAAGGACGCCGCAATCGCCCTGGTTCAGCTCTACAATGCCTTTCCCCGCCGGGTGAACCTGTTTGTGGAAGACATTGCTGGCCCCGACGAACCAGACGAGTTCGGGCTCCACAGCAAGCGGCACATGGCCTGCTTCGGCACCCTGCTCTGGTTAGCTGAGGAAGGCCTGCTCCGCTACGTCGATACCATCCGCCAGGAAGCCCTGGACCAGGCCGTGCTGACCCAGCGGGCGTTCGTGCGCCTGAGTTCGCCTGCCAGCCCAGATCTGCATGAAGAAAACAACGCTGACAGCAGCCAGGACCTGCCACCGGCTATCCGCGAGGATTTTTCCACGCACATACACATGCTTCGCAACGCCCTCCGAAGCGGTAGCTCCGCAAAAATCAGCCGCGTAATGCAGGCGACGTTCTTTCGCGACCGGTCCGATCATTAAATTGGCGTAAACCTGTTGAACATGGCCACACTGGCCACATATAAATACCCAGACACAAACCGCGGTCTGCGGCCGACGATTCAACAAGGGATTCAAGATGCGTATTCTGCTGTTTCTTGCCACCAACCTGGCCGTCATTCTTGTCGCCAGTTTTACCCTGAAACTTCTGGGTGTTGACAGCTATCTCGCCCAGAACGGTATCCAGTACGGTTCGCTGCTTGCCTTCGCTGCGGTCTTCGGCTTTGCCGGCGCCATTGTATCGCTGCTGATTTCCAAGCCCGTGGCTAAGTGGAGCACCAAGGCAAAGGTGATCGAGTCGCCGCGTACGCCGGCTGAGCGCTGGCTGGTAGACACCGTTCGCGAGCTTTCAGAAAATGCCGGCATCGGTATGCCGGAAGTCGCCATTTTCCCGGCCTCACAATCCAATGCTTTTGCCACCGGCTGGAACAAGAACAACTCGCTGGTAGCCGTCAGCGAGGGGCTGCTGCACCGCTTTAACAAGGAGGAAATTCGTGCGGTCCTGGGCCACGAAATAGGCCACGTGGCCAACGGCGACATGGTAACCCTCGCGCTGATTCAGGGTGTGGTGAACACGTTCGTAATTTTTGCGTCCCGCGTGATCGGCTCGTTTGTTGACCGCGTGGTGTTCAAGAACGAAAGCGGGCATGGTATCGGCTTCTTCGTGGTCAGTATCGTGGCGGAAATCGTGCTGGGCATTCTTGCCAGTACCATTGTGTTCTGGTTCTCGCGTCGCCGGGAATACCGTGCCGACATCGCTGGCGCGCAACTGGCAGGCCGTGGCGCCATGATCAACGCCCTGGCGCGGCTGAAACAGGAAAGCGAAGTGCCTGATCAAATGCCCGACAGCCTGCAGGCGTTTGGCATCAATCGAGGTGCAAGGGCGGGCATCAGCGCCCTGTTCATGACACACCCGCCGCTGGACAGCCGGATCGAGGCTCTGAAGAGCGCGCAGCTGTAATCGGCGCGAACAGGCGCGTTCGAAGGAACGTCAGAGCTTCAGCTTGAAGCCAAGGGCCCGGAAAGTATCCTGCATGGATTTACTGGTGCCCTTGAGCTGGATCTTCAAGCTGGAAAACTCCCGCCGGACCGGATAATCCCGGCGCAACCGGTCAAAGGCCTGCGCCCGATCCTCCGGCTGCAGCGCCATTGCCAGCCGCATGCGAGCGTCATCCTGGCGCGGATCGTAGCAGGACCGTATGGCAATATTGGCTGACGCCATTTCTTCTGCAGCACTGGTAAAGGAGAGTTTGCTCAACGCTGGTTCTGGCAGGAACTGACCAGCCTTCTTGCGGGCGGGCAGTCCCATATAGCGACTCAGCGCCTGGTACACCACCTCACTACCCTGCACCTTGCCCTCCAGGCTATAGCCTGCGATATGGGGAGTGACAAGCCATACTTTTTCCACCAGTTCAGCGTTAACCCGGGGCTCATGCTCAAAGACATCCAGTACCACTGTAGGCGCGTTTGGCGCTTCCAGACGCGCCAGCAAGGAGGAGGTTTCAATAACTTCGCCCCGGCTGGTATTGATCAGCAACTGGTCTTCAGTCAACGAAGACAATCGTTCCTGCCCGAACATATGAAGCGTTGCGTGCTCTCCCTCGCGGGTCAGTGGCGTGTGCAGTGTTACCACGTCGCACGCCATGGCCTCGTCAAGACTGACAAATTTCTCGCCTTCGTCGCCTTCCCTTTCGGCCCGTGGCGGGTCACAAAGGCGCACATTGAAACCGAGCCTGTCCAGCTTGCGTGCAAGCTCTCCACCTACATTGCCGGCACCCACGATACCAACACTGAGTTTTGACCAATCCGCCACGCCACGCTTTTCCGCGTGCAGTGAGATCACTGACAGCACGTACTCAACCACACTGTTGGCGTTGCAGCCGGGCGCCGCCGAAAACGCGATCCCACTGGATTCAAGCCATTTCTGATCAACATGGTCGGTACCGATGGTACAGGTTCCAACGAAGCGGACCCGGCTTCCTTCAAGCAACGCCTGATTGACCCGAGTGACTGAACGCACCAGCAGGATATCCGCATTCTGAACATCCGCAGCAGACATCGTGCGCCCGGACACTGGTCGTATCTCGCCGATATCGCCAAAAAACGATTCCAGTAAGGGTATGTTCTCGTCCGCTACTATCCGCATGATCCTGCTTCCCAACCTGTTAGTTCCTGCGTTGACGCTGGTTTCCGCCACGTCCACCCTGGCTGCGGTTGCCTTGGGGACGCCGGCCACCACGCTTGCGAGTGATCGGCGGTTTGGCGAGTTCGGTCATCAGCGCTTCATCCGGCACCGCCGTGGTCAGTTTCTGGCTGATGTAGGACTCGATAGCCGGCAGTGAAAAGGCATCGTCCTCACTGGCAAAGCTGACAGAGACACCGTGCTTCCCTGCCCGACCGGTGCGTCCGATACGGTGAACGTAATCCTCAGCGTTGTCCGGCAGATTATAGTTGAATACGTGGGTTACACCGTCAACGTGGATACCACGACCGGCGACATCCGTGGCAACCAGCACCTGAATGCTGCCATTCTTGAACTGTTCCAATGTCTTCAGCCGCTTGTTCTGGGCGATTTCCCCTGACATCAGCGCGACCTTTACGCCCTGGTTGCGAAGGTCCTCATCCAGGTCACGACACTGGTCACGACGGTTCGCAAAGACGATGGCTTTTTCCACCTCGGGGCGCTGAAGATAGTTGACCAGTACCGGCAGTTTTTCATCCTCGCCCACCAGGTAGACAGTCTGCTTAACTCGCTCGGCGGTCTTCTGTTCCGGTTCGATCTCGACGAATTCCGCACTTTTGGTCCACATCGAGGCGAGGTTGAGGACGTCCTGGTTAAAGGTGGCGCTGAACAGCAAGGTCTGACGCTCTTCCTTTGGCGTGCACTTGCGGATAATGCGCTTCACATCAGGAATAAAGCCCATGTCCAGCATCCGATCCGCTTCATCCAGAATCAGGATGTCGAGCTGGTCGAGAAAAACGTCCTGAGAGCCCAGGAAATCAATCAGCCGGCCCGGGGTTGCCACCAGTATGTCAACGATCTCGTTCTGGAGCTGATCGCGCTGTTTATCGTAGTTCATACCACCCACCACGGTGACCACATTATGGCCCGTGTAGCCGCATAGTTGCTCGGCGTCCTTGGCGATCTGCATGGCCAGTTCACGGGTTGGCGCCAGGGCCAGAACCCGGGGTTCCGAGGCGAACCGGTCCTCTTTCGGAATCGGCGTTTCCAGCATGCTCTGGATAGCAGTGATCAGGAATGCGGCGGTTTTACCGGTGCCAGTTTGAGCCTGGCCGATCAGGTCCTGGCACGCCAGGGTGAACGGAAGAGTCTCTGCCTGGATGGGTGTGCAATGCTCAAAACCGATATCGGTGATGGCATCGAGCACTCGCTGGTCAAGGTTGAGATCCTTGAAGAAGGTTTTGCCGGCTTCGGGTGCGTCAGATGTCATGTTGCTTCAATCTACCTCAGTGTCTGTGGCGGAATCGTCGGGCATCAGGCGCCTGGTCTCTTTCTTCCAGACTTCGTTAAAATCAGCCGCGGTTCCGTAAAATGTCTTGAGCGTCTCGAAAAACAGGCCCGCGCGGGCCGGCATGCCGTGCTCAAGGTAATAATCTGCCTGCGCCCGCACATTCCTGCGAAAGGCGTTCTCATCCCATGCCCCGCAACCGGAGAGATTGTCGACGCTGATGTGGAAACGTGTGCCCGATGCGGCAGAGAACAGCCATTCCAGGGCCTGCGGCTTGATTTCAGCCTTTTCAAAGGCTTGCTGCTGCGCCTCGTCGCGGCCATCGGGACAGTACCAGTAGCCAAAGTCCCGAAGTGTGCGCCGGTGCTCACCGGCGATACACCAATGACTGATTTCATGCAGAGCACTGGCATAATAACCGTGAGCAAAGATAATCTGTGCGTAACTGCCAGACGCCGTTGCGGGCAGGTATTCAGGCTCATCGCTGCCCTTGACCAGAACGGTCCGGTAATCCTCCCGGAACAGGTCACTGAACAGCATGATAAGATCATCAGGATCGTGTTTCATGGGACGGCTATTGTGCGACTTTAGACCGTTCAATACCAGAGGGAACTTTTGCCTGACAAATGAGTCCATTGCAACCTTGGGATGCAGGGTTTCAACAGACACTGAGACCACGCAGATATTTCCAGAACCAGCTACGGTAATCCATTGACTATGACCGGCAACAACACAGCCTCACGCAGTAGTGCTCTCCATCGGGTGCTGAGCCGCTTTTTAGTGTTTCTGGCACTGTCCGCCGTATCGCTGTTCGCGTCCGCGGCAGGCAATTCGCTGTTCGGCGGCAGCAACGATTTCCTTCCGGTGGACGAAGCCCTGCCGTTCAATTACACCGTCGATACCGGCGCTATTGTGCTGTCCTGGGACGTCACCCCTGAACACTACCTCTATAAAGGCCGCATCCAGGTAAGCAGCAAAACAGACGGCGTCACCCTGGGTGAACCTGATTTCTCCTACACAGGTACCGATACGGAGGATGAGTTCTTCGGCAAGGTCACGGTCTTCTACGACCCGGTTCAGGCACGCGTCCCGGTCAATCTTCCGGAAGGCGTCCGCGAGGCGGAGCTTCAGGTTACCTACCAGGGCTGTGCCAAGGCAGGCCTGTGCTACCCGCCGCAAAGCCGTGACGCGCTGTACTACGCCAGCGCCGGAAGCAACGACGCCCCCGTTCCTGCCGGCATGTCCGGCTCTTCGGGGTCATCAGGCAATGCCCAGTCATCGTCAACAAATGCACCCACGGATACATCCTCGGCGACTGGGCTCGCCGGCTTTTTGGCCAACCAGTCTGTCCTGGTCATCGCGGCCCTGTTTCTGCTACTTGGGCTGGGGCTGACCTTTACACCCTGCGTCCTACCCATGGTGCCAATCATTTCCTCACTGGTGTCCAGTCGCAACACCAGCACCACCGCCCACGCGCTGCTGCTTTCCGGCAGCTATGTCCTGGGTATGGCACTGACTTATGCCGCAGCGGGTGTGATTACCGGGTTACTGGGTGCCAGTTTCAACCTTCAGGCACACCTGCAGTCGCCGTGGGTGCTGAGCGTTTTCGCGGCACTGTTCGTGGTATTTGCCCTCTCCATGTTCAACCTGTTTGAGATCCAGCTTCCCCGGTTTATCCGGGAACCGCTCAACGATGCCAGCCATCGCCTGACCGGCAGCCGCGTGGTCAGCATCTTCGGCATCGGCGCGCTGTCAGCACTGATCGTTTCACCCTGCGTGTCGGCACCGCTTGCTGGCAGCCTGCTTTACATCAGTACCACCCAGGATGCCGTCATTGGAGGCGTTGCCCTGTTCGCCCTTGGGCTCGGCATGGGCATTCCCCTGATACTCGTGGCGGTGGGTGGCCGCAAACTGTTGCCTTCCACCGGTCCCTGGATGAACGTGGTTAAGGCCTTCTACGGCGTCATGCTGCTGGCGGTTGCAATCTGGTTGGTGGAACGGCTGGTACCAGCCTGGCTGGCGCTGACACTCTGGGGGTTACTGATTGCCGTGACTGGCGTGCAGCTCGGAGCCTTCGATGCCGCAAAGGCTGGCTGGGAGCGCACTCGCAAAGGCCTCGGCCTGGTGATGTTTGCCTACGGTATTGCGCTCTTGGCCGGCGCGGTGTCTGGCGCCAATGATCCAATGAAGCCATTAGCGCCGTTCACGGCAGCCAACCCGGCGGTTGCGGGTGGCTCTGCCTCCCAGATGGCCCACGCCCAGTTCCTCCGCCTGGAATCGCCCGCCGATATTCGCAATCAACTGGCCCAGGCCAAACGAAACGGCACCCCGGTCATGCTGGACTTCTACGCCGACTGGTGTATCTCCTGCAAGGTTATGGAGCGGAACGTTTTCAGCAATGACTCTGTGATCCAGGCGCTGTCACCCTACACACTGCTGCAACTGGACATGACGGACAACACGCCCGCCCAGCAGGCACTGCTTGAGGAACTGGGGCTGTTCGGCCCGCCAGCCATTCTGTTCTATGGCAACGATGGGGCTGAGCTGGAAACCGCCCGGATACTGGGCGAAATGGACCGCGAACAGTTCCTCGGCCATCTGAACGCACTGGACATGTCGGGCGGCTCCTGACAGCCTTCAGTCACTCCCCTCGTCGGATGAAGTAAACAAACTCCTGGTCATCCTCGGCGCTGTACACCAGCTCGTGATTCAGGAACTGGCAGAACCTCGGTATATCCCGGGTTGTTGACGGGTCCGTGGCAACCACCTTCAAGACGCCCCCTATACTGATATCCACGATTCTATTATGCAGCAGCATGACGGGTTCGGGGCAAAACAGTCCCCGGGCGTCCAGCTCTGCATCGTGTTCCGGTTGTCCCAATGTTCTTCCTCCTGCGATTCCACCTGAATTTTGGAAAATACGTGCTAAATTATTGTTTATAGATGTCAAAAAACAAAACGAGGTAAACAATGATCCGGGTGCTGATTGAACGTCATATTGCTGAAACACTCGAATCCGCCTACGAGGACAGATCCCGCAAGGTCCTTCAGAACGCCGTAAGCGCCCCCGGCTTCGTTTCCGGTGAAACGCTGGTCGATACCCACGACTCCAACCATCGCCTTACCCTCTCCAACTGGCGCTCCGAAGCCGACTGGCAGCGCTGGTTCCTCTCAGAGGAACGCCGGGAACTGATGGCGGAGCTGATTCCAATGATGGACCGGGACGAGATTATCACCGTGTGGCAGCATAGCTAAAGCACGCTATTTACAGGCGCTCAGTCCCTGCGTTCTATGAAGCAGGTGATCTCCTCACGATCGTGGTAGAGGTGACGGGCCCTCAGCAGAAAGTTCATTTCCGTCTGTGCAAGGCCTTCTTCCAGGATGTCCTTGCACACCAACCACTCGTCGTATCGTTTTTTCATCGGTAGTTTCAGATTGAAAACGGTATAGCGACAAAGCTTGGCAGACAGCCAATGCACGACCATCTCCGAGGTTCGGCGTGGATGGTCGACGATATCGCACACCATCCAGTCCACACCGCGCCGGGGCCTCCATTGATAACCATCTGCCTCAACATGCTCTACGTGTCCGGAAGCCATCAACTCAACATTCATGGGCCCATTATCAACGGCGGTCACCATCATACCCTGCCGGACCAGTTGCCAGGTCCAGCCACCGGGAGCAGCGCCCAGATCCACAGCCTGCTTGCCGCTTCCCAGGTAGTCCAGTTCCTGGCCCGGGGGCAGGAACACCTTCCACGCTTCTTCCAGTTTCAGCGCCGATCGGCTGGGGGCGGACGCGGGCAGTCGAAGCCTTGGTATACCACTGACGTAACGCGCACGATTGCCGGCCAGGCTGAACCCGACGATGGCGCGTTCAAACCCCGTCAGCAACACTTCAAGCCGTGCCGGCGACTCAGCTTTCGAATCCTTCTCCAGTAACCCGGCGCCCCTGAGCGCTTTCGACAGTGGGGAAACCCATTTGCGGGCGAAGTTGCCGAGGTCTGCGTCAGCGTTGTTTTCGGGAAGACGAATTTCAATACGGGCACAGACAGGAATCGCCCCATCAACGGACCGCAATGCGTCAATAACGGCGCCGACGCGATCCGACGTGGGCAGGGCTACGTCCGCTAAAACCACAAACCAGTCCCTGACAAACACCAGCTGGTCGATGGACAGCCGCTGGACCAGCATCTCCACCTGCCCGGGCCCCGGGCAGTGAAAGGTCAGAAATCCCTGGTTTACAGAGGGCTCGAAGTAACCATAGACCCCGCCGCTGGCAGCCGAGTCGGTTAACTCCCGCCCCGCTTCCGTCTCGAACCCGGGACGACAAATTGCAATCAGTTGTTCCATTAGGCACCTGGACAGGGCTTCTCACCAGAAACCCCAAATTTGAATCTGTTTAACATATACACAGCCCGCATTTGTCTACACTATTGGGCTTTCCGCTGGCAGGAATACCTTAATGCCGCTGTACCTGCGCTTTCTGTTCCCACTGATCGGGCTATTACTGGTCACGGACCTGTCACTGGCGACCCATCCGGGAACGACACCTCATTGCCCGGCGCTGGACGCCATCGATCCGGTGCAACGGGAAGCGCTGATGAACCATGTCTGCTTCCTGAGCGCAGCACCCGACACGCCCGCACATCGGGCCGAATCCCCCCGTGAACTGCCGGCGGATATTCAATGGACATCCGCCAGGGGACACGATCTGGTATTCAGCCACACCGATTCGGTGTACTGGGTTCGCCTCAATGTTCGGAATTCCGGCGATAGCCAGAAGCTCTGGTACCTGAAGCTCAATTACCCACTGCTGGATGAAGTAACGTTCTGGCGCTCCAGCGAACTCGTTGAACCAGCCTTGACCACGGGGGACCAGCACCCCTTTCTCTCGCGGGGCATAGATTACCGGTATTTCCTGCTCCCCGTCACGCTCGGCGCTGGCGAAACCCAAACCATCACCTTGCGGATTCAGAGCAGCGGGGCATTGAACGTTCCGCTGTCGCTGAAAACGCCGGAAACGACGATCGCGGAAAGCAACCACCTTACCCTCCTGCACGGCTTCTTCTATGGGGCGTTGCTGGTCTTTGCGGTATTCAACCTGCTGCTCTTTTTCAGTTCCGGCACCGGCTACTACTTCTACAACGCCTTTTACATGGCATCCCTTGGGCTGTTCCTGTTCGCCATGGGCGGTTTCGCCAACCAGTATTTCTGGCCCGACAGTACCGGTTTCGCCAATACATCGATTCCCATGCTGATGTCGATCAGTTCGCTGGCCATGACCCTGTTCGGGCGCTCATTCCTCGAAATCCCCACCAACACGATTGCGAACAAGGTGTTGACGGGGCTTGCCCTGACCAGCGCAGGCCTGTTCATCATGGCATTCCTGTTGCCCTACAACAGATCCATCGTATTGAATACCGGGATTGCACTGCTGATCATTGCCTGCCTGTTTATCATTGGCATCATCCGCTGGCGCCAGGGATATTCTCCCGCCAAGTGGTACGTAGTGGCATGGTCTGGCATGTTGGCAGGCGCCCTGATCTATTCAATGGCTGCCTTTGGTTACCTGGCTGACTTCCTGGCACGGGAAATCTTTATGCAGGCCGCCGTTGGAGCGCAGGTTATTCTGCTCAATTACGCCATGGTGCAGCGTTGGCGGCTATTGAATAAAAAGCTTCTGGACGTAGAGCATAACGCCAGAACCGAGCTCGAGTTAAAGGTGCATGAACGCACCGCGCAGCTTCGCAGCACCATGAGAGAGCTGGAAAAGGCAAACCGGCAGCTGGCAACCCTAAGCCTCAATGACGCTCTGACCGGGCTCCATAATCGCCGTCATATGGACAACCTGCTGCCGGAACTCTGTGCCGAAGCCCGACGTACTGGTCAACCCCTGACCATTGCTCTATTGGATGCCGACCACTTCAAGGCTGTCAACGACTCCTGGGGGCACGAGTTTGGTGATCGTTGCCTGCAACACATTGCCGACATTCTCAGGCGCCACGTCAAACGACCCCGTGATGTTGCTATCCGCTTTGGCGGAGAGGAATTCGCCATCCTGTTACCCGGCACCGACGCGAATGGCGCTCTGGGTGTCTGTGAAGGGATTCTTGAGGATATCGCTGCGATACGCGTGCCTGCGGACGATGGCACACCGGTTACGCTGACCATGAGCGCCGGTACCGCCACGTTATCCCAGGGGGATGATGAGCGAGATCTGTTCCGGCGTGCCGATGAGGCGCTCTATCGTGCCAAAGCGTGCGGTCGAAACCGGACTGAGCAAGCGACGCCCGAGGTCTCCTGACTCATTCCTGCCCGATCATAAACCTCGCAGCTGCTGCCGCCGCCTGCTGAATCAGATCTTCCCGGCTCTCACTCTGTCGCGCCAGGGGCCGATAATCGTGGTCTCCACCTTCCAGCCACGCCAAATTTACGTTATCCAGGGTGTCCAGTGCACGCGCCTCAACCTCTGCCTGTTTGCCGAAAGGGTCCCGCGTTCCCTGAATGATCTGTATTGACCGGCACAGTGACTGGAAATGATCCGTCCGCCACCGATCATTTTTGCCAGGAGGATGAAAGGGATAGCCGAAACACACAGCACCACGCACCGCGTCGTCAATGCCGGGCTCAGCAGCCAGAATGCTGGCCATTCTTCCCCCCATGGACTTGCCTCCGACAAAAACGCCGGCCTGCCCGTCGATGCCGGCGCAAGTTTCTGCAATGACCGTGCGGAAATGCCCAAGTAGTGTTGGCTGGCGGTCTGGTGGCCGCTTTTTGCCATCCTCCCGCCGCTTCTCCATATAGGGGAACTCAAACCTGACGGTCGTCACGCCCTGCGCTGAAAGCGCTGCCGCCAGGAGCTCCATGAACGGCGAATCGGCGGGTGCACCTGCGCCATGTGCAAGGACAAGCACCGGCGCTGCCACACTACTTTTCGCCCTGGTTTTGAATACGGTTACAGAATTCACCAAACCTCCGAATTATGACTATCATTAGTGTTCCGGGAAGCAATGCATCAACCGAACATCAAAAACCGCTTTTGGAGCATTCGTGATTACCCTTGTAGATTCGCCATGTTACTGATTTAGACCCAGTTGACAGAGTTTCAGAGTTGATCTACGTCATTGCAAACAGCTAATCGTTTCTCCATACTTGCGCCCGCATATTTTCCCCACTCTAAACCCATTGGTAAGGCTATGAGCACAGTAAATGCTAACCTGACATACAACTACAAGGTGGTGAGACAGTTTGCCATCATGACGTTGGTCTGGGGCATTGTTGGCATGGGCATGGGTGTGCTGATCGCATCCCAGCTTGTTTGGCCCTCGATGAACCTGGATTTCTCCTGGACTCACTTCGGTCGTTTACGGCCGCTCCACACAAACCTCGTCATCTTCGGGTTTGGTGGTTCGGCACTGTTTGCCACCTCCTATTACGTTGTTCAGCGTACCTGTCAGGCGCGACTGATCTCCGATGGGCTCGCGGCGTTCACCTTCTGGGGCTGGCAAGCCGTGATGGTTGCGGCGATCATTACCCTGCCAATGGGCCTCACCTCTTCCAAGGAATACGCAGAACTCGAGTGGCCAATTGATATCCTTATCGCCATTGTCTGGGTGTCCTACGCACTGGTTTTCTTTGGCACAATCATGCGGCGCGCCACTGCCCACATCTATGTGGCCAACTGGTTCTACGGCGGTTTCATCCTGACCGTGGCCATTCTGCACATTGGTAACAACCTGGCCTTACCGGCGGGCGCCTTCAAATCCTACTCCGCCTACGCGGGCGTGACAGACGCGATGATGCAGTGGTGGTGGGGCCACAACGCGGTCGGTTTCTTCCTGACTGCAGGCTTCCTGGGGATGATGTATTACTTTGTTCCCAAACAGGCCAACCGCCCTATCTACTCTTATCGCCTGTCCATCGTTCACTTCTGGGCGCTGATTGCGACCTACGTATGGGCGGGTGGCCACCACCTGCACTACTCGGCGTTACCGGACTGGGCCCAAACCGCGGGCATGGTAATGTCTCTGATCCTGCTTGCACCCTCCTGGGGCGGCATGATCAACGGTATGATGACGCTGTCGGGTGCCTGGCACAAACTGCGTACCGACCCGATCCTCCGCTTCCTCGTGGTGTCTCTGTCGTTCTACGGCATGTCCACGTTTGAAGGCCCGATGATGGCCATCAAGACGGTTAACGCGCTGTCGCACAACACGGACTGGACCATTGGCCACGTACACTCCGGTGCACTGGGCTGGGTTGCCATGATCAGTATCGGCGCCATCTATCACCTGATTCCCAAGCTGTGGGGCCTTCAGGCCATGTACAGCGTCAGCCTGATCAACGTCCACTTCTGGCTGGCCACCGTGGGCACCGTACTCTACATCGTTGCCATGTGGGTGAACGGTATTATGCAGGGGCTTATGTGGCGCGCCGTCAACGAAGACGGAACCCTGACCTACAGTTTTGTCGAAGCCCTTGAAGCGTCCGAATCAGGCTATTTCGTGCGATTCCTTGGCGGTGTGATTTTCCTGACCGGTATGCTGGTGATGGCATACAACGTATACATGACCGTGCGTCAGAAGGAAGCCGTTGCTCAGGACAATACAGCAGCGCAAGCGGCGTAACGGGAGACAGAATCAATGAAACACGAAATTGTTGAAAAGAACCTGGGGCTGATGATCGTACTGATCATCTTCACCATCAGTGGTGGTTTCCTGGCAGAAGTGGTTCCGCTGTTCTTCCTGGACGAGACCAACGAGCCGGTTGAAGGCCTTGAGCCCCTGTCAGCACTGGAACTGGAAGGCCGGGACATCTATATCCGTGAAGGCTGTCACGTCTGCCACACCCAGCAGATCCGTCCGTTCCGCGCTGAAACCGAGCGCTACGGCCACTACTCCGTTGCGGGCGAGTTTGTCTACGATCGTCCGTTCCTGTGGGGCTCCAAGCGTACCGGTCCTGACCTGGCGCGTGTCGGTGGTCGCTACTCCGACGCCTGGCAGCGCCAGCACCTGTACGATCCCCGCAGCGTTGTGCCTGAATCCAACATGCCCGCTTTCCCGTGGCTGTTCGAGAATCGCATCGATCACACCAGCACCGAGTCCAAGCTGGAAACGCTCCAGACCCTGGGCGTGCCCTATACCGACGAGCAGGTTGCCGGTGCGGCCGACGAAGTCAGGGGCAAATTCGAAATCGAAGCCCTGGTGGCGTACCTGCAGCAGCTTGGTACCGTGATTTCAGATAAACGGTGATCCCCATGGATATTAACGAGTTACGCGGCATTCACTCACTGGTCATTATGGCCATGTTCCTTGGCATCATCTGGTGGGCCTACAGCGCCCACCGGAAGAAGCCCAACGACGAGGCGGCCCACCTGCCCTTCGAGGATGACGACGTGGAAAAGCGTACTCTTGAACAGGAACAAACGGAGAAAAAGCAATGAGTACCTTCTGGAGCATCTGGATCAGCGTGATCGTGCTCGGTACCGTGTTTGGCTGTTGGTGGCTTCTGTATGCCACCCGCAAGGGCCAGACCACCGATACTGAAACCAACAAAACCGTTGGTCATTCGTTCGATGGCATTGAAGAATACGACAACCCGCTGCCAAAGTGGTGGTACTACCTCTTTATCGCGACCTGTGTTTTCGCACTGGGCTATCTCGCCCTGTACCCGGGCCTGGGTAACTACAAGGGGCTGCTGGGATGGACCGCTGAGAACCAGTGGCAGGCCGAAATGCAGCAGGCCGATGCCCGTTACGGCGAGCTCTACGCCAAGTTTGGTGACACACCGGTGGCCGAGCTGGCAGAGAACGACGACGCCATGAAAATGGGCCAGCGGCTGTTCGCCAACAACTGTGCCGTCTGCCACGGTTCCGCAGGGCGCGGCTCCCTCGGGTTTCCCAACCTGACGGATGACGACTGGCTGTATGGCGGCGACCCGGACACCATCCTGACCACCCTGCACCAGGGGCGTAACGGCAACATGCCCGCGAAGGGCACCATGCCGGGCATGACCTCTGAGCAGGTCGATCAGGTTGTAAACTACGTGCTCAGTTTCAGCGACCGGGCAAAAGACGAAGAAGCCGCTGCCAAGGGCGAGCAGGTGTTTGCACAGGCCTGCGTGGCCTGTCACGGTCAGGACGGCAAGGGCAACCAGGCTATGGGCGCCCCGAACCTCACCGACAATACCTGGCTGTACGGCTCCACCTACGAGTGGATCAAGGAAACCGTGGTAAACGGTCGTGCGAACCAGATGCCCGCACAGGGTGACCGGCTCTCCGACGATCAGATCCAGATCCTGGCTGCGTACGTCTACAGCCTGTCCAACTGAGTACCCGGCCGGGATTCTGTCCCGGCCCGGTCTGCTCAACCCTTGGCCTGCCACCTGCGGACCAAGGCTTGAGAAGATCGACTGCCCCACAGTCCACTGTGAATCAGGGCGCCACATCATCGGGAGGTAACGATGAGCAGTGAGATTCCGGTCAAACAGATTGACCCATCCTCTGACACCTCCGACAACAATAAAAACACCGGAACTGTCGAGCTATACGCCAGCCGCAAAAAGATCTACGTCAAAGGGGTCAAGAAGGGCTTCTTTCAGCGTATCCGGAATGTCAGCCTGACAGCTCTGATGGGCATGTACTTCCTGTTCGTCTGGTTTACCGTGGATGGTCAGCCGCTGATTCATTTCGATCTCCCGGCGCGGGAATTCCACCTCTACGGAACCACGTTCTATCCCCAGGATTTTATCCTGCTATCGGGTATGCTGATCATCGCCGCTTTTGGCCTGTTTTTTATCACCACGCTGTTCGGCCGGGTGTGGTGTGGCTACACATGCCCCCAAACCGTTTGGACATTTATCTTCATGTGGGTGGAGGAGCGTATAGAGGGCAGCCGCAATAAGCGGATGAAGCTGGACAAGGCGCCCCGTTCCGCTGAGAAAATCGCCAAAAAATCCGCAAAGCACTCCGCGTGGCTACTGATTGCGCTCGCCACCGGCCTGACCTTTGTTGGTTACTTCTACCCCATCCGTGAACTCATCACCGACCTGTTCACCCTGCAGGCCAACGGTTGGGCCTATTTCTGGGTCGCCTTCTTTACGGCCGCCACCTACCTGAACGCCGGCTGGCTGCGTGAGCAGGTATGTCTGTATATGTGCCCCTACGCCCGCTTCCAGTCCGTCATGTTCGACCCCGATACCCGCGTGGTGTCCTATGATCCCAACCGGGGGGAGCCCCGCGGCGGGCGCAAGAAAGGCATTGAACCCTCGGAACTGGGCCTTGGTGACTGCATCGACTGTGGCCAGTGTGTTCAGGTATGCCCTACCGGCATCGACATTCGAGACGGGCTGCAGTACGAGTGTATTGGCTGCGCGCTGTGCATTGATGCGTGTGACGAAGTCATGGACAAGATGGAATATCCGCGCGGCCTGATTCGCTATACCACTGAAAACGAACTGGAAGGCAAAACCTCGAAGCTGATGAGACCGCGCACCTTTGGTTACGGGCTGGTATTGCTGCTGATGGTTGGCGCGATTGTATTCACAATTGCCACCCGGGTTCCGGCACAGCTTGATGTCCTGAGGGATCGAGGCGCCCTCTTCAGCTTCAACGGTGAAGGCCGGGTAGAGAATACCTACACCCTCAAAGTCGCCAATATGTCGGAAGTGCCGCAGACCTTTACGATCTCGGTTTCAGGCCTGGAAGGCATCCGGTTGCTGACCGAGAACACCCTGACGGTGGCGAGCAGTGAGAACCGGGCACTGCCGACGGTGGTGGATGTCGCGCCCGAGAAACTCTCGGAAAGCAACAATGCCATTGTCTTCACGCTTGAATCACAATCCGACGAATCGCTCGTTCTTGAAACCGAAAGCCGGTTTGTCGGTCCAAATCGCTGATCCCCTGACACCAACCAGGGAGACCAGCCTTGAGAGACAGCACTATGAATGAAAACGCACCCGTCGTTCCCTGGTACCGGCAACCCTGGCTCTGGTTCCTGCTGATATTTCCCGGCGCCGCCATTATCTGGTGCTCCATCGCCATTACGGTCGCGATAAACACCGACAACTCCATGGTAACCGACGACTATTCCAAGGAGGGTCGCGGGATCAACATGGCAATTGCACGCGACCAGAAAGCCCAAGACCTGGGCCTGACGGCAGATATGACATTTGGCGAACGGGAAATCACCCTCTCCATGGATACTGCCGACGGCCCTGCGAACTACCCTTACCTGATACTGAGCCTGTATCACCCGACCATGTCGGAGTACGACCGCACCATACAATTCCGGGCAATCGGCGAGGGACTATACAGCGCCACCCTGAATCAGCCGATTGAAGGCCGCTGGTACTTTGACCTGCGTGGCCCGGACAACCAATGGCGACTGAAAGGTGAGTCCAGCCTGCCATCGCAACGCTCCCTGAGCCTCGGTGCGGTCACAGAAGACCGCGGGTGATCCCCTTGGATTGTTATCATTGTGGTGAGCCGGCCACTGGAACGCCACCCATCACCCTGGAACTTGAAGGAGCGTTGCGACACTTCTGCTGCGTTGGGTGCAAGGCGGTCTGTGAGACCATTCGCGCCGAAGGCCTCACCGGGTTCTACCAGTTCCGCACCGAGCCGGCCGTCACCCCAAAGGCACTCAGCGATTCCGAACGGAACCGTATCCTCGAAGTGGACCATCCCCTGGTTCAGAAGTCGTTTGTATCTCCCGTTACCGCTGGCCAGGAAGCCACACTGCTTGTAAGCGGCATCACCTGCGCCGCTTGCATATGGTTGCTGGAAAACCACATGGCCAGGCAACCGGGCGTGGTGTCATTTTCCGTCAATCACAGCACCCAGCGCGCGCGACTGGTCTGGAACCCGGAGCACTCAAAACTCAGCCAGCTACTGATTGCCGTCCATGAACTGGGCTATCGAGCCCGCCCCTATCAGGCCGATGAGGCCGAGAAAGCCCTGAAAGCCGAACATCGCTCTGCACTGATCCGCCTGGCTGTCGCGGGGATAGGCTCGTTCCAGAGCATGATGCTGGCCTTTCCGCTTTATTTCGAACTGGTGAATGACCTGTCGCCAGAGTTTGTCAGTTTTTTCCGCTGGTTCAGTCTTCTGGTCGCCACCCCCGTAGTCCTTTACAGCGCTCGTCCGTTCTTCACAAACGCATTCAGGGATCTTCGCAGCCGTCACCTGACTATGGACGTACCGGTGGCCACCGCGATTGGCCTGGCCTATGTCGCCAGCGCATGGGTGACGGTATTCGGCGGCGAGGAAGTCTATTTCGAGTCCGTCTGTATGTTTACCTTTTTCCTGCAGCTTGGCCGCTACATTGAGATGCAGGCCCGTTACCGCGCCGGGCTGACAGGCAACGCGCTGGCCGGCTTCCAGCCCATGGTCGCCAACCGCATCCAGGGGAACGGCAGTGATATCGTCGCCACCCATGACCTGGCTGCCGGCGACGTTATTCGCATCCGGCCTGGCGAAACATTGCCCGCAGACGGCGTCATCGTCAGCGGCCACTCCACCCTTAACGAAGCGGCTTTGACCGGTGAATATCTGCCGGAAACCCGTAGCGAGGGTGACCCCGTCCATGCTGGCAGCATCAACGGCGAGAACCCGTTGGAGGTTGAGGTTCGCCGCGCCGGCACACAGACCAGACTGTCCGGCATTTTGCGGGTGCTGGATCGGGTGCAGGCTGAGAAGCCACCCGTTGCGCTGGCGGCCGATCGAATTGCCGGCGTGTTTGTCAGCCGTGTGCTGATCCTGGCCCCACTCATCTGGATTGGCTGGTGGATGGCCGGCGCCGATAATGCCTTCGACATTACGCTCTCGGTACTGGTAGTGACTTGCCCCTGCGCCCTGTCGCTCGCCACTCCAACGGCAATAACGTCGGCAACCATGAGACTTCGCAAGCTGGGCTTCCTTCCAACACGCGGACACACTCTGGAATCCCTGAACACCATCGACACGGTGATTTTCGATAAAACCGGCACCCTGACCCGAGGTGAACTCAGCCTGGTGGATACCCGAACCTTCGGCAACCTTGATGCGGATCGATGCCGGCAACTGGCAGCCAGCCTGGAGAAACATTCGGAACACCCGATCGCCAGGGTATTCCACCAGATACCCGGTTACGCCGCCAGGCAGGTACAAAACCACTTGGGCGGTGGTCTCTCGGGACAGGTAGACGGGGCACCCCTCTACATTGGCCACCGGGATTTTGTGGAAGATAAGGTGGGTAGCCCGGCGCCGGAAGCCGACACCTCCAAAGGCATGGAGATATGGCTGGCCACGGACCGTGGCTGGATGGCCAGGTTCACACTGGACGACGAGCCCAGACCGGATGCAAGAGAAGCCGTCCAGGCCCTGCAAAATGCAGGACTGCGCACCATTCTGCTCAGCGGCGACCGCTCAGGACACGTTGAGCAGATAGCAGGCAGACTCGGCATTGATGAAGCCATCGGCCAGGCCTCACCGGAAGAGAAACTCCGCGTACTGGAGAACCTCCGCGACCAGGGCCACCAGATCATGATGGTGGGTGATGGCCTCAACGACCTGCCCTCCATGGCCGGTGCTGGTGTGTCCGTGGCCATGGGAAGCGCTGCCGATCTGACCCAACTCAAGGCCGATGCAGTGCTGTTGAGCGGGCAGTTAACGCAACTGTCCGAAGCCCTGAAAGCCAGCCAGGACACACGCCGCGTCATCCGCCAGAACATGGCCTGGGCACTGGCCTACAACGTCTGCGCCCTGCCCCTGGCGGCAGCGGGTCTGGTTCCACCCTGGCTGGCGGCCATCGGCATGTCCCTCAGCTCACTGGTGGTGGTACTCAATGCCATGCGGCTAGGTAGGCAGCGAGGCAACCCGGTATCCCACGCCCCGGCGGTTGGCGCCGAAGCAACGTCCTGATACCGTGAACACTGAATCACCCAACACGTTTGAGGTAGCCCTGTGCAAATCGTAATGATCCTGGTTCCGGTCATGCTGATCCTGGTGGCACTAGGCATCCTGCTGTTCTCCTGGGCCGTCAAGAACGGCCAATACGATGACCTTGATGGACCTGCCCATCGCATCCTTTATGACGATGACAAAGACATGATCCCGGACGACGCCAAACAACCCAAGCAGGATGCCAACTCCAACTCTGCCGAGGAGCCGGGCGACAGCCACAAATCCTGATGGGCGAAGAACTTTACCTGAGTTATTCCAGCGCCTTCCTGATTGGCCTGCTCGGCAGCACCCATTGCCTGAGTATGTGCGGAGGGATCAGCGCGTCACTGTCCATGGCACTGCCTGTTGGCCGGGGCTTCCGTGTTCGCCAGACCGCCATGCTGCTCGCCTTCAATGGCGGGCGGATTGGCAGCTATGCAGCGATTGCGGCCCTGATCGCGCTGCTGAGCACCAGCGCCTCGGCCTATTGGACGCAACTTGGCCCGATACTTCGAACAATGGCAGGGATACTGCTGATCCTGATGGGACTGTCCATGGGGCAGTGGTGGCAAGGCATCCGCTACGTGGAACGCATCGGTGCCCCGGTCTGGAAACGTCTGTCACCGCTCACCGCCCGAGTGCTCCCGGTGCATCATTTCCACCAGGCGCTCATCCTTGGCGCACTCTGGGGCTGGTTGCCCTGCGGGCTGGTCTACAGCACCCTGGGCTGGGCTGCCCTGCAACCCTCGGTGGGCAGCGCGGCCACCACCATGTTGTTCTTCGGCCTCGGTACCCTGCCATCCATGCTGGCCACCGGTTACGCCGCCACCTGGATCCGAAAACTGCGGGAACACCAACGCTTTCGGCAGATCGCCGGACTGCTGCTGATTGGTTTCGGTATCTGGACCCTTCCTGTCACCGCCTTTTTGCATACCGGTCACGGATAGACAAGGGCTGGACTACCGGCTCGAACCGATCAGATATTAAGCACGTCCAACCGTCCGAAATCGGGTGTTTGGGGCTCGACCGTCCCGGCACTTTGGCCCGGTTCGGAATGGCGGTGACCCTCACGGAAGTTGTACAGGGAGGTATCGGCGAGGTGTGACGGCTCAACGTTACACATGGCCCGAAACATGGTTTCCAGGCGCCCCGGGTGCTGCTTGTCCCAGGTCTGGAACATGTCCTTGATCACCTGACGCTGCAGGTTTTCCTGGGAACCGCAGAGGTTGCAGGGAATGATCGGGAACTGGCGCAAGCTGGCGTAGCGCGCAATGTCTTTCTCCCGGCTGTATGCCAACGGGCGAATCACCGTGTTCCGGCCGTCGTCGCTGTGCAGAACCGGCGGCATGGATTTCAGCTTGCCACCATAGAACATGTTCAGGAACAGCGTTTCCAGCAGGTCATCCCGATGGTGCCCCAAAGCAATCTTGGTAACGCCGTGTTCTTCTGCAAAATTATAGAGAATTCCGCGACGTAGGCGGGAACAAAGTCCGCAGGTGGTCTTCCCTTCCGGTACTTTTTCCTTAACAATACTGTAGGTGTCCTTCTCGATGATGTGATACTCAATATCAAGAGCCGAAAGGTACTCAGGCAGCACTTCTTCCGGGAAGCCGGGCTGCTTCTGATCCAGGTTCACAGCAATCAGCTCAAAGCGCACCGGCGCGCTTTTCTGGAGATTCAGCAGGATATCGAGCATGGCGTAGGAGTCCTTGCCGCCAGACAGGCAGCACATGACTTTGTCACCAGCCTCGATCATCGAGAAATCAGCAATCGCCTGCCCCATTTCCCGGCGCAGGCGCTTCTGCAGCTTGTTCAGTTCCAGTTTCTGCTTGCGCTCCGCTTCAGGAGCCTGGGCGGTTTCGGAGTTGGCAGTTATTGCTTCGGGCATAGGAAAACGTCGTTCATAAGGTCAGTGAGCGTCGGATTATACGCGTGCAAAAGTTCCAGGGACAGGATACAGACATGGATATGTTAGACACAAAACCGGAAGCCACCGGTAAACGGGAATTCAACCGTATTCGCAACCGCAGTGCCATTCTTGACGCGGCGCGGGAGTGCTTTCGGGAACGGGGGTACGACAACTCCACCATCCGCGATATCGTACGCCGTACCGGCCTGGCGGCAGGCACCTTCTACAATTATTTTTCCAGCAAACAGGACATTTTTGCAGCTCTGCTGACAGATTTCCTAAGCGGCCTCAATCACAACCTTACCGAGTGCCGAAAGTCCGCCAATTCCGCTGAAGACTTCATCTACTTTGCATACCTTTCGCTGTTCCGGGCCACCGCCAGCGACCCCCTGGTTTACGAGCTGGCGCATCGTAACGATCGTGCCATCCGTGAACTGTTCGGCTCAGACATTCTCGGGCTTGCCTTGCTCTCCCTGGAGGACGATGTCAGGAACGCCGTTGAGCGTGGCCTGTTGCCGGAGATGGACGAAGAGTACCTGTGCGCCGCTTTCTTCGGGGTAGGCTACGAACTCAGCTTGCGCCTGGCCTACCGTGCCCACAATCGGCCCGCCGAGGCCGAGGCCGAGGCCAGGAATGCCACCCGGTTCGCGACCAACCTGTTCCTGAAGGGGTTGGAGCGGGACATGCCTCTTCCGTAACGGCGCCCTGTCGCCTACCATTGGGGCATGAATCAACCCGATACCGCAACACAGGGCGCCAAGGCGCTGGATGGTGACGCGCCCAATGAGACGCTGAATTTTCAGATTCAGCACCTGCTGGTTGCCACCGAGCATATTCTTCGTCGGCACCCAGCCGGAATCAACGAGCTGGTCCTTATCAAAACCCTGCAAAAGCCGCCCTGGGAGCTGATTGGCGAGGTCAACTTTGGCGAACCGGACAAGCTCTATCCGGTTCATTTCCTGCTGTTCCATGTGCTGTACCGGCTACGGGATCAGCTCGCCACCGGCGGAGAAACCCTGACCATTTCGCCACTGGTGATTCAACTTCGCAAAAGTTCTGTGGTGGCAGGCGCAGGTGTGCCCGACCGCATGGACGAACTGCGGAATTTTTACCTGGACCTGTCCAAGTACGAGCTGCCGGAAGACGCCATAAACCGGATGATGGACGATTTCTGGGCCGGGCGCAGCGGCAACCGACCCGCCGCCACAGAAGCGAGTGAAGCCGCAGCCGTCCTCGGTTTTGATGCCATTCCCCCTGGCTTTGACGACGTCAAACAACGCTTCCGGCGGGCTGTTATGCATGCGCATCCGGACCGGGGTGGCGAAACCGAAACCATCCAGGACCTAAACCAGGCCTTCGCCGTGCTCAAGGCTCACTTTCGGACCTGATTGCACCGGAATTCCCGATTTCAAGGACACACCAATGGCACCAAGAATGATGACCCGATCTCTCCTTCTCCTGCCCATCACGGCGTTCGCGCTGACTGCCAATGCCGATCTGGTAGTGCTTCAGTACCACCATGTCAGTGACTCGACGCCGTCCTCCACCAGTACGTCAGTGTCCCTGTTCCAGGGACAACTGGATATGATTGAGGATCTGGGGCTGGAGGTCGTTCCGCTTGAATCAGGAACCCGCGCAGCACTGGCGGGTGAGCTGAACGACAGGTCCCAGGTTGCCATCACCTTTGATGATGCCTACGAATCCGTCTACTCACAGGCAGCGCCAGCCCTGCAAGAGCGGGGGTATGAGTACACCATATTCGTCAATACCGAGGCCGTGGGCAGCCATGGCTATATGACCTGGGATCAGTTGCAGGAAGTCAGAGATCGCGACGGCGTGACCATCGCCAACCACAGCAAAGACCACGGCCACCTCGCAAAACGCCCAGGTGAATCCGATAACGATTGGGAGGCACGTGTCAATCGCAGCCTGGATGAGGCCCAGGAAACACTCTCCGAAAAACTGGGGACCAACATTCCGATGTTTGCCTATCCCTACGGCGAGTTTGACGACGCGTTATTACGCAAGATTGCGGCACGTGGCTGGCTCGGCTTTGGACAGCAATCCGGCGCCATCGGGGAGACTTCCGCCGCCACACGTCTGCCTCGATTCCCGGTGGCGAACGCCTACGGACAACTCAACAGCCTTGAAGACAAACTACGTAGCAAGGCGCTGCCAGTCGATGCCAACAAGCTGCCGGACGGCGTTATCTCTGAGAACCCGCCCACCCTCGCTTTTACCGTACCGAACACCATCAGCGTCGACCGGTTGAGTTGTTTTGCCTCCGGCCAGGGGCGCGTAGACTTCCAGGTATCGGGTGGAGATAAAGTCATTCTCAAGGCTCCTAGAAGCTTTAACAGCCGTCGTTTTCGCTACAACTGCACCCATCCGGCCCCCGATGGCAGCTATTATTGGCTGTCACAGCAATGGCTTGACCTGAGCCAGCCTGAAGACTGAACGTCACTCGCCAGCCCGGGAGAGACTGAGTTCACCGGTACGGGTGTGCGGGATGGCCTTGGGCCCGTACTTGTCCTCGATAACCGTCTGCCCCGCCAGATCCGCCTCGCGCGTGAAGATCACCATCCAACGCTCACCCCGGCTCGGGAACACCGGAATGTAAGCGTGAAGGTAGCCGTACTGGTACCAGGATTCAGGAACATAGCTGGCAACCAGGTCAGTCACGATTCGAACCGGGGCGAACGAGGCATCAAGAAACGCCACCGAGGCCACAAACATTCCTTCGTGGTTGAACGACCTGAGGTGGAGGATGAAATCGGTAATTTGCTCCGCCGGCGGCAGCCTGACCAGACGGTAATGGCTTTCACCCGTGCTGAATGAATGGCGGGGGGCCTCGTCACCCATGGACACCCCGAATTCACGACCTTCCTGCCATTGCTCAGGCTCCGACCGTTCCAGCGCCTGACAGCATTGCCCTGCCCACTGCTGGAAAAAACGTTCCTCTCCGGGATCGATTCCCAGGACAGCCATGGCCTCGGGGTCAGCATCTTCCGGCAGGCCCGGCAGCCCGACCGTTTCTCCCGGTTGATGGATACTGGCCTCCGTCAGTTGAATCGGCGGCTTGATGCGCCCCTTCTCGACAGCGGTCCGGGTATCCGGCTGGTAATAGCTGACACGAATATTGCCCTGGGCATCACGCCAGGTGAAATAAGGCTTGGGTTCGCCCGGACGAACATAGCCGTCTTTTTCGAGCTGATTGGCATCGGGATAATTTTCGAGATTGAATTCTTCGTGGTACCCGCTGGAAGAATCATCCCCGGAAGCCGACGAGTCCGCAGAGCCAGTTCGGGGAGCATCCTCAGCGTTTGCCTCCTTGCCCTCGCCCTTATCTCTCTCACCGGTGCTCTGCGGTATTGGCGACTGTCTTACCCGCCCCTGCTCGTCCACCCAGGTAAAATAACCCTCGCGGCTGCCAGAGGCGTCGGGGCCAGACAACTGGCAGCCACTTATAACGACAGCCAGACAAGCGATAACCATAAAATGGCATTTG
This sequence comes from Marinobacter sp. M5B, assembly GCF_042604615.1. NCBI lineage: Bacteria > Pseudomonadati > Pseudomonadota > Gammaproteobacteria > Pseudomonadales > Marinobacteraceae > Marinobacter > Marinobacter sp. M5B. The sequence continues at coordinate 2,749,182 of NZ_CP156894.1, forward strand.
GACATCGGGGCAAAACACCCTGTTCGTTAACGCGTTTGCGTCAGAATTTGGTACGGAAACTGAGACCTGCCGTGACAACCCGTAGCGAGGTTTTCACATCCAGCCCCGCATAGGGGTTGTAGATGATATTGGTAATATTGTCACAGTTTAGGTTACAACTGCCGTTGGCAGGAACCGTTTCTATGGATTGCAGATAGCTCAGGTTCATGTCGATCTCAGTATCCTTATCCCACCGATACCCCATACCAATACTGTAGAGGTTTGCACCGCCGAACGGCGCCATAATCTGGCGCTGGTCATCGGGAATTACCGAATCCCGGATTTCCATACCCGCGCGAAGGTCCAGACGGGACGACGCATGGAACTCCAGCCCAAAACCCCAGTTCCACTGATCGGTAAAACCGAGAGGCAACCTCAGTGTGTTGGGAGTGGCGTTCTGCGGTGACAGAATCCGCGCGGCGTTCAGGAACTCCAGGTTACGATCGAAGCGAAACACAAACGCGTCCCACTGCTTGTAGTCCGTCCAGCCAACGTCCACATTGACCGTCAGCTTGGGATGGACATCCAAGCTGATGCCGGTCTGGAAATGCTGGGGATAGGTCAGGTCCATGGAGACGTTGCCCGCTTCCCTTGGGGCACCGGACGGCAAGCTCAGGATAGCCGAGGTGATGGCACCCAGCACCGAGCCGTTGACGCTCTGCCAGAAGCCGGACCAGTCGTCGGTGTACTCTATCTCGAAAGTACCCTTCATATTCATGTCGGCTTCGGAGGTATAACTCGCCCCCCAGGCGAACCACTCATTGGGTTCCCACATCACACCCAGCGCGTAGGTGGGTGACAGGGTTTCCTGCACGTTGATACTCAAGGCACCAATGTCGTCCCAGGGCCCGACATTACCCCCGCAAAGGGCCAGCCATGGCTGCAGAGGCTCATCCCCACTTTCGCAGTTGAAGGCATCCTGAAGGACCTCCGCAACGCCCAATAGCATGTTGGGGGCGCGCATGTACTGATCTGCGGCAACCCCCATATGCGACAGATGGATCCCGGCACCCACGGACCACTCGTCGTTGATCTTGTAACCAACGGTTGGCGACAGATAAGTTGTCCGCTGCAAGGCCGTTGCCTGTGGCATATAGCGCCCCGGGTCGTCCTTGTCGCGATAGAAGCCGGCGGCCAGGGGCAGGTAGAAGGCGTTGCCAAAGGTCAGTTTCGACCCGGGCGGGTTGATGCTGATACCGGCAGACGGGGCGACGGCGGGGCCAGGCGGCGCCCGCAATATGCCAAACCCCGGGAGATACAGGGCAACATTGTTGGTATGGCTGTGTTTGTTTGCGACCGGGTCCCGCTGTTTGCCAGTGAGAGGGTCTGTTTCCAGGCCATCAATGCCGAAAATCTCGTAGCCATCCGGGGCGTGGAAATCGGCGTCAATGTCCAGGTAAACGCTCATCAGGTTAACTTCAAGCTGACGCCCATCCAGCTTGGTCAGCCCCGCCGGGTTGTAATGGATCGCCATAATACCGGGCGGATCGGCCGTCACGGCGTTACCCAGGGCCAATGCCTTGGGATGAATGGTCAGGTTCTGTGCCAGCTGCGCCTCGACACCACAGGTCACCGAGGCTGCCATAATGGCAGCGGCAATCTGTCTCTTGTGGCTGGTTATTCCCATGAAATCTTCCCTTCCCGTAAAACGTCAGAGGCTGAACTCACTCTTTGAGACCTGAAAATCTGATGGGCAGGGACACGCCCAGCGAGAAATCAGGTGCGTCTTCGGTAAGGCCAATACCAAGGCTGGTGTTCACGATGGTGGTATCACTCACGCGGGTACCCAGCGACATACTGAGGAAGCCACTCATCTGGTCCTGAGCCACGGCCTGAGTGCCATCACTGAAGGACAGGATGGTCTGGTCGCTGTAACTCAACTGGGCGGAGATGCTGAGGGAAATGTCGTAGGACAGCGAATAGGCGAAACCGGCGGAGCCGGAAAGCCCGAAGCCGGGTTCCAGTTCCTGTAACACCCTGGCGCCCCGGACTTGTTGGAGGTCCCTCTCAGGAAGGTTGTAGGTAGCGCTGGTAGACCCGAACACAACCACCGGGTCCAACACCTTTGAGAAACTTACGCCGCCGGCAACCGAATAGTAGCCGCTGCCGGTGGACAGTTGCTCGTCTATATCAATCTCGTAGGGACTGACACCCGTCTTGGTTGTGAAAGTGCCGAAGACCGTCGTGGACATCTTGCCCGGCACGTAGGCAAAGGGCTGCCAGCGAGCGGTCGCGGAGATATCGCCAAAATCGTAGATGTTCAGTTCATCCTGGGTATCGTACTTAACCACCAGGGGTATCCGCGCACCGACAGTCAGGTTATCCAGCAGGCCATAATCGTAGGAAAACGCATTGGTGAAGTTGTGGGTCGCGGACGGCACCACATCAAGGTTGCGAACTGAACCGTCGGTGATCGCCAGGTCGAGACGCTGGTCACCGGTGTAGGAGTAATCGAACGAGTAGTTCAGGGAATGGGTGCCCTTCTTCTGCAACGAATAGCTGGTCTCGGCTGCCTGGAACACCTCTTCCAACTGTTTGGATGAATCCTCGTCACCCTCCTGCCTGGCAAGTGCCTCCCTCGCCTCGTCTACGTTTCCTTCCTGCGACAATGCCATGGTTGGTAAAAGGCCAGTCACGGAAAAAAGGATAAAACCTCGCACTAACCAACGATTCATCCTGACTCCCTTATTTCTAATTGTATTGTTTCCTGTGTGCCGGCTTTGCGCCCGGCACGTTAATGGCGCCGGTAGAACAGCTGCTTCCGGGTATTCTCAACGCTGCCGTCCGGATTATTCTTCTGGCGTTCCAGCATGTTTCTGATCCGGCGTTCCGTGGATTCATGGAATTCGGGTAACTTCTGCAACGCCAGCAACGTCAATGTCTGGTCGTCCACAAACCGGAGGTCCTCCTCTTTCAACTCCAGGTAATCCAGCGGCTTGTCACTGCCGGGGAACACAATGAAGAGCACGTTGTCGTCCCAGCTCTCTTCAAACTGGGCGAGCGTGAAGGAGATATTGCCGACCGCCGGATCGGCCAGATACACCCGGCCGTCGCGGATGGTGCGCAGCACCACGAAGTGCTTGAAACCGGCGTGCTGGATGGGAACGATGGCCGGGTGATCGAGGTCAATCAGGTCATCAATCGTGGCGCGGAACCCGCCAGAGGGATAACCAAGGGCGGTAACGAGACGTTTCATGTCGAGCATGGAAAAGGCGCGGCGCTGCACAATCCGTTCACTCTCGCCGTAGTGAAGTAGCCCCTCCATGACTTGCCGCTCACCAAGGTTTCTACCGAGGTAGAAATTCAGAACCGTGGTCAAGGCGGCGCTACCGCAGCTGTAGTCGTAAGCCTGACGCACGATATTCCGGAACTTCTGCTCCACCAGAGGTTCCACCCGGGCGTCGGTTCTCAACTCAATGGGGCTGGTGTCGAAATCCTGCTCAATCACAATGGTGCCCTGTTCATAAGGCTCCACGACGACCGCCTCCTGGGCCATAGTGAAAGTGAGGATGGATCCGGCGAGTACCAGCAGCATGGTCAGACGAAGTCCCTGTTATTATTAGACATCACGTTTTCCGAGTTACATCTTGTTACGGTAAGATACCGAAATCGCTAACGCCTTAAAGATAACTGTGCCTCAAATCTGCCGCTGCAGAAGGGGCCCTCCCTGCCGGTTTTGAGAACTGGTTCATGCCCCTCAAATAGCGACAACGGGAAGTTGACGCAGAGGCACAAAGCCGGTATCACATTCTTTGCCACTGTCTGACACCAATTACTGAAGATCCTGATGACAACAACACTGAATCCGGGACAACTGACGTTCATCGCTGCCAAAAACCAGAGCCCACAACCACCACCCGCCCTTTTACACCGGGAAAAATTCAACGATCTTCTCCACGGCCTGGAACCGGTAAGCCTGCTGCTGGTGCATGCGCCCGCGGGCTATGGCAAAACCACCACGGTGGCGGACCGTCTTGAGGCACTGGAGGCCACCAGCGCCTGGTATCGCCTGGAGGTCGGCGACAACGACCCGGCCCGATTTGCAGGCTACCTGGCCAAGTCACTTGAGGTTGCAGCTCCCGGCAGCTGCAAGGCCACGCTGCGGAAATTGCAGGAGAAGGGGTACGACGATCTGGAGAGTTTTCTCACCGACCTCCTGGCCGAGCTTCCCTTGGACGGGCTGGACGGGGACCCGCTGTATCTGGTGCTGGACGACTATCACCTGATTGACAACGAGGTCATCCACAACGCGCTGCGCTTCCTGCTGCGGCATCAACCTGCCTGTCTGACGCTCGTCCTGATCACCCGGACGGTGCCCCCCATTGGCGTCGCGCAACTGAGGATGCAGGGACGGATGACCGAGATCACCTCACGGGATCTGGCCTTTGGTGCAGACGAAGCACAGAGCTACTTTGACAGCCGATTGCCGTTCGAGATTTCGCGGGAAAGCATCGAGCGGGCTGTCAGGCGGGTTGAAGGCTGGGTGTCGGCACTCCAGCTTCTGTCCGCATCGGCACTGACCAGCATCGAATTCAACGATTTTGTGGATCAGCTGGAGTACGGCAACCAGCACATCTTTGACTACTTTGACGAACTGGTTGGGCAGGGGCTGACGGAACAGCAGCGAACATTCCTGCTACGCACCAGCATACTGGACCGCTTCAACGCGCGGATGGTCATGCGGGTGATGGACGACAGCAATGGCCAGGCCCTGCTCAGCGGCCTTCTGTCCATGGGGCTGTTTATCACGCCCGTGGACAATTCCGCCCTGTGGTTCCGCTACCATCCGCTGTTTTCCGTCTATCTCCAGCACCTGTTGAGCTGCACCACCGAAGAAAACCGCCAACAGCTGCACCAACGGGCCAGTGACGCCTGGCTGGAACTGGACCACGCCGAAGAGGCCGCCCGCCACGCCATCGCCGCCGACGACGCGGACCGTATCACCCGCGTACTGACCATTCACGGCCGCAAGTTTTTCACCGAGGGCCAGTTTATCCTGCTGCAGCGTTGCCTCGACGCCCTGCCCCAGGATGTGATTGCCCAGGATCCGACGCTGACACTGCTCAGGGCCTGGGTGGCCCAGGGCCAGTACAAGTTTGACGAAGTTGAAAACTGGTTGTCGGCTGCGGAAACCCGTCTGGAAGCATCCATGACGGAAGACACCCAGCGCGCGGTGCATGGTGAATTCAGTGCCATTCGTGCCCAGGTCGCCATGAATTATGGGGATGGAGAACGTGCCCTGGCCCTCGCCCGCGAAGCCATCGACCAGGAAGCCCGCTACTTGCCCACCTCCCGGGTGGCGGCGGCCTCTGTCATTGGGGAAGCTCTGTTTGTCCAGGGCGAACTGGAAGAAGCCCTCGCCCGTATGCAGGAAACCGAACACCTCGCCCGGGCGCACCAGGCCCACCAGAACGTGCTCTGGGCACTGTGTCAGCAGTCTGAAATCAGCGTTGCGATGGGCTTGTTGCAGAAGGCCTACAACATCCAGGAACGGGGTTTCCAGTACGCCGAGGAAAACCACCTCAACCACCTGCCGATACTGGAATTCCTGTTCCGCATCCGCAGTCAGATCATGTGGGAATGGCACCATCTGGAAAATGCTGAGCGGTGTGCGCTCCAGGGCATCGAAATCCTGGAAGCCCAGGGCGAGCGCTGGTACGTGCAAAGCTATACATCGCTGGCCAAGGTGGCCCATGCCAGGGGCCGGCAAAGCCTGTGCGCGGACTACATCGCCAAGATGCAGAAAATGCTCGCCTCCGGTGACTATCATCTGGACTGGGTCGCCAACGCCCACGCCACCATGCTCGCCTACTGGGATGCGGTTCGGGACCGGGAAGCCATACAACGCTGGCTGACCATCGCACCGCCCGTCGACCCCACCACAGCGACCAACCACTTCAATCAATGCAACGGTCGCAACCGGGCTCGGGCGTACATGAGCCTGGGCCTGTACAGCAAAGCGCAGCCTCTGCTGACAGGACTGCAAGCCGTCGCGGAACAGGTGGGTCTTAAAACCGACCTCAACCGCAACCATATCGCGCTGGCGCTGCTTTACTGGGACACTGAAGACCGTGAGAACGCCCTGAAGCACATGGTCGCCGCGCTCCAACTGGCCAGCACCACCGGGGCCGTCGGCAGCTTCCTGCGTATGGGCAAGGTGCTGATCGTGATCCTGAAAGCGCTGATCAATGACGAAGCGATTGACGGAATGGAACTGCAGCGCGCCGAACGCCTGATCCAGCTGGCTCAGCAACAACGGGATTTCAGCCGCGCCATCCGGATTTCACTGGACGAAGCCATCATTCAGGATATTATCGACCGGCCTGATGTACCCGAACTGATCCGCACATCTCCCCTTACCCGCCGGGAATGGCAGATACTCAGTCTGATCCACGCCGGCCTGTCGAATGACCAGATCGCCGAACACCTGAAAGTCGCCTCCACCACGGTGAAGACGCACATTCGCAGCCTCTACCAGAAGCAGAACATCAGCCACCGGTCAGAGGCCATTGAACTGGCCAAAGACCTGCTCAGCAAGATTCAGGGGGAGTGATAGGGGTTCAGTCTTCGGCGCACTTCACGCAGACTGTGGTGTAGGGCAGAACCTGCAGGCGCCGTGGATCAATGTCTTCGCCGCAACCCTCACATTCGTCCCCGAGCCCTTCAGCAAGGCGTTCAAGGGCGTGTTCGATCTGGGCCAGCTCGTTGCGGGTTTCCGTCTCCAGTGAATCGACCACTTCGTCGTTCTGGGTCTGTACGGCCTGCTCTTCGAAGTCTTTCTCCAGCGCGCCACCCTGGCGATGCTGGTGGGCTTCATACTTTGACAGGCGTGCCTTAAGGTCGGCACGCAGGGTTTCCAGTTCCGATTTGCGATTACTCATTGGGTGGGGCCTCCCCCGTCGGTTCAATTCCGAATGGTGACTTAATACAGTAAAGCATAAGACAGACAGTCAATCGCAGCACCGCGTGGAATATGTCACTATTCCCGGCTTTATGATTAACGGAGAAACACACCATGCTCTACACCACGGTAGCTGCCCTGGCGGCTGCACTCGTTCTGTTCACCTGGCTCGGGCTGCGGGCTCGCCTGGCCGATGGCGGCCTGGATGATTTCGTGACGGCCCGCAACAGTCAGGGCGCCCGGGCACTCGGGCTATCCTTCCTGGCGTCGGGTATGGGAGGCTGGATACTCTTCGCGCCCCCGGAAGTTGGCGCCCTGGTGGGGCCGGTGGCATTGGCCGGTTACGCCCTTGGCGCCGCCCTGCCCTTTATCGTGTTTGCCTTCTGTGGCCCGGCCATCCGGCGCTACCTGCCACAGGGCCGCAGCATTGGTGAGTTTGCCCAAGCCTGTTATGGCTCATCGGTTCGCCGCTACGTGTCGCTGATCTCCGTGCTCTACATGCTGTGCTTCCTCACCGCCGAACTCACCGCCATCGGCGCCATCACCTCATTGCTGTCGGGCGTGAATGGGAACCTTGCGGTGCTTGGCGTGGCCGTTGCCACACTCATATACACCACCTGGGGTGGCCTGCGAGCCAGCATCGTCACGGACCAGTGGCAGGCGTTCCTGCTGATCGGGCTACTGGCCATTGTCGGATTCGTGGCAATGGACCGGCTACCGGAACTGCAAATGGCTGACGCCCCCTCCGCGCCAGTAGGCAGTGCCCTGGGCGTAGCCCTGACACTGGTGATCGCCGTAACCGCCGCTAATCTGTTTCACCAGGGCTACTGGCAGCGCCTGTGGTCCGCCCGCGATACTTCGGCGCTGCGCAGCGGCGCCCTGTTGGGCGGCCTGGTGACTATTATCGTGGTTGCCGTGGTCGGCGGCTTGGGCATTGCCGCCGCCATGAGCGGTGCAGATCTCGGATCTCCACCCATTCCTTTCTTTGCACTACTATCCGGCGCCCCCGCATGGCTGACCATTCCCGCCCTGGTACTGGCCCTCACATTAGTAGCCTCGTCCGTGGACACACTCCAGAACGCCCTGGCCTCCCTGGCAGTGACCGAAAAACGGGGGCTCTCCATCATATCGGCACGATGGGTAACCGTCCTCCTGATGATTCCCGTGGTAATAGTCGCACTCCAGGGCGTCTCGGTACTGAGATTGTTCCTGATCGCCGACCTGCTCTGCGCGACGGCGGTGATACCGGTATTGATGGGGCTGTGGAAGCGAATGACCACTACCGCAGCCGTATTTGGCGGCCTGGCCGGCCTGGCGGGGGCGATCATTCCTGGCTGGGTGACTGGTGGCAGTCTGACGGCGGGCCTCCTGGCCGCCAGCTTCCCCGGTGGCATCCCTACCTTGGCGCCCTTCCTTGGTGCCCTGGCCGCCTCCGCTGTGGTTAGCGTGGCGATAACGCTGGTTTGGGGGCGGAACAGGCACTGAGTACTCCGGTAGGAAATGTCTAACACACCAAGGCAATGGGGGCGTTATGCAGGGAGGGAAGGTGACATTCAAGGCGAGCCTGTGAAAGTAGTTTCAGTTTGTTCCGGCCCAGGCGTGCCTCCAACGGAGAGTCTTGTCGCCGCTTCGTTCTGACAAGACTGCCGCTGAAAATCAGCGTTATACAATACGAGGCAAGAAATGAACAAAGGAGTATTGACATTTTTCTGTGGAAAAATGGGGGCAGGTAAAACGACAAAGTCTCTTGAAGTTGCCCATGAGCGAAACGCCGTGCTGCTTTCTGAAGACGAGTGGCTTGCGTCAGTCTATCCGGATAGCATCAAGACACTGGAAGATTACGTAAAATATGCTGGTCGGCTCAAGCCTCAAATGAAGAAGCTGACTCAATCGATCTTGGCGGCGGGAACTAACGTAGTAATGGACTTTCCTGCAAATACAATTTCGCAACGAGAGTGGTTTAAAAGCATTTTCTCTGAGATCCAGGCCCCTCACGAGCTGATTTACATCGATCAGCCAAATGAGATTTGCTTGGGGCAAATCGCAAAAAGGCGAATAGAGCAGCCACAGAGAGCGGCAACTGATACGGAAGAGATGTTTGAGCTCGTTACAAAGTACTTTGTTGCCCCCACACCTGATGAAGGATTCAACACAATCATAATTACGGCACATGCACAATAATCGCAGGCACGGGGTGAGTCTATTCGTGAGGGGATGGATTCCCCCTAAAGGAGGTCTCCCGGCATGGATGTAAAAGGTTTAAATCGCGGCGCCTGCCATTGCGGCAGTGTCCAATTCGAAGTTGATCTTCCCGGTGGCTTTGAGGACTTGAGCCGTTGCAATTGCTCAATGTGCGCACGTCGTGGCGCTGTCGTGACCTCGGTTCCGTTAGATGCTTTCAGGATATTAAAGGGCGCGGAGAATTTGACGCTCTATCAGTTCAATACCAAAACCGCTGAACACTACTTCTGCGCTACCTGCGGGATTTATACACACCATAGACGGCGCTCAAACCCGAATCAGTTTGGGGTGAACGTGGCGTGTATAGAGGGGGTAAATCCCTTTGAGTTGGGCGACATTCCTACCACGGATGGCATCAACCACTCGTCCGATCGCCGCTAATCGCTGATTGCAGGTTAGTCCCGGCCTGGTGGCCGGGACTCGGTAGCCAATAACGTCCGTTCAACCAGACAGCAATTCGATCGGATAGCGGATAGTCGTCCTGTCGACACCCGGGCGGGCGCCGAAATCCACCAATCGCAGACGGTTGCAGATTTTCTTTTCAAGGGCTGGCTCGTTCAGGGTGGATTCCACCACCGAACAGCTTGAGACCGCCCCATTCTCTTCGATCACCAGTTCCGGCGTCACGCTGCCCTGCAGTGAGGGTTTGCGGCGCAGTTCGCGGTTGTAGATGCTGTAGATGGCCGATTTGTTGGCGTCCATGGTGCGACGGAGCTCTTCCCGGCTGCGCTTGCTGGCAGCGGCCTGCTGCTCACGCTCGGCGGCTTTCGCCTGGGCGACCACTTCTTCCGCTTCCTCTACCTGGGCTCGTTGCCGTTCCGCCAGCGCAACCTCGCGGGTTTCGCGGGTCAGGCCGGATTCATCCACGCCGGAGCTGCGACCGGTGTTGGCCCTCTGGGCCAGGGTATCGCCCGTCTTGCGGGCGATTGGTTCCGCTGTTGTCACCGTCGCCGGGGTATCCAGTTTGACGGATTTGCCCAGGGCACTCAGCTTGGAGAGCTCATCGCCCATGGCGAGGATACCGGTGTTTTTTGCCTTTTCCCGGGCTTTTTCGACATCCTGCTGTGTGGGCTCCGGCTTTTCAGCCACCTGGGGTTCCGGCTCAGGCTCGGGTTCAGGCTCTGGTGCCGGCGGCTGGGGCACTGGCTCGGGTTCCGCAACGGGTTGCTCTTCCGGTTCCGGCTTTTCGGGTTCAGGCTCTGGTTCTGGCGTTTTCAGTTCCGGGGGTGGTGGCGGTTCCTGTTTCTCAACAATCAGCTTCGCCAATTGCGGCGGCAGGGCTTCACGCTCTTTGCGATCCTGCTCCGGCAACTCAACCCAGGTGATGTACGCGGCTGCCACAAGGAACAACGGGACCACGAGGGTAGCAACCGCAAACAAGCGCTTGCGTTCTCCGACCTCCTGATTCCAGGGCAATCCCTGACGATACTCTGCCACAGCTAGGCTCCCTGCTCTGTTTTCTGGTTTACAGCCAGTGAAATACTGGCGTAGCCCGCGTCCACGCAGGTGGACATGATTTTCTTCAACAGTTCATAGGGCAGTTCGCGATCGGCAAGGATGGTGATGGGGCGCCCTGCATCCGGTGCCGGAGCACTGGAGCGGCTGGCCTGGTAGTCCAGCTCTTCCTTCAGGGCGGGCTCTACCTGACCACTAAAGGCCTGGAGCACGTCCCGCTTCATCACAACACGGCCGTTCACCAGGATATCGTTGTCCGTGACCGTCAGCGCGAGCACATCACCCGGGGGCTGCTGGGCACTGGAGTCCGGCAGCTTGATGGCGTTGTCCTGGTTCAGCACCTGCACATCGGAGGATGAATTCACCATCAGGAAGAACACCAGGATGGTAAAGATGTCCATCAACGACACCAGGTTCAGCTTGCTCTGTTGTTTGCCCCGCCGATGATGGCGCTTCAGGCGTTTGGCTTTCGCAGACTCTTTCATGACTGTTCAGCCCTCTTCGGTGCGTCGCCCAGTGAGATCTCGGGGAACAGCTCGGCCTCAACGACATCACCTGCGACAACCGCTTCGTAAGAGCGCACCTTGTCCATCACCGACACCAGCGTCTGATATGAGGTGTCGCTGGACGGCATAATGATGATGTTGCGTTTGTCCGGGAGCCTGCCCTTAAGCTCCTTCATGACCTTACCGAGCATCTCGAAGTCGTGGGCCGCTTCGCGGTTGGCAATGGTCTTGATCACGCCGCCCTGGTTGTCGGACACCACAAGCTGGTCTTCGAAAATGACGACCTGTAACTGGAGTTCTTTCTGTTCTTCAACGGAACTGCTATCCACATCTGGGAAGTTCAGCTCCAGCACGCTGGTGTGTGCAAACACCATATTCAGCAGCAGGACCGGAACCAGCACGATCATCAGGTTCATGAACGGTGTGATATCCAGGTCCGCTTCGCTGCGAAGCCGACGATGCTTACGCCTCATGGCTTTAGCTCCCTGATTGAACCGTTACGCCACTGACCCGGCGGGGTTGGCCGCACGGGAAGCAGGCTCTGCTGGGCGGGCAGCGGCGGCAGCCGGTGCCTGCGGCCTTGCGCCTGTTCCGTCGGTGATCAGGTTCAGCACCTTGATGCCGGCCATCTCGAAGCTGTCGATGATTTCGTTGGTCTTGGTCTGGAGCACTGAGTGGATCAACAGCAGCGGGATCGCAGACATCAGGCCGAAGGCTGTCGTGTTCATCGCTACGGAGATACTCTGGGACAGCAGGCTCGCCTTTTGAGACGGGTCCGCCGCGGCAACCGCGGTAAAGGCCGCGATCAGGCCGATGATGGTGCCGAGCAGGCCCATCAGCGTGGAAATGTTGGCCAGCGTGGACAGATACTGGGTACGCTTCTCGAGGCGGGGCATGACTTCCAGAAGCCCCTCTTCCATGGCGTACTCGATCTCTTCCCGGGACTGGCGACGGGCCAGGCGCTGGAGGCCGAAACCGATCATGGAGGCCATGGCACTGCCAGACTCAGTAGCGTAGTTCAGCGCGCCCTTAAGATCCTTACCACCAATCATGTGGTGCAACCGGTTGAAATCACGACGATTAGTGATCTTCTGGGCAGACAGGTATATGTAACGTTCAGCGGCAACGATGAGTCCGATAATCAGCACGATGGCGATCGGATACATGAAAAAGCCACCTTCCTGGAAGAAGCGAACGGCAGTTTCAATCATTTTCAGGGCACTCCATAGTCCGTATTTGCTGGCTAGTGTATGCGGCAACGGCCCCGGTGGGGGTAAGTTCACGCAAGTCTTTGTAGCGGTTTGTTTTTACATGCGTATGTGCACAGACAATGTGTGACACACGTCTCACTCTGACGTTGAGTCAGGACGTCCGGACACCGTCGAATCCTCCGCTGAGGTGCGGAAATACTGATGATAGGACACCAGGCGCTGAAATTCCTGGCGCTCCAGCGGCGCAATAGGGCGCTGGAGCATCAACTGCTCGTCCGGCCGGGCCAGCGACTGCACCGCCGGCGCCTGCCAGGGCACCAGGTAAAGCACCGTCGGCACTTCCTGGTCACCGCGAATTCGTGTGCCTTCGATCGTCACGACGCCGTCCTGGGCGACGCAGGGAAATGCGATGATCAACAGCAATAGACTGAGTAGGTGTTTTCTAGCGGTCATAAGCGGTTCCTGACATCGAATATCCAGTCCTTGAGGCGCGGATTCGGCTCTTCCGCCAGCGACTGATACTGCTCGTAGAGAGGCAAGGCCTCCTCGAGCCGGCCGAGGTAGATATCCAGCAGGATGGCCAGATTCAGCATGGCCGGCAGGTGATTCGGATCGGCTTCCAGGGCTTGCCGGTAAAGCGTTTCAGCGTGCTCGAACTCGCCCTGCTCCCGGGCCATCACTCCGAGGTGGGTCAACGCTGCGCTGTGTTGCGGGTCGCGCTCAAGCACCTGTTGGAAATACCCTTCGGCGGCGTCGGGGTTGCCCTCTTGCAGTGCAATAATGCCGAGATTGGCCAAGGGTCCGGTTCGCTCTGGGTCGGCCTGATGGATCTGTTCAAACAGGTTCCGCGCGTTATCGGTATCCCCTCCCCTGAGCAAGGCAACCGCCTCGCTGAAGTCCTGCGTTAACTCGGCCTCCCGGGCCTGGCGCTCTGCCTCCGCCACATCTGCCGGGTCGGTTTTGGGCGAGGACGCACAACCGGCCACCAGCACGACAGCCAGCAGCAGGCCCACTCGCGTCCACCCCTGGAATGACCTAGCCCAGCTCATCGACAACCTCTACGGTGATTTCAGGTTTGTTGTAACGGCCCGGAAGCAGGGTTTTCAGGGCTTCGTAACTGCGCTGAACCCATTCATCGAAAATGCCGTTGCGGGCGCGGCTGGCGTTCTGTTCATGAATGTCGATGGCGTTGTCCTCAAACGGGTAGGCCTGCTCTTCCAGCAAAAGCTCGTACTGGGATAACTCCAGCTCCGACAATCCTTCTGGTCGCTCCGACTCCATCAGGTCACGGCCGAGGCGCGCGTAGATGTGTGCAATCTGATAGCCGGCTTCGGTGGAGAAGGACGACACGCCGTAACTCGCGGTTTTCTGGTAGGCGGTAACGGCCTCTTCCAGCGCCTCGGTCTTGGCTGCCATGCTTTGATTCAGCGGCAAGGTCAGGCGAATGCTGTCGTAATAAGCCAGTGCTTCCCGTGCCAGAATCGCCGAAGCTTCGGCCGCCAGGTAACGCATGCGGTCGTCCGCCTCGTCGGGATTGTCGTCCACGGTCTCCATCTGCTTGCGCAGCCAGAAACGGCGGCTGTTGTCGTCGCCAATCCCGTCGTATAGGCCGGCCAGGCTGTTGGCGGCCTCCATGTAAACGTCCAGTGGTTCAGGATAGGTATTGGCATACCGCCGCCAGGTGTCGATGGCCTTGCCAGTATTTCCCGCACGTTCGTACAGATCCGCGGCGATCAGCAGGTTCTCGCGCTTCTCCTCGTCCGTGGTGGCCATCGCAATCAGGTTGTTCAGCTCATCCCCGGCTTTCTCCCACTGCTCTGTTTCGCGGTAGGCCAGTGCCAGGCGCGCTGGCAGGGTATCGATTTGTTCGTGTTCGGGGTAGCGGGTCCGGAACGCCACCATCACATCGATGGCATCCTGCCAGTGGCTAAGCTCAATCAGCAGGGTGGCAGCATCGTATTCAGCGTTGGCCCTCAGAGCCGAGGTGGGCGCAACCACGCCCACACGCAGGAATTCACTAACCGCTCCGGCGGTATCACCGGCATCCGCCAGCGCTTCCGCCTGACGGAAAACGGACGCGGCCAGGCTTTCAATGACATCCGGCCGCCTCTCGTCGGTCTCTGCCATGACGCCCAAGGCCTGTTGATAGGTGGTTTCCGCCTCGGCGTATCGGGCCAGCTCAAACAGGCTGTGGGCTTTCAGCAACCAGGTTTCCGTGAGGATATCCGCCCCGGGCGCGGGAACTCGGGCAATCATGCGATCCGCCATTTCAACCACCTGCCCATAGCGATAGCGCTCGAATTCGTGCTGCATGGCAATGTAGAGCACTTCTTCCGAGCGAGGGTCGTCGGGAAAGGCGTTCACGAATCGTTGACGATTCAGCTGCTGGAACTCGGTGTAATCATTGTAAGTTTCAGCGGGTTCACGGGGCCAGGTTTTGGCATATTCGCGGAAGGCCAGTACCGACGCATAGCCTGCCTCAGCGGCGCGTTCGGGTGGTTCTCCCTCCCATGGGAAGTCATAGGCCACACGTTCGAAGGCTTCGATGGCTTCCGGCCACTGAGCCAGTTCGACATGGGTTTCACCCAGCAGGAACAGCATCTCCGGTGTGCGGGGGTGGGCCGGGAAGGTATCCGCGAAGGCCTCGTAATACACCGCCGCCTGACGATAATGCTCATCCGATTCCAAACCTTCTGTCTCGCCCGCCAGTACATAGTGGCGATTGGCAAGCTCCGGGATCAGCTCTTCCAGCTGCTGCCCGATATAAAACGCTGTCTCGTCATCCGCCTGTTGCAGGTAGGCACTGTGAATGCCGTAGTCCCGAACAAACGCCGCCTTGCGATCCGGTATGTCAGCGGTAAAGCCGGCCTGTGCCAGGGTGTCGATGATACGCATGTGGTACCGGGGCGCCCATGGGCTCAGTGACCGCGCATCGATGTAGCGCTCGAATACATCAATGGCGTCTGTGTACTGTTCCCGCTCCAGCAAAAGGTCGCTGTAGCGGTCATACACGAGGATTTCGTAGGGTTTCTCGCCGGTCTCACGGAAGATGGCCTGCAGGGTGTCCGCACCGTCCAGGTAAGACAGTGACAGGCCAAATACGCGGAACAGGTCTTCCATCATGGTGCGGTATTCCTGCCCGACGGATTCCACGTCCTGCTCTTCCGGCATGACCAGGTCCAGCACATTGATGTAGCTGAACAGGGCTTCCCGATAACTCCCCTGCTTGAACTGGCTCCAGCCCAGCATGTAGTGGGCGTTGACCAGGAACGAGGCGTCGTCCCTTCTGGCCGGGTCGGCGTCGATCACCGTGCGGAACGCCTGTTCAGCCTCGGTGTACCGGCGATTACTGAACAGCAAGTCACCGCGCCGGAACTGCGCCTCGACCCAGAATGGCGAATCCGGATGCTCATTCACCAGCGTTGTCAGTGTGGCAAGGTGTTCTTCGCTCATGCCGCGCAGATCGTAGGCGCGGGCCAACTGGTAAAGAACCTGATCATTACCGGGCCGCTCCGGATACCCAGCCAGCAGTTGTTCATAGGCTTCAATAGCCCCGGCCATCTCATCCTCTGCGGTTTCAACCATCTTGTTTTCCGCACGCTGGAATTCCAGGTCCGCCAGCCGGTGACGTACGGCAACCTGTTTGGCGGGGTCTTCCAACAGAGGCAACAAGGCGCGGTAACTGTCCATCACCTCCCCCAGAGATACTTCACTGGTGCCGCCCCGGGTATCCGGCGCAGGCTCGATGGTTTCCTCGATGGATTGAAGAGTGGCCAGAGTCCCCGGCTGGGGCTGTCTGTCATCCCCTCCGCCGAATACATCCGGCATTGAAAGCGACTGGCAGCCCCCGAGGAGGCCTGCGACAAGCACTGGCAGAAGGGTATCCAGGCGCCTGCGGATTACCGGCTTAGTCACGGTCACCTCCCGCTTCGGTGGCCGGATTCGCCGCCGCACCATTGCGACCAAGGAAAAGCGTGTCCGCCAATCTTGCCGCTGCATGACGGGTTGCCCTGAGGTACCCCTGCACCTCCTGGCTCTGTTGCTGCAGTTCAGTATCCACCAGGGTAAGCAGTTCCGTTCGTGCTGCCGAGAGTGCCTTGTCCAACTCGCCCTGCAAACGTTGCAGCGCGGCCTGGCGGGCCTCTACCCGGG
This sequence comes from Marinobacter sp. M5B, assembly GCF_042604615.1. Classification (NCBI taxonomy): domain Bacteria; kingdom Pseudomonadati; phylum Pseudomonadota; class Gammaproteobacteria; order Pseudomonadales; family Marinobacteraceae; genus Marinobacter; species Marinobacter sp. M5B. The sequence continues at coordinate 2,765,687 of NZ_CP156894.1, forward strand.
CTGCCAGGGCCTGATTTTCTCCACCCGATGCCATCTCCTGTTCAATCAACGCGCGCTGATCGACGAACACCTCCATGGCCCGGTCCAGTTCCCGCAGCTGCTTTTCGGCAGCCCAACGATTGACCGCGTAATCATCGGCAATGCGCCAGTTGAAATAGGCGTTCATCCGCTGGAAGGTTTCACGCTGTTTGCGGGTGGATTCGTCCTCCGGCAGCTGCGACAGGGTCTTTTCCACCTGCGCCAGTCGGTCCGCCAGTTCGTGCTGTTCCTGCGTCATGAAGAAGCGCAGATCCTCTCTGGCCAACGCGTCTTCAATAGCGCTGCGGTACTCAGCCTGTCGCGCCAGCCATTGATCCGCGTTGAGCGCATCAAGTGCGTCGCGGGTCTCGCGGATACGTTGCTCCCGCTGTTGGGCACGGGTTTCCAGCATGATATCGAAGGATTCCAACTGCGTTTGCCATTGGCCAAGGGAATCGCGCAACCGATAGAGTTCATGCAGATCACGCAGGGACAGCTGAAAGGACTCCGTCGCCAACAATCCAGCCAGGCTGTAATCCCCGGGCCGGACCTTTACACGCCCATAGGCATCGGTCAGTACGGTTGTTTCTCCCGGTTCGGGACGAACCATCTCCGCGTCCATCGATCCGGGCTGCCCGGGACTATCGCCCTCACGCACGAAGCGAAGCGCCTCGATCAATCGCGCTTCGGTTAGCTGCTCCCGCTCATCCGACAGGCGAGTACTCAGTGACTGGTAATGACTGGCAGCCTCACGGTACGCCTGCAGCGCCTGCTGTTGACGATCCATCTGCTCGAACAGGAAGCCGCGGGCATAAGGCACCTGCTGTAGCCAGGGTGTGAACAGAGGGCGTTGTTGAAGGGTATTCAACGCTTGCAACGCCAGGCCCGCCCTACCTTCGCGAGAGGCTGCAACTGCATAATCGAACAGGGCCTGGTCGGAAAACACGCCGTCGAGGGCGATCTGCTCAAGGCTGGCCATGGCGCCGGCAAAATCACCTCTGCTGAGATGAAGACGACCAATGGAGAGCTTTACCCGCTCCCGAAGTGCCGACATTTCGTTGGCTAACGGCGGCTCGAATTCGGGCAGCTCGCCAAGCAAGCTATCGAGGCTGGCCAAAGCGTCCATCGCCTCTTCCGTCTGGCCTTCAGACAGCATGCCAACAGCCTGGTTGTAATGCAGGTAAGCACGCCAGGGTGAGCTCTCTGGCAGCGAGTCGATCAGTTCGTCAACGGTTTCGCCACTGGTCCCGGCCGTTCCGGACAGGGCCAACTGGCCCCGAAGGTACAGCCACTCGTGGTAAAGCTCGTCGCTTTCGTCCTGCAACAGCTCGTCATCCACCCGCTCAAGGGCATCTCGCGCCGCGGTCGAATCCTGCTCAAGGTAGAACACTTTGCCCAGATAGAACCAGGCCTGGTTGCGGGTACCCGGCGCCACCGCTGCGTTCTCGTCCAGTAACTCCCGGAACAGCGCGCCGGCTTCGTGGGTCATACCGTAGGACAGCATCAGGCCGCCCTCTACGAGCGCCGGATGGTCACCATGACCATCGATGCCGCCTTCGGCGGAGGCCACGTTTAGGCGGGTCAGCGCCTCAAACGCATTGCCCTGATAATACTCATACAGAGCCACACCATAGGCAGGATCACTTGCGCGCTGCGGCAGTTCATCACCCACAGCCACCGGACCATGAAGCAACGCCGCAAGCGTACCGGCAAGAATCAGTCCCGCCGGGGCGCCCGTCGTCATTCGGTTCAGCCACTCAATCACGGACCGCGTTACTCCCACTCAACAATCGCCACTTCGGGCTGGTAATCAGATGAGCGGTCGCGGATGCGGACCTCCAGGGCAGCGGTATCCGTATCCTTCTGCAATTGATAGGTCGCGGCCTGCTTATAGGCGCGGTTATCCGGGCCAATACCCTCAACAAACACCGTCACCTCGTGTTCGCCCGTCTTGAGGTTACCGATGTGCAGGCGCTGCATACCGCCACGCTGCAATGCTTTGGCCTGACGCTCGGTATACAGGTGCGCGGCAACGGTTTCGTCATTGACCTTGAGTTTCACCGAATCCAGCTTGAGGAATTCGCCGGTGTCGAGGCTGAGAAACACCGCAAACTGGGTACTCGCGGGATACAGCAGGTCCTCTTCCAGAATGAACAGGTCCCGGTTCAGGCGGATCACCTGCTTTTTCAGCTCTTCAACGCTCAACGAGACCGCACCGTCGCCGGTTTTGGCTTCGCTATTGTCCTGGGCCATGGCTGCCGGCTGCCAGAACGCCAGTGCCAGGCTGACAATGTGCAGTGCGAATGTGTTCTTCAAGGTCATCATGTTGAATCGTCCCGACCTGGTCAGTATTCAAGAATCAGCGATGCCCGGGTTACGAAGGCATCGAACGAATAAAGGGGCTCCTGCCCCGGCAGGAAATCGCCGGACACAGTGACATCCCGGAAGTTGTCATAGCTGAAATCGAGCCAGTCCACCAAGAGGCTCGCCTGTAGGCGCTGGATGCCCGGCAACGAAGTCTGTTTCCACTCGTACACCACGCCGCCACCAAGGGTAGTGCCGGAAAACGCACTCATTTCCTTGTCGCGCGCCAGGTGGGTCTGGGAGTTTTCGAAGGCGTAGAGGTCGCTGTAGAAATCCGCCTCATCCTGGACGTAGTATCGGGCACGTCCCTCCAGCGTCCAGCGCGGATTCAGGGCATGAACGTAAGCGAGCTCAAAGGTCTGGGCGTCAATGCCCCAGCTGTCACTGAAATAGCGAAACTCACCGCGAATCGATGCCCGGTAAGGCAGGTAATACAGGGCCCTGGTGGCCACGGAGAAACTGGTGCGGGTTTCCGGGTAACGCTCAGGCTGGTCAAGAATAAATTTGGTGGGGTCGTTCGGGTCGATATAGCGATTTCGGCGGTAGGGGTTCTCCAGGAAGCCTTCGTCCGTCACCACTTCCAGGTCAACGCCCAGCAGGCTGTTGCGGGTCATGACCTGACTCAGACCGAGTTGGTAATTCTGGCGATCAGCGTCTTCGCTGAACGATTCGTCCCCCCTGACACCCACCTCGTCCTGTCCCCGCGCATAACCCAGGGTGACCGTGGACATGCCGCCGAAGAATTCCTGGCTGACGGAAAAGTAGACGGTGTTGGCTTCGTAATCGTTCTCTGAGCTGTTGGTGTAACCCAGGCTCAGGATGGAGTCCTCATGGAGGTAATCCACCCCGAGGGTGTATTCCGTGCGCTCTTCGGTGTATTCACTGGCCAGCGCCACCACATCCACGGACGCGGCGGATACCATGTCCACGTAATACTGGCCGGACACCGACACCTGGGGGCCCACGCTCTTGCGCACCAGCACGGAGGGGCCATCAATGACCATGCCACCGCCATCATAGCGATGATAAAGGACATCCACGTTGTCTTGCGGCAGCGTTGCTGCGGTGGCGATCTGTACAAACGCCATCGCACACGCCAGCCCCTTTACCAGCACAGGGAACAGCCGGGAGCAATCAGTTACAGCCACAACCACCTCCGGAGCCGCCTTCCGCCCCCCTTGCGGATTCACGGGCCTGGTACACGTGATGCATATAGGCGTCCGCTTTTCCATGCCGGCTCAGGCTCATGACCGGGTCCGCGAGCTTGTCCCGCTCATAGGGCTTCACCCAGGGCTTGATGTCACTGCAACCGGCCGCCCCCGCCGTCATTAGGATCACGATTGCCGATGCCATCACTGCTTTGAAAGGGTTCATACACTCACCTGCCTCAAGCTATTCCCGCACCAGTTGCCGGATCTGCGTTTCGTATTCGTCTTCATAGCCGGGCTGGTAGCCATGATGGAGAAAACGTGCGTTGCCATCGCGGTCAATCATGACCGTGGTCGGCATAGCCTGCACTTCGTACTGTTCGCTGACATCGCTCTGCGGGTCATAAAGGATCGGATAGCTGACTGGCACCTTGTCCAGGAAACGGTGTGCCTCGTCTCGGTTCTCATCCACGTTGACCGCCAGGATGGTGAATCCGAGATCCTTGTACTGAGCGTACAGGTCATCCATCAATGGCATTTCCTGACGACAGGGCCCGCACCAGGACGCCCAGAAGTTGAGCATTACCACTTCGCCACGGAAATCCTGTAGCCGCAGGTTCTCGCCCTGACGGCTTTCAAGAGTGAAGTCCGGCGCCGGAATGTTCATTTCCTCGGCCTGAACGGATGAAACGCCAACCAGCGTCGCCAGGGTCAGGGCCAATCCCAAAAACCGTGTTGTCATCATTGACTCCTGTTATCAGAAAAAGACAGAGAGGCCACCACTGACCTCAGTATTCATGGACGTTTTTTCCTCGCCCAGCACATCAATCCGGTAGAAGTGTTCACGCACCCCCAGATGGATCGATACGCTGTCGGTCAGCAAGACTTGGTAACCAGCGCCCACGTTGAAGGTAAACCGGGTGTCACCGGCAAAGTCCGTGGCACCGGCCCCGCCGATCAGGTAGAAGTTGGTATTGAAGGCATAGTTCTCGGTCAGGAAGGCCTCACCGGGCAGCACATTCATGCCAATATTGATGTTGTAGTAGCGGTAGTCCCGGTCTTCGTCCGACAACACCTGAACGTCCCCGGCGAGCTTTTCAAAGCTGGTTTCTCCGCCTTCGGCAAAGCCCACATTGGCTTCAAAAAAGAAGGTTTCGCTGAGGTGGTAGGTCAGCTTGCCGCCCCACAGGAATGATGACTCAAAATCCTCGATATTGATGATGCCGGCAAACGCACCGATCTCGAAGTTCTCGGTGTCGATCAACGCCTCGTCGACCTTCTGGGGCCGCACATCCGGCTCAATCAATGGCCGGTCGTCCTCCTGGGCGCTGACAGCAGTTGGCACCAGCAGCAGGCCCGCAAACGGCAGGACGGTCAGAAGAATATGCTTAATCCGATTTTCCATTCTGTTGCTTCTTCGTTGGTTGCCCGATTGGTAAAAATCTTATAGTCCTTGACCTCGGCACGGATAAAATAGTTGTCCGTGACATAGGCGCGCAGGCCCAGGCCGGCGTGCCCAATGCTGTTATCCCGGTCTCCGGGGTCCGCCAGGGTGGCCTTGGGCTCGATGAAAATATGCCCCACGCCCAGCGTGAAGAACGGCGAAATACGCCAGTGCGGAAACGGCTGGTGAACGATGTTGGCGTTCACCATGCGAATTTCAGAGGCGCTTCCCAGTACCTGCGAACCCCAGAGCTCTGCCGACAGGTTGCGGGTCAGGAGATATCCGCCGTAAACCGCAGTTACCGCCGCGCCCTCGAACTCGCCCATCATCAACCCCGCCTCCCAACGGCGGCTGCTGAAATCATCAAAACGTGGATTACTGAGTGAGACCTGCTCGCCTTCGCCATCCAGTGTCAGTTGCACATCGTCCACATGCACCCAACCTTCACGGCCCTTACGGTCGGTGACTTTCAGCCAGGACGTCTTGCGCATGCGCAGCGTCAGCCACTCGCCCTTTTCGCTGGTATGGAACACCGGATAACCCACAGCCGGGCCGGTGCGCCACTCCACAAACGGTTCCGCCACCTGAACCTGGGGCATTGGCTCGTCGGCACCGCCCCACAGCCAGTCGGCGGCAGCGGAAAGGGGCGCAGTTAACATCAACAGCAGTATCAGGGCCAGTCTCATGGTTAACAGTTCGGGTCCTATCAGTCCGCCGGAGCATCAAAGGGGTTGTTGTAATACTGGCCACCGACATCAAGCCATTCCGCGAGGAGTCGCAGCTCGGCAGGGCTCATGAAGTCTTGGTGACTGCCACCGGCACGGAATCGATTGAAGAAGTTGCCGCTGGCACGGGCTCCATTGACGGACATGGTGGGAGGCACGTTGACGTTCACCAGGATGGGAATGGGATTATCGTCATCGTCCAGGATCAGCTCTCCATCTTCGTCCCGCAGGAACTCCCCGGATTCAACCTGCACGTCAACGAGCTGGTCACCGACCAACTCCTGTTCGTTGTCGTTAAACATCAACTCCCGGTAGGACTTGAAATGATCGGGCTCATCCGGGGAGGCGCCGTCGCTCAGATCCAGTTGTGCAATCGGCAACTGTGTTGCGTCTGCTGCATCGGTGTTCGAGTGGCACCCGGTACAGGTGTAGTTATCAACGTTGCCGTTGCCGTCGTCAACGAGTCTCTCAAGCCCCCACAGCGGATGGATATGCTGCTCGTAGTTGATAACGGTCCGACAGGCGGCGCGCCAGTCATCGGCGCACTCAGGACGGATCGGCGCGGGCGTTTCAAGATCCGCATAACTCAACGAGAAGGCTGTGCCCGGTGTGAGGCTGGCATCACCGGGGTCTGTCCACTGATCGACATAGACAGCGTCCGGCCCGAGGCGACGGATTCCGTTAATCCGGGCCCAGGTTTCCGCCATGGTTTCACCCATGTCTGCGAAGAGAGCGGGGTCGGTATTCGGGAATTCGATGCCGGTGGTTGGCGCGCCTGCGTAGACTGGGGCTGGCCCCGCATCCGGGCGACCATGAGGCACCGCGCTGCCAGGGTTATGGCAACCGCTGCAGGCCAGGGTTTCTCCGGGCCTGACGTTCAACCAGTTCTGGTGACGGGGGCCAATCCGTCGTCCTTCATCGTCCAACACGCTGATGGCAAACGCGACGTTGGCGGGCACTGCCACCCGAACCGACCCATCAGGCTCGACCGGCACGTAGCCGAGAATTTCCCGCATCGACTGCGCCTGGCTGCGCCCAAATGCGGTGTTGTCGAAGTCCCTGACCTCTTCATCGGGAATTGAGACCGGCTTTTCGAGTCGAAGGAAGCGCCTGGGAAGGTTGTCCGGAGAAACAATCGCCGGATCGGCTGTCTGCCGAATACCCGCCGGAGAAGTATCAACGCCATCAATGTCGTAGACACTCTGGATCTGCAGTATGCCAAGACCATCCTCTGCAAGGGTCGCCGCATCGCCTGAGAACTGCGATTCAGGAATAAACGTCGGCAGGGACCTTTCGGTCATCAGTACCGCCTCGTCGAACTGTTGGCCTTCCTCGGGCGACTGAATCGGGCGCTGGGTGCCGGACGCCATATCAAGCAACCACAACCCGTAAACGGGAGCGGCGGCCCGATAGGCGCCCGAGGCAATCCGCTCCTGCGTGCAGTTGAGGATGTCGCCATTGCCAGTGGCAAGCCTCAGCCGGCATGGGCTCCAGCTAACGAGGTAGCGACGTGTGCCATCCAGAAACGGGGATACCGAGCTGTAGTTTCCGCGCAGCGAGATCTCATTGCCAAGGGACAACCCGCTGACCAACGGCGTTTGCGCCGAGCCGGGATTGCCGTCAACGCGGATGCCCGCCTCTACATAACGTTCGACATCAATCTCAACCGGAACCGCCCCAAAGTTGTTGGTTTCGGTGGGACGGAGCTGAGCCAGAAGTCGACCGGAATCCGTCGCCTGCGGGCGCAGATACTCAATGTTGACGTCATCGCTGACAGAGCCATGAGAGTGGCGGCCGTAAAGATAACTGAGCCCGGTGCCGTCCGGATTGACGTTATAGAGGTTGAATCCGTTGCCCTGGGTTTGGCCGGCATTGTCCCAGCGGCTAAATACGATGGCGCCTTCGTCCGTTACCAATGGGTCCAGATCGTGGCTCTGGTTGAACGTGATCTGCTCGATGTTGTCCCCGTCAGCATCCATCACGTGCAGGACAAAGGCCGGAACCTCGCGCTCCTCGTCAAGCGCCGGATACTGGGGCTTGCCCTCGTCCAGCAAAATCGCGCGAGACACCCGTTGCCGCGTGGAGGAAAAGACAATGCGGTCATCAGGCAGGTAAGCAGGCGCGATATCCTGCCCTGCTTCGGCGGTGACGTTGGATTCGATAACGCGCCGGAGAGTGCCTGAAGATACGTCGTACTCCCAGATGTTCCAGGTTGGCTGTTCGTCCTCATCCGCGTCTTCAATCTCCGGCGCCCTCATGGCAAAGAGAACGCGAGTACCATCGTAAGAGACGGTGAGATCCTTGACGTCGTAGCCAAGCGGCCCCGGAAAAGCGGATGAAGTGATGTCTCGCGACGGCGCGTCGGGAGACGCGCGATCCTTCAGGAACAGGCGAGCGCCGGGACGAAACTCTGCAGGCTCGGCAAGGTTGTCACCGATGAGCGCGCCATTGTCCTCATCGAAAAGCAAGGGGCGTTTTACAAAGACGACCGGATTCTCAACAACCACAGGGTCACTGGACTGACTGTCGCCGCTCTGGAGACACCCTGCGGCCAGCGCGACAGGAAGAAGCGCGAATACCCGGCCCAGGACAGCGAGACGGAAACGTAACCCACTGACGCAAGAGAACATTTTATTTTCGTAATGTTTATTCACCACCAACGAACCCTGTTTGGCCTGAAAATCCATTTACATACGCTAAGTCGAGACGGGGCCTGTGCTCCAAGCCTTTTACGTAACGCTATGTAATAACGTGGAGCAGCACTCAAAACCGCAGTTAATAGCTCGCCTAGACTTTAATCAATTGTAAAATGGTACTAATGTGCGAATGCTAACGAAATCGAGGGAATCGATCATGACAGTCTTATGTACGACCCGGCAACTTATAAAGAGGACATTTTTACTCACTGTCCTGCTGGCTTTGGTCGGAACGCACGCTACCATCGCAAGCGCTGGCCCGCGGGACCAGGCAAAACGCATCCATGAACGCATCGCCGGTGTTCCTCCGTCTCCGGAGGTACTCGATCAGATGGCGGCAAACATAACCAACAATGGTGCGTCAGGCGCCGTTTCTGCCGCCTACACGGCCATGGAAGATCCAGCGTTTTACGATGTTACCCTCAAAAATTTCGTTGCACCATGGACAAATGAGGCGATGTCTCCCTTCGTGCCGTTGAATGATTACACGGCGACGGTCATCGGTATTGTGAGGGATAATCATGATTTTAGACGCGTCTTATATGACGACATACTCTATGTGGGCAACGCCAGCCTGAACGGCATCTCGGCATACTCAACGTCGAACAACGACAACTATGAGGACCTTGAGCGCTCCGGTTACTCCCTCAGTGATGACAACGTGCTGGAGCAAACCACACAGTCCAGCCTGAACTCCGAATTGCCCACGGGAGCCACGGCCGGTGTGATCACCTCCCGGGCCGCAGCGAGGGCGTTCTTCAGCGCGGGCACCAACCGCGCCATGTTTCGGTTTACCTTGCTCAACCACATGTGCAATGACCTGGAGCAGGTCGCGGACGTATCCCTGCCACCGGACCGCATCCGCCAGGATGTGTCGCGAAGCCCGGGTGGCGACAGCCGGGTATTCCTCAGCAACTGCGTTGGCTGTCATACCGGCATGGACCCCATGACCCAGGCCTTTGCCTACTACGACTACCAGTACAACGCGGACACGGACCCTGACGGCGAACTGGGCAGGCTGATCTACAACTCTGTTAGCGACGTGGACCCGGAAACGGGTACCCGCGTTGTCGCCAAATACCACATCAATTCAACCACCTTTGAACAGGGATACGTGACGCCGGACGATGGCTGGGACAACTATTGGCGGTCCGGCACCAATCGGCGCCTGGGCTGGGATGGTTCCCTGCCCGGCTCCGGCAACGGCGCCAAGAGCCTGGGGCGGGAGTTTGCCAATTCCGACGCCTTTGCCCAGTGCCAGGTGAAAAAAGTATTCCGCAATGTCTGCCTGCGAGAGCCTTCAAACGATAGCGATCGTTCAAAGATTAGCGAAATCGTTACGAGTTTCCGCAGCGGGTACAACCTCAAAACTGCCTTTGCGGAATCTGCCGCGTATTGCCGGGGGGAATAGGACATTATGAAAACCATAATCAGTAAAGGAACCCGAGCCCCCGCTGCGCTGTTCTCCGTTTTTGCCGCCCTGCTCTTTCTTGCGGGCTGTAACAGTGGCGAGTCTACCGAAGCCCTTCCGAACACCGGCGGCGGCTCCAATACCGTTAGCTATAGTGGCCCGCCCCCCGCCAGCGACGATGTACTGAATTTCAAGCGCAGCGTGTGGGATGAGCTTTCTGGCCAGAACAAGTGCGGCGCCTGCCACAATGCCGGCGGCCAGTCACCACAGTTTGTGCATGAGGGCGACATCAACATTGCCTACGCCCAGGCCAATACCATTGTTAACCTGTCCGACCCGTCCCAGTCCGAGATGGTGACCAAGGTAGCGGGTGGCCACAACTGCTGGACGACGTCCGTCACTGCCTGTACCGACCTGCTGACGGTCTACATTTCAAACTGGGCGGGTGGCTCGGAGGGGTCGGTTAAAACGGTCGAACTTCGCGCTCCAAACATCCAGGACGTGAACAACACACTGACCTTTCCGTCAGACACCAACGACTTTGCAAACACCGTCTACCCAGTACTAACCCAGTACTGCAGCGAATGCCACACCAGCAACGGCCAGACACCCTACATTGCAAGCTCCAATGTCGGCATTGCGTACGATCAGTCCAAAAGCCGCATTGATCTGAACGACGGAAAAGATCCGGTCACCGATGAATGGATACTTACCGATGAAGCTTCTTCAAGGCTCGTAGAAAGGCTGAGAGACGACCGTCATAACTGTTGGGATGCTGAGTGCCTCGATTCTGCCACAGAGATGCTGGCTGCAATCCAGGCCTTCATTGATCGCCTCGGGGATCCGGAGCCAATCCCGTCCAACCTGGTGACCAGCAAGGCACTGAACCTCGCCAACGACGGTCTGTTGGCCAATGCCGGCGGCCGATACGAAGACAACGTCATCGCGCTTTACGAATTCAAAGCAGGCGACGGCCCAACGGCCTTTGATACCAGCGGTATTTCCCCACCCCTGGACCTCACGCTCAGCGGCAACGTTGGCTGGGTTGGCGGCTGGGGTATTGATATTGGCCCTGCCTTTGAAACCGAAGAAGGCGAAATGATCCGTGCCGGCAAGGCTCAAGGCTCCACTGCCGACAGCCGCAAGCTGCACACCCTGCTGACCGCCTCCGGCGAATACGCCATCGAAGCGTGGGTTGTGCCCGGCAACATCACCCAGGAAGACTCCCGCATCGTGACCTACTCCGGCTCCTCGACAGCGCGGAACTTCACGTTGGGCCAGGACATGCAGAGCTACGAGTTCCTGCATCGGAGCACCACCACCGACCAGAACGATCCAATGCTGACCGAAGCCAACCCCATGCTGTTGCAGGCGACCTTGCAACACGTGGTGGTGAACTTTTCACCGGACGGTGGCCGCGAAATTTTTGTGAATGGCGAACCCTCCGGTGATGTCGACCCGGATTCCGCCGGCCTGCTGACCGACTGGGACGACAGTTTCGCCCTGGTGTTGGGCAATGAGACGGACGGTGAATCGCCCTGGGAAGGCGCGGTCAGGATGCTTGCCATCCACAACCGTGCCCTCACCGCAGAGCAGGTTGCCGCCAACTACGACGTGGGCGTTGGCCAGAAGTTCTTCCTGCTGTTCAGCGTATCCCACCTGGTGGATATGCCGGAAAGCTTTATCGTCTTTGAGGTCAGCCAGTTCGACAACTACGGCTATTTGTTCTCAAATCCGTTCTTCATCAGTCTCGACGAGACTCAGTCTCCATCGGGTATACCATTGAAGGGCATGAGAATAGGTATCAACGGCCGCGAAGTGGTTGTAGGCCAGTCGTTTGCCAACCTGGATCTAACACTGAATGCCAGTGATTACGTAGCAGGCTCCGGCCAGCCATTGTCAAGACTCGGCACGGTTCTCGCGCTGGAAGAAGGCCCGGAAAACGATCAGTTTTTCCTGACCTTTGAACAACTGGGCAGCGACAATGTTGACGTTCGAGTGGAAGGCCCTGCCCCGACGCAGCCACCAGAAACCGGCAGCACGGAATTCTCCGCCATCGGCCTGAAGACGTTTGACGAAGTGAATGCGTCCATGTCCAAGGTGACGGGTATTCCGACCACCCAGCCGGGCGTCGCCGAAACATTCACTACGGTTAAGCAGCAGTTACCGACCGTGGAGGACCTTGAAGGCTTCCTGTCATCCCATCAGATGGCGATTACCCAGATGGCGATCCAGTACTGTGATGTTCTGGTGTCGGATACCACGCGCCGCAACGCCTTCTTCCCGGGCTTTAACTTTGGCGAGAATGCGAGCACTGCGTTTGACGACGCCGGCCGGGATCTCATCAAAACGCCGTTGATGGAGAAGTTCGTCGGCACAAGCCTGACAACACAACCGAGTGATGCGGACATTGAAGCCGAGCTGGACGCGCTGATGGGACGACTCACCACCTGTGGTGGTAGTTGCGAAGCCGGCCGTACCGAAACCGTTGTCAAAGCAAGCTGCGCAGCCGTACTGGGCAGTGCAGTGACACTGATCCAGTAGAGGACGTTGACCATGTATATCAAACCTTCTCGCAAACGTGCACTGGCGACGGATCAACCTCTCCTGCACAGCGATCACTCAAGACCGAAAACCCGACGCGAGTTCATCGCGCAGGGCTTTATGACCGGTGCAGCCACCCTCTGTGGCGCATCCGTGTTCAGCTTGTTCGCCAATCCACGACAGGCGGCTGCAGCGCTGTCTCCGGACCTTGAGGACTGGAAAGAATCCTGCGGCATCGCCTCCGCAGGCGCGGGCAAGATTCCCTTTATCTGCTTTGACCTCGCCGGCGGTGCCAACATCGCCGGCTCGAATGTGCTGATGGGCAAATCCGGTGGCCAGTTCGACTTCCTGAGCACGGCCGGCTACAACAAGCTGGGCTTGCCCGGCACGATGCTGCCCAACGACCCGACCTTCGTGAACCAGGAGTTTGGCCTGGCGTTCCATTCCGACAGCGGTTTCCTGCGGGGCATGCAAGACAGCACGTCGATTGCCGCCCGTGGTTTCATCAATGGCGCCATCATTGCCGCCCGTTCCGAGAACGACACCGGCAATAACCCCCATAACCCGATGTACGGCATCAGCAAGGCGGGCGCTGACGGTGAACTACTCACACTTGTGGGTTCGCAGAGCTCAGAAAGTGGCGGCAACTCCATGGCGCCCATGAGCCTGATCAATCCTCAAGTACGCCCCACCAAGATTGACCGCCCGAGCGATGTTTCGGGGCTGGTGGACGTGGGCGACCTGACCGCCATTCTGGATCAGGACGATGCCGTCGCCGTGATGGAGTCCATCCAGCGCATCAGCCGCAAGAAACTGGACAATGTCGATACCACACTTGTCACCAGAGACGATGTGGTGAAGGACCTCGTCAACTGCGGCTATGTTAAAAGCGCAGACCTGACCGAACGCTTTGCCGATCCGTCTTCTATCGATCCATCTCAGGATACGGACATCGTGGGTGGCATTTTCACCGAAGCCCAGTTCAACGAAAACTCGCGGCTGGGCCGGGAAATCCGCAAAACAGCAGCCGTTATGAAACTGGTCCAGAATGGCTACGCCGGTGCCGGTACCGTTACGCTGGGTGGTTATGACTACCACACTGGCGAGCGTGGCACCGGTGAAGAGCGGGACTACCTGGCGGGCCGCTGCATGGGTGCCTGCCTGGAATACGCCCACCGGACGGGCACGCCGCTGATGCTGTACGTGTTCAGCGACGGCTCCGTATCAAGCAATGGTCGGCTGGACGAATCCATGGCCGGGCGCGGCAAAGGCGAGTGGACAGGCGACAACCAGCAGACGGCTGCGTCTTTCTTCCTGGTCTACAGCCCGGCAGGCCAACCCACTGCCCTCACCAACCAGATCGGCTTTATGCGCTCGGACGCCTCCGTGGAAACCGCCTCGAGCCCTGCGGCCAACAACGTAAACCAGTTGGTGCAGACGGTATTGCTCAACTACATGGCCCTGCATGGGGAACAAGGCATGTTCGAGAACTCCGATCGGTTCCCCAATCATGGCCTCGGGAATCAAAACAGCCGTGATCGGCTCATCGCCCTCGAACCGATTGTGTGACCCGGCGTGACCGGGCTTACGGGCCCGGTCGCACACCCCTTTTGCATCACTCCCTTTCCGGTGGCATCAGCCCGTCCGAATAATGCACCTGACGCTGTTCATCAATGATGACGGCGTCGATGCCCTTCAACCGATTGACCATTTCAAGCCCCTTGGCCGCCCCAAGCACAAAGACCGCCGTGGACAGGCCATCGGTTGTGATGCTGTCGTCGCCGAGGATGGTCACACTCTGCACGCCTTTTGCCGGTTTTCCAGTCGCGGGCGAGAGAATGTGATGGACACGCTCGTTGTTGTCGTCAAAAAAGAAGCGTTCGTAATCGCCTGATGTCGACACTGCCACGTTGGTCAGTGGCAAAACCATAGCGTTGCGTGATTCAGATCGGGGGTCCCGAATACCCACGATCCAAGGCTTGCCGCGCTTATCACCCAGCAGCCGCAGGTCTCCCCCCGCGCTCAAGCGGGCATGACGAATGCCGAACGATTTCAGGATGTCGATACCACGGTCAACGGTATACCCCTTGGCAATGCCACCCAGATCCAGCCGCACCCCCTCATCAAGGAATCGGACGCTATTGGCACTGGGGTCCAGCACTACTGATCTGTAATTCACCTTTGCCAAGCCTTCCGCCAGCTCTTCATCGGAGGGCTGTTGTCTGGCGCGAAAGTCGTACAGGTAGCCGATGGAACCAAAGCTGATGTCGAAGGCGCCATGGCTCAATTCAGAAATCCTCAGCGCCTGCTGAAGCACCGTAAAGAGACTGTCGCTCACCTCCACCGGTCCGTTGGCCGCCTCGCGGTTAACCCGGGACAGTTCGGAATCTTCCCGGTAACGGCTCATCTGACGGTCGATACGGTCGAACAAAGCCAGCACGGCATCTCCTGCCTCGCTGGCCACGGCCGGATCCTCGGTCCAGAACTCCATCTCTATGGCGGTGGTCATTGCCGTACCGCTCACACGTACCCATTCGGCCTGGGCCGGCATGGCCACAGTCAGCAGCATGGCCATACCCCACGCCAACGTCCGTGCAACTGCCCCCTTATATAACCATCCGTTGTTCACCACCCACCCTCATTTCAATAATTGTGTTTGATCGTTGTTTTGATGCCAGCCCCTGACTCATCCCCTCTACGCCCCCCTCATCCCCCCGTCTACGCCAATAAAAAGTGCGTCAGGAGGATGAACAGCCGGGAGCATCGTCGCACTATGCATGAAAGCTATTCCAGCGGATGCTCTCCGCTCTCACAATAACAATCTTTCACCGCCAGGGTGTTAAGCGAGGCAAGATGATGAAAAACCCGGACTGGTGGCGTGGAGCCGTCATTTACCAAGTTTATCCACGCAGCTTCTACGATTCCAATGGCGATGGCATTGGTGACCTGCCTGGGGTTACTGCCAAACTCGATTACATCGCCAGCCTCAACGTGGATGCAATCTGGCTGTCACCCTTCTTTACCTCGCCGATGAAGGACTTTGGCTACGACGTCTCTGACTACCGCGGAGTGGACCCGATATTCGGCACCATTGAGGACTTCGATGAACTCATTGCCGAGGCCCACAAACGCGATCTGAAGATCATGATCGACCAGGTGTTGAGCCATTCCTCCGATCAGCATCGCTGGTTTACTGAAAGCCGCGCCAGCCGCGACAACCCGAAAGCGGACTGGTACGTGTGGGCAGACCCGAATGCCGACGGCACCCCACCCAACAACTGGCTGTCGGTGTTTGGCGGCTCCGCGTGGGCCTGGGATACCCGCCGCAAGCAGTACTACCTGCACAATTTCCTGACCAGCCAGCCGGACCTGAATTTCCACTGCCCGGACGTGGTTGAACAGGTTTTGTCAGACGTAAAATTCTGGCTGGACCGCGGCGTTGACGGCTTCCGCCTGGACGCCGTCAACTTCTGCTTCCACGATCCGGAACTGAGGGACAATCCGCCCAGCAACGCCGTTGCTGAAGGCTCCATTGGTGTACGCAAGGAAAACCCTTACGCATACCAGTTCCACAAATACGATAAGACCCGCCCGGAAAACCTGGCCTTTCTGCAGCGCCTGCGTGCCCTGCTCGACCAGTATCCCGGCACGACTACCGTTGGGGAAATCGGCGACGACAACTCCCTGCAGACCATGGCGGAATACACCAGTGGCGGCGACAAGCTGCACATGGCCTATTCCTTTGATCTGCTGACAGAACAGCATGGAGCCGACTTTTTCCATAAGACCGTCGACTCCATCGAGAAAAAACTGACCGACGGCTGGCCCTGCTGGGCCATCGGCAACCATGATGTTTCACGGGTTGCTACCCGCTGGCAGGCGGGTTCGCCCGAACAGTTGAAAGCCTATATGGCAATGCTGCTGACACTCCGTGGCAGCGTTTGCATCTATCAGGGCGAAGAACTGGGGCTGACCGAGGCGGAGCTGGAATACAAAGACCTGGTGGATCCCTATGGCATCAATTTCTGGCCCGAATACAAAGGCCGGGACGGTTGCCGTACACCCATGGTATGGCACAACAAAGAAGCCAATGGTGGCTTCTCCGATGCACGCCCCTGGCTACCGGTTTATGATGAACACTACAGTGCCGCGGTGGCCGTCCAGCACGAACAGGAAAACTCCATCCTGCAGGCATACCGTACATTCCTGGGCTGGCGTGCACAGCAACCGGTACTGTTGAAGGGCGACATTGAGTTTCTGGACAGCCCCGAAAACACTCTGGTTTACACCCGGACTTATGAAGGCGCCACTTTCCTGGTCGCCCTGAACCTGACTGATCAGCAAGTTCGAATCACAGCTCCGGCCGCGGGCCAGAGAGTCAGCGGCGCGCCGGATTTTGTCGGCGGTTCCTGGAATGACCGGGAGCTGGAACTTCAGCCCTGGGGTGTGGAGATTGCAACACTCTGAGTCCGCTTTCACAGATCAAACAAGAAGACATACGTTATGGCCAGCGTCACATTAAGAAACATCTGCAAGAGTTATGACGAAACCCAGGTCACCCGCAATGTGAACCTGGATATCGACGACGGTGAATTTGTGGTGTTTGTCGGCCCCTCCGGGTGCGGCAAATCCACCCTGCTGCGAATGATCGCGGGGCTGGAGGACATCACCTCTGGCGACCTGTACATCGGCAACGACAAGGTCAACAACCTGCCTCCCAAGGAACGGGAAGTGGGCATGGTGTTCCAGTCCTATGCGCTATACCCCCACATGAACGTGGCGGAAAACATGGCATTCGGTCTCAAACTCGCCAAGACTGACAAGGCCGAGATTGACCGGCGCGTTAACGACGCCGCCAAACTGCTGCAACTGAACAACCTGCTGGAACGCAAACCCAAGGATCTGTCCGGTGGTCAACGCCAGCGGGTTGCGATTGGCCGCACCATCGTTCGGGAACCCACGGTATTCCTGTTCGATGAGCCCCTATCCAACCTCGATGCCTCCCTGCGGGTGCAGATGCGCATCGAGATCTCCCGCCTGCACAAGCGGCTGGACGCCACCATGGTGTACGTCACCCACGATCAGGTGGAAGCCATGACCATGGCCGACAAGATCGTTGCCCTGGATAACGGCACCATCGCCCAGGTCGGCAAGCCCATGGAACTCTACCACTACCCCGCAACAAGGTTCGTGGCAGGCTTTATCGGTTCCCCGAAGATGAACTTCATCGACTGCACCGTGGAGAGTGCCAGCAGCCAGTCCGTAACCGTTACCATGCCCGGCAAACACTCTCTCGAACTGCCCATCAACGGCCATGAGCTGGCCGCTGGTGAATCTGTCACCGTGGGCATTCGTCCCGAGCATCTGAGCAACGACGAAGAAGCGGATATGTACCTGGACGGCGAAGTCACCGTCGTGGAGCGGCTGGGTTATCAGACCCTGGTGCATATGGACGTGAACGGCGTGGATGGCGTGATCACCATGCGCACCGACGGCAGCGACCCCGTCCAGGAAGGCTCGAAAGTCACCCTGGGCATCAAGGCCATCAAGTGCCACCTGTTCCGCGAAGACGGCAACGCCTGCCCCCGGCTTTACCGGGAACCCTGCATTGATTTCTGATCTGCTCTGACACATTTTCAGGGGCCGGTTCCGTCACGTACCGGCCCCTTTTTTTGCCCTTTCAGTATCGTCTAATCTGGTCTGGCCTGGCCTGGCCGCCAAACAGGCTGGTAGGTCCTCCCGAAACACGCTGTGAATACACCCGGTTTATCGACTATTTCCAAGGTAGCTGAATAGTGGCGGAGGTCCTCCCGAAACCGTGCGGAGCCATGGATGGCGTAGCCGAGCGTACACGGACGTATTCACAGCGTGTTTCGGGAGGACCTCCGCCACTGTTCAGCGGACAGATAATGCTCGAGTTGTGGTTGGGGGCTGACAGGGGAATCAAAAAAGCCCGGTCAGCAGGGGGGGGGGGTATTAGCCTGACCGGGTCGCGAAGTGCGGAAAAGGAAGACGCATTTCTCGCGGAAGGGCCGCCCGGGATCCTCCGTGGCGGCGTAGGAGAACGTTCAATTCAGTCCAGCGGCATCAACCCTTGACGCCGCCGGCTGTCAGCCCACCAACAATCCATTTCTGGCAGTACAGGAAGATCAGCGTAATGGGCAGCCCGGAGAGCACAGCGGCAGCGGCAAAGTCGCCCCACAGGTAGTTCTGCTCGTACAGGTACTGTTGCGCGCCGACCGCCAGGGTCAGTTTGTCGGTGTCCACCAGCAGCACGGATGCCATCGGGTATTCCATGATGGTCATGATGAAGGCCAGGATGAACACCACCACCAGGATCGGTACCGACAACGGCAGCAGGATGTAGCGGAACGCCTGCCACGTGGTTGCCCCATCCACGATGGCGGCTTCTTCCAGGGAGCGGTCGATGGAATCGAAGTAGCCCTTGATGGTCCAGATATGCAAGGCCATACCGCCGAGCGAGGCCACGATCACAGCACCGTGGGTGTTCAGCCCCAACCAGCTCACATGGTTGCCTATCTGGTCAAACAGGGCATACAGCGCCACCAGAGACAGCACCGGCGGGAACATCTGGAAGATCAGCATCGACTTGAGCACAAAGCCTTTGCCTGCAAAACGCATGCGGGCGAAGGCGTAGGCACTGGTGGTCGAGAGAGCCAGGATCATCACCGAGGAGATCACTGCGATCTTGATGGAGTTCCACAGCCACAACAATACCGGGAACGGCGGCTGGGTGACCGTGCCGTCCTCCCCGGTGTAGGGAATGCCCAGCGCCAGGTACCAGTGTTCCAGCGAAGGGTTCTCCGGCAGCAGGCTGCCGGCTGCAAAGTTACCGCTGCGGAAGGAGATGGAGATCACCATCAGCAGCGGGAACAGGATGATCACGATAAAGCCCAGCATCCCGAGATGGGACGCCAGAACGCGATACTTGGTGGAGCGGGGTTGAACCATTGCCATGGGTAGCTCCTTACACTTTGACTTTGGACAGTTTCAGGTTGATCAGCGACAGGGCGCCAACCACCAGGAAGATGGCTGTGGCAATCGCAGCCGCCAGGCCAAAGTTCTGTCCGGAATCCTGGAACGCGATGCGGTAGGTGTAGCTCACCAACAGGTCTGTGGTGCCCGCAGGTGTGCTTGCGCCGATAATATCGGGCGCGCCACCGGTCAAGAGCGCAATCAGGACGAAGTTATTGAAGTTGAACGCAAAGCTTGCGATCAACAGCGGCATCAATGGCTTGATGATCAGCGGCAGGGTGACATTGAACAGGTTGTTCACCGGCCCTGCCCCGTCCATCGCGGAGGCCTCGTAGAGATCCCGAGGTATCGCCTGCAATAAGCCCATGCAGAGCAACATCATGTAGGGGTAGCCCAGCCAGGTATTAACGATCAGGATCATGGTTCGCGCCAGCGCCGGGTCGCTGAACCAGTCAGGCCGCAATCCGAACAGGCCTTCCAGTACCAGATTGATCTCACCGAAGTTCTGGTTGAACAGGCCCTTGAACACCAGGATCGAGATAAACGCCGGTACCGCATAAGGCAGGATCAGCATGGTGCGGTAGAAGCCCTTTCCGCGAATCTGGTCCCACTGCAGGAGGTTCGCCAGCAACAGCCCGAGCGCCAGGGTGAACACCACGGTTGCCACGGCAAAGGACAGCGTCCATACGAAGATCTCAAAGAACGGCCCGCGAATGCTCGGGTCGGACACCACCTTCAGGTAGTTGTCCCAGC
Organism: Marinobacter sp. M5B; assembly: GCF_042604615.1. Taxonomy (NCBI): domain Bacteria; kingdom Pseudomonadati; phylum Pseudomonadota; class Gammaproteobacteria; order Pseudomonadales; family Marinobacteraceae; genus Marinobacter; species Marinobacter sp. M5B. Next base: position 2,785,786 of record NZ_CP156894.1, read on the forward strand.
CGATGTTCACGGTCCACCCCGGCGACAGTGTCTGACCTTCCGCACTGCGGTAGAAGCCGGTGTCGTGGTCCGGAAAGTAGGTCACGTCCGTCTGGTTGTTGGTGATGCTGCCGTTGTCGTGCAACGTGAACTGGGCGTTGATGGCCGCAAAGGCACGCAGGCTGGCCATGCTCAGCTCGCGCCCGTCTTCGGTCAGCAGGTCCAGCTCCGACAGTTCCGATCGCAACTGGATAATGTCGCGAATGGCCAGCGGCTCGCCAGCCGGCTTATCCGAAGCGGGTAAGACCGGCGCGCTGGTGTCGGAACCGTCCAGCGCCAGCGGAGCCGAAACCAGGTTCTGGTGCTTACCCTCAAGGTAGATCACATAACCGGCATCGGTGTTGAAAAGCTCATAGTTATAGCGGACGGAATCGGACTGGTAGGTCCGGTCCATCAGGTTGTCCTTCACCTGCTCAAAACTCAGCAGGTTGCTGGCACTGTAGTTGGTAAAGCCAATACCAACCGTGTACATCAGCGGGAAAATAACAAACACCCCCATACCGGCTACTGCAGGGAAAATGTAGCGATGGGCGTAGAGTTTCTTGTTCACGAACACAAACACCGCTGATGCCGTCAGCACCAGGAACAGCATCGCGAACACGAACTCCTGCTGGGCATACAATGCCAGTATCAGGTAGAGCGCCATGCCTACCAATGCGGCCAGGGCACCCCACTTTAGAATCATTCGGGTCATTGGAAGTCTGCTTTCGGTTCCGGGGGAGGACAGGGTTTCCGTTATCATTGTAGTCAGCCCGTTTAAAGCCGTCGCCAACGTCTGGCGAGGGCAGGTTTACAACAACAGGTCAGCACGGCTGGAAGAACCATCGGCACGGCGGCCGACGACACTCCCATCAGGGGCATTACCGGGTAATGCGCTGTGCTGCTGAGTTCAGGGCGTCCTCAACGGGCTGTCTTCCAGATGTGATGTTCTGCAGAGCCGGCCCCATGGAGGACCAGAAAGCGCCCATGGCAGGCACACTCGGCATGGGTTCACCCAACTGGGCGTTTTCAAACGTCGCCGCAATATTCGGGTTGGACGACAGTTCGTCCATAAATTCCTTGTTGGCCACGGCTCCCAGGGGAACATCGTTGTTCACCATTTTCAGGCCTTTGACGGACAGCGCGTAGTTCTCAAGGAACTCTACCGCCAGGTCCTTATTGGGGCTGGCCGTATTGAGAGTCGCCGCCATCACGCCAACCATGGGTTTGCTGGGCTGGCCATCGACGGTGGGCAACTTGGCAACGCCAAAGTCAATGTCGCTCTTCTCCAGGTTACCCCAGGCCCATGGGCCGTTGATCATCATTGCCGTTTCGCCCTTGTTGAAGCTGGACTCCATGGCGCTGTAATCCGCACCGCGAGGCATCACGCCTTCTTCAATCAGGGTTGTGAGCATGTTGGCGCCCTTCATGGCACCTTCGTTGTTCACGCCAGTGTCCTTGACGTCATAGCTGCCGTCTTCGTTCTGGGCGAAAATATAGCCGCCGGCCGCGGCAATCATTGGCCAGGTGAAATAGGTGTTGTTGTAGTCCCAGAGGATGGCGCGCTTGCCATCTTCCGCCAGTTGTTTGTGAATGGCGGGAATGTCCTCGAAGGCGGTTGGCGGCTCGGGCACCAGATCCTTGTTATAGATCAGACCAATGGACTCGACGGCCATGGGGTAACCGTACATCTTGCCATCGACGGTCACAGCATCCCAGGTGAAATCGAAGTTCTCACCGATAACACGCTGTGACGGCTTGACCTCGGAAATGATGCCGCTTTGCGCCCATTCGCCGAAACGGTCATGGGCCCAGATAAAGATGTCCGGGCCATTGCCCGTGGCGGCGGATTGCTGGAACTTGTCAGTGGCGCTGTCTGGATGAGCCACTTCAACGGGGATGCCGGTTTCCTCGGTAAACCAGTCACCCACTTCCTGCAGGCCATCATAGCCTTTGTCGCCATTGATCCAGACCAGGAGCTTGCCTTCCTCGATCTCGGCGTGAGCCGGTGCGGACATGCCAAAGGTTGCTGCAACAATGGAAGCTGCGAGTGAACTACGGATAAAAGTTCGACGATTCATCAGGTGTTTCCTCTGCTTGTTCCTGCCTTATTCTTGTTGTCCGCCCTGACACGAGGTTGGCCGGGCGGGCTGAACGCAAATCTTTTTATTGCGAGTAACCGAACTGTGTTGCAATTTGCTGTTGCTGGCATCAGCCCTGATTTCATTCCCTGAGGCGTAGAACGGGGGAGTAGTGAGGCGTAGTGAATTCCGTCTACCACCCACCGTTCAGGTCTGGTTTGATTGGATAACCACAACAATAAATGGAACCGGAGCCCATTGCATGAGCCAGACCCCGAAAAAAATCAGGTTTACCGCCAGTCTTGTGACGTGCCTCTCGCTTGCCGGCTGCGCCGGTGGCCAGTTCGAGACCGCCGCCCCACCCTCGGACAACCGCGCTGTTTCAACCGGCGGGATGTGCACCGCCACCCAGGCAGAGATGACCGTTACCGTCGGCAATGCCTTCAAAGACGGCGACTGGGTGCGAGACTACTACAGTGGCAACAAGGCACAGGTGATAAATGGCCAGGTCACACTCACCCCGGCCCCGGACGCCGAAGGCCTGTTACTGCTGGAAGCCGTGGACGCTCCGGAGCAGAGCTTCACCTGGGCGGGCGCAACCGTCTACTTTACCGTGACAGATCGCTTTGCCAATGGCCGCACCGACAACGACCTGAACTACGGTCGCAAGCCCGACGGCATGGATGAAATCGGCACCTTCCACGGCGGGGACTTTGCTGGCCTGACACAGAAGCTGGACTACCTGAAGGATCTCGGCGTCAACGCTGTCTGGGTCACCCCACCCTTCGAACAGATTCATGGCTGGGTTGGCGGTGGTGACCAGGGGGACTTCCAACACTATGGGTACCATGGCTATTACGCTCTGGACTTCACCCGCCCTGACGCCAACTTCGGCACCCGCGAGGAATTCCGCACCCTGGTGGAAGAAGCCCATGCCCGCGGCATCCGCGTGGTTATGGACGTGGTTATGAACCACCCGGGCTACGCCACCCTTCAGGATATGCAGACCTTCAACGTTGGCGGGCTGCGCGAAGGCTTCGAAAAGCACCTGCCCGAACAATGGGGCGACTGGCGACCGGAATCCTGGGAGAACTTCCACGCCTACCATGCGTTGATCGACTACGATCATCCGGGCTGGGCCAACTGGTGGGGCAAGGACTGGGTTCGCGCCGGCATCGGCGACTACGACACGCCGCCCAAAGCCTCCATTGATCCGGTACGGGGCTCCCTCGCCTTCCTGCCGGATTTCAAGACGGAATCCGATAAAGCGGTGGACCTGCCCATTTTCCTGCAGAACAAGGAAAACACCCGCGCCACACAGCTTGAAGACGCCACCGTCCGGGATTATCTGGTCACCTGGCTGACCGATTGGGTGCGCGAGTTCGGTGTTGATGGTTTCCGGGTGGACACCGCCAAGCACGTGGAGCCGGAAGCCTGGAAACAACTGAAAACCAAAGCTCAGGATGCACTGGACACCTATCGCGCCAATAATCCCGGCCAGCCGTTACCAGCGGAGGAATTCTGGATGGTCGCGGAGGTATTCCCCCATACAGTGACCCGAAGCAGCTACTTTGATGCCGGATTCGACGCCGTCATCAACTTTGACCTGCAGGAGGAAGCCCAGGCCGGTGCAGCTTGCCTGCCCGCCATGGAGCCCATCTACAGCGAGTATTCCGACAAGATGCACGGCGACAAACCCTTCAACGTCATGAGCTATATCTCATCCCACGACACCCAGCTGTTCAGCCGCATTGCCGACAACAAACCGGCGATGCAGAAGCGGGTCGCCGCCGCCTTGCTGTTTACACCAGGCACCAGTCAGATATTCTACGGAGACGAATCCGGCCGCGCTTTCGGGCCCACGGGATCTGATGGCCACCAGGGCACCCGTTCAGACATGAACTGGGCCGACATCGAAAATGGCACGGCACAGCCGGTCCTGTCCCACTGGACAAAGCTGGGCCAGTTCCGGGCACGTCACCCGGCAATTGGTGCCGGGGAACACAAACAACTCAGTACCAAACCCTACGTCTTTTCAAGAACCCACGGCGACGACCGGGTGGTGATCGCCTTCGGCAAGGAGTAATCGTGCAAAACACCCAAACAGCAGGATTCACACCGGAAACACCCCTGATTCTGGGAATGATGCGGCTCCATGACCATCCCAGCCTCACGCAACCCGCCCGGCTTGCGGACTGGATTGCCGCGCGGCTGGATGACGGCCTGAACGTGTTCGATCATGCCGACATCTACGGTGGTGGCGAGTGTGAACGGCTGTTCGGGGATGCATTACGTGCTCACCCGGCCCTGGCCCAAAACCTGCAGGTGATCACCAAAACCGGCATTGTTCCGGCCGACCGGGACACCTCGCAGTGGCGGGTAAAACACTACCGGGCCGAAGCGGATTATGTGGAGAACGCGATCAACAAGGCCATCGCCTCACTGGCGGTAGAACAGATTGACACCTTTCTGATTCACCGTCCTGATCCGTTGATGCAGGCCGAGGACGTCGCGCGAGTGCTGGAAGCGGCGGTGTCCGCGGGTAAGATTCGCCAGATCGGCGTCTCCAACTTCCTGCCCGAGCAATGGCGATGGCTGGCCCGGAACACCGCGCTACCACTGGTGTGCAATCAAAGCCAGTTATCCCTGCTCCACACCGATCCGTTGTTCGATGGCACCCTTGAAGCTCATCTTGCGGATGGACTGCGCTGGTTGGCGTGGTCTCCGCTGGGTGGTGGTGGCCTGGCGGACCGAATCCCGGCAGAGCTGATGGAAGAGGCTCGGGAAGAAACCGGTCTGGATGACACCGGCCTGGCTATCGCCTGGTTACGACAGATTCCCGGAACGCCCATACCCGTGCTGGGCTCCATGAATCCCGAGCGTATTCACTCAGCGCTCAATGGCGCTCGAAGCCCTATGCCACGGGGCCTCTGGTACCGGCTTCTGGAATCGGTTCGCAATACCGCAGTTGCCTGACCCGGAAGTGCGTTGTGACGTCCGTCAACGCCTGACAATTCGTTACACAACTTCCACCTTCGTCCGATTGTTGCTTTTGCAGAGAGCCGCGACACTGGTCCTGATCCACAACAACAATATCAGGGCCCGCGTTACCGGCCCGGCGCGACCAAGGAGGCCTGTGCCAATGCTCTGCAAGAAGCTGCTTCTCTCTTTGTTACTGACCCTGCTGGCGACGGCTCCCGTTGCAGCGGAAACCCTGAAAATCGGGCTCAACTACCCGCAGACCGGCCGCTACAAGGACCAGGGCCTGCAACAACGCCTGGGCGCCTTCCTGGCCGTCGATGAAATCAACAAGGCCGGCGGCATCATGGGCCGCGAAGTGGAACTGGCGATACGCAACACCTCCGGCGAACCGGACAAGGGCGCCAAAAACACCGCTGAGCTGATCGACCGCGAAGGGGTGCAAATGGTATTCGGTGGCGTTTCCAGCGCAGTAGCCATTGCCTCCGGCAGAGCTGCAAGGGACCGAAACCGCATCTACTTCGGAACCCTGACCTACTCCAACGCCACCACCGGCGCCGCCGGCCACAGTCACATGTTTCGCGAACCCTATAATGCCTGGATGACGGCGAAGGTACTGAGCCAATATCTCAATACCCAGCATGCCGGCGACGAATACTTTTACATCACGGCAGACTACACCTGGGGCTGGTCGGTAGAGAAATCGGTCCGGAAATTCACCAATACCGAAAACACCGACGCTCACAAGGGCGTTAAGACACCCTTCCCTCGCGCGTTAATTACGGATTTTCGCCAGGCTCTGGAACAGGCGGAACAAAGTGGCGCGAAGGTCCTGATGATGGTGTTGTTTGGCGACGACATGGTGCGTGCGCTGAACGTCGCCTACGAAATGGGTTTGACGAAGAAAATGCAGGTGGTGGTACCCAACCTCACGCTCGGCATGGCCCGCCAGGTAGGCCCGACCATTATGGAAGGGGTCGTTGGCGGATCGCCTTGGGTGTGGAGCGTTCCCTACCAGTACAACTACGCTCGCGGTAAGGAATTCGTAGAGGCCTTCTCAAGCCGCTACGAGATGCGCCCCTCCACCGCGGCGGCCTCTGCCTACAGCATCGTCTACCAGTACAAGGATGCCGTGGAAAGGACCGGTACCACGGACACACGCCAGCTTATTCGAGCCCTGGAAGGCCACCGGTACACTTTCCTGAAGGACGAGCAGTACTGGCGCGACTTCGACCACCAGAACATCCAGACGGTCTACGTTGTGAGGGTTAAGCCCCGCAATCAGATCATGGAAGACGAGTACTCGGCTGACTACTTCGAGATCATCGACTCCATGCCCGGCGATGAGGCCGCCCAGACCCGGCAGGAATGGGAAGCCAGACGCAAGGAAGCCGGACAGCCGCTCAACCTCTAGGTGAGCGTCGATGTCACAGGGTTAACCGTGTTTGCCAGCGCCGCGCCAATGTTCGAAAACTCGTCCGCCTGCAGGGACGCCCCGCCGATCAGGCCGCCATCCACTTCGGGTGACGAGAACAGAGCCACCGCGTTGGCCGCTTTCACACTGCCACCATAAACAATGCGCACGGACTGCCCTGCGCCTGTCTCACAGTTCTCCAGAAACTGGCGGATAGCCCGGTGGGTGTCCGCCACCTGCTCCGGGGTAGCGGTCCTGCCGGTGCCAATAGCCCAGACCGGTTCATAGGCAACGATGCTGCCAGCCAGGCCGGACATGCCGCATTGGTCAATCACCGTCTGCAGCTGTCGCTGAACGACCTTCATCGTCCACCCCTGCTCCCGCTCTTCCAACGTTTCGCCAACACACATCACCGGTATCAGCCCAGCTGAGAGCACCTGCTGAAACCGGGCAGCAACATCATCGTCGGACTCGTGGTAAAGCGCGCGTCGCTCCGAATGCCCGACCAATACGTAACGGCACCCCATTTCATGCAACATGGTGGCGCTTACTTCCCCGGTGTGTGCACCGGACGTCGCACGGCTGGCATTCTGCGCCCCGAGTGCAATGCCGGTGTACCCGAGCAGGTCCCGCACCTGGAACAGATAGGGAAACGGCGGGCAAATGGCCATATCAATGGTTTTGCGAAAGGGGCGGAGCTTTGCCAGCATCCGCACAAGCAACGCCTGGTTGGAGTGCAGGCTGCCGTTCATTTTCCAGTTCGCAATCAGAATGGGTTTTCTCATGGTTTGTCTCCTGTGATTCCTCGTATCGACGTATCAGGTATCCAGGGCACAGCGAATGGCTCCAACACCGGGATAGAAAGCGTGGGCGCCAAGGTCCTGCTCGATACGAAGCAACCGGTTATACTTGGCGACACGGTCAGAGCGGCAGAGGGAACCGGTCTTGATCTGACCTGCTCTGGTTGCCACTGCCAGATCGGCAATAAACGTATCCTCGGTTTCACCACTGCGATGGGATATAACCGCGGTGTAGCCAGCATCCTGTGCCGTTCCAATAGCTTCAAAGGTTTCGGTGAGGGTGCCTATCTGGTTGAACTTGATCAGAACCGAATTGGCGATGTCCTTCCGCACGCCATCCGCGATCAGTGACGCATTGGTCACGAACAGGTCATCCCCTACCAGTTGCACCCGTTCCCCCAGCTTTTCGGTCAGCAGCTTCCAGCCATCCCAGTCGTCCTCATCCATACCGTCCTCGATGGACGCGATGGGGTACTGCATCGCCAGCGACAGCAGATAATCGGCAAAGCCGGCGGAGTCAAAGCTTGCTCCGGCTCCGGACAACTCGTAGCGGCCATCGCGATAGAACTCGGACGCGGCACAGTCCAGAGCCAGCACGATATCCGTGCCCGGCCGATAACCCGCCCTGACGACCGCTTCCAGGATAAGATCCAACGCCTCGTCGCTGGAGCGCAGATCCGGCGCGAAACCGCCTTCGTCACCAATGGCGGTGGAAAGGCCTTTCTCGGTCAGCAGTGATTTCAGTGCATGGAAGGTTTCAACACCCATTCGCAATGCCTCGCTATAGCTGGGCGCTCCGACCGGCTGGATCATGAATTCCTGAAGATCAACGGTATTGTCTGCATGGGCACCGCCGTTGATGATATTCATCATGGGTACCGGCAACACACACGGACCGGAGCAACCATAGAGTTCTGCCAGATAGCGGTACAGCGGTTGCTGTCGAAAGTTGGCGGCGGCATCGGCAACCGCCAGGGACACGGCGAGAATGCCGTTTGCACCAAAACCGGACTTGTTATCGGTGCCGTCCAGGTGGCGCATCAGCCGATCAATCACCAACTGGTCAAACACCACCCGGTTTTCAATCGCTGGTGCGATGTGCCGGTTAACCGCTTCGACAGCCCCCAGCACACCCTTGCCATTGTACCGATCAGGATCACCGTCCCTTTTTTCCAGGGCCTCCCTGGAACCGGTGGAGGCGCCCGACGGCGCCCGACCGCGTCCGACCACGCCGTTTCCCAACTCAACATCCACTTCCACTGTGGGAAAACCGCGGGAATCCAGAATTTCCCGGGCGAATACGGACTGAATACGCTCCATAATCATTAACCTACTTGCTCGTGTTGTTTTTGTTTCCGCACACATAGGTGCACTATCGAACAGTTCACTCGATTGTAATATTCGTTTACGAACATTCACAAGCGAAAAAGAACACAATTCCATATGATTTTGTTATATGGAAAACCCCAATAGGAACTTCAAACGGTTTCGACTACACCCGGAATCGCCCGATCAACGCTTCGATATCACTCATCGATGCCTTGAGCTGGTCGCTAGTCGCTACCAGTTGTTCGATCTCCGCCAAATTTTCCGATGACGACCCGCTGATTTCGGTAACATTGCGCGACACCGAACGGCTGACGTCTTCCTGCTCGTCCATGCCGGTACGAACATGTTCCGCGCTATTGCGGATCTGGTCGACGGCCTCCCGAATGGTTTCAACGCCTTTGGAGGCATCGGTGATCAGGGACTTGACCGATTCCAGGCGCTGGAAGCTGTCTTCCATGGAACTCACGGCTTCGGCCGCATCCCCCTGGAGACGGTTGACGAGGCCACGAATGGTGTCCGTGCTACTGGTGGTTTTCTGGGCAAGTTGTCTGACTTCGTCGGCCACCACTGCGAACCCACGGCCAAACTCTCCAGCCCTGGCGGACTCAATGGCTGCGTTGAGCGCCAGCAGGTTGGTCTGGTTGGCGATTTCATCGATGGATTCGGTGATGCGCCCGATGTCGTGGGACGCACTCTCCAGCTTTTTCAGCTTGCCGGAGGTCTGCTGTATCTGCTCTTCCAGTTCATTCACACACTCCATGTTGGCGTTGGCGGTCTCTTTGCTTTCATCAACCCGACTGTTCACCGACTCCACCAGTTGGTGGGTGTCCCTGACGGATTCCGCCACGTGATGGCAGGACGCTTCCATCTCCGTCATGGCGGTCGCTATCGAATTGAGGTCATCGGCCTGCCCCCGAATACGCTGGCTCAGGTCGTGGGAAAAATCCGCGTTGGACGCCGCCACACCGGTAATTTCACCGCCGGCTTTCTGCAGGCTGCCCAACACCTCCCGCATGGCCGCTGCGAGCTTATTGGCCGACTCTTTCAGTTCAATAAACTCGCCGTTGGCGCGGAATGTCAGTTCGCGGCTATAGTCGCCCCCAGCCATCGCCGAGAGGTGATTGACGGTGGCACGCAGAGGAATACTGATCAACCGCCCCAACCACACCGAGATCACAACAGCAATAAACAGAATTAGCGGTACCAGGTAATACACCAGCTGTTCCGAGAAACGCGCCGTGGCATCCAGGTTGTCGACGGTCTGTACAGCGGCCTCTCCGGCTGCCGTGACCATCCGGTCAATATGGCTGTTGAGGTGATCAAGCCCGGCCTCTATGTCCGCGACGGTGCTGTTCACCGCCAGCAGGTTGCTGCGGTAATCGTAATACTGGCTGACTATGCCGGCCTCACTGTTGACCGACTCAAAGAAATCGCTTGCGATAGGCGCAAGCGACTCCAGCGACGCAATCTCGCCAATGATGGCCTCAATATCCTGCTCAACCGTCACGGTGTTGAATCGCAGGTTTTCCACCACGGCTTTGAGCCGTTCGGCATCGTCGGTGCTGACCAATTGCATAATTAGCAGTTCAATATTGGACAGGTTCCCCATGACCGTCATGAGCAGGTCTTTCAGATAAATGTCAGACCCTGCGGGCGCTGATGCTTCACGAAGCAACAACTGTTTCATTTCCGAGGCTTTGGCAAGAAAGTCGGATAAATCACGGTTCACTGACTCAGATACCCGGATAACCTCCGCCTGGTGTTCGCTAAGCCTGGCCGCTTGTTTTTGCAGCGCGCCAAGGGCCTCCCGGTACTGCTGCGCGGGTTCCTCGAACCCAGTAAGCAAGCGGATTTCGCCGGCTTCGGCAGCGAGTGACGTCACCTGCTTATCCAGCGCGGTCATTTTATCTATCAGCCTTCCATAGCGGGATTCCAGTTCCTGGTTGTCCCTCACCCTGGCGAGCGAGATGACCGCCATGCCACTGCCCCCTGTCGTTGCCTCGACAGCCTGGACAGCACGCTGAAACGGGAAGATTCTCTCCTTTACCGCAGACGTACCCTCGGAAATGGATGTCATCATACTGCCGTTGAACAGCCCCCAGCCTGCGATGATCACACAAAGCAAACCGAAGCCCAGGTATAGACGATGGATAACTGAAATTTTTCTCATGCCCTATCAACCCCTGCTGCCAGCCCTGGACAGGTCCGGAATTTGGAAAGGAAAGATCAGGTGCAAAAAGGTGGAAAAAGGGCCGGCAGGGTCAACCCGCTAAACACGGGGGAACGCCTGAAATGCTAATAGGGGGGGGAATGAAAGCAACCGGCCAAGACCCACCGACCTGACGGTGTTAGGTCTGCCGCTGCCCCAGGAAACCCGGGACAACGGCAGGGCACTACGGGTAAGTGATTTACTGAGGGACTACTCGAGCCGTCTCAGAAATCAGCTCTCGCGAGCTTTTTCCCAGGTTTTGAGCAGCTCTTCGTAGCGGACGGTTTTGCCTTTCGGCTTTTCGTTGTCCAACTTCGGTTTGGGCGCGCCCGGCTGATCCAGCCAGTACTGGGGATCACGCGGCTCGTTCAGCTTCGGACCGCAGGTTTCCTGGACACTGGCACGTTCGAGACGCTCCATGACACGATCCTGTGCCTGCGCCAGTCCGTCCAGTGCTTTCTGCGGCGTTGCTTCGCCACTTGCAGCCTGAGCAATATACTGCCACCAGAGCTGAGCCAGCTTCGGATAATCCGGTACGTTGGTACCCGTCGGCGACCACTGAACGCGGGCCGGGCTGCGATAGAACTCCACAAGACCACCGAGCTTGGGCGCCATTTCGGTCATGGCATCCGATTCGATATCAGACTCGCGGATCGGCGTCAGACCAGCGATGGTCTTTTCCAGGGATACGGTTTTGGACACCGTGAACTGTGCATACAACCAGGCCGCAAGGCGACGCTTTTCAGGAGTGGACTTCATGAAGGTCCAGGAGCCCACGTCCTGATAACCCAGTTTCATGCCTTCTTCCCAGTAGGGCCCACGTGGAGAGGGGGCCATGCGCCACTTCGGGGTGCCGTCTTCGTTGACCACCGGCAGACCGTCTTCGATCATGCTGGCAGTGAAGGCGGTATACCAGAAGATCTGCTGGGCAACAGCGCCCTGAGCGGGCACGGGACCAGCTTCAGAGAATGTCATGCCCGGTGCCTCCGGCGGCGCGTACTTTTCCAACCAGTCAACATACTTGGTGGTTGCATACACAGCGGCGGGTCCATTGGTTGCACCGCCGCGGCTGACGCTGGCGCCGACCGGATGACATTCGTCAACACGGATGCCCCACTCGTCGACCGGCAAACCATTCGGCAGGCCCTTGTCGCCAGCGCCGGCCATGGAGAACCAGGCGTCTGTGAAGCGCCAACCCAGTGACGGGTCTTTCTTGCCGTAGTCCATGTGGCCGTAGACACGCTTGCCATCAATTTCCTTCACGTGTACGGAGAAGAACTCGGCAATGTCCTCATAGGCGGACCAGTTAACCGGAACACCCAGCTCATAGCCGTAGATATCCATGAACTGCTTCTTGAGGTCTTCGCGCTCGAACCAGTCGGCACGGAACCAGTACAGGTTGGCAAACTGTTGGTCAGGCAATTGATAAAGCTTGCCGTCCGGGCCGGTGGTGAAATCGAGACCGATAAAGTCATCCAGATCCAGTGTCGGCAGAGTCAGATCCTTGCCTTCACCGTTCATGATGTCCTCAACGGGCATCACCTTGCCATAGCGGAAGTGGGTACCGATCAGGTCAGAGTCGTTGACCCAGCCGTCGTAGATGTTCCGGCCGGACTGCATCTGTGTCTGCAGCTTCTCGATAACATCGCCTTCCTGGATCAGCGTGTGAGTCAGATTGATGCCGGTGATCTCACTGAATGCTTCAGCCAGAACCTTGGATTCATATTCATGAGTGGCAATGGTTTCCGAGACGACGTTGATATCCATGCCCCGGAACTGCTTGGCGGCCTGGATGAACCATTCCATCTCCTTCATCTGCTCTTCTTTGCTCAGAGTCGACTTCTTGAAGGACTCGTTAACCCACTTCTTGGCGGCATCAGAATACTGATCTGCACTGGCCTGAAAACTGAGCCCCAATCCCACCGAGCCAATCGCAGCGCTCAGAAGGAGGGTTTTCGGATATTTATTGTTCTTGAACATATCCAACCTCGTTCGTCTTGTTTTGGTGTGTTCGAAACGCGACAGCTTGCGCCAATACGTTTCGGCTTTCCCTATATAGCGTTCTGACCGCTATTCCTGGAAACGGAGCCGAATAGGGATGTTCGATTCCGATCATTAAAAAGAAAATAGTTCGTTATAGAAATTTTTACAACCGTTTTGAGCGATAAATCCTAAGATTCTTTCGGCCCTCCCTGACAAACGAAAATCAAAGGCACCCTCCGATGGCACCATTCCCCATCACCCCCAGCGCAACAGCACCAGGAGCCACGCCACCGACACCGCCAGCGCTACCCAAAGAGTAATGTCGCTGACAGCCAGGAACGCAAGGTGAATATAGGCCGCCGATAGCAGGCCGATGAAAAGACGATCCCCCCGGGTTGTCGAAATCGGCAGGAACCCTTTTCGCTCAGTACACGGCGAAACCACTTCGTAGACGGTCATCGTCAGCAAGATGCAGGCAATCACCGCAAAGAAAATCGCAACCGTTGGTGTCCAGTTCATCCATTCAATCATGATACGTCTCCTTATACCCGACCCAGTGCGAAGCCCTTGGCGATGTGGTTACGAACAAACCAGACCACCAGCACGCCGGGAATAATGGTGAGCACACCGGCTGCCGCCAGTACGCCCCAGTCAATACCGCTTGCCCCGACCGTTCGGGTCATGATGGCACCAATGGGTTGCGCGTCCACGGAGGTCAGGGTTCTGGCCAGCAACAACTCCACCCACGAGAACATGAACGCAAAGAAAGCAGCGACGCCAATACCTGACCGAATCATCGGCAGGAAAATCTTCACGAAGAACTTGGGGAAGCTATAGCCATCAATATAGGCCATCTCGTCGTACTCGCGCGGCACACCCGACATGAAACCTTCCAGGATCCAGACCGCCAGCGGCACGTTGAACAGGCAATGCGCAAGCGCCACCGCAATGTGGGTGTCAAACAGCCCTACTGATGAATAAAGCTGAAAGAACGGCAGCAGGAAGACGGCCGGCGGTGCCATACGGTTACTCAGCAGCCAGAAGAACAGGTGCTTGTCACCCACAAACTTGTAGCGGCTGAACGCGTAGGCGGCCGGCAAGGCAACCAGCAGCGTGATGGTCATGTTCATGGACACGTAGATCATCGAGTTGATGTAACCCGAGTACCAGCTTGAATCCGAGAAAATCACAGCGTAGTTGGCCAGGGTAAAATTCTGTGGCCATAACGTCAGGCCGCCGAGAATTTCCTGGTTGGTCTTGAACGACATGTTCAGGAGCCAGTAGATCGGAGTCAGCAGGAGCACGATAAACAGCGTCATCCCGAAGCCCTTGGAACGTGAATAGTTCATCACTCTCTCCTTATTTTTCTTTGTCGAGGTGAGTTATGGCAGTAAAGAACACCCAGGACACCAGCAGCACGATCAGGAAGTAGATCAGCGAGAACGCCGCCGCCCGGCCGATATCAAACTGGCCGATAGCCATGGTGGTGAGTGTCTGGCTCAGGAAGGTTGTTGAGCTGCCTGGCCCGCCACCGGTGAGAACAAAGGGCTCGGTGTAGATCATGAAGCTGTCCATGAACCGCAGCAGTACCGCAATCACCAGCACACTTTTCAGGCGCGGTAACTGGATATAGCGGAACACGGCCCACTTGGAGGCACGGTCAATTTCGGCAGCCTGATAGAAGGCTTCGGGAATGGCACGCAAGCCGGAGTAGCAGAGAAGAGCCACCAGGGGTGTCCAGTGCCATACGTCCATCAGCAGCACCGTCAGCCAGGCATCCACCGTGTCGCCGGTATAGTTGTAATCCAGCCCCAGCGCATTCAGGCCCCAGCCAAACAGGCCGATGTCACCACGGCCGAAGATCTGCCAGATGGTCCCGACCACGTTCCAGGGAATCAGCAACGGAATGGCCAGAAGGATCAGGCACAGAGAGGCCTTGATACCGGATTTTGGCATCATCAGCGCAACCCCGATCCCGAGGGGGATCTGGATCGCCAGCACAGCGCCGGAAAACAGGAACTGCCTGAGCAGGGATTCTCTCAGGCGCTCGTCAGCAAGCACTTCGCGAAACCACTCGGTACCAACGTAATAGGCGTTACCCGGGCCAAAGATATCCTGGACCGAATAATTCACAACGGTCATCAGCGGTATCAGGGCTGAAAACGCTACAAGTATGAAAACTGGCAGTACGAGCCACCAGGCACGATTATTGGGAACCTTATTCATTGGTCCTTCTCCTCTACCAGAAACTCGTCCACGTAAAGCTTCAGCCACTTTTCCGGAAAGCTGAGCTGAACCTGGCCGCCAACTGCAAAGTGCTGGTCTTCCGTCAGCCGAACCTTCAACGTTTCGAAATCCAGCTTGACTGTCATGACCTTGTAAGTGCCGAGGTCCTCGACATCCAACACCTCGGCTTCAAACGTATCGTCCGCCGGCATATCGGACGCCTGGATAAACTCCGGGCGAATACCGATCTTGAGATTGTTGGACTGCAGGCGCTGTAACAGCTCGACGTGTTGAACACTCAGCGGGACAACCGTGCTGCCGAAGCAGACCCCACGTGGGCAACGCTGAACCTCAATCAGATTCATGCCGGGGCTACCGATGAAATACCCCACAAATGTGTGGTTGGGCTGTTCGAAGAGCTCCGTTGGGGTGCCAAACTGAACAATCTGACCGCCGTACATCACCGCGATTTTGTCGGCGAACGTGGACGCCTCGAGCTGGTCGTGGGTGACGTACACCATGGTGATATCGAACTGTTCGTGAATCTGCTTGAGCTTGCGGCGCAGCTTCCACTTGAGCTGGGGATCGATAACCGTCAGCGGTTCATCGAACAGGATGGCGGACACATCGCCCCGAACCAGGCCTCTACCCATGGAAACCTTCTGTTTCTGGTCCGCGGACAGGTTCTTGGCCTTTTTCTGCAGCTCGCTCTCAATCTCCAGGATCTCCGCGATCTCATGCACCTTGGCCTTGATCTGGGACGACGGCACGCCGGTGTTCTTGAGCGGAAATGCCAGGTTCTGGTACACGGTCATCGAGTCATAGATCACGGGGAACTGGAAAACCTGGGCAATGTTCCGGTCCCTCGGGGACAGCTCGTTCACCCGCTTGCCATCAAACAGTACGTCGCCCTCGGAGGGCTGGAGCAAACCCGAAATGATGTTCAGCATCGTACTCTTGCCGCAGCCGGACGGACCGAGCAATGCATACGCCCCACCCTTCTCCCAGACATGGTCCAGCTGACGGATCGCGTAGTCATCGGGCCCGGCCGGAGTGTCGCTGTAACTGTGAGCCAGGGACTTCAAATGAATTTCAGCCATCAGACCGACCCTCCTGTGACGACCTGTGCCGGTGTGTGCACCAGGCTTTCGTCTTTATCGAATACGAACAGTTTGTTGATGGGCAGGTAGATCTTGATGGGCGAACCCGTGTGGTACTGGTGTACGCCCATCAACTGCATCACCATCTCGAAGTACCGATTGCGCACGTGCATGAAGGTTTCGGAGCCACTGATTTCACTGAGCTCAACCTCCATCGACATCTCGAGATCATCCTCATTGTTGGGGACCAGTCCGATGTGACTCGGGCGGATACCAAACCAGTAATCGCCGGGTTCGAGCCGTGCGAGTTCCTGAGTCAACGCATGATGGGAGTATTCGTCGAAGGTCACTTCCGTGTCGGTGACCCGGCCCTTGATCATATTCATGGGCGGCTCACTGAACAGTTGTGCCGCCAGGGTGTTCACTGGGTTACGGTAAACGTCCATCACCGGGCCGCTCTGAACGATCCGTCCCTCGTTCAGGAGCGTGGTGACACCTCCCAACGCCAGAGCCTCGTTGGCTTCGGTGGTGGCGTATACGGCAATGCATTGGCGTTCGCGGAACAGTTCCCGCAACTCAGCGCGCAACTCTTCCCGCAGTTTGTAGTCGAGGTTCACCAGCGGTTCGTCAAACAGGATCAGGGTCGCGTCCTTGACCAGGGCCCTGGCCATCGCCGTGCGCTGCTGTTGCCCCCCGGAAAGCTCCAGCGGATACCGCTTCAGCAAGGGGTCAATCTGCAGCATGTTCGCGGTTTCCTTGACCCGTCGGTCAATCTCGCTCTCCTTCATCTTGGCCAGACGCAGGGGCGAGGCGATGTTTTCGTACACCGTGAGGTTGGGATAGTTGATGAACTGCTGATAGATCATTGAGACATTGCGTTGTTGAACGCTTTGCCCGGTGACATCGTTGCCGTTGTAGATGAGGCGGCCGTCATCGGGCTTGTCCAGCCCGGCCATCAGCCGCATCAACGAGGTTTTGCCGGCCAATGTACGCCCGAGCAGAACGTTGAACGAACCTGCCTCAAACGTGATGTTCGCGTCGCGGATGTAATCGACTCCATCCACGACACGGGAGAGGTTCTCCAGCGTTAAGGACATAGGCTTTCCTTTGTTGTTCTTGTGGCACGTTATCCGCCGTCACCGCAGGCGACCGGCGAGAATTCGATTTCGAATACATAAAGGCAATGAGCATACCAATGTAGGTGAAAACCACGAGCAAATACGTAGACCATTGTTTTTATTGCCATTAAATTTCTGGAAAATTTCTTTATTGAAAACAAAAATGTTCGATATCAAACTTTTTGTTCAGTTTGAACATTGACCTGAACAACCAATGAGCACATTATTGAACATCGTAGCGAACAGATTCGCGGCCTCGGGCCACCCTGGCGGGGTGCGAAAAAACAAAACGAACTTCAGGAACGCGGAGGATTCGCGTGAAAAGGCAACAAGAGAGGGCGGAATACCGATCCATCATCGCGGATTCCTGGAACCGCTGTATTGGTTACGGGCTTCACCATGACTACGAACCCGAACCCGCGAACCTCGACGACCGTGCCCGGGAAACGCTGGAAAAAGACTACGAAGCGTTACTCAGCACAACAGAGACGGAAGTACTTCCCTACTACAACAACATCATGTCCAACAGCCGCTGCCTGATCCTGCTGGCCGACTCCCATGCCCAGGTCCTGAAGGGCTGGGGCGACAAACGCATTACCGAAAGCCATCTGCGGCCATGGTTCAGCGCAGGCGCCAGCTGGCACGAACGCTACGCTGGCACCAACGCCATCGGCACGTCCATCGCCACCCGCTCGCCCGTCCAGGTCCAGCGAAACGAACACTTTCTCAAACTCAACCGGAGCATCATCAGTTCTGCGGCGCCGATATTCGATACCGACAGAACCCTGGTGGGGGTTCTCAGTGCCTTCAGTGATGCCTACCTACCGCAGGCGCATACGCTGGGGATGGTTCGGCTTCTTTCGCAATCGGTTGAAAACCGTCTGATCGTCAGGCAGCTGGGGGGCGATCATTTTATCCTCACCCTCAACACCACGGCGGACAATATCGACAGCCCCTGGTCGGGACTGATCGCGTTTGACCCCAACGGCCGCATAGTTGCCTCCAATCAGCGGGCAGATCAACTACTCGGCGAGCCTTTGTCAGGGCGCAACCTGAACTCGCTGTTCATTGAAAACCGGAACCTGATACTGAATCACTCCCACAACACCCCCATACAGCTCACGACCACGAAACGAGTGCGGCTGTCAGGACTGTTGAAGCGGCCGGTCTCGCTCGACACCGTCACCACAAAGCCCGCGCGCGCAATACCCCGTGCCAGGCCCACGGAGCCAGGCATGGCTGGCGTTTCCATGGACGATATTGAACATGGGGATCCACTGGTCCGACGCTGTGCCGACCAGGCGAGGAAGGTTCTGGAGAGAGGCGTTCCGATACTGATTTGTGGTGAAACCGGTGTGGGCAAGGAAGTGATGGTCAAAGCCCTGCATGGAACCAGCCAACGATGCGCGCAGCCTCTGGTCTCCGTTAACTGTGCGGCGATCCCACCGGAGCTTGTCGAATCCGAACTGTTTGGCTACGAGGCCGGCGCATTCACCGGCGCCCGCGCCCAGGGTTCTCTGGGCCTGATACGCAAGGCCGACAAGGGCATTCTGTTCCTGGACGAAATCGGAGAAATGCCCCTGGCCGCCCAATCCCGGCTATTGCGCGTGCTGCAGGAACGGGAAGTGACACCGGTGGGCTCCACGGAACGCATTCCCGTGGACCTACTGCTGGTGTCTGCGACCAACCGCCCGCTCGCAGATCGAATCGACAATGGTGAGTTCAGAGCGGACCTCTACTACCGCATCAATGGCCTCAGCCTTGAGCTTCCAGCACTCAGGGATCGAATGGACCGGCGCGAGCTGATCCGCAGAATCTATCTGGAGCATCGTGACAGCGGCCAATCGGACACTCTGAACAATGAGGTAATGGCGGCGCTTGAGAATCACCCCTGGCCCGGAAATATTCGCCAGCTGGTGAACATCGTCCGCGTCGCCGTGGCCATTGCCGACGGCGACGACGTGCAACTCTGGCATCTGCCGGAGGATTTCCTGGCGGATTATGAGAGTCAAACCAGGCCCGAGCGCAAACCGGTATTCGATGCATCGCCCTACAGAGAATCGCCCCAGGCGAATGACAACTCCCGGAATGACACCATGGATCAGACACTGGTGGTCTACCGACAGTGCATGGGCAACGTGTCCCGTGCAGCCAGGGAACTGGCTGTCAGCCGCAACACCCTGTACAAGCGACTTCGGGATCTGGGTGTAAGGTAGTCATAGCTTGCGAATGGCTTTAAGCCAGCCGTCGTAGAGCTTGTCACGTTGGGCTTTAGTCATCGTTGCCTCAAAACTGCGGTCGCATCGCCACATACTGCTCAGATCCTCCAGGCTTTTGTAGACACCCGCCTGCAGGCCAGCCAGATAGGCCGCGCCCAGCGCGGTGGTCTCCACCAATGCAGGCCGATCGACCCGCGCCCCGAGGATATCCGCCAGGAACTGCAGTACCCAGTTGTTGGCCACCATGCCACCGTCCACACGCAGGGTAATGGGCCTTATGCCATCCTTCTCCATCGCCTTCTGCAGATCCTTGGTCTGATAGCAAACCGATTGCAGGCCAGCGGTCACGATTTCCTTGATCCCGGTATCACGGGTCAGCCCGAAAATCGCCCCACGGGCGTTGGGGTCCCAGTACGGTGCGCCCAGGCCCGTAAACGCTGGCACCAGATAGACCCCGTGGTCCACCGGTGTGCCTTCCGCTAGGGGTTCGGTCTCACAGGCGTCCCGAATCAGCTGCAATCCGTCTCGCAGCCACTGGATAGCCGCACCGGCGATAAAGATACTCCCCTCCAGCGCGTAGGCAGGCTTTCCGTTGAGGCGATAGGCTACCGTTGTGAGCAGGCGGTGCTCTGACGTCAGAGCCTTGTCGCCGGTGTTCAGCATCAGGAAACAGCCGGTACCGTAGGTGCTTTTCGCCATTCCGGTTTCAAAGCACGTCTGGCCGAACAGGGCCGCCTGCTGGTCCCCCGCCATACCCATGACGGACGTACCACCCAGCCGACCGTTACCGACGATCTGGCCGAAGTCCGCTGCCGAATCCATCACCTGCGGCAACAACGAGGCAGGAATGCCGAACAGGTCAAGTAGCTCCGGGTCCCAATCCTGATCGTGAATGTTGAACAACAGGGTGCGACTGGCATTGGTCGCATCGGTCCTGTGCTCCCTGCCGCCGGTCAGTCGCCAAAGAAGAAAACTGTCGATCGTGCCGAACGCCAATTCTCCGCGTTCCGCCCGTTGCTGGGCGCCCGGTACGTTGTCCAGTATCCAGCGAATTTTCGTCGCCGAAAAATAGGGGTCAATCAACAGCCCTGTCTTGTTGTTCACTGAAGGTTCAAGGCTTTGCTTCTTGAGCGATTCACACCAGTCCGCGGTTCGCCTGTCCTGCCAGACGATCGCCGGGTAGATGGTCTCGCCCGTTGCGCGGTCCCACAACACCGTGGTTTCACGCTGGTTCGTTATGCCAACTGCGACAACCTCATCGTTGTCACCACACCCCTTGGCCATCACGTCATCGCAGGTTTCCTGGACAGTACGCCAGATGTCTTCCGGCTCATGCTCGACCCAGCCGCTCGCGGGAAAATGCTGAGGGAACTCCTGCTGGCTCGTCGCGTGGATGTTGCCATCCAGGGTGAAAAGGATGGCGCGGGAACTGGTTGTCCCCTGGTCGATCGACAGAATGTACTGAGTCATAGTTGTTTTGCCTCGGGCCAGTGTTCTTATTTTTTCGTATTTTTACTTTTTTGAAAACAAAAGCCAACCCTTTTTGCGGGCGAAAACTTACCCGCATTTCGCAAGCCTCACACAAGCCCCTAAAAATGCTGCACAAAGGCACAAAACACTCTAAACTGAGTTCAGGTTTGAAATCGCTATTTCGTTCGTTACAGAAAAACCGTGAACCGGAGGAAGTTGAATGGCACAACGACGCCGACAGGACCTGATCATGGAGCTCATCCAGCAGAACGGCTTCGTGACCACCGAGCAACTGGTTGATCAGTTCAAGGTAACGCCGCAAACCATCCGCCGGGATTTGAACGACTTGGCCAGCCAGAAGAAACTGCGCCGACATCACGGCGGCGCCGGCATCGACTCCAGCACGGTGAACACTGCCTACCAGGCTCGCAAAATCATGGACCTGGAAGCCAAGGAGCGCATCGCTGAAGCACTGGTCGACATGATCCCCGACAACTCCTCCATGTTCATCAACATCGGCACCACCACGGAAACCATTGCCAAGGCCCTGCTTGAGAAAAACAACCTCCAGGTAGTCACCAACAACCTTCACGTCGCATCCATTCTTTCCGCCAAGGAAGACTTCCACATCATTATTGCCGGCGGCGAAGTGCGTAACCGCGACGGCGGCATCGTGGGTGAAGCCACTCGGGACTTCATCAACCAGTTCAAGATGGATTTCGGCATTATCGGTATCAGCGGCATCCACAGTGACGGTTCTTTGCTGGACTTCGATTACCGGGAAGTCCGGGTTGCCCAGTCCATCATCGAGAATTCCGGCCAGGTACTGCTGGCCGCGGACCATTCCAAGTTCGGCCGCAACGCCATGGTGCGCCTCGGCAGCATTGCTCAGGCAGATCATGTGTTTACCGATGAACCGCCTCCCGTCGAAATCCGCCAGCTCCTGCGTGAAAACAACGTGGAACTGCACCTGGTCTGACCCCTCCATCGCCGTAACCATCACCCAGTCATAGCCTGGCAGCGTGACTCCCAAAGCATTCGCCCATCTTTTTTCGTTTTTTTTCTGTATTTTCCTTTACGAATATATTTTGCTTTCGCATAATATGGGTATACGTTTCTGTGAAAATCGGAAAGAGCGCCGGAAGCGTCCTTTCATTGGCGTCAGGAGATGACTCGAGATGACCGAGGAGAACAATACATTTGACGTTGTCGTTGTGGGCGGTGGCGTCAACGGCACAGGTATCGCCATGGACGCCGCAGGCCGCGGCCTGAAGGTGTTGCTTTGCGAAATGAACGACCTCGCCTCAGCCACCTCGTCCAGCAGCAGCAAGCTGATTCATGGAGGTCTCCGATACCTTGAGCACTACGAGTTCCGCCTGG
Organism: Marinobacter sp. M5B; assembly: GCF_042604615.1. Classification (NCBI taxonomy): domain Bacteria; kingdom Pseudomonadati; phylum Pseudomonadota; class Gammaproteobacteria; order Pseudomonadales; family Marinobacteraceae; genus Marinobacter; species Marinobacter sp. M5B. The sequence continues at coordinate 2,808,112 of NZ_CP156894.1, forward strand.
TACGTGAAGCCCTGGCAGAACGGGAGTCGCTGCTGCGAAATTCGCCACACATCATGTGGCCAATGCGCTTTCGGTTGCCACACCGCCCTCACCTTCGCCCCGCCTGGATGATCCGGACCGGACTGTTCCTTTATGACCATCTGGCCAAGCGAGAGGTCCTTCCTGGGTCGCGCTCCATAAAGTTCGATGAGAAGGATCCGCTCAAGTCGGACATCACCAAAGGTTTTGAGTATTCAGACGGCTGGGTGGATGATGCTCGCCTGGTGGTACTAACCGCCAAGAAAGCCCAGGAGTGCGGTGCCACCATCCTGACCAGAACCAAGTGCATCAATGCCGAGCGCGGCGCGGATTCATGGAACGTATCGCTTCAGGATATGAATGACGACAGTATCCACCACGTCTCCGCCAAGGTGATTGTCAATGCGTCGGGCCCCTGGGTAAGCCGGCTGTTCAGCGAAAGCCTGTCCATGAAAGCGCCAAAAACCATTCGCATGGTCAAGGGCAGTCATATTGTGGTGCCTCGCCTCAATCGGGAAACCGAGGCCTACATTCTCCAGAACGAAGACGAACGCATTGTGTTCGTCATCCCCTACGAGGACGAGTTCTCCCTGGTAGGCACCACCGACGTGGATTACGAAGGCGACCCGAAAAAAGCGAAAATATCACCGGAAGAAACCGAATATCTGCTGGATATCGTCAACTCGCACTTTAAACGCCAACTAACGGAAAGCGATGTGGTGTGGTCCTATTCCGGCGTTCGCCCATTAATGGACGACGAAGAAGGAGATGCCAAAAAGGCTTCCCGCGACTATTCGTTTGAAGTGAGCCGGGAAAAAGGCAAGGCACCGGTCATCTCTGTCTTTGGTGGCAAGATCACTACCTACCGCAAACTTGCGGAAGCTGCGACGGACAAACTCTGCCAGTTTTTCCCACACGCCCGCGGTCCGTGGACGAAAACAGGCATCCTGCCCGGTGGTGATTTCGAGAATCACGACACTCTCGAGGCAAGCCTGTCCGCAAAATACCCGTGGCTTCCCGAAGCGGTATACAGCCGTTACGTGCGTACTTACGGCACCAAGGCATACGACTTTCTGGGCGACGCAAAATCCATCCAGGATCTGGGATATCGGTTTGCCGGCACACTCTACGAGCGCGAAGTCGAGTATCTTATCAAGCACGAATGGGCGATGACGTCGGAGGACATTCTCTGGCGCCGCACCAAACAGGGGCTCTATGCCACTGAAGACGATGTTCGGGAGCTGGACAGATATCTATCCTCCCAGGCAACCCCGCAACCGCAAACCGTTGCTCTCCACCACAGCGCCTGAATCACTCTCTCAGGCATTTCGCTCCGGCCGGCCTCCCCCGCCCGGAGCTTTTTTGTGCCCCTTTACTGGCAAGCACTCCCCAGTACCCCTGGATACGAAAAAGCCGGATGCCTTACGGCACCCGGCTTTTCCTGCCCCACCCTTCGTCCAGTCAGTAGGGTGTATAAGGCTCTTCCGCTTCTATCAGAACGTCAGCTGTGAGCCAACAATGAACGCATCGTATTCACCCTGACCACCCTCTGTGCCCAGCGTCGTGTACTCGGCCATCAGGGTCAGGGCGTCCGTAGCGGCGTAACGCGCAAACACCATGGTCAGATCCGTATCGTTCGCGCTCGAGTTGATGTCGTCTTCACCCTCGCCGTAGCTGACACCCAATGTGGTGCGGTTGAAGCCGTATGTCGTCTCAACGTACCACTGACTGGCGTCTTCCTCGTTCGGATCCAGGCGAGCGGCAAATACGCCGTTCCCGGTACCGGACGTCATGGAATAGTTACCACGAACATTCAGGTTGCCGAGCGACACCGAACCACCAAAATCGACACCAGACATGGTGTAGTCGTCAAAGGTGCCGGTCTTCGAGTCTACATCCTGAGTAAAGGCACTTGACCACAACGAGAACATATCCGCGGTGTAGACCACGTTGCCCTCAATTCGGGGCGCGCTGTATTCCGCATCAGCTACGCCATCCACCTTGGAGGGGCTGAATACACCCACCTTGAATTGCAGACCACCCAGGCTATTCGAGGTATACATCACACGCGGCGTGAAGTTGGCGTAGAAGTAACCATTACCAATACGTCCCGCCGTTGCAGCCACCTGATCCGGGCCGCCGATCAGGCCGACACCCAGGGCACTGCCGTTGTCCCCGATAGCTGGAACACCAAAGATCCCGAAGCCCTTACCAATGTTGACCTGACCGAAATCACCGGCAACCGCGATCTCGGACACGCGGCTGCGGAAATTCGCATTGGCATCACCAGGCGCTATGTCTGCGTTCATCTGGAAGTGACCCGATACTTCCAGGCCATTCTGAGTGGGAGCGTAGATGTTGGTTTGCAGCGTAGCCGGGTTAAAGCCTGTGGTGATGGTAAACGAGTCTTCGTCCGTTGGATCGTCGTAGTTGCCAAGTACCGCGAAGATCGGAATGTGACCATTGAATCCCGCTCTCCAACCGCTGTCGGATTCGAACGTGGTATCAGCATATGCCGGCGCAGCAAACGCTCCGGCAACCATCGCAACCCCGGCCGCCAGCGCAGACAATTTGAAAGACTTAACATTCGCGCAGTTTTTGTTTTCGATCATGATAGCTTCCTATTATTGTTTGAGATTTTCTGGCCTATCAGCACTTCCTCTCGTTGGAACCTGAAATAACCTTTATATCAATAACTTGATGGGCTACCTCTTGCTAACAGACACTGTCATCTCGAACATTTATTGCGGTTTTTGGCCGCTTTCTGTTTTCGAGACAGAACAAATCTAGCGCGCTAAAGAAAAAATGGAAAGTTTTAGAACATATTTTATCTGAAATCTGCGCCCTTGCATGGCGCAAAAAACAACGAAACAATCAATATATTGTTGTTTTTGTTGACTTAATTACAAATACAGAAATGTCGATAAATTTTCGTTGACGAACCACAAAACGAACATTACTCTCAATAATGTAGTAAAACCAACAAAACACGTGTGACTAACAACAAGAAAGGTGTTCCATGAGGAAATGGCCAATTGTCGCTGCGACCACCTGTCTGCTGTGCTTCAGCGCAGCCGGTCACGGTTCAGATACGTTTAGTGCGTTGCCGGAAGCACGCAAGCAGGTCATCCATCAGTGGATTTCAGAAAATTTTCAGGCGTCCACGCTATCTACGGAGCAACAGGCAGAAGAGCTTGCCTGGTTTGCACACACCGCCAAGCCGCTGGAAGGCCTTGAGATTTCGGTTCTGTCAGAGAACCTGGCAACGCACCGTTACGAATCCGAAGTACTCGCGAAAGCGTTTTCCGACATTACCGGCATAAAGGTGACTCACGACCTGAAACCGGAAGGCGAGGTCATCCGGCAGGTCAACCTACAAAGGATCATGGCTGCCAAGGGTCGGTATGACGCCTTCGTCAACGACTCAGACCTGATTGGCACCCACGCGCGCACCGGTTGGGCACTGGCACTGAGTGACTACATGGAAGGCAAGGGGCGCGAGTACACGTTGCCCACGCTGGACCTGAAGGATTTTATTGGCCTGAGCTTCGTGACGGGCCCGGATGGAAAAATCTACCAGTTGCCGGACCAGCAATTCGCCAACCTCTACTGGTTCCGTTACGACTGGTTCCAGCGCCCCGAGTTACGCGCAAAGTTCCTGGAGCGCTATGGCTATGAGCTTGGCGTGCCATTGAACTGGTCCGCCTATGAGGATATTGCCGAGTTCTTCACCGTCCATGTGAAGGAGATCGACGGCGAGCGCGTGTACGGCCATATGGACTATGGCAAACGAGATCCGTCACTTGGATGGCGCTTCACCGATGCCTGGCTATCCATGGCGGGCGCTGGCGACCCCGGGCTACCCAATGGCCTGCCAGTGGATGAATGGGGAATCCGGATGGAGGAATGTCATCCTGTTGGCTCCTCCGTCAAGAGAGGCGGCGCCACCAACGGGCCGGCCGCTGTTTATGCCTTGCAGAAGTACATAGATTGGCTCAGAAGCTACGCGCCACCGGAAGCGCCAGAGATGAACTTTTCCGAGGCCGGTCCCGTTCCCGCTCAGGGCCAGATTGCCCAGCAGATTTTCTGGTATACCGCCTTCACGTCCGACATGACCACACCCGGGCTACCCGTGGTCAATGACGACGGTACGCCGAAATGGCGAATGGCACCCTCTCCTTACGGCGCCTATTGGTCGGAAGGCATGAAACTCGGCTATCAGGACGTAGGCGCCTGGACCATTCCCAGAGTGATGAGTGATCGCAGCCAGAAAGCGGCCTGGCTCTACGCCCAGTTCACCGTCTCAAAATCGGTATCACTTCAAAAAACGCTCGTGGGCCTGACGCCAATTCGCGAATCGGACCTGGACTCCCCGGAAATGCAGGCCAGAAGCGCGGAACTGGGCGGGCTGGTGGAGTTCTACCGCAGCCCCGCCCGTGAAGCCTGGACACCGACCGGTGTTAATATCGCCGACTATCCCAAACTGGCCAAACTCTGGTGGCCGAACATCGCCGATGCAATGTCGGGAGAACGCACAGCACAGCAGGCCATGGATAAACTGGCCGAAAGTCAGGACAGGGCGATGGCGGTGATGGAACGGAACTACACGGTCAAGAACTGCCCACCCCGTATCGCATCAGACGACGATGCAAAAGGTCGCGACTGGTGGCTCGCACAACCAGGAGCTCCGAAGCCGAAGTTGAAGAACGAAAAGCCACCGGGGAAAACCATTCGCTACGAAGATCTTCTTGCGCGCTGGGAAGAAGCCCGATAGGTGTACAACAGACACCTGGGAGCTCAGTCGTCCAGAATATCCTTTACCCGGCGGCGCAGCTCGGGAATAACCTCCTGCTCGAACCAGGGATTGCGCCGTAGCCAAAGGTTGTTTCTCGGGCTGGGGTGTGGCAACGGCAACATGGTCGGCCACACCTCCCGCCATTGCCTCACCCGCTCAGTCACCGACGTTTTCGCCCCTGGCAAGTGCCAGGCATGAGCGTACTGTCCAATCACCAACGTCAGCTCCACATGCTCCAGGCGTTCCAGTAGCAGGCCCCGCCAGGCAGGCGCACACTCCGGCCGTGGTGGCAGGTCACCGTTCTTTCCTGTGCCGGGATAACAGAACCCCATGGGCAAGATCGCCAGTTGCTGTTCGTCGTAGAAAGTGTCCCGGTCAATGCCCATCCAGTTGCGCAGCCGGTCGCCGCTGGGGTCGTTGAACGGCAATCCGGTATCGTGAACACGGCGCCCGGGCGCCTGCCCCACCACCAGCAAACGCGCTGACTGCGAGATCTGGATCACCGGCCGGGGCCCGAGGGGCAACTGAGCTTCACAGATCCGGCACTGGCGAACGTTCTCCACCAATTCACCAAACGGCATCCGGGAATAAAGACTGGTCATTTGTGCCAACCACTCCAGAAGAATAGGCCATTGCATACACAGCCACTTAACGTAACCATAAAGCCTCAACCCGTTAGCCACAAATCGACGATTCCGAGAACGGCACAAGGACTGCTCCGCCCATGAATGCCAAGTCAGATGTTGACTCCAACGCCACCCTGAATGCGTTTCGCGAGGTTGTTCGCAGCCGGCGTTCAGTACGCCGATTTACCGACGAGCCAGTGCCGGAACACGTGCTGGATGATTGCCTTGAGCTGGCCATGCTGGCGCCAAATTCCAGCAATCTTCAGCCCTGGGAATTTTTCGTGGTCAGGACCCCAGACCTCAAAACGCGTCTGGCCGACGCCTGCCTTGGGCAGAACGCCGCCAAAACCGCTCCCCTACTGATTGTCGTAGTCGCCCGTACTGACACCTGGCGAGAGCACTCCCGTATGGCGCTGGAGCAATGGCCGGAGGAAAAGTTGCCGGGCATCGTCGAGAAGTACTATTCCAGAATCGCACCCATCCACTACAACCAGGGGCCTTTCGGCCTGCTCGGTGCCGCCAAGAAAGCCGCCGGATTGTTTGTAGGCCTTTCCCGCCCTGTTCCCAGGGGCCCCTATTCAAAGAGTGAGATGAAAGTCTGGGCCACAAAATCCACCGCACTTGCGGCTGAAAACCTGATGCTGGCGCTGAGGGCCCACGGTTACGATTCATGCCCCATGGAAGGCTTTGACGAATGCCGGGTAAGACGGCTGTTGAAGCTACCGAGAAAGGGCCTGGTGACCATGGTACTGGCGGCGGGGAAACGCTCAGACAAGGGCGTGTATAACCGCCAATACCGCTTTGAGAGGGATACGCTCATTCACTACCTGTGAATGAGCGCCGGACTACACTTCCGGGTTGGCCAGCGCTTCGGCAGCCCCCAACAAACCGGTGTACCCATCCATCACTACGTAAACCGGCGTTGATTCCAGCAGGGGACGCATCCGCCCCTTGTCTTCGAAACCTTTCTGGAACGGGCTTTCCAGGAAGAAATCGATGAACCTGGGGAGAATGCCTCCGCACAGGTAAACACCCCCAGTGCCGCCGAGAGTCAGAACCCCATTGCCGGCAACGCGCCCAAGAATCTCGCAGAAGTGCCGCAAAGTCTGGCGGGCAAGCAGGTCAGACTGATCCAACGCGGCGGCGGTTATTTTCTCCGGCGCATCCAGGGGGGCGGCCACGCCCTGTATCTCCGCGTGGGCCTGGTAAAGGTTCAGCAAACCCTGACCACACAGGATACGTTCGACGGAAACGCGACCGAACCGGGCCTTCAGAATCCGCAGGATAGCCATCTCGGTATCGTCTGTCGGGGCAAAGTCCACGTGACCACCCTCAGTCATCAGCGGCACCCAGCCATGCTGCAACGGAACCAACCCTGACACTCCCAGGCCGGTACCCGGACCGATAACCAGCCGGGGGCGCGCCGCATTGCCTGGGCCGCCGCAAACGTGGACCAGCTTATCGGCACTGACATGGGGAACCCCGAGGGCCATGGCAGTAAAGTCATTGATCACCTTGAACGCGCCCCAACCAAACCGCCTGCGAACCTCCTCGCTGTCGAAACGCCAGTGGTTGTTGGTCATCCGCACCTGGGTGCCCTGGACTGGCGATGCTACCGCAAGACAGACATCCTGCACCTCCCCTACGCCGCAGCGGGCAAGGTAATCAACGATGGCAGCATCAAGATTGTCGTAGTCCCCGCAGGCAAGGACTTCAACAGCCTCCGGGGTAACGTCACCGGAGCGAACGAGAGCAAACCTGGCGTTGGTACCCCCGATGTCTCCTACCAGCGAGTAGTTGTCTTTCGTCATGCGTCGTGATTCCAGAAAAAGCTGGCGCCCTCTTCCGGGTTGCTGGCGGCTTTGCGCATCCAGCCAAACAGCTCCCGGCCCAGGCCGTGATGATAACTGCTCAGGTCCGCTTTTTCTGCCTCGCGGCTGGCAAATTCCTCAGCCGACACCTCAATCTCCAGTGTTCCGGCAACCGCGTCCAGATTGATCACGTCGCCATTGCGCACCCGGCAAAGCTCCCCACCATTCGCCGCTTCCGGATAGACGTGTATGGCTGCCGGCACCTTACCGGACGCTCCGGACATGCGACCATCGGTAACCAGCGCAACCTTATAGCCACGATCCTGAAGCACACCAAGGTACGGCGTCAGCTTGTGCAATTCAGGCATACCGTTGGCTTTCGGGCCCTGGAACCGGACCACCACAACGCAATCGCGGTTGAGGTCACCCGCATCGAAGGCCGCCTTGAGTTCGTTCTGGTCATTGAACACAACAGCCGGTGCCTTCACTACGCGGTGCTCCTCCGCCACGGCCGACACCTTGATCACGCCACGGCCAAGATTGCCATCCAGAACCCGCAATCCGCCGTCCGGCGCAAAGGGCTCCGCCGCTGTACTCAGCACATCCGGCTTGGCACTTTTCTCAGGCGCCGGCTTCCACACCAGCTTGTCATTCTCCAGTTCCGGCATTCGTGCGTACTGTTCCAGCCCATGCCCCACAACCGTCTCAACGTCATTATGAAGCAGACCGGCACTCAGCAACTCACGGATCAGGAACGGCGTTCCCCCCGCTTCGTGGAAGGCGTTCACGTCTTCCTGGCCGTTGGGATAAATACGCGTCATCGAAGGTACCGCCGATGACAACTCGGAGTAGTCGTTCCAGTCGACAATGATGCCGGCGGCTCGGGCGATGGCGATCCAGTGAATGGTGTGATTGGTGGAGCCACCGGTCACCAGCAGCGCCACCAGCGCATTCACGATACTCTTTTCGTCCACCATGTCGCCCAGACCCAACGTGCCTCCGTGGGGCTTGGACAGCCGGATAACCTGTTCGGTTGCCTCACGGGTCAAGGCTTCACGTAGTGGCGTACCCGGGTTCACGAAGGCCGACCCTGGCAGATGCAGCCCCATTACCTCCACCAGAAGCTGATTACTGTTGGCGGTACCATAGAACGTGCAGGTACCGGGGCTGTGGTAGGACTGGGATTCCGCCTCCAGCAGCTCGTCTTTACCGATCTTGCCCTCGGCGTAGAGCTGGCGAATGCGCTGCTTCTCTTTATTGGGCAGCCCAGACGGCATGGGACCAGCCGGCACCAGAATGGTCGGCAGGTAGCCGAAGCTCAGCGACCCGATCAGCAAACCAGGAACGATTTTGTCGCAGATGCCGAGCAACATGGTGGCATCGAACATATTATGACTCAGGGCGACCGACGTACTCATGGCGATGGTGTCGCGTGAAAAAAGGCTCAGCTCCATGCCCGGCTGGCCCTGGGTCACACCGTCACACATGGCCGGGGTGCCACCGGCAAACTGCGCCACCGAGCCCATTCCGTTGGCCGCCTTGCGAATCACGTCCGGAAAGTCCTGATAAGGCTGGTGGGCCGACAACATGTCGTTGTAGGCGGAGACAATGGCCACATTGGCCTTGTTCATGAATTTGAGGGTGTCTTTATCGGACTGGTTACAGGCGGCAAAGCCATGAGCCAGGTTGCCGCAGGACAGCGTGCTGCGCTGGGGTGACTGGGCTTTGAGCTCGCCCATCCTGTCCAGATAATCCTGCCGGGTAGCGCGACTGCGCTCGATGATCCGCTTGGTAACCGCGTCTACGGTCGGGTGCATAGTGGGTCTCCTGAAACTTGTTATCTAATTACTTTTTTATTCCCGTAAGTTTACTTTCTTTTTTTGCTACTTTCACCCGCCAGTCATTCATTTTTCCATTATTTGTTGTTATATTTACTACATCAGAAACTGAAACGAACAATAAACAAACAAATCTGGAGCCAGAACATGACTATTCGTATCGCAATTAACGGCTTTGGTCGCATTGGCCGCAATGTTCTCCGCGCACTTTATGAAAACGACTACCGAAATGAGCTTCAGGTGGTTGCCATCAACGACCTGGGAGACGCGGAAACCAACGCTCACCTACTCAAATACGACAGCGTTCACGGTCGCTTCAACGGCATTGTGAACCACGATGCCGAATCACTCTCCGTCAACGGTGACCGCATCGCCATCACCGCCATCCGTAACCCCGAAGAACTGCCGTGGAAAGACTACCATGTGGATGTGGTCTTCGAGTGCACTGGCCTGTTTACCGCCCGTGACAAGGCAGAGGGTCACCTCAAAGCCGGCGCACGCAAAGTCATTATCTCAGCCCCCTCTTCTGACGCCGACGCGATGGTTGTCTACGGGGTCAACGACGACGTTCTGACCGCCGAACACAACATCATCTCCAACGCCTCCTGCACCACCAACTGCCTGGCACCGGTTGTTGAAGCATTGCACAGGAAAATTGGCATTGAGAGTGGCCTGATGACCACGATCCACTCGTACACCAATGACCAGAAACTGAGCGACGTCTACCACTCTGACCTGTATCGCGCGCGCTCGGCCACCCAGTCCATGATCCCGACAAAAACCGGTGCAGCCGCAGCCATTGGCAAGGTGATCCCGGAACTGTCCGGAAAACTTGACGGACTGGCCGTGCGGGTTCCTACTATCAACGTTTCCCTGGTGGATTTCGGCTTCATCGCCAGCCGCGACACCACCGTGGAAGAAATCAACGAGGTCGTGAAAGCTGCAGCGGAAAACAACCCGGTCCTTGGCTACAACGCAGAGAAACTGGTTAGTGTGGACTTCAACCACAACGCCCTGTCCAGCATTTTCGACGCCAATCACACACGGGCCATGGGCCGTCACGCGAAAGTCATGGCCTGGTACGACAATGAATGGGGCTTCTCCAACCGGATGCTCGACAACGCTGTTGCACTGATGAAAAAGGCGAGCCAGTAACCCTGCTCACCTGCCATTTCGTCCAGCACAACCGGAAAGCTTCACTGAAAAACAAAAGGAAACTGGAACCATGTTAAGGCGCACCAAGATCGTCGCCACTCTCGGCCCCGCCACTGATTCACCGGAATCACTGTCAGCTATTATTGCTGCAGGTGTTGATGTTACGAGATTGAATTTTTCCCACGGCAGTGCGGAAGACCACATCCAACGCGCCCTGCGGGTGCGGGAATCTGCCGCCGCCAACGGCCGGTTTGTCGCCCTGCTCGCCGACCTCCAGGGGCCAAAACTCCGTATCGCACGCTTCGCGGAAAACAAGGTGACCCTCAAGGCCGGCCAGCAGTTTATCCTGGACGCCAGCATGGACAAGGAAGCCGGCAATGAAGAGCGCGTCGGCATTGACTACGAGCAACTGATTGAAGACGTCAAGCCAGGCGACATCCTGGTACTGGACGACGGCCGCATCGAGATGGAAGTCGAGTCCGTTGACGGCACCAGCATCTCCTCCCGCGTTCTTATCGGCGGCCCCCTGTCCAACAACAAGGGCCTCAACAAGCGCGGCGGCGGCCTCTCCGCCGAAGCCCTGACCGAGAAAGACAAGCAGGACATCAAAACCGCCGCCCGCCTGGGCGCCGATTATGTCGCGGTGTCGTTTGTACGCACCGCCGAAGACATGCACGTTGCCCGCCGCCTGCTGAAGGAAGCTGGCTCGGAAGCACGCCTGGTTGCCAAGATTGAACGCGCGGAACTGGCCCACGATAACGCCGCCCTGGATGCGGTCATCGATGCGTCGGACGCGGTTATGGTGGCCAGGGGCGACCTAGCTGTTGAGATTGGCGACGCCGAGCTGGTGGGCGTTCAGAAGCACATCATCAACCGCGCCCGCGCCCTGAACACGGTGGTGATTACCGCCACCCAGATGATGGAGTCGATGATCGAAAACCCGATGCCGACCCGGGCGGAGGTTTCCGACGTGGCGAACGCGGTGATGGACTACACCGACGCGGTCATGCTGTCAGCAGAAACGGCGGTCGGCGACTACCCCACGGAAGCGGTGGAAGCCATGGTGCGAATTTGCATGGGCGCAGAAAAGCATCCGTCGATGCATCAGTCCAAGCACCGCATTCATGAAAGCATGGAGCATGTGGATGAGGCGATCGCCCTGTCTGCCATGTACGCGGCCAATCACCTGGATGGTGTGACGTCGATTATCTGCATGTCGGAAACCGGTGCCACTCCCCTGCTGATGTCGCGCATCAAATCCAGCCTTCCGATTTTCGCCTTCTCGCGCAATCATTCTACCCAGCATCGGGTAACGATGTTCCGTGGTGTACAGACGGTACCCTTTGATTCGGCGACGATTCCGCCCGAGCAGACAAACTCGCGCGCGGTGGCTGAGCTGGTTCGGATGGGGGCCGTCAAAGAGGGTGACCTGGTGGTGATTACCAAGGGCGATTATGTGAATGCCCAGGGCGGCACGAACACTATGAAGATTGTTCGTGTTGGGGCTGATATTCGCTAGACGGGAATTGGGAGGTCTCGTCTTTTGTAGCCTGATGGTTTTGGTGCCTTGAGGCTGCGGGGCGGGGCTTCCCAAAACCGCTACGAGCACATCCATGTGCTCGTAGCGTTTCCCGAACGGCCCTGCCACCAACCGCGAAAACTCCAATCAATCAGGCTACAGACCAATAGGAAAACTTAAAGGTCAGCAAGGCTCCCACGAACAATCTCAGAAATCTGCCCCCAATCGCCAGAAGCAACGGCATCACCAGGGGTCAACCAGGTGCCACCAACGGCCGAGACGTTCTTAAGGGCCAGATAGTCCTTGGCAGTGTTGCGGCGGATACCGCCGGTCGGGCAGAAGGTAACGTCCGGGAAAGGGCCAGAGAAAGCCTTCAGGGCGGGGATACCGCCGGCGACTTCGGCTGGGAAGAACTTGAATTCACGGTAGCCAAGGTTGTAGCCAACCATCAGCTCCGAAATCGTTGAAATACCCGGTAGCAACGGCGCTTCCGAAGTCACACCGAACTCCAGAATGGCCTCGGTGACGCCAGGCGTGATCACGAACTGGGCGCCGGCGGCTTCAACCTGCCGGTACTGGGCAATGCTGGTGACCGTGCCCGCCCCAACCCAGGCATCCGGGATCGCTTTTCGTACCTGCTCAATGGCCTTCACGCCATGAGGGGTACGCAAGGTGATTTCCAGTACTCGAATGCCACCATCAACCAAAGCCTGACACAGTGGCAGCGCTTCGTCCGGGTGGTTAATGGTAATCACCGGAACAAGCGGGGAAGCGTTCAAGACCGCCTGGACGCGCTCGCGGTGGAAGTCAGACAATTGGTTCATACATATCTCCGGTATAACAAATCTCGGGCGAACAGCCTTAAGCGCTCCAGTAAACCTGCAGCCCCGGTTTCAGGAAAGCGCGGATGGGCATTTCGCGGATGTTTTCGATATCGCTGCAGGCACTCTGCAGGGTTTTCAGCTTGTCGTCCCCCTTCAGGTGCAATGCCGTAAAACCCGCACGGCTCAGAGCACGCAGCGTCAGCGTAATGCGCTTCTGGGGCTGGGAAGGTGGCGTCATGGGGGCCACGATGGCAGCCGAATCCGTATCAAGGGCTTGATCCAACTCCGGCGCATCGGGAAACAATGACGCCGTATGGCCGTCGTTGCCCATACCCAGGATCAGCACATCCAGCGGAAGGTGGAGCTCCTCAAGGGCTGTTTCCGCGGCCGCCAAGCCGTCAGCCGGCGTGTCGCCTGGCTGCTTGAGGGACAGGTACCGGGCTTCCGAGGCAGGGCCTTGTAACAGACTTTCCCGCACCAGGCGGGTATTGCTGTCGTTATCGTCTTCGGAGACCCAGCGCTCGTCCGCCAGCAGCACGTCAATGCGCGCCCAATCCAACGGCTTCTCCCTCAAGGCCTCGAAAAATGGCAGCGGGGTTGAGCCGCCAGACACCACCAGACTGGCGCGGGGTGCAATCAGCAGCCGTTCCGAGAGGTGTTTTGCGACTGCATCCGCCAGCGCAACCGCCGTATCACCAGGGGTGTCGAAAAAATACGCATCCACTGACTCCGGCAGATTCAGGTCATGCATCTTCATACCAGCTCCTTCCGTCACGGGTAATCATGGCGATGGAGGCAACCGGGCCCCAGGTTCCTGCGGCGTAGCGTTTTGGCGGTATGCCACTGTCGTCCCAGTTGCGCATGATCTGGTCAACCCATTGCCAGGCGTGCTCCACTTCGTCACGACGGACGAACAGATACTGATTGCCTTTCATGACCTCCCAGAGCAGGCGCTCGTAGGCGTCCGGGATACGGTCGGTTTCGAAGGTTTCCGAGAACGTCAGCTCCAATGGCCCCTGGCGCAGGCGCATTCCCTTATCCAGCCCCTGGTCCTTGGTCAGAATTTGCAGGGACATACCCTCGTCCGGCTGCAAACGGATGATGAGCTTGTTGTTGGCCAGGTGTTTCTGGTCCGGGTCGAAGATGTAGTGTGGCGCCGGTTTGAAGTGAATGATGATCTGCGACAGCTTCTCCGGCAGGCGCTTACCCGTACGGATGTAGAACGGTACGCCAGACCAGCGCCAGTTATCGATCTCGGCTTTCAGGGCCACAAAGGTTTCGGTCTTGCTGCCGCGCGCCGCGCCCTCTTCCTCCAGATAGCCCGGCACGGGCTTTCCGCCACTGGTGCCAGCGGTGTACTGCCCGCGAACCACATGCGTATCCATCATGTCGGGAGTGATACGGCGCATCGCCTTCAGCACTTTCACTTTCTCATTGCGGATACTGTCTGCCGACAGGTCCGAGGGTGGATCCATGGCGATCAGGCACAGGAGTTGAAGCAGGTGGTTCTGAACCATATCGCGAACCTGACCGGCTTTATCGAAATAGCCCCAGCGGCCCTCGATACCGACGCTCTCAGCCACCGAAATTTCAACATGGGAAATATGGTTCTGGTCCCACTGGGAAGCGAATAGGTTGTTAGCAAACCGAAGCGCGATGAGGTTCTGTACCGTTTCCTTACCCAGGTAATGGTCGATACGGAACAACTGGTTCTCGTTATAAACCTCACCCAACTCGTCATTGATGACCTTGGACGACTCAAGGTCGTGACCAATCGGCTTCTCTACAACCACCCGGGTGTTCTGGTCGCAACAGTTATTTCCCCGGAGGTTGCGTGAAATCTCACCGTACATGGCCGGTGGCGTGGCCATGTAGACGATCAGATTGCTGGGTTCCTTGCTGCGCCAGTCATTGAGGACGCCGTAACCTTCAGGGTTGGTGAAATCGAGGAACTGGTAATCCACGCGCTGCAGGAATTTCTCGGCCACGTCGGCATCAAACTCGTCTTTCCTGACATGCTCTTTCAACTTGCCAAGAAGCGTCTTACGAACCTCGCCGCTGTCTGCCTTGTTTCTCGCGATTGCCAGAATACGAGTGCCCTTGTGGAGCAGTCCGGCCCGCTCCAGCTGATACAGCGCGGGAAACAGTTTGCGTTGCGCCAGATCACCAAGCGCACCAAACATCATCAGGTCACAACGGGTATTTATCGGATCAGCCATCGGTTCCTTCTCTCTTTGTTTTCATGCAGCAACACACCGCCGCACGACTCGAGGCGTCAATGTAGTAATTTTATGCAAATAATGACACCAGAAATGAAATTTTCCAAGGATATTTTCCAATTAATGACACTTTTACTACCACAAACCTACCAAAAACACGCTATAATCAGCGCGGATTTTCACAAGAACGCCGATGATTCAGGGAGTATCCCAAATGGCTGCGAACCAGGCGCAACGCGATGACAACCTGCTCGAAGACATCCAGCTAAGACTGGACACGCTCAATAAATCAGAGCGCAAGGTTGCCGAGGCGATTCTTCGCGACCCAAGTGCCGCCACCCGTTACAGCATTGCCGCTCTGGCCAGGGCGGCGGACGTCAGTGAACCGACCGTCAACCGTTTCTGTCGCGGTTTTTCAGCCACCGGCTTTCCCGATTTCAAGATACGCCTGGCCCAGAGCATTGCCACTGGCACGCCGTACATTGGTCAGAACGTGGAGCCCGACGACACTGTCGCAGAGTTCTCCGACAAGATCATGCTCAGCACCATTGCCAGCCTCGACAAGGCACGTCAGGCCCTTGATCCAAAAGCACTGGCGTCGGCCATCGACTATCTGATCCAAGCCAAGCAGATCAACTTCTTCGGCATGGGCGGCTCCGCACCGGTTGCCATGGACGCCCAGCACAAGTTCTTCCGCTTTAATATCCCGGTCATGTCGTACGATGACGCCCTGATGCAGCGCATGGTAGCCGCAGGGGCCACCAAGGGCGATGTCATCGTGCTTATTTCCTATACCGGGCGCACCCGTGAAACCGTTGAAATTGCACAGCACGCCCGCACCAACGGCGCTACCGTTATCGGCATCACCATGCCCGACTCGCCACTGGCAGACGTCTGCACGGTGGTCATTGAAGTAACGGCGCCGGAGGACACCGAGGTTTACATGCCAATGTCTTCTCGCATTATTCACCTAACAGTGATCGACATCCTTGCGACCGGCGTCACCCTCAAGCGCGGGGCGGATTTCCTGGGCCATCTGAAAAAAATCAAGGAAAGCCTGAAACCTACCCGCTTCCCA
This sequence comes from Marinobacter sp. M5B, assembly GCF_042604615.1. Classification (NCBI taxonomy): domain Bacteria; kingdom Pseudomonadati; phylum Pseudomonadota; class Gammaproteobacteria; order Pseudomonadales; family Marinobacteraceae; genus Marinobacter; species Marinobacter sp. M5B. Next base: position 2,823,995 of record NZ_CP156894.1, read on the forward strand.
ATGACCTAAACGCGCGGCTTTCAAAGGTAGCAAAGCCACTGATTTGGTGTCTCATCCTTCTACGCCCCTCCTCCCCCTGAAAACTCACCCCCCTTTTTCTTCAGGGCGGAGGATGCACTACCCCTCCCGTTACAGGACTATGAAATCCGGTTTCCCAATGTCTGATTGGCAGAAGCTGCAATCAAGGGAACCGGAAGCCTGATCCGGAACTGACTGTCCACGACACGATGCCGGAACTTCCGCTTCCCTGACATTCAAAAAAGACAAAAAGCACAGGACACAGATGATGCAAAACAATAAGCGCTTTTTCCCGAACAAACTCCCGCTTGCGGCTGCGGTCACAGCTGCCATCATGGCTACGCCCGCCATCGCCGTTGATTTTCATGGCTACGCCCGCTCAGGTCTTTCCACCAACACCAGCAGTGGCGGGGAACAAACCTGTTTCGGTAGCGGTGCCAACGGCCACTTTGTCGGACGCCTTGCAGACGAATGCGACACTTATGCGGAACTGGCCTTTGGTGACCAGCTCTTCAGCCAGGACGGTAAAACGTTCCGCTTCGACTCCATGGTCTCCTACGAAGCCATCAACCAGGGTAACGACTACCAGGCATTTGACGGCGCCGACGATGTCAACGGCGTCGATTTTGCCGGCGAGGAAACCACTCGCAACAACGGCAACCCCTATAGCGGCGGCGAAGTAGCGGTGCGTCAGCTTTACGTGTCCGGCACCAACGTCATCGAATCTCTGCCTGGCGCCACACTCTGGGCTGGCAAGCGCTTCTACAAGCGTCATGACGTGCACCAGTTGGACCTGTTCTACATCAACAACTCCGGCTACGGCGCGGGCGTTGAAAACATTCAGGCCGGTGCTGGCCAGTTCTCTGCTGCATGGATCAACTTTGACAAGCAGGAAAGCGACACCATCGTTCAGAACAACAAGCTGGACCTGCGCTACGCCTTCCCGGTTGGCGAAAGCACGCTGACACTGGCGGGCATCTATGGCATGGCTGACTTGACCGATGAGCAGGAGGCCGCTGGCATCATGGACGAAGACGGCTTCTTCGGTACCATTGAACTGTCATCTGGTTTCATGGGTGGCTTTAACAAATTCGTCCTGCAGTATGCGACCGACTCCCTGGGCGAAGCCGCCTTTGCCAACCAGGGCGGCAACGCGAGCCTCAACGCCCCTTACTACGACGGCACGCTCGAGAAGAGCTGGCGCGTGTTGAACCACGGCGTGGTCAAGCTCGGAGGCCCTTGGGAGCTTGGCTACTCCGCCCTGTACTCCAAAGGTGAAACCTACGGCCCGATCAACGAAGAGGAACCCACCCGCCTGAGTGTTGTTGCTCGCCCGATCTACAACTGGAACTCCGTGACCAGCACAGCTCTGGAAATCGGCTATGAGGATGTGCACCACCCCTACAACGACGAAGAAACCGACCTGCAGAAAGTTGCCATTGCGCAACAGTGGAGCGCAGGCCCCGGTTACTGGGCGCGCCCGGTGATTCGTGCCTACGCGGCAGCGTTCTTCGGCGATCAGGCGGAAGCCGCTCGTAGTGAAGGCATCGATGGCGACATCCAGATCGGTGCCCAGATCGAAGCCTGGTGGTAAGGCTCTAAACACCACACACTCTCGTTGGACCTCCTTGGGCCGGCTTTTCAGCCGGCCCTTTTTTGTACGCACCACTCCTCTATTCTCTACTCCCCATACGCCCCTCAGACTACGCCCGCAAAAGTCCGTTGCCGAAGGATGTGTGGCCGAGCTCTTCGCGCAACCATGATCCTGCAACGTTTGCGTACAGGTTCTGCCGGTTCGCAAGCAACATCCCAAACAACAACAATGGAAAAAGGATACGCGTTATGCCTGACCATAAACTGGTTGCAGGCGGCTGGGCCTTGGCTTTGTCCCTGGCTCTTGTCGGTTGCAACTCCGGTAGCAACAGCTCATCTTCAGACTCCGGCGACGGCGGAGGCGGGGACTCCACCGCCCTGCTGGAACCCGGCGACAACGAAGCCATCCTCTATTACAAACGCCCCGCCGGCGACTATGACGGCTGGGGGCTCCATCTCTGGAACGACGCCGCAGCCGGTTGCGATGGCCTGGCGGAAGGCGTGCCGACCGAGTGGACCGACCCACACACCGCCAGTGGCGTGAACGACACCTACGGCGCCTATTACATCATTCCCATGCGCGACGGCGGCGACTGCATGAACTTCATCATGCACAAGGGCGATGAAAAAGACCTGGGTGATAATGATAAACGCTGGCACTTCGGCGCCCTGGGCAATCGTATTTTCACGATCAGCGGCAGTCAGCTGCTCTCCCCCGACCCGATCGAAGCCGAGGAACTGGCGGTCGACGGCGCCAAGGCTCACTGGCTGGACGCCAATACGCTCGTCTTTGCCGACACCGCCGCGGCGACCCGAGTCGAACTTCGATATGACGCTGGCGCCGGCATCACTGTCGATAACACCGATAAAACCCTGAACGGGGGCACCGTTATTGAGCTGAGCGCAACCACCCTCTCGCCAGAGCTGGAAGAGGCCTTCCCCCATCTTGCAGACTGGCCCGCCTATAGCGTGGACACCGACAGTCAGACCAAAATGGACGCTTTGCGCGGCCAACTGATTGCCGGCGCTTACAATGGCAATGATGAGCTGATGTCGGCTACCCGCCTTCAGATCCCGGGTGTGCTCGACGATCTCTATGCCTATGACGGCACTCTGGGTGCAACCGTTAGCGGTGCCGATACCGGGTTTGCGGTTTGGGCCCCAACGGCCCAGAGCCTGCGCCTGCACGTGTTCAATGCCGACGGCAGCATGGTGAGCGGCTATCCGGTAGACATGACCCGGGATAACGGTGTCTGGAGGCATACCGGCAACACCGCCGATGTCGACCGTAAGTTCTACCAGTATGAGGTGACGGTCTACCACCCCCGTACCGATGCCATCGAAACCACCATGACATCGGACCCCTATGCCCTGAGCCTTTCTGAAAATGGCGTGTATGCGCAGGTCGTCGATTTGGCTGACAGCGACCTGAAACCGGCCAACTGGGACAGCCTGACCCCACCGACAGTGCAGGCCCCCGAGGATGTCGTGGTGTATGAGACCCATATTCGCGATTTCAGCGCCACCGACGAAACCGTTGCAGCTGCCAACCGGGGCAAGTACGCCGCCTTTACGGAATCCATCAGCGATGGCGTCACTCACCTGGAAAGCCTGGCGAACGCCGGCATCACCCATCTCCACCTGCTGCCGTCTTTCGATATCGCAACGATCAACGAAAACCCGGACGAGGTGGTCAATATCGACGACGACTTCAGCAAACTGTGCGACCTGTCTGACGAAGCCGCAGCGAACTATGCGGACCTCTGCGGCAGTGGCGACACCATCCGCACGGTCCTGGCATCCTTCGACCCTGCAACCGGCGATGCCCAGGCGCTGTATGGCACTTTTCGTGGCCTCGACAGCTTCAACTGGGGCTATGACCCGGTGCACCACACCGTTCCCGAGGGCAGCTACGCCTCCGATGCCAACGGGGTGACCCGGATACGGGAATTCCGTGAAATGGTGCAGTCTGCCACCAATCTGGGTCTGAACGTGGTCCTGGATGTGGTCTACAACCACACCAACGCCTCCGGGCTTGCCGACAAGTCGGTTCTCGACAAACTGGTCCCCGGCTACTACCACCGCCAGAACCCCGAAACCGGCGTTGTTGAGCAGTCAACCTGCTGTGAAAACACCGCGTCCGAGCACCGGATGATGGAAAAGCTGATGATCGACTCCCTGGTCACCTGGGCGTCGGAGTACGGCATTTCCGGGTTCCGCTTTGACCTGATGGGGCATCACATGCTGTCGAATATGGAAAAGGCGCTGGATGCCGTAACTGCGGTCGATCCAGACACCTACTTCTACGGTGAGGGCTGGAACTTCGGTGAAGTCGCCAATAATGCGCGTGGCGTCAACGCCATCCAGCCAAACATGGCCGGAACGGGCATCGGCTCCTTCAACGATCGCCTGCGTGACGCCGTACGTGGTGGCGGCCCCTTCGATGGCGGTGACGCACTGCGCGCCAACCAGGGCTTCAGCAATGGTCTGTTCAGCATCCCCAACGACCGAAACAGCGGCAGCGACGCTGAGAAAACCCGCCTGCTGCAGATCAGCGACTGGATCCGCGTTGGCATTGCCGGCAGCCTGAGCGACTATTCGTTGATCACCGCCGATGGCACCACCAGAACCGGCGCGGAGATCGATTACAACGGTCAGAGTGCCGGGTATACCAGCGATCCCCAGGAAATCATCAACTACGTCTCCAAGCACGACAACCAGACGCTCTGGGACAACAACCAGTACAAGGCGGATTTCGCCGCCACGCTTCAGGAACGTGCCCAGATGCAGGTGGTGGGACTTTCCGTCCCCATCCTCAGCCAGGGCATTCCCTTCATCCATATGGGCTCGGAATTGCTGCGTTCCAAATCCATGGAAAGGGACAGTTACGATTCCGGCGACTGGTTTAATGAAGTCGACTTCAGTTACCAGGAAACCGCCTGGAATAGTGGCCTGCCCCGTCAGGACAAGGACGGCGCGAACTGGGACCTGATCACCGAGATCATCGGCCAGTTCCAGGCCGGCCCAACGCCAAGCGAGATCGACTACACCCGCGAGCAGGTCGAGAAGTTGCTGATCGTTCGTAACGAAAGCGAGCTTTTCCGTCTACGCACCGCTGAACAGGTCAGTGAACGACTGTCGTTCCACAACACCGGACCCAGCCAGGTACCCGGCGTGATTGCCTTCAGTCTGGACGATGGCCCCGACAACGGCCTGACCGATCTGGACAGCGACGTGGATCAGGTCGTCGTGGTGATCAACAGCACAGGGACCCAACAGGCACTGGACACCAGCCTAAATGAGGCCTTTTCCGTGATGGCGGACACCTCCCCGGAACAGACCGCTGCAGCAGCGAACGGCACCTTCACGGTACCGGCCCTGTCAGTGGCTGTATTCAATCGATAAGGCCGCTGACAACGGCCCTGGCGGCCCCATGGAGGAACAGATCCCATGGGGCCAGCAACCATAAAGGAGACAATCATGAACAGGAAACTCACAACATTGGCTTTGGCCTCGGTTATGGCCATCACAGCCGGTTGCGCCACCACCGGTGGTGAACGCGATTACAGCAAATCCCTGTATCTACGTGGGCAATTTGCCTGGTGGGATGCACTGCCGGAATACAAGGTCAAGAAAGTGGACAACGGGCTCTATCGCACGGAAGTGGAACTCAAGGCTGACGGGCAACCCTACGAGTTCAAGTTTGGTGATGCCAACTGGACGTCAGGCACCAATTGCGGCTATCTGTCGGAAGAAGACAAGGATGTTCAGTTGAACAAACCGGTAAAGACTAATTGCTCCGCGGTCTTCGAAAACTTCCGCTTTACCCCGCCCGAGACTGGTACCTATGGGTTTTACTTCGATGTCCGCGGGGAGACCCCCGAAATCTACATCGACGAAGCCAACTAAAAAAGCCCGGGACGTTGCCCGGGCCTCTCGTGCAATGCAACAAGGCACCCGATACCGGGTGCCTTGTTGTTACGGCCGTTCTACTTCGGCGTTCTCTCTGAGGAACTGCTGATACGCCTGATACTCGCGCTGCCCCTCAAGCGATGCCAGGAAACCGCGAAGCTGCCGGAATTCACCACCATCCCGGTTCACGTCACCCTCGTTAACCGCATCGAGGGCCACGATGGTCGCGCTGTCATTGGACACCACCGAGCCGTAGACATTGTCACCGTCACCAGGGCGCTGAAGTGAAAACACCTGGGACATGACAGCACCACCGAGCGATGGGTTGCTCCTGGGCTGATCCTCATAGGATTGCCACTCCTCAAGCCCCAGCTCTTCAATGTTCTTGCCGGATTCAAGGTCAGCGATGATCGCGTCAGCACGCTCGCTGAGCGCTTCACGAGTCTTCTGACGGGTCAGCGCCGCACGAATTTCATCGGCCACTTCTTCAAGCGGCTGCTGCTGTGCCTCCTGGTACTCACTGACCCGAGCCACGACGGACATATTATCGCCGACGTCAATCAGCTCGGTGTTAAAGCCTTCGGTCAGTACATCCTCGGAAAACAACTGGCGGATCAGACCCGCGTGATCAAAGGGCGCTTCACCCCCGTTCCGGGTGATACCACTCTTTTCCCGCACTTCAAGACCCAGTTCTTCTGCTGGACCGGCCAGATCATCAGCCGCATAAGCCAGGTCAGCAAGCTCTGAGCGAACTTCGGCAAAACGCTCGGTGGCTTCACGCTGGGCAAGCTCACGGCGGAGTTGATCTTCCAATTCTGCCAATGGGGGTGCTTCGGTTTTCTGCACGTCCTCAAGCTTGATGAGATGAACACCGAAGCTGGTGGACACCGGATCGGATACTTCCCCTTCTTCAAGTGCAAACAGGGCTTCTTCAAAGGCCGGATCGTAGACACCACGCTCAGCAAAGCCCAGATCGCCCCCCTGCTCTGCGGAGACCGTATCCACGGAGAACTCTTCAGCCAGCGTTGCAAACGACTCACCGGCTGCCAGACGCTCCTGAATTGTCGCCATGGTCTCTTCAGCGTTCTCTCCATCCTCAATCAGGATGTGTGAGGCACGTCGTTCTTCGCGGGCCAGCTCAGAGGACCGCTGTTCATAATAGTCACGCAGTTGGTCATCACTGACATCGATGGTTTCGGCAAGTGCTGCCAGTGACAGAACGATGTAACTGGCATCCACGCTCTCAGGCAGCTTGAAGGCGTCCTGGTTCTCATCGTAGTACGCTTCCACATCGGCCTCGGTCACCTCCACCTGATCGCTCACAGCGTCTGCAGAAAGCGTCGTCACACGGAAGTCACGGGTCTGGTTCTGGATGCGCAGCAACTGGACCACATTTTCATCCGTCACTACGCCACTCTGAGAGATACCGGCACGGATCTGGTTCACCACATACTGCTTGCGCATGGTTTCGCGAAACTCGGCAACGCCCATTCCCATATTCCTGACCGCAGAGACAAACCGGTCGCGGTTAAAGGTACCGTCTACCTGGAACTGGGGCATCTGGGTGATCAGGGAGTCAATATCGGCATCAGAGAGTTCCAGCCCCTGGTCTTCGGCGTTCAGGGTCATCACTTTCTGCTGGATCAGGGCATCGAGAACATCCTGACGAACCTGATCCTCATCCAGCAACGACGGATCTGGATTCTCCATCTCGGACAGGCGGCGTTGACTCTCAATCTGTACAACCCGGAGGAATTCCCTCTCGGTAATGTCTTCCCCATTGACCGTCGCCACTTCAGGCTCGCCGGAAAAACCACCGACAATCGCGTCCATTCCCCAGATAGAAAGTGAAACAATCAGAAGGCCAATGATGATTTTGGCAATGGTGCCCTGGGCATTTTCCCGAATATCTTGAAGCATGTCTCTCCCGGATCCCTGATCAAAGTCTGTGAGGGTCTCTTAACGTAAAAAGGCGCATTCTTTCAGGAATGCGCCTTGAATTCATCTGGAGCAGGCTGGCAGCGGTATCGCCACCGGGCCAACCGCTCCGACAATGACCGGGAATCCCGGACATTGCCAGATGAAAGAGTCCGTTACTTAACGGAGTCTTTCAGGGCCTTACCTGCCTTGAACCCAGGCACTTTGGAGGCCGGGATCTTGATCTCGGCACCCGTCTGCGGGTTACGGCCAGTACGAGCGGCACGCTCTTTAACAGAGAAAGTACCAAAACCAATCAGGGTTACCTGATCGCCTTTTTTAAGGGCACCGGTGATAGAGGTGGTCATGGCATCCAGAGCACGGCCAGCAGCGGCTTTGGAGATATCTGCGGATTCTGCAATTGCATCGATCAGTTCGGACTTGTTCACACTAAACCCCTTCGATTTCAGGTTGAAGATGTTATAGGTTGGTTTGTTGTTTCCTGGACGTTCCCGACTATCGCATAAGCGGTCAGAGAATTCCATTCTTCACTATTTTTATTCCTTTCGGTTACTAACCGGTGTTCGGAATAGGCATTAACTGCGCGGGAGCCCTTGATATTGGCTGCTTCACGGCGAAACAGTTATACCAATGGGCTCTCTCGCATGTCAACAATTCAACGCGGGTTTAATGTGTATTTATGCGCTCTGCAGCGTCGCCGTCTTCGTCACGGGGCTTACCTGCACCCGGTTTCGAGGACGAATCTTCGGCGCGCGGTTCGGGCGGATAGGCCAGCGCAATGTCCAGAACCTCGTCAATCCATTTGACCGGACGGATCTCCAGTGATTCCTTGATGTTCTCCGGTATCTCTTTGAGATCACGAACATTTTCATCCGGGATAATCACCGTCTTGATGCCACCCCGGTGTGCCGCCAGAAGCTTTTCCTTGAGGCCGCCGATGGCCAGCACGCGGCCCCTCAGGGTGATCTCGCCGGTCATCGCCACATCGGCCCGAACCGGAATCTGGGTCAATGAAGAAACCAGTGCCGTGCACATGCCGATACCGGCGCTAGGACCATCTTTTGGCGTTGCGCCCTCAGGAACGTGAACGTGCAGATCGTGCTTTTCATGGAAATCGTCACTGATACCCAACCCCAGTGCGCGACTTCTGACCACTGTCAGGGCGGCCTGGATAGACTCCTGCATCACATCACCCAGGGAGCCGGTCTTGACCACCCGTCCCTTGCCTTTGGTCAACGCGCATTCGAGAGTCAGCAGCTCACCACCGACCTGGGTCCAGGCAAGGCCTGTTACCTGCCCGACCTGATTCTTCTCCTCGGCCAGGCCATACTTGAACTTCTTGACGCCGGAATAGTCCTCAAGCATCTCGGGCGAGAGCGTCACAGAGGCCTTGTCACCGCTTTCAACGTGATCCCGCACCACTTTGCGGCAGATCTTGGCGATCTCACGCTCAAGGCCGCGTACGCCGGCCTCACGGGTATAGTAGCGAATCAGGTCACGAAGCGTTTGCTCCGGCATGTCGAGTTCGTTCTTGCGCAGACCATTGGCCTTGACCTGCTTGGGCAGCAGATACTTCAGCGCAATGTTGACCTTCTCGTCCTCGGTGTACCCGGGGATACGAATAATCTCCATGCGGTCCAGCAGCGCCGGCGGAATGTCCATGGAGTTCGAGGTGCACACGAACATCACGTCGGAGAGATCGTAATCGACCTCCAGGTAATGGTCGTTGAAGGTGTGGTTCTGTTCCGGGTCGAGCACTTCCAGCAACGCTGATGCCGGGTCGCCACGATGGTCCATGCCCATCTTGTCGATCTCGTCGAACAGGAACAACGGGTTCTTCACACCCACCTTGGACAGCTTCTGAAGCAACTTGCCGGGCAAGGCACCAATGTAGGTTTTGCGGTGGCCACGAATCTCCGCTTCATCACGGACGCCGCCCAACGCCATACGTGTATACTTGCGATTGGTCGCGCGAGCGATCGATTGGCCAAGGGAGGTCTTACCAACACCGGGAGGACCTACCAGACAGAGAACCGGGCCCTTCACTTTTTTCACCCGGCTCTGAACCGCCAGATACTCAAGAATCCGCTTCTTCACCTCGTCCAGCCCGTAGTGATCCTCATCCAGGATATCGCGGGCCTTCTCTATATCGTGGCGAACACGGCTGCGTTTTTTCCAGGGAATGGCCAGCATCCAGTCGATGTAACCACGCACCACCGTTGCCTCTGCAGACATCGGCGACATCATCTTGAGCTTGTTCAGTTCCGCTTCGGTTTTCTTGCGGGCCTCTTCGGGCAGGCCGGCTTCCTCCAGCTTTTGCTCAAGCTCTTCAAAATCGTTGTTGCCCTCACCGAGGCTGCCCATCTCCTTCTGGATGGCTTTCATCTGCTCGTTGAGATAGTACTCCCGCTGACTCCGCTCCATCTGTTTCTTGACGCGGCCGCGGATGCGTTTTTCAACTTCGATCAGGTCAATTTCACCGTCCAGCTTGCCTAGCAGCAAGTCAACGCGCTGGCGAATCTCGAGGGCTTCAAGAAGCTCCTGCTTCTCGGGAATCTTCAGCTCCAGATGGGCTGCCATGGTATCTGCAAGGCGCTCAAGCTCATTGATGCCGGTCAGCGCATTGGAGACTTCCGAGGGCACCTTCCTGGAGAGCTTCACGTACTTCTCGAACTCGTCCATCAGGGTTTTGACCAGTACTTCCTCTTCCCTGGCTGGCAGCGAGTCCTCATCCATCAGCATGGCCGTACCGGCGAGATACTCGCCTTCAGCGATGCCGGTAACGGTTGCACGGGCGTTGCCCTCAACCAGGACCTTGACGGTGCCATCCGGCAACCTGAGCATTTGCAATACTGTGGCTACAGTACCCATGGCAAACACATCATCCGGGCCTGGTTCGTCCGTCGACGCATCTCTCTGAGCCACCAGCAGGATTTCCTTGTTGCCCTCCATGGCCGCTTCCAGTGCCTGTATGGACTTCTCTCGGCCCACAAACAGCGGCACCACCATGTGCGGGAACACCACCACATCTCTCAGCGGCAACAGCGGGTATTCTTGCACGGACTCTTCAGGTATCAGGGTCATAGAAAATCCTCTGACGATGTTTGATTCAGCATATCACCCTTCATTGGGGCGACAGCAAAAATTGCAATCTTTTTACGCGCCCAGGCACCATTTCCCGGCACGGTGCGGGCATAAAAAAAGGGCGTTTCCGCCCTTTTTTAAACGCCGACTGACCGGAGCATTAATCTTCCGGCACCGCCTTGGCGTGGTCGCTGCTCGCATAAATCTTGAAGGGCTCGGATTGGCCGCTGATGACGCTCTCGTCAATCACCACCTTGGAGACATCATGTTCAGACGGTATCTGATACATGGTGTCCAGCAATGTCGCCTCCATGATGGAACGAAGACCACGGGCGCCGGTTTTGCGCTCCATGGCTTTGCGAGCAACAGCCCGCAACGCGTCTTCACGAAAATCCAGTTCCACGCCTTCCATGTCAAACAGCTTCTGGTACTGTTTGGTCAGAGCGTTCTTGGGCTCAGTCAGTATCTGGACAAGCGCCTCTTCATCCAGTTCCGTCAGAGTCGCCACCACCGGCAAACGACCGACGAACTCCGGAATCAGGCCATATTTGACCAAATCCTCGGTTTCGACATCCTTAATGATATCGCCCGTGTTCTTGGTATCGTCCGGGCTCTTCACCAGCGCAGAGAAACCAATACTGCTACGCTCTGAGCGCTCCTGAATCACCTTATCCAGGCCGGCAAAGGCGCCGCCGCAGATAAACAGCATGTTACCGGTGTCCACCTGCAGGAATTCCTGCTGCGGGTGTTTGCGGCCGCCCTGGGGAGGAACGGACGCCACGGTGCCCTCAATCAGCTTGAGCAGGGCCTGCTGAACGCCCTCACCGGACACATCCCGGGTAATGGACGGGTTATCAGACTTGCGGGAAATCTTGTCAATTTCATCGATGTACACAATGCCTCGCTGGGCCTTGTCGACATCGTAGTCGCATTTCTGCAGAAGTTTCTGGATGATGTTCTCGACGTCTTCACCGACGTAGCCCGCCTCGGTCAACGTGGTTGCGTCGGCAATAGTGAAGGGAACATTCAGCATCCGAGCCAGCGTTTCGGCAAGCAGGGTCTTACCACTACCCGTCGGGCCGATCAGCAGGATATTACTCTTGCCAAGTTCTACCTCGGCCTTGCCCTCACCGTAGCGGAGGCGCTTGTAGTGGTTATAAACCGCTACAGACAGCACCACCTTGGCCCGGTCCTGGCCGATCACGTATTCATTCAGCGTGTCGCGGATTTCAGCGGGTGTCGGAAGACGATCACTGGCCTCTTCCTGTGCATTTTCCTGGATTTCCTCCCGGATAATATCGTTGCACAGATCGACGCACTCGTCGCAGATGAACACCGAGGGCCCTGCAATGAGCTTACGGACTTCATGCTGGCTCTTTCCACAAAACGAGCAGTACAGCAACTTGCCGTTATCGTCGCCCCTGCCGTTTCTTTCATCTGCCATTGAAATACCTCTGAGCTTGGTTTGCCGGCGCACTCACCTCAATACGCCGGCAGGGAATGTTGCGATTACCTTCAGTATTATTTATTCGGTACACGCTTATCAAGTATAGAATCAATCAGCCCGTAGTCCTTCGCCTGCTGAGGATCCATGAAATTATCACGGTCAGTATCCTTGGCGATGGTGTCCAGCTTCTGGCCGGTATGATGGGCCAGGATAGAATTCAGGGTGTGACGGATCTTCAGAATCTCACGTGTGTGGATCTCAATATCCGTAGCCTGCCCCTGGTAACCGCCTAACGGCTGATGAATCATAACCCGCGAATTCGGCAGACAGGCACGCTTGCCCTCTGCACCGCCCGCCAGCAGAAAAGCGCCCATGCTGGCAGCTTGACCCACGCACAGCGTGGCCACATCGGGCTTGATGAACTGCATGGTGTCATAGATAGACATACCCGCAGTAACGGAGCCACCCGGGCTGTTGATGTACAGATGAATGTCCTTGTCCGGGTTCTCGGACTCAAGGAACAGCAACTGAGCCACAATCAGGTTGGCCATATGGTCTTCAACCGGGCCCACCAGGAAGATTACCCGCTCCTTTAACAGACGGGAAAAGATGTCAAAAGAACGTTCGCCTCGTGCGGTCTGCTCGATAACGATTGGTACCAGGCCGGAATTGGTAACCATTGCGGGACCATCAATTGGTGTCTGCGTCATGATGCGCGTGAACTCCTTCTGGACAATGGAGTGGCGTTTTATCGCCACCGCTTATAAATCAGCTACGCCTCGTTTTTCTTATCGCTATTACTGTGCCAGCACCGGGCCAAGATGAAAACAGCCGGACGTACCGGCTGTTCTACTTCCCAGGCATGCAGGGCCAATCTGTAATAGCCCTGCCGTCTTTAGCGCTGCTGCTGACCGGCCTGGATAGCCTCTTCGTACTTCAGCTTCTTCTCCTTGACCTTGGCCTGGTCAAGAATCAGATCAACAACCGCATCTTCAAGAACAGATGACTCGATCTGCTGCTTCTGTTCAGGGCTGCTGTTGAAATGCGCCACAACCTCTTCAGGTTGTTCATACGTTGACGCAATTTCCTGGATCTTTTCATCCACTTTAGCAGGATCTGCCTTCAGGTCGTTCTGCTTGACGACTTCCTGGAACAGAAGGCCTGTTTTCACACGGCGACGGGCCTGCTCTTCGAAGATTTCCTTAGGCAGCTGTTGGAAGTCTACCTGGCCGCCGAACCGCTGTACCGCATCCTGGCGCAGGCGATCAATCTCCTGATCCACCAGGGCCGTGGGCACATCAAGCTCGGTGCTTTCCAGAAGCCCCTCAACCACGTCATTCTTAACCTTGTTGGAGACCGCCTGCTTGAGCTCACGCTCCATGTTCTTCTGCACTTCTTCACGGAACGTGGCTTCGTCTTCAGCGTCGATACCAAATTTCTTGAAGAATTCAGCATCCAGCTCCGGAAGCTGCGGCTCCTGAACCTCGTGAATCTTGATATCGAACTTAGCCGGCTTGCCCGCCAGCTCTTCGTTCTGGTAGTCCTCGGGGAAGGTCACTTCGATTTCAAGCTCTTCACCGGCCTTGCCGCCGACGATGCCCTTTTCGAAACCGGGAATCATCTGGCCTGAGCCAAGGGTCAGCTTGTGATTCTCGGCAGCACCACCCTCGAACTCTTCACCATCAACAGTGCCTTTAAAATCAATCAGCACCACATCCTTGTTCTTGGACTTACGCTTGACCGACTTCATGGTGGCCTGCTGGCGACGCAGGTTGTCGATCATGGTGTCAACGTCTTTATCGGCAATCTCAGCTTTCGGCTTCTCAACGGAGATCTTGCTGAAGTCACCCAGCTCCACTTCCGGCAGTACTTCGAAAATGGCGACGAACTCCAGGTCCTTGCCCTCTTCCATGGTTTTCGGCTCGAACTTCGGCCAACCCGCCGGGTTGATGTCCTGCTCCTGCAGCGCCTTGATGTAGTTGTCGCGCATAACCTCGCCGACAATCTCCTGACGGACACTGTCACCAAAACGACGCTTCACCACACGCATGGGCACCTTGCCCGGGCGGAAACCGTTCATCTTTACCGTGCGAGCGGTTTCCTGCAGGCGTTTCTGAACCGCCTGGTCGATTTCCTGGGCGGGCACACCGATTGTCATCCGACGTTCGATGTTGGAGGTCGTTTCAACAGACACTTGCATGGAAGATCCTCAAATTACAGGTTCGGTATGTGAATGAAAATAAAAGCTAAAATCGATTTCAGGACGAATTTCCTGAAAAGGACGCAAATTTAAAAGCGGGTAGTTTATCACGGTTTGCCGTGCCGAGAGAATCCACCTGTTACAGGCAACTTCCGGGAATATGGGCGCCCCGCTCTTTTATCTGAAACGAGAGTTGGGGATTAAAACCAAAAAAGAAAGGGGGCTATAAACATCAATGTGACAGGAATCACTCTCCAGCCACTTCTGTAACCCATAAAAAAACCCCCTCAGAGTTTCTGAGAGGGTTTCTGATTTGGTACCTCGGGAGGGACTTGAACCCCCACGCCTTGCGGCAATAGGACCTAAACCTATCGTGTCTACCAATTCCACCACCGAGGCAAAAAAATCGGAATTCTCAATCTAAAGGAGCTGCGCATCACTGTAAGCGGGAAAGTGGGGTGGACGAAGGGGTTCGAACCCTCGACCGCAGGAGTCACAATCCTGAGCTCTACCAACTGAGCTACGTCCACCACATCCAGACTACCGCCGGGCAGACCCCAACAGGTACTTCAGGTTAACTTTGCTGATTCGGTGTCTCCGGGACGGATCAAACCGTCTGCGGTATGGCGCGCCCGGCAGGACTCGAACCTGCGACCACCGGCTTAGAAGGCCGATGCTCTATCCAGCTGAGCTACGAGCGCATAAACCGTTCGCCCACCTGACTGTTCAATATCCTGGACTGGCCAGAAAGTGGTCGGGGTAGAGAGATTCGAACTCCCGACATCCTGCTCCCAAAGCAGGCGCGCTACCAGACTGCGCTATACCCCGTCTAAACTGAACAACAGATACCTCAGCAAAGTTGGCGCGCATATTACCGGCGCCGAACCGGTCCGTCAACACGCATTTGGGGTTTTCGCCCATCGATTGGCGACGGAGCCCAAGCATGAGACAATGCTGCGCCTTTATTTTCGCACAACCGACAAGACAAAGACATGAGCGCCAAACTGATCAACGGAAAAGATATCGCCGCCTCTGTGCGACAACAGGTTGCGGCAGGAACCGAGGCCCGTAAACAGCAGGGGCTTCGTGCGCCTGGGCTGGCTGTGGTGCTGGTGGGCAATGACCCGGCCTCGCACGTATACGTAGGCAACAAACGCAGAGCCTGTGACGAGGCGGGCATCATGTCGCTCTCCTACGACCTTCCGGAAGACACGTCACAGGAGGCCCTGGAGGCACTGGTTGACGAGCTCAACGAGAACCCTGACGTAGACGGCATCCTGGTGCAGCTTCCCCTGCCCGACCATATGGACCCAGACCCCATTCTGGTAAAGATCCGCCCTGACAAGGATGTGGACGGCTTCCACCCCTACAACATCGGCCGCCTGATGCAGCGCAAACCGGCCCTGAGACCCTGCACGCCCGCAGGCGTCATCACCCTGCTGGACAGCGTAGACACCCCTTACAAGGGCCAGCACGCGGTTATCGTCGGCGCATCCAACATCGTCGGCCGCCCGATGACCATGGAGCTGCTGCTCAAAGGCGCCACAGTCACAATATGCCACCGGTTTACCGACAATCTCGAGAAATTTGTGCGGGAAGCGGACATTCTGATTGCCGCGGTCGGAAAGCCAGGACTGATCAAGGGCGAGTGGGTCAAGCCCGGAGCAACGGTGATTGATGTGGGAATCAACCGGATGGAAGACGGCAAACTGCGTGGCGATGTGGATTTCGCAGCGGCGTCGGAGCGGGCTGCTTACATCACCCCGGTTCCGGGAGGCGTAGGGCCGATGACCATTGCCACGCTACTACAGAACACGCTCTATGCAGCGAACGAGCTACACAAGGATTAATCTGGCCTCATAAAAAAACCCCGCATTCGCGGGGTTTTTTATCACCGGCCCGGATTACTGACCGTACTTCTCTTTCGCCTTCAGACGATAGGCGTGCAGAAGCGGCTCGGTATAGCCATTTGGCTGTTCACGGCCCTTGAGAACCAGATCCATGGCGGCCTGGAAGGCAATGCTGCCCTCAAACTCCGGCGCCATGTCACGGTAGGACGGGTCGTTCGCATTCTGGCGATCAACCACCGCTGCCATACGCTTCATGGTTTCATTGATCTGCTCTTCGGTGCAGATGCCATGGTAGAGCCAGTTAGTCAGCAACTGCGAAGCGATACGCAGGGTAGCGCGGTCTTCCATCAGGCCCACGTCATTGATATCGGGAACCTTGGAGCAACCGACACCGCTGTCGATCCAGCGCACCACGTAACCAAGAATACCCTGGGCGTTGTTGTCCAGCTCCTGCTGAATTTCTTCCGCCGACAGGGATTTCGGGTCGTCCATTACAGGCACGGTCAGGATGTCATCCAGGTTGGCACGGGTGCGGCTTTCCAGCTCTTGCTGGATATCCGCAACGCTCACCTGATGATAATGGGTGGCGTGCAACGTAGCCGCTGTTGGTGATGGAACCCACGCGGTATTGGCGCCGGCTTTCGGGTGGCCAATCTTGGTTTCCAGCATACCTGCCATCAGGTCCGGCATCGCCCACATACCTTTACCGATCTGGGCAACACCACGGAAACCGGTTTCCAGCCCGACGTCCACGTTCCACTGCTCGTAGGCCTGAATCCAGGCAGCCTGCTTCATCGGCCCCTTGCGGATAAACGGCCCCAACTCCATGGACGTGTGGATTTCGTCACCAGTGCGGTCAAGGAAGCCGGTATTGATGAATACGGCACGCTCCCTGGCGGCATGGATACAGGACTTGAGGTTAACGGTGGTGCGCCGCTCTTCGTCCATGATGCCAACTTTCAGGGTGAAGGCCGGCAGACCAAGCGCATCTTCAACACGACCGAAGAACTCATTGGTAAACGCCACTTCTTCAGGCCCGTGCATCTTCGGCTTAACAATGTAAACCGAGCCGGTGGTGCTGTTCTGCAGCTTTCCAGCTCCCTTGAGGTCGTGAATCGCGATCAGTGAGGTCATGAGGCCGTCCATCAGCCCCTCAGGCACTTCACTGCCGTCTTTCAGCAGGATGGCCGGGTTGGTCATCAGGTGACCCACGTTACGCACAAACATCAGGCTGCGGCCTTTCAGCACCAGCTCTCCACCTTCCGGCTTGGTGTAGGCACGATCACCGTGCATCTTGCGGGTGGTTTGCTGGCCGCCTTTCTCGAAGGTTTCTTCCAGATCGCCCTTCATCAGCCCCAACCAGTTGCGGTAGGCCAGAGCCTTGTCATCCGCATCCACGGCAGCGACAGAATCCTCACAGTCCATGATGGTGGTCAGAGCCGACTCCATCAGCACATCTTTTACATGCGCCCCGTCATCCTTCCCGATCGGGTGGCTGGCATCGACCTGAATCTCGAAATGCATGCCATTCTTGACCAACAGCACGCCCGTGGGTGCATCGGCGGCGCCGGTGTAACCCACAAAGCCGGACTCGTCTTTCAGGCCGGTAGACTCACCGTTCTGCAACTTGACCACCAGCTTGCCACCCTCAACCAGATACTGGGCTGCGTCTTTGTGGCTGCCAGAAGCCAGCGGAGCGGAACTGTCCAGAAGGTTGCGCGCAAATTCAATGACCTTGGCACCACGAACCGGGTTATAGCCACGGCCTTTTTCGGCGCCGTTTTCCTCGGAGATCGCATCGGTGCCGTACAGCGCGTCGTAAAGGCTACCCCAACGGGCGTTGGCAGCGTTCAGTGCAAAACGGGCGTTCATCACCGGAACCACAAGCTGGGGACCTGCCATGGTGGCCACTTCCGGATCCACATTTGAGGTGGAAATTTTGAAGTCGCCAGGCTCATCAACCAGGTAGCCGATATCCTTCAGGAACGACTTGTACTCGGCCATGTCGAGCTTCTGGCCCTTGTGGTCACGATTCCAGGTGTCCATTTTCTCCTGGATGTCGTCGCGCTTGGCAAGCAGCTCTTTGTTGCGGGGAGCCAATTCGTGAACAATCTTGTCGAACTCGGCCCAGAATTTGTCAGCGTCGACACCCGTGCCCGGAATTGCTTCGTTATTAACGAAATCGAACAGGTTCTTTGCGACCTGAAGGTCGCCGACTTGTACGCGTTCTGTCATCGTTGTTTGCCTCAGTGGGTTACTGTATTCCCTGCCCTTTTTACGGGTTTACCCGTCAGGGCCGTTATAATTCGAGGGCGGTATTGTACGGGAATTTCCCTACAAGGTCATTCCCGCGCCAACAACACGACCTTTGGTTGACATCATCCCCTGCGCCAGCTGGTGCCTTCGCGACTGTCGTCCAGGATAATGCCTTTATCGGCCAACTCATCCCTTATACGGTCCGCCTCGGCGAAATCTTTCTGCTTCCGCGCATCGGCTCGGGCCTGGATCATCGCCTCAATGTCGTCTGCACTGAGCTCGCCGCCAGTGTCGGCCTGGAAGTAGGCTTCCGGGTCCTGCTGCAACAAACCCAGAATACCCCCGAGCCTTACAAGCACTGCCGCTTGCTGGTTAGCCTTTTCGTCGCGCCCTTCCCTGCGGTCCAGGTTGATTTCATTAGCGACAGCATGAAGAACCGCAATGGCTCCTGCGGTGTTGAAGTCGTCATTCATGGCCTCGGCAAAACGCTGGTCGTGTTCCGTTTCCGCCACGTTCTTGGCCGGCACCAGACCACGCAGGGCATGATAGAGCCGGGTGAGCGTACGCCCTGCTTCCGCGAGATTTTCTTCCGAGTAATCCACCTGACTGCGGTAATGACTGGACACCAGGAAGTAACGCACCACCTCCGGCGCATACTTCTCAAAGATCTCACGGATGGTGAAGAAATTGCCCAGGGACTTGGACATTTTCTCCTTGTTCACCCGAATAGCGCCGGCGTGCATCCAGGTGTTCACGAATGTGTGACCATTGGCACACTCGGACTGGGCAATTTCGTTCTCATGGTGCGGGAACAACAAATCCGGCCCGCCGCCGTGGATGTCGAAGGTTTCGCCGAGGCAGCGGTTAGACATGGCGGAACATTCGATATGCCAGCCTGGACGGCCATCTCCCCAAGGCGAAGGCCAACTTACCTCACCCTCTTTGGCGGCTTTCCAAAGCACGAAATCCGCCGGGCTGCGCTTGGCTTCCTGAACATCCACCCTTGCGCCAGCCACAAGGTCTTCAAGCTTTTTCTTGCTGAGTTTGCCGTAATCGGAGTACGACTCTACGGAGAAGTAGACGTCGCCGTTATCGGCAGCATAGGCATGACCGCCTGAAACGAGCTTGTGGATCATGGCCACAATGTCATTAATGTATTCGGTCGCACACGGCTCCTCTGTAGGCGACAAAACACCCAGCTTGGCCTCATCCTCGTGCATGGCCTTGATCATGCGCTTGGTGAGGTCGCTATAAACTTCGCCATTCTCGTCAGCCCGGCGCAGGATCTTGTCGTCGATGTCGGTGATATTGCGCACGTATTGGACATCGTAGCCGCTGTGACGCAGGTACCGCGTGATCACGTCAAACGCCACCAACACCCGCGCATGCCCCAAATGACAGTAGTCATATACCGTCATGCCGCAGACATACATGCGAACCTTTCCTGGTTCGATCGGCTGGAACTCTTCCTTTTGCTGACTAAGGGTGTTGTAGATTCTAATCACGCTACGCTCGTTAAATAATTGAATGAATGTATCACCGAACTTACTTGCCCTTGCCCCAGGAATCCCTGAGGGTCACGGTACGGTTAAACACCGGACGGCCTGCTGCCTCAGTCAGTTCCTGATCGCAGAAGAAATACCCCTCACGCTCGAACTGATATGGCAAATCAGTACGGGGCTGGGCCAAACTCTTCTCTACTCTGGCGCCTTTGAGGACCACCAGAGATTCCGGGTTGATCAGGTCCACAAAGTCAGTCTCTTTATCACTGTCCGGCGACTCATGGTTGAACAGGCGGTCGTATTGATTGATATCCGTCTCAACGCTGTCAGTGGCCGACACCCAATGAACGACACCGTTCGGTTTGTAGCCTTCGGGGTTAACGCCGAGAGTGTTGGGATCGTACTCGCATTTCAGTTCAACAATTTCACCGCTGTCGTCACGGATAACCTCACGGCAGGTCATGACGTATCCGCCACGCAGACGCACCGCCTGATCCGGAGCAAGACGTTTCCATTTACGGGGCGGTTCTTCCGCGAAATCTTCCCGGTCGATGTAGAGGGTCTGGCTCCAGGTCACTTCACGCTCGCCCATGTCCGGGTTCTGAGGGTGAACCGGCAACACCAGGGTTTCGGTCTTGTCTTCCGGGTAATTGGTCAGTGTCACCTTCAACGGCCGCATTACGCACATGGCGCGGGGCGAACGGGTGTTCAGGTCTTCGCGGATTGCGTGCTCCAGCATCCCCATATCCACAGTGCCGCCGGCCTTGTTGACACCGATCATGTCACAGAAGGTACGGACGGACTCCGGGGTATAACCACGGCGGCGCATGCCGGAGATGGTGGGCATGCGTGGGTCATTCCAGCTATCCACAAAGCCTTCGTCCACCAAACGCTTGAGTTTGCGCTTGCTGGTGATGGTGTAATTGAGATTCAGCCGGGCAAATTCGATCTGCCGTGGCTGGCAGGGAGCGGAGATGTTGTCCAGCACCCAATCATAGAGCGGGCGATGATCCTCGAATTCCAATGTGCACAGGGAGTGCGTAATCCCCTCCATGGCGTCGGAAATCGGGTGGGTGAAGTCATACATCGGATAGATGCACCATTTATCGCCAGTCTGGTGATGGTCGGCATAACGAATCCGGTACAGAATCGGGTCCCGCAGATTGATGTTCGGGGAGGCCATATCGATTTTGGCGCGCAGCACCAGCTCACCGTTCTGATACTTACCGGCGCGCATATCGCGGAACAGCTGAAGGTTTTCTTCCACCGGCCGGTCACGATAGGGGCTGTTCTGGCCCGGTTCTTTAAGCGTACCCCGGTACTCGGCCATCTGATCGGCAGTCAGCGCGCACACATAGGCTTTGCCCTTTTCAATCAACTCAACGGCAAAGTCGTAAATGGCGTCAAAATAGTCCGAAGCGTAGCGAACCTCTCCGCTCCATTCACAACCCAGCCAATGAACATCCTTCTTGATGGAGTCAATGTACTCCTGGGATTCCTTTTCCGGATTAGTATCATCAAACCGCAACGTGCATTCACCGCCAAAGGTTTCCGCAATGCCGAAATTCAGGCAAATGGATTTGGCGTGGCCGATGTGCAGGTAACCGTTCGGCTCGGGCGGAAAACGGGTCACAACCTTACCCGTGTGTTCGCCTTTGGCAACAGCGTCTTCGATCAGGCTCTGGATGAAGTTATGGGCTTTCTTGGACTCGGCGCTCATACAATCTCAATCGTAGGGTGTGTATCTGAAACCGCGTATTATACTCACAAATCATTGCCTAACTCATGCACGCGTACAAACTCTTCAGTACAATAACAGCCACGTTGCTTTTAATACCTACTTGAACAGGAAACCCTGATGATTCTGCTGAAAACCTCCCACGGTGACATCACTCTGGAACTGGATTACGACAAGGCCCCCGAGACTGCCAAAAACTTCGAACAGTACGTTCGCGACGGTTTCTATGACGGGCTGATTTTCCACCGTGTCATCAGCAACTTCATGATTCAGGGTGGCGGCTTTGAACCGGGGATGACCCCGCGAAAGACCCGCGAGCCCATTCAAAACGAAGCCAACAACGGCCTCAGCAATATGCAGGGCACCGTTGCCATGGCCCGCACCATGGACCCGCACTCCGCCACTGCGCAGTTCTTCATCAACGTCGAGAACAACGGCTTCCTCGACCACACCGCCGAGAATGCCGAAGGCTGGGGCTACTGCGTTTTCGGCAAGGTTGTGGAAGGCATGGAAACCGTTAATGCCATTCGCGCGGTGCGTACCACTATGCGTGCAGGCCATCAGGATGTGCCTGCAGAAGATGTGGTGATCGAGAAAGCCGAAATCACAGGGGACGGAGGCGCGGCGTGACCACGCTGTTCATCTCAGATTTACACCTGGAAGAGTCCCGCCCGGACATCACCAACGCGTTTTTGGGATTCCTTGAAGACAAGGCCCGAGGGGTGGAGCAACTCTACATTCTCGGCGACTTTTTCGAAGCCTGGATTGGCGATGACGAGCGAACGCCCCTGCAGGAGCAGATTGCGGCGGCACTGCGCGCGGTCAGTGACTCGGGCACCAGGTTGTACCTGATGCACGGAAACCGGGACTTTCTGATTGGCGAAGATTACTGCAACCGAATCGGCGCCACTCTACTGGATGACCCAACGGTGGTGGATCTTTACGGCACGCCTACCCTGCTAATGCACGGTGACAGCCTGTGTACCGCGGATGTGGAGTACCAAAAATTCCGCGCCAACATGCGCAACCCGCAATGGCAGCAGATGATTCTCCAACGACCCCTGGCCGAACGTCAGCAGATGGCCCGTCAATTACGGGAAATCAGCATGGCCAAGAACCAGGGCAAGGAAGAGTTCATTATGGACGTCACCGCGGATGAGGTGGTGAAGGAAATGGAGGCGCACGGGGTGCAACGACTGATCCACGGCCACACCCATCGTCCGGCTGTTCACGAGCTGGAGGCAGGCGGTAAGCCGGCAAAGCGGATTGTGCTGGGCGACTGGGACGAGAACGTCTGGTGGCTGGAGGTAGAACCGGACAAGGAACCGGTTCTTACCAAACAACCACTGTAAAAAGAGCCGGGCGACGCCCGGCTCTTTCCGTTAGGTGTTGCAGGCCGTTCAATGCTGCAGGATCTGCTTCAGGAACTTCTGGGTCCTGGGCTCCTGCGGGTTGGTGAAGAAATCGTGGGGCGGCGCCTCTTCAACGATTTCACCACCGTCCATGAAAATCACCCGGTCAGCCACCGTCTTGGCGAAGCCCATTTCATGGGTGACGCACAACATGGTCATGCCACTGCCCGCCAGTTCAATCATGACGTCCAGCACCTCCTTGATCATCTCAGGGTCCAGCGCGGACGTCGGCTCGTCAAACAGCATGATTTTCGGCTTCATACACAGCGCCCTGGCGATAGCCACCCGCTGTTGCTGACCGCCGGAAAGCTGACCTGGGAATTTGTTGGCCTGGTCCGGAATCTTTACTCGCTCCAGGTATTCCATCGCCGTGGCCTCGGCTTCCTTGCGCGGCGTTTTCCGCACCCAGATCGGTGACAGGCAGCAGTTCTCGAGCACCGTCAAATGCGGGAACAGGTTGAAATGCTGAAACACCATGCCAACCTCGCGTCGGACGCTGTCGATCTGGCGCACATCGTCCGTCAGTTCCACGTCGTCGACAATGATCTTGCCCTGCTGATGCTCTTCCAATCGGTTAATGCAGCGAATGAACGTGGATTTACCCGAACCGGAGGGGCCACATATAACGATCCGCTCACCGTGGCGGACTGTCAGGTTGAGGTCCTGCAACACGTGGAAATCGCCGTACCACTTGTGCATGCCCTCCACCCGAATAATGTCGGACTTGCCAACGTCCGAGGACGGTGACGATTGCGTATCAGGAGTTTGCGTTTGTTCTGTCATTGGTTTACCCATCAGGTTCTGTGACCGGTATCTAGTTTGCGCTCAAGGTTCTGGCTGTATCGGGAGATGCCGAAGCAAAACACCCAGAAACAGAACGCCACAAAGACATACCCCTCCACGGCCACGTTCTGCCAGGCGGGGTCCGTAACCGTCGATTGAACGGTGCCGAGAATATCGAATAGCCCGATAATCAGCACCAGCGTTGTGTCCTTGAACAACGAGATAAACGTATTAACGATGCCGGGAATAACAAGCTTGAGCGCCTGGGGCAGGATAATCAGTCCCATTTTCTTCCAGTATCCAAGGCCCAACGCACTGGCGGCTTCGTACTGCCCACGGGGAATCGCCTGCAGGCCGCCACGAATGACCTCCGCCATATAAGCCGATTGCCAGAGCGTGATACCGATGAGTGCCCGCGCCAGTTTCTCGAAGTTCATGCCCTCCGGGAGGAACAACGGCAGCATCACCGAGGCCATAAACAGAACCGTAATCAACGGGACTGCTCGCCACACTTCGATGAAAACCACACAGAGCCCACGGATGATCGGCATCTCGGAGCGACGCCCCAGTGCCAGCAAGGTGCCGATTGGCAGCGAGGCAATGATGCCGATATACGCCAGAATCAGCGTCAGCATCAGCCCACCCCACTTCGAACTCTGAACCTCCTCCAGGCCAAACACGCCACCCGGAATCAGGAAGTAGCCGACAATCGGCAGCCCGGTCAGTCCGAACAATCCCAGCCATTTACGGCCAGGAAAGCGTTCAATGAACTGAGGCGCGAAAGACAGTGCCAGCAGGCCGAACATGATGTCCACGCGCCACTGGAATTCCTCGGGGTAAAACCCGTAGATAAAGAAATTAATCCGCTGGTTGATAAACAGCCAGCAGGCTCCCGCTCCGGTACAGTCACTCGGGTCGGTGCCCTGGAAGTTCGCATCCAGCAATACCCAATTGAGCAAGGGACCCACGCTGGTCACAATCAGATAGCCCACCAACAGGGTCAGGATCGTGTTGTGCCAGCTTGAAAACAGGTTTTCCCGCGCCCACCGGACCGGATCAATGCGCCTTTTTGGCGCTTTCATGGTTGACTCAGCCATCATCGCTCCTTAATCGCTACAGCCCGGTTATAGATATTCATAAACAGGGAGATCAACAGGCTGATGGTGAGATAAACGGCCATGGTAATGGCCACAACTTCCACGGCCTGGCCGGTCTGGTTCAGCGTGGTTCCCATGAACACCGCGACCAGATCGGGATAACCGATGGCCGTAGCGAGCGAGGAGTTCTTCACCAGGTTGAGATATTGGCTCGTCAACGGCGGGATAATCACCCGCATCGCCTGGGGAATCACCACCAATCTGAGCGTTAGACCATTCGGAAGGCCCAGAGCCTTCGATGCCTCAGTCTGCCCCTTGCTGACCGACAGGATGCCGGACCGAACGATTTCCGCGATGAAGCTGGCGGTGTACAGGGACAAGGCAATCCATAGCGCCGCCAGTTCCGGAATGATGGAAATGCCACCACCGAAATTGAAGCCCTTCAGTGCTGGCAAATCCCATTCCAGGGGCTGACCGGCGAGGAGGTACGACACTATCGGAACCAGAACCAGAATGCCCACGCCCACCTTGAACGTTGGGAAAATCGCTCCGGTCGCCAGTTGGCGCCTCTTGGCCCATATACGAATGCCAATGACGGCTGCAATGGCCGCGAGAACGCCTCCCCACACCAGACCAAAGCCATCCTGAGTCACCGGCTCCGGCACATACAGGCCACGATTGTTGAGGAAAAAAGCTCCGCCGACGTCCACGCTCTGGCGCGGTGAAGGCAGGCTGCTGAGCACCGCAAAGTACCAGAAGAAAATCTGCAGCAGCAGGGGGATGTTGCGGATCACTTCGATATAAGCCAGAGAGACTT
This sequence comes from Marinobacter sp. M5B, assembly GCF_042604615.1. Taxonomy (NCBI): domain Bacteria; kingdom Pseudomonadati; phylum Pseudomonadota; class Gammaproteobacteria; order Pseudomonadales; family Marinobacteraceae; genus Marinobacter; species Marinobacter sp. M5B. The sequence continues at coordinate 2,849,642 of NZ_CP156894.1, forward strand.
TGGCAACCAGCCAGTTACTTGAAAGCCTGGCGACACCGATGATGAAACCGAGGATAGTGGCGGTCACCACACCCATTGCCGATACCAGAAGGGTATTGGTCAGGCCGACCCAAAAGGTTCGACCGTACGACATGGTGGCGTCGTAAGGGACCAGGCTCATGATGATGCCGAACCCGGCTGATTCATCAAGGAACCCGAAACCGGTGCTAATGCCACGGCTTTCCATATTGGAAAGCGTATTGTCGATAAGAATCCAGCCACCCCAGAAGACGAGGGCAATGGCTACTACCTGGAAAAAAATAGCGCGAACCCGCGGGTCGTACCAGGGCTTTGGCCCCGCAGGTTTGGAATCAAAGGTTTGTTTTTTCATGCATGTTCCCGGAAAGCTAGCCCGCGACGAAACGAATCACAGATGTCAGTGGGCGGCTCCAACGGGAGCGCGCCCACTGGGTGCTTTCAGGTATTAACGTACCGGAGGCGCGTACATAACACCGCCTTCGGTCCACAGGGCGTTGATGCCCCGCTCCAGACCAAGCGGAGTGTCCGGGCCTACGTTACGATCGTACATCTCGCCGTAGTTGCCGACCTGTTTGATGGCCTTGGCACCAAAATCATCCGGCAGACCGAGCTTGGCTCCCATATCACCGTCAGTGCCCAGCAGACGCTGGATGTTCGGGTTGTCAGACTTCAGCATGTCATCAACGTTGGCGCTGGTAACGCCCAGCTCTTCAGCGTTGATCTGTACCGACAACACCCACTTCACGATATTGAACCACTGGTCATCGCCCTGGCGTACGACCGGTCCAAGGGGCTCCTTGGAGATGGTGTTGGGAAGGATCTTGGCGGAATCGGGGTCGGACAATTTGGAGCGAAGTGCCGCAAGCTGTGAACGGTCTGAGGTCAGCACGTCACAACGACCGGACGCAAAGCCCTGGACCGTCTGTTCAGAGGTGTCAAATACAATGGGCTTGTATTCCATGCCCTTGGCGCGGAAGTAATCCGACAGGTTGAGCTCGGTGGTTGTACCGGCCTGGATACAGACAGTCGCACCGTCCAGTTGGGTGGCATCGTCCACGCCAATGCCCTTGTTCACCAGGAAGCCCTGACCGTCGTAGTAGTTAACACCGGCAAAGTTGAGACCCAGCGATGCATCCCGGGTAAGCGTCCACGTGGTATTACGGGACAACATGTCTATTTCACCCGACTGGAGTGCGGTAAAACGCTCTTTCGCGGTCAAAGGCGTGAACTCGACCGCCTTAGCGTCCCCAAAAATCGCTGCGGCTACGGCACGACAGGTGTCGACGTCTATACCGGTCCAGTTACCTTTGTCGTCCGGCTGTGAAAACCCCGGAAGACCACTTGTTACACCACACTGCAAATGCCCTTTTTCCTTGACGCTTTCAAGCGTCGTAGCCGCACTAGCAACCGAAGCGGTAAAAACTCCACACAGCATGGCTGCGCCGACGGCAATCGACTTGGCGTTCTTCATTATCTTATCTCCAAAATTCCGTTGGTTAGAGGTGCACTGAATATGAGCAATTTACGAGCCAGATATACCAACGTGTTGATTTATAGTATTTGTTTTATCAAACAAGCAGCCTCGAATACTGTCTTCAACCTCTACAGGCCACAACTTTGTGCAGCGAATGCCTCACATCAGCACGCGCTGACAGACCATAGGGCAGGCAATTTCTCAACCACTTCCCTATAAAGTAGAAGGCGTTCGCCAATTGGACCAGTTTTCACGAATTATTTTGGTGCGACCAAAGTATGATCCGGCTCCCGATAGCTTTCCAAACGACTGAGCCAGCCCGCCAGCCAGCGCTCTCGTTCGATCGGAGCGTCGGCATTACCGGCCCGACGGGTCAATACTTCAGCGGCTGCGCTTCGGAATCGGTCAAGGGTCGGCCGGGCATCACCTTTCATGGCAAGAAGGACCTGTAACAACCCCCATCCTTCACCGTTGTATTGCTCCGTGGCGGACAACCCCTCCCCCTTGAAGTTCACATAGTCAATGACGGCATAAACCCCGCCGGACGTGCTGATCAGTTCCTCAAGATGCCGCTTTACACGTGCTCGTTGGGCGTCAGGAGTTGCCTGGATGACGCGTAACAGGGAGCTACTTGCCCGCTGGACAATAAAGCCGGCCTGGAGATCCCGGGTCGCCAGCAGAAACTCCCTCAGTTCAGCAACACGGGCAGAATCTGCTACCTCGAGAAAAGCGGCTCTGTCGGGCCATGGCGCGTCAAATGGATCCAACCGTGCAAGCCAGCGGGGCAATGGTGCGTCACGCTTGGCCATGTACCGAATCAGTGCGGGAAAGCTTTCTACGAACCGCCCCTCCACTGCCGACGGATACCAGATAAAATGCCCGATACCGAGCGACGGAAAGGCTTCCCCTTTGTTCCAGTGCACAAGGCAGGCTTTCTTCGCAGAACATTCGTTACGAAAAATCTGCTGCCCTACCCAGTCGAGTTCAGCGTCACTTAGCGTAATCGTAGGTGCGCTTACGTCCTGCACGCTTGTCGATTCTGCTCCCGCAGGCGGGGGATCCTTTTCATCGGAGCACCCTGACAGGGTAAAAATGATCAGCCATCCGATTACCAGTGATTCATAAACGTTCCGCGACATTGCCAGCCTCCAGCCGGTAGCGATAACCTGTTTGTTTGGCGCCCGGCCATTCACGCCAATGCTGACGACCTCAACCGCCGCTCGATACCGGACCACACTATGACATTTTTCTCTGGACTCATGGCCAGACATTTCCGCCAGACACTGGTTTTGGCTTTCTGCTGGCTGGTTGTTGTCAGGGCGAGCTATGTGCTGCAAAGCGGTGTCGTTCCCGATCCGCTGGCAATGATTGCCGGCGACCTGGCCGGTGCGTTTGTTCTCGCAGTTTTGCTGTGCATCACCAGAGGCATTTCCAGGGTTATTCTGGTCGTGGTTCTGGGATGCGCAACGTTTGTTGCCGGTATGCACCTTACCGTTCACGGAACCCTGTTCCAGCTGTCACTGATTGGCAAGGGCGTTGATCCGACCTTTGTGACTGGCAGCCTGATCAACATTCACGCGCTTTGGCTTCCCGTCTACCTTTCCCTTGCCTGGATTCTTCATTGGCAGCACCGTCGTATCGACACAGAAGCACTGCCGGCGGGCAGGACCGGGCAGGTGGTGGTCGCGGTGCTCGTGGCCGCGGTCTATGGCGTGTCGTTCCAGAGCCTTACAACGCCCGCAAACAACGTTGTCGCCAGCTTCTTCGCCCAGATACCAGGGGCGATCATCGGGCCACTCGCCCCAGCACTATCCACGGAAGACGAGGAGCTCAACGGGTCTGAAAAGGCCCTGAAAACATTGCAGACGGCGAGTTTTTTTCGTCACCAGGTTGCCGCCCCCATTGTGAGGGACCACCCCAACGTGCTGCTGGTCATGATTGAGGGTATGTCCGGCGGCTATTTCCCAAGCCTGAGCCGCTATCACGATCTCGACCCAACCGTTACCCTGGCCAGCCTTGAAGAAAACCTGCGCCGTCATGGATTTCGTATCTACCGGAATTCGCTGAGCATGGAGCGCCAGACAGATCGCGGCACCTTTGCCATCTTGTGTGGCGAATACCCGGACTTCCGCCGGCAATCGCGGAAAATGGTTGATGTAGCTGAAGGCCGGGTTGTGGTGGACTGCATGCCCAAACACCTGAAGGAACATGGCTACCACACGGCCTACTGGCAGGCCGCGCCGTTGGATTACATGCAAAAGGGTGAGTTCATGCCGCAGGCCGGATTTATCGACGTCACCGGCGCAACGATCTTCAACGGCCCCGAAGAAGAAGTGGAAGGTTGGGGGCCACCTGATCCGATCTATTTCAGCAACGTTGCAAAGCGTCTGCGACAGCTTGATGAGAAGCCCGGCCCGTGGATGGTCACCCTGCTGAACGTGGGGACCCATCACCCGTTTAAAATCGGAAAAGAGCCGGAGCAACAACCACTGGATGACGAATTGAGCACCGAGGACATCACACCGGAGCCTCAGGAGGCGCGTAAGAAGGCCATGAGAACCATGGAAGATGCCTTGAATCGGTTTCTTGACGACCTGGCGTCCGACGGCATTCTTGACGACACTTTAGTCATTATCACATCGGATGAGTCCGGCGGATTCATTCGCAAGGATCATGAATCCGTACCTCTGAACAGCAACGTTGGTGTGCTGGCGATACGTCCTCCGGACAGCGATTCACTCGAAGATTACGCCAATCGCGACCAGATCGTGGCGCAAATCGATATTCCACCCACCATCCTGGATGCAACGGGGCTCGGAACAGAGGCCGGCGACATGATTGGCCGGAGCCTGATGGTCAAGCAACCGAAACAGCAACGCGACCTGCTGTTGGCGGACACCTATACAGGGCTCAAGTATTTCCTGAGGGAATCGGGGCAGCTTCTGAGCTGCAGCGAACTGATGACCGACTGCACCACTTGGCGCTTTAATCCGGAGCGGCTGTTTGGCACGCTTGAGGCGACGAATGCCGAACCATTCCTGACGTTCGATGAGCGCACGGCATTGTTCAACAGGGCAGCCCTCATGAAGCCCGCTGAGGACCCCTGAGCTTGAAACTTCGATATGGGAACGGCTACCTGAATGAAGATTCTTGCACTGCACACTCTGGCATTCCTGCACGTTCATCGCCGGGCGCTGTTGGTCTTTTATCTGTTTTTCACCGGCCTCGTTCTGGCCGCCATTGCGCCGCTCTTTTCCAGCGCCCTGGCAGCGCTTCGGCCGATAACCGGTCACGCCGCCATCAGCACTGGTGGGCTGGTGCAGTTTGTGGTGTCCCCTGGCGGCTTACTATGGATCAGCACAACGGCGACCCTGACCGCTCTCCTGGTAATCCTGCAACAGGCGGGCATGACCTGGATTGCCGCCTCCGGCGGAGGCCGCGAATACCGGATAGCCATTGCGACGCTGTGGGCTCTTGCGCGACGTTTCAAACAACTACTCACCCTCACCCTGCTGCAATTGGGCGGCCATGCGCTGATCGCTGTGCCTTTCCTGCTGGCCATAGTGGTGAGTTACCAGTGGCTGATCTCACCCCACGACATCTACTATCTGAAGCTGGAACGGCCACCCGAAGTCTGGTGGTTCCTGGGCATATCTGGTGTCGCAGCGCTGGGAATCGCCGTATGTAACGGCTGGCTTTATCTGCGCTGGGTACTATCGGTTCCCCTGCTCCTGCTGGAGCGCAGAGGTGCGCGCGACGCTCTCAGACAAAGTAGCCGCTATATCCACGGCCAGCGCCTGCCTGTGATGGGCGCAATCATCGCAGGCCTGGTCGGCCTGGCGCTGATCCCCATCGTGGTTACATGGCTGTTCCAGGCAGTGGGGGGCGAGATCATAACGAGCCTGCCGGAGCGAATGGGCGTGCTGATGCCCGTCACCCTGGGCCTGATCGCGCTCTATATCCTGTTCACCCTCACCGCCGCCTTTGCTGGCATGGCGGCCTACAGCATGCTGATATACAGCGTGTATAGGCAGGCAACGGGGCACCACCGTCACAGCACTGCCCAAACCCTGCCCCGGCGGGCCTCACCACTGGCGTGGTCGGCCGAGCTTTTAATCATCATCCTGGCCGCCACCCAGGCCTGGTTTGTCCTGCAATCCTTCGACCACCAGGACGATGTTTCCATCACTGCCCATCGTGGCAGTGCTTTCAAGGCGCCGGAAAACACCATGAGCGCCATAAGACAAGCCATTGAGGATGGCGCCGACTACGTTGAAGTGGATATCCGCATGACCGCAGACGGCGTGCCGGTGCTTTGGCACGATACCGACATGCGACGTGTCTTCGGCCTGAACGCCAAGATCTCCGATATCACCCTGGAAGAGGCCCGTGCCCGGGACGCTGGTTCGTGGTTCGGCCCTGCGTTCAGCGATGAGCGAATCGCCACCCTGGAACAGGTCATTGAAACCACCAGAGGACAAGCCCATCTATACCTCGATCTGAAGCCCGCTCCGGAGACGCCCGACCTGACCAGGGAGGTGGTCCATATGCTGCAGCGCATGGATGCCGTGGAGAACACGGTGATTGCAGCCGCCGAATGGCGGGTCCTGGCCGAAGCGCGACAACTGGAGCCTTCGCTGAAAACCAGCCTGCTGGCACAATTCATCGTTGGTCCGCTGTGGGAGCAACACTTTGACATACTGGGCCTGCGACAGAACCGTGTCACTCCCGCCACAGTGGCTCGCACCCACCGTGCTGGCAACGAACTGCATGTCTGGACGGTCAATACGCCGCAGGCGATGTCACGTTTCATCGACATGGGGGTGGACAATATCATTACCGACCGACCGGCTGTGTTGGCGCAACTGCTGCAACGCCGGCAGGCACTGACCGACGCAGAACTTCTGGTGATCAAGCTCCGGAACTGGCTGCGCTAGTCTGCCCACCTGGCCGTAGCCGATACCCGACGCCAGACACGGTTTCGACCCGGGCAGCCTGATCCCCCAGTTTCTTGCGCAAAGTGCGAACCACCGCGTCAACCACGTTGCTGCCACCCTCGTATCGCGTCCCCCATACATCCCGCAACAGTTCACTGCGCGACACGGCCTTGCCCTCACGAGCATTCAGGTAACGCATGACACCGAATTCCAGTGGCGTCAGGGCTACCCTGCCCGTTTCGAGTACCAGTTCCCGGGCGTCCGGGTCCAACAGTTCGTTCCCACGCCGAACGCCAAGCTCCGCAGCTGCAAGGTCCGCCAGCCAGCCGTCCACCGAGGCGGGGCCAAAATCGAGCACGGCAGAATGGTAGCGTCGGCCATCCAACACAACGGTGTGATCTTCCAGCACTTCAAAACCCAACCGTCTGGCGACAGCAGCGTAGGCGCCCATATCCCGGACCGTCAGGTAAACACGGCGAAGTCTGGGCCTGAGCTCCATGTAGGCACGTTTCAGGTCCAGCCAAACCGCTGCCTGTACGTCACCCGGAGAGTCTCCGTCATCAATGCTCAACCAGCGGCGGCAAAACAGGGCAATGGCATCCCGGGGCATGGGATGTTGTTTGAGATGGGAATACCACTGGCCAGCTATCGGGTCGTCCAGCAGCCAGGCCGGCTGGAGCTCGTCCGAACGGAGCTTGCCGTAGAAACCTACCATGCGGCCCTCACCGTCCCGGACCGATGAGAATGCCTGGGGCAAACGACGCCACCACGCCATCAAAGCTCCGGCGGCCTCACTTCCCTCCCAGGTATGGGTAATATCCTCCAGCGCAGGTCCATCGTCTGCCTGGGCCGGCTCTACGGCGAACGTGGGGGAACCACTCGGGAAGAACGCTTCCCGCACCACGGGGTTTTCAATCATGAACAACATGTCGGCGGTGTATCGCCAGAGATCACCGCCACCGGCAACGCCCGCCTCTGTCGCCAATTGCCGCCAGGCTGTACGGCGGTATTCGAGATAGCGCGCCGGATCACTCGCATGCAGGGAACGCGCAATGGCCTCTCGCACTGCATCGTGGATCAACAGACCATCGCTGGCGCCAACCACAATGGGCAAGCGACGCAGCCTCTCCCAGGCATCCTCGGGCGGCACATCCGGAAACAGCGCTTGCAGTAGCGACAGGGTTACCCGGCGGACAACGGCCGCCCCCTCAAGCACCCGCCGGGTAACCTCATCACCAACATCCTCAAGAAAAATCCGTGTGAGTTCATCAAGGGCGCGCTGCAAAGGCGCACCGGTGGGCCATTGCTCCGGCGAGGCCTCCCTCACTGCGGCTGCAGCGAGCTTCAACGCCAACGGATGGCCATGAGTACAGCGGGCGATCAGGGATATGTCCGCCTGCTCCAGGCCCAGGCCCTGCAGGAAGTTCTCCGCCTCTGTGTCGGTCAACGAGGAAACCGGGACAGCCCGCATTAACCACCCCCATCCCGGGCTCGCGTACCAGGCTGAGGTAGGCGGCTGGCGCCCCACCAGAACCACCCTTACGTTTTCGGGCAATAGCGGAATGAACGCCTGCCTCAACCAGGTATCCAGAAGCCTGAATACTTCAAAGGTATCGAAGGCCAGTACAACAGCGCCGCCCAGCTCTCCCAACCGATCAGCGATGTCCCTTGCACGCGATCCTGTGTCACCAATGGCCTCCGCGAGCGCCCCGAGCACACCCTGCTCTGTGGGCTCCACATGGCGACAATCAAGCAGGACAACCGCTGCTCCCCCGGCCCGGGCGATCGTTGCGAAACGCGCCAGCAACGCGGACTTACCAATGCCGGCGATACCGTGAACGTGTAACACCCTCGGCCCCTTTGGCATCAACATGGTTTCCAGGGTGCCAAGCTCTGTATCGCGCCCTACAAACGTCCGGTGAGCCCGGGCCGCCAGTATGTCGGACATCCGTTGCGGCATGATCGTCTCCCTCCGCTACATTCTCACGATATTCTCATCCCCTCATCACCTCAAAACACCTATTCAGGGCTATAACTGACAATAGCAGTAACCGCACACCAACCCTCAATTTGAGTAAGGAGTCGACGATGAGCACCCAATGGCAAATTCAGGGTGACTATCTTGAAAGTTGCACATGCAAAGGCGCTTGCCCATGCATTTACCTGGAGCCACCGACAGAAGGCGACTGCTCGGCCCTGGTCGGCTGGCACATCAAGAAAGGAGCTTACGGCGAGGTGGCGCTTGATGATCTGAATATAGCGCTTGCGCTCAACGCCCCGGGGCCCATGGCAGAAGGCAACTGGAAAGTTGTGTTGTACCTCGACCAACGCGCCGATGAGCACCAGCAGGAAGCGCTTGGCAATATCTTCGGCGGCAAGGCCGGCGGCCACCCGGAACTGCTGGCCTCCATGATCGGAGACGTTCTTGCTGTCGAGAGACAGCCCATCGGGTTTTCCGTTGATGACGGCGGGCGGCACCTGACCATCGGCTCATCCTATGAAGCCGATGTCAAAGCGATCGCAGGCCAGAATGGACGCAAGGTCACGATCGACAACCACCCACTGGCCGTCGCTCCGGGCCACTCACTGGTCGTTGCGAAGTCACGGAGTTTGCGCCATCGGAATCACGGCATCGATCTGGATGTGAGCGCGCGGACAGCGCTCTACTCTCCATTCGAATACGCCGGCCCCTGACAACGGAGAGACACCTGAGGTGATTTCGATGGAATTGACAATGGCTAAGATTCATTGGTGGGAGCGTGCAGCCATTGGCGCCTCCCTGGGGATTCTGACCGCATTGGCATGGGCCTATATGGCCATGCCAATGACTATGGCGGCCGGTTCAGGTCTGTCATTCCTCGGTCTTGGCACCGTCATGTGGATGGTGATGATGGCCGCCATGATGCTTCCGGGTGCGGCCCCGATGATCATGACCTATATCCGGGTTCACCAGCGCCGGCGCCAGCTCGAGAAGGCCGCGGTACCAACCTGGCTTTTCATGGCCGGGTACCTTGCCGTCTGGGCCGCCTTCGGCGCGGTCGCAGCCGTGGCTCAATGGGCATTGCACGCCAACACCCTGATGACCTCGGCAATGGGGCATCTGGAACCACTTCTCGGGGGCTGCCTGCTGGTTGTCGCTGGGGCTTTCCAGTTCAGCTCTCTAAAACAAGCTTGCTTGAGCAGATGCCAGTCACCCATAACCTTCCTGATGACGGAATGGCGCGACGGCGCAATCGGTGCCTTTACAATGGGAGCCCGCCATGGCGCCTTCTGCACCGGCTGCTGCTGGGCGCTGATGCTGCTAATGTTCGTCGGCGGAGTGATGAACCTGGCCTGGATGGCAGTGCTTGCGCTCTATTTCCTGGCGGAGAAACTGGTGCCCTGGCCGCAAACGTTTAGCCGGATTACCGGCGCCGTTTTGATGGTCGGGGGGCTTTTGGTGGGAACCCTCTACTGAAGGCCGGAAAAATAACCGGGCCTGCGGCCAGCAAGCCGGTAGAGCAGCGCAAGCAGCCCCTTCAACAGCGCGATGGCCGGCCAAAGTAACCAGCTTGCCAGATAGAACAGCGGCACTAGGATCAGCAACCAGCCCGCGAGCTGGACCATCATTGGGGAGACACCCAGTACATCGGCCACCCCGGCAAAAAAGTCGTTGATGATGCTGGGGTGGCCGACCACCAGGTAGCCAGCGCCAATGATCAGGGGCCACTTCGCATAGCGGGCGCTACGGAGAATCAGCCGCCCGCTACCGGTAATACGGGCAGCCAATGCCGCCGAGCGTGTTGAAAACCTGGCCCCCTGGGTCGCCTTTGCCGCCGTGCGACCGGCCCGAAGTACCTTTACGGCACTGGCAAACACCAACACATCCACCGATGCCCAGCCTATGTCACTGGCGGAGATGTCTTCTCCAGTTCGATAATCCGCCTCCAACTGTCGCACGCCGCTGGTGAAGAACTGGGCAACCCCTTCCGTTATCCTCTCGGTCTGTACCCATTGGGTCTGACCATTCCCGTCCACCACGAATTGCCCGAGAAAATCGTGGCCCTCGTTGCGGATGAAGTTCACTGCGTACCAGCCTCGCTGTTCGGGCGTCAAAGACTCCGTTTTTTCCGGCGTCCGTTCGCTCTGGTCCTTGCCGCGGAGCTCAGCAATATAGTCCCGGGCGCGTTCATACTGACGGGCAGCCTTGTTCATCCATTCAATGGAGCTGATGGGCTGGCGAAGGAAGTAGTGAATCGGCGGCAGGGCGTTTTCTCCATAGGTGCGCAACACCTCCTGGAATTCCGGCTCGGACGCATAAAGCGGAAAAACGGCGCGGGCCATGTCAGGGTGTGCCATCAAAGCTGCCTGGGCCTTGAGGAGCAGAAGAGGATCGTCCCCCAGGTCCAGAATGGCGGCCTGGACGTCAACAGGCTCGTCCCCGATACCGTCAAAACCGGGCAATGCCTCCCGGGCCTGAATCGAAATCAGTTTCTGCTCAATGGGTACCGGATCGGAGGCGACACTGGCAATTGCGGCAACCAGCAGCGCGATACCCAGAATCACCATGGCCTTCTTCAAACATCCACCTCTGCCTCAATGCGTTGACCCTATACTGCCTGAGAATACGTTGATTACCATAACGCCGGCAACGATGAGGCCGATGCCGAGGATGGCGGGAAGGTCCAGCGTCTGCCCAAAGAACAGGTAGCCCGCCAGCGCAATCAAGGCCACGCCGGCACCGGCCCACACCGCATATGCCACTCCCACTGGCAAGGTTTTCAGGGTCAACGCCAGGAAGTAGAACGCCAGGATGTAGGACACCACCACAACCAGCGACGGCCACAGACGGGTGAAACCCTCAGAACTTTTTAGAAAGGAGGTTCCGATGACCTCCGCAACGATAGCCACCGACAAATATAACCACTGAATCATTCCACAATTCACCTTTCAGACTGGCGCAAAATGCAAAAACCCCGAAGCTCTCACTTCGGGGTTTTGCGGACATTGGGATCAACCCTGGCGACGCGGAGGATTTACTGCTCCACGAAGGCCCTCTCGATCACATAGTGGCCGAGGTTACCATGGCGTGCTTCCTTGAACCCCATGTTATTGAGGATGGAGCAGGTGTCTTTCAACATGCTGGGACTGCCGCACACCATGAACCGGTCATTTTCCAGGTCAAATTCCGGAAGGTCCAGGTCCTTCGTCAGCTTGCCGTTTTCCATAGCGTCGGTCAGACGCCCAGTGTTACGGAAATCCTCACGGGTGACCGTAGGATAATAAAGCAGCTTGCCATCCACCATTTCACCGAAGAACTCGTTATTCGGCAGCTCCTCGATCTCGGACTGGTACGCCAGCTCGGACTTGTAGCGAACGCCATGGGTCACGATGACTTTATCAAAGGCCTCATAGACTTCCGGGTCCTTGATGATGCTGATAAAAGGTGCCAGACCGGTGCCCGTGCTGATCAGCCAGAGATTCTTGCCCGGCAGCAGGTTGTCCATAATCAGGGTACCGGTGGGCTTGCGGCTGACCATGATCTCGTCACCAACCTCAATTTTCTGCAGACGTGACGTCAGCGGGCCGTCCTGAACCTTGATTGAGAAGAACTCCAACTCCTCTTCATAGTTGGCACTGGCGATGCTGTAGGCACGCATCAGCGGCTTACCATCGGTTTCCAGGCCAATCATTGTGAAGTGGCCATTCTTGAACCGGAACCCCGGATCACGGGTGGTGGTGAAGCTGAAGAGTGTGTCGTTCCAGTGACGAACACTTGTTACACGCTCTTTATTCAGGTTGCTCATGGTATCGCCCGTTCGTTAGCCGTTAGCAAATAAGTAAAAATCATTGTGTAAATAGTAACCCAAGGGTAACCTATCGACAAAATGGGATATTTTCATAACCTTATTCGGAATTATCGATTATGAAGTTTAGCTTCCGCCAACTCGAGGTCTTCCTGGCTGCGGCGCACTTCCAGAACATCACCCGTGCGGCGGATTCCCTGGCCATGTCTCAGTCCGCGGCCAGTAGCGCCCTGAAAGAACTGGAGAGCCAGTTCGATATCCAGCTCTTCGACCGGGTCGGAAAACGACTGCAGCTCAATGAGCTCGGCCGTCTCTATCGGCCAAAGGTCGAGGCTTTGCTGGCCCAGGCCGGGGAACTGGAACAGGCGTTCAGCAAGCATACTGAAGTCGGCGCCCTGAAAGTCGGCGCTACCCTCACTATTGGTAACTATCTGGCTGTTGGCGTCATGGCCCAATACATGAATACCCCTACCCACCCGAAAGTGGCGCTTGAAGTGGCCAACACCCGCACCATAGCCCAGCGCGTCAAGGATTTTGAACTCGACATCGGGCTGATTGAAGGTGAACTGCAATCCTCTGAGCTGGAGGTTATACCCTGGCGAGGAGACGAGCTGGTGGTCTTCTGTTCCCCGGACCACCCCTTTGCCCGGAAGGGTAGGCTTTCGGATGCGGACCTTCGCTCGGCAACCTGGGTGATGCGTGAGCAGGGGTCCGGCACCCGGCAGACCTTTGAGCGTGGCATGCACGGCCTGCTGCCAGACCTGGACATACTGCTGGAACTCGAGCATACCGAGGCGATTAAACGCGCGGTGGAAGCCAACCTTGGGATCGGCTGCCTATCACGGGTGTGCCTTGCCGATGCGTTCAGGCGGGGCAGCCTCGTACCGTTGAAGGTTCCGGAGGAACGACAGTTCGACCGAACCTTCTATTTCATACTGCACAAACAGAAGTATCGGAGCGCCGGCATCGACCGCTGGATTGACCTGTGCGAACAGCTTCAGGATCCACCGCTTCCTGAGGAGCGCGGCCTGTTGTACGACAGGAAATCTTCTTGATTCCGCTCTAAAGTCAGACTGGCCCGCTATGGAACCGGAACTCGGTGTCCGGTGTCTCAATCAGTTGTTGCTCCAGCGCGAGGAAGGTCGCAACCCGATCCTCCACCGAGTTTCCTGCGGCCTGCTCGGCTAATGTCAGGTAGTCACGGTAGTGTCGGGCTTCGGACTTCAGCAGCCCGGTGTAGAAATCTGACAGTGTTGCATCCAGATGCGGTGCCAGCGCCGCGAACCGCTCGCAGGAACGGGCCTCGATAATGGCACCCACGATCAGCACATCCACCAGCCGACCGGGATCTTCTGTGCGTACTTCCTGCCGCAACCCGGCTGCATATCGAGCCGGGCTCAGGTGACCATAACTCACCCCCCGCTTTTTCATGATAGCCAGCACCTGCTCGAAATGACGCAACTCTTCCCGCGCAAGACGCGACATCCTGTTGAGCAGGTCGGTGTTATCCACATAGCGATACATCAAACTCAGCGCCGTGGACGCTGCTTTTTTCTCACAATGGGCATGATCAATCAGCATCAGGTCCTGATTGGCCAGGGCGTTTTCAATCCATCGCTGTGGCGTTTTGCAGGGCAGGAAATCGTGAATCTGGTCGAGGGAATCGGTCATTGTTTACAGCAGGTCGGCTTCTCGGGCACGGCAGTATACCGCAACAAACCACAATATCCGACCACAGTCCAACTTAACTTTATAAGGGGTTTCCTATAGAATGCAGCGCCAACTTAGCGCCTTTTCGCCATAAAACTCCCGCCAGGCAACGACGCCCAAGGCGCGGGACATTCCAACTGATGAGGGTCCATATCGTGTTAGAAGCCTATCGTGAACACGTTGCAGAACGCGAGGCTCTGGGCATTCCCCCGAAGCCTCTGAACGCTGAGCAGACCGCCGCACTGGTCGATCTCCTTAAAAACCCGCCAGCCGGCGAGGAAGAGACGCTGGTCTATCTGCTTGAAAACCGCGTTCCGCCGGGTGTGGACGAAGCCGCTTATGTAAAAGCCGCTTTCCTGACCGCCATTGTTAAGGGTGAAGCAACGTCTCCCCTGCTGGACAAGCCAAAGGCCGTTGATCTGCTGGGCATGATGCAGGGCGGTTATAACATCGCGACCCTGGTCGACCTGCTGGACGATTCTGAACTGGCCGAACAGGCCGGCGAAAAGCTCAAGCGCACCCTGCTGATGTTCGATGCCTTCAACGATGTGAAGGAAAAGATGGACGCCGGCAACGCGGTCGCCAAGGCTGTGGTTGAATCCTGGGCCAACGCCGAGTGGTTCACCAACAAGAAGAAGGTTCCCGAAAGCACCAAGATGGTGGTTTTCAAGGTTACCGGCGAAACCAACACCGACGACCTGTCACCGGCTCCCGATGCCTGGTCCCGTCCGGACATCCCGCTGCACGCCCGCGCTGCCTATAAAATGGAGCGTGATGGCCTGAAGCCGGAAGAGCCCGGTGTTACTGGCCCAATGAGTCAGATCGACGACATCAAAGCCAAGGGCCTGCCCGTTGCCTTCGTAGGCGACGTTGTTGGTACCGGCTCCTCACGTAAGTCTGCCACCAACTCAGTACTGTGGTTCTTCGGTGACGACGTTCCGGGTGTTCCGAACAAGCGCGCCGGTGGCGTGTGCATTGGTAACAAAGTAGCCCCGATCTTCTTCAACACCATGGAAGATGCTGGCGCCCTGGTTTTCGAAGCACCGGTTGACGACCTGAACATGGGCGACGTTATCGACATCCGTCCCTACGAAGGCAAGATCCTGAACGAGGCGGGTGAAACCATCTCGGAGTTCGGCTTCAAGTCAGAGGTTATCCTGGACGAAGTTCAGGCCGGCGGCCGTATTCCGCTGATCATCGGCCGTGGCCTGACCGCCAAGGCGCGCGCAGCACTGGGCATGGGCGCCACAGACATCTTCCGTCTGCCGAATGATCCGGAAGAAGGCACCAAAGGCTTTACCCTGGGTCAGAAGATGGTCGGCAAGGCCTGCGGTCTGGAAGAAGACAAAGGCGTTCGCCCCGGCACTTACTGCGAACCGCACATGACTACGGTCGGCTCCCAGGACACCACTGGTCCGATGACCCGTGATGAACTGAAAGACCTGGCCTGTCTGGGCTTCCAGGCCGACCTGGTGATGCAGTCATTCTGTCACACCGCCGCCTATCCGAAGCCGGTTGACGTGGAAATGCAGCACACCATGCCGGACTTCATCCGCACCCGCGGCGGTGTTTCCCTGCGCCCGGGCGATGGCATCATCCACTCCTGGTTGAACCGCATGCTGTTGCCGGACACTGTCGGTACCGGCGGCGACTCTCACACCCGCTTCCCAATGGGCATCTCCTTCCCGGCCGGTTCCGGTCTGGTGGCGTTTGCTGCAGCGACGGGCGTTATGCCCCTGGATATGCCGGAATCCGTCCTGGTTCGCTTCAAGGGCGAAATGCAGCCAGGCATCACGCTGCGCGATCTGGTACATGCGATCCCACTGTACGGCATCAAGCAAGGCATGTTGACCGTTGAGAAGAAAGGCAAGATCAACGAGTTCTCCGGTCGCATCCTTGAAATCGAAGGCCTTGAGCACCTGACCGTTGAGCAGGCGTTCGAGCTGTCTGACGCTTCCGCTGAGCGTTCCGCAGCCGGTTGTACGATCAACCTGTCTGAAGAGTCCGTGGCTGAGTACCTGCGTTCGAACATCACCATGCTGCGCTGGATGATCGCCGAAGGTTATGGCGACCCGCGCACCCTGGAGCGTCGCGCCCAGCAGATGGAAGAGTGGATTGCCGATCCCAAGCTGATGCGTGCCGACAAAGACGCCGAGTACTCCCACGTTGTGGAAATCGATCTGGCTGACATCAAAGAGCCGATCGTGTGCTGCCCGAACGACCCGGACGACGCCAAGTTCCTGTCCGAAGTCGCCGGCGACAAGGTCGACGAAGTGTTCATCGGTTCCTGCATGACCAACATCGGCCACTTCCGCGCTGCTGGCAAGCTGCTGGAGATGAACAAGGAGCCGCTGAAGACCCGCCTGTGGATGTCTCCGCCTACCAAGATGGACCAGGCGCAGCTGATGGAAGAAGGCTACTTCAACACCTACGGCACCGCCGGTGTTCGCACCGAAATGCCGGGCTGCTCCCTGTGCATGGGTAACCAGGCCCGCGTGGCAGCCAAGAGCACGGTGCTGTCCACCTCCACCCGTAACTTCCCGAACCGTCTGGGCGATGGTGCCAATGTGTACCTGACCTCTGCGGAACTGGCAGCGGTTGGTGCGGTACTGGGCAAACTCCCGTCTCCGGCGGAGTACATGGAGTACGCCAAGGACCTGAACAGCATGTCGAAAGAGATCTACAAGTATCTCAACTTCGACCAGATGGAGAACTACACCAAGAAGGCGTCTGAAGCGAACGTTGCTTAAAACCTGACCTTCTGGTTTAGCTCCATGGAAACGCCAGCCTTCGGGCTGGCGTTTTTTTGTTTGAAGTAAACGTTACGAGTCAGATCGGGCACGGTGTGGGGTGCCTTTTCTGCCGGGGAAAAGGTGTCTGAGCGCAGCGAGTTCTTTTTCCCAGAAGAAAAGGTACCCCGCGGCGGGCCCAGCCCCTTGTAAACAGACCTACAAAAAAGGGGCTCCCGAAGGAGCCCCTGTTCTTACTCAGAGCGTTGAAAACGCGCCTGTTTACCGGGTGATGTGCTGATACTCACCGGCATCTTCAGTAACCGAGCTCACCACCATAATGGCAATGAAAGCAGCAATGAAGCCAGGAATGATCTCGTACACGCCAGGACCACCCATGAACTCACCGTTCCAGCCCAGAGAGATCCAGATCATGACAGTCGCAGCACCCACAACCATGCCTGCGATGGCGCCAGCGCCGTTTGTGCGCGGCCACATCAGTGACAGGATAATCAGCGGGCCAAATGCGGCGCCGAAGCCTGCCCAGGCGTTACTGACCAGGGCCAGAACCTGAGAGTTCGGGTCGGAGGCAATAACCGCAGCTACCAGGCCTACCAGTACAACACACACACGGCCTACGCCGACGCATTCTTTGTCGGTCGCTTCTTTACGCAGGAACAGGCGATAGAAGTCTTCGGTCAGTGAAGAAGACGACACCAGCAGCTGGCTGGAAATGGTACTCATGACTGCAGCAAGCAGTGCCGCGTAGAGGAAGCCTGTGATCAGCGGATGGAACAGCAGGTCCGAGAGCAGGATAAAGATCGTTTCCGGATCTTCGATATTCATACCATTGCGAATCGCGTACGCCCGGCCAAACACACCGAGGGAGACGGCGCCAATCAGGGAGATAAGCATCCAGGACATGCCGATGTTGCGGGCAGTCGGTACTTCATCCAGCGTACGGATCGCCATGAAACGCACAATGATGTGTGGCTGGCCGAAATAGCCCAAACCCCAGGTTACCGCAGACAACCAACCGATGAGCGTCAGGCCTTCCGTCCACGACAGTAGCGTAGGGTCGACTTCGTTCAGGGTTTGGGACGCCTGGGCGAAACCACCGCCGCCTTCACCAAAGAGGACAACCGCCGGCATGATGACCAGTGCCAGCATCATGATGCAGCCCTGTACGAAGTCCGTCATGCTTACTGCCAGGAACCCGCCGACCACGGTGTAGGCCAACACCACACCCAGCGTGATGACGATACCAACCGCATAGTCGCTCAAACCACCGAAATTGAAGATGCCGGAGAACGCACTCTCAAACAGCTTGCCGCCCGCAACCAGGCCGGATGCCGTGTAAACCGCGAAGAAGACAACGATGACGATGGCTGACACGGTACGCAAGGAAAGCGCCTGTGTCGGGAACCGGTTGGCCAGGAAGGACGGGATGGTAATCGCATTGCCATAGTGAACCGTTTGTTCTCGAAGACGTGGCGCTACCAGGGTCCAGTTAAAGAACGCGCCCACAAGCAGGCCGATACCGATCCAGGCCGAACCCAGGCCCGATGCAAACAGCGCCCCGGGCAACCCGAGAAGCAACCAGCCACTCATGTCCGAAGCACCAGCCGACAGGGCCGCCACCTTTGGACTGAGGGCTCGCCCACCCAACATGTAATCTTCGGATGAAGACGTAGCTCTGCGCATGGCATAAACGCCGATGGCGATCATGAGCGCAAAGTAAGCAAATAGACTGATCCAAACTCCAATAGCCATGAAACTCCTCCAGTTCAAATGGACGGAATCAACTCCGACCGTTTAGCGCGCTTACCACGGTGAACCCGGTAGTCGCACCCTTTGTTTTTTTGACTCGCTAAACTACTCACGTCATTAAGGCGCTACGGCTTACAACGCCTGCCTCCCCATCTCAATACTTACCTCCTATCGTTCAGGTTTTCGTTCCGCACTGCCTTGTGAGCAAAGCGCCCTATCAAACCTTTTCAATGCCAAGCGACAACAGTGACGCGTTTCCACCCACCGCTGTGGTGTTGATGGTGCGGGTTCTCTCCGTCGCAAACCGTAGCAGGTAGTGCGGCCCGCCAGCTTTGGGACCGGTACCGGAAAGTCCCCGCCCCCCGAAAGGCTGAACACCAACAACCGCGCCAATCTGGTTTCGGTTAACGTAGGTATTGCCCACTTTTACCCGCCGCTCGATATAGGCCGCTGTGGACTCACTTCTGCTGTGAATACCCAGGGTAAGTCCATAACCCGCCGCATTAATTTCATCGATCACATCGTCCAGCTTCTCTGCAGTGTAGCGGACTATATGGAGAACAGGGCCGAAGTGTTCGTCTTTCAACTCGTTGATACTTGAAATGGCGTAGGCGGACGGTGGAACAAAGTAGCCGTCGCGGCAGGCCTCCGGTATTGGCGCCTGCGATACCAACCTGGCATGTTTACCAAGCTCGGTCAGATGGGCTTTCAGACCATCCCGCGCTTCTTGATCAATCACCGGTCCGACATCGGTGCTGTGACGCTCAGGGTTGCCGACCGTCAGTTCCTGCATGGCGCCTGCCAGCAGGCTTTCTGTGCGCTCAGCGACCTCTTTCTGGATATAGAGCACACGCAGTGCCGAGCAACGCTGCCCGGCACTGGCGAAAGCGGACTGGATGACATCTCTGACCACTTGCTCCGGCAGCGCACTGCTGTCCACAATCATGGCATTCTGTCCGCCGGTCTCGGCGATGAGGGGCACAATTGCCCCCTCACGCTGCGCCAGAGTGCGATTGAGTATGTGCGCTACCTGTGTAGAGCCGGTGAAGGCGACGCCGGCAATTCTGGGGTCCGGGGTCAGTTTGCCGCCGATTGTTGCGCCATCACCGGGTAAAAATTGAATCACGTCGGGTGGGAAGCCAGCTTCCAACATCAGCTCAAAAGCCCGTTGAGCAACCAGACTTGTCTGCTCCGCAGGCTTGGCGATAACAGCATTTCCTGCCACCAACGCCGCCATCACCTGGCCAGTAAAAATAGCCAGGGGGAAATTCCAGGGGCTGATGCAGAGGAAGACGCCCCGCCCTTCCATGTAAAGCTCATTGCTCTCGCCCGTGGGGCCAGGTAGAGCCAAGGCCTTGCCAAAGCGGGATCTGCCCTGGAGGGCATAATAGCGACAGAAATCGACGGCTTCGCGCACCTCGTCGATACCATCCTGTATGGTTTTCCCGGCTTCACGGCAGCAGATCGCCATCAGCTCCTGCATATTTGCTTCCATCAGCTCGGCGTATCGCTCGAGACAGGCGGCACGATCCTCCACCGGACGCTCCCGCCAGGAAACAAAACCTTCCGTTGCAACGACCAGGGCTTCTTCCGCCTGGGCTTCGGTCGTCCAGTACACCTGACCAACGTGTTGGGAGCGATCGTAGGGCGCATGGATATCACTCCGCGCTCCGTCCCGGCGCTTTTCGCCGCCAATGACCGGTGCAGCTTCCCAGCGTTTCTTTGCCCATTGGCCAAGATGATTCAGCAACGGATCCAGATGAGCCGCTACATGGATATTCATCCCTTTGGAGTTGCGCCGCTCGTTGCCAAAGATATCGACGGGCAATGGAATTCGGTCGTTGGGCAGTGAGTCGTATCCCTGCAGTTCCTGAACCGGATTCTGCACCAGAGCCTCTATGGGCGTTGCCGCGTCCACCAACCGGTGAACAAATGAGGAATTTGCCCCATTCTCCAGCAGCCGTCGTACCAGATACGGCAACAGATCCTTGTGAGCTCCCACAGGGGCGTAGATGCGAACCGGAAGATTGTTGTCCTCAAGGATGCTGTTGTAGAGGGCGTCTCCCATACCGTGCAGGCGCTGGAACTCGATCCTGCGCCCTTTGTTCCTCGCCATGGTCAGAACCGAGGAAACCGTATGGGCGTTGTGGCTCGCAAGCTGCGGATACAACGCTCCTTCGGTGTAGTCACTCAGCAAATAACGCAGACACGCCAGATAGGAGGTGTCGGTAGCCTCTTTGCGCGTAAATACGGGGTAGCCCTCCAGGCCCAACTGCTGGCAGATTTTGATCTCGGTGTCCCAGTAGGCCCCTTTGACCAGGCGAATGGGGATCTCGTCACCCTGCTGTTTCGCCAGTTTGGTCAACCAGCACAATACCGGCAAAGCACGCTTGGAATAGGCCTGGATAACCAGGCCAAAACCACCCCACCCCTTTGCAACCGGTGATGTAAATGCCTTCTCAAACAGCTTTAGCGAGATTTCCAGCCGATCCATTTCCTCGGCATCGATGGTAATGGATACCTTCTTTTCCCGCGCAAACGTCAGCAGGTCAATGACTGTTGCGTAAAGCTCTTCCAGAACCCGCTCTTCCTGGGACGCCTCGTATCGAGGGTGCAGGGCTGATAGCTTGATGGAAATTGAGGGCGCTGGTGCCCGGCTGTCCGGGTAGGTATCGGTTCCCACGGACTCAATGGCATCCATGTAGTCCTTCAGGTAACGGTCAGCGTCGCCCCTGGTCATTGCCGCTTCGCCGAGCATGTCGAAGGAGTAGGTGTAGCCCAAATCCCGGTACTCGCGGGCGTTCCTCAATGCTTCGTCGATATCCCGTCCGAGCACGAACTGTTTGCCCATAATGGCCATGGCCTGGTACATCGCGCTCCGAATGACCGGCTCGCCACTACGCTTGATAAGACGCTTCCAGATACTGGACGGGGAACCGTCCAGTCGTTTATCCATCTTGACCACACGACCAGTCAGCAGCAGCCCCCAGGTGGAGGCATTGACCAGGGTCGACTCACTGCGGCCCACGTGCTTCTTCCAGTCAGCGTCCGACAGCTTGTCCTGAATCAACGCATCGGCGGTGTATTTGTCGGGGATACGCATCAACGCCTCGGCCAGACACATCAGCAGAATGCCTTCTTCGGTATCCAGGCTGTATTCCTGCAGCAGTGCGTCGACCATATGGACGGAGTCGTCCTGCTCGCGGACCTTTCTGATCAGGCTCGTTGCCGTTTCAGTGACGTCTCGATGTTCAGAAGCATCGCTTTGGGCAAGGGGGATCAGTTCGTTGAGGTAACGTGTTTCGTCGACGGCGTAGTTGGCAGTAATCGCTTGCCAGAAGAACGACTTTGGCTGTTCCTGAAATGCAGGCTCGAGCACCTTGCTTGCATTGAACATCTGAGCGCCTCGCCGACGGTTCCCGTCTATGGCCGGGCCCCTCGAACTTTTATTATGGTTGGGTCAGGCAACGCGTACGTACCGTACTGCGCTGTGACGTGATCAGCTACCCTGTTAAGTTAGTATTACTACGGACTTCAGGCTTACAAAATCCTACGATTCTTTTGTAAATTCGTCCGAAAATGAGGCTTTTTTAACAAATCAGGCGACTTTGTCACCAAAACGCAACCTGGAGGGCGTCGTACCCTTGTGTTTTCTGAGCGCGTTGGTGAGGGCACTCTGGGAGGAAAATCCAGTCCGGTAACTGATTTCGGAGACCGAAAGGGATGTCATGGTCAGGAATTGCACGGCCTGGTCAAGCCGGGTCTGGAGCAGAAACTGGTGGGGGGTAATACCCGTCACATTACGAAACATCTCGTGGAAGCGGCTGACACTGAGGCAGGCCACACCGGCAAGATCGCTCACCGTTATCTTTCGCTGGATATTCTCCATGATGTAACGGCGGATCGTGTCGGGGCTGATGGCATGGCGGTTCTGGCGAACCTCCCTGCCTTCGTTCATGCGCCCGGCCATGCAGTGCAGGATGCTTGCCCCCATGTGCCGCTGCATATCCTGATTATCCGGCGAGCGATCGAACTCTCCCGCCACGAACTGAACCAGCCCTTGCAGCTTATTGTCCAGAACCAGTGTGCGCGGCCGCTCAAACAGAGGCGCGAGTGTTTCATACTCACTGTGCCCAGGACTATTGATGGCCGGCATGTAGGGATCGAGGTTGATAACCAGAACATGGTTCTGCAGATCACCACAGTAATCGTGGCGCGCTTCAGTGGGCACCAGGCAGGCTCGCCAGGTGTCCAGGTGTGAACCTGTTCCATCCACACTCAGGTCGGCCTCTCCACGAACACCGACAACAATCTGATGATGCTCGTGACGATGATGGTGTGAAGCGGTGGGAAGCTTGAGCAAACGTGCGTCCAACATGCCCGCGATCCGGAAATTTCCTGAGAATGTAGCTCAATTAAAGCAGATCATCGGCAAACTTGCACGACTACGCCCGATTCACCAGACTCCGAAGCAGGCCCGCGACCTCGTCGCTAACCGCCTCAACCGGCTGGGAGGCGTCCACGATGTGATAACGGCCCGGCGCGCTGGCGGCGCGAGCAAGATAGGTCTCGCGTATTCGCTCAAAAAACGCTACCGCTTCCTGTTCGAACCTGTCCAGATCCCCCCGATGGCGGGCACGGGTCATACCGGTTTCCACCGGTGCGTCCAGCAGGATAACGTGATCCGGGCGCACCGTGCCCTGCACCAGGCTTTCCAGTAACGCTATGCGATCGGCGGGCACACCACGCCCTCCCCCCTGATAGGCAAAGGTGGCGTCGGTGAACCGGTCACACAGAACCCAGCGACCAGCCTCCAATTCAGGAAGAATACGCGTATGAAGGTGTTGCGCCCTGGCGGCGAACATCAGCAGCAGCTCGGTGGTTTCGTTCACGGGCTCATCACGCGGCGCCAGCAACAGCTCGCGGATGGACTCCGCCATCGGGGTGCCGCCGGGCTCTCGGGTTACAACGCATTCAACGCCAAGCGCGTCCAGCGTACTTGCGGCGTTCGCCAGTTGAGTGGACTTACCAACCCCTTCCGTACCTTCAAAGGTAATAAACTGCCCTCTGCGGGTCATTGGCCACCCTCTTCCGCTGTTGTATCCGGAGACGGAGCTGGAGAGGAACGGTAGTCTGAACGGCGGTTGAGCTGAAACGCCCTCACGGCCTTCTGGTGCTCCGCCAGGGTTTTCGAAAACTTGTGGGTACCATCGCCACGCGCCACAAAGTAGAGCGTATCGCCTTCAGCCGGATTCAGCGCCGCATGAATCGCTTCCCGGCCGGGCAACGCGATGGGCGTGGGCGGAAGTCCGTCGATCCGATAGGTATTGTAGTCAGTGTGGGTTCGCAGATCCTTGCGAGTGATACGCCCCTGGTATTTCTCTCCCATCCCATAGATGACCGTAGGATCGGTCTGCAACCTCATACCTTTCTCCAGGCGCCGGACAAAGACGCCGGCCACTTCCTCCCGCTCATGAACCGCACCGGTTTCGCGCTCAACGATCGACGCCATAATCAGAGCGTCATAGGGAGAATCGTAAGGCAGGTTTTCAGCCTTGGCCTGCCATTCCGTCGCAAGCACCTCTTCCATTCGCTCAAAGGCCCTGCGTAACAGATCAAGGTCGGTTTCACTGCTGGTAAACAGATAGGTATCCGGAAAGAAGCGGCCTTCAGGATGCGACCCGTTGGCACCCATCTCTTCCATGATCCGGTCGTCGGTCCAGTCGGCGGTCACCTGCCCAAGACGCTCACTGCTGGCGAGCGCGGCGCGCATGTCACGGAAGGTCCAGCCTTCAATAAACTGAATCTGCCAGTGTTTGGTGTCACCGGCGACCATCGCATTGATCATGTCGAGACTGGTCATGCCATCGGTGAACTCATATTCGCCAGCCTTTAATAGCGCCTGCTCCGGGTAAAGACGACCATGAATCTTCAGCCACAGACTGTCGCCCACAAGGCCTTCCGCTTCGAGTTTACGCGCAACCTGACCGTAACCGCTCCCGGAGGGCACGCTGAACAGAACCGGCTCATCCAACGCTACAGGTTGCTCAAGGGTCTGAAGCCCCTGCCATAACCAGAGACCACCCCCGGCAAGCGCTAGGACGGAGAGACACAACACACAGATGAGTAACTTCTTGAACAAGCTTTTATTCCAAAGTTTTCAGAGGGTCGCAGATTGTCTCAAGCTCATCATCAACTGGCAAATCAACGCTGCCCAATCTGCGAACCGCGACAATACCGACAACGCTGTTGACGAGATACACTCCGCGCAGCCCCGGCGACGACAGCAATTCGGGCGGGATGATCTGCTCCCGGATGGTATGGCCGGATGCGTGCAGACACTCAAGGGCGAACTGCCGCATGACGCCGGCCACTGCAAGGCTCTCAACCGGAGGGGTTACCCACTCTCCCTCCATCCTGATAATGAGGTTGGTTCGCGTCCCCTCAAGCAACTGCCCGTCGGCGTTCGCCATGATCAGTTCGAATTCCTCGCCACTGAACTCACGGCTTGCCATCACCTGCTCCAGCCGGTTCAGGGTCTTGATACCCGCCAGCCTCGGATTCACGGTGAGTGGAAACTTGGACAGCGCTGCAACCACTCCTCCCGGCGGGGGAAGTATGGGCATCGGAGAGGAGGTGACAATCAGGCTTGGCTCACACTCGACAGGAGACCGATAACCTCGCCCGCCACTCCCTCGAGTGAGGACGAGCTTCAGCACCCAGTCGTCGCCGTATTGGGACGCCAAATCGCAACCCGAGCGGCTAATTTCAGCATCCAGGTCACTGCGCTCAACCGGAATGCCCAAGCGGCCGGCATCGGCCACCATACGATCCAGATGGTATGAGCGCAGCACGGCTTGCCGGCCACGCATACGGATGGTTTCAAACAACCCATCACCGTAGGCCAACCCCCGGTCTGTCGCTGAAACTCCATTGCCGTCGGGGCGAATAACGTTCAACACAACCCGGTCAATCCTCGTAACGACGGAAAATTAGGGTGCCGTTTGTACCACCAAAGCCAAAAGAGTTGGACAACGCAACCCGGACATCAGCTTTGCGGCTCTTACCGGCCACAAAATCCAGGTCACAACCATCATCGGGATCGTCAAGGTTGACGGTCGGCGGCAGCATACCTTCCCGGATCGCCAATACCGAGAAAATCGCCTCAACGGCCCCGGCAGCGCCAAGCAAGTGCCCGGTCATGGATTTGGTGCTGCTGACAGCCAACTTGTAAGCGTGGTCGGCAAATACCGATTTCACGGCAGACACTTCTGCCAGGTCTCCCACGAGCGTCGAAGTGCCATGGGCATTGATGTAGTCGATGTCGTCGGCGCCGAGCCCGGCATCGCGAATCGCATTCTTCATGGAGCGCGCGGCACCCTCACCGTTCTCTGGGGGAGCAGTTATATGGAACGCATCGTCGCTCATACCGAAACCGATCACTTCGCCATGAATGGTGGCACCACGGCGTTTCGCGTGCTCGAGATCCTCCAGCACCAGCACGCCGGCGCCGTCGCTGAGCACAAAGCCGTCCCGGCCACGATCCCACGGCCGGCTGGCCTTTTCCGGGTCGTCATTGCGGGTGGACAGCGCACGCGCTGCCGAAAACGCGGCAATTGAGCTTCGGGTGGTGGCCATTTCCGAACCGCCGGCCAACATCACATCGGCATCACCGTAAGCAATGGTGCGCGCTGCATAGCCAATGTTATGGGTGCCGGTCGTGCAGGCTGTCACGATGGCGATGTTTGGGCCCTTATAGCCAAAGCGGATAGCCACGTTTCCTGAAATCATGTTGATTACGGAGGCTGGCACAAAGAAGGGAGACACTTTTCGCGGCCCGGACTTCTCCATCGTGATCACGTTCTTCTCGATGTATTCAAGACCGCCTATGCCTGAGCCGATGGCAACCCCTACCCTTTCACGATCAAGATCGGTGTAGTCATCAAGACCACTGGCATCTACCGCCTGTTGAGCGGCGATCAGGCCGTAATGAATGAAGGCATCCAGTTTTCTGGCGTCCTTCGTGGACAGGTACGGTTCAATATCCAGGTTCTTGATGCCACCGCCGATTCGTGTGTTGTATCCGGTGGTATCAAAACGGTCGATTCCGGCAATGCCGCTGCGACCGGAACAAATGCCGTCCCAGGACGAATCCACATCGTTACCCAGTGGCGAGAGCATTCCCATGCCTGTGATTACAACACGTCGTTTAGCCATACCCCTTCACCTGAGTTCCTTGCTGATCATGGACTGGAATTCCTGCCAATAAAAAAGCCGTCCGATGTCTAGTCACATGGACGGCTTTTTGCCTGGCGATAAAGCGTGCAGAGTATCAGGTGTGCGCGACGATGTAGTCGATCGCGTCCTGGACACTCGCCAGCTTTTCCGCTTCCTCGTCGGGAATCTCGGTCTCGAACTCTTCTTCGAGTGCCATGACCAGCTCAACGGTGTCCAGTGAGTCAGCGCCAAGGTCCTCTACAAAAGAAGATGTGTTCTGAACTTCGGACTCTTTAACGCCCAACTGCTCACAAACGATCTTCTTCACGCGCTCTTCAACTGTACTCATAATGTCCTCACTTTTGTGTCAACCAAGCAACTTAAGTGCTGCCAGTTTAGTTTAAACCATACCTGCAAACAAGCAGGGGTTCCATTCAAACATGTTGTGCGACAAGGGTTTGCGCACACGTCCCCGCAGGGACTATCCCATGTACATACCGCCGTTCACGTGGATCGTTTCGCCCGTCACGTAACCAGCGGCCTCCGACGCCAGGAAGGCAACCACCGCAGCCACTTCTTCCGGCTCACCCAGACGACCGGCAGGTATGACTTCCATCATAGCCTCGCGTTGCTTGTCGTCCAGTTTTCGGGTCATATCCGTATCGATAAATCCGGGCGCTACGCAATTGGCGGTAATGCCCCGGTTCGACATTTCTTTCGCCAGGCTGCGGGTAAAACCCTCAACTCCGGCCTTGGCAGCGCAATAGTTGGCCTGTCCGGGGTTACCCATACCAGCCACAACCGAGCTGATATTGATCACCCGACCCCATCGCGCCTTGGCCATTCCCCGCAATACGGCCTTGCTGGTCCGGTAGACGCTGGACAAGTTGGTTTCCACCACCGACGCCCAGTCATCGTCCTTCAGCCGCATCAGCAGATTATCACGAGTGATCCCTGCGTTGTTGACCAGGATCGCCGGCGCACCGGCTTTCTCGTTGATTTCCTTCAGGCCAGCCTCGATGCTGTCTGGGTCGGCGACGTTCATTACGATACCGAAACCCTTCGCGCCTGCTGCTTTCAGGTCAGCGGAAATCGACTCGGCGCCATTCTCACTGGTTGCCGTACCGACCACCATGGCGCCCTGATCTGCCAGCGCCTTTGCAATGGCCTTTCCGATCCCGCGAGTTGCACCCGTTACCAGCGCTGTTTTGCCTTCAAGAGACATGTGTTGCTCCTATTTATTACTGTCCAAATGCCTCTGACGCCTTTGCCAGCGCATCCGGCTCGTCAATGCCGTAAACCGACAATTCACGGTCAATGCGCTTCGCCAGCCCTGCAAGGACTTTACCGGCGCCGCACTCTACAGCGATCCGCACATCATTTGCCACCAGTTTACGAACGGTATCGGTCCACAACACCGGAGAGTATAGCTGCTTGACCAGATTAGCCTTGAGGGATTCACTGTCCTGGGCGACGGAAGCGGTAACATTCTGAACTACCGGGATGACAGCATCGTTAAACGTTACTTCGTCCAACGCGGTTGCCAGTTCCTCCGCGGCTCCCTTCATCAGGGCACAGTGGGAAGGCACACTCACCGGCAATGGCATGGCCTTGCGGGCACCTCGGGCCTTGCAGGCTTCGATGGCGCGTTCAACCGCTCCAGCAGCACCAGCAATCACTACTTGCCCAGGGGCATTGAAATTGACGGCGGCAACCACGTCACCATTCGCCGCCTCGGCACAGGCGGCGGTTACGTCGTCGTCTTCGAGACCAAGAATGGCTGCCATCTTGCCTTCGCCGGCTGGCACGGCGGCCTGCATGAGCTCGCCACGCAGTTGCACCAGTTTAATGGCATCAAAAAAGTTCAGGCTTTCCGCTGCAACCAGCGCACTGTACTCACCCAGGCTGTGCCCGGCGACAAAGTCAGGCGCCTGACCTCCTGCTACAAACCACTGCCGCCAGAGCGCGACGCTCGCCGCCAACAGCGCTGGCTGGGTAACCGTGGTCTGATTAAGCTCTTCCGCAGGGCCATGCTGGCACAGGTGCCAGAGATCATACCCCAGTACATCGGAGGCTTCGGAAAACGTTTTTTCTATGATCGGCCAGTTCTCGGCTGCTGCTCCCAGCATACCGACAGACTGCGATCCTTGTCCGGGAAAAATAAAGGCTGATTTCATAGTGGGAATCTTACCGTCAATGAGGGGTTACGGGAGATTAGCCAATAGTACAACCTGGGGGCCGATCCAGCCAATCTAGCAAAAATGGGGAGAGACTTTAGTCTCAGGGACAGGTTAAGGCTTGAGCGCTCAGATCATCAGGTCATCGAGACGGTCGTTTATGCGGCTGGGCACTTCCAGCTCAACTTCACGAACCGCCTGACGTATGGCGGCCAGCATGGCGCGCTCGTTGGCGTTGCCATGGCTCTTTATCACCACCCCTTGAAGGCCAAGGAGACTGGCACCGTTATGCCTTGAGGGGTCCATAAGCCGGAGCAGCCGTCCGATGATCGGCCGCGCGAAGAAGCCGACGCACTTGCCGTAAAACGTTTTCGTAAAGGCTTGTTCCAGCAACTCAATCAGCAGACCGGCAACGCCCTCACCCGTCTTCAGGGCAATATTCCCGACGAAACCGTCGCACACCACCACATCCGCCACGTCGCGGAACAGATCACTGCCCTCGATGTATCCGATGTAGTTGATGGTATCGCACTGGGCCAGCATGTGAGAGGCAAGCCGCACTTGCTCATTGCCCTTGATCTCCTCTTCGCCAACATTAAGCAGAGCGACTCGAGGTTCTGGCTGATTGCAGATGGCCGATGCCATCAGTGAGCCCATCAGTGAGTACTGATAGAGGTTTTCCGCAGTGGAGTCCACGTTGGCGCCCAGATCGAGCACGTGGCAACGCCCCCGAAGCGACGGAATCAGTTTGGCGATTGCAGGGCGCTCAATACCCGGGTACATACGGATAACAGAACGGCCGAACGCCATGAGCGCGCCGGTATTGCCAGCACTGACACAACCTTGAGCAACGCCATCGCGAACAAGCCCCAGCGCCACGGCCATGGACGAATTGCGTTTGTGGCGAAGCGCATGGGAGGGCCGCTCATTCATCCGCACGACATCGGCAGCTTCGACGATACGAATTCGCGAGTGCCCAGGATGCAACAAAGCCTCTAGCTCACTCCGGATTCCTACCAGAACGAGACTCAAGGCTTCGTTTTCTTTCACCGCATCCAGTGCAGCGGAGGCCACAACATCGGCTCCGCGATCACCACTCATGGCGTCAATTGCGATGGTGACCGGCTTCACCGTTCCTCCATCTCGCACTGGCGGGTGGATTGCTCGCGACGGTTTACTCGTCGCGAGCCTCAATTACCTGCTTGCCACGGTAAAAACCGTCCGGCGACACGTGGTGACGACGATGCACTTCACCAGTCGTGGTGTCAGTGGACAGAGCTGCCGTGCTCAGAGCATCGTGTGAACGACGCATACCGCGCTTTGAGCGGGTTTTTCGATTTTTCTGTACAGCCATGATTATGCTCCTGACCTGATAAACGTGTGTTCGTTAAATTCGCGACGGTTTCCAGGGAAAACGACGCCTGATTAATGTTTCTTTGTCTTGAGATCCGCCAGTACGCTGAACGGGTTGTCTTCAGACTTCCTGACCGGCTCGTCCCCGGATTCATCCGGTTCAAAGGCTTCCAGCTCTTCTCGGGCGGGACATTCGTCACGCTCATGAAGCGGAAACGGCGGCAGAACCAGCAACAGTTCGTCCTCAGTCAAGGACCACAAATCCGCGCTGAAATCGTTCGTCAGAAACGGTTCAAGCTCTTTTGGCAACTGCTGGGCCTGCTCATCGCTGGTCACCAACCCCAATGTAAAGTGGGAGACCAGTGTCTTTTGCATGGGCCCCATGCAGCGCTGACACTCCAGGGTAACCGGTGCTTCCAGCTCACCTGTCACCATGCGTCGGCGTTCGCCGTCCATGGAGAATGACAGGCTCACCCGGCACACTGCGCCGTCCTCAAAACCAAATACAGAATCACCAAAACGAGACAATGCCTGCAGAGGAATTTCTCCCTCCAACACTATTTGTTGCTCTGCCAATCGGTAAGGATCGACAGTTTTGGGCAGCTCGGTGCTTGAGGCTTTTGACATAGGCGCGCAATTTTAGGGACCTGACCGCCCGCTGTCAAAGACTTCATGCGCTTTTGGGCAAGGGTTACACTGCGGATAGGTGTATTCTACGATAATACCAAGCAATGACATAAGGAACCCAATGCAACACCGCCCACTTCTGCTTGCCTCATCATCACCTTACCGGCGACAGCTGATGGAACGGCTGGGACTGCCCTTCCAGGCCGCATCACCGAACGTCGATGAATCACCAGAGATAAGTGAAGGCCCGGAACAGCTGGCCGTGCGACTGGCGCTAAAGAAAGCCGAAGCGCTCGCCGGGGATTATCCTGACCACTGGATCATCGGCTCTGACCAGATTGCCTGCCTCGAGGATGGCACCGTGCTGAACAAGCCGGGAAACCATGAGCGCGCCGTGCAGCAGCTGAAGCGCAGCAGCGGCCAGAGAGTCTCATTCCTGACGGGCCTGGTACTGCTGGATTCCGGCACCAACGAACGGCAGAGCCACTGCGAACACTTCCATGCCTATTTCCGGGAGCTAGACGCGGACGAAATCGACAACTACCTACACACTGAGACACCCTACGACTGCGCAGGCAGCTTCAAAATGGAAGGCTTGGGCATCACCCTGTTCAAGCGACTGGAAGGGGACGATCCGAACAGCCTGATCGGGCTGCCGTTGATCGCACTCACCAGAATGCTGCTAAATTGGGGGCTGAATCCACTGCATCAGCCCCACGACCCTCAGCGCAGCTCCAGCCGCGATTCAGCGAAGTAGCGGGCAATACCACTGCCCACAGAAACGCCGAACTGGTCAACAATTTCCTGGAACGGCGATTCTCGGCGGCTGTAGTCCACAAGATCCTCCTGGCCTATCACCTGTCTCGCCACATGCGAAGAACTGCCAAGACCATCAATCAGGCCAAGCTCAAGCGCCTGCTCACCACTCCAGACCAGCCCTGAGAACAGTTGCTCGTCATCCGCAAGCCGATCACCCCGCCCCTTCCGCACACTCTCGATAAACTGACTGTGAGTGGTTTCCAGAACGTCTTGCCAGAATTGCACCTCTTCTTCTTCCTCCGGTGAGAACGGATCCAGGAACGCCTTGTTCTCACCCGCCGTGTACAGACGGCGGTCGACCCCCAGTTTGTCCATGATTCCCGTAAATCCGAAACCTCCGGCCACCACACCGATGGAACCCACGAGACTCGCCTTGTCGGCGTATATTTCATCAGCAGCCGCAGCAATATAGTAGGCGCCAGAGGCACCAATATCGGAAATCACCGCGTACACTTTTTTCTCCGGATACTCACCCCTCAACCGAACGATTTCGTCATAGACGTAACCGGACTGGACCGGACTGCCGCCCGGACTGTTGATGCGCAGGATCACCCCCACCGAATTTTCTGCCTCAAACGCTTCGCGCAGGGAACCTACGATGTTGTCGGCGCTGGCGAGCTCATCTGCCGCAATAGTGCCCTCGATCTCAACGAGTGCCGTATGCTTTCCCTTGGCAGCGGATTCCAGCGCACCGCTTAGCGGGAACTGGATCATCAGCAGCAAGGCAAAGAGATACCCGAACGTCAGCAGCTTGAAAAATATCCCCCAGCGACGGCTTTTTCGCTGCTCTGACTGCAGAGACATCACCAACTTTTCGATCAATTTCCAATCACGAGCCGACTCCGGCGGCATCGCCGGCTTGCGGCGACTTCCCTCAGGCCTTTTCGCCCCGCTTTCCGGGTTTTCTGGTTCGCTCCCCCAGCCAGGATGCCTGTCTGATTCCCAATCGCTCATTGCTACTTCCTGTTACTGTTGCGGCTCAGAGGCCGAGTACGTCGCGCAGGTCTTTTACCGAATCGACGACCGCGTGCGGTGCGTAATGCCCCAGCACATCACGTTTATGCACACCCCACTCCACACCAATAGACGGCATCCCGATACGCTGGGCCATCTCAAGATCGTACCGGGTATCGCCGATCATAACCGCTTCCGCCGGCTCAATGCCGTAAAAGCGGATGATCTCTCCGAGCATTGCCGGGTCGGGCTTGGAGCGGGTTTCATCCGCGCAGCGAGTGATATCAAAATGCGGCCCAAGCCCGCTGGACACCAAAGCACCTTCCAGGCCGCGGCGGCTCTTGCCGGTGGCCACCGAGCAGCCGCGCCCCGCTGTACGAAGGTCAGCCAGTACGTCCGCCATGCCCGCAAACACATTCTGGGGCGTAGTCACCTTGGAGAAAAAATAACGGGCATAACCTTCGCGAATCGCCGTCATTTCCTCCCGCGTTATACCGGGATATAGCTTTTCCAGAGCTTCAATCATGCCCAGGCCGATAATATCGCGATAGGCTTCCCGCTCCAGTTCCGGATACCCCAGCTCGGTGGCCGCCTGATGAAGGCTGTCGGCAATATGATCAACGGAATCCACCAGCGTTCCGTCCCAGTCAAAAATCACGACCTTTACGTCCATTGATACTACCTTGGTGCGGTCATTCTGCTTGCGAACCACAGAACAACGGATTATTCGGAGGCCTTCCGGCGCGCCGCCAGCTTGGCCATGAGTTCGCTGAAAGCCTCATCATAGGAAGCCTCAAGATGAACTGGCTCTCCCGTGGAGGGCAGCGTAAAGTCCAGGGCGCGGGCGTGGAGCATTAAACGCTGACCGCCGGCGGAACGAAATGCCCGCAGGCTTACATCATCCATATACTTGTCATCGCCAGCAATCGGATGCCCCGCCCAGGCACTGTGAACACGGATCTGATGGGTGCGACCGGTTACCGGTGAGGCCTCAACCAGGGTATACCCTGAAAAGGAGTCCAATACCCGGAAGCGGGTGAGAGAGTCCTTTCCAGCCTCATCCACGCGAACACGGCGCTCACCGGAGCCAAGCTCAAACCGCAGCAACGGCTCGCTGACCTTCCTGACAGCCCCAGGCCAGTCGCCCGCCACCAGAGCATGATAATGCTTACGAATACGCTTGTGACGCAACTCGTCCTGCAGATAACGCAACGCAGAACGCTTCTTTGCAACCATCACCAGCCCCGATGTATCCCTATCAAGCCGATGCACGAGCTCCAGAAACCGGGCCTCCGGCCGCGCCGCCCGCAAGACTTCGATCAGCCCGAAATCCAGCCCGCTACCACCGTGAACCGCTATACCGGATGGCTTATTAACCACCAGCATCTGATCATTTTCAAACACCACCGCGTCCTGCATGACCCCCTGAACCCGGGAGCCTGGAACTACCTGCGCCGGCTTTTCCTTTCGGGTAACCGGTGGAATGCGCACCTCATCACCCGTATTCAGACGGGTGTCGGGCTTCACCCTGCCCTTGTTCACGCGCACCTCGCCCTTGCGGATAATCCGATAGATGATACTGCGCGGTACATCCCGGATCTGCGCCATCAGGTAGTTGTCCACGCGCTGACCGTGGTTATCCTCATCAACCACCACCTTTCGCACACCCTGCCTGATTTCGCCACCTCTGGAGCCGGGCACAGAGCTACTCTTTTCGCCACTGACAGGCTGCGATGACGAAGAGGGACGTTTTTGCCTGGTCGATCTGGACATGGATACCTTACCGCTGGAAACCCTGCGGGATTGAAGGAGCCGGCGAATACTGTTATATTCCGGCGTGCTCTGCCGTTTGTCTACGGCCTGGCCAGTATGCCAGAAGCCGGAGCGGCAGGAGTATACCGACACTATTTGAGAGTTTGAACGCCGAAAGCCCAATCATTACCGGGCTCGGCGATTGAAATCCTCCCGGGCCAAAACGGAAGACGCTGATTACAGCGACTGTCCAGAAGCCGGGGGAACAAGAAACCGTACGGAAAACCGTCGGGCGACATCGCGAAGAATCATTACCAGCACGCAGGGCCGGGCCGTCCAGCATACGAATACGACGTGAGACCCAGGCACCCGCGTGAACCTGAAAACGGATAACATGCGCCAACAGACTCTGACCCAAAGCGACTCTTTCCTGCCCACAGGCAGGCGAACCGTCGGCGGTGGCCTCGGAACCCCGGGAAAATTCCCCGCAGGGATCTGATTCGTCTGGCCGTCGGATTACCCCTGTTACAAGGGGCCCACGGCACGCAAGTTCTGCTTCGCTGATGCTATTCCCCAGGTTTTCTGTCCAAACCAAACGACAGGAACCATTTCTTTCCATGAAAAGAATGCTGATCAATGCGACTCATCCCGAAGAGTTGCGCGTAGCCCTGGTTGACGGCCAGCGTCTGTTTGACCTCGACATCGAATCCAGCTCCCGTGAGCAGAAGAAAGCCAATATCTACAAGGGTCGCATAACCCGTGTAGAGCCAAGCCTGGAAGCCGCTTTTGTGGACTTCGGCGCGGAACGCCACGGATTCCTTCCTCTCAAAGAAATCTCCAAGGAGTATTTCAAGAAATCACCCGGCCAGATTGAAGGCAAGATCAACATCAAGGATGTGGTTGCCGAAGGTCAGGAAGTCATTATTCAGGTGGATAAGGAAGAACGTGGCAACAAGGGTGCAGCCCTCACCACCTTTATCTCCCTTGCGGGCCGATACCTCGTGCTCATGCCCAACAATCCTCGCGCCGGCGGCATTTCCCGTCGTATCGAAGGTGAAGAGCGGGCGCAGCTGAAAGAGGCCATGAACGATGTACAGGTGCCCAAGTCCATGGGCATCATCGTTCGTACCGCCGGCATCGGCCGCACCACCGAAGAGCTGCAGTGGGACCTGGACTACCTCGTCCAGTTCTGGGAGGCCATTACCCAGGCCGCCGGTGAGCGCAAGGCGCCGTTCCTTATTCACCAGGAAAGCAACGTCATTATCCGCGCTGTACGCGACTATCTTCGCCAGGACATTGGTGAGGTACTGATTGACGCCGCAACGGTGTACGAGGATGTATTGAACTTCGTTCGCGCCGTCATGCCCTCGTTCGAAAACAAGATCAAGCTGTACAAGGACGAAATCCCCCTGTTCAGCCGTTACCAGATCGAAGGCCAGATCGAGACCGCGTTCCAGCGTGAAGTGAAGCTGCCCTCCGGTGGCTCCATCGTGATCGATCCCACCGAGGCACTGGTGTCCATTGACATCAACTCCTCCCGTGCCACCAAGGGCCACGACATTGAGGAAACCGCGCTCCAGACCAACCTGGAAGCGGCGGAAGAGATTGCCCGCCAACTGCGTCTCAGGGACATGGGCGGCCTGATCGTGATCGACTTTATCGACATGACCCCGGCCAAGCACCAGCGCGAAGTCGAGCAGAAGATGCGCGAAGCACTGGAAATCGACCGCGCCCGGGTACAAGTGGGCAAGATTTCACGCTTTGGCCTGCTTGAAATGTCTCGCCAGCGTTTGCGCCCATCCCTGGGCGAGACCCGCAGCGAAGTCTGCCCTCGCTGTGAAGGCCAGGGCACCATCAGGGGCATTGAGTCTCTGGCCCTGAGCATCATGCGCCTGATCTACGAGGAATCCTCCAAGGAAAAGACCGGCCAGGTCCGTGCCGTGGTGCCCGTCGCCGTTGCCACATTCCTGCTAAACGAGAAGCGCAAGCAGTTGGCCGACATCGAAGCACGCCAGGAAGTAGAAGTGGTGGTGGTTCCCGCACCTCACATGGAAACACCTCACTTCGAAATCCTGCGCATGCGTGACGATGAGACCGGCGTGGAGCATGTATCGAGCTACCAGGTCGCTCAGGAATACAGTGAACGGGAAGAAGAAATCTTCGAGGCCCCTGCTGCCCAGCCACCGGTCCGCGAACAGGCAGCGGTGAAAGCCATTCGCCCGGTTGCGCCCGCACCTGCCCCGGAAAAGGCAGCGCAAGAAACCCCGGCCGAACAGACTGATGGCCTGTTCCGCAAACTTGGCCGCAAGATTGCGGATTTCTTCAGCGGTGAGGAAGTCATCGGTGAACCACCAGTGAAACGGGAACAGCCTAGCGGCTCCAACCGTGACGACCGCCGTACCCAGGACCGCCAGGACCGTCGTAAATCCAGGGTGGCCCGCGACGACAACCGCTCCGGAAATCGCAGTGGTGCTGACCGCCGTCAGGCCGGCGCCAATCGTGGCGACAGCAGCCGCAGCGATGACAACCGGGGACGTAACCGAGGTGCAAACCGCAATCGCGGAGACGACCAGGGCCGCAGTGGCCAGGGCCAGCAGGGAAGTGCTGACAAGAGCGCCGACAAGACAGCCGATAGCCGCAGGGATGGCAACCGCAAAGACGGCCAGGGACGCGGGCAAGGGCGCAACAAGCCCCAGACCAGCAGGGACCAGAAGGACCGTCAGGAACAACAGGACACCAGTTCCCAGAAAAGCGCTGCCGCCGACAAGTCCGGCTCCGATGAAAAACGTCGCAAACCAAGACGTAATCGTAATCGCGACGGCTCCCCTGCTGAAAACCCGGCGTCAACACCGGCAGATCGGAAGTCCGCCCGCAGCGAAAGGCATCAGAAGGATACTCAGCCGGAAGAGCAGACCGACAAGCAACCTGCAACTCAGCCCGCAGGAAAGCCGGACGTAGCCGCGGCCAATACGGCAGAGCCGAAGCCGGCGGAAAGCGTGGCTGAAAAGCCTGTCGAAGCGACGTCAGCGGAAAGCGCGACGGAAGCACCGGTCGAGAAATCGGCGACGAAACCTGCGGAACCAACGGCCGAAAGTGCGGAGCCCAATAAAGCGCCCGAAAAACAGCCGCAGCCGGCAACGTCTGGCACCGCGAAGCCCGACCAGCCGGACACCGCGGGCAATGAGGCAGTGAAATCTGAAGCAGAGTCCGAGACTATTGCTGAGGAGAAGCCGAAACGCCCTGCCCGTCCACGCCGGTCATCCAGGAAACCAGCTGAAAAGAAGGCTGAACCCACCGACGCAGATGCGACGACGGCCGACAAGGCTGAAAAGGCAACTCCGGGCAAAGAAACCCCAGAGGCCGTGGTAGAGGCCGAAACCCCCAAGCAGGAAGTGGATGCCAAGCCACAACCAACAGAAGCTGACACCAAACCCAAGGCGGAATCCAAGGCTGAATCCAAGGCCGACAGCACTGCTGACGCTGAGCCGACGGCAACCAAAACCGAGAAAGCGGAACAACCCGATACCGCCACCCCGGCGAGCGAGCCGGCAGCAGCGGATACGGTGAAAGAACCGCAGGAAACGACCAGCAAACCAGCGGCGGAACCGAAAGCCGAGGCCTCCGAGGCAGAGGAAACGCAAAAACCTGCAGAGAAGCCGGTTGAGCCCGCGGCTGAGCAAGAAAAGCCGAGTGAGCAGGTGAGTGTACCGGTAACCCCGGGCCGTGCCTACAATGATCCGAGGGAAGTCCGTAAGCGTCAGCGGGCAGCCGAAGAGGCCAAAAAGGCCAGGAGTAACTGACGAATGCTATCAGATTCGGACATCGAAGCGCTGGAAGACATCCTTTTCGCAGAACCCTGGGGCGACGAGGCCCTGGATTTCTTCGGTTTGCATGGGGTTGTCTGCGCCAGCGTGGTAGGCCCGACATCCTTGAGCACTGAAGACATCTTCAGGCTGGCCACGGGCGCCGAACAGGCGCCCAGCGGCCAGGTTCCGGATGTGTTCCGCCAGGCCGTTGAGCAACTCGGCAGGGATATGGCACACGCACTGGACATGGGCCAGCCCCTTGAGTTGCCGGAACCTGAAGATGGCGATCCGATGAATGCATTGGAGAACTGGTGTGCCGGGTTCGTGGACACCTTCCTCGAGAATGAGGAAGCCTGGCTGGAAGCCGGCGAGGAGGAAACCGCAGACCTGCTGGTGCCGATGCTCACGCTGTCTGGGCTGTTCGAGGATGAAGACTTCCAGAATGTCCGCAACAGCGAGAAACTGTCCCGGCAAATGGCGGACGCCATTCCCGACTCGCTGACCGACCTATACCTGCTGTTCCACGCACCGGATTAAACCGCTGCGGGAACCCCTGCCGGTTGTTTGAAATGATGCCAGACAGGCTCAAGCCCGTCTGGCATTTTCATGATGACCCCAAGCTCACACCAGGGTGCACCGGGAAAATGGAAATCGCTGCCCTGGGAGGCAAGCAGGTTTTCCCGACGACACAGTTCCGCCAAAAAGCCCAGATCACCGCTGGACTGCCCCGACGTTGAGACTTCAATACTCCGGCCTCCCGCCTGACGGAAGTCGGCAACGAGCGCGCGCAGTTTGGTTGCGGTAAGCTTGTACTTCCTGGGGTGAGCCAGCACGGCCACACCTCCGGCCTCCGTAATCCACCGGACTACCTCCGGCAATTCAGGCCAGAAACCCTTTACATCCCCCGCCTTGCCAGCTCCAAGGTAGCGCTTGAACGCCTGGGCGATATCCTTTACCACCCCCTCTTCCACCAGCACCCTGGCAAAATGAGGCCGACCGGGCACGTCGCCGCCCGCCTTATCCGTTGCCTTCTCGAGCAGGTTTTCAATTTTCAGCTTTGAAAGCTTGTCGGTAATGGTGCGGGCTCGGGACCAACGGTTCGTGTTCTGCCGCTCCAATGCCTGCTTCAGACGGTCGTCATCAACGTCAAAATCAAGCCCGACTACGTGTATGGTGTGACTTTTCCAGAGGCAGGACAGCTCGGTACCGGCGATCAGCGTAAGACCAGCCTCCCGTGCGGCCTCCGATGCTTCTTCAAGCCCGGCGATGGTATCGTGATCTGTTATGGCAAGGTGGGTAACACCTCTGGCGTGCGCACGTGCGACCAATTCCTTCGGTGGCAGCGCGCCGTCGGACGCCGTCGTGTGGCAATGCAGATCAATGCAGAAGTCAGCTTCTTGGGTTATAGTCACATCTTTCCCGATTTCAGAGTAAATACCATCAACGCCAGTGTACCAGCCAGGTATTACACTGTGTCAGTAAATATCCGGAGAATATCATGTACTACGCCATCATCAGCGAAGATGTCGAGAACAGCCTGCCGCTGAGGTCTTCTGCCCGTCCTGCCCACATTGAACGGCTAAAGCTGCTCAGAGACGAAGGCCGCCTTCTGGTCGCGGGTCCCCACCCGGCCCTGGACACACCGGAACCCGGTGACGCAGGGTTCACCGGCAGCCTGGTTGTAGCCGAATTTGATTCATTGGCATCGGCCCAGGCCTGGGCCGATGCCGACCCCTACGTGGATGCCGGTGTGTACCAGAAAGTGATCGTCAAACCCTTCAAGGCTGTACTGCCCTGAGGGCGCACGGTTGCCTGCACCTGGCACCATGAGCTTTTTGTAATGAACTCCACCTTGTATGACCCGGCATCTATGACAAAATTGCGCCTTAAATCGCTGTTCCAGGGAATAAAACCAGTGACGCCTTTACGTCTGATTACCTGCATTATCGTTTTGATGGTGGCTGCAACGTCAACCCACGCCAAAACCGTTTATGTCGATGACACGCTCTACGCTCCGATCCGAAGTGGTGAAGGGACACAGTACCGAATCCTGCACTCAGGAGTCCGGAGCGGAACCTCGCTTGAGCTGCTGGAAACATCGGAATCAGGGTATAGCCGTGTACGCACGCCGGACGGCATCGAAGGCTGGATGGTGTCACGCTATCTCACCGACACTCCTATTGCGCGCCAACGTCTGGAAGCCACCAACCGGCAACTGGAACAAGCCCGCAATGAACTGAATAATCTCAGGACGCAGCTTGAGGAAGTCACAACGGAACGGAACGAACTCAGGAGCTCGGAAGAGTCCCTGGAAGCCCGCGCAGGAAGACTCAGCGAAGAACTTCGTAATATCAAGGAAGTCGCTTCGGACTCCATCAATCTGAATCGGCGGAATAGCGAGCTTCGCGAAGAGAACCAGAAGCTGCGCAACGACCTGGAAGTGCTCACTGCAGAAAAGGAGCGCCTGGAAGCCAAAAAGGAATCCGATTTCATGCTACTGGGTGCAGCCCTTGTGCTGCTCGGGGTGATTTTGGCCCTTGTTATCCCGCTGCTCAAGCCTTCACGGAAAACGGACAACTGGGCATAGAACACCTCCCCATCGCGGGAGACGTTGGAGGAAGCGCCTCTTCGAAAACCCACATATAGTGTCATTCGGGAAACCTAAATACTAAATATAAGGGCTTCCCGAATTTTTATTCCCATGAATTCTTTGACGCTTCCGCCCTTAGCATTTATAACTAACAAAACAACAACCGCGAGGTGCCGGGATGTCTGAAACCATGAAGGACTATTCAGAAAAACGCGATTTCCACCGCATGACAATGAACTCGGAAATCGAACTCACAGACAGCAATGGCGTCGCGATTCCAGGCATTTGCCGGGATCTCAGCGGCACTGGCATGCAGCTATACGTAGAAAGGGCGTTTGCCGAAGGGGATGAAATCCACACCCTTCTACCTTCCACCAGCGAGCAATTCCCGCCATTCGAAACGGTCTGCCGCGTGCTTCGCTGTGTTCCTGACGGGGATGGGTTTCTCCTGGGGATGGAGATTGTAAAGGTAAAACGCTGACCGGTGCGGTCAAGGGAAATGTAGCCCGGTAGAGTACGGGGGAACTACCGGGCAAACGGCCGTATCAGTCGATCTTCAGTGGCTTTTCGGAAACCACGATACCGTTGTTATCGGCATAGATGTAATGGCCAGGATGGAAGGTCACGCCTCCGAAGGTGACCGGCACGTCCAGATCACCCACTCCACGCTTCTCGGTCTTGCGCGGATGCGTACCCAGCGCCTGCACTCCCAGGGCTGTCTTTCCAATGACATCTACATCGCGAATGCAGCCATAGATCACCAGGCCAGCCCAACCATTACCCGCCGCTTTCTCGGCCAGCATGTCACCCAGCAGAGCGGCCCGCTTTGATCCGCCACCATCGACAACCATCACA
The DNA here is from genome assembly GCF_042604615.1 of Marinobacter sp. M5B. Lineage (NCBI taxonomy): Bacteria > Pseudomonadati > Pseudomonadota > Gammaproteobacteria > Pseudomonadales > Marinobacteraceae > Marinobacter > Marinobacter sp. M5B. Next base: position 2,891,216 of record NZ_CP156894.1, read on the forward strand.
CGACCGTTACCCGGCAGGGCAACCTGTTCCTTAACGATGGAATTGTCCTCAAAGCATTTCACCGTCACGATCTCGCCCCCGAAGGCGTCCACGCCACCAAAGTTGCGGAAACCCGGCTCTACCACCAGGATTTCGGGGTAATCGTCACACAGATCAGGGGTTACGATAGGCACGCACGTGCTCCTTTTCTCGAAATGGTCAGTCGATTTTCTCGTCCGCGAGGAAGAACCAGGTATCCAGTACCGAGTCCGGATTCAGGGATACGGAATCGATCCCCTGATCCATCAACCATTTGGCCAGGTCAGGATGATCCGAGGGCCCCTGGCCGCAGATACCGATGTACTTATTGGCCTTCTTGCAGGCCTGGATAGCACTGCCCAATAACGCCTTGACGGCGTCATTCCGCTCGTCAAACAGGTGGGCAATGATGCCGGAGTCCCTGTCCAGCCCCAGGGTCAACTGGGTCAGGTCGTTAGAACCAATCGAGAAGCCGTCAAAGTGCTCCAGGAACTGCTCGGCCAACAGGGCGTTGGCGGGAAGCTCGCACATCATGATCACACGCAATCCGTTCTCGCCACGCTTGAGACCATTTTCCGCCAACAGGTTCACCACCTGCTCGGCTTCTCCCACCGTGCGGACAAAAGGCACCATGATCTCAACGTTGGTCAGCCCCATTTCATTACGGACTTTCTTCAACGCCCGGCATTCAAGCTCGAAACAATCACGGAAGGTTTCGGAGATATACCGGGAGGCACCACGGAAGCCCAGCATCGGGTTTTCTTCATCGGGCTCGTAAAGGGTACCGCCGATCAGGTTGGCGTATTCATTGGACTTGAAGTCGGACAGCCGCACAATCACCTTCTTGGGCGCAAAGGCAGCGGCAAGGGTGGATATTCCCTCGACCAGCTTGTCGACGTAGAAGTCCACCGGCGAGCTGTACCCGGAGATCCGTTTCTCCACCGTCTGACGAATATCTCGCGGCAGGCCGTCAAAATTCAGCAGCGCCTTCGGGTGAACGCCAATCATGCGGTTGATGATGAACTCGAGTCTCGCCAGGCCGACACCTTCATTGGGTAACGCCTGGAAGTCGAAGGCCCGGTCCGGGTTACCCACGTTCATCATGATTTTGAACGGTATGGCGGGCATGGAGTCTACCGTGTTTTCCTTCAGCTCAAAATCGAGGCTGCCCTCGTAGATCATCCCGGTGTCGCCTTCGGCACAGGACACCGTCACTTCCTGGCCGTCTTTCAGAATCTCCGTGGCATCGCCACAGCCCACCACGGCCGGAATACCAAGCTCCCGCGCGATAATGGCAGCATGGCAGGTACGCCCACCGCGGTCGGTTACGATGGCGGACGCCCGCTTCATCACCGGCTCCCAGTCCGGGTCGGTCATATCCGTAACGAGAACATCGCCCGCCTGTACGCGGTCCATCTCCTTGATACTGGTGATGATCTTGACCGGGCCACTGCCAATCTTGTGGCCGATACTGCGGCCCTCCACCAGGATGGTGCCGGTCTCATTGAGCAGATAGCGCTCCATCACGTTGGCCGAAGCGCGGCTCTTAACGGTTTCCGGACGGGCCTGCACAATGTAGATACGGCCGTCGTCGCCATCTTTCGCCCATTCAATGTCCATCGGGCGCTGGTAATGCTTTTCGATGATCATGGCCTGCTTGGCCAGTTCTTCCACTTCCGCGTCAGTGATGCAGAAGCGATTACGTTCGTCCTGTTCAACCTTGACCGTTTCCACAAACTGCTCTGCGGCGGGGTCAGTGTGGTAAACCATCTTGATGGCCTTGCTACCCAGGTTGCGGCGCAGAACGGCAGGCTTGCCCGCCGTGAGGGTGGGCTTGTGAACGTAGAATTCATCGGGGTTCACAGCACCCTGCACCACCGTTTCACCCAGGCCGTAGGAGCCGGTGATAAACACGACATCCCGGAAACCGGATTCCGTGTCCAGGGTGAACATAACGCCACTGGCAGCGGTCTCACTGCGCACCATTTTCTGAATGCCAGCAGACAAGGCTACCTGTTTGTGATCAAAACCGTGGTGGACACGATAGGAAATGGCGCGGTCATTGAACAGGGAGGCGAAGACCTCCTTTACTGACGTCCGCACCTGTTCCAGGCCCACAACGTTAAGGAAAGTCTCCTGCTGGCCAGCAAATGACGCATCCGGAAGATCTTCCGCAGTGGCTGACGAACGCACCGCCACCGCGAGGTTGTCGTTGCCGTCACGTAGCTTTGCGTAGGCGTCCGCAAGTGGCTTTTCCAGCGCGTCCGGAAATGGCGTATCAAGAATCCACTGGCGAATTTCGGAGCCGACCCGAGCCAACTCGTTCACATCATTGATGTCCAGAGCGTCCAAAGCGTTGTCGATCTTTTCACGAAGACCGTCTTTGGCCAGGAATTCACGGTAGGCGTGAGCGGTTGTAGCAAAGCCACCCGGAACGGTAACACCTGCGTTGGCAAGATTACTGATCATTTCACCGAGGGAGGCATTCTTTCCCCCGACCCGGTCAACGTCTGACATTCCCAGGTGATCAAACCAGATAATGTAATCTTCCAAAGCGTGTCTCCCTTGATTCATTGTAGCAAAGAGCCAAACCGGACAGGTGGAGCTGATTTCAACCCTGCAATTACTGCATTCTCCACTGCGGGCTCTCGAACTTGGCGTGTATGATACTGTAACCTGTGGAATTTACCTAGGGTAGCCGCCAAATACGGAGCCGGACCGCACACCATGAAACGAACCGCTTTCTTTATATCCGATGGCACCGGCCTGACCGCCGAGGCCTTGGGGCACAGCCTTCTGGCACAATTTGAGAAAATTGAGTTTGAACGCATTACGGTGCCATATATTGATGACGCTGACAAAGCCCGGGAGATGGTCAAGCGCATCAATAAAGCGGAGGAAATCGATGGCATGCGGCCGCTGGTTTTCGACACCATCGTTAATAGCGATATCCGCGATGTTATCGCCGGCGCAAACGGTTTCATGGTGGATATCTTCGGTACCTTCCTGAATCCATTGGAACAGGAGCTGCAGTCCTCGTCGTCCTATACCGTTGGCAAATCACACGCCATCAACAACGAAGGCAGCTACGAACGGCGCATCCATGCTGTTAATTTTGCGCTGGATAACGATGACGGCGCCCGCACGCGTCATTACGACGAGGCAGACCTGATTCTCGTCGGCGCCTCTCGCAGCGGCAAGACGCCCACCTGCCTGTATCTGGCCCTGCAATATGGTGTAAAGGCGGCCAACTATCCCATAACCGAGGAAGATCTGGACGACCAGCAAATGCCAGCTGCGCTGCGGCCTCACAAGGAGAAAATTTTTGGGCTGACCATCGAGCCGGAGCGGCTGGCAACCATCCGCAACGAACGCAGACCGAACTCCCGTTATTCATCCATGAAGCAGTGCATGCATGAAATTGAGGAAATTGAGCTGATGTACCGCCGGGAACGAATTCCTTACCTCAACACAACCGCGTATTCCGTGGAGGAAATCTCTACGCGCATCATGGTCAGCACCGGGCTTAAACGGAACCGATAGAGCAGATAACAAAAAGGCCGACGCCCTCTCCCTTAATGAGCGTCGGCCTTCCGTTTTCGGGTGCTTTCAGGTGCCTTATAGCTCCTGGATTTCCAGCCCCAGTTTTTCAGCGGTATCACGATTTTCGAAGCTGGTGACAACCGCTACACTGGCGCTGCCCGGCTTCAACCACTCGCGGGCCACTCGTTTCATATCATCCAGGGTCACCGCCAACACCCGTTCCCGGAAACGCGCACGCTGCTCGGGCGTCCGGCCGAACAGGCGATTGTGGAAAGCATGGCGGGCTGCACCAGCTGGTGACCGTGGGCGATCCAGTTGCCCGATCACGCCGAGAATGGATTCTTCCAGCTCCTGAGGATCGTGCTGCTCGGTCTGCAGCCACTTCAGGGCGTTGTCAAAATCCTCCAACGTCTCGCCCAACCGGGGATCGCGGTATGAAAAGAAACGGAACGTGCCGTTCACGCTGTCCTGGCCAGCTCCACCGCCATAGGCGCCACCCTTTTCACGGATCGCCCGGTGCAAGTAGCCGTTGCGCAGGAAACCACCCAAAACGGTCAGTGCCGCTGCGTCCGGGTGGTCGATTGCAACCGTGCTGTAGGCTTTGGCGCAGAAGTTCACCTGGGTTGACGTTAACCACGCCTGACGCGCCTGATAACTGACGGGCTCAAGCTTCCAGGCTGCTTGCTCTCCCGCACCGGAGTCGCCCCAAACGGTCTTCATTTCCGTCAGCATCGGGTCCAGCTGCTCTTCCTCACCGATCAGCAGGAATTGACGGGACTGGTTCCGAATACGTTCGTGCAGTGCTGCAAGCCGCTCACAGAATCTGTCGAGCTCGGCCGGTTCGCTGAGGGACTTATCCAGCGCCTTGACGCCACGGATAGCTTCCAATCCCCCAAGACGGAACGACAGCCACGCACCCGGGCTGATTCCCTGCGATGCCGCCCCCATGGCCAACGCATGGCCACTGCCTGTAACCGCCTGCTCGCGGCGGGAACGAATCTGGGCAATCAGCTCCCGCACCCGCTCCTTCTCATCAAAGCGGGCGCCATCAAAGACGTCGTTCAGGAGGCGAGTCAACGCCTCGCGGTTTCGAGCCAGCGCCTTGCCATTAAAGACGATATAACCCTCAAGATCCTGAACATCGTCGATTTTTCCCTTGGCGGAGAAGGACGCACTGATGCCACCGGATTCCGCCGAAATACGATCCTGCATCTGCAGGTAATCCAAGTCGCCGCAACCCACTTCCGGAATCAGGGTGGTGTAGTACGGCAGCAACAACAGTTCTTCCTCGATCAGGTTCGGTACCGGCAGGATCACCTGCTCGTACACCAGACCATTGGTGCCACGGGCATAAATGGTCGCAGGCATGTCGCCGGCGAACCGCGCCTCGGGTTCCGGCAACTGCAGGGGAACGTCGGTCAGGTCAACCTTCGGCAGGATGGAATCGTCGTCTTTCCGTGTCTGCCGTTCTTCCAGGGCCTGGGCGCGCTCGATAATCTGGCGAACCTCTTCGTCAGTCAACGAGGCCTTGCGGCGGGCAAGGGCATCGCGAATTGCCGCCTGGCGACGACTCTCCAGCTTGTCATCCGGACGCAGCGTGAGGGTAACGCGGTGCGGATTTTCCAGCAGTTTGCGGCGGATCAGGCCGGGCACATACTGAGGATCACGGATTTTTTCCCGCATATCAGCCAGGACCGGCTCCAAATCCAGGAGCTCAACCGGATCGCCGCCATGGACCATCGGCGAAATCGCGGTCATGATCAGTTGCAGGCCATACGGGAAGCTATCGCCGGCAATCTCGCGCTGATGCAATTCCAACTGGTGCAAAATGGCTTCCAGGCGATCCTCACTGACGCCCTCTTCCACTACCTTCGCCAACGTCTGTTCGATCAGCGCTTCAAGGTCGTCCTGCCTCTCCGGGTCACTGCCCTCAATGCCGCAGACAAAGGTCATTTCACGGTTGGAGTCTTCCAGGCCGCACATCGGAGACGGCGAATGACCAATATCGGTGGTTTCCAGCGCCCGCATCAGGGGCGACGCACTGTTTTCCAGAAGAACACTGGCCAGCAGCTGCCCCTCCAGGTTTTCCTGCAGGTCAAAGCTGTGTCCCAGCAACCAGCCCATCACGATATGGGTCTTGTGGCCGGTTTCCTCGCCCTCACTGACGGCGTAACTCTGGTCGACGCGCACCGGCGAGAACATCCGCTTCTCATCACGTACCGGCAGCTCCACATCCAGACGATCAAACCGCTTCAGAGCCAGCTCCTCGAAGCGTTCATGATGCTCGTGAGCTGGAATGTCCCCGTAGGTCGCAAAGATCGCATTGCTGGGATGGTAGTGATGACGGTAGAAGCGCAACAGGTCGTCGTAGCTCAGATCTACAATGTGGTCTGGCTCACCACCACTGTTGTAGTGGTAGGTGGTGGTCGGGAACAGGTGGCTGGACAGGTTCTGCCACAGCTGTGACGTGGGCGCACTCATGGCGCCTTTCATTTCGTTGTAGACCACACCGCGGTAGACCAGGTCGGTGGACGGATCGTCTGGCGTATCGAATTCGAGGCGATGCCCTTCCTGGGCAAAGTCCAGCGGGTCCAGAGAGGAAAAGAACACCGAGTCCAGATAAACCGTCAACAGGTTGTCGAAATCCTTGCGGTTCATGCTGGCGAAGGGATAAGCCGTCCAGTCACTACTGGTAAAGGCATTCATAAAGGTGTTCAGGGACCGGCGAATCATCATGAAAAACGGATCGCGCACCGGAAAACGCTCGCTGCCACACAGCGCCGTATGCTCCAGGATATGAGCAACACCGGTGGAGTCCATGGGAAAGGTTCGCAGGGCCACAAAGAACACGTTTTCGTCGTTATCCGCCGCCAGGTGCAAGTGGCGGGCACCGGTTTTGCGGTGACGGTATTCCTCGACCGTCACGTTCAGCGTGCTGATCCGGTGACTGCGAAGCTTTTCAAAGGCCGGATGGACGGTGTTTTCGATCACTGCAGCCATTCAAACTGTCCTGTCTTTAACTAAATGGGGATTGTAGGGTAACACGTACTTTCTATTATCATGCACTAACCAGAAGCGACAAGGCAGTACCCAACGCCATGACCACCGAACCCCACGAAATCCACACATCGGACGCTTCGCCAAAGTCGGCCAGATCCGCCCACCAGGCCGCCGGCAATCGCCGCGCCATCCACGCTCCGGAGGTGGCCGCCTATTGGGCCGAGCGCCGACGCTACCTGGAGCGCATACGCCGCGTTCCGGAAATAAGGCAGCGTTACTGGCGCGCCATCGGTATGTATCTGCTTCGCCGGGTGCTCTGGTCCTTTGGTTTCTTTCCGGTTTTCATCGCGTTCTGGGTACCTTTTGTACTTTCCAGCTTCAACCCGGTGGTCATGGCGTCCGACCTGATCCCGTTGCTCGAAGGGTTCGTCGACGCCAACCCGGAAATTCAGGCAAACACCCTGAGCACGCTGGTCATCGCCTGGGCATCGATCGGGTTCTTTTTTCTGGTCTTCGATTTTGTGCTAACGCCGTTCAAATCCCCCTACGAATATGAAGCAGACGTCTACATGCGTTCCTGGGAACAGCTCAACCATGACCAGCTTCCGGACAAAGTGTGATTTGTCCTGCATTCTCGTGAACTTCAGTGACTTTGTGTTACATAACATTGCCCCGACTGGGTAAGATGAAGCGGTGCCATCCCTCATACCCGTTGACCAACGACGATGAAACGGGCGAAACATTGGCAGTTACACGAATGCAGAATTGAGAGGTTGTCCATGGTCGATTTCAGACCCCTCCTGTTTGTCAACGCACTGGCACTGATGCTTCTGGTGACGGCAGGCTTTGCGTCTGTCCGCGATGACCTGTCCAGGGGCATGAAACCGGTAGCCACCGCCCCGGACACCGAAGAGACCATTGCCCGTGCGTCCATGGATACCCCAGTGGACGCGCAGCGTTCGGACGAACTTTACCAGCCGAATAGCAGGGAAGACGTAGCCGAAAACGACCTCGAACTGCCCTTGGAAAACGATGCCCTGGCGGCATCCGGAGAGACGCCAGTCAACGGTTCCGAGACCGCGTCCGACGCCAACCGCATAAACGCAGAGCCTTTTTCCGTTCCCGACCTGCCGGAAGACCCCAAGATGCTGGCGATGGCAGAGCCAGTGTCTGCCATGCCGGAAACGGAGGCTCGGAGCGATGCGCCAGAGCCTCCCACAACCGGGCTGCTGATCCTGCGCTCCAATGTCGTCGGCGACAACGTCACCATCAATGGTAAGAACCACGGGGCCACACGGCTGGATCTGGAATTGGAGCCGGGCAAATACGACATCATCATCCGCAAGGAAGGTTACAAGCCCTGGCAACAGACCGTGGCTATCGCCGCCGGCAATGAGAAAACCCTGGTGGGCAAACTGGAGGCCTATACGAGGGTGGAGTACCGGGACGGTACCTGGGTTGGCGGCATCAAAACCGGCGATGGCACCTACGAAGACGCCGACGGACTCAGGTATGAGGGGCACTTCGTGGACGGCGAATTTGACGGCAAGGGCACCGCCTGGCTCCCGGACGGCAGCCGCTATGAAGGCGACTGGGAAAAAGGCCAGCGTCATGGCGAAGGCACCTGGCGTGACGCGGATGACACCCGCTACACCGGCCAGTTCCGCAATGACCAGTTTGACGGCCAGGGCACGCTCACCATGGCCAATGGCGACATTCTCACCGGACAATGGTCAGGCGGCAGGCTCAACGGGCATGGCTCGCTCACCACCTCGGACGGCATGCTCTATGTCGGCGGCTTCAAGGATGACGAATTCCATGGTGAAGGCACTCTTACCTACCCCGACGGGCGCCACTACGAAGGGGAATTCTCCAACGGCGAGTTCCACGGGAACGGCAAGGAAGTCTTCGCTGATGGAAAAAAATACGAAGGCCAGTATATTGAAGGCTCGTTCCACGGCAAAGGGCTGCTACTGAACCCCAATGGCAGTTCGATTGAAGCGACCTTCCGGTACGGCGAACCCTATGGACAGGTACGCCTGACAACGGCAGCCGGGGAGGTATTTACTGCCCGGACCAAGGAACCCGGTGTTTGTTATCGGGAGAAAAGCTACCGGGCCACCCAGTGCCCGACACTTGAAGGCTGGTAAACGCCGGCCCGATAATGAACACACACGCTGTAAAGGTTGAGGTTGTGACATGGCGATCAAGAATGCACTCCTGGTAGACGACTCGAAAGTGGCTCGATTTGCCCTGAGCAAACTGCTGGAAGGCCGGGACATGGAGGTGAACATGGCTGGCTCGGCAGAGGAGGCATTGGATTTTTTGAGCTCCCATCAACGTCCAGACGTGATTTTCATGGATCACCTTATGCCGGGCATGAACGGTGTGGAGGCCACCAAGGCCATCAAGGGCAACCCCGACACTGCCGCCATCCCCATCATTATGTGTACCTCCAAGAAATCGTCGTCGTTCATGGAGGAAGCCCGCAACTTCGGCGTTTACAACATTCTGACCAAGCCCCCACACACCGAGGGGCTTAGCCTCGTTCTCGACCAGCTCGACAGTGATGTGACCGAAGGCAATCTGCCCGAACCGCCGGAACTGGATGCTGAGCCAAATGAATTGGACGATGACATCCTCGACATTCCCTCCGATGCCTCCCTGGAAATGTCACCAAAAGCCGACGATGGGCTACACGCGAGCGACAACAGCGGCCCCCAGGTTGTCCCACTGACCAGCGATCTGATCGAACAGATCGCCCGCTCAGCGGTAAAAACCCACATTAACAACCGCCTGCACGAGTTACTCAGCTCGCTGTTCGACGAGCAGTTTGACCATCTTAAGCGGGTACTGGACGAATCCAGCAAAAAGCAGGAAACCGCGGTTGAGGAACGCCTGAACGCGGTGACCGAAATGATCGAAGAGCGCACCCGCAACCTGCGTGACGACGTGGCGGCGGAAGTTAACCTGAACCTGGGCCGGGAACTCGCTGACCTGCGCAAAGACCTCTCTCGCAATACCGGCTTCACCAGTGACCACATGGCGGAACTCAAGGATCACATCACCAGCGTACAAACCATTGATACCGAGTTCTGGCAGACCCTGCAATCCGAGGCCATCCAGCAGGCCCATGAAATTTCCCGGGAAACCGCGGAGGACATCGCCCAGCGCACCATTGACCTGTTCGTGGCACAACAGCGCTCCGCCACCTCTCGCATCTACACCGTCGGCCTGGCCGCCAGCCTTGGTATTTTTGCGGTGGGCATCGCCTGGCTTTCAGGGTTGTTCGCCTGAAGGCAGGACAACAAAACGACGGAAATACCGAGCCGGGTTACCCGGCTCGGTATTTCTGCTCTTAGCACTGACGACGTCTTCTCAATCCCGCTATCAGAACCCCGGTCAACCCCAACGCAAACAACGGAAGACTTGCTGGAGTCGGCACAGATGCCGTTGGAGGGACATCTGGAGTGTCCGGATTGTCCGGGTTGGTACCCGGATCACCCAGGAAAAAGCTGTCTATGCCCAGGTCGGCCCTTGGCCCAAAGGTACTATGCGCTATAACTTCAAGTGTCTGGATCTCAGCAGTCGCGGTAAAAATCATGGTTTCCCACATCCAATCCGCGATTGTGCCCAGGTCGGGCATCTCCATAGCAGAGGAATTCTGACTCTCTGTCCCAAAGATGATCTCCCAATAACCTCCTGCCTCGGAGAACGCGCTATTGCTTATACTCTGCTCAAAGGAAATCTCATACTGCTGCCCAATAACCAGCCCTTCGAGACCAACCTGCAAGGCACTCTCCACATAGGGCGATCCTGCTCGACCATCCCAGCCAATACCATGAAGAAAATCACCGCCGGTGCTGCTTGATTGCCAGGCGAAATTATTCATGGTTGTACCAGCATTGAACACATCCGGCGTACCCTCTGTTGTAGTCCAGCCGGGAGGCACATCACTGTTGAATGAGTTCGTATTGCCGGTATAACCTTCGAATCCACCGTTTTCAAAAGCGTCAAGTAACGCTGCAGACGAGTTGCCACTGGAAAAGAGTAACGCCGATGCCAGCAGGCAAGGCGTCAGTGAGTTTCTAGTCAGGTTATGCATGATTAACCCTCCATGCTTGATTTTGGCCTGGGAGCTCGATCAATGCCCAAACCACCACGGAGACAACGCCGAATCCCCAGCCTCCTCACATGACCAAAGCATAGCTCGCGCCAAAATCACAATTCATCGGAGTTTCATAGAGTAAGGGGTGTTTTCGATTTCTATCCGAGCGCTATATGCATAAAAACCTGACACCGTTGGGCCGCCCAGAGACAGATCCTCTGCACCTGCAATGCCTTAATCGTAGCGGATTCGCCTCCAATCCTCTGGCGTATCCACATCGGATTCAACACCCTTGATGGCAAGCGTTTTGGCCTGATGACGAGTCAGTATACGAGCCGCACCGCGATCACCCTCCAGCATCATTATCTCTTTCCATAGGCGCCTGGGTATGTAGGCGGGAGCGCCGGGATTACCGTAGATATCTGCCGCAAACGGCTCACTCACCTCTTGCCTCGCACAAAATGCCAGAGAGCGAAGATCAGACTCCGAAACTAACGGTTGATCAAGAAGAGTGACAAATACGCCCTTGGCTCGTGGGCCTATAGTCTGGAGCCCGGATTTCAATGAAGCAGCCATCCCAAATACCCAATCAGGCGTGTAACACCAGGCAGAGGGCTGATTACGACATCGATACCGTACCAAGGGGTATCCAGAACCAGAGACAACCGTAACGTTCGCTCCCAATTGCTTGGCCTGGGACACAGCGTGATCCATTAACGTGCCATCATTGAATTTAAGTAGCGCCTTCGGCCTTCCCATACGCCTGGAGGCTCCTGCCGCCAGGAGTAGAACAGGAAAAGCGTGGTAATCGGAACCGGCAATAGTGTGCATTTGTACTTGGGTCTCCTCGCTACCCCTGACGCAAGTCATACAAGGCTGCTAGCGTTGGCGGATTTTTGCTAGAATCTGCGCATCAATCAACCTTTTCTTGCCAGGCCCCTCCGATGAATCACCTTTTCGTAGACAATCTAACGGTTATCGACTTCGCCTACCTGGATGCTTCCAGAGGGCTCGTCGGTGAAAGCTGGATTGTGGATGTGGTGCTCGGTGGCGAACTGGATGACCAAGGCATGGTGTTTGATTTCAGCAACGTCAAACGCACCATCAAACGGGTCATCGACGAGCGCGTGGACCACCGGCTGGTGATCCCAAGAGCCTATAAGGGGCTTGAGTGGAATGAGGATGAGCCAGACAGCTTCACCTGGCATCTGACCGACGGCACCCGGATTCTTCATCGGTCCCCGGACCAAGCGGTGGTGTGGCTGTCGTCTGACCGTGTAGTGCCATCTGCCGTTGCCCGGCTGTTGGAGCAGGAGTTACGGGCAGTCTTGCCGGCAAACGTGACGGATGTGGATATTGAGTTACGTGAAGATGTGATTGAAGGGGCCTACTACCACTATGTTCACGGCCTGAAGAAACACATGGGTAATTGCCAGCGAATCGCCCATGGGCATCGCTCGCCTATTCGGATCGACCGCAATGAGCACAGAGACCGGGATCTTGAGAACCAATGGGCCAAGCGGTGGCAGGATATCTATGTGGGCTCCGAGGAGGACGTAACCCAACGCTGGGTGGCCGAGGATGGCACAGCGTACGTCACCTTTGAATACGAGGCGAATCAGGGGGAATTTGCGCTGACATTGCCGGAGAGCCGGGTTTATATGCTGGATTCGGACACCACAGTGGAGCTTATTGCGGCGCACATTGCCGGACAGTTGAAATCCGAGTTTCCGGAGGACGCCATTCGTGTCAAGGCCTATGAAGGCGTCGGCAAAGGGGCTATAGCGTCCCGCTGACATTTCCTTCAGACACAAAAAAACCGCCCGAAGGCGGTTTTTTTGATGGCTTACCGGCGGACTAAACCGGTTGAGCCGTATTGGCGTCCCCTAGGGGGTTCGAACCCCTGTTGCCGCCGTGAAAGGGCGGAGTCCTAGGCCACTAGACGAAGGGGACTAGAAATTGGTGGAGCCAAGCGGGATCGAACCGCTGACCTCAACACTGCCAGTGTTGCGCTCTCCCAGCTGAGCTATGGCCCCTCAACGGCTGCGTATATTAAGGATCGACCCTTGGGGCGTCAACCTTTTTTCCAACGTTTTTTCAGTTTCGTGAACATCCCTGTTCTGGTCGCTTACTAATTCAACAGATTGGTTATTCCGTCAGCAATGCCGCGTATTCTTTTTCCACCCGCTTGGTTTCCTTCTTGGAGAATCCACCCATTACCTCAAGAGCATGGCGCAGGCGAGACCGGGTCATGTCCGGACCAAGGATAGCCATGGAGTCCATAACGGACCAGGAGTTAGGGGTACCGGCGACAGCGACGAAGATGGCGAACATGAAATCACCCATCTTCAGCTCCATGGCTTTGGCCAGAGCTTTAACGTCGGCAAAGATATTCTCTTTGCTCCAATGGCGCTGGGCTTCAAGCTTCCACAGGGTAAACTGGAGCACCCGCTTGACCTGGCTTTCATCCAGCTTGTTGTGACCGAAGTCTTCCGGCTTGAGGTTGAGCATGCCGGAGAACATGAACGAGGCCATCGGCGATACATCACTGAACACTTCCGCCCGGCCCTTGATGTGAGGCACCAGATCCCGCAGCGCCTGCTCGTTGAACCACCAGTGGCGCATGCGCTCGACGAACTGGTCGTCGCTGAGTTCGTCACGGATCCACTGACCGTTGAGCCAGCGCAGCTTTTCCACGTCGAAAACCGGGCCGCCCAGGGAAACCCGCTGGATGTCGAAGTTTTCGATCATTTCATCCAGGGTGAATTTCTCGCGCTCATCCGGCATGGACCAGCCCATACGGCCCAGGTAGTTGGTAACCGCTTCCGGCAGGAATCCCATGCGCTCGTAGAAGTTGATGCTGGTGGGGTTCTTGCGCTTGGACAGCTTGCTCTTATCCGGATTGCGCAGTAGCGGCAGGTGGCACAGTACCGGCATGTCCCAGCCAAAGTATTCGTACAGCAATTTGTGCTTGGGCGCAGAGTTGATCCACTCTTCTCCACGCAACACGTGGGTGATTTCCATCAGGTGATCGTCAACCACATTGGCCAGGTGGTAGGTGGGCATGCCGTCGGATTTCAGCAGGATCTGACTATCTACCTGGGACCAGTCGATTTCGATGGTGCCGCGTAGCATATCGTCGATTTCACAAACGCCGTCTTCCGGTACTTTCATCCGGATAACATAGGGGTCACCAGCATCCAGGCGACGCTTGACCTCTTCCTCAGTCAGCTCCAGATTGCCCTTGATACCTGGATTCAGGCCCTGAGCCTTACGCTCTTCGCGAATGGCATCCAGCTCTTCAGGTGTGCGGAAGCAATAAAACGCATGCCCCTGGGTGACAAGGTCCAACGCGTATTGACGATACGAATCCTTCCGCTCTGATTGCCTGTAGGGACCATGGGGGCCACCTACGTCAGGGCCTTCGTCCCACTCCAGCCCAAGCCAGCGCAAGGCATTCAGGATGTCCTGTTCAGACTCCTGCGTACTGCGAACCTGATCCGTGTCTTCAATCCGCAGGATGAACTGGCCACCGTGCTGACGGGCGAAGCACAGGTTAAACAACGCCACGAAGGCGGTGCCAACGTGGGGATCACCGGTGGGAGACGGTGCGATTCGGGTACGTACGGTCATGAAAACATCCTGATGGTGTCAGCCTGAAAAAGGCTATGCATTAAAAGCCATGCATTATACCGGCCACAGCCGGATTTCGCATGGTCAGGCGATCGCCCTCTTCATTCGCCGCTCGTATTGTTATATTATAACGTACCATTAATTTTCCAGAGTCTCAGTCACATGACCACTAGCCGCTTTACAGGCCTCATCGCATTGGGTGCCGCCACACTCCTGGCATCCACCAGCACCCTGGCAAGCACCCAGGTTGTCACCTCCCTCAAGCCCATCGAACTGCTGGTGAAAGCCATAGCCACTGACGATGTGGAAATCACCACGCTGGTTCAGCCTGGCGCCAGCCCGCACAACTACTCAATGAAACCCTCACAGCGCAGGGCACTGGAAGCTGCTGACGCCATTTTTTGGGTGGGCCCTGAGATGGAAACCTTCCTGACCCGACTGCTCGGCGGAAGCGAGTTCCGGGATCGCACCTATTCACTCATGCACGGCGAAAACGTGCCGGAAGTGCAGTCAGACAACAATCACGGTGACCATGACGAACATGAACATCACAACCACCATGACGACCATGAAGAATCAGGCGGTCATGACGACCATCACCACGACCACGGCTCCGGAGAGGATCCGCACATTTGGCTGGATCCGGCCCTGGCGGTTGAGATGGCGCGGGATATTCACCGGGTACTCGCAACCCTGAAAAGTGCAGACACCCACGTGCTTGACGCCAATCTGGCGCGTTTCGAGCAGGCTATGGCCGAGACCGAGACAGCGATCAATCAACGCCTGGATCCTGCTCGCGACATTGATCTCTTCACATACCACGACGCATTCACCCGCTTCGTGGGACACTACAACATGAACCTGGAAGGCATTCTGACGCTGAACCCGGAACTGTCTCCAGGTGCCGGCCACATCGCAGAAGTCCAGGAAAAACTGCGCAACGCCAATCAACCCTGCCTGCTGACTGAGCCTCAGTTCAACCGTCAATGGTGGCGCTCAATCACCGAAGGTCTGGACATAACATTCAGTACCTGGGACCCGCTCGCCACCGATATTGAAACCGATCAAGACGGCTACATCACTTTTCAACAGAGCCTTGCAGACGCTGTGCTCAAGTGCTTACCAGAGGATGCCAAGTAGAAGGGGAATAGTCACCATGGCCAGCAAGGTCTGGCCACTGATGATGCCCGCCATCAAGGGCGCGTCACCACCAAGCTGGCGCGCCAGGATGTATGAAGAAGTGGCTGTTGGCAGCGCTGCCAGCAGTATGGCCACCTGAACCATCATCCCTTCCAGGCCCAGCAGCAGTGCCAACCCTGCCGTAAGCAGCGGGAAACCTACCAGCTTTGCCATCGAGGACACCAGGAATGGCATGGAGGCGCCGCGTAGCGCCTTTAGCTGCAGGCCAGCACCCACCGTCATCAAACCCAGCGGCAACGCAAGGTCACTTAATGGCTCGAGAATACCTGCCACCAGTGGATGGAAGCCAATCTGAAAATAGCTCCAGAACATCCCAACCACCGAACCAATGATCAGAGGGTTGGAGACGACAGCCTTGAATACGGGCTTCAGCTTCACCGCACCCTGCCCCGCCACCACGGAGAACATCAGGATGCAAAGCAGGTTCAGCAACGGTACTTTCACTGCCACGGCAATGGCAATCAGCGACAGGCCGTCATCCCCAAGCAACATACCGGCTGTTGCCAGGGCCACGTAGGAATTGAAACGGATACCGCCCTGAAATACCGAGGAAAATACCGGCCCCGGCCAACGCCAGAGCCATTGCAGCGCAATGAGCAACAGGGTCATTGCGGCCAGCATGGCAACGATCAAAATGAGGATATCGCCGTAGGCTGACGCTGGCACCTGAGCCTGGCCCAACTTGAAGATCAACATCGCCGGGAAAAGGACGTAGTAGGTGAAGCGCTCCGCCTGGGGCCAAAAGTCGCCCCCTGGAAAATGCCAGCGCCGGAACAGATAACCCAACAAAATCAATACAAATACAGGCACCAGCGCCTGAACCATTACTGGCATATAAATAGCGTTCCGCAGATGTTAGTAACGCCGTATCGTATTAGAAAGCTCAATGGCATGCATCTAAATAGCGCTTAGTGCGAAATGTGATGCTTTTTGCGACATACGTCCCAGGACAGCCGGCCCGCGCTTGTCGCCTGATCAACCAATAAATACCCTAAGATCGCTAATTATCTGAAAAAAGGATGCTTTCAATGTTCCGCCGTGGATGCCTGATTATCGTCACACTTGCCTCGTTTAACGCCCTCGGCGAGACAACGGCGGGTAACAAGGCAAAAACCACTCCCTCCACTCTCGGCGCCGGCTTTTCAGCTATGACGGAAGACGATCTAATGAATGCCAATGCAGGCCTTGGCAACATGGATGCACTGCAACAAAATTTCGATCAGACAGCGGGTGCTCCCTTGCGTGATCAAACCGGGACAAGTCCACAGCCATTGAATATTAGTGGCCCCACCCTTTCGTTGCCGGCATTTGGTTCCGAACAGATGCAGCAAAGGTACATTGAAAAGGCCACCAACCACCCGCGTTGATCGTCTGGGATGTGATCCGGACCAAAAGCAGACTACTGACGCCAGAGTTTTCTTAACACACGCCGGGTCAGGGACGTGGGCGCGGATTTGGCGATGGGCCACAATGCCCGGAACTGCATGGAAACTGGTCGGTGCAGACGTGGCTGCTCGACCTGAGCCCACACCTGTGCTGCAACGACGTCCGGAGTCAGGTTAACACCCAGGCGCTCAAATAAACGGGATCCCTGCTCGTTCTGCTGCACCATGCCGGTATTCACGAACGGAGGCATCAGATCACACACGCGGATATCGTGTGGCTCCCATTCAATATCCAGAGCCTCGGTCATCGCACGTACGGCGTGCTTGCTGGCGGAGTAAGACGCGAAGTCCGGAATCCCATAGGCGGCAGATGCCGAGCTCATGTTCACCACCTGGGCACCCGGCGTTGCCTTCAGATACGGGAAGGCGCCGTGCAGAACCGTCATCAGCCCAATCACATTGACCTCTACCACGGCCCGATGCGCGGCCAAATTGATCTTCTCGAACGGGCCGACTTTCAGAATGCCGGCATTATTGTGAAGCAACCTCAACCGGCCACCCGTACGACTGGCAAAGTCTGCCAGGCCCTGCCTGACCGATGTCTCGTCCACCACGTCCACAATGTGGGTACTGCACCGATCATCCCCCAGTTCACTCTCAAGCGATGCCAGGGCCGCCTCATCCCGGTCAGCAGCACCGACAAACCATCCCTTGGAGGCAAAAAGACGGGCGGTCTCCCGGCCAATACCGGCGGCAGCGCCAGTGATAAAAATGCAGTTGTTCATGAGGCAACCCTGTCTTTGTTATCGATCGAATGTGGATGATCTCAGGAAGTTGACGACAAAGATTGGCCAACAGGGCCATCTTCAGCATGCTCACGATAAAGTGCTCCACCCAGTGCCATAAAGTAGCCTTCAAACGCGTCGTTGATTCGCTGGCGCTGCTTTCCTTTCGGATAAAGACCTGCCCTGGCCTCGTCAGAGTAGACGGTCCCCCTGACCAGAAAATTGCTCTGCGGCTGACTGTCTTCAACAAACGCTTCAAATGCCCGGGCACAGAGTTCTTCAGGCCTCGCGTAATAAAGCACCTTCATCTGCGTATCCGCCCGCTTCGAACACTGAAACAACGAACTGGGGCTGGTACCATCCTCATTCAGCAAGATGGCCTGAAAACAGGCGCCCAATCGTTTGTTGAGAGGATGCTCCTTCTGGTCAGCGCTATCCAGCCAACCACTGGACGCGAATCCGCCACTCCCCAGGCGGCGGAACGCCTTATGCCCCATGTAATGATCGAAAGCGTGAAACCATTCGTGGGCCAGGCTTCCTGCCCCCGCATTCTTCGCAAGCGCCAATTGTCGGGTTGCAGGGATGTAGTGCGCGGCAACGCCCGGCCGGCCGCCGATCCCGTACTGCAACCCCAGTGATCCACGCAACGAGATCAGATGTTCCGGGCCCTGGAGGATACTCATAAGATCGCACAAAGCCTCATAGAACCTGCCTGCCGCCCGGTCCCGTTCAGGCGGTGTAACCCAACGACCCACTTCAATGCTCCGGAATTCGAACCGGCGCCTAACGTCAACAAAAGATACCGGGCCTTGTCCAGTCATGACGGATCCACCTGCCTGGTTGAAATTTTGAAAGGCCGAATCGAGCATGCCTTCGACCCAATACTGATTATTTATACAGTATTTTGTCGCGCATTGATCGCCACGTCAACGACTCGTGAATCCAGTCGCGACATCCGTGTTTACACTACCTTTCGCACACCCCCTCACGCCAAAAGGTGCGTTTTCCTGATAAACTGTGCCCCCTCGAATCACTTGTGAACGGTATAACTGAGCAGTCAATGAACATGAACGCGCCCCAGGAAACTCCCACTCTGAAGCCCTCCCGCCGCTTCTGCGTGGCCCCGATGATGGACTGGACCACCAGCCATTATCGCTATCTGGCGCGCCAACTCAGCCGGCACACCCTGCTCTACACCGAAATGGTCACGACCGGCGCACTGATCCACGGTGATACCGCTCGATTTCTGCGGCACGACCCGACGGAATACCCGCTGGCGCTGCAACTGGGTGGCAGCAATCCGCAGGAACTGGCCCATTGCGCCAAACTGGCTGAACAGTACGGGTTTGATGAAGTAAACCTGAACGTGGGCTGCCCCAGCGACCGGGTACAGAACAACATGATCGGTGCCTGCCTGATGGCACACCCCGATAAAGTGGCTGAGGGCGTGCAGGCAATGATCGCCGCCACCAGCCTGCCGGTAACCGTCAAACACCGTATCGGGATTGATGGCCGTGAATCCTGGGATGACCTTTGTGAGTTTATCGAGAAGGTATCCCAGGCCGGTTGTCGTACCTTTATCGTGCATGCCCGGATTGCCGTTCTCGAAGGTCTAAGCCCAAAAGAGAACCGGGACATACCCCCGCTGAAATACGACTGGGTCTATCGCCTTAAAGCCCGCTACCCGCATCTTGAGATCATCATTAACGGTGGTATCAAGACCTTTGCCGAATGCCGGGAGCACCTCGAACATACCGACGGCGTCATGCTGGGGCGCGAGGCCTACCATAACCCCTGGCTGCTGGCTGGCGTGGATACCGAGTTTTTCGGGCAGCCCATGCCGATTTCTTCACGGCACGAAGCATTACGAGCTGTATTACCATTCATTCAGAGTGAACTGGACCGTGGCGTTTACCTCAGTCACATCTCTCGTCACCTGATGGGCCTGTTCCACGGGCAGCCCGGGGGTCGCCAGTTCCGGCGCTACATCAGTGAGAACGCCCACAAGCCCGGGTCCGGCATTGAAGTCATCGAACGGGCCATGGCGAAAGTTCCCGAGCCTGCCGAGGCCACGGTAGTGCCAGCCTGAGCACCTTGTTACCTTAATACTGCCTTGTTCCTGTCAGAGCGGCCCGTTATTGTAGGCGTATGACCCAAAGCGCCCGCCAAACGGGCGATCAATAACAAATCGATCAGGATGACAGGACGAATGACCAGCAAGCTCGAACAACTGAAAGCCATGACCACGGTGGTTGCAGACACCGGGGACCTGGAGGCCATTGCCCAGTGGAAGCCGGAAGACGCCACCACCAATCCGTCGCTTCTTCTCAAGGCCGCGGCATCCGAGGCCTACCGCCCGATGCTGGACGAAGCCGTGGCAGCCGCCCGCAAACACGGCGGTTCCGATGCGGAGCAGCTGACCTACGCGACTGACATGCTGGCCGTACTCGCAGGCAAGCAGATTCTCGGGCGCATACCTGGCGTGGTTTCAACCGAAGTGGATGCCCGGTTGTCCTTCGATACCGATGCCACCCTCACCCGCGCACGTCGCCTGGTCGAGCTGTATGACCACCTCGGCATGGATACCAGCCGGGTGCTGATCAAGATTGCGTCCACCTGGGAAGGCATTCGCGCCGCTGAACAGCTGGAGAAAGAGGGTATACACTGCAACCTCACCCTGCTGTTCTCTTATATCCAGGCCGCTGCCTGCGCCGATGCCGGCGCCTTCCTGATCTCGCCGTTCGTGGGCCGTATCCTGGACTGGCATCTGGCTGCCACGGGGCGTGATGCCTTCCCGGCGGCAGAAGACCCCGGGGTCCAGTCGGTAACCCGCATCTACAACTACTACAAGGCCAATGGCTACAAGACGGTGGTGATGGGGGCCAGTTTCCGCAACACCGGCGAAATTGAAATGCTGGCTGGTTGTGACCGCCTGACCATCAGTCCGGCCCTGCTTCAGGAGCTGGAGAACGACTCCGGCGCGCTGACACGCCAGTTGTCCGCAGAGGGCGCAAAGAGCTCAGACAGGCCAGGCGACATTGATGAGCGCCTGTTCCGCTGGGAGTCCAATGAAGATGCCATGGCCACGGAAAAACTGGCCGATGGCATACGTCGTTTTACCAACGACCAGATAGAGCTTGAAAACCGCGTCCGCCGGCTGTCCCAGGCCGCCTGACACCAGCCACCACCGGGAGGAGATTCCTGACACCATGATTGAGCGCCTGAAAAGCCTGTTTGGCTCGCCCGAAGATGAACCGACACAACCTGACAGCCACCAGCTTGCGGTGGCCGCCACGGCGCTGATGGTGCAGCTGTCCAGGGTCGACAACGATCAGGATGACGAAGAACTGAAGACGATTGTCAACTTTGCGGTTGAAGCGCACCAGGTCACCCGTGACGAAGCCGAAGAGATCCTTCAGGATGCGCTCAACCAGGCAGACGACGCCACTTCCCTTTATGAGTTTACCGGCCTTATCAACGAGCAGTTGAGTCAGGAAGAAAAACAGGCACTTCTTGAAAGCATCTGGCGGGTTGCATTTGCTGACGGCCGAATTGACAAGTACGAGGAACACCTTATTCGCCGCATGTCGGATCTGCTGCATCTTAACCACAGGGAGTTCATGCAGGCCCGCCATCGTGCTGAAGGCGCTGACTGAACCTCAAGGAGCAAGTATGTTAGCCATTCTCCACCCGGATACCGCGCTGGACAGTGAAGCCTATCGCCAAACCATGCATTTTCTGGAGAACCTGCCAGGGGTATCGGTCAGGGTGCATGAAGTCCAGGGTGCCAAGCAGCGCCTGACAGAGGTGTACCTGTTGGGCGACACCAAATCCCTGGACAAGGACGAGATCGAGGCCCTGCCTGCCGTGGAGCGCGCGATACGCATCTCCGACGACTACCGGATTCTGGGGCGGCACAAGGACGACAAGCGCCAGAGTGGCTTTACCTATAACGGCGTGACCTTCGACCAGTCCAACCTGAACATTTTCGCCGGCCTGTGCGCCGTCGACGTGCCAGAGCACGTGGAGCAGATGATGCAGGCCCTTGAGGACAATGGCCAGGTTTGCACCCGCATGGGCGCCTACAAGCCCCGGACCAACCCGTATTCCTTTCAGGGCCACGGCAAGGGTTGCCTGCCCTGGGTGTTTGAGAAAGCCGGCAAACATGGCATCAAGGTGATTGCCATGGAGATCACCCACGAGAGCCACATTGAAGAGATCGACCATTGCCTTGAGCAACTGGGGCGCCCTACCGGTGTCATGCTGCAGGTAGGCACGCGCAACACGCAAAACTTTGAGTTGCTCAAAGCCATTGGCCGCCAGAGCACTTACCCGGTGTTGCTTAAACGCGGCTTCGGCATCACCCTGAATGAATCTCTGAACGCGGCCGAATACCTGGCCAGCGAAGGCAACGCCAATGTGATTTTCTGCCTGCGTGGTATGAAGACCGAGGCTGGGCAACCCCACCGCAACATGGTGGACTTCGCCCATGTCCCGGCGGTAAAGCGCCTTACCCGCATGCCGGTATGCGTTGACCCATCCCACTCAGTCGGCAGCCGCGAACGCGCACCCGACGGCGTCCTGGATGTCATGCACGCAACCGCACAGGGCGTGATAGCGGGCGCCAACATGGTACTGGTGGACTTCCACCCGAAGCCGGAGAAAGCCTTGGTGGATGGCCCTCAGGCCCTGCTGATGCGGGAACTACCGGCGTATCTGGAAGACATTCAGCTGTGCCATGACACCTGGAAGCAACGCCAGCAAATCTATAACCGTCTGAAGGAATCTTCTCCAGAATGATCGTGTATGGACACAGGGGCGCTAAGGGGGAAGCCCCCGAAAATACCCTGGCCGGTTTTACCCACGCCTACCGCCACGGGGTTCGGCACTTTGAGCTTGACCTGGTTCTATCAAAAGATGGTATGCCAATGGTCATTCACGACCTGACCGTTGATCGCACAACCGGAGAGGAAGGCAACGTTGCCAACTACACGGCATCCGAACTGGCAGACATGGACGCCCGGCGCAACACCACAGCCTGGCCGCGGAAAGCAGGCATTCCCACTCTGGAGGCGTTGCTCAACGAATTCCCGGATTTCGAGCACCTGCAACTGGAGGTAAAGAAAGACAACCGTCACCGACTGAATATTCTGTGCAATCGCCTGACAGAAATCATTCAACGTCGCGATCTTTACAAGCGGGTGGTCATTACCTCCTCCGACAGCTGGTTCCTGCAGGAAGCCCGCCGCCGGGACCGCAAGGTGCGGATCGGACTCGTAACGGACCGGAAGTTTCCGAGACCGGTCAATACCGCAGCCCGTTTGCACTGCGACTTTCTCTGTATCGGCTGGCGTATCTGCACCAGTGCCATCGTTGACGATGCCCACAGGCGCGGCATGCACGTATCCACCTGGACGGTAAACCGCATTCACGACATGGTTCAGCTTGAAGCCAAGGGCGTCGATAGCATCATCACCGACTATCCGACAAGCACGCGGATGTTCTTCGACAACCGCGCGAAAGCAGCTCTCCACCTTCCAACGCCCCAAGAGAGCGCGGAAAGCACGGACAGCACTCGGCCCGCAATCAGCAGCTAGAAAATCCGATTGAGACCGTTGAGCGCCGCTACCCGATAAGCCTCAGCCATGGTCGGGTAGTTAAAGGTCGTATTGATGAAATAGTTCAGGGAGTTGGCCTCGCCTTCCTGATTCATGATGGCCTGGCCGATGTGAACGATTTCTGCGGCCTGGTCGCCAAAACAGTGAATTCCCAGCAGTTGACGGGATTCGCGGTGAAACAGGATCTTGAGCATGCCAACCGGGTCCCCGGTGATCTGGGCCCGCGCCAGGTCCTTGAAGAACGCCTGCCCCACTTCGTAGGGAACCTTGGCTTCGGTTAGTTCCCGCTCGGTTTTACCCACCGAGCTGATCTCCGGCAGGGTATAGATACCCGTCGGCACATCCGATACCAGCCGGAAATAGTCGTCCTTCACGATGTCGGAGGATGCAGAGCGCCCCTGATCGTAGGCGGCGCTGGCGAGGCTTGGCCAGCCAATCACATCACCGGCCGCGTAGACATTCTCCACTTCAGTCCGATAATGGTCGTCAACCGCCAACTGTCCACGGCCGTTGGGCGTCAGACCGATGTTGTCCAGGCCCAGCTTTTCGGTGTTGCCGCTACGGCCATTGCACCAGAGAAACGCATCCGCACGGATTTTCTTGCCGGACTTCAGCGACAGCACGACCCCGTGATCATCACCATCGACCGATTCATACTCCTCGTTGTGTCGAACCAGCACACCGTTATTGCGCAGGTGATAACTCAGAGCATCCGAAATCTCATCGTCCAGGAACGTGAGCAAGCGGCTTCCCGGGTTGATCAGGTCCACCTTCACACCCAGGCCGGCGAAAATCGAGGCGTATTCCGAACCAATGACGCCCGCTCCATAAATAATCAGCGTGCGGGGCGTGTGGGACAGATTCAGAATGGTATCTGAGTTGTAGATGCGATGGTGACGGAAGTCTACATCCGGCGGAAGGTACGGACGAGAGCCCGTTGCAATAATCGCCTGCTTGAAATGCAGGACTTCATGGGATTTATTACCCCGTATCTCGAGCCGGTTGCTATCGATAAAACTGGCACGGCCGTTAATCAGATCCACGCGGTTCCGTGCATAGAACTGGGTTCTCAACTTGACCTGCTTGCCGATCACCTTCTGTGCATTCTGCAAAACACGGGGAAAAGAAAACCAGCGTGGCTCGCCGATATCACGGAACATCTGGTTGGTATTAAAGGTGATGATCTGCTTGACCGAGTGACGCAACGCTTTGGAAGGAATAGTGCCCCAGTGGGTGCAGTTGCCGCCAACCGTGGGTTTATCTTCGATGATTGCGACACGCTTGCCGTGTTTCGTCGCATTCATCGCTGCACCTTCTCCCGAAGGGCCTGCGCCGATAACGACGACGTCGTAATGATGTTCTGCCATTCTGCAGTGACTCCTTATCTACGTCGTGAGGGAGCCTCTGAAAAGACCCTGCAGGCACGCACTGGCAGGGCGCAGGCGCTTTTCAGAAGCTCCCGGAATTTTTATAGGTTGGTGGACGCCGGATCAGCGGTCGTCTGAGCGGGAGGCGTCATACGTCAGTGCCTCCGCGGACTTGCCGTCGTTGGCAAGACGTTCGTTTTCTTCTTCACACTTCTGGGTGTTGCCGCCACAGATATCACAGGACTTGCTGATACCCATGGCACCAATGCCACCGCAAGTGCCACTGATCGGCTTGCGGCCGAAAATTACCCCGACGGACATCGCTGCAACCAGCAGCACGACAATCATCAGGACCAGCAGAAAAGTACCCATAAGGTCTCTCCGTCAATGTGTCAGGAACGAGGAAAACGCAGGCGTGTAATCCGTTTCAAACCCGTTGTCACCCCGCACAATAAAATACGCAGCTATGTTCTCACGCGTGGCAAGCGCCTTTGCCCGATCATGCCCCATCACATTAAAGGCCGTGGCGAGGGCATCTGCCGTCATGCAGTCATCCAAAATGACCGTTACCGATGCCAATGTATGGCTAATCGGTCGACCGTCTTTCGGGTCTATTGTATGCGAAAACCGGCGGCCATCCGATTCGTAGTAGTTACGATAGTCACCCGAGGTTGCCATTGCATGTCGGTCAAGGGCAACCACACGGTTGATTTCACGCATTTCCGACACCGGCTGCTCAATGGCCAGGCGCCATGCTTCACCATCCGGCTTATGCCCATGAGCCTGAACTTCGCCACCTATTTCGACAAGATACGCGGCGATACCTTCATCTTTCAGGTAACGGGCCACCGCGTCCACGCCGTAGCCCTTGGCAATGGCTGACAGATCGATGTATTGATTGGGACTCGCTCTCAGTGCCGGAGGCTCCGCCTGAAGGTCCAGTTTACCGTAACCGGTGGCTGCCATCCTGGCCGCGAGCTCATCGTCGCTGGGGATCGTCTCCGGACGGGCATCCGGCCCAAAGCCCCACAGATTGACCACCGGGCCAATGGTGACATCGAAAGCGCCACCGGTCAGTTCGGAAACCTGATCAGCTGTTGCAAGCACTTCGTAGAGCGGCGTTGAGATCTCCACCCACTCAGACTGATCGTCCAGACGGTTAAAGCGCGAAAGCTCGGAATCTTCACGCCATGTGGACATCGACGCGTCCACGCCTTCCAGAACCTTTTCGATGCCTTGCGCCAGATTCTCCAGCCGCTCCGGATTGTCCGTCAATACGACGTTGATATGATAACGCGTACCAAACACCGGCCCGGCGATTTCCCAGACTTTTTCCTCTTCCTCAAACGAACAACCCGCCAGCGCGGCCAGGGCCAGCACCAGTAAGGCGCCGGCCGCAACCACCCTGACGGGTCGGAACATGCTGAATGTCATGTGAGCTAATTAACCCCCGAAGTCATCCAGCATGATGTTTTCGTCCTCAACACCCAGATCCTTGAGCATCTTGATGCACGAGGCGTTCATGATTGGGGGCCCACACATATAGTACTCGCAGTCCTCCGGAGCCGGGTGCTCCTTCAGGTATTTTTCATAGAGCACGTTATGGATGAAGCCGGTCTCGCCTTCCCAGTTATCGGTTGGCTGCGGGTCTGATAGAGCCACATGCCACTCGAAGTTGTCGTTTTCTTCCGACAGCTGGTCGAAATCCTCGACGTAGAACATCTCCCGGACGCTTCGTGCGCCGTACCAGAAACTGATCTTACGCTTGGACTCCAGGCGCTTGAGCTGATCAAAGATATGGGACCGCATGGGCGCCATACCGGCACCGCCGCCGATGAACACCATTTCAGCTTCGGTCTTCTTGGCGAAGAACTCACCGAATGGCCCCATAACCGTCACCTTGTCACCGGCCTTCAGGTTGAAGACGTAGGATGACATGATGCCCGGCGGATGATCCGTGCCCGGAGGCGGCGTGGCAATACGGATGTTGAACTTGAGAACACCCTTCTCTTCCGGGTAGTTGGCCATAGAGTAGGCGCGAATGGTCTCCTCCTTGTTGATGGCCTTGTAACGCCAGATATCGTGCTTGTCCCAATCTTCATGGAACTCCTCCTCAATCTTGAAATCCTTGAACGGGATTTCGTAGGGGGGGCACTCAAGCTGCACGTAACCACCGGCACGGAAGTCGACTTCTTCACCTTCGGGAAGCTTCAGTACCAGTTCCTTGATGAACGTGGCCACGTTATGGTTGGAGATAACCTCACATTCCCACTTCTTGACGCCAAAGAACTCCTCTGGCACTTCCACTTTCATGTCCTGCTTCACCGGAACCTGACAGGACAGGCGCCAGCCTTCCTTTTCCTCGCGATTGGTGAAGTGGGTCTTTTCGGTGGGCAACATGGCACCGCCACCCTCCAGGACCTTGCACTTACACTGGGCGCAAGTACCGCCGCCGCCACAGGCGGAGGACAGGAAGATGCCACTTCCGGCCAGGGTTCCGAGCAACTTGCCGCCGGCTTCCGTTGTCAGCGTATGCTCTGGGTCGTCGTTGACTTCAATGGTCACATCACCGGTGCTTACGAGTCTGGACCGTGCCGCGAGAATGACCGCGACAAGGGCCAGCACGATAACGGTGAACATGACCACGCCGAGAATAATTTCTGTATTCATGGTCTCGCCTTTTCGTTAAACCGAATCACCGGGTTGATTACAGTGAAATACCTGAGAACGACATAAAACCGAGGGACATCAAACCAACCGTAATGAAGGTGATACCCAGGCCTCGTAGCCCTTCGGGAACATCGCTGTATTTGAGCTTTTCGCGGATACCGGCCAATGCGAGTATGGCCAACGCCCAGCCGACACCGGCACCAAATCCGTAAACCACGCTTTCACTGAAGGTGTAGTCCCGCTCGACCATGAACAGTGATGCACCCAGGATGGCGCAGTTCACCGTAATCAGCGGCAAAAACACCCCAAGAGCGGCATACAAAGCCGGCATATACTTGTCCAGAACCATCTCCATGATCTGGATAAGTGCCGCAATGACACCAATGTACGTAATAAGGCCCAAAAAGCTCAGGTCAACATTCGGTAGACCCGCCCAGTCCAACGCACCTTCCCTGAGGATAGTGTTGTAGAGCAGGTTGTTCACCGGCACCGTGATCGTCAGTACCACGACAACGGCAATACCGAGGCCAGCGGCCGCTTCAATCTTCTTGGAGATCGCCAGGAAGGTACACATCCCCAGGAAGAAGGCCAACGCCATGTTTTCAACAAAGATGGCCTTCAGGATCAGGCTGATATAATGCTCCATCAGAAGGCCTCCTTAACGGTGTGGCGGGACATTTTGAAGTCCGCTTCTTCTACCTGCTCAGGCTTCCAGGTACGCAGACCCCAGATCGCCAGGCCGATGATAAAGAACGCACTCGGCGGCAGCAGCAACAGACCGTTGGGAATGTACCAACCACCCTCGTTGACGACCGGCATCAGAGACACGCCGAACAGCGATCCCGCGCCCAGCAGCTCCCGGAAGAACGCCACGAAAATAAGCAGAACGGAATAGCCCATGCCGTTACCAACGCCATCCAGGAAGCTCAGCCAGGGGCCGTTCTTCATGGCGAAACCCTCAGCACGGCCCATGACGATACAGTTGGTGATGATCAAACCAACGAATACCGACAGCTGCTTACTGATTTCGTAGGCATACGCCTTGAGGACCTGATCAACAACGATAACCAGGGAGGCGATAATGGTCATTTGCACGATAATCCGGATACTACCGGGAATCTGCGTGCGAACCAGCGACACGGCCAGGTTAGAGAAGGCCGTTACCGCGATAACCGCCATGCACATAACCAGGGTTACGTTCATGCTGGTGGTCACCGCCAGTGCCGAGCAGATACCGAGAATCTGCAAGGCAATAGGGTTGTTACTGAATATCGGCTCGAAGAGAACCTGTTTGGCTGAAGCGTCTGCCATGATCAGACCTCCCCTTCACGAAGTTTTTTCAGGTACGGTGCGAAGCCCCGGTCACCCATCCAGTAGTTGACCAACTGCTCAACACCTCGGCTCGTCAGGGTCGCACCGGACAGGGCATCTACCTTGTGCTCCTTGTCGGATGCACCGGCGCCCACGCCACCCTTGACCAGGCGAATCTGCGGCTCTTCCAACTCATCGCCGTACACTTCCTTGCCGACCCATTGGCTTTTCCAGCGGGGGTTATCCACCTCGCCACCAAGCCCCGGAGTTTCAGCGTGGTCATAGAAGCCCAGGCCCTCAATGGTGTTGGCATCGCCCTCAAGCGATACGAACCCGTAAAGGGTGGACCACAGACCGTAGCCATGGATCGGAAGGACTACCCTGACCAGTTCACCGTTTTCACTCAGGGTGTAGATCTTGGCAACGTTCGGACGGCGCTTGATGCCGGCCTTGTCTTCCGATGCAGGAATATTGACCGACATGGACGGATCAGAAGCCGCCTTGTACATGTCGTACTTCATCGGCTCCTTCACACCAACGGCCCCGGGATCAACGTAATCACCGGACTCGAGGTCAACCAACCGAACGTCGAAGCGAGAGAAGGTCTCCTCAATCTCTTCAGCCGTTGCGCCCTCTTTCAGCATTCCGGCAGCCGCTAGGATGTTGGAACGAATGTCCAGGTTCTGGTTCTGGATCTGCGCCGGTCGAAGCATTACCGCCGCTGTCGATACCACGACAGAAAACGCAACGCTCAGCACCAGAGCAACCATCAGTGTTCTGGAGACAGTTTCTTTAGCTTTAGCCACGGGCAAGCCTCCGTTTGATGTTGGCCTGAACCACATAATGGTCCATCAGCGGTGCAAAGAGGTTGGCAAACAGAATTGCCAGCATGATGCCTTCCGGGAACGCCGGGTTGATCACGCGAATCAGTACGGTCATCACGCCGACCAGGATACCGAAGCACCAGCGACCCGTGTTGGTCATCGCCGCCGACACCGGATCGGTCGCCATGAACATCATGCCAAAGGCAAAGCCACCCATCACCAGATGCCAGTGTGCCGGCACGTCAAACATTGGGTTGGTATCCGAGCCAATCACGTTCAGCAGCAGCGACATGGCAATCATACCGATCAACACGCCACCGACGATGCGATAGGACGCGATTTTCATCACCAGCAGGATAATGCCGCCGATCAACACCGCCAGCGTTGAGGTCTCACCCATAGAGCCCTGAATCGAACCCATAAAGGCTGACATCCAGCCAATCTGGGTTTCCAGTGCTTCCAGGCCACCACTGGCAGCCCAGCTCAGCGCGGTCGCGCCACTGAAACCGTCGACGGCCGTCCATACCGTGTCACCGGAAATCTGGGCCGGATAGGCAAAATACAGGAACGCACGACCGGTGAGGGCCGGGTTCAGGAAGTTCTTACCGGTGCCGCCAAACACTTCCTTGCCAATGACCACACCGAAGGTGATACCAAGGGCAACCTGCCACAGCGGGATGGTTGGCGGGCATATCAACGCGAACAGCACGGATGTCACGAAGAAGCCTTCGTTCACTTCGTGACGACGTACCGTGGCAAATAGCACTTCCCAGAAACCGCCCACCACGAAGGTGACGAAGTAAATGGGTACGAAGTACGCCATGCCGTAGACAAAGTTGTCCCAGATGCTGGCGGCATTATTGCCGGCCAGGGCACTGATAAAGGCAGTACGCAGACCACCGTCACCCATCAGCGCGTCAGGATTCTCAGCCAGGAAGCTGTTGGCCTGGAAGCCAATGTTCCACATACCGAAGAACATTGCGGGGAAGGTACACAGCCATACCGTAATCATGATGCGTTTAAGATCAATACCATCACGCACATGAGAGGTAGTGGATGTCACGCTAGCCGGTGAATAGAAAATCGTATCCACCGCTTCGTAAAGCGCATACCAGCGCTCGTACTTGCCACCTTTTTCGAAATGATGCTCGATACCATCGAGAAACTGTCGGATTGCCATCGTTTTAGCCCTCGATCTCGATTCTGGTCAGGTTCTCACGGAGAATCGGACCGTACTCGTATTTACCCGGGCACACGAAGGTACACAGCGCCAGATCTTCTTCATCCAGCTCCAACGCACCCAGTTTTTGTGCCATTTCAGTGTCGCCCACGATCAAAGACCGCAACAACTGGGTAGGCAGAATGTCCAGAGGCATGACCTTTTCGTACATCCCTACTGGCACCATCGCCCGCTCACTGCCGTTGGTCGTGGTCGTCATATCAAACCGCTTTCCGCCGACCAGTTTGGACAGGTAGATGTTCATAACCGAGAACTTGTTGGCTCCCGGCGACAGCCAGCCCATAAACTCTCGTTTGTTGCCCTCTTCCAGAACCGAGATCTGGTTGGCGAAACGACCAAGGTAGTTACAGGGCCCGTCACCACGACGACCACCAAACACAGAGCCGGAAATTTTGCGAACCTCGCAGTCCGTGGCGATTTCACCATCAAGAAGTTCATCAAGGTTGGCGCCGACACGGGTACGAATCAGGCGCGGCTTGAGGGCCTTCGGACCACCGACCGCAACAATACGGTTCACCGACAGCTCGCCGGTCTCGAACAGTTTTGCGATATCAATGACGTCCTGGTAGCCGATACTCCATACCACTTTGTCCCCGGCAATGGGATCGAGGTAATGAATATGAGTACCTACGTTACCCGCCGGATGAACACCCTCAAACTGCTGAACTTCCACGCTGTCGTCAGACGGAACCGGCACATCAGAGCCCGGCTTGCCGGTCACAAACACCTTACCGGTGGTCAGCTTGGAGAGAATCTTCAGTCCCTGTTCGAAGGCCGCGCCGTTTTCACGGATGATCACTGTGGGATCTGCTGCCAGCGGGTTAGTGTCCATGACGGACACGAAGATGGAATGCGGCGCCG
This sequence comes from Marinobacter sp. M5B, assembly GCF_042604615.1. Taxonomy (NCBI): domain Bacteria; kingdom Pseudomonadati; phylum Pseudomonadota; class Gammaproteobacteria; order Pseudomonadales; family Marinobacteraceae; genus Marinobacter; species Marinobacter sp. M5B. The sequence goes on from NZ_CP156894.1 coordinate 2,922,779, forward strand.
TATCAATGGCAGGCACCTTACTGTAGGGACGGGTCTTGAAGGTTGTCCACAACCCGGACTCGACCAGGTTATCGACGACTTGCTGACGCTCCAGACCAGCAACATCAGACGCATCGTAACGCGCAAAGGTCTCAGCTTCGTCGCCGTCGATTTCAACGACAACCGACTGAAACACACGGCGCTCGCCGCGGTTGATTTCCTTGACCACACCGGCTGCCGGTGAAGTATAACGAACGCCTTCGGTCTTCTTGTCCGTAAACAGCAGCGTGCCGCGCTTTACACGGTCACCTTCTTTCACAGCCATCGTTGGCTTCATGCCTACGTAGTCAAAACCGATCAACGCCACATGGCGAACGGGTTTGCCGTCTGTAATGGTCTGTTCAGGAGCGCCGCTGATGGGAAGATCCAGGCCTTTTTTGATCTTGATCATTAGCCTCATCCAATCATCAGAAACTATTCGATGGATTTGTAACGCCCGACGCGTGCCGCCCAGTTGTGCCAATCCGGCCTGAACCGAATGATGGCGCCAGGGCAACGGATCCACCGGCGTTAATCACAGCCAGGCATCCGGTTAAGGAAAAGCGATGGGAAGCGGGTGTCAGACGTACCCAAAATCGCGCCAATTATAGAGATTAAGGAATACTATTTCCACCAGAAACCCTACGGAGTTTGTGCCTTAACGTAATCAGAGAGTGGTTTACATGGGCCCAAAAAGAAACCCCGGTCGCGAAAACGACCGGGGTTTCTTAATTGCCTCAGAGCACTTTTGGGCTCGTCAGCCTCTAACCCGCTTCGGGAAGATCGGATAGGTAACACCCGCCATCTGATTAACCACGCGAATCACCTGGGCGCTGTAACCAGCCTCATTGTCATACCAAACGTAGAGGATCAGGCGCTTGCCATTGGCGATGGTGGCCTGCGCATCCACAATGCCGGCATGGCGGGAACCGACAAAATCGGTGGAAACCACTTCCGGCGAGTTGACGAAGTCAATCTGCTTCTGCAGCTCGGAGTGCAGCGCCATATCGCGAAGGTATTCGTTAACACCCTCCACCGTTACGTCTTTTTCCAGGTTGAGATTGAGGATTGCCATGGACACGTTCGGAGTGGGAACGCGAATGGCATTACCGGAAAGCTTGCCCTTCAACTCCGGAAGCGCCTTGGCGACGGCCTTCGCAGCACCGGTTTCGGTAATAACCATGTTTAGTGGGGCACTGCGACCACGACGGCTACCCTTGTGGTAGTTATCGATCAGGTTCTGGTCGTTAGTGTAGGAGTGAACCGTCTCGACATGACCGTCCTCAACACCATACTCATCATAAATGGCCTTGAGCACCGGCGTAATGGCGTTGGTGGTACAGGACGCCGCTGACAGGATCCTGTCTTCGCGGGTGATCCAGTCGTTGTTAATGCCGTGAACAATATTCTTGATATCGCCCTTGCCCGGCGCAGTCAGCAAAACCCGGCTGACGCCCTTGGATTTCAGGTGCAGCCCAAGACCAGCCTCGTCACGCCAGATACCCGTGTTATCAATGACGATCGCATTGTTGATACCGTACTGGGTGTAATCCACCTGATCAGGGCCCGGCGAGTAGATCACCTTGATAAAGTTGCCATTGGCGATCAGCGCAGAGTTCTCTTCATCCACGGTAATCGTACCGTTGAAAGGACCGTGAACCGAATCACGGCGCAGCAGGCTGGCACGCTTTTCGAGGTCATTGCTTGCCCCACCCTGACGGACCACGATGGCGCGCAGGCGCAGGTTGTTGCCGCCACCGGCCTTTTCGATCATGATCCGCGCCAGCAGCCGCCCGATCCGTCCGAAACCGTACAGCACCACATCCTTGGTGTCGTTTTCGGCATCTTCCTGAGACTGGGTCTGGTACTCGCCGATAATCGGGCCAATCTCACGTTTGAGGAAGTCGTCAAGAGACCCACCTTCTTCCTTGAACTTCACCGCAAGCTTGCCAATATCGACATGGCCACGCCCGAGATCCATCTTGTCCATCGCCTGCAGAATAGGCAGGGTGTTGTGAACGGACAGTTCGCTGTCTTCAACCTGACGCACGAAGCGGTGTGCGCGGATGATGTCGATGACCGACTGGTTGATAATGGACCGGCCATACACGGACGTGACCACATTGTTTTTACGGTAGAGGCGACCGATCAGCGGAATCATGGCTTCCGCAGTGGATTCTCTTTCCGTCCAGTTAGACAGGTGCTGGTTGATCTGTTCGTGACTCACGCTTGAACCTCTGCAGTTGGAACCTGGAAAATTGGGGCAGTATTATCCAACGTTATTTCTCAGACAGCAAATACACCCCGTTAATCCTTTCGTAACTGTTGGACCGCTGTCATGACAGCGACACTTCTGGCCGGTAGAATACGCGCCTCGCCACTCCCCGGCTCCCAATGCATCCAGGAGAAAGAACCAGCCCATGACGCAAGCCGCCGCCCACTCCGACAGACACACCGCACTGGTTGCGCCGGTCGCACCTGTCAAGGCTGCGGATCACCGCATCTGGGGGCAACTGCATGGCAGCAGCGACGCCCTGGCCATCTGCGAGAGCGCCAGGGCCCATCAGGGCCTGACACTGGTAATAACCCGCAGCACCGAGGAGTCCATCCGCCTCGAGCAGTCCATGCGATTCTATCTGGGCCTGCCCACCGATGAAGACCAACCGGCCATCACACCGGACGGCCTCGAGCTGCTGTCGCTGCCGGATTGGGAAACCCTGCCCTACGACCTGTTTTCACCACACCAGGACATTACCTCCCGTCGCATCCGGGCCCTGCACCGGTTGCCAACGACAAACCACGGCGTCCTGGTGGTGCCGGCCCGCACCCTGATGCACCGGTTGCCGCCGGTCAGTTACCTGCAGGGCAACACCCTGCTTCTTGAGGTTGGCCAGTCACTGGATATCGACAACTGGCGCATGCAGCTGGAATCGGCCGGCTACCGGCACGCCGATAATGTCTATGAACACGGCGAGTACGCGGTGCGCGGGGCTATCCTGGACATCTTCCCCATGGGCGCCACCCGCCCCTACCGCATCGACCTGTTCGATGACGAAATTGAAACACTGCGAACCTTTGATCCGGAAACCCAGCGCTCGATCGACCGAATCGAACGCATTGAGCTGTTGCCCGCCAACGAATTTCCCTGGCACAAAGAAGCCCGATCAGGGTTCCGTAACCGGTGGTTTGAGCAGTTTCCCCATGCCGATAAAGACGCCCCGATCTACCAGGACGTCACCCACAGCATTACACCGCCGGGGATCGAGTACTATCTACCCCTGTTCTTCGACCAGACGGCAACGCTCTTTGACTACCTGCCCGGCGAAACCCTGGTATTCACAGCATCCGGACTTAACGAGGCCGCCAGCGCCTTCGACGCCGACACCCGTGCACGCTACGAGGACCGTCGCCACGATCGGATGCGCCCTATCCTGCCGCCAGCAGAACTTTTCCTCCAGAAGGACGAGCTGTTCGGCCTGCTCAAGGGATTTCCCCGGGTAACAATGACCATGGAAGCCACCGAGTCCAGCGGCGGCCGCAATTGCCAGACCGACGTCATGCCCGATGTTGCGATGGATGGCCGTGCCGCAGACCCGGCTGGGCGCCTCAAGCGCTTTATCAGTGAGTTCAACGGTCGGGTCCTGATCTGTGCGGAGTCCTCTGGCCGACGCGAGGCGCTGATTGAGAACCTGGCCGACCATGGCCTCAAACTGTCGACTCTGGAAAACTGGCAGGCCTTTGTCAGCGACCCGTCCGCCACCCTCGGCATTACCGTCGCACCCATGGAATATGGGTTGCTATTGCCTGACCATCACCTCGCCCTGATCACGGAAACAGCCCTCTTCGGTGAACGGGTGCTGCAGCGGCGGCGCCGGGAGAAACCAACCGAGGCCGACGATGCCGGCTACCGGGACCTGTCCGAGCTACGCATTGGCGCGCCGGTGGTTCATATAGACCATGGCGTTGGCCGCTATCAGGGCCTGGAAACCATTACCGTTGAAGGCGAAGCCAGCGAATTCCTGATGCTGGAATACGCCGGCGGCTCGAAACTCTATGTACCGGTTTCCAGCCTGCATCTGATTTCCCGCTATACCGGTTCGGATACTGATCACGCGCCTTTGCACAAGCTGGGCACGGATCGCTGGAGCAACGCCAAACAAAAGGCTCTGGAGAAAATCCGCGATACTGCAGCGGAACTACTGGATGTCTACGCGCGCCGGGAGGCCCGCAAGGGCTTTGCCTTTGAAGACCCCAAAGAAGCCTACCGTGCCTTCGCCGCCGGTTTCCCCTTTGAGGAAACCCCGGACCAGCAGGCGGCCATTGAGGCTGTGTTCGAGGACATGGTCAGTGAAAAACCCATGGACCGCCTGGTCTGTGGCGATGTTGGCTTCGGCAAGACCGAAGTGGCCATGCGCGCTGCCTTCATGGCGACATACTCCGGCAAGCAGGTCGCTGTGCTGGTGCCTACCACCCTGCTGGCGCAGCAGCATTACGAATCCTTCCGCGACCGCTTCTCGGATACCGCCGTCCATGTCGAGCTACTCAGCCGTTTCCGGAGCGGCGGGCAAACCACCAAAGCGATGGCCGCCATCGAAGCCGGCAAAGCCGATATTGTTATCGGCACACACAAGCTGCTCCAGGGTGACATCAAGTTCAAGAACCTGGGCCTGGTGATCATCGATGAAGAACACCGGTTCGGCGTCCAGCAGAAAGAACGTCTGAAGGCCCTGCGTGCCGAGGTGGACATGCTGAACCTGACCGCCACACCGATCCCCCGCACCCTCAACATGGCCATGGGGCACCTGCGGGATCTGTCGATCATCGCCACGCCCCCCGCGCGACGCCTGTCGGTAAAAACCTTTGTGCGACAGCGGGACGAGGCCATGGTCAAGGAAGCCATCCTGCGGGAGGTGCTGCGGGGCGGCCAGGTGTACTTCCTGCACAACGATGTGGCCACCATCGAGAAAACCGCCGAGGATCTGCGCCAACTGATCCCGGAAGCACGCGTGGGCGTTGCCCATGGCCAGATGCGCGAGCGCGAGCTGGAACAGATCATGTCGGACTTCTATCACAAGCGCTTCAACGTGCTGGTGTGCACCACCATTATCGAAACCGGCATCGACATTCCCAGCGCCAACACCATTATCATCGAGCGCGCGGACAAGTTCGGGCTGGCACAGCTGCACCAGCTCCGCGGCCGTGTCGGGCGCTCTCACCATCAGGCCTACGCCTATCTGCTGACACCACCACCCCGGTCCATCACCGCCGACGCGAAAAAGCGGCTTGAAGCCATCTCGGAAGCGCAGGACCTGGGTGCCGGCTTCATGCTGGCCACCCACGACCTCGAAATTCGCGGCGCCGGGGAGTTGCTGGGAGAAGAGCAAAGCGGCCAGATCGAAAGCATTGGTTTTACGCTTTACATGCAGCTACTGGACGAAGCCGTGGAAGCAATACGCGACGGCAGAACGCCTAATGCCGAGTTGCCGCTGAGCCACGGCACGGAAATGAACCTTCGCATACCAGCGCTGATCCCCGAGGATTACCTGCCCGATGTCCACAACCGGCTCATGCTTTACAAGCGAATCGCCAGCGTGAACGACAAAGATGGATTAAAAGAACTTCAGGTTGAAATGATCGACCGCTTCGGACTATTACCGGAACCGGCAAAAAACCTGATTCGACAGTCCGAGCTCCGAATCCACGCGGAAGCCCTGGGAATCGTGAAGGTGGACGCCGGAAAAGAATGGGCCAGGCTGGAATTCGGCAGTTCTACGCCAGTGGATCCGCTGGTTCTGGTTAAAAAAGTGCAATCCTCGCCAGACCAGTATCGGCTGGAAGGCGCCAACAGTTTCCGTTTCCGGCTGAAGGATGCCTCAACCAGTGGTAAACTCGACGGCATTTCCGACATGCTGGGGCAGCTGGCCTCCTGAAACAACCGGTTCAGCGCCCCCTGATGATCACAGGAACATTGGAGCAATGCCCTTGCGAACGCCCGGTAAACCGTTGTACGGAACACGCGCCCTATTTCTGGCGGCCCTGCTGGCCCTGTCACCCTGGGTGTCAGGCCAGGAATCATCCGGGCCCGCCGCAGGCGCAACATCCGAAGAACAGGGACGCGACAACGCTGCGTCACAGGCCCAGCCTCCCCGTGAAGACTACTACCGGGCTGAGTTCGTAATCCTCGAAAGGATCGTCGATCCGGCCGATGTCAACGAGAAAATGGCCAACCGAATTCCAGAGCCGACCAACCTGGACATCACCGAAATACTTCGAGCCGTGGATCGCAACGGAACCGCGGAAACCACCCGACAGTTGGTCCCGCGAAGCCAGCTTCACCTGCGGACAGCCGCCAACCGACTGGAAAACAGTGGCCGCTTCCGGATACTCCTGGCCACAGGGTGGTACCAGTCTTTCCCCCCTGACTTTGACGGAGAACCCCTGAAGGTCGCTATTGGCGATTGGCTGGCCGATGCCGGGCTCCGGGAAGTGGAAGGCCATATCACCATCGATCGACAACGCTATCTCCACGTGGATGTCCACCTCAACCACTGGCAGCCCCTGTCATTGCAACAGACCACGCTCAGCCAGAGTTCAGACGAAGCAGCGACGGCAAGCGGTAACAATCAGCCAATGGACGACGGTGCTGGGCAGGAAGCTACGGGCAATGACCAGCCTGCCCTCGAAAACGATGAAGCCCGGGACTCGCTGGCCTCAATGGCAACGGGTGGCGACATTGCAAGAGCAGATCAGACGCAGGTTTCCAGCGCCAGTCAGCCAAAGGCGGAGTTAATCACCTGGATACGGGAAACACGCCGCATGCGCAGCGAGGAAGTCCATTTCCTCGACTCCCCCACCATTGGCGTGCTGGTGTTTTTCAAGAAGATTGAGGAGTAAGGGCTCCAAGCCCGCCAATGGCGATTTCGAGGATCCGCTTGACGCCGGACATGCCCTGGTCGATAGCGACCTCGATCTCAGTCATCGTTATGATGTGATCCGACTTCCCTGCCGCGCGGTTAACCACCAGCGCCAGGCACACGTAATTCATCTTCAGTTCAGCCGCCAGAGCCGCTTCCGGCATTCCCGTCATACCGACAAGGTCACAGCCGTCCCGCTCAAGGCGACGTACTTCCGCTGCGGTCTCCAGTCTGGGCCCCTGTGTTGCACCGTAAACACCGAAATCCGAGAACGAACAACCCACTGTACGAGCTGCATCAATCAACAGCGCCCGGGCCAACTCTGAATATGGGAAGGTGAAGTCAATGTGCGTGGTTTCCTCCAACTCGCCCTCAAAGAACGTACTCGCCCTGCCCCAGGTGTAGTCAATGATCTGATCGGGAATCACGATATGGGCAGGCCCCATATCGGCATGGATCCCGCCAACAGCATTAACACCGACCACCGTACGTACTCCCGCCTGCTGGAGCGCATGGAGATTGGCGCGATAGTTCACCTGATGCGGAGGAATACGGTGAGGGTTTCCGTGGCGAGACAGGAACACCACCGGCTGATCCCCGAGCAGGCCGTCCACCAAAACCGACGACGGCTCACCCCAGGGCGTGTCGACAACCCGCTCACCCGTGATTTCCAGCCCAGACAACGTCGTGAGCCCGGTTCCCCCGATGATTCCCACGGGGGCAACTTGGTTATTCACACCCATGATCAGTCCCCGTCCGCCTGGTTACTATCGCCACGTGTTTCCGAAGAGTGTTCGCTTCCGGAAACAGGCGCACGTCCCTGTTCAACATCTTCGTCAACGGCCTCATCTGACGAATCCGAATCGCTACGACCTTTTGCCGGCTTGCCGTTCGACGCGACACGCACCCCGTCAGGCAGGTGAAGCGTGCGGGTCGGAAAGGCAACTTCGGCACCATGGCTTTCAATGATCTCGCTAATCCTCAGCAGTACGTCCTGCTTGACCTCATGAAACCTCACCCATTCGATGGTCTTGGTAAAGGTATAAACCATGATATCCAGCGACGAGTCGTTAAAGGCCAGGAAATTCACGATCAGGGTCTGGTCCTGGTCGATGTCCTCGTGGTTCTCCAGCATGGACCGGATGTCCGCCACAACCTCAGCCATGCCACTGACATCCACGTAGCGTATACCAATGGTTTCAGAGATACGGCGGTTGTGCATGCGCGAGGGGTTTTCTACGGCAATGGTCGTAAAGGCAGCATTCGGCACGTAGAGCGGGCGCTTGTCAAAGGTGCGAATCGTAGTCAGCCGCCAGCCGATGTGCTCCACCACGCCCTCGATATTACGATCGGGAGAGCGAACCCAGTCGCCGACCTTGAATGGCCTGTCCAGATGGATAATGAACCCGCCAAAAAAGTTGGCCAGCAGATCCTTGGCGGCAAAGCCCACAGCGATACCACCAACACCACCAAAGGCCAGCACCCCGGATATGCTGTAACCAAGGGATTGCATGGCAATCAATACCGCGGTGATGATAACAACGGTCCGGGACAGCTTGCTCACCGCATTGACCGTGGTGTAATCCATCGGCTTTTTCATCTTCAGCGGAGAAGCGAGAATCTGTTCCCCCTGTTTGATCAGCCGAAGCAGCGTCCAGACCAGCAGGAAAACAAAGCCAATCTGCAAAATGGTTTGATTGACTGAAAAGATTTCGGCTTCCGAGTAGTGGTGAGCAACCTCTGCCGCCCAATACACACCCTGCAGCCAGACGAACGCGACCACTGGCTTCCGCGCAGCGTGAAGCAGTGCGTCGTCCCAGAGGTTGTCGGTTTTCTGGAAACGTCGTTCGACGGCGCCCACGATGAAACTCGCAATGTAGGCCACCACCGCGGTGCCAGCCACCAGAGCGAAAACCACGAGCCCCACTCGCCAGCTCTCTGACAGCAGATTCCAGTCCTGAATCCAGGTATTGAGTATGGAAGGTGCTTCTTCGATCATCGTTTCCCTCGGTTTGATGACAACCGGTTTAGTGACAACCGCCGGCGCTATCGTATCGTGACGGGCAGGCCCGGCGAGACACGGTCGTATAGGTCAGCAACGTCGGCATTCCTCATGCGTATGCAACCATGGGAGCGCGGAACGCCCATGGGTTCGGTATCCGGTGTGCCGTGAATGTATATGAACCGACGAAAACTATCGACCCCGGAGCCCCGATTTCTCCCCGACTCAAGCCCACATAACCAGATAATTCTGGACAGTATCCAGTCACGTTCGGGAAACTGACGCGCCAATTGTTCGGAATAAACCTCCCCGGTGGGCCGGCGGGCGATGAATACGGTATTCAGGGGAAGGCCATCACCCACCATCGCGCGCACGTAATGCCGGCCCGTGGGCGTGCACCCACTGCTCTGGCGCTCACCGGGGCCATTAAGTGCCGTCGAAACGGGATAGGAGAGAGGCTTTGATGTGTCGCCAGGAAACAGTGTCAGCGTTTGCGCATTGAGACTGATCTCGATTCCGGGAACAGGTATGGAAACAGGATTACGTGGCATGCGGCGTCAGGCTCCCGGTGAACAAACCAACCGGAAGCCTAACCGAGAGCGAGCGACTCAGGCAACCGAGGTTTTATGGGCAGGTGGCACCAGCATGGCGTCATCAGCCTGCATACCTGCCGCCAGGAAGGGCACAAGTCGTGCTGCAATTTCCTGGACCGTGGTTTCCACACCCAGCTTGTTCTGCAGAATATCCCGCAGGGCATCACTGCTGGACATGGTAAACGCTGTCGCACCAAGCATGAACTGAATGCGCCAGTAGCGGTCGACCGCGGACAATTGCGGCGTCGCTTCCTTGAGGAGGCGCATAAAGCGGCTGAACGGCTGGCTATATTCCTGCTCAAGAAATTTCCGAAGATGGCCTTGGGACTGCGTATAGGCCAGGCCGAGCAAACGCATGAATATGGAAATACCTTTTTCATTGCGCTGCGGCATGCGTACTGCGCTTTCAGTTAGCGCCCATAGAGTCTGGTTCAACGTTGGCGGTTCGCCGTCGCATTTCGCCTCCAGATCATCGAACGCATCCTCCAGCGTGGCGGAGAATGGCGTCAGGAAGCGGGCAAACACCGCATGGATCAGGGCGTTTTTAGAACCAAAGTGGTAATTGACAGCAGCGAGATTTACCTTAGCCTTACTGGTAATCATGCGAAGGGAAGTTTCGGAGAACCCCCGCTCGGCGAAGAGCTCTTCCGCTGCATCAAGAATTCGGTCAACCGTATCAGACTGAGCCATTTTATTATCAGTGCCTCTAAGCAAACGTCTGTTTGAAACATACGTTTGACCGGCAGCTATGTCAAGCTCTGTCCCCCGGCTCTGCAGCTACCGATGACCAGCCCCGGTCAATGGCCTGCTGGTGCCCCTCGAAAAAAGCCTGCTGTGCCCGTCCGTAAGCTTTCTCAGCCTCCAGAAGATAGATCAGATAAAGACGAATATGTTCCCGCCGGGTCAGGTTCCGAGCCAATACCCGCCGTTCGGATAATGCCAGCAGTTCACTGAACCGGGTCGCTTTCAGAGCCGAGTTAAACTCGGCCATACGAGCACACTGCCACACCAGCCCCTCTTTCCCTTCCAGGTGTTCGATGTGCTTGCGTGCGTCGCGAATCATCCTCTGACGGCGGATGACCAGATCCAGATACGAGGGCCGCGACGTATAAAGGCGGCGAACACCTGGCACTCCCAGTAGCAGGATGATGACAAAGGCACCAAAACCACCGCCGGCAATCCACGCTGGCACAAAGCCGGTCATACCGCTGAGAAAAACCACCGCCGCCAACAACGCACCAAACAGCCAGATGTCACGATTTCGCCGGGCCGCAGCAAGCGTGTAATTATCCGGCCAGTCAGGCAGAGCCAACAAGTCGAAATCCAGCAGCAACACACGGTCGCACTGGCGCAGCATCAAACGAAGCTTACGTTGACGCGACTCCGCCAGGGTTTTTTCGATGTTCTGAGGGCTCTCACCCGTCGACGATTCCTTAACAGACTCATCGCTCGCTGGAATGTCGTCAGTCTCAAGCCGGCCAGCAGAGGCCGTTGCACCCCGCTCGGGGCGGTTGGCAGGAACTTCAGCACCAGTAGCAGTAGCAGCACCGGCCACCCGCCCCGCATCACCCGTTTCCGGATGAGGGTCCGCGGGCCGCCCCCTACGCAGCAAGGGCTCTCCTCCACGCGCGGTATCGCTGGTTCTCTGACGTACGTTTTCGTTCTCTGCCATGGTTGATTGTCCGTCATGGATCACCGGGCCAATAGCTGTCGTCGACACCCTGCCCTTACCGTTTATCGGCCAACGGCCCGGATCCTTGAGTCACAGAGACATGCCTGAGCGTGCCTGAGCATACCTGAGATGGTCACGATGGCTTGGCACCGACCCACAGGATCGCTATCCTTGCGACCATCAAGTGTGGCCCTATACGGCTACAGACACCAGTCGTCGAGGTTGAGACATGTTTACAGGCATTGTTCAGGGTATTGCCATCGTTGACGAGATTTCTGCCGTGCCCGGTCTGAGCACCTTCAGCATCCGCTTTCCGGAAAATCAGGCTCACAACGTGACCATTGGTGCGTCAGTGTCCATCGACGGCACCTGCCTGACGGTAACGCGACAGGAAGGCCAGAATCTTTATTTCGATGCCATGCAGGAAACGCTGCGCCTGACCACCCTGGGAAAGCTGAAGCCAGGGGATCGCATCAATTTCGAACGTGCGGCCAGGATAGGCGACGAAATCGGCGGGCACCTCCTCTCCGGCCACGTGCACACCACGGCCGATATCGTCGCGATCGACCGCCCCGAGAACAATTGCACCATCGAATTCGAGGTGCCGCAGGCATGGGCTCGCTATATCTTTCCCAAAGGCTACATCGCCATCAACGGCGCCAGCCTAACCATTGGCGACGTCAATGATAATCGCTTCAACGTTCACCTGATCCCCGAGACCCTGCGGGCAACCACCTTTGCCGATATGACGGTCGGCGACCGGGTTAACATCGAGATCGACAGTCAGACCCAGACCATCGTTGATACGCTGGCACGCATGGGTTACGACCGGCCACCCTCCTGAACAGAGGCTTCGAACACCACAAACTTTGGGTCTGCATCGAGTTGTCGCACCTGGCCAAAGTAGTGACGGAGACTGCGGTGATAACCCAGGTGCCGATTCCCCACCAGCAACATATATCCGCCAGGGGACAGGTGCCGAGCCACCTGACTGAAGAGACGAAGGGCAATATGGTCACCGACCACACCGCCTTCATGAAATGGCGGGTTTAACAGCACCAGATCATAACGGTCAGCCGCCTCCGGAATACCATCACTGTGATAAAAGCTCGCGACAGCGTCCGGGAAAGCCGTCAGGATATTTTGACGTGCGCTGGCAACCGCCTGACTGGAAACGTCCGCGAACGCAATCTCAAGCGCCGGATTGCGGGCCAGGGCCGTCAGCCCAAGCACACCGTTTCCGCAAGCCAGATCCAGTACCCGTGCTCCAGGGGCGAGATCCGCAATCTTCCGCTCAATGACCGGCAGCAGCAACCGCGAACCGATATCCAGCTTTGCTCTGGCGAACACCGCTGGCATACCCGATAGCTCGTACCGGGACGACAACCTGTATCCCCGCCAGAAATCCGGCCACTCCCGCAACGTATCCTCACCCCGGGCAGCAACCACCACCCTCGCTTTTTTGCGCGCGGGACAGACTTCCCGGGTGTTGACCAGTTCCCCAAACACATCAGCGCTGTGTGACGGCAGGTGCTTGATCATGCCACCGGCAATCAGCTTGCCTTCGGGTGACAGAACGCTGTTCACCCACCGCAACAGGCACGCCAGGTAGTCCAGTTGCCGGGGAATCCTCATAACAACAAGATCGAAGGGCCCTTCCGGCAGCTCCAGCCAGCTCTTTGGTGCCGGAATAGACAGATCGGCCGGAGCATTAATAACCAGGGATTTAGAGAGGAGACAGCTATCGGCAAAGGAAACAGGGAAGAAAGGCGCCAGACCCAGGGTTAAAGCCCCAAACTGGTCGTCAATGATCAACACCCGTGGGTGGCTCTGCGGCGTGCAACGCTCCAGAACCTGCTCCAGCAACTGCTCATCAGCGGCGTCCCAGGCCCGAAGGGTGTGGCCTCCACCGGGGCGTTTCAGGGGCAAGCGCCCGCCACTGAATGTTAGAACCTCACTTGTCATTTTAGGCATCCGCATCGTCATTCAGAAAACTGCGGACATTCTAGGCTGATTACTCTAGAAATTAACCCTACTCTGAAAGAACGATTTCAGGTTGCTCCGTTTGTTGTGGTAGCAAACCTTCTTGCCCCTCACCCCAGGGGCTTTTTTATGCCCGAAAAAAACCGCTATTTTGGCGTCGCATTGATGCTTTCGATAAACGCAGGCGACAGAACGTCGATGACGGGGCGCTGGCCGCCGCTGAACTCAGGGGCGGGCTGTGCAGGCTCCGAAGCAAGGATGCCCGGCTGTTCGGACCAGTGCAGGATATCCAGCTTACCATCGTGCCTCTCCACCAGCGCCGTACAGTGTTCCACCCAGTCACCGTCGTTGCAGTAGAGTCCTTCCTGACTGCGCAGAAAGCCAGCGGAGTGGATGTGACCACATATAAAACCGTCATAGTGTCCGCGTTCTGCCGCCGTCAGAGCAGCCAGTTCGAAGCGTCGAATGAATGACCGCGCCTTGCCGATACGGCTTTTGACCCAGGCCGCCAGGGACCAGTATGGCTTGCGGCGTAAGCGCCGCCAGGCATTGAACCAGCGGTTCAGGCGCAGCAGAAGGCCATGAGCCCTATCGCCTACCAGCAGCATCAAGGGGCTGCAGCGCACCACCTGATCAAACTGGTCGCCATGGCAGACCACGAACCGGCGACCGTCCGCCGTCGTGTGAATGGCTTTTTGCTTCAACTCGATACCTGCCAACGTCTGGCCGCAGAAGTGCCGCAGAAATTCATCGTGATTGCCAGGCACATAAACCACCCGCGTGCCGGCAGCGGCAATAGCCATAAACCGCCTCACAACCGCCTGATGGCTTTCCGGGAAGTGCACCCGCCGTTGCATAGCGATCAGATCAACGATATCCCCGACCAGGTACAGGGTCTCGCAGCTGACGTTGTCGAGAAAATCCAGAAGGTAGTCCGCCTGACAATCGGCGGATCCCAGGTGAACATCGGAAATGAAAACGCTCCGGTACTGATGCATCGGCTTCCCCCACCGGCCTGCTCAAGGATTATTCATACCTTGTCCGATGGCAATGACGACCGTATGACAGCCAGACGACAATTCAGTGACGGCGGGCGCTCCACACCGTGAAGCGTCGGTCGCCGGCGATCGTCTTAACCGGCCCGACGTGACGACGGATCAGTGCTTCATAGGGAAGAAACGTGTTCGCCACCAGGCGCAACTCACCGCCGGGCTCCAGGTGCTTTGCCACACCCTGCAGGAACCGCTCAGTCATGGATGTATCGGTACGGATACCGGTATGGAATGGCGGATTAGTGACAACTGCAGCGTAGCGGCCGTCGACGCCGGACAACCCGTCGGAGGCGTGAATCAAGCCATCCACGCCCGCCTCCCGGTAGGTCGCACGAGCACAGGCAACGGCCTGGAACTGCACGTCTACGCCGTCGACCGGAAAAACGCCCTGCTCCGTGGCTCGTTGGTGCAACTGCAACCAGGTGCCGATAACACCTGCGCCGCAGGCAAAATCCAGCACGGGTCCTTTTTCCAGCGGTGAGTCAGCAAGGGTTTGCAACAGCATGGCGGTACCATCATCCAGCTCACCGTCACTGAATATACCCGGCAAGCCGGCCATCCTGAAGCCAACTCCCTCGCACTCAACCGGATGCCACTGAAGCCAACGTTGAAGGTCAAACACTGGGCGCCTGGGCAGGCTATCGGCTTGCCAGACCTGGCAGTGGCGGGCACTGTCTGCCTTCGATGCTTGCGGTGCAAACTCCTTCAGCTGCTTCACAGCGCCTGCAATACCTTCTTTCTTTTCGCCCACCAAGACCAGTCGAGCACCTTCGGCCGCCAGCCAAAGTGCCAACTCAAGCCTTACCGACAACTCAACTCGGGCCTTGGGGAGGAACACCACCAGGGTATCGGCCATGCCCGATGACAACTCCGGCGCATCATAGCCAAAAGCCGCCGTCCAGCCACTGACGGCCAGCAGTTGTTGGTAATTGCCAAAGTGTTCGGAAATCGTCAGTCCCCGGTCCGGCAACCGGGGAAGCAACGCGGGATCGACCATGCCAATAATGGCCAGGCGACCACGTAACAGATTCTGGTTCTTGAGCAGGACTTCGTGGGAATTAGGCAGTGCAGACATTGATCAGCGTATCCCGGCGTTCGTATCAGGCGGGATACTCTAACCGGAATTGAGCCCTGAGTCTTGGCCCGGGCGGTCAGAAACCGGCAGATTACAACTCCGGCCTCCTACTTGTAGCGGGCAACCGTG
Organism: Marinobacter sp. M5B; assembly: GCF_042604615.1. Classification (NCBI taxonomy): domain Bacteria; kingdom Pseudomonadati; phylum Pseudomonadota; class Gammaproteobacteria; order Pseudomonadales; family Marinobacteraceae; genus Marinobacter; species Marinobacter sp. M5B. The sequence continues at coordinate 2,938,217 of NZ_CP156894.1, forward strand.
TTGGCTCGCAAAGCGTCTTCTGGCGACATACCCCAATCTTCCACTGATTCCGGCTGCGGCGTCGCTTCACTGGTGCGGCGACGAGCCTGGGTGGACTGCGTCGTTTTGCGCTGACTCATGGCACTGAGCGCTTTTTGAACGATCTCTCGCATGGTTAACCTCCTGATATGTTACGAATTCAGTGTAACAATCCTTCAGGAGGTTAACTGTGATGACGTGCCGGGTCAGAAAGTGACGCCTGTCACGAATAATTGACACAATTTGACATTTTTTGCGTCAATTTTTATGGCGACCCGCACGAACCGGCCTCAACACCAGTTCATCAATGCTGTTTTGTTTGACTGCCTCGTGATCGGCCTCGGAGCTAATGGACAGCCCCATATCCCGAAGGATGCCGTCGGCCACGTCGTAGACGAATCCGTGCACGGTCAACGCCTGCCCACGACGCCAGGCCTCCTGCACAATGTTGTTTTGACAGACATGGCCAACCTGCTCCACCACGTTCAACTCGCACAGGCGGTCCACGCGGTCCTGATCGGTCGCCAGGCCATCAAGAATGCCCTGGTGTTTGTCTCGAACGTCCTGAACATGCCGCAACCAGTTCGAAATCACGCCAAAGCCCTCATTGTTCAGGGCCGCCTTAACTCCCCCGCAGCCATAATGACCAACGACGAGGACATGCTTGACCTTAAGCACGTCAACGGCGAACTGAAGTACCGATAGGCAATTAAAGTCTGTGTGTACCACCACATTGGCCACGTTTCGGTGCACAAACAGCTCACCAGGCATCAGGTCAACAATCTGATTGGCCGGTACCCGACTGTCCGCGCAGCCAATCCAGAGGTACTCTGGTGCCTGCTGGTTGGACAGGCGGTCAAAAAACTGGGGGTCCTGGCTCTTGATGCCATCGGCCCAGGCCTTGTTATTGTCCAGCAAATGATCAAGCTGCCCCATCAAACCTCCTCCTAATGATCAACATTGCCCAGAATTGAACGGCAATCCGCGACATAAATCAATCATCAACTGGTCTGAGTCAGGTCGGAGTCGTGATGTTCGTGCATGGTGCTCTGAGCCAGATCCAGTAGCTCTCGCAACGCCACGGAAAACATCGCATATTCCGGTTCACGCACCCCTTTGAGTTCCGTCAGCATGGACTTCCAGCGGCTTATCATGGTGCTGTGCCGCGCCATCCAGTTATCAACAGCACCGCTGACATCCCCAGGCTTGGCAGCCAGCCTGAGTACACCCGTGGTCAACGCCCTCTGTTGCCAATCCAGGTCCTCACGGAAACTCTCCCTCGCAAGGGCCTGCCAGTGAGACGCGGGCACCAGGGCAGCAATGGCGTTGGCAAACCAGTTCAGGTCCAGCTTGTCGCCGAGATCGTAATAGAGATTGGCGACGGTTTTCAGAGGCATGCCCGTTGCCTCGCGGGCCTCGATGATGCCGAGAGACGAATAGAGGTAGCTGGTACCTGCCGCCACAGAGGCCAGATCTTCCGGCAAGCCAGACTCGACCAGTTCGTTATGGCGTTTTTTCCAATCAGCACAAGCCTGTTCGCCGAGATAATCCGGCAGGTCGGCCGTGATCTTCCAGACGCTGTCGGCGAAACGCTCCATATGGCTCTGAATACCAAGTTCTGCCCGGCGGTTGCGCAGCAGCCAGCGAACAGCTCGGCGAATCAGTCGCATCAGGTCACCCATCAGATCCATCTGAACCTTGGCCGGGATAAAGTAATCCAGGTATTCCACCTTGTCCCACCAAGTGTCCAGCCGGAAGACATCACGAGCGATGATCCAGGCCAACGCAATCGACGCCGCGTCGGCCCCGGTTGACTGCTTCAACCGCTCCACGAAGGTGATCCCCATGTGGTTGACCATGTCGTTGGCAATCTGCGTCGCAATGATCTCACGGCGCAATTGGTGCTCACCCAGCTCTTTGGAGAACTTGCGGGTCAGGTCCTGAGGAAACACCTTGTACATTTCCCCAGCCAACAGGGGCTCATCCGGCAAACTGCTGTCGATCAGGGTCTGCTTCAGATCCCCCTTGACGTAGGAAATCAGCACGGACAGTTCCGGACGGGTTAACCCTTTCTTGTCCAGCTTACGCTCGGACAGGGTTTCGTCGTCAGGCAGGAATTCCAGACTGCGATTCAGCTTGCCCTCGCTTTCCATGGTGTTCATCAGCCGGCGGTATTCTTCGAGCCGGGTAATGGCCCCCACACTGGCAATACTGATGGCCTGGGTCTGCCGATAATTGTTCTTGAGCACCAGGGCGGCCACATCATCCGTCATTTCCTCCAGCATGATGTTGCGCTGTTTATCCGTTAGATCCCCCATCGCAACCGCCTGGTTCAGGAGGATCTTCATGTTCACTTCGTGGTCGGAGCAATCCACACCGCCGGAGTTGTCGATGAAGTCGGTATTGAGCCGGCCGCCGCGTAGCGCGAACTCGATACGCCCGAACTGCGTCAGGCCCAGGTTCCCACCTTCGCCCACAATCTTGCAGCGCAGCTCAGAACCGTTGATACGAACCGCATCGTTGGCCTTGTCCCCAACGTCCCCGTGGGACTCGCCCTGACCCTTGACGTAGGTTCCAATGCCACCCACCCAAAGCAGGTCAGCCTGGGCCTTCAGAATGTGGGTAATCAACATGTTGGGCGGCACCCGGTCGGATTTAATCCCCAGTAGTTTCTTCATTTCCGGGCTGACTGGAATGGATTTGGCGCTGCGATTAAAGATGCCACCACCTTTGGAAATCAGGCTGGTGTCGTAATCAGTCCAGGACGAGCGTGGTAGCTCGAACAAACGCTTACGCTCTTTGTAGCTTTTCGCCGCGTCCGGAGCCGGATCGATAAAAATATGCACATGGTTGAAGGCGGCGACCAACTTTGTCTTTTCCGATGAAAGCAGGCCGTTGCCGAACACGTCTCCCGCCATATCACCGATACCGATGGCGGTGAACTCATCCAGGGCCGGGTTGATGCCCAGCTCGCGAAAATGGCGTTCCACGGACACCCAGGCACCACGGGCGGTTATGCCCATTTTCTTGTGGTCATAACCGTTGCTGCCACCGGAGGCAAAAGCATCCCCCATCCAGAAGCCATACTCCGCGGCCAGACCATTGGCGATGTCCGAGAAAGTTGCAGTCCCCTTGTCCGCAGCCACAACCAGGTAATGGTCATCCTCATCGTGACGAATCACCGACGCTGGCGGCTGGATACCGGCGTCCACCAGGTTGTCGGTAATGTCCAGCAGGCCACGGATGAACGTTTTATAGGCCTCGATACCCTCGGCCTGAAAGGCCTCGCGATCCGACATGTCCGGAAGGCGTTTAGCCACGAAACCGCCCTTGGCACCGACTGGCACGATCACCGCGTTCTTGACCTGCTGGGCTTTCACCAGCCCGAGAATCTCGGTGCGATAGTCCTCGAAACGGTCGGACCAGCGCAAGCCCCCTCGGGCCACCTTGCCACCACGCAGATGCACGCCCTCAACCCGCGGTGAGTAGACGAAAATCTCGAACATGGGCATGGGCAGCGGCATATCCGGAATGCGGGAGGGGTCGAATTTCACACTGATATAGGGCTTTGTCTTACCTTCGCCGTCGGGCTGGTAATAGTTGGTACGCAGGGTAGCCTGCATCAGCTCCAGGAACAGGCGCAGGACCCGGTCTTCACTCAGGTTCTCTACCTCATCCAGCCCGGCGTTGAACTCGATCTCAAGCTTCTGTTGCGCAGCCGCACTTTTGCCCTCGCTCTGGTAACGCTCCGGATTGAAGCGCACCTCAAAGAATTCCAGCAACAACCGCGTCAGGTCCACATGGTTGACCAGGGTGTTGGAGATAAAGGTCTGGCTGTTGGAAAAGCGGATCTGACGCATGTAACGGGCGAAGGTCCGCAGCAAGGCGATCTCCCGCCAGCTCATGTAGGAGGACAGCAGCAGCCTGTTGAAGGCGTCGTTCTCGGCATCGCCGTACCACACGCGACGGAACAGATCCTCGAAAATAGGCCGGATACGATGGATATCCACCACTTTCCCACTGTGCGCCTGCAGGGTGAAGTCGTGTATCCATACGGTCTTGCCTTTCCGGTCACTGACTTCAAAGGGGTGCTCGCCGATCACCCGGAAACCCAGATTGTCGAATATGGGCATCACATCGGACAGCGGCAGCGGCTCATCCGGGTAGAAAAGCTTAAAGTGAAGCGTACTCTCATCCTCTTCCAGAGCCCGATAGAAGCTCATGGTGAGATGCTTTTCCTCAGCTGCACCGGAGATATGCTCAAGATCAATGGCAGCACGCCGGGGCGAGAACATGTCTTTGTAACTGGCAGGGAAACCGCCAGAGTACACGCGGAACATCTCGTTACCCTGCTCTTCGCCATAGGCCTCGGTCAGCGCTTCCAGCAGGCCATCACGCCAGGACTGTGCCAGCCCGATCACCTTGTCACGAATCTCGGAAATCGGAAGCTGCCGGTTTTCCACCTGGGGCACCCGTATCGTGAACTGCACCCGCGCCAGAACCGATTCGGAAAAGTGGGTCACAAATTCGATGTCTTCGGCACCCAGGGTCTCCAGCAACTCCTGTTCGACCTTCAGGCGCAACTCGGTGTTGTAGATATCCCGGGGGAAGAACGCCAGGCAGGTCACGAACTGGCCATACACGTCTTCCCGCATGAACAGCTCGATACGACGACGTTCCTGAATGTAGAGAATGCTCTTGGCGACGGACAGCAGCTCGCCCGGCTCTATCTGGAACAGTTCGTCCCGGGGATACACCGTGAGGATCTGATCCAGCTCCTTGCCCGCGTAGTCATCACGCAGGAACCCCGACCGCCGCATGACCGTCTGGAACTTGCGGCGCAGCAGGGGGATTTCATCCGGGCGTTCGTTGTAGACCCGTGAGGTATACAACCCCAGGAAACGGCGCTCGCCGACCACCTCGCCCTTGCTGTTGAACTTCTTGACGGCGATGTAGTCCGGATAGGCCGGACGGTGAACCCGTGAACGCTGGGCCGACTTCGCGAAAATGAAGATATCATCGGTGCGGGTCATTTCATGCCGGGTGCGCTGTGGCAATTCATTGAGCCGAACACGATCCGGGCGCTCGTTGTTCACCCGCAGGATGCCCAGTTCGGAATTCTCCACACGGCGGACCACCAGCCCGCTCTTGTCCTTGGCAAAATCGTATTCGTCGTAGCCGAGGAAGGTGAAGTGGTCCTTGACCAGCCACGCCAGGAAGGCCTTCGCCTCTTCCTTTTCCTCCTCGTCGATACCGGCCGTGGTATTATCCAGCTCTCGGCTGATTTCATTGACTTTTTCAGTCACAATCGGAAAGTCACTGACCGCTATTCGGACTTCATGAAGAATGGTTTGCAGCACCTCTTCAAGCGATCTCAGGTCTTCCGGGCTGCTATGCCGGTCAATCTCCAGCACAATGAACGCCTCGTAGCTGGCATTGGCGGACTTCTTTTTCGGAGGATGCAGTTTTTTCAGTTTGCCCTGAGTGTCCCGCTCCACCTGAAGTATGGAGTGCTGAATCGAGTGGGTACCGATTTCCCGCTGGTTAATGGCAATTCGCAGGGAATCGATTAGAAACGGCATGTTCGGATGAAGAATAAAAATGACAGTATGCGTTGACTGCCAGCCATCACTTTCGAGGTCCGGATTGAACACGGACACAGGGGTTTCCTCGGCGGACCGTTTCTGAAGAAATTGCCAGGCCGCGAGGATAGCCCCATAGGTATCGGAAAATCGTCGACTTATAAGTTCTTCAAGAGGAATGTGAGCATAATGCTGCTTCGCGAATTCACTGATCTTTTTCGCTTCGGTTTTCGCTATTTTTTCAGCGAAAGCTTCGTCCAGCTGTTGGAAAAACTGTTCCTTGCTGGCGATCGTCAGCGCATTCATAGTCGACCTCTGTGAGTGTGAAATAAACGTAATCGGTGTACCGTCACATAAGCATAGTCAAAGCCTTGATTTTTGCCCCACAGATGCGAAAACTGCGGCATCTACTTACGCGAACCGTCTCTGCAGTAGGAGTGGACACCCCCCATGGCATTACAGCATACGTTTGGAGAGCTCAGGTCTCAGTTAGCAAAAAGGATTATTGGCCAGGAAAAACTGGTGGACCGTTTGCTGATTGCCCTGTTGGCCGATGGCCACCTGCTGGTTGAGGGCGCTCCCGGCCTGGCAAAAACCACCGCCATCAAGGCCCTCGCCGACCACCTCGAAGGCGACTTTCACCGTATCCAGTTCACCCCGGACCTGCTGCCATCCGACGTCACCGGCAGTGAGATCTACCGAGCCGAAACCGGGCAATTCGAGTTCCAGCATGGCCCGATCTTCCATAACCTGGTGCTGGCCGATGAAATTAACCGGGCGCCGGCCAAGGTACAGTCAGCGTTGCTCGAAGCCATGGGCGAACGCCAGGTCAGTGTCGGCATGCGCACCTTCCCGCTGGATCGCCTGTTCATGGTAATGGCCACCCAGAACCCCATCGAACAGGAAGGCACCTACCCCCTGCCTGAAGCCCAGCTCGACCGGTTCCTGATGCATGTAGTGATTGACTATCCGTCCGCCGTGGCCGAAAAAGAGATTCTTCACCTGGCGCGCAACGACTACCGCCGTGGGCAGGTGGCCGCTGAAGTCCGCCTGACGGCCGACCAGGTTTTCGAAGCCCGGCATGCGGTTTCCGACATCTATATGTCAGAGCCCGTCGAGCAATACCTGCTGGCTTTGGTGCTGGCCACCCGTGACCCGGCGTCACTCGACCCGGAACTGGCCCGCTGGACTGCCTTCGGAGCCAGCCCACGAGGCACCATCGCGCTGGACCGCTGCGCCAGAGCCATGGCGTGGCTGGAAGGACGGGACTACGTCAGCCCGGACGATGTGCGGAACATTGCCTTCGACGTTCTTCGCCATCGTATTTTGCTGACCTTCGAAGCCGAAGCCGAAGGCCTGACTGCAGATGCTATTATCCAGCGCCTGATAGACCGCGTTCCGGTAACAGCCTGACACCGTGACCATGACGCCCGAAGAGCCAGCGACTCATATTCCCCTTTCCGGTCTCATTCGCCTGCAGGCAGATGCCCGCGCATTGAAGTTGCCTGCTGCGCGTCCGGTAAGATCCCGGCAGGCCGGCCTGCAACGCTCTCCCCGGCGCGGGCGGGGCATGGCCTTTGCTGAAGTGCGCCAGTATCAGCCCGGGGACGATATCCGCAGCATCGACTGGCGGGTGACCGCCCGACGGCAGTCGCCGCACACAAAGCTCTACGAGGAAGAGCGCGAGCGCCCCGTGCTCCTGCTTTGCGACCTCGGGCCTTCACTGTTTTTCGCCAGCACCGGTGCCTACAAACAGGTCCGCGGCGCCCAGATTGCCGGTATCCTGGCCTGGCTTGCCCTTTGGTCTGGCGATCAGGTGGGAGGAATCGTTTTCAACGGCAACGAACTCACCGTACAGCGCCCGGCGCGGCGCAAGAAATCGGTACTGCAGTTCCTCGACACCGTGGCAAGGCTGCAAAGAAGCACGCGCGACTCAAGCGCCGTTGCGGCCGCCGGCGTGGAAAACGCCCCCCTGGATACCGCCCTGCGGGAAGCTCGCCGTGTGGCCCACACCGGTAGCCGCATTTTCGTCATCAGTGACTTCCTGACCATTACCTCAGAAACGTCGCGGCTACTCGGTTCACTGGCACGTCACAACACGGTCAGCGCACTGAGAGTTGTTGACCCATTGGAGCTGAAGTTACCTGAAAGCGGTCGTTTCGCCATTGCCGGCGAAGACGGACCGGTGTGGTTCGATAGCAGCAACCCCCGCTTCCAGAGGGCCTATGCGGACAAGGTTCGCCAGCATACAGAGGCCCTTGAGGAGTGCTTTCGAACGTCGGGGGTACAACCCGCCAGCGTCATGACCGGCGATCAGCCAGCGTTGGCGTTGCAGGCACTGCTTGGCCCCCGGGGGCACATCGGATGACAGGAACCGCAAAGACCCCATGATTCAACAGGACCCACTGAGCCAGCTCAGAGACATTCACCTGCCACAATCCGGAGGCTTCTGGCCACCGGCGCCCGGCTGGTGGTTGCTGATGGCTATCGCAATTGCCCTGGGCATTCTGGCGTTTGTGCTGATCCGACGAAAACGGCGCAAAAACCGCTGGCTGAAAACCGCCATTACAGAATTGAACCGACTGGAGCAGGCCGCAACACCCAACAGCCAATGGTTCGGCGCGCTGAACGCTCTACTGAAACAAGCCGCGCGTATCCGCTACCCTGAACGCCTCCCGGAATCCCTGTCCGGCGAACCCTGGGTTCGCTTTCTTCTGGAAACCAGCCCGAAGGATCGCATTGCCTCACGCCCGGTGGTGGAAGCCATGGTGAACAGCAGTTGGCAACCAACCCCCGAGTGCCATACCAGTGATGCTATCGCGTTCGCCCGTGTCTGGCTGGGAGGCCAAAAATGCTGAGCCTTGCGTTTCCATGGGCCCTGCTACTGGCTCTGGTGCCCCTGATAATCCGTTTACGCAAACGCAGTGCTCAGACTGTGGAGGCACCTGTTTTTCCGGTCGGGCATTGGTTGTCGGACCTGCCGGGTGTCAGCCGTAGCGGCAGCCACGCCCCCCTTTGGCAGCAACTGGCACTGTTGCTGATCTGGCTGCTGCTGGTCGTGGCCCTGGCGCGCCCCCAACACGTCGGCGAACAGGTACAGTTGCCGGTCAGCGGTCGTGACCTGCTTCTGGCAGTGGATATTTCCCCGTCAATGGACGAACAGGACATGGTCATCCAGGGCCGCAGCATAAACCGACTACAGGCGGTGAAGCGCGTGCTGGATGACTTTATCCAGCGCCGTGAAGGTGACCGCCTGGGGCTGCTGTTGTTCGGTACGGAACCCTATATCCAGGCGCCGCTGACCTTTGACCTCGCCACCGTTCGCACGCTGCTGCATGAAGCCGGTATCGGCATGGCCGGGCGGGCCACGGCCATCGGCGACGCCCTTGGTCTGGCGGTCAAACGCCTTCGTGATCGCCCCCAGGAACAACGCGTGGTGATCTTGCTGACCGATGGCGCCAACACCGCTGGTGAGATCGCGCCGGACAAGGCGGCGGAGATTGCAAAAGCCGCTGGCGTACGCATCTACACCATCGGGATTGGTGCCGAAACCATGGTCCAGCGTGGGCTGCTCGGCTCGCGCCGGGTCAACCCATCCCGCGACCTCGATGAAGGTTTGCTGACGCGAATTGCCCAGCAGACCGGCGGTGAGTACTTCCGGGCCCGCAGTCTGCCCGAGCTGGAACTGATCTACGAAAGCATCAACCAGCTCGAACCCATCGAACTGGAAGGCAAACACTATCGACCGGTGACTGAACTGTACGTCTGGCCCGCCGGGATTGCCGTCCTGATCTGGCTGCTACTCCAGGGCGCCAGAGTGGCCAGCAACCGGCTTGAGACCAGAAACAACGCACGGGGAGGGAACCATGGCTGATTTTCACTTCCTGCGCCCACTGTGGCTGCTGTTACTTCTTGTCGCCCTTGTCCTGCCGCTGGTATTCAAACGCGTCCGCCAGAGCGACAGTGGCTGGAGCCGCGTGATACCGCCGCAACTGCTGCGCCCACTGATCAGTCAATCTGGTGCAGCGGGCGGTCAAAAACGCTCGCCCGTATTGCCGGTCGTTGCCGCCCTCGTGGTGCTTGCCGTTGCCCTCGCCGGCCCGTCGTGGCGCAAGGCGCCCACGCCACTGCAACAACAGAATGACAGCCTTGTTATCGTGCTGGACCTGTCGCTGTCAATGCTTGCCACCGATGTAACGCCCGACCGCCTAACTGTGGCCAAGCGCAAGATTCGCGATATTCTGAAAGCACGGGAGGGAAGCCTGACCGCCCTGGTGGTCTATGCCGCGGACGCTCATGCGGTCACACCGCTGACGGATGACAGCAATACCATCGAGGGCATGCTGGAGGTTCTCGAACCGGTGATCATGCCAGCTGCAGGAAACCGAACCGATCTCGGCATACAACGTGGCCTTGACCTGCTGGAACAGGGCGCCCCGGGGACGGGGCGACTGTTACTGATTGCAGACAATGTGGACGAGCGTTACCTTCCTCGCATCAGCGATACCCTGACGGGCAGTCGGTTCGCGCTCAGCACCCTGACCGTTGGTACTTCAGAGGGTGGTCCAATACCGCTGGCACGCCAAGGATTCATTCGTGATGGCGGCGACATCGTGATTACCCGTGCGGACCCCGCAGGCATGGCGGAACTGGCGAAAAGCAATGGTGGAGACAGTCATAGCCTGACCATTACGGACGAGGACATCCGCAGCCTGGAGCTGCGCCCCATTGACTCGGACAACTGGCAAGACAGCGAGCGCGACCTGACGGTCAACCGCTGGCAGGATGATGGCTACTGGCTATTGTGGCTGGCCGCGCCACTGGCATTGCTCGGCTGGCGTCGCGGTGCCATGGTGGCGGTACTGCTAACACTTTTGCCCCTCACCCCACGTCCCGCAATGGCCATGGACTGGGACGCCCTTTGGTCCCGGGAGGATCAGCGTGCGCCCGCGCTGATCGAAGAAGACCCGGAACAGGCAGCCAGGATTCTCGACAATCCCCAGTGGCGTGGTAGCGCACTCTATCGCTCAGGTGACTATGAGTCCGCAGCGGGCGCGTTCGCCAGCGAAGACACGCCCAGGGCAAGCTACAACCGCGGCAACGCCCTGGCCCGTGCCGGCAAGCTGGAAGAAGCGCTCGAGGCCTACGAGAATGTGCTGGCGATGCAACCTGGACATGAAGACGCCTTGTTCAACCGTGACCTGGTGAAACAGCTGCTGGAGCAGCAACAGAACCAATCCAGCGGGGACGGCAGTGAATCGTCAGATCAGGACGGCAATCAACAGCAGCAGGGTAACCAGCAGAACTCACAGAATGGGTCGGATACTCAGAACCAGGACGGCGACCCGTCAGATCAGGCCGGGCAGAACCAGCCGGATAATCAACACAATGGACAGCAAAAGAACGAGCCAGAGGATAGCCAACGGAACGGCCAAAGCGACCAACAGGAAAAGCAGGAGGAGAGCGCTCAACAACGCCAACGTGATGCCGACGCTTCAGCGAGCGACGGACAAACATCCAGGGCACCGGCGGAGCTTGATACTTCCCCGCTGACCCAGGGACAGGAACAATGGCTCCGGCGCGTGCCCGATAATCCGGGCGGACTGTTGAGGCGCAAATTCCTGCAACAATACCAGGAACGAGAAACACCATCTGACGAGGGCGATACACCATGGTAAGCCGGCTGACCGGTCCGTTTATTCTGATACTGCTGCTTGTCACCATGGCAGGACCGGCCATGGCAGCCAACGATCTGACCGTCGAACCCGACAGAACCCGTCTTTACGAGGGCGAAGTGCTTACCCTGAGCGTCAAGGGCAGCACCAAAATCGATATCAATCTGGGAAACCTGTTCGATTTCGACTTGTCGAGTCTGCCAAAACCGGACATCGAAAAGGTAGAAGACGACTTCGAAATTCTCGCCCGCAACCAGCAATACTCCATTCGCACCGTCAACAATGAAATGGTGGGCGAGATCACATGGACGTACCAGCTCGCGCCCAAAAAGACCGGTGAATTGACCATTCCGCCCCTGAGCTTCCGAGATTCCCGTTCAACCCCCGTCACCATTGAGGTTATCAGCGGCACCCCACCCGATCAGGAGACCGAGGCCCAAAGAGACAGCTTTATCGAGCTGGCCGCGGACAAGGACGAAGTGTACGTTCAGGAACAGCTGGTGCTCACCATCAAGCTGTTTTTCACCGGCAACCTCATTCGCGGCGAGCTCTCCGAACCGGAGCACCCGAATGCCATTGTCGAATCGCTGGGCAAGCAGAACGAGTACACCCGCTACCGGGACGGTGTTCGCTATCGTGTGGTTGAGCGCCGTTACGCATTGTTTCCCCAAAGAGAAGGACAACTCAGTCTGCAGCCCATCCGCTTTGAGGGCCAGGCCCGGAATGAACAGGGCCAATTGAAGTTTCTCCGCGACAGCGCCAACCTGTTTGATATCACCGTCAAGGGTGTGCCAGCGGAATTCAGCGGAGACACCTGGTTGCCCGCCCGCACGCTGGAGCTGACCCAGTCCGGACTGCCACGAAACCAGAACCTGACAGCGGGCCAGAACCTTACCAGAAGCCTCACCATGAGGACGGAGGGCCTGCCTGCCGAATCGCTGCCGCCGTTCCCGGAACAGACGCCCGATAGCATACGGGCTTACCCGGAAAAGCCCGAGCGCACGACCACACCCGGCACCGAAGGGCTGACTTCGACACTGACCCAGACCACGGCACTGGTACCAGTGCAGCCTGGAAAATTAACCTTGCCCGAGATCCGGATCCCCTGGTGGGATACTGAAAGCGACAGCGAAAAAGTAGCGGTTATTCCGCCACATACACTGGTCGTTGAGGGGATACCCGGCCAGATCGACTCGGTGCCTAGTAATCCGGAAGACGCATCGGAAACGGACACCAGGACCAACAATGACCCGGTATCAGGTGAGACTGACGGGGAATCCGGCGCTGGCTTCTGGCCGTTGGCCACACTGGCCGCTCTGGTGGGTTGGCTGATCACACTGGCGGCCTGGTGGTACAGCAGGCGTCGCACCAGTGCTGGCAAGGTCGTGGCGAGTCAGGGAGACAACCGGGAAAAGGTGCTATTCCGGGATCTGTGCGAGGCAGCGCAGGCGGGATCGCCCAAAACGACCGACCTGCTTGTACGCTGGATGTCTCAAAGGCATCCGGAACGCACTTTCCAAAGCGTAACGGATGTGAACCGGTTTCTGGACGACACGGAACTGGCCGCCGAGATCGAACAGCTTCAGCAGCGATTGTTCGGGACACCCGGTGAATCGGCTACGTCGGAGCCCTGGCAGGGAGAACGGCTTGTGGCAGCGCTGATCCGCGTGCGCGGAACCGCCAGTGAGTCAGCTCCCGGGGATCAGCTGCCGCCGCTCTACCCGCAGGGCCTGAGCACCAGCCGGTGACAGATTACTGCACCAGTTGGGTGTCAATTACCAGGGTGACAGGCTCGTTTTCGCCTTCACCCACTGGCACCGGCTGATCCACCTCGCCCTGCCAGTCACCCGCCTGGGGCCTGGCGTTGCCAGAGCGCGACAGGCGCGCTTGCAGGCGCACTTCACCCGCCTCCGACAGCTTTGCATTCGCGGACATATTGAAGCGGTCGTCCAATCGGATCTCCATCGGCAACTGGCCCGCACTCAGCCGTGCCACAGCCAGAGGTGGCCCGCCCTGAACATTCGCGCGACGCGCCAGAACAAACAGGGTGGTGTCGTCAGGAATCTCGCCCTGGAATGCTTCGTCTATTTCCACCTGGACGGTTACGCCGGCCCCGGATACCTCTGACGGCTGCTCCTGCGGCATCTCCCGACCCAGGCGCTGATAGGCCTGTTCAATGCCCTGGCGGATGGACGCAATCTGGGGATGATTGGGCGCCACCGACACAATGCGCTCCCAATACCGGATCGCCTCCTCAAAGTTCTGCTGGCTGAAGGCATGGATGCCGAGCAGGCCTAGGGAGTTGACCTCGTCGGGATTCAGCGATCTGGCTTTTTCAATGGCGTTCGACACCTCTGGGTTGAGGTCACCCTCACTCAGGAAAAATGCAGCCTGGGCTGACAATCCCCAGGCAACAGCTTTGCCGTTCTCATCATCCTCGATACTCTCTGCCAGCCGTTCGAAGGCCCACGCCGCATCCTCATACTGCTCAATGCGCATATAGCTACGCCCCAGCATAGCCCAGCCCTCGGTGTTCTCCGGATTGTCCTCCAACCGCTCGCGAAGCTGGGCCGTCAGTTCCTGCATCTGGCCCAGGCGATCGCTGTCGGCTGCCATCATTTCCTGCATGGCGCGGAACTGCTCGACGTCGTCCATGGCGCCCCACTGTCCGTACAGGTATACCGCAGCGGCGGGAATAACCGCGAGGCTGGCAATCGCAATGACGATGGCGCTTTTCCCGCCCCTGGCCCGATCCGGTGAAGCAATAACACCACGCTCAGCATCCGGGACATCATCAAGCATGCTGCCGGCCAGCTCTTCCCGGAGCTGTTGATAGCTTTCCTCGTCCAGCGCGCCGGCTTCAAACTCGCGATCCAGTTCCGCCATTCGGCTGCGATATGCCAGCAGGTTCTGGTTGCGCAGATCCATTTCCGCGCGCCGGCCGGAACGGTGCAGGAACAACGGCGCCACCACAAACGCCAGGGCAAGTACGATTAATACAGCGGCCGTCAGCCAGAAGGTCTGTGTCATAGAACGGTCATTAATCCGGTTGAGAAAGAGTGTTGTTTGAAGTCAGGTGCGGCTGGAGTCATCGCCATCGAGCATTCTGGATGCCCGTGCACGCTCTTCGTCGGTTAGGGCTGGCTCGTCCTGTCCGGCCCTGCGGGAACGGATGACAATCCCGGCCACCACCATCAGGCCACCCAGGACGACGATGGCTGGCGTTGCCCACAGCAGGATGGTGCGGCTATCCACCTCCGGCTTGTATCGCACGAATTCACCAAAGCGGTCGACCAGTGCTCCGACAATTTCCTCGTTGCTGGCGCCATCAGACATCATCCGGTACACCTCGTCGCGCATGTCCTTGGAAATCGGCGCATTGGAATCGGCGATGTTCTGGTTCTGGCACTTCGGGCAACGCAACTCCGAAATCAGGGTCTGGAACCTCTGCTCCTGCGCCTGCGTATCAAACCCGTAAACGTCGCGGGCATCCGCTACCGACATCGGCGCAATTGTCATCAGTAACAGCCATGCAAACACCGGGCGCCACATCAGATCTTCTCCCTGAACCGATCGACGATGGGCTTGATGTCCTGCTCCCATACTTTTTCGTTGACCACGCCAACATGGCGGTAACGCACAATACCTTCCGCATCAATGACATAGGTTTCCGGCGCGCCATAAACCCCCAGGTCAAACCCGAGGCTGCCACGGGGATCGTAGATCGACACCTGATACGGGTCGCCCAACCGATCAAGCCAGACCAGGGCATCATCCCGGTTGTCCTTATAGTTAAGGCCAACGATACGCACGCCTTTCTCTTCCGCCAGCCAGACCAGATCACCATGCTCATCCCGGCAGGCCGGGCACCAAGTACCCCAGACATTCAGCAGGGACACATGCCCTTCAAAAACCTCACGAGTCAGCTCGCGACTTTCGTTGTGGAGATCCGTCAACAAAAACTCGGGCACCGGTTTGCCGATCAACGCCGACTCGAGTTTGTTGGGGTCTTTGCCAATACCGGCGAACAGGACCACTCCGAGTACCACAGCGAGGATCAACGGCGTGAACAGCAGCAGCCGCTTCATGACGCCGCTCCTGCCGGGTCTGCGCCGCACTCACCGCCTGCGTTCGGTGCCTTGGCCTTACCGTTTTCCGCAACCTTGCCGCGAATGCGATAGCGGCGGTCCGAAATGGCCAGGAAGCCACCAGCGGCCATAAACAGCGCCCCCAACCACAACCAGCGGACCAGCGGTTTGTATTGAAGCCGGATCGCCCAGGCATCGTCAGACACCCGTTCACCGATGGCGACAAAAATATCCCGGAACAGACCGCCGTCAATACCAGCCTCGGTCATGGTGTTACGTTGAACCATGTATCGGCGCTTCTCCGGGTATAGCGTGGATATCAGACCGCCATCCGAATCGTAAACCTCAAAACGGCCGTATTCCGCGGTGAAGTTCTGCCCTCTTCGGTTGCCAATTTCGGCAAACGCAACCCGATAATCACCGACCATCGCGGTGTCCCCGGGCGACATGCGTACGTCCCGCTCGATACCGTAGTTGGAGGCGACCGTCGCACCCGCCATGGTGATGGCCAGCCCCAGATGCCCGAACACCATGCCGTAGTAACTGCGGGATTGACGCCTGAGGCCGTGGAGGCGCCCCTTCCGTGACCCGGACTTTTCCCAGAGATCCCAAAAGGTGGCCACCGTAATCCACATCGCTGAGAACAGGCCCCCAAACGCCCAGGGCTCAAACTTGCCGTACCCAACCAGCACAGCACTGGTCCCGATCATACTGACAGCCAACGGCCACAGCAGTTTGCGGCCCAGCCAGCCGCCGTCGGTTTTCTTCCAGCGGGAGAATATACCTGCCCCCAACAGCAAGCCGGCGGCAATTCCAAGGGGGCTGAAGGTTAGATTGAAGAAGGGTTCACCGATGGATAGCCGCCCCATGTCCAGGTAGTCCAGAACCAATGGATAAAGAGTCCCCACCAACACCAACAGGGTTGCGGCAACCAACAACACATTGTTCATCAGCAGGAAGATTTCACGGGACAGGCTGCCGTAACGGGAGCGCACATGCACCACCGGCGCCCTGAACGCGTACAGGGTCAAGCTCGAAACAATCGTAATCGCCAGTAGCGCCAGCAGGAATGTCCCCCGGTCGGGGTCTGAGGCGAAGGCGTGGACAGAGGTCAGCACCCCGGAACGCACCAGGAAGGTTCCCAGCAGGCTCAGGGCGAAGGTTACGATGGCCAGCAGCACGGTCCAACTCTTGAATACGCCGCGCTTCTCGGTGACGGCCAGACTGTGCATCAGCGCCGTTCCCGACAACCAGGGCAGCAGCGAGGCATTCTCGACCGGGTCCCAGAACCACCAGCCGCCCCAACCCAGTTCGTAATAGGCCCACCAGCTACCCAGGGCAATGCCCAGGGAAAGGAAAGCCCAGGCCACTGTGGTCCAGGGGCGGGACCAACGAGCCCAGGCCGCATCCAGTTTGCCATTGATCAGCGCGGCAATGGCAAAGGCAAAAGCCACGGAGAAGCCCACATACCCCATGTACAACATGGGTGGATGCACGATCAGCCCGAAATCCTGCAACAGCGGGTTCAGGTCGGCGCCATCGGCCGGCACATTGGGGAGCGTACGATCGAAAGGATTGGAGGTCATGATGGTAAACAACAGGAAGCCCACCGTGACCATACCAAGCACCGACAACACCTGGGACACCATCACCGACGGCAGGCGCCGGCTGAATATGGCGACCGCCAGCGTCCAGCCAACGAGCATCAGCACCCAGAGCAACAGTGAGCCTTCATGGCCGCCCCAAACCGCGCTGAATTTGTAGTACCAGGGCAACATGCTATTGCTGTTGTTGGCGACATAGGCCACGGAAAAGTCATCGGTCACAAACGCGTGAGTCAGAAGACCAAAGGCCAGGGCAACGAAGACGAACAGGCCCGCTGACAGCGGCCGGGCGAAGGCCAGCAATTGGTCACGCCCCGTCACCGAGCCCACCAGGGGGACCACGGAAAGGAGCACTGCCAGCAACAGCGCGAGTATCAGGGCGATCTGTCCGAGTTCCGGATACATCAGGATTCTCCAACTCTCTTAAACGTGGGCCAGCAACGCTAGTAACCGGCGCTGGATTCACCGGCTGTTCCAGGCATGGCAGCCCGCTTGCCGGCGGCCTTTTCCAGGGCGTCGTTCACTTCCGGTGGCATGTAATTCTCGTCGTGCTTTGCCAGCACCTGGTCCGCGACAAAACGGCCATTACCGTCCATGCGCCCCATGGCGACAACGCCCTGCCCTTCGGCAAACAGGTCCGGCAGGATCCCGGTGTATTCCACCAATACCGATGAGGTAAAGTCCGTTACCTTGAACTCCACTTTCAGGCTTTCCGGATCACGCTGCACAGTCCCTTCTTCCACCATGCCGCCGGCACGGATGCGGACGTCCACCGGCGCTTCGCCAGCGGCAATTTGGCTTGGGTCGTAAAACAGGTTGATATTCTGCCGCAGCGCGTAGGTCGTCAGGGCCACGGCCACCGACACCCCGACAAGGAGAAAAAGGACAATGGTAAGCCGTTTTTTTCGGATCGGGTGCATGTTTGATCTACCAGTCAGTCTTGAGAAGATTCGATTCGGGTAAAGCTGGCCGCCGCCGGGCGCTCGTCCACCGACGGAGCGGGGGCCATACGGCGTCGCTGTTGCGCGATTACGACCCGCCGCTGACGCAGCGACCACCACGTCATGACTCCCATCAGCAGGAAAAAAACCGCATAGCATGCCCAGACATACGGGCCGTGGCCGCCCATCGCCAGAAAAGCACCAAAAGAGTCGAAGGCCATTGCGTCAGTTCTCCCGTGCCTGAACCAGTTCTTTTACCCAGCGGGTGCGGCCTTCACGCGCCAAAATGTTGGTCTGCATACGCAGACAGGCGAGCCAGCCAAATATCAGATAAAGCCCCAATACCGAGAGCAACAGGGGCACCCACATTTCCGCGGGCATACTGGGCTTTTCCGTGAGCTTGAACGTCGCTGGCTGGTGCAGGGTATTCCACCACTCCACGGAATACTTGATGATCGGTATATTGACCACTCCCACCAGTACCAGCACGGCAACGGCACGTGCCGAGGATTTCTCATCGGAGATGGCCGCTCCCAACGCCATCACCCCAAAATAAAGAAACAGCAAGATCAGCATCGAGGTAAGCCGGGCATCCCAGATCCACCAGGTTCCCCAGGTGGGCTTACCCCAAACCGCACCGGTAAACAGGGCCAGGAAGGTCAACACTGCACCAACCGGTGCCACGGCCTTGACGAAAACATCGGCCAGTTTCATACGCCAAACCAGCGTAACCAACGCCGCAACGGCCATCATGATATACACCGACTGGGCCAGAAACGCAGACGGTACGTGAATGAAAATGATGCGATAACTATTACCCTGCAGGTAATCCTGTGGCGCAAACCCCAACCCCCAGACAATACCGGTCAACAACAGGGCTGCCCCCACCACAAGCAGCCAGGGCATCAGTGTTGAGGCAATGCCGAAGAACCATTTTGGCGACCCCAGCTTGTGAAAGATTTGCCACATCAGGTTGTTACCTTTTTACCTTTAACTGTTGGACAGACTGATCCTCAGGGCCGCCGCCGATGCAAACGGCGCCAGTGTCAGCGCCAACACCAGAAACGCCCCCATCAACGCGAGCTGTCCACCCACCGGCGCGCTCTCAGACGCAGCCATTACCGTGCCTGTGCCAAAAATCAGCACCGGAATGTACAGCGGAATGATCAGCAGGGACAAGAGCACGCCTGCCGATCTCAGTCCGAGGGTCAATGCCGCACCAATGGAACCGATCAAGCTGAGGACCGGTGTTCCGATCAGCAGCGTTAGACACAGAATGGCAACAGAGTTCCCCTCAAGATGCACCATCACCCCCAGAACAGGCGCCAGCATCACCAGTGGCAGGCCAGTGAGTACCCAATGGGCCAGTGACTTCGCCAGTACTAACAAAAACAGCGGCTGGGGCTGCAATACCAGTTGCTCAAGCGTGCCGTCGTCGAAATCATGACGGAAAAGATGATCCAGTGACAATAACACGGACAGCAAGGCCGCAACCCACAGGATACCGCTACCCGCCTCCCGCAGGAATGATACTTCGGGGCTAACCCCGAGGGGGAAAAGCGTTACGACCATGACGAAAAACAGTAGCGGATTGAGCAAATCCTGGGGCTGGCGAAAGGCGGTTTTCAGATCCCGCGAGAATACGGCTTTCATGGCCGACAATACGCTTACCGACTCCTCCGGTGTACGAACAGGAAGCCTGGCTTCAGAGACCATGGTCATGACTGCTCCCCAGGGTAATTCGGTGCATCGAAGGCAGATTAAGGTCGTGGTGTGTGGTCACTACGATCGCGCCACCACTTGCGATCCGGTCCACCAGCAATCGCTCGAGAGCAGCCACACCGTGGGCATCAATGGCGGTAAATATCTCATCCAGAATCCACAGGGGTTCATCTGCAACCAGTAATCTGGCGAGTGCCACCCGACGTTGCTGCCCGGCGGAAAGGTTACGACTGGGTACGTTCTGGAAACCACCCAGGCCGGTGCCTTCCAATGCCTGCCAGAGCACCTTATCGGTCACATACCGACGCCCGGCCATCAGGGCGCGGAGATTTTCCATGGGGGTAAGCAACGGTTTGATACCCGGGCGATGGCCAAGGTAGAGCATATTGCGGAGGAATTCCTCCCGGTAGGTATGACGAGGCCTTCCTCGCCAGAGCAGGTCACCACTGTAACTGTCGTTCAGTCCGGCAAGAATTCTAAGCAACGTAGTCTTGCCAGAGCCGTTAGGCCCCTCGACACGGGTCAGAGTACCGGGCAGTATGGAGACAGAGAGATCCCGGAACAGTATCCGGTCATCACGCTCACATTGCAGATTGACAGCCTGTAGTAACGGCTCAGACATCGGGGCCCCAGAGCTGGTGTATACTTTACTGACCCGGAGGGTTCAGACGTTCGGAAAGGCAATACTTACCGGCGGGGCGTATTATAGCGAAAGCGCCTCAGGAATACTCTTGTCTGACATCAAATCAGTGGCAATGAAATTACCAAACGGTAACCCCACACCACCACCCAAAACCGAGTCACCGGTGCCGATCGCTCAGCGGCCAGCCAGCGGACAACCTTCGGCGGTACTGGACGCGGCCTCTGCCCGTGTGCAGCTCGACCAGCTCAAGCTTGCCAATCGCGAGGCAACACTCGCTCGGGTGGCAGACGTGATCAACCGACAATCCTCTGCCGGCGCGCAGTTGTTGCTGGAAGTTCGCGGCCAGTCGCTGACCGTTCAGGCGGCTATTGGAGACACATCCCTGGAAACCGGTGACTGGGTCAAGATCATGCGTGCGGGCAATGAACTGCAACTGATGGGGAAGCTGGCCCAGGCGCCGGAAACCACGATCTCCCGGGCGCTGGCGCAGCGCCTGCCCTGGCAACAGTCCGTTGATGCCGGCCTTGCCAGAATTCTGACAACGCTGACCGGCGGTGCGAGACCCGACAGCGTTGCGCCCACTGGAACCCCCATCAACAATCCACCACAGCCACTTCCCCAACCGGTGAGGCAGGCTATTGAACAACTGATATCACGGCTGCCGTCCAGCCAGTCACTGACGCCAGGTGCCGGAACTCAACCCGGTGCGGCCGGCCAGTTGCGGCAGTGGGTCGAGGAAAGCGGGCTGTTCGCCGAATCGCGGCTGGCGAGGGCGCCCCAGGCCGCCCTACCCGATCTCAAGCTGGCTATCGGCCGGGTGATTACCGCCTTGCTCGCACAACAGGGGAGCGGCCCCGACGCCTTCAACCGCTTTACACCGCTGGCAAGTCCGGAACTGGTGCAGGCACCGCTTCAGTTCCCCAATACGTTTCCACCTCCGCCACCACAGGGGTCTGCCGAACCCACAGCTGGGCAAATGCTCAGGCTGCTGGCTGGCATGCTCAATCGTATTACCGTGAATCAGTTACACAGCCAGATACTCTCCACACGGACCACCGCCGAGGCGCCAACACCGGTATCAACCATGCTGCTTGAGCTCCCCTGGCTGAACCCCAACAACGAACCACGGATCGCCCAGTTGCGAATCGAACAGGATCCGGCAGACAGCGGCCAGAAAACCTCTGGCACCCCCCGGGCAACGGAATGGCGTCTTTCACTGGCCATGGATCTGGATGAGGCCGGGCCTTTGCATTTTGATGTATCGCTGCGGCAGGATCAGGTGTCTGCGCAGGTGTGGGCGGAGAAGCAGTCCACGCTGCGTCAGGTGCGGGAAGATCTGCCGCAATTACGAAAGGGCCTTTCGGATATCGGCCTGGATGTGGTGGACCTGGAGTGCCGGAGAGGGACACCAAGGGGTGCAAACACCCGTCTTGAGCACCGGCTGGTGGACACGCGGGTATGAGAAAAGATCATCAAAACACAGATTCACCGGCGGCGGTGGCACTGAAATACGATGGCGAACGGGCTCCAGTCATTGCGGCGAGCGGTACCCACGAACTGGCGGAGGAAATCATCCGCATTGCCCGTGAGCATAATGTGCCGCTGTACGAAAATCCGGAGCTGGCCAGCATACTGGCGCGACTGGAACTGAACGACGAAATCCCGGAGACACTCTACCGGGTGGTGGCTGAAATTCTTGCCTTTGCCTTCAATCTTCAGGGCCGTACGCCAGAGGACGCCGGACGGCCCCGTGAAGATTAGACAGATAAACCCTTAGGTCAGGCCGCCTGGCGCTTGCGGAGCGCTGATACCAGTTCGGCTTCCGGCCGTGAAATGCCACAGGTATTCATCAGGTCGTCGATATCCGCCCCCAGGTCCACTAACCTTGAGGCCTCATCGTAGGAAATCCTTAACGGATCGTTCTGGCGCATTTCGTCAAGCATACCGCGCAATTCATGAAGCTGGCGCTCGCAGGTGACCACTCGCTGCCCAACCCCCATACTGCCACTGGCTGTTGCGTGGAGCTCGCGGCCAAGGGTTTCGCAGCGCTCTTTCATTTGCTCCCGAAGTTTTCGGTTTTCACGGCGTAGCATCATACCCTGGGCGAACAGTAGGCACAGGGCAGCGGCTGTCAGAAGCCACGGGGCCAGGGAAGAGATTTCTGCAAACATGATGGACGTCCTCGGTTAGTTGAAACCACGGGGCGTCCATCCAGCCTGCTGTCCGGCCAAAGCCGGCATTACAGTGAGGAGATTTCAGCCCATTCGTGGTCTGACAACATCTTGTCGAACTCGACCAATATGATCAGTTCGCCGTTCTTGTTACACACCCCCTGGATGAACTTGGCGCTTTCCTCGTTCCCCACATTGGGCGCGGTCTCAATTTCACTGGCTTTCAGGTACACCACCTCGGCAACCGAATCCACCAGGATACCCATCACCTGGTTGGACGACTCCATGACCACAATGCGTGTCGCGTCAGTGACTTCCGCATCCGCCAGGCCAAAGCGACGGCGGGTGTCGATAACGGTGACCACATTGCCCCGCAGGTTGATGATGCCCAGAACGTAATCCGGGGCACCTGGAACCGGCGCAATCTCGGTGTATCGCAACACTTCCTGAATCTGCATGACGTCAATGCCATAGGTTTCGTCATCCAGCCTGAAGGTCACGTACTGCAGTACCTGATCATCCTGGGCCTGATTTTGCTGTCCGCTCGGGGATGCCATAGCCTTGTATCTCCTGTTCGGCTGCCCGGCGGGCAGCCTGATCGTCAAAAATTCATCATCAGTGCCCAATACTATAGTTCAGGGCACAAACCGTGCCAGCAGAGCACGGTTTCATTCGGTAACCGGAAATTGCTAACTCAGGTCGAGGTGGTGTTCCCGCTCAGCCCGGACCAGCAAGTCCGCCATGGTTTTAACATCAATCAGTGCGCACATGTGGTCGATGACCGTGCCCGCCAGCCAAGGTCGCTTGCTGCGGGCCGTCCGCCAGCGTACTTCATCCGGTTTCAGGGTAAACGACTGCGCGACATCGTCACAGGCCAACCCCCACTCACTGCTGTCCAGCCGGATCACGAAGCGATAGTTGTCCCGTGCGTCCTCCGGTGCCCGGCCCGCCATAATCCATTCCGCCGTATCCACCACTCTGAGATTACGTTCCCGGTCCGGGCGCATGCCCATATACCAGCGGGGGCTGCCGGGGATCGGCTTCACCGGCTCTTCTATTCGATGAATGGCGCCGAGCAGTATCAACGGCACCGCCAGCTGCAGCCCTGCCACCGTGAAGATCAGGCATTCGAACGGTTTGTCTGACCATTCCGGCCGCCCCGGGGGCTCCACCTCAGGAGGCGACGGAATATCGGCGGCCTGTTTGTGCTCAACCGGGGGCGACTCCACCTCCGGTGCTTTTTCCGCCACCGGGGCCGGTGTTACCGGCTTTGGCAACTCAGACTTCGCCTCCGCGACCGGACGGGCCACAATGGGCGCAGGCTTCAGCGCGATGCGAGTGCGTTCACGAGCCACCGGTTTTGGCGGTTCCGGTTCCTCACGCAGAGCGCTATCTGTCGCCGTATGCAGCAGTTCGTCCAGATAGCTGGCAATGGCGGAGCCAGGGTCCGCCACCTGTGTCATTTTTTTGTCAGCCATGCCGACGCTCCGCCACCGAGCGTGTTATTTCCTGTAGATCACTCAGCAGGCGGGCATATCCCCGAACACCATGGGTTTCAGCATCCATGGATGATGGGGTAATCCCGGCCTGGCTGGCATCGCGGAACTTGGTGTCCACTGGAATGGCGAAGCGCCATAGCGTATCGCTGTGGGTCTTTCTCAACTGGTTAAGACTTTTTACCGATGCCTGCGTTCGCCGGTCAAACAGCGTCGGTACAATGGTGTAGGAAAGCTGGTTCTTCTGGGAGCGCATGATCATGGTGAGCGTGTGCAGCATTCGCTCAAGGCCTTTGATGGCAAGAAACTCGGTCTGAACCGGAATGATCAGGTGTTGTGCGGCGGCAAGCGCGTTCACCATCAGCACGCCGAGCGATGGGGTGTTGTCCAGCAGGACGTAGTCGAAATCGTCCCACAACTGGGTCAGGGCCCGGGATACAATCAGTCCCATGCCTTCAACACCGACCATTCTCCGTTCGAGAGTTGCCAGCGCTGTGCTGGCCGGCAACAGGGATAGCCCCGGACAGCTGGTTTCGGTAATCAACTGGGCCGGCAAACCATCCGGTACTTTACCCTGGTGCTGGAACAGATCGAACACACTGTGGGCAATGGTATCCGGGTCGTACCCGAACCAGCTGGTCAATGATCCGTGAGGGTCCAGGTCCACCACCAGAACGCGCTTGCCGCTCTCGGCCAAGAGGCCACCCAGGGCGACAACCGATGTGGTTTTGCCCACACCGCCTTTTTGATTGGCTACTGCCCAGATGCGCACGCTGTGCACTCCATATCCGTCACCAAATTCATCGCCAACCTCGTCACCACACTGATTCTCCAGAAATACCCGTTCCGGAAACGTCGCACGCATAACGAGTTATCGGCCACGATCCGTTCAACTTGAAAACAATCCGGCAAGCGCTTGCCGGGATCTAAAGATGTACAGACGTTAATACAGATATTGTGCCAACTCGCCTATAGGCACCTTCCGCCATGACTCCGCAACGTGATGATCAGAAAGGTGTTATCGCATCGCGCCACGGATACTGGCGTCGCGGGAGATCAGCAGGACCACGCGTCGATTGCGACGGCGGCCTTCCTCGGTATCGTTGCGGGCCACCGGTTGGTGCTCACCGTAACCAACAGCGGCCAGCCGTTCGGCCTCAACACCCTCCATCGACAACATGCGCACAACCGCCGCTGATCGCGCAGCGGACAGCTCCCAGTTGGAGGGGAAGGCACTGGTGTTTATCGGGCGGTTATCCGTGAAGCCCTCAACCCGGATCGCGTTATCCCGGTTGCGGAGTACAGCAGCGATTTTCTCCACCACGTCGAAGGCATCGTAATGGGGCTCGGCATCACCACTACCAAATAGCAGGCTGTTGCGGAGACTGAGCTCCAACCACTCGTCGCTGGTTTCCAGTGTAACCACACCCTGATTGATCAGTTCGTCAAACTCCAAAGCCAACTGGTCCGCCATGGCACGCAGCGCCTCGGTGCGCCCTTCTGCACTCATGGAGGGATTTTGCGGAGCTTCGGTCACCGGCGGGTTAATCACATCCTCGGCCGCCTGCGGCGTCGAACGTCGGGGCTGATCACCCACTTCGATAGGCTGAAAGGAGCGCTGGGGGGCATTGAAGACGCCAGTCAGAGTTTCAGAGAGCACCTTGTACTTGCCCTCGTTCACCGACGACACGGAATACATCACGACAAAGAACGCGAACAACAAGGTGATGAAGTCGGCGTAGGAAATCAGCCAGCGTTCCTTGTTGTGAAGATCGTCATCCTGCTGCCTGCGTCGTCTCATCAGCTTACCCCTCAGCCAGGTGCCGGCACTACAGGAAGCCCCGCAGGCGCAGCTCGATGGATTTAGGGTTCTCGCCATCGGCAATGGCGATGATGCCGTCGATCATCATGTCTTCATAACGGGTGCGTTCCCGCAGAATGCCTCGCAACTTGTTGGCAACCGGGAAGAACAGCAGGTTCGCCAGAGCAACACCATAGATGGTGGCCACGAACGCAGTGGCGATACCGCTGCCAAGTGACTGGGGGTCTTCGAGGTTGGTCATCACCTGAATAAGCCCCATCACCGCGCCAATGATGCCAATGGTCGGCGAATAGCCACCCATGGCCTCAAACACCCGGGCGGACTCCAGATCCCGCTGTTCACGGGACTCCAGGTCCACCTCCATAATGCTACGGATGGTTTCTGTCTCAGCGCCATCCACCAGCAGTTGCAGCCCTTTACGGGCAAAGCGCTCAGATTCCTTCTCAGCCAACCCTTCCAGCCCCAGCAAACCCTGCTTACGGGCCTTGACGCTCCAGTCGATGACTTTGCCGATACCATCTTCCAGACTGATGTAGGGGGGAAAGAACACCCAGCGCACCTGGGAAAAGGCCCGCTTTAACAGCGGCCAGGAGGTCTGGAGAATAGTGGCTGCAAGCGTACCACCAATCACGATCAGCGCGGCCGGGCCATTGAACAGCGAGCTGATGGCGCCACCTTCCAGCAGGTTTCCACCGAGAATCGCCACAAAGGCAAGAATGACGCCCAGCAGGCTGAGAATATCCATCAGCTCACCCCATCCGCCAGGCGGGGACCAATGTCATCGAGCGCAAGGATTTCGTCAGACAACCCGGCCTTGGCCACGGCCATGGGCATACCGTAGATCACCGAGGTTTTTTCGTCCTGGGACCAGATATCGGAGCCTGACTGCTTCATCAGGCGACAGCCTTCCTTTCCATCCGAGCCCATACCCGTCAGGATCAGGCCCAGGGTCTTGCCGGGAAAACTCCTGGCCAGGGAGCCGAACGTCACATCCACACAGGGCTTGTAGTTAAGCCGGTCATCTCCGGGAAGAATCCTGACCCTGCCCTGGCCACCCCGGTTTTCAATCATCATCTGCTTGCCCCCGGGGGCAAGCAACGCAACGCCCGGCTTCAGCATTTCGCCGTCTTCAGCCTGGCGTACCTGAATCTGGCACAGCTTGTTCAGGCGCTCGGCAAACGCCGGGGTAAAACTGGCTGGCATATGCTGAACGAGCACCACAGGCGCGGGAAACCCGGCCGGTAACGCCATTAGTACACGTTGCAAGGCCACCGGGCCGCCGGTGGACGTGCCGATGGCAACCACACTGTAGTGTTTAGCAGGCCCGCGGCGAATCGAACGACGGGCCGGTGCTTCAGGCTCTGAGGCGCTGGGGCGAGAGGACCTGTCCGGTACCGCCGGCCGCTCGGGCACGCTGCGCCTTGCCGGTGCAGGGCTACGGGGCGAAGGAGGCGGAGCGGTGGGAGGCGGCGCCGACGGTTTTGCACCAGGGCGACTGCCAGCGACATCCAGTACACGCTCAATGAGTATTTTTTGAAGCTGACTGGAATCCCGGGCAATTTCCTCAAAATTCTTGGGCAGGAAATCAACGGCACCTGCCTCAAGGGCATCCAGGGTCACCCGGGCACCCTCGTAGGTGAGAGAGGAGAACATCAATACCGGCGCCGGATGTCGCTTCATGATCTCACGGACGGCGCTGATACCATCCATGACGGGCATCTCGTAGTCCATGGTGATGACGTCAGGCCTCAGCTTTTCAGCCAGCTCGACACCTTCGCGCCCATTGGTGGCCACGCCAACCACCTTGATCTGACCGGAAGCGGTCAGGATTTCCGTCAGTCGCTTGCGGAAAAAACCTGAATCATCAACGACCAGGACAGAAACCGTCATCCATTTCTCCTAAACCTGGGCCCGCCGCAACGTTATTTGCCGTAGTTTTGCAGCAGGCTCGGAACATCAATAATGAGTGCAATACGACCGTCGCCAGTGATGGTCGCACCCGCCATACCCGGCGTTCCCTGAAGGGCCCGGCCCAGGGGCTTGATCACCACCTCTTCCTGCCCGATCAGCTGATCCACCACAAAACCGACGCGCCGCGTTCCCATCGCCACGATAACCACGTGGGCGTTTTCTGGTTCCGGCTGCCCAGCGGCGCCTTTGACCAGCCATCGCTTGATGTGGAACAACGGGAAGACTTTGTCTCGAACCACGATGCATTCACGGCCATCCACAATGTTCTTCTTGCTGAGGTCCAGATGGAAAATCTCGACCACGTTCACCAGTGGCAGCGCGAAGGATTGGTCGCCAAGCATGATCATCAGGGTAGGCATGATGGCCAGGGTCAGCGGCACCTTGATGACGATGCGAGACCCTTTGCCCAGCTCCGACTCGACGCTCAGCTGCCCGTTGAGCTGACTGATCTTGGTTTTCACCACGTCCATGCCAACGCCACGACCGGACACATCCGATATTTGATCCTTGGTGGAGAACCCGGCGGAGAAAATCAGGTTGTAGCACTCGGTGTTGGTCAGTCGGTCAGCGGCATCCTGTTCGTAGATGCCCTTTTCGACCGCTTTTCGGCGCAGTACATCCGGATCCATACCAGCACCGTCGTCTTCGATGGACAACAGGATGTGGTCGCCTTCCTGCTCAGCCGACAGCGTCACACGACCCTGACGAGGCTTGCCCGCCTTTTCACGAATATCGGGTGCCTCTATACCGTGATCAACCGAGTTGCGAACAAGATGGACCAGAGGATCGGACAGCGCCTCGACCAGGTTTTTGTCCAGGTCGGTCTCTTCGCCGTGCATCTCAAGGTTGATTTCTTTCTTCAGGCTGCGTGCCAGGTCGCGAACCACCCGCGGGAAGCGGCCAAATACTTTCTTGATGGGCTGCATCCGCGTTGCCATCACCGCTGACTGAAGATCGGTGGTCACCACGTCCAGGTTGGAGACGGCTTTGTGCATATGCTCGTCTTCACTCTGGGCGCCCAGACGCTGCAACCGGTTACGCACCAACACCAGTTCACCCACCATGTTCATGATGTCGTCCAGGCGCTTGGTATCCACCCGCACCGAAGTTTCAGCCACTGGTGCATTCGCATCCCGTGCCGGCATCGCGGGCGTTACGCCTGCCTTGCCATTATCCGCAGGCGCTTTTTCGGGCTTACCAGTCGGTTGCGCGGGCTTGTCAGCCTTGGCACTGGGAGACGTGGCCGACGGCTGCTTTGCAGCAGGCCCAGGGGCCGGCTTGGCAGTTTCTGCCGTAGGGCTACCACCCTTGCCGTGCAGGTCATCCAGCAACTTTTCGAACTCGTCGTCCGAAATCAGGTCGTCGCCACCCTTGCTGTCACTGGCCTCATCACTGGTAACCTTGTCGCCCGAGGCATCCTGGCTGTCAGGGGCTGTGTTGCCGGTTTCAGGCGGGCCTGAGAACTGTCCCTTGCCATGCAATTGGTCCAGCAGGGCCTCGAATTCATCATCGGAGATGTCGTCTCCGCTCCCTCCGTCACCGCCTGAAAATTCATTGCCGTCGTCACTGGAAACCGGAGCGCTGGTCTTTTCCTCTTCCAGGGCATCCAGCAACCGCTCGAATTCGTCGTCGGTAATATCACCGCCATCGTCTCCAGAACTGGCTTCATTGCTCTCGTTCTGTTCTTCGCGAGCGACCGCTGCGTTTGCTGGCGACGACTCCCCTGCCGGCTGCGCCAATGCGTCCAGAGCGGCAATCAGTTCCTCGGGAGCTGGCGTCGGTTCCTCGTGGTGGCGAACCTGTTCAAACATGGCATTGACGTGATCCAGGGCTTCCAGCACCACGTCCATCAGTTCCGAGTCCACCTTGCGCTTGTGGTTGCGCAGGATATCGAAGACGTTCTCCGCGGAATGACAGCAGTTCACCAGGGCATCGAGTTGCAGAAACCCAGCGCCGCCTTTTACGGTGTGAAAGCCTCGGAAGATGGCGTTGAGCAGATCGCTGTCGTCCGGGTTTTGTTCCAGGTCGACCAGTTGCTCCGACAGCTTTTCGAGTATCTCGCCTGCCTCAACAAGGAAGTCCTGCAGGATCTCTTCATCGGCATCAAGCGCCATGCGTTACCCTCTCTTACTCAGAAACCGAGACTGGACAGAAGATCATCAACATCGTCCTGTCCCGATACTACGTCTTCGCGTTCTTCGGCCTTGATCTGTGGACCAACACCCTGTTCCGCCGATATCTTTTCCCGCTCTTCCAGTTCATGCACGGTGCCGGTCATCTGGTCCACATGACTCGCCATCACTACCAGGCTCAACAGATGCTCTTCCACCTCTTTAACCAGAGTGGTGACCTTTTGGATCACCTGCCCAGTGAGGTCCTGGAAATCCTGGGCCAGAAGAATTTCCGACAAGTTGTCGTACATCGCCCCGGCATCGGTATTCAGGGTCACGAAAAACGTGTCGATACGGGCATAGAGCTCACGAAATTCAGCCGGCGCCATCTCGCGGCGACGCAGTTTCTGCCACTGGTCTCTCAGCTCGGCGGCCTCGTCGCGGAGGGCGCTGGCCTTGGGCATAGCCTCCTCAACCAGATCCATGGTCCGATTGGCCGCTTTACCGGTCATCTGAACCACGTACTCAAGGCGATCCGACGCATCGGTCATCTTCGACAGAGCTTCTGACTGTTCGGCGTTACGGGGATCGATCTGGAAATTGCGGATCGCCTCGTGGAGGCTGCGGGTCAAGCGGCCGACTTCCCGATACAGGCTCTGGTCCCTCACCTCGCTCAATTCATTGATCAGCGTCATCGCGCGGCCATAGTCCCCGGCGTTGACCTGTTCAACCAACTCGGCCGCCTGGCTGCGGAGTTTCTCCGTGACCTCCGGGTCGAGCCCCTGTGGGTCTTTTTTTCTATTGCTCATGGGAGCCGTCCGACCTCTGAATTACTGGATGCGTTCGAAGATCTTCTCAATCTTCTCCTTGAGTACGGCTGCCGTGAAGGGCTTGACCACGTAGCCGTTCACACCGGCCTGCGCAGCAGCGACAATCTGGTCGCGCTTCGCCTCGGCGGTCACCATGAGCACAGGCAGGGTTTTCAGGCTGTCATCGGCACGGACTTCCTTGAGCAGATCGAGTCCGGACATCCCTGGCATATTCCAGTCGGTTACCAGAAAATCGTATTTGCCGCTCCTGAGCATAGGCAGTGCTGTATTGCCGTCGTCTGCTTCGTCAGTGTTGGTAAAACCGAGATCGCGAAGCAGGTTCTTAATGATCCGTCGCATTGTGGAGAAGTCATCCACAATCAGGATTTTCATGTTCTTGTCCAATGGGACCTCCAGTTAAAAACGCCCGGAATTCGTTTTTGGCTTCCGGCTCACAGTCTAGCAGGCCGGTAGTTTAACCGCTTATTGTGTGGCCTTTGAGCCGGTTGTAAAGCACCGGTTACCAAAAGGCTACAGTAAAGAATGCCTGGTAACGCCGTTCAATGGGACTGGCGGCCTGTTCAGCTCTGCCAACCAGTAAGACGCCCCCGCAGACGGAGCGCGGCCTGGCTGTGAATCTGGCTGACCCGGCTTTCACTGACACCCAACACAGCACCAATTTCCTTCAGGTTCAATTCTTCCTGATAGTAAAGGCTGAGCACCAGCTTTTCTCGCTCGGGCAGGTCACCAATCGCAGCTGCCAGGCTCTTCCGGAAGTTGTCAGACGCCAAGCCATCCAACGGGTTATCACTGTCCTCTGTTTCTTCTATCGGCAGCTCGCCGGATTCATTGAGCTCATCCAGGCTAAAAAGTCGGCCACTGTTAGCATCGCTCAGGGAGGAATAGTATTCGTCGAGGTCCAGCCCCAGCTCCTCGGCTACTTCCGAGTCTTGAGCTTCCCGACCCAGGCGGTCCTCGACAGCCTTGATGGCTTTGGCAATGCGGCGGGAGTTCCTGTGGACGGATCGGGGTACCCAGTCACCTTTGCGAATTTCATCTACCATGGCTCCGCGAATCCGGATCCCGGCGTATGTCTCAAAGGTAGCCCCCTTGTCGGAACTGTATCGCTGTGCAGCTTCCAACAAGCCAATCATGCCTGCCTGCATAAGGTCATCCAGTTGGACAGATGCCGGCAGCCGCGCCATGAGGTGAAGCGCTATTTTTTTGACCAGCGGGGCCTGCTCCTCAACGAGCTGGGAAGGTCCTCGTGTACCCGTCCGGTTGTAGGTTCCAAGTTCTTTCGCCAATGTCATGTATCCGGCTATTCAGTGACAGGATCAAAATCAGACTTCGACGAGCCGCTCCACAAAGAATTCCAGATGTCCCCGGGGCGATGATGGCAGCGGCCAGCTATCCACTTTCTCCGCGAGGCTCTTGATCGCCAACGATGCTTTTGCCCGCGGATAGGCATCCAGCACGGCACGTTGGCGCTGTACCGCTTTTTTTACGGCCTCGTCATACGGCACCATACCCACATATTGTAGTGCCACATCAAGAAAGCGCTCGGTAACCCGGGTCAGTTTTTCAAACAGATGGCGACCTTCCTGCTCATTCCTGACCTGATTGGCCAGTATACGGAAGCGGTTGGTGCCGTAATCCCGGTTCATAAGCTTTATAAGGGCGTAGGCATCGGTGATAGAGGTAGGTTCATCACAGACAACCAGTAATAGTTCCTGTGAGGCTCGGAGGAAACTGACCACCGATTCGGAAATACCCGCAGCGGTATCAACGATCAGCACATCGATCTGGTCACCCAGTTCGCTGAACGCGTTGATCAGGCCAGCGTGCTCCAGATTGGAAAGCTGGGTCATGCGTTGGGTACCTGAGGACGCGGGCACGATTTTGATGCCACCGGGGCCGTTGACCAACACATCCCGAAGGTCACATTCCCCGGCGATGACGTCCTGGATATTACGATTGGCGGTAATGCCAAGCAGAACGTCAATGTTGGCAAGGCCCAGGTCGGCATCGAGCAGCACCACCCGCCGTCCCATTTGTGCTAGGGCGATGCCAAGGTTCACTGATACGTTGCTCTTGCCAACGCCCCCTTTCCCGCCGGAAACGGCAATCACCTGTACCGGATGTGGTTTGCTCATACTGACTCTGATCTCTTGCCGCGTTTAACCGCAGGCTGTGTTGTTTTTAAACAGCGACTGCCTGTTGCTGCTGGAGTTTCTTCAGCCTCTCCACGGCCAACCGCACCAGCGGAATGGACTCAGCGTGGTGCAGGTCTTCCGGGATTTTCTGCCCGTCGGTGTAATACGCCACCGGCAATCCCGTTTCCATGACGAATCCCAGCGATTCACCCAGGGTCAGTGCTTCATCGATTTTGGTCATCACACAACCCGTAAGATTTGCCATCTTATAGCAATGCCAAACGGATTTCATGATGCGCGGCTGACTGGTTGCCGAAACCACCAGATGGGTTCGAATCCGATGGTGACTGCGAGCCAGCTCCATAAGCTGCTCCTCGTAGCCCTTGTCGGTGCTGGTCAGGCCAGCGGTATCAATCAACACCAGGTGCCGGTCCGACAGTTCGTCCAGTATGTCGTCCAGGGAATGGGTTTCGTCCACAACCCGAACTGGAACGTTCAGTATGCGCCCGAATACAAATAGTTGCTCATGGGCCGCGACCCGATAGCGATCGGTGGTGACCAGCGCCAGAGAGTCGGCACCGTGGCGCAGCACATAGTGCGCGGCCAGCTTGCCGATGGTCGTCGTCTTGCCGGACCCGGTTGGGCCCACCAGGGCGTAAACACCGCCCTCATCCGCCCATTCAGTACGCGCGGTCTTCACACCGGCGGCCAGCATTTTCAGAGACTGCTTCCAGCCATCCTCAAGCCGGCCTGCGCGGTGGCGCCGGGACAGAGAGTTGGCGAGCTCCAGCCCGAGACCAAACTCCTGCAACCTCTCAGACAGCCTCTGCTGTACTGCGTTCACCGCTGTTTGTTCGGGTTCACCGCCATTCCGGGCACTGACCAGGTCACGAAGGGAACTGATCTCCGCACGCATTTGCGCCAGTTCTCCGGAATAGGCAGCACTGGCAGCGGTAGGCTCTTCAACCACCATGTCATCGTCGGCCAGCGATTCTTTCGACAAGCCAGCGTGGCCGAAGTCCCCACCCCCAACCGCATTACCATAGGTCGCGCGCTTTTCCCGCACTTCCCGAATACGATCGCGAGAGCGGCCGAGTTCGTCCTCCAGGCGGCGATGCTGTTCCGCCTGCATTTCGGCCAGTCGTGAGCCATTGGTGGCTTCCCGCGCAGCGTCACCGAGGCGTTGGCGCGCCATATTTTCGTCATAATCGAGCGCTGTCACAATTTCGACGCCACCATCCACACGACGATTGGAAAGGATTACGGCATCGGGACCCATCTGATCCCGCACCTGACGCAGTGCCTCTGCCATGCTTTGGGCAAAAAACCGCTTAACTTTCATAATGATGCTTCCTCCCCGGTCAGCGCTTTCCAGCGCCTTCCGCCTTTCCAGCCGCGGCCTTTACTGACCGACGGATGCGACAATAGTGATCTGTTTGTTATCCGGAATTTCCTGGTACGACAGTACATGCAGACGCTCTACTCCGTAGCTGGCAAACTTCGCCAGTACCGGGCGCAAGGGCCCTGAAACCAATAGAATCGCCGGCTTGCCCAACATCTCCTGGCGCTGAACGCTGTCCTGGAGCGACCTCTGAAGCTTCTCAACCATATTTGGCTCCAGCACCAGCCCGATGTCTTCCTGACCGCCGGATTGTTGACTCTGCTGCATTGACTTCAGCAATAACTGTTCCAAGTCTGGATCCAGAGTGATCACCGGGATCTCTGTGTCGTTGCCACAGATACTCTGGACAATCATCCGGCGCAGTGACTGGCGGGCAACCGTGGTCAGCAGCTTCGGGTCCTGGCTCTTCGGATGAACGTTCACGATCGCTTCGGCAATAGAGCGCATGTCACGGATCGGCACTTCCTCTTTCAGCAGGTTCTGCAGCACCTTCAGCAGCAGGCTGATGGAAATGGTGGTGGGTACCAGTTCTTCCGCCAGCTTTGGAGATACTTTCTCGAGCTGTTCCAGCCACTTCTGGACTTCCTCATGGCCAAGCAGTTCGTGGGCGTGTTTCTGGAGGATCTGGTTGAGGTGTGTTGCCACTACGGTACTGGCGTCCACGACGGTATAACCGAGGGTCTGTGCCTGGTCTTTCTTGTCCGGTTCGATCCAACTGGCGTCCAGGCCAAAGGCGGGGTCTTTGCCCTCTATCCCCTCGATCTTGCCGAACACCTGACCTGGGTCTATCGCCAGTTCACGGTCCGGATGGATTTCTGCCTCGGCAATGGTCACCCCCATCAGGGTGATGCGATAAACATTGGGCATCAGGTCGAGGTTGTCGCGAATATGGACCGAAGGCATCAGGAAGCCCAGATCCTGTGAGAGCTTTTTGCGAACGCCCTTGATGCGGCTGAGAAGCTGACCACCCTGGGACTTATCCACCAGGGGAATCAGGCGATAGCCCACCTCCAGGCCCACGACATCCACGGTGGCCACATCGTCCCAACCGAGTTCCCGGGTTTCCCCCGGCGGCGGCAGCTGGGCACTGTGTTCACCGCCCTCACCACCGGGCGGCAGGTCGCGCCCCGGGCCTGCCGGACGGGCACCACCGCCCCGGACCGGGAACACACCATCTTCCTCAACGGTCTGGCGCTCCTGTTGCCATATGTACCAGGCAATACCACCGGCAATCGCGCCCAGACCAAGGAATGCCACGTGCGGCATGCCAGGAATCAGGCCAAGGATGATGAGGATAACGGCAGCGATACCCAGCGCCTTGGGAGCGTTGAACATTTGTTGCAGTATCTGCCCGCCCATGTCCTGGCTGGACGTTACCCGGGTAACCATGATCGCTGCAGACGTCGACAGCAGCAGTGACGGAATCTGTGCCACTAGGCCGTCACCAATGGTCAGTAGTGCATAGTTCTGTGTAGCGGTACCAAAATCGAGACTGTGCTGAAGCATACCGATGGCAATGCCACCGATCAGGTTGATGGCCAGGATCAACAGGCCGGCAATGGCGTCGCCCTTGACAAATTTACTGGCGCCGTCCATGGAGCCGTAGAAATCGGCCTCCTGGGCGATTTCAGCCCGGCGATGCTTGGCTTCTTCCTGGTTGATAAGACCGGCATTAAGGTCGGCATCGATAGCCATCTGCTTACCCGGCATGGCATCCAGGGTGAAACGCGCGCTAACTTCCGACACCCGGCCGGCACCTTTGGTGACCACCAGGAAGTTGATGATCATGAGAATGGCGAAGACCACCAGGCCAACCGCGTAGTTACCGCCGATGAGGACCGCGCCGAACGATTCGATCACCTTACCGGCCGCATCACCGCCCTCATGGCCGTTGAGCAGAACAATCCGCGTGGAGGCAACGTTGAGCGCCAGCCTCAACAGTGTTGCCACCAACAAAACGGTCGGGAAGGAGGCAAACTCCATCGGCCGCAAGGCGTAGACACACACCAACAGGATCACGATCGACAAGGTGATGTTGAAGGTAAAGAAAACGTCCAGCATGAACGCCGGCATGGGCAGAATCATCATGCCCAGCAATCCCATCAACATCACGGGAATGCCGATATTACCCCGCGTCAGGGATTTGACATTATTGAGGACTAGCGCTCGGTCCATGCCGGGAAACTCTCCGATTGGCGGTTAACCGCAGGGGTGTGCGGGTCGTTTTTTTGACGCAGACGCATCGTTTGACGGGGTATTCGCAAGATCCGTACCACCCCTTACGGCTTTTCTTGTCACCGCGCCTGACGGACTCGGCAAGATACGGTATCCTTGCGCCATTTGCTGGCGTCTTTACTGCGCCCACAACCACATCATCGACCCAGACGCAAAGGTGAGCCCATGCCAATTCACGAGGTCAAGCACCCCCTTATCCGCCATAAACTCGGCCTGATGCGCCGCTCAGACATCAGCACCAAGAATTTCCGGGAGCTGGCTCAGGAAGTCGGTGCCCTGTTGACGTACGAGGCCACCAAAGACTTCTCGCTGCAGAAGAAAACTATTGAAGGCTGGGCGGGCCCGGTGGAAATTGAACAGATCCAGGGCAAGAAAATCACCATCGTGCCAATCCTGCGGGCCGGCCTCGGTATGCTGGACGGCGTGCTCACCCTGATTCCTGGTGCCCGGGTAAGCGTCGTGGGCCAGGTACGCAACGAGGAAACCCTGGAAGCCAGCACCTATCTTGAAAAGCTGGTAGGCGAACTGGATGAGCGCATGGCGATGATCATCGACCCCATGCTGGCCACCGGCGGTTCCATGATCTCTACCATCGACCTGCTGAAGAAAGCCGGTAGCAACGAGATCCGCGCCCTGGTTCTGGTTGCAGCGCCGGAAGGCGTGGAAAAGGTGCTGGAGAAACATCCAGATGTGTCGATCTACACCGCATCAATCGATGACAGGCTGAATGAAAAAGGCTACATCCTTCCGGGGCTTGGCGACGCCGGCGACAAAATCTTCGGCACCAAGCAGAAGGACGTTTAATCATGCAGGACCATAGCACCGACCCGGTCTGGAAACAGGCCATTGCCGGCTCACAGATGCTGCTGGTGGCTTTTGGCGCACTGGTACTGATGCCTCTGATTACCGGCCTCGACCCCAACGTTGCGTTGTTCACTGCCGGTATTGGCACACTGATTTTCCACATCGTCACCGGCGGCCAGATTCCCATTTTCCTGGCTTCATCCTTCGCCTTTATCGCCCCGATCATTGCCGCCAAGGGGCGCTTCGGCCTTGAGGAGACACTCGGTGGCCTGATGGCTGCGGGCATCCTCTATATCATTTTGAGTGGCGCGGTACGTCTGCGCGGTACCGGTTTCATCACCCGCCTGCTGCCCCCGGTGGTCATCGGTCCGGTGATCATGGTCATCGGCCTTGGCCTGGCGCCGGTGGCTGTCCACATGGCTTCTGGCCGCACCGGTGATGGCGCGCAACAACTGGTGCCCTACGACACCGCTATCTGGATTGCGATGATCTCCCTGGCCGTGACCGTGATTATGGCTGTCTGGTCCAGCGGCATCTTCCGCCTGATCCCGATCATGTTCGGCATTATTGTCGGGTACATTCTGTCGGCCTTTGCCGGCATCGTGGACCTGTCACCCATCACCAACGCGCCCTGGTTCGCCATCCCCAACTTTGTGGCGCCGGAGTTCAGCTGGGCAGCCATCCTGTTCATGATTCCCGTGGCCATCGCACCGGCCATTGAACACATTGGCGACATCCTCGCCATCGGTACCGTTACCCGCAAAAACTATCTGGAGAAGCCCGGCCTGCACCGCACCCTGCTGGGCGATGGCCTTGCCACCAGTGCTGCCTCAGCCCTTGGTGGCCCACCCAACACCACCTATTCAGAGGTTACGGGCGCGGTGGTGCTGACCAAGAACTTTAATCCCAAAGTCATGATCTGGGCGGCGTGCATTGCCATCGTGCTGGCGTTCATCGGCAAGTTCGGCGCAGCACTGCAAACCATCCCGGCGCCGGTGATGGGCGGCATCCTGTGCCTGCTGTTCGGCTCTATTGCCGTTGTCGGTCTGAATACCCTGATTCGTCACCAGGTCGACCTGTCGCAGGCACGCAACCTGGTCATCGTTGCCGTCACTCTGGTCTTCGGGATTGGTGGCATGGCGATTGGTAACCTGGAGGGCATCGCCCTTTGCGCGGTGGTTGCCATAGCCCTCAACCTGATCCTGCCAGGCAAAGGCGAAGCATGGGGCGCAAGGATTCATGAGAAAGACACCCACTGACGGCCGACCCATGAAAATGGCTGACAGCTCCGGCATCAGCTTTACCGCCCTCTATACCGGTGCCGTATGGCACCGGTACGGCCTTTCCGACGACGTGCTTGCAACGGATCAGGGGCGCTGCCTGTATCACCTGATGACGCCCTTCGAGGTCGGCAGCAAAACACTCATCGGCGGCAACATCCGCACCTTCCTGCTGCAGCGTCACCTGATCATCGATCACCTGATCGAACAGGCCCTCGAGCGTGGCGTCACCCAGGTTCTGGAAATTGCCTGCGGAATGTCTCCAAGGGGCATCCGCTTGCGGGAAAAACACCCACACCTCCATATGGTGGAAGCCGACCTCCCCGACATGGCCACCAAAAAAGCCGCACGACTCCTGGCCTCCGGCCGCCTGGGCGATCACCATCAGGTAATGCCCATCGATATCCTGGCGGAATCCGGTGAACAGACACTGGAGGCGGTTTTCGCGAGAGCGTTCGACAGCAAAGAACCGGTGGTTGTCGTCACCGAAGGACTGACCAGTTATTTTTCCTTGCCGGTTATTTCCGAATTCTGGAAACGCCTGGCGGCACTGCTGCAACAGCGCCCGGGTTCGGTCTACCTGTCTGAAAGCTACCTGATGCCGAACCAGCCGCTGTTACGCGGTGCCCTGAAATCCCTCGGCGGACTGCTCAGCACGGTTACCCGCAGTGATGTCAGCTTCCATTTCCTGCACGATCAACAAGCGGCTAAGCACTTCGGTGCCTGCGGCTTTCCCTCCGTTACCGTCCACAACCCTGCTGACCTCTACGGCCAACTTCCAATTCCGGAGAGCCGCCGTGATCCTATGGTTCGGGTTATTGAGGCCTCGGTGTAACCTGCTTTTAGCCTTCCGGTTTGGCGTTAGCGGGTGTGCGAAAGGGACTCCCAAAAAACGCCCGTGAATACGTCCCTGTAAGGCTCGGTCGCGCCATCCATGGCGCTCCACGTTTTTGGGAGTCCCTTCCCCACACCCTCTCGGGCAACATCGATATCGCAAGCAAAGTAAGTAATCAGATTGGTCCTATTGTGATATCTGTGATGACAGAAGTGGCTCTGCGGGTGGGCTGCCCAAAACTGTACGGAGCCATGGATGGCGGAGTCCAAGCGTCACATGGATGTGCCGAAGGAGCGTGTTTTGGGCAGCCCACCCGCAGAGCCACCTCCCCCAAACCATCAGGCTAGGCAGCAGGCAACGGACAGCAGGCCAGCACTAAGCTAAACATCGCGCCGCAAATCCGAAGGAATCGGAAACTTCGGCATCTGGGGCTTCTCGCCCCGTCCCTTACGGAATTGACGAAGCTGGAACACATAGGCAAGCACCTGGGCGATCGCCATGTACAGACCATCCGGGATTTCACCCCCGATGTCAGTGTTGTGGTAAACCGCCCGCGCCAAAGGTGGCGTGCGGAGAATCTCCACCTTGTTCTCGCGGGCAATCTCCATGATCTTGAAAGCCGTTTCGTCCGACCCTTTCGCCACCACAATCGGCGCCGCCATCTTCTTTTGATCGTACTTCAACGCCACCGCATAATGCGTCGGGTTAGTGATCACCACATCCGCACCCGGCACATCCTGCATCATCCGACGCTGAGCCA
The DNA here is from genome assembly GCF_042604615.1 of Marinobacter sp. M5B. Taxonomy (NCBI): domain Bacteria; kingdom Pseudomonadati; phylum Pseudomonadota; class Gammaproteobacteria; order Pseudomonadales; family Marinobacteraceae; genus Marinobacter; species Marinobacter sp. M5B. The sequence continues at coordinate 2,978,342 of NZ_CP156894.1, forward strand.
TCTCACGCTGCAACTGACGGATCTTGCCCTTCACTTCCGGCTTGCCTTCCGTATCCTTGTATTCGTCTTTCACCTCCTGCTTGGTCATGCGCAGCTTTTTCTGGTGATCAAAGATCTGGAACGGCACGTCGATCGCGGCAATGACGATGGTGGCACAGGCAAGGATGAAAAAGCTCCAGGCCATGGTCCACACAACATGCTCCATGGCCGATCTCGCAGGCTCTTCAGCGATGCTAAGCAGGTCATCCGTACGCAGGTTCAATATCAGGATCGCTACCGCCATCACCAGGCCGACTTTCAGGATGGCTTTGACCAGTTCAATCAGCGAACGCATGGAGAACATGCGCTTGAGACCTTTGAGAGGGTCCATTCTATTGAGCTTGGGGGCGATGGCTTTTCCGCTGACCAGCAGACCACCAATACCAATCGAGCCCGCGACTGCAGCGACGAGCAAGAGGATCAGCAAGGGCGCCAGGGACAGGGCGGCCTCCTTGGTGGAGGCAATCAGCTGGACGCTCATATGCCGGGTGTCGAAGATGGCGGAGCGCTCCAACACGAAGCTGTCGCGCATGATACTTTCCAGGGAAGCGCCCATTGACGCGCCAAACATCAGCAGGCCGCCGGCACCAGCCAACAGAACAGCCATGGTCGCCAGTTCCTTGGAACGCGCAGTCTGGCCGTCCTCCCTGGCTTTCTCAAGCCTTCGGGGGGTGGCCTCTTCGGTTTTTTCCTGGCTGTTGTCGTTTTCTTCGGCCATGGTTTTCCGTCGCTACTAAGGCTGCCCTTGCAGGTTGCGCATGAACTCAAACGTCTCCCGGGTGTACTGCTCGAAATGTGGCAGAAAATTGGCGTGCAGCACCCATATGGCAAATAATCCAAAAATCAGGCCAATCGGAAAACCCAGGGCAAAAATGTTCATCTGGGGAGCAGCACGTGTCATAACCCCAAAGGAAATATTCACGATAAACACGGCAGTGACAGCAGGAAGGGCCAGCAATATAGCGGACACAAATATCCAGCTGATGCGATGGGCAAGCTGCCACACACCAGTCTGCCCCAAACCTTCCAGGCCAATGGGGATGGTACGGAAGCTCTCTATGAAAACTTCGAACGCCACCAGGTGCCCGTTCATCGCCAGATACAGCAAAGTAATGGTGATGGTGTAGATCTGCGCCAGCACCGGCACACTCACGCCGTTGGCCGGATCAACCATGGAGGCAAAACCAAGCCCCATTTGCATGGCGATCATCTGGCCGGCCACAACAAACAGCTGGAACAGGGCCGTCAGGGCAAACCCCATACCCACACCGATGAGGATCTGCTGCAAGGTGATCACAACCCCGTCAGCACTGAATGCATCCACCTGGGGCACGGGCGGGATCATGGGCACTACCAGGATAGTGATAATAAGAGCGAGCCCTAAACGAACCCGTGCCGGGACAAGCTGGGTGCCGATAAAGGGAATGACCATCATGAAGCTGGCCAGCCGGAACAGCGGCCACAGGTGTTGACCTACCCACTGGTTGATCAGGTCGGCTGATATCTCCGTGGGCATGCCGGGTCAGCCGATCAGGTAAGGAATGCTGGTGATCAGCCGGTTTGCATGATCAAGGAGCTGGGTCAGCATCCACGGACCAGCAACGATAATGGTGATCAGTGTCACCAGCAGCCGGGGCAGGAAGCTGAGGGTCTGTTCGTTGATCTGGGTGGCGGCCTGGAAGGTACTGACCACAAGACCAATCACCAGGCCTGGCCCAATAATCAGGCTTGCCAACAGCACGATCATCCACAGAGCTTCACGCAGAATGTCGATAACGGTTTCGGGTGTCATGGTCGGCTCTCCCCTATATCCCGTAACTGGCGGCCAGCGTGCCCATGATCAGGGCCCAGCCGTCCACCAGCACAAACAGCATGATTTTGAACGGTAGTGAAATGATGATCGGAGACAACATCATCATACCCATCGCCATCAGTACGCTGGCGACCACCATGTCGATAATCAGAAACGGAATAAACAGGATGAATCCGATCTGGAACGCGGTTTTCAGTTCGCTGGTCACGAAGGCCGGCAGCAGCACCCAAAAAGAGACGTCTTCAGCGGTGTCGTATTCTTCGTCGGCGATACGCATGAACAGGCCCAGGTCGCTCTCCCGGGTTTGTGCCAGCATGAACTTCCGGAAGGGCTGACTGGCCTGCTCAACCGCCTCCAACGAGCTGAGTTCTTCCTGCATGTACGGCTGCAGAGCCACTTCGTTCACCTCTTCCAGGACCGGCTTCATGATGAAGATGGTCAGGAACAGTGTCAGGCCGAGAAGGATTTGGTTGGAAGGCGTGGACTGCAGCCCAAGAGCCTGACGCAGGATTGCGAACACCACGATGATGCGGGTGAACGATGTCATCATCATCAGCATGGCAGGCAGGAACGTCAGCGCCGTCATCAGCGCCAGGATTTGCAGGGATACGGAGTATTCCTGAACGCCCTCTTCCTCGCCCGGCGTTACCGTAAAGGCTGGAATACCGGGTATATCCGCCAGCGCAGTGGGCGCCCAGGCCGTAAGAATGAAAAGGGTCAGTAACGCCAGGATGCGCCCGGACACAGGTACCGCCATGTCAGGAACCTTCCTTCGATGAAGAACCGGAGCCCCAGGATTTCCCGATCATGCCCTGGAGTTTACGGGCGAAATCACTGGACACAGGATCACCGGCACTGACGACCGGTTCATCAAACACATGCAAAGTGCGAATGGCTGAAGGCGTAACACCAATCAGAATCTGTTTGCCACCGACTTCGACCAGGGCAATCCGCTCACGCGTGCCCATGGGCATCACCGAGACCACCTTGATAGCCCGGGTGTTGCCGCCCGTCATCCCGCTCATGCGACGCACAATCCAGGCACAACCAAAGATAATGGCAATCACCGCCAGCAGGCCCACGCCCAGCGTCAGCATGGTGGCCACGGTATCCGGTGCGCTGGCAACTTCCCGGGCCGGCCCTTCCTGCTCCTGAGCGCGCGTCAAGGCAGGCATAAAGGCCGCCAGTAACACGCCGGGAACGCCATAACGGACAGCAGAACGATGCACCCGCACCATCCTATTTCTGCAACCGCTTAATGCGTTCGCCGGGGCTGATGACGTCCGTCAGGCGGATGCCGAACTTCTCGTTCACCATGACCACTTCGCCGTGGGCAATCAGGGTGCCATTGACCAGCACGTCCAGCGGCTCACCCGCCAGCCGGTCCAGTTCAATGACCGAGCCCTGATTCAACTGCAACAGGTTGCGAATCGGAATCTGGGTGTTACCCACTTCCATGGAAATGGTCACGGGAATATCGAGGATGACATCCAGGTCCGGTGCGGGACCAGTGCCCTGGCTGAAGTTCGATCCCTCCGGAAACTCTTCCATAGGTGCCGCACGGACATCATCTTTGGCGTCGTCGCTGCCGTCATCGTCGTCGGTTTCTCCAGCCTCTGCCATGGCCGCAGCCCATTCGTCCTCGCGGCCATCTTCGTCGGCATCCCCCGACTCTTCCATGGCCGATTCCCACTCGGCGGCAAGCTTCTCGTCTTCGCTGAGTTCCTGCTCGTCTTTCTTATCGTCGTCAGCCATTGCGTCCCACCTTCAGTTGTTTTTTCACTTTGGGCACCGTCGCCCGGTCATGAATCCTTAGCGCCAGCTTGCCATCACGGGTTCCCATCGTGGCTTTGTAGACCGGAATGCCATTGGCAGTCAGGGTCAGTAACTCGGGGATTTCCACGGGGATGATGTCACCTTCCTTCAGTTTGGCAATATCGCGAAGAGAAATGCGTCGGCGGCAAACCGTGGTGTTAATGGGAACATTCACGTCCTTGATATCTTCCTGAAGCGCACTGACCCAGCGTTCATCCACGTCGTCAATGTCGCTCTGGACGCCAGCGTCCAGCACATCCCTTATGGGTTCAATCATGGAGTACGGCAGCGCCATGTGCAGCTCGCCACCACCACCATCAAGCTCAATGTGGAAGGTGCTCACAACCACCACCTCACTGGGGCTGACGATGTTGGCCATGGCCGGGTTGACTTCGGAACTGAGGTACTCGAAATCCACCTTCAACACCGCATGCCAGGCTTCCCGCATGTCATGAAACACCTGGTCAAGCACCATCTGTACGATACGGGTTTCCGTCGGGGTAAATTCGCGGCCCTCGATTTTGGCGTGTCGGCCTTCCCCGCCGAAGAAGTTGTCCACCAGCTTGAAGACCAGCTTGGCGTCCAGCACAAACAGCGAAGTCCCCCGAAGCGGGCGAACCTTGCAGAGGTTGAGGCTGGTGGGCACGTACAGGGTGTGGATGTACTCGCCGAACTTCATGATCTGAACACCACCGGTGGACACATCGGCGTTGCGGCGCAACAGATTGAACAGGCTGATCCGGGTATAGCGGGCGAAACGCTCGTTGATCATTTCCAGTGTGGGCATCCTGCCACGGACAATGCGGTCCTGGCTGGCAAGGTCGTAGGACTTGATACCGGCTTCGTCGGTTTCATCATAGGTATCAATGTCGCCGTCATCCACACCATGGAGGAGCGCGTCAATTTCGTCCTGTGACAGTAAGTCCTGCATACGTTTCTCTGCCTGTGATGTCCGCCCTACCGGGCGCTGTTGCATTCTTTAGCTTGCCCTAGATTGTCTCTAGTACATTGCTAATGCATTTCTAACGCATTCTCTACTGAACGACAAAGTTCCTGAACAGCACGGCCAGCAAGGGCGGCTCCCCTTCCTGTTCTAGCGCGCTGTTAACGGTCGCCAGCATATCATCGGCCAGCGCCTTCCGGCCTTCCGGCGTCTGTAACTCGTTAAAGTCCCTGCCACCGAGTACGCCGATCAGTTTGCTGCGAAGCAACGGCATATGCTGGTTAGCCGCAGCCAGTGCTGCCGGGTCCTGAGCCTCGAAAGCCAGATATACCTGGGCATAGCGTTGCCGCCCTTCGGCCTGCACTGTCGTGACCAGAGCCTTCTCCAGCACCGTGTAGGTGCTGGGCACAAACACTTCAACCTGCTCCGAGCTGTCTTCCTGTTCTGCATCAGCCATGCCCGGGATGCCACCGCCCAGAAACCACATGGTACCAACGACTGACAACCCGACCGCCAGAACAATCACCACGGTCAGCATCAGTATCAGTTTGAGCTTGCCTTTCTTTGCCGGCGCCTCAGGGGGCGCATTGTTTTCAGCCATAACGTAGGTCTGCCAGAAATCCGTCAACCGGAACGGTTATAAAGAGGTTTAAGCAAAGGACGGGCCAGATAACCCCATCCTCCCTATCAGAACAGCAGTTTAGCGTTGCTGGGGAGGATGGGCAAAGGGAGAGTGATGCAGAATCATCAGGTGAAGGGGTGCCGAGGTCAGGCGAAGATATCAACTTCGCCTTTCCAGGTCAGATCAAGGGATTCAGATGGAAGATCCTGTTCGTCCAGTCCGCCATCGGCAAGTACTGCCCTCTCATCCTTGCTGCCCTCCCCGGCATTGTCCTCGCCGGCTTGCTGCTGCGATGAATCACTGACGTCAAACTGGTCCAGTGACAGTCCCTGCTCACTCAGCATGTCCCTGAGACGGTGGCTGTGCAGTTCAAGCTGGTCCCGCACGGCCGGGTTGGCGGAATGAACGGTAATGTGTGCCTGCTCCTGCTGAACCTGAACCCTGACTTCCATGGGCCCCATATCAGGCGGTGTGAGATGTATTTCGGCGACAGACATATTTCGTGCTGTCAGCCAGGTCAGCTTTCCGACGAGCTTGTCCCCCCACTCCGCGTGACTGACCGGTACATCAATAGAGGTGGTATACCCTCGCAAGTTGGCGACCTCTGCAGGCAGCTTTGCCGTATTCGGATTGGCCAGCTGCTGGTTAGCCAACTCTGCAGCGGCCTGGAAGCGCACCGCGCCTTGCAGCGATGGGGTTTCCTGAGGACGCGATGCGTCTGCCGCCACACCCGACAACAAAGCGTCGGTCAATGCCAGGCCCGGCGCAGCGCCTGAACCACTTCCCTGCACTGTCGACAGGGCCTGTTTGCCTGCGGTATTGCCAGGCAGGCCTGCAATCATTCCGGCAAATGCTTGCACACCCGGCAGTGCGCCACTACCGGCACCCGGGTTGCCGCCCGACACTGCCGTGGTGTTCCCCCCCGCCGGCATCAGCAGAGCCTGAAGTTCAGCGAATGTCAGGGGAACAACCTCCTTCGGCGCCTCCTGATCCGCTAACGATGGAGACTCAGCTTCCCCAGATGGAGCGGCCTCCTCTTTTTCTGCAGTCGGTTTTTCCGGAGCCCCTTCCTTGCCCTGAACCTCCGAGTTGTCAGCCTGGGCATTGGTTCGCGGTTCCTCAGGGTCATCGGCGGGTTTGCTTTCGCTTTTGTCCCGGCCGGCCTGGTCGGCACGGCCAGTATCCTCGGCCCGAGCCTGATCACGCTTTTCAGCCTGTTTTCGATCGATTCGTTGCTGCTCCTCACGAGACACGGAATCAAAAGGACTATCGCCGTTTTTTTCCCGATTGCCTGAGACGCTTTTCGAACCGTTATCGGCCTGTGGACCCTGTGGGGAAGCCTGGGGAAGAACCATTTGGGACATGGCAACCTCTTGCCGCTTTTACTGGATGACGGTGGAATCTGAACGCTGCAGACGCCCTTTCAGTGCGCTAATCCTGCTTTTCAGCGCACCTGTACGATATCAAAGCAAAAGCGATGCCATTCGTTCACGTCACGCAATAAAACGCTTGAGTGTGCCCTCAACCTGTCGGAATTCATTCTCGATGTCGTCGAGCATTGCTCCGGCCTGTGACAATTGATTGTCGCGGCCCGCCTTCTCCGCCTCGAAACAAAGTTCGCCCAGTCGAGGGGCACCAATATTGATGCAACTGCCTTTGAAGCTGTGAGCGGATTTTGCGAACGCGTCAGCATCCGATTTTTCCAGTGCCGACCGCAGATGCGCAATACGGTCAGAGGAATCATGGAGGTAAGTATTGATCAGAATGTCGAACTCATTCTCCATGACTTCCTGCAACTCGGCCAACGCTTCTTCATCAAGGTGTGGTTTGTCCGTCATGACCAACCCCCTGGTTGTTGGGTGATACTGCCCTCACGGCCAGTAACCTCAGAAAAATACCAATCATATACAATTTCAGCCTTGGTGCCATGTTCCCGGTAATTCAGGGAACGCCCAATTTTTTGTAACAACAGCAAACCTCTGCCTGAATAGCGGCGCTCATCTTCGGCCTCCGGACGCACACTGCTGAAATCAAAGCCACTGCCACTGTCTTCGCAGACAATAACCAGCTGCCCGCCCCTGTCTGTCATGGTATGGGTCAACGTAAAGCGTATAAAGTGGCCCGCCACATCGGCCAGCCTCCGCTCACGTTCAGCGTAGTAGTGCCCGAATCCGTCGGGTGTCGCCTTCCAGTCCGAGCACAAGCCAAGCACACCGTGTTCCAGTGCGTTGCTGTACAGCTCAGACAACAGCGTATATATCTCGCCACTCTTCCGGCGCAGCCCCGGCACCTCCATGCAGATATGCAGCAGCAAAGGCAGGGGGCTGAACTGCCCCAGGGTTCGATCCTGAACCTCGTACACACAGCGCCACTCCGACGGCCCCTCCAGTGCGGACTGGGGCAGTCGATCGGAAATACCAACCAGTTCCGCGTCTTCCGCCATTCGCAGGCTGATCAACGTCAGGTCGTCCTGTTCAGGCTGATTTCCGGTAAAGGTACGAATGCCGGCCATAATGGTTTCAAACGGTGACCCCTGTCGGCTCATTTCGTCGAGAGAGCGGGCAAGGCGCTGCTCTCCATACATCTCACCCTGATGGTTCTCAGCCTCCATCACACCGTCTGTCATCATCAGCAAGGTATCACCCGGCTCGGTATGGAACACATCCATACCCGCATCAAACCGTGCACTGCCGAGCACCCCCAAGGGCAGGTGCCGTGAAACAATGGTTTCACGCGCTCCATCCTTTCTCAGTAACACTCCGTCAGGGAGCCCTCCATTCCAGATCTGCAGCTGGTTCAGGTGAAAATCCGCCTGGATCATGGCTGCACAACAGAACATTCCGGTGGGCAGTATCCGGCCCAGTTTCTGGTTGATCTCCCGGAGTACATCGCTGCCACTGAATCCCTTGCTGGTCATGCCGTAGAAAATTTCCGCCACGGGCATGGCGCCGATGGCGGCCGGCAGGCCATGACCAGTGAAATCCCCAATCAGTATTTGCATGCCGCCAGCCGGGCGTGGACAGGCGAACAGCACGTCGCCGTTGAAAATTGACATTGGCGACGCATGAAAGCGGATATTGGGCGCGTCCAGACAACCGGTATGGGCAACGTTGTCAAACACCCGCTTCGCAACCTTCTGCTCTTCCAATAGCGTGCTGTTGCGTTCGCGAATCAGATCCCGGTGATGGCTCAGGGTGCGGTGCATCAACCGCATGCGATTGAAGGCGTTAATCTTGGCTTCAATGATGATGCGATTGTAGGGTTTGGTCAGAAAATCGTCGCCGCCAGCCTCCAGGCAACGAGCCAGGGCGCCGGCGTCCGACAGTGATGTCAGGAAAATCAGGGGAACCAACTGCTCTCCCGCCAGCACCTTGATCTGGCGGGCGGCCTCCATTCCATCCATAACCGGCATCAATGCATCCAGCAGGACGATGTCTGGCGCGGACTTGCCGAAAATATTGACGGCTTCCAGTCCGTTTTCGGCGTCTTCAACCTCGTGACCAAGGCGGCGCAACAGGGTTTTGAGTATCAGACGATCACTGTGGCTGTCATCGGCAATGAGAATCCGGAGTGGCCGGTTTTCTGGGAGTGGATCATCCACATCGGGCCTCCGTGACGTCTTCCCCGGGTGATTCAGCGAATCGCGAACAATTGTTCAAAGTTGGAGATTGACAGAATACGACGCACATCGCTGTTGCAGTTTTCGATGCGAATCCGGGCACGGTCACCCCCCGCGTAGTCACGCAGCAACAGCAACATGCCAAGGGCGGAACTGTCGAGGTAGGTGGTGTCCGAAAGATCGACGACAAAGCAGCTCACCTTTTCGTCGCCATGTTCGTACGCATCACGAAACGCCTGATGGGTGCTGAAATCGAAACGCCCTTCAATTTTTATGGTCAGGGTCTGGCCATCGTCACTGCGATGCGTATGAATCGGCATTCCGGAGCCTCCATGGTATGCGTGCCGGGTAACGGGAAATGACAGGTGTGCCCAGGGCACCCTGTCATAAAGGATAGCTTACAACACCGAATTTGCATCCGCCGTTTGCCATTTGGCAACCCGATCAGCGCCGCCTCGCCAGTATCCGCCCGGCGGCTTCGTCCATTTGCTTCTGTTCCCTGACATCCTGCTCCCGCTGCTCGTGCCGGCGACAGGTTTCAATGTACTTTTCCATTCCCCGGCGCCGCTCCCAGGCCCTCTGCCATTCTTCCCGGCATGCCTGGAGCCGTTCTGCCGCCTGTGTCAGCAGTTTCTGCTGTTGCACAATCACCTGATCCAACTGGGCTATAAACGCCTGCCAGCCCTGGAGGCGAGCAACAGACACCACACCTTTCTGGCTACTGCGGATCTGTTCCCGGTATTCCCGCTGATACCGCTCAAGGTTTTCTATCTGCTGGCGCTGGGCTTCATGATGCTGCTGTGCTTCCGCCATTTTTTCCAGGGCGGCCTTTTCTTTACGTTCTTCCAGAGTGAGCACGACCGAAAGGCGCTGGGACCTGAGCATCACCTACCACCTCCATCGGCCTGTGGCGGGGTCTTGGGGCGATCGGGAGAGCGTCTTTCCGGCACCACCGCAAGCAACTGCTGGATGCTGTCCTCCAACGGAGCGCTTTCGTTCAACCCCTGCTGGAGGAACTGTCCCATGTTGCCGATATGGGTGATGGCAAAATCGGTTTCAGGATCTGATCCTTTTACATAGGCCCCGACACTGATCAGGTCCCTGGCCTGCTGATAGCGGGAGTAGACCTGTTTGAAGCGCTGGGCGCGGGCAAAATGTTCGGTCTCGGTCACCTGCGGCATTACCCGGCTGATGGACGCCTCCACATCGATGGCGGGGTAATGGCCTTCTTCCGCCAATCGCCGGGACAGCACAATGTGGCCATCCAGGATCGCCCGCGCGGCGTCCGCGATAGGATCCTGCTGGTCATCGCCTTCCGTCAGTACGGTATAGAATGCAGTAATAGAGCCACCACCAGGCCTGCCATTGCCGGTACGCTCAACCAGTTGCGGCAATTTGGCGAAAACCGAAGGCGGATAGCCCTTGGTGGCTGGAGGCTCGCCGACGGCCAGGGCAATTTCCCGCTGGGCCTGTGCATAGCGGGTCAATGAATCCATCAACAGCAATACCCGCTTGCCCTGATCCCGGTAGTATTCCGCAATTCGGGTGGTCAGCATGGCAGCACGCAGGCGCATCAGTGGTGAGTCATCGGCGGGGGAGGCAACCACAACAGAGCGGGCAAGCCCTTCGTCCCCAAGGATATCCTCAATGAACTCTTTAACCTCACGGCCCCGTTCGCCGATCAGGCCAACCACCGTGATATCCGCGTTGGTGAAGCGGGTCATCATACCCAAGAGAACACTCTTGCCAACGCCGCTGCCGGCAAAGAGGCCCAGGCGCTGCCCCTGGCCGACGGTCATCAGTGAATTGATAGCCCGGATACCCACATCCATGGACTGACGCACCGGCGCACGGTCCAGCGGGTTGATGATATCGCCACTGAGAGACACGCGGGCTTCCGCCTGCAGCGGGCCCTTGCCGTCCAGTGGCTCGCCGTTGCCGTTGACCACCCGCCCCAGCAACTCCGGGCCGACCGGCACCCGGCTGGCCACCGACAACGGCACCACCCTGGCTCCAGGGCGCAACCCCTCTATGGCCGTAAGCGGCATCAGATAGACACGGTCATCCTCAAAACCCACCACTTCCGCTTCCACGGTGCCGGCGCCCTGCCCGGTAATCACGCAGCGGTCGCCGACCACCATGGGGCAACCCACACATTCCAGGGTAAGGCCTACCATGCGCGTCAGCCGCCCGGACAGTTCCGGCTGGGGGTCTTCGGTAAAGTAATCCTGCAGTCGTGTCAGGCGTTCAGCCAGGTGTGCTGTCATGGCCTTCATCCTCGTCGGAGTCAAGCACATCGTGCCGGAAGTCGGTCAGATCGCCCATCATGGCATCAAGCTCTTCCCCCTCACCGGCGGATTCGGTGTCCAGTTGGCGGTCCAGCATGCCCTGAACGGCCTTCTGGAAGCGTTTTTCCACCGTGAAGTCCACCAGGCTGTGGCGGGTTTCCAGCTTGCAACCGCCCCGGAGAACAGAAGCATCTTCGACAATGGAGGTCGCCGCCTCGAACCTGTCGGCAACCTCACTGACCCATTGATAGTCATCCGGATGAATATGGATGCGCACGTTTTCCGTTGTAGATGGTAGCGCCGTCATCGCCTTGCGGACCACGTCGGTAATGTGGGAAGAATCCAACGACAGCTCCCGGAACACCACGGAGCGCGCAAGAACGGTCGTCAGATTGACCAACGCCGTTTCCACCTCGTCTTCATGGCGTTTGATTGGTTCCAGTAATTCGCCAAGCAAATGCTCCAGTCGGTCCAGCTTGGCATCCACCTCCTTGCGGGTGTCCGCCAGGCCTTCCTCCGCGCCCTGCTCGCGGCCCTCGGCAAGCCCTGCTTCAAAGCCTTCCCGGTGCCCCTGCTCACGACCTTCACTCAGCCCCGCCTGATACCCTGCGTCACGGCCTTCCGCATGACCGTCTTCACGGGCCGCCTGGCGGATCTCCTCAATATCGGCGGCGGTCAACGGCTTTACGTCGCGGTCTTCTTCCTGCGCGATTTCATTGCCGCGCGCATCCAACAGCGGAAGCTCCCAACGCTCGTAGGCCGTGAGGTTTTCCTTGGGAATGCGATCGAGGTTGCGACGGGGATCTTTCATCACATCATTTCTTCCCCAGCACCGCCAAGGGTGATCTCACCAGCTTCAGCCATACGACGGGCAATGGTAATAATGTCCTTCTGGGCAGACTCCACTTCACTGACCCGTACCGGCCCCTTGGCCTCCAGGTCATCCTGCAGAAGTTCTGCGGCCCGCTTGGACATGTTCTTGAAGATTTTCTCCTGAACGGCGTCATCGGCGCCCTTGAGCGCGACGACCAGCACCTCGGAAGACACTTCCCGCAGCAACGCCTGAATACCACGGTCGTCAATGTCCTTGAGGTTATCGAAGACAAACATCAAGTCCTCGATTGTGGACGCCAGGTCCGGGTCCATGTCCTTGATGGAATCCATCAGGCCGCCTTCAACGCTGCGGTCCATGAAGTTCATGATGTCAGCCGCCCGTTTGACCCCGCCGATGCGGCTGGTCTGGGCCGCTGAGCCACCGGAGAACTGCTTCTCGAGGATATCGTTGAGTTCCTGCAGTGCCTGCGGCTGGATACTTTCCAGCGAAGCCACCCGCATCATTACATCCAGGCGCACCTTGTCGTCCAGAGTGCCGAGGATCTCCGCGGCCTGGTCCGGATCGAGGTAGGAAATAACGATGGCCTGAATCTGGGGGTGCTCGTAACGGATAATATCGCCCACCGCACGGGGTTCCATCCACTTCAGGGTATCCAGGCCGGTGGTGTTGCCACCAATAAGGATACGGTCGATCAGGCTGGAGGCCTTGTCGTCCCCCAAGGCCTGGGTGAGCATGGTGCGAATGTAATCATCATTGCCAACCCCCAGCCCGGTCTGGCCGCCAACAGCCTCGACAAACTGGTTCAGGACATAGGTAACGTCGTCCTTGCTGACGTCTTTCATCTGGGCCATGGCCACGCCAACCCGCTGGACCTCTTTCGGCCCCATGTGCTTGAGCACTTCGGCAGCGTCGTTTTCGCCCAGTGACATCAGCAGGATTGCCGCCTGCTCCACCCGCGGAATCTTGCGCTGGGGCTTTTGCGCCGCATCAGGCTGGCGGTTGTTCTCATCAGTCATCGACATTCACCCACTGGCGCATCACCTGGGAGACCCTTGCGGGGTCTTCCGCAATCAGGCCTTTCAGTGCATTCAATTGTCTATCATAGCTGTCTGTCGCGCCGGGCAAAAGCAGATCGTCCTGTGAATGCATGGCTTCGCGCAGAGCGTCGCCGCCTTCGATGCCATCAAGGCCGTCATAGCCGTCGTCGGAGTCACCCCTGCGTTCGCTGCGGCCACCGCCGGACAGACTTTTCAAGGTGGGTCGCAACAGGCCCAGAACCAGAACCAGAATGACCAGGCCTGCGAGCACCTGCTTCATCAGGTCCCAGAACCACGGCTGCTCCCAGAACGCCGGTGCTTCAAACTCGATCTGCTCTTCGGCGGCGAACGCAGTGTTCATCACCGTAACACTGTCACCCCGGGCGGCCGAATACCCCACGGCATCGCGTACCAGCATGGTCAGGCGCTGCAGTTCCTGTTCCGGCCAGGGTTCATAGCTGACTTCGCCGGTCTGGGGATCCACCACTTTCATGTCATCAACCGCCAAGGCTACCGACAAACGTTTTATGCGGCCAAGTTCCTGGCGGATATAGCTGACGGTGCGGTCCATTTCGTAGTTTCGGGTCGACTCTTCACGCACGTTCACCGGCGGCGCCTGGACGTTGCCCTCGTCATCGGCGGTTGCCTGTTCCGGAACTGTCGGCTGAGCGGGCGGCTGGTTGGACAGGGCGCCGGGGATTCCACTGGCGCCGCCACCGGCACGCCGCTCGGACATCTGGCGCTCGCTGCGCACAGCTTGCTGTTCGGGATTGAACAGCTCCTCAGCCTGTTCCACCGAGGAGAAATCGAGATCCGCCGTCACTTCCGCACGGAAACGACCGTCGCCCACCACCGGCCTGACCATGGAGGCAACCCGACGAGCCAGGCGATCCTCAACGCGGGAGGTGTAATCGTACTGGTCTTCAATCTGCTGGCTGTCACCGCCGTCCTCACGACCGGTGAGCAGGTTTCCACTCTGGTCGACCACGGTCACATTGTCCTTGCTCATTTCCGGAATGCTGCCGGCAACCAGGTTCACGATCGAGGCAATCTGCTCCTGCTCCAGGCGACGACCGGCAATTACTTCAAGGAACACGGACGCTGTCGGCGTGCGCGCGTCGCGGACAAACACCGAGCGCTCCGGAATCGCCAGATGAACCCGAGCGGCACGAACCGTGCGCATGCTGCCAATCGTTCGTGCCAGCTCGCCTTCCAGGCCACGGCGGAAACTGATGGTTTCCATAAACTGAGAGGTTCCAAGGCCACGGTCCTGGTCCAGCAGTTCGTAGCCCATGGTCTGCTCGTCCGTCACGCCCTCTGCTGCAAGTTTCAGGCGGGCGTTATAGACCTCATCGGAGGGCACCAGCAATGCGCCTGTGCGTGGATCCATACGGTAGTCGATGTTGTTGGCATCAAGAATGGTCGTGACATCCTGTGGGTTGTAGCCGGACATATCCCCCACCACAGGCTGGTAATTGGGCTCCTGGGCCCAGAGAACCACGGCAACGCCAAGGGCAACACTGGCGGCAAGCCCCACCATCAGGCCCACCTGTCGCAGCAGGTTCAACCGGTTGAAGCCGAAAATCAGGTCGCTACGGCTCTCGCCGGTATCGTCTCCCCGCGCCGCGGGCATATTCGAGGATGAGGTTTCAGCAGGTACGCTGGCCATGGGTCCGCTCCGCTATCAAACCGGCATATTCATGATGTCTTCGTAGGCCTTCACCACCCGGTTACGGACCTGGGTCAATGCCTCGAAGGAGATGGATGCTTTTTCAGACGCGATCATGACGCGGGAGATATCCATGTTCGGATCGCCCATTTCATACGCCGTCTTCATATCACTGGATGTTTGCTGGAGTTCGTTCACAGAACCCACAGCCTGGCTGAGCATGTCGCTGAATTTGGGAGTGTCGGAGGTTTCCTGGACCTTGGACGGCCCGTCCATCCGTCCGCGAATGTTGTTGTCCTGTTCAACCCGCTGATTCTCCATCATCTGCGAGCGCATATTGCGAATTTCTGAAAGGACACTGTTGATGTCAGCACGCTGAACCATGATTCACTCTCCCGGCCCGCCGTATAAATGGGCAAGCCATTGACCTGGACATATCTGAACAGGTCAAAGCAAACCGCAGGCCAACATAATTAATTTGTTAATTTTCATAATGTTAATTAACAATCGGAGAGAAAGGCGAAAGACAGCGACGGTCTTTTGACGTGGGCACAAAAAACGGCACCCTTGGGTGCCGAACGAAGGAGCCTGTTGGCTGTGGTCAGGCGGCGGCCAGCTCTGCATCCAGATCGATGCCGGCATCGCGCATCTGGGCCAGTTTGTATCGGAGCGTGCGCGGGCTGATACCCAACTGCTCCGCCGCCCGGTTGCGTCGACCACGCTCTTTTTTCAACGTTTGGATGATAATCCGGAATTCACGCTGTCGGACTTCATCACCCAGTGACGTGGAAGATAGCGCTCCGAGACCCGACAGGCTTTCCTCAGCATAGGTATCCTGAGCGTCCCGATCAGGTGACTCAGCCCCGGATTCGGAAACGACTGGGTGTGGAGAGGCCGGAGATGTCGTGCCGGCGGGGCCACTTTCCATACGCCCGGTAATTCCGAGTTCCAGGCAAAGGTCACCAGCATGGATGACATTCCCCTGGTGCAAGACCAGCGCCCGCTGTATCGCGTTGTCCAGCTCGCGAACGTTGCCCGGCCATTGATGACCCATCAGCGCATCTCTGGCGTCGGGCGCGAAGGTCACGCCGGTCAATTTCATCTTGCGGCAATGATTTTTCAGCAATGCATTCGCCAGCGGCATGATATCCAGTGTACGTTCGCGCAGTGGCTGCCAGTGCATGGGGAAGACCGTCAGCCGGTAGTACAGGTCTTCACGGAATTTGTTTTCCCGCACGTAATCGGACAGATCCCGGTTGGTGGTGGCAATAACCCGTACATCCAGGGCGATGGTCTTGCGACCACCGACCCGCTCAACCTCGCGCTCCTGCAGCACCCGCAACAGCTTGGATTGCAGGCCAGGATCCATTTCCGAAATCTCATCCAGCAGGATGGTGCCACCGTTGGCCTGCTCGAACTTGCCCGGGGAGGATGCAACCGCACCGGTAAAGGCACCCTTCTCGTGGCCAAACAGGATGGCCTCCAGCATATTCTCGGGAATTGCCGCGCAGTTGATCGCCACGAACGCCTGGTCTGACCTGGGAGACTGCTGGTGAATATAGCGCGCCAACACCTCTTTACCGGTTCCACTTTCCCCGGAAATCATCACCGTCGAGTCACTGGCTGCCACCTTCGCCGCCAGTTGGAACATCCGTTTGCTGATCGGATCTTCCGCAACGGGCTGGTCGACACTTTTCTGGCGGCCGCCGCCGACCACTCTGGTCACCGCATCCACAAGCACTGATGGCTCGAACGGTTTGACCAGGTAGTCGATGGCACCGGACTGCATCGCGGACACCGCATGGCTGATCTGACCATAGGCGGTGATCAGCATGGTCGGCAGGCCGGGGTACCGTCTTTGTATTTCATGCAGCAAATCGTGACCGGACATTCCAGGCATGTTCACATCACTGACAACCATATCCACCGGCGACTCAGCCAGCTTCGCCAGGGCCTGCTCCGCATTGGCGGCTTCACGCACGCGAAACTTTGCCAGCTCAAGGGTGGTAACCAGCGCTTCTCGAAGATCCTGGTCATCCTCAACAATCAGAATTTGGGCTTTGGCCATAATAGCCTCCGATCAGTCATTCTTTGATGGCTGCTGCCGACGGTCACCCGTCGACAACGAACGCATCAATGGCAGGGAAATGATGGCAACAGCACCTCCGGCGGCAGGCGCATCAATCGAGAAACGACCCTGGTGCGCTTTCACCACCGCCTGGACCACGGCGAGGCCCAAGCCGGTGCCGTGGGATTTGGTGGTATAGAACGCTTCCAGCAATTGACTTGCCTGCTCCGTGGTAAACCCAGGACCGTTATCACTCACGCGCACCACCAGTTCCTCGTCAACGGACACAACGGCAACTTCAACGTTCGTCGCCCCGGCCTCCACGCTGTTGTTCACTAGGTTGGTACAGGCACCCACCAGAGCATCACGATTGCACATCAGCGCGGCGCTATTGACCTGGTCACTCAACCCCACCGACACACCGGCAGGGAGCTTCAATCCTTCCAGCGCGGAAGCCAGCGCCTGAACCAGGGTGTCGGCAGACAATTCCTCTGCCAACCGCGTCTCGCCCCGGGCGAAAATAAGCATGTCACGCACCTGCTGCTCCAGGTGCGTCAAGCGGGACATCAACCGTGAGGCACAACGCTGACGCATCTCCTCGTCCAGGTCTTCCTGGCTGAGGTGCCCGCCATACAGAATGGCAGCCGACAGCGGTGTACGAATTTGATGAGCCAGGGAGGCCACCATCTTGCCCATGGCGGAAAGCCGCTGGGCATGGGCGAGCTGAGACTGCAAATGACGGGTTTCAGTCAGGTCCGTCAGCAGGATCAACTGCCCCGGCTGGTTTTCCATGGTACGAATTTCAATACTGACACGACGGCCATCCTTGAGTGACACTTCGTGGCCATCGTCGCGGCGGGGCGCAAAACAGCGGCGGATAACATCCACCCACCGCTCTCCACCAAGAGGCTCCCCCAACAACGTGATCGCCGCCGGATTGGTCTGCGTCACCACCCCCTGGCTGTCGAGCACCACAACCCCGGCCGGTAGCGCATGCAGAAGCGTCGAGAGCCGGTCTGCCAGCTCCTCTTTCTGCTCCAGCTCCGCCTGGCGCTGCTGGGATTCCGCGGACAGCTCCCCGGACAACTGATTAACACGGGACTCAAGAGTGCGGTAGGAATCAGTGATCTGTCGGGACATCTGATTAAACAGCTCCAACGCTGTCCCCACAGCCTCATCGTCCTGCTCCGGGAACAACGCCGTCACCTTGTCATTGACATCGGCAGCCGCATTGGCAGACGCCTTTGCTGACGACAAACCCACAAACTGTAACTGACTCATAAACTCGCCCTCTGACCGGACTAACCCCCGGCCCGTACCAATCGGATGGATCGTTTGGACGAGACTAAGCCAGCACTGTGCCAACTTTAAATTTTGTTTATTTTTCAACAGGAAGGAAAAACAGAGGAAAGGCATACGACGGGTTTCCGTCGCCTAAAAACAGCGATGGCGCCGAAGGTTACAAACCTTTGACGCCATCAGAAACCGATTCTTTGGGGGATTGATCAGCTCTCCTCGGACTCCTCATCCCGAAGTCCATACTTCCGGACCTTCTCAACCAGCGTCGTTCGACGAATCCGAAGCTTTTCGGCTGCCCGGGCCACTACTCCTCCGGCTTCATCCAGCGCCTGCTGAATCAACTGCCTTTCAAGATTGGACAGGTAGTCCTTCAGGTCGATGCCGTTCACCGGCAGCAGAGCCGGCGCATCCAGCCCCACCAGCCCGGGAATGCCAGAGGGCATACCGGAGTCTTCCACTGGCCGGTTCTCGTCGTAATCGTCCACGTAACGGAACTTCTTGGGCAACTCCTGAACCCCAATGACACCGTAGGGGTGCATAATCGCCAACCGCTCCACCAGATTCGCCAGTTCGCGAACATTCCCGGGCCAGTCGTGGCGGCAAAGACTCATGATCGCAGCCGAGTTCAGCCTGAGGGAGCCCCGCTTTTCTTTCTCCATCCGCGAAATCAATTCATTGATCAACAGCGGAATGTCTTCCACCCGGTCACGTAAAGCGGGCATTTCAATGGGGAAAACGTTCAGGCGGTAATAGAGATCTTCACGGAAATCGCCCGTTTCAATCATGTCTTCGAGATGTTTATGAGTCGCGGCAATGACCCTGACGTCGGCTGACTGAGTCCGGTTACTGCCAACACGCTCATAAGTGCGTTCCTGCAGAACCCGCAGAATCTTGACCTGCATGTTCAACGGCATGTCGCCGATCTCGTCTAGAAACAGGGTGCCCCCCTCGGCCATTTCAAACCGACCTACCCGCGACGTGATCGCGCCGGTGAACGCGCCCTTCTCGTGCCCGAACAATTCGCTTTCCAGTAATTCCGCTGGAATGGCACCGCAGTTGACCGGCACGAAGGGCTTGTCGCGACGAGAGGAATGGTAATGGAGGTTTCGCGCCACCACTTCCTTGCCCGTTCCCGACTCGCCAGTAATTAGCACACTCACATCCTTGTCGGCCACCTGCTCCATTAATTGGCGTACCGATTGCACTTTTCGACTCGTACCAACAAGGCTACGGAAAAGCTGCAGACCACGTTGCTGCCCCCGTTCACGGGAACGTGCAAACTGATCCCGGTAGATCTGTGCACGGTAGAGCGAGTCCACGAATTTGGTGTAGTTAAGCGGCCATTCCATGCGGGCAATTACCCGGCTTGTCTCGTCGTCGGAGAGGCCCGCCAGATCAGGGTCGCCAACCAACAGCAAAGGCACCCCCTGAGCGACCTCGCACACGGTTGAAATCACTGCGGTCACGCCATCGTCCTCGCCGTTAACAACGGCAACGGAAATTGACTCCAGATCCTCAGCGTCACCGCTGCTCAGCAGTGAATGGGCATCGGCCCCAACGACAATGCCCTCTTCGCCGATAAACTCAAGAATGGTAGAAATGTCACGTCTTTTCGCATCGTCCTCGCTGAGCACCAGCACCTTGTTATTCTTCGACATCCAAACGAATCTCTTGCGGGGATTTGTGCGGTATTTAAGACTGTAAGTGGGCCTGAGTCAATTTTATGACGCTATTTTGGCCGATTTAACGAGACGTTTTGATAGGCTTTTGCCGCGCTGCGGTTCTGGTTCACCCCTTTCAGCGCTTTCTGGGCTTCCGCCTTGGCTTCATTTGCCGAAATATTGGCACGATCACAGAATGTCTGCAGGGCTGCCAGCCTTTCCCTGATTGGCTCAGGGCTCAGATCGCCGGCCTCAAGGGCCGCCATAACCGGCTCGATCGTCGGTTTGACCAGCTCATTCAGACGGGACAGTTCGTCCCAGTTCTTCTCCGCAAGCGCGGTCTTCAGGTGTTCAACCAAGGTATCCACTGCCTCTAGCTGTTCCGGTACCGACATAATTGCATCTCCTTGAAAACGGTCCGGTAGCGCCCCGTGCCTCGACCGGCCCGGGGCTGCCAGTCATCAGCGGCGGGCTGCTCTCCGGGCTGCCGAGGCAGAAAACTGATTACCACGGAAGCCAGGCTCGAAATCATAGGCGGGGAAGCCGTTATCCAGACCATCGATGTAATAGCGCTGGGCGTTCAGATCGTAAGTCATCTCCATGGTAGTCCAGAATACCGGCTCACTGTAGTAGCTGATGTTGTGAGCTTCGGACACCCGCCAGAGTTCATCATTGCTGTCGTACTCCTCCGTGGCAAGAATCTGCCAGCTATCTTCGTCGACGTAGAACACCCTGCGGGAATAGATATGACTGATACCGGTCCGCAGTTTCGCTTCGACAACCCATACCCGATGTAGCTCGTATCGGGCCAACTCCTGGTTGATGTGCTGTGGCCGAATGACATCGTCCGGCTGGACATCCGCGTCGTGAAGCTTGTAGGCATTGTAGGGCACGAAGATCTCACGCTTGCCTTTCAGCTCCCAGTCGTACTGGTTAGGGGCGCCATTGTACATGTCTTTCTGATCAACCGAGCGGAGGGATGAAGAGTTCGGCAGATCGGTTTCATAGGCCAGGTTCGGTGACCGGCGCAGCCGCCTTGAGCCGGCATCGTATCGCCACGCGAGCCGGGGTGAGCGAATCTGATCCAGGGTTTCATGAACCAGAGTGATGGTGCCCGCGAGACTGGATGGTGCGATGGTGTCGGTTTTCAGGTAAAAAATCTTGTTATCGATATCGGCGAGGTTCGCGCCGCGGCGGCTGTAGGCAAAGTAATAGTCGTACTGGTTAACAACCTGGTTGTAGGAACCGTTCACCTGGGGCGTCGCTGAAGCGCTACGGAACGACAGTTCCTCTCCGCGATAACGCAGGATGTGGTTCCAGATCACCTCCAGGCCATTCTTTGGAATCGGGAAGGGGCTGGTCATGATGGTGTCACGCACACCGTTTCCGTTCGCCAGAAGTTCCGCGCTGCGGGCATTCTCCCGGGACTTTTCGTACACATCTTCCGGGAAGGCCGCGGTACGACGGGTCTGGTACACCGGCATCACAAATTCCGGGCCATATTGCTCAAGCATACGGATGTGTCCGTCGGTCAGCTTGTCGCGATATAGATCCACATTCGCGCCGGTAATAACAAACAGAGGCTCATCCTCGGGAAACGGGTTGGTTTCCACCTGCCCCGGTTTCCAACTAGCGGGCGGCTTGGTTAGCCCACCTGTCCACGCCGGAATGCTGCCAGAGGCATTGCCCTGCCGCTCAGCTCCAACTGGAGTCAGTTCGCTAGCCAGCCGCTGAGCTTCGGATTCACTGACCTTTGCCAACGCAACGCCTGACAACCCAAACAATGCCACTGTAAAACCCGTGACCCATTGGTTCCGCATTCCCTTCTACCTCCAAGGTAACCGATCAACCCATGTGTCATTCGCGGTTTGGCATGCCTACGCCGGAAACAACAACAGGCGATCAAATGTTATTCAATCGGGGCGCCTTTTTGCCAAATTCAAACGACCGTTTCAAGTGAATCTTTGTAGTTTCTTGTCAAAACCACCAAACCAACGGTGGGAGGAGAAATTCACAATGAAAAATGTTATAGTTGGCGATTAATTCATCGCACAGCAGTGAACCGCTCTCAGGTACTACCATGGCTTCGCAGTGGCATTCATTGGTTTCCCAGAAAATATTCCTGGCTCGCAACCTGTTGGGGCAGCTGGAGCACAGCGACACCGTTCCAACGAAAGAAGCCCTGCTGCAAGGCAGCATAGAGCTAGGGCTGAGGGCTCGAAAACTGACGCTGGTAATGATCGCCAGGGTGTATCAGCACAAACATAGCCAGCCTGATGACCTTGAGGCACTGGATGAGCTGATCGGAACCCACAGCCCGGAAATGACAGAACTGGAGCAGCTGGCCAGTGACGGGCGGAGTTGGTGGAGTCATCTCGAGCAGCTTGAGCGTCATCAGGGCAATCCCCCGGTGACCCGAAAAACGGTCAGCAATGAAAACGTGATTGCGGTTGCAGCTGACACCGGCCCGGATCGCTCAAAGCAGGCTCTGGAAACCACTCTGGGCGCGATGAAACACTTTATCGATATCCTCGAGGATCGGCACAGCGAATGGTAATGAACCACGGCGTTGCCGGACCCAACAGGAATGAACTGAAAGGCTAACTTAATGTCACCATCGTTTTTCGAGATTGTACAACTGAGCAACGGAGACTATGCGCTTCGCCGCATCGACGACGACAGTGCACCACTGGTCCAGATATCATTTTCGACGGAAGCCAGGGAGATGATGGAAGACCGGGACATGAACGTGGCCAAGGCCATGATTGCAGCCGGTATTGAGGCCGTCGGTAACGTTGCCCATGATATCGACTGGGAAGACGAAGAGCCGGACACTCAGGACATCCGGCCCTCCTACACACTTCATTGACGATCAGCGCTGGCGCAGCACCACACCATGACTGTTACCCCGAGCCGAAGCCTGCTCCAGTGACGCGAGCGCTTCGCGCCCGAGCTTGTGGGTCCACATGACCACAGCGTGACAGGTGCCTGCGCTCAGTGCTCGCTCGGCAAGCTCCCCGGCTGGGTAGTCAGGAGTAGACCTCAACACCAACAGTTCGCCTGCAACGATGCCACGCATGGTCTGCCACTTACTGACAAGGCTTTGGGGCGGATCAATCCAGGCTAACCAACGCTTCTCCTGATTCAACTGCGTAAGCATCGGTAGCAATAGCTGGAAGTTCTCAACCTGCCCTTCGGGCAAAATGATTTCGGTCACATTGCCTGCCGGTTTGGCTGGGCGACTCCTGACAGCAGGCGCCCTGACGGTATCATGGTCGCTCATACCGGCAACCTCTGAACCGACAAACCTGCCGCCTCCGTGAGCATAAGCCAGATTCTGATTAAAGCTGAGTTGTTCCATAATAAGCCTCACCTGCCGTTAAGCCGCGCCCGCGGTGTTCAACACTCAACGAAACACAGCCGGATATGTCCGGACACCCTGGGGGTGTCAGTGAAGGTCCGAGCGCCGTATGACCCCGACGCCGAGCCCCTCAATGAAGAGTTCCTGTTCTGTCAGATCCACTTCTATGGGTTCGAATTCCTCGTTCTCGGCGATCAAGTACACTTTCGAGCCTTCCTTACGGAACCGTTTGACCGTGACTTCCTCACCTACCCTCGCCACAACCACTTGTCCGTTGTGCACATCGTGGGTGCGGTGCACCGCCAACAGGTCGCCGTCAAGGATGCCAATGTCCTTCATGCTCATGCCGCGTACCCTGAGCAAATAATCCGCCGAGGGCGAGAAAAATTCAGGCTGCAGGGTGCAATGGTCTTCGATATGCTCCTGGGCCAGTATGGGGCTACCGGCCGCCACCTGACCGATCACTGGCAAACCAAGATCAGCCTCTACATCGGGAAGACGTATTCCCCGGCTGGCTCCCGGCACCATCTCGATGGCGCCTTTTCGGGCCAGTGCCCGCAGATGTTCTTCTGCGGCATTGGCAGAACGAAACCCAAGTTCCGCCGCGATTTCTGCACGGGTCGGCGGATACCCAGTCTCGTCAAGGTAGCGACGAATAATATCCAGTACCTGTGTCTGCCTAGCTGTCAGCTTCATTTAGGTTGCCCCGGTTAGCCCTGTTTTTATATACAGTGATTTGACTATATACAGTGTTTTATCCAGTGTAAACCCTGTAAACGCAATTTTTCCTTGAGCCGCACTGGGTGGCCCGTCCACCACGCCCTGACGTATGACTGTGTTAAGGTAATCGCAACCAAGATAGGGAGTCGCCTGAATGAGCAACAGATGTAGGTTACCGGACATCCTCAAGACGGATGATGGCAAGGAACGCAGAGTTGGCGTTGAAATTGAGTTGTCCGGCCTCGGTTACGAAGATCTCGTCTCGCTGTCCGCAAAACTGCTGGGAGGTACCGGAAAGTCTGTTGCGCGCTATGTGTCCGAGGTTGAAACGGAACTCGGTGACTTTACCATCGAACTGGATTCGGACCCGATAAAGGACCTTGATCTGGCCGACGAGCGTCTTCCCGAGTCCGTCAGGGAACTTGGCGGCCAGGCCATGAGCGTGATCGACGCAGCCGCCGAGAAAATCGTGCCCCTGGAGATCGTCAGCCCTCCGCTGGCTTTCAGTAAGCTGGAACGCATAGAGACACTTTGCGATGAGCTGCGAAGAGCAGGCGCACTCGGCAGCCGGGAGGCGCTCTATTATGCCTTTGGTTTGCAATTGAACCCGGAGCTACCGGACCTCAGAGCCACAACGCTGGTGCGCTACCTGCGGGCCTTCGCTGCGCTCTACGAGTGGCTGAAGGCACGCCACCAGATCGATTTCAGCCGTAAGCTGACCAGCTACATTGAACCCTGGAGCAGCACCTACATTGACCTTCTGATTTCAGAGGATTATGCGCCGGACATGGAGCAATTAATGCGGGACTACCTGCATTACAATCCAACCCGCAACAAGGCCCTGGACCTGCTCCCGCTGTTCGCACACCTGAACAGCGATTTGCTCGCAGAATATGTGGAGGATGAGCGCATCAAAAGCCGGCCAACGCTGCATTACCGGCTACCCGACTGCGACATTGATAACCCTGACTGGCATTTTTCCACGGTTTGGAATGACTGGATTGTGCTGGAACAGCTGGTGGCCAACGCTGATGACTTATCGAAACTGGTTACGGAGTTTCGCAACAGTCGCAAACTGAGCCTCCATAACCTGACCCACAGCTGGTTAGACACGTCTGACCAGTGGCTTCGGTCCGGGAACTATGTCTGAAAGCCCGGTAGATAAGCCTGAACATCCGGGCCTTACGATTGGCATCAGCGGCCCGGCACGCCGCAGCCTCGCCCACCGGCTGATCACCTTCGCGCTGCGCCTCCACGGTGCGCGAACCCATTTTATCCGCCCGGGTTCGAAGGTGGACGTCTCGTTGCTCGACGGCCTTGTGCTCTCCGGTGGTACCCACGTGCACCCTTCGCGGTACGGCCAGACTCCCCAGGTCACCGCCCGGTATGACGTGCGCCGCGACGAAACCGATGTTCGTCTGCTGTCCCGTGCTGAAGAATTGAACATCCCGGTACTGGGTATCTGCCGCGGCGCCCAGTTTATCAATATTTTTCGCGGCGGATCTTTGTGCCAGAACGTGACACCTCTGCGGGTGAACACCCGCCACCGGCCGTTACTGTTACCGCTACAGACTGTTCGGGTCGTCAGTGACAGCCGCCTGGGAGAGGTGATGCGCAGCCCGGTGATTGGCGCGAACCGCATCCACAGCCAGAGCATCAAAAAACTGGGCACACATCTCCGCGTTGTCGCCGTGGACAACGACTCGTTTGTGCAAGCGATAGAAAATACACGTGGGCAATGGCTAATGGGCATCCAGTGGCACCCGGAGTACCTGCTTTATCATGGCGGCCACCGGCGGATTTTCAGCCATTTCGTGCAGGCTGCGGAAGACAGGAAGCTGATTCGGCTGGATGAACCCGTCGAAGCCGCCGGAGAAGATGATGAGAATACCGCTCAAAATGGCAGATAACGCTGCAACACGGCCTTAATTTCACGAATTTCCCGAGCATCGTCGGGCAGAGCCGTCAAATAACGGGCCGCCCACTCTTTCAGTTGCTCGCGGGTGGTCACATAATGGGGGTCGCTCCCGGTCAGCCTGAACAGGATATCACGCTCCCGGGGCGTCAACCTGACCTGATTCTCGTGCAATAACATGGAGATCCAACTATGTTCCACAACGTCCATCGATACCTGCTGGCCTCCACGGCCCTGATTCTGTTTCCCCTGGGCGCATCAGCAGCAGAAGTCAGCCTGAGCGGTCAGGCCTCAGTCAAGTATACGCCAGACAGCGCACGGCTGCAGTTCACCGCCCGCGCCGAGCACAAGCTTCCCGAGACAGCCACTGAGGAAGTCAACGAGCAGATGGAGAAGTGGCGGGAGAGCATCGAGGACTTCCGCGACCGGCTCAAATCCTACAGCGACGCCTCGTTGAACCTTTACAGCCGTTCGATTCCCTCACCAGAGCGTCACGAGGAGCCCCGACGAGTGGCCGTGGCTTCGCAAACGGTCAGCTTCACCATCGATGACCTCTCTCTGCTCAACCCGATTCTTGCACAGGCGCAATCACTGGGTATG
This sequence comes from Marinobacter sp. M5B, assembly GCF_042604615.1. NCBI lineage: Bacteria > Pseudomonadati > Pseudomonadota > Gammaproteobacteria > Pseudomonadales > Marinobacteraceae > Marinobacter > Marinobacter sp. M5B. The sequence continues at coordinate 3,004,646 of NZ_CP156894.1, forward strand.
GACTACAACGTCGGTCCCCATCAGTTTTTTCATTCCGATGAAGTCGGTTTGCGTAAACAGGCCCTGGCGGGCGCCATTGCGGATGCGAAATCACGCTGCGAATTTGTTGCCCGGGAACTGGACAAACAGTGCGGAGAGGTGATGACCATCAACGTCGATGGTGGCCATCAACCCCCGATGCCAATGATGGCGGAAATGCGAGGCGCCTCGGACGCTGTCTCAGCGGTCGGTTCCCGTGAACTGGAGGCCCGGGTTAGCGCGACTTTTGAACTGGAGTAAATCACCCGCTCAGAAGTCCCGCGTATAGAATATATCCAGGGAGGCTGCCAGGCCACTGGCAGCCTCCAGATAGAAGTAACGTCCGATATCGTAACGTAGCGCCACCGTGGTGATGGGCTGGAAGATGCCGACACCGTAGCGGATGCTGAGTTCATCCGTCAGGTAACCACTGGCCACTACTGCCGATTCATCCCCTGAACCTTCCGCCTCCAGCGTCAGATTGCGTATTCCGAATTCCTCGCCAATACCCTGGGTTACCTTGTTAGCCTGAGTCAGCCCCAGCGATATGGCTGCCCTGCTCATTTGCCCCTCATCACCACGACTTTGCGGTGCCCGGCCGAGGATCACATACGAGAGCGCATCGGTCTGAGGCATTTCCGGTTCAGAAAACACTTCGGTCCGGGGCGAGCTCACCGGGCCGCTGAGGCGGATACCGGCCACCACGTTGTCCACACGCCGCACTGCCTCGATGTCCAGGTACGGTTCTGACAGTGGCCCCACAAACACCAGCCTGGCCCGGCGCAGGTCGAGCTCCTGACCGTAGGCCTCATACCGGCCTTCAACAAGCTGCAGGGCACCTCGGGTATCCAGGTTGTTGCCGATACGCAGTGTCCCCTCAAGGTTACCGGTGACACCGAAACCACTAAAGCTGACCTCGTCCTCACCCACCACGACAGTGACGTCCATATTGAGAGTGCGGAGCCCGCCTTCCTTCTCCTCAGCACCGACGATAACCTCGTCCTCGGATACGGACACGGCCTGGGCGGGCAGCTCGCGAATTTCGATCGTGCCCCGGGGTACGTTCAGGTTACCGGAAACCGACAGATCGCCGCCTTCGTAGGCGATAGTGATATCCGGCACCAGCTCCACTTGGGCGTACGGCTCGTAATTGAAGGGCAAACGGTCACCGGTCAGCCGCACTTCCACCGACGGTTCCGCCTCCCAGGCCAATGACCCTTCTATGTTGCCGCTTCCGCGTTCATTGCTGCGCCAACGTCCGGACAAATCCGCGCTATATCCTTTCAACTCCAGGCTGACCACCAGATCCTCAAGCGGAATCGGTAACCGTGGATCGGCAATGTGACCGCCAGAGAGCGCAAGCTCGCCGTTTACAGCTGGCTTCATTAGCGGCCCAGACAGTGTCCCCTCGCCATTGAGCTCTCCCTCAACAACCTCCAGCCCGGCAAATATGCCAGCCATGGCGATATCCAGGCCTTCGATGCTGAATTGCCCATCGACTTCACGGGCATCATTATCCGGGTCGACCGACATGCCGACCGAGAGATTACCAATATCGGGCCCCTGCAACTGCAGGTCCAGCTCCGCCACATTCGGCTTCAAACTCAGGCGGGTGGTGAAGGTGTTGTAGCTCAGGCTCTCCCATTCGTCCCTCACCTGCACTTCAAACTCGCCGGAACCAGCGTCGATGGATACTTCACCATCCGGCCCATCTTCCGTCATGACCACTTGCAGGTCAGCATTCAGCGTTGCGTCCCAACGCAGGGTGTCCGGCAACAGCGGGGAGAGTGCCGTGGTCGGGAAATTTTCAATGCGATAGGCGATATCTTGAGTCGGGAGCAGAGTCTGGTCCTCGGCACAGACAGACGCCTGTTGCCACTGCCAGCAGTGCTGTCCCAACGTGAGCTTGCCCGCTTCGGTATACTCGAGGGCCGCGGACTCTGACAGGGTCCATTGCTGGCCTTGGGCAGGCACACTGATTTGCCCCTGCTCAAGCGCACCCACCCAGGCATTCCAGCTTTCCGAGGCGTCTCCGGCCAGCAACAGCGACAACTCCGCCTCTTTGTGGCGGGCGTTTAGCCTGAGTTGGTGATCATCCCGAGTTCCCGTCAGTGCCAGCGACAAGTCTTCCAGTAGCTGTTCGCCATACCGAACTTCCTTTCCCCGAAGGTCCGCCTGGATGTTGAACCCTTCGCGCAGCGTGGCCGTCAGGTCCAGGCTGGACAGACTCAATTGATCCTGCCATGCCAGGTCGCTGCCAGTGAGTGTTACCTTGCCACGGGGTTGGTCCACGGTGCCGGAAACCGAGGCCGTACCGTTGACCGAACCCGCCAGCCCCGGCAGGAAGGTTTCCGGCGCAGGCAGGTTCAGTTCCAGGTTGCCGTTAATCTGTTGTCCCCATCGGCCCTGGCCGGTCACCCGGTTGTCCCCTACCTCAAGCTCCAGGTCCGACAATGTCCAGTTACCGGCATCACTGTCCAGCGCACCTCGTATCAGCGCCTCATTGGCCTGCCAACTTCCGGAAAGGTCCCATTTTGCCTGCAGCGTAGGCGTTCCTTCCTCCTGCAGACGTCCGCTGGTATCCACGTCGCCGCTCAGGCTCGCTTCCAGGGCGGGAAGCCAGAAACCAGGGTTAAAGCTGTCCAGCGTCAGGCTTGCATCCCAGGACAACTGATCAGCGAACGCCACGTCCGCACGGCCGCCGAGAAAACCCGCGCCGGTATTAACGCGCAGGTTCGTCAACGCAACGGACTCCAGGTCACCCTCAAGATCCCCCGCCATATCGGCGTCGCCCATGGGGCCGCTGACACTGGCGTCAATGCTCGCCTGATAGGCTCCCCCCTGGTATTGAACGTCGCCGTTGAATTGGCGCAATGTGACCGGCGGCTGTTCAAAATCCGGAATCAGGCTGTACCAGGGAAAAGCGTCGAGACTGACCTTGGCGTCTGCCTGAAGCGCCTGCTCCCAGCTCACGTTGCCGGTGACGAGGAGGCGGCCCGTCTCAGCCTCAGTAGTCCCGGGGCCGGTCAACACGAGCTCCAATCCATCGAGGCCTTCTGTAGTCACCAACCCCTTCAATGACAAGGGTATATCGCCTGTCGATCCGGGCAGCACGGTGCGGGAGTCCGAGCGGAAACCGTTCTCAAGGCTGCCTTTCAAGGCAACCACGGTGTCTGTCAGCACCAGGGTTTTCGGTAACCCCTCCGCCGGGACGAACCGGCTGGAACGAACGGTCAGTTCCGCCGGCAGGGCGCTGTCCAGCGGCGCCACCCGGCCAGCCAGCGTGGCATCAAGATAACCGCTGCTCTGGCCCTTAACTCTCAGGTCTGCAGCGCTCCCGGTCAGATTGAGTGCCAATTGCCAATCAGCGCCATACGGGGGCGGGAGCATCAGCCCAACCTCCAGATCCAGCGGCCAGTCGCCCCGGGTCTGGAGCCTGCCGGAGGCATCAATACTGATATCGTCCCGAACAAAGGCGAGGTTCTGCAGATGCCAGTCCGAACCGGAACCCTGAGCCTTGAGCTGGAGCCGGTCCCAGACCTTGGCATCGTTGAGCGTAAAGGGACCAAGGTTCACGTCCCGGACCACCAGCCCCAACGGAAGGTCGACACTGGGTAGACTGATATCACCGCTGTCTTCTTTGGGCTCGCCGGATGGCTGCAGAGTCAGATCAATGCTGTCCGCCAGGAGTCGCTCCAGACAGAGCTGTTTGTTGAACAGGCAGGTGGGCGACCAGTCAACAACTGGCGACTCTACCTTTAGCCCAACACCGTAGCCTTGCCATGTCAGGGAGGCTGCCTGCCACTGCCCCAGCAACGAACCCTGCCCCTGCTCAACCTCGAGGCCGGGAACCTGATCAATCACCCAGGCTGTACCGGTTTCCGAACGCAGCGCCAGCACCAACACCCCAAGCAGTAACAGCGGTAGCAGGACAATAACGGCCAGCGCTATCAACAACCCGTTTCTCAGGCGTTTTGACCGTTTTGGTGTTGGAGTTTTCGCTTCGTCGCTCATAACTCCGGCCCCATGGAAAAGTGAACGCGCCACTCACCGCCAAACTCGGGATCCAGGCCCTTGGCGACGTCCAGGCGCAGCGGCCCGACCGGGCTGATCCAGCGAATGCCCACGCCGGCACCCGTCGCCAGAGGGTCCGACAGGTCATCCATGGCGTTGCCTTCGTCAACAAACGCCGCGACCCGCCAGTTTTCGGTAAACTCGTACTGATACTCGACACTGCCTACCATCAGGTAACGGCCACCAATGGCCACATCCTCGCTGTTCCGGGGTGACAGCGTCTCATAGCCATACCCCCGCACCGTCTGGTCGCCACCGGCAAAGAACCGCAATGACGGCGGCACATCCGAGAAGCGATTGGTGGCCACGCCACCAAACTGGAACCGGGACAGAAAACGGTGGTTGTCCGCCAGGGTGTAGAGGCCCTTTACCAGAACATTGGCATGGAGAATATCCACATCGGAGATGACGGCACGGTGAGAGCCGGTCACATCGAACTGGATACGATATCCCCGGGATGGATCCAACGGCGAGTCCGCCTGCAGTTTCGAATACCCAAGCCCCGGCAGCAACAGACTGCTCTGCTCGGGGTCATCATCGCCGATGCGAAAACGCTCACCTTCCCAGCGGATCGAGGCAACCTGCAACCAGCCGTTATCGAGCTGGTGTTTCCACTGCTGGCCAAGGGTAAGCAGCTCAGACTCGACGTCCTCAATATCCTCCCGCTGATAGCCGGCGGAAAGGCGAATGGAATCGGTCATGGGAGGATCAAGGGGCAACTCGTACCAGGCGCCCACGTTTTGACGCGGCGCCGAAAGTTCCGTCTGCGCGCCACGGCGATGGCCCATGGGGTTGATCCAGTGCTCCCGCCAGTTACCGCTGAAACGCGGTCCCACATCCGTGGAGAAACCGACACCGGCAGCAACCGAGCGCGGAGGACGAGTGGTCAGGTCCACCGACACGGGTATCACTCCGTCCTCGGCTTTACCAGGCGATGCGTCAATGTCCACACCGGAAAAATAACCGCTGTTGGAGAGGTCGCCGCTTAGCCTCGCAACCTTGTCGGCGTGATAGATCTCACCGGGCTCAAAACGTACGAATTGCTCAAGCAACTGCTCCTCGAAGCCATGCCCTTCCTTGAAGCTCACTTCGCCCAGGCGATATCGCACGCCACTGCGAAAGACCAGGGAAATATCCGCAGTGTGCTGTTCCGGGTTGACTTCCAGCCGGCGGGTGGTGAACTCACCATCAAAATACCCCAGCCGGGTGGCTCGGTTCTGGATGGTCTGCCGCAACGTGCTGTACTGACCGTGATTCAGCACATCCCCCTCCGATGGCTTTTCCGGCAGGGTTCCCACGAAATCGGGGTCCCGACTGGCCGGGCCTTCGATGGACACCTGCCGGGAACGGACGCGAATGGGTTCGCCGGGCTGCACGGTCAATACCAGGCGAGCGGGTGTTTCGTCATCGCCGGGCTGTTCGACCACTTCCCACTGAATCATCGGGCTGTAGTAGCCCAGCGCACGGAGCGCCTCTTCCACTTGTGCTTCGGCGGTGCTGGCGTATCGTCTAAGGCTTCCGGCACTGCGGCCCTCAACCTCACCCAGGAAGGCTTCCGCATTATCCTGAAGCTGCGGATAGTCCCCCTCCACGTTGACCTCCACCTGCTGCGCCCAGGTCAATCCCGGTGTTGCCAGCATCATCAGCCAGACGATCCCGACAGGGCGTAGAAACAGAGGTCTAATGTGGGAACGCATCAAGCAGCATTACTTCAGTGAAAGTGGGTGAAAAGGCGCGTTGGCAGTATGAGTGTACCGGGTAGCGGTCCGTTTAATCCATGGCAATTGACCATCTTGCCTGCCTGTAATGCGCTCTATGCCAATGGCGAGGATGCCCGATGCCCCCATGATCGCGTGACACCCACTGCATCGGATCGCCAGACAACCGGAAACGGGCGGCGTTAGCCAGGAGAAAATGTATGGCCAGGAGAGAACGTATGACACGCACCCCCGTCGGCCTCGCCCTGTCGATGATGAATCGTCTTGCGGCCAACCCAATGCTGGACCGGCTGGGACTGCGTCAGTCTTTGGAAAGAACCGCCTATCACGGCACCCGTGCCGGGTTTCGCACCCTTGCTCACGCTGGCCGGGAGTTCAAGCGCGTGAACAACTGGCTGCCCCGCAAGCAATTGCCGAATCGCATACCCGGGGATCTGTTCGACCTCTCCCTGACCGATGACCAACAGATGATCACCGACATGCTCCGCAGGCTGGCAGAGGATCGGATCAGACCGGCGGCCTCAGACGCGGATGAAGCCGGGGAAATACCGGAAACCGTCACAGCGGCCACATCCGAGCTTGGCCTTGGCCTGTACGCAGTACCGGAAGCCTTTGGCGGCGTGGCGGAACATCAGTCTCCCGTGACCAGCGTGCTGATTGCCGAACAACTGGCCTGGGGCGACATGGGCATCGCAACCGCACTCCTGTCGCCGTTCAGTGTCGCCCAGGCCATCACCCGCTGGGGCACCGGGGAACAGCAGAGCCGATACCTGCCAGCGTTCTGCGACGACGCGCCGCCCACAGCCACCATTGCTATTGACGAGCCCATGCCCCTGTTTGACCCGAACAGGCTGCAGACCACCGCCATCGAAACCGCAACCGGCTACACCCTCAACGGCCTGAAAAGCAGCGTGGTCCTCGGCGCCAGTGCAGACCTGCTATTGATTGCCGCGGAACTGCATGGCCGACCACGGCTGTTCATCGTGGAAGCCGGCGTGACAGGCATCCAGGCCAAACCCGACCCGGGCATGGGGCTGAGAGCCTCCGCGCCTGTCCAGTTGCGGCTCGATAACGTTGAATTGTCTCCTGACGCCCTGCTGGGCGACAACGATTTCGACTACCAAGCGTTCCTGGACTGCGGCTCGTTGCTCCGTTGCGGGCTTGCCATCGGCACATCACAGGCCGTTCTCGACTACGTTATCCCCTACTGCAACGAACGGGAGGCGTTCGGAGAACCCATCAGCCACCGCCAGTCCGTGGCGTTCATGATCAGCAACCTCGCCATAGAAACCGACAGCATGCGCATGCTCACCTGGCGCGCCGCCAGCCGACTGGAGCAAGGCTTATCAACGCACCGTGAAACATCCCTGGCCCGGTTACTGTGCAACGAAAAAGCCATGGAGATCGGCACCAACGGCGTTCAACTGCTGGGCGGGCATGGCTTCGTCAAGGAACATCCGGTCGAGCGCTGGTATCGCGACCTTCGCTCCATCTCCACCCTGAGCGGCGGCCTTCACGCCTGATCAAAACGTAAGGACACCTCTGATGAATCTCGAGATACCGAAGAAATTTTCTCCTCTGATCAATCAGGCACAACAAGTGGCCCGGGAGGTGTTTCGCCCAATATCCCGCAAATACGATCGGGCGGAACACGAATACCCCAAGGAACTCGACCTGCTTGCCTCCATCATGGACGGCATGAACGACGGCGCGGCCGATGGTGGCACCGGCGCCGGAAAACTGGCCCGCTCCGAAAGCAACGGCGGGGGCGGTAATCGTAACGGCACCAACATGAAAACCGTTCTGGGGCTGACCGAACTGTGCTGGGGCGACGTCGGCCTGGCCCTGTCCATCCCCCGACAGGGCCTCGGCAACTCAGCCATTGCCGCCGTTGCCAACGAAGAACAACTCGCCCGCCTGGGCAACACCTGGGCCGCCATGGCCATCACCGAACCCGGCGCCGGCTCCGACTCCGCCGCCATCCGTACCACCGCCACCGAAGACGGCGACGAATACATCCTAAACGGCGAAAAAATCTACGTCACCGCCGGAGAACGTGCCGACGCCGTCGTGGTCTGGGCCACCCTCGATCGCAACAAAGGTCGCGCCGCCATCAAATCCTTCGTGGTGGAAAAAGGTACCGCCGGCATGACCGTCGAACGTCTGGAGAAAAAACTCGGCATCCGCGCTTCCGACACCGCCGCCATCCGCTTCGACAACTGCCGCATTCCCAAAGAAAACCTCCTGGGCGACCCCGACGTCAGCGTCGAAAAAGGCTTCGCCGGTGCCATGCAAACCTTCGACAACACCCGCCCCGTCGTCGCCGGCATGGCCATAGGCGTCGCCAGCGCCGCCCTGCAGAAAACCCGCGAACTCATCGCATTAACCGGCACCGACCTGGAATACCACCACCAGACCTGGACCCAACCCGCCGTCACCCGCGAACTGCAACTGATGGAAGCCGAACTCGAAGCGGCCCGGCTCCTAACCCTCCGCGCCGCCTGGATGGCCGACAACGGCCTGCCCAACTCCAAGGAAGCCTCCATCGCCAAAGCCAAAGCTGGCCGCGTGGGCAACGTGGTCACCCTGCGCTGCGTCGAACTCTGCGGCAGCCTTGGCTACGGCGAAACTGAACTACTGGAAAAATGGGCCAGGGACTCAAAGATTCTCGACATCTTTGAAGGCACCCAACAGATCCAGCTACTGATCATCGCCAGGAGACTGCTCGGTAAGTCGTCGGCAGAGCTGAAATAAGCTAACCTGTACGAAAGCGTCGAAAAATCAGGCAGGTGCAACCCGTTTTTCTCAACAGGAGGGCGGGCATCTCAGAGCCTGATCGCAGCGGATGTATCGCTTCTCCCCAGACCGTGCATTGCCAAGGATGGCAATGCCGAGCCCCCATGGATGGGTTAACGGCGTGTCTGGGGAGAAGCGATACATCCGCTGCAGACTCCAAACTCGAAGTCCTGGATTGATGAATGCTGAAGATAAACCGAGAAAACCTGAAAACCAGCCACCAACTCATCTGGTTCATCATAGACTTCCTGATGCTAGGCCTGCTTATCATCAACCTGGCCTTCATCATCTTCGACTCCATCTACAACTTCACCGGTGTCCAGAACCTGCTCGCTGAACACGCACCGCTTGTCAAAGAACTCTACCAGCCCATCCACGAAAACTTCCTGTTCTACGACCTCATCTTCGTCAGCATCTTCCTGACCGAGTTCGTCGTGCGCTGGGGCTACGCCATCAAGGCCAAAGTCTACGACCGCTGGTACTTCTACCCGTTCATCCACTGGTACGACATCATCGGCTGCATCCCCGTTGGCAGCTTCCGCTTCCTGCGGATACTGCGGGTTATCTCCATCATCTACCGGCTGCACCAGTACAAAGTGATCGACGTCACCCAGACCCGAGCCTTCCAGTTCTTCAACTTCTACTACGAAGCCTTCATGGAAGAGCTCTCCGACCGCATCGTCATCAAAGTGCTCACCGGTGCTCAAGACGAGATTCGCAAGGGCTCACCCTTGTTCGAGCGCATTCAGAACGACATCCTCTACCCAAGGCGGGAAATGCTATCCGACTGGGTATCACAACGGGTTGCGGAAGCAGCACGGGAAGGGTACATCCCCAATCGCGGCGCCCTGCGAAGCTACCTGGAAACCCGCGTCGACAACGCCCTCAAACAGAACCTGGAGTTGTCGAGGCTGAAGTACCTGCCCGTCGTCGGCCCAACCATCCAGGAAACCCTGGAAGAAGCCGTGGGGGACATCGTCGCCAACGTGATTCACCAGATTCTGGAAGACCTTGCTTCCGCATCCAACCACGCGTTCATCGAAGACATCGTCAACGTATTCCTGCCATCGCCCGATAACGAAGACGAGAACGACGAACACAACGAAGCCCTGATCAACCTGATTGTCGAAGTGCTGGATGCCGTCAAAAGCCAGGTCAGGGTCAAACACTGGCGTAGCGAACTGACCTGAGCTGAACCTGCCAACAACATCGAGGTTTTCATGGAACCACTGCACTACCGTTCTGCCGCCGAATTGATTAGCGACCTTAAAAACGGGGAGCTAACCAGTGTGGACGTCACTCAGGCCTTCCTGAACAGAATTCGCCAGTGCAATGACACCATCAATGCCGTGGTGACGCTCGATGAAGAGAAAGCCCTGGAGAAAGCCCGGCAAGCCGATGAGGTACAGGCACAAGGTGAGACACTGGGCGCTTTGCATGGGCTGCCACTCACCCTGAAAGACACCTGGGAGGTTGCCGGCATGGCCTGTACCGCCGGTGCACCCGCGCTGAAAGACTACATCCCGACAAAACACGCCGACGTGGTCCAGCGCCTGGAAGACGCCGGTGCGATCATCCTGGGGAAGACCAACGTCCCCATTTACGCCACCGACCTCCAAAGTTACAACAAGCTCTTCGGTGTCACCAACAACCCCCACAACCTGGCACATACCCCCGGCGGCTCATCCGGGGGCGCTGCCGCAGCGCTTGCGGCAGGCATGACACCGTTGGAAGTGGGCAGTGATCTCGCGGGTTCCATCCGCACACCGGCGCATTTCTGCGGCGTTTTCGGGCACAAGCCTTCCCGTGCCCTGGTCTCCTTCCGTGGTCACATTCCAGGGCCTCCGGGCACAGAGTCGCGGCCGGACCTGGCCGAAGGCGGGCCATTGGCGCGCTCGGCAAAGGATCTGGAACTGCTGCTGAACGTGATTGCCGGCCCCGCAGAACGGGAACGCAACAGCTGGCAACTGGCCATGGCACCGGCCACCATTCATTCTCTGGAACAGACACGCGTGGGCCTTTGGCTGAAAGACCCGCTGTGCCCCATCGACGACGAATTACTGAACGGCTACCAACAGCTCGGGCGGACACTGGAAAGCAATGGAGCACTGGTTGCCGAAGCCCAGCATCAACTACTCAACCTGGAACACATCCTGCCTGCCTATTTCAACTTACTGGGCAGCCTTCTCAGCACGTCCATGAAACCGGCCCAACGCCGGCAAATGATGTGGATCTCCCGGCTTGAACGCTGGCTACACCTGTTTGGCCCTGTCACGGCCTTCATCGGAGAATACGGCCGCGGCGTGAACCAGCCGGTACACCAGTGGATGGCCTGGAGCGAAATGCGGGAGAAGATGAGGGCCGAAATCACTACCCTGTTCGACGAATTCGATGTGCTATTAACGCCGATCACCCCAACCACGGCCATTCGCCACGATCACAGCAATCCGGTGTTCAAGCGGCAGATCACCGTTGCAGGTCAGCCCAGGGCGTACATGGACCAGTTCTGCTGGATTGCCCTGGCTACCTTGCTCGGGCTGCCCGCTACCTCCGTTCCTATTGGAAAAACAGCGGATGGGTTGCCGTTCAATGTGCAGGTCATCGGTGCGCCGGGGATGGACCTGACGACGATCCGATTCGCAGAGCTGCTGGAAGCCAGCGGACTTGCCGGCTTCCAGCAGCCGCCGGACCTCAGCCATTGACCATAAAGTGCACCCAGATACTGGCCCCGTAACCCAGCGCAATTGCCGGTGTCCATTTCAGGTGACTGAGAAACGTATACTGCCCCCTGGCCTGTCCCATCAGTGCGACGCCCGCAGCAGAGCCTATGGACAAGAGGCTGCCACCAACGCCAGCAGTCAGCGTAACCAGCAGCCATTGATAATCCGGCATGGCCGGGTTCATGGTCAGCACCGCAAACATCACCGGAATGTTGTCGACCAGCGCAGAGATCACTCCGATCATGACATTAGCAACGGTGGGCCCCAGATCGCCGTACAGCGTGGCCGATATCATGCCGAGATAACCAATGAAGCCCAGGCCGCCGACCGCCATAATCACCCCGTAGAAGAAGAACAGAGTGTCCCACTCCGACCGGGCAATGTGGGAAAAGACGTCAAAAGCACGACGTCCCTGGGTCCGGTCACCCGAGCTATCTCCCGGTGGGGACTCAAAGCCCTCGTTCCAGTGATATTCCTCATGGCGTTTGAGATAGAACCCAAAAATCTTCAGGTAACCGAGCCCCGTCATCATGCCGAACACCGGTGGAATGTGCAGGAACTGATGAAAACTGATGGCGGTGGCGATGGTCAGCAGGAACAGAGCGCAGATGACGAGCCCGCCCGGGCGAATAACGTTCCCGAACGACTCAGGTGATGACGGCTGGCCCTTCGGCAAAGCCAGATGCATCAACGCCGCCGGCACCAGGAAGTTGACGATGGAAGGCAGCAACAGCTGGAAGAAGTCCTGGAACGGGAGTATGCCTTTCTGCCAGACCATCAGTGTAGTGATGTCGCCGAACGGGCTAAACGCCCCGCCCGCGTTGGCGCCCACCACAATATTGATACAGGACAGGGACACAAATTTGGCGCTGTCCCGGCCCACGGCCATCACCACGGCACACATGATCAGAGCCGTGGTCAGGTTGTCCGCGACCGGTGACAGACAGAACGCCAGGATACCGGTGATCCAGAACAGACGCCGGTAACCAAAGCCCTTGCCAAGCAGCCATATCCGCAACTGGTCGAAGACACCGCGCTCCAGCATGGCATTGATGTACGTCATCGCCACCAGGAGGAAGAAGAACAGTTCCGCGTATTCCAGGAAATTATGCCGTATGGCTTCTTCCACTTCGCCATTGGCGCCCGCGGCGCGGTATGCCAGGGCCACGAGTATCCAGATCAACCCTGCCGCGATCAGCATCGGCTTGGATTTGGCCAGGTGAATCCGTTCTTCCAGAATGACCAATAGATACGCGACTACGAAAATCGCGATGGCAATGTAGCCCACAGGGTGGGAAATAAGATCCACGGCCCGGTCGGCATTTGCCCACACCGGTCCGGGCGCCAGCGACAACACGGCCGCTAACGACAGCAAGATCGACTTCATTCGAGGGGGTGCTCCCAACTGCGATGGAGTGCCCGGGACGATCGTCCCGGGGGGTTTGGTTATTCGATTTCGATCAGGCTCTCACCAGGCGCTACCCGGTCGCCTTTCGAGATATTCACCGCCTTGACGATACCAGACTTGGTGGCTTTAACCTCGGTTTCCATTTTCATGGCTTCGATGATCAGCACCGCGTCACCGGCGGATACCTCGTCACCCTCGCTCACCAGCACATCAACGATGTTGCCCGGCATGGTGGTGGTCACCTGGCCTTCTCCGGTGGCTCTGGCACGACCACCCTTGCGGGTATTTTCAGAAGCTTCGCCCTGGGATTCCAACTGAATTTCCTCGGGCACGCCGTCCACTGTCATGTAGAACCGGCGCTCGGTCTCGCTCACCGGATTGGCACCGGTCACATGAATATCGTAACTTTCACCGTGCACCGTGATCCGGAATTCAGTGGACACACTGCCGCCGGTCTTACCGTTGGCGATGGGCTCCAGGGCTTCCGGCTGCAAGGTGCCGTCGCGGCGTTGCTCCAGGTACGTGCGGGCCTGGTCCGGGAACATGGCGTAGGTCAGTACGTCTTCCTCGCTCTCGGCGAGATCACCCAGCTCCTTGCGCAGTTCGGAAAACTCCTTTGGAATCAGGTTGGCCGGGCGCTCTTCAATCAACTCTTCCTTGCCCACAGCGCGGCGTTGCAGCTGTGCGTCCACCTCTGCAGGCGCCTTGCCATACCAGCCCTGCATGTATTTCTTCACCTCATTGGTGATGGTGTCGTAACGCTTGCCGCCCAACACATTGATTACTGCCTGGGTGCCGACGATCTGTGAAGTGGGCGTCACCAGCGGAGGGTATCCCAGGTCTTTACGCACCCGGGGGATTTCCTCGAACACATCCTGAATCCGGTCGAGGGCGCCCTGCTCTTTTAGCTGATTCGCCAGGTTGGACATCATGCCACCGGGCACCTGGGACAGGAGTACGGAAGTATCCACCCCATTGTAGTCACTCTCGAACTGATGGTATTTCTTGCGAACTTCGCGGAAATGGCGGGTGGCCTTGTCCAGCAACTCGAGGTTGAGGCCGGTTTCACAGCCAGCATCATGCAACGCAGCCACCAACGATTCGGTCGGCGGATGGCTGGTCCCACCCGCAAACGCCGACAGCGCGGTATCGATATGATCCACACCGGCCTCCAATGCCGCCCACTGGCACATGGGCGCCATGCCCGACGTGGCATGGGAGTGCAGGAATACCGGCAGTTTGAGGTTCTTCTTCAGGCCGCTGACCAGCTCGGCGGTCACCGCTGGCGTCAGCAGGCCCGCCATATCCTTGATAGCGATACTGTCAGCACCCATGTCTGCCATGGTCTCGGCCTGAGCCAGGAAGGTTTTCACGTCGTGCACCGGGCTGACCGTGTAGCACAGCGTACCCTGGGCATGCTTGCCGGCCTTCTTCACGGCTTTAATGCTGGTCTCCAGATTGCGCACGTCATTCAGCGCATCAAAAATACGGAACACATCGATGCCGTTTTCCGCGGCCTTTTCAACAAACGCCTCCACCACATCGTCGCCGTAGTGGCGGTACCCGAGCAGATTCTGACCGCGCAACAGCATTTGCAGACGGGTGTTGGGTAGAGCCTTACGCAGGGTACGCAGGCGCTCCCATGGGTCTTCCTTAAGGAATCGCACACAGGCATCAAACGTGGCGCCGCCCCAGCATTCCAGTGACCAGTAGCCGGCCTGATCCAGCCATTCACAGGCCGGCAGCATGTCCTCGGTGCGCATACGCGTGGCGATCAGGGACTGATGGGCATCCCGCAGGATGACGTCGGTGATGTGAATTTTTCTCTTACTCATGGTGCTCTCCAATATTCGTGTTACAGGCCAGCCTGGGCTGCGATGGCGGCAGCAACGGCCGTGGCAATGGATTCCGGTCGGGATTTGTCGCTGTACTCCAACAACTGCGGATTGCGCTCCACGAAACCGGTATTAAACGTGCCGGCCTGGAAATCCGGGTGGTTCAGGATCTGCTGGTAGTAAGGAATCGTGGTGTGTACCCCGTAGATAGCCATGTCGCTGAGCGCTCTGCGGGAACGGGCCACCAGTTCCGGCCATTCCCGCGCCCAGACAATCAGCTTGGCGCACATGGAATCGTAGTAAGGGGGAATCTCGTAGCCGGTGTACATGGCGGCATCTGTGCGCACACCCGGGCCGCCGGCGGAATAATAGCGACTGATGCGACCAAAGCTGGGCAGAAACCCGTTTTTCGGGTCTTCCGCGTTAATGCGAAATTGAGCAGCGAAACCGCGATAACTGATGTCGGCCTGGGAAAACTCCAGCGGCTCGCCCGCCGCGATTCGGATCTGCGATTTGATGATGTCGATGCCGGTGATTTCCTCGGTGATCGTGTGCTCCACCTGCACCCGCGTGTTCATCTCCATAAAATAGAAGCTGTCGTCGTGGTCGAGCAGGAACTCTACCGTGCCAGCATTCACGTAACCGCATTGGCGGGTAACCTGGATGGCCAGGTTACCAATAGTTTCTCGCTGCTCCTCACTTAACTGTGGCGATGGTGCCACTTCGATCAGCTTCTGGTTACGGCGCTGGATGGAGCAGTCTCGCTCATACAGGTGCACCACATTGCCGTGATGATCCGCTAATACCTGCACTTCAATATGACGAGGCTCAATGATGCACTTCTCCAGGAAAACCTCGGCACTGCCAAAGGCCTTGGTGGCCTCGGAAATCACTCGCTCGTAGTTCTGCCGCAACTCTTTCTCATTATCGCAACGACGAATGCCCCGGCCACCACCACCGGACGTGGCTTTGAGCATAACCGGGTAGCCAACGTCCTCCGCCTGGCGTACGGCATCTTCGACGTCATCCAGGTTGCCTTCCGAACCCGGTGTAACGGGGACACCTGCGGCAATGGCGGTCTTGCGGGCCTGGGTCTTGTCGCCCATGGCACTGATCGCCTCGGATGACGGGCCGACAAACGTTACCCCCCGCTGCTGGCAGATGGCTGCTAACTCGGCATTCTCGGAAAGAAAGCCGTAACCCGGATGCAGAGCATCACAGCCAGTTTCGACCGCCAGGTTCACGAGATGATGGGGATTCAGGTAACCGCTGAGCGGGTCCTTACTGATCTGATAGGACTCATCCGCTTTCTTGACATGCAAGGAGTACTGGTCCGCCTCTGAATAAACAGCGACAGACCGAATGCCCAACTCCTTGCAGGCCCGCGCAATGCGAACGGCAATTTCGCCGCGATTGGCGATGAGCACTTTTTTAATGGCCATGGAAGCTTCCTTCAAGTAATAGTCATTAACGGAAGAAAGCTGCAACCCGCAACGGCAGGCTGCAGCGTTGCGTTCTTCTACCCGGGGTTTTTCCGCACCGCATGAACGATATCGGAAAAAGATCCCGGGCCGGGATCAGGGGTCACTCGAATACCAAGGCGCCGGCTAAGCTCGTCAGCGGACAGCAGCCCGCAAATGACCTGCTCCTCTGCCCCAACGGCGACAGTGTCCATTACCAAAAGATAGTCCGAATGAAGCCCCTTGAAAATGGTGATTAATTCATCAATTTTCAGGTCCTGAAGCTTACCGAGCTCTATCGTTGGTAAGCGCCATACCGGCCGCATGATGTCCCGCGCAACAATGTCGGCGATGGTACTTCCACGCTGGTTGGCGAGACTCATGGGCCAGGAACCGATCAGATCCTTCAGGGTCAATATTCCGACCACCTCATCATTTCGATTGATAACCACACAAAAGGTTTCTCCGGAAACATCCAGTGTCTTCTTGACCTCCTGGATCTCTCGCGATGACCGGACGATCACCGGGGCTTGCCTGGTGAAGTCCTTCAACAGCTCCGACGCGGCGGCGTCATTGGTGAGGGTGTCCTCGTCTTCCGGTGAAACAAGCCGGTATCTGGCTCCGGCAGACAGGGACGCTTGAACGCTTGATTGATTGCCCATGGCAATTCTCCTGGCTAAAGACCATTTCTCCAGGCGCGGGGCACCCACGCAGGGGCAGCAGCGCCTGAATCAGTTCGAATGTCTATAGCTGGGAGGGAGGTGCCTGTGACTGGCCTGGGTAACTGAGAATTCTTCTGGGGGGGCCGTCAAAGGCCAACTGGTGAAGGGCGCGGGACGTTAACGCCGACGGTGGATAAACGAATGTGGGCGACAGCGACGACACATCGCCGGGTGACGAGGCCCCTTCTGAGGATTCGGAACTGCCTTGCCAATCGCTCAGCGCGACAGTGGTGGCAACAGGATCATCCAGGGTGGGGAGCGCAACGGTAACCGATGTCCAGACAACAAATATCAGTGCCAGCAACGCAACGAGGTTGCCAGACAGACTGAATGTGTGTTCGGAGCGACGGGGCATCATTTCACCGTGTTAGTAGTTGCCTAACTAATGCAAAGGCGACGGCTAATGATAACCTCAGGGGATGGTGGCAATGCAAGCTTTCGTGGCCGATACGGGAAAAGCGTGTCCTGAAACGAATAAGGGCCGGTCAAAGACCGGCCCTTATTGATATGGTAGCGGGGGCAGGATTCGAACCTACGACCTTCGGGTTATGAGCCCGACGAGCTACCAGACTGCTCCACCCCGCATCAAACTGGTGGTTAACCGGGTAAGGCCCCGATCAACGAGGTGCGCATAGTACGGGGCGTTGATGCGCCTGTCAAAGGGAAAAATGAATTTTTTCGCCAACTTACCGCTCAAGTATGGCCGTCACCCCCTGCCCCCCTGCGGCGCAGATGGAGATCAGGCCACGGCCACTGCCTTTCTCTTCCAGCAGCTTCGCCAGAGTGGCCACGATACGCCCACCGGTCGCCGCGAAGGGATGGCCGGTGGCCAGACTGCTGCCCTTGACGTTCAGTTTGTTTCGATCAATGCTCCCCAGCGGCTTTTCCAGACCCAACCGGTCCTTGCAGAACGCAGGGTCTTCCCAGGCCTTCAGGGTGGAGAGCACCTGGGCGGCGAACGCTTCATGGATTTCGTAGAAGTCGAAATCCTGCAGCGTCAGCCCGGCTTTTTCCAGCATGCGTGGCACGGCGTAAGCAGGTGCCATCAGCAGGCCCTCCTTCTTGTCGACGAAGTCCACTGCAGCCACCTCGGAGAACGTCAGGTACGCCTTGATCTCCATGTTGTTGGCTTTTGCCCACTCTTCGCTGGCCAGCAGCACACAGGAGGCACCATCCGTCAGCGCAGTGCTGTTGGCGGCGGTCATGGTGCCGTTCTCACGATCAAATACGGGCTTGAGCGTCGCCAGCTTTTCAAGGGTCGTGTCCGGGCGCAGAATGTTGTCTTTCTCCAGGCCTGCCAGTGGGGTCATCAGATCCTTGAAAAAACCTTCATCATACGCGGATGCCAGTTTCTGATGGCTCTCATAGGCCAGCTTGTCCTGCTCGTCGCGGGGGATGGACCACTCGCGTGCGGTAATCTGACAGTGCCCCCCCATGGACAACCCCGTTCTGGGTTCGCCGTTTTGCGGAATTTCCGGTTTCAGATGGCTCGGACGAAAACGACTGAGCACTTTCAGGCGTTCTCCGGCTGTCTTGGCCCGATTCAGATCCAGAAGAATTTCACGCAGACCCTCGCCTACCCCAATCGGCGCATCCGACGTGGTATCAGTGCCGCCAGCGATGCCGCACTCGATCTGCCCTAACGCAATCTTGTTGGCCACCAGAATGGCCGCTTCGAGCCCCGTACCGCAGGCCTGCTGGATATCGTAGGCGGGTGTTTCCGGCGCCAGGCCGCTACTCAGCGCGGATTCCCGGGTCAGGTTAAAATCCCTGGAGTGTTTGATAACCGCGCCAGCAACGACCTCTCCAAGGCGCTGCCCCTCCAGCCCGAAGCGATCAACCAGTCCTCGCAGCGCACTGGTCAGCAACTCCTGGTTGCTGACCTTGCTATACGCGGTATTGGAGCGGGCAAAAGGAACCCGGTTGCCACCAATAATGGCAACCCGGCGGATATCGCTTTTAGCGGCCGTGGTCTTCTTTGCCGTCGACGTTTTCTTTTGGGTGCTTTTCGGTGCCTGTGCCATGATGATGTCCTGTTTAAACGAGTGTATCCGTTGCGTTGCAGTCTAGCGCCAACCGGGCCCGGCTCATTGGCATCCCTGACAACCGTAACAGGGCATTGAGTCAATTCAAAAGCGGCCGGATTCTTTAACCTGTACGCCGATATTCGTTTCGCAAAAGGAAAATGCCATGTCTGATCGCTATCTCAAGTTCGTCAATACTCCGTTTGGCAAGACCGCCGCCCAGTCCCTGGGGCTGCCCGCCCCGGTTCCCCTGAAACGCTGGAAGCGCGCGGACCAGCCGTTTATTGAGGGCGACGTGCTGATCGGCGCTGCCAACAGCAGCAAAGCTATCTCGACGATTGGAAAGGTGCTGGGCGCCAGCGCCGCAAAACTCTTTCATGCCAGCGCCATGGATACTCTGAACGATTCTGCCAAAAGCGGCAACAAGGCCGAAGCCTTGCCCCTGAACGCGGACATTGATCGCAAATTCTCCGCCCTGGTGTTTGATGCCACGGGTATGAAAGACACCACCGATCTGAAAGCGGTTTACGATTTCTTTCACCCCACCATCCGCAAGCTGGCGGGCAACGGTCGAGTGCTGGTGATAGGCCAGGACCCAAGCACCTGTCGCCAACCCGCCAAGGCCGCTGCCCATCAGGCACTGGAAGGCTTCGTGCGCAGTGTCGGCAAGGAAGTCGGCAAGAAAGGAGCTACCGCGAACCTACTGTGGATGGCCCCCGGCGCCGAACAGCAACTGGAGTCCAGCATCCGGTTCTTTTTATCGCCCCGATCGGCCTATGTCTCTGGCCAGGTAACCCGCATCAGTAAGGGAGCGACCGCTCACGCCAGCAACCCTGTCGCGCCGCTGGCCGGAAAGATTGCACTGGTAACCGGTGCGTCCCGCGGCATTGGCGCGTCTATTGCCGAAACCCTGTCGCGGGATGGCGCCACGGTCATTGGCCTGGATATCCCACCGGCCCTTGAGGACCTGCAGAAAGTTATGGCCCCCATCAAGGGTAAGGCGATGGCGTGTGATATTACGGATGAGAAAGCGCCAAAACAGATTGCAGACTTTGTGAAGGAACATTTCGAAGGCATTGATCTGGTCATCCACAACGCCGGCATCACCCGTGACAAAACCCTGGGCAACATGCCCGAGCATTTCTGGGATATGACCATTGCCGTGAACCTGACCGCCGAGGAACTGATCGACGAAGAGCTGATGCACCAGGAGCTGCTGCGTGAAAACGGACGCATTGTCTGCATTTCCTCCATCAGCGGCATTGCTGGCAACTTTGGCCAGACCAATTACTCCACCGCCAAGTGCGGCGTGATCGGCTATGTAGAGGCGATGGCAAAACAGGTGAAAAACGGCGTGACCATCAACGCGATAGCGCCCGGGTTCATCGAAACCCAGATGACGGCCGCTATGCCGATTACCATTCGCGAGGCCGGCCGGCGCATGAACAGCTTGTCTCAGGGCGGTTTGCCAGTCGACGTGGCCGAGGCTATTGCGTGGTACTGCAATCCTGCATCAAACGGCGTGAACGGGAACGTTGTTCGGGTTTGCGGGCAATCGTTGATTGGAAAATAACGAGGGGGGAAAATGGTGGGTGGTACTGGGATCGAACCAGTGACCCTCGCCTTGTAAGGGCGATGCTCTCCCAGCTGAGCTAACCACCCGGGATCTGGAAACAAAAAAATGGCGGAGCGGACGGGACTCGAACCCGCGACCCCCGGCGTGACAGGCCGGTATTCTAACCAGCTGAACTACCGCTCCGCATCAATCCCGGCCTGATCGGCCTTAGGGACCTGAAACCGGGCGGGGTGGCCCGGTGATGCTGAAAAGTGGTGGGCGGTACTGGGATCGAACCAGTGACCCTCGCCTTGTAAGGGCGATGCTCTCCCAGCTGAGCTAACCGCCCACTTTTACAGCACACTGGTGAGTCAGCGTTGCTGTCTCAACCAAGTGAGACGCGCATTTTAAGCATTTGTCTGGCGGTGTCAAATTTTTTCCGGAGTTTTTCTCAAAAAACCTGCAACTCGCTAAAAAATGTACAATTTTCAATCAAGCCTGTTTATCACTCCCGGTTTTCTTTGCCGCCTTCACAGACTTCAACCGAGTGGCTTTCTGTCCTGCCTTCCTCGCCTTGTGATCAAGTGACAGCTCGTTCACACGCGACTTTCGATCCGCAGGCAATGCCCGCTCCGCCAGCGAGCAATTGAGATGATCAAGACGTTTTCTGAGGCTAGCTATCCGGTGGCCTGCGTTTTCCAGTGCCTCGGGAAGCAATTCTCCGGAAAGCCGGCGAAACGTTAGTTGTAATGAATCTCTCAGCGACATGATCCGGCAACCCTCTGAATACGGACACCTCACAGTCTAGTAACCGAAACCGGAAACAACAATTCGCAGTACACCAGATCGGCGACGTTAGAATATCCACCAACCGCCACCGGATTCTGCCTCTTCCCGACGCTCCCGCTCCTGTTCCAACGCCGCATACTCCCGCTCCAGTTCCCGCAATCGACGATCGCTTTCAAGAGGCACCGTAGGGCCACCGCCAAAGGGCCAGTACCAAGGCGTTTCGTCATACTTCCCCTGTTCTCTCAGGCGCTCGATTTCAGCCGCTCGCTCCTCTTCCAGAAGAACCAGATTGCGCTCGTAGTCTGCGTCCTCATTCACCTCAACAATGGAGGTCGCAGCGTGATTAGGGGCAAGCAAATCACTATTCAGAAAACGCGTGGAGACAATTTCTTTGGCCTGCATGGCGTAGTCACGGGTCACGAGCTGCAAGTCGCCAGACCTCAGGGGGTGGTCCTCGGCGAGTTCCGGATGGTTACTCTCCGGCTCTTGCAACTCGTTATAGCGCAGGTAATACACCCTTCCGGGTTCGACCTTGAGCGTGGCGTCTGCAATCAGGCTCAGGCTGAACGAATTGAGCCCCTCAAGCCCCAGCAGTGGCCGGCGGATGGCGATATGCCGCTCGCCAGGGGCAACTTCAAGCCAGGTAAAACTGTCGTTTCGAATATTGAAATAGTGGTGGTCGTCTATGTAAACGCTTGGCGCCTCGATCTCGTCCGCAGCCCACTGGGAATGGGTGCGGTAGAAATAGAGAACCGCATTGCTGCGATCCCACTCATCATTGCCGATATGAACGAAATCGTGCCCGGATACCGGGTGCAAAAACGAGCCAACGCTTTTACCGATGGACTGGTACACCGTGCAGCCGGCACCAGAAACCAACAGCAAAGCCACAAATACGGCCGCCATTGGCCGGGGAAAACCGGGAAAAAGAAATCGGGTTGTCATTGTTGTGCACTCTTCATCCTTTCGCGAGTTGTCCCGATCATAACAACTGCAATCTCGCGGAACTGAGAGCTACCGCAAGGGATGAATACAAACTGTTACAAAGCACAGCAGGCCCTGCTTGCCCTGCTGTGCCTGCGTACCCGTTCGCAGCCGCCTTCTATTGGCCGGACATCCGCGAGCGCAGATCATTGACCTCTTCCGACAGGCGAACCAGCCTTGAGGTTAATTGCGCCCGCGAAGAGTCAATCGAAGACACGGTTTCCCTCAGCCCCGCCAGATCTTTGCGAACGGCATCCAGCTGGCTGCCGCTGGACAGGTTATTGGTGGCCTTTTCCAGCGCTGCAATACGGCTTTCCAGGCCATCAATGGTGAGGTTTTGCTCTCGCTCGAAACGCAACAGCTGGCGCTCTACCAGCTTGTCCACTCCGGCCAGGGATTCATCCAGCTTCGTCAATTGTGAGGCATTCTCCTGGCCAGTTTCGCGAACGGCGGTAAGCTGCCGCTCAAAGTCCGATTGAACCTTGTCCAGCCTGGAGGACACCGTTGCCTCCAGCTCCTTGACCGAGGCAGACAATGCTTCCCGCTGGCTGTTGCCGCTATCCACATCTGACCTCAAAGATTCCAACCTGGCCTGGTGGTCGTCGAGCCGCTTGCGGTTGCGGTCATTAGCAACCCCCCACAGCTTGGCGATCTCGCTGTCAGCCGTATTGAGGCGTTCCTTGTGGGACGCCAGCGTGTCTTCAATGGATTGCCCTTTCTCCTGCAGGTTCTCGCCGGTCTCGGAAAGTTCCCCCTCAAACCGGGCCAGCGCCAGTTTGCTTTGGCGCGCCCAGTAATCCGCTTCTTCCAGCTGACCTTCCAGTGCCTGTATACGCTGCTCTTGCTGATACCAGCCAGCGCCCGCCGCTCCGGCAACAATCAACAGCGCGATCAACAACACTGCACTGCGGCCCGAACCACCACCGCCAGATGTTTTCCGGCGTTTTCCAGCAGGTTTGCCCGGGCCGCCATTACCGGCCGACTCTGGCACGGGTGCTTGGCGTTTTTTGCGCTCTTCCACTTTATTGCCGGGCACGCCGGTACGTACTTCATCATCATCTGGACGGATTGGTTCCATAACAGCTCCGGTATATGGACGGTAACGTTAATAAAGCACGATAATACCCGTACCTTGCGACTCAGCAAAATGACGGCCAGGAGAGCTGACAGTATGCGCTCCCTGGCCATCGACTGTTTGCATGGCCACGGGGCCTTACATACAATGTCCGGCTTTCTCACATATCAGGACTGTTGCATATGCAGCCGCTTGTAGGACTCATCATGGGCTCGAAGTCTGACTGGCCCACCATGGAACACGCCGCCGAGATGCTGGACAAGCTGGGCGTGCCTTACGAGACGAAGGTTGTCTCTGCCCACCGTACGCCGGATTTGCTGTTTGATTATGCCAAGACTGCCTCTGATCGGGGCCTGAAGGTGATCATTGCAGGCGCGGGCGGTGCTGCTCACCTGCCTGGCATGGTCGCGTCACAAACGTCACTGCCGGTCCTTGGTGTTCCCGTCCAGTCCAAAGCACTCAACGGTCTTGATTCGCTGCTGTCCATCGTACAAATGCCCGGCGGCATTGCGGTTGGCACCCTGGCAATTGGTAAAGCCGGTGCCACTAACGCTGGCCTGCTGGCGGCTCAGATTATCGGTACATTCAAGGACGATGTCCGTATAGCGGTCGATGAGTTTCGCGCTACACAGACACAGACAATCCTGGATAATCCTGATCCCAGCGATCAATAATCAGGAATCGGACTTTGGTGTACGAGCGGGTGGGGGATGCTTTCCAAAACACGCTCCTTGCGGCACATCCATGTGGCGCTTGGGCTCCGCCATCCATGGCTCCGCACAGTTTTGGAAAGCATCCCCCACCCACTCCCCGAACTAATGCAGATGCCTAATTAAAGGCAGGAGACAACGAATGAGAATTGGTGTTTTAGGGGCCGGTCAGCTTGGCCGGATGTTGGCTCTGGCTGGCTACCCGTTGGCCAAGACGTTTGTTTTCTATGATATGTCAGGTAATCCCAGTGCCGGGCTGGGTGAAGTGATTATTGATCGAGACGGTCAATACCTGGACGACCTCATTTCCCGGGTAGATCGGGTCACCTATGAGTTCGAACACTTGCCGGTGGACGTAGCAGAGCGAATTGCCAAAGAAAAGCCGGTTCACCCCTGCCCCCGAGCGCTGCAGGTTTGCCAGAATCGAGAAGCTGAAAAGACGCTCTTTGGCGAGCTTGGCATTCCCACACCAGAATGGAGAATTGCAGACACCGCAGAGTCATTGCAGGCCGCTGCCGAAGAACTCGGTTGCCCGGTGGTTGCCAAATCCAACACCGAAGGTTATGACGGCAAGGGACAGGCAGTTCTTCGTTCACCGGAAGACGCAGCAGAGGCCTGGAAATCCATTGGTCATCCGCGTCTGATCGTCGAGAAATTCGTCGAGTTTCGCCGCGAAGTCTCCATTATTGCCGTGCGTGCCGAGGATGGCGAACTGGCCTTCTATCCGATGGCGGAAAACGCTCATCACGAAGGCATCCTGCGTTATTCCATTGCTCCGGCACCAAAGCTGGAAAAACATGTCCAGGAAGACGCAGAACGTTACATCAAGGCGCTGCTGAACGAACTGAATTACGTCGGCGTACTAACGCTTGAACTCTTTGAAACCGCCGAAGGTCTGGTCGCCAACGAAATGGCAC
This sequence comes from Marinobacter sp. M5B, assembly GCF_042604615.1. Lineage (NCBI taxonomy): Bacteria > Pseudomonadati > Pseudomonadota > Gammaproteobacteria > Pseudomonadales > Marinobacteraceae > Marinobacter > Marinobacter sp. M5B. Next base: position 3,029,451 of record NZ_CP156894.1, read on the forward strand.
CGCGGGTCCACAACTCTGGGCACTGGACCATCGAGGGTGCCATGACCAGCCAGTTCGAGAACCACATCCGCGCCGTGAGCGGCCACCCCTTGGGAAGCACCGACGCTCGCGGTGTCAGCTGCATGATCAACATTATTGCCGAGCATGGCGACATTGAACGAATCCTTGAACTGCCTTACGCTCATGTACACCTCTACAATAAAGGCGAGCGCCCGGGCCGGAAACTTGGCCATGTGACCGTTCTGGCGGACAGCTACGAAGAATTGGTCTGGCGGGTAAAGAACTGCGCCCAGTTTTTACCCGGTTGTCCAGAGTTTAAAAGCACCCTGTCCGAGCAGTAGGCAGGGTGCACACAAGGGGTTGATATAACTCAAAGCGCCCCTATATTTAATAATGGCTTACATACACATAAACAGAGAGAATCAGGGAGAACGACCTCATGGCATTTGAACTTCCCGCACTGCCCTATGAAAAGAACGCACTGGAACCACACATCTCTCAGGAGACTCTTGAGTACCATTACGGCAAGCACCACAACACTTACGTAACCAAGCTCAACGGTCTGGTCGAAGGCACCGACAACGCCAACAAATCGCTCGAAGACATTATCAAGAGCGCCAGCGGCCCACTGTTCAACAACGCTGCCCAGGTCTGGAACCACACCTTTTACTGGCATTGCCTGAGCCCGAACGGTGGTGGTGAGCCTACAGGAGCAGCCAAGGACGCGATCGAAAAAGCCTTTGGTTCTTTCGAAGACTTCAAGAAAGAATTTAACGACAAGGCCGCCAACAACTTCGGTTCAGGCTGGACCTGGCTGGTGAAGAAGGCCGACGGCAGCGTTGCCATTGTTAATACCAGCAATGCCGAAACGCCGCTGACAACCGCCGACAAGCCGGTACTGACGGTCGACGTCTGGGAACACGCGTACTACATCGACTATCGCAATTCCCGTCCGAATTATCTGGAAGCGTTCTGGAAACTGGTTAACTGGGATTTCGTCAACGAAAACCTGGCATAACAGCGCTTCGGATACCTTGCAGGCCACAACCTGCACGCAAAAACGCCCGCACTTCGCGGGCGTTTTCGTATCTGTGATACAAACGATCTTACAAATTGATACACCCGTAGCCTGAATTATCTGGAAGAATTGCCGATACTGGGTACAGTAGGTAAAAACTGAACCATACTTGAAAAAGAATATGTCAGCCGAGAGCCCCTTTGCCCCAGGTGAGCGATACCGGGTCTCATTCAGTTGGAACGAATCAAACAGGCCTCCATGCAAAATTCTTATGAGGTAGAACATCGCCTGGGGTACCGGGTGCTGCGATGGGTACTCGCCGTGGCGTTAATTAGTGGGGTCATCGTCAGCACCGTGCAGGTCATCCTTGATGCCGGACGGGTATCGCAGTCTCTCGATGATCAGGCGCGGCAAACCATGGCACTGGTCAAGGACGCATCAACCCAGGCCGTTTTCAGTATCGATGCTGACCTTGCCCAACAGGTGGTCGACGGCCTCTTTGCTCAGGAAGCCATGCGTGTCGCACGCATTACCCACCCCGACGGCGAACCTCTCGGCAGCCGTAACCGCCCTTTAAAGGAAAGCGCCTCCCGCCGGATTACGGACCCGATTTTTGAATCTGAACGTTACTATCGCAAAGAGCTTTCCCGGGACACTGGCACCGGCAATGTTTACGGTTACCTTGAGCTAAAGTACGACACCGGTCCGGCTGCCCGAACCTGGCTTGAGCGCGCCTCCATCACCTTCGCCTCCGGCATCGCTATTGCCGTCATTCTCGGAATGGTGCTGTTTGTGGTTTTCCATCTACTGCTGACGCGCCCACTGCTACGAATTGTACGCTCTGTTAAACAGGTCAACCCGGATCACCCCGATGACAATCTGATTCACCTGCCTCACGGCCATCAGAAAGATGAATTGGGCCTTTGGGTCAACGCCACCAACAACCTCCTGGTTGCGATTGGCGACAGCCAGACCCGCCACCGGGAAGCAGAAGATCGTGTTACCCGGCTCTCAAGGTACGATCAGCTAACCGGCCTGCCCAGCCGAGACACCTTCATGGAGTTGCTCCAGGCCGATATTGCAGACGCCAGTGATGACAACTTGGTCCTGTCACTGATCTGTTGTGGCATCGATGACTTCAAGTCCATCAACGAGCAGTGCGGTTTCCGCACCGGCGACATGATCCTGCAAACCGTGGCCGATCGCCTTACGCAGAAGCTCGGCGGTACGCGCTTTACCATCGCCCGACTGGGCAGCGACCAGTTTGTTGTGGTGGAGAAGGGATTGAGAGACGGATTTCAGGCCGCCGACACTGCCGACCGTATACTGGCCACCCTAAGCAGCCCGATGATCTTCGATGAGCAGACCATCACCATGACCGCCACCCTCGGCATCGCCCTATTTCCAGGAGACGCGAGTCAAGCCGACAGGTTGCTGCAAAACGCCGAACAAACCATGGCCCTGGCCAAGGAAGGCGGACACAATTATTTCCAGTTCTACGTTGCCAGCGTTGACCAGGAAATTCGTGAACGTAAACAGCTTGAGAAAGATCTCTCCATCGCGCTCCACAACCAGCAGTTCCACTTGGTTTACCAACCACAGATCAACCTGGAAACCCACCGGATTATCGGGGCGGAAGCGCTGATTCGCTGGGAACATCCAGAGAAGGGCCTTGTGCCACCGGATCACTTCATACCGGTGGCCGAGATGAACGGCAGTATCGTGGAAATCGGCCAGTGGGTTCTGGATCAGGCCTGCTGGCAGGCGGCGCGCTGGGCCAGAGACGGCATGCCCCTGCGCATTGCGATCAACCTTTCAGCGGTACAATTACGTCAGAACCACATCGTGGACGAGATTCTGGATACCCTGAAACGCCACAACATCCCCGCCGGACGTCTTGAACTGGAAGTGACCGAAACCAGTTTCATGACCAATCTGGAAGACGCCGTGAAGAAGCTGAAACGCCTGCATAAAGCGGGCATCAGCATAGCGGTGGATGATTTCGGTACCGGTTACTCTTCCCTGACCTACCTCAAGCGCATGCCGGTCCAGCATCTGAAAATCGACAAGCAGTTCATTCATGACCTGCTTGTCAACGAGGAAGACACCCGCATTGCCAACACCATCATCGACCTTGGCAAGAGTCTGAATCTAACGGTAGTGGCTGAAGGCGTTGAGACCGCGGAACAGGAATACTACCTCGCGCAGCGTGGCTGCAAACTGGCCCAGGGCTACTACTTCAGCAAGCCGCTCAAACCCCACGATTTCGAGGTATTTGTTGCTGGCTTTCACAACAAAATTGTCGAAAATAATGTCTGACCACTGAGTCACCCCACCAGGAACGCAAGGAGCCGCCCATGGGAACCACACTGATCGGCCTGATTGTTATTGCAATCGTTGTTGTCTACATCGTGTTTATCTACAACCGCCTGGTATCTCTGAGAAACCAGTTCAAGAACGGATTTGCCCAGATTGATGTTCAACTCCAGCGCCGCCACGACCTGATTCCCAACCTGGTGGAATCGGCCAAGGCCTACCTTTCCCACGAGCGCAACACCCTTACCGAAGTGATGGAAGCCCGGAATAATGCGGTCAGCGCTCAGAAGGACGCTGCGGGCGACCCAGCAGATGGAGGCAAAATCCAGCGCCTGGGAAGCGCCGAGAACATGCTCTCCAAAGCGCTCGCCAACTTTTACGCCGTGGCGGAAAACTACCCAGAGCTTAAAGCCAACGAAACCATCCAGCAGTTGATGGAAGAGCTTTCCAGCACAGAGAACCGGGTTTCCTTTGCTCGCCAGGCCTACAACGATGGCGTCATGGGCTACAACATTTTCCGTGAACAGTTCCCCAACAACATCGTGGCCGGACTGTTCGCTTTCAAACCTTCCTCCCAGCTGGAGCTGGAATCTCCTGAGGCCCGTCAGGCGCCGAAAGTCGCCTTCTGAGGCCCGTTGCCATGGCACATCCCGGTTTTTTCCAGCGCCAGGCCAGCGCCCGTCGCAACACGGGCTTGCTGGTGGCTCTGTTTCTGGCCGCGGTCGTGATCATCACGCTCCTGGTTTGTCTGGTGGGTTATCTGGTAACCCGCAGCGAATACACCGGGCTGGCGTTTGCCGACTGGCTACTGAGCCGCCATGGGCTGTATACAGCGATAGCGGTCGTTGCCCTGATCGGTATTGGCTCTCTGATCCGCTGGGCGGACCTGTCGGGCGGTGGCGAGCGTGTTGCAAAAATGGTCGGCGCCCGTGCGATTGACCCCGCCACCAGGGACACCGACGAGCGCAGGCTTCGCAATATCGTAGAAGAAATGTCCATCGCCAGCGGCATCAGTGTGCCCGAGCTTTACGTGATGGACCACGAGACCGGCATCAACGCCTTTGTGGCCGGCTATACGCCCGGCGAGGCGGTCATGGTGGTGACCCATGGGGCCCTGACACAACTCACCCGTGATGAGCTCCAGGGCGTCGTTGGCCACGAGTTCAGCCATGTTCTCAACGGCGATATGCGTCTGAACGTCCGTTTGATCGCCATCCTGGCCGGCATCCTGATGATCGGACAGATCGGTGCCTTCCTGCTCAGGGCATCCTTCCACCGCTCCCATGTATCCAGCCACTCATCCCGTGACCGTCGGGGCCAGGCTGTTTTCGGGCTGGTAGGTTTGGCGCTGCTGGTAATCGGCTATGTGGGCGTATTCTTCGGAAGACTGATTCAGTCCGCGGTATCACGGCAACGGGAAATGCTGGCGGATGCCTCCTCGGTACAATTCACCCGTAACCCCGAAGGCATTGCCGGCGCGCTGTTCAAGATTGGCCTCAAAGGGGGCTATCTGGACACCACCAGCCATGCCAGTGACATGAACCACATGTGTTTTGGCGAAAGCGCACGCATGAAATTTGCAGCATTGCTGGCGTCCCACCCTCCGGTTCAGGAGCGTATCGAAGCCATCCAGCCGGGTATGTTTGCCCGCCTTCGCAGCAGGCTTAGAGACAGCGAACCGGGAAGTGCCCTTCGATCCATGGGCTCGCACCAAACCTCCGAAACCAGTGCAGATACGGCCCATGGAGCGGTTTCCGGCTTCAGCGCAGCCAGCCCTCGCGCCTCCACATCGCCCCTGAATACCCGGCCATCGGCAGATATCTCAACAACGGTAGGCACCGTCAACAAACGCAGCGAAGACTATGCCGTGGACCTTCTCAACCGACTGCCATCAACATTTCGCAACCTGCTTTACACCCGGGCCGGCGCCATTCAGCTGTGCTATGCGCTACTGATCTACCAGCTTCCTGAGTCATCGCAACAGAAACGGCTGGCGCTGGTCACCACCAACGCCCTCTTTGCGCCCAACGCCGACCTGTTGAACAAACTGCTGCCCGCCCTTACCTCACTGGGCGAGGCAGTACGATTCCCGGCGCTGGAACTGGCCATGCCGGCCCTGAGAAAGCTCGATCCGGACGAGCGCAACCAGTTAATGTCGTGTACAGAGGTGTTGATCAGGGCAGACAACCGTCTGAGCCTCTACGAACTGGCCATGCATACCTTTCTTCGCCGCCACCTGGCGGGAGACTCGGCCCGCCCGGTTCCGGTACGACACCGCAGCTACCGGACAGTAACCGACGAGTTGCAAGTGCTGTTCAGCCTGATGGCCCGGGCGGGTGCTCGTCAGGGCATCGACAGCCAGGGACTGTTCACTGAGGCGATGGCAGGTTTTACCGACGGACCTAAGGAGCCGGAACTTCTGGAGACGGTGTCGATCAAGCATCTGCGGGATGCGCTTTTGGTGCTGAACACCCTGTCGCCGCTGCTAAAACCGGCAATTCTCGACGCTTGCGGCCATTGCGTGCTTGCGGATGGAGAGATCAAGACCACGGAATATGAGTTGATCCGCCTGGTGGCGGATCAACTGGACTGCCCGATGCCGCCACTGGCAGCCTGAGATCAGCCCCTTGGCCGATCAGTCAGGCTGAGGCCGGAACAGCGAGTCTTTCGTTGGCGGTCTTTCCGGGTCTGGCAGGCCCAGCTTCTTGCGCACACCGAGATTGATCTCCCACAGGCTCTGGAACTTCTCATCCGTGGCGGCTACAGCATCGGCCTTGCCAAGCATGATCGTCGGGCGCAGGAATACCAGCAGGTTGCGTTTCACCCGGCGCTCGGATTCGGAGGAAAACAGACGCCCCAACACCGGGATGTCGCCCAGCAGGGGAACCTTACTCTTATTCACCTGCAAATCATCGGTCGTCAAACCACCCAGAACGATGGTTTCGCCATCATCTGCCAGGACCGTAGTCTTGATTTCACGCTTGTTGGTAATGATATCGGAGGCGGACTCCACGCTGTCACCAATATTCTCGGTGGTCTGCTCCACCACCAACCGTACAAGACCATCGGCGCTGATAGTGGGTGTCACCTTCAGGGTGAGACCGATATCGCGACGCTCAATCGTGGTAAATGGGTTGGTTGTACCGTCACCTGTGACAGTGGACTGACCGGTACGGAAAGGTACGTTCTGGCCAACGATGATTTCGGATTCCTGGTTATCCAGGGTAATGATACTGGGAGTAGACAGCAGATTTGCCGCCGCCGAGGTCGACAGAGCCTGCAGCAGCACGCCCCAGGAAACGCCGTTTTCATTCCGCTGGCCTGCGCCAATGGTAATACCGCCGGTGGCCGGTGCAATCACCGAATCAGAAAGGATCGCACCCAATACGTCGCCCAGGCTTCGGCCGACGTTGTTGAAGTTAGTGCCGGCTACTGGCGTAGACTCGCCGGATTCATCCCCCAGCGCCAACTGAACACCAAGATCCTGCCCCAGCTCGTCGCTGATTTCGACGATGGCCGCCTCAATCATTACCTGGGCACGGCGAACATCCAGGGCCTTAACGATCATTTCAGCTTCCTGCATCATCGACGGTTCACCGCGTACCACAAGCGCGTTCAGCCCCTCGTCGGCGAAAACGGAAAAGTTGGTGTTACGTCCGCTCCCGGTACTGCCGCCAGCGCCACCGGTGCCCCCAGAGGATTCCTTGGCCACCTCACCCATCACGCCCTTGAGAATTTCAGTGAGATTCTCCGCGTCCGCGTGGCTCAGGCGAATGACCTTGGTCGTGCCGCCGGTGGCCGAGGGCTGGTCCAGCTTCCTGATCAGCTCCCTCATCTTGTCACGGAAGGTTTCATCACCCCTGAGAATAAGCCGGTTGCTGCGCTCATCGGCCGTTACGCTGTACTTGCGGGCAGCGTTATCGCCACCACCCTGGCCCAATTCCGCCGGAGCCAGTTCCTGCAGCAACTCGACCATATCGCCCACCCAGGCCTCTTCGAGCTGGATCACCTCCACCTCGTATTTGGACGGACTGTCGAGCTCTCTCACAATCTGTTCGATGCGCTGGATATTGGAAGAGTGGTCGCTGACGATCAGGGCATTGGCGGCCGCCACCCCCGCCAGGTGGCCATACTTGGCCACGAGCGGGCGCAGGATGGGCACCAGTTCGAGGGCATTGGCGTTATCGATCTGAATAACACGGGTAATCAGCTGCTCTGAGGGCACCTCCGTAAACCGCTCCAGCGACTCAGCGGATTGTTTGGCGTCCACCTGCTGAACCACCTTGATCACTTCCTCACCGGGAATGGCGGTGAAGCCATGCACCTGCAACACGGCCAGGAACAGGTCGTAAATCTCGTCCTTGTTCATGGGGGCACTGGACAGGACGGTCACCTTTCCCTTCACCCGTGGATCCACAACAAAGCTGTAGCCGGTGATATCGGCCACCTGGGTCACAAAGGCGCGAATGTCGGCGTCCTTGAGGTTCAGTCGCCAGGTCTCCGTTTCCTGCCCGTAAGCAACAGACATCAGGGGCATCAGCAGGGCCAGAACAAAGGCCCGGAATAATTTGGATCTGTGGTTAAGCATCTGGCGTTATTGTCCTGTATCGTTAAATCCGTTCATCGCCACTGTTCAGGTATGGCATAGCTCACGGTCAGAATGGATCCGTCCCGTTCAATTTCTATTTCCAATTGCGGCTCAGACCGCCAATTCTCAAAAAGCATCATATCCTGCTCAAGATCCCCCAGCCGCTGGCCATTGACGGCAGTGATGACGTCACCGGCCCTGAGGTTGACAGCATTGAGCATGGCATTGGAACCATCGTACACATAACCGGACGTACCTCCCTCCCCGGTCGGGCTCAGCCCGTATGGTGCAAGCGCCGCAACTCCCTGGGAATCAAGCTGTTCCCGTGCTTCACTCAGGAACTGCTCCGGCGAAGACGCCGGTTCCGCCAAATCTTCTTCCACGCCCTCAACCAGGCCAGTGGAAAGCTGTTCTTCAAACGTCAGGGTTTCGTATTGCCCATTCCTGCGAATCAGCACCCGGCCTGGTTCCACTTCCGCCAGTTCGGCGTTACCGGGCAAGACCTCACCCACACGATAGTGCTCAGTTACTCCATTGCTTCCCGCAACTATAGCACCGGAGTCCTCCGGGCGCTCTGCCACCAGCACACCTTCAAGCCTGAGGTTGAGCCTGGTTTCCGGTGCCGACCGGCGTACCACTTCTGCGACACGGGTTTGTTCTTCCGCCCTGCCAAACACCTGATGGGCCGCCAGTGGCTGTAATCGGCCGCCACCTGAAGCGCTCGCGCGGCTGTCAGAGGCGGGTGCCATGGCCACCGGGCGGTCATCCCAGGCGATGAGCCAGGTTGTCTGCGCCAGTACCAGGGCAACATAAACCACGAGGCCCGCCAGTAACAAATTGGCCAGCAACCGGGGCAGTCGCCGGCTACCGATAACAGCCGCCATTGCTGTCACAGAGCACCTCCCGGAATCAAGGGCTGCTTGACCCTGAAGACGACATCACTGGGGTTAGCAGAATCTGGCCAGGGTTGGTCGGCCAGGTCGATCATGCGTTTATAGACTCGCAACTCCATCATACCGTTCCAGCGAATCTCGGCATCCGCCGCGGGGCCATCGCCGCCCTGCTCCGAGATGACCAGCGCAACGCCATCGGCCGTACTGTCCATCGTCGCCAGCATGGGCGGGAAATCTGCCTGGCCAATATTATTCCCCATGGGCCAGGTAACCTGGCCTCCTGCCCAGCGGCCAACGCCGTCGGCCTGGGTCACGCGGTTGTCCTGCCACGACAACACCAATCGATCAATGGTGACGTCACCTTCGATGACTGCTCCACCGCTGCGTCGGATCAGGTCCTCAAATTCAGCGACTGCCAGATGGCCACTGGCGTTGAGGGTGCCTGCCCCCTGCCATCCGAGACTAACATTGCCATCCACGGAAGACTGTGACGACGACACTGAAAAATCGACGGGTAACGATAATCCAGAAACGGACGGCATGCCCAGCCGCCACTCAAGCCTCACAGGATAACCGGCGACCACCACGCCGGCAGCGCCTGACCAGACCCTGCCAGACACCTGACTGACCTGGACTTCCGGCGGAAGCGCAACATAGGCAGACGCCTGATGCCAAAGCCATCCGGCCGGTACGAGAACCACCAGCGCCACCAGATAAACCAGCACACCGGCCAAGGTCAGCAGGAACACTTTGCCGGGTCTGAGAAAGGCTTTTGCTGGGGTTTCGCTCATACAGTGTCACAAAGATAAATGGCCGGTTGCCGAGTCTAGCAAAGCCATTTCGCAAGTTCATGACAAAAAAACAAAAAACCCCGCATCGGTGTGAACCAATGCGGGGTTTTCCGGGTTTATGGGGCCATTCCTCAGAAATTGAGAATTGGTCCGGGTCCGGTCGGCATTACATCATGCCGCCCATGCCTCCCATTCCGCCCATGCCACCCATGTCCGGCATACCGCCGCCGGCGCCTTCTTCTTCCGGCTCGTCCGCAATCATCGCCTCAGTGGTGATGATCAGGGAAGCCACGGAAGCAGCTGCCTGCAGCGCGGAACGGGTCACTTTGGCCGGGTCAAGGATACCCATTTCCAGCATGTCACCGAACGCTTCGGTAGAGGCGTTATAGCCATAGGCACCTTCGCCTTCCATGATCTTGTTCACAACAACGGAGGCTTCACCACCGGCGTTGGTCACGATCTGGCGCAGCGGAGCTTCCATGGCACGGCGCAGGATGTTAACGCCCGCCTTCTGCTCTTCGTTGATGGCATCAACCTTGTCCAGAGCCGCGATGGCGCGAATCAGGGTGACACCGCCGCCCGGCACAATGCCCTCTTCAACCGCAGCGCGGGTGGAGTGCAGAGCGTCTTCAACGCGGGCCTTCTTCTCTTTCATTTCCACTTCAGAACCGGCGCCAACCTTGATGACGGCTACACCGCCAGCCAGCTTGGCCACGCGCTCCTGGAGCTTTTCCTTGTCGTAGTCGGAAGAGCTGTCTTCAATCTGCTTACGGATCTGCTCAACGCGGGCTTCGATATCACCCTGAGCACCAGCACCGCCAATAATGGTGGTGTTTTCCTTGGTGACGTTGACGCGCTTGGCAGTACCCAGGTCATCAATGGTGGTGTTTTCCAGAGACAGGCCGACTTCTTCGGAAATAACAGTGCCGCCAGTCAGAATAGCGATGTCCTGCAGCATTTCCTTGCGGCGGTCACCGAAGCCGGGTGCTTTTACAGCATTTACTTTCACAATGCCGCGCATATTGTTCACGACCAGGGTCGCCAACGCTTCACCTTCGATGTCTTCAGCAATAATCTGCAAAGGCTTACCAGCCTTGGCCACAGATTCCAGAACGGGCAGAAGCTCACGGATGTTGGAGATCTTCTTGTCAACCAGCAGGATGTACGGGTCATCCAGTTCGGTGGACATGTTTTCCTGGTTGTTGATGAAGTACGGAGACAGGAAGCCACGGTCAAACTGCATGCCTTCCACTACGTCCAGCTCGTCTTCCAGGCCACGGCCTTCCTCAACGGTGATAACGCCTTCCTTACCCACTTTCTCCATCGCGTCTGCGATGAGCTGGCCGATGGTCTCGTCGCCGTTGGCGGAGATCGTGCCTACCTGGGCAATGTTGCGGCTGTCGTCACAGGGCTTGGACAGGTCACGGATGGCCTGTACTGCTGCGATTGTCGCCTTGTCGATGCCACGTTTGAGGTCCATCGGGTTCATGCCGGCAGTAACGGCCTTGATGCCCTCACGAACAATGGCCTGTGCCAGAACGGTCGCCGTGGTGGTGCCGTCACCGGCGGTATCATTGGCCTGGGAAGCAACTTCCTTGACCATCTGGGCACCCATGTTCTCGAACTTGTCTTTCAGCTCGATTTCCTTGGCGACGGATACGCCGTCCTTGGTGACGGTTGGTGCGCCGAAGGACTTGTCCAGAACAACGTTGCGGCCTTTCGGGCCCAAGGTTACCTTAACTGCGTCCGCCAGGATGTTGACACCCTGAACCATGCGTTTACGGGCGCTGTCACCGAATCTAACGTCTTTTGCTGCCATGTCATCTATTCCTGTTCGTTAAACCCAATTCAATCGTTCAATCGGATTGCTGCGTAACCGAGCGCTTACTCGAGAACGCCGAAAATGTCGTTTTCGCTCATGATGAGCAGGTCTTCGCCGTCAACCTTTACGGTGTTACCGGCGTACTGGCCAAAGACCACGGTGTCACCCACCTTTACCGCCAGCGCACGGGTTTCGCCATTGTCGAGAATACGGCCATTTCCTACGGCGATAACTTCACCCTGGGACGGCTTCTCTTTGGCATTACCCGGCAGTACGATGCCACCAGCTGTTTTCTCTTCTTCTTCCTTACGGCGCACGACAACACGATCGTGTAGCGGACGAATTTTCATTGCTCGATATCTCCAATGTCAGGTTAGGTTTGGCAATGATGGTTGCGTTAAAAGCCGGGGCTTTTAACCAACTGTTTTACAGCGGTTATTAGCCCGCAGCGAACTTGTGAGACCTATGTGGGGGTGGCCGATGCGTTTTCAACACTTCCCCTGAAAAATTTTTCAGTTTTTTTTCGGACCGCCATCGCCGTGATCACTATCCTCTCGGCCTTCGGTATTCCGGTTCAGGCGATCGTAGTCGCGCTCGGTTTCGTCGCGGTATTCCCCTTCAATAATGTCATCGTTCCTGTCGAAAGGATTTTGACGCCCGAACGGCCCTTCGCGGCCGCCAAAGGGCCCCTGCCCCTGGAAAGGCCCCTGCTGGCCTGCGGTAAATGTGAAACCGCCGGACTGGCCGGCCACCACCATTCGCTTCAGGGCCTGGGCGGCGAACCAGTGGCGGGTGCCCGGAATCAGGCAAAGGAAGCCAATGGTGTCGGTGACGAATCCCGGCGTCAGCAGCAGGGCGCCGCCCACGGCCAGAATCAGGCCTTCCGCCACTTCCTTCGCTGGCAACTCACCACTATTGAGCCTCTGATTGGCTTTCAACAAGGTGGCGAGCCCTTGCTGCCTCAGCAGCGCGGCACCAATGATGGCCGTCAAGAGGACAAGGCCAATGGTATTCAGGGCGCCAATCATGGTGCCAACTTTGATCAATATCGTCATTTCGACGATGGGCATGACAATGAATAAAAACAGAAAAATGCCCAAGGGAGCCTCCGTGGATGAGCGTTGGTCTGGTTGCTGCGACCGTAAAAACCTCTGATATACTCGCCGCTTCCGCTAATGCTTAACCTTAGGGCAAAACATGAAACTTCAAGATTCCGTGATCGCAATTACTGGCGGCGGCCAGGGTTTGGGCCGAGCCATGGCTGAGTATCTGGCAGCCAAAGGGGCTCGTCTGGCGCTGATTGATCTGATGCCGGAGAAGCTGGAAGAGGCTGCAGCCGCCTGTAAGAAAGCCGGTGGCGATGCCAGAACCTATATCTGCAATGTTGCCAAGGAAGACGATGTCGAGCAGACATTTGAGGCTATCGTAGCGGATTTTGGTCAGCTTAATGGGTTGATTAACAACGCTGGCATCCTTCGGGATGGGCTGATGGTGAAGGTTAAGGACGGCCAGGTTGAGAAGCGCATGGAGCTGTCGCAGTGGCAGTCGGTGATTGATGTGAATCTGACGGGGGTTTTCCTGTGCGGCCGTGAGGCGTCTACGCAGATGATCAAGAATGGCGATCAGGGTGCGATTATCAACATTGCGTCGATTTCCCGTGCCGGGAATATGGGCCAGAGCAATTATTCTGCCGCCAAGGCGGGGGTTTCGGCGTTGGTGCCGGTGTGGGCCAAGGAGCTTGCCCGTTATGGCATTCGGTGCATGGGGATTGCGCCTGGCTTTATCGAGACTGAGATGACGGCTTCGATGAAACCGGAAGCCCTTGAGAAGATGACCGCTGGTATTCCCTTGAAGCGTATGGGTAAGCCGGAGGAGATTGCGTCTGCGGCGGCGTTTATTTTTGAGAATGACTATATGTCGGGGCGGATGATTGAGGTTGATGGGGCGCTTCGGCTGTAGGTTTTGAGCTTTGCCCCTCTCTGCTACCTAGCCTGAAGGGTTTGGGGGCTGGCTAGGGGGTGGTGCCAAATTTTTCTTGGAAAAAGAACTCGCTTTGCTCGGACATCTTTTTCTGGCAGAAAAATTTGGCACCACCCCCTGCCCGACTGTACTCCGATGTATATCAACCCAATAAACTACGGGCGCCAGCCGAACTGCTTCATTGATATTCGTCCATCTACAACGACGACTCCTTCCTCCCGCAAGCTCTGGGCTTGCGTCTCAAAAGCCTCGCTGCCGATGGGGAATGCGATCTGGCCATTGCTTCTGATCACGCGATACCAGGGAATGGCGTGCCCTTCTGGGAGTTTTCCCAAAGCTTTACCAATATACCGGGCCTGCCGGCCCAGGCCGGCCATATCTGCGATCTGGCCGTAGCTGGCTACGCAGCCAGGGGGGATAGCGGCAACAACCTGCCAGATTTTCTGGTCTTTGGTGGGTTCGGTCATGACGACTCAACAGCTTCGTTCCGCGGTGCCAGGGCGTCCAGGCGTTCGCCTTTGCGCATCATGTATATGGCCAGCAGTATGGCGGGAACGCCCATTATGCCGGCAACCAGGAAGAATTCTGCGTAACCGAATCCGGCCACGACGATGCCGGAGAAGCCGCCGATGAATTTTCCGGGCAGTGTCATCAGGGAGCTGAACAGGGCGTACTGGGTAGCGGTGAAGGCCGCGCTGGTCATGCTGGACAGCCAGGCTATCAATGCCACATTGGCGATGCCGCCACTGAGATTGTCGGCACTGACCACCAGTGCAAGGGTGACAATGTTGGGCGGGTATTGTGCCAGAACGACGAAAAGCAGGTTGGTGGCGGCGGTCATGATGGCGCCGGCCAGCAGGATGCGACGTACGCCGTACCGTACTACGAGTACACCACCCACCAGAGAGCCGGTGATGGTCATGAAGAAGCCGAAGATTTTGGTGACGTCGGCCACCTGGGTTTTCGAGAAGCCCATGAAATCCAGATAGAAGGGGTTTGCCATAACCCCCATGGCGATGTCGGAGATGCGATACACAGCGACCATCACCAGGATCAGGATGGCGAGTTCCTTGTAGCGACGGAAGAAGTCCAGGAAGGGCCCAGCGATGGCAGCGTAGAACCATCCGATGAATCGAGCCAGGCGGGGGTTGAGGTGGGTGCGCTTACTCGCCTCATGCTCAATTTTGTCGGCGATGTCCTGGGCGGCGGCGTAGTGATTGACCCTGGGTTCCCGCACGATGAGTACCGTCACCATGCCTACTCCAACAAGCAGCGCCATCACTTCGTAAGACACCTGCCAGGACCAGAACTCCGCAAGATACAAGGCCCCGGCCCCGGCGACCAGCAAAGCCAGCCGGTAGCCGAAGATATAGGTGGCCGCCAGTGCCGCCTGCAACCGCTCTTCCGCCACTTCAATCCGGTAGGCATCAATCGCCACGTCCTGGGTGGCGGACGAGAAAGCCACCAGCAAACCGCAGAACGCCATCATCTCCGGTGCCACGGTGGCGTCCACGTGGGCCATGAGGTACAGGCCCGTTGCGATGCCCGCCTGAGCCAATAATATCCAACTCCGGCGCTTGCCCAGCAGCCTGTCGAGAAACGGCAGTTTCAACCGGTCCACCACCGGCGCCCAGAACACCTTGATGGAATAGGTTATGCCCAGCCAACTGAAAAAACCGATGGTGGCCGTTTCCACCCCGACATCCGCCAGCCTTGCGTTCAGGGTGGAGAACACCAGCAGGAACGGCAGGCCGGCCGAAAACCCCAGAAACAGGAGCGCAATGACCTGCCAACGAGTGTAGGTGTGGAGGGTTTCCTTAAGTAACGCCAGGGTGTTGCCGGATAAAATGGTGTGGCTCCCGGTTCAGTCGCGGAAATTATTGAACTGCAGTGGAATATCCAGCTCGGCTTCCTTTAACAGCGCAATCGCCGTTTGCAGGTCGTCGCGTTTTTTCCCTTTTACCCTTACCTTGTCACCTTCGATGCTGGCCTGGACCTTGAGCTTACCGTCCTTAATCATTTTAACGATCTTCTTGGCCATGTCGGTTTCGATTCCCTGCTTCAATTGCAGATGCTGCTTGACCAGTTTGCCGGCTTTGCTTTCTCCGTCTTCGGACAACGCCCGGGAATCGATATTGCGCTTGGCGAAGGCCATGCGCAGCATGTCCATCAACTGCTCCAACTGGAATTCCTGTTCGGCGCTGATGGTGATGCCTTTGTCGTCCAGTTCGATGTCCGCGTCCACGTTCTTGAAGTCCCAGCGATTGCCCAGCTCGCGCTTGGCCTGGTCCACGGCGTTGGTGACTTCGTGCATGTCGATTTCAGAAACGATGTCAAAAGAAGGCATGATGTGTTCTCACTTTTTACAATTATCCACGTCAGGGCACGTACAAAACGCTATACTGGTGCCCTTCTGGTTGCGCAAGGTGCCAAAGCATACCAAGACCGGGCCGGCACCGCATCTGACAATGGACTGGTGAGTAGTAGTTAACAATGCCAAATCTTGATCTTCCCATCCTCGTGGTAGACGACGCCAAATTCAGCAGTATGGTGGTGGGCCGAACCCTCCGCAATGCAGGGTACCGCGACGTACGAATCGCCAACAATGCCCCTGCCGCGCTTGAGTTTATTGACCAACGCCCGGTCAGTGTGCTGATTGCCGACTGGTTGATGCCGGAGATGGACGGGCTGGAGCTGACCGATCAGGTCCGCCAGCAGGATGAGCAGAACAACCACTACACCTACGTGATCCTGCTCACCGCCCGGGAGAGCGTGGAGGCCCTGTCAGAAGCATTCGACCGGGGCGTCGACGATTTCATCTATAAATCGGACATGACCAAGCAGCTGATTCCAAGGATTTTCGCGGCCGACCGCATGGCAGACCGCCAGAACACCCTGCTGCGCGCCAATTCCCTGTTGATCGAGAACAACCGCGAACTGGAAAGCAGCAACATCATTGATCTTGAAACGGGCCTCTGCAACAACCGTTATGCCCGGAATAAGCTGGGCAAATGCCTGCGGCAGGCGGAATCCCGAGGCGGTGCTTCTGCCTATGTGCTGTGCGGCATTCGCAACTGGCAGGAACTCAAGCGTAAGCACGCTCCCTCGGTGATGAGTGAGCTGGCCGTTGGCATCGCCCGCCGCCTGAGCCACCTGATCCGGCCCATGGACTCCCTGTGCCGCGTGGGCGACAACCAGTACGCGATTATCGCTCACTTCCCAAACAGCGATCATTGCTCCACAACAGCTTTTCGCCGCGTATTCGACGGCATTAACCACAAAGCTCTGAAAACCACGGCGGGTTACATCTCGGTTGAGGCAGGCATGGTGCTTTGCAGGGCGGACGCCCAAAACGGCACCCCCTCGGTTCAGGAGATGGAGCGTGCAGCAGTTCAAGGCTTGGTAGATGCCTATGAGACCCGGCGGTTTACCGAGACCAGGCCAGAGCTTGAGAAAGCCTGAAGGAAGAGTGTCGGATTACGCTACGTAACACTGCGACACACATCACAAACAGACTTCCATGAGCGAAAGCCCTATTCTGAAATTGTGGATTTAAGCATTATCCCCCATGGCGGAGGAGCCGAGTAGTACCTCCGCCGCCAAATGGGGAAAGTCCGCAGAATTAACGAATTTTTCAGGCACTTTCGTTCTTTCCTTGTTTTTAAGCCAGCTTCTTAGCTGGCTTTTTTCTTTTCTGCTTCCGTTATACTGATGGCAACAATAACCCCAAGACGTTGCCGTAATCATGAAGACCCTCGGAACCGCCTCCGTAGCAGCCCTAAGACAATATGTCCGCGCCGCCAATGCCCAAGGCCTGGATACCTCAGCACTGTTCAGCAACGCCGGGCTTGATGCGTCGATTCTCCAGACCGACGACGAGCGTATAAACGGCGAGCAGTTCCAGGCATTCATACGGCTGCTTTGTGAACAAAGCAATAACCCCATCCTCGGCCTTGAAACCGGTGACTTCGTGCAACCGGGGTCCTACAGTGTTCTCGGGTATATCACCATGAGCTCCGCCACGCTGGGAGAAGCAGTAGCTCGTATAGCCCCGTTCGAGAAACTGGTCGGCGACATGGGAACGACGCAAATTGCGGGTAGCGGCGATCACATCAAACTGATCTGGGCCTGCAACTACACCGACCCGGTCGTTCGCCCCCAGATGGTGGACAACGTCTTCGCCTCCTGGATCAACTACGCCCGGTGGCTGGCCGACAACAACGCCGCCTCGCCAGTGGAAGTACACCTCGAACACCCTTCCCCCGGGCCGGAGTTGGAGAGCGCCTACACGGAACGCTGGGGCTGCCCGGTACGTTTTCGTTCCAACGAAGATGCCATTGTTCTGCACAAAGACCTGCTGGGCACTCCCCTACGCCAGCCTGACCCACTGCTGCGAAAAACCCTGGAAGCCCACGCCCTCAGCCAACTGGCCACCCTGGAAACCGACACAGCCCTCACCAACCGGGTTAAACACAGCATTCGCAAACAGTTGATGCACGGCATCACCCGCCAGGACATGGTCGCAGACCATCTGGGTATGACCAGCCGAACGCTGCAGAGAAAACTTAGCCAGGAAGGTGTTTCGTATCAGCAGTTGCTGGACGAGGTAAGACAGGCAATGGCGGAAGATTTTTTGACGAACAGCGAACTGGGCATTCCGGAGATAGCGTTGAGGCTGGGGTACAGCGAAACAACGTCGTTTCACCGAAAGTTCAAAGCAGAGACGGGGAAGACGCCCGGAGAGTTCCGGGCGTCACGGGAGGCCACTTAAAGCTTGCGACCCTTGCCAGCCGCAATCCTCAACCGAAGCGCATTCAGCTTGATAAAGCCTTCAGCATCCTTCTGATCGTAGGCGCCCTGGTCTTCCTCGAAGGTCGCAATCTTCTCATCGAACAATGAATCGTCAGACTTACGCCCAACCACATCCACGTTGCCCTTGTAGAGCTTCAGGCGCACGGTACCGTTTACATAAGTCTGGGTCTGGTCGATCAGCGCCTGCAGCGCTTCCCGCTCAGGGGACCACCAGTAACCGTTGTAAATCACCTCCGCATAACGCGGCATGATGCTGTCCTTCAGGTGCGCCACTTCGCGGTCCAGGGTGATGGACTCAATCGCACGGTGGGCGCGCAGCATGATGGTGCCGCCCGGAGTTTCGTAACAACCGCGGGATTTCATACCCACATAACGGTTCTCAACAATGTCCAGACGACCAATCCCGTTCTCGCCGGCGACCTTGTTCAGATGTTCAAGCACCTCGTGAGGCTTCATGGCCTGGCCATCAATCGCCACGATATCGCCTTTCTCATAGGTCACTTCGATATAGGAAGGCGTGTCGGGCGCTGCTTCCGGAGACACACTCCAGCGCCACATATCTTCCTCGGCTTCCGCCCAGGGATCCTCCAGGTTGATGCCTTCATAAGAGATATGCAGCAAGTTGGCATCCATGGAATACGGGCTCTTGCCCTTCTTCTTCTCCACCGGAATGTTGCGCTCGTCGCAATAAGCCAGCAGCTTCTCACGGGAATTCAGATCCCACTCACGCCAGGGTGCAATCACCTTCACACCTGGCTTCAGCGCGTAGGCACCTAACTCGAAACGAACCTGATCATTGCCCTTGCCGGTAGCGCCGTGGGAAATCGCGTCCGCACCGGTTTCGTTGGCAATCTCAATCAAACGACGGGAGATCAGCGGGCGTGCGATGGAGGTACCCAGCAGGTACTCCCCTTCGTAGATGGTGTTGGCGCGGAACATCGGGAACACGTAGTCACGAACGAATTCCTCGCGCAGGTCCTCAATGTAGATTTCCTTCACGCCGAGCGCTTTCGCTTTCTCACGCGCCGGCTCAACTTCCTCGCCCTGGCCGATGTCGGCGGTGAACGTCACCACCTCACACTCATAGGTATCCTGCAACCAGCGAACGATTACCGAGGTATCCAGGCCACCGGAATACGCCAGAACCACCTTTTTAATATCAGACATGCCCTTGCTCCAGACTGAACAGAATGGATGTATTAAAAATAAGGGGCGTATTGTACGGGACAGCGGGGGGAATGGCTATTGGGGCAAGAGGGCGACCTCGTTACTGGCCGCGGATGCCCCCGGCAGGGCGCCAGGTGGCATCTTGGATAGAATGCACGGTATTCACACCAGAACGTCGTATTCAGACAGCCTGCTGTTGCTTGGAGGTAGCCTCTTCGCGGATGCCATCCCAGCCGTCTTTGATTGAGCGCAGAAGGTCCGCGACTTCATCAAGCTTAGCGACGTCATTCTTGGCATTCGCTTCAAAAAGGGTCCGCTCCATGTAGTCATAAAGCGATTCCAGGCGCACGGCCAGATCGCCACCCTTCTCGAAATCCAGAAAGCCACGGAGGCCACCGATGATTTCAATCGCTTTGGAAATCAATCGGCCTTTGCCCTCAAAATCCTTCGCCTGCATCCTGGCTTTGGCCATGTTAATGCGTTCCAACGCTCCGTTGTAAAGAAGCTGGATCAGCTTGTGAGGATCGGCATCCGTAATGCTGGTTTGGGCGTTTACGCGTTGGTAAGCCTGTAAACCGTTCATAAGTGACCTCTTTATTCGCTTTTCGTGCAATAAACATCAATTGTTATTGCGATTATTCTGTGGTGCCAGCGCAGCAAGCTGCTGGCTCACAAAGTCCTGTGTACTGTTCAGTTGCGAGATCAATGAGTCCGCAGCTGTGAATTGACTCACCAAGCGCTCTCGATAGGCTGTAATTCTCTCTTCCAGCCGAATCTGATTTTCCTGAATTCGCTCCAGATCGCGGTTCAGGCTCTCGGTTCTGGTATCAATTGCACCATCGGCACCGACAAAGTTGGTGATCAGATCAACCGTACGTTCGCCAACACCTTCAATAAATTGTATCGAGCCTCGACTTCCAGTCTGATCGCCCAATATTTGTACCTGGAGCCCAGACGCAGCACCGCTGTTTTCGCCCAGAAACAGTGTTTGCCCTTCGCCTTCAGCTGTTCTTCCGTCAATGGTACCCGCAACATCGAGGCCATCCGTGCTTGTGGCGGCATCCAATCCAAACGTAGCCGCGCTTTCAGCGGACGACAAGGTGACCGAAGACTCGCTGCCGTAGGTGGAGGAAGAGAAAACCAGCTCATCCCCAGCCCCCAGGCTCACCTGAACGGACCCATCTGACGCGTTCAGCGCGTTGTTGCTATTAAGCTGAGCCTGAATCTCGTCAACCAGATCCTGTGCACTGTTGTAAGTCTGCTGTGTAAGCTGAAGGTTAACGGAGGTATCACCATTAACCAGCAGTGAA
The DNA here is from genome assembly GCF_042604615.1 of Marinobacter sp. M5B. Lineage (NCBI taxonomy): Bacteria > Pseudomonadati > Pseudomonadota > Gammaproteobacteria > Pseudomonadales > Marinobacteraceae > Marinobacter > Marinobacter sp. M5B. The sequence goes on from NZ_CP156894.1 coordinate 3,050,148, forward strand.
AACTCATCATTTGTTCCGTCAATAGTAACGGGAAAAGTGGCTGCGGCATTCCCGGCAAGCGTGCCTTGGGTCGCAGCCTGGGTCACGTTGATATCATAGGTTCCAGGTTCGGTGTTTACACCACTGCGAACAAACTCTACCTGGCTGTCGGTAGCCCTGCCCTGTTCGGCAAACAAAGCCGTGACATCGTCCGGATTAGCCTTTAACTGCGCCATGAACTCTTCGCGGTCAAATTCCAGAGAGCCAGTCTCGAAATTTGTGGTAATACCCACATCCGCCAGACTTCGGACACTTGCATCTTCAAGCCCGGGAACAACGCGGGTCAGCACTTGGCGGAGTTGGTTCTGAATACCCCGAATAACGCTATCGCCAGTCAGAAGGCTTCCGCTACCGCTCTCTGCATTGAATCCTGCCAGCGCATCAATGGTTTCCTGCAGGCCATTAAATTTCTCGACAAAGCCCTGGACACGGTCTGCTACCGCACCGAGATCCTGTTCAACCTTAACCGTGGACGTACCAGTGGCAGTCAGATCAAATGTCAAACCATCAATGACGTTCTCAAAACTATTGGTAGAACGGGTAACCTCTACGCCATTGATACTCATCACGGCGTCCGACGCGGCGATTGTCTCATTGAGACCGGCGCCCGCATCCATTGATGTGTTAAACGCAAAACGGGAAAGCCCCTGGGCATCGGTATCCGTGCCGGCGCTGTCGCCCGATACGGAAATACTAACGGCGTTTGCCGTACCGGTTTCGTCTGCCGATAGCACGAGCTGGAAACCACTACCGGTATCGATTACGCCCGCTGAAACCCCTGCATCAGAATCGTTGATTGCGTTTGCCAGGCCCTGCAACGTGTCGTTACTGCTGTCTATAACAATATTGGTGGTATTGTCACCAACAGAAAGCGTCATTGTTCCCTGGCCAACACTGGTCTTGTCGCGATCCGCGAATACATCACGCGACGCGAGCGCCTGAGCGCTGGCGAGACTTGTCACATCGACACTGTAAGTACCGCGGTTAGCCTTGGAGCTGTCCACAGACACAGCAACGTCTTCGTTGGACGACGTTGCAGAAAAGGCTTTGAGATTATCTGGAGCACTCAATTGCCGCATTGGAAGGCGCAGCTCTGTTACTGCGCTGCGAAGCGTGCCATAGGCAGAAATCAGCGCCTGGGTGCGCTCGGTTTTCTGAGCCAAACGATTTTCCGTCGGTGCCCGTTCCGCTTGCACCAACTGATCGACCAACTCGGAGGTCAGAACACCAGACCCGATACCCAACGATGATATATTTGCCATAGTATGTGCCTCCTCAGGAGGGCAATTTCCAATGCTATTCCATATATCGGCCTGAAGCGGCAAAACTTTGCCTTTTCTACCGACCAATTTTGTAACCACATGTAAGCAAAACACCGCCGGCCCCTTTCGGGTGCGGCGGTGCTGAACAACCGTTTTCAACGTCAGGCCAAGAGCGGCAAACTCTAGACCTTCGTGTTGAATAACGTCAGCGGTTCATCCTGCTGCAAGTTTTCTGCCAACCTCAACGCAACTTCATCCGGAATTTGCCGAATAACCTCTTGGGTGGACTGATCGACGACCTTGACGATCGTCTGTCCCCGCTCGTTATCCACTTCAAACTGCAAATCCCTCTGGACCGTCTGAACGAAATCGTTCAGTTGAGACACGGCATCATCCAATTTCTCTTTCTGTGCCTCACTGCGCCTTTCGAGCCTCTCAGCTTTCGAAAGTTCCTGAGCCCCGGACAACAACTCCGAACGCTCAGCAAGACCAGGTGATGAAGGTGCAGTCAGGGCGGAGGCATTCCTGCCTTCGGCCTGAGATGACGAAATTGCCCGAGCCGGAGCTTGCTCGCTGGAACGAATCAGCTTCAAATCCGGGCCATTCAGGTTAACGCCATTCATAGCTCACCTCGCTATCCTCATACAGCAGTAAACCGGGGCCCAAAGACCCCGGCCTTGCCGTTATGCCCCTGTTACTGCAGGAGGGACAGAACCTGCTGCGGGCGGGCATTCGCCTGCGCCAGTACAGAGATACCAGCCTGCTGGAGAACCTGCGCCTTGGACAGCTTAGCAGTTTCAGATGCGAAGTCTGCATCCAGAATCCGGCTGTTAGCGGCCGACAGGTTTTCGGCAGTTGTGCTCAGGTTGGCGATTGTGGATTCAAACCGGTTCTGGGCAGCACCCAGGTCGGCGCGGATACCACTGATCTGCTCAAGAGCCGCATCTGCAATCTCGATTGCGCTGTTAGCGCCTGCAACAGTACCGATGTCGATAGAAGACACTGACTGGAGGTTAGAACCAACCACGGTGTCTGCTGCAACGTTCAGAATGCTACCAGCGGTCTCGGCAACCGAGGAACTGACCGAGAACGCACCGGATGAAGCGAACTCAACAGAACCAGAAGCAATCGTGCTGTCAGTGCTGCCAGCGGTCAAAGTAACCGCACTTGGATCACCACTGCCCTGCAGCGTGGCGGTACCGGTAGCGTTACCTGAGTTGGCAAAGTCCTGCAGACGGATGTCTTTACCATCAGCCTGGGTCAGTGTGATTTCGCCACCGTTTGCTTCAGCCGTAACACCAGTGGTGCCTGAGGTATCGTTGATCGCTTTGGCCAGCGCACCCAGGTCAGTGGTAGTTACCGCTGCGGAGATGGTCGCTGTGTCGCCACCACTACCAAGCGTGAAGGAAACCGTACCATCGTCAGACAGACCAGCGAGGGTTGCCGTGGTCGATGCAGTAGCCGTTACACCAGTCGTGCCGGTTTCAGCGTTAACAGCAGCCGCAATCGCTTCTGCAGTATCGCCCTGGGTAATACCAATGACCTCAGAGCCTTCAGTTCCAGAAACGGTGATGTTCTGTGTAGCAATGGTGTTGTTGGCAACCGTTGCCACATCAGCCGCAGCTACCGCAACAGAACCTGTGCCCTGGCTGACAGTGGTATCACTTTCACCGGATACGGTGTTGTTACCAAGGTCGGCACCACGAGCACCGGTCACGGATACTGAGATGGTCTGGTTAGCGTTGGCACCAACCTGGAATGACTGAGCAGTGAAGCTGCCATCCAGAAGGTTGAGGCCGTTAAACTGGGTAGTACCGGCAATACGGTCAAGCTCTTGCTTCAGCTGGTTTACTTCGCCCTGAAGTGCAGAGCGGTCAGAAGAAGAGTTGGTCGAGTTGGCCGACTGAACAGACAGCTCACGGATACGCTGCAGGATGTTGGTGGTTTCTTCCAGAGCACCTTCAGCAGTCTGAGCCAGAGAAATACCGTCGTTGGCGTTACGCTGCGCAACGTTCAGACCAGAGATCTGGGACTGAAAACGGGTCGAAATTGCAAGGCCAGCAGCATCGTCCTTGGCGGAGTTGATACGCAGGCCGGATGACAGACGCTCCAGAGCTTGGTTAGAAAGCTCCTGGGATTTGTTCAGCTGGTTCTGAGCTGACAGTGACGCAACGTTAGTGTTAATACCGAGAGCCATATTGCTTCTCCTTCGACATATGTCGTTATTTCATGGAAAAGGAATGGCGCCCATTTTCAGTTTGGGAGCGCCTCCCTGTTATTGCGCTTAACGGCGCCCCCGTCCGTACCTTTAGAAAAAATTAACGGTATTTTGTAAGGGAATGTAAAAGCGGCAATAGTCTTCCTTATACCGCTACATGTTGACGATTGGACTCATGCTCCAGACGTCAAAACAGACCAATAAAACCACTACTAATCAATGCCTTAAAAACAAAATTCCGAAACTGGCACAACCTTCGCTTACCTCCCTGCAAAACGGCAATTAAATGAACTTCCGCCGGCAAGGCGTCCATTTTGATCGGGCACCGGGTTACCGGCATCTCTGAGCAGGGAGAAATGTTATGCCTCAGATCATCAACACCAATATCGCGTCGCTGAATGCTCAGCGAAACCTGAACACTTCACAGGAAGACTCCAACGTTGCCCTGCAGCGGCTGTCATCCGGCCTGCGCATCAACTCCGCCAAGGACGACGCTGCCGGGCTTGCCATCTCTGAGCGATTCACATCGCAGATCAAAGGCCTCAACCAGGCCATTCGAAACGCCAACGACGGTATTTCTCTGGCTCAGACTGCTGAAGGCGCGCTGGGCGAATCCGGGAACATCCTGCAGCGCATTCGGGAACTGGCGGTACAATCCGCCAACGCAACGAACTCCGCATCTGACAGGAAGGCCCTGCAGTCCGAAGTAAACCAGCTAAAAGGCGAGCTGGAGCGCATTGCCACTACCACCGAGTTCAACGGGCTGAAACTCCTGGACGGCACCTTCCAGGCCCAAAAATTCCAGGCTGGCGCCAATGAAAACCAGAGCATCGCCGTTTCCATCGAAGGCGCCCGAACCGCCGACCTGGCCAACAACACGCTCGACGCGGCCAACGCAACCCTGAACCAGGGCACCGGTTCAACAACCGCAGCGAATGCGACGTTACCCGCACAAAACACGATCGCCACGCAGAATCTCACCATTTCCAGCTCGTTGGACAGCCAGGTGGTGCCCATTACAGCAGGTGACACGGCAGAAGACATCGCCGCAGCCATCAACGACATCGGTGCCACGACGGGTGTGAACGCGACGGCAAGAACATCGGCGACCCTGAGCAACACCGCTACCACGCCAATCGCCGTGCCTCAAACCGTGTCGCTCACCCTTTCCAATGGGAGCAGCTCAGCGACCATTTCCGCGCAGATCACCGATGCAAACGACCTCTCAGCGATTGCACGTGAGGTGAACGCCGCGTCTGGTAAGACCGGCATTACCGCGGAAGTTGCTAACGACGGCAGTATCACGCTGATTCAGGAACAGGGTAAAGACATCACTATCGAAGACTTTACCGCTGCCGGCTCTCAACAGTTGGCGGTACAGGGTAGCGGCGACCCGAGCGCCATCGAACTGACAAGTGGTGGCGCTAATGCCACACGGATTGCCGGTGAGTTGACGCTGGACTCGTCCGTTAGCTTCGCCGCGACGTCTGACGCCACCCTGGCCGCAGGCAGCGTCCTGAACAGTGCACAGAATACCGCCGCCGGCTCTACGCCTGAAGAAGTGGCAGGTATCGATATAAGCACCGTTGACGGCGCAACCAGCGCACTCGCAGTTGTGGATGCGGCATTGGAAACCATCAGTGGCATTCGTGCCGACCTGGGCGCTGCCCAGAATCGACTCGAGTCGACCATTGCCAACCTGAGCACGACCTCTGAGAACCTGTCGGCCGCGCGTTCACGGATTCGTGATGCAGACTTTGCCGCCGAATCCGCAGAACTCGCCCGCACCCAGGTGCTGCAGCAGGCCGGCTTGTCGGTATTGGCCCAGGCCAACGCAAGGCCACAGCAGGTTCTGCAGTTGCTGCAGGGTTAATCGGGTTTCGTCACAGAGTCAAAGGGGTAGCCCCATGCAAGCACAGCACAACATCCATGCCACAGACGCACAAAAAGCCCACATTGCACGGCTACTGCTGCAGGCAAACCTGGCTTATGCCGAGTCAAACAGCCCGACATCGCTGGTTCAGCGTCTCAAGGCGCGGCAGGAATGCCGTGACTACCTGAATGAGGTTCTGGCGCAGGAACCCGGTAACGCAGGCGCGCTGGGCTTGATGGGGCGTGTGGAAATGGACGAAGGGGCACTTGATAAGGCACACACCCTGTTCACGGACAGCTTGAGCCATGACCCGGCACAGCCCCAGCAGTTCACCAACCTGGGCTACTGGGCAATCAAGTCCGAGCGCCCGGCCCTGGCGGAGCAGTATTTCATCCAGGCCCTGGAAATGGACCGGCAATCCGCCGCCGCTTTCGGCGGAGTCGCCCATGCCAAGCGCCTTCAGGGCCAGTTCGACGTAGCCTACCTGCACTACCGCAAACTGCTGGAAATGGGCCTGGAATGGCCGTCTATCTATAGTGGCATGCTGACCTGTGCGGAGCATCTGGATGTGAAAAGGGCTGACACCAAACTGGCCCGCGACGCTATCCTTTTGCTGCGACATGACGGCCTGCCCCACCAGGAAATCGGCCGTTTCGTAGGCGCCATCATCCGCCAGCAATACGATCTGGAAAACCCGAATGCTCAAGTCGCTCTGGACGCCGCCAGCGAGGACGAACTGCTGATCCTGGCACTGGAAAAAACCCTGATGCCAGACCCAGCCGTGGAAGAGCTGGCCACCCTGCTGCGCCGGGCGATTATCGCGGAAGTCGCACAGACTGTTGAACTGCGGGACGAACTTCAACCGCTGGCACTGGCCCTGGCGGTCTACGCCGATCGCACCGGTTACGCCCTGACCGCGGAGGACGACGAAGAACGGCTGGCCTCAGCCATCAACGACAGCATTTGCGCCCAACTTGCCATGGGCGAGCAACAGGATGGCATGATCGGTTCGCTGATCATCAGTGCCATGTACGGCGCTCTGTTCCATCAGAAGTATGCTGTACACCTTGGCCGCTGGAACCTGGTGGACTGGCCGGTTGCCATGCAGGGGATGATGGCCGCGAGCTACTATAACCGCGCGTCGGAAGAGGCCATCAAACAGAATTTCGACGAGAAATCAGCCGAGCTTTGTCTGGAGAAAACCGATGTGCCCCAGGCCTGGCCCAACTGGTCGAAACTTGCCTATCGCTCCGAAACCAGCCTGAAAGCCATAATGGCGACCGAGCTGGGCATGAGTACCGAGCAATTGCCGGAAACGATCCGAATCATGGTGTGTGGCGCCCAGTCCGGCCAGCGCGCCATGGAACTGGCGCACTACCTGAAAGACGTGGAAGTAATCGCCGTGGATGAATCCCTGGCCAACGTTGCCAAGGCAACGCGACTCGCGGGCGAGATGGGCATCAGCAACATCGTGTTCTGGCCCTGGTCCATCGCCCAGCAATTCGTCGCCGATGACCACAAGGTGCACTGGATCGAAATCGGGCGCCTGCCGTCAACAAGCATGACCGAGGTGTCCCTCGCAGCCCTGGTGAGTTCAGCGACCGGCAACGGTGCTGTTGTCCATATGCACACCGCCGTCAACGAACAGACCGATGGCGACAAACAGATCCGCCGCCTGATCTCCCAACACGACCTCAAACCGACACGTACGGCCCTGCGTCAACTCCGACGGATGGTACTGACCAATCGGCAGGATCCGATGTGGCAATCCTTGGTTGCCGAAACCGACTTCTACGGCCTGGGTGGCTGCCGCGACCGTTGGTTCAGTGAGCAGGATTCCAGGCAGCTAAAAGAGCTGATGGCGCTGCTCAGCAACGAAGTGGACTGGAAACTGGCAAAAGCCCGGGACACCGACGGCCACAGCCTCGCCACCAAGCCTGTACAGAAACAGATCCAGGCTGAGGCTCTGGGAAGCGAGGTGCAAAGCTTGATGGGTCAAGGCCTGTCCGTGTACTTCCAGCGCCGGCGCTAGACGTAAGGAATCAGGGATTCACCATAGAGGTGAAGCTCTTCCAGAACATGCCGCTTTTCCGGCGTAAGCTCCGGATCAGCGGCAAGATTCTGCAAAATCTTGAAGAACTCCTCCAGAGACCGCCACCCTTTCTTGGGCTGCATCAGCCGCTGCTGACGAAAGACTTCCCACTTCTCCTGCTCTTCGGATATCAGCGTATTGGGGTAATTCCTGGCGCGATAGCGAAACACCATTTCTTCCAGACGACCATCCTCAAACCGTACTTCCTGCTCTCCCAGGGTTTCTACCGGCTGTTGCAATAGCCAGTTGAGCTTCTCGCGGTCGGTTTTGCTGATAAAACCGCCAGCGTAAAGCTGTTCGTCCGGATCCGTCAGGTCACCTTCATGGGGGTGATCGAAGGCCTGAGCGATTCGGGCTGGCAGATCCGGCGCCTTGCGCAAAATGGCCAGGTGCTCACGCAGCTTGTCGCCGTCCAGTTCCAGCTCGGCAAGCCGCTCCTCAGAGAGGGATTTCAGCATGGTGGCGGGGGCCAGTACCGGGCACTTGTTCAGTTGCACGCCTTTGAGTGGAAAACGGCTGGTGCCCTCCCCTAACTCCGCCTGGGAAGTAAATACCCGCTCACGGATCTGCTCAGGCGTAGCGTGAATCAACTCGCTTGGGTCTTCGCGCAGGTCGTACACGATCACCAGGTTCTTGTTGGTGGGGTGATCAGCCAATGGCGCCACCATTGCGCAGCAACCACGGGTGGCCGGGTACTTTGCGGAAATGTGGAACACTGGCTTCATACTGGCAGTATCCAGCATGGCGCGGGCGGAGTGCTTGTCCTTGTTTTGCAGCACAAACTCAAACAGCTTTGGCTGCTTTTCCTTGATCAGCTTTGCCACCGCGATGGTAGCCTCTACATCCGACAGAGCATCGTGAGCGGCTTCATGGGCAATGCCGTTGGCGACCGTGAGTTCTTCCAACTTGAAACTGGGGCTGCCGTCTTCCTTCTTTGGCCATTGAATACCCTCTGGTCGCAACGCGTAGGTCAGGCGCACCATGTCGATGATATCCCAGCGGGAATTGCCGTTCTGCCATTCTCTGGCATAAGGGTCACGAAGGTTACGGTACAGGGTATGGCGGGACACTTCGTCATCGAAGCGCAGGCTATTGTAACCCACGGCGCAAGTGCCAGGCTGGCTGAAGGCCTCGTTGATCTGTGCAATAAACTCCGCCTCGGGAAAACCGTCTTCCAATGCCTTTTGCGGGGTAATGCCGGTAATCAGGCAGGCTTCTGGCGAGGGCACGTAGTCGTCAGCCGGTGCGCAGTAGATGATCAGCGGGTCTTCGATGATGTTCAGATCCGCATCGGTGCGCACCCCGGCAAACTGGGAGGGGCGATCGTGTATGGGGTCGACACCAAAGGTTTCGTAGTCGTGCCAGTAGAAAGAACGGATCACCGAGAGAACTCCTGCATTGCGTGAATCGGTCGAATGCAGGGTAGTGTAATCAAAACATCCCGGTACCGCGATCCACGTAATGCGTGCGCTCCCGCTGAACACCATTCTGCAGTGTCTGCATGTCCAGCGTCATGCTGGTGGGCAGATTCAGGAACACGCCTTCAGGCCCCTGAATGGCGCCAGGGCCTCCCAGGTCCTGCCAGTCCACAGACTCACGCTGGAACGCCAGGAACAGGTCTTCCGTAAAGCCAACCGTGCCATCTCCATTGTCCACACCAATATCCATGGACAGCAGATTGGTCAGCGGGACACATTGACTGCAGGTTCCGTCTTCACCCGCCAGACCGATCTGGGTTGCCCGGTGATTGGTGGCCACTCCTGCATCATCGAACAGCATGGCGTCCACCGGGTTGCCGTCTGCATCGTTAATTTTCAGGTTCAGGTTGCCACTGAAGCTGGCGATCTCGCCAGAAAGTGTGCCCCGAGCCTGGTTCAGACCAAAGCGGAAACCGGAGAGCTGACCATCCCGTTCAGCCAGTTCAAGATAGGGTTCAACACCCTCAAACGGAACCACCTCGTCCACGTTGTAAGTGTTGCCGTCGATCTGGACACGGGTGTCGTCGCGCACGTAGTGGCCGAGCGCGAAATTCTTGATATCGAGATCGGCGCCGGAATCATCCCCGCCCATCACCACACCGTCGGCGTTCAGCCGGGTTTCTGCGTCTACCCCCAGTGTCACGCGGGTAAACCGGTGGTTTACTCCATCCACATGATCCACCGTCATCATTGCCTGCCCTTGCACCTGGCTCATTTCCTGTTCGGAAATAGGCTCCAACTCTGCCAGGGCAACAGGCGACATACCCAGACAGATGGTGAGAGGGACAGCATACCAACAAGCATCCTGTCTCATAGTGTTGTGTCTCTGAATCAATTCTTATTATGACCGCAGGAGCACTATATCCCAGGCTGCCGAGCCAATAGAGTGAGATAGTTCACAGGGCATAGAATTCACTTCAGGCACTGCTATACTGGGGTTAAATAATAAACGGAGCCCCCATGACCACCCGCGTTCTTATCTGCGACGATTCCTCTCTCGCCCGAAAACAAATGGCGCGCGCTTTACCCAAAAACTGGAACGCTGAAGTTACCTTCGCATTTGATGGCCGCAATGCTCTGGAAAAGCTCCGTGCCGGTGCCGGCGAATTGCTGTTTCTGGACCTCAATATGCCGGAAATGGATGGCTACGAGGTTCTGGACGCCATCAGGAAAGAGGATCTTCCCGTGTTGACGATCGTCGTTTCCGGCGACATCCAACCGGAAGCGCGGGCTCGAGTCCGCAAGCTCGGCGCCATCGAATTCATAAAAAAGCCTACGGACACCGACCTGGTTTTAAAGCTGCTGCAGGACTACGGCTTTCTGCGCCCTGAGGATCTGGTTGAAGACCACGAGCAGAGCGCTTCGGCCGATACCACCAACACCACTTCAACCAGCGCACCGATTAGCCTGAACGACTATCTCCAGGAAATCGCCAACGTTGCCATGGGCCGTTCGTCCGACTTGCTGGCAAGACTGCTGCGGGTATTCGTCAAACAGCCCATCCCCCGGGTGGAAATGATTGCCCGCTCGGAGCTCAGCATGGCGATTTCAGCCGCCCAGGCGGACAGCAACTACTCCGCTGTCTGCCAGGGATTCACCGGCGCTGGTATTGCGGGGGAGGCCCTTCTTCTGTTTGCCGACGCCAGCTTCAACGATATGGCCGAACTGCTCCATTACGAGGACATGGACACCGAAAGCATTCAGGTAGAGGTGCTCATGGACATGTCCAGCATCCTGTTTGGCGCCTTCCTCAAAGGCATTGGCGACCAGCTGGATCTTAAACTCGGTCTTGGTCACCCAACCGTCCTGGGACAGCATAGACAGATCGGAGACCTGCTGGAACACCACAGTACTCGCCACGAAAAGCTGCTGTGTATTGAAATCAGCTATGAACTGGAAGACCGGGAGATCAGTTGTGACATGCTGGTATTGCTGACAGAAGATTCAGTGCCCTTCCTTGAACAACGACTACAGTACCTGGTGGATTAACCATGGCCATTAAAGAGATCGGAGCAAGCACCTTCCACTGGCTGGTGGACATGCTGGAATCGGTGGAAGTCGGCCTGGTGGTTCTGGACCTGGACTTTCGCGTGCAGGCCTGGAATGGCTTCATGGAACACCATAGCGGCATCACCGCCAGCAAGATTCGCGAGCAGGTTCTGTTTGACGTGTTCCCGGACATCCCCAAAGCATGGCTGACCCGCAAGGTCGACTCAGTCGCCATGCTAAACACCCGGGCATTCACCTCCTGGGAACAGCGCCCTTACCTGTTCCGCTTTCGCAACACACGCCCGATAACCGGCACCGAAGACTTCATGTACCAGAATCTGACCATCAGCCCCCTCTCCGGGCCAGACGGCCAGGTCGAGAAAATCTGCCTGATGGTCTACGACGTCACCGACATCGCCACCAGCAAACGGGCACTGGAAACCGCCAACGAACAACTGGCCAAGCTGAGCATGACCGACCGCCTGACCGGTCTGCTCAACCGTGGTACCTGGGAAAACCTGATCGACGCCGAATACGAACGCTACCGTCGTTATGGTCACAACACCTGCCTGATCATGTTCGACATAGACCACTTCAAAGCGGTGAACGATACCTACGGCCACCTGGCGGGTGACGAAGTCATCAAGTACACCGCCAAGGTTATGAAAGACAACCTGCGCCAGTCAGACAGCCCCGGCCGCTATGGTGGCGAGGAATTCGGCATCATCCTGCCGGAAACCGATGCCGAAGGCGCCAGGGTGATTTGCGAGCGCATAAGGGAAGCCATACAGAACAGCACGGTTCAGACCACGGCAGCGCCGATTCAGTACACCGTCAGCATTGGCATCGCGCCATTAACGGATAGGCCGGAGAATCATATGCAGTGGTTACAACAGGCGGATGAAGCGTTGTACGCCGCCAAGGAAGGGGGAAGAAACCGTGTGGTGGTATTCGGGGAGCAATCGTAGGTCGGATTACGCAAAGCCGTAATCCGACACCACGTTAAAAACGACTCAATCAGTCCTGCTGCCAGCTCTGCACAGTTTCTTTTCCATGCTTCTGGCGCCACTCGTTCAATACCTTGTGGTTCCCACCACGCGTCTTGACCACTTCACCGGTGTTCGGGTTCTTGTAGGTCTTCATGGGGCGTTTGGGGCGGCTGCCGCTGGCTGTGTCGGCCTTAGCGCCTGAAATGGACGGATCAATGGCGCCCAGAATCTGCAGAACGTCTTTTGGCGACTTGTCATACTTCTTCATCAGGTCGCGAACCTTGTTTTCAAACTCAAGCTCGCTTTTCAGCGCCTGGTCCTGCTCCAGTTTCGCCAGTTCTTCAGAGAGCTTTTCCATAAGCTGTTTTTTCTGGTAGTAATCGTTAATCTTTGCCATGGATACAAACCCTTATTTAAATAACTGCTATTGATTTGCCGATATTCGAAGACCGCAATTAGTTCAGACAACCAAGCACGGAACCTGCGAATGGATAATTTTTGAATATGACGGTTATGACTGAAAGTCACGGGAAATAGTAATCCATAAAACAGGCCATGGCAAAATAATTCATTTACGGAAAAGTAACCCAAAAAAAACCAGCCCGCAGGCTGGTTTTTTATTTAAATAGCCAAAGCGTTTATAAACGCAAATCAGCTTCACCCAGTGGCAATACACCTTTCAGATCAAACAAAACCCCATTGTCCTTCATATATTCGCGTAAATCATGGGACGATCTCGCCACATACTCTCTATGCGGAACCGCTAGAAGTAACGCATCGTACTGGGCTTTTTCCGGATTCTGGTTCAATGTGATTCCGTATTCGTGCTCAGCCTCTTCATTGTCGGCCCAGCAATCCGTTACATCCACCTTGCAACCAAATTCAGACAACTCCTTAACCACATCAATAACGCGAGTATTACGTAAATCGGGGCAGTTCTCCTTAAAAGTAAAGCCCATGATCAACACTCGAGCGTTGGCAACCGTATGCCCAGCCTTGATCATCGCCTTCACCAATTCAGACGCTGCATACGGGCCCATGTTGTCGTTGACGCGGCGGCCAGACAGGATAATTTCCGGATGATAGCCAATGGCCTGGGCCTTGTGAGTCAGATAGTAAGGGTCCACGCCAATACAGTGCCCGCCAACCAATCCCGGTTTGAACGGGAGGAAATTCCACTTGGTCGATGCGGCAGCAATCACTTCGTGAGTATCAATTTTAAGCTTGGAAAAAATCATTGATAACTCATTCATTAGCGCAATGTTCAAATCACGCTGGGTATTCTCAATCACCTTGGCAGCCTCGGCCACCTTAATGGAACTGGCCTTGTGAGTACCAGCGGTAATAATACCGGCATAAATCGCGTCCACTTCATCGGCGATGGCCGGCGTAGAGCCGGAAGTTACCTTTTTAATGGTGGTAACACGATGTTCTTTATCACCCGGGTTAATCCGCTCGGGGCTGTAACCGGCGTGGAAGTCCTGATTGAAAACAAGGCCAGATACTTTTTCCAGAATGGGAACGCAGACTTCTTCCGTTGCCCCCGGATAAACCGTGGACTCATAAATAACAATATCGCCATGCTTGAGCACGCTCCCCACACTCTCACTGGCTTTCACCAGCGGTGTTAAGTCCGGGGATTTGAACTCATCAATTGGTGTGGGAACCGTCACAATATAGATCTGGCAATCGCGAATACCGTCCAGGGAGTCGGCAAACGACAACCCTTTTGAAGCCGCCAGCTCTTCGCGGGAAACCTCACGGGTAAAATCCACGCCATCTTTTAGTTCGGCTATTCGCTTTACGTTGATATCAAAACCAACAACGTCCCGCTTTTCCCCAAATGCGGCGGCCAAAGGCAAACCGACATATCCCAGGCCGACGACGGCGATCTTTTTCATGATTCCAACAATCCTTTAATAACAAATAACTGGTTTACGCCAAACCTGGGATCATTATCCCCGTTAGTCCGGCGGAATGAAATTGGCTTTTCAACGATTCTTTGGCTTTCGCATCACCATGCACAATCCTGACCTCCGTTGGTGGCGACTCAATTCCGCTTACGAACCGCAGCAAATCCGATTGCCCCGCATGGGCGGAGTAACCACCCACTTGATGAACCCGGGCGCGAATATCGTAACGCTGGCCGTCAAACTCCACCCAGCCACCACGAGGCCCATAGGTGAGAATATCCCTGCCCGGCGTGCCCGTAGCCTGATAGCCCACAAACAACACATCGTTGCGTTCATCCGCCAGCATAGCCTTCAGGTAGTTCACCACCCTGCCCCCTGCACACATGCCAGAGCCAGCAAGCACCACGCAGGGGCGGTGTGACTTTGCCAGATAATCCACGGCATTGAGGTGGTCTTCATGGCTGTTGATCAGCGTAAGTTGTTCGAACGAGAGCGGGTGCCTGCCCTGACTGACCAATTCGGTGGCTTCAGCGTCCCAAAAAGGCTTGAGGTCCCGGTAGATACGGGTAAAAGTGGCGGCCAGAGGCGAGTCCACAACGATCTCGAGATCCCGCCAAGGCAAGTCCGGCGCGACGTCATCGCTGCCGAACTCATGAATCAGACTTTCAATTTCGTACAGCAGATCCTGAGTACGCCCAATACTGAACGCCGGCACCAGAACCGTCCCGCCGTCCTCAAGGGCGTGCTCCAGCACCGCCTTGAGACGATAACGACGCTCTTCCCGGCTCTCGTGGTCCTTATCGCCGTAGGTGCTTTCAATCACCAACCTGTCAGCACGCTCCGGCGGCTGTGGCTCAGGCAACAGTGGCGCATGGGAAGCCCCAAGATCACCACTGAACACGACACGCTCGAACTCACCATCGCTCTCCGCTTCGCACTCCACATAAGCCGAACCAAGAATATGCCCGGCCCTCTGCAACCGAACGGAAAGCGACTCATCCTTGCCATCGAACACCGAATGCCATTGCTCGTAGGGCACCGGCACAAGACGGGATCGAATCAACCCAAGCACCCTCTCAATCAGGGCCCGGTCTCGGGTGAAGCCAATCTTCAGGGCATCCTCAAGAATCTCCGGCAACATAATGGCCGATGGCTCCGAACAGATAATCGGCCCGTCAAACCCGGCAGCCAGAAGATAGGGAATGCGACCGACGTGGTCGATGTGCACATGGGTAACCACCAGCGCACGGATATGGCTAATGGAGAAATCAATGGCGAGATTCGACGCACTCGCGCCGTTACCGGCTTCCGCACCCTGGAACAGGCCGCAATCAATCAGAATACCGGAACTGCCAACGACCAACTCGTGGCAAGAACCGGTTACACCTGACACCGCTCCGTGGTGTTTTATATCGATCATTCAACACATCCTTGTTATTCACAATTCGCTTTCTGCCAGTATATTCCCAAACAGCTCAAAATCCCCAGACAAACGGGATCAAACCGATAGCGGTTGAGCCTACGAGCAGGCTCAACGGAAAGCCCAAACGCACGTAATCCATAAACTGGTAGCGGCCGGGGCCATAAACCATGAGATTGGTCTGATAACCCAGAGGCGTAATAAACGACGCCGAAGCAGCGAACATTACGGCCACGGCAAACGGCAGGAAATGAACGCCTAATTGTTCAGACACCGCCAACGCAATCGGAAACATAAGCACCGCTGCCGCGTTGTTGGTGATAGCTTCGGTAAAGGCAGCGGTGAGGATATACACCAACGCCAGAGCGAGCCAGGGCGTGAGCGGGCCGAACAGGCCCAGCAGGCTGGAGGCTACCCACTCGGCCCCACCGGTTTCCGTCATGGCATTGCCTAGCGCAAAAGAGGCCGAAATCACCACCAGTACTGGCAAATCCACACTACGGCGGGCACGGCTGGCCGTAATGCACCCAGTGACAATCATTGCGCCCGCGGCCAGGAAGGCCGCCTCTATAATCTGTAATAGCCCGGTAGCACTGGCCACAACCATCAACAACAAGATTCCCAGCGCCCGGGGCGCCCGGTGAAAATCCGGTGGCGTGGAATCGTTCAGGGCGCTGACCAACAAAAAGTCCCGGCGGAAGCGGTACTGCTCTACAAATTGGTGACTGGCCTCCAATAAAAGGGTATCGCCCATCCGGAAGGTGATATCACCCAGTTTACCAGGCACCCTACTCCCCTCACGCGAAACTGAGAGAATCGCGGCGTTAAAGCGAGTACGGAAACGGCTTTCCCGCACGGTCTTCCCCAGGGCCGTGAATTCCTGTCCCAGCACCACTTCCACCAGGCAGCGCTGATGGTTCGCCAGATCCAGTTTCTGGATACTGGCATGGGCTGGTTTCAGGCCTTGAATCCGACGCAACTCACTGGCGCATTCCGGCGCGCCCACAAAATACAACCTATCCCCCGGTTGCAGCATCCGATCCGGCTCCACCGCCGTAATCAGCCGGCCACCCCGGTCGATCTCCGTCAGGTAACCGTAATTCAGTGCACGCAAACCAGCCTGAGCCACGGTTTTGCCCACCAACGGGCCAGCGGCGTCCACTTCCACCTCTACGCCGTATTCCCGAACCTGCTCCAGTTCCTCCCGCATGCCTCCCCGGTCCGGCAATATGCGAGATGCCACCAGCACCAAATAGCATCCACCCACCAACAACAGCGGCACGCCCACCCAGGCCAACTCAAACAACCCCAGATTAATACCCAGGCGCGCCTGCAGCATGCCATCCACCACCAGGTTGGTGCTGGTACCAATCAACGTGCAGGTGCCGCCCAGAATGGCGGCGTAGCTCAAGGGTAAGAGAAGGCGTGAGGATGGAATACCCAGGCGCTGGGCCCAGTCCTGAATGGCGGGGATGAACATCGCCACAACGGCCGTATTGTTCATGAAACCGCTGAGGATACCAGTCGGCGCGAGCATCCGAAGCTGCGCGCCTTTCTCGGTTTTCGGATGCCCGAGTAGCAAACGGGCAATCCACTGAACGGCCCCGGTTTCTTTCAGGCCGGCGGCTACCACATAGAGCGTTGCAATGGTAATCACGCCCGGGTTTGCAAACCCTGCCAACGCGTCAGCCGGCCCCAGGATGCCGGTAATCAACAGGAACGCCAGGGCCGCCATCAGCACCAGATCGGCCGACACCCGTGTAATCACCAATGCTGCCAGAACCGAGAACAAGGTAAGCAGGGTAACAATGGCTTCCCACGCCATAGGCGCTTACGCTCCGGTGGCTTGTGGCGACGTAAAGATCAATTGCCGGTCCAGCAGGTAACTGATCAAGCGATTCACACAATCATCCACCGACATCTGCGACGTATCCAGGCGCACTTCCGGGCGTTCAGGCGCCTCATAGGGGGAATCGATACCCGTAAAGTGTTTGATCTTTCCCGCCCTGGCCTTTTCATAAAGACCCTTTGGATCCCGCTCTTCACACGTCTGAAGCGGGGTATCCATGAACACCTCAATGAACTCACCCGCCGGGAACAGGTTACGCACCAAGCGCCTATCACTGGTGAAGGGTGAGATAAACGCACTGAGAACAATCACGCCGGAATCGGTGAACAACTTACTCACCTCTCCAATACGGCGGATGTTTTCAACCCGGTCTTCATCAGAAAACCCCAGATCCCTGTTCAGGCCGTGGCGCACGTTATCGCCATCCAGCAGGAACGTGTGGTAACCGCGCTCAAACAAGGCAACATCCAGAGCATTGGCAATGGTGGACTTGCCGGAACCACTCAGGCCCGTAAACCACAACAGACACGGGCTCTGGTTCTTGATGGAAGCGCGGTCCGCCCGGGTGACTTTCTGGTGATGCCAGACGATATTTTCAGACATGAAACAGCAACCTTGCTCTTGAAACGTATTTTCTTACACCGACAACCGGTGCACTTTATCCCCCTGGCGATCCGCATCCACAACATCGGACTGCCCGTTACACCACACCAGGTCCTCCAGGTTGCCGTTGGGCGCGTAACCCGTTTTGGCATTCTTAAGTACTTCGATAATCGCGCTGCAATCGAATGCCTGGCTCGCCCGCTGCAACTGACTGAGGAAGTCTTCTACCTGCTCCCAGGGAAGATAAACTTCCCGTGCCATCATGATTCGTGGGTGCGAAGTACCTTGCGGATCGTCACCAATCAACAGTTCTTCATACAGCTTTTCCCCAGGGCGAAGGCCGCTAAAGGTCACCTCAATATCACCTGCGGGATTGCTTTCCGTTTTCTCTTCCAGCCCCATCAGGTGAATCATCTTGCGGGCCAGGTCCGCAATCTTCACCGGCTCGCCCATATCAAGCACAAACACCTCGCCACCCAGGCCGATACTGCCGGCCTGGAGAACCAGTTGGCTGGCTTCAGGAATGGTCATGAAGTACCGGATAATGTCCGGATGGGTAACGGTAACCGGGCCACCATCGCGAATCTGATCCCGAAATAACGGCACCACGGAACCGGAAGAACCGAGCACGTTGCCGAAACGCACCATGGAGAATACCGTCTTTTTCTGCCGCTGTGCCAACGCCTGCAGCACCAGTTCCGCCAGCCGCTTGCTAGCCCCCATCACGTTGGTGGGGCGAACCGCCTTATCCGTGGAAATCAGCACAAAACGCTCAACACCGGCTGCAATAGCGGCTTCAGCCGTGTGCCAGGTGCCAAACACGTTATTCTGCACGCCTTCTATTACATTGTGTTCAACCAAGGGTACGTGCTTATAGGCGGCTGCGTGGTAGACCGTCTGCACACCAAACGCCCTCATGGCAGACTCGCAGCGGCGCCGATGCCCCACATTACCGAGTAAGGGATGCAACTCTACTCCTAGTCCCTCCACCCGATTGATGGAACTCAGCTCCCTCTCAATGGCGTACAGAGAAAACTCGGACTGTTCGAACAGCACCAACGCGCGCGGACGATGACGAATAATCTGGCGGCACAACTCTGAGCCAATCGAACCGCCCGCGCCAGTGACCATCACGGATTTTTGGTACAGACTCTTGGCTACAACGGCAGAGTCCGGCCGAACCGGGTCTCGCCCCAGCAGGTCTTCAATCTCCAGATCCCTGATGTCATTAATCCGCGCCTGGCCCGCCACCAGTTCCGACATGGAAGGAACGGTTTGGACCGGGATCGACAATGGCTCAAGCTGCTTCAGCAGTTTCTTGCGATCAATTTGCGTACCTTCATCCAGCGCCAGCAGAATCCGCTGCACTTGGTGCTTCGGCATATGCTTGGCGATGTGGTTAATGCTGACGACGGGCAAGCCATTGATCATGGACTTATGGTTCGCTCGGTCAAATGACACAAAAACGACAGGCCGGTACTCGGTGCCCTGCTCCAGAGCGGATGCCAGTTGCATGCCTGTTTCGCCCGCACCCACGATGGCAACCGCTTCTTTCGCCATCTGCTTGGGATGGTTCACGATCATCCGCACACCCAGGCGGGTGCCACTAACAAATAGAAAAGCAAGAGCGCCGTAGATGATGGGCACCGAGCGAGGTACAAACACCTGCAACAGGTAGCCCAAGGTAATCAGGGCAACGCTGGAAGCAATCACCCCGTAGATTATTGTGAGGAAAGCCCGGTCACCCAGATAACGGATAACCGCCCGATAAAGCCCCAGGCGAATGAACACACCGATGGTAAACACCACTGTAATGGCAGCAATCGTGAGTTGTTCTCGGGTAGGCAACCAAAGATGCTGCTCAAGGCGCAAGGCGAAAGCAGCCCATATGGCAAAAAACAGAAAGAACGCATCCGACAGAACGGACACGACCCGCTTTTGAAATCTGGGAAGATTAAGAAATGCCCTAATCAAGAAATTACTGTCTCCACGCTTTGCCAGCCTGCTCCTGCTCACAGGGTTACCTCCCGCTTCCATCGAGATTGGAACTCACTGTCCATTGCCCATCACCATTCGTTGCCATCAATAAACCAAGATTTCAATGCACACAGAACGGCACTTCCAACATTATAGGACGGCCCCGCAGGTAACACGGAATTAAACATTCGAAACCCTCTGGCACCTAATCCCTTCCAGGAACCCTGTCGCCAGCTCCCTTGCCTCCAACTGTCATAAAGATGTACTTAAAGTACGCACCCACCGTTAAATTCTCTAACATTTTCTGGTCTGTCTCTGCCAAGAGCTGCGGGGTCGACATATCGATATCTTTGACTTGGGCTAGCCCAGTAATCCCAGGACGCGCAGCCAAAACACCCCGCTGCTCCCTTTCTACTATCAGCTCTTCTTGGTTAAACAAGCAGGGCCGAGGCCCAACCAAACTCATCTCGCCTCTGAGCACATTCCATAACTGGGGCAACTCATCCAGCTTTGTTCGACGCAGGAAGCGCCCGAACGTGGTAATCGCATCGACGCTGGCCAGGTGACTGGCAATGGCCGCAGTGTCCTTTTTCATTGTACGGAACTTCACAAGAATAAATGGCTTCTTATTACGTCCTACCCTCTCCTGAAGGAAGATTGGTGAACCTGTGTCGAACAAACCGACGACGTAAACCACCAATAATAAGGGCAATCCAACGATCAACCCAATAAATGAACACAAGATATCCAGAAGGCGAATCACGTTTAGTTCTCCTTAGTAAAGGTAAAACAACGCTTCAGCTCTTCTTCTACTTTCGCCTTCGGGACCCAGTCAAGCAGTTCGCTGTTCTTCGAAATATCAACCTGTAAAGAACCCAGGACTCTACTAGCGATGCGTTTCTTACCTAACACCGTAGCACCAAAGTTAAGCAGCGCGTGAGGTATGGGAATTAGTCGGGGATGTCTACCAGCAGCAGTGGAAAGAGCCTTCAACAACTCTGTTGTTGAAAGATCTTCACCGTCGCTGACCAAAAATACCTGATTTGCGGCTGAGGGATGATCTATACATCGGATTATGAAATCTACTAAATTGGTGCAGGCTACAAGTGATCTTTTGTTGTGAACCGCGCCAAGCGGAAGAGGCATCCCCTTACCCACAAACTTCATCAAACTAGAAAAATTTCCTTTCACACCGGGACCATAGACAAGTGGCGGTCGTATGATCACTACTTCAATTCCAGTTTCCTCCGCAATAGCCAAAAGCCCTTGCTCTGCCTCAAGTTTAGAGATTCCATAAGGATCCTCGGGAGCTGGTGTATCACCTGCCGTATACGGCATACCAGCGCTAGTTTCCTCACCGTTTACCTTTATCGAACTGATAAAGATCAGGCGTTTAACTCCGTTGTCCGCTGCCTGTTGTGCGAGGTTAAGAGTTCCCCGCACATTTACTTCTCGAAACTCACCAAGTGGGTCTCTAGCGTTGTCGTCCATCACATGAACGCGAGCAGCCGTATGAATCACAACATCCACGTTGTGCAAAGCCGACTTCCATCCAGTATGAGCGTCCATATCACCGACCATAACGGTGTCAATACCACTGTTAGATAAACCAGCTACCTGTCGGACGGCCCCTCGAACGTTATACAGCCCGTGTTCACATAGACCGCTAATCAGGTGCCGGCCAACAAAACCATTCGATCCCGTAACAAGAACATTTCGAAGTGCATTCTCAGCCACGCTATTACCTATTTATAAAAATCGTCACGATGCGACTTCTCTATAAAAATCGAGGAGTCGAGCCCAGACTAACTCGCTATCAAAATACCTCTCGATACGCTCTCTGCCATACTTGCCTAGCCTTTGCCGCAAGTCAGAATCTTGGTATAAATCGATCATGGCTTCGAAAAGTGCCTCCTCGTTGAAAGCTTCAACGAGGAGGCCACTTCTATCCGCCTCAACGGCCTCCCGGCAACCAACTACATCGAAAGCAATAACCGGAAGTTCCATGGCACTGGCTTCCAAGGCCACATTTCCGAACCCTTCACGATAAGACGGAAAAACGAAAACGTCAGCAATGCTGAAGTACTGCTCAACGTATCTCGCCCATTGAACAAAACGAATCTGGGGGCTATTTTCTAGAAAAGAACGCGTATCAGTATTAAGTGGATCGAAATCTTCGTAACGACCAACGATCAAAAGAATCGAGTTGGCTCCGCCACGTAGATCAGACGTAAATCGCCTGAAAGCTCCAACAAGTTCATTTATACCTTTATCACGCCTAATCCTGCCACAGAACATAAACACGAACGCCTCTTCATCAATTGAAAGATTCGTTCGAATGGCGTTCTTCTTGTGCAAATAAAGCCTCGGAGAAAACTTCGAAAGATCAACACCATTACTAGACCCCAACCCCAACACAATGATCTTATGGCGTGGACAGATACCCTCATCAACGTACTTATTTGCAAGCTCTTTAGAAATACTTTGGACTCGATGGCTGAGGCGACAGACCAATATATCGAAAAACCTAAATAGGCGACGCTTAAAGCCAAACATATTTTCATAGGCCCGCCCACGAATCATAAAAATTAAGCGGCTCTGAAAAGATAGCCTTGCAGCCAAAGCACCTAGAAGTGATGCTTTGGGAGTAGAAACAACAACTATATCGAAACGATTAAATAAAAAGAAAAACCAAATTTTTATCAGCGAAACCAAATCGGAAAACAATTCCGGATTACGAGCAATCTTAATAGGTATCGACTTCGCTCCTTGTTCTTGTATCCATTCATGCTCCGGACCAGGCGAGGCTATTGCCGTGACCGATACAGAACGAGAGGTGAGATACGAAAACTGATTACGATACAAGGAATGAAGATTAATGGGATCCGTAAGAACAAAACAAATTTTTAGACAAGGTTTAGCTTTCAAACAATACAACCTCATAGAGATTTCAGATATTTCGCCGGAGCACCTGCATAAAGGCCTGGCTGCTGGAGTACACCAGCGACCACGGAATTCGCTGCTATAACAGACGCATTAGGTACGACGCTACCGGCCGCCAAGGTTACGTGAGACGCAACCCAGCTACCGGCCCCTACTTCCACGGACTCAAAAACGGTGCTTCCTTGGGAGACAGAGCCATTCTTCAGAGTATGCTTCGTGGTGACCGCTACAACGTAGGGTCCAAATTGTACCTCCGATCTTATTTTCATTCCTCCCAAGGCATTCAACCAACACCCTTTAGCAATATAGACATCATCACCCAGGAATAGGTGATCAAGCCCAAGCAACGTAACGTCTCGGCCAAGGCGAAGTTTAGCGGGCCGTCCAGGGAGAAGAAACGAAACTAATGCCCCCCTGATTCGAATAGCAAACCTGTTGTCGGGCAAAATTGAGGTTATGCAAAGAATCGCCCAAACCGGCAGAGCAAAACGAACCTGGTAGAAGATAGATTTACCAATCATGATTTATTAGACAGCCTTTTAAAGAATTCATATCTCCTTTCACTTACTTTATCATATGCAAACTGGAGACTACTTTCATAATTAATAACATCGAAACTTTTCAGATGATTCCTCCTCAATGCTGCAATAATTTTGTTACCGAGGTCTTCCGGGTCTCCTACACGATGTATATAGCTATCTGACAAAAGCTCAGGTATACCACCAACATTAGCACCAAAGCAGGGTTTACCTTGACTCATCGCTTCAACTAAAGAACGAGGTAAACCCTCCGTACGACTTGGCTGAATATATATATCAACTTTTTCAAGCCATTCTAAAACTGGCCTACCATTTGGAAGAGGTCCGCAAAAATCGACATATTCATCAACAGACAACTCTCTACAGAGAAGGCGATAAGATGAGGAATCACCCGCCCCCAATATCCTTAGCGAAACATCCAACCCGAGCGATCTGAGGTAAGCAACAGACCGAACAGCCACATCCACACCTTTATAATTAGTCTTATAATTACCAATAAGACCTAAGGTAAGCTTTTCGTTACATTTAAATATTCTCTCTGACAAATGTTTTTCTGGGTAGAAGTCGCTGGGAAGATTCACATTAGATGCTGAGATCTTAAACGTTTCATGGCACGCTGGATATCTATTTTGCAGATACTCAGAAGTAACATATAGCACCTGGGACGCTCTTGCTACAGACCTACGCATCTTATAATAGGCAATTGGGGCGTATAGCTTTGCTAAAACACCTCCGTAATTATTATAAGCGTCCAGAGCACATCCAACCACCTCAACTGCAATCGGTATTCTCGCCTGTCTAGCAAGTGCAATAGCAACATATCCATTTTCACTAGGAAGTCTGGCGACAAGGGCTGAACTAGAGGCTAGGAGTGAGCGAATTATTTTTCTCGCATTTCGCCTACGGCAAATAAACCCAAATACCCTTGAAGGCGGAGCCTCAACAAAAAAAAAGTCAACGTTATCCTTCGATGATAAGACGAGCCCACCAACATCCCTATTTCGACTAGCATGTCGACCAACCACTTTAACCGAATCAAAAAAATCAAGGTATCTACACCAAGAATCAGATGGGAAGGCGGCAGCCGAATAAACTAAACCGTTTTTCTTGGTAAAAATATGATCATGAACAAATAGTAAATTTTTTCCCATGAAGAAATCCTAATACATAAAATGAGCCGACAAGACGAGCCTAAACAATAATTAAACTGAGCTCATCTTATTTTCATGCCAAAGAACAAAAATTCGATGAGCAATGAAAAGCCCAAAAACAGTCAATCCGCCTATCTTTAACGTCTGGGATAAAAGATTAGCTAAATCAGCCCTCAAAATATAAATACTAGTTGCCAGTGCAAACAGATAAAATACGTACCAATAAATTGAAACAGTTCTATAATTGTATAAGGTGCCAATAATTAACGCGTATATAAAGCTAATTATAGCAATACCGATAAAACCACCAACCAGATACCCTTGACCAATTAGCGTGAATCCCCATCCGGTTGAACCTGAGAAATCATTTTCAACCCTGTAATGCGAACCAAACCATGAACCAGTGCTCTGAACACCAAGATCTACTGCTATCGGACTTGGCAAAAATGCTCTTAAAATATCATTTCCAAGGTACTCGGCGCTGTGCTCCACACCAAATAAAACTAAAGAATAAAAGTTTCGGCCAGCCGAAATGAATTCATTAGAGAAAATTGAAAAAAGCCCGAAACTTTTTAAACTCAGGTTTCCTGACAATAATACGGCCTTGAATGCTTGCGTAACAGGAACCAGAAGAGCCACGGAGAGCATTAACGACAATAAAAATAGAAAACTAGCATTTCTTTTCTTATCAAAATGGACAACTAGAAGAATGAAAATAAGTCTAAAGAAAATATCGCGCTCGCCAGTAACGATGAGGTAAAAGAAGCACGTAAGTGTAAATAAACAAAGCCATAAGTCCTTAATTAAACCAGCTTTTAGCCTAATAGCCCTAAGAGCTGCTATAGCAATCAAAACCCAAAATATAAAATCAGAAATCACTTTAATAGGATTCAACTGATTTGCTTCTATCTTGCTGTTAGCTCCAGATTGAAAAGTAAAATAAAAACTCAGGAAAACCAAAGGAATTAAAAATCCAAAAAACATTTTCTCCGAACTAGAACTCAAAGATTTACGGGGTCGAGACAAATAGAAATCATCTACGTGAAAAACTTTTTTCTCAGAAAATAAAATAAAATTTAGCGAAACTACAAAAATAACCAAACCGAAAAGCTGATATTTCAGGCTCAATGCGACCAAATATTCATCTATTCTTAGTACTGAATACCCCGTTATGTACACTCTAATTGCAAAAAATGTAGAATAAAAAGTGAAGAATCCAACTAACAGCAATCTTGGGTCAGATAAAGTGCCATTATTATTTAAATAGATCACTAGCGCGGCATAAGCATAGAACAGAAGCAGCAACAAAAATATACTGTTCGTTGAAGCAGCAATAAATATTACAATAATGCCAACGACAGATGTTACAAAATTATTCTTTCTTACAATTAACACTATATAAAAACCTTAAATTATTTCTACATAGGTCGTATACTGACACAGGGAGGACAGTTATTAAGGCCATCCTCAGAAACTGCTTCAGCTCTAACTCGCTAAAATATATTTTTTTGAGCTCAACTAGCTTAAACTCACCTATTAACTTCAGATCGTATATACGCGATATGCTTTTCCTATTTGACAACTTTTTTAGGTATTTATTTAGTTTTTCATCCTCAATTGAAGGCAAAACTTCAGAAACGGTATCGACTACCGGCTGTGGAGAAAGCGCATTTTTTTTATCAGATATAACACCACTATTTTCAACATTATAAAAGGAAGTAACTTCAGGACAAAATAATACATTTTCTTCAGCCAATACCGCTCTAAGCCATGTGTCAACATCTCCGCCTCTTTTATACTTCTTGCCAGATGGGAAACTCCCAATCTTTTCCAGAACGTATTTTTTAATTAATATAACATTTGCATGGAACACATCTTTATCTTTCAATATATTTAAAACTTCAACTCTGCTCGACACCATATCTTTATCGATGCAGGCCGAAATCAATCTATCTTGATGATTTTTTGCACCAATAACTTCATAGGAAAAACAGATTATATTCGTTTTGAATTTTTTCGCTCTTTCGTGTGCGAGCTCTAAATAATTTGAATACCATTCATCATCTGCATCTAGAAATGCTATCCATTCTGATTTTGCTTGCTTGATACCAAGGTTGCGCGCAGCATAACCTCCTGGGCCCGGCTCATCTCGGTAGAGAACCTGAATACGAGGATCATCAAACTTATCAACCTCTCCGTTGCTGTTATCAGTAGAGGGGTCACAGATTACAATTAACTCAAAATCTTTAAAGGTCTGATTAAGAACCGAGTTAATGGATCTGGCGATATGTGACTCTTTATTGTAAACAGGTATCACAACAGAAAAAAACGGTGGTTTACCTTTACTTTTCATTTTCACTTTTCTCACTAATTCTTAAGCTTCTAGATTTTTAGATTTTGACCAAACGGGGCGAGAAAATACATTTGAAAAAATGTATTTTCTAACGGATTTATTCAACGTTTTACTAACATTTTCATTTTATAATAAGCGGAAACATACTTAAGGAAGGCCTGAACAACCGCTGGTTTTGCTTATCTTGTTTTTCGCCGGCAAAATTCGCAAATTTAAACCCTATTTTCCCATAATTTATATGCTTCTTGCCCGCTGCCCCTTGGCCAGCATATATTTTACTCCAATCAGCAGGTTGCTGAACGCTGCGAGCAAATACAGTCGACTGTTTTTCTTGGCAAGGCTGCGATAGCGGCCCTTGCCGTAACCAATGACCTGCTCTATAAGATCAAGCTATCTTCGTTCCACTTTCACACAGTCCATTTAAGGCGCGTCAGTAACCTAAACGTGTCGCCAAATCCCCGCATTGTCGACGAATAAAGGCTAAGTTACTCCCAAAATACTGGTCGTAATCCGTAACTCTCTGGCCCTTATGCTGATACTGGTTGTCAACCTTGCCTGCGACATCTGAGGTTAAACTAAATCCCAGACTTTTAGCCAACCTCTCAACAGTACCTTTTTTGTCACCTAAAAAATCTTCGTAACGGATTAGGATGAAAGCTTCTGGATGTTTGAAATAAGTTTCTGCAGACAATCTCCAACGGTAAGCCAATGAATCCACGTACGATTCCGGCCAGTGACCTAACCACGAGGAATCCAGGTTTATTCGCCAAGCCGGTGATTTATTCAACTCTGGCCACTCTTTGGGATCAAGCCATTTCCGGTTTCCTGGTATCTTTAGCCGATCAAGAATGCTGCGAATATTATCCTTTGGCTCCCGCATGATCATCAAAAAGCGCGCTTTCGGGAAGATCTCTTTCAGGCTTTCATAATCAAATGTTAACCCGGGCTCTTTTACAATTTTTCGTTTGAACTCTTTTCTATACCGGTATACAAAATCGTCAAACCTTTCTACACCGTACTTTCGAAGAATCTTTGCACCAGGGCGGTTTATTGCACGAGTGATGTCTAGTGTTGCGGACACACCGGAGGCTTCGGCCAAAAGTGCTGCTATCGCAGTAGTACCAGACTTTTGAACGCCAAGAATAAACACAGGTTCAGTTTCCCTCAGCTGAGTGAGTACGTGCTGCTTGTGGGCTTCACGAATTCCCTGAACCGCCCTTACAGTAACCAGCTTTAGCATGACGACGACTTTTCTCAAAATTTCACTAAGCCTTTCCAACAACTTTTAGCACCTCGCTAACCAGCGGTTTATCCAACATTAAAATCACACAGATATATAAACTGGAAAATACGCAGAAAGCCAGCACGAGACTTAAAAGTGCACCCAGACCAACCTGTGAAACTACCCACATAGAAACTGCGAAAATCAGGGCTGAAGCTGCATAGTAAAGGCTAATGTCTTTAAACTGTTCAACGAAGGAGTAACCTATCAAGCGATCTGAGTAGTATTTGTTTGGAAAATAAAAAATCAATGACTGAACAACCTGGCCCCAAAGCACTGCTTCTATCCCAATCTGCGCAGTGGTAGCTAAAACTACAGTCGTCACTACTTTCTTGAGTACCTGTAAAGTCAATAGGATGTCCGATCGCCCCAGCACCCTGAGAATATTCAGGTTCAGTGAATGAATCGGGTAGAGCAGGGCCGCAAGGCTAAGTATTTGAAGATAACGGTGTGCGGGGTACCATTCATCGGGGAACAACAACTCAAAGAGCCAGGGGGAGATCAGAATCAACCCGCCCACCAAAGGCACATACAAGGCCATGATGACTCGGATTACTCGACGATAGGCATCTTTCAACTCCGCCGGATTCGACTGCTTTTTTGCTAGAGCAGGAAAGGTTACGGCTTGAATCGAGTGTAAAAACTGGCTGACAACTAACTCACGAATCCTGTCTGCAAAGAAGTACAAACCGGCAGTCGACGCCGTAAATAGCTTGGCGATCACCAAGGGATATATATTCTGGAATAGAATTTCCAAGCTCTGGGAGAAAAATAACTTATAACCAAATTTATACATACCCTTCGCAGAGATCAAGCTGAAGCGGTTCGTGGGTCGCCAGCCGTGCCGCCACCAAAGTAACGCGGTATGGATAATCGCCCCAAGCAACGTCTGAACCACCAATGCCCAAACACCGAAGTCTAAATAGGCGAGAGCAACGGCAATAGCTCCGGAGATAATGCTCGCAGGTAAACCCGCTTGCATCTGCGCCTTGAAGTTCAGTTCGCGGCTGAGGCTGGCCACCTGAACCACTTGGAATGAGTTTATAATGATCGCTAGAGAAGCGACTCGTATCAGCCCTATCAACCGGGTTTCTTCATAAAACGCTGCAATTGCCGGAGCAGCAGCAAATAGAATGAAGTAAGCCACCAGCCCTAGCACCAAATTAGCGAAGAAAGCAGTCGAATATTCTGTTTCGGTGATCTCGGGCAGCCGTATCAAAGCCTGCCGGAACCCCGAGTCCATAAGAGACTGCCCCAAGGCCAGAAACACTGTCATCATGGCAACAAGACCGAAATCTTCTGGCACCAAGAACCTGGCAAGCAACAGCGTAACCATTATGCCAACGCCCCGCCTGGCGAGTTGTTCGCCAAAGCTCCAAATCACAGCAGCAGAGGTTCTTTTACCAAGGGACATTACACTGCTTTCTCTTTTTTGACGCGGACAACTTCGGCAATAAGATTTTCAGTACATCGCTCAAAGGCGGCTCGCCCTCTGGTTGCCCTAATAATCTCCCGCTGCCTGACAACAAGTGATGACTGCAGAGGCTGGTCCAATGTTGCGGAATCTCCAAAAAGTGCATCCACCGAGCTTACCGTAAGGCCAGTGCTCTTGAACTCTGCATATAGAGGGTTACGTGCATCGAGATAAACTTTTGCCCCCATGTACAGAGCAATGAATAGGCTTCCAGCCCCTTGCTGTCGCAAATGATTCATAATTACGCTAGAGCAGGTGCTGAGCAACTCGATGTATTCATCCAGCTCCATGAATTCAGTTACAGGCCTGAACTGATCACCAAAAAGCCTTTTCCCTTCTCCGATCACTTTTTCCCGATAGTCTGCTTTGCCGTAGCTAAGAGGCGCAATTATCATTGAACCTCTCGGAATCCCTGCCTCTGCCAGCGTTCTGAAAACGTCTATTTGATTGTTGGTGGGGGTCGCACTGTTGCCTATAAGAATATTCTTACCAGTAATATCTTTGTGACCCAGCTTACCATCTACCAGGTCAGCGATTTTACCGTAATTCCAGCGGACGAACTCTGGAAATTTCTTGTCGCCCAAAACCTGTTTCAACAGTGCATATTCGCTTTGCAGCACTGGCGCAAATAGATCAATTTTCCTTACCAGCGACTGCTTCCGGATGGCATTGGGGTGTAGAACCCTATTGAGCGCACCTGCGAAAAGCTGCTTTGGTGTTTTTTTTAACCGTGATGCTGTTGGGCCGTGAATCGCCAAGGTTTCTGGCTTTAGCAAATCGGAAGGACTAGAGGTCAATAGATCATAGTAATCATAACCCATCCCGATCCAAACCACTGGTGTATTGGTATTTAGCCGAGCTAACAGCTCTAGGGCGAATGGTTGCAATGAATGGAGGATAATAGCGTCATAACGCTCAAAAGATCGAACGAACTTAGCGCTCCAGAATGCGTATTTGAACACGCGAACAGGTTTGACCTTCTTGAGGTGGACAATGGGCTCAGAGGTTCCAACCAGCATGAACGTATTTTGGCCCGGAGCAACTGCTTCGAAGAGTTCATATGCTGAGTCTGGAAATTTCTCGTCACGAATAAGATGAAGAAGTTTCAATTATCAGTGCTCACTGCCTTATAAACCCTCTCCGCATCCTCCTGCGAGTATCCTTCCAGCCTCCAGCGATTCGAGTTGGAAAACAAAGTTTTCCAAAAGTGTGTGGGTTCTCGCTCAGCAATCATAGCACCCTGCTCCACCAGTCGATTTGTGATTTCATTAAAGTAATACTCTGGCCGTTGATAGAAGTCTTCATACTGAACAACCAGCTTCTTATGTTTAGGTAATGTAGCAATGTCATGCTCTATTGATCGGTTGATTGCAGCGTTTCGGCCAGCTACGAAATCAAGGGGATCCAGGTCTTCGAGGTGCGGGTATTCTTATGAGTACCAGGTGCTGATATCACCGTACTGGCGCTTTCGGGCTTCCAGTACAGGCCGGATTTTGAAGATCGGGTCGCGGTGACCCAGATGACCAAGGGCTTATCGAACTGTTCAGTCAGCTCCGGAATATGCTGGTTCATAATCAAGGCTTTCATGGCGAACAGGTTTCTCCAAGGTGTTCGCTAGAGCGTTTTGTTCGTCCCGTTAACCCGCCAGATTGGCCCTTCGCCGCTGCTCGATAATTGGGAATTATCATTTCAAAATAAATTCAACAATCTTCTCAGGCGTATCCAACCCCTCAGCCTCATCATCACTGATAGAAACCCCAGCAGCCTCACCCACATCCATAATCACCAACATCACATCCAGTGAATCCACACCCAGGCCCACAAGTGTCTCGCCCATCTTGTCTTCAGACATTTCGAGGTCTTGAACATTCTTTTCCAGCATGGACATAACGATTTTTACAGCTTCTTCGCGGTTCATAATGTTTCCTATTAGCTTGGTTTTACTTCTTCATAAATTGCGGTCGCCCAAGACAACCCAACACCGAAGCCTGACATAAGAAGTCTTCGAGGGCTGTTATCCAGTTCTGTCTCCAGCAGGAGCGGGATAGACGACGAGACAGTGTTGCCGGTTTCGGAGAGCCTGATGGGGGCCTTCTCAACTGGTATGCCTGCTCTCTTTATGGTGTTTTCCAGCATAAAACGGCTGCCTTGATGCAGCAAAAACAGGTCAACTTCCTCAGCAGTCAAGTCCGCAGATGCCAGCGTACGTTTGATCTGCTTTGGCACATCCTGCAAAGCAAAGTTGAACACAGCTCGGCCGTTCATTTCCAGGCCACGAGTAGTCTTCTGGAGAGCCTCGCTACCAGCACCTTTCGTTGAGAATTTCGCTGTAGCCAGCGTGTAACGCGGGGTGTCGCTGATCAACGTAACAGATGCGGCATCACCAAACAGAAGGCAAGTGTTTTTATCTTCCGGATCAAGAATTCGGGAATAAGGATCGCAGGTAAAGAGCAACCCCTTTTTCATCCCGTTCGCAGCCATAAATGACTGAATCACACTTAGACCGTATACATACCCGGAGCATCCGAGCCCGATATCAAAGCATGCGCATTCTTCCGGTAGTTCCAGAGCAGCGTGAACCAGAGCTGAGTTGTGCGGCAAACCGCCGTTGTCCGGGTTTTGAGTACACAGAACCACGCACTCGATCTTTGACTTATCAATATTCTCTTCTTCACACAGGCGATCAAAGGCTGCAACGCTTGCACTAACAACGCTATCTGTCTCTTCAAACCGAGGCAGAGTTGCGACGCCGATTTTTTGCTCGACAAACTCGCGATCTGTTTCAAACCGGTCTGCCTGCTTCAGATTATCGACTCGGCCTTTCGGGAGATGACTCGCTACCGACTGAATCCCTAACATGAGTGGCTCCTATTGTTCTGATGTGTCAAGAAAAGTACATGTCAGCGATTTTCTCGCCATTGACCAGGACATCGCTGCAGGTTAGCCGTGTGCCCACCTGTCTGGTGATGCGAAGCTCCACTTTATCCATAGCCGGAATTGGGAGTCGACCATCATATCGGGAGAAAAGCCATTTCTTGGAGCTATCCACGCAGTGCTGGTGCATTTTCTTGCAGAGCGATACGAGCAGTTCAATTCTGTCCGCATGGTGGGGGTTGTTCTGAACGATAGACCTATCCCCGACAATAGAGCCACGGCAGGCTTCCGGCTCATCAAACCCCTGTCGCACCGCTTCTTCAGTTTCAATCGCTGCATTGATACAGAGCGAGTAACTCTCGCCGTCAGGCTCGGTTATTTTAGCGACTACCGCATCCGCTGCTGTTGGCGCCCGTTCCTCCAGAATGCAAACTGGGTTGTGGATCATATGTTTAAATGACACATTGATATTGCATTCCGCCAATCCTCTCTGATCGGCTACCTCAACCAACGCATTAAACAAACTGGTTCCTTGGATATAGTTTCGGTTGCCCTTGAACACGAATTTCAGCACTTCCGACATAACAACTCCTAACCTATCGATCGTTTGGGGCCGGTTTTCAGGCCTACCATGCGCCTAGCAGGATTGCCGAACATTGAATGGTTGGGCTCAACATTTTTGACCACAACACTGCCCATACCCAGCGATGCCTCTGCGCCGATTACCAGATTGTCCCGAACACTAGCGCCCATTGCGATGGTCGCTCCAGCGTTCACCGTGGTATGACCACCAAGCAATGACCCTACGGACATCCAGACCCCATACTCGACAACTGCGCCATGACCTACGTTGCACAGATTACCGATCACCACATCGGTCCCGATAAACGTTGGGGCTAGAATGCCACCGGCAATCACAGCATTTGCACCTATTTCAGTGTTGTCGCCAATAGACACACCCCCCACATGGGGAAATTTGAGCAATCGGCCATCAGCCGCCCGATACACTGTCACCCCGTCGCTGCCAATCACAACGTTCTCCCGAACGACGGTGTTCCTGCCAATCCGTGTACCACGCTTGATAACGGCCCCGGCACAAATGACGCTGCCCGCACCTACTTCGACGCCATGTTCGATAACGGCTGAGCTTGCAACCTGCGCCTCACTCGAGACCGCAGCATCATCCGTGTAGCCACACCAATGGGCATCTACGCCTGTGGAACCAATCAACCACGTAAGCACATCCATAAACGCAGCTCTGGGATCTGAGACCACACAGAACTGATTGGAGCCTTGGATTGATTTATCCGGCAATTCATCTGTCAAAACAAAGGAGCCTGTTAAATCTACGCCTTTGCCATAATTCTCGGAATTAGCAAACACCAGTTGCTTATGGCCACCGGCACGGGAATCACAGGTGCCCGTCAATTCTAGGTCTTCCGCACCGGCAAGTTTGATCGGGCCACCCATCGCCTCAAGAAAGGCGACGATTTTTGAAGATTTCACCGGTGTCCTGAAAAAGGCACCTGTTGGCCGATCTATCATCGAGTAACCTCCAAAACCTTCTTGGATATCATCTCAACCTCTTCAGTCCTCAAGCCGGAATAAATTGGCAAACAGACAATGCGCTCAGAGAGCTTTCTCGACTCGGAACACACCGTTGACTGTGCATCCAGAGAAACCACTGAATCCAAGGACGGATAGAAATAACGGCGCGCATGGACACCCGAATCACGAAGTGAAGACATAAGCTGGACTACCTGCGCCTCATCTCCCAATGCAACCGGATAGTAGGCATGGTTATGGCTAGCACCAGCTTGAATAATCTGTTTCTGAAGATTGCCCTCGAGAAGACGGTCGTAGGCCTCACTAACGGCTTGGCGATCTGCGCTGATTTGTTCAATTTCATCCAGCACACACAAACCCATCGCCGCCTGTAATTCGTTCATCTTGGCGTTGATGCCTAGCTCTTCAATACTCTCAGGCCCGGTGATGCCGAAGTTGATTATATTCTTCGCCCGTTCTAGATCTACCTTGCGCTTAAAGATAATGGCCCCGCCCTCGCCTGTGTGAAAAAACTTGGTGGCGTGGAAGCTTAGGGTGGCGGCGTCGCCATGTTTAAGCAGGCTTTCGCCTTTATAGTTCACACCGAAGGCATGTGACGCATCGTAGATGACTTTCAGGTTGCGCTTTCGGGCGATGGCGCCGATGGTTTCTACATCGCAGGCGTTGCCGAATACGTGCACCGGCACGATCGCACGAGTCATGGGGTTAATAGCCGCTTCGATATTACTCGGGTTCAAACACCAGGTATTTGGGTCGATGTCTGCAAATACTGGCCGTATGCCATCCCACTTCAGGGAACTGGCGGTGGCGATGAAGGTAAAAGGGGGGGTGATAGCTTCCGGCTGTGCGCCGGGGGTTGCATCACTGACATTCAGAGCGCGGTAGGCGATTTGTAACGCCAAGGTGCCATTGGATACCAGCAGAAGGTTTTCCACACCCAGATGCTCTTTCAGTCTTTGAGTGAGCTGCTGAACTAGTTGTCCGTTATTAGTTAACCATTGGCGCTCGTAGATTCCGTCTATGTATTGGTTCAACTTTTCCCGACTCGGGAGGTATGGCTTGGTTACCGGGATCATAGAGTGTCTTCCAGAATATCCTGCAAGTAGTCGCCATAACCATTTTTCTTCAATTGATCGGCTTGGGCTTGCAATTGTTCCTTGCTTAACCATTCCTGGTTGAACGCGATTTCTTCCAGACAGGCAATCTTGTAGCCTTGCCGCTTTTCAATCGTTTCCACAAACTGCGCGGCTTCCAGCAGACTTTCATGTGTTCCGGTATCCAGCCAGGCAAAACCACGGCCAAGCAGTTCCACGTTAAGCTTGCCCTGCTCCAGGTAGGCGCGATTTATGTCGGAGATTTCCAGTTCGCCACGGTGACTGGGTTTTACCTGTTTGGCGATTTCTACCACGATGTTGTCGTAGAAATAAAGGCCAGTGACCGCGTAGTGGGACTTTGGCTTTTCCGGCTTTTCCTCAATGGAGATGGCTCGCTTGTTGTCATCAAACTCCACTACTCCGAAGCGCTCCGGGTCTTTTACCTGATATCCAAATACGGTGGCCCCTTCAGAGCGCTGTGCAGCTTGCTTTAGCTTTGGGGTAAAGCCTTGACCATAGAAAATGTTATCACCCAATACCAGGCATACGTTGCTGCTGCCTATGAACTCTTCGCCAATGATAAACGCCTGGGCAAGGCCATCTGGGGTTGGCTGTACTTCGTAGCTCAGGTTTATGCCGAACTGTTCGCCCGTTCCGAGGGCGCGTTTGAAGTTTGCCTGATCTTCCGGGGTGGTGATGATGAGGATGTCCCGGATGCCCGCCAGCATGAGTACGGAGAGCGGGTAGTAGATCATGGGTTTGTCGTACACCGGCAGGAGCTGTTTGGAGGTGCCCAGTGTTATCGGGTAGAGGCGTGTTCCGGAACCGCCTGCCAGGACTATCCCTTTCATAGTGCTGCTCCCAGACGTTCTCTTTGATAACTGCCGTCCTGTACACGTTGACACCAATCGAGGTTGTTGAGGTACCACTCGACGGTTTTGCGGATGCCGGTTTCGAAGGTTTCTTCCGGGGACCAGCCAAGTTCCCGCTGAATTTTGCTGGCATCTATGGCGTATCGAAGGTCATGGCCCGGACGATCTTTTACGTGGGTGATCAGATCCCGGTAGTTATTTTCCTGAGGGCGTAGTTCCTGGAGGATATCGCAGATGGTCTGGACTACTTCAATGTTCTGCTTTTCGTTGTGGCCGCCGATATTGTAGGTTTCGCCTGGCTTGCCTTCGGTGACCACCTTATACAGCGCGCGGGCGTGGTCTTCTACGTAAAGCCAGTCGCGGATCTGGTCGCCTTTGCCGTAGACAGGGAGGGGCTTGCTCTCCAAGGCGTTTAGGGTAACTAATGGGATGAGCTTTTCCGGGAAGTGATAGGGGCCATAGTTGTTGCTGCAGTTGGTTACCAGAACCGGGAGCCCGTAGGTGCGCTGCCAGGCTCGAGCCAAGTGGTCGGAGCTGGCCTTACTAGCGCTATATGGGCTGCTCGGGGCGTAGGAAGTGGTCTCGGTAAAAAGATCATTGGTGCCTTCAAGATCACCATAAACCTCGTCGGTGGAGATATGGTGAAAGCGGAAGTTCTCGCGACGCTCCGCATCCAGATCATTCCAGTATTGACGAGCAGCTTCCAGTAGGGTGTAGGTTCCGACTATGTTGGTTTCAATGAAGGCTGCAGGACCGTCTATGGAGCGGTCTACGTGGCTTTCAGCCGCCAGATGCATGATGGCGTCTGGTTGATGCACAGCCAGTACACGGTCTACTTTGGCTCGATTGCAGATGTCGACTTGCTCAAAGACATAGCGGCTGCTTTCGCTGACTTCTTCCAGGCTTTCGAGATTGCCGGCATAAGTGAGCTTGTCCAGGTTGACCACATCATCGTTGGTGTTGTTGATAATGTGACGGATGACTGCGGAGCCTATGAAGCCGGCGCCGCCGGTTATCAGGAGTTTCATAGATGGGTCGTTATTTGCTGATGGTGTTTGATGCTTCGAGTGTCCGGTTTTGCTCTGAGTTATCGGATTTCGCTTTGCTCTATCCGACCTACGTTTTCTCAGGCTCATCTTTACCACTGGGGATGAACGCTCGGACGAAAACGATGAATACGCCTAGCATTCCGCCCAGCATGGTGGCAACCACAGCGATCAATGCTCGCTTGGGTTCGCTTTTTTCTTGGGGAACGACGGCTGGATCTACGGTTTTGAAAACGTATTCTTGTTGCGCGTTTGCCAACATCACTGTACGTGTTTCACTTTCTATCAGTTGATAAAACACCTGCTGCATACCTGCAATGTTCGTTTCATCAAGCTTGTCTTTGAGGTATCTGATGCTGGCTTCCGCATCTTCAATATCTTGAGCTCGCATACGTTCGTTGATGTCTTTGACCAACCACTCGGTCCAATGCATTGCAGCCACTGGAGAGCGGCTTTTCACACTTACGGTGATCATCCCGTTGTCTTTATTTTCAACAACACTCAAATGGCCTCCCTTGAATTTTTTTACAAGGTCCCAACTGGTTGGCTTTAAACTTTTGCCATCGTCACCTTTACCCCATTCACCATTTTCAGGGTTGTAGATTTCACGATTATAGACCCACTTTGCCTGCTGGGTATTCCACTCCTTCGTCGCCATGAGTGAAGCCGCGAGTTGATGGCGATCAATGAAGTCAGTCAGAAACGCTCTCGACTGAAGTACTTCTTTGGCGATGACTGTCTTGTTGGCCCCATCCCTTCCGATACTAACGCCAGCAAGACTGGCCAGGCTGCCTAATTGACCACCAAGGCGGCCCCCATTTTCGCCATCTGCGGGCGCGAGCAGTGCGTTCGCTTGGTATATGTCCGGCTTGCTAAGGGCGTAAGCAACACCGCCGGCGGCAAAGAGTGTAGTGATCAGGATGATTATCCATTTACCAGCCCAAAGTGTTACGAACAACTCCCTAAGGTCGATTTCATCATCCGGATACT
Source organism: Marinobacter sp. M5B (assembly GCF_042604615.1). Classification (NCBI taxonomy): domain Bacteria; kingdom Pseudomonadati; phylum Pseudomonadota; class Gammaproteobacteria; order Pseudomonadales; family Marinobacteraceae; genus Marinobacter; species Marinobacter sp. M5B. The sequence continues at coordinate 3,088,034 of NZ_CP156894.1, forward strand.
GCAGCAGTTCAGAACGTTGTTGGTACGTTGTGGTTTGCTCACTCATTAAAGGTTCCCCACAGCCGCTGCACCCAACGCCATCTGATAAACAATCTGACTCACGTTAGTCCATAGCTCCAACTGGTTCAGCCTGTCCACATCAATGGGCACAATAATGGTGTCACCCGGTGCCAGTTGCTGGCTGCGGCCACCAAACCAGCGACTTTTCTCTGGCAGCATCACCGAGCCGTCGGCCTTCACCACGTACACCCTTTCCTGATCCGCTTGGCGGGTTGGGCCGCCACTACGATCGAGGTAGTCATCCACGGTTAGCCCCTGCGTGTGAAGGTGACTGGTGGGAAACTGTACTTCACCAAATACGCTGACTGATTGAGGGATGACAGGAACGGTCAACGTGTCACCATCCTGAAGACGGATGGGCTGGTAGTCATCGCTCTCCACAACCGATGCGAGGTTGATCACCATTCGGCCGACGGGGCGGGAGTCCTGCACTTCTTCCAATAGATCCTGAACCTGTTGGGTGCGTTTGGCATTCTCGCCTCCGAAATCGTCGCCTTCCAATTGCACACCTACCAGGTCGCCCTGCAGCCTTTCTTCCGCTTCACGTAGGCGCTGGGCTTCCAGTTGGCGTAGTTTTTCGCGGGTAAATACAGCGCCTTCCGGGAAGGCATTGTCGGTAAGGCCGCCTGCGCGTTTGATGACATCGCCAAGGGTTTCTCCGTTGCGAATGGTGTACTGACCGGGGTAGCGGATCTCTCCATTCAGCTCAATGGTTTTGGCTCGAGCAAATTCCGGTATGGATTTGATCAGCAAGCGATCCCGGCTTTTGAGGGTGACAGAGGCCTGGCCTTCCATCACGGCCTGCAGGTTCAGGTTCTGGATCCTGGTTTTACCGGTGCCTTCGTCGTCCACACCGAAGCGCGCCAGTTCGGCGGTATAGAGAGAAGCGGAGTCTTTAAGGCCGCCGGCTACGTATATTGCATCTGCTACCTGCCTTGAGGCAGGCAAAGGGTATTCGCCCGGGTAGCGTACCGGGCCAGTCACCTGAATCGTCTGTTGTGGGGCGCCTGGTTTGGCCTGGGCTTTGAGCCTTTGCAGTACTGGGCTGAATAATTGTTGCCTGGTAAAGTTACGGCCTTCTTCCCCGCCATCTACTTTGCCAGCATCTGAGAAGATCAGCAGGCGATCTTGTTCTTCGAGCAGTATGTCCTGTTCGCTTCCGGGGTTCTGAATGGCGTCACGCAGCCGAAGGTTCAGCACGGATACTTCGTCGGTCTTTGGATCGGTGCGAACAAGGGCGGCATACCGCTGGTCAGCCACTGGCACTAGGTCGGTGTCCAGATTATTGATCACCGAGCTTACTCGCATGCCGGGAACCCAGGCGAACTTGCCGGGGCGGGTGGCCGCCCCTTTCACTTCCACATATTGCCCAGTGATGTCGGAGATGGAGGCCACTTCTATGCGGTCACCGGGTTTGACCTTTGCCTGCTTGCCTTTTGCGGTGGTGAGATTGGCTTCGGCGATGATGCGCAGGAAGTCGTCATTGTTCCGCTCAATACGCACCAGCTGCGGATAGGCCTGCGGTGTAAGGCCGCCAGCCAGATTCACCAGTTCCTGAAGGTTGGTGCCATTTTTCAGCTCATAGAGCGCGGGGCGGTAGACTTCACCGTCTATGCCTACACGGTCTCCAACCGGAGGGATGAAAATTACATCTCCGGGTTGCAGACGATTGTCATCGGAGGTGTCGCCCGCCAGTAGCAGGTCGTACAGGTCCAGTTCGCCGATCAGTTCGCCGTCTCGCTTGTGTTGAATCTTGCGCAGGGAGCCAGTGCGCTTGATACCGCCGGAAACGTAAAGAGCATTGGTGATGGTGGAGAGGGAGCTGACGGTGTAGGAACCGGCATTTCTGGCCTCCCCCAGCACAAACACCCGCATGCTGCGCAGCTCTCCCAAAGAAACACTCGCCTGCACGCCGATGTACTGCTCGGAGACCCTTTTCTTAATCTGCTCCCTGGCTTGATCAAACGTCAGACCCGCAACGGTTTGGGGGCCTGACTGCGGAAAGCTAATGGTGCCATCCCGGGAAACGGGCAGCTCCAGTTGCTGGTTTTCCTTGCCCCAGAGCTGTACCCGCAGTATATCGCCAGGCCCCAGGGTGTAGTCGTTGGGAATGGGAATTTCCGTCACTGGCGCAAATGTTGTGGGGCTTCCAACGAACAGATCGTACCCATAAGGCTTCAGGCCGCCGTTCTTGCGGTCCTGCTCTTCATTATTGTCCTGCTCTTGCCGGGCACGCTCCCTCTCTTCATCGGAAATGGCGTCAACCGGCTCTACCACGTTCACGTTCTGTGGCCGCTGGTTTTGCTGGCTTGCAGAGCCGGCAATGGAATCCAGATCTACCCCGTATTGGCGCGCCAAGGCCTCCTGCTGTGCCCGTGGCATGCTCTTGAACTGTTCAATCTGGGACTGGCTAATGGATTGGGCAGCGGTGGTAACTGGCAACACAAGCGCCAGTGACATTAATAGTCGTTTGGTCAGGTTCACTTAGTAAATCCGTTTTTTAGAAGCGGTAGCGCCAGGCGGCGCCAACAGACCATTGGTCTTTCTCGCCGCTGATGAATTCTATCTTTTTGTCGGTGGCCTGGGCCGTAAGGTCCAACCAGCCGTTGAGAAATTGTGTACCGTAACCCACGGATACCATAGCGGCCGTTTGGTTGCCATCCGGGACGGTATAGAATATGTCGTCGTCAGTTACAATCGCACGGTTCTGACCATCTTTATTGAGATCCAGATAGCTTACAGACGCCGACAGGTTACGGCCATCCGGAAAAAAGTTGAATGCGCCGATCATCAGAGTTTCGGCATCGCCATCGAAAGTGGAGCCCATGCTGCGACCTTTGTGGCGGTAACCGCTTTGATAGCGGGAATGGTTGTAGGTGATGTTGGGCATAGCATTACCCAGAAAGTCATCGGCCAACGTGTTGGCGTACTCTACAAACCATTGCTGGTCACTCTCTAACAACTGGGTAGTCCAATCGGTGCCCAATAACCAGGATTTGCGAGCCGGAAAGGCACCTGCTTCATCTTCGCCCATCATCTGGCCATAGACACCCATGGCCTGGTCGCCAATGGAAAAGCCGTAGCGCGCGTCAATGCTGGCTAATTGGTTTCCGGGATCATTCTCTTCCAGTTGACCATTGTCGCGGCCGACCAGGGCGTTCCAGATGGTGGAGGCGCCTTCCGGCCGGCCTTCGCCACCGAACATGATCGCGCGGGAGAAGCCGATATCCAGCCCGTCGATGGGCCTTACCGTCAGGCGCATGCCGATCATCTTGGCTTCCGGCACCGCGCGCTCGCTTTCCAGTTGCCCAGCGAAGGTGGTGAACTGCCAGGGGCCAATCCATTTCAACCAGCTCGTTTCCGGCTCTGCGGCGTCCTTACGGTTCAGCCATACTGCGGGTATGGGGCGGGCGTTGTTGGAGAGAATCAAACTGCTTTGCCAACCCGGGCCCCACCAGCGGTCGATAGCCCCGGCGCCGAACACCCAATTGCCAGCAGTGGCGGCAAGGTAGGAGCCGTCCAGGCGCAGGGATTCATCGTCTTCCGGATTGGCAGCAAAGGCGGGTTTTACCCCGAAGGCCCAGGATTCACCTTGCCATTGCACATTGAAGCTTGTCTCCGCCGTTTCACGGGGGCCGGCCTGAAAGCCTCTTACAAACGTCGGTTCGCTAGTGGCGCCCAGTTCGTATTCCGCGCGCCAGCCCTGTTTGCCCTGCTCGTCCATTTCGAACTTGATATAGGCCAGCGGGCCGCCAATGGCCGATGCGTCGCTGCCAGTGCCCTGGCCCAAGCCGCTGTGTACCGTGCCCATCATCACCGGCCAGGTGGAGGTTGTGCGGTTCAGGTGCCCCCTGTCCGCCAGTTTTTGCAGGGCAAAGCGGGCACGGTTGTCGCCAGGTTTCAGCCAGGGTGCCGAAAAGGCCGCAGAAGAATACGTGGCGGCAATCAGGCACGCTACCGCCCCACCGACCAAAGTCCAGTGTTTTAAGGTCATATACCGGCAACTTTCTGAAAAATGACAGGAAAAACGAACAACACGGAGGGAACAACCCAATCCCAACTGTATCCCTGTCGGTTGATGAAGCATCTGTGTCAAAAGCGTGACGATTTTACGGCATCCAATATGACACGCAAGTGACAAAAGTCCGGACACAGGGCTTGACCCGCCGATAGAGTGTTAAGTCTCGTTAAAGTGTAGTGAATGCATGGACATTAGGCGGGAATTTGTCTGATTACGTTTTACTCATCCAATCCTCGGGGCCGAATTGTCGACAAGGAAACTTTAACCATTTGCTGCTTTTGCATAAAGCTGATCAGCACAATGGCACGCTCTTCGCCGTCGTAAGCTTGGAAAATGGCACCAATACCCTTAAAGGGTCCGTCTTCCAGATCCACGGCCTGTCCGGTTTTGATGCCGCCCTGCTCCGCAACGGTGTGCAGGCTGTCTTCAATGTGCTGTATGACATCGTCCGAAATGGCGGCCGGTTTATTGGCAAAGCTGACAATCCGCAGTATGCCTCTCGTGGAGCGTAGCTTGGCCCACATGGGATCCGTTTGCTCCAGGTTCACGAACAGATAGCCGGGGAACAGTGGCTCCAGCTTTTTGGTGCGCTTGCCAGCCTTGATTTTTTCCACCGTGATTTTCGGGTAGAAGCAGGCGATGCCCTGATTTTGCAGATGAGTCAGGGCGCGGTCACCCTGGCTGGGTTTGTGCTGCAATGCGTACCAGGTCATTTGTACCAATTGCCAGCGGCAATGAAGTGCGGGTTTAGTACCTCTTCCTTGCCATACTGTAAAGGCTTGCCTTCCAAGGTTTCCACCTTACCTCCGGCGGCCGAAAGCACGGCGTGAGCTGCACCGGTATCCCACTCACAAGTTGGCCCCAGCCTTGGGTAAATGTCCGCATGGCCTTCGGCGATTTTGCAGAACTTGAGGGAACTGCCTGCCTGCACCAGTTCATGGGCGCCCAGCTTGTCGATAAAGGCGTTGGTTTCGTCGTTCAGGTGGTTCTTGCTGGCCACAACACGTTTCGTTTCGCCGGGCTCGACCACACTGATCCGCCGGGTGCGGCCAGTGCGGTCCCGCTTGTAGGCGCCCTCGCCTTTCAGGCCCCAGTAGGCTTCCTTTAACGCTGGCGCTGTGACCACACCGAGAATGGGTTCGCCGTTTTCGATCAATGCGATGTTTACGGTGAATTCACCGGTGCGCTGAGTAAAGTCCTTGGTGCCATCAATCGGGTCAATCAGCCAGAAGCGTCGCCACTGTTTGCGCTCGCTCCAGGGAATCTCTGCACCCTCTTCTGAAAGCACGGGGATATCGTGGCTGAGGTTTCGCAGGCCTGCCACAATCACCCGATGGCTGGCGACGTCTGCCGCAGTAATCGGCGACTCGTCCGCCTTAAAATCGACCTTGAAGTCCGTCATGTAGATGCTGAGCACCTTTTCGCTGGCGGCGTCTGCGATTTTCAGGACATCGGGGAGGATGGAACTGTAGTGCATGAGGGTCGGCTTCCTGCGTTAGGTCAATTACGTTTGCGCTATTATGGGCGATAGTGATGTAACACATCAAAAAGAATACGGGGCGCCTCTCATGAAACTGCAATTCCTCGGTGGTGCGGGCACGCGCACACATCGACAACAGCGGCTATCTGCAGGAGGAAGACGCCAAATATGCTTTCAGAAAGGGGTTCTCAAAGCACGAGAAGCCGGAGCTTTTGTCTACGGTGAAAGGCGCAAAAGAAGCGCTGAAGCAGTTCCAGCCCCTGCACTATCACGAACGCTTCGAACCAGTAAAAGGTATGGATTCGCGTACGAATCGACCTATGGCGACAGGCTGCATGCGGACAGCGACCGGAGTCCGAACTGGCCGACATTGTCACCAAAACAGCAGGGCGCGGTGGTATTGTGCTCATTCCCTCTTTTGCCGTCGGGCGCGCACAGATGCTTTTGTATCTTATCCACAAGATCATGGCGGAAGGCCGGATACCAAAGATGCCGATCTACCTGAACAGCCCCATGGCGATCAAAGCCACGGAGATCTTCTCCCGACACCACAAGGAGCACAAGCTCAACGCCGCCCAGTGCGGGATGATCGATGAGAACACCGAGTTTGTTCGGACGGTTGAGGAATCCATCGAACTCAACAGCGTACGCTATCCTTGCATGATCGTTTCCGCCAGCGGTATGGCCAGTGGCGGGCGGGTATTGCACCACCTGAAAACACTACTACCCAATCCACGGAACAGTATTGTGTTTGCAGGGTTCCAGGCACCGGGCACGCGTGGCGATGCGCTTGTGAAGGGGGCGGAATCGGTGAAGATTCACGGGGAGTACTGGCCGGTTAAGGCGGAGGTTTATAACCTGGAGTCGCTGTCTGCACATGGGGACTACAACGAGATTCTACAGTGGCTCGGGGCCGGCAGCCTGAACCCTCAAAAGGTGTACATTACCCACGGTGAGGCCTTGGCGAGTGATGTTATGCGAAAACGGGTACGGGATAGGTTTGGGTGGGATGTTGAGGTGGCCGACTTATTTGACGAGATGGAGGTATAACTCGTGAATTCGAGAGGGGGCATGCGCCCCCCCCCTATCCACAACTTCATCTAAGCAATCAGATCACCGTACATCCATTGGGACTATACCGACCCTTCCAATTAGGGGCACTGCTTGGGTCAATGACGCATTGCCAATTCCCGGCTACCGACCGCTCCATACGGATAACCACACCCGCCAAGTCACTATGCGCATTGCCGCCCATGGTCACCTGGATGTGACCAGAACCGTCAGGATTCAACACCGCAATATCCACCGCTGGAATGCCCGTTGTTAAGGATGATGGCGAATAGCCGATGTCCGAATTGTCGACCGTCGCTCCATGCGCTAATCGCTCTTCAACTGCGGACTTATAGGAAGCCAGCTCGCCAAGCGTCCGATTTACCTGGGATTTCATAACATGACCGTGATAACTGGGTATTGCAATGGCAGCAATAATGCCGATGATTGCGACGACAATCATCAATTCGATCAGCGTAAAGCCTTGGTGCTTCTTAGACATGGTTACCTTCCAGAAAATCAAGCATGACCATGCCAATGCAAGCATTGGGCCAGAATAACTTAACCTTCGGGGCGCGGGAAATTTCCGTGGAACCAGAATCTTGGCCAGTACGCAGCATTGGGTCTTTCTTCGTACTGAATCAAATCGGCGACCATCGCCTGATGGTATTCCCAAACCTGCGTGAACCACATGACTCCGCCGAGGGTTATGGCCATTGCAAGCACCACGTGAGTGGTGGTCGACCCTCCCTGCTTCGATAGTTCTTTTGCTCGGGAAGGCTGGCGTAAAATTAAGGACCAAAAAACCGACAGCACAAGAAAGCCCACAAGCATGGATGCGGGAATAATAAAGACTGCGGAAAAGCCGGCGTGCGTAAGCCCTGCGATAGCAGACGCGGTAAAAGCAATCAACACTTCAGGCTGCTTGTAGGCACAGGTCCGAATCTGCCCGGCTTTGGTGACGAGGTTTCTCAATGTCATCGCGATCAGAATCCCCACTGCAGCAAGCAGCAGCCAGCCATATTCAGCTGCCCACATCAGGTACATGTTGTGGGGGTGTCCCAGCCTTTTACTACTCGGAAAACCTTCGCTGATTGCCTGGTGAGTGATCCAGGATTGAGCCCCCATTCCAAACGGAAAGTTGTGCAAACTCATATGCCAGGCCTCAAGCCAAAGCGGTATACGTCCTGATCCCCCAGCGTGAAGAGTACGGACCGTTACATCCTCCGCGCCAAAACTGGGGATCGCCAAGGAAAACAAGAGCCAAGCCAGACCACCAAACACAATGAATCGAAAGGAGATTACTAGCCAGGGAAAGGCTACCCTGCCGAACAACAGACAGACCACCAAGCCTGCCAGAGCAATGCTTAACATAGAACCCCTAGCAGTGGTCATAAAAATCATCCACCACCAGATCGCGGCCGTAAAACTGACACCGATATGCCATAACCTGTTCTTACTAAAAGAGCCATACAATAGTGCCAAAGGCAGTATTGGCAACAACCAGGTCGCAATATGACTCCAGTAACGCATATTGACGAAACCCCAAGGAATAATATCCGTCAGTTCAGAAAATTCATCTGCGATGGCGAAGAAATAAACCGTCATTGTCATGGCTGCGTAGAAAAAGCATCCAATCGTCGCTACATAGACCAGCGCCACTGCCGCAAACTGGGATATGCCTTGTTCGTGAATCCGCCAGCCCATCAGCGCAAAAGACGCGAAATACAGCGCATACATGCCGGGTTCAACCCAGGCATGCTCTCCAGATGAATTGGGAGTCGTGAGCAACAGAAACGCCGCCGACACAAGAAAAACCGGCCAGTTGGAGGAAATCAGCCTCTGGCTTTCACCCGTCGAGGGAGCCCACACCAGCGCCACGACAGCAGAAACCAGCAATAGACCTAGCTGAAAGAATCTCTGATCAGAATAGGCACCGAACACGGTGGGTAGGAAATCTGGAAATAACGAAATCAAAAAAACTGCAATAAATACAGGTAGAAGAAAATAGGCCAGGAAGCTATAAGAGTTCGGACGAACCAAATCAGATGCGCACCATTTTAACTTTGAATAAGTCACTCGCATTCTCTCCCTGCCAAGTCGAAACGTAGCTTTATGAATATACACAAAAAACCCCGCCGGATGGCGGGGTTCTCGCGTATTCCTGACTTACAGCTTTTCAAGCTGCACGGCAGTTCAACTTAGCTGTGAGGACAACCAGCCGGTGCGTAAGAGTCTTTCCAACCTTTGGTCGGGTCACCGTTGGTAATCGCACAGGACCATGCACCACTGATAGAACGACTAACTGTGATCGTTGCGCCAGCGACTGCGCCAGAAGCATCAGTACCCAAAACAACATTGTAAGACATGTCGGCCGCAGCGGGGTTAGTGATAGCTAGGCCATCACCAGCCGTACCGTTGGTATCGTCAACCAAGTTGGAACCGGTCCAACCAAGACCAATGGTGCGTGGAGTGGTTGTCAGATCGTCAGCATTACCAATCTGACCACCGCTGTTGAAGATGCTCTCGGCGCTCGATTTCAGCGCGTTAACTTCACCAACTACACGGGAAACCTGTGTACGTGCGGTGTAGTCCTGGTACTGAGGAATAGCAACAGCGGCCAGGATACCGATGATCGCAACAACGATCATCAATTCGATCAGTGTGAAACCTTTCTGGGCGTGATTCATTTGAATGTTCTTCATTAGTCGACCTCTGTATTTGTCGTTAATCCACTCGATACGGCCCGGGCCCGGCGGAGTCGCACCCCGTGACCGGTATCTAGAGCCTGAGCTTCGTTAAGCATTGCTCGTGCCAACTAAGCCGCACCAAGCACAAACCTATTGGTATCAGCAATTTATAAAACATTGTGAAATCTATCACCCAGACAAATGCGGTCTAGTCGATGCCCTCATGCGTCACTGGGTGACAATTATTGTCAGATGACGCACCCCTGTGCGTCGAGCTTTCAAGACATGGAGACCACTTCATTGAGCGCACACCTTTCCAAACCGTTGCCAGCCATCTAAACTCACTTCATCAGACCAACATCCGTTTCAGACACTTAGGCAGCGTTTTTTACACAATTTATGTCTACCAATAAAAGCAATGTAACGCTTACGGGCCTGGCGAGACGCTTCGTCGATGACGGGCTTATTGATGAATCCACCGCGAAAGATGCCTTTCTTCAAGCATCCCACAACCGCATTCCACTCATTACCTACCTGGTACAGAACAACCTGGCGAACAGCGGAGGGCTCGCCTTCTCCGCTGCGATGGAGTTCGGTGTTTCGGTTCTCGATCTCAACGCCTTTATGCCGGAGATGATGCCCGATAAGGTCGTAGACGAAAAACTGATACGAAAACACAATGCCCTGCCGCTCTATAAACGTGGGAACCGGCTGTTTATTGCGGTCTCCGACCCGACCAACATCCAGGCGTTGGACGAAATCAAGTTTAATACCGGCCTGAGTACAGACGCCATCCTGGTTGACGACGCCAAGCTCCGGGAAGCCATCGACAAGTATCTTGAGTCCCACGATACGTCGATGGGTGATCTGGATGACGCCGACCTTGAAGGCGTTGAAACGGAAGGCGGCGACCAGGAAGACGATGCCGTTGCCGCGACGAGCGAAGTAGACGATGCCCCCATCGTGAAGTACGTGAACAAGATGCTTCTTGACGCCATTCGCGGGGGGGCCTCGGACGTTCACTTTGAACCCTATGAGAAAACCTATCGGGTTCGATACCGCACCGACGGCATTCTGAAAGAAATGTCGCGGCCCTCCATCAAGCTGGCCCCGAAGATTTCTGCCCGGGTAAAAATCATGGCGCAGCTGGATATCTCGGAGCGCCGGGTCCCCCAGGACGGCCGGATCAAGATGAAGCTGTCCAAGACCAAGGCCATCGACTTCCGGGTCAATACTCTGCCGACACTGTGGGGAGAAAAGATCGTTCTGCGAATTCTGGACCCAAGTCAGGCGAAGCTCGGCATCGATGTCCTGGGTTATGAGGAAGAACAGAAACAACTGTACCTGGACGCCCTTGAGCAGCCACAGGGAATGATACTGGTGACGGGGCCCACCGGCTCAGGCAAGACGGTTTCCCTTTATACCGGCCTGAACATACTGAACACACCAGAAAGGAACATCTCCACAGCCGAAGACCCTGCGGAAATCAACCTGGAAGGCATCAACCAGGTCAACGTCAATACCAGGGTGGGCCTCGGCTTTGCGGAGGCATTGAGAGCCTTCCTCCGCCAGGACCCGGACATCATCATGGTGGGTGAGATTCGCGACCTGGAAACGGCCAACATTGCTATCAAAGCGGCACAAACAGGGCACCTGGTGCTCTCGACCCTGCACACCAACAGTGCTGCGGAAACGCTCACGCGCATGATGAACATGGGCGTCCCCTCCTTCAACATCGCCACATCGGTGAGCCTGATCATTGCCCAGCGACTGGGCCGTCGGCTTTGTAACTCTTGTAGACAACCTGCCGACATCCCCAAAGACGTGCTTTTAGCGGAGGGGTTCACACAGGAACAAATTGATACAGGGTTCACGTTGTACCGTCCCAAGGGCTGTGATAAATGCAATGGTGGATATAAAGGCCGCGTCGGGATTTACGAGGTGGTCAAGATTACCGACGAGCTGGCGAACATGATTATGGAAGAAGCCAGTTCGATTAAAATTGCAAAGCAGGCACAGGCCGAAGGCTTCCCGAACTTGCGGCAGTCTGCCCTCAAAAAAGTCATTGAGGGCGTGACCAGTCTTGAGGAAGCCAACCGCGTGACGAAGGATTAAGCATGGCAGAGAAAGCAGAGAAACTTCAGGCGTTCGTCTGGGAAGGCAAAGACCGCAAGGGCAACAAAACCAAGGGCGAGGTGTCTGGCACCAACCTGGCTTTGGTGAAGGCCCAGTTGCGTAAGCAGGGCATTATTCCAGACAAGGTGAAAAAGAAACCAAAACCCCTGTTTGGCGGCAGCAAAAAGATCACGCCTTTCGACATCGCCATGCTTACCCGCCAGCTCGCCACCATGATGAAGGCTGGCGTGCCACTGGTTCAGAGTTTCGATATTGTGGCTGACGGCCTTGAGAACAGGGGCCTTCAGGAGTTGGTTACCAACATCCGTAACGATATTTCTTCGGGTACGAGCTTTGCAGGCGCACTGAAAAAGTACCCCAGGCACTTTGATGATCTGTACTGCAACCTCGTGGACTCTGGCGAAAAGGCGGGTGCTCTGGAGAGCATGCTGGATCGCATCGCGACCTATCTTGAGAAAACGGAGATCCTCAAGAAGAAAGTCAAAAAAGCCATGACCTACCCAGCCGCTATCGTCGTCGTTGCTATCATTGTGACGGCCATCCTGCTGGTTAAAGTGGTACCCCAGTTCGAAAGCCTGTTTAAGGGCTTTGGTGCGGACCTGCCCGTATTTACACAGATGGTGGTCCGGTTGTCGGAATGGCTTCAGACTTGGTGGTTTGTGGTTTTACTCGGCATTGTCGGCACTATCTTTCTGTTCAAGGAAGCTATTCGACGATCTCAGAAATTCTCGGATCTCGTCGATAAATATGTGCTGAAACTGCCCGTTGTGGGCGAAATCCTGGATAAGTCGGCCGTTGCCAAGTTTGGGCGCGTACTTTCCACGACCTTTGCGGCTGGTGTTCCGCTCGTTGATGCGCTCGACTCCGTTGCCGGCGCGACCGGCAACGCCGTTTATCGGGATGCTATCCAGCGAATAAAAAACGATGTTTCGAGCGGTACCCAATTACAGGCCACCATGCGCCAACAGGATGTGTTCCCGGTTATGGCAGTGCAATTGACTGCCATTGGTGAAGAATCCGGTAACCTGGATGAAATGCTGGAGAAAGTCGCCGTCCATTACGAAGCGGTGGTGGATGACATGGTCGACAACCTCACAGCCCTGCTGGAGCCGATCATCATGGCGGTACTGGGCGTACTCGTAGGCGGCTTGATCATCGCTATGTACCTGCCGATCTTCCAGATGGGTCAGGTGGTTGGCTGATCACGCCCTTCCTTTCACCAACCCCTCTCCCCACCCCTCTTCCGCAATGGGAGGGGGGCTTTAATGGCACAGATTGAGAGTTTTGATGATTTCCGTTGATACGTTCCTGGCCACGCCCTGGCTTCTCTATACCGCAGTCATTTTCTTCTCCCTCTGCATCGGTAGCTTCCTGAATGTGGTGATCCTTCGCCTGCCGAAGATGATGCAGCAGGACTGGCGCTGCCAATGCGAAGAGTTCCTGGAGCTATCAGACGAGCAACGCAAGAACGATGAGCCGATTACGCTCTCCAAACCTGCCTCCACCTGCCCTTCTTGCGGCCACAGCATTCGCGCCTGGGAAAACGTCCCGGTCATCAGCTACCTGGTTTTGGGCGGCAAGTGCGCGTCCTGCAAAACGGGCATTTCACCGCGATACCCAATGATTGAGGCAATTACCGCGCTGTTTTCGGTGGTGACCATTCTGGTCATGGGGCCATCTGAGGCTGCATTATGGTCTCTGCTGTTGGTGTGGGTATTGATCGCACTGACCGTGATTGATTTCGACACCCAGTTGTTGCCAGACAGCATGACGCTGCCCCTCATGTGGCTCGGGCTGATACTGAATTATTTCGGTGTGCTGACGGAATTCAGCAGCGCGTTCTGGGGTGCGGTAGCGGGCTATCTCTCCCTCTGGTCGGTGTACTGGTTGTTCAAGTTGGTAACCGGCAAGGAGGGCATGGGCCACGGCGATTTCAAGTTATTGGCGGCGCTGGGCGCTTGGTTAGGCTGGGAATTGCTGCCGGCGGTGATTTTGTTGTCGTCTTTGGTCGGTGCCGTTGTGGGGATTAGTTTGATGGTGTTCCGCAAGCACGGCCGCGAAGTGCCAATTCCGTTCGGGCCCTATTTGGCGGCAGCGGGTTTGCTCTGCCTTTGGTTTGGGGCAGAAATTCAGGCAGCCTGGTTTACCTATCTGGGGGTTTGAATGGCAGTCGTAGGCCTTACCGGCGGAATCGGTTCTGGCAAATCCACGGTCGCGCGGCTGTTCGGAGCACTGGGAGTGCACTGGGTGGATGCGGATGATGTTGCCCGCGAAGTCGTCGAACCCGGCACACCTGCCCTTGAAAAGGTTGCGGAGCATTTTGGGCAGGAGATCTTGCTGCCGGGTGGCGGCCTGGACCGTGCGGCGCTGAGGCGAATCGTATTCGATGCGCCGGAGGAGCGCGCTTGGCTCGAGAGGCTGTTGCACCCGGTGATCCGTGAGGAGCTGATGCGGCAACTGCGTCCGGATAACTATTCCCTACCCTATGTGCTTCTGGTGTCGCCTTTGTTGTTGGAAACCGACCAGCATGAGCTGGTCGAGAAAGTCGTCGTGGTGGATGTGCCGGTCGATGTGCAGATCCAGAGAACCATGGCCAGGGATACCAACGACAGAGAGCAGGTTGAACGCATCATCGCCGCTCAGATGCCGCGAGAACAACGACTCCGGAAAGCCGATGACGTGGTGGACAACAACCTGGCTATAATGGATGTTGAGCGTCAGGTTGAACAGTTACACCAGACGTTCCTGGCAGCCTTTGGGCGCTAGTGTCTATGAGCCGACACCCCTCCCGCCCCGCCGTTGATGCCTTGACGCTGACCCCCATCGCTATTACCCGTTCCTGCTTCCGGGACAAGTTTGGTGTACCCCGACAACCAGGACTGACCCGCTTTGCCCACGCTGACCTGATCATCCAATCGCCCTTCGATCGCGAGGATGCGTTCCGGGGGTTGGAGACGGCCAGTCACCTGTGGCTGACGTTCCAGTTCCATGAGGCGGTACGGGCGGAATGGCGGCCGGTGGTTCGGCCACCCCGGCTGGGAGGCAACAAAAAGATAGGTGTGTTCGCCAGCCGGTCACCTTTCCGCCCCAACAGCTTGGGGCTGTCAGTCGTGCGAAACGAAGGACTGACGCGGGACGCGGGCGGTCGCCTGGTGTTGCGGATTGGGGACCACGATCTTATCGACGGCACCCCCATCCTGGACATCAAGCCCTATCTGCCATTTGCAGATTCAGTCCCGGAAGCCACCCTGGGTTGGGCGGAGTCCGCACCGACCGATCGTCTACCGGTAGTGTTCCTGAATGAGGCTGACCAACAGCTCGCAGCCTTGCCAGCGGATCAGTATCCGGATTTCCGAGACTTGATAGAAGATGTGGTGAGCTACGACCCTCGCCCGTCGTTCCGGCGTGGCCGGGATGAAGAACGGATATACGGAGCGCATTTGTACGATCTGAACGTGCGCTTCCGCTTTGTCCATGATGAATCACAGGAACGTGTCGAAGTGCTAACGGTCTGTTAAACTGCAGATCGGTTGATTTTTCGACACAGGGAATGCGTGCCTTGCCTCCGATCCGGTTATTCAGACGAATAGGTGTACGGCCACTGGCTGCCAGGCTGCTGGTATATGTTCTGTTGTTCAGCCTGATCCTGTCGCTGGCTGCCACCGGCGTTCAGATGATTGGCGAGTTTGAGCGCAGAACCGAAGAGTTGCGCAGCACCCAGGAACGCGCTGCGGAACTGGTTGCCGGCAGTATGAGCAACAACCTCTGGTTGATGAACTATAGCGAGGTTGCCAACAGCCTGGATGACATGCGCGCCATTCCGGTTATCCAGCATGCCCGGGTGATCACAGCCGCTGGCGAGGAGTTCAACACGGGTACCTATCCGGATGGCCGGGTGATCAGCCAATCCTTCCCCCTGGTGTTCAATCGCGCGTCCTTCAATAACCCGGAAGCCATGGGCACCTTGACTGTGACGTCGTCTGTGGAAACCGTCTACAACGAGTTGATGGACCGGGCGCTGCTCACACTGCTGTTCCAGTCGATGATCGTGATGCTGGGCACTCTCGGGCTTCTGGTCATTGTTCGGCTCACCCTTTCCCGTCATCTGGAATCGATTGCCGACTACGCCGCCCGGCTTAACCTGGACGCATTGATTGAACCGCTGAGGCTTCGACGCAAGCCCCCAAAGCGGGGTGACGAACTGAGTGAGCTGGAACAGGCGCTGAACACCATGCGCCTGCAGCTGCTGGAAGACACCCGCTCCCTGCGCCAGACCTCCATCCAATCCCAGGATGAACGAGATCAAGCCGTGCGGGCAAACCATGCCAAGAATCAGTTCCTGGCCAACGTCAGCCATGAGTTGCGCATTCCGCTGCAATCGGTGCTGGGCTACGCCAATCTCCTGTCAGATACCCCCCTCGATCAGGACCAGCGGGAATATGTCCACACCCTGCTCAACGCTTCGGAGGGATTGTCGGCCATTATCAATGACCTGCTGGACATCTCCAGTATGGAAGCCGGCAAGCTGGTGCTGGATGACATTCCCTTTGACCTTCGCGACACCTTGAATGATCTGGTGCATATGCTGGGTGCACGGGCTCGGGAAAAGGGTCTGGCGCTGGAACTGCGAATTGACGAGAACCTGCCCTGGGCCCTGAAAGGTGATCCGGTACGGCTGAGGCAGATTCTGCTCAACATGACATCCAACGCCATCAAGTTTACCGACTCCGGGCACGTGCTGATCAGCATCGAGGTGCTGGGTCGGCGGGATAACAACGTACGACTTCGGGTGGCGGTTGAAGACACGGGCGTGGGGATCAACCCCGAGGACATACCGCTGGTGTACGAGCCCTACGTTCAGCTCGGTCAGCGTTTTCAGCGACAATTGCCGGGTGCAGGCCTGGGCCTGACCATTTGTCGCCAGCTGGTTCAGTTGATGGACGGCTCACTGGATCTTGAGAGTAAACCCGGCGAGGGCTCCACCTTCTGGATGGAGCTCAGCCTGCAGGTTGCGCCAGAGAGCGCCGCCCGCGGTCGACCGGATACCAGCATGATCCGCGGGCGGCACATTCTGGTGGTGGACTCCTATGAACTGTCCCGCAAGATCACCCTGGAAATGCTTTCGCGCCACGAGTTGGATATCGAAGCAGTGAAATCCGCCGGCGAGGCACTGACCTCATTGCGGTTGGCCTCGGACAACCACAAGCCCTTTGATGCCTTGGTGCTGGACGGGTTTGTACCGGATATGGACAGTGACCTGTTGTGCCGACAGATCCGTAGCAACCCGGAATGGGGCCATACACGGCTATTGATTCTGTCGTCCAACCCCCAGCGGGGGGATGCAGAGCACTTCCGGCAGGCCGGCGCCGATGCCTTCCTGAGCAAGTCCCTGCGGGAATCGTGCCTGACCCCTATCCTGCACCAACTGTTTTCGGATTCCGTCCGTAACGAACGTCGCTTCCTGACCCGGTTTTCCCTGCAAGCCGTCAGTGACAATACCCGCCGCCAGGAATTACCCTGCGGCCGCATGAAAGTTCTGTTGGTGGAAGATAACCCGGTCAACCGCACCCTCACCCGCCGGCTGCTGGAAAAGTTGGGCTGTGATGTGATGACGGCGAATGACGGCGAAGCCGCCTCCAGTCTCTGGCAATGGCACCCTTTTGATTTGATTTTCATGGATTGTGTGATGCCCCGGGTGGATGGTTTCGAGGCCACTCGCCGCCTGCGCCAATGGGAGAAGGACCACAACCGTAATCGGGTACCTGTGGTGGCGCTGACTGCAAGCGCTATGGAAAAGGATGAAGAGCGCTGCCGCGAGGCAGGCATGGACTCGTTTGTTGCAAAGCCGGTCAATATTGAAATGTTGCGGGCGGTTCTGGAACAATACTGCCAAGCCTCCGCATCCACCTGAATACCCGACACAAGGCCACCATGAACGTAGAATGTCCCACCTGTAAAAAGTCCGCGGAATGGAATGAGAATAACCCGTTTCGCCCTTTCTGCTCCGAACGCTGTAAACTGATTGATCTGGGCGCCTGGGCCAATGAGGAATATCGTGTTCCCGCAGAAAATGCGTCCCCCGACGATCTGGATCAGGGCGGCGACACAACCACCCATTGATCGCCCGCATTAACCCGCCCTTAACCCGTTTTAAGTTGAGCCACTTGGGCCGGACCGTTAACATTCCGGCGGTTACATTCAAACATTAAGAAGGTCGAAGAATGAAAGCGTCCCGAATTCCCCTTATCGTTCTGTCACTTGCGGCAGCACCTGTATACGCCTCCGATGTGGACCTGAGCCTGACCAACGACTCGGTCAAGGGCCAGGTCAACTTCTTCGGCACCAATTCCGACATCCAGGTCGGCACCGGCTATACCTATCACGAAGGCAGCCGTCACATCGGCAACGTGGATTTCCACGCCCAGGGCCGCACGGCCATTGGCAACCTTCCCACCACAGCGGGCATTGGTGTTCGCGCCTTCGGATGGGATGATGATCGGCTGGACGGCGGCGCCGTAGCTCTCGGCGGCTTTGCCACCGTGAATGTACCCAACGTACCCGGGTTGTCATTCACCGGCGGGCTTCACTACGCGCCCAGCATCCTTGCCTTTGGCGATTCCGATGACCTCACCAGCCTTGAGCTTCGCGGCAGCTACCGTGTTATCCGCAACGCCGAGGTGTTTGCCGGTTACCGCTACCTGAATACCGACTTTGACGGTCGTGGTGACCTGAACCTGGATGAGGGCGTTATGGCCGGTATGAAGATCTTCTTCTGATCAGGTCCTGATCCCGCAGAGTAACCCTGCCCGCCTCTACCAGGGCGGGGTTACCGCTCCCCATTTCGTGCCCTTCCTCACTCTTTGTGCCTTGCCAACTTGATAGACTTCTGGCTCACGCTTCTGGAACGTTTTATCTGGCATGGACAACCCTATGTTTCACCTAGCTGCACGGACCTTCACCGCTGTATTCACTCTGTCCACTGTTACGTTGATGATCGGCTGTGACGGTAGTGGCGACGCGAACGACGACGTGGCAGGCCGGGGAAACAGCTTCCCGCCGACAAAAAACGCGATCGATGACTTCACGCCCGGCTCAACCGGCGATTCCAACAATGCGTCCGGCCTGGCCAAAGATGAAGTGCGGATTACCATGGAGGTGCCGGAATCCGTTGCACCAGGTGGTGAGTTGACGCGCCGCAACCTAAGGATTGTGGAGCCCGACACCATTCGGGTTTACCTGACCGATCAGACCCTCCGCGAGCTCGGCTCCGTAGAGACTCGGTCCCGCCGGGAAGACAGCGGGCGAACCGTCATCCGTTTTGAGAATGGACGACCGATAGGACCCAATGTCGTTATCGAAGCCACTTATGGCAACAGCCGCATGCGATCACTGGCGGCCGATGAAGACCGGGACGTGAAAGTAAACCCGTTTTCGGAGTACCTCGTGACCAACTCGCTGGACCTCTACAGCTCCGGCGAGTTCTCTCAGATCATGGACTGTGTGAACGACGTCAATGGCTCACTGTGCTTGAACAAGTACGTCTGGCCCACGCTCGCCGATCAGGTCCATGATTTTGAAATCAATATCCCCGGCAATCTGGATGTCGACGGAGCACTCGACCTGCTAGAGGAACGGGGAGATTTCACCCGATATGTGGACGCTATGGCCGATTACGCACTATTGGGAGAAAGCTCCTCCGGCAAGATAGAAGCCAGCGCCGCGAACTACAATTCAGTGTTCTGGGGCGTCGAATTGGGGCAAACGTTTCTCGAGTCCAGCATTGCCGGCTCCGGCCAATGGGGCGTGCGGATCGCCCGCGAGGAAACCACAACCGACCAGAACGGTACCGGCTATGTTTACCCGGGCATGACGTTAACCTCCCTCGACGCCTTCAATATTCGAGTCACCAACCTGGCCAGCGATATCCCCTATGATCGCCGGGCCCTGATACATGCCGATGGCAACGAGTTCTTCGACCGCCCGGCCTGGGATCTGAATACCCACTCATCCTCGCCTGGCGCCGCCACCGTGGAGGACGAAACCCGCCTGCTGGCCGGTCGCGCCCTTTACCAGAGCATCACCGGCCGTGGTAGCTCCCGGATCATCGGCTGGACCCGCAACCCCTATTTCATGAGCGCATACGTCGGTGGCGGCGCCGAACAGCCCGATCGAGTCCTTAGTGGGTATTTCAGCGCCGGGAAAGCGATTGAACTTCGCTCGGAGAGCGGTGAATTGAAGCGCGAGCGGACACTGGAAGATCACTACCTGTCCGTGTTTGAACTGAACCTGCTCAGGAAAGAAGGATTCGAGCGCCAGAAACTGGATGGCCGCAACTACAACGTGGCTTACCTGTCCACCCGCATGGGCGATGAGAACCAGCCCTTCGTGGTAGAAGCCGGCGTGGGAAACTGGCAGATCAGTGGCCCATCCGTCACCCAGACCATGGCGACCACCTCCCTGCGCAGGGACAACACGGGGAACGTCACTGTTTCTGTGCCGGCAGACAACCCCGGCCAGCGGGACGCCAACTGGGTCATCAGTGAGCGTCAGTCCCGGGTTTACGACCCAAACAGTGGAAACCGTATCGTCAGTAACGGGCGCCTGAATCTGGACCGCGACAGTGCCTCCGGCCTGGATGAGAAGCCGGATATCGCCGTCGGCGCATCAACGCCGAACGGTTCGCTGATGGCCTTCAACCTGGACACCAATGCTATTGGTGATGGAATTCTGGTGGCTGCCGAGCAGGCCAATGCCTCTCCACCCAGCCAGGGGCGCTACCGCCTTCAGGGCGTGGGGGTGGGAATGGAGCAGGCCAGCAACCGGCTGATGCATTTCGATAACGCCCTGCTGGTGATTGAATCTTCCGGCAGCGCCCGTCTGGAGGGCCGGACGCTCGAGGTTGTCCATCAAGTCAATGCCGAATCGGTCTCCACTCCGCAGGCACAGTCACCCGGAACGGTATCCCTGGCGTACACGGCCAGCAACACCGGGGCTGCAACGTTTAGTGCGGGCAGCCTGACGCTGGACGGCTTTTTCACCAGCGATCAGGATCAGTTTTTCCTGCAACTCAGGCAGACAGAGGGCCAGGAAGAGGTGCTGGGGTTGCTCATGGCGACACGCCTGCCAGAATAGCGGGGAGCAAACCACCCGGGCGACGTTGGCGTATAACCTGTTATAATTGCTGTCATATCGATTGTAACGAGAGGTTTTATGTCTTCTGGTATCCGGGCACTGTGGTTGATAGTTCCGCTGATGGTTTTTGGTTTGTGGGGCATACTGCACACTCCTGACCCAGACCACGACCGCGACGCCGAGGACTCGGATGTCGCCCTGGCCAAACTGCCCTCACTCCCTGGTTGGTCACGAGCGGACTTGCCGGATTTCTCCGCCTACCGTGATACCACCGAGAAGAAAGCCGCGTTTTTCTCGTTCCTGTATCCACGTATCGTGCTGGCAAACTCCCGTATTCTGATCGAGCGTGATTACCTCGACAGCCTGGCCGGCAAGGACGAACTCAGCAAATCGGAACTTTCCTGGTTGAAAAGCCAGGCCGAGCGCTTGAGGGTTGATGAAGAACCCGGCAGCGAAACCATGTTCCGACGCCTGAAAAACCGCCTCGATGTGATTCCGCCCTCGCTGGTGCTGGCTCAGGCCGCCAATGAATCCGCTTGGGGCACCTCCCGTTTTGCACGTAGAGGCAACAACCTGTTCGGACATTGGTGTTTCTCGCAGGGCTGCGGTCTGGTGCCCCGGGGGCGAGTTGAGGGTGCCAGTCATGAAGTGGCAAGCTTCTCCTCGCCTTACCGATCTGTGCGTTCGTACATTCAGAACCTGAATCGCCATCCAACCTACCAGTTGCTCAGGGACATTCGCCTGAAAGCCCGTAATCGTGATGATATCGCCAGTGGTCCAAGCCTTGCTGCCGGTTTGCTGGGGTATTCCGAGCGCGGTGAAGATTATGTGGAGGAGATTAGAAACATGATCCGCCACAACAACCTGGATTATTATGATGACGACTTCCAGGCTATTGTTCAGGGGGCTAACTCCCAGGAACTCTTGGAGTTGGCTGCGGCAAAACAGGAGCAGGCACTGTTGCCCGGTGCCACCACCGCTGACGAAACCAGTAGCGAAGGCTGACACCGCCATCACACAACCAAGCTAAATCGTATTCCGGAGACATCGGTCAATGTCCAGGTTCTTGCCCGCACCCGTCAAAGGCGTGCTCGCAGTGCTTTGTATTGTTCTTAACACCCTTTGGCTATTCCCGATCCTGATGGTGTTTGCCGTGATCAAGTTGTTGATCCCGACGCCTTCGGTTCGCAAAGGCTGCACCATCGTTCTGAACCGCATCGCGTGGTTCTGGATTGGCTTCAACAATGTGCTGGCTGACGTACTTCACAACATCGAGTGGGATGTCCGCGGCGCTGAGGGCCTGAGCCGCGAACACTGGTACTTCGTCACCTGCAACCATCAGAGCTGGGCCGACATTCCGGCCATCCAACACGTATTGAACAGCCGCATCCCGCTATTGAAATTTTTCCTCAAACAGCAATTGATCTGGGTACCCTTGCTGGGCGTGGCCTGGTGGGCGCTGGACTTCCCCTTCATGCGACGCCACACCAAGGAGCAGATAGCCCGGCGTCCGGAATTGAAGGGCAAGGACGTGGAAGCCACTCGAGCCGCCTGTGAGAAGTTCCGGTATACACCAGTGACCATTTTCAACTTCATGGAAGGTACACGACTCACACCGGCCAAACACCAGAGTCAGAATTCGCCCCACAAACACCTGCTAAGGCCTCGCGCAGGCGGTACGGCCTTTGTACTGGAAGCCATGGGCGAGTCCCTGCACACCATGCTGGATGTGACCATCGTATATCCGGACGGCAAGTCCGGCATTTGGGATTACCTGTGCGGGCGGATCCAACGGATTGTGGTTGATATTCGAACGCGAGAAATTCCACACCGTTTCCTGGGCATGGACTACGAAAACAACCGTGAAATACGGGCGGACTTCCAGCGTTGGGTAAGCCAGGTATGGGAAGAAAAGGACGCTCTTATAGACGAGCTGAAGCAGACTGGCTGAACGTTACAGTGTTTTCACTATAGCAACCCCAGTTCACGGGCGCGGACGATGGCCTGCGTGCGTGACTTCACCTCGAGCTTGGCGTTGATACGACGAGCATGGGTTTTGACCGTGTGCAACGAGATGTGAAGGCGGTCGGCAATGTCCTGGTTCGACAACCCCTGGGCAATCAACTCAAGCACTCCTTGCTCCCGGTCGCTGATAGGCTCAGCCAGAGACGCGTGCTCTTTCATATCGGTGAGACCGTAAAGCCTCCCTATTGCGTCGACAAATGGCGCATCTGGCAGCTGGGTCCAGGTTTTCTCAAGCAGTTCCTGAAGCTCTCCCCTCAGCTCCGCGAAGGGGCTGATGTAGTGCTCTTCTCCTGCCATGGCTATAGTGGCGGTCAGTATTTTCTGGGCAGCGGAAGGGCCTTTCTGGCGCCAGCTAAGGACACTTTCCAGCAGCCTGGAATATAAGTCCAAACCGAAAGGCAATGTCTCCCCGCCGTTGTCCCGAATGTTCCGGACGGTTTCAGCAGCCTTGATGTCATCACCCCGCGCCAGTTCGATCCTCGCCTGCAGGCATTGCAGCATGCCAGGCATCATTGGGAACATTTCCGGCACGCAATTCACCTCCCGCCATGGCTTGAGCCGTTCCATAGCCTGTGCCGCCGTGTCCGTCTGACCCAGAGCCAGCCAGCCGCTGATTTTCAGAGCCTCAAGCACAGGCACATAGACGGACTCGTCGACCTGCCACGACTGCATGGTTCGCTCGGCACGACCAATCCAGGCAAACGCATCGTCCATCCGATTCTGGGTGCGGCAAATCAACACCCTCAGCGCCATGGCCAGCAGCAACCCAAGATCGCGGGTTTGCTCTGCATGGCGAACACAGGTCACCAACAGGCGATCTGCTTCCGCCTGTCGTCCCTGGTGCCAAAGCACCATCACCAGATTTAGCTGTAGGCGTGTTTCGCCAACACGTGCGGGCCGCGATGACTCGTTCATGGCGGTATCCAGACCAGTGCGCAGCAGTTGCTCTGCGTGTTTCAACGATCCCTTGCCAAGCTCGATCCGTGCGTGGGCATAGACTGCCAGAACTTCCGAACCAGCGTCTCCAGCCTCTCGAGCCAGCCTTGCGGCAATGCGATTGGCCTCCCGGGCATCGCCAAACCTGCCAGCGGCGCATAGCGCACTGGAACGAACCAGCTGCGTCACCAGCTGGCCCTGAGTAGACAACTCCTCCGCCTGCAGGGCTCTGTCTGCGACCATCAGGGCCTCATCAACACTGCCCTCGCCGCGGAGAATAAAGGCCCTGAGCGCATCGACCCGGCCAGCAAGTTCGGGACGCTCGCCATTATCGAGATCGTTGATCAACATTCTTGCCTGCCTGAACTGGCCACCGATGGCATGGACCCAACCGTAGACAATCTTCAGACGCGCGCTTTTCTCCAGCAGCCCCGACGGCAACGACCGGCGAAGCCGAAGCAATGACGCGGTATCCTGGCCAATCAACAAAGCCTCTGAGCCTTCGGAGGCTATCCGGACTGATTCCTCAAGACTGCCGCTGACCAGCGCATAGCGCAGTGCCTCGGGAAACTGATGACGGTCGCTAAACCAGCGACTGGCTTTCAGAGCACGCTCCTGCGACTCATCAAGGGCCGGCGTCTGTAACCAGTCGTGAAGCAAAGGGTTCAGGCGGAACCAGCGCCCACGACCCGGCAATGGACGCAGCGGGATACCGCTTTCCGAAGCCGCAGAGGGTCGAAAGGCATGATCACACCCAGCATCAGCCAATGACAGGAACAGTTCGTCCGAGACGATCTCCATTTCCGCCATGATTCTCAGAGAACGCTGTTGACCAGGCGTTAAATGAATCAGCACAGCATCCCTGAGAAAACGCTCAACACTGAAGGTTTCCTGTATCGGCAATCGGGATTCCGGCGCGGAGTCCAGTTCCCGCTGGTACAACCCCAAAGGCGTAATCCATCCCTCAGTCAACGAAAACAGATGCTCCACAGCAACCGTGGTCAGTTGATTACGGTCGATCGCAGCGTGGAAGAACTCGAACGTTTCCAGCCTTGTCAGCTCAAGGGAATCCGCGCCGATTCTATTGAATCGGCCTTCCAGTTCGAATGTGTGGGTCTCAAATGGCAGCGGCTTTCTGGACACCATCACCAGCGCCAGACCAGAAGGGATGTTCTCAACCAGCTGCTGAAGCAGGGCGATGGCTGCCGGATTGGCGACAGTGCCAACGTTATCAATCACGAGCACACTGTCGCGGTCCGAGTCGCTCCAGTGAGCATCGGACAATAGTAGGGCAAGCGCATCCGTATTGCTGGAAGCTTTCTGTTGCCCTGACGGTCGTGAGGTGGCACCGGGCGGTGTCAACGCGATTTCAAGCAAGGCCAACAGTCGCCCGGCATCATTTTCCTGCCCGGTCAAAGCCAGCCATCGGAGGGTGTCGGGGCTACGGGAGGTTTCACGGAACGCCGCACTCAGGGCATGGGTTTTTCCATAACCGGACGGTGCCTCAAGCAACAGGGCTGAGCCCGGCGTTATTACTGAGGTCAGTTTCTCGGTCAGCGCTGTTCTTTTGAGATAATTCGGAACGGGCTCCGGCATCCGTACCCGCTGGCGCAACAAATCCCTGATCAGCTCGCCACGATGAGTGCCGCCTAATGTTGACTGGAACTCATCATTGGCCGCACGGCCATCATCGAATGGTTTCACTCTTTGCCCCGTTGAAAGCCCGGAATCTATGAGCCCGATGGGCCCTTATCCGGCAAATGTGATCTCTGCTTTGTCGTTGCTGCGGCGCCCTGCATCGGGTACGCCTTTAGTATTAGTAGGGAGAGGTTAAACCAAATCAGGGGTAGGCTGCAAAAATTTGACGGGAAGATAACGAAATACCGGCAAATTCCCAACATTCGAGGAAATTCAAGGACTTTAACAAAAAAGCGGCGGACCCAAGGGTCCACCGCTTTCCAGTCAGCCGGGATTGCTCCCGGATAACGGTGACTTACCGCGTACCTGCACGACGCAGAGCAGCGGGTGTGTAGTCACGTGACATGCGATCAACCCCAAACTCGTAAGGGTTGGATTCTTCGTTGGTCAAACCCAGAACCAGATACCGTCCAGACAGCAGGTCGTACAGGGTTTCAATGGCGTACCAGGGAACGATCTGATCATAGAACTGCATGCTGTGCGCTTCTGCCACACGCCACAGTTCTCCACGACCATCGTAATGATCGATTACTGCCGCCTGCCAGGAGTCTTCATCGATATAGAAGTCACGCTGGGCGTAGATATGACGCTCACCGTCCTTCAGTGTGGCACGCACGTGCCAGACACGGTGCAGCTCATAGCGGGTCAGATTCTGGTTGATATGGCCGGCCTTGATGATTTCGTCATAGTCCAGGCTTCGGTCGACCAGCTTGTAGGAGTTGTACGGAATGTACATTTCCTTCTTGCCAACCAGCTCCCAGTTGTAACGGTCAGGCGCGCCGTTGAACATATCAAAGTTGTCGGAGGTACGCATGCCGTCCGCAGCGGTACCCGGGCCGTCATAGGCAACCTGCGGGGCGCGGCGTACACGACGCTGACCGGCGTTGTATACCCATGCGCGACGCGGTTCCTCAACCTGGTCGATGGTTTCGTGAACCAGCAGTACGTTACCAGCAAGGCGGGCCGGGGCGGTGATGGCCTGCTTGAAGTAGAACAGTACGTTCGGGTCCTGCCCCGCCTCATAGTCTTCCAGATAGGTTTTCCACGTCAGTTCGTCCTGGAATTTCACAACGCTGAAGGCGCCGTCTTCTGTCGGAGTCACCTGCCCTACGTTGCGTTGAACGGAACCACCGCGATAGCGGGTGATGTGGTTCCAGATAACTTCCAGGCCATTCCGTGGAATCGGGAATGGCGTAGCCGTCTGGTAGTTACCCAGGCCATTACCATTCTTGATCAATTCCACACTCGTGGCGTTGTCAACGGTATCCTTCATGACCTGTTCCGGGTATGCAGCGGAACGGTGTGTCTCGTATACCGGCATCACGTATTCGTCATAACGCTTGATCATTGCGACCTGCCCCGGGGACAGGTTCTCCGCATACTGGTCAACGTTGCTCTGGTTGATAGTGAACTTTGGCTCCTCGTTCGGGAACGGGTTCACGTAGATACCATCGTTTTTGTACCCGGCAGGAGGTGTCGTCAGACCTCCATCCCAGGCCGGAATAGCGCCCCCGTTACCCGCCTTCTCAGCACCCATTGGCGTAAGCGAGTCACCGAGCTTGGCCGCTTCCTGTGCGGAAACCGCGCCAAAGGCGTTACCCGCAATCAACGTTGCGGACAGAATGCCAGTGGCCAGTAGCTTCTTGTTCAGTTTCATTTAAATTACCTCGTTAAACGAATTCAGGCCGAATCAGAATGAGTAGGAAACGCTCGCACTCACGAAATCACGGTCGGTCAACTCGTTATACGGCTTGCCACCGAAAAAGTTTGTGTAACCGATATTACCGGTTATACGGTTTTGGTATACACCCTGAAGTGACAGGCCGATAGCCTTGTTGCCTTCGTTGAAGTTACCACCAGGCTGCGGCGCATAACCCTGAACGTCATGGCTCCAGGCCAACTGCGGCGACAGGTTGATACCAGCGATTGCGTTCGGGTAGTCCCAAACCAGGCGCGTGCGGTAGCCCCAGGAGAAGGAAGTCGTAAAGCCCTCGTTGTTGCAGTAGCTGACGTTGATATTCTCTGGCGGATTCCCACCAGCACCTTCACAGAGATCACCAACGCTCGACGGAATAGTACCTACACCGAACGTACCCGAGCGACCGTAACGGGCTTCATCTTCGTCCGGAAGATCGTGAACGTAGGTAGCACCAAATTCAGTGATCAGGGAGAGGCGACTTGCCCCCATGACCTGATCAAAGAACTTAATCAGCGTGAACTGAGCCTGGGAGACATTAAAACGATCGTAACCGTCCACAGCCGTACCGGCCAAGTTTCCGCCATTGGCTTCTTCAAGACGCTGCCGCTCCAGAAGGCTCAATATTTCATCATTTGGCCCTCTCTTCTGAAGACCGCCATATATCAGTTCGAAAGCATTCCACTGCAGAGGCACGTTGTCACGGAAGCTATATTCAGCCCCCAGAGACCAACCACCTGGGGTCGTGGTGTTGATACTGATACCATAGAGATTGATGTTTTCAGGATACTCAATAAAGTAGCTCGGAAACGTGGAGTTCGGTTTGCTC
Organism: Marinobacter sp. M5B; assembly: GCF_042604615.1. NCBI lineage: Bacteria > Pseudomonadati > Pseudomonadota > Gammaproteobacteria > Pseudomonadales > Marinobacteraceae > Marinobacter > Marinobacter sp. M5B. The sequence goes on from NZ_CP156894.1 coordinate 3,115,787, forward strand.
GGATCATTTTGCTGACTGCCGCTGGGTGAAGACGGGTTGTTCACCAAGCCACTGACATACGGCAGACGGCTGTTGTACTTGATGTAGTAGAAACCAAGCTCTGAGTCGTTCAGGGCTGGCACATACCAGCGCAGCGCGACACCAAACTGGTCTTTGGAGTCCGCCTCACGGTCCGCCAGACGAGGAGCAATGAACCCCTGCGCCGCCGCTTGGGAATCAGGCAACTGACCGGCCAACAAAACCGGGCCACAGCCGTCAGCGGCAAAGTCGTTTGTCGAGAAGAATGTGCCACAATCATCTGGGCGAACCGGCTCCCAGTCAGCTTGCACAAACGCTTCAACAGTCACGTTTTCCGTAATACCCGCCGAGGCATAGAACATTTCAACAGGCAACAGCGCGTCTTTTAGTTCGGAGCCTGGTGCCCGGAAGGCAGGTACGTCGACCGGGTTAATGGTATTGATACCGCCCTGGATGAACGTACTTTCACCCCAGCTCAACACCTGCTTGCCGTAACGGAGACTGACCGGAACATTACCAAAGTACCAGTCCGAGAATACGTAGGCGTCAAGGATTTCACCGCCAGAGGCATTATCTTTGGCTTCGTCGTTCAGTTCACGGCGCTGACCGACGGGGTCCACGGCCCGGTTCTCATCTTTCAGTTCGAAGTCATACCAGTACCGACCACGCACAAAACCACCAACGCGAGTCAGCGTGTCGCTGTCTACGTTGTAGTTGAGGAACAGCTCGCTGTTGCCTTTGACGATTTTGGAGTAGGTATCCCCTTTCTCGAAGTTGAGGTTACCGTCATCATAGTTGTTGGTGGACGCACCAACAGTGGTGTTTGCAAACTGTGGCCCCAAGTTACCCTGGGCAATCAACCTTCGGTCCTGTGACTCGGTACGCCAGCCAATGCCCGCCGACAGCGTCGTATTGAAAGAGGCTTCCACATCCCCCACGTAAAATGAATAGGCAGCTGCCTGCCCGGATACTCCGGCTGCAACCGCTACGGCCAGCGGCAACTTGGTCCACTGCTGCCATTGATGTGTTTTTCTTGTCATTGGAAGGCTACTCCATTGTTGTTCTGAGTCGCTGCTCTGATTATTGGTGTTCACGATGTTTGGAGGCTTCATGCACAGTGCTCGTGATGTTGGCACTATAGCTAACGCCATCGAACGCTTTGATCAGTCAAAAGTATGATTTTACGATTACGCCCCTCTCTGCGGCAGACTTCCCTCGCACTGACTCACTATAGTCAACAAATTTGGATGCAACCAGCCGGCACAAATCACAGCAATTCAATAGCCATCGCCGTTGCTTCGCCACCACCAATACACAGTGCTGCAACGCCCTTCTTCTTGCCGTAGTGCTTGAGGGAGTGCATCAGCGTCACCAGCAGGCGGGAGCCGGTGGAGCCCACCGGATGGCCCTGGGCGCAGGCGCCGCCGTGGATATTAACCTTCTCCGGGTCCAGGCCGAGTTCGCGGATGGGCATCATCGCCACCATGGCGAAGGCTTCGTTGATCTCAAACAGGTCCACGTCGTCTTTTGTCCAGCCGGTTTTGGCGAAAAGGGTTTCGATGGCACCCACCGGAGCACAGGTAAATTCCGACGGATGCTGGGACTGGGTGCTATGGGCAACAATCCGTGCCAAGGGTTTAAGGCCGCGCTTTTCGGCTTCGGATTCACGCATCAACACCAGTGCAGAGGCTCCATCCGATATTGACGAGGCATTGGCCGCGGTGACCGTGCCGTCTTTGGCAAAGGCCGGGCGCAGGCTCGGGATCTTTTCGATGTTGGCGTTGTGGGGTTGCTCGTCGTCCTCAACCACTACCTCGCCTTTGCGGGTTTTGACGGTAACCGGGATGATTTCATCTTTCAGCAGCCCTTCTTCAATGGCTCTCTTGGCCCGGGTCAGGGAGGTAATCGCGTATTCGTCCATCTCTTCCCGGGTGTAGCCTTTCTTGTCGGCCATTTCCTGAGCGAAAGCCCCCATCAGCCGACCGGTTTCCGCGTCTTCAAGGCCGTCCAGGAACATATGGTCCTGAGGCGCCTGGCCAGGCCCCATGCGGTAACCACTGCGAACACCCTGAAGAATGTACGGTGCATTGGACATGCTCTCCATACCACCGGCAACCATAATATCGTTGGTGCCGGCCTTGATCACATCGTGGGCAAACATGGCGGCTTTCATGCCCGAACCGCAAAGCTTATTGATCGTAGTGGCACCAGTGCTGTCCGGTAGCCCTGCCTGGCGCATTGCCTGGCGAGCCGGCCCTTGCTTGAGCCCTGCCGGCAGGACATTGCCCATGATCACTTCCTGCACGTCTGCCGGCTGCAAGCCGGCACGGCGGATAGCTTCGGCAATACTGATAGCGCCCAGCTCCGGCGCGGAAACCGCGGCTAGACTGCCCTGGAATCCGCCCATGGGGGTGCGCACACCGCTGACGATGACGACGTTGTCTGTGCTCATTGCTTGATCTCTCTATAGTTTGGGTAGTTCGTTATCAGATTGGACTTCGTTTAGTCCGACGCCTATCAGGCCTTGTGAGGTGCCTCGAGGTATTCCCTGGATTGCATTTCCAGCAACCGGGACTCCGTGCGCTCAAACTCAAACCCTAGCCGCCCGCCGGCATACAGGTCCGTAATCGAAGCTTCTGCGGAAATGATCACCTTGACGTTGCGATCGTAAAATTCGTCAATCATGTTTATGAATCGCCGGGCCTGATCGTCCTTGTCTTTTCCCAGCACCGGGACATTGCTGATAATCACTGCATGGAACTCCCGCGCCAGCTCGATGTAGTCGTTCTGGCTGCGCGGGCCATCGCACAGAGTCTTGAAATCAAACCAGACCACGTCATCGGCGTGGCTGAGGGCAGTCAGCTTTCGGCCGTTGATATCCAACTCCAGGCTGTGGCTGCCCGCCTCAAGCGCAAGCCCGTCGTAACTTTTCTGAAGGCTCTTGTCGGCATCCTCATCCAGGGGAAAGTGGTACAGCTCAGCCTGTTCCAGGGTTCTCAGGCGATAATCCACACCGCCATCCACATTCACCACCTCGGTGTGTTTCTTGACCAGCGCGATGGCGGGCAGGAAGCGGGCACGCTGCAGGCCATCCTTGTAAAGCCCGTCAGGCACGATATTGGAGGTACAAACCAAGGTCACACCACGGCTGAACAGACCATCCATCAACGTTGCCAGTATCATGGCGTCACCGATGTCAGAGACAAAAAATTCGTCAAAGCAAATCACCCGGGTTTCGTCCGCAAACATTTTCGCCACGATATCCAACGGGTTTTTCTCGCCTTTCAGGCTTTTCAGTTCCTTGTGAACACGCTGCATAAACCGGTGGAAGTGCACCCGCATCTTGCGATCAAAGGGCAGAGCTTCATAGAACGTATCCATGAGGTAAGTTTTACCGCGACCCACGCCGCCCCAGAAATACAAACCCTTCACCGGATCTTCTTTGCCCTTCTTGAACTTGAGGCGAAGTTTGACCATCGGTTTGTCACGCTCCCTTTCCGCCGCCACCAGTTTGTCGTAAAGTGACTGCAAACGGCGGACCGCATCTTCCTGGGCCGGGTCTTTGTGAAACTCGGGCCGCTCAAGGTCCTGCTGGTATCGTTCCCATGGGGTCATATGGGTAGTGGTCATACGGATTCGCTTTTGGGGTGTCATTAAGGCGTTTCCCGAAGTATGGTCATTCATAACGGCGGCGTATTGTGGCCGATTTTGGCTTTTTTCGCCACGTTCAACACCCTGAGAAACCGCTGCAACAGCGGGGGCGAGCCAGACATACGACGCAATACGACGATTGGCGCACGAGGCAATCGTGCGTGAACGGGCCTTGGGACGGTATACTTCGGGAAGGAATTCCTATTCATTAAAAGGATCATACAGCTTATGACAAACCTGATTCTGGCAGCCATCGCCGCATTGATTGTCGGCATTGTCATCGGAGTACTGGTTGGCCGGTCTGGTCAGGGCTCTACGCTGCGGCAGCGCCGGGCTGAACAGCAGATCGAGGAGCTGAGAAACGAGTACACACGCTATCAGGCGCAAGTGAACGAGCATTTTATGGAATCTGCGCATCTGCTGCGCCGCTTCAACGACACCTACCGGGACGTAAATCAGCACATGGCGCGGGGCGCTAACCGCCTGTGCAACGACGAAGACTGGCTGTTGGAGCTCGAGAAAGAGAACGCCAAGGCGCGTCTGGAAGGCGCCGCCAGCAAGGATGATGCAGAGCCACCCCGGGACTACGCCCCCAAGAGCGACCCCCAGGAGAAAGGCACCCTCGCCGAAGACTTTGGCCTGGCCGAAAAGCAGCAGAAAGCCTGACGCTTACACCGGGTTATCGCAGTCGATAAACCGGTGACTTACCCCAAATGCTTGCTCCAGGGCCCGCCCCAGGGCCTGAACGCCATACCGCTCAGTGGCGTGATGGCCAGCTGCGTAGTAATGAATACCGCATTCCCGGGCAGTATGGGTAGTGGGTTCTGAAATCTCGCCACTGATGTAAGCATCCAGCCCGGCTTCCAAGGCGCTGCCAATGAACCCCTGAGCTGCACCGGTACACCAGCCGACCCGGGAAATCTCTGCGGAGCCGTCCCCGACCCAAAGCGGAGCACGGGCCAGACGCTCTCCGATCAACTCCGCGAACGCCCGGGGCGCCATCGGGGCGCTCAGTTCGCCCTGCCACACAAGTCCGCCCAGTGGCCGGGGATTGAGAATACCCAACACGTCGGCCAACTGCCGATTGTTGCCATACTCAGGGTGATCGTCCAACGGCAGGTGGTAAGCAACCAGATTGATATCGTGCTCCAGCAGGCGCTTGATCCTGTCCCGTTTCATGCCACGGATGGCCTGATCCTCACCTTTCCAGAAATACCCGTGATGCACCAGAATCATGTCGGCATCGGCTTCGATCGCCGCGTCCACGAGCGCCCGGGAAGCCGTGACGCCACTTACTATGGTACGGACCTCTTCAGTGCCCTCGACCTGCAGGCCATTAGGGCAATAGTCCTTGAAGTCTTGCGGGGCCAACCAGTCGTTCAGTGTGCGGAGTATCTCATTGCGTGAAGCCATGCTGCCTCCGTGGGTTTGCCTTGAATGTCTCGTGTTACACCAACGGTTTAAGGCACTCGACCAGTCGCTTGTTCTGGTCCGCCGTGCCGATGGTGATGCGCAGGAAGTCCGAGATGCGGGGCTTATTGAAGTGACGCACGATAACCCCCTTCTCCCGAAGCCCCTTCGCCAACGCCTCACCGGCATGATCCGGGTGGCGCGCAAGAATAAAGTTGGCCTTTGAGGGCAATACATCGAACCCCAAGGCTTCCAGTTTCGAGGTAACCCACCCTCGCTCGCCAATGACGCCTTCGCAGGTGGCTCGAAACCAGTCTTCATCCTCGAATGCTGCAATGGCGCCGACCTGAGCCAGGCGGTCAATAGGATAAGAGTTAAAGCTGTTCTTGACGCGGTTCAGGGCTTCGATGACCTCCGGGCTGCCGATGGCGAAACCGACGCGCAACCCGGCCAGGGAACGGGCCTTGGACAGCGTTTGGCAGACCAGCAGATTGGGATATTTCCCCACCAGCTTGATCGCACTCTCGCCGCCGAAATCCACATAGGCTTCATCCACAACCACGACCCGGTCGGGATTGGCGGCGACGATAGCCTCAACCTTATCCAGCGCCAGGTAACGCCCAGTGGGCGCATTGGGATTGGGGAAGATGATGCCGCCGTTCGGCTGCTTATAGTCCTTGGGATCAATCTCAAAGCTGTCGGTCAGCGGTACGGTCTTGCCTTCGATGTTGTAGAGGCCGCAATACACCGGATAAAAACTGTAGGTGATATCGGGGTACAACACGGGCTCACCGTGCTGGAACAGACCATAAAAGATGTGTGCCAGCACTTCGTCGGAACCGTTACCGAGGAAAACCTGCTCGCCCTGCACGCCATAGTAATTCGCGATGGTGCTTTTCAGAGCTTCACTTTCGGGGTCCGGATAAAGCCGAAGGCTGTCATTCAGTTCCGTGTTGATCGCCTCGATCACCTTCGGAGACGGGCCGAAAGGGTTTTCGTTGGTATTCAGTTTCACGAGGTTGGCCATTTTCGGCTGCTCCCCCGGTACATAGGGGACCAACTCTTTGACCCGTGAACTCCAGAACTTACTCATCTGACTGGCCCTCCCGAACCCGATACTCTGCAGAACGGGCGTGAGCCGTTAACCCTTCTCCACGCGCCAGAACAGAGGCAACTCGCCCCATCTTGTCGGCACCGGCTGCAGAAAAACCAATCAGGGACGACCGTTTCTGGAAGTCATAAACCCCCAGAGGAGAGGAGAAACGCGCCGTCCCGGACGTCGGCAACACATGGTTCGGCCCGGCGCAATAATCGCCCAGCGCCTCCGCCGTATAGCGCCCCATAAAGATGGCACCGGCATGGCGAATCTCGTCCACCAGATTTTCCGGATCTTCCACCGAAAGCTCCAGGTGCTCCGGCGCAATACGATTGGAAACGCGAGCCGCTTCCGACAAGTCGGCCACGTGAATCAGTGCAGCTCGATCCGTCATCGAGGTAGCGATGATGTCGGCCCGCTCCATGGTCGGCAGCAGCTTGTTGATGCTGGCTTCCACGGCATCCAGGAAATCGGCATCGGGACTGATAAGAATGGACTGAGCCTGCTCATCGTGCTCGGCCTGAGAGAACAAATCCATGGCAATCCAGTCTGGGTCAGTCTCGCCGTCACAAATCACCAGAATCTCCGAAGGACCGGCAATCATGTCGATACCAACGGTTCCGAACACCTCTCGCTTGGCGGTAGCGACAAAAATATTGCCCGGCCCAACAATCTTATCGACGGCAGGAATGGTCTGTGTGCCGTAGGCCAAGGCACCCACCGCCTGGGCACCGCCCACACAGAACACACGATCCACACCGGCAATCGCCGCAGCGGCGAGAACCATATCGTTCACCACACCATCCGGCGTAGGAACCACCATGATCACCTCGCCCACGCCCGCGACCTTAGCCGGGATGGCGTTCATTAGCACGGAGGAGGGATAGGCAGCCTTGCCACCGGGCACATACAGCCCTGCCCGATCCAGCGGCGTGACCTTCTGACCGAGTACAGTGCCGTCATCGTCTTTATACTGCCAGGACGTCTGATTCTGGCGCTCGTGATAGTCACGCACCCGCTCGGCGGCCTTCTCAAGGGCAACACGCTGCCCCTGGGGAATAGCCTCCAGCGCCTGCAGCAACCGCTCCTGCCCCATTTCCAGCTCAGCAACAGTGCCAACCTTCAAGCGATCAAACTTCTCGGTAAACTCCAGAACCGCAGCATCCCCACGGGTTTTCACCTCATGCAGGATATGACGAACCGACTCATTCACCTGATGATCCACACTGTCTTCCCACGCCAATAGCTTGGCCAGCGCACTGTCAAAGTCACTGTCGGAAGCGTTCAATCGTCTGATGCTGATATCGGTCATCACTAAATCCTGTTTCGGATTGTTTACTCTTTGTGTTTAAGGCAACGCCTTGGCATGGGAAGTGATCAGGGACGGCTTTCCAAAACTGTACGGAGCCATGGATGGCGAAGTCCAAGCGTCACATGGACGTGCCGAAGGAGCGTGTTTTGGAAAGCCGTCCCTGAGTGCTTCTTACTCTGAAGCTCGCCTTTTTTCAACGGCGATCGACATTTTCTCAATTATGGGATTAATGCCCCGGTGTTTCATCTTCATCGAGGCACGGTTAACCACAAGGCGAGAACTGATGTTTTCAATCAGCTCGCGAGCCTCAAGACCATTCGCTTTCAAGGTATTGCCGGTATCAACGATATCGACAATCTCGTCGGCGAGCCCGAGAATCGGAGCAAGCTCCATCGCACCATAGAGCTTGATGATATCGGCCTGCCGCCCCTGGGCCGCGTAATAGCGCCGAGCCAAGTTTACGAACTTGGTCGCCACACGCAAACGGCCCTCTGGCGCTTTGCAGTCTTTCTTCCCGGCCGTCATCAACCGACACCGGGAAATATTCAGGTCCAGCGGCTCATACAGCCCCTCACCGCCGTGCTCCATCAGCACATCCTTACCGGTTACCCCCAGATCCGCTCCACCGTATTGCACATAGGTGGGCACGTCGGTGGCCCGAAGGATCAAAACCCGTACGTTCGGGTCCGTGGTGGGAAACACCAGTTTCCGGGACTTCTTAACATCGTCGACCAGCTCGATACCCGCTTCTCTTAACAGCGGCAGGGTCTCGTCGAGGATTCGCCCCTTCGACAGCGCGATGGTGATGGAATCGGTCATGCGTCTTTCCGGTTCAATGTGTTCAGGCTGGCAGGCGGCGGATACTGGCACCCAACAGCTGCAATTTTTCTTCGATACACTCGTAGCCACGGTCGATGTGGTAGATGCGATCAACGATGGTGTCTCCATCCGCCACCAGCCCGGCAATGACCAGGCTCGCGGACGCCCGCAGGTCCGTTGCCATCACCGGGGCACCGGTGAGGTGATCCACGCCCTTGATGATCGCCGCGTTGCCCTCAAGAGTAATGTCCGCACCCATGCGGATCAGTTCCTGCAGGTGCATGAACCGGTTCTCGAAAACCGTTTCCACGATGGTGCCAGTGCCTTCGGATACCGCGTTCATCGCCGCAAACTGCGCTTGCATATCGGTCGGAAACGCAGGGTATGGCGCTGTGCGTAGGCTAACCGCTTTTGGCTGATTGCCTTTCATATCCAGCGAAATCCAGTCCTTGCCCGTATCAATGTGGGCACCGGCCTCTTCCAGCTTCAGCAGGACCGCTTCCAGCAGATCCTCGCGGGTATCCTTGAGCTTGACCCGGCCACGGGTAGCTGCTGCTGCAACCAGGTAGGTGCCGGTTTCGACGCGATCCGGCAGCACATCGTAGTGACAGCCATGCAAACGCTCGACACCGTTGATCTCAATCGTTGCGGAGCCATGACCCTTGATGTCAGCACCCATGGCGATCAGGCATTCAGCGAGATCCACCACTTCCGGTTCCCGGGCAGCGTTTTCCAGGATGGTTTTACCATCGGCCAACGCGGCAGCCATCATCAGGTTTTCCGTACCGGTGACGGTCACCGTGTCCAGGAAGATGTGCGCGCCTTTCAGGCGGCCATTGGTCTTTGCCTTGATATAACCGTTTTCGACCTTGATGTCGGCGCCCATCTGTTCCAGGCCATGAATGTGCAGGTTCACCGGCCGGCTACCGATGGCACAGCCACCCGGCAGGGACACTTCCGCTTCACCAAAGTGCGCTACCAACGGCCCTAACACCAGGATCGAGGCCCGCATGGTTTTCACCAGCTCGTAGGGCGCATGGAACTGCTTGATGGTGTTGGCGTGAACTTCGACGCTCATTTTTTCGTCGATCATCAGTTCCACACCCATGCGGCCCAGCAGCTCGATCATCGTGGTGATGTCGTTCAGGTGCGGCAGGTTGCCCACGGTCACCGGCTCATCCGCCAACAGGGTGGCAGCCAGAATCGGTAGGGCGGCGTTCTTGGCGCCGGAAATCCGGATTTCGCCATCGAGAGGCTTGCGGCCTCTGATCAGAAGTTTGTCCACAATGGTGTCCTGTAGTTTGCGGGCGTGTCAGCCCTGGCGCGCGGCCCATTCAGCCGGTGTAAAGGCCTTGGGGTGCAGGGCATGAATGGTACCGTCCAGAATGTGCTGGAACAGCGCCTTGTTGATCAGTTGCTGCCGTTTGATGGTTGGCAAACCCTCGAATACATCGCCCACTACAACAACAAGATAGTGATTGCCATCGACCTGCACTTCGACCTCACAGCCGGGCAGCGCCTCTTTAACCAACTCGGCAACTTCGGTGGCTTCCATAAATAATCCTCGGGCGTTTTTAAATCAGGGGCGAGATTGTAACCAATTATGGCATTCGGGTCAGCTATGGTGCAGGTTTTCAGAAGAGGACTGGGCGGAAAAACCCGGCAAATGGCGATCAAGGCCGCTCAGGGCCGCCAAAGAGTTCAGCCGTTCACTTACGCCGGTAAATCGCAGAGCCTGACTGCGGGCAACTGCAAGGCGGTGCCAACACAGCAGCAGAGACAGCACCACGCTGTGCGCGGTGCCCATGGCGGACAGGTCCACCTGTAAATCCGCCTTGCTCGCCCGTATCCACTTCTCGCCTTCCTGCCTGACAGAAATCACGGTGAGCGGATCAACCGCGCCGCTCACCAATAGCGTGTCGCCATCAAGAGTCACCACGGGCCGGCTCGCATTCATGATTTGTCGACTTCACCTTCGAGATTCAGCGATTCCACTGCATCGCCCCAGTCGTTGATAACAGCCTGGACCTTGCCGCCGCTCTTCTCCATCTCCTGGCTGAAACGATCACGGAAAGCCAGCCCGATGTTCACACCTTCGACGATCACGTTTTCCATCATCCAGCGACCTTCATCCGTTTCGTACATGGAATAAGTCACAGGGTAGCGGTTGCCAGAGGCACTGATCACCTCCATACGCACAGACGCCCGACCGTCGTCATTCGGGTTGATCGTGGCTTCCTTTACCTCGATGGTAAAATCGTCAGCACTCACCAGAGCCTGAGCGTAACTGTCGAAAAGACTGCGCTTGAACTTCTCAACAAACTCGTCGCGCTGCTCCGGTGATGCCTGCCTTGCATAGCGACCCATGACCCGGGCGGCAATTCGGCGAAAGTCGACGAAGTTCTTCAGCTCCTGATCCATGCTCCGATAAAACGCCTGTGGATTCTGCTCGTACAGGCCCTTTTCCTGATGGAGCTTGTCGACCAGGCGCTGGGTATTTTTATCCACATACGTGCGGAGGTCCTCCTCTGGTCCGGCGTGGGCCGGTGCTGCCAGCGCCACCATCAGCAACGCAACAATCATCAGGCTATGTCTGATCAGAACCATGGTTTTCTCCCGTGAACCACTTTCTTTCATTGTGACTGCCCGGAGGCAAAGTTGGATATGAGCCGCTCAAGATTCATGGCGGATTGTGTGGAATAGAAGGTATCCCCGTCCCCCAGGGACTCCATATCACCGCCCACCGATATATCAATGTACTGTTCACCAAGCAGCCCGGATGTACGTATTACTGCTGAGCTGTCCGCCGGAATATTATCCACACTGGCATTAACATCAATGGTCACGCGGGCCTGGTAGGTTTCCCGATTCAGGGTTATCTCCCGGATCTTGCCGACCGTGACACCAGCCATGGACACTTTTGCCCGGGGCGTCAGCCCGCCAGCGTCGTTAAAATTGGCGTAGAGCGTGTACGAACTTTCCGGGGCCTTCGGTGTCAGCCCGCTGACCTGCAACGCCAGGAACATTATGGCGGCGATGCCTGCGATCATGAACAGCCCCACAATCACTTCTGTTGTTCTCTGTGCCATTCCGGCCCCCTGTTTCCTGACGTTTCAGTATACCGCGGTCAGAAGTCACCAAACATGACGGCGGTAAGCACAAAATCCAGCCCGAGTACGGCCAGCGACGAATACACCACGGTTTTCGTGGTTGCGGCACTGATACCAGCTGAGGTGGGCACACAGTCGTAACCCTGATAGACCGCAATCCAGGTACAGACGAACCCGAACACGAGGCTCTTGACGACACCGTTCAGAACATCGGCGGTGAAGCTTACGGAAGACTGCATGTTGCCCCAGAAAGAGCCTTCAAACACGCCCAGCCACTCCACACCCACGAGCATGCCGCCCCAGATACCAACCACCGAGAACACCGCAGCCAGCACGGGCACTGAGATAAAGCCCGCCCACAACCGCGGGGCAATCACCCGACGCAGCGGATCAACACCCATCATTTCCATGCTGGAAAGCTGCTCGGTGGCTTTCATCAACCCGATTTCCGCCGTTAGTGCGGAACCCGCACGGCCGGCAAACAACAGCGCAGTCACTACGGGGCCCAATTCCCGCACCAGAGTCAGGGCAATCATCTGACCGATCGCGGCCTCAGACCCGTAGTCACTGAGAATGGTGTATCCCTGCAACCCCAGAACCATCCCGATAAACAGGCCGGACACCACAATGATGGCCAGGGACAGAACTCCGACCGAGTAAAGTTGCTTCAGCAACAGCGGAAAACCAACCGAGGGCCGCGGAACACCTGCCAGGGCACCGACAAGGAAACGCCCGGAGCGGCCCAGCGATGCAATCACGTTCATCCCCAATCGGCCAAAAGCCGCCAGCCGGTCCATCAATCCCCCCTCCCGGCAACACTCCAGTCCTGAGCCGCATCGGCAGCCGGATAGTGGAACGGCACCGGACCATCCGGATGACCACGCAGGAACTGCTGAACCTGCTCCGATGGGTGCGCCCTCAATTCCTCGGGCGTGCCGTCGCCGATAATACGACCGTCCGCAACGATACAGGCGTAGTGGCAGATACTCAGGGACTCCGGCACATCATGGGATACCAGCACACTGGTCAGGCCCATGGAGCTGTTGAGATCCCGGATCAGCTTCACCAGCACACCCATGGCAATCGGATCCTGGCCGGTAAAGGGCTCGTCGTACATGATCAGCTCAGGGTCCAGCGCGATGCTGCGGGCCAGGGCCACGCGCCGGGTCATACCACCTGACAGCTCTGCCGGCATCAGATCCCGGGCTCCGCGAAGCCCCACAGCTTCGAGCTTCATTAGAACGATGTCGCGGATCATGTCCTCCGGCAAGGTGGTATGAACCCTGAGCGGGAACGCCACGTTTTCAAAGACACTGAGATCCGTGAACAGCGCTCCACTCTGGAACAGCATCCCCATCTTTTCCCGCAGACGGTAAAGCGCCTTGCGCTTGAGCTGAGGAACGTTCTCCCCCGCTACGAATATGCTGCCCGAATCTGGTTTCAGCTGGCCGCCGATCAGCCGCAACAAGGTAGTCTTGCCAGTGCCACTCGGCCCCATGATGGCGGTAATCTTGCCGCGGGGAATGTCCAGGCTGACGCCATCAAAGATACGACGATTCCCGCGACTGAAAACCACGTCTCTCAATTCAATGTAGGGGGATGTGTCCATACCTGCTTCCAAAACCGCCTGAGTGTCGGTGAACCCGCATTCCCAGCCTTTAATGAGTGCGCTACATTATGTCAACCTGCCGTGAACCTCAATCCATCCTTCACAAAATGAACTGATGTCAATGATCAGTTTTGCTGAACGTCTTGTCATGAAGGGCAGCCAAAGCCCTTGAAGTGATATACTTTTGTCACGACGAAAGCATCAACATTTCGAACCCGGAAGCCAGATGAACACCGAAACCAGCCAGACCTTCAAAGAATCCGCCCTCCGAGCCATCGAGATCGAGCGTGAGGCCATTCACGCTCTGACCGACCGGATTGATGACCGTTTCGTCCGCGCCTGCGAAGTAATCATGGCGTGCAAGGGGCGTGTTGTCGTGACCGGCATGGGCAAATCCGGCCATATCGGCAACAAGATCGCTGCCACCCTCGCCAGCACCGGAACGCCCTCGTTCTTCGTACACCCGGGCGAGGCCAGCCACGGTGACCTGGGCATGATCACCAGTCAGGACGTGGTCCTGGGCATTTCCAACAGCGGCAACACCAGCGAAGTGCTGACCATTTTGCCGTTAATAAAGCGCATGGGAGCCCCGCTGATCAGCATGACAGGCAACGAGAACTCCACCCTGGCTCGGGAGGCCGTTGCCAACCTGGATATCAGTGTCGCCCAGGAGGCCTGTCCTCTTGGCCTGGCCCCCACCTCCAGCACCACGGCCACTTTGGTGATGGGCGATGCCCTGGCCGTGGCACTGCTTGAAGCCCGGGGGTTCAGCACCGAAGACTTTGCGCTCTCACACCCCGGTGGCAGTCTGGGCCGCAGGTTGCTGCTGCGTGTCAGCGATATTATGCACACTGGGGACCAGATCCCCCGAGTGCAGGAAGACACCACCCTCAGCGGCGCATTGCTGGAGATTTCCCGCAAGGGGCTGGGTATGACGACGGTCATTAATGCCGAGGGCGACCTGGTCGGTGTATTTACAGACGGCGACCTGCGCCGCACCCTGGACCGCTCCGTGGACATTCACAACACGCCGATTGCCGAGGCCATGACCCGCAACGGTCGTGTGATCCACGATGACCAACTGGCCGCCGAGGCACTGAACATGATGGAAGAGCTGAAGATCAACGCCCTGCCCGTCATCAATCGTGACGGCAAACTGACCGGCGCTATCAACATGCACGACCTGTTGCGGGCGGGAGTGATCTGATGGCCGACACTCTGCGCCCTCAATGGCCAGCGGAGCTGATTGAAAAAGCCGCTGCCATTCGCCTGCTGGCCCTGGATGTGGACGGCATCATGACCGACGGCACGCTGCTGTTCAGCGCTTCAGGCGATGAAATGAAAGGGTTCAACATTCTCGACGGCCTGGGCATCAAACAGGTTATGGCTGCTGGCATCAACGTTGCCGTCATTACCGGACGGCGCTCGCCGCTGACAGAGAAACGCATGAATGACCTCGGCATCCCACACCTGATGCAAGGCCGAGAGGACAAGAAAATCGCCCTGCGGGAACTGGCGGCAAGGCTGGAGATCGCGCCACACCAGATTGCCTACATGGGTGATGACCTGCCGGACCTGCCCGCAATCCGTTACGCCGGACTGGGCATAACAGTACCCAACGGCTACTGGCTGGTGCGCCAGCACGCGGATTTTTGCACGTCGGCCGCAGGGGGTAGCGGCGCGGTCCGTGAAGCCTGCGAACTGCTGCTCTGCGCCTGCGGGCAGCTCAACGCAAGCCTGCAACCCTACCTGGAGCAGGACTGAATGGCCGCTGAAGCCCTCTTTACCCGGCCCTGGGTACGAACCCTAGGGCTGGCTGTCACGATAGTGGCACTGTTTTTCCTGCTCTGGCAAAGTGACGAGTCATCAGAGCCGGTGGATGCCGCCGCGCTGAGAGGCGAATCGGAACCAGACGGTTTCGTGGTCAATGGTCGCTATCTGTCTTTCGACGAGACCGGGCGGCTTACCGCACACTTCGAAAGCCCACGTATCGAGCAATTCGAGGCCCGCAACGAAACCATTATGGAATCGCCGAATGCGACGCTCTACGGCGACCCCGGCAACGCACCCTGGCAAGTCCAGGCCAACAAAGGCCAATTCATGGAAGCTGACGACCTGGTCCACTTGACGGGGGATGTTCGGGTGTCCCAGCAAGCCCAAGGTGGGCGCCCCCTGACATTAACCACGTCAACGCTGACACTGGATAACACAGAGCGTACTGTTTACACAGACGCCCCGGTGGAACTGACCGACTCGTTCAGCCTGACCCGCGCAACCGGCATGAAGGCATGGATTGATGACCGAATCCTCGAACTCGACTCTGACGTGGAAGGACGCTATGAGACCGGCAAGTAAATTCATGCCCAACCCTCACCGCAATAGGCACCAACCGGTGGCATCGCGCCCGGCAGTCTCAGCGATTGTCCTGGCGCTGACAATGACCGTGGGCATGCCGTTCGCCGCGGCCTTTGATCTTGAGTCTGACCAACCCATCAGGGTCAATGCCGACAACGCGCGGCTCGACGAAGGCCAGGGCATTGCAACCTATACCGGCTCGGTTGAAATGAGCCAGGGCGATGCCAACCTTATGGCGGACAAAGTTGTACTCCACCGGGATGAGAATGGCGTCAGCCGCATTGAAGCCACCGGTACCCCGGCACGCTACCGCCAGCCTGCCATGGAAGGCCAGGGCGAAACCGACGCCCGTGCGCTAACGATCACCTGGTCCGCCTCCGACAACCGGGTTACCTTTCAGCGCGAAGCTGTGATCGAACAGGGCGGCAACCTGTTCCGGGGCGACGTCATTCATTATGACAGCGCCGAACGCGTGGTGACCGCAGAAGGCTCTGCTGACCAGGGCGATGGCAGCGGTCGCGTCGAAATGGTCATCCAGCCGCGCGGCAACGCCGGTAGCAATCCAGATAACAACCCTAACGGACAGGATATCGATGGCAGTTCTCAGGGCCAGTAACCTCGCAAAAAGCTACAAACAGAAGAAGGTCGTCATCGACGTTTCCCTGGAAATTCGCAGTGGCGAGATCGTCGGCTTACTCGGCCCCAATGGCGCGGGCAAAACGACGTGTTTCTACATGATTGTTGGCCTGGTTCCCGCCGACAACGGTCGAATCACCATCGACAATCAGGACATAACGCCGCTGCCCATGCATGGTCGTGCCCGCAAGGGAATCGGGTACCTGCCCCAGGAAGCATCCGTGTTCCGCAAGCTTACCGTACGCGACAACATACTGGCGATCCTGGAAACCCGCCGCGAACTCAAACGCGCTGACCGGGAGGCCAAGTTAGAGGAACTGCTTGAAGAGTTTCACATTACCCACATCCGCGATAGCGTCGGCATGGCCCTGTCAGGCGGCGAGCGACGACGGGTGGAAATTGCCCGGGCGCTGGCGATGGAGCCGGCGTTCATCCTGCTGGACGAACCCTTCGCCGGAGTCGACCCGATCTCCGTGAGCGACATCAAGCAAATCATCCGACACTTGCGGGACAAGGGCATCGGCGTACTGATCACCGACCACAACGTGCGGGAAACCCTCGACATCTGCGAGAATGCCTACATTGTCAGCGGCGGCCACATCATTGCCTCTGGTAATTCGGACGATATACTGGCCAACCAGCAGGTCAAGGAAGTGTATCTGGGCAACGAGTTTCGCCTGTAGTACACTCGGCAAAGAACTTGCTTGGTGCGGCAAGTAGCCAGCATACAAAGAGTTTTTGTGCAACCCCGGCTCCAGAAAGCGCCCTGATGACGTAAAGAGAGAGCCTGAGTGACGGAAGAGAGAGACCGAGTGACGGATTCTGAACCATGGTTATGAAAGCCTCACTACAGTTAAAGCTGGGCCAAAGCCTGACCATGACGCCCCAGCTGCAACAGGCTATCAGGCTTCTGCAGCTCTCCACCCTGGACCTCCAGCAGGAAATCCAGCAGGCATTGGAATCCAACCCAATGCTGGAAACCTCCGAAGACGACGACAACCAGAATCCGGAATCAACGGACAGTGACAACGAGTCGTCTGAAACGGCGTCAACCGAGGAATCCAACACCGCTTCAGACACCGCTACTGAGTGGGACGAATCCGAAAACGGACCTGACTGGTCATCAGAAACGGACAGTCCCGACACCATTCCCGACGATCTTCCCGTCGACACCGCCTGGGATGACATTTACCAGTCAGCCCCCGCGTCAGCAGCCCGTAACGACGACGAAAACGACCACGACTTCGAAACCCGTAACTCCCCCACCGAAACGCTCCAGGACCACCTGGAATGGCAACTGAACCTGACGCCCATGAGCGAGCGGGATCAGGCCATCGCCCATGCCCTGATGGATGCGGTTGATAACCATGGCTACCTGACCTCTCCGCTTGAAGAAATTCATTCAGGCATGGTGGACGAATCCGACGAAGACCCGCTGGAACTGGACGAAGTGGAAGCCGTTCTTCATCGCCTGCAGCACTTCGATCCACCCGGCGTGTTCGCCCGTAATCTGCAGGAATGCCTGCTGATCCAGCTGAATCAGCTGCCCCCGGAAACACCCTGGCTGGCTCAGGCGCGACTGGTGATTACCCACTACATAAACCTGCTGGGTAACCGTGATTACGCCCAG
This sequence comes from Marinobacter sp. M5B, assembly GCF_042604615.1. Lineage (NCBI taxonomy): Bacteria > Pseudomonadati > Pseudomonadota > Gammaproteobacteria > Pseudomonadales > Marinobacteraceae > Marinobacter > Marinobacter sp. M5B. The sequence continues at coordinate 3,133,433 of NZ_CP156894.1, forward strand.
CTGTTACGCCGCAGCCGCCTGAAAGAAGAGCAGCTACGGGACGTTCTGGCACTTATTACCGGGTTAAACCCCCGTCCCGGCGACACCCTGGATCAGGCCGAGCCAGACTACGTCATCCCGGATGTGATCGTGCGCAAGCACAATGAACGCTGGCGCGTGGAACTGAATCCTGAAATTGCACCGCGCATTCGTGTGAATGCAAGCTATGCTTCTCTTATAAAGCGTGCGGACAGCAGTGCTGACAACACCTACCTGCGGGACCAGTTGCAGGAGGCAAAGTGGTTCATCAAGAGCCTGCAGAGCCGCAACGAAACCCTGCTTAAGGTGGCCACGCGCATTGTCGAGCACCAGCAGGGATTCCTGGATCATGGCGAGGAAGCCATGAAACCATTGATTCTCTCGGATATTGCCCAGGCGGTGGAAATGCACGAGTCGACCATTTCAAGGGTCACCACCCAGAAATACATGCACACGCCGCGGGGCATATTTGAACTTAAGTATTTTTTCTCGAGCCATGTCAGTACCGACGAGGGTGGAGAGTGCTCATCCACGGCAATCCGCGCGATGATCAAGAAGCTGATTGCAACGGAAACTCCGAAAAAGCCATTGAGCGATAGCAAAATTGCAGCCATGCTAGGAGACCAGGGTATCAAGGTGGCTAGACGAACCGTGGCCAAGTATCGCGAGGCAATGCACATTCCTCCGTCCAACGAGCGAAAGCGATTGGTGTAGGAAGCGTCTGTTCCCGGCCTCACGGGGAGAGCCCTTTCCTGAAAGTATACCGCCTGCAGCATAACGCTGTGGCACACAGCCGGTATCCTAACGGGTGCCGGCAAGCTGAAAACAGGAGAAGCCTATGCAACTCAATATTTCAGGCCATCACGTAGAACTGACTCCCGCACTGAAAGATTACGTATCAGGCAAATTTGAAAAGCTTGAGCGGCACTTCGACCATATCAGCAATTGCCAGGTTACCCTTGAGGTGGAAAAAGTGCGCCAGATGGCGGAAGCTACGCTTCACGTGATAGGTGGTGAGATTCACGCAAAGGCCGAAAACAGCGATATGTACGCTGCCATTGATGCACTGGTAGACAAGCTGGACAGGCAGATCCTGAAGCACAAGGAAAAGAACGTAGACCGGATGCACGGGAACGGCGCCCGCTAGGACGACGCCCCCGGCATGACAGTTAATCGAGCTGCGGCACTGGCTAACCATGCAACACGTGCCGCAGCCTTTTTTTACGGAAATGCAGTCGATTCATGACCGACACATCCCTGACTATCGAGAACATTCTCGCGCCGGAGCTAACCCTTTGCCGGGTGCCTGCCTCCAGCAAAAAGCGGGTTATGGAAACCATTGCCGAGCAGATCCAGCAACACGACGCTTTGCTCAGCGACACCCAGATATTCACTAATCTGGTCGCACGGGAGCGACTGGGGAGCACGGGTATCGGACAGGGCATCGCGATCCCCCACTGCAGACTGGAAGGGCTGGATCACGTGGTTGGCGTTTTGCTGACCCTGGAAGAAGGCGTTGCGTTCGATGCTATTGACAACCAGCCGGTGGACCTCGTCTTCACCTTGATTGTCCCCAAGGAAGCCACCAGCGAGCATCTTGAGCTTTTGAGCCAACTTGCTGAGAAGTTCAACGAACGTGCATTCTGCGACCAGCTGCGTCAGTGCACTGATGCAGGCTCTCTCTATCGCCGGATGACAGCCGAAACAAGCTGAACAACTCCACATCCAAGGTGAACGGGCTATGAAACTGATCATCGTCAGCGGCCGATCAGGTTCCGGGAAAAGTACCGCGTTACATGTTCTGGAAGACCTGGGCTTTTACTGCATTGACAACCTGCCCATTGGCCTCCTGTTCCCCCTCACACAGGAAGCCACCAACCAGAACTCTCCCAGCCGGCTGGGAAAGATGGCGGTCAGCATCGATGCCCGTAACCTTTCCGGAGAATTGAGCAACTTCGAGGATATCTACCGCAGCCTTCAGGATACTGGCGTAACCATCGAGATCATCTATCTCGACGCCGATGAACAGTCTCTTCTGCAGCGCTTCCATGCCACGCGCCGAAAGCATCCACTGAGTGATGACAAGACCTCCCTGAGGGAGGCCATCGGTAACGAAAAGAAGCTTCTGGAGCCGCTTTCCAAGCTGGCAGACCTCTACATCGACACCACGGGGCTGTCCATGTACGAGCTCCGGGATATGGTAAAGCAACGAGTCGCGGGCAGGCGCCACCAGGAACTGGCACTGCTATTCCAGTCATTCGGATTCAAGCACGGCGTGCCGTTGGATTCGGACTATGTGTTCGATGTGCGCTGCCTGCCCAATCCCTATTGGGACACCAGCCTTCGGCAGTTTGTGGGCACCGACCAGCCGGTTATCGATTTCCTGGAAAAGGAGCCGTTGAGCCGTAAGATGGTCGAAGACCTGACCCAATTCCTGGAAAACTGGCTACCCTCGTTCGCAGACAGCAACCGCAGCTATATGACCATATCCATCGGCTGCACCGGTGGCCAGCATCGCTCGGTTTATATCTGCGACCAGCTCGGCCGCTATTTCTCGGGCAAATACAGCAATGTGCAGGTTCGCCACACCGAACTGCCCCACCTGCAAAGCAGGGAAAGCTGAACCGCCTATGATCCGCCGCCCCATTACCATCATCAACAAACTTGGGCTCCATGCCCGGGCCGCAGCCAAACTGGTGGGCAAGGCATCTGAATTCGACAGCAGCATTCAGATCAGCCGCAAAGGGCGACAGGTGGACGCCAAAAGCATCATGCCAGTCATGATGCTCGCCGCCAGCCAGGGATCAGAGGTAGAGCTGATTGTAGACGGTCCGGATGAGTCCGAAGCTGTCGATGCGCTGGTTACGCTGATCAACGACTACTTCGGGGAAGGCGAATAACCACCTCCACACTGGACATCCTTGCCCGTCTACGGCATTCACCTACAACTCTTCCTCACCTATGTTGCCTAACTCCGCTATAATACGAGGGTTTTCTGACCGTGGGTGATCCATGACCGATATTCTGGAGAAAAGCCAAGCGCGCCAACGCCTTCGCTCCCTGAGCGAAGCGCTGGACAGTGGCGCCCTGAAACAGGTTGCCCGCATCCTGAATGGCGGCCTGAGCCCCAGTGACATCGCCCACCTGCTGGAGTCATCACCACCCCGCCAGCGTGCCCTGCTCTGGAACCTGGTCGACAAGCAGCTTGAAGGCGAAGTCCTCCAGTATCTGAATGACGATATCCGAGGTTACTTCCTGAGCCAGCTGAACGCTCAGGAACTGGCTGACATCATCGAGGATTTCGAGTCGGACGATCTGGCCGACTTACTGCAGCAGTTGCCCGACACGGTCATCCAGGAAGTCCTGGACACCATGGACGAGCAGGATCGCCAACGTGTCGAAGAAGTCCTCTCCTACCCGGAAGATACCGCCGGCGGCCTGATGAACACGGACACCATTACGGTGCGCCCGGACATCAGTATCGACGTGGTTTTGCGCTACCTGCGCCGTCATCGCAACCTGCCGCCGATGACGGATAGTCTTATCGTGGTCAGCCGACGCGACGAGTTCATCGGCATGTTGCCTATCACCAAAATGCTCGTATCCAACCCGGCGGCAACCGTGCGGGAGGTGATGGACACGGACATCGAACCGATACCGGTTACGCTGTCCGACACCAAGGTGGCAACCCTGTTCGAACGGTACGACCTGATCTCAGCACCCGTGGTCAGTGAGGAAGGCCGACTCCTGGGCCGAATCACCATCGATGACGTGGTTGACGTTATTCGCGAAGACGCAGACCACTCCCTGATGAGCATGGCCGGTCTTGATGAAGACGAAGACACCTTCGCACCGATTCTGAAGACCACCCGGCGCAGGGCCGTGTGGCTGGGCATCAACCTGCTTACGGCCTTTACCGCTTCGGCCGTGATCGGGCTGTTTGAGGCGACCATCGAAAAGGTTGTGGCGCTGGCGGTATTGATGCCCATCGTGGCATCCATGGGCGGCATTGCCGGCAGTCAGACCCTGACCCTGGTCATCCGTGGCATGGCCGTGGGACAAATCAGTGGCGCCAACGTGGGCTGGCTGCTAAACCGCGAATTTATTGCGGGTGCCCTGAACGGATTGCTCTGGGCAGTGGTGGTTGCGTCAGCGGCAACCCTCTGGTTCAGCGACATCATGATTGGCGCCATTATCGCCGCCGCGCTGATTATCAACCTGATCGCTGCGGCACTCGTGGGCACCGTGCTACCTCTGTTCCTGAAGTCCCGCAACATTGATCCGGCACTGGCCGGTAGCGTTATACTGACAACGGTCACGGATGTGGTCGGCTTTATGGCCTTCCTTGGTCTGGCGACGATATTCTACGGATAACCTGTATCCGACAACACGGACTGAAAATGAACGACTCCCAAGACGACGCCCCGGAATACCTCGGCCCGAGCAAATCCCAACTCAAGCGCGAAATGCACCAGTTGCAGGATCTTGGCAGGCGTATGCTGGATCTGAGTAACGATCAGCTCAATACCCTGCCGATCAGCGACACCCTGCGGGCGGCCATCGAGGAATCCCGTCGCATTCGCCAGAACGAAGCCCGTCGCCGCCACCTGCAGTACATCGGCAAGATTATCCGCCAGGAAGACGACCCGGAAGGGCTGACTCGAGCCATTGATGCTTTCGATGCCGGAAGCGAAGAGCACACCCGCCGACATCACCTTGCTGAACGTTGGCGAGACCGGATGATTGAGGAAGGCGACTCGGCCGTCGGCGAATTCCTGAACTACTGCACAACGGCGGATATACAGCATCTGCGCAACCTCGCGCGCAACGCTCGCCGGGACGTGCAGAAAGAAAAGAATACCGGCCAGCCACGAAAGCTGTTTCGCTACCTCAGAGAGTGCATCGACGACGCGGAAGCCGCCGGAAACTAAAGTCTCCGGTGCTCCCAGACGGGCATCCGTGTGCGGATGTCCTTGAGTGTTTCGCGATCAAGCTCTCCAACGACGACACCCGGCCCTTCATCGATCTCGGATAGTATTCGGCCCCAGGGATCGACGATCGCGCTGTGCCCATAGGTGCGCCGGCGCTCACTGTTCTGCCCACCCTGGGCCGCTGCCACAAGCCAGAACTGATTCTCAATCGCACGGGCACGTATCAGCGCATGCCAGTGGGCGTCACCGGTATACCAGGTAAAGGCACTGGGCAGGGACACCCATTCTGCGTCCTGCTCCCTGAGCTGTCGGAACAGCTCGGGAAAGCGCAGGTCGTAACAGATGGCCATGCCGAGTCGGCCTGCCGGTGTATCAATCACAACCACGTCTTCACCCGGCTCGAAGGTATCCGACTCACGATACTGCCCCTGGGCATCTTCAACGGTGGCGTCAAAAAGATGAATCTTGTCGTAGCGGGCAACCTCACGGCCCCGGTCATCGTAGACATAGCAGCAGGCACGAACCCGATCGGTCACAGTGGACCAGTCCGGCCTCGCCGCAATGGGTAGCGAACCACCGACCACCCAGATGCCAAGTTCGGTCGCCTGCTGTGCGAGGAATTGCCGAATCACGTTGTCCGGTTCCGCTTCCCGGCGGCCACAGCCGATCATCTGTTTTGTGGCCAGTACCGCAAAGTTTTCAGGCAGCACTGCAATGCTGGCACCTGCGTCGGCCGCCTCCTTCAGCAGTCTTGCTGCCTCGTTGAGGTTGGCGGCGATGTCATGGGTACTCACCATCTGTATCGCCGCTACCCGACTTGCCTGCCATTTGACGGGATTGTCTCTTTGCGTTGACATTACGGCCCTCCTGCCAAAACCATCAATTGCCGGTATCGAATACCCGCCTCAGTCGAACGTCTGGTTCGTCCCAGCTTCCACTTACACTATAGGTCGCACTGGTGAGTTTGCTCAATGGATCACCCAACACTTTGTCGAGAACAAACAACGCGCCGCCAATCGGAGCACCTGCCCCCATTAACAAAGCGGCCAGTGGCAGGTTCTGGGTCAGAGGCAACACCACCACCATTCTCATATCGAGGGTTTCCTCAATCATGTTGGAGGTGCCCGTCAGCTTGAACGCGCCGGAAGGCCCTACCACCTGCAGCTCTGGATCCAACGTCAGCAGGCCGTTAATCATGCTGGCCTTGCCGGAGATGGCATCGAAGGCGACACCCGCTTCGTACAGATCGGAGAAATCGAGCTTCAGGCGTCGCCAGAGCGTGTCAGCATTGAGCAGGTTGAACACCCGGAACAGCTGAGCCGTATTGTTGCCCTCAAGGATGACACCGTCATCAAAACGCACACTGACCGAGCCACTAAGGCCCGAAACGTCAAACTGATCCGGGCGGCCGGGCCAGTCAATATCAAGCTTGACGGCCGTGTTCTTGCTGCGGAAGGGAATCTCAGCGCCAACCAAGGTGTCCAGGTCTGCCAGCGACTTACCGTTGATATCACCGGTAAAACGGGTGATTTCCCGCCCGGCTGCAATGCTCCAGGACAGCTCCCCGGTCAGGGTCAAGGATTTGAGAGTGCCAACAATGTCCTGTACTAGCAGTTGTGTGGCTTCGGGCCTCAGTTGGAACGACCAGCTACCGGCGTTTTCCCCATCCATGTTGAGAGCGGCAATACGGACATCCACGTCCGGCCAGTTGCCGAGGCCCAGGTCACGGAATGTCTGTGCCTGCTGTTCGGGCTCCTGTTCATCGCCCGACTCACTATTGCCCCTGGAGAGCATCAGGCGCTCAAAGTCGACGCTGACCGGTCGATCGTCCTGGGGCCAGAGCACATGGCCTGACGCCCATTCCGAGTCGGTAGTGATCAACCACTCACTGTCACTTTGCCGCGCAGACACCGTAATATCAGTCAGTTGGCGGTCGCCCAGAAACAGTTCGTTCAGGGCAACGTCTACCATTCCCGACTCCCAGGTCATATCCAGGTTGGCGCGATCTTGCCAGTCGACTGACATATCAACGCCGGACTCTTGTCGGGGCGTGACTGTTACCCTCAGGGGCGCTTCATCATCAATGTCTTTTGCCAGCGGTTCAGGCCAGTCAACCGAGAGCCCGGCCAGATCCGAATACAGCGTAACGGCAGAAGCGGTGTCCGTTGAGACGTCCAACGTTGCCTGGTAGCCAATGTCGCCACTGAGCCCCATGTCCATGCCCTCCGGCAACTCAGTTCGATCCAGGAGCTGGCGAACGTCAAGGCGACCATATTGACGGATATTGAGCGATTGACCGTTCTCACTCCGCCGCATCAGAACCGTGACCGGAGCTCCCATAAACCGAGCCTGCAGGGGGTTCTCGGAAAATCCCTCATCGCTGTTAAACCCCAGCTCCCCATTGACCTGGGTCCACTGTAGATCGGCTTCGGGATAAGTCAGGGTACCGGAATCGGCTCTGACGCTGGCGTTGATGGTGGGCGGCGCATCGGATATCAATGGCAAACCAAGCCCGAGATCCAGGTGAAAATCGCCATCCAGGACGATGCTCCGCCCTGCTTCTCCCGCCAGCTCACCCAGGGGGCTGTTGTCCATCCAGAAAGCCAACGCTGACCCGGGAACCGGGGCTGACGCATCGACGTACACCTGAATATCCTCACCCTCCGGGACAACCCTCACCTCGCCGGGCTCCAGTTCCAGCCCTCCCGTTCGTCCTGCGCGGATGTCGACCCGGGTGCGACCATCCTGAATAAAGACTTCACCACTGGCATCCGCCACCTCGGGCCATCGCTCGTCGTAGCGGATACTGGCTTCTTCGAATCGGTAAACCATTGAGGACGAGAAAGAATTTTCCGGGGCGTCACGATCAATCTGGCCATGACCGTAAAACTCACCGCTGGAGATATCGGCCTTGGTGATCGACGTCGTCAGCCATTGGTAGAGGTCAGGGTCGACAACCTTCATTGGCACGAAGTCGGCAAGCATATCGGCCGTACCATCCCGCACACCGACCCTCAGCCCCAAATTGTCCTCCCCGCCCTGATCCATTCGCAGGTCAAAGGCACCTGTCAGCCGGGTGTTGGCGCCATAAACCATACGGATATCATCCGCGTATACGCGGGTTACCCCTCCCTCAAAACGCCAGGCCACACCTGCGCGGACGTCGCGGAGGCTCCAGAACCCCCGGAACAGCTCCGGAAAACCGAGTGACAGCCCCTCGCTGTTCACTCTGACGAAACCGCCTTCCCGGTCAATAACCAGGCTACCATCAAGACCAGACACACCCGGCGCACCGTCATGGGCCCTGACGCCAATATTGTTCAACGCTGCCGTCAGCTCAAAGCCACCGCTATCATCCGTGGGCAGATTAAGCATCACCCGGTCCAGGCGGCCGGTGGGGCGATAATTCTCAAGGGCCCTTTCAGCCCTGCCTGGCAACAGGTTCATGCCTGCGACCAACCGTCTAAGGGGTTGGAGTGGAAGCGCATCAGCGATCAATCTTCGGCCCCCGTCGCGATGACTGAACCGGAGGCTGAACGGAGAAACCATATTGCCGTTCCACTCCCACTCAAGTTCCTTTACGTGAAACTCACCGGTGGCGTACCAGGGCTTAGCCGCCGATTCTGGCTCACGCTCGCCCAACGTGTCGTGCTTGCGCCAACCAAATTTCGCCCTGATGTTCTCTAGTGGAGCCAGGGATTGGAGACCGACACCGAGTTGCAGATACGGCGTTTCCAGGTTGCCACTGACTTGCTCGATGTGCCCATCCCGAAACGTCATCCAGACCTGACCTCCGAGATCAAAACCTTCCGCCCGAATGTTCCGCCAGGCGTACTCCTCTGCGAGTCCATCAAACAACCGGCCGGAGTTAATATCTGCATAAACCTGCCCCGTGAAGTCACCACGGAAGAAGTGCCGACCAACCAGCTCGAAGCTGGCCAGTTGTTCGGTCGTTCCCGGCCGCATGGCACGGCCTGATGCATGAAACAGCCCGCGCCGGTAGATCAGGTCCAACTGGGGCACCTCTACATGCCGCAGGGTGCCATTGGCGTCGCGAATACCAAGGTCCAGGCGTGTAATCTTGACGGAAGGGTCGGACAGCCATTCGCCGGCAATATCCAGCCAGAGTTCAAGGTCGCTTGCCACGGGATCGGGAATATCGACACCTTCGACGGTCACCGCCCCCCTCGGAGTCTGGTTGATCGTCAGTTCCAGCCCATCGGCGTCAAAATCAGCGAACACAATACGCAGGCGCATGAGCGAGGCGAGAAAATCGAGGCCAATGCGGACGCTCTTCAGTGACCCGGCAACGTCACTACGGTCGTTTTCGGAGACGACCACGATATCGCGGGCGACAATGGTTGGATCCAGCCAGTTCCAGCTAGAGGAAAGCGAACCAATACTGACCGGCTGGCCCAGCTCAGACGACAACCGTTGTTCAATCGAAGAGCGATATTCGTTGATGTTCTGAGTAACCTGGCGCCCTATTCCGGCATAAAGTGCAAGCAGGACGACGACCGCCAGCAACAACCACCAGATCAGACTGGCGGCGCCCGAGACGATTCGAAGTAACAGATGTTTCAGAGTTTGATCAGCCACACTGGATGCCATCAGGGGTAATCGCCACGCCTAACCAATGCCTGCCGGGCCGGCGTTACAGCAGTACCACATCATACTGCTCCTGACTGTAGAATGGCTCAACCTGAAAACGGATGGTTTTGCTGATAAACGTCTCAAGGTCTGCCACGTTGTCGGACTCTTCATCCAACAGCCGATCCACCACGCTCTGGGACGCCATCACCAGATAGCTTTCCGCGTCATAGGCGCGATTGACCCTGAGAATTTCACGGAATACTTCATAACAGACCGTTTCGCTGGTCTTGAGAAAGCCGCGTCCATCACAGATGGGGCAAGGCTCACATAAAATCTGACCAAGGCTTTCGGTGGTGCGCTTACGGGTCATTTCCACCAATCCGAGCTCGGAAACCCCGGTAATCTTCGTTTTGGCGTGATCCCGCTCCAGCATTTTCTCCAGCATTCGGTGGACCTGGCGCTGGTGCTCGGAATCCTCCATATCGATGAAATCGATGATGATAATACCACCGAGATTCCTTAACCTGAGCTGGCGACTAATGGCACGGGCCGCCTCGAGGTTGGTCTTGAAAATGGTTTCTTCCAGATTGCGGTGCCCCACAAACGCGCCGGTGTTGATATCGATCGTGGTCATCGCTTCGGTCTGGTCGATGATCACGTAGCCACCGGATTTGAGCTGGACCTTGCGACTGAGGGCTTTCTGAATTTCATCCTCAACGGAATACAGGTCAAAAATGGGACGTTCGCCCGGGTAATACTCGACCTTGTCGGAAAACTCGGTCACAAACTCCTCAACAAACTCCATCACCCGCTGGTGGCTTTCCCGACTATCGATGCGCACCTTCTCAGTCTGTGGACGAATCAGGTCGCGAATGGTGCGGATAAACAGGGGAAGATCCTGATACACCACCGAAGGCGCCTGACTTCGGGTAATGCGCTCCTCAATGGCCTGGTTCAGACGGTGCAGGTAGGTCATATCGCCGATCAGGTCATCTTCCGAGGCAGCCTCTGCAGCGGTGCGAATAATGTAGCCGCCAGAGATGTCCGGTTCTGCGGCAGCACCCTCTTCAACCAGTGACTTCAACCGTGAACGTTCGGTCTCATCTTCAATTCGCTGGGAAATACCAACATGACGGACGCCAGGCATGAATACCAGATAGCGCGAGGGGATGGATAGCTGGGTGGTCAGCCGTGCACCCTTGGTTCCAATGGGGTCCTTGGTGACCTGAACCACGAGGGACTGCCCTTCTCGGAGCAGGGTGCGGATATCCGGAACCGTTTTCGGTGTCTCGGGGGCTTCGCTGGCCGGCTGCTGACTGGTGACGACATCAGAGGCATGAATAAACGCCGCACGTTCCAGGCCGATGTCTACAAATGCCGCCTCCATGCCGGGCAATACACGAACCACCTTGCCCTTGTAAATGTTGCCCACGATGCCCTTGCGGCTGGTGCGCTCAATGTAGGCCTCCTGGAGCATACCGTTCTCCACGAGCGCCACCCGGGTTTCCACCGGGGTCACATTGATCAGTATTTCTTCACTCATTGCGGCTCTCCTGCCTGCTGTTCCAGGTTTCCCATACCGGGTATCCGGCACCGGCCAGTAATGCTGCGGTTTCCTGCAGGGGCAGTCCCACTACGGCGCTGTAACTGCCTCGGAGTTCCTCTACAAAAATACCACCCCGCCCCTGAATGCCATAGCCGCCCGCTTTATCCATGGGCTCACCAGTTGCCACATAGGCCTCGATTTCCGCCGCCAGCAGCTCGCGGAAACGAACATTCGCTATCACCAGGCGCGACTCACAAATACCCTTGTGAACCACAGCAACACCGGTCATGACCTGATGGGTGGTTCCCGAGAGCGCCTGTAACATAACGGTCGCATCGCCGGTGGTGTCTGGCTTGCCCAGGATCCGGCCCTCCAGTACAACCGAGGTGTCCGAACCAATCACCAGGCAGCCAGGCTTGGAAGCACTTCCCGCCAGAGCCTTTTCCCGGGCAAGGCGTTCGACATAGTGTTCGGCTGACTCGTTGCTCGCGGGCGTTTCGTCAATATCCGCCGGCTGAACCAGGAACGACAGACCGATCTGCCTTAACAGTTCGGCTCTTCGAGGAGACGCTGAGGCAAGAACAATAGACTGCATAGCGCCCTCCAATCCTAGCCAAGCTTGCGATTCAGGTTATCCAGCAACACACACAACACCGGCCAGACCAGAGCACTGGTCAGCGCCGGCCACAAGTAGCTGAAACCGGAGCTGTCAGCTCCCAGTGTCTGCTTGATAAAATGCACCAGCATCTGGTTGATACCCAACAACAGGAACACCATCAGGCACTGCTGCGGCAAAGGGTACATACGCAGCCGCTGGTGAATGGTCAGCACCAGGAACGCAATAACACCCATGGCCAGGGCATTCACGCCCAGCGGGGTGGCTTCCAGTACGTCCAGCAGCAGACCGAGGCACCAGGCCAACAGGATACCGAACTGGGCCGGTGCCCGGAATGTCCAGTAGAACACAATCAGGCCCAGCCATTCCGGCCGGAACTCAAACCAGCCCAGCGGAAACAGCGAACTGCTGAGCACCAGGGCAAACAAAACGCTCAGGGCAAAAACGGGATAACTGATCACCGACAGCATTAGCGCACCCCATCCTGTTCTGGTGATCCAGCATCGGAGCCTTCGGGCGAGCTTTCAGCGTCATTCGTGGCGTCGTCCTGTTCCGGTGAAAACACAACCAACACCAGACGACTCCGGTTCAGTTCCGCCATTGGCGTAGCACGAATTTTCACAAACGGTTCACCCGGCTCCTTGGAAATCTGGTCCACTTCCGCCACCGGGTAGCCCTTGGGAAAACGCCCCCCCAACCCGGAGCTGACCAACAGATCCCCTTCGCGAATATCGGCGGTATCCGGCACATGCACCAATTCAAGCGTGCTGGTGTCCCCATTTCCAAGCAGGATAGCTCGCAAGCCGTTGCGAACCACTTCCACAGGCACCGCGTGGCTGCTGTCCGATACCAATAGAACCCGTGAGGTAAAACTGCTGGTTTGTTGGACCTGCCCCATCAGGCCGTTGGCATCCAGAATAGCCTGGCCGACCACAACACCGTCGCGACTGCCTTTGTTGATCACCACTTCGTGAGAGAACGGGTCCGGTGAAACACCGACTATTTCGCCAACTATGACCCGGTCATCAAGGACTTCTGAGGAGTTCATCAGCTTGCGCAGTTCGTTGTTTTCTGAGGCCAGGGCGGCATATTTGAGCGCCCGGCGCTCCAGTATCAGCAAGCGAGCACGCAGCGCTTCGTTTTCTTCCTGGAGGTCTTCACGGGTGGTAAACAGGCTGGCGACCCAGTCGCTGAATTCGGAGGGTGCATTGCCAAGCCAGTGAACCGGGGCAAGGCCGGTACCGATCGCGCTGCGAACCGGCGTTACCTGATCGAAGCGGGCATCCGCAACAATCAGTATCGCAGAGAGCACAATAACCAGTAGCAGCCTGAAACCGGGAACGGGGCCTTGGACAAAGATGGTTTTAATAGCTCACCCTCCCGCACTCCATGCAGGTGTCCATACGACAACCGCCGCCGTGATCATTCACGAGCGGCGGCCGGGTAAAGGCAATGTCGGGGCGTAAAGCCGGAGTCAAGGTCAGCCCTCCTGGGAGAACATTCCGATTCCGCCACGATCAATCACTTCCAGCGCCTTGCCGCCACCACGGGCGACACAGGTCAGCGGGTCTTCCGCAATAATCACCGGCAGGCCGGTTTCCTCGCTGATCAGTTTATCCAAACCGCGCAGCAACGCACCACCACCCGTAAGCACAATGCCACGCTCGGCGATATCAGACGCCAACTCTGGTGGCGACTGTTCCAGGGCGCTTTTCACTGTCTGGACGATCTGCGCCAGGGATTCCTGGAGCGCGTCGAGGATTTCCTCGCTGTTCAGGGTAAACGCCCGGGGCACGCCCTCTGCAAGGTTGCGGCCGCGAACGTCGATCTCGCGGATATCCAACCCCTCATAGGCACAACCAATTTCGTGTTTGATGCGCTCTGCAGTGGAGTCACCGATCAGGCTGCCGTAGTTGCGGCGAACGTAGGTAACGATCGCTTCATCGAACTTGTCGCCACCGGTACGAACAGACTCGGCGTACACAATGCCATTCAGGGAGATGATAGCGATTTCGGTGGTGCCACCGCCGATGTCCACAATCATGGAACCGCTGGCTTCCTCCACCGGCAGGCCAGCACCAATGGCCGCCGCCATCGGCTCTTCAATCAGGAACACTTCCCTGGCACCAGCTCCCAGGGCGGATTCACGGATAGCCTTACGCTCTACCTGGGTGGATTTGCTGGGAACGCAAACCAGTACGCGGGGGCTTGGGGTGATAAAGCTGTTCTCATGCACCTTGTGGATGAAGTGCTGGAGCATTTTCTCGGTAACCACGAAATCTGCGATCACACCGTCTTTCATCGGACGGATGGCGGTGATGTTTCCCGGTGTGCGGCCAAGCATGCGCTTGGCTTCGGCGCCGACGGCTGCGACCATTTTCTGTGAGCCAGAGGTGCGGATGGCTACAACGGAGGGCTCGTTGAGTACGATACCGCGTTCGCGCACGTATATAAGGGTGTTGGCGGTGCCCAGGTCGATGGACAGGTCGCTGGAAAATAAACCTCGGAGTCTTTTGATCAACATTCGTGTAGTTTCAACCTGAGAGTTGCAGTCGCAAAAATGATGCGGCAACTTTAGCAGTGAGCACCCCCGCAGGCAAGGCACCATCGGGGCTCCCGAGGCGCCTTTCGCGCTTTTCTCCTTTGTTTTGGCCCCTCCCGCGATTGTTTGAATCTGTTACCATAGCGCTTTCTTTTTGAACTTGGGTGCATGGGCGCTTGAGAGACAGCCTTCCAAAACACGCTCAAGCACGTCCGTGTGGCGCTTGGGCTCCGCCATCCATGGCTCCGCACAGTTTTGGAAGGCCGTCTCTCAAGCACCCTCATCATCCGTGCAAACTTCAGTTGATATAAAGCGCGCATTTAAGTTACTGAAACTTCATATATATGGGAGGAAGCGTGACCATTTCCCGCAAGGACATTGAGAAAGTCGCTGTGCTCGCCCGCATTCGGGTGGACGAGGAACAGGTTTCAGCGCTGGAAAAGGATCTGGGCAATATCCTGGATCTGGTGGACCAGTTGAGCGCGGCGGATACCGATTCGGTGGCGCCCATGGCCCACCCCTTGGATGCCGTCCAGCGCCTGCGCCCGGATGAGGTGACGGAAACCAATGAACGGGAGTCTTTCCAGGCGATTGCGCCGGCTACCGAGAATGGCCTCTATCTGGTTCCCCGAGTGATTGAATAAAGGGCATCGAGTGACCCGACGAACAGCGACGTAAACAGGACGTATCATGCATAACAAATCCGTAGCAGAGCTTTCCCGAGAGCTGGAAAGCGGCAAGATTTCCAGCGTGGAGCTGACCCGGCAGTTCCTGGGCCGCCTTGAAAAGGAAGACGAGCAGCTCAACAGCTTTATCACCATTACGGAAGAACAGGCCCTGGCCGACGCCCATGCGGCAGACGAGCAACGGGCAGCGGGTAAGGCGACACCCTGGACGGGCGTGCCCTTCGCCCACAAGGACATATTCTGCACCAATGGCGTGGCGACCACTTGTGGCTCGAAGATGCTGGCGAATTTTGTGCCACCCTACGATGCAACGGTCACGGAAAATTTCCGCAAGGCGGGCGCTGTGTGCCTGGGTAAGACCAACATGGACGAGTTCGCCATGGGGTCGTCTACCGAGTCCAGCTACTTTGGCGCCACTGCCAACCCCTGGGGTCTGAGCCAGGGCGAGAAGCGGGTTCCGGGTGGTTCTTCCGGCGGCTCCGCGGCGGCGGTTGCAGCGCGGCTGGTGCCCGCGGCGACAGCCACGGATACCGGCGGGTCCATTCGTCAACCGGCCGCGCTGTGTGGCGTGACCGGGCTGAAACCAACCTATGGTCGGGTGTCCCGTTACGGCATGATTGCCTTTGCTTCGAGCCTGGACCAGGGTGGCACCATGGCCCGCACAGCCGAAGACAATGCGCTGATGCTGAATGTAATGGCGGGCTTTGACCCCAAGGACTCCACCTCCATTGACCGTGACGTTCCGGACTATACCGCAACGCTGAACGAGCCGTTGACAGGGTTACGCATCGGGCTGCCGAAGGAATACTTCGCTGGCAACCTCAGTGCCGCCATGGAAGAACAAGTTCGGGGTGCTATCCGGGAGTACGAGAAGCTCGGTGCCACGGTAAAGGAAGTGTCCCTTCCCCACGCTGACCTCGCCATCGCGGCCTACTATGTTATCGCCCCGGCCGAGGCCTCGGCCAACTTGTCCCGTTTTGACGGCGCCCGTTATGGCTACCGCTGCGAAGACCCGAAAGACCTGCTGGACATGTACACACGCACCCGGGCCGAAGGTTTCGGCACCGAGGTCAAGCGGCGGATTCTGGTGGGCACCTACGCCCTGTCCGCCGGTTACTTCGACGCCTATTATCTGAAAGCCCAGAAGGTTCGTCGGCTGATCCAGCAGGACTTCATTAACGCCTTCAAGGAAGTGGATGTGCTGATGAGCCCGACCACGCCCTCCCCGGCTTTTATACAGGGCGAGAAAACCAGCGACCCGGTGACCATGTACCTGGAGGACGTGTTTACCATTGCCATCAACCTGGCGGGCATCCCCGCCATGTCCGTTCCAGCCGGGTTTGTGGATGGGCTTCCAGTAGGCCTGCAGATTATTGGGGATTACTTCTCCGAAGCTCGCTTGTTGAACGCCGCCCATCAATTTCAGCAGGTGACCGACTGGCACCAGCGCGAACCGCAATAAGCCCGATACAGGAGAACGACTATGCAATGGGACATTGTGATCGGGCTGGAGATTCACGTTCAGCTCGCCACCAAAACCAAGATTTTTTCCGGCTCCAGCACCGCCTATGGTGCCGAACCCAACACCCAGGCCAATGCCGTTGACCTGGCCATGCCGGGCGCGCTGCCAGTGCCGAACGAGCAGGCATTCCGCTACGCGGTGATGTTTGGCCTGGCGGTCAACGCCGAGATTGAACGCCGCTCAGTGTTCGAACGGAAGAACTATTTCTACCCGGACCTGCCCAAGGGCTACCAGACAACCCAACTGGAGCGCCCAATTGTCGGCCCCGGCTATGTGGATATCGATCTGGCCAGCGGCGAATCCAAGCGGGTGCGTATTCACCATGCCCACCTGGAAGAGGATGCCGGAAAATCTCTCCATGAGGATTTCCACGGCATGACGGGCATCGACCTGAACCGCGCAGGCACGCCGCTGATTGAGGTGGTCACTGAACCCGACATGACCAATGCCGATGAGGCTGTCGCCTTTGCCAAGAAACTCCACGGCATTGTCACGTCCCTGGGCATCTGTGACGGTGACATGTCACAGGGCTCCATGCGCTTTGACGTGAACATCTCACTCAAGCCCAAGGGTTCCGATACCCTGGGCACCCGTACCGAAACCAAGAACCTGAACTCCTTCCGCTTCATGGAGCAGGCCATTGCCCACGAAGTCGAGCGGCAGATGGACATTCTCGAGGACGGTGGCACCATTGTTCAGGAAACCCGCCTGTACAATGGCGACCGGGACGAGTCCCGCTCTATGCGCACCAAGGAAGAAGCCAACGATTACCGCTACTTCCCCTGCCCGGACCTGCTGCCGGTGGAAATCGACGACGCCTTTATCGACGAAGCCCGCAACAGCCTCCCGGAACTTCCGGATGCCCGCAAGGCCCGCTTCAAGGAGCACTACGGCCTGAACGACTACGATGCTGGACTACTGGCTGGCGACTCGAAACTGGCCGCATTCTTCGAAGCCGCCGCTGATCGCGGGAAGGACGCCAAGTTGGCTTCCAACTGGGTTCAGGGCGAATTCTCCGCACGTCTGAATGCGGAGGAAAAATCTGTTGCCGACTCACCGATTTCCGGCGAGCAGCTTGGGGATCTGGTGGTGCGCGTCGCGGACAACACGATTTCATCGGCGGGTGCCAAGAAAGTGTTCGAGGCGCTCTGGGCCGGCGAAAATGACAACGTGGATGCGATCATCGATGCCAAGGGCCTGAAGCAGGTGTCAGACACTGGCGAGCTTGAGAAGATGGTGGACGAGGTTCTGGCCTCCATGCCGGATCAGGTGGCCCAGTACCAGCAGGAATCCGACCCCAAGAAGCAGAAGAAGATGCTCGGCGGGTTCATGGGGCCGCTGATGAAGGCCTCCAAGGGCCAGGGCAATCCGAAGCTGTTTAATGAGATTCTGGTGAAGAAACTGGGGGGCTGACCCTCTGGCTGCGGCCCCAGACTGTTTGGTTTGGGGGAGGCCTCGGTGGGAGGCTACCGAACAAGCCGACCCCATAGATCATGCTCATCCGCATGCTCGACCGCAGCCTGAACAATCTGCCCGGGAACAAGATTGGTTTCGTCGTTGAGGTAAACCATGCCGTCAATCTCCGGCGCATCCGCCTTGGAGCGGCCGATGGCGCCTTCTTCATCGACTTCGTCGATGACAACGTCAATAGTCTGGCCGATTTTGGCCTGCAATCGGGCCGCTGATATTTCAGCCTGTTTTTCCATGAACCGGGCCAAGCGCTCTTCCTTCACCTCTTCCGGAACGGCACCTTCGATCTCGTTCGCCCTCGCACCTTCCACCGGGCTGTATTTGAAGGCTCCGACACGATCAAGCTGAGCCTCATCCAGCCAATCCAGCAGGTACTGGAAATCTTCCTCTGTTTCGCCGGGAAAACCGACAATAAAGGTGGAACGGATGGTGAGCTCCGGGCAGATGTCACGCCACTTGCGAATGCGTTCCAGCGTCTTGCTGTCGTGGGCCGGGCGCTTCATGGCCTTGAGCACTTTCGGGCTGGCGTGCTGGAACGGGATATCCAGGTACGGCAGGATTTTGCCCTCCGCCATCAGCGGGATCACATCGTCCACGTGCGGATAGGGATAAACGTAATGCAGGCGCACCCAAACGCCCATTTCACCCAACGCCTCACACAGGGACTGCATCTTGGTCTTTAGCGGGCGGCCCTGCCAGAATCCGGTACGGTACTTGGTGTCGACACCGTATGCAGAGGTGTCCTGGGAGATCACCAGAAGCTCTTTTACGCCAGCGTCCACCAGGCGCTTGGCCTCGTCCATCACGTCACCAATCGGGCGACTGACTAGGTCGCCGCGCATGGACGGGATGATGCAGAAGGTGCATCGGTGGTTACAGCCTTCGGAAATTTTCAGGTATGCATAATGCCGGGGGGTCAGTTTGATGCCCTGAGGAGGCACCAGGTCCGTAAACGGATCGTGTTGCTTGTTCGGCGGCACAAACTGGTGCACCGCTCCCACAACTGCTTCGTAGGCGTGCGGGCCGGACACGGCGAGAACACCCGGGTGAGTGTCACGTATCTTGTCCGCTTCAACACCCATGCAACCGGTTACGATGACCTTGCCATTTTCATTGATTGCTTCACCAATGGCATCAAGGGACTCCTGCTTGGCGGCATCTATAAAGCCACAGGTGTTCACCACGACGATATCAGCGTCGTTATAGGTCGGTACCACATCGTAGCCGTCCAGCCGAAGCTGGGTCAGGATGCGCTCGGAATCAACCAGGGCCTTGGGGCAGCCAAGACTGATAAAACCCACTTTTCCGCTGCCTGCGGGAACGGATGAAATCTTGTTTGTCATAACCTGCACGAAATCGTGGAGCCGTTGGCGGCCCCGGTGGATGTTGGTGCGTAGTTTACCGCAGCCAATCCGACACCGTAAGTAACAGCTGTCCTTCGTATCCGCCTGATCGCGAGCGCTCCGAATCGATATTGGTGACACCACGCTCACATTCAGTTCACAAATCTGACAGTTTTGGCGACAGGCAACTTGCTGATCACCAAACAAACAACTAGACTTTCAGGAAGTTAAGATCGAAACAACAAGCGCTTGCTGTTTTTCGCACTCGCCATATTGCAGATTTATGACAATTGGCTGGCTTTCTCGTGTGTATAGAAAGCGTGCCTGGAAAGAAGGCAGCGAGTAAAAATAATAAAGGATTGAACGATGGGTAAGGCTGCCTGCTTTGAAACCAGAGATGCAAGAAGAGTGACTATGAAACCAGTTGCCGCCAAGCCAAACCTACGCAACCAACAACGCGTCGATGTCGCTACCGAAGCACGGATTGAAAAAACCGACGGCAGCTGCCTTACCTGTAAAGTCTCCAACATTTCCCGAACCGGCCTGATGGTCCTCTGTGATCAGGACTCTGTGAGAAAACTGGTTCCCGGCCAGAAAACACCGGCACCCGGAAACTGGATATCCGTAACAACGACATTCTCTGTGCCGGTTGTTGCCAACCAACCCGTTTCTGTGATCGCCGGAGGCAACATTGTCCACATGCGACGAATTGCCCGCGACCAGTTCCAGCTCGGCATCCAGTTTTCGGAGTTCGAAGGCAATGGTTTCGACTACGTGAACAACTACGTCAGCAAACTGCTTTCCACCTCGTCGCACTAACTCGGAAGTTTTACCCTCCAGCCTTTCCTGCCGCTATATTGTTATAGCAGTAAACTCTAGTTACCCGACTTCTTATGCCATGGCCTGATCTGGTATCATTGCGGCATTCACACGCCCAGCCTCTATCGAATCCGGAGGCACGCAAAGCGGTAACAGGACACGATGACCACTTACAACCTGACGCATCTCAAACAGCTGGAAGCTGAAAGCATCCACATCATCCGGGAAGTTGCAGCCGAGTTCGACAACCCGGTCATGCTCTATTCCATCGGGAAAGACTCCGCAGTAATGCTGCACCTGGCCCGCAAAGCCTTTCATCCCGGCAAGCTGCCCTTCCCGCTCTTACACGTGGACACCACCTGGAAGTTCAAGCAGATGATTGAATTCCGGGACCGCAAAGCAAAAGAGTATGGCCTGGACCTGATCGTCCACAAGAACGAGGACGGGATCAAACAGGGCATCGGCCCCTTTACTCACGGCAGCGCCAAGCATACCGACGTGATGAAAACCCAGGCCCTCAAACAGGCCCTGGACAAGTACAAGTTTGATGCTGCTTTCGGCGGCGCTCGCCGGGACGAGGAAAAATCCCGTGCCAAGGAGCGCGTCTATTCCTTCCGTGACGAGTACCACCGCTGGGACCCAAAGAACCAACGTCCTGAGCTCTGGAACATCTACAACGGCAAGATCAACAAAGGCGAGAGCATCCGGGTATTCCCGCTGTCCAACTGGACCGAGCTGGATATCTGGCAGTACATCTACCTCGAAAACATTGAAATCGTGCCACTTTACTACTCCGCCAAGCGGCCCGTCGTGGAACGCGATGGCACGCTGATCATGGTGGACGACGACCGCATGCCTTTGAAAGAAGGCGAAAAGCCGATGATGAAATCCATTCGTTTCCGCACCCTGGGCTGTTACCCACTGACCGGCGCCATCGAATCCGAGGCAGACACGCTGCCGGAGATCATCCAGGAGATGTTGCTGGCAACCAGCTCCGAACGTCAGGGCCGCGTGATCGACCACGATTCGGCCGGCTCCATGGAACAGAAAAAGCGGGAAGGGTATTTCTAAGATGGCACACCAGTCTGATCTGATTGCGGAAGATATTCAGGCCTACCTGAAGCAACACGAAAACAAGGAACTGCTGCGCCTACTCACCTGCGGCAGTGTGGACGACGGCAAGAGCACCCTTATTGGTCGCCTGCTGCACGATACCAAGATGATCTATGAAGATCATATGGCGAGCCTGAAAAGTGACAGCGCCAAGATGGGCACAACGGGCGAAAAGCTGGACCTTGCCCTTCTGGTCGACGGCCTGCAGGCCGAGCGGGAACAAGGTATCACTATTGATGTTGCCTATCGCTTTTTTTCCACTGATAAACGCAAGTTCATCATCGCAGACACCCCCGGCCACGAGCAGTACACTCGCAACATGGCGACAGGGGCATCGACGGCTCAAGTTGCGATCCTGATGATCGATGCGCGCCACGGCGTTCTGACCCAGACCCGCCGCCACTCTTACATTGCCTCTCTGCTTGGCATTCGCCACATCGTGGTCGCAGTGAACAAAATGGATCTGGTTGATTTCAGCGAAGAACGCTTCAATGAAATCAAGGACGACTACCTGGCGTTTGCCAATCAGCTTGGCCTGAAGGATATTCGCTTCGTGCCATTGTCTGCCCTCGAAGGCGACAACGTCGTTAACAGGAGTGAGAACACACCCTGGTTCGACGGCCAGCCCCTGATGGACATTCTGGAGACGGTGGAAGTATCCCACGACAAAAATCTGGAGCACTTCCGCTTCCCCGTCCAGTACGTGACGCGCCCGAACCTGAACTTCCGCGGTTTCTGCGGCACCATAGCCTCTGGTGTTGTGCGCCCCGGCGACAAAGTGATGGCCTTGCCTTCACGACGCACCAGCGCAATCAAAGACATTGTGACGTTTGATGGCAACCTGGAAGAAGCCTATATCGACCAGGCGGTCACACTGACGCTCACCGATGAAATCGATGTCAGCCGAGGCGATATGCTGGTCAAGGCTGAGGATGAGCCAGAAGTGGGCAACCGCTTCACCGCCAACATTGTCTGGATGACGGACGGCCCGCTGGAAACCGGTCGCCTTTACGACATCAAGCTCGGCCCGACGTTTACCTCGGCTACCGTCAAAAAGATTCATCACCAGACCGACGTCAACACGCTGGAGAAGAACGACAACCCGTCTGCGCTTCAGCTGAACGAAATCGGACTGTGCGAGCTGACCCTGAGCCAGCCCATTGCGTTTGATGCCTATCAGCGCAACCACGCCACGGGCAGCTTCATTGTGATTGATCGGCTGACCAACGTGACGATCGGTGCGGGTATGATTGCCGGCACTGCAGGCACGGTTGAGTCGCTGGACCCGGTGACCAGCGAAGAGCGCGAGCGCCGTCTGGCGCAGAAGCCTGCCATTATTGCCTGTAACGGCAAGCAGGCCACGGCGCTGGCCCTGGCAGTTGAACGGGCGCTGTTCGATCAGGGCAAGACCTCCGTTGTCCTCAGCGAGGACAATGCCGGCAATGCCGAAGACCGTCGGCGCGCAGCGCAGGTGGTCAGTGCCCATGGCCTGATTGCCATTGCGGTGAACCTGGGTGCGGATGTGGCATCGGCGTCTGTTTCTGCAGACGATGACAAGGAGATCACTGAAGCGGTGACTTCACTGATTCAGGACCTGATGCGGCATAAGCGGGTTTAACCTCGCTTTTGGGACTTGAGGATAGCCCCCATGGTCTTAGGCCTTGGGGGCTTCTTCGTTTTGGGGCTGATCCCACAGCCCTATAAAAACCATTACAATCCCAACCCCTGAAGGTTTACCCTCAGCCTCCTACACGTTCTATTAACCAAGGGACTCTTGACTCCATGGCCATCAAACAGCTCCGCACTCTCTTCGCCAGCCAGTATCAGCCCGGACAGCCGGCGCGGGTTCGTCCCGGCGAGGCGTTGGCCGAGCCGGGTGGCGACTATGAGGCGCTTCACAAGCAGATGAAGCGCCTGTTCAACAGCAAGCCCGGCAAGAAATACGGTCGCTTTTCCGAGGACATCGGTGAAAGTCCGTTTAGCAGCTGGCTGAAGGACTACCGGGAGGACAAGCAAAGCTTTGCGTCGATGACTGACCGTCTTTTTGGGCAATGGCAAGAACTGCTGAACAGCGCCCAGGAGGAATTTGAGGGGCACCTGATGATTGTCCACGAAGCCCTCGCGGATGCGGAGGTGGTTTATCTGTTTATCCTGGAAAACGACAGCGCCATGCGTTTTGATGCCCAGCAAACGTTGGACGCGACGGACATCCTGAGCCTGTCGCGGCTGAATCTGGCGGTGCGCGTGGAATTGGATGACTGGCTGGGTGACAACGCCGGCGAGAACTATCTTACGCTGGTCCACGCTCGTGGTTCCGGGGAAGGCGGTGACCTGTTCATCAAGCTATGCGGTTTCACCAATCAGGTGGATGTGGAGAAAGAGACGCTGACGTTCATGGATGCCGTGGAAGCCTTTGCCAAATCATCCGAACCGGAAGAGGCAGGCAAGATTCGGGCGCGAGCCTATGAGTTCTCGAAGGAGCAGCATGCGTTGGGCGAGCCGGTGGCCATCGAGGCATTGTCGGGCTACCTGGATGAGAACGAGCCTCAGCGTTTCAAGGAGTTTGCCAGTGAGACTGCCGAGCTGCCGGAAAGCGGGGTGTTGCATCCGGATCACCGTAAGGTGAAGAAGCTGGTTCGGATTGCGGGCTCAGGTGGTGGTATGAGCGTGTCGTTCTCTTCGGATCTGGTGAATCAGGCGGTTTACTATGACCGTGACAACGACGCATTGACGATTACGCGGTTGCCTAAGGCGTTGCGGGAGCAGCTGCAACGTTATCTTGAAGGCCGGGAGGAATAGCAGCTCACTGACCTGATGACTTTGGGGGCTGACCTTCTAGACTTAGAACTCTTGGGGCTGGTCCCGCCATGGGGTAGCATTTTCTTCTGGAAAAAGAACTCGCTGCGCTCGGACACCTTTTTCCGGCAGAAAATGCTACCCCACACCGTGACCGATCAATCGACTGTGGTTAATCCTTTTATTGAGGTTCGTTGGCGGCTGATTCTGTTTTATCAGTCCACCTCGGACGGTTGGCTCGCAGCTTTCGGACTTCCTGCATCCAGCCTACGCCGTCGACTAATTCACCGGTTTCCGGGTCTATAGGCGGGTATGGCAGGTTGCGGTCGTCGCAGTAGCGTTTTACGACCGGCTGGCACCAGCAGAACAGCAGACGGTTGTATTCATCGTCTGGTAGCCTCTGGTGGGCATACAGGCCTGCCTGTTTCCTCTGCCGTTGTGCTTCGGACAGAATAATCGCACAGGCGGACGACACGTTCAGGGACTCCACCATGCCCATCATGGGGATCACAATGTGCTCGTCAGCCTGTTCGGCAGCGCTGTCGCTGACACCATCTACTTCATTACCCATGATCACCGTGCAGGGCACGGTGAAATCCGCTTCCCGGTAATCAATCGCTCTTTCCGACAATTGGGCGGCGTAGAGTTTGTGGCCCCGCCCTTTCAGCTCCGAAACCGCATCGTCCATGGTGGGGTGCGTGTGGGTGGTGACCCAGTTGTAGCTGCCGCCGGCGGTTTTTCGGAAGGCACGGAAACCTTCCCGCGGCCAGACCACGTGCATGCTGGCAAGACCAAACGCATCGCAGGAGCGGATGATGGCCGACAGATTGCGGGGTTTGTGGACCTGGTCGGTGAGGACGCTGAGATCGGGCTGGCGAGTATCCAGGGTTTGTTTGATTCGGGCCAGGCGTTCGGGAGTCATGATTGTTTGAGCGTTCTAAAAAATTGGAAAAACCAATACTACCACAAGCGATTTAGAGGATTGCCGAGACAAAGGTGGTTGCCGATTGATCACCCCGTTATAATGTGCAGCTAACTTTTTTAAGCGCCACTCCCAACCTTCCGGCGCAAATCACACACCAAGCACGTTGAGAATCATGGCCAAGAAGCTGTACATCAAGACCCATGGCTGCCAGATGAACGAGTACGACTCATCACGTATGGCAGACCTGCTTCGCACCGGCGAAACCGTCGAAATGACCGACTCGCCGGACGACGCCGACATCCTGTTGCTAAACACCTGCTCAATCCGCGAAAAAGCGCAGGAAAAAGTGTTCCACCAGCTGGGTCGCTGGAAGAAACTGAAAAACAGCAAACCGGACCTGATCATCGGTGTAGGCGGTTGCGTGGCCAGCCAGGAAGGCCAGGCTATCATCGACCGGGCACCCTACGTGGACATGGTCTTCGGGCCGCAAACCCTGCATCGCCTGCCGGATATGATCACCGAAGTCCGCGCCAAGGGTAATGGCGTTGGCGTGGTAGATGTCAGCTTTCCGGAAATCGAGAAGTTCGACAACTTGCCTGATCCCGGTGCCGACGGCCCGTCCGCATTTGTGTCCATCATGGAAGGCTGCAGCAAATACTGCACCTTCTGCGTGGTGCCCTACACCCGTGGCGAGGAAGTCAGTCGGCCGGTGGACGACGTGATCGCGGAAGTCGCCCACCTGGCCAGCCAGGGCGTGCGTGAGGTAAACCTGCTGGGCCAGAACGTTAATGCCTACCGCGGCGAAACCCACGATGGCGACGTGATGGACATGGCGGAGCTAGTGACCCTGATCGCCACCATCGACGGCATTGACCGTATCCGGTATACCACCTCACACCCGGTGGAGTTTTCGGACTCACTGATCGAGGCCTATGAGCAGGTACCAGAGCTGGTCAGCCACCTGCACCTGCCAGTGCAAAGTGGCTCAGATCGGATACTGGCAGCCATGAAGCGCGGCCATACAGCTCTGGAGTACAAGTCCAAACTTCGCCGCCTGCGCAAGATTCGCCCGGACATCAGCTTCTCCTCGGATTTCATCATTGGCTTCCCGGGGGAAACCGAGAAGGATTTCGAGGACACTATGAAGCTGATCAACGATATTGGCTTCGATATGTCGTTCAGCTTCATCTACAGCGCCCGGCCCGGCACTCCGGCGGCGGACCTGCCGGATGACACGCCACTGGAGGTGAAGAAGCAGCGCTTGAGCATTCTCCAGGACCGGCTGAACCAGAATGTGATGGACATCAGTCGCAAGATGGTCGGCACGACGCAGCGTATTCTGGTAACAGGCTTGTCCAAGAAGGACCCCGGTGAATACGCGGGCCGTACCGAGAACAACCGTATTGTGAACTTCCGGCATGAGAATCCGGAGGTGGTTGGGCACTTTATTGATGTGGAGATTCGGGAGGCTCTGCCTAATTCTCTTCGCGGGGTTCCTGTGGGTTCCGGGATGTATTAAACCTGGGCCCCACGCGTCTCGGGTTTGGTGAATGGCGAGTGGTGGGGATGGCGCGACCGAGCCCTACATGGACGTATTCACGGGCGTTTTTTGGAATAGTCCTCCGGCCAGCGCCCGATTGCACAATTCATGACATACCCGCTCCCTGAATCCACGGGAGTAAACAAACGGAGCACTTTTGAACGCCAACGATCACCGACAATTCGACCTACACCCGGTAGACCAACGCCGGCTGACCACCCTCTGCGGCCAGTTTGATGAGCACCTGAAGCACATTGAGCGGCGCATGAACGTCAAAATTGGCCGCCGTGGCCATCATTTCCGGGTGGAAGGTGAAACTGAACACGTGGCAGCCGCTACGGAAGTTGTCCGGCACCTTTATCGGGAAACCGAAGCCAACGATGATATCTCGCCGGACATGGTTCACCTGTTTATCCGCGAGACCGGGTTCGAACGGCTGGCGGAGGATGTGCCCTACAAGGGCGCCGTCACCGTCATCAAAACCCCGAAACTGCAGGCCAAGCCCAGAGGCGAGAACCAGCAGAAATACGTGCACAACATCCGTACCCACGATGTGAATTTTGGCATTGGCCCCGCCGGTACCGGCAAAACCTGGCTGGCGGTGGCGTGCGCAGTTGAGGCACTGAAAGACGAACAGGTGAAGCGCATCCTGCTGGTCCGGCCGGCCGTGGAAGCCGGCGAAAAACTCGGCTTCCTGCCGGGTGACCTGGCCCAGAAGGTGGACCCTTACCTGCGCCCCCTCTACGACGCCCTCTACGAAATGCTGGGCTTTGATCATGTAACGCGGCTGATCGAAAAAAGCGTGATTGAGATCGCGCCGCTAGCTTTCATGCGCGGCCGCACGCTCAATAATTCGTTCATCATTCTGGATGAGAGCCAGAATACCACCCGCGAACAGATGAAGATGTTCCTGACACGGATCGGGTTTGGTTCCACTGCCGTGATCACCGGTGACACCACCCAGGTGGATCTTCCCCGCGGGCAGAATTCCGGCCTGATCCATGCGGCCGGTGTGCTGAGCAAGGTGTCCGGTATTGGCTTCACACGGTTCGAGGCCCGCGATGTGGTGCGTCACCCATTGGTGCAGCGGATTGTCGAGGCTTACGATTCCTTTGACGACGGGAGCGCCACAGGCCAGTGAGTGAACTGACAGTGGACTTGCAGCGGGCCATCGAGGTACCCGAGGCGCCAGATGACATCGAGTTTGAGCGCTGGGCCCGGGCCGCATGGTTGGGTGAGAATCCATCCGAGGTGACGATCCGTATCGTTGCCAGTGATGAGAGCGCCGAGCTGAACAGCCAGTATCGCGGGAAATCAGGGCCAACCAATGTACTGTCCTTCCCATTTGAGGCGCCAGCCGGTATAACGGTTCCGTTGGCCGGTGATCTGATCATTTGTGCCCCGGTTGTTGAAAAAGAAGCAGCCGAGCAGCATAAAACACTGACGGAACACTGGGCCCATATGGTGGTGCACGGTATGCTGCACCTTCAGGGCTACGACCACATTGAAGACAATGATGCCGAGGTCATGGAAGCCCTCGAGATCCGGCTGCTTGCGCAGCTCGGGTTCAGCAATCCTTACGAGACAGAGGAAACGGAAAAAGACTCATGAACGACGATCAGTCGAGTCGCAGTCAGGGCAGCAACAAGTCCTGGCTGGAGCGTATATCACAGGCCTTCTCCAGCGGGCCTGAGTCCGTCGAGGACGTGCTGGAAATCCTGCGGGACGCCGAGTCCCAGGAAATCATCGATACCGATGCCATGAGCATCATCGAAGGTGCCATGCAGGTGATCGACATGCGGGTGGATGAAATCATGATTCCCCGCTCCCAGATGGTCACCGTCAAGGCATCCCAGGACCCGAAAGAGTTCCTGGGCGAAATCATTTCATCTGCCCATAGCCGCTTCCCGGTCATTGGCGACAGCCAGGACGATGTCATTGGCGTACTGCTCGCCAAGGACCTGCTCCCTCTGGCCCTGAACAACGACCTCAACTGGACCCGCATCCGCGAGATTCTTCGCCCTCCCACGTTCGTACCGGAGAGCAAGCGCCTGAACCAGCTATTAAAAGAGTTCAAGGAAACCCGCAACCACATGGCCATTGTGGTTGACGAATACGGTGGTACAGCCGGCCTGATCACCATTGAGGATGTGCTGGAACAGATCGTGGGCGAAATCGAAGACGAACATGACTTCGACGAGGAAACCCACATCAAGGCCCGCGGCGATGGCACATACGCCGTGAAGGCCGTCACCCCCGTCGACGACTTTAACGAATTCTTCGAGACCGAGCTGGACGAAGAGGAGTTCGACACCATTGGCGGCGTTGTACTCAAGGAATTCGGCCATCTGCCCAGACGGGGCGAGTCGGTTGAGTTTGGCGGATTGCAGTTCACCATTGCCAACGCCGATAACCGTGTTATCCGTCTGCTGCAGGTAACGCGTGGTGATGACCAGTAATACAACGGCCCGAACCTCCGAACTGACATCCGCCCTGTCCGAGCACGCCTGGCTGCGAGCGGCCACTCTGCTCGTTGCCGGGGCCTTGCAAACACTCACCTTTTCACCCTTTAACTGGTGGTGGCTGGGGCCGTTGTCGGTCGCGCTGATACTGTTTTGCTGCCTGCCGCTCGCCCCGCAAAAGCTGTTTCGGGCTGGCTGGCTGGTCGGATTGGGGCTGTTCGGTACCGGCGCAAGCTGGGTCTACATCAGCATCAGTGAACACGGCAATACGTCCGTTCCACTCGCGATCATACTCACCGTTATTTTTGTGTCGGGACTCGCTCTTTTCCATGGTCTGGCGTTCTGGGCCTGGGGAAAACTTGCCAAAAACAACGCGGTCAGGCGGCTGATCCTGTTTCCGGCGGTGTGGATACTCTGTGACTGGGTCCGGGGCTGGCTACTGACAGGGTTTCCCTGGCTGTACCTGGGCACCGCCCACGTTGATGGGCCTCTGGCCGGCTTCGCCCCCTTAACGGGCGTTCACGGGCTTACGTTCTGGGTGACGGTAACCGGCTGCGCAATTCCAGGCTGTTGGTGGCTGACCCGGAAAGCCCGCCATGCCAGCACGGCGCTCATCGCAGGTGTGGTGCTGCTGCCCTGGGTAACCGGCCCGGCCTTTTCCCAGGCACAATGGACGACCCTGCAGACAGAACCAACCACGTTTGTCGCGATGCAGGGCAACATTCCCCAGCAAATCAAGTGGGACCCGGACTTCCTCCGGGACCAGATCGTCGCATACCTGGAGCTGACTGAAGGCCACTGGGATACCGACCTGATTCTGTGGCCGGAAACCGCTATTCCGATTCCCCAGGACCAGGCTGGCAAAATCATCGACCACATCGGTGAGGAACTGGGAGAGAGCAGCACACTGATTACCGGCATCCCCTGGTACGGCTTCAGTGACCGCATTGAAGACTTTACGTACCACAACAGCATCATGGCCATCGGTAGCGGCGGCGGCATCTACCATAAGCAGAAGCTGGTGCCTTTCGGTGAGTATGTGCCGCTCCAGCAGTGGCTTCGCGGTCTGATCGGCTTTTTTGACCTGCCCATGTCCAGTTTCAGTCGCGGCCCTTCCAATCAGTCGCCACTTGAGGCCAATGGCATCAGGATCATGCCGTTTATTTGCTACGAAGTGGCTTACCCGGACTTCGTCGCCACCAATGCCCGCAACAGTGGCATGCTGCTGACCATCAGCAACGATGGCTGGTTTGGCGATTCCATTGGCCCGCTGCAACACCTACAAATCGCCCGCATGCGGGCACTGGAAACCGGTCGTTATATGCTGAGGGGCACGAATAATGGTGTAACGGCCATTATTGACGAGAAGGGCCAGATCACCGAAACCATCCCGCAGTTTGAGCGTGCGGTAATGACAGGTGAGGTCTATGCGGCTGAGGGCAATACGCCCTACATGCAATCCGGGTCCTGGCCGGTGTTGACGCTGGCGGCGATTCTTATTGTGTTTGTTCGGGAGCGGGTGATTCCGCGGAACTGATTTATCCTGGGGGCGGGTTCGCAGCCTGCCTGAATGGCGCCTGGCCACGGGGTGGGGGCCCTTTTCTTTGGAAAAAGAACTCGCTTTGCTCGGACACCTTTTTCTGGCAGAAAAGGGACCCCCACCCCATGGCCGCTCCGGTTCTGTGCTGAACGCCTTTTGCTCGGCCTGTATCTATTCTGACTTCCGTGGCCAGCGGCTGGTGACGCGTTCGTAGTAGTGGGAGCCGCAGGCGTCACAGGGTTCCAGATGGCTGGTTGCGGTCAGGCAGCGCATGTGGCTGCAGTTCAGGCATTTGAACATGCCGGCCGTGGCCACTTCGCCGCTGATATACTGGCTAGGCTCGTGGTTTTCCAATTTCTGGTTCAGCTCCAGCGTATCCAGTCGGGTTTTGTCCGCTACCGAGAACAGCATATCCGCCAACTGGTGCTCGAGCAGTGAGATATCCAGTTGCAACCATTCCTTCAGGCCTTCGCCGGTTTCTTCCACGAAATGCAGCAGGTGTTCGAGGTCCCGCTGCAGATACGCGCCAAGCAGGTCCGCTTCTTCGCGGGTCATCTCTGCTAGTTCATACTCAAACTCCACCGCCCGCTCGATTTCCTCTTTCAGGGTATCGCGAGTGGTATTCTCCATATCACTGAGCCGGGCCTGGACCCGCTCCAGCATGCGGTCGTAGGCCTCGAGAGCCCTGCCTGAGAGATGATTGCGTTCTGGTTCGGTCATGACTGCTCCCTCATGGTGTACGGTCGGAGTGGCTATGGCTGATCAGGGCACGCTGTGAATACATCCCTGTACGCTTGACAAAAACAGGGATGTTTTTTACGAGCCTACAGGGACGTATTCACGGCGTGTCCCAGTCAGCCGCACCTGCCCGCCTTCACCCCAAGCATGGCACAGTATCGGCAAATTGGCAGACTACCTGTTAAGCCTTGTGTGCGTTAGAATGTCCGGCCTCTTCGCACATCTTTTTTGATACGGTCTGATAAAGGGTAACTTTGGTAATGGCAGGAATGGACCAGCAATACAATCCGCGCGATGTTGAACAACAAGCCCGTACCTATTGGGAAGAAAACAACACGTTTACGGTGAAGGAAGAACCGGGCAAACCCAAATACTACTGCCTGTCCATGTTCCCCTACCCCAGCGGCAAACTGCACATGGGGCACGTGCGCAACTACACCATCGGCGACGTCATTTCCCGTTACCAGCGTATGCAGGGCAAGAACGTCATGCAGCCCATGGGCTGGGACGCGTTCGGTCTGCCCGCTGAGAACGCCGCCATTGCCAATAAGACCGCGCCGGCGAAGTGGACCCACGCCAATATTGCCTACATGAAAAACCAGCTCAAGCAATTGGGCTTCGGTTACGACTGGAACCGCGAGCTGGCGACGTGCAAGCCGGATTATTACCGCTGGGAGCAATGGTTCTTCGCCCGCCTTTACGAAAAAGGCCTGGTGTACAAGAAGATGTCCACCGTCAACTGGGATCCAATCGACCAGACGGTGCTGGCCAATGAACAGGTGGTTGATGGCCGTGGCTGGCGCTCCGGCGCGTTGGTCGAGCAGAAAAAGATTCCCCAGTGGTTTATCCGCATTACCGACTACGCCGAAGAATTGCTGAATGATCTGGACGAGCTGGAGGACTGGCCTGAGCAGGTCAAGACCATGCAGCGTAACTGGATTGGCAAATCCGTGGGTACCGAGCTGACCTTCCCCCTCAAAGGCCGCGAGGACGCGCTGGACGTCTACACCACCCGCCCGGACACGCTCATGGGCGTGACTTACATGGCCGTGGCCGCCGAGCACCCCATTGCCAAGGCCGCTTCCGAGCGCTATCGCGAGGTTGCTGAATTTGTCGAGCAGTGCCGTAACAGCAAGGTTGCCGAAGCCGATATGGCAACCATGGAAAAGAAAGGCATTGATACCGGTTACAAGGCCATTCACCCGCTGACGCAGGAAGAGATTCCCGTTTACGTCGCCAACTTCGTGCTCATGGAGTATGGCACTGGCGCATTGATGGCGGTGCCCGGCCATGATGACCGTGACCACGAGTTCGCGCTCAAGTATCGCCTGCCCATAAAGCAGGTTATCGCCGCCACAGACAGCCGCGAAATCGATGTTCAGGAGCGCGCCTTCACCGAAAAAGGTGTTCTGGTATCCTCTGGAAAGTACAACGGCCTGACCAGTGCCGAGGCGTTTGACGCAATCGCCGATCATCTGGAAGAAAGCAGTATTGGCAAGCGCACGGTCAACTATCGCCTGCGGGACTGGGGCGTGTCGCGCCAACGCTACTGGGGCGCTCCAATCCCGATGATGACCCTGGACGATGGCACCGAACGCCCGGTACCGGACGATCAGTTGCCGATCACACTGCCCGAAGACGTGGAGATGGACGGCGTCCAATCTCCCATCAAGGCAGATCCGGAATGGGCAAAGACCAGCTTTGAAGGCCAACCGGCCACGCTGGAAACAGACACCTTTGACACCTTTATGGAGTCGTCCTGGTACTACGCCCGCTTCTGCAGCCCCAACTACGACAAGGGCATGCTGGACCCGGCTGCCGCCAACTACTGGCTGCCGGTGGATCAATATATCGGCGGCATCGAGCACGCCATTCTGCACCTGCTTTATGCGCGCTTCTTCCATAAGCTGCTGCGGGATGTGGGGCTGGTCAACAGTTCCGAGCCCTTTAACCGCCTTCTGTGCCAGGGCATGGTGCTGGCCGAAACCTATTATCGTGAAGACGATAACGGTGCAAAAATCTGGATCTCGCCAGCGGATGTCGTTACTGAGAAAGACGACAAGGGTCAGGTCGTGCGCGCCGTTCACAAGGACGACGGACAACCGGTGGTGGCCGGTGGTGTCACCAAGATGTCCAAGTCCAAGAACAACGGCATTGACCCCCAGGCTATTATCGATGAGCACGGTGCCGATACCGTGCGTCTGTTCATGATGTTTGCGGCGCCTCCAGAGCAGTCACTGGAATGGTCCGACAGCGGTGTTGAGGGTGCCCACCGTTTCCTCAAACGCCTGTGGCGTATGGTCAGCGAACACACTGAAAGCGGAATGGTTCCTGCCCTGGATACCACCGGCCTCAGTGAAGGTCAGCGCAATCTTCGTCGCAAGACCCATGAGACTATTGCCAAGGTGAGCGACGATGTCAGCCGACGGTTGACGTTCAACACCTCCATCGCAGCGGTGATGGAACTGCTCAACGATGTCAGCAAACTGACCGACAATGAGCCCCAGAGCCTGGCGGTTCGCCAGGAAGCGCTGGATACCGCGGTACTCGTCCTGTCTCCAATCGTTCCCCATATCTGTCACCAGTTGTGGCACGCACTGGGTCACGACGAGCCTGTGGTTGACGCACCCTGGCCGGAGGCGGACAAGGACGCCATGGTTCGCAGCGAGATTCAGGTTGTCCTGCAGGTGAATGGCAAAGTCAGGGCAAAAGCCGACGTCCCAGCGAACATCGAGAAGAGCGCACTGGAAGCTCTGGCACTCGAGAACGAGAACGTTGTCCGTTTCACCGAGGGCAAAACCGTGCGAAAGGTCATCGTTGTGCCCGGTAAACTGGTGAACGTGGTGGCGAACTGATATGAACCTCCCGGCGAGCCTACCCAAGATACTTCCGGCTGGTCTCGCCCTGTCACTTCTGGTGTCAGGGTGCGGGTTTCAGCTACGGGGCGCCCCGCCGGTGTCGTCCGCATTGCAGCCGCTGGCTGTTGATTGCTCCGGCGATGTGCCAGAACAGCTGTGTGGCTCGGTGAAGGAACAGCTGTCTCTGGGCAACATCGACCTTCAGCCCTCCGAAAAAGCCGATTATGTGCTCAACATCAGCAATTTCCGCCGGGAACGTCGTGCCAGCGCCATCACCGTGCGCGCCGCGGCTGCCGAGTATACGTTGCGGCAAACGGTCGATATTGAGGTTTTGACCTCCGACAAGGTTCCTCTGATCGCCCCAACCGACTTGAATAGCAGTGAAACCTATCGCTACGACGAATCCAATGTGCTGGCCAAGCAAAGGGAAGAGGAAGCCCTCCAGGAGCAACTCTATGACCGACTGGCCCAGCAAATTATCTTTCGCCTGGCGCCCCTTGACCGGGATCGCATTGACCGGCTGAAACAGGAAGCGGAACAGACCCGCGATCAAGACAGTGGCCAACCATGAAGACCCAGGCCCACCAGCTACCCCAGCTTCTCCAGAAAGGCTTGTCACCTGTTTACCTGGTGTCAGGCGATGAGCCCCTACTGGTTCAGGAATGCTGCGACCAGATCCGGAAGACTGCGCGGGAAGCGGGCTATCAGGACCGGGTAACCTTCCACGCCGACCAGCAGCTGGACTGGAACCGCGTGGGCGAGGAGTTTGGTGCGCTATCGCTGTTTGCCGAAAAACGCCGTATCGAAATACACCTGCCTACCGGCAAATTGGGTGATGGCCGCGCCGTTCTTGAAAGCGTGCTGCAGAATCCTCCTGACGACATTGTGCTGCTACTGATCAGCGCACGGCTGGATGCCGCCGAAACCCGCCGGAAGTGGTACAAGGAATTGCAGGACAAAGGCGTACACGTGCCGGTATGGCCCATTGATACTGATAAATTCCCGGGTTGGCTGCAACAGCGGGCTCGCAACCATGGCCTCAGCCTTACCCGCGGCGCACTGGACATCCTGGCGGAACGCCTCGAGGGCAACCTCCTGGCGGCAAGTCAGGAACTGGATCGCCTGGCGTTATTGGGCACCGGCGCCACCATCGACGAAGACACCGTCGAACAGGCTGTTCAGGACAGCTCCCGCTTCAACGGTTTTGAGCTGGTGACAGAACTCCTCGCGGGCCGGGCCGCCCACGCTCGCAAAATCGTCGGGGTACTGCAGCAGGAAGGCGAGAACCCGCTGGGATTGCTGGCGGTACTGACACGGGACCTGAACCTCACCATGGAGCTGAATATCGCCGCGGCCAAACGGGAGAATACTGCCGGCTTCCTCAAGAAGCGCGGCGTGTTCCAGCCCCAGCGCGCAAAGGCCGTTGAACAAGCGGCGAGACGCCTGAACCGCCACCAGCTCAATACCGCACTGGAACTATGCAGCACCACCGACAGGGCCGCCAAAGGCTTTGATACGCTCTCCCCCTGGCATTACCTGCAAGACCTGATCACCTTGCTTGCAAGACCCGCCTGACTCCGCGAAATGGCCGTCATCCGGCTTGACAGTTTTCGATATTCAGTAGCATCGTATAGTTGTTAACTGTTAAAGGAGGTGCGTGATATGAGCTTCCAGGACGAACTGAAAAAACTGTCCGAAAAGATTAAACAGTACCGTGACGAAGCACGGGTTCAGATGCATCTGGCCCATGAAGACGTGAAAGACGAGTGGGACGATCTGGAGAAGGACTGGGAACGGTTTCGGAGCAAACTCGATCACATCCTTCACGACGCCGAAGATGCATCAAAAGAGGCTCGCCAGACCGCTCATAAGCTGGGCGAAGATTTGAGAACGGGTTACCAGAATCTGCGCAACCGAAAGAAGTGAAGTGTTAACCAGTTAACATAATGCAACAAATAGCCACACAGAGGCTCTCTCCCTTTGAAGCCTCTGTGTCATACTTCTCAATTATAAATGAATAAACCGTCATTTTTCTGACCGGCCAGATCTAACCACTTCCTTTCCTGGCCCGATCAGCAAAGGCGCTGTCACGCGCTGAGAGGTATAAATGGCCTATGAAAACTAAAAACGTTGTTTTGGTCGCACTGGCGGCCTTGCTTATCCCGTCTCTCGTCATCAGCCAGAACACCCGCTTCAGTGACCCGGACACCGTTGTAAAAAACGAGTTCTGGGGCAACCTTTATGCCCAGGGCGGCAACTCCTTCTTCTGTGACACACCCTTCAAAAGTAAAGGCTTTGTCCTTACGGAAGGCTATGTCTACCCTCTGGCAGAAGTTCGCAATGCACTTGGGTGCGGCACCAGCAGCCAATGCGACGATGACGACAGATACCGGCAGATTGCATCGGACCTTCATAACATGGTCCCCGTGCGCAGTCGCATTGAAATGTCCCGGAGAAACGCGATTTACGAAGAATTGGGCAATGCAAGCAGCCCGGACGAGTGCGGAATTCGCGAGAGCGCGCAGTTTTTTGAACCCCCGCAAAAGGTAAAAGGCGATATCGCCCGCACGGTTGCCTATATGGTGGACACCTATGACCTGCCCTGGGCAGGCGCTTCCCGGGTGTTCAAGAGCTGGAACCAGATCGATCCACCGGATGATCGAGAGCTTGTCCGCCATCGCCAGGTGGCCGACATCCAGGGTAACGAAAATCCGTTTGTCCTTGATCCGGGCCGGATAGAAAACCTGTAAGCGAGTATATAGAGCAGCACAAAAGGCAGGCCCGCGGGCCTGCCTTTTTTGTTCACTGCTGACTACTCAGAACTCCTCAGCCGTCAGCGCCATCATTGAGTCGCTACCACTGCGAATGCCCTCAGCCAGTGCGACGGTCTTCGGCAGCAATCGGTCGAAATAGAAGCGTGCGCTCTTCACCTTGCCGGTGTAGAAGCCGGAGGTGTCGCCATCGGCCTTCGGTGCCGCCACTTTAACCATTTTGGCCCACATATAGCCAAGAGCTGTCAGGCCAAACAGGTCGAGGTAGTCCACGGAGGCCGCGCCCACAGCGTCCGGGTTATCCCCAGCCTGCTTGATCACATGCTCAGTCACATCCGACAGGCGCTCAAATGCTGCTGCCAGTGGCTCCAGGTAGGGGCGCAGGTTTTCGTCGCTGCTGTTTTCCTCGATGAAGGTGGCCACGTCCTCAGCAAATAGCTCATAAAGCTTGCCCTGGCTGCCGACCACTTTCCGACCCATCAGGTCCAGCGCCTGGATGCCGTTCGTGCCTTCGTAGATCTGCGTTATGCGGCAGTCGCGAACCAGTTGTTCCTGGCCCCACTCCCGGATAAAGCCGTGACCGCCGAAAACCTGCTGGCCCATGATACAAGCGTCCAGGCCACGATCGGTCAGGAAAGCCTTCGCTACCGGTGTCAACAGCGCCACCATGCCCTCGGCATGCTTGCGGCGCTCGTCATCGTCGGAATACTTGGCGATATCCAGCCA
Organism: Marinobacter sp. M5B; assembly: GCF_042604615.1. Lineage (NCBI taxonomy): Bacteria > Pseudomonadati > Pseudomonadota > Gammaproteobacteria > Pseudomonadales > Marinobacteraceae > Marinobacter > Marinobacter sp. M5B. The sequence continues at coordinate 3,170,988 of NZ_CP156894.1, forward strand.
CTGAGCAACATAGGTAGAGAACGCGCGCCCTCCTTCCACATACCCTTTCATGGTTAGCAGCATGCGGCGCACATCAGGGTGGACCAGGATCGGGTCCGCAGCTTTTTCCGGCTGCTGGGCACCCGTGGGAGCTCGGCTCTGGATACGCTCCAGAGCGTATTCACGAGCACTCTGCAGCGATGCTTCAGCAGCACCAACACCCTGGATGCCCACGCCCAGACGCTCATAGTTCATCATGGTGAACATGGCGGCCAGTCCCTTGTTCTCCTCGCCAACCAGCCAGCCCCTGGCGCCGTCGAAGTTCATCACGCAAGTAGCGGACCCCTTGATGCCCATTTTTTTCTCGAGGGAACCGCAGCTCAGGCTATTGCGCTCGCCAAGGGAGCCGTCTTCGTTGACTGCAAACTTGGGCACCAAAAACAGGGAAATCCCCTTGGGGCCCTTGGGCGCATCCGGCAGCTTCGCCAACACCAGGTGGATGATGTTCTCCGCCATGTCGTGCTCGCCCCAAGTAATGAAAATCTTGGTGCCCGTTACACTGAAGGAGCCATCGCCATTAGGCTCGGCCTTGGTGCGGATAATCCCCAGATCCGTGCCCGCATGAGGTTCCGTCAGGTCCATAGCGCCTGACCAGGTACCCGCGTACATATTAGGCAGGTATTTTTCCTTGAGCTCCTGACTGCCATGGGCGTCCAGGGCCAGGCAGGCGCCCGCCGTCAGCATCGGGGCTAGGCCAAAGGCCATGTTGGCCGCCTGCATCATCTCCTCAAACTGGGCAACCAGAGTTTTTGGCATGCCCATACCGCCAAACTCCGGGTTGCCGCCCAGGCCGTTCCAGCCACCCTCAACGATGGTCTGGTAGGCCTCGCGAAACCCCTCGGGTGTGGACACGTCGCCGTCATTCCACTTACAGCCTTGCTCATCGCCCTCGCGGTTCAGAGGAGCCAGCACACCACTGGTAATCTTACCGGCTTCTTCCAGAATGGCATCGGCAGTGTCCGGGTCAACGTTCTCTGCCACTTTGGGCAGAGACGCCCAAAGAGCCGGCGCATCAAATACTTCATTCAGGACAAAGCGCATGTCACGTAAAGGTGCCTGATAATCAGCCATCTCAAAACTCTCCACAATTCAGTCAGTCTGCGAAGTGAACAACGATGGACCTTCGGCCCTGATCACTTCCTCGGCTATGTGTCCGCACAGGTTATATTTATGGTGGCCTATTCTACCCTATCGGAGCCCCCAACTCATGGAGCACCGGCGGCCATGTCATCAAAAAAGCCCGCCTCCTGGGAGAGCGGGCTTTTAGAGTTCCGTGAAACCCGCCTTAGAGGGCGAAGGCTTCTTCCGGCATGTCCATCAGGCTGTCTGAGCCCGCCAGCATGCTTTCCGCATGCCCTTTGGCCCGCGGCAGCATGCGCTTGAAGTAGAAGCGCGCTGTCTGAACCTTGGCGTTATAGAACATTTCCTCGGTGGTACCTTCCACCATCTTGTCCAGCGCCACCTTGGCCATACGGGCCCAAAGATAGGCGAAAACAGCGTAACCGGAGTACATCAGGTAGTCCACGGAGGCCGCGCCAACTTCTTCGCGGTTCTTCATGGCGGACATGCCAACCTTGGTGGTCAGTTCGCCCCACTCCTTGTTCATGGCGGCCAACGGCTCAACGAATTCTTTCAACTGCTCGTTGTCGGCGTTTTCCTTGCAGAACACGTGAACCTGCTTGGTGAAACCTTTCAGGGATTCACCTTGGGTCATCAGTACTTTGCGACCGAGAAGATCCAGCGCCTGAATACCGGTGGTGCCTTCATAGATCATGCCGATACGGGAATCACGAACGTTCTGCTCCATACCCCACTCGGAGATAAACCCGTGACCACCGAATACCTGCATACCCAGGTTGGCTGCTTCGTAACCGATCTCGGTCAGGAACGCCTTGGCGATCGGGGTGAGGAAGCCCAGGGCTTCATCAGCCGCTTTGCGATCTTCCTCGGTCTTACCGCTGTGAACGATATCAGCCTGCTGTGCGGTCAGGTAAATCAGAGCACGGGCGCCTTCTGCAACCGCTTTCTGGCTCAGCAGCATGCGACGAACATCCGGGTGAACGATAATCGGGTCAGCGATACCCTCGGGGTTCTTCGGACCACTCAGCGAGCGCATGGCCAGACGGTCTTTGGCGTAGGCCAGGGAGCCCTGGAAGCCAAGCTCAGCAGCACCCAGACCCTGGATCGCGGTACCAATACGCGCCGTATTCATAAAGGTGAACATGCAGTTCAGGCCCCTGTTCTCAGGCCCGATCAGCCAGCCTTTGGCGCCGTCGAAATTCATCACACAAGTGGCGTTGCCGTGAATACCCATCTTGTGCTCGATGGAACCACAGGAAACGGCATTGCGCTCACCGGAAGAGCCGTCGTCATTCGGCAGAAGCTTGGGCACGATAAACAGGGAAATGCCCTTGGTACCTTCAGGAGCGCCTGGCAGCCGGGCCAGCACAATGTGGACGATGTTTTCGGCCATGTCATGCTCACCAGCGGAAATGAAGATCTTGGTGCCGGTGATGCTGTAGGTGCCGTCTGCATTGGGCTCGGCCTTAGAACGCAGCGTGCCCAGGTCGGAACCGCAATGAGGCTCGGTCAGACACATGGTGCCGGTCCACTCACCGCTGATCAGCTTGGTGAGGTAAGTCTGCTTCTGCTCTTCAGTGCCGTGGGCTTCAATGGTGTTGGTCGCACCGTGGCTGAGGCCGGGATACATGCCCCAGGACCAGTTGGCGGTACCCACCATCTCGCTCATTACCAGGCCAAGGGAGTGCGGCAGGCCCTGGCCACCATAGTTGGGATCAGCGGTCATGGACGGCCAGCCGCCTTCCACGTACTGCTGATAGGCCTCTTTGAAGCCGGTTGGCGTTTTCACGCCGTCTTCGCTCCAGGTGCAGCCTTCTTTATCGCCCACCTGGTTCAGCGGAGACAGAACCTGCTCACAGAACTTGGCACCTTCCCCGATGATGGCATCGACCATATCCGGAGTTGCATCTTCGGCGCCTTCCAGATTGGCGTAGTGCTGCTCGCTGTCCAGCAGCTCGTTCATTACGAATTTAATGTCACGCAGGGGCGCTTTGTAGTCAGGCATGGAATCCACCTCAGGTTTTCGGTCTCAGCTGCGACACGGTCACAACACTCAGCCTCGGGATTTACTCATACGCTCAGCAAGAGAAGCTGAACGCCAATAAAACACTTGTTTGAAACATACGTTTAGAGGCACAGAATTGTCAATAGGCGCAATCAAAATTTGTGTTGTGTTTTGTCGCGAATGTGTACCGATGGCTTAAGCACACGGGGAGGTTTTAGACTAAAAAGCAGCTTGTTTTCAGGCTGTTGCCCGGAAGGATGAAGAGGGATTGGCGCTTACATCATTGCTCCCGACGCCGGAGATGACCTGATAGGCATTCGTCGCTTCCTGCGACTGCTTTGCACTGCTTTCGTCACCCGCCTGGTCCTCGGACACTTCAGATTGCCCGGACTCGTCAGTGCGACCCAACTCTGAGGAGAGTTCAGCTTGTGCCTGCAGCATCAACTGCATGGCCTCTGCCGCCACTGCCCGGTCTTGTGGGGAAGGCTCTGCCGGCGCCAACGCTGCGGCCCTGACCACACGCATTTTATCGATTGTCGCCTGGGGATCTCCCCGCACGGGCGAGGTGCTGATCGAGACCTCGCCACCAACAGCGTACTGGGCACCGTCGGGGCCCCGTTCATAGACGTAGGAAATGGAACCGGCGTACTGGCCGCCAACCGCCTGATGGGCTGCCTCATGGGCACGAACCTCACGGTCCCTGGCTTTCAGTTCCGTAAGCTGTTTCAGCTCTGCCTCATCCAGGCCCTGAGCATCCTCTACGCTGGAACCCTGCGAGCGGGTACGATCCTCCGCAGCATTATCGTCAGCTACGCGGCCGGACCCGGAGGTTTCAGGAGATGTTCGAGATGAAGGTGATTCATCCGAAGATGGCCGGAGAGGGGCACCCGCAGCTGCGTCTCCCGAGCCAACGGAAGGCGCAGGAAAGGCAGGAGCCATTGACGGAAGGGAGCCCGAAATCATCATGTCAGCAGACTGGCCGTCGAATCCAAAGGACCTGAACAGGGCTCGGACGCCCTGAGAGGGTTCAGGCAGTAATATCCAGAAGCGTTCCCAGGGTTTCGTCGGCGGTTTTCACTACCTGGGCCGAGGCTTCAACGCTGCGCTCGTACAGTTTCAGATCAATGATCGGTTCCGCGAGGCCACCGACACCTTCTGCCGTGCCCTGGGGGCCATCAACACCGCCACGGGCAATCCTGCGGGCGGCATTTTCCATGCCTTGCATGCCGTCCTGGATACCCTGAATACCAATGCCTAATGTATTGCTGATCATAACCGCGCAGCCCAATGACCATATATTGACACCAGTAAGCCACAAATTTGGTCAATTTTCAAACAAAACGGCAACATCCAGGGCTTCGGCCAGCTCCTTCGGGTCGGCACGCTTCTGCCATGGCAACACCCCCAGGCATGGCGCGGGCAGGTTCTGAATCAGATAATCGAGGGTTTCCTGCTCACAGTTCATGGCCGTGGGGTCCGGCCGATTGGCCACCCAGCCTGCGACAGGCAAGCCATCACGGCGGATAGCTTCAGCGGTTAACAGTGCATGGTTGATACAGCCCAGTTTCAGGGGTACCACCATAATGACAGGCATACCCAGAGCGACAGGCATGGCGGCGTATGTTTCACGATCATTGAGTGGTACCCGCCAGCCGCCGGCACCCTCCACCAACAGTAAATCCGCGGGACGCATCTGCAACCCGCGGCAAAATCCGACCAGCCGTTCCGCCGTGAGGTGCCGACCCGCCTGGGCAGCTGCCACATGGGGCGCGATGGCGGGCTGTAAGGCTACCGGGTTCACCTGATCGTAAGGCAACGGTTCCGACATGGACTCCATCAGTATCAGCGCATCTTCATTGCGCAGCCCCTCCGGTGTTTCGTCGCAACCAGACGCCACCGGTTTCATCGCAAGCGTTTTCTTCCCCAGGGTAGCGGCCGCCTCAAGAATCGCAGCAGACACCAGCGTTTTCCCCACGCCGGTGTCGGTACCCGTCACAAAGTAACTCTTTCTGGCCATAGATCAATGAATCCCCATGTCAGTCCGGCAGACGGCAACCCAGCCATGCCGATGTGTAAGTGGCCTGTATCCGGCGTTCCCCGTCTCGCGGATAATAACGGCACATGGCCCGCAAACGGCCAGGCGCGGTCGCGCTTTGCCGCCGCGAGGCGCCTTTGTACCCGGCGCCGATAGCCTTGAGCTCCGCCAGCAGAGCCAGCGGCGAGGGATAATCCAGTGAAATGGTCTCGATCGCAAGTTGCGGAGCCGGGAGCGTTTCAAATGCCTGCTCCCGAAAACGCGCTTCCGATTCAAAACGATTCACATGCTGGTGCCCGGGGTCTGCCCGGTGCCATGCTTCCCGAAGTTCGTCGAGGGTACCCTCCAGCAATGTCGACACCAGTAGCCGACCGCCTGGGCGCAGAACCCGGCGGCATTCAGCAAGCACACCGGCCGGGTCACGGCACCACTGAATCATCAAATTGCTGAAGACCACGTCCACACTGTTATCCGGCAACGGCAACGCCTCGGCATCCGCCTCGATCCACCGAATGCCGCTCGGGTTGGCAGATCGGGCGTAACGAAGCATTCCCGCAGCAATATCAACGCCGGTCACCTGGCTCCCCGGAATCGACGCCAACTGCCCTGTAAACCACCCAGTGCCGCTACCCAGATCGAGTATCTGGAGTCCATCTGCGCTTTGGGCCTGATGCAGCCCTTCCTTCAACTGGTCCAGCAAGACCTGGCCCATATAGCGCTGCAGCCGGGCAGCGGGATTGTAGGTATGGGAAGCTGAGCCGAAATCGCGGGCAATTGTGGATTTCGGAGGCACCCAGTCGTGGATATTGGATGTTACAGGGTCCATTCAACCTCCTTGCCGAAAACAAACTGAAGGATTTCGTCATGGCAACGCGAAAGCGCCTGCCCTCGAGGCCAATGGGTCATACCGGCTACCCTAACGACCTTGGCGGCTGGAGACGGATGAAACGAGTGCTCCCAACATTCAACGACCACATCGTTGCTCGCCTGAAGATGCAGCGTCGGCACTGGTAAAGCACCCCACAGAGACCGCTGATCTTCGCTGCCCAACCAGTCCAGGCCCCGAACCAGGTTCACGTCGCTGACAGAAGGCCCTCGCGCAAGCCAGGGGCGCAGTTCCTGCCGGGCTTGCGACTCATCATGGCTGCCGTGAATCAAAAGTCGCTGAAAGCGCCGCCAGGCAAGGCCGGCGTTTTGCGACACCTGTTCCCGGAATGTCTCAAAAGTATCCACTTCCATCCCTGTGGACCCCTGCTCCCCAGCCACAAAGCGGGGAAACCCCGCCAGAGTGATTGCCTTGCGGACCTGGGGACAACTGCGTGAGGCAGCCGCCATTACCACCTGCGCCCCCTGGGACCAACCCGCCCAAACTGACGGGCACGGATAACGCTCCAGCAGATAATCCGCCACCCCCGTGACCGAGTCGCATCGGGACATCAGGGCGTCGTTCAGCGATATCAGATGAATCTCCCCTGGCCAACGATCAAACAACGGAAGCAACATGGCGGCATCGACACCCCAACCACCCACAACCACCAGCGGGATTCGTGATTCCACAGCGTTCATACCACCTCTGCAGAGGGCCTGTTCAGTAGTGAACGGCAGTCCGCCAATGCGGACAGCAACGTTGCCAGGTCTTCCGAAGAGTGCGCAGCGCTGAAGGTGACCCGCAAACGAGCCTGGCCTTCCGGCACAGTCGGCGGCCTGATCGCCGTAACCATTAGCCCCCTCTCCTCCAGGGCCTGGCTCAATGCCAGGGCTGCCCAGTTGTCGCCCACCATGATTGGCTGAATTGGTGTGCGCGATGGCATCAACTCATAGCCCAGTGCCGATGCCTCCTGGCGAAACTCTGAGATCAGCATCTGCAGGTGACTGCGACGGCTATCTTCCCGTTCGATCAGGTCAAAGCTGGCACAGGTGGCCAGAGCGATGGCCGGAGGCATGGCGGTGGTGTAGATATAGGTGCGGGCCTTCTGTACCAGGAAATCCATCAACAGCTGCGGGCCAGCCACAAAGGCGCCACTGGTGCCCACAGCCTTTCCCAGGGTGCCGATCAATATGGGCACGTCCTCCTCGGACAATCCCTGCTCCATCAGGCTGCCCCGCCCCTGGGGCCCCAGGACGCCCAAACCATGGGCGTCATCCACCACCAGAAGGGCCTCGTGCGCCCGGCACAGTGCCGCCAACTCCCTCAATGGTGCGATATCCCCGTCCATGCTGAATACGCCGTCTGTCACCACCAACTTGTGGCCACCGGTAGCGGCAAGCATGTCAGTCAGGGCACTCATATCACCGTGGCGATAACGACGCACCCTGGCGCGGCTGAGAACACAACCATCGATGATGGAGGCATGGTTCAGGCGATCAGAGAAGATGGTATCGCCACGGCCAGCCAGCGCAGAGATAACGCCCATATTGGCCATGTAGCCGGTCGAAAAAAACAGCGCAGCACTGCGGCGGGTAAATTCCGCTAGCCGCAGTTCCAGTTGGTGGTGGGCATCGTGGTGACCGCAAATCAGATGCGAAGCGGCACCGCCAAAACCGGTGTTTGGCATGGCCTCAGTGGCAGCCTTGATAATCCCGGGGTGATTCGCCAGCCCCAGGTAATCGTTGCTGCAGAACGACAGTAGCGGCACGCCATCGGAAACCAACGCGGGCTGCTGGGGGCCGCTGATCTGGCGGCGGGTACGGTATAGCCCCGCCTGTTTTCGCTCTTCCAGCTCTGCTGCAAAGTCACGCATGGCCAGCCCTCACAGACATGCTGCCTGCCTATGCAGACTCACGGGTGGCATCGTAGAACATGTGACGGGTCTGTTCGTATTCGACCGCTTCAACGATAGCTTCTTCCGCTTCCTGTTCGGTGCAGGACTGCTCGCGCTCTTCAGGCCGAATGCCCAGACGCTTGAACAACTCGCGGTCCGCATCCGCCTCGGGGTTGGCGGTCGTCAGCAGCTTCTCGCCATAGAAAATCGAGTTCGCACCAGCGAGGAAGCACAGGGACTGCATCTGCTCATTCATATTTTCACGGCCCGCAGACAATCGCACGTGCGAGGCAGGCATCATGATCCGAGCAACAGCGATGGTACGGATAAAGTCGAACGGGTCCAGATCTTCCACATTTTCCATCGGCGTTCCTGCCACCTTCACCAGCATGTTCACCGGCACGCTCTCCGGATGGTGGGGCAGATTCGCCAACTGAACCAGAAGGCCAGCACGATCGTCAGGGTCTTCGCCCATGCCCACGATGCCGCCGCAGCATACTTTCATGCCTGCATTACGGACATTCTCGAGGGTGTCCAGCCGGTCCTGATAGGTGCGGGTGGTAATGATATGGCTGTAGTACTTTTCGGACGTATCCAGATTGTGGTTGTAGTAATCCAGCCCGGCTTCGGCCAGCTCGTCGGCCTGTTCCTGCTCCAACATGCCGAGGGTCATGCAGGTTTCCAGGCCCAGGGATTTAACCTGGCGCACCATATCCACGACATATTCCATGTTTTTCTTCGACGGGCTACGCCAGGCCGCCCCCATACAGAAACGGGACGCGCCCTTTGCCTTGGCGGCCTTGGCTTCAGCAACCACTTTTTCAATTTCCAGCAGTTTTTCCTTTTCCAGGCCGGTGTTGTAATGACCGCTCTGGGGACAGTATTTACAGTCCTCCGGGCAGGCACCGGTCTTGATGGACAGGAGCGTGCTGATCTGCACTTCATTCGGGTCGAAATGCTCACGATGGACGCTCTGAGCCCGGAACACCAGGTCATTGAATGGCAGTTCGAACAACGCACGGGCTTCCTGCATGGTCCAATCGTGGCGCGGTGAGGTAGAAGGCGCGGCAGAAGGCGCTATAGAGGGTGCATCGGCGTGTGCGGTGGCAGTCATGATTCAGTCCTGTTAACTTTACCGGGATTCTGGTTTACGGATTGAACAGATGATAAAGGGACTGAAATCGCTGTCAACCTTGATGACACCAAAGGTTAACAGCGCGAAACGGATTCCGCGCGCTCAAATCAGCATCAAGGGCTTATTTCAGCTGCGCGGCGGGCAATGCGTGGCCTGCCTGGAACCGCATGCCCATTTCGGGCTCTGCACTCCCTGCCGGCAGGACTTGCCCGCCAACCACTCGCACTGCCGCTGCTGCGCACTGCCTATCGCCTACGCTGGCGATGAACTCATCTGCGGTCAGTGCCTGAAAGACCCACCGCCCTTCAGCCGAATCGTCGCGCCCTGGCGCTATCGATTCCCGGTTGACGGTATGGTCCAGCGCTACAAATACAATGGCCAACGCGCCTATGCCCGCCCCCTGATCCAGGATCTGAGCACTCATCTGACATTGATGCTGGAGACCCATCCTGAACGCACGCCGGACCTGCTTCTGGCCAGCCCGATGCATCCGGCCCGTCGACGAAAACGAGGATTCAATCAAGCGGCGGATATTGCAGAGCACATCAGCCGTCAATCGGGCATTCCCTGGAGCGCTGACCTTGTCGTCAGGAACCGGCGCACCCGGCCACAACGAGGACTGAACCGCGAAGAGCGCCTGGCCAACCTGCGGGGAATCTACCAGGTTACCCGTATACCACCGGCCAGCATTGCCATCGTTGATGACGTGGTCACCACCGGCGCCACTGCACGAAGCCTGACTGAAGTGCTGCTTGAGGCCGGCGCCAGGGAGGTTCAGATCTGGGCGCTGGCAAGAACCCCCGGATAAAGGTATGCAAACGCATTAGTCGGCGAGCTGCCCTGCCACTTCATCCGCAATGGCCAAAGCAGCCGTTAATCCCGGCGACTCAATGCCGAACAGGTGCACCAGTCCGGCAACACCGTGCCGACGTTCTCCGGCGATCCGGAAATCCGCAAACCCACCATCCGGGCCAGCAAGCTTGGGACGAATGCCGGCATAGGCGGGCTGCAGGCGGGACTCGTCCAATGCTGGCCACCAACGGCGAATACTTTCAGCAAACGACCTTGCCCGACCGGGGTCAACCGAGAGGTCCACTCGCTCTATCCATTCAACATCGGGCCCGAATCGAGCCTGGCCCGCTAGATCAAGCGTCAGGTGAACGCCGAGGCCGCCTGGTTCAGGGATCGGGTATACCAATGAACGGAAGGGGTGGCGACCGGAATAGCTGAAGTAGACACCTCGGGCCAGCCACTGGCGGGGCGCGATATCCGCTGGCACTCCCTGCCAGCTCGTGGCCAATGGTACTGCTCCGAGGCCGGCTGCGTTCACCACCCGTTGCGCCCTGAGCTCACAGGGCGCCGGCCCTCCAACCTGCAACCGATGCTCTCCGTCACAGGTCGCCGCATGTTCTACAGGCGCCTGGCGGACCAAATGGCCACCGTAGTCCTCCAGCTCTCCCAGCAACGACAGCATCACACCATGACTGTCTACAATGCCCGTTTCCGGTGAGTACAACGCCTCCTGGGCGGTCACGTCCGGCAGAGACACCCGCAGGGCCCTGCGGGTTACCCGCTGGAGCGGAACACCGTTGCGAAGGGCCTGACTGGCGATAGTGTCGAGCCTCTCCACCTGCGACGCGCCATTGGCCACAATCCACTTGCCGGTTTTGCGGTGGTCGATGCCACGGGTCTGACAGTACTCATACAACATCCGACGACCACGAACACACAACCGGGCCTTGAGGGAGTCCTCGGGATAGTAGATCCCAGCATGGATAACCTCACTATTGCGGGACGACACCCCTTCGCCAAAGTGAGCGCCGGATTCCAGCACCAGCACCTCCCTGCCCTGCTTGGCCAGCGTCCTGGCCACTGCGAGGCCGACAATGCCGGCACCGACGACCACGGTATCTGCCTGTACTATGTCTCGCCCTGTCATCTGCTTTAACGTCACCCGCGTTGTGTTTCGATCGTTTGTCAGCATCACCAACACGCTCGTTGGCTAAAAAGCCCGAATCGCATTACGGTGTCGCCCCCGAAACGTTATACTTGGCCGTGAATTGAGTGCACGGAGCAGGGAACCGATGTCTGACAGGAAGCAGTTTATTATTGTAATGCTGGTGGCGGCCATATTTGTTGGCTGGCTTGGCTGGCGAGGCTTTGAAGTCATCAGCCTGAACCAGGCACTGAAGGCCGATGAAATGGTGGCCAACTATCCTTATCAGCATCGCGTTCTCCGGGTTGAAGGAGGGACCGCCATCATGAGCTCACTGCGCTCCCATGAAACCTCGACGCACGAAGCACTCACCACCATTTTTCCGAGCATGCGTAACCTGGGAGACAATGATCGTGACTGGCAACGGGCCGAGCGTGAACTGGCCCAGGTCCAGGCCCAGGCAGGCAACATCGTCCTCAGCGCGTCTGGCATTGATCGGGTGCGATGGGAACTGGACGAAAACTGGTATCACCTCGCCAGCATGAAGTCCCAACAGAATTCGAGATACTAAACCTTATTTATGACCGAAACCTCCAGCCATCCTTACGACGCCCTTACCCCCGATACCATTCTTGATGCCCTGGAAGACGCCGGATTTGTGGTCAGTGGACGCCTGTTTGCCCTCAACAGCTACGAGAACCGTGTTTACCAGATTGGTATTGAAGACCAGCCACCGATAATCGCCAAGTTTTACCGTCCGGGGCGCTGGAGCGAAGCCCAGATCCGGGAAGAACATCAGTTTACCGTCCAGTTGCTCAACGCCGATATTCCGGTCGTGGCGCCCATGGCTATGCCCTCCGGCGATACACTGGGCCGTTGCGGGGACTTTCTGTTTGCCGTATTTCAGCAGCGGGGCGGGCAGGCGCCCGACACCAGCGTGACAGATACCCTGTACCGCCTCGGCCAGTGGCTGGGCCAGCTCCACAATATCGGTGACACTGAGCCCTTCAACCATCGCCCGGTTATGTCGATTCTTTCGGGCATTGAGGATAACAATCGGTTCCTTACGGAAAACCGCTGGATTCCAGATGACCTTCGGCCAGCGTGGGACTCGCTGATTCCCGATCTTGTCGACCACTGCGCCCGTCGGATCGATGACGCTGGCGAGGTGCACTCCCTGAGAATTCATGGTGACTGCCACGCCGGCAACATCCTCTGCCGCGAGGAACAGATGCTGTTTGTCGACCTGGACGATTGCCGTACCGGGCCTGCGATTCAGGATTTGTGGCTGTTACTGAACGGTGATGACGTTGAACGTGGCCAGCAATTTGGTGAACTACTGGAAGGCTACGAGATGTTCCGCGATTTCAATCGTCGTGAGCGTCATCTGATTGAACCCATGCGCTGCTTCCGGCAGATTTCCCACTGCACCTGGCTGGCCAAGCGCTGGGACGACCCGGCCTTCCCGCGTTTCTTCCCCTGGTTTGCCCAGCCGCGTTTCTGGTCCGACCAGATCCTGTCACTTCGGGAACAACTGGCGGCGCTACAGGCCCCTTCCATTCATGTACCCGGCCAATATTGAGGCCACTATTACCGACAGACCGGAGACCAACCGATGAGCCAAAGTGAGGCCCGATTTACCGTCCGCAGCCTGATTGTCACTGCCATTGCCACCATCATCGTTACCATCGTGGTTTTGGAGGCCAGCGGGCGGATTGATCATGCCGAGAATAAGGATCATGTGCCGGTGGGGGAATTTGAGGCCGTTCACATCAAACCTGGCGAAGAGTTCCGCATGTCGCCCAAGTCATCGGAACTCCACGCTGTCTGCGAACAGGGGTATCTGGCCATCGCCGCCGATGTGGACCCGGAGTTCCGGGGCATCCTCGTTGATTACAAGAACCGGGGCGTACGCTGCAGCCGAGGCCCGACACCCGCACACGACAGGCCTGTCAATGAGGGCCAGGAGCCAGCAGACAATGGCTGACAGGAACAAAAAACCGGGCCAGGCGCTGGACCGTCTGTTCGCCACTGAACGGGAAACCGGAGAATTCCGGTTTGACACATCGGTGGCTCGGGTATTTCCGGACATGATCCGGCGCTCAGTACCGGGTTACACCACGATTATTCCGATGATTGAAGTGATCACCGAACAGTATGCCCGCCCGGGCAGTCACTGCTACGATCTCGGCTGCTCTCTCGGCGCCTCCACTCTGGCCATGCGCCATGGCATTGGGGACCGCGACTGCACCCTTACAGGCGTGGACAACTCGGCTGCCATGATTGAGCGTTGCGAGCATTATATTGCTCTGGACGACCACCCATTGCCGGTTTCGCTGCGGTGCGAGGACATCCTCGACACCCCGATTGAGAACGCGTCGGTGACCACCCTGAACTTCACACTGCAGTTCGTGGCGCCAGACAGACGCGCAGAACTGATGGCTCGCATCGCCGACGCCACACTGCCCGGCGGAGTACTGATCCTCTCCGAGAAAATTCGCTTTGAATCCGATTCCGAGCAATCGACACAGACCCAACTCCATCACGAGTTCAAACGGGCCAACGGCTATTCCGACCTGGAGATCAGTCAGAAGCGTTCCGCCCTGGAACAGGTACTGATACCGGAAACCCTGGCCGAACACCGTGAGAGACTGATAAACGCAGGATTTAGTCAGGTTATGGTGTGGTACCAGTGTTTCAACTTTGTCTCCATGCTCGCCATTAAATCGCACTGAACGGAGCCTCCATGACGACCTTCAACTGGCAGGGGTGCTTTGCCCCGCTGCTTGACGATCTTGATAGCCGTGGCCTTGAGCGCTGGCGAAAGCAACTGCAGCAACAGCTACAAAAGCGCTTTGACGACAACCCTCATGGGGATATTGCCCGATGGAACCGGGCTCTGGACACCCTGCCCCACATTGGTGATGCCACGGCGAACCTGAACCAGTCGGCCATTACCCTGAACTCCGACCAGCCCCTCAGCACAGAAGACCGTGCAAAGCTCGAAGAAGGGCTGCGAGGACTGATGCCCTGGCGTAAGGGCCCGTTCGAATTCTTTGGCACCTATATCGATACCGAATGGCGTTCTGACTGGAAATGGGACCGCGTCGCTCCCTACCTGTCAGACCTGAGTGGTCGGCAGATACTGGATGTCGGTTGCGGCTCTGGCTATCACTGTTGGCGCATGCTGGGCGAAGGAGCCGGCCGGGTGATTGGCATCGACCCAGGACTGTTATTCCTGTTCCAGTTTCTCAGCGTCAAACAGTATGCAGGCCAGGAGCAGCGCATTGATCTGCTCCCGGTGCGCGTAGAGGATCTGCCGCCAAAGCTGGAAGCATTCGACACCACTTTCTCAATGGGTGTGCTCTACCACCGTCGCTCACCACTTGATCACTTACTGGAACTGAAAGACACACTCCGCCCGGGTGGCGAACTGGTGCTGGAAACGCTGATAGCGGATGGGCCGGAAGGTTACAGCCTGATGCCGGAGGACCGCTACGGCCAGATGCGCAACGTCTGGTTCCTGCCCAGCTGCGACACTCTGTTGCGCTGGCTGGACCGAACCGGTTTTTGCAACGCCCGCGTGGTGGATGTGACAGAAACCACGATCGAGGAGCAACGCAGCACTGACTGGATGCAATTCCAGTCGCTGCAGGACTTTCTCGACCCGGACGACCCAACGAAGACCGTGGAAGGTTATCCGGGTCCGAAAAGGGCGACGGTTATCGCGGACAAGCCCTGAAGGTGTCCGCGACAACCCAGGAAGGTTACTCGCCGAAGGGGTGGCGCAGAATGACCGTCTCTACCCGGTCAGGACCGGTGGAAATGATATCGATCGGTGCTTCGATCTGCTCTTCCAGGAAACGGATATAGGCCCTGGCGTTCTCCGGTAACTGGTCCAGGCCTGTCAGCCCGACCGTGCTCTCCTGCCAACCCGGAAGATCCGCATACACCGGCTCAATGTCCTTGTAGGTATCGCAACCGATCGGCGGGCGGGTAATCTCCCCGTTAGGCGTTTTGTAGCCAATGCACACCTTCACCGTATCCATGCCATCGAGCACGTCCAGCTTGGTCAGGCAGATGCCCGATACGCTGTTGATCTGGATGGCGTGGCGCAGTGCAACCGCATCAAACCAGCCACAACGGCGTGAACGCCCGGTGGTGGTGCCAATCTCGTTGCCCTTGACCGCCAGGTGATGGCCCATATCGTCAAACAGCTCGGTCGGGAACGGACCGGAACCGACACGAGTGGTGTAGGCCTTGGTGATCCCCAGCACGTAATCCAGGAACAACGGCCCAAAACCAGACCCGGTAGCCGTGCCGCCAGCCGTGGTATTTGAGGAGGTGACGTACGGGTAGGTACCCAGATCAATGTCCAGCAGCGAGCCCTGCGCACCTTCAAAGAGGATGTGTTCGCCGCGCTTGCGAAGGTCATGGAGGATATCCGTGACGTCGGCAGACATGGGCAGAATTTCCTCGCCCATGGTCATCAGTTCGGAAAACGCCTGATCAATGTCTTCGGGCTCTTCCTTGAAGTACTCGGTCAACACGAAGTTATGGTACGACATGATTTCCCGGAGCTTCTCTTCAAAGCTCTTCGGGTCACACAGATCTCCAACGCGAATCCCACGGCGTGAAACCTTGTCTTCGTAGGCCGGCCCGATACCGCGACCGGTGGTGCCAATTTTGTCGACACCTCGCGCTCGCTCGCGCGCCTGATCGATACGAACATGGGTCTTGAGGATGACCGGGCACGCCAGACTGATCTTCAAACGCTCCCGCACAGCAACCCCATTGCCTTCGAGTTCGCGGACTTCCTTCAGCAACGCTTCCGGAGAGAGCACGACGCCGTTGCCAATCAGGCACTGGACATTCTGGCGAAGAATGCCAGACGGAATCAGATGAAGGGCGGTTTTCTTACCTTCAATAACCAGGGTATGGCCGGCATTGTGGCCGCCCTGAAAGCGCACCACCGCCGCAACCTTATCGGTCAGCAGGTCAACAATCTTGCCTTTTCCTTCATCACCCCACTGGGTGCCCAGCACTACAACGTTTTTACCCATGACTCTCTCTCAGTGCGGCCCCGCCAATTGATGGGGTGCCCGCAGGTTTACCTGTAAATGAGTGGCCCGACCCCGAAGGTCATCAGTCCAACTGCTCCACGACCCACTGGCCGTCTCGCTTCACCAGGGCACGATCGCAATTGCGCGTGCCAGGATCAACGCCCTCGTCTTCCGGCAGGGCGCGGATAACCGTCTCCGTCATCCGCAGGCCGGAAATCACGCCATCCAGCGCAGGATCTTCGGTGGCTGGCGCCCATATGGCCTTGCCAGCGCGGCCGGTTCGCTGACCAAGTGAGACCAGCGCACGGATATCAAGACTAAAGCCCGTCGCCGGACGTGCACGGCCGAAATCACTGCCAATGGCATCGTAGCGACCGCCCTTGGCAACCGCGTCACCATGCCCCGGCACATAGGCCGCAAACACCAGCCCGGTATGGTAGTTGTATCCTCGAAGCTCACAAAAATCGAACCCGAAGCTTACCTCTGGATAGCTCGCGGACAGCATATCCGCCACTCGATCCAGTTGATCCAGCGCCTGACGAAGCGGTTCCGGCGCCCCTTCAAGAATGCGCTTTGCCTCACGCAGGGCATCCTTCCCACCGCTGACTCTGGCCAGCTCTCTGAGCATGCCGCCAGCAGAACCCGGTGGGCACCCGCCCAGCAATTCATCCAGTTCCGGCACAGACTTACGGGCCATGGCATCAAAGATGGCCGCGCCGGTATCGCGATCAAACCCGGCCTCTCCAACCAATGTCTCGTAGATCGCGACATGGGCAAGATCCAGATGGATTCTGGGCAAACCCGATACACGCAGGGTTTCAAGCATCAGGCTGATCACTTCCAGATCCGCCGATTCGGAGGCGCTACCAAACAGCTCGCAACCCGCCTGGATGGGCGTGCGCCCTGTCAGCATATGGCGCGGTCGGGTGTGGAGCACATGGCCGGCATAACACAGCCGCGTAATACCTTCCTGGCCAAGGGTATGGGCATCAATGCGTGCTGCCTGCGGCGTCATGTCCGCACGCAGCCCCATCATCCGGCCGGTCAGCTGATCAGTCAGCTTGAAGGTCTGAAGCTCCAGGTCGTGCCCGGTGCCCGTAAAAAGTGATTCGAGGTATTCGATCAACGGCGGGATAACCAGCTGGTAACCCCAACGCTGGCAGGTATCCATTACATCCCGGCGCAGGGATTCAATCTGTCCAGCCAATGGCGGAAGGATGTCTTCCACGCCATCAGGCAGTAGCCAGCGATCAGATACTGTCATGAGATTCGGTTGTCCGTTCTGTCCCGGGGCGGAAGCTTCTTGCCGCGAGAGTGCACAGGATTTAGGGCGATGCTCGGGGAAAGATAAAAACCCGAACCAAAACCGGCAGAATTTTACACTGTTGGCAGACACAAAAAAACCGGAATACCGAGGTATTCCGGTTTTGTCACTACCATCGTCGTGGTTAGCGGTTTCCCTGAGGGTCCTTCAGGAACTTCAAGAAGTCGCTATCAGTGTCGATGACCATGATGTCGTCTTCATTGGCAAAGGTGTTCTGATAGGCTTCCAGACTGCGGTAGAAGCTATAGAACTCGCTGTTAGACCCATAGGCATCGGCATAGATCTGGGCGGCCTGAGCATCACCTTCACCACGCATTTCCTCAGCCTTGGCAAAGGCTTCCGCCAGGATAACGGTGCGCTGGCGATCAGCATCCGCGCGAATACCCTCCGCCAACTCGCGACCGCGGGAGCGGAATTCCTGCGCCAGTTTCTCGCGCTCGGTCGCCATTCGACGATAGACGTTCTGGCTCACCTGCCCCGGGAATTCAATGGCTTTGACGCGGATATCCACCACTTCAATGCCAAATTCCTTGAGCGACGTTTCGTTCACCCGGTCACGCAGGGTGTGCATCAGCTCGTCACGCTGGCCGGAAACGACCTCGACCATGGTCCGAACACCGAACTCATCCCGAAGGCCGTTATCCACGCGAGACAACAGCAGCTCGGAGGCGCGGTATTCGTCACCACCAGTGGCCCGGTAGAACTGATCCACGTTGCGGATTTTCCAGGCGATGTAGGAATCGACGTCCAGCGGCTTCTTCTCGATGGTCAAATACTGACGCGATGGAAGATCCGTTGTCAGCAATCGGATGTCGAATTCCCGGACCTGATCAATGACCGGCACCTTGAAGTGAAGCCCGGCTGAAATATCCGTTTCGATCAACTCACCGAACCGCAGCAGCACGCCACGATGGGTTTCCGGGATAATGTAAACACTGGAGAGCGTAACCAGTACGACAATCAGGGCGCCTGCAAGGCCCACAATACTTTTGGGTCCCATCATTATCTGCTCCTCCGAACGCCACTATCCTGCCTGCCACGCAGCTCCTGAATCACCTGATCTGACAGGGTCTTGATGTCGATGTCACTGCCGGAGCTTCCGGAACCGCTCTGGCTGCCGGTGCTGGCACCGGAACGGTTAGTCAGCCTATCCAGAGGCAGGTACATCATATTGTCGCTGCTCTGGGTGTCCACCAGCACTTTGCTGGTATTCGACAGAACCCCTTCAAGCGCCTGGATGTACATACGCTCGCGAGTGACTTCCGGCGCAGTCTGATACACACCAAGAACCGCCAGGAAACGTGAGGTTTCACCACGGGCACGCTCAATCACTTCTTCCTTGTAGGCCGCCGCTTCCTCGGTCAAGCGCTGTGCCCGGCCACGAGCCTCGGGGACCACTTTATTGCGGTAGGTTTCAGCTTCTTCCTTGACCTGCTGCTCGTCCTCACGGGCGCGCTGCACTTCACGGAAGGCATCCTGCACCGCATCGGGTGGCTGAGTGCTCTCGACGTTTACACGGACAATGGTCAAGCCAGTGCCGTATTCTTCCAGGAAGCTCTGCAGGCGCTGCTCCACGCGAACGGCCAACTCGGCACGACCTTCCGTCAACACGTCATCAAGTGTTGAGCTACCAACTTCATGGCGCAAGGCGCTGTCAGTAGCAAACGCCAATGCCTGGTTGGAATCACGGACGTTCAGCACATAAGCCTGAGCATCACCAACACGATACTGGACCTGAAGGTCGACAGAGACGAGGTTCTCGTCCTGTGTCAGCATCTGGCCTGTAGATTCCGCATTCCGGACGTTCGTCACCCGGACCAGATAAACGCTATCGATCAACGGAACCTTGAAGCGCAGACCCGGCGTTTCAGTACGACTGAACTCGCCAAAGCGAAGCACAACCGCACGCTCCTGCTCGTTCACGGTGTAGAACGATTGAAAGACCACGTATCCGGCAAAAATGATGGCCGCCAACGCCAGGATGGCACCAAAACCGCCGGCGCCACCCGAGGACGAACTGCCGCCACTGCCTCCGGACTTGTTGCCCTTGCCACCCAGCAAGCGATTGAGCTTGTCGAGACCCTTTTTTAGCGCCTCGTCCAGGTCCGGTGGGCCCTGGTCATTTCCGCCACGACCACCACCAGTACCCCAGGGGTCATTGTCGTTGCGGTTTCCACCCGGTTCATTCCAGGCCATAGTGTTCTCCGTTCCAAACTAATCGAATGGCTGCAAATACTAGGGATTTATAAGCGCCCCGGCAATAGCACAGCCGGCCTATGTACGTTGTTCTTCAAGCCTTACATCATTTTCGCGCACGCCAGCGCGGCTCAAAAGCTGTAACCAGTCACGATGCTGAAGGCGTACTTCCAGTACCGAATCCCCGCTATCGCGGTGACTTTCCGTCACGACAGAGCCCGCTTCATGCAAAAGCGCCCGCAACTTGCCGTCCGTCGGGCCCAGCAGTACGAATTGATGGATCACGTCCTCCGCCAATCGTTCGACGATGGTATCAAACAGGCCTTCAAGACCTTCCCCGGTGACCGCAGAAACCCAGACACGCACGGGAACGCCATCTTCGTTGCGCTCAACCCGCGGCTGGAAGTTATCCAGCAGGTCGATCTTGTTGAAAACCTGCAACACCGGAATCTCGTCAGCACCTATTTCTGCCAGCACTTCTTCCACCTGCTCCATGTTCTCGTCACGCCGGTGATCGTGGCAGTCGATTATGTGGAGCAGAATTGAGGCTTCGGTGGTTTCTTCCAGGGTGGCACGGAAGGCTTCAACCAGCTTGTGGGGAAGATGACGGATAAAGCCGACAGTGTCGGCCATTACGACCGGGCCAATGTCAGGAAGTTCCAGGCGCCTCAGCGTCGGGTCCAGGGTCGCAAACAGCTGATCCGCCGCGTAAACGGTTGACGTTGTTATGCGGTTAAACAGCGTGGACTTGCCCGCGTTGGTGTAGCCCACCAGTGAGACGGTTGGAATATCCGCACGCATCCGGGCCCGGCGACCCTGGTTACGCTGTTTACGGACCTTTTCAAGGCGGCGATGAATGGACTTGATACGCTCCCGCAGCAACCGCCGATCCGTCTCCAACTGGGTTTCACCCGGGCCACGCAACCCGATACCACCCTTCTGGCGCTCAAGGTGCGTCCAACCCCGAATAAGGCGGGTCGACATATGCTCAAGTTGAGCCAGTTCCACCTGAAGCTTACCTTCATGGGTGCGAGCACGCTGAGCGAAAATATCCAGGATGACGCCCGTGCGATCGAGCACACGACAGCTCAGCTCACGCTCAATGTTTCGTTCCTGGCTGGGGCTGAGTGCGTGATTGAAAAGCACCACATCCGCTTCGTTGGCGGTCACGGCATCACGAATTTCTTCCAGCTTCCCCTCGCCGACAAACAGTCTCGGGCTGGGCTGCTTGCGCGAGCCGGTGACAACACCTACGGGTTCGACACCGGCAGACCAGACCAGTTCACGGAACTCGCCCAGATCCTCAGCTTCTTCGTGTGAGGAAAACTCGATATGAACGAGAATCGCCCGTTCACCAACGTCGGGACGCTCAAACAAGTAGTAACAACTCCAAATCAGTCAGACTGCACCTGTCACCAAAACAAACACCCGCGGCCCTGGGAGCCTTTTCGGGCCCTTCGGGAGCGCGGGTAACAACACCGGTGTGCCCGGATAAATCAGTCTTCAGATTCTTCTCCGCCCGGAGCCTGTGGCGGAATACGAACGTTCCGCGCGGGCACCACAGTGGAAATGGCATGCTTATAGACCATCTGGCTGACAGTGTTTTTCAGCAAAATCACGAACTGGTCAAAAGACTCGATCTGGCCCTGAAGCTTGATACCATTGACCAGAAAGATGGAAACCGGAATGCGTTCCTTGCGTAATGCATTAAGGTAAGGGTCTTGTAGAGAGTGCCCTTTTGACATGTGTTTTCTCCTGTTTATAAGTAAAGGCAGATCGTCAACTTCAATTGTTAAATGTGGTGCGAAACTCAATAATTTTCAAGGCAGTGTCGGACATAAGTTTGTCGCCACTATCCAACCAGTCCACATCGGACCACTTTCGCAACCAGGTCAGCTGTCGCTTGGCAAGCTGCCGGGTAGCAGCAACGCCCTTGTCTACCATGGTGTCGTAATCATAATCACCGGCCAGATGTGCCCAGCCCTGACGATATCCGACACAACGCATGGAGGGCAGGCCAGCATTCAGATCACCCCTGGCCTTCAGCGCCCTGACCTCATCAAGAAAACCCGCATTCAGCATGGCGTTGAAACGCAGGGCTATTCTTTCATGGAGCACCCGCCTCTCGGCGGGAGCCATCGCAAGCTGCACTACAGTATACGGAAGAGACGGCGATTCGTCTGCCTGCCATTGGGTGAAATAGGTGTAATCCTCAATGCCATCGCTGTTCTGACGGTTCTCTGCCTGGCCTCTGCTCGCCTTGTCCTGCCATATTGAGGAAATCGGCCGTCCCGTCAGACGAATCACCTCAAGTGCCCGAATAAGTCGCTGCCGGTTATTCTGATGAATGAGACCCGCCGCCACAGGGTCCTGTCGCTCCAGCTCCTGGTGAAGGGCACCCCAGCCTCGCTCCTTCGCCTCCTGCTCAAGGGCCTCCCGGACGACTGGATCAGCAGACGGCAGGTTGGACATACCATGCAGCAATGCCTTGAAGTACATCATGGTGCCACCCACCAACAACGGAATCCGCCCCGCTGACACAATGTCGTTCATTTCACGCAGGGCATCGCGACGGAAGTCCGCTGCCGAGTATGTTTCCGCCGGGTCGCAGATATCAATTAACCGGTGTGGCGCCTGGGAGAGCTCCTCGTGCGAGGGCTTGGCGGTTCCAATATCCATACCCCGGTAGATCATCGCCGAATCAACACTGATGATATCGCAGGGCAGGTGGCGACAGAGCTCGATGGCCAGGTCGGTCTTGCCCGAGGCAGTCGGGCCCATCAGGCATATGGCCATGGGCTTGGTGCCTTTAGCGGTTGATGCCGTCATACCGGTGTTAACGCCCGCGCAGGAATAATTTGTCCAGCTCCGAGAGGGTGACCACAGTCCAGGTGGGCCGACCATGGTTGCACTGACCACTGCGCTCGGTGGCCTCCATGTCCCGCAACAGGGTATTCATTTCCGGAATGGTCAGTTGCCGATTGGCACGCACGGAACCATGACATGCCATGGTACCAAGCAACTCATGTATCACCGCCTCCACACGGTCGCTTTCGCCGTTCTCAATCAGGTCAGACAGCACATCCCGAACCAATTGCTCGGTGTCCGCCCCCCGCAACAGCGCAGGCACCTGCCGCACAGCGAGAGTTTCGGGGCCAATGCGCTCCACCCTCAATCCCAACTGCAAAAGCTCTTCACCATGAGTCTCCGCCAATGCCGCCTCTTTCTGGCTGACAGCCAGGGAAACCGGCACCAGCAGCGGCTGACTCTTGAGGTCCTGCGCCTCCAGCGCACGCTTCATACGCTCATAGGTAATACGTTCATGGGCCGCGTGCATATCCACCACGATCATGCCCTGACGGCTCTGGGCCAGGATATAAATTCCGTGCAGTTGGGCAATGGCGTAGCCAAGCGGCGGCTCATCACCGCTGTCCTGCGGTGGCGTAGGCGCCGCAACGGCCAGATCACCGGAGTCAGCCATCGCGGGCTGCGCCCCGGTTCCACCGCCCCCGTTCAGGGACTGGTAGAACGCCATTTGATCGCGGGCCTGCCATTCAGGCTGCGGGGGCCTCGGGCTCCCTGAGAACCCGGCATGCTGCGGGCTGCCGCCGGAACCTGTAAACGGATCGGAGGCGGGCTGGTGATTGACACCCGGCATGGCAGCCTGAACGCCAAAACCACCGGTTGCCGTACCGGCCTCCCGACCGTGGGACTGGGCTACCGCTCCCTTGAGATGATCATCCGGGCGTACATCTGCCAGCGCCTTGTGAAGCGTCCGGAAAATAAAATCGTGAACCAGGCGCCCATCGCGGAAACGCACTTCGTGCTTGGTGGGGTGAACATTCACGTCCACGTTCGCGGGATCAACCTCCAGATACAACACGAACGCCGGGTGACGGTTGTTGTAAAGCACATCCCGATAAGCCTGGCGCACGGCATGCGCTACCAGCCGGTCCCGTATCACCCGCCCGTTGACAAAAAAGTACTGCAAATCCGCCTGACTGCGGGAAAAGGTCGGCAGGGCAACCCAACCCCAAAGTTTCAATCCCGTAGCCTCAGCATCAATCACCACGGCGTTGTCGATAAACTGCTGACCGCATAGAGAGCCAATCCGCCGCTCCCGGTCCAGCGGATTCTCAGCCGGCCTGAGGCTCTGGACCACACGCTGGTTATGTCGAAGCGTAAAACCGGTGTCGAAACGGCTCAGGGCCTGGCGGCGAATGCATTCTTCAACATGGTTGAACTCGGTCTTCTCCGTACGGAGAAACTTGCGTCGGGCGGGCGTGTTAAAGAACAGGTCCCGGACCTCCACCGTCGTGCCCACCGGATGGGCCGCCGGGGAAATACTGGCGTCCATGTCGCGCCCTTCCACTTCTACCTTTGAGGCCGCCTCCTGGCGCTCTGTGCGTGATGTCAGTGCCAGCCTGGAAACGGAACTGATACTGGCCAGGGCCTCCCCCCGGAAACCAAGGGACGCCACTGCTTCAAGGTCTTCGAGATTTTCAATCTTGCTGGTGGCATGACGGCTGAGCGCAAGGGGAAGGTCCGTCTCGTCTATGCCCATGCCGTCGTCACGTACCCGGATCAGCTTGACACCCCCCTGCTCCACCTCGATATCGACCCGGCGGGCACCGGCATCGAGCGCATTTTCTACCAGTTCTTTCACGACCGAAGCCGGGCGCTCAACCACCTCACCGGCAGCAATCTGGTTGGCCAGGCGGGGCGTCAGTAATCGAATGGAGGGCATGTTACCAGGGGACCTCGTGTCAGGATGCAGGAATACGAATGGTTTGCCCTACCATAACACGGTCATCATTGAGGCCGTTATACTGCATCAGTTCGCTGACGGTTGTCTGGTTCTCCCGAGCGACACCTGAGAGCGTATCCCCCCGGCGAATCCGGTACTGACTGACACTGCCATCGCCACGGCCGTTCTGCTTCTGCCACGCCAGCAACGTGCCTGGCGGGGGCGTTTTCTGGAAGTAGTCATCGATACCCCGAAACACCGCCTGGGACAGTTTTTCACGATACCAGGCACTGGAAAGGTTCTGCTCTTCCTTCGGGTTCGAGATGAATCCCGCCTCAACGAGAACCGATGGAATATCCGGTGATTTCAGCACCGCAAACGCAGCCTGCTCAACGCCTTTCTTGTGAAGCTTGGCGACACTGCCAAGCCTGCCGAGGATAGAGTCCCCGACACCGAGGCTGGAATTGATGCTGGCGGTCATGGAGAGGTCCAGCAGCACACCCGCCAGCATGTCATCTCGACCATCAAGGGACACCCCACCGGCACCCCCGATCAGGTCTGAGCGGTTCTCGGTCTTGGCCAGCCAGCGGGCGGTTTCACTGGTGGCACCCCGCTGTGACAACGCAAACACCGAAGCACCACGGGGCTGAGGCGTGCGAAAGGCATCGGCGTGGACCGACACAAACAGGTCGGCGTTGTGCTTCCGGGCCAGCAGTGTGCGGCTACGCAAATCGATGTAGTAGTCACCGGTACGGGTTAGCTTGGCGGTATAACCCGGCTTGGCGTCGATCAATTCCGCCAGGGTTTTCGACATTCTCAACACCACGTCCTTTTCTCGGGTGCCCCGGGGGCCGATTGCTCCCGGGTCTTCGCCGCCGTGGCCGGCATCAACCACCACGATAATATCCCGCTTGCCGTTGGCGTTTTCGGTGACAGTTGGCTCCGAAGGCTTTCGAGCCTTCAGACCACCTTCGTCAATCAGGTCAACGACCAACCGGTGACCGTACTGCTGATTGGGTTCGAGCTGAAAGCTGCGCGGCTTGATGTCACTCTTCAGATCGAGCACTACCCGAAGATCATTACCGTTGCGCGGGGCGCTGCGGATACGCTTTACGGGACTGCCCGAGAGATCGAGCTTGTCAAAATCGGCCTTGAGCGTCGTGTTCTCAAGGTCAATCACCAGGCGCGAAGGCCCGGAAAGGGCAAACACCTTGTGATCAATCTTGTCGGCAACATCCAGCACCAGCCGGGTATGGTCCGGCGCGGGCCAGATCCTCACGCCTTCCACGTTAACGCCCGCCATTGCTGCCATAGGAAACAACAGAGTCAGCATTACACTACCGGCCAGGCACCATCTGGAGAACATTCTTGCCATCATTTTCCTGCCCACCTGCACTGATCACACATAATTAACCTCGAACACTCGACAACGGTATTGCCGCAAGCCTGGCCTGCAGCCCCACACCCACAGCCGTTGCCGCCGAGACAAGCGCTTTACGCCCATCTCCACTGACACTCAAGCGTATCCAAAGGTCAGGATCCGGAAGGATTCCCTGACCCCGCTCGGGCCACTCAATCAAACAAAGGCTCTGGCCCTGAAAGTAATCACGTATACCCATGTACTCCAGCTCCTCCGGATCACCCAATCTGTATAGGTCGAAGTGGTAAGCGGGAGGGCTCAGGTGCTCATACGGCTCCACAATGGTGTAGGTCGGACTTTTAACAGCCCCGTCATGGCCAAGGCCACGCATGACTCCACGGCTCAGGGTCGTCTTTCCCGTACCCAGGTTGCCCTCGAGAAATACAGTGGCTCCCTGTCCGGCCTGAACCACAACGGTAGCGAGCCCCCTTCCAAGGTTTTCTGTTGCCACCTCATCCTTCAGGAACAGCGAGAGCTCCTGCGCTGCAACGTCCATCATTCGTCTCCACCACCGCCAACCGAACGACGATCCGGCCAGCGCTCAGAATCCACCAATACCTGTGACAGGGCCTCAATAACATCCATCGGCAACAGCCCCATATAACCGCGGGTTTCCGACGCCAGGTCCGCAGCCGCCAGATGCAATGCAGCGCCTGCCGAGGTTGCAACACGGGCATCCTTCAGTTGAGCGTACAAACTACCCAGCACGCCCGAAAGAACATCCCCCATGCCACCAGTCGCCATGCCAGGGTTACTGCCGCTGACAACGTCCGGCACTGCACCTCCGCCTGCCACCACCGTTCCGGCCCCCTTAAGTAGCACAACTCCGCCAAACATCTGAGAGATTCGCCCGGCAGCGCCTACACGATCCTCTTCAATTTCCGCCACATCACACGCCAGAAGCCGCGCCGCCTCTCCAGGATGCGGGGTAAGGATATGATTGTGTGCCGGCTGCGCCACCCTTGAGGCCATCAGGTTGAGGGCATCTGCATCGAGCACCCTCGGCTTACCGCTCGCAACCACCTGCTGGAGCATCTGCTGCCCCCAGGCACCCTGGCCGATGCCCGGACCACAGACTATGACATCCGCCGCTTCAATCAACGGCGGCAGTTCAGAACCATGAATCAGCCCCTGCACCATGACCGATGGACAGCGCGCGAGGGCCGGTGAGACGTATTCCGGGCGCGTGGCCAGCGTAACCAGTCCGGCACCGGCTCTTGCCGCTGCTTCGGCTGCCAACAGGCCGGCACCGCCAAAACCCCGGTCCCCGGCCACCACGAGCACGTGCCCGAAACGACCCTTATGCGCGGTTCTTGATCGCCTGGGGATGACCGAACGAATCGACCGCCAGTCAACCCGGCGAGCAAAAGGCTGCTGACCGCTCTCGGAGGCCCAGTCATCGGTATCCAGGGACTCGAACAGGATGTCACCCCCACACTCAGCCCCCTGCCCCGTAAACAGTCCGGCCTTGAGCCCAATAAAGGTCACTGTTGCATCAGCCCGTATCGCCTGTCCGACCACCGCTCCAGTGGTTGCGTTCAGGCCGGACGGCAAATCAATCGCCATTACGGGCGCAGGCGCCTCATTGCACGCGTCGATCATCGCCGCAAAGGGCTCCCTGGGAGCGCCTGTTACGCCGGTTCCCAACATGGCGTCCACGATTAAACCGACGCTGGCAATTGATCGCTGCGCATCGCCGCTACCAAGATCCGCAAGTTCCCGCACTTTTACCCCATCGGCCACGGATTTTTGCCAGGCCTTGCGGGCATCACCAGATAATTTTCCCGTCGGCGCAACGGCAATACAGTCCACATCCAAACCATGGCGTACGGCATTGGCCGCCACCAAATAGCCGTCACCGCCATTGTTGCCGGCGCCACACAGCACCAGAACCCGGCCCGGCTCAGGCCAGTTGCGTACCAGCCTGCGAAACGCACCGGCGGCTGCGGCCTGCATCAGGTCAAATCCGTCAACCCCTTGTTGATCAATTACATAGCGATCAATCTCCCTCACCGCATCGGCGGAGTAGAGGTCTTCTGGTAAACTATGACCACCAGACAGGGGCATGAAAATCGGCTCCCGCTAAAGAATTCGGATTAAGAAAATCGGCCAGATACCTGTAAAGAATAGCAAAACAGCGGAAAAGGTCATAACTTAATCAAATTAAACTTCATTACCCTTCGGGCCGCCGGGAAAACCGGTTGCCACTCGACTGGCACTCCATGACCGAATCGATCGATCAAAACCTCGAACATCTGCCGGAACATATCCAATCCTGGGCCCGGGAACTCGGCTTTAGTGATGTCGGCATTACCCTCCCGGACACCGGTGCTCACGGAGCTCGCCTGAAGGACTGGCTCCGCAAGGGTTTTCACGGCGAAATGTCGTATATGGAAGATCATGGCGACAAACGCTATACCCCCACCTCACTGGTGGAAGGAACGCAAAGAGTCATTTCCGTGCGGCTGGACTACCTGCCTGCGCCCGATAACCCGGGGCGAATACTCACTAACCCCGAGAAGGCCTACATTACCCGCTATGCCACTGGGCGTGACTATCACAAGCTGATGCGCAAACGACTGGCGACCCTGGCAAAACGCATTGACGAGGCAGTATCGGGATACGATTACAGAGCTTTCGTAGACAGCGCTCCTGTGCTCGAAAGGGCCCTTGCCCAGCGCGCGGGCCTGGGCTGGATTGGCAAGAACAACATGCTGATTCATCCAAAAGCGGGGTCGTTTTTCTTCCTCGGAGAAATCTTTACCAGCGCGCCATTACCGCTGGACGAACCGTTTGAAAAGGAACATTGCGGCAGTTGCGCCGCGTGCCTGGACATCTGCCCCACAGATGCCTTTGAAGGCCCCCACAAACTCGATGCCCGCAAATGCATCAGCTACCTCACCATTGAACTCAAGGGCAGCATTCCGGAAGAACTGCGCCCCAAAATGGGTAACCGCGTGTTCGGTTGTGACGACTGCCAACTGGTCTGCCCCTGGAACAAGTTCAGCAAGCCAACGGCGGAAAAAGACTTCCAGCCCCGCCATGGCCTGGACAACAGCGAATTGGCTACGCTGTTCCTCTGGACGGAAGAACAATTCCTCAAACGCACTGAAGGCTCCGCCATCCGCCGCACCGGTTACGAGGGATGGCTGAGGAACCTGGCGGTGGGCCTTGGCAATGCGCCTTCAACCATCCCAGTGATCGAAGCCCTAAAACAGCGGGCTGACTTTCCGTCAGAGATGGTTCGGGAGCATGTGCACTGGGCCCTTCGCAGGCACGGCCTATAGCTTGAAAGCGCCGCGGCCTACAGTTGGAAAAAGTGTTCCCGGTAATGCCGCAGCTCCTCTATGGAGTCGCGAATGTCGTCCAACGCCAGGTGACTGCCTTTCTTCTTCACCCCGTCCAGCACATCCGGCCGCCAGCGCCTCGCCAGCTCCTTGATGGTACTCACATCCAGATTGCGGTAGTGAAAGAAGGCTTCCAGTTCCGGCATGTACTTCACCAGGAAGCGACGATCCTGGCCGATGCTATTGCCACATAATGGGGACTGCCCCGGCTCGAGATACCGCTGCAGGAATTCCAGGGTTTTCTGTTCGGCATCGATCTCGCCGTACTTACTGTCCTTTACCCGCTGGGTCAGTCCGCTTTCGCCATGGGTCCGCGTGCACCACTCGTCCATTTCACTGAGCAGTTTGTCTGATTGGTGAACGGCAATCACCGGCCCTTCTTCAATCGTGTTCAATTCAGAATCCGTAACGATGGTTGCTATCTCGATGATGCGCTCTTTTTCCGGGTCTAACCCCGTCATTTCCAGGTCAATCCAGACAAGGTAGTTGGCTTCTGGCATTCGGTGACTCCCAGCCTTCCAATGCGTGCATGGGTGGCCGGTCACTGCTTCCCGGGATACGCTACAAGCACATCCATGTGCGCTCGACTGAAACCATCCCTGGTTTCAGACGCTCCCGGGAAGCAGTGACCGGCCACCCTCGTAATATTGGTAATATATCGGCCAATCCCGACAGAACAAACAGGCTCTGACGAAATCATTCACGTATGATGTTACAGCAATCACCATTTCCCAGCAGGAATTAACCGACCCACGATATGGCTAAACGTCGACTCAACAAGCAGCAGCAGTGGCGCATCAAGAAAATTCAGCAGGAGCGGGCTGCACGGGCGGCGAAGAAAGAAGAATCCATCAGCGAAAAGCTGGACGCTGGTGATCTCGGCCCGGAGCAACAAGGCCTTGTTATCGCTCACTACGGCCAGCAACTCGACGTGGAAGCCCTGGAGGGGGAAGACACCGGCACGGTGCTGCGCTGCTTTGTGAGAGCGAACATCGACAGCCTGGTAACTGGCGACAAGGTGATCTGGCGCCCAGGCAGCGACAATACCGGCGTCATTGTGGCGCGTTGCGACCGTCACACCCTACTGCAACGGCCCGACAACTTCGGCGCACTCAAGCCCGTCGCTGCCAATATTGACTACATCATCCTTGTGATCGCCCCCGAACCGGAACCCCACGACAACCTGATTGATCGTTATCTGGTGGCGGCCGAGAGCACAGACATTCCGGTCATCATCCTGCTCAACAAGACCGACCTGGTGACTGACCAGAATCGGGAAGCAATCGACCAACTTCTGGCTCGCTACGAAAAGCTCGGATATCGAATAGAACGCACCTCCGCAAAAACCCTGGAGGGTGAGCAGGCGGTTAGGGTTGAAGACCTGGTAAAAGGTCAGACTAGCGTATTCGTGGGTCAATCGGGAGTTGGCAAATCGTCCATTATCCAGACGTTATTGCCGGAAGCATCGATCCGGGTAGGCGCGGTCTCGGAGAGCACCGGGAAAGGGGTTCACACCACCACGACCGCCAAACTTTTTCACCTCAACTGCGGAGGCGACCTCATCGATTCGCCGGGTATCCGGGAGTTCGGACTGTGGCACATGACACCACAAGAGATCGAGTACGGCTTCCGGGAGATACGAGACCTGATCGGTCACTGCAAGTTCCGCAATTGCAGCCATATGGGTGACCCCGGCTGTGCCATTGCGCAGGCTGCCGAGGATGGTCGCATCAGCACGGAGCGACTGAAAAGCTTCAACCGGATTCTTCAGGATATGGCGGAACAGCAGTCACGGGGACTGAAAGCCGACTGAACCGGCTTACCAGTTCAGCTCTCCGGGCTTGGGTTCTTCCTTCTCTTCCGCCCAGCTGCCTTCTTCCAGCCGTTTCATTGCCTCCTGCTGCTGCTCTTCAGAGGGGGCAGTCAGGTCAATCAAGGGCTCACCCGATCGACTGGCATTGCTCTGGATGCCAGCCGCTGTCTTTTTGTTCATCACGATAATGGAAATACGACGATTAACCGGCGCCTGAGGATCGTCCTGATCAAACAGCACCGAATCGCTCAGCCCCACAACCCGGCCAATTTGCTCCTGCCTGACACCGCCTGCAACGAGCGCTCTGCGAGCCGTGTTGGCCCGGTCCGCCGACAATTCCCAGTTGGTGTAACCCGGGCGACCGCTGAAGGGCGTGGAGTCGGTATGGCCGGTAATGCTCAGTTTGTTGTTGACGGTGCCGAGAGTCTTGGCAAGCTCAAACAGGATATCTTGAGAATAATACTTGAGCTCGGCCCGACCACTGTCAAACATGGGGCGCTGTGAGCGGTCGACGATCTGAATACGCAGGCCCTCGCTGGTGATATCGATCAGCAGCTGATCTTTGAACTCCTGAAGGGTTTCGCTCTGCTCTATACGGTCCTGAAGGTCCTGAAAGAGCTCCTCCATCTGCCGCTGCTCCAGAGTCTGCGCCAGCTCCTCCACAACCTGGTCTTCGATCTGGATATCGCTGCGCTCGATGTCCTCGCTGCTTTCGTTGATCACCGAGGCACTGCCCTCAAGATCCACCGGATTGGGAGACCCACCCTCAGTAAACCCGACCGGGTCCTTGAAGTAACCTTCCACAGCACGAATCTGTTCAGGAGACGCCGTTGCGGTCAGCCAGAGCACGAGAAAAAACGCCATCATGGCGGTAGCGAAATCGGCGAAAGCCACTTTCCATGAACCGCCGTGGTGCCCAGCCGCAACTTTCTTTTTTCTCTTTACGATGATTGGCTGTTCTTCCAAGAAACTGCTCCTGACGGCTCTTGCTCAGACTATTTTGAACGCACGTGGTCGTTGAGTTCCTGAAACCCGGGCCGCTTATCCGACGGCAGGGCCTTGCGGCCGAACTCGATGGCCATCTGCGGCGCCTGGCCCGACACGGTGGCAACGATTGCGGATTTGGCGCATTCGTAGGCTTTGATCTCGTATTTGGCGGTGTGCTCCATGGCAATGGAGGTGGGGCCAACGAAGCCATACCCCATCCAGATTCCGAGGAACGTTCCCACCAGCGCCGCCGCCACGCTGAGGCCAATTCTTTCAGGGCCCTCACTCAGGAAGTTCATGGTGATAACAATACCGAGCACGGCTGCGACAATCCCGAGGCCTGGCAGAGCATCGGCTATCTTGTTGACAGCGTGGGCTGGCTCTTCAAGTTCGTGCTGACGACTCTCGATCTCATTTTCCATCATGCCTTCGAGCTCATGGGTTGCCATGTTCCCGGAACTGATAATTCTCAGGTAGTCGGTGATAAAGGCCAGCAGGTACTTCGACTTAATAATGGCGGGGTAACGGCTGAAGATCTGGCTTGACTCCGGATTGTCGATGTCTTCCTCGATGGCCATCACACCCTGTTTCCTGGATTTGTCGAAAACCTCGTACATCAGGCTGAGCAAATCCATGTAAAAGGACTTGTTGTAGGGAGAACCCGTCAGTTGGCTGAGGACACCTTTCGCCACTTCCTTGATGGTGTGCAGGGGGTTGGCAATGATGAATGACCCCACTGCAGCGCCGCCGATAATGAGTATTTCCGTGGGCTGCCATAACACCAGAAGATTACCACCATGGAGGACATAGCCCCCGAGGACGCTGGCAATGACAATGACTGCACCGATTATGAGTAGCATGGATTGAGAACACACCTTCTATGATTTCTGTCAGGCTAGGCGCCTGAAGCGGAGCCACCTGGCCGGCCTGCACAGATAATAGCAAGCAGCGGACCGAACCGCGAAGATATGAAACAATTTCTATACACACCCCGCGATTTGTTAAACTTCGCGCCTTTGAGCGCCAAGGATCACTTTCCAATGTTCGACAAGCTGTTTGTAATGAGCCAGTACATAACGCCGCAACTCGCGGTTTCACGCCTTGCGGGCCGACTTGCGGACAATGAAAGCATGCCCGGGCTAAAGGATCGTGTGGTGAAGTGGTTCATCGGCCGCTATGGCGTCAATATGAACGAAGCGCTGGAACCGGACCCGGCGGCCTATGCAAGCTTCAACGCCTTTTTTACCCGCGCCCTGAAACCCGGCCTGAGGCCCGTGGACGAGCGAGAAAGCACTCTGGTCAGTCCCGTTGACGGCGCCATCAGCCAACTGGGTCAAGTCAGCAATGATCGGGTATTCCAGGCCAAGGGCCAATCCTTCAGCCTCAACGAACTGCTCGGTGGCGATGAGGAGCGGGCGGCAAGCTTTACCGATGGCGAATTCGCCACCATCTACCTCTCCCCTAAGGACTATCACCGCATTCATATGCCGCTGGCCGGCACACTCCGGGAAATGGTGTACGTTCCCGGCAAGCTGTTTTCCGTCAACCCGACCACCGCGGAGAACGTGCCCAACCTGTTCGCCCGAAATGAGCGGGTTGCCTGTCTATTCGACACCCCCGCAGGCCCAATGGCCCTGGTGCTGGTCGGCGCAATGATCGTGGGCAGTGTCGAGACGACCTGGGCTGGCGTCGTGGCACCCGGCGGGGGTGAGGTTTCCGAGAGTCGCTATGACAGCCTCAAAACACCCATCCAGTTTGAAAAAGGCGAGGAAATGGGACGGTTCCGCCTGGGCTCAACGGTGATCATGGTTATGCCCAAGGGCGCTGTGAAATGGAACGCCAATCAGGTAGCAGGCGGTACGGTGCGCATGGGTGAAGCTTTCGGCGACATCAACACCGGTCAGCCGGGAACGCAATAACGCCGGCCAACTCATCAAGCCCCAACTTCAGCATCAACAGGCGGTCCAGGCCCAAGGCCACTCCGGAACAATCGGGCACCCCCGACTCCAGGGCCGCCATGAACGACTGGTCGATGGGCATCTCGGGCTTTCCCACTCTGCGGCGAGCCTGGTTGTCCGCCTCAAACCGACGCCTCTGCTCGTCGGGATCGGTCAGTTCCCAGTAGCCATTGCACAGCTCCACACCGCCCACGTAGAGCTCGAAACGATGAGCCTGCCGCACCCCGGACCGTTCAGACACACGGGCCAGTGCAGCCTGGGACTCCGGATAACCGGTCACGAATACCGGCCCAACGCCCGCCAGTGCCGGCTCCACCTGAGAGCTCATCAGCAGATCCAGATAATCGTCACGAGAGAGGCCATCCAGCTGGGATGGTTCCATCCATTGTTCGCAACGCTCTGACAACTCGTCATTACCGGCCAAAAACGGATCAATACCCGCGAACCGGACAAACGCATCGCGATAATCCATGGTGCGTGGCGGCTCACAACCCAGCCAGCCACAAACCAACTCGGAGACCTCTTCCATCAGATCGACATCCGTAAAACCGGGCCGGTACCATTCAAGCAGGGAAAACTCAGGGTTGTGTCGCCGCCCGAACTCACCGTCGCGAAACACCCGGGCGATCTGATAAATAGGGCCGGATCCAGCCGCCAGCATCCGTTTCATGTGATATTCCGGGGATGTCTGCAGCCACCCGCCCGCTGGGCGGACTCCGATCGAGGCGGGATTCGCGGAGATACTGTCAATATTGATATCAGTAACACCATGCCGGCCAAGCACGGGCGTCTCGACTTCCATCACATCACGTTGCGCAAAAAAGCCACGCACCCAGGCAAGCTGTTGTGCGCGGCTTTTAAGAGCCACCTGTGAAGCCGAGGGCCGCCACTGAAGGGAGTCAGTCACCAGGGCTCCAATCAGCTGTTTTTGACCCGGTTGACGTATTCACCGGAGCGAGTGTCCACCTTGAGCACTTCACCAATGGTGATAAATAGTGGCACGTTGACAACGGCACCCGTGGAAAGCGTCGCCGGCTTGGAGCCACCCTGGGCGGTATCGCCTTTCATACCCGGATCCGTGTCCACCACTTCCAACTCGACAAAGTTGGGCGGGGAGACTGTCAGAGGCGCGCCGTTATAGAGCGTTACGGTATAAACATCCTGCTCTTTCAGCCATTTAAGCGAGTCACCAACCGCCTTGGCATCCGCCGGAAACTGCTCGAAAGACCCGTCGGTTTTCATGAAGTGCCAGAATTCGCCATCGGTATACAGGTACTCCATTTCCAGATCGATCACGTCAGCAGCTTCCAGACTCTCGCCGGATTTGAAAGTGCGTTCCCACTGCCGGTTGGTCATCAGGTTACGCAGTTTTACCCGGTTGAATGCCTGCCCTTTGCCGGGCTTTACGAATTCGTTCTCGAGAATGATGCAGGGGTCGCCGTCCAGCAAAACCTTAAGACCGCCACGGAATTCGTTGGTAGAATATGAAGCCATGAAATTATCACCTGAAACGATGCTTTTGGAAATTCGAAGCTGGCTATGATACAGCGAACCGCCACCCGTATAGAAGCCCGCCCCGTCGATCACGCTGATCACAGCTGGCAGCGACTGCTCTCGGAGTCCGTCACTACGCCGGATGCCCTCCTGCGCCGGCTT
The DNA here is from genome assembly GCF_042604615.1 of Marinobacter sp. M5B. NCBI lineage: Bacteria > Pseudomonadati > Pseudomonadota > Gammaproteobacteria > Pseudomonadales > Marinobacteraceae > Marinobacter > Marinobacter sp. M5B. Next base: position 3,206,491 of record NZ_CP156894.1, read on the forward strand.
GACCTTGACCCGGCAGCTTGGCTCCATGGCGCGGACGAAGGCCACCGATTGTTCCCCATACGGGTACCCGAACCCTATCTGAATCGAATCACGAGGGGCGATCCCGACGACCCCCTGCTACGTCAGGTGCTGCCTTTATCGTCCGAAGCAGACACCTATCCCGGGTTTGTCTCCGACCCACTTCAGGAAAGTGGCTCGATGCCAGCGACCGGGCTGATTCGCAAGTATGATAGCCGCGCCCTGTTAATGGTGACCGGGCAATGCGCCATCAACTGTCGCTACTGCTTCCGCCGCCACTTCCCCTACGAGGACCACCGACTGTCGCCGGAGGACCGGTCGCAGGCCCTCAAGGCCCTCTCCGACGATACTCGCATAAACGAAGTGATTTTCAGCGGGGGCGACCCGCTGGTGGCGAATGACCGGCTGCTGTCGGCCTGGGCGGAGGCACTGGCAGCCATCCCACACATCCGCAGGCTGAGAGTCCATACCCGACTGCCCGTCGTCATCCCCCAGAGGGTGTCTGATTCGCTGATCGCGTGGCTCTCGGGCTCACGCCTGCAGGCTGTCGTTGTCATCCACGTCAATCATCCCGCCGAACTGGATGCCGACACGCAACAGGCCCTCGGGCGACTGAAAGCCGCGGGCGTCACATTGCTGAACCAGAGCGTGATATTGAAAGGCGTGAACGACAACGCCAGAGTGTTGGCGGAACTCAGCGAGCGATTGTTCGAGTGCGGTGTACTGCCCTATTACCTCCATGCCTTCGACCCAGTGGCCGGCGCCCACCACTTCGAAGTTAGTGACGACAAGGCTCGGGACCTGGTACGGCAACTGATCACAGTGCTGCCAGGTTTCCTGGTACCCAGGCTTGTCAGGGAGATTCCGGGCCAGCCTGGGAAAACACCATTGGACCTGTTTGCGTGACCCATTTGGCAATGTTGGCCCAATTTTACTTGTTAAACATTGTCAACTCGTGCTTTTCTCGCTTTTTGTTGTGCGTTTGCTATTTTACAGTGCAGAAAGCGATAACAATAAAAACCGATATTCGCGGCGTTTTCCGATTAAAACACGCAGGCGTTACCAAGATACGCCTGTAGTTCGTGGTGCAACCCGGAGTACCTACCGTGGTCCAGACAATTGGCGTGATAGCATGGAAGGCATGATTCTGAAGCCCGATCTCCGCGTTCCTGAACAGAAGACGGCAAGTCTCTCTTTTTGCCAGACTTCCCCCAAAGCCTTCAGGGACTGGGTAAACCAGTTACCAATGGCGAATATTGGGGAAGCTTCCCGGCAGCTCTATCACGCCATCATTGAACTCAATCATCTGTTTATCGCGCCTCAGCAGCGGCTGCAACTGCTGGAACTGATTCGCCCGAAGATTCACTTCGTCTGCTCCGAACTGTCTCGCCACTACCTTGGCTTGGCCGTTGCCCTACCGGAAAAACAGCGCAAGGTTGCCAATCTGTCCCAAGCCCTGCAGCTCCATGCCGCCAGCGGCTACAAACTGTGTGTGCTTGAGTTCCTGGACAACGGCGGCCTAGACAAAAATCGCAAGGCGGTCTCGACAGCGATTCACCGCGCCATCTCAGAGTTGGCGGCTACGATCGTAAGGGCCCATCAACTGTATTGCCCAAGCCCTGCGCAAAGTTGGCTGGAATGTCATCGACTTTTCCGATTCGCCCATCGCAACAAGATTCAGGGGCTGTCCGTCGACGACGATACTCTGACCCATCGCCGTGGAAGCTCCGTGGAAGACTGCTACAAGCGCATCCTGCTGCTAGGCTGCGCCCGCCCCAATCAACTCCGGCAAGGCGAGTTGGCGCAGGTTTACGAGCTGTTCGAGAACTGGACCCACCTGGTTTCCTGCGGACCCGAAACCGATAACGACAGCCTGTTCGTGGTAAACATGGAGCGGGACACCTCGCCGGTCTACCGCAGCCTGCTGGAACAAAAGCCGGGTAACGACTGCTACAACTTCGACACTCGGGAATTATCAGAACAGATCACGGACGCCTTGCACGCCCGCAACAGACGGGATGGTGGGTCCAGCGAACTTGAGCTGCCCTCCCGCATTGGCGACACACTTCTGACTCACCTGAGCCAGGCGCTCGGCATCCTTGCCAAGCGCAACTTCAATCGCATTGCCAGTCAGGGCACGCTCGAGATATGCGTAGGCCTGACCGCAACCCATTATTACGTGGCCGGCGAAAAAACGTTCAACGAGTTTGTCAGCGGCAACGACAACCAGAACGGCGACGACAACATGTTCCTGCGCTCGTCCCGGCAGAAACAGGATGCCTGGGCCGGCGCCCATGACGCCGGGCCCAACGACGAGCCATTGCAATCGGCAGATACGCCAATCAACTTCCGTAACAGTATTGGCGCCACACCAGACAGTGAAAGTGATCGAAGAAAACCCAAGCGCCACCATGCACTGCTGGTGAACACCAGTCCCGGCGGATACTGCGCCGCGTGGGAGACCAACGTCCCCTCCTCCCTTCAGGCGGGCGAGGTTCTCGGCGTTCGCGAGCAGTCAAACCACCCCTGGAGCGTAGCGGTTGTGCGCTGGATAAGACAGGTTCGCAACCAGGGCACACAGGTTGGCATTGAGCTTTTGGCCCCCAGTGCGGCGCCATGCGGCGTAAGACTGATTCAGAAAATTGGCAACAGCAGCGAGTACCTGCGCGGCCTCTTGCTACCGGAAATCAGCGTCGTTAACCAGGCAGCAACCCTAATCACACCGCGACTTCCGTTCCAGTCCGGCAGCCGGATTTCATTGCTTCATGACGGTCGGGAAGATCAGGGCACACTGTCCCGCAAGATTTCAGCGACCGGCAGTGTCAGTCAGTTTGAACTCAAGCTTCAGAGCGCCAGTGTAACGCCAGCCGGCGGCAATCCGCCGGAGGCAGGCACCAGTGAAGACGAGTTCGACTCACTATGGCCCTCGCTATAGCGCACCGTTACTGTGAACGGGCGCTTATGAACCCGCCCGAAGGGTTGTTATTAACCGGTAACCCCTGCATCATTCAGCGTTAGTGAAAGCCGGCCCCGTGCTCTGAGTTCTACGACAGGTGTCGGCACAGCCAACGTGTATCACGAGACATCTGACGAAATGCAGAAAAAGAACGCAACCGTACACCTGCTCATCCTTGATCCGTCCCAGAACGACGCCGAGACCCTGGTCAGCCTGCTCCGAAACTCGGGCAAAGCCACGCGAGCCCATCGCATCACGTCCGAGGAAGACCTTGAAGAAACCCTGAAAACGGGTAACTGGGACCTGCTTTTAGCGCGCGACGATGTTGAACAGGAGTTCGGCGCAGATGGCGCCCTGGCGATGATTCGGCGCTTGGACAAGGACATTCCGTTCGTTCTCCTGACCGGCGAATTCAATCGCGAGCGCACAGTCTCCATTATGAAAGCCGGTGGACAGGACACGGTTCCGTTCGAGAACACGGATCAGTTGGTGCTGGTGGTTAACCGGGAGCTGAGCGCCCTGGAGGATCGGCGGCGTCGCAGGACTCTCGAATCCCACCTACGGGAATCTGAACAACGCTGCCAGCTTCTGCTGGAAAGTTCCAAGGACGCCATCGCCTACATTAACGATGGCATGCACATCTACGCCAACCAATCGTACATGGAGTTCCTGGGCTACGACGACATCGACGACCTGATCTGCATCCCTGTGCTCGACACCCTGACACCGGAAAGCCAGGAAAAATACAAGGAGTTCATGAAATCCTTCGCCGATAGTGGTGAGGATGGCATGACCATGAACTGCGTCGCCCGCCGCAGTGACGACCAGGAACTCAGCGTCACCATGTCGGTATCCGCAGCGACGTATGATGGTGAGACCTGCACCCAGATCGTGATCCAGCCAGAGCACAGCGACGCGGAGCTGGAAGAGAAGATTCGTCAGATCAGCAGCCAGGACCTGCTAACCGGCCTGTTCAACCGTCAATACCTGATGGATGCCTTGGGCCAAACGATTGCGACGGCTGGCAAGGACAACAAGACTGGTGCACTGGCCTATATCGCCCTGGACAACTTCATGAGCCTGAAAGGTCAGGTGGGCATTGCCGGCGCCGACCTGATGCTTGGCGACCTGGCTACTCTGCTGAAGGAGCAGGCGCCGGAGAATATGGTCCTCGCCCGCCTCAGCGACGACGCCTTCTGCCTGCTGTGCCAGCCGTGCGAAGAGAAAGCCATGGCGGAGCAATGTGAAGCCATTCGCAAGAAGGTCGAAGACCATCTGTTCGACATCAACGGCCGCACGGTACAACTGACTCTCAGCATCGGCGTTGCCGCGATTACCGAGAATGCACCCAAGGCACCGGACCTGATGGGCCGGGCCCACACCGCCTCATCGGAGCTGAAGAAAAAGCCGGGCCATGAGCAGGGCAACGGCGTTCTGGTGTACAACCCGGCAGATTACGAGGCCATGGATGAAAGCAACTCGGTCGATGCCATCCAGAAAGCCCTGGATGACAATCGCTTCAAGCTGCTTTTCCAACCCATTATCAATCTACGCGGCGAGGGTGAAGAACACTACGAGGCCTTCGTCAGGATGTTGAACAAGGACAACGAGGAAGTCTCACCGTACGACTTCCTGCCGCCCGTTGGCCCCTCGGAGATGGCTATCAAGATTGACCGCTGGGTGATTCTGCAGACCATCAAGCAGCTTTCCAGCCATCGATCGCGCGGGCACGATACCCGCCTGTTCCTGAACGTGACGGCAGAGACCCTGGAAGACAAAACCTTTACCCCCTGGCTGAGCGTGGCCCTGAAGGCAGCTCGCCTGCCGGGCGACTCACTGATCTTCCAGATACGCGAAGGTGATGCCAACAACTACATGAAACAGGCCAAAGAGTTCGCCAAGGCGGTTCACGAGCTGCACTGCAAGGTCTCGATCTGCCAGTTCGGGTGCGCTCTGAATCCGTTCAATACCCTGAAGCATATCGACGTGGATTACGTGAAGATCGACGGTTCCTTTACTGAAGAACTTCAGAAGAAGGACGACGCCAAGGAAGAGGTCAAGGAAATGGTCAAGAGCCTGCAGAGTGCAGGCAAGCTGACCATCGTGCCTCTGGTCGAGAACGCCAGCGTGCTTGCAACCCTGTGGCAGGCTGGAGTGAACTACATCCAGGGCTATTATCTGCAGGCCCCGGTTCCGGAGATGAACTACGACTTCGGTGACCACTGAAGAATCGCGCGGCATAGCCCTCCCATGCCGCGCGTTCTGCTACCTTTCCCGGGCCTGCAGACTGTCGCTTTCCCTGAACCCGATCAGGTAGAGGATCGCATCCAGCCCCAGCGTCGAAATCGAATGCCGTGCGGATTCCTTGACCAGGGGTTTGGCCCGAAAAGCCACCCCGAGCCCCGCCTGGCTTAGCATGGGCAGATCATTGGCACCATCACCCACCGCAATGACCTGTTCCCGTGAAATATGCTCGCGTTCCGCAATTTCCTGAAGCAGTTCCGCCTTGCGCTTGCCATCAACAATCTGGCCCGACACCCTGCCCGTCACCTTGCCGTTTTCAATTTCCAGCTCGTTGGCGTACACATAGTCAATCCCGAGTTTTTTCTGCAGATGGCGAGCAAAGTAGGTGAAGCCACCAGACAGTATCGCCGTTCGGTAGCCCAGGGATTTCAGGCTCAGTATCAGGTGTTCCGCACCTTCGGTTAGATTCAGGCGGGCGGCGATGCCCTCAAGCACGGATTCATCCAACCCCTGGAGAAGCGCCAGACGCTCTGCAAAGCTCTGCCCGAAATCCAGCTCACCCTGCATAGCTCGCTCGGTGATCTCCGCCACCTGCGCCCCAACGCCGGCTTCCAAAGCCAGTTCGTCGATCACTTCGGCGTCGATCAGGGTGGAATCCATATCGAACACGACAAGCCGTCGATTACGGCGGAAGATGGAGTCCTCCTGGAAGGCAATATCCACGTTCATCTCTCCGGCGATATGCAGGAAGTCGGAGCGCAGCTGTTCGAGATCAGATGGTGTGCCACGGACAGAAAATTCCACGCAGGCAATGCGGTTCTCGGAGGAATTCAGCGACGGGCGGGCAGAAAGCCGGCTGATGTTATCGATGTTCAGGCCATGGCGAGCGGTAATCGCAGACACCCGCGCAATTTGCTCGGCCTTGATATCCCGCGACAGCAGCGTGACGATGTAACAGGCGCGGTTACGCCCCTCCGCCCACTGCTGATACTCCTCGATCGTAATCGGCGCAAAACGCACCTGCAGATCCAGCGCATGCAGTCGGAACAGAAGGTCGCGAATCACCGGTGAGGATTTGGACTCATCGGGGATCTCGATCAGGATACCCCAGGTCAGGTGGTCATGGATCACCGCCTGGCCGATATCCAGAATACGCACATCGTACTGTCCCATGATGCCGGTTATCTCCGACGTCAGGCCCGGCTTGTCGCGCCCCGAAACGTTAATCAGAACCAGTTCACTCACTGTCAGGCTGCTCCTCTGCATTGGCAACGCTGTCTGCATCGGAAACGCCTGCCGCATTGCTGGCTGACTGAATCACATCTATCGCATCCACTCTCTGAAGCCCGCGAGGCAGTTTATGACCACGGCGGCCACGCTCGCCCAGGTAGTGCTCCAGATCGCTGAACTGAAGGCCCATCTTGCGCTTGCCGGCACGAATCTCCAATTGGTCGTCCTCAGCGAAAACGGCAACAGCCACCACATACTCTTCCCGGTTCTGAACCCGCGCCGAGGGAATGCTGATGATCTTGTTACCCTTGCCTTTGGCCAGCTCCGGCAGCTCGCTCAGCGGGAACACCAGCATCCGTCCTTCATTGGAAATGGCGCCCAGATAAAGCGGCTTGTCCGAGCCGGGCACCACCACCGGCGACATGATCTTCGCCCCTTTCGGTACCGACACCACGGCCTTGCCGTTGCGGTTTTTGCTGATCATGTCATTTAGGGAGGTCACGAATCCGTAACCGCCATCGGTAACCAACAACACCTTCCGCGCTGGATCGCCCATCAGCAACCCAGAGAACGTTGCTCCCGACGGCGGATTGATACGGCCACTCAGAGGCTCGCCCTGCCCCCGCGCAGATGGAAACGTATGGGCGACCAGGGAGTAAGCCCGCCCCGTGGAGTCCAGGAATACCGCCTGCTGGTTATTACGCCCCTTGGCAGCCATGGCAAAACTGTCACCCGCCTTGTAGCTGAGCCCTTCCGGCTCAATATCATGGCCCTTGGCAGCACGGACCCAGCCCTTCTCCGACAACACGACTGTGACCGGATCGTTGGAAACCAATTCGGTTTCGCTGAAGGCCCTGGCTTCCCGGCGCTCGACAATGGGTGAACGACGATCATCCCCATAGGTTTCCGCATCCGCCAGCAATTCGTCCTTGATCAGCTCCCGCAGGCGGTCCTCGGAGCCAAGAATCGCCTGCAGCTCATCCCGCTCAGCCGACAGCTCGTCCTGCTCGCCACGGATTTTCATTTCCTCAAGCTTGGCCAGGTGACGCAACTTCAACTCAAGAATGGCTTCAGCCTGCTCTCCGGACAGCCCGAAGCGGGACATCAACTCTGCTTTGGGTTTATCTTCGTAGCGGATAATCGCGATAACTTCATCGATGTTCAGATAGGCCACCAACAGGCCTTCAAGAATATGCAGACGCGCCAGGACCTTATCCAACCTGTGCTGCAGGCGCCGGGTGACGGTGGTGCGACGGAAGCTGAGCCACTCCGTCAGCATTTCGCGCAGGCCCTTCACGCCCGGGCGGCCGTCATTGCCGATGACGTTGATATTCACCCGATAGGTTTTCTCCAGATCCGTGCTGGCAAACAGGTGGGCCATCAGCCCTTCTTGATCCACACGATTGGAGCGTGGAACGATCACCAGCCGGGTCGGGTTCTCATGGTCGGATTCGTCGCGCAGGTCCGCGACCATGGGCAGCTTTTTGGTCTGCATCTGCTGGGCGATCTGCTCCAGCACCCGGTTCCCGGAGACCTGATGAGGCAGGTCGGTCACCACGATTTCCCCGCTCTCATTAATCCAGCGCGCCCGCATTCTTAGCGAGCCCCGGCCGGTCTCGTACATCTGGCGAATATCCTTGCGAGGCGTAATGATCTCCGCGTAGGTGGGAAAGTCTGGCCCCTGGACATGCTCACACAGGTCATCGGTGGTGGCCTCCGGCTGGTCAAGCAGCCTTACACAGGCCGCTGCCACCTCCCGGACATTGTGCGGCGGGATGTCCGTTGCCATACCCACGGCAATACCGGTGGTGCCGTTCAAAAGTACGTGAGGCAGCCTCGCGGGCAATACTGAAGGCTCGTCCATGGTGCCATCAAAGTTTGGCACCCAGTCCACTGTGCCCTGCCCCAGCTCGCTGAGAAGGACATCCGCGAATTTCGCGAGACGGGATTCTGTATAACGCATGGCCGCGAAAGATTTGGGGTCGTCAGGCGCGCCCCAGTTGCCCTGGCCATCCACCAGTGGGTAGCGATAGGAAAACGGCTGAGCCATCAACACCATGGCTTCGTAGCAGGCACTGTCGCCATGGGGGTGAAATTTACCCAGGACATCGCCCACCGTACGGGCAGACTTCTTATACTTTGAGGTGGATTTCAAACCAAGCTCGGACATGGCGTAGATAATACGCCGCTGCACCGGCTTCAGTCCGTCTCCGACGTTGGGCAACGCCCTGTCCAGAATGACGTACATGGAGTAGTCGAGGTAGGCCTTTTCGGTGTAGTCCCGCAATGAAACCCGCTCAAAGCCTTCATCCGTGGTCTGAAACTCTGGCATGGATGCCCCTTTGTTATTGCCTGATATGAATTCCGCTGGTTATCCCGGCCTAAGCCGGGACTGCACATTATATGGAGGCGGGGACGGATACACCAACACCCCGTGGATTTTCCAATAGCGGAATTCCCGCATGGAGAGAGTGTAACCCTCACCGTATGCTCGCCATCAGTAAACGATGATCCGTTTCACGACATCCACGAGTGGAGAACTATGAGACCCAACCTGAAAGCCTGTGGGCAGGCGCTGATTACGGCCATGGTGAACGCTGTTCTTGCTCTTACCCTGATGCTCTTGGTGGAGTTTGCCATAACCGGCACTTTCCAACTGGCGGGCCCTTACCTGTGGGCGGGGTTGCTCATCGGACTGGTTATTTTCTTTGCCCAGTTCTGGCGCCAGCGCCATCTCTGCCGGAACGGACAATCGGCCCAGGAGTCCCCTGATACGCTTTAAGGGTATTCCTGCCAACCACACCTCATAAGCAACCCGCTAACACTGACAACCTTCTTTCCGATGCTATCCTGACTAAACGCGTCTTCAGAAAAGCAGGAAGGAAAGATGAATTTCAAGAATTCCTTAGGCCTGAGAGCCAAGATCGCTTTACCTTTCGCAATTTCCGCCATCGCTTTGATCGTCATCGGTCTTTTTAGCGTCTTGACGGCACGGAATCTGGTATCCGACACAGATACGCTCTCCGAACGTTATCTTCCCGCCGTAAGCGAAGCGCTCAACGGCGATCGAGACCTTTATCAGGCCCTGGTCGCGCAAATGTCTTTTATCAGCGCAACGGAGAACAATGAATCTCCGGACCAGCATCAGGCTGACTTCGAGGAAAACGCTGACCAAGCACTGGAGAGGCTGGAGAAAGCGATAGAACGCCTGCAAGGCACTGGTATCTCCGAGAAAACCGAGAGTTTTCGCAAAACCTATGACCTCTGGCTGGAGACCGCTCGAGAGTCCATGCGGACTGCACAGTCAGGAGACCCCGCCGCGGGGCACAGGCTACTGACTGAACAAAGCAACCCGCTGTTCAGTGAGCTCAGGGATTACTACGACCAGGTGGGGGTTCACGCCGATGAGCAGGCTCAGATTGTAGCCAACGAAGCATCTCAGGAGGGGGCTGCCAGCTCGGCCTTTATACTGGTCATCACCGCCAGCGCTGTCATAGCCGGCATTCTTCTGTTTATCGTGTTCCTCCGGATGATTATTGCGTCCGTTGGTGTGCTAAGGAAGCAACTTGACAACATTGCCCGGGGCGAAGGAGACCTCACACAACGCATTCCCGTGGAAATGGACGATGACCTCGGCAAACTGGCCACGAGCTTTAATCAGGTGCTGGAAAACCTCCAGGCCATGATCGGCTCCATCCAGGACCTCAGCAAGCAACTTGGCTCGGGCGCATCCGAGCTGTCCAGTGCGGCGCGCGACAACAGCGACGGGATAACACGGCAAACAGATGCTATCTCCATGGTCGCCACGGCCATCAATGAGATGCAAAGCGCCATTGAAGAAGTGGCGGGCAATGCATCACGTGCGGCCGACATTACCAAACACGCCCAGGAAAAAGGCCGCAACGGGGCCACCATCATTCGCAACTCCTCCGTCCAGGTACAGCGACTGGCGGCGCAGATTTCCAAGGCGGTGGAGGTTATACGCAAGCTGTCACAGGACTCGGAGAACATCACCTCGGTACTGGATGTTATCCGCGAGATTGCAGACCAGACCAATCTGCTCGCCCTCAACGCCGCCATCGAGGCCGCCCGGGCCGGCGAACAGGGACGGGGGTTTGCGGTTGTGGCCGATGAGGTTCGCACCCTGGCCAAGCGCACCCAACAATCCACGGAAGATATCCAGGCCATGATCACTGCCCTGCAGACCGGCGTTGCCGATATCGTTGCGGTGATGGAGACCGGCAGCAAGGAAGCGGTGGAAACTGAAAAGCTGGCCACGGAGGCGGAGGCGGAGCTTCAGGGCATCCTCGAATCCATGGCGGATATCAGCGACATGAACACCAGCGTGGCTTCAGCCACCGAGGAACAAACCCAGGTAATTGACGAAATCAACCGAAGCGTGACTGAAATCAATGATCTGGCGTCAGAGAGCATGACGCGCTCAGGCAGCATCGACCGCATTAGCGAATCGCTGGATGGCTATGCCAGGGAACTTGAGCAGCAGACAGGCCGGTTCAAGGTGTGAATTTGAAGGAAGGAGCATTGCCGCCTCCGGACTAAAACCTGAAGGCGGCATTTAGAAAGCTTTTACTGGCGAATGCCTTCGACAGAAATGATCATCTCAACCGTTTCAGACGCCTTGCCCAGATCCATGGGGATACCGAAGTCCGTCAACTTGAATTCGGTTTCAGCTTCAAACCCCATGCGGTAACCACCCCATGGATCGTCACCATGCCCGAGCATTTCCACGTCCAGGGTGACCTCTTTCGTCACACCACGCAGGGTCAGGTCACCGACGATATCGGCCTCGCCCTCATCGTCCACAACCACTCTTTTACTCTTGAACGTGGCCTCAGGGAATTCGTCAACGTACAGGAAGTCTTCCGAGCGCAGGTGCTTGTCACGCTCGGCGTGGTTGGAATCAACGCTGGATGTGTCCACGGCAACTTCAACGGAACTGTTCGCCGGGTTTTGTGCATCGTAGACAAATTCACCATCGAAATCGTTGAACCGACCATACAACCAGCTATAGCCCAGATGGGAAATCTTGAACGTAATAAACTGGTGGGAACCCTTGGTATCAAAAGCATAGGTTCCACTGTGCTCGGATGCCTGGGCTCCGCCAGACACCGCAAGTGCAACCGCAGATGCAAGCAGCAATTTTTTCATGTTCATCTCCTTGTTTAAACAGCCCGTAGGCACGATTGAATCGATAGTCTGAATTACGATTGGCGGCGGCCTGAACCCAACATGCGTCGAAGGGTGTCGTCCCGGTCAATCAGATGATGCTTAACCGCAGCCAGACCGTGTACCCCGGCAAGCACGACAAGTGCCCAGGTAGACCAGTAATGGACAAGCCCGGCGGTGTCCTCCATCCCCTTAATCTGGCCGGTCACCGAAGGCACATCAAACCAGTTGAACACACTTATTGAGGACCCATCCGCCGTCGAAATGAGATACCCACTGGCCATAGCAACAAAAATCAGCACATAGAGCAGAGAGTGTGCGCCATGAGCGGCCAACACTTCCAGTCGGCTATGGCTCGGGAGTGCACGCGGCAGCGGATTGAACAGTCGCCACACCAGGCGAAACAGCATGACCAACAGCAGCAATATACCGATACTTCTATGGATATCCGGGCCGGTGCGATACCAGTCGTCGTAATAGGATAGATCCACCATCCAGTAACCCAGCCCGAATAGGCCAAACACCGCTACAGCCACCAGCCAATGAATGGCTACGGATACCACACCAAAATTACTGCTCGAATTGCGTACCTGCATGACGCTTAACGTCCCACTCCCTGATACCAGACAAGATCCCAACAGTTTAGGAAGAGCCCCGCACAAAACCAATCAAAATGTTTTGGAGACGAAGATCAGATTTTCTGATGAACAACCCCATACGTACGATCCCTTATACCTTTGGTCTGATACGGGTTTTACGGATTGTGGAAAACAATGGGTACGATAAACTTTTTACATACTTCATTTACCCGGTTCGGGTCACTCAGTGAACGAGAGGAATAAACATGGAACTTGAATTCGACGAATCCGTCGCAGTACCCAGCAACAACTGATTCCCTGCAGCTCCCACCGGAGCTGCCGGACACCGGTCCTGCTCACCCACCTGCGCATTGCCGCCTGACGTTGCCTGTTTTTACATGAAATAGTGGTAATAACCCGCTGTTTTTGGCACTCTTCTGTCTATCTAGACCATCCTGTTCGTGCTGACTGATTTACTTTCCTATAAGTCAACGAAATGCGACCAGGATCAACAGATCGGGCTGCCACAGGCTTTCCCGATGTTTTCGTTTATCCGGACCAGAAAAGGCCTATGTCGCGAACCCTCCCAGAGCAGATGACCGCACCGGAAGTTGATGTGCTGTCGCCTATGTTAACCAGGGAGGGGGAATCATGGACGGCCGACTACCAGGGCCTGACTTTACGAACGGCGCTGCAGCCAATATTCAGTATTTCCCACAAACGGGTTGTCGGCTACGAAGCGCTGATTCGCGCCTTTGATACCGATAATGCTGCGGTATTACCCCTTCATTTGTTCGAGCTACCGAGCTCTGACGCCGAAAACCTGCTGCTTGATCGCCTTTGCCGATACCTGCACATCAGCAACTATTCCGGATTCCAGGACCAGCTGAATTGGCTGTTCCTGAACGTATCTCCCCGTGTGGTTTCAGCTGGCAACCGTGCCGACAGCTTTTTCGGCGAACTGTTGAAGAAAACGGGCCTGCCTCCCCATCGCATCGTGATGGAGATTGTGGAGCAGCCAACGGACGATGCAGAACGACTGCGTGAAACCGTTGCCTACTACCAACAGCTGGGCTGCCTGACCGCTATCGATGACTTTGGTGCTGGGCATTCCAACTTTGAGCGCATCTGGAACCTGTCACCGGATATCGTGAAGCTGGACCGTAAGCTTCTGACTCGGGCCACAGACGACCACAAGGCCAGACAGATACTCAACGGCATCGTCTCTTTGCTGCATCAGTCTGGGTGCCTAGTGCTCCTTGAAGGCGTGGAAACTCACGACCAGGCAATGATTGCTATCGACGCGGGCGTTGATTTTGTCCAGGGATTCTATTTCAGCAGGCCAAGTACTGCCCTGGCGGACATTCCCCACAAAGTGACGGACCTGGACGGGTTACTGAGAGACTATAAGAGCAAAAACCGGATAACGAGAGACCCAACACAGCAACTGATTTCCTACTTCGAGGATTTCTTTCGTAGTGCCGTAGACACACTCTCGCAGGGCATGCCGATGAACGAGGCATGCAGTAGCCTGCTGAATCATCCTGCGGTGTCGCGGTGTTACCTGGTCGATGCCAACGGCGTACAAATTGATGACACCATGGTATCGGACGCCACAGCCCGGGGCCTGGACCCTCGATTCCGGCCGCTGGAAAGCACCACCAGTGCCGACTGGTATCGCCAACAGTATCTACGCCAGGCCATTGCCCAGCCAGGCCATGTTCATATAACCGCGCCCTACCTCTGTATTACCGGCGCATACATGTGCGTTACCCTGTCCCTCGGTTACTACCACAAGGGCGAGCTGAGGGTTCTTTGCTGCGACATTCTCGCCAACCCTACCGAAACCGCCCTCAGGAAAGGCTGATCCCGTAGACCACCGAGATCACGCCGACGGTCACCAGCCCGATAAACAGGTTCATCGGCAGGCCTACTTTTACGAAGTCCATAAACCGGTATCCCCCTGGCCCAAACACCATCATATTGGTCTGGTAGCCCAGTGGTGTGGCAAAACTGGCGGATGCCGCCATCATCACGGCGATAACATAGGGCTCTGACGCGATCCCCAGGGCCGTTGTCATTGACAGTACAATGGGTAGTACCAACACTGCGGCTGCGTTGTTGGTAATGACCTCGGTCAGCGCCGATACCGCGAAGTACACCAGCAGGATGGTCAGCAGTGGGTGACCACTGCTCACCTCCAGAATGCCCGTCGCAACATAACCTGCAGCCCCGGTTTCCTGAAGCGCAGCCCCTAAGGCAAATGACGCAGCAATTGTAAGCATCACTGGTACATCCACCGCTTTCTGCGCCTGACCGACGGAACAGCAACCGCTAAGAACCATCAGGGCCGCCCCCATCAGTGCGGCGTTCAGCATGCTCAATGCCCCAAAAGCGGCAGCGCCCACGAGCACCAGCAGGATGCCCCAGGACAGATAGGCACGGTCATGGCGGGGTGTTTCGGTTTCCAGGTCGTTGATCAGCAGGAAGTCCTTGGCGTATCGCTGACGACTGACAAAAGCGGGACGTGCCTCCAGCAACAGAACGTCGCCGGTTTTCAGACGAATATTGCCGAGATTGCCCGACACCCGCTCACCACCCCGGGCGACTGCCAATACCACCGCGCCATAGCGATCCCGAAAACGGGCATCCCGGATGGTCAGACCCAGCACTTCCGACTGCGGGGACAGCGCGGCTTCAACCAGCCGGCGCTCTGCCCGGTCTTTACTCAGGCTTGGCTCATCATCGTGTACCGAAGGGACAATACCGTTGATTCGCAGCAGATCGGAAATAGCCTGGGTATCGCCAGCAAAGACCAACCGGTCACCGCCTCGAAGGCGTTCTTCCGAAGGTACCGCCGTAACAACGCTGCCATCCCGCTCAATCTCGACGAGGTACAGCCTCTCCAACTCACGCAGCCCGGCCTCTCCGACACTCTTGCCCACCAACGGCCCATCAAAGGCAACTGCCACCTCCAGGGTGAACTCCCGCATGGAACCGAACTTCTGCTGGTCCTTACGATCCGGAAGCGCCCTCGGTAACACCAGAAGCATGACAGCCAAGCCGATCACAACAACCGGCAACCCAACGGCGGTGATGGAAAAAATCGAGAAACCGCCCTCCCCGGTCAATTGCTGGTACTGGCCATTGACCACCAGGTTGGTGCTGGTGCCAATCAGGGTGAGGGTACCACCCAGAATGGCGGAGTAACTCAGGGGGATCATCAGTTTCGAGGGTGATATGCCAATCTTGCGGGACCAGGCATGGACCGCGGGAATCATGGTGGCCACTACCGGGGTGTTGTTGAGGAAGCCGCTCAGCAACGCGACAGGGAATGCGATGCGGGCCTGGGCCGAGCGCACCGTACGAGGTGACCTGAGCAGGTGATGGACAACCAGGTCTACTCCACCGGAATGGTGAATGCCCGCCGCCACCACGAACATGGCAACCACCGTGATCAATCCACTGTTACTGAATCCGGCAAGGGCCTGATCGGCACTGATAATGCCGCTGGCACTGAGAACGATGAGTACACCCAGCATGACGAGATGCGGGCCGAACCGCCCGACACTCATCAATAATAACGCCACACCCGTAAGGCTTAATGCAAACCAGCCCTGCCAATCCATCTGGTGGTCCTTTGGATAAAAGGGGCAGGATAACGAGTTTGCCGAATACTTAGAAAGAATAAAGGATGCTGTTTAAAGCACCAGAAGAAATATAGGACGATTCAGACTTCGATATCCGCCATATTTCCGTAAGTCTCCAGCCAGGTGCGGCGGTCAGACGCCCGCTTTTTACCCAGCAGCATGTCCATGCGGCTGTCGGTATCGTCGCCGTCTTCAATGGTCAGCATCACCAGCCGGCGGGTATCCGGCGCCATTGTCGTCTCCCGCAACTGGAGCGGATTCATCTCGCCCAGGCCCTTGAAACGGGTAACGGAAATCTTGCCGCGACGGTTTTCGGCCGCCAGCCGGTCGATAATGCCCTGCTTTTCGTGCTCATCAAGGGCGTAAAAAGTTTCCTTTCCCAAATCAACACGATACAGCGGGGGCATGGCAACAAATACGTGGCCGGCAGCAACCACCGGTCGGAAATGCTTGACGAACAACGCGCACAACAGGGTGGCGATGTGTAGGCCATCGGAGTCAGCGTCCGCCAGGATGCAGATCTTGTTGTAACGCAGGCCTTCCAGTTTGTCGGAGCCAGGATCTACCCCAATGGCAACGGCAATGTCATGGACTTCCTGGGAAGCAAGAATTTCGCTGGAGTCCACTTCCCAGGTGTTGAGGATCTTGCCTCGCAGGGGCATGACCGCCTGAAATTCACGGTCACGAGCCTGTTTCGCGGAGCCGCCGGCGGAGTCACCCTCAACCAGAAAGAGTTCCGAGCGGTTGGTGTCGCTGCCGGAACAATCCGCCAGTTTTCCGGGCAAAGCCGGACCGGATGTGACCTTTTTGCGGGCCACTTTCTTGCTGGCCCTGAGACGACGCTGGGCATTGCTGATGAACAATTCAGCGAGTGCTTCAGCAATGTCCGTATGCTGATTCAGCCACAAGCTGAACGCGTCCTTCACCACACCGGAAATAAACGCGGCAGCTTCCCGGGAGGACAACCGTTCCTTTGTCTGGCCGGAAAACTGGGGTTCCTGCATCTTGAAGGACAACACATAGGCGCAGCGTTCCCAGATGTCTTCAGGAGACAACTTGACGCCCCGGGGCAACAGGTTACGGAACTCACAGAACTCCCTCATGGCCTCCAGCAGGCCGGTACGCAGGCCGTTCACGTGGGTGCCGCCCTGGGCGGTCGGAATCAGGTTAACGTAACTCTCCATAACCGCTTCGCCACCTTCCGGCAACCACTGGAACGCCCAGTCCACCGCTTCCTTGTTGCCGGAAAAGCTGCCCGTGAACGGCTCCAGCGGTACGGCTTCGATGTCGGCAAGCTCGGTGCGCAGGTAGTCCCGCAAACCGCCCTCGTAGCACCATTCATCTTTATCACCGGTGTGTTCCTGCAGGAAAGTGACGTTCAGGCCGGGACAGAGAACGGCCTTGGCGCGCAGGTTGTGGCGCAAACGGCTGACGGAAAATTTCGGGCTGTCGAAGTAGCTTGGGTCCGGGGTGAACTTCAATCGGGTACCGGTGTTCCGCTTGCCCACAGAGTCGACAACTGTTAGTTCCGTCTTCTTGTGGCCGTTGGCGAAGGTCATCCGGTGCAGTTGCCCATCACGCTTGATGGAAACCTCAAGGAGCGTCGACAGGGCGTTGACCACCGAGACACCTACCCCATGCAGGCCACCGGAAAAGTTGTAGTTACCCTGGGAGAATTTACCGCCGGCGTGGAGGCGGGTCAGAATCAGCTCCACACCCGGAACCCCATGTTCCTTGTGCATGTCGACCGGCATCCCGCGGCCGTCGTCTTCCACGCTCAGGGAACCATCGCTGTGCAGGACGACATCGATCCTGCGGGCGTGCCCCGCCAGCGCTTCGTCGACACTGTTATCAATGACTTCCTGAGCCAGATGGTTGGGCCGACTGGTATCGGTGTACATGCCTGGGCGTTTGCGGACAGGGTCCAGACCACTCAGAACTTCAATGGCATCGGCGTTGTACTGTTTCTGGCTCATGGGAAGGAAGCGACTCCACGGGTTTGTTATAAAACTGGCCCATAGCTTAGGGATTCGCAGGGAAAGATCAACGGTTGTTTTGTGCTGGTGTGGATCAGCACGGCCCCGGCGCCGTTAACGCTGTCGCGAGAAACGCCCGAGGCCTTCCCCGGACACCCGCAACTGCTCCCACTCTTCGGGGCTGATGGCGATCACTGCACAGGGTGTGGTCAACGCCTGGGTTACCATGGCGTCTGCCGCCGGCCGCCTGACCTTGACCGCCAACTCCAGAACATCGTCTACGATCTCGGATGACGTCAGTGTCAGGCCGTAGCCGCCAGTGGTTTTCTGCCCCAGCCCCACCAACACCAGATGTTCCTCATTGAAATCAATGGCGCGAAGCATGCTCAGCGCCAGGTTTCCGGAGGGCAGTTGGGCAAGCTTGTCCAGATCTCCGGCACTGGACACATAGACCAGTCCCGGCGCCGTGAGCCCACAGTGATCGGACTCAGTGACCTGTCTCGCCAGAGGCGCACCATCAGCGGTCGCCGAGCGATTGATCGCACAGCCTGTGATCAGACTGAGCACGAGTACACAGAGTGGTAGCAGCGTAAAACGGTAGGTCAACGGGTATTCTCCACGTTGCGGATCGGCTCACCGCCAGTTTTTGACTTCGGGCCTGATCTCAGGCGATACCCCTCAAAGCCCACTCTGGGCAGACCCAGGGAGGTAATGGTGGGCCGACGAAAACTGGTACTCAACCTTACCCCGCCTACCGGTTCTTCGCCAATAACGATTTTTTCAGGTAACCCATTGACCGGATATTCGGCACAGGCCTCGCCGTTTTCACAAATCAGCCCGTTGTTGTCCATGTCGCTGCCGGCAACCAGGAAATACTCACCGGCCTCAACCTCGTCAAACGCAAATTCGTACCGCCCCCGGGAGGCGGAGACAACGGCCTGCTCAAGAGTATCGCGCTCGTCGTCCGCACTGACCAGCAATACATAGTGTCGGCCTGCGTTCCGTTCATCCGATGAACTACCCAGGCTGAGAGATACCGGAATCATAAGCGTTGCAGCAGGTGCGCCGTCTGCTTGATAGGTAATCACCAGCGTTGCCATGTAGCGCCCGTCACCCCCCAGTTGCGTAGGGTCTGCGGTCACTGTCAGTGACAACGGTCGCGCATCGCTGGGTTCACTCACATCAAGCCATGGCGCACCAGGGTCCACGTCTGTGATGGTGACGCTCTCCCCTTCGGGGTAGGTCGAAAATACCAGCTGTTCACTAAGCACCGCAGCATTGAACTGTATAGCGGTGGGCGAGGAACCAAGAGTGATTGGGAAATTGCCGTCCAGCGCCGCATCCATCGCTGCCAGTGCGTTGATCTGCCCCGCTCCGTATTCAAACGCGGGCCCCACATCGTCCGTAAGGTCACCATTTACCAGGAAACTCTGAAATCCGGCAGGGGTAAGGGTCGGCACTTCCGCCTTCATCAGGGCGTAAACGCCCGCCACATGAGGTGCCGCCATTGAGGTGCCCTGCAGGCCAGCGTATCCCGGCTCGAATGAGCCCGTATCGTCGCGCCCCCAGCCGCTGACAATGACATCGGCCGTACCGTCCTGATTGGCATCCCTGCTTGCATCACCACCCGGAGCAACCACGTCGACGGACTGGCCAACGTTGGAATACGAGGCACGCACACTTCCGCCGTCTACAGCCCCCACTCCGACAACGTTGGGATAGGCAGCGGGGTAGGTAGGCTCGTCCGTGCCCTGGTTGCCAGCAGCGGCAACAATCAGTTTGCCGTTGCCACCATTCCAGGCGGCGTCGATCGCCTGCTTGAGCGCGTTGCTTGGGCCAAGCCCACCGAGACTGAGATTAATCACATCTATTTCATTCCGGCCGGCTGCCCAGTTCAGGGCGTCAATCAGGTCAGCGGACGACCCTACACCGTCACGCCCGAGCACCCGTACCGGATAGATAGTGGCCCCCGGCGAAACCCCGACGACACCCTGGGTGTTATCAACGGCAGCGGCAATACCTGCCACATGGGTTCCGTGGAAATTACTGCTCCGGGCCTTGCCGTCACCCGGGTCGGCGGGGTTTGTGTCACGTTGGCCACTGTCCTCCCGATCAATATCCAGATCACCCGATACGTAATCCATGATCTGCCCTGGGATCAGTTGCACATTGGCGCTCAAGTCCGGATGCCAGTCGCCCGTCGCCGTCGGTGGCGAGCGGAATACGCCGGTATCCATGACCGCGATACCAATATCTGCACCCGCACTCGGTGCGGCCTGCCAGGCCAACGGCGTTTGAATCAGCGGCAGACTCCATTGGCGACTGTAGAGTGGATCATTGTCCGGGGACACTTGTTGGGAGGAATAGAGGTAGTTCGGCTCCGCCGATGTCACACCGGGCTGTTGCTGCAACTCCCTGACCCATTCCAGGGTTTCCTGACGCGCACTTTCTCGCTGCCCGGACGACATGGTTGCCAGGTTTCGTGGCCGGTCACGGCGCAACAGCCAGGCACCTCGACCCAGTTCCCTGCGCTGTGACGTCGCCATCGCTGCGATCACTGGCTGGTTCCCCGAGGCTGGCGCGAGGGTGACTACGGCTTCATCAATCATGAATGGCGGCGTCGAGTAGCTGGTGTTCATCACGCTGGCTGTTCCCTCACCTGCCAGCGACAGCACGTACCGAAATGGAATACCGCTGGTGGTACTGACTTCCACCAGGTGAGAGCCGGGCTCGAAAGTGTCGTCGAGCACCTCGACCAGCGGTCGCAGATCACCCGAAGCAGACTGAGACGCCACTTCCACAACGGTTCCCGCCTGCTGTTTCAGTATCCGAAGAGAACGCTCCGGCGCCGCTGCGCCAGCGGGCAGGAGATCCTCCGGAGAACTGAACACCTGAAAAGAGACGCGGTCTCCGGGTGACAGGTCTACGGCGTAGACATCAACGGCATCTTCAAAGTACTGGAAAAAATTTGCGTAGGTATCGGAGCCAGAACTCAGATAGCCACCCACCGTTGCGCCCGGCGGCAGAGTCTGGGCAGACACGGCCGTGTTATTGGCGGTGGCAAGGTCAACACGACGATCATCTGCGGTATCGGAGTCCACCCGTGTACCGCTCTCGATGTCAATCACCCCACTCAGATCGGGTTGCGCCTCACTGCTACCACCGGATCCACCACCGCCGCAGCCTGCGAACAGCAATGTAAACGAGATCAAACCAGCAGTAACAGGAACAGTCCGAATCATAATGGGCTCACAAGGACGACAACTTAGAAGTGCGAGAACGACACCATATGCTTTCAGTATGGTACTCATTAAACGCCTATGAAACCGATTACGTTCCAAACCCATAATCGGATGCAAAAAACCGCCTGCAGGTTACCCCACAGGCGGTTTCGCGTCGGTGTCTCCGAGGCTCTATATCTACAGTGCGTAGAAAAACAGAGGCACGAACGCCGCCGTCAGCAATGTCGGTCCCATCACCACCAGTGGCAACAACAGTCTCTCATAGCGATGCCAGAACGAACCCGTGCGCTCAGCGGCCAACACCTCGGTTTCACCTACCACCTGCCGTGTCAGCAGATGGTTCAGTGCCACCGGCGGGCTCAGGTAGCCCAGTTCAAACGCCACCAGGCACACGATCCAGAAGTGCAGCGGGTCGATACCCAACTGGATGGCGGGCTGCGCGATGGTGGCCGACACCAGGATGACCGCGCCGAACGGGTCCATCACCATGCCGATAATGGTGAGCATAACCACAATCACCAACATGGCGATCCAGGGGCTGGTCAGGTTTTCCGGGAACAATGCGTGCACCACATCGGAACGTTCCAGGATGCCCCCGAGACAGATAGAGAAACCAATCAGCGCCAGCAGTGCGCCGATGTGTACGGCAGAGTCACTGGCGGCCGCCGTTGTGCGCATACAAAAAGCACGCACCCGGGATTGGCCCTGTTCGTTGGGATCCTTGCCCGAATCGAGATAGACCAGCGCCAGCATCACCAGCGGCAGGATCATCGGCGCGCTGTACTCATTGAATCCCAAACCGAGAACGACCCAGATGGCCAGGATAACCACCGCGGTAACGATGGCATAAGGCACCAGGGGGCGAAGCTGCGCCAGCGATTTACGGAATGCCCCCGGAGCCGGGCGAGGCTTCCAGTTGCCCTGGGTTTTACAGACAACCACAGAGAACAGAGTGGCCGACATAATAAACACCCAGAAACCCCAGCCGTACATTTCGGAGGTGGTCACTTCCTTGTTCAGCGCCGCCACAACCACGATCAGCAAACAGGGATTAAGAACCACCCCCAAGCTGCCGGACATGGCCGTGGTAGCCAGCGATAGCTGTCGCCCTGCTCCACTCTTGCGCATTTCATCGTAGACGACACCACCCACGGCCAGGATGAAAATCCCCGAGGCGCCAGTAAACGCAGTGGGAAAAGCGGTCGCGAATATCATCACCGAGGCCAGCATGGGCGCGGGCAGATGGTAAGGTTTGATGACGTTCAACAGCAGGTCCGGAATGCGAGTCTGCTTCAGCGCCATGCCCACAAGCACATAGAGCCCGATGTTGATAAACATCGATGACAGGTTGGTCATCATACCGAAATAGATCGCCAGGCCGGACGAGTAGCCGTCCACGAAGAAGAAATAACTCATCGCGATCAGGCCCATTGCGCAATACAGCGGCAGTACCAGGCCGGAGGACGCCGCCAGTGATCCCGGCCTCATTCGAGACGGCACCGACACAAACCGCATCAGGTTGATCACCATGAACAGCCCGAAGACTGCCGCCCAGGCGTATTGCAGCAAAGCGGTGCCTTCCGAGCCCGGCGAAGAGGATAACTTGCCCACGTAAGAGAACAGGGAGTACACCATCAGGCCATTGACCACAAACTGCATGCCCTGGCTCAGACGCCACTCTGACCGGTTGCGCGGCAATCGCAGGGCTATGTGATCGGCGTCGAAGGCCGAAATCGCCGCAGCCATGGCAAACATGGCGATAAACAGGAACTTGGTGAGCTCGATATTATCCAGCAGGAAATCCGCAAAGCCCTGTTCAACCGCCTTGTAAACTGCCAACGCCTCGGTGGCATGCTCCTGGTTTTCTTCATAGAGGCGATGCTTCTGCTGGCAGAGTGCCAGGTTTTTTTCCAGGGACTTGCGGATCGCATCCGGGTCCGGCGGCGAGCTGAAAAGATCGTCCGGATCTGGCTCGTAGGCCTCGACACGTTTCCTGACCTCTGCATCCACATCCATGGACAACGTGCAGGTCGGCTCCGTGGCGTCCGGGTCCAGCAGGTAGTAGTTCGGCCAGGTCTGCTCCCCCACCCACAGCATGCGCGAGTGGAGTGAGTTTCCCATACCCAGAAGAAGCGTAAAGATAAGGAGCAGCAGGAGGATAACCCCGTGCAATCGATGCACGGGGTACAGCGTTTTCGGGCCTGCCGCTGATAATGCTCGCCAGTTCATGGAGGGTCAGCCTTTATTATTCGCGGTCAGGCGCTGTGCACTCGGAGGCACCGGGATTGCTGGAGCAACGGATTTTGCTGAGCAGGCTCATCATCTTCGGGTGATAGACCTTATTGGCACCATCGGTTCCATCCCGAAGCTGCAGGCGGTTTTCCCGAAACATCTCCTGATAGCCTTCGATGTCAGCATCGGGAATACGGATCCACTTTTCCTCCGGAATGGCGGACTCCTGCCGCTGAATCAGGTCCATGGCCTGGCCGTACATCCCCCAGGCAACTTCACGGGACTTCTGAGCCGTGTCGTCGTCGAGCACATCGTCTCGGGCAATGACCTGGATGGTCAGTTGCGCCAGCGGATAATCAACGATGCCACCGTCTTCACCAATGCCCTTGTAGAGTTCCAGAGCTTCGTAGGCAAACGCCGGTGCGTAAGCCGTATCCACCGAGCCATTGTTGAACTTGCCGGCAAAGTTGGTGATGTCGGAGGGTACAACCGTCGCTTTCACATGGTTGACCATGTGGATGGCGTCCTTCTGGTAATCCAGTGTGGCCATGCGCTTGCCGGCCAGTTCACCAGCGGTATCAATGCTACGGTCATTGACGAACAGGTAGCCTGCACCCGCCGGAACAATGCCCAGCACCTCATAGTCGCCCTGTTTCATCAAGGGCGCTGCCTTGGCCTGCGCAAGCGTGGCGAGGGTTGTTTTCAGATCGTCATAGGTCGGGATCGCGCCAACGGCGCTGATGCTGCCGGTAAATCGGTTGAACGGGCGGGTCCGAAGATCCGTAGCGGCGACGGCGTCGCATTGTCCGGAATTGAAATCACCCACGGCAACCCCTTCGTCAGTGTAGGGGCGCAGTTCAAAATCAACCCCATGGGCTTTCATTTCCAGCGCATAGTCTTTGACCATGTTGTACATATCACCGTTTGCGCCGATCACATCGAAAACGCACATCGTCACAGACTGTGCGGCGGCCATCGGAGCAACTGCAGCAAAAGAAAGGGCAGCAAGGGATTTACGGATCATGAATGACCTCCGGGTCTTTCTTGTGTTTGTAGGTAATTACAGTGAGTCGAGGGCCTGCTTAGAGCAGGCCGTCCAGATCCATGGTTTCAGGCTCTTCGAGCCGTTCCGGGCTCAGTCTTCCGAAATAGGTACGGGGCGTGCGGTAGCCGTAGTTCGCTGTCCAATGCTTATCGGACGAGAACTGAATGACGTCTCGGGCGATCTCGTCTACCAGGCGATACTCAGCCCATACTTTGATCTCTCCATCCGCGTCGGCGAACCGCGCGATGACATCCTTGAGCACCTCCGGGCGACCAAACGTCTCTGCAGCCACGGCCTCAAGAGCCATGGACGCCCGTATACCCGATTCAACCCCCAGGCGGGAGCTATCCTCAAGCACTTCCCAGGGATCCGGAGACAGGCTGGGGCGGGTGTCCGGCAACAGCAACCACACCATGCCGCGTATGGCATTCGGTAAACCGCCCCATTTTTCGTTATCCAGGCATTCGGCGGCACGCTCCGCCCGGGGCGCAATATTGCGGGGAACCCCTGCCATGGCACCGGAGTTGGCGTCGTTCACGATGGCCTGCATGCCGGTCAGCAGGCCCAGCAGGAAAGTCAGCTCCTCCTGGTCATCGAACAGGAACGGACACTCGAATTCCTTTGCGGCCGGGTCAAAGTCATAGGCCGCCATGGCGCGCTGATAGGCGACATAGCGACGCTTGGCGGTTCGGGCATTCAGCCGCTTTGCTTTCTCCCGCGCGTCTTTTGCGGCAGGTACATCACCGGCAAAGTCAGCGCGCAGGTATTCCAGTTCCGCTTCCCATGCCTTGTATTCAGAGCAGTTCGCGGCCAGCAGCATCAACAGGGAACCGGTGCTCTCAGGCGCCTCGGTCACGCGGGAAAACGAGTACAACAGCGGGTCAACGCCCTCACCCAACGCACAGGCCATTTGCGGATCGGACATCTGCATGACGTAAGGGGTTGCTTCCCCCTCGGAGTAATTGGAGAGCACCACACCCGTTGTAGTGTAGATAGGGTTGGCCGAGCAACCGGCCAGAAACGTCACCACAAGAAGAAGCAGGTGACGGCTGCGAACGTTGAGGGCATGCCCAAAGGAATTCACCAGTGAGGAGTTCATAGTTCGTCCTGTTTGCATTGTTTTTATAGGTCGGGGGCGATCGCAATCACTGTCCCGTTCATCTTTGACGAGGGCAAGAATGCGTTGAATCTTGTCAGACAAAAATGGCTGGATTGCCGATTTGGTTATGCCGATCAGGCCAATGGCCCACATAGACGAGAGGAAATTATCTTTTAATCTCTTTAAAACAATAAGTTATGTAAAAAATTACAATTGAGACATTTGTACCACCATCGGCATTTAACGCCGGGTTATCCGATTCAGGGCGTCGTTAAACCCATCATTGCAACCACCTGCGCCGTCAAATCATCCAGGGTCAGGCCACCATCAGGCCGATACCATGTCACTGTCCAACTCAGGGCGCCCGTGAGCATACGGCGCACCACAAAGGGATCTGCCGCCAGCACGCCGTCCTGACGCAAGGTCTCCAGCACATCCAACCACAACTGCTCGTAGATATCCCGAAGCTCAAGGACGTAAGCCTGGGATTCCTCGGACAGGCTACGCCACTCGAACACCAGCACTGCCATGGCCTCCCCGGTCTGCCCGTTGATGGACTCCAGTTCAGCGCGAATCAGCGCCTGCAACTTGTCACGATGGGTACTGGCCGCATCCACCGCAGCCTGCATCAGGGCTGTGTTGAGACGAATGGTCTCCACCATGACGGCCTTGAGGATTTCTTCCTTGGTGCGGAAGTGGTGGAACAGGCTACCGGACTGAATGCCAACGGCGGCGGCCAGATCCCTGACGGTGGTCCGCTCATAACCCTTGTCACGAAACAGCTTTGCGGCCTCGTGGAGAAGCCGGCCACGGGCTCCGGCGGGATCGGAAACCAGGTTGTCGGCAACCAGTGAGCGCAGGATAGAGTCTTGATTCACAGTGTTTTCCAGCCAGGGAACAGAAGAGCGCCCATTCTATCCCGAATTTGCCTGTTTACAAACCAAGCGCTTGCTTGGTATCGTCAACCGCATGATAGACAATCTCCGCTAAAAGCGACCCTGTAAGGGTCTCTGAAAGCACTTTGCGGCTTCCGTCAACAAGGTGAAGACATGCCAGATTCCGACATCTCCAGGCCACAAACCGTCCGTATTGGCTGCTCTGCCGCCTTCTGGGGCGACACCGAAACGGCTGCCGCCCAACTGGTCCACAAGGGCAATATTGATTACCTGGTGGCGGACTATCTGGCGGAAATCACCATGTCCATCATGGCGGGGCAGAAGATGAAGGACCCAAGCCAGGGTTACGCCCGCGACTTCGTACAAACGGTGATGGGCCCCTTGCTGGGTGAGATCAAACAGAAAGGCATCCGGGTATTGGCGAACGCCGGTGGCGTCAATCCCGTCGCCTGCCGCGATGCTCTGCAGGCTTTGTGCGAAAAAGCCGGCTTGGATATGAAGATCGCCCTGGTGCTGGGTGATGACCTTCTGCCGAAAAAGAAGCAACTGGCCGATGCCGGCATCACCGAGATGACCACCGCACAGCCAATGCCGCCGATGCTGGTCAGCCTGAACGCCTACTTGGGCGCTCCGGGATTGGTCGCAGCACTGGAACAGGGTGCGGACATTGTTATCACCGGCCGGGTTGCCGACAGCGCCCTGGTGCTGGCGCCTCTGGTGCATGAATTTGGCTGGCGCTGGAGCGATTACGACAAGCTTGCCCAGGGCAGCCTGGCCGGGCACTTACTGGAATGCGGCGCGCAATCCACGGGCGGTAACTTTACCGACTGGGAAGATGTAGCCGAGGGTTATGCCGATATGGGCTTTCCGATTGCAGAAGTCTCCGCCACCGGGGATTTCATCATGACCAAGCCGCAAGGTACCGGGGGCAAAGTGTCCCGGGGCACGGTGGCGGAACAGTTGGTCTATGAAATCGGCGACCCGAGAGCTTACCTGCTGCCGGATGTGACCTGTGATTTTACCGGGGTCTCCCTTGAGGAAGTGGCAACGGACGAGGTTCGGGTTTCTGGCGCCAAGGGGCTTCCCCCCACGGACAGCTATAAGGTATCCGGCACCTGGCCGGACGGTTTCAAGTGCACGGTAACCTTCTTGTTGGCAGGCATGGATGCGAAGGCCAAGGCCCGGACAGTCGCCGAGGCGATCCTGGCCAAAACCTCGCGGATGTTCAGTGAGCGGGGCTTGCCGGACTACACAGAAACCAGCATCGAACTATTAGGCACCGAGGCCACCTACGGCGCTCAGGGACGTATGGGAGAATGTCGAGAGGTGGTGGTGAAGATCAGCACGGCCCACCTCAAGAAGGAAGCGCTGGTGCTGTTTTCCCGGGAAATCGCCCAAGCGGCGACAGGGATGGCACCTGGGATTACGGGCATTGTGGGTGGACGGCCGACCGTGTGGCCGAAGATTCGGTTGTATTCGTGCCTGGTTCCGAAAACGGAGGTATCCGTTGCCGTGGATCTTGGTGGCGACAAGCAGACGGTAGACGTGGCTACTGACGGCGGGTTCGAGCCAAGCCAGCTGATTGAGCAGTCTGCCAGTGCGGCCGCTCCGGCCACGGATACCACAGTGCCTTTGATTCAACTGGCCTGGGCGCGCAGTGGTGACAAGGGGGATCACACCAATATCGGGGTGATTGCCCGCAAGGCGGAGTTTGTGCCGTTTATTGAGGCGGCGTTGACGGAGTTGGCTGTGGCGGAATGGATGGCCCATACGCTACACCCTGCGCATGGTCGGGTGACCCGTTGGGCGTTGCCGGGGTTTCAGGCCTTTAATTTCCTGTTGGAGCACAGTCTCGGTGGCGGGGGTGTTGCCAGCTTGCGGATTGATCCGCAGGGGAAGGCGTTTGCCCAGCAGTTGCTTGAGTTCCCTGTTCCGGTTCGTGCTGAACTGCTTGATTGATTTTACATTGGTGCATGCACTCTGGTGGAAGGATATGTCCGGGACACGCGGTAAATACGTCCCTGTACGCTCGACAAAAACATCCATGTTTTTGACGGTCCCGGACATATCCTCCCACCAGAGCGCCCGAACATTTGAAAAGGGCCTCTTGTTATGAGCTATCAGTCTGTTTTTCACCCGAATCTCTTTCGGGATCAGGTTTTTATCGTTACCGGGGGTGGTTCCGGAATTGGGCGTTGTACCGCTCATGAACTTGCTGCGCTTGGGGCGAGGGTCGCTCTGGTTGGGCGGAAGGCTGAGAAGGTTGAGGCGGTGAAAGCAGAGATTACCGATGACGGTGGTATTGCTTCCGCTCACGTGTGCGACATCCGTGAGGAAGAGTCTGTAAAGGCGACCGTCACGGCCATCATTGAGGAACATGGCGGGCTGAACGGCGTCGTGAATAACGCCGGGGGTCAGTTTCCGTCGCCGCTGGCAAACATCAACCAGAAAGGTTGGGAGACGGTGGTTCGCACGAATCTTACTGGGGGCTTTCTCATTGCCCGTGAAGCCTACAATCAGCTGTTGTCAAAAACCGGCGGCGCCATCGTGAACATTGTGGCGGACATGTGGGGCGGCATGCCTGGCATGGGGCATTCCGGCGCTGCCCGGGCAGGGATGGTGAATTTTACCCAGACCGCTGCAGTTGAGTGGGGTTGCTCCGGGGTTCGGGTGAACGCTGTGGCACCGGGCTGGATTGCCTCCAGTGGGATGGATAACTATCCCGAACATATGAAGCAGTGGATTCGTAGCCTCGGGGATAACGTGCCTCTTAAGCGAATGGGGACGGAGTCCGAGGTCAGTGCAGCGATTTGTTTTCTGTTGAGCCCGGCGGCGGCGTTTATCAGTGGGGATTGCCTGCGAATTGACGGTGCCGCGTCCCAGGGGGGCCGGGTTTGGCCGTTCCCGAAAGCGAAGAACAATGAGCCCTTTAATGGGTTCCACCGGGCAGTCACGCCAAAAGTGTTGAGTGACGACTGAGGAGAATTCGATGCAGGTACTGGAGTCCACCGTAAATCCCCAGTCGGATGACTTTCGCGCAAACGCGGAGGTGATGGAGGCGCACATTGCCACCTTCCGCGATGTGGAGCAGAAGGTTCTTGATCTGGCGGAAGCGGCGCGGGAGAAGCTCATCAAGCGCGGGAAACTGTTGCCCCGTGACCGAATCAATCGCCTGCTGGATCGTGGTACGCCGTTCCTGGAGCTGTGCTCCCTGGCCGGCTACAAGATGCATGACGACAAGGACGGCAGCCTGTCCGGTGGCGGCATTATTGCCGGCATTGGCACGGTTAGCGGTGTTCGCTGCCTGGTGGTGGCCAGCAACAGCGCCATCAAGGGCGGCACCATTACGCCGGCGGGGCTGGACAAGACCCTGCGGCTGCAACAAATTGCCATGGAGAACAAGCTGCCAGTGGTGTCGCTGTCTGAAAGCGGCGGCGCCAACCTGAACTACGCCACGGACATTTTCGTGCTGGGCGCTCGCGGTTTCGCCAATCAGGCACGCATGTCCGCCGCTGGCATTCCGCAGGTTACGGTGGTTCATGGCAATGCGACCGCCGGCGGTGCCTATCAGCCGGGGCTGTCGGACTATGTGATTGTGGTTCGCGAACAGGCCAAGATGTTCCTGGCGGGCCCTCCCCTGCTGAAAGCGGCCACCGGCGAAGTCGCTACCGATGAAGAACTCGGCGGCGCGCAGATGCATGCAGAAGTGGCCGGCACGGCGGAATACTTGGCCGAGGACGACGCCGACGGCATTCGCCACGCCCGCAATGTGCTCGAAGCCCTGCCCTGGAACGAGCAGTTGCCCCCGTCGCGGGAGCCGGAATGGGAAGAGCCGCTCTACCCAGCCGAAGAGTTGCTGGGCGTTATTCCCAGCGACGCCAAGAAGCCTTATGACGTGCGTGAAATCCTCGCCCGCATAGCCGATGGCTCGAAGTTCATGGATTTCAAGAACGGCTACGACGACCAGACCGTGTGCGGCACCATCCGCATTGAAGGCCACTCGGTGGGCATCATCGGCAACAACGGCCCGATCACGCCTGCCGGCGCTACCAAGGCAGCGCAGTTTATCCAGCTCTGCGACCAGGCGGGCACGCCGTTGCTGTTCCTGCATAACACCACGGGGTTCATGGTCGGCACCCATTCGGAACAGAACGGCATCATCAAACACGGCTCAAAGATGATCCAGGCGGTGGCGAATTGCCGGGTGCCCAAGGTCGCAATTGTGATCGGCGGTTCCTATGGTGCAGGTAACTACGCGATGTGTGGCCGCGGCCTGGACCCACGTTTCATCTTCGCCTGGCCCAACAGCCGCACGGCGGTCATGGGCCCTGCTCAGGCGGGCAAGGTGATGCGAATTGTGGCCGAGGACAAACAGCGCCGGGGCGGCCTGGAACCAGATCCGAAAACGCTGGATTTCCTGGAGCAGGCCACGGCCAAGAAACTGGAAGACGGCTCTACGGCCCTGTTCGGTACAGCTCGGTTGTGGGACGACGGGCTGATAGATCCGCGGGATACCCGGCGGGTTCTGGCGTTGGTGCTGTCGGTTTGTCGGGAGGCTGAGGTTCGGCAGTTGCGGCCTAATTCATTTGGCGTTGCCCGCCTCTAGGGGAGCTTAGTCATGGTGGTTGGCCCCGGAGCGGGAGGCCTCCCAAAAAACGCCCTGCAGGAAGCAACGAATTTATAAACAAAGCGGCGGTGTGGGCGGGCCTTCAGAAACCGTGCGGAGCCATGGATGGCGGAGCCCGAGCGTCACATGGATGTGCCGAAGGAGCGTGTTTCTGAAGGCCCGCCCACACAGCCGCCACCCAAGCTAGAGAATGTGCACCATCACCAAATAGGCACGGGCTAACAATCAATCAGGAGAACAAAAACGTGAAATTCACAGCCGAACACGAAGCCCTCAGAAAAACCGTCCGCGATTTCGTGGAGAAGGAAATCAATCCCCACTGCGACGAATGGGAAGAAGCCGGCGAGTTCCCGATTCACGATATCTTCAAGAAGCTCGGCAACCTGGGCTTGCTGGGCATCCAGAAGCCGGAAGAGTACGGCGGCATGGGCCTGGATTACAGCTACAACCTGGTGGCGGCAGAAGAACTGGGCACCGCCCATTGTGGTGGCGTGCCGCTGGCAATAGGTGTGCAGACAGATATGTGCACCCCGGCCATTTCACGCTTTGGCTCTGACGAACTCAAACGGACCTTCCTTGCCCCGGCCATTGCCGGTGACATGGTGGGCTGTATCGGCGTCAGCGAAGTCGCCGCCGGTTCTGACGTGGCGGGAATGAAAACCACCGCAAAGCAGGACGGCGATGACTACGTCATCAACGGCTCCAAGATGTGGATCACCAACAGCCCCAAAGCCGACTTTATCTGCCTGCTGGCCAACACCTCCGACGACAAGCCCCACAAGAACAAATCGCTCATCGTTGTGCCCATGAACACGCCGGGCATTTCCTTCAGCCCACATTTGAACAAGCTGGGCATGCGCTCTTCCGAGACCGCGCAGATTTTCTTTGACGATGTGCGAGTGCCGCAGCGTTATCGCATCGGTGCGGAAGGCACCGGGTTCATGATGCAGATGTTGCAGTTCCAGGAGGAACGGATGTGGGGCGCGGCCAACGTGATCAAGGCGCTGGAGCTCTGTATCAACAAGACCATTGAATACTGCCGCGAGCGCAAAACGTTCGGGCAGCCGTTGATCAACAACCAGGTGATTCACTTCCGCCTGGCAGAGTTGCAAACCGAAGTGGAAGCCCTGCGTGCCCTCACCTATCAAGCCTGTGAGCTGCATGTGGAAGGCAAGGATGTGACCAAGCTGGCGTCAATGGCCAAGCTGAAGGCTGGCCGGCTTGGGCGTGAGGTGACGGACAGTTGCCTGCAGTACTGGGGGGGCAATGGTTACATGTGGGAGAACCCGCTGTCCCGTGCGTTCCGGGATGTGCGGCTGGTGTCGATTGGCGGCGGTGCTGACGAAATCATGTTGGGGATTATCTGCAAGATGATGGGGACTTTGCCTGGTAAGCAGCGGGACTGATTTTTTGGATTTTGGCATTGGGAGAAAGGACCGGCACATGGGTGGGAAGGCTTTTCCGGGACACGCGGTGAATACGTCCCTGTACGCTCGACAAAAACATCCATGTTTTTGACGGTCCCGGAAAAGCCTTCCCACCCACGCACCGGTCCCCGGACAACTTTCTTGGAGTCGAACATGGATCAATTACCACATTGCGAAACGCT
Organism: Marinobacter sp. M5B; assembly: GCF_042604615.1. Lineage (NCBI taxonomy): Bacteria > Pseudomonadati > Pseudomonadota > Gammaproteobacteria > Pseudomonadales > Marinobacteraceae > Marinobacter > Marinobacter sp. M5B. Next base: position 3,239,080 of record NZ_CP156894.1, read on the forward strand.
AGTTCTGGAGAAACAGGGGCCTGCCCTTCACGTCACCATCAACCGGCCGGACGTTCGGAACGCCATGAGCCTGCAGATGGTGGCGGAACTGTCGACGGTGTTCAGTCAGGTTGAGAACGACGCCAGCATTCGTGCCGTGGTGATTCGCGGAGCCGGTGGCCACTTTTGCGCCGGCGGGGATATCAAGGACATGGCCGGTGCCCGGGGGCAGAAGCCTTCCGAGGGTGAGGAAGATCCTTTCTACCGGTTGAACCGGGCGTTCGGCCAGATGATTCAACAGGTGAACGAGTCGTCGAAGGTGGTGATTGCAGTCACCGAGGGTGCGGTGATGGGCGGCGGTTTTGGATTGGCCTGTGTGTCGGATGTGGCGATTGCCGGGCCGACAGCCAAGTTTGGTATGCCGGAGACGACCCTGGGAGTCATTCCCGCGCAGATTGCGCCGTTTGTGGTGGAGCGCATCGGGCTGACGCAGGCGCGTCGGTTGGCGTTGCTGGGGCTGCGAGTGGACGCGGATGAGGCGTGCCGGCTGGGGATTGTTCACCAGGTGGCGGAGTCTGAAGTTGAGATTGATGAGTTGCTCGGCCATGCGGTTGACCGGGTACAGCAGTGCGCGCCGAATGCGACGGCCCAGACCAAGGCGTTGTTGCACCGCGTTGGTCACGAGTCGATGAGTGGGCTTCTGGACAGTGCTGCCGGGAAGTTTGCCGAGGCGATTCGCAGTGACGAGGGTTCCGAGGGGACTCTTGCGTTTATGCAGAAACGGCCGGCTTCTTGGGCCAAGTCAGACTGATGGTGGAGGGTCGGGATTGATCCGGCTTTCCGGGACACGCGGTGAATACGTCCCTGTACGCTCGACAAAAACATCCATGTTTTTGACGGTCCCGGAAAGCCGGATCAACCCCGACCCCAGACACCGTGCAAAACGCTCATAAAAAAAGACATGCAATTACAACAGTTGGAAGGAGCTTTGGTGGGAGGGAGGCCCTGGTTCAGGCCCCTAAAAAACATGGATGTTTTTTAGGGGCCTACATGGACGTATTCACGGCGTGTCCTGAACCAGGGCCTCCCTCCCACCAAAGCGGATAACCACCCAACCATGAGACCAGCAAAAATGCTAAAAAAGCTCCTGATAGCGAACCGAGGCGAAATCGCCGTAAGGGTGATCAAAACCGCGAAGTCGCTGGGATACCGGACGGTGGCAGTGTATTCCGAGGCAGACGCCAAGGCCCTGCACGTGGAATTGGCCGACGAGGCGGTGTGTATCGGACCGGCTCAGGTATCGGCGTCGTATTTGAACGCAGAGGCGATTATTGAGGCGGCGCGGAAAACCGGGGCGGATTGTGTGCATCCGGGGTACGGGTTCCTGTCGGAGAATTCCGGGTTTGCCAGGGCCTGCAAAGACGCCGGCCTGGTGTTTGTCGGGCCACCGGAGGCGGCTATTGAGCTGATGGGCAGTAAGCGGCGATCGAAGATTGCCATGCAGGAAGCCGGTGTGCCGGTGGTGCCGGGGTTCGAGGGCGACAATGCCAGCGACGAAGAACTCATCAACGCCGCCGAAAATATCGGCTACCCATTGATGATCAAGGCCTCTGCCGGCGGGGGTGGCCGTGGTATGCGTCTGGTGGAAAAGGCAGCGGAACTGGCCGATAACATTCAGCGGGCTCGCTCCGAAGCCAAGCAGGCCTTTGGCGATGGTGAGCTGATTCTGGAGAAGGCGGTTATTGAACCCCGCCATATCGAAATCCAGATATTTGCAGACCAACACGGTAACGCGGTGTATCTCGGTGAACGGGACTGTTCAGTTCAGCGGCGCCATCAGAAAGTCGTCGAAGAGGCACCCTCTCCGTTTGTAACACCCGAACTGCGCCAGGCCATGGGCGAAGCTGCCGTGAAGGCGGCGCTGGCCTGTGGCTATGAAGGTGCTGGTACGGTCGAGTTCCTCGTCGACAAGGACCGCAACTTCTACTTCCTGGAAATGAACACCCGCCTGCAGGTGGAGCACCCCGTGACCGAACTCATTACCGGGCAGGACCTGGTGGCCTGGCAGCTTTCCGTGGCCGAGGGCCTGGCGCTGCCACTAACACAGGACCAGATCCAGCTGAACGGCCATGCCATTGAAGTGCGCCTTTACGCAGAAGACCCAGCCAACGGCTTCACACCGCAAACCGGGCCGCTGCACCAGTTCCAGCCTGCGGAAGGCGAAGGGTTGCGGTGTGATACCGGCGTGCGCTCCGGGGACTCGATTACGCCTCACTATGATCCCATGCTGGCCAAGGTGATCGCCTGGGGGGCCAATCGCAACGAAGCCCGTCGTCGACTGCTCAGGGCGCTGGAAGACACCACTGTATTCGGTGTGACCACCAACCGTTATTTCCTGAGCCGCATCATCGCGGACGACACCTTCGGCGAAGGCGAGGCCACCACCGCCTTCCTGCAACAGGCGTTCAGAGATGATCCATCCCTGGCACCAAAAGACATCAGCATCCGCGAGCTCGCGTTGGCAGCCTGCGTGTTCAGCCATGGCAATTCAGGCCGTCCTGACGTTCGGGCCAACCTCAATAATGCCTGGAGCAACGCACCCTCGACCGTCAGTCCGATGAAACTGGATACCGGCGATAAAACCCTGGAACTGCTGGTCCGCCGCGCCGGCAATCATGTCACCGTGACCCTGGGCGAAGAGCAATACGAGCTCGACCTTGAAAGCATGGGCGATGGCCTGTTATGCATTATCGACAACGGCGTTCGTCAGCGATGCCAATATCACCGCCAGGGCGATCACCTATATTTGCAGGCGTTCGGGCAGGCACTGGCAGTGCGTGACGTGACCCACCAGCCGGCCAGCGGTGCCGCCGCCAGCGGCAGTGGCCGTATCAAGGCCACCATGGACGGCGCCATTATTGATGTTCTGGTTCAGGCCGGCCAGGCGGTGAAACAGGGCGACACCCTGGTCATCCTGGAGGCCATGAAGATGGAGCATCCGGTAAAAGCCGACCGCGATGGCACGGTCGGCGAGATACTGGCCACCAAAGGCGACCAGGTAAAACGCAGCCAGTTACTGGTAGAGATCACTGCCACAGACGCCACCTCAGAGGAGGCCGGACAATGAGCACAATGAAGAACAGAACCGTTTTTATAACCGGAGGCAGCCGGGGCATCGGGCGAGCCATCGCCCTTGCCTGTGCCCGAGAAGGTGCCAATGTGGTGATCGGCGCAAAATCCGACGAACCGCATCCAAAGCTGCCAGGCACGATACACAGCGTGGCGGAGGAAATTCGACAGGCAGGTGGCCAGGCCCTGCCACTGGTGCTGGATGTGCGAGACGAAAAACTGGTGCGCCAGCGGATAGATGAAGCTGCGAACCATTTTGGCGGCATTGATGCGCTGGTAAACAACGCGGGCGCCATCAAACTGACCGGCGTCGAGAACCTGAAGGTCAGCCGGTACGACCTGATGCATCAGGTCAACGCTCGCGCCGTATTCCTCTGCGGTCAGGCGGCATTGCCCTGGCTGAAGGAGTCCGACCAGGCCCATATCCTGAGCCTGTCGCCGCCTTTGAATTTGGATACCCGGTGGTTCGCCCAGTATGGGCCCTACACCACCACCAAGTACGCCATGACCATGCTGAGCATGGGTATGGCCGAGGAGTTTCGGCGTTACGGGGTTTCAGTGAACACCCTGTGGCCTAAAACGTTAATCGCCACGGCCGCCATTGAGTTTGAAGTGGGCGGCCCGCAAATGATGGCCCAGGGCCGCAAGCCAGACATCATGGCGGACGCCGCACTGAGCGTCCTCAGCCGTCCTGCCGGGGCAATGACCGGGCAGTCCCTGATCGATGAGGACGTGCTCAGGGCCGACGGCGTAACGGATTTCGAACACTACCGGTACCAGCCAGGCGACAAGCCCCTGCTGCCGGACCTGTTTCTGGATTAACCCCGGAGCCATTCGTTGTCCGGGGGCAAAACAAACAACAACGTTTCACACTGACCCTGACGGATGACCCCATGACCCAGGACAACGTATCCCCACGTGACATTGCTCGCAGCCTGCCGGGCATACTCCGGCGATTTCCCGCCATTGCCAAGGGCTATTACTACTACTCGGTCAAAAACGAGAACAAGGACCTGACCCTTGGCATCCTGGTGGACCGCAACGCCGAAAAGTACGGACACCGCCCGGCCATCCTGTTCGAAGACCGCAGCATTACCTGGCGGGAATTCAACGGTTGGGCCAACCGCATTGCCGGTTTCCTGAAGACAGAGGGCCTTATCCGGGGCGATACCATCGCCGTATTCCTGGAAAACCGCCCGGAGCTGCTCGCCGTGGTCGCCGGTGCCGCCAAGGTGGGCGTGGCCTGTGCCATGCTCAACACCTCCCAGAAGGGGCGCGTACTGGAACACAGCATCAATCTGGTCAGTCCTAAAATGGTCGTTGTGGGCGAGGAACTGGTGGAGGCCTTTGACGGCGTGAAAGCCGATATCAGGACCAGCCACCCCAACCCATTCCTGTTCCTGGCCGATACCAACACCATGAACATCTTCGGCGATGCACCGAAGGGCTATGTGAACATGGCGACAAAGGTCAGCGCCCATCGGAATACGGCCCCCAAGCCGGCCGATCCGCCCACCATGGGTGACACCGCCATCTACCTGTTCACCTCCGGCACCACTGGCTTACCCAAGGCGGCGCCGGGCAGCCACCGCAAGTTTATGAAAGCCTACGGCGGGTTCGGCATGATGTCCCTGGACATGAAACCGGACGATGTCCTTTACTGCACCCTACCCCTTTACCACGGCACCGCCCTGCTGGTGTGCTGGGGATCCGTGATGGCCGGTGGCTCTGCCATTGCCCTGCGTCGAAAATTCTCCGCCAGCGCGTTCTGGGACGACGTACGGTATTTCCAGGCAACCACTTTCGGCTACGTGGGCGAACTCTGCCGTTACCTGCTGAATCAGCCCCCCAGCGAACAGGACCGCAATCACAACCTCACCAAGATGATCGGCAACGGCCTGCGCCCGTCCATCTGGAAGGAGTTCAAGGGACGCTTTGGCATCGAAACCGTGGCGGAACTCTATGCCTCCAGCGAGGGCAACATCGGCTTCAGCAATTTCTTCAACCTGGACAACACCGTTGGCTTTTCCACCGCCCCCTACAAACTGGTCAAATTCCACGACGGCACCCGCGACCCGGTTCGGAACGACAGCGGATTCATGCAGGAAGTCGAAAAGGGCGAGCCGGGCCTGCTGATCGGCGAGATCACCAAGAAGTGGTCCTTCGAGGGTTATACCCAGAAAGAAGCCACGGAAAAATCGATCCTGCGGGACGCCTTCAAGAAAGGCGACCAGTGGTTCAACACCGGTGACGTGCTAAAAGAAATCGGCTGCGGACACCTGCAGTTCGTGGACCGTATGGGCGACACTTTTCGTTGGAAAGGGGAAAACGTATCCACCACCGAGGTGGAGAACATCATCGACGGTTCCAATATGGTGGAGGAAGCCATTGTCTATGGGGTGGAGATCCCGGGCACCAACGGCAAGGCCGGCATGGTAACGCTGGTTCCCCATGCCAATGGCCAGGCATTTGATGTGAACCGACTGTTCCGATACCTGAGCGACAACCTGCCGCCCTATGCGATTCCGGTGTTTGTGCGGGTAACCAGTGCCATCGAGAAAACGGGGACCTTCAAGTACCGCAAGGTGGACATCCAGAAAGCCGGTTATTCCATCGACAAGCCTGGGGAGGAAGTTTACGCCTGGTTACCCGGTACAGATGGTTATACCCGGTTGACCTCCGAGCTGGTTACAGAGATTGATGCCGGAAAAGTTCGGTTCTGAGATTTTCTGGATCTAAGGCATACCTCCCATGCCTTGCCTGCATCGGTGGGGAGCCCCTCCCAAAAATGTGCGGAGCCATGGATGGCGGAGCCCAAGCGCACATGGATGTGCTTGAAGCGTTTTTTGGGAGGGGCTCCCCACCGATGCATCCACCGAAACAAACAGGCTGGGGGCCGGCCTTAAGAACCGACCTTAAGGACAACCTTACCCGTAGCAGTCCGACCGGTCAGCGCCCCGAGAGCCTTCTCATAGTCCTCGAAGTCATAGACTTCACTGATTCGCGGATTGATCTTTCCTTCGGAGAACAGCTTCAGCAGCTCCATCATGTTCTGGGCGCTGTTCTGAGGCTCACGCTGGGTGAAGCTGCCCCAGAAGACACCAACAACGGAACAGCCTTTCAGCAGCGTCAGGTTCGCCGGAATCTTGGGGATATCGCCAGCCGCGAAGCCGATGATCAGGTGACGGCCGTTCCAGGCCATGGCGCGCAACGCCTGCTCCGTAAAATCACCGCCGACCGGATCGTAGATCACATCCACGCCCTTACTGTTGGTCAGGCGCTTAACCGCGTCTTTCAACGGCTCTTCGGTGTAGTTGATCAGCTCGTCGGCACCGGCCTCTTTCGCCACCGCCAGCTTCTCTGCCGTACTGGCTGCCGCAATCACATGGGCGCCCATAGCTTTACCCAGTTCCACCGTTGCCAGGCCAACACCGCCGCTGGCACCCAACACCAACAGGGTTTCCCCCGGCTGGATATTGGCGCGTTGCTTGAGAGCGTAATACGAAGTTCCATAGACCATGGAAAAAGCAGCCGCTTTTTCGTCGGACATGGATTCGGGAATGGGCAGGATGTTCTGCTCCGGGACAACCACCTCTTCGGCAAAGGCACCGTAGCCGGTGAGGCCGGCAACCCGGTCGCCCGGCTTGAAGCGAGTAACTTTCTCGCCGACTTCAATTACCTCGCCAGACATCTCTCCACCGGGAGAAAACGGCATGGTGGGCTTGAGCTGGTACTTGCCTTCAATGATCAGGGTATCCGGGAAGTTCAGGCCGGCGGCCTTAACGCGCACCTTGACCCCGTGACCTTTCACGACGGGGCTGGTGACATCTTCAATCACCAGCGTCTCCGCCGGGCCGTATTCCTTACAGAGGATAGCTCTCATATTCGTGACTCCGTTGTAGGACAGTCGATATTTGGACGGTCGATAGAGGACAACATCAATGGATGGTTATCAACCTAAACAGAGTCGGATCATGAAGCAAATAAAGAAATCTAATCTCTCCGGATTAGCAGGGCTTATTCTGATCGGAAAAATGACTCACTGGCATAGGCCAGACGAATCAGAGACATAGTCATTGCTCAATACGCGTAACAGCTTCAAGATATGCCTCAAACACGCTTCAAAAAGCGGGAACGGATCACAGCGCTCGCAATACGCGGCTTAGGGCCAGAGATGTTTGACATAATTTACGTGCTGGAAATGACCGGTGTGATTGCCTTTGCGATCTCCGGCATGTTGATCGCCCGATCCAAGAACATGGACCCGGTGGGCGTTTTCACCATCGGCTTCGTGACCGCCCTGGGGGGAGGAACCCTTCGTGACCTGATGATGGATAATCACCCGTTGTACTGGATCAAGCATCAGGAGCAACCTATCCTGATCCTCTGCATGGCCGTTGTGTTCAGCTACTGGCACCGTGTCGAGCGTATCCGCGAATCGCGCATCCTGCTTCCTGATGCCCTCGGCCTGGGTGTTTTCACAATCCTCGGCGCGCAGTTGGCTCTGGACCTGGGCCATTCCTGGTTTGTGGCGTCACTCCTGGGCGTGATGACCGGTACTTTTGGTGGTGCCCTGCGTGACACCTTCTGCAATGAGGTGCCGTTGATTTTCCGCAAAGACCAGATCTACGCGTCCATATCCTTCGCCGGCTGTTGGCTATACTTTGTTTGCCAGTGGCTGCTGGAGAGCGAATCCCTGGCCATGACCATTGGCCTCTTGTTTATTTTCATCACCCGACTGCTGGCTGTGCGCTTCGACATCCGCCTCCAGCGGGACAGGCGAACAGTGCAATGAGGCTACCGATGATCAATCGTCCCTTGGCGTTCTCGCCTCCAGCCGGTAACATTGCCGTTTTTTCACCCAATTCCTGAAACCGGTTCATTCAACCCCCATTCAGCACCCTGTAAGGCAGGCATACGTCATGCTAGAACGACTATTCAAGCTCCAGGCTAATGGCACCACAGTTCGCAAAGAGGTACTTGCGGGCTTTACCACCTTCCTGACCATGGCTTACATCATCGTGGTCAATCCCAGCATTCTCTCCGCTACCGGCATGGACTTCGGCGCGGTATTCGTAGCGACCTGCCTGGCGGCCACCATTGGCACCCTGATCATGGGGCTTTGGGCCAACTACCCGATCGCGCTGGCGCCGGGCATGGGCCTGAACGCGTTCTTCTCGTTCACCGTTGTTGGCGGCATGGGCTATAGCTGGCAGGTGGCCTTGGGTGCTGTCTTCATTTCCGGCTTTATTTTCTTCCTGCTGAGTATCTTCAAAGTCCGGGAATGGATCATCAACAGCATTCCCATGTCCCTGCGTTTCGGCATCTCCGCCGGCATTGGCTTCTTTCTGGCCCTGATCGCGCTGAAAAATGCCGGCATCGTGATTGATAACCCCGCCACCCTGGTTGGTCTGGGTGACGTAAAAGTGGCCGAGAGCCTGTTGTTCTTCGGCGGTTTCGTGCTGATCTGTGCTCTGTCCTTCCGCAAGATCACCGGTGCGGTGATGATCGGGATCATTGCCGTGACAGCAGCAGCCATGGGGCTGGGCATGGTGGAGTACGATGGTTTTGCATCCGCGCCCCCAAGTCTGGCGCCGACCTTCATGCAGCTGGACCTCGCAGGCGCGCTGAACATTGGCATGATCAGCGTGATTTTCGCCTTTCTGTTTGTAGACCTGTTTGACACCTCCGGCACCCTCATCGGCGCCGCCCAGCGCGGTGGCCTGCTGGACAAGGACGGCAAACTGCCACGGCTAGGCCGCGCGCTGATGTCCGATTCCGTAGCCACCATGTCCGGCGCTGCCCTCGGCACCTCCACCACCACCAGCTACATCGAATCCACCGCCGGCATCTCCGCCGGTGGCCGCACCGGCCTGACCGCTGTGGTCGTCGCGGCGCTGTTCATGGCGTGCCTGCTGCTCTCGCCCATTGCCAGTATTATTCCGGCTTACGCCACCGCTCCGGCGCTTCTTTATGTCGCGGTGCTGATGGCCAGCGGCCTGAAGCTGATCGAATGGGACGACGTCACCGAAGCCGCACCGGCAGTGGTAACCGCCCTGATGATGCCGCTGACCTTCTCGATCGCCAACGGCATTGCCCTGGGCTTCGTTACCTATGCCATCCTCAAGGCCTTGAGCGGCCGCTGGTCGGACCTGAACCCCAGCGTGGTCATCATCGCCTTGGTCTTTATCCTGAAATTCATTTTCCTGGACGCAGCCTAAGCTGCGCTTTCAGCGCTTGGACACGCTATGGACTATTTTTCAGAAAGCATCAAGAAAGCCATTCGCACCGTGCCAGACTGGCCCAAGCCAGGCGTCGCCTTCCGCGACATCACCACCGTGCTCCAGGACCGCACCGCGTTCCGCAAGCTGATTGATGCCTTCGTTCACCGCTACCACGGCCACGATATTGATGCCGTTGCCGCCGTAGATGCCCGTGGTTTTATCATCGGCTCAGCCCTGGCCTATGAGCTGAACGCCTCGTTGGTACTGATCCGCAAGAAAGGCAAGCTGCCGTTCGATACCCTGGTGGAAGACTACGAACTGGAGTACGGCACCGCCTCGGTGGAACTGCACAAGGACGCCTTCAAGCCCGGCGACAACGTGGTGCTGGTGGACGACCTGATCGCCACCGGCGGCACCATGCTGGCCGCCTCACGGCTCATTCGCAGAATTGGCGCCGAGATCGTCGAAGTGGCTGCCATGATTGACCTCCCCGACCTGGGGGGCTCACGCAAGCTGCAGGAAGAGGAGTTGAAGGTTTATACTGTTTGCTCTTTTGAGGGTGATTAGGGAGCGTCTCGCTCCCTTCCATAACGCACGACGGGAGCGGCCATGCCTGACTATCAGCACCACTGGAAAGACGGAACACCGGTTAACCTGCCCTTGGGCAAAATTGTCTGCATCGGTCGTAACTATGCGGAACATGCCCGGGAGCTGAACAACCCGGTTCCGGATGAGCCCCTGCTGTTTATCAAACCGGCAACCTCCGCGGTGCACATCACCCGCCCCCTGGACTTCCCACGCAACCAGGGCGCGGTTCATTTTGAAACCGAGCTGGCCGTGCTGATCGGCCGCCCACTGACCAATGCGTCGGCCAGCGACGCCGAAGCCGCTATCCTTGGCTACGGCCTGGCGCTGGACCTGACGCTGCGAGACGTGCAATCCCGGCTCAAAGAGAAAGGCCAGCCCTGGGAACGCGCCAAGGCCTTTGACGGTGCCTGCCCACTGTCGCCCTTCGTGTGTATCGACCGTCTCCGCCGAGACCATCTCACCTTTACCCTCGACATCAACCGCGAACGCCAGCAAACCGGTGATACCCGGGATATGCTGAACCCGATCGTGCCATTGATCGCCCACATGAGCACCCAATTCACCCTGATGCCCGGCGATGTGGTTCTTACCGGTACACCAAAAGGCGTTGGCCCCCTGGAATCCGGCCAGATATTGTCTCTGGAACTGGAAGACGCCTTGTTTGTGGAGACCACCGTGCTCTAGGCTGGGCATGGGACATTGCGATCCTCCTCAGGTCCATCGGCTCTTCAGGACGTATAACAGGCATGGCAAAGAAACCGGTTACCACACGCAGCGGACGATTCTTCAGACTGGCAGGCATGACGGCGTCCGTGGCCGGTCAGTATGCCGGGCAGCGTGCGCGCCGGATATTCCGCAGCGAGGAAGACAACGAGGGCGCCCGCTCTGAGAGCTATACCCGCATGGCGGACCAGATTGTCGATACCCTGGGTGAGCTCAAGGGCGCGGTCATGAAAGTCGGCCAGATTGCCTCCCAGACCCAGGACTTTCTGCCCCGGGAATTCTCGGATGCCCTTGAGCGGCTTCAGAAAGAGGCTCCGCCCATGCCGTTCGAGGTAATTGTCGGTCAGGTGGAGAGCGAACTGGGCAAACCGGTGTCAGAACTGTTCGAATACCTGCAGGAAAAACCCTACGCAGCGGCGTCCATCGGTCAGGTTCACCGGGCCCGCCTGCACGACGGCACCGATGTCATCGTCAAGGTTCAGTACCCCGGCGTGGACGAATCCTGCGACAGCGACCTGAAACAGCTACGAATGGCCCTGAAACTGGGCGGCCTGCTGAAAATGCCGAAAGAGCACGTCGACCAGCTGTTCGGCGAAATCCGGGTGCGGCTCAAAGAGGAACTGGATTACGAGAACGAGGCCCGCAACCTGAAGGAATTCCAGGCATTCCATGCCAGTGACGACTGGATCGAGATCCCGACCGTCTTTGCCAGCCACTCGTCCCGGCGGGTACTGACCATGGAGCTGGTGGAAGGCGACCATATCAGCGAGGTAACCCCCGCAAGATACGATCAGGACACCATCAACCTGATCGGGCACCGCATCTTCACCATGATGGCGGACCAGCTTTTCCGCTACCAGTGCATCCATGGCGACCCCCACGCCGGCAATTTCGCCTACCGGCCCGATGGCACCATCATCCTTTATGACTTTGGTTGCGTGAAAAAGCTGAAGCCGGAAATCGTCGAGGCCTATCGCAACGCCCTGGTCTCCGCCCTGGAAGAGGATTACGCCGCCCTGGATCGCCACCTGATCGCCCTTGGTGCTCGCGTGGAATCACAGCCGGCGGTGGACGAAGCCTACTATGCCATGTGGCGGGACATTCTGATTCAGCCCTTTGACAGTGACACCCCCTACGACTTTGCCGAGTCTGAGTTGCACAAGGACGTCGCTGCAAAAACCACCACCGTGTTCAAGTACCTGGACTACTTCAAGCCGCCGGTAGAGAGCATCTTCATTGACCGAATGATTGCCGGCCATTACTGGATGATGAAGCGTTTGGGGGTGCAAGCAGCATTTCGGGAAGAACTCGAGGAGTATCTGGCGTTATAACCCCAGCCCCTTCATCCACTCCGCAACGCCCTCACCGGCGCCCTTGCGAATAACCTTCGCCCTCGAAAGGCTCGCCGGTTCACCAGGATCGATGACCGTTACCGGCACATCGAAATTCACCAGATCCACCAGCCCGGCTGCGGGGTAGACTTGCAGGGACGTGCCCACAATCAGCAGATGATCTGCGGTGGGCACGATCTCCGCTGCGGCCTCGATCATCGGCACTTCCTCGCCGAACCATACGATGTGCGGCCGAAGCTGGGAGCCGCGATCACAGGTATCTCCAGGCTGTATGTCGTTGAATCCGATGTCGTAAATCAGTTCCGGATGCGTCGAACTGCGGGCTTTGGTGAGTTCGCCGTGCAGGTGTATAACATTGCTGGAGCCGCCCCGCTCATGCAGGTTGTCCACGTTCTGGGTAATGATCGTTACCCGGTAATGCTGCTCCAGTTCCGCCAGCAAGCGGTGGGCGTCATTTGGTTGTGCCGACTTCAACTGCCGCCGGCGTTCGTTGTAGAAGCGCAGCACCAGTTCCTGGTTTCGGGCAAAGGCTTCTGGCGTCGCCACATCATAGACACTGTGTTGTTCCCACAGGCCGCCATTATCGCGAAACGTGGAGAGTCCGCTTTCGGCGCTCATACCGGCGCCGCTGAGCACAACGATGTGATCTTTCATACAGCAACACTTTGATTGTCAGATGAATGTAGTCAGAACCAGCGCTTCTCCGGCCTGCGCCGTTTTTCCACCCTCAGCCCATGCCTCTCCAGGATAGCAACCAGTTCCTCGGTGTCATCGATATTGAGGAAGGGTGCGAGGGAAATTTCCTCGCCCCGGAACTGCAGGTGAAGCTTTGGGGGAGTCCAGGGATGGCGTGGCATGTCCTGCCATACGCGGGTGTGGCGCCGGGGCAGCTCCCATTCCCGCTCCTTCTGGGTCAGGCCTTTTTCCAGGCGGATCAGCTCCGGTGCGAACGTGAGCACTTCGCGCCTCTGGCACTGACGGGAAGTGTAGTAGAACGCCGCCGCCAATGCGGTCAACTCAAGACCCGCGAACGGCAATACCGGCCATGCTCCGGCCAGTAGCATGCCAGTGGAAATAACCAGCGAAAGCAACACAGCCGCAAGCCAAATGCGGATATTGCCCCGCCAGTTCATGGACCGGTTGGGGGTCAGGAGAAAACAGTCGCCTTCACACTCGGAAAGCTGCTCTACCATTCAGGTCGCTCCCAGGAGCCACCACCCGCATCGCCTGAACGCCTTCAGTCAAATATCTTGCCGGGGTTCATCACACCCTTGGGGTCGAACACCTGCTTGATGCCCCTCAGGTAGGCAATTTCAGCGGCGCTGCGCGTGTACTCCAGATACGGCTTCTTGGTCATGCCGACACCATGCTCGGCAGACACACTGCCCTGATAACGTTCGACAATCTCGAAGACCCATTTGTTCACCTGTTGGCATTTCTCAAAGAAATCCTCTTTGGCCAGGTCTTCCGGTTTGAGGATGTTCAGGTGCAAGTTGCCGTCGCCGATGTGGCCGAACCAGATAATCTCGAAATCCGGGTAGTGCTCGGTGACCACCGCGTCGATTTCCTGCAGGAACCCTGGCACCTTGGAAACCACCACAGAGATATCGTTCTTATACGGCGTACGCGGTGCAATGGACTCTGAAATGCGCTCCCGCAGTTGCCAAAGGTTCAGGGCCTGGGTTTCGCTCTGGCTGATAACGCCGTCCAGCACCCAGCCGTTTTCCACGCACTGTTCGAACAGCGCCATGGCATCGTCCATCACCTGGTCGGACACCGCCTCAAATTCCAGCAGCGCGTAGTACGGAGCCTCGGTTTCGAACGGCGCCTGCACCTGGCCATGGGCCAGTACATGCCCCATGGCCTGATGGGAGAAGAACTCGTAGGCGGTCAGATCGATCTGCTTCTGGAACGCCTGCAGCACGTCCATGGTGTTGGTCAGGTCGTTCAGGCCCAGCACCAGCACGGTCAGATTATCCGGCTTGCGAGAGAGCTTCATGGTGGCCTCGGTAATAAATCCGAGAGTGCCTTCCGCGCCGATAAACAGATGGCGCAGGTCGTACCCGGTGTTGTTCTTCGCCAGATCTTTGTTCAGATCGAGGATATCCCCCTTGCCGGTGACCACTTTCAGACCAGCCACCCAGTCCCGGCTCATGCCGTAGCGGATTACCTTGATACCACCGGCGTTGGTGGAGAGGTTGCCGCCAAGCTGGCTGGAACCGGCCGAGGCGAAATCCACGGGATAATACAAGCCGTTGTCTTCGGCGTAGGTCTGCAGTTGTTCCGTCACTACCCCGGCCTGACACTTCACGGTGCGATCGCTGGCGCTGAAGTCCAGAATCTGGTTCATGTTGTCAAACGCCACCACAACCTCACCATTGGCCGCCACGGCTCCGGCACTCAGGCCGGTGCGCCCACCAGAAGGCACCAGAGCCACCTGGTTCTCGTTGGCAAACCTCACCAGCGCCTGCACCTGTTCCGTCGTCTTGGGCAAAACAATGGCCACGGGCTTGGGTGGATAGATCTTCGTCCAGTCCTTGCCGTAATTTTCCAGGTCGGCCGCGTCAGTCAGCACTTTTCCGGGGGTCTGGCCCGCTTCCATCAGGGCTTTGAGGGAGGCAACGATCTGTTCAGGATTCATGGATAGTCCGGTCTCGCAAAGGGTTAATCAGGGCGCCGGTAGGCAGAGTTGATTCAGGTGGTCCGACGCGCTGTGAAAATCTGCGTTTATGGTATCATACCGCCCCTGTTCTGTGAGCCCGCCCGCCAACAGCGGTCCTCACGGGTCATTTCATGTGACGAAAGGTTCGGAAGCAAGCCCATGTCAAATACGTCTCTTGAAAAGAGCAAAATCCGCATCCTGCTGCTGGAAGGCGTGCACCAGTCCGCCATTGATACCCTGAACGCCGCAGGCTATACCAACATCGAATTCCTGACTCATTCACTGGCCGAAGACGAGCTGGTGGAGAAAATCGCCGACGCTCATTTCGTGGGTATCCGCTCACGCACCCAGCTGACCGAGAAGGTATTCGACGCTGCCCAGAAGCTGGTAGCGGTGGGCTGTTTCTGCATTGGCACCAACCAGGTTGACCTTCAGGCGGCCACCCGTCGCGGTATCGCTGTTTTCAACGCACCTTTCTCCAACACCCGCAGTGTGGCGGAGCTGGTTCTGGCCCAGGCGATTCTGTTGCTGCGCGGCGTACCTGAGAAAAACGCCAAGGCCCACCGTGGTGAATGGCTGAAGTCCGCCAAGGACAGCTACGAAATCCGTGGCAAGAAGCTCGGCATCATCGGTTATGGCAACATCGGCACCCAGTTCAGCGTGCTGGCCGAAGGCCTGGGCATGGACGTGTACTTCTACGACGTGGTGTCCAAACTGTCCATCGGCAATGCCACCCAGGTAGGCACCCTGCAGGAGCTGCTCAACACCTGCGATGTGATCAGCCTGCACGTTCCCGAAACGCCGTCCACCAAGTACATGTTCAAGGCCGAGCAGTTTGCCCAGATGAAGCCGGGCAGCATCCTGATGAACGCTTCCAGGGGTACCGTGGTAGACATTGACGCCCTGGCCGATGCCCTGGGCAGTGGCAAGCTCCTGGGCGCCGCCATTGATGTCTTCCCCGTTGAACCCAAGTCCAACAATGAAGAGTTCATCTCTCCACTGCGCGAGTTCGACAACGTGATCCTGACTCCGCACGTCGGTGGCTCCACCATTGAGGCACAGGAAAACATTGGCCGCGAAGTGGCAGAAAAGCTGGCCATGTACAGCGACAACGGCACGTCTGTCTCTTCCGTGAACTTCCCGGAAGTGGCCCTGCCCTCACATCCGAACCAGCACCGCCTGCTGCACATCCACGAAAACGTGCCGGGCGTGATGTCGGAAATCAACCAGGTGTTCTCGGAAAACGGCATCAACATCTGTGGCCAGTACCTGCAAACCAAGGAAGACATTGGTTACGTGGTGATCGACGTCGACAAGGAGTACGGCGAGTTGGCACTTGAGAAACTGCTGAAAGTCAAAGGCACCATCCGCTGCCGCGTGCTGTTCTGATCCAGACGGTGTTTCAGCACCACAAAGAAGCCGGGGCCAACAGGTCCCGGCTTTTTTATGGCCAAACAGGCCAACTCCCGCACATGACCTCTTATTAATCCTCTTTTAGGGCACTTGACCTTGAGATGTCATCAGATGCAGCCATGATGGAAGTGAAAGCTTTAACATTGCATCCAACATTCACTCCAAGGAGCATTCCATGTCACTGAAGGAGTCATTGCAGAAAAAACTGGAAACCCAGACCGAGTACTGGAGCAAACAGATCCAGAGCCTGCAGGCCGATGCTGAAGAAAGGATGGCAAAAGCCCAGGACGACCAGGCAGAGGCTGAAATCCAGAAAGATTTCTCCGAGCGCATTCAGGCGCTGGAAGAACACGTCGAAGAAGCACGCAAGAAGATTTCGGAAATCCGGGATTCAGGGGAAGACCAGTTGCGGGACCTGAAGGCAAGGATTGACGAGTGGCTTCCCGGCGGGAAGAACTAGGAAACGATAAATGGCCGGAACGGGATCGTTCCGGCCCTCAAGCATTACTGCGGCACTCTTAGCAGACGATTGGGAGAGCCCTCTTCAATACTCCCAAGTACATTTCTGGTCGCCAGCTCGTCCAGCCTGGTGCTGACCGATGCCGGTGACAGATCGGGTTCAGCCCCCAGGATCAGGGCAACGCTGCCCGCTACGTGTGGCGATGCCATAGAGGTCCCGCTGATGGTGTTTACTTCATCGTCCTCCTGGTACCAGGCCGCGGTGATGTCAGACCCCGGGGCAAACAGGTCCAGACATTCTCCGTGGTTGGAAAACGACGATCGTTGATCCTCGCGGGTAGTGCTTCCTACGGTTACCGCTGATGCAACCCGATTTGGAGAGCCGGAACAGGCGTCAGCATCGCTGTTACCGGCGGCCACGACGAACGTCACTCCCTGCTCTATCGCACCACGCACGGCATCGTCCAGAGCGTCTGAATTTCCTCCACCAAGGGACATATTGGCAACGGCCGGCGCCTGATGGTTCTCAGCCACCCAGTCAACACCTGCGATCACATCCGCGTTAGAACCGGCACCGGAGCAATCCAACACCCGCACGGCCGAGATGGATGCGTTCTTGGCAACGCCATAGACGGTGCCAGTTGCGGTACTGGCGACATGGGTCCCGTGACCATTGCAGTCTGTGGTGTCTTCCGGGTCAGTCTCGCCACCAATGTTGACGATCGGGCCGATCAACGGCAACCCACCCAACCCCAGCAAGCCCGTATCGTTCACCGCAAAGTTACGGCCTTCAATCACCCGTCCGGCAAACTCATCGTGGCTATCCCGCAGACCTGTGTCGATGATATAGACACTGACTCCGTTACCGGCAGAGGACGGGTAGCTATATTGCTCATCCAGGGGGAGCACCGGCTGATCGATCCTGTCCAGCCCCCAGGTGGCATCACCCTCCGTCACCGCATTTGCGGCAACAACCTGGTCGGGCTCAACTGCCAGCACGCCAGGCAGGGATGACAACAGTGCTGCCTGCGGCTCTGTCATCGTGACCGCCGCACCGGTCATCGCAGTTCGGTATACATGCAGAATATCACCACCACCTACGGCCACCAGAAGCGATTCGACGCTTGCCTGCAGGTCGGCAAGCCCCAGCATGTCAGGAATCGACGGGGCCAGTGTGAGGATATAGCGCCCCGGTATGCGATCTCCCGGCTGAAGCGCGGATTCGGAGGCTTCCGAAGTGCCCGTCAGGCCGACACCATCCGACAGTTCTGCGAAGGCCGGGGCGGCCAAGAGAACACTGAGGGTAAAACCAATTGTTTTTGTGATCGTTGTTGTCAAAGCAGATCTCCCATTTGCTCATTTTCCATGATTGAGGCTCACCGGGAACGGACAACATAGAGCCTTATGTTCCACCACGGGACATTCCCCTTCACCGTTCCATGCATTGAAGGGCGATTCAGGTCAGATGAGGCCAATTCGGCTCTCTTAAACAACCTTTAATGCACAAAGGCCGATGTTGACGATTGAAGCTGATGGCAGAATGGGGAAGGAGCAAAAAGGGAGGGAAGCGGCTCCGGACGCGAGCATGATCCGGAGTCGCTGATTCAGCCTGGGCTGATGTTACTGCATGGGAACCAGTGTCAGCTCGACGCGACGATTCTGTTCACGTCCGCTTTCAGTGTCGTTGGAGGCAATCGGGTAGCGCGGGCCATAACCTGTCGCACGGGTCCTCTTGGGTGCGATACCCTGATTCAAAAGGAAATCCCTGACTGACCCAGCGCGGCGCTCACTCAACAACTGGTTGTAATCCCGCGAGCCAGTGCTATCGGTATGGCCTTCGATCTGAATGATGGTCTTGTCGAATTCCTTCAGTACCAGCGCCACGGATTCCAGCGTGTTGCTGAACGACGGCTTGATGGAGGACTGGTTGACGTCGAAGGTAATGTTGCCCGGCATGACCAGTTCAATTTCGTCACCATTGCGTACAACGCGAACACCGGAACCCTCGAGTTTGCGGCGCAACTGCGCTTCCTGCTTGTCCATGTAATAACCGATACCACCACCAATGGCCGCACCGGATGCGGCACCAATCAGTGCGCCTTTGCCACGGTCACTGCTGCTGGAGGTTGCAGCGCCGACGGCGGCACCACCAATGGCCCCGATAATGCTGCCTTTCGTGGCGCTAGAGGTTTTTTCCTCACCGGTGTAAGGATCGTATGTCATACAGCCGCCAAGACCCACGGTGGCGACGGCAAAAGCTACAATCGTTTTCTTCACGGCATTCTCCAAAGTCTTTCCAAGGTATGACTGTTCGCGGCATGATGCCGCCATTGGCTTTCCTTAACTGGCCTCAGACAGAGACCCGTCATGGTCGTTTTCAAACGTATCCACAATGGTATTGAATACGGTTGCCTGTAAATCCTGGGCTTCGTTTACTAGATGATGACGCCCATCCGGTATCCGGAGTTCCTCCACGGAGGAAAATTTATTGCGGATAATCCGCAGATTGTGCTGCCAGTCTACAGTCAGGTCCTTTTCCCCCTGCACCACGGTAATCGGAAAATCGACCGGGCGGGCGGACTCAATATGCGGTACCCACTGCCGTAATGCAGAAACCCAGTCCACATGTACGGCCCTGGCCTGGAGCGGATCGTAGTCCCTGAGGAACTTCAGGAAACGCGAGTTTCCACTGTTGGCCCCAAACGCCCGTCGCCATCGCGATATAAAGGGCTTTACCAGGCTGTGCAGAACTTTGGCACCCAGCCACCCCATCGGCCTGATCAACGGTGCCAGCAGTACCACCCTACGAAAGTCCGAGGTTTCCCGGTCGTGATGGTTGGTCAGCAGGTAGTCAATCAGGATAGCCCCGCCCGTACTCTGCCCGACCGCATACCAGGGCGCCCGCACGTGACGCCTTACACTGGCCATGACATCCGTCAGCACGGCCTGATACTCGAGAAAACTACCAATCGCCGCTGGTGTGCCACTGGACAGCCCGTGCCCGGGCTGATCATAGGCGAGCACATCAAAGCCCGCACCCAGGCAACGGTCGATCAACTGGCTGTATAGCCCTACATGGTCAAAGTAGCCATGCAGGATAAACACCGTGCCCCGGGGCTTGCACTGATCCGGAAGGCGAAAATAGTGGACCATCACCTGGTGCCGGTCCGCCATCACATAACCCTGGCGATAGCTGACCTCCGGGTGCTCTACCCAGAGATCGAGGCCGTAGAACCGGCAGTAGGCCACCATATCCTCGCTGAGTTGTTCCTGGCTTTCAGGCTCGAAGGGCGACATTCGCTCAAGTAACGACGCCCTGTCCCAGTTCGGAATTTCTATGGTATCTGTTTTCCAGTACACGTAGAGTTAAACGCCTGTCATGAATGGGTATGAAAATAGCCGTGTGTCTGCATTAAGCTTGGTGCTTAGATTAGCACACCACAACCCCGGAGTTGCCGATGATACAAACCGCCCTGGAAGCCGGCCTGCGCCAGACCATGAACCGACTCGTTCGTCCCCTGCTGCACCCCGCGATTCCCGTTGCCCTGCAACGCCGGTTGATCAGCAAGGCCTACCTGACATCGATTCCGCCACGTGGCACCCGGTTTGAAGACATCCAGGCAGAAGGGCTTTCGATCACCCGAGTCTGTCACAGCGACAACCCTCACGGGGTCATACTGTATTTCCATGGCGGTGGTTACATCATAGGCTCGCCAAAAACGCACAAGGGAATAACCGGCCACCTGTCGAAATTCAGTGGCGCGATGGTGGTTACTCCCGACTACCGACTGGCACCGGAGAACCCCTTCCCCGCGGCACTGGACGATGCCGAAATGGTTTACCGCGCCTTGCTGGACGAAGGGCATCCGCCTGCAACCCTATGCCTCGCGGGCGACTCAGCCGGCGGCGGACTCGCCGTAGCCCTGGCCATGCGCCTACGCGACAAAGGCCTGCCCTTGCCCTCGTCGCTGATGGTGCTGTCGCCCTGGACTGATCTTTCCCACCAACACCTTTACGCGCCTGAATGCGAGCCGGTTCTACAGAAGCCGTGGATCGACAAGTCCGCGCGCCTGTACTGCGGCAACACACCACCGTCCGAGCCTCTCGTTTCACCCGTATTTGGCGACCTTTCCGGCCTTCCGCCGTTGCTGATACAGGTGGGCAGCCAGGAAATCCTGCTGAATGATGCCCGGCGCCTGGCGAACGCGGCCAGCCGTGACAGTGTCGATACACGCCTGGAAATCTATAACGGTCTCTGGCACGTTTTCCAGGTCCACGCGGGGCAACTGGACCGCGCCACCGAGGCCCTGCAAACCGCTGGCACGTTTATACGCCAGCATCTGTCGAGTTGACCGGGAGGACAACCTCCCCACGAATCAGCGCTTCCTTCTGCCTGCGCGGCCATTGTTTGATCTGCCACTCAAGTTTCGACGCCGTCGCCCTGTCTGTCGTCTCGGCGGAAAATGCGAGCTCAAGGGGCCCTTTGCCCCTCAGGCTACGGGCCCCTTTTGGTGCACCGGCCTGGTGTTCGGCAAAGCGCCGCGCTACATCGGTTGTGATCCCCGTGTAAAGAGCCCCTTTGGCGGTCCGTACCATGTAGATGAACCACTGGCTCATACCGATGAAGCCCTCGCCATTGTCTCCCGGGTTTTACGTTGCTGAATCCACAGCCCCGCAACGATCAACACCAGGCCAACGTATGTGGATGGCAGAATGATCTCGCCAAGAATGAAATAGATGAACACCAGCGACAGGAACGGTGAGATAAAGATGAGGTTACTCACCCTGGCGGTATTTTCCGCCTTCTTCATGGCGTAGGACCAGAGCACAAAGGCAATTCCCATTTCGAACACACCCACGTAGGTGGCCGCCAACAGGCCTGTTGTGGGGTTGAAATCGAAACCGTCCGTCACCCCGCAAATCACCACGATCACCGGAAGACCGCAGAGAAAATTCAGGAACAGACCGACCACCGGATCCCGGGTATCCCGAGTCGCGATAATCCAGTAGGACGCCCAGACCAGGGTGCTGCCGATGGCCAGGCCCACACCAAGAGGGTCGGAGAACGTTAACGACAACACATCGCCACGGGTTGCGATAACGACGACCCCGCTGTAGCAAATCAATCCGGCGATGATATCGGCACGCCGCAGTCGCTGTCCCAGGAAGGGCACCGACAGGTAGGCCAGCACCAGCGCCCAGGTGTAGTTCAGGGGTTGCGCCTCCTGGGCAGGCAGCCGGTCGAACGCACCAAACAGCAGGAAATAGTACAGGCAGGGATTGATAAGCCCCATACCGAAAGACTGCAGATATTGGCGGCGCGACAGTTCAAAGACCAGGTGCCACCGTCGTTGTGCGACCAGAATAAGCGCCATCACTATTACCGACGCGGAACAGGCGACCACCAGCATCTGGACCGGGGTCAATTCCCGCAATGACAACTTGAACGCAGTGGCCACTGTTGACCAGAGCAATACCGTTCCAAGGCCGTAAAGCATTGCCTGTTTCTGGTTAGTCATGAGCAGTGTCCTTTTCCGCATCAAGCCAGCGATAGAGCGTACGCCGGTTTACCCCGAGTATCTGGGCCGCACGGCGTTTATTGCCTTCCACCGCATCAATAACACGCACAACATAGTCCTGCTGGACCTGCTCCAACGTGGGCCAATCCGCCAGGTTTCCTGATGGCAGCACCGGCCGGCCCTCAGCAGACTCTGTCTGGCGCTTGCGGATACGGGCCGGCAGATGTTCCGGCAACACCACATCACCGTCGCAAAAGGTCACGGCCCGTTCAATCGCGCTGGCCAGTTCCCGGACATTGCCGGGAAACGGATAATCCGCCAACATTCGCGCAGCCACTTCGCCCAGCTGCAGGAATCCGCGCTGGTGACGCCGGGCGGAATCCCGCAGGAAATGCATGGCAAGCAGATCCACATCGTCATCCCGCTCCCTTAATGGCGGCACCATCAAGGTCAGGGTTTCCAGGCGATAGTAAAGGTCCTCGCGGAAGCCACCCTGTTCCACGGCCCTGACCAGGTCCTGATGGGTAGCGGCAATAACACGCACATTGACGGCCTCTTCGTGGTCAGAACCCACCGGCTTAATCGTGCCTTCCTGCAGCACACGCAACAATTTCGCCTGAAGAGCGAGCGGCATCTCGCCAATTTCGTCCAGCAGCAGCGTGCCTCCATCCGCTTCGGCAAACAGCCCCCTGCGGGCGGATTTTGCGCCGGTAAAAGCACCGGCTTCGTGGCCGAAAAACTCGCTTTCCATCAGCTCATGGGGTATGCCCGCGCAGTTGACTGGTATAAACGGTCCTTGCCGGCGCTCGCTCTCGTCGTGAATGGCCCTGGCGACCAGTTCCTTGCCGGTGCCGCTCTCGCCACTTACCAGGACGGCCGCCTGGCTACGGGCCACCTGTCGTATTTCGTTCCTCAAACGCTCCATCGCCCGGCTCTCGCCCACCAGCCCCAGCGCACTGTCGCTTTCACTCTGGGATTTGTAACGTGCGAGTTCACTGGTCACCGCCGCATGGGCCAGCAGGCGCTTGATCTTCAAGCGAAGATGGTCGGTTGACAGTGGTTTGGTGAGAAAGTCATCGGCACCGGCCTTAAGCGCCTCTACCGCCTGGTCAACCGTGCCGAAGGCTGTGATGATGATAAAGGGAACCGAATGGCCTTCCGCCTGCAGCTTCCGTAGTATTGCCAGGCCGTCGCCGTCTGGCAATCGAAGGTCCGACACAATCAGGTCCGGGCGCCATTCCCGCAACCCATTGCAGCCTTCCTCAACGGTTGCAGCACTGCGTACCGCATAACCATCCACCTCAAGCTCCTCTGACAGAAGCGTCCGCAAACTGGCGTCGTCTTCCACCAGCATGATCAAAGCGGGCCTAGCTTTCATGATGGGCCTCCGTCGAGTCCACTCGTTTCTCATACACTGGCCAGAACGTTGACATCCGGCACCCGCCGTTCGCGTTCGTGCCAACCTCAATCCGACCACCATGCTCCTTGATTACACTGCCGACCACCGCAAGCCCCAGACCGGTTCCCTCACCCGCCGCACGAGTACTGAAAAAAGGCTCGAAAATCCGCTCCCGCAGCGAATCATCGATACCCGGGCCATCATCATCCACCCGCAACTCCCAGTATCCGTCGAGGGGAATAACAGACACGATCACCCGCGAGCGAGCCGCTTGGCACGCGTTGCGGACCAGGTTCAGGCAGGCCATTTCGAGACGGGTTGGCTCGGCCAGAACGCCGGCGCTGGCCTCCGGAATATCGGTACAGATCTCAACGCCATGGCACTTGGGCTCGTCGCATACCCGCGCGGTCAGATCGCGAGCCGTCGCCGCCAGGTCGGTTTCCCGGCGGGAGTCCGGCACATGGCGAAAACAATCGAGCAACTGCTGGATAATCAATGTCATCCGCTCGACCTGATGTTCGATATCCTTCAGGTGTCGTCGGTCGCTATCTGCCAGGTCGCCCCGCCCAAGGATATTGGCGCGACCCTGGATGACATTCAGCGGCGCACCCAGCTCATGGGCAACGCCACCGGCAACCCGCCCGATCATGGCGACCTTTTCCTGATACTTCAGCTTCTCTGACAGTTCCCGCTCGCGTTCAACGCTCTCCCGGATTTCATTTTCCGCAACCGCCATACGGGCGCCCATGTCTTGCAACCCCTCGTGGATCTGTCTCAGCTCCCTCGGCCCCGCGGGAGGTCCATCAATCTGCCAGCGGCCGGGGGCCATCCGCTCCATCAATTCCAACAGCCGGCTGACATGGCGACCGACGGCACCATAGTGCCCCAGAACAACCACCAGAATGACCATCAACGACACCACCGACCAGATACTGACGGCCCAGATTCGGCTTGATGCCACCAACTCATGGAAATCGCTACGCTTTCGGGTTACCTGAAGCAACCCCTGAATTCGACCGTCCGGGGCAACCAGCGGCGTGAATTGTGAGAAGACTGACACCCCGTCGACCCTACGAAACGCTCCGTCCAGCTTGCCACTGGCTATCGCGCGTTCGGCACTGTCGCTCCGCGTAACATCACTGTCCGCCACACCGAGGCTGGCGATCTGCTGCCCGTCTTCATCAAACACTGAGGCACCAAACACCCGGCCGATGCGGAAGATGGATTTCAGCGACTCCCCCAGAACAATTTCATCGCCATCGGACATGGCCTGGGACAATGGACCACTGACCGCCCGGGCCACAAGCTCCAGATCTTCCCGCAAACGGTCATTCAGATTACGCTCGACCGCACCGAGCCCCACATAAATGGCGACGCCGCTGAATACCATCAACGGTACAACCATGCTCAGCACCAAGGTCAGGCGCAGCGAGCGAAACATGTCCCGCGCTCTTGATACAGGCGTTTTCATAACGTGCTCCGACAAAGTGTCACACAGGTATGCCACATGTGACATTTAGCCACAACGCACATTACGCAAAGGTAACGCTCACACATATCCAAATCACTGTTTTTTCTAGCTTTTCATAAAAATAAAAAGCTGGCACAGAGCTTGATTAAGCAACACCAACGTTCGAGGAATCGCATTCCTTTCAACGTCAGACTGCATTCGATGACACCGTGCAGTCCCTTCAACGCAAAAGGAGAACGCCATGAATAAACTTCTCATTTCACTGACCGCATCCCTGGCACTGCTGGCAGCAGGCCCCGTACTGGCACAGGAAAACCAGCAAAGTCCTGAAGCCACCAATCCCAACGGCGGATACAGTGATCCCGCCTCCGCCGGCACCCAGAAAACCAACTTTACCGACGCGGAACTGAAGCAGTTCGTTGAGGCCCAGGAAGGTATCAACAATATCCGTGATGAATACATGGAAAAAATCGAAGCGGCTGATTCCCAGAAAAAGGCCCAGGAACTGCAGATGGAAGCCAACGATGAAATGGTCACAGTGATTGAGGATTCCGGCATGGATATCCCCACCTACAATTCCATCGCCACCGCTTACAACAGTGAACCTCAGGTTCGGAATCGCGTTGATGCACTGATGTAAGCGGCTTCCCCACATTGGTTGCTTCAGGCCCTGCTATTGCAGGGCCTTTTTGATTCTGCAAACGAGGTCGCGATGGCCATAATCAACGTTGATTGTGGTATCTTGTCGGCATGATTTTGTAGAGACCAATGGAGACAAACCATGCGAAGATTCTGCCGCGGGCTAACCCCATTGCTCTTGACGGTTATGCTTGTCCTGGCAGGATGTTCAGACAGCCCCGCACCGGTGTCCAGCGGTGACAATGATGAGAAGCCATCCTACCCCGTTACCTGGCGCTTTGCCCTTGAGGAAATTGAAGGCAGCGTCCAACACCGTTATGCCCTTGAATTCAAGGACCGTATCGAGCGTATCTCTGATGGCAACATCCTCGTTGATGTTTTTCCCTATGGCTCTATTGGCACGTCACTCCAACTGACGGATCTCGCCCGGGAAGGCTCCGTCCATCTCGCTTTCGCCTCCCCCGGCCACCTGGCCAACGTTATTCCCGAGGTGGGCGTGTTCACCCTCCATTATCTGTTGTCTGATGACGAAGAGGTGAATCGTGGCGTCCTTGCCAGCGATGATTTGAAGCAACTGTTCCACGAGCCTTACGAGGAGCAGGGCCTCAAGCTTCACGGTTTCGTACCTGAGGGTTGGATGGTCTGGACCGCCAACAAGCCCTTGCGGAGCCCCGCGGACTTCGACGGACTCACTATCCGCACCATGACGTCGGACATCGCTGAAGAGACCTATAAAACCTATGGCGCGACAACCAGCCAGGTTCCTTTTTCGCAGGTCTACAGCGACCTTCAGTTACGCCGCATTGACGGGCAGGCCAACCCTGTTTTCGCCATTGAAGAGATGGGATTCTACGAAGTCCAGGGTGTGATGACGTTTGCCAGACCTGCCCAGTTTGTCACCTCCGTGGTTTCCAATACGTCGTGGTTTGACGCCCTTCCCGAAGACCAGAAACTCTGGCTGGAAGATGCTATGGATGAGATCGCACCGCTGGCTTACGAGGTACAGGCTGAACTCAATGCAAGCCGTCTCGATACCATCAAGGAAAACAGCAGCATCCGTGTGGTTGAATTGACCGAGGAGGAGCGGGACCGCTTCCGTGAGGCCAGCCTACCGGCCCGCAAGGCCTATATACGTATGGCTGGTGAGCGTGGAGCAGCCATCCTGGACCAACTCCTGACAATGGTCAGCACAACAGAGTCCGCAATACCAGCAAAGGATACGACCGCCCAATAGCGCTATTCAGGCACCAGCCAGTTGCTGTTCGATGACAGGCCCAGACAGCGATCACTGGAAACCGTATCCATCATCTCCGCAAGCCGGGTGTCGAACCCCCAGGGCGGGTTCACCACCAGCACTCCGGACCCGGACATTCCGCGTTGCGGGGCCCGGTTGAGTGCAACTTCGCTGCACAACACCTTGCGCACGGGCCCATCAGACACCGCATCCTTTAATCGCTTGTGGGGGAAACCCGCCAGAATCGGATACCAGATCAGATACACGCCATGACGGCATTTCTGCCACGCTCGCGCCAAGGTGTTCGCCACTTCTTCATAGTCGCTTTTGATCTCGTATGAAGGGTCCGTCAGCACCAGCAACCTTGGTTGCCTGGGCGGCAGATGGCGAAGCAACCCCTTTAATCCATCCTCCTGAAAGACCTTGACCCGGGAATGCCCGGCAGC
This sequence comes from Marinobacter sp. M5B, assembly GCF_042604615.1. Classification (NCBI taxonomy): domain Bacteria; kingdom Pseudomonadati; phylum Pseudomonadota; class Gammaproteobacteria; order Pseudomonadales; family Marinobacteraceae; genus Marinobacter; species Marinobacter sp. M5B. The sequence goes on from NZ_CP156894.1 coordinate 3,266,317, forward strand.
CCACTGCCCCAGGGTTTCGCCTTCGGCGGGGTGCAACTCGAAGGCGGTCAGGGTGTCCTGCTCCCGCAGGTAACGGAGGAACCAGCGCGGCGACCCCGGATAGCTCGCCAATTGCCCGTCCTTCCCCTCCCCCGAGGCCAACCCAGCCAGGACGGCCTGCCAGTCGTCGGAATGCAGCTCGGCTCGAAGTGGCCAAAGCTTCTGGATCCCTGCAGCGGCTTCACCGGTTTTAAGCGCCCTATCTCCCGCAAGATCGTAGCTGGCACTACCGGCATGAGTATCGAAGCAGGCGATAGCAGACGATTTGGCCTGCATCATCCTGACCGCAAGCGTTAAGGCAGCGTGCTTGTGAACATCGGCAAAATTACCGGCATGAAACGCATGGAGGTAACTCAGCATTACAGACTCCTGACGAAAGGGGCACCATTAGGCTACAGCAGGAGCAGAGTTGGCAAACATTTCTAACTATCCCCAGCCAAGTCAACAAAATTGAAAATCATTCTCACATTCGTTGCAACCGCCCACCCGCTCTCTATAATGCGAATAACAATACGTTTTATTTAATTAACAGCGAAAGGACATCGAAATGGCCCTGCTCTCAAACGCATCACGCATTCCCCTGGCGTTCGCTATCTCCGCGACGCTACTGACGGCCTGCAGTAGCGGCGACGAAACCGCATCCACATCCTCGGCAGCCGAAGAGCCGGCGGCAGCAGAAGCCATCAGCAAATCCGATGTCGTGGAACACTACGCCGACCTGGCCCATGCAAACTTTGAAGACGCACTGACCGCCGCACAGTCCCTCGACAGCACAATAGACACCTTCCTGGAAAGCCCGGCCGAAGAAAATCTGCAAAAGGCAAAACAGGCCTGGCTGGCTTCCCGGGTGCCCTATCAGCAGACTGAGGTGTTCCGCTTTGGTAACGCCGTGGTTGATGACTGGGAAGGGCAACTGAATGCCTGGCCGCTGGACGAAGGCCTGATCGATTACGTAAAGGAAGACGGCTACCAGTACGAATTGGGCAACGAGGGCGCTACGGCAAACATTGTTGCCAGCACGGAAATCAATATTGGTGGCACGACGGTCGACGCTTCCAGCCTGACACCAGACCTGCTGGCGGAGCTGAACGAAATCGGAGGCTCGGAGGCCAACGTGGCCACCGGATACCATGCTATTGAATTCCTGCTGTGGGGCCAGGACATGCACGGCTTCGATCGCGGCGCCGGACAGCGTCCTGCGACGGACTACGCCCAGGGCGAGGAGTGCACCCACGGCAATTGCGACCGCCGCGCCGCCTACCTGGATGCCGCGACCGATCTGTTGATCACCGATCTCGAATGGATGGTTGCACAATGGGCACCCGGCCAGGAAGACAACTACCGCTCCCAGCTGCTCGCCGAAGCACCGGACGCCGCCATCCAGAAAATGTTCTTCGGCATGGGCTCCCTGTCTCTGGGTGAACTTGCCGGTGAGCGCATGAAAGTCGCCCTGGAAGCCAATTCCTACGAGGATGAGCACGACTGCTTCAGCGACAACACCCACAACTCCCATTACTACAACGGCCAGGGCGTGGCCAACATCTACTCCGGCAGCTACACCCGGATTGACGGTTCTGAACTGACCGGTCCTTCCCTGTCCGAGCTGGTTGCCGAGCTCAACCCGGAACTGAACGAGACACTGAGCCAGCAGTTCGAAGAGTCGATGGGGGCGCTGCAAACCATGAAATCCAGTGCCGAAGCCGAGTCAGAGCCGATGAAATTCGATATGATGATCGCGCCAGGCAATGAGAAAGGCGCGGAGATCGTAAACGGCGCGATTATGGCGCTGGTGGCACAAACCGGTTCCATTGAACAGGCCGCCCGCGAACTGGGCATCGACTCACTCAAGCCTGATGACGCCGGCCATACCTTCTAGCTGATCCACTAACTAGCTTATCCACTAAAAAGTAACGATACGTTGTAGAGAAACCATGCGCCAACGCCCCCTGCTACTGCTGACCTTGTTTTCGGGAGTGGCCGTAGCAGCGGCCTTCGCCATGGCTGCCGCCCAGGAACCTTATCCGATCCAGGCGACGGTCAAGACGGGGGGCGAAGGCACAGTGGATCAGTTCGATCACAATGCCTATTCCCTGCCCCAGGCTAACCTGTCCATGACCAGGCGCCTGGATTTCAGTGTCGGCAACAGTTTCTTCCGCAACCCCTGGGTCGAAGCCCCTGCCAGCACGGATGCCCGCGACGGACTGGGGCCACTGTTCAACACCAACTCCTGCCAGGGCTGTCACATAAAGGATGGCCGTGGACATCCTCCCGGCGCTGACGACAAACCTATATCGCTGTTCCTCCGCCTCGCCGTGCCAGCCGATCCCGAGCAGGATGCGGATATCCTGAAGACCCACGGATTCAAACCGGCCCCCGTGTACGGCAGCCAGTTGCAAACCGCCGCCCTGCCGGCCGCCAAACCTGAAGCCGATCTGGTGATCGACTGGGAATCGGTGACAGAGACGCTGTCGGACGGCACCGAAATAGAACTACGAAAACCGGTCTACCGGATCGAGAACCCTAACTATGGCCCACTCCCGGAAGACCTGTTGGTGTCTCCGCGGGTGGCTCCGCAGATGATCGGCATGGGTCTGCTGGAAGCCATACCGCTTGAAGACCTGCAAGCACTGGCGGATCCGGAGGATACGGACAACGACGGCCTCTCCGGCAAACTCAATCAAGTCTGGGACCTGGACAGCCAGCAAACCGTGCCAGGTCGATTCGGCTGGAAAGCCGCCGAACCAAACGTTCATCAACAAAGCATGGGGGCATTTGCTGGCGACATGGGGCTGACGTCCACCCTCAAACCGGCAACCGACTGTACGCCCGAGCAGAACTGTGGGCGCTTCGCCAACGGCGGCAGCCCCGAAGTGAGCGACAAGGTGAGCAACTTCGTGACCTTCTATGCCAAAAGCCTGGCAGTACCGGCACGCCGTGACCTGGACAATGTGTCCGTTCAACAAGGTGCGGAACTGTTCAATGAAACCGGCTGCGCCGGCTGTCATACACCAAGGCACACTACCGGCATCGCCCCGGACCGCCCGGACCTCAGCAACCAGACCATATGGCCCTATACCGATCTGCTCCTGCATGACATGGGTCCGGCGCTTGCCGATGGTCGGGATGAATTCCTGGCCAACGGCAACGAATGGCGGACACCCCCGCTCTGGGGAATCGGCCTGGCTCAACGGGTCAATCCGCAGTCCGGGTTCCTCCACGACGGGCGGGCGCGAACACTCGAAGAAGCCGTGCTCTGGCACGGGGGCGAGGCCGGGCCGGCAGCTGAACGTTACCGTCAGATGCCCGTCGAAGACCGGGAGGCACTCCTGGATTTCCTGAACTCTCTCTGAGGACACGCCATGCGACCATTAACGAAAGCCGTGGGTATTGCCGCGCTGATACTGGTTCCAATTGCTGGGATGGCTGCCAGCCAGACTGAAACGAACAGCAACGCGACACAACAATGGCACCAGGGAATTCTCGCAGGTTACCAGTCTCTGGCGGCCGAAGCGGGCGACTTGTCCGTTGCGGCTGTCGACTACTGCAGCGCGCCGGAACAGGCGGCACGCGATACCCTTGAGCAAGCCTGGCTGGACACCTTCCTGGCGTGGCAGCGTGTCCGTTTTGTGGATTTTGGCCCGGTGGAGAACGACAACCTTGCCTGGCAGTTCCAGTTCTGGCCCGACCCGAAAAACCTCATTGCCCGCAAAGCCAGCTACCTGCTGAACTCGGAAGACCCGATATCGGGTGAGGTCATCGCCGAGTCCGGCGTGGCCGTACAGGGTTTTCCCATGCTGGAGTACCTGTTGTACGACGAACCATTGAACGCCAGCGACAATGCCCTACCCGCGGAAAAGACCTGCGGCCTGCTGAGAGCGGTTGCCGGCCACATCGAAACCAATAGCCAGCAACTCCGTGATCAATGGCAGACGTTCCGCAAGGATTACCTGGCCACGGAACAATACCGCGACACCACCATCCGGGCCGGCATGGCGGCCCTGGAGATTCTGGAGGATCGCCGGCTTGCCCAGCCAATGGGGCTCCGTGGGAATGGCAAACGTTCTGTCTACGCCGCCGATGCCTGGCGTAGCAGCCGTAGCCTGAAGACCATGGAAGCAACCATCCATGGCCTGGAGCAGTCTTTCCTGCCGGGCCTGACACAGCTGCTAAAGGAAAGCGAACAACCGCAACTGGGTCCACGAATTGAAAACCAGTTCAAGGACGTTCTGGAGCACTTCCCGGAACTCCATCGCCCCATGACTGAGCTGCTTTCCAATGACGATGCCTTTTCCCTGCTCCAGGGCTTCTACGTTGACGTTTCCCAGTTAACCACTCTGATCAATGACCAGGCAGCGGTTGAACTCGGCGTCATTCGCGGCTTCAATTCCAGCGACGGCGACTGATGAGCAGCAACAGGCAACCCGGAGGTGCACTTATCAACCGCAGACAACTACTGAAAGCGGGGATGGCCGGAGGACTGGCAGCCACCCTGTCCGGCTGCAGTCTGCTGCCTCGAAAAGCGGATTACGCGCCAGATCAATACGTCGGCGCCGTGGGACTGCCCGGGGGTAAGTTCGGCATTAGTGCCATCAACCGCAAAGGTCACCTCATATGGGAGTCACCGGTCGACACCCGTTGCCACAGCGGATGTGCACGCCCGGATGGCTCTCAGGTCATCTTCTTCGAACGCCGGCCCGGCTGGGCGTTTTACAGGTTCGACGCCCACAGCGGCAACAGGACACATCGCGTCAAAGCCGCTTCCGGGGAACACTTTGTCGGTCACGGAGTGTTCTCCCCCGACGGCCGCTGGCTCTATGTCACCGCCAGCCGCTACGAGCCGGGGCAAGGCATTATTGCCGTCTATGACGCGGAGCAGAATTATCAGCGGGTCGATACCTTTGAGCTTCAGGGCATTGGCCCCCATGAGCTGACACTGCATCCAGATGGGGAAACCCTGGTGATTGGCCTGGGCGGCATACTGACCCACCCGGACTACGATCGCCTCAAGCTGAACCTCGACACCATGGAACCCGCGCTGATCCTGATGAACCGCCGCAGCGGTCGGATTATTGGGCGGTTCAACCCTGCCCATCACCAGCAAAGCGCCCGTCATGTCAGTACCGGTTCGAACGGCCGGGTGTACGTTGCCTACCAGTACCAGGGGCCCCTTCACGAGTCCCCCGCCCTCATCGCGCGGCTGGAAGGCGGTGAGCTTCAGGAAATCCGATTCGAAGAGGATACCCAGGCAGCACTGGCCAACTACATCGCCAGCGTTGTTGCCCATCCCGAGAACGACCTTGTCGCTGCCGCGTCGCCAGTGGGCGGCACCGCCGTGGTGTTCAATGGCATCACTGGCGAACTGCTGGCCAGGGCGTCCATACCCGACTGCGCTGGCGTCCAGGCTTTGGCAGGAGGCGATTTCCTGATCTCCTCCGGACGCGGAAAACTGGTGCGCCTGGGGCAGGACAATCAGTCACGGCAAATCGCCGATCTGCCGGTCCAGTGGGACCACCACCTGGTCTGAATCACCCGCAACGCGGCCCTCCTGCCTTAAGGCAACTCGCCTTAGCTGGTATCCTTATGAGCCATTTGTTCAGGAGGACGGCAACTTGCCCGCCAGAAACAAGGACACCCTCGACCAGGTTTACAGCCTGATTGCCAACGAAGAAGACGCCCGGGTCTGCACGGACATCCCCGATGAAGCCTGCCGGGAGGTGCCACGCAACTTCTTCCTGATCCTCGGCAGCAATGTGCTAACCAAACTTGGTGACTTGCTGATCAGCCCCAAGACCGTGCTGGCCTGGCTTTTGAGCGCTATCGGAGCGCCTGCCCTGGTGGCCTGGCTGGTTCCGATCCGGGAGTCCGGCTCAATGATTCCGCAAATGGTGATCGGTGCCTGGGTCCGGCGCAAGCCTGTACGCAAATGGTTCTGGACCCTGGGAAGCTTTGGCCAGGCGGCCAGTGTTCTGGGCATGGCGGCGAGCGTCTGGTTCCTGGAGGGCTACGCCGCGGGCGCCGGCGTGGTGGGCGCATTGGTGCTGTTTTCCCTGGCCCGGGGGTTCTGCTCGGTGTCCATGAAGGACGTGCAGGGGAAATGCATCCCGAAGAAACGCCGAGGGCGGCTGTCTGGCCTGGCCTCCACCATCGGTGGGACCGCAACAGTCATCCTCACCGCCTTGCTGTTCTGGAACCGGGGTGACCCTGGCGTACTTTTCTACACCCTCCTGCTCCTGTTGGCTGCCTGCCTCTGGGTTATTGCCGGCTTTCTATTCGCCTCTGTTGATGAATACGAGGGCGAAACCGGCGGTGGCGGCAATGCGCTTGGGGACGCGTTCAAAAGCCTGTCCCTTCTCAGGGATGACGTGCCCTTCCGGCACTTCGTGATTACCCGCGCCCTGCTGTTGTGCTCAGCGCTGGCGTCGCCTTACTTTGTCGTGCTCGCCCAGAAAAACTCTGATACCGGGTGGCTTCTGGGCGTCTTTCTGCTGGCGAGCAGCCTCGCCAGTTCCATCAGCGCCAGCGTGTGGGGTTGGATGGCGGACGAGTCCAGCCGTCGGGTAATGATTCGCGGTGCCATTGTCGCCAGTGGCGCTTGCCTGACGGTGGGCCTGACCGCTTTGTTTGCCGGCGAAGCAACCTCCAGCATCTGGTTCTATCCCGCCGGGTTCTTCGTGCTGAGCATTGCGCATGCGGGGGTTCGACTGGGACGTAAAACGTATCTGGTCGATATGGCAGGCGGCAACAAACGCACCGACTATACCTCCGTGAGCAATACCGTTATTGGGGTGCTGTTACTGGCAACGGGCGGGCTGACAGCGCTGGTATCGATGATATCCGACGTGGCGGTGATACTGACGCTGGGCGCCATGGGGCTGGCCGGCGCCATCAGCGCCACCCGGTTAAGGGAAGTGACCGAGGATCAGTGAGGTTCCGGTGGCTTCCCGTCGTTCAACGCCAGGGCGCCTTTCACAATGCGGTAGATGATCCAGATGGAGATGCCCAGTAACACAAACCAGCCAATGATCAGTGGCGTCGTCACGATGCCAATCACTGTCCATAACAGCCCGATCCAGAAGGTTCGTATCTGCCAACGGAAATGAGGCTCTATCCAGGTGCTCTTTACGTCATCGAGCTTGACGTAATTGATGATCACACCCACCAGGCCGGTAATGCCACCGACAAAGAACGACAGCGCCTGCAGGATATAAACCAGCACCGCCAGGTTGCGGCCTGGCTCTTCACGTCGTGCTATGGGGTCTGCATTGGCGGGGATGTATTCGTGCTCGGACAAGTCACTCTCCTCTGGCTCCACACCCGCAGTGTATCACAGCAACAGGAGCCGGAAACCGCTGGAACTTAGCGGTTGTCCGGTTTGTAACCCAGGCGGAAGCCACCCCAGTGCTTGCCATTCACGTAGATCGGCACTGACAGGTCATGCATAACCTCGCCAGTATCCCGGCGGTAGGTCTGTAGCAGCATATTCTGGGTATGGCTGCCACACCGAGCGCCGGTGCGGTCGTTAAACAGCCGTTTGCTGCGACTCTTTACCAGATCCACTTTCGGGTCGCCCGTTGGCGCATGGGCGAAATCACGGTTGTGGGTCGGCACATAGCCATCCGGCGCGGCGGCAATCGCGAAGACCATCGACGGGTGGGCCCCTTTCACCGCTTCCTGAACGGTGGGCAGTTGCTGATCGGTGAACCGATCAAAGCTGCTGGAATACTTCTGTGGATCGGTCTTGGGAATGGGGGTTCTTTGCTTATCAAACAGGGCGCTTTCTGCCAGTTGCCCATCGCGAACCGCTTTTTCAAAGAGCTTTCCAATCCGGTCCGCACCCTGCCGGGCCTGGTCGTAGAAGAAGCGGTGATAGCTTTCATCGCTGTTCAACGCAAATGCCGCGTTGGCCTCTTCCGCCAGTTCCATCAGTGTCGCTGCCTGCTGGGCAAGCGACGCAACGCTGGTATCGCTCTCGGTAATCTGATCCCGAACCGTTTCAATGGCCGACGATACCTGCTGCAGGCTCTGCTCGTTGTTCTGGTCAATCTCGGCAATGCGCGCCACCTGCTGCTGCACACGGTCAGACTGATCACGAATCTGATCAAGGCGCTCGCCAACGCTTTCAACTGACTCCAAGCCGGATTCAACGCTCTTGGCCAGGTCCTCGATCCGCGAAACAATCAGGGAGGTATCGGAACGTATTTCCTGCAGCGTTTCGGCCACCTCACCGGTTGCCTGCGCGGTTCGCCCGGCCAATTGCCTGACCTCGTCGGCAACCACCGCAAAGCCCCGCCCCTGGTCGCCGGCACGAGCGGCTTCAATTGCCGCGTTCAAGGCCAGCAGGTTGGTTTGTTCCGCGATGCCCTGAATGGTGGTGGTGACACCCTGGATCTTGTTGGATTTCTCGTTCAGTTCCTGAATTAATCTGAGGTTCTCGCTGGACTGCTCGTGCACGGCTCGCACGCTATTGATGGCAGAGGTCAGCGCATCACGGCCCTCAACGCTCACCTGACGGTTCTGCAGAGCCATGGTCGCAGCATCGGTGGCCTGCTGGGCGGATTCACGCACACTCTCGGTAATCTGACCCGCGTACTCCGCCATCTGTGCAGTTTCACTGACCTGTCGATCCAGGCGGTTTTTTAGTTGGTCGGCCGCGTGGGACACCTGGGCCGCAGAAATGGCACTTTTATCGGCACTGCCGGACAGGGTTTCCACCAGTGCCCGCCCTGCTTTGGCGTCCGCAAGGAGGCTTGCACACTGTTTGCCCAGCGGACTATCCGCTGGCAGCTTACCGGCGTTGAGCTGCTTGATGGAACGTTCAACCGGTTCCAGAACGCGTAACACCAGATACGCGGTGGCGACGACCAGGCCAATAACCACGCCCGCCACCAGCGACGCGCTATCCAACCCTATCAACGGCGCCACCAGGAAAGCCCCAAAGGCGACGACAACGGCGACTGACACCCCCACAACCAGAACAGGCCGACTGAGCAAACCCATATCCACCTCTTTATTTTCATTATTAGTGAATGCATCTTTTTTGACGATTACTCGTGAGAGTAAAGAATTGACCTTTACTTATAACTGCTACTTTAGTTGACCAATACTGGTTTTACGGCAGATCGATGAAAAACTGAAACAAAAAAGCCGTAACGCCGGAGACGTCCTGTTGGAAGAATCCGGCGTTACGGCTGGCTCTTGTCGGTGTGCGCCCGTGGCGCCTCTATCAGGCGATCAGGCGCCTATCACACCGCCATCGTCCTTGGTTACGATAACAGTGGCGTCGCGGGGACGGGACTCGGCCGCGTTCGGCCAGTTACCATCCGGGTGCTGGATGTTCACGAACATGGTCTTAACGTCCGGTGTGCTGACAACGCCAGTTACTTCACAACCTTGGGGCCCGACGAAGAAGCGCTTGATTTCGCGTGTCTCCGGATTGGCGGCCAGCATCATGTTGTTGAAGTACGGGTCAGCATCAGAGCCATCGGTCTGGATCCACAGCCGGCCATTGTAGTCAAACCAGAGGCCATCCGGGCTGTTGAAAATATTATCATCGTTCAGGGAGACGACGGCCTCACCATCGACAACAGTTTCCGTACCCTGCTCGCCGGCGAAGACAAAGATGTCCCAGTCAAAGCTGGTAGCCGTGTGATCGCTACCTTCTTCAGTCCAGCGAATGATGTGGCCGGTGGCATTGGGAGAGTTCGGGTTGGCGGCGTTGACGTCGTCGAACCCTGGCTGGCCCCGGTTCGAGTTGTTTGTCAGGGTGAAATAGACCTCGCCAGAGTTGGGATCAACGGCACCCCACTCCGGGCGGTCCATCGTCGTAGCGCCGGCAATATCGGCTGCGAGGCGGGTATTCAGCAGAACATCAGCCTGGTTCTCAAAACCGTCGAACTGGATATCGCCGACCATGCCGCCTTCAGCCGCAGCAATCTTGCTGGCGAAATCCGCGTCGTCCAGATCCAGCGCCAGCCAGTCACCAGAGCCATCCTCGTTGAAGCGGGCAACGTACAGGGTACCCTCATCCAACAGGTAGCCACCGGCCGTCGCGGCGTAGTAGGGCTGAGACGACACAAACTTGTAGATGTACTCGAAACGGGAATCGTCACCGGAGTAACACACCACCGGCTCACCTTCCTTCGCCGGCGCAAAGATGACGCCCTCGTGACCAAAGCGTCCCAACGCAGTGCGTTTCTGGGGCTTGCTTTCCGGCGTAAACGGATCAATTTCAACCATGAAGCCGTAGGTGTTGGCTTCGTTGCGATAATCATCTGTAGCCGCCGCTCCGGTCGTGCTCACATTGAACCGCACATATTGGTCGGCCGCACTGTCTGCCAACTCCCAGTCGTATCGGCTGGAGCTGCCAACACCATGTCTGGTCTGCTCGCGAGGCTGGGTCGCATCGCTATTGGCAAAGTAACCGTGCCAATTCTCTTCTGCGGCCAGATAGGTGCCCCAGGGCGTTGGGCCCATCGCACAGTTGTTCAGGGTGCCGCGAGTTTCGGTCGCGTCGGGACTGTAGGTTGTGACCAGCTTGCTGTAACCACGTACCGGGCCACGAATGTCCATCTCGGTGTTGCCGGTAATGCGACGATTGAATGGGCTGCCGAAGACGACGTCCCAGGTACCGTCGGTGTCACGCTTGATGTGAACGACAGACACACCGTGAGCGGCAATTTCCTTGCGAACCTCATCGGCGGGTCGCACGCCACCGTTATCAGCAGCATTGGTCGGGCCATTGGCATGAATGAAGTCCTGCTCGATGTACTCATGGTTCATCACCAACAGGCCTTCCGTTGAGCTGTTGCCACCGGCCTTCTGGTCAATCGGGAAGAAATGGAGACCATCGTGGTGCATTCCAACCTGCTGTTCCTGATCGGCACCGGTATTGGTGCCATCGGCTTTATACTCGGGATAGGATCCGGTGATCGGGGTGCCCCAGGGAAGAAAAGCCACGGATGAGTAACCCTCGGGAACAACGACTTCATTGTCGCTGGATACGGCAACCGCCTTGAAACCAAGATCCGTATTGGCGGAACTTCCCCCTGTGGAGGAACCGTTGTCATCGTCGTCATCACTGCCACAGCCAGCCAGGCCCAACCCCATAACGCTGGCCAACGCGGCGCCAACGGAACCTTTCATAACGGTACGGCGCTGCATACGGGCCGCGAGGACCTGATGAAAGGGCGTGTTGCTTGAATGGTTGACGACGGGCTCGTAATTGGGATCCAGGTAGTTGGGATCCAGGTCATGCTTTGCCATGGTCCTGCTCTCTCTCGGGTGGGTTATTGGTTTTCGAGAGAACAGTGTCGGTGGGTTAGGTGACAGATTTCAGACAGTAAAAAGACAGTTTCTTTAACAATTTCTTACAACCAAAAAAGCCTGCCCATAAAGGGCAGGCCACAGACGCAATCTTATTGCATGGAGTCGCCGGCTTCCTCAGCGGCTTCGCCCATTTCCTCACCGGTCTCTTCCATTGCTTCGCCAGTTTCTTCGGCGGCATCTCCAGCAGCGTCCTTGGTTTCGTCCCAGGCGCTGTCATTCTGGCCGGTGGCATCTTCGTAGGTCTCTTCGACCGCATCGCCAGCGTCATCCGCCATTTCCTCAACGTTGTCGCCGGCTTCCTCGAGATCGACGCCTTCGTTGTCATCCTGGCTGCAGGCCGCAAGGCCCAGCGTCAGCAGCAGTGCCAGTGCGCTCAGTGTCAGCTTGTTCATAACTGTGTCCTTTCTTTGGCGTGTGAAAACAACAGCGACAAGTCTACGGCCGTGACGGAGCGGGCACAATTACTTGGGAATTACGTTTTTGTTAGCAGCGACAATAAGTTAGCGAAAGCAATAACCTGTAGCCATTAATTGGCTCCGGCTACGACCTTACCGTCCAGTGTCAGCACGTGATCAAGGCGAACCATGTGCCCCCGCCCAAGAAAAACAAACTCCTGGCCAGCGCGACTGAAGAGATCGCGGATGACATCGTGGGTCGTACAGATCTGACCGGCATCGTCGCGATAGACAATCTCGGCCAGTTTTGAAGAGGTCAGATACTCCCGGAGCAAACTGTGAATTTCACAGCGTACCGGGCGATAGGCATTGGAGGCGTGTCCCGACGTCATGGCAGCTTCTTCCCTGTGGATGCAGCAGGATAGGAAAGCGCCCCGGTACGCTGAAACCTGCGTTCCGGGGCCAGCCTACAGTCTGGTTTAGATTGTGTCAGTCCGCCAGTTTCAGAACCACTCCGACTTCATGTTCATGCAGGTGTCGTCCTGGTTGCGGAGCAGCACCAGATCCTGTGCCACAGTAGGCAACTCCCAATGGAAGAAGTACTGGGCGGCCTGCAGCTTGCCCTGGTAGAAGTTCCTTTCTTCGTCGCTGTTGGCAGAACCGAGGGCCTTGGCGGCGGCGTTGGCCTGACGCAGCCACATCCAGGATACGATGATATGTCCGAACAAGTGCAGGTAGCAGGACGCGTTGGCCAACACCCGGTCGGGATCCTCCGACATCAGGGATTTACCCAGACTCTGGGTCACTTTCACTGCTTGCTGCAGGGTTTCACTGAGGGACAGCGCCCATTGCTGGCACCGATCGGTGGTGGCGGCTTCCAGGTCCACCTGCATTTCCTGCATCAGCAACTGCAGGCCGTGGCTCTGATCCTGCCAGATCTTACGACCCAGCAGGTCCAGCGCCTGGATGCCGTTGGTGCCTTCGTGAATCGGGTTCAGGCGATTATCCCGCCAGCACTGCTCCACCGGGTATTCCCGGGTGTAACCGGCACCGCCATAGACCTGGATTGCCAGGTCGTTGGCCTTCGGGCCGAACTCGGATGGCCAGGCCTTGATGACTGGCGTTAGCAGATCCAGCAACTTGCCGGCTTCCATCCGCTTCTGCTCGTCCGGATGGGTGTGCTGGTCGTCCATCAGGCGTGCGCCGTATAGGCACAGCGCCAGGCCACCTTCACTGTAGGCTTTCTGGGCCAGCAGCATGCGTCGCACATCGGCATGCTCAATGATGGGAACCTGGGGTGCCTCCGGGTTCTTTTCTGACGGCTTGCGGCCCTGCAGGCGGTCCTTGGCGTATTCCAGACTGTGATTGTAGCCACGATAACCAATCACGGCGGCGCCGAAGCCGACGCCCACACGGGCTTCGTTCATCATCTGGAACATGTACTTCAGGCCCTGGTGGGGCTCGCCCACCAGATAGCCATGGCAGGGTGCGTCGTCACCAAAACTGAGCGCCGTTGACGTGGTCCCGCGGTAGCCCAGCTTGTGAATCAGGCCGGCCAGGTTCACGCCGTTACGTTCAGTCGCGTGGCCTTCTTCATCCACGATGAATTTCGGCACGATAAACAGGGAGATGCCTTTTACACCTGCCGGGGCGCCTTTGACCTTCGCCAGCACCATGTGAACGATGTTTTCGGTGAGGGACTGTTCGCCGCCGGAGATGTAGATCTTGGCGCCTTTGATCAGGTAATGACCGTCGTCAGTCGGCGTGGCGGAGGTGCGGATATCAGCCAGTGACGAGCCGGCGTGGGGCTCGGTCAGGGCCATTGTGCCGGTGAAGCGGCCGCTGAGCATGTGTGGCAGGAAGGTGCTTTTCTGCTGGTCGTTGCCGAACACGCGGATCAGGTTGGCGGCAGCGGTGGTGAGGAACGGGTAACCCGCAGTGCCCGGGTTAGCGGCGGTGAAGAAGCCGTTACACGCTGCCATGACAGATTCGGGGAGTTGCATGCCACCCAGTTCGTAGTCGTAGCGCCCGGCAATGAAGCCGGCATCGGCGTAGGCGTCAAAGGCTTCTTTGACCTGAGGCAGCATTTCCACCTGGCCGTCGACGAATTTTGGCTCGTCTTTGTCGGCGGCGCTGTTGTGGGTAGCGAATTTGTCACGGGCGATTTTGTCGGCGGTTTCGATGACGGCGTCGAAGGTGTCGCGGCTGTGTTCGCTAAAGCGCTCGCGTTCGCTGAGGCTTTCGGTGTCGAGTACTTCGTAGAGTTGGAACGCCAGGTCGCGGCGGTCAATCAGGGTGTCGGTCATTTCGGGTCTCCTGTTTATGGCGTATAGCCTCTCATACGGTTGTTTTTGTTGAAACCGGCGTTAATGACATAATCATGGTTAAAATTGCCACTTTTATTCCAGGTCTCCTTTTGTGAATGCGCGGCTTGTGGTGCTCGGCAGACGGGCACCAACCGGGAAGACCCTCCCGGGACACGCGGTGAATACGTCCGTGTACGCTTGACGGCAGCATCCTTGCTGCCGACAGTCCCGGGAGGGTCTTCCCGGCTGGCGCCCTGATTTGGAGGTGGTATGCGAACGGTTTCTGTTATTGGGTTTGATGGGGCGCTTGCCAGTGCGATTACGGGGGTTATCGACCTGTTTCGACTGGCGGGGGTAACCTGGGCACGCATCAACGATACGCCTCCGGAGCAGCAGTTCACCACTCAATTGCTGACCGAGGGTGGTCGGCCCTGTCGGTGTATCAATGGGATAACATTGATGGCCGATGGGGACTGGCGGGACATTCCCACCGGTAATTCGCAGGCAGACCTGGTCATTGTTCCCACGATTGGCGCGCCGATTGCGCAGGTTCTGAAGGCCAATCCCGGGTTGGTTGACTGGCTCGGCGGCTTTCGGGAGGCGCCAACCGGACAGGTCCGCTTGGCCAGTAACTGCACGGGGGCGTTTCTGCTGGCGGAGGCCGGGTTGCTGGACGGGCGGCAGGCGACGACGCACTGGGGGTTCAGCAACCAGTTCAGAAAACGCTTTCCCGGGGTAGACCTGCAGCCGGAAAAGCTGATTACAGTGGATGGGCACATTGCCTGTGCCGGCGGTGGTATGGCGTGGTGGGATCTGGGGGTGTATCTGGTGGAACGCTACGCCGGGGCGAAGGTGGCGCGTGAACTGGCGAAGGCGTTTGTTATTGATGCCGGGCGGACCAGCCAGGCGCCTTATGGAGCGCTACAGGCCCGGCGCTATCATTCCGATGCCGCGATTCTGAAACTGCAGGACTGGCTGGATGTGAACTACACCCGGCCGGTGACGCTGCAAGCCCTTGCCGCATTCGCCGATCTAACGGAGCGTTCGCTGATTCGTCGGTTCAAAGCGGCAACCGGGGACACCCCCACCAGTTACCTGCAGATTCTGAGAATAGAGGCGGCCCGGCAGCATCTGGAGAATTCGCGGGTGGCGGTTGAAGAAGTCACGCGGCTGGTCGGTTATGAAGATGTCAGTTCGTTCAGCCGCCTGTTCAGGAAGCATACCGGCCTGGCGCCCGGCATTTATCGGGCGAGATTCGGAAGGTAACCCGAGCCTGAGCGCTTTTGGCCCGGGTTATGCTTAGTTTTCAATACAAGGCCAAAAGCCGAGGCAAAACGTAAAAATAACTGACACAGGCTACTCCCTGTGGAGGGTAATACCATGAACGCACCGCAAAAAAACCAGCAATGCGCACTGCTCAGTCGCCTTTACGACATGAAGCAGAAACAGCTACTTCAGGCCAGCCAGCAGGCCGATAGCCTTCGCTATCGGGTTTTGTCCGCCGAGGCAGACGCCATCAGCGAGGCTCTGAAAGCCATTCGGTAACCCGGGTCAGTCACCGTAACGATGACTGACGCCAAAACGGGTCACAAATGATCAAGATGATCACTTTATGACCAAAATTGTCCACCCGGTCATATCCGGGCAGCCACTTCCGTCCCCTGCCGAATAGCACGCTTGGCGTCCAGCTCTTCGGCCACGTCCGCACCACCTATCAGGTGGGTCTGAATACCCCGATTGACCAAATCATCAAACAACGCCCGGAATGGCTCCTGACCTGCGCATATGATGACGTTGTCTACCGCCAGAACCTTACTCTCCGTGACCTTACCGTCCTTGTCGGAGAGCGTGATATGCAGACCGTCATCATCAATCTTCTCGTAACTACACCCTCTCAGCATCTCAACGTCACGGTGCTTGAGGCTGTTGCGATGTACCCAGCCAGAGGTCTTGCCCAGACCACCGCCGACTTTGCTGGTTTTCCGCTGCATCAGGTAGATCTTGCGGGGTGACGATGTCGGCTTGCGCTCAGCCAGGCCGCCGGGCCCGTCGAATTGCGGATCAACGCCCCACTCAGCCTGCCAGTCTGCCATGCTGACCTGCTCTCCCTCGGGGTGATGACCGAATTCGTGAGTGAGGAACTCGCTGACATCGAAGCCGATACCACCGGCACCTATCACCGCTACCGACTGGCCTACCGGCTTGTTGTGGCGCAGAACATCGAGGTAACCGAGCACCTTCGGGTGGTCGATACCATCAATTCTTGGCGTACGCGGTTTCACGCCCGTGGCGATGATCACATCGTCAAAGCCCTGCTCTCCCAATACATCGGCATCCACGCGGGTATTGAGCTTCAGTTCAATACCCAGGATTTCGATCTGGCGCTGGTAGTAACGCAGCGTTTCATAGAACTCTTCCTTCCCGGGGATGCGCTTGGCGTAGTTGAACTGGCCGCCAATTTTGTCATCCGCTTCAAACAGCGTCACTTTGTGACCCCGCTTGGCGGCAGTGGTCGCGGCGGCCAAACCGGCAGGACCGGCTCCGACCACCGCCACGCGGCGGCTGACCGGAGCCACCGTCAGGACCAGTTCGGTTTCGTGACAGGCGCGCGGGTTCACCAGGCAGGACGCCCGCTTGAGCTGGAACACGTGATCCAGACAGGCCTGGTTGCAGGCAATACAGGTGTTGATTTCGTCGCTACGGTTCTGCTCGGCCTTGCGCACAAATTCCGAATCCGCCAGAAATGGCCGCGCCATGGACACCATATCCGCCTTGCCCGCCGCGAGGATTTCCTCGCCTTTTTCCGGGGTGTTGATGCGGTTGGTGGTGCACACGGGAATGTCCACTTCGCCGTAAAACTTGGCGGTCACATCCGCAAAACCGCCCCGTGGCACCGACGTCACGATCGTTGGCACTCGGGCTTCGTGCCAGCCGATACCGGTATTGATAATGGTGGCACCGGCTTTTTCGATGGCCTTGCCCAATTGCACCACCTGGTCCCAGGTCTGCCCGCCTTCTACAAGGTCCAGCATCGACAGGCGGTAAATGATAATGAACTCGGGGCCGACCGCTTCCCGCATGCGGCGAACGATCTCCACCGGCAACTGCATGCGGTTCTCGAACGGTCCGCCCCATTTGTCAGTACGCTTATTGGTTCTCTCACACAGGAACTGGTTAATGAAATACCCTTCCGATCCCATAACCTCAACGCCGTCATAACGGGCCAGTTTCGCCAGTTTCGCGGCGCTGACGAAGTCATCAATCTGCTTATCGACCCCCTTGGTGGAGAGCGCGCGAGCTTTGAACGGCGTAATCGGCGCCTTGGTGGCCGAGGCGGATACGCTGAACGGCTGGTAGCCATAGCGACCGGCATGAAGCAGTTGCAGGCAGATCTTGCCGCCAGCGTCATGAACTTCACTGGTGACATGACGGTGAAGCATGGCGGTGCCACGATGGTTCATGGTGGACGCCAGGGGCGAAAGCTGGCCGACAAAGTTGGGTGAAAAGCCCCCGGTAACCATCAGCCCCACTCCGCCTTCCGCACGCTCGGCAAAATAACGGGCAAGCTTGTGGATGTTCCAGAACCGGTCTTCCAGGCCAGTATGCATGGAGCCCATAAGCACGCGGTTTTTCAACTCGGTGAAACCCAGGTCGAGGGGTTTCAGCAGGTTCGGATAGGCTGCGGTCATGTTGTTTCTCTTTGATTGGTCGTCTGGTCGTCTCGTCTCATGCGGACGTTTTCATCAGGAGGCAACATGGTAGCATAGCGGCCTACGACTAACGTATGACATGGAACCCACACTATGAGCACACGCGATTCTGAACGGGTACTGATCACGATTGAGGACGGTATCGCCATCGTGACCCTGAACCGGCCGGATAAATACAACGGTCTGGACATGCCCATGTTCGAGGCGATCACCAGGGCGGCCAAAACCCTGAAGAAAGACCGCAGTGTGCGCGCCATCATACTGAACGGTGCCGGAGACGCTTTCTGCTCCGGGCTGGATGTGAAGACCGTGTCGAAGAATCCGGTGAATTTCCTCAAGCTGCTGGTCAAACCTGGCCGCAGGATCAGCAACCTTGCCCAGAATGTCGGTTATTTATGGCGGGATGTGCCGGCACCGGTAATTGCGGTTACCCATGGCTACTGTTTCGGTGGTGGTTTCCAGATTGCGCTGGGTGCCGACTTTCGGTTTTCCACCAGCGACTGCGAATTCTCCATCATGGAGAGCAAGTGGGGGCTGATCCCAGACATGAGCCTGACGGTGACCCTGCGGGAACTGGTGCCCATTGATCTGGCCAAGGAACTGACCATGACCGCGCGACGATTCGACGGCACGGAAGCAAAAGCCATGGGCCTGGTCAGCCGCGTTAGCGACGATCCCATGGCAGAAGCAATGAACTTCGCCCGCGAGCTGGCCGAGCGCTCGCCAGACGCCGTCGCCGCCAGCAAGCTGTTGTTCAACCGCAGCTGGAACGCCACCGACAGAACCGCACTGGACTGGGAAACAAAGCTGCAGAAGAAGGTACTCGGGCGGGCTAACCAGCGCATTGCCGTTGCCCGGAATTCCGGCTCTCCCGACAAACCCTACCAGGACCGCCGTGATTTCTGAACGCGGATAAATGGTCAGCGTACTTGACCTGCGTAGACGGCCACGTATCATCAGCCAGGGTAACTGATTATCGGAGCAACCATGACGACCGCAAGGTCCCTGGCTAATACACATCCCGGCTTTTCACCGGTCGCTGCTGATGCAAAGAAGCATCGCGGCAGCTTGCCCTACTTCCCGGATCCACCCCATCACTGCTGATATCCTGGCCACCATTCATATGGTTGCCCGTGCAAGCACGGACACCGGGGGCTAAACTCAGGCAACATTTGCTTCTCCATCCATAAAGAAGAAAGCCAACAAGAGGTTGCGATGTCGCTACCGCTGGTCGTTTTACTGCCGTTTCTGGGAGCCCTGGCGGCTCCGCTGTTCGCCCAGGGCGGACGCACGGCAATTGCTGTCATTTCCTGTGTCCCTGCCATCATTGGATTGGCGGCACTATACCCCCATTGGGCAATCCTGGCCGACGGCGGCATCGTGCAGCACACCACCGAGTGGCTGCCAGCCATCGGGCTGTCTTTCAGCTTTCGCCTGGACGGCCTATCGCTGCTTTTTACCCTGCTGATCCTGATTATCGGGCTATTGATCATCCTGTACGCCCGCTACTACCTGAAGCCCCACGAGAACGTCGGTAAGTTCTACGCGCTTCTGCTGTGCTTCAAAGGCTCCATGCTTGGCATCGTGTTGTCGAGCAACCTGTTGCTGATGATGGTTTTCTGGGAGTTGACCAGCCTGACATCGTTCCTGTTGATCAGCTTCTGGACTCACAAGAAGGACGCCCGCCGCGGGGCAAGGATGGCGCTGGCCGTCACTGGCGGTGGCGGCCTGGCACTGCTGGCAGGCATTCTGCTGATTGGCAACATCGTGGGCAGCTATGAGCTGGAGGACGTTCTCGCCGCCGGGGATCTGATCAAGAACCACAGCATGTACCCGGTGGCACTGACGCTGGTACTGCTGGGCGCGTTCACCAAGTCCGCACAGTTCCCGTTCCACTTCTGGCTACCCCACGCCATGCAGGCGCCGACACCTGTTTCGGCCTATCTGCATTCAGCCACCATGGTGAAAGCCGGCATTTTCCTGATGGCCCGGCTTTACCCGGCCCTCGCCGGCACCGAACAGTGGTTCTACATGGTGAGCTTTACCGGCATGGCCACGCTGCTGATTGGCGCCTATGTCGCCATGTTCAAGCATGATCTGAAAGGCCTCCTGGCTCATTCAACGGTCAGTCATCTTGGCCTGATCACCCTGCTGTTCGGTATGGGGACCCAGCTGGCTGCCGTCGCCGCGGTCTTTCACGTGATCAACCACGCAATATTCAAGGCGTCCCTGTTTATGGCCGCCGGCATTATTGACCATGAGACCGGCACCCGGGACATGCGCAGGATCAATGGCCTCTGGCGCTACATGCCTCATACCGCCACGCTGGCCATGGTGGCAGCAGCGTCGATGGCGGGTGTGCCGCTGCTCAATGGTTTCCTGAGCAAGGAGATGTTCTTCGCCGAAGCCCTGGAACTGAATCTTCCCGGCCTGTGGGCCTATCTGCCTCCGCTTATTGCAACACTGGCCGGCATATTTGCCGTTGCCTACTCGGCGCGGTTCATCCACGACGTGTTTTTCAACGGTCGGCCCGTCAACCTGCCTATCTTTCCGCCCCATGAGCCGCCAAGGTACATGAAGATACCGGTTGAGATCCTGGTCTTCGCCTGCCTGATGGTTGGCATGTTCCCGGCGTTCTCCGTCGGCCCACTGCTCTATGCTGCAGCGTCTGCCACTCTGGGTGGCGACGTTCCCGAGTATCACCTGACGGTTGTTCACGGCTTTAACCTGCCGTTGCTGATGAGTTTTGTGGCCTTCTTCGGGGGCCTGTTGATGTATACCCAGCGCCAGCGGTTTTTCGATTTCCACGCCCGTTTCAAGGAAATTGATGAAAAAGCGGTCTTCGAGGCCATCGTTAGCCGAATTTCGGACACTGCCCATACCGTTACCGCCTACATCGAGAACGGCTCACTGCAGCGCTACACCATGTTGCTGATCGTCAGTGTGATTGCTGTTGCCGTGCTCCCGCTCTGGGACCTGGGGATTGCCATTGGCAGCAATGGGCTCAGCCCGGTGGACTGGCCCACGCTTATCGGTGTTGCCATCCTGGTGGTTGCGGCCCTGGGTACGGCGGCAGTGCATCGTGACCGGTTCTTTGCGCTGGTTTTGCTCAGCGTCGTCGGGCTTCTTGTTGCCCTCGGCTTTGCCCGCTTCTCAGCTCCGGATCTGGCGATGACGCAGTTGTCGGTTGAAGTGGTAACGATTGTCCTGCTGATGCTGGCGCTGTACTACATGCCGTCCTGGACGCCAATCGAGACGCCGAAAGGCCGCCGCATCAGGGATATTCTGATCGCTGGCGCGGCTGGTATCGGTATGACACTCATTACTCTGGCCATGCTGACACAGCCGTTTACGTCCATTTCGGAGTTTTTCCTCGAGAACAGCAAACCCGGCGGCGGTGGCACCAACGTGGTCAACGTCATTCTTGTGGACTTCCGTGGCTTCGATACCCTCGGTGAGATCACGGTTCTGGGCATTGCGGCACTGGGCATTTACGCAATGCTGCGCAATGTCGACCTGACCCCGCCTCCGGGTGACGGCCAGGGCCATCCCTGGACGCGGGATGCGTACCCGATGATGCTGCAGCAGATTGCCAGGCCGATGCTGCCATTGGCCCTGATGATCTCCGCCTATATATTCCTGCGCGGCCACAACATGCCGGGTGGCGGCTTCATCGCCGGATTGATCACTGCGGTGGCGTTGATCCTGCAATACATTGCCAGCGGGATGTCCTGGACCCAGGGCCGTATTTCAATCCGCTACCACAACGTCATCGGCCTGGGGCTGCTGTTTGCACTGATCGCCGGGGCTGGCAGTTTCGCATTCGGCTATCCGTTCCTCACATCCACGTTCGACTACGTTTACTGGCCTGTGGTTGGAAAGTTCGAGGTCGCCTCGGCGCTAATCTTCGATCTCGGCGTCTATCTGACCGTCATCGGCGCCACACTGCTGGCACTGACCAGCGTTGGTCGCCTGTCGCCCCATTCGGCCATCAAGAGTACCAACTATAAGGAGGGCTCATAATGGAGCTTGCATTCGCGGTGGTCATCGGGGCTTTGACTGCCTCCGGGGTTTACCTGATGCTCAGAGCCCGCACCTTTCCCGTTGTGGTGGGCCTGACCATGTTGTCTTACGGCGTTAACCTGTTCCTGTTCTCGTCAGGACGGCTGGCGACCGGTGGCCAGCCCATCATCGGCAGCGCGGAAACCTATTCCGACCCCCTGCCCCAGGCACTGGTGCTGACCGCCATTGTGATCGGTTTCGCCATGACCGCCTTCGTCGTTGTGCTGTCGTTGCGCAGTCTTGCCGACAACAACGACGACCATGTCAACGGCCGCGTTCCAGAACAGGACAGCACTGTGCAAAAGCAGGAGCAGGAGGGCGCCAACACATGAACCACTGGCTGACTGCTCCCATACTGATTCCGCTGATCGGCGGCATATTGCAGGCTTTTATGGGATACGCGCCCATCGCCTTGAGGCGGACGCTCGCCATTGCCACCACAGTGCTGATGCTCGTTGCTGCGATCGTCCTTCTTGTTCTCGCCGACGACGGTAGTTATCGCCTCTATGCCTTTGGTAACTGGCAACCACCATTCGGTATCGTTTTGGTGCTGGACCGGCTCGCGGCTCTGATGCTCGTCATGACCGCGGTGCTGGCGCTGTTTTGTCACATTTATGCCATCGGTGGTACCGACGAGAGCAGCCGTCAGTTCCACGGGCTGTTCCTTTTTCAGCTACTTGGCCTGAACATCGCCTTCCTCACGGGTGATCTGTTCAATCTCTTCGTTGCGTTCGAGGTTCTGCTGATTGCCTCCTATGGCTTGCTGATGCATGGCGAAGGCACCAGCCGAACCGTTCCTGGCCTGCATTATGTGGTTCTGAATCTCGCGGGCTCTGCCGTCTTCCTGATCGCCGTTGGCATGATTTACAGCGTAACGGGAACACTCAACATGGCAGATCTGGCGGTCAAGATTCCGCAGGTGGCCGAAGAGAACCTTCCCCTGGTGAAAGCCGGCGGCATGATGTTGCTGGTGGTTTTTGGCCTGAAAGCCGCCATCCTGCCGCTCTGCTTCTGGTTACCCGGCGCCTATTCCAACGCCACAGCGCCGGTCGCAGCCTTGTTTGCGGTCATGACCAAGGTGGGTATCTACGCCATTATCCGCGTCTTCACCCTGATCTTTGGCAACCAGGCAGGTGAGCTGTCGGGCCTGGGTATGGACTGGCTCTTCCCATTGGCGCTGATCACTCTGACCATGGGGGTCATCGGGGCCCTGGGTGCCGCGAGCCTGAGGAAACTGATTGCCTGGCAGGTGATTATCTCAGTCGGGACGCTGCTTGCCGCCATTTCGTTTGGCACGGTGGCCGGCACATCCGCTGCATTATTCTATCTGCTCAACACCACCTGGGTGGCCGGTGGCCTGTTCCTGGTGGCCGATCTCGTTGATGGCCAACGTGGCAGCGCCCAGGACAAAATTGTCACTGCGCCACGGATCGCCAACCGCACCTTCCTGAGTGTGCTATTCCTGATGGGGGCGGTGGCTGCCGTGGGCCTGCCGCCCCTCAGTGGATTTTTTGCCAAGTTGCTGATTCTCAAGTCGGCAGTGACCGAGTCGGATGTTGCCTGGCTTTGGAGCGTGTTGCTGATTGGCAGCTTTTTCACGCTGATCGCCTACAGCCGCGCAGGCAGTATCGTGTTCTGGCGCAACGTGGAAGGTCATATTGAAGAACCTCAAAAGCTGACACCATCCCTGTCTGTATCGGCAAGCGCGTTGATTTCTCTGAGTATCGTGATGGTCATCCTGGCAGGGCCAATCAGCCGCTACGCCGAAGATACGGCGGCACAGCTCCATGACACCAGTGCCTACACAGAAATCCTGAGCAAACCCATGGTTGGGGAGGAAAAGTAATGCTTGACCGCCTGAGCTTTCCACAGCCATACCTCAGCCTCATCCTGTTTACCGTCTGGCAGTTCCTGAGTGACGGCGTTTCTGGCGCCAGTGTTGTCATGGGGCTGGTCCTGGCCTGGATAATTCCACAATTGACCCGCGGCTTCTGGCCGGACCCTCCCTTCTTCGCGCGTCCCTGGAAGCTGCCGCCGTATCTGGTCCTTGTCCTCTACGATATCCTGGTGTCCAGCGTTTCCGTCGCCCGCCTGATACTCAGCGGCCGCGACCCCAGGCCGATACTGGTCTCCTATCCCCTGGAGTTGACGCACCCCCTGGCCATTTCCATGCTGGCCAGCACTATTTCCCTGACACCGGGAACCGTCAGCGCCGATGTCAGTGACGACAGAACATTGCTGCTAATCCATGCTCTTGACGCCGAGAGCGACGACGAGGTGATCAACGCGATCCGCACCCGCTACGAGGCACGCCTGAAGGAGATGTTTCAATGATTACCATCGCGCTGTACGTCACCATTGCCATGGTTGTCCTGGCGGCGATACTGAATGTCTATCGACTGATCAAAGGGCCAGATGCACCGGATCGGGTACTGGCGCTGGACACCCTGTACATCAATGCTATCGCGCTGATTGTCCTGCTCGGAATAACGCTGGGTACACGCCTGTATCTTGAAGCCGCATTGCTGATCGCCGTGATGGGCTTCGTCGGTACCGTGGCGATGGCCAAATACCTGAAGCGCGGCAGCGTGATTGAATAACCTACAAGGCAAGCATCCTGTGACCAGAGGTTCCCCGTTATGAGTCCCATTGCCGAATACGCCATTGCACTGTTACTGCTCGTCGGTGGTTTTTTCACCCTGGTCGGCGCCATTGGCCTGGCTCGACTACCTGACTTCTACACACGTCTGCATGGCCCAACGAAGGCCACCACCGTGGGCGTAGGCGCCATTGTGTTGGGCTCAGTCATCTACTTCAGCAGCAAAGGAGAAGGTATAGGCATTGCCGAAGTGCTCATCACCGTGTTCCTTTTCCTGACCGCTCCAGTGAGCGCCAACATACTGGCAAAGGCGGCGATGCATATCGGCGTATCCACAACCGACAACACGCGTGGAAATACCTGGGACCAGTAACGGCAAATTTGTCATTGGAGTTGCACAAAATTCCCGTATAGTAGGCTCCCACAATTTTGAGGAGCGTATCCCA
This sequence comes from Marinobacter sp. M5B, assembly GCF_042604615.1. NCBI lineage: Bacteria > Pseudomonadati > Pseudomonadota > Gammaproteobacteria > Pseudomonadales > Marinobacteraceae > Marinobacter > Marinobacter sp. M5B. The sequence continues at coordinate 3,291,199 of NZ_CP156894.1, forward strand.
TGCTGAAAGTTAACGAGTATTTCGACGGCAAGGCCAAATCCATCGCCTTCCAGACCTCCAGTCTTCCAGCTACCGTGGGCGTGATCAGCCCGGGCGAGTATGAGTTTGGTACCAGCAAGAAAGAAACCATGACGGTGATCAGTGGCGTATTGACCGTTCTCCTGCCTGGCATGGAAGAATGGATGACCTACGGTTCCGGCGAGTTTTTTGAAGTGGCGGGACAGGCCAGCTTCAAGGCCCGGACTGACATCGACACGGCCTACCTCTGCACTTACGAATAATTTCTCGCGAATAACCTCTCGCGAACACCCCATCGAGAGCGCAGACCGGGACCAGCGGGCCATTTGAATCCCGCTGCACCGGATCTGCGCTTTTTTCTCGCCTAAAGGTTTCCGTAAGCCAGAAACTGTGTCAGATTTACCCCTCTTCTCGTTATAAATTAAACAATTGAGAGAGGCACCGAACCATGGCACAGACCCGCATCCTGAAGCCGGCAGACAACGCTCACCAATACCCACTGCTGATCAAACAACTGCTTCTTTCCGGCCCCCGGTACTCTCCCGAACAGGAAATCGTTTACGCCAACCGCAGCAAGTACACCTATACCGACCTGGTTGAACGTATCAACCGACTGGCCAACGCCCTCACCGACGCGGGTGTCAAACCGGGCGATACCGTTGCTGTGATGGACTGGGATACGCCCCGGTACCTGGAATGCTTCTTTGCCATCCCGATGATTGGCGCCGTGCTGCATACGGTGAACGTACGCCTGTCGCCCGAGCAGATCGTCTACACCATGAACCATGCAGAAGACGACCTGGTGATGGTCCACGATGACTTCCTGCCCATCCTGGAAGGTGTGAAGGACGAGATCAAAACAGTCAAACACTACATCCAACTGAGTGACGAGGCACAAGCGAAAACCACATCACTGCCATCACTCGGCGAATACGAACAACTGCTTGCCAAGGCCGGTACAACGTTCGACTTCCCGGACTTCGACGAAAACAGCGTTGCCACCACCTTCTACACCACCGGCACCACCGGGAATCCAAAGGGTGTTTTCTTCAGTCACCGCCAGCTCGTTCTCCATACGCTGGCCATGACCGGCTCTTTGTCTGCGTATGATGAGATGCCGCTACTGAGGTCCTCGTCCGTTTACATGCCCGTGACCCCCATGTTCCATGTACACGCCTGGGGCGTGCCCTACGCGGCCACCATGTTGGGCATAAAACAGGTCTACCCCGGACGCTATGAACCGGAACTGCTGGTAGACCTCCTCAAGGAGCACAAGGTGACCTTCTCCCACTGTGTGCCGACGGTCATGCAGATGATGATGGCAACCGAATCCATCAAGACGGCCGACCTCAGCAACTGGCACGTACTGATCGGTGGCAGCGCCCTTACGCGCGGCCTATGTGACGCCGGGGCGAAGCTGGGCGTATCCATGTACACGGGGTACGGCATGTCGGAAACCTGCCCGCTTCTCAGCACCACTCACCTGACAGCAGAGGATCTGGAACTGCCCCTGGAGCAGCAGACCTCCAAGCGCATCAAGACCGGTATTGCCGTGCCCATGGTGGAACTGGAAATCGTGAATCCGGAGGGCGAACCGGTCCCCCACGACGGCGAGGCCAAGGGCGAAGTGGTTGCCCGGGCACCGTGGCTGACCCAGAGTTACTTCAAGGAGCCGGAGAAAGGCGAGGAGCTCTGGCAAGGTGGCTGGCTGCACACGGGTGACGTGGCAAGTCTGGAGCCAGACAACACGCTGCTGATCAAGGACCGCATCAAAGATGTCATCAAAACCGGCGGTGAATGGCTGTCCTCCCTGGATCTGGAAAACCTGATCAGTCAGCATCCAGCCGTCGCCGGTGCAGCGGTGGTGGGTGTGCCCGACGAGAAATGGGGCGAACGGCCCCACGCACTGGTTACCCTGAAGCCGGGAGAGGAAGCGTCATTGGACGATATCCAGAACCACCTGAAGCAGTTCGTGGATTCCGGTGAGATCAATAAGTGGGCCATTCCGAACCAGATTGATTTCGTCGACGACATACCGAAAACCAGCGTTGGCAAGATCAACAAGAAACTGATTCGGGATCAGTTGCAGGAACACTAAAGCCCGGTAAATGCAAAATCCACATCGGGGGTGCGACCAGCCACAATGTCCGTCAAAGCGGCCGCGGAACCACAGGAATGTGTCCACCCCAACGTGCCGTGGCCGGTGTTCAGGTAGAGGTTGCCGAAGTGGCTCTTTCCGATGTAGGGCACATTGGAGGGGGTCGCCGGACGCAATCCGGCCCAGAACTCGGCCCTTTCCCAGTGCCCCGCATCGGGCATCAACTCTGCGGTGCGCCGGACGATCGTTCGGCAGCGGGTCAGGTTCAGTGCCCGGTTGTAGCCGCTCAGTTCCGCGGTGCCTGCGACCCGTATGCGGTCGCCCAGTCTTGAGTACACCAGCTTGTATTCATCGTCGGTAAGGCTGACGTTGAAGGCAGCGGCCTCACTCTTCACCGGCACCGTAATGGAGTAGCCTTTCGCTGGGTAAATGTTCAGAGTCAGGCCCAGTTTTCGAGCCAGGATAGCGCTGAAGCTACCCAGGCACAGCACGTAGTTGTCGGCACGAAGGATCTGGTGGCGACCTTCACGTATAACATTGACTCCGAGAACACGATCCTGGGTGTTTTCGAACCCCAGGATCTCGCTGTTGTAGAGGAACTCCACACCGGCTTCCTCAGCCTTTTTCGCCAGGGACTGAGTGAATCGACGGGCATCACCGGATTCATCTTCCGCGGTGTACGTGGCGCCGGCAATCCGTTCTTTAACTGGAGCCAGGGCGGGTTCCAGTTCGACGGCCTTGTTGGTGTCAATCACCTGTCGATCACACCCCAGTTCTCGCATCATGCGGGCTGGCCTCAGGGCCGATTCGAACTCCTCAGGATTGGTGTAGAAATGCAGGATGCCTCTCTCGAGGTGGTCGTATTCAATGCCGATATCCTGGCGCAACGCTTGTAAATGAGCGCGGCTGTAGATCCCCAGATTCACGATCTGCCGAAGGTTGTAAGCCGCCCGGGAAGCCGTGCACTGCTTCAGGAAAGCCATCGCCCAGCGCCACTGGACCGGGTCCAGGCGGGGACGAAAAAGCAGCGGTGCATCGGACCGGACCAGCCATTTAAGTAGCTTCAAGGGGGCAGAAGGATTGGCCCAGGGCTCGGCGTGGGATACCGATATCTGGCCGCCGTTGGCATAACTGGTTTCGGTGCCTGCCTGATTTTGCCGGTCCACTACCGTCACGTCATATCCCTGCTGCCTCAGGAACCATGCGCTTGTAACACCAACAACACCTGCACCCAGCACCAGTACGTGCATCCATTTTCTCCGGTTGAACAAGTTCAGAACACTACATAGTATACATGTGGGTATACAATGTCAGCCACCGGACCGTTTCACCGTCCAACCTTTTTCCTTCAAAAGGGGCACCAGCAGGTCTCGCTGATCACCCTGGATCTCCACGGTGCCTTCTTTCACCGTGCCGCCGGTTCCGCATCGGGCTTTCAACACCTTCGCGAACGCTTTCAGTTCCTTGTCGTCCATCGGAATACCGGTAATCAAGGTAACGCCCTTTCCTTTGCGCCCCTTGGTTTCCCGACTGACGCGCACAACGCCATCACCGGAGGGGCGAGCCGGTGCCCCGCAAACACATTCATCAACGGGGTGGCGACAGTCCGGGCACATACGCCCCTGTTCCGTGGAGAACACCAGTCCCCCAGAACGATTCTTCATAACGTCCTCATGTTGTTTAAGAGCCCTGTTGAGACACTCACGCCCCGGGAGGGTATTTTTCGAACATGTCCGCGACAATCTCGTCGATCAGCTCCCGCCGCGACTCGGTTGCCTGGTTCTCATTCAGATAGCGCCGGCTTGCTGCGCGCCAGACGACACGATCAGTCTCCGTGTCTACCAGCTCCACCACCAGCTTGCCTTCCTGGATTTCACGCACTGGTGGAGCCGACGACAGCCCCCAGCCAAAGTTACCACTGCCGAAACCGAAACCGAGCCCAACACCGCTGCGCTCGAGACGCTCCTCCTCAACCACCTGCCAGGTGACAAGCAGATCCGCCTCGCTTTCGCCCACTTTACGCATGGCCTTTCGGTTCAGCTCTCGCTCAACCGCACTCTCTATCCGACCACCATCAAGCGAGGTGAAAGACTGGTCCTCGCCCTTCGGTGCAAATGCCCAGGAACTGTAGTTACCGAAGACCGCGTTGGAATCGTAGTCGGTGACTACGTTGCTTGCGCAGCCCGTCAGGGCCATCAAAAACAGGGACACAACGATAGCTTTCATAATCTTGGTTGCCTCTTTCCATACTTCATTTATTAAAGTATACGCACAGTCGACACGAAGCGTTTCGCAAATGGTTCCTTAGCTGTCAAAACGGTAACCCATACCCCGGCTCTCGCAAAACGCCATAAATTCCTGATTCCGCTCTTCCACCAGGCTCACGTCAGCCGTTACACCGGCGCTGTACCCAACGTTGCCAATCTCGGCACCGTTTTGGTCACACCAATGCCTGAGTGGCTGCTCATCTGCGAAGGTCATCGTCACCGTTACTTGTGACATGGGTTGCTGAATCACCCTTTCAACCCCCGAAAGGACAGCTTCGGTTGCTCCTGCGTAGGCCCTGACGAGGCCGCCAGCCCCGAGTTTGATACCTCCAAAATACCGTATCACCATCACCAGCACGTCTCCCAGGTCCTTGTGCTGAATGACACTGAGAATGGGCTTACCGGCCGTTCCTGATGGTTCGCCATCGTCGTTCATGGCGGCTTCAGCGGCCGCGCCGGGCCGGCCTATCTGATAAGCCCAGCAGATATGACGGGCATCCGGGTGTTCGTTCCGGGCCTGTTCAAGCCAGACCTTGACCTCATCCCGGGACGACACCGGCGCAACCCGGGCAATAAACCGACTCTTTTTGATCTCTGTCTCCCGCTCAAGAAAGCCAGCGGGTATCGGGTAATCCTTGGACATAAAACCAGTTCCTGACACACAGCCATCATGAGGCCAACAGCAAGCCTTTCTATCCTCTTCACCCAGAGGTAAAGAGCGGAAATCTCAACACCACCATCAAACCGCCCGGCTCGCCATTGAGCGCTTCTATCCGGCCGTCATGGATGGCAACAATGTCCCTCGCAATAGCCAGACCAAGCCCCCACCCCTTGCCCCCGCGGGACTTGTCAGCCCTGTAGAAGGGCTCAAAGAGATGGGGCAGAACGTCTTCAGGCACACCTGGGCCTTCATCCCGTATTTCCACCAACAAGTGCCGTTGATCACAGCGCAGCGCGACATGCACATTCTTTCCCGGCGGCGTATGATCCAGGGCATTCTGAAGGACATTGTCCAGCGCACGCTGGATGAGCCCGCGATCCCCTAACAACGACGTGTTGCGGCAGCCCTCATCCACCATAAGCTGGCAATCCACTCCCCGGTGCTCGGCGTAGTCCGCCGCATCCCTCAGAACGTCATTGATCACCACGACTGGCTGCACGGCTTCCCGCTCGATATCGCCTCCTTGCTCCGAGACCCGGTAGAGCGTCAGGATCTGGGAGGTCATCGCTTCCAGACGTTCGTTCTGCCGCAGGATCGAGGCCAGCAGATCCGCATCCACGCTACCGTCACTGGCCAGCTCAATGGCAATCCGTTGCCGCGTCAGGGGGGTTCGGAGGTCGTGAGATATATCACGCAACAGGTGTGTCTGGCGATCGAGCAAACTGCACAGTTGCTGGGTCATGGCATTGAAGGCTGTCGCCAAAGCACCCACCTCGTCCCGTCGACTCGCGATGCGATCACTGACCCGAAGCGCATTGTCCCCTCCAGCAATGGCACGAGCGGTGGATTCCATATGTTTAAGGGGGCGGGAAACCAGACGCGCAATCCACCAACAGGCAAGCGTGATGATAACGAACGCCAGCCCCAGTTCCAGGAGACGGAACAACTTGGGATCAAGCCAGCCCTCGCCATCCAGGCGGGGCCAGGCCACCAGACGATGGTCTTCGCCGACCTCAATAACCGCCGGTTTCTGCCGGTGCCACCCCCCCGACTTCATCCGCTCGCGGATGGATGAAGGCAGGTCGCCGTCGTTGCGATCCGCGTCTATCAGCGACAGGTGAAGGTCCAGGCTACGCCCCTGCTCCTTAAGGAAGCGCCAGGCAGCGCCGCGGCCCTCGTTTTCCCTGACCACCAGAGCCTCCAGCGCCAGCTCCCGCAGACCGACCTGTCGTTCGATGGCCATTCGCTCCCGTTCCATCAGGGCACGGGTTGCCACATTGCTCATCAGCACTGTGACCGCCATAGCCAGCCAGATCGACAGGAATATCCGCCAGAACAGAGGAAACCTGAGCCGCCGGGTCATGCCGGCACCCGATAGCTATAGCCCAGCCCGCGTACGGTTTCGATTCGGGGCGGGTCGTCGTTGCCCAATTTTTTCCGGAGGTTGCTGATGTGCATATCCAGGGTACGATCATAGGCTTCCAGCCGACGGCCCAGAGCCCACTGCATAAGATCCGTCTTGCGTACCACACTGCCTGCGTGGGCGAGCAGTACCTGCAACACTTCGTATTCCGTAGCGGTCAGATCCAGTGCCACGTTGTTGTGGTAGATTCGACGATGAACCGGCTCGACCCGCAAGTCGCCGTATGCCCTTGATTCATCCGTTCCCACTTCCTGATCCCAGGCAACACGGCGAAGCAGCGCCTGTAGCCGAGCGATCAGTTCCCGGGGGTTGCAGGGTTTGGGTATGTAATCATCCGCGCCAACCTCAAAACCCACGATTCGATCCGTCTCATCGCCACGGGCCGTCAGCAGTACAACGGGAAGATGGGTTTTTGCCCTTAACTGACGCAGCACTTCCAGGCCGCTGATATCCGGCAACATGATATCGAGCACCACCAGGTCGCAGTGTTGCCCCAGCGCCAGTGACAATCCATCCTGACCGTTTGCGGCTTCTCTTACGGTGAAGCCCTGATTGGTCAGATAGCGGGACAGCAGTTCCCGCAACTCCTCGTCGTCTTCAACCAACAGCACCCGGTTCTGCATGGCAATCCTCCGTTGTGACTGAATGCAGTCTAACACGCTCCCACAAGCCCACTGATTTGCATCATTTTCCTTTGCATAACCTTTACAGTTCGCTGACGCCGCCTGACACCGTCCTCCGCTAGCATAGTCCCTGTGAGTTCAGACCGGGCCTGCTGGAGCAGGCTCATTTACAACACAGGAGAACACCCAATGAAACACATCACTTCCGGACGCATTGCCAGCGCGTTGATCGCAGCAACTCTTTTGACCAGCCCAATGGCGATGGCCTCGGACCACGGCGAACACCACCGCGGCAAACACGACAAAGCCGAGATGTGCGAGAACATGCGCGAGGGCAAAGGCTGGTTCAATGACGAAAAGCGCCAGGCAAAATGGGCAGAGCACCGCAACGACATGGCGGATCGCCTGAAACTGACCGACGAGCAACGCGAGATCTGGGACGAGATCCACGAGGAAAGGCGAGAGAAACACAGCGCCAAGATGGAAAAACGGCAAAAGAAAATGGAAAAGCGCTGCAAAGACATGGAAAACAGCACTTCCGAGCAGTGATCACAGGCCGGGTTCTGACGTATGGTACTGGGTAAACCACGGAGAAGCCCCGACCATGCCAGAACCCGGTACCGCAGAACTGACAATCCGCCCCGTCCAGTCGATTGATGACATCCATCCGCAAGACTGGAACGGGTTTGTCGGCCGTTATAACCCCTTTCTTCAACACGAGTTTCTGCTTGCACTGGAAGAGTCTGGCTGCACAAACACCGCGACAGGCTGGCAACCGGCCCATCTGGCGTTCTACCTGGACAATCGGCTTGCCGGAGTGGCTCCGGCCTACCTGAAAGCTCACTCCATGGGAGAATACGTCTTCGACTGGGCCTGGGCCGATGCCTATCAGCGCTATGGCATGGATTACTATCCCAAGCTGCTGATTGCCATCCCGTTCACACCCTGCCAGGGGCCACGGCTGTTGTTTTCGGAAACCCTTCGCCAATGGATGACGCCCGCACGAATCCACGATGCGCTGGATGCCATCACCACACGCCTGGGGGCCCACTCCTGGCACCTGCTATTCCCGGATCGCCAGGACCAGGCACTGCTGGACAGGAACGATCAACTGCACAGGATCGGCTGCCAGTTCCACTGGCACAACCACGAGTACAACACCTTTGAGGATTTCCTCGCCCGGCTGACGTCGCGCAAGCGCAAATCAATCCGCAAGGAAAGAAGACAGGTTGCGGATCAGGGCATTTCATTCCGACATTTTTCGGGAGACGATATCCCGGATAACGTGCTCGCGGCCTTCCACGTATTTTACCAGGCCACCTACCTGAAACGGGGCCAGCGGCCATACCTGAACAAGGCCTTATTCCGCCTGCTGAAAGACCGCCAAGCGGAGCATCTTCACCTTGTCATGGCGGTAAAAGAGGGTGAGATGATCGCCGGTGCGCTATTCCTGACGGGCGAGGATACGCTCTACGGGCGCTACTGGGGTTGCCTGGAGGAATTCGACCACCTGCATTTTGAAACCTGCTACTATCAAGGCATTGAACTGGCCATACAGCTGGGGTTGGCACGCTTCGATGCTGGCGCGCAGGGGGAGCACAAACTGGTTCGGGGGTTTGAGCCGGTGATCACCCATTCCTGGCATGGCGTTATGCACCCCGGTTTTCGCGACGCCATCGAAAGGTTTACCAGCGAAGAAGCGGAGCATGTCATGGCCTATACTGAAGATGCCCTGCAGGCGCTGCCATTCAGACAGACCGAGCAGAACCAGTAGCGAGCCAGGGGTCGTGCAGACACTTACCGGAGCGGGCAGCCATGGACATGGACTACCTTTTCGACTTTCTCGCGACAACACAGCTGACGTTCTTCATCGCAATTGCCGCACTCGTTGTGGCAATTGTCGCCCTGTTTTCGGCCTCCGCCGCCAGGCGGGCCGCCAGGCGGGCCGCGGCTGAACAGAGTGACACCGTGAAGCAGCGCGTCGAAAGCCTGTGGCATGACATGGACGAAATACGCGTGTCCCAGTTCAATGGCCCCGACTCCACGAAAGCCGGAAGAAACCCGATTGCCAGTGAGCAGTTCTCTGCTGAAAAGGCCGCTTACGAAGCCATCTGGCCTCTGGTCTGGCTATTGCACGACAAGCTGGGCATGTTCCTGCGTTCTGTGGAGTCTGATGAACCGGCCGGCGAATTACGTCTGGAAGCCCGCAAGGCGGCACTGGACGCACGCAGTACCCTCAATCGCGTACGCCCCTTTTGCCATGACGACGTCGATGGGCTCATTACGCAACTGATTGACAACCATATAAAAGCCCATCTGGCCGCCTGCCACTTCATGGATCTGCGCAAGGATTCCCTGTCGTCGAACACCAGCCATGAACGAGAGGTGCAGAAAGAAAAGTTTCACACGCTTTACGAGGGCCAATCCCGCGAACTGCTGAACCAGTTGGTTGGCGCCATCAGACGGCGCATGCTTCGGTAATCCCGGGCCACGCGGAATCTCGCACCTCTGCCTTTCAGTCAGCCCCGAACCTTTGCCAGCGTGTCCCGCTGCAATGCCCTGAGAAAGTCGCTGATCACAACCGGATTTTCATGTGCAGGCTCCAGCGAGCGAAACTGGCTCGGCAGGGCATCCAACGCCCGCTTCGCATTGTCCACCTGACTATCCAGTGTCGGAATGGCGCCTTCGATGATCAGGCCTCGCTTCATGACCGGCTTCAACAGCGGCTCGCCATCAAACACTTCGTCCCGGCCGGCAACGACGTCCTGCGCGAGGCGGCCGTTCGGGTCAAGGCGACGGTAGACCTGCTTGCGGCCTGGGAACGACTGCTTGCCAGGGGAGTTTTTCATTCTTGGCAGGTCCGCGTACTCCGTAAGCTTGAAGGCAAGCTCCAATGCCGGCTCGTCGTTCGAGGCCCCGATGGCAGTGCCAACACCGAAGCCGTCGATGGGGGCGTTGTCGGAGACAAGTGTCGCGATCTTGTATTCATCCAGACCGCCGCTCGCCATGATTTTTACATCGCCAAGGCCCGCCTCATCCAGCATACGCCGACATTCAGCAGCCTCCGAGGCAAGGTCGCCGGAATCCAGGCGGATACCACCAATGCGCACCTCCGGTTCTTCTTGCAGCCAATCGATGATCCTCGCCACCGCCGAGCGGGTGTCATAGGTATCAACCAGCAGTGTTGTGCCCGGGTAGAGCCGGGCATAGGTTCTGAACGCCTCCATCTCACTTGTACAGGCTTGAACGAAGCTGTGTGCCATGGTGCCGTATACCGGCATGTTGAAATCCAGGCCTGCCAGGACATTGCTGGTTCCGGCCAGGCCGGCGAATCGGTACGCGCGCACACCTCGGTGTGCCGCGTCCATACCATGGGTGCGGCGCATCCCGAAGTCGACGACCGGCCGGCCTTGCGCCGCAAATATCAGGCGGACCGCCTTGGAGGCCAGCACAGTCTCCAGATGCACGTAGTTCATCACCAGGCTTTCCAGCAACTGAACCTCGGCAACAGGCCCCTCCACTTCCAGCAAGGGTTCCTGAGGGAATACCGGCGTTCCTTCCGCAATCGCATGTACAGAACCACTGAAGCGGAATTCCCGCAGCCAGTCCAGAAACCGGGGTTGGAACCTGCCCAGGGATTCCAGGCGCTTTATGTGTTCGTCGGTAAAGGCGAGAGATTCAATAATATGGGCCACGTGCTGCTGGCCACAGGCAAGAACGAAATTACGGTTCTCAGGAAGTGTGCGAAAGAAAAGACTGAAAACCCCGTTCTCGTTCATGCCTTCGGACCAGTACGCCTGGGCCATAGCCAGCTCATACAGATCCACCAGCAGAGGCAGGTCAGTCCCTTTTACAACCGGGGGGTGTTTCAGCACAGTTCCGCGCCCTCCTCTTCCAGTTGTTTGAAAACCGCTGGGGCGTTTTCAGCCTGAACGGCCCGTGTTCCATCGGTAATGAGCTCAACCTCGAAGCCGAGCTTCAACGCATCCCTCACGGTCGCCTGGACACACACGTCCAGTGCAAGCCCGGCTACAAACAGCCGATGAATGCCGTGGCGGCGCAGGTAGCTGTCCAGCTGGGTAGCGTCGAACGCGGAATAGGCATCGGTATCGAATGCGGTGCCCTTGCTCACCCGGATGGCCGAGTCAGGCAGTGCCATGTTTCGATGAAACTCGGCCCCGGGGGTGTCCTGAACGCAATGGACGGGCCAGGGCCCACCGCGATCACTGAAACTTATGTGATCCACCGGATGCCAATCCCGGCTGGCAAGAATCGGCCATCCAGACGACTGGGCCTTGTCGATCCATCCGTTGATCGCCGGAAAAATGTCATCACTGCCAGGCACCGCCAGGCTGCCGCCTTCGCAGAAATCATTTTGAACATCAACCAGTAACAGAGCATTTGGTCCAGTGCCCATAAGAATACCTCCCATGGTTTTACCAAAAATTTGCTCAGATCACCGGATGTCAGCTTCCCTCAATCTTGAAGCCTATCTTGAGCACGACCTGATAGTGTCCGACTTTTCCGTCGACCACATGGCCGCGCGTCTCCTGCACCTCGAACCATTCGATGTTGCGAAGATTCTTGCCGCATTCGGCAATCGCATTCTCAATGGCATCCTCGATACTTTTCTTCGAAGAGCCAACCACTTCCACCTTCTTGTAAACATGATGGTCGGACATGACGCCTCCTGTTCCAAGGCTGTAAGTGTCAGGCAAGTGCTTCGAATGCCTGTATTTTCAGCGTATACCAGTAAACCGTGACCATCAAATGACCAAGAGCACGGGCGACGGGAACTTTACGGCATGAATGAACTCTGAGTTTCTTTCGTCGTACCATCGCAAAACATGGGTCATTCAACGTTTCCGGATTCAGATGAAAACCTTCAAACGCTGTTTTATCGGTTTCACCCTGACACTGTCACTTCTGCTCGCCGGCCCGCTGTTCCTGGCCGCCTGCGCCGGCCTCCAAGACTCAGGGAGCTGGCGAACGACAGACCGCTCCAGCGCGGGCATTGCCCCGCGCCCGGAGCAGGAGCAAGCGGCGGTGGTTCAGGTCTACGGGGCCCGTGCCTATAACTGGCGGGGGTATTTCTCATTGCATACCTGGATCAGCACCAAAGAGACGGGCGCCGATGGCTATTATGTTCATGAAGTCACGGGCTGGCGTCACTACGTGGTCCAGTCCCGGCCAGACGACCCGGATCGTGCCTGGTATGGCGCGCCGCCGACGTTGATTGCGGATATCCGCGGTGAGCAGGCCGAGCGGATTATTGATCAGCTGAATGAGGTGATTGACCGCTACCCATACCCAACGGAATACACCGCCTGGCCCGGCCCCAACAGCAACACCTTCGTCGCCTGGGTGATCCGTCAGATTCCGGAAATGGACGTGGCCCTGCCCAACCACGCGATTGGCAAGGATTATCTGGGAAATGGCGTTGTGTCCGAGGTACCTGGCGGCAGCGGTTATCAACTATCGCTCGGTGGTTATTTTGGTATTCTGGCCGGTGTTCGGGAAGGACTGGAATTGAACATTCTGGGGCTCTCGATGGGCATCAACCCGTTGGCGCTTGGCATCAAACTCCCCGGAGTCGGCGAATTGGCGTTCCGCAGCACCAATCCGATGCATGAACCGTCTGGCTCGAACTCTGAGCCTGAGACCGACGCTGTGCCTCAAACTGGTGCCGCTGAGGCGGCCGAGGCAGGGCAGGTCTCCCAAAAAACGCTTTGAATACATCCATGTACGCTTGGGCTCCGCCATCCATGGCTCCGCACATTTTTGGGAGACCTGCCCTGCCTCGGCCTGATTCGGAGGAAAACCCTAGAGCGCGGTGATTCCTGCATAGCGGACTAGCCCTGCTGCAGCGATACCGGCTGCGATAGCGGGGAGAGGCTTCTTCGTTGCCAGCATAATAACAGCGGTGACAACCAGTGCTGCCAATGAGCCGGCATCGCCGCTTACCGCCATGGGGACGATGATCGCGATCAGCACCGAACTGGCCATGGTGTTGATGAAGCTTTCGATGCGCGGGTTGATCGTTACGAACGACATCAGGAACACACCGCCGAAGCGAGTCGCCAGGGTGACAAGCGTCATGATGGCGATCAGGGCCAGAGTGCCAGCAACCGTGGTTTCAACCGTCATGATGAACGTCCCTCTTCAACAGATTCCGGTGCTTCAGTCTTCTTTTCCATCCAGAAAAAACCAATAGCGCCACCTGCCAACGCACCGACAACCACGTGGGTATTGGGCGGTAGCCATTTCCAGGCGGCCAGCGATGAGGTTGCCGCGACGGTCCAGGCCACCAGGGTTCGGGGGGATTTGTTGCCGCCGAGTGCCATGGCCAGCAGGAAGCAACCCAGCACCATATCCAGGCCCAGAGACTTGGGATTCTGCAGCAGGCCACCGAAATAAACCCCCAGCCAGGTTCCGATAATCCACGCCACCCACAGCACAAGACCACCGCCGAGGATAACCTCCAGGTTCCGTTTACCACTCTGGTATTCCTGCGCGGACACGGCCCAGTTGGCGTCGGTCAGGAGCAGCAGTAAGCCATAGCGCCGACCCGGGGACACATCCCTGAGCATGGGGTACAGGGAGGCCCCCATCAGCAGATGGCGGGAATTAATGGCGAACACGACGGCCATCAAAGGAATCAGCGACACCTCGCTACCCCACATATCGACAGCGGCAAACTGGGAAGCGCCCGCAAATACCGTGGTGCTCATGAGTATTGCCTGCAGTGGCTCCAATCCTTTCTGGATGGCCGCCAATCCGAAGGCAGCACCAAAGGCCACCACAAATAACGAGATGGGAAGAAGCCGGAAAAACTCCGCGCGGACTTTTTCGGGTTGAAGCTGGTAGGAATATGTATGAACGTTCATCTAAGCAAGCTAATGAAACCAGCTTCAGATGCGTATAGGTAGATGCCGAAGAGTCAGAGCTGGCCGAGGGTGTAGGCCAGGGTGTCACTGATGCCCGCGTTAAGCTTCAGGTCCACCAGTGAATCGGCTCGGGTACGGCCCAGGTTCAGTGTCGCCATGGGTTTACCCCATTCTTTGGCATAGCGACAAAATCGAAATCCGGAATAGACCATCAGCGAAGAGCCGATCACCAACAGGCCATCACACGTCTTGAGCGTGTCCAGTGTGGACGTCACCCGGTCTTTGGGCACGTAGTCGCCGAAAAACACCACATCCGGTTTCAGAATGCCGTCGCAACAGGGGCAGTCCGCGATGCGAAACTCAGAAAAGTCCACTTCCAGATCGGCATCACCATCCGGCGCGGCGCCGGCGGAATAGTGCCCAAAAGTCGGGTTCATGTCCGCGCAACGCTCGTGGACCTCGTCGCGCTTGCAGCGATATCCGCAATCCATGCAGACAACCTCGTCAGCCCTGCCGTGCAAATCCGTTACCGAACGGCTACCCGCCTGCTGATGCAGGCGATCCACGTTCTGGGTGACAAGCAGCCGGCTGTAGCGGCGAAGTTCCAACTCGGCAACACGATGATGCGCGATGTTGGGCCTGGCGTTGCGAATGATTGGCCAACCAATGAGGCTTCGCCCCCAGTAACGCTGGCGAACCATCGTGCTCGTCATAAAGTCCTGATGCTGGACCGGTTGTTTGCGCTTCCACGCGCCATCGCCATCCCGATAGTCAGGAATGCCGGAATCGGTACTGACGCCGGCTCCCGTCAATATCATCAGGTCAGGATGCCGGTGGATGAATTCCGCCAGCATGGCCCCCGCCTGCTCGGGAGAATGCAGCTCCAGTGGCTGGTCAGCGGCCGGCATTGTTACGCCTTTAACAGGTTTTTGAATGACAGGCATCACACTCACACTCGTTGGGAACTCCTCTACTTTAGGGAGCAAATCCACCGCTGCCAATGGTAACAACCGGAAAAGATTCTGAAGAGGGCACAATATTCTATTTGCATTGTGCAAAATTTAATTTTGTGCAACCATTAAAGACGAAATGAAGTCATCAACACACGATGCGTTGTAATGCGCACGAAGGAGAGTCGAAAACATGTCTATTGAACAGGTTGTTTATCGCGCGTCAGCAGAAGCTACCGGCGGCCGTGACGGCCGTGCCATCTCCTCGGACGGCGTCCTCGATGTTGAGCTGACAACACCGAAAGAAATGGGTGGTGCCGGCGGCAAAGGCTCCAACCCGGAGCAGTTGTTCGCGGCCGGTTATTCTGCGTGCTTCATCGGTGCCATGAAATTCGTCGCTGGCCGGGACAAGCTTCCCATGCCAGAAGATGCGTCCATTGAGGGTGTAGTCGGCATTGGCCAGATTCCCGGAGGCTTCGGGATTGAGGTGGAACTGAAAATCTCTCTGCCGGGCATGGACGATCAACAGGCCAAGCAGCTGATTGATGCAGCTCACCAGGTGTGCCCCTACTCCAACGCCACCCGTGGCAACATCGATGTGACATTGACCCGGGTGGATTGATATCGACCTGGTCGATCACCGAAATCTGACAGCGGGCTACCTGCCCGCTGTCAGGAACCGGCTAGACCAGCTTTGCGGTTTCCACCGAGAGCATGGGAATTACCGACAGTGCAAGCAGCGCGCCCATGCTCCAGTTGAACATCCTTCGATATAACGGCTTGCGCAACAATTTCCGCAATCCTGCCCCGCCAAGCATCCAGCTACCGACACAGGGCACGCTGACCAGCAAAAAGGTCAGCCCGATCCAGAACGACTGCTGCAGCACCTCGCCACTACTGACCGTGGTGAACGTCGCCAAAGCGCCAACCGCCATGACCCAGGCTTTGGGATTCACCCACTGGAAAGCCGCCGCCTGAAGGAACGACAACGGCTTGCTGGTTTTCTCACCGTCGATCTCTGTGGCTGTGGTCGCGATTCGCCAGGCGAGATACAGCAAATAGGTTATACCAAGAACCTTGATCACCAGGTGTAACTGCGGAAATGCTTCAAACACTTTCCCCAGGCCCAGGCTGATCGCTACCACCATGGCGGGAAAACCAAAGCAGATACCCAGGTAGTGAGGTAGCGTTCGCCACACCCCGAAATTGACGCCCGATGTCATGATCATGATGTTGTTCGGGCCTGGCGTTACCGTCGACACCAGCGCGAAGAGCAATACGCTTAATACGATCTCCATGTTCCCTGCCGAGCTCCCTGTTACCGATTCGTTACTCGTCAATCCTACAAAGCGGGCCGCCAGTGAAACAGATTCAGAAGTGTGGTTTTTTGACCATAACAGTTGAGCGATTCATTACCCGTTAGAGCTCTTATCCAGGGGACAAAGTCCGGATAAGCAGGTTGCGCATGTGGTCTGCACCCAATCGATTCATTAGCTCAACGTTCTGCTCCGGTATCGATTCTGTTCCGGGATAGCCGGCGATGGCGCGCTCAAGGCTGCGTTCCCTCAGCAGGTGCAGCATCGGGTAAGGAGAGCGATTGGTGTAATTTTCGGCGTCAGCCGTACTGGTGCCGCCAAACTGATAGTCGGGATGAAAACTGGCAATCTGATACTCCCCGTCCAGCTCGAGATGCACAAGAAGGCCGTCGGCTGCGTCGAGAAAATCGTTGTAGTCCATAAAGTCCGTCAGCACGTCGGGATGCACAAGCAGCGTTGTCTCAACCTCCGGATGTTGGTCCAGATGCATCATTTCTTCCTGCAGTGCAGTTAACAGCCCCTCCTCCGAGTTGGCATCCGTCGCCACAAATCGAATGCGCTCATTCACCAACTCCCGACGGGCAAACGGGCACAAGTTGAGACCAATGACCACCTCTGACACCCACCGCCGCGTGGCGGCCAGAACGGTATTACACTCCAAGTTGAAACTCCCATACGTTAAAAGCGGGGAAAGGATGGCGAAAATGCTGCCCGAGCGCCGAACAAGACTGAAAAGGACCTGAAAGGACCGACACAGCCAGCGCAAGTCATGATACGTTAAGCAAGCTTACAATAATTCCGTGACCGATGGCTGCCGGAGAACACGATGAACGCGCTGCGAACACCTGACAAACGATTTGAACGCCTGTTGGATTATCCCTTCGCCCCTCACTACGTGGAGGTCGACGGACTGCGCATGCATTACGTCGATGAAGGCCCCTCGGACGCCAGCCCGGTGCTGATGATGCACGGCGAACCTTCCTGGTCGTACCTCTACCGCCACATGATTCCCATCTGCGCAGCGGCAGGGCACCGGGTGATCGCGCCAGACCTGATCGGTTTTGGCAAATCCGACAAACCCACGGATATCAACGCCTACAGTTACCAGAGCCATATGGACTGGATGCAGGCGTTTCTGGAACAGACTGACCTGCAGAACATCACCCTCGTATGCCAGGACTGGGGATCTCTTCTCGGCCTGAGACTGGCGGCGGAAAATCCGGAGCGGTTCCGTGCCATCGTTGTGGGTAATGGCATGCTGCCTACCGGCGACCAGCCCGTGCCAAAAGCGTTCCAGTTGTGGAAGAACTTCGCGCTGTACAGCCCCTGGTTTCCCATTGCCCGCATTATCAATACCGGAAGCTTTCGCACCCTGGGGCCCGACGAGCGTCGAGCCTACGATGCGCCATTCCCCAACAAGAAGTACAAGGCGGGTGCTCGCGCTTTTCCGAAACTGGTGCCGGTGACACCGGACAACCCTGCCAGCGAAGCCAATCGCGAGGCCTGGAAGGTTCTGGAGCAGTGGAAGAAGCCGTTCCTGACCACCTTCAGCAACGGCGACCCGATCACCCGGGGCGGCGACCGTTATATGCAGGAGAGAATTCCCGGCGCAAAGGGCCAGC
The DNA here is from genome assembly GCF_042604615.1 of Marinobacter sp. M5B. Taxonomy (NCBI): domain Bacteria; kingdom Pseudomonadati; phylum Pseudomonadota; class Gammaproteobacteria; order Pseudomonadales; family Marinobacteraceae; genus Marinobacter; species Marinobacter sp. M5B. Next base: position 3,309,064 of record NZ_CP156894.1, read on the forward strand.
CCCACACTACTCTCACCGGCGGACACTTCCTGCAGGAAGACTCACCGGTTGAGTTTGCGGGGGCGATCAATACCCTGCTGGCTCGCCTGGACGAAAGCGATCAGACATAACCCTGGCTTCGCAGGTAGTCATCGTAACTGCCGCTGAAGTCGGTTATGCCGTCGGCCTTCAGTTCAATAATTCGGGTGGCAAGGGATGACACGAACTCCCGGTCATGGCTGACAAACACCAGCGTGCCCGGGTAATTTTCCAGCGCCAGGTTCAGGGCCTCGATGGATTCCATGTCCAGGTGGTTGGTGGGCTCGTCCATCAGCATGACGTTGGGCTTTTCCAGGATCAGCTTACCGAACAGCATACGGCCCTGCTCTCCGCCCGAAATGACCTTCACCGATTTACCGATATCATCCCCTGAGAACAACATGCGGCCGAGGGTTCCCCGAACCAGTTGTTCTCCGCCGGTGGTCCATTGCGACATCCACTCGGTCAGATCCATGTCCTCATCAAAGTCGGCGCCGTGATCCTGGGCGTAGTAGCCGACCTGGGCACTGTCGGTCCACTTAACATCGCCGCTGTCAGGCGTCATGGCGCCGGCCATACACTGCATCAGAGTAGTTTTGCCAATGCCGTTGGGCCCGATGATGGCCACTCGCTCACCCGCTTCGATCTGAAGGTTCATTTTGTCGAACAGGGGCTTGCCATCGAAGCCCTTGGTAAATTCCTTCAGCGTTACCGCCTGTCGATGCAGCTTCTTGGTTTGCTCAAACCGGATGAACGGGCTTACCCGACTGGACGGTTTGACCTCCTCCAACTGGATCTTGTCGATCTGACGGGCGCGGGAGGTTGCCTGCTTGGCTTTGGAAGCGTTGGCAGAAAAGCGACTGACAAACTGCTGCAACTCGGCAATCTGGGCTTTCTTCTTGGCGTTATCCGACAGCATGCGCTCGCGGGCCTGGGTGGCAGCGGTCATGTATTCATCGTAATTGCCAGGGAACAGCCGAAGCTCGCCATAATCCAGATCCGCCATGTGTGTGCACACGCTGTTCAGGAAGTGGCGGTCGTGGGAAATAATGATCATGGTGCTGTTGCGAGCCACCAGGATGTTTTCCAGCCAGCGAATGGTATTGATGTCCAGATGGTTGGTGGGCTCGTCCAGAAGCAGGATATCAGGATCAGAGAACAACGCCTGGGCCAGCAGAACACGCAGTTTCCAGCCCGGCGCAACAGCGCTCATGGGGCCGTTGTGCTGTTCCAGGGGAATATCCAGGCCCAGCAGCAGTTCGCCAGCGCGGGCATCGGCGGTATAGCCGTCCATCTCGGCGAATTGCACTTCCAGGTCCGCCACGGCCATGCCGTCTTCCTCGCTCATTTCAGCGAGCGAGTAGATACGATCACGCTCGGCTTTTACACGCCAGAGCTCTTCGTGGCCCATAATGACCGTATCAATCACCGAGCAGTCCTCGTAGGCAAACTGGTCCTGGCGCAGCTTACCCAGCCGCTGATTCTGGTCCACCATGACCTGGCCGGCCGACGGTTCCAGGTCGCCGCCAAGGATTTTCATGAACGTGGACTTGCCGCAGCCATTGGCGCCGATCAGACCGTAGCGGTTGCCATTGCCGAATTTGACGGACACATTTTCGAAAAGGGGTTTGGCCCCGAACTGCATGGTAATGTTCGCGGTGGATATCAAGAATAGACCTGCTGAGAGTGAAGACCGGGCACGGGCCGGCGAAGGAAAAGCCGGCATTGTACAGGTTTGTGGCCAAAACCGTGAGACAGCAGAAACACGGATAAAAAGCGCTTGCCTCAACGGCCCAGTGCGGGCAGCATTTCACCCTCGGTGATCGCAACATGATCCTCATTCGAAAAAAGGAAACACACCATGACACAGGCAACCGCGCGTCACATCCTTGTAGACAGCGAAGCAAAATGTGAAGAACTGAAGAAAGCCATTGAAGGCGGCCAGGACTTCGCAGAAGTGGCGAAGCAACATTCATCCTGCCCCTCAGGCCGCAACGGCGGCGACTTGGGCGCTTTCGGCCCGGGCCAGATGGTTCCGGAATTCGACAAGGTGGTTTTCAGTGGTGAAGTGAACAAGGTGCTCGGCCCGGTGAAAACCCAGTTTGGCTACCACCTGCTGGAAGTGACCAGCCGGAGCTGATGGCTTTAAACCTGCCAGCGTACCGGCCCGCCCGCAATACCCAGATACTCCGGTATCTGGCTTTTGCGGGCATGATTCTGATTGCCCCTCTGTTTTTTGTCGGCGGCCCCGGTTGGTCCGACGGGCCGTTGTTCAAATCAGCCTGGAATCTCGGGCATATTCTGTTCTTTGCTCTGCTGACCCTCGCCATTCAGCCCTGGCGGATCTGGACGGGCTGGACTCTCTGGGGCATCGGCACACTTGCCGTACTCCTGCTTGGCACCGGTATCGAACTGCTACAACACGGAACCAGCCGCCAGATGGACTGGCAGGATATCCTACGCAACCAAGTGGGCGTATGGACCATCCTGGCGTTGCGGCCACGGGCCTCACTCACCCGGAAGTCACGGCCGGTGATCTGGCCACTGAGGCTCATCGTGGCTGCGCTACTGGCCGCCGAAATCGGTGCCACGGCAAGGGTCGCCATTCAGCAGTACCACGTCAGCCAACTGCTGCCGGCACTCTACGACTTCCGCCAGCCAGATCCCTCACCATTCTGGGATGGCGTCATAGCACCCGTAACCGACCATGCCATAGACGCCCACAAGCGCGCACTCAGGATATCCCTGTCCACAGCGCATTATTCCGGAGTTTCCCTACACAATTTACCCGAAGACTGGCGCGACTATGACCGCCTCGTCATCGACTTGTACAACCCTCAGGACCACCCATTGCCGATGATTTTGAGAATCAACGACATGGAGCATGACCTGGGCGACAACAACTACAATGACCGCTTCAACACTCGCCTTCCCCTGACTCCCGGCCCCAACCAATTCAAACTGGACCTCGACAGGATCAAGGCAGCCCCCGAAAGCCGATCAATGAATATGCAGGCCATCAGACGGCTAATTCTGTTCACGGTTGCGTTGCCGGAACCCAAAACCCTCTATCTGCGTGACATTCGGCTGGAATGACGGATCATCATCCCTGGTCTACTATCAAAAGGAGAAGCGTCCGTAAGGTATCCCCTTGCCTATTTGTGCAGTATCTTTGCGTAGGCGATTGCATGAAAGCTTTAAAAGCGTATTTCGTTGCGCTGGTTGCGTTGTGGTCAACTCTGGCATTAGCGAATGATGGTGAGCGACCATTGAGCATTAGCGTTGGCGACTGGCCTCCTTTTTTCGTGGAAAGCGAGCCTGGTCAAGGCACAGTTGCACGACTGGTCAGGGACATCTTCGCTGCGGAAGGTTACAAAGTGGAGTTTCACTTCCGGCCCTGGAAACGCGCCTATCGGGAAGCCGCAATTGGCCAGCACGACGCCACTGCAATCTGGATGCACACCGCCGACCGACAGAAAGATTTTATCTACAGTGAACCGGTGATGAACGAACGCTTCGTGCTGTTCTATCGCAAGGACACGCCCATTGAATGGAACCAGATGCAGGACCTTGCCAACCTTAAACTTGGGGGAAGCATCGGGTACAGCTACGGCCCCGAGTTCGATAGTGCAATCGAGAGCGGTATCCTGAATGTGGAATGGGTCGCCTCCACGGAACTTAATTTCCGCCGCCTGCTGTTTGGCCGGATTGATGCTTTCCCGGAAGAAATCAACGTCGGCTACTACATTCTTCGCCGGGAAACAGACCCACAGGAAGCCCGCCGGATTACCCACCACCCGGAGCCCATTCTGGAGAATCAAAGCTTCCTGCTGTTTCCAGCCAACGAACCGCGGACACAAGCCCTGCTAGAGGTATTCAACAGGCGCCTGCAGATATTCCGTGAAAATGGCCGCTACGACACCTATTTTGAAACCAGGCCCCAGGCATCATTGAACAAAGTGAGATAACAGCGGGCTGAACTCAGTCGAGCCGCCAGGGGTTGGCCGTCAGCGGTTCACCACCATGCTCTCCCACCAGTACCGTATCGCTGCAACCCATGCCCCATTGCCCCGGAATCCTGAGGCATATGGGCAGGTGGAACACCATTCCCGGCTGGAACACCGTCGACTCTCCCCGGGCTATAAAACCGGAGCCCTCCACCCATGAAGGAGGAAACTGCGCCCCCACCGTGTAGCCAAACACCCCGGAGAAAAACACCTCACTGGCCAGTGGAGCCATAACCTGCTCCGCAGCCCTGGCGGCGGAATCGAAGGTTCGGCCTGGCACCATGGATGCCTTGAGGACATCCACCACGCGACGGCAGCCGTCAAAAACGGCCCGCATCCTCGCCGAGGGATGACCTGCCACCAGCGTACGCATCATCGGTGCCGTGTAACGTTGCCAGGCAGCACCAAATTCGAGGAACACCGTATCGCCGCCTTCGATCCTGCACCGCTTGTGATTGGTATGGATGACACTGCTGCGCAGCCCCACCGTTACGATAGGCTGCATACTCATGAATTCACTGCCGCCCGCCAGAAGGCTTTCTGCGCCGATGGCCGCTATGTCGTTGTCGGTCATCCCGGGGCGGATGGCCGCTGCTGCGGCTTCGATGCCCTGCCCCGTTATGCGGGCGCTGTGCCGCAGGCAATCAATTTCGGCCGCTGATTTCACAATACGGATGCTTTTCAACAGGCCTGAAGCATCCACAAACTGTGTGTCCGGGAGTCGCTGTTTGAGCCCTTCCAGGACCCCCTGGCGGAGCGAGCCATGCCAGTAGTCAACGCCGACCTTTCCGCCATGCCCTATCAGCGCGTGTGCCAGGGGATCCAACACATCGCCCACACCTTCCCAACGGTAACCGATAACGTGATCGACCCGTGTGGTAACCATGGCGGGACCGGTTTCGATGGAGGGCACTTGAAGGGTAAGCGTATCGGCGGTGACCACCAGTGCGACGTGAACGGAGACTTCAAAGGTACTGTAACCGGTCAGATAAAACAGATCGGACGGGTCGGTTAACAGAACAGCTCCGAGACCGTCCGCATGCATCCTGGAGCGAAGGTGTTTGAGACGCTGCTGGTACTCCGCCTCAGGAAAGGGGCATTCCCGGCCCCTGAGTTCGGTGGCCAGGGTTTGCTGGTAGGCATTGAAATCCATGGGGCCGTCTCCGTTACGGAAAGTGACTACTGGAGACTGGACCCAAAACAGGGGCTTTTCAATCTTTCGCGGTGTCACCGCCGATTAAAAAAGCGCCCCAACTGGTTCCCTATGGACTCCACAGGGTCCGTGATCGAGCGCTGAACGCTGTTGGTGACCACGCGGGTGAATGCCGAGCCGGCATCACTTTCGAGGAACTCAATGTACTTCTTCAACTCGGAAGAGCTGAGATCCTGATAGGTGTAGAGGTAGCCATCGTAGACCTGCTGGGCAACCATGCCCCGCAACATGCCACGCTGGTTCTCGATCTGTTGCTGAAGCTGTTCGAAGGTTGGGCCTTTGCTACCGTTGAACGCTGCCATGGCAGAGGCTAAACCCAATTGGACAGCGACGGTGGTATCCACGGCACTCTCCGTTGCACGGGCAGCCCGGTCAAAGCGGGTAAACAGTTTGGCCCTTTCGCTGCCCTTGTATTCCTCCTGCAACGCCGCGGCATTGGCTTCCACCTGCTTCCAGGAGTCGGGGTTGGAGGCGGCCACCTCGGCCTTGGAAATTTTCTCCGCCAGCGGCGTTTCATACCAGGCCAGTACCGAGTTCAACTGCCCCTCGCTGAGCCCCTGGTCCAGGTCTTCTATCAGCCGCGCGCGAATCTCGGCAACACTGAACGCATTACTCACAACACTGCTGATGGTGTTGGCAACAAACGGCTCAACCCGCCCGCTTTGTTTCAGGCCCTGGCGGATGCCCTGGCTCATCATCGCCGGGTACTGGGCGACAACCTCATCAATGGGCGACACCCGGAGCACCGAGTCCGCCAAAGGGCTTGCGGTGGCAGAACCACAGACCAGCAAAAGAAAAAGTAATGCCGGTTTAACTTGGGATAGTGTGCGCATGAACCTAGTATCCTCTGATAACGAGGGTCTGTTATGCCATGGAGCTGGCGAGAGCTGCAAGCAAAGCCGGCCAGTAACAGATGACCATTTTGTAGTATGGAGTGACAGGGCCCGGTCCCGCCCATGAAGAAACGCCGTAATCGACCGAAAAACAGACGACCTGGACGACTTAAAAGCAACCGGGTGAAAATCTGGAAGTCCCGAATGCGGTGGTATGGCCTGCCAACACTGGGCTTGGGGCTGGCAATCGCCATTGTCGCCATCATGCGTTTCAGCCTGCTGGAGCCAGACCCACCGGCAAACCCGGACGACGTCTGTGAGATCTTCCGTGAGCATCCAGTATGGTACGACTATGCCAGCCGTTCACGGGAGCGCTGGGGCACCCCGATTGCAACGCAGATGGCTTTTGTTTACTACGAATCGTCGTTTCGCAGTCATGCCCGTCCACCACGGACCCGCCTGCTGGGGTTCATTCCCTGGCGCCGGCCAACATCCGCCTACGGCTACGCCCAGGCGCTCGACCCGGCGTGGGCCGAGTACCTGGCCGCAAACGGAGACGGTCTGTCCGTGGTACGAACCAACATGAAATACGCACTCGATTTCGTGGGCTGGTATAACCACCTGACCCGCAGAGAAGTGGGCATTCCTCTCACCAGCCCCGAGAAACTTTACCTCGCCTACCACGAAGGCAGGACCGGCTACCAGCGACAGAGCTACCTCGCCAAGCCGGAGGTAAGGTCATTGGCCACTCGGGTCCAGAACCGGGCCTTCCGCTATGACCGCCAGCTCCAGACCTGCGAGGAAGAATTCCAGTGCTGGCGTTTCTACCAGTTCTGGCCCTTCTGTGGTGACTGGTAAGCCCAGACAATGATTCGGCGTCAGCTCTCGCCTTCCACCTGGGGTGTCAGTTGGGTCAGCCTGGCGGTCAGGAACTCCATTACAATCCGTACCCGTGCCATCTGTTGCGTGTCGTGATTCACCATCAGCCACAGGTCAACGCCCTCGCCTTCAAGTGGCTCCGACAGGCGCGTCAGCTCCTTGGTACTGTCGCCCAAGTAGCAGGGTAATGCCGCCAGCCCTGCCCCGGCCCGCGCCAGGGCGTGCATTGCCTGGAGACTGTTGCAACGGATGATGGACGACGCGTTCTTCAGGTGCTTGCGATACCACCGCCCCGTCGCCAGGTGGCTGAAGCTCTCATCCGGCAGAATCCAGAGCGCCTGCTCCGGCGAATGCTCAAGGTCCAGGTCGGTATGACGCTTACGGTAGCTGGTAGCAGCGTAGATGGCCGACTCGATCGTGCCTATGCGCTCCCCTTCCAGTGTGGCCTGGGGTTTGTTTACCGGACGCAGTGTCAGGTCTGCCTCGCGGTGGCTCAGGTTCAGCACATCGTTGTCGGTGAGCACTTCCAGTTCGATGTCCGGGTATTCCCGGACGAGCTCTGCAATCATCGGACTGATAAGGGCATTCACCATGGTGTCGGTGGCCGCCAACCGGACCTTACCGACGGGCGCTGAATCCTGCCCGACCAACTGCCGTTCAAGATTTTCCATATCGGCGGCCAGCCTTTCAGCTTCGCGGAATGCGGTTTCACCCACGGGTGTGAGTTGCAGACCATCCCGGTTGCGCTCAAAGAACTGAACGCCCATCTGCTCTTCCATCTGATCCAGGCGACGAAGCACCGTGGTCTGGTGAACGCCCAGTATCTCACCGGCTTTGGCAAGGGTTCCCCCTATTGCCAGGGCGTGTATATATCGAAGATAATCCCAATCCATAGATACTGCATATTTGCAACGTGAGTACGGAGTTTAACGTATTTAAACTGCAAATACGAAGCCGTAAACTTCTTTATATAGTCAGCTAACCAATATTTTAATCCACCAGATAAGGAGGAAGGCGCTATGACTCAAGACCATATCGCAACCGTACACCCGCTGCCGTCCAGTATCCTCCACAACAGTACTGAGGTCAGGCGCCAATATACCCGTGCAGCTGCAAAGCAAGCCGTACAGGTTATCAGCCGGAAGATGAATTCCTGGAGAAAGAGGGCAGCAACCGCGTCGCCGGAGATGCCCCAGATGATGCAGGGCGAGCACTAAGCCCGTCCCTGTATGGGAAAGTAAGGGAAGACAGATTTCGAAAACACCGGTGGCCCTGGATATCCAGGCTCACCGGTGTTTTCGTTTTGGGGATCAGAACTCCCAGATCACCTTTTGCTTCTTGCCAAACCACTCGTCCATTTTGCGGTTGTAGAAGTCCTCGATCACATTTCGCTTGATCTTCATGGTGGGTGTGAGCATACCGTTTTCCATGGTCCAGGGTTCTTTCACCACCACCACGAACGCCAGCTTCTCATGAGCCTCGCACCCACTGTTAACGGCGTCCAGCTCCGCAGCCAGCTCCCTCTCCAGCTCATCACGACTGCCTCCTGCTTCCAGCGCTTCCCGTGCTTCTTCGGATAACAGTACCATCAGGCAGGGCTGAGGTTGGTTGGCTCCCGCCACGCACACAACCTCTGCCTTGGGATGATTAAAACGGCTTTCGATGGGCACTGGCACCACATACTTGCCCTTGGAGGTTTTGAAAAGATCCTTCACGCGGCCAGTGATGCGCAGATACCCCTCGCTGTCGATCTCTCCCATATCCCCGGTTTTAAGGAAGCCATCCTCGGTAACGTCCTCGCGGGTTTTCTCTTCGTTCTTATAGTAGCCCAGCATCTGGCCGGGGCTCTTGACCTGCACTTCGCCATTCTCAGCCAGACGATGCTCCGCACCAGGATTGGTGACACCCACGGTACCCACCTTGGCCCGGCCCGGGCGATTGGCATGAGAATAGCCGAAGTTTTCCGACATCCCATACACCTCCAGCAGCTCCAGCCCAAGGTTCCTGTACCAACCAATAATTTCACCCGAGAGCGGTGCCGCCCCCGTGAGGGCCGCACGGCAGTGATCCAGGCCCAACTGCTTCAATACCTTCTTTTTCACCAGTTTGTTCAGTACCGGAATATTGAACAGCACCTTCTGCTTCTTCGGCGGCAACTTGCTGTTGATGGCCAGGTAGAACTTCATCCACAGCCTGGGCACCGAGAAGAACAGGGTCGGCCGGGCTCTTTGCAGATCTTCCTGGAAGGTGTCCAGGGAATTGGCAAAATACAGGTGGAATCCGTAATAAAGCGACTGGGTTTCCACCGCCGCACGTTCAGCAACATGGGCAAGAGGCAGATAGGAAAGCATTCTTTCATCCTGGGTGACAGGGAATATCTGCTGCAGCCCATCGGCGACGGAAATCATGGTGCGAAAACTGTGCATAACGCCTTTCGGGCGACCGGTGCTTCCAGACGTATAAACCAGGGTGGCCAGGTCATCAGGGTCCGGCAAGCTGGGTTCGGCCGGCTGCTGCTGGGCGATAACGTCCAGCCATTTCGGCGTGTCGTCCCGGGGCGACATCGGCAAAGAAATAACCGGCAGGTCTCCGGGAATGTGGCCCTTGATATCGTTCCAGCCGTCCGCCTTGCCGTCCAACTTCCCCAGGAACAGCAGTTTCGCTTCACTGTGCTCCAGCACATACGCAGCTGTCTCACCATTGAGCGTCGGATATAGCGGAACTGAAACGTGGCCGGCAGCCCATATGGCGAGGTCTGACAGGATCCAGTGCGCACTGTTCTTGCCAAGAATGGCGACATTGCTGCGTTCCGGCAGGCCCAGTGTTGCCAAGTGAGCCGACATCCGGGACACCTGGTCGGCGGCCTGTTTCCAGGTAATGTCTTCGGTGGTGCCATCCGGAAATGGCTGGGTCAGGTATACCTTGTCGGGGGTTTGCTTTGCCCAGTAATACAGGCAGTGGAGGGACGTTTGCTTGTTGCTGTCTGCAGCCATCAAGGGCTCCTTATTGTTGTCGTCTTTTCTGACGTTATTTTTGGGCAACTAAAGCATAGTACCTGTATTTCCCGTTTCCTCAAGCCTGGGCGATGGTGACGGGCCAGCTGGCCCACACGGACAACTCCCGGCCTTTCGCCCGACAGGATTGCAGGGTAACCTCCCGGATCGCGCCAGATAACATTGCCAAATAAGGATGGGTTTCCCCATGCAAGAGTTCATTCTGTACCACTACGCCATGTCGCCTTTTTCCGAAAAGGTTAGGGCCATGCTCGGCTACGCCGGCCTTTCCTGGCAGTCTGTTATCGTCCGGGAAATGCCGCCCCGGCCTATGCTTTCCGCGCTGGCGGGTGGTTACCGCAAAGTTCCCGTGGCCCAGAGTGGCGCCGATGTGTTCTGCGACAGCCGCGCCATCGCTGACGAAATCGCACGCCTGAGTGGCAAACCGGAATTGAGCCTGGCCAACCAGCCGCAAGCAGTCATCGACTTTGTGCACACCACGGACCTTGAGGTGTTTCTTGCCTGCGTGATTGCCGCCAGCGATGGCCGCATGCTGCGAAAGCTGATCCGCGACACGTCGCTGCTGAACGCCTTACGCTTCCTCAAGGACCGCATCACCATGGGCACAAAGTCCCGCGTGAAAGCGGTACGAGGGCCGCAGGCAAAAGCCAAGGTTATGGCGCACATCGAAACCATGGAGTCGATGCTGGAGAAAGACTTCTTGTTCGGCGATACTCCCTGCATCGCTGATTTTTCGGCCTACCATGGCCTGTGGTTTGTCTGCGATCTGGCGGGCAAACCCTGGCTGCGGGACGCTCCCAACGTGGCAGCGTGGCTGGAGCGAATGAAAGCCTTCGGACACGGCAAACCTAGTGAAATCACCGCTGACCAGGCATTGGACATTGCCCGCAATGAAACGCCGCGAGCCATTGAGTCTGCCGGTGGTAATGAGTTAACAGGAAAGAAGGTCGAAGTCGCACCCGATGACTACGGGCGCGACCCGGTCGCAGGACGCCTGGTGTTCGCAGATGAGCAAACCCTGACTCTGGAGCGTTCCCACGCGCGTGTCGGGCAGGTCCATGTCCACTTCCCGAAACAGGGTTATGCAATCAAGCCGGCCTGATGCCTCAAGCCGGCTCGCCCTTCTGGCCGGCACTTTCGAAAGCGGCCAACACTGACGACAGGAAATCATCCATTAACGAGCGCGGCGCGGGTTTGTTTTCGCCGCCCCGCTCGTCCTGGAGCCGCTGGATATCGTCCAGCAGTTCCTGCATGAGCCCTTCCATTGCCTGAAGGTCCATGCCTTTGGCAACCGACTCCTGAGCAAGCCCCTGGATATCCCGGGCGAGACTGCCAAGCGGTCGCAACTGCATGTTTGCGGAGGGCTCGGATGAAGGCTCACGGGATACAGACTCGTAAGCAGCGGCAGACACCATCCGGGTAGCAGAGAGGTTCAGGCTGAAGCTCGCCAGTTCATCCCCGCCCAGTCTCAACGACTGGGCCGCTTGAAAGGCACCCTGGATATCGCCGTCGAAAAAACGGCCAGACACTTGCTGCACTTTGCCAAAAAGATCCGCGAGCGCGGCCTTCTCGCCGTCATCCAGACTGCCCTCCACCGAGAACGCATAACGCCCCGAAAACAGGCTGGCCGAGCGTACTTCTTCAGACCGGACGCCATCACTCTCGCGGGCACTTGCCGACATTGCCGAGTAGCGTTGCTCCTCCATGCGAACGGTCACACGGTCGCCGTCACGGGTGGTGACCTCAAACGCAAAAGACTCTTTGCTGGCGCTCTCCACCATCGCCGCTGCTACCCGGCTCTCTGACGGCATCCCGTTTTGCAGATACCGCGACTCCAGATCAGACAAACCGTCCTGGATGCGCGTGAAGCTGTCGCCGATATCACGATTCAATGTGTCCGTCATCAACCCCAGGGCTTCGATCTGCTCCCGCGCCTCGGAGAACCCCTGCTCAACACCACGGCGTGCATCGGAAAGCAGGCCTGCCAGGCGCTCCGAGTCTGCACCGGCAGCCGCTTCCTTTTGCAGGCGCTGCTGGACGAAGCCCAGCACGCGGCTGGCCACGTCGGCGGCTGTCGGCGGTTCGAATCGATTTCGGGTGGAGGCAGATGCATCGGGGCCGGATGCCCCGAGTCGTTGCTGAAGCTGTTGTTCAAGCCTGCTTCGAAGTGCGTTAATAGCATCCTCGGGCGTGCGGATCGCCCCCCTGCCCTGTTCCCGGACCTTGGTAGGCTCGGGGGCATTGTTTGTCGACCGGCTTCCCGATGGCTCCGCGCCGGAGCGACCTGGCATTCCGGAACCGGGAATATTAATTGGAGAAACCATACCCTCACCCCTCATCAGCGCTGTCTGCAGGCAGGACATGGGATGCTTCCGCAGCCTGCCCCTGTTTATCGGCAGACCGGCGGCAGGCATTAAGAACGTTTCGGTATTAGCACCAGATGATTAGGCAATTCGTTTTTCTCGCGGGTTGCGGGCAACTGCTCCCGCAGGTGCTGGCCGCAACTTTCGATGCAACCGAGAAAGCCGGCCAGGGTGTCGCCACTGCGAACCTGGTTGGTAAAGGTGCCGACAATCTCTTCCCAAACGCCGTCGCTGACCTTATCGGCAATGCCCTGATCCACCAGAATTTCAACATAGTGTTCCGCTTCCGAGACGAAAATCAGCATGCCAACGCCGCCCTGGGTGTGATGAAGATCCTGCTCCAGGAATTGCCGCCGGGCCATGTTGGACGCCCGCCAGAAGCGAACAGCCTTTGGAACCAGATGATGCCCCACACCCGGAAACCGAAACAACAGGCATAACAGGATAAAGGTCACCCACTGAACCACCAGCAACCAGTCCGCGCCCAGCGAACCGGTAAAGTAATTGATCGCTCCGGGCACCAGTAGTGCAATAACCCCGGCCCAGAGCAGGGGGATATAGGAATAATCATCGGAGGCTGCGGCAAGAACCGTTACCAGTTCCGCGTCGGTCTCACGCTCCACCTCTGTGATGGCCGAAGCCACCTGTTGTTGCTCACTGTCTGTTAGTAACGTCGTCATGTTCGTTCCGGTGTTGCTGAATCAATAGGTTCGCTGTCTACTCGCGTTGAGTCGCTGGTTTACCAACCGCCGGAGGCACCACCGCCGCCGAAGCCACCGCCTCCGCCGCTGAAGCCACCACCGCCAAAACCGCCGCCGCGACCTCCACCAAGACCACCAGCGAGCGCACCGGCCAGCAGGGCACTGCGGCCACCACGGCCCCCGCCGACACCGCCTCTAAAGAACGCAATCAGCACAATGACGAAAAACAGGATGCCCAACGCCGGATGGGGCCGATCGTCTTTGGCTGCCTGGCGACTGGACTTCGGAACCGCAAGTGGCTCACCACCCAATACCTGAACCATGGCCGCAGCACCGTTGGCAATGCCGGTGGCAAAATCCCCCTGCCTGAACGCCGGGGTAATGATCTGATTAATAATCGTGGCGGATGTGGCGTCGGTCAGTCGACCTTCGAGGCCGTAGCCAACCTCGATGCGAATCCGCCGCTCATCCTTGGCTACCAACAGCAACGCACCGTTGTCTTCACCTTCCTGGCCAATTCCCCAGTGACGACCCAACTGGTAGCCAAAGTCTTCAATGGCATAGCCCTGAAGGTTCGGCAGCGTCACCACAACCACCTGTTCGGTCGTTGACTGCTCGTGGGCCTCAAGCATCTGGCTGAGGCGACGTTCAACTTTGGCGGGCAGCATGTCGGCGCGGTCCACCACGCGACCGGTCAGGTCGGGGAAATCAGGAGTGGATTGCGCCAGGGCATTGGCCTGGCACAGCACAATCAAGGCCAGAAAAACGATAACGGGGTGGAAACGAACAGGCATCAGAACTCCACCTGTGGCGCTTCCTGGGCATCGGGGGTAGTGGCCTCGAAGTTGGCCCTCAACTCAAGGTCGCTGTAAAGCATGCTGTGCCAGAGACGGCCTGGAAAGGTCCGGATTTCCGTATTGTAGCGTTCAACCGCCTGGATAAAGTCACGCCTTGCGACCGAGATACGGTTCTCCGTACCTTCCAGTTGCGACTGCAACGCCAGGAAGTTCTGGTTTGACTTCAGATCCGGGTAGCGCTCTGAAACCGCCATCAGGCGGCTGAGCGCACTGCTGAGTTCACCCTGAACCTGCTGGAACTGTTTCAGCTTCTCGGGGTTGTTGAGAATGCTTTCGTCGACCTGAATAGAGGTCGCCTTTGAACGCGCTTCGGTGACTGCTGTCAGGGTTTCCTGTTCCTGATCCGCAAAACCTTTCACCGTTTCAACGAGGTTCGGCACCAGATCCGCCCGCCTCTGGTACTGGTTCTCCACCTGCGCCCAGGCTGATTTAACCTGCTCGTCATACGTTGGAATGTTGTTGATGCCGCAGCCGGTGAGCAGCATGGCCAGCAAGGCCAGAGCAGCAAGCTGAAAGGGCGTTCGGCCTGGGCTGGCCATGGGTCGGTCGTGCATAGCGTATCGGTTCCTTGATGGTGGGTCTGGTCATCGTCGGCCTAAGACACTATCACATTTTTCCGCCCGACATCTGCCGCCCAGGCGGCCGAAAACACTGTATACATATACAGATGCCTTAAGTATACTCACCGCAGATTCAATGAACCCCACCAGACACGACAACGTGCGGGAACACACTGGAGAACGTCATGGCCGTACAAGCGCTGTATTACTCGGAGAGGGATGGACTGGAGATGGCACTGAAACACCCCGACACAATGCTCTTCTCGTCCAAAGCGGAAGCCGATGCCCGGGACAAAGTCCTGGAACTGGCCGAGGAAATCACCCAGTTTCTACAGGCGCGAGTTGAGGGCCTGGATGAAGCCATGGCGGAAAAAGCGGCACTCGCCATTGCCGAGGAAAAGGACCTGTTCGCCAAGGCCCTGAAAAAACCCTCATTGCTGAACGAAACCACCGACGCATAACCCAGAATGGGCGGGGAGGCGCTCATTCACCACACGCCTCCCCGCCTCGGTACGTCTGCGCGGATCAGTCTCCCAGGGGATTGATATCCCCAATAAACCTCAACATATCCGCCATGGTGAAGGTTCCTGGCGTGGCTGCCGGCAGGGATGGTTTCCAGTCTTTGCCCTCCTGCCAGAGGAACGACTGCTGATCACCGTGGATCAACCCCACGAACACCTCGGACACGATGGCTGCCCCAACCGGGCCCAGCCGGTCACCGGCCTCTTTCACCTGCGCTTCCTTCAGGATGTAGTACCACAGCGGTGTTGACTCATGCAGCCCCTGGCGCTTGGCTTCCTCGCCATCCGGCCCGGTCGCAATTTCATCGGCAGTCAACGCATTGGCTACGCCCATTTCACGGGCCACATCCTGGCCGGAGGGCAAGCCCAGGCTCACGCCGCGCTTGAGATTACGGAAAGCCAGGTTACCGCCACCACCCGGCAGATTATGAAGTTCCTCCACCAACAACGGGTCCAGTTTCCGCGACGGATTGAATGGCATCGACGATGGACGGTCAAGGTCGTGGAAGCGCCGCCAGTCGATAATCCAGTTGCTGGGCAACACACTGACTGGCGTTGGCCCGGTGGGAGGCTGCGGTGCGAGATTTCCAATAATGTCCCCAGACAGTCCGGAGAACGCAAACAACAGATCAAAACCGGTATCAGCGAAGATCCGGTTGTGGCTATAGCGCTGGCGCACCATGCTGTGCCCCAAACGATAGGCCGCCACTGAAAACTCCACCGGCATGTAAGGGGTTTTCTTGAACCGGTAGTACTGCCGGCCATCGTTGAGAATTCGGTCGGTCGCACCTTCCCCGCACAGACGCTCCATCCAGTCGTGGAGCACCATCCACTGATAGTGGTAAGTCACGGTTTTCCTGGCTTCAGTCAGGAGCTGTTCAGCCGCTACGCCCTCGCTCTGCAGCTTGTCACACACAGCGTTATGGAACTTCAGGAAGGCCAGGTGGGTCTGCGCAACCAGCAGGTTTTCATCGTTGCGCGGGTCACCAATCAATGCCACGCCTTCCGGGCTGCGGGGAAGGTCGTTGGCAAAATCGCCGGTGATGCCACCAAAATCGACGTTGATGTTCCGGCCAATCACCAACTTGGGACCACGTTGCGAAGGGTCCGCCGGGTTCCTGGCATACAGATGGGGTGAGCCGTCAGGGCCGAGACCATAGACATTATCCAGGTCCAGCGCCGGGGTACGGAAGTTCTCCAGTCCCAGCGGGTCCCTTTTCTTATCGGACAAAGAGCTCAGATCGAGCGTGATGTCGTGGTCGACAAACTGGCCAAAGTAGGTGTAACCGCCCGGAATGCCCGGATTGTCCAGTGAACTGTCCGTCGGATCGGGATCCAGCATGGCTTCCGCCAGCGCCTGTAACTTGTTGTCTGGCACATCCAGGGCCGACAGGCCCGGAAACATACGACCAAACATGCCTGGGTCATCGTGGCCGGATAACTGGTCAAGCCCCTTGCGTGACGGGTGCCGTCCGCCCATGCCATGGCCGGGACACATGTTGACTTTCTTGTACGTTTTTTCGCTCGTTTCGAACGTTTCCTTGATATTCATTCCTCTCTCCCATTTGGACTATCAGGTCCTCAGACCGTCGAAGCCGCGAACAACGGCCAGGGCGTCGTGCCCTTCGCGACGAGCCCCAGGGAAATAGCAGCTTCCATGCCAGCGAGATATCAAGTGAAAAAACCGAACTACGGGCCCATCGGAATCCCATGCTCAAACAGGCAGTTAACAACAACAGCCAGGCACATTCAGGACCGACAGCCAACATTGGACAACTTCCACGACCGCCGGAAAACAGCACGCCTGCATACATTGCTGACAGCGGGTGACGACGGAATTTTTTCAGGAGAGCACGAAAAAGTACGGATTTGAGATTTTTGCAGACAGGAGCCAACACAATCACTGCACTTTAAACACATTTACAGAGTTTTCTGGTTTGCTTTACACCCTACGTATCAAAATCTGACACTTTTTAGCCGAACGCCCTTGGCGTTTTCCACTTCGAGCTCTAATGACCAGCCCCTATCTCAGCCCTAAATAGCATTGCCCCGTAAAATCAGCCACCTGAATGGGTACAGACCTGGGCGAGGAATCAACACTCAGACGATATGTCGCATATGCAAAGATGTTGAAACTCATTACAGCTTTTACAAACCATTTCCGGAAATACTGGTATCAACGCCTGAAACGCGTCTCCAGAACCACCGCCGAATTGGTTCGCTCCACACCCTCAAGATTGCCGATTTCGTCCAGAACCGCACTCAGCTCCTCCAGGGACTGAGCCTGGACGATGGCAATCAGATCATACTCGCCGCTGACAGAATACAACTGGGATACCTGGCTGATCTGTTCCAGGGCTGCGTTGGTTCGAGCCGTCAGCTTCTGGAAAACCTTGATCGACACATGGGCCTCCACCTGGGTTGCCGTATACTCGCCTCCAAGCTCAACGGAATACCCGCGAATCACGCCACTCGCTTCGAGCTTTGCAATGCGGTTCTGCACCGTTGAGCGCGACAGGTCCAGTGCCCTGGCCAGGTCCGAGACACTGCAACGGGCATTCTGGCGCAGGTGTAATAGTAGCCTTTGGTCCTGCTTGCTGATCATATCGACATCATTCCTGGTCAAATTGCCATAATATATCATCATTTATCATTTTTTGACGCTACAAAATGGCACTACACCCCATCATACTGGCCCTGCCACTCTCCGCTTCCAGCGGTCAGCAGATGAGGACATGTCTATGATTATCCGCCCGGTTGCCCTCTCAGACCTCGCCGCTCTGCAGCAGATTGCCGTGGAATCCGGCCCCGGTTTCACCTCACTGGTCGATGACCGTGATTTCCTGACCCAGAAAATCCGTCATTCCATGGACAGTTTTAACCGCCATACCGGTACCCCAGGCGACGAAGGCTATCTGTTCGTGTTGGAAGACCCGGAAACCGGCGAAATCATGGGTACCACCGGTATTGAAGCCTCTGTAGGCATCCGACGCCCTCTGTATCATTATCATCGCAGCCAGGTCGTTCACCACTCGCCGGAACTGAATCTGCTCCGCCGACTGGAAGTCCTCAACATGTGCAATCATTACACCGGTTGCAGCGAGATCTGCACACTGTTTTTGCGGCCCAGGTTTCGGCGGGCGCACGCGGGCAAGCTGCTCTCCCGGGTTCGCTTTCTGTTTATGGCCCAGCATCCGCAGCGTTTTGCTGAGACTGTCATCGCTGAAATGCGGGGCATCTCGGACGAAGGCGGGCAGTCGCCCTTCTGGGATTGGTTGCGGACCCATTTCGTGGATCTTGATTTCAGCACGGTGACACGCATGGTGGGCACGGGCGACAACGGCTTTATCGCCGACCTGATGCCCCGACACCCGCTCTACACCCATTTGATGGACGAAAACGCCCGCGCTGTTATCGGGCAGGTACACCCGCAAACCCGTCCGGCCCTCGCCATGCTCGAAGCCGAAGGGTTCCGCCATAATGGTTACGTGGATCTGTTTGATGCCGGCCCGACCGTTGAGGCGAGACTGGCCGATATCCGCTCGGTATCGACGTCCGTCGGCTGCCGTATCCAGATTGTTGATGATGTGCGACCGACGCTCGAGGAATGGAACCGGGGTGGCCAGGGCCGACTGTTGGCCATCACCAATACCGAAACGGCGAATTTCCGCGCCACCGTCACCAGTGCTGCCCGATACCTGCCTGCTCACAATCTCCTGCAGGTACCGGCAGCACTGGCAAAGTCGCTTAATCTGCGCAACGATGGAGAAGTCCGTTTCATGGAACTTGCAGCCGCACAGAGCGGAGCTGCGACCACAGCCATTCCACTGCGCCAACAACAGGAGGCCATCCATGCACACCGATAGAGATACTTTGTTCCGCCACCTTTGGGACAATTACTGCGAGGTGACACCCTCGGCACAGGATATCCACCGGTTGCTGGATGACACCCAGGGCGGCGAAATTGTGAATGACCACATTGCCCTGCGTACCTTCAACATCGAGAAGGTAAACCTGGACAAACTGGCCGCGCACTTCCTGGCGCTGGGATATCACGAAGGCGGCGACTATCACTTCGACGCCAAGAAACTGTACGCAAAACACTACGAGCATCCAGATCCGACTGCCCCCAAGGTGTTCATTTCCGAATTGCTGGTTGATCAGTGTTCCGGGTCGCTGCAATCCATTGTGGAAGGCCTGGTGAGCCAGATGGACCCTACCGCCGTCACCCGGGACGACTTTCTCTATTCCGGTCGTCACTGGGATGTCGACCACGCCACCTACCAGACCCTGCTGGAGGAAAGTGAATACGCGGCCTGGGTAGCGGCTTGGGGTTATCGGGCCAACCACTTTACGGTGAGCATCAATCATCTCAGCCGATTCAAAACCGTGGCTGAAATCAATCAGACCCTCAAAGACAACGGTTACCGTGTGAACAGTTCCGGAGGTGAGATCAAAGGCTCTCCGGAAGAGCTGCTGGAACAATCTTCCACCATGGCGGACCGCGCCGACGTCCGGTTTACGGATCAGACGGCGGCCATACCAAGCTGCTTCTACGAGTTCGCACGTCGCTATGCCAAGCCTGACGGAGAGCTCTACAGTGGCTTTGTTGCCGCCTCGGCGGACAAGATTTTCGAGAGCACGGACAGCCGAACCTGAAGGACAAAGCCTTCAGGTCGTTACCAGTTCCTCACAGATGACCTTCAGGCAGGCTGGCCTGCATTGAGCACGAAGTGGTGTATCGCCGGCGATGTCCCCATCCATGGTGACCGTTCGGCGCGAACGGGTGGTGATCGACACGGTCGGGCTTTTGAGGTGAACCACTGTGCTGGTTCGTTTCGGAGAGTTACGGCTCAACCGCACCGTCAAAAAAGTCATGAAAAGCTGGAACAGCGAACGCGGCCTCACGGCCACGACATCCAATTGACCATCCCCTGCCGACGCCTGGGGAATCTCGTTGCCACCGCCGAAAAAGGCACCGGAGGACACCGCAATGGTCAGCCATCGCCCGGCTACGGTTCCCTTCTCGGTTTCGATGAGGCCATGGAAACCCCGATACACCCGCAGTTTCTGCAGCAACGCTACGCCATAGCTGAAGCGACCGAGAAGTCGTTTGGCGTCCGCCGACGACTCTCGAACCGGCAATGTGCCGAGTCCGATATGAGCCACGTTCAGAAACAGACCGTTATCGGTGGTGGCTACGTCCAGCATACGGGTCCGTCCTGCCGAGACCAGATTGCAAACATGCTGGGGATCGTCAGGCAGCCCCAGGTTGCGGGCAAAATCATTGGCGGTCCCGGAAGGCAGAACCGCGAGGGTAGCGCCGGTATCGAGACAAAAACCGGCCGCCGCATTTACTGAGCCATCGCCTCCAGCCGCGAGGATGAAGTCCCTGGGGCCCACCTCTTCGGTCCAGCTCTTATCGTCAAGACTGCAATCCCGGATATCGACAATGCCCGCACTTTCCAGGTAATTTCGCCAGAACTCAGCGCCACGATTGTCCTTTTCCCCGGCGTTGGGGTTGGCCATCAACCAGTAAACCATTGCATACCGTCTTCCTGAGTCTGTTTTGGATTTTTGACGTACTAAGGTATAAGCCATGGTAGCGGAACTTGCCATCAACATGGTCAAGGTTTAACGGCGCTGTAACGCCGCCACCGACGAACTAAGGGAGACCGATGCTGGAAGATGTCAATGTTGTCTGGCTGGGGTCGATTGCCAGCCTGCTGGCAGGCCTTGGGACAGGTGTCGGCGCCCTGGGTGTATTCCTGGTCAGAAAGCTCACGCCACAGCTGCAGGACGGCATGCTCAGCGCAGCTGCGGGGGTCATGCTGGCGGCGTCGTTCTTCTCGCTACTACTCCCGGGCATCGAATACGGCGAGGAGCTCACCGGCGCTACCTGGAGCGCCGCGTTGATGGTTATCGCCGGTCTTCTCATGGGCGCAGGCCTGCTCTTCAGCATTCATCAGCGGCTACCCCACGAACACTTCACCCTGGGCCGGGAAGGCCCTGACAGCGCACGTATACGCCGGATATGGCTGTTCATCATCGCCATTGCCCTGCACAACTTCCCTGAAGGCATGGCCGTTGGCGTCGGGTTTGCCGGTGGTGACATCGGTAATGGGGTGGCCCTGGCGGTGGGCATTGGGCTTCAGAACATCCCCGAAGGCCTGGCCGTGGCCGTCTCCCTGCTGGCCATCGAGCACTCACGCCTGAAATCCTTCGGGATCGCGGTGCTGACCGGGCTGCTCGAGCCCGTTGGCGGGCTTTTCGGCAGCACCATGGTATGGCTGGCAGAACCCATCATGCCGTGGACCCTCGGCTTCGCGGCCGGTGCCATGCTGTTCATTATCAGTGATGAGATCATCCCCGAGACCCATCGTGGCCGCTTCAAGACCCTGGCCACCTTCTCGCTTCTGGGCGGTTTCGTCATCATGATGTTCCTTGACGCCACGCTGGGTTAGCCGGGAAACAACACCCTCGCCATACCGATGCTGCTGACGATCAACAGCACAACGCCCAGCACCCGGAAGAAGATCGGTGTTTCCGCCTTCAGCATGCGGTCGTGAACGTAAAGTCCGATGACATGACCAATGGCAGCGCAGGGTAACAGCCACAGGTGGTGGATCAGCTGCAGGTCGACGCCCACCCAGATAAACGCCGCCATTTTGATCACCACCAGGATGAACCAGAGTGCGAACAGGGTGTCCCGCAGGCGCTCTTTCGGCAGATGCTGCGCCACAACGGCAATAATCAGCGGGGCACCAATCAGGGACGTACCACTGATGTAGCCGCCCACCATCAGAAACACCGCGTCCACAGTCCGGCTGCCGCTGCGAAAAGGCCGGTCAAGGATGTAGGAGATGGAGTACAGGGACACGATCACAAAGATAATCGTGCTCATGATCTCTGACGGCAGTGTGATCAGTCCGAACACCCCGATCAGCTTGGGCACGATCATGATCGCCAGAATCCGCCAGAGATAATGCCAATCGACCGTACCCACGACCGCCGCGTCATCATCACCCGTACCCGACGACTTGCGATTATTCATCCAGATGGTCAGGGAGGAAAACACCAACAGGTGCACTGCAATGATGGGCAGGAACACCAGCGGGTCGTCCAGCACCAGCAGTAGGAAAGGCAGTGAAAGCACCGCCCCGCCGAATCCCAGCCCGGAACGGACAAACCCGCTCCAGATAAAAATCAGGCCAATCAGGACATACTGGTACAACGCCAAGTCAGACATAGAGGTATCGAGGTTCCGGGAGCCAGGTTCGCGAATACAAAGGTGTATGAGCATACCTGCCGGGAAGCCCTTACTTCCAGTAACAAACTGGCTACTTTTCTACAACGGAAGAAATGACAGAAAGCGCCTAGTTTTTAATCAATGCTTCCGGTAAAGCCGCCGGACAGAATTTCCGACAAGAACAACAGCCAGGCAGGAGGTGGGCCCTTCTGCCCGTGGTAAATGGAGAACAGCCATGTCAGCAGCAGTTGATCATCTGGACGAACGGCTCCGGGACGACGGAGAATCACTTGAGGAGATCATGCCCTCAGCCATCACCCTGGCCATGATGTTGCGCCACCGGACGATGGCGTCGTGGATGCGAATCGAGTTTGACGGCTACAGTGATACTTCGGAACTCCCGCCCTACCGGCGCGATGTTCCCGGCCATATCGTGGCCCGCTCACCCCAGTATGGCTGGATCCCCGCCCCGGTCGACGACAAGCAGAAGCAGGACTTCGGCCATCGAGACATGCCAGAAGGCATCAAATCCCTGGAAAAAACCTGTATGGCCTGCAAGAAAGGCACGGGCCACCGTATTGTTTTCGACAAAGAGGAAATGGCCACCCTTCAGGCGCATATCAACCTGACCGCCGAGCTGGCCATTACCATCAGCAGAGACAGCTATAACAGGCTGCTACGCGTTGTTCGTTGCGCCCTGTATCTCTGGGAACAGGAACTCATGGAACACGGGCTCAGTGGGGACCATAATTCCTACAGCGCACAGGAACGGGAAAAAGTTGCGCACCTCGACGACCCCGAGCGGTTCTGGCGCAAGGCACTCGAGGACAACGCCGATCTGCCCATTCCCGACGTGCGGGAAACCGGGTTCTTCGAACGTTTCTTCGGGCGGACGGGCTGACAGCCTCTGGCATTTAACGGTCCGTCAGCTTGATCTCGATACGTCGGTTCTGTCGCAGCGCCTCGGCAGAACCGCCCGAAGCAACCGGAAAAAATTCCCCGAAACCGGCAGCCACCATGCGGTTCTGGGGAACACCTTCAGAGGCGAGGTAGCGCACTACGGCCACGGCCCTGGCGGTGGAAAGCTCCCAGTTCGAGGGAAACGCTTCGGTATTGATGGGAACCCGGTCGGTGTGGCCATCGATGCGCAGAATCCAGTCGATATCCTCCGGAATGGCGTCCACCACGTCCAGCAGCACTTCTGCCAGCTTGTCCAGCTCCTGTTGGCCCTCCTGCCCAAGGCTGGCGGAGCCGGAGGCAAACAGCAATTCCGAAGGTAACAGGAAGCGATCGCCGACAATGCGGATATTCTCGTTATCCTGCAGGATATCCCGCAACCTGCCAAAGAACTCAGACTGATAGCGTTCCAGTTCATTGACTCGTTCGGCAAGCAATGTATTCAGGCGCTTTCCCACCTCTTCCAGTTCGGCTTCCTTCTCGGCCGTGAGGTCCTCCTGTAACCGCAACGCAGCGGTGATGCGGCCGAGCTGCGCCTGCAGCGCCGCAATCTGGTTCGACAGCTGCTGGATAATCGAACGCTGGGAGGCCGTCAGTTGCTCTTCATCCTCCAACTCCGACTCCGCCCTGGCGACGGCCTTGCCAAGATCCTCAACCCGAAGGGCCTGGGCCTCAGCATTGTATTGTTGCTCCAACCGCTGGGCCTTCTCCTCCTCCAGCTCCTCACGAAGTGTATCGTTCATCGCAAGGCTTTCGCTGAAGCGGTTCTGGACCGCGGCCATCTCGTTCTCCAGGGCGGCGGTCTCTTCCTGCTCAAGACCGAGCAACCGGGAAATCTCCTGCAAGCGGCTGTTGAGCCTGGCCAGTTCCGAATCCCGATCCGAGAGGGTTTGCGACAGGTACAGCTGGCTGACCACGTAGATCAACAGCATGAAGATAATCAACATCAGTAATGCCGACAGTGCATCGACGTATCCGGGCCATACGTTGATGCTGCTGCGGGTTCGACGCCGGGAACCGATCATGGGATGGGCCTGCTATCGCGGATCATCGTCAACCCGGTCCACGAGATTGGTTACGCCAGTCAGCCATTCCTCCAGGCCGTCGTAAAACCGGTTCTGGGCGTGGCCCGCCTGGATATCCAGAAAACCCAGGACCAATGAACCGCCAAGCCCCAGCAAGGAGGAACTGAACGCCGTGCCCATACCCTCCAGGGGTTCCAGCAGCCCAGACTGCAGGCCGGCAAACACCTTGCCGAAATCCTCCTGGCTCATGTCCAGGTTTACAATGACGGCGCCCACGGAATTGATGGTTCCAAGCAGGCCCCAGAAGGTGCCCAGCAATCCCAGAAAGATGAGAAGACTGATGAAATAGCGGGTGATTTCCCGCTGTTCGTCCATGCGGCTGTGGATGCCATCCAGCACCGTACGCAATGACATGGTGGACAACGAGAAGCGGTCACGCTTGGAGTCATCATCCAACTGTCGCGCCAGCGGCTTCAGCAGACGGGGTTCCTGCAATACAGAGAGTCCGGCGTTGCCGGTGCGAAACTGCGCAATCCAGCGCAACTCCGGAAACAGCACGAACACCTGACGATAGGTGATGGCAATGCCAACCAGGAGCACGCAAACAATTAACAGGTTGAACACCCAGTTCGCCATAAACGCGGCCTGCAATGGTTTGTGGATCAATGCACAAACCACCACAACGACCACCAGGAACAGCGTCATCCAGAAAAGGGTATGCTTGGGATTGCTCATTAACGCCACCGCATTCGTCGGGAAACACGTTAAAAGCTAGCACAAGCTTGCCATTACTGCTGTCCACAACCCCACTGGTTGCGTTAAGGATTTGTTACCACCGCTCAAGGCTCGTAGCGTTGAGCGATACTGTCCAGGGCGCCGCTGTCTCGCGCTTCATCAAGCGCTGCCTGAAGGTCCTCCACAATGGCCGGGGCCGTTTCGTTGCTGACCGCCAGGTACATCGGCGTCTCACGGAAAACGAGAACCGGTTTCAGGCCAGTGATGTCGTGCTCTTCCTCCGCCACCAGAGGCCCCACGAGACCATCTGTCACCCAAAGGTCGGCCTGGCCCAGCACCAAACGGCGAGGATTCTGCTCACCGGACACATTCATGACCAGATCAAACCCCTCACTCACCAGATAGTCCGACATGACGTCACCCTTGTACCCGGCAATCTTGTACTGCCGGGCACCTTCGAGGGACTCCAACTGGATGTTGGAATCGGGCGCGGCAAACAGGGTCCACTTGATCGACGCCAGCGGGCCGACCCACTGAAACTCGTCTTCCCGCTCCTCGGTTCTGGCGGTGCAGAACAGAGCATGGTTCTCCCGCCCCTGGACCCATTCGTAGGCACGGCTCCAGTCCCGCATCTTCATGACGTATTCGTAGTCCACCCGCTCCATCATGGTTTTAACCATATCGGTACAGATACCGGTGATATCGTCTTCATTATGGGCGAAGCCCTGCCCCGTGGTTGACGCGTTATAGGGTGGGTAGTTCTCGGTGAAGATATACAGCTTCTCGTCAGCAACGGCCGACGACACCACCGCCAGCATAAGGAGGCCTTGCAAGACCGGTCTAATGAACTTCAACGGGCCGGTCATTTCTGGGCCTGGTTTGGCTGGCATGCTTTTGTCCTCGTCGCAATGGGTAGGGGTATTGGTAGTTTAGGCTAGTCACTTTGAGCAATAATGCCAATACACCCGTCAATACCTTATCCATCGGAATAAACAGATTTTCCGCTGAAACTGGTCTACCGTGAGGTGTGAAGAAGTGTAAAATCTGAATGCATGTTTATGGAATTGTTGGCAGCCGGCCTGCCCAGGGACCCCGTTTATGACAGAAAGCCAGACCCGTATCACCGGCCTCCGTCAAAACGCTCTCATCGTTGTTCGCGGTTTTATTCCTTGTGGATGTGAACTGGTCGCGGCCTCGTCCGGCGACGACGGCGCCCAACTGACACTGGCGAACCTCACTTCGCCTGGTCTGATACAACACCTGAATGGGTCGGACCACACTCCCGCCGAACTATTTCTGTTTGACGGCAATCACCCCACGCGTGTGAGTGGTGGTCTACAAGCTGCCGCTGGGGACAGTGTGCGGATGACCAGTGATCCCCACGACGCGGAAACCATTGAATATCTGCGACGCTTGCCACAAAGGATTCCTGATCAGCTCACCCCACCCTCCGCCAGCTTGCCGTCGTTGCGAGATACCTACCAAAAACACACCCGGCGCCTGCTGGGCACCCTGGTAGCCGACTTCATCGACCACGCCTGCGAGGGTATCGGGGACGACCTTGAACAAGCGGCGGAAGTGCGTGAGATCACCCGTCTGAAGGACATGCGCTTTATCTTCAACAGTCGGGGGGAGCAGATATACCGGGATTTTACGCTGCAGTTCCAAGCGTTCGACCACCAGCTCAACCCGAGTAAGGACAACGACAGCCAAAACGGCGAACTCAGGGTCGTGGAGCAGCATGTTTTTGAGGACTGGCTGGAACTCCAGATGGTGGCATCCGAGCTCGCCAGCAAACACACCAATACGCTGTTCGTGCTCAGCCAGTTGCTCAACCAGCTTTTTTCCTGCGATATCAACGACCGCAGCAACCCTCTTTCACCACTGTCACTGTGCACCTGTCTGCAATTCGCCATTGATCGACTCGGTATTGCCCGACAGCATCGCGGCACGCTCTACCTTGCTTTCGAGACCGTGCTGGATGACCTCTGGCCCCGAGCCGCAGAGTCGCTGAACCGCGACCTTCGTGCAGCGGGCCTGCTGGCGCTCGATCTGACCAGCTTGCCTTCCAACTGGTCACTGAGGGAATCCAATAAGGCCCGGGAAGCACCAACGGAGACGCCCCATCCTGAAGCATCGGTGGTAGATTCCACGCCCCCCGCGGCACCCGCCTCTGCCCCTGGGCGTTCGTTACTGCGCCTCATGAGCCTGCAACAGGATCCGGGTAACCTGCGGGATACCTGGCCACGCACCAACCCACAGTTTACCGCCGAACTGCGACCGCACAGAGATGATCTGCGCAAGGTGCTGGGCGAGCCGGGCCCCAGCATGGAGGAGGCCATTCGAAACCTGGCATCCTCCAATCCGGATCTGGAACAGGCACTTGATGACGGTACGTGGGACAAAGTCACCCTCGTGGATCGTCTGTTCGCCCCACTGGAGCATGAACAGGGGCTGAACAGAACGCTGAGGGAACAGCTTGAACAGTTGAGACTTCCGGTTCTGGAGGTCCTGCTCGATACCTCTGAATTCCTGGATCGCGACAACCACCCGGCCAGGACCATCGTCAACGATCTTATGCGCCTCTGCCTGGCCGAGCGGAGTTCAAGCCGCAACCTGGAACAGACGGTGACGGGGATTATCGATGAACTCATCCAGACGGAAGAACGGGATGAAGCGTTTTACAGGTCCATCGGTACCCGGTTGCAGGGCCTGGTAGAACGCCAGGAACAATCGTTCCTGAGGAACTCCGAACGTATCGCCAAGACCCTGGAAGGCAAGGAGCGACTGCGGCAGACGCGGCTCGGCGTGCAGCGACGCCTGAACATGATCCTGGCGGATAAAGCCGTGCCAACAGTACTGCTTGATCTTTTGAACGCAGGCTGGGAGCAGTTGATCGTACTGGCGGTATTGCGGGAAGGCGCTGAGAGCCAAACCGCCACAAGTTTCATTAACATCGTTGAGCAGATCCGCCTCTGGCTATCGGGCGGAGAAACCAGCAAGGATCTCGCATTTGAGCGGGAACTGGAAAGCGACGCGTTGATCCAGCTTATCGACAGGGAACTACGTACGGTTGGCGAAGTGTCTCCAGTTCGCGATGTGGTGGCGAGGCTGACCCGGGAATTGCATCAGCAGGTATCGACCGAAACAGTAACCCTCGACGCCTATCCCCCGGGTTCCTGCCAGCTGGAGGAAGCGGAGGCCTCTACAGAGTCAGTTGACACCCGCTGGGCCCGGCGTGCCCAGGAAATTGGCGTGGGCGATTGGGTTGAGATTGTCCTCGACAATGGTGAAAAACGTCGCATGCGACTGGTCTGGGGCGGCAAGGATGTCTTTCGCTTTGTGTTCCTTTCGCCCCAGGGACTGGGTGAGGTGAGTTATCAATATTCCGAATTCGTGTCGAGACTGGCCCGCGGTGACGCGTGGCTCGTCAAGCAGGGAGACATTCCCTTTGTCGACCAGAGCCTGTTCGACATCGTTCAGGGGGTCTACAGCAAGCTCAACTTCGAAGCCACTCACGACGCCCTCACGGGATGTCTTCACCGGCATGATTTCGAGAAGCAGTTGGCCCAGGCCCTGTCCGTAATGGACGGCAAACCCGGTAGTCATACCCTGATGGTGTTCGACATCGACGAATTCAGTGTGATCAATGCCACCTATGGCACCGGCGTCGGCGACGAGCTCCTGAAACGGTTTGCCTCCCTGCTTCAGGATCAGGCTTCGGGACACTCCGGCGATCACTGCATCGGTCGACTGGGAGGTAACGAATTCGCACTGCTGGCCCAAAAGATGCCGGTGGAGGAAGGACTGGATTTCTCCGAACGGCTGCGTGACGCCTTTCGAACCGAGTCACATACCGTTGACGACACCGAATTCTCCGCCACCCTGAGTGCGAGCGTGTGCCCTTTCGAAGACACCCTACGCTCTGCCGGCGAACTGATGAACCAGGCCAACCTGGCGCTCAAATCCGCCAAGAAGAAAGGCGGAAACAGCGTTGAACTGGTTCGGGACCAATCCCAGCAAGTGCCCACCTCGGGCCCCCAGTGGGTACCCGAAATTGACCGCAGCATACGCGATGGCAGCCTGTACCTGAGAGCACAGCGGATCCTTCCCCTGACTGATGGCAGCAACGGTGACATGTACGAACTGCTGCTAGGCCTTCAGAACTCCTCCGGCCAGGAAATTTCCCCACAAAGTTACATTGAGGCCGCGGAACAGTTCCGCCGGAGTTCCCGTGTTGACCTTTGGGTGATTGACGAAGCAATAGACTGGATGGAAGGACACCCAGGCGCCATGGAGAGCATCCATACGTTCAACATCAACCTCTCCGGCGCATCATTGAGTGACGACGCCTTTCTGTTCGCCCTGGAAACGAGGATGAAGCAGCACAACGCCCTCACCCATCAGATCTGTTTCGAAGTCACCGAGACGTCCGCCGTTGCCAACCTGCATTACGCCGCCGATTTCATGACCGAGATGAAGCGGCTTGGGTGCCGGTTTGCACTGGACGACTTCGGAACCGGCCTGTCCTCCTACGCCTACCTGCAAAAACTACCGGTGGACTACGTCAAGGTGGACGGCATATTCGTCCGTGACATGGCCAGTAACCTGACCAACTACGCATTGGTTCGATCCATCACCGAGTTGTGTCATTTCCTCGACATGAAAACCATCGCCGAATATGTGGAAGATATGGAGACATTGGAGCTGCTTAAAGAGATCCAGGTAGATTTCGGGCAGGGATTCTGTATTGCAAAACCCCGGCGGATGGATAGTCTGGGGGCCACCGCAAAAGCCTGAAACACCACAATCACCGAATCAACGGGAGACCACCCATGCCAAACAGCGTAAGAATCACCTACTGTACGGGCTGCAAGTGGATGCTTCGATCCGCCTGGATGGCCCAGGAACTGTTGAGCACCTTTGAAGAGGAGCTGAACGAACTGACCCTGATACCGGGCACAGGCGGAATTTTTGAAATTCACGTCAATGGCAAACGCATCTGGTCACGTAAGGAACAGCAAGGCTTCCCCGACATCCGGGAACTGAAGCAACTGGTTCGAAATGAAGTCTCGCCCGATCGATCACTCGGCCATACCGACGGGGTACCCACAGCCTGAGCACTCTGGTGTACATGCAAACCGGCCGCCATCATCGCCGGGCGACATAGCGAAACCATTTATTTACGTCCAGGCCTTAGACATTGGTTTCGTAGTGTCTTGCTGCAAAGGACGTTTCAGGCCACTATCATGGCATCTCTATTTGCGAAAACGAAAAGGTAACGCATGTTTCTTGAACGCTACCACGCCACCCAGAACGGACTCGTACTGATCAGCGCGACCCAGGCCAGTCGATTTGCCAAGGAAGTGGCCGGTGATTTTAATCCGATCCACAATCCGGATGCCCGGCGTTTCTGTGTTCCCGGAGACCTGTTGTTTGCCCTGTTATTGTCACACTTCGGCCTGTCCCGACAGATGACCTTCCATTTTCGCAGCCTGCTCGGCGAAAATGTTCCACTGGACTTCCGCGAGGACGACGACGGCCTGATCCGCGTCTACGATCAGAATGACAAGGTCTACATCGAGGTGGAACGCAGTGGTGAGCGGACTCACGATGACACCGTGATTGAGAACTTCACTCGCTGCTACGTGGCCGCGTCCGGCAAGAACTTCCCCCATACGCTCAAACCGCTGATGGAAAATGCTGGCGTGATGTTCAATCCGGACCGGCCAATGATCATGTATCAAAGCATGAGCCTGGCCCTGGATACGCTTGATGCGCCAAGCCCCGACCTTGAACTCCATAACGCGGAGCTGAAGCCGGACGGAAAGCGTGGCAATGTCTCACTGGACTACCGGCTGATTTCAGACGGCAACGTTGCCGGCGAGGTTTCCAAAAAGCTTGTGGTCAGTGGCCTTCGTGACTATGACGCCGGTGCCATGGATGCCGTGGTAGAGGAGTTCTATCGGCTCAAGGAAAAATCCTGGGATTGATGGGATGTCAACGCCCGTAAGCCAGGAAGAGAAACAGGCAGCTCTGGCCCGCCTGAACCGATTCAGTCAGATGGCCGATAACGCTATTGGCATACCCTTCACGCGCTTTCGGATCGGGCTGGAACCCATCATCGGCCTTGTTCCGGTACTCGGCGACCTGGCCGGGCTGCTCATGTCCTGCTACGTACTCCTGGAAGCGCACCGTGCCGGAGCCAGCCCCCGGGTCAAACAGCAAATGGTCAGGAACATGCTGATCGACTTTTTCGGCGGCCTTGTTCCGGTCATTGGCGACGTCTTCGACTTCGCCTGGAAGGCCAATGTCCGGAATACCCAACTGCTCAGGGAGCACCTGGAAACCGAACTGAACGTTCAGCAAAAGCCGCGGTTCCCCTGGATGCAATTCCTGGTGATCGTGGGCACCCTGGCAGTATTCACCGCCCTTGTGGCGGTATTTGCGCTCTGACTCAGGGTCACTACGGATTTATCCCCAATGCTTTCTGGCCTTAACTCGGTACATGTCACCCTATGCCTGTGACCCGTCATCACCAAGAGGACAGACAACATGGCAAAGACCCAATGCTCCAACTGCGGAGCCAGCCTTCCCACCGAAACGCCTAAATGCCCGGAATGCGGGAGCCTTCAGAGCTCCAGGCCCAAAATGATTATCGGCGCCGCCGGCGTTCTGATCGCAGCCCTGGCCATCGTGCTCGGCGCCATCTATGTTATAGCCAAGGATGAGCCCGCTAATCCGGCCGGTAGCACCACCGAGATCAGGCCCTAGCACCCCGTCTGGCTTCTAGGGAGAACCATAACAACAAACCATGAGGCACGCATGAGCGATACCACACCCGATACAGTCTGGGACTATCTGATCCAGGGTGCCAAGGTCTTCGACGGTATTGGCGAATTACCGGTCCGCGAAGACATCGCCATCGCAGATGGCAGGGTCGCAGCACGAGGGCCGGACCTTGATCCGCAAAAAGCGCACAAGGTCATCGATGCCACTGAACGCTGGGCCATGCCAGGGTTGTTTGACATTCATACCCACTACGACCTGGAGCTGGAGGTTGCCCCTGGCCTGCCCGAATCCGTGCGCCATGGCACCACCACGGTTGTCATTGCCAACTGTAGCCTGGGGCTGGCGTTTGGCGCACAGCGCAAGGACGGTGCAGACCCGATTGTGGACTGTTACGCCCGAGTGGAGAACATTCCCAAGGACGTCCTGCGGGCGACCGCCGATCGAGTGGACTGGAAGAACCCGAAGGAATACATCCAGCATCTGAACAGACTTAGCCTGGGCCCGAATCTGGTCACCATGGTGCCGCACTCAATGTTGCGGATTGAGGTCATGGGGTTTGACGCCAGCATTTCCCGTGACCCCACGGAAGACGAACTCAATGCCATGGAGGCCTTGCTGGAGCAGGCCATGGATGACGGCTATGCCGGATTCTCCACCGATGCCCTGCCGTTCCATTACCTGGCCAACCAGCCCAACACCCGCAAGACCATACCCACGCAGTTCGCCAAGTACCCGGAAATCAAACGGCTGACGGACGTGGTACGGCGCAAGGGCGGTGTCTGGCAGGCCACGCCACCGAAAGACAGCACCATGGGCACCATCAAGACTTTTCTGCTCAGTTGTGGCCTACTCCACGGCAAACCACTCAGAACAACGGTGGTGGCTGCCCTGGATGTGCAAAGCAACCGCAAGATCGTGCGGCTGGCGAGATTGCTGGCCCGGGTTCTCAATTCCCGACTTTTGCGGGGTGACTTCCACCTGCAGGCCCTGGCCGCCCCCTTCAAGGTATGGTCCGACGGCGCCGTAACGCCGCTCTCCGAGGAGATTGAGGAACTGCGTATTCTCAATGAGACCGAACTGGAGGACCGTGAGGGCCGGCTGAAAATCCTCAACGATCCAGCCTACATCGAGTCGTTCAAAGCCATGTGGATGAGCGGCAAAACCGGTTTTGGTCTCAAGCGCCTCAAACGACTGGTACGCCTGGAGGACTACGCCTTCAATCGTACCCTGGCGGACATGACCATCGACGTATGCCCCCTGAGAGAATGGCAAGGCCTTACCTTTGCCGATGTCTTCGCGCGGGTGAAAGCCGCCAACGCAGAAAAACCACTCGAAGGCAGCGATGCGGAACGGGCCCTGCTGGAAGAACACTTCTCTGGGGTGAAAGACGAAGGCGATTTCGTGCTGGCGATGCTGCGGGCGTTCGACCGTGATCTGAGCTGGTATACCGTGTCCGCGAATCGGAACGAACGCGTTGTCCGCAACCTGCTGATGGATCGGCAACTGCTGCCGGGCTTCAATGACAGTGGTGCCCATCTCACCAACATGGCCTTTTACGACGGCAACCTCAGAGCCCTGAAACTGGCCTCTGACGGCGGCGATATAGATGTAGCGTATATGGTACGCCGTCTCACCCGAGACCCCGCTCGTGTGTTTGGCGTCAAAGGGGGCGGCATCGAAGTGGGCGATCAGGCCGACCTTATCCTGGTAGACCCGTCAGCCCTGCGCCGCATGGACCACAACAATACGGTGCAACGTCAGTACCGTGAGGCATTTCAGCACGAACAACTGGTTAACCGCACCGACGGTGTGGTGCCCCTGGTGATGATCGCAGGTCATCCAGCGTGGCACGGAACGTCGTTCGACAATGCACTGGGTCAGAAAAAAATGGGCACCGTACTGGACACCACCTTCTGACATCCCGCAATCCTGTTGCCAACACTGCCTGAACTCTAATACTGTTCAGGCATGGACAAGAACACACCGGTTCCCCGCCTTGCCTTTCTTTATCCTGGACACGCTGCCGAGGATGACTACCCACGTCTGGCCGGAATGATCTCGCCACCGGCTGAGGTGAGAGTCATACATACGGCGTTCGATGAAGATGCACATACCGTTGACGCACTCACCGAAATGGGAAGCCCGGCGCGCCTTACGGAAGGAGCCGGACACCTTGAAAGTGCGGATATGGAAGCCGTTCTATGGACCTCCACCAGTGCCAGTTTCGTTCGTGGCATCGACGGTATAGGGGAACAGATCGAGACGCTCGAGAACCTGCTTCATATCCCGGCCTCTACCACGGCCATGGCATTCG
Organism: Marinobacter sp. M5B; assembly: GCF_042604615.1. Lineage (NCBI taxonomy): Bacteria > Pseudomonadati > Pseudomonadota > Gammaproteobacteria > Pseudomonadales > Marinobacteraceae > Marinobacter > Marinobacter sp. M5B. The sequence continues at coordinate 3,343,102 of NZ_CP156894.1, forward strand.
CCAGGGCGGTTACCGCCATCAACGCCAGGCGGGTCGCCATCGCGGCTACCTACCCGCGGGACATAGCCCTGCTGTTCAAAACGTTTCTGGAGCACTTTGATATCGAAGTGGTGCACATAAACTGCCGCGGCATTATTACCGCAGCGGAGGTGGGCACGCTGGAGAAAGAGGCCGTATTGAGGTTCGTGACGGACAATGACCACCCGGACGCAGATGCGCTATTGATTCCCGATACCGCATTGCATTCCGCCGCCTGGCTGGAAGACCTGGAGGCAGCGGCGGGCAAGCCGGTACTGACCGCTAATCAGGTCAGCTTCTGGGAGGGGCTGAGGCTGTGCGGCAAACTGACCCCGCAATCCGGCCTGGGTACCCTGTTCCGGGTAGACCCCTGGAACTAGGCCGCCTGTTTTCGCTGCTGCGTTACCACCAGGGCAACCCCGGTGATGGAGATAACACCCCCAATCATCGCAAGCACGCCCAGCCTTTCATCAAACAGCCAGTACGCTTCCAGCGCTGTGACAGGTGGCACCAGATAGAAAAGACTGGCCACCTGTGAGGCAGCACCGCGCCTGATAAGCCACATCAACAGCAGAATCGCCCCGATGGAAACACCGAACACCAGCCAGACCATCGACCAGATCAACGGCTGAGCCCACACCACCTCACGGGTTTCAAACGCAAAGGCACCAACGGCGAAAAACGTTGCCGCAGCACTGTACTGAATGAACGTACCCGCGACGAGATCCGACTGGGTGCCGTTACGTTTCTGGTACACCGTGCCCAAGGATATTCCGCCCAGGGACAGCGCAGCCCAAAGCAGAGTCCAAAGCGGGAAATCGGAGGCGGAAGCACCACCGCCGAACTTTTCCAGCAACACCAGTGTTACACCGACCAGGCCCAGTGCCAGGCCCAGCCATTGCCGGCTCGAGACACTTTCCTTCAGCACCAGAATGGCCACGGCCGACGTTACCAGCGGCTGCAAGCCGACAATAAGCGACACGATTCCCGACGGCATGCCCCCCTGAATCGCGTAGTAAACCCCGCCCAGATAACAGCCATGCACCAGCAGGCCTGTGACCGCCAGATGACCGGCACCACGCCAACCAGGCCAGCGGGTTTTCATTATCCAGGCGAGTACGCTGAGCAGTACCAGCGTAAACAGCATGCGTATCAGCAGGAGCGTAAACGGCTCAGCGAAGGGTAAACCATACTTGGCGCCAATGAAGCCCGTGCTCCACAGCCAAACAAAGAGCGCCGGCACAAAAAACGAATAGAAAATCGGGGGCATACGGTTAACCGAGAGGCAGACGAATGTGAGTCTGCCCACTGTAACCTGTGACTGACAAACAAAACAGATACAGTAAACGGAATTAACAACCAGTACAGATGTTCAGGGCGGGTCTGTATGGCCGGTGCAATTCCGAAACGCCGTCTAAATGCTGTCGTTCTTCTTGTCCGAGTCGTCCATCAGTTTGCGCTCGGTTTCATTCCACTGTTCTGACAAAGCGTCGTAGGCGTTGGAGAAGCCCTGCTTGGCACGTTCCCAGGCGGAGGATGAACTGGCCTGCAGCTCGTCATACCATTGCTGGACGCGTTGCCGCTGCTCCTGCAAGGACTCGAGGCTTTTCCTTGAACGTTCCCGGGCCGTGTCACTCATGTCGTCCCAGTTCTGATCCAGTTCCTGCTGTAGCGTGTCTATGCGCTTGTCGAGAGCCGAGAGCGTATTTTCAATGGCTGTTTCCGCCTCTGCTTTCTGGTCCGCACCGAACTCCTGCAACGCCCGGCCAAGCTCGCGGGTTTCTTTTTTCAGCGACTCAACCGAAGAATCCCCGGACGATTCCGCCTGCAGGGAACCGGACATGCCAAGTGCAAGAACGAAAGCCAGAGAATAACCGAGTTGTTTGAAGAGCATTGAAATTCTCCCGATATTATTTGGTAGACAGTAACAACTTTTGGCGTAAAACCGCACCTTAGCAAAGCTTAATCAACCGACAATAAAGGTAATTAGACCAACAAAACAATCGTTTGCAGCACAAATCATTCTCTTGCGAAGCGTTTTCGGACTTCCACTATTTGTGGCTTTCAGGCCCATGTGCCACTTTGAACATGACGTTACACAACAGGAGAAATACTATGCTCTATTGGGCTATTGTATGCCTGATCGTCGCGGTAATCGCCGGCGTACTTGGTTTTGGTGGTATCGCGGGGACAGCCGCAGGGTTTGCGAAAATTCTGTTCTTTATCTTTCTGGTTCTGCTGGTTATTTCACTGGTGGCCAACGCGCTTCGGGGCAAAGGACCGAAGCCCTAGAAGTCTTCGCGTCCGGCGGCATGTTTTTAACGTGTCGCCGGCATCTGCAACATCACCGCCGATATGTCGTCGCAAACGTCTTCCTGACTCTTACCAACACAATTGACTGCCACGTCCGCAGCCCGCGAGTAAAGCTCAAAACGTTCCCAAAACAGCTGTTCCAGCGACTGATCCGGTCGTCGGGAGATGCCACGGGCGCTGTAATCCCCTATCCTCGCAATGACCACCTCCAGCGGAATATCAAGAAACACCACGAGACCATCAGCTTTCAGGTGGCTCATCGCAGGTTCGCTGTAGACGGCGCTGCCGCCCGTGGATATAACCTGACGCCGCACATCCAGCCTCAGCAATACCTGCTCCTCAATTCGCCTTAGTGCCTGATAGCCATCACCGTCGACAATGTCCTGCAAGGTGCGACCTGCTTCCTCCTGAATCAGCAGGTCCGTATCGATAAACCCCAGGCCAAGCTGTTTTGCCAACAGCACCCCAACCGTACTTTTGCCGCTGCCGGGCATTCCGATGAGTACAAGGTTGCTGCGGGACGTATTCAAAGGCACAGAATCTCCAGGATGTCGCCAACAATGAGAATTGACCGGCTATATTGAGAAAAGTAACACTTTTCCGACAAACATTGCGGTTTCTTCAGGCAATTAACGCCGTATAATCCGCCTTACGGTTGTTATTTACGAATGCAGGCGGCGTTCTTGATCATGCACTCCAAGAGTCAACGATGATAAGCGGCAAAACCCTTCTCACTTCCTCGCTCGCATTTCTGCTACTGGCTTTCGTTGCGCCCGTATCGGCGGACAGTATCAAGCGTATTGTGCACCCCGACGGTACCGTGGAGTACACCAACGTCAAGGGCAGTGGCGACAAGCGTGCGTCAACAAAGGATGAAGTGGTTTACCGCTACACTGACGACAACGGCGTGGTTGCCTACAGTGGTATCCAGCCCGCCAGCTCGAATTTCAGTGTCATCCGGTTCCACTGCTACGCCTGCGATCCGGATTCCAACGTGAATTGGCGCACCACACCGCTGTTCCTGTCGCCCTACCGGGATGAAATCAAGACGGCCGCCAGGGAGTTCAACGTTGACCCCGCTCTGGTTCGGGCTGTCATCCATGCGGAATCGGCGTTTAATGACAAAGCCCTGTCGCCCAAGGGAGCCCAGGGGCTGATGCAGTTAATGCCTGCCACCGCAGAGGAGCTGGGTGTTCGCAATGCCATGGTGGCCCCGGAGAATATTCGCGGTGGAGTCAATTACCTGGCCCGTATGCTCAAGCGCTTCGACGGTGACATCAAGCTGGCAACGGCCGCCTACAATGCCGGCCCGGGGGCCGTCGGGCGCCATGGCGGCATACCACCCTACGCGGAAACCCGCGCCTATGTGGAGCGGGTTGGAATCCTTCATCAGCGCTACGCCAGTAACTGACCGGCCTAACCGAACGCCAGCCAGGCGCCCACCAGCATCATCAGACTGCCCGCCACACGGTTAACCGTGCGAACACCACCGCCTTGCTTTAGAGCCTTGCGCAGAGTCTTTCCACCGTGGGCGTAGAGCTGTAGGCAGAGGAACTCCAGGGCCAGTATGATCAGGATGAGAACCGTGAGTTGTGGCGCCATTGGCAGTTTACTGTCGATAAACGGCGGCAATAGCGCAATGAAAAACGCCCAGCCCTTCGGGTTGGCAATAGCGGTCACAAACCCCTGGAGCGCCAATTGCACCCTTGAACTCTCCACCGGTTGCGAATCCTCCTCCGGCATGGCCATTTTGCCCCGGGACTGCCACATCTGGATGCCCAGCCAGGCAAGGTAGGCGCCGCCTACAACCTTGAATACGTCGAAGGCCGTCGGGTACTTCAACATGAAGGTTGCCACACCTACTGCCGCCGCAGTCGCCACTACAGCCACGCCAACCAGCTCCCCGGCCATCATCCACAGCGCCCGTTTCACGCCAATGGTAATACCAAGGGACAGCGCCAGGGTCATACACATGCCCGGCGTAATGGACACCACAAAAAACGTCGGGATAAACGCGGACAGCAGGGCCAAGTTCAGTGACATCACAGACAGACTCTTACGTTGAGAGAAACCGAACTCTTAATTATACAGTCCACGCAGATAATGCAACCCGGACAGCTGAGCCATCTGCCCACGAATCCAGGCCACCCTCTCCCATACATAGGACGAGGGGCTGGCGGCACTGAGCACTTTCGGATTGGGAAGAACCGCAGCAAGCCGTGCTGCCTGGGTTTGCGACAGCCGGCTGGCGGGAATGCCGAAAAAGGCCCAACTGGCAGCCTCAACACCGTAGATCCCATGGCCGAATTCGGCGATATTCAAGTACACCTCCATGATCCGACGCTTCGGCCAGATAGCGTCGATACCGAGCGCCAGTCCGGCCTCCAACGACTTGCGCACGAAACTGCGTCCGTTCCACAGGAACAAGTTTTTTGCCGTCTGCTGGGTGATGGTGCTGGCGCCCCGCAAACCCTGGCCCGCACGGTATTCCGCAAGTGCCTTGCGAATGGCGCTGAAATCCACCCCCTGATGGTACGGAAAGCGTTGATCCTCACTGGCCACCACTGCCAACGGTACCCAGGGTGATATCTCGTCCAGGCTAACCCACTCCTGTCTGAGCTCGTGGCTGGAACCGGAAAACAGATGCCCCAGCATGAAGGTGGACGTCGGCGGATTCACGAACCGTAGCAGGACAATCAATGCGATTATCAGCAGCAAAAAGCCCACCAGTAACCAGGCAAGCGCGCGCAGGGATTTTTGGATCACGGATCGTTGAGCCACGGTGTTATCATCACCCAGGTTTGGGAATCACGGAGAAAGTCGGAAAGACTATAACATTGCCACTATGAAGCTTTCCCGAATTCTCAGTAATCAAAACGGTGTCAGCCGCAAGCAGGCCAACGCCCTGGTCGCGGCCGGAACGGTTACAGTGGACGGTTGTATCTGCAGGGAGACAGCCCGGGAAGTCGACCGTTTCAGCACTGTAGCCTGCAACGGCAGGGTTATCCAGCACGGGGACCGGGCCCACTACCTGATGCTGCACAAACCGGCCGGATACCTCAGTGCCACGGCGGACAAGATTCACAAAACCGTAATGGAGCTGATCGACCCGGAACTGCGAAAAGACCTTCACATTGCCGGCAGGCTTGACCGCGCCAGCACCGGTTTGTTGATACTGACCAATGACGGAACCTGGTCACGAAGGCTTACGGAGCCCAGGGTAAAGCTCCCCAAAGTCTATCGCGTCACCACGGTCGAACCGGTTTCAACCGATGCCATAGAGCGCTTCGCGCAGGGAATCTGGTTCGAATACGAACAACTGACCACCTCTCCTGCGCGCCTGGAACCACTGTCTGCCAACGAATCCAGGGTAACGATCTACGAAGGCCGCTATCATCAGATCAAGCGTATGTTCCACGCAACGGGCAACCGTGTGAGTAGCCTGCACCGGGAACAAATGGGCGCGATCACATTGGACCCAACGCTGAAACCCGGGGAATTCCGACCACTCACCACCCGCGAAATTATTCTGGAATAACAACGAAACAGGGGGCGGTTTTCCGCCCCCTGTGAGTGCCTGTCTTCGATGGCGATCAGTTACATTGGCCGGCTTTGAAGACGCCGCTGTCGGTCTCCTTCACCCAGCTGTAGGTGCCGGATACCGCGCCCAGGTAATCGTTACCACCGGTGGTGTAGTACCCCCCTGAATAGTACGCCCGGCCAGCGGTATCATGGTTGAGATGGGTGTCGTTCCAGTCCTGGCAGGTGACATCGCCGCCGGAGCCACCACCATCACCGCCTCCGCCGGTTCCGCTGCAAGCGCTGGGTTCGGACGTATACCAGAGCCCCGGATCGCCCTCATAGAGGGTGACATTGCTCCAGGTGTCGAAGGAGCCCCCGATGTCGATGTCGTCGCCACTGGCATAGGCCCTCAGGTTGGAGTTACCTCCAGCGTAGGCCCGGTTTGCCGAGATGTGGGCATTGGGCGACGCTGTCGCCTGCTCGCAGGTCTCGGTAGGTGCGTTGGGGTCATACACCTCGACCTGACGACTTTTCGTAGTGGTATTGCTGTCGCTGTCAGTCGCACTGTAGTCGCAGGTGTAGGTTCCGACCGTTGACGTATCCACCGCACTGCAGTCAGCCGTTACCGTCAGTGAACCGTCCTCGGCATCCTGCCCGGTGGCACCCGGATCGGTAAACGTGGTGTTGATCGCCACGGTCATCGGGTTATCGCCGATTAGTGTGATGACCGGAAAACCCTCGGGCTCGGTTCCATCGCGGCTGTGGCGGTTAAAGAAATCCCAGATGATATCCGGATAGCTGGGCCCCACCCTCACGGACCATTTGCCATTATTACCATGCTCTCCGCCAACCCAGTAGTGACCATGATTGGTATCCTGGGTATTGGGGGTCGACAGGGGGCCGTCCAGGTAGACGGTTTCAACCACCGAACGCGCTCCGTTGGTGCCATCCTGGGTATAACGGATGTGCTCGCAGCTGTGGTTGTTCTGGTAATAGGGTGAACAGGCGACTGACGAGGCATAGGCCTGGCCCGTGGTCTGGAACCCGGACTCGCCAAACACCTGCAGGTGCGCATCCCGGGTGTTATCAGCCGCCTCTTTCAGCACGGTACAGTCGTTCTCGTTTTGCAACACCATGAGCGGGATCGGATACTGGTCGTCTACTTCCGACTGCATGTCGGAGGATACCCGCGATACGCTGTGAAACGTCGCACTACCGGGGCACTGTCCGGACAACGAGACAGACGCAGAATCCTCACCGTACGGCAGGCCCGAGGCAGGCGCGGCCGCTGCCCAGTATTCGTTATGGGCCACCGAGGCTACGGTTGCCATGGCACCGCCGGAAGACAGGCCGGTGATATAACGGCGATTGGCGTCAATGGTGTAATTGGACTCAACAGCCTGTGCAATCTGGTGCAGGTCCTCCACTTCGCCAGCGCCTTCATGGCGATGGTGGTCAAACCAGAAGCCCCAACAGTTTTCATTACGCAGCCCGTCGTAGCTGGTAATGAAGGGGGCAACCAGAATGAACCCGTACTCATCGGCGGCGGCTTTCAGCCCCCAGTCATTGAGCACGTCGTTGTTGGTCTGTTTGCAACCATGCAATGCCATCACCATGGGTGCAGGCGATTGCACGTTCGAGGGCACGTACACCTTGTAGTTACGGGCCCTGGACTGATTGTAGGATTGTTGTGGCAGGGTATAGGAATCTGTCTGGCCCGCGACCGCGGGAAGAGCAGGAATCATCAGGGCGGCGGAGGCCAGCAATGCCGATAGCGTGCCACCGCGCACCTGACGTGCGATGAGTTGGAACATCTTGAGCTCCTTTTATTGGATTTATTGTTCGGCAGTGTTGCAACTGAAAGATACGTGCCAGGATTGCAGGTTGCTGATTTCCCTCATCCCAGGGACTGTTCCGAATAACGATATGCCCGGAACGCCGGACAGAGGTGTCCGCGCGCCCGGACGGCCAAGAGCCTGCACGGGCAGTCATCCGCTTAACTTTCAGGTACCCTGCCCTTATTCGCCCTTACACACAGGAGCCACCATGACCCCAATAGCCATCGACATTGTTTCCGATATTGCGTGCCCCTGGTGCGCCATTGGTTATGCCCGCCTGGAAAAGGCGATGGACGCCCTGAAAGACGACATGGACTTCACTGTTGCATGGCATGCCTTTGAACTGAACCCGGACCCATCCGGTGACGGCGAACCCATCCTGCCCGCCCTGAGCCGAAAATACGGCCGTAGCGAGGACGAGATGAGAGCCAATCAGGCGCAGATGATGGACATTGCCAAGGGGCTGGGGCTGAACTTCGAGAAACTTCAGGAACGCTACACTCGCAACACCTTTGACGCCCACAGGCTGGTGAAGTGGGCCGGTGAGCAGGGCAAGCAGACCGATATGAAACTGGCGTTTTTCGAGGCCTATTTCGGACGCGGTGAGAATATTTCCAATCCGGATACGCTGATCCACTGCGTGGAAACGATTGGCCTGGACGGCTCGCAAGCGCGCGAGGTACTGGCGTCTGACCAGTATGCAGAGGCTGTTCGGGAGGAAGAGGCACAGTATCAGCAGGCAGGTGTGTCGGCAGTTCCTGCTTATATCATTAACCAGAAGTACCTGATATCCGGTGCGCAGGAGCCAGACACCCTGATCAACGCGTTCCGGGAGATCGCTGACTCTGCCTGACCAAAACCCTTGCAACGCCCTTCCCTGGGCGTTGCAAGGTGACAGGTCGTTACTCGGATGCTGCAATCAGGCTGGCGTTGCCACCCGCCGCCGTGGTGTCCACACACAGGTGGCGCTCAATCACAAACCTCTGGTCTAGCTTGTGTTCGGTGATCAGCGGTAGCAGCGCACCTTCCCGCTTCGCCAGGGCCTGACGGTACTCCTTCAGCAAGGACGGCTCAGCGCAGCTTGCGGCTGCCTGGAAACCACGCGCCTGGGACAATGCCTCTGGCTCCAACAGGCCCTCAATACCCACGATCGGCAAACCGGCCTTGGCAGCACGGTCAACCGTATCCTGGGTGCCCGGCGCAACCACAACCACCTTGTTGCCCTGGGACAAAGCCATTGCAGCCTGCTCCAACGCGGTTTCCTTGTCCGGACCAAGACAGAGCACCACACCTCGGGCATGATTGCTCAGGCGGTTCAGCTCACCCGTTGGCCCCGGCAATTCCTCGGCATGGGCGTCCAGCGGTGCTGGCACATCACCGAAAACAGGCTTCATGGCTTCAATTCGTGGCTCCGGCGCGGGCGCTTTCACATCCGCTACCTTGCCAATCAGCCCTTCAAGCTTCTTGATATCCACTGCTTTGGCACTGATATCCGCCGGGCGTTCAACCGTTTCACCTTTCAGGAAACGACGCACGTACTGCGGTCCGCCAGCCTTGGGGCCGGTACCGGAAAGACCTTCACCACCAAACGGCTGAGAGCCGACAATGGCACCGATCTGATTGCGGTTAACATAGGTGTTGCCCACCTTGATACGGCTGGCGATGCGTTCAACGCGGCGGTCAACACGGCTGTGAACACCGAAGGTCAGTCCATAGCCCTTGGCGTTAACGCTATCAACGACTTTGTCCAGGTCCTTGGCCGCGAATGTGGCCACATGCAGCACCGGGCCGAAGATTTCCTCTTCCAGCTCTTCAATGCCGCTGACACTGATCACCGCAGGTGACACGAAGTTGCCTTTCTCCGGCACCGTCATTTTCTTCATCAGCCGGCCCTTGGCTTCATATTTGTCACAGTGGTCGACAATCTTTTTTCTGGCCGTCTCATCGATGACCGGGCCAACATCGGTGGACAGTAACCAGGGATCACCAATGCCCAATTCATCCATCGCGCCATACAGCATTTCCAACAGATGGTCGGCAATGTCTTTTTGCACATACAGCATGCGCAGTGCAGAACAGCGCTGGCCCGCGCTCTGGAAAGACGACGCCAGAACATCCCGCACCACCTGTTCCGGCAGCGCCGTGGAGTCCACGATCATGGCGTTCAGACCACCGGTTTCCGCCACCAGGGTGGCATCGGGGGCCATGTTCTCGCTCATTTTCTTGTCGATGCGCTGGGCCGTCGCAGTCGAGCCGGTGAAGCAAACGCCGGCGACCCGCGAATCGGATGTCAACGCCCCGCCAACCGTCGCACCGGTGCCCGGCAGCAACTGGATCACATCTTCCGGAATACCGGCCTGGTGCATCAGCTCCACGGCCCTTACCGCCAATAGCGAGGTCTGCTCGGCCGGCTTGGCCAACACAGCATTGCCTACTACCAGGTTGGCAAGAATCTGGCCGGTAAAGATCGCCAGCGGGAAGTTCCAGGGCGAAATACACACCACGACTCCGCGCGACTCACCGCTGTCCTTGTAGCGAATACCTTCGTTGGCATAGAACTGGGCGAAGTCCACCGCCTCCCGAATCTCAGCGACGCCATCCAGCAGCGACTTACCGGCTTCGCGGGTGGCCAGCGCAAACAGCTCGTAGGCATTTTCCTCATACAGGTCAGCGACCTTGCGAAGACACTCGGCCCGCTCTTCGGCGGACCGGGCCGACCAGGCCTTGAAGCCTTCCTGAGCTGCGGTGATCGCTGTGTTCACGTCCTCCTCGGACGCCTGCGTCACATGGCCAACCGTGTCTTCCGCGTCGGCGGGGTTACGGACCATTTGCACTTCCGCACCGGATACTTCGCCAGCGATGATCGGACCGCCTTTCCAGCGATGGTCACGATAGGCATCCCGGCCTTCGTTGATTTCCGCAACCGTCACCGGATCGGTGATGTCCCAACCCTTGGAGTTTCTGCGCTGTTCGCCGAAGAGCTTGAAGGGGTGGACGATCGCGTTGCTTGAGATATTACTGCCCATCTCTTTAACGGAGTCTATCGGGTCTTTGGCGATGTCTTCTGGCGTAATGCTCTTGTCCACGATCTGGTTCACGAAGGAACTGTTGGCGCCATTTTCCAGCAGGCGACGTACCAGATACGCCAACAGGTCTTTGTGGGGGCCAACCGGGGCATAAATCCGGCAAGGCACACCACTGGTTTTCAACACTTCGTTGTGGAGTGATTCACCCATACCGTGCAGGCGCTGAAACTCATAGTTATCCACGCCTTTGGATTTGGCCAGCTCGAGCACCGCCGATACCGAGTGGGCATTGTGGGTGGCGAACTGCGGATAGATCCGGTCGGTCATGTTCAGCAGCTTGGTTGCGCAGGAGAGGAACGAAACGTCACTGCAGGCCTTGCGGGTGAATACCGGGAAACCACTCAGGCCCATTACCTGGGCGCGTTTGATCTCGGCGTCCCAGTACGCGCCTTTCACCAGGCGCACCATAAAGCGACGGTCGTACTTCTCAGCCAGCCCGTACAGCCAGTCCAGCGCGAAGGCTGAACGCTTGCCGTAAGCCTGAACCACAACACCAAAACCGTCCCAACCGGCCAGTTCCGGGTCTGCGACCAGGGCTTCAATGACGTCAAGGGACAGATCAAGCCGATCCTGTTCCTCGGCATCAATATTGAACCCCATATTGGCCGCTGCGGCCTTCTTTACCAGCTCCTTGGCGCGGGGCAGCAGTTCGTTCATCACCCGCTCTTTATTGCCGTACTCGTAGCGGGCCAGTAGTGCGGACAGTTTGACGGAGATACCCGGATTCTTGCGCACATCGCCTTTGCAGGCCTTGGCAATACTATCAATGGCATTGGAGTAGGAGTCGAAATAGCGCTTGGCGTCCTCATCGGTGCGGGCAGCCTCACCAAGCATGTCATAGGAGTAGGTATACCCCTTTTCCATGTATTCTTTGGCTTCGTCCTGGGCTTCGTCGATATCACGGCCCAACACGAACTGACGGCCCATTTCCTTCATGGCCTGACCGGCAACCGTGCGAATGACCGGCTCGCCGAAACGCTTCAGCAGCTTACGCAACGTGTCACCCACGCTGTGTCGCTCAGAGTCTTTCAATAGATTGCTGGTCATCAACAGCGCCACGGTCGCCGTGTTGATCAGTGCTGAGGACGCCTTGCCTACGTGAGTACCCCAGGCGCCAGAAGTGATCTTGTCTTCGATCAGTTCGTGAATGGTCATATTGTCCGGCACACGCAGCAACGCCTCCGCCAGACACATCAGTGCAACGCCTTCCTTGGTCGTGAGGCCGTACTCCGCCAGGAATTTTTCCATAATGGTGGACTTGGCATTCTTGCGGACGCTGCGTACCAGATCGGCGGCGCGCTCCGAGATTCCATCGCGCTCTGCCCGGGTCAACTGGGCGCCAGCAATCATCTCACTAATCACCTTGTGTTCGTCCGCGAGGTAATAATTGCGGATGGCCTGCCGGCTATCGACCAGTGTGGGAGTCTCTGATTGCTGCGGTCTCATGGTTGAACCCTCTCAGTTGTTTATCTTTCCCGCATTCTACCGGGAACGACAAAGACTATTTGACTGTAAAAACCATACAAGCGCGACGTTCAGGCTTTTTTGGTTAATTAAAATTTACATTTTTCCTGTGAAATGATTAATTTTCAGACGAAAACACCCTGACAGATGACTAAGCTGCCTTTGCAGCCAGCTCCCGAAGCACGCCGTGGGCCACCGAGAACACGGCACAATCCACGTCACTCGCGGCCTGCATATCAGCCAGCATCTTTTGCCAACGGCTCAACAGAGCCTGCTTGTCTTCACGCCAACGTTCAAGCGACTGCTCAGGAGACATCGATCCGCCCCCTTCGGACGCGAAGGACAGTACACTCGCGGTCAGGTTCCGCAACTGGTGGTCCAGTTCGTCCCTGTAATGAAGCGTCGCCAGTACCTGCCAGTGCCCTCGGGCCTTGAAGGCACGCATCTGACGGTCCAGCCAGGTCAGTTTGAGACCTTCACCCAAGCTGAAGTACACCCAGGTCACCGACTCAAGATCCCGATCCAACTGACGGCCGATTTCGATGATATCCATCAGCCAATAGCGGCTTTCTGCAGAGGCGGCATAGGCTGCCAGTTTCTCCGGAACACGGTGCTCACAGTATTTATCATAGCGTTCCTGCCACCGACTTGCAGGAATCACCGCCTTCAGACTCTCTGTCGATGCCAGCACTTCCGCCAGCGGCTGCTGATAGTGGGCAATACAGGCTTTCGGGTCCAGGTCAGCCCGGCGATTGTGCAGCAACCAGCTGGTACTGCGGGTAACCAGTCGAATCACATCGCTGAACAACTCCGCCTGTACGCCGGCACCGATTTTCCCGTCAAGCGCTTCAATTGCTTTCCACTGGGTCTCTACGTCATGGATCTGGAGGGAGATCAGGTAGCCGGCGGCAATCCGGCCACAGTCGGCACCGGTGGCATTACGCAGCTTGTCCGCCCAACTGATGCCCATGCGATTCACCATATCGTTGGCAATCTGCGTTGCTGCGATTTCACCGCGCAGGGGATGGGCATCGATCGCGTCTGGAAAACGCTTGAGCAACGAGCCGGGAAAAGCGGAATACAGGGCCTTGGCGAAACGATCGTCGTGAACAATAGGAGCAGCCTGCAACGCCTGCTTCAGTTCAATCTTGGCGTAGGAAATCAACACCGAAAGCTCAGGGCGAGTCAGCCCCGAAGCACGCTCTCGCCGCGAGCGGAGTTCCTCGTCGTCGGGCAGAAATTCGAGGGACCGATCAAGTTTCCCCTCTGCCTCCAACCGCCGCATCAGGCGTTCGTACTCGTCCGTAGTGGCAACCGCCCCCGTGGCGGCCAGGCTCAGAGCCATGGCCTGACGGTAATTGTTCCGCAGCACCAGCTCCGACACTTCCGGAGTCATTGCCCGGAGCATCTGGTTACGCTGCCTCAGCGTCATCTTTCCGCTTCGCACCTGCTCGTTGAGCAGGATCTTGATGTTTACTTCATGGTCCGAACAGTCCACCCCACCGGCATTATCAATAAAGTCGGTATTGGCGGCACCACCGGTTCTGGCAAAACCGATGCGAGCAAGCTGGGTGAAACCGAGGTTTCCGCCCTCACCAAGGACCCCGCATTGTAGCTGGTGGCTGTCTATCCTTACGGCATCGTTGGACTTGTCGCCGACGTCGTCATGGGTCTCGCCAGCCGCTTTCACGTAGGTGCCGATACCACCATTCCAGAGCATGTCCACCGGGGCCTGCAACAGCGCACTGATCAACTCATTGGGCGGCAGGCGGATTTCACGGATGCCGAGGCGTGCCTGCATCTGCGGCGACACGGGAATCCATTTGGCAGCCCGTGAGAACACACCACCACCCTCGCTGATCAGTTCTGCACTGTAGTCCTCCCAACTCGATCCCGGTGTTTCAAACAGGCGCTTGCGTTCGGCGAACGACGCCGCTGCATCCGGCTCCGGATCCACAAAAATGTGCAGATGATTGAAGGCTGCCACAAGGCGAATGCGATCCGACAACAGCATACCGTTGCCAAACACGTCCCCGCCCATGTCGCCAATACCCAAAACGGTGAATTCGTCGGCCTGGGTGTCGATGCCTTTCTCAAGGAAATGACGTTTGACCGACTCCCAGGCGCCCTTCGCGGTAATACCCATTTTCTTATGGTCGTACCCCTCACTGCCGCCGGAGGCAAAAGCGTCACCAAGCCAGAAGCCGTATTCCCCGGCAAGCCGGTTCGCAATGTCAGAGAAGGTCGCCGTGCCTTTGTCGGCGGCCACCACCAGGTAGGTGTCATCGGCGTCGTGACGGACCACGTCAACCGGTGGCACTACGCTGCCTTCATTCAGGTTGTCGGTCAGGTCCAGCAAACCGCGGATGAATGTCTGGTAGCAGGCAATACCCTCTTCTCTCAGTGCCTCGCGTGAGCCGCCTTCCGGAGGCTGCTTGACGATAAAGCCCCCTTTGGCACCCACGGGTACGATGACCGAATTCTTGACCTGCTGGGCCTTCACCAGCCCGAGTATCTCTGTGCGGTAGTCTTCGCTACGGTCGGACCAGCGCAAACCACCACGGGCCACGGCGCCTCCCCTGAGATGAACCCCTTCCACCCGAGGGGAACACACGAATACCTCGAAACGCGGGCATGGCTTGGGAATATCCGGGATGCTGGAAGGATCGAGTTTAAGCGAGATATAGCCTTTGAACTCGCCGGTGTCCTGGCGTTGGAAATAGTTGGTTCTGAGAGTGGCCTTGATCATTACATAAAACCGCCGGAGGATACGGTCGTCGTCAAGGCTAGTTACGGCTTCGAGAGCCTCAAGAATCCGGTTCTCGATGTGCTCGGATTCTGTTTCCCGATTGTCCCCTACAGGATCGAAACGAGCGCTGAAAAAGGCGACCAGCAACGCCGTGATATCCAGGTGCCGGGCCAGGGTGTCGGCAATAAAGGGCTGGCTAAATCCGAAGCGCAACTGCTTGATGTAGCGGGAGTAGGCTCGCAGCATGCTGACTTCACGCCAGTTCAGACCCGCCGCCATCATCAACTGGTTGAAGTCGTCGTTTTCCGCGAAACCATTCCAGATTTCGCGGAACCCTTCCTGAAGTCGAGGTTTGGCCGCTTCGACATCTGCGCCACGGCAGCGGGAATGACATTCCACGGTAAAATCACTGACCCCGAACTGCTCGCCGTCACGCCGCCGAATACGATACGGGTGCTCCCCCAACACTCGCATGCCAAGATTCTCAAGGATCGGAATCACATCTGACAGAATCACCGGCTTGCCCTGACTGTAGAGCTTGAAGTTCAGTTCCTGCTCTCCCTGCTCCGATGATGTGTAGAACCTCATGGGCACATCAGAACTCAGGGCAATGGACTGGATTTGCTGGATATCGCCAGCGGCCTCCGCGACGGAGAATCTTGATCGGTAACTTGAAGGAAACCCGCCGCTGAACATCCCGGCCCAGCGCTTTCCTTCGGCCCTGCCCAACACCTCGGTCAAACGGCGGTGCAGCGCGTCGTCCCAGGACTGGGACTCCTCCAGCATCGTCGCCACAACGTCACGCAGATGGCCGGAATCGTCCGGGTCGTAGTCCTCACCCTCCAACGCCTCGGAGAGCTGTTCCAGGAGGGTTTGCTTTTGAGGGGAATCGGAATGGGTCATCGGAGATCTCCGGGGATATCAACTGGGGCATGTATGACGGAACATCCCCAGTATAGACAACTCACGAAAGACTCTTTGCCCATAAAGTTTTAAAATGCAGGCAATTTGATTATATTCTTGGCTTTGTATAGCCGTATATCCATATCGAGAAATAAGTTATGGTCGAATTGGACAGGATCGATCACTCCATCATCCGCGAACTGCAAAAACACGCACGGGTGACCGTCACCGAACTGGCGTCACGTGTTGGTTTGTCAAAAACCCCCTGCCAGGTCCGTATGAGGCGCCTCGAAGAACAGGGCTATATCACGGGTTACACAGCCCTGATCAATCAGACCAAACTCGGACAGAGTCATATTGCCTTTGCCCAGGTCACCCTGAACGACACCAGCAGCAATGCCCTTGCGGCCTTTAACCATTCTGTGAAGCAGATTTCAGCGGTAGAGCAATGCCACATGATTGCCGGCAACTTCGACTACCTGCTGAAAGTACGCACGCGGAACATGGCAGAATACCGGCAAGTGCTGGGGGAGCATATATCGGCGCTGCCCCATGTGTTGCAGACCAGCACGTTTGTGGTCATGGAGAATGTGAAAGACGCGGGGCTATGAGCCACAACGGCACCGAAAGCCCCGCTATCGGGTAAGCCGAGGATCAAACCCGCCCCAGAAACCGCCGCTCATCGACATTGACCTTAATGCGGTCGCCCGTGGAAATATGCTCGGGCACCTGCACCACCAGGCCGGTGGTGAGTCTGGCCGGCTTGGTGCGGGCAGTGGCCGAGCCACCCTTTACCGACGGGTCGGTTTCTTCGATCAGCAGGTCCACCGTAGGGGGCAAATCCAGCGCCACTGGCGCATCGCTCACCAGAACCACCATCAAGCCCTGAGTCTCTTCGTTGATGAACAGCAGCTCATCGGCAATGGCCTCGCCATTCAGGCTGTACTGCGTATAGTCCTCGCTATCCATGAAGACGTACTCCTCGCCATCCGAATAGGAGAACGTTGCTGGCCGACGGACCAGATCCGCCAGGTTCAGCATATCGGAGTCCTTGAAGGTCTGGTCGATCTTGTAGCCGGTTACAACGTCGTAAAGGCGCATGCGATACAGGCTGCCACCGGCACGCCCCTGCGGGACAGAACGCTCAATATCTTTTACGAAGTAGACACCACCTTCGTACTCGATCGCCGAATTCTTTTTGATTTCACCTGCTTTTGGCATTGCTACGGATTCCGGAATTTAAAGTGGGACAAACAGGGTGCTGATATATCATGAAGCGACGACGCTGGCGAGAGGCCCGACACCAAAATCAGGACACCAGCGCCCGCAAGTCCGCCAGAAAGCGATCAACCTGCTCCGGGGTGGTCGACCAGGAGCACATCAAACGGGCACTTCCGCCGATGAAATTGTAGAACTTCCACCCTTTGTCACGCAGCGCCGCCTGCACCGGGTCAGGCATTTCTACAAATACGCCGTTCACTTGCCTGGGGTAACGGAGCCCGATACCCGGCAAGCCTTCCAGGCCCTTCGCCAGTCGCTCTGCGCAGGCATTCGCGTGCCGGGCATTCTCCAGCCATACATTACCTTCAAGCAGCCCGCACCAGGGCGCGGAAATGTAGCGCATCTTTGACGCCAATTGCCCCGCCTGCTTGCAGCGCCATTCGAAGTCCTCTGCCAACGCACGATTGAAGAACACAACGGCCTCCCCCAGAGCCAGGCCGTTCTTGGTGCCCGAGAAACACAGTACGTCCACGCCAGCTTTCCAGGTAATCTCGGAAGGGTGAACATCCAGCGCCGCTACGGCATTGGCGAAACGAGCTCCGTCCATATGGATATTCAAGTTGAAACGATCAGCCGTTTGCCGGATCGCGCGTAGCTCGTCTGGAGAATAGACAGTACCCACCTCAGTTGCCTGGGTCAGGCTCAGGGCCTTGGGTTTGGGGTAGTGGATATCCGTGCGCTTGGTAACCAGGTGCTCAATACTCTCTGGCGTCAGCTTGCCGTTCGGCCCCTGCCCCAAAAGCAGTTTTGCACCGTTGGAAGCGTACTCCGGCCCGCCACACTCGTCGGTCTCGATGTGCGCCAGTTCGTGGCAGATCACACTGTGGAATGACTGCCCCATGGATGCCAGTGCCAGTGAGTTTGCGGCAGTGCCGTTGAACACAAAAAAGACATCGCAGTCGGTATCGAATAGGCCCCGAAGCCCATCGGCGGCTCGTTGTGTCCAGCGGTCTTCCCCATACGCCGGCTCGTCAGAACCATTCGCCTCGGCCATTGCGGACCAGGCTTGCGGGCAAATGCCACTGTAATTATCACTGGCAAACTGTTCTGACTCAGACACGGGCATACTCCTGGAAGTCTGTATCGAAAAGACTGATAAGACCTTAACTCTATTTGCAAAACTCCGAATTTGCTACTCAAAAAGTGCTTTCCTCAGCTCGTCACGACATGCCACCGAACACAGACCTACGAGTGAGAATGCCATCCGAAATCATTAATCATAATGAGATTGATTTGCATTATTTAATGCGGCTGATATGATTGCCGCCATCCAACATGAACATCCGTTCATTTCTCTCCCAGCGTTTTCCGGAGGTTTTCGATGGCCCAGTCTCCCACCCCGCACCAGCTCACGCTGGCGATCAGGCGCACACTAACCCTTTTGGCAACCTGCTCTGCAATCTGTGTTCCAGCTATCGCGGCTGCGCAGGACGATGCCAGCGAACCAACGAGTCTGGGGGAGCTGGTTGTGTCCGCAACCGCTTTGAAAGTGGAAGCCCCGTTGATGGAAACCCCCCGGCCCGGCTCGGTGGTGGAGCAGGAGGAAATGGAAGAGCGCAACGTGCAGGCGCTTGATGAAACCTTCCGCTACCGTGCCGGAGTGCTCTCGGGACAGTATGGTGAAGACAACGATACCGACTGGTTGAAGATACGTGGTTTCGACCAGTCGACTTATCAGGACGGCCTGAGAATCTATCGCGAGGGGTTCTATCAATGGCTGCCAGAGCCCTTTGGCCTGGAGCGCATAGAACTGCTCAAAGGCCCTGCGTCCATTCTGTACGGCGAAGCGCCTCCGGGTGGTGTGATTAATGCCATCAGCAAGCGACCTACCGATACTGTTCAGGGCCAGATCAATCTGCAGGCAGGAACCGATGAGCATCGCCAGCTTGGGGTCGATACGTCCGGACCCGTCGGCGATCGAAACGATCTCAGCTACCGTCTGGTTGGCTTGTACCGCTATAACGAAGGCGATCTGGATTTCACCGAGAACGAGCGCTACTACCTGGCCCCAAGCCTGACCTGGGAGATGTCTGATAGCACCGAGCTCACCTTATTGGCAAGTATCCAGAAGGACGACGCCATTCCGACCAATCCGTTCAAGCTGCCATTTGGCACCATAGACGACACGCCTTTTGGCAAAGTGGACCCGTCCACCAACTACAGCGAGCCAGGCTACGACACCAACGAACGCACCCAGTCAGCCATCGGCTATTCACTGAGTCATCGCCTAAACGACACCTGGACCTTCGAGCAGGACTTCCGCTACAGCCAGGTAGACCTGCTGTTACGCAGCAGCTTTATCTTCTTCCAGACAGGTCCGCGGGAAGGTCAGCGCTATCTGGTCTACCGGGACGGCGAGATCAACAGCTGGACAATCGACAATCGCCTGGTGGGCAAGTGGTTTACCGACCGCACCGAACACACGTTGCTGTTCGGGGTGGACTATCAGGATCTTGAAAACGAGGGCAAACAGAACGGCGCTGGAGGATCTACTCCGTTTGGCGGTCCTATCGACCTGTTCGATCCGCAGTACGGCAACTTCACGCCAATCACTGCCACAGATCTGATCGTACAGGACATCAACAAGCAGCAGACAGGCTACTACCTGCAACATCAACTGCGCCTGGATGATCGCTGGGTGTTCCTGGCCGGTGGTCGCTTTGACCAGGCCGAAGTCGACAGCGTTAATCGTACGGCCGGCACACGCCAGGAAGCCGATGCTGATGAATTCTCCCTCTCCGGTGGTGTGATGTATCTGGCGGACAACGGATTCTCGCCCTACATGTCCTACACCGAATCATTTCAGCCTATTTCAGGTACTGATGGCACTGGCGACCTTTACGAACCAAGGAAAGGCAAGCAATTGGAGGCCGGCGTCAAAATCGCTCCGGACGATCTGGATGGCTACGTAACAGCGGCGATTTACCGGATCGAAGAAGAGAATTCCCTCGGCACCAGCCAAAGCGGTTTCCAGATCCAGGACCGGGAGCGCACCACGGCTGGCTTTGAACTGGAGAGTGTCAGCTACCTGACCGACCAACTGGAACTGACCGCCGCGTACACGTACAGCGATGCCACGATCAAGGAAACCGAGACCGACAACAGCGAACGCGCAGCCCCGCTTATCCCTAGACATATGGCGTCAGCCTGGCTGGATTACAGTTTCGTCGACCACGTGCCAGGCCTGAAAATCGGCGGCGGCGCACGCTATGTGGGCTCTACTCGCGACGGCACGACCGATGTTCCCTCTTACACGGTTCTGGACCTGATGGCCCAATACGATGTAACCCGCAACTGGCAGGCACAGGTGAACGTCACCAATGTTGCGGACCGGGAATACGTCGCAAGCTGTGATTACTGGTGCTACTACGGCGAAGCCCGCAGCGTGGTTGCCAGCGTCCGCTACCGTTGGTGAAGGGCTCACACACAAACTTGCTTGACGAAATAAACCCGAACACGGCAATCTGCGTATCACGAGGCAACTTTTCACACACCCGTTGGCGACTCCTGCATGTCTGAACCGTTCAGTTCATCCACCACTGGCCGCGCCCCATCAGGCGCGGAGTCGCCATCCATGTCAGAGTCCCCCGACCAACTCAGCCAGCTTCTTAAGGGCGTTGCCGCAAAAGACCGCGCAGCGTTTGCAACACTGTATGAAGCAACGGCGCCGAAACTTCTTGGTACCATCACCCGTATCTTGAATAACCGGGGCTGGGCCGAGGAAGTCGTGCACGATACGTATATCAAGATCTGGCGAAAAGCGGATCAGTTCGACGCGTCCAAGGCCTCTGCGATTACCTGGATGGTCACCATTGCCCGCAACGGTGCTATCGACGAGCTGCGAAAGCAGCCGGCAAGTCGCAAGGCACCGGAAGATGAGCTGGAGCAGCTTGCCAGCAAAGAACCCAATGCCCAATCACAAGTGGAAAGCCAGCAGACCGTGAACCGACTGAACCTATGCCTGGAGGAGCTGGAAAAAGATCGCCGCGACATGGTGCGGTTGGCCTATCTTAACGGCTGGTCCAGAGCAGACCTGGCCACGCATTTCGATCAACCGGTGAATACTGTCAAAACCTGGCTACACCGGGCGCTGAAACAACTGAAAGGGTGTCTCACACCATGACCGACCACGACGATCTGGACATGCTGGCAGCAGAGTTCGTCCTGGGCACACTGGATGCCCGGGAGCGGGCCGCTGTGGCCGTGCGTCGGCAAAGCGAACCGGATCTCGACGAGATGATCTCTGCCTGGGAGCAGCGTTTGTCTGCACTGGCTGATGAAGTAACGCCGGTCACGCCAGACCCCGAGCTGTATCAACGGATTGAACACGATATCGATGCCCTCGAGACGCGCCGGGCCGGTGTCGATACTGACAGCCTCGATACATCCAACGTGATTTCCCTGCACAAGCGCCTCAGGCGTTGGCAGTGGAGTACAGCCCTGGCGTCAGCCGCTGCCATGGTGCTGGTTGCGGTTCTCGTATTCCAACCTGCACCAGAGCAGAGCCCGCAGTCGTTTGTGGCCGTGTTCCAACAGAATGACCAGCAGCCGGCCTTCATGCTCTCGGTAGACCTCAACAACCGTCAAATGCAGATTCGTCCGGTAACGGCCAAACCCATGCAGGGAAAATCCTACCAGATGTGGATAAAGGCCGATTCACTCGGGCCGAACCCCCGTTCCCTGGGCGTACTCAACGACAACCTCAAGCTGGAGCGCGCAGCCCTTCGTGACTACGACCCTGAGCTTCTGAAGGAAGCCACCTTTGGCATCAGCGTAGAGCCCGAAGGCGGTTCACCCACTGGCCAGCCCACCGGGCCAGCCATACACGGCTACCTGTATCCCGTTGCTGATGGGGCCTCTGAACCCTCTCACTGATTCTTTTTACCTTGCTGAAACTTTTGGGAACCACGCCCCGTAACTGTGGTTACACCCATCGAACAAAATATCAGGATGGGATCAACCCGAAAGCAAGGAGAACACAATGAAGAAGCATTTGATGACAAGCGCATTTCTAGCCGCAACTCTGGCTTCTGGTTCCGCATTGGCAATGGACAACATGAAAGTCGGGGTTTGGGGAGACAATCAGTCAGTTGCGGACGGCACCGTGACTGCCAAGAAAGTGGTTGCCGAGAAAAATGGCTGGCTCGTGGTGCACCGCACGGATGAGAGTGGCAAGCCAGGCCCGGTCGTGGCACACGCGCCCCTTCGCAAGGGTAAAAACACAGATGTGGCCGCCATTTTGACTGAAGACGTCAAATCCGGTGACATGCTGATGTTGATGCTTCATAGCGAAGACGGTGGCATGAAAACGGGCATTTTCGAATACACCCTGGGCGCCAAGGAAGATGGTCCCATCAAGAAAGACGGTAAGCTTGTGATGAAAACCATCACAGCGAAGTAAGCGACCGGCAAACAACTGGGTGGGGCCGCTCCCGCGGCCCCACCTGATCAGTCGGAGAGGGTCTGATTACCCGCCGAAGGCTGCGCTTTCCGATACATCCAGGCCAACCCCAGTAACGCCAGCCCAAGCCCCATAAAGGCCGCCACTCGCCAAAGCCCCTGTAGGCCGGCCATATCGACGAGAAAGATCTTGGCAATCACCAGTCCCAACAGAGCCATACCAGCCTTGTAGAGCACCGCATTGTCACGCCTGGCGGAGTAGGCGATAGCGCCGATCGCGTACAAAAGGCTGACAACCGAATAAGTGTAAAGCTCACCCTCTGACATACCGAACGACAACCCCATGTCACTCCCCTGCCAGAGTTGCCGGATCTCCAGCGCGGTAAACAGCAGAAAACCGGCAGACGCCACGCACAACGACCAGAACCGGGGCGCAAGCAAGGGAAACCGGCTGACCGCAAGCGCCAGCAGAATGGGACCACCGTAGCCGGGAAGCAGCATATTGATGATCGGTGTATCGCCAATATGGCCGCCGCCCCACCAGGGATTGTGCAGCGTCACCAGAGCGAGATAACTCAACATCGACAGCGCAACCAGTATCCGCGAGAACAACCGGTACAGCCAGGCCAGTGACTCACTTGCCCCGGCACGCACCATATAGGTCACGCCCAGTGCACCCCAGAGCAGTGTGTTGATTGCAGCCTCGGTAAAGCTGTACTGCTGGGAAAAAATATCGCCATCGTAAAGCCAGTAACGCATCTCGGCACCCAGGAACAGCACCAGTAGATGCAGGGTTGCCCCCTCCAGCCAAGGACGAATGGCACGATCCTTCCCCGCCAGCCAGGTAGCAATGCCGGCAAACAACGTCGCCCCACCATAGCTCCAGAGTGACCAATGGAGACCGGTATCGTAATCCTGTAGCCAGGGGTTGAACGTCAGCCGTGCCACCACCAGGGCCAGGGCCACCTTCAACAGCAGGTGAAGTTCGGGCATCTGATAACGCCGCGCCAGCCAGGTAAGGCTGACAAACTGAGCAGACAGGGCGAGGGTGAGTGACGCCTCACGAACAATCATTATCGCCGCCAGGGAATAGCTGACGTGTGCCGCCATCACTGCCCAGACAACGCCCACTCGATAGCGCTGCACGCTTTCGAGCTTCCACGCGAGAACGCCGTAAACGCCGCCAACCAGCAACATTGCAACCGACCAGGCGGACGACGTCTGGTAGCCGTGTACTAACAGCCAACCCAGCACCGCCCAAACCAGTGGCGACAACAGTGTAAAGGAGGCCCATCGGCGGCGATCATTCTGGCGAACCCAGTGCCATAATCCGAGCCCGGTGGAGAGTATGGCGGCCCCAATCAGGTAGGACAGCAAACCACCCTGATGCTCCGGCGCCATCTGCGTAAAATAGGTCACCTCGGTGCCATTGCGCCCGACGTATCCGAGCCATCCCAGCGCACTGACCAGCACCGCGGCCCAGGGCAGGAACCAGAGCGCTCCACGACTCTGCGGCACCAGAGCTGCTGCCGGCAATATGATAAGCCAGCTCCAGAAAAACGGGCGATCACCCTGCCCGACCATCGATAGTGCCCAGAGAGCCAGCAGGGATATCAAGACTTCCCGTAAATACGGCAGCGCCTGCTTTGCGCGAACCGGAACCATGGCAAACACCACAAACAGGGCGGCGATGTACCAGGCTGTTGAGGCGCCGATGGCGGCTCCGCTGGACGTGGCCAACCACCACAGAAACGCGCCGGATAACGTGGCGTACCAAAGCCAGTCCCGATAGACATAACGCATCAACATCAACGAACTGACGGTGATCAGGAAACTGTAAGACAGCACAAAAGCCACGCTGCCATCATCGCCACCGATCAATAACGGCACCAGATAGGCGCCACTCAACCCCATGACAGCAAGCAGCGGGCCATGAAACAGCGACAGCACCATGGTACCCAGAGACACAATGGCCAGCCCGAACAGGCCCACGGTAGGGCCGACCAGCCCGTAATGGTGAACGCCCGCCAGCAATGCCGCATAGAGGGTGATACTGCCTCCACCCGCCAGCGCCGCAAATACTTCGTTTGCACCCCGGTTGCGACGACGCAGGTACTCCGCTCCCGCATGCAACGCAAGACCGCTGAATAGCGCCAACATCAATTGCTGCGATGGGCCGATCATTCCTGCGTTGATGGAGTGGCTGACCATGAAAATACCGGCCAACCCAACGCTCAGGCCACCAAGCCAGACCATCCAGTTATCCTTCAGGGCCTGGACAAAGCGAGATTTATCGCGTGACGTCGCATCCGCACTCGGGGAGCTTGTGTCAGGAAAGGGGCTTGTGTCAGAAGAGGGGCTTGATTCAGAAGGGGCTGGCGTGTCCTCGACAACGGCTTCGTCGAGTTCAAGCTCCAGCTCCGGGGCCGGCTGGTCTTGGTCTTTTCCGCCCAAATGTTGCTTTAGATAAGCCACTTCTTCGCGCAAACGGGACATTTCCCGGTTCAGGGACTCAAGGCGTTCCGACTGATCACGACGTCGGGAAAACGCAAGAATACCCAGCACGGAGCCCACCGGCAGGAGTATGGCAAGACCAAGTGCCAGAATAATCAATAATGCTTCCATGCTGCCCCTCGTGTGTCAGGCGCCCGACATAAGGGCCCGCTTAGCCAAAATAATCCTGCATCCAGTCCACCAGCGTTTGGGCACTGACCTCCGACAACGCCATGCCCTGGAACTCATCACCCACTTCATCATCGATGGTCACGAACTGATACAACAACACGCCTGGCTGGTTGTCGTGCAGGATCAACGTTATGCGGCGACGGGTGCGCAGACAGTCAATGGTCATGACATCCGCAGGAATACCCGAATCACGCATGCCCCGGCGCACTTCCAACACCGGGTTGATGTGCTCATGGGCAGCCTGGATGCGGGTATGGGCATCACTGGCAATATCGGACAAGGCTTTCAGGGGATCAACATCGGACATGCGTTGCTGCCTGTGTTATCTGGCAAGTAAATGAAACGATTGTGAACACAGTTTACCTTGAATGACCCCCAATCATAACCTGCCGGCCAACGATCGGGGGCATCAACGCCTGCACTCACCTTACGCGGGCAGCACACCGTGCCACACCGGGAGCGCCATATCCTCGGGTTCCTCTCCAGGACCGCCATCCCGGCTTTTGAACGCGCCCTCCTCGATCGGAATCCGGAACAATGCCGTCGCCTTCCGCTCCTTCGCATTGGGGGCACGCACCTGCTCCCAGCGGCCCGGTTCAATCTGATTAATGATGGCCTGAAACGCGGCGTCGAACTCACGATCATCCGACACTGGCGAGGCCCTGCCGAACAGCACCAGCGATTCATAGTTGGCACTGTGGTGGAACGCTGACTTAGTCATTACCCACTGGTTTGTCACGGCAAATGAAATGCACAACTGTTGTCCCGATGCCAGCGTCTGCGCCAACCTGCCACCGCTGAGTGTATGCAGGTAAAGGTCGTCAGCAAGACGCCAGGCCGTGATCGGGATGATGCGTGGCTCACCTTCTTCCACAAAACCCACATGCGCTGTTTTTAATCTATCGATCAGGGCGTAAGCCGGCGCCCGCTCATAACTGGCTCTCCTGGCCGCGCGCTTCACCCGACTGCGAGGACAGCAAGACAGCGGTGATGACGGCGGTGATAACGGTAGTGATAAAGGGGTATCCGTGATTTCCTTCCGAGACATCGTATGCTCCTTTTGCAAAGTACGTCTCTATTAGAAGCAACATCTGATACCATGGAAAGATCCAGATTATAGATTTCAATAGGACCAGTTAAGGTGATTGACGATATACGGTTCGAACACACCACACCGCTGCAAACACAGCTTTATCAACACCTGTCCCAACGCATTATCCATCGACGTTACCTGCCGGGAAGCCAACTGCCCTCCAGCCGTCAGCTGGCAGCAGACCTGGGTATCAGCCGCAACACCGTCAATGCCGTTTACGACCAGTTGAAAGCCGAAGGTTTCCTGCAAAGCCGGGCTGGTCGGGGCGTATTCGTGCATCAAGACCTCAACCTGGCCATCAACCAACCTACCGGCGGAGCCATTCAAACCACGCAGGCCATGACCTTGCCGCCACTGCCGCCGGCTCCCGCCAGCCGCCTGAAGCTCGGGGAGGACGCCAACCTGCCCTTCCAGCCCGGGCTGCCCGACATCAACGCCTTCCCCATTCGCAGTTGGAACCGAATACTGCACCATCAGGAGAGCCGAACAAGCCTTCGCGGCTATGACACAACCCAGGGTTACCAGCCATTGCGCAGAGCCATTGCTGATTATTTACGAGCTTCCCGCGGGGTGCGTTGCCAGGAACACCAAGTGATCGTGACCAATGGGGCTCAACAGGCGCTGTCGCTGATTGCAGACGTGCTGTTAAAACCCGGTGACAGGGTCTTTGTTGAGAACCCCGGCTACCGGGGCGCCCGATACGCCCTTGGTCGTCACGGCAACCCACTGCTGCCCGTACCGCTCAAGCAACAGGTTCTGGATGTCGGCGTCCTGGACAGCCTTGGCGACGCCAAACTGCTGTTCTGCACACCGACTCACCAATACCCCATGGGCGGTATTCTCGATGTCTCCCAGCGCATGGCACTGCTACAGTGGGCGCGCCGAAACCAGACGTGGATCGTGGAAGACGATTACGACAGCGAGTTCCATTTCTATAACAAACCGTTTGCAGCCATTCAGGGCATGTTCGATACCGCCCCCGTTCTCTATGTGGGCAGCTTCAGTAAGACACTGCTGCCAGCCCTACGCGTCGGCTACCTGATCGTACCAGAGGCACTCGTCGACCATTTCCTCTGGGCCAAGCGTGTCAGCGGCGGAGAGACACCGTTACTGACCCAGGCAACCATCGCCGAGTTCATCGACAGCGGCCAGTTCACACGACATCTGCGCCGTATGCGCCAACTCTATCGTGATAAGTGGCATCATTTTCAGGCGCGGGTTACCGAAAAGCTTGGCGGCAGGCTGGCCCCCATAGCGGAAAGTGCCGGGATGCATTTGGTTCTGAAAGGCAACGTGGATGACCTTGCCCTGAGTCAGCAACTGAGAGACCTGGGCTTCGGCAGCACGGCCCTCAGCGAGCACTACATCGGAAGAACCGCGCAAACCGGGCTGGTGATGGGATTCGCGAGTGCGAGCGAGTCACAGATCGAGGCGTGCGTGGATGCACTGTGCAGACTTACCGACTACGATGAAAGATAGAAAAAACACGCTCCAACGTACTCGACAGGGATATTACTCTTATGACACTTCACCTTGAACTGGCGCCACTGATCAGCCTGGGCGCGGGCATTGGCATACTCGTGTTTCCAAAGCTGCTGAACTACATCGTGGCGGGCTATCTGATCATCCTCGGTGTCCTGGGGTTGTTGGGGCATACGTTATAAGCCGACGCCCCATTGAGAAAATGCCACCTACTGGCACCATTTGTGGTGCGCCATTTATGTTGTTTTGCACCATGTATGGAGAGTACCGGCAGCCATGCGACGCAAAGGACAGCAACCCAATCTTCAAAGACAACTGATCGCGCTGGTGGCAGGACTGTGCCTCACGATCATCCTGACGGTGTGTTTCATGGTCGCCGTGGTGCAGGTGCAGTCGGCAATCACTGCCTATACCTGGGGCGAAAGCGTCTGGTCCCGAGCGCAGATCGATACTGTCCACCACCTCAACCGGTTTTCCGAATCTGGTGATTTTTCGCACCTTGCGAAGGCGAGGCAGGCGCTGGCGGTGCCCATCGGCGATCTGCACGCCCGCGTCGCCATCACCTCCGATACGCTCGATTGGCAACGTGCCAGGCATGGTTTTCTCCAAGGGGGCAACCATGAAGAAGACCTGACCCGCATGATTCTGCTGATCCGTCTTTTTTCGTGGCTTGATCAACTGGAGCGGGCGTTAACCGCCTGGGAGGGCGCCGATGACCTGCTGTTTGAACTGGATCAGATCGGCAATGCGATGGAACGAGAGTGGTTGGCGGCACCTCCGGATCGCGAGCAACTGCAGGCCCTGCGAGACAAACTCGCGATTGTTGACCAGCAACTGCAGGTGAATGCCCGGGAATTCCGCCTTTCCATGGGAGACGCCTCGCGTTGGGCCGCCAGCTTCCTGTCTGTTGTCAGTGCATTGTTCCTGACTCTTGTGGCGCTGCTGTCCTGGTTCCTGGGATTCCGGCTGGTGAGACTGCTCAATCGAACCGAGCAGAACTTCCGCTCGATCTTCGAGCAGTCCGCCATCGGTATCATCCAGATTGATACCGAGGGCCGAATCGTTAATGCCAATCAGGCGACCTGCGACATCCTTGGCTACCGGCCCGATGACCTTGTGCATCGCCCCTATCGGGAGCTGGTCCATCCGGAAGACTGGGACGTTGCCCGGGAAGAACGACGGGATATCAGCTTCGGTAACATCGACAGCTATACGACCGAGCATCGCATTGTTCGAAAAGACAATGACTTCTTGTGGGCCAGGCTCACCGTATCCCGCGTGTGGGATGTGCCCAGCGCTTCAGCGTACTTCACAACGGTTATGGAAGACATTTCCGAGTCTCACCGTCTGTCGACGGAATTGAGCTACATGGCGACCCATGACAGCCTGACCGGCCTGATAAACCGAAGAGCGTTTGAGCAGCAGCTTGCCAGCCATCTCGGGCACGTCCGCAACGGAGGAAAACAACACGCCCTCTGCTACATCGACCTGGACCAGTTCAAGCTGGCGAACGACACGTCGGGCCATGACGCGGGCGACCAACTTCTGCGCCAGGTATCCGACATCATTTCAAAGAATCTGCGCGAAGCAGACATCCTCGCCAGACTGGGCGGCGACGAGTTCGGTATCATTCTTCAGAACTGCGACCTCGACACCGCCCATCATGTGGCTGAAAAGGTGCGGGCCTCTCTCGACCACCTGGTGTTTTCCTGGCAGCAAACCAGCCACACCATCAGTTGCAGTATTGGCGTGGTGCCTATAACCGCAGAAAGCGCGGGCATCAGCGCCCTGATGAAAGCCGCCGACATTGCCTGTTACACCGCCAAAGACGGCGGCCGCAACCGCGTGTGCGTGATGTCGATGGACGACAAGCAGATGGCCTCCCAGCAGGGCGAGATGGAATGGCACAACCGCATTCAGACCGCGCTTCAGGACAACCGCTTTTTCCTTGAATGCCAGATAATTGCCCCGCCTACGGGCCGGGGCAAGGGGTTGCGATACGAGGTGCTGATTCGCATGCGCTCACAGGATGGTTCGGTGGTGCCTCCCAGTGCTTTCCTACCCCCTGCGGAGCGCTATGGCATGGCATCGAGAATCGACCGCTGGGTTATCGAGAATGTACTCGAAAAACTGTCCGCCGCCCCAGAACACCTTGGTGCCTTGGAAGCCTGCCACATCAACCTGTCTGGTCGCTCGTTCGATCAAACAGACTTCGCGGATTTTGTGGTTGGCAGGTTCCACCATTACGGGGTTCCAGCGAACAAGATCTGCTTCGAAATCACCGAAACTGCCGCCGTCCATAACCTGCTGGAAGTTCAGGCCTTTATGAAACGCCTGAGCGATATGGGGTGCAGCTTTGCCCTGGACGACTTCGGTTCAGGGTTGTCGTCGTTTGGTTACCTGCGCCGATTACCAGTTACCTGCCTGAAGATCGACGGGATGTTTGTTCGCGATATCGTCACCAGCAAAACAGACCTTGCAATGGTCAGGGCCATTCATGACATTGGCCGAACCATGGACATGATCACGGTGGCCGAGTACGTCGAGTCCGAGGATGCAGCGTCGTTACTGAAGGAGATCGGCGTGGATCTTCTCCAGGGCTTCTGGGTCCATCGGCCTTCCTCACTGGATGACATCCTCGGCACGGAACCCAGCCGTCTCTCGGAAAAGATGACGCATCTGAAGCTCCATACAACGTAGCGGTTTCCGAGGCCCCACGGGATATCATTTGACTCGGCGAAACAGCACGTAATTTCCCAGGATGGCCAGTAGGGCACCCAATACGGCGGTTGTTGTCCATTCAAAGCCTTCCAGCCAGGTCGATACACTCAGGGCAACCACCGGAAACAGCACCGTTGCATAGCCAGCCCGGTCAGCACCGAGGGTCTGGATCACAGTGATGTAGCAATAAAACGCAATAATGGAGCCGGGTACCGCCAGGAAAACCGTTGCGCCCCAGAAGGTCGCGGAGGTTGGCACCACCCACTCCACTCCCTGCAACAGACACCAGACGCCGAGGATCACAGCGCCGTAAACCATGGCCCAGGCATTCGCCACCAACAAGGGGATTTGCGCCAGCCGAACCTTGATACTCACCAGGTTCCCCATGGAAAACCAGAACGTGCCGGCAGCCGCAAACAGGATGCTGGCACCGGTGGCGTTGCCAAGCTGCAGATCATGCCAGAACAGCAGGGCCACGCCAGTAATCCCCAACGCCACTGCGGGATACAGACGGGCGGTGGGCTTCAACCGCAACCATAGCCAGCCATTCAAGGCATTGAACAGCGCCGCCAGTGAAAACACCACCGCCAGCAACCCACTGGTCATGGACTCGGCGGCACGGTATATGAGCAGGAAATTCACGCTGTACAGCGTCAGCCCCTGCAAAAAAAGCCAGCCATGCTGCTTGAGCGTCAACGTCTGCAGGCGCCCAAGCAATGCAAGCACCACCAGAGCCACAACAGAAGCCATCAAAAAACGATAGAACACCGAAACATCCACCGGCGCAGACTCAACCTGCAGGCGAATGGCCGTCCAGGTCAGGCCCCAGATCAGTACCGTCAAACCGTAGTGCATGGAAATCGGCATAACAGTCATTCCCTTTAATAAGTGACGCATTGATGTATCTAGTGGCCGATCTTATGACAGTGCGAAGGGGAAAACTTGTCAGATCCTGCGCAACCATGGATGATTCTTGCGGAGGCCCGATATGCAGACCAGCTCACCCCAGATACCCGATTCAACGAAGAATCCCCACAGGGAACGCCGCGACATTGTGGACGCGCTGCGAGCCGCTGGCGTGGCGCCTCAAAAGCTCATGGAGCTGGACCAGGGCCGCGCCCTCGCACAGTGGCAGAACCGCAAGGGCGAGGTGCGTTACGAGCGACCGCGCCATCACGCCCTGAGCATTTACATTAACGAGGGCGACAAAGCGAGGCGGGTGGTAAACGGACGGGCCGTGAGCCAGGGCTTTCCGGGGGCTGTTTGCCTGTTTCCCGCCGGCAGTCAATCCACCTGGCAGATCGACGGCCAATTCGAATTCTTCCACCTCTACTTCAATGACCTGGACATCGCCCGCTGCGCAGAACAGACCTGGGACTGCGAACCTGACCGGGTTGAACTCAGTGAGCGATACCACACGCAGGACCCGGTTCTGGCCCAGGCGGGCCAGTTACTGGCACTGAGTGACTGGCTCGCCCCCGGTCAGTCCATGGCGATGGATCACCTGGCCCAGTGGCTGTTACTACAGGTGGTTAGTCGTCACTCGAACGTACAGCAGGCAACTCCCTCTGTTACCGGACAACTCTCACTGCGTTACCGCCGATTGCTACAGGAACGTATTCACGCGCAGTTGGACCGGACGTTGACCCTCGCGGACATGGCGGGCTGGGTTAATCTGAGCCCTTACCATTTTGCCCGCCTGTTCCGGGCGACCTTTGGCTGCGCACCCTATCAATACGTTCAGGAACAACGCCTGACCCGGGCCCGGGACCTACTCCGCCAACCGGGAAGTAAAATCACTGCCATCGCCCTCAACTGCGGTTTCAACGACGCCAGCCAGTTCAGCCGGGCATTCAAGGCGAGGTTCGGAGAGACACCTTCCGTCTACCGTGCCCGGACAAACGCCCGGTAGAACGTCAGCATTACCTGCCACTTTCACTACATTGCCAAAATGTAAAGAAGAGGAATCCAGCATGCCACGCTGGATTCCTCTTCAATATCATGCCGCACTCCGTAAATACCGTAACCATACATGTGGAGTGGGTTCATGAAAGGAAAATTCGGGCTGACAATGGCCCTGATGTTAACGGCAGGTTGTACGACTGCCGCAGAAGAACTGCGGATCTACACAGAGCAATACCCTCCCTATAACATGACCACCAATGGTCAGCCATTTGCCCATTCAGAAGCAGACATCACAGGTCTTTGTACCGATGTCGTGAAGGCGCTTCTGGGTAAAGCCGAGCTGGATTACAGCATTAAACTCCGGGACCTCAGCTATGGCCTCAACCGGGCCGAACGGCATCCTGACCACGCCATCTACTGCGTATCCAAAACAGAGGATCGAGCGCCTTTTTTCGACTGGGTGGGGCCACTGTCCTCCATCGAATGGACACTGTTCGCCAAACCCGGTTCGTCCATTGAACTGAACACCCTGAACGATGCCCACAGCTATCAGATCGGTGGGTACAAGGGCGACGTCATGACCAACTTTTTGATCGACAAGGGCTTTGACGTTTCCGCAATCAGCAATAACGGCCTGAATGCGCGCCGCCTGGTCCAGGATCAGATTGACCTCTGGGTAGCTGACGGTCTGGCTGGCCCGTACCTGGCTGCTGATGCGTCCGATGTAACCGGGCTCGAGCGCGTTCTGGTGTTCCGTGAAACGCCAATGTATCTCGCCGTCCACAAGGACACCGCCCCCGAGATCCTGCAGGCTCTGAACAAAAGTTACCAGGCACTGGTTGAGTCCGGCGAAAAGGAGACCATTTCCCGCTCCTACGGATTCTGAGCGCACCGCAAGAGCGCCCTTCCTGCCTCCCAACGCCGACGTGACCAACACTCACGTCGGCACCTCTCGAAACCTAACGTTTTGTAATGTTTTCCGCCTGGATGGACAAAAAATCCGCGACTAGTCTTGCGGTAGGCATCGATGGAAGTAGTGATGCCCGGGCGCCTGTTTAACATCCATTCAGGCCTCCCCGCGCTGAAAGTCCGCCACAAGCGGACCTAACAACAAACTCCCAGGATTGGAGAATCACAATGAAAATCAGCACCGCAAGCCGCACCATGGCTTTAGGATCCCTTTTCTTTGCATTAACCGCACACGCCTCGCCAGGCCAGAAATCCACCGGCGATTTACTCAACGATTTCTGGAGCCCGGATCGAATCAGTCCGTTTGAGTGTCGCTTTGGCATTCTCAATAGCACGCCATTTGGTCTGCCCCGCTGCATGCAGGCAAGCAACATCCAATACCACCTGGACCGGTTATACGGCATTGCCGAAGCCAATGATGGCAATCGCGCTGCCGGCTTACCTGGATACCAGGCGACGGTCGATTACGTTAAAACCACACTGGAGAGTGCGGGCTATGACGTGACCATCCAGCAGTTTCCTTTCAATGCCTTCTACCCGACCGGAGACGGCATTCTGCAGGCCACGGCACCCACTCCGACCGACTATGTATGGGAAGAGGACTTTACCTACCTGTCCCAGACCGAGCCGGGCGATGTGACGGGCATGGCCGTTGCCGTTGACGTTCAACTCGGCCCCGACAATACCTCCACCAGTGGCTGTGAACCCGAGGACTTTACCGACTTCCCCGCTGGATCGGTCGCCGTCATCCAACGGGGAGCCTGCGCCTTCGGGCAGAAAGCAACCAACGCGGCCAATGCTGGCGCCGCGGGTGTGGTGATCTTCAACCAGGGCAACACGGAAGACCGCAAAGGCCTGATCAACGCCACGCTCGGCGATGACTACGCCGGGGGAGTTCCCGTCGTGTTCACCACCTACGACATTGGCGCTGGCTGGGTTGAGCAGCAGGACCTCCAGCTCAGAGTCGTGACCAACGTGGTGAGAGAGCAAACCGAAACCTCCAACGTGATTGCCGAAACCAATCGGGGCAACCCTGACAACGTCGTGATGACGGGCGCTCACCTGGATTCAGTGTTTGAAGGGGCTGGTATCAACGACAATGGCTCCGGCAGCGCTGCGCTTCTTGAACTGGCCCTGCAAATGAAACGGGCTCACCCCCGTAATCAGGTCCGCTTTGCCTGGTGGGGTGCGGAAGAGGCCGGCCTGGTTGGCTCAACGTTCTACGTCAACAGCCTTTCCCAGGAAGAGAAGGACAAGATCAAGGTCTACCTGAACTACGACATGATTGGTTCGCCCAACTTCGGCAACTTTATCTACGATGGCGATGGTTCTGACTTCGATCTGGCAGGTCCTCCGGGATCAGCCGCCACGGAGGCGCTGTTCGAGAAGTACTTCAACCTGCGTGAAATCGCCTCAGAGGGCACGCAAATCAGCTTCCGCTCAGACTACGCGCAGTTCTTCGAGGACGGCATTGCGTTTGGCGGGCTGTTTACCGGTGCGGAAGTGCTGAAAACCGAAGAGCAGGCGGCCAAGTTCGGTGGCGAGGCTGGCGTTGCTTTCGACCCCTGTTATCACTCAGCCTGTGACGACATCACCAACGTCGACGAGCTCGCTCTTGAGATCAACGGCGATGCTGCCGCCTTCGTGACCAGTTGGCTGTCACTCTCAACGCGAGTGATTGACGAGGAAATTGCTGCCGCGGAAGAAGCAGAACCGGCCGCTGGCGCCCGCACACTGCAAGTGGAGCAGAAGCACGACATCACCCATTGGGGCGACAAGTGGATCAAGTGACATGACTGTCGCTTAGAATCGCGAACGACCCCGCAACAAGACCTGCACCTGGTCAACGCTGTCATCTCCCGCCAGCGGGAAGGCGAAGTCCAGGTGCAGCATTCGCTGTACTTCGATCCGGCTTGAGGCCAGCCTCAGGCCGAATCCCACATCCGTCAGTACGCCGTCATCGGGTCCGCTATTGCGACCATCATCAAACCAGGCTCTGCCTACATCGGTGAAAATTACACCCCCCATGCGAAACAGCTCGAAAGGGTGCCAGTCCGGGAAGTAACGGCGCTCCAGTGTCCACAGCGCTCTTCTGTTGCCCTGCTGGTAGTTGCTCGGATAACCACGAAGGCCATTGTCACCGCCAATAAGAAGCTGTTGATCCACGGTCAAATTGTGCGCTGCCGTGAACGACAGGTTGGTGTACCAACTGTTCCAATCCACTGCCCCGCCATGAAAGTACTCCAGGCTCAGGGTTCCGATAAGATTCTCGAAACGGTGCTGGTCAAATCGCCAGGTGCCGCTCTGACTGAACCCGTAGCTGGCGTAGTTGGTGTCAGTGGCCAGCAAAGCATCCCGGAAGTCCATATTCAGTACGGCGCGGTCTTCCGTCGCTCCAAGTCCCGGCGAGGAGTACCCCAGCTCGGTACGCCACACAAAGCCGTCCCGCACGTCCTCGACCCGTTGCAGACGAGTCAGGTTTGTCATTTCCCGGAAGCGGTTCTCACGGTAGTCAAACCCGACCCATGGGTAGC
This sequence comes from Marinobacter sp. M5B, assembly GCF_042604615.1. Lineage (NCBI taxonomy): Bacteria > Pseudomonadati > Pseudomonadota > Gammaproteobacteria > Pseudomonadales > Marinobacteraceae > Marinobacter > Marinobacter sp. M5B. The sequence continues at coordinate 3,379,065 of NZ_CP156894.1, forward strand.
TCAGTGTCCGATCATCGGGCAGAAGGTCCAGATTGGTTTCATCCGGTAAGCGCTCAAACGCCCGGGCATCGTAGCGAAAACCGGCAAGCAGTCTTAACTGGCTGCCATTGCGTTCTGCCAGTCGCCAGCCGACATCAACACTGGCAAAATCGCGGTCCTGCCGATAGTCCGCAATTGCCTCCGCCCCCACATAGCGGGATTGTTCGCGAATGTCATCCTCACCACTCAGGCCAAATCGCCACTCCGCCAGCTCACTGTAGAATGGACGCTCAAGGTAGGCACTGCGACCGCGCCCATCACTGCGCTTATCGTAGGAAAGGCCTGCCTGCCAATGGGAGCCAAGCACGTTCGGATCATCGAAATCGACACTGGTCTCGCTGCGGTCGGCATCTTTTTTGTGGGAAATCCCCACGCTCTTGCCGGAACCCAGGAAATTCGGATCAGAAAGGCCGGTGTTGGTTTTATTCTCGCCTCCCGTCCTGGAAGCACCAACGCTCGGCAGTAACGTCCAGGTGTCACGTGCAAGCACAGTGACTTCCAGCTCATTCCCGCAAACGCGGGTAACACCGATCCACGCGGCCGTCAGGTACTCACTCTGCCGCAATATACGTTCGGATTCGTCCAGCGTACCCGGTTGGTAAACGTCACCTTCGTCGAACACCAACTGGGCACGCAGGGCCGATTTCCAGGTCGGGGTATTTAGGGCGTTCAGCGTGCGATAAAGAAAGTTGTCCTGTTCAGGATCGGTGGTATCGAAGATCGGGCGCCGAACAATGTTTATTCGGGTAATTTGGGCATCCTCGGGAATGATCAGATCACTTTGGCGTGCCAACTGGTCTCGGGGCTGATCAAGATCAATGGCTTCGGGCTGGATTTCGCTGGCGACACAATTGTTGGTATCAAGTTGCGCCAGCACATCCGAACTGAAAGGAGCAAGACCCAAAGGGAAAAGGAGTAGCCTCTGGAATAGAACGATCGCATCAATGTGCCTGACGCGAGCCATCACGGCACCTCATCGCTTGCGGCCAGAAAAGCTCATTGTTTGATTGGCAAGCTTCTCCTCTGTCCCCGTCCAGGCATAGGCCAGTAACGTAGGCTCAAAGTCCCCGGTCGTCATTCGATGGGCTTTCTCCGGAGGATTAAAGAACAGGGATCCGGGTGTGAACACACTGTAGTTGCTGTCTGACACCGATCCACTCAGGCAGATATAGGATTCGCTGATGCCATCATGGCTGTGCTCGGGGTAGGTGCAGCGAGGCCCAAACAATACCAGCCCCAAAATGACGTTTCTGCTGATTGCCGGGCCATTGGGGCCCATCAGTTCCGCGTACGCGTACTTGCGGGCCAGGCTTTTGTGCATTCGCTCATAACCATAGCGCCAGGTCAGTTGATCGGAAACCCGCATCAATGCCCTCACCACCGGCGCGGTTCGCTCACTTAGCCCCTGATCCAGCGCACGCCCCAGCCAGGCGCAAACAGGTAGCTCGACCGGCTGATCGAATTCCATGGACGGGTTGGTTTCAAGTTCCGCGTTCAGTCTATTGCGAACATCTTTGAGGTGTGAGCGGATGATTGGATTCCCACCTGCGGAGCCAAACCGGTAGAGATGCCAGTACTCACGAAACAGATATTGCCAGTCAACGTGATCAGAAAGTCTGTGCATCTGTCGTCTCCTGTCGGGCTCAGCCAAAATAATCGTGCATCCCGATACCGAGGATGGACTGTTTGACACCTGCACCCAATGTTAGCCCAACCCGAAGCAGGTTTGAAAAAACCGATTCCCTAATCTACGAGTCCGGATCGGGGGACCAGGCAGTTCATCGCTGTGATGGACAGATCCCGGAACACCTCTTCCGAGGCGATCACACTGGGAAATCGATCATAGATCCCACGGCGGCAGGTTGATGTACGGGCCTCGCTTTTGCTGACGCAGGTTGAGTGGGCCTCTGAACGGCGGCTTTGCCCGACAGTATCGTCACATAACGACGGGATCTGCTTAACAACCCAGTCCATGGCAACGCTACGCTCAACTGGATTCGCGGTCAGATTTGTAAAGCGGCTGGCATCTACTGACGGTGGGCGTTCCCGGGTTTGCTCCCACAACACAAACAACAGGGCTGCAGATACCAATACAACGGTGACTTTCGGAAACTTCATGGGCGCCTTATCAATCCAGTGAAACAGGCTTTGGATGATAAACGCTTGAGAATGTGCTGTCCCGGTTTGCGCAACTATACTGTCTGGAATTTCTCAACGGAGCATGGGTAAATGGCAACACTGATCGTTGGTCTGGTTTTATTTCTTGGCGTGCACTCTCTGTCCATCGTCAACGAACCGCTGCGCAATCGCCTGCACAACTCCCTTGGCGAAGGGGCGTTCAAGGGGCTTTACTCGCTGGCCGCATTGGTCGGTCTGGTTCTGATCGTTTGGGGGTATGGCAACGCCCGCCTAGACCCGACCGTGATTTACACCTCTCCAGGCTGGCTCCGGCACCTGGCCATGCTCCTTCTGATTCCGGTCTTTCCCCTACTGCTGGCCACCTATTTTCCGGGCAAGATCAAGGCAAAACTTGGGCACCCAATGCTCGTCGCGGTCAAGCTCTGGGCTTTGGCTCACTTACTCGCGAACGGGATGCTGCACGACCTGTTGCTGTTCGGCTCTTTCCTGGCCTGGGCCGTGGTGGATCGGATCTCCTTGAAACGCAGAACCCAGCGGCTGATTGCGACCCTGCCGGCCAGCAAAGCGAACGATGCCATAGCGGTTGTTGGTGGCCTTGCGGTTTATGCGGTGCTGGTAATGTGGGCTCACCAATGGCTCTTCGGGGTGGCGCCAGTGTGACACCCTAAACACGCAACTCTGGCAGGTGGCCGGCCAAATGCCCTAGTTTGTCCGGGTTGCGCACGACATAGACCGACTGGATACGGCCATCCACCACATCCAGTGTCGTGATCTGTGGCAGCCCATCCTGTTCAATGGTCAACCATCCCGGTAGCCCATTCACGAAAACGGCTTTAACCCACCGAGGGCTGGGCGATGCAGACTTGCGCGCCACGCCTTCAAAGAACCGGCTGATCCTGTCGGCACCAAGAATCAGGCGCCGCGCTGCAATCCTCTTTCCCCCACCATCGGTATGCAGTATGGCGTTCTCACTCAGCAGCGCCTTCAACGTTGCCACATCGCCACTGCGGGCGGCGTCGAAGAATCGATCGGTCAACTGATTATGCTCGCTTGAACTCACCTCATAGCGCGGGCGCTCAGCCTGCACACGTTTCCGGGCGCGGCTTGCGAGTTGGCGGCAACTGGCTTCACTGCGTTCCAGGCTCACAGCGACCTGGCTGAAATCCAGCCCAAATACATCGTGCAACAGGAATGCAGCACGTTCCAGGGGAGACAACCGCTCCAGCGCCAGCATCAGGGCAAAGGACACATCACTGGCAAGCGCCTCGGCGCCTGCCGGAGTGTCCTGACTTTCGACTATAGGTTCCGGCAGCCAGGGACCATCATAGACCTCCCGCTGCCGATGAGCGGCGCGAAGGCGATCAAGACAAAGCCGGCTGGTGACCGTGGTCAGGTAGGCCCGCACATCATCGACTGACAGGTGATCGGCATGGTGCCAACGCAGGTATGCATCCTGCACCACATCCTCTGCCTCCGTCACCGAACCCAGCATGCGGTACGCGACGCCTGTCAGGTATCGGCGCCAGTGATCAAACTGATGCGCGGGCTGTTCATTCATGGCAATTGGTTCCCGGCGTACTTGGTTACAGTTTACTGTCATTCGGGTGAACCGCCCGAAAGCCCACGCTGATCCGGTTCCAGACGTTGATCGCACCGATCAGCAACGTCAGGTCGACGAACTCCTTCTCGGTGAAATGCGCTCGCCCCTGCTCGTAATCCTGACTGGGTGCACCGGTGTCAGCCACGTTCGTCAGTGCTTCGGTCCAGGCCAGGGCAGCCCGTTCACGAGGTGTGTAGAGCCCGGACTCACGCCAAGCGGACAGCAGGTAGAGCCGTGCTTCACTTTCACCGGCTTTGCGGGCATCGCTGGTGTGCATGTGCAGGCAATAGGCGCAACCGTTAATCTGGGATGCCCGGGTTTTCACCAAGTGGATGAGGCTGTGTTCCAGCCCACAACTGCCAACGTACTCCTCCAGCCGGGTCATTGCGGCGATGGCGTCCGGGGAGGCCTTGTAGGCATTCAATCGCGTTTCCATTATCTTACTCCTCTGCATGGGGGGACACGAGGTGGCATCATGTCCACGTAGGTTCTACAGAGGTAGACGGGGCAGCCCTGATGTTTGTGACATACAGAGACTAATTTTTAGCAGACCCTTGATAAACGGTGGTAAAACGGGACCATGGCACAACCCTACTTTCTCGGCTGCCCCCAGTGGCAACATCCCGACTGGACCAGCCGACTCCCTCCCGGTCAGAGCCCACTGGCGCGTTACAGCAGTGCCCTCAATTGCGTGGAGGGCAACACCACTTTTTACGCCACGCCCAGCCAGGAACAGTGCCGACAGTGGCGGTCACAGGTGCCCGATGACTTTCGTTTCCTGTTGAAGTTTCCACGCCTGATCACCCATGACCGTCTACTGAGTGGCGCTGGCCGCGAAGTATCTGACTTTCTTGAGATAATTGCGCCACTCAACGATGTGCTTGGCCCCATCCTTCTGCAACTTCCCGCCAGTTTCGGGCCAGAGCGTCTGGAAAACCTCTGGCGATTTATGGATGCCCTGCCCCCGACCCTGACCTGCACCGTTGAGGTTCGCCACAGTGCGTTCTTTGACAAGGGAGAGGCCGAGAAAGCCCTGAATCGTGGCTTGAGAGAACGCCGCATTGCACGGGTGTGCATGGACAGCCGGGCACTCTTTGCCGCGGCCCCGGATAACGAGGAAACACGCGATGCACAGCGCAAAAAGCCGCGAGTACCAGTGCATCTGCTCCCTGTGGATGCAGCGCCGGTGATCCGCTTTGTCGGCCATCCCGACCTGGAGGCCAACCGTCCGTTTCTCGCACCCTGGGTTGAGCGCGCAGCTGCGTGGATCGAGGAAGGGAAACGTCCCTATATTTTCATGCACATGCCGAACAAGGGCGATGCCCTTTCCCTGGCGGCGCTCTGGAATGAGTTACTGCGTGAACGAGCACCCATGGTTGATGCCCTGGACCTCGACGAGACCCAGCCCCAGATGGGGCTATTCTGACTCAGAGCAACTGCTGGTCATAGGCGTACTTGGTCAGCTCCGCCGTGGTATTCAAATCCAGCTTGGACTTGATGTTTTGCCGATGGGTTTCCACCGTTCTCACGCTGATGTTGAGCTCATTGGAGATGGCTTTACTGCTAAGCCCTTTGGCCACTCTGGAAAGAATGGCCTCCTCGCGGCGAGTAAGTTTGCTCTCCACCGGCTCCATTGTTTCCCCATGACGAAACAACGTCTCGGTCGCTGCCCGGCAGATGTAGGTGGCGCCATCAGCCACGGTACGAATGGCGCTCACCATTTCCTCAACCGATACGTCCTTCAGGATGTACCCCTTGGCGCCATGAAACATCAGCTGTGAAATGTATTCCCGGTTGTCGTGCATGCTGAGGATAAGCACTTTCAGATCGGGATAGCGCTCCTGGAAAATTTTCGTTGTTTCAATCCCGTTCATGTTCGGCATGCTGACATCCATCATGATCACGTCCGGCTTCAGGTCTTTGACCCGTTCCAGGGCCTCCAGCCCATCGGTTGCCTGGCCGACGACGTCGATGCCCTTTTCCTGTTCCAGCCGCGCCCTGATACCTTCCAGGACAAGGATATGGTCATCGACCAGCATGACCTTCACTACAGATTCTGATGTGCTCATAGGACCGTTACCGTCAGGTTTACTAGACCGCCAGGCTTATCCTTATTCTTTCGACTATGCCTGGTATTGTTTGAACGAGGCCATTATCCGGGTTCCGTTTCCTGGCCGCGGAGACACCTCAAACTCCCCACCCAAAAACTCCACACGCTCGCGCATATTACGCAACCCGATGCCTCGTCTGGCGTATGCATCTTTCTCGGCAATGCCTACGCCGTTGTCGGAAATACACAGAAAGAGTCCCTCCGCATCCTCTTCCAGGCTCAGCGCCAACCGGGTGGCCTGGGCGTGTTTCTCAACGTTCGACAAGGCCTCCTGAACAATACGATACAGCGTTGTAGCCACCTCCTCGGAAATATCCTCCTGCGGTGGCTGGATATCTATGTCCATAACGATCCCGCTACGTTCGCGGAAGTCATCCAGCAACTGGTTGAGCGCCGCCAACAACCCCAGGTCATCCAGTACGCTGGGGCGCAGATCATGGGAAATACGCCGTACTTCCTGTATCGCACGGTTTAAAACCTCTCCGCCTTTCACCAGTGACTCCTGGGCGACGGAGTCACCCTCTGGAATATGGGTCATGGCCGTCTCCAACCGATATTTCACAGACACCAGCAGTTGATTGATGCCATCATGCAATTCCCTTGATACCCGGCGGCGTTCTTCTTCCTGATGTTGCACGGTCTTGTGGCTCAGCTCTTTCAGATTCTGGTCCGCCAAGCGATGTTCGTGCACATTAAACAGAACCCCCGCAGACACCACAACACCGATTGATACCATCAACGCCAACAGAATGGCCCACAGGGTCTGTTTAACGTTGGCGTCCACGCCCGCTTCGATGGCCCGCATCTCAGCGGCAATATCATCGATATACAATCCGGTGCCAAACATCCATTGCCAGTCTTCAATCTGTTCAACGTAGCCAACTTTATCCACTTCCTTGCCGGTGGAAGGCTGCTGCCACAGATACTGGTAATACCCTCCGCCATTGTCAGCAATCCGTATCAGATTCTGGATCAGATAGTTCCCGCTACTGTCCTGGAAATCGTACATATCCCGTCCGACCAGGGCCGGCTGTGCTGCGTGGACCAGGTTCAATCCGTCATGGGTGTAGGCATAGAAATAGCCGTCGTCACTGAATGAGGCCTCCTGCATCAGAGCCATAACCTTGTCGCGGGCTTCATCATCATTGGCCGCGTTCTGACGGACAAATTCGATAGCGGTGCGCATTATAGACACGTAGTCTTTCAACGCTGTTTCCTTGGACCGCCGCAGGTTCTGCTCAAAAATCTGCAGTTCGCGTTCCATGAGTATGTCGCCCTGGTGCAAGGTCACCGCGGAGAAAATACCGGTCACCACCAGCAGGGGAACCAGGGCAAGCAGTATCAATTTTGTTCTTAACGACATGACCGTCACATTGTCCTTTATAAGCACACGCCATCTAGGCATCGGTTGCGAGACTCCATCAGTCTAACCCAAACCGTAAAAAAGAGCGGGCCTGGAAAAGAGTCTCCCCAGGCCCGCCAAACCTCCAGTCAAGGTACTTCAGCCAGATCGAAACATGCCCTCAGCGTCATTGATAAAAGCCGCCTGAACTCGCTCAGGAGGATGACATACCAAAGAACGCGGGGAAGATCAGGATCGCGATCAGCACCATTATCTGCAGCAGTATGAATGGCGCCACACCGCGATAGATGTCGGTGGTTTTAACCTCGGGTGGTGATACTCCTTTCAGGTAGAAAAGACTGAACCCGAAGGGCGGCGTCAGGAAGCTGGTTTGCAGGTTCATCGCGATCAGAATGGCGAACCAGAGCATATTGATACCCATCAGTTCAGCGATGGGCGCCAGAATAGGTACGATGATGAAGGAGATTTCGACAAAGTCGATGAAGAAACCCAACACCAGAATAATAAGCATGGTCAGGATCAGGAAGCCCCATTTCTCACCCGGCAGTTGCAGCATCCACTCCTCCAGCAGGTAGTCGCCACCGGTGTAACTGAACACCATGGAGAAGGCGGTTGCCCCTACCAGAATGGCGAAGACCATGGCCGTCACCTTGACCGTATCCCGAGAGCTTTCCCACATCATCCTCCAGGAAAACTGGCGATAGGCCACGGCCAGAACCAGCGCGCCGACGGCACCCAGGGCTGAAGATTCGGTCGGCGTTGCGATACCGGTAAAGATCGAGCCCAGTACCACAACAATCAATGCCAGCGGCGGTATGATCGCCATCAGGGCTTTGCCGATTTCCTGTGCCCGGCTGTCGTCGCTATCCCGCGGCATCGCTGGCGCCGTTCCCGGCGATCGCCAACTGACGAACAGGATATACCCGATGTATAGCCCCACAAGCACCACACCAGGGATCACTGCGGCCTTGAAAAGGTCCCCTACAGGCAAGCCGAGCACGTCACCGAGGATGATAAGGATGATGGATGGCGGCACAATTTGCCCCAGGGTGCCTGACGCACAAATGGTGCCGCAGGCAAGCTTTTTGTCATAGCCATTCGCCAGCATGACCGGGAGCGAAATCAACCCCATGGCCACGACACTGGCACCCACCACTCCAGTGGAGGCGGCCAGTAAAGCACCGACCACGATGGTGGATATCGCCAGTCCCCCGGGCAATCCACCAAACAGTCGCCCCATGGACTCCAGCAATTGCTCCGCCAATCGGGTGCGCTGCAACACGATGCCCATATAAATGAACAGCGGTATCGCCATTAACACCGTGTTCTGCATGATGCTCATAATGCGGAATGGCATGAAGGCAAACAGTTGCGGCCCCTCTGCAATCAGGCCAAAAATCAACGCAACGCCGCCGAACGTAAACGCAACAGGAAAGCCCCACAGCAGCATGAAGAGGCAGACCCCAAACATTATCATCCCGATCATGCCAGACCTCCTGCACCGGTTTGCTCGTCGTAGGCGGATTCTTTGACAAGAACCCTGAGAGCGAAGGTCGCCATGCCCACGCTGGCAACCGCCAGCCAGAATGAAGAAAACGGGATCAGCCCTTTAACAATAAAGCGGTAGGGCAAACCTCCCGGATCTCCGCTGCCTTCCCCCATGTAATAGGCATCAAGCATGTATCCCCAACCCAGCCAGGCGATCATGGCGGCAATCGGAAGCGCAAAAAAAAGGGCCCCAACAAGATTGACCCAAGCCTTGAAAGCTTCACTACGGCCGGCATAAAGAACGTCCACTCGCACGTGGCCATCCGTCCTCATGGCGTAAGGAATGCCCATGAGAAAGACGACGGCGTACAAGTGCCACTCCAATTCCTGCATCCCAATGGATACCTCATTGAAGGCATACCGAGCCACCACATCGTAGAAAACATTCAGCATCATCAGGACAAATGCCACGCTTGCGACCCAGCCACACGCTCGAGATACAGCGCCTAACCCGTCATCCACAGCAATTAACCAACGCATTACAACTCCTCTTGCCGAAGCGGGGACTCCGGACCAATCGGGATTAAATAGGACTCATGAAAACACCCGAATGCCGACGCTTCTTACGAAGCGCCAAGCATCCGGCCAATGGCGGGAAACTTACTCTTCCAGTTCGGCCATGGTGTTCAGGTAGGCGCGCTCGGAGATGTCGATGTAAGCACGTGTTTTGTCCAGATAGGCCTGCTGTGACTTGATAATGCGCTGACCTTGCTCGTTATCCCTGGAATACGCTTCCAGGACCTTTTCGTTAGCCGCGACCATGGCTTTGAAGATATCGTCCGGGAAGGTTTTGACCTTGACGTTCGGGTACTCGTCACGAATGGATGCCCAAGCTTGTGCATTGGCATGCACGGATTGGGTCAGCATGTCGTAGGATGCCGTACGCATAGAGACACGCAGAACTTCCTGCAGATCCGCCGGCAGGTCCTCCCAGACATCCTTGTTGATCAGGAACTGCAACTCGGTGGCGGGTTCATGCCAGCCGGTGTAGTAATAGTCAGCAATCTGCTGAAAACCCAGACGCAGGTCCAGGGCCGGGCCTACCCACTCAACCGCATCGATGGTGTTGCGCTCCAGGGCAGTGTAAAGCTCTCCCGGCGGGATGTTGGTAGGATTAACGCCAACTTCGGCAAAGACTTCGCCAGCAAACCCGGGGATTCGCATTTTCAGCCCGTCGAGGTCTTCCAGGGTTTTGATTTCTTTGCGGAACCAGCCGCCCATCTGGTTGCCCGTATTACCGCCCGGGAACGACAGCATGTTATGGGGCTCGTACACTTCCTGCATCAGCTCCATACCGCCACCGTGGTAGAACCACGCCCATTGCTCCTGAGCGTTCATACCAAACGGCATACTGGTGAAGTAAAGGGTGTTGGGCACTTTGCCCTTCCAATAATAAGACGCTGAATGGCCCATATCGTATTGGCCCGCTTTAACCATATCAAAGACGCCAAAAGGCGCTTTGTGGCGGTTGGCGGAGTCGATCCGGATCTTGAGCCGGCCGTTGGACATTTTTTCGGCCATTTCCGCCATGTTCTTGGTGGCATCACCGAAAATCGGGAAGTTCGGCCCCCAGGTTTCTGCGAGTCGGAGGGTGTAGCTCTTATCAGCAGCGTGGGCAAAGGACGTGAACAGCACGGAGAACACCACTGCGGCGGTCGCAGCAGCTTTCAAGAAGTTTTTCATGATCTTGTTCCTGTTGTGTTTGTTGTATTAGAACGATGCTCGGGTCGTCATTCGCGACTTATGGTCACGATTTGAGCGAGAACTAACAATCCGTAGGAATGACCAAACCAATACGCAGTGATTACTTAGAGCGCCGCAGAAAAACTACGTATTAATACTTAGAGGTATATCCAACTCCTGCCCACCGTTTAAATTTGTAATCGCTAATAGTCGCGCCGCGCCCAAGCAAATGTCCCGGCTGCCGGGTCGATTGCATAAAATGTATAAATAACAGCGAACTAAGGAACCAAAATCGCCCCGAGAGCATGTAACGCTCAGTCTCACCGTGTATCGCTCTGTAAGCGCCAACTTCCTGACGATTCTCACCCGAAAAACCCTGAACCAGACCGCATATAACCGAAAAATGCCGCTGTAAGATTCGTCCAAACTCGTCAATAAATTGGTGCGAAACAATGTCAACTTGCGGCAATAATTTAACGAAGCATGGACTGCTGACTCTATCTTTAGCGGTTCTGCTTTCGGGCTGCGGTCTCGACATGACGTCCTCAGACAACGCCACGACACCACAGTCAGAAGCGTCAACCACTCCGGCGGCTGAAACTGTTGAGCTTGCCGGCGCCGCCATGAAAGGCATTATTCAACAAGGCCTGGTGACCGCCACTCGCCTGATATCCGACAAAGACGGCTACTATGCTCCACAGCGACAGGCCGCAAAACCGGTTTTGACAGCAAACGACGGTAGTTATGTGTGGCAATTGCGAGGAAAGGCGGACAGCTGGGCTTTGGTAGAACTTACCGCTGACAGTAATACCCGCATGACTTGCGACGTCGTTCCCCAATGCGAACGCAGCGGCGCCGAGCCGGTTGCCTTTGGCGACACCATGATGCTGGACGATAGTTTCAGTCTGCGCGGAGCCGGTGATCTTCGCATGGAGACCGTCAACCTCACGCCGCTGACCCATTTGGCCGTGGCGCTGGCTGAGCGTAGCGAGAATGGGCTCTCCCCCGATGCACTCTCTGGGGCCTATGAAAGGGTTGAAAGCTGGTTTGGCCTGGCAGCAGGCTCCTTGCGCCTCGACCCGCCAGACCTGACTCGCCTGGACGAGTTTAACGGCGTGTCTGCCGATGCCCTGCAGGTCGCCGTTGCCAATGCGGCTTTCCTTGCCCTGGTCAACAACAACGCCCAATGGAACAACATTTCCGATGTCCTGAACAACGTGGCAACCCAGATTCTCGAAACCGGCCAGATCAGCCTGATGGGCGACGGCGAAAACATCGCTCTGGCCGATCTCGTGTCTGCCGCAGCAGTGCAGGCCTCTGAGCTGCAGGCCGAGGTGGACTCGAGCGTCATCAGCCAGAGACTTGTGGTGGCCGAATACCGCTACGTACAACGCTTCAAGACCATTGCAGAGGTATACGGCGAAGACGACACCAGCGTTGTCGATACACCAGAGCCCGATACCAGTGACGACAACAGCACTGGAGATACTGTCGCCGACAACGGAACGGACAACGACACCAGCGAACCGCCGGCCCCCGAGCCAAGCCCCGAGGACACCGTTCCGGCCAACGCAGCCCTGCTAAGCTGGACCGCGCCGCTCACCAGAGAAAATGGAGACAGTCTCGCGATGGGCGAAATTGCCGGCTTTGAGGTGGTTTACGGCAACAGCGAGGACAGCCTGGACCAAAGCCTGGCCATTGGCGACGCCTCTATCGACGAGTTGCTGGTGGACGAGCTCACCGAAGGCACCTGGTACTTCGCTATCCGCACCCTGGATACGGATGGCAACCGCAGCCGATTGTCAGAGGTGGTCTACAAGCAGATATAATGCAGCGTAGACTTATATTTTGCTTTGGAACCTCGGCGCCTCAATCGCCTGCTGCTGCATCCAGCGATAGATAGTCGGGCGTGACACTCCATAACGACGTGCGACCTCAGAGACGTTCCAGCGGTATTTCTTTAGTGCCGCCAATAACGGATCGCTCTCGTCGGGGTCGACATCCCGCTCAACGTTCGATGCTGCGATCGCAGGATCTCTCAGGCACTCCTCTGGCAGGTCATTGGCGGTGATCTGTCCACCGTCACAGGTAGCCTCTGCAAACGCCAGTGCATTAACAAGCTGACGAATGTTACCCGGCCAGTCGTAGGCAAGCAGCGCACTCATGGCATCTGCCCGGATTCGAACATCGGGCAGTTGTCCCTGGTCGATCAGGTGTGTGAGTACCCGGTTAATCACATGCTGGCGGTCAGCCCTTTCTCCCAGGGAGGGCAAGCGCAACGTGGCCCCATTCAGCCGGTAATAGAGGTCGGCGCGGAACGCACCACGTTCAATCAGTTGGCCCAGGTCCTGGTGCGTGGCGGCTATCACGCGACAGTTCACTTTCACGGGACTGTCGGCGCCCACTGGCAGAATTTCGCCTTCCGCCAGCACCCGCAGCAACCGGGTCTGGAGCTGCAAGGGCATATCCCCGATTTCGTCCAGGAATAATGTCCCACCATCCGCCTGCTGGATCATTCCTCGCATTCCCCTGGCCCGCGCACCGGTAAACGCACCCGCCACATACCCGAAAAGCTCGCTCTCGATCAGTGACTCGGGAATGGCTGCACAGTTTACGGCAACAAACGCCCGTCGGTAACGGTGGCTGGACTGGTGTATTGCCCTGGCAAGCACCTCCTTTCCGGTGCCGGTCTCACCCAGAACCAGCAGCCCGACATCTCTGTTCCTCAGTCGTTTGGCAAGGCCAAGAGTTCGCCTCATGACGGGGTCATCCGCTGCCAGCGCATCGAGTTCAGGCACAGACTCATCAGTGGGCAGTGCTTCAGAAGGTGCGGAAGCCGTCGACTTGATCCTCGGCTGGATCAGTGCTGCAAAAAAGGTATTGCCGCTGATGCAGTGCCTGAACGCCCTGACCTGATCATCCTGATCGTAAGGAATGCTCCAGATGTCCCTTAACTCGCATTCAAACAGGCTGGTCAGCTTGGTATCGCTGCCGTTTCCATGGCTCGACATGAGTGAACGACCGGCTGTATTGGCGGCCTCCACGCACCCATCATCGTCAATGGCGAACAGATACTGGCCATTTACCTGCACAAACTCCCGCGAGGCATCACACCGGAAGACCGTCTGATTGCGATAACGGCGGAGGAAATAGGCGTCCTCAATCATGCGGGCATAGAGTTGGGTAAGGTGCAGCGCAAACGTCTGGCTGCTGTGTGGATCAGGCGAATCCAGGGCCGAAATATCGAGTACCGCAAGCAGGTTGCCCAGCGGATCAAGAATGGGCGCCGAGGTGCAGGTCAAGCTTATATGGGTTGCATCGAAATGGTCGACCCGGTGACATGTCAGCGCCTGCCCCTCTTCAATACACGTACCCACAGCACAGGTGCCCGCGTACTTCTCACTCCAATCGGCCCCCAGGTACAAACCGGCTTTACGCAAACGTTGGTCAGAACGCCGATCCCCCAGAAACTGCACGGTAATGCCCCGGTGATCCGTCAACAACAGCACATAACCCAGCTTTGCGATATTCATATACAGTTGCTCAACGCCGGCCCGAGCCACGTTGAGAAATTCATCGACCGAGTCCTGATGCTCCCTCAGGGTTTGATGAGTCACGATCCGGGCACGACGCGGCTGGCTCGGGTCCAGTCCGTACTCGTCAATACATCGCTTCCATGAGCGACCAATCAGTTCGGACTCCGGAGATAAAGCCGCACACACGCCTTCATCTGTATAACTTAGAATCGTATCTATGTGGCGCCGCTGTGCCTGTTGCATCGTCATGCCAAGCTCCTGCATTGCTCTGATATTGTTGTTGTCATTTACGATGAGATACTGCTTCGTCGTTCTGACAGCCTATACCGGATTACCCGGCATCAACATCCTCCTTTAGTGCCTGAGTGATCGTTACACCTGTAACGCATTTACAGGCAATCGCATTACAGCCGTAATGCCAGGGCCTTCTGCCACATGGCTCCGCCACCCTCTCCTCCTTTCACAAAAATCCCTGAAACCCTTTTATTTCAGATACCTGGAAAATAAAAAGCCCTTGGAGACCGATGTGGCACGTCATCTGCTCCTTTCCTATTAGCGTGTTCAACGACGCACCGGGGATCAAAGACTCCCCGCCAACAAAAACAATGGAAATCTGGAGAACCGTGATGACCGAAACCCAAATCACCCCCACCCAACGAGTTCAGCAGTGGCTTGACGGGTTCAGCGAGATACTGCAGTCGAGCGATCCTGGAAGGGCAGCGGAACTGTTTGAAGCAAACGGCTTCTGGCGAGATTTGGTTGCAATGACCTGGAACATAAAAACCCTGGAAGGCCGGGACCATATCCGCGACATGCTGGAACAGACCTCGGAACATGTCCGCCCCAGCAATTGGAAGGTCGCCGAAGACGCGACAGAACAGGACGGCGTGACCGAAGCCTGGATTACCTTCGAAACCAGAGATGCTCTGGGTAAAGGGCACATCCGGCTTCGCGATGGCACTGCCTGGACCCTGCTGACCACCATGCAGGAATTAAAGGAATTCCCCGAGAAGAAAAACTTCCTTCGACCCAAAGGCGCTCAGCATGGAGCGACCAAGTCACGGAAAACGTGGCTTGAGGCAAAGCAGGACGAAGAACAGGAGCTGGGATACAGCCGCCAGCCCTACTGCGTGATCATCGGCGGTGGACAAGGGGGCATTGGCTTGGCTGCCCGTCTGCGGCAACTGGACGTGCCAACGATTGTGATCGAGCGAAACCCGAATCCAGGCGATTCCTGGCGCAACCGCTACAAGTCTCTTTGCCTGCATGACCCGGTCTGGTACGACCACATGCCTTACCTGCCATTTCCGGACCACTGGCCCGTTTTCGCGCCGAAAGACAAAATCGGCGACTGGCTCGAAATGTACACCAAGATTATGGAGCTCAACTACTGGAGCTCAACGGAGTGCACGGGTGCGCGATACGATGAGGCCAGTCAGGAATGGGTCGTGGAAGTGGTTCGGGACGGAGAGCAAGTCACCCTTCGCCCCAAGCAGCTCGTCCTGGCTACCGGCATGTCGGGCATCCCCAACATACCCGACATTCCCGGAATGGACAGTTTTGAAGGCGAGCAACACCACTCCAGCAAACACCCCGGTGGCGCTGCCTATAAAGGCATGAAGTGCGTAGTCCTGGGTGGAAATAACTCCGCACACGATATCTGCGCTGCGTTATGGGAGAACGACGCCGACGTCACCATGGTTCAGCGTTCATCAACCCACATCATCAAGTCCGACACTCTGATGGAGCTGGTGCTAGGCCCACTCTACTCCGAAGAGGCGGTACAGAACGGCATGACCACAGAAAAGGCCGATCTCACATTTGCGTCGGTGCCCTTCAAAATCATGCCCGATATGCACATCCCGGTTTACGAGCAGGTCGCCGAACAGGATGCGGACTTCTACAGTCGGCTGGAGCGAGCAGGGTTCCTGCTGGACTTCGGCGATGATGGCTCAGGGCTGTTCATGAAATACCTGCGCCGTGGCTCAGGCTATTACATCGATGTCGGTGCATCCGAACTTGTCGCCCAGGGCGAAATCAAGCTCAAAAGCGGGGTCGGCATTGAACGCATCACCCCCCGCTCTGTCACCCTGACGGATGGCACCGAACTGCCGGCCGACCTGATTGTTTATGCCACCGGCTTCGGCTCAATGAATGGCTGGGCGGCTCGAATCATATCCCAAGAGGTCGCCGATAAAGTCGGAAAGTGCTGGGGTATGGGATCAGACACCACCAAGGACCCTGGCCCATGGGAAGGCGAGCTGCGCAATATGTGGAAGCCAACGCAACAGGAAGCGCTCTGGTTCCACGGGGGCAACCTGCACCAGTCACGCCACTACTCGCTGTATCTCGCACTTCAACTGAAAGCCCGAAAGGAGGGCATCGACACGCCGGTGTACGGTATGGAAAACGTTCATCACCTTTCCTGACTCCAGGATGGCTGGCCTCGGCCAGCCATCAACAGTGATCAGCAACCAATTCAGGTCAGTTCACAACTGCTCCGGCCGCGGTGGACTGCCCACCCTCACTTCGCTGAGTTTCTCCTGGGCCAGGCCGCGGAACAGGGCAAACATCATGGCGAATACGAGGATGAACATCGGCAGGCCAACCACGGTGATCACTTCCTGCAACGCGGTCAGCCCGGCGTCACCGGCAAGTACGATCAGCATCGCTGCCAGCATGCCTTCAGACACACCCCAGAAAACGCGTTGATGCCAGGGGCCCGGGTCCGGCGAGCCCGTGCATAACATATCGACCACCAGGGAAGCGGAGTCCGATGAGGTCGCGAAGAAGATGGCGACAATCACAACCGCCAGCCCCTGGATCAACGTAGCCCCCGGAAAGTTTTCGAAGAACGCGAACATGGCCAGGGGAACACTCTCCCCTACGGCTTGTGACAACACCCCCGCCTGTTCGCCCAGCGCCTCCCTGGCCTCCGGCCCAATGCCATCGATCTGCATTGCTGACCAGCCGAAAATGGCGAACCAGATCAGGGTGAAGATTGATGGCGCGAACAGGACCCCGAGCACGAATTCACGGATGGTCCGCCCCCGTGAAATCCGCGCCACGAAGATGCCGATAAAGGGCGACCAGGTCACCGTCCAGGCCCAGTAGAATACCGTCCAGCTGCCCTGCCATCCCCAGCCGCCATCGTCGCCGGTATAGCTTGCAAGTGTGTCGTTCCAGAAGGCCATGGGCAGCAGGTTCGATATGTAGAGGCCAAACGTCTCAACCACGGCTCGCAGAAGGAAAACCGTCGAACCGGTGAAGAGCACGAATACCATCAGGCCAACGGCCATACCGATATTGATGTTGGACAACCGCTTCACACCAGAGTCCAGCCCGGCGACGATCGACCCCACAGCGACGGCCGTCAGGATGGCAATGATCAACACCTTGGTGATTACCGCATCCGGAATGCCAAACAACTCAGTCAGCCCGGCGTTGATCTGCTGCGTGCCCAGCCCGATTGACACCGCCACACCGAACAGCGTGCCGAGGATCGCAAACACATCGAGAGTCTTGCCGAGAGGCCCGTATATGCGGTCGCCGATCAACGGATAGAACACCGAACTGAAGCGCATCGGCAGGTCGTAACGATAGATAAAATACGCAAAGGCAAGCCCCGGCATGGTGAAGATCGCCCAGGTGTGCAGCCCCAGGTGGTAGATAGCGAAGCTCATGGCATCGTCGGCGGCTTCGACCGAATAGGGCTCGACATTCGGCCTCGGCGGGGAAGAAAAGTGCGAGATGGGCTCGGCCACGCCCCAGAACATCAGCACGGTGCCGATGCCACCGGCGAACAGCATGGTGAACCAGGAGATATTACTGTAGGCCGGTTTCGCGTCGTTGCCGCCCAGCCGGATGGCGCCGAATCGGCTGAGCGCAACCCACAAGAGGAACGCTACCCAACTCGTCACCCCGAAAATGAAAAACCAACCCAGGTTGGTAACGATCCATTCGCGCCCCGCTCCGAAGGCCTCTCCGATTGGGCCTGGCGCAATCAGGAGCACAACCAGAAACAGGATCATGATCCCAGCGGACGTGAAAAAGATGGTCGGGTTGGTCCTGAGACCCAACTTTCTTGCGAGAGCTTCCATGGCGATTTCTCCCCGAGTCTTTCCGACAACATAGGAGCTAATCGAACGGCACGCCAAATTGTGGGCGAGATTTCATGTTTCTGAAGGCAAATGGCTATCGCCAGAGAACGCTGGAATCCCGGTTGATTACTACTGGGACTTGCTCGAATAGACGCTCAAGGCCGTCACTGTGACCAGGATGAGCCCCATGCCGAGGAACTGGACGCTGCCCAAGCTCTCATTGAGCAATACGATGCCGAAGAGCGTAGCGGTAACAGGTTCGACCATCGCTACAACGGCAGCGACGGTTGGTACGGTGTGCTTGAGACCCACGATATAGCTTATAAAAGACACGCCACCACCGAGCACCCCCAGCGCAATGAACATCGGCCATTCCGGTGCACCCAGCACAGCAATGACCTGCACAAGGCTGGCTGGCCAGATCAGAACAATACCGAGCACGGCAAACGCGATCACCAGAGCAGCCTGAGGGCTGCCGTTCCTGGCAGCAAACTTGAAGCCGAAAATAAACAATGCATAGGACAACCCCGAAAGCAGGCCGGCAACCACGCCAACCCACGTAATACTGCTACCGCCAACGTCATAGATACCCGTGAGTAGAGCGATGCCGACAATAACGATGACAATGGCCACGCATTTGAACGGCGTTGGCTGCTCCAGCCCGATGGCAAAGGAAACCAGAAACACGAACACCGGGGCGCAATACATGAGGGTCGCCGCGACGGCAACGCTGCCCTCGGAGATACTGAGGAAATAGAAGGAGAAGTTGCCCGCCACGCCAAGGCCGGCCACCGCCGCCCAGAACCAGAGCCGCGGCTTGGCCAATCCGCTGTTCCCAGGACGTAGAATCAGCCAGACAAGTACAAACAGCAGGCCGACAATCCCCCGGTAGAACGAGACTACGAACGAGCCCCACCCTTCTGCGAGCAGGATGGCGCCGATACCACCCGAAAGCCCCCAGAAAAGGGCTGCAAGCGCTACAAGCATTGCACTTCTTAGCGCGCGGTCACCGGATTGTTCTGGCGTGTGATCAGTCAGAATACTCTCCCGCCCGGCCAAACGATTGCTGGTAGACACGGTTCATTCAGGGTGACTGCGGAAACTGGGCACCGTCAATACGTTGGAGCCGCAAGCCGACCTGATGTTCGCCGCAGTAATCCCGGGCGCTGCCCCCTACGCAAACAGGGCAAAAATTACGGCAATCCCCAAAGAAACCAGCAACGACATTGGAATAGTCAAAGCGATCTCCTGCGACGGCCCTTGATAGCGCACCGACAGTACGTAGCTCATTACCGCCACCGGCATCGCACACTGAATCAGGAAAACCTGCGCTTCCATGGCGCTCAACGGCCAAATCAGCAACAGCACCCACGCAAGGGCTAGACCACCCAATGGCCGATACAGACTGAACACGAGAGGCCTTAGCATATCCCGCGCGCCTGACAGCCGCAGGTTGGCAATAGAGCTGCCCAATTGCATTAGCATTATCGGTACGGTAATCGAGCCCAGCATATCCAGCGTTATCATCACCGGTCCAGGCGGGCGAATGTTTGTCGCCAACAGAAAAGCACCTGCGATCAATGCCAGGACGGGCCCGTTCTTCAGCATTGCCCTGATGGAAAACCGCCCGGACAGGCAGCCGATTCCCAACGTAAAATGACTGACCTGAATCACCGAGGAAATCACCACCGCCAGCCCAAGCGACTGCGGACCAAACAGCGCAAAGCACACCGGAATCCCCATATTGCCCGTATTCGGGTGCACCAACGCCGGAAGATAGGACCTCACCGGCAGGCCAGCTAGCGTAAGCAACAGTGCAGTGACCATCGCCATGACGACCAGCCAGGCCACGGTAATGCCTACAAGGGCACCCATTCCGAAAATGTCCATATCCATGCTCAATACGGAGTGGAGCAGCAACGCGGGGATTCCAACGGTGGTAACCAGGCCAGCCAATGCCTTGCCGTCAAAAAAATCGGTTTTTCGGCCAAGAATGGCCCCGAGGAGTATCAAAGACAGCAGAGGGACAAGGGCTTCTGTGAGATGCTGAATCATAGTGAATAAAGAGAGGTCATGGTTTCAGGCTAAAGGGAACGGGGTTTGGCACTTTCAATACTCGGGTATAACTTCAACGCGAGATCATAAATAATGATGCCATATAGACTACCATTAAGCCCCAATATCCCGGGGTAAAGGTAACTCCGCGAAAACCGATACCTGGCCGTATTGCTGATAAGCCAATCTGCCACCGCCTTTGCCGTGGCAGGTTATAGAAAAGTACCTGAGGGCAGGTTAACCTGTAACCTATTGAATCTATGTTTTACTACTTTGGCTTTGGCTCCAACATGAGCATGCTCTCGCTGAGAGCGAAGGGTGTCGAGCCTCGGGCATCTACGAAAGCGGTGCTGCGCGGATGGCGGTTACGCTTCAACGTGCAGCACTTCTTCCGCCATGAGGGTGGTGTTGGCAACATCGAAAACACCGGCCACCCGGACGACCGGGTTCTCGGCGTGCTCCATGAATGCCCCGACGAGGCGCTTTCTCTGTTGGATCAGGCCGAAGCTTACGGGCATGGCTATAACCGCATAGAGATCGAGGTAGAGCCGGATAACCCTAGCGCGGCAATGGCCCCGAAGGTCTTTGCTCTCACCTATGTGGGCATGCCCCAATTTATCGACAACGACTGCCGACCAAGCCGTCGTTACCTGAACATCGTTCTGGAGGGAGGCCGCCAGGCCGGACTGGATGGCAAATACCTGGAGTCACTGGCCAATCAGCCCATTCATCAACTTGATGAGCACCCAACGTTCGCGGCACCACCCGGAGACTACCCAACATTTGACCGGGCGTTGCTGGCAAAACAGCCGCTGTACACGGCCCTCTACGGGGCCGTGTTTGATATGTCCGAGGCGAGGCCTCTGCACCACTTCCTCAAAGGCTTTTTTGGAGGCAGGGACATGACGCTTTTTCACCTCAGACGGCTGGACAGCAGCAACGTTGATGAAACCATGGACGATATCCGGAACGGACGCCTCAACAAGGCCCAGAAGCGATACCTCAACGCCTATCTGAACGAATACGCCAGAGAGTATCGCTACGTCGGCCGCTATAACTATGATAAAGACTGAGGAGCTCTCATGCCGTCTTTCCCGCCAGCCCTGGCACACAATGCCATCGAAGAGATCCTGCCGGATCTGTTTTTTGTCAGTGGTGCCATGGAAACCGTCCTTATGGACCTGGATTGGCAATTCAGCCGCAACATGACCATCGTCCGTGACGGTGAACGGCTGATCCTCATCAATACGGTCCGCCTTGATGATGACGGCCTGGCGGAACTGGACCGACTGGGAAAAGTAACCGACGTGATTCGGCTTGGCGCTCTGCATGGACGTGACGATGCGTTCTATGTTGACCGTTACCAGGCGCAGTACTGGGTGATGCCAGGTCTGGAACCGGAGGACCAAAGCGAGTCTGAAAGAAAGGCAAACGTCCTCGGCCAGGCGCTGCCCCTGAGTGACGCATCGCTATTTCAGTTCCAAACTACCAAACTTCCTGAAGGCGTACTCCATCTCCAGCGGGATGGCGGCATCCTGGTAGCCTGTGACGCCCTGCAGAACTGGCTGAAACCCGACGAGCACTTCTGCGACGCCTCGCGACAGCGAATGGAGCAGATGGGCTTCTTCACACCCGCCAACATTGGCCCAGTCTGGCTGCAGGCGGCGGAACCTGCTGCCGAGGATTTTAACCGCCTCAAAACACTGAATTTCAAACACGTTCTCTGTGGCCATGGCCAACCCCTACTGGACAACGCCAAAGAGGACTTCAGCGCCACCTTCGATCGAGTGTTCCATTGCCAGGCGTGATCCCCAGGAGCGGCACCTGATGCAGAGCGAATTACAGCTGCCCGGATACACAATCTCCTTCTGCCTCTGGAGAAAAGCAGGCCGGGCGGCCTATCGCGCACGGCGACTCTCGGACGGTGCAGACGTCTGCATTGAAACCCTTGATACCGAATATCCCGACCGCAGGCAGGTGGCCACGCTCAATCACGAAGCCAGCATTGCTTCACGGCTCGACGGCGTGAAAGGCGTACGCAGGGTTCATGACATATTGCCACACGGTAGTGGGAACCTGGCGCTCATCACCGATCCCTGTGAGCGTTCGCTTGCCTCGGTAATGGCCGAGAGCCGTAACAGACGCTTGCCCCTGCCCCAGGCGCTGAAAATAGCCCAGACCCTGGTACAGATTCTGAGCGACATCCACGCACAGGACATCGTGCACAAGTCGCTGACACCCCATAACGTCCTGTTTGACTCAAGAAGTGGCGCACTGGTGCTGTCGGGGTTCAATATAGCATCGGAGCTGGGGCAGGAGCGGCAGGCCAAACAGCTGCCCAATCAGCCCGAGGCGGCATTGGCCTACATGTCGCCGGAACAGACCGGGCGCATGAATCGGAGCCTCGACTACCGCTCGGACTACTATTCCCTCGGCTTGCTGCTGTTTGAACTTCTGACCGGCCAACCTCCGTTTACAGCCAACAATACCCTGGAGTGGGTACACAGCCACATAAGTCGTCTGCCTCCGGCGCCTCACACCGTGTTTGAGGACATACCCGAGGCCCTTTCAGACATTGTGCTGAAGCTTCTGGCCAAATCCCCGGAAGAACGTTATCAAAGCAGCCTGGGCCTGCTGCACGACCTATCCCGTTGCGCCACGTCGATAGAACAGGATCTGCCACTGCTGCCCTTCACACTGGGTGAAAAGGATCATCTGCAGAAGTTTCTGATTCCCCAGGCACTTTACGGCCGCGAGCGCGAGCTGCAGGAGCTGCTGGGCCTGTTCGAGCAGGCGGTGGAGGGACGATCCCGTTTCTGCCTGGTTCACGGCTACTCCGGCGTTGGCAAGTCGGCACTGGTCAACGAAATTGATCGCTACCAGATCCGCGAACGCGGCTTCCTGGTCCAGAGCAAGTTCGACCAGTTCCAGCAAAGCGAAGCCTACTCAGCGCTGGCAGCCACCTTTCGTGCCCTCGTGCAGCAAATCATGCTAGAGCCCGACAACCAGCTTGACTGCTGGCGCACCGAACTGCTTGGTGCGCTGGGGCCCAACGGCGCCCTGGTGATCGACCTGGTACCGGAGCTGGCGCTGATTATCGGCGAACAACCCCCTGTGACCGAGCTGCCACCCTCAGAGAGCCGTAACCGGTTGCAGCTGGTACTGACCGCATTCCTGCGAGTGTTTGCCGGCGAAGGCCATCCGGTCGTGCTGTTCCTGGACGATCTGCAGTGGAGCGACACCCCAACCCTCGACCTGATACGCCGTATAGTCACCTCCAGGGACCAGAGCCACCTGCTGTTGATTGGCGCCTATCGCAGCAATGAAGTCGGCCCTGGGCACCCGCTCAGATTGCTCCTGGATGACCTCAACAACCATCGGCGAATTCATCAGATCCCTGTGGGGCCGCTTGATGAATCGTCGGTGGACCAAATGGTGGCCGATGCCCTGCGTTGCGAGCCGGAAACGAGCCGCACACTGAGCGAGATGCTGTTTCACCGCGCCCAGGGCAACCCCTTCTTTACCAACGAGTTGCTGCGACAGTTCCATGCCCAGGGGGCAATCTGGTCAGATTCGGGCAGTGGCCAATGGCACTGGCAGCTCGACAGGGCCAGTTGGGATGAAACCAGCCATGACGTGGTTGAGTTCATGCTGGATAACCTGCGACAGCTCCCGGACGAAACGCAGAACGTACTTCAACTGGCCGCCAGCATCGGGAATACCTTTACCCTGCAAACGCTCGCCACCATCTACGAGCATACCGTTGCTGAAACCGCCCGGGCCCTTCTGCCGGCGTTGAAACAGTACACCGTGCTGCCGCTACACAGTGATTATCGCCTGGCGAGACACCAGGACGAAGAGCGGGTGCTCAACCCCAGCTATCGTTTTCAGCATGACCGGGTGCAGCAGGCTGCCTACAACCTCATCGCAACCGGCGAGCTCCCCCGGGTACACCTAACGGTCGGGCGCCTGATGCTACAACACGGCGGCGGGCAGGTCGCCGATGACCAATTGATTGATATCGTGAATCATCTCAATCAGGGGCGTGCGCTGATCCAGTCCGGGTCAGAACGCCTTCAACTGGCCGAGTTCAACCTTCGTGCCGGCAGTCGCGCCCGACAAACCTCGGCCTATCAACAGGCACTCGACTACTTGCAGGTCGCCGAGGAATTGCTGCCAGACGACGCCTGGTCACAGATGCCCTCACTGATGGCCACATTGGCGTCAGAGATACAGCTTTGCCTCTACCTCACCGGACGTACCGAAGAGGCCGACCATTGGTTGGAGCAGATGCTGGACCATGCGGACTCCCGGCTGCATCGCGCCGACATTCTCGCCATACGTACCCGGCAGAATGCCACGCTGGGTAGAATGGAGGCGTCTATTCACGCTGCCATTGAGGGGCTGGCACTACTGGGTGTCAATTTCACCGAACACCCCAGCCAGCACGATATCGATGTCGAACGCCAACGGGTACTGACGAACCTGGCTGGCCGCGAAATCACCGACCTGGTTGATGCTCCTGTCATCGAAGACCCAGCCACATTGACCGCCATGCGTCTGCTGATGGAAATCTTTGCTGCCGCGTTTCTCTCCGGCAGCAAGCTGTTCAGCTACCTGGTGCTAAAAGCGGTTAACCTGGCTTTGCATCGGGGCAACTGCCCGGAATCGGCGTTTGCCTATGCCGCCTACGGCATGCTTTTGTGTGGTGAGCTGGACGAGCCCGCCCTGGGCTATCAGTACGCCAAGGTTGGCCTGGCCATCAATGAACGGCTTGATGACCTCAGCCTGAGGGCGCGCGTTATCTATGTATACGCCATGTTCGTTCATCACTGGAGCAACCACTGGGCAACGCTCACGCCCTGGTTCCGCAAGGGCATCGAAGCCGGCTATCAATCCGGCGACCTGCTCTATCTGGCCTACAGTGCCCAGGACTGCGTGATCTGGGACCCGGGCATGGACCTGGAAACCGCAAGCCAGTTGCATCAGGAAAACCTCGACATCGTTCGCGAGTGCGCCTACCAGGATTCGCTGGACTCCGGTTCCCTCTTCCTGCAGATGCAGCGCAATTTTCTTGGCACCACCCACTCACCGGCCAGTCTGAGCGCCGATGATTTTGATGACCAGGCGTGTCTCGAGGCAATGAGTACGCGCCGGTTCATGACCGGCATTGCCAATCATCAGATCTACAGTGCCGAGATCAACCTGCTCTACGGGAACTACGAACAGGCACTGCACTTTGTCAGAAAGCAGGACAAGCTAATCAAGTCCGCGATGTCCCTGCCCCAGCTCGTGCGTTTCTACATTGTTGCCAACCTCACCCTCACGACTCTATTCCCCACCATGAACAGGGCTGACCAACAGGCCACACGAGAACGCCTGGAACGGGACCTGGCGCGCATGACCCGTTGGGCGGACAATTGCGAAGCGAATTTCCGCCACCTTCAATTTCTGATGACCGCAGAACTCGCCCGCCTGGATGGCAGGCACGACACCGCACTGGAGCTCTATGACACGGCCATCGACATGGCACGGGCAAACGGTTTCCTGCGCGATGAGGCCACTGCCTTTGAGCGCGCCGCACGGCACCTGCTGGCACTGGGTAAAGGGCGCTCAGCCGAGGGTTATCTCCGTGGTGCCCACGGGGTATACAACCGCTGGGGCGCACAACGCAAGGTAGAACAGCTGGAGGACGAGTTCCCGGTGCTTCGTCAGTGGGTTCAGGCCCACCTCAGCCCACCAGGAAGCCATTTGGCCAGTCTCGACCTCGCATCGGTTATGAAAGCCTCCCGTGAGATCTCCGGCGAGATGGTGCTGGACCAGCTGTTGCAGAAAACCCTGGCGATTCTGCTGGAAAATGCCGGTGGGCAATGGGGCTGCCTGATTGTCCGGGCCGGTGGCACATTCAGTGTTGAGGCCATAATCCGGCCAGAGCAGCCGTCACCACAGGTTGAAATCCCCACCCACTCAACACTCAGTGATCGTCAGGGCAAGGCCCTCGCCCTGCCAATGAGCGTGATCAGCCAGGTGTTTCAAAGAGGCGAAGCCGTGGTCCTGCACGATGCCATGGCGGACGGCCCGTTTGTGAACGACCCCTACACTATTCACCTGCATCCACGATCAGTACTGTGTGTCCCTATCATCGTGCGGGAACGTTTTGAGGCGGCGGTCTACATGGAGAACAACCTGACCGACGCCGTCTTCACCGACGACCGGGTGGAATTGATTCAACTGCTCTCCGCCCAGGCGGCTGTCGCCATCGAAAACGCCCGGCTCTACACCCAGGTACAGGACCATTCCCGGCTCCTGGAAGAGAAGGTGGTTGAACGCACGGCAGAGCTGGAAGAACTCAATGAAGAACTGCAACGCCTGGCCGACCGCGATGGCCTGACCGGCGTCGCCAACAGGCGTTCCGGTGACGCCTACCTCAAAGACACCTGGCTGCGCCTGAGAAGGCAGCCCCAGCCCTTATCTGTGGTTATGCTCGATGTGGATCACTTCAAGCACTTCAACGACAATTACGGCCACCAGATGGGTGACGAATGCCTGATCCGGGTTGCCGAGACACTGCAGGCGCAACTGCAGCGCTCAACCGACATGGTGGCGCGCTACGGGGGAGAAGAGTTCATTCTGATACTCCCCAATACTGACGAAAATGGTGCGATACAGGTCGCTGAAAATGCCCGCGTTGCCATCGAAGCATTGGACATCAGGCACGACCATTCAACGGCGCGAGATTGCATCACCGTCAGCGTGGGCTGCGCCACCATCGTTCCCGATGACAAGAGCAGTCTCGAAGAATTGGTCTTTGCCGCCGATGCGGCGCTCTACAAAGCCAAAGAGAGCGGCCGAAACCGAATTCAAGCGGCTGAGAGCGCTTGAGATAACGAGACTTTTTTACCAAACTCAGTGATCTTGAGATTATGATCAACGCATTTGCCGTATCCAACTACCGCAGCCTCAAGAGTATCGTCGCGCCCCTGACCGGCCTCAATGTGGTAACCGGGCCCAACGGCTGCGGCAAATCCAACCTTTACAAGTCTCTGCGGTTACTGGCTGAAACCGCAAAGGGCAACTTAATCTCGTCGATCGCGCAGGAAGGCGGGCTGGATTACACGTTCTGGGCAGGGCCGGAGACCTTTACCAAAGGCATGAAAGACGGTGTCGATCCCGTACAGGGCTCTGCCAAAAAACAGAACAGCCGGCTTAGACTCGGCTTCGTGGGTGAAGACTTCGGCTACGCCATCTCACTGGGTATGCCCGCCCCTCAGGGATTTGCGGGCTACCAGGCCCCGTCCATGTTTCAGTTTGACCCGGAAATCAAGCGCGAGTGCATTTGGGCGGGAGACGTCTGCCGTCCCAGCAGTTGCCTGATTGACCGGGTCGGGCCTGTGGTGAAAGTGCGCAACGGTCGTAAATGGGAAGTCTACAACGCCCACCTCAACACCTACGAAAGCATCCTCAACGAAATCAGCGATCCGGTGGCTGTGCCCGAGGTTCATGCTGTCCGGCAAACCATCCGCAACTGGCGCTTCTACGACCAGTTCCGAACCGATCCCCAGTCCATCATCCGCACTCCCCAAATCGGTACGCGAACGCCGGTGCTTGATCACGACGGCCATAGCCTGGTCGCGGCTCTGCGGACCATCCACGAGGTTGGCGACCGGGCGGCGTTGTACGATGCCATTGAGGATGCCTTTCCCGGGGCAACCATCAACTTTGAGGCAGACTCCGGCAACCGTTTCATACTGCAGTTTTTGCAGGAGGGGTTGCTGCGCCCCTTAAACCAGGCGGAGCTGTCGGACGGCACGCTTCGCTACCTGTTGCTGGTAGCCGCACTACTCACGCCAAGACCACCGTCACTATTGGTGCTTAATGAACCGGAAACCAGCCTGCACCCGGATTTGCTGCCTGCCTTGGGGCGCCTGATCAATCGAGCATCACGTGAAACCCAGGTGTGGGTCGTTTCCCACGCACCACGTTTGGTGGCAACTCTGGAACAGGATGGCGACTGCAACTCCATCGCCCTGAACAAAGACCTTGGCGAAACCATAGTCCTGGGGCAGGGTTTGTTGGATGCGCCACCCTGGCAATGGGCGGATTAATAATGGAATTCACTTTCCTGGGCACATCCGCCGGCACCCCGACACGGTCACGAAATGTGAGCGGGCTGGCCCTGTGTCACTCCGGTCCCAAACCCTGGTATTTGATCGACTGCGGTGAAGGCACGCAACACCAGTTGCTTCGCACCCGCTACTCGGTAGTGCAATTACGCGCCATCTTCATCACCCATATCCACGGCGACCACACGTTTGGCCTTCCAGGGCTGCTCACCAGCGCCTCCATGCTTGGCCGCACGGAACCGCTGGACATCGTTGCCCCCATCCAGGTACAACGTTTCATCAGCGCAGTGCTCGCAAACAGCGACTCCAGTCTCAGCTACTCGCTAAACTTCATCGATTCCGAAGCATCGGATTTCCAGTGGCAGGATGAGCACGTCAGGGTTACCAATGTGGCACTGTCCCATCGTGTCGCCTGCCGCGCCTATGTGTTCACCGAGCAAAGCCTGGAGCGACAACTACTTCAGGACAAATTAAGGGCGGAAGGCATCGAGCCCGGTCCCGGCTGGGGCGAATTGCAGAAAGGCAACGATATAACGCTGGAGGATGGCCGCCTGCTCAGAAGTGACGAATACACGCACATTCCCCGCGCGGCCCGCCGCCTTATCGTCGCTGGCGACAACGACACCCCGGACCTGCTGGCCGATGCCTGCAACGGCACCCATGTGCTGATCCACGAAGCCACCTATACCCAGGACGTGGCCGACCGGGTCGGCCCCTGGCAACAACACAGCTCCGCTGAACAGGTGGCCCGCTTCGCCCAACAGGCTCACTTGCCCAACCTGGTGCTGACCCATTTCAGCTCACGTTACCAGTCCGGGCCGGGAGGTACGCCCCATATCAACCAACTGGCGGCCGAAGCCATGCAGCACTACAAGGGCCAGCTGTTTCTGGCGCGGGATTTTGATACCTATCGGCTGGAAAAGGATTTGTCGTTGAGTTGCCTGACCCAAACACATTCAATCTGACGAAGGATATTCACAATGACGTATCAGTTCGAAGACCTAAGGAAGGCTTGCCGGACAGAATGGCGCGACTACATTGAACACAGTTTCGTAAAGCAGTTAGGCGATGCGTCGCTCGCTCCCGAAGCGTTTCAGCACTACCTCAAGCAGGATTACCTGTTCCTGATCCAGTTTGCCCGCGCCTTCGCCCTGGCGGCCTACAAAAGCCCAACCTTGCTGGATCTCCGCCAGGCAAAGGAAGGCTTGCAGGCCATCGTGGATGTAGAGCTGGACCTACACATCAGCTACTGCAAGGAATGGGGCATTTCAGAAGCAGAACTTGCCAACCTGCCGGAAGCGCGCGCCACCCTTGCCTACACACGCTATGTGCTCGACACGGGCAACCGCGGCGATTTGCTCGACCTGCATGTTGCGCTCTCACCCTGCATGGTGGGCTACGGGGAAATCGCCAATTGGCTGAACAAACGGGCAGAAACCATTCGGGGAGACAAAAACCCGTATGACGCCTGGATCGCCATGTATGAAAGCGACGAGTTCCAGCAGGCCATGCACGCGGAAATCCAGTGGCTGGATGAACGACTGGCGGATGTATCCCCCGCCAGGTTCGAGCAGCTTACCCGGATATTCAGCGACGCCACCCGGCTGGAAATCGATTTCTGGGAAATGGGTCTGAAACAGAGCGATTGAGAAACGCGTGGTCAACCACAGCACTTCTTGAACTTGGCACCACTCCCGCAATGGCAAGGATCATTGCGGGAAGGCAGTTTCGCCGTGGTCACCGTCGCCCCTTTGTTCAGGAGTGCCGTCAGTTCGGTGATGAATTCAACCGCACCCTCGCGGGCATCCACTGTAATGTTGGCATGCAGATTGGCTTCCGCCACCTGAGCTTCGACCTCCTGCCTGCGCGCCTCACTGGTAACCACCAGTGTTAGCGGAAACTTCTTGCTGCCACTCTTCTGACTGGCCTTGGTCTGGAAGCCACCATGGGCGGTGTGGTGCTGGCGCGCGTCCTGCCGGCCTTTGTAGAAGAACTTGTCTGACATGCTGAAATCTCGATGAATGGAAGAGTACCCGGCGCCCGAAAAAAGCGAGCGAGCACCGGGCGAGACGTTTTAGCATGCTTATTGAATTGGATATATAGGCATAAGTGGAAATTCGATGCGCCACCCGCCCCGCTCTCATCAAATCACTCTGGCAAAGTGTCGCCTGACCCGCCCATCTCGGCCGGAACATCCTTCATCTTTGGTAGCCCGTCGCGAATCGGCAGTACCGATTCCTGGTAATGCACATGGACCGCGGGCTCAAACGCCAGGTCCGGAAGGTTGGCAACATAGACGTCCATAAGACTTAACGCCGGATGATCGGTAAACACATGACCACCGCACTTTTTACACCACTTGCGATAGCTTTGTTCCGTGAGATGGAATTCGCCAATGTGATCGGCACCCGCTAACACCTCGAAGCTGTCGTATGGCCACAGAGAAAACGCATTCACCGGCCCGGCCGACCAGCGACGACAGGAATCACAGTGACAATATCCCATCGCTTCGGGTGCGCCAGATACCTGAAACTTAACAGCGCCACAAAAACAACTGCCCTGGTACTGAGTCATAACGATCTCCCCCGTTCGTTGGTTAAACACCACCTTCCCAGAGCCACCCGTTTGCTGTACATGATACGAAATCACGAAACTGCCAGGACTTTGGTAGCAGGAAAGTTACGATTCGGAGCGACGGTTGACGGCTACCCGACAAACCGCACAAACTAACAGCTCAACCCTCCCAAGATAGAACGCACATTCAATGCCCGCAAACGTCAAAACCCGGATTTTGTTCCGCTCCAAACGACTGAACCTGTACCTCGTCCGCTACCCGGAAGGTCACAAGGTGGGACCGCACCTGGACATGACTTCCGAAGGCCGGCTGTACAAACTCAATTGTGTTCTGGTAAAGCCCAAAGCCGGCGGTGAGTTCATCTGCGAAAAGAACATTTTCAACTTGTTTGGCCGGGTATACCTGTTTCGACCAGATCTCTACCAACACCGGGTTTCGAAGATTGAACGTGGGAATCGTTGGTTGCTCAGCTTTGCACTTAACACATCGGGTAACGTTCCCCTGGCACAATGATCGCCTAGATCCGACAGAAGCCGTCAGCCCAACAAGCACGCCTTGGCCTCATTAATACGGGCAGCCAAGTAGTTACTCCCACCGCGGTCCGGGTGTACTTTCTGCATCATCCTGCGGTGAGCCCGAATGATCTCGTCCTGTGTTGCACCGGGCTTCAGCCC
This sequence comes from Marinobacter sp. M5B, assembly GCF_042604615.1. Lineage (NCBI taxonomy): Bacteria > Pseudomonadati > Pseudomonadota > Gammaproteobacteria > Pseudomonadales > Marinobacteraceae > Marinobacter > Marinobacter sp. M5B. The sequence goes on from NZ_CP156894.1 coordinate 3,410,610, forward strand.
CAAGATGTCCAGTGCTTCGCTCTCGGTAAGTGGACCGCCAGCATTGGCTTGTTCTTCGGATTCTTCGCCTCCAGCGCTGGCCTCATCGTCAGCACGCCATGAGTCACCAAACCGGCGGTCAAGATAACTTTCCAGCAGCCGGGCGGAGTCCTCGTCGTGCGCCCGGCAGTATCGCAACAGCTCAAGAAATTCACTTTCGCCCAGGTCCGCCAGCTCTCGCCCGGCCATGGGGCCTTTCAGGACCTTGCCACTCATGGTGCCGGAGTCATGATCCAGGCTCATTTCCAGAATGTCGCCGGAGACATGGGATTGGTTGCCCGAACTTGCGTTTGCATCTCCCGTTCCGGCCCCCGCCATGCGCCCCATCAACAATGATGGCAGCACCCGGCGTAGCAGTGGATAGAGAAACGCCAACAACGCGAATAAGGCGTGCAAGCGGCCGGTAACGGCCATCAGAACCACTATCCCGATAGCAGCCATCAAGGCCAGCTTTATCATCGCCGGCTTACGTTGGCTGGCCGGCTGGTTGCGCAGCCAGACCCACGCAACAACCGACAGTGCTATGACCAGAAGCGTTAGTGGCACTCAGATACCCCGGAACTCATCGGTCCATCGATGGCTTGAACGTGGATTGAAACAAGCGCTACTTGATCTGCTGGGTCAAGCGCTTGACCTCTGGAGAGCTGCGGCTGGAAAAATCCTGCAGGGCCTTGGCTCCCCCGGAAGCATAGACCGCCACCGCAGCCATAAGATCCTTGAGAACCTGCGGACTGTTGCGATCGAAGGGGGCATAGGCGCCACCAGACAACTTGCTCACCTGCTGGAACACTGCTCTGGCATGAGCGTCGGCGCCCTCGTGGAACATGAACACCGGCGTTCGCAGCATCCCCAGCTCCCCCGCGGTATGGCACAGTTCGTCCACCGGTTCCTCGCAACAGTCGCCAATAAACACCACCGCCCTTACGGCCTTTTCCCGGGTTTCTTTCACGGCATGAGCCAACACCCGGCTGATCTGGGTGCGCCCACCCAGGCAGGAAACGCCGTTCATCAGGTTCAACAACTGACCGGTCTCCGTCACAAACCCTGTGGCCTTGAACTCGCCAAAGCCGCGGTAGTAACAAAGTTGGATAGCCAAACCACCCAAATCCCGGGTCGCCATGAACAGTTCACTCTGCAAGTGGCAGGCCTCATCCCAGGTTGCCTCCCGGCTGGCGGTGGCATCCAGCGCGAATATCAGCCTGCCCTGCCCGCCACCCTGTTTAGGCAGCGTGCGAACCTCGTTGATAAACTGGTCGATGGCCTGTTTATCGGATTTGGGGCGCAGTTCTTTGTCGGCCATGGTGGTCCTTTCTCGTTTACCAGTGCGTCACGCAACTGGGTTACCATCAGCCCGCCAGTGCTGCCCGCACCTTCTTGCTCAGGTGGCCCATATCAACCCGGCCAAGCACCTGGGGCTTTAGCTCGTTCATCACTTTGCCCATATCCTGCATTCCCTGTGCATCGGTAGCGCTGATGGTCATTCGAATCAGGCCGTCCAGATCATCCTCATTCAGGGCCGCAGGCATGAATTCCTCAATGATTACCATTTCCGCTCTTTCCTTGTCACCCAACTCCTCGCGCCCCGCCTCATCGTACTGACTGGCGGCGTCACGGCGCTGTTTGAGCATCTTGTCCAACACCTTGAGGACATCCTCGTCGCTCAAATCACGGCGCTCATCAATCTCAATCTGTTTGACTGCCGCCTGCGCCATACGCAGGGTGACAAGCCGGGTCTTATCCTTGTTCCGCATCGCGTCTTTCACCGCGGTGTTCAGTTGTTCCTTCAGTGTTGCTTCTGCCATTGCCGGCCTCCTTCAGATGAGTTAAATCAACTTTCCCAAATAGTGATTCATAGCACGATGGGAGTGAACCAAAAAGCTATTTGCAGACTACACTGCTAACCTGCTCATTCTTTTGACACCAGTGGAGTCACTGCATGATTACCGTTCACCACCTCAACAATTCCCGTTCACAACGCGTTCTCTGGATGCTGGAAGAATTGGGAGTGCCCTACGAAATCCAGCGTTACGAGCGTGACCCTAAAACCATGCTGGCACCGACCAGCCTAAAAAAAGTGCACCCGCTGGGTAAATCACCGGTGATTACCGATGGCGACCTGGTGGTAGCGGAGTCAGGCGCTATTATCGAGTATCTGGCCCACACCTACGGCAAAGACACCATGTTGCCGGAAACCGGCGGCCAGGCGTGGCTGGATTATACCTACTGGCTGCATTACGCCGAAGGCTCCCTGATGCCACCGCTGGTAATGCGCCTGGTGTTCCAGAAGGTAAAAAACAGCCCGATGCCGTTTTTTATCAAGCCGGTGGCCAAAGGCATTGCCGATAAAACCACTGCTACCTTCATCGGCCCGATGATCAAAACACACCTGGATTTTGTCGAAGCTCACCTGGCAAAAAACACCTGGTTTCTGGGGGATAACCTCAGCGCGGCGGACATTCAGATGAGCTTTCCACTGGAAGCCTCAGTAGCACGGGGTATCGTTGGCAAAGACCGGCCCCATATCAATGCGTGGGTTGAGAGAGCTCACGCCAGGCCGGCTTACCAAAAGGCGCTCGAGAAGGGCGGTGAATACGACTTTGCCTGAACGCACGGAGGAGGGCTCACTGCCCTCCCTTTTTTAGAAGCGAGAAGGCAACACCAAACCGACATGCAGATATGTCTCGGTTTCCCACACTTTTATTAAACACCGTTCGCCACCATCTAAAGGAGACAGACTTCGACCACACATCCCTCAGGATCACTCCATGAACGCGACCATCAAGCAATTCCTCCTGGTTTCAAGCATCTACCTACTCGCCCCAACCGTTAACGCCTTCGACCTTAACGACGCGCTTTCCAGCGGCACCGAAGCAATGACCTCGGCATCAGAGGTCAGCGGTGAAGCCCAGCAACTGGTCGGCCAACTCCAAAGCCAGCTCGGCGTCACGCAGGCCCAGGCAACAGGTGGTACTGGCGCCCTGTTACAACTCGCAAAAAACCAGCTGGCCAACGACTCCATGAGCACCCTCACCAGCAAAGCCTCGGGCCTGTCCAGCCTGTTGGGCGGTGGTAGCAGCCTGAGCGAAAGCCTGCTCTCCAATATATCGTCGATGGACGGCGTGCGGTCGGCCTTTACAGCTCTGGGTATGGACAGCGGAATGATCCAGCAGTTTGTCCCGGTTATCATGAGCTTCCTGGGGAACCAGGGGATTGGCTCTTCGTTGCTGGGGCAACTGCAGGGCCTCTGGACACCGGACGACTGAAGCGGTCGCCCTTCCCCGAGAGCGACGTTTACACCGTAATTCGCTCCAGGGCCTCCCGAATCCCTGGGGGAATCGGTGTCGAGGACTGGGTGGCACGATCCACGAACACATGGACAAGCTCGCCATGTGCGGCTGCCTGGGTGTCGTTCTCCATGAAAATCCCCACCTCGTAGGTCACAGAACGGGTGCCAATTCTGGCAACCCGAACGCCGGCTTCAAGGGCATCAGGGTAGGCAACCGGCTTCTTGAACTGGCAGCTGGAACTCACCATAAAACCCACTACCGGTGCGTTGTGTATATCAAGACCGCCTTCTTCAATGAGATAGCGGTTGATGACCGAATCGAAGTAGGAATAGTAGGTCACGTTGTTGACGTGACCGTAGATGTCGTTATCCATCCATCGGGTGATGATGGGGTAAAACACGGGGAAGTCAGATCGTTCCATGGAGGCAGCCTGGCGTCAGTGGTCGTCAAAAAGAATGACCTGGCGAATGGCCTTGCCGTTTGCCAATCGCTCAAAGCCTTCGTTGATCTCATCAAGGGTCAGGGTGTCGCTCAGTAGCTTGTCAACCGGCAACCGTCCCTGGCGAAACAGGCTGACGTAGCGGGCCACATCTCGCACCGGCACACAGCTTCCCACATAGCTACCCTTGAGGGTTCGTTCCTCTGCCACCAGGCTCACCTGTTGAATCGACACCTTCCTGTCAGGGTGTGCCAACCCACCTGTTACGGTTGTACCGCCACGACGAGTCAGTTGATAAGCCAACTCCAGCGCCTTTTCAGAACCCGCCATTTCGATCGCACAATCAACGCCTCCGTTGGTCAAGGCTTTCACCTGGCTCACGCAATCTTCGTCCGCCGCGTTGATGCCAGCGCTGGCGCCCAGGCTCTTGGCCATCGCAAGCTTGTCTTCATCCAGATCAATGGCAATGACCTGTCCTGCCCCGGCCACCAGCGCACCCAACACACTGTTCAGGCCCACGCCGCCAAGCCCGATAACGGCGACCGTCTGGCCGGCTTTGATATCGGCCGAGTTGATGGCGGCGCCCACGCCCGTCAGCACGGCACAGCCAAAGAGGGCGGCATGATGAAACGGCAGGTCTGGATCAATCCGTACCAGTGAATGTCGGGACACCACTGCGTGATCGGCGAACGCAGAGACGCCCAGGTGGTGATTCACCGGCGTACCATCCGCCCGATGCAGCCGGTGTTCGCCACCAACAAGCGTACCGGCATTGTTCGCGACGGCCGCCGGTTCGCACAGGGCGGGGCGACCTTCGGCACAGGGGCTGCAGTGCCCGCAGCTGGGAACAAAGACAGTGACCACGTGATCACCCGGGCTGAGATCTGTCACCCCTGCCCCAACGGCTTTGACCACGCCTGCCGCTTCATGGCCCAGGGCCATAGGCACGGGCCTTGGCCGGTTGCCGTCAATCACAGACAGGTCTGAATGGCACAAACCCGCTGCCCGTATCTGAACCAACACCTCATGATCGCCCGGTGGATCCAGTTCCAGCTCTTCAATCGTCAGCGGTCGGTTTTCGTCGAAAGGCTGTGGCGCACCTATCGTTTCCAATACAGCGGCACGGATTTTCATAACGATGATCCTGTTGGTGTTTTTGTTCGGAATGTCCGCAAGGTACTAAGTTTCTCTGATTTAGGGAAGTTCTGGGGTTTCTCTACCGGATGATCAGGGCGTTAACAGGAAACCGTAACGATTCCTGATAAAGTGAGCGCCTGTAAACGACTCCGTCCCACTTACCGGTAACTGCACCTGTCACTTATGCCCATTGCCATACCACCCGAGCAGACCATCTCCGAAGCAGAGATAGAGCTGGCCATAGGCTCGGGCATTGAACGGTATTTCGCCGACTGCCGGTCGCGGGTGCCGGCGTTTATCGACCGACATTTCCACTATCCCGGCGCTGTGGCAACCAACCGGATGGCACTGGGCTGGGACATGTTGCGGGCGCCGATCAATCTGCTTTGGGCGCCGGTTTACGCCCTTGCCTGACTGGTAAAATTCCAACGCGCAAACGAGCCGGTCTGAAATGGCTGCACGGAATGGCTGATCGTGTGCCTGCTGGTTTTACCACTCGCGTACAACAGCACATCTCGAGCCTTATTCAGGCCAACCTGCTGAACAATGGCCAACCAACGGGCCACCTGCTGGAGGACTATCTGGTGGAAGCGCTGGAGGAGGTTTACGAGCGCCACAGCTCTGAGCCAGTCGACCACCAGCACTTTATCAAACTGATAGAGCCCGTGATTGCCGACGCTCTGCGTCAGTACCGCGTAACGCGGACGGCCTCTGCCGATATCACCAACAGCATTTCATGCACCGTGCTGGGCGCGTTTGCATTCCAGAAGTTTACACCTGGGGGCATAGGGCTCGGAGTGGTGCTGGCGTCCATGCTTGCAAAGACCCTGGCCGCACGGGACTTTATCCTCGGCGAAACCATTGGCACGTGGTACTACAGCGTCTTTCCACCGGAGCCGTCGCTGGCAACGACCGCCGGCGTCATGCTCGCGGTCATGGCCGCCCTGGCAGCGTTCGCAGCGCTGTCTGGCGTTATTTCCGACCCCGTGCAGGCGGCACTCGGCCTTCATCGTCGTCGCCTGCATAAGCTGCTGGATCACCTGGAGCGGGACGTATCGCTCAGCACCCAAAGCAGCTTTCGGCCAAAAGACCAGTATGTGGCCCGCATTCTGGACACGTTCGACATGATCCGAGCCGGGTTGATTTAGGCAACAGCCTCCCAGGCAGGGAGGACTGACTGTTCCTGAACTACAATCAGTACCTGCAGGGCCAAACTGACCAGAACTCACATGAGGCACCCATGGCGCAACCAACCCCGCTTCAAACCTTATTCGACACCCTTCCTCAGAGCGGCCGGGTTGAATGGATTGGCATCCGCCCTGCCCGTGGTGAGCCCATGACAATACTCGATAACGTGATGATCACGCCGGGCAAAGGCCTGGAAGGCGATCGATTCGAGGGCCGCGAGACCAGCAAACGGCAGGTCACCCTGATCCAGAAAGAGCACCTGCATGCCATTGCCTCCTGCCTCGGGCGGGATGCTCTTGACCCAGACATTTTCCGGCGCAACATTGTGGTCTCTGGCCTGAACCTCCTGGCCCTGAAAGGCAAAGCGTTCCGAATCGGGGGTGTGGTGCTGGAATACACCGGCCTGTGTCACCCCTGCAGCAAGATGGAGACCGCCCTTGGGCCGGGCGGTTATAACGCCATGCGTGGGCATGGCGGTATAACGACGCGAGTGATTGAAGGGGGCGAGGTGGCACTTGGCGACAGCGTTCTGGCCTGCCTCTGAGCCGTTTATGGCTACTACTCCACCGTGATGGTGATCTTCTCGGACATCACAGGCGGCTGATGAGGTACGTGCAGGTGATCCCCCACCAGTAACTGCAAGGTGTGTTCGCCCGGTGACAGCTCCAGGGACGTCTGGGTTTGTCCGCCACCAAAATGAATATGACGATCATCGGACGGAACCGGTTGGTCCATTGCCGGCATATCGTCTACATCCACAAGCAGGTGATGGTGGCCGGTGCCCTTACGTTCCACGCCCGCTGGCGCCACACCCAGCCCATCCAGACCGAATCTCACGGTGACTGGAGAGCTCACCGTCTGCCCATCAGTTGGCGTAATAAAATACACCGACGCGCCTTCAGGAGCGGGTGTCGCTCCATGGACCCCGGCAACCATTGAGAAGGCAAGAACCGAACCAAGCAATAAACGTTGTGTGCTGCTGATCATGCTCATGACTCATTCCTTGAACGCGGGATTGACTGTTCAATGGTAGGACAGATTTTCGCATCTTGCCGAATATCGATACTGTCTTGTATAAGCTGCATCTACGGAGCTAGCCGAGCGTCCATACTGTTCTGCGCCAGCCGGCGGGCCTGCTCTTCGGTCATCCCCAGGCCATCACGCAGAGCCACGAAGTTTTCCAGCACATAACCGTCGAAATAGGACGGGTCGTCCGAGTTCACGGTAACCTTCAAACCCTGCTCCAACAGGTCCAGAATGTTGTGGTGGGTCATGTCCTGAAACACACGCAGCTTGATGTTCGACAACGGGCAAACCGTTAACGGGATCTGCTCATCCGCCAGTCGGTCCAACAACTTCGGATCTTCCGCGGCACGGACCCCATGGTCAATACGGCTTACCTTGAGCAGGTCCAAAGCCTGCCAGATGTACTCAGGCGGCCCCTCTTCACCGGCATGGGCAACTGCCAGGAAGCCTTCAGATCTCGCTTTGGCGAACACTCGCTCAAACTTGCTGGGTGGATGGCCCTGTTCTGCACTGTCCAGTCCCACCGCAAAAAACTGATCACGAAACGGCATCGCCTGCTCAAGTGTCCGGAAGGCGTCATCTTCAGACAAGTGCCGCAGGAAACTGAGAATCAGCCCACCGGTAATACCCAGCTGCTCGCGCCCATCCCGCATGGCGCCGCTGATGCCGTTGATGGCCGCTTCAAAGGGAATGCCACGCTCGGTATGGGTTTGCGGATCATAAAAAGGTTCAACATGGACAACCCCCTGCGCCTGACACTTCTGCAGGTACGCCCAGGTGAGATCGTAGAAATCCTGCTCCGTGCGCAGCACATTGGCACCCTGGTAATACATATCCAGGAATTCCTGCAGGTTATTGAAGGAATAGGCCTGTCGCAGCACGTCAACGTCGCTCCACGGCAATTCAATGCCGTTGCGCCGAGCCAGTGCAAACATCAGTTCAGGCTCAAGCGCCCCTTCCAGGTGTAGGTGTAACTCCGCTTTGGGTAGGGCTTTCAGCCAGGCTTCGTTCATCACACTCTCCAGGATGATTTATCGTGTATCAACAAATCATCCCGGAAAGCCATGAGTTCTTGCAAATCCCTGTGCAGTCCGCAAAGAAAAAAGACGACAGGGCGTCAGCATGAGGCGTTATCAGCTACCAGATAGGTCTACAGATACCGCCCACCAGCACCAATCACCACGACAATCAGCCCGAGAATCAGGTTGGTGCCCACCAGCTTGCGGATCTGTCCCACCTGGCGCCCACCTTCCTGTGGGTCCTGATTGGCAACGGCCTGCTTTAACCGCCGGAAGGGGGCAAAATAGACGTGACAATAGAGCAGCATCATCACAATCCCCAGCCCCTGCATCACATGGACATGCCAGCCGGCACCCGCCATGCCACCGAATACGCTGAAGACCATCCAGTAACCGGTCACCAGCAACAGTATGATCGCCACCCATACCCAGCGGAAAAACCGGGACAGGGTGTGACACCAAAGCGTACCCCGCTGCGATGCATCAATGACCTCCACCACTGCTGGCCGCATGGCCATATAGGCGAAAAACATACCGCCAACCCAAATCACGGCAGAGAGAACATGTAATGCGATAGCCAGACCCATAAAGCGACTCCCGGATAAGAAATGTGTGACGAGCATAAGCCTCACCCGCCACAAAACCAACTCTCTTGACCGGATTCCCGGCTAAACCCGCCAGGGTGGGACGCTATTACGGCATCGGCGAGCAACTGGCACTGGGCAATTGGTCAATCCAACTGCGAATCAGTTGAGCACCTTCCTGATGCGTTGTGCTACGGCCCAGCTCCGGCATCTTGTGTCGGCTGTCTGTCGTCTCGATACGGAACAGCAGGTAGGACTCATCCGCGTTGCCTGGAATCACGTCGTACGGATAGCCCTCTTTGCCGCCGGCCACCGGGTCCTTGCAGACTCCGAATTTACCCGGCGAGTCAGCGTAGACGCGGTTGTACTCCAACTGCACGCCGCTACTGCCTGCGGGGCCGGCATAGTCGGCCGGCAGGGTGAGGTCTGCCCGGTGGCAATGGGCGCAGTTGATGTCCAGGTAGGCCCTGGCCTTGTCGTTCAGTTCTGCGTCGCTCAGTGACGGGATGTGGGTTTCGTCATTGAACACCGGTGCCTGTTCCACACTGTTGAAATCCGCCGGTAACCCAGTGAGCAGTTCGCCTTCCGACCAGTATTGAAGCTGGTTGTAGACCGTGCCGTCCGGGTAGCTGAAATCCTTGTTCAGATAACGGGCCTTGGGGCCAATGGGCAGAAAAATCTGCTCACGCTGGTCATCCGGCCCCGCCAGGTCCGGCACAATGGAGTGGCAGGAGTTGCAGTCCGCAGCTTTGGGCACCGCATAATCAAAGGTGAGCGTCTGTCCCTGGTTGTTGATGGTGGTCAGGTCGGTCAGGCGTTTCCCCGCAATGGCGAGTGTCGCCTCGGACTCTGACGACCAGTAATACGGCAATGCCATCCAGCCATCGACCCGGTGGATCAACAGGCGGGTTTCGATCACCAGCTCCGCACCGTCAGGCATGGCGGTATTTTCCGGTAGGGCGAAAGTCTTGGTAATGACCGTCCCAACCGGAAAATCCAGCGCCTCTGATGGGTTGTAACCCACGGTCTTGCCTTCCGGCACAAACACAAAACGGTACTTACTGGTGTAATCAGAGAACAACGCCGTGGAGAGATCATAAGGCACCCCGCCCCGGGTCGGCCCGGCCGTTGGATCACTGGCATCGGTAAACAGATTGTAGTCGGAGAGCTTCGGGCACACCTCCGTCATCAAGGCGTCCCAGTTCACCCCATTCGTGGTTGCACTGCAGCTGCCCTCTGCTCCTGTCGGCGCACCAGCACCGGCATTCAGTGCGCTGCCAGTCGGGTTGGAGCCACTATCGTCCGACGAATCACCACCTCCTCCGCCGCCACACGCAGCCATAAGAAAAGACGTCACCACACCCGCCGCAATCGTTTTATTACTGTGTTTCATTGGAGACTCTCCCTTACAGCGCGCAGGCCGCTTCGGCCAGATCATCCCCGGTGCAGCCGTAGATGTTGTTGCGGAAGTTCACCACCGCTGGCGCCAGTCGCGGCTGGACGCAGTTCAAGTAGGTGTTGTTGACCATTTGATCGATTAACAGGTGGGGCAGAGGATTGCCATCGCCATCAACCATGGTTACGTCGGCAGGATCATCCGGATAGACCAGTCCGGTATTCACTTCGTCATAGTCTGGCGCCGGGTTGCCATTGATGTTGCTGTTGGCACAAATCTGGTCGCCTGCGCCGTAAGGGTCGTAGTTCACCCCATCGGCCTGCGCCTCGGCGCCAACCAGGGCATTGAAGCCAGCCAACTCTCCGGCATTCGACAGCAGTTCACCGATTCCGTCATACAGAATCGCAGGAAAGGTTTGCGGCGCCCCCTTGCTGTTCATGTTCGAGGAGTAACCATCAATAACCGGCTGAAGTAGCGCACCTCGCGGGTTATCGCCGTTCCGGGCAATGGTGTTGTTATGCAGGTAGACGTTCTTCAGTGTCGGGCTCCAACCATTGCCCATGGTGGCGCCGTAGTTGGCCGGGTAACTGGCAAGGTCATCATCAACCAGCAGATAGCTGGTGATCGCGACCGCCGTGGTGTCATTGTCCGTTATCTGGTTGTTGTACATTTCCACGTCACTGGTGGCCAGCACCAGGACGCCGGTTCCCGGTGGCACCGTGCCAACCACGCCAGCGCCTACGTTATCGGCGTTGTTGTTGTAGGCCTGGTTGTTAAAAACACGAACATTGCCGCCGTAGGCCTTATCCAGCCCTGGCAAGTCGAACACCAGGATGCCGCCAGAGTTTGCGAGCGCGATGTTGTTGTACACATCCGCCATGGTGGAGTTTTCAATCTCAATGCCGGCCACGTTCTGTTTGGCGGTATTGTTCCGAACCACAATGTTTTCGGACTGCCCCACGTAGATGCCCGCATCCGCCGACCCGAAGGCGTAGTTGTTCTCCAGCAGCACGTTCTGGCTTTTCAGCGGGTACAGCCCGTAGGCGCCGTTGGCCGACTCCAACTCGCCTTCCCAGACCGTGGCGGTATAAGTCATATGGATGCCGTTGACGTTGGTGGCCTTGATGCCGTTCTTCGGCGCCTCGTACACACCGAAGTCCCGCACCGTAATACCGTTCCCGCCCTGGAAGCGGAACGCGTCGTCGCCATTGGACGTGCTGAAATCCAGCGCAGTTTCGTTGATGCCGTAGCCGGTGAGGGTCAGCCCACTGGCACTGTTGATGACAATGCTCTCGGTCACCACAAACCGCCCTTTTGGCAGAACCACCAGGGAATCCTCCGGCAAATCGAACAACGCCACGGACAGTGCCTCGGTAATGTCGTCACCGTCTGCAGCATCCGGCGCTACAAGGATGGCGTCTTCAGGAATGGAAAAACCAGACGTGGTCATTGCAAGTTGGGCAACGACATCGGCGGACTGTCCATCGGCTCCGGCCTTGCCGCCTTCTCCATCGTCCCCATCACAACCGGCGAGTAGGAACCCACTTGAAATGGCAGTCACCAACAATAGTTTCTTAAACGTTCTGGCCTGGCGCATCGTAACCTCTGCTTGATCGTGTTGTTGTTATTCAGGCGTTCCCAAAAAGAACGCGGTGTCCAGAACGACACTAAGCAGGATGCGACACGTTGGCGAGAACAACCGATGTGCAGAAAGCCTCACGCCCTGTGCAAATTCTGCAACGGCCCGCGCACCAGGGGTTTGAGAGGAGAAAAGAAGGGCACTGTGCAAAACCTGCAATTCCGGAAATTGCAGGTTTTGATCAGCTGATGTCAGCCCCGAGGCACTGCTGACGGTACTCTGTTGGGGTGGCGTTCTGGATATCCCGAAACGCCCGGTTGAACGAGCTCAGGGTACGGTAGCCAACGTCCAGAGAGATGTTCAGCACGGGTGTGTCCGGTTCGTTCCGCAAACGTTCAGCGGCGTCGGCTACCCGGAGCTGGTTGATGTAGTCATTGAAGTTTCGATAACCCAAAGCCTGGTTAATCACCTTGCGCAAACGGTATTCAGGAATCTCAGTGGCTTCCGACAGCTTTTTGAGAGTCAGCTTCTCTGTTCGATAGAAGCCGGCATCCATGGTTCGGCAAAGCACTGCGGCGTCCTGCTCCTGTTGTGCAAAGTGTGCCTCGTGGGTTTCCTGGGGCTCTGCCTCTGGAGTTGGTCTGGGCTGCGGCTGTGGCGAACCGGCAGGCCGATCGCTGCCCACCAGATCCATGATTCCCTCCCGCGCCGTAACCAGGCAGATCAGGGTTGCGAAAGCCGCCAGCCCCGTGATGATCCCGCGGATGTACTCATGATAAAGCCCGAAGTTCAGGCTGACCGTCGCCACGCCTACGGCGCTGCCGACAATCAACAAAAAGGCCAGACGGGCCTTCCTGCGGGCTTCCACCAGATCGTTTCGCCAGTACCGAATCACAAAACTGAGGCCATGCAGCAGCACCACGTACTCGAAGAACTGGCCCAGCCGCCATCCGAAGAACACCGCCGGAGTCCACGCGTCACCGGGCTCTACGAAGGGCCGCGCCAACGCTGGCGCCAGAAAGCTGTATAGCGCCATCGCGCCCCATACTGACTTCAAACGCGGGCGCGGCGCAAAAATCAGCTGACACAGTAGCCAGAACAAGGCCGGCAACGCGGTTTGCAGGTCGGAAGTGATCCAGCGCCATTCGGTTGGAATCAAAGGATCAACCAGGAACGCCACAGACCCAACAATCACCAGCAGGAACAACTGGCCAACCAGCAAATGCCGGAAGTCTCGCAACGTAATCACAAACAGGGGCAACAGGCAGCCAAGCCCGAAGCCGGTTAGCAACATCACTGTTTTTACCTTCTTGTTGTTATCTTAACGCTTGATAACGGATGTTAGCCGAAGTGTTGAGCGTTTTGATAGCAACTCACTTTTCAAAACGACTCGCGCATGATGTTTTCAATGGTTGGCCTTGGCAACACAACGGGGTTGGCCTTCATGGAAGAAGAGCTTGCAGCCGACTGTGAGGCGGCAATAATGTGCTCTTCCGTCACTCCAATGGATGCCAGCCCGGGCAAGCCACTTTGACAGATCCATTCACGAAAACGTGATAGCGCCTGATCCGCGGACGCCTCAAATATGTCTGCAATCCAGCCAACTACCCGATCAATACGAGCCTTATGCTCCGCCTCAACCACGCTATCGCGGTTGGCAGCTATACCTGCCGGCAACAAGGCACCACAGAGAGCACCATGGGGCGCACCAGATAATCCTCCCAACGGACCGGCAATGCCATGAACGACACCCAGTCCCGAGTTTGCAAGTGCAAGCCCACCAAACAGACTCACTTGAGCCATGGCGTCACGCGCCTCTTCAGACTCACCATCCATCAGTTGTTTTAACGCGGCCAGGCCTTTGGGGATCGCCTCTTTGCACAACATGTCGGTGAACAGATTGGAGCGTGACGAGAGATACGGCTCGATGACCTGGGTAATGGCATCCAGCCCTGAGTGCAAGGTAACACCCCGGGGACAATGGTCGGTCAGCGCAGGATCTATCAGGGCAAGGTCAGGGAGCAACTGGTTATCCCGCAGACTCACCTTGCGCTGAGCTTCCGGAATATCAATAACCGCGTTTCGGGTCGCCTCTGCCCCCGTTCCCGAGGTGGTTGGAATCAGGATCAAGGGCAGGCGCTGGGTGGATAACGGCAGCCCCTCTCCGACCACCTCCAGGTGGCTCATCAACTCAGTCTGGCTGGACAGCATCGCAGCCAGTACCTTCGCTGAATCCATGACAGAACCACCACCAATGCCGATGACCAGATCGACACCCAATGCTTTGCCTTGCCGAATAGCAGCATTCAGTGTCTGTAAATCTGGTTCCTTATGCACAGACATCGTTTGGACAATATCAACGGCATTCAGTGACTCGAATACCCTGGCAAGTCGATCAGGATGGCGACCATGAACGATCAGTACTCGCTTACCCAGCCTTGTCACCCGGTCGCTCAGCTGGGCTATCTGTCCTCTCCCGAAGACAATGTCGGTCGGAGTTACCAGGCTAAAAGTGTCGGGCATAGAGAAGATCGTCCTCGATATGGATGATGTTCAATTGAACACTAATTACGGTGTCGATCCAAGTGTTCCGATGCCTCTCACCTTGTCTAATGCTCATTTACTGTTATGCTTAATGTTCAATTGAACATCTGATAATAACAAGCTGAGTGAGCTGGTCCTTCCCGGATGTTCAATGCGAGGCAGAGAAACCTCAGGCATGGACCGCTCCACATGGAGAAAAAGAATGAACCTGTCTAAGAAAGTGTTTCCCGGTATTCTCCCGTCGGTGACTCTGGCGGCATCCGCCTTGCTGGTCGGCTTCAGCGGTCAGGCATTTGCGGATTGCGAACGAGGCTCGCTAGACGCCAAGTACTGCGACGAAAACGGCGATATGGTTGCTGACCTGCCAGCGGACAAATCAGAGTGGGTGAATCCCGACACTCTGATCTTTGCCTACACGCCGGTTGAAGACCCCGCCATCTATTCCGACATCTGGCAGCCCTTCATCGATCATCTGTCTGAAGTGACAGGCAAGGATGTTCGCTTCTTCGCCGTGCAATCCAACGCCGCGCAAGTGGAAGCCATGCGCAGCGGCCGTTTGCATGTGGCGGGCTTTTCTACCGGCCCAACGCCTTTCGCGGTTAATCTCGCCGGTGCGGTGCCCTTCGCCTTGATGGGCTCAGACTCCGGGCAGTTCGGCTACTCGCTTCAGGTCTACACCCACGTCGATTCCGACATTCATGAAATAACCGACCTGAAAGGTAAGCGCGTCGCACACACCTCCCCTACCTCGAACTCCGGTAACCAAGCCCCCCGTGCCCTGTTCCCGGAAATGGGCGTGGTACCAGGTGACGACTATGAAATCACCTTCTCCGGCAGCCATGACCAGTCCATGCTCGGCGTAGTGGCCAAGGATTACGACGCGGCCCCTGTGGCCTCGGAAGTGGTTGAGCGTATGGCCGCACGTGGGCTTTACGACGAGGAAGATGTGCGTCTGGTGTGGGAGTCCGACCGGTTCCCGACAACCTCCTATAACCACGCCCACAACCTGCATCCCGAGCTGGTCGAGAAAATTCGTGAAGCCTTTTACAGCTTCAAGTTTTCCGGCACCGAGCTGGGCGAAGAGTTTGAGGGCGTCGAGACCTTCATCCCCATCAACTACAAGGACAACTGGCGCGTAATTCGCACCATCCAGGCGTCCAACGGCGTTCAGTACACGCCCGACAATCTGAAATAAGAGCAACAGGCGCTTCCGGCCAATGGCCGGAAGCTCTGGCCGGAGTGAATTCATGTTAGAAATTACCAACCTGGTAAAGCGATACGGGCACAATGAGCCGGTGCTAAAAGGCCTGGATCTTGAGGTTGACGGCAGCAGCGTCGTTTCCATCGTCGGCGCTTCGGGCGCGGGGAAAAGCACACTGCTGCGCTGCATCAACCGGCTGGTTGAGCCCACATCGGGTTCGATCAAGTTGAATGGCCACCAACTGGTCAATCTTCGCGGCAGCGAATTACGACATTCCCGCCGGCGTATCGGCATGGTTTTTCAGGGGTTTAACCTGATTGATCGCTTGACGGTCATGGAGAACGTACTGTCCGGGCGTCTGGGCTATGTGTCACTGTTCCAGGCCCTGACCCGCCGCTTCCCTCAATCGGATATCGATCGCGCCTTCCACCTGATGGAGCGCGTGGGTATCGCCCACTACGCCAATAATCGAGCCGACCAGTTGTCCGGGGGTGAACGGCAACGGGTAGCCGTAGTGCGGGCACTGATGCAGGAGCCGGAGATTCTGCTGGCGGATGAGCCAACCGCGTCGCTGGACCCCAAAACCTCTCAGCAGATCATGAGCCTGCTCCAAACCCTGGCCAGCGAAATGTCGCTGCCGGTGCTGATCAACATCCACAACGTCACTCAGGCGCGGATGTACACGGATCGCATTGTGGGTATGCGGCACGGTCAGATGATTTTTGACGGTTCGCCCAAGGACTTCAACCAGGATGCGCTGGATGCCATTTACGGCGGCATTGAGTCCCCGGACGAGGATGCGGCTGAGGCCGGCGCCCAAACCCAGGAGGCGACCGTATGACCACCAGCAGAACTGCAACCGACATGACGTCGGGCAGGGTCTGGAAGAAGCCCCCGTTCATAGCCAACCCCTGGCTCCGCTATGGCTTGATCGCCGTTACCCTGACTTATCTCTACTGGGCTTTCTCCACGCTGCCCTTTGATTGGGCGCGAATTTCCGAGGGCCTGCCCCGAGCCGCCAAAATATTCGGTGGAGCCTTTCCTCCCAGCTTTGAGCGTGCTGGACTCTTGTGGACCGGCTTCAAGGAAAGCTTCCAGATTGCATTCCTGGCAACCCTGCTTGGGGTGTTTCTGTCGATACCTATTGCGGTGATGGCTGCCAAAAACGTGGCTCCGAAGCCAGTCTATCTGGTGGGGCGCGCTATCATCATTATCTCCCGCAGCTTCCACCCGGTCATCGTGGCCATCCTGTTTGTGGCGGCCGTCGGGTTTGGCCCCATGGCAGGCATTCTGACCCTGACACTCTATTCCATCGGGTTCGTGGCCAAACTGTTGGCCGAAGAAATCGAAGAAATCGACTGGGGCCAGGTGGAAGCCATGCGCTCCGTCGGCGCAGGATATCTGAAGATGCTGATCTACGGCGTGTTTCCGCAGATCATGCCACGCCAGATTGGGCTATCCATGTACCAGCTCGACAGCAACCTGCGCGCTTCCGCGGTGGTTGGCATTGTCGGAGCAGGCGGTATTGGCGGCACACTGATGAATGCGTTCGGACGTTACGATTACGACTTCGCCTTTGCCATTCTGCTGATGATTATTGGCATCATTCTGGTCAGCGAAGGCATAAGCGGATGGGTGAGGAAAAAAGTATGGTAGATCACGCTGCGAAACTGACTGACCGTGTTTGGTCCCGCTACGACCGGAAAGAACAGTGGACCCGCTATGGGATCTACCTGGTAACCCTGATTGCGATTGTCTGGGCGGTGCGTGACATCGACATTTTCTGGCCCTGGGTGTGGGACGCCCCCAACCAGATCCAAAACCTGGGCGCACGCATGTGGCCACCGGAGTTCAGCACCTGGAATGCCATCTTCGCGGCCATGCTGGAAACCGTACACATTGCCACCCTGTCTACCATGCTCACGATATTCATTGCCCTGCCGGTGTCCTATATCGCGGCGCAGAACACCACGCCGAACAAGGCCACCCTGTGGCTCGGTCGGTTTATTCTTGTGTCCAGCCGCTCAGTAAACACCATCATCTGGGCCCTGCTGTTCGTCGCCATTTTCGGCCCTGGGGTACTTGCAGGCATTCTGGCGGTTATGTTCCGGTCAATCGGTTTCATTGGTAAACTGATGGGCGAGGCTATCGAGGAGATCGATCGCCGCCCCGTCGAAGCTATGCAGGCAACCGGCGCCAGCAAAATGAAAGTAGTGCTGTACGCGATCGTGCCGCAGGTAATGCCAGCCTTTTTTGCCATCATCATCCTGCGCTGGGATATCAACATCCGTGAATCCACCGTGCTTGGTTTGGTGGGCGCCGGTGGCATCGGAGTGCTGCTGCAAGGGTCTATCGACCTGTTTGCCTGGCAGACGGTGGCCACGATTCTGCTCGCTATTGTGGTGTTGGTGATTCTGGGCGAAGCACTAACCAGCGCCTTGCGCAAGAAAGTTATCTGACGCGGAAAACCCAGTCCATGACAAACAGCTTTAACTTTGGCCAAGCGGACGTATTGTTCACCGACGTGGACGATACCCTGACCACCGATGGTCAATTGCTGCCAGAAACCTATCTGGCCCTTTGTCGGCTGGCAGCGGCTGGTATTCGCGTGATTCCGGTGACCGGGGGTTGCGCCGGCTGGTGCGACCAGATCATCAGAACGTGGCCGGTCACTGCCGTAATTGGTGAAGGCGGCGCCTTCTACGCCGAGCGGACCGCCCCCCAGACGGTCCGCTGGCACTACTGGAACGACGCAGCCGGCCATAAGCGCGACCAAGAGGCCATACTGACTGCAGTCGCCGCACTGGATCTGGACTTCGAACCACAACTCGCCAGCGACCAGGCCTTCCGCTATGTCGATGTAGCGGTCGACTACAACCAGCAGCAGTCTTTAAGCTCAGAGCAAGTAGCGGCTCTTCATAACGCTCTGGTTGGCCGGGGCTTTAACGTTCGGCAAAGCTCAATCCACCTCAACGTCTGGCTCGGCGATTTTGACAAGTCCACGATGGCCGTGCGTGTAGGGCAGGAAGTGCTGGGACTGGATCGTCAGGCGTTGCAACAGCGCGCAGTTTTCATTGGTGACGCACCCAATGACGAAAGCATGTTTCGATGTTTTCCACTAAGTGTTGGCGTGGCAAACATTCGCAAGCATCTGCCCGGGATGACCCATCGGCCGGCCGCCGTTGTCAGCCAGCGTTCCGGGCTGGGCTTCGCGGAAATGGCCGAAAACTGGCTGAGGCAACGGACCGAATCCGACCTGCCGCAGGCCGAAACACATCCTGTGTGATCAAGCCAGGGGTAATGGACCGAGTATCTAATCTGATGGGCGCCAAAGATCGGCAAAAAAGCATTCTGGATTGGGTGAACGAGCAGAAGCATGTCGAGGTTGAAGACATTGCCCAACGCTTTGGAGTCACCACCCAAACCATTCGCCGAGACATCAACAAACTGTGCGAACAGGGTGTGCTACGTCGCCGTTATGGCGGCGTCAGCCTACCGGCCAGTGCCACGATTTCTCCCGTTGAAAACGCGCGGATCCATCATCATGCCACCAAGCAGCAGATGGCTCAGCGGGTTGCAATGGATATTCCTGAAGGCGCCACCGTCAGCCTGGGAGTCGGCAGCACCATCGAACTGGTGGCGAAAGCGCTGATTCATCACCAGTCACTGCGCATCCTGACCAACAACCTTAGTGTGGCCTCTGCGCTTTCCGGCAATTCCGGCATCGAAGTCATCGTTTCCGGTGGGCAATACCGGCACAACCACCATGATGTGGTCGGGCCGGAAGTGACCGGATTTTTCAGCTCCTTCATCACCGACTTTGGCATCATCAGCACCGGTAGCATGGACCCACAGCATGGCCTGATGGATTTTGATATCCGCGAGGCCGAAGTCAGCCGGGCCATCATTTCCAACACCCGGTCACGCTTGCTGGTGGCCAACCATAGCAAATGGACCCAAAGCTCTCATTGTAAAGTTGCCTCATTCAAGTATGTGGATCGCTTCTACACCGACTTCATTAGTGCCGGAAAACAGATAGGCCTGCCTGCGTCGCTTGAAATCATCGAGTGTGTTGGAGCTTAACGAGTCCGAACGTTCGCATCTCCATGAAGAACCCGGTCACCCAAGACGACAGCAGCCCGCTTCAGCTTTGCCAGAAAGCCTTGCTACGCTCATCCATTGGGAAAAAATGCTCGATCCGCAAGTTCTGTGCGGTGACATCCAAAGGCGTGCCTATCGTTGCAATGGTCGAAAAGATTCTAAGCTGCTGATCTCCCAGGTTCAGGGTAAAAGGAATCGCCGGGTAGTCGAGATGTTCCACCACGTGGCTTTTCCAGTTCTGCGGAACGCCGGGCAGAGTCAAGGCATGCTCCAGCAATCGGTTGGGCTGGTCCCGGAAGGGGCCGGCTAGATGCTCATGGTAGACCCGCTGCAGCATGTGGCATGCAATGTTTTCCCAATCTCCCACAAAGGGTTTCATGCCCTCGTTGTCCAACAGCGATAGGAGAAAGTTCGGCCTTGCGGGAAAGTGAGCGCCCAGTTCCACCATTCTTACCATCATCGCCTGCATGGCTGTGTTAGCCATCACCAGATAGTACTCGTGATCAAAGACAACCGCCGGGTACGGCAGGTGTGCCTGCAAGAGGTGATCAAGCGCTTCTTTGATCATTGCCATGCCTGGCGCGTTCAAATCCTGATCGCTGTAAACCTGGCTGTAACCCGCCGCAGACAGCAGGCGGTTGGTCGCCGCCAGATCCGTCTGAAGCATCTGCGCCAAATGCAGAACCATGCCCTTACTGGGCTGGCTTCGGCCCGTTTCCAGAAAGCTGATGTGCTTCGCCGATACTTCGCATTCCAGGGCGAAATCCATCTGGCTCAACCGTTTACCCTGCCGCATTTCTCTAAAAAGCGTACCGAAGGCGCTCATGGTAGTTCCTGTGAATATTCGAGTGTTCAGCGATTATCTTCCTCAAGGGTGTGCTGCACCATTACCTCACAGGTAATTGTGCCCATCACCGCCCAGGTAGATGCTTTGTAGCGTAGTCCAACACATTGTGAAACCCGATTGAGGTGATCCTATGAAAAGCTTCGTCCGTCAATTCAGCGTAAAACAGATCGTCCTGAGCGATGTTTTCCTCTCCACGCCACTGGCATTGGCACTGATCCTGGCCGCAGAGCCGATCGCCCAGTTAGCGGGAGGGCCCGGCGCAACCTTCTATCTAGTGGTGGGCATAGTGATGTTGCTCTGGTGCGTGGATATGGCCGCTATGGCCATGAACGCACGGTGGCTGGAGAAATACTTCAACCTGATGATGGTTGTGGATGTCAGCTGGGCCCTGCTGTCTTTCGCCCTGATGCTGTGGTTTGCGGAGAGCCTGCAGGCGTTGGGCTGGGTGCTGTTCGCAGTGAACATTCTTGTTCCACTGGACATGGCGTGGATGAAACGGGTTGCTGGCAGTAAACCTCTTGAACCTGCATTCAGCTAGCCTTCGAAACACCGGGTAGCGGCAACTCCTGTCGCTACCCGCCTACTCAGAAGTAGCCCAATAGCCTGCCAAGAGTCAGCGCACTCATCCAGAACACCAGAGACATCAAGGCACCTGCCCTCAAGGGCAAAGGCATGGAAGCACCCATTGGGAGGCTCCGTATATCCCGGCGCTTTAACACCCGAGCAAGTAGCAACGCGTTCGACACTCCCAACAGGACAACCACCATCTTGACCCGGAACAACATCGACCCGGCGTAGTCCACCGCCGCTGTGGCGAATAGAAGCGAACCACAGACCACCGCTAACCCCAAACCAAACGCGGAGGTGACTCGAAGCACATCGACAAACACCATCACAGGGTAGCGGCGCCAGAGCCCCAGCAAACGCAGATCCAGCGGCACAATTCCACCAATCAGCAGGGCAACACCAAGAATATGCCCGGCGTTGATCAGCGGGTATGCGAGGGTGGAATTGCGCAGCGCCGATACAAAGGCCAGGTTTTCAACAAAGACCAGCGCCGGCTCAATCATTCCCAGGCTCAGGAATCACGACCGGGATACAAGTCGTAGTTCGTCCCATCGATGACAATCCGCTCGGCCTTGACCAACCGTTCGCCCTCTTTGGCGGAACGGTGACCGTGCACGGTCATTTCCCGGCCGACGCTCAAAATCTCTTTACTGAGCCCGACACGGTCGTTACGCCAGGGTTGGCCGACTTCCACAACCCATGCCTCGCCATCAACGTCTATCGTGACCTCGCCATGGGGATTACCAAGGCGCATCGACTGAATGGTACCGGTGATTTCAAATTCCTCGTCCGTGGCCCAGGCCCAACCGTGATGAGCATGAGCGGCAGAGGCAGCGAGAACAGCAACAAGAAACGCAAAACCGAGCAGGTGGGTAAAACGAACGTGAGGCATAGTGAGTCCTCTCATTGCGGGTTTTCAAAGATGAAGAGCAACGACCGACGGTTAAAACCGGATGATGTCGTTACCCTGTTCGTGCAGCCAACGCCGCCAGTCCAAATCCAACATACTGACTCCGCCGATGTAATTATCATCCACCAGGTAGTATGCGAGAGTGCGGTCACCCCGGTTGAAGTTGTGCATCAGCCGCACCACGAAGTTGCGGCGGGTCGGTTTGGAGAGCAGGAAACTCAGGAATTGACCGGACTGAGCCCTCAAACTCCCATGCCCCGACAGCTCTGAATGGCGCCACTTATAACTGGATAATTTCAGAAACTGTGAAATGCCCGTTAAACGGCCCTGTTCACGGGCCTGAGCAACCACCCAACTGTTTTCCTGATGACGTTCAAAGTACAGGCCCGATTCATCACGTTCCAGCATTTCCATCTGCTCGGCAAGCCCCTCATTCAACCAGAGCGGCGCATAAGGAACGATGGTATCGACAACCGCGTGGCTCACCTCATGCTTGATCGTTTCAAAGGTGCGGCTTCTGTTTTCCTGCACATAGACGACTATCTGGTGTTCGGAAGGTATATACAGGCCGTATGAAGCAACCGCCAGACCTTTGTTCCTGCGAACAAGGTAATTCCGGTATTCAGCCTTATCCTTGAACATCAATATATTGACCGGAACCGTCCTGTACATATCAAAGGACATCACACGGTCAAAGAACTCGTAGACATTGTTCACACCATCAACAATCTGCTGATTTTCCTCTTCACTCAGCTCCACATCGACGGCTTTAATCTTGATATCAAAACGCGACCATTTCGACGCGCCAGGCTTCACGTTGACAACTTCCTGCTCAACGCGATGGTCTTCCCGATCGCTGAAATGAATCTTCCCGTCTTCATCCACCCATTTATAAATCTTTGCATGACCAGAGACTGCAAAGATCATAGAGAGTAGAAAAACAAGGACTGGGTTTACGACTTTCATTAACGCTTTAATCCCTGCGCTTCAGAACCAGATCTGCCCCGGTGACTATTTCACGCTAATCTGCTTCGGGCCCGCTGAGGTTTCTTGGCCACTCTTACCCTTACCTACGTACTCAACGGCCCCACCAGCCTTTAAAAAAGCTGCCGTCTGCTCTTCAATGGTGGCAGAGGTTAATGTCACTTTCTCGGGCTTCTTGCTCATGGTGTTCTCCACGTTAACTGTTGGCTTATCCAACAACTAAACACCCATGATATATGAAATAGGAAAAAAGTGTTTGGATGCACTTCAGCGCCGGTAACGTGCCGCGATGAAGTGGTCCATTGAACACCAACCCGGCCCGTAAGCCATCAGATAAAGCAGCACCGCCGCCCATACCCCATGCGTTGGCCAGGCACCGGGATAGACGAATATCTGGATGGTCAGTGTCATCACCAGCAGGGCCAGCGCCGAGAAACGCGTAGCCAGTCCCAACAAGAGCAGAATCGGAAACAGATGCTCGGCGAACGCCGCCATCAAGGCCGCCAGCTCGGGGGCGATCAACGGCAGACTGTACTCCTCTTTGAACAGAAAGAGCGCACTGTCCGACAACCGTGGTACCCCCAGGCTGAACTCACCGGAGACAATGTCGATGGCCAGCCCTTCAATTTTGGTCTGGCCTGACTTCCAGAACACGCCGGCAATCGAAAAGCGGGCGATCATAGCGATCAGGGTGTCCGGAATGCGTCCGAAAAGAGTGTTTGCCTGCTTGATCAGGCCTGGCAGGACACCCGTGCCGGTTGAGGTTTGAGCAGCGGTTTCAGTCGAGTTGTCCATGTTCATCTCCGGGGTAAAGGGAGGTAATGATCTGCCAGCGCAGCAAAAGGGTCAGCGCTGCAACAAGATCAAAACCGGGCTCGCATGCCTTGGCGTCCTGTTCAGCCTGCGACAACGTTTCCTTCTGTATCAGTCGATCCATAAAAACGCCGGTGGCCTCTGCGATATCGATGCACTGGACTTCCAGCCCGGAACGCAGCACCAATACGGTTTCTGGTTGCAGGGGCTCGACACGGGCCAATTCAGGGGTTGCCTGCTGGTGCGCGGCCCATAGCGAAAGCACGGCGAACCGTGATTGCAGCACCGCCACCGAGGGATGGATATCCATGCGAAGCCCGGGTAGCCGATGGGGAGCAGACAGCACTCCGGTTATGTCCTCCGTGCCAAGCGACTCAACATCGGCAGAATGGAATGCGTCGAGTCGTAGTCTTTCGAGCCGAGCCACGTCGGCCAGATAGGGTACTGATGATGCCGGGCTAAAGGTGTCGATAAAGGCCGGAAATTCGCGCCCGTAGAAGGTCAGGATTTGCGAACGCGGTGGTTGCGCCACCACAAACACCCTGGCCATGGCGCGGAAGAAGGCTTCGCCAACCAGTTGTTGGCAAACAGGAAACGTGGCAGCGAGTGCATCAATCAGTGATACCACGATGTTGTTGCGATACACCGCAAAGCGCTGGTTCGGATCGGAACCGTTCCACGCCCGTAACCCGTCCGGGCAGGGTTGCGCCGGATCAAGCAATGCGCTGGCGAATACTGTCTGCTCACTCACGTTGGCCTCCTGCTTCAACAAGGTACGAGTCGGCGAGATTGACCTCGGCCAGCAAAACGTCAAATGGCGGAATGTCGTTATCGCGTTCGATCAGCGTGGCAGTCGGCCCTATTTGCTCAAGTACTTCGGTATAGAGTGCCCACACGTCTTGCGCAACGGGTGCGCTATGGCTGTCTATAAGCAGCGGGTCGCCGTTGGCATCGGCCTGGGAGGCAAAACCACCAAGGTGAATCTGCTCCGCCCGGTCAAGCGGTAATGCACGGATATAAGCCCCGGGCTCGCGGTGATGGTTGATGCACGAAACATAGGCGTTGTTGACGTCGAGCAGCAGGCCACAGCCCGTGCGGCGTATTACTTCGCTGATGAAGTCGGTCTCCGACAGGGTCGAGGTCGAGAACTCCAGATAGGTCGCCGGGTTCTCCAGCAACATGCGGCAACCCAGATGCGTCTGCACCTGATCGATGTGGTCACACACACGGTTCAGGGTGGTGGCCGTGTATGGCAGCGGCAACAGATCATTGAGAAAGAAGTCACCATGACTCGACCAGGCCAGGTGCTCAGAAAAAACCTGCGGCGCATAACGGTCAATCAGCACCGCCAGCGCATCAAGATGTGTTTTGTCCAGGGGAGCGTCGGCTCCGATCGAGAGCCCTACCCCATGCAATGACAACGGGTAGTGCTCACGAATTTTCCCCAGATAATGGTGCATAGGGCCACCCGAAACCATGTAGTTCTCGGCATGAACCTCAAAGAAACCAATGTCTGGGCCCGATTCCAGAATGTTCCGAAAGTGCTCTGGTTTCAGGCCCAAGCCTGCCCGTGAGGGCAGCATTGCTACTTCTCCTCGAAGGCTTCGAGTTGTCCGAAGCCTGTGGGTGAAGTCGGGGATGCGGTCTCCTCGCAAGTGCCTTTCGGAACCAGCGTCCAGGCATTCCCTTGATAATCGATAGTGGACGTGCCCGCACAGGTAGTGCCCGGCCCGGCGGCGCAGTCGTTCTTACCGGCGAGCGAAACTCCATAGCACTTTTCCATGCCCTCCGCGTGGGCAACGTCCGGAACGGCAGCGATGGAGATCGCAGAACCCAGGGCGAGTGCCATGGCAGCAGCGGTCATGGTGCGGGTGGTGTTGGTTTCGGTGATCTCGGACTGTGAGATTTTGGATTTGGACATGTCAGACTCCTGAATTTTACGGTCGGCCAAAGCACGCCGATAAGGGTTACGGTGTCACTCAAACAGGCCCCGGCTTGACCTCCGACAACAGCCCATCCGCCAGCCAACGCGCCAGCCAGGTGCCAATCGACGCGTCAATACTGGTATTCGGATAGCCTTCTGCGAGTTGCTCACACACTTGTGCAAAACTGAGCCCCTCAAGCAGGCCCTTAAGTGCGGCATACTCATCCGACTCAAGTGTGCGAAAGTAGCTTCGCTGGTCGCTGCGCCAGAACAGGTGCCCTACCGGCTCGTTCAGCTTTTCGGCGACGGGCGGTGTTTGTTTCTGATCCAGCGCATGCCAGATTTCCAGTGCGTTCCACTCGAACTGAGCGAGCGAAACGGACGGGTGGAAGACGAATCCCAGCGATGCCCACTGCGCCTCGCCGACATTTGCCAATTGCTCACCGGTGAGAATGGCGGCATTCGGTGCATCGAAGGCGCTGTGGAGCCTCCAGTCCATGGTTGCCAGCTCGGCGATTTCCGGATCGGAAGACAAAGCTTGCTGCAAAAAGCGTGGGAAGTTGCGGCCATGGTCGCCCAGATTCGGCGAGTGCGATGGACTCGTCTCGGTGTAGCGAGTGCAAATTGCGTCGAATGCGTCGTCACCGAGATAGGCCCAGGTCTGCTCAAAAGCAGACTGGAGCGCCTCGTTCATCCGCGAGCGATAGCCAGAATGGTAGATATGCAGGCGCCGCTTACTCTGGTCAGAAGCACCGCCCGTCAGCTCGGAAAGAATGTCGTCCGAAACACCATCGCCCAAAACATAGTTTTGCAGTCCCGCTTGCAGATCGGCTAACGAACGAGGGGCGTAATCAGTCATGCGTATGCCTCCTCTCGATCCCACACAGGGGTGTGACGAGCTGCCACGGCCCTCACCCGGTCGAGTTCCACGATCAGGTCCTCCAGCGGCGGAATTGAATCGTCGCGCTCGATCATCGTGCTGACCGGCCCGAAGCGACGGCATGCATAGGCGTAGAGATCAAACACTTCGTCGGGTACCGGCGCATCGTGGGTATCGATGATGACGTCACCCAGGTTTGAGTGCCCGGCCACATGAATCTGCTGGATGCGGTGCGCTGGTACGCCGTCGATGAAGTCACGCGGGTCGAAGCCGTGGTTCATACCGCTTACGTAGATGTTGTTTACATCAAGTAGCAGCAAGCAGTCGGCTTCCTCCGCAAGGGCGGTCAGAAACGCCCATTCGCTCATCTCTGAACTGGCGTAATCGATATAGCTTGAAACGTTTTCCAGCACCAGACGGCGCCCAAGCGTTTCCTGCACCTCGCGAACGCGCGCGGCAACGTGTCGCAAGGCTTCTTCGGTATAAGGTAATGGAAAAAGATCGTGCAGGTTCGTGCCGTGCACACCGGTCCAACATAAGTGATCAGAAACCCACATCGGTTGGATACGGTCCGCAAGCGCTTTCAGGCGCTGCAGATAGCCATGGTCTAAGGGAGAAACAGAACCAATCGACATCGACACACCATGCATCGCGATTGGGTAGTCGGCGCGAATCCTGTCGAGCATCGCAAGCGGTTTTCCGCCCTGGACCATGTAATTTTCGGAGATGACCTCGAGCCAATCCACCGCCTGCGGCTGGGCAAGAAAGCTGTTGTAATGACGCGGGCGCAAACCCAGCCCAAAACCCTGGAACGGCTCACGGAGACTGTTCTTCAGCCCATTCAGTTTGGCTTTGGCAGAGTGATTCATCATCCGTTAAATCTCCCGTTGAAAACCCGGGGCGCGCCGGAACGCGCCTCCGGACAAACACATTTGATCTGGCCTACTCAGCCCAGATCGCCAATCACACCACCTTCCGACAGGCAGTCGCTTGCTGACATCCCCTTGAAGCCTTGGGCCTTGCACGCGTTCTGTCCTTTACAGGCATTTTCGGTGGTTTTGCAGTCGGCCGTTCCCTTACAGGAGTTCACCCCATAGCAATGCACTTTATCGCTGCCGGAGACCGCCGCACCGCTGGAGCCGGCAGGTGGTTCAGCGGCATAGGCCATTCCTGAAGTCGCGAAGGCGGCGGCGAGAGCTGCAATGCGGGCACCGTTTAGCATCGTGTTCATATCTGTTTCCTTTTCATCTATGAGTTCGGAGCGGCAGGCAACCATTCAGCATGTGTTTCCCGCCTGAACAAATAGTGCGCTGCATGGGCCGACCAGATCATCACGGAATGATCACGAGAGTGTCACCATTGTCATAACAGGGTTCACGTCACCCGGCGTGGGAGAGAGGAGGGGGGGGGGAGCAAGGAGTTATCCGTTAGCTTCCCGCTTGCTGTAGAGGGGCTCC
The DNA here is from genome assembly GCF_042604615.1 of Marinobacter sp. M5B. NCBI lineage: Bacteria > Pseudomonadati > Pseudomonadota > Gammaproteobacteria > Pseudomonadales > Marinobacteraceae > Marinobacter > Marinobacter sp. M5B. The sequence continues at coordinate 3,438,532 of NZ_CP156894.1, forward strand.
AGAACCGGCTTGAGCCCTTTTGCATCATCTATAAACAGTTGCAAATGAGGGAAAGGAATCTCAATGCCGGCGGCATCCAGCGCCTCTTTCATCTGTTCCAGAACATCAGCCATGATTCTGGGCTGCACATCCAGATTATCGGGAGTAATCCACACCTTGGCTTCAAGGTTCACTGAAGAATCGCCCAGGCTTTTAAGCAGAACACGGGGCTCCATACCAGCACCCTGTAAAACTTCAGGGTGCGTCAGCAGAACCGGCATCAGCACATCCCTCGCGGCCTTCGCGGATTCTTTGTAAGCAATGCCCACCGGGATATTCAGGCGGGTGACCCCTTCTGCGCTGTAATTGATGATGTCGGATGACGCCACACTGTCGTTTGGAATCATCGCGAAGATATTATCCCGGGTGCGCAGCCAGGTGGTGCGCAAGGCAATCTTGACCACTTTGCCGTCTTGCCCGTTGATGGTCACCCAATCACCAATGCGGAACGGCCTCTCAATCAGCAGGGTGATACCGGCAATGAAATTGGAGAGGGTTGATTGCGCCGCAAAGCCAACGGCGATACCGACGATCCCCAACCCCGCCACAATCGAAATCACATCGAAACCGAACTGGGCGAGCACCGTCACCACAGCCAGCGCTGAGACGACCACCGAAAACAGGTTCTCGACCAGCTGACGAATCGAAGGATCCATTTTGTAGCGCACCATGCTGTCCTTGATCAGGCGTGCCAGAACCAGCCAGGCCACATAGAAACCGAGGGCCATAAAGCCCGCCCTCGCCATCGCCTTGAGAACCTCAGGAGACGTCCCGAACTGTGCAAGAATGAAGACCAGCGCCCCTAACCCGGCCAGATAACGCAGAGTGCTTCGCACCTGAATGAACAGAGGTGTTTTGGCCCGCTGCTTGCCCAAGACCAGCCGGATAGCACCTGTCACCACCAGATAGATCCCGAAAAACACCCCAAGATAGATTACAGAGACCAACAACTGGCCAAGCATCTGTACGACAAGCGCGCCCCAGTCCAAATCCTCACCTGACACGGCCAGGAAGGCATCGCCAATATTTCGCTGGAGCTGTTCAACCAGCTCGGTACCAAAGGATTCAGCCATCAGGTGTCTGCTCTTCTTTTGTTGTGGGGGCGGGCGTCACTTTATCGGATCTCTTGCTCATAATGATATGTAGGTTAACGTCAGCCTGTTTACCAATCATCAGCCATTGATCCTATCCGAAATGGTGGACCAACAGGTTCCTGGCTTCAGCCAACCGGTGGGCACGGATGTTTTCGACAGTCCAGGTTGACACAGTCCGAGGTTGGCTCAAGGATGGTTGTATGGCCAGACAAAAAAAAGACACCGAAAACCAGAACAGCCGCGCGCCAACGGAACTTGTAAATGCATTTGACGATGCCGTTAGCCGCCTTGCTGCAATCAACGCGATCGAGGGCGTTTCGCCCGTATTCGAAGTAATTGATGCGGCAAGGCCCCTGGTGCTCAGCCCCGAAGGGCTGGACGCAATCTACGAACGCGTTCCGGCCATTGAATCCGCCGGGTTCTTTGGTGGCAGCGATTGGGACTACCCCCAGACACTGGTGCCTTCCCTGGCTGCGCGTACGGTCCGCCACGGGGAGCCCACCGCAACACTGGTCGAATGCCTGAGTCAGGTTCGCCTGTTGGCGGTCACCAAAGGCGACTACGTCCACGCTTCTATCTCGGCGGAACATGCCCATAATTTCCTCGCCCAGGTGATGGCGATGAACCTGGACCTGGTGGTCAGTGATGACCTGCAGGAGAGCGACCGGCTGCGGCCCGATCAGCTCGGCCATGCCGTGCAGAACCTGTATCACTACCTGCTCCAGCATCTGGGATACGATAACCTGCTGGAGCACCTGGTGGCCGAAGTCTGGCGGATTCTGGAGCAGCGCCCGGTGCAGGTTGAGGGCGTCAAACACATGGTGACCCAGATTGCCGTCTGCCTGGAAAAACCCGACGCCCTGGGCGGAGAAGTCGGCGACGACGCCCTGCAACTGATCAACGCCGTATTCAGCCCCACTGAAGGTTGCCGTGAAGACCCCGGTTTTGAAGTCTATTCCGAACGACTGGCGGACATGGACGATGCCGCCCTGATGCAGGAAGCCATCGCCTTTGCCCAGGCCATGCACAACACCGGCCTGGTGTCGGCCTACATGCCGGTGTTCATACGCTACCTGCGCGGGCGCTGGAACGCCCTGATCCCCACAGCCCTCGGGTTGAGCTACACCGGTGCCGATGCATTCCACTGCTACCCTGCACTGATTCACCGCCTGATCGACGACGCCGTGTTTCCGGAAACCAGTCAATGCACTTACGGCCTGGCCATGATGCTGGAGCGGGGCATTCTTTACTCGCCACCGGTAGCGCCATCCCTGTGGCGCCAGATACGCATGACGCTTTGTGACGCCGCAGCCGAGAAGATCGCGACGGTCTTCGGCAGCAGCCACTCCCCCGAATGTTTTTTGCTTGCCGACGTACTCAACGTGCTGGGGCGGCCACTGGGCGTGGGCCAGGGCAACTACCCGACCTGCCAGTCCACCCGCGCCCTGTCCATGTGGGCGTACAACATGCCGGCAGAACTGCTGCGCATCCTTGCCTGGGCAGCGCGGGACGATGAGATCGTTATGCGCTTCGAAGGCAACAGCATTTCTTCAAAGGAGCTTGGCGCCGGACTGGCAACCGAACCGCCCGTGGATGTCGATGCCGTATCCCTGCTGACCGTGCCGCATCTGGACCGTATCTATTTTGAAATGGGGCGGCGCAGTATTGGCCGCGAAGAGGATCCCCATAAATGGGTTAATGCAGAGTTTCACGGCGACCACGTTGGCCACGGATTTCGCATCGCCGTGGACGTTTTCACCGGCGGCCTGAAAGACTTCGAAGGGTTTGTCCGGGATTTCTACGCCGCCTATCACCCGTTCTATAACGGCAACATTCCCGTGATCAATCCACAGCCGGCCGGTATCGCGGTGACCGACAGCGCCACGCGCTTTCTCGGCTGGCACGCCATCACCATCCAACGGCTCGCCATGGACCCCGACAAGACCATGCGCGTCTACTTTTTCAACCCCAACAACGACAGCGGCCAGAACTGGGGCCAGGGCGTCATCACCTCCACCCATGGCCACGGTGAACTCTTCGGCGAAGCCTCCTTACCGGTAGCCGAGTTCGTCTCCCGACTGTACGTGTTCCACTATGACCCGATAGAAAAAGGCGAGCCGGGCGACATCCCTGCCGATGAAGTCAACCGGGCCATGGACCTGGCCCGTGGCAGTTGGGCTTCGGGGCGGTAGACAACGCAATGTGCTGACCTTTCAAGAACCGCATCAGGCGCCAGCCTACGCTTTCCCAAGGCTCTGGACCACGCTCTCCAACGCCGGCCAGGTTCGCAATCTGGTAACAGTCCGCAAGTAAATCGTCCTCTCTCGAATCACATACGGCCCAAAAAGCTCGGCCGTCTCGTGCGACCCTGTTTGAAACTTGATAAGCGGAATCGGCAATGTTTCAAAAGCAAAGACTCACCCATCAGTCACGGGCTGTCATCACAGGCTCTGGAAGCGGCATCGGCAAAGCCCTCGCATTGGAGCTGGCCCGTCGCAAGGGGCTCATCGTCTGTTCGGACATCAGCCTGCAAGCGGCTGAGCAGACCGCCCGGGAGGTTCGGGCAGAAGGCGGCGAGGCCTGGGCTGTCGCCTGCGACGTTAGCGATCTGGCGCAGGTTGAGGCACTGGCCCAGCAAGCTCAGGAGCTACTGCCGCAACCCCTGAACCTGGTGATCAACAACGCCGGCATCGGTATCGGCGGCCAGAAGATCGGCGACGTCCCAATCGCGGATTGGGCCTGGACCATCAACATCAACCTGTGGGGCGTTATCCACGGCTGCCACGTGTTCACGCCGCTTTTGAAGGGCCAGCCAGCCGCCGGCATTATCAATGTTGCCTCCACAGCGGCCTTCTCCGCGGCACCGTTGATGGGGCCCTATAACGCCACCAAAGCAGCCGCCCTGGCGGTTTCGGAAACACTGGCCGCGGAGCTCTCCGAAACCAACGTTCAGGTCACCGCGCTCTGCCCCACCCTGGTGAAAACCAACATTGTCGCCAATGGCCGGATCACTGGCGATTCCGGTGCCCTGTTCAACCGGTTGATGGACCGTTTCGGAATGTCAGCCGAACAGGTGGCCAGAATCACCCTCAATGGCCTGGACCGGGGCCAGCTGTATGTGATGCCGCAACTGGACGCAAAACTGATCTGGCGCCTGAAACGACTGCTGCCAAGCGGCTACGCCGTCGGCACAGGCTTGCTGAACCGTTTTGTCAGTAGGACCGGGAGCGTAACCGAAGAAGAGACAACGAGAGGTAGACTCCATGGCTAAAATCGACCTGGACAAGATGTTGGAGAAGATCAAGAGCTCCCAGTGGTCACTGTCCGACGTGGATTGGGACGCACCGGGAGCCGAGCTGATAACCGCCGAACAGTGGCCCAAACTGAAAGCCTTCATGGCCGACCTGATGTGGATCGAACATGTAGGTGCCCGCGCTTTCGCAGCCATGGCCAAGAAAGCACCGGATGACACGCTGCGGGAAATCTACACCTATTTCCACGCAGAAGAACAGCGCCACGCCAACGCCGAAATGGCGCTGATGAAGCGCTGGGGCATGCTGGAAGAAAACGAGCTGCCCGAGCCCAACAACAACCTGCGCCTGGTGATCGAGTGGCTGGACCGCTTTGCCGACGACCAGCCCGTGTACGTGCTGGGCACCGTGGTCCCCATGCTGGAGATTGCGCTTGATGGTGCCCTCTGCAAGTTCCTGCTGGAAACCGTGGACGACCCCGTCTGCCATCAGGCCTTTGAGCTGATCAACAACGACGAGTCCCGGCACCTTGGCGTTGGCTTCACGGTGATGGAAATGCAAGGCCATGGAAAAACCTACAGGGAACTGGCGCGTATGGTGGCCCAGTTGATGGACCCCCGGCTGATCCTCGGTATCGCCTCCTACTTTCCGTTGCTGAACAAGATGCGTGACAACATCATCGAAATGGGCCTGCCGGAAGAGAAACTGTACGCCGCCATGCAGAAATTCGAAAAGATTGGTGGCCGCTCAGAAGACGGCCGGCGCAACCCCTGGTTCCAGATCATCAAATACCACGGGCGTTTCGTGGTGGATCGGGGTAACCAGTTCTACCACAAGCCGATCGACGCCTTGGTCAAAGTGACCGACGCCATCCCCCGGCGCGCCTTTCCCGCTGTACCCAGCTGGGTGCGCGAAATCACCTACCAGACGACGGCCTGACACCATGACTGACGTACAGACGACGCCTGTGGTTACCACCCTGATCATCGGGGCCGGCTTTGCCGGACTCGGCTCCGCCATTCGCCTGCAGCAGGAAGGCATCGATGACATGGTCATACTGGAGCGGGACGAGCAGGTAGGCGGAACCTGGCGGGATAACCAATACCCCGGTGCCGCCTGCGACATCCCCTCAAACCTGTATTCCTATTCGTTTGCGCCAAACCCGGATTGGTCCCGAAGCTTCTCCGGTGCTCGCGAGATCCTGGGCTACATCCACCATCTGGTGAACCAGTTTGACCTGGCCCGATACATTCGCTTTGGCACCAACGTCACCGGCCTGAACTGGGATCAGGACAGGGGCGTATGGGAGGCCACCACCGAGGGCGGAGAAACCTACTACGCAAAAACCGTGGTGATGGCCCAGGGGCCGTTATCGAACCCGGGCTTTCCGAATATTGCAGGCATCGAAGACTTCAAAGGCAAAAAAATCCATAGCGCCCAGTGGGACCACAGCTACAACCTGGAAGGCAAGCGTGTCGGGGTAATCGGTACCGGTGCCAGCGCCATCCAGATCGTGCCAAGCATCGTGGGCAAGGTCGATAAGCTGACCGTGTTCCAGAGGACACCACCCTGGGTCATGCCACGGCCCGACTTCGAGACACCAGACTGGCAGAAGCTGGCGTTTCGAAAACTGCCCCTGAGCCAGAACGCATTGCGCAAGGCGCTCTACCTCGCCCACGAATCCATGGCTCTTGGGGTGATCTGGAACTCACCCCTCACTCGCCTGGCAGAGCGGCTGGGAAAGTGGCACCTGCGCAATCAAGTGAAGGATCGCTGGCTTCGCCGCCAGCTAACCCCGAACTACCGCCTGGGCTGCAAACGGGTATTGGTATCCAGCGACTATTACCCGGCCCTACAGCAACCCAATTGCAAGTTGATCACCTGGCCCATTGCCCGGATCGATGAAAACGGAGTGCGCACGGTTGAGGGCATCGAGCACCAGTTCGACTGCCTGATTTTTGCCACCGGTTTCAACGTCAGCAACGCCGGCACACCGTTTCCGATTACCGGTGTGGATGGCCGGCAATTGAACGAAGAATGGAAACGGGGCGCATCGGCTTACAAAAGCATCAATGTTGCCGGCTACCCCAACCTTTTCCTGACGTTCGGCCCCAACTCCGGCCCCGGTCATAATTCCGCCCTAGTGTATATGGAGTCGCAGATTAACTATATTGTTAAAGCCGTGCGCACCATCACCAGCCTTGACCTGAAAGGATTGGACGTGCGCCAGAGCGCACAGGAAAGTCACAATCGTGCGATACAAAAGCGCCTGTCACGAACCAACTGGAACTCCGGCTGCAAAAGCTGGTATCTCACCGAGGATGGGTTTAACGCGACGATGTATCCGGGATTTGCCACACAGTATGCGCTGCAAATGAAAGAGGTAGTTCTGAAAGACTATCGGCTTCTGCCGCAGAGCTGAAGAGTCTTTCAAAATCTCCAGGGCTTCGGGGCGCATTTTACTGTGGGTATCTGCGATCACACCAATTTGCATCTACGCCCCCTTTTATCTTCAGTGATGCCCACCCGGCCCATGCGCGTGGCCGTGCGCTATCTCTTCCGCATCGGCGGCACGTACTTCGATCACTTCGATATCGAAGGTCAGGGTTTTACCGGCCATCGGGTGGTTGGTGTCGACATCGGCAAATTTGAGGCCGACCTTGGCGACGATCACATGGCGCGGGCCCTGCTCCGTTTGCACCTGGGCGATCATGCCCCGCTTCCAGCGTTTGGCCCCCATCAGATGCTTGACCGGCACGCGCTGAACGGCATCGGCCTTGCGCGGACCGTAGGCTTTTTCCGGAGTGACGGTAACGCTGAACGTATCGCCAGCCTCACGACCTTCCAGGGCTTCTTCCAGGCCCTGGATAACACCGCCGTGGCCATGCAGGTAGGCGTTCGGCTTGCCACCACGGGAATTCTCAACTTCGTTGCCCTGTTCATCACGGACACTGTAGTGAAACAGGACCACCTGATTCTTTTCGATTGGCATAGGATAGGTTCTCTTCGACGGTTCAAAGTCCGCCATTATACCCAGTGGCGGCCTTGACTTCAGTGAAGGCACATCAAAACTGCCTCGGTTCACTTCCATCTGATAACAGGTCGCGGAACTTTTTTCAGCAAGCTATGATCAGGTAACAACACTCTCCGTTAATTCGAAATCTGACCCACACTCTGATTTTCCTCCAACAGCAGATGAGGTTCATGAATGGTAGGCGCCAACTTGGGAGTAAAGTATCAGGAGCTCAGACAGCAGTATGCTCAAAACCTTCCAAGCCGCGCAAAGGAACTGAGAGCTTCCTGGAGCCATTTGCAACATGTCAATTGGGACAAGAAAACACTATTGCTCATGGACCGGTGCGCCCACAAGCTGTCGGGCAGCGGAACTACGTTCCAGTTTTCTGCCATCAGCGAAAGTGCACAGGTCCTCGAGAGCCAGTTGCAGCACGTGCTGAATAAACCGGTAGCAACTCCCATAGAACGTGACCAGATTGAAGCCTCGCTCCAGGCTCTGGAGCGGGCCATTGACCAGGCTATCAATACCGCCACCCCGAACGAAACGGCCCCGGCGGCTGTGACTGTCATAAACCATCACCGAATCGCCGTCATCGAGGATGATCGCAACCAGGCGGTTTTTCTGCAGGGTTGGTTGGAACAACGGGGCTTTGATGTTGACACGTTCGACACGCCAAACGCCTTTAGCCAACAAGCAAACGACTACTACCACTTGATTCTTCTGGACATCAGCTTCCCCGACGGCGCTTTGGAGGGAATAACGCTTCTTGACCGCCTCAAGCATCAGGTGGATGCCTGTAGCCCGGTGATCATGATGTCAGCCCGAAATGACCTCGTCGCACGTATGCGGGCTATGCGGGCCGGCGCAGATGGCTACATCACCAAACCCCTGGATATGGACGCGCTGGAGGAGCGGATCGATCAGCTACTCAGCACCAGTGTCAGGCAAAGGGTACTTTGGGTGGATGACGACAGCGACCTGCTCGCCTACTATCAAGACTTACTGTTCAATCAAGGTTACGAAGTAGAAGGCCTTTCCCAGCCCGCGAGAATTCTCGAGCGCATCGAACAGTTCCAACCTGACGCCATCGTGCTGGACCACGAAATGCCGGGAGTTCAAGGTCTGGAACTTGCCCGCGCGCTGCGCCAGGACCCAAGATATCTCACCATCCCCATCCTGTTTGTGTCAGCGTCGCAGGCAGTAGCCGAACACCTCGAGACGAACAGCATGGCGGGCAATGAGTTCTTCCAGAAACCACTCGACAATCAACGATTCTTGGCGGCGCTGCATCATCACCTGGCACAGGCTCAACGCATCTCGGCGCGCATCAACCTGGTCAGTCAACGCAAAGAACGTCAGGGCTTGCAGAACCATGACTTTTTTCTGACCGAACTGGCCTCCTCCCTCGCTTATCTTGAGGCCTCGCCTAACAACCAGGCGCGGTTTCTGGTCCAGGTGGGAATCGACCGCGAGGAGTACCTGCGCGCACAGCATGGCGCACGCGCACTGGCCAGTTTAACTGCCCGCATGGAGCACCACTTCGCGGACCAATTGGGTGCCAGGGATTCCGGCTGTCGCCTGGGCGGCGGCAGCTTCCTGTTTCAAATAACCGCGCCTGTAGCCGAGGACGCAAGTGCCTATCTGGACCAGTTTCACCAACGCCTGAACAGCCCGGCATGGTCCCTGGGTGAACCGCCGAATTCCGTTACCGTCAGTATGGGCGTATTGCCTCTTACAGAAGCGGTGAATGAAGACAAGGCCCTGATGGAAGTCGAGCAGGCTTGTTGTGAGGCCATGCAGGCGGACAACGCTCGGGTGGTCTGGCGGCGGGCGCCGGAGCGTTCCGATCATAGCAAACTGGATGATCGCATTCGGGAACTGCTAGATGCCCAGGCCTTCAAACTGCACTACCAGCCGATCGTGAATATGAACTCCGGAGATACTGTCTTTGAAGCCCTGGTACGGCTAGTGGATGAAGACGATGCCTTGTATCTGCCCGGCCAGTTCTTGCCACAACTGACAGAGGGAAATCATGGCACCTTGCATGATCTCGATCGTTGGGTCGTGGAGCACGCGCTTGAGGGACTCTCAGAGCTTTCGGGAAAAGCCGCAGCGGGTTACTCCGTGGCGATCAAACTCGCGTCCCCCATGGCGGATGTAGCCAGAATGATGCCCTTTCTCAGCAGCGGTATGCGCAACGCGAGCATCAAAGGCAAACGCCGCATTTACCTCGCATTGTCCAGCCCAACCGTGATCAAAGACGTCGCAAAGGCCAAGCAGGTATTAAACGTGCTGCACGGCATGAACTGTGGTCTTATCATCGAGCACGTTGAGACCGGCCCGGCATCGATTGAACTGCTGAAAGAGTTGCCGACCGTGGAATTCGTGAAGCTGGCTCCAAAGTATGGCACCAGCGCCGAGCAGACGGCTGAACTGGAAAACATGCTTCGCCAGCTTACCGGGGTCTTCGGGTCGAGCCAGCCAATCGTAGCCACCCGGGTCGAAGACGCCAAGGCTCTGACGTGGTTCTGGGACCGTGGCATCCGCCATTTTCAGGGGCACTTCATCCAGACGCCGGAAGTGGCCATGACCTTCGAGCTCTGAGCATCACGACCTCGTGCGCGCAACCAGGCGCTAACGCCCCCCGGTTCGGCAGCGTGCACTTCAATCAATTCGATATAGAAGGTCAGGGCTTTACTGGCCATCGGTTTTACACCTCATTCGCCTTACGATAGCTACCCCGATAATCAAAAATCCGCTCCTGCACCTGCCAATAATGCTTCTGCTTGCGGGCAACAACAAAATCCGGCGCTGGCAACAAGGCCTGGCTCTCAAGTACTTCCTCCGCCTTGCTGAATGTTTTCGGCGCTCGGCCGTTCGCGAAACGCCGCCCGAACAGCTTGTTGAAAACGGTGCGCTGGCCAGGCTTGCTGAAATCAAACGACTCCCTGAGTTCCTCCCCGTCCTCGCCGTGATAGGTCACTCTCAGCTTGTTTCCATCAACACTGAGTGCAATTCCAGCGCAACGGATCACCATGGCATCCTTGAGCTTCAGCGCATCTCTCAGCTGATCATCCGGGTCGATAATGGCTTTCTGGCATCGGTGACAGTTGCGGGCGGCAATATCGTTCTCGCCACCGCAGTGGGGACACTCCTTGAAGCGAAAACGGTAATCACACTGCTCAAGGCGACCTTTCTGCGAAGCAGGCTCGTCTCCATCCACAGGCTCCAGAAGCCCCTGACAACGGCGCCCGTAGTGCTCGATCACACGGCCTTCACTGTCTGTTTTGCCCCAGAAGATATTGGCAAAGCCACAGCCCGGGCAGAATACCTGCACCGGCTCACTGTCCGGGTTCGGTTTCGGTTCGCCCACCTCCGGATGATGCAGATTCACGTGGTTGCCCGCGTAATCAATCACCAGGCAATCCTGCTTGCCCTCGTCAAGGCGAAGACCACGGCCCACGATCTGCTGATACAGGCTGACCGACTGGGTAGGCCGAAGAATGGCAATAACGTCCACATGGGGCGCATCAAAGCCCGTGGTGAGCACGGATACGTTCACCAAGTACTTCAACTGCCGCTGTTTGAATCGTTGAATCAGCATGTCCCGATCTTTCTGATCGGTCGCGCCAGTTACCAAAGCGGTCTCATATTCAGGAAGATAACCGGTGATCTCCCTCGCATGCTCCACCGTGGCCGCAAAGATCATCACTCCCTGGCGCTCAGCGGCCAGTTCCATCACCTGCTCAATGATCGCGCGGGTCACACGCTTGTGTTTGCTCAGCAGCTGGTTGACGTCCTTCTCGGCATACTCGCCAAAGCGGTCCCGAGCCAGCGCGGAGAAATCGTATTGCGCCACTGCCGCATTCACCAACTCGGGCCGGGTGAGATACCCCCGATTGATCATATAGCTCAACGGCAGTTCGTAAATGCAGTGCTGAAAGGGCTTGTCCTGCTCGTCAACAGAGCCGCGAACAAAGCCCCGGTAGTGATAACGATAGATCCAGCCCATGGCCAGACGGTAGGGCGTAGCGGTCAGCCCGAGCACTTTGAGGGCGTCATTCTGTTGCCGTAGCAACTCAATGATGCGTTGATACTGACTGGTTTCATCGCCGCTGACCCGATGACACTCATCGATGATGACCAGCGAGTATTCATCCCGGAACTGATCCAGATTCGCCGATACCGACTGCACACTGGCAAACGTCACCTGATGGTGGCTTTCCTTGCGCTTCAGCCCGGCGGAGAAGATGCCGCCGGCCAACCCATAACTCTGGTATTTGGCGTGATTTTGCTCCACAAGCTCTTTGACGTGGGTCAGCACCAGAATCTTGCGCCGGGCAAGACGGGCCAGCTCGGCAATGACCAGGCTTTTGCCGGCGCCGGTTGGCAGCACGATGACGGCAGACTCATCGGATCTTCGGAAATGATTCAGCGTGGCGTCGACGGCTTCCCGTTGGTACGGGCGGAGTTTGAAAGGGGCTCTTGAATATGCAGGCATCCTAGAAAAACAGTACCGGAGACACCCCAAACCGCTTGCCTAGGGCCTCCATGTGTTTGCGGGTCAGCTTCTTTCCTTCAGCACCATTGAGAATTTTGCTCACATTGCCTTTTGAACCCAACTCCGGTAGATCAGCAACCCCTAGGCCGTGTTGAGCCATCAGGGTTTTCAGCACCGCAATCCCCCTGTCCGTTTCAGCAACAGCGGCATTAAAGTCGGAAAACTCTGTAGCCTGGTCCTCCCAGCGCTCAATGCTGACAGACAGAACCTCAATGAGAAGCCTGTTGGCGTCGTAGTCGTCCACCAACTGGTCCATCAGCTCCAACGCTCGCTCATAGTCGTCCTGAGTCTCAATATGTGCCACAAAAGGCACCTGAGATAGCGCTTCTCTGATCTCAACAAAAGCAGGCGATAACATAAGCCTCACTCCTTATTGCGACGGTATTTATCAGCCAGCCGGTCGTATTCGGCGTGGCGGCAAATGTGCTTTATGTACATGCGATTATCACGAAATTCAATGAAGGTAATCAGCCTTAAATTGAAAGCCATAACAACAAGCCGGCAACCACGACAAAAAGCACGGCCACATGAACAGCCAGGTTCTTCCGAGTCGTTGGAGCGGGCTTTCTGGCGAAACGAAAGTATTCGTCACCAAACAGCCCAACGCCGCAGCCCTCACAGTAGTTTTTTGAGTACGAAAGCCTCAGCTCGGATGGCTCAAATTTTTTCCGACAGCTGTAGCAACTCGGCTTGATCATTCCGGGCTCCGGGCAGAGCCGTGTTCGGTCAACAATCGACAACTCCCCACCGCCTGCGCCTGAAGATACTCACAAAACGCCGTCACATCGGGATTGGTGAACTCACTGGAAATAAACTCACCCGGAATCAGCCCTTCATCCCATCGAGACGTCACCAAAGTATGGGGATACGCCACATCGTCGCCGGGATAAATCTGCACCACCGCTTGGGTCTGGTGAATATAAAGATCGCGAAGTTCTTTGGCACACCTAAGCGTACTCAGGTCATGCCTGGCATCACACTCATAGTCCTTCCCGATGAAGAACTCACTGGCAACGGAAAACAGCGTGTTTTCATCCAGAGCAGACGACGGCGCCGGATGAATGGTTCTGGCGACATCGCCGGCCATGTTGGTACAGCCGGCGATTAACGACAGCAATGGAATCACCAACACCTGAAACTTATTCACAACAGCGTCTGACCACTTAATCTTTTCGATTGGCATAACGTTTTCTGCAACGGTTTGAGGTAGGCCATTATAGCCAGCAGTGGCGCTGACTCCGAAAGCCGGAGATCGGAACACCTCGGCTCATCCTGGATGAACAGGAGAGTATGCCGCCCTCTCCAGAGAGAGCCAGGTCTATCGCGGCCATCCACCTTATGCAACAATGATATAACAATATTCTATTTAGATAACATTGTAAGGAAACAGAACGATGAAAAGGATTTTGGCGTGCACCTTTATTTCGGCATTAATGGTCGGTTGCGGAGGCGGCGGAAGTGGGAGCGATCTGGAAAAAACCAACGAAAATACCACTCCCGGTTCAGGTTCGTCTGACGGGAACGACGATAGCGACCCCGTGACGCCACCCGATCAAGTCACGGTACTCGAGGGCACCTGGAAGAAACCATGCGGGCACGTGGAGGGCGAAGCACACTACGATATCGTGACGGTCTCTTTCACCCGCAGCGCATTTGCCACAAGTATCGAGAACTACATCGATAGCGCTTGCACCACCCCGTTACCGGAAGCTCCAAATCCTACCTCATCAGGCAACTTCACACTCGGTGAAGACGTTTTACTGAGTTCCGGCCTCACCGCTACCGAACTCACGTCGCATGTGACTCAGTTCAATGGCGCCGACTTCGAGATCGACGAGTACAATGTCGTTTACATCAACAACAATATTCTCTACACAGGAGAAGGCACAACCAGTTCGCCAGACCAGCGGCCAACCAGTCTCGATTATGATCGTCCATTCTATCGACTGAACTAGGTTACTTGCCCAGGGGCGCTACCCTTTCAGATTCAATGCTCTTCCCCTCGCAAAACCTTATACCGAGCACACGCCTTGTCCCTGTCTCTTAGAAGGCGCGGATCCGAGCTACCAATAGCAGCCGCAATCAGGGAGTTACATTCCTGCCGCGCCAAAAGAAACTCGGAGGAAGATTGATGAACACGCTGAATAACAGCACTTGACGAAGGCTCAGGCTCCACCGTCCGTGAATCGGTTTTGGGCTCGCTTTCAGGTCTGTGACGAGTGGGCTGCGGTGCGCTTTCAACCCTGTGCTCAGGCACCCTTTTTGTGTCTATTGCCATCTCCTGCGAAGCAAAATTCCAATAGGCGTTCATTCCGATCGCGCCGACGCCCAACATCAAGGCTGGAAAAACCAAGAACTTGAGGCGTCCCCTACTCGGCCGACGAGGCGCTTCAGCGTAGCGCTCGGCAACCAAATTTCTCACATGGTGAGCATGGGCCCGGTCGGTGGCGAAAGATGCCTTGAGGCGACCAGCTGCCACCTTCTCCCGAACCTCCGCCACCTGCTCCAGGCTAAGCAAAGGATCAATCTTCGACTTGATATAACGAACATACCCCAGCCCCTGAGTCACGTTTTCCGGCATGGGTGTTTTGAACGTGCTGTCCCCCACAAACACCACCACCGAGTGCACCTGATGGTCGTTTAACCCGAGCAATGCCTGGAGCGTTTTTACGTGCTTATAGTTCTGGTGCAGCGGGTTCTGGAACTTGTGATTGGAGCGGAAAATCTTCTGGGTCCAGAAGCGCTGATGAGGGCCACCAAATATCCAGCCCTTCATGTTTTTTGTCTCGACAACGAAGACCCCGAATTCCGACACCAGAACATGGTCAATCTGCGTGGTGCCGTCCTCTGTGGGGAGGGTAACGTTCTTGATGAGATGGTAGCGGGATTTATCCAGTAACCACCGCGCGGAGAAGTTGACCAGAAACTCGCCAAACTTACCTTTGAACCAGGGCGACTTGATTACACCCAGCATGATTGCAAGGGGCAACAGGTACCAGAGTAGAGTGATAAGGAGCTGGTAGACCGGGCTCAAATCCATTTCTCAAACATCCTTGCTTCGTTTCCTAAATCCATCCGACGTGAAACATAAATCAGTCTTCGTTTCGGCGCCTTAGGATTTTTGTAACTACTCGCCAAGGAAACATCGGCCACTGTGGCCGAGCAACAAAAACGTGCTTTGAGAGTTCGGAGCTGAAAAGGCCGACAGAAACTGCCGGCCGAGAGAATTCCAGGTACTTAGCGCGCAAGAATCTGAACTATGCGTTTGCGCTGCAACCGTCGATCTCTTCGTCGATAATCAGATTCCCCTCTACACGGAACCCTATCCGGCCAACCAGGAACGCCTGCTGCAGACTGGTTATGACAAGGTCAGTCAGACCAACGGCACAAGCTTATGTTTTTACTGCAAAAATGAAATAGCGAAATGTAGTCAATTGTAAAAGTTTGCCAAGAACCACATCGGACAAGTGCATGCTGGTAAAGTCATTCGTGGCTGATCACAACTGGAGCACAGAGGACAATGGCTATGATTGTTTGCGGAGTTGAACTGACGGGCAGCGATGCGGTGGTGTGTTTGCTGAATATGGACAGAGGGCAGTTCAACCTGCCGGAGTGCAAGGTGCGCAAACTGTCACTGCCGAAAAATCATAGCCGTGAAGACCTGAAGCGGTTCCAGGCGGCCTTTGCGGAGTTAATGGCCGAGTACGGGGTCACCCGCGTCGCGATCAAGGAGCGGATGCCGAAAGGTAAGTTTGCCGGCGGTGCCATCAGCTTCAAATTGGAAGCGGCCATTCAACTGATCACCGATACTGAGTTAACCGTGACCTTGCTGCCCCCGGCAATGATCAAATCTACCCTGGCATCCAACCCGCTGCCGATTGCGTTTGCCGATACGGGGTTGAAGGTGTTTCAGGAAACAGCCTTTATCACCGCCTATGTCGCTCAGATGACCAGCATGAAAGGGGCCGCATGAACGTGAGTCAGCCGATGCTCGGCTCCCACTGACACGCTGCCCCTAGGACAGCTGTTCCTGCGGCACCGCCTGGCTTGAGCCTGCCTCTGCCGCCTCATATTTATCCTCGGAACGGGCAATCACTGAAGTGCACACCAGATCCCCGGTGACATTCATCGCCGTGGCCCCCATACCCACAAGGGCATCGATGGACACCAGCAGCGCTACGGTTTCAATGGGCAGGCCCACCTGGGCAAACACCGTAGCAATCATCACGATACCCGCACCCGGCACACCGGCCGTACCGATGGAGGCCAGAGTGCCGATCAGAACGATTTCCAGCATGGTGACAAAGTCCAGGGGCACCCCGATCACATTGGCGGCAAAGGCTGCAGAAATCGCAATGCGGATGCCGGCTCCATCCATATTGATGGTGGCCCCCAGCGGCAAGCTGAAGCCATAGATACTCTGGGGAACACCCAAACGCCGCGCTGCGTTCAGGGTCAGGGGCAGCGTTCCGGAACTGCTCTGGGTGGCAAAGGCCGTGGCGACCGGAGCCCGGGCCTCGCGAACGAAGTCCATCAGGTTAACGCCATTAAGACGCATAAGACCCCCGTAGACCACCAACTGTACCGCCAGAGCGATGTACAACACCATGACCATATCCCCGAGGGCCAGTATCGTGTTCATGCCCTGCTCACCTGCAGTGCTGGCCACAATCGCAAACACACCAATCGGAACATACTGGAGCACCCCGGCCATCACCTTCATGGTGACCTCGTTCAGGCCAGAAACCACGCCATACACCCGCTCTGCGACTTCGCCGTGAGCCTTTGACTCCCGCAGCTTCAACAGGGCAATGCCAAAAACAATCGCGGTGAAGATAATCCCCAGCAGGTTCGGCTCGGCAAAGGCCTCAACCATGTTGGTGGGAACAATGTTCAGAAGTACCTGGATAAAGCCCGGATTCTCCGGCACTTCGACACTTTCCGAAGACGTCAATTCCAGGCCACTGCCAGGCGAGAAAGCAGACGCGACACCCAGCCCCACCGTGATCGCCAACGCCGAAGTCAGCACATAGAAGCCCAGCATCTTCCGGCCCACACGCCCCATACTGCCAAGATTGGCCTGATTGATTCCCACCATCAGTGTTAACAGGACAATCGGCACAACCAGGAACTTCAGCAACCGAAGCAGCAGCTCTCCCAGAGGGTCCAGCCATTCGGCCACCGCTGGTCCGCCCACCAGTCCTACAACCAGACCAAGAACAAGCGCAATACCAATGCGCAGAACCAGCGAAGTATTCAGATAAGCATCAAGTACAGCTTTCATGGAAGCTCCCGTTATACCCTGGCCCGTTAGTGAGCAGGCATTCAAAAACGTAAGGATCGAGGATTCTGGTCAGTACCGGCTCGTTGGTAAACCGGTATTGCCACGTACTTTACTCACAGAAGCTGTGGATAAGTTTGTTAGGAACCTAGGGTTAAGTGCCCATAAGCCTTGTGCCACAAGGCCTCAGGAAATTTGGTGCAATTATGGGCTATACGCGAGTGGTATATGGATATGAGGAATCCGTCTCAGCAGGGGGAGCCTGTTCCGGTTTTCCGTTTAGGCGGGGCTTTTTCTATGCAAAGCTCCATAAGGTAAATTAAGCTGAATCCTACGGTCGTGGACTCGTCCAAATATGGCCGGTCCTCAAGCTGGATGTATGAGGGTTGCTATAGCTCTAAGCGGCTATTTCTTGCACTTAGGCCGATCATATGTAACCAGATAGGCAAACGCGACCGATGAGCATTGATCTGAGTACATTTAATTTTTCTGAAATATCGAATTATTGGGCCTACGCCCTGGGCATCGCTGTCAGCTTTTACGGAACAGTGAGTTGGTTTAGTTCTAAACATTTATCCAAAGAAAGTAAGGAACATTTGTCACTCTGGCTGTGGGGAAGCTATGAGTCCACTTGGCTGAGGCAGTTCTGTCTATTATTCGACGCTGTTTTTGGCCGAAGACATCTTAGCTGGGCTTGTTTCCTAAGGTCATCTGTTGCATCTTTTATTACAGTATTTATATTGTATTTTTTACTGGGCGACATCCTCCAAGAGAAAGGCCGAATTGGGGTATATCTTGACACCAAGGACCTTATCATTTATGCCCTGATACTTAATGTAATTTCTGATTACTTATCATTATTTGAAACGCGTTGGTTGCTTAATAAATTTAGCTCCATATCAAGCATATGGAACCAGCTAGCTTTACTGGCATTCGATGCACTTATCACTGCTGGCATTATCTGGTTCGCCATTGAGGCCTATCTTTTTGTTCTTGGAAAACCAGCTCCATCGCTTGTGGAATTGGTGGCGGTTTTCAGTATATTTTCCATATTCTTCTACTCCACCTTTTTAACATCCATTTGGGCATGGCTTTACTGCCTTTCATCATGGTGTGTTCGTTTAATTTCAAAAACACGACTCAACGAACTCTTAGATATCGAGCATAATCCGGGCCATCAAATCGCACTAATAGGCGGCATTGCAATATTTCTGATCATCGCTATTCTTTTTCCTTTCTTTAAAGATTCAGAACTCTCGAACACAAGCTTATTCGACAGATACCTATGTGATACTTTTCCAAAGGCCACCTGCGATGACCTGGCTCGGCTCTCCACGAATGAGAAACAAACACTTTTCTTCTTAGAAAAGAATTGTGATGGAGGTGGATTAGAAAATTGTATTATCGCAGCAAGCGACTATTACCTAGACGATGATGGAAAGAAAGCAGCTGACCTCTACCAGAAAGCCTGCGAGTTCGGGCATCCTGATGGATGCAAATGGGCTGGCTGGCTTTATATGACTGGGTTTGGTGTTGATTCAGACTACGTGCGAGCAATAAAGTTTTATGATGTCGCATGTAAAGCAGATGATCTTGAAGCCTGCGTCAACATTGGCTTCATGTTCGAGAACGGCGCGGGAGTTGATCAGAGTTTTTCGGCCGCAAGGGATATATATCATTTGGCCTGTGAAAGGGGCGCCCTGCAGGGCTGCAATAATTTAGGCTATTTTTACCAAGAGGGAAAAGGTGTTGAAAAAGATATTCGAAAAGCAAAATTTCTCTACGAGAAGTCGTGCAACGATGAGGCAGTTTGGGGATGTAACAATCTAGGCGGTCTTTACTACAAAGGTTTAGGCGTGGAGCGTGATATCCAAAAAATGCTTCACTACAATAAGATGGCCTGTGACAGGGACCTGACTATAGGCTGCGATGCGCTGGGTGCAATTTATCTGCATGGCCGAGGCGTACCTATCGATTACCAACGAGCCTTAGAATACTTTCAAAAGTCGTGCTCAAATAATTCTATGCTTGGCTGTTCTTTTTTGGCAACTATGTATGCCTCCGGTCAAGGAGTGACCAAGAACCTGAAGAAAGGGTTAAAGTTATTGACGCGTGCCTGTGAACATGGATCCAATTTAGGATGTAATCTGCTGAAAGTGCATTTGGCTAACGAAAAAGCTCAATGATCTGTCCCGGTTTTCTGTCCGCAACGAGAAGGACCAATGGCACCCAAAAACTCCAACTGGCAAAGCCGCAAGGGCTGGGAAAGCCCCCACATCCGATCTGATCGCAAACGCACCCTGTTGCTTATATGGGTAGTAGCCCTTGTGTGGAACACCATAAGTACGCCGCTACTGTGGACCCTACCCAAAGCCTGGGATCAAAGCCTCTGGACGGTTTTAATGGCATTGCTTTTTCCTGCAGTGGGCCTCGGGCTATTGTGGAAAGCGGTAACCATGACCCGAGCATATCGTCACTACGGCACGGTCGAGCTTGTCATGACCCCCTATCCGGCAGCCATTGGTGGTCAGATGGGTGGCACAATTCTTGTGCCCCGGCTTCGGGCCCTGGACCTGATAACTCCCGGTGCAGAAGTCACCGTGACGCTGGAGTGCATTTATACCTACGTCTCCGGCTCCGGGAAAAACCGCTCCCGCGTAGAGAGAATCCTCTGGGCCGAGCGCGGAACGCCGCGAGTTGAAGCTGCAGGGCCCGGTGTACGCCTTGCGTTTAGCTTTGACTTGCCGAAAGACTTGCCAGAGGCAGATGCTGAACGTTCCAGCAAATACCATTTCTGGCGCCTGTCCGTAAAAGCGGATATCGAGGGCGTGGATCTGGAGCGCCAGTACGACATTCCGGCGTTCAAAGGCGATGCCCGTTCTCAAAGTGCAGGGCATGATATCAGTGCGCAAGTGCGCGCCTTACGCGACGAAAAATCACGGGCCGCTAAAGAAGCCATACAGTCGGGGCGGTTGGATCTGCCTGGCCTTTCCCGGGCCATGCACTACCAGGATTATGGCCATCAGATAAAAATGCGCTTCCCCATGTTCCGCAATAAAGTGCTCACCTTATTCGCCTGGTTTTTTGCCGGCGGTTTCGGCTTTGCCAGCTCAATGATGCTGATGTCCGCTTTCTCGGGCGGGGGCTTTGGCTTGTTAGCGGGTCTGTTCACCATCCCCTTTGTGTTGGTGGCCATCGCCGCAAGTGCTGCGGCCTTGTACCTGCCCTTCAACCGCCTCGTCGTTCGTATCGACCGCCACGGAATTCGTACGTTAAGAAGCTGGCTCTATCTGCCTGTACGCAGCCGCAAGCTGGCCATGAATCAGGTTAAGCATTTGTCAATCAAGCGCACGGGTAGCACGGGCCAGGGCTTGGACAAAGTGGAACACTTCAAGCTTATTGCGGTTGATAACCAGCAAAACAAGATCACCATCGCCGAAGACCTTGACGGTCAGGACGTCGCCCAACACTTTTGCGATTACCTGGCCGAGCGCATCGGCGTTTCGGCGATTTCAGAGCCAAATATCAAAGCGACGGGATTGTGATCTGGGGCTTAATTTGCCGGCGGTGCCATCAGCTTTAAAATGGAATCCGCCTTTACCGCTGCCGTCCGACCGGGTGGAAGCAACAAGATCAGACCGAAGTATGGGCAAAAGCGCGAGTCCCGACCGTCCGCGGGTCTACTTCGAAGAATGGGTTGAATGCACCATACACAACCTGGCCACCAGCCACCGCGCTGCTATAGCTCGTGGATGAGGTGAAAGCTTGGGCTTGGAGTGTGGCGCAAGGGGATCACCAACACGGGCAACAGGTTTGCCATCGATCAGCACATCGGGGGAGCCGACGATTACCGGAGTTGGTGGGAACCCGGAGTGATCAGTACCCACATCACCTAATAAAACAACTTTCTTGCTCATTCCTTTGCTCCTTCTGTCCTTGAGGGAGATTTGTCCATCTTTGCGCAGGGTCGCCTTCACTGGCTCCTGCCGCTGCAATACCTAGCGGAGTTTCCAAAATAATCAGGAAGGAATCAACCCGCGCGATCAAACAGATCTGCCCCGGTTCTTCCAACTCATCAAACCGGCAGTTCAACAATCTCACCAACCACACCACCCTCACTCACCTGCAACCGCCCAACTGTGATCGGCAGAGTAAAACGCCGGGGCCCGGCGCCACCCGGATTGAAATAAAGCACATCGCCAATCCATTCATTACGGGGTTTGTGGGAATGCCCAGCGATGACCACGCGGTAACGGCCTTGCGGATCGAGGTCGAGGGTTTTGACGTCGTGGAGCATGTAAAAAGCCTGGCCGAGGAATTCCAGATCCTGAACATCGGGAAGAGTGGCTGCGCGGCCGGTTTTGTCGATATTGCCACGGATCGCAACCAAAGGGGCGATCTGCTCCAGCGCTTCCAGAACCTCGTCCCGCCCCACGTCACCGGCATGAAGAATCAGATCCGAGCCTTTCAATACATCCAGTGCTTCGGGACGCATCTTGCTGTGGGTGTCTGCGATCACTCCGATTTGCATGCTTACGCCCTCCAGATTCCCCAATGACGCCAACCCGGCCCGTGCGTATGGCCATGCAGGTAAGCGTTGCTATAGTGAAACAAGACCAGCTGATTCTCAATGTCGGCCAGAACAGGTAAATACATGTCACTCCCGGTAGGACTCCCCCATGCCCACTTACACCGTCACGGTCGCGAATCTTTCTCTGTCGCAGCAGCAGAAATCACAGATCGCGGAGGCCATAACAACGGCCCATAACACGCAAACCGGCGCGCCCCGTTTCTTTGCCCAGGTTTTGTTTTTTTCGACCAATGAGGGCGATCACTTTGTCGGTGGCAGCGTGAACACCGCGCCCCAAGTGTATGTGCACGGCCTGATCCGGCAGGGCCGCAATACCGAGGTCAAGCAGGCCCTGATGAGCCAGATGCTTGAAGAGGTAGCCCGAATTGCGGGCATAACTGCTGAGGACGTGTGGATCTACCTGCAGGACATTCCAGCCACTCAGATGATCGAGTTTGGTCGATTTCTTCCGGCGCCAGGAGACGAAGCTGAGTGGGAGCGGGGAATGACTCCGGGAAAGCGGACCAGGTTACCCGATTAACCGAACGCTGACGATCAGAGGCTCATCCGACCTATTTTCAAGGTACAGAACTGCCGTAACCTCTTCTTATGGAGTGCATGTTTCACTGGCAGAAATGTGTAAAAACCGTTTGAGTGATAGCATGCAACTTTGCCATCCGATGACTTTCGTATACGCCTGTTCGCAATTCATCTACACAGAGAACCTACGCGAAAGCCCCGAAAAATAGGTCTGTCACAGTTTCCCCCCTGCTTATGAACCAAAAAAATAATCCTGTTCCGATTTCCACAAAGCCTGCTCGCAAGGATCTACACCCGAGGAATCTGCACAATCAGAGCTATGACCTCCCAGCTCTCGTAGAAACCCACCCGGCACTAGCCCCCCATGTGAAAACGAACCCTCATGGCAACCTTTCCATCGATTTCGCAGACCCATTGGCAGTAAAAACTCTCAACGCCGCGTTATTAAACCGATACTACAACATTGTCGCTTGGGACATTCCGGACGGGGCACTTTGCCCTCCAATCCCGGGCAGGGCCGACTATATCCATTACATCGCTGACTTGCCCGGGCTTGATCAGCCCAGCATCAAGCTGCTGGATATAGGGACGGGAGCCAATGGCATCTACCCGCTACTGGCCTGCCAAATTTACGGCTGGCAGTGTGTCGGTAGCGACATCAATACGGAGTCGCTTGCGAACGTAGCCACAATCATCACCAACAACCCCGCACTCCAAGGTCGCTTCACGCTCCGCACCCAGCACGATAAAAACCACATGTTCGAAGGGATCATCCAAGCTGGTGAGTTCTTTGACGTCAGCGTATGCAACCCGCCTTTCCATGCATCTCTCGATGACGCGATGAAAGGTAGCCGGCTAAAACTCAATAACCTTGCTCGCAGTCGCGGTGAACAAAAAACAAAATCCGAATCCCCTACTCTGAATTTTGGCGGTCTGGGAGCAGAGCTTTGGTGCAAGGGGGGTGAGCAGCTGTTTCTGAAAAAGCTGATAAGAGAAAGCCAGGCGTATTCAACTCAATGTCGCTGGTTTACCAGCCTGGTTTCAAAAGCCGACAATGTTAAGCCCGCAAAGAAGTTGATTCGTAAGCTTGGTGCAGTCGATATAAGGGAAATTGAGATGAAGCAGGGAAATAAGATTACGCGGGTCTTGGCCTGGACGTTCATCTGAGCCGCCCCGAGTTTAAGCCGTTTCTGCCCCGGTTTTCCTCCCAGAATCAGGCCCGAGGGCTCCCTATATCTCGCTCATCAGCCACTCCTTGAAGGCTTTCATTCCGATGGTCAGCGGACGTTGCTTGCGGTAGACCAGATAGAAGGCCCGATTCGTATCCAATTGGATGTCGAAAGGCACCACCAACTTCCCCGATTTAATCTCACGGGACGTCAGGGTGCTATCAGCCAGCGCCACTCCAAGGCCCTCTTGGGCCGCCGCCGTGGCAAGTTGCCCGCTGGACATCTGTAAGCTGCCCCGGGCGGATATAAAATCCACGCCTGATTGTTCCAGCCAGTTCTCCCACTCCCACTTCCGTTTGCTGACATAAATCAGAGTGTGTTTAGCCAAGTCTTCAGGCTTCTCCAGCGGCAACTCACCGTCCAGTAGCCGCGGGCTACACACCGGAACCAGCATAACTTTGCGCAGGAAATGCACTTCAATATCGTCCCACTCACCATTCCCGAAATAAACCGCCATATCGGTACTGGTGCGATCGAAATCCAGCAGCCCCATGGACGCATTAATTTCCAGCTCAATATCCGGGTACAGGGCCTGGAATCGAGCCATGCGTGGCATCAGCCAGCGGGTTAGGAAGTTGGGGGCAACACTGATCTTGACCACGTTGGATTCCTGGTTCGCGGTCAGTCGTTGGGTGGCCATTTCAATCTCATCGAACGCATGCCTGACTGATGAGAGATATTGCTCGCCTTCAGGGGTTAACGTCACCGCTCGCCTGCTTCGATCAAACAGTGAAAGCCCTAAATATTCTTCAAGTGTCTTCACCTGATGACTGACCGCCGATGACGTCACGAAAAGTTCCTTGCCAGCTGCGACAAAGCTGCGGTGTCTAGCCGCTGATTCAAATACCCGAAGCGCATTCAGGGGTGGCAGGTGGCGCATAACTTCGCTCGAATGATGAGATTAATTCATCATTCTGATGAGAAAGGATCGCTTTTTCAAGAGCCTCGTACTCATTACCATAAGTCCTGTAGAAGATACTCACTTATCGAATCAGGACACACCACCATGACTTATCAGGCTCCGAAACTGAACGAACAGGGCACTATCGACATTGATTACTACACAAAGCTTGCATCGCAGGAACGAAGCGAATATATCGCGCAGATGGCAGTGTCACTCAAAGCCAAAATCAAGTCCTTCTTCCACGTGAAGCTGCCGAAACTGTCCATTAGCCATTAATTCGTGTTCCGTTTAGCGCTCGATGGCCTTATGTGGAGACTGGCTGGTTTTGCTCAAACTGGCGAACCAGCCTGATTGCGCGTTGAACGATGAAGAATCAGATCCGAGCCTTCCAAAACCTCCAGGGCTTCGGGACGCATCTTGCTGTAGGTGTCTGCGATCACTCCGATTTGCATGCTTACGCCCTCCTAATCCCTCAATGACTCCAGAAAAGAGGCCCAGGTTACCCAAATAACCGAAATAAAAGATCTGGCCAGCTGCAAGGCCATCATTGCCAACCTGACATGCGAGGATTCCAGCGAGATCACTTTTTCGGCTTTCTCGCGGGCCTGACCTCGTATCGCAGATTCAATCGGTGTGCGTTCCGGGGATGCTGTTCAGAAGCTCAGCATTTGTGGGGTACTTCTCAAGCAACTCAACCAGCCTTCTTGTGCCCTCTAGCGGTTTGAGACCACTAAGCGCCCGGCGCAACGCTCTTATCTTGTCTAAATATTTCGGATCTAACAGCAGCTCTTCACGGCGTGTACTGCTTTTCGAAATGTCCAGCGCGGGGAAGATTCGCTGATTCGCAACGTCTCTTGATAAAACCAGCTCCATGTTCCCCGTGCCCTTAAATTCCTCAAATATAACCTGGTCCATACGGCTGCCGGTATCAACCAGAACGGTTGCCAAAATGGTCAGCGACCCGCCATTCTCAAGGTTTCGTGCAGCGCCAAACAACCTCCGCGGGATCTCCATCGCTCGAGCGTCAACCCCGCCAGACATAGTGCGACCGCTGCTCTTTCGCTCCGCATTATGCACACGCGAAAGCCTCGTGAGAGAATCAATCACAATCATGACGTTGTGACCCTCGCCCGCTTGTTGGCGGGCGATATCAAGAAGCTCATCGGCAACGCGAACGTGATGAGCATAGCTTTCATCCGAAGAAGAAGCGTGTACCTCGGCCGGGACGCTACGCCTGAAATCAGTGACCTCTTCGGGTCGCTCATCGATCAATAACGCGTAAAGTTTAATCTCGGGATACGCCTTTCCCACCGCCTGGCAAATATCTTTTAAGATCGTCGATTTTCCAGACCCCGGAGGTGCAACTATCAAACCTCGCTGCCCCACTCCAATCGGCGTGATCAAATCCATCGCACGCACCGTGAGTTTTTCTGAACCTGACTCCAAACGAATCCCCGGCGTTGGATTGATAGCCACACCGTTTAAAAAACGTTTTTGTGGATCAGCCTCAACCTCAACCTTAGCTTCGGCTTCCTCAGCCACTGGTTTGGCGTCTTTAATGGGTTTCCGGGTTAAGCCTAATGTCTTTCTCGTCATGTCTGTTTGATAGCTCTTGTTTGATAGATATTTTTCGAAATGGGCTGATAACTCCAAGTAACTCTTTCCAAAAGATGCTTATTCGCCAAGATTACCTCTGAGGGGCTCTGTGCTTGCATGAACAAGTCATCATGGCGCTAACACGTCTGTTTTAATTATAGAGTGGAAATGCCCTCGATCTCGGTCACCGTCTTGGCATCCGCCCGCTCAATAATTTTCACGAGGGTGGATTGGATTGTTTCATCTTCCCGGGCATCACTGCCGCTTACAAACGTTTGCTTCTGGGGATCGGCACCCTCTTCCTCAGTAAATGAAACAACGACCTCGGTGGCTGAATCCGGCGCTTTACCAAAGTATTCCAGCGAAACCAACGGATAGCCATGAAAGCCCTTCTTGACCTGCTTTGCGATACGCTTCTTTGCTTTATCCAAATGCATAATAAGGCCTGTCGTTGCGCTTGTTATCTGGGTGCTATATGAACATCCAGTTGATACCGTTCGCCAATTCTATGCCGTTAAATCCACCAAAAATAGGTCTGTCTTGGCCTTCCACTAGGAAGACTGGACGATGTCTCACGAAATAGTCGACGCCGAGACCTTCTACCCTGGCATTGGTCTGTCCGGCGACGCTGAACAATTCATTCGTGCGTTCTTTACTGAAGATGTTCGGCCATCTCTATCCCCCGAACTTCGGGATATGGCGATCAAGCAACGGGAAGCCTTCGATATACCCGACCATGCGGTTTATAAAGATTCGCTCGATTCATTCGACATACTGGGAGGTTATAGCGAGACCCACGGTCTTGGGCATATCTACATTTTTGACCGAGCCGCTATTCATCATATTGTCGTCAAAGGAAAAGACGCACGCTACAAAAAGGTGGCGAAAAGCATCAGGGAGAGATAGATGGATATATATGATCGAGAGCACCACGTCATATGTTTGCGTGGAGCCGCGTACAACATGGCGCTGGAGTTCAAAATGGCAGCGCAAGGCGTGTAGCGTTTCAGCAGTTGCCCTTTTTCGCCTGGCCCGGTGGGCAGAAATGGCCACCAGACTTCCGGTAAGGCCGGCGATCATCGTAGTCATGACGACGGCGATCATGGTCGCGATCGTATTCTCTATGATCTCTGGTGGTAATGGCTGTTCCGGTTGCCGCACCGAGGGCACCGCCGAGAATAGCACCATCTCTGCCACCTACCTCGTTGCCGATGGCAGCCCCAATTGCTCCGCCAATACCGCCGCCTAGTGCTGCGTCGGCTGTGTCACCCGCAACGGCCCCCAATGAGGTGGCACTCAGAGATAAAAAAACGAGCAGTGATTTCATTTTCATTGATATAAATCCCATTGTTCAGGTGGTCTGATCTGCCCGGTATGATGGGAAGGAGACCATCTTCTCCATCCTCCCATCAGGCACTTGCCAGTTTTATGAACCATTTGAGAATACCAGAAATACACGCTGCTCCACCTATTACTTTTTATTTATCTTTCAATATGTTACGAAAGCTTAAGGGATGCGCACTCCTTTCAATTGCAGCCACTGGCCGATCTGGACCTGCATCGGATTCGGGTACTTCATGTACGGTAGGCGCACAAAAAACATCGTCCCCCGTTACTGCGGCATTGGGATGATTCTGTACCCGTACCTTGCAAGCAGCTCCTGGGAGATGTTGGCAGTGGGTGGCGGGCTGACGTTGGTGCCGCGGTTTGTAGAGATTTAGAGGGCAGCGGGAGAAAATAGCTCTGTCCCAGTTTTCAAAAGGAGCCCGAACACATGGCACAGCAACCCCCGGTCATACTGATAACAGGCGGCGCCCAGGGCATCGGCAAGGGTGTTGCCGCCCATTTCCTGGACAAGGGATGGCGAGTGGTGATCCTGGACCAGAATGCAGAAGCCATCAGCGCATGCAGACAGGATTTCAGCGATCCGGACAACCTGCTAATAATCACCACGGATGTATCCCGCGAGCCCGAGGTCGCCTCGGCCGTAGAGGAGGCCGCGCGATGGGGCCAGGGCATGGACGCTCTGGTCAATAATGCGGGGATCGCAGATCCAGACACTGGCCCCATAGAAATGCTTGAACTGGATCAGTGGCAACGAAGAATCGACGTCAACCTGACCGGCGCCTTTTTATTGGCAAAGCACGCGATACCGCACCTGCGCCAACGCCGGGGCAGCATCGTCAACATCGCCTCTACCCGCGCCTTGCAGTCCGAGCCCAATAGCGAGGCGTATGCGGCAAGCAAGGGCGCCCTACTCGCCCTGACCCATGCGCTGGCTGTGAGCCTGGGGCCCGACGTGCGGGCCAACAGCATCAGCCCGGGCTGGATAGATGTCACTGCCTGGCACGCTGATGCGCCTTCTGAACCGCAGCCTCTTTCCGCTACCGATCATGAGCAACACCCCAGTGGGCGTGTCGGCAAACCCGAGGACGTGGCGGCCATGGTGGCCTACCTGGTGTCGCCGGACGCCCGCTTTGTGACCGGTCAGAACTTCGTGATCGATGGCGGCATGACGCGGAAGATGATTTACGAGGACTAGGCTCCCGCCGAAGCGTTTGTCGCCAAACGTGACATTCAAGGCGACCGGCTCTGCTATCTATCCCCACATAGCTGAACTAAATTTACTTGATCAGGGATGGGTACAGAGCGGAGTGGTCTATGCGTATCGAGCGAATGGCCGTATACACGGCGAGCCTGGAATATACTGGAAAAGCCTATGCCTTCGCTGGTGGCCGCTCTCATCAGGCTTTCGAAACGACGGTGGTTGTACTTTCAACAGACACGGGCCTCGAAGGCTTTGGCGAGGTGTGCCCCTGCGGCCCCAACTACATGCCGGCGTTTGCCGAGGGCCTTCCCTCCTGCCTGTCCCTGCTCGCTCCTGAAATACTCGGCCAGGACCCGCGGCAAGTGTCAGTCATCCAGGAACGGATGAATCAGGCCCTTACCGGCCAGGCGGTTGCCAAAGCAGCCATCGATATTGCCTGCTGGGACCTCCTGGGCAAGGTGTCCGGGCTTCCGGTATACACCTTGCTTGGCGGGCTTCAATCGCCCTCCATGCCCTTGCACCGGATTGTGCCACTGGCCGAGCCAGAGGAAATGGAAGAATCACTACGACGTTACCGCGACGAGGGGTTCCGCCACATTCAAATTAAGCTGGGTCATGAGGTTGAAGAAGACATTGACCTCGTTCGCAGGCTTGGCAAACTCAAACAGCCGGATGAGCTCTGGATCGGCGATATCAACGCCGCCTGGCGGCGCGACGAGGCGCTGCGATTTTCACAGGCCGTCGAGGATGTGGATATTTACCTGGAACAGCCCTGCCGCAGCTACGAAGAGTGCCTGTCGGTCCGGCGCCGTGCCAGGCATTCGATCAAACTGGACGAGGCTTTCAACACCCTGAATGAGCTCCAGCGCGGCATCAGGGACGACGCCATGGATGCCATTGCCCTAAAGGTCAGCAAATTCGGTGGGCTGACGCCATCCCGGATCATTCGCGACGTCTGTGCAGATGCCGGCATACCCATGACCGTAGAAGACGCCTGGGGCAGTGGAATTGCGACGGCGGCTTATGCCCATCTGGCCGCCAGTACATCCCCCAGAGCCTTGTTGAACACCACCGATTTGCACAACTACAACACAGTGCAACTCGCCACAGGCGCCCCGGAAGTCGCCAATGGGCGCATGTGGCTCAGCGATCGACCCGGGCTGGGCGTTACTCCGGACTTTGAGCTGCTTTCCCTGCGTGACGTCTACGAGTAGATGCCAGGGCGCATTTTGCTGTGGGTGTCTGCGATCACGCCGATTTGAATGAGTGGTCAAGCCCCACTTTCACGGTATAGTGCCCCCATGAATTATCCCCAACGCATCGTCTGCCTAACCGAAGAAACCACAGAGACCCTCTACGCCATCGGCGGCGCTGACGGATGGGCTGGATGCGTTGTGTGGGATTATTGATCGGGTGTAAACAGACCAAAAACGAGCACACCAACTTTTAAGATTGCCGACCAGGACCCCCGCATGCCCTCACCCAAGCAACACCGCTTGTTTCCGCTGCTTATTTTCCTGGGCGCAGCCTTCACCTTCTGTGTCACGATGATCGGCACCACCATGCCGACGCCTCTTTACCCGATCTACCAGGACAGTTTTGGGTTTTCCGACCTGATGATCACCATCATCTTTGCCACCTATGCCTTTGGTGTGATCGCCGCACTGGTGCTGACCGGGCGCTGGTCTGATCAGATAGGCCGCCGGCCTTTACTGTTTGCGGGC
Source organism: Marinobacter sp. M5B (assembly GCF_042604615.1). Lineage (NCBI taxonomy): Bacteria > Pseudomonadati > Pseudomonadota > Gammaproteobacteria > Pseudomonadales > Marinobacteraceae > Marinobacter > Marinobacter sp. M5B. The sequence continues at coordinate 3,468,885 of NZ_CP156894.1, forward strand.
CTGACTTGCTCTATCATCAGTGACCTGGTGTTCTGGCAGGCCGATGGCCTGGCGATGATCCTCACCGGCCGGGTGCTGTCGGGGCTGTCCGCAGGGATCTTTACCGGCACGGCCACGGTGGCAGTCATTGAACTTGCCCCGCCCCACTGGCGTGAGAAAGCCACCTTCTTTGCCACAGCGGCGAACATGGGCGGGCTGGGCCTGGGGCCGATGTTAGCTGGCGCTCTTTCCCAGTACCTACCCTGGCCACTGCACCTGACCTTTCTGGTGCACATTGCCATGGCTGTGCTGGCCGTGTGCTGCATCTGGGCAGCGCCTGAGACCGTCTCTAAACCCGCTCGCCCCAAACTGTCCATCCAGCGCCTGAACGTGCCAGCGGAAGTCCGCAGTGTATTTATTCCCGCTGCCATTGCCGGTTTCGCAGGCTTCGCCATGTGCGGCTTCTTCACATCCATCGCCCCGGCGATGATGGGCAAGGTTCTGGGCTACGACAATCGGTTGTTGATCGGCGTTGTGGCCGGCAGCATCTTCATCGCATCAACCCTGGGCCAGTTCCTGCAGGGCAGACTGCCGCTCAGGCTGCGCCTACCTCTGGGCTGCGTTTCCCTGATGCTCGGTGTGATTCCGATAGCGCTGGGCATAGTCACCCAGTCCCTCGCGCTGTTCATCGGCGGTGCCGTGATTGCCGGAATGGGCCAGGGCATCTCATTCCGCGCCGGCATGGGCGCCATCGCCGCGGCCAGCCCTGAGAGAGAGAAGGCAGCGGTGACGTCCACGTTCTTTGTCGTGGCCTATATCGCTATCTCGGTACCGGTGATCGGCCTGGGGTTGATGGCGAGCGTGACCAGCCTGAAGACGACCGGGATCACTTTCGCCGCCGTGATGGGGTCACTGGCGGCGCTGGCTTTGGTACTGCTGATTCGGCGGGAACGGGCAGGGGGGAAATAGATCTGTCCCGGATTTTACGGTTTTTAAGATCTTGCGAACGCGGTTATTTGTGGAAATACCACCTCATCATCGCCTTCCTGCCAAGACGGGAACTTGATCATGGCCTGCAGGAACACTGGATGATCCAGCCAATCCCTCAGCCATTTCTGTAAATTCGGATAGGGCAGACTGTAAAACACCTCCCGATCGACATGGGCGAACTGGCGTACAAAGGGCATGATGCCAATATCAGCAATGCTGATGTTGCTCCCCAGGAGATACCGGTTCTTGGCTAATAGGCTTTCCAATGCCTGCAAAAACACCTCACCCTTTTGCTGGTAATCCAACTGGGAGAGTTCTGGATGGCGATCCGCGTATTTATAACGATCCAACCAGTGTTTGAATTCGTTATCGTTGCGGTCAATCAGGGCATTAGCGCTTACTAAACCAGTGTTCAACAAACCCTGCGGATCACCCTGCTGCAACGCCCATTCGACGATTTCCCTGCTTTCCTCAATAATGAGCCTCTCGGAACGGTCACCTCCTGCCAGCTCCAGAACAGGAACCGTGCCTTTGGGACTGACCGCCAGCATCTGCGCCGGTTTGTTTTTTAGCACAATCTCCCGCAGCTCCACCGTCAGCCCGGCAAACAAGATCCCGAGCCTAGCGCGCATAGCGTAAGGGCAACGACGGAAAGAATATAAACGAGGCAGTGGCACGGTAATAGCGTAGCTCCTGGCTGAATTAACGAAGCCGGTCATTGTAGGGAAAATAAATCAGGGAAAATAAATCTGTCCCGGATTTCCCGTCCCGGATTTCCCATCTCACTAACGAATACCTTTCGATTTCAACCACTGATTGATCTGCGCCTGATTCATGGCACCACTTTGGCGAGCGACTTCCCGGCCATTCTGAAACAGAATCATGGTGGGTATGCTGCGAATCGCAAACTGACCAGCCGGCCCAGGGGCTTGTTCGGTGTTCAGCTTGGCAAAGCGCACTTTGCCTCGCCAGGCTTTCGCAGCTTGCTCGAACTGGGGGGCCATCGCTTTACAGGGGCCGCACCAACTGGCCCAGAAGTCCACCAGCACGGGCACATCACTGCGCCCTGTGTAGGCCGCAAAGCTCTGGTCCGTCAACTCCAGAACCTGATCCGGCCAAAGCGGTTGTTTGCAGGCACCGCAATTGCCGCCGGAGGACAACTTGTCGGCAGGTACACGGTTCACCTTGTGGCAATGGGGACACACCAGGTGTCGAACGTCAGTCATGATGGATCTGCCTCTGATTGGCTATTTGTAGGAATAATCAGGGCATACGGAGAGAAATCAAGCGACGCGACTCGCAGCGGCGCCGCGTCGTGCGTGGGCAACAAGGGCTGAAAGAAGATCGAACATAAAACTGTCCCGGTTTTAGCGGCTCGCCGCCACACGAATTTTCAACGGCGTTGCCTTGATAACCGCAGACGAACCGATCATAACTAACACCGTCTAGATATACTTATCCTTTTTTCAGGTGCGCCTTTCCTCGCAAACTTTGAAATATTTTCGTAGGTCACTTCGTCTTTCTCTGAGTCTTCACTGACGAAATTATAGTGATTTAGAAGCTCATTAATGAAATTCGAAGCCAGCCTTTTGCTATTTTTTCCATCCAAAACCACTTCAGAAATTATAGCCAAAGCCATTAGCGCCTGACGCACTAATATTCCCAGGAAAAATATAAAAAGTGAAAATGCTACAACAGACTTCAGATAACGCCAAGCACCAAACTCTTCAAATTCAGTGAAAACTGTTTCTATTGATGCTCCATTAGATATAGACAGCGCCGTAAAAACTGCAACCGCACCCATCAACATTGCCAAGATTCGATTCTTCGAATCGCTACAAAATATATATCTAGCAAAATCAGCTTTCCCTAGGGAAATCTTTGATCTGTACCTGCTAGACAATCCTACAGCTTCGTCAATGGACCTAGCAATCATCAAGTACTCATTTCTAGGCAAACCGACCTCCCTTTCAAGCCACATTCTTTTCAGCTCGGAAATTTTATCCTCCTTTTCTCCGAGAAAATCCTGACACCTTACTATAGACAAGTTGGTTCGAATCTCATCGACCTTTGCCCATAAAAGAAGAGTTAGAGCCTCAAGACCCATCGAACAATATAACCTATACCGTATGGGGGTATCATCAAGACCTAGAACACTTACTTTCTGAAAGTACCAAGCAATCGACCAACCAAATAGTACAAAGGAAGCGATAAATGCAATAAGCAGAAAAGGGTATCTTTTAATTGCATGACGATGGGTTCCGAACATGCAATGAAACCTTCTAATAACATCATAAAACCCGACCACTATCACTACCCCTTTATATTGGCTATCTTCCTTGAATCACAAACGATACCCATAGCACAACCAGTCGGCTATAAGCATCCATCATCTTTTTCAGTGTTTAACAATTGAGCACTGAACAAACAGGCACAATCTCAAATAGCTGCTAAGGTTAACTAGAAAGTAAGTCTAATAAAAAGCATGGAGCGCCCAGCAATGCCCCGTCCCGACTTCCTCACTGGCGGAGAGCCAGCACGCCTTATCCCAGTAACGCCAGACAGTGCCAGAGAACTAAAGTCCGTCTCCGTTACCCTCGCTGGCCTGCGCTCCGTGCTTCGGCGAAAACCGGGACAGATCTATTATTAATTTTGATCTATTATTAATTTTTTAAACCGGGACAGATCTATTTTTAGATGCAGGCCTCCCCGGCTTACGAGTTTCAACTCTGATACCGATACGGTTTTCAATTTCATCCACGAACTTGTTGCCGCCGGTCAGCTTATTGCTGTTGATTGCCGCGCGGATCAATTCATCTGACGGCGAAGCATCTTCCTGCTCAACAAACTGCTGATAGGCTTCAACCCTCATCTGGCGGCTCCCAGCCAGTGCCGTAAATGTGTCGGGCTCATCCAGCCAATGACATTGTGACAACCCTATTCGCGCAGAATAACTCGACCATTCATACAACTCAGGTTTATCCACCATCCCTGCTTTAACTGGGTTGAGCTCCACATAGCGACAACAAGCCAACAGATAGGCATCGGTATCAATCGGACTAATCTTGTAGCGCCCTTCCCAGAGCGAACCACTGCGTTTTTCGAGGGCATTTACAAAGCGTGTCTGACGACCAGCCAGGCGCTTCATCAATTGAGGAATTGCGGTTACATTGTCGTTTGCCTGAACGACCAGATGAACATGGTTCGTCATCAGGCAGTAGCTGAACACCTCCAGCTCATAGACCTGCTTCCACTCCTGAAGGTTTGCCAGGTAGTACTCAAAATCACGGCGTTCGACGAACACGGGTTGGCGGTTATGGCCGCGTTGGACAATATGATGGGGAAAACCGGGCACAATCACCCTAGCCTGCCTTGGCATACGCACCTCCTTGCTTTTAAACCACAGAATCCGTTCTGTGGGCCGGCAACCAATATTAACCGAAGTGTGGAGAGGGTTGATAGTGACTCAAGTTAGCTCTGAACCTTCAAAGAAGCCGTGAAAATAAATCTGTCCTGGTTTACTTTTGCTTGCCGACGTTTATTAAAACCATCCCATGACTCGGCCAGCTACGCCGCTAGCGATTGCAAAAATCACAAGCAATGACCACAGCCAATGTTCTTGGATATACTCTACAATCGCTTTGGGGTGAGCCCCGTACTTATCGCGCCAAGACGCGCCGGTTACTATCGAACCATCTACAGTCCGTTCAACGATATTGGCCATACAATCGACCTTGCGCAAAGTCGACTGATGCAACTTGACATATTCACCACCATCAAACGCATCTGCCTCTTGCTTCCCAGTAAGCGCACTTTTATCAGTAATATTGTTCAGCTTGATGAGTTCGTGAAAGCGCCCGAACTCGCCATGGCTGACATACTCCCGGCCGAACAACGCGACCAACCCTCTCGCGAGATCAAATTTCTTTTCGTCGGGCACGACAAACGGCTCACCACCCAATACTTGGTATCTATGCTCAATCGCGGAGAACCCATAGTTGCCGTCACGCATATTCCAATGGATAAAGTGAGAGGTCTGTCGATATTTCAAAAACTCAAAAAAATCATCGAGCATTTCTTTTTCGAGTTCATCGTACCTTTCCGGTATGTTTAAAATCTCGACGCCCCGTCGCTCAGCGATTTTATGAATGGAAAAGCTTTCAGTCTGCGCTGTTTTCAAATTACGTACAGCTATAGAAGTCACCCTAGGGGTTCGTCCATCTTTGATGTCGTAAAAAGATTCACAAGAGTAGTGAATAACCAGCACATGCTCAGATTTTTCGTACAAGCTATCGAGCTCATCCCTCGTCCCTTTTCGCTTTTTGATGCGCCTTAATTCTGAGGACATTTGCAATTCCGATTTTTGGCTCTAACGCCGGCGGCAGGACGCGACGTTAGGAGCGTCCCTTGACCGTACTGGTTAAAGTAGTTGGCTTTTTCCGCGCTACTTAGATGATTTGATATTCAATGACTCCAACACCTGCCTAATTACTTCTTTAATGTCATCAAAACTAGCTCCTGTCTGCTCTTCTTTCCAGCGCAAGTAGAATAAGAATGCGGGCTCTAAAATATATATCGCTTCATTTTTTTTACTCCACTCAAGCAACTCGAACCCATTTTTCTTCTGAAAAGTTTCCAATGCGGATAGAGTGCTATTAACAGAAGCTGCAGGCGGCAAGCTCGTGTTTGCCACTGGAAGTTTCGAAAGGCGCTCGGATATCTCATGCCGTGCCAGCTCAAATTTTGGCGGATCGAGCTCAAAAATCGATAAGATCAGTTCATATGTATTGTATTTTCGAGCCCTTTTTCTTGGACCGGTTTTCAATCTTAAATACCAAGACTCGAACTGTTTATACCTAGATACTGCGACATGGTGAAGCGCATCGAATGCGTTTTGTATAGAAAAATTAATTTCCGCACCCGCTTTAACCTCTTCAATATCTTTATCAGCGAATAACTGAGCGGATGCTTGCTGAGTAATGATGGGCAGACCCGCTGATTCGGACGAAAGAGTACGAGAAACAGCAGGCGGACAACTAATCTTAAGTGCCTCGAAACCCTTTGTTACAATTTTTTCTAAATCCTTGTTATCCCATCTTTTAAGGTCAATTTGTTGAATACGTCCAACCAAGTCTGGATTGGCATAAGCCAAATCCACACCGTGATGTGTTGTTCCTACAACAATTACAGACACACCCTCATCAGTAAAAACTTTCCATTGCTGAAAAATGTGTTGCTGGGTGGCTTCGGTGAGATAGTGAAAATCTTCAACTACCAGTATGGCATTAGTGTGCTTAAGCAACGGGACCAAATGAGCGGGTGACGGTTTAGATAATATGACCTCCCTGATCTCAGATTCACTTCGTTTTCCAGTAATTCCGAGAGACACCTCTCCGATCAAGCCAGCCAGCCATTTCCACCCAACTTCCCCACCAATCTTGGCTTGGGCTTTGGATTCAACGCTTCTTGTGTCTTGAACTTCTCTTAGCCGATTGAAATCCACCTTTTCCAGCGGTTTTTTCCAGAATTCGTCGGAGTCTACGGTTGCATCGCTTCGGACAATTAGTGGTACCCGACCAAGGCCGGCCAACACTTTGTTGTACAGTGTGGTTTTCCCGGTTTTAGAGGAGCCAGTAACCAGGCATAGTGTTCCGCTTTCCTTAATTCCTTGCCGCAGTTGACGTTCAAACCCACCATTATCCTGTGCCACGTATGTAGCTTCTGGCAGCCCAATTCCACTAAATATTTGCTCAATTGGAATATATTTGCTCATCAATTTCTTTCCATGTCGCGTTCCATGTATTTTCGACTTTAACGCCTGCAGCATGCTCGCCCATGAAATTGAGCCAAAGGCGCAATGTAATCGGCGTCGCTGTGCCTGCACTGGTTATGGCTTCAAGGGACCCGCATTTTTCTTGAAATTGCACTGATAACACTCAGCTTGAATATTGGATATACCATCCATTCCACCGTGATAGACCGGAATTTTATGTCCTTTTGTCCAAGTGTACCGATATCGTTTGTCGGGACGAGGCGGGATTTCGGACCAATTACGACCACACTCGGCACACGCGGGGCTATCAGCCAACAATTGCTCCCACTCCCGCTTAGTGTGGGAGCCACCATTTTCCTTGATACGCTGTTTTCGCATTCGTGCTCGAGCATTGCGGCAATCCATGCAGCGATTACACGCGTTAAATCTGCTACCACCGCACTTGGCGCAAACCGGCACTCGCCAACCACCTATGCTTGATGATCTGGAGGGACTTGTCCCTTCTGCTTTAACTCAAACATTGGACAGTGTGTGTCATTCCACTCCCGCATTAAATTTCCACAGACAGAGCAATTGAATGAGTCCTTATCCCGGTGCGGAAATCGATGCATTGTCACCTCGTAAACTGATCCGCACTTGTCACACACATCGTCTTCAACTCTTGAACTAGTCCAAGTCTTAACCATACCTACTCCCATCTTATTTTTTGCCATAACAGCAACTAGACCGAAGGCAGCGATACTGCAGAAAATTGCCTTCTTCATTACTACGGAGAAAAGAAGAGAAGGCTGCAAGCCTCGGCTATAAAAAACAAAAGCTTAGACGAGGATAGGCGACAACGCACGTAATATACTGACTTCTTCGGTATGCAATAAAGACGAAGTCAGGATATTACGGTTCGTATAAAGCAAAGGAGATAGGCTCAGCGCCGACTGGCGGCGCTAGAGGCGAGTTCGATACCGGGACAGGCAGCGATATTAATCAGCGACGCTGCTTGATCACCTTCCATGCTGAAAGAGCAGCTACCACGACGATACCCAACGCAAACAGGTACTCCACGTGCAACACATCTCCAATTGCTTCGTGGCCAGGGTGCGCAAGTGCCGTCGTTGAAGCTAACATTAGGGCGGCTGTCAGGCTGAAGTTTTTTATCTGTCTCATGTCATTTTCTCCGTTATCCATTAAATTCCGAATCTTTGAATCAAGCCGATGCGGCAAGTTTCTCCGGCCGTCTCTCCGGCAACATCCCCCGCTCCAGAATAAAGCTGATGATCGTCTCCAGCCCTACCCCGTCATACAGGTTGGTGAACACGAACGGCCGCTCACCGCGCATTTTTTTGCTGTCGCGGTCCATTACATCCAGGGAGGCATGCACCTGTTCGGCGATGTCGATTTTGTTGATGATCAGCAGATCGGATTTGGTGATGCCTGGTCCGCCTTTTCTCGGGATTTTGTCGCCGGCGGAGACGTCGATGACGTAGAGGGTCAGGTCGCTCAGTTCCGGGCTGAAGGTGGCGGACAGGTTGTCGCCGCCGGATTCCACCAGCACCAGTTCCAGGTTCGGGTGGCGGCTTTGCAGGTCGTCGATGGCCGCGAGGTTCATGGAGGCGTCTTCGCGGATGGCTGTGTGGGGGCAGCCGCCGGTTTCCACTCCGAGGATGCGGTCGGCTGGGAGGGCATCGTGTTTCAGGAGGAAGTCGGCGTCTTCCCTTGTGTAGATGTCGTTGGTGACGACGGCGATGTCGTAGTGGTCTTTTAACGCTTTGCAGAGTTGGCGCAGCAAGGCGGTTTTACCTGAGCCGACCGGGCCGCCGACTCCTACTCTCAGACAATGTTTCATGGCGTGTTCTCCGTTTCTCTAATCAAGATCGTTTTGTTCAGCTTCTGAAAAGCCGTGAATACTGGGTTTCATGGTGTGCGCTTGCGAGCGCGAGACCTGGAAGTACCGGGCCGAGTTCGTTGTCTTTCCGCGTCAGTGCCTGGTCGACGGCGTGTACCAGTTTTGGGCGCAGCCGTTCGGTCAGCCGTTGGGCGGCGGTGTGGCCCAGGGGCATGGCTTTGCAGGCAACGGCGAGTTGGTTTTCCAGCCAGGCCCAGGCGAAGCCGAGCAGGGTTTGGCGTACGGGTACGTGGCGCATGTGTGCCGCCCAGGCGAAGACGGTGACGTAGCCAGGGACCTCAGGCATTCGGCCTTCGGCTGGCAGCAGTTCCAGGCTGCCCAGCAGGCGAATGAGCGCGGAGCCCAGGCGGGTATCTTCGTCGCTCAGTTCGGCGGTTTCGCGGGTGGCGTGCAGCCATTGGTTCCAGTGGGCCAGTCCAGCGTTGTCATTGGTTGCCCAGGCGGTTTGCAGGCGCACGAGCAGGGGCAACTCGCAGCGGGTGAGGCCGTCTTCCAGTACGCCTTCCAGCCAGTCGCCCAGTTGGTCTTCGTTGTTCACCCAGCCCAGTTCGAAGGCGCTTTCCAGGCCCTGGGACCAGGCGAAGGCGCCGATGGGCAGTGCGGGGCTGACCAGTTGCATCAGGCCAAGCAGGGACAGGTCGCCGACGGCGGTCTGGCTGCTGTCAGTGAGCATGAGGGTGGTCATGGTCGTGCCCGTGACTGTGATCGTGTGAATGGCCATGGCCGTGCGCATGCCCTGCTTGGGCGTATGCGCCGGGCTCCGGATCAAAGGGAGCCTGGTGGTGTACCAGGGTGGCGCCCAGGCGTTCGGCCAGTTCTTCCAGTACGTGGTCCGGCGGGAAGCGCACCCATCCGGTCTTTCCATCTGTTGCGGTATCTTCGCTGCCGATGGATAGCGACACATGACGATTGCCGAGGTGGTAGCACAACCGTGCCAACGGCAGGCCGGGTTCGATGCGGGCGGTAACGACGGGTTCGTCGGCGGCGCGGATGCGGATGATTTCGCCGCTTTGGGCCTGCAGGAATTCGCCTTCTCGCAGCACGGGGCCGCGGTCGAGAAACAGGCCAACGTCGTAACCGGTGTCGGTTCTGGCGCGCAGGCGGCCGCGCATGCGCAGTTCGAAGGGCAGCGTTAGGTGGTCGTGGATTTCGCTGGTTTCCACTGGGCCGATTCTTTGTGTCAGCTCAAGCATGTCGGGCTCCTTAAAAAAGATGATATAGCTGCGCCAGTGGCAGTTCGGTGGCGGGCTCGCAGGTGAGCAGTTCGCCATCGGCGTGCACTTCGTAGGTTTGTGGGTCCACGGTCAGGTGTGGGCAGGCGTCGTTGAGTTTGAGGTCGCCCTTGCGAACCCTGCGCACGTTTTTACAGGCCGCGAGGGTGCTGTTCAGCCCCAGTTCCTTGCCAATGCCCGCATCCAGCGCGGCCTGGCTGACAAAGCTCAGGCGGGTGGCACTGGCGGCCCGGCCCAGCGCCCCGAACATCATGCGGTAGTGCACAGGCTGGGGCGTGGGGATGGAGGCGTTGGGGTCGCCCATGGGAGCCGCGGCAATCATGCCGCCTTTCACAATGAGCGCGGGTTTTACGCCAAAGAAGGCCGGGTCCCACAGCACCAGGTCCGCCAGCTTGCCCACTTCCACGGAACCCACTTCGTGCGCAATGCCGTGGGTGATGGCGGGGTTGATGGTGTATTTGGCGATGTAGCGTTTGGCGCGCAGGTTGTCGGCGCCCAGTTGTTCGTCGTCCGGCAGCAGGCCGCGCTGTACTTTCATCTTGTGGGCGGTCTGCCAGGTGCGGCACACCACTTCCCCTACCCGCCCCATGGCCTGGGAGTCGGAGGCAATCATGGAGATCACGCCCATGTCCTGAAGGATGTCTTCCGCGGCGATGGTCTCGCGTCGAATGCGGGAATCGGCGAAGGCCACGTCTTCCGGGATGTTGGGGTCAAGGTGGTGGCAGACCATCAGCATGTCGAGGTGTTCGTCGATGGTGTTGACGGTGTACGGCCGTGTGGGGTTGGTGGAGGACGGCAGTACGTAATCCTTGGAGCAGGCGGTGATGATGTCGGGGGCATGGCCGCCGCCGGCGCCTTCGGTGTGGTAGGTGTGAATGCAGCGGCCTTTGAACGCGGCGAGGGTGTCTTCCACAAACCCGGATTCGTTGAGGGTGTCGGTGTGGATGGCGATCTGTACGTCGAACTTGTCCGCCACGGTGAGGCAGTTGTCGATGGAAGCGGGTGTGGTGCCCCAGTCTTCGTGGAGTTTGAGGCCCATGGCGCCGGCTTTGAGTTGCAGTTCCAGGGATTCCGGCAGGCTGGCGTTGCCTTTGCCGAGGAAGCCGATGTTCATGGGCAAGTCGTCGACGGCCTGGAGCATTTTGCCGATGTGCCAGGGGCCGGGGGTGCAGGTGGTGGCATTGCTGCCAGTGGCGGGGCCGGTGCCGCCGCCAAGCATGGTGGTGATGCCACTCATCAGGGCTTCTTCGATCTGCTGCGGGCAGATGAAGTGGATGTGGGCGTCGATTCCGCCAGCGGTGAGGATTTTGCCTTCACCGGCGATGATTTCGGTGCCGGGGCCGATGACGATGGTGACGTCTGGCTGGGTGTCTGGGTTGCCGGCTTTGCCGATGGCGGCGATTCTGCCGTTCTGCAGGCCGACGTCGGCTTTGACGATGCCCCACCAGTCGAGAATCAATGCATTGGTGATGACGGTGTCCATCACGCTGTCGTCGGCCCGCTGGCTCTGGCCCATGCCATCGCGGATGACTTTGCCGCCACCGAATTTTACTTCGTCGCCGTAGTGGGTGGCGTCGCTTTCAACCTGGATCCACAGTTCGGTGTTGCCCAGGCGGACTCGGTCACCCACTGTGGGGCCGTACATGTCGGCGTAGGCTTGTCTTGTTATCTTCATGCTGTCCCTCGTTTTTGCTTGGGTGCCTGGGTTACTGAGGCCTAAAACTTCGGTGCCTGGGCCGGTCGGATAGGGCTTTCCAGGAAACGCTACAAGCACATCCATGTGCGCTTGGGCTCCGCCATCCATGGCTCCGCACATTCCTGGAAAGCCCTATCCGCCCGACCCTCAGAGTTCATTCGGGCCTTCTTTAACCCCTTGCTCCTGTTGTCCTCAGTTCTTGTCGAGTCTTCCCATGACTTCTTGGCGGAAACCGTAGATTTCGCGTTTTCCGGCGAACGGGATAAGGGTCACTTCTCTCGTTTGGCCGGGTTCGAAGCGGATGGCGGTGCCGGCGGCGACGTCTAGGCGGTAGCCCTTGGCTTTGGCTCGGTCGAAGTCCAACGCGGGGTTGGCTTCGGCGAAGTGATAGTGGGAGCCGATCTGGATGGGGCGGTCGCCGGTGTTGCCGACTTCGATGGTGATGCGCTGGCGGCCTTCGCAGAGTTCGATGTCGCCGTCTTTTAACTGGTATTCGCCGGGGATCATGACAGCCTCCTCAAACTATGGGGTTGTGGACGGTGACGAGTTTGGTGCCGTCCGGGAAGGTGGCTTCTACCTGGACTTCGTCAACCATGTCGGCCACGCCTTCCATGACGTCGTCGCGGGTGAGGATTTCGGTGCCGGCGGTCATCATTTCAGCCACGGTGCGGCCTTCGCGGGCGCCTTCCATGATTTCGGCGCTGATGAGGGCGACGGCTTCTGGGTAATTCAGCTTCAGGCCTTTGGCCTTGCGGCGCTCTGCTAACAGTGCTGCTGTGAAGAGGAGCAGTTTGTCTTTGTCTCTTGGGGTTAATTCCATTTTTGTTCTCCTCGGGTTCTGGAGTTTGTCGGCAGGAGGGAAGGGGTGCACGGGATACGCGGTGAATACGTCCCTGTACGCTCGGAAAAAACATCCATGTTTTTTACGATCCCGTGCACCCCTTCCCTCCTGCCTTGTCTGAATTCTGAGTTGCCTGTTGGATTAACTTCCGTTGTTCCAAATAGTTGTTTCTGACCCTATCGAGCTAGTGCGCTAACTCATTTTTCCGCTTAACAGGGCGGGGCGAACCGTCCGGGGATGTCGAAAACATGGATGTTTTCGTCAAGCGTACATGGACGTATTCACAGCGTGCCCCGGACGGTTCGCCCCGCCCTGTTCCCGCACCAACCATCAAGTCAACCAGATCCGCGGAACAACCGCGGACTGGCCGGCCAACAGAGGCCGAAGTACCTCCCAGGCCCGCTGGCAAACATCCCAGGCTTCGTTTCTTTCATTACCCAGGTACCGCAACAACACAACGCCACGCCGGCGTGTGATGGCCCAGTGGGCTGAAGCCGGCAGTTGTTCACGGATGGCTTCGATGGCGCCGGCTTCGTCTTCCAAACCAACCACCCACAAGGTCGCCTGAACGGTGGCGCCGCCCTGCCCCCATTTGCCGTTGAAACGGGCGTGTGTGGGGTCTAACAGTTGGCGCTCCAGCCACAGCGGTTTGCCGTCCATGTTCAGGCTGAAGCGTTGCTCCATGTGGCCGGTGACGAATGGCAGGTTGCTGACCGGGCGACCCAGGGCGAGGATTTCCCAGCCCAGGCATTTGGCGCCGGTTTCCAGTTTAATGGTGGTGGTCTGCTCGCCCCGGGAGCCGTTGAAGCCGAGGGTTTCCTGGGGCAGGTATTCGAGAACGCCGCCGTTGGCGACGTTCAGGTGTGTGTGCTGCGCCCAGGCGACGCCGTTGCGGTCGGCTTTGTAGAGTTTTGCCGCCGCCGGGGTGGTCACCAGGGTGTGCGCGCCACTGCCGACGGACACATTGATATTCAGGGCATCGCCGCTAACCAGGCCGCCGGGCGGGTGCAGCAGGTACACGTGGCAGCAGCCGGTTTTGCCTTCCGGGTAGAACGGCCGCTGTACCCGCAACGGCCCTTTGAACCGGGTGCGGGTCATGCGGGTGACCTGCGCGCCCTGCTCCTGCCTGGTTTCGAAGGCCAGGTCCAGGGTGGCGGCCCAGCGCCGGTCCGCGTCGAAGCGGTGGCCGGAGTCGTGGGCCGCGTCGGTGGCGTTGAGGGCGATCGATTCGTAGGCGGTCATACCGTCAGGTGCTTCTTGATGAGTTCATCAGACAGCTCGGCAATCTCGCCCTCGGCGACGCGGCGGCCGCGGTCCATGATGGCGAAGCGGTCGGCGTATTTGCGGGCGAAGGGCAGTTTCTGTTCCACCAGCAACACCGTCAGGCCGTCTTCCTTGATCAACCGGCGGATGACTTCGCCGATCTGGGCGACGATGTTGGGCTGGATGCCTTCGCCGGGTTCGTCGAGGATCAGTAACTGAGGCTCGATCACCAGGGCGCGGCCGATGGCGAGCTGTTGCTGCTGGCCGCCAGAGAGGTCACCGCCACGGCGGTTTTTCATCTCCTTAAGCACGGGGAACAGCTCGTAGATGCGCTCGGGGATTTTCTTGCTGCCGTCCTTGCGCACAGCCAGGCCGGTGCGCAGGTTTTCTTCCACGGTCAGCAGCGGGAAAATCTGCCGGCCCTGGGGCACGTATCCGATGCCCAGGCGGGAGCGCTCTTCCAGTTTCTGTTTGGTCAGTTCGGTGCCGCCATCAAACTGGATGCTGCCGCTGCTGGTGGTTTCCTCCCCCATCACGCATTTCATCAGGGTGGTTTTGCCCACGCCGTTTCGGCCCATCACACAGGTGCACTGACCTTTGGGCACGTCCAGCTCCAGTTCCCACAGGGTGTGGCTTTCGCCGTAGAACTGGTTCAGTTTTTCAATCTTGAGCATTACGCCTCCTCCTCCCCGAGATACACCTTGATCACTTCCGGGTCGTTGGAGACCTGGTCCATGCTGCCTTCCGCCAGCACGCTGCCCTGGTGCAACACGGTGACCTTGCGGGCGATGGAGCGCACGAAGCCCATGTCGTGCTCCACCACCACAACCGACTGCTTGCCGGCGAGGCTGGTGAGCAGTTCGGCGGTGCGTTCCATTTCCTGTTCGGTCATGCCGGCGACGGGTTCGTCCACCAGCAGCAGGCGCGGCTTCTGCATCAGCAGCATGCCGATTTCCAGCCACTGCTTCTGGCCGTGAGAGAGGATGCCCGCCAGCTGGTTTCGCAGTTCCTGCAAACCGATGGTTTCCAGCACTTCGTCGATGCGCTCACGGAATTCCGCTTTCATGGCCGCCCGCAAGGTGGGGATCACCCGCTTGTCGGTGGCCATGGCCAGTTCGAGGTTTTCGAACACCGTTAAGGCTTCGAATACGGTGGGCTTCTGGAACTTGCGGCCGATGCCGAGGCTGGCGATTTCCGGCTCGTTCATGGTCAGCAGGTTGTGACGGCTGCCGAACCAGACCGAACCGGTGTCCGGGGCTGTTTTACCGGTGATGATGTCCATCATGGTGGTTTTGCCCGCGCCGTTCGGCCCGATGATGCAACGCAGCTCGCCGTCGTCGATGGTCATGTTGAGGTTGTTGATGGCCCGGAAGCCATCGAAGCTCACGTTGACGTCTTCCATGTAGAGGATGGGCCCATGGCGGGTGTCCACGGGGGAGACCGCCGGGGTCAGGAATTCGAACACCCGGTCGCGGTTGGAAAGCTCCTCGATAATGCTCATGCGGTCGCCTCCGTGGTGGATGGGGCGGTTGGGGTGTCTGGTTCATCCTGTTTGCCCTTGCGACGGCTGGCCAGCAGGCCGGCGATGCCCTTGGGCAGGAACACGGTGACCAGCACGAACAGGCCACCCAGGGCGAACAGCCAGGCATCCGGCATCACGCCGGTGAACACGGTTTTGGCGTAGTTCACCAGTACCGCGCCGATCACCGCGCCATAGAGGGTTGCGCGGCCGCCAAGCGCAACCCACACGACCACCTCAATGGAAAACAGCGGCGAGAATTCGCTGGGGTTGATGATGCCCACTTGGGGCACGTACAAGGCGCCAGCCACACCCGCCAGCATGGCGGAGACCACGAACACGAACAGCTGCACCCGATCCACCCGGTAGCCCAGGAATCGGGCGCGGGCTTCGGCGTCACGGCAGGCGATGCTGACCCGGCCCAGTTTGCTGGTAACGATGCCCCGGCAGATCACGTAGCCGATGGCCAGGGCGATACCGGTGGCGATGAACAGCCCCAAACGGGTGGCGTCGGTGCGCAGGTTGAAGCCGAGGATGTCGCGGAAGTCGGTCAGGCCATTGTTGCCGCCGAAGCCCATCTCGTTGCGGAAGAACGCCAGCATCAGCGCGAAGGTCAGCGCCTGGGTGATGATGGACAGGTACACGCCGGTGACCCGCGAACGGAAGGCGAGGAAACCGAACACCAGCGCCAGCAGGCCCGGTGCCAGCAGCACCATGATGAAGGCGAACCAGGCCATGTCGAACCCGAGCCAGTACCAGGGCAGTTCCTGCCAGTTCAGGAACACCATGAAGTCCGGCAGGATGGGATCGCCGTAGGTGCCGCGATCGCCGATCTGGCGCATCAGGTACATGCCCATGGCGTAACCGCCGATGGCAAAGAAGGCACCATGGCCCAGGCTGAGGATACCGAGGTACCCCCACACCAGATCCACAGCCACCGCGAGCAAGGCGTAACACAGGTATTTGCCCAGCAGTGTCACGGTGTAGGCGCTGACATACAGGGCGCTGTCTTCCGGCATGGCCACGTGAAGGAAGGTCACGATGGCCAGGGCTGCAAACAGAACGCCCAGGAAAATCTGCGTGGATCGCTCACGCAAGGGTCGAGTCAACCACATACCTTAACCCTCCGCAGCCCGGCCCTTTTGGGGGAAGAGCCCCTTCGGCCGTTTTTGAATGAACAGGATGATGAAGACCAGCACAATGATCTTCGCGAGTACGGCACCAGCCCAGGGCTCCAGCAACTGGTTGATGGTGCCCAGCGACAGCCCGGCGATGAGCGTGCCCCACAGGTTGCCCACGCCACCGAACACCACCACCATGAACGAGTCGATGATGTAGTTCTGGCCCAGGTTGGGGCCCACGTTGGTGAGCTGGGACAACGCCACACCGGCCAGGCCGGCAACGCCGGAGCCCAAGGCGAAGGTCATGATGTCCACGCGGGTGGCGCGGATGCCCATGGAACGTGCCATGGCGCGGTTCTGGGTAACGGCACGCACTTCCAGGCCGAGGCGGGTTTTGCGCATGATCATCATCAGCGCGGCGAAGACGATCAGTGCGAACGCCAGTACGTACAGGCGGTTCAGGGTCAGGGAGAGCGCGTCGTTGATCACCAGCGAGCCGCTCATCCACTCCGGTGTCACCACGGTGCGGTTCTGGGGCGAGATCACGGTACGCACCAATTGCTGCAGGATGAGGCTGATACCAAAGGTGGCCAGCAGGGTTTCCAGCGGGCGGCCCTTGAGGAACTGGATCACGCTGCGCTCGATGATGATGCCGGCGGTGGCCGCCACCAGGAAGCCGGCGGGAATCGAGAGAATCAATGCCAAGCCCGGCTGGCCCGGCAACAGTTGCTGCATGCCCCAGGTGGTGTAGGCACCCAGCATGATCAGCTCGCCGTGAGCCATGTTGATGACGCCCATCACGCCGAAGGTGATGGCCAGGCCGATGGCGGCCAGGACCAGCACGGAACCCAGGCTGAGGCCAAAATAGAGCGTTTCGGCGGCGCGGTTGAGTTTCAGTTTCTGTTCGATGGAAGCCAGGGCCTGCTCGGCCTTGTCGGCCAGGGCCGGGTTGTCGCTGCGCACGGCTTCGTTCAGGGCAGCTCGGGCTCGGGGGTGAAGACTGCCGGCCAGTACGTCCACGGCCTCAAGATTACCCTCACCCACTCTGTAAATGGCCAGTGCCTCTTCAATGCGACTGCGCACCGAGGCGTTCTCTTCCCGTTCCAGCTGCGCTTGCAGCGGCTTGACCAGGGAAGCGTCCACTTTGCCCATCATGTCCTGTGCGGAGGCTTCACGCACGTCAGGGTCTGCGGCGTTCAGGTCCAGCATGGCGAGAATACCCTCAAGCTGGCCCCGTATCCGGTTATTGATGGCGATTCGGTCCAGCTCGCGGCGGGACATTTCGCCCATGTTCTCTCCGGTCAGCGGGTTGGCGATTTCCCAGTCCCGGCCCCGGTTGTTCAGTACGATCACGACCTGGCCGGTGTCGTCTATCCGGCTCAGGCGGTTGTTGCCATAAGCTTCGAGCCAGCCCCTGGCTCTTTCATCACCGCTGCTGACGATGGCATTGATGGCCTCTTCAATGCGGCTGGCGGGCGCTTCTGCAAGGTTATTCAGCAAGGCCGTTCCGGGGTCGTCTTCCTGGGCGGAGGCCGGAAGCGAGAGCACGGAAACCAGGGCGATAAGCAGCAATGTGAGCGATCGAAGGATGCTCATGATGGTGTCCTGTCGGTTGAAAGCGAGTTGCGGGGGCGACAACCGGGGCAGCATCGCCGCTCCCGGTTGTCTGTATTGCGCTGTTGGCTGCTATGCCTTATTCGGCTTCTTCAGCCGCCATTTCTCCAGCGGAGGCGCCGCACTTGCCGGTTGCAGTGTTGAAACTTCCGCAGAACATCGGCTTGCGCCAGTCGGCGATCAGGTCACGGGAACCCGGCAGGAAGTCAGACCAGGCATCGCCAGCCACGGTAGACGGGGTTTCCCAGACCACGGAGAACTGGCCGTTGTCCTGGATTTCACCGATCAGTACCGGCTTGGTGATGTGGTGGTTGGGCATCATGGTGGCGTAGCCGCCGGTGAGGTTCGGTACGCTCACGCCGACGATGGCGTCTTTGACCGCATCCACGTCGGTGGTGCCGGCTTTCTTCACCGCTTCGATGTACATGTTGAAGCCGATGTAATGAGCTTCCATCGGGTCGTTGGTGACGGCTTCTTCGTTGCCGGTGTGCTCGATCCACTGGTCGATGAAGTCGTAGTTGGCATCGCTGTCCACACTCATGAAGTAGTTCCATGCCGCCAGGTGGCCAACCAGCGGGCCGGTGTCGATACCGGAAAGCTCCTGCTCACCCACGGAGAACGCCACTACCGGGATGTCGGAAGCGGAGATGCCCTGGTTACCCAGTTCACGGTAGAACGGTACGTTGGCGTCGCCGTTGATGGTGGAGACCACGGCGGTCTTCTTACCGGCGGAGCCGAAACGCTTGATGTCAGACACGATGTTCTGCCAGTCGGAGTGACCGAAAGGCGTGTAGTTGATCATGATGTCTTCCTTGGCCACGCCCTGGTCCATCAGGTAGGTCTCAAGGATTTTGTTGGTGGTGCGCGGGTACACGTAGTCGGTACCGGCCAGTACCCAGCGCTCAACACCAATGTTGTTCATCAGGTAGTCCACCGCAGGAATGGCCTGCTGGTTGGGAGCGGCACCGGTATAGAAAACGTTCTCGGAAGATTCTTCACCTTCGTACTGAACCGGGTAGAACAGCAAGCCGTTGAGTTCTTCAACCACCGGCAGTACGGATTTACGGGAAACAGACGTCCAGTTGCCGAAAATCACGTCCACTTTTTCCTGGGCCAGCAGTTCACGGGCCTTTTCGGCGAACAGCGGCCAGTTGGAGGCAGGGTCAACCACGACCGCTTCCAGTTCACGGCCCAGAACCCCACCTTCGGCGTTCTGCTTGGCGATGAGCATTTCGACGGTGTCTTTCAGCACGGTTTCACTGATGGCCATGGTGCCGGAGAGGGAGTGGAGGATGCCGACCTTGATGGGATCTTCGGCGGCCGCTGCGTTAAGAGACATTGAGAGAGCCAGCGCTGACAGGCCCAGTTTCACGTGTTTTCTAATCGTCATGTTGTGCATCCTTTTCGGATTGATTGGTGTTATTGCCCCAAAATGCACCAACACCTCTGCATCAGCTGTTCCAGAATGAAAAACACGCCTTAATTTTCAGTCAGTTAAATGACATTTGATAACCACTTACCGGGCTTTCGAACCAGCAGTAATGCACCACGATGAATCGCCACTCCGCTAAGCGCACTATTACGATGCGCTAAACCCACAAACCTGCAGTTCTATGAACTTAAAAAATAACCTGTTGTTTTAAATATTGTTTTTATTCTGATGCCAACTGGCCTCCGGTTATTGTCAAAAAATGGGGCAACAGAATGGTCAACTCTGGTGCTCCAGACCCTTAATCGTGCACCGGAGCTGTAAACGGGAAAATCCAGAAAATGCATGAACATACGTTCAATCTCCACCTGTCCGCTTGATTACAAATCTGTAAGAGATATCGCACAGATAAGGGAGCGAATGTCCGATTTCTTGAGAATGGCTCCCATGTAGAATGGTCAACGTCAAGGATGAGAAGCCGGCAAGGAAAGCTGGCTCAGGGAAGATAACTCCACGGATCAGGAGTTGCCCAGGGAATCAGGGCCACAGGGACGAACACCAGGGAAGACGCGCACAGGATGGTGCGCAGCCTGAAGGATCAGGCATGGGGTCAGCCACGGGCTCAGGAGCATAGGGAATGTGTTCCTGTCCGTGCACTTCCCCATCTCGCCGGTTACTTTTTCTTTTCCAACCAGCTCCGCCGCTTTTACGTCCTGACGAATAATCAGACACGTAAAATCACTCTCAGGAGCAAAGCAAGAATGAAACGCACCCCTTTTATCGCAATGATGGTCCTTCTGTTCAGCCTGTTCACCGGTTTCGCCCACGCTGAACCCGCCACCATCAACATCAACACCGCCGACATCGAAACCCTGACCAGTCTCAACGGCATCGGGCAGAGCAAAGCCGAAGCGATTGTGGCCTATCGCGATGCCAACGGTCCTTTCCAGTCCAGCAACGACCTGACCAACGTCAAGGGCATTGGTGAGCGCACGGTTGAAAAGAACGCCGAGCGCCTGACGGTCGAATAACGCTATTCGGGCAGTGGCCGGCTGCCACTGCCCGCTCCCAAGTCACCAGCTACCACCCCACCCGTTTTCCGAGCACGCAGACTCCCCATAAAGTCGCCTGGCAACTACCAGGGCCCCGCCCTATTATTGTGGCTCAGAGAGACAATAATAATCGCGAGCGACGGCACTATGGTTGATCCCATCAAGGTTTACCCGGCCAAACCTTCCAAGGTCTATTTCTACGGCACCTGCCTGGTCGACATGTTCTATCCCGACGCGGGCATGGCCGGCATCCAGTTGCTGGAGCGGGAAGGCATTCAGGTCATCTACCCTGAAGACCAGACCTGCTGTGGCCAGCCTGCCTACACCTCCGGCTATCACGACGAAGCCCGCGCAGTCGCCCACGCCCAACTCGGGCTGTTTCCGGAAGACTGGCCGATTGTGGTGCCCTCCGGTTCCTGTGGCGGCATGATGCGCAAGCATTACCCGGCGCTGTTCAAGGACACCTCCGATGAAGTCGCGGCCGCTGAAATTGCCGGGCGGGTATGGGAACTGACGGACTTTCTGGTGAACGTGTGCCACATCAAACTGGACGACCTGGGTGAGCCCACCACCGTAGCCATGCACACCTCCTGCTCCGCCCGCCGTGAAATGGGTGTGGCGGAAGTCGGCCCCAAGCTGCTGGGGCAACTGAAAAACGTCAACCTGGTAGAACAGGTTCGAGCCGAGGAATGCTGCGGCTTTGGCGGTACCTTCGCGGTGCGCCATCCGGAAATTTCCGGGGCCATGGTCAGCGAGAAAGTGGACACCCTGGTGGACACCGGCGCCAAAGAGTTTGTCACCACGGACTGCGGATGTTTGATGAACATCGCCGGGTACGCTGAGAAAAACCAGAAGCCGGTGACCGGCCAGCACATTCTGAGTTTCCTCTGGGAACGCACCAGCAGTGGAGGTGAACAGTCATGAGCGAGACAACACACGGCTCTTCACACCATTCCGCCCATCACATCGATGTAAAAGAGTTCCACCCGCGCGCCCGGGCGGCCATCCACAACCCGCAGGTTCGCCAGAACTTTCGCAAGGCGATGGACGGTCTGATGACCAAGCGCAAGTCCGCCTTTGAAGGTTGGGACCTGGAAACCCTGCGAGACCTGGGCGCCAATATCCGCGGGCGGGCCCTGGCCAGCCTGCCGGATTTGCTGGAGCAACTGGAACAGAAGCTGACCGAGAACGGCATTACAGTGCATTGGGCCACCGACGGTGATGAAGCCTGCCGCATCGTACGCGATATCTGCGTGGCGCGGGACGCCAAGACGGCGATCAAAGGCAAGTCCATGGTCTCTGAGGAAATGGAGCTGAACCATTACCTTGAGGAACAAGGCATCGAGGCGCTGGAGTCGGACCTTGGCGAGTACATTGTGCAATTGGCGGAAGAAACACCCTCGCACATCATCATGCCGGCGATTCACAAGAACACTGGCGAGATCTCCCAACTGCTGCACGACAAAACCGGCACCGACCTCTCCAACGATGTGGAATACCTGACCGCGAACGCCCGGCTGCAGTTGCGGGAAAAGTTCCGCAATGCCGACGTGGGCATTTCCGGCGTTAACTTCGCCGTGGCCGAAACCGGCACCCTGTGCCTGGTGGAAAACGAAGGCAATGGCCGTATGACCACCACCGTACCGCCCTGCCACATTGCCGTGACCGGCATCGAGAAGGTGGTGCCCAACCTGGAAGATGTCACCGCCCTGCTGGCGTTATTGACCCGTTCCGCCACCGGCCAGCACATTACCACTTACTTCAATATGATTTCCGGCCCCCGCAAGCCCAACGACATGGACGGCCCGGAAGAGGTTCACGTGGTGTTGGTGGACAATGGCCGCTCCACCATCTACCAGGACGACGAGCTGCTGGACACCCTGCGCTGCATCCGTTGCGGCGCCTGCATGAACCACTGCCCGGTGTATACGCGGGTGGGCGGCCATACTTATGGCACCACCTATCCCGGCCCCATTGGTAAAATCCTGATGCCGCATATGGTGGGCCTTGATGAAGGCCGGCATCTGCCGACGGCCTCAAGCCTGTGTGGGGCATGTGGTGAAGTCTGCCCCGTTAAGATCCCGATTCCGGACCTGCTGGTGCGGCTGCGACAGGAATCCGTGGACGGTGACAAGCTGCATCCGGCCAAGGTGCGCGGCCACGGTGCCAAGCGCAGTGGCGTGGAAGCCATGATCTGGAAGGGCTGGAGCTGGATGCACGCCAAACCAGGCCTCTATCGCCTTGGCACCAGCCTGGGCGCACGATTCCGCAAGCTGCAACCAGGCAAGATGGGCGCCTGGACGCAATACCGAACCGCGCCAAAACTGGCGCCCAAAACCCTCCACGAACGGATGAAGGAGCGTGGCCAATGAGTTCCAGAGACGCCATTCTCCAGCGCCTGCGCAACCGCACCGGCGGTGAACTGACGGCCCCGGAATGCGATTTTTCAGTGCTTGATCGTCCGGACTGGAGCACCGCTGAACGGCTGGACATGTTCGAACGGACCATCGAATCGGTTCACGGGGAAGTGCATCGCACCACGGAATCCGGCTGGATTGACCGGTTGGCTGAAATCCTTCAGAGCCGCGGCGCCCAGACCCTGCTGATTGCCAAGGAACATGAGATCGGCCAGGCCCTGAGAAGCGCCACCAAAAACCGCGAGGACCTGCCGCAACTGCTGGTGTACGACGAGCCCATCGAAAGCTGGCAGGAAGCACTGTTCAATGAGGTGGACGCCGGCATCACCTCTACCCGGGGCGGCATTGCCGAAACCGGGTCACTGATTCTTTGGCCGACGGCGGATGAACCCCGGCTGATGAGCCTGGTGCCGCCCATTCATATTGCGATCCTGAAGGCCAGTGAGTTGTACACCACGTTCCACGATGCCATGCAATCCCAGAACTGGGCCGCTGGCATGCCAACCAATGCGCTGTTAGTCTCCGGGCCTTCGAAGACCGCTGATATCGAGCAAACTCTCGCTTACGGTGTTCACGGTCCCAAGGAACTCATCGTACTGGTTATTGAATGATCCGAGGCGCATTACTGATTGCCCTGGCCGCCCTGCTCTGGGCGACCACGGGTATCGTGGCAAAATTCCTGTTTTCCGGCTCCGACCTGCAGGCAGTGACACTGGGTTTCCTACGGCTGGCGGTCGCTTTACCCTTCTTCTTTGGGCTGATGCTGAGGGAGCAGCGCGCGCTCGCTCGAAGTGCAACCTCTCCGCCAAAGTTCACCCGTAAAGCTCTGGTTCCGCTTGTGGCCCTGGGCTTCTTCCAGGCGGTCTATCAGGGCAGCTACCTGCTGGCCGTGGATATGACCGGCGCAGGTATCGCAACGCTGATTGCTCTGTGCCTGGCACCCGTGATTGTCGCCATCATGGCGGCACCGCTGCTGGGCGAGAAACCGGGCGTGGTGACAATGCTGGCGTTGGCCGCCGCTATTGCCGGCACCGCGATGCTGGTGATCAGTGACATGGACAGTGCTGGCCATCTTCGCCTGGGTGGCATCCTGGTGGCGGTTCTGGCGGCGCTGGTGTATGCCGGGTTTACGCTGACCAGCCGGCACACGTCCACCGGTACTCCGGTGTTCACCACGGCGTTCATCTGCTTTTTTACCGCCGCGCTGATCCTGCTGCCTGTCGTTGCGCTGAGTGGTGGTTTTGACGGGCTACAGAGCCTGGGCATTTCACAATGGCTGATGGTGGCCTACATCGGTGTGGTGCCAACTTGCCTGGGGTATGTGAGCTTCTTCAGCGGCATGAAGACAACACCGGCTACTCTGTCGAGCATTATCGTGACTCTGGAGCCCCTGTTCGTGGCCATGCTTGCGTGGGTGATTCTGGGTGAGGAATTGGGGGTGATCGGTATTGCCGGGGCGTTGATTCTGACGGCGGCGGTGATCGTGGCCTCTCGCAGCAGTGCCGGGAGTCGTCCCGACACTGCCTGATACCGCCGAGTCAGGCGGTTTACTCTTCCTCTTCTACCCGGCGCTGCTTTTCGAGCATGTTCGGCTGCAGGATTTCGATCCAGTAGCCGTCCGGGTCCTTGATGAACGCCAGGCCCTTCATTTTGCCGTCGTCCGGCTTCTTGACGAAGTCCACACCCAGTTTTTCAAAGCGATCGCAGGCGCTGTAAACGTCCGGCACCGCTACGCCGATGTGGCCAAAGCCCTGGGGCTCGTCGTTGCCATTATGGTAGCCAAACTCTTCATCGTTTTCGGTGCCCCAGTTGTGGGTCAGTTCGAGCATGGCTTCGCGGCCAAAGATGAAGGTGGTGCGGTGAGCGTCGTCGTTGGGGACCATGTTGGCCTGGCGGTCGTCGAGGTAGGCGAGGAAGTAGAGGGTGAATTTCATTTCCGGGAAGTCGAGTTTTCTGACGAGGCGCATGCCCATTACCCGGGTGTAGAAGTCCATGGAGCGCTCGGGGTCTTTGATGCGCATCATGGTTTGGTTGAAGACGTAGCCTTCGGTTTCGGGGACGGTTGCTTCGTGCAGGCCGGGGGCTTGTTCGAAGTGTTTGGGCATGGGAGCTCCCTTTTATGGGTTCAGGATTCAACCATTATACTTGCGTGCGTTGCGGGGAAATTTCAAGGGCAAAAAAAGGCCCCACAGTCAGAGACACAAAACCTGTGGGGCCTTGGAAACTTTTTTGATTGCATGGTGGGGGGGGGCTGGCCAGTGTGGAGGCTTTCTCCCCAGACACGCCGTGAACCCATCCATGGGGGCTCGGCATTGCCATCCCTGGCAATGCACGGTCTGGGGAGAAAGCCCCCACACTGACCGATCGCACTCTTCAGACAACGCCTTTAGGCGTATGCCTCCTGTATTTGTCTCGACTCACGCCAACTGGTGTTCTTCGCCTTCGTAGTACGCCTCTACCCTCGGGTTCATCACCTTTTTCCACAGTGGCGGGATCATGGCCAGGACGACCATGGCGGCGTAACCGGCGGGGAGCTGGGGTGCTATTTCGTGGTGGCGGAGGACCTGGTAGCGGCGTTTGGCCCAGGCGTGGTGGTCGCTGTGGCGTTGGAGGTGGAACAGGAAGACATTGGTGAGGAAGTAGTTGGAGTTCCAGCTGTGTTCCGGGCCGGTGCGTTCGTAGCGGCCGTTTTCGAGCTTGCGACGGTGGAGGCCGTAGTGTTCGAGGTAGTTGACGATCTCCAGCAGGTTGAGGGCGATGAAGCTCTGGCCGAGGAAGAACGCGGCGCCGAGCCAGCCAAAGGCGACGGTGAAGGCCGTGAAGGCCAGCGCGGTGATGCTGTACCACCAGATGAGTTCGTTGCGCCAGCTGAGGACGCTATGGCCTTTTTTCTCGAGACGTTTGGCTTCCAGTTTCCAGGCGTTGATGAAGTTGCGGGCGTAGGCCTGGGGCAGGAAGTTGTAGAGGGACTGGTTGTAGCGCGAGGACGAGGCGTCTTCCGGGGTGGAGACGTGAACGTGGTGGCCGCGCAGGTGTTCGACTTTGAAGCCGGCGTAGCTGACCAGTGACAGCAGGAAGCCGCCGGCCCAGGTTTCGAGTTTGCCGTCTTTGTGGATGAGTTCGTGGGCAACGTTTATGCCCAGGCCGCCAACGATGCCGACGGAGAAGATCCAGCCGATGCCACCGGCCACATTGAACAGGCCGGACGCCAGCACGAACATGCTCCACACCAGCAACACCGCAAAGGCGGCAACCCAGCCCAGGGTGATGAACTTGTAGAAGCGTTCGGTGTTCATGCGTGGGGTATCGGCTTCCTCGTCCGGGTTAAGGGCGTCTTTGCCCAACAGCAGGTCGAGGACGGGGATGATGCCGAAGACGACCACCGGCACGCCCCAGGCGAACAGGTTGACCCATCCGGTGGCTTGCCCGGCCGCCAACAACAGGGGCGGCAGGGCCAGGGGCAGCATGGCGATCAGGTAGCTGTATTTCTTGAGTGTCAGCAGCACTTTCCGGCGGGCGGACTCGGTGCTCAGGATCAATGGTTTCGTACTCACGTGTTTTCCCTCATCGGCTGTTGCTTTCGATCTGGGCGATCGCTTCTTGTTAACTGCATTATTGTCCTACAATATAACAGTCGTCAAGAAAACCGTGGTACTTTTTAATCACTGCATTTAGCAATACAGCCCCAATCGCGCTATCTCACTGTGATTGCTCCTCTGTTTCGGGGGCTCCGGCCCCATGCAGTTCCCGACGTCGGTGCCAGTAATTCATGGCCAGCAGTACCAGCATCGCGACCACACCGGCGACTTCCACTTGCAGGTCCGGGTAAAAGATTGCGATCACCGCGCCACTCAATGCCAGTCGCATCCAGGGTTTCATGTGAGTGAACAGAAAGCCTTCAAGCGCCGCTGCAAAGGCCGCAAGGGCGAGTATGGCGATGAAGCCGTTCCAGAGAACCAGCGGTAACGGCCCCCCTTCGATGATCACGGGGTTGAACACCATGAACAGCGGAATGAGGTAAAGGCCCTTGGCGAACTTCCAGGCCTGTACGCTGGTTTCCATGGTTTTACTGCCCGCGATCGCCGCCCCCGCGAAGGCGGCCAGCGCCACAGGCGGCGTGACGTTGGAATCCTGGGAGTACCAGAACACCAACAGGTGAGCGACCAACAGCGGGATACCGAACTCGTTGGTCAACGCCGGCCCCACCAGCACGATCAGTACGATGTAGCTGGCCGTTACCGGCAGCCCCAGGCCCAGAATCAGGCTGGCGATGACCACCAGGAACAGCGCCATCAGAATGTTGCCGTCGGCGAATGCGATCATCATTGATGAGAACTTGAGGCCCAGCCCGGTCAGGCCAACCACCGCCACCACAATACCGGCAATGGCGCAGGCAATGCTGACGGGAACCGCGTTGCGGGCACCAAGTTCGAGGCCCTGCAGCAGTTTTACAACGCCTTCACGCAGCGCATGCGTCAGGGCTTTTCCAAGCTGGTTGTCTGCCCGCCCCTGTTTATAGGCAAGGTACAGGCCGTTCAGCCCGGCGATACCAATGATACCGACTACGGCATAAAACCCGACCCGCATGGGGGAGATGCCCATCACCAGCAGGTACACCAGCATGATGATCGGCAACAGGAAGTACCAGCCGCAAGCCATCACTTCCCGGAGCTGAGGAAGATCACTGGAAGGCAAGCCTTTCATGCCCTGCTTCACCGCGCAGATGTGAACGAGCAGATACACCGTGGCGAAGTACAGCAGGGCCGGAAACACACTGACTTTTACAATGTCGAGGTAGGGCACACGGGTGTATTCCGCGATCAGGAAGGCGCCGGCGCCCATCAGCGGCGGCATGATCTGGCCACCGGTACTGGCTGCGGCTTCAATGCCACCCGCCTGGGCCGGACGAAAACCCAGTTTCTTCATCAGCGGAATGGTAAACGCGCCGGTGGTTACCACGTTGGCGATGGCACTGCCTGAGATGGACCCCATGCTGGCCGAGGCCAGAACCGCAGCCTTGGCGGGGCCGCCGCGCTGACGGCCCGTCGCCGCAAACGCCAGATCGATGAAGAAGCGGCCTGCGCCGGTTACTTCCAGCATGGCGCCGAACAGCACAAAAATGAACACGAACGTAGCAGCAACGCCCAACGGCAGGCCGAAAATCCCTTCCTGCCCCAAATACAGCTGGGCACCGATACGGTCGAGGGAGTAGCCGCGATGGTTGAGAATGCCCGGCAACCACTCCCCCAGCTCCGACAGCGGCCCACGCTGGCCACTCATCGCGTAGAGGATGGCAATCACACCGATCACTGTCAGCCCGGTGCCTACCGCCCGCCGGCTGGCCTCCAGCAAGGTGATGGTACATACCCAGGCCATGACAATATCGGTCTGGTTCCAGAACCCGGCCCGGCCGGTAATCTCATCGAGGAACCAGACCAGATAGAAACCGGATGCGCCCGAGGCTATCAAAAATCCGGTATCAATCAACGCCGTTATGGCGCCGCGCGGTCGGCCAGGCCGGGGCCCAAACAGCAGAAAGCACAGCATCATCACCAACGCCAGGTGAATGCCCCGTTGATAGAACAGTCCCAGCGGTTGAATACCGGCGCTGTATAGCTGAAACAGCGATAGGCCGATACCAATCAGTGCGATCAGCCAGAGCAGTGCCCTGGGCCCGCTCATTCTGGTCGGCTGCCATGCGCCATTGGTTTTCAGGTAGATGGCCGTTTCTTGACTCATTGAAGCGTGCTTCCTTTATCCCCTGCAGGCCGTACTCGAATCTCAACGAGTTTGTCAGCGGCCAGACGGCTTAGACTCACCACGCGCGAATCCACCTCAATGCGGTGATTCACCGACAAGGCGCCAACGCGCAGCGAGAGACGATTATTGGGTATGGGCACCTGCATATCGACGATGCGGTAGCCGTGGTCGTCATCCGACGTCAGTGTGCCCCGGCCACGGGTATGGCCAAGGCCGGCTGCAAAGTCCGGTGTGTGGCTACTGTCCAGAATCAACTGGTCCGCTTCCATGCGAAAGCAGTCCGTCACAGGAAACCCCTGCACCGAGTGATTCCAGATCAGGCACCACCGCCCGCCCTCGGGCAGGCCGAGCTGCACCAGCGACGTCTGACTGGTATCAGACACCGACAGTTGCCAGACCGCTTTGCTCTGGGCGCCGACTGCTGTGGGCCATAATCCCCACAGCAGTGACGCGAGCAGGCAACAGACCCTGCAAACCATGAACCGACGAATGATAACGACGGATTCCCGATTACTGGCGCAGTGCCTCCGGCACTTCTGCACCTATTTCCTCGTAATAGCGAATGGCACCCGGATGGAGAGGAATGGGTGTGGAATCCAGGCTGAACTCCACGGTGGTGTCGTCAGCGGCCGGATGGATCGCCCTCAGGGCCTCTACCTTCTCGAAGAGCAGCTTGGTGATCTTGTAGGCAAGATCTTCCGACATGGCTCTATTGACGGTAAGAACGTTGGGAATGCCGATCGTTGCAATGTCCGAATCGACACCCTCGTAGGTACCGGAACGCAGCTTGTAGGGCGCAAACACCGGCACTTCTGCTCTGGCGTTGGCGATTTCCTTCTCGGAGAGAGGTATCAGTGCAATGTCACGGGTGGTGGCAAGGCTGACAATAGAGCTTGTTGGCGGGCCAACACTCCAGAACGCGGCGTCGATGTCGCCATCGCGAATGGCATCTGCAGATTCATTGAAGTTCAGGCCACGCTCGTCGAAATCGTCGAAGCTCATGCCGTTGGTTTCCAGCAGGGCCTTGGCGTTCACTTCGGTACCGCTGCCCGGCGCACCAACCGACACACGCTTGCCAGCCAGGTCTGCCAGCGACGTAATGCCAGAGTCCGCCAGGGTGACAATCTGAACCGCGTTCGGATAAAGCGAGGCAATGGCCAGCACATCCAGCTTGTTGCCATTGAAACGTTCGCCACCGTTATAGGCCTGATGGACGGTGTCTGCCAGGGCAATCGCCAGATCCGAATCCTGACGATGAACCAGCCCCATGTTCTCAACCGAAGCACCGGTGACTTCGGCAACTGCGCTGTACCCTTCAATATGCTGACTGATCAACTCCGCAAGGCCACCCCCGAGAGGGTAATAGGTACCACCGGTGCCGCCCGTGGCAATGGAGAGATTGGTATCCGCCTGTGCCGGAGAAACACCGATCAGCGCGGTCGCGCCCAGTGCCAGAAATAGCTTTCGCATGTTGCTCACCTCGTTTTTGTTGGATTAGCGTCGGGACGTTTGATCCTTTGACGTCATCATAGGATAGCAGCTTGTATATCAATCTTCGGGGAAGCGTCGATATTAGACATTAGAAATGAATAGGCGGAAATTCACCAAGTATGGCAGGACAACGCACGGTTTTCTTCGACTTTCCCGGAGCCCTTGGTGCGCTTACGTCTCAGTATAAGCGCGCCTTGATAATCGGTTTCAGAAGATAGCTCAGCAGGGTGCGCTTGCCCGTCTGGATGTCAACCTGTGCCACCATGCCCGGGCGGATCGGCAAGGTTATACCGTTGCGCTCCAGATAAGCCTTCTCGGTGCGAATCAGCACCTCGTAGAAGGCTTCCTTACCCCGTGGCGTTTCCTCTTCGATGGTGTCTTCACTGATTTGTTCTACTTCACCTTGGAGGTCACCATAGATGGTGTAGTCATAAGCTGTAATTTTCACGCTGGCAGGCATGCCGGGTGCCACAAAGGCGACATCCTGAGGCCTCACCTTGGCCTCAATCAGCAACTGCCCCTCAATAGGTGTGATTTCCATGATCGGCTCACCGGGCCGAATCACCCCACCCTCGGTATTGATCAGAATGTCATTAACTCTGCCTCGCACCGGGGAGTATATGTTCGTACGTTCAAGCTTATCTCGCCTCTGCATCAACTTCTGTTCAAGGGAGCTCACCTCCGCCTGTTTGGCGGACAGTTCGGTGTAGGCATCCTGCACATAAGTGTTGCGCAGCTCTGCCAGCCGTCCGGCCAGGCCGGCAATGGTCTGGCCCAGTTTCAGAGACTCCATTTCGCTGACAGAACGTCGCTCGACCAACGGTTCTACCAGTTCCAGCTGTCGGCGCGCCAGACTCATTTCCTTGTTGATTGATCGCTCCGCCTCACGCATCCGCTCACGCCGGGCATGAAATAACGCTCGTTCTGACTGGACCAGTTCGCCTTCAGGATCCAGTGTTTCGGGAAAATCAATGTCACTCTTCTCCAGCACCTCGGCTTTCAATCGTGCAATGGATGCGCGCAATACGGCGATCTGACTGGCGATCTCGAGGTAGGCGCTCCGGAACTGCGTATCGTCGAGGCGCACCAGGAGCTGCCCCCGCTCCACACGATCACCGCGGCGTACCATAAGCTCGGCCAGAATACCGCCATCCAGGCTCTGAATAGTCTGCATGCGGCTAAGAGGCACGACCTGCCCCTCACCACGAGTGACTTCGTCAACCTCCGCCCAGGCCGACCAACCAATGAACACCGCAATGACCAATAGACTGAACCAAAGTATCGGATGGCTGGCCCGATAGTGACGGCTAACCTTTGTATCACCCAGTTCATTCAGAATGCGCAGTGTTTGAGTATCCCGACTAGCCATCCTGGCCCTCACTCTTCTCCACGGCATCCCGCTTAGGTGCTCGCACCAGATTGCCATCAACCACCGCCCCCACCGGGCCATCCATCACTACCCGGCCATCCCGCAGCACCACAGCACGACCCACCAATGACAGCAGTGCCCGTTTGTGTGTCGACACCACCAGAGTTCGTCCCTCCAGCCAATGCTGCAGGTAATCAATAATCTGCTTTTCGTTGGCCTGGTCGAAGGCGGATGTTGGCTCATCCATCAGTACGATACGGGGATCCTGAAGCAACAGGCGCGCCAGCCCGATTGCCTGACGCTGACCACCTGAGACACTACCACTGCCCTGAATGGGTAGATCCAGGCCCAGCGGATGACGGCGCACGAAAGGCCCCAGGCCCACAGCTTCCAGTTCAGTATGCAGAGTCGCATCATCATGGGCGGCGTTGTCCAGAAGGAGATTCTCACGCAGGGTGCCATAGAACAATCCGACATCCTGAGGCAGGTATCCGATCGCTCGTCGGCGATCTGCCGGCTCTATCTGACCCAGATTGACGTCGTCCAGAACCACACGCCCACCATCCGGATCGGTCAGCCCGGCCATCAGGCGCAGTAGCGATGATTTACCAGCCCCGTTTCCGCCCAGCAGAGCCACACGATCGCCGGCATGCACCTCCAACGATGAAATGGCCAACGCCGCTGGAGCCTCTTCCTCATAGCGCAAGGTTACGTCTTCCAGTTGATAGTGGCCCTTCAGCGAAGGCTTGTGTGCGAAGGCGCGTCCCGCCGGACGCTCTACCGGCGCGTTCATCAGCTCATCGAGCCCCTCCATGGCCACTTTGACGTGCTGCCACCGCGTGAGAATGCCGGCCACCTGAGCCATTGGTGCAACCGTACGCGAAGCCAGAATGGTGCACGCAATCAACGCACCGATGGTCATCTCGCCAGCACCAATCTGGTATACACCGACCATGACCACGCCGATGTAACAAAGCTGCTGCACCATGATGGCACCGTAGCCAAGCATCGATGAAAGCCGGCGCACCCGAACGCCTACCTCAGCGAGATCCGCTGAGAGGTGCTCCCAAAGCCGGAGATTGCGCCCCTCAGCCCTGGTCGCTTTGACCGTCTCCAGGTTTTCTATAGACTCCAGCAGCACGCCCTGACGTACGGCGCCCTCGCTCAGATTCTGTCGGGAAAGCTTGGCCAGATGCCCTTGAGCCAAGAGCCCCGGCAACACCATCAGTATCACGGCAACCAGCGGCACCCAGACCAACGGCCCACCGATGTAGGCAATAACGCCGAGGAACAGAACGACAAAAGGCATGTCGCTAATCGCTCCAACCGTCGAGGAGGTAAAGAACTCACGGACTCCCTCAAACTCACGGATCTGGGAACTGAAGGCGCCGGTGGAGCCAGGTTTAGCGGCCAACTTGAGTTGCATCACCCGGTCGAACAACAGCCCCGAGAGCTGAAGGTCCAACCCCTTACCGGTTACATCCAGCAGGTGGGCGCGCAGACTGCGCAACATGAACTCCATCACCACCGCCAACGCCACACCACTAGCCAGGATCCATAACGTATCGTAAGCGGAGGTAGGCACGACCCGGTCATAGACCTGCATGGCGAAGATCGCCGTTGATATGGCCAACACATTTGCCATCAGCGCCGCC
Organism: Marinobacter sp. M5B; assembly: GCF_042604615.1. Classification (NCBI taxonomy): domain Bacteria; kingdom Pseudomonadati; phylum Pseudomonadota; class Gammaproteobacteria; order Pseudomonadales; family Marinobacteraceae; genus Marinobacter; species Marinobacter sp. M5B. The sequence continues at coordinate 3,501,986 of NZ_CP156894.1, forward strand.
ACGCCTACCTCAACCCAGGTGCGCCAACGCCGTTTTAACGGCTCCTTAAGCCAATGCTCGTCCTGTGCTCGGGCGAAATCGCCCGCTCGCTGGTCGGGCCTATAGGCCTTCCGCGCGACAATGGCGCTGCCAGCGTAATAGTGCGCCAAAGAGTCCCGGGTTACCTTTTCTTGGCCACCGCCGCTCTCAGGCACCAGGATCACCGCGTCGTCTTCCTGCCACTCCACTAACAGCGCCGTACTGCCGTCACGCTGAATCAACAAAGCTGGCAGAAGGCGAGAATCCATCTGTTCGAAAGGCAACGCCAAAGCCCGCCCCTCGACCCCAACCCGATGCAGCGCCCGCGAGACGAGCGCCAATGGCAGCCGCCCCTCTTCAAGCGCCAGGCCATCACCCAGTTCAGCCACCGTGGCCGTCACACCGAGCTGCCGACAAAGCACCACCAATCCCTCCCTCAAGGGGTCTTCCGGACGCTGCACCTGTTCCTGCTTCCTTGTCATAGCGCTTCGTTTCCGTCATCGACCTTTGAGCTCAATACCTCATCCAATCGGCCCAGCCGAGAAGCGACGCGATATTGAAGACGGACCTTCTGGCTCTCGACTTCATGGATCTGTCGTTCGGTATCAAACATGTCTCGCTGAATAGGGAGCAAATCTTCAATGTCCCGAAGCCCAGCCTCGAACTGTTCGTGATATGCCTCAGCAACCTCTTCAGCGCGACGAAGCTGCACCTCAAGAGATTCAAGTCGCCAGCCAAGGACCTCGTGTTGCTCGAACCAGGCGGTAAGTTCCCGACGCAGTTCCCGGCGTGTCGCCCTTTGTTCCCACCTCGCGGCCTCAACCTGACGGCCTGCCGACTCCACGCGACGAAAATTGGAGAGTCCTTGAAACGTATCTATGCGCAAACGCAGGGCGATCACCGCGTCCTCTTCCATACGGCCACCAATCTCGCGACGCATCAATGAGCCTTCCAGGTTGAGACGGGGCTTCAGCGCTGCACGGGACTCATCACGCCGGGCGATTGCCTCATCAACTTCTTCGCGGACCCGCCGGTACTCCGGCGCCTCGGCCACGGCTTTATCCAGCTCTCCGGAGCGCCGCAAATGGCCAATGATGGCTTTCGGATCAGGTTGAGAAAGATCTTCGGCGGCATAGCCGACAAGCTCGCGAAACTGCGATTTGGCGTCTGCCAGCGCCCCCCTTTCAACAGCCAGTTGTTCCCGAGCACGGGCCAGTTCCAGCTCCGCCCGCCCCGCCTCGGACCGACCTACGTAACCCAGTTCGCTACGATCATGGCTGAGCTCCGCGAGTTGCCCCAGCCGCGTTATATGACGTTTCACTGCTTCTGCTCGTGACTCGTAGAGCAGCACATCCAGGTAAACCTCAATGATGTCCAGAGCTGCCTCGGCACTCGCAATCTTGAGAGCCTCCAGCTTCTGGCGCTCCACCGCTGACGCGCCCTCTACCTGGGAGTTAACCTCTCCCCAGTCGTATAGCGTCTGGCGTGCAGTAACTTCGTAACCGATTTCACCCCACAAGCTATTCTCTGGACCGGCGCTGGCCTGTACCGTCGGCCAGTACCCATCAACAGCGATATCAAGGTTTATACCGGCTGCTTCAACTTCGGCACGGGCTGCGGCAACGGAAGGGTGGTTAAGCATTCCTCGGTATACCGCCTCTTCCAGACTTATGGCCTCCGAGGGTAATGGCGTCACCAGCCCGATGAAGGCCACGCCTACGAGCAACGAGCAAAAGCTCCGTCCGGGCGTCAAGAAACCTCCACGTTAATACCATCCTGCACCAATAGAGTGGCGTCATTGAGCGAATACTCGGAGTAAGTCACACCACCACGCACGACCGAAGCACCCTCAACCCAACTCTCACTGCCGATATTCAGGGTGTCCTGCTCGTCGCCCTGAACGATCAGTGTGTTGTCTTCGTCCGTCAGTTCGATAAGCTCAGCGCTATCAAGCGTCAGGGTACTGGAGCCGTCACTCTGGCCCAGATCAATCTGCTCTATTCCCGAAACAGGCCCCGTACCGGGATCGGTCATGTCCAGATTGATCCCCCCATCAAGCATCAGCTCATCGAAGCCGTCGCCCCCATCAACTGCCGCAAACTGATCACTGGTCGCCCAGATAAAGTCATCACCGTTACCTCCATTAAAGGTGTCCTGGCCGGATCCATCTATCAGGGTGTCGCTGCCATCGCCACCATTCAGCGTGTCATTACCTGAACCTCCCCGAATAAGGTCGTTCCCGCCCCCGCCATAGAGATCGTCACTTCCGTCGTAGCCATACAGGCGCTCGCCTTCTCCTGAGCCAATAAGCGTATCGTTACCGTCGCCACCCTCGATGATTTCGTCGGCGCCCAGAAGCGTTTTGAGAACATCGACCGAGGTCAACTGGCCAAGCGAGGCAGAGTCGGTGAGGCCGTCGGCATTGGTGGCCGTGATGCTAGTGGCAGCCAGCAAGTCTGCTTGCACATCGATATCAAGCCCCAGAAGGGACTGGCCATTCTCGAAACGTACGGTGGCCAGGAGTTCATTGATTGCGAAGTTGTCGATGTCGCCATCATCGGCCGCCGTGATGGTCAGCACGGACGAGGGAGCGACCAAGCCCAGCAAGCCTGGATCGTTCTCCACACGAAACTGCAGTCCAAGCTCATCGGCCAGTTGCGATGATGCCGTCAAACTCTGCTCGTCAAGGTTGACGCTGAGTATTGGTTGATAGGCCACTTCGACGGAGCGAAGCTTGCCCCCCGCATCCACCGCAGTGAAATCCTGATTATTGAGGTTAAACAGACCAAGCGCTTCCACGCCAACGACGCCCAGCAACGCGGAGGTGTCGACCTGAACAACAGGAGCAGGCTGGCCTGGCGATGGCGCCGGTGGTGTACCACCAGTGCTGTCAAACTCCACCTGGGTATCAGCCGTGTCGCCATCGTTGTCCGAAACACCCGCGGTAACCGTGGTCGTCCCTCCTACCAGGTCAGTATCAGCCGTGGCTTCGTCCACAAGCAGGTTACCCTGGTTGAGCAGAGCGGCAATCACGTCCTGATCGGTAGCAGCGCCCTCTATCAGATCAACGCCTTCCACCACGATTTCCTGATCAACCTCTGCAGCATTAAAGCCCCCGAGAAACCCTCCGGTGCTGCTAATAGAGATCGTGGTATTCGTACCATCAAAAGCGAAATGCAGATAATTCGCCAGGTTGCCAGGATTCGAGCCAATCCGACCTTCGCCCTGCAACAAACCCGTTAAGTCGAGTATGTCGCCATCGGCGGCCACCGATACGAAGTTGAAGTCGGCCACGGTATCTACCACTGGCGTACCAGCTACCCCTTGATGACCGTCTTCCCAGCGGAGCACGTCACGACCAGAGCCGCCCGTCAGGGTATCGGCGCCGGCGCCACCGATCAGGATATCGTTGCCGTCGCCCCCATCGAGCGTGTCGTCGCCAGCGCCGGCACGCAGGATGTCCGAGCCACCAAGACCGTTGAGACTGTCATTCCCAGCGTAGCCATAAGAACGATCTGAGCCCTCGGTACCAGTCAGAGAGTTATTTCCACCATCCCCTTCGAACAGATAATCGGGCGAGTTATCGTTCAGCAGATTGAGTGCCAACAGATCGCTACTGCTCTCACTCACCGTGTTATTTTGGGAATCAGTCGCTTCAATAGAGAGCGTCGGCGCTACGCCCACGCTAAGAACCGGACTTGTGAAATAAACGGATCCCAGATACTCGTTGAGCTGCTGGTTATCGAGGGCGCCTCCGTCCGCGGCTGAAATTGTCATAGACGCGGTCAGCCCCAACAATGCGCCAAGATCGTCGGTTTCTATGGAGAAGCCGAACTCGTCAGCCAGATCCTCCGCCCCCCGAAAACCTGAGGGCCCCAAATTAACGCTGAGAACGGTAAAGCTAAGGGTAACTGACTCAATGTCATTGTTTTCATCAGTTGCAGCAAAAGCTTGTTGCTCGCTGAAATTGATCAGATTCAATGCATCTGCGCCAACCAATCCCAGGAGGCTATTCGAATCGCCCAAAGACACCTCTGGGCCGACCATTTGTTCAACCGGCAACTGAGAAACGCCTGTGTGCGTGTACTCATAGCTACCATCAAACATATTGACCACCAACGACTCACCTTTAACGGTTTGGACCGTGAGTTCTCCAGTGGTGGTGTTGTAGTCCTCCGAAGAGAACGTCAGGACACTATCAGTGGTCCCACTCGCCGACACCGAATTGGTTGCCGAGTCGAGTTCAAAGGTATAGCCATCAACCGTTACCGAGGAAATATGCCCACCATCGGCGCCAAACGACTCGACAAATGAACCGTTCTCCGTCGTTGGTGCAGAAGTGATATTGAATAACACCGGGTCTGCCGCCACCGGCATGTCATCCTCGACATTCACGGCCAGCGCGCCCTCGTTACTGGTATTGCCAGCGGCATCGGTCATACTGACGCCGAAGTTCAATGTCAGGACATCTTCAACACTGTCACCGGGGTGGTCCAGCGGCGCCTCCAGCGTAAAACTGTATGCGCCCGCCGTTGTTAGCGTCAGGGTAGCAACGGTACCAGCACTGACAGTTGAACCCGTCAACGTATAGGTGTCTCCCGAGAACGCGCCCTGCCAGGACACGGCCTCCCCGCCGGAGGTAACCGGTGGAGGCTCGATAACCGTGACCTCGGAGATGCTGGTGTCCTCCGTGATAGACAACGTGCCGCCCACGGTCGCGGAGTTCCCTGTGTCATCAGGCGTACCGGTATTATCCGGCTCGCCACCCGGCAGGCCCTCTTCCGAAACAGCACTAAGGGCATCGCCGACTACCGGAGCTGTGGTGTCCACATTCACCCCGATAAGGCTGCCGTTACCACTGGTGTTGCCCGGCGCATCCGTCTGGCGCGCCAGCACATCTCCTTCGGCATACTGACCCGCCGGGAGTTCAAAGCCATTGCCTGTGCCCTCGCTCCAGGTCGCCCCTCCGTCGAGCGAATACGACCAGGTGGCTCCAGGTTCCAGGCCGCTGACCGTGACCGTACCATCGCTGGTCACACCATCGCCGTCTGTGCCTGTGTCGTTCGCCAGCGACAGTGTCGGCGCATTTGGGGCCACCGTGTCCACCGTCAGGTCGAACGTGGTACTGACTGGCGATTCATTCCCTGCCGCATCCGTCGCTGTGGCCGTGAAGTTGTGGCCACCTTCAGCCAGGGTCGGTGTTTCAAAGCTCCAGTTACCCCCGGTATCCGTCACTGTCGTACCGATCGCGTTACCGTCCTGGAACACTGTCACCGTACTACCTGCCTCGGCAGTACCACTCAAGATCGGAGTGATCTCATCGGTGCTCGATCCGGTCGGTAGATCACCCGTCACACTGCCGGTATCGTCAGTGGCGGAATCAATCGTTGGAGCATCCGGGGGATCCACATCCAGCGTGAACGTAATCTCATTGCTATCCGATGAGGCGTTACCCGCCACGTCGGTAATCTCCGCCACGGCATTCGACAGCCCTTCGGCAAACGGGCCCGTCAGGTCCAGGCCAACGTCGCCGGCGGCCAGGTCTGCGCCCGTTACAAGATGTTCGAACGTGTGCTCAACCCCGTTACCATCGGTCAGGGTCACCCTGACGGTGTCCCCTTCCTCGGTCCCGACCGTCAGGCTGACCACCGCCTGGATGCCATCGCCCAGCTCATCGTTGCCGATGAAGCCGTTGTCCGCTTCAGGGATCAGCAGCGTGGGCGCATCCGTGCCGTCCGCACCACCGGGGCTGGTGTTGTCCACGGTCACCCCAATCAGGCTGCCCTCATCACTGGTGTTGCCCGACTCGTCGGTCTGGCGCGCCAGCACCTCCCCTTCGGCGTACTCGCCCGCCGGCAGCTCAAAGCCATTGCCGGCACCTTCGTTCCAGGTGGCCCCGCCATCGGTGGAGTACGACCAGGTGGCTCCGGGTTCCAGGCCGCTGACCGTGACCGTACCATCGCTGGTCACGCCATCGCCGTCTGTGCCGGTGTCGTTCGCCAACGCCAGCGCCGGCGCATTCGGAGCCACTGTGTCTACGGTCAGGTCGAACGTGCTACTGACAGGCGATTCGTTCCCTGCCACATCAGTGGCCATGGCGGTGAAGTTGTGGCCACCTTCCGCCAGGGCCGGTGTTTCAAAACTCCAGTTACCTCCGGTATCCGTCACCGTCGTACCGATCGCGTTACCGTCCTGGAACAGCGTCACCGTGCTGCCCGCTTCCGCAGTACCGTTCAAGATCGGAGTAGTCTCATCGGTGCTCGACCCACTCAGCAGACCACCCGTCACATCACCGGTATCGTCAGTGGCGGAATCAATCGTTGGAGCATCCGGGGCATCCACATCCAGCGTGAACGTGACCTCGTTGGTGGCCAGCGAGGCATTGCCCGCCTCGTCGGTAATCTCCGCCACGGCATTCGACAGCCCTTCGGCAAACGGGCCCGTCAGGTCCAGGCCAACGTCGCCGGCGGCCAGGTCTGCGCCCGTTACAAGATGTTCGAACGTGTGCTCAACCCCGTTACCATCGGTCAGGGTCACCCTGACGGTGTCCCCTTCCTCGGTTCCCACCGTCAGGCTGACCACCGCCTGGATGCCATCGCCCAACTCATCGTTGCCGATGAAGCCGTTGTCCGCTTCGGGGATCAGCAGCGTGGGCGCATCCGTGCCGTCCGCACCACCGGGGCTGGTGTTGTCCACGGTCACCCCAATCAGGCTGCCGTCATCACTGGTGTTGCCCGACTCGTCGGTCTGGCGCGCCAGCACCTCCCCTTCGGCGTACTCGCCCGCCGGCAGCTCAAAGCCATTGCCAGTGCCTTCGTTCCAGGTGGCCCCGCCATCGGTGGAGTACGACCAGGTGGCTCCGGGTTCCAGGCCACCGACCGTGACGGTACCGTCGATGGTCACGCCATCGCCGTCGGTGCCGGTGTCGTTCGCCAACGCCAGCGTCGGCGCATTCGGCGCTACCGTGTCCACGGTGATCGTAACCGGGTCGCTGGTATTACCGGCTTCATCGGTGGCCGTCACGCTCACATCGGTACCATCGGCCAATGGCGCATCGGGCGTCACCGACCAGCGGCCATCCACATCGGCTTCGAGGGTGTAATCCGCCGTGCCGTCTCCATCCGTGTCAATGCTCACCGTGCTGCCCGGCTCCGCTGTACCGGTCAGGTCACCATCCCCCGCCGGGTCAACGGTGACCGACGGCGGCGTGGTATCAATCGTCAGCGTACCGCTGACGCTACCAACGTTGCCCGACGCACCCGTGGCGGTTACCTCAACGGTGTAATCGCCCTCGGCCAGGGACGGCAACTGATCATCCGCCAGGGTCCAGGTGCCATCGCCATTGTTGGTGGCGTTGTAGTCGTTACCGTCCACCGTCACGGTGACGTCGGCGGCCGCATCGTCCACCGTTCCGCTCAACGCCGGGGTCGTGTCGTTCGTGGACAGCCTGTCGAAGGTCACCGCCGGCACGGAGGTATCCACGGTGAGGGTGCCGGTGTTCGACCCTTCGTTACCCGCCGGATCAACCGCGGTTACGGTGACGGTGTAATCCCCCGCACCCAACGCTGGCAATGTGTCGTCGGCCAGGGTCCAGGTACCATCACCGTTATTGGTGGCGCTGTAGTCATTACCATTCACGGTCACGGTGACGTCGGCACTGGCGTCATCCACCGTGCCGGTCAGTGCCGGTGTGGTGTCGTTGGTGGTTCGGGGGTTCACGCCCACGGTCGGAGCCGTCTGATCCAGCGTGGTGGTGCTGGCCACTGAGCCACTGTTGCCAGCCTCGTCCGTCACCGTCATGGTCACGGTGAGTTCACCATCGGCCAGACCGCTCAGGTCCTGGCCTGTCACGCTGACGTTGCCGCTGCCGTCGACGCTGATCGCGCTCGCAGGGACCGTCACGATGCCTGAGACACCGTCGGTGATCTCGATACTGTCAACGGTGGCGCCCGCTTCCACCTGGCCGTTCAGACTGACGGCGCTCGCGTCGGCGGCACCCAACACGTCATCACCACCATCATCGAAGGCGATGCTGTTAGCGCCGGCCTCCGGAACCGTCGTATCCAGCGTGAACGTGACCTCGTTGGTGGCCAGCGAGGCATTGCCCGCCTCGTCGGTAATCTCCGCCACGGCATTCGACAGCCCTTCGGCAAACGGGCCCGTCAGGTCCAGGCCAACGTCGCCGGCGGCCAGGTCTGCGCCCGTTACAAGATGTTCGAACGTGTGCTCAACCCCGTTACCATCGGTCAGGGTCACCCTGACGGTGTCCCCTTCCTCGGTCCCGACCGTCAGGCTGACCACCGCCTGGATGCCATCGCCCAGCTCATCGTTGCCGATGAAGCCGTTGTCCGCTTCAGGGATCAGCAGCGTGGGCGCATCCGTGCCGTCCGCACCACCGGGGCTGGTGTTGTCCACGGTCACCCCAATCAGGCTGCCGTCATCACTGGTGTTGCCCGACTCGTCGGTCTGGCGCGCCAGCACCTCCCCTTCGGCGTACTCGCCCGCCGGCAGCTCAAAGCCATTGCCAGTGCCTTCGTTCCAGGTGGCCCCGCCATCGGTGGAGTACGACCAGGTGGCTCCGGGTTCCAGGCCACCGACCGTGACGGTACCGTCGATGGTCACGCCATCGCCGTCGGTGCCGGTGTCGTTCGCCAACGCCAGCGTCGGCGCATTCGGCGCTACCGTGTCCACGGTGATCGTAACCGGGTCGCTGGTATTACCGGCTTCATCGGTGGCCGTCACGCTCACATCGGTACCATCGGCCAATGGCGCATCGGGCGTCACCGACCAGCGGCCATCCACATCGGCTTCGAGGGTGTAATCCGCCGTGCCGTCTCCATCCGTGTCAATGCTCACCGTGCTGCCCGGCTCCGCTGTACCGGTCAGGTCACCATCCCCCGCCGGGTCAACGGTGACCGACGGCGGCGTGGTATCAATCGTCAGCGTACCGCTGACGCTACCAACGTTGCCCGACGCACCCGTGGCGGTTACCTCAACGGTGTAATCGCCCTCGGCCAGGGACGGCAACTGATCATCCGCCAGGGTCCAGGTGCCATCGCCATTGTTGGTGGCGTTGTAGTCGTTACCGTCCACCGTCACGGTGACGTCGGCGGCCGCATCGTCCACCGTTCCGCTCAACGCCGGGGTCGTGTCGTTCGTGGACAGCCTGTCGAAGGTCACCGCCGGCACGGAGGTATCCACGGTGAGGGTGCCGGTGTTCGACCCTTCGTTACCCGCCGGATCAACCGCGGTTACGGTGACGGTGTAATCCCCCGCACCCAACGCTGGCAATGTGTCGTCGGCCAGGGTCCAGGTACCATCACCGTTATTGGTGGCGCTGTAGTCATTACCATTCACGGTCACGGTGACGTCGGCACTGGCGTCATCCACCGTGCCGGTCAGTGCCGGTGTGGTGTCGTTGGTGGTTCGGGGGTTCACGCCCACGGTCGGAGCCGTCTGATCCAGCGTGGTGGTGCTGGCCACTGAGCCACTGTTGCCAGCCTCGTCCGTCACCGTCATGGTCACGGTGAGTTCACCATCGGCCAGACCGCTCAGGTCCTGGCCTGTCACGCTGACGTTGCCGCTGCCGTCGACGCTGATCGCGCTCGCAGGGACCGTCACGATGCCTGAGACACCGTCGGTGATCTCGATACTGTCAACGGTGGCGCCCGCTTCCACCTGGCCGTTCAGACTGACGGCGCTCGCGTCGGCGGCACCCAACACGTCATCACCACCATCATCGAAGGCGATGCTGTTAGCGCCGGCCTCCGGAACCGTCGTATCCAGCGTGAACGTGACCTCGTTGGTGGCCAGCGAGGCATTGCCCGCCTCGTCGGTAATCTCCGCCACGGCATTCGACAGCCCTTCGGCAAACGGGCCCGTCAGGTCCAGGCCAACGTCGCCGGCGGCCAGGTCTGCGCCCGTTACAAGATGTTCGAACGTGTGCTCAACCCCGTTACCATCGGTCAGGGTCACCCTGACGGTGTCCCCTTCCTCGGTCCCGACCGTCAGGCTGACCACCGCCTGGATGCCATCGCCCAGCTCATCGTTGCCGATGAAGCCGTTGTCCGCTTCAGGGATCAGCAGCGTGGGCGCATCCGTGCCGTCCGCACCACCGGGGCTGGTGTTGTCCACGGTCACCCCAATCAGGCTGCCGTCATCACTGGTGTTGCCCGACTCGTCGGTCTGGCGCGCCAGCACCTCCCCTTCGGCGTACTCGCCCGCCGGCAGCTCAAAGCCATTGCCAGTGCCTTCGTTCCAGGTGGCCCCGCCATCGGTGGAGTACGACCAGGTGGCTCCGGGTTCCAGGCCACCGACCGTGACGGTACCGTCGATGGTCACGCCATCGCCGTCGGTGCCGGTGTCGTTCGCCAACGCCAGCGTCGGCGCATTCGGCGCTACCGTGTCCACGGTGATCGTAACCGGGTCGCTGGTATTACCGGCTTCATCGGTGGCCGTCACGCTCACATCGGTACCATCGGCCAATGGCGCATCGGGCGTCACCGACCAGCGGCCATCCACATCGGCTTCGAGGGTGTAATCCGCCGTGCCGTCTCCATCCGTGTCAATGCTCACCGTGCTGCCCGGCTCCGCTGTACCGGTCAGGTCACCATCCCCCGCCGGGTCAACGGTGACCGACGGCGGCGTGGTATCAATCGTCAGCGTACCGCTGACGCTACCAACGTTGCCCGACGCACCCGTGGCGGTTACCTCAACGGTGTAATCGCCCTCGGCCAGGGACGGCAACTGATCATCCGCCAGGGTCCAGGTGCCATCGCCATTGTTGGTGGCGTTGTAGTCGTTACCGTCCACCGTCACGGTGACGTCGGCGGCCGCATCGTCCACCGTTCCGCTCAACGCCGGGGTCGTGTCGTTCGTGGACAGCCTGTCGAAGGTCACCGCCGGCACGGAGGTATCCACGGTGAGGGTGCCGGTGTTCGACCCTTCGTTACCCGCCGGATCAACCGCGGTTACGGTGACGGTGTAATCCCCCGCACCCAACGCTGGCAATGTGTCGTCGGCCAGGGTCCAGGTACCATCACCGTTATTGGTGGCGCTGTAGTCATTACCATTCACGGTCACGGTGACGTCGGCACTGGCGTCATCCACCGTGCCGGTCAGTGCCGGTGTGGTGTCGTTGGTGGTTCGGGGGTTCACGCCCACGGTCGGAGCCGTCTGATCCAGCGTGGTGGTGCTGGCCACTGAGCCACTGTTGCCAGCCTCGTCCGTCACCGTCATGGTCACGGTGAGTTCACCATCGGCCAGACCGCTCAGGTCCTGGCCTGTCACGCTGACGTTGCCGCTGCCGTCGACGCTGATCGCGCTCGCAGGGACCGTCACGATGCCTGAGACACCGTCGGTGATCTCGATACTGTCAACGGTGGCGCCCGCTTCCACCTGGCCGTTCAGACTGACGGCGCTCGCGTCGGCGGCACCCAACACGTCATCACCACCATCATCGAAGGCGATGCTGTTAGCGCCGGCCTCCGGAACCGTCGTATCCAGCGTGAACGTGACCTCGTTGGTGGCCAGCGAGGCATTGCCCGCCTCGTCGGTAATCTCCGCCACGGCATTCGACAGCCCTTCGGCAAACGGGCCCGTCAGGTCCAGGCCAACGTCGCCGGCGGCCAGGTCTGCGCCCGTTACAAGATGTTCGAACGTGTGCTCAACCCCGTTACCATCGGTCAGGGTCACCCTGACGGTGTCCCCTTCCTCGGTTCCCACCGTCAGGCTGACCACCGCCTGGATGCCATCGCCCAACTCATCGTTGCCGATGAAGCCGTTGTCCGCTTCGGGAATCAGCAGCGTGGGCGCATCCGTGCCATCCGCACCACCGGGGCTGGTGTTGTCCACGGTCACCCCAATCAGGCTTCCGTCATCACTGGTGTTGCCCGACTCGTCGGTCTGGCGCGCCAGCACCTCCCCTTCGGCGTACTCGCCCGCCGGCAGCTCAAAGCCATTGCCGGTGCCGTCGTTCCAGGTGGCCCCGCCATCGGTGGAGTACGACCAGGTAGCGCCAGGCTCCAGGCCACCGACCGTGACGGTACCGTCGATGGTCACGCCATCGCCCTCTGCGCCGGTGTCGTTCGCCAACGCCAGCGTCGGTGCATTCGGAGCCACTGTGTCTACGGTCAGTTCGAACGTGCTACTGACAGGCGATTCGTTCCCTGCCACATCAGTGGCCATGGCGGTGAAGTTGTGGCCATCTTCCGCCAGGGCCGGTGTTTCGAAACTCCAGTTCCCCCCACTATCCGTCACCGTTGTACCGATCGCATTACCATCCAGGAACACTGTCACCGTACTGCCCGCTTCGGCAGTACCGCTCAAGATCGGCGTGGTCTCATCGGTGCTCGATCCGGCCGGTAGATCGCCCGTCACACTACCGGTATCGTCAGTGGCCGTATCAATCGTCGGGATATGCGGAGCGGTAGCAGTGGTCGGGGCAGACACGTTGCCCGCCCCATCGGTACTGGTGACTTCAACACTCTCACCATTGGTCAATGGTTCATCCAGGCTGACCAGGTATTGACCATTATCGTCAACGGTGGCGCTGCCCAGTTCGTTACCGCTGCCATCGGTGACGGTCACTACGCTGCCCGGTTCGGCCGTGCCGCTAACTTCATTGCCAGCGTCGTTGAAGTCGACGCTCGGGCTATCCGGAGCTGTCATGTCAGGCGCAGTCACTGTGGCCCGGTAGTATTCGTTGCCGGCCTCATCGGTCGCAGTAACCACCATCACTTCGCCGTTGGTTAGCGGCTCGTCCAAGTCGATACTGTACCTGCCGTCATCACCGACGGTAGCCCGGCCCAGCTCGATACCACTGGTGGCATAGGCGACGATTACGGTGCTACCCGGTTCAGCAACGCCTCTAACCTGGTCACCAGTATCGCTAACGCTGGCCCGGGATACGTCAGGAGGAACGTCATCTCCTGCGGAGTCACCCGATGAGGATCCACCAGATGATCCAACAGCCACTGCACCGGCCACCGCGGCAGCTCCGCCAATCCCCGCTAGCAGCCACCAGCCGGACCCATCCCCCGCACCCGCACCCGCAATTTCATCAACGGTTATCTCAGCAAAGGAAAATTCAGACCAGGGCGAATCGTACTGCCCCCACCAAAAAATACCGCTGGAGTCTTTGAGAACCAGTTCGTTTCTCTGGTCGTCACCCGGAGCGAAAAACCCCTCGATGACAATCGACTCTCCCGACGTGAGGGTGACCAGCAAATCGTCTGCCACCGTGTCAATGGACGCAATTTCCTCGGGGCCAACCGAAAGCGTTATTACGCTGTTAGTCGGGTTATCCAACGCATCGAGCTCTACTTCTGAGCTCTGACCAGTTTCCTTGTTGGTTACCATCACTGCTGTCAGGTCACGCATATCCCCCCCACTAACAAATACGCAAAGAAGCTCAACTAGCCTCTTCGTAGCACCTTCTATCCCTCACGCTATTCGTTAAGAGCTATCCCCGACTCGCCGCTCGAAAACTTCAATTTCAACTCGACGATTCGGCTGAAGACATTGCTTCAGCTCTTCCACTTGATCGGTCTGACAGACCACAACAGGCTCCGTCTCGCCTCGCCCCTCAGCGATCATTGCGCTATTACTCAGGCCGGATTTCGCCAACTGACGTCGCACCGCCTCAGCCCGGCGCTGAGAGAGGCCCATGTTGGAGTCGAAAGAGCCGAGCCGGTCCGTGTGTCCGATCAACGTGACCATCGGGTTCTGATAGGCGGCCTGCAGATTTTCGGCGACTTCTCGCAAACGGTCCTTGCCCTGGGAGGTCAGTTCCGACTCACCGAAACCAAAGAGAATATCTGCGGAGAGAGTTACTACCTGTACCTTCGGTTCAGGCTTCGCCTCCGCCGGTGGCGGGACGGTCAATGTCTGAGCCAGGTTCTCACACGTGTGTCGGCGCCAGTGAGTCGACTCGACTGTTCCATCAGGCCTGAAAACGATTTTGTATTGGCAGACCAGTTCACTGTCACCGCCTGCGATGGGAAAGTTGACGTTATAGTGCCAGTGGGAAAGGTTGCCATGGGAGGTACGGTCAGCAGGCGGCCCCAACAACGCCTCTACTTGACTGCCAGACATTTCAGAGGAAATATTTCCAAGATCCAGGATGCTGTAATCACGCCCAAGGCGTAGCGGCGTCGCCCCTAGCTCGGTAGGCTGGACAATTTCGTCGGGGAAAGGTGATTCTGCGGAATTCGCTGAAAACGAGAGTATCGCTACAAGGCCGACGACTAAGTTCGGAACAGACAAAAATCTGGTGGGGCTCATCCATGCCTCCTTACTGTTTTGCTTCTCTCATTAAGAAGCAAAGCAACAACTCATAAATCAATTACATTCCACTGACCTCCATGACAAGAGTCATGAAGCGGAATAATCACTATCATCAAGTTGAAAGTCGATTCACTACAATTAAGCTAGCAGGTAAACACGATTTCTACCAAATCAGCGTTTACGTCCAAGCAAACAAACAGCGAGGCTCAACTCAGTCTGTTATCCACGCGGCAATGCCTGTCCCTAAACTCCCTGGCAAATTCTCTCGCAACCCAGTATCAACTCTTCCGCCAGCCCATTAATATAGTGCTACTTTTGCGTCTGGACGATAATAAGGCCTTTTAAACCATGGATTTCCAGGTCCCCAACACCCTCGCCGAGCAGATTGCCAACTATCTGGCCGAGCGCATTATGACCGGGCAGATAAAACCCGGAGAGCGTTTGCAGGAGGCGACGACCGCCACGGAACTGAAGGTAAGCCGGGCATCTGTGAAAGAGGCCCTATATACCCTGGAACGCTGGCACCTGATCGAGATCACCCCACGTAAGGGCGCGTCGGCCACCAAGCTGGATGCGGTGCATGCCTCAGAGCTCTATGACGTGTACATGCACCTGTTAATCATGCTGGCGCGGCGTTTGTGTGAGCGTTGGCGGGAAGAGGACAAAGCCGCGTTGTTGTCAGCGGTTGGACACGTCACTGGCCAGATGCAGCGCAAGGACGCCAATATCACGGCCATTGTGGAAGCGAGCTTTGAAGTAATGGGCGTCTGCTGCCAAGTCGTCGGCAATCCCTACCTCACGGAGGCTCTGACCAACTTCAAGCCCGCTGTCAGCCGGGCTTACTATCTGAGTGCAGACCGATACCGGCAGGATCTGGACCGTACCGGCCGTTTCTTTACCAATCTGACGAATGCCATCCTGGCGCGGGATGCTGGTGAATCCGAGGCACTGGTGGCGGATTTCGGCGCTCACCAGAAGGCGCTGATTCACCAGGCCTTGGCCCCTTCGGCCTAGTGTCCCGTCTGGCTAATTCGCTGACCTACTGAGCCACTGAGAGCCTTGATAGCAAGGCGCGATGGCGAAGGTTTGGTGGCTCCAAATCGAGTCAGCGCAACACTGCTATCAAGGCTCTCAGTGGCTCCCGAAGGGCGCGGCGCTAGGGCCCCAGGCCTGTGTTGCCAGCACTTGATGTGGAGCCACCACACCTGCGCACTGGCGCCTTGGCCAGGAGCCCCAGCGCCGCGCAGTAGGCCAGCGAATTAGCCAAACGGGACACTAGTCTGTGACCTGACTCACAGACTCCTGTCCCTATCCCACCTATCGTAACAGTCTGTAACAAACTCCTAAGTCCGCTGCGCTGGTCAGGTTGTCCCCTGCGGCTACACAACGACTGAGACCGGTCTGAAGCCGGCATAACAACAACGATCCGGGGCCACCATGACACGTCGAAACGCCCGCAAGCGCCTGAAACCGTTCAGACCTGCCTTGCGCAGGTTCTTTACCCTGAGCCTGACCGCCAGTCTATCATTGCCGGTGATGGCCGACTTCCGCCCACTGGACGACAGTACCCTGGGCAACGTCACTGGCCAGACTGGCGTCACCATCGAGATGGAAACCAGGATTGAGATGGACCGACTGAGCTGGACGGATGAAGGCTCGCTGAACGTCAATGGCATTCGCCTGTCCGGTCAGAACGATACAGTGCTGGACAACCTCAAGCTGACGCTGGACATTGCCGGCCAGGATGAGGTGCTTGAATACGGCTTCTCCGAGATTGCCCGCCGCGCCGACGCCGGCCTTCTGGATGTCTCCAATCCGGATGTGGCCGATGCCCTCGCCCGCTATGCCGTGGGTGGTGGTTACGGCAAACAGTTCGATAGCGGTGACCTGGTGATTCACCTGGGTGCCACAGATTACGGCGACCCGACCAGCCTGGACGATTACCTGCAGGCCGTGGATTTCGAGCTGGCCGTAGACAGTGTTGAAGCAACCGGCTCCGGCGGCACTGCCAGCCTGTTCTCCAATATCATGCTGCAGGGTTATATCGGCCCCACCGATCTGGTGATCCGCAACCAGGGTAACAATACCCGTACGCTGGCCAACGGTAACGTGGTGTCTGGCTCGGAACTGCAGCTCGACACCCACTTTGAAATCACCAACGGTAATCTCAACTGGGATGCCGCCGACGTCATTCTAATATTCAACTTTGCCGCCGTTGGCATCGAAGGGCTGCAGATCCACAACCGCCGGGGCGACGATACCCTGGGTCACTTCGGGATGGCCAGTGCCACCGCGAAGCTGTCCAGGGGCACCAGCGCGTCGTCTGGAAAGGAAGGCCTTTCCATCCATGAGGTAGACTTCCGGGCCGATATTGATATGCCAGTGTTCAAAGTCGGTGGCACCAGTATCGGCTCCGTACAGTTCACGGATTTTGCCATTAAAAACACCACTATGATGGTGTATGGCCACTAGCAAGACACTGGACAAGCCCCCCGCCCCCAACAGTAAACTGCCCGTCTCTTAACGGCGGGCAGTCCATGACCAACATCCCGGATCAAGATTATCAGCAGCGCGCGTCCTGGCGCAGGCTTACTGTTTTCAGCCTGATATTTATCGCCATGACCGCCGCCGGGCTCTATGCAGTGTACGACCAGTTCGCCGGGCGCAGCGTAACCTTCGACGACCGACTGGTCTCGCCTCAGGCGCTTGTTTCCATCATTGCCCTGCTGGTGGTCTACTTTGCGGCGGACGGGCTGCGGTTGCACTTCACCCTTCGGGCACTGGGGCACCGCCTGCCCTTCCCGGCGATTTTCCGGCTGGTGTTCATCAACCTGTTCTTCTCCAACGTGACGCCCATGGCCACTGGGGGTGGCTTCGCGCAGATCTGGTATCTCCAACACCATGGCGTGCCGGTCGGCCGCGCCACGGCGGCCACCACCATCCGCACCGTAATCGCGGTGATCTTTATCTTTTCGCTGACCCCCGTATTCCTGCTGACTCTGAATGCCCTGGATAACCAGCCCCTGGTCGGAGAACTGGGGCCGGTGCTCGCTGTGTTGATTCTCCTGTATCTCGGTTTTTTCATGGTGGTGCTGTTCCGTACCCGATGGCTGATTGCGCCCTTGGGCCGGCTCTTGAGCACACTACACCGGTTTCACCTGATCGGGGAACGCCGGCATCAGCGCTGGCAGTTCAAGGCCAAGCGGGAGATGCTGCGTTTTTCTCACAGTTTCGGCGACTACCTCCGGGGCCCCAAACAGTTCGTCGCGCTATCAGTGCTGTTTACCTTTGTGTTCCTGCTCAGCCTATTCAGTTTCCCGGCGTTGCTAATCTCCGCACTGGATTACGAGGTAGACTACCTGGTGAGCACGGGACTACTGGTGGTTACCACCTTTGTGATGTACTTTTCACCCACACCCGGTGCGTCTGGCATTTCGGAAGGGGTGTTCGGCAGCTTCTTCCAGGACATACTCACGGCCAACCACCTGGTACTGGTGACCATTAGCTGGCGATTCATCACCATCTACCTCGGCATGCTGGCAGGCCTGGTGATACTGCAGCGGGAACTGGTGAGAAACAGGAAGGCATCCCAATGACACGACGTCACCCGTTAAAAGTGCTGTTTTACATCAGCCTGACGATTGTTGTGCTGCTGATCGGGTACAAGGCCTACCTGAACCTGTTCGAGCCGGATTTCGAGGCCCTGCACACGGAACAGGTCGCCCGCATTCACGACATGCTCTCTGATGATGGCGGTTTCAGTTTCGCGGTCGTGGGCAACATCAACAATTCCGTGGGCGTTTTCGAAGAACGCATGATACCGGCCCTCAACCAGTCCGGCGTGGATTTTATGGTGTCCGCCGGTAACGCAGTGAGTGGCGGCGGCGAGGACAAGTACCGGGCCATCCAGGGCTCGCTGACCCACCTGGACATTCCCTACCTGCTGACCTTCGGTGAAAACGAGTACGAGAACTTTGGCAGTTACCGGTTTTACGACCACTTCGGCCCTCACTTCTTCAGCATCAAGGCCGGCGGCGCCCGCCTGATCTTCCTCGACAGCACCAGCAAGACGCCCTGGCGATGGCAGATCCGCTGGCTCAATGACCTGTTAAGCCAGGAGCCCAACCGGCTGCGTTTTCTCTTCATCGGTCACCCGCTGCTCCACCCGGATCAGGAAGCCCCTTTCGAGCAGGATAATGATTTCCTGCACCCCCCTGAGTTCCGCACCGCCCTGATGGACGCCATCGATCGGCACGATGTGGATATGGTGTTTTCAGCGAACCTGTCGCTGTACGCGGATCAGGTCGAGGGTGATACACGCTTTATCACCACCGGCGGAGCGGGCGGGCTGGTGCTGAACAACGACACCAGTTTCTACCACTATGTGCGCGTCGATGTGAACGACGACGGCGAAATCAGCCATTCGATGGTGCGCCTGGAGGCGAGACAACACCCTGTATTGAGTACCCTGGAATCCCTGTGGTTCTTTATCTACTCGCTGTTTTATGTGGGCTATGTAAACTTCATCCTGCTGGTGGCAGTGTTCATACTGATCAGCACCAAGCTTTACACCGCTATTTTCGTGGCGAAAGACTACTATCCGGACTACGATCTGGACCCCCAGCCCTGGCTGTCGAAACCCTTGCGGGTGGCCATGTTCACCAACAACTACCTGCCGTTCATTGGCGGCGTGCCCATCTCCATCGCACGCCTGCGCAAAGGCCTGGAAACCCTGGGGGACATCATCCTCATCGTTTGCCCCCGCTATCGCGACCAGCCACGCGAGGAGACCAATGTGGTGCGGGTGCCCTCCCTGCTGGCTATGGGGGAGAAACGGGAGTTCCGCCTTGCCAACATCTTCCTGGCAAGAATCCGCCAACAGGTCAGAGCGTTCAAACCCGACATCATCCACCTTCACCACCCCATCTGGCTGGGCTCGCTGGGGCTGTTCGTGGCCCGTCGCCTGAAAGTACCGGCGGTGTACACCTACCACACCCGGCTGGAGCACTATGCCCACTTCGTGCCGCTGCCGGGCAATCTGTTCCGCAACCTGATTTCCCACGAGCTGATCAAACGTTTCGCCAACAAATGCGATGGCGTGATTGTGCCCACCTACTCCACCGAGGAATACCTGCGGATGATCGGTGTGAAAAGCCCCACATTCGTTCAGCCGACGGGCATTGAGTACCAGAAGTTCCAGGAAGTGGACGACAGCGACGTTCGCAAACTGCGGGATTCCCTGGGCATCGGCAATGAGACCGTGTTTGTCAGCGTCTCGCGGCTGTCCAACGAGAAGAACATTGATTTCATGATCGATGCCATTGAGGAGCTTCGCCGGCGGACAGACCGTCCTTTCCGGTTCCTGATGATTGGTGAAGGGCATCAGCACGAGCGACTGCAGCAGCGCATTGATGAACTGGGACTTCAGGATTGCTTTACACTCGTCGGTTCCATCCCGCCGGACGATATGGCCACCTGGTATCACCTGGGAGATGCCTTCCTGTTCGCCTCCAAATCCGAAACCCAGGGCATGGTGATCCTGGAAGCCATGGCCGCCGGGTTACCAGTGGTGGCGGTGCGTTCCAGTGGCATTGAAGACGTAGTGCGCCACGGCTACAACGGCTTCAAGACGCCGGAAAAGCAGGACCAGTGGTGTGACCATGTGCAACAATTGCTGGAAGACGACACCCTGCGCCAGGAACTGGCCGAGCACGCACTGGCGTTCGCGGCGGACTATTCTGTCGAGCAGTTTGCCCGTGATATGCGGGAAATCTATGCCCTGACCCTGGCGCGATCAGCCTCCCGCTGAGTGATTCATCACGCCGCTTTTAACTTTGGAGATGATCGGTCTAGACTGGAAAAGCGTACTTTAAAGGACCTTTTTCGATTCGGAGACTGACAGTGACAGGCATTCCCGTTGGTATCAGCACCTGCCTGCTGGGCAAGGAAGTTCGCCATGATGGCGGCCACAAGCATTCCCGCTTCTGCACCCAGGTACTTTCCCGCCATTTCGAGTTTCGTTCCATCTGTCCGGAGCTGGAAGCGGGCCTCGGTGTGCCCCGGCCCGCCATTCACCTGCGTGAATATCACGACGGCCTGAAGCTGATCGAAACCAAAGGCACGGCGGACCATACGGATGCCATGCAGGGATTTATCGACCAGGTTCTACCGACTCTGGCGGATTTGCGGGGCTACATCCTGATGGCCAAGTCTCCCAGCTGCGGCATGGAGCGCATCAAGGTGCACAATGAAGATGGCAATGTCACCCGCAGGGATGGCCGGGGACTGTTTGCTGAGGCACTGATTCGTCGCTACCCGCTGATGCCGGTGGAAGAAGAGGGCCGCCTGAACGACGACATGTTGAGGGAAAACTTTATAGAGCGAGTATTTGCCTACGATGACTGGATGCAGAACGTGGCTGGCGACAACCTCACCGCCCGTGCACTGATCGAGTTCCACACCCGCCACAAGTTCCAGCTACTGGCTCATTCCGAGAAGATCTATCGGCAGTTGGGGCCAATGCTCGGCGACCTGAAATCAGAGCCGTTGAAAGACATTGCTGACCGATACATCGCGTCGTTCATGGAAGCGATGACCCAGCGGGTCAGCCGGGGTTCCCACGTGAACGCCATGCAGCACCTGATGGGTTATCTGCGGGATTCCATGGCGGAGGAGGACCGGCAGGTACTGATGGAGCAGGTAGACGCCTACCACCGGGGCGAAGTACCGTTGGTGGTGCCGATGACCCTGCTGCGGATGGCCCAGCGGCGGGAGCCGGTGGACTACCTCAGCAGCCAGAAGTACCTGACCCCCTACCCGGATGAGCTGGGGCTCAGGAATCGGGTATAACGCCTGGTCAGAATCCGTAGAGCAGTGACACAGACACCTGGGTGTCGGTGTCGTCGGCCCCTTCCGGCTCGTCGGAAACATGCTGGACCAGATACGCGGCCTTCATGGACAGGTTACCTACAACGGTTGCCTGTATGGATGTTTCCGATTCGCTGATGGTGTTGTTCTCTGACAGACCGATTTCGGTACTCAGCTTCTGACGAAACAACGCCGTATCGGACAGAGCGTAATCGAACTTGCCTGCCAACCGGGCGATGGCTTCTTCTTCCTCCTGATTGCCGTCTGCTTCCGGTTCCTCGAGCCGGTTAAACCGGTAACCGCCACCGACAGACAGGTCAAGAAAAGAACGTTTGCCACGTTGCCAGACCCGGTTACCGTAACCGGTGGTCAACGAGGACTGGAAGTCATACCCGGAAAATCGATCGTCTTCATACGCTCCGCGTACGAACAGGTACTGGCTGCCCTCGAATTTGTAATCAGACTGCACTTCAGCGCTGTATTTTTCGGCCGTCGTGGTGTCATCCGTCTCTGAATAGGTTGAACGGAAATCACCGGTATTCCGCCAGTCCGCGATCTCATGTTTCAGCCCGAGACGACCGTTGACGTTGGTTTCCTCCGTGTTGCCGGAGGTGATCAGCACACCGACTTCCCCTTCGCCTTCCCACTCTTCAAACTCTTGGCCGAAAACCATGGGCGATGCCGCCAGTGTGACGACCGCCAGGGTTGCTCTGAACTGCATGGAATCTCCTTGTTTCCTGTCAGGATTTCGCGCGGCGCTCCCCCATAGCACTTTTGCGGGCCTGCTCCTCACGTTCTGCCTTTTTACGGGCCTTGCGCTCCGCAATGAGACGTGCCGCTTCACCGCCCACATGGGTTTCACCCCGCTGTTCCGCCAGTCGCATTTGCCGCTCACGCTCGGCAAAACGGGCTTTCTGCTCCTCCGTCAACGAATCGATGCAACGGTGGCAACTCACGCCCTGCTCATACTCCGGGCGCTGCTTGTCTTCCTCGGTGATCGGCCGGCGGCAGGCGTGGCACTGATCGAACTCACCCCGTTCCAGCTTGTGGTTCACCGTTACCCGGTCATCGAATACAAAGCACTCTCCGTGCCACAGGCTTTGTGATTCCGGGACTTCTTCGAGGTACCGGAGAATACCTCCCTTCAGGTGGTAGACCTCATCAAACCCCTGCTCCTTCAGGAACGCCGTGGACTTTTCACAACGGATGCCGCCGGTGCAGAACATGGCCACCTTCTTGTGTTTCGAAGGGTCCAGGTTCTCTTTGACATACTCCGGGAACTCACGAAACGTATCCGTGGCCGGGTTCCTGGCGTTCTGGAAAGTCCCAATCTCCACTTCGTACTGATTGCGTGTGTCCACCACCAGTACGTCCGGATCGGAGATGAGATCATTCCATTCTTTCGGGTCTACATAGGTGCCGACGATCCGTTTCGGGTCGATGCCCTCCACACCCATGGTGACGATCTCTTTCTTGAGCTTCACTTTGGTCCGCTTGAAGGGCTGGATGTCGACGAACGATTCTTTGTAGTCGATGCCTTCGAACCGCTGATCAGCCTCCAACCAGCCGCGAATGGCATCCACACCTTCACGACTGCCGGCTATGGTGCCGTTAATGCCCTCACGGGCCAGCAGCAATGTGCCGTGTACCTCTTTCTCCAACATCAGATCCAGCAATGGCTGACGAAGGGTTTTGTAATCATTCAGGACTGCGAACTTATAAAGCGCACAGACAACAACATCCTGGCTCATGAGTCTGGTTTCTCCTGCGGGCCGGACCGTAAATCCGGAGCATGGTTGATAATCGCCAACGGGCGTGAGGGTGCCATTCTAACGAATACGGGCGAGGGAGAGTATTACGGGGGGTTACAGGGACGTCATTAACAATGCCCGGAGCCCCAAAGGCGGCACCGGGTGATCAGGCTATGCTCAGAACAGAACAGCAAAACCCACGGAGACGCCGGAAATTTCTGCGCCATCCTTATCGATGTACTGCATGTACTCGCCGTTGACCTGAAAATCCTTGTTGATGTTCAGGTTGGCGCCCACGCCGTAGGAGATATCGGACTCAGACTCTGAGTCACTGAAAGAGTTACCAAACCCGCTCGCGGAGGCCGTCAGTTCACCCTTGGTGACGCCAACAATGGCGTAGGGGTATACGGGGCTTTCGTTGGGAAGGCCCAGAACCATGTAGCCACCCACCAGGTAATCCAGTTCAAGATCCAGGGATACACCGTTAAAACTGGTCGAGTCGTCTTTGGCGCCGAAACCGGCACGGAACTCGGCTGCCAGGTACGGGTTGATTTTCGCACCGGCCTTGCCCACCAGGGCGCCCAGGTCAAAGTCTTCAGAAATGCCATCTTCTTCGTAGGTTACGAAGGCGTAGTTGAGGCCCACATAGCCACCTTCCAGGGAATCCTGTGCAGCCGCACCGGATGCAAAAGAAGCCATTACGGCAAAGGCCGAACCCAAAACAATCTTATTCATCACTACTTGCTCCTTGATGAAGGCTTGCCCCAGAGCCTCAACTTCTTGCGTTTATCCGTCGATTTTGAGGGCACATGAATGATAATTCATTTTGTGAGAAATTCCCCGACCCCAACTAAAAAAACTCCCGCCGTACGGGAGTTTTCCAGGGAGAACCGGTCGCCGTATTATTGCTGGGAACCGGCCAACTCCCGCTCAACCACCGCCGACAACTGTCCCCATCCGGGGCGGGTCAGGCGGATATTGTCCACCAACACGGTTGGAGTACTGGTAACGCGAAGCTGCATGGCCACTCGACGGCTCTGTTCGATTTCTTCGACGTGAAGATCTGTCGTCATGCACCGGCTGAAACGGCGCTCATCGAGCCCTAGGTCCTCAGCGTAGCGGCTAAAGGTATCAACTGGGCTGCCGGAGCCGCTCCATTCGGTCTGCATGTCGAACAACTTGTCGTGCATGGCCCAGTAGCTGTCCTGGTCACCGGCACAGCGCGCTGCCTGGGCCGCAGGCATGGCGTTGTCGTGTTGCTGGAGTGGCAGATCAAAGTACACAAACCGCACCTTGCCGGACTCCACGTATTCCTGTTTCAACTGCTGGCTGGCGTCCGAAAAACGCGCGCAGGCGGGGCACTGGTAGTCTGCGAACTCCCGCACCACCACGGGTGCGTCTTCGTCACCAACGGAGACGCCAAAGCGATCCAGCTGGGCAGGAAACGGGTCGGCATTGGGGCCGGCAACCGGCAACTCATCCGAGGTGGGGGCCGGACTCGCGGTCAAGAAAAAGACGCCCACCGCAACAAAAACAAGAACGATGACACTGATGCCGATATACAACGACTTACGATCTTTCTTCCTGTTGGGCGGCGGTGCGCCGGTCTCTTTTCTTCTTTTTGCCTCGCCCATGGTAGAGCTCCTTGTTGTTTATTCATTCGTGGACGTTTTCATGCGGTAATGAGCACGCTAAGATCTTTATACATTACATAAGTTCCAACAAAAATTAAGGAATTCTCATGGCCTTACCTGAATCCCTGAAGACATCGCTGAGTCTCCCGCTGGTGGCGGCACCCATGTTCCTGATCTCCGGACCGGAGATGGCGCTGGCCTGCTGCAAGCAGGGTATCGTTGGCAGCTTCCCGGCCCTGAACCAGCGCACCAGCGAAGGCTTCGAGGAATGGGTGATTCAGATGAACGAAGGCCTGAAGGACTTCCGGGAAACCCATCCGGACCAGACAGCCGCGCCTTACGCCGTGAACCTCATCGTTCATCGCACGAACCCGCGCTGGGAGGCCGATCTGGACCTGTGCGTCAAACACCAGGTGCCCATAGTGATCACCTCCCTGGGAGCCGCCACCAAGGTGACTGAAGCAGTGCACAGTTACGGCGGCCTGGTCTTCCACGATGTCACCAACCAGAAACACGCCCGCAAAGCGGCCGAAGCAGGCGTGGATGGCATTATCGCGGTGTCTGCCGGTGCCGGCGGCCACGCTGGCACCATTAATCCATTCGTGCTGGTGCACGAAATCCGCGAGGTGTTCGATGGCGTGATCCTGCTCGCCGGCGGGCTTTCCAACGGCGAAGACCTCCTGGCGGCTCAAGCCATGGGCGCGGACCTGTGCTATCTGGGCACACGGTTTATCAATACCACCGAATCGCGGGCGGAAGCAGCCTATCAGAACATGATCATCGAGGCGGTATCCGGCGACATTATCCACACACCGGCGGTGTCAGGGATTCCCGCCAACTTTATGCGTCAGAGTCTGGAAGCCGCCGGCTATCCCATGGATAAGCTGAACCAGGCCGGTGAGCTGAATTACGGCGATAAGCTCAAGCCCGTGGACGACGAAGCCAAAGCCTGGAAAACCGTCTGGTCCGCCGGCCAGGGCGTCAGCCAGATCACCGACGTTGTATCGGTCAGCGATCTTGTCGGGCGAATTGGTGATGAATATCGACGTGCCCGTGCGCGGCTCTGTGAGTAGAGCCGCCGAGCGCACTTATACCCGGAACTGGGATGCCTTGCCCTGCAGGGTGTCCAGTAGTTCCCCGATCTGCCCGCTGGCCTGATCCGAGCGCTCAATGGCGTCAACGGTTTCACCGGACAGGCGGGCAATGTCCGTCACGCTGACGCTGACTTCCCCCGCATTCCTGCTCTGCTCTTCCGCAACCGCCGAAATCTCAAGCGCGCGTTTCTGCAAACTACCCAGCATTTGGTTGATCTGGTCGAAGTGCTCGTCGGCGCGACGGAATTCGGCGGACGATTCCGCCACCTGCCCCGAAACCTGATCAATCACGGTCACGGCCTGGCGGCTGCCCCGCTGAAGGCGATCAATAATGCCCTGAATTTCCGTGGTGGATTCCTGGGTGCGGCTGGCCAGGGTACGCACTTCATCGGCCACGACCGCAAAGCCTCGCCCGGATTCGCCCGCCCTCGCCGCTTCAATGGCAGCGTTAAGCGCCAACAGGTTGGTCTGCTCAGCAATAGCTCCGATTACCGAGAGCACGGAATCAATTTCCGTACTCTGGCTGTTCAGTTCATTGACCGCCGCGACGGCCTGCTCCACGTTAGCAACAACCTGATCCAGACGCCCTCTTACATCACGGGAAATCGATGCCGTTGCCTCACTCTCCGCGTTTACGTTCTGGACGGAACCGGCTATTTCCTGGACGCTGTCAGCCACTTCGGCAATGCTGCCCGACATTGCCGACATGGTATCCGACACCTCCGCCACTTCCTGCTGCTGGCGATTAACGGCCGATACCGCATCGCGGCTGATCTGACCTTGTTCTCTGGCTCTCTCAGCGGCTGATTCGGCGGACGACTTTACCTCTGACACCAACTCCTGGATGCGCGCAATGAACTGGTTCATGCCCCGTGCCATTTCCGTCAGTTCGTCGCGGCCCTTGAGGGATACCCGTCGGGTCAGATCGGCCTCACCGTCGGCTATCTGCCAGATCGCCGAACTCAACCGGAGCACACGGGGAAGAAGGCCGCCGCCGAGCACGGCCGCCACCAGAACAATCAGCACAACCACAGAACCGATGGCAAGGAATGAGAGATTGGAGGCAAGGCTCCCCGCCTCACGGTCCAGTGCCTCCACGGTGCTATCAATACGTGCCTGCGTGTCTCCACCCATGGTGGCAAGCTGTTGCTGCAGGCGCTGGTTGACCTCCCCGGTCTCAGCCTCCAATGTCTGGCGCAGCGCGTCGATACTGCCGGTGATGGTCTCACTGAATTCTTCTTCCAGAGCAGCGAGATCACGGTTGATCCCTTCCAGTGAGAGCCCCATTTTCAGCTGACCAATCGCTGTGCCCTGAGGTTTGATATCGGCGGTGATAATCACCACGTTGGGGTCGCGGCTTGCCGCATCCAGGACCTTATTTGCCGCACCACGGCCCTCCCCCTGCTCCATTAAGGTGCGTACGCGATCATCGGTGCGATCGACATAACGGGTCAGCCTTTCCCCGTACTGATCGTAATAGACTGCAAAAAGAACCGACTCCCGGGCATCCGCCAGCTCAATGAGATCCGTCAACCGCGGCACGTCCCGATCCCAGATCAGCGGCGCGGCAACCGCGGCCAGCACCTCCGCCAGCCCCTGCGCTTCAGACATCACTGCCGACCGAACGTTGTTCGCCACCCGCTCCTGCTGAGCCGTCTGCTGGCGCGTCAATTCACCCGCCAACTCTTCCGTGGTCCTCTGCTGCATGAGCTGCAGGCGATTACGGACGTCTTCGCGCGTGTCACCAAACGACCCACTGACTTCACGGCTGCTGGCCTCAAGGGCGGAACCGGCGGTCTCCACCAGGCTGTCCACCTGATTGGATATCAGCCACTGGCCCATGGCGACCTGCACCACACCGGCAACGATCAGAATCAGGAAAACAGGTCGCAGCAAGCGGCTCGTTACCAGCGCCTTCAGAAAACGAGGGGTCATACGGGCTCCATCAACACGTGTGAATCACACATTCCGGCGGCAGGGCTCGGCCTACCCGTCCAGACTTATGATTGACTATAGAGCAAAACCCGGACCACGGAGTGACGCAATCATGTACGGATTTTGTAACGGCCCGGTGAAATTCTTTGAAACTGAGAATCCGGCAGACGAGTACCGTTAGTATGACGGGGACTCGTTTGTGAACTTTCGTGCCCAATTGGCGTAAGCTCCCAGACACATCAATGAAAACAGGTGAAAAAATGCTGGGATTCCTGAAGGGCGATCCCAAGAAGAAACTGCAGAAGGAATACGAAGCCAAGCTTCAGAAGGCGCTGCATGCCCAGCGCAATGGTGACTTACGTACCCATGGCACGTTGATGGAGGAGGCGGAGAAAATTTACGCAGAGATTGCAAAACTTTCCACCAAAGGATAAAACGTATTTTGCGGTAAATCGGTCTATATAGAAAACAGATGGCATCATGACCCATACATTACGGCGTTTCGTCAGATCCATACTGATGCCATTGCTTGAGGCTCTCAGCTTCCATTCTGCCGCTAACGATCAGCGTCAGCCCACCTACCGATTTTGCGAAGACCCTTGGCCCCCCTACACCGTCGGCGAAATCAGCATGCCACCCAAAGCCGGCATGGCCGTTGAACTGTTCGAGGAACTGGAACAACGCCTGGGCATGACGTTGCATCTCAGGCTTTTGCCCTGGAAACGCTGCCTCTTATGGGCTAAAGAAGGCAAATACGATGGCGTGATGTTGTTGACCCGCAATAAGGATCGATCCCGATATCTGAATTTCACCGTGGCGATCCACCAGGATGCCAACGTGGTCTGGGCTTTGAAGGACCGTACTTTTGAGCGAGACTTCCGAACATTCAAAGACTTTCAGGGCTTGAGGATAGGGCTGACGGAAGGATTCAACTATGGAGAGGCCTTTGACCAGGCAGTTGAGGAATACCGGCTGAAGGTTGACCCGGGCCCAACCATCCTGAGCAATTTGTTGAGGCTTGCTCTGGGGCGAATCGACGTCTTTTTTGTCAATCGGGTTGCCGGTGAATCGGCCATTGAAGACCGCCCGAACCTACGGAAAAAGCTCACTCACCACCGGGGGCCGTTCGAGGCGGTTCCATTCTTCATTGGTCTGTCAAAGTCGTCACCGATCGGGGAAGAGGTTGCTCGCTTCGATGAGGCACTGGAGGACATGAAACAGGACGGAACCATCAACCGGATTTTTGGAGCCGATAGCCACTGAGAGACTGCTCAGAAATGTGGAGCGCCGGGGATGGCGCTACCAAGCCCTAGATGGACGTATTTAAGGGCGTTTTCTGAACAGTCTCTGCCACCGCTGCACGCCCGCCATGTCAGCGGGCTACAGAGGCAAACCCCAGGGCTTATCGAACCTTGGGATCCAGCTCACCAGAAGCATACCGCTCGAACATGCGTTCAAGGTTAACCGGTTTGATCTTGCTGGCGTTGCCCGCGGTGCCGAAGGCTTCGTAGCGGGCGACGCAGACTTCCGTCATCGCCTTCATGGTTTCCTTCAGGAATTTACGCGGGTCGAATTCGGCCGGGTTCTGGGCCAGGAAACGACGGGTTGCGCCGGTGCTGGCCAGGCGCAGGTCGGTGTCGATGTTGACCTTGCGAACACCGTGCTTGATGCCTTCAACGATTTCCTCAACCGGCACACCGTAGGTTTCCGGGATTTCACCGCCGTATTCGTTGATGATCTTCAGCCACTCCTGAGGCACGGAGCTGGAGCCGTGCATGACCAGGTGGGTGTCCGGGATGCGCTTGTGGATGGCCTTGATCTGTTCAATCGCCAGGATGTCTCCAGTGGGCGGACGAGTAAACTTATAGGCACCATGGCTGGTGCCGATGGCGATGGCCAGGGCGTCGACGTGGGTTTTCTTGACGAAATCCGCCGCTTCTTCCGGGTCGGTCAGCATCTGGCTGTGGTCCAGGGTGCCCTC
The DNA here is from genome assembly GCF_042604615.1 of Marinobacter sp. M5B. NCBI lineage: Bacteria > Pseudomonadati > Pseudomonadota > Gammaproteobacteria > Pseudomonadales > Marinobacteraceae > Marinobacter > Marinobacter sp. M5B. Next base: position 3,531,552 of record NZ_CP156894.1, read on the forward strand.
TGCGCCAATACCATCTTCTTCGCCGGCCTGCCCGGTTTCCAGGGAGCCCAGGCATCCCAGTTCGCCTTCTACAGAGACGCCACAAGCGTGGGCCATTTCCACAGTGCGGCGGGTGACGTCGACGTTGTACTCATAGTCGGTAGGAGTCTTACCGTCTTCACCCAGGGAGCCGTCCATCATTACGGAGCTGAAGCCTAACTGAATGGAGCGCTGACATACGGACGGGCTGGTGCCGTGATCCTGGTGCATAACCACCGGAATATGGGGAAACTCCTCAATGGCTGCCAGAATCAGGTGACGCAGGAAGGGGGCGCCGGCGTATTTGCGGGCGCCGGCAGAGGCCTGAACAATCACCGGAGAGTCGGTCTTGTCGGCCGCCTCCATGATCGCGCGCATCTGCTCAAGGTTGTTCACGTTGTACGCCGGCACACCGTAACCATGCTCGGCGGCGTGGTCCAGCAGTTGCCGCATCGATATCAGGGCCATTGGGGTTGTCTCCTTGGTTTATTAAACAATGTCTTTGGCAGACTTCTCTTGTTTGGAGTCTGCTTCGGAGGGCAGAGACACTCTCCCGGGACACGCTGTAAATACGTCCGTGTACGCTCGACAAAAACATCCATGTTTTTGACGGTCCCGGGAGAGTGTCTCTGCCCTCCTTGCGATTCAAGCTTGTGCTATACGCCGCGCTCTTCAAGAACTGCGACAGCTGGCAGGGTTTTACCTTCCACGAATTCCAGGAAAGCACCACCACCGGTGGAGATGTACGAGATTTTGTCACTCACACCGTACTTGTCAACGGCAGCAACGGTATCACCGCCGCCAGCCAGGGAGAAGGCGTCGCTTTCGGCGATGGCTTTCGCCAGGGACTGGGTGCCGTTGCTGAACTGATCAAATTCAAAAACACCAACCGGGCCGTTCCAGAGGATGGTTTTGGCGCTTTTTAGCAGCTCTGCGAACTGGCCAGCGGTTTCCGGGCCAACGTCGAGGATCATGTCATCATCGCTGACGTCGGAGATGTTCTTCGTGGTGGCGGTCGCGGTTTCGGCGAATTCGCTGGCAACCACAACATCCACAGGCAGCGGTATTTCAACGCGGGAGGCGATTTCCCGGGCCGTGTCGATCAGGTCGTGTTCACACAGGGATTTGCCGACCGGGTGACCGGCGGCTGCCAGGAAGGTGTTGGCGATGCCGCCACCGACGATGATGGAGTCGCAGACTTTTTCCAGGGCGTTGAGTACGTCCAGTTTGGTGGATACTTTGGAGCCGCCGACAATAGCAACCACGGGCTTGGCCGGGTTATCCAGGGCTTTGCCGAGGGCTTCGAGCTCTGCTGCCAGCAGCGGGCCGGCGCAGGCTTCGGGCGCGAAGCGGGCAACACCATGGGTGGAGGCCTGGGCGCGGTGGGCGGTGCCGAAGGCGTCCATCACGTACACATCGCACAGGGCTGCGTACTTTTTGGAAAGCTCTTCGTCGTCTTTCTTCTCGCCCTTGTTGAAGCGGACGTTTTCGAAAAGGACGACTTCGCCGTCGGCTACATCAACGCCCTCGAGATAATCGGTGATCAGGCGAACTTCCTGACCCAGTACCTTGCTGAGGTGGTCGGCCACCGGTTTCATGGAGGAGGCTTCGTCGTAAACGCCTTCTTCGGGGCGGCCGAGGTGGGACATCAGCATGACCTTTGCACCTGCGTCCTTTGCCGCCTTAATCGTCGGCAGCGAGGCACGGATGCGAGCGTCGCTGGACACTTCGCCATGCTTTACCGGTACGTTGAGGTCTTCACGTATCAGTACCCGCTTACCGGCGAGATCCAGATCGGTCATTCTCTTGATAGTCATCGTTGTTCATCCCCTGATCAAAAAATGTGTCAGTGGCTGGAGAGCCAGTGTTTGCTGACGTCCAGCATCCGATTTGCGAACCCCCACTCGTTATCAAACCAGCACAGCACCTTCACCATGGTGCCGCCGGTTACGCGCGTCTGGCCTCCGTCGACGATGCCGGAGTGGGCGTCGTGATTAAAATCGGAGCTGGCCAGAAGCTCATCGGTGTAGCCCAGAATGTGTTTCAGCGGGCCATGGGCGGCGTTTTTTAGTAAGTTGTTCACCGCCTCCACCGAGGTGTTTTCTCTGACATTCACCACCATGTCGATTGCCGACACGTTCATGGTGGGCACCCGCATGGCCACCGAGCTGAACTTGCCTTCCATGTGAGGCAGCAAGCGCTCAATGCCCTTCGCAAGGCCTGTGTCGACTGGAACAATGTTGTGCAGGGCGCTGCGGGTTCGGCGCAGGTCCTGATGGTGGTAGGCGTCGATCACCGGCTGGTCATTCATGGCCGCATGAATAGTGGTTGTCGTGCCGTGCTCCACCCCCAATGCGTCATCAAGTACCTGGATAACCGGTACCAGGCAATTGGTGGTGCAGGAGGCAGCAGCCACGATACGGTCAGACTCGGCCAGTTGGTCCTGATTCACGCCATAAACAATGGTGCGATCCACATCGGATTCCGCCGGTTGTGAGAACAGCAGGCGTTCAGCACCAGCCTTCAGGTGTTGCTCGGCCGTCGCACGGTCGGTGAAAGCACCGGAGCACTCCAGCACCAGATCAATGCCCAGCTCGTCCCAGGGCAGCTCCGATGCTTCGGCGCAACGGACGACGCGAATACGGTCCCCGTTTACCAGCAGGGAATCGCCCTCAACGTTTATCTCACCCTGGAATCGACCATGGGTGGAATCGTAGCGGGTGAGATGGGCAATGGTATCGATGTCCGCCAGCTCGTTAATCGCGACCACCTGAAGGTGATCGCGAAAACGATTCTCGTAGAGTGCACGCAAGACGCACTGGCCGATACGGCCGTATCCATTGATGGCGATGCGATACGGTGCAGCGGTGCTCATCAGGCTTCCAGCAGCTCCCCGGCCACGGCGATGATGTTGTCCACCGTAAAGCCGAATTCCTTGAACAGCTCACCAGCAGGCGCTGACTCGCCGAAGGTGCTCATGCCCACCACGCGGCCGTCCAGGCCAACGTACTTGTACCAGTAATCTTCAATAGCGGCCTCGACGGCGACCCGGTTGGTCACTTCGAGCGGCAGCACTTCCTGCTTATACGCGGCGCTCTGGGCGTCGAAGGTGTCGGTGGATGGCATGGACACCACGCGAACTTTGTTACCCTTCTGGCGCAGCGCTTCGGCTGCGTCCTGAGCCAGCCCCACTTCACCACCAGTGGCGATGAGGATCAGGTCCGGCGTGCCCTCGCTGTCTGACAGGATGTAGCCACCCTTGGCGATGTTGGCCAGTTGCTCGGCATCACGCTGCTGGTGCGGCAGTCCCTGACGGGAGAAGACCAGCGCAGTCGGGCCATCGACACGCTCCAGGGCAGCTTTCCAGGCGACCGCTGACTCAACGGCATCCGCCGGGCGCCAGGTGCTCATATTAGGCGTGGTGCGCAGGCTCGCCAACTGCTCGATGGGCTGATGCGTAGGACCATCTTCGCCCAGACCAATGGAGTCGTGGGTGAACACATAGATGGTGCGCTGTTTCATCAACGCGGCCATGCGCACGGCGTTACGGCAGTACTCCATAAAGATCAGGAAGGTAGCGCCGTAAGGTACGAAGCCGCCATGCAGGGCGACGCCGTTCATAATGGCTGCCATGCCGAATTCGCGAACACCGTAGTAAACGTAGTTACCGCTGGCGTCTTCTTTGGTCAGTGGCTTGCTGCCATTCCAGATAGTGAGGTTGGAGCCTGCCAGGTCGGCAGAGCCACCCAGCAATTCCGGCAGCATCGGGCCATAGGCGTTCAGGGTGTTCTGGGACGCCTTGCGGCTGGCAACAGTTTCGCCTTTGTCCTGGCACTCTTGAATATACGCCTGGGCCTTCTCGGAGAAGTCCGCCGGCAGTTCTCCGGCCATACGACGCTTGAGCTCAGCGGCCAGTTCCGGTTCCGCCTTTTCGTAGGCGGCAAATGCCTGCTCCCACTCGGTCTGTGCGGCGGCGCCTTTATCACGGGCATCCCAGGCACCGTATACTTCCGACGGGATCTCGAAAGCACCGTGGTTCCAACCCAGCTTCTCGCGGGTCAGTGCAATTTCGTCCTCACCCAGCGCAGCGCCGTGACAGGCTTCGGTGCCTTGCTTGTTGGGGGAACCAAAACCAATGATGGTCTTGCAGCAAATCAGTGTGGGCTGAGTTGTGTTCGCCCGGCCGGCCTCAATCGCAGCGCGAACGGCCTCCGGGTTATGGCCATCAACCTCGGGAATGACCTGCCAGCCATAAGCTTCGAAACGCCTGGGCGTGTCGTCGGTAAACCAGCCGTCCACTTCACCGTCGATGGAGATGCCATTGTCGTCGTAGAACATGATCAGCTTCCCAAGGCCCAATGTGCCGGCCAGGGAAGACACCTCGTGGGAGATGCCTTCCATCAGGCAGCCATCGCCCAGGAAGGCGTAGGTGTAGTGATCAATAACATTGTGGCCAGGGCGGTTGAACTGCTCCGCCAGGGTTTTCTCCGCCAGCGCAAAGCCGACCGCATTGGCAATGCCCTGCCCGAGCGGCCCCGTGGTGGTTTCAACGCCCGGTGTATAACCGTACTCAGGGTGGCCCGGGGTTTTGGAGTGCAGTTGACGGAAGTTCTTGATGTCGTCGATGGAGACGTCATAGCCGCTCAGGTGCAGAAGGGAATACTGCAGCATGGAGCCATGGCCGTTGGACAGCACAAACCGGTCACGGTTAGCCCACTGGGGGTTGGCCGGGTTGTGGCTAAGGAAATCGTTCCAGAGGACCTCGGCGATGTCCGCCATACCCATGGGCGCGCCCGGGTGGCCGGATTTGGCTTTCTGAACCGCATCCATGCTCAGCGCGCGAATGGCGTTGGCGAGATCTGTGCGAGACGGCATTGACGTTTCTCCAGTTTTTGGTCGGCAAAAGGTGAACGGTTAAAAAGAAGGCGCGTATTTTCGCCGATTAGTGACCACCGGGGCAAATCGGCGACACTCTTTTTATGCAAGTTTTACGGATGTTTTCAACGCCGGAATTTCTGCACAGAAATTTTATCTGATTTTTCAAACAGATCTAAATCTATATCAATTTATTTTGATATAGATGTTGATTGCCCGGAAAGACATGCCTACACTTCTTTCCCATGACATCCATGACCACACCTGCAACTGACCTGTCCTCCGTGGACGCCCTGGCACCGATCTTCAAAGCGAGCGGTGACCCGTTGCGCCTGGAGATTCTACGGGTGTTGCGTCGGGACACCTTCGGTGTACTGGAGCTGAGCCAGCTCTTCGAGATGCGCCAGTCGGGCATGAGTCATCATTTGAAGGTGATGCACAAGGCAGGACTGCTGGAACCCCAGCGGGAAGGCAACGCCATTTTCTACCGGCGCCCCCTGAACCTCGAAAGCGACAAGCTGACGGACCAGACCATCCGCCAGGTTTTCCAGAGCGTGGACCGTATTCCGCTGCCTGAGCATCTGCAGGAAAAGATCGAAGCCATCCGCAATCAGCGCGCGGACCAGTCCCAGGCCTTCTTTTCCCGTTACGCCGAAAAATTCCGGGAGCAACAGGAACTCATTGCCGCGTTTGACCTCTACGCCGAACCGGTGGCGAACCTGATTCGTAATCGTTCCGAGCGTCATGACTGGAAAACGGCCCTGGAAATCGGTCCCGGTGAAGGTGCATTCCTGCCGGTGCTCTCGAAGATCTGCAGGCACGTGGTGGCACTGGATAACTCCCGCGACATGCTGGCCAAGGCCACCCGTACCTGCATCGAAGAACGTCTGAACAATGTCGATCTCATTGAAGGTGTCACCGACAACCTTTTGGCTCGTGGTGACGATTTTGATCTGGTGGTGGCCAACATGGTCCTACACCACGTACCCAGCCCCGCGGACATTTTTCTCGATGCCTCGGCATTGATGAACACCGGAGGTTGCCTGTTCGTCAGCGATCTGTGCAGCCATGACCAGGATTGGGCGAAGGAAGCCTGCGGCGATCTGTGGCTGGGCTTTGAACCGGAAGAGCTTACCAGTTGGGCCACCGATGCAGGCCTGGTTGCTGGTGAGTCGCTGTTCATCGGGCTGAGAAACGGCTTCCAGGTGCAGGTGAGAGAATTCTGGAAAACCGCAGAGTCCACATAGGACAGAAATAGAAACTGTATCAATTTTTTTTGATATAGAAATATGCAGACTCTGAAAACTGATTTACGATACCAACATCACAACTGCCGGCTTCAATCAAAAATCCATTGCCGGCCCGAATTTGCAACGCTCACAGAGGAGCAACCCTATGTCTGATTACAGCGTCTTTACCTCCGAATCGGTCTCTGAAGGCCACCCTGATAAATTGGCTGACCAGATTTCCGATGCCGTCCTCGACGCCATTCTGGTTGATGACCCCCATGCCCGGGTTGCGTGCGAAACCATGGTAAAGACCGGGGTCGCTATCGTCGGTGGTGAAATCACCACCAGCGCCTGGGTGGATCTGGAAGACCTGGTGCGCGGCGTGATCAAGGACATCGGCTACACCTCCTCTACCGTGGGCTACGACGGTGACACCTGCGGCATTATCAACATCATCGGCAAGCAGTCCGTGGACATTGCCCAAGGCGTTGACCGCCAGAAGCCGGAAGACCAGGGCGCCGGCGACCAGGGCCTGATGTTCGGCTACGCCAGCAACGAAACCGACGTGCTGATGCCGGCCCCGATCACTTTCTCCCACCGTCTGGTACAACGCCAGGCCGAAGCCCGCAAGAGCGGCTTGCTGCCATGGCTGCGCCCCGATGCGAAAAGCCAGGTCACCTGCCGCTATGAAAACGGCAAGGTCACCGGCATCGACGCCATTGTTCTGTCCACCCAGCACGACGAAGACGTGTCCCAGGCAGATCTGAAAGAAGCCGTCATGGAACTGATCGTCAAGCACGCTCTGCCGGCGGAGTTGCTGCACAAGGATACCCAGTTCCACATCAACCCGACTGGCAAGTTCGTGATCGGCGGCCCTGTGGGCGACTGCGGCCTGACCGGTCGCAAGATCATTGTCGACACCTACGGCGGCATGGCCCGTCACGGCGGCGGCGCCTTCTCCGGCAAGGACCCCTCCAAGGTGGACCGCTCCGCGGCCTATGCCGGCCGTTACGTGGCCAAGAATATTGTCGCTGCTGGCCTGGCTGAGAAATGCGAGATCCAGGTGTCCTACGCCATCGGCGTGGCGCAGCCAACATCCATCTCCCTGAATACCTTCGGCACCGGGAAGATCAGCGACGACAAGATCATCAAGCTGGTCCGCGAGCACTTCGACCTGCGCCCGTATGCAATTACCAACATGCTGGACCTGCTACACCCGATGTATCGGGCCACCGCGGCCTACGGCCACTTCGGGCGTGAGCCGGTGGAGATGACGGTTGGCGGCAAGACGTTTACTGCCTTCCCATGGGAGAAGACAGATCGGGCTGACCTGTTGAAGGATGCCGCTGGTATTTGATTTGAAGACCGGTCGTACACACGACCATCACCACTATTTATACGACGGGAGAACACCATGAGCACTCCGGCAGAAAAACTGAAGCAATTCGATGATTACAAAGTTCGCGATATCTCTCTCGCGGGCTGGGGCCGTAAGGAAATCAACATCGCCGAAGGCGAAATGCCTGCGCTGATGGCCCTGCGTGAGAAATACAAAACCGAGCAGCCGCTGAAAGGCGCCAACATCATGGGCTGCATTCACATGACCATCCAGACCGCCGTGCTGATCGAAACACTGGTTGAACTTGGCGCCACAGTGCGCTGGTCATCGTGCAACATCTTCTCGACCCAGGATCAGGCAGCCGCCGCTATTGCCGAGAGTGGTGTCCCTGTTTTCGCCTGGAAAGGTGAGACCGACGAAGAATACGACTGGTGCCTCGAACGCACCGTTGGCGCCGACGTAGAGGGCTGGGAACCCAACATGATTCTGGACGACGGCGGCGACCTGACGGCCCTGCTCCATGAAAAGTATCCGGAGATTCTGGCTAACTGCCACGGTGTCACCGAGGAAACCACCACCGGTGTACACCGCCTGCAGGAAATGCTGCGGGACGGCAAGTTGAAAGTGCCGGCCATCAACGTCAACGACGCAGTGACCAAGTCCAAGAACGACAACAAGTACGGCTGCCGCCACAGCCTGAACGACGCCATCAAGCGCGCCACCGACCATCTGCTTTCCGGCAAGAAAGCGCTGGTCATCGGCTACGGCGATGTGGGCAAGGGTTCTGCTGCGTCCCTGCGTCAGGAAGGCATGATCGTGAAGGTGACCGAAGCCGACCCGATCTGCGCCATGCAGGCCTGCATGGACGGTTTCGAAGTGGTGTCGCCATACTTGGATGGCGTTAACACCGGCACCGAAGCCGGCGTGGACAAGGCGCTGCTGCAGAACACCGACCTGCTGGTCACCACCACCGGCAACATGAACGTGTGTGATACCAACATGCTCAAGGCGATCAAGAGCGGCGCCGTAGTGTGCAACATCGGCCACTTCGACAACGAAATCGACACCGCCTACATGCGCAAGAACTGGGAGTGGGATGAGGTCAAACCGCAGGTGCACGTGGTGTATCGCGATAAGGCCGCCAACGACCATCTGATCCTGCTGTCCGAAGGCCGCCTGGTGAACCTGGGTAACGCCACCGGTCACCCGTCACGGATCATGGACGGTTCCTTCGCCAACCAGGTGCTGGCGCAGATGTACCTGTTCGAGCGCAAGTTCGCCGACCTTCCCGAAGAGGCCCGCGAAAAGGGTATCTATGTTCAGGTTCTGCCCAAGCATCTGGACGAGGAAGTGGCCCGCGCCATGGTGGAAGGCTTTGGTGGCGTGATCACCAGGATGACGCCTGAGCAGGCGAAGTATATTGGGGTACCGGTCGAAGGCCCGTACAAGCCGGAAAGTTACAAGTACTGATCAGGTAGCAGCATGGAAACCCAGAAACAGTTCAAACGCCGCTTCAGCTTTGAGTTTTTCCCGCCCAAGACCGACAAGGGCTGGGAAAAGCTGCAGGGCGTGCGCAATACGCTGGCCGAGGTTGACCCGGATTTCTTCTCGGTCACCTTCGGTGCCGGCGGCTCCACCCGGGACCGCACCGTGCAGACGGTGCTGGACCTTCACAAACGGGGCGTGTCCACCGCACCGCATCTGTCCTGCGTGGGCGCCACCCGCGACAGCATTGCGGAACTGCTGGATGTCTACCGCGACAACGGCATCAACCGTATAGTCGCCCTGCGTGGCGACATGCCGTCAGGCATGGGCGCCGCCGGTGAACTGCGGTACGCCAATGAGCTGGTCAGCTTTATCCGCGAGTACAGCGGCGATACCTTCAATATTGAAGTAGCGGCCTACCCGGAGTTCCACCCCCAGGCCCGCACCGCGGAAGACGACCTGAAGAACTTCGCCCGCAAGGTGGAAGCAGGCGCCAACAGCGCCATCACCCAGTACTTCTTCAACGCGGACAGCTACTTCTACTTCATCGACCGTCTGGAGAAGATGGGCGTCACCATTCCGGTGGTGCCGGGCATTATGCCCATCGTCAACTTCTCCAACCTGACCCGCTTCTCGGACATGTGCGGCGCGGAGATCCCCCGCTGGATCCGCAAGCAGCTGGAAGCCTACGGCGACGACAGCGACAGCATCCGCAAGTTTGGTGAGGAAGTGGTCACCGAAATGTGCGCGAAACTGCTTGTCGCCGGGGCGCCCGGGCTTCACTTCTATACCCTGAACCAGGCGGAACCGAGCCAGAGTATCTGGAAAAACCTGGGAATTGGTGAGCGGGAGAAGATTGCGTTTTAAGATTCGCTGCTCTCCCCAACTCTCCCCAACGCTCCCCAAACCCTCTCCCTCCACGGGAGAGGGCTCCCCTCCAACCATTTGATTTTCTGCATTTCTCCGCCTGATGGTCTAAAGTGTAAGGGTTGCAGTTCCACAAACCGCCCCCGGAAAGAACAGGCTTGATCAGCCCGCATTTCTGGAGCACTCCACCGGGTGCACGGGCAACAAAAGTAAAAACAGGAGATTGTATGAGCACCAAATGGCTTAAGACGGTTGGCGCAACACTGGCACTTACCGTTGCCGCAGGCACTGCCAGCGCAGAGACCCTGCGCGTCGTCACCGACCCCAGCTTCGTGCCGTTCGAGATGATGGATCAGGAAACCGGCGAGATGATCGGTTTCGACATGGAGATCATCCGCGAAGTGGCAGACCGTGCCGGCTTTGAGATCGACCTGAACACCATGGACTTTAACGGCATCATCCCTGCCCTGCAGACGGGCAACGTGGACATCGCCATTGCCGGGATCACCATCACCGAAGAGCGTGAAGAAATCGTTGATTTCTCCGATCCGTATTACGACTCCGGCCTGCGCATCCTGGTGCGCCAGGACAATGGAAAAGTCGAGGAAATTTCAGACCTCGAAGGTGTGAAGATCGGCACCAAGATCGGCAGCACCAGCTACGACTACCTGATGAAAACGCTGGACGAAAATGACGGCGTAACGCCCTACCCAGGCAGTTCAGACATGTACATGGCGCTTATGTCAGGCGCCGTTGACGCTGTGTTCTACGATGCGCCTAACGTTGGCTACTTCGCCAGCACCCGTGGTGAAGGCAAAGTTAAAACCGTTGGCAAGCTGTACGAAGGCCAGCAGTACGGCATCGCCCTGAAAAACGGCAGTGAGTGGGTGGATGACGTTAACGAAGCCCTGGCTTCCATCAAGGAAGACGGCACCTACAAGAAAATCTACGAGAAGTGGTTCGGCCCCATGCCGGAAGACATGTAAAACTGAAAACCACAGCCGGGGTGTACAACACCCCGGCTGGTAACTCCCCATCCAACGGAGACATCCACTGTGGAATTCCAGTTTCAGTTTGACTGGCAGGCAGCCATCAACGCCGTTCCTTATTTGCTCAAAGGTATTCCCTATACCCTGCTTATTTCTTTTGGCGGCCTTGCCATTGGTTTTGTGCTGGGCATTATTTTCGGCCTGTTGAGCATCAACAAAAAATGGTTTTTTCGCTGGCCCGCAACCGCGTACATCGAAATTTTCCGCGGCACCCCCATTCTCGTGCAGGTGCTGTTTATCTTTTACGGTCTGCCCGACCTTGTTGGCGGCCCGATTGACCCGCTGACCGCCGGTATCGCCGCCATTGCCCTGAACTCCGGCGCCTATATTTCCGAAGTGGTCCGGGGCGGCGTGCAATCCATCGACAAGGGCCAGACCGAAGCCGGCCTTTCCCTGGGCCTGTCGCGCTCCCAGACCTTCTGGTCGATTATCTGGCCCCAGGCCTTCCGCCGCATGATTCCGCCCTTGGGCAATCAGGCGATCGTGAGCATCAAGGACACATCACTGTTCTCGGTCATCGGTGTGGGCGAGCTGGTTCGCCAGGGCCAGGTGTACATCGCCAACACCTTTACTGCCTTCGAGGTCTACTTCGTGGTGGCGATCATGTACCTCGCGATTACCCTCTCCCTCTCACTCGTGCTCCGCCTGATAGAGCGGCGCGGACTGGCTTCTGTCTGAAGGATAGGTACCCATGACACAGATCGTGCAAATGCAGGGCATGAACAAGTACTTCGGTACCCTGCATGTCCTCAAGGAAATTGAACTGACCGTTGAAGCCGGCGAAGTGGTGGTGGTTATCGGCGCCAGTGGCTCCGGAAAATCCACCCTCATCCGCTGCGTTAACGGCCTGGAAGAGTTCGAGTCCGGCAAGCTGGTGGTGGACGGTAACGAGCTTGCCCCAAAGAGTGGAAACCCGAAAGCCCTGGCTGAAATCCGCAAGGAAGTCGGCATGGTGTTCCAGCAGTTCAACCTGTTCCCGCACCTGACGGTGAAAAAGAACATCATGCTCGCGCCCCGAAAGGTCAAGGATGCCCCCGAAACTGTCGCCAACGCCACGGCGGAGAGACTGTTGAACCGCGTCGGTATCGGCAGCCAGGCTGACAAGTTTCCCAGCCAGCTCTCGGGCGGCCAGCAGCAGCGCGTAGCCATTGCCCGCGCACTGGCCATGGAACCCCGGCTGATGCTGTTCGACGAACCCACCTCCGCGCTGGACCCGGAAATGATCGGCGAAGTGCTGGACGTGATGCGAGAGTTGGCCAAGGAAGGTATGACCATGATGGTGGTCACCCACGAAATGGGCTTCGCCCGGGAAGTGGCCGACCGCGTGATCTACATCCACGAGGGCCAGATTGTCGAGGAAGGCAAACCGGCGGATGTGTTCGACAACCCGCAGAACGAACGCACCCAGGCGTTCCTGAGCCGGGTGTTGGCGCACTGAACTGAGCTTGCCCAACAGAGCCCCCAATCCCGGGGGCTTTTTTCTTGAATGCCTACCGCCAAACGGCAACAATGCCCTCCAAACAGACCAACCATCCGGCAACCTTCAATTTCACCGCCGGCACAGGATGTAGTAATTTCCATGGCAAAAGCATCAAGCAAAAAAACCACCAAAAGCTTCGAGCAGACCCTCTGGGACACCGCCGACAAACTGCGCGGCACGGTGGAATCCTCCGAGTACAAGCACGTGGTACTCAGCCTGATCTTCCTGAAATTTGTCAGCGACAAGTTCGAGGAGCGCAAAAAAGCGCTGGTTGATGAAGGCCAAGGCGATTACGTGGACATGGTGGAGTTCTACGCCATGAAAAACGTGTTCTACCTGCCATCGGAAGCCCGCTGGAGCTTTATCCGCAAGCATGCCAAGCAGGACGACATCGCCCTGAAGATCGATACCGCACTGTCGACCATCGAAAAAACCAACAAGTCCCTGCGCGGCGCCCTGCCGGATAACTACTTCTCGCGCCTCGGCATTGATGTGAGCAAGCTGGCGGCGCTGATTGACTCTATCGACAACATCGACACCGTCGAAGATCGTGAGCAGGATGTGGTCGGCCGGGTGTACGAATACTTCCTCGGCAAGTTCGCCGCCACAGAAGGCAAGGGCGGCGGAGAGTTCTACACCCCCAAGTGCGTGGTCAACCTGCTGGCCGAGATGATCGAGCCCTTCCAGGGCAAGATTTACGACCCCTGTTGCGGCTCCGGCGGCATGTTCGTGCAGTCCATCAAGTTCGTGGAAAGCCACCAGGGCAACCAGAAAGACATCTCCATCTACGGGCAGGAGTACACCGCCACCACCTACAAGCTGGCCAAGATGAACCTGGCCATTCGGGGCATTGCCGGCAACCTGGGGGATGTACCGGCTGACAGCTTCTTCAAGGACCAGCACCCGGACCTGAAGGCGGACTTCATCATGGCCAACCCACCCTTTAACATGGACCAGTGGCGCGCCCCGGATGAGCTCACCGACGACCCCCGCTGGGCCGGCTACGAGGTTCCCCCCACCGGCAACGCCAACTACGCCTGGATACTGCACATGATCGCCAAGCTGTCCGAACACGGCACTGCCGGGTTCGTGATGGCCAACGGCTCCATGTCCACCAACACCAAGGGCGAAGGCGCCATCCGCCAGAAAATGGTCGAGAACGACCTGGTGGACTGCATGATCGCCCTGCCCGGCCAGCTGTTCTACACCACCCAGATTCCGGTGTGCCTGTGGTTCGTCACCAAAAACAAAAAGGCCCAGACCATCCCCGGCCACAACGACAGCAACCACCGCAACCGGGAAGGCGAAACCCTGTTCATCGACGCCCGTAACATGGGCAGCATGATCAGCCGCGTGCACAAGGAACTCACCCCCGACGACATCGCCCACATCGCCCGCACTTACCACGCCTGGCGGGGTGAGGCGAAGGATGGTGAGTACGAAGACGTACCCGGCTTCTGCAAAGCCGTCACCCTCGACGACATCAAGGCCAATGATTATGTGCTCACCCCCGGCCGTTACGTGGGTGCGGCTGAGATTGAAGACGATGGTGTGCCGTTTGAGGTGAAGATGGCGGAGTTGAGCCAGACGCTGTATCGGCAGATGGCTGAGGGGGAGAAGCTGGATGCGGTGATTCGGGAGAATTTGGAGGGGCTGGGTTATGGCCATTGACGAACTTTTAGCCGAAGGTTTATACCCTCGCGGATTCAAAAGAGAAAACAACTGGCGCTGGCCCTTAATTCAAGCGTCAAAGCTGGTGACCTTAAGGTACGGAAAGGCACTTAAGGCGAGCGAGAGAGAATCTGGCTCAGTTGCTGTTTACGGAACTAATGGTCAGTGCGGCTGGCATAACGAAGCTCTTCAAGAGGGCCCCGGCATAATTCTGGGGCGGAAGGGTCAGGGCCCTCTGGGAGTCGAATGGTGTGAAACTCCTTTCTGGGTTATTGATACAGCTTACTATGTTGACATAAATTCAAGTAATCTTGATCAGCGGTATTTCTTCTATCTAGTCAAGTATATTGGACTCAACCATTTAAAGGATGGAACCTCCAATCCAAGCTTATCTCGATCTACTTTCGATAAACTACTTTTGCCTGTTCCGCCAAAGGACGAGCAAAAAGAAATCGCTCGTTTAATTCGGCTTTTTGACGAAAAAGTGGGCATAAATGCCCAAATCAACACCACCCTTGAATCCATGGCCCAGGCCCTTTTCAAAAGCTGGTTCGTGGACTTCGACCCGGTGATCGACAACGCCCTGGCCGCCGGCAACCCCATCCCCGAAGCCCTGCAAGCCCGCGCCGACGCCAGAGCTGCCCTCGGCGACCGGCGCAAGCCCCTGCCCGACCAAATCCGCCAGCAGTTCCCGGACCGGTTTGTGTTGACGGAGGAAATGGGGTGGGTTCCGGAGGGCTGGAAAGTGACTCCCCTGAGCGAAGCAATCGAGATCAACCCCAAAGTCACGATAAAGAAGGGACAAAAGGCGAAGCACGTAGACATGAAAGCCCTGCCAACATCAGGCTACTGTGTCGGGGAAATTTCTGAAAAAGAGTATGCAGGCGGTGCAAAGTTTGAACGCGGGGATGTGCTGCTCGCCCGGATCACGCCATGTTTGGAAAATGGAAAGACTGGAGTAGTCAACTTCCTATCAGACGGTGAACCCGGCTTCGGCTCGACAGAATTTATTGTAATGCGACCGAAAAACGCAATTGGCACCTCTTTCGTAGCCGCGCTAGCGAGACAAGAAGCGTTCCGCCAGCACTGTATATCCAACATGGTAGGTTCTTCAGGACGACAGCGAGTCCAAAACTCTTGCTTTGACACTTACTTCATCTGCACCCCGAAAGTGCCCGATATTCTGGATCTGTATCGAGATAACTGCGAAGCCTGGTTTGTGAAAATGACGACTCTGGCTAACGAGTCTCGGTCTCTTGGATTGCTCCGAGACACCCTCCTCCCCAAACTCCTCTCCGGCGAACTTCGAATTCCAGAAGCGGAGAAACAAGTGGAGGAGATCATCTAGCCTGTCTGCAGGCTCATGCTCTGTAGCACCGGCAAGGACGGCCCCCCGTTCGAAGTGCAACCTGTAAGGATTACTTACAAGTTCATCAGGAGGGCAGTCGGTAGGCGCAATCATACCCGCCGACGAGCCCGATATCGCTAATGGGCGTGCAACCCGGCAAACTCGAGAATTCTGTCTTTTTCAGTGTGCAGAGTTATCTGGATACCATCGCCCGCCAGGTTAGCAAGGGTTTCTTCGAACGCTTCCACACGGACGTCATTAATCTGCCCAGGCTCCGGGCCTTTCACCGGAAATAGCACGGGGCCTTTCAGCAGATTGCGCTCGCGGAGCTGATCCACTCTGAGCTTCCACTTGCCGCCATGCTCGATGATAGCGGTGGATTCGTTCTGCCCCAGGAACAAGGGTTTAATCACCCGGATGGCCTCGTTGTCTTTTTGTTCAACGAAGGGGAAGGTGACTCGGTAAAGCTGATCTTCAATCCGACGCTTGGTAAAACGCTTTGCCAGATCCCGCTGTTCCAGAAGTTTTTTGATGCCCCTCTCGAGAATGGTCTCCTGATATTCCGGGGTGACGAAGTTCCTGCCGACATAGTGTTCGTAGAGCTCAGTCAGTGCTTGCTCTGGATTCTCCGCCAGCACTGCCCGCTGCTCGCTGAAACGCACAATGGTTTCGCGGGGTCGGATCAGTTCCTGAAACAGGCCTTTATGAAATCCATACTCCCGGTCGTTGTCACCAAACTCGCCGATCTGGTCTTTCAGCATGCCCTGCACTCTGCACAACTCTGCATCCAGGTTCGCCATCGTTTTGAGGTACAACCCCCGGTCCAGCTCTTCAAAAAACTGGGTTATACGGGCATGTTTTCTCCGAAGCAGTTTAAAGCCCAGGTAGCGGGTTTTGGGTGCCCACAGCAAAATACCGACGTTGGCGAACTCGCCCGTCTCGATATAAGGCATAAACCGCACGATGGCGTATTGGCACGCTATCCTGGTCATTTCTGGTTCCAAAAGTTGTCGCTACGAAAACGCTGCAAGTGTGTCAGGAATGAACCCGGATCAAAGTCTAGTTTCATCGTCATCTCGGGGTCTATGTAAAACCACTCCTCGGGAATGGCCTGTATGATGCTGTCCCACCCCTTCAAAGCCTGTTCCATCCGATCAGTATAGTGCTGACGCTCAACCAAGTCATCGAACACAAGTGGCACGCTGTCCTTAAAGGCGTGATACCGGAAAAAATGATCTGGATCGAAATCCGGGTCGAACGCCTGGTTGTGGTCGATGACCACAAGGCGCTGAGCTTCCGCATCCCAGAACAGATTGGCGTTTCCGCCGTTTCTCGTCAATTGACGGTCGACGTTGGATATCCACCAATCGAAAACGAGGAGAGAGCCACGCATTTCAGGCGGGACGTCAGGAATCTGGGAGAAAGCCAACTCCGTTATCCTCTGTTCCACCGACCCAAATGCTGGGCCCCGGCCCAGCGCAAGCGCATCTTCTGCCGATAACACTTCGGCTAACTCTTCGGGAACATCAACAAGGCTGAATGGAGCTACGGGAATTCCCATGGCCAGAGCGAGGTTGCCAGATATCCATTCGTTGATCTGACTCTGCCTGCCCGCCCCGCTGCCTTTGACGAAATAAATCTCTCCATCGTTGCCTCTGCAGATGAACGGCAGAGTCATACCGTGTTCCGAGCGGCGCAACACCTCGACGATCTCGACTTCATGGGGAGACAAACTCGGCACAGGTATGAAATTCCCTTTTACTCAACGATTACTCGGGTACATCTTACTGAAGGTCACGGTGGAACGATTCAACCGTATCCCATATTCTCTTCTTGTAACAGCGCAGGTATTCAGGCAAGTGTATTTCATCACTAATCGTATAGCGACACCCCGGGACACTTAACCGCATGAAACGTAGATCTTTTACCATTTCATCACAAATCGAAGTTGGCGGTGGTGAGACGTCAGACGAGTGCGAAGCCAGAAACCTATGATCCAACTCCACTGCACAAAGAAACTTTTGGCAAAGCTGCCGCTGGATTCGTCCGGTCGGATAAAGAGAAAGGCATTGCTCCCGCAAGCAGCTAATGATGAAGCTGAGAGCCCGCTGAGTGGCTGGCACGCCAACCTGCTCACTATTCAGCGCCGCAACTGTGTGCTGTTCGTTCATGGCACCACTCGTTTTCCGGTGCTGGCAACTTGCCTCACGAAACCGGACTTAGCGGAGCTGGACTGGTGGTTTCAGGACGCTCTGATGAACACTCTCATTAAATCCGGTGCCAATGAGACGCAAATGAACACTGCCGGAAGTATACTCTCGCAACTGGTTTGCGACTCGGAATGCGACCGCTCAGTGCAGGCCACCATGAACCAGATGAAGCAGGATCTGGAGCATCAGATCTGGTACGACAACCTCTCGATTAGCGATCTGGCGCCATACAGCACAGGTGCCTTTTTAGCCGAACGGCCTTGTACTGTGAAGGGAGTCAAGGGTTGTATCTGGCCAAAACGGGCGATGCTGGAGTTGTTGAAACAATGCTAGACCACAGATTTTCCTTTCGTGACAAACTTTCTGTCGACATAGTTCTTGAGCAGTTCAAGCAGCGTCCCTTCCAGGCCCTCTGACATTGACCGAGTCAGCGAGGTATTACGCCAGAGCCTTTGCCTATTTAGTTTAAGCAAGGCTAGTCGTCCTCAAAATGACATGAAATAGACAAGCGAGTAGTAACTGCCAGCAGCAACCAACGCTGAAATCAACAGCCCCATTGACGTCAGCAGGGCAACAGTCGCTACGAGGGCCAGAGAAATTGTCGCGGCGAGAGGCTCTCGGGCCAATTCGCTGTAGAAAATATAAACAATGAAGTTGATGAATACCGCTGACGGAACCACCTGCTCCACATAGACCTTCCAAGGTGCGGCAAGTTCGAACCGCAGCAACACGGGTAAAACTCTAACGATCAAACTGGTCACAAACAGCGCGAGAACGGCCAGCAATGCAGCGTTATTCATAGCCTGGCCCTCGCGAGCAGAATTGACGTCACGATGATACCTGGCACCCAAAAATAGACCGGTCCCAGCGAATATATCAATGCTAAAGCAACAGCCAGACAGAGGATGACGGCACCTACCCTAGATACCGTAAACCCATCATCGACAAAAACCCGCAATCTGAGCTGGCTCACCGAAAGGAAGACCAATACTGCGCTGGCTGAAAACCCGAGATTGACATTATCCCCAAGCCAAGGGAGTTGAAGTGATTGCCCCAGGGCCGCACCCACCAACGCTGACAGAACCCATGTAATAAAGATGACGCTCCGGATCAGGAAAATAGTCTGCGGGCCGTCAGATGGACTTTCGGTTGCATAGGCTTCGTCTCCCAGCATATGAGCCGCTAGGTATCGGCCCACTTTCCTTCGCGGTAGGCGACCAGATGATACGTAAGCAATTGGGAAATAGCGGCTGTTTATCGAAGCGGTCACAAAGAGCATGGTAAGGAATCCCGAGCCGGACTGGGAGAGCGGCAGAACCGCAAACTGCCCACTCCCTGAAAAACCCAGCACGCTTACAAGAAACACTTCTAGAATAGTCCAGTCAGCCTGAGAGGCTATAAAACCGAACAGCATGCTCACGGGGGCCACTGCCAGCGCTGGTGGCAAGACTCGAGATAGAACACTGGGAGTTGTCAGCGCTCCTTCCGCGTCCTCGAAGCTAGCACTCACGCTTTCCACCCAACCTATACTTCTTTAGCATAGCTCTAGGCCCCTTGCCCTTTTCTCATGAACTGGTCCATAAGCTCGATTTTCCCATTTATTGATTTCGATAACCCAGATATCCCGATAGCCGGTGCTACCCTCTTCAGGTTCAATATTCGTCGCGTAATGAACATATCGTTCATCATCAATAATAATGGCTTCGTTTTCCTTTAATTCATACCTGAATACAACATTTCCCGTATTGGGATCGATTACCTGCGTCTCACCCCCGACCACGTTCTCCCTAGCGGCAACACCAATAATGCTAAACTGATGGCCATCTCTATGAGGCCCCTCAGGCACCGTAACTCCACGGTACTCCTCATTGGCAATGACGCGAATCTGATTAACATTCAGATGGAAGATATCCCCCTTATCGACGGGCAGCTCCTGCATAATGCAAGACATCAGTGACGAAGGATCAATAGTTAATTGCTCCCTGTATCTAAGAACCCCACCTGCTTCTTTTAACTTTATATATTCCGGCGACTGAATATACCGCCTTTTAGGAAGCAGCCCGAATATCCACTCATTGTCCTCAAAATATCCGAAATATTGAGATAACCTTATTTTCCTCAACCGCGCTTTGCTGTGACAGTCTCTAGGAAGTTCGTCGAAGGAAGCAATAATCTCATGAGACAGAGCAGGCGTTTTCACAACACAAAATCCGTTTTCAATATACTGCTCATTAGCAGTCTTTAAGTCAGTCTTGGTTAATGACATATTCATGTTTAGGCCTCCCCTGCCCTTTCTTCAAGATCAAAAGTAGCAATCTCATGCGGCTTCAATGACTCGATGTGTTTCCTGGTGATACCTCTATAAAACTCACAGGCAGCAGGTTCAACCACATCAACCGCATCATACTTCTTCTCCAGAGGCCCTAAACAAAGCCCGCCACAGAATCCTTCAATTTCACAGCCTTTACAAAACTCAGGGTTGTTACGCCGCAACCGCGCGTGGCTAAGATACTCTTCCGAGTCCAGAATTCGCTCTTCATCGGATATATTGCCTAGAAGAGTGGAACCCGCCTTACACGAAAAAACGGATCCATTGGGCTCAATGCTAAATTGGGCACCCTTTGCTGAGCAGTTTTTGAATCCTCTGTCAGCAACCACATCAAACCCCAGCATCACCTGGAAGATCTGATGCCAATATCCTGTAAGAACGACGCCACGAGATCTTCCGTACTCAACTACCCGCCACAGGCGATCTACGATATTTTGTGTACCGAACTCGGAATAGAATGTGGGATCAAAGTCTACAACAACTCCAATTTCACGCGCCCCAACATCAACGGCCAGATCTACGATTGATTCGTTAAAGTCATTCCATGTGTCTGAGGTCAAGGCCGAATTTATAGCTACACGGTTGTTGTATTTTCTCAACATCTTGAACCCGTCCATGACAACCGGTGTACTGTCGTCTCCGTTTTTAAGAGGACGGTTCGGGCTTGTTGGAGAATCGAAACTCACACAAACAGCCACATTATATTTAGAGAACGTTTCGGAAACCTCTTTTGTTATTAAGGATCCATTGGTAACCGTAGAGTAATTTATAATTATGTCGTGATTTTCGCCATTGCCAAAGTGTTGAAGAACAGCCTTTACGGTTCTCCAGTTCAATAGGGGCTCGCCACCAAAAAACTGGACCATGACCTCTTTTACACCTGCAGCTCTTGCCACAGCCAATGAAGATTCAACATAGGAAACGCCATCTTCAGGCTTCATGGCACGATTCTTGGGATCATACTGATGTTCAAAGCGCTCTTTGGAAGCATAAATCGAATCTTCAATATTAACCTTTATGCCTTCCCTCGCGATTATTCTCGATTCGTCGACTCTATTAAAATCATCCTCTGCGGAGAGCTCCTTTCCCTGGACGCCTTCAAAACAGTAGGTGCAGCCAAAATTGCATGCATTAGCGAGTATCAACTGGATCACGTTTATTTTCTTTTCAACGGCAGGCCATACATCCTCTTTAGATTCAGCCTCTTCCTCTTTACTCACAATCAACCGGCGTGCAATTAATTGCTGTATCAACTCCTCAGAACGGTCACGTGCTTCCACATCCATGACGTCATTCGGTAAATATTTTGGAGTTGAAAAGCTTTCCAGTAGACCTTTACTGTTGCCATCCAAAAAGCATAACCCACCTAGCTGCCGGTGATATGCAGCAAAGCGATCGCCTACCTCGTTTAAGATCAGATCACTTGAAAGCACGTAGCGACTATCAGCCATATCAACACCTAACCAATTTCTAGCTCTTAAATGGCGAGGTAGCGCACTCACATACGCTACCTCGAATACCAATGGGGATTACTTGGTCAATTTTGTTTTCAACTTGGTTGAACCAAGGGAAGCCCCAACTGTTCCGCCAACAGTTCCACCAACGGTGCCTCCTACCGTTCCACCAACTGTGCCACCCACTGTTCCTCCAACAGTGCCGCCGACAGTTCCACCGATAGTTGAAATATTCTGGTTCATAGTTACTTTCCTTTTCTTTATGGATTTGCACCAAGCACAGAGTTATCTCCGTGCTCTTATTTGCGCTCTGATAGAGCACAAATCCTTGTGCCAGGCCCAAAATATGCAGTTTTTAGACAGTTAAAGGCATCCGGCTATTTGAATAGCAGCATAGAGGTGAGTGAGCACCACGATCTTGAAAGATCGTGCAGGAAAGGGACTTCAAAACGAGGAGAGGGTCACAGAATTGCGCGTAGGTTTAGCGAAGCATTCTGAGCCATCGGGCTGGGGTTATACCGTAGGCCCTTGTGAAGTGGTTGGTAAAATGACTCTGGTCACTGAAGCCGACTATAACGGCAACCTCTGCAAGCGATGAACCACCCTGCATCAATTCGCGAGCTCTATCGAGCCTGCGCATCGTTAGGTAGCGATAGGGACTTGTACCAAAAAGGTTGCGAAAATCCCTGGAAAGCCCCCATCGATCTCGGCCAGTAACAGCCTCGAGTTCATCCATTGTGATCATTGCATCTAAAGAGGCATGCATAAACTCTCGAGCCCGTTGAGCAGCGAGAACGTCCAGCTTCTTGCGCTTCGTTGGATTACCGGCGGCTGCAGCCAACGCTTGCGCCAGGTCATATATTGAGTCTGCCTCTTCCAGGTGATCCAAGGGCTGATCCATGTCCTGAAGAAGCGCTCTGGATGCCGCCATTAAACGGGGATCCTCAGAAAGACCACCAGGAATATAAGGTAATGGCCTGCCGCCCAGTACCTCCTGAAGCAAGGCCGGTTCAACGTACATTATTCTGTATCGGAAGCCTTCATCCGTACCCGCCTCTCCGTCGTGCAACTCGTCGGGATAGATGGCAATCGTTCCGCCCGGAAGACTATTACGCAGGCTTCCGCGATATCGGAAATTGTGGACGCCGGAGAGTGTATGGCCGATGGCATAAGTGTCGTGGCGATGTGGGGTATAACCATTGCCAGTGAAATAGGCTTCGAGGCGATCCAGCGAGGCTGATTTCCTACCGCGTTTTACCCAATCGCCGCTTCGGGTTTGTGATGACATATCTGACGTCCTTGTCTGTAACTGCGCTATTCGCGCTAAACCGTTTGCCGTGCACCAGCCAGAAGCTTCCCAGCTCCCAAAAGGCTTGCACGTATCTTATACGCAAGCTATTCGTTGGCCAAATTACCCGATTTCACAATGTGACGCCGTCAGGTGGGCAAAAAATGGCTACAATCAGGTAACATGCTGATAAACCCTACGGATAAATCACCCTGGGACGCCAGATCGCGCAGTAAGGATAGGGAATGCCCAAGTTCACCGAGGACAAACTGGAACAGGCGATCATTACCCTACTGGGTGAGCAGGGATTTCCTCATACCCCAGGCCCTTCCCTTTCCAGGTCGCCAAACGACGTTCTGATCCGGGATGATCTAAAGACTTTCCTGGCGCGGCGGTATGCCAATGACTACATTACCGATCATGAAGTCGACACGATCATCAATCGACTGGACACCCTTTCCGCATCCGATCTTTATGCCTCCAACAAGACCATCCACAGATGGGTTGCCGATGGTTTTCTGCTAAAGCGAGAAGACCAATCGCAAAAGGACCTTTACATCCAACTACTGGACTATTCCGGGCTTCCAGAGCAACGGGAGCCCGAATCCGGAGATGTGGATACCGTCATCGCCGACGACGGAGAGGGTTACCGTACTGGCGGCAATATCTATCGGGTGGTCAATCAGTTGGAAATCGAGGGACTCGAAAAGCGGATTCCCGATTCGATTCTCTACATCAATGGCCTTCCATTGGTGGTTTTCGAGTTCAAAAGCGCCACCCGTGAGAACGCCACCATTTACGATGCCTGGAAGCAACTCACCATTCGCTACGCTCGTGATATTCCGGAGCTGATGAAGTACAACGCTCTATGCGTGATCAGTGATGGTGTGAACTCCCGTTTGGGCTCACTGTTTGCGCCTTACGAATACTTCTATACCTGGCGCAAGGTCACCGGTGACGAGACCATCGAACAGGATGGCATCAACGCCATGCACACGATGATCCAGGGGCTGTTCAACCACAACCGGCTGCGCGAAGTCATCCGGCATTTCATCTATTTCCCGGACAAATCTCACCGGGAGGAGAAAATCGTTTGTCGCTACCCGCAGTTCTATGCCGCTGGAAAGTTGTTCAGAAACATCCTGGAGCACCGCAAGCCCGGGGGCGACGGCAAAGGCGGCACGTATTTCGGAGCGACTGGCTGCGGCAAGAGTTTCACCATGCTCTTTCTCACTCGCCTGCTGATGAAAAGTGTAGATTTCGAAAGCCCGACAATTGTTCTGATTACAGACAGAACGGATCTTGATGACCAGCTTTCTGGCCAGTTCACCAACGCCAAGGAGTACATTGGCGACCAAACGGTGATCAGCGTGGAGAGCCGCGACCATTTACGTGAACTGCTAAAAGGCCGAACCAGCGGCGGGGTCTTCCTGACCACCATTCACAAATTCACCGAAGACACCGAATTACTGACTGATCGCTACAACGTGATCTGCATTTCTGATGAAGCCCATCGAAGCCAGGTGAACCTGGACCAGAAAATCCGTGTCACTGAAAACGGCGTGAAACGCAGCTTCGGGTTTGCCAAGTACCTGCACGATTCACTCCCCAATGCCACGTATGTCGGTTTCACAGGTACTCCCATCGACGCTACTCTCGATGTTTTCGGTGAGGTGGTGGACAGCTACACCATGACCGAATCGGTCAAAGACGAAATTACGGTACCGATTGTTTACGAGGGCCGGGCCGCCAAGGTAATCCTGGACAACGAAAAGCTTCAGGCAATAGAGGCCTACTACGAGCAGTGCGCTGAAGACGGCGCCAGCGAGTACCAGATTGAGGAGAGCAAAAAAGCCAGCGCCAACATGAGCGTGATCCTGGGCGATCCGGATCGGCTGCGTACGCTGGCTAAGGACTTTGTCCATCACTACGAACAGAGGGTAGAGGAAGGGGCTACCGTCAAAGGTAAAGCGATGTTCGTGTGCAGCAATCGAAATATCGCTTATAACTTATGGCAGGAACTGATCGCGCTTCGACCGCAGTGGAACGAAGTTCTGGTCTGCGAACCCGGTGCCGATCTTTCAGACAAGGATCGAAAAGAGATCAAACCCATGGAGAGGGTCAAACTGATCATGACCCGGGGCAAGGATGATCCCAAGCCCCTCTGGGACATGCTTGGCACTCAGGACTATCGCAAGGAGCTTGACCGCCAGTTCAAAAGCCCAAAATCCAACTTCAAGATCGCTATCGTAGTGGACATGTGGCTTACTGGCTTTGATGTGCCTTTTCTGGACACCCTCTACATTGATAAGCCCATCCAGCGCCATAACCTGATTCAAACCATTTCCCGGGTCAACCGGAAATTTGAAGGCAAGCGCAAAGGCCTGGTGGTGGACTACATCGGCATCAAGAAACAGATGAACCTGGCACTGGCCCACTACAACAAAGCCGACCAGCAGAACATCGAGGAAATTGAGCAGTCGATCATTGTGGTCAAAGACCACCTGGACCTACTTGGCAAACTGTTTCACAAGTTTGATGACCGTCTCTATTTCCAGGGCAGCCCGGTACAACAACTGAATTGCCTGAACCAGGCCGCCGAGTACGCCCAACTCACGGACAAGATTGAGAAGCGCTTTATGGCGTTGGTGAAACGTCTGAAAGCGGCCTATGACCTTTGTAGTGGCTCAGAGGGCGTGACCCAGGCCGAGCGGGACCGCATTCACTTTTATCTTGCGGTTCGCTCCATCGTTTTCAAACTGACACGCGGCCATGCCCCGGACACCTCACAGATGAACGCTCGGGTGCGGGAGATGATGACGGAGGCCCTGAAAGCCGACGGCGTGGAGGAAATTTTCAAGCTTGGCGAAGATGGCGCCGAAGCGCGAAATATTTTCGACGATGACTATCTGGCCAAAATCGAGAAAATCAAACTTCCTAATACTAAGATCAAACTTCTCCAACAGCTTCTCGCCAAAGCGATCGAGGATTTCAAAAGGGTCAATAAAGCCCGAGGTGTCGACTTCTCGAAGCAGCTTCAGGCGCTGGTAGAGAAATACAATGAACGAAAGGAAGCAGACATCCTGAGAGGTGAGGTCGTTGAGGATTTCACCGACGAGATTATCGACCGCTACTTGGGCATGATCCAGTCACTGAAACATGAAGTCAGCTCCTTTGAGGAGCTGGGGATCGACCTGGAAGTCAAAGCCTTCTATGACATCCTGAAAGATCTGGCGGTCAAGTATGACTTTACATACCCTGAAGAGAAGCTGCTGCCTCTTTCCGAAGCGGTAAAAGCTGTGGTGGACGATAAGATGAAGTACACCGATTGGAACCGGCGCGAGGATATTAAGGCCGAACTGAAGGTGGACCTCATCCTGCTGTTGGGGAAGCATGGCTACCCACCCATTGACCGGGATGAGGTTTACAAAGAGATTTTTGAACAAGCAGAAAATTTCAAGAAATACCGGCCCGCTACCTCATAACAGCTGCCGAGTAATTCTATACTCCTTCTCAATCTTGGTGTGGGAGTCATCCGCCAGAAACCGCGCAATCTTCTTGCCCAGTAACGGCACTTCGCACCAGACATTCAGCGTAACGTAGTTGATGCAGGCCTGGTCTGTGCCCTGCAGGCGCATATTGCCCTTGATCTTCGCGGGCACGCCTTCAATTTTTACCCGGAACTCGCAATGCCATTCCCCGTCGTCCTTGCGGAACCAGTGCTCTTCCTGGCGTACGCGATTCCACTCTTTGTGAAAGCTCGCCAGGATGCCGGGCACCTCGGTGGAGGCTGTCATTTCACGCTCAACCACCACCTTCGCGGACAAGTCGTCACGGGTCAGCTCCGGTATATTCACATTGCGCGAACCCAGCCGCTGGTTCTTCTCCTGGATATGGGCCTCGTCGAAGAACGCACCCAGCACCCGGTCCAGGCCAGCATCGTATGAATGTCTCAATTCCAGTTCCATAAAGGCCTCCGTATAAGAATGGCCTGATTGTGCGCGGTGAGTTTCATTCACACATTGGCCCGCCGGTCATCGGTGGATGGCATAGTGGTCAGCAGGCGTTGTTAACTGTAATATTCGCACTGGTTAACAGCTGACCTTTTGTTGGAACCTGACAGAACCCCACCGTTTGACGGAGATTTATCATGCGCAACGCTGACCTCGTCGCCCGCGGCCTCAAGTCCGTATGGCATCCCTGCACCCAGATGAAAGACCACGAAGGTACCTTGCCTTTGGTCCCGATCAAACGGGGCGAAGGGGTCTGGCTCGAGGACTTCGAGAGCAACCGCTACATCGACGCCGTAAGCTCCTGGTGGGTTAACCTGTTCGGTCACGCTAATCCCAGAATCAACGCCGCGATTCAGGAACAGATCGGCCAGTTGGAGCACGTTATCCTGGCGGGGTTTACCCACGAGCCGGTGGTTAACCTGTCCGAACGGCTGATCGAAGTGACCCCCGAAGGCCTGAACAAGTGCTTCTACGCCGATAACGGCTCTTCCGCGATTGAAGCAGCGCTCAAGATGAGCTTTCACTACTGGAAAAACCACGGCAAGCCCGGCAAGAAGAACTTCGTCAATCTGAGCAACAGCTACCATGGCGAGACCCTGGGCGCCCTGGCACTGGGCGATGTTGCCCTCTACAAGGACACCTACCAGCCTCTGCTGATGGAAGTCATGACAGCGCCCTCGCCGGATGCGTTCAACAAAGAGCAGGGCGAAACCGACGAGGAATACGCACTGCGCCAGTTTGAGGCCATGGACGCGTTGCTGGCCGAAAAGCACGACGAAATCTGCGCCGTGGTGGTGGAACCCCTGATTCAGTGCGCTGGCGGCATGCGCATGCACCACCCGATCTACCACACCAAGCTGCGCGAAGCCTGTGACCGCTATGGCGTCCACCTGATTGCTGACGAGATCGCTGTTGGCTTCGGACGCACCGGCACCCTGTTCGCCTGCGAGCAGTCCGGCATCACCCCGGATTTCATGTGCCTGTCAAAAGGCCTGACCGCCGGCTACCTGCCGCTGTCCGTGGTGCTGACCACGGACACGGTGTACAACGCCTTCTACGACGATTACGAGACCCTGAAAGCCTTCCTGCACAGCCACAGTTACACCGGCAACCCCATTGGCTGCGCCGTGGCCCTGGCCACCCTGGACATCTTCCGCGATGACAACGTCATCGAAAACAACAAACGCCTGAGCACCTGCATGGCGGACTCCGTCGCACACCTGGCCGACCACCCCAACGTCGGCGATATCCGCCAGCACGGCATGACCCTGGCGGTGGAAATGGTGAAAAACAAGGCCACTAAAGAGTCCTTCGCCTGGCAGGAGCGCCGTGGCATCCGCGTTTACCAACACGCTCTGACCCGCCAGTCGCTCTTGCGGCCACTGGGTAACGTGGTCTACTTTATGCCCCCTTACGTGATCACCGAAGAACAGATCCGCCACCTGGCCCAAGTGGCCACAGAAGGCATCGAAATCGCCGTACGGGACTGACAAACATCATGCGCATCCCCCGCATCTACACCGACTCACCCCTGAGTGAAGGCGCCACAGCCGGCCTGGACGACAATGCAGCGCAACACGTCGGCCGTGTGCTGCGCATGCAGCCCGGCCAGGAACTGCTGCTGTTCAACGGCGACGGCAACGACTACCCCGCCACCATCACCGAGGCCGGGAAGAAACACGTGTCGGTCGAGGTGGGAACGCCGTCCGCCAATGTCACAGAGTCCCATCTGGAGGTCGTACTCGGGCAAACCCTGTCGAAAGGCGACCGCATGGACTACGCCGTTCAGAAAGCCGTGGAAATGGGCGTTACCCGCATCGTACCGCTGACCACCGAACGCTGCGACGTCAAACTCAAAGGCGACCGTGAAGACAAACGCCTGCGCCACTGGCAATCCGTCGCCATCAGCGCCGCCGAACAATGCGGCCGAGCCCGGGTGCCCGAGATAGTACCGGTGATGACACTGTCGGAATGGTTTGAAAACTCGGGTGACTGCGACTTGCGCCTGGTTCTACACCACCGCACCGAACAATCCCTGAACACCCTTGCCAAACCCGCTCGCGTCGCTCTGATGATCGGCCCCGAAGGCGGCCTAAGCCCGGACGAAATCACCGCTGCCGAAACTGCCGGCTTCCTCCCCGTTGCCCTCGGCCCCCGCATTTTACGCACCGAAACCGCCCCGGTTGCCGCCATGGCGCTGTGTCAGTGGTTGTGGGGTGATATCGGCGGTTGAGCCTACCGACTGTGCCGCCATCTCAATCTGGCGCGCAAGTCATTGACAGAGCCGGCCCCCGACAACATTATCCCTGTCGAGTGATAAGTCTGTTGAGGATAGCTCTGTAGTCGGGGCTGTATTACGGGGAGGCCTTTCCAAAACTGTGCGGAGCCATGGATGGCGGAGCCCAAGCGCCACAGGGACGTGCCGCAAGGAGCGTGTTTTGGAAAGGCCTCCCCGTAATGCAGCAAACTCCAGAACCCAAAAAGCGAACACCGGATGACAAGCCTGCTAAGCACCCCAGAATTCTGGCAATACCTCAGTATCCCCGTCATTGCCGCCCTGATCGGCTGGACCACGAACTGGCTGGCCATCAAAATGACCTTCTACCCGCTGGAATTCGTCGGCAAGCCCCCGTTACTGGGCTGGCAGGGCATCATCCCCTCAAAGGCCCGAAAAATGGCCGCCATCAGCGTCGACGCCACCATCTCCAAGATTGGCACCGTGCAGGAAATTTTCCAGCAGATCGATCCCCAGGTACTGGCAGCCCACATCCTCTACACCGTCGAACCCCGCACCGAAGAATACGTCGACGAACTGATGCTCAAGGAATACCCCACCTTCTGGGAAAACCTGCCCTCCTCAGCCAGGAACATGGTCTACGACCGAGTACGCAAGTCCACCCCGCAACTGGTGGACAACCTGGTGGGTGACGTTTCCGACAACATCGAAGACCTGCTCGACATCAAAAGCATGGTCATCGAACGCCTGGCCAAGGACAAACGGCTGCTGAACCGGATCTTCATCGAGTGCGGGGAAGTGGAATTCCGTTTCATCATCAACTCCGGCTTCTATTTCGGCTTCCTGTTCGGCCTGGTTCAGATGACCGTCTGGTATTTCTACCAAAGTTGGTGGGTACTGCCTTTCTTCGGCCTGATGGTGGGTTGGGCGACCAACTGGATCGCGCTGAACGTGATCTTCCGGCCCTTGCACGAAAAGAAAGTCGGCCCTTTCCGATTCCAGGGACTGTTCCTCAAACGCCAGCAGGAAGTCGCCGAATCCTTCTGCCACATCGTCACCCACGAAATACTCACGGTTGGCAACATCATCAACGCCATACTGGAGGGCCCAAAGGGCGACCGGGCCCGCAACATGGTCAAAAAACACATTAAACCCCTGGTGGACGAAACCGCCGGCATGGGTAAGGCCCTGACTCAGATGGCGTTTGGACCAACAGGCTTTGCGACCCTAAAGAACCAGGTCGGCAAAAAAGCCATCGAAATTTCGCAAACCTCCTTCAATAACCCGGTGTTCGAAACCGACCGGGCAAGGGCCGTGGAAAGCATCATGGTGGAGCGCATGATTGCCCTCTCATCTGAGGAATTTCAAGACCTTCTTCGACCCTGCTTCCAGGAGGACGAAATCAAACTGATCCTGGTGGGCGCCTTCCTGGGTTTCGCCGCCGGTATCTGCCAATTGGTGTTCGTCTTCGGAGGCTCTGTTTTCTGAGGCTCTAGTGCCAAAAAGCCTGCTGTTATACTGTGCATAGCCGCTAGCTCATTCTATACTCGCGGTGTACGGGTATGTATTTCCCGGCGACTATTCTTTTCCCGGAGGCATCGGATGCCAGGCTTTATTTCCTGGATTTCAGGACTTTTCTCGTCCGACAAACCAACAACCGCAACAGCACCTGAATCCCGCCTGCTCAACCCGGTTGTTTCAACAAACGACAGCCCGGACATAGACCCGGCCCTGATCGACAAATTGGAAGAGCGTCTGTTTTGCTGGCTGCTTGACTCACCCCCCGCCACGCTGCGCTCAGAAACCGGGCAATGGGATGAAGTGCTGGAAAAACTGCGCTGGCGAATCGCCAATAGTGAACTGGACGAATTACCGCGCCAACCCATGACCCTGCCGATGCTAATGCGGGCACTCTCCGATGCCAATACAGGCCGTAACCAACTGACGGAGATCATCCTCAATGACCCCGCGTTGACCGACCAACTACTGCAAATTGCCAACAGCCCTTACTTCCGCACCGGCGACCAGTCCATCGACTCGGTGGACCAGGCGGTCTTTGTACTGGGTATGGACGGTATTCGCAACGTTATTTCCGCCGCCATCATGCGGCCGATGATGGCAGCCAGGAACAGTCGGGAAGCACTCTTTGCACAACGGGTATGGCGCTGGGGGCTCACCTGTGCCCGCAGTGCGGAGTTGATTGCGAAGATTCAGGGCCAGGATAGCAGCGTCTATTTCATGGCAGGCCTACTGCCAGCACTCTCTTACATCACACTACGAAGGGAGTTGCAGCGCGTCTGCAGGACGGAATCCGGGCTGGCGGAACCGCCACCCTCGCTGATCCACATCGCCCTTTCCCGCTACCAGTGGGCCACGTCACAACTACTGGCCAATGAATGGGGGCTGCCGCCTAAATATCACGCCCAGCTTCTGGCGGCGGAACGGCCGGCGCCGAGGCAGCAACACACCCCGCTGAACGACGGTATTATTATCGGCACCCGGGAGGTGTTACGCCACGCCCACCAGCGCAATATGCCGGAAGACGACGTATTGCGTATTACTAACATCTCGAGGGAGCAGTTTACGCGGGTACGCAAGGTGATCCTCGATACCCTGGAAGCGGGTGCAAAAACCCGCGCCTAGGTTTTTTCTCCGTAACCCCCTTCCTGCTTCAGCAGTTCGGCGAAGGACACCGATTCGTGCTCCGGAGGGCGTTCCATCAGATGGCTCGGCACGGCATAAGGTAAACGGTCAGCAACCCGATCCTCATCACGACGTATGGCTTCCAGCACGCTGCCAACGGTGATCCTCTCGAGGGACTGGCCCGGAGCCAGGCAATCGCCGTTGCGACCGGCCAATGTCAGCAGCCTGGCGCGGATCAGCTTGTCGCTGATACCACGGGTCACCTCCCCCGGCACCCTGAGTTGCTGCTCAACCGCTTCCTGCTGCGGTGCCGGCCGGCCCTCGCTGAAGGGTTTCGCCACCAGCCACATCAACGCCAGCCCGGTTTTTTCCAGAAGTTCCGGCGACAACCGCACCTGGCGGCGTTTGGCCACCGAGCCCGGGTTCTGGAGATAGAAGGCAATGCTGGACCCCAGCAGCAGAATCATCCAGTTGAGGTACACCCAGATCAACAGGATGATGCCGATTGCGAAACTGGAATAGATGGCAGCGTACTTGGCGGAACCGGCGACAAACGACGCAAACAGCATACCCGCCGCCTGCCAGGATATACCTGCTACCAGGCCACCGATAAAGGCATAGCGAAGCTTCACCCGGGTGTTGGGAATGAACACGTATACGAAGGTGAACGCCCCGACCACCAGCATGAACGGGGTAAAGCGGGTGGCGAAGACAATCATGGAGCCGAGCGGTTCGATTTCCATCAGCGCCTGCACGAACGCAGACGAGAAAATGGTGGCACTGATACCGATGGCCGACACCATCAACAACGGCCCCACCATGATAACGCTGAGATAATTACTGAAGCGCTGGGCCATCGAGCGCATGTCCGGCACCCGCCAGATCATGTTGAAAGAACGCTCGATCTTCTGCACCAGTGACACCACGGTATAAACCAGCAGTGCCAGGCCGACCGAGCCGAGCACACCCACTTTCATGTTATCCACGAAGCCCAGAATCTGCTCGGCAATCTCGACGCCCTGGGGGCCCATGGGCCGAAAGAACTGGAACAGGAAGGGTTCCATACGCTGGTGTACGCCCAGCGCCTTGAGCACCGAAAAGCTCAAGGCCAGCAACGGCACAATACTCAGCAAGGTGGTATACACCAGGCTCATGGCATGAAGCGTCAGGTTGCCACTAACGACGTCCCGCACCAGCGCATAGGCGGTACGCCCGGTTTTATAAAGCCAGGTCCATGGCCAGTGTTGCGGTGGATTGGGGTTGGCGAGAATCCAGGTTTCCGCAGACTGAAGCCGATCTTTGAATTGAAATGAAGCCACACAACGTCCTGTTTGCCAGTGTTTTGTACAGATTATCAGTCAGATACCAAATCACAACAAAGTATGGCGTATTGTGTGGCTTTTACTAGCGGTTTCGGCTCAGTATCGGAACTGGCTGATATTTCCTCTCAGCACTTCGCTCAGTGACGCGAGGGAATCGGTCATGCTTCCGGTATCGCGGGCATTGTCTGAAATGTCTTCAATCTGGCGCTTGAGGTTGATCAGGTTTTCGTCGATTTTGCTAACAGCCTCGCTCTGCTCAGCCGCAGCCTGGGCGACCTGTTGGTTGAGCAAACGCATCTCGCCCGCCTTCTCATCGATCAGCCCCAGGCTCTCGCTGCATTGCCGGATGCGCTGGACGGTTGTACGGCTCTCCTCCCGCCCCGCCTCCACCACTTCAACGGCATCACGGGATTGTGCCTGCAACGATGACACGAGATCGTCTATCTGCCCGGTCGAGTTCGCCGTCTGGCTGGCCAGGCCCCGCACTTCGTCGGCCACAATGGCAAACCCCCGGCCCATTTCACCGGCCCTGGCCGCTTCAATGGCAGCGTTCAATGCCAGCAGGTTGGTTTTCTCCGAAATGCCCCGGATTACATCCACGACCTGGCCGATAGACTGGCTTTGGCTGGCCAGCCCGGCGATGGTTTCGGCCACGGCTTCCACTCGTGTTTCCAGCCTAGCCATGGCGGCAACGGCTTCGTCCGCCGATTGACCGCCACTGTGCGTCAATCCACCAACCTCATCGGCAAGGCATGCCGCGTGGTTGGCACTCTTCCGGACTTCTTCCGCAGTGGCAGTAACTTCGTTTGCGGCTGTCGCCACCAGACTGGTTTCCTGTTGCTGGCGTCCAACCTGGTCGGCAAGACTCTGACTGCTTTCCCGTCCCTGAGCCGCCATATCCCCCAATTCATTGGTGGAGGCGGCGACATGACCGATCAGACCGCCAAATCGCGCCAGCATCTGATCAAAGGCGCGGGTGATCACGCTTAATTCATCGTTCTTGCGATACTCGAGACTGCCCCGCAGGTCATTGTCGGCCTGTATTTCGCCAATACGCTGCCCCAACCTGCGCACCGGACGAAGCAGTGAACGCAGGAACAGCGTGCCCAGCAACAATGCCGAGATAACGAGCGCGCCAGCCATTATCAGGCTGACCGATCCAGCCCGATCAATTTCGTGTCGAATAGCACCGCCACTTATGGCGACCTGATCACTGGCACGCCTGACTGTCTCTCCGGCTTCCAACACGCCCTCGGTGAGTACGGCCTCCCGTTGCTGGTAGCCGCTGCGGATATCGTTGAGGCTAGCCGTGAGACTAACGGCCTGTTCCCGGGCGGCCTCCGCCATCGAACGCCCCATCAGCATCATGGACTTTTCAAAGAACTCGAACATTTTTTCGCCGAGCGTGCGGTACTGCTCCACGGTTTCTGTCATTTCCGCGATCTCCGCCTGCAGGCTGCTATCGGCCGCCACCATGGCAGCCAGTTCGCCCACCAACTGTTCGGAGGCGGCTTGAGCCTTGTCCAGGGACTCCATGTCCGCATTCAGAGCGGCGTGAAAATACCAATACTGCATCGCACCCATATGTTGCTGGGCGACCGTAACGCGTTCGGACAGCTTGCCCAACGCCCTTTGCTGGTCAATGAGCTCGGACTGCTCATCAATGGCAACCATTTGGCCGGCGATGCCGCGTGCCTGCTGATCAACACTGTCACCAATGCCGGCTATGCGCTGGTAAACCAGGGCCGATGACGCAACGGACAGGCCAATCAACAGGGTAAACAACAGGATCACCCGGGAACGGATGGTCAATTCTAATCGGGGGAATGCCATAGCGAGCTCACTCAGTTCGTAACGTAATGCCGGCGTGTCCAGCCCCGCATGTCATCCAGCCTTTCAAGCCGACCTGCAGCCTCCTTGAGCGTGGACGCTATGGGGTAATCATCGGCCAGCATGCCGTCAAAGCGGATGGTCATCAGGTCCCAGAAGCGTTTCATCTCAGGAATGTTGGGCATGATTTCCCCACGACTGGCGGAGCGGAAGGTATGGTCAATAAACGGGTCTTCGCTGAGGGTTTTCACCACTTCCAGATGGGCCACGGCGCCAAGGGGCTTGTCGTCATTCACGGCGTGCAGGCCGGATTCGGTCAGCAGATAGTCCTCCATGAACTGACGGGCCAGTTCATGGTTGGTGGATACCGCGCTGATCCCCGCGGCCAGCACGCCCACAAAGGGTTTTCCAGGTTCACCGCTGACAGTGGGCACGTCGGCTATGCCCACGTTTATACCGGCGTCCCGTATCTCACTCCAGGCCCAGGGACCGTTAATGATCATCGCAGTCTGACCGGCCTTGAAGCCGTCCATCATGGTGCCGTAATCCGCATCTGCCGACAGCACACCGGAATCCAGCAAGTCTTTTATGCCTGCCACGGCACCGACAGCGCCATCTGTGTCCACACCAACATCGGAGAGGTCGTAAACCTGGTTTTCCAGGCCGAAACTGTACCCACCGGATCCGGCGAACACTGGCCAGGAAAAATACACATTCTTGTAGTCCCAGGAGATGGCCTCAATACCCTGTGCGCTCAGTCGTTGATGCTCAGCTTTCACGCCTTTCAGAGTGGCGGGCGGTGTTGAGACCAAATCCTTGTTGTAGAGCAGACTGACCACTTCCATGGCGATTGGGTAGCCATACACCCGATCGCCCACGGAAACCGCCTGCCAGGCAAAGGGTGCAATAGCCTCACGCACCTGCTCGGACGGCTCGATGGGGCGCAGGTGGCCCTCATTGATCCAGCTTCCAAAACGATCATGGGGCCAGATCACGATATCGGGCGCCTTGGAGGAATAGCCATAATGGTCGTACTCGGAGGTGAGATCGTCCGGCGTCTCCACGGTCACAGGAATGCCGGTTTCGGCTTCGAAGCGTCGGCCAACCTCAGCCAGCCCTTCATACCCCTTGTCGGAGTTGATCCAGATAAGCAATTCACCGCGTTCAAAGGAGAATGCCGGTGCAGAAAAGAAAACACAGGAAAGCACAAGAGCCAGGAGAGGTCTGATCATAGGTATCGCCCTGTTGTTATTGTTTGAGCGTTGGGAATCCCATGCCTCAAATGAGACATGCCACTGGCAGTTTATGCAGGAGGCGAGGGTCGGCGCGTCATACGCGTGCAAACTTTAAGGGGATGAGATGAGGGGCGTAAGCGAGAGTGGGCCGAAAGCCCACTCTCGGCTCGCTATAACGGAAGGAGTACCTGAATACCGAATGAAGTCTGGCTGCTCACCTTTATGTCACGATCAAGGCCACTGCCGGTTACACCGGACTGGCGGGCATCGATGACCGTGTGTCGCAGGAACAGGCCCGCGGACAATGGTCGGTCACCGCCACCAGGCCCAGCGCCTAATGTTGTCAGGACACCCACTTCGGCGCCCCAGGCAAACCGGGTATTGCTGTCATCGGTGATGTCATCACTAAAACGAATCGCTCCCAGTCTTGGTCCAGCATAGACAGCGCCACTACCATCT
This sequence comes from Marinobacter sp. M5B, assembly GCF_042604615.1. Lineage (NCBI taxonomy): Bacteria > Pseudomonadati > Pseudomonadota > Gammaproteobacteria > Pseudomonadales > Marinobacteraceae > Marinobacter > Marinobacter sp. M5B. The sequence goes on from NZ_CP156894.1 coordinate 3,567,932, forward strand.
TCCTGACGCCAGAGAAGATCCACTCCGCCCAATGCTTCCAGCAACCCCGCATTATCCCACTTTGCATGCCCCAGGGTCCCGGTTACCCGATAACCTTGACCAGAATGGTCACCCTCATAGGCTGCCAAAACCGAACCAGACAGCGTTGTGCCGTGATCCAGGTTGGAAAAAGCCGCACCGGGTCCTTCGATGTCTGCAGCCAGGGACGAGCCGCCCAATTGGGCGCCCACGAAGAGAGCACCGCTGGCTGCCGCAACACTGGCCGGAGCCAAGATGGCCCCGACCAGAAGAGAGGCGACCAACCACTGCCGACGCTTATCGCTGGGCATAATAGTTTCCCCGGACCAACTCCGCCGTTCCGGCCAGAACCGTTACAAACTTGCGGTCCCCCTGCTGTTCATGGCGTACCGCAATCCTCGAATCTTCCGACGGGCGGGTCAGCTCATCACCCCTGAAGACCTCCACTTCATCTCCCGGTTGCAGGAACAATCTCGCATTGTTCGGTTCCTCGTCGAACCCCCCACCACAGGCGGAAAGCAACATCATCACAATCAACGCACTGGCGCGGAAAGCGTGACGAACGGACTCACAGGCTATTGAATTCATCATCATCTCCTCAGAACCGGATCGGCCGCGTCACGCGGGTTTCGATGGTAATAGTATGCTTACCGGACTCGCTCTCAACCTCGACAGTGTTGCCGGCCTCGAACAGGCTTTCACGACTTGTGGGCATTTCCACGCTCTGGCAGGTCAGTGTATCGGGATCGTATGTTCCGAAGCCTGTGCCGGCTTCACCGTTACCGAAGGTTTCCACCCAGGCACACACATCACTGCCGTCTAGCCTCACGCGGCTGCGCAGATTGCCATCCTCGTTCAAGCTGGTGAAGGCACCGGGAACCCGGATGTCCGCTTCAGAGCGCTCACCCAGGCGATTGATCAACCGATGGTTGGCGCTGCCGTCAGCACTGGCGGTTGCTTCAAGGGAACGGCCGTTTGCGGATGCACGTGTCACCACCCGGGCATCACCATCATCGTCACGCTCCATGACCGTGGATGAGCCTGGCAGGTAACTGAAGGCACGGGTGGATGCCCCGCCCGCGGCCACTTCATGCCGAACCTCGCCATTACCCAGAAGCTCTGTCAGTAACGTGGCGTCGGTTTCGTCAACCACGGTTACCACGCGGTCGTTGAAGAACAACGACAGGCTGCCTGGGATAAGGGAACGGGCCTGGTTATCCCGCATGTCAACACGTCCTGACAGTCGATGGACCGATGTGCCGTCGAGGCGAATCCTGGCCGACAGTTCGCCCCCAGGCAGCGAACGAGACGCATTGATGCCATCACCATTCACCGCGGGACTGACGAATACCGACTCGTTGCCGTTGGACAGGTCCGTAACCTCCAGCCGACTGATGATGGGTTGTCCACTCGCCGCCCCTAATATCTCGCCGGCACGATTCAACTCGTTACCGTCGGGGTCCAGATCGCGGCCACCGGTAGTTGCCTGATCGCCATCAATGATGAGAATCGAACCGGCTGGCAGATTGGTGGTATTGGCGCTACCGTCGATATACTCCACCTGACCATTACTGGCCACACGAGCCATGTGCTCGACGCCAGCGTTCGGATAAGGCTGATCAAGGGCGATGTAACCATCGACCATCACCATGCCCACGGAACCACCTTGACGAACCGTTACACCTGAAGAAACCGGCGTAATGATGCCATCCGCGTACTGGCTGACAGCGCTGACTGTTCCAGCGGGCGTCACACGATACTCTACAGCGGTCGTTTCGCTGCCACTGGTCGCCTCACCCCTCAGTGAAACCGTGCCGTCGGCAGCCAGCTCAATGTCCGCGGGCACCATATCGAACTGGACAGCCGTGGTTTCAAGTACGGCACCGTCCGCCGAATAGCGGGTTCCGGAGACCAATACCCTTTCCATGACTGACTGGACGATCGTCATTTCGCTGCTGCCACCGTCACTATTCTCGATGACCACTTTGCTAAGCATGTCACCCCCAGCCAGGGCCGTGACCATCAGTTCGGCGGCATCGCTGGTCAGCTGGCTGACTGGATCGGCATCACCGGCCTGGCCGAACACCGCGATTGTTGTCTCGCCAGAGGGAGACACGGCAATGGTTTGCTCACTGCCGTCAGATTGCGAGAAGGTCAGCGTTTGCCGCCCGGACGCATCGGGCGATTCTGTCGCAGGCAGCGGTGCCTGGGGATCATCCACGAGAACTGACACACTCCGCTTTTCGCCAGCGGCGTCCACGAAGGTGGCTTCGTAAAGCGCCTTCGAAGGTTGATCGTCGGTGTAGGACGGCCATTTGTCATTGCCTACCTCAACGACAGGGTTATCCGAGTCGACGACAGGAATGTCCGCGCCCTCATCCGACCCTGGCGTCACCGGGCTTTCAGGAGAGCCCTGACCACCGTCGTCGGAACCACCGGAATTGCCGGTTACCCGAACGCTAAAGGCTGCCAGCTCCGAAGACTCATCGCCGTTGCTGACGCTGATCACGATGCCACCATAACGGCCCACATCGTCCAGTTCCGGTGTGCCGCTAACACGACCACTCTGTTCATCGAACGTTGCCCATGCGGGCAGGTTGACGACACTGAAGGTCAGTGGGTTGCCATCGGTATCGGTCACCACCGGGGTGAAACGATACGCGTTTCCGGCTGAAACGGTCGAGGTCGGCGAGCCGGAGATCTGTGGCTGATCCGGAACCGGTGCTACCACGAGACGGACCACAGCCAGGCGGGATCTGCGGCCGAAATCGTCTGCCACCGTATAGGTAAATCGGTCTTCACCGTAGAAATTTTCCCCTGGCGTGTAGCTGACTGTGCCACCGGCACCTACGGACAAGGTGCCATTCAACGGTTGCTGTTCAACCTGCAGTGACGCCGTATCCAGAGTACCGTTGAGGTCTTGGTCATTGGTCAGAGGTGACAAGCTGGTATCGTTGTCCTCGGCTACCGTCACGTCACGATCATTGGCCAAAGGCCGGTTGTTACCTGGCTGGTCGGTTACCGTGACAGTGGCTGGGGCAGATACATGGCCATCCTCATCCTGAACGGTATAGGTGAAGGTATCGGAGCCATCGAAGGTGTCATTCGGGGTATAGCGGAAAACGCCGGCCCCGGTGTCCAGTGTTACCAGTCCCTGAGCAGGGCTATCCACTACACTCAGGGTTGCCGGGCTCAACGCCAAGCCCAAACCACGGTCATTGCCTAGCACGTTGATTGCGATGGTTGCACCGTCCATGGCCTGAACCTGATCGTTTCCAGCCACCGGCACACCCGCAAGACCGACGTTGATCGTGACAAGTGCTGATTCCGACACCAGTCCACGATCATCACGGACGGTGTAGTGGAAAGCGTCCTCGCCCCGGAAGCCCGCGTCCGGCATGTAAGCAATTGCACCTGTGGTTGGGTCAACCTCGGCCACACCGTGGCGCGGCAGACTGCCCAGTTCAACAGTGCCACTGGCAAGCGCGCTACCTGTGGCTTCGTCGTTTGTGAGCACATTCACCGCAATCTCAGCGGCCATCTCCGTGTCGGCAGAATCATCCCGCGCAAGCGGCGCTATGGCGCCATCAGCCACGTTGATATACAGACGGGTCACTGCGGAGCGGACACCGTTTGCATCGGACACGGTATAGGCAAGGCTTTCCACACCCTCGAAATCACTCTCCGCGGTGTAGGTTAATTTCCCATCGGCCCACTGTGCCGTGCCGTGATGGGGGCGGAGGATCAGTTCGGCGCTTTGCGGGTCCAGACTCACACCCGAGGTTCCGACGTAATCGTTATCCAGCGGCGCAAGAGTCACCGTGCCACCCGGAACTACTGTAGCAACATCCCCACGAGTGACTGGAGGAAGGCCGGCCGGCTCGACAATCAGGCTGACCGTCGCCGCATTGGATTGGCCACCGAACTCGTCCTCCACCACGTAGGTGAAGCTGTCCGAGCCAGTGTAGTCGGTTTCCGGCTCATAGGTTACGGCTCCCGTGCCGGTCTCGACTGACACACGGCCGTGGGTCGGTTGGGCAACAACCCGCACGCTGGCCAGATTCAGGCGCCCTTCCTCGTCGCGATCGTTCGCTAGAACATCCAGCGCCAGGCGAGCGCCCTGGTCAAGGTTCGCGCTGTCGTTGCCAGCTTCCGGTGCCTGGTTCCCAACGGTAAAGCGGAAGGCAGTATCGCCCACGATGCCTGCCCAGCCATTGCCGGCTGCATCTTCCAAGCTGTTCGCGGCGAATGTTACGTAATACTCGTGCGTTGGCACCAAGACCTCGTCCAGGGCAATAGTGACCTGAGCATCGTCTATAGACACTTGTGTGTCCGTAATGACAAGGCGTGTGTGCTCGACGCCGTCGGTGGCATCCTGGACCACCAATTCACCAACACCTGCAAACACGGGCTCGTCAAACGTCAGTGACAAATCACTCTGATAAGGAACGTCACTGGCGCCTGCTGCCGGCACAGAACTCTGGAGAACCGGGACTGAGCCGTCGAACGCGAGAATCAGTGGATCAGAGGCTTCACTGGCATTACCTGCCTCGTCCTCGGCAACGCCCGCAAGCAATTCAATGGTTACATCGCCATCACCCGCAGCTTCAACCGTCAGTTCAAACAAGCCGTTGCCGGAGTCGGTAAACCCGGTAACAGAGCCGTTGTTGACTGATAGATCTCCGGACACGAAACCGGTAACGGTTTCACCGAAGTCGACCGTCACGCCAATAGGCGCGTTGGTAACGTCTGCCGTCACATCCGTGGTGATAGCAGGCATCGGTGCTGTACCGTCATAGACTCGGCTGAGCTGAGTCGCTGCCGTAGAATCGTTACCCGCTGCATCCTGCGCAACGCCAGCACCAACATCCACGGTGACAGTACCATCATCGGTGGGCGTAATGGTGGCCGTATAACTGGCCCCGCTACCGGAAAAACTTCCCACAGTGGCATTGGACACCGTGATGTCCCCGACCGCAAAACCATCGACTGGCTCATCGAACGTGATGGACACCGTGAACTCGGCATGGGTCACCGGATCCGCCGCCGAGTCCAGAGTCACAGAGGCCGCCGTCGCATCCAGGGTGGCTGTTGTAGTGACTGGAGAGGACTGGTTACCGGCCTCATCCGTCAGCGCAACAGACAGGGTAAGCGTTCCATCACCAAGATTTCCGACATCCAGACCAGTAATCTGCTGGGCACCATCAGACACGGTGCCCGTGCCGGTGACTGGGGTGCCTCCCCCGTTACTGGAAATACTGTAGCTGTAATCGGCCCCCACTTCTGCACCCGCAAATGTGAAACTGACAGAGTCCGATTCGGACGCGTTCAGGGTGCTGTCATCAAAGCTAACCGAGTAGCCAGCCGGCGCTACCGCATCTACAAGCACACTACTGGTGTTACCCAACGAGTTCAGGGTGGTATTCAGATCGTTCCCCGCGCTGTCCTGTAGCGTGCCACCATTCAGATCGACCACTGCCGAGACGGCCACGCCGTCCGCATCTTCATCTCCCGACTGCACTGTGTATCTGAACGCCAGGGCGGAAGCTCCACTGCCACTCAGATAGCTGGCGTAGCGGGTGGTACTTCCTACCGTCAGCGGGATTCGCGGTGTTCCGCCAGCGGTATTGACCGTCACGTTCTCGCTGGTATTAACGGTGAAATCCAGGTTCTCGCCTGCAACATACAGGTCGTTTGACGGTACCGAGACGCTGCTGACAGTCGGGGCCACTGCATCCACCAGAACGGAACTGGTACTCCCCACTGAGTTCAGAGTTGTATCCAGATCGTTACCGGCGCCATCCTGCAGGGTTCCGCCATTGGCCTCCAGAGCACCGACACTGATGCCATCCGCATCAAGGTCGCCCGCCTGGAGGGTATAGCGGAATGTCAGCGCACTGGTGCCGCTACCAGAAATATAACTGGCGTAGACGACCGAGCCACCAATCGTCAGGGAAAGGCGTGGAGTGCCACTCGCCGTGTTTACGGTCATCGGCTGGCTGGTATTGACGGTGAAATCCAGATTCTGCCCGGTTGCATACGTACCGTTGGAGGGAACGGAAACGCTGTTGATGGTCGGGGTTACACTGGCGGTTAACTGGCTACTGTCCGCAGCGGTCAACGCGCCGGAAGAGGCCCGCAGATTGAAAGTTTCATCACTGGATCCGGACGCAGTGTAAGTGGCCTGAAAACCGGTAAAGGTCGCGGTGCCAGAACTGGGTGTCAGGGTGACGGTAGACCCACTACCATCAGTGTCGCCCGTCCCCGTCAGGCTAGCGCTTCCGGCTCCGTTGACTTCCGCAAGCGTTATGTCGGTCGAGTATCCGGTATCGGGAACGTTATTGCCGTCAACGGCCGATATAACCGGGACAGTGGTAAAGGCGGTAGCCACACCACTCGTTAACGTGGTGGGAGCAGGCTGATTGTCGAAGATCAGCTTTGTGGCCACGACGTCGGAAGTGACGGCATTGGCATCGACTGTTGGCAGATCACTGCCAACACCGGCTTGATCGTCGGCCGTCAGAGTGAAACTCTGCTGGTCAGCGGTGGCGGAGTAGGTCAGCCCTGTAAAGGTTGCAACACCATTAACGGACGCCTGGGTGTTGTTTGACATTGATCCCGCACTGGCTTCCACCAGGGTGATTGTTTCAGTGAAATCAGAATCTATGTTGCCGAAGGCATCACGAGCGACCACCACTGGCTGGGTGGTCAGTGCACTGCCGGAAACCGAACCAGAAGGCTGGGTTGCAAATGCCAGTTGCGAAGCCACTACTTCAATGGCTGTTCCGGTGCCGTTGGTAACCGTGGAGGTGGAGCCCATCTGGGTGCCAGATCCGCCTACCGTGAGATCGGTATCGCCATCCACCGACAGGATGACCGTTCGATCTTCGGTCAGGCCGGTATTGTCGTTGTAGTAAGCGTTGACGGTGTAGGTTTCGCTGGCACCATGTGCAACAGAAACACCCAACGAGGAGAAAGTAATCGTATCGGAGCCCCCATTGTAGGTGCCCGTTACGTTGCTTACATCCGGCCCATTAAGCCGCCAGGTGATCTTTGAACGCTCCGTATCCGAGCTGCTCCCGGAGACGTTCAAGGTGATTTCGGTGACATTCAGGGGGAGGTTGTCACTGGTGCCTCCGTCTGCAAGAGTGAAGTCAAACACATTGACGGTCTCGGCCACCGTATCGACCGTAGTAAACAGTGCAACCGGCTCAGCAACGCCTGCCGCAGTGATCAGGCTGCCATCATTGTCACGGAGAGTTGTCACATCTATTTTTGTGGGGCTCCCCAAATTCGGCACACCATCTTCCGACACCACCCACAAGTCATAGGATGTCCCGGCCGACAAACCTGTAATGTCATCGGTGAAGTCCACACCATTGGAGGAGACATTGTAGCTACCGCTAAAAGGAGCAGGGCTGCCTAATCGGTCAGTCCCATTCCGGACGTTGACTGCCAAGGGAGCCGCCGCGCCGTCGGATAGGGCAACCCAATAGGTAACACCAGCCTCGTCTAGGCGGGTAGTCAACGTTGTCTGATTGGCTGTGGTCCCCGAAACCGACGGAGTGCCGTTTTGATAAGATGGCGCAACATTATCGTTCACGGTAATAGCGAACGACTCCTGGTAACTGGCCGTACCGTCGCTAGTTTCAATACACACATCGTAGGAGCCCGATGCCAGACTGCCAGCCGTCTCCAGGTCATCGTTGGCGTTGTCTACCTGGAAGCTCGCATTGTCGTCATCGCCAGAAGCACCGCAGCTACCATTACTTGATGCGCCATTTGAGACAAGGCTGTAATTATGGTTGTCACCGCTGTCTGCATCCGTTGTTGAGAGAGAACCTATGACCGCCCCAGCCCCTGTTGATGACTGGTTGATACTCGCTGATCCAAGAGCGATATCGGTGGGGGCGGCGTTCGGTTCCACTGTTGAGAACGAAGATATTCCTGTGGCGCCTGAGCACGATGATAGATAGAGGGCCAAACTATCTACATTCTTTCCTGAGAATGTGCTCAGGTTAATGGTGTTACTGCTCATAGTTTCTGGAGTGTTGTTCAGGGAAGTAGCAACCGGTGCTCCCCCGGAATAGCCGGCAACATCGACGACACTGCATCCTCCCCCTAATACAAGTGAAGAGAACTCAACCCCTCCGGAGTTGCTAGCCAGATAAATGGCATGAGAGGGTTGGATAGGGTTGAGATAACCGAGCTGCCCGCTGTAACCGCAATGGAATGCACTCGGGGACGTTGTAACGGTGAAGTCACCATTTTCCGACGTAATAGTATTTATGTTAGAGCGGTACCTGCCGCCATTGCTGTCGTTACAAAAATTACGGGGCGAGAAGCTGCCAAGTACCCCAGAGAAGTCCTTCAGAGCTTTTTCGCTAAAGGGCAACGTGGTTTGAATATCCCCACGGACAACTTCAAGAACCCAGTCGCCTCCAAGGCCGGCATTGCCGGTAGGGCTGGATGAGGCCGCCACATCAAGGTGTGTTTCGCGACGAATGATGTCGAGAATACTGTCGTCGCCTGCGGCAACATCACAACCATATAGAAGAAGATCGGCGCCGGGGCGCGTGGCCCCCTCAAAAGCGGCAAGGAAATCAGGGTTATCCTCAAGAGTAGCTTCATCGACTCGCTCATTGCCGAGAATAAGAGCTCCGGCCTGACCATGAGAGATAAGGTGAATAGCCGTCAGATCCCGGTAAGCAGAAAGCACGTCGATGATCTGCTGAAGTCGACCGCTTCCGTCAGACAGGTGGACTACCTCGGTATCTGGCCTGGTCACGTAATCAAACCACTCGCTTTGCGGCACTCCGGCGTCAACGAGAACCAACTCCCGCAGCGGCTGCCCCTGTTCTACCTGCAGAAAGTCAGCACTTAGTATTGGCTGATTGATCAAGAATTCGCCTGCAGTTCTCGGCAGCGAGCTCAACGACGGCAACTGAGCAGCGGTATCAGGGATGCCCTGGGCGGTTCGCAGATAGGTCCGAGGCATATAGGTACCCGCCGATGCAGTAGCAGCGGCGGCATACATACCCATAGGCGCCATCAATGCGCCAAGCCCATTCAGGACAGTCTTTTTTTGCATAATTCCTCTCCGCGCCACCACTTGGGGGCGTGCCTAGTTTTTCTTCGGTGCGATGATGTTGGCAGCAGTACCCGTGTTGTCCTGCCAGAAATCCATTTCCTGATATTTCGAAAACAGGTCGGGCGGCAAGATGGTGCGGCGGCTATTGAATTCCACTTTCTTCTTAACGGCATGAAGCCCCTTCACGCCCAGGGTTTCGTCAAATTCAGTTTCTTGGTATTCCACCCTGTCAAAATCATGCTCAAAAGGGGTTTCGCCGATAAACTGATAAATCAACTCGAGACAACGGCCCGGATGCTGAGTCAGCAAGTCATAATCCAGAAGCAGCAGACGGTCCGAGAACTCCCCGTAGTAGGCCTCTTTCAAAGCTGTCCAGGCAGAGCCAACCGCGCCGCCAGCGCTAATCAAGGCGTCACATCGGCTATAGACGGTCTGGCGATTGCCGGAATTAAACATCCGACTGTAATCAAAGGGGTTTTTTCGGTGGATGACTTCGAAGCTGTCCATAATCCAGGCCGGATTACGAACGCAACAGATCACTTTAAAGTCATCAAACAACTCCACGAGTTGATGGAGGCGGGACGTCCAGTGGCGATTGGTGTCAAAAATAACCGGTCTCTGGCCGACGTCTTCGTAATAGGCGTCAAAGAGTGAACGGCATATGCGCTTGCGCCGGGTTTCATCGAAGAAGGTATAGAATTCGCTGCCGGCACCCATCTGCTCCAGAGCGCCATTTATCAACCCTCCGACAGGACTACTCATAGATGCGTAAAGCCGGGGGTTTTGTCTCAGAATTCCTGCAAGCAACGTCGACCCGGACCGGGGCAGGCCTGAAATGAAATGAAACTGACTGGGGGGCATCACGACTCCCTGAGATGAAGCTACCGTTGCGCTGTTATCACAACGATTTCCTTGGACCTACCACCATTAACTTTCTGTTAGGCGCCAAAGATAGCTCAGTGAGCCGTCACTTTCCCCTCTTCAAAGGTAATATTTAGTAATTTTTTATTGGTTTATTAGATTGTCGATAAGTTACTTGCAGTAATCTCCACAATTCGTTGCCGCGCCTCCCGACTCGCCCAGGCCGAATGTGGCGTCACAATCAGGTTGGGAATATCATCCGCCAGCAACGCATTGCCATTTCGTGGCGGCTCCTCCGTCAGCACATCAAAGCCGGCACCGCCAATAGTCCCCGCCCGCAGGGCGTCCGCAAGCGCCTGCTCGTCCACCAGGCCGCCACGGCTGGTATTGATCAGCAGCGCCTCCTTTTTCATCATCTTCAGTTCGCGGGCGCCTATCATATTCCGGGTGTCGTCCGTCAGCAGGCAGTGAAGCGACAGCACATCCACTTTGGGCAGCAGCTCATCCAGGGGAATCCGGGGGTAACCATCCACCTCACCAGTTGCCTGTCCGGGCCTTGCGCCAAGCACAATATTCATCCCAAACGCCTTTGCGCGCTCCACAACGCCCTGCCCAAGGTCGCCATAGCCAACAACCCCCAGCGTGCGCCCTTCCAGTTCCATGATGGGATGATCCATCAGGCAGAACATCGAGCTTTGCCCCCAGCGCCCGGCCCGCACGTCCTTGTCGTAATCCACCAAGCGCGTGGCCAGCGCGAGAATCAACGCCATGGTGTGTTGCGCCACGGTGGAGCGGCCATAGTTGGTCACGTTCATCACCGTTACGCTGTGGTCTTTCGCCGCATCCTTATCAATGTTGTTCAGCCCCGTCGCCACCACCGCAACCGTCTTTAGCTCCGGGCAGGCCTCGAAGTGCTCCCGCGACAGCACAACCTTATTCACCAATACCGTGTCGAATCCCCGTATGCGCTCCTGCACCTGCTCGGGGGACGTTCGCGGATGTTTGACCATTTCCCCGGTCACTGCCTCAATCGCCGAGAGGTCCACATCGTTACCCAGTGTGTCTGCGTCCAGAAATACGGCTTTCATTCGTCGTTCCTTATTCATGAAGTTTTTGGCCGACCAACAGAGCCCCAGATTAAGTTAGACTGAGCGAAACCTCCAATTGGCGAAAAGGGGAACACTCATGGAACATCAGTTCTGGCACGAACGCTGGGCCAAGAAAGAAATCGGCTTCCACGAAGGCACCGTCAATCAGTACCTCCATGACCACTGGCCAGAGCTCGCCGGCAATGGCACCGGTGCCGTGCTCGTTCCCCTGTGCGGAAAGGCCCATGACATGTGGTGGCTCCATGACCGCGGCCACGCTGTCATCGGCGTGGAATTGAGTGACGTTGCCTGCAAGGACTTCTTCGAAGAGGGCCAGGAGAAAGCGAAGGTTCACCCGGGTGAACCCTTCACCAAATTTGCCCACGACGATCTCCAGCTTTGGTGCGGCGACTTTTTCCAGTTGGTCCCGGAGGACCTGAAGCACGTTCGGCTGGTGTACGATCGTGCTGCCTTGATCGCCCTGCCACCCCACATGCGCCAGGATTATGTCGACCACCTGACCGCCGTGATTCCGGATGGCACCCGCATACTTCTGATCACCCTGGACTACGACACCGACATCAAGGGCCCGCCGTTCAATGTCAGTGACGAAGAAGTACTGAAACTATACTCCGCCGATTACGAGATCGAACATATACTCACCAATACACTGGCAAAAGATCACCCTTTTACCAAGCGTAAAGGGCTTACTGGCGCGACGGAGAGCGTGTTCCGTCTTACAAAGCGCTGATACACAATTTAATGAACCTTAACGCTTTTACTCCTGTCCAAGTCCCGAAGCTTGAACTAAGCTCACAGTAACGAGACCGACATAAACGCGTCAGCGTAAATCGGTCTGTTACTCCCTATACTTCCACCCATAACCATAACGACCGCCTGGAGCGGCGGACCCAACAGCAACGGGGATATTGTGTGAACTAAAAGCTGTCTTTTCATGGCAAGAGAGCAAGCGAGGGGCCATCTATGAGCATAATGCAGCATTTCAAAGACCGGTATGAAGCAACTCAAGAAGAAGAATACACTCTTGAGGAATACCTGGAGATCTGCAAAAAGGACCCGGCGGCATACGCCACTGCCGCAGAAAGGATGTTACTGGCCATCGGCGAGCCGGAGCATATCGATACATCCCGTGACTCCCGGCTGTCACGTATCTTTTCCAACAAGGTGATCAAGCGTTACCCGGAATTCTCCGAGTTCTATGGCATGGAAGAGGCCGTGGAAAACATCGTCTCCTTCTTCCGCCACGCTGCCCAGGGCCTGGAAGAGAAGAAACAGATCCTCTACCTGCTTGGCCCCGTCGGTGGCGGCAAGTCCTCTCTCGCTGAAAAACTCAAGTCACTGATGCAGAAAGTGCCCTTCTATGCGATCAAGGGCTCACCCGTTAACGAGTCGCCACTAGGCCTGTTCGATCCCGCTGAGGATGCGAGTATTCTGGAAGAGGAATACGGCATTCCGTCCCGCTACCTCAAGTCCATCATGTCGCCCTGGGCGGTAAAACGCCTGCACGAGTACGGCGGCGACATCAGTCAGTTCCGTGTGGTGAAGATGTACCCGTCGGTACTGGACCAGGTGGGTGTATCCAAGACCGAGCCGGGCGATGACAATAACCAGGACATCTCCGCCCTCGTAGGCAAGGTGAATATCCGCATGCTGGAAGACTTCTCCCAGGATGACCCGGACGCCTACAGCTTCAGCGGCGGCCTGTGCAAAGCCAACCAGGGCCTGATGGAATTCGTGGAAATGTTCAAGGCGCCTATCAAGGTGCTGCATCCGTTACTGACCGCCACCCAGGAAGGCAACTACAACACCACCGAAGGCATGGGCTCCGTGCCGTTCGACGGTATTATCCTGGCCCACTCCAACGAGTCCGAGTGGCAGACCTTCCGTAACAACAAGCACAATGAGGCCTTCCTTGACCGGGTATACATCGTCAAGGTGCCCTACTGCCTGCGCGTGACGGAAGAGATTGATATTTATCGCAAATTGCTGCGCGACAGTTCCCTTTCCGGCGCCCCTTGCGCACCGGACACCCTGGATATGCTGGCGCAGTTCTCCATCCTGTCGCGGGTCAAAGAGCCGGAAAACTCCAGTATCTTTTCCAAGATGCGGGTTTACGATGGCCAGAACATCAAGGATACCGATCCCAAAGCCAAGTCGATCCAGGAATATCGCGATTCAGCCGGCGTGAATGAGGGCATGGACGGACTGTCCACCCGTTTCGCGTTCAAGATTCTGTCCAAGGTCTTCAACTTCGACACCACGGAGGTGGCGGCTAACCCGGTTCATCTGCTCTATGTGCTGGAAAAACAGATCGAGCAGGAGCAGTTCCAGGCCGAGACCCACGACCGCTACCTGCGGTTTATCAAGGAGTTCCTGGCGCCTCACTACGTTGAGTTTATTGGCAAGGAAATCCAGACGGCTTACCTAGAAAGCTACAGCGAATACGGCCAGAACCTGTTCGATCGCTACGTCACCTATGCCGACTTCTGGATTCAGGATCAGGAATACCGTGATCCGGAAACCGGGGAGATTCTCGACCGCTCGTCCATTAACGACGAACTGGAGAAAATCGAGAAGCCGGCCGGCATCAGCAACCCGAAAGACTTCCGCAACGAGGTGGTCAATTTCGTGTTGCGGGCACGGGCGAACAACCAGGGTCGCAACCCGTCCTGGCTCAGCTACGAAAAACTGCGCAGCGTGATCGAGAAGAAAATGTTCTCCAATACCGAGGACCTGCTGCCGGTTATTTCCTTCAATCCGAAGGCCAGCCAGGAGGATCAGAACAAGCACAAGCAGTTCGTCGAACGTATGGTCGATCGAGGCTACACGGAGAAACAGGTCCGTCTCCTTGCGGAATGGTACCTGCGGGTTCGTAAGTCTCAATAAGTCAGCCTTCATACGCTGAACTGGAGTGAAACTATGGGTATGACCCACGTAGTCGACCGGCGACTGAACGGCAAGAACAAGAGCGCGGTTAACCGGGAACGTTTCCTGCGCCGTTACCGCCATCATATCAAGAAGGCCGTGGCGGACGCGGTTCACCGGCGCTCCATTACGGATATTGAGCGTGGTGAGAATGTCAGTATTCCGTCCCGGGATACTGACGAACCGATCTTCCACCATGGCCAGGGCGGCAAGCGGGAAATGGTCCACCCCGGCAACAAGGAGTTCGTGACGGGTGACACGGTGCCCAAACCCCCAGGAGGTGGCGGCGGAGGCCAGGGACAGGGCCAGGCCAGCCCGGATGGCGAAGGCATGGATGAGTTCGCCTTTCAGATCACCCAGGAAGAATTCCTCGACTTTCTGTTTGATGATCTGGAACTTCCCAATCTCGCCCGTAAAAAGCTGAAAGACACCGAGGCGTTCAAATACGTTCGCTCCGGTTTTTCAACCCAGGGCATACCCGCCAAGCTGGACGTGGTTCGCTCATTGCGGGGCGCCCATGCCCGACGCCTTGGCCTCGGTGGCGCGCGCCGCAAGAAAATCCGCCGAATGGAGGAAGAGCTGGCCGCGCTGAAAAGCGCGCCGGAGGATCTGGACCCGGCCTTCAGCCACGAGGACCAGATCAAAGCCCTGGAGGATGAGATTGCCGATCTCAAGGCCAATGTCCGGCGCATCCCGTTCATTGACGAGATTGACCTGCGGTACCGCCAGCACGTGAAGAAGCCCCAGCCAGCCACCAGTGCCGTAATGTTCTGCCTGATGGATGTGTCCGGGTCGATGACCCAGATGCACAAGGACATCGCCAAACGTTTCTTCATCCTGCTGTATCTGTTCCTGAAGAAGAACTACAAGAAGATCGAAGTGGTCTTCATCCGCCACCACACCAGCGCCAAGGAAGTGGACGAGGAAGAGTTCTTCTACTCACGGGAAACCGGCGGCACCATCGTATCCAGTGCCCTGAAACTGATGCACAAGATCATCGAGTCCCGGTATTCCCCTGCGGAATGGAACATCTATGCCGCCCAGGCCTCGGACGGCGACAACTGGAACGATGATTCGCCCATATGCAGCAAGTTGCTGGCCGACAGCATCCTGCCTTTGGTGCAGTACTACGCTTATGTGGAGATCACGCCCCAGGATCACCAGATGCTGTGGTACGAATACGAGAAAATTCAGGAGCGGTTCCCGCAGAGCTTCGCGCTGCAACAGATCGCCGACCCTGGTGAAATCTATCCGGTCTTCCGCCAGTTGTTCGAGAGGAAAGCCGCATGACCGACACCATCGACAGACCCAACGAGCCGAAAACCCGGGAACCTATCTCCACCAGTTCCGAGTGGACCTTCCCGCTGATCGAGAAATACGACGAGGAAATCGCCAAATGCGCGGCGGAGTTCGGTCTCGACACCTACCCCAACCAGGTGGAGGTGATCAGCGCCGAACAGATGATGGATGCCTACAGCTCCGTCGGTATGCCCGTGGGTTACCACCATTGGTCTTTCGGCAAGCAGTTCCTGTCTACCTCCAAAGGGTATCAGCGGGGGCAGATGGGGCTTGCCTACGAGATCGTGATCAACTCCGATCCTTGCATCGCCTACCTGATGGAGGAGAACACCCTACCCATGCAGGCATTGGTGATTGCCCACGCTTCCTATGGCCACAACTCGTTCTTCAAGGGCAACTACCTGTTCCGCACCTGGACCGACGCCAGCGCCATCATTGACTATCTGGTATTCGCCCGTAACTACGTGGCCGAGTGCGAGGAGCGTTATGGCCTGGATGCGGTGGAAGAAATCCTGGATTCCTGCCACGCTCTGATGAACTACGGCGTTGACCGCTACAAACGCCCCGCGCCGATCTCTGCCGCCGAAGAGCTGCGCCGGCAAAAGGAACGCGAGGAATATCAGCAGCGCCGGCTCAACGATCTTTGGCGCACCATCCCCAAAATGGGCGAGGATGACGACCCGGTGAGCCGCAAGAAGCGCTACCCGGAAGAACCCCAGGAAAACATCCTCTACTTCATCGAGAAGAACGCGCCACTACTGGAAACCTGGCAGCGGGAAATCATCCGTATCGTTCGCAAGCTGGGCCAGTACTTCTACCCGCAGCGCCAGACCCAGGTGATGAACGAAGGCTGGGCCACCTTCTGGCATTACACCCTGCTGCACCGGATGTACGACAAGGGTCTGGTGAACGACGGCTTTATGATGGAGTTCCTGCAAAGTCATACGGCCGTGGTTTACCAACCACCGTTTGACAGCCCCTGGTATTCGGGCATCAACCCCTACACTCTGGGTTTTTCGATGTTCACCGACCTGCGGCGGATCTGTGAGAATCCCACCGACGAGGACCGCGAATGGTTCCCGGACTTTGCCGGTTCTGATTGGCTGGAAACCCTGCATTTCGCCATGAAGAATTTCAAGGATGAGAGTTTCATCCAGCAGTTCCTGTCCCCAAAAGTGATGAGGGATCTGAAGCTTTTTGCCATTCAGAACGATGATGAGGAAGACGTCTACCGGATCACCGCCATCCACGATGACCCCGGCTACCGCAGCCTTCGGGAAAAGCTGGCACGGCAATACAACCTGAGCTACCGCGAACCCAATATCCAGGTCTGGAATGTGGATGTCAGGGGGGATCGATCACTGACCCTGCGGCACATCCCCGTCGACAGGGTTCCACTTGGCGACGACACTGACGAGGTGCTTCGTCACGTGCATCGTTTGTGGGGCTTTGATGTCCACCTTGAAAGCGTCGACAACGGCGTGGTCATGGAGGAGTGCCACTGCCCGCAACGGGAACCGGACGACGCGGATTGAATGTCGCCATTAATTGTCAGAATGCCCACTCCAGCCCGGCATAGAAAGTTCTGCCGGGCGCGGGTTCATAGTAGCCGCGATCTTCTATAGGCCTGTCTGCATTGGCATTGATGCGGATATTGCTGAAGTAATCCTCATCCAGAAGGTTGCGGATACCGCCGTAGACGCTGAATTTCTGACTGCCCACGCGAACGCTGTCACCGGCCCGAATCCCCAGCAGCCAGTAGTCACTGACCCTGGTCTGGTTGCTGTTCTCGGCGTACAGGTCACCCACGTACTGCCACTCCAGGGCAGCAAACCGTTGCCCGTCACCGCGCCACTCAACCTCCGTAACCCATTGCTCCTGCGGTAACCCCGGCAGGCGATTGCCATCGGCGTCATTGCCCTGTTCGTCGGTAAAGTCCTTCAGTGTGTAGTCCGCCAGGGTCACGGCACTGGTTACCCGCCAGGTGTAGGAGATATCCCACTTCAGGCCGAGCTCCACCCCATTCCGTTCTGTGCGCCCTGCGTTTTCGTAGAAGGTACGGTTATTGATCTCATAGGGCAGGATTTCGTCGTCCACCCGGATGGAGAACAGTGCCAGGTCATAACGGACCCCCTGCCCCAGGCCGCCGCGTATACCGACTTCCCGGTTAAGCGCCTGCTGGGGCTCAATGTCTGGATTGAAGCCACCGCTGCCGTCGGGATTGGCAAACTCCGTGAAGGTGGGTGCTTCAAAGGCCGTGCCCACCGTGGCGTAGAACTGCTGGCGTGGCGCCAACCGATAGCTGACTCCTGCAAAACCACTGAATTCCCGATAGGTGCGGCTGCCGGAATCGTCTCCGTCACTGATCCTGTGGTCATCCACCGACAGCCGCAGGCGATCAAACCGGGTGCCCAGAGACACGTTCAGGCGTTCTGTCAATGCCAGGTCACCCTGGGCAAACACCGCGGCGGTAGTGCCGTTCTGGGTTTCGTCCTGGGTTTGTCCGGTGACATCACCGTTAAACGACACCGAATAGCGCCGGCGTTCATCAACCTGGCGATGAAGGTCAACGCCCACCATCCAGGTCAGCGGAAGGCCCGCTACCTCGCTGCCCTGCTGGTAATCCGTACTGACGCCGTAGAACTGCCGGTCGTAGGCAATTCGGCTGGGGCCGGGAAACGGCAGTTGCTGGGCAAAATCACGGTGCGTAAAAAAGGTACTAACGGCCAGGTCCCCAGTACCCATCTCGGCGGTTTCATACAGCAACCCAAGCGTCTGCTGGTCAACGTCCTGGCCGGCGTCGAGCCGTTCGGCATTGGCCGTCGCCTGGCGGCGATCCTGTTCCACCTGGCTCGCTGTCAGGCCGGCGGGGTCTTCTGCTTTTGGCGTGTGCAAGGCATTGAAGGTGGCCGTTAAACGCTGCCCGGCTCCCCAACCATGAGACACACGCCCATTGAAAAGGCCTTTCTCAACCTGGCTCTGATCGCGGTAACCGTTGTAGTTAAGCCAGGACGCAGTTGCGATGCCACTCGTCGCCCCCTCACTTCCGTTGGCCTGGAACGTGGTTTTGTAATAGTCGTTGCTTCCCACATCCTGACTTAGGCGCGCGCCCGGCGGCATTTCGTCTCCACGGGCCGTGGTAATGTCGATCACCCCACCGGAGGCGTTACCGTACTGAACCGACGACGGCCCGCGAATCACTTCAATGCGCTGTGCCGAGTCCAGGTCCACCGCATCAATCTGAGACTGCCCATCGGGCAACGTGTAGGGGATGCCATCCACCTGTATACGAATGCCGCGAATGCCGAATGGCGCCCGGGCACCAAAACCACGGGTGGACAGCCGCAGATTCTGGGCGAAGTTGTAGCGGTTCTGGAAGAACAGGCCAGGGACAGTATCCAGGGACTCGTCCAGTTGCAGCCTCTGCTGGCCCTCCTGGATGTCCGGGGCATTGGTCACGGACACCGCAGCGGGGGTCTCGTAGAGGTCTCTCTCAAGGCGGGGCGACGTCACCTTGATGACATTGTCTTGCGACTCCACGCTTTGCTGCGCATTGGCGGTAGCCCATGTTCCAGCGGATATCAGCGCTGAAAAGACCACAACCAATCTCCTGTGAACGATCACTTTACCTCCTGCTGCCGGTCTAAATTCCGAGTAAATCCACCAACCAGGGCACAATCAATGCCGTCGCAAACGCCGACAGCGCCATCGCCAGCCCCGAAAAAGCGCCCATCTGGGAACTGACCTGAAATGCCCGTGCTGTGCCAATGCCATGGGCCGCCACACCCATGGCGATGCCTTTCACACTGTCGTCGGTGATACGCATCCATTCAAACAGTTTGGTACCGAGCACCGCACCGACAATACCAGTGGCCACCACCAGAACGGCGGTCAGGGACGGAATGCCGCCGATGGTTTCGGAGATCCCCATGGCAACCGGTGCCGTGGCGGATTTGGGCGCCAGGGACACCTGAATCTCAGTGGAGCCGCCAAGAAGCCAGGCAAGCCCAATGGAGCTGCCCGCTGCAATCACAACACCACACACCAGGGAAATGGATACCGGCAACCAGAGTTGGCGCAGCCGGGAAAACTGCTGGTAAAGGGGAACCGCCAGCGCCACCGTGGCAGGCCCCAACAGGAAGTGAACGAACTGCCCGCCTTCGAAGTACTCCTCGTAGGAGGTACCAGTGAGCATCAACAGGGCAATCAGCATCGCCACTGAGGTAACCACCGGATTGGCCAGGGGGCTGGAGTTGGACTTGAGATAGAGCCGATAGGCAAGGCCATAGGCCACCAGCGTAATGGTCAGGCCAAGCAACGGCGACGTTGAAAGATAAACCCAGATATCACGAATGACCGGCTCATTCATCCCGCTGCCCTCCCATATTTTCGGGTCGGGCAAACCATCGCGAGGTTACCTGCATAATGCCGGCGGTGGCGACCATGGTGATAATAGTGGAGAGAAACAGGGCCAGCGTGATCGGCAGCCACTCATCCGCAATCCGGCCAAAATGACTCATCATGCCAACACCCGCCGGCACGAACAGTAGCGACAGATGGCTGAGCAATGCGCTGGAAGCGTTCTCAAGTGGCTCTGGCGTGGCGCCCCGAATCATCAGCGTCAGGAACAACATCACCATACCCAGCACGGGCCCTGGAATCGGCAGTGAGAGAAGACGAACAGTGACTTCCCCTACCAACTGATACACCAGCAGCAGGGTTATTCCGTTGAGAAAGTTCATGGTGGCGGCTCCCGACAGAAAAAACGGCCCAAGTCAGGAGCATAGCCACTAAGCAGCGCCGTGCCTACCCGGCCTTGGTCTCTGTGCGCGGCGGGGTGGTGGTCGTGATGGTAGTCGCTGGAATCACTTTCCGGCCATAGGCCGCCAGCAGGAAACCGATCGGGAACATCAGCACGCCGTATACCGCTGCGGGAATCGACATGGTGCTGGACTCCAGCAGCGTCAGCGTTACCAACAGGGCAATGGTGCTGTTTTTAATGCCCAACTCCACAGCAACGGCAATGGATTCGCGCTGGGTCAGACCCACGGCGCGGCCCGCCAGGAGCCCCAGGAATATACCGGCAATGTTCAGCAGGAGGGTTGCCGGGCCGGCCTGTCGCAGCAGGTCCCAGATCTGGTCGCGTACGCCCCAGATCAGACCGACAACCAGCAACGCCAGAACCACACCCCCGAACACGCTGACTGCGCTTTCAGCACGGCGTGAGAGCTCTGGTGCCCGGGTGCGGAAGATCATCCCAATCGCCACAGGGAACAGGACAATACCCACCAGCATGCCTACCGTTCTTCCCACCGGCAGTGTGATGGACTCCTCGGTGCCAGCATAGAGTTGAAGCGCATAGTTGGTGAACAACGGCAGAGTCACGATGGTTATAAGACTGGCGGTGACCGTCAACACGATCGACAGGGCAATGTTCCCCCGGGACAGCAACACGAACAGGTTGGAGGTAGTGCCTCCCGGACAGGCCGCAATGATCACCAGCCCCACGGCAATGGCCGATGACAGGTCGAGCATGGAGGCAATGGCAAAGGCCACCATGGGCATGAGCAGTATCTGGGCAACGGTACCCACCACCATACCTTTTGGAAAAACCGCCACTTGGCGGAAGTCCCTGACCGTCAGGGTCATACCTATACCGATCATGATGATAAACAGGGCAATCGGCAGCCCCGCAGAGATCAGTGGACTCGATTCCACAAAGCCTCCAAGGATTGTTGTTGTGATTAGATTAGCCAGCTAGTGAAAATAGCATAAGCTGCCGAAAAAGAGTGAATATGGATTCGCAACAACATGTAATTGCGCAAAGGGTAGGAATGGGATTGCGCGCAAAAACCTGAACCTTTCAACCTGCTTGTTCGTGTGATTGTCCCGGTTGTTGCGTATACTTTCGAACAACAACTATACGAATCCAAACGCATCAGATTCAGTGCAGTTTGGCAGCTTCATAAAGCAAGAGGACGATCAATGAAACGCCTGGGCACACTGGACGCTTCCTGGTTGGCGGTGGAATCGGAAGACACCCCGATGCACGTCGGCAACCTGCAGATTTTTTCACTACCGGAAGATGCTCCGGAGACGTTTCTAAGAGACATGCTCGCCCGCATGAAAGCCGATGCCGATGTAGCGCCGCCCTGGTGCTACAAGCTCGCCTTTTCGGGGTTCCTGGGCCGCCTGGTCGCCCCGTCCTGGAAGGTCGACAAGAAGCTGGATCTCGACTACCACGTTCGACACTCGGCGTTGCCGCGCCCCGGCAGTGAACGGGAACTTGGCATCCTGGTATCCAGGCTGCATTCCAACCCGCTGGATTTTTCCCGCCCGCTTTGGGAATGCCACATTATCGAGGGCCTGGAGAACAACCGTTTTGCCCTCTACACCAAGATGCATCATTCCATGATTGATGGCATAAGCGGTGTTCGGCTGATGCAGCGGGTGCTCAGCGAGGACCCCGGTGAGATTAATATGCTGCCGCCATGGTCGGTACGCCCGGAGCGGACACGGGGCAGCAAGACAGATTCCGAAGCCAGCATTTCAGCCGCCCTGTCCCAGGCCATGGAAGCCCTGAGGATTCAGGCCGACATGGCGCCGAGGCTCTGGAATGCGATGAACCGCCTGATCCAGTCCGCACGGCACCCGGAAGAGGGGCTGACCGCGCCCTTTGCCGGCCCGGTTTCCGCCCTCAATCACCGGGTCACCGGTCAGCGGCGGTTTGCCACCCAGCACTACCAGCTCGAACGGATCAAACAGGTCGCCCAGGCGTCCAACGGCTCCCTGAACGACATTGTGCTCTACCTCTGTGGCACTGCCCTGCGCCGCTTTCTTGTTGAACAGGATGGTTTGCCGGATACGCCACTCACCGCCGGAATTCCGGTGAATATCCGCCCCTCCGATGACCAGGGCACGGGCACCCAGATCAGCTTCATGATTGCCTCACTGGCGACCGACGAAGCCGATCCCCTCAAGCGGCTGAAGAGCATCAAACACTCTACCCGCAGGGCCAAACAACACCTTCAGAAACTGCCGCGTAAAGCCCTGACCCAATACACCATGCTGCTGATGTCGCCCTACATCCTGCAGTTGATGTCAGGCCTGGGCGGGCGAATGCGCCCGGTGTTCAACGTGACCATCTCCAACGTGCCAGGGCCAGGGGAAACCCTTTACTATGAAGGAGCACGACTGGAGGCGATGTACCCGGTTTCGCTTATTGCCCACGGCGGTGCGCTCAACATTACTTGCCTGAGCTACGCCGGCTCGCTCAACTTCGGTTTCACGGGCTGCCGCGATACGTTGCCCAGTATGCAGAAGCTGGCGGTCTACACCGGTGAGGCTTTGGATGAACTGGAAAGCCTGGTTTCGCCACCACCAAATCAGACCAAAACCAACGCTCGAAAGGCGCCTCGCAAAAAGACTGCGGAAAAGAGCTAACAGGGCTCCGGTGCCCGTGGGGCTGAGTTACTCAATGGTCTCCAGGTGTCGCTGCAATGCGGTCGGATCCGGTAATACGATCCGGCCGTAAGCCAGCTCCAGCAGCCCTGAACGCTCAAAGTCTTTAATCCACTTATGCACGCCCTGGCGGGTCATGCCCATCATATTGGCAATGTGCTCGCGGGTGATCCAGATCGTGACCGGGTCAGTGCCGACGTCGCCATTGCCCTGGATTTCCGCCAGAAACAACAGTCGTCGCCCTATCCTGGCGGCAACACCTCGTAGTGCATCATCCTCAATAATGGACATAGCGGCCCATAGCCGTCGGCTGACCATATCAAGAATAACCGGGTAGCCTTCCGGGTATGTCGCCATGAGTTCGCGAAATGCCTCGCCCGGTATTTCTATCAGCGTTACGGCCTCGTGGGCAGTAGCGCCGTATACCCGTCGCATCCCGGGAGAAAACACTGAATCTCCGAACCAGGTACCCGCGCTGAACATGATCAGGGTGGCTTCCCGACCTGCAGGGTTCACAGAACTGATGCGAACCACCCCGCTGGCAATGATGTTGAGGGTCGATATTGCCGAACCTTTACTGTAGATGAGTTCGTTAGCCTCAAAACGGCGAATCCGTGCGATACCTTCCAGGTCATCAATCGCCGACTCTGAAAAGCCAGAGAATAAAGGGCAGCGGGCAAGGACAGTCTTGATATTCTTCATGGGAAGAAATTGTAAACGATTTGACAGTCTTCGCCGATCACTCGCACCTACACTCAATGAATGGCTAAACACTCACCACAACAAGAACACCCGATTTGAGAGGCCGCACCATGTCCGAACAACTTTCAATTCCGTCAAAAAGAGATCAGGTCAGCAAGGAAGAATGGCAGCTCCGAGTCGACCTCGCCGCGGCCTATCGTCTGGTCGCCCTATACGGCTGGGACGATCTGGTATTCACCCATATCTCCGCACGGATACCCGGTGACGAGCACCACTTTCTTATTAATCCATACGGTATGATGTTCGAGGAAATTACAGCCTCCAGCCTGGTGCGAGTGGATCAGGACGCCAACAAGATCAACCCCGACGACTTCGATATCAATCCCGCGGGTTTTACCATCCATAGCGCCATCCACCAGGTCAGGGACGATGCCGCCTGCGTCATGCATTTGCACACCACCGACGGTATTGCTGTATCCGCCCAACAGGAGGGCCTGCTGCCGCTATCCCAGCAGAGCCTGTTTGCACTGGCAAGCCTGTCGTATCACGACTATGAAGGTGTGGCGCTAAGGGAAGACGAGAAGGCCCGCCTGCAAAAGGATCTCGGTAATACCAATTTCATGATTCTTCGCAACCACGGCCTGCTGACCACCGGCTCCAGTATTCCCGATGCCTTCCTGGCCATGTACATACTGCAAACGTCCTGTCAGATTCAGATCAGGGCACTGTCGGGCGATCGCCCACTGACGCCAATTCCTGCCGGCATTGTGGATACCATCCGGCAACAGGCGGATCAGGTGACCAAAGGCCTGGGCGGCAAGCTGGCCTGGCCGGGCCTGCTACGCAAGCTCGACCGCATTGATGCCAGTTTCCGGGAATAAGGGGGAGAACAGTATGAACCAACCGACAAAGAACCAGGCCACGTTTACTCATATGAAAGACGGCAAGGCCGAAGACTGGCAGGTCATCGCATCGTCTTTCGGGGAATTCGCCAAAGGCCTGCCAGATCGAATTCTATCGCACCTCAAAATGCTGGAGGGCGACTTTGGTGGTTTTCCGGTTGACCGGCTGACGCACTGCCTGCAAACGGCTACCCTGGCACACCGGGACGGGAAGGACGACGAGTATGTGGTTTGCGCCCTGCTACACGACATCGGTGACACCCTGGGCACCTACAACCATGCGGATGTCGCCGCAGTGCTACTGGAACCGTTCGTCAGCGACGCTAATCACTGGATGGTAAAACACCACGCCATCTTTCAGGGCTACTTTTTCTTTCACTATCTCGGTATGAACCGGGATATGAGAGACCAGTACCGGGACCATCCACACTTCGAACGCACCATCGAGTTTGTTCACAAGTATGACTCACCCGCGTTCGACCCTGATGCGGAAACGTTACCGCTTTCCTACTTCGAGCCCATGGTGCAACGGGTGTTCGCTCAGCCTGTGCGATCCCTCTACAAGGATGCCGAAAGCGTCATGTGACCCGAAACACAACGTGGGCTCAGGACTGACTCTTCCAGTTGGCTGCGCCCACAAATATCAGCTGTAGAAAGCGTGCGGTTCGCTGCCGCACCTGTTCTTCCTGATAGTCGTCGTCGGGAGAGATCCCCAGGATGTCCGTCAGGCTGAAGGCCACACTGCGCACCACCAGGTCGCAGGTCATATCCAGGTCGGCATCGCTCAGGTGATCCGCCACTTTCAGACGCCGAAGATCATTGGCCAGTTCGCTGGC
Organism: Marinobacter sp. M5B; assembly: GCF_042604615.1. Classification (NCBI taxonomy): domain Bacteria; kingdom Pseudomonadati; phylum Pseudomonadota; class Gammaproteobacteria; order Pseudomonadales; family Marinobacteraceae; genus Marinobacter; species Marinobacter sp. M5B. The sequence goes on from NZ_CP156894.1 coordinate 3,593,136, forward strand.
AAAATAACGCATTTCGCTGCGGATGCCTTCCTGTACCGCCCGGCTCTCCCCCGCCAGCCCCTGGGCCATAAACATGAAAAAACTGCGTTTATTGCGGGCATGGGAGATAAAAATACCAACTGATTCGTCGATCAGTTTGTCCGCCTGCAATACGTTCGCCCGCGCCTCGCGCATCATCCGTCGAAGCACCAGCCCCAATTCGTCCACCAACTGCAGCCCAAGGTCATCCATGTTGCGGAAGTGCCGGTAAAAAGACGTCGGCACCACGCCTGCCTGTCGGGTGACTTCGCGGATGCCCAGGCTGGCAAAGTGCCGCCCCTTTCCCACCAGGGCCAATGCGGCGTTCATCAGTTTCTCGCGGGTTTCACCCGGCTTACGTCGTTGTTTTTCTGCCATCGCCTGGAACTAGCTCATCGGTTGATCACAAGCCAACAAGTGTACACAGGCCCACACTAAAAATAACCCAAACTTGTCATTATAGGACAATGTTAGTGGCTTGATTGCCGCCTAACACTTCGCTGTGTACAGTCGTACACATTAGTGAACACTTGTACACATCAGTACAAAGGAGAGCAATCATGATATCTGTACTGGAAAAGTCACCGACCCTGCACTGGCTGGGCAGGCAGCTTTTTAACCGGGACGACCCGGCTGCCTTTTTTGATCCCCTGCTGGAGCGCATCAACCCCATGTGGGTACGGCAATACACGCCGGCCAGGGTGAAGGCCATCTACAACGAAACCGCCGACACCAAAACCTTTGTCCTGGCGCCGGCCGGGCGCTGGAAAGGCTTTGCCGCCGGCCAGCACGTCAATATTGGCATCGATGTTGACGGCGTGCGTCGCAACCGAACCTTCAGCCTGTCCAGTTCGCCCATTCAATGGCGCGCAGACGGCACCGTCACCCTGACCATCAAACGGCTTCCCGGTGGCCTGGTGACCAACTGGATGCACGACCACCTGGAGCCAGGCGCGGTCATCGGGCTGGGCGAGGCGTTCGGCGACTTCCGGATTCCCGATCCGCAGGAGCCAGCCCTATACATCGCCGGTGGCAGCGGCATCACCCCGGTGCTGAGCCAACTGGAAACCATGGCGGCATCAGACTATCGGGCGCCGGTGACCCTGCTGTATTTCGTGCGCACCCAGGCCGATGTGATTGCTGCGGAAAAGCTGCACGCGCTGGCCAGTCGCTGGCCGGCCTTCACCCTGAAGGTGTTTGCCACCAGCGACACCCACCCGCCCCAGTTCCTCAGCGAGCAACATCTGGATGAGGTTCCCGGCATTGCGGCCCGGCGGTGCTACCTCTGCGGGCCGAAAGGGCTCATGGATCTGGCCAACGATCTCCTGTATCGGCGGGGGATTGGCGAAGACCGCATTCACAGCACCTTCTTCTCCGCGCCGACCGCAAATCTCGACACCGAGTCCCTCGGAGGAGCGGTGCATTTCCAACGCAGCAACCTGGATGTCTCGTCCGAAGGCGATGCGGTGCTGCTGGACATTGCCGAGGCCGCGAAACTGTCGCCACGCTACGGCTGCCGCATGGGCATCTGTCACCAGTGCAGTTGCCGCAAGACCAGCGGCACTGTGATCAACCGCCTGACCGGGAAAGCATCCGGCCCGGGCGAGGAAACCATTCAGCTTTGTGTGTCTGTTCCGAGCGGGCCGGTGACTGTTGAACTCTGACCGGCCGCACCACAACGCCTGAACCCATTATTGGCAGACATGGTTCGACCATTCTGCAAGGAGTCACCATGAAAACGATGAACGAAACACAACTGAAAGAGCTTGAAAACGACCTGGACACCATTCGTGACCAGGTGATCTCCGATCTTGGCGAACGGGATGCACGTTACATCCGCAGGATCGTTCGGCTCCACCGGTCCCTGGAAATCGGCGGCCGGGTGCTGATGCCCTTCGGGTTTATCCCGCCCGTGTTCCTCGCCGCCACCACGGCGCTGGGTATCTCCAAGATTATCGAAAACATGGAGATCGGCCACAACGTCATGCACGGCCAGTACGACTGGATGAACGACCCATCGCTGCACTCCCAGACCTATGAATGGGATACGGTGTGCACTGGCGATTCCTGGCGCCGCACCCATAACTACGAGCACCACACCTACACCAATATCATCGGCAAGGATCGGGACTACGGCTATGCCCTGCTCCGCCTGAGCGACGACGACAAATGGAAGCCGGCTCATACCCTGCAGTTCATCAACTATATTCTGCTGAGTGTGTTCTTCCAGTGGGGCGTTGGGTTGCATGAGCTGGAGTCTGAACGGATCCGCCGCCGGGAAATCTCGGTACGGGAAAAGATTCCGTTCCTGAAGGACTTCTTCCGCAAGGGCGGCCGTCAGGCCTTCAAGGACTATGTGTTCTTCCCGCTGATCACCTTTCCGGTGGCTCCGGTGGTACTGGCGGGCAACATTGGCGCCAACCTGATCCGTAACCTGTGGTCGTCCACGGTCATTTTCTGTGGCCACTTTACCCAGGATGCGGAGACGTTTACCGAGGAGGAATGCGAAGGTGAGAGCAAGGGCCACTGGTATCTGCGCCAACTGACAGGCTCCAGCAACTTTACCGGCGGTAAGTGGGTGCACCTGCTGAGCGGCCATCTGAGCTACCAGATTGAACACCATGTGTTCCCGGACCTGCCAGCCCACCGCTACCCCGAAATGTCGGAGAAAGTTCAAGCGGTGTGTAAAAAGCACGGTATTCCGTACAACACCGGCACCTTCGCCAAACAGTATTCAACCGTGCTGAAACGCATTTTCGGCTATTCACTGCCGGACCGGATGCGCAACCGGCTGCTACCGGAATTCAGCAACCGGGCCTTGAGTTAAGCGATCTGCAAAAGTCGTAGTAACTGAGGGCGATGCTGGTCGTTAATAATATCGGCCAGCGTGTATCGGTCCAGCACTTCCAGGAATGCCGCCAAGGCCTCGCCGAACATTGATTTCAACCCACAGACCGGCGTGATGCGGCAGGCATTCCTGGAGGAAAAGCACTCCACAACACTGAGATCCTGTTCGGTTTCCCTGACCAGGATGCCAACGTTAATGTCCTCCGGCGCCATGTGCAGGCGCATCCCTCCTTTCTTGCCACGAACGGTTTCGATGTAGCCCTTCTTGTTGAGTTGATGAACGACTTTCATCAGGTGATTCTTGGAGATCTCATAGCTGTCGGCGATCTGCTGAATGGTCGCCAGCTCATCACCCTGCACCGCCAGGTAAATCAGAACACGCAGGGAGTAATCGGTGTAACGGGTGATATGCATTCATCAACTCCAATAAGTCATCGATATCAGGTTCACACCGAAAGTGGCCAAACCGATACTTGTATACGCAGAATTCATGAAACCGGTTCTTACGCCCGAATGGTTCTTTTGTCGATATTGGGTTGGGTTATTCGCCACACATTGGTTATGCTTGTTGTATACAAAGCCAGACGGGGAATTTACCCATGCCCAACGCCACGCTGACAGACCGTTTTGGTCGCACCGTCAACTATGTGCGTCTGTCCGTCACAGACCGCTGCGATTTCCGGTGCGTGTACTGCATGGCCGAGGAGATGACCTTCCTGCCACGGCAGCAGGTGCTGACACTTGAAGAGATTGCCCAGGTGGCAAAGACCTTCGTATCCCTGGGCACCGAAAAGATTCGGTTGACCGGGGGAGAGCCGCTTGTCAGACGGGGCATTCTGGAACTGGTCAAGGAAATCGGCACATTTGGCCTGCGGGACTTCGCCATGACCACCAATGGCAGCCAGTTGCCCACCATGGCAGAGCCACTGCGCAAGGCCGGACTCAAGCGGCTGAATATCAGCCTGGATTCCCTGGATGCCGAGAAGTTCAGCCGCATCACCCGCACTGGCCGGCTTGCCCAGGTTCTTGATGGTATAGACGCCGCAAAAGAGGCGGGATTTGAGGGCATCAAACTCAATACCGTTGTCATGAAAGGTGGCAACGACCAGGAAGTACCAGAGCTGGTTGAGTTTGCCCGTAAAAAGAAGGTGGATATTACCTTCATAGAGGAAATGCCACTGGGTGAAATTTCCGATCATGATCGCGGTCAGGTGCTATGCACCAGCGACGAAGTGCGCGATATCATCAGCCAGCGCCATGAGCTGGTTCCCACTCCGGAAGATTCCGGCGGGCCCGCCCGCTACTACCGCATGCCGGACAGCGACGTTCGGGTCGGTTTCATCTCGCCCCATTCCCACAATTTCTGCTCCACCTGCAACCGCGTTCGGGTCACGGTGGAAGGCCGCCTGCTGCTATGCCTGGGCAATGAGCATTCCGTTGATCTGCGCCGCGTGCTGCGCGGCCACCCGGAAACCGATGACAAACTCCGTGAAACCATCATCAACGCCATGGACCTGAAACCGGAGCGCCATCACTTTTCCAGCGAGGGTGACGTTCAGATTCTTCGGTTTATGAATATGACCGGCGGCTAGCTTCCAGCTGAACCAGCCTTGCGCCGCTGGCGTATCCTTCGTACCACATCGTGGCGATCATGGGTGATTGCTGCCCCAGGTACGGAGGTCGTTTCCCGCTATGTCCAATCTGATTCTGATACTCGGCGACCAGCTGACCACCGCCATCAGCGCACTCGACAACGCTGACAGGAAACGAGACAGAATCGTGATGGCAGAGGTCCACGACGAGGCCAGCTACACCAATCACCACAAGAAAAAACTGGTTCTGCTGTTCAGCGCCATGCGCCATTTCGCACAGCGGCTGGAGGATGACGGCTGGCAGGTTCACTACCAGACGTACCACCCCGATAACGAAACCCGAAATCTCGAGTCGGTCATCGCCAATCAGCTCAAAGAAACCGGCGCTGACAGGGTGATCACGACAGAGTGCGGCGAGTGGCGATTGCACGAGCAAGTTAGCCATTGGCATGAGCGCCTGGGCGTGCCGGTCGAGATCCGGCCGGATACGCGTTTTATCGCCAGCAAGCAGGCGTTTTCGGACTGGGCAGAGGGGCGCAAACAGCTGCGAATGGAGTTCTTCTACCGGGAAATGCGACGAAAAACCGGTTTGTTGATGACTCCAGATGGCAAGCCTGAGGGCGGCGAATGGAATTTCGACGCCGACAACCGCCGCAAGTGGACGGGAAAACCGGCGGCTCCGGCTCCCTTTCGCGTTGAGCCCGACAAGGTGACCCGGGAGGTGATTGAGGCGGTAGAGCAACACTTTACCGAACACTTCGGCACCACGGAGGATTTTCACTTTGCCGTCACCCACGAGGACGCAGAGCAGGCATTGGAGTACTTCATCGATTTCGCCCTGCCCTGTTTCGGCGACTTTCAGGATGCCATGTCCGACAATGAAGACTGGCTGTTCCACTCCATCCTGTCGCCCTACATCAATTGCGGCTTGCTGGATCCACTCGCCGTCTGCGAGGCCGCCGAACAGGCCTGGTATTCGGGGCGTGCGCCGATTAACGCAGTGGAGGGCTTTATCCGCCAGATCCTGGGATGGCGTGAGTTTGTGCGGGGTATCTACTGGTTGCATATGCCAGGGTACGCACAGGAAAACCGGCTCGGTAATACCCGTTCCCTGCCCTGGTTCTACTGGACCGGGGACACCAGGATGCGTTGCATGCACAAGGCCATTGATGCCACCCGTCGCAACGCCTATGCACATCATATCCAGCGGCTGATGGTGACCGGTAATTTTGCGCTGCTGGCCGGCGTCAAGCCGGAGGAGATCTGTGACTGGTACCTGGCCGTGTATGCCGATGCCTACGACTGGGTGGAGCTACCCAACGTGCTGGGCATGGTGATGCACGCAGACGGTGGCTATCTGGGATCAAAACCCTATGCCGCCAGCGGCAAATACATCCAGCGCATGTCGGACCATTGCAGCAACTGCCACTACAAGGTCAACAAGGCCACGGAAGACGACGCCTGCCCGTTCAATGCGCTCTATTGGCATTTCATCAATCGCCATCGGGACGACTTTGCCAGCAATCCGCGCATGGGCATGATGTACCGTAACTGGGACAAGCAGAAACCAGAAAGGCGGGAGGCGCTGCTCCAGCGTGCCGACAACTTGCTGGCACACCTGGAGCAACTCTGAAAACAGAGAGGAACTGGGGCGACTATGGGCGGATGCGCTTCTCGCTGTCCGGGTCGAAAAACACGACCTTTCTCATGTCGAACATCAGCTCCGCCTCTTCCCCCCAGTTCACCGGGTGTTCCGCATCCAGCCGGCACTGCACATCAACATTGTTGAGGCGAATCACGGCGAGGATGTCCGGCCCGGTGGGTTCGGTCACCTCCACCGTAAACCGGCTCTCAGCCACCATCTGGCTATCCCTTTTCTGTTCGTCTGGCTGGCTTATGTGCTCCGGGCGGATGCCGAGCACCACCTGTTTACCGGCCCACCCCTGCAGGTAACCCGGCACTGGCAGGGCAAGTTTCCGACCATCGCTGCCCTCAACGTTGACCACCAGGCCTGCTCCAGCCTGCTCTACCGTCACATTGATAAAACTCATGGACGGCGAGCCCATAAAGCCCGCCACAAACAGGTTCTCCGGCGTGTCGTACACTTCCTTCGGCGTGCCCAGTTGCTGCAGTTCGCCGTCTTTGAGCACCGCGATCCGGTCCGCCAGCGTCATGGCTTCGATCTGGTCGTGGGTCACGTACACAATGGTGGTTTTCAGGCGCTGGTGCAGCTTCTTGATTTCGGTGCGCATTTCCACCCGCAGCTTGGCGTCCAGGTTGGACAACGGCTCATCGAACAGATAGATCTTCGGCCTGCGAGCCAGGGCGCGCCCCATGGCGACCCGCTGTTGCTGACCGCCTGAAAGTCGGGCCGGTTTCTTGTCCAGCAATGCGGAAATCTGCAGCAAATCAGCCACCCGCTCTACCTCCTGCTGGATCTCGTCTTTTGGCATACCGCGGATTTTCAGGCCAAAGGCAATGTTCTCGCGCACCGACATGGTGGGATACAGCGCGTAGGACTGGAACACCATGGCGATGTCCCGGTCCTTCGGCTCCATGGTGGATATATCCTTGCCTTCCACCACAATCGACCCACCGGTAATGGATTCCAGGCCGGCAATGCTGTTCATCAGGGTTGACTTGCCGCAGCCGGAAGGTCCGACCAAGGTCAGGAATTCACCGGAGGCGATGTCAATATTGATGCCCTTGAGCGTCTCATCGAGAGCCCCCGGGTATGTCTTGCGAATGTCCCGCAGTTCAAGTTGTGACATGTTGTTTTACCCTTTAACCGAGCCGGCCGTCAGGCCGCGTATAAAGTACTTGCCGGCCACGATGTACACCACCAGCGTTGGCAGGGCGGCAATCATGGCGGCGGCCATATCCACGTTGTATTCCTTCACCCCGGTGCTGGTGTTCACCAGGTTATTCAGGGCGACCGTTATCGGCTGGCTGTCGCCGCTGGCGAAGACCACGCCGAACAGGAAGTCGTTCCAGATCTGGGTGAACTGCCAGATCAGTGACACCATGAAGATGGGTGTGGACATGGGCAGAAGGATGCGGAAGAAGATGGTGAAAAAGCCGGCGCCGTCGAGCCGGGCCGCCTTCACCAAAGCGTCGGGGATGGCCACGTAATAGTTGCGGAAAAACAGCGTGGTGAAGGCCACCCCGTAGATCACGTGAACCAGCACCAGCCCGGCGGTGGTGTTGGCCATACCCAACTTGCCCAGGGTGGCCGCCATGGGCAGAAGCACCACCTGGAAGGGCACAAAACAACCGAACAGCAACATGCCGAACAACAGATCCGAGCCCTTGAACTTCCATTTCGACAGCACGTAGCCGTTAAAGGCACCCAGCAGGGTGGAAATCATCACCGCTGGCACCGTCATCTTGAACGAGTTCCAGAAATACCCTTTCACGCCCTCACACTGCACACCGGTGCAGGCCTCGGACCAGGCCTTGGTCCAACCGATGGTTGTCCAGTCGGTGGGCAGTGCCAACAGGTTGCCAGAGCGGATATCCATGGGCGTCTTGAAACTGGTGATCAACATCACGATCAGCGGAATCAGGTACACCAGGCAGGCCAGAAGCAGCACGCCATAGATGGCAATGCGGCTGGGGCGAAAGCCGGTACGAACCATATCAGTCATGGCGTTTCTCCCTCAGTTCGGAATACAGGTAAGGCACCAGCAATGCCAGAATCGCACCCAGCATCAGCATGGCGCTGGCAGAGCCCAGCCCCATCTGGCCACGGGTAAAGGTGTGGGCGTACATGAACACCGCCGGCAGGTCGGTGGAATAGCCCGGGCCACCCGCCGTCATGGCCATCACCAGGTCAAAACTCTTGATAGCAATGTGGGCCAGCACCATCACGGAGCTGAAGAACACCGGCCGCAAGGACGGCAGGATGATTTTCCAGTAGATCACCGGCAGGCTGGCGCCATCCACCCGAGCAGCACGGATAATGGATGAATCGACGCCCCGCAGCCCGGCCAGAAACAGCGCCATCACAAAGCCGGAGGCCTGCCAGACAGCGGCCATCACAATGGTGTAGATGGCGAAGTCGGAATTCACCAGCCAGTCGAAGCTGAAGGACGTCCAGCCCCAGTCGTGCATCAGTTTTTCCAGGCCCAGGCGCGGGTTAAGAATCCAGCGCCAGACGGTGCCGGTGACAATCATGGACAGCGCCATGGGATAGAGATAAATAGTCCGGATCGCGCCTTCCTGGCGGATGCGCTGATCCAGAAAAATCGCCAGCACCACACCGATCAACAGGCAGATGCCGATAAAGAGCCCGCCAAATATCGCCAGATTCCATGAAGCGACGATCCAGCGCTCGCTCTCCATCAGCTTGGCGTATTGCTCAAGGCCGACGAAATTGTAACTGGGCAGGAAGCTGGAATTGGTAAATGACAGCACGCCCGTCCATAGCATGTAGCCATAGATCCCGATGCCAACCAGCAGGAAGGTCGGGGCCACCACCAGCTTGGGCAACCAGCGCTGCAGGCCATCCATCAGGCCAGACGATGCCCTGGCCACCCCGGTGGGGCGACGTTGAGTGTGTTCCATGAGGAATCCCCTGAAGAAACCCGAAGGCCGCCCGCCGGGCGGCCTGATACGGCATTACATGGCGGACTGGATGGCGGCTGCCAGTTGGTCCGTGGTTTTTGCCGGGTCCGGGTTGTTGGAGTTGACGAAGTTGGTGACCACATCGAAGATCTGGCCCTGGATGTAGCTGGTCGTCGCCAGGCCATGAGAGAAGCTCGGCACCAGGCCACCGTCGTCGGCGCTGGACTTGAACGTATCCATCGACGCCTGGGCACAGGTATCGAAGTCACCCATGTCCATGTCGGTACGAACCGGGATCGAGCCTTTGTTCTGATTGAACAGGGTCTGGAATTCCGGTTCCAGAATGGTTCGGGCGAGATCCTTCTGGGCCTTGATGTCCTCTTCCTCGGACAGCGTGAACATCGCGAATGAGTCCACGTTGAAGGTGAACTGCCCGGTTGTGCCCGGGGCCGGAGCGCACACGTAATCCTCTCCTGGTGTCAGACCTGCGGCGGTGAATTCGCCCTTGGCCCAGTCGCCCATAATCTGCATGGCGGCCTCACCTCGAATGACCATACCGGTGGCAGTGTTCCAGTCGCGGCCCGCGGCATCGTCATCGACGTAGCTCATGACCTTGGCGAACTGTGCAAAGACCTCTTCCATTTTGTCGCTGTTGATCACGTCCATGTCGTGGTCGACAAAAGCCTTACGGTAATCATCGGGGCCAAGCTCGGCAAGTGCCACGGCATCGAACACCGTTGCGTCCTGCCACGGCTGTCCACCGTGCGCCAGGGGAATGTAGCCCTCGGCCTTGAGCTTGTCGGCCACCTCGAAGAACTCGTCCAGCGTAGTGGGAACCTCAACACCAACATCTTTCATGACCTCCGGGTTCACCCACAACCAGTTCACCCGGTGGACGTTCACGGGCACAGCCACGTACTCGCCTTCGTATTTCATAACGTCGGAAATCATTGGCGGTATGAGCTGATCCCAGTTCTCCGCCTCAGCGACGCTGTCGAGGCTGCTCAGAAAACCCAGCTCCGCCCATTCACGAATATCCAGGCCCTTGATCTGGGCGGCAGCAGGAGGATTGCCAGAAACGGCGCGGGTTTTCAGGACGGTCATGGCGGCTTCACCACCACCGCCGGCTACGGCAAAGTCTTTCCAGGTGTGGCCCTGCTCTTCCATCATTTTCTTGAGGGCGGCCGCAGCACGCGCTTCACCGCCGGCGGTCCACCAGTGCAGAACCTCAACTTCTCCGGCCTGAACGGCCGCTGTTGGCATCAGGGCGGCAGAGACCGCCAGAGCTGTAAGATGACGCTTGAACGATTTCATATCATGACTCCTTATTCTTGTCGTGGAGACGTTTGTCAGGCTTAGAACCAGACTTCCATCTGGGTACCAAAGGTCCACTGGCTTCCGCCAAAGTCTTCCTGCCCCAGGGCATCGCCACCGTCGTAGCGGTTGAGCTCGTCATCCCAGGTGGAGTAGGTAGCAAAAACCCGAATTTCCGGGCGGTTCCAGAAGCCGCCTACCTGGGGCTTGAAAGTCGGTGCAATGGTAAAGCGGGCGTAGTCGCCATCCACATCACCACGGCCTTCGAAGCCTTCGGTTTCCAGGTCCATCACCTGCCAGGAGGCTTCGTACTGCATTTCAAAGTTGGCGCCAAGCTCATTGGCCAGGCGGGTATTGAAGGTCAACCATTGGTACTCGTCCCCTTCCACATAACGGTCTTTGCTGGTTTCCGCCATGATCGCCGGGGCAATGCGCCAGCTATCACCCAGTCGGGTGGTGCCGTAGGCGGCGATTCGTGTGCTGGCGGCATCTTCATGCAGGTTGCCATCGGCACCAATGTTCTTGACCTCCGCGCCAAGCCCCTGGCCATGCAGCAGCGCCACCTTGAAGCTGCCATCGGAGAGTCCGAAGAAGCTGTCGCCGTGGTAGGCCAGCATGGTATGCACACCGGTGTCGGCCGCTTCCATAACACCATTGACGATGCGCTCGTCGTTATCCGCAGCGGACATGCCGCTGATCAGCCACTCAACGTTACCGAAATAGTTATTGGCGGTAAGAATCAGGTTGTCGGTGTCGGAAGTGCCGTCAGTGGTGGTGGGGTCGGAGGGGAAGTCCAGGAAACTGCGGCCATAGAAGGAAAAGTTGGATGTCACTGACTCGCTGAACGTCACGTCATAGATACCGGCGCCGGTGCCTCCCAGGAAGACGATATCGCTGTCGAGCCAATGGATGTCGAAATCCAGGTCGCGATCAAAGCGCTTTCCGGCCCAGATCGAGGCGTCCTCAAAGATACCCGTGAAGCTGGCCAGGTTACTGAACTGGACATAGGCCTGCCGCACGTTCAGGGCGCCATCATCAGCAGTCCAGTCGTTGCTGGAGGTTGTAGCGTCGGCAATCATCAGGCGGTAGTGAGCCTTGGTGCCGTTTTCCGCCACGGTTTTGTAGTTGAGGATGGCCTCGAGATAGGTGTCCGGCTCGTTACCCAGCCGACCCACGGCCCCACCAACAGAGCCGGCGGGGGTCAGGTAGGGTCCGCCGGGGGCACTTTTACCATCGCTGTTGAGCAGCAGGCCCGAACGGGCGTAGGTGTTGAAGGAGAAGCCCTGCTCACCCTTGGCATGGGGTTCGACCTCAGCCAATTGTTGCTCCAGGGCGGACAAGCGTTCTTCCACGCTCTCCTGGGCATGCGCCTGGCCGGCAAACAACCCCAACGACGCCACGCCTACGGCGGCTGTCAGTCTGTGAAGAGGCTTGGCGCCCAGGATCAGGGCAGAACGATACGTTTTATGGGTATTCATAATGACTCCTTGTTTTTGTTGTATTAGCAATATCGGAGTCTATGGCAATACCTCGGGGAGGAACGTATCAAACTGAAAGGCCGATGTAACACGGTTGTTACATGCCACCTCAATGTCGGGGCAGCGTGAGGGTGACGTCCAGGCCACCGCCTGGACAATTCGCGATTTCAAGGTCGCCACCATGGCTTTGGGCAATGTTACGGGCTATGCCGAGACCAAGCCCATGCCCTCGCCGGTGTTCCTGACCCAGGCGGTAGTAGGGCTCGAAAATCCGTCCAAGTTCGGCCTCCGGAATACCCGGCCCGTAATCCCGGACGTGGATCGTCAACTGCTCTGGGGAGTCCTCCACACTGATGGTCGCAGAGTCCCCATACTTGACGGCATTGTCCACCAGGTTACCCAGGCATCGTTTGAGCGCCAGTGGTTTGCCGCGATAAGCCGCGCAGTTTCCTTCCACGACCACCCGCGGGCTCTCTCCTCCATACGCTTCCGCCATTCTCCGTAACATGCCGTCAATATCGACCAACTCCACGTTTTCATGGATGTCGGTGTCCTTCATACCCTGCAAGGCCCCCTTCACCAGCAATTCCAGCTCCTGAAGGTCGCTCTCGAATCGCTCGCGAATGTCGGCATCGTCAATCAGGTCGGCGCGCAGGCGAAGCCGGGTTATCGGGGTTTTCAGATCGTGGGAGATTGCGCGGAACAGCTGATCCCGGTCGCTGATGTAACTTTGTAGCCGCCGATGCATGGTATTGAAGCCACGGGTTACCGCCACAATTTCCGCACTACCCTGCTCTCTCAATGGTGACCGGTGTTCATCCAGCGGCAGGTCCCGCGCTGCCCTGGCCAGCTTGTGCAATGGTCGGGTCTGGCGACGCACCAGCCAGGCCAGCACCGGGAACAGAACCCCTATCATCACCAGGATAAACACGATCTGCTGGCCCGGGATGCTTTCATCATCCAGAGAGACATAGGGCGCCGGCAACAGCGAAGCCAGGTACAGCCACTCTCCTGTGGCAATCTCCACCTGAGTCACCAGAACGGGCGGTTTGATGGGTTCCAGCGTCAAAGCATAGTGGGCCCAGGATTTCGGCAACGCATCCAATGGCAACTGGGTATTCAGTATTCGCAGGTCATCGGGGTGAACAAATTCCACGTGCAGATTTATCGATTTGCCCAACCGGCTTTTCAACACCGCCACGACTTCGTCTGTCACCAGCCGCTTGCGTTCACTGTCAGGCAACGCACGCATATCGATGTGTTTGTCGTTGAGGGAGACAAAAAAGCGGGAGCCTCCCATATCCCGCAGCTGGTCCAGCACAATATGCCGGTATTCCAGTGGCAGGGACTTGAAGAACTGCGTTGTTGCCGCCGCTGATGAGGCCAGGTTGCGGGTGGTGCTGACCAGGCCCTCCACCTGCTGGGCGCGAAATGTGCCCACCCAGATCACGCTGGAGGCGATCTGGGCAACGCCCATTGCCAGCAGAGTCAGCAACAGAATGCGCCCGAGAAGCGACGAAGGCACAAGACGCCAGACCTTGCGGCCGGTTTCTATGGCTCCCTCGTTATTCCGCGCCATGGGTCACCGTTGCCGCCAGCAGATACCCTGCCCCTCGCACCGTCTTGATCAGCCTGGGGCTCCGCCCCTGGTCTCCCAAGCGCTGGCGCAGGCGGCTGACCGCCACATCCACCACCCGGTCCAGCGGCATGGACTCCCGCCCCCGGGTAACGCCGGAAATGGTGTCACGGTCCAGGACTTCATTGGGGTGTGCCAGGAACAGTTGCAACAACGAAAAATCCGCGCCGGACAACGGAGTGACTTCTCCCTGGTCCGAGATAAGCTCATGGGCCTGGGTGTCCAGCCGCCAGCGATCAAAGCATACGAACCGGGGATTGTCCGCACGATTGAACCCGGAGCGTCGCAACAGTGCCTTGACCCGGGCCTGCAACTCCCGGGCGCTGAAGGGCTTGGCCAGGTAGTCGTCGGCACCGATTTCAAGGCCGACCACACGGTCGGTTTCGTCCGAGCTCGCGGTCAGCATGATGATCGGCACCTGTGAGTGCTCACGAATCTCACGGCACAGCGTGAAGCCATCGTCGCCCGGCAACATGACATCAAGGACAATCAGATCGACCCGTGCCTCTGACAGAGTGCGGCGCATACTGTCGCCCTCGGCCGCGGTCATGACATCGTAGCCGACACGAGACAGGTGCTCATGCAACAACTCACGGATTGCCAGGTCGTCGTCAACAACCAGAATCGATGTTTTTACATCAGACATTCATAAGCCTTTATTGTTATTCATTCGAGCGGGGAGATGCCTGAACTTTGTCGGGCCGCTGTCAGACAAAGTAAGGCAAAACCCACATCCAAATGCTAGTCTTCAGTCAGCATTGTCAACAAAAGGGATGACACGGTCATCATGGATCTTCGGCCTATGGCCCTGAGCGTACTCGGCACCCTAGCTGTTTCCGTGTGCCACGCCGGGCCTCCCACACTCACTCTCTACACATTTGAATCCCCGCCTTACCAGATGTCTGCACAGACAGCGGATGGCGTAGCGAATGTGGTTGGCGAAACCGTAGATACCGTGACCTGCGCGGCCAACCAGGCCGGCTGGTCCACGAACATTCGGCTCGCTCCCCAGAACCGGGCTGCGCACTCACTCAGCCGCAATCTCATTGACGGATACTTTGCCATAGATCCGTCCACAGAGCTGGATATCACGGCAAAAAGAAGTGACCCGGTATCGCTGGAGAAGTGGTACCTTTTCAACACAGAACCCGGCCCCATCCCAGACACCGCCCGTATCGGCGTTGTCGACGGCAGCAACGAGAAAGCCTGGCTCGAAGCCAATGGTTATAACATTTTTCTGAGCGTGTCATCACCAAGCCAGTTGCCAGCCCTGCTCAGGCGCGGGCGAATTGACGCCGCTCTGATGGATGAGCGAACCATGAGTGGCCTGCAACACATGGAGGGTACGGGTTACAACGAGTTGAACGCACACTTTCTTCGCTACGCGCCGCTGTATCTGTATATGAGCGAGAATTTCAGCGCCAACAACCCGGGCTTCATCTCAAGCTTTAACCGCTATCTACCCGGGTGCATGGAGGGGCAGATTACACTCTCCGCAGAGGAGGACAAGCGCATAAGGCAATTGGCGGACCGGCTGTTCAGCGAGCTCGACAGCATGCTGGACCTGCAACAAGCCATTGATGCCGGCCCACGCCTCGAAACCCTGGCGGACGTACTGACCTTCGACAGCATGTGGCAGGCACGGGCACCGGAAAAGGCAACCGACCTTGCCACTACCATACTTGAGTTGCCGGGATCGCGAACTCTGAATGCCTGGACGCTTACTCACCCGGAACTGGTCACCGAGGCATTGCTCTCCAATAACATGGGCACTCTGGTCGCCATGAGCCAACTTACCTCGGATTACTGGCAGGGGGATGAGCCAAAGTTCAGCGCTGTCGTATCAAACATCCGCTCCGGCTTAACCGGGCTGGAGGCCATGTACCTTTCGGACATTCGATACGATGCCTCGACGTCCCGCTTTCAGGTGACGGTCAGCGCCCCCGTTGGGCCCATTACCGACAAGCTGCCAAAGGGCGTTATCTCCCTTGGACTCGACATCGAAGAGGCGCTGGCGAACAGCCGGCCTCACTGAGATTACGGCGGGCCGATTTCGCAGGCCAGCACCAGCGCCCAGAATTCCGAAAAGTCATTGACCACCACATCCGGCTTATCCGGATGCTTGTGAGTGCCCGGAAAGATCCGGTTCAGCCAGGGCAAATCCCACTGCGCACCGTTGAAAAACACCGCCGTCATGCCGGCGCGTTTGGCGGCTATCACGTCTGTGGTGCTGTCACCTACGTACCAGACGCTCGGGTCTGGCGGGTAATCCAGCTTCTGCACGGCAAGATAAAGCTGATCGGGATGAGGTTTTCTCAGCGGCGTGTCGTCTCCACAGACGTCCACATCAAACAGATGCGTCCAACCGGTGTCCTCTACGGCGGCCAACTCATGCTCGAAGAATTCCCGGTCACGATTGGTAATAACACCCACCTGAATATTGATCCGCCGAAGTCCCTCAAGAACGGCCCGCACCTTCGGCTCAAAGGCTTTCACCGTGCCGTAGTGCTCGCGGTAGTGACGATTGAACGCTTTGTGGGCGATCTGCTTGGCCTCCTGATCCTCCCCGAACAAGACCTCGAAAATATCGGTGCGCGAAATCTTGCGGTCGGCCCGAACCTTGGGGTGAAGCTTGGCAAACTCCCGCACGTAAGCCACCAGCCGAGCGTCTTCCGGTGTCTTGCTGTCTTCCGGCGCCAGCATACGGCTGACCAGGCCCAGTTCCTCGAATTCCGGGAACATATCATCCACCGCGTGATACATGGCGTCCAGGGTATCCACCAGCGTGGCGTGCCAGTCGAACAACACCACCGACGGGCGGATCAGGCTGACAACGGCAGGATGCCAATCCGGCTCAATGCGGGGCTGTGGCGGTTCCGGCCGAGGATAGGGCCGTGGCCGGACTTCCGCCGGAGTGGCCCGAAACGCCTTTGGCTGATGTCGCTCCAGCAACGCCAACAGGTCTATGAGGTCTTCGAAGCTGTCCAGTATGGCGGCCGGAGCGTCGCGATAACTGAACCAACTGTCAATTCGATCCGGCTCCCAACAGGCGCCATTGTAGAAAACACCCGATACCCCGGCACGGTTGGCCGTGAGCATATCCACGTAGCTATCGCCCACATACCAGGCCTGTTCGTCGACTGGCAGCCCCAGTTTCTCCAGCACGCGGGTAATCACTTCCGGGTCGGGCTTGTACTCGGTGACATCGTCAGCGCACACCGTAGCGTCAAACAGGTTGCTCCAGCGCCCCTCGTCCACCATGCTCAGCTCCTTGTCCAGGAACTCCCGGTTGCGGTTGGTGGACACCGCCAGCTGGATGCCCATTTCCTTCATGGCGGTCAGGTACTCGTAGGCGCCCTGCTGGAAGGGCCGCACCTTGCCGAAGTATTTCCGGTAACAATCATTGTAGGCTTTATGGGCAATCAGCTTGGCGTCTTTATCGTCGCCAAAGATGGCGTTGAAGATATCGGTTCGTGATACCCGCCGTTCCGCCAGAATGCGCGGGTGCAGCCGCCTGAAGATCCGTATGTAACGGACCAGGCGAGCATCGTCTGAGGTGCGACATTTGTCCTCGGGCAGCAGCCGGTCCACCAGGCCCAGGTCTTCCAGCTGCGGCAGCATCTCTTCCATGGCGCTGAACATGGCGTCGTGCGTATCCACCAGCGTGCCATGCCAGTCAAACATCAATACCGAGGGTGCGGGCAGTCCATCGCTGAATCGGGCCATAATCAGTTTCCCGTTGGTTTCTTCGCGGTCTCCACGTGAACCACCCGCCCATTACGCAACTTGACGATGCGGCGGAACTGGGTCTTTCCAGTCTCGTACAGCCACTCTTCCACAGGCACCAGTTGATCGGCACGGTAGTGACCGGCGACCGTTGATCCACGGCCAACGGGTTCCCAGGTGACCCGCCGGGAAAGCGGCTCACCGCAATAGGCCACCATTTCGAATTCGCTGAGCCCGCTTTGCAGCCGCGCCGGAGAGCAGTCACCGGCACTGTCGCCGGCGAAGCCATAGCCCAGGCTGTGCTCATGCCGGAGCTTGCCATTCCTGAATTCAAGGCGGCGAATAAATCCCTGTGGGCCGGGGTTGTAGTACCAATGCTCGACTTCGCCCACAACACCTATTCCGGGAACGGTGGCCGTTGGGTAGGTCGCTACGTAATCCGGCGCACCGCAGCGCTCTTCAACCTCCACTGGCCAGTCGCCGACGTCCACCAGTGACGAGCCACAGCGAAAAGCACCATTGGCGGCACCCGGCAAGGCAGCCAACCCCGGAAGAACCAAAAGTAACAACACTCTGATTGATAACGGCAACCGCATACCTTTCCTCCCCTGAACGCTCCTAACCTTCCATAGTAGAAGCATGAAAAGGAGTTGGGCACCCGTAAAGCGTAAAAAACACGTAAACAACCACCGTCTGATCCTCAGCAATCAACGTTCACTGTTCAAAGGACCACTACCCATGGCCGGTTGGGTTGGTAGTGGACTTTTCAAACTGCGGCCTCGCTCGAAGATGTTTCAAGGGTCTCCTCCATATCAACGGTTGAAATACATCTTAAGACCCCAACGGATCAGGTTACCTACGCAATAAGGAGGACACATATGGCACGCCCACAAGACCTGTTTCCGACACGCCTCGAACGCAAACTGGGCATGTTTGAGCGACTGGATCCTGTGGTACACACCCCTTCGGAGCGCCTGTCGGACGGCCCACTATCCGCCAAACAGGTGCGAGAGTTCGATGAGAGGGGGTTTCTGTTTTTTGATTCCTTCTTCTCCAAGGACGAGATGGACGGGTTTATCAAAGAGCTTAAAGACTACGAGGACGATGACGACCTCAAGTTGTCTGAGGGCACCATCCTTGAGCCCGGAAAGGAGGAGATTCGATCCATCTTCGGCATTCATGACATTTCGGAACGCTTTGACCGGCTGACCCGTGATGCTCACCTGCTCAACATCGTGCGTCAGTTGCTGGACAGCGAGGTCTACATTCACCAGTCGCGGATCAACTACAAGCCCGGTTTCAAAGGCAAGGGGTTCAACTGGCATTCCGATTTCGAAACCTGGCACAGCGAGGATGGCATGCCGCGCATGCGCAGCCTCAGTTGTTCCATCGTGATGACGGACAACAACGAGTTCAACGGCCCGTTGATGCTGATTCCGGGTTCCCAGAAGTATTTTATCCCCTGCGTCGGTCGCACGCCGGAGGACAACTACAAAGAATCCCTCAAGAGCCAGGATCTCGGGGTTCCAGACGCAGCCAGTCTGACCCGGTTGATGGACGAGAACGCCATTGAGGCACCGAAGGGCCCACCGGGGTCGTTGATCATCTTCGAGTGCAACACGCTGCATGGTTCCAACGTGAATATGTCGTGCTGGCCGCGAAGCAACCTGTTTTTCGTTTACAACAGCATTCACAATACTCTGGAAGAGCCTTATTGTGGCAATAAACCACGGCCTGAATTTCTGGCCAACCGGAAAAATCTGGAACCATTGAAGCCGGTCAAGAACCCATAACGGTCTTGGCGGACAAACGGCAGGCGAACAACCATGAAAATTGGCGAAATCTCGAAAACCACAGGCATTCCGGTAGAAACCATTCGCTACTACGAAAAAATCGGGCTGGTGCCGGCACCCGACCGCCTGGCCAGTGGCTATCGCCAATACCGGCAAAGCCACCTTGATCGCCTGCTGTTCATCAAACGTTGCCGTAACCTGGATATGGCACAGGACGAAATCCGGGAGCTCATACGCCTGGCCGACCAGCCGGACTCTGATTGCAGTGAGGTGGATGCCCTTCTGGCTCGGCACCTCAGCCATGTACGCGAGCGTTTGCAGGAGCTTGAAAGCCTGGAAGATACCCTTGAACAACTGCAGCATGCCTGCTCCGAAGGCCGTACAGTCAGCGAGTGCGGCATCCTCGGCGGACTGACTTCGGAGCCGGCCCATGAAGCGTCCTCCGGCAACCACAACCATATTCCCGGCACTCACGGCTCTCGCTGAACACCATTTTCGCGACGAGGTTTGACTCTGTAGTAGCTACAGGGTTTTTAATGAATACAGTCTCACATAAGGAGGTATTCATGGCCTGCAGTAGCTGCTCCGCCCCCAACCCAAAATCCCCCGCTCCAGGCTTTCGAAAGGCATTGTGGATTGCGCTTTGGGTCAACCTTGCAATGTTTCTGGTGGAAGGCATCGCAAGCCTTCAATCCGGGTCGGTGTCGTTGATGGCCGATGCCATCGACTTCTTTGGCGACAGCGCCAACTACGTGCTGTCCCTGACCGTACTTTCCATGGGTATGCTTTGGCGCGGCCGGGCCGCCCTGGTGAAAGGTATTACGATGGCCGTTTTCGGTGTCATCGTACTCGCCCGGGCCATCTGGGTACTTCAGAGCGGCATCACACCGGAGCCGCTGACCATGGGGGTCGTGGGCCTTATGGCACTGGTGGCAAACGTCGTTGTGGCACTGATACTGTTCCGTTACCGGGATGGCGATTCAGACATGCGCTCGGTGTGGCTGTGCAGTCGCAACGATGCTATCGGCAATGTCGCTGTCATGGTGGCCGCCCTGGGGGTATTTGGTACTGGCACCGCGTGGCCTGACCTGGCCGTGGCGACCATCATGGGCGGCTTGGCTATTACCGCGGGTGTCAGCGTAGTGCGTCATGCCCGGAAGGATATTGAAGGCGCCAAACAGGCGTCAGTCAGTTCCGCCAGCCCGGAAGTCCGATAACTCGTACTGGCTGGCCCACACGGCCCTGACCACGAAGGCCTGCCGCGAATACTGCGGCCACAAGCCACCACCAGGAAACGGAACCACCGCCACCACCGCCTCCGGAATCCGAGCCGGTGGCTTCCGGCGTGCCTGATGTCGGTTCAGCGTCGTCCGGATCTCCCGTCGTCCCAGACTCATTGTCGGTAACCGCAATTTCCGTCAGTATCGAATCGTTTATCGGCCGGATATCCTTAACGTCACCGCTGTTGCTGGCCAGACTCACATTCTGCAGCAAACTGAAAGTCGGGCGATCGCCGGCAACCGCGTGAACGCTGAGCTGAAGCCCCGTTCTAGCCTGTATTTCACCACAGTCATAGGCATCGGTGCCCAGCAAGGTACAGGCTGCGCCACCTACACTGACGCCCAGCAAGCGCCCCTCCTGATCACCGATAGCCCCTGCAACGACAAGGCCGTCTGCTGGCTCGGCAGCCCGGCGATACGCAATGTCGAAATGCGCCTGAAACGACGACTGAGCCTGAACCTCACTCGGGTTTCCGGAGACGGCGGTGAGCCCCGCATCCGCCGGGAAGTTAAAACATTGTTCGACCGAACTTAGCTGGGAAATCCTGTTGGTAATGGCATCGTCGGAGCACTGGGAGAACTGCGTGGCCGAGGACACCACATAAGGGCTCATGATATTTACGCCTTCATCGCACCCGTTATCTGGCGAGTCATGGCTTGCACCCAGGTTATGGCCGATCTCGTGGGCGATCACAACCGCAGTGGTTGCGTTAGAGTTATAAGCATTGGTAATACCGGAGGCATAGCCTTGCGAGTAACACACCGTACCAACCCACGCCAGACCTGCCGTGGAGCCAGCAAAATCGCGACCGCTGATCAGGTGAAATATCGACCGTTCGCTTTCCAGGAACGGTAAAATTCGGCTGCCTCTCCGGGCAGTTACGTCGTCCAGCAGGGTTCCCGCATCCGTGGTGCTGTCGAACGTCCCCGGCCCGGTGAACGTCAGCGATAAGGTATCGAACACAATCCCGAACTGATCGGCGTAGAAGCCCTCCACCATATTCAGTATGGCTCCTGCACGGCCCTGGAAGTCGCCCGGGAAGCGATCCTGGAACTGCTGGTCAAATGCCAGCTCAAGTTCCAGCATCAAGCAGGCGCCGTCTACCTTGTTTGCGCAGAGTGTGTCGTAACTGGCGGAGACCGCCTGCGCCATGGCACGACCGGTCAAGCTTTGCGGAGTGATGAATGTTCGGCCATGGAGATGATCAAGACCGCACTGCGGCGCCTCCAACTGGCTGGTACTAAAACTGGTCACGCGACTGGCACGAGGGGCATCGCCGATGGCATGCATACGCCCGAAAACGTACGCCAAGCCTTCCCAACCGCTGTCCAGGCGGGAAACCCTCACCCAACTGTCCGGGTCTTCCGGGAAGTGCCCTTTATAGTGAGTGCCGGCAAGGTCGGAATCCCGGGTGTTGTCCACCCGCAAGTTCTCCTCCAACACCGCCGCGTAATCATGGCCGTCGATCCAGATATCACGAGCCGTGCTGGTGTCCGCAACCACAGGGGTTACAGCAAGGAGCATGAGGGTGATTATGGCCGCAACAACCTGTATAAACTTGAACTGCATTGAACATCCCTGTTTTGTTGTTTAAAGGGGGTGCACAAAATCTAATCACTTCGCAAACAGGGCACCAGGCGTTTTGCGTAACGCCGT
The DNA here is from genome assembly GCF_042604615.1 of Marinobacter sp. M5B. NCBI lineage: Bacteria > Pseudomonadati > Pseudomonadota > Gammaproteobacteria > Pseudomonadales > Marinobacteraceae > Marinobacter > Marinobacter sp. M5B. Next base: position 3,615,043 of record NZ_CP156894.1, read on the forward strand.
GTATTTATGACACACACACGATCACCACAACTGTTCCCTTACTGGCCGAGATTCACGGTACTGGCAGCGCTGCTGGCGGCTGCATTCCTGTGGCCGGCAAGCGCTCTGGAATGGTCTCGTGAGGGTATTCCTGGCGGCGAGTACTGGCGGCTGCTCACCGGCCACTGGACCCACCTGGGCCCGAACCACCTGCTACTCAACCTGGCGGGGCTACTGGTAACCGGCCTGTTGTTCACAAGGCATCCCCCCCTGCCGAGCTGGATAAGCTACCTGATTCTCTCCCCTCTCGCCATCTCTTCAGGCCTGTTTCTGGCGGCGCCCGAGGTTGACTGGTATCGGGGGTTTTCAGGCTGTCTTCATGGGCTTCTGGTGTTTACGGCCTTGTTCAATATCAAAACGGATACCCGCTGGAGCATCACCATACTGGCATTCATTCTGCTGAAGATGGCAACGGAGGTGTTTCTATACCCGGCGGTTGGCGAAAACCCATTGATTGGGGGCCATGTCATCGTCCAATCCCACTGGCTTGGCGCGCTCACCGGCCTGATAGCGGGCTTGTTCACCTTACGCACCGCTCCCCGGGTTACGGCATAACCAGGGCCACCATCACCGGAATAAACGCCAGGGCAAACAAGGTGCTCAGCAAGGCAGTGCCGGCGGCCTGTTTTGGCGCGGTGTCCAGCAGCGTGGCTATGACCACCGTATTGGCGGCAATGGGCGTTATGGAAATCAGGAAAATCGCCTGGTAGACGGCCAGGTTATAGATACCGAAGAAACGGGCATCCAGCCACCAGAGCACGATGGCTGCCAGCGGCCAGAACACGAACTTGCCGAAGAACGCCAGGCCGGTAAAACGCGGGTTGCCCGCCAGCCCGCGAAAACTGAGAATCCCCATGCCAATAATCATCATGCCGAGGACGCTGTAGGCCCCACGAAGGTTGTCGAAAAGCGGCGTGAAAACATCCGGGATGGAAAATCCGTTCAGGTTCAGCACAACCGCCAACATAAAGGCGTAGACCGAAGGCAGCCGCGCCACCCTCACGAGGGAATCCTTGAGGCTGTACCGTCCCCGGGCGGCCAGATAGAAGCCCACGGAATTCTCGAACAGCGTCGTACCCAGCATGCACACGATATAAAGCGCCAGTCCTTCCTGACCAAACAGCAGCAATGCCACCGGTATGCCAAAATAACCGGTATTGCCCGTGCCCACCGACAACGGAATAAGACTGGCACTGCCGTCCGAGATTATTCCGCGGGCAATCCTCATGTGCGCAAAACCGAGCACCGAACACAGCGTAAAAACCAGTAGTGGCAACAGGATCACTTCCGTCGAGAGCGGTGCCGCCATAACGCCGGAAAACACCACAGAGGGCGTTACAATGTAGAGCATGATACCGGCGATGTGTTTACCGCTGGCCTGAAGATAACGCCCGGCAACCCAACCCAGGGCAACCGTGATATACAGGGGGAGCAGTTTGTAGAACAGTGCGAGGGCCGCGGCCATGCTGACTCCGGTACAGGGCAAGAAAGGCACCGAGTTTAACACCAGCAGGAATATTGATTCAGCCGCTAAGACAAACTGGTTTAATTTATTTTGAATGTACCTATCCAGATGCCAAACTCCGACAACCGACTCAGCCAAGGTGCTCCCATGAAACAGGAACCGATTGCCAGCTCATCGCCCCCCTGCATGCTGGCAGAGCGACACCGGGATATTATCTGGCATGAGCCCGCGCCGGAGTCCCATGCGTTACTCAGTGGGCTCAGCCACTGCTTTGGCATTCATCTGAGCAACGACAGCGACAACCCCCAACAGCGCTTCGTCAGTGAACTGGGCGGACTGTTCCAGAAATGCCGGGTGGACGCTGAAACCGATCTGGAGCGACACAACCGCCCCTGGGGTAACGTGTACCTGATCCAGCACGGTGTGCTTCGACTGTTCCGGGAATCACTGGCGGGAAAGGTGGCCATCCACCATTTTTTCACGGAAGGGGATCTGATCTGGCCTGTCTTTGGCAGAAGCCGAACTTCCCGCAACACCCTGTGCCTCACAGCCGTTACCCCCGCAACACTCTGGGTGGCCGATTTTTCCGCGTTCCGGGCAGCAGTCCAGGCACAGGGGGATGGCGCCTGGGAAAAGTTCGCCATTGTGCTGACGGAGGAAGTCGCCGAGCTGACCAGCATGAGGGAGTTCCGCAAGCAAACCATGCCGGCCCAAGAGCGTTACCGGCTGTTGCTGGACGAGTATCCCGAGCTGATCAAGCGGGTGCCGGACAACCAGCTGGCGTCGTGGCTGGGCGTGGTGCCGGCAACCTTCTCAAGGCTGAAAAAGGCGTCCGGCAACGGCCGCAGCTCGGGATAATCCATCGAACAGTGTCATTACAGGTTCGAGCTGAACAACACGTCACACTTCGTCTATTGCGTACACCTGTACGCTGAAGTACCGTAGCGGCATGACAGAACCGAACCAGGTACCCATGAAAGCTCGCGAGAACCCCGAAGAATCCGTCCATCACCGTATCGAGGAATGGCTGAACAGTGCCACCCACGGCCTCGGCGCCCTTCTTAGCGTGATCGGCACGGTTGCATTGATCGTCGCGGCCAGCCAACTGGGTGATGTCTGGAAGGTTGTAAGCTTCAGCATTTTTGGCGCGTCCCTGATCATGCTTTACCTGGCATCGGCGCTTTACCATGGTGCTCGCCATCCCCGGATGCGAGCGCTGTTCAAGACCCTGGATCACTGCGCCATCTTCGTGCTGATCGCCGGCACCTACACCCCTTTCCTGCTGGTCAACATGCGCGGTACCAGCGGCTGGACCCTGTTTGCCATCATCTGGTCCCTGGCGGCTACCGGCGTGGTTCTGAAAGTCATCTTCCAGAACCGCTTCAAACTGGCACGTGTAGGTATCTACATTGCCATGGGTTGGCTGATCACCTTCGCCTCATCGGACCTGGTAGCGAGCATCAGCGAGACAGCCCTCTACCTGACCATCGCGGGTGGCGTGGTCTATACAGCCGGCGTCGGCTTCTACCTCGCGGACCGCATTCCCTACATGCATGCGGTATGGCACCTGTTCGTCATCGGCGGCAGCGCCCTGCACTTCAGCGCAATCTACTACGGCGTCCTGCCCCATACCCTGTGACAGCGTGACCGTGCCATAACGGCCAGACGAGCCGGATTTTGGTTATACTGTATAACCTCACCATGTCGGGAGCCGAGCGATGGCAAAGTGGCTGGTCAAGACCGAACCGTCCGAATGCAGCATCGATGACTTTGAGAACGCAAAGGATCAGACCATCCCCTGGGACGGAGTGCGCAACTATCAGGCGCGAAATTTCCTGCGGGAAATGGCCGAGGGGGACGACGTGTTTGTTTACCACTCCAGCTGCAAACACATTGGCGTGGCGGGGATTGTCCGCGTCGTGACTTCCGCCTATCCGGACCCGACCCAGTTCCGGGAAGATTCGCCCTACTACGACCCCAAAAGCACACCGGAAAAACCGCGCTGGCAGGCCGTGGATATGGCCTTTGAAAAAAAACTGCCACGACTGATCCCACTGGATGAAATCAAGTCCCTGCCAGAGCTTGAGGGTCTGGCATTGATCAGGCGTGGCAACCGCCTGTCGGTGATGCCCGTTACTGAAGAGCAGTGGCGGATCATACTCGCCAACGCCTGAGCAAAGTTCCCGCTACCCAATCCGCCCTACTCCCTTTAGAATTCAGGCTCCGCGATCGTTATGGAGTTGCTGTTTTCCCATGTCTGCCCAACCAAGCCCTACAACCGGATTCGAACAACTGCGCCGCATAGAGTCCAGCCGGATCTTCCAGAGCGTGGTTATCGGCATTATCATCCTGTCGGCGCTCACCATTGGCGCAAAGACCTATGAGCTTCCGCCACTGGTGGAGGGTTCCCTTAGCGTGATGGACAGCGCCATCACCGTATTTTTTCTGATAGAAATCCTGTTCCGCTTTGCTGCCTGCCCCAATAAGAAACGCTTTCTGATGGACGGCTGGAACCTGTTCGACACACTGGTCGTGGTTGGTAGCCTCATCCCCCTGGACAACTCCGACGCCGTGCTGCTTGGTCGATTGTTGCGTGTGTTCCGGGTGTTGCGCCTGGTCTCTGTGGTGCCAGAGCTGCGCTTCCTGATCAACTCTCTTCTGAAAGCCATCCCGCGCATGGGCTACATCGCCCTGTTGATGTTTATCATTTTCTACATTTATGCGGCCATGGGCTCAATGTTCTTTGCCGACGTGGACGAGACCCTTTGGGGCGATGTCGCCATAGCCATGCTTACTCTGTTCCGGGTGGCAACCTTCGAGGACTGGACGGATGTGATGTATGCCACGATGGAATCCTACCCGCTCAGTTGGCTCTACTACCTGACGTTCATATTCCTGACGGCCTTCGTATTCCTCAACATGATGATCGGGGCTATCCTGGAAGTCATGAGTGAGGAACAGAATGCGGAGCAGGCCCAAAAAGCCCACGATGAACGGGACGAGATCGCACGCCAGTTAAAGGCGGTTCAGCAACAGTTGCAGGAACTGACGAAGCAGGTATCCGAGAAATCCGGGGGGCGCTGACCTCCGGAGTCGTTGGCCAGGGTGGCGTCGCCATGGCGAAGTGAAAAATCGTCACAGAAAATTTGTGCCCGACTGCAAACTGCAACCAATGGTCAATAGCCTTAGCGGTAATACCAGCTAAAGTATAAGAAACCATTTTGTAACAGGAACACTGGCATTATGACCCCTGATCACTTTACCAAGGCCGATCTGGAAGCCTGCGGACAAGGCACGCTCTTCCCCGGCAAGATGCGACTGCCCATCAATGAAATGCTGATGATGGACCGCGTTACCCATTTCAGCGAAACCGACGGGCTCTATGGCAAAGGCAGCATCGTTGCGGAGCTGGACATCAACCCGGACCTCTGGTTCTTCAAGGTTCATTTTGTGGACGATCCGGTCATGCCAGGCTGTCTGGGCCTGGACGCCATGTGGCAGTTGGTGGGTTTTTTCCTGGCAGCCACCGGAGGTGAAGGCAAGGGGCGCGCGCTTGGAAGCGGTGAGGTGAAGTTTTCCGGCCAGGTGCTACCCACGAACAAACTCGTTCGGTATCACCTCGACATCAAACGGGTCATCCGCCGCAAGCTCACCATGGCCATTGCCGATGCCCGTATGGAAGTGGATGGCCGGGAAATATACACCGCCAAAGACCTGAAGGTCGGCATGTTCAATTCTACGGATGACTTCTAGGAGCCATTAAATGCGTCGTGTTGTTATTACAGGCATGGGAATCGTCTCCAGCCTCGGAACCAATCAAGACGAAGTAACCCGGTCCCTGCGGGATTCAATTCCTGGCATTGGCTTTAGCCAGGAAGCCAAGGACAACGGTCTGCGCAGCCATGTATGCGGACAGATTGACCTGAATCTGCCGGAACTGATCGACCGCAAACTGATGCGCTTCATGTGCCCGGCCTCCGGCTACACCTACCTGGCGATGAAAGAAGCCATTGAACAAGCCGGGCTGACAGAAGAGCATATCCGCGCCAACTCTACCGGCGTCATTACCGGCGCTGGCGGTGCATCAACGGTGGAGCTGATGGACGCCATCGACACCCACCGTGAGAAAGGCATCCGCCGGGTAGGACCTTATCGTGTGCCCCGCACCATGGGCAGCGCTATCAACGCCTCTCTTGCCACGGCATTTGGCATTACCGGCATCAACTACGGCATCACCTCAGCCTGCGCCACCAGCGCCCATTCCATTGGCCATGCCGCCGATATGATTGCCCTGGGCCGCCAGGACGTGATGTTTGCCGGTGGCGGTGAAGACATCCACTGGACGTTGAGCCTGATGTTCGACGCCATGGGTGCGCTCTCCACCAAATACAACGACACCCCCGGAAAAGCCTCCCGCACCTACGATCGGGATCGGGACGGTTTCGTCATCTCTGGCGGCGGCGGCATCCTGGTACTGGAAGCCCTGGAGCATGCGGAAGCTCGCGGAGCCAACATCCTGGCCGAGTTGGTGGGCTTCGGCGCAACCTCTGACGGCGCCGATATGGTGGCGCCCAGCGGTGAAGGCGCCATTCGCTGCATGCAGCAGGCGATGAAAAACATCGATGGCGAGATCAGCTACATCAACACCCATGGCACCAGCACGCCAGCGGGGGATGTCACCGAACTCAAAGCCCTGAAGGAAACCTTTGGCGACAAGATACCGCCACTGAGCTCAACCAAGCCACTTTGCGGCCATGCTCTGGGCGCAGCCGGTGTGCACGAGGCCATCTACAGCCTGATCATGCAGCGGGGGAACTTTATTGCTCCGTCAGCCAATATCGAGAACCTGGATGAAGGCGCCGAAGGCTACCCCATCGTGCGGGAACGGCAGGACAACGTGGATCTGCCCCTGGTGATGAGCAACAGCTTTGGCTTCGGCGGCACCAATGGCACGCTGATCTTCAAGAAAGCCTGACCACCCGGCAGCAAACCACCGGGGTACGCACGAATTTGCGGCCCCGGCGTTTTCAATATTCCTTAAGCAACCCGCGAGCGGTAGGCTCCTGGCGATTTACCCATCCAGCGTTTGAACGCACGGCTGAAAGCACTGAGTTCGGAGAACCCGAGCTGTTCAGCGATTTCCACCAGGGGCTTACTGCGATCCTTCAGGTAGGCCAGCGCCCGTTCACGCCGGATGTCCTCAAGCAACGCAGCAAAGGTCAGATTTTCTTCTTTCAATCTTTTATGGAGCGTGTGCCGGCTCATGTGCAGTTGAGAGGCAACAGCCTCCACCCCTACCCGACCTCGCTCCAGATGCCCGGCAATCAACGAAGTCACTCGCGCACTGAACGGTGCCATAGCCGCGCGGGGCTTCATCGGTTCTGAGTGCATGTCACGGTCTCCTGATCATTCCCTGCAGGCACGCTTTACCTGCGCTGGTCAGCGTACACATGTTAGCCGAAAATAACCATATTGGGCTTTAGTCGCAGACAGGAAGACACACTCCGCCTAATAGCACAAAGAGCCGGGCTATCGACCCGATTACCGCACCCTTAGTGCCACAAGGGTCGATTAAGGTATAATCACGACACGCGCAATTTAATACCTGACTATTTTACTCTGGTATTGTATACTCACTCACCAGAAGAAACGGATATTGCCCTTGATTTTCAACAGGGCCGCACCCAATCCGTCATCCAAAAACCGATTGCAGGGCGCACCCAGATCTGGGGCGATCACTGCGACGCATGAATTTATGACATCCGCCCGGCAGCCCTGAACACGAGACTACCGGCGACACCAGGGGCTGCAAGGCCCGAGATGAGAGAATACGGAGCGACGATCATGGCGACCACCGATAAAGAGGTGAACGAGCTGATCAAACGGGAATACGAACACGGTTTCGTAACAGACATCGAAGCCGACACGTTCGAGCCCGGCCTGAACGAAGACGTCATTGCCCGCCTTTCCGCCATCAAGAAAGAGCCGGAATGGATGCTGGAATGGCGCCTGAAGGCCTACCGTCGCTGGCTGGAAATGGACGAGCCGGACTGGGCACACGTGGGTTACCCGAAAATCGACTACAACTCGATTTCCTATTACTCCGCGCCCAAGCGCAAGGAAGACATGCCCCAGAGCCTCGACGAAGTCGACCCTGAGCTGCTCAAGACCTACGAGAAACTGGGCATTCCCCTACACGAGCGTGAAAAGCTCGCCGGCGTAGCTGTTGACGCCGTATTCGACTCCGTTTCCGTGGCGACCACCTTCAAGGAGCCGCTGGCCAAGGCTGGCGTAATCTTCTGCTCCATTTCGGAGGCCATTCAGGACTACCCGGAACTGGTGAAAAAGTATCTGGGCTCTGTGGTTCCTGCAGGCGACAACTTTTTCGCGGGCCTGAACTCCGCCGTGTTTTCAGATGGCACGTTCGTGTACGTACCCAAGGGTGTTCGTTGCCCCATGGAACTGTCCACTTACTTCCGCATTAACGCGGCCAATACCGGGCAGTTCGAGCGCACCCTGATCATCGCCGAGGACAGCAGCTACGTCAGTTATCTGGAAGGCTGCACCGCGCCGATGCGCGACGAAAACCAGCTTCACGCTGCCGTTGTTGAACTGGTGGCCCTGGACGATGCACAGATCAAATATTCCACGGTGCAGAACTGGTACCCGGGCGATGAGAATGGCAAAGGCGGCATCTTCAACTTCGTCACCAAACGTGGCGCCGCTATTGGCAAGAACTCAAAGATCTCCTGGACCCAGGTTGAGACCGGCTCTGCCGTCACCTGGAAGTACCCGAGCTGCGTGCTGCGCGGTGACAACAGCGTGGGCGAATTCTACTCGGTGGCACTGACCAACAATTACCAGCAGGCGGATACCGGTACCAAGATGATTCATCTGGGCAAGAACACGTCCAGCACCATCATTTCCAAGGGCATTTCCGCCGGCAAGAGTTCCAACGCCTATCGCGGGCTGGTGAAGTTCGGCCCGGGTGCGGAAGGTGCACGTAACTACACCCAGTGTGATTCGCTGCTGATCGGCGACCGCTGTGGCGCCCACACCTTCCCTTACATCGAGAGCAAGAACAAGTCGGCCATCGTTGAGCACGAGGCAACCACCTCCAAGGTCAGCGACGAGCAGATGTTCCTCTGCCGCCAGCGTGGCATCGACCCGGAGCAGGCGGTTTCCATGATTGTGAACGGCTTCTGTAAAGAGGTGTTCAAGGAGCTGCCGATGGAGTTCGCCGTGGAAGCTGGCAAGTTGCTTGAAGTCAGCCTTGAAGGGTCCGTTGGTTAAGCCCAGGCTCATATACAGATTTTCAGATTCCAGTTTTCAGATTATAGAGAGACGCCAGAAATGCTAAGCATCAAGAACCTGCACGCATCCGTTGAGGGTGAAGAGATCCTCAAGGGCATCAACCTGGAGATCAAGGCCGGGGAAGTTCACGCCATCATGGGCCCCAACGGCTCAGGCAAGAGCACCCTGTCCCAGGTGCTGGCAGGCAATGAGACATTTGAGGTAACCCAGGGCGAAATCAGCCTGAACGGCGAGAACCTGCTGGACCTTGAAACCGAAGAGCGGGCTCGTGAAGGTATTTTCCTGGCGTTCCAGTATCCGGTGGAGATTCCCGGCGTCAGCAACCTGCAGTTCCTGCGTACCGCCGTCAACGCCATGCGCACACACCGTGGCGAGCCGGAGATGAACGCCGCGGAGTTCATGAAGCTGGCCAAAGAGGTTTCCAAACAGGTGGACCTGGACCCGGCGTTCCTCAAGCGCGGTGTCAACGAAGGCTTCTCCGGGGGCGAGAAGAAGCGCAATGAGATTCTTCAGGCGCTGTTGCTGCAGCCAAAGCTGGCCATTCTGGATGAGACAGACTCAGGGCTCGACATTGATGCCCTGCAGGTGGTTTCCAAGGGCGTAAACGCCCTGCGCGCCGAAGACCGTGCCATTCTGATGGTGACTCACTACCAGCGTCTGCTGAACCACATCGTGCCAGACCATGTTCATGTACTGGCCGGTGGCAGGATCGTCAAATCCGGGGGTCGCGAGCTGGCCCTCGAGCTCGAAGAGCGTGGCTACGGCTGGCTCGGCGTGAAAGACGAAGAAGCCACCCCCAGTGCAGCCAGCTAAGGAGGCCGTGGAATGAAACCAGCACCAACCATTTCCAGCGCCTTCCTTGAGCCGGGCGGGCATTCGCTGCCCGAGCCGTTGCTTGAACTGCGCAAACAGCGGGGCACGGCACTGGTGGATATGCCATTGCCCACCCGCAAAACCGAGAACTGGAAATACTCCAGCCGGCACCTGAAGCTGACCGACGAACTGGCCACCACCCTGCCCGCAACCGGCAAGGACGGCTGCAGCTTGTCGATTCCCGGTTATCGCGTGGTGTTCCACAACGGCGTGATGATTCCGGAGGCCTCGGACTTTCCGGACCTGGATGGCATCCGCATTCAACGCTTCGCCGATCTGGACGATGACGAGGCCGCGGCCCTGGCCGAACGCCTGGACAACACGCTGGACACCCGTGCCGTACAGATGGCGCGACTGAACTCCGCTCGCTTTGAAGACGGCCTGTACATCCAGCTGGACAAGGAAGCGGTTCTCGATCAGCCGCTGTTCATCGTGCACGAAGTGACCGGCACAGCTTCCGGCTCGGCGTACCCGCGCATTTATGTGGATGCCGCGCGTCACAGCCAGATTACGGTGGTAGAGGAATACCTCTCCAGTGGCGAGGAGCCGGTCATGGTGGATACCGTCACCGAGTTTGTACTGGCAGATGGAGCCCAGGTCACGAATGTGCGGCTGGTCATGGAAGGCGAAAATGTACAGCACATCGGGGCTACCGGTGTTCGCCAGGCCGCCAATTCCCGCTTCGAGAGCCACTGCGTGGGCTTCGGCGGACCACTGCGTCGCCATGACCTGCAGGTTCGGCTGGAAGGCGAAGGCGGTGAGTGCAAACTGAACGGCGTGGTTGTCACCCAGGGCAAACAGCACTACGACAACCATACCTCCATTGAACACGTGGCCGCTCACTGCGACAGCGAGGAAACCTATCGCAATATCGCTGCAGACGAGTCCCACGCGGTGTTCAATGGCCGCATCCATATCCACGAGGATGCCCAGAAGTCCAACGCGAACATGAACAACAAGAACCTGTTGCTCTCCACCGGCGCCGAAATCGACACCAAGCCCGAGTTGGAGATTTACGCGGACGACGTCAAATGCGCCCATGGTGCCACCATCGGCCAGCTCGACAGGATTTCCCTGTTCTATCTGGTATCCCGCGGCATCGGTCGCCGTGAGGCCAATACCCTTTTGACAATGGCCTTTATTAACGAACTTGTTGAACAGATTCCGGTTCAGGCGGTCAAAGACGCTGCCCAGCTCCGGCTGAATGAATTTTTCGATCAGACGTTTCAGGAGGCCTGACCGGTTATGACAGACCTTTCCATGGCCAAAAAGGCGGGCACTGCGGCGTTCGACGTCGAGGCCATTCGCCGGGACTTTCCGATTCTTGATCAGCAGGTCAACGGCAAGCCCCTCGTGTATCTGGACAACGGCGCTTCGTCACAGAAGCCCATCGCCGTGCTGGACGCCATGGATCGCTATTACCGGGAAATGCATTCCAACGTCCATCGGGGCGCCCACACGCTTGGCGACCGCGCCACCAGCGCCTTCGAGGGCGCCCGGGAGAAGGTTCGCGCGTTCCTGAACGCTGACAGCACCCGCGAGATTATCTGGACCCGTGGCACCACCGAGGCCATCAACGTGGTGGCCAATGGCCTGGCCGGCCGCCTCAAGCCTGGTGACGAAATTCTCGTCAGCCATATGGAACATCACGCCAACATCGTGCCCTGGCAGATGGTGGCCGAGCGCACGGGCGCGAAGGTGGTTCCCATCCAGATCACTCCACAGGGTGAATTGGATCTGGACTCGTTCAATAGTTTGCTGGGCGACCGCACCCGGGTACTGGCACTGACGCACGTGTCCAACGTCCTGGGCACGGTGAACCCGATTGCACCGCTGATTGAGCAGGCCAAGGCTCACGGCGTGATCACCGTTATCGACGGCGCACAGGCGGTGCCGCATTTCCAGCCGGACGTACAGGCTCTGGGCTGTGATTTCTACGTGTTCTCGTCCCACAAGCTGTTCGGCCCGACGGGCGTTGGCGTGCTGTACGGCAAGGCCCAGTTGCTGGAAGAAATGCCCCCGTTCCAGGGTGGCGGTGAAATGATTGAGCGGGTGTCGTTCGAGCGCACCACTTGGAACGTGCTGCCTTACAAGTTCGAGGCCGGCACACCGCCGGTTGCCGAGGCCATCGGCCTGGGCGCGGCCATTGATTATCTGGGCAACCTGGATCGCAATGGCATGGAAGCGGCGGAAAACGCGCTTCTCACCCGCGCCAACGAACTGGTCGAGTCGGTCCCGGGCATGGAAATCATCGGTACGGCCAGCCAAAAGGTGCCGGTCATGTCCTTTAAAATCGCCGGCCTGCACCCCAGTGATATAGGAACACTGCTGGATCAGCAGGGCATCGCGATTCGCACTGGCCACCACTGCGCCATGCCGCTGATGGACTTTTACGGGGTTCCCGGTACAGCCCGGGCGTCCTTTGCGTTTTACAATACGCTGGAGGAAGTGGAACAATTATTCACTGCCCTGCAGAAAATCCAGCGTCTGTTTGCCTGATGGAGGTGGAAATATGACAGCCGAAGTCTTCACACCAACCGTGGCGGTCACCATGACCCCGACAGCGGTGAAACACGTACGCAAACAACTGGACAAGAAGCCTGAGGCGAAAGGTATCCGCCTGGCGATCAAGAAAAGCGGCTGTTCCGGCTTCAAGTATGAAACCCAGTGGGTGGAAGAAGCCGCAGCGGACGACAAGGTTTTTCACATCGACGGTGTGGACGTCTTTGTAAAGGAAGAGCACCTGCCTCTGGTGAACGGCATTGAAATTGATTTTGTGACCGAAGGGGTGAACTCCCTGTTCCAGTTCCGGAATCCGAATGCGACGGCAGAGTGCGGTTGTGGCGAGAGCTTTACAGTCGCCTGAACCCGACAAACCAGATAGCGAATACGAGGCCCATTAAGGCATGCAAGAACGGGAAGTGGTCCTGACCAAACGCGAAGTAGAGGCGCGCCTGGTGCCCGCCGGAACCGAAATCATGATTCCGTCGGACACCTTCGTCACCATCACACAGTCACTCGGTGGTAGCTTCACCGTGGCCGTGAACGGCAACCTCGCTCGTATTGAAGGCCACAATGCCGATGCACTGGGCAAGAAGCCCCTTGAAAGCAGCTTCGACACCCCCGAAGACGGTACGGTGAACGAAAACCAGGTGTGGGAAGCGATGCGCAACTGCTACGACCCGGAAATTCCGGTCAACGTGGTGGAGCTGGGCCTGATCTACGAGTGTGAAATACAGAATGGCACGGAAGACGGCAACCATGTGTACGTCAAGATGACACTCACGGCCGCCGGCTGCGGCATGGGCCCGGTGATCACTGAAGACGTCAAGACCAAGCTTGAGCATGTACCCAATGTGGACAAGGTGACCGTCGAACTGACCTTCGATCCACCCTGGAACAATGACATGCTCACCGACGAAGCCAAGCTTGAATTGGGGATGCTGTAATGACTGCCGCTGAACAGGAGTTTTTGAACAATCCGCTCGGGAAAGACACCACCCTCGAAGACGTCCTCGATGGCTTTGAATTCCTGGACGACTGGGAAGAGCGTTACGCGTTCATTATCGACCTTGGCAAGCAGCTACCTGCATTTCCGGACGACGAGCGCAGGGAAGAGAATTACGTTCACGGCTGTCAGAGCCAGGTGTGGCTGATCCATCATTACGATGAGCAAAGTGGCAAGCTGTACCTGCTGATTGACTCTGACGCCATCATCGTTCGCGGCCTTGCCGCCATTATCCTGGTGGCCCTGAATGGCAAGTCTCCCAGGGACCTGCTGGCCACGGACATCGACGAGCTGTTCGAACAACTGGATCTGTTCCGCCACATCTCGCCCACACGGGGCAACGGCCTGAGAGCCATGGTTGGCAAAATCCGGGATGTGGCTGCGGAAACCGCCGCAGCGTGATTGAGCAACCCTACCAGACGATAGCCACGTCATCCCGCTGTATATTGATCAGCCCGCCAAAGACAGGAATGCTGCCGTTACTGAAATCCGGGTGAACGTTGTTCACTGTCATGGTGGCGCGGCTGTCCACCAGTTCCGGGGTCGCCCCGGGTGAATCGAAGAAACTGGCACTGCGATAGAGTTTCAGCTCATCCCCCGGGCGCAAGCCTGCCGTGGCTCCGGAATCCAGCGTGACCTTGTTGCCGTCGACTCTCGTCACCCGCGTGATGAATGGCTGACAAGCCAGCGCATCATTGACCGCGGACACCATGTTGCTCATCAATCCAGCGACAGCCTGTCCGTACTCGGTTTCCCGGAAACCCGCCGACCCGAACCCATCAGAAGACCCCGGCCCAGCGTTCCAACGTGCCTCCGCCGAAAACCGCTCCTGATAGACAGGTGCGCCGCTGAAGCCGTCATAAACCATCATGTCCACCACAAACCGCCGGTTCTGGTTCGCCGCACCAATGCCCCGTTGCAGGCGGTCGATAACAGAACTTCCCCAGGCGTCCGGGTCAGACACGCCAACATCACGGATGACACCGGTAACCACGAACTGCACCCCAAGCTCGCGAGCCACCTGGATCACGTTGCTCAATCGATTGTTGAATTTCTGGTGCGTTGGGGCATTAAGCAGGTCATCAAACAGGCGCTGGGTGGTCGCACCAAAAACCTGGAGTTGGCCACCACTCTGTAGATCTGCCTGCAACAATTGCGGCAAGACTTCGCCGGCATCCCCTATGCGCCCTATCCGGGCCTGATCCGGATACACCATGGGGAAACCGGTCACGGCCACGCGCTTTCTCAACTCTGCGGCATCGCCGGCCTGGCACTGGCCGCCGGCCGACATGTCGGCGCGAACCGTGACACGTAACAAATTGCCCCGCCGGTACTCGTCCACCACTTCAACGGACTTTGCCCGCGCCGACGAGGCAACCTGTAGGCGGGATTCCGTCACCACACCGTTTTCCATGGTGTCGCGGCTACTGATCCTGGCTTCATACTGCAGGGAAACATCCCTTAACGCCGCCTTCTTAGCCTCCTGCCGTGCGCTGTCGACGTCATCGTTGTAAATGGTGGCGTGGCCGACGCCCTCCAGCACCACTGCCTGGGCACCGCCACACGCAATTACCAACAGTGCTGTGACAACGGAAATAGCCAGCTTCATGGGAAATCGTTCTCTTATTCGAGGTAGTAGAGGGAATCAACGCCCCGGCTCTGGAAATCTCCGGTGCTGTCATTGCCTCTGGGCATCGGAATTGGGCACAGGTCCTGCACTTCCCGATCGGTTACGCGGGAAACACAGGCACGGAACCTGGGCTCCAGCTTGAGTTCCATAACGGTTTCCACCACGCCGTCACTGTGTTCATTCACGGCAACCATTTTGGCGCCACGGATGTAGCTATCAACGTAGGTGCGGAACATATCGTTCTGCAATACGAAATCGTTAACCGTTGAGCTGCCGTAGATCACGGTGCCATAAACCCGTTCCGCCAGGTTGCGATAGGCATCCAACTGGGACGCACGCCGGGCAAGCAAGCGCTTACGCGTGTTCAGGCGATCTTTCGACACTTGCTCATAGGTTCCGAAGCCGCTAACCCTCACCGTAATCGGGTCCAGTTCGGTCTGCTGCCGGTCGGCACTGGCGTTCCGGTGCTGGCCCACGGGGGCGCAGCCGATCATTGTTACCACCAGCGCAGGTATCAGTATCCGCCGCAGGGTCATGTTGGTTCTCCGCAAAAAACATCTGTTCACTGCCCTTATGAAAAATTCACGCCAACCTTTGTAACCGACTGAATTCCATAATTTCATGTCCCACCGGGCCCGCCACACAGAAACCAGGCGGCAAAAAACTACCGCTATTTACAGTAAAAAAACAAACCGTTACCGCATCACCGGTGAGTCACGGTGGCAACTGAATTAACCTGAACTGAATGTCATTTTTAAATTAGCAGTATCATCGCTTCATCAGGACACATCATGACCCCATATCGTCTGACCAAGCTATCACTGGCCATCGGCCTTTCCATCGCCACCACCTCCGCCATCGCGAGCCCGCAGGCGTTCATGTCGTCACGCTCCTTCGCCATGGGCGGCACCGGTGTTGCCGTCGCCCATCCGGCTGCGGCGGGCGCCACCAATCCGGCGATGATGGCTGCAGACCACCATGAATGGTCCAACGATTTTGGTCTGATGCTGCCCTCCGTCAACGCCCGCTTTGCGGACGAAGAGGAAACCGTTGATCAGATCGACGATATTCAAGACACGATTGATCGCTTCCAGGAACTGGATAAGACGTCCAACCCGCAAGATGCCCGCCAAGCCGCCGGTGACCTGAGACGCCAGCTCAATGACTTTGACCGCGACACCGTCCGGATTGACGGCGGCCTGGGACTCGCCCTGGCCGTGCCCACCGAGTCTTTTGCCGTCGGCTTTTTCACCAACGGCAACGTTCGCGCCACCGTCCGCGGGGAGTTCGACGAGGACGACGAGCAGTTTCTGGCCGACCTGGAAACGGCAACCATCCCGGAACTAATTGCCGCCGATCTCGACCGCGACCTGGAGTCCCGCGGCCGCATCCTGGCCTCTGCCGTTGCCGAAGTAGGTCTTTCCATCGCCACTTCCATAGAGCTTCAGGACAGCTCACGTCTGCAACTCGGCGTATCGCCAAAATACGTTCAACTGCGCACCTTCCAATACACCGAAACCGTCTCCGGGTTTGAGGACGACGAGTTCGACAGCGACGAATACCAGACCGACAAGAGCGGGTTCAACCTGGACGTGGGCGCCGCCTACGCTTTCGGATCCCGCAACCAGTGGAATGCCGGCATTGCGGTCAAGAACCTGATCCCGATGGAGCTGGACTCTGCAGCCAGCCGCCCAGACGAGGAAAAGCGCACTCTGGAACTTGAGCCGATGGTAACTGCGGGCATCGCCCATAAAGGCGACTTCCACGTGCTGACCGCAGAAGTGGACCTGACGGAAAAGAAAGCCTTCGGCTATGAGGATGACACCCAGTGGGTTGCTCTCGGCGCGGAGTTCGACGCTTTCCGCTACGCGCAACTTCGCTTCGGCGTGCGCCAGAACCTGGCCAGCAATGACGACAACGATGGCACCGAGGAAGACACCCAGTTTACGGCCGGTATCGGCCTGTCGCCCTTCGGTGCCCGCCTCGATATCGGCGGCCTGATCAGCGATGCCGATCTGGGCGCGGCGATTGAGTTCGGCGCTGCGTTCTAAGCCTGTTGTATAGAAGCAGTCCACCAAGCCCGGTTTGATACCGGGCTTTTTTTGTGGCCAACCGGTTTGCCTGTGGCCAGCCTTGCCGGGATAATCCCCAGAGCAACATCCCTCAAGGAGCAGAACCCAATCCATGAAAACCTATCTGGTGGGCGGAGCCGTCCGTGATGAACTTCTTGGTCTGCCGGTCAAAGACCGGGACTGGGTGGTCACCGGTGCAACTCCGGAAGACATGTTGCGAAAGGGCTTCAAGCAGGTAGGCGCGGATTTTCCGGTATTCCTTCACCCAGACACCCGGGAGGAGTACGCATTAGCACGAACGGAACGAAAGCAGGGGCGAGGCTACCACGGATTTACCGTGTACAGCGCCCCGGACGTGCCCCTTGAGGACGACCTGAAGCGCCGTGACCTGACCATCAACGCCATGGCAAAGTCCACCGCAGGTGAAATTGTCGACCCCTTCCACGGCCGCCAGGACCTGCAGGATCACAAACTACGCCACGTTTCCGAGGCCTTCGCCGAGGATCCGCTGCGCATACTGCGCACCGCACGCTTTGCTGCCCGCCTGCAGCCCCAGGGATTCACCATTGCCGAACCCACCATGGCGCTGATGCGGCAGATGGTGGACCAGGGCGAGGTCGGCAACCTGGTGCCGGAGCGGGTATGGCAGGAAATCCAGCGAGCGTTGCATGAGCAGGAACCCGGCACCTTTTTCGAAGTCCTGCGTGAATGCGGCGCACTGGCCGTCCTTATACCGGAGCTTGAGCCACTCGAGGCGTTTTCAGGCGCCATCGGCGCCTTGCGCCGTGCCCACGAAAGCAGCGATGATACGAGTGTCCGCTTCGCCGCGCTGCTTTCCCCCCTGGCGCCAGCCGAAGCCCGGAATCGAGCCAGGGCACTGAAAGCCCCCAACGACTGCCAGGATCTCACCCGCCTCATCACCGACGTGATACCAAAGATTCACACTATAACGTCTCACGACGCCGACCTGTTGCTGGACATGCTGGATGGAGCAGACGTGTGGCGTCGGGCAGACCGATTTTCCGGCCTATTGGTTGCTCTGAAATGCGCGCTGCCGGAGCCAGAGCGGCACAGGGTGGATTGGCTGAAATCCGCGCAACACGCCGCCACCGGGGTACAGGCGAAAACCCTGATGGAACAAGGGTTTCGTGGAAAAGAACTGGGTGAAGCAATCCGCAAAGAGCGGTTACGGCGTATCCTCGCATTCCTCAACAAAGAGTAGACACGCGATGGCATCCTCAACACCTGTAGTGCTCATTACCGGCGCAGCGCATCGGCTTGGCGCCCATACCGCCAGACATCTCCACCAACGCGGCTGGAACCTGGTCATTCATTACCGTTCGCGGGAGGCGGACGCAAACGCCCTTCGTGACGAGCTCAACAGCATCCGACAGAAATCGGCGGTTGCCATCCAGGCCGATCTTGCCGCCCCGGATCAGACAGAACTGCTGGCCCGCAAGGCAGTTTCCACCTGGGGTCGACTTGATGGCCTGGTGAACAACGCCTCGGTGTTCTACCCGAACCCTACACAGGACGCCAGCCCAGGTGACTGGGACGCGATCATGAACACCAACCTGCGGGCGCCTTTTTTTCTCGGCCAGGCCTGCCTGCCAGCGTTGAAACTGTCACAGGGCGCCATCGTGAATCTTATCGACATCTACAGCCAACGGCCGCTGGCCGACCATCCACTATACTGCGCCAGCAAGTCCGGGCTCGCTTCACTGACCCTGTCCTGGGCGAAGGACCTGGCACCGGAGGTACGTGTAAATGGGGTTTCACCAGGCGCGATCCTTTGGCCAGAGGGTGACGCGGCGATCGACGAAGGTTACCAGCAAAGTATACTGGCCAAGACGCCCCTGGCCCGCACCGGCAAGCCGGAGGACATTGCTGGCGCCATCGCCTTCCTGCTGTGCGACGCCCCGTTTGTCACCGGCCAGATCCTCGCGGTGGATGGCGGACGCAGCCTCAATATGTAAAACCATCGCAGTTGCCTGCTTTGGCCCACTCTCGCTTTCCGATACAATGAATCCAGCTTTTAAAATCTGCGTGCAAACCGGAGAGACTCCATGCGTGATGTAGTTATCGTAGCCGCCAAACGTACCGCCGTCGGCAGCTTCGGCGGCGGGCTGTCCAGCCTGAGTGCCGATAAGCTGGGCAGCGCCGTTATCAAAGCCCTGCTTGAAGAAACCGGTGTTGCTGCCGATCAGGTCAACGAAGTGGTCCTTGGCCAGGTTCTGACGGCCGGTTGCGGACAGAATCCGGCACGCCAGGCGTCCATCAACGCCGGCATCCCCGCCTCTGTACCGGCAATGACGATCAACAAGGTATGTGGCTCGGGACTGAAGGCGGTGCACATGGCGGTCCAGGCCATTCGCTGCGGCGATGCCGAGCTGATGATTGCAGGTGGTCAGGAGAGCATGAGCCAGGCTCCCCACGTGCTGCCCAACAGCCGCAACGGCCAGCGCATGGGTAACTGGAACATGGTGGACACCATGATTTCCGATGGCCTTTGGGACGCCTTTAACGACTACCACATGGGCGTCACCGCAGAAAACATCGTGGAGAAGTACGGCATCACCCGTGAAGAACAGGACGAGTTTGCTGCCGCGTCCCAACAGAAGGCGGCCGCCGCGATCGACGCTGGCTACTTCGAAAGCCAGATTGTTCCCATCACTATTCCTCAGCGCAAGGGCGATCCACTGATCGTCAACACGGACGAGAACCCGCGCGCTGGCGTAACCGCGGACAGCCTGGGCAAGCTTCGTGGCGCGTTCAAAAAGGATGGAACCGTCACCGCCGGCAATGCGTCTTCCCTTAACGACGGCGCGGCGGCCGTCATCGTGTGCAGCGCCGACAAGGCCAAGGAACTTGGGCTTGAGCCTCTGGCCACTATCAGGGCTCATGCCAATGCCGGTGTCGACCCGGCCATTATGGGCACCGGCCCGATCCCTGCTAGCCAGCGCTGCCTGAAACTGGCCGGTTGGTCGGTGGACGATCTGGATCTGGTGGAAGCGAACGAAGCCTTCGCCGCCCAGGCCATTTCCGTTAATCGGGACCTGGGATGGGATACCGCGAAGGTCAATGTGAACGGTGGTGCTATCGCACTGGGCCATCCAATCGGGGCTTCCGGTTGCCGGATCCTGGTCAGCCTGCTGCACGAGATGGCTCGCCGGGATGCAAAGAAGGGGCTTGCCACCCTGTGCATTGGCGGCGGCATGGGTGTTGCCCTCGCCGTGGAGCGTTGATCACAGGATGTTGAACGTGGTGCTGTTCGAGCCGGAGATACCGCCGAATACCGGCAATATCATCCGGCTCTGCGCCAACACCGGCTGCCGGCTGCATCTGATTGAACCCCTGGGTTTTACCCTGGAAGACAAACAGATGCGCAGGGCAGGCCTGGATTACAGTGAATACGCAACGGTAACGGTACACTCCGACTACCAGGCCTTTTTGGAGAGTGAGCAACCTTCAAGGCTTTTCGGGCTGACCACCAAAGGTAGCCGCGGCTATCATGATGTCGAATACCAGAATGGTGACTATCTGATGTTCGGCCCCGAAACCCGCGGGCTGCCACAGGACATCCGAGAGGCGATGCCGGAGCACCATCGCCTGAGAGTGCCCATGCGACCGGAAAGTCGCAGCCTTAACCTATCCAACACGGTAGCACTGGTGGTTTATGAAGCGTGGAGGCAATTTGGATTTGAAGGGTCGCAGTAACCCTCGCCACAGCGGATGGCCCATTATTGCCGTTTTGCTCATGCTGACTACCAGCAACGCCTGGCCCAATAATAATACGCAGGCTACCCGTGTTATCACCACGCCCTCGACAACGTCAGAAGTGTCTGTGGTCCTTGGCAAACAGATCATCAGAAAGCTCTATGACAGCTGCGGGCTGGACATAAGATATCTGGATGTCCCGGCCGCACGGGCCGTGCTTATGGCAGAGAAAGGCCAGTCAGACGGCGAGCTTGCCCGAATCCCGATGGCCGTCAATGACAATGCTCCGTTGCTACCGCTGGCGACGCCCATCCAGGAGGCGCGCCTGGTTTCGGTGGCTCTCAACGGCAAGGCCGGCGATTCAAAGGCCTCTTTGAAGGGAAAACGGATTGGTTTCCTCAATGGCTATCGAATGATCGCGCGGGTGCTGCCCGAGGATGCGACACAGGTAGCCACCAGCGACACCTTTCAATTGATCGATCTGCTTGAACGAGGCCGTATCGACGTGGCACTGACCCTGGAGTGGGACGCCCTGGCCGCCAAACGCAAGAACCCAAACCTGTCCATTGGCGAGCCACTGCTGCAAGCCCCCCTCTATCACTGGGTTCATGAATCCCGAAAAGACGATATCCCTTGCCTGTCCCGGGCGCTGGAGTCCATGAAGGCAGCCGGCGAGATCGACCAGATAATCAGTGACGGTATCGGGCAGGAAATCGCCCAATAAAAAACCCCGCGAACCTGAACCGTTGGCGGGGTTTTTCTGGCGCTTGTGACGAGAGCGTATCAGTGAGTCTGCTCTTCCTTCGCTTCCCCTGACGCCTCTTCCTGCTTGCGCTTCAATGCCTGTGCATAGATGGCATCAAAGTTAACCGGTGCCAGCATCAGCGCCGGGAAGCTACCCCGACCGACCACGCCGTCAATGGCTTCCCGAGCGTAGGGGAACAGGATGTTGGGGCAATAGGCACCCAGCATCTGGCCGAGCTGCGGGCCTTCAATACCTTTCACCAGGAAAACGCCCGCCTGCTGAATCTCGACGATGTAAGCCACTTTTTCATCGACTTTCGCGGTCACAGTCAGAGACAGGACCACTTCGTACTGGTTATCGCTGATCTTGTTGTGGGAGGTGTTCAGATCCAGATTAACCTGAGGTTTCCACTGGTCCTGAAAAACCGTCGGGGAATTCGGCGACTCGAACGACAGGTCCTTCACATAGATACGCTGGAGCGCGAACTGTGGTTGATTCTGGTTTTCGTTGCCTGCTGCGGCCTGCTCATTTTCAGCCATGTTCAATCCTTTCATTCTCGATAAGGGGCAACCTGGGCCCGTTGTTATGTCAGTGCTGCCGGAACAGTGTAATGCCTGGCTCCGCCGGCCGATGTGAAACAGTGCGACAGTTTACCGTTCAGTTCAAGGCCTGGCAGGGCCGTTACTTCTTCACCAACGGCAGATTGCTGCCTTTCCAGTCCGCAACGCCACCGTTGAGGCGAACCACATTGGCGTAGCCTTCCGCATTCAACTGCTTGACCGCCATGGCGGAATGCTGACCCATCTTGTCAGCCACAATAATCTGCTTGTCCTTGAACTTCTTCAGTTCCGACGCACGACTTTTGATACTATTAAGGGGAATATTGATTGAACCGGTTATCCGGCCCTCGTTAAAATCCTTGCGATCACGGATATCGACGACGACAGCTTCGTCGCGGTTAATCAGATTCACGGCTCCCTGCGCAGAGATTTTCTTGCCGCCACGGCGAGACTCGAGCACCAATATGGCCAGCAGGAAAGCGACAAACAGAGATACCAGAATGTAATGGTTAACCGCGAACTCGAACACCCTTTCCATGAAAACACCTTGCTGAATAGTTTGTGGCGGGATTATACACACCCTTCCCCAAGGACAGAAGGTGACCAGGCCGAAGGTGACGCCACTGGCCGGAGGGTGCGAAAATGTTTAGAATCAATGTTCGTTTTAGTAAATTTACCAAACTACCATCGGATTAAGTGATGACTGCCACGCGTAAGCCTACCGCACTGATCATTCTTGATGGCTGGGGCCACCGTGACCCGGCTGAAGACAACGCCATCAGCAATGCCAACACCCCGTGTTGGGATAAGCTCTGGGAAAATCAGCCGAAAACACTCATCAACACCTCCGGCATGTTTGTCGGTCTGCCCCAGGGACAGATGGGTAATTCCGAGGTTGGGCACATGAACCTGGGCGCTGGCCGGGTGGTTTATCAGAGCCTGACACGCATCGACAAAGATGTAGAAGAAGGTAGTTTTACGGAAAATTCCGTACTTTGCGCCGCCATTGATAAAGCCGTCAGCAGCAACCGTGCTGTGCACCTGATGGGCCTGCTTTCCCCCGGCGGCGTTCACAGCCACGAAGACCACGTACTGGCGGCCGCTGAAATGGCAGCCAAGCGCGGCGCGAAGGAAGTCTATATCCACGCCTTCCTCGATGGCCGCGACATGCCTCCCCGCAGTGCAAAAGCGTCACTGGAAAAAGCTGCCACCAAACTCAAGCACTTGGGCGTGGGCCGGGTGGCCTCCATTGTTGGCCGCTACTACGCCATGGACCGCGACAATCGCTGGGACCGCGTGGAAGAAGCCTACAACGTTATGACCCTGGGCGAAGCAGAATTCACTTCAGCTGATCCGGTGTCCGCGCTGGAGCAAGCCTACGAGCGCGGCGAGAACGACGAGTTTGTAAAGGCCACCCGTATCATGGCCAGCGGCGATAACGAAGGCACCATCAACGACGGTGACACCGTTATATTCATGAATTTCCGCGCTGATCGCGCCCGCGAGATGACACGCTGCTTCGTGGAAAAGGACTTCGACGGTTTTGAACGTCGCAAGCATCCGGAACTGGCTGACTTCGTCATGCTGACCGAGTACGCAGCCGACATTAACACCTCGTGCGCTT
Organism: Marinobacter sp. M5B; assembly: GCF_042604615.1. Lineage (NCBI taxonomy): Bacteria > Pseudomonadati > Pseudomonadota > Gammaproteobacteria > Pseudomonadales > Marinobacteraceae > Marinobacter > Marinobacter sp. M5B. The sequence goes on from NZ_CP156894.1 coordinate 3,638,590, forward strand.
ATCCCCCGGAGCAGTTGACCAATGGTCTGGGCGAGTATGTGGCCAACCTCGGCAAAACCCAGCTGCGGATTTCCGAAACCGAGAAGTACGCACACGTTACCTTCTTCTTTAACGGCGGTCTCGAAACACCGTTTGAAGGTGAGGACCGAATCCTGGTTCCTTCGCCCAAAGTGGCGACTTACGACCTGCAACCGGAAATGAGTGCGCCCGAGGTCACTGACAAGCTGGTCGAGGCGATCAAGAGCGGGAAATACGACCTAGTTGTCTGTAACTATGCCAATGGCGACATGGTGGGCCACACCGGCAAGCTGGATGCCGCCATCAAGGCCGCGGAATGCATCGACCAGTGCGTAGCCCGTATTACCGAAGCCTTGCAGGAAGTGGGTGGTGAAGCATTGATCACCGCTGACCACGGCAACTGCGAACAGATGACCGACCCCAATTCCGGCCAGGTACACACGGCCCACACGATCGGCCCCGTGCCGCTTATCTACGTTGGCCCACGCAAGGTCAACCTCAGGGACGACGGTAGCCTCAGCGACGTGGCGCCCACCCTGCTGAGCCTGATGAGCCTGGAACAACCGGCTGAAATGACCGGGCACAGCCTGGTGGAGATCGGTTGATTCTGCGTTTTTGGCTGGCGGTGGCGATGCTTGCAGTCGTCACGCCAGCACTGGCGGAGCAACAGGTCACACCTGGCCAGATAGAAGATCTCAAGGAAGAGATTGCCGATATTGATGAGTGGCTTGCCGACGCCGAGGAAGACCGTTCCTCGCTGGAGCAACAGCTCTCCGGGCTCGAACAGGAAATAGGCCGGCTCACCCGCGAACGCCGGGAGCTCCGCCAACAGGCACGGGAACAGCAACTGCGCCTGACCGGGCTCGGCAAGGAAGAGACCGAACTCACCCGCGTGCTGGAAAGCCAGCGCGACAGCCTGAAGAAACAGATCCGCGCCGCCTGGATGGAAGGCGACGCGCCCGCCGTCAAAGTCCTGCTCAACGAGATCGACCCGGACAAGGTCGCCCGCACGATGACCTACTACGAGTACCTCAGCCGGGACACCATTGACCGCCTCGAGGCGTTCGCTGCCAATCTCCGGCAATTGAAAGAAACGCAGAAGCAGGTCAAGGCCGGGCGGATGCGGCTGGCAGAACTGGAAGAGAATGTCGCCGACCGCCAACAAAAGCTGAGCAGCAGCAAAAAGGAACGGGAACAGACCCTGGCGGCCCTGAAAACCGACATCAGCAATCGACTGAGCGAACGCGAGGAACTGGAAGAGGATCGCAAGCGCCTGGAAAAACTGCTGCGGGAGGTCGAAGAGGCCATCGCCAACATCCCCACGCCCAATGAGTCAGATCCGTTCGGATCACTCAAGAACAAACTGCCGTGGCCGGCGGAAGGCAAAATCGTCCGCAACTTCGGAGACAGCTACGCCAGCGGAAAACTCAAGCACAACGGACTGCTGATCAACACCGCCGAGGAAGGCGACGTAAAAGCCGTTCACTATGGCCGCGTTGTTTTCGCCAACTGGCTGCGCGGGTTTGGCCTGATCACCATCCTCGACCACGGCGACGGCTACATGACGCTCTACGGCCACAGCAGTAGCCTGTTCACCAGCCCCGGAGACTGGGTTGAAGCGGGCGAGGCAATTGCCCAGGCTGGCCGAACCGGCGGGACCAATGACCCCGCGGTGTATTTCGAGGTCCGCCACAATGGAAAACCGGACAATCCCCGACGCTGGCTCGGCAACCGCTGAACGGGTTCACGCTACCCCAAAGGCTGACAAATCAGCCCGGTAACGCCATACTGTCCGGCAATACTTGGGAACAACCAGTCATCGGATTAACACAGGACATGTGAATGAGACGGGTAAGAAGTCTACACCACGCCAGCACACGCGCACTCGCCCTTGCCACCTGCTTAACCGTTCTGCCCGGCCTTATTCATGCCCAGGAAGCCGATGAAGAAACCCGACGCCTGCTGGAAGGCATCCAGCACGGTGAGCAGGTGGAAATACAGCTGCCCGATCCGGAAGAACAGCTGCCACTGGAAGACCTTCGCAAATTCGCCGAAGTGTTTGGCCGAATCAAGGATGCCTATGTGGAAGAGGTGGACGACCGCCAGCTCCTCGAAAGCGCGATCAAAGGCATGTTATCTGACCTGGACCCGCACTCCACCTATCTGGCCCCGAAAGACTACGAACAGCTCGAAGAGAGCACCTCCGGCGAGTTTGGGGGCCTGGGCATCGAAGTGGGCATGGAAGATGGCTTCGTAAAAGTTATCTCCCCCATCGATGACACCCCTGCTCAGAAGGCCGGCGTACAGGCGGGCGACCTGATCATCAAACTGGGTGACCAGCCGGTGAAAGGCATGTCGCTGGAAGAAGCCGTTAAACTGATGCGCGGCAAGCCAGGAACCGTCCTCACCCTGACCATTATGCGTGAGGGAGAATCAGCGCCGATCGAGATTGATGTGAAACGCGACATCATCAAGGTCACCAGCATCAAATCCCGCATCATCGAGAACGGCTATGGCTACGTTCGCATAACCCAGTTCCAGGCGGATACCGGCACCCAGTTCACCAAGGCACTGGAAGCCCTGGAGAAAGAACATGGCAGCGACCTGGACGGCCTGGTGATCGACCTGCGCAACAACCCCGGTGGCATTCTCCAGGCGGCGGTTGAAGCAGCGGATGCCCTGCTGGATAGCGGCTTGATCGTCTACACGGAAGGCCGCATCCAGAGCTCGCGCCTGCGCTTCAACGCCAAACCCGGAGATGTGATGCCGGATACGCCCATTGTCGTTCTGATTAACGGCGGTTCCGCCTCTGCATCCGAGATTCTTGCGGGCGCGCTTCAGGATCACCAGCGTGCCGTGGTCATGGGCACCCAGTCGTTCGGCAAAGGCAGCGTGCAAACCGTCATCCCCCTGGATGAGACTCACGCCATCAAGATGACCACCGCCCGCTATTACACCCCGGATGGGCGCTCCATCCAGGCCAAGGGGATCAAACCGGATATTGAAGTGAAGCCGGCGCAACTGACTGAGCTCGACAGTCAGCCGTTCTTTACCGAGGCGGATCTCAGCGGCCACCTTGAGGGGCAGGATGAGGGGAAGCAGGAAGAACCGCAAAAGCAGGAGGACGCACAAAGCACGTCGCCGGCGAACAAGGACTTCCAGCTACGCTCTGCACTGAACCTGCTGAAAGGCATGGGCATTCTCAACAAGCGTAACAAGCCGACACAGGAAAGCGCGGATTGAAAGTTCTAGCAACACTGATTGCCGCCCTTTTGGTCACCTCCCCGGTTGTTGCCGGGGAGCACGAGGGGCAACTCCCGCCCACTATCGCCATCATCATCGATGACATGGGACATAACCTGGTGGAGGGTGAGCGACTGATCGCCCTGGATCAGCCCATCACCCTGGCTTTCCTGCCCTACCGCAGATACACCACCAGACTGGCGGAGTTGGCGCACCAGAAGCACAAGGAAATCATGCTGCATGCGCCAATGGCCAATACCCGTAACATCGGCCTTGGGCCCGGCGGCCTGAACCCGGACATGGACCAGAACAGCCTGGTCACTACCTTGCGGCGAGCGCTTCAGTCCATTCCCCATGTGCAGGGCGTGAACAACCATATGGGCAGCCTGCTAACTCAACAACTTCAGCCGATGGACTGGGTGATGTCTGAACTCGATCACTACCCGGTCTACTTCGTGGACAGCCGCACCATCGCTTCCTCCATTGCGGGCGAAGTCGCAGCCGCTTACCGCATACCCACCCTCACCCGCGACGTGTTCCTGGATCACGAGCAAACCGAGGAATTCGTGAATCAGCAGTTCGAGCTTCTTATCAAGCGGGCAAAGGAAAACGGCAGCGCCATCGGCATTGGCCATCCTCACAAGGTAACGGTGGACTATCTAGAGAAACGTCTGCCAGAGCTGGACGAGCAGGGAATTGCCGTAGCGACCGTCAGCGGCGTATGGGCGATGAGGAATGGCAACCGACCAATGTTTGCGGAAGGGGAAAAGCGGGCGATTCGGCCCGCGCTGGCGAAGCAGGAATGAGGCCCGGCCTCAATCCCGCACCACAATCCCCTGGGCCTTCATGAATGCCTTTGCTTCGGGAATCGTATGCTGACCGAAGTGAAAGATGGACGCCGCCAGCACGGCATCCGCGCGACCTTCGGTCACACCGTCTGCCAGATGCTGAAGCTCGCCCACACCCCCTGAAGCAATGACCGGCACTGATACAGCGTCGCTGATGGCGCGGGTCAGCCCCAGGTCGAATCCGATTTTGGTGCCGTCACGGTCCATGCTGGTCAGCAGCAACTCACCGGCACCCATCGCGGTCATCTTGCGAGCCCATTCAACGGCATCCAGCCCTGTCGGCTTGCGCCCACCGTGGGTGAATATCTCCCACCGGGGCTCCTCTCCTTCACCACTGACACGCTTGGCATCAATGGCGACAACGATACACTGACTGCCAAAACGGTCAGCGGCCTCGCGCACGAAGTCCGGATTGAACACCGCCGCAGTATTGATTGACACCTTGTCCGCCCCGGCATTCAGCAGCTTGCGGATATCTTCAACAGTGCGCACACCACCACCCACTGTCAGCGGGATAAACACTTCAGCCGCCATGCGCTCCACAGTTTCATAGGTGGTATCGCGGCTTTCGTGACTGGCGGTGATGTCCAGGAAAGTGATTTCGTCGGCGCCCTGTTCGTTGTACTTGCGGGCCACTTCCACCGGGTCACCGGCATCGCGGATATCGACGAAGTTCACGCCTTTTACAACGCGGCCTTTATCGACATCCAGGCAGGGAATAATGCGTTTTGCCAAAGCCATAATTCGTGTTACCCCTTCAGGCTGTCGCAGAAGGCCTGGGCTTCGGCCACATCCAGGGTGCCTTCATAGATGGCTCGGCCGGTAATCGCACCGAGGATGCCCTTGTCAGCCACGGTAGCAAGGCGCTTGAGATCGTCCATGTTGGTAACGCCGCCAGAAGCGATCACGGGAATGCCGCCTTCTTCCGCCAGTGCAGCGGTGGCTTCCACGTTCACGCCCTGCATCATGCCGTCGCGGCTGATGTCGGTGTAAACAATGGACTCGACGCCGTCGTTGGCAAAACGTTTCGCCAGGTCGGTCGCCATGACTTCAGACACTTCCGCCCAGCCGTCAGTGGCAACGCGGCCGTCTTTGGCGTCCAGGCCCACGATAATGTGGCCGGGAAAGCGCTTGCACATCTCGGTGACGAATTCCGGTTCTTTCACCGCCTTGGTACCAATAATGACCCACTGTACGCCGGCTTTCAGATAGGCCTCGATGGTTTCCGCCGAACGAATACCGCCGCCAATCTGGATGGGTAAATCCGGGTATTTGCGAGCGATGGCCTGGACGATTTCGCCGTTGACGGGCTCACCGGCGAAGGCACCATTCAGGTCCACCAGATGCAGGCGGCGGGCGCCAGCATCCACCCAGCGGGTTGCCATATCAACAGGATCGTCACCGAAAACGGTGGAGTCGTCCATACGGCCCTGGCGCAGTCTTACGCATTTGCCGTCTTTAAGATCTATGGCCGGGATGATCAGCATGTTCCAGTCCAGTTGGTAAAGTTTTTCAGTAACTGCAGCCCCGCCCGAGCGCTTTTTTCAGGGTGGAACTGCACCGCAAAGATGTTATCTCTCGCCACGGCTGCAGCCAGGTCAACGCCGTAATGGGTACGGCCGGCAATATCCGGGTTGCCCTCGGCTTCAGCGTAGTAGCTGTGCACGAAATAGAAGCGGTCGCCGTCGGGAATATCGTGCCAAAGCGGGTGATCCATGGTCTGGTGCACTTCGTTCCAGCCCATATGAGGCACTTTCAGGCGTTCGCCGTTCTCGGTGAGATTGTCACCGAAGAAGCGCACCTCCGACGGGAACAGGTCGATACAATCCACCCAGCCGTTTTCCTCGCTGCGGGACATCAGCGCCTGCATGCCTACGCAAATGCCGAGCAACGGACGGTCAGCGGAGACTTCCCGCACCAACTCATCAATTCCCAGGCGGCGGATCTCCGCCATGCAGTCGCGGATGGCGCCCACGCCAGGGAGGATCACCCGGTCCGCACTGCGGATCTGCTCGGCGTTGTCGGTGACCAGAACACGGGTATCCGGTGCAACGTGCTCCACCGCTTTGCTGACGGAATGAAGGTTACCCATGCCGTAGTCGATAATGGCAACGGTTTTCATGCGAAGAGAAACTTCCTGAATCGTGGTTCTTTTAGTTGAGCCCAGGGCCGCTTACAGCGACCCCTTGGTGGACGGGGTAATACCCGCCATTCGCTCGTCCATTTCAATGGCCATACGCAGGGCACGACCGAAGGCCTTGAACACGGTTTCGATCTGGTGGTGGGTGTTCTTACCCTTCAGGTTATCGATGTGCAGGGTAACCATGGAGTGGTTCACAAAGCCGTGGAAGAACTCCTCGAACAGGTCGACGTCGAAGCCTCCTACAGCACCACGGGTATAGGGCACATCCATCATCAGGCCGGGACGGCCAGACAGGTCAATCACCACGCGGGACAGTGCTTCGTCAAGCGGCACGTAGGCATGGCCGTAACGACGGATGCCCTTCTTGTCGCCAACCGCCTGCTTGAAAGCCTGGCCCAGGGTGATACCAATATCTTCCACCGTGTGGTGGTCATCAATGTGCAGGTCGCCCTTCGAGACAATGTTCAGGTCCACCAGCCCGTGGCGGGCAATCTGATCCATCATGTGCTCAAGGAAAGGCACGCCCGTGTCGAAGCTGGACTTGCCGGTGCCGTCGAGATCGATCTCGACGGTGATCTGTGTTTCCAGGGTATTTCTTTCTACCCGAGCCTTGCGTTCGGACATGGGGACTCCAAAGTCATCAGTCGGCACATGCCGGAAAAGTGTCTGCGCGCATTATACCTTTTATGATTCCCCGCGTCCCGCAATGGCCTTTATAGCCTTGATAGCGACGACCATCAGAACGCTTTCTTGAGGTTACTCATGTAGGTATCGACCAGGCTGTTGAACTCGTGCTTGATCACGGGGCTGATGGCCAGTTTCAACAGGCTCGGCAGCGGAACGGTCAACTCGGCGCTGGTCTGGAATTTCACCGAAGTAGTATTGTCGTCTTTCTTCTTGAGTGTCCAGGAGCCTTTTACCACACCGTTACCCTCGCCTTTCACCGGCTCCCAGGTAATCCTGCCGTTGTCCTTGTCCGCGAAGTATTTGCACGCGTATACAGACTGGATGGCATGCTTGTCCACGCCCACCTTTTCCATTTCCCAGCGATAGGCGTTGTCGCCCAGATCCACCAGGTTATGCACCTTGGGAAAATGGCTGGCCGATGCGGGCACGTCCGCCAGCAGCTCGAATACTTCGTCATATCCGGCCGGCAGATCCAGTTCCCGGTTAAGCTCAATAGAGACAGTAATAGCCACTGTTTGCTCCTTTTTATCGTTGTAAGACGCGCTTTATATCGTTGTGTAGAAATAAGGTGCCTATTTTGGCTGATCACTAACGTATTGTCATACACTCAGGCTTTTATTTTGTTACCCCTGGGTTATCCTTGGGCTAATCACAAGCCCAGTTACCGGACACGAATTATCGGAAGGACGCCAAAATCATGAAAGCTGTTCGCTATGTGGCTCTTGCCATCGTTGGCCTGCTCATTCTTGCCGTTGCCGCCGTCGCTATCGCGGTCGCCGTTATTGACCCAAACACCTACAAGCCACAGATTGAGAAAGTGGTCGAAAGTAAGACCAATCTGGACCTGATACTGGCCGGGGATATTGGCTGGTCTTTCATCCCACTGGGCCTGGAACTGAACGACGTTGAGGCCACCCTGGAAGACGAACGCCTGGTCAAGCTTGACCAACTGGTGGCCCAGGTCAGCTTCTGGTCCCTGGTAACCATGTCGCCCCGGGTGGATACTTTCCTGTTGAGCGGGCTGGACGCCAACCTGTCCGTTGATGCCAACGGTACCGGTAACTGGACCCGCATCATGCCGGAAGGTGAAGAACAGCCGCAGCAGGAAGAACCCGCCGCGCCAGCCGAAACCGCTGAAGAACAGCCAGAGAGCAGCGGCGCCAGCGAGCCCTTGAACTTCAACGTAGAGAGCGTGGAAATCAGCAACGCCCGCGTTCATTACGAAGACAAGGGCACGGGCCAGGCATTTACCCTGGAAGATTTCACCGTAAACGCCAGCGAGATCACCCTGGGTTCAAGCTTCCCATTGGACGTCTCGTTCCGCTTCGCCACCAACCAGCCGCAGTTTGAAGTTCAGGGCGACATCAGTGCCCGCCTGGCCGCCAATGAAGCGTTAAACGAATTTGGCGTGTCTGACCTGGAAGCCATCTTCGACATGAACGGCGAGCCTTTTGGCGGCGAATCCGTTCGCGCCGAAATAGCTGGCTCCGTGGAAGCTAATCTGGAAAACGAAACCGCCACGCTTAATGGCTTTACCGCCAGCCTGGCCGACCTGACGCTCAACACAGACCTGACGGTGAACGGCTTTGGCGACAAACCGAAACTCGAAGGCAGCCTCAGCATTGACGAATTTTCCCTCAAAGCGCTTCTGGCGGCCCTTGGCCAACCCGCCATCGAAACAGAAGACCCTGACGTCATGAGGGCCGTCGCTTTCTCCACCAACATCGGTGGCCCCGCCGGCACCGTGGAACTCAGCGATCTGACCATCAGCCTGGACGACACCACCTTCCAGGGCAGTGCCAGTTACGCCCTGGCCAACAGCGGTATTGGCCTGAACCTCCAGGGCGACGCGATCAATGCCGACCGCTATCTGCCGCCTGCCAGTGAGGAACAAACCGATGCCGCCGCCGAGGAAGCCCCGCAAGGTGGTGGCGCCCCGGCGGAAGAAGGCGACTTGCTGCCCCTGGACACACTCCGTTCGCTAGCGCTGGATATCAATCTCGGGCTGGGCGAACTGATCGTCAGTAATCTCACCATCAAAGAAATCAAATCGGTCATCACCGCACGCAATGGTGTGCTGCAAGTGCAGGACTTCAGCGGCAAACTGTACGAAGGCTCCTTCGGCGCCAAAGTGACCCTGGATGCCCGCACCGACAATCCGAAGTGGACCATCGGTTCCAAGGTCAACAACGTACAGACTTTGCCACTGCTGACCGACCTTGCCGAAGTGGACATGCTTGCCGGTGGCGCCAACCTGTCCGTGGATGTGAATACCACAGGCAATCGCATTTCCGCCCTGCGTAGCAATGCCAAAGGCAACATCAACTTTGATCTGGCCGAGGGTGAGTTCACCCGCATGAACCTCACACGCATGGCGTGCCAGGGCATTGCACTGGCCAATCAGGAAAGCCTCTCTACATCAGACTGGGGCACCAGCACGCCGTTCAACGACATGAAGGGCACCCTCAAGATTGACGGCAACACCCTGAACAACACGGACCTTGTGGCTGCCCTCGCCGGCATGAGACTGGAAGGCGACGGCACGGTGGACCTGGCTGCTTCCGATCTGGATTACGAAGTTGGCCTGCGGATCGTGGGCGAGATCCACCGGGACGAAGCTTGCCGAGTGACCGAATACGTGGAAAACGTGGTGATCCCGGTTGAGTGCCGCGGCGACTTCGCGGAAGACCCGGCCGGCCTCTGCTCCTTTGACGGGTCGCGCTTCCGCGACACCCTGAAAACCATTGCCGCCAACGCTGCAAAAGCCAAGGCCCGCGAAAAAGTGGACGAGGCCAAATCCAAAGCGGAAGACAAAGTCTCCGAAAAACTGCAAGAGAAGCTGGGTGAAGAGAGTGGCGAAAAGGTGAAAGACGCCCTCAAGGGCCTGTTCGGTCAATGAACGACGGTTTTGCCCAAAAGCTTCTCGCCTGGTACGACGAAAACGGCAGGCACGACCTGCCCTGGCATCATGACCGGAACCCATACCGCGTGTGGGTTTCGGAAATCATGCTTCAGCAAACCCAGGTGACCACTGTTATTCCCTACTTCGAAGCTTTTATGCAGCGCTTTCCAGATGTGAAGGCGCTCGCTTCTGCACCGGTGGATGACGTTCTCAGCCATTGGTCCGGCCTTGGGTACTACGCCCGCGCCCGCAACCTCCAGAAAGCGGCGCAACAGGTGGCCAACGAGCACGGAGGCGAGTTTCCCGGCAACCTGGAACAACTCCAGGCCCTGCCCGGCATTGGCCGCTCCACTGCCGCGGCCATCCTTGCCCAGGCCTTCCAGCAACGGGCGGCCATACTGGATGGCAATGTAAAACGGGTGCTGGCCCGCTACCACGCCATCCCCGGCTGGCCGGGCAAAACCGACGTGCTCAACCAGCTTTGGGAGCGCGCTGAAGAACACACGCCCGATGCACGCATCCGCGACTACACCCAAGCCATCATGGACCTGGGCGCCATGGTCTGCACCCGCAGCCGTCCAGCGTGCGACAGTTGCCCGCTACAAGACGGATGCGACGCCTATGCCAACAACGAAACCAGCCTCTACCCCGGCTCAAAGCCGAAGAAAGCCAAGCCCGAAAAAACCACCTGGATGGTGATACTGGAAGATCACCAAGGGCGCATCCTGCTGGAACGCAGGCCTCCCAGCGGCATCTGGGGCGGCCTCTGGAGCCTCCCGGAACTGGACCCGGCCTACGGCCCGGAAGAACTGCCAGACGCCTGCGAACAGGCCTTCGGCTTCCACTGTGGCGAACCGGAACTTACCAGCGGCTTTCGGCACACCTTCAGCCATTACCACCTTCATATCCAGCCGGCACGGCTCACCGTACAAAGCCCCGCTCACATCAATGATCGGGACAGCTACAAATGGGTCCACCGGGACCAGGCCCTTACCCTCGGCCTGCCGGCCCCCATTCGCACACTGCTGACCGCGCCGGAACAAACCCTCTTGCTTTGATCTGTTATCATCCCAGCAGATTCAGCAACACCACCTCCAAACAGGAGCAGACATGAGCCGCACCGTATTCTGTCGCAAATACCAGGAAGAACTCGAAGGGCTGGACTTCCCCCCCATGCCCGGCAAGAAAGGCGAAGACATCTACGAAAACGTCAGCAAGAAAGCCTGGGAAGAGTGGCAGGCCCAGCAAACCATGCTCATCAACGAAAAACACCTGAGCCTGATGGATCCCAACACCCGCAAGTACCTGCAGGCGCAGATGGAACGCTTCTTCAACAACGAGCCGTTCGATAAGGCTGAGGGCTATGTACCACCAGAGAAGTAGGCGCACCCAACTTGTGGAAGCGCCTATCAAAATTTTCCCGGAACGGCCTTGACTCAGGCAACCTAAACCGGTTTAATAGCGCCCCGTTGCAGCAGCACCGCAACACGCCCGGATAGCTCAGTCGGTAGAGCAGGGGATTGAAAATCCCCGTGTCGGTGGTTCGATTCCGCCTCCGGGCACCATCAGATTCAATGACTTAGCCCGCCTTGTGCGGGCTTTGTTGTTTCTGGTGTCCACCAAGTGTCCACAAACGATTTAAGAGCGAAAATGATCTCTGCAAGTGAAATCAAATACTGGATAATCGGTACCGCAATCGGCGGAATCGCACTTGGTTTAGGAGCCACGACAGTCTACAGAAACTATCTTTCACAAGGCACGAAGATCGCTCTCTCGGAAATCGATCAAAAAGCAATGAATGACAAATTCATGCTCTGTCATGTCAGACATTCAACGAACAATTACTCACCAGCAATACCGAAAGAAGACTGCATCCAGTTTTTCACAGAAAGTGTACCAAGGGTCTTTGATTTCGATGGAGCTAATCAATCATTCCCCCTTAACTCTGTGAGGGAGGAAGACTTCGTAGAATTGTATCAAGATCTACAAAAAGACCTTGAAGCAGCAGAGATGGATCGCCTACCGCCATTGGAAGAACTGACACACGGAAACATTAATCTAAACAATTAATCAGAGACAGGCGTAATTCAGTACCTTATCGATATGTGAGGGAGATAGATGGGCGCATCTCATAAAATGTTATTTTTTCAAAATTAAATAGAATCAGCTCAGATAATTACAACTCTTGACATGTTCAAAAATAGCTGAACAAATATCTCGAACCTCATCGGTAAGATCCCATTCGATTTCATCCATAACGCTTAGCGCAATTTTACAAAACCGAAGCTTGTTCTTAATCGTTCCACTGTCTTCTGAAAAAAACCTGCTTTCTTTTGGAACACCGCAAGCACGATCCAAGAACCTTCCTATCCCATCTCTTAGGGAGTTGCTATAAGTTTCATACTTTAGCTTTTCGAGGCCATCAATATTCACGAAATCCTTTTTCGTCCTTTTAGTTTCATAAAAATTAGCTGCAGTTCCCTTTAAAACATCCAGAGGCAGCAAGTTTTCAATTTCCTTGCAATCAAGGATATAAAATTTTTCAGAAAGACTGGTTTTAAGCCTATCAGCTCTGTCACCTTTATTCTTAATGTCACCATCAGCTATCAGAAAAATATTAGAGGAAGCCTTTAGGGCAGACAAGTTGTCATTTTTGTCTCCGTCAGAACCAGTTTTGGAAAAACTCCAATGGCTCAGAGCTGCACCCTGATACTCCACAAAAGTGTAATGGAAATTTTCAGACAAAGAACTTAGGAGAGATTTTTCAGCGTCGTCTGACAACTCTTCTATATATTTTTGCATAAATCGACGCAGATATAGCCTATCAGTAATACCCTCTACCCAAATAGAACTATTAGCCAAAAAAAGAGAGGAAGGAGTGACGCCAAGGGCCTCCAATATTTCTTGATCTTGTTCTTTAGACTCAACTAGAAATTTGAGGCCACCTTCATTCCTCTCCTTTTTAACTTTGTTTATTGACACATCATTCCTTGACTCGGCAAGATCAAGAAGGTGATTACTGTGTGAGACAGCAACAAATTGGTGGTCTGTGAACTCAAGTAAAAAAACAGCTAGCTTTTGCAAAAGGCCAGGGTGCAGAAAAATCTCAGGCTCTTCGACGAAAAAAACAGAGAACTCTTCCGTTAAAAACGCAGCTGATGTAATTATTATAACTTGCTGCAGCCCATCACCAAGATCATATATTGGAAATTGATCTTCGTCCCCAATTTTCACAGCTACCGTATCACCATCATACTGTGGTATTAACGTAACCTCATTGCCATTAAAAAAATGGTCTCCGAGAAGTTTCTCGTAACGCTTTATAACCTCCCTTTGGCCGGGCTTCCCCAACAAAAATCGAGCAAGCAAATCATATAAATTATATCCTGTTATAACATTTTCAGCATTAAACCCTGGAATAGAAAAATAATCAGCGATTGTCCGCGACTTGAACAAATCATTATCTTTATCTAATGGTCGCATTCCTCTCAATGCTGGAAGATAAAATCTTCCAAAATTATTAGCTAAAGTTGACCAACTAGGTTCAAGCTTAACCATTGGGCAAGTTGGATCACTTTTAAATCTCGCTCTTTGTTGATCTGAAACCTCTATTTCTGCTACCGATCCATCTAAACGATCGTCAGACCTCACGAAGTCACAGAACTTATTATATTTATTAATAAACTCTGACACTTTATTCCTTAATACGAAATCTCCGGTCGCAATTTCTAAGGCGTCCGCTCCTTTAAAAAATTTATTTGCTTTATCTTTAGATATAAAATTAATCATAGATCCTAGACTATCTTTCAACTCATTACTAAGTACGGAGGAGCATATTCTAAGATCACCTGAATCGGCGGAAAATAATTTTCTAATAAGTCGACTTTTCCCAGAATTGTTAGCCCCAATGAATATGGTAAACCTATTAAACTCAATCCTGCCGGAATCACTGAGGGCGTGATAATCAGAGATTTCGGAACAAGTCATACTATCGAAGAAGAATGTCATAATATGTGTCACCAATATTCAATGTTTTGCGAAAGCCTTGAAAGATTCTCACCTAAAATGTCTTACAATGAACTCTTTATGGCCGGCTATCAATGAAGGCTTTCGCGGTAACGTGAACAAGCAGCATCACGGTATTTTCGGCTTTGCTCGACCCCATCTTTCCTGAATTCCTCAGTCCAGAACTCGCACATTTGTTTGTTGGTGCGAATCACACTCGGATCTGTGCGATTCCGAGCTTGTTGACGTCGGCTCTCCTCCAGGCGCTGCTGCTCCTGTCTTGCCTGATCAGCTAAGAAATCATTGGGCGATACGGTAGAGCTCCTGGATGGTTGTTGTGCTGAGCTGGGCGGAGCGTTGAATGTAGGACGACCACCAAAGATCTCTTCCATAGCCGCTCCCATGATGGCGAAAGACAGAAAGAAACCGATAATTACTATTATTGCCCAGGAAACGATATTGCCAACGACGACTGCAGAAAAGATCTTGAACCAGGACATCATTCACTCCTTTGAATACCAACATGAATTTAGCCATTCCTCTACTTCGATGTCCATCCGTAAAGACCAACTTGAAAAGATCTTTTTTAAGACTTAAAATTAGATCTAAAAATAAGGCTAACCAAAACAGATAACCACGGAGCACAGACATGAAGAGCCTTTTTGCGAGGCTTGCGGCCACTATTTCGGAGCTGAAAGCTAATCCGAACGAGGTGCTCAATCAGGCTAACGGCGAGCCGGTCGTAATTTTGAGCCATAACAAGCCCAGGGCTTATATGGTGCCGGTTGAAACGTTCGAAGCTATGCAAGAGCAGCTAGAGGATTACCGGCTTCTACAGGAGGCACGCAAGCGTATGGACGACGAATCAGTACCGGTGACTATCGATGAGCTACGAGCTGCAATTCAAGAAAAAAGCGCTCAAGGAGTGGAACAAGCTTAACCCTACTATCCAGGCGGAGTTCCTGAAGATCCTGGAACGACGCTTGGAAAATCCAAGAATTCCGAAACACCAGTTGAAGGGCTCCTCCGACTTCTACAAGATCAAACTCAGATCTCAAGGCTTTCGCCTGGTTTACCATATTGACGACGGAAAAGTGGTCGTTACGGTGGTCACAGTTGCCCGCAGGGATACCGTTTATAAAGACTTCTAAGTGTCAACGAAGCGTCCACGCAATCGCGGTTTTATGTGGCTTTCAGTGGTTCGGAAATCGCGTAAATGATTGATTATGCAGTACTGTGGTTTACTGTGTCGCTTGGTACTTGGATTGAAAATCCCCGTGTCGGTGGTTCGATTCCGCCTCCGGGCACCATTAAGAATTCTGACAAAGCCCGCCATTGTGCGGGCTTTGTTGTTTCTGCCGCCCTACTTTTGCTCCGCCGGCTTAAACGAGACCGGTGCCTTTTTCTCGCCGAACCCGAATGCGTGTTGCCACACACGGGAAAATACCTGCTTTTATCCTCTACCGCTCCATCCGCATAACTGCTGAGATAACAACGCTCATATTTGCGTCTAACATTCTCTGAAACCAGAATGACTTACATCATTAACACCACTGCCAACAGCGCCATTTTTCAGGGAACCATCCATGCTTCTTTCGTTTCTGGCTATCGCCATCGGCCTCACCGTTCTGGTGTGGAGCGCCGGCAAGTTTGTTGAGGGTTCTGCGGCCACGGCCGGATACTTTGGCATGCCACCGCTGTTGATCGGCATGGTGGTGGTTGGTTTTGGTACATCGGCGCCGGAGATGGTGGTGTCTGCCCTTTCCGCCACTCAGGGGAATCCGGGATTGGCACTGGGTAACGCCTATGGCTCAAACATCACCAACATCGCCCTGATCCTGGGTATTACGGCGTTGATCAGCCCGATTGCGGTTCACTCGCAGGTGATGCGCAAGGAGCTGCCTATACTCACCGCTGTGACGGCACTGGCAGCCTGGCAGGTGTGGGACCGCGAGCTGACGTTTGTGGATGCGCTGGTGCTACTGGGTGTGTTTTTCCTGTTGCTGGCCTGGTCCATCCGCCAGGGTATGACTCAGAAAAACGATGCCCTGGGCACGGAGGTTGCGGAAGAAATGAGCCATTGCTCCATGCCACTTCGCAACGCGGTGCTGTGGCTGATTGCGGGCCTGTTGCTGCTGATCGTGAGCTCGCGGATTCTGGTCTGGGGCGCCGTTGAGTTGGCGCTTGGCTTTGGCGTAAGCGACCTGATCATCGGGCTGACCATTGTGGCGGTGGGAACTTCCCTGCCTGAACTGGCGTCGTCGGTTATCGCGGCGCGCAAGGGTGAGCATGACATTGCCCTTGGCAACATTCTCGGCTCGAACCTGTTCAACACCCTGGCGGTTGTGGGCATTGCCGGCACCATCAGCCCGATGGCAGTGGCACCAGAGGTGTTCTACCGGGATATCGCGGTGATGTCAGCGCTGACTCTGTCGCTGTTTATACTGGGCTATGGCTTTCGCGGGCCGGGACGGATTAACCGGTTGGAGGGCGGGCTTTTACTCGCCTGTTTCGTAGGCTACACCGTCTACCTGATCTCAACCACGTTCACATCCTGACCGGGCCTAGCCAAGCAGGCACTCCCGCGAGAGCTTCTGGCTAACTTCCCGGCGCTGTCGCCGCAGGCGGTTGCCCTGGTCGTTGGAGTACCCGGCCCGCAGTTGCTTCTGGATGCGGTCCAGCTTTTCCCGATACTCCTTACAGCGGACGTTCTTACGCTCACGCTCGCGGGCTTCCTGTTTGTCGGATAACGTTCGCCCGCCACCGTTGCCCGCTTCCAGGCTACGATTCACCTGCTGGTTGATGGTGCTCACCCGCTTGCCCCGGGTGATGTTCTCCCGCATGGGAATCAGCGAGGGCGTCCTCAGCTCAACGCGTTTGTGTTCGCGTACACCGGGCTTTATGTCAGTAAAGTGAGCAACCCCCTGTTCATCAACCCAGGTGTACATTTTTTGGGCTGATGAGATGGCGGGAATAACGAGCAATACAAAGACTGCGGCCTGCCTCCATGGCATTGGTTTCCACTCCCTGTGGTTTGTGTGTCGGCGCGGGCATTATAAACAAAACCGCGTGCGAGTGAGAGGGCCAGTATGACGGCTGGCCCACAGATCAAGCATCCAGCAACTCAATCCAGTGTTGAACTGGCACCTGAGCCTTGGTTTCCAGATGCATCTGACAGCCAATGTTGGCGGTGACGATGCGGTCAGGATTGTCTACAGTCAGCGCCTTGAGCTTGTTGTTCAGCAAGCGCTGGCTTAACTTGGGCTGGAGAATGGAGTAGGTGCCGGCGGAACCGCAGCACAGATG
The DNA here is from genome assembly GCF_042604615.1 of Marinobacter sp. M5B. Lineage (NCBI taxonomy): Bacteria > Pseudomonadati > Pseudomonadota > Gammaproteobacteria > Pseudomonadales > Marinobacteraceae > Marinobacter > Marinobacter sp. M5B. The sequence goes on from NZ_CP156894.1 coordinate 3,655,742, forward strand.
CTTCTCCTTGGTTTCAGCCAGATCAATGCCCGCCCTGCGCAATACCTGATCTACCACGCCGTTTTGCTGCATGGCGTGCTGCAGGGTGCAGGGGCAATGGAAAGCGACCTTACCGGCTCCCTGGGGTACCTTCAGTTTTTCCAGGTCCTGTTTGAGCAGGAAAGCGCCTAGGTCAATGGTCATGTCGCTGACTTTCTGCGCCTTGGCGGCATACATCGGGTCATCCTTTAGCAGATGGCCGTACTCCTGAACCATCGCCCCGCAACCGGAAGCGGTCATGATGATGGCCTCGGCGCCAGCTTCGATGGCGGGCCACCAGGCGTCGATGTTGCGGCGCATGGCGTTGAAGGCCTGATCATGTTCCGAGAGGTGATGGTTCACTGCACCACAGCATCCGGCTTCCGGAGCTTCCACCATGGTGACACCCAGTTTGTAGAGCACCCGGGCGGCAGCGGCGTTGGTGTTCGGCGTGGCGGAGGGCTGAACACAACCGGCAAGGGCCAGCACAATGCGGTCGTGGCTGGCAGCCGGCCAGGGGCTGGCCTTTTTTCTGGGCGGTACTTTGGTGCGCAATACGGATGGCAGTACCGGGCGGAACAGTTGGCCCATGCGTAGCAGGAAGCCGAACAGTCGACGGTTGGGAAGTACCCGGGCCAGCGACCAGCGTATCCAGCGCTCTTTGGGTGGCCGTGGCATTTCCTGTTCCATCAGGCCTCGGCTGATGTCGACCAGGCGGCCGTATTTCACACCGGAAGGACAGGTGGTTTCACAGCTGCGGCAGGTGAGGCAGCGGTCGAGGTGTTCACGGGATTTTTCGGTGACTTCTTCGCCTTCCAGGAACATTTTCATCAGGTAGATGCGACCGCGGGGGCCGTCGCGTTCGTCGTTCAGTTCCTGGTACGTTGGGCAGGTGGCGGTGCAAAAGCCGCAATGTACGCAGGCACGCAGGATGGATTCGGCTTCCTGGCCTTCTGGGGTGTTGGCGAATTGTTGGACTAAATTGGTTTGCATTGTTTACCTGCTTTTTTTGATTTGGAGCACAAGTGAGCGGTAACCCCTTTTCTGAAACACGCTCCTTCGGCACATCCATGTGACGCTTGGACTCCGCCATCCATGGCTCCGTACAGTTTCAGAAAAAGGGCCACCACTCACTTCCCCGGCATCTCAGAAGGCCCGCTCAGTTTCCTGTGAGATACCGGAGCTGATTGTTACAACCAGCTATAAAGTCGGCCCGGGTTAAAAATACCGTCGGGATCGAACGACTTTTTCAGCCGTTGCTGAATTTCTTTTAGCGCCCTTGGCTGGTGGTGCATCACTTCATCGGTGCGATCCCCGCCGCGGAACAGGCTTACCTGGCCGCCGGCGCGTTGCGCCATGGTTTCCAGTTTGGCGATGTCGGCTTCGCCCCGATACCAGCGCTGGGAGCCAGCCCAGTCGATCAGCCAGGGGCCATCGAGGTCCGGGTTTTCGGCGGTGGAGCCGACGGAGAAGCGCCAAAGCGGTTCATCACCGGCAAAGAATTCGTGCTGCATGTGTTGTAGCTGTTGCCAGAACTGGTCACCCTGCTCCATGACTTCACCGGTCCACTTTTCGGCGGTGGCCTCCACGGCGGATTTGGCGCCCGCGAGGCGCAGATACACCTTGCCGTCCACCCAGGCGGCGCCGGTGATGGGCTTGGGCTCTTTGGCGCGGCTGTTCATGTAGTGGATGACTTCGTCCATCGCCATGTCCTGCACCAGGGTGACGGACATCGCCGGTTTGGGCATGACTTTGAGGCTGATTTCGGTGATCGCGCCCAGTGTGCCCATGGCACCGGCCTGTAGCCGGGAGGTGTCGTAGCCGGCCACGTTTTTCATTACCTGACCACCAAAGCGCAGGTGTTCACCCTTGCCGTTGAGCAGGCGGATGCCCAGCACCTGGTCCCGTACCGAGCCGGACCAGGGCCGTGCGGGGCCGGAGAGGTTGCACGCGAGCGTGCCACCGAGCGTGGAACCATCACCAAACCTGGGCGGTTCGAAGTGCAGGCACTGGCCTTCTTCGGCCAGGGTGGCTTCGATTTCCGCAAGGGTGGTGCCGGCACGTGCGGTCAATATTAGTTCCACAGGATGGTATTCAACGATGCCTGTGTGCTCGCCCATGTTCAGAGAGCCTGCATCAGCGTCGGCGGCCCGCCCCATGAAGGCCTTGGTGCCACCGCCTTCGATATTCAGTTTCTGGCCCGTCTTGCGGGCCTGGAGAACCTGCTCCTGCAGCTTTTGAGACAGATCAGCCATGCGCCGCGTCCACCGTGTCGTGCTTGTGTTGTTTGTGCTCGAGTGAGCGGTATTCCTGACAGAAACGCAGGGCCGGGACGCCCTTGCCAGGGTTGAGAATGCCAGCCGGATCGAACGCCGATTTGACGTCGTGGAACTGCTGCAGTTCCTCGTCGTTGAACTGTATGGCCATCTGGCGGATTTTTTCCACACCCACGCCGTGTTCACCGGTGATGCAGCCCCCCACTTCCACGCAAAGGTTGAGAATGCTGCTGCCAAAGGCTTCGGTGCGCTCAAACTCGCCGGGCACGTTGGCATCAAACAGGATCAGCGGGTGCAGGTTGCCGTCGCCAGCGTGGAATACGTTGGCTACCCGCAGGCCGAATTCTTCGGACATTCTCTCCATTTCCAGCAACACGTGCGCCAGGTGCCGACGCGGAATGGTGCCGTCCATGCAGTAGTAATCCGGCGAGATACGGCCCACTGCCGGGAAGGCCGATTTACGGCCTTTCCAGAGCAGCGCCCTCTCCTCTTCGCTCTGGGAGGTTTTGACCGAGGTAGCGCCCAGTTTTCGGAACACATTCTCGGCCTGTTCGATGTGTTCATGGACTTCTTCCTCGGTGCCGTCCACCTCGCACAGAAGCAATGCTTTCGCCTCGCGCGGGTAACCTGCCTGGGCAAAATCGTCAGCCGCAATAATCGCATGGCCATCCATCATTTCCAGGCCGCCGGGGATGATGCCATGGGAGATAATTCCGCCGACGGCATCGCCGGCTTTCTGCACACTGTCGAAGCCGGCCATCACCACCTGGGCTATCTCCGGTTTCGGCAGCAGTTTTACTTTCACTTTGGTGACGATGCCCAGCAACCCTTCAGAGCCGGTCATCAACGCCAGCAGATCCATTCCACAGGCGTCCAGAGCGTCGTTGCCGACGGTCACCCGGTCTCCCTCGGCGGTGATCATTTCCACGCTGAGAATGTTGTGAACGGTCAAACCGTATTTCAGGCAATGCACGCCGCCGGAGTTTTCCGCCACGTTGCCGCCAATGGTGCAGGCAATCTGGGAGGAAGGATCCGGCCCGTAATAGAGACCGTACTGGGCAACCTCCTCGCTGATCGCCAGGTTACGCACACCCGGTTGCAGTAAGGCCGTTCGCGCCAGCGGATCGATGTCCAGGATGCGGTTGAACTTGGCCAGCGACAACACCACGCCTTCCTTGTGCGGCATGGCACCGGCACTCAGGCCCGTTCCAGCACCACGGGCCACAACCGGCACTTCGTGCTCGTTGCAGATGCGCATCACCCGTTGCACCTGTTCGGCGGTCTCCGGCAGCACCACGAGCATTGGCATCTCGCAGTACATCGACATACCGTCGCATTCATAGGGTTTCATGGTTTCGTCATCGGTAATGACGAAGTCCGGGTCTATGAACGCACGGAACTGTTCCGCCAGCTCCGCTGCGCTGATTTTCGGTTTGCTGTTCATATCATTCTCTGGGAGTCATGGCTTTCAGTGAGACAGCCATCAACCGCGTTTGGTTTCAAAGTGATCAATCCCTGCCTGGGCACAGTCCATATCCTGTTGGGGGGTGCCAGAGCTGATACCGATACCGCCAACAACCTCGCCATCGACCATCACCGGCAGGCCACCACCGACAGAACTGATACGCCCACCCACTTCGGTATGAATGCCGAAAGCCAGCTTGCCGGGTACGTTCACGGCGTTGTAATCGTGTGTCGCCTTTTTCGCCGCTGATGCGGTGAAGGACTTGTCCTGGGCAATGGTCACGCTGGTGATCTTGCCGCCGTCCATGCGTTCGAACGCGATCAAATTGCCGGACTCGTCGGTGATGGCGATGCACATGGGTACGCCGATCTCGCGCGCCTTCTCCGCCGCGCCTTCGATGAGTATTCTGGCGTCCGCCAGATCAAGTCGTTTAACCGTCAACATGAGCAATTACTCCTCTTTATTAGCCATAAACCAGATTGGGCAGCCAGGTAACGACGCCCGGAATGAGCACACAGATAAACAAACCGAATGCCTGAATAGCAAGAAATACCAGTGACGACTTGAAGATTGTGCCCATGGTGATATCCGGCGGACACACGCCCCGAATGTAGAAGAGTGCGTAGCCGAACGGCGGGCTCAGGAACGACATCTGCATGTTCACCAGATAGAGCACACCAAACCACAGCACCACGTCCTCACCGGGCACGGCCGGGAAACCCAGCAGGCCAGGGAATTCCAGCGCCTCGACAATCGGAATGAAAATGGGCACAGCCAGCAGCAGAATACCCACCCAGTCGAGGAACATGCCCAGCACCACCAGCAGCACCATCAACAACAGCAGAACGGCGTAGGGCGACAGACCAATACCGAGGATGGTTTCGGTAATGAAGTCCTGACCACCCTGCAGGATGTAGAACCCGACAAACACCGATGCACCAAACATGATCCACAGCACCATCGCCGAAGCCTTGGCGGTGGTGACCGACGCATCGCGCAGTGTGGCGACAGAGAATACCTTGTGTTTCATGGCCACCAGGATCGCCCCGAAAGAACCGATACCGGCCGCCTCAACGGGTGTCGCAACACCGCCAAACAGTAAGCCCAGCACCAGGAATACCAGTACCAGTGGGGCGATCAGGTCTTTCAGCAGCAGGAGTTTTTCCTTGAGGCCAATCCGCTCTTCCTCCGGCACTGGCGGCCCGAGTTCCGGATTGAGCCACGCGCGGGTACCCACATAAATCACGTACAGGCCAGCCAGAATCAGCCCCGGAATCACTGAGCCCAGGTACAACTCACCTACTGACTGCTGCGCCACAACCGCATAAAGGATCGCCAGGATGGAAGGCGGGATCAGGATGCCCAGTGTGCCCCCGGCCATGATCGAGCCCAACGCGATCTTCTGGTCGTACCCGCGTTTGAGCATCGCCGGTAGCGCAATAATGCCCATGGTCACCACGGCCGCACCAATAACCCCGACCATGGCGGCCAGAATCGTGGACGCCAGTATGGTGGCAATGGCCAGGCCGCCACCCAGGCCGCCCATCCACTTGTAGACCACGTTGAACATCTCTTCGATCAGGCCCGCCCGTTCCAGCATGGAGGCCATGAAGATGAACAGGGGGATCGCTGCAAGGTCCGAGTTGGTCATCATCGGGAAGATTCGACTGGGGATGATGTTCAGCATCATCGAGTCGCCCACCAGATAGATAAACGCCACGCCCAGGCCACCGGTCACAAAGGCCAGCGGCAGCCCCATCATCAACAGCACCGCCAGGGAGCCAAACATGATGTAGGTCAGCGGACCAATCTTCACATCCGACAGCATGCCGGAGAGCTTGAACAGGAATTTTTCGTCGCTCCAGGGGTCATAAAACAGGATATTGATGACTTCCACCAGCACGACAAAAGCAAGGGCAATCGTGGCGATGATCATCAGCCAGGTGCCGAGCTTGCCGATCAGCGAACCCGTGCCCTGGTTGGTCATGGTCTCTGTGCTCATGCGTGTTGCTCCCGGCCGAGTTTAATGAAGATAGTGATGTCCTTGAGCAGTTTGGACAGGCCCGCCAGGAACAGCAGCGTCGACCCGAGGAGCATAACGCCCTTCACCGGCCAGTACTGAATGCCCCATGTCTCAACGGTTCGTTCGTCCATGGAATAAGAGTTCTCAAGGAAGGTCCAGGAGGTAATCATCAACGCAATCGCGAACATGAAGAAGAACATGGACGTGAAAATATCCATGCCCACGCGGCCCCGAAGTGGCAGGAAGTTGTAAACCACGTCAACCCGCACATGGGCACCGTGAAGCAATGCAAACGCACCCGCCATCAGGTACTGCATGCCGAACAGTAGAAAACTGGCCTCGTGTACCCAGATGGTGGGCTGGTTGAATAGATAGCGCATCACCACTTCGAAGAAATAGAACACCACCGCGTTCACGGTCCAGAAGGAAATAAAGACACCGGATTTCTCGCTGATCCAGTCCACCGCCTTGGTGAACCAGTTACTCGCATCACTGTAATCAACGCTTTTTTTCAGTTCCGCTTCAATCTGTTGAAGCTTCTGGTTGGCCTCGGCATTTTTGTCGATGGCTTTCACACCCCGTTGGGACAACCAACGGTCCAGCGCCATCATGATCAGCGGCATGACCGCCAGCCAGCCCCAGTAGAACCAGTGAGGCAATACAAAGCCGAACGCACTCAGGTCAGACATGTTTTATCACCTTTAATCACAGAGCGGGGAAGGCAGCGAGCGTGCCATCGGCGCACTCCCTGCCTTCCCCGTGATCGGTTTATTATGGTTATGCCGGCTTACATGCCTTTGATGTCTTCCTCGTTGAGGTAGCCAACGGTCTCGTTCATCATGTACTCAAGCTGGATATCCAGAATCGCCCTGGCATCCTCGTTCTTTCCAGCCCAGTTGAACCAGATCGGGATCGCAGCCTTCCGGAACTTTTCCAGGTCTTCCTGGCTCAGACGCGTCACCTTCGAGCCATCCTCTTTGAACTTCTCCATCGCTTCAATGTTGCGCTTCTGAATGGTCAGGTAGTGCTTCTGTGAGTAGATACGAACCTCGTCCTCAACCAACTGCTGAAGCTCTGGATCCAGCGCATTCCACGCACGCAGGTTGACGGTCAGGTCCATCAGGTCCACCGGCTGGTAGATGGACATAACACCAGGAGGCCCGAACATGATGTAGTCGGTCACCTGGGAGAAACCCAGCTCGTAGTTCACGGCAGGGCCGACGTAGTCAGCAGCGTCGATGGTGCCCTTCTCCAAAGCCGGGAAGATATCCGAACCCGGGAGGCTCACCGTGGACACACCAAACTGCTGAAACACCTCAGCGACCATGCCACCGGGCACACGCATCTTCATTCCTTCCATATCCGCCAGGCTGTTAACCGGCTTCTTGGAGTGAATGATGTTGGCGTCGTGTTGGATTGGGCCCACGTAAAACAGACCGAATTTCTTGTAGATCTCACGGGTCTTTTCCAGCATGCCCATGGAATAGAACATGATGTCCCACTGGTGAGGCTGATCGGGACCGGCTGGGTAGGACGACAGGAAAACGGAGGCCGGAATCTTTCCGGACCAGTACAGAGTGAAGGGATTCATGCCCTGCAGAACGCCGTTGCGCACCGCCTCGAAAAGGGCGTTGTTATCCGCGGCAACCGACTTGGCCGGGTACGGCTTGATGATTAGCTCGCCACCGGATTTCTCCTCCATGCTGTTGGCCCATTCCTCGAACAGGTCATAGCCTACGGTGCCAGCATCCCATACTGACTGAATCTTCCAGGTGGTTGCAGCCTGGGCCTGGCCAGCGCCTGCAATGGCCACACCGCAGAAGGCAGCGGCAAGTGCGAATGACTTCAGGAAACCTCGCCGCGGGGCAACGTTTCCAGCCTGAGTATCCGGAGCGCTTAATTGCTCGCTGTTCTTGTTGGTATTCATCGCCACATCTCCGTTGACATTGTTTTTATCGGGGGTCACGTCAACACCAGCAACAGCTGGCATTAAATCGATATTCGTAGTCCTGCCGGGTTTAGTCCAGAAGATTGCCAACTGGTCAGACCAGTTTTGTAAATGCCAGATAGACGAAAACGCTGTAATGAGCCATATTTACTGGTCCCGAAAGGGTTTCTTTAATTCAAGGCACGATAAAAACAACTGGTCCGACCAGTGACTCCTGGCAGGAAACATCATGGCAATCGCACAGGAAATTTCCTATCGACTCGAACGGCTCATTCTCGACGGCGGGCTGGCGCCGGAACAGAAAATGCCGTCGGAACGACAACTGGCTACCCGGCTTGGCGTGTCCCGCGCCATCATCCGCGAGGCCCTGCACGAGTTGCAGGGGCGGGGCGTGATTGAGACCCGGCATGGCAAGGGCTCTTTCGTGGCCCGAATTGTGCCTGGCGGTGAAGAGGACGGCGAGGACAGCCCGCTGCTACAGATGTTTACCGGCCACCCACGGACCCTGTATGACCTGCTGGAAGTAAGAGAGCAGCTGGAGGGCCAGGCCGCCTACCTGGCCGCACAACGGGCGACCGCATTGGACCTTCATCGCATCACCAAGGCTTACTCGGCACTCGAACAGACCGACCCACTCACCAACGCCCGGCCAGACCACAGTTTCCATCAGGCCATCGTGGAAGCGTCCCACAATCCGGTCCTGGTGCATGTTCTGAATGGCTTGAAGAACCTCATGCTGTTGACGGTGGAAGCCTCCGTGGCCAATCTGAACCCGCGTGAAGAAATGCGCAACAAGATTTCCCGGCAGCACAAGAGAATCTATCAGGCAGTGATGGCGGGAAAGCCCGAGGCGGCAAAGCGCATCGCCATGGCCCATGTGCGTTTTGTCAGTGACGCCATGCGCACGATCGAGCAACAGGGAACGGCCATTATCCGGGTTTCCCTGCACGCATCGGCAACACCGGAAAAACCCTCACAACGGGCGTAAACGGCAAAAAGCTTGCATCAAACGTTCAATAATCCACAATTAACACGCGGTATGTGTGGTAAAAAACGGCAAAACCCCGCTTTAGGGGGATTGATTTCCGCATCCACAGCCCGTAAAACTTGCGCCTTTGTTATATAGCCTCGGGAGCCACCTATGGCGGATTCAGCGCCTCTGATCTGCAAGGACATCCACAAGACCTTTGATCAACTGGAAGTCCTCAAGGGCATTTCACTGGAAACAAAGAAAGGGGATGTCGTTTCCCTGATCGGCAGCTCCGGCTCCGGTAAGAGTACGTTTCTGCGCTGTATCAACATGCTCGAAACGCCCACCTCCGGCGACATTATCGTGCATGGCGACCCGATTCGGTTCACCACCAATCGCAAAGGCGAGCGCATTCCGGCGGACAACAAGCAGGTGGAACTGATTCGCGCCCGGCTCTCCATGGTCTTCCAAAGCTTCAATCTCTGGTCCCACATGACCGTTCTGGAAAACATCATTGAAGCTCCTATTCACGTGCTCAAGGTGCCCAAGAAAGAAGCCATCGAAAGGGCCGAAGCCTATCTTGAGAAGGTGGGCATCTATGAGCGCAAGGACTACTACCCGGCCCAGATGTCAGGCGGGCAGCAGCAGCGGGCGGCCATTGCCCGGGCCCTGGCCATGGAACCGGAAGTAATGCTGTTCGACGAACCCACCTCCGCCCTTGATCCTGAACTCGTTGGCGAAGTGCTGAAGGTTATGCAGAACCTCGCGGAAGAAGGCAGAACCATGATCGTGGTGACCCATGAGATGTCGTTTGCGCGGGACGTGTCATCCCAGGTCCTGTTTTTGCATCAGGGCGTGATCGAGGAGCAAGGCACACCGGACAAAGTCTTCGACAATCCGGACTCGGAACGGATGAAGCAGTTTCTGGCTCCCAAGTTCTGACGTGCAGTGCTATCTTGAAACCATGTTTCCTTATCGGGGCATATATCCGCCCCGGAAGAAAACGCCAAAACCAGCAAAATAAGGCAAATCATTGCCGATAATAATGCCCACAAGGCTGACTACTGGAGAAGTGACTCATGAGAAAACTGATTGTTGCAGCAAGCGTCGCCCTGGCCATGATGGCCGGTGTCGCCCACGCCCAGGAACGTAACCTTCGCATCGCCTTCGACGTGCCCTACGAGCCGTTCGAATACAAGGATGAAAACGGCGAGCTGACCGGTTTTGAAGTGGAACTGGCCGAAGCCATGTGTGAAGAGATGAACGCCAACTGCGAATTCGTCATCCAGGCATGGGACGGTATGATTCCGGGCCTGCTGGCGCGCAAGTTCGACCTGATCATGTCCTCCATGTCCATTACGCCCGAGCGTGCTGAGCGTGTGCTGTTCTCCGAGCCGTACTACAACACTCCGGGTGGCTGGTTCGGCCCCGAGAGCTTCAACACCGACGTCACTGACATGGCCGCCATGGAAGGAATGACCGTTGGCGTACAGCGCGGCACCACCATGGACACCTTTGTGACCGAAGAAATGGGTGGCGTTGTGACCATCAAGCGCTACACCACCGCTGACGACATGGTCCTTGACCTGGAAGGCCAGCGCCTGGACGTGGTCTTTGTGGACTACCCGGTTGGCGAGCAGACCGTCCTGAGCAAGGATGGCTTCAAGGAAGTTGGCGAGCCGGTCAAACTCGGCCAGGGCGTGGGCGTTGCCATGCGCAAGCGTGACGAGGAGCTGGCGCAGGAAGTCAACGAGGCGCTTGCAACCCTGAAGGAAGATGGTACCTACAACACCATCATGGACAAGTACTTCGCTTACGACATCAAGATGTAAAAATGGCCGGGGGGCAGCGTTTGTTGCTGCCCCCGCTTACCGGATGTACCCATGATTGACTTGAAAGGCTACGGCCCGGCCCTGCTGGAAGGGGCTGTGGTCACCATTGAACTGGCCTTCTTTTCCCTTGCTCTCGCGCTGGTTCTGGGGCTGATTGGCGCTTCCGCCAAACTGTCCAAAAGCCGGGTAGCTATTGGGATTGCGACCACGTATACCACCCTGATCCGTGGCGTACCGGATCTGGTCATGATGCTGCTGTTTTATTATGGCGGCCAGGTCGCGGTTAATAACCTGTCGGATTACCTCTACGACGCCTACGACATAGACTTCTTCTTCCAGTTTGACCCTTTTATCTCCGGCGTCATCACCATTGGCCTGATCTTCGGTGCCTACATGGCGGAGACGTTCCGTGGTGCCTTTCTCGCCGTGGAGAGCGGTCAGATTGAAGCGGCCCGTGCCTACGGTTTCAGCCGCTGGCGCACGTTTCACCGAATCATATTACCGCAGATGCTACGCCATGCCCTTCCTGGCATCGGCAATAACTGGCAGGTACTGCTCAAAACCACCGCACTGGTCTCCATCATCGGCCTGACCGATATGGTGCGGGTCGCCGAAGAAGCCGCCAAGGCCGAGCGCATGCCATTCCATTTCTTTATTCCGGTGGCGTTTGTTTACCTCAGCCTGACAGCCGGTTCCGAGCTGTTTATCAAGTGGCTCAACAAGCGCGCCAATATTGGCGTGGTACAGGGGAGCTGAACCATGCCTGAATTTCTTGCTGAACTGCTGAACCAGAACGATATCTTCACGGCCCCCACCATCATGGAATACTGGGGCGGGCTGGTCACTACCGTTCAACTGGTATTTCTGTCACTGATCCTGGGCCTGCTGGTTGCCGTTCCCCTGGCGATCATGCGCACCTCGAAGAACCCACTGATCAACGGCCCGGTCTGGTTCTATACCTATATTTTCCGGGGCACACCGTTGTTGATCCAGCTGTACATCATTTACTACGGCCTGGCCCAGATAGAGGGTATCCAGCAAACCTTCTGGTGGGACATCTTCCGTGAAGCTTTCTACCCGGCCCTGCTGGCGTTCACACTGAATACCGCCGCCTACACCACGGAGATTATCCGGGGTGCCATTGTAGCCACACCCAGTGGGGAGATTGAGGCGGCAAAGGCCTATGGCATGAGCTGGGCACTGCGGATGCGCCGGATTATCCTGCCGAGCGCGGCGAGGCGGGGTGTGCAGGCATACTCCAACGAAGTCATTTTCATGCTTCACGCCAGTGCCATTGCCAGCGTGGTGACCCTGGTGGACCTGACCGGGGCGGCGCGGAACATTTATTCCCGATTCTACGCCCCCTTTGATGCGTTTATCTTTGTGGCGCTGCTCTACATGGTTTTGACGTTCATGTTGGTGTTCGCCTTCCGCAAGCTGGAAAACTATCTGTTGCAACATCAACGGCCGGTGAGTGGCTGACAAATCCATAGTGCAGGGAAGTCCGGAGCGTAGCTGAAATGATTTTTGGTCCTGGCCTTGATTGGCTTTCTCACACGCTCACGCGAACAGAGCACGCAACATCGGAAAAGATTGTTGTTCTGGACGACGGCACGGGGTTGCAGTTGCAGGACTCCGGGCTCCTCTATCTGGAACCCCCTACTGGGCGCCCCAACCCCAACAATGAGTCGCTGATTGTTTCCGCTGGCATCCATGGGAATGAAACCGCGCCCATTGAGGTTCTGAACCATCTGTTGAATGAGCTGATCAACGGTCAATGGCAACTGGCCTGCCCGGCGCTGTTGATACTTGGCAACCCAATGGCGATGGATGCTGGCCAGCGCTTTATTGACGTGAACCTCAACCGCCTGTTCGGTGGCGCCCACCGTAAACCGGAATACCGGAACTTTCCCGAGGCGGAGCGGGCCCGGTTGCTGGAGGACGCCTGCAGGGCCTTCGCCACCAAGCACTCTGCCAATGTGTGCCACTACGACCTGCACACCGCCATTCGCCCGTCATTGCGGGAGAAGTTCGCCCTCTATCCGTTTGTGGAGGGACGGGACATTCCGAATGGGCAGATTGATTTCCTGCTGGAGGCGGAGGTGGAAACCCTGCTATTGCAGCACCGTGAAGGCACCACCTTTGCCTCGTTTTCCTCGTCCGAACTGGGAGCAGAAAGCTTCACTGTGGAACTTGGCAAGGTACGGCCTTTCGGGCAGAACGACCTCAGCCGCTTCACGGGCATTGCCAATGCCTTGCGGCGCCGACTGAAAGGCGAGGAACCGCCGAAAAGGGACAAGGGGGCAGCACCGATAACAGTGTTTGAAGTGGTGCATGAAATCCTGAACACCGGCGACAGCTTCCAATTCCACGTGCCAGACGACGTCGCCAACTTCACCATGTACGACCCGGGCACGGTCATCTGGGAAGACAGTAACACCCGCTACACGGTAGGCGACACACCCGAAGGCATTGTGTTCCCGAACCGCGACGTACCCGTTGGCCAGCGGGTAGGCCTGATGATCAGGCCCACCCGCTAGCGTCAGGCCGGAGCGTTCTCTGGCTCTGCCACCTTGCAGCTGATCACGTGGGTACAGACCGACGGTACCACCAGTAACGTCAGTACCGTAGAGGCCAGCAGGCCCGAGATAATGGCCCAGGCCATTGGTGGCCACAGGGTGGAGCTGGAGAACGCCAACGGCAACAAGCCGGCAACGGTGGTCGCAGTGGTCAGCAGGATAGGCCGTGTGCGCTGCTCCACCGCCTTGCGAACCGCATCCCGAATGCCATCCCCTTTCTCCAACTGTCGATCCATCACATCCAGCAGTACGATGGCATTGTTCACCACAATCCCCACCAGGGCGATGACGCCCAGCAGTGACTGGAAACCAAACGGCGAGCCGGAGAATACCAACCCCGGGAAGATACCCACGGTGGCCAGTGGCACGGTCAGCAGGATAATGCCGACACGTCGGAAGGAATTGAACTGAATAAGCAGGAAGAACAGCAACAGCAGCACACCAATAGGCGCTGTGGTCAGCAAGGCGTTGTTGGCATCGCCGGAGCCCTCGGCGTCACCGCCCATGTCCAGCCGTGTACCCGGGGGCAGGGGGTTTTCCGCAAGCCTTGCTTCCAGCCCTTCCAGGGCCTGACTGAAGCTGTAACCTGCCATCAGGTTCGACCAGACGGTGTTCATTCGGGTGCCATTACGCTGGAACAGGGCCGCCGATTGCCAGGAGGTTTCCACCGAGGCAATAGCGGAGAGAGGCACCGCGTCACCCCGATCGTTGTAGATATTCACCGACAACAAGCGTGGCAATGACAGGCTGGTGCCTTCCCGGGAGCGCAACACCAGGGGAATCGGGTCCTCCTCCTGGCGATACTGTTCAGCCACCACACCAAAGCTCTGACCATAGAGGCTTTGGGCAACATCGGCACGGTTCAGGCCGTAACGGGCCGCGCTGGCATCGTCCACATTGATGGCAATGCTTGGTACGCCGATATCCAGGTTGTGGCGCACATCTACTGTGCCCTTAACGCTGCGTAGCGCCGAGAACACCTGTTCCACGGCACGCGCGCGGGTGTCGTCGTTGGCATGATAAACCCTCACTTCCACCGGCGCTGCCCGTGGCGGCCCCTGCCCCAAGATTCCCGCCGTTAGCTGCAACTCCGGCATTTCGTGCCCGGCGTAGTCGCGAATCCACTGTACCAGGCCGGTGGTGTCTTCCAGGGTGGGCGTTGATACCACGATTCGCCCGCGGTTCGGCGCCTGGGGCTCGCGCTGCAGATTGTAATAGAAGCTGGGGCCGGTAAAACCAACAAACCGATGCACCTCCAGGGCCTCCGGTCGGGTGCGGATCGCACGCTCAAGGTCGGCCGCCACACTGGACGTGCGCTCCTGGTCCGTGCCTTCGGGCATGTAAAGCTCAACCACCACCTGGGGACGATCCGCGTTGGGGAAAAACTGCTGCTTCATGAACGGCGTGAGTGACAGGCTGAACACCACCAGCGCCGTACCCGCAAGGATCAAAGTGCCCGGACGCCTCGCCACCAGGGCGCCGAGAAAACGGGAAAACCCAACCAGCTTGTCTTCACGAGCGTCTGTCTTGCGGGGTTTCAGGAAGCGGGCCGCCAGCAGTGGTACGGCGGACACCGCCAGCAGGTAACTGACGGAGAGGGTGAGCATGATCATCACCGGCACACCACGGGTGAAATCCGCCGTGCCACCCTTGGACAGCAACAACGGCATGAACGCCGCAATGGTAGTGCCCGTGGAGGCTCCCAACGGCCCCGCCAGCTCTTTCACAGATTGCTTCAGGGCGTCCAACCGTCGCATGCCGTCATCCAGGTATCCCTGGATGCTCTCGACAATCACAATGGCATTGTCGATCAGGATACCGAGGGAAATCACCATGCCAATGACAGCAATCTGGTGCAGTACACCACCCCCCAAGTCATAAAGGCCGATACTGATGAGCGCCACCATCGGCAGGATCGACGCCACCAGCAACCCCATGCGGATTCCCATACCGGTGAACACCACGGCCACAATGATGATAACGGACATCACCAGGCTCCAGGCCAGGTTGTCGAGCCGCTCTTCCACCTTATCGGGCTGAAAGAACATCTCCCGGATTTCGTAGGGAGCGAACTCGTCACGGATCGTCGATAGCCGTTCCCGCACACGTTCGCCAAACCGAATGGCGTCGGTACTGCCCTCCTCCATGATCATGGAAACCAGCACCACCCGTTCACCGTCGTACCAGGCTTCCGGTTGCCGGGGCTCCGCTGGGCCACGCCAGACTTCAGCAGCCGCGGCGAGGGGCACCTGGGAGCCGTCCGGCAGTTCAATGGGCGTCGCGCGAATGGCATCCACACTGGTGAATTCGCTGTTTGGCAACACCGACAGACGACGACCGTCGGCGATAACAAAACCGCCCGGCGTGGTCTGGTTGCGGCGCGCCAACGTGTCCAGCACGCGTGCGGGAGAAATGCCCAGCCGGTACATGGCTGCGTCGTCCAGCGCCAGGGTGATCTGTTCGTCCGCGTCACCCTCCAGTTCAATACGGGACACGCCGGAAATGTCCGCCAGATTCTGTTTCAGGCGCTCTGCCACGTCGCTCAGTTCGGTAACCGAACCAGAACCGCTGACCGCAAGAATAATGGCAGGAATATCAATCAGGCGGTCGTCCAGCACCATCTGGCCGACGTCATCGGGAAAATCCAGGCGCGCCCGGTCCATGGCCTGGCGGACGCGATCCCAGGCGGAATCGGTATCGTAGATGGTGTCGTTCAGGCGCACGTTGAAAATTGTCACACCGGTGCGGGCAGTGGCCTGGGTGTAATCAACCTCCTCCACCTGGCGCAACTCGTCCGACAATGGCTGCAGTACCAACCGCTCAACGGCTTCGGCGCTGGCGCCTGGGTAGTTGATGCTAATCAGACCGGCGCGATAGGGAAATGAAGGATCTTCCTGGCGCGGCATGGTGCTGTAGGCCGCAATCCCCAGGAGGCACAGCATGGTCACCACCATGCCCAGCAAGCGTTGAAAGTTCAGCAGGCGCAGTGACATCAGCGCACCTCCACGGCATCACCGTCGGAAATACGGGTCATGCCGGCAAAGACCACCTGATCACCAGCACTAAGATTGGTGGCATCCACCACCACACGCTCTCCGATAATCCGCTGCACCGTCACCGGCACACGGCGGGCAACGCCATCGGAAATGCGGAACACGCTGGCGCCTCCGTTGGATTTCATCACCGACAACAACGGCACCGTCGTGGCCACGGTTTCACGGGGCGTAATACCCACTTCCACCGGCTCCCCGGGTTCGAGGGTATCTGCCGGCAGGCTGACCAATACCGGATGGAGCTCGCCGCGAACACCTCCGGGCTGGGCAATTTCCACAATGGAGCCGGTGACTGGCGCACGGTTGCGATCCTGCACCGACCAGACCGGCAGCAGTTGCGACAGCGACACATGGTTGAGCATGTACGCCGGTACCCGCACTTCCACTTCGCGTCCCTCCGGGGACGACAGACGCATCACCGGCTGGCCGGAGGCCACAAACTCATCCCGCTCCACCAGCAAGGCTTCAACCCGGCCGTCGAACGGCGCCCTCAGTTCACTCTCTCGCAGTAAGCGTGTGGCCTCGGCAAGAGATGCTTCGGCCGTTGCCATACTGGCTTTCAGGCTGTCCCGCCGGGAAGCCAGTTGCTCAAGTCCCTGCTCCGAAACGACCCCGCGCTCGTGCAGTTGACGGGAGCGTTCCCATTCCCGTTTGGCCTGATCATATTGGGTTCTCAGTTCGTCCAGCCGGGCGGCTGCGGAATCCCGCGCCGGTTCCAGTGCAGGGTTATATACCCGCGCCAGCAGGTCACCGGTCTTGACGGTCTGCCCCAGTTCAACCGCGCGTTCTCGAAGGGTGCCGCTCACCTGGAACGTCAGCGTTGCCCGCTGGGCCGCCCGGACGATACCGGAAAAGCGCAGCGAAACGCCCTCCGTCTGGCCGCCCGTCACCTCGGCAGCACGCACTGTTACCGGGGCAGCACCCTGTTCAGGCGCCGGTTCACTGGATTTACAGGCGCTGACAAGGAGGCTTGCAGCGGCCAAGAGGGAAACGATGGCGGAGCGCCGGGCGATGTTCATTGAGAAGTCCTCTCTTCCATGGTCACGGTGTTTTTCATCATCCATCCGGTGGACAAAAGTTCATTATCAGACATAATGTCATTCTTTGACAATTTGTCAATAATCGGATTTCATCCCTAACCATGTATCATGAGATGGCAGTCTCCATTACCCGGAACCCCCTATGAGTGAGCCGTTAAAAACCCGTAGAGAGAAAGAGAAGCAGGCCAGGTACGACAGCATTCTGGATGCTGCGGAACTGGTGTTTTCGGAGAAGGGCTACGAGCGCACATCCATGGACGACATCGCGCGCACGGCCGCGCTCAGCCGTGCATTGCTGTACGTGTACTTCAAGGACAAGGCGGCGATCCAGCGCGGCATCATGCTTCGTGCCGGCCACAGCCTTTGCCGCCGCTTCGAGGAGGCTCGCCAGACGGCGGACACCGGGCTGGCTCAGATATCCGCCATGGGAGTGGCCTATTACAACTTCTACCGCGAGCAGCCGGATTACTTCTCCGCACTGACAACAGCCTCCACGGCGATGGTCGACGCAGATGACGAGCTGGCAGGCGAGATGTTTGGCTGCAAGGCAGAAACCATGGAGCTGATGGTCGGCGCGATACACCTGGGGCTGGAAGACGGCACCATGAACCGCGAGCGCATCCACAATCCGGTTGAAACCGCGCTCTACCTCCGTGGCGCCCTACACGGCGTCATCATGCTATGCCAGAGCGAAATAACCGAGAGCGACCTGGAGGACAACTTTTCTGCGGAATCACTGATCCGTCATACTATGGAGATGCTGACGTCCTCTATCTCGTCCTGAGAAAAGAGGACGATAACCGGATTAGAGCTGAAAATCGTAGATAGACCCAAGCCCAAGAATCCCGGTCAACTCATCCAGAGCCTTACGGACTTCGTCAAGCAGCATCGGGTCGCCCAGATCCTCCTGCGACAACTCCTCCCGGTAATGCGCCTCGACCCAGGTAGTCAGGCGTTCATACAGGGAGTCGGTTAGCAATACGCCGTGGTGCATGGCCTTGAGTTCGTCGTCGTTCAGTACCACCCGCAAACGCAAACATGCCGGGCCGCCACCGTTGCGCATGGACTGTTTGACGTCGAAAACCTCCACCGACGTAATCGGCCCCGAGTCGTTCACCAACTCGTCCAGATAGCGGCTGACCGACGCAATTTCACGGCATTCACCCGGCACCGCCAGCATCATGCCATCGGGCGTATTCAGCAACTGACTGTTGAACAGGTAGGAGGCCACAGCGTCCTCCAGCGGCACCTGCTCACTGGTGACACGCACGGCTTCCAGTTCTGCACCTGTCAGGCGCGAGCGGATATCAGCCAGCACGGTTTCTTCATCCAGAAACGCCAGCTCATGGTAGAACAGAGCGTTGCCATTACCGACGGCGATAACGTCGTTGTGGAACACCCCGGCATCAATCGCAGCGGGGTTCTGCTGGGCGAACACCACGTGGCTGTCTTTCAGGCCATGCAGGCGGGCGATGGCCTGGGAGGCCTCCAGTGTCTGGCGTGCAGGATACAGTTTCGGGGCCGGAGCCTGTTCGTTGAAGGCGATCTGGCCGTATACGAACAGTTCAACGCCCGGCTCACCATACCCGCCGCACAAACGGGTGTGGTTGGCGGCGCCTTCATCACCAAACTGGCTGACCGACGGCAGCGCCGGATGGTGGGCAAACCAGGCGTCGTCCGCGAAGATGGATTTCAGTGCCCGGCCGGTGACCACATGCTCAATAGAGCGATGGAACTTGGCGCTCAGGTTTGCCGGCGTAAAATGCACGCGGTGATCGGAGGTATCCGCACTCGGCGACACCGTAGCGGCGTTGGCCGTCCACATGGTGGAGGCCGATGATGCCGCCGCCAGGATGGACGGGCTCTGTTTGGCGGCCGCGCTGAGAACGTCGCGGTCCGAACCGGTAAACCCCAATGCCCGCAAGGTCGGAATGTGCGGGCGTTCATGGGGCGGCAGAACACCCTGGACAAAACCGCGATCCGCCAGACGCTTCATTTTCGCCAGCCCCTGCAGGGCGGCTTCCTTCGGATTGGACACCGAGCGAACGTTGGACTTGGACGCCACATTGCCCCACGACAGTCCGGCGTAATTATGAGTTGGCCCTACCAGGCCATCGAAATTGGCTTCTACTGCGTGCTTGGCCATGACTCGTCTTCCGTCAGTCGAAATTTAACCCGGGTGCCAGGCTGTCCGGCACTTCGCTCTTCTTCGCCTCCAGCGAGGCCATCGGCCAGGCACAGTAATCGGCGGCGTAGTAGGCACTGGGGCGATGGTTGCCACTGGCCCCGACACCACCGAACGGCGCGGCACTGCTGGCGCCCGTCAACGGCCGGTTCCAGTTGACGATGCCCGCGCGCACTTCGTCCGTCAGTCGCTCGTAGAGTTTGTGGTCATCGGTCAGGATGCCCGCCGAGAGTCCATAGCGGGTGTTGTTCGCAAGCTCCAGGGCCTCGTCAAAGCTCTTGTAGCGGTATACCGTCAGCAACGGGCCGAAGAATTCCTCATCCACCAGGTCCAGGCCGGTTGCGTCCACAATGCCCGGTGACAACAGGCCGGTGCCTTCCCGTAGACTCTGCATCTCCAGTAGCAGTTGCCCACCCTTCGTCACCAGGCTGTTCTGGGCCGCCAACAGCTTGTCGGCCGCTTCTTTCGAAATTACCGACCCCATGAACGGTTGCGGCTCCGCATCGAAATCGCCCACGGTGATGCGGCTGACCACTTCAACAAAGCGCTCCAGGAACTGGTCGCCCTTGGTACCCTTTGGTACCAGTAAACGACGTGCGCAGGTGCAACGCTGACCCGCCGACAGGAAGGCGGACTGGAGGGCGTGATGCACCGCGCCATCCAGGTCATGCACATTCTGGACGATCAGCGGATTGTTGCCGCCCATCTCCAGCGCCAGGATCTTCTCAGGCTGACCACCAAACTGCTTGTGCAGCAGGTGCCCTACCGTGGAACTTCCGGTAAAGAACAACCCATCAACGCCCGGATGCGACGACAGGGATTTACCGGTTGGCATTGCCCCCTGCACAAGGTTGATGACGCCGGGAGGAAGGCCGGCCTTTTCCCAAAGTTTCACGGTCAGCTCGGCGACACCGGGGGTCAGTTCACTGGGTTTGAACACCACGGTGTTGCCCGCCAGCAACGCCGGCACGATATGCCCGTTGGGCAGGTGCCCGGGAAAATTATAGGGGCCAAACACCGCCACCACGCCATGGGGGCGATGCCGTAATACTGCATGTCCGCCAGCAACGTCGGATTCGGAGTGGCCGGTGCGGTCGTGATAGGCGGCAACGGAGATTCCGATCTTGCCTATCATCGCTGCCACTTCGGTGCGGGACTCCCACAGGGGCTTTCCGGTTTCCGAGCCGATCTGGTGCGCCAGCTCTTCCTTGTGTTCCTCCAGCAGCGTGCCAAATTTTTCCACCAGGGCCTGGCGCTCACTGAACGGGCGCTTGCGCCAGTGGACAAACGCTGAACGGGCTTCACGCACGGCGGCGTCCACGTCTTCGATGCTGGCGCTGACGCCATCCCAGACTGTCTCTCCAGTGACCGGCTGGAGGGATTCGAAAAAGTCGCCATGGCCTTCCAGCCAGAGTCCATCAATAAAGAGTTGACCTGTCAGGTTTACCATTGTCATTACCTCCTTCCGGTATCTTTCAAAGGGGCCAGCCGCACGAGGTCTCCGGATTCTACTTCCAGCGCCTCGGCCACGTCGGCCGGAATACTGACAGTATCGAGTCCTATGCACTCGGCCGGTATGGTGGTTACCCGAAAGTCCCGGAACGAGCGGTTGGATATCATTACCTGTTGTTCCGCCGGGACATCCGTCACCAGCGGTTTCTTGCGGATCATAACGTGGCGGTTTATACCTTCGCGCACGGTACGAATACTGTGAATAAAAGCCTCAACCGCCGGGCCACCATCGAAGATGTCCACCATGCCATTGAAGTTGAAGCCTTCCGCCTGCAGCATTTTCAGCGCCGGCGCGGTGTTTTCATGCACGCGACCAATCACGGCCCGTGCAGCGTCCGGTAACATCGGCAGGTAGATGGGGTATTTGGGCATCAGTTCAGCAATGAACGATTTATTGCCAAGGCCCGACAACATGTCTGCCTCACTAAACTCCATGTCAAAAAACTTGCTCCCAAGAGCATCCCACAGCGGGCTCTGGCCGTTGCTGTCGGACACTCCCCGCATTTCAGCGAAGACTTTCTCGGAGAAATGCGAGCGGAAGTCGTCCAGGAACATGAACCGGCAACGGGACAACAACAGGCCAGTGCCACCGCCCCGATGGGAGCTCGAAAGCAGCAGAGAGCACACCTCTGTGGTACCGGTCATGTCATTGGACAGGTGCAGCGTCGGGGTGCGCACATGCACGTCCAGCTCGCGGGACGCATTCACCGTCACGCTCAGTCGGTAATTATAGAACACCTCATCCAGGCCCACTCGCGCCTGTATGCCGCTGATGCCCACACACCGTTTGAGCTCGGTATCCTCGAGAGCAAACAGGTACAAGCCAGCCTCTGGTGCGCAGCGCTGGTTGAAGGTTTCCTGCGCATGCTGGATCTTCCTTGCCAGCAGTGCCCTATCCGCGGGCAATGTCGTCAGTCCCTTTCCGGCGCCCTGGGCCATGGCGTACAGGGCGTCGAGGTCGTTCTCCTGCAAGGGTCGGATTACCAGCATTCCGGCCTCCTGTCTGTGCTTGCTGTGCTTGCCCTGTTCATAATGGTGTCACCCGTACCGTGTCACCGGAGCTCAGGCCCAGGTATTCCCAGGTTTTCGGCGGCACTTTCACTTGGTCCTGCAGGCTCTCCGAGAGCGGGGTCAGCGTGCTGCGAAAATCCCCGCCCTCACCACCACAAATCAGGCAGGTTTCGCCATCGTCAGTATGGGCGGCATGCAGGGTTTTCGGATGACTGGTCACAACAGACCTGAGCGCATCGGTGCGAGCTTCCAGTACCGGCCCGGCATCGAAGATATCGAGATAGCATCCCGCCCGGAACCCTTCGCACTGAAGTAACTCGTACGTCGCCTGGGTTTGTGAGTGAGATTGCCCTAGCGCATCCTGAGCGGCTTGGCTGAGCAGCGTGACGTAGATCGGGTTGGGCGGCATCAGTTCTGCAATAAAGGTTTTGCTCAACAACCCGGAATATTGGTCCGCGGTTTCAAAATCCATATTAAAGAAATGCCGCCCCAGACTGTCCCAGAACGGCACCTCGCCGTCTTCCGTCTGCACACCCTGTATCTCCACAACCACCTTATCCGTGAACAGCGAGCGATGGCTGGCGATAAACAGCATCCTGGCACGGGACAGCAGCTCGAAGGCGTCAGTACCACGCAGCTCCGGCCTGATGGCGAAGGAGCACAACAGCGTGTGGTCGGTCAGCGCATGGGATGGGTACAGAACCTCCACCCGGCGCGAAACGCCCAGCTCATGGGAGGCATGGATAAGTGCGTCCTGACGGTAATTGTAGAACGGCTGCCCATTACCCGCCCGGGCATCGATACCCGATACGCCCTGCACCTTACCTGTACGGGTGTCTTCCAGTACGAACAGGAACCGCTTGGGTTCGTCGGGTTTGTTTGTGCCGGTAAAGGAGCGGGTGGATTGATCAATCTTGGTGGACAGTGCGTCCTCTTTTTTGGGCAGGGTGGATGACATCCGGGGGCCCTGGCCCCCGGCGATGTCGAGTATGTCGTTCAGGTCACCCGGCTGAGCCGGACGTACCAGCCACATAGGCGGCTCCTGTCATCATGCTTGTGGTTACTGTCGCGGATTAACGTCTGCTACTGACCACAAACCTTTTTCACACCAGCTTCAAACCGCGCCAGCGCTTCATCAATATCAGGCTCTGGAACGATCAGTGACGGCGCCAGACGCACGACATTCGGGCCGGCAATCAGCACCATCACACCTTCGTTCAGGCCGGCATTGAGAAACTCCTTAGCTTTGCCTTTCCACTCTTCCGTCAGTACACAGCCGAGCAGCAAGCCGGAGCCACGAACCTCACTGAAGATGCCGTAGCGCTCACCAATGTCCATCATCCCCTTCCGCAGGCGCTCCGAACGCGCCGCAACGCCCTTGAGGATATCCGGCTGGCTCACCGTATCAATTACCCGCTGGGCAACTGCACACGCCAGGGCGTTGCCGCCATAAGTACTGCCATGGGTACCGATACCCAGGCTTTTCGCTACCTTCTCCGTGGTCAACATGGCCGCCACCGGGAAGCCACCGCCAAGCCCCTTGGCCGTGGACAGGATATCCGGCGTTACGCCATACATCTGGTAGGCATAGAGGTGCCCGGTACGGCCCACGCCGGACTGAACTTCATCGAACACCAACAAGGCATCGTTTTCGTCACAGAGCTGGCGCAGGCCTTTGAGGAATTCCGGATCGCCGGGCATGACGCCACCTTCGCCCTGAATAGGCTCTACCACCACCGCACAGGTCTTGTCCTTGGAGATCAGCTTCCGGACCGACTCAAGATCGTTGAAATCGGCGTGATGAATGCCTCCTGGCGCAGGCTCAAAACCTTCAAGGTACTTGGGCTGACCACCGACGCTGACCGTAAACAGGGTGCGGCCGTGGAACGAGCTCTTGAAGGAGATGATTTCATTCTTTTCCGCGCCGAAATGTTCCCAGGCATAGCGACGGGCCAGCTTGAACGCGGCTTCGTTAGCCTCGCCACCGGAATTGGCAAAGAACACACGCTCGGCAAAGGTCAGATCACACAGGGTCTTGGCCAACCGCAGGGCGGGCTCGTTGGTCATGACATTGGACAGGTGCCAGATTTTCTCGGCTTGCTCCATCAGCGCGCCCACAAGGCCGGGGTGATTATGACCAAGGCAGGTCACCGCAATGCCACCCGCCAGGTCGATGTACTCCTTACCTTCCTGATCCCAAACGTGGGAGCCTTCACCCTTGACGGGAATCACAGACCCGGGTGCGTAGTTGGGGACCATTACCTCATCGAATAACTCACGGCTGACAGGTTCTCTGTTCATCGGTGTCTCTCAAACAAAACGTGAAAAGATACAGTTAATCATACGCCACTCAGGGCATGAGCACATCCGGCGCGCTCACCGCATCCAGCTCTATTACTTTCAGCGAGCGCCCATCCTGCCCCATCAGGGCTTTGACCACCAGCTTGTAGGAATCCAGGTCGAAATTGACGGCCTGGCCGCGCAAAGAAAGTCCGTCAATCTCGTCCATCCCCCGCAGCGTGGCCACATGCATCCAGTTGTACACCACCAGGATATCGGTCCTGCCGGTTCTGGCATTGTGCTCCACAACTCCCACCGGCCCTTTCCAGGGCCAGGTTTTCAGCCGTAGTCCGTGGAACGCAATCTGGGTTCTCAAATTGTAGCGGACGACATCCTCACCGCCGTCACAGGCGCCTCTACAGCGACCCAGGCTACG
This sequence comes from Marinobacter sp. M5B, assembly GCF_042604615.1. Lineage (NCBI taxonomy): Bacteria > Pseudomonadati > Pseudomonadota > Gammaproteobacteria > Pseudomonadales > Marinobacteraceae > Marinobacter > Marinobacter sp. M5B. The sequence goes on from NZ_CP156894.1 coordinate 3,680,370, forward strand.
CTGAAAACAGGGGCCATCACCGTCGGGTTCCAGCCCCAGCAACTTGTTGCAAAGATCGTTCTTCGCGGCGATGCCACTGAGTGCCTTTTCGGCGTCTTTCTTGCTGCGAAACAAACCAAAATAGTCGCCCAGCCGGTGCGGTTCAATCTCCCACACCAGGCGCGCCTGCAGATACCCCGTCGAATTCTCCGCCAGCTCAATGCTCACCAGATTCTTCGCTGCCCGGGAACGCCGGTTAAACAGTGGCTTCAACTGCTTTATTTGCTTTAATTCAAGCAGTAACGCGCCCAGCTCGCCAGCGGTTTCTGTCCAGTCCACCCGTCGCAGACTCTCAGACATGCGTATGCCGCGGCTGGAATTGTGGTCACCAGAGAAGTGAGAGGCCACGCGCTGGGCAATGTTAGTACTTTTACCTACGTACAGAAGAACGTCGTTTTCGCCGTAGAATCGATACACTCCCGGCCCACGCGGAAGATCCTGAAGCACATCGGTAGGCAGGTTGGACGGAATGCTGGGCCTCTGGAGCAAATTGCGGATGGCCACTTCCATGGCATCACTTCCTTTCTCAACCAAGGCATGCTCGAAAAACGCCATCATCGCGGAGACATCCCCCAGCGCGCGATGTCGCTGCACCTGTTCCAGATGATGACGCTCAATCAACGCGTCCATATTGTGGCGTCGAAAACCAGGGTACAGCGTGCGAGACAATTTAACGGTACAGAGCACTTTCGCTGAGAACAGCAAGCCCAGCCGCCGGAACTCGGCCTTGATAAATCCGTAATCAAACCGCGCATTATGGGCCACGAAAATGGTGTCTTTCAGCTGCTCTTCTAACACCCCGGTAATGTCTTCAAACACTGGCGCATCCGCCACCATGGCGTCGGAAATACCGGTCAGGTTCTCTATAAAGGGGGAAATCCGGGTTTCCGGATTGATCAGGGTTTGCCACTCGCCAACCACCTCCCCCGCGCGCCAGAAACGGATACCAATTTCCGTGATCCGATCGTGGGAGGAGTTGCCGCCCGTGGTTTCAATATCGAGAAAGGCAAACGTGGCCGAGCCGAGAATCTCAGTATTTTTCGTCATAGCACCAGGTACGCACCGCTGGAAATAACCGATGTTCTGCCTTACTGGAAGAAGGAAATAAACACAACCCTCAAAAAGTTCCCCTAAACCGGCGATTTCGTTGCATAGACATTCGTCTAATTAATGCAAGAATTTATTTGAAATGTCACGAATTCGTAACTACTTTGAAGTGGGTCCAACAAAAATAATGTGTGGAGACAACAAAGATGCAAAGCAACAAATTAAGAATGGCAATTCGTTCAACGGCTGCGGTAGCAATTTTGGGGGTAGCTGCGCAGGCACAAGCGGTCAGCTTTGAAACAGGTGGTTACCAGACCGATATCTATGGCTATGCTCGCCTAAACGCTTCCTACGACATTGACAGCAACCAGGCTCTGAGCACGCGGTCAGGCTCCTACAGCGGGCTTGTCAACAATGACGACGCGCCAGATGGCCACTTCGGCGCTGACGCTTTTCAGAGCCGGATCGGCGTGAAAACCGTATCACCCGAGGGCGTCAAAATTAACGTTGAAGGCGACTTCCGCGGCGGCGGCGGCGGTTCACTGCGCCTGCGCCATGCCTATGGTGAATACAATGGCGTACTGATGGGACAAACCTGGTCGAACTTCACCAGTTTTGTCGGCAACACCTCAACTCTGGACTTCGACTCTCTCCCGGGCGTTGCAGGCTATCAGTCACGTACTACACAAGCGCGTTACACTACGGGCCCTCTCTCCCTCTCTCTGGAAGATCCACAGAGCTCTTTCGTAACAGCGCCAGCTAATGCTGCGCAGAAAGATTCGTTGCCAGCACTCACAGCTCGCCTGCAAGACTCTGCTGGCGGCCTGTCATACTCAGCCGCTGTTCTGGCTCACCAAGTTGGCTATGACACCGGAACTGAAGACGAAAGCGCAATGGGCTTTGCTACCTTTGTCGCTGCCAAGATGGCACTCAGTGACATGATCACTGTTCAGGGCTCCCTGAGCTACACGAACGGTGCTAACAGCTACCTCTATCGTTCCGGCGATAACTTCGGTGCCGCAAGCGCCTATGTTGATCCCGCGTCTGGTGACGTAGAAACCATTTCTGGTTACGGTGGAACTGTTGGCGCAGGCTTCAATCTGGGCGGCGGACGTAGCATCAACGTTGGCTATGGTATTGTCGAAGTAGATTGGGACGATGCCGAAGATGATGGCGTTGCCGTTGCAGGCCAGAGCGAATCCAACTCAGCTGTAATGGCTAACTACCAGTGGACTCCGGTTAATAACGTGATGATGGGCGTTGAATACGCGTTCCTGAAGCGTGAAAACGTTAGCGGCGACGACGGCGACGCAAGCCGCATCCTGTTCGCAGCGCAGTACAACTTCTAATCGAATTAGAAGTCAGCAACACGAAAACCCCGGCCACGTGCCGGGGTTTTTTTATGCCTTTCGTATCCTGAACTAAACTTCAGCTAGCAGCCCCACTCAACGTCGAAAGGTATTCCGCTATCCAACACAAAGGGCGCCCATGAACTTTAAACGTCTGGAAACTTTTATCTGGGTAGCCACCCTCGGAAGTTTTCGCAAGGCGGCAGAGCGGCAAAACACCACGCAACCCGCGATATCCAATCGAATAGCAGCGCTTGAAGAAGAACTGGGCGTTCAGCTCTTTGAGCGGGATTCCGGCCGCACCATGTTGACGACCAGGGGGCAGGAGCTGTTGCCCTACGCCGAAAAAATCGTCTCCATGTCGCAGCAGCTGCGCAAACGAGCCGACAGGGTCGCGTTGCTGTCCGGCATCTTGAGGCTTGGCGTTTCCGAGACCATCGTTCACTCCTGGCTGCCATACTTTTTCCGCAAGCTGAACGAAAACACGCCAAACCTGGACGTGGAGATCACGGTCGACGTCACCGGGAACCTCCGCACCGGCCTGATGGACCGCACCTTCGATCTCGCTTTCCTGATGGGTCCGGTTTCCGAACCCAAAATTGAAAACCTGGACCTGTGCAGCTTCCCCCTGATCTGGGTCGCAAGTCCCGCGCTGAAACTGCCAGACCGAAAACTGGAGCTCGAGGAACTGGCCCAGTGGCCCATCATTACCTACGCCAGAAACACCAAGCCGTTTGCCGAAATCAGCCAGAAATTCAGCGAACTGGACGAACTGCCCGCACGCTTCTATTCATCCAGTTCACTGGCAGCATGTCGCCGGCTGACGCTGGATGGCATTGGTGTGTCGGCACTACCGATGAGCGTGATATCTGACGGCCTGAAAAGCGGGCGCCTGATCACTCTGGATGCCGCCTGGACACCATCACAACTGGCATTCACAGCCTCGTACCCCAGCGTGCCGTTTAACCCGATAGCCGAACTGGCCGCCAACCTGGCGGTCAACGTTTCGAAACAGTACGTGGAACCTGACATCACCGAAACTTATCACCAAACGTAAAAAACCATAATTAGACTTTTTCGCCAATAGGAATAACCTGATCCATAACCACATAACAAATTCAATCAGGGGTAGCCGAGATGCAGACCGGCGATTATTCAGACTTCAAAACAGGCCTGCTTGACCAGGTATCTGAACTACGCGCACACATACGTTCCGGTACCCATACCGGAACCACCAGCGGCAAGGCACAGAGCCTGGTTCAGGGCAATGTCGTCATCCTGCAGGCGGACTGGGCGAACGATTTTCTTCTGTTTTGCCAGAACAATCCTGTCGCCTGCCCCCTGATTGGCGTCTCCCAGACCGGTGACCCCATGCTGCCGGGCCTTGGGCGTGATCTGGACATCCGAACCGACATCCCCGAATACCAGATCTTCCGCAATGGTGAACGGGCTGAGACTTCCACTGACATTCGCGATGTGTGGCGCAACGATTTTGTGACGTTTGTACTCGGCTGCTCCTTCTCGTTCGAAGATGCGCTGGTCCGTGCCGGCCTGTCCATCAGGAACGTCGAGCAGGGGCAGAACGTATCCATGTATCGCTCGAACATTGCCACCCAATCGGCCGGCCGGTTCCACGGCGACATGGTGGTCTCCATGAGGCCGTTCAAAGCTGCCGATGCTATCCGGGCGATTCAGATCACCACCCGGCTACCCAAAGCACACGGGGCGCCGGTGCACATCGGGGATCCGGCCCTGATAGGAATCAACGATATCCACGCTCCGGATTTTGGCGACGCCGTCACCATCGGCCGTGACGAGATACCCGTCTTCTGGGCCTGTGGCGTGACGCCGCAGGTTGCCCTGGAAAACGCACGCCCCCCGATCGCGATCACTCACGTACCGGGAAAAATGCTGCTCACCGAGCGGCTTAACGAAGAACTGGCGGTGCTGTAGCAACTGCCAATTGATGACCAAAGCAACAACAACAAAAGAACGGGAGAATCGATATGTTCAAACAACTTGCGACAGCCACCCTGATGGCAGGGGTTTTCTTCACCACCGCAGTCAACGCTGCCCAATGGCACATGCCAACGCCCTACGGCGATGCGAACCTGCCAACCAAAATCGCCTATGAGTTTGCTGAAGACATCAAGGCAGGCACCGACGGCGACATAGCCATCACCGTCCACTCCGGCGCCTCACTGGTTAAACATCCGGAAATCCCGAGGGCCGTCCGCACAGGACAGGTTCAGCTGGGGGAGATCTTCATCGGCATCATGGGCAACACCCATCCGGTGTTCAAACACGACAACATTCCGTTTCTGGCAACTAGCTTTGAGGATGCAAAACGGCTCTGGGAAGCCGCAAAACCCGAGGTGGAAAAACAACTCGATAAAGAGGGCATGAAGCTGCTTTACACGGTGCCATGGCCCGCCCAGAGCCTGTATACAAAGGCTCCGGTCAACACCATGAGCGACCTGGAAGGTCTGAAGATGCGCGCTTACAGCCCGTCCACTTCACGGCTGGCTGATCTCATGAACACCACCCCGACCACCGTTCAGGTACCTGAGATCCCCCAGGCATTCAGTACCGGCATCATTGACGCGATGATTACCTCGCCATCCACCGGCGCCAACGGCCAGGCCTGGGATTACCTCTCTCACTACACTGACATCAAAGCCTGGATTCCCAAGAACGTTGTCGTCGTCAACAAGCGCGCCTTTCGCCGCCTGAGCGAAGAACAACAGCAGGTCATTCTCGACGCCGCCGCGGCAGCCGAAATGAAGGGCTGGGAGGGCGTTCGTGTAACCGCTGCCGAAGACACCGCAACGCTGGCCGAGAATGGCATCACAGTGTCTGAGCCGTCAGAGCAGTTGATGCAGGAATTTCAGAAGATCGGCGACATCATGATCCAGGAATGGGAAGAAGAAGCTCCGAAGGAAGTCGGCACTATTCTGCAAAACTACCGTTAACGGTCCATTCACAAGACGCTTTCCCCTGGCATTCCAGCGGGAAAGCCGGCTTGGGAGGCATCTTCCATGAGTACCCTTCGAGACAAGTTTTACCTGGCGTCTGGTTACGCAGCGGGGTTCTGCATTGCGTTGATCATGGTCGTGATTCTGGTGCAGATTGTCGGCCGGCTGTTCGGCTTTATCATCCCTTCTGCTGAAAACGTGTCCGGGTATGCTCTCGCCGCCTCCACGTTTTTCGGGCTTGCCTACACCTTTCACGAAGGTGGCCACATCAGGGTGACCCTGGTTATCCAGAAGTGGCCGGCCCGGGCGCGGTTCGTTCAGGAACTGGCGGTACTCATCCTTGGCCTCGGCCTTGCGTGCTTCATGACCTTCTACTGCTGGCACATGGTGTGGGAATCCTACGTTTTTGAGGAGGTCTCACACGGCTACATCCCCATTCCGATCTGGATCCCTCAGATCCCGGTTGGGCTGGGCACGTTAGCGCTTACTATCGCGATCCTGGACGACCTGATCGCGGTGCTGCGGAAACGTGAGCCTTCTTACCAACAACACGAAAGTGACGTCAATCTGGAGGAAATCTGATGGATACCACGCTGCTTTCCATCGCCCTCGCTGCCTCCATGGTATTGATGCTCGCGCTTGGCGTTTGGGTATCACTGACCTTGGTTGGCATTGGCGTCCTCGGGCTACTGTTGTCCGGCAACGACCAGATCGGCCTTCTGTTCGCAACCTCCAGCTGGGGCGCAAGCACCGGCTGGTCTCTGACCGCACTGCCTATGTTCATCTGGATGGGCGAGGTTCTGTTCCGTACTCGCTTGTCCGAGGACCTGTTTAAGGGACTGTCACCCTGGATGGGTGGTTTACCGGGCAAACTGCTGCACGTAAACATTCTCAGCTGCGGTATATTCGCCGCAGTGTCCGGTTCGTCGGCCGCCACGGCGGCCACCATTGGCCGCATGACCCTGCCCGAGCTCAAGGCTCAGGGTTACAGTGACCGCATGGCCGTTGGCACCCTTGCCGGTTCGGGCACCCTTGGGCTGCTGATACCGCCGTCCATCATTCTGATTGTTTACGGCGTGGCGGCTGAAGTGTCCATCGGCCGCCTGTTTATCGCCGGCGCCCTGCCCGGCCTCATGCTGGTGGTCATGTTCATGGGTTACACCATGGTGTGGGCGACATTGAACAAGGATGAGATGCCCAAGCATAAGAAAGAGCACATCTCGTTCTCAGCCAAGATCAAGGCGCTGCGAATGCTGCTGCCGATTGTGGGCCTGATTGTATTTGTGCTTGGTTCGATTTATGCCGGCTTTACCACACCCACCGAGGCTGCCGCACTCGGCGTTTTTGGCGCCCTGCTGCTGGCGACTGTCACCGGGTCCCTGAACGCCGACAGTTTCAAGGCAAGCCTGCTGGGCGCGGTCAAAAGCTCCTGCATGATTGGCCTGATTCTGGTGGGCGCACACTTTCTCACCTTGTCCATGGGCTTTCTCGGCATTCCAAGAGAGCTGGCGGAATGGATTGGCAGCATGTCGCTCTCTTCTTTCGAACTGCTTGTCTGCCTGACGGCCCTCTTCGTTCTACTGGGCTGTTTCCTGGATGGCATTTCCGTGGTGGTTCTTACCGTCGCTGTGGTCATGCCCATGGTCCAGCAGGCCGGCATCGACATGCTCTGGTTTGGCATCTTTATCGTTCTGGTGGTTGAGATGGCACAAATCACACCGCCGGTGGGTTTTAACCTGTTCGTGATCCAGGCATTGACCGGGAAAGACATCCTCTACGTTGCCCGGGCCGCGCTACCCTTTTTCCTGCTGATCATGGCGGCACTGTTTCTGATCGGCTGGTTCCCGGAAATTGTCACCTACCTCCCTCAGACCATGAGCCGAGGCTAGCGCACGTTCACTTGTTTCTGGAGACAACCAATGAAACTCAACTGCGATATGGGCGAGAGCTTCGGTAGCTGGACCAAAGGCATGGATGCCGAGGTCATGCCCTACATTGATATGGCCAATATTGCCTGCGGCTTCCATGCCTCAGACCCGCTGACCATGGACCGCACCGTCAGAACCGCGATTGCCGAGAAGGTCACCATCGGCGCGCACCCGGGTTATCCGGACCTGCTGGGTTTCGGCCGGCGCGACATGGAGTTTGCACCCGAAGAACTCCAGGCCCTGCTGGTGTATCAGATCGCTGCGCTGGACGGCATCTGCCGCACCCACGGCACAGCCATCGAATACATCAAACCCCACGGCGCGCTCTACAACAAAATGGCAGTAGACCGCACAACCCTGGCAACGGTGATGGCTGCGGTACGCAACTATGCACCCCACTGCCCCCTGGTAGTCATGGCAACACCCGATGCCGACGAAGTTCTGGCGCTGGCCGCTGACGCTGGCATCAACGTGTGGTTCGAGGCGTTTTCCGACCGTGCCTACAGCGACGAAGGCCGTCTGGTTAAACGCTCGGTGAAGAACGCGGTTCACGACACGCCGGAAGCCATAGAAAGGCAGGTAACACAGATCATCACCGAAGGCAGCGTCACGTCGATTTCCGGCAAACGTATCCCGATAAAGGCCGACACTCTCTGCATTCATGGTGACAGCCAGCATGCTGTAGAGGCGGCCAGGCACATGCGGCAGGTCGTTGAGTCACTATGATCATTGAAGCCGTCAACGAAAGTACGTGCATCGTCTATTTTGGTGACCGTATCAGCGATGACATCGCCGGCCAGGTCAAGCGGGCCACGGAGGCCATTCGCCAGAACCTGTCGGACCTGGTGATTGACCTGGTGCCTTCGTATACCTCCGTGCTGGTTTGCTATGACGCCGACAGGACCGACCGCTTCGGCATCGCATCCCGGCTGCGCAAGGCACTGAGCCAGGGCGAACAGGAGGCACCGGATGAAAGCGCTTCCAGCACCATTGAGTTGCCGGTCTACTACGGCGACGAAGTAGGCCTGGACCTGGACGAGGTGTGTGACTATTCCGGGCTGAGCCGGGACGAAGTGGTGCGCATCCACAGTGAGCAGACCTACCGCGTTTACGCCATCGGATTCAGCCCGGGGTTCGCTTACCTTGGCATTACCGACCAACGAATTGCCCTGCCCCGCAAAGCCACGCCCCGACAGAAAATACCCACCGGGAGCGTTGGCATTGCCGGCTCGCAGACCGCCATCTATCCCAGCGCCACGCCGGGCGGGTGGCAGATAGTCGGTCGCACACCTCAAAGAATGATCGATTGGGACAGCGATTCCCTGGCACTGGTATCAGTAGGGGATAGGGTGCGGTTCCGGTCGATTGACCGCCAGGAGTATCTGGACCTCGGAGGCAACCTCGATGAGTTTTGAAGTTCTGGATGGCGGTATGCTGGCCTTATTGCAGGACCCTGGCCGGTACGGCTATCAACACATTGGCGTGACCACCGGCGGCCCCATGGACGAGCATGCCTTTCGTTGGGCCAACCGCCTGCTCGCCAATCCACCGGAGGCAGCGCAGATCGAGATCAATATTGGAAAACTGAGCCTGCTGGCCCATGAGGATACCTGCATCGCGCTCACGGGTGCGGACCTCGGAGCACAGATCAATGGAGAGGCGGCAGCACCCTGGCATACCTATCAAATCCACCGGGGAGACCGTATCGAATTCGGCATGCCGGTGGCCGGACTAAGGGCCTACCTTGCCATCGCCGGGGGACTGAAGCCCACCGTGAAACTGGGTAGCTGCGCCACCGTCGTGCGCGAAGGCCTTGGAGGACTGGATGGACGTGGGCAAAAGCTGACCAAAGGCGACTGCATCGGTTTTGACCGCAGCCATCCAAAGACCATGGCAAGCCTGCCAGCCGGGGAAATTCCGGACTATAACCAGGACCTCCACATCGGTGTGATACCCAGCTACCAATACGCGCACTTCTCTGCTGGTGAGCGTATGAAATTCTTCACGGGCTGTTACGAGGTCAGCCAGCGAATCGATCGCATGGGCTATAGGTTAACCGGCGACCCTATACACTCTGAGCTGGACGGCATCATCTCCGAAGGCATCGCCTATGGTGCCATTCAGGTGCCCAGTGACGGCCAGCCGATCGTCCTGATGAAAGACCGGCAAACCATCGGCGGCTACCCAAAAATAGGCTGCCTGAGCGCCCTGGATGCTGGCCGACTGGCGCAACGTGGGCCCGGGACACGGATCCGTTTTTATCTTGCGGACGTCGCAGAGGCCGAAGCCCAACGCGCGATTTTCAACCACAAGCTGGAAACCTTCAAAACATCACTCGCCGGCCCGTAGCCGGGTACGCACGCCCCGCGACGTCATCACCGCCAGCACCTCCATCAAAGACAGCACACCCCGGTCGTGCTTCTTTGGTGCCTTACCCTTACCCATGCGCCCGAGTTGCCGGGTGTACCAGCTCACTTCCATCAGCGCCATCTCATCAATCAAGCGAATGCCGGTGCGAATGGGTTTCACGGAACTGGTAAATGCCTGCCCTGCCATAATGCGTCTCGGGAAGTCCGGCTCCACCGCCAGTGGCCGCGCCAGGCCCACCAGATCTGTAGCCCGCGATGCCACAGCTTCCGCCATGCCTGACTCGGTGCGGAAACCACCGGTTACCATCAACGGCACGTCCACCCGCTTGCGCACCTTCTCCGCAAATTCCAGGAAATACGCCTCCCGGGCGACGGTGCTGGCCTTCGCGCCATTCACACCCTTGGCACCTTTCGCCATCGCCGGGTTTTCGTAATTGCCACCGGAAATCTCCACCAGATCAATGCCGAGCTCCGCCAGGGTCTCGATAACCTTTAACGACTCTTCCTCGGTAAAACCGCCCCTCTGAAAATCCGCCGAATTTAGCTTGATGCCCACACTGAACTGCTCGCCGGTCGCCGCGCGGATGGCTTTGTACACTTCCACCACAAACCGCATCCGATTCTCGGGACTACCACCCCACTCGTCCTCCCGAACGTTATGGTGGGGCGACAAAAACTGACTCACCAGATATCCGTGCGCGCCGTGAATCTGAACCCCGGAAAAGCCCGCCTTCTCTGCAATCGCCGCACTGTTGGCGAACCTCTGGATAATCTCCTCAATCTCCGACACTTCCAGCGCCCGAGGCGTGGCAAACATGACCTGTAACTCCTTGCGGAACGGAACCGCACTGGGCGACACCGGCGCCTTGTTCAGCATTTTCGGGCTCTGCTTACCGGGATGGTTGAGCTGCATCCACAGCTGGCACCCATTGCGTGAGCCAGCCCCCGCCCATTCCCGCAACAGGTCCAGATCCCGCTCATCCTCCAGCACCACATTCCCTGGTTCACCAATATGTCGCCGATCAATCATCACATTCCCGGTGATCGACAACCCGATCCCGCCATCCGCCCAAGTGCCATAAAGCCGTGGCAGATCCCGCGTCACACGGTTATCCATGGTTCCAAGAGTTTCGCTCATGGCCGATTTGGCAAATCGATTGGGTATCACCGCCCCGTTTTTCAGGGCTAGAGGCTGGGAAAGCAGTTCGGCAGGATTCATTGATCGGTCTCCGTAGGATGCCTGGAATTTTCCAAGGACGAGATCCGATCATGGCGAGTAAACAGAATGGCTGCATTGGCCCGAATGCCGCACCAGTTGCGGTGACATACAAGTCAGTAAGAAAACAGAAGATGTCTACAAAGCCAAAACAAGCGAGGCCGGTCAGGTTATTCAGAACCGTGGAGCGCCAGGGATGGCGCGACCGAGCCCTATAGGGACGTATCCACGGGCGTGTTCTGAATAACCTGACCGGCCTCGCGACCGCTCCGCAGCCCGAAGGCCACGGAACAGAACTGCCAGCCTTAAAGAAGCAGGGACCGAATATCCCCCAACAACTGACTCAACACCGAGGTAAACCGAGCCGCATCTGCCCCGTTCACCGCTCGATGATCATAGGACAGCGACAGGGGCAGCATCAGCCGCGGCTGGAAATCCTTGCCATCCCAGACCGGCTTCATCGCCGCTTTTGAGACACCAAGAATCGCCACCTCCGGCGTATTCACAATAGGCGTGAACGCCGTGCCACCGATACCACCCAGGCTGGTGATGGTAAAGCAGGCACCCTGCATTTCGGCCGGTTTAAGCTGCTTGTCCCGCGCCTTCTGCGCCAGGTCCGCGCTTTCCGCCGCGAGCTCCCAGAGCCCTTTCTTGTCGACATCCTTGATCACCGGCACCATCAGCCCGTGAGGCGTGTCCACTGCAATACCAATGTGAATGTACTGTTTGTGGATCACTTCCTTGCGGTCCATATCCAGCGACACATTGAACTGCGGTAACTCCGCCAGCGCCGTGGCGCAGGCTTTTAGCAGGAACGGAAGCGGTGTCATCTTCACCCCCTTCTTCTCGCCGGCCGCCTTCTGGGCCTTGCGGAAGTCTTCCATATCGGTGATATCCGCGTCCTCGAACTGGGTGACGTGGGGCACGTTCAGCCAGCTACGCTGCATATTGTTCGCCGTGGCAAACATCATGCGCGACATGGATTCACGCTCAATCTCACCAAACTGGCTGAAGTCCGGCAGTTTCACGCCAGGAATACCGGCGCCACCGCCACCAGCCACCGTGCTGCCCTGCTGCGTCTGCTGCAGCTGGCTTTTCACGTAGGCCTGGACATCGTCTTTCAGGATGCGACTCTTCGGGCCGGAACCCTTGATGCGAGTCAGATCCGCGCCGAATTCACGGGCCAGCTTGCGCACCGCCGGTCCAGCATGAACCTTGGCACCCGGAGCCGGTGGCTCGTAGGTTGCCGAGGGCTGCACCGGCTTGGGATCGGAAGGCTTGCTTTTCGATTCAGGCTCACCTTCCTGCTTTTCCTTGCTGGAAGACTCAGACGCCTCGGACGACGCGTCCTCTTCGCCTTCGTCGCCACCCTCTTCCACGATGGTCATTTCAACCAGATCGAGACCTTCGGAGATCTTGTCGCCCTCGGACACCAGAATCTTGCCGATCTTGCCGGCATAGGGAGACGGAATCTCCATGGTGGCCTTGTCGGACTCCACGGTCACCAGTGCATCGTCCGCCTCAACCTCATCACCTTCGCTGACGTTGATCTCGATCACCGGCACATTGTCGAAGCCGTCCAGCGCGGGCACCTTCACGGTTTCCTTACGGGAACCGCCGGATTTCTTCGGTGCCGGCTTTTTCTCTTCAGACTTGGCTTCTTTGTCGTCCGACTTGGCTTCCGCCTCGTCTTTCTCATCGGACTTGGCGTCTTCGCCAGAATCCTTGTCGTCATCCGAGCCACCAGTGTCGCCACTGACTTCCATCATGCCAACGACATCGCCTTCCTTGACCTTGTCACCCACTTTGACGGTGATCTTGGTAATTTTTCCGGCACCCGGTGACGGCAGTTCTACCGATGCTTTATCGGACTCCACCGTCAGTATCGGATCTTCTTCCTCGACCGAATCTCCCTTACTGACGAGCACTTCGATAACCTCGACCTCGTCTGCACCGCCGAGATCCGGAACCTTGATTTCCTGTTCACTCATGGCGGTCTCCTTAGCTCAGCACCGGGTTCGTTTTGTTGCGATCGATTCCGTACTTGCGCATAGCCTCGAGAACCACGTCGTTTTTGACTTCGCCATCCCTTGCCAGGGCTGCCAGCGCGGTCACCGCCACGTAGTAACGATCCACCTCGAAGTGACTCCGCAATTTCTCGCGGGTATCACTGCGGCCGAAACCATCGGTGCCCAGGGTCAGGTAGGTTTTCGGAATGTACGCCCGCACCTGTTCAGACAACAGCTTGATGTAGTCGGTGGACGACACCACCGGCCCCTGCTGCTTCTCCAGGCATTGAGTGATGTACGACTTCTTGGGCGTATCGTCCGGGTGCAGGCGATTCCAGCGCTCGATGTGCAGGCCGTCACGGGCCAGTTCGTTGAAGCTGGTCACGCTCCAGATATCAGAGGCAACACCAAAGTCTTCTTTCAGCAGTTCCGCAGCCGCGCGCACCTCGTTAAGGATGGCACCGGAGCCCATCAGCTGAACCCGTGGCGTTTTCTTACGACCCTTGGTTTCAACGGAATCCAGCAGGTACATACCCTTGATGATGCCGTCTTCAACTCTCTTGCCGTCCTTGCCTTCCGGCATGGCGGGCTGCTCGTAGTTTTCATTTTCAATGGTCAGGTAGTAGAAGACGTTCTGATTGTCTTCAAACATCTCCTTGATGCCATGCTGAACCACCACGGCCATTTCGTAACCGTAAGCCGGGTCATAGGCCTTACAGCTGGGAATGGTCTGGGCCAGGATATGGCTGTGGCCGTCCTGGTGCTGCAGGCCTTCACCGTTCAGCGTTGTTCGCCCGGCGGTACCACCCACCAGGAAACCGCGGGCCTGAATGTCACCCGACGCCCAGGCCAGGTCGCCCACGCGCTGGAAACCGAACATGGAGTAGAAGATGTAGAACGGTATCAGCGGGAAGTTGTTGGTGCTGTAGGAGGTCGCTGCTGCCATCCAGGCTGCCATGGAACCGTCTTCGTTGATCCCTTCCTCAAGCACCTGACCTTTCTTGTCTTCCTTGTAGTACATAATCTGGTCACGGTCTTCCGGCACATACTTCTGGCCTTCAGAGGTGTAGATACCCAACTGACGGAACATACCCTCCATACCAAAGGTACGGGCCTCGTCCGGTACGATCGGAACCACCCGTTTACCGATGCGCTTATCCTTGGTCAGAGCCGTCAGCAGTCGCACGAATGCCATGGTCGTAGAGATTTCACGACCATTGGAGCCTTCCAGCAAGTTCTTGAAGGTGTCCAGCGGCGGCGTCTGCAGTGGCTGACAGTCCTTACGGCGCTTGGGATAGAAACCGCCCAGTTCCTGCCGGCGCTTGTTCATGTAAACGATTTCCGGGCTGTCCGGCGCCGGCCGGTAATAGGGCACGTCCTTGAGCTCTTCGTCCTTCAGCGGCACCGCAAAGCGGTCACGGAAGGCTTTCAGTTGCTCGATATCGAGTTTTTTGAGCGAGTGCGCTGTGTTCTGCGCTTCGCCGGCGTTACCAAAGCCATAACCTTTGATGGTATGGGCCAGAATCACCGTCGGCCGTCCACCGTTGTTATGGATAGCGTGATGATAGGCCGCATAGACCTTGTAAGGATCATGGCCGCCGCGGTTAAGCTTGTTGATGTCCTCGTCGGTAAGGTTATCCACCATCTTGGACAACTCCGGGTATTTGCCGAAGAAGTGCTTACGGGTATAGGCCGGGCCGTTGCTCTTGAAGTTCTGCAGGTCGCCGTCAACGGCTTCGTCCATGACGCGCTGCATCAGGCCGTCCTGATCCTTCTCGAACAGCGGATCCCACATGCGGCCCCAGACCACTTTCAGCACGTTCCAGCCAGCTCCCCGGAATACGCCTTCCAGTTCCTGGATAATCTTGCCGTTACCACGCACAGGGCCGTCGAGGCGCTGCAGGTTACAGTTAACGACAAAGATCAGGTTGCTCAGGTTTTCGCGGCCAGCCACAGAGATGGAACCCAGGGTTTCGGGCTCGTCGCACTCGCCATCCCCGACAAAGCACCAGACCTTGCGGTCGCCCATGTCGATCAGCTCGCGGCTATGTAGATACTTCATCACGTGAGCCTGATAGATGGCCTGGATCGGCCCAAGGCCCATGGACACCGTTGGGAACTGCCAGTAATCCGGCATCAGCCAGGGGTGGGGGTAGGAAGACAGACCTTCACCGTCCACCTCTTCCCGGTATTTATCCAACTGATCTTCGTTAAAACGCCCTTCCAGGTAGGAGCGGGCGTAAATACCTGGTGAGGAGTGACCCTGGAAATACACCAGATCCGATTCGCGCTTCTCATCCCCACCGTGGAAGAAGTAGTTGAAGCCAACATCGTACAATGTCGCCGCCGAAGAGAAGGATGACACGTGCCCGCCCAGATCACCCGGGCGCTGATTGGCCCGCAGCACCATGGCCATGGCGTTCCAACGGATCAACGAACGAATACGGCGCTCCATGAACAAATCGCCCGGCATCCGGGCTTCCTGGGTCACCGGAATGGAATTGCGGAAGGGCGTCGTGATGGAATAAGGCAACTCAGTGCCGTCGCGGCTGGCTCGTTCGGAGAGCCTTTCGAGAATGTACTTGGCGCGATCAACGCCCTCCTGTTCGATCAGAGACTCCAGCGCATCCAGCCATTCACTGGTCTCTATGGGATCATCGTCCTGGTACATCAAACCTCCCCTTGGCATTAAAAAGTGCAGAGCGCGCCACGATCAGCGGCTGAGCGCCTTGCAATATCGATAAGCTGCGATGGAATGCAGAGCGTTTTATTATGGGTATCTGCCTGCCCGTTACCTTGAACAAGCATAGAACACGATCGCCAGTTTTACTGCGTGAAGCGCCCTTGAGTCACTTGGCTTTTGGTCAGCGAATTCAGGTATCACTCACACACCGGCACAAACCACACCGACGATTAAGTAGTATTTTTACTACATTTCGGTATGAAAATTCAATTTTTGAGGAAAATTCACCATTGCCTGTCGGACTATTTCGGTTACTTACGTAAGAATGGCGCCTTTTTCTCTCCCAAACAAGCATATTCAGACCAAGGTCGTAGGTTTCCTATCAATTTGATTAGACCTGAAAATACTTTTAGATTTATGTATACTCGCCTGCCCGTTTTTTGACCAGCGGAGTGGTGGCAATCTCCACCCCTCCAGAATATGGCTCACAACCAAAGAGGGCGATCTATGAACTCCATCGTCACGTTCCCGAACCGGATTCCAACCGCCGAGTTCGAAGAGCGGCGCTTCAAGGTCTACACAGACCGCCAGCTCGATAAAATTGACGTTATCCAGAATCTCCCTGAAGAGACCCTGTTTGAAATGAAGGTGGTAGCCAGCGTACTCCCCTTCCGCGTTAACGAATACGTGATCAATGAGCTGATTGACTGGAACAAGGTGCCGAACGACCCACTTTACCAGTTGGTGTTTCCCCAGAAGGGCATGCTGAAGGACGAGCATTACGAGCGCATGGCAAAGATGCATCGTGAAGGCGCGGAGAAGAAAGAAATCCAGGCAGTGGCGAAAGAAATTCGCGACGAGCTGAACCCGCACCCGGCCGGCCAGATGGAAATGAACATGCCGGAACTGAACGGCGAAGTCCTGGACGGCGTTCAGCACAAATACCGTGAAACCGTTCTGTTCTTCCCGGCCCAGGGCCAGACCTGCCACTCCTACTGTACCTTCTGCTTCCGCTGGGCTCAGTTCGTGGGCGACAAGGACCTGAAGATGGCCAGCACCGAAGCAGAAAAGCTTCACGGCTACTTGCAGGAGCATACCGAAGTCAGTGACCTGCTGGTCACCGGTGGCGACCCCATGGTGATGAAAACCAAGAATCTGGTCCAGTACCTGGAGCCTCTTCTGCAGCCGGAGTTTGATCACATCCAGACCATTCGCATCGGCACCAAGGCCCTGACCTTCTGGCCATACCGTTTTGTGACCGACAAGGATGCAGACGAACTGATTGATCTGTTTGCCCGCCTTGTGGATGCCGGCAAGCACGTGGCCATCATGGCGCACTACAACCATTGGCAGGAAATCACCACCGATATCGCGGAAGAAGCCATCCGCCGCCTGCGTGCCACCGGTGCTGAAATCCGCGCCCAGGGCCCACTGATCAAGCATGTGAACGACAATGCCGACGACTGGGCAAAACTGTGGGACAAGGAAGTACAGCTGGGCATCATCCCTTACTACATGTTTGTGGAGCGGGACACCGGCGCCAAGAACTACTTCGAAGTGCCTTTGGTAGAAGCGTTCAATATCTACCGCGAAGCCATCAAGCAGGTTTCAGGCCTGGCTCGCACCGCCCGCGGCCCGTCAATGAGCGCTGGCCCCGGCAAGGTTGAGGTACAGGGCATCACCGAGATCAACGGCGAGAAAGTGTTCGTGCTCCGGTTCATCCAGGCCCGCAACCCGGACTGGGTGCAGCGCCCGTTCTTTGCCAAGTACAGCGAAACCGCCACCTGGCTGCATGAGTTGGAACCAGCCCTTGGGGAAGATAAGTTCTTCTTTGAGGATGAGTATGAAGAAATGAAGAAGGGAAACGGTTAACATCTTTCTCTCACCGAGCCAAGGCGTCGCCGTGCCGGCGCCTTGGACATAAACCATTAGCCCTCCCCGCACCTCCATAACTCTGCACTACCTTCGAACACCGAATTACCCCCATATGAGGGCGTTTTCCTGACAAGCCTAATGCTAGTCTCAAGCCTCACCAAACTGGCTGTTTGTTTAGGAGTCTTCAGTGAAAAAAATAAACCACATTGCATTTGCAAGCGCTCTTTCCTCCTCACTCCTGCTCGCCGGTTGTGGCGGGTCATCAAGTGACAGCGATGCATCAGAGAATAGCAACACTTCCGACGTTTCAATTTCTGGTACTGCCTCGGCACCCGCCGCAACAGTTGCATTCGAGAGCCCACCCGGTGCCATCGAATTCGCCCTGAGTTTCTTTATTTCACCGGCCGCAGCCGCCGTCACAGGCCTGGACCCGATTGAAGGTGCGACGGTTGAACTTATTCGTGTGGATAACGAAGGAAACCAGGTTGGAGAAGTGCTGGCAACATCCGTGACCTCAATCACCGGCGACTACGAACTTACGTTACCTCAAAACGTCAACCTGGCCGGAAACCTGATTGTTCGGATCACCGGGCAGAACGACACCGCCCTTCGAGCACAGGTAGTGGATCAGGACGTTGATATTTCTCCAGTTTCCGAATTTGTACTCCGAAAGTTCATCAGCCAGGGCGCTGAGCTGGATCAACTGGTGGTGACCGACGTTGTAAAACTTGAAGGCAGTGTCGAAGAATTTGATCTCTCACTGTCTGACTCGGCAAACCTTGAACAGGCTTTTGCTGCACTGGAAGACGTTATCGGTGACTTCGTCGAGAACGAAGTGGCGGTTGCCAAATCCGACAAAGGCGATGGCTCTGCTATCACCGGCAATTATCGTAGTGCCGCCTTCTCCTTCGCGCTCCACGACAGCGAGAACAATGAGATTGGCACCTACGCCAACGACTTGTGGACCAGCACTTTCAGCTTCACCAACAACGGGAACGGAAGCATTTCGGTGACCCACATCGCCGAGGATAGCTCCTATGGCAGCCTGTCTGGTTCGGCACTGAACCAGAGCAGCGTCTATTACGAAGTTGGCTCGGAAGACATTGACGAAAGCTTTCCTGCGACCCTCACCGACAGCGGCATTCTGTCGATCTCCGGCGAATTCGAGGAGGAAATCAGTGGCGACCATGGTTGGCGCTATCCCGCCCATACCTATAACCTGCAGCAAGTGACAGATACCGGCCTCTTCTTCGTACTATCCAATGAAGCGGCTGTGCGCTACGCAACTGTCGACTCAAACAGTGATGGCGAAAAGGATGCCGTCGAGCCCCAACAAAAAACGGGTGACGAAGTATTCCGTTCACTTGAGGTATTCAGCCGTCAGCCCGAGGCTTTCCAGAACTCGGATCTGACCGGAAACTTTGGTCGGGTATTTGTGGAATCCTGGTTGGCCGGAGGGGTCACGGAACTGGCAACGGAGACCAACATCCTCAGTTTCGGCGGCGACGGTACGTACGACTATGGCCAGGTCAGCGGCCACCAGATCGGCCTGGAGGCTACTGGCCCGACATACAGCTCCCTGTCTGAAGCTGCGGAGGTTGACCAACCCTTGGCAATTACCGCAAATGGAGACATTACATCAGCAGGTGGCGAGCCCGCAGACGGCTTCATCAACGACGCGTTTAACTTCATGGCCTTCGCCGAGGCCGAAGGCGACCAATACAACGCGGAGGCCAGCCAAACCCTCCTGGTCAAGCTGCCAGAAACAGCACCGACGGTTACCGGCAACCAGTACCGCATGCTTCTGACGTCCATGAAACTGGGCAGTGGTGAAGACTTTCTGATGTCCTCCAGTAAGTTCAACACCTACCTCACAATGACATCAGAAACGGCCGGCACCATCGGCGGTGCGTTCTTCGAAGTTAGAAAATCCGGCCTGGCCGGCGACATCAACGTCACCACAGATACCGTCGAAACGCAGGCAGTCGTGTCTCTCGGCGGCGCCGGAAAAACCTCAATAACGATTGCCGGCGCTGATGGAACCACCGTTCTGGACGGCTTCTTCAACGAAGACGCCAGCCTCGGTATCTTCACCCTGAAGTGGCAGGAAACCAACGAAGACCCAGATGAACTTGGCCTGGTTGTTCTGATCAAAACCAGCGAATGATCAAGTGCTGGTGTAGGGCGGGGCCTTCCTGCCCTCACCAGCGACTACAACCGACTCCCCCGCCTACCTTACCGCAGCAGCGATGACAGAATAGTGCTGATGAGCTGGCCCTGCCGACTCTGCCCAGTTTTCAGGAAAACCTGCTTCAGATAGCTTCGGACCGTTGCCTCACTTTTGTGGCGCCGGTGCGCAATATCCTTCAAGCTCATGCCTGTAATCAAATCCTTGCACAACTGCGCTTCCGCTCCGGTCAGAGAGAAGTACTGCCGAATCGTCGCCTCATCAGGAAACGCTCTCGACTCTGAATCAATCACGGATACCAGCACACCGCCTGTCAGGAACTCGCTGTGCTCAAGAGGACGCAGAGTCATCAGCAAAGGCGCTCTCTCCAAACGAGGGACAACGAGTGTTTCCGGCTCGTAGGTATTGCCATCCAGGTCCGCTCGGGCGACCCGTGTAATGGTTCGGAAAAAGGTTTTCTGGGCAATCTCGTCGTCGAACGTAAAGCGCTGCTGCCGCAACATGATGGTTCGGTCCGTAGCCAGAAATTCCTCCCCCCGTTGATTCGACACCATCAGGCGCCCACGACTGTTCAGAACAAACGCAGCGCCCGACACTAGCTCAATAAACGTCGACAGCGCCTTTTCGGAATGTACATTCTGATGAAAGGTCTCAGCCAGGCTGACGGACTGACGGATAAAGGGAATCAGACGATCCATCGCCTCAAGCTCGGACGGAAGATAAGCCCCCTGAGCGATTGTGCGCTGCACAGTCAGCATCACGATGTGTGTATCTGAGGCATCGACAACCAGCCATGCAGAATCGAGCATGCTGTGATCGGACTCCCAGCGGTCGTACTGATCGCCCGGCGGGCCGTCTTCAATAAGGGGCAGGGCCGAGTGGAAAGTGCCGGGTGCCTGAGTAATGGCAAAGTTGGTCACGGCATCGTGGGCAATCATATTGTTATCCAGATACCATCCGATGAACTCATCGGACAATCCAGCATACCAGATATGCTCAATTGCTCGGGGCGACCTGCGTACAAACGAGAGTTGGGCTGCACAACCATTCACAGAGACCATCAGCATCGCCAGGAAATCATGAAATCCGGTCTGATTCTGCAGTGATTGATAAAGGCAGTGAATCAGAGCAGCTTCATTTGCTAGAAACGTGTCTGCCGCTGACGTTCTTTCTTGCTGTTGAAGGGACATCAAGCTTTCCTGCTTTCTCCGTTGGTAGGATTGTTCTGGTCAATCCAGCAACAATCACTATAGGAAGATCGCAGGAAAATGTGTAGTGAAAACGGGCACTCAGCCATGAGAAGGAGGCCATTTTCGTGCGAATGCCCGATTCAGCAAAGACCGTAATCAATGCATCAACGTATATAGCTTGCGCCGATAGGTACGCACATCCGGGTTATTATTTCCCAGCTTGTCGAACAGCTCAATCAACGTAGTCTTCGCCACTTCATCCTTGTACTTACTGTCCACCCGCATCAGGCGAATCAGCAATTCCATCGCTTCGGCGTTGTTTTCCTGAAGGATGTGATGCAACGCCAGCAAGTGCAGGGCATTAGGATCTTTCGGGTCTTTGTCCAGTGCATCTTCCAGTTCGTGGATGGGGGGCAGTTCTGCTGACGCTCTGAGGAATTTCAGCCGGGCCGCAAGCTGCTTGGCCTGGTGCTGCATCTTTTCTTCCGGCGGCAGGCTTTCCAGTACCTGCTCGGCGGTTTCCAGATCACCCAGCTCCGCCTTCAGTTGCGCGAGGTCGATCAGTACCTTCAGATCATCCGGGTCGCTCCGATTCATCTCGGTTAACACGGCCAGTGCAGCTTCCACATCACCTTCTTCCCATAGTCGGTGAGCCTTATCGTAAGGGGCCTCTTCGTCTTCCGGCATTTCAATGTGCTTGTCGAGGACCTTGCGGATCTCGCTCTCCTGCAAGGCACCATTAAAGCCGTCCACTGCCTGACCATCCTTCACAAGGATCACGGTGGGTAGGCTGCGCACACCCAGGCTGCCGGTCAGTTGCTGCTGCTCGTCGGCGTTCACCTTGGCCAGCATGAAGCCGCCCTTATACTCATCCGCCAGCTTTTCCAGCAACGGCATCAACTGCTTACAGGGGGCGCACCACTCCGCCCAAACGTCAATCAATATGGGCGTTTTGGAGGACGCTTCCATCACATCCTGCTGGAAGTTGTCCATGGTGGCTTCGAAAACGTACGGCGAGTTGCTCATGGATGGCACCTGAAAGTGATTTCCTGAAATGTCATTAACGGATTGTTGTTGGTGATGGGGGCTAAGAGCCGAAATTCAAGGTTTTGCCGCAGGCTCTGCACGATAACGGCAATTACCGCCACCTGCCTTGAAATAATCCCCTTTGCCGTTACATAGGCAATAGGGCCGGGGCGACAGCCCGGATCAAATTTCCTGGAGGATGCGTGTACGGCATGAACGACGACAACCGCAACGACTCTTTTGATGCTCCCGAAGAAGATCTGACCGAGTACATCGGCAAGGACGAGAACAGCAAAAGCCTGGTGCTGCCGAAACAGCAGATGCCCCGCCGCATGTACGTGTTACCGGTGTCGAACAGGCCGTTCTTCCCCGCCCAGGTGCAGCCGATTGTGGTTAACCAGAACCCCTGGCAGGAAACCCTCAAGCGTGTAGGCGAAACCGACCACAAGGTACTGGGTATATGCTTTGTGGAAGACAGCGATCCTGAACAGGGCATTCCCGGCAGCGAGGAACTGGAAACCGTAGGCTGCGCTGTGCGCGTCCATCACGCCCAGGGCGAAAGCGGCAAAGTCCAGTTCATTGCCCAGGGCCTGCAGCGTTTTCGCATTACCCAATGGCTTCGGCGCCGGCCGCCCTACCTGGTAGAAGTGGAATACCCGGACGAGCCGGAAGAAGCCGCCGACGAGTTGAAAGCCTATACCCTCGCGATCATCAGCTCCATCAAGGAGCTTCTGCGCACAAACCCGCTTTACGGAGAGGAAGTGAAGCAATACCTGTCCCGATTCGGGCCGGATGACAGCTCTCCCCTGGCGGACTTTGGTGCCTCGATGACCAGCGCCCCGGGCCAGGAACTGCAGGAAGTACTCAACACCGTGCCTCTGCTCAGGCGCATGGAGAAAGTACTTCTGCTGATGGCGAAAGAACAGGAAGTCGCCCGCCTGCAGAGCGAAATCAGCGAAGAAGTGAACGAGAAGGTGCAAAAGCACCAGCGTGAGTTCTTCCTGAAAGAACAGCTCAAGGTCATCCAGCGCGAACTGGGCATGGCCAAGGACGATAAAACCGCCGACGCCGAGCGTTTTCGCGAGCGCATGGAAAGCCTTAACCCACCGGAACAGGTTCAGGAACGCTTTGACGACGAGCTTCAGAAACTGCAGGTACTCGAGCAGGGCTCACCGGAGTACGGCGTTACCCGCAACTACCTGGACTGGCTGACCCAGGTGCCTTGGGGCCTGACTTCGGAGGATCATTTCGATCTGACCGGAGCCCGCCGCATCCTGGACCGTGACCACGATGGCCTGGACGACGTGAAAGACCGTATCGTCGAGTTCCTTGCCGAAGGCACCTTCAAGGGCGAAGTCAGCGGCTCCATCCTCCTGCTGGTGGGCCCGCCTGGCGTGGGTAAAACCTCCATCGGCCATTCCGTCGCCGACGCCCTCGGACGTGAGTTCTATCGATTCAGCGTGGGCGGGATGCGTGACGAAGCTGAAATCAAGGGCCACCGCCGCACCTATATCGGCGCCATGCCTGGCAAATTCGTGCAGGCATTGAAAGACTCGAAGGTGTCCAACCCGGTGATCATGCTGGACGAAATCGACAAGATCGGTGCCTCCTTCCAGGGCGACCCAGCCTCCGCCCTGCTGGAAACACTGGACCCGGAACAGAACCGGGAATTCCTGGATCATTACCTGGACGTGCGCATGGACCTGTCCAAGGTCCTGTTTATCTGTACCGCCAACCAGCTTGACACGATCCCAAGGCCATTACTGGATCGCATGGACGTCATCCGGCTGTCCGGCTACATCACCGAAGAAAAGCTTGCCATCGCCAAGCATCACCTGATGCCCCGGTTACTGAAACGAGCCGGCCTGCTGAAAAAGCAGATGAACATCACTGATGCCGCCATTAAACAGATCATCGAAGGCTACGCCCGTGAAGCGGGCGTCCGCAGCCTGGAAAAATTGCTGCACAAAGTCATCCGTAAGGGCATTGTGAGGTTGCTGGAAGAGCCGAACGAGCCCGTGAAGGTCGGCGTCTCCGACCTGCAAACCTACCTGGGACAGCCAGCCTTCCGCAAAGAGAAATCCCTGAAAGGCACCGGTGTAGTCACCGGCCTGGCCTGGACCGCCATGGGCGGCGCCACCCTGAGCATCGAAGCCTCACGCATCCACAGCAGTCAGCGTGGCTTCAAACTCACCGGGCAACTGGGTGACGTGATGAAAGAGTCCGCCGAAATCGCCTACAGTTTTGTCTCTTCAAACCTCAAGCGATTCAAGGGTGACCCCACCTTCTTCGACAAATCCTTCGTGCACCTGCACGTCCCCGAAGGCGCCACCCCCAAGGACGGCCCCAGCGCCGGCGTCACCATGGCCACCGCCCTGCTGTCCATCGCCCGCCGCGAATCACCACAGCAGAATCTCGCCATGACCGGCGAACTGACCCTCACCGGCCAGGTGCTTCCGGTTGGCGGCATCCGTGAAAAAGTCATCGCGGCCAGACGCCAGAAAATCAGCAACCTGATCCTGCCAGAGGCGAATCGGGGGGATTACGAGGAACTGCCTGAATACCTGAAGGAAGGACTGACAGTAAACTTCGCCAAGCACTACAGCGATGTATTCCAGGTGTGTTTCGGGAACAAGCCGAACAAGGGCTCGTCCGTACACTAAATTCGGCGGTATTCAAAAGGTAAGATCGGTTTGGGGGTGGTGATACGTTTTCTGCCAGAAAAAGGTGTCCGAGCGCAGCGAGTTCTTTTTCCAAAGAAAATGTATCACCACCCCCAAACCAGGCACCCCAGAGGCCAGCGCCAAACTCAGGCCTTGGCCTTCCACCCATCCTCACGCAACACCGGCCCCACATCCAGAACCGGCGACGCATCAATATCATCAGCGTCCATCATATTGGCCACCCGCTGAAGCGACGCCAGAATCATCGTCTGCTCCCACTCAGCCAGACTCTGAAACTTCTTGATGAAATCCTCCTGCAGCGGCTGCGGCGCGCGGGCCAGAATATCCGCGCCCTCCTCCGTCAAGTGGGCGTGAACCTTACGCTTGTCCTGAGTGCTGCGAACACGGTAGACCAGCTTACGATGCTCCAGCCGGTCAAGAATCGTGGTCACGGTTGCCTGGCTCAGGCTCACCTTGTCGGCAATGGTTCCGATGGTGACCTCGCCCAGGTCACGGATGCTGCGCATAATCAGCAATTGTGGCCCCGTCAGCCCCGCATGCTTGCTAAGGCGTTTGGAATGCAGGTCTGTCGCTCGAATCACCCGACGCAACGCCACCAAAACCTCTTCGTAATTGTTCAACGCACCACTCCGCTTCGATTTGCCAAATTATTTATAACACTAAGCATTAGAGGTCTTTGTTCAGAATATTGCAAGCAGTAGTACCCACGTCCCTCAGCATGTATAGATCTGACCTGCCAGTGCTTTTACGAATTTCAGCATTTTTTCCGCCAACCACTATGCTAAGGTCACCCCCTTGTTGAATTTCCGCAAAACGGACACGGCCCAATGAACACCCGAGCACACAGTTTTCTTCCGCAAAGCTCTTTCAGGAAGCGCCTGACAACCGCCCTCGCTTCATGCCTGATCGCACTGCTAT
This sequence comes from Marinobacter sp. M5B, assembly GCF_042604615.1. Taxonomy (NCBI): domain Bacteria; kingdom Pseudomonadati; phylum Pseudomonadota; class Gammaproteobacteria; order Pseudomonadales; family Marinobacteraceae; genus Marinobacter; species Marinobacter sp. M5B. The sequence goes on from NZ_CP156894.1 coordinate 3,705,866, forward strand.
TCAGTTCTGCCACCATGGCTCAGGAGCCCGGCGATAACCTTACCGCCGAGGATGTCCAGCAGCGAATCGACACTGCGGAAGAACCCATGTACACGCCGTTTGTTGAGCTGTATCTATTGGAGGAAACCAAAGCACTGCGCAAGGAAATGATGAACACCCGCGCCGAGCTGATCGAGAAGGTTGTCGACAAAGAACTCTCGGTGGCCGACAAAACCATGTCGTACGCCACCGACACCGTTACCTACTTCTTCTACCTGATCGCTGGCGCCACCTCCATTCTCGTGGTCATTGGCTGGAATTCGATTCGCGACATGCGCAACCAGCTCACCAGCCTTGCTGAGAAGCGGGTCAATGAACTCGTCGTTGAATATGAAAAGCGCCTGGAATTCATCGAGGACCAGTTAAGGCAGAAATCCGACATCATTCATCAGAACCAGGCCGAGATCGAACGCACCAACGAAGTGCACTCCCTTTGGCTAAAGGCCAGCCAGGAAACCTCCCAGCAGAATAAGATTTCTGCCTACGATACGATCCTGGATCTTCGGCCTGACGACGTGGAAGCGCTGAGCTACAAGGCCGATGCTGTGCTGGAAATGCAGGAGCCACTATGGGCCATCAGTCTTTGCCAGCGCGCCCTGAAACTGGCCCCTGAAAACGGCCATGCGCACTATCAGCTGGCCTGCGCCTACGCCGAGATCGGTCGTTGGGACGATGCCGTGACGACGCTGCAAAAGGCGATTAATATCTCTGAAGCGTACAAGGACGACGCCTCCGTTGACCCCAGCTTTGAACAGTTAAGGGATCACGACAGTTTCCGGAAACTGATTTTCCCGGACGACGGGGAGCAGTCTGACGTCTGACACGACAGGCCGGCACGCTCTTTGCTCGCCTATGATTGGAAAAACAACTGTCGGCGTTCCGTCACATTCACTGGCACTGCCTGCTTGACAAGGCGGCAGGTGTGGTGTTTGTTTACATCGCTGAGACCATAAGAAAAACCCTGACACAAAACAGGACAGACCCAATGAGAACACCAGTCAAGAAACTCGTATCCGCTGTTGCAACATCCATTGCCGTAATGGGCGCCGGCCAAGCCGCTGCCGAAATCAAAATCGGCATCGCGGGGCCTATGACCGGCCCTGTCGCCCAGTACGGTGATATGCAATTCTCCGGCGCCCGCATGGCGATCGAACAGATCAATGCCAATGGCGGTGTTATGGGAGAGAAACTTGTAGCCGTCGAACAGGACGACGTGTGTGATCCCAAGCAGGCCGTCTCAGTTGCCAACAACATGGTCAACGAAGGCGTGCGCTTCGTGGTCGGGCACCTCTGCTCCAGCTCCACCCAGCCCGCTTCCGACATCTACGAGGACGAAGGCATCCTGATGGTGACGCCAGCCTCAACCAGCCCGGACATTACCGAGCGTGGCTATGAGCTGGTGTTCCGCACTATCGGCCTGGACAGCATGCAGGGCCCGGTTGCCGCCAATTACCTGATCAGCCAGAAGCCCGAGCGTGTTGCCGTTGTTCACGACAAGCAACAGTACGGTGAAGGCATTGCGACCGCCGTTCGTGACACCCTCGAAGAAGCCGGTGTTGAAGTGGCCATGTTTGAGGGCATTACCGCTGGTGCCAAGGACTTTTCATCGCTGGTGACCAAGCTCAGGCAGGCTGATGTGGACTACGTCTATTATGGCGGCTACCATCCGGAACTCGGTTTGATCCTGCGCCAGGCGCAACAGGCTGACCTGGACGCCACGTTCATGGGCCCGGAAGGCGTGGGCAACAAAGACATCAACACCATCGCCGGCGAGGCAGCCGAAGGGCTGCTGGTTACCTTGCCGCCGAGCTTCGATGAAAAAGACGAAAACCAGGAACTGGTTCAGGCCTTTGAAGATAAAGGCGAAGATCCGTCCGGTCCTTTCGTACTGACCTCCTACACCGCTGTACAGCTGATTGCCGATGGCATTGAAGCCGCCGAATCAACGGACCCGTTCGATGTGGCCGAAGCGCTGCGCGCAGGCACATTCCAGACGCCAATCGGTACCGTTGAGTACGACAACAAAGGCGATATGGAATCGTTTGAGTTTGTTGTTTACGAATGGCATTCAGATGGCAGCAAAACTCCGGTAAACTAAGCCGCAATCGTTAACAAACGGTAATTATGAGAGCACCTTCTCACCGCGATCCGGGAGAAGGTGTTTTTCTAGGCCCCTGTTGATCCTGTATTCGGTCCCCCCGGTACCCCGGGCTGTGCCTGTGTGCAGAGGAAGGGGCAGGCTATCGGAGTCCCACACAGATGCAAGACCTCCTGTATTTTATTCAGCAGCTCATTAACGGGCTGACGATCGGGAGCACCTACGCCCTGATCGCCATCGGTTACACGATGGTTTACGGCATCATCGGCATGATCAACTTTGCCCATGGTGAAATTTACATGATCGGCGCCTACACGGCCCTGATCGCCATTACCGGCCTTGCCGCACTGGGTATCGCCTGGCTGCCACTGATACTGATCGTGGCGCTGGTCTGCGCAATGATCGTTTCCAGCTCCATGGGCTGGGCCGTGGAACGGGTGGCCTACCGCCCTGTGAGAGGAAAGCACCGCCTGATTCCGCTGATCTCCGCCATCGGCATGTCCATATTCCTCCAAAACTACGTCCACCTGGCCCAGGGATCACGCAACATCGGTTTCCCTGCGCTGATTGAAGGCGGATTCCGGTTCGGTGCCGAAGATTCGTTCCAGACCTCGATTTCCTACATGCAAGTCACCATCTTCATCACCACACTGATCTGCATGACAATACTCTCCCTGTTCATATCCCGCTCCCGCATCGGCCGCGCCTGCCGGGCCGTTTCCCAAGACCTTGGAATGGCCAACCTGCTGGGCATAGACACCAACCGCATCATTTCAGCCACATTCGTCATTGGTGCTGCATTGGCCGCGGTCGCAGGCCTTCTGCTGGGAATGTACTACGGCTCCATCGATCCGCTGTTTGGCTTCATTGCGGGACTGAAGGCGTTTACGGCCGCCGTCTTGGGGGGCATCGGAAGCATTCCGGGTGCCATGCTTGGGGGGCTTATTCTCGGGGTTGCCGAGAGCATGACCTCCGGCTACCTCAGTGGCGAATACAAGGACGTTGTCTCCTTCGGACTGCTGATCCTGATCCTGCTGTTCAAACCCACCGGCCTGCTTGGCAAACCGGAGGTTGAAAAGATCTGATGGCTGCTCATAACCTGAAACACGCGCTGTTTTGCGCCATTGTCACCCTGATCATTTCGTACCCCATTCTGGGATTCAACCTGGCCAGCGAAGGCACTACGGTTACCCTTGAAGGGGCCAAAACGTCTACCGTCATCGGCGTACTGCTGGCAGCGGTTATTGTCTTCCTGTTCCAGCTGTTCCGGGACAATCTGATGGGCTCACTGCGGCAGCTGCCCGCAGCAAACCCGCTGGCCAACCGCAAGCCCATGGAGCAGAGCAAGCGGCTGAAACTGGAATCGGCCCTGCTCACGCTGATGATCATAGGCGCCCTTATCTGGCCCTTTATCGCCTCCCGTGGCGCGGTGGATCTGGCTACCCTGGTGCTCATCTACGTCATGCTGGCCCTGGGCCTGAATGTGGTTGTCGGCCTCGCCGGCCTGCTGGACCTGGGCTACGTCGCTTTCTACGCCGTGGGTGCATACACCTTTGCCCTGCTGTCTCAGTATTACGGCGTTTCATTCTGGTTTGCCCTGCCGATCGGTGCCCTGCTTGCGGCCCTGTTCGGGTTGGTACTTGGCTTTCCGGTGTTGCGACTGCGAGGGGATTACCTGGCCATCGTCACACTCGGTTTTGGCGAAATCATCCGCATCCTGCTGAACAACATGACCAACCTGACGGGCGGCCCCAATGGCATCGGCGGCATTCCCGACCCTACTCTGTTTGGCATGGAATTCGGCCGCCGGGTGAAGGAGGAAGGCAATACGTCGTTCCATGAAACCTTCGGCATCGCCTACAGCGGTGAGCACAAGGTGATCTTCCTGTACCTGATCGCTTTGGTACTGGCCGTCATTACCGCTATCGCTATTCGCCGCTTGATGCGGATGCCGGTAGGCCGCGCCTGGGAAGCCCTCCGCGAAGACGAGATTGCAGCCAAATCCCTGGGGTTGAACCGAACTGCGGTGAAGCTTTCCGCCTTTACCATCGGTGCTTTCTTCGCCGGTTTTGCCGGTACGGTGTTCGCCTCCAAGCAGGGCTTTATCAGCCCGGAATCCTTTGTGTTCCTGGAATCGGCCATCATTCTGGCGATTGTGGTACTGGGCGGCATGGGCTCCCAGATGGGAGTCATCCTCGCTGCGATCGCGGTCACCATACTGCCGGAACTGGCACGGGAGTTCTCCGAGTACCGGATGTTGATCTTCGGCGCGGCCATGGTGTTGATGATGGTCTGGCGCCCGCAGGGCCTGCTGCCCATGCGACGCATCCACATTGAACTGAAAAAGCAGGAGTGACGGATAATGCTTGAAGTACAGAATCTGTCGATGCGCTTTGGCGGGCTCCTGGCGGTGGATCAGGTGTCGCTGGACGTACAGGAACATGAGATTGTGGCTATCATCGGCCCCAACGGAGCCGGCAAAACCACCGTGTTTAACTGCATGAGCGGTTTCTACAAGCCCACTGGTGGCAAGATCCTGTTCCAGGGAGGTGAAATCCAGGGTAAGCCGGACTTCAAGATTTCCCGCCTTGGCCTGGTCAGAACCTTTCAGCACGTGCGTCTGTTCAGCCGTATGACGGTGGTGGAGAACCTGCTGGTGGCGCAACATCGCCATCTCAACACCAATCTGCTCTCCGGCATACTGAATACCCCGAACTATCGGGAGAAAGAGCAAAAGTCGCTGGACCGCGCCGCCTATTGGCTGGACCGGGTGGGACTGACGGATATGGCGAACCGGGAAGCCGGCAACCTGGCCTACGGCCAGCAGCGCCGTCTTGAGATCGCCCGCTGCATGGTGACCGAACCCAAGCTACTGATGCTGGATGAACCCGCTGCAGGCCTGAACCCGGCCGAAACCAAAGACCTGAACCAGCTGATTATCAGTCTGAAGGAAGACTACAACGTGTCTGTGGTGCTGATTGAGCACGACATGAGCCTGGTGATGGATATCTCTGACCGTATCAATGTGATCAACCAGGGGCGCCCCCTGGCCAGCGGCACACCGGATGAGATTCGCCGCAACGATGATGTCATTAAAGCCTATCTGGGTGAGGCCTGAGGAATAACCATGCTTGTACTAGAAGACGTCCATACCCATTACGGCAAGATCGAGGCACTTCACGGTGTCTCTGTTGAAGTAAAGAAAGGTGAGATCGTGTCGCTGATCGGTGCCAATGGCGCCGGCAAGACCACGCTGCTGATGACCGTCTGCGGGAATCCCCAGGCCACCTCTGGCCGGGTGATTCTCCAGGGTCGGGACATCACCCGTGATCTCACATCGAACATCATGCGCTCGGGCATTGCTATCGTGCCCGAAGGCCGGCGCGTGTTTTCCGGCCTGACCGTTGAAGAGAACCTCCACATGGGCGGTTTTTTCAACACCAAGTCGGAAATCCGCAAAAGCCAGGACCACGTCTACGAACTGTTCCCGCGCCTGAAGGAGCGGGAACATCAGCGTGCCGGCACCATGTCGGGCGGCGAGCAGCAGATGCTGGCCATCGGGCGGGCGCTGATGAGCAAACCGAACATGATCATCCTGGACGAGCCCTCCCTCGGGCTGGCTCCACTGGTGATCAAACAGATCTTCGAGATCATCGGAAAGCTGCGCGAGGAAGGGATTACCGTGTTCCTGGTGGAACAGAATGCGCATCAGGCCCTGAACCTGGCGGACCGAGGCTACGTGCTGGAAACCGGACGTATCCGCCTGCACGATACCGGGAAAAACCTGCTGGCCAACCCGGACGTTCAGAATGCCTACCTCGGTGGTTGATGAGATAGCCACCCACCGCTAGAACGGCGTACCTAAACGCAAAAAAGCCGGAACATGGTGTCATGTTCCGGCTTTTTTGTAACACCTGGCATCAAGCAATCGCTTACTTAACGCTCTTGATGGTGCCCTTGTAACCTTCAACGGATACGCTGATGGTTCCAAATACCACGTAATCGTCTTTCTTGACGGTGTAACGCGGAGCGACAATCACGTCAGCACCGGATTCCTGAATGGCGTTGTAGGCAGCAGCCGCCTTAACAGCTTCAACCGGGTTCGGCAGAGCGAAAGGCAGTGCACTTCCACCGTTACCACCGGCAGAGTAGGCAACGCCATCAGCGTATTCAGTTTCAGCGCCCAGGGTAAAGAACAGAACCTTGGTTGCAGAGGATTGACCGGTGATCTTCTCGCCTACTTCGATGTCAGCCTTAACGTCGGTAGCAACGGAGCCAGACAGCGGCAGGGAGGGAGCGCTGGTGTTCAGTGAGGAACAGCCAGTCAGTGCGCCAGCAAGAATCAGTGATGATGCGACAAGAACTTTTTTCAAAACTCAATCTCCATGTGTTGTGTACAAGCCTTCATGGCCGCGCGCACTATACCCAAACAAGTTCTATATAACAAGATCATTACAAAAGAACATTTTTTAGCCGATTTAGAAATATGAACACGTGATCACATTTTTGACTTTGCGGGCCAAATCAATCACTCAGCGCCTTTGTAATTTGCCTTCCTGATATTTCAACTATACTCAGAGTCAACGGTCGACCTGTCTCCACGGGAAATCAGTCAGGGCCGTTAGCGCGCCGGCTCCGGGACCCTTTCAGGTGGGCATGGCGCGTTTGCGACGACAGCTAAATCAAACAAGGAGTGGATAATGAAAAAACTCATCGCAGGTGCACTGCTCATGGGTGCTTCTACCCTAGCCTTCGCTCAGCCTGGTTGCGGCGTTGGTGCAATGATCTGGAAAGGACAGTCAGGCATCGCCCCCCACGTTCTGGCGGCAACCACCAACGGTACTTTCGGTAACCAGACGTTTGGTATGACCACCGGTACCTTGGGTTGTCAGACCAACCAGTCCGTGCAATCCATGGCCATGTACATGGACAGCAACATCGATAAAGTTGCCCGCGACATGTCCCGTGGCTCCGGCGAAAACCTGGACACCCTGGCCGTACTGCTGGGTGTGGACGAAGCGGATCGCGACTCTTTCCGCAAAGTTCTGCAGGATAATTTCGCAACCATCTTCCCATCGTCCGACACCACCTCTGGCGAGGCTGTCGATGCCATCGTAGCCCTGCTGGAGCAGAACGATACGCTGAGCAAGTACGTAGCCGCCTGATCTTCGGGCGCGAAGAAAAAGGAGTTTGCGCGCCATGGACGGCGCAACGAATTTCTCACCATCCACCCGTCGCCTAACCCGGAATTGACTGACCATCCATGCGCACTTTGCTTCGGTTCGCGCTGGCCCCTATATGGCTGGCATCCTGTTTCAATGCATTTGCAACATCGCTCCCCGACACCGGAAACCTACATCAGAATCCTGCGTGGTTGACCCTGCTCCATTACCAACCCGACCGCTTCGGCGACGGCTACACCGGTCAGGCGGACGACGATGCCTTCTACCTCAGCGATAACGGCAAAACCTCACCAAAGGCGGAACTGGAAGCCACACTCGCGGCCATCACCCAGCCCGGAGGCGGGAATAAACACGCGCGCTGCCGCTTCCCGGCACGGGACCGCTGGCTAAGGGCGCAACTGGACCTGCCTGGGCAACCCGTAAACTGCCCCGATTACGAGGAATGGATTGATGAGTTGAATACTGAAACCGTGACACTGGTGTTTGCCGCGTCATACCTGAACAGTCCGTCGTCCATGTTTGGCCATACGTTCCTGCGACTGGACCCGCCCAGGGAAGACGAGGAAACGAACCTGATCCTGGCCAACACCATCTCTTACGCCGCCGATGCGGCCGCCCACGATAGCGAAATCCTGTTCGCCTATAAGGGCATTTTTGGTGGCTACCCGGGCATTACCTCCATCCAGCCCTACTACGAAAAAATTCGCCTCTATTCCGACATTGAGCACCGGGACCTGTGGGAGTACACACTCAACCTCACCCAGGCGGAAGTGGACATGATGCTCGCCCATACCTGGGAGATACGCGAGCGCAATTTCGATTACTACTTTTTTGACGAGAACTGCGCCTACCGCCTGCTGGCCCTGATCGACGTCGCCCGACCCGGCACCGACCTGCTGGGGGAAGTCGGCACCCATGCCATTCCCTCAGACACGGTGCGATGGGTTGTCGACAAGGGACTCGTCGACTCCGTCTACTACCGACCTTCTGCGGCGACCAACGTCAGCCACCGCATCGACGCCCTGCCCGACGACCATCAGACACTCGCCGCCGCCATCGCCAACGGCTATGTGGATGCCGATGCACCCGAGGTACAGGCATTGAGTGATGAACCGCGTGCGCGGGTGCTGGACGCCACCTACGACTATGTTCGTTACCAAAGCGAAGCCGAGGGCTGGCCCAGGGAACATGCAGCCCCACTCTCTCATGACCTGCTAAGGGAACGCAGCAAGATCCGCGGAGTCGCGATAAAGGACAGCCCCCCTGAGCCTGCCATCCGGGACGACCAGGGCCATGACACCTTTCGCGCCAGCGTCAGCGGCGGGCGCATGGGTGACCGCAACTTCAGCGAACTCACGTTACGCCCCGCCTATCACGATATACTTGACCCACCCGCCGGCTACCGCGGTGGAGCACAGCTCCAGTTCCTACGACTGGATGCCCGCCTGTACACAGACAACAACGAAGTACAGATTGAACAGCTGACCGGCGTGGAAATCCGCTCACTCTCGCCGCGCAACCAGTTCTTCTCGCCATTATCCTGGCAAGTCGGCTTCGGCGGCCGCCGCACTGACACCGAAATCAACCGCGTATTCACCCCCTACCTGGAGGGCGGCGCCGGTGGCAGTTGGCAGCTGGCACCCGGCACCCAAGCCTTCGCCATTGCCACTGCCGACCTGGAAATCGACGACGACCTGCGACGCGGCTACGACGCCGCCCCCGGCGCCGACCTGGGTATACTGCATCAGAACAACCAGTTCAGCCTTCTGGGCGGCGTGAAAACCAAAGCCTGGATCGTCAGCAGCCAACACCGACAGGATCAGGCCTACCTGGAAGGCAACTGGCACCTCGAACGGGACTTCAGCCTGTTCGGAAAATTCAGCCGTGAAGACCACTACGACAGGTACCGCAGCACATGGCAACTCGGACTCCACGCCTACTTCTGACAACTCTGAGAACACTGGCCGGCCTCACCGCCGCGTTTACCCTGCTGCTGCAGACCGGCTGCAGCAGCGTGTTCTTCTATCCGGACCAGGTCACCTACATCACTCCCGACCGCCTGAACCTGGAATTCGAAGATGTGTTCGTGGATACCCCCGACGGAGAAACCCTCCACGGCTGGTGGCTCCCCGCCAGCTCCGAACCAAAAGGTACCGTTTACTTTCTTCACGGCAACGCCCAGAACATCAGCAGCCACATCATGAACGTCGCCTGGCTGCCTGAGAAACGCTACAACGTCTTCCTGATCGACTACCGGGGATATGGGCGCTCCACCGGCGCACCGGACATAGAAGGCACCCTGCACGACGCAGAGACCGGCCTGCGATGGCTGGTTGACCAGCCGGACGTACAGAGCCAGCCCCTGTTCCTTCTGGGCCAGAGTCTGGGTGGCGCACTGGGAACCGCCCTGGCCAGTGAATGGGTAAAGCGGGACGAACAACCACCCCTGGACGGCGTGATCCTCGACGGCACCTTCTCCGGCTTCCGCGCCATTGCCCGTGAAAAACTCGGCGACTTCTGGCTCACCTGGCCAGTGCAGGTTCCATTGAGCTGGACGATCACTGACGAATACGAGGCTTACGAACGCATCGGTGATATCAGCCCGGTTCCAGTGATGGTGATTCACAGTGTTCGGGACGGGATTATCCCGTTTCATCATGGGAAGCGATTGTACGAGGCAGCAGAAGAACCCAAAACGTTCTTGCAGACGGATACGCCCCACGCCTCAACATTTGTGATTCCGGGTTATCAGGATGAAGTTCTGGAATTTATGGAAGGCGAGTAAATAGCCTGGGCGTCCGTCGCAGATAGGCTTGCAAAACCGTGGAGCGCCAGGGATGGCGCGACCGAGCCCTACAGGGACGTATTTACGTGGCGTGTTTTGAAAGCCTGTCTGCGACGGGCGCTTCACAAGAGTTGAAGGCCTGAAAACAAAAAAACCCGCCAGACTCCGGAGAGCGGCGGGCTTTTGTCGAAGGCAGAGCCTTACAGCGCGGACAGATCCGTCGGCTGCTCACCTTCCTTCACTTCCTTCATGGACAGCTTCACGCGTCCACGGTTATCCACATCCAGAACCTTCACCAGAACTTCCTGACCTTCGCTCAGCTCGTCAGTCACGTTCTCGATGCGACGCTCGGAGATCTGGGAAATGTGCACCAGACCATCCTTGCCAGGCAGGATGTTAACAAAGGCACCGAAGTCCACGATGCGCTCAACGCGACCGCTGTAGATAGCGCCTACTTCGATTTCCGCAGTGATTTCCATCACCCGCTTCATCGCAGCATTGGCCGCATCCTGATTGTCGGCATAGATCTTCACGTTGCCATCGTCATCCAGATCGATGGAAGCACCGGTCTCGTCACAGATGGAGCGGATAGTGGAACCGCCCTTGCCGATAACGTCGCGGATCTTCTCCGGGTTGATCTTGATGGTCGTAATGCTCGGCGCGCGGCTGGAAAGCTCTTTGCGCGGCGCAGAGATAACCTTGGCCATCTCACCCAGGATGTGCAGACGTGCTGCATTGGCCTGATCCAGCGCAATTTCCATGATCTCGTCGGTAATGCCCTGAATCTTGATGTCCATCTGCAGAGCAGTGATACCGTCAGAGGTACCCGCAACTTTAAAGTCCATATCGCCGAGGTGATCCTCATCACCCAGGATATCGGTCAGAACCGCGAACTGGTCGCCTTCCTTGACCAGACCCATGGCGATACCGGCCACCGGCGCCTTGATGGGCACGCCCGCGTCCATCAGCGCCAGGCTGGAACCACAGACAGACGCCATAGAGCTGGAACCGTTGGATTCAGTGATCTCAGATACCGCACGGATGGTGTACGGGAATTCTTCCATGGTGGGCATAACCGCTGCCACACCACGCTTGGCCAAACGGCCGTGGCCAACTTCACGACGACCCGGCGTACCCACACGGCCAGCTTCGCCAACGGAGTAGGGAGGGAAGTTGTAGTGGAACAGGAACGGGTCTTTACGCTCACCTTCCAGGGCATCGATGATCTGCATATCACGCGCGGTACCGAGCGTGGTGGTTACGATGGCCTGGGTCTCGCCACGGGTGAACAGGGCAGAGCCGTGGGTGCTGGGCAGAACGCCAACTTCCACTTCGATCGGCCGAACGGTCTTGTTGTCGCGGCCGTCAATACGAGGCTTGCCGTCGATAACCTGCTGGCGAACGATGGTCTTCTCAACCTTGGCGAAATACTTCTTCACTTCGTCTTCCGCCGGCTGACCTTCTTCTTCTCCGGCCAGTTTTTCAACGGCAGCGGACTTGATCTCGCTCAAGCGGGCATAGCGCTCCATCTTGTCACGGATGCCATAGGCCTGCTCGATATCGGCCGAAAAGTCAGCCTTTACAGCGTTCAGAAGCTCAGTGTTCTCTGCTTCTGGCTGCCACTCCCAACGAGGCTTGCCAACTTCAGCGGCAAATTCCTTGATCGCGGTAACCGCTGTCTGCATTTCCTGGTGCCCGAAGAGCACGGCGCCCAGCATCTGGTCTTCTGTCAGGCCCTTGGCTTCGGATTCAACCATCAGAACCGCGTCTTCAGTACCGGCAACCACCATGTCCAGCAGGGAGGTTTCCAATTCTTCAAAGGTCGGGTTCAGGAAGTAGCCACGCTCATTGGTGTATGCGACGCGGGATGCACCGATAGGACCATCGAACGGGATACCAGAGATGGACAGGGCGGCGGAAGCGGCCAGCATGGCGGCAATATCCGGATCCTGGTTCTTGCTGGAGGACATGACCGTCGTGATGACCTGGGTTTCGTTCATGAATCCCTTGGGAAACAGCGGACGAATCGGACGGTCAATCAGGCGAGACGTCAGGGTTTCTTTCTCGGACGGACGGCCTTCACGCTTGAAGAAACCACCCGGAATTTTGCCCACAGCGTAGGTTTTCTCGAAGTAGTTGACGGTCAGCGGGAAAAACGGCTGGCCCGGCTTGGCTTCCTTGGCCGCAACCACGGTACCCAGTACCGAAATGTCGTCTACGGTGACCAGCACAGAGCCGGTGGCCTGGCGGGCGATGCGACCGGTTTCAATGGTGACGGTCTTGCCGCCGAGTTCGAACGATTTTTTAACGGGATTAAGATCCACGGTAACTCCTGAATTCATCATTTCAATTGGTTGACCCGGATAACTCGCCCCTGCGAATTATCCGCTATAACTGCAACATCGCCTGAAGTGATGAACTGAAGGGTAGCCCGTCTGAAAGCTAACAGGCTGTTGCAAAACCCCGGGGCGTAAGCCACCTGGCTAAACCGGGCTTTTCAACAACCTGCTATCAATTTCAGCTTTCCGTTACGACAGGGAGTTCCTTCAGGGTTCACAGACAGACACGATGCAGGAGAGAGGCACAACCAGCGGGACTATCAAAGCCCCGCCGGCCGTTAAGTACAACCGGATTAGCGACGCAGGCTCAGACGCTGGATCAGGTCCAGGTAGCGGTCTGCGTTCTTACGCTTCAGGTAATCCAGCAGCTTACGACGCTGGTTAACCATCCGGATCAGACCACGGCGGGAATGGTGATCCTGCTTGTTGGTCTTGAAGTGATCCTGCAGCTTGTTGATGTTGTGGCTCAACAGTGCAACCTGAACTTCAGGAGAACCGGTATCGCCATCACCCTGCTGAAAATCCTTAACGATCTGTGCTTTCTCGTCGGCAGAAAGTGCCATAAAACTCACCTCATTGTCGCGATGCTATCGAATTCGGCCGAACCACGCATCTCTACAGCCCGGCTAACTGGCAATAACCCTCAAAGGGCTATCAGCCACTCTTCACCAGACGACGAGGCACCAGTTTGGTCACCTCCCCCTCCGGGAATCCTTCCGCCAGCCCGACAAAACGCCCGTTGCCATAAAGGCGAACGAACCCTTCCGCGGGCTGACCCGATATTCTAACTGGTTGTCCGTTCAATATCGACACCAGCGAACTGCCTTCCAGATCCCGCTCCGGGAACATGGACAGAGCAGCATCCGGGGCCACCAGCAGGCCATCCAGACTTTCACCTTCTTCGCGCATGGACTCCAGCATTGAAACCTCACGGGCATCCGCCAGCGTGAAACCGGAGGCCATGGTGCGGCGCAGTGCCGTGACATGGGCACCGCAGCCCAATGCCTCGCCAATGTCCTCCACCAGCGAGCGAATATAGGTGCCTTTCGTGCAACTTACCGCGATATCAATCTCGGTCTCGCGCACCTCCAGCAGCGTCAGCTCGTATATGGTCACCGGGCGCGACGGACGCTCCACCTCAATACCTTCGCGCGCGTATTCATAGAGCGGTTTGCCCTTGTGCTTTAGCGCGGAGTACATGGAGGGAACCTGCTGGATATCGCCACGAAAGCGCTCCAACACCGGTTCCAGTGCATCGGCATCGAGCCCAGGGGGCACAGGTTTCTCAGCAACCAAGGCACCTTCGCTGTCCCCGGTTTCGGTGCGGACACCCAGGCAAGCGGTGGCGATGTAGGCTTTGTCGCTGTCCAGCATCATCTGAGAAAACTTGGTGGCTTCACCAAAGCACAACGGCAACACGCCGGTGGCCAGCGGGTCCAACGCACCGGTGTGGCCGGCCTTGGCCGCCCCGAACAGGCGTTTTACCTGCTGCAGGATGCCGTTGGACGTAATGTCCATCGGCTTGTCGATCACCAGTATGCCGTTTACATCGCGACCTTTACGACGTCGACTCAAGCCTTTTGCTCCGGATCATCAGACGCCCCGTCGTTGCGGGCGTCGTCGTCACGGTCAACCACTGGCTTGTCGCCAACCGCTTCCCGAATCAGGTTGTCCATGTGACGGCTGTGCCCAAGCAACGTATCGAAATGAAAACGCAACTGGGGCGTCACCCGCAATTTCATGGCACGGCCGACCTGCCCTTTCAGGAAGCCAGCCGCTTTATTCAGCACTGTCAGGGAATCCCGCACCTGCGGCGACTCCTCGGTCAGCTCTTCGGTGGTCAGCAGCGATACGTAAACGTCTGCATAACCCAGGTCACGGCTCACCTTGACGGCATTCACCGTGACCATGCCCACCCGCGGGTCTTTGACCTCCCGCTGGATGAGCTGGGCCAGCTCCCGCTGCATCTGATCGCCGATGCGATCAATCCGGCTGAACTCTCTTGGCATCAGGTTTCCTTTAATCTCAGGCGCATCACGCGCCGGTGGACTCAAGCTTACGCTCAACCCGAACGCGATCGAATACCTCGATCTGGTCGCCGACCTTCACGTCGTAGCCCTTAACGCCGATACCACACTCCATACCGTTGCGGACTTCGGGTACGTCATCCTTGAAGCGGCGCAGCGATTCCAGCTCGCCTTCAAAGATAACCACGTTGTCACGCAGGACACGGATCGGCTTGTTGCGGTAAACGTTACCCTCGGTGACCATACAGCCAGCCACCTGGCCAAACTTCGGCGAACGGAACACGTCACGCACATCGGCAATGCCCACGATATCCTCGCGGAATTCCGGCGCCAGCATGCCGGTCAGAGCTGCTTTCACATCATCAATCAGGTTGTAGATGATGCTGTAGTAGCGCAGATCCAGACCTTCCTGCTCCACCAGACGCTTGGACGCGGTGTCCGCACGCACGTTGAAGCCGAAGATAACCGCGTTGGTCGCCATGGCCAGACTGATGTCCGTCTCTGCGATACCACCAACGCCCGACGACACGATCTTGACCTGTACTTCGTCGTTACCAAGATCCTGCAGCGACTTGGTGATGGCTTCCAGGGAACCACGAACGTCGGTCTTGAGCACTACGTTGAGGGTTTTGACCTCGTCCTTGCCCATATTCTCGAACAGGTTCTCGAGCTTCGCAGCCTGCTGCCTGTGCAGACGCTGCTCCCGCTCGCGGGACTGACGGAATTCCGCCAGTTCCTTGGCCTTCTTCTCGTCAGCCACAGCAAAGAACTCATCACCAGCGTTCGGCGTGCCATTCAGGCCCAGGATTTCCACCGGAATGGAAGGCCCGGCTTCTTTGACCTGCTTGCCGGCCTCGTCGGTCATGGCGCGAACCTTACCGAAGAAGGAACCAGCCACCACCATCTCGCCCTGACGGAGCGTGCCGTTCTGCACCAGTACGGTAGCCACGGAACCGCGACCACGCTCAAGGCTGGATTCGACCACTACACCCTTCGCAGGCGCATCCGGAGAGGCCTCGAGCTCAAGGATTTCAGCCTGCAGCAGCAGTGCCTCAAGCAGATCTTCAATGCCGTCACCGGTATGGGCGGATACAGGGATAAACTGAACGTCACCGCCCCAGTCTTCCGGAATAACTTCCATACCCGCCAATTCGGTCTTGATACGATCCGGGTCGGCCTCTTCCTTGTCCATCTTGTTGATGGCAACGACGATGGGAACGCCGGCGGAACGTGCGTGATCCACGGCTTCCTTGGTTTGCGGCATAACGCCGTCATCGGCGGCCACCACCAGGATAACGATATCGGTGCACTGGGCACCCCGCGCACGCATCGCCGTGAAGGCGGCGTGGCCCGGAGTATCCAGGAAGGACACCATGCCATGGTCGGTTTCAACGTGGTACGCACCGATGTGCTGGGTGATACCCCCAGACTCGCCGGACGCCACCTTGGTGCGGCGAATGTAATCCAGCAGTGAGGTCTTACCGTGGTCAACGTGACCCATCACACTGACAACCGGCGCACGCTTGGTCTTTTCCTTGCCTTCAAAGGAGAATTCGCTCAGAACCTCTTCCTCAAACGCATCTTCACTCACTGTGTTGGCTTTGTGACCGAGTTCCTCAGTCACCAGCACAGCGGTTTCCTGATCGAGAGCCTGGTTGATCGTCGCCATTACCCCCATGCCCATCAGTTTCTTGATGACGTCCGCTGACTTGACCGCCATCCGCTGGGCAAGATCACCCACTGTGATCGTCTCGGGAATATCGACTTCTCGTACCATTGGCTTGGTCGGCCTCTCGAAAGCATGACGCTTTTCTTTGGGTTTCTTTTTCGCACGGAGCGGCTTGCGCAGCGTGGTGTCTTCTTCCTCTTCATTGATAATCAGAGGCTCTTCCACCGGACGGCTGCGCGGCCCACGATGCCCTGCGGACTTCTTCTTGGGCTTGCCCTCTTCGGGCTCATCACCGCGCTCGCGGGCCTTTTCCTTCTTCTTCTTCGGCTTTCGATCCTTGCCTTCGCCTTCTTCAGGCGGCGGAATCGGCATGTCTTCCGGCGCGGGAACCGGTGACGGTTCCGGCTCAGCAGCCACTTCCGGCTGAGCTTTTTCAGCCGGTTTTTCGTCAGCAGCCGGCTCTTCAGCCGGAGAATCTGACACCGGCGCTTCCGGCTTCGGCGCATCCGCAGGCTGTGCCTGCTCAGCCGCGACTGGCGCTGGGGCCTCTTCCGGGGACGCAGCCGCCTGCTCGGCAGCTTCTTCCTGCTTCGCCGCTTCCGGCTCGAGCTCGGCGCGCTTGATATACGTACGGCGCTTGCGAACCTCAACATTGACCGTTTTGGTACGGCCCGCTTTCAGCGTGGTTGTTGTCTTGCGCTTAAGAGTGATTTTCTTGGGCTCAGCCTCACTCTCACCGTGATTCTTTTTCAGATAGGTCAGCAACTGCTGCTTCTCATCACTGGTAACAGAATCCCCTTCGGAGCGGGCTTTCAGGCCAGCCTCCACGATCTGTCGCAGCAAACGATCCACGGGAGCGCCTACATCTGCGGCCAGTTGTTTTACCGTTACATCAGCCATACTGGTCCTCCTCCCGATTAAGCCTGGTCTTCAAACCAGGGGGCGCGTGCTGCCATAATCAACTGGCCGGCACGCTCTTCTTCCATTCCTTCAATGTCGAGCAAGTCGTCAACCGACTGCTCTGCAAGATCTTCCATGGTACGAATCCCCATACCGGCCAGCTTGAAAGCCAGGCCACGATCCATACCGTCCATTGCGAGAAGATCTTCTGCGGGCTCAGCGCCCTCTAGCGCCTCTTCACTGGCCAGGGCCTGATTCAACAGGGCATCCTTGGCACGGCGACGCAATTCGGTCACGGTTTCTTCATCAAAACCGTCAATGGCAAGCATCTCTTCCATGGGGATGTACGCTACCTCCTCAATGGAGGTAAACCCTTCCTCAATGAGGACACCTGCAAATTCTTCGTCCACATCCAGATTGCCGGTGAAGTGCTCGAGCAGAGAATTATACTCCTGCTCCTGACGCTCACCTGCTTCCTCTTCTGTCATGACGTTCAGCGTCCAGCTGGTAAGGTCCGTCGCCAACCGAACATTCTGACCATTCCGGCCAATCGCCTGGGCCAGATTGTCCTCAGCTACTGCCACTTCCATGGTATGGCGGTCCTCGTCCATGACGATGGACGCCACTTCCGCCGGTGCCATGGCATTGATGACCAGTTGCGCGGGATTGTCGTCCCACAGCACGATATCCACACGCTCGCCACCCAACTCGTTGGAAACTGCCTGTACTCGTGAACCACGCATGCCCACGCAGGCACCCACCGGATCAATCCGGCGGTCGTTGGTCTTGACCGCAATCTTGGCGCGGGAGCCTGGATCCCGGGCTGCGCCACGAATCTCAATCAGCTCCTCCGCGATTTCCGGCACCTCAATGCGGAACAGTTCGATCAGCATCTGCGGATCGGTACGGCTCAGAATCAGCTGCGGGCCGCGATGATCGGTACGGATTTCCTGCAGCAGAGAGCGCACACGATCGCCCATACGGAACGTTTCACGGGGAATCAGGTGTTCACGGGGCAGCAAGGCTTCGGCGTTGGCACCCAGATCCACGATGACGTTGTCACGTGTCACTTTCTTTACGGTGCCAGAGACGAGCTCACCCACGCGATCCCGGTAGCTGTCGACAATCTTGGTGCGCTCGGCTTCCCGCACTTTCTGGAATATGATCTGTTTCGCTGCCTGGGCACCAATACGGCCGAAGGCAACGGATTCCACTTTCTCTTCGTGGATATCGCCGGGCTGCAGACTCTTGTCGATTTCTTCCGCTTCCTGCATGGTCAGCTCGGTGCCCAAAGCAGGAACCGCATCGTTATCAACCACCAGCCAGCGACGAAACGTTTCATATTCGCCGGTGCGGCGATCGATGGAAACGCGGATGTCCGCTTCCTCGTCGTCGTAGCGTTTTTTGGCAGCGGTGGCGAGTGCCAGCTCGATTGCTTCGAAGATCACGTCCTTCTCGACACCTTTCTCGTTCGAGACGGATTCAACCACCAGCAAGATCTCTTTACTCATTGGATTGCCCTGCCCTTAAAAATAAACTTTGCGTCCACTGACTTACTCAAATACCGGAACGATGTTGGCTTTCTCGATGCTATCGAATGGCAACAGGTATTCGTGATCATCAACAACCACGACAACGTCTTCACCTTCAATGCCTTTAATCAGGCCCTGAAACTTGCGACGCCCCTCAAATGCCATTCGTAATTTGATCTGGACCTGGTGGCCTGCGAATGCCTCATATTGCTCCAGACGGAACAACGGCCGGTCCATGCCCGGAGAAGATACCTCCAGGGTATACTCCGTCTGAATGGGGTCTTCCACATCCATTACGCCGCTGGCCTGGCGACTGACTTTCTCACAGTCTTCAATGCCGATGCCGTTTTCAGCATCGTCAATAAAAATTCTCAACAGGGAATGGTGTCCCTGGGAGCGAAATTCAATGCCCCAAAACTCGTAACCCAGGCCTTCCACAATGGGCCTGAGCAATTCTTCCAGCTGCTTCAACTTGGCTGACAAGGTTATCCCGTCTCCGTTACTCGATTTTTCCGACCCCAAAAACAAAAAAAGGGCTGTTGATCAGCCCTTTTTATGCACCAGGGCCTGATGCGCCAGGCCCCTTAATCAAAAAGCCCCTAAAAAGTGGGGCCCTTTGTTGCAAGAACTCACAGGGGAAAAGCAATCTAAACACCCCCTGCTGACAGACACCTGGCCTGCCTGGAACCGGCAGGGCAAACTGTGCCCGGAGCCCGCTCCAATATCCGCCGGAGTATAGAGACGCCGGCCTTACTGGTCAAGGACTGACCAAAAAAAACGGCCTGGTAAATCCAAGCCGTTTTTCTTCTTATATGGTGCCCAGGGCCGGACTCGAACCGGCACGGCTTTCGCCACTACCCCCTCAAGATAGCGTGTCTACCAGTTCCACCACCTGGGCAGCACCTTTACTCGAGCTCGGGGAGTTTATTTTCATCCCCGCGCCCGTCTTCGCCTTCTGTCGCTGATTCACCCTCAGCCTGCCCGGCATCCGATTCGGCCGGTGACTCCTGGACTACAGGAATACCCGCCTCACCTGCCACTTCGGCACGCTGCTTGGCAAATACAGCCAGCGAAAAACTCGTTACAAAAAATACGATAGCCAGCAAAGTTGTGGCACGGGTCAGAAAGCTACTGCTGCCCTCGCTGCCAAACACGGTCTGGGAGGCGCCACCACCAAATGCAGCACCGGCATTGGCACCCTTACCCTGCTGGAGCAGGACCAGCGTCACCAGCGCCACCGCAATGAGCACGTGCAGAACGACAACCAGTGTTTCGACCCAATCCATAATGACTCTCTAATGACTCTTGCTAATGGCTTTCGCGAACCTTTAACGCTCAAGACTTGCCTGGCACCGCCCGGCAAATACTTACAAAATCGTTTGCATCCAATGACGCGCCACCAATCAACCCGCCATCGATGTCCGGCTGAGCAAAAAGCGCCGCGGCATTATCCGCTTTTACACTGCCGCCGTAAAGCAGCGATATCTCATCCGCCGGAGCCCCAAGGGACTTCAACACATCGCGGATAGCGGCATGCATGGTCTGAGCATCATCAGCGGTTGCGGTTTTACCCGTTCCTATGGCCCAAACTGGCTCATAGGCAATCACAACCTGCTGCCATGACTCACTGCCAACGTCGACGAGGGCTTTGCGAACCTGTCGCGACACGACACTTTCAGCCTTGCCCGCATCACGTTCTTCGAGGGTCTCGCCAACGCAAACAACAGCGACCAACCCTGACGTCAGGGCCTGCCCGACCTTGGTGGCAACCTGCTCATCGGTTTCGCCGAAGAGCTGCCTGCGCTCCGAATGCCCGACCAAGGTAAAACCACAGCCGCAATCTTTTGCCATCGCCGCGGAGATTTCCCCGGTGTAGGCGCCTGAATCCCAGCACGCTACATTCTGAACACCAACAGCCAGCTTATCGCCAGCCTGCTCAGCAACATCGCCAACATACAGGGCGGGAGGAATAATAACAGCCTCCACACCATTATCAAACGCTGCTAATTCGGACCGGACTTGACCAACCAGATTGCTTACCAAGTCTTTCGACCCGTTCATTTTCCAGTTGCCGGCGACAATCTTACGGCGCATAAAAAATCCCTGATTCAAGGGAGGGCGAACTATACAGCAGTCTTTTACAGCAGACAACTGCCCCTAAGCACAAAATCATGCCCGGGAATTCTCAACCACAACAGCCAGTTCCTCGGCAATTTTCACGATTTGTGCCTCATCCTGCCCTTCCGTCATTACCCGGATCAGAGGCTCGGTGCCCGACGCCCTCAGCAGCACGCGACCACCGCCACCCAGCCTGGCCTCCGCCGACTCCACGGCCCTGACAATATCGTCACGCCCGAGAGGATCAAAACGCTGGTCGACCCGCACATTGATCATCTTCTGAGGCAACTTGCTCATACCCTGGCGAAGGTCTGCCAGGGAGCTACCTGCGCGACGAATGGCCAACAATACCTGGAGCGCAGACACAATACCGTCACCAGTGCTGGTGCAATCCCGGATGACCATATGGCCGGAACCTTCACCGCCGAGCAGCCAGCCCCGGTCGATAAGCCGCTCCATGACGTAACGGTCGCCGACTTTGGCACGCTCGAAATCAATACCCTGCTCCCTGAGCGCCAACTCAACGCCCAGATTGGTCATCAGGGTGCCCACAACGCCCCCTTTCAAGGTTCCGGCGGCATGACGTTGCGCGGCGATCACGTAGAGCAACTCGTCGCCATCGACTTCCGAGCCGTCACGATCCACCATGAGTACCCGGTCACCGTCGCCATCAAAGGCGATCCCGAGATCGGCCTGCTTCTCCAGAACGGCCTTGCTCAATGATCCCATGTGAGTGGAACCGACATTAAGATTGATATTCAGACCATCAGGCTCGCCCCCTACCACAGAAATCTTCGCTCCCAACTCACGGAACACTTTCGGGGCAACGTGGTAGGTAGCACCGTGCGCGCAATCCAGGACAATATGAAGTCCTTCGAGTGAAAACTCGTTGGGTACCGTACTCTTACAGAACTCAACGTATCGGCCTGGTGCGTCATCAACCCGGAACGCCTTGCCTAACTCTTTCGAGCCGCAGACCTCAATGGGCTTATCCAGCCACTTCTCGATCTCTGTTTCCAGAGCATCATCCAGCTTGGTCCCAGCGGGGGAGAAAAACTTGATACCGTTGTCGTGGTGCGGATTATGGGACGCACTGATGACAATACCCGCGGAGGCGCGAAAGGTTCGGGTCAAGTAGGCGATCGCAGGGGTGGGCATGGGCCCGAGCAACTTCACGTCCACTCCGGCCGCGGACAAACCTGCCTCAAGGGCGGATTCGAACATATAGCCCGAAAGACGGGTGTCTTTACCAATCAGCACACTGTTACGCTGCCCATCCCGCTTGAAGGCCTGCCCCGCAGCCCAACCCAGGCGCAGCATAAATTCGGGGGTTATTGGAAATTCGCCCACCCGGCCCCGGATACCGTCCGTGCCGAAATATTTTCTGTCGCTCATCGTCCAGCTTCCTCCATTGCCGTCACCACTTTAACGGCATCGACTGTTTCCCTGACATCGTGGACGCGAATGATGGATGCGCCCTTCATGGCGGATATTGTCGCGGCAGCGAGGCTTGCGGGCAAGCGTTCACTGACATCACGACCGGTGATATGGCCCAGCATGCTCTTGCGGGACATGCCCACCAGAATCGGGTGCCCTAGCAACTGCAGCTGTTCCAGCGAGGCCAAGAGCTGCAGGTTGTGCTGAGGAGACTTGCCAAAACCAAAGCCGGGATCAAGGATGATGTTGTCTGGCCGCACACCGGCTTTCTCTATCACCCGCATTCGCTCGGTAAGAAACGAACTCACCTCCCGCCGCACATTCCGGTAGCGAGGATCATCCTGCATGGTATCCGGCTCACCCTGAATGTGCATGACACACACCGGCACTCCAGCGTTTGCCACCACTTCGGGCGCACCATCCCGCTGCAACGCCCTGACGTCGTTGATCATCCCGGCACCGAGCTTCACCACCTCCGCCATAACCTGCGGAGAACTGGTATCAACCGAAACGACAACGCCCAAATCACGGGCAATCGCCTCCACCACCGGACACACTCGTTCAAGTTCTTCCTCGACAGACACCGGCGTGGCACCTGGCCGCGTGGACTCACCACCCACATCAATAAAAGCCGCACCGTCCGCCACCATCTCGCGGGCCCTTGCCAGGGCAACCTCAACGGTATTGTACCGACCTCCATCCGAAAAGGAGTCCGGCGTCACGTTCAGAATCCCCATGACGTGGCAGCCAGACATATCCAGAACCCTGCCCGCGAAATTTATCTGCATAAATAACCTTTTCTGCAACCCGCAAAAACAAACGCCGCCCCGTCAGGGGCGGCGTTCAGTCTTCAACTACATCGGACCAGTATCCAGCCTGGCTCAGTGCTCACCGGCCGGTCGACCAACACCCGGTTGGTGACCGTCGTCGGAACCCTTCGGAGCAGGCGCCTGCTCAGGCTCATCAGCCGGAACACCACCGGACGGACCGCTATCACCCCAACCTTTCGGCGGACGGGGCTCACGACCTTCCATGATGTCATCAATCTGGTAACGGTCGATGGTCTCGTATTTCATCAGGGCATCGGCCATCAGATCGAGCTTGTCACGGTTATCGACGAGCAACTGCTTCGCCTTTTCATAACAGCTGTCGATGATATTGCGAACTTCCTCATCGATACGCTGCGCCGTTTCCGGAGAATAGACCGTTTGCGCCTGACCGGCAGAGCGACCGAGGAAAGGCTCTTCGCTATCTGTATCGTACTGCAGCGGGCCGAGCTTCTCCGACAGCCCCCAACGCGTGACCATATTACGCGCCAGACTGGTTGCCCGCTCGATATCGTTGGAAGCACCGGTAGTGACACCATCGAAACCAAGGGTCAGTTCTTCGGCAATACGGCCACCAAACAGACTGCAGATGGAACTGATCAGGAAGCGCTTGCTGTGGCTGTACTTGTCTTCCTCTGGCAGGAACATTGTGACACCCAATGCGCGGCCGCGAGGAATAATACTGACCTTGTAGACCGGATCATGCTCAGGCATCAGACGCCCGACAATGGCGTGACCGGACTCGTGGTATGCCGTATTACGCTTCTCTTTCTCGCTCATGACCATGGATTTGCGCTCGGCGCCCATCATGATCTTGTCTTTCGCGAGCTCAAACTCTTCCATGGAAACCAGACGCTGGTTACGACGGGCCGCAAACAACGCAGCTTCGTTCACCAGGTTCGCCAGGTCAGCACCCGAGAAACCGGGCGTGCCACGGGCAATCAACACAGGCTCCACCCCATCGGCCAGAGGCACTTTCTTCATGTGAACCTTGAGAATCTGCTCACGACCGATGATGTCCGGCAGCCCGACAACGACCTGGCGGTCAAAGCGACCCGGGCGGAGCAACGCCGGGTCCAGTACGTCCGGACGGTTGGTGGCGGCAATCACGATAACGCCTTCGTTGCCCTCGAAGCCGTCCATCTCTACCAGCAACTGGTTCAGTGTCTGCTCACGCTCGTCGTGACCGCCACCCATGCCAGCGCCACGATGGCGGCCAACGGCATCGATCTCGTCGATGAAGATGATACAGGGGCTCTGCTTCTTGGCCTGCTCGAACATGTCACGGACACGAGAGGCACCCACGCCCACGAACATTTCCACGAAGTCCGAACCGGAGATTGAGAAGAATGGCACCTTGGCCTCGCCGGCAATCGCCTTGGCGAGCAGGGTCTTACCAGTACCCGGCTGACCCACCATCAGTACGCCCTTGGGGATACTGCCACCAAGACGCTGGAACTTGCTGGGATCCCGCAGGAAATCCACCAACTCCTTGACGTCTTCCTTGGCCTCGTCGACACCGGCAACGTCACCAAAGGTGGTTTTGATCTGATCCTCGCTCATCAGGCGGGCTTTACTCTTGCCAAAGGACATAGGCCCTTTGCCACCGCCACCGCCCTGCATCTGTCGCATGAAAAATACGAACAGCGCGATAATGATAAGGATGGGGAAGGCAGCCACCAACAGTTGGGTCCAGAGACTTTGACGCTCCGGCTCCTTACCGATGACTTCCACGTTGTTGGCCAGCAGATCATCCATCAGCTTGTTGTCGGACACCTGGGGGCGGATGGTCTGGAACTGGGAGCCGTCACCACGGGTACCCTGAACCTGCAGACCGTCAATGGTGACCTGACGGACCTGTCCGTCCTGCACCATTTCCACAAACTGCGAATAATTGACCTGTTGTCCGCTGGTGGTGGGCGTGAAATTCTGAAACACCATCAGCAGTACGGCGGCTATAATCAGCCAGAGAACCAGATTTTTTGCCATATCGTTCAAGGATCGTCACCTGTGAATTGAAGGATCGCCCCGTCAGGAGAAAGCCTTTTCTGACACCTTACACCAATTGTACGCCCGTCCACCAGAATCGGCCTATCCGTATCGACCACTGCGGGGTGTCAATCCCACGGTCATTCCGTTCCGGGGCGGGGTCAGCCCTTAAATCCCTTGCACACCTGATAAATCTCCCTCGATCTTGCACGGGAGGAGTCAGGCTTCCTGCTGACAACGGTGCCAAAACTTTTACGCATTTCAGCGAGCAGGGCATCAAATCCCTCTCCCTGAAATACCTTGGCGACAAACACGCCACCGGGCTTCAGGACTTGCTGCGCCATATCCAGCGCCAGCTCCACCAAGCCCATGGCGTTGGGAATATCCACTGCCGCCATACCACTCATATTGGGTGCCATATCCGAAATTACAACGTCAGCGCGGCGATCACCCAGTAAATCCAGCAATTCGTCCAGCACTGACTGCTCGGTGAAATCGCCCTGAACGAACGCCACACCCGCAATCGGGCTCATCTCGAGAATATCGCTGGCGACCACCGTGCCATTGTCACCAACCCGCTCTACCGCCACCTGGGACCAGCCACCAGGCGCGGCACCCAAATCCACAACGGTCTGCCCGGGCCGAAACAGGCGGTCTTTGTTGTCGAGCTCAATCAGCTTGTAGCTGGCCCGCGAACGATAGCCGTCTTCCCGGGACTTTTTGACCCAGACATCATCAAAATGTTCCTTCAGCCAGCGGTCACTGGTTTTCGAGCGAGCCAAGACCTACCTCCATAAAGCGCTCCAATTGGACCTCCAATCATCTGGGTACGTGGTAACGGCGATTTCACCGGCCGATTGATCTGATACAATCCCGCGATTATACGGAATTGGCGAGCATTTCGCCGCTGACGTTTTATTAATCGCACCCATAAAGAGATCACATAATGAGTCTTTCGCCGGAACAGCGCCGGGAATACCGGGGCATCGCCCACAACCTGAAGCCCGTTATCATAGTCGGCGACAAGGGCCTGACCGAAGGGCTTCAGGAGGAACTCGAGCGGGCCCTGAACGACCACGAGCTGATCAAGATCAAAGTTGCCAGCCAGGACCGCGAAACCCGCCAGGAAGCCGTTGCCGCCCTGTGCGAAGCCTCCGGTGCCGAGCTGGTGCAGACCATCGGCAAGATCGCCGTGATCCTGCGCCGGGCGAAAAAGCCCAACCCCAAGCTGTCCAACCTGCTGCGCCAGAAACACTGACGCTGTCAGCACGCTAAAGCCGCACAATGTAAAAAGCCGGCTGCTATTCGCAGCCGGCTTTTTGTTTGCAGAATCCGCATCCGACGAATGTCAGATGTGCTCTACCTGCTCGATTTCATACTCAACGGTCCCCGAAGGCACTCGCACGGCAACCACGTCGCCCTCGCTTTTACCCACCAGCGCCCGCGCGATCGGCGAGGAAATGGACAGCTTTCCGGCCTTGATATCTGCCTCATCCTCACCAACGATCTGGTAGCTGACCTGCTCATCGGTATCGACATTGAGCAGTCGCACCGTGGTGCCGAAGATCACCTTGCCGGTGTTTTCGATGGTGTTAACGTCGATCACCTGGGCTGCGGACAGCTTGCCCTCGATCTCCTGGATACGCCCTTCGATAAAGCTCTGCTGCTCCCGAGCGGCGTGGTATTCCGCGTTCTCTTTCAGGTCGCCGTGTTCGCGGGCATCGGAAATAGCCGCGATCACCCGGGGACGATCTTCGGACTTCAGTTTCTGAAGCTCCTCACGTAGGCGGATTTCACCCGCCTTTGTCATGGGTACTCTGTCAGCCATAGTCTTACTTTCCTGCGTGTAGATCCTGGAGGCGGCGCACAGTGCGCTCGGGGCCGAATTTAATGGCCCTGCAGAAGGCTTCGCCGCCCGCCAGTGTCGTTGTATAGGTCACCTTGGTCTGCAGGGCCGACTGGCGAATCTGTGCCGAGTCGGAAATCGCCTTGCGACCTTCGGTGGTATTAATAATCAGCTGCACCTGACCATTCTTAATGGCATCCACGATATGCGGACGCCCTTCACGAACCTTGTTCACCCGATCAACAGTGAGCCCGGCCTGTTTCAACGCCTTGGCGGTACCGGTGGTAGCAATCACCTTGAAGCCAGCGTCAATCAGGTCCTGCGCCACTTTCGCGGCCCCGGGCTTGTCGACGTCCCGCACGGACATGAAGGCCGTACCCTTGGCCGGCAGACGCTCACCGGAGGCCAGGGCCGCCTTGGCGAAGGCTTCGTCGAAGCTGTCACCAATCCCCATCACCTCACCGGTGGACTTCATTTCCGGCCCCAGGATGGGATCCACCGCCGGGAACTTGTTGAACGGGAACACCGATTCCTTGACGGAATAGTAAGTCGGCACGATTTCCTGGGTGAAGCCCTGCTCTGCCAGCGACTTTCCAGCCATGCAACGGGCCGCCACCTTGGCCAGGGACACCCCGATGGCCTTGGACACAAACGGCACGGTACGGGACGCTCGCGGGTTCACCTCGATCACGTAGATCTCGCCACCCTGCCAGGCCAGCTGCACGTTCATCAGGCCGATAACATCCAGTTCAATGGCCATCTTCCGCACCGCTTCGCGCATTTCATCCTGCACGTCTTTCGGCAGGGTGTAGGGCGGCAGGGAACAGGCGGAATCACCAGAGTGCACGCCCGCTTGCTCAATGTGCTGCATGATGCCACCGATGACCACGTCCTTGCCGTCGCTGATGGCGTCAATGTCCACCTCGATGGCGGCGTTGAGGAAGTGATCCAGCAGCACCGGGCTGTCGTTGGAGACCAGCACGGCATTGCGCATGTAGCGAACCAGCTCATCCTCGTCATAGACGATTTCCATGGCCCGACCACCCAGCACGTAGGAGGGGCGTACCACCAGCGGATAACCAATCTCGCGAGCCGCCAGGATGCCTTCTTCGTGGCTGCGCACGGTGGCATTTTCCGGCTGAATCAGGCCGAGGCGGCCGATCATCTGCTGGAAACGCTCCCGGTCTTCGGCGCGGTCGATGGCATCCGGGCTGGTACCGATAATCGGCACACCCGCCGCTTCCAGGCCACGGGCCAGCTTCAGCGGGGTTTGGCCGCCGTACTGGACAATCACACCCTTGGGTTTTTCGACGTGGATGATTTCCAGCACATCTTCCAGGGTGATGGGCTCGAAGTAGAGCCGATCCGAGGTGTCGTAGTCGGTGGAAACGGTTTCCGGGTTGCAGTTGATCATGATGGTTTCATAACCATCGTCGCGCATAGCGAGGGCGGCGTGAACGCAGCAATAATCAAACTCAATACCCTGACCGATGCGGTTGGGACCACCGCCAATGACCACGATTTTCTCGCGATCAGAGGCACCCGCCTCACACTCTTCCTCATAGGACGAATACATGTAGGCGGTTGATGAGGCAAATTCAGCCGCGCAGGTATCCACCCGCTTGTAGACCGGGCGAATGTCCAGGTCATGGCGCAGCTTGCGCAAGCTGACTTCAGAAATGCTGAGCAGCTTGGCCAAGCGCGCATCGGAGAACCCTTTGCGCTTGAGGCGGAACAGCGTATCGCGATCAATATCCGCCTTGCCGGCGGATTTGAGGGCAGTCTCTTCTTTGATCAGGTCTTCGATCTGTACCAGATACCATGGATCTACATGCGTGTTGTTGAACACTTCTTCCACGGTCATCCCGGCTCGGAAGGCATCGCCGATGTACCAAAGGCGCTCGGCTCCAGGCACATTCAGTTCCTGGGTGAGGGTTTCCTGGCCGTCGGTGGTGCTCAGGTCGACCTTCTCTTCAAAACCGTCGGAGCCCACTTCCAGACCACGCATGGCCTTCTGCAGCGACTCCTGGAAGGTACGACCGATGGCCATCACCTCACCCACGGATTTCATCTGGGTGGTCAGGCGCGCATCAGCCTGGGGGAACTTCTCGAAGGTGAAGCGCGGAATCTTGGTGACCACATAGTCGATGCTGGGCTCGAACGAGGCCGGAGTAACACCACCGGTGATTTCATTGCGCAGTTCATCAAGGGTGTAACCCACCGCCAGCTTGGCCGCCACCTTGGCGATCGGAAAACCCGTTGCCTTGGACGCCAGCGCCGAAGAACGCGACACCCGGGGATTCATTTCGATGACGACGACACGGCCGTTGTCCGGGTTTACGCCGAACTGCACGTTGGAACCGCCAGTTTCCACACCGATCTCACGCAGTACCGCCAGAGAGGCGTTCCGCATGATCTGGTATTCCTTGTCGGTGAGCGTCTGGGCCGGCGCGACGGTGATGGAGTCACCGGTGTGCACGCCCATCGCGTCAAAGTTTTCAATGGCGCAGACGATGATGCAGTTGTCGTTTTTGTCGCGGACAACTTCCATCTCGTACTCTTTCCAGCCGATCAGGGACTCATCGATCAGCAACTCGTTGGTCGGCGACAGGTCCAGACCACGGGTGCAGATTTCCTCGAATTCGTCGCGGTTGTAGGCAATACCGCCGCCGGAACCACCCATGGTGAAGGACGGGCGGATGATGCAGGGAAATCCGATGTCGTTGGCCACTTCCCAGGCTTCCGCCATGGAATGGGCGATCGTGGCGCGAGGGCACTCCAGGCCAATTTTCTTCATGGCCTTGTCAAAACGATCACGGTCTTCAGCTTTGTCGATGGTGTCGGCGTTGGCGCCGATCATTTCCACACCATGCTCAGCCAGAACGCCGTGCTTTTCGAGGTCCAAAGCGCAGTTCAGGGCTGTCTGACCACCCATGGTAGGCAGCAATGCATCCGGCTGTTCTTTCTCGATGATCTTGGCAACGGTCTTCCAGGTGATAGGCTCGATGTAGGTGGCATCGGCCATTACCGGGTCGGTCATGATCGTGGCCGGGTTGGAGTTCACCAGGATAACCCGGTACCCCTCTTCACGCAGGGCTTTACAGGCCTGGGCTCCAGAGTAGTCAAACTCGCACGCCTGCCCGATCACGATGGGGCCCGCGCCCAGGATCAGAATGCTTTTAATGTCGGTACGCTTTGGCATCAACGTGCCTCCATCAGGCGGATAAATTCATCAAACAACGGCGCTACGTCGTGCGGGCCGGGGCTCGCCTCCGGGTGACCCTGAAAACTGTAGGCTGGCTTGTCGGTACGGCGGATTCCCTGCAGAGAACCGTCGAACAGGGATTTATGGGTCGCCTCCAGATTGTCCGGCAGGCTGGTTTCGTCCACCGCAAATCCGTGGTTCTGACTGGTAATCATCACGGTACCATCGGCGATGTTCTGTACCGGATGGTTGGCGCCATGGTGGCCATGCCCCATCTTGATGGACTTGGCCCCGCTGGCCAGGGCCAGCAACTGGTGGCCAAGACAGATGCCGAAAACCGGAATGTCGGTCTCCAACACATCGCGAATGGCGCTGATGGCGTAGTCACATGGCTCGGGGTCGCCGGGGCCGTTGGACAGGAAAATACCATCGGGATTCATCGCCAGCACATCGGCAGCGGGGGTCTGGGCTGGCACAACAGTGATATCACAGCCGCGACTGGCCAACATGCGCAGGATGTTGAGCTTCACACCGTAGTCCCAGGCGACGACCTTGAATTTTGATTCGGTGCGCTCGCCATAGCCACTTTCGATATCCCACTCACTCTGGCTCCAGGTCCAGGTTTTTTCCGAGGTGACTTCCTTCGCCAGATCCATGCCTTTCAGGCCCGGAAAAGCGTTGGCCAGCTCCAGAGCACGCTCGGCCGTGGCGTCTGCGCCGGCGACCACGGCGCCATTCTGGGACCCTTTATCCCGCAGGATTCGGGTCAGGCGACGGGTATCGATATCGGCAATGCCGACGATATTGTTGTCGCGCAGGTAGTCCTGTAGCGAGCCGGTGCTGCGCCAGTTGCTCACCAGCAGGGGCAGATCACGGATTATCAGGCCGGCGGCCTGGACGCGATCAGATTCGATGTCTTCTTCATTCACACCGGTGCTGCCGATGTGAGGGTATGTGAGGGTGACAATCTGGCGGGAGTAGGACGGGTCGGTCAGGATCTCCTGATAACCGGTCATGGCGGTGTTGAACACCACCTCTCCGCTGGTTTCCCCTTCAGCGCCAATGGCGGTGCCGTAAAACAGGCTTCCGTCTGCGAGTGCAAGGATGGCAGGTGTACTCAAGGCTTGTATCCTCATCGAGTGGCGTACAGGTTCGTCACGAACAGGAACGCAAGCGCAAATTCAGGTCGCAAAAAAGCGAGAGGGAGTTGAACTCCGTCCCGCTTTTTCTGTTGAGCGTTGTCAAAGCTACGCTTGGTGCAGTTAAACCGCCTTATTGTACGAAATATGGCAGTTTGTGTCCACGCGAAATCTTACTCGTCGCTACTTCAGCCCCAACACATCCTGCATGTCGTACAACCCGGCCGGCTTACCTTCCAACCACAATGCCGCACGCATCGCACCTTTGGCAAACGTCATCCGGCTGCTGGCTTTGTGGGTAATTTCGATGCGCTCGCCTTCAGTGGCGAACAGAACGGTATGATCACCAACCACATCGCCGGCCCGAATGGTTTCGAAGCCGATCTCCTTGCGGGTACGCTCCCCGGTAAAGCCTTCACGGCCGTAGACAGCACATTCCTTAAGGTCTCGACCGAGGGCATCGGCGACAACTTCGCCCATTCGCAATGCCGTGCCCGACGGCGCGTCTTTCTTGTGGCGGTGGTGGGCTTCGATGATTTCCACATCATAGTCGTCACCCAGGGCTGCAGCGGCGGTGCGCAGCAGGTTGAGGGTGACGTTGACGCCCACACTCATGTTGGGGGCAAACACTACCGGGGCCTTTTCCGCGGCAACGGCGAGCTGTTCTTTCTCGGCGTCGGTCAGGCCGGTGGTACCGATCACAATCATTTTGCCGTTGGTTTTACAGAATTCCGCATTTTCCAGGGTCAGATCCGGGAAGGTGAAGTCGATGAGTACGTCGAAATCCTCCTTCACTTCGGCGAGGCTGCCAGCCATCTTGACGCCAGTCTTACCAATGCTGGTCATTTCACCGGCGTCGGCGCCGATAAGACTGCTGCCAGGCTCGACGACTGCCGCGCCAAGTTCCAGGCCTTCAGTTCCGTCAACGGCTTCGATCAACACTTTGCCCATGCGCCCTGCGGCGCCGATGACTGCTACCCTCATCACGTCTGCCCTCAGAATTTCATTTCGTCGAAGAAGCTTTTCACACCTTCAAACCAGGAGGTTTTTCGCGGACCGTGCTGGTTGCCATCGCCACCGTCCAGGGTCTTCTGGAATTCTTCCAGCAACTCTTTCTGACGCTTGGTGAGGTTAACCGGAGTTTCCACAACCACGCGACACAGCAAATCACCGGACGGACCACCACGAACCGGGCTAACGCCCTTGTTCCGCAAACGGAACAGCTTGCCGGTCTGAGTCTCCGGTGGAATCTTCAGCTTAACGCGACCATCGAGCGTCGGCACTTCAAGTTCGCCACCGAGACTGGCATCCACGATGCTGATAGGCACTTCGCAATAGAGGTTGCGACCATCACGGGTAAAGATGGAATGCTCTCGAACCGCGACCTGCACATAGAGGTCACCGGAAGGCCCACCTTCAACACCCATCTCGCCTTCACCGGAGAGACGAATACGATCACCGGTATCCACGCCCGGCGGCACCTTGACGGACAGCGTTTTCTCTTCCTGGATGCGACCGGCACCGTGACACTTCTTACACGGGTTCTTGATGATCTTGCCGGAACCACGACAGGTAGGACACGCCTGCTGCACAGTGAAGAAGCCCTGCTGCATCCGCACCTGGCCCATGCCATTACAAGTACCACAAGCCTCCGGCCGTGAGCCCTTCTCGGCCCCGGAACCGTCACAGGTGTTGCACTCGGTGTGGCCAGGAATCCGGATCTGGACGGTTTTGCCTTTTACCGCCTCTTCCAGGTCCAGCTCCAGGGTGTAACGCAGGTCAGCCCCGCGCGTATTGCGGCCACCGCGGCCGCCACCAAAGATATCACCAAACACATCGCCAAAAATGTCGGAGAAGCTGGCACCACCGCCGCCTCCTCCGAATCCGCCGCCGGCAGAGCCATCAACACCGGCGTGGCCAAACTGGTCGTAGGCTGCGCGCTTGGAGGAATCGGAGAGTATTTCATAAGCTTCACTGGCTTCCTTGAACTTATGATCGGCGTCCTCATCATCCGGATTCCGGTCAGGATGATACTTCATCGCAAGCTTGCGGTAGGCTCGCTTGATCTCTTTTTCATCCGCTTCCCGGGACACCCCGAGAATCTCGTAATAGTCGCGCTTGGCCATGCTCTAAAACCCTGTTGGTAAAACGAGGAAAACGCGGAAGAGCTCCCGCGTTTTCCAACTGCCTGATGATCTTAAGTTTTATCGCTTGTCGTCGTCTTTGACTTCTTCAAACTCGGCATCAACGGCGTCGTCGCTGGAACCGGACTGGGCAGACTCTTCGCCCCCGGCCTGCTGCGCCTGCTCTGCCTGATCCGCGTACATCTTCTGGGCCATTTCAGAAGACGCTTCCGTCAGCTTCTGAGTCTTGGCCTCGATGTCGTCCTTGTCAGAACCAGCCAGGGCTTCTTCCAGCTCCTTGATCGCAGCCTCGATAGACTCTTTCTCGCTGTCGGACACCTTGTCACCAGCATCGGCCAGGGTCTTGCGCACGGTATGGACCATCGCGTCACCCTGGTTGCGGGCCTGGACCAGCTCTTCGAACTTGCGATCCTCGTCGGCGTTGGCTTCCGCGTCCTGAACCATCTTCTCGATTTCGTCGTCGTTCAGACCTGAAGACGCCTTGATGACGATGGACTGCTCTTTACCGGTCGCCTTGTCTTTGGCCGACACGTTCAGGATACCGTTGGCATCGATATCGAAGGTGACTTCGATCTGCGGCGTACCACGGGGCGCCGGCGGAATGTCCGCCAGGTCGAAGCGACCCAGTGACTTGTTCTGTGTCGCCTGCTTCCGCTCACCCTGGACCACGTGAATGGTCACTGCAGTCTGGTTGTCATCCGCAGTGGAGAAAGTCTGCGACTTCTTGGTCGGGATCGTGGTGTTCTTGTCGATCAGCGGTGTCGCCACGCCACCCATGGTTTCGATACCCAGGGTCAGCGGGGTAACGTCCAGCAGCAGAACGTCTTTCACATCACCGGAGAGCACGGCCGCCTGGATGGCAGCACCCATGGCTACAGCTTCATCCGGGTTCACGTCCTTACGCGCTTCCTTACCGAAGAAGTTCTTCACTTTTTCCTGAACCATCGGCATGCGGGTCTGACCGCCGACCAGGATGACTTCGTCGATTTCACCGATCTTGGCACCGGAATCTTCCAGCGCGGTGCGGCACGGCGCGAGACTGCGCTCGACCAGCTCTTCAACCAGTGACTCCAGCTTGGCACGAGTCACTTTCACGTTCATGTGCTTGGGACCACTGGCGTCTGCCGTCACGTAAGGCAGGTTCACATCGGTCTGCTGGCTGCTGGAAAGCTCAATCTTCGCCTTCTCAGCCGCTTCCTTCAGTCGCTGCATCGCCAACGAGTCGCCACGCAGGTCAATGCCACTGTCTTTCTTGAACTGATCGGCAAGATACTCGATCAGCTTCATGTCAAAGTCTTCACCACCCAGGAAGGTGTCGCCGTTGGTGGCCAACACTTCGAACTGGTGCTCACCGTCCACATCGGCGATCTCGATGATGGAGATGTCGAAGGTGCCACCACCCAGGTCATAAACAGCAACAGTACGGTCACCGCTCTTCTTGTCGAGACCATAGGCCAACGCAGCAGCAGTTGGCTCGTTGATGATCCGCTTCACGTCCAGACCAGCGATCTTACCGGCGTCTTTCGTGGCCTGACGCTGGCTGTCGTTGAAGTAGGCCGGCACGGTGATAACCGCTTCGGTCACTTTCTCGCCCAGATAGTCTTCTGCGGTTTTCTTCATCTTCTTGATGATTTCCGCAGACACCTGCGGCGGCGCCATCTTCTCGCCTTTCACTTCGACCCAGGCATCACCGTTGTCTGCCTTGGCGATCTTGTACGGCACCATCTTGATGTCTTTCTGGACCACGTCGTCTTCAAAGCGACGACCGATCAGACGCTTGATGGCGTAGAGGGTGTTGTTCGGGTTGGTGACCGCCTGGCGCTTGGCAGATTGACCTACCAGCGTTTCACCGTCTTCGGTATACGCCACGATGGACGGGGTAGTGCGATCACCCTCGGCGTTTTCGATAACCTTGACCTTGTCGCCATCCATAATGGCTACACAGGAGTTTGTGGTTCCCAGGTCGATACCAATGATCTTACTCATGCAATTACTCCAATTCGGTTGTTCAATTCAGTTCCGGCTGCCTTGAAAGTTGCCCCGGAGTCCCGGTGCGCCGCCTGTTTACTGGCTATATTGGCGCTTTAATCTGCTTTTCAAGCCTGCTCGTCGATTTTTGGCGCGTCTTCAGCCTTGGCGACCACCACCATCGCGGGACGAACAAGGCGATCGTTCAGGGTGTAGCCCTTCTGGACCACAGCCACCACACTGTTGGGCTCGGCATCAGGTGCCGGCACCATGGACATGGCCTCGTGCTGCTGGGGATCAAACGGCTCACCCACGGGGTTAAGCTGAACCACATTGAACTTGCCTAGACTCCCCATGAACAGATTAAGAGTCATCTCGACCCCTTCACGAATAGAGGCCACCAGTTCGCCGGCACTTTCATGCCCCTCTGTGCTTTCAACCGCCTTTTCCAGACTGTCAGCGACCGGCAGAAGCTCCTTCACAAACTTCTCCAGCGCGAATTTGTGGGCTTTCTCCACATCGATCTCAGCGCGACGGCGAACATTCTGCATCTCCGCCTGGGAACGCAACATCTGCTCCTGAAACTCCTGCGCCTGGGCCTTCAGGGCCTCAACTTCGCTTTCCGGAGCGGCTTCGGCACTGTCTTCCGTCGCCGTTTCTTCCTCGGGAGCGGCTTCCGCAGTGTCTTTCAACTCTTCTTCCACCTGTTCGTTACGATTCTCGTCAGCGCTCATGACTACTCCTGCTTGATCGTCGGCGGCCAGACGACCGGCCGGTTAACGTTTGGTTTCCGACCGCCATGGGCCGAAAAAAACATGTTTGCGAACGGATATGGGGCCCGTATCGGATGTTTCAACCGTTGCGCACCTCATTCATTCACAAATTCGCCAGCCGATGTTTGCAAACAGGAAAAACCCTGTATATATTCACAGTAACTGTATGTAATCACAGTATTCAGGAATTGAGCGGAGGACCTCTGCATGCTCACACAGCTCACTGTTTCCAATTACGCCATTGCCGAGCGGGTCGAACTTCAGTTTGGAAAGGGTATGACGGCGCTGACCGGAGAGACCGGTGCCGGCAAATCCATTGTCCTGGACGCCCTCGGCCTTGCCATGGGCGGGCGCGCCGACGCTGGCGCCGTACGCCATGGTGCCAAACGCGCCGATATTACCGCTACTTTCGACGTGTCCCGCATTGCCGAGGCCCGGCAATGGCTGGAAAACCATGAGCTCGACGATGACAACGAATGCATCCTGCGCCGAGTGATCAGCAAGGATGGCCGCTCTCGCGCCTACATCAACGGCCAGCCCTGCCCCCTTGCCCACCTGAAAGATCTGGGCAGCGCCTTGATGGACATCCACAGCCAGCACCAGCACCAGTCCCTGCTGCGCAAGGAGACCCACCGCAAACTGCTGGACGAGTTCGCTGGCGCAGAAGCGTTGGGAGAGCAAACCAGGGATGCATGGAAAGCCTGGCACAAAACCCGCCAGCGGCTGACCGAACGCCAGCAGAATGCCGATGAGACAGAAGCCCGCCTGCAGCTACTGCGCTACCAGGTAGAAGAACTGGATCGCCTGGCGCTGGAAGACGGAGAGCAGGCAGAGCTGGAGAAAGAACAGGAACGGCTCAGCCATGCCGACACGGTGCTACACAACAGCCATCAGGCTACCCTGCTATGCACGGAAGATGAGAATAGCGCAGCGGATCTGGTGCGCCAGGCTTTACAGCAACTGGAGCAGTTGCCGGTGGAGGTACCGGCACTGACGGAAACCATCCAGATGCTGAATGAAGCCCAGATTCAGATCACCGAGGCTGGCGACAACCTGCGCCACTTTGTGGAAGATTACGACGCCGACCCAGCCCGACTGGCCGAAGTGGAAGAGCGTCTGAGTGCCATTTACCAGATGGCCCGCAAGCACCGCATCACACCGGAGACACTCCCGGAATTCCACCAGAGCCTGAGTGCCGAACTGGCATCGCTGGACGACGGCGAGGGCAGCGTTGAGAAGCTGGAGGCGGAACTGGAAGAACAGCGAAGCCACTTCAATACCCTGGCCACCGAGTTGTCGAACGCACGCCAACAGGCTGCTGCCAACCTCGATCAGCGCATCGCGGAGGAGCTCGCCCAACTGAGCATGCCAGCGGTCCAGTTCGTAACCCACCTGAGCCGCAACAAAGGCGACGAGCCTGCGCCCCACGGCCTGGAAGACATTGAATTCCTGGTCAGCGCCAACCCGGGCCAGCCCGCACGTCCGCTAGCCAAGGTAGCCTCGGGTGGCGAACTCTCACGCATCAGCCTGGCCATTCAGGTGGTGGTTGCGCAAACTTCCACCACACCAACACTGGTCTTTGACGAGGTGGATGTAGGCATTGGTGGCGGCACCGCCGAAGTGGTTGGTCGCTTGCTTCGCAGCCTGGGCAGTAATGGACAGGTGTTGTGCGTCACGCATCTTGCCCAGGTAGCGGCCCAGTGCCATCAGCACCTGTTCGTCAGCAAGTTTACGGAATCAGACGCCACTTACTCGAAGATCGAGTCATTGGACGACAATGGCAGGGTCAGCGAAGTGGCAAGAATGCTCGGTGGTGTGGATATGACCGAACACACCATTGCCCATGCCCACGAAATGTTCACGAAAGGCCAGGCTACGCATCACTGAACAGTTTGAAAGGTAAGCGTATTCCCCTCTCGATCCTGAGAGTTGTTGGGGCGGGCTAAAACCCCGCCCCCTTTTTTCTTTTTCCGGAACAAATCCTGAATGATCAGGATTTGAGGGGTTTGACGTAAAGAATCAGGCTGTGATCGACAATCTCATAGCCTCGTTCTTTGGCAATTTTTTGCTGCCGCTCTTCGATCACCTCATCGACGAACTCAATGACCTCGCCGGTCTGAGTGCAGACCATGTGATCATGATGATCGTCGCCGGCCATCTCAAATACGGCGTGCCCACCTTCAAAGTTGTGGCGCAGAACCAGGCCAGCTGCCTCAAACTGAGTCAGCACCCGGTAGACGGTTGCCAGGCCCACGTCATCACCCTGTTCGAGGAGCTTTTTGTACACATCCTCGGCGCTGAGGTGATGCTCCTCGGAGTTCTCCAGAATATTGAAGATCTTCACTCTTGGCAGAGTGACTTTAAGACCGACTTTTCGTAATTCGGTGTTTTCGGATGACATGTTACGATTCACTCTTTGGTGTGCCTCACGGCTTCCGGTATGATGAAGCCGCATGTTAACGGTCAGACCGTGTCACACCTGCCCCTGGCAGGCGATTTCAAGATAGAGGATTTCCCCCGGCGATGCAAAAGCTCACAGCTCTCATTCTAACTCTCATCATGGCTGGCTGTGTTTTCCCAGGCGTATACAAGATCAATGTACAACAGGGGAACATACTGACCGACGAAGAGCTGACATCACTGGCCGAGGGCATGTCCCGCAGCCAGGTCCACTCCTTGCTGGGCACCCCGCTGATGACCAACCCCGCCGATCCGTCCCGGGAGTACTATGTGTATACCTTCCAGCGCAGTGGTGGCGATATCAAGGAACAACGGGTCATCGTCTACTACGATAACGACCAGTATTCCCATTACGAAGCCCAGCTGCTGGAAGAAACGCCCGCCTACTGAGCCAGCCTCAAGCCTTAACCCTTCTTCTTTGCCCGGTTAAGCCGGGCCTGCTTGGGGTCGATCTGCAGCGGCCGGTAAACTTCAACCCGGTCGCCGTCCCGCAACTCGTGGGCGGACGGATTCTTGATCACCTTACCGAAGATTCCCATATCGCCATTTTCCGGATCGACCTCAGGAAATATGGCAACAATGCCGGAACGCTTCACAGCCTCCACAGCCGTGGTGCCCTCTTCGACACTCAAGCTGATGATTTCCTGCCTGTCTGGCCTGGCAAAGGCCACCTCAACTCGAATCATTGTTATCCCCCGAGATACACCTGGTCTGCGCGACGGCAGAACGCGTCCACCATGGTATTCGCAGCCTGATTGAAGACCGGCCCGAACGTCATCCTCGACAAGGATCCGGAAAACTCAAATTCCAGCGTGAGAATCACCTTGCAGGCGTTATTCTGCAGGGGCTTGAACTGCCAACGACCGCTAAGGTTACGGAAAGGACCATCCACCAGGCTCATTTCAATGGTATGCGGCAGGTACAGCTGGTTGCGCGTGGTCAGCCGGTGACGGATACCACCTTTGGCGATATCCATGGATGCCATGATTTCGTGGTCTGTCTGCTCGTGCACCTGGCTGGCTGAACACCAGGGAAGAAAGTCGGGGTAGCTGGCAACATCGTTGACCAGGTGGAACATGCGTTCCGCCGAGTGCATAACCAGCGCGGTCTTGTCGATCTGATGGGGCATTGGAACCGGACGTCCTGCTTGCGAATACTCTTGAGTTGAAGACCCTGCAAAGGGGGAGCCCCTTTAATCGGGACGCCAATATCAGACGCTATGATAAAGGATATCACCGTTGTTGGGGTCACTTTCCTGCCCAGCCGGGCCATTCTTACCGCTCTTCTCTCCTGGCTCGCCCGGATTGGTCTCTGGCTCGCCACCCCCACCGGCATCACCGGCTTCATTGTTGGAATCACCCGCATCGGGGGCAGCTGGCGTCATTGAGCTTGGTGCCAACTCTACGGTAGGTTTGCACCACAATCCGTTGCTACCGCTGTCGCACAACGCCACCAGCGACGTGGCGGTGTACTGCAGACCGATATACGCCACCACCAGCGGCAAGATCAAGCGCATCACCCAGAACCATATACGGCCAATCAGGCGTGGTGCCTTTCCCAATATGGTGAAGGTCAGATTTCGGGTCAGGTACCAGCCCGCGAAGACGGATATCAGGATACTCACCAGTGGAATCAGCAGGCCACCCGTGATCAGCTCAAGCCAGCGGAACAAGGTGCCCCCGGCGAAACGCTCGTCAGACCATAGATTGAAGGACAGCAACGACCCAAGCCCCGCCAGCCAGACTGAGCTGCCCATCAGAAAGGCGGACAAGCCCCTTGGTGCGCCTGTCCACTCCTGAAACCAACCGACCACCGGCTCAAGCAATGAAAGAGACGTCGTCCACACAATCATCACGATGACCAGGAACACGGCTGCCACCAGAAACTGACTGCCCGGCAGATCCGCCAGGGCCACCGGCAGCGACAGGAAAAGCAGCCCGAACCCGCGCTCACCTTCCATGGAATGGCCATCGGGCGCCAACGAATAAATCGCCAACCCGGCCCCGATGGCGATCAGGGTGTCCATCAACACCACAGCCAGCACGGAACGCTTAAGGCGAGTGTCCGCGGGTGTATAGGCACCGAACAGGGTCCACACGCCCATTCCGAGCCCAAGAGTGAAAAACGCGTGAAACAACGCCGCCCGCAAACTGTCCAGGGTCACGTCGGCGGGGCGGAAATCCAGCATGAAGTCCGACGCACTGCGGAAATCCCCACTCCAGGCGGCCAGACCGCAGAGCGCCAGCAGAATCAGCATCATCGCCGGTGCCACCACCCGTACTGCACGCTCGACACCGTCCACCACGCCCTGCATCGACACCCACACCACCAGCAACAGGAAAAATCCGTGCCAGCCCATGAACACGCGATAGTCCCGCGAGTCCGACACCAACGCGGAGAGGATACCTGCGGCTTCAGCCTCGCCGGCGCCAATAAACCGGCCCATGGCTCCGTAGAATACGTAGGCCAGAGCGATGGCACCGAAAACAGCCGTAAAGGAAAGCACCAGAAAAGCCGCCAACACCCCCAGACGACCAGTCCACATCCACGCCCGGGACCGTCGCGCGCTGCGAACGAAACCATCCATCGCCAGAACCAATCCATGGCGGGCGTATCTTCCCATCGCGGATTCGGTGACCATCAACGGCAGCGTGACCAGCAACAGGCACGCCAGGTACAGCAATATGAACAACCCGCCGCCATGCTGGCCGGCCAGGTAGGGAAACTGCCACACGTTCGCGAGGCCAAAGGTTGCCCCGGTCGCGGCCCAGAAAAAAGTGGTTGGCCGGGTCCACGACCCGATTGGTGTTTCGTATGGAGTAGGCATTCCATTCCCTGACGACATCTCAGCGCACATTGTAGCGGAGGAATCACAGCCCATACGACCATCGACTCAGTCAATCGCGCCGATTTCGTGACCAGTCTGGTACTACTGGGCTACAATGCGCGCTTTTCCGGCACGATTACGCACGGTAAATTTTCTGTCCGACTCCGGATCAACGATTCATGAGCAAGAAGAAACCCGGCGCTCCGAGCGCCACCATTGCCTTGAACAAAAAGGCAAAACACGAGTACCACATCGAGGAACGCTTTGAGGCGGGCCTGGCCCTGCTCGGATGGGAAGTAAAATCCATCCGTGCCGGCAAAGCGCAGCTCACCGATGCCTACGTGCTGCTTAAGGACGGAGAGGCCTGGCTGCTGGGATCCCACATCATCCCGCTCACCGCCGCCTCAACCCACGTTATCGCGGACCCGACCCGGACCCGCAAACTGCTGCTGCACGCCAAGGAAATTGCCAAGATCGTCGGCAAGGTTAACCAGGCAGGCCATACCTGCATTCCGCTGGCCATGTACTGGAAGAAGAACAAGGTGAAATGCGAAATTGCCCTGGTGAAAGGCAAGAAGCTCTTCGACAAGCGTGCCACCGAGAAAGAACGGGACTGGAACCGCCAGAAACAACGCATCCTCCGCGAAACCAACGTCTGATCCGCTGGCCGGGCCCCAGGCCCGGCGTCTTCTCCCCGCATTTTATGTCGCATCTGCATCCTCTTTTAGCCCCTCTCTGATCAGCCTATACTCGATCCCTTACCCCAATCCGCATACGGACAGCGGCCACCCAGGGACAGACGGGAACCAAAGGGAGCA
Organism: Marinobacter sp. M5B; assembly: GCF_042604615.1. NCBI lineage: Bacteria > Pseudomonadati > Pseudomonadota > Gammaproteobacteria > Pseudomonadales > Marinobacteraceae > Marinobacter > Marinobacter sp. M5B. Next base: position 3,747,989 of record NZ_CP156894.1, read on the forward strand.
AGTGATGACACGCCGACAAACACCCATGTCTGCAGTAGATCGCTCGTGGCTACGCATGGAATGCCCCGAGAACCCCATGATGATTTCAGCGGTGCTGGTGTTTGATCAGCCCATTGCCCTCAAGCGCCTCAAGCGAACGCTCGACGAACGCTTTCTCACCTTCCGGCGCTTTCGACAGCGCGTCGTCACCGAAGGCGACCGCACGTACTGGCAGGACGACCCACTCTTTCATATCGACAACCATATTCACGTTCTTGCCCTTCCCGGCGATGGAGGCAAACAGGAGCTGCAAACACTGACCAGCGACCTGACCAGCACCTCGCTGGATTTCCGGCGCCCGCTCTGGCAAATCCACTATATCGAGAACTATCAGGGTGGCTGTGCCCTGCTGGTTCGCATCCATCACTGCATTGCTGACGGCATTTCACTGGTGCGTGTGCTGCTTTCGCTGACCGACAACTCCCCGGAACCGAGACTCAGCCGGGTATCGACATCCAGCCAATCCAAGACCCATGCACCTCAAGGTCTACGACAGCTCGCCAGCCGGGCTTTGCATAATGGACAAACCGCCATCGACCAGGCAGGCCTGTTTCTGAAGTCCATCCGCAACGAGCCGGGCTACCCGTTCAAACTGGCCACTACCGCGGGCAACATCGCCGTCGACCTGCTCAAGCTGGGCCTCTCCCCGGCGGAACCAGACACCTGCCTGAAAACACCCCTGAGCGGTCGCAAGCATGTCGCCTGGGCCGACCCGCTGAGTCTCGCCGAAGTGAAGGTGTGCGCCAGAGCCCTGCGCGGCACCGCCAACGATGTGCTGCTGTGTGCCGCCGCCGGCGCGTTGCAACGGCATTTTTTAGCCACCGGCGAGGCCACGCCGGAATGCGGCGTTCGCGTTGCCGTACCGTTTAACCTGCGCCCGATGCGACAGCCGATCGAAACCCTGGGCAACCAGTTCGGGCTGGTGCTGGTCACCCTGCCCGTGGAGGAGACCGATCCGATCATGCGGTTCCGCCAGGTTCAGGAAAACATGAACCGCCTCAAACGCTCCTACCAGGCTCAGGTAACCTACAGCCTGCTGGACCTGTTCGGGCGCGGCCCGGATGTCCTTGAGCGGCGGGCGCTCTCCATGCTCAGCAATAAGGCCTCTGCGATACTCACTAACGTGCCGGGCCCAAAAGAACCTGTATATTTGGCGGGAGCAAAGCTCATCCAACCCATGTTCTGGGTGCCCCAAAGCGGCAATATCGGCATCGGTTTGAGCATATTCAGCTATGCCGGCACGGTGCAATTCGGCATCACCATCGACAAGAACATCAAGGCCGACCCGGCTAGTGTGATGGGGCATTTCCGCGACAGCTTTGCCGGACTCCTGGACGCCGCGCTGCACAACAGCGAACAGAACACCGCCCGGGCTGCCAGTTGATAGGTACAACTGACCACCCGACACCACAAAACAAAACCAGGAAAACCTTGAAGTTGGCGGAAGCAGCCACATATACTGTCGGTAAGGGGACGACATGGCTTCGACGCCGGTGGCGAACCCTTGGGTGCATGTCGAGATGGCAGCCAATCTCGTTAATCCAAAGCTGCAACGCAATAGTCGCAAACGACGAAAACTACGCACTAGCAGCGTAAGCTGCTAGTCGTCCTGACCGGGTCGCCCGTAGCCCGGAAGCAACATCTCAGGACGTCATCGCTTACGGGATGCTCCGTTTTCCAGAGTTCACTGGCTAACGGCTAAGATCTAAAGAACTCGGTTCTTGCACCCTGGCTCTCGGGTCGCTTGAACTTAAATCAATAGAGAGACGCTAAACATGTAGACCTCAAGGCTGAGTACTGGCGGACGCGGGTTCAATTCCCGCCGTCTCCACCAACCAACCGCAAGAAAGCCCCTGATTTCAGGGGCTTTTTTCGTTATCAGACTCCCGAACTTCCACAGGCTTGGTTGTCTGCCCATCTTCAACCACAGGCTCACCGGTCACCGACCGCACCAGCCTTCCCATGTAGCGCAGCGTGAAGAAGTTCAGGGCGCTCAGGGCTATGGCAATCTCAAGGTGGTGGTACGCAACAGCCACACCGATCGCGCCACAGTTCCAGATACTCGCGGCGGTGGCGGTGCCGATTACGCGGCTGTCGTCCTTGAGGATGGCGCCGCCGCCAATGAAACCGATGCCGGTGACAATGCCTTGCAGTACGCGGCCCTGTTCGCCCGGGGAGTCGATGACGGCTCGACCAACGAGCATGAAGCCACATGAAACCACGGCCACCAGCGGGAAGGTTCTCAGGCCGATCCTGGGCCCCTGCTCTTCCCGGTCGAAACCGATGGGGAACGCCAGCAGGTAGGCAATGGCCATCAACAGCAGGTGGTTGAGGGTGAGCATCCAGTCAACGTTGAGCAAGTCTGCCATGGGGATTTCCGGGTTCTGAAGTTTTTGTTATCGCTGGATCGAGATTAGTCCTGGTCTGCAAAGGCTTCAATCATTTCCGCTGCGGTTCGGTCGCAATCGCTGTTTTCCGATTATCGAGAATGGTAGGTTTTAAAGGCCGGATTTGGCAGACGTTACCCTGATTCGAGGAAGAGCCCTATCTATGCGCAATAATGGCGATCCTACCAACATGCAACAACTGCTGGAGCAGATTCGCGAGTCGGCGGCCGGAGCCGGGCGAGTGTCGGTGAACGATATCATGAATGGCGTGGGGGAACGTTCGTTCGGGCCCGTGGTGCTCGTAGCAGGGCTGATCACCCTGGCGCCGTTGATCGGTGACATTCCCGGCGTTCCAACCATTCTGGGGCTGGTGGTTCTGCTGACGCTGGGGCAACTGTTGTTCCACAGACGCACCATCTGGATGCCGTCCTGGATTTCCCAGCGTTCCGTGCCCCAGGACAAGCTCTTGAAGGGACTGGACTGGCTGCAAAAACCGGCTCGTTTTCTGGATCGTTGGACAGGGCCGCGCCTGGTGTTTCTGGCGGACGGGCCAGGGCTCTATGTGATGGCCATTATCTGCATGCTGGTGGCTCTGGCCATGCCGGCGATGGAGGTGGTGCCCTTCAGCGCCAATGGTGGCGGCGCTGCGTTGACGGCCTTCGGGCTGGCAATCGTAGCGAGGGACGGGTTGTTGGCAATTGTAGCAACGTCGCTCACGCTGGTGACCGGCTGGTTTGTGGTTACCGGGCTGGCGGGGTAATACTAGAGGCGTAAAAAGGAGCCGTCCGTTGGCCCAAAGATGCAGTGGAGCAGGAGCTCCTTTAGTCGCTTTCAGAGACTAACACATCTTCAGTACACCAGATCAATATGACAGTTCTATGACGCCGGGTTATCACCCACGCCCATGAAGCTCTTCAAAAAATACGCGGGTACGCTCAGTGATTTCGTCCAGTTTGGCGTCCCACGTGCGCTTGTAGCTTTTGAAGGTATCGTCACTCAGGCGCGAGATACGCGCTCCCGCCTCAGCTAACGCACGAGAACTGTCGGCAAAGGCGTCGAAATCCGGCTCATCCAGCCTGTCGCTGCTTCGATTGAGGTCCGCCGCGGTTCGCTGTAAGACACTTCGATCTCTCTCAGGCGCCCGCTGGTTGTCTTCCAACGCCTCTTCGATGGATTCCTCCAACTCTTCCATCAGCCCCTGCAGGGCTTGGCCGTACTCTTCCATGGCCTGCTCTGCCCGGCGCTGGGCCTGATCGGAATACGCCTCGAATTCGCGGGCAATGGCGTCCATCTGGCGAGAGAGATCGTCGGAGGACTGTCCGAAACTGGCCGTCAAGCGCTCGCCCAGCCGGTTCATTTCTCCGATCAAACCTGCAAACGGAGACGGATTCATGATCGCCTCGCCGGTGCGGTCGTAATCCACCAGCCAGTCGCCACTCTGTTCCACAAGGTAGGTATTCACTTCCCGGCGCTCGCCGGGGACGCCGTTCTCAGCGGGCAGGCGGGTTACGATCGTAGCTTCGCGATCGTCGATGACCACCCGACCGAAATCAGGCACGGTGCCAGACCAGTCCCGGGCGTAGCCATCGAAGGCAGAGGGGGCGGCAAGCGTCGATAGATCGGCAACGGTATCCGCGTCTTTCTCGGACAGGGCCTGCCAGAATTCAGCGGCCACTTCCTGGGGCGTTTCCGGCTTGCTGCATCCAGCGACCACCACGGCCGCCAGCGCTAGTGCCACCACTCTGAACCACGAGTAACTCATTCGCCCATCCTCAATCAATGTTCAATACTGGGCGAATAATACTACAGGCATTAGAGGTTACAGGTCAGATTTACCAATTCTTCATCAAACACACGGCGGTTTTCGCTGTAGTCCACGGGCACATCGATCAGGTGCACACCCCCCGAGGTCAGTGCGTTTTTCAGCGTCGGCCGCAGGTCTTCGGTACGGGTGATTCTATGGCCAGTGGCACCATAGGCATCGGCGTATTTGACGAAGTCCGGGTTGTTGTAATCCAGCCCGAAGTTCTGAAAGCCTTCCTGGGCCTGCTTCCATTTGATCATGCCGTAGGCATTGTCGTTGATGATCAGTATCACCAGGTTCAGCTTCAGCCGCACAGCGGTTTCCAGCTCCTGGCTATTCATCATGAAGCCACCGTCGCCGCACACCGCCATCACCTTGAGGTGTGGATAGAGCATGGCCGCCATCATGGCACTGGGCAGGCCGGCGCCCATGGAAGCCAGGGCATTGTCGAGCAGCACAGTGTTGTTATCGTAGGCCGGATAATTGCGGGCAAACCAGAGTTTGTACATGCCATTGTCCAGCGCGATGATGCCGTCGTCGGGCATGACCTGGCGTACGTCGTTGACGATTCGCTGGGGAATAACCGGGAAACGGCCATCGTCCGCCTTGTCGGCCATATGGCTGTCCACGGAAGCTTTCACTTCCATAAACCGGCTGAAGTCGTGTGAAGAGCACTGGCCGCATTTCTCGGCCAGGTACTCCACGCTGTTGGCAATGTCGCCCACCACCTCGTGCTGGGGGAAGTAAACCGGGTCCACGTCAGCAGCGCTGAAGTTCACATGGATAACCTGTTTGCCGCCGGGATGCATGAAAAACGGCGGTTTCTCAACCACATCGTGCCCGACGTTGATCACCAGGTCAGCGTGATCAATGGCGCAGTGCACAAAATCGCCGGCCGAGAGCGCCGCATTACCCAGGTAACGGGGGTGGCGCTCATCCACCACGCCCTTGCCCATCTGGGTGGTGAAGAAGGGAATGCCAGTCACGTTCACCAGGTGGATCAGGGCCTGGGAAACCCGTTTGCGATTAGCACCGGCGCCAATCATGATCAGCGGATACCTGGCTTTGCTGATCATGTCACAGGCAGTGTCCAGGCTCTTGGTACTGGCAGTGGGCCGACGGGCATCACTGGGCTGGAAGATATGGGTATCGCTCTCTGCCACCTCGGAGGCGATGTCTTCCGGTAATTCGAGATGAACCGCACCGGGGCGCTCTTCCGAAGCCAACCGGAAGGCTTCTCTCACCTTGGCGGGGATGGTGTTGGCGTTGCTGATCTGGCGGGTGTACTTGGTAAGTGGCCGCATCAGGTCCACCACATCCAGGATCTGGAACAGCCCCTGTTTGGACGATTTAATGGGCTTCTGCCCGGAAATCATCATCATTGGCATGCCGCCGAGCTGGGCATAGGCAGCGGCGGTTACCAGGTTGGTGGCCCCAGGGCCGAGGGTCGACAGGCAAACGCCCACACGGCCTGTCAGGCGCCCGTAGGTCGCGGCCATAAAGCCGGCTGCCTGCTCGTGACGATTGAGCACCAGCTCAATGCTGGATTCGCGCAGGGCCTCAAGGAGATCCAGGTTTTCTTCACCCGGTACCGCGAAGATGTACCGAACACCTTCGTTTTCCAGGGCACGAACAAACAGCTCGGCGCCGTTGCGGCGGGTAGTGGCCTCAGCGGTCATCATCTCTCCCGTTCTGGCTTGGTTGGGTCTACTTTTCCTGCGGAGGTTCGGCCTGCAATGCCTCAGCCGGCAACCGGTCTCGGCCCCAACTGCGGTGAACGCGGCTGATCACCCGCTCCAATTCCTCCTCGCCCACGTCTGCGGGTTCACCGCGTTCAAGGGGGTCGAAGTGAAAAATGTACAGCCGCGAGGCGAACTGTTCAAAGGGCAAGGATGCCTCACCGAACCGCTCCCCTTTCCTGGAGGTACTGACCACCACATCGTCGCCCCAATTCTGACCACTGTCGTTGTTGGGGTTGAAGAAATACACCCGCATGACCTCTTCCGGGTCCAGAGTCACACGGAGGATGGTAATCGCGTGCCAGCCGATGAATCTTGCGGCACTGTCGGTAACCGCTACGCCAGCCGGTTGCGGATGGATCAGCGGCTGGTTGCCATTATAGTAAGGGTGGTAGCTGGCATAGAAATGTCGCAGGAAGGTGTCCAGGTCTTCCAGGTGACCGGTTGCAACATCCACGTTTATGCGGAATCCACGGCCGGCGGACCAACCATGGAACTCGGGGTTAACCCACTGGTGGGGGTCGCCCTGGCGGTCCGTACACAGGCGCCCCATTTCCGCATAAATCCGGTCAAGGTGCGGTACTACCACCAGCGAAACCGGATCCAGGTCGAGCGTTACTTCGGAGGCCACGCCACCCTGGCTGCCGGAGGAAGATACCGGGCGACCCTCGAAATGCATGATGATTTCGTTGTCGCGGGCGGCCCAGGCCACCATCTGCAACAGATAGTCCGGATCGTTGTAGGCCCACATGGACAGCGCCCGTGCAGATTGGCAGGTAGGGTTGTTTCCCTGCCCCACGCCAAGGGGCTGGCCCAGCATGTTGAGCACACCCTGCAACAGCCATGCCTTCGGCTGTGGCTGGTAACCATATGCCAATCGGATACGCTCCCGGGCGTGCGGGCAGATGGAGAGCCTGGCCTGGCGCCACAGCGCGGGTGCAAGTGGCGGTTGATAGAGAATGCCTCGCTCCAGCATCAACGCAAGGCCATAAAGACCTTGGGCTGTTTCCGGATAGACGCCTTCATTGATCAACTCATGCACCAGATCCTTGTAGCAGAGCAGGCAATCGCGGCCGGTACTGGACAGGCCCAGGGCTTCAGTCAATAGCGCATCCTGACTCTCCAGGATGTGGCGGACAAACGTGGCGTGATACGGCGACACCAATCCGGTGTCGTGCATGGAACGGGCAAAACCGGTCGCCTCACTTTGCAGGGCCACGGCGTCCATGGACTGCAGCCGTTCCTGGTAAACAGGAATGCCAGGATCTTCGCGGCACGCCTGTGTTGGCCCGTAAAGGCTCGAAATCAGACGCTCCGCACCCTGACCCGCACCACCGAGATCCACATTGGGATCAATGCGGCACAGTGCAATCTGGGTAATCATCTGCCGTACGCTGCTGACCTGGATCGGTCGTTGCTGCAATATGCGCCAGATCTCTTCAATCAGTTGATCGATGACATGCTCATAGCCGATCTGGGTGGCAACATGCTGTACCACCGCGCGGCTGACCAGTGCCAGCTTGCCCTGCTCCCGCTCGGCTTCGCCTGCTTCACCAAACAGCATGTTCAGGTTGATGGCCAATACCTGGGTCAGGTAGTGATGCGCCTGTTCCGCCGACATCGACTCATGCAGGTATTCACCGCGCGCGACCGCCAGCAAACGCAGTTCGCTGAGCCCTTCGATGATGACCGTATCGGCCTGTGGGCTTTGCAAGGAAAAGGTGGTCAACGATGGCAATAGAATGGAGGGGTCTGCCCAGTCTGTTCCCAGGAACACGCCGGCTTTCTCAAGCCGTTCGGCTCGCTGTTCAATTGCAAGGCAGCCCTCCGGCTGCAGAAGCACCCGTCGCACGATGTCGAACAACCGGGGTAACTTGCCAAGTTTGGCAAAATCGCGGCTCTCATCGAGAGCCGCGATGGCATCGTCCAGTCGCTGAACCAGCTTATCGAAATTGACGACAGGTGCCGGGTTTCCAGCGTCGGAGTTGCTCAAACTGTGTTCCTCAGAGTCTGAATCAGACCCATTGTTGTTAATTCCTTACGGAATTATACATAGAAATCCAGTTCTTCCTGATGTTTCAGTAAATCCCGCATTACATAAGGGTCTTCACCGAAGAAGTAAACCAGGCCCCAATGTGTGCCAAAGGCAGTACGCTTGGTAACTGTTTCTTCCAACGGCGGCGTGAGCTCGTGGGACTCGAAGTAATCGTGGTTCTCGGTCTCTTCCGGCATTTCCAATTGGCTGACCACCCGGCGGCGCGGATAAACGCCGAAACAGCCGGCATAGCCCTTGGCATCCACCACCTCTTTGGGGAAGAACGCCTTTACCTCTTCTGCCGTGGTTTTCGGGTCAAAGGTCATGATCAGTGCCTGATAGGCGTTAAAGCCGTAGGCACGCTCAAGCAGCTCGAACACCTTGAAGCCTGGCGGCCGATACGCCACCTCTCCGAAGTACATGGTACTGTCGCTGGTCACGAAGTACTCTGGGTGAATAAACCCGAACTCGATATCGAACGTTTTGATCAGCTTTTCGATCTCGCGGGTGATCTGTTCCCGGTACTTCTCCAGGTCCGGCGTGGCCGGCACAAACACCGAGTAACCCAGGGTCACATACTCCGAGATGTTCAGGAATGCGATCTTGCCGTTGTGAATCCAGGCTTCGACGGCAAATTCCCAACCGTCCAGATGGGATTCCATCAGCACCGGGAATTCTTCCTCGGGAATGGTGTCCACTTCGTCCGGGGTACGAATCACCCGGTGGCCCAGACAACCGGCTTTGTCGAATGCTTTGAGGTGAATCGGATCGTTGGGGTCACCGTCCAACTTCAAGAGGGTCTGGTTGACGCGCTTGAGGAAACGGATAACGTCGTCTCGGTCATGGGCTTCCTCGAAGATCCCAACGCGAATGCCGCCCAGCTGCGCGCGGCGCTTCATCAGGGCCTTGTCCCGTAACAACATGGACTGGCCGAACAGCTTTGGCTGATCCATCAGAACCGAGTTGATAGCGCCGGCCCATTCCACGGTTTCCTCAAACAATGGGATAGCCACATTAACGCCCATCTCTTTGAGTGTCTGAGCAATCTCAACTGACCGGTCGTTCAGGCGCTCGAAGTTCCAAGGTACATAGGGAATATCATGTTCCTTGCAGTAAGCCTCCGCCCAATCCGGCGCAACCACCACATATCGTCGATCAAATTTATCGGCAGCTTCCACCGCGTTCAGGCTCCATCCCAGGAGTGCGATATAGCCTTTATTCGGATCGAATTCTTGCTCGCTCATGTTCGTTCTCCTTGGTGGTGTTTCCTTATAACCTAACGTTTCAGGCGCAAATCGCAACCGAGCCCGGCGCCCAGAAAACAAAAAGCGCCGGCAGCCCCAGCTTTTAAGCCAGGACTACCAGCGCTTCCGCCAGTGTTAGATCGTTTGGGAATATCAGCTCAATTTCAGGGTTGAGAGCGTTCGTTCCCGCACTCTATTGAGTAATTGCTCATCGTCTACCAGCGACTGACCGTAGGAAGGCACCATCACTTTCATGCGTTCCTGCCATTCCGAAGACTCCATACGTTCCGGGAAACAACGTTGGATCACATCGATCATGGCCTGGACAGCCGTCGAAGCCCCCGGCGATGCACCCAGCAAAGCGGCCAGGGTGCCGTCCTTCGCCGCCACAATTTCGGTACCGAATTCCAGCTTACCGCCACCTTCCGGCGACTTCTTGATGATCTGCACGCGCTGGCCGGCGTCCTGCAGGCGCCAGTCCTCTTCGCGGGCATCCGGGAAGTAATTGCGCAGGGAAGCCACACGGTCGCTGTGAGACTGGAATACCTCACCAATCAGGTAGCGGGTCAGGTCCATGTTGGTGCGGCTCACCGACAACATGGGACGAAGATTCGCTGAGCGGACCGATCCGAACAGATCGAATACCGAACCCTGCTTGAGGAACCGTGTGGTGAAGCCAGCAAACGGGCCGAATAGAAGCGCGGGTTCACCGTTGATAATACGGGTATCCAGATGCGGAACCGACATCGGCGGTGCGCCGATTGGCGCCTTTCCGTACACCTTGGAGTGATGTTGCTGGACGATTTCCGGCTTCTGGCAAACCAGCCACTGACCGCTGACCGGGAAACCACCGTAGCCTTTGGATTCGTCGATGTTGGACTTCTGCAACATCGGCAAGGCGCCGCCACCGGCGCCCAGGAAGACAAACCCAGCCTCAAGCTTCGTCAGCTCTCCGGTTTTCTGGTTCTTCACCCGTACCTTCCAGCGACCATTGTCGCGCTTGGCCAGGTAATGCACGGGGCTGCTTAACATCAGTTCAAAGTTCGGCGTGGTTTCTAGGAACTCCACCATGCTGCGGGTGAGAGAGCCAAAGTCCACGTCTGAACCGTGCTTGATACGCGTGGCGGCCACTCTCTGCATCGGGTCGCGGTTGTTCACCACCAGCGGCATCCACTCTTCCAGATCCCGCGGGGATTCGGTGTACTCCATTTCCCGGAACAAATGGTGGGCGCTGAGCTTTTCGTGGCGACGCTTGAGGAACTTCACACCATCCTCGCCCCATACAAAGCTCTGGTGAGGAGTTCGGTTGATGAAGCTTTTGGGTTCCGGCAGCATCCCCTGCTCAACCAGATGAGACCAGAACTGCAACGATACTTCGAACGAGGCATTGATCTTCAACGCCCGCTCGATAGCAACATCGCCATCGTCGGTTTCGGGGGTGTAATTGAGTTCGCAGTAGCCGGCATGCCCGGTCCCTGCATTGTTCCATCCATCGGTGCTTTCATGGGCGACGTGATCAAGACGTTCAACCATGACGATGTCCAGGGAAGGATCAAGCTGCCTGAGCATCATGCCGAGGGTGGCGCTCATGACGCCCCCGCCGACCAGCACCACATCTGCCTGTCTAACGGCCATTGGTTATCACCCTAGCTAGTTTAAAGCCTGTTGCCCGCCCACGATCAGCAGAGGGGCTTGGAAATTGTGGCGCGATTATCCCGTTTTTTGATCGGATAATAAATTGCGAATATCAACTGACTCGTGGTCGGGCCCGCCTGGGGCTGGTTGCGCCAACATATCTGACAAGGGCCAACGTCCTGATTTATTTACCAACGGTGGCCGTGTGTAGGTCAAACGTTTAAAATGCGCTCGCCGGGCGCTCTTTGTTACATTCTCGCGTCTGTGCTCAACGATATCACCGCCACTTTAGTCTCATACCGTGCGGCTTACACCAACAGGGCATCCTTTATGCTATTGGCAATCGCAGCAATCATCGCTGGCCTGGTTTTACTGGTCTGGAGCGCAGACCGCTTCATTGAAGGCGCGGCAGCCACCGCCAAACACCTCGGTATGCCATCGCTGCTGATTGGTATGGTGATTATCGGATTCGGCACCTCTGCGCCTGAACTGGCAGTGTCAGCCATGGCCGCACTCGATGGCAATCCCGGGTTGGCCCTGGGCAACGCTTACGGTTCGAACATCACCAACATCGCCGTGATCGTTGGTGTGACTGCGGTGATTGCACCAATTGCCGTGCACTCCCAGGTAATACGCAAGGAACTCCCGCTACTACTGGTACTGACGGCCATCGCCGGTTACCAGTTGATTGATGGCAACCTGACCCGGCTCGATGGCTGGGTACTGCTTGGTGTGTTCGCAGCCGTCATGGGCTGGTCCATCTATCAAGGCATCCAGGGCAAGGGGGACTCACTGATCGGCGAGACCGACTCCGAGCTAGTTGCCCACCCGATGCCGCTGAGAATAGCCGTGATGTGGCTGGTTGTAGGCTTGGTACTTTTGCTGGTGAGCTCGCGCATGCTGGTCTGGGGCGCGGTGTTTATTGCCCAGAGCCTCGGCGTCAGTGACCTGATCATCGGGCTGACAATCGTTGCCATCGGCACCTCTCTGCCGGAACTGGCTTCTGCGTTGGCGGCCGTCAAGAAAAACGAACACGACCTGATACTCGGCAACATCGTGGGGTCTGGTATTTTCAACACTCTGGCCGTGGTTGGCCTGGCTGCGACCATTGAGCCCCTGGCCGTGGATATGGAAGTGCTTTACCGCGACTGGACCCTGATGACAGCCCTCACCATCGGGCTTCTGCTGATGAGCTTTGGGCTGACGGGTAAGTCCCGGACCATCGGGCGACCGGACGGCGTGCTGTTGTTGCTGGTGTACGTTTGCTACACCAGCTATCTGGTGTCGACAGTCATCCGCTAACCAGGCCGGTCAGGCCTGGTTCTCCCTGAACACCATCGCCACTGAATTCAGGCAGTAACGCTGGCCGGTTGGCGGCGGGCCATCCGGAAACACGTGCCCAAGGTGGCTGTCACAACGCGGGCAACGGATCTCCGTGCGAGCCATGCCCATGCTGTTGTCTTCAATGTAACGGATGTGGTCGGTGTCAAAAGGCTGGAAAAAGCTCGGCCAACCGGTACCGGAATCGAACTTGGAATCGGAACTGAACAGCGGCAACTCGCACAACCGGCAGTAATAGGCACCTGCGTTCTTGTTGTCCAGCAAGGTGCCGCAAAATGGCCGCTCGGTGCCATGATCCAGCAACACGCGGCGCTCCTCGTCCGTCAGGCCCGCGGCCTTTTCGTCCACTTGTTGTGGTGTCAGCGGGGTCAGGTCATAACCTGCAGCAGAAACGCTCATAGCAGCCTCCTCAGGCAATGTTGTTGTCGGTGTAACCGGGCTTGAGCTGGTCACCGAACGTGTCCACAAGCTTTTCAATCTTTGGTGCCGCAACAGCCGTGATGTAGGGCTGGTATGGATTCCGTGCGGCAAAATTCTGGTGATAGTCTTCCGCCGGATAAAAAGCCTCCAACGGCTCCAGGGTTGTCACCAGAGGATTATCATAAACGCCCGCCGAGTTCAGTTGGCGAATGTAGGCTTCCGCCACCTGTTTCTGTTCGTCATTCTCGTAAAAAACGGCGGAACGGTACTGGGTACCACGGTCGTTTCCCTGCCGGTTAAGCTGGGTTGGGTCGTGGGCCACCGAGAAAAACACCTTCAGGATATCCCCGAAGCTGACGGTCTGCGGGTCGTAATGAACATCGACCACTTCGGCGTGGCCGGTCTGGCCGCCGCACACCGCCTCATAGTTGGCGGTTTCCGCTGTGCCCCCGGCATAGCCGGATTCCACCCGGCTGACACCGTTCACCGCCAGAAAAACGGCTTCCACACACCAGAAACAGCCACCCCCAAGCACAACCCTTTGCTCGCGGTTATCGCCGGTTGGCAAATCGCTTTCAGGCTCCGGAAAGCGGCTTTTCGGTACGTTCAAGCCCGGAATCGTGCAGGATGTGGACATAATCAGCCTCTGCTTCTGGATTATTACCGTTCATTTAGTTTCCCAATGTCCAAGTGTGGCCTCCCTGGTTGGTTTTAGCTACCCCCACTTTGGGGGCATCAGAAAACCAGCAAGCCCACCAGCGCACTGCCGGGTGCCAGTATCCAGACCGGTACTTTCCATATGGACAGGGAAACCCAGGCCAGCAGGACAAACGCAACGCTCCCTGCATTGTGTACGGCAGAGGTCCACACCGGATCATACAGCGCCGCCAACAGAAGCCCGACAACGCCGGCATTCACCCCGGCCAGGGCCGCCCGTGCAACCGAATGGCTGCGAATGTATGACCACAGGGGTAGACCGGCAAATACCAGCAGGGTTCCCGGCAGAAAAACAGCGACCACAGCCACGGCGGCACCGGTCCACCCACTCTCGACACCGCCCAAAAACGCTGAGAAAGTGAAGAGTGGTCCGGGCATGGCCTGTGCGACGCCGTAACCGGCCAGGAAGGCATCCGCCGACAGGTGTCCGGGCGCCACAAACCCCTCCTGCAGCCAGGGCAACACCACATGACCACCCCCGAACACCAGGGCCCCCGCGCGATAGAGCTCAGACCAGATCCAGGCCAGGGAGCCGGATGCCAGGGGAACGAATGCCATCAACAGCAGCACTGAAAATGCCACCAGGAACATCATAGGCCGCCGGGTCTGAACCGGTATGGTCAATGACTCTTCCACGCGCTTTTGCGGCAGTTGCATTGCAGCACCGACAGCGCCGGCTGCGAGCAGGACAAGTATCTGCATCCAGGCTGCGCCCGCCATCAGCAGAACAACCGCGACCACCACGGCAATCGAAAGGCGCGGAGCATCCGGGCACAGGGTTTTGCCCATCTGCCAAACCGCCTGGGCAACCACGGCGACCACAAATAACTTAAGGCCGGTTATCCAGCCACCCTGCCCGGCATCCGGCCAGAGGCCAAGGCCGAGTGCAAACAGCATCATCAACAATGCCGACGGCAGGGTAAAGCCAAGCCAGGCCGCTGCTGCGCCTCGATAGCCGCGCTGAAGGAACCCCAGGGTCAATCCCACCTGGCTGGAAGCAGGGCCGGGTAACAGCTGGCACAGTGCCACCACCTCGCCATAGGCCGCGTCCGACAACCAACGCCTGCGCTTTACGAATTCGTCATGGAAGAATCCCAGATGGGCCGCCGGACCACCGAAAGACGTCAGGCCCAAACGCAGAAATAATAGAAAAATGTGCCAGGCTGGCAGGGCCCCGGCATACGTCTCCCTGGTGAAGCTATCCTTGGTCATGGAACACTCTGATCGTGGCAACGTGTGTTAAGAAAGATGAACATTATGACGCTTCGGTTGCATCACTCCCAGTCCAGACCATAATGAAGGGACGGGTTGACCGGATCGTGACAGGTAACGTTTCCAACAACCAACAGGACCAGCAATGACCGCCCGGGCCCATACACCAGACAATCAGGATGACCTCCTGGAGTATCGCCTGAGCCTCCGCCTTGGCCCGGTACACGCGCGCCAGCGCCTGGGCATTGAGCGGGAAGCGGAAGCTCGTGTATTCGGCCCGGACCGCCATTCGTTCCACCTGGAAAACATCACCTCCGCTCCACGCTTCATCAGTGTTTGCCTGAAACTGGCCGGTTTGTTCCGGCGGGGACAGCACAACAGCCGCCGGCTGGACACCGCCCACAACCAGTTCCACATCCCTGGCCTGCCCCAGGCCTTCGAAGGCTTCCGCATACTGCACCTTACCGACCTTCACGTGGATATGGATGAAGCCAACCTGCAGGCCGTCATCCGTCAAATCGAGCCCCTCGAGTACGATGTGTGTGTGCTCACCGGGGACTACCGGCGCCTCACCTGGGGCCCGATTGATGGTGCCATGGATGGCATGGCCAGGCTGCGGGACGCTATTCGCGGCAAAGCCTACGCTGTACTGGGCAATCACGACAGCGTACGCATGGTTCCTGGCCTTGAGGACATGGGCTATCACCTGCTGATGAATGAACATGCCGTACTGCAGCGTGGCGAGGACAAACTCTATGTGGCAGGAGTGGACGATGCCCATTTCTACAAGGTACACAACCTACACCGGGCAGGAGACGAGATCCCCCCGGGTGGCATCAGCGTATTACTGAGCCACACGCCGGAGATCTGGCGCGAGGCTGCCCATGCGGGCTACGACATCTTCCTGTGCGGCCATACCCACGGTGGCCAAATCTGCCTGCCCGGTGGCATCCCCGTGACCCTGGATTCCGATTGCCCCAGAGAACTCGGCCGCGGCTACTGGCGCCGCAACGGCATGCAGGGGTATACCTCACCAGGCGCGGGCACATCGGTGGTCAACGTACGGCTGAATTGCCCACCAGAGGTAACAATACACACCCTGACAAGGGGCCCCGGCTAAAGCTTGAGCTCAGTGCGGCTGATGGCGTATACCCAGGCGGTACAGTACGGGCGACAGCAGGATATTCGACAGCGTAAACAGCACCACGACAACCGCCACAATAAACCAGCCCAGGTCCAGCCAAAGCCATGCCAGAAGCATCGGCAGCAAGGCTTCGGGGATCTGGTCGAGCCCTGAGGCCCGGGCACTGGAGGCGAGCCCGGCACGACGCTTGATGAAACTGCTGATGATATCGCCAGCCAACCCCAGTAACCCGAACGCCAGGCCGAATATGACACCTATCCCGGTGATCCACGCAAACAGGCAACACGCCAGCGCACCGGATACGATACCGCGCCAGGTTTTGCTGCGTCCCAACACCGGCCGCCCGTCCCGCCATAGCCTGTCACCATCAACAGGCGCCGACCAGCGCCGGCCAAACAGCCGGGCGGCCAGAACCGGTACGCCATTTGCCAGCACCAGCATCACGAAGAGCTCGATAGAAATCAGCAATCGGCTCAGTCTCCGTCAGGGCCGCCCTTTCGGCGGTTACTTACTATCAGGCAAGCCCGCCTTTGGTCAGCTTCAGCGGGTCCATCAGTTCCTCCAGCCGGTTGCGATCCAGGCCACTGCGCTCTTCCGCCACGTCAATCACCGGTCGTCCGGTCTGGTAGGCTTCCTTGGCAATATCAGACGCCAGGCTATAACCAATTTCGGGGTTGAGTGCGGTAACCAGTACCGGGTTCTTGCCGACTGCGGCGTCCAGATGATCGGTATTCACCGTGAAATCCCGAATCGCCTTATCTCCGAGCATGGTTGAGGTGTTGGTCAGCAGTTCGATCATGTCCAATAGATTGGCACCAACCAGCGGTAACATCACATTCAACTGGAAGTTACCCGACTGCCCTGCCATGGCAACGGTGCTGTCCAGCCCCATGACCTGGGCCCCGACCATGGCCACCGACTCGGGAATCACCGGGTTGACCTTACCTGGCATGATGCTGCTGCCCGGCTGCAACGCCGGCAGGCTGATTTCCGCCAGACCGTGAATCGGCCCACTGTTCATCCAGCGCAGGTCGTTGGCGATCTTGGTCAGTACGATGGCCAGCCCCCGCAACTGGGACGACAGAGCTACGGGCGCATCGATAGCACTCTGCCCCACGAATTTATGCTCCAGGGAGCGGAAGTGGTAACCCGTATTGGAGGTGAGGAACTTAACGAACTGCCCAGGAAACTCTTCCAGCGCATTCACCCCGGTTCCCACGGCCGTGCCACCCTGGGGCACCGCCAGAAGATCATCGGCGGCCGCCTCAAGCCGTCTTTCCGCGGCGAGCAATTGCTCCCGCCAGGTTCTCAGCTCCTGGCCCAGGGTGACCGGCATGGCGTCCATCAGGTGAGTACGGCCGGTCTTGACCTGATTCGCGAACAACGCCTCACGCTCATAGATCACCCCACACAGGTGGGTCAACGCGGGAATCAGGCGCTCGTATATACCCGCCACGGCACTGACATGGATGGCGGTCGGGATCACGTCGTTGGAGCTCTGGCTCATGTTGACATGATCGTTGGGGTGAATCTCAACATCCTCCTGCGCCGCCAGGGCGGCGATGACCTCGTTCACATTCATGTTAGTGCTGGTGCCAGACCCGGTCTGATAACGATCAATGGGGAACTGGTCAGCGAATTCACCGTTTACCAGGCGGTCACCGGCCGCAACAATCGCGTCCCGCAGATCGTTATCCAGTAAACCGAGGCTGGCGTTGGCATCGGCGGCGGCCTGCTTCACTCTTACCACTGCCGCGATGAACGCCGGCGGCATTGGCTGACCGCTTACCGGAAAATTTTCGATAGCCCTCTGGGTCTGTGCGCCCCAAAGAGCCTCTTCAGGAACGCGTACTTCGCCCAGGCTGTCTTTTTCAGTCCTGAAATTCGTCATGACATCCTCCTCTGTTCACAGGCATTGGGGCTCACCCGTTTGGCGGTGACTTCAGTCTGACATGGTCGCAAATGCCGGTAACCTGATCAAAATTCAGGATCAGGGTATGAACCGTGTTGGTGTAGGTGTCGTGAAGGTGAAACTTGAAGCGGCGCTGCTTCTCCCCTTGCAGAAAACCATCATACTCCCGCACCAGTTCCCTTACGTCACCGCCTTCGTCCTTCGACCAGGTGGCGTTGAAGGGTCCCAGGACGGCACCGCCAGACAGGCATACAGTCACTTCGTGATTGGTAAGGGCGTTTTCGGGAACGGACATGGCACACTCTCCTGACAAAACAATGATTGACAGAATAAAGTGTAGACCGTCATTGCGACTCTGAGTTCAGGGATGCGGCAAGACTGGAGACAAGCGCCCGAAGACGGTTAGGCTTTACTGGCTTGTTCAGAATGGGCAGATACTGGGTACTGATTAGCCTTCGCGTTTCATCGCTGCGGTCCGCAGTAATGATGGCCGCCGGGATGTCACGACCGAAGTGTCTGCGTACGGCATACACCGCCTGACAGCCGGTCAGGTTCTCATCCAGGTGAAAGTCCGCGAGGATGATGTCTGCGCCGCCGCAATGCGCCACAGCCTCAACCGCACTACCCGCCGTGGTGACCATGCAACCCCAACGCTCTAGCAGGGCCTGCATGCTTTCCTGTACCGGCTCTTCATTGTCGATCACCAGAACACGAAGCCCATCGAAGGACACAGGTGCAATTGGTGGCGGCTCCGCATTTTGACTACTGACAGTCGCCTCAGTGAACCGGGCCAGAGGAACAAGAATACTGAAACAGGAGCCTTTGCCGTGATGTGAACCCACGTGGATTTCGCAGGCCAGTATCCTTGCCATGCGTTCGACAATTGCCAGCCCCAGGCCCACACCCTGGCGACCGCCACCCTTGGGCAGTATCTGGTGAAATTCCCGGAAGATGTCCTCGAGCTTTTCCTGCTCAATGCCCACACCGGTGTCCCACACCCCAATTTCCAGATTGGGACCACGCTTGCGGGCCGCAAACAGCACACCGCCTTCACGGGTATAGCGAAACGCGTTGCTCAACAGGTTGCGGAGTATCCGGGTTAGCATTCGCGGGTCAGTGCTTACGTAGCCTGTCCCCAAGCGCACCCGAAAGTGCAGCTCTGCGTTCTCAGCCACCGGTTCAAATTCCTGCGCCAGCCCTCTCATCAGTTCGCCAACATCGGTATTGACGATATCTGGCCGCATGGCTTTCTGATCCAGCCTGGATATATCCAGGAGATCCGCCAACAGGTCCTCAGCGCTCTCCAGGGACCTCCACACACGCTGGACAAGTCGGTTTTCATCCGCTGGCAGATCACTGTCTATCAGGGCGGACACCAGTAACCTGGCCGCATTCAGGGGTTGCAGCAAATCATGACTGGCCGCCGCAAGGTATTTGTCCTTACTCTCATTGGCCTCCTTGGCGGCCTCTACAGCCACCACCAACTCCCGCTCCACCCGTTCGCGCTGCTCGATCTGGTAACGTAGCACCACGTTGGCGTTCTGCAGCTCTTCGGTGCGCTCCTCCACACGGCGTTCCAGATCCGCGTTGAGCTGGCGCAACTTTTCTCGCGCCTGGTGGCGCTCGGTGATATCGGCGACAAAAGCTTCAACCACTTCCGGGCCGAGGTCTGGCCGCCGCAACAACGTGATTGCCACTTGCACTGGCGTATTGTCCGCGCGTCTGAGCCGGGTTTCCCTTGCACTGAGACTGCCGTTATCCAGTAACTCCTGGCGGATGGCGTCAAACTCACCAGAACTGCAAAACAGCTGCTCACGAAGGCGGATAACCCCCGTGATCAGGGCTTCAGAGCTTTCATAGCCGCAGATCCGGGCCATGGCCGGGTTGGCGGCCACAAAGCCGCCCCGGAGGTTACCCTGAAAGATGCCGTGAAGGGCATTCTCGAACAGCCACTTGTAGCGATTACGCTCCTTCTCCAGTTCGTCGATCCGCTCCTGCAGCGCCGGGTAGTAGTTCTTTCTTACCGACTGGCTGCCAAGGCCAAGCAGGTCACCGATGTCGTAGTCGGCGTTGCTGGAATCAGAGGGCTTCTTCATAAACCACTTCGACGTCACGTCGGGAAGACTTGCGAGGATTGGTCAGGATGCATGGATCCTGTAATGCAAAGCCGGACAGGTAGGGTATGTCAGACGTGGTCACGCCCAGTTTGCCAAGCTTGGCCTCCAACCCTACAGCTTGTTTCAACGTGATAATTCGCGCCATCAGGCGCTGTTTGATGACCGGTTTTGACATACCGCGGGTGTCGATATCCATGGCCTCCGCCACGCGCCGGAACCGGTCCTCTGCCGAGGTGTAGTTGTACGCTACAACGTGTTCCAGCAGCAGGGCGTTGCAAAGGCCATGGGGCAAATCAAGGTAGCCACCGAGACTATGGGACATGGCATGCACCGCCCCCAGGATGGCATTGGAAAACGCCAGGCCGGCCTGCATGGACGCCAGCATGATCTGCTCCCGAAGGTGCACATTGGCGGTGTTCAGTACCAGCGGCTCCAGATGGCGGTTGATCAGCCGGATGGCTTCCAGGGCGTTGGTGTCCGTCAGCGGCCCGCTACCAGTGGAGACATAGGCTTCAATGGCGTGCACCATGGCGTCCACCCCGGTACAGGCCGTCAGGTAGGCGTCCATGGTTTCCGTCACTTCCGGGTCGATCAGCGACACATCCGGCACCACCGCCTTGCTAATGATGGAGAACTTGAAGCGCCGGCTGGGGTCGGAAATGATCGCGAACTGGGAGACATCGGCGGATGTCCCCGCCGTGGTGGGAATCAGGATCATCGGAGGCGAGGGCGAAGTAATGGTGTCCACACCCTCAAAATCAAGAATGTTCCGGCCATGGGCACTGACAATGCCGATACCCTTGGCGCAGTCCATGGGGCTGCCGCCGCCGATGGCGACAATCACGTCACATTGGCTGGACTTATACAATTCAGCCCCGGCCATGACTTCGTCCACTTTCGGATTGGCTGAGACGCCGGTAAATACCGTGACACGGAGACCCGCCGCCACCAGGATATCCATGATTTCCGCAACCCAGCCGGCTTTCTCCACGCCAGGGTCAGATACCAGGAACACATGTCGAGCACCAAAGTTACTGGCGAAGTTGGCTACTGCCTTGCGTGAGCCGGCACCAAAGATGATCTCGGGGGACACAAACTTGCGCAGGGAGGAAATGTCGTAGCTCATGTAAGGTCTCGCCATTATGTCGTTGTTATTATGTCTCACCCGGAGTTTAACCCAACCCGAGTGCCTTCTCATCTGGTTCCTCATCCTGAGACCTGTGCCGGGATTTTCGGCACCCAAACAGCGTAGGATGTTCCTACATTCGGGTCGATACCCGATTGGTATTATCGCTCGGCCAACCTGTCTCCAAGGATCCAGCTCACATGTCCGCTGATCAACCACATCGGGTACTTCTCAGGTACGACCGGGAAGACGATCGGGATGCTTTTCTCCAGGATTTTGCCGGGGCATTTTCAATTGACAGCTACTCCTCTGACCAAGAAGCCCTGGCCGCCATTGCACGGGGCCGATCCCTGCCCGACGCGCTCGTATTCATCACCACCGACACCGATCAGTTGCTGGCGTCTTCTCTACTTCAGCAGGTCAGCAATGGTGGCTGCTGCTTGCGAATCGTCATTGGCGGCCAGTTTTCCCTCGATCAGATCATTCACTTGCTGGAGAATAGGGTTGTCGACCGCTGCTACGCCAAGCCTTGGGACATCAACCTCGTACGCACCGACCTGTTTGCAGCCACCATGTCGGTACAGGATAACGCCGGGCCCACTCCCGTCGAGAGCGAACACCCCAAGCCGCTGGTACTGATCGTTGACGACGAACAATCGGCGACCAAGTACCTGAGCAAACAGCTGATGCGGATGCAGGACCGCTTTGAAACCCGCTGCGCCGCCAGCGCTCAGCAGGCTTTGGAGACTCTCCATCAGGAAGGTCACCGGACTGCAGTCCTGATGACAGATCAGCGCATGCCAGGCATGAAAGGACTGCAGTTGATCAACGAGATGCGACAGTCCTATCCCCATATTACTCGCATCCTCACATCGGCCTACGGGGAACTGGACGTTGCGCTGGGCGCGGTTAACCAGGGGCGAATCTTCCGTTATCAGAAGAAGCCGTGGCATGCCGCATCCCTGCTCCCGGTGCTGGACGACGCTATTGCTCAGCACCACGCATCGCGCCAGAAATCGGAGCAGTGGCAATTTGCACTTGCTGAGCGTTTCGAGGGCGTTCGCGAACGGCGAAAAGCCGCTCTTCTCAGGGCTCTGACCGAATCGCCATCAGTTCCCTTGGCGTCACGGGACGTGATACAGAATTTCCTGAGGGATATGGACGCCATCAGCACCTTGCCTCCCGGCGCCTCCCACTTTCGTGACCATAGCCCTGAGGCTCTGGATAATGCTCTGGTCCGCGGGCTACGCGCCGAACTGACTCGGTATTTGGAGATACCGTTAACCGACGCCGTTCCCAACAACGGTACCCTGCCCGACGCCATTCAGTCAGCGCTGGATGTGCTGTTGAGCGCGTCCGGAATGAGCCGTGACCACCTCATAAGTGAGCAGGATGAGGACGTCACGACCCTTCGGCTGGAAGCCGGCAAGAACCTCCACCTATACAGTCATGTCCTTTCGCCAATGGCACGTGTTTCCAGCCAATTACTGAAGCAACAGGGCGCCTTGCTTGCGCTCTACATCATGGCCCAACAACAGGGCGGCCAAGTTCTCCTTCAGGGAGGCCAACAACGCTTCACCCTTGAGCTGTCATTGCCTCTGCGCGCGCCCTCGGGCGGGATCCGGCAGCCGTGACAAAGGATGATATCCGGCTGTACGTCACCATCGACAAGCGCCTGTACCGGGACGCCATCCTCTATCAGCTGCTTCTTGAAGAGAACATTGATCTGGTGGGCGAGTCCGCAACCGGTGTCGATACATTGGAGCAGTTGCCGACCGTCAGGCCTACCGTGCTGATCATTGAGGAAGCCCTGCAGGACAACGATGGCCTGACCATCGCCGAAGTGGCCCTTTCCAATCACCCCGCGCTGTCTGTGCTACTGCTGGTCGAGCGACCGGTCTCTCCAGCCCGCCTGGCGATCTATCTGGAGTCAGGTATCAAAACGGTTGTGGCCAAGACTCAGTCAGTACAGGAACTCATTCGATCCCTGCACTACATTCGCAACGGGCAAGTGTATGTGGACGCGGACTCGTGCCAGGCACCCGCTACCACAACATCACCAGATCTGGAGGCGTTTAACGCGCTATCTGCCCGTGAACGGGAAGTGGCACGCCTCATGGCGGATCGGGTCGCGTTCAAGACCATTGCGGATCGACTCGGGGTTTCCTATAAAACAGTGCACTCCTACAAGGACCGAATATTCATCAAGATGGGCTTTGAACGGCAACCGGATCTGATGCTGTTCATGAAACGCTTCAGGAACAATCTCGACTCATGAAAATACTCGACGGCCTGCAACAGGTTCAGCAACTTACTCCGCGCAAGCAACGACAGTTCGAGCGTTTCTACAGCGCCCAATCCCGGTTCCGTTTCCTGCCGGTCTTTGCGGACGTCTCGCTGCTAATCACACTGATCGGAACCCTTGCGCACATGATGACGCTGGCCACACAGCTTGGCCCTGCCAACGTTCCGAGCGGACTGTTTGTCTACACCACGATTCTCTCCTGTCTCATTGTGGCCCACCGATTCAAGGCCGTGCGTTTTCGCACGCCACTGATCATGTATCTGGTTTTCCTGAACATGGCCCTGTTCAGCTATCTTGCCTTTATCAAAACCGGTGGAGATCTCACACCGACGATCGGGCTCTACTTCTTCATCAGTTTCCTCGGCATCGTGACACTGTCGCCGCTGCATACCCTGGTTATGATCGCCATCAATCTGGCCTTTCTCTACGCCGCTACCTGGGCCGCGGTACCCGCAGCGGATGTGGCAATCAAGTTGCAGGAAGTGCTGTTGAACTGGCTGGTTCTGATGTGCCTGGTCATCTCACCGTTGTTAGCCGTTTTCTTTCGTCGCTTTGTGCGCAACATCCTGGCTCTGCAGTTCCTGTTGCGGGACAGAAACCGGATGCTGAGCCGCACTCTGCAAACTCTGCAAGTGACCGAGGAAAACCTGATCCAGCAACAGAAGCACCAGGCTTTGAGCCATATGGCAAAAGGGCTGCTCCACGAAATCATGAACCCCGTCAACTGCTCGGTTCAGGCGCTGCAGTACGCAAAAGATATCAACGAAGACCCCGAACTGAGCGAAGCGATCGACGATGCCGCGGCGCATCAAAACCGGATTGCCGACATCGTCTCCGACCTTATCGACTTTTCTGTTCCTCACCCTGAGCACGCCAAGGAACAGGCGAACCTCATGGGAATTCTCAACACCGCTGCGCGCTTTACCAAAAACAAGCTGCGGGGCATTGACCTGGAATTAGCGGTACCGGAATCCCTGACGGTGCCCTGCTACCCGTCGGCACTGACCCAGGTGTTTGTGAATCTGTTTCTCAATGCAGCCTCGGCGCTTCAGAGCCGGCTGGATCATCAGTCCGCCATCCTTAATGTGTCGACAACTCGCGACCCTCGTACCCTCAACATTACAGTGGCAGACAACGGCTGCGGCATTCCCGAGGAAGAAATACGGCGCCTGACAGATCCCTTTTATTCCACCAGTGACACACCGGAAAACCTCGGGCTGGGCCTCAGCATTTGCCAGACCATTCTGCGCCACCACGGTGGGACACTGTCGATTAGCAGTGCGCTGGGGCAATGGACCCGGGTGACACTGGCGCTGCCCCTGGAGGCCGTTGGCGTCAGAACCTGAGCTGGGCGCGCACGGTGACCGCATCCCCATCGGGGCCTGCCATCAGCGCGTTGCCACTGATATCCGGAACCAGGTAATTCACCCTTAGCAGGAACGATTTACGCCAGTAATAGTTGATCCCCAGTAACGCTATCGATGCTTCGGCACCCACATCCCGCTGCCTGAGATCCACCCCGCTCCAGCGCGCCACCAGTTCGACGGCACCCAGATGGCTGAGCGGGTCAATGCGGTCAAACTCGCCTCGGCTATACCCCCGGTGTTCGCCCGTGAGCAGGTAGCCCAGTTGGGCATAACCGCCAGTGAATTGCCATTCGTCGCCCCCAACCTGCCTGACACGCTGGGTCATCGCCTCCGATGTGACGGTGACTGAATCGCGACTCCAGGCAAACTCGCCACCCAACAGTGCCAGGTCATCCGCGTCAAAACGCGGGCTTCGGATCACATTGTCGGCGCTGTAGACCTCCCCATGATCGCGTATCTGGAACCGTTCGCCGCGCATGTCACGCCAGGATCCGGCCAGGCCCAGATGGATTGTCTGATGTTCAGTGTTAAGCGGGGCAAAGGTCACGCGGCCCGTTACCGCCCTGGGCGACTTGGCATCGGCATCTTCACGGAACACGCCCAGTGCCCAGGTGGCCTTTTTACCGGCCCGGTTTACCATCACGCCTTCGGAGCGCCCCGGCGCGAAGGCGCTGGTCGCCAGGGAGCGTTCGTTGGTCATCAGGCTGGAATAGCCACTGGTACGTTCAAAACCAAAAGGCTCTTTCATCCGACCCACCTGAACGCCACCCCAGCCAAAGCCATCGTATCGCAACCACACATCATCGAATTCCAGTACCTGCTCATCACCGTCGTACTGATAGTCACCATCAAGCTCGAAGGACCAGTGTTTGCCATAGGCCAGCTCGAGTCCGAGCCTGAGTTTCCGCAGAACCGTGTTGGTGGTCGAGTCAACGCCCTCCTCATCATAGAAGGCGCCGTAATGGTCCACACCAGCCACTACATAGCCTCCAATGTCGGCTTCAAAACCTTTGGTGTCTGCCTCTACCTGCAGGGAAAAGCTGATCATCAGCCACAAAACCAACAGGGCCCAGCGAAGATCGTCCATCATGATCCGTGCTCCATTAGGTAATGCATCCTTAGCTGCGCCGTATCCCGTAGAAAGCTCACGGAGACCACATCCACCCGATTCACGTCCAGGCCAGTCCGCGATCGCAAGTCGGCAATCAATTCCTCTCGGCGGTCCGTGTGAATCAGGTCAATTTTTTCGTATTCGATGTCCTTCTCACCGCACAGTGGCAGCATCATCCGGGTTTCCAGCAACAAGGCGATGGCGATCACCAGGCCGTTCAGACACGCCAACACCCAGTGCGCCACGTTCCCGACGGCCGCCAGCAGCGCCATGGCGATCACCAGAAACAGATAGGTCATTTCCTTGATGCCCAACGCTTCGGTGCGGTATCGCAACATGGAGAACACCGCGAACAACCCGAAGGCGAAGCCCATGGATACAGTCACCGAATTCAGTAAGGCCGTGACCAGAAACACACCCACGCCGAAGAGGATGAACGAGGCGGCGTTTTCACGATGGTGGGAAAATGCGTAGTAACAACGGATCAGGATGAAAACCGAGATCAGGTTAATGATCAGGCGGATAAAGAAATGGACATCAACTGCAGATTCCATGATGACTCCTTGAAGTAGCGGTATTCTCTCGGGGCCCTGAGCGCATCAAGCTTCGACAACACTGGCTTGAAGCGGTTGGCCTTGATCCGGCCCCGGCACAGCAGCGCCGTGCCGATGCAGTATTTGCTGAAGCTGACGGGCCTGTGGCCCATCCTTTTCAGGATGTCCAGAACGGGTGAACGCCGCTGATGGCGCAACGATTTGACCTCCACCAACACAACGCCCGGCAACCCGATCCGCTGGTGTTCCCCGCTATGCTCGAAGTAGATATCCGTATCCACGGTAACCCGCTCGTGACCGGTTCTGCTGAGCAGCGTGATGCGATGGTAGTGAACAAAAAGAGCCGGCAGCATCCGTGTCGCCGGCAGGCCCAATTGCTCTTGAAGGAAGTGACGCAGAGTTCGTGCGTCTGGCTCCGCCCCGGTCAATACCATTCTCTGTTTGGAGGTGCGCAGTTTGTTGGTCTTGACCTTGACCTCCAGAAAACGCTCACCGGTGGCCCGGTAGTGGCGAGTGCGGACCTTTACGCGGTTCAGTTTGCCATTGTGGTGATCGAGGTAGAGCTGCCGGCCGGGCGTATCGAAATAGAGCGTGTCGTATGCCATTCCCCGACACCCGTTCATCTCCAGCACCGTGTACTCTGCCGTCAGCTCTGCCAGACACTGGTTCAGTTCGGCAGCGTCGATCAGATACTTGGTATCCACCCGATCCATCAACGCTGACGAGCTCTGATCCGCCAGTGAGTGGGATTCAAATGCGTTCAGGCTGAAACAACTGACCATTATTCAGTACCCGGCAGGTATTCCATGGTCATGTCGATGTCCATATCCACATCGCCGGCGTTTGCGCCGCTGCCTACGCTGTTGAGGGTGATGGTGCCGGTCGCCCCCAGCGCCAGCGACACCACGTCGCCGGGTACGGATTCGTCCACCTCAAAGAGCAACGCATTGGTGGCAAAGCCATGGAGCTTATGGGTTCCGGGTATGTAATCGGTGTCTTCGATAAATACCTGCAACACATAAGGCTTGAAGCCCTGGGCGGCGTCGACACCAATCAGCAGCAAACTGTGCACGGCGGGAGCCAGCTCGGTGTCAACGGAGTACACCAGGCTGTCTACTTCAAAGGCAGCGAACGTCAGGCTCGCGCTGACCTGTCGACCATCCGGCAAGGTGAAACTGAATACTCCGGAGTCTGTGCCGGATACCGCTGAAACACTGGCGGTCAGATTGGTGGTGGCTGGCTCGGAGCAGTCCGGCTGGGTATCCTCCAGCAAGGTCACCGCCTCTTCCGGCTCGTTTCCGGCGATGGCGCTGAGCAACACCTCCCGTTGCGATCGCTCATACCCGTCGTCTCCGGGCATGCCGGTGCCAAGCAGGAAGCTTTCAACACTTTCAACGTCGGCCTCCGTGGTCCCAGTCAACGCCATCACCCGCTCGATCTCCAGCTGCATCGCTTCTTCGTCCCAGTGGTTGGCCAACAGGTCTTCCAGCGCGTCCAGGTATTGCTGGCGGTATTCCGGCATCCCATAAAGCCGCTCCGCCAGACGGAAGTTACGGTACAGAGGCGCGGAGCCAGGCTTCAGGGGATGGGTTCCACGAAAGGCGGTATCGGCACCCCAGGGGATGAAGTGGAACAGCCCATCGTCCGGAGAATGGTAGAGGTAAAAGTTATTGGCGTTGCCGCTCGCCGAATCCCACGCTCCCAGCAAGGTTTCCATGGCCCAGAAACGGATGAACTCATCCACATCCAGCAATTGGGGCAACACGTCCATCATCGCCTCATCATCCAGCGCCATGGCGTCCGCAACGGCTTGCAGATCAGAGCGGTTGTTGGCGTCTTCGTTGGTCTTGGTCTCGAACCGGCGGATCAGATAGTTGCCGAAATCGGCCTGCTGCGCCTCATACAGATTGCCCGAGTCATCGCCAAACGTGCGCCGCAAAAAGGGCTTCCGTATAGGTTCAACATGGGCAAAAACCCCCAAATCCTCGCCATTGACGGTCACCTGGGCGTAGTTGCATAACGGCGCTGCGATACCGATATCCCGGAACCGGTCGTAAGCCAGGCATTGACGAACATTGGAGGGATCCTGACGATTGTTGTTCAGGGTCATACGGGACACGTTCTGGTAAGTACGCCCTTCCTGCAGGTCGTTAAAATCCAGTTTCAGGGAAGGCAGGTCCGGGCTGAGTGAACCGATAAAGCCTTTTTTCCGCACGTTCACGTTGCCCATGGTATCGCCGTCGATGGTGACGGTGGCGGGCAACTCGGTGTACTCGAACTCGGGCAGGCATTCGCGGGAGGTGTCAGCCAACGTTCGCGCCTCGGCTTTCAATGTTCGCCAGTTGCTGGCGGACATGGTGATTTCCACGTCGAGCAGGCGCTCCGGGTCAAAAATATCGCCATCACCGCCAATGTTGACCGGCTCTACCGGTGCGTCAAAATCCGAAGGGCTGGATTCGCTGCTGCTCCCGCCGCCACCGCAGCCGGTCAATACCGCCAGAGCGCCCAGCAGAACGATTGCCTTTCCCGAAAATCCATCAGTCCTTATTTTCATTGTTTTGTCCCCACATCAGGCCGAATTGGCCGGTTTCTTGTCTGATGGAAGAGTATTGTCGGGGGGACTGAAAACTGTATGTAAGACTGTCTTACAGCGAAACGGGAAAGCGGACAGGCGTCACATTACTGATCGGTCGACTGCCTGCGATAGAACCGAAGCAATCGTTCCAGCATATCGGCAACGTTGCTCTGCTTGCGAAATCCGTGACCCTCGTCAGGGTACACATACACCTCCGGAGAGCCACCATTGCGACGCAGCGCATTGACGATGGCAGTGGTCTGCTGCGGGACCACCACCCGATCCTGCGCACCCTGGAAAAAGATCATCGGTCGACAGAGGCGATCTGCCTGAGCCAGTGGCGACCTCTGCTGCCAGTTGTCGGGACAGTCGTCGGGAGATCCCAACAACCAGTCCAGATAACCGGATTCAAATCGATGCGTCATCGCTCTCAGCCGCCGGGGATCACTGACACCGAACTGGCTGGCGCCCGCCGCAAACACGTCGGTTTGGACCATGGCCAGCAATGCGGTATAACCGCCCGAACTGCGGCCCTGGATGAAAAGCCTGGCGGGATCAACGGCTTTGTTGTCGACCAGCCAGCGAGCAGCACGTTCCATATCCGCCACGTCCACACGTCCCCAGTTCCCCGCCAACGCCATGCGAAAGGCCCGGCCGAAGCCAGAACTGCCGCGGTAGTTCACGTCAGCCACGGCAAACCCCTGACGGCACCAGAACTGGGTCTGGAGGTTGAGCACCGGATAGGTCGTGGAGGTCGGGCCGCCATGGGCAATCAGGATGATTGGTACCGACTTACCATCAGACGCGGATGGCACTGGCGGGTAGAAAAAACCGCTGATGGCATCGACACCACCGGCTGATGGCGGAACGCTGAAGAGTTCCGGCTGAGACAATGTCATTCCAGGGAAAGGCTCTTCGCCACCGGAGAGTGGCTCGGCATGTCCGGTGCCCCAATCGACCGACAACACCGTGTCGAGCCGGGTGGACGAGCGGGCAATACACAGCACCCTCTGGCCTTGCACAACCAGGCATCGAAAGTCGACGTACTCCCTTGCGATCCGCACGCCTGTTTCTTCATTCTCTGAACATAACCACAACTGCCCGACTCCGGCCTGGTACCGCACACGTACCCAGCCACCGTCGGGAAGGCATTGGTGGTGACGCTCGCCCAGTTGCCAGGGGGCGCTGGCATGATCCTCCCGCGTGCCATCCAGCAAGTGCCATTGCCCACTGGACGCCAGTCGCCACGGTTGCCACCACCCCTCATGATCCGACAACACAATCACGTCGTCGCCATCAAATATCGGCTGCTGCACACTGCCTTTTGAAGGCGAGGGCCAGCGTCGCGCCTGGGTCAGTGAGCCGTCCTGCTGAATCGATGCTGTCCAGAGTACGGAGGCAACCCACGGCATATCCGGTAACGACCAGCTCACCCAGGCCAGGTGCCGCCCGTCGGCCGATACCGCCGGGGCGCTGTAAAAGTCTTCCGACTCGTGGAGTATGCAGTTCGCTGATTCACTGTCCGTTAGGGCAATACCCATCAGTTGCTGGCGGCCGTTCGCCTCACGCACTGCCAACACCCGGTGATGCGCCGCGTCCCAGGAGAGTCCGCCATAGCAGGCATCGTCGTCAGTGAGTGGAGAGCACGCCCCTGTGGCCGTATCAATGTGATAAACCTGCTGCCCGGACGCCTCGACGGCGAATACGCTTTCGGGCCCGGCACACAGCGCACCACCTCCATAACCGTTAACCTGGCTGCGAGCGCTGAAGCTGCGAGAGAGCAAAGGAATCCCGACACCCGCCTCCAAGGTCATTATCACATTGCCACCACTGACCGGGTCGGACTCCAGCCAGAATACACCGGTCGCAGATGCCGCTAGCTCTGTACGCTGCAAAAGCGCCGACGAGGCCTGTTCTGACGTCAGCTTTGTCGTTGCATCTGGCTCACGGGGCGCATCAGCCCCTGAAGAACAACCGGGAGTTGTTGGCGTTGCGATAGGTCAGCTCCTCCAGCCCGGCGGTGGCATGGTCCGCCGCCTGGCGGGCGGCGAGGATGCGGTCATGATGGGGTGATTTACTGCAAACCGGGTCGGCATTGTCGGCATTACCGGTCAGCAGGTAGGCCTGGCATCGGCAGCCGCCGAAATCCTTTCCTTTTTCGTCGCAGGACCGGCACGGCTCCGGCATCCAGCTGTCACCCCGGTAATGGTTGAAACCCGGGCTGTCATACCAGATGGAGTGTAGCGAGGAATCCCGTACATTGGGAAACTCAATGGGTAACAGGCGGGCGCTGTGGCAGGGCAAGGCGGTGCCGTCCGGCGCCACGGTGAGGAACAGGCTGCCCCACCCGTTCATGCAGGCCTTTGGCCGCTCCTCGTAATAGTCCGGGGTGACAAAGATCAACCTCATCGCCGAGCCGTCATCTGCCAGACGTTTGCGATAGATGTTTACTTCGGCCTCAGCCTTTTCCAGCTGTGCCTTGGAGGGCATCAACCCCTCACGGTTTTCGAACGCCCAGCCGTAGTATTGGCAGGTGGCCAACTCCACGTAATCCGCACCCAATCGCTCACACAAACTGATGATATCGTTCATCTGGTGGATATTGTGCCGATGGATCACAAAGTTGAGCACCATGGGGTAACCCGCTTCTTTTACCGCACGGGCCATCGCCAGCTTCTGCTCGAAAGCCTTGCGTGAGCCGGCCACGGCGTTGTTCAGTTCCGGGTCTGAGGCCTGGAAACTGACCTGGATATGGTCCAGCCCGGCGTCGCGGAAGGCGTTCACCTTGGCCTCGGTGAGCCCCAGGCCGGAGGTTATCAAATTGGTGTAATAGCCCAGCTGCCTGGCTTCTGCAATCAGCTCCGGAAGGTCCTGACGCACCAGCGGTTCGCCGCCGGAAAAGCCCAGTTGGGCTGCTCCCATCTCACGGCCCTGGCGCAGCACCCTGACCCACTCTTCGGTGCTTAATTCCTGCTGGGTCTGCGCGAAATCCAGTGGGTTGGAACAGTAAGGGCACTGCAGTGGACAGCGGTAGGTCAATTCCGCCAGCAGCCATAGGGGCGGACCAATACCAGGGCGATCGCCCGCCGGCATGGTGTCGTGCTGACTCATGGAAACAGTATCCAATGCTGCTGTTCGGCGTCCTTGAGGAAATCACTGACATCGTTTGCCAGGGATCCCGCATCGGGGAACTGCTGTTCCAGGATAGCGACAATATCGGCCACCGTGCGCTGGCCATCCACTTCCTTCAGCACCGCCCCGGCGCTGTCGTTCAACCGCACCATACCTTCGGGATACAACAGCACATGGGCGTTCTGGGCCGGCTCCCACTGGAAGCGGAAACCCGGGCGAAGTCGCGGTGTGCGCTCCATGGGCGTGGCCACTACACCCCCCGGTGCCAGACTGGCTGGTTGGTTACGGTGTGGTAC
Source organism: Marinobacter sp. M5B (assembly GCF_042604615.1). Classification (NCBI taxonomy): domain Bacteria; kingdom Pseudomonadati; phylum Pseudomonadota; class Gammaproteobacteria; order Pseudomonadales; family Marinobacteraceae; genus Marinobacter; species Marinobacter sp. M5B. The sequence goes on from NZ_CP156894.1 coordinate 3,780,201, forward strand.
GGCGGCGTGCGGTGCTGATAAGCCATAGTCAGGGCATCCAACATAGACCATAAGATATCCAGTTTGAATTGAAGGATTTCCAGGGCACGGGCCTGCTGTGCCGCGGTGGTAAAGTGATCCAGGGTAATCGTCAAACCATGCTCCACGTCACGGCGCGCTTCCGACAGCCGCTTGCGAAAATAGGCATAACCATCGGTCTGGATCCAGGGATAATGCAGGGGCCAGCTATCGAGCCGGGACTGGTGAATCTCGGGTGCAAACAGCTCCGTCAGGGAGGAACAGGCCGCTTCCTGCCAGGTCGCCCGTCGGGCAAAGTTCAGGTACGCGTCTACCGCAAACCGCACACCCGGCAGCACGTGGCGCTGGTCGAGGACCTCGTCCCGGGTTAGCCCTACGGCTTCCGCCAGGCTCAGCCAGGCCTCGATACCGCCTTCGTCGTCACTGTGCCCATCATGATCCAGTACTCTTTGGAGCCACAACCGGCGCACTGAGGCATCCGGGCAGTTGGCCATGATCGCTGCGTCCTTGCGGGGAATGTTGATCTGATAGTAGTACCGGTTAGCGACCCAGCCACGAATCTGCTCAGGAGTACAATCACCGCCATACATGGCTTTGTGGTACGGATGGTGGATGTGGTAGTACTGGCCCTTTGCCCGCAGGGCCTGCTCGAAATCCCCGCGATTCATGACAGGTGTAGCGAGTGCGTTCACGAGGGCACCTCCATATCCAGATGCATGCCGTCAAACGACACCTCAATGCCGTGCCTGGCCAGCACGGCCCGTTCCGGAGAGTCTTCGTTGAGAATGGGGTTGGTGTTATTGATATGAATAAGGATTTTCCGGCGTGCTGGCATGGTATCCAGCACATCGATCATGCCCCCGGGGCCGCTCTGGGCAAGATGCCCCATTTCCTGACCGGTACGGGTACCCACCTCGCAGCGCAACATTTCATCGTCGTGCCAAACGGTACCATCCACCAGCAGCGTGTCGGCTTTGCGCATCCACTGCAGAATCTGCTCATCGGGCTGCCCGAGCCCCGGGGCGTACATGACGGTTTCACCACTGCGGGTGTCTTCTATGAAAAGCCCAATGTTGTCTCCCGGGTGGGGATTATTCCTGCGCGGCGAATACGGCGGCGCATTACTGAGTAACGGAATGGCCGTCAACCGCAACGCCGGGGCGCAGGGAATGGAAAAAGACTGTTGATCGGTACAGGGTACTTCATGCCACTGGGGGCCACCGCTCCAGTGGGTGAGCATGCGAAACAGTGGAAAGCCGCTGCTCAGATCTTCATGCACCTGGGCGGTACACCACACGTCCAGGGGCAACCCCTCGCGCAACATCAGCAAACCGGTGGTGTGATCCACCTGGCTGTCGCACAGCAACACCGCGTTAATTCCGGTATCCCGAAGCGCACGCGCCGGCTGCATGGCATCAAAGCTTGCCAGTTGAGCACGAATGTCAGGAGAGGCGTTACAGAGAATCCAGTGCACGCCGTCTTCGCTTATGGCGATGGATGACTGGGTACGTGCGCTGGCGTTCAGGGTCCCTTTGCGGAAGCCATCACAGTTGGCGCAATTGCAGTTCCACTGGGGAAACCCTCCGCCGGCGGCGGAACCGAGGATACGAATCTGCATAACGAAAACTCCAGAAGCAAAATGGCCAGCGCACGAGGCTGGCCATCACTTCTCAGCGGTTGGCGAAGTACATGGTGACTTCGAAGCCGATCCGCAGGTCTTCATAGGCTGGTTTGGTCCACATAACGCTTACCTCTTGTGATCATTGTTGTGGCATTGAGGATCCGTTAACCGGTCATCCGGTAACTCACCTTCAATCCTACCCAGTCCACGAAAAGGCAAATATGGTACTTTGGCACTGATTTCCAGCCGATCCGGGCCCTGAAATTCATCCTTTCGACCCATTCCGGTGAACGCCGGCGCAGACACAAAAAAAGGCCCTGGGAAGGACCTAAAAATGGCAGGAAGACCCATCCACCCCCACCAGTCAACTACAACCCGGTAGAGATGCACCCCGGCCAGACACCGGGGAGGAATGTGCACATCCATGTGCTGACTCGCCACCGGGCCTGTGTGGGAGGGCCCGGGCACAACAGTCATTGGCGGACTTAGAAGAAGCCCAGCGGGTTGATGTCGTAACTGACCAGCAGGTTCTTGGTCTGCTGGTAATGGTCCAGCGCCATCTTGTGGTTCTCGCGGCCAACGCCGGACTTCTTGTAACCACCGAAGGCAGCGTGCGCCGGGTACTGGTGGTAACAATTGGTCCATACGCGGCCCGCCTGGATGGCGCGGCCCATGCGATAGGCACGGTTGATGTCGCGGGTCCAGAGGCCGGCACCCAGACCGAACTCAGTGTCGTTGGCGATGGCCAGGGCTTCTTCTTCGTCCTTGAAGGTGGTTACACCCACCACCGGACCAAAGATTTCCTCCTGGAACACACGCATGTTGTTCTTGCCTTTGAACAGCGTGGGCTGAACGTAGAAGCCATTGTTATAGGCATCGTCCATTTCCTCACGGCCACCGCCGGTCAGCACTTCCGCGCCTTCCTGCTTGCCGATGTCGAGGTAGGACATAATCTTGTCGAACTGCTCCTTGCTGGCCTGAGCGCCGACCTGCACATCGGTGTCGAGCGGGTTACCACGTTTGATGGACTTGGTGCGCTCAACAACCTTGGCCATGAACTCCTCGTACATGTCTTCCTGCACCAGCGCACGGGACGGACAGGTACAGACTTCACCCTGGTTGAAGAACGCCAGCACCAGGCCTTCCACACACTTGTCAATAAACTCCGGCTCAGCCTGCATTACGTCTGAGAAGTAGATGTTCGGAGACTTGCCGCCCAACTCTACAGTAGAGGGGATGATGTTCTCGGCCGCGCATTTGAGAATGTGGGAGCCCACCGGTGTGGAGCCGGTGAAGGCAATCTTGGCAATACGCTTGCTGGTGGCCAGGGCCTGGCCCGCTTCAATGCCGTAGCCGTTGACGATGTTAACCACGCCCGGGGGTAACAGATCGCCAATCAGGTCCATCAGGATCAGGATGCTGGCTGGCGTCTGCTCGGCAGGCTTCATCACCGTACAGTTGCCGGCTGCCAGACAAGGCGCCAGTTTCCACACAGCCATCAGCAGTGGGAAGTTCCAGGGAATGATCTGGCCAACCACACCCAGTGGCTCATGGTAATGATAGGCCACAGTGTTGTTGTCGATGGCGCTGGACGTGTCTTCCTGGGCGCGGATACAACCGGCAAAGTAACGGAAGTGGTCAACCGCCAAAGGAATGTCGGCGTTCAGTGTCTCGCGAACGGCTTTGCCGTTATCCCATGTTTCGGCGACCGACAGCATTTCAACATTCTGCTCGATACGGTCGGCAATTCTCAGCAGGATATTGGAACGCTCAGTGGTCGAAGTTTTTCCCCACGCTGGCGCGGCCTTGTGGGCGGCATCCAGAGCCAGGTCAATATCTTCGGCCGAGGAGCGGGGGATCTCACAGATGACATCGCCGGTCACCGGCGTGATGTTTTCAAAGTACTGACCCTTGACCGGGGCGACCCACTCGCCGCCGATGTAGTTCTCGTAACGGGGTTTGAAGGAGACGACGGAGCCTTCCTTACCAGGTTGTGCGTAGATCATGGTCTCGACCTCTTGTTGTGTTTGTCGCAGGACAACGCGGCCTTGCGCGTTTACCTATTCAATGTAGACCCCGGCACTGGATAGTTGAATGATTCGATGGAGGTGAAAAACTCATCCCTTGGTAGTAAACGCCAGGGCATGGAGGTGGGAAATCACCACCTGTTCGGCAGTGTCCACGACGTCAGAAGGGAATTCGCCCTCTATCCCAAGCCTTCGTAGTAATGGGAAGCGGCCTACAAGGAAAAAGACAATCTGCCCCATGACGGTATGGGCCTCGATGATGACCCGGCGCTCATCGGGTGACCGGTCCATCACGACCGCAATCAGGCGGGTCAGGTGCACATGGACACGTTCGAAGGTTTCCTCGTAGAGGATATCAAACGCCTCAGTGGGACTGGCCTGTTCGCGCATCACCAACATGAGCCAGCGGCGAGCCTCCGGGGCCTGGGCGAACTGGCGAACCATGCGTTTCACGATGAGTTCGAGTTGGGCCAGGGCCTGATCGCAATCACTGGCGCTTGCAGCCGATTGCTCGCCAGTAAAACCGAAAACTTCTCTCATGCGCCGGGCAATATGCCGGGCAATGGCGTGGTACAAGCCAGTCTTATTATCGAAGTAATAGGCAATGGAGCCGATATTGGAATCGGCGGCTTCGGCAATCATGCGGGTCGTGGTGCCTTTGAAACCATATTGACCAAACAACTCCATGCCCGCCAGGATCAGTTTTTGGGCGGTTTCGTCTTCGGCTTTGCCCGGCTCGTTTGCCACTGCTTTCTCTCCAAATGCACTATGTTGTCTCGGTTGCATGAGGCATCTTCCCTGATTCGCGGGCAAAAAAGTAGGTGTACAGCACCGGCACCACGCCCAGACTCATCAGGGTTCCCAGGCCCAAACCAAAGGCCATGGCGCTGGCCATGGCATAGAATAGCGGATCTTTACCCACAATCAGCGGCAACAGTCCGAGGATGGTCGTGGCAGCCGACATGACAATGGGCCTGAGCCGTCGAACGGAGGCGCGGACAACGGCCTCCTGCAGGGAATACCCCTCGTCACGACGTTCCCGGTCGATTCGTTCGATCAGCACGATGGCATTATTGATGATAATGCCGGCCAGGCTGTAGATCCCCAAAAGTACCATGAACCCGAAATCCGCCCGCAATGCCAATAGGCCCATTGATACGCCCAGTATCACCAGGGGAATGGTGACCACGATCAACAGCGGGCGCTTGAAGGAATTGAACTGGGCTACCAGCAGGATCAGGATCAACCCCAGGCACAATGGCAGGTTGGCTTGCATCGAGGCCTGCCCTTCGGCGGACTGCACCACCACGCCGTCAAACTCAACCCAATGGCCCGGCGGCAAAGATGCCTCCAGGGATCTCAGTGTTGGGGTAATGCGAGGCACCATGTCCTCGGCAGTCAAAGCATCGTTTCGTCCTTCGATGGTAATGGCGCGGACCAGATTGTGCCGGTCGATCCGGTAGTAGCCATCGTCCAGCCCGATTGTCGCCACCTGGTTCAGGGGAACACCCTCACCAGGGTCGTTCAGCGGGTAGACCACCAGCGATTTCAGGCGCTCCAATCGGGACCTCACTTCAGGCGGGTAACGCAACACAATGGGCACCAGGGTGTCGCCCTGGCGTAACTGGCTCAGTTGATAACCATCAATGGCTCCTTTCAGCGAACTGGCAATATCGGCAGAGGTGACACCGGCGCGATCCGCCTGTGCCTGGTTAACCTCGATACGCAATGACGGTATGCGTGCTTCCCAGCTCTGACGCACGTCCCTGCCCCCCGGCATAGCGCGGAGTTCTGCCTCCACCTTTGCCGCAGTATCGTAGAGCACCTCTCGGTCTGGCCCCTTGACCAGAATCTCCAGCAGGTTGGAATCTGAAGGCCCGAGGAACATCCGGGTGACCTGGGAGGACAGTTGCGGGAACTCCTTAGCCAGCAGTTGCCGCGCCGCTGTCATCACCGATGCCATCTGGTCTCTCTTTGCCACGTTCAACACCAGGAAGCCTCTATTCGGCGCCGGATCGATGGGGGTGAGTGACAACACGAACCTGGGACCACCAAATCCGGCGTAGGCCGCCACACCCGTCAGTTTGTCGCCCAGAGATTCGGTGAGCGACCGGCTGACCGCCTGAACCTGCTGGTCCGTTGCAGAGGACGCACTGTCAGATGGCAGATCCAGGTAGACCAATACCTGATGCCGGTCTGAATCGGGAAAGAACTTCTTGGGCACCACCTGCATCAATCCAATACCCAGCAACAGCAAAGCCACCACCGCTATCAGGAATAACGGCCGATGCCGCAGGCAGCGTCTGAGCACTACCTCATACCCACTGGACATAGCCCGGAACAGGCGCTCGGATAATGCCGCCGGCCCGGTTTGTTGCTGAGGTGCACTGCTATCGGAATCATCAGCGGGGCGTTGCATGAAGCGATGACACCATATCGGCACCACTGTCATCGACAGCAGCCAGGACGTCAGCAACGACAGGGCAATCACTATTGATATCGACCGGGTATATTCTCCCGAGACATGTTCCGCCAACATCAGTGGCAGGAAGACCAGAATGGTGGTCAGCGTGGACGACAGAAGGGGCATAGCCAGTTCACCCCCGGTCTGTTTCAGCGCCAAGTCACGAGACTTACCCTCCGCCAGGCGGACTTTGAAGTCCTCCGCAACGACGATCGCGTTGTCCACCAACAGCCCCAGGGCAATGACGAGGGTTGCGAGGCTCATGCGCTGCAACGTCATGTCGAAGAGCCCCATCAATGCCAGGGTTACGAGCATGACTGCCGGTACCGTTGAACCGACTATCAGGCCGGTGCGAATGCCCAGAAACAGAACCACAACCGCCAGAACAATAGCCAGGGTCTGTATCACACTGAGGCTGACGCCATAGACCGCATTGGCCACCTGGTCCGCCTGGAACGTCATGATGTCCAGATTATAGCCCGCCGGCAGGCTGGCCCCGATGTTGTCCAGGCGAGCCCTTACGGCTTCGCCGTAATCAAGGACGCTATAGCCATCAGCCATGGAGATGGCAAATACAATTGCACGCTTGCCATTGTGGTAAGCGGTGTTAGCGGGAGGATCCAGGTATCCCCGATTGACCGCTCCAAGGTCCGCCAGGCGAAGGGAGCCACCATCGGGCAACCGAATGTCCGATGCCCGCAGGGCTTCCAAGTCCGGAAACGCACCCGACACCTGCAGTGCCAGCCGCTGCTCTCCGGATTCCAGAACGCCCGCCGGTGAGATAACGTTTCGATCACTAAGCTGTGAGGCCAACTGAACCGGCGTCAGCCCAAGATTGGCAAGGCGGGATTCACTGACATCGATGTAGATGCGTTCCGGCTGCACACCGTGCAACTCCACCTTACGGCTTCCCTCCACATCATACAGACGGGCGCGCACATGTTCGGCAATCTGCAGTTGTTCAGCCTGGCTGAACTGATCTGAGGTGAGCGCAGCAGTGACCACGGCCACATTACCGAAATCGTCATTGACGACTGGCGCCTCCGTCCCCTCCGGTAATTGACTGCGGGCACTCTCCACCTTCTGGCGCACGTCATCCCAGATCTGAGCCAGATCGAAGTAGCGATCCTGAATCTCAACATGAATCAGTGACTGCCCCCGCATCGAGGTGGACCGGATATGCTCCACCTCGGCAACCTGTCGAACCCGGGTTTCCAGCGGCTTGGTGATCCATTCCTCGACCTGCTCGGCGGGTAAGCCAGCAAAACGGGTACTGACCACCGCCTCGCGGACGGTAATACTGGGATCTTCCCTGGTGGGAAGCGAGAGGTAGCTGAACGCGCCAAAGAACATGGCGGCCACGGTGGCCAACAGGACAACCGGACGGAAACGGAACGCGAGCTGGGAGAGGTTCATGACCACCTCAATGGAACTGTTGTGGGCCCTGGCCCAGAATGCTGACGCGGTCACCTATCGAGACAAACTCGACACCGCGCGCGACAACTTTCTGCCCCACTTGCAGGCCCCCGGTGACCACCGCCTCGCCGTCTGCTACCGAGAGTACTTTCACCGGCACGGAGACCAGTTGGTTAGCGTCATCAAGCCGCAGAACCCGGGGCTCACCCAGGACTGGGTATAACAGGGAAGTCAGTGGCACACGAAATGAGTCAACCGACGTGGTCATGCTATCGGCCGCTATCTTGAAAGAAACTTCAGCGGTCATACCAGAGCGAAGCCCCGCCATGGACCCAGTCATACGGAGGATAACCGGGTAATCATTCCCGTCAGCGGCGTGACTGCCAATGTGTGTTACCCGCGCAGTCGTCTGTGCGCCGTCCAGTGCGGGCACTGACACTGACTGGAGGCTTTCTTCCTGAACCTGCCCGATGACGTTCTCCGGCACCCGGGTCAACACGTCAAAACCGTCGCCACTTGAAACAAGGTTGAAGATGACCTCGTTGGCCGCCACTCGTTGCCCGGGTTCAGCGTGCCTGCGTGCCACAGTGCCATCGAACGGTGCCTGCAGGCTTGTCTGTTCCAGATCCCGCGCTGCCAGTTTCCGGGACGCGACGGCGGAGTCCACCCTGGCCCTGGCACCAGCCACGGCTGCCTCTGCGTTTTCCAGGGTAGCTTCACTGGTATGCCCGCCCTGGCGCAACCTTGTCAGCCGCCGTAGCTCGCGTTGAACGTCAGCAAGGCCTGTCCTGGCCTCCACCTCTGCCGCCTGACTGCGTTCATACGTCAGTTGGTAGCGCTCGCCATTCAACCTTGCGAGGGTATCGCCACGCTGAAAGGCATCGCCAACATCCAGGGCCAGATACTCCACCTGGCCAGTTACTTCAAAGCTCAGCGTGGTTCTTCGGCTTGATTCCACCCGGCCCGGCAAGTTCATCCAGGACATCGATTCAGCCGGCTCAACATTTGCCACGTCCACTAGCCGTGGCGAAGACGAGGTATCCAGTGGTTCAGAAGCCGGCGAGCAGCCGGCCAGTATCAGCACCGCAAGAATGATTACCAGCACCACAAGCCACCCCTGTTTAATCATCTGATTAAGGCATCATATAATCATTTGATTAAAACTGAAAGGATGTACCATAAAAAAAGGGCTGCCTTTCGGCAGCCCCTTCTAGACCCGATACCGAGTCGGTAAACTCCAGGGATCAGTTGCTCGCAACACGATCCTTCGGCAGCTTGAACGTCCAGACCATACCGCCCTGGTTGAAGTCCTTTACCACCTTGGCGACTTCACCACCCCAGAGCGGAACCGCCCCACCCCAGCCAGAGGCAACCGAGACGTACTGCTCGCCGTCCATGGTCCAAGTAACCGGGGTGCCGACAACGCCGGAACCGGTGTTGAACTTGTACAGCTCTTCGCCGGTCTTGGCGTCAAAAGCCTTCAGGTAACCTTCTGGCGTACCAGTGAAGACAAGGTTGCCCGCGGTTGTCATCACACCACCCCACAGCGGCGCGGTGTTTTCATAACGCCAGACTTCCTTGCCGGTCTTCGGGTCCATGGCGCGGAGTACGCCGATGTACTCGTCATTAGCTGGCTTGATGGTAAAGCCCGCACCCAAGAAAGCCGCGCCTTTCTTGTAGGAAACTGGCTCGTTCCAGATATCCATGGACCATTCATTGGACGGCACATAAAAAAGGCCGGTGTCTTGGCTGTAGGCCATCGGCATCCAGTTCTTGCCGCCAAGGAACGCCGGCTGGGCAACAACCACTTCACCCTTGCTTCCTTCCATGGCGGAAGGGTCACCCGGGCGACCACCATCTTTAAAGATCGGGCGGCCGGTTTTCGGATCAAGTCCTTCAGCCCAGGTGATCTTGTCCACGAACGGGAAGCCGCGAATAAAGTCGCCGTTCTCACGGTTCAGAACGTAGAAGAAGCCGTTGCGGTCAGCGGTTGCCGCCGCTTTCACGGTTTTGCCCTTTTCTTTGTAATCGAACGAAATCAGCTCGTTGACACCATCGTAGTCCCAGCCATCATGAGGTGTGGTCTGGAAGTGCCATTTGATACTGCCATCGTCCGGATCGATAGCCACCCGTGAAGAAGAGAACAGGTTATCGCCGGGGCGCAGGTGTGAATTCCAGGGTGCCGGGTTACCGGTTCCGAAGAACAGGGAGTCGGTGTCCTGATCATAGGTGCCACCCAACCAGGTCGCAGCACCGCCGTTCTTCCACATATCACCCGGCCAGGTCTGTCCAGCCTTGCCGCCGGAAATGCCGTTTTCAACCGCCTTTCCATCTTTGTAGACATAGCCCATATGGCCTTCAACGGTCGGGCGCATCCACACCAACTCACCGGTATTGGCGTCGTAGGCTTCCACCTTGCCGACAATACCGAACTCACCACCGGAAACGCCGGTAATCACTTTGCCTTTGACGACGATAGGTGCGGCAGTAATGGCATAACCCGCCTGGTAGTCGGCAACCTTCTTGATCCACATGGGCTTGCCGGTGTCTTTGTTCAAAGCGACGAGTTTGGCATCGAGAGTGCCGAAAATAACCTTGTCGTCGTACAGGGCAACGCCGCGGTTAACAACGTCACAACAGGGCATGATGCCGTCAGGCAGACGCGCGTCGTACTGCCAGATTTCCTCTCCGGTTCTGGCGTCAATGGCGTAAACACGGGAATAGGAGGCAGTCACATACATCACGCCATCCTTGATCAGCGGCTGCGACTCCTGGCCGCGCATTTTCTCGCTACCAAACGAGAAGGCCCAAGCTGGCTGAAGGTATTGAATATTACCGGTGTTCAGGTCTTCCAGGATACTGAACCGCTGGCCCTGGGTACCCATGCCGTAGCTGACGATATCGTCCGGCGTTTTGTGATCGTTCATGATGTCTTCGTCGGTGACCGCCTGGGCCCCGTACGATACGGCCAGCGCCAAGGCACTGGCTGCAATGCGAATCCCGAACTTGTTCGATGTCATGGTTGCGCTCTCCAAGTCTCTTGTTTTCGGTGCTATCGTTTTTGTTTCAGGATGAACCGGGAACTTTTCCCGCCTCTGAAGTGATTCTTCGCTTTGGGACGAAAACCGACAATTACCCCCCGGCACTGGTTTTCTCATCACTTGGTATTACTACCTCCAAAAACAAAGCCCGCGTGGGTGTCGCGGGCTTGATGTGTCGCTCTGAGTCAAACGGTTTTTCATCAACGCTGACCTTCGGCCCTAGCCAACGCCTCCTCACTGAGAAATTCCCGGTAATACTGGGGAACGCTATATCGTAGGCCCAGCTCCGCAAACAGTGCCTGCATATCGCCGGACTTCACCAGGTCACCGATAATGGCTTCGATCGCATAACCGAGTTGGCGATGGGTATGCTTGATCGCCATACCCACGTCCCAAACCTGCTTGCCAATGCCGGGAAAGCCATTACCGGCCAACTGGAATTCATTGTTTTCAGGGCGGCCCAGCTCATCGTCGATCTCGGCGCGCATTCCCATAACAGCGCTTACTGAACCGTCGTGCATGGCGTCGAAAGCCTTCCGTACGTTGGCATAGTGCCTGACCTGATCCCTCATCCGCCCTCGTAGTCCGGAGCTAAGGTAGAAATCCGGAAGGGTATCGATTTCCACACCGATGGGGTGGTACTGGAACTTGGCGACGGTATCGACACCGTCAATCTTCTCCGGATTGAAGGCAATCTGCCAGGTTTCCTGCTGGTAGGGGCCGAACAGCACCACCTGTTCGTTGATGTATTCCCCGGTGGAATCCTGCATGTAGGCATATTGCTTGTCATAAGGCACCCGCATCATCACATCTGCCAGCCGCCGCTTGGCTAGGTAGTGCCCTTTCCAGACGTTGTTTCTGAGGTCATCTCCGAGGTTTTCGTCGGGCACGATCCAGTGCACCCGGAATTCAACGCCCATGGCTTCGGCAATCTGTTTGCCCACTTCCACGTCAATGCCACGGGGTTCTCCGTTCACCTCGTAGGAGTACGGCGGGAAGTTTTCATAAACACCAACTTTCAGATAACCGGATTCGAGAATGATGTCGTAGGTTCGCTCCGCAGGCCTGTTCAGTAACGGATCGCCATCGTCCACTTCCTGCGCCGGGACCACCTGGAAAAACAGCATCAGTACAATAATACGGGACAGTGTTTTCATTGTTTTCTCCCCAACGACGTCAGGCCGGCACAGGGCCGGCCTGAGTACAGGCTTTGTGTGAGAATCCGTGAGGCGATCATTCCGGCTTCGGCAGAGACTCCACATAAGTCCGAATGGCCCATATGGCGTTTTGGTCCAGTGTCTTTTTCCAAGCAGGCATGCCCCGGTCAGTACCGTTGAGCACTCGGGTAACGTAATACTCGTCATCCCACTCGGTCAGCTCACGCAAGTCGGGCGTCAGGCCGCCGGACATAGCGCGGATACCATGGCAGCCAGCGCAGTTGCCGGCGTAGGCGCTCTCTCCGACGGTCACGGCCTGGGCATTGTGATTGCCATACTCATTGCCTTCCCGAAACGGGTTCTGCGATCGCACTTCGTCACCGAGTTCAGGCAGGTCACCAGTGTCCACCTCCTGTGGAGTCACGTTGCCGTGAGCCAATACCAGACCAGCAGCTCCCAAAAGAGCGGCTGCCAGCAGCGTGTGAAGTGAAAAAGACGTGGTCATTGTTGCTACCTCTGCTATTTGATTCCTCATCCATTGGCTGTTGGTTTTGTCAGACGCCAATGTGCTTGCTCCCAGTCTAGGAATCGCACCGCTCAATCCGAATGCCACTTTGGAGGTTTTGGCGTAGTTCCTTGGTAGTAGACGCAGAGAGCGAAGGCCAAAGCATGAGATGGAAAGGCAATGTCTGAAAACTGCCCGTTTCTCAGCTACAAGCGCACTTATCGGGATATTTTCCCGGGTTTTTCTGGTTTTTTCCCGGATCCAGCATGGGCATTTCCGTCGCCTGGCGTTGGCTACGCAGCTAATACTCAGTGCGTCGACGTCGAAGCAGGGCGTTAGTCACAACAAAAACCAAGGGGAACATGTATGAAAACCACCAAAGAAAAGCATCCGCTTATACGCGGGATCAGCCTGGCACTGATGCTGGGTTCATCAGCCGCTCTGTCACTTCAGGTGCACGCCAAAGACGTGACGTGGGACGACATCGCCAACGATGCACAAACCACGGAAAACGTACTTGGCTACGGCATCGGCCCCAAGGCACAACGTTACAGCCCGATGACCACTATTAATCGCGAGAACGTTGAGCGCCTGGTTCCGGCCTGGTCTTTCTCATTCGGCGACGAGAAGCAGCGGGGGCAGGAATCCCAGGCGCTAATTCACGACGGCGTCATCTATATCACCGGTTCCTATTCCAGGATCTACGCCCTGGACGCCAAAACCGGAGACAAACTCTGGGAATACAATCACCGCCTGCCCGAGGGCATCCGCCCGTGCTGCGACGTTGTGAACCGGGGCGCAGCCATCTTCGGTGACAAAGTCTTCTTTGGCACCCTTGACGCCGGCATCGTTGCCCTGAATAAAGACACAGGCAAGGTAGCCTGGCGTGAAAAGTTTGCCGACCACGAAGCAGGCTACACCATGACCGGGGCTCCAACCCTGGTAAAAGACCAAAAGTCCGGCAAGGTACTGCTGATTCACGGGTCGTCCGGGGATGAGTTCGGCGTTGTGGGCAAACTGTTTGCGCGTGACCCCGATACCGGTGAAGAAATCTGGATGCGCCCGTTCGTAGAAGGACACTATGGCCGCCTGGACGGCGAGAAAAGCACACCGACCGGTGACCCTCGTGCACCGAGCTGGCCCGACGATCCCAACACCGAAACCGGAAAAGTCGAAGCCTGGAGCCACGGTGGCGGCGCCCCCTGGCAAAGTGCCAGTTTCGATGCCGCCACTAATACCATCATCATTGGTGCCGGCAACCCAGCGCCCTGGAATACCTGGAAGCGCACGTCACCCGGTGGCGACCCCGCCGACTACGACAACCTCTACACGTCCGGGCAGGTGGGTGTAGACCCGTCCACTGGCGAAGTAAAATGGTTCTACCAGCACACACCCAACGATGCCTGGGACTTCTCCGGCAACAACGAGCTGGTACTTTTTGAATACGATGAGGACGGGGAGACCGTAAAAGCGACAGCGCACGCTGATCGCAATGGGTTCTTCTATGTTGTTGACCGCACCAACGGCGATTTCAAAAAAGGTTTCCCGTTCGTAGACAATATTACCTGGGCTAAAGGGATTGGCGAGGACGGTCGTCCGATCGAAGCCGAGGGACAGCGCCCGCCACCCGTAGCCGAGGGCGAAACCCGAGGTAAGGCCGTAGAGGTCTCCCCGCCCTTCCTGGGCGGCAAAAACTGGAATCCTATGGCCTATAGCCAGGATACAGGTCTGTTCTACGTGCCAGCCAACCACTGGAAAGAGGATTACTGGACCGAGGAGGTCACTTACAAAAAAGGCGCGGCCTACCTGGGTCAGGGATTCCGCATCAAACGTATGTACGACGACCATGTGGGTATCCTCCGTGCCATGAACCCCATCACCGGCGACATTGAATGGGAGCACAAGGAAAATATGCCCCTGTGGGCAGGTGTTCTTGCCACTAAGGGCGGCCTGGTATTCACAGGCACGGGAGACGGGTTCCTCAAGGCCTTTGACGCCGAAACCGGCGAAGAACTCTGGAGGTTCCAGACCGGCTCCGGAATCATTTCGTCTCCGATCACCTGGGAGATGGACGGTGAGCAGTATATCGGCGTTGCCTCTGGCTACGGCGGTGCAGTCCCACTGTGGGGCGGCGACATGGCTGAGCTGACCAAGCCCATTTCTCAAGGCGGGTCATTCTGGGTCTTCAAGATGCCCTCCTGGGCACAGGCTTCCCGCTAACCAACCTCCGACCTGGGCCTGGCTTCACGCCAGGCCCCTTTTTCCAGCATCTGTTCGGGAGTGACTACCATGAAACTCGCTATTACGGTGTCCATGATTGCGTTGTGCTCACAGGCAATTGCCGATGACTACTTGGCGGGCCAGAACCAGGCCCCCACGATCAACGGCTGCGTTCTTGAGCGGCAGGCCCAGTGCCCTGGAGCGGATCTTCAGGACGCCGATCTGTCCAACATGGATCTACGATCCGCAGACTTCAAAGGCGCCAACCTGTCAGGAGCCAACCTGAGCCATACCAGCCTCAGAGGTGCCAATCTGGATGGAGCAAGTCTGGACAACGCCATTGGCTATCGCTTGCAGGCCTACCGCGCAAGCATGCGGGGAGCATCGCTGAAAAATGCAGATCTTCAGGGCATGCAGGGGCAATACCTTTTTGCCCAGGGGGCTGACTTTAGCGGCTCGAATCTAACGGGGGCCAATTTCGATTTTTCGAGATTCTCAGGCGCTTCATTGCAGAACACCAATCTCGCCTTCAGCAGTTTCGAAATTTCCTGGCTGCCAAAAGCTGACCTGAAGGGTGCCAATCTGCGGGGAGCCAACCTCCAGGAGGCCAAGCTCGGACTGGCCAATCTGTCTGACGCCAATCTCACCGGAACCCGGATACATTACGCAACGTTCGAAGGTACCTACATGGAAGGCTGCACGGCCTGCCCTTTCGATTGGTAATGGTGGGCGGGCTCACACCCGCTGGCCTTCTCCCAATTGACCGTACCGAATCAGACCAGCATCCACAGCCAAGTGAATCAACTCCACTGACGAAGCCACCTGCAGTTTGCTTTTCAATACCGCCAGGTGGTTGGATACCGTTTTATTGCTAACACACAGGCGCCCGGCAATCCCCGGAACGCTCTCACCCCGGGCATACATCAGCAAAACTTCCATCTCCCGCTGTGTTATATCGCGCAGACGGTGATCCACTGGCCTTTCCTGATTCATAGCCAGCCGGGTCGCAATCGGGTGCTCGATGTAGGGTTGGCCCGCCGCTACCCGTTTGACCGCTTCCGCCAATTCTTCGGGGGCGCAACTCTTGGATACAAATCCCAGCCCACCAACATCCAGGGCCTGGCGCACCATTGGCAGTTCATCGTGCATGGTAAAGAACAGAATGGCGGCGCTGCGCCAGCGCTGACGAAGTCGGCGCCCCACTTCCAGGCCAGAGATATCCGGCAACCCCATATCCAGCAGCACGACATTCGGCTGGTGGTCCGCGTAACGGGCAACCGCATCCTGTCCTGTTTCCACTTCGACAATGGCGACAGCGGGTATCATCGACCTCAGCAGGTTGGCAATCCCCTGACGCACAACCTGATGGTCATCAACGATCATCAGTTTCACACGGCACCTCCTGGCGCTGTAATGGATTCAGACAAAGGCACCGCAAGGCGTATTCGGGTGCCTTCACCCACCTTGCTGGAAAACTGCACCTCTCCGCCGAGGCATCGCGCCCGCTCACACATGGAGCGAATGCCCAGGCCCGCCTTCGCGGGAAAGTTCTCTGCACCGGCGCCGTCGTCCCGAATGTCAATCCGCAGTCCATCGGAATGTTGAGCAACCGCCAGTATTGCGCAACGGGCTCTGGCGTGTCGGGATATGTTGTTCAGCGCCTCCTGAAGGAAACGATAGAGATGTGTCTGCTGCTCATCGGTAAGTTGCGGCAGTTGCGTATCCATATCAAGCCGACAGTCCAGCCCGCTCAACTGCTGCCACTGTTCCGCCAGGTGTCGAATGGCGCTGTCCAGGCCAAGTTGCTCCATCACCAATGGGTGCAGATCCTGCAACAAATGACGGAAATGCTGTTGCACGGTTTCACAGTGTCCCGCTAGATCTTTTGCCTGTTGCTTCTGTCGTTCGTTCAATTCGGGGTCGTACACCCAGCTTCGCGCCTGCGCACGAATACCGGTGAGATACTGGCCAAGATCATCGTGCAAGACACGGGCAATATGTGATCGCTCCCGGTCCTGTAACTGCAGCAGTTCGTTCAGCAGGTGGCTGACGGTTTTCTGTTCCTTTTCCAGCGCGGTGGCCATTGCATTGAACCGACCGGCCAGGGTATCCAGTTCTCGGATACTCTGCCTTGGCAGCCTGGACGTCAGCTCCCCCCCGGCCACAGCCTCCAGAGCGCTTGCCAATGAAACCAGGGGCCGAAGCCCCTGCCTGACCATTCCGTAGAGTGCCATGAAGCACAAAACCATACCCACTGCGTAGGAAAAGGAAACCAACAGGAACCCTTCCCAGATTTCCTCTACCTCATCAGCGGGGTCAATACTCCAGCCATTGACCGAAGGAAAAGACATCTGTCCCGACACCATGGACGAAAACCAGGAAGGCACATGCCCATGATCGCCTGTCTTGCCGGCCACTGGCTTTATGTGCCGCATATTCTCAACCACATTAGCCGGCAGACCTTGAGGATCGCCCAAACTTTTCGCCAGACCTGACACGCCAGTGAGCTCACGCTGAACGTCGTGCTGCGCCTGCCCAATGTACAACGCTGCACCCAGCAGATACACGACAACAAATACCGCCAGCATGGTCAGGGAAACTTTCCGGTAAGCCGTCATTATTTTTGTCCAGTCAAAGGCTTTGGCACCTATACCAATCATGCTAAACGCCCTATTTCTGACCGGAATAGTTCTTTAGTACCGGCACTTTCCTACTTTCTGAATATTTCCGGGACTTTTTCCCTTCTCTAAGCTGGAAGCACAACAATAAACCGGAGAACTTCATGTCTCTTTTGTTCAGGACTGCAACCGCAATACTGGCAGCCATCCTCAGCACCGCCCCGCTGAAAGCAGATTCTCTTGAGGTACGTGTAGGGTATGTGCAATGGCATCCGGACCAGGGCCCGGT
Source organism: Marinobacter sp. M5B (assembly GCF_042604615.1). NCBI lineage: Bacteria > Pseudomonadati > Pseudomonadota > Gammaproteobacteria > Pseudomonadales > Marinobacteraceae > Marinobacter > Marinobacter sp. M5B. Next base: position 3,797,577 of record NZ_CP156894.1, read on the forward strand.
CTTGTCCAATGTCCTTCCCGAACCGGAAGACGCCGGCCTGAAAGGCGCGGAGCTGGGCATGCAGGACAACAGCACCACCGGGAAGTTTCTCGGGCAGACCTACACCCTGGAAAGCAGGGTTGCCGACTCGGAAGCCGAGGCGATGGCCGCCTTCGACCAACTCCGTGAGTCCGGTATCGAACTCGTCGTGGTGAACGCTCCGGCACAGACATTGAAGAGAATGACCGCAACGTCGGGCGCGGACACACTTCTGTTCAACGCCGGTTCAAAAGCGGACGAGCTTCGAACCATCGAATGCAACGCCAACCTGCTCCATACCATGCCCAGCTACGCCATGCTGACGGACGCACTGGCACAGTGGCTGAACCAACGGCGCTGGAACGAGATTCTCTTGATTACCGGGCCCACTGACGACGACAAAGGCTGGGCCAATGCCTTTCGCAGATCTGCCAAGCGCTTCGGTTTGGAAGTTATTGAAGACAAACCATGGACCTTTGACGCCGACCTTCGCCGCACCGCCTCCAGGGAACTGCCGTTGTTTACCCAGGCCAGCGACTACGATGCCGTTGTGGTGGCCGATGTTCGCGGCGATTTTGGCGAGTACGTGCCGTTCAACACCTGGCTGCCGCGCCCTGTCGTCGGCACTCAGGGGATGTCCCCCGTTACTTGGCACCGGGTAGTGGAAAGCTGGGGCGCCGCTCAACTGCAAAACCGCTTCCGTGATCTGGCTGGCCGCGACATGAACGGCGAGGACTATGCCACTTGGGCAGCCATTCGCTCCATCGGTACAGCCGTCACTGACTTGGGTGACGCAAGCCCCAACGCAATCCGACATTTTCTGTTCAGCGACAAATTCCAGCTTGCCGCCTTCAAGGGCCGCAAGCTGACTTATCGCGATTGGAACGGCCAACTTCGACAACCAATTCCCCTGGTTCATCCACGGGGACTGGTTGCCAGGGCACCGTTCGAAGGGTTTCTGCATCCCAACACGAACATGGACACGCTCGGTTTCGACAAACCCGAGAGCAACTGTCGCATTAACGGCTGACCGCTCTGGCGGAAGCTTTCTAAAACAAAAAGGAGTTACATCATGAAGTCTCTGCTCAAGCACACCGCTCTAGCCGCTATAGTCGGCCTGTCGACACCGGCCATGGCCAGCCTTGCCTACGTGTCCAACGAAAAAGACAACACCCTTTCCATCATCGACACCGAGACCCGGGAAGTTGTTGAGACCATTGATGTGGGCCAGCGGCCACGGGGCATCCTGTTGTCCAAGGACCACACCAAGCTTTATATCTGCGCCAGTGACGACGACACTGTGCAGGTGCTGGATCTGGCGACCCGCAAGATCGTCGACACCCTACCCTCCGGTGAAGATCCCGAACAGTTCTCACTTCACCCGAACAACAAGCATCTGTACATCGCCAACGAGGACGACGCCATCGTCACAGTGGTGGATGTGGACACCAAAGACGTCCTGGCCCAGATTGACGTCGGCATCGAGCCGGAAGGCATGGCCGTCAGCCCGGACGGCAAGTGGGCGGTAAACACCAGTGAAACCACCAGCATGCTGCACTGGATCAACACCGAGACTTTTGAGATTGAAAAGAACATCGTTGTCGGACAACGCCCCCGCCACGTGGAATTCAGCAAAGACAGCAAGATTGCCTGGGCTTCGGCGGAAATCGGCGGCACCGTGCACATCATCGATGTGGACAATCTGGAGCAGATCCATGAGATGTCGTTCAAGGTTCCTGGCGTGAATCAGGACCGCGTTCAGCCCGTCGGTATCGAGCTGACCTCCGATGGCAAATACGCCTTCGTAGCGCTCGGCCCATCAAATCATGTTGCAGTCGTCGATGCCCAGACTTATGAAGTGTTGGATTATCTACTGGTGGGCAGTCGGGTATGGCAACTGGATCTCGATAAGGATGAGAAACATCTCTATACCACCAACGGCGTTTCAGGAGACGTTTCGGTGATCGATGTCGAAGACCTGAAGGTGATCAAATCCATCAAGGTCGGCCGCTACCCCTGGGGTGTGGTCATTGATCCGTCCTCATAACACCAGCATGACCATTGAAGCCAGCCACATCTGCTTTCGCTACGGCGACAAGCCCGTGCTCAAAGAGGTCAGCTTCGCGCTGACCTCTGGCCGTTTCCACGCTCTTCTGGGCCCCAATGGCGCCGGCAAGTCCACACTGTTTGGTTTGTTAACCCGGCTTCTGGCGCTCCAACAAGGCGAACTCCTGCTGGCCGGTCAATCGTTGAAAAAACAGCCATCCGAGGCCATGCGCCAGATTGGTGTGGTGTTCCAGCAGAACGCTCTGGATCTTGATTTGACCGTGCGCCAGAACCTCCAGTATCACGCCGCGCTGCACGGCTTATCTCGCAAAGAAGCCCGAACGCGGGGTGATCGCGAGCTGGCTCGTTTTGAACTGCTCGAGCGCGCCAACGAACCCGTGCGCAAGCTCAATGGCGGCCACCGTCGGCGTGTGGAAATTGCCCGGGCCTTGCTTCATGAGCCCTCTCTGTTGCTGCTTGATGAGCCCACTGTCGGCCTGGATGTGGCAAGTCGCAGAGCGCTCAACGAACATGTTCGCATTCTGTGCGACGAGGCCGGCCTGACCGTGCTGTGGGCGACGCACCTGATCGAGGAGGTGCAACAGGATGACCGGGTGTTGATCCTGCACCAGGGACAACTGCTGGCCGATGGCTCCGGCCAGGACATTTGCGAAGCCGAGGGCGCCCGGAACCTGGCGGAAACGTTTCACTCGCTGACGGGGGCAGGATAATCATGAAAGCGGCCCATTACTGGCACTGTTTTGTCGGCATCCAGACGCGGGAGTGGTTGCGATTCTGGCAACAACGCACTCGCTTCGCCAGTGCCCTGGTCCGGCCGCTTCTGTGGCTTGTGGTGTTTGCCGCCGGCTTCCGGGCCGTGCTGGGCATCTCCATTATTCCGCCCTACCAGACCTACATCACCTACGAGACCTACATCGCCCCCGGGCTGTGCGGGATGATCATCCTGTTCAATAGCATGCAGGGTGCTCTTTCCATGGTGTATGACAGGGAACTGGGCAGTATGCGGGTGTTATTGATGAGCCCTTTGCCCCGGCCGTTCCTGCTGGTAACCAAGTTGCTGTCGATGGGCGTAGTGTCGGTCGGGCAGGTGTATGTTTTTCTGCTTCTGGCCCTGCTGGTGGATGTGGAGCCACCATTGTGGGGTTATCTGGCCGTCTTGCCAGCCTTGATACTAACCAGCCTGATGCTGGGAGCACTGGGCTTGCTGATTGCCACCTGGATCAAGCAGCTGGAAAACTTTGCGGGGGTGATGAACTTTGTCATTTTCCCGATGTTCTTCATGTCCTCGGCGCTGTACCCACTGTGGAAAATGAACGAAGCCAGCCCCTGGCTGTACTGGGTTTGCCAGTTCAATCCGTTCACCCACGCGGTGGAAGCGATCCGGTTTTCGCTGTATCTGGAGTGGAACCCCGCCGCCTTCGGCATTACCGCCGGTGTAACGGTCGTGCTGGCGCTTTTGGCAACGGCGGGGTTTCGGCCACAGAGGACCAAGATACTGGGGACAAAGCCTGCCTGACCGAGAGGCGTTCGGCAGGCAGGGTGCCGGCTTACCAACCTTCCGTTGGTATGCCGTGTTCTTGGAGGTAGTCGCCGTGCCGTTTTAGATAGCCTTTCGTGCGTTCCGTGAAGTCGGAAGGATCTCCTGGTCCTTCTGACGCCTGCATTCGCATCACCTCGATCTCGTTGCCAATCTGGTTCATGATCCAGACCACTACGGTGCCTCCGGGAGCCAGACCGATAACCATGGAATGCCTCGGGCCAGTGCGCTCGTCAATTTGGGTCTTGTAAGAGGCAGGTTCCAGCATGCGTTCCTGAAGCGCCTGTGGCACTTCAATTAGCTTGACGTAATATTTCTGCTCGGCAAAGGAGAACCATTTCAGAAAGATAAGCTCAGGGAACGGTTCAACACTGGCCCCTTTACCAGAAGGCCCTCGTGCACCTCGCCAGCAACAACCTACTGACCCAATCGGCTGGCGCCAACTACGCTCACCGGTCTTTTCCAGGAACATCTGCTCCACCCACACTTCATAATGCTTTGGCGCGGCTACTCTGATGCTCCAGGGCACACCCTCTTTAACGGATGCTGCACAACCGCTGAACAGAATGGTAAGAATAGTTATACCTGTGACTAAAATCTTGCTAATCATCATTTGCTTTTCATCTGTGGGTATACAGTACGTTCACGGGACAGCGATGGAGCATGAGGGTATATACCCTCAAATTTTGATGGCACACCCGCGATTAAAGTCTCGATACTGTTAAAGTGCGCTGAATAATGGATATAGCGTTGGAGCAGTAGTTCTTGCTGTTCCCTGTCAAGAGAAGGTGAATCCAACCCCCGGCTAACCTGCTCCAGAACTTCTTGCAGGATAGGCTCCAGCTCTGCCGGCACCGATACAGTTTCCTCCGTGGGATCAATTTCATCTAGCGGTACTCCCTTCTCCACAGCCAGACGATGCATCAATCTCAAGGGTATGCGCGAATACTCTCCCCGAATCTGTCGCAACATTCTCAGCCCCAGCTCCGCACGGCCGTTCGGTGCCGGATGGTCATGATGACGGGTGGCAATCTCCAGGCCTGCAAGCCCATCAGAACCAAAACTTTTTGTCGGATCTGCCTGCTGTACAGGCAAGCAATAGGGGCCGATCCAACCTTCCGCGACCACCTCCCGACGCAGGGCTTCAAGATTGTCCCACTGTGCGGTCTTCTCCGGCCAGCGTATCCGGTTTTGGGGCACCTGCAGCATAGGACTGAGTAACACTTCTTCTCTCTGACTGTCGCTATAACCGCCGCCAATATCAGAGTGGACGCCCGGGAGCGTGATCTCTTTGAAGTTCTCAGGGAGGCTTCCACTGCTATTCCTAAGACTGTTTAGGGCAAAATTCTTACGATGCTCATGGGCAGCGGTCAGGTGCACAGCTTTTCCCACCTTGCCAGGATCGAGATAAAGCTTAACCGGATAGTTGCGGTCATTGTGAGCCAACAGGTCGCCTGCTAACGGGTTAACGATTGCTGCCACGGAGTCGAATATCCCGACAAAACGGATCTGGACATGCTCTGGCCAAAGGATACCGCTATCCTCCAGAACCTGCGCGAGTCGGCCACTCCTCCCCAAATTGATTTCGTGGGCGGCATGACGGGCCGCCGCCGCACCTCGGCTGAAGCCAAACAGATCCAAGGTTAACTTGTCGATCGCCCTGCCTTGTAAGGTTTCCCTCAATCGCAACGCCAGTTGTGAGAAAGCCTCGCTTACCTGCCGGATAACACCCGCCTCACCCATACCTGTGGCTGCCCCATACAGCACATCACTGTCACCTGTCTTCGTGCCGGCCCCGGGTGCATAAACAGAACGTCGGTAGGTAATGAAACCCTCTGACTCAACTTCATTTTCCGGATAGGAGTCCCACAGCTTCGCTACATTGGTAACCGCATTGCCATAACTGCCACCCATCAACATCGACAGCCGCCACTCACACTCCTCCCGACTGATCTCATCGTTTTCATAGGGAATCAGACAATCCCGCTCCAGCTGCTGGGCAAACGAGCGGGCATTGGCAGCGTTGTTCATGGTGCCGTCGGTAAATATCCCAACTTCCAGATGTACTTTGGGCGGATCGGCTTTGGCGTCCTCGGCCGCCTTTGCCGCCGAAACATTCAGCGGTGCCACCAAAGCGGCTGCTCCCAGCGGCAGGCTCAATCGATGATCTTCCGCCCCGTCTTGCGACTCACGCTCAGATCTCCGCCATTGACGATAATTCGCCGAGAACAACCCAACGCCCAGCCCACCAATGCCCTGGGGGTGATACTGGCGCAGCTGTTTAGGAGTAATGTCGCAGGCATTCAGCTCTGCTACGCCTTTTTGAATGGCATAAGGTAAATTCATTCCGCCACTGCGTAACCGCCAGCGTCCTCCCGCGGGCAGGCTGTCGTCTGGCAGCCAGCTCACGACAGGAGAAAGGGGCCGTCCGGACCCGGTATAGACAAGCATCAGCCTATTATCGCTGACTGCCCGGCAGACGGTTTCGGTCAGATGATGGCCGCTGCGGGTTTGGGGCCCGAACGCCGATTCCATGCGAGCGCGGACACTGCCATCGTCCTGGATAAGACGCCTAGCCCTATTGGTCGCGATAAAGGGGGATTCAATGCGGGGAAGGTGGTAGGCCTTCAGGTCCCATACCGGGACCAGGTCCATAAAGCCCATCGTCAGCACTCCTTGTTGACGGTAAAAGACAAGCTGGCCATGTTAGCCGATGTTTCACGAAGGCAACAATTCGAGTGTCACGTTTTTTCACTAAACCAGGTCCACGCCCTCCGAGTCTCGCAACTTCCCAAGAAGATCGCTGATCAAACTGGGCTCGCCAATGGCATCGTCCCATTGCAGCTGCGCCGGACTACCATCCAGATACCATAGCCGGTTCGCCAGGATCTCAGCATCGCGCCCATCATGGGTTACGCAAATCATGGCCATGCTGGCGTTGGCGTCCAGGATTCCGGCAATCAGTGTTTTCAGTTCACTCGCCATTACCGGATCAAGAGATGCGAAGGGTTCATCCAATAGCAACAGGTCCGGTTCAACCGCCAGGCAACGTGCGAGGGCGGCCCGCCGCGCCATGCCAAGGGAGAGCTGATCTGGCAGGTAATGCCCATATCCAGCGAGACCAACCTGGCCCAGGGCACTCTCAGCCTCCTCATCACTGGCACCGACAAGCTTGAGGTTGGCGTTCAGGGTTCGCCAGGGCAGCAATCGATGCTCCTGGAACAGATAGCCAATCCGCAGCGTGTCACAGCCAACAATGGCATCCGACGGGAGTGCCTTATCGAGCCCGGCGATAGCATTCAACAGGGTGGTTTTGCCAATACCGGATGGCCCTAACAGGCAGATACGATCGCCCCGCTCAATGGTGGCGAAAACCTCGCCCAACACGGGTTTGCCAAAACTGCGGCCGGCTATTCGTAGTTCAAGCATGGGCCACCTCCGGCTGACGCCAGCGGCTGGACCGGCGTTCAAGGGGCTGCAGGATGGCCAGCTCGATGAGTTGTACAACGGCTATAAAGGCCAGGCTGTAAGCGAGGATGGCAGCCACATCGAACACCTGAAAGGCCATGTGTAACTGGAATCCGATACCACTGGAACGCCCCAACAGTTCGACCACCAGCACGATTTTCCAGATTAGAGCCAAGCCACCACGCGTAGCCGCCATCAGATAGGGAAACAGTTGTGGTACCCAGACCTCACGAAACCGTTGCCAGCGGGTGAACTCGTAGACGGTAGCCATGTCCTCGAGCCGGTAATCCAGGCTCCGCGCGCCTTCCCGAACCGTCACCGCCACATTGGGGACCTTGTTGATCACCACCGCCATCACCGCGGCCACTTCTACCAGGCCAAACCAGACATACATCAGGATGATGGTTACCAGCGCGGGCAGATTAAGAAGCAGGACCAGCAAAGGATCGAACAGCGCATTGGTGGTTTGGGAGCGCCCCATCACAATGCCAATCCCGGTACCAAGCAGCATGGCCAATGCAAAGGCCACCACCACACGCGCTAGTGTGGCACCAAGGTGGTGCCATAGGGCTCCGGATTCGGATTCCTGCATCAGGGAATCTAAAACGTCGAGGGGAGACGGCAGCAAGGGGGACTTGATCACCCAGGCAACCGCCGCCCAGAAAAAGACAAGAGACGGCAACACCACCCAGTAACTCCAGGCCGGAGGGCGGCCAGAGAAGGCTCTCACGGCTGGCCCCGGTGGAACAGGTCGGTGGGCATACGATTGTCAGGATTGGCACCGGTGAGCGCCAGCAGACGATGCAGGCCCGCAATGCGCTGGTCCGTTAGCGGTAATGGTACGCCTGCCACAAACCCTTTCCGCAGCGATTGAAATACAGCGTCGTCAGGCTCACCCATCAGTGGCCGCAGGCGTTGCCAGAACCTTTCGCTATCCGAGAGCTCGTTCTTGGCCTGCTGCAACGATCTGGCAAAACGGTTCATCAACGCGCGATGGTCTTCCGCCCAATCAGCCGGAAAAACATACCCCAAAACCGGCAAGTTCCGGTCGAGATTAATGGCGACAAGAAGATCCGACATTCTGAACGCCGAACGCCAGCCGCCCTCACCTCTCAGGCGTGCGGCAAAATGCCAGTAGGTGACGATGGCATCCACCTGGCCCCGCCTCAGGGCCTGACTCAGCAGCGGTGGAGCGGCAAACTGCACATCGGCGGATGCCGCAAGATTGATCCCTCGCTGTTCCGCAACCTTTTGCAACAGTATCCAGCCCTTGCCGTCCGGCCCGCCTGCAACGCCGATACGCTTGCCGGCCAGATCGGCCACGGCGCGTATATCGGAGTGTTCAGCCACCACGATATCGCCAATCTGGGATGAAAACGGTACGTAAAGATAGGGCGCCCCGTCCTCAAAACGGGCTTGAGCCCAATGCAGGTCGGCTACAGCCCCGTTGACGGAACCACTGGTTACCGCCAGTCGGGACGCGGGCAGGTTGGCCACCAGCGTGAGATCCAATTGGTAGCCGTTCTTCCGATCCAGCCCCTGGTGGACTATGTGGTCCAACTCCCAGTGAGCGGTGCCGAACTGCAACACACTGACGGACAACACGGGCAACGGTTGATTATCGCGGGCATGAGCCGCCCCGGGTTGCGCAAAAACCAACCACAGGATGACCATAGCCATCCAGGCAGCGCGGACAGCAGCACCGGGAAACACAGGATCAGGCATTGTTATGGTTTGTTGACTCATCCCTCCACGATACGAAGCCCGCCGGCCGGCAAGAATAGTACTTTGGTGCCTGTTTTTTGGTGCGATGGTCGCATTCAACCCGGGGCGCGGATAGCGTGTAATGCAATCATCACAATAATAAACAGAGGATCACACCCCACTTGGGAGATCCCCTGTCCCAGGAGGCCGCCATGCTGAATGAGCCCGATGCCGCACTCTCTCCCGAAAAGCGCTATGATGTTTCGGAAACCATCCCTGATAATGACAACAAACCGGTGGATCCACCCATGGAGCCAACCTACAAAATATTGATTGCCGACGACCACCCGCTGTTTCGTGAGGCCATCAGCAGCGTGATATCGACCGGTTTTAGCGGTAGTCAGATCATTGAAACCGCCGACCTGGACAGCGCCCTGGACATTACCCGCGAAAACGATGATCTGGATCTGATTCTGCTGGATCTGAATATGCCGGGAATGCACGGCTTGAACGGTCTGATTACCTTGCGGAACGAAGCGCCAACCATCCCGGTAGTCATTGTATCGGCGGAGGAAGACAAACAGGTGGTGTTGCAGGCCATTACCTACGGTGCCTGCGGTTTCATCACCAAGTCCTCTCCCCGCGCCCAGATGACGGAGGCCATCCAGCAGATCCTCAACGGCAATGTCTACCTGCCTTCAGACATCATCCGAACCGGCAAGGAAAACACCCATCGCCGCAGCCGGCATGAGGACAACCCGATTTCACCAGAGCTGCTGAACTCCCTGACCCGCCGCCAGTTGTTGGTACTGGAGCGCATGTCCAAGGGGGAATCCAACAAGCAGATCGCGTACAACCTGAACATCGCAGAGACCACGGTTAAAGCCCATGTCTCGGCGATTCTTCGCAAGCTGGGGGTTCACAACCGGGTGCAGGCGATTCTGTCGGCCAGCGACGTGGATTTCAGTCAGTACCTGAAACGGTAGGAGATCACCCTCTCAAAAGGTGGTTCAGCGCACTGCGCAACTTCAACGGCTTCACAGGCTTGTTCATTAACACGTGCCCCAGCTCGCGGATGTGCTGCTTCAACTCGTTGGTGTAATTGGCGGTAATCATGACCACCGGAGCCGGGCGCTGGCGGCGGCCATTGATCTCGGCCACCACATCTACTCCATTCTCGTCGTTGTCCAGATGATAATCCGCCAGAATAAGGTCCACGGGGCACTTGGCCGGATCCACCTGCCGCTCAAGATCTTCCAGAGAAACCGCGGAAACCACCTGGCAATCCCAGCCTTCCAGCAACGTCTGCATGCCCTGGCAGATAGCGTGGTCGTTATCGATCACCCAGATCCTGGCGCCACCCAGTCCCCCATGGTTTGACACCGCGCGGTCATCATCTGCTGTCGGCCGTTTGGGCAACAACTGCCCGACCGGCACTTTTACACTGAATACCGAGCCTTTGCCCTGTATCGAGGATACCGTCACCTCGTGACCCAGCATGCGGGAAATCTTGTCGACGATCGCCAACCCCAGCCCAAGGCCCTTGTCCGGCTGCGAGCCAGCGGGGCGAATGCGCTTGAACTCCTGGAAAATCTCGGTCAGCTTGTCCTCCGGAATACCAGGGCCGGTGTCCCACACCTGCAGCAATACATGCTCCCGATGCCGGCGGCACCCCAGCAGAATGCGCCCGGTGCCGGTATAACGAATGGCATTGGTGAGGAAGTTGCGAAGAATCCTCGCCAGTAGCTGGGAGTCGGACTCCACGATTGCCGAGGATGGCACGAAGTCCAGCGTCAGCCCCTCCGCCAGTGCCATCTGACGAAACTCACGGGCGATGTTGTTGAGCAGGTCCCGCAAGTCGAAGGCCATGATGTCCGGCTTGATCACGCCGGCATCCAGCTTGGAAATGTCCACCAGGGTGCCCAGAAGGTTTTCCACATCGTCCAGGGAGGTGCTTACCGATCGCACCAGTCCCTCGGCCTTGGGCCCGAAGGAGTGCTCCAACAAAGAACTGGTGAACAGGCGAGCTGCATTCAGTGGCTGCAGCAGATCATGGCTGACCGCCGCCAGAAATTTGGTTTTCGACAAGTTGGCGCGCTCGGCGTCCATCTTGGCGTCACGCAGTCGCGCTTCCACCGCCGCCCGCTCACTGATTTCCTGTCGCAACTGACTGTTGAGGCCGGTAAGAGCTGCGGTACGTTCTTTCACCCGCCGTTCCAGATTATCGTACGCCTGCTCCAGTGCCAGCGCGGTCTTGCGGCGGTCGGTAATGTCCCGGATCAGCACGAAGAACCCGATAACCTCCTCGTGGTCGTCCACGTTTGGTACGTAGGCGCGGAGCATGTAGCGGGTCTCTCCGGTGTCGTTGGTTTCCTCGAATTCGAAGTTGACGCTATTACCCCTGAGCACAGCCTGCATATGAGGCATTAGCCTCTGGTAAAGCTCAGGCTGGTGAATGTTCTCCAGGTGTTTACCAAGCGGCGACTCGCCATTGCGCCCATACCAGGCTTCATAAACCTTGTTGCAGAACTGCACGGTCATGTTCGCGCCCACGTAGGCGATCAGTGCGGGCACATGGTCCGTCACCACGCGGATCCAGCGCTCGCTCTCTTCAAGCGCCTTGATTCGGCGAGCCATTTCACTGTTCTTGACGTCAGTAATGTCCGAGTAAAGAACAACCAGCCCACCCTCACGGGTGCTCCTTTCCGTCATCTGCACCCAACGGCTGTTGGACAGCAGGAACACCGCCCCTTCTGAGGACTCATTCACATGCTCTTCAACCACCAGCCCGGAATTGATCGCCATGGCCTTCAGATCGGCGATAGAAGTGCCGGGGGGAGGAACATCCAACCGGGCATCGGCCCAGTAACTGCGGAACCGGCTGTTACATTGAATAAGGCGGTGCTGGTGATCAAAAAGCACAAAGCCATCAGCAATGCTTTCGATAGCGTCTGCCAGACGCTGGCGCGTGGTTTCAGCCTCTTCGCGGGCCCTGTTCAGGGCCTTGTTGCTGTGCTTGAGCTCATCCATGGTTTGGTTGAGCGCTTCCGTACGTTCCCGCACCTGCTCCGCCAGAACCACCGAGTGTTCAAACGCCGCATAGGGTTCGGGTTTGTGAGCCGAGCCGGATTCCACCCGAACAATAAGAGCGTCCCTTATCTTTCGGAGGCGTTCGTTCTCCGCCTCCAGCTCGGCAATCCGCTGATCCCTGCGGTCGTCGGGATCAGCCTCAGTTGTGACCGTAACCGGCATCGGGCTGACCAATCACCACCCCCGTAAACGTCTGATTGATATGCATACCGTCGAACTGCTCACCATAGGTATTGAAGCCAATGACCTTATGATGACGAAGGAAATCTGACACTTCATCTACAACGCCAGTGAACTCCGCTTCCAGACGACGAAGAAAGCAGTCGCAGCCTATGGTCACCAGTGGTGGCCCCACGACCCGTTCGGAGGCTTCAATTTGCGTGCGCACGCTCTCAAGAAGTGAGCCAGGCTCCATGGCGGTCATGACAATGCCGGTTTCCACCGCGCAGTAGAACGTCAGGCTCCCGTCGGCGTTCACCCGTTGTACCGAGCGCACGAAATAGTGCCCCCCGATCCGCACGCCCATCGGTCGCAGCGCAAACACCTTGCGGTCAAGCTCTTCCACCGCTACGCCCACTGCGCGGGCGTAGGCTTCCGCTGCCGGTTCCGCGTTCAACTCATAGACGGTCCGGCTCTTAGCATCTGCGTAAGTAACCACCAGTTTTTCTTCGCGGGCTTGCATGTGGTGCGTGGAAAACACACGGAAGTCCAACGGCGTATTAACCAGCATCACAGTAGCGGCCCCGGTGTGAAACCGGCCCTCAAAAAACACGTGGGTATTGGCCAGGCGCTCGTCGTCGCCCGCGGATCCGCCAAACTGTGGGATAGTGCCGAGCGCGGCATTCAGTGTCGCCAGCACAAGCTCTTCCCGGCTCGACAGCCCATCCAGCAAAGTGATGGCAAAGGTGTTGCCCTTGACCGATGCCAGGCCGGCATCACGACAGGTGGACAACAGACCATCAATGACCCCCTGGGCGTCGTGAAGGGTGAAATGCTCAAGCTCACTGATCAGGGCGCATTCAATAGAAAAGTAACGCCGGTCGAAACCAATAGCGGTGATACAGCCCCGGCCGTAACCTTCCGGTGTAATTTCCCCCGCAGACGTACAACCACTGACCCGCACGCCATCAAAGACATGTTCAAGGGCAATGCCCAAACGACCAAGATCGTATTCAGCGGAACAGAAAAACAGGACACAGCCGAGGTGTTCATGACTGAGCTCGCTGGCAAGGTTGGTGGCGGCCAGCATCGGATCACGAACATGGGAGCTGGCTACCCGAACGGCAGGCAGCGTGGTAACGGGTTTCATGGATACGCGCTCCGAAACCGAGTGGCTTTCACTCGATTCTACGGAATCCGCAAACGGAGCCAATGCGACTTCAGTGCTTTTAATTGGCGCGCCAAAATGATCGTAAGCCATTGATTAAAAACCCTCCTGAATCAATGCCTGCTGGCGCTGCCGATTTGCGGGAAAGCAAACCGGCACTTTAGTCTTAAGTTCGAGGCCCCGGCGCCGGGAATCCTTGCCGGTGCTGGGGCACTCTTCAAACACTCAGAACGTGATCACAGCACCCAGCGCCAGGGTGTCGAACTCTGCTGCATCCGCGCCGGTGGACTTCGTGGTCTGCTCAAACATGTTGTATTCGGCAACCAGCTTGAAGTTGCTGTTTACATCATGGAAGACCGCGACCGAGGTGTTCTCTGTTTCGAAATCACCCTGGTCAGAGTCTGTTTCACCGTAGGACAACACCAGGCGATTGGCGCCAAGGGTATAGGATCCCTGGAGCAGGTAGCCGTCGGCGTCCTCTTCCGAAGTCAGGGCCGCATCGGTCAGCAATACAGGAACGTCGCCCTCAGAGGTGAAGCCGGAGGCCGTGAGCGACAGCCCTGCAACGGACGCTTTAAGACCGTAACCAAGGCCTTGGCTGTCCACTTCGGTGGTTGCATTCTCGGAACTCTGATGGCGACCATTAACCCAGCCTGTCAACGCCAGGCCGTTCAGGTCCGCACTGTAGGTAACCTCTGCTTCGAAACGCGGCGCGGACTGTTCTGACTCCGCACCCGGTGTGGTATTGGCAGGCTCAAAAATACCAGCAGCCACCTTCAAGCCGCCCATATCCGGGGTCCGATAGGTAATCTGTGCCGATGGATTAGGGTAAGGGTACCCAGTGCGGATATTGCCAAAAGAAACGCCGGTTGCCGCACCCGGAGAACCGAAGCCCATCAGGATTTCGTCCAGGAAGATGTTAGAGCGGGCGTAAAGACCAAAGTCCTTACCAATCAGCACCTGACCGAAAGAACCGTCTACCGTGGCGTACAGCTGGCGCACATCGATAGCGGTATCCGTCGGTGACTGCAGGCTGTCGTTGATGGTGGACCAGAACGAAGACCGGCCACCCAGAGTCAGGTCGCCCATTTCCTTACTGAAGTTGAAACCGATCGTATTGGGCAGGAACCCCATTTTCACGTCGGAATTGCGAGTGTCGTTCAGCTTGTCGTCACGGTTAACGTAGAAGGCGTTGAAATAGCCGTCCACGGAAAAGCTGGTTCCGTCTTCGTTGTACACTTCGATTGCCGCGTTTGCGCCGGCACTGACCGACATCGCACCAACCATCGCGATGGCCAGCCCTGACTTTCGGAAATTGTTGTTGTTCATAAACTCCCCCGGTTTTTATTGAATCTGGGTGTTGAGCAGCGGGTGGTTACCCGTGTCTCAGGCGCATTCTTTCGCCTGAATTCAATGGTCGGCGAAGCAGCGGGGGTGGAAAATGCGCCAAGGGGGCAGGTTTTCTGATCTTTTAGGAGGCTATGAAAACAGAACTTTGGGACTACTACCCGTCAGAGGGGAAAGCATTCCAACTCTTGCAGGCAGTCATCCAGGAAGCACTCGGGATCGGCCATGACCGCCTCATCGGCCACCACACCGAACTGGACCTGGCCGGCGTAACTGACAATGCTGACGCCGAGCCCGATATCCCCGGCCTGGGGTACCCAGAACATCTGCTCCAGAATGCGGCAACCGGCCAGATACCGTTCATCACGGGTACCAGGCACGTTCGACACCACCGCACTGGCCTTGCGGTAGAACAGATCCGCCACAGGTTGACGCCAGGCTTCGGGAATCAGCGGTGCGCTGCCTGTCAGCGCCCAGGACAGGCCGGGCTGCCAACTTTTCTTGAGCTTGCGGGTTTCATGCTTGATGCGGAACAGCCGCTCCAGGGAACTTTCACCGTCCACCGGCAACGGCACGAACACCGTCCCGAAATAGTTACCCAGAGTCCCGGGCTCCGGCTTTACCCCTTCCGGCAGGCGGTTACGGATATCCACTGGCACCGCCGCGTGAAGCACTGCCTCATCCATATCGGTATCGTCCGCGACAAGCCGATTGCGGACTGCAGACGCCACGCAACTGAGTAACACATCGTTGATGGTAACGCTGGTAAGCGTGGCAATCCGGCGAAAACGTTCAAGCGCCACGGGCTGCGACCAGCGGCACTGGCGACGTCCCAATAGCGACCGCTTAAGGGAGGAGTCCGTATCTTCCGGCTCTACCAGGAACTGGCTGAGCTCATTGACCAGCTTGACACTTTTCCAGGTCGCCCGCTCCAGGGCATTGCGACCGGCGGTGCCACCGTTGCGGGGAATATCGTCCTCCGGACCCGCCTCTTCCCGCGGCCACTCGCTGTCCGTCAGCTCACGCAGCCAGGCATTGGCGGCTCTTCCCCAACGCCTCATGTCCGCCTGTTCCGCCGCGCCGTAAAGCACCGGCGCCTGTTGCGGCGACGGCGGGCACAACCGGTCAAATATGCCCTGCAGGGAGAGCCCGTCGGCGTAGCAGTGGTGCATGCGCAAAAGGAGTACGGCGCCGCCCTCGGCATCGGGAAGCAACCAGAATTTCCAGAGCGGACGGTACGTGGGCAATGGCTGGTTCAACCGGGCTGACACCCAGTCCTGCAAGGCCTGCCGGTCCAGCTCGCCGCCGACCACCTGCAGGTGGTGGTGGAGCGAAAATACCGGGTCCTCTTCCCACCACCAGCCAGGGGCGCGGCGAACCGGCATATAGCGAAAACGCTCCCAGGCAAGCCAGTAAATACGCAGGAATTCCAGCAACCGGGCTTCCGTGAGCCCTTCCACCCGCAACATAACGGTAATCGTCATGGGGTTTTCGGGCCGCTCAAGAGCCAGCCAGGCCGAGTCCACAGGCAACAGCAGATGCGATTCCTTTTGACTCAAACCTGTCTGTCCCCGGATAAATGCTGCAAGAAATGGAAAGTTGACCCCGCATTGTGCCAGACAAGCCCTGAAGGCTCCATAAGGCTGTCGGCGTCACGTAGTTACAAAAAGTTACACGGAAGTAACCTTTCACCCCTATACTGGGAATAAGGCTTGATGAAATGGTTATTAGGCACTACACGTGCCTTTACGCACTGTTCGCCAAACGTCTATTGGCCCTGACTGAGCGTAAAACAGTAATCAGTGCCAATACCTGCGGTGGCAGAAATCGGTACAACTGAATGTACCAGCGCCCATAAAGACCAATAAAAGGCAGGCATCAGGTGCTGAAGGAGAGCAGTCATGAAAGCGAGCCATGTACGAAAACTGATAAAACCGATCGATAGCGCTTACTCGGAGATGTTCTCAGGGCGAGTCTTCCGCGTCGGCACAGGCGCCGTTTCCGTCCGCAATCACAGCGGCAAGGCCGAACAGACCGTTATTGGCGTCCACGGTTTTCTGGAAAATCACTGCTACTTCACCCAGGCCTACGAAGCACCAACCACCGAACTGATCCTGCTGACCTGCAGCAACTATCACATTCCCGTAAACGGCGTAACGCCCGAAGCACCGGACTGGGAAGTGCCTATCAAACACCTCGACGGCACTATCGAGTACGACGCCTGTATTCTCAACCAGGCCCTGGCGAACCTGCCCAGCACCGACAACATCCGCGTACATGGCCATTCTCGCGGCGGCGCCGTCATCCTTGAGGCCATCAATCAATGGCCGGAACTGTATGAAAACGTGGAATTGGTGCTGGAAGCACCCGTTCTGCCCCAGGGGCGTCTTTCTGCCCTGGTAACGGCGGTACTGGAGCCGGTGAGCCATGGCATGTGGCCCTGGCTGATTCGCCTGATAAACAGCGCTCCCTCATCCGCCTATGGTCAAACCTTCTTCGGCAAAATGAACCCACGCAAGAAGCAGCTGCTGGGCAAACTGTTTTCCGCCACCAAGGACCACCTGACCATTGTTCGCAACATAGAGAACCTGATGGCCTGGATGGAGAGAACAGACACCAGCGTGTACAGCAAGGTTCGTTACGGCACCTTCCTGATACCGGCTGTGGACCGAATACTGGACCGACAGGCCATGTTGGCCAGTGCACGCCAAAGCCCGACCACCATGCGGATTGTCGAAACCGAGGCTCCCAGCCACTTTATTACACTCGACAGCAAGGAATGGGTGCCGGGATTTGAGAGCCTGCCGGCGACGGCCCAGGGTTAGCACAGCTGCACTCGAGCCCCGGCTCCGCTAAACTGGCGCGTTTCTGTTGCAGGTCCAGTGGAGCCACACACCCATGTATCGTGAGCGCCTAGTCGCTACCCCAACCCATTCCGACAGCGCGCGACGGTTGCAGCAATTGCTGCTGGACTACCACGACTTCCGCCAGTACAAAGCCACCCACTCCCTGCTGGAACACACCTTCCGGATAGCGGACTGGCAGGCGGAGCGCCTGAAGGCCACCCACGCGGACCTCTACCAACACCCCGGGTACCACACCGGCCTGGAATTCCTGCTGACGGACCTCTACGCCCCCGCCGGCATGACCCAACGCGACGACAACATCGACCGCGTATTCCCGAAGATGGTGAAGTGGCTCCCGGACAACCTGCTGGACACCTTCGCCGGGCTGGTGGAGTTGAACCTGATTACCCAACGGCTGGACCTGGAGCTGGCCGAACTCTGCCATTCAAGCGGCCTTTCTCCCAGCGAACTTTCCAGCGACGCCTACTGCCAGATCTTTCGCAGCAGCCAGCAACTGGAACAACGGGAACGGCAGATTACCCTGGTGGCTGAGGTGGGGCACCAGCTCGACCGCTATGTCCGCAACCGCACCCTTGGCTGGCTGCTTTCAATGAGCCGGGCACCGGCCGAGATGGCGGGCCTCAGCGATCTGCACAGTTTCCTGCACCGGGGCTATTCCGCGTTCCGTAAAATGGACAATGTAGACCTACTGATTGACCGTCTGGTCACGCGAGAGAAACGGGTCATGAAGAACATCCTGGACGGCCACCCGAAACCGTTTGAGCTACCGAGTGACCTTTAACGAAATAGGGGGAACTCAGGCCTTCAGAATCTGATCAAGCTGGGAGTGGATTTCCTGCTCAATACGCGATTTGAACGGCCGCAGCATCATGCCCAGTTCCAGGTGAACATGGAGATTGCTATCGGTGATTTCCAACTGGCCTTTCACGCCGCTGCGTTTGAACTTGAGATGATCCCCTTCCCACTGATAGTTCACATCAAACTGCTTTGACAGATCCTCAGCCAGGGTTTCCGCCGCCTGGCGGGCGTGCTCTTTGTCGAGGGAATGAGTGCGGCGTACATCAATTGTTGACATGAAACGGATATCTCCAGGATTTCGGGCGCGATTTATAGTGTAAGGCGGCATTAAACTTGTAGCCACCCCCGCAAGCGTTAGAATACGGGGTTCAGATTCTGACAGGACATGCCCATGAGCGAGCAACAACCGTCTACCGACCAGCCGCAGGCGGAAACACCTAAAGACGACGTTACCCATTTTGGCTTTCGCAACGTGCCGAAAAGCCAGAAAGCGGGTCAGGTCGCTGACGTGTTCCA
The DNA here is from genome assembly GCF_042604615.1 of Marinobacter sp. M5B. NCBI lineage: Bacteria > Pseudomonadati > Pseudomonadota > Gammaproteobacteria > Pseudomonadales > Marinobacteraceae > Marinobacter > Marinobacter sp. M5B. The sequence continues at coordinate 3,816,316 of NZ_CP156894.1, forward strand.
TTCCGTGGCCGGCAAGTACGACCTGATGAACGACCTCATGTCCATGGGAATCCACCGCCTCTGGAAGCGTTTTACCATTGAGCTTTCCGGCGTCCGCAAGGGGCACCAGGTGTTGGATATTGCCGGGGGTACCGGCGACCTGACCATGAAGTTCTCGGACCTGGTCGGCCCAACCGGCAAGGTTGTGCTGGCCGACATCAATGCGTCCATGCTTCAGGTTGGCCGGGGCCGGCTGATGGACCGAGGCTACGCCGGCAACATCGAATACGTGCAGGCGGATGCCGAACACCTCCCCTTCCCGGACAACAGCTTCAACGCTGTGAGCATTGCCTTTGGCCTACGCAACGTCACCGACAAGGACCAGGCCCTGCGGGACATGACGCGGGTGCTGAAACCTGGTGGCAAGGTAATGGTACTGGAGTTTTCCAAACCGAAGAATCCGCTGCTCAGCAAAGCCTATGACGTGTATTCATTCAACGCGCTGCCGCTGATGGGCCAGTTGATTGCCGGCGATTCCAACAGCTATCAATACCTGGCCGAGTCCATCCGCATGCATCCGGATCAGGATACGCTCAAGGCGATGATGGAAGAGGCCGGCCTGGTGAATTGCAAGTACTACAATATGACCGGTGGCGTGGTCGCCCTGCATGTGGGAATCAAGCCCTGATGTTTCCCGGCCCAACCCTGCTGTCTGCCGCCACCTCTATCATTGAGAGCGCGCTCAACCGAGCGCTGGCGCTGGACCCCGCTGGCAAGCAGGCGCTGATGTCAGCGCTCACGGGGCCGGTACAGTTTTCGCTGGACGGGCTCGGCCTCACGCTGACGCTGCAACAGGCGGGAGATCGCATTCAGGTTGCCAGCCAGCCCTCGGAAGCTCCTGCTTTGATCCTGTCCGGCCGCCCCATGGCGTTCGCCGCCCTGGCCACCGGCGATGACGGAGTTTTCAGCGAAGGCCGCATTCACGTGACTGGCGATACCGCCCTGGCGCACCAGTTCCAGCGCGCCATCGACCAACTCGACCCCGACTGGGAAGCTGCCATGGCCGGCTATATTGGTGATGTGCCGGCGCATTTTATCGGCCAGCGCGTTCGCGGGGCTGTTCGTTGGAGCCGACAGGCGTTTGCGTCCCTGAACGCCAATGTTGAAGAATATATTCATGAAGAAAGCCGAAGCCTGCCCGGGCGCCGGGAGCTGGAAGCCACGTTTACCGATATCGACCGGCTGAACCTGCAGACCGAACGCCTGGAAGCCAGGGTCACGCGGCTGGAGCATCCCAGACAACAAGACCAAACGGAGACGCCGTGACGCGCCTGCAACGCCTGTTCCGCATTGCCTGGGTCTTCTGCCGCTACCGGCTGGACACCTTTCTACCGCTGGCGGAACTGCCTGTCCCCCTGAAAGTGTTTTTCCTGTTGGCCCCCTGGCACCTGTTTCCGAAACCCAAGCTGGACCGGGGGGACCGCCTACGCCTCGCGTTTGAAGAGCTGGGGCCGGTATTCGTCAAATTCGGCCAGATCCTGTCGACGCGACGGGACTTGCTACCCGACGACATGGCGCTTTCCCTCAAAAACCTGCAGGACCGGGTACCGCCTTTTCCCGGCGACGTCGCCCAGGGCATTATCGAAAAATCCCTCGGTGCGCCGGTGTCGGAACTGTTTGCGGAGTTTTCCCGTGAGCCCATGGCCTCTGCCTCCGTCGCCCAGGTGCATGCCGCCACACTTCTCGACGGCCGGGAAGTCGTGGTCAAGGTCATCCGCCCCGACATTGAACGGGTCATCCGCCAGGACCTGGCATTGATGTACATGATGGCCGGTCTGCTGGAACGCTACTGGTCCGAAGGCCGTCGGCTGCACCCGGTGGAAGTGGTGGCGGACTACGATTCCACCATCCATGACGAACTCGACCAGCAACGCGAAGCCGCCAACGCCAGTCAGCTGCGCCGTAATTTCGAGAACTCATCGCTGATTTATATCCCCTCCATCGACTGGGACTACACACGCAAGTCCGTTCTGGTCATGGAGCGCATCCACGGCATCCCCATTGCCGACGTTCCGGCGCTTCGTGAAGCCGGCGTCAATCTGAAAGTACTGGCAGAGAAAGGGGTGGAGATCTTCTTCACCCAGGTCTTCCGGGACAGCTTCTTTCACGCCGACATGCACCCCGGCAATATTTTCGTGGATGTCAGCAACCCCGAGGACCCGAAGTACATTGCCATCGATTTCGGCATCGTTGGCACTCTTGCACCGGATGACCAAAGCTATCTTGCCCGCAATTTGCTGGCGTTTTTCCGCCGCGATTACCGCCAGGTCGCCGAGTTGCATATCCAGTCCGGCTGGGTGCCACCGGACACCCGGGTCAACGAATTCGAGGCCGCTATCCGCACCGTTTGCGAGCCGATTTTCGAGAAGCCACTGAAAGACATCTCCTTTGGCCACTTCCTGCTACGGCTGTTCCAGACGGCGCGGCGCTTCAACATGGAAGTGCAACCGCAACTGGTACTGCTGCAGAAAACCCTGCTGAATGTGGAAGGCCTGGGGCGTCAGCTTTATCCGGATCTGGACCTCTGGAGCACTGCTCAACCCTTCCTGGAAGCCTGGATGCGCAAACGCATCGGCCCGTCCGGCCTGATCAAATCCCTGCAGTCCCATTTGCCCGCCTGGCTGGAGCAGTCGCCGGAAATGCCACAGCTGGTACACGACGCGCTGGTGCAGTTACGCAACACGGGCTCCAACGACCACCCCAGTCGCGCTACACTGGAACTTATTCGTGAAAACCGGGCCCGGGCCGACCGGCGCTGGCGACGGGGGCTGGCCGCTGCAGCCCTGGCGGGGGTGGCCTGGCTGAGCCTCGACCACGACCTTGCCACCCTCGCACAGACCATGCCCGTTCATGGTTGGGCTTTACTGGCCGTGGCGGCCTGGCTGGTTGTAGGCCATGAACGGAAAAACTGACGGAAGTCATCTAAATGCAAGATTCAAACGCTAGAGTCGGGACGCCTGACTGGTTAGAGGAAATCCGCTGGAATGCGGATGGGCTGGTACCTGCCATTGCCCAGGACGCCGCTACCGGCGACATCCTGATGATGGCCTGGATGAACGCAGAGTCGCTCCAGTTGACCGCTGAAGAAGGCCAGGCCGTATATTGGTCCCGTTCCCGCGGCAAATTGTGGCGCAAAGGGGAAACCTCCGGGCACCAACAGGTGATCTCGGAAATCCGGCTGGACTGCGATGAAGACGTGATTCTTCTGAAGGTTGAGCAGAAAGGCGGTATCGCCTGCCACACCGGGCGACGAAGCTGCTTCTATCGCAAATTTGAAGGCGGGCAATGGACGAGCGTGGATCCGGTTCTGCGGGATCCCGGCGCTATTTACGGTGACAAACAGGGAGGTAGCAACCATGAGTGACATTCTTGAGCAATTGGCCCAGGTGCTGGAAGCCCGCAAGGAGGCCGATCCGGAAACCTCCTATGTCGCCAGCCTGCACCAGAAGGGGCTCAACAAGATCCTGGAAAAGGTAGGGGAAGAGTGCACCGAGACGTTGTTGGCCGCCAAGGACGCGGAGCACTCCGGTGAAACCCGGGACGTGGTTTATGAAACCGCCGACCTCTGGTTTCACAGCATGGTGATGCTGTCCCGGCTTGGCCTTGGCCCCAAGGACGTCATCGACGAGCTCGCCAGCCGATTTGACCTGTCTGGCCTTGAAGAAAAAGCCTCCCGGGAACAGTGATCCGGGCAACCCTGAAGAGGGTTTCCGGAAGCCCCCCGAAGTGGCGTACAATCAACCGTAACAGAAACCTTAAGACGAGGGTCCCGGCATGGGCATCAGTATCTGGCAACTCCTAATCGTACTTGGCATTGTTATCCTGTTGTTCGGAACCAAAAAGCTCCGCAACATCGGCGGGGATCTCGGCGGTGCCATTCGTGGGTTCAAAAAATCCATGAACGAAGACGACAAGAAGGACGATGACCCGGACGCCATTGCAGACGATGCCGACGCGAAAGCTCATGAAGCCCGCGCCGAAGAAAAGCCACGGGACAAGTCCCACAGCTGAGACGGGCTGAATGTTTGATATCGGCTTTGTCGAGCTGCTGATCTGCGGCGTCATTGCATTACTGGTTCTCGGCCCCGAACGGCTGCCTACAGCGGCCCGGGCAGCCGGGCGCTGGATTGGTGGTGCCCGCCGCATGGTGAGCCAATTCTCCTCGGAACTCGACCGTCAGCTCAAGGCGGAAGAGCTTCGCGAAGAACTGCGCAAAGCCGGCGACGTCGGCCTGGAAGATGTCCAGAAGTCGGTGCGCGGCGCCCTGGACGAGGCCAAGAAATACGAACACATGGTTCTGTCCGACGACGATAAGCCCAAACACCGGCCCGCACCTGCGACCCGTCGGATTGCCGAACCCGAAGAGCCCGTAATGGACCCTGAGGAAGACCCTACCTCAGCCAACGGTTCCGGACATGCCTCTCTGGCCCCTGATGATCCGCCACGAGAGGATGACAGCACGCACGACCATTCGGCCGATGGCACCCCGAAACAACAGGAAAGCACGCCGGATAACCGTTCATGACCACCCAGCCCGACGGCAAAAACGCCCAACGTCCCGAAGATGCACAGCCGGAAATGCCACTGATCGAGCATTTGCTGGAGCTGCGCAACCGCCTGCTGAAAATGGTGTTGGCGGTGATCATCTGTTTTGCCGCCATCTACCCGTTTGCCAATGAACTCTACCTGCTGATATCGCAACCCTTGCGGGACCTGCTGCCAGTCGGCCAGACCATGATCGCAACGGACATCACCTCGCCGTTCTTCGCGCCATTGAAACTGGCCCTGGTGCTAGCCGTGTTCGTGGCCATTCCGGTGATCCTCTACCAGCTCTGGAGTTTTATTGCGCCGGGCCTGTATGCCCATGAGAAGAAACTGGCGTTCCCCTTACTGTTTACGTCGGTCGTCCTGTTTTATCTGGGGGCGGCCTTTGCCTATTACGTGGTGTTCCCGCTGGTGTTCGGATTCTTCACCGCCATCGGCCCGGAAGGCATTGTTGAGTTGCCGGATATCAGCAGCTACCTCAATTTCGTACTGAAGATGTTCTTCGCTTTCGGGGTTGCCTTCGAAATTCCCATCGCCACCATACTGCTGATTCTCACTGGCGCCACCACGCCCGAAGACCTCGCTGCGAAGCGCCCGTACATCGTGGTGGGCTGCTTCGTAATCGGCATGTTGCTGACCCCACCGGACATCATCTCCCAGACCCTGCTGGCGGTGCCCATGTGGCTGTTGTTTGAACTCGGCATTCTGTTTGGTCGGCTCGCCAGGCGCGAGGTGGAAGCCCCTGATGCAACGGACGCCTCCAACGAATGAACCTGGCGCTACTGTTTCAGGATGATTTCGTGGCAACGGACACAGCCGTGCTCACGGGCCGCCGGCTGGCACACCTGCATTCAGTGCTGAAGGTTGCGGAAGGCGACCTGGTACCTGTGGGCCTGGTGGACGGCGATATTGGCACGGGTCGCGTGGTCAGGCTTAACGATACCGAGGCCGTACTCCAGGTGGAATTAACCACACCACCGCCAGCCCCACTGCCCTTGACGCTGATCCTGGCCATGCCACGGCCAAAGATGTTCCGCCGTGTACTGCAGACTTGCGCAACCCTTGGCGTCAAGGATATCTGGCTGATCAATGCCTACAAGGTGGAGAAAAGCTTCTGGCAAACGCCGTGGCTGTCGGACGACAATCTGCGGGAAAACATGGTACTCGGCCTGGAGCAGGCGCGGGACACCCACCTGCCCCGGCTGCACGTCCGCAAGCTGTTCAAGCCGTTCGTGGAAGATGAATTGCCGGCCCTGCTGAGAAATACCCGTGCTCTGGTGGCCCACCCCGGCACCAGCACGCCCTGCCCGGCACACATCAACGAACCCGCCACCCTGTGCGTTGGCCCGGAAGGCGGGTTCATACCGTATGAAGTCGACAAGCTGACCGAGGCGGGCTGCGAAGCGGTACACCTTGGCAACCGTATCCTCCGGGTGGAGACCGCCGTACCTGTGCTGGTCAGCCGCCTGTTCGACGCCTGCGTTTAGCTCAGGCCGAACGCGCCTTCCAGAGTTTTGTCAGTGGTGTGATCACCGCTACCAGCAAAGCCCCCGCTACAACGCCGAAAAGGCCGTCCGCAAGCACCGGAATAACGGCCTGGGCGACACTACCAAAACCTTCGACAAAGTGATGAATGGCCTCATACACCGGTGGCAGTCCATGGGTGAGAATGCCGCCACCCACCAGGAACATGGCGATGGTGCCCAGCACTGACAAGGCTTTCATCATCCAGGGAGCAAACCAGAGGATGCCTTCCCCAACCCGCCTGGCGAATGGACTTTCTTTCTGGCTGAGGTACAGACCGCCATCGTCCAGTTTCACAATGCCGGCCACCAGGCCATAGACACCGATGGTGATCATTACGGCGACGACCGTCAGCACCATGAACTGCATTCCGATGCTCTGACTACTGACCGTTCCCAGGGTGATCGCTATGATTTCGGCCGACAGGATAAAGTCCGTGCGGATCGCCCCTTTGATCTTGTCTTGCTCAACCGCTTTCAGATCGACCTCGGGATTTTTGAGGGCGTTGCGAAGTTCTTCCTTGTGCTGTTCATCTTCCTGCCTGTGGAGGAACCGGTGAGCGATTTTTTCAAACCCCTCAAAGCAGAGAAAGGCGCCACCCAGCATCAGCAGGGGAATCACCAACCATGGCACGAAGAAGCTGATGGCGAGAGCGCCCGGAACCAGGATGGCCTTGTTGAGCATCGAGCCCTTCGCCACCGCCCAGACCACCGGCAGTTCCCGCGCAGGTTTCACTCCGGTCACCTGTTGGGCATTAAGCGCAAGGTCATCCCCCAGCACGCCGGCGGTTTTCTTGGTGGCCGCCTTGGTCATCAACGCCACATCGTCCAGAACCGTGGCGATGTCATCAATCAATACGAGGAGACTGCTGGCAGCCATAACGAATTCCTTTTGGTTCAACGATGTTTATAGTGCGCCCTGCAAACCATACTCAGGCATCCAGCCCCATGGCCTCGGCGGCAATACGATTCTTGATCGGCCCAAGCTGGTTCAGCCAGCGCATGCCGGTGTTGCGGAGCCAACGCAGGGTCAACTCATCGCGGCCAAACAGTTGCTTGAAACCTTCCATGGCCGCCATCATCGCGAGGTTCTCACCCTTGCGACGGCGCTGGTAGCGAGCCAGAACAAGCTCGTTGTCTGGATCAATGCCTTTGCTCCGGGCACTGGCAAGTTCATCCAGCAACGCACGAACATCCCCATAACCCAGATTCGCCCCCTGGCCGGCCAGGGGATGAATGGTATGGGCAGCATCTCCCACCAGCGCAAAGCCAGGGGCGATGTATTCCTTGGCATGGCGTTGACGCAAAGGAAACGCGTAGCGACGCGAGACCAGATCCACTGCGCCCAGTTCACGCTCTATCGCCCGTTCCAGTTCCGCTTTGAAGGCGTGGTCATCCAGCCCCATCAGACGCCGTGCCTCTTCAGTATCCTGTGACCATACAATAGAACAAAAATGCTCATCGCCGGACTCTGACAACAATGGCAGGAAAGCCAGAGGTCCTGTGGGCGAGAACCGTTGCCAGGCGGTATAGCGGTGGCTCTGGGCCGTTCGAACGGTGCATACGATGGCCTGCTGGCCGTAATCCCACTCACGGGTCGGTAGCCCCACCCATTGGCGCAACCGGGAGTGGGCACCGTCCGCCGCCACCACAAGCCTGGCGCCGAAGGTCTGGCCGTCTTCCAGGTGGATGCCTCGCGTATGCCCGTCCTGCCACCAGCCACTCACCCTGACCCCGTCAATCAGGGTCACAGCGCTGTCAGCCAGGGCATCAAACAGTGCACGCACAATTCGACGGTTCTCAATGATCGTACCCAGCGCCGGGGCGCGGAGTTCTGCCGCCTCGAACTGGATGCGGCCGGTGCCATCGCCGTCCCACACCGTCATTGTCTGGTAGGAACAGTGGCGACCAGCGGTTATGTCCGGCCATACCCCCAACTGTTCCAGCAGCCGCTGGCTTGCGACCGAAATGGCGCTCACGCGGGGGTCAAAATCTTCCACCGATAGCGCTTCTTCGGGGTCCTGCATCAAGGCCTTTCGGTCGGCACCTTCCACCAGCCCGACGTTCCAGCCCTGCCGAGACAAACCCAGCGCAAGGGCCGAGCCCACCATGCCGCCGCCAACCACCAGGATATCGAATTGCGGTTGCTCACTCATGGTCATTGCGTTCCGAGAAAACGTTGTCAGGAGTACGAAGCTCGGCCCGGCGCCCACCCAGGCCCATGGCCTGACGAGCAAACCAGCGTTTGGCGCCGGGTAGCAGGTCCAGCCCCATCAAACCGGCGTCGCGGGCGGTGGCCACCAGGGGTAGATGATTACCGAAAAGCTGGATCAGTGAGTCGGAAAACCGTACGGTTTGTTGCCAGTCCCGGCGATGACGAGCCTGATAAGCGTTAAGCACGCCCAGGCTGCCGAGGGGTTGCTGCTGCTCGACGGCCACACGGAACTGTTCCACCAGAGCCATCAGGCCTCTCAAGGCCAAGTTGAAGCCCTGACCGGCAACCGGATGAAGGGTGTGCGCCGCATTGCCTACCAACACCACACCAGGCCGAACCGCCTCATCCACGGTTTTCAGGGTCAGCGGGTAGTGGCTGCATTCCCCGATGCGGGTAAAACGCCCCAGGCGCCAGCCAAAACGATGCTGCAGTCGCTGGCACTTATCGTCATCGCCCAATGACAGCAGTTCATCAAGAGCCTTACTACTCAACGTCCATACCAGGGCGGCGTTTGTGCCGGCGCGCGCTGGCGAGCCGTGAGGCAACAACGCCATGGGGCCAGCATCGGTGAAACGTTCAAACGCGGTAAACTCATGACTATGGGAGGTGGAGACATTGGCGATCAGGGCATGCTGATCATACGCCTGTTCATTGACCCGGAAGCCCAGTGTTTCACGCAGGCCGGAACGGCCGCCGTCAGCCACCACCAGACACTGCGCGGTCAGTTCCCGATTTCCCGTGTCGGCGCCCAGGGTAACGCGAACACCCTCCGATAGCGGCTGCATGGCTGTCACTTCCGCCGGTGCTTCCCAGACCACATGGGTCTGCAGCAGTTCCCGCATCAGGCACAGCCCCATCCAGCGGTTGTCCGCGACATAGCCCAGAGCCTCCTGTTGGTGCTCGGCGGCGTTCAGGCGCGTGGCCCCGAAATGCCCACGATCCGATACATGAATATGGCGAATGGGCGTGGCATGCTCGGAAAGCCGTTGCCACAGGCCCAGTTCTTCAAAGATCAACCTTGAGCCCCAGGCCAGCGCTGTGGAGCGGGCATCGTAGCTGGGCTGGTAACTGTCAGGCAGGGCGTCCGGAGACAACGGAAACGCCTCTACCACGGTCACCCGCAATTGCGGCAAGGTTTTCGCCAGCGCCAATGCCAGGGTGGCTCCTGCCAGCCCACCACCGGCGATGATGATATCGGTATCGTGCTGGTTCACGGTCAGTCGGCCATCAGCGCTTCAATCTCGGGAATGGTCTTGGGGACCGCCTCGGTGAGTACCCGACAGCCCTCTTTCGTCACCACCACGTCATCCTCGATGCGAATGCCGATACCACGCCATTTCGCATCCACGCTGGTGTTGTCCGGCGCCACATATAGCCCGGGCTCCACGGTCAGTGCCATGCCCGGCTCCAGTTCGCGCCACGCATCGCCCACCTTGTAGTCCCCGACATCATGCACATCCAGGCCAAGCCAATGGCCGGTACGGTGCATGAAGAACGGCTTGAATGCCTGTTCCTCGATGGCCTGCTCTACCGTCGTATCCTTGAGCAGGCCAAGATCGATCAAGCCCTGGGTAAGTACTTTCAGTGCGGCCTGGTGGGGATGGTCCCAGTGATTCCCGGGACGAACTTCCTCAATGGCCGCGTACTGGGCCGCCAGCACCACTTCATACAGGGCCCGCTGCTCATCGCTGAACCTTCCGCTGACCGGGAAGGTACGGGTAATATCGGAGGCATAGCATTCCAGTTCACAGCCTGCATCGATAAGCACCAGGTCGCCATCGTTCAACGGGGCGCTGTTTTCAATGTAGTGGAGGATACAGGCGTTCTGGCCGCCCCCCACAATCGACGGATAGGCCGTGGAGCGGGCACCGTTTTCCATAAACGTGTGGATCAGTTCGGCTTCCAGGGCATATTCAAAGACCCCTTTGCCGGCCCTCTTCATCGCCCGCTTGTGGGCCTCACAACTGATCTCGCCGGCCCTTGCCATCACCTTGATTTCCGCCGCGCTCTTGTACAGACGCAGGTCGTGGAGCAAGTGTTCCAAGGCTACGAACTCGCCGGGCGGATGGGCCCCCGAACGCACCTTGCTGCGGATCAGTTTGACCCAGTCCATCACCTTGGCATCAAAATTATGATCTTTGCCCAGTGGGTAATACACCCGGCTGCGACCTTCGATCATGCCGGGCAGGATGTCGTCAATATCGGCAATGGGAAAGGCATCGTCCAGGCCGAAGGTCTCGATGGCACCCTCGGGGCCTGCCAGGAAGCCATCCCAAAGCTCCTTTTCCGGGTTTCGTTCCTTACAGAAAAGTACGGACTCTCCATGCTCCCGGCCGGGAATCAGAACCAGGACCGCTTCCGGCTCACCAAACCCCGTCAGGTAATGGAAGTCACTGTCCTGGCGAAACGGATGCAGGACATCCCGGTTGCGCACCCGTTCAGGGGCGGCTGGCAGTATGGCAATGCTATCCGGCGCCATTCTTTCCATCAGCCGGTGCCGGCGATCGTTGAATTCCTTGACGGGTATCAGTGAAGCCATGAAGTCTCCCACGGGTATCAGCGTTGTTCAGTGCAAAGTCGGGGTATTGGGTGACGGCTTTTCCGGCGGATTGAACTCAGTAAACACCGCTAGCGCCCCCAGCCGTACATATTCGACGATTTCCATCAATTGTTGTTCGCTTTCATCGTCCGGCTCGTCATCATCGGCCACCTGACTGATCGCCACCAGATCTTCAATGAGTTCGCGAATCTCATCCGGCGCCTCACCCAGTGCCTGACCAGCGGACAGCGCCATGCCCTCCAGGAAACCACGCACCCAGGAGGTGAGCGCTTCCAGTCGCTGTTCGATGGCGTAATCATCGTCCGGCAGCAAGGGCTGAAAACTCATATCGGTAGCCTTCAACAGCTCAAGCGTCTGGCTATAGGCCGAGGCCATAAATTCCCGCAGTTCGTCCGATTCGTCGGTCGCAGCCTGGGGCAGGCCCATGTGCTCACACACCATGGCCAGCCATTCTTCTTCATTGATACGAGCGCCGGCAGCGAGCCGGCCACAAAGCACGCCATGGAGCTCTGATGGATGACTGAAAGCCTTGTGAGCGGTGAACATATTCGCCCAGCGCTCAAAGGCGACGGCGCGGGCGTTGGAGGTGTCGGTTTCGGACATGAAACGGGACGGTCCTGTATGAATGAGTGAAGGCCCTATCCTAGCATTCAGGCGCATTTAAGACACTTGCCCTCTTGATTCCGGACCGGGAAAGAGTAAATTATGTTATAACATATCAATTTCAAGGAGAGCCGCCTGCCATGTCCGCTAAACGCTTACCCCCCAACCGTCCACGCTCGCTGCATACACTTGGATGTATGGTCGCCGCCTGCAGCCTGGCACCGATGGCGCTGGCCGCCGACAATCCCGGCGCCCACGAGCACGGCCATGCCCGATTGCAGATGGCGGTGGAAGAAAACCGTATTGACCTGATGCTCAATTCCCCGGCCTACAACCTCGCCGGGTTCGAGCATGGCGCCCGCACAGAGGCGGAAAAAAGCCGGTTGGCGGACATTACCCGCTGGCTGGAAACCACGCCGCTGGTCAACACCGCAGCGGCCGACTGCCGCGTGACGGCCGCAGCCGTGGAACTCGGCGGGGAAGACGAAAACCATGGTGGGGAGACTCATCACGGCCACGACGAGCACGATCATCACGAGGCCGAACATCACGACGAAGGACATCATGACGAAGAACATCATGGGGAAGCCACTCATCGGGAATACGACGTATCCCAGCAACTGGAATGCAACCGCATCGACGCCGATCAGGAATTTACATCGGCACTGATGGAGAGGTTCGAGGGCATGGAGGAGCTCACCGTCGAATGGGTCAGCCCCTCTGGCCAGGGTAGTGCCCGGCTGACACCCTCAAACCGGGCATTTACTGCCAACAACTGACCTATGAACGCCCTGCAGAGACATTACTCCTCGTAGGGTGAGACGTTCTCCGCCACGATGGAGTAGGAGGACGAAGCAATGTCGTTCTCGGTCTTCTCGATCTTCAGGGTGCCCTCAATCCACACCGGATCGTAGAGTGCTTCCAGCTTGAAGCCCTTCTTGTACTTCACATGGATGATCTGGTTTGGAGGAGGTGGCGGCACGTGTATGCAGGCGCCATAGTATGGCACCAGGAAAAACTCCAGAATGCGCATATCCTGTGTGGTTTTCAGCGGCACGACGAAACCCGGAATCCGGCCCGACCGGCCATCCATTTCAGGCACCACGCGGCCTGTCATGATCTCGTCCGGCAATGTGGCAGGGCCGTCACCCTCGTGGGAGACTTCTGGCATATTCTCGAGTAGGTTGAGATCCTCCTCTGGCATCAATTCCAGCCAGTCGATCTCTTGCGAGGCGTCTTTTGCGCTAACGGCGGTTGAAAGACTGAAGGCCGCGACCAGCGCCACCATACACAGGGTGGCGAACAGAGAGCGTTGCCGCGAGCGGGATTCCAGAGGTTCTGACATAAAACTGACGTCTCCTGTAACGATTCAGGGATCATACACCGGATGACCAATGCCTGACATGACCGGCAAGACAGACTTGCACAAAGATAGTTCCGTAACCTCAGAGAGTTCCGTAACCCCACGGCAAACCCTCCGCATCAGCGAACTCACTTTTCGCTGGGACCGGACCCAGCCGGGCATCCGCTATCCTGACGTAACACTGAACAGCGGTGAACACCTTTTCCTGCGAGGCCCCAGCGGTAGCGGTAAGAGCACACTCCTGAGCCTGATGGGAGGCCTGATCGTGCCGGACACCGGTCGCCTGGAATTACTGGGCACAGACCTGGCAGGCCTGACCAGCGGCCAACGCGACCGATTCAGGGCCGACCACATGGGCGTTATCTTCCAGCAGTTCAACCTGGTGCCCTACCTGAGCACGCTGGACAACGTCACACTGCCCTGCAAGCTTTCACGGAAACGCCGAGCGCGGGCCTTGTCTTCGCCGGAGGCAGAAGCGAAATCCCTGCTGACTGCCCTGGGCATCCCCCAGAGCCATTGGCACCGGCGTGTTACCACCCTCAGCGTCGGGCAACAACAGCGAGTAGCCGCCGCCCGGGCACTGACCGGCGCCCCGGAACTGATCCTCGCCGACGAGCCCACCTCGGCCCTGGACAGCGACAACCGGGACCGCTTTATCGAGTTGTTGCTGGGGCTGGCGGCGGAAAAACACTCATCCGTTGTCTTTGTCAGTCACGACAAGAGCCTGGCCCAACGCTTTAACCACCAACTGGCCCTGGAGGTGACCCCATGAACCTGCGGCTGGCACTGTCTCTGGCCATGGCAAGCCTCTGGTATCGGCGCAGGGTACTGGCGCTGGTAACCCTGACCCTGACGCTCAGCATCACCCTGCTTCTGGGCGTTCAGTACCTTCGCACCGAAGTGAAGCAGTCCTTTACCAGCACCATCTCCGGCACCGACCTGATCGTGGGCGCTCGCAGCGGTCAGCTGAACCTGCTGCTGTACACGGTCTTTCACATCGGTGACGCCACCAATAACATCCGCTGGAGTACCTACGAGAAACTGCAGGAGGATGAGCGCATCGGCTGGCTGGTGCCCATATCCCTGGGTGACAGTTATCGCGGGCACCGGGTTGTCGGCACCAGCGAGCAGTTCCCGGAACATTTCCGCTACGGTCGGGACCAGAAACCCGCATTGGCCGAGGGAGAATGGTTCGCCGATGTCTTCGACGTGGTGTTGGGGGCCGAAGTAGCCCGCAAGCACGCTCACCAGACTGGCGACAGGGTTGTCCTGTCCCATGGTGGCGGCAAGACCAGCTTCTCCAACCACAAGGACACTCCGTTTACGGTCACTGGCATCCTCGCTCCCACTGGCACACCGGTGGACCAGGCAGTTTACGTCAGCCTGGAGGGCCTCGAAGCCATCCATATTGGCTGGGAATCCGGTGTTGCCATCCCCGGGCGAACCGTCACGCCCGAACAGGCCAGGCAGAGGGACCTCACACCGGACGCGATTACCGCCGCATTCGTGGGCATCGACCGCAAGGTGCTGACTTTTCAGGTTCAGCGCCAGATCAACGAATCGCAGCTCGAACCGTTGTCGGCGATTCTCCCGGGGGTGGCGCTCAGCGAACTCTGGCGAATCATGGGTCAGTTCGAAAAAGCCTTGCTGGGCATCACCGGCTTTGTCGTGGTCACCAGCCTGGTCGGGCTCGTGGCCGTGTTGCTGACTCTGCAAGCGCAGCGGCGGCAGGAAGTGGCGATTCTCAGGGCTACCGGGGCTTCGCCGGTCCTCATCGCGGCATTGCACGTGATCGAATGCATTCTGCTGGCCATCGCGGCCTGCGGGCTCGCGATCCTGGCCGGAGCGGCCGGCATCGCGGCTCTTAGCCCCTGGCTACTGGATACATGGGGCGTTCAGGTAGGCTTGCGGCCGCTGAATGCAACGGAATGGTCGATCATCGCCAGCGTCCCTCTGGCCGCGTTGCTCGTGGGACTGATTCCAGCACTCCAGGCCTGGCGGGGCAGCCGAAAACAGGGGCTGGGACACGTGGCCCCAGAGTGACGGACATCACGCAACGCGGGCCATGACATCCCTGTAAATTGACCAGCTTGCAGTCCACACTTATAGTTAGTTCACTTCTTTGATACAGGCGTTGGACGACTCATGGAACAGTCCGAACTACAGGCATTGGCGGACAAACTCGACAGATTGATCGAACACTGTCGCAAACTGGAACGTGACAACGCGATGCTGCGCGAGCTGCAGGACGACTGGAACCGTGAGCGAGCGCAGCTCATGCACAAGAATGATCTTGCCAAAAACAAGATTGAAGCCATGATAGGCCGCCTCCGGGCCCTGGAGCACCACTGATGCCACAGCAGCCGACAACCGTCGAAGTCAAGATTCTCGACAAGGAATACCTGGTCGCCTGCCCCCAGGAAGAGCAGGAAGCCCTTCTCCGCTCCGCCAGGCACCTGGACACCAAAATGCGGGAAATACGTGCCAGCGGCAAGGTATTCGGTACCGAACGTATCGCCGTGATGGCGGCACTCAACATCACCAATGAGATGCTTGAGCGGGACACCATGTCGGACACCGCCAGTTCAATTCTCAACGCCATGGACGAAAAGCTCGATACCGCACTGGGTGAAGGCACCGGTAACTAGTCCTTACACAGGAATCCGATTCAGGTGTTGCAATCGGCCCCGGCAATGCCCGTATAATGAAATTAACTTCCTGGGCTGTTCGCTGGTCGGATTCGTCCTCGAGCCGATGCGCACTACCCAGGTGGCTACTTCAGGGCATTGTGAGCACGTCCCCATACGGGGAAAGCCTAATATGTCACAGCGGCCACCGACCTTGAACTTTGGGTTCAAGGGCCACATCCGATAACGGCAGCCCGGGAAGCTTTACTTTCAACCAAGATCCTCAGAAACTCGACAATTCATCCTGCAGGTCGCGTTTCAGCTCTTCCGGCTCGGTTATCCACAGGGTATCATCCAGGCCAGGCAGCACCCCGACGTCCAGACCGTCTTTCGTCAGACCCGGCACCCATTTCCTGAAAAAATCCGGCAACGGAATACGCTTAGGCGTGAGATCGTCGGAACCCTTACCATATTCCACCGCGAATGCCTCACTGGGCCATACCGGCAGGTACTCCACATCGCCATCTTCAGACACGATCTTGAGGAAGCGATTCTCCGCATTCACCAGAATCCAGATTTCACGCTCCTCCCCGACCTGGCTCAGGAAATAGTCGTATCGTTCTTCGCCGTCTGATTCGAGGACACTCGTTAATGCATCATGGTTCATGGGTTGACCTGCTGTTGAACGAAAAGTTTGAAGGGCCAATGATAGCCTATCGGCTCGCCACACCGACATAACCAGAGACCGGTGACAGGCGACATTTTTCTGTACAACAGGGGCAGCCCGATGGTAGAAAAAGCTCTATGTTGACCAACGTTGTCTCATCCCAGCCCTTTGAAGAGCACCCTGACTCGCAATCCCGAAGCAATCTTCGCAAGGCCCTTCGGAAGAAGCGCCGCTCGCTGTCTGCGGAAGAACAACAGATTGCCGCTGACCAGCTTGCGCTGAACCTGTTGAAACATCCTGACCTTTTCAGGGCCCGCCACGTTGCCGTATACCTGCCCAACGACGGTGAAATTGATCCCCAGGTGTACGTTCATGTTGCCCGCAGGCGAGGCATTCACTTCTATTTGCCGGTGCTGCATCCGGTGCACCGCGGCAGGCTGGTTTTCAGCCCTTTTACCGATGGCACCGAGCTAACGGCCAACCGCTTTGGCATTCCTGAACCACCCTTCCACAAGGGGCTGGAGCGGCCACCATGGGCGCTGGATGCAGTGCTGTTTCCGCTGGTGGGGTTTGATGGTTTCGGTGGCCGCCTGGGCATGGGTGGCGGCTTCTATGATCGCACCTTTGCGTTCACGCGAATCCGGCCACGACTGGCCCCCAAGCTGATCGGGCTGGCCCATGACTGTCAAAAAGTATCGGAGTTACCGCTGGAACCCTGGGATATCCCTCTGCACAGTGTGGTGACTGACAGAGAGCGTTACCGAATGAGATCGAAGAGCTTTCGGTAAGGTTTAGTCTCGAACGGCGGACACTGTAAAGGCTTCGCTATCGGAGGCCGTAGGCTCATCGTCAGAGGCCTGAAGTGATGTGAAGCCAGTAATAACAAGGCCAACGGCGAAAATCAGCACGACCGTCCGGATAATGTCAGGCTTGCGGCCCATGAGGGGATTCTCCGGTATTTTAAGTAGTAAAATCGATCTAAATCAGTTGACTATTCTTGTTTTCAAGAATTAGACGAAAGACTAACACCTATCCTGCGTTTTACAATTTTTCACAGATTAAAGTTTTGTAAGACTTTCTAGAGCAGGAGTTCACCGTCCGGATTGGGTACGGCTGGCCTTCCAAAACACGCTCAAGCACATCCATGTGGCGCTTGAGCTCCGCCATCCATGGCTCCGCACAGTTTTGGAAGGCCAGCCGTACCCAATCCTAATCCGCGTTACCCAGACTTATTGTTCCCGGCTCCCAAAAACAGCTGATAAGCCTCATTGTCAGTCATGTTTTCGTAGCGGAAGCCAACCTTGTCGAGCATCTTCTCGAAGTCTTTCACTTCGTCGTCTTCCACCTGGGCGCCCAGCAGAACACGGCTGTAGGCCGCACCGTGGTTGCGGTAATGGAACATGGAGATGTTCCAGCGCGTGCCCAAGGACATCAGGAACTTCAGCAAGGCGCCCGGGCGCTCCGGGAACTCGAACTGGAAAACCTTCTCGTTGGTGATGGTTGGCGCATGACCACCCACCATATGGCGAATGTGCTGCTTCGCCAGATCGCTCTCGGTCAGGTCAATCACTGAGTACCCGGTTTCCCGCAGGTCCTGGATAAGATCTTCACGGCCATGGCCGCCCGCCGCAATCTGGATGCCCACGAAGATGGTCGCATTGGTGGCATCGGCGTAGCGGTAATTGAACTCGGTGATGCTACGCTTGTGCAGGGCGTTGATGAACGTCTTGAAGGCCCCTGGTTTTTCCGGGATGGTCACCGCCAGGATGGCCTCGCGCTTTTCACCGATTTCCGTGCGCTCCGAGATATAGCGCAAACGATCGAAGTTCATGTTGGCCCCACTGAGGGTGGCCACCAGGTTTTCATTCTCGATCTGTTCGCGCTCGATGTACTTCTTGATACCAGCCACGCCGAGCGCACCAGCCGGTTCGGCGATGGAGCGGGTGTCTTCGAAGACATCCTTGATGGCGGCGCAGATTTCGTCGGTGGAGACGGTGATCACCTCGTCTACGTGATCCTTGCAGATCTCCCAGGGGTATTTGCCGATCTGCTTGACGGCCACGCCATCCGCGAAGATGCCCACTTCGTCCAGTACCACCCGCTTGCCAGCCTTCATGGCCGCCTGCAGGCAGTTGGAGTCCTCGGGTTCAACGCCGATCACCTTGATTTCCGGGCGCAGGTATTTGATGTAGGCCGCCATGCCAGCAATCAGTCCGCCGCCGCCAACACAGATAAAGATGGCATGAATGGGTTTGCTGAACTGCCACATGATTTCCATGGCCACAGTGCCCTGCCCGGCGATGACGTCCGGGTCGTCATAGGGCGGGATGTAGGTGTAGCCGTGCTTCGCGATCAGCTCCTGAGCATGAGCTGCGGCCTCGTCAAAAGCGTCGCCCTTGAGAACCACTTTGGCGCCGTGATCACGCACAGATCGCACTTTGATCTCTGGCGTGGTCTGAGGCATGACGATGACCGCCTTGATACCCAGGTTCTTGGAAGCCAGGGCCACGCCCTGGGCATGGTTGCCAGCAGAGGCACAAATCACGCCCTTGGCTTTTTGCTCTTCAGAGAGCTGCGCAATCCGGTTGTAGGCGCCACGAATCTTGAAAGAAAACACCGGCTGAAGGTCTTCGCGCTTGAGCAGAATGTTGTTGCCAAAGCGCTTTGAGAGGCTACGGGCCTCGGTCAGCGGAGTCTCGATGGCCACGTCGTAAACACGAGCATCGAGGATTTTCTTTATGTAGCGTTGCGGCATGGGTCCGTCCGGAGTTGGATTGTCGTTGGGAAAACGGACAGTGTAGAAACTTTGCCGGGGTTCCGTCTATAAGCTCGCCCCACAGAAGAGCTATAATGGCGGCTTTAACCACACTTTCCTGCAAAACCGGAGTCGATCGATGAATCAGGACGAACTGAAGAAAGCCGTCGCCAAGGCCGCACTGGACCATATCAGGCCGCACCTGGATCAGGAGAGCGTTATCGGCGTGGGTACCGGCAGTACGGCCAACTGTTTCATCGATCTGCTGGCGGATATCCGCACCGATTTCGATGGCGCCGTCGCCAGTTCCGACGCCACGGCTGAGCGCCTGAAGAGCCATGGTATTCCGGTTTACGACCTCAACAGTGCCGGCCCCCTGGAGTTCTATATCGATGGTGCCGATGAGACCAATGAACGCCTGGAGTTGATCAAGGGGGGCGGCGGCGCCCTGACCCGAGAGAAGATCGTAGCGGCGGTGGCCAAGACGTTTATCTGCATTGCCGATGGGTCCAAGAAGGTGGATATTCTGGGCGCGTTTCCGCTTCCGGTGGAAGTGGTACCCATGGCTCGCAGCCACGTTGGCCGCGAAATCGTCAAGCTCGGCGGCGACCCGGTTTATCGCGAGGGTTTCACCACCGACAACGGCAATATCATCCTGGACATCCACAATCTGGATATTTCCCGCCCGCTTCAGGTGGAAGAGCAGTTGAACAACATTGTGGGCATTGTGACCAATGGCCTGTTTGCTCGGCGTCCTGCGGACTTGTTGTTGCTGGGTACCGAAGACGGGGTAAAGAGTTTCTCTCGACAGGACGACTGACTACGGAGGAGACCGTGAAGAGACAGGGACATCAGGGGCACGCTGTTAATACGTCCGTGTACGCTCGACAAAAACATCCTTGTTTTTGACGTCCCCTGATGTCCCTGCCTCTCCACGGCCTGGACTCTTTTCGGGCCTTCTGAAAACCAAGCGCTTGCTTGGTTTCTGAAATTGAGTGAGACTGCTTCCATGATTTTTGATCACAGGGAGGCTTTCCGTGTCTGATTATTTCAACGATACCCATGAACAGGTTCGCCAGAGTGCCCGCAAGTTCGTTGCCACTCATGTATTGCCCTATATAGACGACTGGGAGGAAGCTGGCGAGTTCCCCAGGGAGCTCTATAAGACCGCTGGGGAGGCCGGGCTGCTTGGGGTCGGTTTTCCGGAAAGTCTTGGCGGCATTGGTGAAGGCGATATTTTCATGAAAGTCGCCGTCTCCGAAGAGCTGATGCGATCCACCTCCGGCGGCCTGGTGGCTGGGCTGGGGTCGCTGGATATCGGCCTGCCTCCGGTGGCGAAGTGGGCGCAGCAGGACGTAAAAGCAGCGATTGTGCCCCCGGTGCTGCGAGGCGAGAAGATTGCCGCGCTGGCAGTTACCGAGCCCGGCGGCGGGTCCGACGTTGCCAATATCAAAACCCGGGCCGTCAGGGACGGCGATGACTACATCGTCAACGGCAGCAAAACCTTTATCACCAGCGGCATGCGTGCCGATCATTACACCGTTGCGGTACGCACCGGTGGCGAGGGCCATGGTGGCATCAGTCTGTTGTTGATTGACCGCGATATGCCCGGCTTTTCCACCGGCAAGAAGCTCAAGAAAATGGGCTGGTGGGCCAGCGATACGGCGGAGCTGTTTTTCGAGGACTGCCGGGTGCCTGCCAACCGCCTGATCGGTGCCGAGAATGCGGGCTTTATCGCGATCATGAGCAATTTTCTGTTTGAACGCCTCAGCTTATCCATCATGGCCTACATGACAGCCGAAATCGCCCTTGAAGCCTCGATAGCCTGGGCCGGCCAACGGGAGGCTTTTGGCCGGCCGGTGAACAAATTCCAGGTCACCCGTCACAAGCTGGTCGACATGGCCACCCAAGTGGACGTGGCGCGGGAGTATACCTATCGCTGTGCCGCGCTGATGCAGGCGGGCAAGAACCCGATTAAGCAGGTTGCCATGGCGAAGAACTTTGCGGTGGAGGTGTGCGAGAAAGTCACCCGCGAGGCCGTTCAGATTCACGGCGGCATGGGGTACATGCGTGAATCCGTCGTAGAGCGGCTTTACCGGGATGGCAAGATCCTGTCGATTGGCGGCGGTACCGATGAGATCATGAAGGAACTGATCGCCAAGCAGATGCGGTTGTAGCGGTAAGGCGATACCAACGTTTAGTTTCGATCCACACCATTGTCCCGTATAATTGCGCCCACTTTTTAAACGCAGTTAAACGCACTTCAGAAAGGATCGACCATGAACTTCGACCATATCCCTGCTGGCAAGAACCCGCCGGAAGACATCTACGTGGCCATCGAAATCCCGTCCAACAGCTCCCCGGTGAAGTATGAGCTGGATAAGGACATGGGCGCCCTGCTGGTAGACCGCTTCATGGCTACGCCAATGTTCTACCCGGCCAACTACGGCTTCATTCCCCACACCCTGGCTGACGACGGTGACCCGATTGACGTGCTGGTGGTGACCCCGTATCCGGTTCAGGCCGGTTCCGTGATTCGCTGCCGCCCGGTTGGCGTGCTGAACATGGAAGACGAAGCCGGTGGCGACGCCAAACTGGTTGCCGTACCCCACGACAAGCTCACCAAGAGCTACACCGACGTGAAAGATGTGGAAGATCTTCCGCAACTGCTCCGCGACCAGATCCAGCACTTCTTCGAGAACTACAAGACGCTGGAGCCGGGCAAGTGGGTTAAGGTTCAGGGCTGGGCCAACGCCGCCGAAGCCAAGAAGGCCATCGAAGCGTCCGTGAAGGCCTACAAAGGCTGATCGGCGACGCTTTCAGTCGATGACAAAAAAACCGGGCTGCGTGGCCCGGTTTTTTTTATGCGGCGATGCTGTACCGGCATCAGCCTCGGGTCAGCAGGTCACGCATGTCACTGATCGCAGCGCTGGCGCGGGACAGGTACGCCGCCATGGTCAATGAGTGATTGGCCAGCACACCGAAGCCGCTGCCGTTCAGAATCACGGGGCTCCACATTTCACCCTGCGCACCTTCCAGTTCGATAATGATCTGTTTGGCGCTGGCCAGGGCGTTCTTGTCGTTAAGCACCTTGCGGAAGTCCACTTCAATGGCGCGGAAGATATGCAACAGAGCCCAGGCACTGCCGCGCGCCTCATAGAACACGTCGTCTATCTTCGTCCAGGAGGTCTTGACCTCCTCGCCCATGACATCTTCCGACAGCGGGTCGCCGGGATTGACGTTGGACACGGCGTCGGACACCGACGCTTTGCCAACACTCTCACCAAGCGTTCGGGATAGACTGCCCAGGCGGGTTTCCAGGTCCGCCAGCCAGTTGGCCAGGTTGTCAGCCCTGGCGAAAAACTGGGCGTTGGGTTGATCGGGGCGTGATAAGCGGTCCAGGTAGCTATACAGGGCCTGGATGCCACGACGATACTCCGCCTCGGTGGAGGGAATGGCCCAGCTACCGCTGTCGAAGTGGAACTGAGGCTCAGCAATTGTCAGGTCAGGGTCCTCAGCGGACTGACTCTGGGAACGACTGATGTCCTTGCGCATGGCACGGGACAGGTCGCGAAGCTGAACGAGCACCCCGTATTCCCAGTTAGGCATGTTGTCGAGCCAAAGCCCCGGGGGGAATATGTCGTTCGAAACGTAACCGCCAGGCTTATCGAGAAGAGTCTCCGCCACCCGGATCATGGTTGCCGTTGTTGCGAAACCGGCCACCGGTTCACGCTGCATCTCATTGGCCACGGCGCGTGTGTGTTCGCGTACCGAGAAAACGTCTGGCTCGCTGCTCCAGATCATGCCTAGCACCAGGGCAACAAGCAGGTACACAACCACAACGGCCAGTATAAATTTGCCGACAACCCCTCCGCCGGTGTAGTCCTGAACGTCGTCTTTGCGATCACTGAAATACTGTCTGATTTTTCCTGGCATCGGTTTTCAGTTCCCCTGTTTGTCGTTTTATCCCGGACGCTATCCGTTCGCGCACTGCGAATACCATGAAGCAACGGCAACGTTTATGCAATTTGCGGCGTTTTTCGGCACTGTAACCGCGATCACACACTAATGTCCCACCTCAAATGGCCGGCCCAAATGGTACCCCATTGCGCCATCGATACCGACACCCTGCAGTGCCGCATATTCACCGGCTGTTTCAACACCTGTGACGTAGACCCGCACGCCGCGGCTGTGGGCGATGGTCGTCACGGATTCGAGGTAGAAGCGGTTGTCGTCGTGGCTGTCGATATCATGAACGAAGCTGTTATCAATACGCAGTGCCTGGAACCTCAGATTCCTCAGGTAGCTGAAGGGCACCCCGCCTACACCGAAGCGGTCGACAATCACCGGCACCTTGAGCCGGTTCAGCCCACGCACCAGGAGTCCTACCGCCGTCCGGTGGTGGTGAACAGCCTGCTCGGAAATACCAATCTGCAATCGCCAGCGCTCCTTGCCGGCAGCGGACAGCTGCTCCAGAAGTTCTTTGCGGAATGCCTCACTGGCCACCGAAACCATGCCCACGCTTAACGCCAGGCGAGTGTCTGGTTCCGTATGCAGAAGCGCCAGGGAACGCTCAAGGACCCAGCGATCAATGTCGGGGATCATGCCAAAGCGTTCCGCCATGGGCACGAAAATACCAGCCTTGATCCAGCCTTCCTCCGTTCTCATCCGGGAAAAGACCTGATGGAACAGCACCCCGTTATCGCCATTGCTGATCATGGGCTGCATCCACAGCGACATCTGTCCCTGGGTGATCGCTTCGCCAATCATGATCCGCCACTTTTCACTGTCATGGTGCTCAGGCCGGTCGCGATCAGCGGCATGACAGGCAGATCCCTCCTCCATCTGTGCCTGCCGAAGCGCTTCGTCGGCCGCTGACATAAGCTCGCCCGCTTTGCGGGTTTCAGCAGCCTGGGCAATGCCTGCATGAACAGACACATCCATGGGAGCGGAGAGGTCGGAATAGATGCCATCCAGCTCTTCGACCAGTTGGCGACACCAGATCACCCCATCGGCACGTGAAACACCAGGCAGGAAGACAGCAAACCCGGCACCCGTCATGCGGCCGGCGAACGAATCGCTGTGCGCATGGACAAACGTATTCAGCGCCCCCGCAATGCGAACCAGCAAGCGGTCGGCCTCGTCGCGGCCATAACTCTGGTTATACTGGGCGAACTCTTCCAACTGGATCAGGAACAGCACCCCGGGGGCGGACCGCTCTTCCGATTCCACTTCAACCTTCAAGCGTTGCTCGAACGCCTGCCGGCTCGCAAGCCCGGTCAGGCTGTCTTCGTTGTTCACCTTGCGCAGGTGCTGGATCAGTTTGGCCTGCCCTTCAAAAAGTCGCCCGAGGTCATCCGCCATCTGGTTCATCGCGTGGGTGACCTGGTTCAATTCCCGCGTGGAGGTAATGTCGACCCGACGCCTGAAGTCCCGTTTACCCAAGGCCCTGGCCTGTTTCTCAACAGCCCTGAGCGGACGCATCAGGCGTGTCATCATCCAAAACAGGCCGATCAACCCAAGGCCACCAATCAGGGCAGAGCCGGCCACGATTCTAACCGTCACCACCCACAGGTCTTCGTAGGCCCGGCCAGGGTGGCTTACGACCCGCACCTTACCCAGTCGACTCCAGCCGCGCACCACTTCCGCTTCACCCACCGGCAGTGGCAGATCCGCCAGCGCCACAAACCAGCCCGGCACATCCACCTCACGCAGGGAGGTTTCCCGCCCGGCCACCTCCTCACCCTGATTATTGACGTAGACCACCGAGAGATAACGACCACTGTCGAAAACGGCATCGATCAATGAAGACGAGGCCACTGGATCGCGACCGTCAATGGCATTGGACAGGGACAGGCCAATGGCCGTGGCACCATCCCGGGCATGGCCCTGGAGCTGACCCGACATGTAGTCCCGGAACCGGTCAAAACTGACGCTGGCCGCCGCCACCAGCACAAGCAGCAACATGCCACCGGTAAACAGCAACAGCAGACTGCGCAAGGTAATAACACCTTGCTGGCGAGAGATCTGTCGGTCGTTTTGCGTCCGTGCCATCACTGGCAGCCCCTAGTCTGAAACAACGATTGTCGGCTATCTGGTGTGACCTGCCCCGCAGAGTTGACAAACATTTACACAGCGTCACCTACGCCGACAACATTAAACACTATAGACTCTGCAAAAAGACTAATGTTGAAAATATCCGCTTGTACCGGAAACGGGCGGCTCAGAACGAGAAAAACACAGGCCGGAGCACAATGAACGACGATAGCCAGAAAGACAAACTCAGGCAGCACTTCGCTCGCCGTGTCACCACCCAGGCGCGCGTCGTCCTGGATACATGGCAAAAGATCCACGAAGACACCGGCCAGTCTGCCGCCTTCAGGGGCGATTTTGCCAGGGCAGCCGACAAGCTGGTTCGCTACGCAAAGCGCTTCGACATGGAAAGCCATGCCGATTCCGGGCGCCAGGTTTTTGACCTGATCGGCGAGTGGCCGGAAGGCACCGCGCTTCCCGAAAGCCTGGATCGCAAGCTCCAGGACGCCATAGAGCAGCTGTCCCAATGCACGTTGAGACGGACCGACCAGGAAGCCAGCGAGGCTCCCCAACAGTATCGACGCACGCCCGTCTATATTGCTCTGGCCAGTGAAGAGATGGCCAGCCGCCTGATCCGCCAGCTTGAGTTCTTCGGCTTCCGTGCGTCAGCGTTCAACACCGCCGACAAGCTGATCGAAGCCTGCGCACTTCACAAACCCGAAACCATCCTGATGGACGTTAACTACGGCGGCGAGCCGCTGAGCGGAATTGCCACCATCGAGCGGCTTCAGGAGCGACACGACACACCCATCCCCATCATCTTCATGAGCGACGAAGATGGCACCATCCAAACCCGCCTGCGGGCGTCCCGCTGCGGTGGCGAGGAATTCTTCTACCCGGCGGTTGATCCCGGCCAGCTGATCGAGAAGATCGAGACCTACACCCACGGCAATACCGTTGAGCCCTACAAAGTGCTGGTGCTGGATGACTCCCGCGCTCAGGCCAAGTTCATGGAAACGGTTCTGAAAAAAGCGGGCATGAATGCCCACATCATCACCGATCCGATGGAAATCATTCATGCGCTGGAGTCGTTCTCGCCGGAGATCATCATTCTGGACATGTACATGCCTGGCTGCACCGGCATGGAAATCGCGCGAGTAATCCGCCAGCAGGACCGTTTTCATAGCGTGCCTATCATCTACCTATCCGCCGAAGAAGACGTTTCCAAACAGCTGCATGCCATGAGCCTGGGGGGCGATGACTTCCTGACCAAGCCGATTGACCCGAAACACCTGATCTCCACCATACACAATCGGGGCCGCCGCGCCCGGTCACTGCTGGCGCTGATGATCCGCGACAGCCTCACCGGCCTATTCAATCACACTCATACCCTGCACCTGCTCGATCAGGAGATCGTGCGGGCGCGGCAGAAAGACCAGCAACTGTGCTTTGCAATGATCGACATCGACTACTTCAAGAAGGTGAATGACACGTTTGGCCATCCCATTGGCGACCGCGTGCTGCGAAGTTTGTCCATGTTCCTGAAACAGCGCTTGCGCAAGACCGACCACATTGGCCGATACGGTGGCGAGGAATTTGCCATTATTCTGCCGGACACCCGCGAGAGCGATGCCCGCAATGTGCTGAACGAAATCCGCGAGCGTTTCTCGGAGCTGCTGCAACCGGCTGGCGACCGGGAGTTTAATGTCACCTTCAGTTGCGGCGTTGCCGCCTGGAAGGGTGATACCTCCCAGGCTCTCTGCGAACGGGCGGACAAGGCTCTTTACCGGTCCAAGGCCCAGGGCCGCAACTGCGTGACCGCCGCCGGCGACTGAGCCCAAACGCCACTGGCGGGCTCTCCCCAGCAACGGCCCCGCCCCGCTCTCGGGGCCGTTCTATGAAACCAACGTCTTATAGAACTCCTGATCCCCCTTCACGACAATGACCGTGCAAACGACAAAGATTGCTTGTGCGTGGGTAAGATTCTTTTCGACACAGAGATAAGATACTTTTCGACACACACCCGATTGTCAAAAAGTGTTGATCTGAAGACTTCAAGAACGCACCATTGTGGGAAAATGTCGCTAAATTCGGCGATCCTGTAAAAAAGTCAGCAAGGCAGACGAAATCATGTCGACCATACTCGTACTTCATGGCCCCAACCTGAACATGCTGGGAACCCGCGAGCCGGAGGTGTATGGCCACGAGTCGTTGGCGGACATTGACGACCGTTTGCACCGGAAAGCCGCCGAAGATGGCCATCACCTGCTACATTTACAGTCAAACGCGGAATATGAACTGATTGAGCGGATACATGAAGCCAGATCAGAAGGGGTTGATTTCATCATCTTCAACCCGGCGGCGTTCACCCACACCAGTGTTGCACTGCGGGACGCCATGTTGGCCTCGGGCATACCGTTTATTGAGGTCCATCTTTCCAACGTGCATGCGCGGGAAGCATTCCGTCATCACTCATACTTTTCTGATATCGCCGATGGCGTTATCTGCGGGCTGGGCAGCCTGGGGTACGACCTTGCACTCGAAGCCGCCCTGCAACGAATTCATCGATAGAACTGATTAAAACGGGATCGGACTGACTATGGACATTCGCAAGATCAAGAAACTTATCGAACTGCTGGAGGAATCCGACGTCGAGGAGCTGGAGATTCACGAGGGTGATGATTCTGTTCGCATCTCCCGGCGTCGTGAACAACTGGCTGCGCCACAGTATATGGCACACTATCCGTCACCAGCACCCCAGCCCGCCTCACCGCAGCCGTCCGCGCCAGCCGCCGACGAGCCCGCAAAGCCGGCAGAGCCTTCCGGCCATGCGGTGAAGTCGCCAATGGTCGGCACCTTCTACCGCTCGCCCTCACCCACCGCGAAAGCGTTTGTGGAAGTCGGGCAATCAGTGAAAGCCGGCGACGTGGTGTGCATCGTCGAAGCCATGAAGATGATGAACCAGATCGAGGCAGACAAGAGCGGCACCATCGCCGAGATCCTGGTGGAGAACGGTCAGCCGGTCGAGTTCGACCAGCCGATGATCATCATTTCCTGAACCCGGTGATACTCTCATGGCTATGTTAGAAAAAGTCCTGATCGCAAATCGCGGCGAAATTGCCCTGCGCATCCTGCGCGCCTGCAAGGAGCTGGGCATCAAAACCGTGGCTGTCCACTCCCAGATCGACCGCGACCTCATGCATGTTCGCCTGGCGGACGAGTCGGTCTGTATCGGCCCCAACAGTGCTGCGGACAGTTACCTGAACATCCCGACTATTATCAGTGCGGCTGAAGTGACAGATTCCGTCGGCATCCATCCCGGTTACGGCTTCCTCGCCGAAAACGCGGATTTCGCTGAACAGGTTGAGAAAAGCGGCTTCCGCTTTATCGGCCCCAGAGCCGATACCATTCGCCTGATGGGCAACAAAGTCTCCGCCATCAACTCAATGATTGCAGCGGGCGTCCCTACCGTGCCCGGCTCCGATGGCCCGTTGACGGACGACGACAATCGCACCCTGGAAGTTGCCCGTAGAATTGGCTATCCGGTCATTATCAAAGCCGCCTCTGGCGGTGGTGGCCGCGGCATGCAGGTGGTGCATTCCGAAGCGGCCCTGCTGAAGAGCGTGCAGGTCACACAGTCGGAAGCCAAGAACTCTTTCGGGGATGCTACGGTTTATCTCGAAAAATATCTGGAACGCCCCCGCCACGTCGAAGTGCAGGTACTGGCGGACACCCACGGCAACGTCATCCACCTTGGCGACCGTGACTGCTCCATGCAACGCAGGCACCAGAAAGTCATCGAAGAAGCCCCAGCGCCGAATATCGATCCGGAAGCGCGTGAGAAGACCCTGAAAGCCTGTGTCGACGCCTGCAAGGAGATTGGCTACGTGGGTGCAGGTACGTTCGAGTTCCTGTACCAGGACGGCGCCTTCTACTTTATCGAGATGAACACGCGGGTACAGGTGGAGCATCCGGTGTCAGAGATGGTGACCGGTGTCGATATCGTTCGCGAGCAGCTGCGCATTGCCAGTGGCCTGCCCCTGCAATACACCCAGGACGAGATCAAGATTTCCGGCCACGCGCTGGAATGCCGTATCAACGCCGAAGACCCGCAAACCTTTGTACCCAGCCCGGGCAAGGTCAAGCACTTCCATGCGCCTGGCGGTAACGGTGTACGGGTAGACTCTCACCTGTACAGCGGCTACACCGTACCTCCATTCTACGACTCCATGGTCGCCAAGCTGATCACCTGGGGAGACGATCGGGAAATTGCCCGCCGCCGCATGAAGAATGCGCTGGATGAACTGGTGGTCGAGGGCATCAAGACGAACCAGGCACTGCACAGAAAACTGGTACGCGATGGCGGCTTTAAACAGGTAGACTTCACCATCCATTATCTGGAAAAACTGATTCGGGACTGACCCGATCAGTCGATTCGTCTACCAAACAGGACACCCACATGCCCTGGATACAACTACAGATCCCAGCTGATCCGGATAACGCGGACCAGCTTGAGGATCTGCTCATGGAGATGGGCGCAGAAGCCGTCTCCATGGAAGATGCCGCAGACCAGCCCCTGTACGAGCCCGACCCGGGTACAACGCCGCTCTGGCACCAGACCAGTGTCACCGGCCTGTTCGGGTCCGATCGCGATATTGAAGAGCTCTGCGCCGCCGTTAAGGATGCCTGGCACCAGCAGACACAACAATCATTACCCGACATCGACGTTACCCTGGTGGAAGACAAGGACTGGGAACGCGAATGGATGGATGACTTCAAGCCACTGCGCTTCGGTGACCGGCTATGGATCGTGCCCAGCTGGCACGACGCTCCAGATCCCCACGCCGCCAACCTGCTGCTGGATCCCGGCCTGGCCTTTGGCACCGGAACCCACCCCACCACGGCTCTATGCCTGGAATGGCTTGATGGTCAGGACGTGACCTCACGGCAAGTGATCGACTATGGTTGCGGCTCCGGCATACTGGGTCTTGCAGCCCTATTACTGGGCACTGACCACGTTATCGGAGTCGACACAGACCCCCAGGCACTGGAAGCCAGCCGGGAAAATGCTCGCCGCAACAAGGTCGAAGAAGACCGGCTAGACCTGTTCCTGCCCGGGGATGAACCCGATACCATGGCGGACATCATGCTGGCCAACATACTGGCCCAGCCATTGATTGGCCTGGCACCCAGATTGGCAGCAAAGGTAAAACCAGGCGGTGATATTGTGTTATCCGGCATACTGTCCAACCAGGCCCGGGAGGTCATGGAGGCCTACGAGCCCTGGTTCATCATGGACGAGCCGGAACAACGCGAGGAGTGGATACGGCTCACAGGACGGCGCAACGACAGGTGACGAATTCTGCCGAACCAACTAAACTCCGTGACTCGTAGCGATGCCGCCTACAGGAAAGAAGCATGACCCAGAGCAGCCTGCAGACACGATGCCCAAAATGTGAAACCCGGTTCCGGGTCACCGACGCACAGCTGAGCGTAGCCAGCGGAAAAGTGCGTTGCGGCAACTGCATGGCGGTGTTCAATGCCGTCGAACACCGGATAAACGAGGGCGCTTCAGGCATATCCAGCCCAAAGAGCGGCCCGTCCGCACCGGAACAGCAGGATGCTCCGGCAGATCCAGGGTTCACCTCGGATGATGACCTGATTTTTGCGGACAACCCTGAGGAAGATGCTGCCGAGGGCCCATACGCTGGTACCCGGCTGACCTTCTCCGACGACGAGTTGAGCGACAGCTTTCGCACTGTCGACGAGCGCAGCGGTGGCACGTTCGAGACCGACAGCGACGACGTAACCCACGAAAAAATCGATGAAAGCTGGGCCGAGGCGATGTTGTCCGAAGAAGACGACACCAGGCGCAAGACCAAGCCTGCCCCTGTTGAACCCGAGCCGCCAGAAGAAGAACCTGCGAAATTCGAGCAACCGGAATCAGAACCACTCGAGAACGAGCCATTTGATGAACAGGTCTGGGGTGAGCCCGAAGCAACACCACGGGAACCCGAAGACCTGAGCCTGGAACCGGTGGACAACGCCGATGGCTTCTACGTCGATGAACCCCAATCGTCGTCCTTCGACTATGATGCCGGGCCGGTAACCGACAACGAACCTCTTATCGCCGGCTCCCCCTACAGCAACCTGCGCAGGGAGCCGGTCTCTGTGGCAGGCAATGGCAGGGGCCGCGTGAGAACGGTCCTATGGACCCTGATTATCCTGGCACTGATCGGCGTCCTGGTGGCGCAAGTCACCTGGTTCCAGTTCGACCGCCTGTCTTCCATACCGGAACTGCGCCCGTTCTATGAACAGGGCTGCGAAATCGCCGGGTGCGAACTGAAACCACTGATCAATGTGGATGCCATCCAGAGCCGCAAACTGGTGGTCCGAACCAATCCGGAAAACCGCAGCCAACTGGTGGTTGATGCCGTCATCATCAACCGGGCCGCTTTTGAACAGCCATTCCCCGCCATCGCCCTGACGTTCTCCAACCTGAATGGTGATGTGGTCGCCCAGAGTGTGTTCACACCGGACGAGTACCTGGCGGGAGACGGCCGTGATCTTGAGGCGATGCCGACCGATACCCCCGTCAGGATCGTCATCAACATCCGCGACCCTGGAAAGGACGCCGTGAACTACAATATCGCCTTCCGCGCCTATCAGGAGTAAGCAAGTCCTCACTCGACAGAAAGCGGGGGCGGCCACCGAATAGACTGAAAGTCAACCAGAGAGGACGAAAAATAATCAATTTTTTCATGGCTTCGCCCCTTCAATAGGATCTCTGCCAGCGGTATCATTACCGCCCTTCGGATCAGGATCGGTTACTTATTGAGCAGCCGATCACATCCGACGTTCGCTTAACCCGCTGTTACACGGATTCAGATCATGCTGCCAACGGCAAAAATCGGGCCGTACACCCTGCCCAATCCGTTGATTGTTGCACCTATGGCCGGTGTAACAGACCGGCCTTTTCGCCTGCTCTGCCGGCGAATGGGCGCTGGGCTGGCTGTATCCGAGATGGTCATTGCGGACAGCAAACTGTGGCATACGCGCAAGTCACAAACGCGCATGAACCATGAAGGTGAACCCGAGCCCCGCTCTGTGCAGATCGCCGGCGGCGACCCTGAGATGCTGGCCAACGCCGCCAGGCTGAATGCCGAGTTCGGTGCCCAGATCATCGACATCAACATGGGATGCCCGGCCAAGAAGGTGTGTAACAAGGCCGCCGGCTCAGCACTGATGAAAGATGAGGCGCTGGTACGGGATATCCTGGAAGCGGTCGTGGCTGCCGTGGACATCCCGGTGACACTGAAGATGCGCACAGGCTGGGACAGGGAACATCGGAATGCGCCACTGATCGCCCGCATGGCAGAAGACGCTGGCATCCAGGCCCTGGCCATTCATGGTCGTACCCGCGCCGATGCCTATAAAGGCGAGGCCGAGTACGACACGATCGCCGACGTAAAGTCCCGGGTGAGCATTCCAGTATTTGCCAACGGCGACATAAACTCGCCGGAACAGGCACAGCATGTACTGAAGTTCACCGGTGCTGACGGGCTGCTTATTGGCCGTGGAGCACAGGGACGACCCTGGATTTTCCGGGAAATCCTGCATTTCCTGGAAACCGGAAAACACCTTGCGGAGCCGCCTGTGGATGAGGTGGAACAGGTATTAAGCGAACACCTGGACGCCCTGCACCGCTTTTACGGCGAGACCATGGGCGTACGAATTGCCAGGAAACACGTGGGCTGGTACCTCCAGTCCCACGACGAAGACAAACAGTTCAGAAAACGCTTCAACGCCATTGACGACGCGATGGCGCAGAAAGACAGTATTCAACAGTACTTTGCAGGCTTACGAAATGGAGAGGTATTCGCAGCATGACCGCTGAGACTTTGGCTAAAGACAACCTGACCCCACCTGCCAACGATGATATTCATCAGTTGCAAACGGTGAACAGCAGCGGCAACACGGTTACCCTGCGCGACAGCGTGGAAGTTGCCCTTAAAAACTATTTTGCCCAACTCGATGGCGCCCCGGTGACCGAGGTCTACCAACTGGTGTTATCGGAAGTAGAGGCCCCGCTGCTCGAGCAGGTGATGAAGTACACCCGCAATAACCAGACCAAGGCATCGACCATGCTTGGCCTGAACCGCGGCACCCTGCGCAAGAAGCTCAAACAGTACGGTCTGCTATAATCCAGCTACCCGATTGAAACGAGGGCCTCCCGGACACCATTCGCGAGGCCTTCATTCGTTCATACCCAGCAGAAATAAGTGACTCATGGCAAATCAGGCTAATACCCCCGTCCGTCGTGCGCTGATCAGCGTGTCCGATAAAACCGGTATCGTTGAATTCGGCCGTGCACTGACCGATCGCGGCATCGAACTGCTTTCTACCGGTGGCACCTTTCGCCTCCTGCAGGAAAACCAGGTACCCGTCACCGAAGTCAGTGACTACACCGGCTTTCCGGAAATGATGGATGGCCGGGTCAAAACCCTGCACCCGAAAATCCACGGCGGTATCCTTGGTCGTCGCAGCGTCGACGACGCGGTGATGGCAGAGCACAGCATCAACCCCATCGACATGGTGATTGTAAACCTCTACCCATTTGAGAATGCCATCGCCAAACCGGACTGCGACCTTGCCACCGCCATTGAGAACATCGACATTGGCGGCCCTACCATGGTTCGCGCGGCTGCCAAGAACCACAACGACGTGGCCATTGTGGTGAACGCCTCTGATTACAGCCGTGTTCTGAAAGAGCTGGAAGCCAACGACGGCGAGCTGAGCTACACCACGCGCTTTGACCTGGCCGTGAAGGCCTTCGAGCACACCGCCGGCTATGACGGTGCTATCGCCAACTATCTCGGCGGCCGCACCGCCGACAACGACAACGCCGATTTCCCTCGCACCTTCAACACTCAGTTCCTGAAGGTTCAGGACATGCGCTACGGAGAAAATCCCCACCAGCGGGCTGCCTTCTACACCGAGCGCAACCCAAGGGAAGCCTGCATAGCCACCGCCAAACAGCTTCAGGGTAAGGAACTGTCCTACAACAACGTCGCCGACACCGACGCCGCGCTGGAATGCGTCAAGCCCTTTGCCGATCCCGCCTGCGTGATCGTCAAGCACGCCAACCCCTGCGGTGTGGCCATCGGTGCTGACATCCTACAGGCCTATGATCTGGCCTTCGCCACCGACCCCACCTCTGCGTTTGGCGGCATCATTGCCTTTAACCGCGAACTGGACGCGGAAACTGCCAAGGCCATCATCGACCGTCAGTTCGTGGAAGTGATCATTGCCCCGACCATTGCACGAGAAGCGGTGGAGCTGGTCGCCGCCAAGAAGAACGTACGCCTGCTTGCCTGTGGTGAGTTCGATGGCGAACGCGCCAAATCCATGGACTACAAACGCGTCACCGGTGGCCTGCTGGTTCAGGACCGCGATCTGGGCATGGTAGCGATGGAAGACGTCAAGGTGGTCAGCGAGCGTGAACCATCCGAACAGGAGCTGAACGACCTGCTTTTCGCCTGGGAAGTGGCCAAGTACGTCAAGTCCAACGCCATTGTCTACGCCAAGGCGGGCCGCACCATCGGCGTGGGCGCCGGCCAGATGAGCCGCGTTTACAGCGCCAAGATTGCCGGCATCAAAGCCGCCGATGAAGGCCTCGAGGTAAAAGGCTCGGTGATGGCGTCCGATGCGTTCTTCCCCTTCCGGGATGGTATCGACGCCGCCGCAGAAGCCGGCATTACCGCCGTGATCCAGCCGGGCGGCTCCATGCGTGACCAGGAAGTGATCGACGCAGCCAACCAGCACGGCATTGCCATGGTGTTTACCGGCATGCGCCATTTCCGGCACTAATCCGACACACAGGAACCGATCATGAATATTCTTGTTATAGGCTCCGGCGGACGCGAACACGCACTGGCCTGGAAAGCCGCCCAATCACCGGACGCGGATCGGGTATTCGTCGCGCCGGGTAACGCCGGCACCGCCCGCGAACCCGGCCTGGAAAACATCAACATTGACGTGATGGACCTCAAGGGCCTGGCGGACTTTGCCGCGGCCAACCATGTGGGCCTGACTATTGTCGGCCCCGAGGCGCCGCTGGTTGATGGCATTGTGGACCTGTTCGAAGAGCGCAGCCTGCGAGTATTCGGCCCCAGCGCCGGTGCCGCGCAGTTGGAAGGCTCCAAAGCCTTCACCAAGGATTTCCTGGATCGTCAGAACATCCCCACCGCTGCCTACGCCAATTTCACCGACGTGGACCAGGCACTGGATTATGTGCGCAAGCAGGGCGCGCCCATCGTCGTAAAAGCCGATGGCCTGGCTGCGGGCAAAGGCGTGATTGTTGCCATGACGCTGAAAGAAGCGGAAGACGCCATCCGCGATATGCTGGCCGGCAATGCCTTTGGTGATGCAGGCAACCGCGTGGTGGTTGAGGAATTTCTGGATGGCGAAGAAGCCAGTTTTATCGTGATGGTGGATGGCGAGCACGTACTGCC
Source organism: Marinobacter sp. M5B (assembly GCF_042604615.1). NCBI lineage: Bacteria > Pseudomonadati > Pseudomonadota > Gammaproteobacteria > Pseudomonadales > Marinobacteraceae > Marinobacter > Marinobacter sp. M5B. Next base: position 3,851,760 of record NZ_CP156894.1, read on the forward strand.
AATGGCCACCTCCCAGGACCACAAGCGGGTGGGCGACGGTGACACCGGCCCGAATACCGGTGGCATGGGCGCCTACTCCCCGGCTCCGGTGGTCACACCGGATGTCCACACGCGAATCATGGACGAGGTAATCTATCCCACCGTGCGCGGCATGGCCGCGGAAGGCCACCCCTACAAAGGTTTCCTGTACGCCGGCCTGATGATCGATGGCGAAGGTACCCCCAAGGTCATTGAATTCAACTGCCGCTTTGGCGATCCGGAAACCCAGCCCATCATGCTGCGGATGAAATCGGATCTGGTGGAACTCTGCGGGGCTGCCATTGACGGCAAGCTTGACCAGTGCCGTTCAGACTGGGACGAGCGCGCTTCCGTGGGCATCGTGCTGGCTGCGGGCGGCTATCCTGGCAGCTACAACAAGGGCGACGTCATATCCGGGCTGCCAGAATCGGAAACCGAGGGCGAGAAGGTCTTCCACGCCGGTACCCGTTTGAACGGGGAACAGGTGGCTACCAACGGTGGACGAGTGCTGTGCGCCACGGCCCTGGGCAATACCGTCACAGAGGCACAGAAGCGCGCCTACGAGGTAGCTGCGCGCATTTCATGGGACGGTGCCTTCTATCGCAAGGACATTGCCTATCGCGCGATTGCCAGGGAAAACACCTGATAGCGCAGGCCCGAATCTGCCCACTCTTCGCAAGGAACGCTCTGATGGCTCAACGATCTGTCCTGTCGACCCTCTCAATACTGATCATCACCTTGATGATCAGTGCCTGTTCCCGCCAGGCTCTGTATGACAACGCCATTGGCTGGGAACGCTCCAGTGCCGGGCTGGAGGAATCCAGTATCACCGTTGGTGAGATGACCATTGCCTACCTGAGCAATGCAGAGCCGGTGGACGGCGACACCATCGTGCTCGTCCATGGCTTTGGCGCCAACAAGGACAACTGGACCCGACTGGCGCGGCAGTTGACGGATGAGTTCAACGTCTATGCCATCGACCTGCCCGGCCATGGTGACAGCAGCAAGGAGCTGGACCTGGGATATCGATTCGAGGATCAGGTCAGGCACCTGTCGAGGATTCTTGATGCTCTGGGCGTCCAGAGAGCGCACATGATGGGCAACTCCATGGGGGGCGCCATCACCGCTCTCTATGCAGCGACCTACCCGGACCAGATCCGCACCGCCACCCTCTTTGATCCGGCGGGAATTTTTGAGTACGACAGCGAGTTGGTCAGCCTGGTCATGGGCGGTGACAATCCGCTGATCCCCTCCCAGGAGGGCGACTTTGAACGCCTGGTTGATTTTGCGCTGGAGAAGAAACCCTTCGTGCCCTGGCCCATTTACGACGTCATGGAAGAGAAGGCCATTGCCAACCGCGACGTCAACGAAGTGATTTTCGATGCCATCCGGGATACCGGTTACGAGGATGACTTCCGCAATGCCATCACCCGCATCCAGGCACCGGTTCTGGTGGTCTGGGGTATGGAAGACCGGGTGATCAATTATCGCAACGCTGATGTGTTCGTCGAGCGAATCCCAGATGCCCGTAAAGTGCTTCTGGAAGGCGTCGGCCACGCCCCCATGGTCGAGGTGCCAGAAGAATCCGCAGGCTTGTTCCGCGAGTTCGTCGCAACCGCCACCGGCCAGGGAAAGTGATCGCCAACGCGTGATAACTGGCACGACAAGTCAGTTTTGACTACACGGCCCGACGGAAACACGGTAGCCTTGCCAGAGCCTTGTTTCTAAACCGTGAAGTGACCCATGCCCGAAGCACTATGGATATCCTTTGCCTTTGTCCTCGGCCTGACGGTCAAAGCCATTGGCCTGCCGCCCCTGGTGGGATACCTGGCAGCAGGGTTTGTGCTGAGCGGTCTCTCCGCCGCCACTGACCTGGCCATTGAAGCTACCGATGTTCTTGAACACATCGCCCACCTGGGCGTCCTGTTGCTGCTGTTTACCGTTGGCCTGAAGCTGAAGCTACGTTCCATCATCAGCCCTGAAGTCATCGGCGGCAGCCTGCTTCACTTTGGCATCACCTGTGCGGTGTTTACCCCCGGCCTCTACCTGCTGATGGAACTCACGTGGCAGACTGCATTTCTGCTCGCCATCGCACTCTCCTTTTCCAGTACCGTGCTGGCCGCCAAGGTGCTGGAAACAAAGCGTGAACTGAGAGCCTTCCATGGGCGTGTCGCCATCGGAATCCTGATCATGCAGGATCTGATTGCCCTCGTGGTGATGAGTCTGGCCGCCGGCCAGACGCCCTCCCAGTGGGCGCTGATTATCTTTGGCCTGCCCCTGCTCAGACCACTGCTGTTCAAACTGCTGGATGCCAGTGGTCACGATGAGTTGCTGGTTCTGCTCGGGCTCCTACTGGCTCTGGTTCTTGGCGGGCTCGGTTTTGAAGCAGTGGGGCTGAGCTCGGAGCTTGGCGCCCTGGTGCTTGGCGCCATGCTGGCCAACCACCCACGTGCCCAGGAACTGGCCAAATCGCTATGGAGCGTAAAGGAAATGTTCCTGGTGGGCTTTTTCCTGCAGATTGGCATCGGCGGCCTGCCGGATGGTGAGGCATTGCTGTTTGCAGCCGTAGCGCTGCTGGTAGTGCCCCTGAAAGGGGTGCTGTTTTTCTTCCTGTTGCTGGCCTTCCGCCTGCGCTCTCGCAGCAGTTTCCTGAGCGCCCTGTCACTGACCAACTATAGTGAATTTGGCCTTATCGTGGCCAGTGTCGCCCTGCCGGAGTGGCTGGTCCCCCTGGCCATCACCGTGGCACTGTCCTTCGTGGTGTCTGCCCCCGTGAACCGGCTTTCCCACACGGTCTATGAGCGCTTCAGTGCCCGTCTGGCTCCCTTTGAGAGCCAGCGGCGCCACCCCGACGAACAACCGATCTCCCTGGGCAACACCAGATTACTGGTGATGGGTATGGGCCGTACCGGCTCAGCCGCCTATGACCAGCTTGCTCGTGAGGAGCCACTGATCAAGGCGCTTGACTCCGACCCGGCAAAGGTGGAAAAACACCAGAAGGAAGGACGAAATGTGGTCTTCGGAGATGCGGAGGACATCTCTTTCTGGCAAGGGCTGCACATGCCGGCGGTTGAAGCCGTCATCCTTGCCATGGGCGACATCGAAGGCAAACTGATCGCCGCCAGAAACCTTCGGAAAAAGGGCTTCACCGGCTATATTGTGGCGCATACCCTGTACGCCGACGAAGCAGAGCGAATTCGCGAAGCGGGTGCGGACGAGGCTTACCTGACCATGAGTGAAACCGGCGTCGCCCTGGCAAGCCAGGTGTTACATCGCGACGGCCAGGCACCATCACCAACGGAGAACGCAAAGGCCTGATGCACGAACTCAAGGCTCCGGATAACAGCATGATGACCCAGATGACCTCCCTCCACGAGGAGCGTCTGGATTTCGTATTGCGTACCCTGAAGTCGACTGGGGCAAGGCGCGTACTCGACCTGGGTTGCGGTTCCGGCTCCCTGCTCTACCGAATGCTGGCGGACGACCACTTCGAGAGCATAACCGGCCTGGAAGATTCCGGCGTGTCTCTTCAGCAGGCCCGTGCCGTGCTCGCTGAATACCTGTCCGAAGAAACTCCGAGGATCCGGCTGGTCCGCGGTTCCTACGCCGAGAGCAATCCTGCCCTGACCGGCTACGATGCGGCCGCCATGGTGGAAACCATTGAACATGTCCGGCCAGAGCAGCTGTCGAGGGTGGAACGCGCGGTGTTCGGGGAATACCGGCCAGGGTATCTGTTCATGACCACGCCAAATCGGGAGTACAACCCCCTGTTCGACCTGGCGCCGGGTGAATTCCGCGAGGAAGACCACAAATTCGAATGGGACAGGCCCAAGTTCCAGCGCTGGGCCCGTGGTGTGGCCGAGCGCAACGGCTATGACGTGCGATTTGGAGGCATTGGAGACTACGTACCCGACGTTGGGCACCCTACCCAGACAGCATTTTTTACCCGCCGGGACTGATCACCGGGTTCGACGCCAGGCACTGAGCTCCGCAATGGTGTGCTGAAATTTACGGCGGGTTTCCCGGATGACAAACGGCACATCCCTGGGCGGCTGTATCTCTTCAAAATGGTGCGAGAGTATCTCTTTCATACCCTGATAGACCGTATAGGGTTGGCCATTGCGTTCGTATCCGCCAATCCAGTTGGCAATCGGGGTGAATTCATCCATCAAGGTATAGGGCGAGCTGATCACCAGGGTGCCGCCCAGAGCCAGGCGTCTATGGATGCTTTCCAGGAAGGCGCCCGGATCCTGAAGACGGTCAATCAGGTTGCCCGCGAAGACCAGGTCATAATCCACATGTTCCGGCCCCAGGTTGCTGGCGTCGCCGGTGGCAAACGATACTTTTTCAGTCGCCCGGTCGAGCCCCAGGGCATTCAGGCTCACTGTTATGCGTTCGCCAAGCTCCCCTTCGTCGCGGCGGAAGTAATCGATCTCTCCGGTCTTCTGCAGGGTAGTCGCCGCATCGATAAACCGGCGGGAAAGGTCCACTCCCACCACATGGTCAAAGACCCGGCCAAGCTCAAAGGCGGTGCGGCCCACCGCGCACCCAAGATCAAGCGCTCGTCGTTTATCCCGGCCTGCCATCAACTCCTGGCAGATACCGGCGCAGCGGGCGGGATAATTTCCCACTCCGAAATGGCTTTCACCAAAATGGAACCCCAGGTACTGCCCGAGTAGTTCGTCGGTTTCATAGACATTCATATCAAGATCCTCAGCGTGTACCAGAAGCCGAATCCGACAGCGCACAGGTGCGAAACCCGGTGTACACGTCGTTGCGAAGGGGCAGATAGGCTTGCCTGTAAGTGCCCCGGATCAGGCATGAAGATGTCGCACACCCACCACCCCGGGTCACCTTGTGATCACCGAACTGCAAGGTAGACATAAAGGGGTACATATCGACCCTGAATCCGTCATAGGGAAGAAACTGACTGCTGGTCCATTCCCAGACACTGCCGATCATCTGGCGACAGCCGGAGCGGCTATCACCCGCCGGATAATCCCACACCGGCTGTTGCGCCATGTGGGTGGCGTCGAGATCCGCATGGTCGGGTGTTGGCCGTTCATTCCCCCAGGGAAAACGACGAAAATCCTCGCCAATCCGGTTACCCAGTGCCGCAGCCTCCCACTCCACTTCTGTTGGCAAGCGGCGGCCGGCCCACTGGCAATAGGCCTCGGCCTCCCAATAGCTGACGTGGACGACAGGCGCATCCAGATTCAGGGCCTGCCAGCGGTCAAACACACGCTCCTGCCATTCGCCCTCGTGCCAGCGCCAGTAAAGTGGATGCCTGGGCTCCCGCAACATTGGCTGGGAGCTGCCATGCACCAGGGCAGTATCGGTCTCGGTACTCAACCACTTGCGTCCTCCGAAAGACCAGAGTTCAGGTCGCCGGTAGCCATCATCCTCAACGAACGCCAGGAAATCGCGGTTGGAAACAAGGTGGCGGGAAATTGCAAACGGCTCCACCGTGGTTTCGAAACGCGGCTTTTCCCCATCAAAGGCAAAGTCGGTGGTGGCGTAGCAGTCAGACTCGCCCGGCATTCCAACCTGGTAGCGACCGCCGGGGATGAGTGCATCGCCGGGCAGAGGCTCCACACGTTCTGGCAAGGCGCCAACAATGCCGGGGGGAGCAGGCAGGGCAACCGTCTGCCGACACCACGTCATCGACTCAATGTGCATGTGCTGGTGATAAATGGCGTAGCGATAGAGGTACAGGGCCTCATCGGTCAGTGGTTGCTGTGCGATGCGCGACGCAACACGATCGTAGATGGTGTTGAAATACTGAAGGGTTTGCTCACGGCCGGGGAAGAGTTTGCGACTCCAACGGTCTCCATGATCAATGTGAAACGAATCCCACAGGTCATCCATGGACGGATCGTAGCTCGGGGTTCCATCCAGAAGGTTAAAAACGAACACTTCGTAGAAAAAGCTCGCGTGCCCCATTTCCCAAAGTGGCGGGTTCACGCCCGGGTGGTAGGGCACCTCAAGCTGCTCATCACTGAGGGAGTCAACCAGTTCAAAGGTCCGTTGGCGGGTCGCCTCCAACTCGGCCAGCAGTTCTGTTTTCTGCGCCTGTTCGCTCTGCGTCATGTCGGCTCCGTCGATTACCCGTTTCTCGCCTTCAGCATAACAGAGAGCTTGGTACAGGGAACGCTCTCGATGCTCGCGCTCATCACCCTTCATCACTCTTCATCACTCTTCATCACTCTTCGTCACCCCCAAACCAGCAGGATCATCGGTACGGCAACAGCGGTGACCAGGATCGACAGCGGCAAGCCCAAACGCCAGTAGTCGCCAAACTGATAGCCTCCGGGCTCCATCACCAGCGCATTCGACTGGTGACCGATGGGCGTCAGGAAGGCGCAGGAGGCGCCAACTGCAACCGCCATCAGCACCGCATCGGAAGCCATGCCAAGTTCAGCGGACAGGCTCAGTGCAATAGGCGCCACCAGAATGGCCGCCGCCGCGTTATTGACCACGTTCGATAACAGCATGGTTCCCACCAGAACCATGACCAGCACGGCCGATGGGGCCAGTCCGTCACCAATTGCCAGCATCTGGCCGGCGATCAACTCTGCGCCACCCGTGGTTTCCAGCGCCTGTCCCACCGGGATCATCGCCGCCAGCAGCACAATCACGGACCAGTCGATGGCCCGGTAGGCACCGGGGGCGTCAATCAGCTTGGTCAAAACCATGGCCACAGCGCCGGACACCAACGCCACCGGGGCTGACAGCCAACCGCTGACAATGGCAACGATACTGATGATAAAGATGCCGGATGCCAGCAGGGTCTTGCGGGAAGAGCCCAAGCGCAACCCACGTTCGGCCAGCGGCAGGCAACCGAGGTTGGACAGCGTACCGGTCAGGGTGTCTTCGAAGCCCTGCACCAGCAGAATATCACCGGCATTGAAGCGAATATCCCCCAGCCGGCGCTTCAGCCGATGCCCCTGCCGGGCAACGGCAACAATATTGAGGCCGTTGCGCTCGCGCAAATTGAGGCGATTGGCCGTCTGCCCCACCAGGGAAGATTCAGGGGTGATCACCGCTTCGGTCAGCTGCACCTCACCTTCATTCAGTTCCTTTTTACGGCTTTTCCGTGCCGTTTTGTCCTCTTCGGATTCGGAGTCATCCTGGCTACCGAGTTCCAGGCCGGTGTTGTCGAGGAACGCCTGCAGGCTCTCGGTGTCCGATTCCACCAGAAGCAGGTCATTCTCTTGCAGTACCTTGTAGGTTGATGGCGCAAGCTGGCGTTTGTCGTCGCGAATCAGCGCCAGCACCACCACGTCCCGGTCTTCCCCGCTTTCCGCCAGCAGGTTGTGGAGTGTCGCGCCGGCATGGGGAGAACCTTCGGGGATCTTCAGTTCGGTCAGGTAGTCGCCAACGCTGAAAAGCTTGTCGTCATCCCCACTTTCGTCGCCCCTTCTGGGCGTCAATCGCCACCCCACCAGGGCGATGAAAGCGACACCGGCAAAGGTGATCGCAGCGCCCACCGGCGCAAAATCGAACAGACCGAACGCTTCGCTGCCTTCCCGATAGCTGGCAATGATAATATTCGGAGGCGTCCCGATCAGGGTCATGGTGCCTCCAAGCAGCGAACCAAACGCCAGTGGCATCAGCAGCAATGAGGGCGAACGCCCTGCCTCCCTGGACATCCACACCGCTACCGGCATCAACAGCGCCAACGCACCCACGTTGTTGATAAAACCGGAACAGAGCGCAACGACCGCCGTCAGGGTAAGCACCTGTATGGTGGGGCGGTGCCCTACCTTCCCCAGGAACCGGGCTATGTTATCCACCACACCGCCATTCACCAGGCCCTGACTGATCACCAGAACCGCCGCAACGGTCACCACGGCAGGGTGACCAAAGCCGGCAAACAGTTCGTCAGTGGGCACCAGCCCGGCAATGGCAATCGCCAACAACGCCAGCATCGCCACCACATCGAACCGCAGCCGGTTCCAGATGAACAGAGCCAGCGTGGCCCCCAACACTGCGAAGACAATTCCCTGCTCTGTGGTCACGCCTACCCCTTAATTTTACATCCGACGGTTTATCGTCGGTTTAACATGGATTATTTGTGCCTGATATCGCGCATGCCGCATGAATTTCTGGTAACTTTCTTCCCGTAGCGGTCTTTTACGAGCGCAGCACCATCTTTCGATTACAACGGGTGACATGAACACCCCATCAGGGAACAACAGGTACAAGGGACGTCATGACCAAGGAACTCCACAACGAACTCTATCAGATAACGTTTGCCGGGCGGATTCTCGAAGGATTCGACGACGCAGAAGTCAGGGAAAATGTACAAGCCCTGTTTCGGATCTCCGACGAACGTACTGCAAGCCTTTTCAGCGGTGCCACCAAGACACTCAAGTCCGGTCTCAGTCGCGCGGACGCCCTGGTTTACCAGGAGCGACTGACAAAAGCTGGTGCCGAAGTGCAAATTGCGAAACAGCCCGCCGCTGCAGTAAACCCCAAATTGGAAACCGCCGGCGCCCAACCGCCAGCATCGTCAGACGACGAGCCAGCAACGGCCACCCCGACCGGTCCACAACGGGAGACACCGCTGGAGTTCACCGGCAACGGCCGCGAGTATTTCGGAATCTGGATCGTCAACATCCTGCTGACCATTGTCACCCTTGGCATTTATTCGGCCTGGGCCACAGTGCGTAACAATCAATACTTCTACGGCAACACCAAACTCGATGGCGCCAGTTTCCAGTACCTGGCCAGCCCGATCACTATCCTCAAAGGTCGATTGATTGCCCTGGCTGTCCTGGTTGTCTACGTGGTGCTTTCCGAGATGTATGTTGAAGCTGCCGTGGTCTTTGCCATCGCATTTATCCCCCTCGTACCCTGGATCATGGTGCGCTCGCTGCGGTTCAATGCCGTCAACAGTGCCTACCGCAACATCCGCTTCGACTTTCAGGGCCGCTATGGCCAGGCTTTCATGGTGGCGTTTGTGTGGCCATTGCTGAACATGCTGACCCTGTTGCTGCTTACCCCACTGGTGATGAAGAAAACCCACGAATTCATCGCTAACGGCAGCCGATACGGCACCACCGAGTTCGCGCTCAAAGCCGATACCGGATCCTACTACCGTTTCTTCGGAAAAGGCCTGCTGATCGCCATTGCCTTCGGTGTTGCGGCGTTCCTCGCCATGCGCTATGTCGGCTTTACCGTCGGGTCGATCATTGCCGGTGCTGGCTACCTGACACTGTTCGGCTATTTCATGGCGGGCATTTCAAACCTCTTCCTCAATGCCGTCCACCTCGACCGTCACGGCTTTGAATCCCGCCTGCAACCGCTGAAAATGGTGTGGATTTACCTGTCCAACAGTTTCTTCGTAGTCCTCACCCTTGGCCTTTTCACCCCCTGGGCCAAGGTGCGCATGGCAAGGTATCGGGCTTCCTGCACGGCCATGATGGTCAGCGGTGACCTGAACCACTTCGTTGCGGCCGAACAGAACCGCACCAGCGCGTTGGGACAGGAACTGGGAGATGCCTTCGATGTCGACTTCGCCGCCATCTGAAGTCACGATCGAAGGTCAGTTCTATTCAGGTAATGACTCCAGCCGGCGGGGCGCAGTATTGCGCTCCGCCGCTGGCGTGATCATCGTTGATGCGGGAGACACCCGACTGCGCCTCGCGCACGACGATGTGACCATATCGCCACGGATTGGCAACACCCCCCGCTACCTCCACCTGCCTGACGATGGGGTCTTTGAAACCGAAGACAACGCCGCGGTGGATCAGCTTAGCCGGCAATCCCGGCGGGGGCGTGGCAATCGGCTGCTGCACGCGCTGGAGAATCACCTGGGGCTGATTCTGGTTGCGGTCGTCGTCACGATTGCGACCACCGGCGCTGCGTTTGTCTGGGGCGTGCCCTGGGCGGCCCAGGCCGTGGCCAATGCGCTCCCGGACAGCATAGCGGAGCAGGTTGGCGACTCCACACTCACGACGCTGGACAGCACCTGGCTTGAACCTTCTGAGCTGTCGGAGGAACGCCAACAGGCGTTGCAGGCCCACTTCGAGCCTTTCCTGACGCCAGTGGCGGGCAAAGACCTGAGAGTGATTTTCCGCTCGTCTCCCGCCATCGGCGCCAACGCCATGGCATTGCCGGACGGCACGATGATCTTCACGGACGATCTGGTGAACCTCGCCGAAGGTGATAACGAACTGACCGCTATCCTCGCCCATGAAATCGGCCATGTCGCCCATAACCATGGCATGAAAGGCATGGTGCAATCGTCACTGACTTTCTGGCTGATCGTGATGATGACCGGTGACCTGTCTGCGTTTTCCGACGCAACCGTAGTGGTTCCGGCGGTCATGATGAGCCTGTCCTACTCCCGTGACATGGAACGGGAGGCCGACGCCTATGCCCTGAAAGCAATGACGGACCACGACCTGGACCCGACCCACTTCGTTACCATCATGGAGCGCCTGATGGCTGCTCATGGCGAGGACCGTTCCTCAGAGGCCGAGGAAGGCACTAGCCGGTGGGACAGCCTTCGCGACATGCTGTCGAGCCACCCGGAAACGGGCGAGCGCATCGAACGCTTTAAACAGACGCCCTGATCGGTATAGTAGCGATACGTTCATCACAGGGAGCACACACGATGCCATCCAGACCCACCAGGCCGGTTGCGGCCTCTGCCATCGACAAACATGTCTACAAGGTTTTTCCCAATGACATGAACGCACATCAGACGGTGTTCGGGGGCATGATTATGGCCAAGTGCGACCGTCTGGCCCTGGTGGTGGCGGAACGACACTCCGGCCATGTCTGCGTCACGGCAGCGGTGGACTCCATTCACTTCCGCGCGCCCGCCAAGGGCAACGATACCCTGCTGTTCAGCCTTGCCCTGAACCGCAGCTGGGGGTCATCCATGGAAATCGGAGCTCGGGTGGAAGCGGAAAACAGCTACACCGGAGAATCCCGACATATCCTTTCCGCATTTTTCACTTTCGTTGCGCTGGACGAGAACGACAATCCCGTGGACGTGCCTGCGGTAGAGCCGGAAACCGACGACGAGAAACGCCGCTTCAACAACGCCGAAATCCGTCGGGAAGGTCGCCTGGAAACCCGCAAGAAGCTGAGTGAACGCCACTAAGGAATTCCACTCCCTATCCCCATGGCCCTTACCCCCTTAAACGACAAAAGCCCTGCCGGAATCCCGGCAGGGCTTTTTTTGTGGCAGGTCCCGGGCAAGCCCGGGAACAACAACCGAACCGTTATTTAGAACTGGTTCATGGTGTTGTCTTTACCGCCAGCCTTCAGAGCTGCGTCACCCGCGAAGAACTCTTTGTGGTCATCACCGATGTTGGAACCGGCCATGTCCTGGTGCTTCACAGTCGCGATACCCTGACGGATTTCCTTACGCTGTACGCCTGCAACGTAGGCCAGCATGCCTTCGTCACCGAAGTAGCCCTTGGCCAGGTTGTCGGTAGACAGAGCAGCCGTGTGGTAAGTCGGCAGAGTGATCAGGTGGTGGAAGATGCCGGCTTCACGTGACCCGTCACGCTGGAAGTTGGCAGTCCACTCGTCGGCCAGCTTGCCAAGGTCGGTTTCGTCGTACTTGGCATTCATCAGGTCGGCGCGCTCGTAGGCAGATACGTCCTTGCCTTCTTCTTTCCACGCGTCGAATACCTGCTGACGGAAGTTCAGGGTCCAGTTGAAGGACGGGCTGTTGTTGTAAACCAGCTTGGCATCGGGAACCACTTCCTTGATGCGGTTAACCATGGCAGCGATCTGGCCAACGTGGGGCTTCTCGGTTTCGATCCACAGCAGGTCAGCACCGTTCTGCAGGCTGGTGATACAGTCCAGAACCACACGGTCTTCGCCAGTGCCAGGCTTGAACTGGAACAGGCCAGATGCCAGACGCTTGGGACGAACCAGCTGACCTTTCTGCTTGATCACAACGTCGCCGTTGTTGATGTCTTCAGCCTTCTCGATCACTTCACCGTCGATGAAGCTGTTGTACTGGTCGCCCAGGTCGCCCGGCTCTTCAGTCACAGCGATCTTCTGGGTCAGGCCAGCGCCCAGGGAGTCAGTACGGGCAACGATCACACCGTCGTCCACACCCAGCTCAAGGAAAGCCAGACGTACAGCGTTGATCTTGGACAGGAAGTCGGCGTGAGGAACGGTCACTTTGCCGTCCTGGTGGCCACACTGCTTCTCGTCGGACACCTGGTTCTCGATCTGGATACAGCAAGCGCCTGCTTCGATCATCTGCTTGGCCAGCAGGTACGTTGCTTCGGCGTTACCGAAACCAGCGTCGATGTCGGCGATGATCGGCACAACGTGAGTTTCGTGATTGTCGATCTGCTTGATCAGCTCGTCAGCCTTGGCGTTGTCGCCAGCGTTCTGAGCTTCTTCCAGGGCGCGGAACAGGTGGTTCAGTTCCCAGGCATCCGCCTGACGCAGGAAGGTGTACAGTTCTTCGATCAGACCAGATACAGCGGTCTTCTCGTGCATGGACTGGTCAGGCAGCGGGCCAAACTCGGAGCGCAGGGCCGCAACCATCCAGCCAGACAGGTACAGGTAACGACGCTTGGTGGTACCGAAGTGCTTCTTGATGGACAGCAGCTTCTGCTGACCGATGAAGCCATGCCAGCAACCCAGGGACTGGGTGTACTGAGCCGTGTCCTTGTCGTAGTTCGCCATGTCTTCGCGCATGATTTTCGCGGTGAACTTGGCGATGTCCAGACCAGTCTTGAATTTGTTCTGGGCGCGCATGCGGGCCGCGTGCTCGGGCTTGATGGCGTTCCAGGTCGGGTTTTGCTTCAGCAGGGAAGCGATGGCGTCAACGTCTTTTGCGTATGGCATGGTCTCAGTCCTGTTTCTAAGGTTTGAGGTGCTCTTTTATGAAGCATAAAAGCGACTTCAGCGAGCCAGCGTCCGTTCAAAAAATAACCAGACCGCTGACATTGAGGGTTACTTTAGTGGCTTTGATTTTATAATTGAAATTTATATTATCTATATTCGGCATTTTTTGTATGAATGAAGACATCTTCCCTCACGCATTGCAAAGAACAACGAGCCGATCAGCGCTATTCAGGTCAAGATACTCGTCCCGTGGCGGGCTCAGCGCCAGATGCCGCCCCAACGAGTCGGGCTGCGCGCGCCATATGCCCAGCGCCACTTCTCCTTCCGCAGCGACCGTTTTCTCCAGTACCTGAAAATCCGCGCTGGCAGGCAAAGGATAGTCCTGGGGATCCCGGAACTGCACCTCAGCACCGCCCACCGTAAACAGCTCATCCAGCACCACCCTCAGCTCCCGCCGCAGGGCGACCTGAGCAAGCACGTGACTGATGATCATTGGGCTGATCAGCATTTCACTCTGGTGGCCCATTAACAGATTTCGATTGTCCGGGTCGCTCAGTTCCATGATCAGTTGCGGGCGCCTATCACCCTCACTCAACAGGTCTTCCAGTTGCAGGTAACCCACCATGGCACGGGCGTCAGCTTCCTCGCCGGACGCCAGACGATCACTGCTCAACAACATAATGGAGTCATAGTTGAGCGGCCCAACCCGCCTCAACTCGCCTTCCACCATGTAATCCGCTTCGATATGGCGGCAGATCACGTCCCGCTGCCCCCCCAGGTAACGGTCAATTTCCTGTTCCCGCTCCTTGGCAGGCACTACCGAAACGAGATCCACCTCGAACCGCCGTTGGCTGTAGCTGGAAAACTCATCGATCAGGCTTGGCACCCGGCGATTCCATCCCAGCACAAGAATCCGGTGAACCCCGCCTGAAAGCGAGACAGCCCGGCTTGCGGGTTCACCTCGAGTGATAACCGGCAGCGGCGGCACCTTCGAATCCGACTCGGTTTCGGTGTAGTCCCTGGCCATCATGACAACCCGGTCCCCGGCCTCAATCACCGTGTCTGACGACGCCGGCATCCTCACCATCCAGGCCTTGCCCGACCGCTTCAGAATACCCAGCACAATTGCCTGGGGCCGCAGAGAGGCCAATTCTCCGAGGGACAGTCCCGCCAGGGCATCGCCACCCCGGATGTAGATTTCGCAACCCTCACCGGCGGTCAGAAGTTCGTTGTAAATTTCCGACAACCCCGGATGGAGGATGTTCTGCACCATTAGCCGGCTTATGGTGGCATCGCCGGCAACCACCTCCACCTCTCCGGGATAGGCGCGCTCAATCACCGGGAGCTTGCGCACATCCTGTATCTCGGCAATGACAAAGGGCAGTGATGCCCCCAGGTGTCGTGCCTGAGCAGCAATGGACAGCAACGCCTTCACGGTCTCCACGTCCGATGTCACCAGGCTGCCCGCCTGATGGGAGGCACTGGGCACTATGACAGCCGCGGCATCCAGGCAGGCTACCCTCTGCAAGGCATCCGGCTGAATGGCAGCGCCGGCACGGAGGATGATCTGGCGAGACTTGCGCCCGATACCGGGCTCGTCGCGCAACTCATGCACCTGGGCCGCCGAGGCATGCTCGGAAAGCACCACCAGGCGTAAGCGGTTGGTTTCACGTTTTTCCAGGAAACGGCGCATGCGCCCTGATGACCCCAACAACTCGCCCAGCAGCGGTAAGGTCTGGCTGGTCCAGCCCAGAACTACGATGTGGTTTCGCAGGGTAACCGGGGTCAGCCCCCGCTCCAGGTCGGTCATCTTGGCGATCAACCAGCGCGTCAGGATCGCCACCAGCGTGCCCATGAAAACCACATAACCGCTGACGGTGAGAATGGTGGACACAAACCGCTGCCAGTTACCCACATCGTCTCCGAGATAGCCCGGGTCCGTCAGCCGCAAAAAAGCCCACCAGATGGCATCGCCGACATCTTCAAAAGGCGTTCCGAGGGGGATCACCAGCAGCCCGCCAACAAGCGAAATGATGCCTATAAAGACACCCACCACTAACAACTGAAAGCCCGCACCTTTTACGAGTTGGCGCTCAACGATGAACTTCACGCGGTCAACAAAACGAAAGGGGATCATGATCGTCCTTCTGGCAAGATGGGGAATGTCGGTAGCATAGCGCAGAACGTATGGAATAAAACCGGAGCGGTGCCTTATAGCACGCTCGTTCATGAACAATTGACTGGCTACGCAATCCGCAGCATCGTATAGATGTCTATCAAGTTCTCCAACGCGGCCCTGAGCGGCTGCAAGACTGGCCGGTTTTTCATGTCCCATGCGCCGATCACATTGTCACTTGCTGTCATCCCGCTAATGACGGGCTGCTACCTGCTGGCACCAACACCGGAACCGGCGCCACCACAAACCCACTATCATGCCCCCGTGGTCGAGGCCGTATCCGGCACGGCGGTTTCCATACCGCAACTGGCCGAGCGGCTTGCGGAACAGGATGTGGTCATGATTGGCGAATATCACGGCCACCAGGGCGCTCACCTGCTCCAATCCCGCCTGCAGGCTCATCTGTACCAGCATCGCCCTGAACAGGTGTTATCCATGGAACAGTTCGAGGTGGACCGGCAGCCGGTGCTGGACCGCTACCTGGCCGGCGACATTGGCGAAATGGAACTGGTCGAGGATGCCGGCGCCTGGCCTATCTACCAATACGCCTACAGACCGCTGGTGGAATTTGCCCGGCGCCAGGGCCTGCCGGTCATCGCCGCAAACGCACCGGGCGATATCGCTCGCTGCGTGGGGCGCGAGGGGCCCGAGTATCTGGCGGACCTGAACGCAGCTCGGAAGCGCCACATCCCAGACGCGCCCTTCGCAGGCAGCGCGGCCTACCGGGAAAAATTCTTTGGCACCATGGGCGGCCGGCATGGCACCGCCGACAATGAGCGACTGCAGAACACTTATCACGCCCAGTTGCTGCGGGACAACACCATGGCAAGCCGGATACTGGCCGCAAGGGAACGCCACCCCGAGCACCAGGTCATTCACCTGACGGGCACCTTTCACAGCGAGGAGCGCCTGGGCACGGTAGAGGCCCTTTTGCAGCGAAACCCCGAGCTGTCTGTAGCGGTTATAAGCCCGGTTTTTATGGAAGCACAGCCCGACGGCGACGAACTACCGCTCACCGGTAACCAAAACAAGGGCGACTATCTCTACTTCCTGCTACCGCTGCCCCCGGAGTACCGGGACGAAGCACGGGGACACGAATCGATGATGGATGCATTCCGGAAGGTGCCAGAAACAACCTGCGACTAAGCCTCACCAGCCTTGGCGAAAGCCGCCCCCATGGCGCGGGAAAAAACCGCCTCGTCCGCTGCGCTGAAAAGCACGAAGCGCACATACCTAACCCTTCCCAGACGCGGCAATACCTGCCTGACCGTCGCCATGGCAACCTCTGCAGCCCCTTCCACCGGGTAACCGAAAGCCCCTGCCGAAATGGCGGGAAACGCTATGGATTCAATTGCTTTACTGTCTGCCAACTCAAGGGCATTGCGATAGCATTCCGCCAGCCAGTGATCGGAAGGTTCATCCACACCGTAAACGGGCCCCAGGCAGTGGACGACGTACTGGTTTGGCAGGTTATGCGCCCCTGAAATCACCGCCTCACCCGGGCGGATCGGCGCCATGGGCCGGCACTCTTCAGCCAGCCCTGGCCCTGCCGCAGCATGGAGCGCGCCTGCGACACCGCCCCCGGACATCAATTGGGCATTGGCGGCATTAACGACTGCTTCCAGATCATCCTGGCGGGTGATGTCGCCACGAACGCATTCCACAGTTTTTCCGTTCAGTTCAACCTGTGCCATGGAAACCTCCCGGCCATTGCCTCAGCGTCGCCGCTTCAGCGAGCGGTTGATAATAACGGTTTCCGGCTCGCCGTGACCTGCGATGGCAGCCAGCGCCCGGTCCAGCGTTGCCTCGGCAATGGCTTCGTGTTTTTGGGGTAACGAGTGAACCTTGACCGGCAGGAAATCCAGCAGCCGGTCATCTCCGAAGGTAGCCATTCTGAGGGACTGCGGCAAGCCTCCCGGCTGCTCCAGCAGCACGTCGAGCACCCCTTGCAAGAGGGTGTACGAGGCGGTAATCAACGCATCCGGAAGCCCCTGATCCGCCAGCACCTGCTGCATCAGTCGGGCGCCGGAGGCTCGGTCATAGTGTTCACCACTGTAGACCGCCCATTGTCCACTGCGACTCCGAGCCACCGCCTCAAAGCCCTCGCGGCGCTCCCGTGTCATCGCCAGCGCCGGCACCGCATCAAGCCAGACCACCGACCCGGTGCCCGGCTCCAGCACTGAACGGGCCAGTGTGGCTGCGCCCTTGCGATTGTCGCTGACCACGCAACTGATCACACCCGGTGATTGCGATCGGTCCACCGCGATCACCGGCAGGTCTTCCTCCTGCAACTCTTGGTAGAAGGGGTCATTCGGTGGCAGGGCACTCGCAACGATCAGGGCATCGCATCGCCTTGCCTTGAGAGAACGTGCCAGCTCGCGCTCGGTATCCGGGTCATCTCCGGAGCCGGCAATCAGCAATTGATAGCCCCGGGCACGGGCACCCTGCTCCAGCAATTTGGCCAGGCGGGCGTAACTGGCGTTCTCCAGGTCCGGCAGGATAAACCCCAGGGTGCGGCTGGCCCCACCACGCAGCGACGCGGCTTGCGGGTCTATCTGGAAGTGGTTGTCCCGCGCAACCGCCATCACCTTTTCGATAGTCGCCGGCTTGATCCGGCGGGCCGGCCCCTGGCCATTGATCACGTAGCTGGCGGTGGTGCGGGACACCCCCGCCAGGCGGGCAAGTTCTGCAAGGGTCATGGGGCCGAGTCCTCCTGGGCACAGATTGCTTGATTTCTGATCATATCTGTTTCATGATTCATTCTATGTTTGCTGACACGATTCAGCAACCCAGATTTTAATGGTATTCACAACAACAAGGCGAGGCTCCCCACATGCTGACGCTAACAGCCAATGATATCCGCCTGGGCTGCACTGCAACCGACTGGCAGGATGCCCTGAACCAGGCCAGCCAGGAACTGCAGGATGCAGGCCGGACCACTCCCGACTACCACGCGGGCATGCTGGCCAGGGAGCAACAGTCCTCCACCGTCCTTGGCAACGGCATTGCCATCCCCCACGGCACACCGGAAAGCCGCGAGGCGGTCACCAGCACCGGCATCCGCGTGCTGCAGTTTCCTGGCGGCGTTACCTGGCATGACAACGCCACTGTGTATGTGTTGGTCGCCATTGCGGCCCAGTCGGATGAGCATCTGGATATCCTGCGCCACCTGACCCGCGTACTGGACAAACCCGGCCTGTCACGGAAACTGGCCGAGGCCGATGACACCGAGGCGCTGGTATCCCTATTGTCGAAGGAGCCAGTGGTGCCAAAATGCGACGCTCAGACCCTGTGCCTGGGCGTTAACACCCGGGCCACCAGCGAACTGGCCATCAGCGCTGCGGCCAGGCTGCAGGGGCTGGGCTGTGTCGACGCCAGCTTTATGAAGGAAATTGTCAGCCAGCCACCCGTCGGTCTGGGCCAGGGGTTTTGGCTGGTTCACCACAGCGTTGGCAGTATCCGACCTGCGCTGGCACTGGCAACACCCAAAGAACCCCGTGACGACCTCGCTGGCGTTTTCTGCCTGGCGGGCCCTGGCGACGACTGCCGCGAATTGCTGGAACGTATCGATAATTTCCTGGCCCAGAACATCCCCCTGGAAAGCCAGTCCGTGGATGCTGTACTTTCCCGGCTTTCCGGTGAGCAGGCCAATGCGGTCAGCGACCGGGTGCGCCTGCTGAATACCCATGGCCTACACGCCCGGCCCGCCAAACAACTGGTACAGGAAGCCCGTCAGCACAAGGCAGACATTCGCATCCGCCTGAAGGACGGCGATGGCAATTCGGTATCGGCGACCAGTCTCACCCGGATCATCGGCCTCGGTGCCCGCAGGGGGCAAACCCTGATCATATCCGCAACCGGCGACGATGCGGAACAGGCGGTAGAAGCCGTTTGCCAGGCCATCAATGACGGGCTCGGAGAAACCGTCTCCCCGCTTCGACAACAACAGAGCCAGCCGGCGCCTGCCGAGCCGGAACCCGAACCTCTGGCCGATGACGAACCGCTGAAAGCGGTCGCCGCCTCACCGGGCCTGGCTCTGGCACCCGCCTTCGTCATGCGCCAGCCGACATTGGACTACCCCGCCACCGCCAGCGATGCCGGTGAACAGACCAGCCGACTGGGCCGGGCCATCGACGAGGCCGACGGACAACTGCGCACGCTGATTCGCCAGGCCGAAGGCGGTGAGGCAGCACCGATTCTGTCGGTGCATGTGGAAATGCTCCAGGATGACGATCTCTACCAGGCCGCCCTGGAAGCCATCAACGAAGGCGCGTCCGCCGAAGCCGGCTGGTGGCTCGCCATTGATACCGCCGCGCGTGCCCAGGAAGCACTGGCAGACCGGCTTCTGGCCGAACGGGCGGCAGATTTGCGGGATGTTGGCCGGCGCGTGCTGGCCAACCTCTGCGGGGTGGCCATGCCGACACCGCCGGACGAACCCTATGTACTGGTGGCGGACGACCTGGGCCCTTCCGATGTGGCAAGGCTGGACACCCAACGCGTTCGCGGCCTGATCACGGCCCGTGGTGGCGCCACATCCCACAGCGCCATCTTGGCTCGGGCGCTGGGGCTCCCAGCCGTGGTCGGGGCTGGTGACCGTATCCTGACCATCAGCAACGGAACGAACCTGGTGGTCGACGGCGAACGCGGCTGCCTGGTGCCCAATCCCAGCGCCGAGCGCCGCGACCGCATTGACCGTCGCCTGGACCAACTCACCCGCCTGCAGGCGGACGCCCACGAGTGCCGGAACGAGCCAGCCACCACCACCGATGGCCACACCATCGACGTATGCGCCAACCTTGGCAACACCGCCCACACCCCGGATGCTGTCGACCGGGGCGCCGATGGCATTGGCCTGCTGCGTACCGAATTCATTTTCATGGAGCATCCGGACGCGCCTGACCTGGACACCCAGGTGAAGGAATATCGCCATGCCTTCGACGCCCTCAACGGCCTGCCACTGGTCGCACGCACCCTCGATGTGGGTGGTGACAAGCCCCTGGATTACTGGCCCCTTCCCCACGAGGACAACCCCTTCCTTGGGCTGCGCGGTATTCGCCTGTCGCTGACCCGACCGGAAATCCTCGAAACCCAGGTGCGCGCGCTGCTGACGGCTGCCGACAACCGCCCACTGCGAATCATGTTTCCCATGGTCAAGGACCTGGAAGAGTTTCGCGCGGCCAAGGCCATCGTCGAACGGGTCCGCGCCGAGATTCCCTGCCAGGGCCTGCAGGTGGGCGTGATGATTGAAGTGCCCTCCTGTGCCCTGTTGGCCCACACCCTGGCACCGGAAGTGGATTTCTTCTCGGTAGGCACCAATGACCTCACCCAGTACACCCTGGCTATCGACCGTGGCCACGGCCAGCTTTCGGCCGAGTCCGACGGGTTGCACCCCTCGGTACTGCAACTGATCCGCATGACCGTCGAAGCCGCCCATGCTCACCAACGCTGGGTGGGTATCTGTGGCGAGCTGGCCTCCGACCCACAGGCTATTCCGGTACTGCTGGGCCTGGATGTGGACGAGCTGTCGGTGACCAGCCGGCGAGTGCCACTGGTCAAAGCCTGTATCCGCGGGCTTAGCCGCGAACACGCCCGTGAACAGGCGAAACTGGCGCTGGGCAAGGCCACCGCAGCCGAAGTGCGCGACGCCCTGGAGACACTGTAATGGCCCGGGTACTCACCATCACCCTGAACCCGGCGCTGGACCTAAATGCCGAGACCGACTCAATCCGGCTGGGTAACGTGAACCGCTCTCGGTCCACACGTCTGGAGGCTGCCGGCAAAGGCATTAACCTGGGCCGTGTGCTGTCACGCCTCGGCCATACCGTGACCGTGTCCGGACTGCTGGGAGACATCAACGCCGCGCCCTTCGACCGCCTGTTCTCGTCTGACATCCTGGCAGACCACTTTGTCCGCATCCCCGGGCAGAATCGCATCAACGTGAAAATTGCCGAGGGCGATGGTCGTGTGACCGATCTGAACGGGCCCGGATTTGACGTACCCGCGGATGCCCTGGACCGATTAAAGGCACGCCTGGGTAACTTGAAGAACAGGTTCGATGCCGTTGCCATTGCTGGCAGCCTGCCCGGCGGCTTTCCGCCCGAGGCACTGGCGGAACTGGTCACCCTGGCTCGCGAAGCAGACATCCCGGTGTGGCTGGATACCAGCGGCGCAGGCCTCACAGCCGGGCTTAAGGCGCTGCCAGACGGCATCAAGCCCAATACGGAAGAGCTGGCCGAATGGGCCGGGCACCCTTTGGAGAGCCTGGACGCCATCGCCGAGGCAGGCCGCTCACTTCAGGCCACCGGCATCGCCAATGTGGTGATTTCCATGGGCGAGAAAGGCGTGCTCTGGCTGTCGCCGAAGGGCAACTGGCAGGCGTTGCCACCGCCCGTGACCGCCACGAGCACGGTCTGCGCCGGCGACACTTTGCTGGCCGGAATGATTCACGGCTTGCTCGAACGTCATCACCCGGAACAGGTGCTGTCAACCGCCACCGCGCTGTCGGCCGAGTGCGTTCGACACATTGGCGTTGGCGATCCAATGGCCGACGACTTTATCCAACTGATTCAGCAAACCCGCGTCAATCTCTTTACCCCCTGACCCGGGCACAACAACAATGGGGAGATGCCATCATGAAACTGATCATTGTAACCGCCTGCCCTCAGGGCGTGGCCACCAGCTTCCTGGCGGCCCGGGCCCTGGAAAGGGCCGCGCAGCAAAAGGGCTGGGAAGCCAGAACAGACATTCGCAGCCCGCAGCAACCACTGTCGTCCCTGCCCGAGGATGTCATCGCCTCGGCGGACCTGGTCGTTGCCGCAACAGGAACACCAACGGACCTGAACGCCTACGCCGGCAAACGCCTCTATCAGGTCCCGGTAACGGCCGCCCTGCCCGATCCCGCGTCGATTCTGGACCAGGCCGAAAAGCAGGCCGAGCCCTATCAACCAACAGAGGCTTCACAGCCCGAGCCTGCCACCTCAGGTAGCGCAGGCAAACGCATTGTCGCCGTCACCGCCTGCCCCACCGGTGTCGCCCACACGTTTATGGCGGCAGAAGCCCTGACCGCCGCCGCGACCGCGGCTGGCCATCAGATCCGCGTGGAAACCCAGGGCTCCGTGGGTGCCCAGGATCCGCTGACCGCCGAGGAAATCGAGGCGGCGGATCTGGTGATCCTGGCCTGTGATATCGAAGTCGACCCCAGCCGTTTTGCCGGCAAGCGGCTTTGGCGCACGTCCACCAGCAGCGCCCTGAAAAAACCGGGGCCCACCATTGATGACGCCATGACCAATGCCTCTGTCGAGGAAGGCCAGAAAAAAGCGACCTCAGGAGGTGGTGGCGAGAAACGCGGCCCCTACAAGCATTTGCTGACGGGCGTATCCTTCATGCTGCCCATGGTGGTAGCCGGCGGCCTGCTGATCGCCCTGTCATTCGTGTTCGGCATTGACGCGTTTGAAGAGGAGGGCACCCTGGCAGCCGCGTTGATGCAGATCGGCGGCGGCACCGCCTTCCAGTTGATGATTCCCCTGTTGGCCGGCTATATCGCCTGGTCCATCGCCGACCGGCCGGGCCTGGCGCCGGGAATGATTGGCGGCTACCTGGCCAGCACCCTTGGCGCAGGCTTCCTGGGCGGCATCATCGCGGGCTTCCTGGCGGGCTACGTCGCCCGTTTCATCAGCCAGAAGCTGCCAATGCCCGAGAGCATCGAATCCCTCAAACCCATCCTGATCATTCCGCTGCTGGCCAGCCTGGTCACCGGCCTGGCCATGATCTACGTGATCGGCGAACCCGCCGCCGCCCTGATGGATGGGCTGACCAACTTCCTGGAAGGCATGGGCACCACCAACGCCATCCTGCTGGGCGGTATTCTCGGAGCCATGATGTGCTTTGACCTGGGTGGGCCGGTGAACAAGGCCGCCTATACCTTCGGTGTCGGTTTACTCTCGGAAGGCAGCGGTGGTTCGGCCCCCATGGCGGCGATCATGGCCGCGGGCATGGTGCCCGCCATCGGCATGGGTGTGGCGAGCTTTATTGCCCGCGCCAAGTTTGCAGAGGCCGAACGGCAGGCCGGGCGGGCCTCCTTCGTACTGGGGCTGTGCTTTATCTCCGAAGGTGCGATCCCCTTCATGGCCAAAGACCCACTGCGCGTGATTCCGGTGTGCATGGTGGGGGGCGCCATCACGGGCGCCCTGTCCATGCTGTTCACTGTCAAGCTCATGGCACCCCATGGCGGTCTGTTCGTGCTCGCCATTCCCAACGCGGTAAGCACAGTACTGCCCTATGTGGCCGCCATTGCCATCGGTTCGCTGGTAATCGGGTTTGGCTACGCCATGATCAAGACCGGCAAGGCCGAGGTGGCAACCGCCTCCTCTTAGCAGACCTCCCCTCCGGGGGCGCTTGACGCCCCCGGTATTTGCGGCGATGGTATCCGCCAGATCCACACACAAGGACGCCGTGATGAAAATTCTGTCTACCCTGATCCTGGCGATTGCCGCCATTGTTTCCGCGTCACTCATCGCCAACGGCCTGACCGGGCTACGCACCGGAGACCGGTTCGTCACCGTCAAGGGCGTTGCGGAACGGGAGGTGCAGGCGGACCTCGCACTCTGGCCCCTGCGTTTCGTCGCTACCGGCAACAGCCTGGACGAAGCCCGCGAGAAGGCCCGCAGCAGCCGCGAAGCCATTATGGCCTTCCTCAAGCTGCAAGCCATCGACACAGACGCAGTGGAACTGCAACGCCTGGACGTTACGGACACCCGCGCCAATCCCTACCAGGAAAGCAACGGCCAGAAGTTCATCATCAACCAGACCCTGATGGTTCGCAGCGACGACATCGATCGCATTCGCCAGGCCGCGCAGTCTGTCAGTGAACTGGTGGATTCCGGCGTCATTCTGTCATCCGATTATGGCCCAGGCGGGCCGACTTACCTGTTTAACCGGTTGAACGACATCAAACCCGAGATGATTGCCGAGGCCACCGCCGCCGCCCGCGAGGCCGCCGCACAGTTTGCCAGGGATGCAAAAACTGAATTGGGGAACCTGCGCCGCGCCAATCAGGGCGTGTTCCAGATCCTGGCCCGCGACCAGGCCCCCGGCGTCAGCGAGGGCCAGCAGCCGATAAAAACCGTTAGGGTAGTGACTACGGTTGAGTATTATCTAAATTAGGCGACTGCCGCCAGTTACTGGGTCTGCACCATTTCATCGGTAACCTGATAGCGGCCAGCCAGCCAATGCAGGATTTCCCTGGCGGCCGGGTGATCAAAGTGGCCATAACATTCCGTCAGCGCCTGATGGCGTTCGGTACTGAGCCTGTGCAAGCCGGCATCCTGCAACAGGAGCAGATCGGCCTGTACCTGCTGCGCCAACTCTTTGCCCAACACTTCCTCGGCGGCCAGTTGGAAGGCCTTGCCATACTGGTAGCCGGGCCCCTGTTCATAGCTACGGGCCAGGGTGATGGCCGGAATCGCAGTGAGCGTTGGCTGTAACGCGGGATTAATGGCGTGGCCCGAGAGGTACGGGCCGTTGGCCGCCGGCCGGCCGGTGAATGCCCGCAGGTGAAGATGCCGGGACATACGATCACCGTCGTTCACCGGGTAGTTATCCCACAGCACCGGCTTGCGCCCCAGCGCTTCTGAAACACGCTGCAGGTGGCCCGGCGATATCTCCCGCGAACACACCTCCTCGCCCGTCCAGAACACCTGCACTGACGGGTCCAGTGCCTTGCCTAGATCTTCCAGGTAATGCTCGGGACGAGGACCAAACACCCGGTCCAGCACCGGATCATCGGAGTAGTAGCTGGGGCAGACGGTCAGTTGGTCCGCTGTACTGCGTTCTGCCACCCAGTGAATGATCTCCGCCTGTCTGGCCGCCAGTTCCGGTGTATCGCTTTTCATGTCATCAAACAGGATCGCCAGATCGGTGATACCCAACTGATCAAACGCTGCCAGCTTTTGCGTCAGCGCGGTTTTCGCCGAGTCATCGAAATTGTTGAACACCTCGAACGGGCTCAGGCCAATGCCGAACCGGACTCCGTGACTGCCACAAAACCGGGCGAAATCAGCCAGCTCATCGGCCTCCGCTTGCGGATGCGGCTCGTTCCACCGGCGCCTGAGAAAAGCATCCGCCTTGGGTGCGTACCAATAGTTCCGATAACCATGGGGAGCCAGTGCCGCAACCAGCTGCCGACGCTCTTCCCAGCTCCACAAAGGGCCATAGAAGCCTTCAATGATTCCCAGTGGGGGTTGCTCTGCCATGGGCGTTTCCATTTCGCGAGTACACAGATGGTTTACCGTCCAGAGGGTATCTCATCAGGCCGTGGGGGTCACCGGACAAGTTTAGCAATGTCGGCTAGACTTCTCGTACTGATGATGTAGTGATGAGTAGTAATGAGCAGTGACGATTCACATCCGCTCTCCGATTACCCATGTGGATAAGGAGCCTGGCAAATGGACATTAAAAGCTTTGAAGACCTGATTGAGTGGGCTCGCGAGCTCCACGCCCACCTGTCCCGATGTTTGTCGGAGTGCTCAACAAAGAACAAGGAGGAGCGAGCCCGGGCACTGCTGACGTATCTGTCGGACCATGAGGCCGAACTCGAGCGCATCACGGCAGAGTTCGAGAAACAGGCCGATTCAAAGGCTCTGAAAACAAGACTCTACGACTACCTGAACGACGAACACAAGGCCATCAAAACCCACCGCACCTGCGATGATCATTACGCCAGTCTCGACTTCGACAGCATTGTTCGTGAGGTGTTCGACTTCCATGATCAGCTGATCGACCTGTATGACAGCCTGGCCGGCAAGGCCGAGATTCCGGAAGCGAAAGAACTCGCCGAATCCCTACGCGCCATGGAGGAGAACGAAGCCATGCGGCTGGCGAGGCAGATTGGCATGATGGATGATGTTTGATGAACCCAAGGACTCGCGTCAGGAGAGTTAGAGATCAGACATACATGGGGTACCTGTCAATTCTGACCCTCGGGGTATACCCGAGACGGGCACCCAGGTCACATTTGGACCTAATAAGTGAATCTTGAATTATACGTATCGTCATCAACCTCTATTAATCTTCTTGCCTCGTCCGGCTTTTCGACCTTTGGCGCATCGCCATCGCCAATGAGTCTCTCAGACAGTGCATACCTAACAGGCTGCACAAATTGGCTTTTTTTTGAGAAACATCGACCTTCTTTAAGCAGAGGTCGTTCCTGGAAATGAGACTTGAGCTTGCTCCCTAGCAACATAGCCGCTTCATCCAAGGCCTTGTGCCCAGAACTGTCATGGATCGAAACATCGTCAATTTTACCTTGCTTACTGACACTTACGAGGAGCTCTACCGTGCCTTCGATACCGTTATCTCTGGCCTCGACAGGGTATATATAGTACTCATTGCTAACGGCGAGGATTCGAGTATGAAGGTGCCTTACTACAACCTCCTCTCCTTTGGTCCCTAATCGCTCCAAGTCGATGCAATCATTTGGAAAAATTTGATTCCTAGTACATCCGACCAAGAAGAAAACCAGAACCCAGATAAGAAAATTTTTATTATTTTTCAACCTAATGCTCCATACCACTTACATTAAAGCATGGCGATGATGCCACAACTTGTTAGCGAAAAAAGTCGACTTCTCCGCACACCCCCTTTCACAACCAATACCCCGAAAACGTACTAAGATCGGTCCAGAACGGAAACTCAGACGTTGACGTGTGCTTCTACCCTTCTTAAAACAACGTTACCTGCTTCCTGTTGCCAGCTCTCACCCTACCGACTTAAACTGTACATACATACAGCATTATGGGACCCGATGATGAAAACGCGCGCGACGCCGCTCAATCCACAGAATCGTTTCCAGCCCATAGTGACGGACCGCCAATACGATGATGGCTGGTATCAGGACCCCGCTGACGATACCTGCCCGGACTCACTGGCAACCGAAGTGGTGGATGAACAGGTGCGTACGATTATCAGCCGGAACCAGTCGCCGGATGTGCCGTTCGACCAGTCCATAAATCCGTACCGAGGTTGCGAGCATGCGTGCATATACTGCTTTGCCCGGCCTACCCATGCGTACTGGGACATGTCGCCGGGGCTGGACTTCGAAACCCGGCTGATCGCCAAACCCAATGCTGCGGAACAGCTTCGAAGGGAGCTCGATAAACCCGGCTACCGTGTGTCGCCAATTGCCCTTGGCGTGAACACCGATGCCTATCAGCCGGTTGAGAAGCATCGGGAAATTACCCGCGACGTCCTCAAGGTGTTGGTCGAGTATCGCCATCCGGTGTCCATTATCACCAAGGGGGCACTGATTCTGCGGGATCTGGACCTGCTGTCAGAACTGGCACATCAGGGCCTGTGTTCCGTTCGGGTCAGCTTGACCACCCTGGACAATACCCTGAAGCGCCAGATGGAACCTCGCACTGCAGCGCCGGCGACACGCCTGAAAGTCATCCGTGAGCTGGCCGCTGCCGGCGTACCAACGGGCATCATCCTGGGGCCGGTTATCCCGTTCATCAACGATCATGAAATTGAGAGCATTCTGGGGGCCGCAGCAGAGGCAGGTGCGGAACGGGCAAGCTGGATCATGCTTCGCCTGCCGCTGGAACTGGATGAACTGTTCCAGGACTGGTTGCAGCGGCACTTTCCGGACCGGGCGAGTCATGTGATGAATCGCATGCGCGATTTGCGGGGTGGCAAAAGTTACGATGCCCAGTTCGGGCGCAGAATGACAGGAACGGGCCCCTACGCAGATCTTGTCCGCCAGCGCTTCGCAAAGCGCGCAAGGCAACTGGGCCTGAACCTTCATCAGGCAGAGCCCCTTAGAAGCGACCTCTTCAGGCGTCCTGCGGGTGAGCAGATCGGATTGTTCTAGACCGGGAACATTACCTCATGCTGACCAGCGGGAGAAAGTCGTAAGACCTAGGTCGTACAGAGGCGGGTTTTTCGTTCCGTTTCTTAACGTTTGTTGATAACTTGAACTAGAATTAGGAGTTACTTTCCCAGACAGAGGGAGAGGCTCTCAACACAACAACGACAAAAGAGGCTAGAAGAGCAATGAAGATCCGTTCTGTTCTATCCGCGGCTGTGCTGGCTGTAGCAACTACCTTTGCTTCCACACAAGCCCTCGCTCAAGACACGTTTACCCTGCGCCTGGCCGAGACCTGGGGGCCCAACTTCCCGATTTTCGGTGACACCACCAAACGGTTCGCTGAAACTGTCGAAAAAATGTCCGACGGCCGCCTGAAGGTCCGCATCGACTCGTCAAACAAGCACAAAGCGCCCTTCGGTGTCTTTGATATGGTCAAGGCCGGCCAGTACGACATGGGTCATTCCGCGTCCTACTACTGGAAAGGCAAAGTACCCAACACCCTGTTCTTCACAAGCATGCCTTTCGGCATGAACGCGATGGAACAATACGCCTGGTTCTACCACGGCGGTGGTATGGAACTGATGCAGGAGGTTTACGAACCCCACAACATGCTGTCGTTCCCGGGTGGCAACACCGGCGTTCAGATGGGCGGCTGGTTTCGCAAGGAAATCAACACTCTCGAAGACCTGCAGGGCCTGAAGATGCGTATTCCTGGCTTCGCCGGTGAGGTGTTTGCAGAAGTAGGCGTTAATCCGACCAACATCCCACCGGGCGAGCTTTACACAGCCCTGGAACGCAACACCATTGACGCGGTTGAGTGGGTTGGTCCTTCCCTGGATCTGCGTCTCGGTTTCCAGCAAATTGCGGACTATTACTACACTGGCTGGCACGAGCCCGCCACGGAGCTGCAGTTCCTGGTGAACAAGAAGGTATGGGAAGAACTGCCAGCCGACCTTCGTGAAATCATGCGCGTCGCCATGCGCACAGCCTCCTACGACATGCTGGTTCACTCTCAGCACGCAAACGCAGAAGCCTGGGCCAACATCAAGGAAGAGTACCCGAACGTACAGATCAAGAAATTCCCTGAGGAAATCTTCCAGGCCATGCACGAGGCCAACGAGAAACTCCTGAAAGAAGCGGCAGCGAACAATGAGCAAGCCGCAAAGATTGTAAAATCCCAACAGGAATATCTTGAGAAGAGCCGGGCCTACACGGACATTTCCGAGCGGGCCTACCTAAACACGATGGCAGAAGTCGAGTAACATATCGGCAGTAACTGAGCCGGGATCGCTCTAGCAGTGATCCCGGTTTTGTCGTTTATAGCAATTGAAAAATCGCCGGCTCGCTGGCGGAGGACAATCAATGCGTTGGATTATCAAGCTGGACGAGGGCCTGGCCACCCTGTCCATTTTTTGCGGCTGGGTGGCCTGTGCCGCAATGATTCTGATGGCCGGTAACGTCTTCTACGACGTAGTAGCCCGCTACGCTTTCAATGAAGTTTCGATCGGTATGCAGGAAATGGAGTGGCATCTCTATTCCGTGGTGTTCCTGCTGGGCATCCCCTACGCATTGCGCACGGACGGCCATGTTCGCGTAGACGTTTTCTACACCCGCTGGCGTGACAAGACCAAGGCCTGGGTCAACATCGTTGGTGCTGTTATCTTTGTCATCCCCTTTGCCTACCTGATCTGGAACTACGGTTACGATTTTGCCGTTGAGTCCTACAGCATGGGCGAAGGCAGCGGCGACCCGGGTGGGCTACCCCATCGCTGGGTGATCAAGAGCGTGATCCCGATTTCCGCGGTGTTTACCGGCATCGCCGGGTTCAACATGGTGACCTTCGCAATACGGGTTATCTCCGGCGACAAGACCTATGAGCCCAAGCACGGCGCGGAGGGTCTCGCATGATCGGTATGATTATGTTCGGAGCCGCCCTCCTCCTGCTGATGCTGGGTTTCCCGGTTGCCTTTACCTTTGGCGGCGTTGCCCTGTTTTTCGGGATCTATGCCGAAGGCATGGATCTGTTCGCTTTCATGCCCTATCGCATCATGAGCGTCATGCAGAACACGGTGCTGATGGCGGTGCCATTGTTCATCTTCATGGGTGTGGTCCTGCAACGCACGCGGCTGGCCGAGCAATTGCTGACCTCCATGGGCCGCCTGTTCGGTGGATTGCCAGGGGGCCTGGCCATTTCCACCATCCTGGTAGGTGCCCTGCTCGCCGCATCAACGGGCGTCGTCGGTGCCAGTGTGGTAGCCATGGGTCTGATCTCTCTCCCCGTGATGCTGGCCCATAACTACGACAAGCGGCTTGCAACGGGCACTATCTGTGCGTCCGGCACACTGGGCCAGATCGTACCGCCTTCGATTATCCTGATTATCCTTGGCGACGTGCTCGGGCTCCCGGTTGGCGACCTCTTCAGGGCAGCCGTTATCCCAGGTGTGGTGCTGGTCGGTCTGTACATCATCTACATCCTTGTTCTCACCCGCTTCAAGCCTGAAACCGGCCCCGCCATGCCGGATGACAGCGGACTGTCACGGGGCAAGGAAATCCGTGCAGCGCTGCTGGCGATTATCCCGCCGCTGGCGTTGATCATCGTCGTACTGGGCTCCATCTTTGCCGGTATTGCCACCCCCACGGAATCTTCGGCGCTCGGTGGTGTCGGCGCCGTGGTGCTGGCCATCATTTACCGCCAGTTCTCCTTCAAGATGGTGTGGGATGCCTCAAAGGACACGGTGAAGGTCACTGCCATGGTGTTCGCCATCCTCGTCGGTGCAACCGCATTCTCGATGGTGTTCAGCTACACCGGTGGTGATTACCTGCTGGAAGAATGGCTACTGCAGCTTCCCGGCGAAAAATGGGGCTTCATCATCCTGGCCATGCTGGTCATCCTGGTGCTGGGCTTCTTCATCGACTTCGTGGAAATCTCGTTCATCATCGTGCCGATCCTGGCACCGGTGGCGGAAGCCATGGGCATCAACATGCTGTGGTTCGCGATTCTGATTGCCATGAACCTGCAAACCAGTTTCCTGACGCCCCCGTTCGGGTTCAGTCTGTTCTATCTCAAAGGCGTATCACCACCCGGTGTACAGACCACCGATATCTACAAAGGGGTACTACCGTTTATCCTGATGCAGGTACTGGTGCTGGCGATGATCGTGATTTTCCCGGAATGGTTTGGCATGAGTTCGACCTACTGACGTCGGCGCCAGTCGACAGCACACCAACAAGCCGGGGCCGTGCAGCCCCGGTTTTTTTCGCCCGCCATTCCCGCTTTTACCCCTTTTACCTATTGCCCCAATAGCAACCCTCCATTCTTTGGTGTGTGGGGGGATATGACAAAACACGCTTGTTTTCTATACTAAAGACGAAGCAGGCGATTCTCAGTTGTGATATCGGGACACGCCCTGATGCTGAATCACTGTCGGCCAAGCCCGCCGACTTCAGTCCGTGATTAACCAGCTGGAAAAGGGAGATATGTATCCATGAGCCAAAGCACCGCCCGGAAGCCCCCAGCGTCCACCAACGACCGACCGGAGGACAGGCCTCACGTCCTGACGTTGCCCCTGGAAGAGCAGCAGGCGGACCGTGAGCCTCACAGTTATGAACGCTGGCTGATCGCCAAGCTGATGCGCATGGCCGGGTCACCGCCGCTACGGTTCCAGTTGTGGAACAACGAATTCATTGACCCTGAAGAAGGCCATGCCCGCTTTACGCTCAAACTGACAGACCCCAAGGCGCTGTTTACGCTGGTTACCAACCCCAACCTGGCGTTTGGAGATCTATACAGTGCAGGCAGACTGCAGGTAGATGGCGACCTTTCGGAGCTGATGGAGACACTTTACCGCTCGATTCACAACGCAAGGCAGAAATGGCCCAAATGGCTGGAAGCCCTGTGGCGCAACCACAACCCCCGCTCTACTGGCGTTTCTGAAGCCCGGGAGAACATTCACCACCATTACGATCTGGGCAACGAGTTTTACCGGCTCTGGCTGGATCATGCCGAAATGCAGTACACCTGCGCCTATTACGAAACGCCGGAGTTGACCCTGGAACAGGCCCAATTGGCCAAGCTGGAGCACGTTTGCCGCAAGTTACGGCTGAAACCCGGCATGACGGTTGTGGAAGCCGGCTGTGGCTGGGGTGGTCTGGCGCGTTATATGGCCCGGAATTACGGCGTGAAGGTGCATTCCTACAACATCTCGAAAGAACAGCTGACGTACGCCCGGGAAGAAGCCAGGCGTCAGCAGCTGGACCACCTGATTGAATACGTTGAAGATGACTACCGCAACATCAGCGGCCAATATGACGCCTTTGTGTCCATCGGCATGCTGGAGCATGTCGGCAAGGACAATTACCTGGCGCTGTCGGAGCTTATCAGTCGTTCCCTGAAGCCGGACGGCCTGGCGTTACTGCACAGCATCGGTCGCAACCGGCCCATGTTGATGAACGCCTGGATCGAGAAACGCATCTTTCCGGGTGCTTACCCACCGAGTATCTCTGAGTTCATGGGTATCTGCGAACACAGCGACTTTTCGGTGCTGGATGTCGAAAATCTCAGACTGCACTACGCACAGACGCTGACCCACTGGATGGAACGGTTCAGAAGCAACATGGACAAGGTCACAGAAATGTACGACGGGCACTTTGCCCGGGCCTGGGAAATGTACCTCGCCGGCTCCATAGCCGCCTTCCGCGCCGGGTCACTGCAACTGTTCCAGGTGGTCTTCACCCATGGCGGGAACAACCAGCTGCCACAAAACCGCCAGGACATCTATTCGTCCCCCGCAGCTCCGGAGGCATAATCATGGACTACTACGACCTGATTATCGTAGGTGCCGGGCCTGCCGGCTCCACCCTCGCCCACGCACTGCAGGACAGCGGCAAACGCATTCTGGTAATCGATAAGCAGGACTTTCCTCGGGACAAGACCTGCGCCGGCTGGGTTACTCCTGCGGTGATGGACAGTCTCGATATCGACATCAACCACTACGGCACCGGACGAACCCTTCAGCCCATCCGGCGGTTCCGTATAGGCATGATGGGGCAATCGGCGGTGGAAAATGACCACGGTGAGATTGTCAGCTACGGCATACGACGCTGCGAGTTCGATGCGTTTCTTCTGGACAGGACAGCCGTGCCGAAGCAACTGAACACACCGGTCAAGTCCATTGTTCGTCGCGATGGCAACTGGGTGATCAACGATACCTGGGAGGCGCCCCTGATCGTAGGTGCCGGGGGCCATTTCTGCCCGGTGGCGAAGCTGATGGGAGACGGCCCCGGCAGCCACGAAGTCGTAGTGGCGGCCAAAGAGGTGGAATTCGAGATGACGCCTCAACAGGCCGAGGTGTGCGAAGCTCGTGGCGACACCCCCGAGCTCTGGTTCTGCCGCGACCTGAAGGGCTATGCCTGGGTGTTCCGAAAAGGTAATTTCCTCAATATCGGCCTTGGCCGGGAAGACAATCACAAACTGACCGAGCACCTCAACGCCTTCGTGGAGGAAATGAAATCCGAAGGACGCATACCGGCCGATTTACCGGGCAAGTTCAAAGGTCATGCCTACCTGCTATACGCCCACGCGGAGAGACAACTGGCCGATGACGGCCTGCTGTTGATCGGGGATTCCGCCGGCTTGGCCTACACCCAGAGCGGCGAGGGTATTCGCCCTGCCATCGAGTCTGCGTTGATGGCGGCGGACATTATTCGCGACCAGGAGGATTATTCCGCCCAGGCACTGCAGGCCTACGGCGAAGCTATTGCCAGCCGTTTTGGTAATCGCGCCATGCCTCAGGATGAGGGCTGGCAAGTGCCGGACTGGGTCAAAATGCCATTGGCCAGTACCCTGATGCGGTCTCACTGGTTTACCCGCAAGGTGGTCACCGAAAAATGGTTCCTGCATCAGCAGGTGCCACCACTGGCGACGGTCTCCCAGGGTTGAGAGAACGTATAGAACCGGATCGGGCAGTACCCGGTCCGGTTCTCCTTATCACGCCGACGGTCAGTCAGCGGCCAGTTCAATCACATCGATACCATACAGAGTGGTCGTGCCACTCACCTCGTTGCCTACCGCTAACATTGGCTTGCCATTGGGGCTGTCCCCAGCAGCGATAAAGGCAAGCCCCTCGGGCCCAAGATCACCCGCCATTCCACTCTCAAGATCGGTCTGGGAGGCAGAGAAGTCGCGGTTATTGAGGTACTGGACGAATTCCGGGTTCTGCGGATTGGTCACGTTATAGACCATGATGCCCCCAACCCGTTCAAGGCCGATAAAGGCAAAGGTCTGGCCATTAATGGTACCCACGGTGACCGCCTCAGGCTCTGGTCCCTTATCGTCGGAGCGGTTGTCGAACGCATTTTCGTCATTATTGCTGTTGAAATTGTCCGGGATCAGGCTCGCGGTAATGCGCTCGAATTCACTGCCGCTGTCGAAGACCCGCTCGCCGGTTTCCGACCAGATTGAAAACGAACGCGCACCGTAGGCGTAGAGCTCACTGTAGACACAGTTATTCTCCACATAGCCCCGGTCATACTCACCGCCCACGAGAATGACGTTGGCAGGATCGCTGGGCGCGCAGGAATTGCCAAAACCCAGGGTGGATGTGACGTTCAGGCGTCCCAGGTTAGCGTCTTCCTGCAACTCGGCAGCGTTCGGGAAGGCCATGGCATCCAGCGTCAGGTCGGCGACGCGGAATTCCTCACTGAAGCCGTCGTAATCCCGGGAATCACCCTCGTTGGCGGTGATGTAATAGGTTTTTCCGTTAAAACCGTAGCTGGTCATGGCATCCGGATGGTAAATGCCTTTCACCGGCCAGTTGCGAATGTTGATGCCGCTGTCGTCGTTGCTGGCATCCAATTCGTTGCCGATGATGCTGTGATCCTTGAAACCCAACGGAATAATGGCAGTAATCTCCCCGGCCGCGATGTCCAGTTCGGCAACGGCATTTGCCTCCTGCATCGCGACCCAGGCTTTTTCACCGTCGATAGAGATCGCAATGTATTCCGGCTCCAGATCCTGTGCCAGAGTGGCGCCCGGCCCGAACACTCTCAGGCCCTGTTCCATAAGTTCGGCCAGCTGACCGTTGAAGCTGGCGAACCCGGCCGTGGTGACCGTCGCCGCAGCCACGCCGTTGGACAGGTCAACAATGCTAACGGAACCCTCCGGGTCAACACTGTAGTCATCACTGGGTTCGCCCTCGTTGGCCACCAGGAGCTTCTGGCCATCGCGGGTAAACGTCAGCATATCCGGCAGGGCGCCCGCCTCTACTTCACCCACCTTGTTCAGGTCGGTGCTGTTATAGAACACCACCTTGCCGTTGTCCTGCTTGACGTTGGCTTCAATGGCGACGGCCACGAGATCGCCGTAGACCGCCACGCTGTTCGCGGAAGCACCTTCGGCGGTGGCATCAATGGTGCTGAGCTTGACCGGCATCTCCGGGTCCTGGATGTCCAGCACGTCCACGGTTGAATCGTTGGCATTGATGACAAACAGACGCTGGTTGGCCGGATCGTGAGCCACGATTTCCGCTGCGCCTTCATCGAAAGCACCACTTGCATAGGTGCCGAGGGTATTCAGCTCAATCAGGGTCTGGCTGGTGCCGGGCGAACCCGCGCTGCCATCGTCGCCGTCATCACCGTCGCAGGCCGCCAGGCCCAGGGTGGATGCGAGGATGGCTGCCGTAAGGAGTGAGTTCTGGAATGTCATGTTTGCCTCTTCTTCTGTCGATACACGTGTGGTTGTACACGACACTTTATGGAGAAGAGGTGACAGAAATGCGTCACTTTTAAGTCAGAACTGCTCAGGAAAGGTGGTATCAGCAAAAAAATGGCGACCGTGCGGTCGCCATTATCAACACTTGCTCAAGTGATTGAGAGCTTCAAGGGCTTTATTGGCCGAGGTAGCTACGGTACATCCATACCGTCTTTTCCTGCTGAGAGATGTAGTCGCTCATCAACGCAACGGTGCCCTCGTCGTCCGCATCGCCAGCCAGGTGAAGCAACTCCCGCTGCTTACCAATCAGCTTGGCGAAGCTCTCCACGATGTTTTCAACAGCATCCTTACCATCGGCCACATCCTTTCGCTCAGGCACCTCGGATTTTTCGATGTAGGTGCTGTAGGCGTGTGCAGGCCTGTGCCCGAGGGTCAGCACCCGCTCGGCTATCTCGTCAATCTTCAACAGCAGGTCGTCATAAAGCTCTTCAAACTTGGCATGCAGTTCGAAAAAGTTGTCACCTTTGATGTTCCAGTGATAGCCACGAACGTTCATGTAGAAGATCTGGTAGTTGGACAGCAGATCGTTCAGTGCGTTCGCCAGGCTCTGGGTCTTTTCAGTGTCCAGACCAATAAAGTTCTTGCTCATAACGTGTCTCCTTGACAGTTACCGGAATGTACTGGTGGCTAATCTAACCAGGAATCGTGAATAGATAAAGTTTAGTTATCCAATCTTCTTGATAGCTCTTACTAATCTTTGGCAAGACCAAGTAATAGCTAAGGACTATCAAAAATCTGCGTATTATTTATTTAACAACGATTCTCAATTGCTGTTGAATGGACCCATATCCATCGCACTTGCGGAGCTGACTGACTATGAGTGCCCTGAAGATGTTTTTCCATGACCATGGTTCAAAGGGTGACAACTCGTTGCTGAAAACCATCACATTCGCCATTACCCACTTCACCGTGGCCTTTACCGTTGCTTACCTGCTGACCGGCGACATACTGATTGGCAGCCTGATTGCCATGGTAGAACCAGCGATT
Source organism: Marinobacter sp. M5B (assembly GCF_042604615.1). NCBI lineage: Bacteria > Pseudomonadati > Pseudomonadota > Gammaproteobacteria > Pseudomonadales > Marinobacteraceae > Marinobacter > Marinobacter sp. M5B. Next base: position 3,888,405 of record NZ_CP156894.1, read on the forward strand.
AACACGGTGGCCTATTTCTTTCATGAAAAGATATGGGCGCGGAAGCAGCAGATTGCAAGGGGCGTCTCTGGTGCGGAGGCAATCCCGGTTGCCCGGAGTTTCTGATCAGGGCCATTTCCCAGACTCTAACCACCCGGGCCGCAATCCAGGCAATGCTCAATCGGTTGTGGCCCAATATCCAGCTTGCGGTTGAGGTCACGCAATGCCGTACGAACTCCTTCCTCAATTACCGGGTGGTAGAACGGCATGGTCAGCATCTCGCTCACCGTCATGCGCTTCTGCAGAGCCCAGGCCAGCAAGTGTCCGATGTGTTCGGCTGCGGGGCCAAACATCTCCGCGCCCAAAAATAACCCACTGCCCCGCTCACCGTAGACATGCAACAAGCCCTTATTAGCGCCAATAACGCGGCTGCGCCCCTGTCCTTCGAAAGAAACCTCACCAACGGCATAACCACCCTTACAACGCTCATCGACTTCGTTGAGGGTCATACCCACCGTGGCAATCTGTGGATCGGTGAACACGATGCCCAATGACACCCGGCGCAGTCCGGCCCGCACATCCGGATACCGAGCCGCGTTATCGCCGGCTATTCGCCCCTCATCAGCCGCCTCATGGAGCAGTGGCACTTCATTGTTGGCATCTCCAGCGATAAAGATATGACTGTCACCGCACTGAAGCGTGTAACGATCGAACAGCGGTGAGCCATGATCATCCTCGGCAATATCCGCGTTCTGTATATCCATACTGTCGACATTGGGGCGACGCCCGGTGGCTGCCAATAGATAGTCGAAAGTTTCCGTGGTTTCACTGCGATCCGCTCCCGAAAAGCGAATACGCACGCCGTCGTCCGTTCGCTCAACCGACCGGACCTTGGCGCGGGTATCCAACGGAAATTCTTCATTGAATGTTTTCAGCGCGTAGTTGCGGATCGCTTCCTCCTGAAGCGGCCCAAGACTTCCGCTGACACCAAACATCCGCACCCGAACCCCCAGCCGACTGAGCGCCTGCCCCAGCTCCAGGCCAATTATGCCGGGACCGAACACAGCGACGGACCCAGGCAGGTCGTCCCACTCGAAAATGTCATCATTCACCACCAGTCGGTCCTTGGCGTCCTTGAGAAAGCCGGGGATGTTCGGCCGGGAACCGGTGGCAATGACCACACGGGCGGCCTCCACCTCCACTTTCTCGCCGACAACAATTCGGTGAGGCGACAGGAACCGGGCCTGGCCGCGAAGCCGGTGAGCCTCGGGAAACCCCTCTACGGCCTCCACCACAAAGCTGACGAACCGGTCCCGCTCCCTGCGGACACGCGCCATCACCTCCTTGCCATCAATTCGGATGTCACCGGGATGAACACCAAACGTAGGTGCCTTGTGCAACTGATGGGCACTGTCGGCCGCCGCAATCAACAGCTTGCTGGGCATACAGCCGACACTGGCACAGGTGGTACCGTAGGCACCCCCTTCAATCAAAACGATACTATCCGTATGCTTTCGGGCAGCGCGATAGGCGCTCATGCCAGCGGTACCCGCGCCAATAACAGCGACATCCACTTTGCGTTTTTCCACGTCTACAACTCCCCTCACCGCCTACAAAATTCATGGTTCTGCCTCAGTATAGGAGTGAATACGGGAAACCGTTCAGTTGCCAACCAAAGACATCGCAGCATTCGACGCGGGACTTTTTCAACCGCGCCTTCTAGACTGGCGCCCTGTAACGGAGCTTTCCTGGAGATAAAAGGTATGCACAACTACTGGCCGGAATTCATCACCGTCGCCCTCGTTCATTTCCTGGCCGTCGCCAGCCCAGGGCCAGACTTTGCCGTGATGCTTCGCCAGGCGCTGTGCCAAAGCCGTCGCAACGCCCTGCTGACGGCCTTCGGCATTGGTACGGGAATTCTGATTCACGTGGGGTATTCCCTGCTGGGCATTGGCCTGATCATCCAGCAGTCGCTGGTGCTGTTCAGCATTCTCAAAGTAGTTGGCGCCCTCTATCTCACCTGGATCGCGATACAGTGTCTGCGCTCGAAAGCCGGCGGCATTCATGTCGAAACGGCAAACGGTGGTCGGCAAAGCGGTTTCGCGGCCTATCGGCTGGGTTTTCTGACCAATACCCTGAACCCGAAAGCCACGCTGTTCTTCGTATCACTCTTTTCCGTGATCATCAGCCCGGGTACGCCGATTGCGATTCAAACGGCTTATGGCGTCTATATGGCAGTGGCCACCGGCCTGTGGTTCATGGCCGTGGCGGTATTCTTCACCCTGCCGCAGATCCGCAGGGGATTTAACCGTTTCGGCTATTGGCTGGACCGGCTGATGGGGGGCGTTCTGTTGTTACTGGCGGGGCAGTTACTGTTTTCAACAGTGTCTGGGGACGGAAGCCTTCCGGAAAAAGAATAACCAGAGCAGCCCCGCCCCGGTTTCAGGCAAACCAAACAAGACGGGGCGCCGGTTTGTAGGCCTCTCCCAGAACCGTGGAGCGCCAGGGATGGCGCGACCGAGCCCTACAGGGACGTATTTACGGGCGTGTTCTGGGAGAGGCCTACAGACCGGCGCATGCACCAGAGCGTTGTTCACAGGCTACGCAACAGCTCTTCCGTTTGCTTCCAGCCAATGCAGGGGTCCGTCAGGGAGCATCCGTAAATTAAATCGTCGCTGTCATTTTGACGCCCCTCTTCAAGAAAACTTTCCAGCATCAAACCAACAATATTTCGGTTACCCGCCCGCTTCTGAAACATGACTTCCTTCGCTATCTCCAGTTGCCGCGATGATTGCTTCTGAGCGTTATCATGACTGCAATCCACCATGATAGAAGCGGATATTCCCGCACTCGCCAGCGACTCTGTTGCTTCACGAATACTCTCAGCATCGTAGTTTGTAATACCTCGCCCGCCCCTTAATACCAAGTGTGTATCAGGGTTGCCCTCGGTGGTAATCATCGCGGGTGCGCCATGACTGCCTATGCCGAACCGGTGATGGGGATGGGCCGCCGATTTCATGGCGTTGATGGCAACGCCAATGCTGCCGTCGGTGCCGTTCTTGAAACCGGTCGGCATCGGCAGACCGCTGACCATTTCACGGTGAACCTGGGACTCAGTGGTGCGGGCACCGATGGCGGTCCAACTGACGAGGTCACCAAGGTAATCCATGGCGAACGGGCTCAGGGCTTCCGTGGCCAATGGCAGGCCCATGTCTGACAGGTTCAACAGCAGGCGCCGGGAACGCAGCAGGCCTTCGTTGAGGTTTCCGCTGCCAGTGCGCTCCGGGTCATAGAGCAGGCCTTTCCAGCCAACGGTGGTTCGGGGTTTTTCGAGGTAGGCACGCATCACAATCAGGAAACGGTCGCTGACATCATCCGCCAGCGCTTTGAGCTTCTCGCCATACTCCAATGCCGCCACTTCGTCGTGGATGGAGCAGGGGCCAACGACCACCAGCGTTCTCGGGTCCTCGCCGTTGAGTATCCGGCGAATAGCATCCCGGTGCTGGCGAATCCGCGCCTGCATGTGAGCAGGAACCGGCAGGCTGGTTCGCAGTTCGGCTGGTGTCGGCAGCAGCACTTCCCGGGTTCCCGGCTCAGCCTCTGATGGCTGCTGGGTCTCGTTCAGTGTCTCGATGTTCAGCGACATGTTCATGGTCAGTGTTCCCGTTTCCCTGTGTCAGAATCAAAAAAGCCCCGGCTGGTGGCTACCAGTCGGGGCTTTTTGAGTCCGGTGGCAGCCTGGGTTTCTGCCGGGCTGCCTTCCTCGTTATTCGGTCGATGAAGATCTTATGGGCGGCCCGGGCTCTGGCTAAAATAGCCATAACCAAACCACCAAAAAAACACAGCAGCGACCGCAGCGATCGATTTTTCACCGAAAGCTTGCAGAACATTCAATTGACAGGTCGCGTGTGTCGTCTTCATGCTTTCCAATATATATCCCCGGTTTCCGGCTTTGCAACCCGTAAATTCGGTTTTTTGCAGGTATTGCGGCCCTACCAGTCCCGGAGTCACTCATGAACACAGCGATGAATTGTCGGCCCACGCTTTCTTTGTTGCTGATCCTGCTGCTTTTTTCAGGCGCTATAGCAGCGGCGCCTGAGGCCCGTACTTACCAGATGGCACAGCGCTCCGCAGAGGGTGTGGCACAACAGATCCGCGAACTTTATCCGGATGGCCAGGTGTCGATCACCGCTCGCGGACAGCAAATGGTGGTTCGTGGTGAACCAGAGGTGCTGGATGAAATTGGCAGGCTGGTGGAGACCATGGACGTTGCCCCCTCACAGATGCGCATTACGGTTCGTTCCCGACACAACGTGGATGCCAAAACCGGTGGCGGCGGGTTTTCCATCAACAACAACCAGATCAGCGTGCAGGCCGAACGCAAGGTCACCACGACACGGCGGAATCAGGAACGCACGCTGATCGTTCAGGATGGGCAATCCGCTCATATTTCCTCCGGCCAGATCCGCACCGTACCGGTCGCCATCCGCGGGGGCCGTAATCCAGCGGCGTTTCTGGGACAGGTCGAAACCCGAAGCGGCTTCCTGGTCAGTCCGCAGGTGATTTCAGATCAGGCGGTCGAACTGAACATCGTTTCTTTTGAGGAAGACCCGAAGGGCAACCCGCCCGGCTACGACACCGAGGCGGTGATGACCATACGCCGGGTAGAACCCGGTGAATGGGTGGAACTCGGCAGCACGCGCCAACAGCGAGCAGGTGAGCAGTCCGGCATCACCTACCAAACTGGGAACAGTCGCCGTCAGAACCAGACCTTCGAGTTAAAGGTTGAGGTTCTTTAAGGCCGGTCAGATACGGCGTTTCAGCAAGACACTCTTGGCTTCGTTGATCTTTGCGGCCAGGTAATCGTTGCCGCCTCGATCGGGGTGGAGTTTCTGGATCAAACGTCGATGCGCCTGCACGACCTCGTCATCTGTACAGTCTGGCGCAACCCCAAGAACCTCACAGGCTTCGCTGATCGACATATTGCCGGAACTGGCGCTTTTTTGCCTGTGCTCGTGGTGGGTGGCAGTGTCGTCATTATCAGACCCATTCTGCTGGTTCTGCCCGAACAGGCGGCTGATCGTCGGGGCAAACTTCAGTAAGGCTGGCAGCTTTCTCAGTAGCGGTAAAAGGGCGGCCACCGCAGCGGTCAGTACATGCACCCGCCCGGTCAGCACCATGAACAACAGCAGAGCGCCCCCCGCCACCAACACGATTTTCCAGGTAGCGGCCTTTTTCTTTTCCGGTGATAGCGCGCCCCACTGCTTCAGCACAATAAATACGGCTGCCGCCAGTGCAATACCAAGAATCCATTGCATCCGCCAATCCTTATAGATGACCAAGTCGTAAATCTGTCATTCTTGTTTGGCAACCTAATGAACGGGATGAGCTCCCGGTCCCACCTGGGCAAGGCCGGCGAAGGCGCCTGGAGCACAGTAATTGTACGCATTTTCACTGACAAATCAGTGACAGCAACCCTCTCGCTTGTATAGGATGCTATTCTTTACGGTTTGTTGACGAGTCCTTGCCAACACAGCCCCCGACGAGCCGGGCAACTCCATCCCTACGGGATCAGGAGCCTGCAAAGCTAACACGATTACCTGTAACGGACATACGACCCAGGACCTGAATTATGCGCACTGCCTCCCGCTTCCTGATTGTACTCATCTTCCTCGGTGTCGTGCTCGGCGGCATTTTTGGTTACAAGTTCTACCAGTTCGGCCAGATGCAGGAACAATTTTCCCAGCCACAGCCGCCGGCGAAAATTTCCGCGACCATGGCCAGCACCGAGATGTGGACACCTGAGATCAAAGCCGTTGGCAGCGTTGAAGCCATCAATGGTATTGAAGTGGCGAACGAAGTTCCCGGTGTGGTTGAGAACATCGCGTTCGAGTCAGGTGATACGGTGAAAAAAGGCGACATCCTGATCCGCCTGGACGCCGCCATTGATGAAGCCGCATTGCGCACACGCCGTGCCGAGGCACAGCTCGCGGAGCAGGAGTTCAAGCGGGTGTCCGACCTGCTTCCCAAGCGCGCCGTGTCGCAATCCCAGTACGATGAAGCCAAGGCCAATTTCGACGCAGCACGGGCAAGGGTCAATGAAGCCGAAGCCCAGTTGAGCAAGAAGATCATCCGCGCGCCTTTTGACGGCAAGCTTGGCCTCCGTCTGGTGGATCAGGGCGAATACATTGGTACCGGTACGCCGATCGTCGAAATCAACATGCTCGATCCGATCTACGTGGATTACACCCTCTCGGAAAAAGACCTGCCCATGGTGCAACAGGGCTACGACGTAGTGGCGACCGTTGCGGCGATCCCCGACAGTGATTTTGCCGGCCAGGTCAGCGCCATCAACACGTCGGTTAATCCGCAAACCCGTACCGTCCGGATTCGTGCCACGCTTGGCAACGAGGAGAACCAGCTTCGCCCGGGCATGTTCGCCACGGTCGCAACCAGGCAACCCCAGGATCAGGAGGTTGTCACCGTGCCGAGAACCGCCATTTCCTACAATACCTACGGCGATTTCGTGTTTGTTGTCGAAGAGAATGATGACGGTGAATTGGTCGTCAATCGTCGCACCGTCCAGACCGGCAACACCCGGAACAGTCGCGTTGCGGTGCTCGAAGGCCTGAAAGAAGGTGAGCAGGTCGTCGCCAAGGGCCTGCTGAGATTGAGGGCTGGCCAGCGCGTTGAAGTCCAGGAAGATGAGCAGCCGGCGGAGGCGTCCAAGTAATGCGTTTCACCGACATATTCATACAGCGCCCCGTCCTGGCGACGGTGGTCAGCCTGCTGATCCTGCTGCTCGGGGCCCGGGCAGCGATGGAGATGGAAATCCGTCAGTACCCGGAACTTGAAAGCACCACCGTCACGGTGACAACCGCCTACCCCGGCGCTGGCTCTGAGCTGGTAAAAGGGTTCATCACCACACCATTGCAGCAGGCCATCGCTGAAGCCAGTGGCATCGACTACCTCACGTCCACAAGTTCCCAGGGGCAATCCACCATTGAAGCCAAGATGGTGCTGAACTACGACGCCAACGCAGCGCTGGCCGAGATTCAGGCAAAAGTGGCCAGTCAGCGCAACGTGCTGCCCGCCGATGCGCAGGACCCGGTAATAACCTCCACAACCGGCGATTCCACCGCGCTGATGTACATCGCCTTTTACAGCGATGAGCTGGAGGTACCCCAGATCACGGACTACCTGACGCGGGTGGTGCAGCCCAAGCTGCAGGCGTTGTCCGGCGTGGGCAAGGCCGACCTGTTGGGTCGCCAGTTCGCCTTACGGGTCTGGCTGGACCCAGAGCGTCTGTCCGCTGTCGATATGACTCCTCAGGAAGTGGTGGATGTACTGCTGCGCAACAACTATCAGGCGGCGGTAGGTAACACCAAGGGCAAATACACCAAGATCAGCATGACCAGCGACACCGACGTCGGTGATCCGGAGCAGTTCAAGGATCTGGTGGTCAAGGAATCCGACGGCTCACTGATCCGCCTGCGGGACATTGCCCGCGTTGAACTGGGCTCCGAGACCTACGATCAGTTGGCCCTGTACAAGGGCCAGCCAGCAACCTACGTAGCCATTGAACTGTCACCCGGCGCTAACCCGTTGACGGTTGCAAAGCTGGTCAAAGATGAACTTCCGGGGATTGAAAGCCAACTGCCTTCCGGCATGAATGTCCGCCTGGCCTACGATGCGTCCGACTTTATCGACAGTTCGATTAAAGAGGTTATCCAGACACTTCTGGAGGCGCTGGTTATCGTTCTGGTGGTGGTCTTCATCTGCCTGGGCTCAGTCAGGGCAGCCGTGGTTCCGTCCGTGGCGGTGCCTCTGTCTCTGGTTGGCGGCGCCTTTTTCATGCTGATGATGGGCTTCTCACTGAACCTGCTGACACTGCTGTCGATGGTTCTCGCCATCGGTCTTGTCGTGGACGACGCGATCATCATGGTGGAAAACGTCCACCGCCACATTGAAGAGGGCGAGTCCCGCTTCAACGCGGCCCTGAACGGTGCCCGCGAAATGGCAACGCCGATCATCGCCATGACCACAACCCTGGTGGCGGTCTATGCCCCAATCGGCTTCATGGGCGGACTGGTTGGCTCACTGTTCACCGAGTTCGCATTTACCCTGGCCGGCACCGTCGTTATTTCCGGCATCGTGGCACTGACCCTGTCGCCAATGCTGTCCGGCAAGATCCTCAAGCCCCACGGCAATCCAGGGCGGTTCGAGCAGGTCGTGGAGCGCTCCTTCGGCGGCCTGGCCAATGGGTACAAACGTGCTCTTGCGTCATTGATGGACACCAAGTCCGTGGTGATTTTCTTCGCCATCGTGGTGCTGGGATCGATTTATTTCATGGTGGCCATGAGCCAGAACGAGCTGGCACCCACTGAAGACCAGGGCATCCTGTTCTATCAGGGGCTTGGTCCCCAGACGTCCACCCTCGACTATCTCCAGGAACACGGAGATGAGGTGCAGGAGCGTATGTCGACGGTACCCGGCTACCATGAGGATTTCATGATTCTCGGCATTACCGGGCCCAACGCCGTGTTCGGCGGCTTCAAGATGAAGCCCTGGTCCGAGCGTGACATCAGCCAGTTCGAGGTTCAGCCACAGCTTGACCAGGAACTGAAAAACGTCACCGGCCTGCAGACTGCCGTTTTCCCCAGACCTTCCCTTCCGGGTTCCGGTGGCGGCCTGCCATTCCAGTTTGTGATCACCACGGGCGAGGACTACGAGCGCCTGAATGACGTTGCCAATGACCTGCTCGGACAGGCCATGCAAAGCGGCAACTTCATGTTCCTGCAGAAATCCATCGACTTTGACCGCCCGGTTACCCGCATCAACGTCGACCGTGACCGGGTGGCGGATCTTGGGCTGTCGATGCAGGACGTTGGCCGTGCCATGTCCAGCATGCTGGGCGGTGGCTACATCAACCGCTTCAACATGCAGGGCCGCTCCTATCAGGTCATTCCCCAGGTCGACCAGGATTTCCGCCTGGACGAGCAGGCGCTCAATGACTATTACATTCGTGCCGACAGCGGCAGCCTGGTTCCGCTATCAAGCGTCATCAGCTTCCAGAAAGACGTGGAGCCGTCACAACGCACCCAGTTCAACCAGTTGAACTCATTGACCCTGCAGGGCGTTGTGACGCCGGGCGTGACAGTGGGCGATGCCATGGCCTTCATGGAGAATGCCGCCGCAGACAGTTTCCCGCAGGGTTTCTCGTTCGACTACACCGGGGAATCGCGTCAGTTCGCGAATCAGGGTAGCGCATTGGTGGTTACCTTCTTCCTGTCATTGCTGGTGATCTACCTGGTGCTGGCAGCCCAGTTCGAAAGCTGGCGCGACCCGTTCATCATCCTTGTATCAGTACCGATGTCGGTGGCTGGGGCCATGGCCTTCATTGTGCTCGGCTTTGCCACCATGAACATCTACACGCAGGTGGGCCTGATCACCCTCATCGGTGTCGTGTCCAAGAACGGGATACTGATCGTGGAGTTTGCCAACCAGCTGCAGGTGGACAAGGGCCTGAACAAGCGCGAGGCAGTCGTGGAAGCGGCGGCCATCCGTCTGCGCCCGATCGTCATGACCTCCCTGGCGCTGATCTTCGCCATGGTTCCACTGTTGATTGCAGTAGGCCCGGGCGCGGAAAGCCGGTTCGCCATCGGCCTGACCATCAGTGCAGGCCTGGGCATCGGTACGCTGTTCACCATTTTCGTGTTGCCCGCGTTCTACATCCTCCTGGGCCGTGACCACCACGGCTCCACGGCGGATGATGACGCAAATGGCAGCACTGGGAACACGGCTCACGCCCAGTGACCCTCGGAACGCTCTTCTGGCTGTTTGTAGCCGGCTTCGCCACCTGGTACTGGTGGCGGGCCAAGGCCATCAAGGACTTTGTGCTTCAGGCAGCCAGGAACTACTGCAAGAAAATGGATGTGATGCTGCTGGACGACGCCGTGTACCTGCGTGGCGTATGGTTCAAGCGTGACGACAACGGCCGTACCCGGGTGTGGCGCCGCTTCCTGTTTGAATTCACATCAACCGGAGAGGAACGCTACCTCGGCAGAATCATCATGCTCGGCCCTCGCATCATCCATATGGAGCTGGACCCCCACCGGTTCGGCCCGGACCTCTAACCTCCGGACACATCCCCCCGTAGACGCGACAGATCACCTCCCCCAAATGGGCGATTCTTACTCCCGCCCCAATCGCAAATAATCCTCCACGCATTGGCGACAAAAAGCGGCCCTCACAGGGTGTGCTTTCTCACAAAAACAACAGGAGTCAACCATGCGTAAACTCATCACTTTCGCGGTGATCATGAGCTGTGCCGTGCTTGCAGCACCCACACTCAGCCATGCCAGCTATACCAAAACAAAGCATCCCATCGTTCTGGTCCACGGTGTGACCGGTTTCAACACCATCGGTGGCTTGATCAATTACTTCCACAACGTTCCCTGGAACCTTGAGCGGAGCGGCGCCCGGGTATATTCCGCCAGTGTGTCCTTTGTGAACAGCAGCGAGCAGCGTGGCCAGCAACTCGCCAACTACATCAACGGGCTTGGGCATTCGAAGGTCAACATCATGGCCCACAGCCAGGGCGCGCCCACCTCCCGCGTGACCGCCTCGCTTATTCCCCACAAAGTTGCCTCGGTAACATCTATCAATGGCGTCAACAAAGGCTCAAAAGTCGCGGACGTCGCGCGGGGAATCATTCCACCCGGCAGCTATGTCGAAGGTGGAGCCGGCGCCATTGCCAACGCGCTTGGCGATTTGGTCAACGCACTGTCTGGCTCCAACAACCCACAGGATGGTATTGCCGCTCTGGAAACTCTGACCACACCGGGCACCACGCAGTTGAACAACGCCCTCGGCTGGAAAGGGGTGAACCGGTGGTCATGCGCGGGCACCAATGAAGACGTGTGGATCAACGGCAACCGGATCAAGTTCTTCTCCTGGACCGGCACATCGGTCTGGACCAACTGGACCGACATCACCGACCCGTTCCTGGGTGTTACCTCGCTGGCTTTCGGCAACGAGCCCAATGATGGCCTGGTCGGCGAATGTTCCACCAAGATGGGCAACGTCATCGGCACCCACTACGACATGAACCACGTAGACGCCATCAATCACCTGTTCGGCGCTCGTTCGTGGCGGACCAATCCGGTCTCGCTCTATCGCAGCCATGCCAACCGCCTGAAAAATCGCGGGCTGTAACCCTCGCGCTTTCGAGTCTGAACCGTCGCCGGGCGCCCCGCTGATGCGTGCCCGGCGACGACAGTTGCCAAGGCAGGATAATGGGTATGAACAATAGCGACAGACTGAACAAGAAGGCTTTACTTCCCCTGATCATGACCGTTCCGGTGGTGTTTGCCTGTGTGTGGTTCCTGCTGGCGGACGAGCCACGCGGTGAAGCAATAACAAAGGCGGCGAGCACTCCCGCCACGACCTCAGAACAACCAGAACCCGGTATTACCGAGGCGCCACTTGCCGTTGGCGAGGATACGCCCATCCCCTACCAGACACCCGATAGCCTGGGAGACCAACCGTTTGCCAGCTCCCTCGCGGGTACCAATATCGACGGCAACTTACGGGCCGACGCCAACGGCGAATTGATCGTTGATCTGGAAACCCGCGACTTCTTCGACTACTTCCTGAACACCATTGGTGAGGTATCAGCCGAGCAGGCACTGGACCAGATCAGAACCCTGGCCCAACAGAGTCTGCCGGAAAGCGCCGCCCGCGAAGCCATGGCCCTGCTCAACCGGTACCTGGCGTACAAGGATGCCTCACTGGCACTTGGCAACCAGGGCCTTGACCCCGCCCGGCAGCACGACCCCGCCTACCAGTTGGAAATGCTCAAGGGTGCATTGGTCGACATGAAACAGCTACGCCGGCGCATGTTCTCCGCCGACACTCACGAGGCCTTTTTCAGGCTGGAGGAAGCCTACGGCGACTATACCCTCGCCACCCTTGATATCCAGCAGCGCACCGACCTGTCCGCCGAAGCAAAAAACACACTGGCTGAATGGCATCGACAGCAGCTTCCTGAGGTCATCCGACGCACCGAAACCCGCATGATTGAGGAAAGCGGGGACCACCGGGCAAGACAACAGGCGTTATCCGACGCCGACTCACCGTCCGAGGCCGGACGCAGACTCCGGGAACTGGGCGTTGATGATGCCCAGGCCAGAGAAGTGGTCGCCTACATGGAGGAACGGGAGCAGTTCGACAGCCAATACCAGCAGTTCCAGCAGGCACTGGCGAGCCTGGACAACTCAGGGTTGGCGGAAGAGGACAGGACAACCCAGGAGAACCGGTTACTGAAACAGCACTTTGATACCGAACAGACCCGCACCTGGGCCCGACTGCGAGCATTGGGGTCACAATCACCATAGTGTGCTCCAATGCCATTCCTGACTGTCTGGTCGGCGTAAACTGGAGGAAACGACAACCGGACAGTCCTCGATGAATTTTTCCCAGCTTCGGGATCAACGGGCCAACGGATTTCGACGGCTGCGGTTTGAGCCTGCGCTGGAAGCCCACTATCGCAGAGTCAGGGACGAAGGCATACGATCACGCGCACGACTGGTCTCCGCCAGTGCGCTGACGCTGTTCCTGGTATATACCCTGCTGGATTCCCTGATGCTGCCCCCGGCCATCGCACGGGATACCATCGCTGTACGGCTTATGGTCACCTGCCCGGTCATCATCGGCGTGTGGTGGCTGTCCTATCGAGACATTCGCAACGATCATTTCGTTAAGATCTATGCACTCGCCTATCTGGTCGGCGGCCTCAGTGTGGTGGGCATTATTGGGCTTGCACGCCTGGAGAACCACCCACTGCCCTATGAAGGCATCCTGCTGATGCTGATGTTTGGCTACTTCGTGATGGGCATCCCGTTTCGCACGGTTTCCGGAGCCTCCCTGCTGGTTATCGTTGCCTATCTTTGGGTGGAGCACGCCACCAGTTCGGGGGCTCACCAACTCATGATTAACGGTTTTTTCATCGGCACTGCCAACATCATCGGGATGGTAGGGTCCTGGCTCAGTGAACACCGTCAGAGAGCCCACTTTTTGGATCGCCAGATGCTCAACGCCTCCAAACAACAGGCCGAACAGGAGAATCACCGCAAGACCCGACTTATTACTGTCGCCAGCCACGACCTTCGTCAACCCCTGAATGTCATCAGCCTGATTCTGGAAAACCTCACCGCTGACGGTCTGCCAGGTGAACAGCAGTCGCTGGTGTCGCGACTGAAATCCTCGGTCACCCATTTCAACAACCTGCTGGCCTCGGTTCTGGATATCTCCCGCATCCAGGAGGGCATGATCTCCCCTGAGCCCACCAGGCTTTGTACGTGGCAGGTCATACGGCAGGTATCTGAAACGTTTAGCGAGCAGGTACAACGCCCGGGCGCGCAGCTAGTCATCCATAAACCCGCCACCGGCAGTGGGGTGTTTGCAGACCCGCAGTTGCTGCACCGCGTGCTCCAGAACCTGGTAACGAATGCCCTGGAACATAGCGACGCCACCCGCATTGATCTTCGAGCCCATCAGGACAACGGAAAGCTGTGCTTCGAGGTACAGGATGATGGCCGGGGCATTGATGACGGCAGCCTCGAGCAGATCTTCACTCCCTTTTTTCGCAACAGTCAGCGCCAGCGTAGTTGCCCCGGCCTGGGGCTCGGACTGGCCATTGTTCATGAGCTGACGGGCATGATGGAGGGACATTGCAACGTCAGTTCATCGCCAGGGCAAGGCGCCTGTTTCCGGGTTTTCCTGCCGGCAACGCCCGCACCACAGACAACAGAGTCCGTTTCCGGAGCGGCTGTTCCACCTTCCGCTCACTCACCCTCACTGGTGGTTGTGGAGGATCACGATGAGGCTCGTCACTGGACCTGCGAAACCCTGGCGTCCTGGGGCTACAGCGTGAGAGGCGTTGCCAGCGCGGAACAGGCAATCACCCGTTGGGGCGCATCGTCCAACGCTATTCTGGTCAGTGACGTCCACCTCCCGGAAATGTCTGGCGATGCCCTCTACGATCGGCTTTTCGCTCGCAAGTCGGTCCGCGGTGGCATCCTGATGACGGCTGATACAACGATTCCCCAGGGCTACGACTCTGAACGCCGACTCTGGGTACTGCACAAACCGCTGATACCCATGAGACTGCGAGCCGCGATTACCCAACTGGATCGTCTTGCTGACTGACCGCGTCAGAGCAGTCCCAGCGCTCTTGCCTCGGCGACACATTCGGTCCGGTTGTGGACACCCAGATGGGTGAAAATCGCTTTCAGGTGAGTCTTCACCGTGTGCTCAGTGAGATCGAGGGCCTGGCAAATCCGCTTGTTGGGAAGCCCATCCGCCAAGAGTGTAAGAACCTCCAGTTGGCGTGGGGTCAGGTGCTCCGGGCTCAGGGAAGGAAACGGCAATGACGGATAGAACAACTGGCCGTTGCTGACCCGCTGGACCATCCGAAGCAGCGAGCGGCGGCCAGCAGACTTGGGCAGAAACCCCACGGCGCCCGCAGAGCGTGCCGCTCGTACTGAGGCCTCGTCCTCGCGGCTGGAGATGACCACCACGGAAATCGGCAGCCCGATCTGTTCAAGCTCGGAAAACAACGACAGGCCGGCCTCCCCTTGCAATGTCAGGTCCAGCAGGACAAGAGAGGTTTCCGGCCGCGAACGGAGATCGTCCACCGCGTCCGCGACCGAGGCTACCGTTGCAACCTCCCGGGCGAGTTGCTCCTGCTCAAGAATCGCCGTAATTCCAAACAGGAAAAATGGATGATCATCCACGATCAGCACGCGGGCCAGGGGAAGGCAGTCTCCGGATGACAGTAGCGCACAGTCGGCGTTATCAGCCGTTCTGGTGTCCATGGGTTTCTCCGCAAAATGGCTGTTATTGTTACTGCGGTGCGGAATACTATACGGATGAAAACCGGAGTCGACCGTTCGCTGTTTAACAGTTTTGATGCATGCCCCTTCCACCACCTGTGCAGGTGCGGGGTGTAATCGCTATACTGGCGCCACGACACTTTCTCACCTGCTTGGATCAAGGCACTGATGTCTGGACGTTTTCTGGCACTTCTACTCGCTGTGCTCATTCCCGTTATTGCCCATGCCGACCGCCCCACAATGACGGTTGTCACGTCGATCTATCCGCCTTACCAATACCTGGATAACGGTGAGGTGAAGGGTACCCACACGGAAACCCTTCGCCAGGTCCTGACGAGGATGGGCTATGACCCCGTTTTCCGGCTTGTACCCTGGGCCCGGGCGGAAGCGAGCGCTCGTGCTGGAACCGCCGACCTGATCTACTCCCTGACATACTCGCCAAGCCGCGCCCGCCACTACTACTTCACCAACCCCATCAGCGAGGCCCGGGATGTGTTTTTCAGCCTTTCCGACCGGGGCCTTCAGTGGCAGGAGCTGGATGATCTCGCCGGCCTGAGGATTGGGCTATCCGCGTCCTACAGTTATGCCCCCGAGTTCATGGAATGGCTGGCCGCCGGCAACGCCCGGGTTGTTCAGATCAGCCAGGAATCCCCGGAACTCACGGGGCTGAAAATGATTGCCTTTGGCCGTATCGACCTGTTCATCTGCGAGGAAACCGTCTGTCGGTATCTGATCGACAAACACATCGCCGACCATCCGGAGCTGGCAAATGTGTCCGCAATGCCACGGACCGTTGGCGAAGTGCGGGGGTTTCGGGCGGCATTCTCCCGCCAGCATCCGAAGGGGGAGGCGCTCCGCGACGAATTCAACAAGGTGCTGGCCGAGCTGAGAACCAGCAATTCCAACTAGCGTCTGCGGCAATCACCTATCTCCGAAACCACACAGGCGCAAAAAGGTTTCCTATACTGCGGGTTGTACCCCTCAACCAACAGACCGGGACCATGGACATCCAGACTGATCACCGCTACGCCATCAACCTGAACGTCAGAGGCATTCAGCCCTCCGCCACCCTCCGAATCAACGAACTCAGTAACCAGCTTCGCGCCGAAGGCCGGGACATTATCAAGCTGGGGCTCGGCCAGTCGCCATTTCCGGTGCCCGACCGTGTGGTCGATGCCCTGCGCGAGCATGCCCATGAAAAGGACTACCTTCCGGTGAAGGGCCTTAAGGCCCTGCGGGAATCGATTTCGGGCTACATCAACCGCAGTGAGCGCATGCGCTGCACCTGGGAAGACGTACTGATTGGCCCCGGCTCCAAGGAGCTGCTGTTCATGCTGCAGCTCGCCTACTATGGCGACTTGCTGATCCCGCGCCCAAGCTGGGTATCCTACGCGCCGCAGGCACGCATTATCGGCCGCTCAGTACACTGGTTGCCAACACACGCGGAAAACAACTGGCAGCTGACCGCGGAAGAGTTGGACATCATCTGCCGCGACGACCCGTCACGACCACGTATCCTGATCATGAACTATCCGTCCAACCCAACGGGCTGTACCTACACAGACGACCAGTTGCTGGCTATCGCCAACGTCGCTCGCAAGTACAAACTGATCCTGCTGTCGGACGAAATATACGGCGAAGTGCACTTTGAGGGACGGCACAAGTCCATCGCCCGCTATTACCCGGAAGGCACCATTATCAGCACTGGCCTGAGCAAGTGGGCTGGCGCGGGTGGCTGGCGCCTCGGCACGTTTATTTTTCCGCCCGAGCTGCGCCCTTTGCAGGACGCCATGGCGATCATCGCCAGCGAAACCTACACCGCAACCAGCGCTCCGATCCAACATGCGGCCATTGCTGCGTTTAATGGTGGCGAAGACCTGGATGAGTACCTGAAGCAGTCACGCCGGGTGCTCAAGGTAGTAGGCGAATACCTCCATCGCCGCCTGACGGATATGGGGGCCGTGGTGCAAAAGCCCGAGGGTGCGTTCTACCTGTTCCCGGACTTTTCCAACTTCCGCGAAGCACTGGCCCGTCGCGACATCAAAACCAGTCAGGCTCTGTGTCAGTCGCTACTGGAAAATACCGGTGTGGCCATCCTGCCGGCCAGTGATTTCGGCTTTGTCCCGGACCACCTTGCCGCACGTCTCGCGTTTGTGGACTTTGACGGTGCTGAGGCTCTGGCGCTGGCCGGAAAAGAGTACGGTGAACAGGAACTGAGTGACGATTTCGTCAAACAGGCCTGTCCGCGACTGGTGACAGCCATGGACAAGATGGAGCAGTGGCTCACCGGCCTGTAACAGGGTCATGATAGACTGGCGCCCTCATTTCAGATCGGAGGGCGCCATCATGTCTAACCCGGAAGCCATTACCGCCATTGCGGAATTCGCCGAAGAGCTGGCCCTGAAGGCCGGTGAGTTGATCAAGCACGAACGGGAACAGAACACCCTTCGTACCGATTACAAACAGCAGTCGGAGCTGGTCACCCACGCCGACGTAATGGCCGACGAGATGATCACCGGCGCCATTCGCGAGCGCTTCCCCGACCATCGCATCCTCTCCGAAGAAACCATGCCGGACTTGAGCCAGGCCGAACACCTGGACACTCCGCTGTGGATCATCGACCCCATCGACGGCACTGTGAATTACGCCTACGGCCACCCCCAGGTGGCAGTCTCCATCGCCTATGCGGAAAAGGGGCGGGTGCAGGCAGGCGTGGTACACGCTCCGTTTTCTGGTGAAACCTTCCGTGCCAAGCGGGGCATCGGTGCCACCCTGAATGGCAACCCCATCAAACACAGTGGGGCGACACGGCCAAGGGAATCATTGTTCGCGACCGGCTTCCCCTACACCAAGGACAGCCTTGAACCCCTGATAAGTCGGTTGGAAGCGATGATTCATCAATGCCGGGATCTACGCCGTATCGGTTCTGCGGCGCTGGACATCTGCTGGGTGGCCTGCGGGCGGTTGGACATCTACTACGAGAACGTCAGCCCATGGGACTTTGCCGCTGCACGGTTGATTGCGCTGGAGGCGGGTGCGACGGCGGGACATTTCAGTGAGGTGCCGGAGGGTTATCCGGCGGACCTGTGGGGGCGGGATATCCTGATATCAGCCCCGGCGGTCTGGGAGTCGGTTCGTGACATCCTGCGCAAGGCATCGGGCTACGATTGAACGCCCCAGACCGCTTCTGAAACCAGGCCCCAGGCCTCTTCAAAGTCGTTGGAGGGTAATCGGGAAAAGGAGGAACGGACATAGCGCTGAACCCGGCCCTCCATAAACACCAGTACAAAGTCCGCGCCTCGAGCTGAACTGGTTCTCGGGCGCAAACCCTGGCGAATCTCGCCTTCTTTGAGTGCCTGGCGTACCTGGGTTTCCAGGCGCTCGAAGAACTGCGACGCTCGCTTGCGCAGGGCTTCGTTCTCCCCCATCAGGGCATCACCGGTCAGCACCGTGCAAAGCCCCGGATTGCGCTCGGCAAACACCAGCACCAGATGCACGAGTTGCTGTAGCCGAACCCGAACATCCTCCTGTTCCTGCAGGATGACCTGGCAACGGGAAAACACCGCCTCCTCGGCAAACTCGATCAGCGCCTCGAACATTTTCCGTTTACTGGGGAAATGGCGATACAAGGCCGCCTCGGTGACACCCACCGACTTGGCCAGGCCAGCAGTGGTAATTCGTGCTCCCGGATCTTTCTCCAGAAGCTCCACGAGGGCATGAAGAATCGCTTCACGGCGACTGATTTTTTGTTCTGTCATAACAGGACTACAGCGCTCTGTTTATCTACGGAATTTGGGTGCAGGCGGGCGCATCCATTCGGGACCGTAAAAAACAGGGATGTTTTTTACGAGCCTACAGGGACGTATTCACGGCGTGTCCCGAATGGATGCGCCCGCCTGTACTGGCACCATCAGTTGAAATTCTGGACCTGATCAGAAGAAAGTACCATCAAGGGGCGACGATGCGCTGGCATAAAGCTTCTTCGGCATACGCCCCGCCAGATAGGCATCGCGGCCAGATTCAATAGCCAGGCGCATTGCCTTGGCCATGCGGATCGGGTCCTGGGCCTGGGCGATGGCGGTGTTCATCAGCACGCCATCGCAACCCAACTCCATTGCCAGGGTTGCATCAGAAGCAGTACCTACACCGGCATCCACCAACACCGGTACATTGGCGTTCTCGACGATCAGGCGGATGTTGTAGCGGTTCTGGATACCCAGGCCGGAACCAATGGGTGCGCCCAGCGGCATGATGGCGATACAGCCCATTTCCTCAAGACGCTTGGCCAGCAACGGGTCGTCCGAGCAATACACCATCACCTTGAAGCCATCGCGGATCAGTTCCTCTGCGGCCACCAGGGTTTCGGTCATGTTCGGGTACAGGGTTTTTTCCTCACCCAGCACTTCCAGCTTGACCAGGTCATGACCATCCAGTAGTTCCCGTGCGAGCTTGCAGGTACGCACGGCATCTTTTGCGGTGTAACAGCCAGCGGTGTTAGGCAGCATGGTGTAGCGCTCAGGGGATACCACGTCCAACAAACTCGGTTCATCCGGGTTCTGGCCCAGATTGGTACGGCGCACGGCAAAGGTGACAATCTCCGCACCGCTGGCTTCAATCGCATGGCCGGTTTCAGCCATGTCCCGATACTTACCGGTGCCTACCAGCAACCGGGACTGGTATACCCGACCTGCGATTTCAAGCGGCTTGTCTTCGGGAAGCGGTCTTTCAGAACTGTCACTCATGCTTTACACCTGAACTCATTAAAAGAATCGTGGAAAAGGAATGGCAAGGCGGTTATTAACCGCCGCCAATAGCGTGAACCACCTCTACCCTGTCGCCATCGCTGAGGCTGAAGGTGGCGTGCTGGCTGCGGGGAACAATATCTTCGTTGACTTCCACAGCGAATCGCTTGCCAACCAATGCCATCCGCTCTATCAATACCGCGACAGTGACTTCTTCGGGAAGCTCCATGGCGTCACCGTTGACCTGTACCTGCATAACGTTACCTGCCTTAAACATCTGTCTCTAACGCCTGAATCCCGCCATCAGAACCAATATCCAGCCCACCATAAAGCCGATTCCTCCAACCGGCGTAACCGGCCCCATCCAGCGAAGGTCCGTTAGCACCAGGAGGTACAGGCTGCCACTGAACAACAGGATTCCAGCAACAAAAAAGCCGGCCGCAACGCCGAGCAAACGCCGCGACAGACCCGCAACCGGGAGTATCGCGACAAGAATTAACGCCAATGAGTGGTATATCTGATATGTGACGGCAGTCTGGAAAACTTCAAGCCCCCGCTCGTCAATTACACCACGCAACCCGTGTGCACCAAAGGCTCCTGCCATCACCGCTAACAGGGCAAACAGCGCGCCCAATACCAGTGCCGGGCGAAGGGGTTCTATCTGTCTAGCAGTCACAGTGGATCTTTTCCCCGGTATCAAGATTCATCAGGGTAAGCTTTCCACCCCAGACACAACCGGTATCCAGCCCGAAATAACGGGTGCTTTCAGTCTGGCCTTCCAGTGCCGCCCAATGTCCGAACACCACACGCACATCATCCTGGCGAGGGAAGCGAAACCAGGGTGCATAGCCATCCGGCGCCGACGCGGCCGACTCTTTGGCGGCGAGTTCCAGGGTGCCATCCTCGGCAATAAACCGCATACGGGTGAAATAGTTGGTAATGACCCGCCACCGATCCATACCACTGAGGTCCGGGTGCCAGCGTTCAGGCCAGTTCCCGTACATATCTGCAAAGTAGCTTTCGGCCTCGGGCCCGCGAATCACCGCTTCCACTTCCCGGCTGTAGCCGACCGCTTCTTCCACAGACCAGATGTGTGGCAGCCCGGCATGGACCATCACCAGATTGCGGTCTTCATCATGAACACAAAGATTCTGCTGTCGGAGCCAATCGAAAAGCCGTTGGTGATCCGGCGCTTCGAGTATATCGGCGAGCGTGTCCTTGTTCCTCAGAGCGTGGCCACCCATGGCCACCGCCAGCAGGTGCAGGTCGTGATTGCCCAACACCACCACTGCAGAGCTACCCAGGCTTTCAACGTAGCGCAGGGTTTCCAGCGAAGACGGGCCGCGGTTGATCAGGTCGCCGGCCACCCAGAGCCGATCCCGCGACGGTGAGAAATCCACCTTGGCGAGCACATCCAGGAGACGTTCATAGCAGCCCTGGATATCGCCGATGGCGTAATCAGTCATGACTTACCTCATCAGCACCGAAATTTTCAGGTTTACTGTCGGCCAACAAATCGGCAATCGCAACATACTCTGCCAGGCCAAGGTTTTCCGGGCGCAGGCCATCGTTGATGCCAACGCTGTTGAGTTGATCCACGGAAACCATGCCGGCCAGCGCCTTTCGGAGGGTTTTTCGCCGGGCACTGAAGGCCGTGCGCACCACCGCCTGCAACAGCTTATAATCCTTTGCCGGATGCGGCAGCGTCTTATGGGGCACCAGCCGAACGATGGCGGAATCCACTTTCGGCGCCGGCCGGAAAGCGCCTGGGCCGACTTCAAACAACGGCTGCACCCGGCAGAAATACTGGGTCATGATCCCCAACCGGCCGTAGTTGTTGTCTCCGGGCACCGCCGCCATCCTTTGAACCACTTCCTTCTGCAGCATGAAATGCATGTCCTGCACCACGCCGGAATGCCCCAGCAAGTGGAAAATCAATGGCGTGGAAATATTGTACGGCAGGTTGCCGATGATCCTCAGGGGCTTGTCGGCAACCAGTTCGCCGAAATCAAACTTCAACGCATCCGCTTCATGAATGCGGAAGTTGGGGTAATTGAAGAATTTGGTCCTGAGCACAGGAATCAGGTCCCGATCCAGCTCCACCACCTGGAGGTTCGAGTTAACGGCAAGCATTTCCTCGGTGAGAGCGCCCAGGCCAGGCCCGATTTCCACAAGGGCATCGTCCGGCTTGGGATGGATAGCGCGAATAATGCGTTCAATCACGCCGGGGTCGTGAAGAAAGTTCTGACCGAAGCGTTTCCGGGCCTGATGGCCGTGTTTGCTACTCACTCGATAGGATCTCTTTTCGCTGAAGTTGCCATTCGTTCGCCCACCCGGATTGCCGTTTCCAGGCTGCCGGCATCTGCCCTGCCCGTGCCGGCCAGATCAAGGGCGGTGCCGTGGTCGACGGAGGTCCGCACAATGGGCAGGCCCAGGGTGATATTGACCGCCCGGCCGAAGCCCTGGAATTTGAGAACCGGCAAGCCCTGGTCATGGTACATGGCCAGCACTGCGTCGGCGTTATCGAGCCAATGAGGGGTGAAGAGGGTGTCCGCCGGCAATGGGCCCGTCAGGTCGATGCCTTCCCGGCGCAGCTTGTCCAGGGTCGGTTCGATGACGTCGATTTCTTCCCGCCCCAGATGTCCGCCTTCACCTGCGTGGGGGTTAAGCCCTGCAACCAGGATTCTGGGATGCTGAAGGCCGAAGAACTTGCGCAGGTCATTGTCCAGAATACGGGTGACCTGGGTCAGGCGCTCGGCCGTAATCGCCGCAGAGACGTCCTTCAGGGGCAAATGGGTGGTCACCAGTGCCACTCTTAACTCGTCCGTGGCCAGCATCATCACCACACGCTCAACACCACAGAGCTCCTGCAGAAACTCCGTGTGGCCACTAAAGGCGATGCCGGCGTTGTTGATAACGCCCTTGTGAACCGGTGCCGTCACCATCCCGTCGAACGTACCATCAAGGCAGCCCTGGGCGGCTACTCGCAGGGTTTCCAGAACATAGGCGCTATTCGCCGGATCCAGCTGGCCGGCCGTAGTGGACGCCAATCCATCAACGGAAAGCACGGAGAGCCGGCCCGGTTCAGCAGTGGCTGGTGCTCCCGGCGCCCAGTCTTCCAGCTCTACATTCAACCCAAGCAGTCGGGCCCTCGCCTCCAGCAGAGGTTTGCTGGCCACCACCACAATGCCGGGCCCGCGTTTTTCCAGGGCCAGTTGCAAGCAAAGCTCCGGGCCAATGCCCGCAGGTTCGCCCGCTGTCAGTGCGAGGATGACCGGCTGTGTCATGATTCGCTGTCAGCTCCGTAGCCGCTCTTGAACTCAATAAACGCCTCGTCGCGGATCTCCCGCAGCCAGTTCTGCAGTTCGGTATCAAACTTGCGGCGGTAGATGGCCTGCCGCGCCTCGGATTCCCGTACATCACTGCTGATGTCCTGCTGACGACGGTCCTGCACCTGCAGAATGTGCCAGCCAAACTGGGAGCGGAACGGACCCTTGAGCTCGCCCACATCCGCTTCCATCATCGCCTGTTCGAACTCCGGCACCATCTGTCCGGGGCTGACCCATCCGAGGTTACCACCGTCAGAGCCGGAAACCGGGTCATCAGAGTGCTCCCGGGCGATGACGGCGAAATCGGCGCCATTATCGATTTGCTGATAGAGATCTCGAATGGTTGCTTCCGCCTGGGCTTCCGACACGGTTTCCGAGGTGCGTACCAGGATGTGACGGACTTTCGACTGCTCGATGAACTGTGCTTTATCACCGCCGCGGCGATCCATCACCATCACCAAGTGGAAGCCACTGCTGTTCCTGAGTACCGGGGAGACGGTTCCGGTTTCAAGATCCGGGACCACATCGGCCACCAGTGACGGCAGTTGGTTCTCGGCACGCCATCCCATGTTGCCACCGTCGAGGGCATTGCTGGCATCGGATTCAGCAACGGCAACAGAGCGGAAGTCCCGCCCCTCGGCAATTTCTTCACGCAGTTGCTCCACCTTTTCGCGAGCAACGCTGACCTCGTCCTCGTCATTGAAATCGTTCACCTCAATGAGAATATGGGCAAGCTCATACTCTGCATTGCTACGGCCCTGACCCTCCATTGCCGCAAGATAGTTCTCAACTTCCCGATCCGTAACCCGCACGCGATTGCCAACCTGGCGCTGCTGTACCCGGCTGGTAATCATCTCGTTGCGAATCTGCTCACGGGCCTCGCGATAGGTGACGCCTTCCTGGACCAGTTGTTGCTCGAACTGGGCCAGCGTCATATTGTTGCGCTGGGCGATGGATGCCAGGGTTTCATTGAGTTCGTTGTCGCTGATGCGCATTCCGGCCCTGTCCGCCATCTGTAACTGGATGGACTCGCTGATCAACTGCTCCAGAACCCGTTCTTCCAGAATATCCCTTGGGGGCAATCCGGTGCCCTGAGCGCGCAGCCGCCCGGTGATGGTGTTGATCCGTGCCTCGAGCTCGGACTGAAGAATAACGTCGTCGTTGACGACTGCCACCACCTGATCAAGCAGTTTACGGTCCGCCTGTACGGTTGCGGATACCATCACAACCATCAGTGCCAGCATCATTTGTGCGCAATGGCGAAGGTTCGCCTTCATAGTCACCTCTAGTATGGAAGAATACTGCCTGTCACCCCGGCATCCCGAGCCTGACTGTCAGGCATCAGCGATCACCGAAACGGCGACGTTCCCTTTCGTCAAAGCCATAGATGGCTTCGGAAATCTGGCTGGACGATCCGCCGCTCCCGCCCAGTCCCTTGAGCTGGATCTGAAACAGCATGCGACTCTCAAGCTGTTCGTCGTCCGTCAGGTAATTCTGGTGCACCAGCTGCACACTCCAGCAACAGTTATTGTATTCCAGCCCGGCCAGTGAACCGACCGTACGATCAAGCTCGGAATCGTAGACCCAGCGGCCGATCAGACTAACACGGTCTGTGACAGGAAAAACGCCCCCGATATCCGACTGCTCGAATTCGTCTCGCCGGTAACTGTGCCCCAGGCTGGCCAGATAACGGTAATCATCGGAGTGGAAAATCAGCTGACTGCGACCTTCCTGCGTCTTGCTCGTGTCCGGCTCCCACAGGCCGGAGGTTCGAATTTCCAGGCCGTCCACCGGTCGCAAAACCATTTCACCGGCCAGCGGGGAGTCACTGGCGTCAGAGGCCCCCTCCCCATCGAGCGTCACTTCCCGGTCATCGTAATAGTGAACCTGGCCAATGCTGAAGCGGGCACGTTCAGCGCCGGTGAGCAGATCATTGAAGCGGCTGGTTAGTGCCACGGTCAATTGATTGCTATCACCTACCCGATCACCGCCGCTGAAACGATTGCGTTGGAACAACTGGTCGAAGCTGAATGAGCGAATGGCGGTGTCGAAATCCGGAATGAACGATTGGTCCGCATCGGCATCAGCCCAGGCGTAGTAAAGCCGGGGCTCCAGGCTCTGGTTATAGGGAATATCGAACAGGCTGGACTGGCGATCAAAATACAGGCCGGAATCCCACTCCGCGACCGGAACGGTACGATCAAAGCCAGGGTCCTGTGTGGTGTAGTCCTCCAGCTCATAGCGTGTGTAATCGACACTGACGGAAGGTCTGGCATAGCCCCAGAGCGCCCGCATGGGCAATGCCAGCTCGGGTATGGCGCGAAAGCGCTGGCCGTTGGCCCGGTCGAGCCCCGTCAGGTCATCATTATCGCGGTAGAAATACGTGTACTGGCTTTCCAGATTCAGTTCCGCCGGCCCCGCATCCACGGTGGCGCCGTACAATACTTCTGGTAACTGCGAGTAGGGAATGTTCTCGTCGGCAATGAAATCGCTGAGGGTCTGGTAGCCGTTGAGATAGGTTTCGAAATACTGGGAGGAATCCCGATAGCGGATACCACCCCGGCGACGCAGATGGGTTGCGCGATTGATCTCCAGGTTGCGGTTGAGATCACTGAGGTAGTCGTCGTCGCTAACCACGGAATAATCCCCGTAGCCGGTCCAGCCGTATCCGAATCTCGCCTGGGTACTGAAATCAAGCCCCCAGCGTTCACCCCCTTGCGAGGGAAACTCCTCCTCGTACTCGGTGTCGTTACCCGCGTAGCCTAGCTGAAGCACCGATTCCCCAAGACTGCTGAGGTAACGCCCCTCCGCCTCGGTAAACAACCCACGCCCATGTATGTACTGAGGCGTCAGCGTCGCGTCGTAGTGTGGCGCCAGGTTGAGGTAGTAGGGAACCGACAGGAAAGCGCCGCTACCCGCGTTGGAGGTACCAAAAGACGGATAGAGAAAGCCTGTCTTGCGGCGATCGTCAATGGGGAAACTGGCATAGGGCCAGTAGAACACCGGGATATCACTGATCTCAAGGCGTACGTGCTTTGCGGTGCCCACACCTTCGCCCTGGTCCAGGTGGATGTCGGACGCCACGATGGACCAATCGTTGTTGTCCGGGGCGCAGGTGGTCAGAGAGCCGCCACGAATTCGTACCTGGTCTTCCGCCGTGCGGGAGAGCTGAGTGGCCGAACCCCGCATTTCCGGGCCATGCAGGAGAAAGGTCGCGGTATTGATGTCCACCCGGCCGCTGTTGACGTCGTAGTCCGCACGTTCTCCGGTCAGCACGAAGCCGTCACCGCGGCTGGTCAGCGGCCCCTCTATGGCCACCGCACCGGTTGCCTGGTTGTAGCGGGCCTCGGAGCCCGTCACCTGGAATCCCGGCTGCTGCAGACGAACGTCTCCCCGCAGAAACAGTTCGTTGTCGAGTTCATACCGCGCATTGAGCCCACTGGCCTGTAGGGGCGCCTGGCCATGTTTCGCTGCTGGCTCTCCAGCGCCGCCTTTAACCGTCCCCGGCACTGCGGAAGGCAAATAGCCGCCCTCGCAGAAGTCCGGCAGGGAACGACGGACATCCTCCGGCAAGTCAGACTTCGGCCGCCAGTCAATCTCGGCAGCCGAAGGGGCGGCTTCCTGGGCATAAACCACCGGCATTGGTGCCAACATTGTGCAACCCGTAGCGGACGCGAACAGCAACCCGAGACGGTGCCGCATGCGGGGCGTTGGCATTCGCAGCTTCCTTGTTGGGGCTGGCACGGTGAGCGGGTTCCTGTCCAGAATGGATTCGCGGCTGTCGGAGACACTTAACAGCGGCCTAGTTTACACGGCGCCCTTTGCCTTGTTAACGGAAACCGACCATTGCTGCAAAACCGTTTTACCGCCTCTATACTGATCTGCTAACTTTCGGCCATGAGCCCGCAGGTTCGTTGCGGCCAGGTCACCGATAACTTCTGAGCCAGGATAACAGCCAATTCCATGGATACCCGCCTGACAATGCTCACCCAGTGGGTCAGAGACCTTCCCGGTTTTGACCAGGCGACACCCGAGCCAGTATCCGGCGACGCGAGTTTCCGCCGCTACTTCCGCGTCAGCGGCAACCCACATGGCACCGGGGCCCAGCCGTATATTGTGATGGATGCGCCGCCCGAGCATGAGGACTGCCACCCCTTCGTGGCGATCGCCCATCACTGGCGCAGCCTTGATATCGCTGTGCCGGACATCGTCCACGAAGACCTGACCCGGGGCTTCCTGCTGCTGGAAGACTTCGGTGACGCCCTGATGTTCGGCGCCTTAAACCACACCAACGCCGACCAGCTTTATGGCGCTGCAATGGACGAGCTGGTCCGCATACAGCAGGCCGACGATGCTCCCGACTACCCACTTCCGGCTTACGACATCGCCTTGCTGGACCGGGAAATGGCTCTGTTTCCGGACTGGTTGCTGACACAACAATTGGGACTGACGCTCTCAAACGGAGAACGCGCGCTACTGGACACCACTTTCGCCTTCCTGCGGGAGAGCGCCCTGGCCCAGCCGAATGTGGCGGTGCACCGCGACTACCATTCCCGCAATCTGCTGGTCCGCGCAGGCACCACGAGGCCCGGCGTGATCGACTTTCAGGACGCCGTGCGCGGCCCGGTCACTTACGACCTGGTATCGCTGCTGAAAGATTGCTATATCCGCTGGCCGGAAGAACGCATCGACCAGTGGACAGACCATTTCCGCGTGCTCAGTGCCGAGGCCGGCCTCCACAAGGCTGACAGGGACACCTTCCGCCAGTGGCTGGAGCTCATGGGCATGCAGCGCCATCTGAAAGCCGCGGGCATCTTTGCCCGGCTGGCCATACGTGACGGCAAGACCGGTTTCCTGAAGGATGTTCCCCGCACCGTGGGCTATCTGGTGGAGGCCAGCAGCCGTCAGGCCGCCCTGCGCCACTTCCACGAATGGCTCACAGACACCGTGGTACCGCCCATTGAGCAGCAGATCGGCCCAGTGGAGACATTCGGCCAGTGAAAGCGATGATTCTCGCAGCCGGCAAAGGCGAGCGCATGCGGCCGCTGACCCTGACCACCCCGAAGCCGCTCCTGCCTGCCGGCGGCAAGCCGCTGATCGTGCACCATCTGGAACGGCTGAAAGCCGCTGGTTTCCGGGAGATCGTGATCAATCACGCCTGGCTGGGCTCGCAGATCGAGGCGGAGCTGGGTAATGGCAGTAACGGCGGGCTGGTCATTGAATACTCGCGGGAAAACGATCCCCTGGAGACTGCTGGCGGGATTATTCAGGCACTGCCCCTGTTGACCAGCAGCGACGACGATTGGTTCGTTGTGATCAACGGCGACATCTGGTGTGATTTTGATCTGTCCCATTTGACGCCACCCGAACATGCCGACGCATTACTGGTCATGACAGGCAACCCTGACCACAACCCGGCGGGCGACTTCTGCCTGCGGGCGGATGGCACGGTGATTGAGAGCGGCCCTGAAACACTGACGTTTACCGGCATCAGCCTGCTAAACCGTCGCCTGTTTTCGGGGCTGACACCGGGCGCCCGAAAACTGGCGCCCATCCTGCGGGATGCTATGACCCGGGGGCGGGTGCAAGGCATTCGCCACAGCGGACACTGGATGGATATCGGTACCCCGGAACGGCTACGGGAGCTGGACCGGATGCTTAAGGAAGGCGGGGGCTGAGCCATGACCTCTGAGACCAGAGACAATAACCTGCCCGCACGAATGGAAGCAGAGTTCAGTGAGCTCCTTGGAGAGTTGACCGCCTGCGGCCACCAGGCCACCGAATTGCTGGTCAGAACCCGACTGCCGCGCTGGTGTCGCCGGAGCCTGTTCTTTTTCCTGGGCTACATCGCCAAATCGGAAGGGCGGGTAACGGAGAAAGACATCGGTTTCGCCGAAACCCTGATGAAAGCACTGAAGCTCTCCGGCCGCCAGCGGCGCAAGGCCATTGGCCATTTCCGCAAGGGTAAGACTGCAGAGCGCATCCCTGCCCTGAAAGCTCTGGGCCTGCGCCTGACCCACAGAATCTGGCCCTCTCCCTCATTGCGTGTTGCCATCTGCCTTTGCCACGCAGCGCAGTTGCAGGGACCCCCGGAGAAGCCCCGCCGCTATCGTTGCGAGGACGCCATTGACCAGATGGGGCTGCCGATCAGGGTCAGCGATGACATTCTCGGCAGTTACGCCAGCAAGGTCTGGATCACCGAACCGGAGAGCCAGCCCCGACCCTCCACCTTCGAGCAGGCCTGCCAGGTTCTCGGCGTTACCCGCCGTGACAGCCGCGAGGTGATCAAACGGGCCTACCGAAAAAAAGTGTCGGAATGCCACCCGGACAAACTGGCACAGCAGAAGCTGAGCCCGGCGGAACTGACCAGGGCAAAGGACCGCCTTTTACGCTACCAGCAAGCCTGGGAACTGATCAGCCAGCGCCTGTCGGTTTGAA
The DNA here is from genome assembly GCF_042604615.1 of Marinobacter sp. M5B. Lineage (NCBI taxonomy): Bacteria > Pseudomonadati > Pseudomonadota > Gammaproteobacteria > Pseudomonadales > Marinobacteraceae > Marinobacter > Marinobacter sp. M5B. The sequence goes on from NZ_CP156894.1 coordinate 3,917,790, forward strand.
TCCGGCGTTTTGAGTTCAGCGCCAAGCTTGCTAAACTCCGAGATCAGAACCACACCACAGAAGTGCAAAAGCACAAAAGTGCAAAAGAAAGGCCCACGGACCAGCGGCCTGCAGACCCACTGAAAAGGAGCATTCCCATGGGTAAAAAACTCGTCCTGCTCGGCGACATCGGAACCGATCACCAAGGCTTTCCCCCGACCCCAGTCATTACCGGCAGCGCTACTGTACTGATCGACGGCAAGCCCGTTGCGCGGCTGGGCGACCAGCTTGCCATGCACTCCAAGCCCAAGCATCCACCACATCCCCGCGCCATTGCAGCTGGCAGCCCGACGGTGATGATCGAAGGCAAACCTGCCGCCCTGACCGGCGATGCCGTCAGCTGTGGTGGCGTTGTCATCGGCTCATCCACCGCCGTGGGTGGCTGATTGTTTTCTAGCGTTCGGAGTCAAGCCAGGCTGAAATGCGGTTGGTAAGCGCTTGCGCCTCTCTGGGTTGTGGCTGTTCAGTCATTGCGACAGGTTGCCGGGAGTAACCTGCAATCCCCGCCCGCCTGAATGCGGCCTCCCGTTGCTTTGGTGACCTTTGAGCCATACCTCCAGCGCCCAATGAACTGCGGGCACTGTGGAGCTCCAGGACTTTGGGCGCACCAGACTCACCAAGCGACTCCGTCAGGGCTATCGAATCGCTCTGACTAAACGCTGGCGCAATCCAGACCAGCGCCGACACATCCTGCCCCCCGCTGGCAGTGGCCGCGCGGGTGACGTGACCAGCCGCCCGGCCGACTCCCACCATGGCCACCCGGCTGTAACCACGACCAACCAGGTTGCCAGCCGCCGCGACCAGGGTCTTCTGAATGCGTGTCTGGTATTGGTTTGCCAAGGCCTCGACATCGTCACTGGCCATCACATCGATCATCACCGACTCGCCAGGTTTATCGCCCGTTTCATCGGCGGCGTCCGTATCCGGCGCGCCCGCCTCTTCAGACGCCTCTAAGCCCCGTTGTCGACGCGCTTCCTGTACCTCGTATGGCGGTATCTCGAGCCCAACCACCATCACCGCCCAACCGGCACGTGCCATCGGCTGTCGCAGGGCAGCGGCCAATCCGGAAGCGGGTGATTGCCCCTCATCGGCCAGAATCACCACTGCGCCCTTCGCAGGCGTCTCGGCTTCCGGCTCAAACAGGGCCAGCACCGGTTCTTCTTCTGGTGGCTCCAGCCATACAGACGAGTCCGGCCAGGTCCGGGCGATTGCATCCGAATCGAGCCCCGTCGATATCAACGGCCTTTCAACAGCCGCCCCGGAGGGTTTTCCGGCTTCCTGCCCGGTCGGGTTCTGCGCGCCTTTCTGCGCCTCTTTCGGTGCCTGCGCCAACGCTGACGAGGCCCAGAAAGCAACAAGGCAGGCCAGGATGACCCGACATTGCACAACCGGTTTTTTAATCCATTTGCTCACAGGCTGTCACTCATTCCGTGCGAAAAATCACCATCAAACTGGTAGACTAGCAGCTTTGCGGCCCAGCAGCCTTTGCAGACTCTTGCAGCCTTTTGCAGGCTTTTACAGAGAAAACCGCTGTACGCGCCATCGTCGATATCACTATCAAACCGTTCAAGAGAGCCGTCATGAACCCTTTCCAGATTGCCCCGTCCATCCTGTCAGCCGATTTTGCCCGACTGGGCGAGGAAGTCGATAACGTACTGGCCGCCGGCGCCGACATTGTCCACTTCGATGTCATGGACAACCACTACGTACCCAACCTGACCATCGGCCCCATGGTCTGCGAAGCATTGCGTAAACACGGGGTTACCGCTCCAATCGACGTGCACCTGATGGTATCACCGGTAGACGACCTGATCCGGATGTTCATCGATGCCGGCGCCAGCTACATCACCTTCCACCCGGAAGCCTCCAATCACATTGACCGTTCCCTGCAGTTGATTCGTGAAGGCGGGTGCAAGGCGGGCCTGGTGTTCAATCCAGCCACGCCACTGCACTACATCGATCACGTGATGGATAAGCTGGACATGATCCTGCTGATGTCCGTAAACCCTGGTTTCGGCGGCCAGAAGTTTATTCCAGGCACTCTCGACAAACTGCGCGAAGCCCGCAAGCGCATCGATACCAGCGGTCGCAACATTCGCCTGGAAATCGACGGCGGCGTGAAAACCGACAACATCCGCGAGATCGCCGAAGCCGGCGCCGACACCTTTGTCGCTGGCTCCGCCATCTTCAACACTGACGACTACAAAGCCACCATCGACAAAATGCGGGCAGAGCTGGAACTGGCCAAGCAGAGTTCGAACCGATGAGCCTGGCGGGGTTGTTCAGCCAACGCTGGCCGGGAGTGGCCCTGTTCGACCTGGACGGCACCCTGGTTGACAGCGCCCCCGACCTGGCAGCGGCCATTGACGCTATGCTGGAACAGCTGGGTCGCCGCAAAGCCGGCGCTGACAATGTTCGCCAATGGGTGGGCAATGGCGCCAGCGTGCTGGTGCGGCGTGCCCTTGCCGGGCAAGCGGACTGGGAACCGGCAACCCCGAAGGACGACGCACTGTTCAATGACGCCCTGGCGATGTTCTACCATGCCTACGAAAACCTTAACGGCCAGCATGCCGTGCTCTACGACGGCGTGGAGGAATGTCTGACCCGTCTTGCCGACCACGGCTGCCGCATGGGCATCGTTACCAACAAGCCGGAACAGTTTGTGGCACCGTTGCTCGAGCAGATGGGCATTGAACACTGGTTCGATATCAGCATCGGTGGAGACACCCTGCCGGTGCGCAAACCAGACCCGCAACCGTTGATCCATGCCATGACCGAACTCGGCGGCACCCGGGGCACCACGGTGATGGTGGGCGATTCGGTCACCGACATCAGCGCGGCCCTGGCGGCGGGTATTCCTTCGGTGGCGGTTCGCTACGGCTACAATTATGGGGCGCCCGTGGATTCGCTCGGTGCAGATGCCGTTGTTGATTCCCTGGCCCAGCTTTTGTAATCTCACAGGATATTGATTTGAAACCTTCAATTCGGGAGATTCCTGCCGTGCAGGGACTGAGTCTGATAACAGCGCAGGGCATACTGACAACCCGCGCAACACGATGGTGGCGATGGCGCACCGGCTGAATGCCGCCCGAACGTCCTCCATACAGATCAGATTCAGGAACCGTTATCATGACACCCGAGCAATTCGCCGAGCTCGCCAAGGCCGGCTTTAATCGTATCCCCGTATACCGCGAAGTCCTTGCCGACCTGGACACGCCCCTGAGCACCTATTTCAAGCTGGCCAGCGGCCCCTATTCCTACCTGTTTGAATCTGTCCAGGGCGGTGAAAAGTGGGGCCGCTATTCCATTATTGGTCTGCCAAGCCGGGAAGTTCTAAAGGTCCATGATCACACCGTCACCATTACCCGCGACGACGAGGTGATCGAAGAAACCACGGTCGACGATCCATTGGCCTTCGTGGAAGACTATCAGGCCCGCTTCAACGCGCCGGACCTGGAGGAATTGCCCCGCTTCAATGGTGGCCTGGTTGGCTATTTCGGTTATGACACCGTGCGCTACATCGAGAAGCGCCTGCGCAACACCTGCCCGCCGGACAAGATCGGCACGCCCGACATCCTTTTGATGGTGTCCGACGACGTGGTGGTGTTCGACAATCTGCGCGGCAAACTGCACCTGATTGTCCATGCCGACCCAAATCAGGAGGGCGCTTACGAACAGGCACTGCAGCGAATTGACGACCTGGAGTCCCGCTTGCACCGGCAGACGGCCAACGCGCCCCGCACACCGGAACATCTGCGCGGTAAAACCGTGGATGAGAGCGACTTCATCTCCGGGTTCAACCAGGAAAAATTCGAAGCGGCCGTGGGCCACATCAAGGAATACGTGCTGGACGGCGACGTGATGCAGACGGTGATCTCGCAACGCATGTCGATTCCATTCGAGGCACCACCGCTGAACCTGTATCGCTCGCTGAGGGTGCTGAACCCGTCCCCCTACATGTATTTCCTGGATCTGGGAGACTTCCAGATCGTCGGCTCATCGCCGGAAATCCTGGCGCGGGTGGAAGATGATGAAGTCACCGTGCGCCCCATCGCCGGCACCCGAAAGCGTGGCGCCACCGATGCCGAAGACCGGGCCATGGAAGCGGAACTGCTGGCCGACCCCAAGGAGATCGCCGAGCATCTGATGCTGATCGATCTGGGCCGCAACGACGCTGGCCGGGTGTCTGAAACCGGCACGGTAAAGCTGACGGACAAGATGATTGTGGAGCGCTATTCCCATGTGATGCACATCGTCTCTAACGTCACCGGCCGCCTGAAGGACAACACCAGTTGCCTGGACGTGCTGCGCGCCACCCTACCTGCCGGCACCCTGAGCGGTGCCCCCAAAATTCGCGCCATGGAAATCATCGACGAACTGGAGCCGGTGAAGCGCGGTGTCTATGGCGGCGCCGTGGGTTACCTGTCGTTCAACGGCAACATGGATACCGCCATTGCCATCCGCACGGCGGTAATCAAAGACAACACCCTGCATATTCAGGCAGGGGCCGGCGTGGTGGCCGACTCGGTGCCCCGCCTTGAGTGGAAGGAAACCATGAACAAGGGCCGCGCGATTTTCCGCGCCGTCGCCATGACCTACAACGATTTCGACCACTGAGGCGGAGGATAAGATTATGTTGCTGATGATCGATAACTACGACTCCTTCACCTACAACGTGGTGCAGTACCTGGCCGAGTTGGGCGAAGATGTTCATGTCTACCGCAACGACGAGATCACCGTGGAGGGCATCGAAGCCCTGAAACCGGAGCGCCTCGTTGTCTCTCCCGGCCCCTGCACGCCCAACGAGGCAGGCATTTCCATGGCCACCATTCGCCACTTTGCCGGCAAGTTGCCGATTCTGGGCGTTTGCCTCGGCCACCAGGCCATCGGGCAGGTATACGGCGGGAAGGTTATTCGCGCCGGGCAGGTGATGCACGGCAAGGTATCTGCGGTCTACCATAAGGACCAGGGCATTTTCCGTGGCTTGAGCAACCCGCTGAAGGCGACCCGCTATCACAGCCTGGTGATCGACAAAGACACCCTTCCCGATTGCCTGGAAGTCACCGCCTGGACCCGTAATGACGATGGCTCGGTGGAAGAAATCATGGGCGTTCGGCACAAAACACTGCCCATCGAAGGTGTACAGTTCCATCCAGAGTCTATTATGACGGAACAGGGCCATGAGCTGCTGCGCAACTTTCTGAAGACACGATAAGAGGCCACCACATGGACATGAAAGAAGCACTGAACCGCATCGCCTCCAACCTGGACCTGTCCACGGAGGAGATGAAGGACGTTATGCGCATCGTCATGAAGGGTGAAGCCACCGATGCGCAGATTGGGGCCTTTCTCATGGGGCTGCGCATCAAGAGCGAAACCATCGACGAAATCACCGGCGCCACCGAAGTCATGCGGGAACTGGCCACCCGCGTGACGGTCAACGCCGACCCACTGGTGGATATCGTGGGCACCGGCGGTGACGGTGCCAACTTGTTCAACGTATCCACCGCGGCGTCTTTTGTGGTCGCCGCAGCCGGTGGCTTTGTGGCCAAGCATGGCAACCGTGCCGTGTCCTCCAAGAGCGGCAGCGCGGACCTGCTGGAAAAGCTGGGTATCAACCTGCAGATGGCGCCTGAGGAGGTTGCACGCTGCGTGGAGGAGATCGGCGTTGGCTTCATGTTCGCCCCGGTCCATCATGGCGCCATGAAACACGCCATTGGCCCTCGCAAGGAACTGGGTTGCCGTACCATATTCAATATCCTTGGCCCCATGACCAACCCGGCCAGCGTCAAGCGCCAGTTGATCGGTGTGTTCACGAAAGAGCTGTGTCGCCCCATGGCGGAGGTTCTGCACCGCCTGGGTGCCGAACACATTATGGTGGTGCACTCGAAGGATGGCCTGGACGAAATCAGCCTGGCCAGCGCCACCCATGTGGCGGAGCTGAAAAACGGCGAAGTCACTGAGTACGACATCACCCCGGAAGACCTGGGCATCAAGAGCCAGGCGCTGGTCGGTCTCACGGTGAATACCGCCGAGGACTCCCTGAAACTGATCCGTGCCGCGTTCGGTCGTGGTCATGATGAAATGGCTGAGAAAGCGCGGGATCTTATCGCCCTGAACGCCGGCGCAGCAATTTATGTGGCAGGCCTGGCGAAGACGACGGCGGAAGGCGTGGAGATGGCGCTGGACGCCATGGGCTCAGGCTTGGCAGCCGGCAAGATGTCCGAGCTTGCTGACTTTTCGCAGTGTTTCTAATACGAGCCTGACAATGACTGACAGACATCTGGACAAGACGCCTACCATCCTGCGAAAGATCGTTGATCGGAAGTGGGAGGAAATTGATGAGCGTACGCGCAGGGTTTCTATTGGCGATCGGAAGGCCATGGCTGGCGATCAACCGCCAGCGCGGGGCTTTGCGAGCGCCCTTCGCCGACGCATCGAACAGCAAACGCCTGCGGTCATTGCCGAGATCAAAAAAGCCTCCCCCAGCAAAGGCATTCTCCGCGATCCGTTTGTTCCCGAGGCCATCGCCGAAAGCTATGAAAAAGGCGGTGCCGCCTGCTTGTCAGTACTCACTGACAAGGATTTCTTCCAGGGCCATGAAGACTACCTCCAAGCCGCCCGCGCCGCCTGCAGCCTGCCGGTCATCCGCAAGGACTTCATGGTGGCGCCGTATCAGGTCTACGAGAGCCGGGCTATTGGCGCCGACTGCATCCTGCTGATCGCCGCCTGCCTGACCAGGGACCAGATGCAGGAACTGGAAGGCATCGCCCATGAAATTGGCCTGGACGTGCTGGTCGAGGTTCACGACGGCGAGGAAATGGACGATGCCCTCACCCTGAAAACACCGCTGGTGGGCATCAACAACCGCAACCTGCACACCTTTGAGGTCTCGCTGGATACCACCTTCGACCTGCATGAACGGATTTCGGCCGACCGCCTGACGATCACCGAAAGTGGCATCATGACCCGGGCCGATGTGGAGACCATGACCAACCGGGGTATCTACGGCTTCCTGGTGGGCGAGTCCTTCATGCGGGCCGAAGAACCTGGCAAGAAACTGCAGGAGCTGTTTTTTTAGGAGGGCTTACGCAAAGCTCGAACAAGTCAGCGGGCATGGGTTGAGCACGGACTAATCCTCAGCCAACGCCTCCTGCAGCAACGCCAGCAAATGCGCCGGCATCCCTTCGGCGAGTTTCAGCGCGGCTTCATGCCCACGCGGAGACATCTTGCCCCAGGTACGGCGGACAATGCGCAGCCATTTCTCCCGGTCGTAATCGGCTTTTTCCTCATAAAAATCCGCGAAATAGCGTTCCAGGAATACCATGCAGGCAACGTCTTCCAGCAGCTGTGTGTCTGCGTCCTTGCGCAACTCCCGCTTGGTCAGGATGGTTTCCACCTTCTGGCATTCTTCCTGTGGGTAGCCACATTCCTCCATGATTTCGGCGGCCCGGCGGCCATGCATGCGGCCACAGGCCTGGCGCCATTCGTAATAGGCCTTGCGACCTTCCGGGAAATCGCTACGGGGGATAGTCCAGCGCTCGATGTGCTGGGCGCGGCAGGCAATCTGCATGCGTTCGGAGGGCTGCGGCTCAAGCTCAAACAGCCAGCGTGTCATGTGCTGGCTGTAGGCGTATTCCTTGGGCAAGGGTATTCCGCCAACCTGCTCGATGTTGGGGTCTGCACGGTTGACGGTATCGATTCTTTCAAGAGCACAGGCCAGTAGGGTCTGTTGGGTCATCGGGTCATACCTGGGCGGAAGGACGTTGCTTGATGCGATCATACCAGGCCTGGAGGTTGGCCTGCTCCGGCTTGATGCGAATATCCACCACACGGGCGAAGGCCACGGTGGTAAAGGCATTGATATCCGCGGCCGTGAACCGGTCGCAACAGATGTATTCCCTGCCATCCAGATGCTTGTTCAGGAAGTGCATGAATTTTTCCACCGAGGTGCGGCACTCTTCACCCCATTCCTTGATCGGGTTCATGCGGTCCTTGAAATAGCCGCTGGTGTGCTGAAAACACATACCGGTGGGCAGGAAAAAGGAGAACTCGATCCACCGCAGCCACTGTTCCACCTGCGCTTTCTCCAACGCTGTGTCCCCGAGCAGGGTTGGCGCATCCGGATAGCTTTCTTCGAAATAGCGGCAAATCGCCATGGTTTCGGCGATGCAGGTGCCGTCGTCCAGTTCCATCACGGGTACTTTCTTCATCGGGTTCCTGGCCGCGTACTCCGGCGTCAGGTTCTCACCCTTCTGCAGATCGATCTCAACAAACTCAGCCTTGTCCAACAGTCCCTTTTCAGACATGAACATCCTTACCCGGCGTGGGTTGGGCGCTGTCTTGGTCTCAAAGATTTTCATTGTTATCGACTCCAATCCAAATAAGTATCTCGGGGTGAATCTGAGGAATTGTGTAGAAGACTGACGCGGAACACCGGTTGCGTCAAGCAACCGTAATCATTTGGGCAGCCAGTTTTTTATCTGTTGGATGGCCCATTCAGGGTCGTCCATTGGCAGGTCATGGCCGGCGGACGAATGGACTTTCAGCGTCCATTGCCAACGCTGCTCAAACACCTTGCTGCAGCTCCAATGGACAATACGGTCACCCTTGCTGGCAAGTACAAGTGCGTCCGGCAGAGGGCGTTGAGGCAGGGGTTTGTAGGCCATCGCTGCTTTCATCTGGGCATAGGCGTTGGCATAGCTGACTGGCCGCTGGCGCTGGATGCTGTACCAGTGTTTCATGACATCGAGGTCGACCGGTCGATTGCTCGTCAACCGCAGAATATCCACCTCACGATCGAACAGTTCCCGGCGCGTCAGGAGGCGAACGATAAGAGGCCAGGCCCCCGGACGCATCCGTCGCCAGGGCAGGCTGAATCCGGAACTCGTGTTGATCAGCACCAGGTTCTGAATTTCACCCTCGGTGACATGCTGAGCCCAGTCCAGGGCGACCATCCCGCCCATGGACAAAGCGATGAGATTGTATGGCGCTGGAATGTGACCAACACTGCGGCGAACCTTCTCCCGGATCTCCGCGATACGGTCAGGGCTGGGATCCTTGAAGTGCACGCCCGTGCCCGGAAGATCAACCAGATGGAACTGATGACCGGGAAAGGCTTCCTCAAGCCTGTGGGGAAAAGAGCCCCAGTGTGACTGCTCCCGGGTCAGTCCGCGCAACAGAATCCAGTGCATTGTCAGTGATGATCCCTGTACCAGTGGGCGATGGCGGCCTCCCTTAGCATGGACGCCTCATCCGAGTGCGGCAACCAGTTTTCGTGATGGGCGGCGGCGCTGACCAGGAAATCGATAAAGGTCAGGTGACTTCGCAGTACGCGCCGATGGCGATGGGGTACCAGCGGATTGAAAAAGCCGTCCAGTCGCAGCAACTGTCGTGGGCGCTTCTTGATCCATCGCCAGGAGCCCAGTTCCAGGGTAAGGGGAATAAAGGCGCCCTCACCGCTGCGGTTGATCTTCTTGTAGAAATAGTCCCACAGATCACCGTGGGTCAGGTAATGACGGGACTGGGGCTCGAAGCGATAGTTGTGTTCCGGCCAGGCCTGCTCCCAGATCAGCTTCAACGCCATCACCGATTCGATCCGTCGCATGGGGCGACGACGGTAGGCATAGGGGAACCAGATCTGGTCCTGCCAGCCGAAACCGGAATGACAGTCCAGCGCGACACTGAAAGGACGGCCTGGCAGGAGCTCCGAGATCACCGACTCAAGGGCCTGGTTCTCCGCTTCCATACCCTGCTCGGGATCACCAATGAACCACGGCAGGCGCGGAGAGAAGCGCTGCCCGCCCAACAGGAACGCGCTGCGGTCCTGGGCGGTGATCGGTGCGTTGCGCATCAGGTCGACCCCGTTGGGATTGCTGCGCTGATTCAGGTACATGCCGCCAGGGTTGAGGATGGGCAGCAGGGTAACCCGCACTTTTTTCAGCAGGGCCTGGAGATGCCCGTCCCAGGACATCCTTGCCAGCAGATTGCGCAACCAGGCCATGACGACTTCGCTGCCGATGCGTTCAAGACCGTGAACGCCACCCACCAGCATCACCACTGGCGCATCGGGTGCTTCGCTGCCGAGGTCAACCCGATAGATCGGCAGGTCAATGTGTTTCAGCGCAACCCGAGAGAGCGTCTTCACAGTAACCTGTCCCGGCGCTTCCGCCAGCACACGCTCAAGACGAATCATCTCCGGCAGAAAGGTTCTCAGCAGATGGCGTTGGCGGCTATCCCGACGGGCCTGTTCGGCAGGAATAGCAGAATGGGGGGTCAGTTTGCGCAACTCGGTCATGGGGCTCTCCCGTTTCAGACAACCCTTCAAACTACTGCTGAATTGCTTCAATTCGTTGACACTGGGGCTCAAAACACCGGAAAGCATGTGCATTTTCTGGCGACATTTTACATGAATGGCTTGTAACTCACGCTCAGGGCGTTACTCTAAAGATACGTAGTAACCGAGGTCACAACATTTGTCTTGCCCTCTGAAAACGCAGTATCAATACGGCGTCTTCACCTCTAGAGCGGTCTTCAGAACCGCTCCAGCGGATCTGTTTCCGCGTATTTTCAAAATCCATAAGGAGAACCAATCATGCGAAAGCTAACGCCAGTCGCGCTGCTTTGCGCGATGTCCGTGCCTGCACTTGCTCAGGCCGATTGCGGTGAAGTTTCCATCACCGAAATGGGCTGGGCATCCAACACAGTTGTCACCAGCGTCGCCAAATTCATCATGGAGCAGGGGTACGGCTGTGATGTCACCGTGGTTCCCTCCGACACCGTCCCCGCTGTTACCTCAGTCGCCGAAAATGGTGAACCGGACATCGTTACCGAACTGTGGCTCAACTCCGCAGGTGAGGCCTACCTGGAACTGGAAGAACAGGGCAAGATCGAGCGTCTGACCAAAGTATTGGAGCCCGGTGGCGTTGAAGGCTGGTGGATTCCAACCTACCTGGCCGAGAAGCACCCCGAATTGACCACCATCGAAGGTGTCATGGCTAATCCGGAACTGGTGGACAACCGCTTCAACAATTGCCCAAGTGGCTGGGGTTGTCGTGTGGTCAGTGACAACCTGGTTAGGGCGCTCGACCTGGAAAGCTCTGGCATTGAGGTGTTCAACCACGGTTCCGGTGAAACCCTGGCCTCGTCAATGGCTTCCGCCGTGCAGTCTGAAGAGCCCTGGTTTGGCTATTACTGGGGCCCCACTGTCCCGCTCGGCAAGTTCGACATGACCCGCGTCGAACTGGGTGATTACAAGCCGGAGGTTCATACCCGTAATCAGACCCAGGAAGCGGACAACCCTGGCGTGTCTGAATTTCCTGCCGCCACCGTACTGACATCCGTGACCACGGACTTCAAGGATCGTGAGCCGGAAGTCGCAGAAATGCTCAGCAAGCTGACATTCAAAACCGACACCATGAGTGCCCTGTTGGCGTGGATGGATTCCAACAACGCGTCGGCAGAAGAAGCGGCCGTGTATTTCCTGAGCAACAACAGCGACGAGTGGTCAAGCTGGCTGAACGATTCGGCCAAGAAACGCCTGGCTTCGGTGCTGGGAGAGTAATCTCTCCACCTACCCTGACAGGGCCGTCTCCCGGCCCTGTCAAACCGAACAGGCGAACTCACATTACCCATTTTCATCTGAACGCTTCTGGGGACTGACCGCAAATGGCGACCTACGATTTCGTGTTTTCATCACTGGGTCTGGAAGACTGGTGCTCTGACGGCCAAAGTGATGCCCCCATGTCAATGGCGGCGTTGCTGCAAAAAACCAAAGGAACGGACGCCGAAGCAGAGTCACTATGGGACCTGCCTTTTCCATCCATGGACGCGCTTAACGAGTCCTGTGCGGCCTTCCCCAAATCCAGGGAACTGACAAAAGGTCTTGAAGAGGGCTTCCTGTCCATCAAGGACAGTCTGAGTGTTGTTCTGGACCCTTTGACCCAACCACTAAGCTGGTTTCTGGACGGGACACTCTACGGCATGCTGAACACGCCCTGGTGGATCGTGATACCGGCGCTGCTGGCCGTGGTGTTTGTCGTCACCAAATCCTGGAAACTGGTGGGATTTGTGGCGGGCAGCCTGGTTCTGCTGGCCTTTATTGACTACTACCAGTATGCGATGGAGACGCTGTCGATCATCTTTGTCTGCGCGTTCCTCTGTGTGCTGCTGGGCGTGCCCATCGGCATTGCCATGTCCCGCAGCGACATGATGCAGCGCCTGACCATTCCCGTGCTCGACATGCTGCAGACACTGCCGCCCTTTGTGTACCTGATTCCGCTGATCTTCCTGTTCAGCGTGACCGAGTCCAAGCTCTACGGCATTGCCATCATCCTGTACGCCATTGTGCCGGTCATCCGTCTCACCAACCTGGGTATCCGCCTGGTGGACAAGGATGTAATCGAAGCCGCTGACGCCTTCGGGATGACCAGCCAGCAGAAACTCTTCAAGGTCCAGATTCCACTGGCGCTGCCCAACATTATGGCGGGTGTAAACCAGACCATTATGATGAGCCTGGCGATGGTGGTTATCGCTTCCCTGGTGTCGGCACCGGGGCTCGGGGTGCTGGTGCTTCAGGGCATTCGCAACCTGGAGCTGGGTGTCGGGCTGGTTGCCGGCCTTGGCATCGTGATTCTGGCGGTGATCCTTGACCGGGTAACCAAGGCCTCACTGGCGCGCATCAACGCCTCACAGAAACAGTAAGGGAGCGAATCGTGGACCGGGATATCAAGATTTCCATCCGGAACCTCTACAAGATTTTCGGCCCCATTCCCGATGTCGCCCTGGCGTATGTCCGCCGGGGTATGGGAAAGGCCGAACTGCTGGAAAAGCACAACCACGTACTGGGTCTCCAGGATATCAACGTGGATATGCGAGAAGGCGAGATCACCGTCATCATGGGTCTGTCGGGCTCAGGCAAGTCCACGTTGATACGCCATCTCAACCGGCTGATCGAACCCACTGCCGGTGAGATCAAGGTGGATGGCAAAAACGTACTCGCCTTCGACGAGGACGGATTGCGGAAGCTGCGGCGTGAACAAATGTCGATGGTTTTCCAGAAATTCGCCCTGCTTCCCCACAAGACCGTGCTGGAGAACGCCGGCATGGCGCTGCTGGTAAGAGGCCATACGGTGCGGGACTTCGAGGACGAAGCCAAGAAATGGCTCGCCCGGGTGGGGCTGGAAGGCAACGAAAACCAATACCCGCACCAGCTATCCGGCGGTATGCAGCAGCGCGTGGGCATTGCCCGGGCACTCGCATCCAACTCGCCCGTGATGCTGATGGACGAGGCCTTCTCCGCCCTGGACCCGCTGATTCGCTCCGACATGCAGGACCTGCTGCTGGAGTTGCAGGAGGAACTGAAGAAAACCGTGGTGTTCATCACCCACGATCTGGACGAGGCGCTAAAGCTGGCGGACCACCTGGTTATCCTCAAGGACGGACACATCGTCCAGCAGGGCGAACCCCAGGAAATTCTCATGCATCCCAACGATCCGTACATTACGGATTTCATCAGCGACATCAATCGTGCACGGGTTCTGAGAGTGCGTTCCGTGATGGCAAAAACCACGGAACCTCCCGCTGACAGTGCCGGCGACATTTCCGATCGGGACAACCTGGAGTCGGTGATCGCAAGATCCGACGGCGATACCGACCTTGTCTATCGGGTGGTCAAAAAAGGCAACCAGGTAGGCATTCTCGAGATGAAAGAACTGGTCAAGGCACTGGTGCCGGTCGATGCATCGGAAGGAGACAATCGCAGCCGTTACTGATCGGGGGCCATCCCGGTGGAGGTGGGCTCCTGGATGACAGCAGCGTGACAGACGGGCTATTATAAATAGGTCGCCGTAGCTTCGCGGTGCCCCAGACAACGATCATGCCCAGACTGGCAGTGGCTCTACTAACCGTACTCCTGTTGCACGGCTGCTCACCTCCTCCTGACGAAGAGAGCCCTTCTTCAGACGTCGACACGCAGACGCCAACCAATGAGGCCCTGTCCGCTGCCCTTTCCAATACGACACCCCGGCCCCGGACGATCGTTATCGCATCCGATCCCTGGTGCCCCCATAACTGCGAAGCGGGGAGCGATCGCGAGGGCTACATGGTGGACATTGCCCGCGAGGTCCTTGGCGAAGCCGGCTATACCGTGGAGTACGTCAACGTTAGCTGGGCACGGGCGCTGCAATTAACGCGTGAAGGTCAACTGGACGCAGTGGTCGGTGCCTTCACAACCGATGCCCCGGATTTCGTGTTTCCAGACGCCCCCCAGGGGCGCTCAGCCATTGCGCTGTTTACCCACCCTGACAACCGCTGGGTATACGACGGGCTGGCATCGCTCCATAACCAGAAGCTGCTGGTCATCAATGGGTACTCCTATACCGATGAGCTGGACCGGTACATTGAGGAGCATCAGGCCAACCCGGAACGAATCTGGGTGATCGCGGGGCCGTCACCCCTTGATCGGGCCATCTACCTGCTGGACCAACACCGTACTGACATTTTTGCGGAAGATATCTACGTGATGGCCTGGTGGGAAATGAACAACAACGACACTGTCCCCGCGCCACGGCAAGCAGGGTTGGTCGACGAAATCGATGCCTTCGTCGCGTTTTCCCCGGTACGGGAAGACGCAAAAGAACTTGCGAAACTCTTAACGGAAGGCACCCGACAACTCATGGACAGCGGCCGGGTACAGCAGATCCTGGACCAGTACGGACTCAGTCTGTGGACTGAAACGCCCTGATCAGACGTCCATCTCTGGTCACCAGCAGCAACTCACCGTGCCGGCCAATGTCGAAGCGTCGAACCTCACCCAACAGCGACAGGAATCGGTCTTCCTGGTTCATCAATGCCGGCGCACAGGCTTTTCTGGTTGATGCCATCCGGGTGAACTCGAGCCCTTCACCCGTCAAATTCCATCCACCGCTGAATTGATTGCAGGACGCACGCCCTGCCACACGCTGATCCGCCAGGAAGTTCAGTGTCACCCGGGAACTGTCAATAATCCCGCGGCCGCCAATGTCTTCAACAACCCACTCAGTTCCCCGAAGCAACCGCTCAGGATCCCCTCCGCAGCCCTGGGATTCTTCTCCGTTTACGGCCAGCCGCACCTGTCGAGGATAGGGCATGCCGGTCATGGAATCGCGACACAGTTGGCTTGCTGTCTTCAGCGATACCCGAACGCCATCACCTTCAGCCTCGAAAGTACGTCCCGTGGTCGCGCTCTCGACAACCTCGTAGCGTAGTGCAATCGGCTCCTTGCCCATTTGCTCCACCACCAGTTGCCCCGGCTCAAGAACTGCCCGCCAGAACGGCTCGTTCCCCCGGGCGATAAACGGCTTCTCGACAGCGCCCGGAACCAGGCATAGCGGCAACGCCTGCCCGTCTATTGTCAATGTGGCAGTGTCACCCTTGCTCCAGAACTGGGTGCCATCGTTGTCGGGGTCCACAAAGCGCGCACCGGAGGCACTTTCCTTTTGCTTCAACACCATTTTGTCGCTGCCGAACGTTATCGTCAGACCACTGCGGTCCTCGTGGTAGTCGAGGCCTATATCAGCCTGGCCGCATGCCATGGTATTGACGGCAAGGCCGTCACCGGCGCGTTGATCCTCGGTGGATGCACAGCCCGCGACCAGCAGGACGCTGACCAAGGCCGGCAAAGAGGCGGCGATTCCTTTCATTGTTTATTCCTCATTCCCTGTGGTTGTAACAGTTGCAGATTATCCATGATGGCTGCCGATTTTAAAGCAGAGCCGTTACCATTTCCTGCCTTAAAGCATTACGCTTAGGCCATCAAAACACCCGGGAGTATTCCACGTCATGGCGATAAAACTCTACCAGTTTGCTATTTCACACTACTGCGAAAAGGCTCGCTGGGCCCTGGATCACAAAGGTCTGAGCTACGAAGCCATCAGCCTTCTGCCCGGCCAGCACATCAACACCATCCGCAAACTGACGGGCGCTGATTCATCGGTACCGGTACTGGACCATAACGGTCACCGGGTTCAGGGATCGAAAGCCATCATTGACTATCTGGACGACACGTTTCCCGAGAACCCGCTTACGCCGACCGACCCGCAGGCCCGCGAGGCCGCGCTGTCCTGGGAGCAGCGGCTGGACGACGAAGCCGGCCCCAGCGTGCGCTGTTACTCCTACCACCACTTCCTGCAACGCCCCAAGGTGGTCGTTCCCATGCTGGCTGCGGGCACGCCCTTCTACAATCGGATTCTACTGAGACTGGCCTTCAGCCGGGTGGACGAGGTCATGCGCAAATGGATGAAGATCAACGAGAAAACCGCCGCGCAGTCGCGGGAAACCATGGAGCGCTACCTGACCGAACTGGCGAATGCCTACCAGGAGAAGCCCTACCTGGCTGGAGATAGCTTCTCCCGCGCCGACCTCGCCGCGGCATCCTTGTTCGCACCCATGTTCCAGCCCGGCCAATACCCGGTGCCCTGGCCCAAACCGGCGAAAATCCCCAAAGACATCCAGGCCTGGTTGGATCAATGGCAGCCACAGATCCACACGCTGGAAAAGGTCTATGCTGCTAATCGCTGAGCCACTGACGGCGCTCTCGGCCGGGTGAATTGCCGGTCCAGCGGCGGTAGGCCCGGGTAAAAGCACTTTGCTCGGAAAAGCCCAACAGCAGAGCAATGTCGGTCAGCGTCAGTGAGGTGTCGTCCAGGTACTGTCGCGCCAGCTGTTCCCGGTTCCGATCGAGCCACTGCTGCCAGCTCAACTGATACCGGGCCAGGCGTCGCTGCAGCGTTCGCGGTGACATGTGCATGGCATGGGATGCACGCGCAAGGGTGGGCTCGCCATCAGACAACAGTTTCAGCAGTACCTGCTGTAGCTGGCGATCAATGCCCGAGCCCGCCTGTGACGCCTCCGGCAACGCCCGCAGCAGGGCACGGGCCTGCCGGTCCAGCAACTCGCGAAGTGTCGGGTCTCGCCGGGGCATGGGCAGGCTGAGGTAATGCAGCGGAAACCGGACTCGCACATGGCTGTCGTTCCAGGTCACCGAGCAGCCAAAAAACCGTTCGTATTCCCTGGCCGCCTCAGCACTGACGTTACCCAGAAAACTCACTAGCGAGGGCGGAGGGGGCTGATCAATCTGGCGACGCATAAAGGTCACCAATGCTGCAATTGCAGCGCCGTCCGCCTGCTGGCCAAGCTCATTCTCCGAGGGCGGCCAGCGCATTTCCGCCTGATCGCCGACGACCTCGATTTCCGCCAGGCTGGCACCATAAAACAGGGTTTCGTAGCGCTGGTAGGCCAACATGGCCTCGCCGAGGGTGTCGGACGCCAGCACCAGATAGCCGAGCACACCCACATGGGCAGGACGCACACAGGCCCCCACCTTTAGCTCGGGAGCGGCATACTGAGGCGCCAGAGCCAGTCCCTGCGCCAGCAGGTCACGCCACACCGGCACCGGTACGTTGTCTTCCGACGCCCAGCGCGCCAGCGCTATCCTGACCGGGGCATTCTCCAGTCCCTCCTGTTCAAGCCAGTCCGATAGCAGTCCCGTCCAGGCACCGGTTACCCGCATTACCTTGGCCATGGTTCACCGTCCTCCACGCGCTGCGTCATTCATTGTTGGCACTAATCATCAATTTTGTGGCGTTTATTGTCAATTTATGGCATCGCCATCGGCGCAGAATACAGTCACACCTACAATCACAATACGGTTTCACCATGGCATTGATGGACATGATGAGGGCGGTTCTTGAGGAGAGCGGGTTGCTGCCCCTCTGGAACACCCTCGCCCCCTGGCTGGCACTGGACGAACGCCAACTGATATTCGTTGTCGCTACGCCGGTGTTTATTGCCGTCACCCTGTGGGAGTACCTGCGGATTCGCCACGACCCCACGCGCATGGACGTACCGGAAGCCCTGCGGAATTTTGCCCTGGGTGCCGGCTACCAACTGACAGAGTTGCTGTTCGCGGGCCTGATCGCCTTTCCCGTATACGCATTCCTCTACCATCACCGCCTGCTGGATCTGGAACTGAACTGGGCAACGGGTCTTCTGACGTTTGTTGGAGTGGATTTCTGTTTTTACTGGATGCACCGTTCCAGCCACCGCATACGCTGGTTCTGGGCCGCCCATGTGGTCCACCATTCCTCCGAGCGTATGAATTTCTCCACCGCCATGCGCCAGAATGCCACCAATATCTTTAACGGCATGTGGCTGTTCTATGTGCCCCTGGCGTTGATCGGCTTCAATCCTGTGTGGATCGGCGTGGCTTATGCCCTCTCACTGGTGTACCAGTTTTTCATTCACACCACGCTGGTTGGCAAACTGCCAGGCTGGGTGGAAACCGTGCTCAACACCCCCAGCCATCACCGGGTTCACCATGGCCGCAACCCCGGCTATATCGACCGCAACTACGGTGGCACTCTGATCGTCTGGGACCGACTGTTCGGCACCTTTGTCGCCGAAGACGAACAGGCACCACCGGACTACGGCATTACCCGACCGATACACTCCAGGAACCTGCTAGTGCTGTGGACCCACGAGTACGTGGACCTGTTCCGGGCCATGGCCCGACCAGGCGGCCTGCAAGCCCGCCTGAAGCACCTGTGGAAGCCACCCGAATGGGATCGGGACGCGGACTAGCGCCACAAAAGCCGGATTTTCCGGCTCCGTCTCACATTAAGGCCCGATTTCCGGCTAGACTCCCGTTTACGCCAACAACCCGCCCGGAATCGACCAACATGGACCTGCAGGAAAGTTTCATCAACAGCCCCGATCACCATCGAATTCCGTTGCTGTCGTGGGCGGCGGAGGCCCCGTCGGCCGTGCTGGTCATTGCCCACGGCATGGCGGAGCATGCAGCCCGCTACCAGCCGCTGGCGCTCTGGCTGAACCAGCAGGGGGTATCGGTGATTGCGATCCAGCATCGAGGCCACGGACCGCATTGCCCCGAAACTGACCTTGGCCATTACGCCGACCACAAGGGCTGGCAGAAAGTAGTGGACGACCTGCAGCAAGTCGTTGTCCATGCCAGAAAGCAACACCCCGACCTCCCGCTAACGCTGTTCGGCCACAGCATGGGTTCGTTCATCGCCCAGGCCTTCAGCCAGCAGTATGGTGACCAGATCGACAGACTGATCCTATGCGCGACCAATCGTATCGACAAACCGAAGTTGCGGGCCTCCCTGGCACTGGTCCGCTCTCTCCGGGCACTGCGCGGGAAACGGCACCACAGCCGCCTGATCGACAATATGACCTTCGGTGCCTTCAACAAGGCGTTCTCCCCCAATCGCACCAGCCATGACTGGCTCAGCCGCGACCCGCAACAGGTGGACCGCTACCTGAGAGACCCACTCTGCGGCTTTCCCTGCACGGCAGGCCTATGGTCCGACTTCATTGGTGGCATGCTGACCATCAATCCAAAAACATGGCGCAAGGACCTTCCGATACACCTGCTGGCCGGTGACAGCGACCCGGTTGGCGAGATGGGACACGGTTTCAACCGGCATGTTGCCAACCTTCGTGGCGCCGGCCTGCTCGTTGCCTCCGACCGTCTGTTTCCCGGCGCCCGTCACGAACTGGTCAATGAAACCAATGCTGACGAGGTCTGGCACCACATCCTCGACTGCCTGCGTACCGGGACAGACTCCGGCGCGTAAAAACATGACGCCGACCGGCCCGGGGCGCTAAGATCAATGCCACCCAACTAATCGGAGTAAGCCCATGTTTACCAACAGAGTCGTGTGGATCACCGGCGCCTCGTCCGGCATTGGTGAGGCCCTGGCAGCCAGGTTTGCGCGCGAAAATGCAAGAGTTGTTCTTTCGGCGCGACGCCAGCCAGAGCTGGAGAGGGTCCGCCAGCACTGCATTGATGCCGGCGCCGCCCCGGAAAACATGCTGGTATTGCCTCTTGACGTTACCGACCTGCCCTCACTTCCGGTAGCTGCCGACCACGTCATCAGTCACTTCGGCCAGATCGACCTGCTGATCAACAACGCCGGCCTTTCCCAACGCTCTCTGTGCAAGGATACCGAGCTGTCGGTGTACCAGAAGCTACTGGATGTGGATGTGATGGGGCAGATTGCGCTGACCAAGGCCGTGCTCCCCCATATGCTGGAGCGCCAATCCGGACACCTGGCGGTGACCGCCAGCGTGGCCGGTAAAGTCGGCGTCCCCCTGCGCACCGGCTACTGTGCCGCCAAGCACGCGGTGATGGGCTTCTTCGACGCCCTGCGGGCCGAGGTGGAAGACGATGGCATTCTGGTCTCCACCATCACCCCCGGATTTATCCGCACGGACATTTCCCGCAATGCCCTGGCGGCCGATGGCTCTGCCTTCGGCGAGGAAGACGAGAACATTGCCGGTGGCATGGACGTCGGCGAGTGCGCGGATGTCATCGTCAGTGCGCTGGCCAAGGGAAAACGCGAGATTCCCGTCGGCAAGGGCAAGGAAATGGCAGCGCTTTGGGTCAAGCGTGTCGCTCCCGAGATGATGTTTAAGTTGGCGCGCAAGCAGAACTGAATCTGGAGTCACTGAAAACGGTTATGTACCAATCCACGTCAGCGGATCATCAACCAAGAGTCTGCTTCTTACGCATTGCCACGCTGCTGTTTTTTTCAATAGCCAGCCTCCCGGTCATGGCCGGTGAAGTCAGCCTCGGCGTTGCTGCTAATTTCACCGACACCACCCGCGAACTGGCCAAACAGTTTGAAGCCAAGACTGGCCACACGGTTTCAGCCAGCTTCGGGTCCACCGGCAAGCTGTACGCCCAGATCCGGAACGGTGCGCCCTTCGACGTGTTCATGGCCGCCGATGCACGCAGACCGGCGCTTATTGAGAAGGCGCGGGCCGGCGCCCCCAATACCCGCTTCACCTATGCCCGGGGCAAGCTGGTGCTTTGGAGCCCGACCCCGGACGCTTTCGGGGACGCTGAGAGCTACCTGGCCCAGCAAACGTTCGCAAGGCTGGCCATGGCAAACCCGAAGACCGCGCCCTACGGCCTTGCAGCACAACAGGTTCTGGAACATTTAGGCCATTGGCAGGCACTGCAGGCGAAGCTGGTTCGTGGCGATTCCATCGCCCAGACCTTTCAGTTTGTGGTCAGCCGCAACGCCCAGGCCGGCTTTGTAGCCCTGTCTCAGGTAACATCCTGGGACGACAAGGAAGGCTCCC
Organism: Marinobacter sp. M5B; assembly: GCF_042604615.1. Classification (NCBI taxonomy): domain Bacteria; kingdom Pseudomonadati; phylum Pseudomonadota; class Gammaproteobacteria; order Pseudomonadales; family Marinobacteraceae; genus Marinobacter; species Marinobacter sp. M5B. Next base: position 3,938,976 of record NZ_CP156894.1, read on the forward strand.
TTTGGAACGTGCCCCAGGACTATTACCAACCCATTGACCAACAGGCTATCCTTTTGAACCGGGGAACCAGCAATGAGGCAGCCTTGGCCTGGATGGACTTCCTGAAATCGAACACTGCCATCGCCACGATCCGGGGCTATGGCTATGACCCCGCTTACGACACGGCTGACTGATGCTTGAAACCTACTGGGACCCGGTCTGGCTGACACTCAGGCTGGCCACGACCACCACATTGTTGCTGCTGCTCATTGGCACGCCCATCGCCTGGTGGCTGGCCCGCTCCCGGCGCTGGCTGCGCCAGCCGGTTGCAGCGATCGTCGCCCTGCCCCTGGTGCTGCCACCCACAGTGCTCGGTTTCTACCTGTTGCTGGTCATGGGGCCTGACGGCTGGGTTGGCCAGATAACACAGTCCCTCGGGATCGGCCTGTTGCCATTTACCTTTGAGGGCCTGGTGGTGGCGTCGGTCATATACTCCCTGCCATTCACCGTTCAACCTCTGCAGAATGCCTTTGAAGCCGTAGGCGAGGGGTTCATGGAAGCCGCCGCAACCCTTCGTGCCGCCCCGTGGGAGCGGTTCCTGTTTATCGCCGTGCCCCTGGCAAGAAACGGATTCCTGACCGCCTCCGTGCTCACCTTCGCCCACACCATCGGTGAGTTCGGCGTGATCCTGATGATCGGTGGCAACATCCCGGGTGAAACCAAGGTGTTGTCGGTGGCCATCTACGACCACGTGGAATCCCTTGAGTACGCCCAGGCCCACTGGCTGTCCGCCGGCATGGTGGTGTTCTCCTTTGTGGTTCTGGTGACCCTCTACGCGCTTAACGGCAAAGCCCGCGCGGGAGCTCTCAGATGACCGCCACTATCCATGCCCGCTTCCGGTGTGCCTTTCCGGGGTTCGACCTGGACGTTGACCTGACCCTCCCGGGTACCGGCATTACCGCCCTGTTCGGGCACTCCGGTTGCGGCAAGACCACGCTGCTTCGGTGCATGGCAGGCCTTCAGAACGCGCCCGGAACCATGACCGTTCTGGGCGAACCCTGGCAGACGGAAGAGTTCGTCCGGCCGGTACACAAGCGCGCCCTGGCGTACGTGTTCCAGGAAACCCAGCTTTTTCCCCACCTGAACGTCCGCAGGAACCTGGAGTTCGGTTACCGCCGTATTCCCGCCGGCGAACGACAGATCAGATTCGATGACGCCGTTCGCTGGCTTGGCCTGGAATCCCTCCTGGAGCGCATGCCGGCCGGACTTTCCGGCGGTGAGCGCCAGCGGGTCGCGATTGCGCGGGCACTGCTGACCAGTCCAAGGCTGTTACTGATGGATGAGCCGCTGTCTGCTCTGGACCGAGCCAGTAAACAGGACATCCTGCCCTACCTCGAGAGGCTCCGGGACACCCTCGCGATTCCCATCATCTACGTGTCCCACTCCACGCCAGAGGTCGCCCGCCTGGCCGACCACATCGTGATGATGGAGGATGGCCGGGTGGTGGCCCAGGGCCCGCTGCAGGAAACGCTCGCCCGCACCAACAACCCCTTTCGACTGGAAGACGATGCCGGGGTTCTGCTGGAAGGACGGATCGACCATCTGGACCCACGCTGGCATCTGGCCCTGTTCAGGTTCGACGGGGGCCAACTGTGGTTGCGCCAGGACGACCGGCTGACACCGGGAGACAGGGTTCGTGTGCAGGTCCTGGCGCGGGATATCAGCCTCGCGCTGGCTGAGCATTCCGACCAGAGCATCCAGAACCTGGTTCCGGCCATCATCGATCAGGTCGATCCGGATGTGGCGCCGGGCGTTAGCCTTGTCCGGCTTCTGGCGGGGCCAACCCCGCTGTTATCAAGGCTGACCACCCGCTCCGTAGACCAGCTCGGCCTTGAACCCGGCAAGACCGTGTGGATGCAAATAAAGTCCGTAGCTCTCGTGGACTGACACCTTTGGCCCGGTGTTTGGCCCGCCCTGCTATCCGGCGTCGGCGCCAGGATGGTTACCCTGACCTGACTCTCAAACACAGGGCAGGTATTGATTGTGGGCAATCATCAAACACACTGGGTGCACAGCGGCGGGCTCACTATCCATGCCGTTACCGAAGGCCATCCGGACTCGACGCCGCTGGTGTTGGTTCATGGCTACCCGGACAATCTTCAGGTCTGGGACAAGGTCAGCGCCGCCTTGAGCCAGGAGTATCTGGTGATCCGTTACGATGTCCGTGGTGCCGGCAAGTCCGGCAAGCCCCGAAAAACCCGGGATTATCGCCTGGCCCTGCTGGCCGACGACCTCCAAGCGGTGGTAGACACCCTGATCCCCGGACGCGAGTTCCACCTGATCGCGCATGACTGGGGGGCGATCCAGAGTTGGGAGTCCGTCACCGGAGAGCCCTTGCAGAATCGCATTCGCTCCTACACCTCCATTTCCGGCCCCTGTCTGGACCACATCGGCTTCTGGCTCCGGAAACAGCTGGAAACACCCGGGCTGGCAGGGGCAGCGAAGGTACTCCAGCAACTCACAAGCTCCTGGTACGTGTTCCTGTTCCAAGTGCCTGTGATCCCGGAAATGATCTGGAAAGCCGGCCTCGACAGGCTCTGGCCAGGGTACCTGAAGCATCATGAGCAGGTTGCCGATGCCAGGTTCAGCGCCTCCCAGAAGTCCGACGGGCTGTATGGGGTCAAGCTTTACCGGGCGAACTTCCTGACCCGGTTGCTGCGGCCACGAACCCGGGTGGCGCGCTGTCCGGTCCAGGTAATCATCCCGACCAGGGACGCATATGTGCGCCCTCAACTGAACGAGCATCTGGTTCGCTGGACCGGAAAATTAACCCTGCAAACGCTGGATACAACCCATTGGGCGCCACTGACGGAACCCGAAGCCGTATCTCGTGCCGTCCGCACATTCGTGGCTGCACACCCCTGAGCTGCCCCATACAACGAAAAAGGCCGCTGGTTCCAGCGGCCTTTCGGGACAGGGTGGTAATCGGTTTTAGCGGGTACCGTACACCACCATGGTCTTGCCCTTGACTCGCACCAGGCCCTGGTCTTCAAGGGTTTTCAGAACCCGCCCGACCATCTCCCGGGAGCAACCCACGATCCGACCGATCTCCTGGCGGGTGATCTTGATCTGCATGCCATCAGGGTGGGTCATGGCGTCCGGTTCCTTGCACAGGTCCAGCAGGGTGCGGGCAACCCGTCCAGTCACGTCCAGGAAAGCCAAATCACCCACCTTGCGGGTGGTCTGGCGCAGACGTGAGGCCATCTGCTCGCCGATGAAGTACAGAACCCTGGGGTCCTGCTGGGCGATTTCACGAAACTTGGTATAGCTGATCTCGGCAACTTCGCACTCCGTCTTCGCCTTTACCCAGGCGCTGCGCGAATCCATGTTGTCGAACAGCCCCATTTCACCGAAGAAATCCCCAGCGTTCAGGTAAGCCATGATCATCTCGCGGCCATCGTCGTCTTCAATAATGACGGTAACGGAGCCCTTGACGATGTAAAACAGGGAATCGCTTTTGTCCCCTGCATAAATGATGGTGCTCTTGGCAGGGTAACGCCGGCGATGGCATTGCGAAAGAAAATAGTCCAGATGCTTGGTTTTCTGCTCAACCGGCTTGACGATAGTGGCCATAGTGCGAGTCATGCCTCCTTTGTACTGGCGGGATCCCAATGTTTTTATTCACCCTGCTTTCCCTGCGGGTTTATTCATTATGAGCGCAACTTATAACAAGATGGCCCGGTTTCGGCAACCTGAAACATTATAGACCACATCAGCGGGGCTGCTTTTCAGCGGGCTGCTGGTGCTGACGGGATGTGCTAGCATCGCTGCCAATCGTACGTTATATCCCACTCGGAGCGCGAAATCAGATGAAAGCAACCATTGACTGGACCGGCGACGCCAGCTTCCGGGCAACCAGCGGCAGCGGCCACTCGGTGCAAATGGACGGGCCACCCGACCATGGCGGCAAGGACCTGGGGCCACGCCCCATGGAAATGATGCTGATGGGGCTGGGCGGCTGCTCGTCCTTCGACGTCATGAGCATTCTGCAGAAAAGCCGTCAGGACGTCACCGCCTGCCATGCCGAACTCGAAGCGGAGCGGGCCGACGCCGTTCCGGCAGTGTTCACCCGCATCCATCTGCATTTCGTGGTCACCGGAAACAACCTCAAGGAAAACCTGGTGAAGCGGGCCGTCAGCCTGTCGGCCGAGAAGTACTGCTCTGCGTCTATCATGCTGGAAAAGGCGGGCGTTGCCATCACCCACAGCCATGAGATACGCGACACCGCCTGAACCGGCAAACAACAGGTTCCCACAACGCGGTCACAGCGGCCTGCCAGTCTGTGGCAAACCGGCGGTTATTACGGATGCTAGAATGTTGCCCCGTACTCTACCCAAATTGAAGGTCGATGTGCATAATACGCACCCTTCTCCGCCGGTCTGCGCAAAAGGTAAACAATCCGGTCAGTTATCGGTGGCGGCCTTGGTGGCATGCATCAGACAGACATGACCACTGACATTCATCTCCAGACAATTGGGGGGGCTGAACATGGAAACCAAACTACAGTTACATGGTTTCAATAACCTGACCAAATCACTGAGCTTCAACATCTACGACATCTGTTATGCGCAGACCGAAGAGCAACGTGAAGCTTACATTGACTACATCGATGAGATGTACAATGCCGAACGCCTGACCCAGATCCTCACCGACGTGGTCAAGATCATCGGTGCCAACGTGCTCAATATTGCCCGTCAGGACTATGAGCCCCACGGCGCCTCTGTCACCATGCTGATTGCCGAACACGAACTCAGCAACGGTGAACCGGACAACGAAGAGTCACCCGGCCCCCTGCCGGATGCCATCGTGGCCCACCTGGATAAAAGCCACGTAACAGTACATACCTACCCGGAGAGCCACCCCTACGAAGGCATCAGCACCTTCCGGGCGGATATCGACGTGTCGACCTGCGGTTTGATCTCGCCGTTGAAAGTACTGAACTACCTGATCCACAGCTTCGACTCCGATGTGGTCACGGTGGACTATCGTGTGCGCGGCTTTACCCGCGACGTGGACGGCACCAAGCACTACATCGACCACGACATCAACTCGATCCAGAACTACCTGACCGAAGACACCCAGAACGCCTACCAGATGATTGACGTCAACGTGTATCAGGAAAACCTGTTCCACACCAAGATGATGCTCAAGAATTTCGATCTGGATAACTATGTGTTCGGAGTCAATGCCAGCGATCTTGACCCCCAGGAAGCACAGTCCATCGAGGATCGTCTGCGCCGGGAAATGCTGGAGATTTTCTACTCCCGCAACGTAGAGTAGTAACACGCACAGAAAGATTGAGCCTGCGCCTTACCGGGGCGCGGGCCAACTTGTTCAATTTAACTGAACAACCATTCCAAGATTCTCCGATTTCATCTTCTCCCGTCACGCAGTTCAATAGCCTCATAGCGTTCTAATCAACCAAGAGGCTCTGAACATGAAGAATATTCTCATTATTACCGCAAGCATTTTTGGTCAGGACGGCCAGTCATCCAGACTCGTCAGTCAGACACTGGACCAGCTCCGGCAGACCTACGGCGACATCCAGGCCACCTATCGGGATCTCTCCGCAGAGCCGGTACCGCATCTGGACGCCGAACGGTTCGGTGCCTTCCTGACCAACGCGGACGACCGCGATGGCTCACAGCAAGGCGTCGTCGATTATTCAGATTTGCTGATCAGTGAAGTTGTCGACGCAGACGTCATTGTTATGGGTGTGCCGATGTACAACTTCGGTGTACCGTCGGTGCTGAAAGCCTATTTCGACCACATTGCCCGGGCCGGCATCACTTTCCGATACACGGCGAGCGGCCCTGTTGGCCTTCTGGAAGATCGGCCGGTGTACATCCTGGCGGCGCGCGGCGGCCTATACGCCGGCACGCCGAACGACTCCCAGACGCCGTTCATTCGATCCTTCCTTGGTTTTATCGGCCTCAAGGACGTTCACTTTGTCTACGCCGAGGGCCTGAATATGGGGGATGATAAAAAAGAGAATTCCCTGCAAGAGGCCGGACGAGCCATTGAAACCCTGACCGCCTGAACCCGGCGATTTTTGGCATTGGAAGGAGATCCGTCATGACAGAACGAACCCTCAGACAGGTTATTCCCGGTACCGAAACGTCCGATGGCGCCGGCGTTCGTATCAAGCGCTCCCTCGGACAGCAGCAGAACGTCCGTCTCGATCCCTTCCTGATGCTGGACGAATTCGGTTCCGACCAACCGCAGGATTACATGGCCGGCTTCCCGTCACATCCGCATCGCGGATTTGAAACGGTTACCTACATGATCGAAGGGCACATGCTGCACGAGGATCATCTCGGTAACCGGGGCAACCTGAAGAATGGCGGCGTGCAATGGATGACCGCCGGGCGGGGCATTGTCCACTCTGAAATGCCCCAGCAGGAATCGGGGCAAATGCGCGGTTTCCAGCTGTGGCTCAATCTGCCGGCTGCGGAGAAAATGAAACCGGCGGGTTACCGCGATATCCAGCCTGATGAAATACCAGCCATTACCTTCGATGGTGGAGTTATCAAGCTGGTGGCTGGAGAGCTGACCGTTGACGGCCAGATACACCAGGGCGCCGTCACCGGCGGTAGCACACGGCCTTTGTATGCGGATATCCACCTGGAACCGGGACAGGAAACCCTGCTGCCGATCGATCCGGAACTGGAAGGCCTGCTCTATCTGTACGCCGGAGAAGCGTCCCTGCATTCAGCGACAGGCCCCCAGCCCCTGAAACGCTCAGCGGCAAGCATTCTTTCCGAAGGTGACAGCGTCCGCGTTGGCGCCGGTAAGAACGGAGCCCGAGTGCTGCTGATTGCCGGCAAACCGATTGGCGAGCCTGTGGTGCAGTATGGCCCGTTCGTGATGAACAGTCGTGAAGAGATCGAGCAGACTCTGCGGGACTACAGGGACGGCCGCCTGACGGCCTGAAGGCCTTCAGGCAAAGGGCTTATGGGCGATCAGTTCCTGCACCAGCGGGCGCATGGTCAGATCCATGGCCAGCGATAGCTTGGTTCCCGGGATGACCAGCGTGTCGTACCGGGACAGGCTGCTGCCGCCAATCATTTGCAACAGATAGGGGAAATCCACCTCCGATGGGTCTCGGAACCGGATGACGATCAGGCTCTCGTCTTCTGTCGGCACATCGCGGACCACAAAAGGATTGGAGGTATCCACCAGCGGAATGCGTTGGAAGTTCACATGGGTGTGCGCAAACTGAGGGACAATATCGTGCACGTAATCGTCCATACGGTTGACGATGGTCTGAACGACGGCGTCCTGTGAGTACCCTCGCTTGTTGGTGTCGCGGTGAATTTTCTGGATCCATTCCAGGTTGACGATCGGTACCACTCCCACCAACAGATCCACGTACTGGGCAATGTTGTAGGCATCGCTGACCACGCCCCCATGCAGCCCCTCGTAGAACAGAAGATCGGTTTCCGCCGCCAGCGGTCCCCAGGGGGTGAAGGTACCCGGTTTGTGGCCGGCCTCGATCAACCGCCGGTCTTCGTCATGCACATACTGGCGGAACTGGCCGTTGCCGGTGTGCCCATAGTCATAGAACAGGGCTTCCAGCTTGTCGACATGGTTCGCCGCCAGGGCAAAATGATTGCGTTCACCGAACTGTCCCTTCGCCGCGAGGCGGGCCATCTGCTCACGGTTGTAGCGGTGGAAGCTGTCACCACTGACCATGGCGGCCCGCAGCCCTTCGCTGGCAAACAGGCGGCTGAATATCTCACCCGTAGTGGTGGTTCCAGCGCCGGAGGAGCCGGTAACCGCGATGATCGGATGGCGTTTAGACATAAGCAGGAGGTCCGGAAAGTCAGTCCAGGCTGGTCAGCAGCCGCGGCTTTTCGATGGTGAAACCCTGAGCGTAATCCACACCCAGACTGGTCAGCATATCGAGAACCGCGCGGGTTTCAACCCGTGAAGCAATCACTTCCCGTTTCATGTAGTGCGCCATATCCACCATGGACTTCACCATGGCCTGATCGGTTTCACTGGTGTCCAGTTGGCTGGTGAAGGCGCTGTCCAGCTTGATCATGTCCACCGGCAGGCTGCGCATGAACTGGAACGACGTTGGCCCACTGCCAAAATCCCCCAGGCAGAAACGGCATCCCAGCTCCTTCATTTCCTCAATGAATTCTGAAATGCCCTGAATGTCGTTGATCGCGGAGGCCTCGGTTATTTCGAACCACAGTCGTTCAATGGGTGCGTCCTTCTGGCTCAGCTTGTCGTAAATAAACTCCATCAACTGCTGATCATTCAACGAGTGGCCAGAAAGGTTGATGCAAATCCCCCCCATGTGCTTCGGATCCGGTGCGTGGTCGCGCAGCCAGTCCAGCATATGCCCCACCACCCAGCGGTCCACCGCCTGCATGCGATCATAACGCTCCGCCATGCGGACAAAATCCTTGCCGGTGATAAGGTTGCCGTCATCACCATACATACTGATGAGAACCTCATACTGCGCTGCCATGGACGTACGCGCGTGCAGCGGGATGATCTTCTGGCAACGCAGCAACATACGCTCCTCGTTGAGATCCCCAAGGTTGGCCACCTTCGCTGCAATCTGCTCCTGACGGGCATGGTCATGCGCATCCAGGGTGTATTCCATCACCTTGCCATGGCCGCGTTTCTTGGCCGACTTCATGGCTTCCTCCGCCGCCTTCAGCCAACGTTCGGCATTTGCCAGCGCCGGCAACTCAGGTGCCAGGCCAACACTGGCAGAGAGATGGTAACTGCCACTGTCGAAAACAAATTCCATGGCTTCTATGGCTGAGACTATCCCACGAGACGCGTCCAGGGCGTTTTCCGCCGGCAACATAAACGCGAACTCGTTCCCCGAGAACCGGGCCAGCGGCATGCCATCACCAACATGGCTGCGAAGCACATCAGCCACCCTGCGCAATGCTTCATCACCGGCCTGATAGCCGGCCGTATCGTTGAGCAGACGGAACTGCCGCAGGTCCAGCAACACAAGAGCCCGCTGGTCCTCGCGCCTGGCCAGTTGCTGATCCAACATACGTTCAAATTCGCGGCGCCCCAGCAAGCCGGTCAGCTCGTCATGGGTGGACGCCCACGACAACTGGTCATAGACCTTACGCACCATCCGGTCGATGCTCTCATCCACCAGGGGCCGGTCGTACTGGTTGTCCGGAACGATAATGCCTTTGCGCATGTGTTGGGCCAAAGCCTCCAGCGCCAGCTCGACCACGCGCATACCCTGATGATTGACGAATACAAATCGACTGAAGCCTCGGGCTACCCATACCAGGCGGATATACTGGGGCTCATCCGGTTTTTCCTGATCCCGCAACCAGTCGCCGGTACGCAGTTGCTGTGCCCGGTTGATCCACCGCTGCAGGCTGCGCTGATCACGCTCGGACATTGCCTGACGCTTGTCGTCCTCGCTTTTCGACGGTGGAATCTCCACCATCTCGGGCGGGTTTTCAGGGCTGCGCACCAGAAACTGCTTGAGCTCGTCGCGTATCTGGGAGGACGGCATGTGGTTGCTGGAAATGGACGCCAGTCCATCCTGGATCACCCGCAGCAGCTCGGGCAGATTGATATTGCTTTGCGGATCCTCCGCGAAGGTCATCAGCGAATCGATCACCGAGAGGTAATCCTGCCACAGAGGGCTGTCCTCTCCCTGGCGTATCCAGGTCAGCGACAGCAGGTCTCGCCAGCCGCCATCCAGCAGACTGACCACGGCTTTCGGCACTTTTTTCCCGGCCAGTTTAAGCTCCAGCACCCGGGCAACCGCCTTCTTGGATTCAGAAACCTTCTGGGCGCCCTCCGCTGCTGCCGTTACCCTTTCCACGTTGCGGCGGTAGACCAGGTTCTGGCGATCAATCAGCGAGTCCAACTCCTGCACCGCGTTCTCGAACACGCTGGTATCCTGTTCAAAATCGGTGGCTATCCGCTGGATCAGCTCATCAATACGCCGCTGAACAACCGGATTGATGCGGCCGCCTTTCACACCCAACTGGGCCAGGCGATTCATCACACCGCGCACCGGGCTTTCCTGGTCGTCGAAGAATTCCGGGTCGCGCATCACCACTTTCAGCACTGGCACTTCCAGCTGGCGCATCCGCGACTGGGCGTATTCACTGAGTTTCGGGCTTTCCACCACACTGTTGAAGAAGCGGTCCACCACGTCCAGCGTGCCCTGTTGCTCTTCGCCCAGGGCATGTTCACCGCTTTCCTTCACTCTTTCCACGACACGTTCGCGGAGGGAGGGCTGGTCCGGAGCCACCGTCGCAGCCTGTACCTGGAGCTCCTGCAATTGCTTCTGTAACTCTCCGGCAGACAGCTCCCTCGCACCGGGGGAAAAATCAGCAGGAGCAACGTCGCCCCTTGCCAGGCGGCTGGCAGACAGGGTACCGAGGAGGTTTTTTACCGTGGCAAAAGCGTTCTGGGCGGCGCTGGCATAGCCCCGAAACTCGGTCACCGACTTACGGGATGACTGTTGGCTGTTCTTTTCCGCCGGGGCCTGCTGTACCGCCGCTCCAGAGTCGTCCGGTTGCCGTGCTTCCGCCGGCGGAGCTGGTTTTTTCTCGCTCTGTTCGGATGTCTTTGGCGCCTGCTCACTGAGATACTTGCTGAGATCCAGGTCCGGCAGCACACCATGGCGGATCAGGATGCTGTTCAACTCCCGGTACAGCGGCCCAAGGTGCATCAGCACCGATTTTTCGAAGACACGCAGGCAGACTTTTTCTACCTCGCGATCCGCCTTGAGCTGGCTCAAGCCAACATGGAAAGACTCACAGATCAGCGAAGGCCCTAACGGATTATGATGCCCCGTGGAATTGGCGATGCCCAGTTTATCGAGCCGCAACTTCAGCTGAAGCAATTCACCCCGATATTGGGTATCCGCCTTCGTGACCATCACCCGAATCGTCAGCCAGTCTTCGAACTCGCCCTTGTCGACAACCGACAATTCAGACCCTGGAAACCCCTTCGGAGCAGGCTTTAGTGGCGATTCCAGGCTACGCGCCATCTGATGCCAGATGACCCGCTGACGGGCCTGAAGCTGGCCAGAGGCATCCATGTACTCATTCGCCTGCTGGTCATTGCCAGCCTTCTGGGCAGCATCCCGCAAGGCGGTTGTCATCTGCACAAGGCAGGCATCCATCAACGGCTCAATATACTGAATCACCGCCTTCGCGGATTGATGCAGAACAAACTGGACCTTGTCACTGGGTGCCCGTAGTGACGCACGGTCCTGATGACGGTTGGCACCACATTGCTCCAGCATGGCGCTGACGGCTTCCGGGTTGGAGCGGGTAAAACTCACGCCCATGGCGCCCTCTATCCGCCGCCTGATATTTACATGAAGCTCATGGCGCTTACGGCCATCAGGGCTGCGAAAGCGTACCACCAGTTCCTCGGCACCCCGCGAGAGCACCTGATCCAGTTTTCTGGACGTTTCCCCGGAATAACGTACAAACAGGCCTTCCGCGCAAAAGTCGGCGATCTGGCACGGTAGATTGTCACCACTGCCAACATCCAGCTGAGCAGCGAGTTTAATCGGTTGGCGGGGACTAGAACGACGTTCTTTCGGATCCATGAACTACCTGATATCTGGTAAAGCCGAGTGACCCGATAGGGTAAACTGTTTCTGTCACCGGCCGGTATCCCTGAAAGGCAGCGGTAGCTACCTGCTACTTGGGGGAACATGGCTGTAATATAGCGTCTGGCAGCTATGCCAGCCAGCCACAAAATAACAGCCTGGACTATGAAACAGCTTAGTCAGATCTACTTCGTTATGCTACTGATAACGACACTTTCAGGGTGTACGACTTTAGGTTATTACAGCCAGGCGGTCAGTGGCCACCTGTCACTGATGATGTCCACGCAATCCGTGTCCGGACTGATCGACGCACCATCAACACCGCCGGCGTTGAAGCAGAAACTCCTGGTGGCGAACGAAGCCCGTCAGTTTGCCGCGCATCGTCTGGCACTGCCGGTGGGAGACGCCTTTGCAGAGTACGCTGAGCTCGGGCGGTCCTGGGTGGTTGTCAATCTGGTGGCCGTTCCGGAGTTTTCCCTTCAGGCCCATCGGTGGTGCTATCCAGTGGTTGGCTGCCAGGCCTACCGGGGCTACTACGAGCTGGAGAACGCCCGGAACGAGCGGCAATTATTCATGGCGGACAACTACGACACGTTCATTGGTGGTGTCACCGCCTATTCAACCCTGGGCTGGTTCGACGACCCTCTACACACCGGCTTCACGTCCTTGCCAGACAACCGCATGGTAGCGCTGATGTTCCATGAACTGGCGCATCGCGTGGTCTATATAAGCGACGATACGGCCTTTAATGAGAGCTTCGCAACTGCCGTGGAGTTGGAGGGCCTCCGGCTGTGGCTGGAGACAGAGGGCGATGGTTCGGGGTTCCAGAGGGCGCTGGCGCGTCTACGTCAACGCAACCAGACCCTCGCCCTGGTCGAGGACGTATCACGGCAGCTTGAAGCACTCTACGCCCGACAGGGCACCCTGCCCAAGACGGAACTCCGACATCAGAAAGCGCAGCTGTTCCAGGCCCTCCAGGACGATTACCTGGCCCTGTCAGCAACCTGGGAGCAGCCAGGACCGTTTGGAGAAAATCCGACCGGACTGAACAACGCCAACCTCGCCCTGTTCAGCCAGTACAACCAGCATGTGCCCGCCTTCCGACAGTTACTCCGGGACCATGCTGGCGACTTCAGCGACTTCTATAAAGCGGTGGAGACCCTGGCAGATCAGTCCCAAGACATTCGACAGCGCCGGCTATCCGATCTAGGACAACGCTTTCACGAAGACCTTTGAGTTACGCTGGGTGTTGTAGGACGCCAGCTTCGGCCCCGGCAATTCACGCACCGTGGAAGGTTGGAACCCCCGTTCCCGGAACCAGTGTTCGGTCTGGGTGGTCAGCACGAACAACCGTTGGATGCCCTGGCCCCGGGCCAGCTTTTCAACCATCGCCAGGATGTCATCACCGCGACCGGCACGGCGATAGGCCTGGTCCACGGCGAAACATGAAAGCTCGCCCGCACCTTCATCGGGGTAATGGTAAAGCGCAGCGCATCCCACAATCGTGCCGTCCCGCTCAGCCACCACGAACCGACTGATTTCGGTTTCCAGCATTTCCCGGGAACGGCGCACCAGAATGCCCTGCTCTTCCAGCGGCTGGATCAAGCCGAGAATACCGCCAATGTCCTCCACCCGGGCCTGGCGGATCTGCTCGTAGTTGTCACCACTGACCAGCGTGCCCGCACCGTCACGGGTAAACAGCTCTTCCAGCAACGCGCCATCATCGACGTAACTGATAATATGAGCCCGACGCACACCTTTCACGCAGGCGTCACAGGCTGCCCGCAGCAGATCGCCATCATGCCCCTGCACCATACCTGCCGCCAGACGATCAGATGCCTGACGAGCGGACAGTTCACGGATCAGTCCGGCATTTTCATCCAGCAACCCCTGATTCTCGGCAAACATGATGAGCTTCTCAGCCTGTAGCGCAGCGGCCACCTGGCTACCCACATCTTCATAAGACAGGTTAAAGGCATCTCCGGTCGGCGAATACCCAAGCGGCGGCAGCAGTACGATATGACCCAACTCCAGCAATTTCTCGATTCCGGCCACGTCTACCCGACGAACCTGCCCGGTATAGCCAAAATCGATGCCGTCCAGAACGCCTACCGGCCTCGCGGTGACATAGTTGCCGCTGCTTACCCTGATTCGTGCGTTATGCATGGGTGAGTTCACCAGTCCCATGGACAACTGGCTTTCCAGATACGCCCGCAGCCCACCAATGGCTTCCAGCACCGGCGTCAATTGTTGTTCCGGCGTTACCCGCAAGCCTCGGTGGAAAGTGGATTCTTCGTTTGCCGCGTCCAGACGCGACTGAATCTGGGGCCTTGCACCGAAGGCCACCACGAGCCGGATACCCAAACTGCTTAGCAAAGCAATGTCATGAATGATGTTGATCAGGTTGTCATGGGCAATCGCATCCCCCCCAATCGTCAACACCACAGTGCGACCACGGTGTGCATTAATATAGGGCGATGAGTGGCGGAATCCATGCAACCATTCGTTCGATTTCAAACTCTTCTCCTGCGAGTTTTCAGCTTATGGAGCGTTCCGGGTATTGGCGGGAGACTCTCCCAAAACACGCCCGTGAATACGTCCCTGTAGGGCTCGGTCGCGCCATCCCTGGCGCTCCACGGTTTTGGGAGAGTCTCCCGCCAATACCCTCGTTATACCTCTGAGCTACCTTCCAAACGATCAAAGGCAGAACCTTGTGATCAATCCTTTGAGGATTTTTACCGCCGGGTCCAACTGCGACAACTCCAGGAATTCATCGGGTTGGTGTGCCTGATCGATGTAGCCGGGGCCCATAACCAGGGTTTCCATACCCAATTTCTGCAACCACGGTGCTTCCGTGGCAAAGGCTACCGCTTCCGCAGTATGGCCTGTCAGTTTCTCACAGGCGCGGACCAGTTCGGCTTCGGCCGGGGTTTCAAATGGCGGCACACCATCGAACAACGGCTCAAATGTCAGCGACAACTCACGGCTTTTGGCGACCGGCTGCAGGGTGTCGAGTATCTCCTGGCGCAGTGCCTTCATGTCCATGCCGGGCAAGGGGCGCAGATCAAAATGCAACTCGCAGCGGGCGCAAATGCGATTAGGATTATCACCGCCGTGGATGCAACCCAGGTTCATGGTGGGTAACTGAACCTTGAAATTGGGGTTGCTGTATTTCGCCTGCCACCCCGACCGCAGCGCGAGCAGTTCACCCAGCGCTTCGTGCATGCCTTCCATCGCGTTGCGGCCAAGGGACGGGTCAGAGGAATGGCCGGACTGGCCCTCGAACACGAGGCGCTCCATCATGATGCCCTTGTGCATGCGCACAGGCTTCAAGCCGGTAGGCTCACCGATGACCGCATAGCGGGCCTTGGGACGACCGGCCTCGGCCAGCGCCCGGGCACCATCCATGGAGCTTTCCTCGTCGGCGGTGGCGAGAATGATCAGTGGCTGCTTCAGGTCCTGGTCCACAAAGGCTTTGGCCGCTTCAATGGCCAGCGGGAAAAAGCCTTTCATGTCGCAGGTGCCAAGGCCATACCAGCGGTCGTCCCGTTCGGTCAGGGTAAACGGGTCGCTTTGCCAGCGCTTGTCGTCAAACGGGACGGTATCGGTATGGCCCGAGAGCACCAGACCGCCAGGGCCGCTGCCCAGTGTCGCGATCAGGTTGTACTTTCCGGGCAATCCGGGCACTTCCAGTATCTCGACCTTGAACCCCATGGGCTCCAGCCATTCGGCCAGGGTACGCACCACCGGTTCGTTGCTGTGATCCCACTCGGCAGACGCACTGCTGATCGACGGCTGTGAAATCAGCCTGGTGAGCATCTCGCGAATGCCAGGCAGGTGTTGGATGGATCCGGACATAGAACACTCTCCGCCCCGGTGTGGGGCTAGCGGGCCTGGCCTTGGCGCCAGACCTCAAACGTTGCAATCAGTCTGATGGCGATCGGATACGCCACTTCCCCGCCATCAATCAGCCGTGCGACTTCCAGTCGTTCGTCACCCACGCTGACCAGGCGGCCTTCCACAACATTACCATTGTCCAGCGTAACTCTCACCGTGCGCCCGACCCAGGTTTCAGCATTCTCCGTGTCGGCCAGGTTCCAGCCATCGACGACCGGGGCACCCTCTCCCGGCACTACCGGTTCAAGCACTTCCTGAGGCACATCCGGCACCGCGGGCTCGACGCGCTCAAGATAGACATCGGGCACCACCGAACGGTTGTAGTGGACGGCCAGGCTGGCGTCTGCGGATTCATCGCTGCGAACAGGCACGCCCCATACCGGTGCCGAAGGATTCAATTCCAGGGTCAGTTCTCCGCCTTCTGTCAGCCACTGTCGGTAGAGGGCCAGCAACTGGTCACTGGCGCCAAAGCCACGAGCCGCCAGCGAGTCGCGAAACGCTGCCATGACGATACCGGCCCATTCCCCGGTTTCCACACCCGATTCCCTGGCACAGTAGGCCGCAACACGACGCATCAGGCCACCATCCCGCAATGTCACAGTAACCGGCGACTGCGTGGATTCCGGCAGGGCCGGCAATGACAGGGGATTCAGGCGAGCGCCGGGCCAGTCCAATTCCACGCTGCCGGCGTTGGCGGTCGTCAGCTCCGCGTAGAGACCATCGCCACTCTGAATGACCATAGCCTCCCCGGACACACCATCGACACCAAGACGCATCAGATCACCGCTACCCAACTGCTGGCGATGATCAGGACCGCAGACCGGTGAGAACAACGCCGGGGTTGCGTCGCCTGCTGCCGTCACCCAGTTACGGAACATGTTGGTGTCGAGACCCAGGCTCAGGTTCTCCGCCACCAATGACCAATGCGGGGGCAGGTCCGCAGGGTCCAGGAGCGCACGCACGAGGGCGACCGGAGAGCCTGCATTGAACATCAACCGGTCGAACACCACCGGGCGGGTAAGCCGGAAATCCTGGTAGCTGCCATCACCCAGCACCAGTCGGCCGACGAGGTCCGAGCGAATATTACCCCGATCAATAACGCCCAGTTCCTCAATCGCCTGCTGGGCATCGGCCAGCCGCTGGTCAGCCAGCCACCAGACCGCCCCTTTGAACGACAGGTAGCCTATCAGGGCCAGGATAACCAGAAAGGTCAGCAGGCGCTTCATGATGTGGTCCTCTTGGGGCGTGACGCCAGGATGTTACCTCGCATTGCGAGGCAACAGGCGGCATTGGTCAGTTACGGGAGATCAGGGTGCCGACACCTTCATCCGTGAAGATTTCCAGCAGCGTTGCATGGGCTACGCGGCCATCAATGATGTGGGAGGTTCGAACACCATTCTCCACAGCGCTCAGGGCGCAGCGGATCTTGGGCAGCATACCGCCGTGGATGGTGCCATCGTCTATCAGCTCGTTGACCTGTTTTGCGGTCAATCCGGTCAGCACTTTGTCTTCCTTGCTCTTGAGGCCGGACACATTGGTTAGCAGGATCAGCTTTTCTGCCTTCATGGCTTCCGCCACCTTGCCCGCTACCAGATCGGCGTTGATGTTGTAGGACGCACCATCGGGACCAACACCAATCGGAGCGATCACCGGAATAACATTGCTACGGGTGAGCATGTCGATCACTTCCACGTTCACGCTGGCAACTTCGCCCACGTGACCGATATCAATGATTTCCGGACGCTGCAGCTCCGCGGAACGGTTCATGACTTCCAGCTTGCGGGCGCGGATCAGATTGGCGTCCTTTCCGGTCAGGCCAACTGCTGTACCGCCATGGGAGTTGATCAGCGAGACAATCTGCTTGTTAACCTGGCCGCCCAGCACCATTTCCACCACGTCCATGGTCTGGCTATCGGTAACGCGCATACCGTTCACAAAATTGGATTTGATGTTGAGGCGCTCGAGCAATTCACCGATCTGGGGGCCGCCACCGTGGACCACAATGGGGTTGATACCCACCAGCTTCATCAGAACGACATCACGGGCGAAGCTGCTTTTCAGCTCCTCATTTTCCATGGCGTTGCCGCCGTATTTGATCACTACCGTTTTTCCGGTAAACCGCTGGATATAGGGCAGCCCCTTACTCAGTACGGCCGCCACCTGCATTGCTGTTTCACGATCCAGAGCCATTCATCTTGCCTTGTTAGTCAGAAAAGTCGGTTCATTATTTCAGAGCTGTCAGAAATCCGCGACAAGGTCCGGAGCCGCCTTTTGAAGCTGCTCACGGAACACCGCCTTGATACGCTCGAGCGCCTCTTCGGTTTCAGCCTCGAAGCGGAGTACCAACACCGGTGTGGTGTTGGAAGCACGGCACAGGCCCCAGCCATCGGTAAATTCAACGCGGATACCGTCAATGGTGCTGATGTTTCCGTCACCGAAGTCCCCTTCGCGGCCCAGCTTTTCCATCAATGGGAACTTGGTCTCGTCGGAGACCTCCACGTTCAGCTCCGGGGTGCTGATATCTTCGGGGAAATCCTCAAAGACCTCATCGCAGTGCCGGTCTTCGATGCCAAGGATTTCCAGCAATCTGGCAGCGGAGTACAAGCCGTCATCAAAGCCCATCCAGCGTTCGCCGAAGAAGATATGCCCGCTCATTTCACCCGCCAGCAAGGCACCGGATTCCTTCATCTTGGCCTTCATCAACGAGTGACCGGTTTTCCACATGATTGGCCGGCCACCAGCCTCGGAGATCACACCCGCAAGGCGACGGCTGCACTTTACGTCGTACAGAACATCGGCACCGGGGTTGCGCGACACCACATCCCGGGCAAAAAGCATCAGCAGGCGGTCCGGCCAGATGATCTTCCCGGTGTTGGTCACAACGCCCAGGCGATCGCCGTCGCCATCGAAAGCCAGGCCGATATCGGCGCCTTCGGCCTTCACGCGCTCGATAAGGTCCGCCAGATTTTCCGGCTTGCCAGGATCGGGGTGATGATTGGGGAAATTACCATCCACCTCACAGTAGAGCGGTATCACTTCGCAGCCCAACTCTTCGATCAGTAGCGGTGCAAGCTCTCCGGCGATGCCATTTCCAGCATCCAGCACCACCTTCAAGGGCGCCGCAACCGCAATGTCACCCACGATACGATCCAGATAAGCGCGGCGCACGTCCTCTGAAGACTGGGCACCATGGCCACTGGCAAAGTCACCCGTACGGATTCGCTGCAGCAGTTTCTGGATTGCCTCGCCGGACAGGGTTTCGCCACCCAGCATGATCTTCAGACCGTTATAGTTGGCCGGGTTGTGGCTGCCGGTCACCATAACACCGGAACCGTTATCCAGCTCGTGGGTCGCAAAGTAGAGTACCGGGGTGGGCACGGCCCCCACATGGATGACGTTGCATCCAGTGGCCATGACGCCCCGCGCCAGCGCATCGGCCAGGTCGGGGCTGGAATGCCGGCCATCGTACCCGATGCACAGACTGTCCACTCCCCGCTCAATAGCCTCACTGCCGATGGCACGGCCGATGACGGTGACAATATCCGCCGTCAGGGTATCGCCAACAATGCCACGAATGTCGTAGGCCCGGAATATGGTGTCTGAGACCTCGGCCTCAGGCAGGCTGACCTCTTCGACGTCTGGCGTATCGTCAAGGCCATCGGACCCGCCGAAGCCCAGCACATCGTCATCGCCATCAAGCATATCAATGTCCAGTACATCCTTGTCCTGGAACAACGGCTCATCAGCGGTTGATGGGGATGGCTGCCGACTGCCCGGTTTCGGCCGCGCCGATTCACCGGCCTTGGCAACCCGTTTTTCCACCATCTGGGCGAGCCGGTGCAGCACTTCAGCCGTCGACGCCACCATGTCCCACTTCAACGTCGGTGGCTTCACCCGCTCACCACCAAAGACCTTATGGGCCCACTGGATAACGGCCGTTACGTCCTGTCGCAGCCCTTTCTGGGCATTGCCGAGCAAGACCCAGACAATGATTGCGGCGACCAGGGCCGGAACCAGCGCAAACACAATAGCCATCGTGCCACTGAAAAGCGGCGCGGGGGCAGTGGCAGGTTTGTATCGGAGCTTCCAGTCAGGGTTGATAAGATCCCGCTCGTACGTCGGGCCATTGCCACTACCGCGGCTGACGATGTTGCGGGTTGAACCATTTACCGACTGTACCAGGGAAAACTCTCCGCCCAATGCCGAGTTAACACCGGTCATCAGGGGTTGCAGCCGTGCAGCATCAAACACCACCAGGACACTGCCAGTGACGGCTCGACTCTGGGGGTTGCGAACCGGGGTCGACATCTGCAGATACCACTGGCCGTTGCGCGGAAACGCATCCGGGAAAAGCCTTTGCCCCGTCTCGGCGCGACGAGCAAGGTCCAGGCCGGAAAAACCCAGTGTGGGTTCGGAGGAGGTACGGGGGATGTCTCCGTAGGGGAAAAGGTAGACGGCCTCAATATCCGGCAACACCTTGGCAAGATTTGCTGCGGCGGCACTCAGAGAAGCCTCCCCTCTCAGGGCGGCGCGCACATAATCCTGATCGGCGACACCCTCAACCGTGGACTGCAGCAAGGCAAGCTGCTGATTGACGCGCACGGCCACGGCGTCTGCCTCCAGGGCAGCCTGACTGTCGTAACGACGGGACTCTGCCGGAACCGCCAACAGAAAATACAGCAATGCTGCCGAAGCCACGCCGGCAAGCACCACCACGACAGCCTGGGAAACGGCAACGGACGTCAGCCGTTTATGCCGTGGGCCGGTGGCTGATTTTTTCTCCTTGCTCTGTTTTTTTGTCTGCTTCCCGTCCGGTTTGGCATCGGGTGCAGCGTCCTCAGAGTTCTTCTTTTTACCAAGCTTCATAGTCCATCCTGCAGGTGTTATTCGCCCGAATTCTTCAATTATCAGGGAAGTATAGACCCTGAGCAGCGATCTGCGCCTGACGCCTCATCGCGTTCCCGTGGAACCAAAGCCGCCGTCACCTCGCACGCTGGCGTCAAAGGAAGACACCACTTCGAAGTCTGCCTGTACCACTGGCACCAGCACCAGCTGCGCAATACGCTCACCCACATCGATGGTGAACTCGCTTTGCCCCCGATTCCAGCAGGAAACCATTAACTCGCCCTGATAGTCGGAATCGATCAGGCCCACCAGATTGCCCAACACAATGCCATGTTTGTGGCCGAGACCGCTGCGGGGAAGAATCATTGCGGCCAACGAAGTATCCGCGATGTGAATCGAGAGCCCGGTCTTTATCAGTTCGGTCTGCCCCGGCTTCAGTGTGAGCGGTGCGTCCAGACAGGCGCGCAGGTCCAACCCTGCAGAGCCATCCGTCGCATACTCGGGAAAAGGGACTGAACGACCGATCCGGTCATCCAGAATGCGTACCTGAAAGGTTTTGCGGGTCATTGAGTTTCCTTGTTACAGAGCGCCGGCTGCGCCAGCCTTTGATTTGAGGTGTTCGCCAATCAGTGCCATCAGTCGCTGAGCGATGGCCACCTTGGTGTCAGGCCCGATCGCCTCCTGGCCCTGGGCCCAGAAAGCAATCACTGCGTTACTGTCACTGTTGAAACCCAGCCCTGGCGTAGACACGTCGTTGGCCACAATCATATTCAGCTTTTTGCGTGTCAGTTTGTCGAGGGCATAATGCTCTACGTCCCGGGTTTCTGCCGCAAAACCCACGGTAAAGGGCGCATCGGCACGCGCAGCTATGGCAGCAAGGGTATCGGGATTACGCACCAGCGACAGACTCATGCCTTCATCCGTTTTCTTGATCTTGTCGCCGGCACAGCTGTCGGGGCGATAATCCGCCACCGCCGCCGTCGCAATAAACAGGTCGCAGCCTTCATCCACAGCGCCACTGGCACACTCCAGCATGTCCTGCGCGGTTGTCACACCGCGAACCTCAACGCCCGCCGGCGCTTCGATGGACACCGGGCCACTGACAAGGACGACGTCCGCACCGGCCATTTTTGCGGCTGAGGCCAACGCATACCCCATTTTGCCAGAGCTGTAATTGCTGATATAGCGCACCGGGTCAATCGGCTCCCGCGTAGGGCCCGCGGTTATAACCACACGCCGGCCCGCCAGCGGGCCTTTGGTGGCACCGGAAATCAGGTCAAGCAACACAGTGGGCTCCAGCATTCGGCCCGGCCCGACATCACCGCAGGCCTGCGCGCCCTGGTCGGGCCCCAGGAGGGTCACCTGGGCATCCGCCGCCAGCAGCTCAATGTTTCTCTGGGTTCGGCGATTACCCCACATGGCTTGATTCATCGCCGGAGCCACTGCAATGGGGGCCTCTGTGGCACAACAAAGCGTGGTCAGCAGATCGTCAGCCATGCCCTGGGCCAGGCGGGCTATGAAATCCGCGGAGGCGGGCGCAATCACTACCTGATCGGCCCATTTTGCCAGTTCGATATGCCCCATTCCGGACTCTGCTTCCGGATCCAGCAAAGAGGTTCTGACCGGCTCACCGCTAAGCGCCTGAAACGTCAGTGGTGTCACGAAGGCCTCGGCACCACGGGTCATCACAACCCGTACCTCGTGACCGGATTTTTTTAGCAGGCGAACCAGTTCTGCGCTCTTGTAGGCAGCGATGCCACCGGTCACGCCCAGCAGAATTCGTTTAGCGGCCATCAACGGCTCCGTATTCATCACGAAATGAAAGGCTTATAAGATAGCATGCCAGAGCGCTGCCGGCAGCCTCACAGCCATGCTAGAATTCCAGCCGTCCACCGGGCGACCCCCACCCCGGTATTTAAGGCGCAGGATGCGCGCAATAACGGTAGAAAGGACTCCACCATGTCACATTCAGACTGGCCCACCGACGAACGCCCGAGGGAACGCCTGCTGGCCCACGGCGCCAACAGCCTGTCGGACGCGGAACTGCTGGCCATTTTTTTGCGAACCGGCACTGCCGGCATGCCCGTGATGGCGCTCGCCCGCCATCTCACCGAAGCCTTCGGTGGCCTGCGAGGATTGATGACCGCTTCGCGCAGGCAATTCTGCGACGTCAAAGGGCTCGGTACTGCAAAGTACGCCCAGGTCCAGGCGGCTATGGAAATGGCCCGACGGGTCATGGACGAGCCACTTCGCCAGGGGGACCCATTGCGCTCGCCGGAGGATACCCGTCGTTTCCTGTGCAGCCGCCTTGGCACCTACCCCCACGAGGTTTTCTCAGGCCTGTTCCTGGATAACCGGCATCGGGTGATCCGCTATCAGGAGTTGTTCCGGGGGACCATTGACGGCGCAGCTGTCTACCCGAGGGAGGTGGTCCGGCAAGCCCTGGAGTTTAACGCAGCGGCGGTTATATTCGCCCATAACCACCCGTCAGGGGTCGCAGAGCCCAGCCAGTCGGACATTTCACTGACCCGGAGATTGAAAGAGGCACTGGGATTGGTGGATATCAGGGTTCTTGACCATATGGTTGTCGGCCATGGTGAGGTAATATCACTTGCAGAACGGGGACTGATGTAAAGAGGCTGATGTAAATCTGTTGGCGCTTCATCGGAAAACTGGCCAAATTCCCAACAAATTTTTGCGTTGGGGAAGCAGTTCTGGTATAAAAGCGTCCCTTTCTGGCGGCGTCTGGCGAGCAGCGTGCATTTTTTGAGGCGCAGGTAGCAACCAGAGACCCGATTAAACGATTTAAATACGCATTTTCAGGACCAAAGCTCAGGTCGGAGGCAAGTATGTCCAGAGTCTGTCAGGTTACCGGTAAGCGACCGGTCACCGGTAACAACGTTTCTCACGCGATGAACCACTCACGTCGTCGTTTTCTGCCCAACCTGCAGAACCATCGCTTCTGGGTTGAATCAGAGAAGCGCTTCGTAAAGCTGCGCGTATCCACCAAGGGTATGCGTGTTATCGACAAAAAAGGCATTGACGCTGTGCTGGCCGATCTTCGTGCCCGCGGCGAGAAATTTTAAGGAGCCGCATCATGCGCGAGAAAATCAAGCTGGTTTCATCAGCAGGTACTGGTCACTTCTACACGACCAAGAAGAACAAGCGTAACACCCCGGAAAAAATCGAGATCAAAAAGTACGATCCGGTTGTCCGCAAGCATGTTGCGTACAAGGAAGCGAAGATCAAGTAAGATTTTCGTTACCCAAGAAACCCGGCCATGGCCGGGTTTTTTTGTGCCTGGCCTTAAAATGTTTCCAGATACCCTTTGGGCAACTTGATGTCCATGGCGATCGGCAAATGATCCGACACCGGATAGCTGACCACCTCTGACCGTCGTATCTCCAGGCTTGGGCTGACCAGTATGTGATCCAGCGCCCTCTCCGGTCGCCAACTCGGAAAACTGTGGGCCGTCTCGGGCAGCGGGACCAGGTTCGAATGCTTCAGCGGCGTATTGCTCAACAACTGCTCTGCGTGGTTATTCAGGTCCCCCATGAGAACCACATGCTGATACTCGGAAATCAATTCCTGAATATACGCCAGTTGCCGCTGCTGAGCCGCCTTGCTGAGCGAGAGGTGCATCATCACCAACACCAGGGGGTCTTCCTCTGCCCCGTAACGGGCGATAATGGCACCCCGCCCCGGAATCAGTCCGGGCAACCGGTGCTCCTTCACATCCAGCGGACGATAACGACTCAGCAGGCCATTGCTGTGCTGAGCCAGCTGCCCAAGGTTCCGATTGAGCTGCTGGTACCAGTAAGGAATGCCTGAAGCCTCGGCCAGATACTGAACCTGATTGATGTAACCACTGCGCAGACTGCCACCATCACACTCCTGCAGGGCGACCACATCGTAGTTACTCAGCAGGGTGGCGATACGGTCCAGGTTCTGGATGCGGTTGCGGTGAGGCAGAAAGTGCTGCCAACTCCGGGTGAAGTAGTGGCGGTAGGAGGAGGTGTTGATGCCGACCTGGATATTGAAGGTCAGCAGCCGGATGTGACGATGCGCCTCAAACTCGGGAACGTGCTCATCGCCAGAACAAGCCCCGCGCGGGCCGTTCGTCGACCTGAGGATACCATTCAGCTGCTTGCGAATACGGTTGTACATGATGGCAGCTCAGACTCCTGACAAGGCCCGGTCACGGCCAGCGGACCGGGCCCATGCGTTTACTCGGCCTGACCAGCACGCTCCTGCTCAATCAGGTAATCGACAACCTCCAATGCCGCTTCATGGCTACCCGCCATGGAAGCCGTAACCCTGTACTTGCCATTCACAAGCATAGTCGGTGTGCCGGTAACACGCGCACCCCGAATCTTGGCCTGAGCCTGCTGCATTTTGGCATTAACACCAAAGCTGTTGTAATTCTTGAGGAATTCTTCGCCGTCGACACCGTGCCCGGCCACGAAATCAGCAAGAGCTTCACCCGAATTCAGCGGGCGGCGTTCTCCCGCAAGCGCATCGAACAGGGCGTCATGAACCTTGTCCAGTTCTCCCATGGCTTCCAGCGCGTAAAAGGCCTTGGCATGGGGTTCCCAGGAGCGGCCGAGGGCCGCAGGAATTTTCACGTAGTTGACGTCTTCAGGCAGATCCTCCGCCCAGCTTTCGACCAGCGGCTTGAAGGTGTAGCAGTGGGGGCAGCCATACCAGAAGACCTCAGCCACCTCGATACCACTCTCACTGGCGGTTCTCACCGGGGTGTCCAGCACCTGATAGTGCGTCCCTTCTTCCCAGTTGGCGGCGCTGGCCTGCGCAATAAACGACATGGCCAGGATGGATAGTGCGGCGTTCCGGATTAATCGGATCATTCATGGTCTCCGGTTATCTGATTGGATGATGTGAAAGGATTATGACCCAGCAGGCACGAAAAGTTCCACCGGGCATGGATTAAACAGCAGCAACTCATAAAAAACCCCGCATCAGCGGGGTTTTTTTTCAGTCGTAGCGCGTGTCAGAGGTTACTGAAGACCGGACACGTAGCTCGAAACGGCCTTGATCTCAGAGTCGGTCAACTTGGCGGCGACATCCATCATGATGGATGCGTTCTGGCCAGCATCACGCTCACCGTCTCGATATGCCTTGAGCTGCTTTTCGACGTACTCGGCGCTCTGACCACTGAGCCTGGGGTAACCGGCAGGCCCATTCCCCATGCCTCGAGGATTGTGGCATCCGGCACACGCCGGCACGCCAGAAGCCATGTTGCCACCGCGGTAAAGCATCTGCCCCTCTTCAACCAGATCGGGGTTGGCCTGGGCCACGGTAATGTCCTGACTGTCGAAATAGGCCGCAAGATCCTGCAGATCCTGGTCAGACATGTCGCTCAAAAGGCCCGTCATTTCGGCAATTTCACGCTTGCCTTCCTTGATCGCAACCAATTGCTGGTACAGATACTCTTCGCCAATGCCCGCCAATTTCGGGTAAACCGCCATGACCGGCTTGGCACCACCCTGGCCATGACATCCGGCACACACCGCTGCATTTGCTTCGCCTGCTTCAGGATCTCCCGCCCCGTGAGCCATCGCTGTGAGGCCAACACCGAGAACAACTCCTGCGATCAGTTTTTTCATGCTCGCTCCGCTTCTCTCATCCAAAAGTATTCTTCGTTATGCAGCCGGCAGGCACTGGCCAAGAAGGCACAAACCGGGGCTGTTCAGCAGCAACGCTCAGCGTACTGCCCGGATTTGGTGTAGCATTATACATTAATCCCTGATAACTGAAATCCAATAGGAATACCAACACCCGTGTCATCAGACCTGACTCAAAAAAGCCTCTCGTTCAACAGCGCCCGGTTCCTGATCAGTGCCTCACGCTTGGAGGAATGCCCTCCGGACCACGGTTCCGAGGTGGCCTTCGCCGGCCGCTCGAACGCGGGCAAATCCAGCGCCATCAATTGCATCACCACCAACGGCAAGCTGGCCCGTACCAGTAAGACCCCCGGGCGCACCCGGCTGATCAATTTCTTCTCACTCAACCGGGAAAACTGCCGGATGGTCGATCTGCCCGGGTACGGTTACGCCAAAGTGTCCCGGGATATGAAAGACGACTGGCAGAAACATCTGGGCCACTACCTGAATGATCGCCGCTGCCTGCGGGGGCTGGTACTGGTCATGGATATACGCCACCCATTAACGGACTTCGACCAAATGATGGTGGAATGGTGCGAACATAACAACCTTCCACTGATGATTCTTGCCACCAAGGCCGACAAGCTGAAATTTGGCCAGGCCAAAACGGCCATGATGGGCATTGCCAAAAAGTTGGAAGAGTTCCAGTGCGTGGAGCACCTGATTATGTTCTCGGCAACGTCAAAACGGGGAGTCGAAGAGTGCCGGGAGGCACTGACCGCCTGGCTGGAAACCGAGGACTAACTAGAGCGTGCCTCCACGCTCTATCCGGTAGCCCAGATCGATACGCGGCTCGGTGATGCCGGCACCGCCCAGGCGGGCCAGCAGCTCCTGGGCCGCCCTCTGGCCCACGGCCTCTCGTGGTGTGATCACACTCGCCAGGGGAGGTACCATCACACGGCCAACGTCGTGACCATGGAAACCGGCGATCGCAATCCGCTCTGGCACCGGAATACCCCGGCGCTGACACTCGAAAAACGCACCAATCGCAACGTCATCGTTGGTGCAGAAGATGCCATCAACGTCCGGATTCTCCTCCAGTATCCGCGCCATCAGGGTGGCACCCACACTAAAAGACGAGCGTTGCTCGCTGCGCAGGGTGACTGGCGTCAGCCCCTGCTCTTCCATTGCCCGGCTGTACCCTTCCTGACGTTGCAGGGTACGGGCATCCAGCCGCACGGCGAGATAGACCACGCGCCTGCGTCCAAGCCGGATCATCTCCCGCACCATGTCATAAGCCGCGCTGACGTTATCAAACCCGACAGCCTGCTCGAACGGGGCCGAATGCGTGTCCATGATTTCCACGGTGGGCACCCCAGCGGTCTGAAGCATCCTCAGCGTGCGGCCCGTGTGCTGGCTCTCGGAAAGAATCACGCCATCCACGTTGTAGGACAGCAGCGATGACAGGCTGCGCTCCTCAATCTCGGGGCTATAGCCGTAGTGAGACAGCATCAGGTGGTAACCGGCGGGCTCGGTAACCGCTTCCACACCCTTGATCACATCCGCAAAGACCTGGTTGGTCAGGGACGGAAGCAACACACCAATGGCGTGGCTGGTGGACTTGGACAACAGGTCCGGCGCGCGATTGGGGATATACCCCAGTGCTTCGGCTTCGGCAAAGATCCGCTCCCGCATGGGCTTGGAGACATTGTCTGCGCCACGAAGGCAACGGCTGACCGTCATCTTGGTAGCACCAACCCGGTCCGCAATGTCCTGCAATGTGGGACGTTTGTTCTTTACCATTTACGGCTCCAGCCAGAACATTCAAAGAGGCCTATCATACCCGAGCCCGACAAGGCAGTGACGGATCACTTGCTCCGGCGTACCGGAGACATCGACGGCCACCGCGTTTTCACCTGGCCCCGGCTCCTCCAGCAAATGGAACTGGCTCTCCAGCATCGCGTGACCATTGAAGTAATGATCGGTTCGGCTGGAGTGGCGCGCCCAGATGGTTTCAAAATCCCCCTTGAGATAAACGAACCGGGTTTCCGGGCTGCCCCCCTGCAAACGCTTGCGGTAGACGCGCTTCAAGGCGGAACAGGCCAGCACCAGGCCACCCTCTTCCCGCCGGATCAACTTGGCGAGGTCATCCAGCCAACCGAGACGATCCTCATCGGTCAGCGGAATACCGGCTGCCATTTTCTCCACGTTGGCACGGCTGTGGTAATCGTCCGCGTCGAAAAACGGAACGCCGAGTTCCTGTGCAAGCCTGGCCCCGGTGAGGCTTTTGCCACACCCGGACACGCCCATCACCACGATTTTTGGTGTCTTTGGTGTCATCCTTTCACTCATGTCACTGCCACCATAGCGCCAATTGAGGGAACACAATCAGCAGACCAAGGGCGACCACCTGAAGCGCGATAAACGGCAGCAGGGCACGGAAGATCTCCCCCAGGGAGATGTCTTTTGGCGTCACGGTCTTGAGATAGAAGGCCGCCGGGCCAAACGGCGGTGACAGGAAGGACACCTGCATGTTCATGCAGAACACCACCCCGAACCAGATCGGGCTATAGCCCAGTTCCGTCACAATCGGCACGAAGATCGGCATGGTGAGCAAGGCAACGCCGACCCAGTCCAGGAACATACCCAGGATGAGCAGGATCAGCATCATGAACAGGATCGTCGTCAGGCCATGGCCACCGCTGACGGCGAAAACCATGTCGCGGACGAAATCGATACCGCCCATGAGGTTGTAGACGCCCACCAGAGCGGTTGCGCCGATACCAATCCAGATAATCATGCCGCACACCCGCAGCGTGCTGATGGTGGCCTTGCGCACCATGGCAAGGGACAGCTCACCACGAATCCAGGTGCTGATGGCAATACCCATCACACCCAGGGCCGAGGCTTCCGTGACCGACGCCACACCGCCATAGATGCTGCCCAGCACCACAACCACGGACAGCAGGGGAAACAGCAGTGCCTTGAAGAAATTCGGCATTGGTGTTTCAGGTGTGTCCTGATCCGAGGGCAGCGGCGCCATCTCCGGCTTCAGCCAAACCCGGATCAACACATACCCCATATAGAGCAGCGCCAGTATCAGTGCGGGCAAGAAAGCCCCTTTGAAGAGGTCGCCGATGGACACGTTGGCGGTCAGCCCGTAGATAATCAGTACGATACTGGGAGGCAGCATGGTGCCGAGTGCCCCACCGGCACAGGTGGTGCCGATGGCGAGTTTGCGGTCGTACCCTAGGCGCAGCATTTGCGGCAGCGCCAGGATGCCCAGCAACACCGTCTCGCCACCGATCACACCGGACATGGAGGCGAGGATCACCGCCACCACCAGCGTCTGGATGGCCACACCACCTCGGAGTTTGCGACCCAGGCGGGCCATGGCATCGAACAGGTCCCGGGCAATGCCGGAATGATCCAGCAGCGAGGCCATCAACACGAACATCGGCACCGCCAGGAACACATAGTTGCCGATAAAGCTGTACAGACGGCTGCTGACAATGGGCAGGGCATCCGGGCCAAACCAACCGAGCGCGAACACAAGAGCGACCAGACCGGTGGCAAACGCCAACTGCATACCGGTCAGGAGCAATACAATCAGCATGACAAGCATCAACAGGCTGCCATAGCCGATACCAAGGGAGGCCAGTTCAAACATCATTTATCTCCCTTGCCACGAAGGTCGCGAATAAGGTGCAACAGGAACTGAAGCGTCATGACCGCCACCGCAATCAGGATGACCACCTTCAGCAGCGCGGGAAACGGCGGGTTCCAGGCAGAGCCGGAGGTTTCCAGTCGCCAGCCACCCCAGGGCGCCCGCACGGCTTCGGTCGCCATCGACCAGCTGGCGAACAGCAGCATGCCGCAGAAGGCAAGTCCCAGCAGATGGTGGACAACCCGCAACCAACGCTGGGCACGGTGAGAGACGGCGTCATAGATCAATACAATACGCACGTGTCGATCGGTAGCCAGGGCATAAAGCCCGCCAATGACAAACAGTGTGGCACCTGCAAAGGTCACGGTTTCGTGCACCCAGAGCGTGGGGGAATCAAATACATAACGGCGGACAATCTCGTAAAACGACACCACGACAATCGCGGCAAAGACCAGGCTCAGCCTCTTGCCAAGCCAGACAATGGCCTTGTCCAGCCAGGTAAACCCGACATCCTCGCCCTTATCAGGCTGGATATCTTCGCGATCAGAACCGGACGCCGGGGCATCTGTGTTGTTTTCAACGGACATAATGAACTCCTCGCTCCGGGGCCTTAGGGCGCCCGGAGGCTGATATCGAGGGAACCTGTTTTAGAGGAGGCCCTGGGACTCCAGGTACTCAGTCACCGACTGGTAGACCTTCTCGGCATTGGGCGACTGTTCTGCGTAGACCTGCCACTGGTCACGGGCAATGGTGCGGAACTTCCGACGCTCTTCGGCGGACCAGTCGTGGATGGTAATGTCCGGGTTGGCCCGGGCTTCGTTGACAGCTTCACGATCGGCCATCGCCAACTGGGTGCTGATATCCTGGGCAAAGTCTCGGGCGGATACCGTCATGATGGCCTGAATGTCCTCTGGCAGCTTGTTCCACTCCTTGAGGTCCATCGCGATTTCAATCAATGGCAGCGAATGGAAACCAGGGTTGACCGGGTGCGGCGCAATCTCGTTCAGACCGGCCTCATGGTTGGTGGAGAACACGGTGTAGTCCGCGGCATCAATCACACCCTTGCTCAACGCCGTGTAGACTTCAGACCCCGGCAGGTTCACGGGGGATGCGCCCGCGGCGGCAAAGACAGACTGCACCAGCCCTTCCGGTGCGCGCATCTTCAGCCCCTTGAGATCCTCGACGCCATCCAGCGGTTTCTTCGACACAAACGACTCCACGCCGGTACCGCCACCGCCGACAAATTTCACGCCATAGGGCTTGTAGAGCTCGTTCATCAACTCATAGCCGCCACCATGGTTGATGTAATCAATGAGCTGGTCCGGGCTGGACCAGGCGCCAACGGTGTTGCCGATCAGGCCGAATGCAGGATCCTTTCCCGAGAAATACCCGGTCACGGAAATATGGCCATCCAACACGCCCATTTTCATGGCGCCGAGGGTTTCGGTGTGGCTGACAACGCTACCCACCGGCAGCAGGTCAATCTCGACACGACCACCGGTCATCGCTTCTACCCGGTCGGCCCACGCCTGCTGGATCTCGAAGTTCTTGACGCCGGAAGGATCTGAAGACTGGAACTTGAAGGTGAAATCGGCGGCAAGGGCATTGCACGCCAGGGTGGCTGACAGAAGGCCAGCTGCGAGTCTTGTCGGGAACATATTGGTATCTCCTGATTGTTTTTGTGCCGGCGCATGTTACCGGTAACATTCACGAGTTTATTGGATTTAAAACGCTCTGACAAGGATGCAATGGAAGGTCGGTTTGGGGTTATGAGGGGAGGGCTGGCATAAAAAGCCGACCTGCCAGAAGACAGGCCGGTGAAACGTCAGGGTTTGCGACGTGCTAAAACCTGAGAACTCACTCAGGAGACACCGAGAATGTCCGAATCCCCGATGTCGTAACTATTGACACGCCAATTGATCAAAAGTTCCTCAATGATTCCAGATGGGTTCGCCCTGCCCTGAAACCGATGCGTCAGCCGCATCCGGCAAACGCGGACGATACTTCTCCCGCAACGTCATCACCTGCTCCCGGTAATCCGCCGTCAGATAGGGAATCTCCAGGGTCAGCACCTGATAGATGCCCTGCTTCAGCTCGGTCAGAGTCAGGCTCGCAGAGGCCTCAGAGGCGTGGGCGGTTTTCAGGAAAGCCATCCAGTTGGTAATGACCAACCATACGTTCAGGGACATCGCGGAACGCAGCTCTTCAGGCTGAGGCTCGATAATTCCCGCCTCCGCCAGCTTCTCGAATATCCGGCTGATCGCCGCCAGACAGCGGTTGGTGAACTCGCGGTAGTCCTGGCGCAGGCGTTGATCACTGTCGAGCAGGTATTCCAGGTCGCGGTGAAAAAACCGATAGCTCCAAAGGCCATCGAACACCGATTCGAGATAAAAGGTCAGGTCATCCAGAGTAATGGGCCGGTTCTCCGGGATATCCAGGTAAAAATCCACCAGCTTTTCATACTCGAGAAAGATCTCGTAAATGATGTCGGACTTGTTACGGAAGTGGTAATACAGGTTGCCCGGCGATATCGCGAGGTGGGCGGCGATATGGTTGGTGGTTACGTTGCGCTCTCCCCTTTCGTTGAACAGATCAAGGCTCGAAAGAAGAATCTTGTCTCGGGTTTTCATAGGCTCAGCAATGCGTGTTGTTGTGTGGGTGCCTGTGCTTTGGCGCTGCGATCCGTGGATGGCCCGATCAGCCATTAGGGCCAGCTTGACTACCTAGAGTATATACTCTAATAATAGCCCCAAGCGCAAACTGAATACTTTTTCACCACCGCATTCCGGAGCTGTCGCAGGCTCCACGAACAATAAGGGCGGCGACCCGGCAGGCCGGGGCCGCGAGGAGAGAGCGATATGGTAGCCACCGTTGTCCAGCTGACTGAAAGCAAGAAGCACATCCAGCACACCCACCGTGTGTTTGAGGACCAGAAGAAGGCGTTTCGCAACAACCCGATGCCGTCGCTGACCGAGCGTCAGGAGAATCTGAAGCGCCTCAAGCGTGTACTGCTGTCCAATCAGGATCGGTTACTGGACGCCATCGACCGGGACTTCAGCTGTCGTTCGAAGGACGAATCGCTGATTGCGGAAGTGATGCCGTCCATTCAGGGCATCAACTACACCCTGAAAAACCTGGAAGGCTGGATGAAGCCCTCCAAGCGGCATGTGTCCGTGTTGTTCCAGCCCGCCAGCAACCGCGTTCACTACCAGCCTAAGGGTGTTGTGGGCGTCATCGTGCCCTGGAACTACCCTCTGTATCTGGCCGTTGGGCCGTTGGTGGCCTCACTGGCTGCGGGTAACCGTACGATGATCAAGATGTCGGAGTTCACGCCGCACACCTCTGCTTTGTTCAAGGAGATTGTCGAATCTGCGTTTCCGGAGGACCTGGTCTGTGTGATTAACGGTGAGGCGGATGTCGCCGCAGACTTTTCCAGCCGGCCCTTCGATCACCTTCTGTTCACCGGCTCCACGTCGGTGGGCAAGCTGGTGATGCGGGCAGCCGCGGAAAATCTCACGCCGGTGACTCTGGAACTGGGCGGCAAGTCGCCTGCCGTCGTATCGCCGGATGTTCCGATGGAAGACGCCGCCCAGCGTATCGCTTTCGGCAAGGCGCTGAATGCGGGCCAGACCTGTGTGGCACCGGATTATGTGTTGTGCCCGGCAGACCGTGTGCAGGCGTTTGTGGATGAGTATCGCCATCAGTTTGCGGCGATGTATCCGAGCCTGCGGGATAACGAGGATTACACGGCGATTATCAATGAGCGCCAGTATGACCGCCTGCAAGGCTATCTTGACGATGCGCGGGAAAAAGGGGCCGAGCTGATTGAGATCAATCCGGCCAATGAGAACCTGAAGGATGGCACCCGCAAGATGCCGATTACGCTGGCGCTGAAGACCACGACGGATATGAAGATCATGCAGGATGAGATTTTCGGGCCGATTCTGCCGATCATCAGCTATGGCAACCTGGATGAGGCGATCCATTACATCAATGACCGTCCTCGCCCGCTGGCGCTGTATTTCTTCGGTTACGACAAGTCGATGCAGGAGCATGTGGTCAACCAGACCCATTCCGGTGGCATGTGCATCAACGATGCACTGATGCACGTTGCCCAGGATGACCTGCCATTTGGTGGTATCGGTGATTCGGGGATGGGGCATTACCACGGCAAGGAAGGTTTCCTGACGTTCTCTCATCAACGGGCCATTTTCAGTAAGCAGAAGTTCAACAGTGGCAAGTTTGTGTATGCGCCGCACGGAACGACGGCTCACAAGATGGTATATAAGTTGTTTATTCGGTGACTTGGGTGCTGGTCGCCGGCCAAAAAAAGACAATAAGAACAAGAGAGTCGTTATGCCTGAAAGCCTTTCTCGATCCGTGCAAACGGACCTTTCCGATTCCGCCATGGACCGTCGGAGTTTTCTCCGGACCGGGCTTGGTGGAGCCATGTTCCTCGGCACGGTGAGTGTGACCGCTGGCCTGTCCGGCTGTGCAACCGCGCCCGCCGGGCGGGACTATCCGATGCCGGGGGCGATGGACCAGAGCTACGAGTTCCAGTTCCTGACCCGCGACGACATTGTGTTGTTCCAGGCATTGCTACCAGCCATGGTGGGCCCCGGGCTGACTGAGGAGCCCGTGGTTCGCCGCCAGCAGATTCAGGCGACGATTGAGCGCATTGATGCCGGGATTCATCAGTTCGGACCCGCCAACCAGAAGGAGTTGCGGGGTCTGTTTGACCTGCTGAACTTCGGGCTGACACGGGTGACGGTTGCCCGGATCTGGTCGAGTTGGGAGAACGCCAGCACGCAGTCCGTGGATGCCTTCCTTGAGCGCTGGCGCACCAGTGGTGTTGGGCTGTTCAACAACGGCTACATCGCCCTGACCAAGGTCAGTAACGTGGCGTTCTATGGCCACGAAGACCACTGGCACCTCTCCGGCTACCCCGGACCACCCGCCTGGGCCGTGGACGCCCTGCCCCAGTTCAAAGACAACGCCTGAGCCAACCGGAGCATTATTATGTCGTTAACGGATCGTATCGCCCGTGGGCTTGAGGCTGGCTGGAAGGTCACCGACGGCGCCACCCTGACACAGAACCAGACCCACGAAGCCGATGTGGTGATCATCGGCACCGGCGCCGGGGGCGGCACCACGGCGGAGATTCTGGCGAAAGCCGGGCTGTCGGTGATTCTGGTGGAAGAAGGCCGTCTGTATCACCAGAAAGACTTCAAAATGAACGAGCTGGACGCCTATGCCTCCCTCTACCAGGAAGGCATGAGCCGGGTCACCAAAGACGGAGCAATCGCCATTCTTCAGGGCCGGTGTGTGGGCGGCTCTACCACAGTGAACTGGACGTCCAGCTTCCGTACACCGGCACCGACGCTGAATCACTGGGCCAGCCGTTTCGGGCTCGACGACCTGACCCCGGCATCCATGAAGCCCTGGTTCGACGGCCGCGAGCAACGACATAACATTGAGCCCTGGCTGGCCGAGCCTAATGTGAACAACGACATCCTGCGCCAGGGTTGCGAGGCGCTGGGCTGGTCCTGGGAGGTGATCCCACGCAACGTCAAAGGCTGCTGGAACCTGGGTTACTGCGGCGTGGGCTGCCCCACGAACGCCAAACAGGGGGCTCTGACCACCACTATTCCCGGCGCCCTGGACAACAATGCCCGACTGTTCCACGGCCTGCGGGCCGACAAACTGGTGATGGAGCAGAACAAAATCAGCCACCTTCAGGCCTCGGCCATGGCGGCGGACGGTGTCACCCCGTCTGGCGTCACCGTGGAACTGCGAGCCCGGCATTTCGTGGTGGCCGCCAGCGCCATCGGCTCACCTGGCCTGCTGCTGCGCTCAGACATTCCCGACCCCTACGACCGCATTGGCAAGCGCACCTTCCTGCACCCGGTCAATGCCACCATCGCGGAAATGCCTGACACCGTCGATCCTTATTACGGTGCACCTCAGTCAATCTATTCCGACGAATTCAACTTCTCCCAGGGCGTCGACGGCCCCGCCGGCTTCAAACTGGAAGTACCGCCCCTGCACCCGGCCATGTCCGCCGGCGTGGTTCCCGGCCACGGCGAACAACAGGTCCGCGACCTGTCGAAACTGCCCCGGCTGAACTCCGTCATCGCCCTGCTGAGAGACGGCTTCCACCCCGACAGTACCGGCGGCACCGTCAGCCTCCGCGACGACGGCAGCCCGATCCTGGACTACCCCGTCAGCGACTACCTCTGGAAGGGCCTGAAAGACGCCTTCTACAAAATGGCCGAAATCCAGTTCGCCGCCGGCGCCCAGAAAGTCCGCATCATGCACCTGGATTCCCCCTGGTACACCTCCTGGGCCGACGCCAAAGCCGGCATCGACAACCTCGCCATGGAACCCCACCGCGTCCGCCTGTTCACCGCCCACCAAATGGGCGGCTGCGGCATGGGCCGCAACCCGGAAGAATCCGTCGTCAACGGCTTCGGCGAACACCACCACGTGGCCAACCTCAGCGTCCACGACGCCTCGATCTTCCCAACAAGCATTGGCGCGAATCCGCAATTGTCGGTTTATGCATTGGCTGCAAGAAATAGCACTAGGCTGGCTCAGAAACTCAAGGTGTAAACCCAAAAGAGACCGCCGGAAAGGTGGATTCGGTGAAGAAACTAGGCAGGTGTGAAACCGGGGGTGCCGCGTGAGGATGACCTTCCAGGATTGTGTAAAGCCAAGGATGGCTTTACTCAAGCGCACATGGATGTGCTCGTAGCGTATCCTGGAAGGCCATCCTCATGCGGCACATGCACCAAAGCGAGCAATCCAAAGTCAGCAGCCCGCAGAAGTGAGGGATTAGGGAACATTTTGGTTCAAGACGAAGGCTGCTATCCTGTGCGCTTCCGGTGAAAAGGAGCTCCGAATGCCAAAAGTCATCTACCCGGGTACGTTTGACCCGATCACCAACGGCCACACCGACCTCATCGAGCGCGCGGGCCGACTCTTCGACGAAGTCGTCGTCGCCATCGCCTACAACCCCAAGAAGTCCCCGCTACTGACATTGGAAGAACGCTGCGAACTGGTGGAAAAAGCCACCTCCCACCTGCCCAACGTCAGCGTCACCGGCTTCAGCAACCTGCTCGCCGATTTCGTCCGGGAACAGAACGCCACCGTTATTATCCGCGGACTGCGAGCCGTCTCCGACTTCGAGTACGAATTCCAACTAGCCGACATGAACCGCCGCCTGGCGCCGGAAGTGGAAAGCGTGTTCCTGACACCCTCCAACCACCTGTCGTACATCTCCTCCACCCTGATCCGCGAAATCGCCTCACTGGGCGGCGACGTCTCCGAATTTGTCGACCCGGCCGTGGAAGCTGCGCTCAAACAGAAATTCATCAAGGACTGACAGACGGGAAAGCGCTGCCCATCCCGGGCAGCACAGAACAACGGATCAGAATATCGGTGGCAGCGGGATCACGTTGCCATTGATGTCCAGGGCCAGATCTTCCAGTGTGCCCTGGATTCGCAGCCGGTCACCCTCCTGCACCACCATGCCCTGCTTGATCAAAGGCGCAACCTGCATCCCCAGCTCCGGATGCTGCTCCACCAGAGCCAGCGGCATGCTGACATCCAGATTGCCGGTCAGCTGCTGCATCACCATCATCATCTGGTCTTTCTCGTCGTCAGACAGCGACGGGTGCTGCACCATGATCTCGCCATTGACCGGGCCATAAGGCGTGGCAAAGGACAGTTCCGGAAACCCGAACGAGAAACCGTTGGCCGCAAGGCCCAGCATGGCCTGATTGATGCGATTCATGGATTCCATCTGCTGCTGCATCATGGCACTCGAATCGCCGCCTGCGGTGTTCAGGGCAGCCGCCTGCATGTCCGTCATTGCCGTTGTCAGGTCACTCCAGCTTTGCACGTCCAGGCCACTTAACACCATTTCCATACCGTGAGGGCCGAAGCTCTTGTCGTCCGCCGTTACCTTTTCCAAAGTAACGACAGCCTCGGAATCAATGCTCTTGCCGTCATCGTCGGTGGTAGTCTCACCACTCATCGAAAAGTCATCAAAGCGAAGGGTCGGCTCGCCCCGGGCCGCCACTTCAAGTCGCGCCAGCGACATGTCCCCGTCACCCAGCCAGACGTCGCCTGTCAGGTGTTCCATGGTCTGTTCAAGGCGAAAATCCTCGATACTGATGCGCAGGTCTGGCCCCCGAATCACGGCGCCCGGCCAAAGCATGAGGATATCAGCCTGTGAACCGTTGCCACTGATTTCTGCTCGGCTAAAGCTTTCCGACATATCGAAGGATTCGCCGGTTTCCTCGTCGATCACACTCACAGCCGGCACGGAAAGCTCGGCGATCGCCGTTCCCCACAGGCGGGTTTCCAGGGTCAACCGGGGCTTTTCGTCGGGGAAGATCTTCTCAACTTCAGCGCCAAGCTCAGGAGGCGGGGTAAAATCAATCAGGCTGCCGGTAACCCCATGGCTTACCCGTGCCTGATAGTCGAATGAGTGCTCGTCACCGGTGTCCGGATACTGGATCGTGATGGTGCCGGCGAACTCGGCTCCCATGTAGCCCCTGTCATAATCGCGGGTTTGCAGCTTGAACAGGGGCTGCGCCTGATTAACGTCCGCAGTGACGCTCTGCCACTGCTGTTCGGTTACATATCCAACGGCCCAGGGCGCAGCCACACCAACCGCCAGTACGGCTGCACCGGCAACCATCCATTGTTTTTTCAACTGCCTTTACTCCATTACAGCGCCCACATCGCCTGCCCTGGGGCAGGCGCATGCGGGTTATCGTTATTTCCCGGTCAGGCGTTCAAGCAGGACCAGTTGCGACGCCAGGCGATCCTCGCCCTCGGCTGCCTGATTCTGAATGTAACTACCGTCCGGCTGCAAGACCCAGGACTGGCAATTGTCCGCCAGATAGGTGTCCAGGTCTTCGCGGACGCGGGCAATCAACGCCGGATCCTCAATCGGAAACGCCGTTTC
This sequence comes from Marinobacter sp. M5B, assembly GCF_042604615.1. NCBI lineage: Bacteria > Pseudomonadati > Pseudomonadota > Gammaproteobacteria > Pseudomonadales > Marinobacteraceae > Marinobacter > Marinobacter sp. M5B. The sequence goes on from NZ_CP156894.1 coordinate 3,977,600, forward strand.
CACGCGGCTCAGCAGGTTCCGTTCCATGCCGTCGGCGCTGGACCCATAGACTTCCGGCCGGCCGTTGTTGCCGAAATAGTAAACCCGGGTGTGCTCGAGGAAACGGCCAATGATGGAGCGCACCCGGATGTTGTCCGACAGCCCCGGCACTTCCGGCCTCAGGCAGCAGATACCGCGGATGATCAGGTCGATTTTCACGCCTGCCTGGGACGCACGATACAACGCCTTGATCAACTCGCGCTCAGTAAGGGCGTTAAACTTGAAAATAATCCGGCCTTTGGGCCCCAGTTCCGCTTCACGGTCCACCAGGCCCAGAAGACGGGTATGGAGTGTGAAGGGTGAGTGAAACAGTTTCTTTATTTTCAAGGCCTTGCCCATGCCCGTCAGCTGTTGGAACAGCTTGTTGACGTCGTCACCGATGGATTCGTCGCTGGTCATGTAGCTGTAATCGGTATACAGGCGGGCGTTACCGGCATGGTAGTTCCCGGTACCCAGGTGTACGTAACGCCTCAGCTTTCCTTCCTCACGGCGCACGATCAGGATCATCTTGGCGTGGGTCTTGTAACCCACCACCCCGTAGACCACGATCACACCCGCTTCCTGCAGCCGGCTGGCCAGCTCCAGGTTTTCCGCCTCGCTGAACCGGGCCCGCAGTTCGATGATCGCAGTCACCTCCTTGCCACGCCGGGCTGCATCCATCAGCGCTTCGACAATTTCCGAGTCGGCACCGGTGCGATACAGGGTCTGACGGATAGCCAGGACCTGTGGGTCTTTTGCAGCCTGCCGCAACAGGTCGGTCACGGGACTGAAGTTTTCATAGGGATGCAGCAACAGCAGCGGGCGCTTGCGGATGGCATCGAACATGGATTCCTTGGCACGGATCTGCCTGGGAATCGACGGCGAAAAACCCGAATAGGTGAGGTCCTGGCGATCCACCAGCCCACCGACGGCCATCAAACGTGTCAGGTTGACCGGGCCGTGAACCTGATAAAGGTCACGATCCGTCAGTCCAAACTCGCGCAGCAGAAAATGCACCAGTTCTTCCGGGCAGTTGTCCGCCACTTCCAGCCGCACGCCGTCACCGAAGCGCCGGCTCAGCAACTCGCCGCGCAGGGCGGAGGCCAGATCTTCAAGGTCGTCTTCCAGTTCAAGGTCGGCGTTGCGGGTCAGGCGGAACTGATAGCAGCCTTTCACCTCCATGCCTGGGAAGAGCTCATCGGCATGGGCGTGAATCATGGAGGACAGGAACACCAGGTTGTCGCCACCGTTACAAACGTCATCCGGAAGCCGGACCAGACGCGGCAGCGAACGTGGCGCAGGCACGATGGCCATCCCGGTTTCGCGACCGAAGGCATCCTTACCGTCCAGCTCAACAATGAAGTTCAGGCTTTTGTTGACCAGGCGCGGGAACGGGTGGGAAGGGTCCAGCCCGATGGGGCTGACCACCGGCAGGATTTCCTCTTCGAAGTAACGGCGCACCCAGTCGGCCTGAGCTTCCGTCCATTCACGACGCCGCACGAAGTGAATGTTTTCCTGCTCCATCTCAGGGATCAGCACGTTGTTCAGGATGTCGTACTGTTCCCGGATGTACTCGTGGGCCACCCGGCTGATTTCGCCCAACACCTGCTCCGGCATCATGCCGTCGGAGCCCAGGGTTTCACGGCCATACTTGATCTGCTGGCGCAGGCCCGCCACCCGGATCTCGAAGAACTCGTCCATGTTGCTGCTGAAAATGCAGCAGAACATCAGCCGGTTAATCAACGGATGCGTGGTATCCAGAGCCTGTTTGAGCACCCGGTAGTTGAACTGAAGCTGGCTCAGTTCGCGGTTGAAATAGTTTTCCTGGGCGGCGACATCAACTTCCACGCCGGGGGATGGCGCTTCCACGGGAGCCGGCACGTCCGGAACATCGACAGCCTTTAGCTTGTTTGCAGATTCAGTAGTCATTGCTTACTGCTTCCATTTATCAGAGACCTTAAGGCGCCCTGCTGTTGACTGTAACCTGTCAGGTGCGGTTATCACGCATCAGCCGTGCAGCCCTGACGGCAAAATAGGTAAGGATGGCGTCTGCACCGGCACGGCGCATGGCCATCAGGCTCTCCATCATCACGGCGTCGCCATCCAGCCATCCGTTCTCGGCAGCGGCCATGTGCATGGCATACTCGCCACTGACCTGATAGACGAACGTTGGCACCTGCAGTTCCTGTTTTACCCGGTGAACGATATCCAGATACGGCATGCCGGGTTTGATCATCACCATGTCGGCCCCCTCGGCGATGTCCATCGCCACTTCCTGGAGCGCCTCATCACTATTGGCCGGGTCCATCTGATAGGTGGCCTTGTTGCCCTTGCCCAGGTTGCCCGCTGAGCCGACCGCATCGCGGAACGGCCCGTAATAACTGGAAGCATACTTGGCAGAGTAGGCCAGAATACGCGTGTTCACATAGCCAGCGGACTCCAGGGCGTCGCGGATGGCAGCGACCCGGCCGTCCATCATGTCGGACGGCGCCACAATATCCGCACCCGCGTCGGCATGGGACAACGCCTGATTAACCAGCGCTTCCACGGTCACGTCGTTCAGCACATAGCCGTCGTTGTCGATAATGCCGTCCTGGCCATGGGTGGTGAATGGGTCCAGTGCCACATCGGTAATAACACCCAACTCAGGGTAGGCGTCCTTCAGCGCACGCACCGCACGCTGGGCCAGACCATCGGAATCCCACGCGCCAGATCCAGACAGGTTCTTGTGCTCCGCAGGCACCACGGGAAACAGCGCCACGGCCGGAATCCCAAGCGCCACCAGTTCCGCCGCCTGTTCCACCAGAAGATCAACGCTCAGGCGCTCGACGCCGGGCATGGAGGGTACCGCCTCCCGCTGACCCTCGCCTTCCAGTACGAACACCGGAAAAATCAGGTTGTCGGCACTGAGCTGATTCTCCCGAACCAGACGCCGGGAAAAACCGTCAACCCGGTTACGACGCAGACGAGTGGCTGGGAACATGCGATTGGCCGAAAAGCTCACGGAATACCTCCTGTGGAAAATGGGGCTACCGCCCCATCATACACGCCCATAAGCGGCGGTGGCAGGGCCTACAGCCGAGCCACACCATCAGGCTACTACGTTCAGATGAAAGGACTGTTACCGGATGGAATCCAGGGCCTCGGCACGCAGCTTTTCAGCGCCCTCGAAATAATCATCCCTGAGCGCGTCAATGGCGGCTTTGCGCTCCGGGCCGGCAAGCCCCATGTCGTCAAGCTCCGCCAGGTCCTGGCTATAGGCCTGCCACTTGGCTTCCCATACCTTTTGTTCAGCTTCCACCTTCTCCAGCTCACGGGCAGCCTCGGCACCAAAGCGTTCCTCCCTCCAGGCGCGCAAGGCGTCGGGATCATCCGCGAATTCTGACTGCGCACGCTGGTAGTCGGCGAATTTGCGGGTTTCCCGGCGTGCCTGACGAAGCGGTTCCGGGAGCGCCTTCTCGGCTTCTGCCAGCGCCTGCTCCCGCTCCTTTTCAGACAGAGACGGATCGGTTCGGATACGCAGTTGCTCAACCTGGAACTGGTCTACGGCCTCGTCCGTTGCAAAAAAGGCGTCGGCGGTTTGCGCATCCATCCAGGTGCGTCGCAGGGCGCGTATTTCTGCCATTCGCCGTTGCATGTCCTTTGCGTTCGTCGTGGCGTCATGACCATAGGTGGCTTCCAGGTCGCCCAACGCCAGCTTGTAGTCCAGATAGTCCCCCAAAGTGTCGAGAGCTTCCGATCGGGCCGGCTCTTCAAGCCGGGCCAACGCCTGCTCTATCCGGGCAACCAGTTGGGGTAACGTCTCCTCGCCCAGAGCCGCCAGGTAATATTCAAACAACTGGCGCAACTGCGGCGTGGGGACCAGGGAGCCATTAGCATCGGTTTCGGCCCAGCCACCGGGCACGCTGGTTCCCGCCAACGACGCTGGCATTGTATCCGGCACCGCAACCGCGGTTTCGCCTACAAGTTTTGACGGCGCCCTACGTCCGGTCGTTGAATCCGACTTTGGCACAACGCCGCTTTCTGTGTCGGCGGTTGTATCAACTGTCTCCTGGGCGGGGGTCGGGGTATCACCAAAGAAAATGACCATGCCTGCCGCGATCAGCGCCATGACGACGAGCGCCGTGGTTGCAAAACGAAGGAATCCTCTCATGAACGCGGCCTGTTTAAGGGTCGAATGTGGGGTGAGTAACGGTCATGGTGCACGGAACACGCTATCCTGCAGAACGCAGCATAGAGGAATACGGGATACAGCGGTGAGACCGGCGTCAAAACAACCGTAAGCCACGAACGCAAACAGGCCGCAGCCTCAGAGGCTGCGGCTTCATGAATTCAGAGGGAGCGATTATTGAAACCGACATCCACCTTGCGGGAAGGGTCCGAACGGAATGCTGTATCCACTTCCTGAATTCTGCCGCCCTGGCTCAGAAACGATTCAATATCCTGCTGAAGCTGAGCGCGGATTCGCGCACGGCCGGCAATGGAATGTGTATCGTCGCTGTCATGTGTCCAGCTACCGGATTGCTCCAGATTGCTTTCGTCGAATTCACTCATGATTTTCTCCATCAACGAAAACAGTACAACGAGCGCGCCAAGCCTGTTATGGCACGGCCGCCCCATCTCGGCGGATGCGTCTTACTACCTGCCTTGGCGTCTTTATAATCCGCTTTCAGTTGCAACGCTATTTACTGACAACGGTTTTTTTGTAAATTTTTGTAAGCAACTCCACGATATTGTTTTTAAAGAATAATATGAACCAAGCTATACTGGTCTATTGATTGACACAAAGAATGAATAATGATTCACTACTTATAAGGAACCCGCATGGCATATCGGGAAACGGAAAAGATGCGCAATCGCAAGGCAGAGGCCCGCAAGCGCATTATCGAATGCACATACGGATGCGTTGCCGACGGCGGCTTCCGCAGCGCCCAGATAACGCGCATCGCAGCGTGCGCCGGCGTTGCTACGGGAACCATCTACCGACACTTTGAGTCCAAAGAAGACCTGTTTGCAGAGATCTTCAGGATTGCGACACAACGGGAAGTCGACAAAGTCGCTGAGGCACTGGCCGCCGAAGATAACGCCGTTTCCCGTCTGGAAGTGGCCCTTCGCCAGTTTGCGGAGAGAGCCCTGAGAGGCCCGGTGATGGCCTGGTCGCTGATCGCAGAGCCGGTAGACCCGAAAGTTGAGGAAGAGCGCCTCAAGTTCCGCCGCGCCTACGCTCAACTTTTCGAGCAGGCCATCCGGGACGGCATCAAGGAGGGCTGCCTCCCGGATCAGGATGCCAGGCAAAGCAGTACCTGCCTTGTAGGTGCCATCGCCGAAAGCCTTGTGGGGCCTCTGTCCCCGGCACAGGCTGATACCACGGAGCAGGCAGAGACCAACGACCACGATCCGCTGGTCAACTCCATCATTTGCTTTTGCATGCAGGGGTTGACTGGCACCAGGAGATAAACATGAAGGCCCGCCAGCCCCTGCAGCAGGAAACCGCAACCCCCTCCAGTGACGACCGCTACCTGGCGGTTACCCACGAGGTCTTCAATCAGCCACCTGCTCTGGAGGATTACAACCTCTTCGAACAGGACAAGGCCCTGCAGGAGGCGGTCGCCCGGGAGGGCGCCGCAGCAGCGACCAGCGACCTTAAGCAGTTTGGTGCTTTCGCCGGCGCGGCGGACACCATCGCGCTCGGCTTCCATGCCAACGAGAACAAACCGGCGTTCAATACCCATGATCGCTTTGGCCATCGCACGGATCAGGTGGACTTCCACCCCGCCTACCACCAACTGATGTCCACAGCGATGGAAAACGGCCTCCACAGCAGCCCGTGGACCAATCCCGGCACAGGCGCCCATGTCGCGAGAACGGCCAAGTACTACATGCACTCCCAAATTGAGGCCGCCCACTGCTGCCCCATTACCATGACCTTTGCCGCCGTTCCATCAATCCGCAAACAACCGGAACTGGCCGCGGCCTGGGAAAACAAAATCCTCGCCAATAGCTACGACCCCCGAAACCTGCCGGACAGCGAAAAACAATCCGTCACCATCGGCATGGCAATGACGGAAAAACAGGGTGGCAGCGACGTCCGGGCCAACACGACTCGTGCTTACGCCATCGGTGCAGAAGGCCCGGGGCAGGCCTATGAACTGGTCGGCCACAAATGGTTTGTATCTGCCCCCATGTGCGACGCCTTCCTGGTGCTGGCCCAGACCAGAAGCGGCCTGTCCTGCTTCCTGATGCCACGCTGGCGCCCGGACGGCAGCAAAAACCCCTGGCAAATCCAGCGCCTGAAAAACAAGATGGGCAATGTCGCCAACGCCTCCAGCGAAGCGGAACTGCGCGGCGCCCTGGCGTGGATGGTGGGCGAGGAAGGCAGAGGTGTACCGACGATCATTGAAATGGTCGCCATGACCCGCTTCGACTGCATGATCGGCAGCTCCGCCGGCATGCGCCAGGCACTGGCCCAGGCGTCCCACCATTGCCGCCACCGCAGCGCCTTCGGTGGGCGACTCAGCGAACAGCCGCTGATGCAGAACGTCCTCGCCGATCTTGCACTGGAAAGCGAAGCCGCCCTGGCCTACACCATGCGAATCGCCAAATCCCTGGACAGCCAACATCTGGAGCACGAGCGCCTGCTGGCACGACTGGCCACTCCGGTTGGCAAGTACTGGATCTGCAAACGCACCCCCAACCACGCCTACGAAGCCATGGAATGCATCGGCGGCAGCGGCGTGATGGAAGACTGCATCATGCCCCGACTGCTGCGGGAATCCCCGGTCAACGCCATCTGGGAAGGCAGCGGCAACGTCCAGTGCCTGGACACCCTGCGCGCACTGCAGAAAGAACCAGACACCCTCGACGCCTTCTTCAGCGAAGCCGCCGAAGCCCGCGGCGCCGACGCCCGCTTCGACCGCTTCCTGGCCCAGTTGCAGAACGACTTCGCCGACATCAGCGACTTCGAATACCGCGCCCGCAACCTGGTGGATCGCCTGGCCCTGTTGATGCAGTCGTCACTGCTGCTGAGAAACTCCGACCCTGCGGTCGCCGACGCCTTCTGCGCCTCCCGCCTGGAACACAACGGCGGCCTGAACTACGGCAACCTGCCCTCCGGCACCGATCCGGCCGCCATTATCAAACGGGCGACGCCTGTAGTAGGCTAGAAAACAGACTGCTGGACAATACATACTGTCTGGCGAAGCGGACTCCACCTGAAAGGTTCGCGGACTGGAGGCGATGGGCTTTCCAAAACTGTGCGGAGCCATGGATGGCGAAGCCCAAGCGTCACATGGACGTGCCGCAGGAGCGTGTTTTGGAAAGCCCATCGCCTCCAGTTCCAGCACCAAAATCGGAACACCTATGTCTGAAGCTCTAAGAAGGCTGCTAAAAGAGGGCAATACGCCCCAGCAAACAGTCATCACGCCCCACGTGGGCATCCTGACCCTGCACTTCCAGCTCTACGGCTGCGAAGACCTCAAAGCCAAACGCAAAGTCTTCACCGCCCTGAAAGCCGTCTGGGGCAAAGAACCCGACCTGGCCGTCGCCGAAACCGCCGACCAGGACGCCCTCGACTGCGCCACCTGGACCATCGCCGCCCTCGGAGGCTCATCGCAACAGATCGCCCAGCGCCTCGACCAGATCGAAAAAGCCATACAGGAACGCATCGACGCTGCCATACTGGACGTACACCGAGAGATACTTTGACCCTCCCGCCATGCAGGGCCCATGCTGTAGCGTATGGTTTCACGACACCGTATACTACGCCCCCTCAGGGAGAACGGAACGCCCGGGACAGGCTTTGCGAATGACCACTGATAGTGTGTGGCACCTATGACCGGAAAGAAAAAATCCGCCCAGGCCTCGGTAGAGGCCATGTATCGTGTATTCACCGTGCCCGAGGCACCTGAATCCACCTTGAGCAGGATTGACCAGAACATATCCCGCAACCTTGCCGGATTCCTCCAGGAACACATCGTTGCGGTCGAGCGGGATCTTTCCGAAGTCGAGAAAGACTTCTCGGACTACGCCATTCCGGAAAAGCCCATCTTCGTCTCCGAACAGGCCCAGTTCCTGCTCGACAAGCTGGTGGCCAACTCGGTACACACGGCGTCTCCCAGCTTTATCGGCCACATGACCTCGGCACTGCCCTATTTCATGCTGCCGCTGTCCAAGATCATGATTGCCCTCAACCAGAACCTGGTTAAAACCGAAACCTCCAAGGCCTTCACGCCCATGGAACGCCAGGTACTGGGCATGATCCACCGGCTGGTGTATGAGCAGGACGGTGCCTTCTACCGCAAGTGGATGCACGATCCCCGCTACGCCCTCGGTGCCATGTGCTCCGGCGGCACCGTGGCCAACCTGACCGCACTCTGGGTGGCACGCAACAACGCGTTCCCCGCCGAAGGCAGCTTCCGCGGTATCCATCAGGAAGGCCTGTTCCGGGCACTACGCTATTACGGCTGCGAGGGTGCCGCCATTCTGGTCTCCCGCCGCGGCCACTACTCACTGCGCAAAGCCGCCGATGTACTGGGTCTGGGCCGGGACTTCCTGGTGCCTGTCGACACCGATGACGACAACCGCATCAACACCGATGCACTGCGGGAGAAATGCCTGGAGTTGCACCGCCAGAAAATCCGGGTCATGGCCATCTGCGGCATTGCCGGCACCACCGAGACCGGCAACGTCGACCCGCTGGACGCCATGGCAGACATCGCCCGGGAGTTCAACGCCCATTTTCATGTGGACGCGGCCTGGGGTGGGCCGACACTGTTTTCCCGCACCCACAGGCACCTGCTCAGGGGCATCGAAAAGGCCGACTCGGTGACCTTCGACGCCCACAAGCAACTCTATGTTCCCATGGGGGCTGGGCTGGTGGTGTTCCGCGACCCGGGCCTGGCAAGCGCTGTCGAGCATCACGCCCAGTACATTATCCGTAAAGGCTCGCGGGATCTGGGTAGTACCACCCTGGAAGGTTCGCGGCCGGGCATGTCAATGCTGATCCAGTCGGGGTTGAGAATCCTGGCGCGGGAAGGCTATGAGATCCTCATCGACCAGGGCATCGACAAGGCACAAACCTTTGCGGAAATGATCAACGCAGAAACGGATTTCGAGCTCATCACCAAACCAGAGCTCAATATCCTGACTTATCGCTATTGCCCGGAGAAAGTGCAGCAGGCACTGGCAATCGCGGACTCGCTACAGGCCGAACGACTCAACACCTGCCTGAACCGCATCACCAAGTTCATTCAGAAAACCCAACGTGAACGGGGTAAAGCCTTCGTTTCCCGTACCCGGCTCGAACCGTCGCGTTATTATCACTTCCCCTGCATCGTGTTCCGGGTGGTATTGGCCAACCCGTTGACCACGAAAGAAATCCTCGCGGACATACTGAAGGAACAGCGGGATTTGTCATCGGACGAGGGCATCCAGGACGAAATCACCATCCTGGACCAGATGGCCGATGCCGTGTTGAAGCAGCATCAGCCCGGCGTTCGGCAGGCCTGACAAAGATCAGTAAAGCGCCTCTTCGTCATCCAGGACTTCGTCCAGGATATCGAGAAACATGTGATCCGCCCGACTCCAGCTCTCCGGAATACGGATCGTTGTGTTGGCGCTGATCTCACGGGCAATCAACTCATTGGCATTGGGCTGATTGCGATATTTGCGGGCAATTTCCACCGATTTCACCGCAATGGTCGGATCACTGAGGACCTTCTTGATAAACACCCTGAGCTCGTCAATGACCTTCGCCTGACGGCTTTCTTCTGCTGAACTCATGAATCAATCCCCGGACAGAGTGGCAACTTATTGGGAGGCAAACGCCTCCCGTATTGAAGAATAGTATGGGCCAAACAGGCACCTGACAACCAGCGCGACAATCCCTTACAGCATCAGCCCGCGCAGGGTGAAGAACAGAACGGCCGCCATGCAGGCCGACGCGGGCACCGTAATGATCCAGGCAGCAACGATACGAGTCAGGTGCGAACGCTTGACCATCTCCTCGCGGTAGATCTTTTTAAGGCGTTTGCGCTCCTTCTTGGAGAGCGGTACCTGTTTCTTTTTCTTGGCCTGTTGGAGCAGGTTTTCCATCTGCTCAACCGAGGCGTTACGGAAATCTTCCAGGAACGGGCGCAGACGCTCACGCTCCTCTTCCTCATGGCTGTCCATGATGTTGTGGAGCTGGGTGGCGTAGTTTGACTTCAGATACTCCCTCAGGAAACCAACACCAAACACACCACCGATGGCAATGTGGGTGGAACTGACCGGGAGCCCCAACTGGGAGGCGATGATGACGGTAAGCGCCGCCGACAGGGCGATACAGAACGCCCGGGTTTTATCCAGTTCAGTGATCTCAGTCCCCACGGTCTTGATCAGGCGTGGGCCGAACAGCATCAGACCAACGGCCAGACCAAGGGCACCAACCAGCATTACCCACAAAGGAATGGACGCTGCGGTGACCACTGCACCAGCCGACAGTGCATCGTTAATGGCCGCCAGCGGGCCGATGGCATTGGCCACATCGTTCGCCCCATGGGCGAAACTGAGTAATGCCGCGGCAAATATAAGCGGCCAGGTAAACAGGGTATTCACTCCGGCAGAGCTGTTTTCCATGGTTGCGGCACGGCGGCCGACCAGAACCCGCATCAGGAAGAAAATGACTGCGGCGAGCCCCAGACCAACCAGAGAGGCCCCCAGGAAGTCTACTTCAACGACCTTCTTGACCCCCTTCACCATCAAATAGGTGCCAAAGGCCCAGGCCATGATCGCCACCAGCCAGGGCACGAAGATTCTTGCCGCCGGCACCACGTTCTTGCGATACAGCACGGTCTTCTTGATGGCATACAGGAACAGCGCCGCCAGCACGCCACCCATTACGGGGGAAATCACCCAACTGGCGACAATTTTGGCCATGACGGCCCAGTCGGCAATGCCCCAGCCGCCGGCGGCAATTCCGGCCCCAAGAACGCCCCCGACAATGGAGTGGGTAGTGGACACCGGAGCACCCATCCAGGTGGCCAGGTTCAGCCACAGGGCGCCGGCAAGAAGTGCGGCTGTCATCAGCCACACGAAGGCGCTGACATCATCGAGCCTTTCAGCGGCAATAATGCCCCCTTTAATGGTCGAAACCACGTCACCACCGGCGATGATGGCACCGCCGGCCTCAAACACGGCGGCGATCAGAACCGCGCCACCCAGCGACAGCGCCCCGGACCCCACCGCCGGGCCGACGTTGTTGGCGACGTCATTCGCGCCGATATTGATGGCCATGTAGCCACCGATGACCGCAGCTGCCATCAGCAGCATGTTGTTGGGCATGCCGTCGCTGATCTGTCCCACGGCTATAAATATGCAGAGCAGGAACAGGAAGCTGAAGCCAACGCGATAACGCTCGGTCGATGGGCTGGTCAGGAGAGTATCGAGGAATCCGTTTTTGCCGGCCATAATACGTCAGGTCTCGCAACAGGGAGGATACGGGAAGCTACAGTTTCACAGTACTTACGGCGGCAACTATAAATTTTTTGCCATGAAATTGAAACATAACGGTCATAATGGTAATTGCTTGACCAAAGTCGCTGTACAGATTTCCCGCTTCGACTAATCTGATTCACTATCCCGGCTCACGCAGTCTGGACAAAGCACCAACAACAAATCGACAACAACAAAAAGTGTCATGACCAGACTCCCCGATACCAGCCAACAAGTAGCCGACGAAGGCGAGGAGGAACGCGTCTCCCGCCTGCTGACCGGTCTGTCAGCCATGGCCATCCTCTTCCTGCTGGGCATTGGCGCCAAGGCGTGGTTTGCAACCCACACTCACCACGCCTTCTCGCTCTGGTTCTTTGCGGGACTGGTGGCAATGAACATGCTGTCCTTTGCCCGTTCCCGCAACCGCCGCCATCAGAAGGCTGGCATGATCTCCATTGTCGGCCTGCTGTTCGGATACCTGATCATCACCGGTGGCGAGAGCAACACCGGCCCACTCTGGTTCTACGTGTTCCCGCCGCTGCTGTTTTACCTGACCGATCTGAAAACCGGCACAGCGGTATTGTTATTCTGCTGCCTGCTGGCGGTTGTGGTTTTCCAGTTCCCTGAACTACCGTTGGTGACCGCCGAATACAGCACAGACTTCAAGATCCGTTTTTTCGCCACGCTGACGTTCGAATCCATCTTCTGTTTCGTGCTGGAAGCCAGTCGCCTGAAGGCACGCAATGAGTTGATGGATATGGCCCGCACCCACCAACATGCAGCCCGTACTGACGAACTGACGGGCCTGTCCAACCGCAGGGACATGCAGCATCGGCTGAACGAGGAGTATTCAAGGTACCGGCGTTCCGGCCACCATTTCTCCATCGTTCTCATCGACCTGGATCTCTTCAAGCGTATCAACGACGACTACGGACACGACGCCGGTGACCACGTACTGCGGGCCTTCTCGGAATTGATGCAAACCGTTATCCGCCAAACGGATGTGGCCGCACGCTGGGGCGGAGAGGAGTTCCTGATCCTGTTGCCGGACACGTCACTGCTACAGGCTCTCACTCTCGCAGAACGGCTACGCTCCGAGGTCGCCAGTGCCGAGTTCTCCTTTACCGGCCAGCGCATGCCCGTCACCATCAGCGCCGGCATCTGCTCCATTGCCAAGACCGGCTCAGTGGATGAATTACTGAAACAGGCTGACGTCCACCTATACAGCGCCAAGGAAGACGGGCGCAATCGCGTTGCTCCCAGAGTACGAACCTCCCCCAGGGAAACCAGCCCTTCCGGAGCCGGATCTTGAGCGTTACCGCATCACCGGCTATGATCGGGCCCCAACGCAGACAGCCGTCAAAGGACGGTTGTCGTTACGAATCAACAGGACCATTCATGGCTTCAATCCGGATTCTGGTCGGCAGCGTTTATGGTGGCGCCCTGCTGACAGCACGTACCTTGAAGAAAACCCTGGAACCGGAAGGGCATCGGATCACGATCCTTGAGGAGCCCGACCTGGAGGACATCACCGGGAACGACGAACCGCTTTTGGTGTGTACATCAACCACCGGCCAGGGAGAGCTACCCCCCAACCTGCTACCGTTTTATTTGCGGCTGCGCGAGCAACTGCCCCAACAACCCGCGCGTCCGTTTGGCGTAATTGTGCTTGGCGACAGCTCCTACGGTGACACCTTTTGTGGTGCCGGTGAGCTGATGGAAGAGGCTTTATACGAAACTTCAGCCCGGAAAGTGGGGGATACCTTGAGGATTGATGCCCTGGAAACCACCGAGCCGGAGATGGAAGCCGTTCCCTGGGTACGGGAGTGGCTTGAACAGCTGTAACACCTGACACAAGTGACGTTCGAAAACCGGCATTATCAGCCTTGAGCCCCCCGGCAGATAACGCCATACTGAGCCAGACAATCACAACAAGATCGGTACTACGTGCGCCATATTGCTCAGTTTTTCGCCCTGGCGGGCGCATTGATCATGATGGCTTTCGGAACCCAGGCAAACGCGGCTTCGCCCGGCTTTGCAGAACCGGATATGGACTATATTCGGGTGGCACCTTCGGAACAGATGGATCTCAGGGAAGCCCTTGCTTCCGACCGATGGCAGTCACTGGAAGGCGAAAGCCCCAACTTCGGCTACATTCGCGACACCGTGTGGCTCCGCGTTCCTGTATCCGCCATACCCAGTGACCGTAAGCTACTGGAGATACGCTACCCCCAGCTCGACGATATCACCTTCTACCTGATAGAGAATGGCGTCGTCAGGCAACGCATCTCAACGGGCGACCACCTTCCCTTTGCGCAGCGCCAGATTCAACACCGCAACTTTCTGTTTTCCTTCGAAACCGATCCGCTAAGCGATTACCAGGTGTTTTTGCGTGTTCGGACTCAGGGCGCCATGCAGATCCCCATCAGACTGTGGGACCCTCGAACCTACTTCGAAGCCACGTCCATCGAAGACCAGATGCACGCGATCTATTACGGCATCCTGATCATGGTGATCTTTTTCAATCTGTTTATCTTCCTGGCACTGAGAGAGCGCATGTACCTGCTGTACGTGCTCTCCACCCTCAGCTATCTGATGTTTATTGGCAGCCTGAATGGCAGCACCTACCAATTGCTCTGGCCAGAGTCGCCCTGGTTGCACAACCAGGCCATGGTGCTGGCCGTGCCGGTGGCATTGATATTCACCCTGTTATTCTCCCGCGCTTTCCTCAACCTGCGCGTCACCAGCCCGCGCATGGACAAACTTGTGTGGTATACGGTGTTGGTGAACGTCGCGGTGGCAGTGACAACATTCGTTACCGACTACAGCGTTGCCAGCAGGCTCACGGTTGCCCTGGCGATTCCCAGTTGCCTGCTGTTGACCGTCATGGGGCCCATACAATGGATTCGGGGCAATCCCCAGGCCGGCTACTACACCATAGCCTGGGGCCTGCTTACCCTGGGCAGCGCCATCACCGCAGCCAATAAATACGGTTTCGTACCCAACAGCTTCGTGACGGCCTACGGCATCGAAATCGGCTCCGCTCTCGAAGCTATCCTGTTGACCATCGCCCTGGCCGCCCGGCTCTACCAGGAACGTGAAGGCAAAGTTCGCGCCCGCGAAGCAGAAATCACCGCCATGGCGGCAAGGCGCTCAGCAGAGCTTCGACTGATCGAACAGGCTCTCCACAACCCGCTAACGGGATTGCCCAACCGCGCTTGCCTGGAAATGACCATCAGCGAACTGATCAACCGAGAGCCCGACAAACGCCTCTCCATCGCGGTGATCCACCTAAGCAACCTTCCAGCCATCACCAAAACCCTGGGGCATCGTAATACCGACCGGCTGCTCGAACTTGCCGCCCGACGCTTCAACAGCATCGTCAGTGAACTGCCCGGAATCTGCACCGTTGAGACCACCGATCAGCAGAGTTTCTACCTGGCGTCGCTGGAGTCGGCTACCTTCGGGTTTATTGTGGAAGCGGATGTTATTTCGGAAACACCTCGTGCCATTGTTCGTGCCCTTGAGGAAATCCGTAAACCGCTGGACTACCTGGGCATGCAGTTACCACTGGACCCTCACACGGGCTCGGCGATCTATCCGGATCACGCCACCGACACCAATACCCTGATCCGGCGTGCCTTTATTGCGCAGGGCTCCGACGACGCCCGAGACCGAGGGCTGGCCTACTATCAGCCCTCGCGGGACTCCTACAGCGCTGACCGCCTTACCCTGGTGTCCGAGCTGCAACATGCTCTCCAGCACGGTGAACTTGCCCTATACCTGCAACCAAAGCTGTCTCTGAAAACAAGGGAGGTGGTCGGCCTGGAAGCGCTGATTCGCTGGCCCGACCGGAAAAAGCCAATACCCGCCGACGAGCTGATTGCCCTGGCCGAGCAGACCGGACTGATCAAGCCATTAACACGCTGGGTATTGGAGAACTCACTGGAACTGAGAGCGCGATTACTGGAGAACGGCTACCCACTCAATATCTCGGTGAATATCTCCCCCAACAATCTGCGGGAGCCGGACTTTCCGCTGTACGTCCAGCGCCTGATGAGCAGCCACCACACTCATCGCGGGGCCATTATCCTGGAAGTCACCGAGACCTCAATGATGCAGGACCCGGTCAACTCACTGCGCGCTCTCAATTCCCTGCACACCACAGGTATCCCGCTGTCCATTGATGACTTCGGTTCCGGCTATTCTTCGCTCTCGTATATCAAGCGATTGCCCGCCAGCGAGATCAAGATCGACCGCTCACTGATCACGGATCTGGCGTCCCAGGCTGGCGACCGCGTCATTGTCCAGACCACCATCGAGATGTGCCACAGCCTGGGCTATTCGGTAGTGGCCGAGGGCGTGGAAAGCTCGGAGACAATGGAACTGTTGGAGAAGATGGGGTGCGACATGATCCAGGGCTATATCCTGACGCCACCACTGCCGTTCGACGACGTCATCGTTTGGCTGGGCGACTACAAACATCATGGCCGAGGCCGTAAGCTTGGCTGACCATCTCCGCTGACCTAACCCCGCTGACGGATGAGTGCTTCCTGGGTGGTCGAGGCCACCAGCCGGCCCTGGCGGTCAAAGAAATTACCGCGATTGAAGCCGCGTCCGCCGGTGGCGCTGGGGCTATCCTTGTCGTAGAGCAACCACTCGTCCATACGGAACTCGCGATGAAACCAGATGGAATGATCCAGGCTTGCGATCTGCATTTTCTTGTTCATAAACGACACGCCGTGGGGATTCAGTGACGTCCCCAGAAAGGAAAAGTCGGACGCGTATGTCAGCAGGCAGCGGTGCAGCACCGGATCGTTCGGCAGGTGGCCCTGAGTACGTAACCAGCTTTGTTTGTAGGGCGGGCGCGGTTCCGGTTTCAATGGATTCACCGGGTCCACAGGCCGGATTTCGATAGGACGATCCCGGGTCAGGGTGTCGCGGAGATGCTCAGGGACATGAGGCGCCAGCAGTTCGCCGTACTCCTGCTCGGATTTAAGGTCTTCCGGATCCGGTGCCGAGGGCATGTCGAGTTGATGTTCGAAGCCTTCCTCGGCCACCTGGAACGACATGGAGCCGGTCAGAATCTCCTTGCCACCCTGACGTGCAATCACACGCCGAACGGAAAAACTGCCACCGTCCCGAACCCGCTGGACCTCGTAGTCAATGGGCATGCTGTGATTGCCGGGGCGCAGGAAGTAGGCATGCAGCGAGTGTGGCAGGCGACCTTCCACCGTGCGACTGGCCGCCATCAGCGCCTGCCCCAGAACCTGGCCACCAAACACATTGGGAAAGCCGAGATCTTCACTGTCCCCCTGGAAATGGTCGTCACCGATCGGGGAAAGATCCAGCAGATCCACCAGTTTTCTGGTCACTTCAAGCATGCCAGCTCCTGTCAATATCGTTAGCTCACGAATGAGTTTCTACCGCAAGCCGAGGGTTTTCGCAATCCTGATATCGCCCTCAGCCATGAATCGGCGGCACTTCCTTCGACAGGGTCTGCTTCTCCACCGCGTAACCACCGGTTACCGCAAAGCCCAGAACCTCGCCAGACTCACTCCTGAACAGGGCGCGAACGTCCTGACCGTTCGCATCCACTTCCCAGTTGCCCGACGCATTCGCCGGTGGCGGGCACACTGCCGTTGGACAACAGGGGGTCTTGACCATCACCGGCATGGTGCCGTATTTCACTTCAGTGCGTTCACTCACCAACGTCTTCGCCAACGCGCGGGCGCACGCCATCAGCGGCAATACATACAGCAACACGTGGCCATCGACTTCAGCGCAGTCACCCAGTGCGTAGACGTCGGGCATCGATGTCTCCAGGGCACGGTTGACCACAATGCCACGCTGGGTCTCCAGGCCCGCCGAAGCGGCCAGCTCCGTGCGTGGACGCAGCCCGACCGCGGAAATCACCAGGTCAGAGTCCAGTTCCTCACCATTGGCCAAGGTCAGACGAACGCCATCCCCGTTATTGGCAATATGTTCCACGACGGTTTCCAGATGAAAACGGACGCCCAACCCTTCCAGTCCATCGCGCACCGCTGCTGCTGCAGCCGGTGGTAGAAGTCCAGGCATCAGGGCATCAGAAGGAGCAATCACATCCACGTCGACATCGCCGTTGCGAAGATCGTTGGCAAACTCACAACCGATCAGGCCCGCGCCCATGATGGCTACCCGCTTTTTGCCCTTCAGGGCCTTGCGAAAGGCTCGGTAGTCCATCAGGTCGTTGATGGAAAAGACACGCTCGTGGCCGTCACCGGCAATGGACAGGCGAATCACATCCGCACCCCAGGCCAACACCAGTTTGCCGTACGGTAGCCGTTCATCCCCCAGCACCAGTTCGTGGGCGTCCGGATCAATGCCGGTCACAGTGGTGTGAGTACGCAGCTGAAGGTTCAATTGCTCCACCATCGTATCCGACGACGCCTGCGCCAGTTCGTCGGCCTCTTTACCCTTGGTAAAACCGGTGGAAAGCATGGGCTTGGAGTAACTGTAACCATCGTCCGCCGTCACCATGACGATCGGTGTGTCCTTGTCCTGCTTACGGATTTCCTTCGCCAGCGAATAGCCCGACAATCCGGTACCCACAATCACGATAGGGGCGTCTGCGTTCATTACTGCTCTCCAAACCAGTTCAGCGGTAGCGGCGTGTCAGCCGATCTCAATCATCTCGAAGTCTTCCTTACCCACGCCGCAGTCCGGGCACTCCCAATCTTCTGGCACGTCTTCCCAGGCGGTTCCAGGCTCGATACCGTCTTCCGGCCAACCTTCCGCCTCATCGTAAATAAACCCACAGACAACGCACTGCCACTTCTTCATGTCATTCCTCCGAAACTCATTGGGGTGCGATAATAATTGTCAGACAATTATACGCACAAGTCTTTCATGCACCGAGTTGGCACTATTTATACCGGGAAACCATCATACCCACCGCTGCCGCATTGACCAATGCCGGCGCCGACGGCTATTCAACGGGTTTTCTGCCAATCACCAGAATTTCCACCCGGCGAACCGGGAAACGCCCCTCCCTTCAGCGTGCCTCCTCCGGTATAATCGGCCGTTTTAAGATAGGATCCCAGCGCTATGACCGACATCGTCGCCGAACTGAATCAGGTAATGGCAGAGGCCGACTGCCTGGTGAGCGAACAGCAGGTACAGGCAGCCATCCAGTCCCTTGCAGACGAGATCACCGGGCGCCTCAAGAACACCAACCCCCTGTTGTTCTGCGTGATGAATGGCGGCCTTATCCTCACCGGCCACCTACTGCCAAGACTGACGTTTCCCGTGCAAGCGGAATACCTTCACGCCACCCGCTACCGCCAGGAAACCACCGGCGGCATCCTGGAATGGAAACTGCAACCGGAAGCCAACATGAATGGCCGCACGGTACTGATCGTTGATGACATCCTCGACGAGGGTACGACACTCTGCGCCATTGCAGATTACTGCCTCGCCCATGGCGCCAGCGAGGTTCTGACGGCCGTATTGGTCGATAAACAACACGATCGCAAGGCAAAGCCAAATCTGAAGGCAGATTTTACCGGCCTGGAAGTTGAGGACCGTTTCCTGTTTGGCTACGGCATGGATTACAAAGGTTATTGGCGCAACGCCCCGGGAATTTATGCCGTCAAGGGACTTTGACCGGTACGCACCCAGCGTGCTTGAAGGTGACAACGCCATCTCCACCCCCGCTACGGACTGGTACCGCTCTTTTTCGGCAGCCGCGTTGAAAAACCCGACCATCCATGGGCCGCTCAGCCACTGGCTGACGCTGGAAGGCTCGCTGACCCGGGCGCTTCAACTTCGATGCCGTGAGCACTTTCACGTGGATATCCTCCAGGAGGGTTTTGCCCGTCCCACTGTGGAGGAGGCTCATACCCTGGGTATTCCGGTACGCCAGAACGCGTGGATCCGCGAGGTCTGTCTGAACGGCGACAACACCCCCTGGGTGCTTGCCCGTACGATCATTCCATTGGCAACCCTGTCAGGGCGTGGACGCCGCCTGCGCAATCTTGGACGCCGTCCCCTCGGCGCGTACCTGTTCAGCAACCCACAGTGGCAGCGGGGGCCGTTCGAAACCGGTCTTTGTCATCGGGTTAATCGCCATCAGCCTATGGCGGCCCGCCGCTCCCGTTTTTTCAGCGGTCATCATACCCTCCTTGTCGGGGAGTATTTCCTGCCCACGCTCTGCCCCTGACGCTGCGGCTCTTTTAACCGAACCCCACCGCTGGCTATAATCCCCGCTCAGCTTCAGGAACATCATCCCGGACGGACCAGACCTATGCTGCCCAATGCCGTGCCAGATCACATCCAGGCCCGCCTTGCAGACTACGCCCGACTGCTGCGAGTCGATCGCCCCATCGGCAGCCTGCTCCTGCTATGGCCAACCTACTGGGCACTTTGGCTGGCCGCAGACGGTTTCCCCAGCGTTGGCAACTTTATCGTCTTTACCCTCGGCGTATTCATGATGCGAGCTGCTGGTTGCGCCATCAATGATTTTGCCGATCGCAAGGTAGATCGACACGTCAAACGCACCAAAGACCGCCCACTGACCTCCGGTCGCATCGAAGCCTGGGAAGCTATTGCCCTGTTCGCAGGCCTCTGCGTGACGGCTTTCCTGATGGTGATTCTGTTCACCAACACGCTGACTCTCTATCTGTCGTTCGGGGGTGCAGTACTGGCGTTCATCTACCCGTTCATGAAGCGTTACACCCATCTGCCGCAACTGTTTCTTGGGGCCGCCTTTTCCTGGGCCATTCCCATGGCCTGGGCCGCCGAGGCCGGTGAGGTTACAAAACTGGCATGGCTGCTGTTTACCGCCAACGTGCTCTGGACCGTTGCCTACGACACCCTGTACGCCATGGTGGATCGTGATGACGACATCCGGATTGGCATCAAATCCACGGCCATCCTGTTCGGAGACGCCGACCGGGCAGTTATAGCAATCCTGCAGTCTCTGGTGGTGCTGATCCTCATACTCGTGGGCCAGCAGGCTGAACTCGGCGTTTTCTACTATCTTGGGCTCGTTGCCATGGCGTGCCTGTTTGTCTTCCAGCAGCACCTGGCCCGCTTCCGCGAGCGCGACGGGTGCTTCAAGGCCTTTCTCAACAATAACTGGGCGGGCTTCGCCGTTTTTACCGGTCTGTTGGTTGACCGGATCATCAGTTAGTTGATCATTCCTGGTCACAGCCTGCGACTGTCATATACTTGTAACACTATCCGGTTGTAATGAGGCAGCAACAATAATCGGTATGACACAGGTTAATGCTCATGACTGGAAAAACTGTCCTGATCGTCGATGACGAGGCACCCATCCGCGAGATGATCGCCGTGGCCCTCGAAATGGCCGACTACGACTACCTTGAGGCAGCGGATGCCCGCGAAGCGCATGCCCTGATAGTTGATAAACAGCCCGACTTGATACTCCTTGACTGGATGCTGCCAGGCACCAGCGGCGTGGAACTGGCCAGGCGCCTGAAAAAAGAAGAGGCCACGGCTGAGATTCCCATCATCATGCTGACGGCCAAGGTCGAGGAGGACAACAAGATCCAGGGCCTGGAAGTGGGTGCGGACGACTACATCACCAAGCCCTTCTCGCCGAGGGAGCTGGTGGCCAGGCTGAAAGCCGTATTGCGCCGCACCACGCCGCCCGGTGTGGAAACCCCGATCGAAGTGGATGGCCTGACTCTGGACCCGGTCGGCCACCGGGTCACCACGGAAACCGGCGCACTGAACATCGGCCCCACGGAATATCGGTTACTGCAGTTCTTCATGACACACCAGGAACGGGTTTATACTCGCTCCCAACTGCTTGACCAGGTGTGGGGTGGTAACGTCTATGTTGAAGAGCGAACCGTCGACGTCCATATACGCCGTTTGCGCAAAGCCCTTGGCGACCAATATGATCACCTGATCCAGACAGTGCGTGGCACCGGCTACCGGTTCTCTACCAGAGCAGCATAACCACAACCGGCGCCCTTTACCCCGAAAAGGGCCCGGAACTGATTCAGGGGCAGCCGTAATGCAACACAACTGGTCAAAGTACCTGCGATGGATTATCACGCTCCTGATAGCCTGCACGGCTGTCGGGCTTTTCTTTGGCCAGCCTCTCTATGGGCTGACGGCAGGGCTGCTGGCTTACCTGTGGTGGACTCTCGCTCAGGCCAAACGTCTGTACCAATGGCTCGGCAATCCCAGTGGCGGTGACGAAGCCCCTCAGAGTGTTGGTCTCTGGGGCGACATTTTCGACGGCCTCCACAGACTTCACCAGAACCACCTGCGCACCCAGGACAAACTTCGCGCCCAGATCAATCGGGTTCAGGAGTCCACCAATGCCATGCGGGATGGTGTGATCATGACCGACTCGCGGGGCGCCATGGAGTGGTGGAACGGCTCAGCGGAGCACCTGCTGGGCTTTCGTCGCAGTTCGGACCGCGGGCAGTTTATTCACAACCTGATCCGCAACCCCGCGTTCAAGGCCTACTTCGACTCCCGTGACTACCGGGAACCATTGGAACTGAACTCACCCGCAAAACCGCACATTCACCTGCAAATCCAGATCAGCCTGTTTGGCGACGACGACCGCCTGATTGTGGCCAAGGACGTGACCCGCCTGTACCAGCTTGAACAGATGCGACAGGACTTCGTTGGCAACGTTTCGCACGAAATGAGAACACCCCTGACGGTAATCAGCGGCTATCTGGAAACCCTGGTGGACAACGCCGACGACCTGCCGCCCAAGTGGCGGCGCGCCATCAACACCATGGCGCAGCAGTCCTCGCGTATGGAAGCGCTGATTACCGACCTGATATTGCTGTCCAGAATTGAAACCGGCGAACAGACCATCAACGACGCGGTCACGGATTTACAGGCCATGATCCAGCAGATCTGCCACGACGCCAAGGCCCTCAGCGGCGATCAGGGCCATGAATTCAACGTCAGCATTGGCGATCGCCACCTGCTAAGGGGCGACGAAAGCCAACTGCGCAGCGCCTTCTCAAATTTGATTTTCAACGCAGTGAAGTACACACCCGCCGGCGGACTCATCACCATTATCTGGAAAACGGACCGCGACGGCGGGCATCTGTCGGTGAAAGATACCGGTATTGGTATCGACCCGGTTCATATCCCACGACTTACCGAGCGTTTCTATCGCGCCGACCCCAGCCGGCACAAGGAAACCGGTGGCACCGGCCTGGGGCTGGCGATCGTCAAGCACGTATTGCTCAACCACGACGGCAATCTGGAAATACGAAGCCGGATTGGCGACGGCAGCGAATTCACCTGCCACTTTCCCCGGGAACGGTTGGCGGAAAGGCTTCCTGAAACCGCGTCCTGACCGGGATGCCTTTCGGGGCTAACCGCCGCTGCGGAAGCGGGCGATAAAGCGGGACAGGTCTTCCAGCTTTTTCGGGTCTTCGTCCACAAATCGGATGGTCACACCCACGAAATCCGTGTCCTGGCGTTTGTCCACCGCCTGCAACTGGTGAACGTAACCATTGAGCCGTGCCACCTGCCCTTCGGCCACCTCGATATCGACCACAGCCTGATCAAGGATGCCCGGAAACTGCTGGTCCCGCTTGGCGATCACACGCACTTCCGTCAGAGTGATGTCCTTGATGACAGAGCGCAGAGTGCTGTCTGAAAAACGCACCGACGCCACGCTCATTGGCGGCCTGCCCGTCACGCCTGAGGCAGAAGGCGTGGACGACTTGCCGGCACGGGCTGGCGCCGGAGACGCAGCCTCCCGTTTCTGGGTCAGCAGGCTGGCAGACTCGCGAAATGCCTCCGCAGGCCCGCCCATGGACTTTCCGCCGCGGTCCATGGCGTCCTTGAGGCGACGCCCCATTACCTTGATGATCTTATTGCTCAGGCCCTCGGGGCTGAAGGGTTTCCCCAGGTACTCAGAGACGCCCCCCTTAACGGCTTCGACCACATGATCCTTGTCACCACGGCTGGTGATCATGATAAAGGGCGTTTTTTCATACTGTGGCTGTTGGCGCATCCACTGCAACAGCTCCAGACCCGACATCTCCGGCATTTCCCAGTCACAGAGAATGAGATCAAACGTTGTGCGCGACATCAGTGATTGCGCCCGGCGACCGTTCTGGGCATCCGTGGTGTCAATCACTGGAAAACGCTGACGCACCGTTCGCTTGACCAGATCCCTCACAAAGCTGGCGTCATCCACCACCAGCGCCTTCAGCGTTGCCATGATTCGGACCTTTTGTCTTTCAGAAAGTTGTCGTATCGTCCTGCAAACTATAGAACAAGCCGATGATGGGGAATAGCGGGACTACAAAAAGACGACACATCCGGGGCGGTATGAAACGCCAGGTTAAAGAATTGTCACCGGAATCCGGCAACAACGGTGTTTCAGGGCCACAAAAACAGGCTACCATGAGCCAGGAACATCCACCCCAGACCGAGGTTTAGCGTGCCGAGCATATTCACAGGGACATCAAAAGGCCAACGGACACTTCGACACCTTTCACTTACCGGATTGTTTGTCCTGAGCAGCGCGCCCGCAGCCGCCGACGCCGAACTGGCCAAGCGTTTCCCCCAGTGCATCGAACACCTGGAAAGTCAGGCCATTGAGGCCGGTGTGTCATCACAAACGGCGGGTGAAGTGCTGGCCGGCGCTGAATATCTTGAGCGCGTGATAGAACTCGACCGCCGCCAGCCCGAATTCACCACCACCTTCGCGGACTATCTCAATCGCCGGGTAAACTCCGATCGGGTAAGCCGCGGGCGGGAGCTGCTGGACCAACACGAGGAACTGCTTGACCGTGTCACCCGGAAAACCGGCGTGCCCGCCCCCTACCTTGTGGCTTTCTGGGGCCTGGAAACCAACTTCGGCGCCTATTTTGGCAAGATGTCGGTGCCCAGTTCTCTTGCCACCCTGGCGTGTGACGAACGGCGCAGTCAGTTCTTTACTGAACAGTTGATTGCAGCCCTGAGAATCATCGACGAGGGCGCGATACCCGCCGAGCAGATGGAGGGCTCCTGGGCCGGTGCCATGGGGCATGTGCAGTTCATGCCAACGGTCTTCCTGCGCCATGCGGTGGACGGCGACGGCGATGGTAAACGCGACCTGTGGAACAGCTTGCCGGACGCAATGATGTCAGCTGGCCACTTCCTGCAGGATCTCGGTTGGGACGGCGACTACCGCTGGGGGCGAGAGGTTCTTCTGCCCCAGGGGTTCGATTACAGCCTGGCGGACGGCCGCAGGCTGCCTCTGGAAAAATGGCGCGCCCTGGGCGTAACCGATGCCTTCGGCAACAACTTGGCGAACGAGCCCATCGAAGCCGCGCTGGTGGTTCCTGCAGGACACAGAGGGCCTGCGTTTCTGGCCTACAAGAATTTTAATGTGATCATGGGCTGGAACCGCTCTGAATTCTACGCTATCGCGGTTGGACATCTGGCGGACCGCATCGCCGGTGCCGGTAAGTTGCAGAACCCGCCCCCGGAGGACATGCCAGCGTTGTCACGGGACAATATCCTTACCCTTCAAAAAGCACTGAACGAACAGGGATTTGATACCGGGAAACCGGACGGTATCCTTGGCCCCAACACGCGCTCTGCCATTCGCGGCTACCAGTCAAAGAATGGCCTCGTTGCCGACGGCTATCCCGGCGACACGGTCCTCGATGCTTTGGAAGTGAAGCTGACGTCTGAAGCCTCTGGGAGTGATACCTGACCGCCATCTGCCGGCCACCTTGGGCGTGATCCGAAAACCGATTCCGCGCATAATACCTGCCGGACTCCACTGACAAGGTATCATCCCGATGGATTCGATCACCCAGGCGGCACTGGGCGCCTCACTGGCCGGTGCCGTTGCCGGAAAAACCCTGGGCCGCTCAGCCCTGCTGGTCGGTGCCGTTCTCGGCACCCTTCCCGATCTGGACGTCATCATTGATTACGGCACCGCTGTCGCCAACTTCACCCAGCACCGTGGATTCAGCCACTCGCTGTTCGTTCTGTTGCCGCTGTCCGTATTACTGGCCTTTGCATTCCATCGGTGGCGCCCCCATCTCGGATACCGGCGCTGGTTTGCGCTCACTGCGCTTGTGCTTATGACCCACCCTCTGCTCGATGCCTTTACCACCTACGGAACCCAGTTGTTCTGGCCCATAGGCCCACCGGTGGCCATCAGCAGCATTTTCATTATCGACCCGCTTTATACCCTACCGCTACTGGTCGGCATCATGGCGTTCCTGATCCGCGGTCCACAAACCAGCGCCATCATGGCCGGCCTGCTTCTTTCAACGCTTTATCTGGGCTGGAGTGCAACAGCGCAACAGATCATCCAGGAACGGGTTGGCCCCACGCTGGCCGAAGAAGGCCTGGAAAATGCCCCACGGCTGGTTCAGCCGATGCCTTTCAATACCGTACTGTGGCGAGTGACCGTTGTAGGTGAGGAAAAACGGGTGGAAATCGTGACCGGATTCCTGGATGGCAAGGGCCCCGTTACGGTGGAACACTTCCCCCGTGAACCTGACCTTGCAAACGCTGCCACGTCATTACCCGAAGGCCAGCGGCTGGCCTGGTTTACGCGTGGTTTCCTGCATTACGACAGGGAGGGCGATCAGCTCACGGCCACCGATATCCGCCTCGGTATTCCCGGGGCGCATCCCTTCACCTTCATACTCGCCAAATACGATGGAGACCGTCTTGAACCAAGGCCCAGTTCACGACTGGAACGTCCTGCAATTGGCGGGGAACTCCTAGGCGTGCTCTGGTCGCGAATGACGGGCTCCGCCGAGGTACTGTGCCTTGCCAGCCTGACACTGCCGCCGCCGGGAGAGGGGTGTACCTGAGCATGCGCCTGGATTATTTCGTTGCCAACGCGACCACCCTGTCGCGCCGCGATGCGAAAAAAACCATCAGCACAGGCCGAGTCCGGGTGGATGGGGAGATCTGTCGCAAACCAGCTTCCCCGGTGGCCAAAGACACCCGAGTTTCCCTCGACGACCAGCCGCTGTCACTGCCAGAAGAGCGGTACCTGATGCTGTACAAGCCTGCTGGAGTCATCAGTGCCACCACCGACAGCCAGCAGCCCACGGCGCTGGACCTGCTGCCCGCAGACGTCCGTCACGGGCTGCACATCGCCGGGAGGCTGGACGCCGACACCACCGGGCTCCTGCTGCTGACCACCGACGGCCAATGGTCACACCGCATCACATCGCCCCGGCTGAAATGCCATAAAACCTACCGCGTGACACTCGCCAAACCCATTGATGACTTCGCCATCACGCAACTGCAACAGGGTGTATTACTGCACGGTGAGTCGCGGCCGACCAGGCCGGCCGATGTCCATTTACTCAATGCCGGGGAAATTGATCTGACGTTGTCGGAAGGGCGCTACCACCAGGTCAAACGAATGCTGGCGGCGGTGGGCAACCATGTGACGGGGTTACACCGATGGCGCGTCGGCCCCCTCATACTAGACGACTCACTGGCGCCGGGAGATTACCGCGAACTGACCGCTGAGGAAGTGACCAGCGTGGGCTGATCAGGTGCGTTCGAAACGTTGGGCTTTCAGGTTCTTACGTACGGAACCAGCCTCGAACACCTCGCCGTTCATGGCAATATACACGCCATGAGGTAGTAGCTGGACTGCGGCCCATGCGTAGCCGATATTGAACACCGCGTCGCTCCGGCGCATCCGTGCCGGCTGCATGGCGCCAAACAACACAATGGTTTTCCCTTTCACCGACAGCAGCGCTCTGGCGGTTTCCGGCATGGTATCGGTACCGTGGGTGATCAGTATGCGCTCGGCGTTACACTGGCTGACGGCGGTTCTGATGATCTCCCGGTCGCCGTCCGTGATTTCCAGGCTGTCCTTGCGCAGCAACCCGTTCAGGGTATAGCCGTCATGGATGTTGGACTCCGCCAACAGCTCGGCAATCAGGCTATCGCCAATCTCAAACTCGCTGTTGGCATCGAAATACACCTTGTCGATGGTGCCGCCGGTGGTGAATATCTCAATCATACGCTGCGTTCCCGATTCGCCAGAGGTCAGTTCACACTCACGGATGTGCCGTCCGAAGCGGCGTAAGCTGCGTTCTTTTTCCGCTCATACGCACGCGCGGCCGCAGCAACACTGCCGCCGGCGCCGGTGGTCAGCCATCGCTTGATCCTGCCCGCATCCCCCATCGGTGAACGGGTACCCAGTGAGTCAAGCAGCACCGTTACCAGCGGCTTGCCATCCAGTTCAAACAGCATCACCAGGCAACGGCCGGCTTCGGACAGATAGCCCGTTTTACTGATCCCCACGCCCCAGCTTTCACGATGAACCAGGACATTGGTATTCCCGAACGCCAGCCGGTATCTGGGTTGACGGAACTGGGCGGTGAAATAGCGTGTGGTGGAATACTCCCGTATCTGCGGGTATTGGCTGGCTGCCCTGACCAGGCGAACCAGATCCGCCGCGGTGGAGCGATTGTCAACCGACAACCCGGTGGGATCCACGAAGGTTGTTTTCAGCATTCCCAGCTCAACGGCCTTGGCATTCATCGCTTCAACAAAGGCGTCGTACCCACCAGGATGGTGTCTTGCCAGGGTATGGGCCGCAAAATTTTCCGACGACATCAGCGCAATACGCAGTACATCAGAGCGTCTGAGCTCGGAGCTCACACGAATGCGGGTATAGGCATTCGCCGGTGCGGGAATATGGCGTTCCCGGAAATCCAGCCATTCGGTCAGGGGCTCGCCGGACTCCATCACTACCAGCGCGGTCATCAATTTGGTGATGGAAGCGATGGGCACCCGCCGATCCGCATTCTTGCCGTACACCAGTCCCTCATCGTCGGCATAGGCCACGGCTGCATTAACAGACGCCAGTTGCAGCTCGGACCTCTCGATCGCCATCGCCCGGGAAACGTTGAGCGAACACAGGACTGTCAGTGCCAGGACAATGGCCGTTCGGATCATTGGTCAAACCTTGTTATGTGTCATTACGGTGTCAGCTTCCCACTATACCAGCCAAATTGCCCGCTGGCTCCGGGATGGCCAGGGTAAAAGCGCTAACGGAATCGGCAGCAGAATTCATTCAAGCGTTTAAAACATGAAATGCAAAACCGTATAAAATCGCGTAAAATTACATTAAAATCATATTGTTACATAATATTTCACAAAGTAACCACAGTGTAACAAGCCCTCCGGGAAACGAGCAGGATAATCAAGCGAATGGATTCAACCGGGCCCCAAACGACGCAAGAGATCGCCAGTACGCCCCTGCCCTTTGATTCGGCCAATGGTTTCTATCACTGGCTACCCCTGATCGTGTTGCTCTTTGCCATTGCTTACGGATGGCTGCTTGCGTCACAGACTCCTCAGGCACTGGGCAGCGTCCGCTGGTTAGCGGGCCTGGAAACGGGTCTGCCTCAGGACCTGATGGCATTGGTTCGGCAGGTATTTATCGGCGGCATTCTGGCCTTTGCACTGCTGTTCAACCTGGCGGTTGTGTTTATGCTACGGCGGCCCGGCCTTGCGTGGCTCAGCGTGTTCATGGCCGGTGTCCTGCACTGCCAATTGGTTCTGGAACAGTTTGGCCTTTGGTTTATCTGGCCCGACCAGCCGCAGTACAACGCACTGCTGCACATCAGTCTGCCGCTGTGCCTGATCGCACTGTGTGAATTCACGCCACACTTCCTGCCGCTGGGCCATCGTTCCCGGCGAATCATTCACGTCATCAGTCTGCTGGCATTCCTTCATCTACTGGCAACGCCGATGAGCATACCGGGCGTTGGCGAAGCGTCTTTCCTCGTCCTGGCCCTCGCTGGTGGCGGGTTTATCCTGCTGGTGGTTCTGAGCCAGGTTCGTCAGCATGTCCATGCACGCTATTATGGGCTTGCCATCCTCACCATACTGGTCGGGACCGTGATTTCTTTCTTACATACAAAGGGTTGGGCGCCAAGCACCAGATTTGCAGAGTCCGCGTTCTTCCTTGGCGCTGCCGCAGGCTCGGTCATCCTGACCACCGGCGCCGCCAGCCTGCTCTCTTCCGCAGGGGGCGCACCAGCAAACAACAACCGGGGACTCTCTGTGTACGCCCCGGCCATAACCGAGCGGCAAAGCCAACAACAGCGGTTAATGCTGGAGGTGGAAAACAGCCTCGCCAGCAACAGTATGTGGCTGGAATACCAGCCCAAGGTGCGCATTCGAGACGCCAAAGTTCGCTCGGTGGAAGCCCTGATTCGCTGGCACCACCCAGAGTTCGGGTATGTATCACCAGACCGGTGGATTCCCCAGGCTGAAGAGGCAGGGGTTATTTACCCAGTGACGCTTTGGGTCATTGAACGGGCCTGCAGCGAATACCGCCACCTGACTGCCCGCTACGGCAACGAGCTGGCCGTTGCCGTCAACATTTCCGCCACGGACCTGACCCATGCCGGATTCGAGCAGGACATAACCGACATCATCACCCGTCACAAACTGGAGGCGAAAGACCTGATACTGGAGATTACGGAAACCGCGATGATGACCGATCCGGAGGCTTCTCGCCGTATGATTCACTCCCTGCACCGAAAAGGATTCCGAATTGCCATGGACGATTTCGGGACTGGCCATTCATCACTGGGCACGTTGGCAAGCTTTGAACTGGATGAGCTCAAGATAGATCGTAGTTTCCTGAAAGGCATCCTCGACCATCCGGCTCGCCAGCGGGTCTTCCGCGCGACCCTGGAACTGGGTGAAGCACTGGACCTGGACGTGGTGGTTGAAGGTGTTGAAGATGAGGCCGTGGTGCACTGGTTACAGCAGTTCCCGGACCTCCATGGGCAGGGCTTTTTCTGGGGCAGGCCTGAACCGGCCTGCCCCTGACACACTCACGGCTTGTCTGTCACTGCGCCTTCCGAAGCGGAACTCACGGTGCGCGCGTATTTGGCCAGCACCCCGCGGGTAAATCGGGGAGCCGGTGCGGTCCATGCCTGTCGGCGGCGCTCCATTTCCTGCTCCGAAACATCCAGCTCAATGCGATTGGCCACCGCATCAATGGTGATGGTGTCGCCAGTTTCCACCAGCGCAATCGGCCCACCTTCTGCGGCCTCCGGCGTAATATGACCAACCACGAAACCGTGGCTGCCACCGGAAAAACGCCCGTCGGTAATCAGCGCCACATCGCTGCCCAGCCCTTTACCCATGATGGCAGAAGTCGGCGTTAGCATCTCCCGCATGCCCGGCCCACCTTTGGGGCCTTCAAACCGGATCACCAGTACATCTCCGGCCACAACGGTGCCGTCCATGATCCGCTCCTGGGCCTCTTCCTCGGACTGGAACACCCGTGCACGGCCGGTGAAATGGGTACCCTCCTTACCAGTGATCTTGGCCACCGCGCCAGTAGGCGCCAGGTTGCCGTAAAGGATACGCAGATGGCTATCCGCCTTGATGGGGTCATCAAAGGCATGAATGATGTCCTGGCTTTCCGGGTACGGAGCTACGTCTTTCAGGTTGTCCGCCAGTGTCTGCCCGGTGACGGTCATGCAGTTGCCATGGAGCATGCCACGGTCGAGCAACATCTTCATCAACGGCTGGATACCGCCAATAGCCACCAGTTCCGACATCATGTAGTGACCGCTGGGGCGCAGATCTGCCAATACGGGAACCCGTTTGCCGATTTCCACGAAGTCGTCCAGCGTCAAGTCAACGCCAACGGTGCTGGCCATGGCAATCAGGTGCAGCACCGCATTGGTGGAGCCACCCAGGGCAATCACCACAGTGATGGCATTTTCGAACGCCTCACGGGTCATGATGTCCGACGGCTTCAGGTCTTTCTCCAGCAGGTTGAGCACCGCCGCGCCCGCCGCCCTGCAGTCTGCCGCCTTGGTCTCGGAAATAGCGTTCTGGGCCGAACTGCCCGGCAGGCTCATGCCCATGGCTTCGATTGCCGAGGCCATGGTGTTGGCGGTGTACATGCCGCCGCAGGAGCCTGGGCCCGGAATCGCGGTTTCCTCGATCTGTTTGACCTCGATCAGGTCCAGATCACCTCGGGCATGGGCACCTACCGCCTCGAATACAGAGATAATGTCGGTGTGATTCTCGCCGGGCATGATGGTGCCGCCATAGACAAATACCGACGGCCGGTTCAGCCGCGCCAGGCCCATCATGCAGCCGGGCATGTTCTTGTCGCAGCCGCCAATGGCAACCAGGCCATCAAAACCTTCACAACCAGCCACGGTTTCAATGGAGTCGGCAATGACTTCCCGCGACACCAGGGAATACTTCATACCCTCCGTGCCGTTGGCGATGCCGTCGGAGACGGTGATGGTATTGAACGTCAGGCTCTTGCCCCCGGCCTCGTCGGCACCCGCGGCCGATTCCTCCGCCAGTTGGTTGATGTGCATATTGCAGGGCGTCAGGTTGCTCCAGGTCGAGGCAATACCGATCTGGGGTTTGCGGAAATCTTCATCGGTAAACCCCACGGCCCGCAACATGGCGCGGCTTGCCGACTTGCCCAGGCCATCGACCACGGGCGCGGAATAACGGCGGCGTTTGTCTTCTGTCATTACTGTGCTCTCCTGAATGTCCGGTTGGCCCGGCCTTGTTTCTGTCATTAACAAAAGACTGTCAGAAACGCCCGACGACAGCAATACAACGCCCCAGGCAATACCTTACGCCCTTCTGCACAGAAACATCCGCAAACCTTTTCCAGTCGCTCACGGTTATCGGAAATAGCGATTTGCCTTGTTCAGGATCAGGGCTTACTATCACGCACCTTTTTGGTGCAAACAACTCAGGTTAACGGTAGAGCAATGGGACGCAGAAACGAACGACTGCGCTGGCAGTTGGCCAGTGGTCTGCTAAAGGTGTTTCATCTTGAACAGCTGACGAACCGATACAGTCGCCGGACTGTGATGGCGGGGTTTAGCCTGATCAACGGCACGCTGAGTATCGCGCTTGTTTCGTTTATCGCACTGGTCACACAGGAAGCTTTCATATTCCCGTCGCTGGGCGCGACGGCGTTTATACTGTTCCACGTTCCGCTCGCGGAACCGGCTTCTCCGCGTAATACCTTTTGCGGCCATCTCATCGGTGCATTGATGGGACTGTTCAGCCTTCATATTTTTGGGCTTCAGGATCAGGCCTCCGCATTTTTACACGGCGTCGATCTGTCAAGGGTCGGCGCTTCGGCTTTATCCCTCGGATTAACCGGCTGCCTGATGGTACTATTCCGTGTCGTGCATCCGCCGGCCGGAGCCACTGCGCTCATCGTTTCACTCGGCCTGATGCCTGATCCGGCACAATTGCCCGTCCTGATGGCTGGTGTTTGCCTGCTTCTGGCACACGCTTATTGTATGAACAGACTATCAGGCATTCCCTATCCGGTTTGGTCTGCAACGAAATCCACCCCATCGACTGGAGCTGTATCGAGTCCATGAGAATCATCATCCGCTATTTTTTCCGTACCCTTCGGCTGATCCTGACCCCCGTCATGCTGATCAGCGAGAAGTTGAGCACGCCCAAGAGCATCACACGCACGCCTGACGCACAGGCAAAGGTGGACAGTGCCTGCGAAGACCTCGCGCTTTACCAGTTCACGGCCTGCCCCTTCTGCATCAAGGTCCGCAAGGAAATCGCGCGCCTGGGCCTCAACATTGAAACGCGGGACGCACAGCATGACGGCGAACGCCGCTCAGAGCTGGAAGCCGGCGGCGGTCACGTCAAGGTGCCCTGCCTGCGAATCCGGCAGGATGACGGCAAGGATCAGTGGCTGTACGAATCCGACGACATCAGGCTATGGCTGCAACGGCAATTTGAACCCGCCGCCTGAATCATTCGACAGCGGGCATACAGATCCCGTCAACCGGGCGTTACCAGTGAACGGTTGCCCGGCCCCGGCAAGGTCTTCCGGGCAGCATTTCGATCACCGATAATCTCGTAGTTACGGTCTTTGACGGTGCTGACGAAGCGCCAGTCCGCCCTTGCCTCATCAGGGGTAAATGTCACCAGCATATAGCCCCGCTGGTTCACGTTCAGGTAGTCAAGATCGTCCACCAGGAGCTTTATAGCCGCCTCGGCATCGGGTATGGTCGCTTCCGGCAACTGGAGATAGTCTTCAAGACCGGGGGAAGAAACCCCCGGCGTGGCGAACTCGACACCCACCTGGTCACCATTGCCGGTTTTCAGGTTGCTTGCCCAGGCATTGTGGGTATCTCCGGCCAGTACCACGAGGTTCTTTTGTAGTTGCCTCGCCGTTTCCAGAATCACTTCCCGTTCCACGTAGTAGCCGTCCCAGGCATCCAGATTGTAGGGCAGTACGGTTTCGATTCGGGCGATTTCCTCGTCGGTCAACGAGGGATCTCCAGCCAGGTAGCGGCCCTTGAGGTTGGCCAGCTCCGCGAACAGGGGCAGCAACACAGACGGGTCAGGGTTGATGATGCCGGCCAGCAGCTCCGCAGGCAGCGTCATCCGCCCCATCAACACCTGCTGCCCTAGTACCTGCCAGGTGGCGGTCGAAGTTGCCAAGGCGTTCTCAAGCCAAAGCCGCTGCTCCGCACCCAGCATGGTGCGGTTCGGATCGCCTACATCTGCAGCAAACCGGGCTGCGTCAATGCCATCCTGGGTCAGATAATCCGTGTAGGCCAGTTGCTCGTCGCGGCCGATGATCCTTGTGTCCAGCATGTGCAGATCCACCAGGTCGCCAAAGCGGAAACTGCGGGAGATGGTCTCCTGGTCTCCGTCCGTGACCGGCCGGATCGGCATCCATTCAAAGTATGCCCGCAGTGCATCGAGCTTACGGTCACTGAAATCACCCTCATCGGCATTGTGGTTTTCAGCACCGTTCTGCCAGGTATCATTGGCCACTTCGTGGTCATCCCAGACAGTGATGAACGGCACCTTGCGGTGCAACTCCCTCAAATGATCATCGCCCCGGTAGATGGCGTAGCGGTGGCGGTAATCCTCCAGGGTGATGAGTTCGCGGTTGTTCGATGCGGGGAACGTACGGCCCATGGCTTCTGCCTGCCCAGCACCATAACTGTCCGGGCCACTGTCGTATTCGTAGAGATAATCCCCCAGATGCAGCACGGCATCCAGGTTGTCCAGGCCCGCGATTTCCCGATACACGTTGAAGTAGCCAGCGGGGTAATTGGAGCAGGACACCACGGCGAACCTCACCTGGCTCACCGTGCCCTCAGGAAGGGTCTGCGTCATACCGGTCGGGGAAGTGCTTCTGGCGGTGCGGAAACGATAGTAATAGCGCTGACCTGGCATCAGGCCCCGAACATCCACCTTGAAGGTGTAATCGTGCTGAGCCGCAGCGCGCGAGCGGCCGGAATGAGTCATGCCGCGGAAGTCAGCGTCAGTAGAGACTTCCCAGGCGATGTCCACGTCCCGACCGGAATCGTCGTCCGGCACGGCACGAGTCCATAGGATTACGCCATCCTGCAGGGGGTCGCCACTGGCAACGCCCTGGGAGAAGCGGATATCGCGTTTGTCGCTGCTGTCGAGTATGCATCCGGCCAGTCCTGTGGATACGGCAACAGCGCCCATGCCCATGGCGGATGCTTTCAGGAAGTCCCTGCGGCTCAATCGTTTCATACCTTTCCCTGCCCTGGTTTAGTGGTCAGGTAAAAGGTAGCGCCAAAGTGTAACGACAGGATGACGGATGGCGACATCCTGAATAGCAAATCACGACAGGCCGGGAAAAACCGCTACCCTTCGACGAAGACCGGCCCCAGGCCATAGTTCCAGAGGATGACGGAACCCACACGGGTTGACACCAGGATGACCAGCGCCACGGTCAACAAGGCACCGGCGTACATCACCGCCTGGTCCTTGGGAATGCCCATGACAATCGGCAGGCCATCGTACATCAGCCAGGCGCCATAACAGGCCGCCGCCAGGAAGACCAGGGCATTGAACCAGGGCACCGGATAGAGCAACGCAAAACCGGCGAGGAACAGCGGCGTACAGGAATAAGACGCCAACGCAATGCCATTGGAAGGAACGGCTTCTTCATGGGCGCCATATGTCCGAGCCATCCAGTTGATGGCGAACCCCAGGGCAAACACCCCCACCAGCATGGCCAGATAGGTCAGAACGCTTAGCTGTATCGCACTGACTTCCGTGAGCTTTATGACGCGCTCACCGCTCACCGTCCAACCGATGTGAGCCGTGGAAATGTAGGCACAGATCGGCGCTATCGCGCCAAGCAACAGCACATAGGCAACATAGAGCCGCCGGGGAGGTGCGTGTTCCTTGCGGATCTCGGCCCACTCGGCATCGGGATGGGTGAACAGACCAAATGCGTGATTCAGGAGCATGGCTTTACCCCCTTGAGGTAATTTTATTATTGGTTGAATGGATACGCCTCACGGGCCTGAAAAGATCAGGCCACGCTACCTTCAACTATAGACTAGAAACGCAAGTGTTAAAGCCATCTTGTCTTTTATTGCCAATCACTTCCGGACAAAACCTTACGCTTTTCTCGGGTCAGTAGCAGCGACAA
The DNA here is from genome assembly GCF_042604615.1 of Marinobacter sp. M5B. Lineage (NCBI taxonomy): Bacteria > Pseudomonadati > Pseudomonadota > Gammaproteobacteria > Pseudomonadales > Marinobacteraceae > Marinobacter > Marinobacter sp. M5B. The sequence goes on from NZ_CP156894.1 coordinate 4,013,541, forward strand.
GCGGCTGATCACGATGCTGGTCCCTGAAACCAAGCAGACTCTCAACACCGGTAAAATCCACCAGATCCCGGAAATCGATCCAATCCACCAGACAGTAGAGGCAAATGGCCGGGTAGCTCCACTGAGAAAACTGACCGTCGTCCACCATGGCCGCCAGGGTTCTGAACGTCATCATGATGCGTTCACGCTGGAGGTTGAAAAACATCAGGTCTTCGTTGGTATCGATGCCGGAGCGGGCCGAAAGCAGCAGGATCACCGCAGAATCGTTGGCAGCGTCAATCAGCGTCAGCTGGTTTTCCTGGTCCCAGGTCAACGGCACCATGCCCTGCTTTTCGCTGAGGTAGCGGGCAATTACCCGGGAATCGTACACCTCCTGATTGTCGTCGATCAGCATGGGAATCTTCAGCGCCGGGTTGTTGCGCCGGAGCTCATCCCTGCCCTGACCATAGATGTCGAGGTTCACGAATTCATAGTCACTATCGGCCAACAGCAGCCTGATACGGCGAACATAGGGGGACGTGGTGGAACCGATCAGTTTCATGGAATCTCCTTGTTTGAATGATGTTAATGTCAGAGCAGATCTCCAGGATCTGCAAACTCATAGCCGGTGGATTCCGCCACCTCGCGGAAAGTGACCTTGCCCTGGAACACGTTGAGGCCGTTGCGCAGATGGGGGTCGTCCTTCATCGCCCTTTCCGGTCCCTTGTTGGCCAGTGCGACGATAAACGGCAGTGTTACATTATTCAGCGCCAGAGTGGAGGTTCTTGCCACCGCGCCCGGCATATTGGCAACACAGTAGTGCACCACCCCGTCCACAACGTAGGTAGGCGCATCGTGCGTGGTGGGTTTCGAAGTTTCAGTACAACCGCCCTGATCAATAGCCACATCTACGATAACACTGCCTTCGGGCATGCGGCTGACCATATCACGGGTCACCAGTTTGGGTGCGGACGCTCCGGGAATCAGCACACCGCCAATGACCAGGTCCGACTCGATCACCGCTTCCTCCAGCGTCGCGGCGGTTGAGAACAGCGTGCTGATGCGGTTGCCATAGAGATGGTCGAGATTTCTCAATACGTCCATATTGCGGTCGAGGACCGTTACATGGGCCCCCAGGCCAATGGCCATGGCCACTGCATTCTGACCCACCACACCACCGCCAATCACGGTTACCCTCGCAGGGCTCACACCCGGCACACCGCCCAGCAGCACACCTCGACCGCCGAGGGATTTTTCCAGGCAGTGGGCACCAGCCTGAATCGACATCCGCCCCGCCACTTCCGACATAGGGGCCAGTAGCGGCAGTCGCCCCTGGTTGTCAGTGACCGTTTCATAGGCAATACAGGTTGCCCCTGAGGCCACGAGGTCATCGGTCTGGGCCTGGTCCGGCGCAAGGTGCAGGTAGGTAAAGAGGGTCTGGCCGGACTTCAGCAAGGCTCGTTCTTCCGCCTGGGGCTCCTTGACCTTGACGATCATGTCGGCCGCCTCAAACACAGCGGTTCCGCTGCCGAGAATCTCGGCCCCGGCCCTCATATAATCGTCGTCCGTGAAGCCAATGGCAGCACCCGCATTCGTCTCAACGCAAACATTGTGGCCGTGGCCACACAGCTCATGGACCGCCGCCGGTGTCATTCCCACCCGGTACTCGTGATTCTTGATCTCCTTCGGTACGCCTATCTTCATGCCTGACCCCTTGAATCCGTCGGGTAAACGATGTTTCATCCCGTAAAGTGTAGTAAAAAGGTATGACACCGGCAGTAGCAATTGAATGCATCGGTTTAATGGGCCTCGGCGTAAAACCCGGAGCAATCCACGCAATCGACCCAAACGGAGAAGGAACCCATGAACAGACACAGGCACGCCCTGGCGGCAGCGCCGCTCTCACTCGCAGTAGCCCTTACCCTGGCAAGCGGACAGGTGACAGCCGACATGCAGACAGAAACCGTGGAATACACCGTAAACGGCAAAACGTTTACCGGTTACATGGCGTACGACGATGAAGCCGAAGGCAAGCGCCCCGGTGTTCTGGTGGTTCACGAATGGTGGGGGCACAATGAGTTTGCCCGTGAGCAGGCGGAAAAGCTGGCAGCCGCCGGCTACACGGCGTTTGCGCTGGATATGTATGGCTCCGGCAAGCTCGCCGAACATCCCGAAGACGCGCAGGCCTTTATGAAGGAGGCGACCAAAGATATTGATCAGGTCAAGGCTCGCTTCATGGCTGCCAAGGAGCTACTCGCACAGCACGACAGTGTCGACGGCAGCAAGATTGCCGCCCAGGGTTATTGCTTTGGCGGTGCAGTGGTACTGAACATGGCGCGCCTGGGTGTGGATCTGGACGCCGTCGTCAGCTATCACGGCGCGCTGGGCAGCCCCATCAAAGCCGAAGCCGGCAAGGTTCAGCCCCGGATTCACGTCTACACCGGCGGTGCGGACAAGATGGTGCCATCGGATCAGGTGTCCAGCCTGGTGAAAGAAATGCAGGATGCCGGAGCGGATCTGACTCTGGTCAGCTTTCCCGGCGTCATGCACTCGTTCACCAACCCGGGAGCGGATAAGGTCGCCGAGGAGTTCAATATGCCCATCGCCTATGACGAGCAAGCCGCGAAACGTTCGTGGGAGGGCACTCTGAGGCTCTACGAAGACGTTTTTAGCGACTGATCGTTGCCCTTCAGAGGGCACCTTCTATGGTGCCCTTCACTTCTTCCTGAACTTCCCTCACCTCACGTCCGGCGATGGCTACCGGCGGATGAACAATAATCTCGATCAAACCTGGCGAGAATACCGCGGTTCCCTTGGGGAGTCGGTCATGGGAGCCCCGGATCGTCACCGGTAGAATGGGCAGCTCGCCGTCGCGGGCAATGACAAACCCGCCTTTCTTGAAGGGCAGCAGCTTGCCATCCCAGGATCGGGTGCCTTCCGGAAACATCAGGATGCCAGTGCCCTCGGGCAACTGGGCGACGCCCCGCTTGATGCTCTCCAGCGCATCACTGCCTTTTGACCGGTCAATGAAAAGGTTACGGGACGTCTCCAGCGCAAGACCGAATAGGGGCACCTTGCGTAGCTCTTTCTTGATCACCCAGCGGTATTGCAGTCCCAATGCCAACACCAGCGCCGGCGGATCAAAATAGGACGCGTGATTACTGAGGATAACGTAGCGCTGAGCCGGATCGATGTACTCGCGTCCGCTGACTTTCAGGCGGATTCCGGTGAGTCTGAGCATGCACCAGGCGTATACCTGGGTGCCGTGAAAGGCAGCGTTGCCGCTACGGCCGGCAAGAGCGGCGGCGACAATCGGCAAGAACAGGATCAGCGTGAGCAGTGCAGCCCAAAACAGGATCCAGACAGCTTTGAGGGTGTTCAGCATAGCAGGCCCTGAGCAAACAATGGTTAGGCGATCGCCCGGCGGCAGGGAATAAAAGATGTCATATTCGGGTGGGAATCACAAAATCCACCCACAAAAAAAGGCAGCCGAGGCTGCCTTTCTGGCGGTGCCCTACTATCCGTTAGATAGCAGTAACGTTTTCCGCCTGAGGACCTTTCTGGCCCTGGGTAACGGTGAACTCAACCTGCTGGCCTTCTGCCAGGGTCTTGAAGCCGCTGCCCTGAATTGCGCTGTAGTGAACGAATACGTCCGGGCCGCCTTCACGAGTGATAAAGCCAAAGCCTTTTGCTTCGTTGAAGAACTTAACAGTGCCGGTAGTAGTAGACATACTTAAACTTCCTGAAATCAATCATTTTATCTTGCCGCCAGGCCATCGTCGTGATGCCTGATCAGCGTTTACGGAAATACAGAATTCGCGGAATCAAAAACAGGACGGTCACTACTAACTGCGGAGGTACGTCTTATTCATGAAAGCTTTACTGAATCTTTCCTTCGTAAATAACTCTACTCTTTGTTTTTAGGATTGCCAAGCGTATTTTTAATTTATTGCGTACGTAGTGTTACCCATCATCCCCGAACCAGTCCGAAGGTGTAAATTCCCAGTGCTGTCATGAGGATAGAGCCAACAACATGGGCGAGAATTCCAGCCAGGGCCATGCTCCATTTGCCTTCCTGGATGGCGGAAAGCATTTCCAGTGAGAAGGTGGAGAAGGTGGTCAGGGCGCCGCAAAGACCAGTAATGGCAAACAGGCGCCACTCCGGCGCCAACGAGGTGCCATGTACGAAATAACCAATAAACAGGCCGATGAGCCAGCCGCCGGAGAGGTTGGCTACGAGGGTGCCGTAGGGAATGGCGTGGTAGCTGCTGTTGAGCCAAAGGCCCAAGGCCCATCTCAGGTTTGCGCCGATAACGGCTCCGGCGCTTACGGCCAGGATTGATAGCCACATTCCCAACTTACCTCTTGGTTTGGTGCCTGCCGGATGTTGCCATCCGGCATCCCTCAATCCAAATCCCGTTGCCTTCTATCAGGCCGGGTTGTGGTCGATCAGTGTGTCCTTGTTGCGGGCGAACTCGTCGAACGGAAAGTCGTCGACGGTCAGCATTTCCAGGACCACAGCTTCGTACTCACGCATGAACTCGGCCTCTTCCTTGGTGAAGATATCCGCTTCCAGTGCGGCTTCGAAGCGTTCTTCCGGATGCAGCGCGTCCATCGGCAACTGCCCCTTGGCATACGCCTTGGTGACTTTGCGATAAAGCTGTTCGGCTTTGTCGTAATCCTTCAGCAAGTAGTTGTATTGAGCAATAGGGTTCTCAACGGCCCCCTTGCCTTCGCCAGCCGTTGTCCAGGCACCGGCAAGCAGCTTCTCCCGCACCGGGCTGTCGGTGGAGATGGCTTTTGCCAGTTTGCGGGAGAGGTCATCATGGGGTTTGTCCCAGCGACGACCGAGGGGCATGGTGATGGCGCGCAGAGCCAGGGCTACCGGCCTATTTGGCAGGTTCTGAAGGAATTCGTCCATGGCGTTTTCAGCACGATACAGCAGCAGTGCCAGACTGTATTCCATCAAGTCCCGTTCACCGTCAACCGGCTGTGTTTCATGCCAGTTCTTGAGCACCATGGAGGCCAGATAAAGGTTGGCCAGCACGTCACCAAGGCGGGCCGAAATCAACTCACGCATTTTCAACTCCGACCCCAGTGTGGTCATTGCGGCGTCGGCGCACAGGCCGAAGGCGGCGCTAAAGCGGGCCACACCCTGAGCGTATTTGCGTGAATCGTGAGCAAACGGCACGTCGGGCTTGCCAATGCCCAGAGCCTGAGTGAACGCACGGGCGGCGTTGCCGAAGATCAGGCCGGCGTGGCCAAAGAACACATCATCGAACGCGTCGATGTCATCGTTGTCTTTGGCCGCCAGCTCTTTCAGCACATAGGGATGGCAGCGTATTGCACCCTGACCAAAGATCATCAGGCTGCGGGTCATGATGTTGGCGCCTTCCACGGTGATGGATACCGCCGCCCCACTGAAGCCAATACCGAGGTAGTTGCGGGGCCCCAGGGTCACCGTTTTTCCGCCGTGTACGTCCATCGCATCGGTCAGCACCGCACGCTGCATTTCGGTCAGGTGGTATTTCAGGATGGCCGACGGCACGGCCGGCTTTTCGCCTTTGTCGATCAGGTTCGCCGTCTGGTTGACGGCGGACTGGGCGATGTAAGTCTGGGCTGCGATGCGAGCCAGGGGCTCCTGCACGCCTTCCATATCCGCCACAGGTGTATTGAACTGGCGGCGAACTCGGGTGAAGCCGCCAGCGGTACCCACGGAGTAGGCTGCCGCACCAGCTGCGCCGGATGGCAGAGTAATACAACGCCCCACTGACAGGCACTCAACCAGCATGCGCCAGCCCTGCCCCGCCATTTCCTGGCCACCGATGATGTAATCCAGCGGAATGAACACGTCGGTGCCCTTGATAGGGCCATTCATGAATGGCGTGCCGATGGGGCAATGCCGGCGGCCGATTTCCATACCCTTGGTATTGCGGGGAATCAGCGCACAGGTAATGCCGTAATCCTTGGTGTCGCCCAGCAGTCCGTCCGGGTCGAACATGCGGAAGGCGAGCCCAACCACAGTGGCAACCGGCGCCAGGGTAATCCAGCGCTTCTCGAAGTTGAGGCGCAGACCCAGCACTTCCTTGCCCTCGAATTCGCCCTTGCAGACCACACCGGTATCCGGCAGCGAGGTGGCGTCGGAGCCAGCGCGGGGACCGGTCAGGCCAAAGCAGGGAATTTCGCGGCCATCCGCCAGCCGGGGCAGATAGTGGTTCTTCTGTTCGTCGGTGCCGTACTTGACCAGCAGCTCACCCGGGCCGAGGGAGTTGGGCACGCCCACCGTGACCATCAGCATTTCGTTGGCCGCCAGCTTCTGCAACACCGCTGTCTGTGCCTTGGCGGAGAAGTGCAGGCCTCCGTATTCCTCTGGAATGATCATGCCGAAGAATTTCTCTTTCTTGAGGAACTCCCACAAATCCGCCGGCAGATCAGCACGTTCCACGGCCAGGTCCCAGGCGTTGCACATGGAAATAGCCTGGGTGCACTGGTTATCCACAAAGGCCTGCTCTTTCTCAGACAGGCCCGTGTTGCGGTTGATCAGCAGGCTGTGCCAATCAGGCCGTCCGGTAAACAGCTCGCCATCCCAACTGACGGTCCCCGCTTCCAGGGCCACTTTTTCGGTATCGGACACCTTGGGCGCCACTTTCTTGAACATGGCGAAGACCCGTGGGGTCAGCCAGCTCCGGCGAAACCCCGGCAGGCCTGCAGCGGCGGTAACGGCGGCGCCGATGAACAGGATGAGCGCGAGTAGACCCGACGCCAGAAACAGTGAAAGCAGACCTGTTACCACCATCACCCCGATAGCGGGTTTGGCACCGGATTCCTTGCGCATCACAACAAGAAGGCCGGTAACAGCAGCAAGAAACAGTATGAAAGTCATCATGGATACTCTCTGTCGTCCGTGGTTTTGAATGTCAAAAACTACATTCTGTTACGTTCAACCTACCTGATCAGATGAATCCTGGCCAGCAACTGGTTCACCATCAGGCAGTTACAATAACGCGAATGCCTTCCAGGGACAGGCTGGCCTGCCCCAGTAATGTCTCTGCGGCACCCAACTGTTTACGGAAGAAGTCGATTTCGTCGTTCCGAATGGTCGGATTGACCTTCTTCATCGCCTCAAGACGCTGGATTTCCGGCCCGAACACGTCTCTGACCTGAGCCAGGGCCGACGTTTTCAGGGGTTCCAGGTGCGGCTCGGCCAGGCGTTCGGCATGATCGACCATGGTTTCCACCTGCGGGCGAATCTGCGGCACGATGGCCTGGGCGGTCCGCCTGCGAATGTTCGAGCACATATCGTTGAGGCGGTCGTGAGGCAGGGTTGCCGACAAGTCACGCCCGTTCACATCCACCAGCAACCTCAACGGCGAGACCGGCAGGTAGCGGGACAACTGCAGCGATTCAGGCGCCGGGCAATGTACGGCATATAGGGCCTCCAGCAACAGGGTGCCAGGTGGCAGCGCCTTGACCGTCATACTGGCCAGAGCTGCCTTACCCAGCCCGGAACTGGTGACCGATTCCATGATACCGGTCACCAGCGGATGCTCCCAGCTCATGAAGGCCATGTCTTCACGTTCAAGGGCCTGCTGACGACTCCAGGTAACGGTCAGGCCGTCTTCCGGCAGTTCGGTCACGTGTCCGGCCTGGTATTGCTCTCCCGGCCTCAGCACGTCGGCATGCTCTGAATGATCCTCGACATCAACGCCGAGGATATCGCAGGCCTCGATCATATAGTCACGGAGCTGGGCAGATTCTTCCTCGGACTCGATCTGGCTGGTCAACGCCTCTGCCACGTCCGGACGGCAGGAGTTAAGCTCGATGAGTGCGTCGCGACCGTTGCGCAACAACGCACGCAGGCGCTCGGCCTCGGCAAGGGAGGCATCCACCAGTGCCGGCAGATCGTCCGTCGCACCCTCAATCACGGCTCGCCACTGCGCGGCCACGTGATCGTGCACAGCGACACCCACGGAGCAACTTTCGTTGAACGCGTTCAAGCCGTCCTCAAACCAACGGTACTGGACCTCCTGGGCCGTTCCCTGCAGGTAGGGAATATGGATGTCGATGGTGTCGGTCTGGCCAATCCGGTCGAGCCGGCCGATGCGCTGTTCCAGCAAATCCGGGTTGGCGGGCAGGTCGAACAGGATCAGGTGATGGGCGAACTGGAAATTGCGCCCCTCACTGCCGATTTCCGAGCAGATCAGCGCCTGGGCGCCCTGTTCGGTGTCGGCGAAGTAGGCTGCGGCCCGGTCGCGCTCGATCAGGCTCAGGTGTTCATGGAAGGCGGCGCTACGGATACCGGCACGCAGCTGCAGATAGTGTTCCAGGGCCATGGCGGTCGAAGCGTGGGCACAGATCACCACCACCTTGGCCGGCTTCAGGCCTGTCAGGGTCTTCTCCAGCCAGGCGACACGGGGATCGTCCGCCAGCCATTGTTCTTCGTCCACGGCCGTTTCGGGCGTTAACCCGGCAACGCCCTGGCAAACATCTTCTTGCCGGTAGAGTTCCGGGCAGGGTAACGCAACCGGTAGCGGATGGCGCTCCGGGAATCCCTTGATGGCGGCGCGGGTGTTCCGGAACAGCACCCGACCGGTACCGTGACGATCCAGCAAGGCGTCCACCACAGCCTGCGCCGGTTCCTGGGACGCCATCAACTCTTCAAGCTCATCACCCAGCCAGCCCTTGAGGGCCTTCCGGTCCGCGTCGGAGAGAGCGGTTATGCCTTGCTCTCGGATATGGGAAACCACCCCATTGATCACTTCGTACTGCTTTTCCTCTTCCCGGAAGGTCTCCAGATTGTGAAAACGTGCCGGGTCCAGTAATCTCAGGCGGGCAAAATGGCTGGCCACCCCCACCTGCTCCGGGGTTGCGGTCAACAGCAGCAAGCCATTGCTGGCGTCTGAAAGCTGCTCGACCAGCCGATATTCAGGGCTTGCCACCTCCGGGCTCCAGGCCAGGTGATGGGCCTCGTCCACCACCATCAGGTCCCAACCAGCGGCAACGGCATCCGCCTGAGCCTGTTCGCTGGTCATCAGGAAATCCAGGCTGCACAGTGCAAGCTGTTCACTCTCGAACGGATTTTCATCGGCATCGGTCAGGTCGTCACCCTCTTCCGACAACCCCTCCAGATCTTCCATGGCCTCATACCGGCTGCGATCAATGATCGAGAATCGCAGATTGAACCGCCGCAGCATTTCCACCAACCACTGATGCATCAACGAATCCGGCACCACGATCAGCACGCGACGGGCACGGCTGGTATGCAACTGATAATGAAGAATCAGGCCGGCCTCAATGGTTTTGCCCAACCCCACTTCGTCTGCTAACAGAACCCGAGGGGCAAAGCGCTTGGCCACTTCGTGAGCGATATAGATCTGGTGTGGCAGGTGCTGCGTGCGCGCACCGATCAGGCCCTGGGCCGAGGATGCCCGTAACCGGTCCAAATGTTGCGCGGTGGCCATCCGCAGGCGAAACGCACCGTTGCGATCAAACTGGCCGGCAAACAGCCGCTGGTGGGGGGCTGAAAAGTCCACAGAACTGCTGAGTTTTACCTCGGAGACCTGGATCAGGTTTTCCCCGCCATCATCGGCGTGATACATCAGAACGCCGCCAATATCCTCCACGGCCCTCACGGTGTAGCGTTCGCCGTCGAAGGTCTCGATAGTCTCGCCAATCTGGTAGATGATCCTCGACAGCGGAGCATTGTCGATAGCGTAGGTGCGCTCCTCGTCCGCCGCCGGGAAACCCAACGTCACACGGCGGCCTGAGATATCCGTGACAATACCAAGGCCAAGCGCGGTATCACTGTGACTAACCCAGCGCTGACCAATTACAAATTCCGATGTATCCAAGAAACCTCCGACAGATTTAACTCACCGTAACTGCTTTATACGTCTGTGTTCGAGGGACCGTTCTCACGCACCCAATAGGCAGTGGCACCACAAACTGCGGCTGGCACCACCACCAGATTCAACACTGGCACCATGGCCGCCAATGCCACCGGCAGGCCAAACCCGAGGGCCGACAGGCGGGTATCACCCAGCAGGCGCCGCAAGGCCGGGAAACTGACCCTATGGTTGTCCGCCGGGTAGTCCACGTACTGCAGCGACATCATCCAGCAATTGAAGACAAACCACAGTACCGCCGCCACCAGGTTGACCACCGGGATAACACCGATGATGAAAAGGCCAATGGCCCGGGGCAGGTAGTAGAGGATTTTCTGCACCTCCCGCCAGAGAGAACGGGGGATGTCCCTTATAATCTGACTCCAACCGTCATCGGTGCTGACCACCTGACCGGTCAGGTGCTTTTCCGTCAATTCCGCCAGGTAACCGTAAAAGGGCGAGCCGATCAGGTTCGCCAGGATCACGAACCCGTAAGCCAACATCAACAGGATGACGACGCCGTAGAGAATCCAGAACAGCCAGTCGAGGCTTTGCAGCCACGCCCAATCCGGTAACCAGCTCATGGCTGCGGCAATCATCGCTGTAAAGAGTTCAGCCAGAAAGTAGAACAGGAGGCCGAATAACAGAATGTTAATAACCAGGGGGATAACAACAAACAATCTCAGTCCGGGCTGCCGTATCAGCCGGAATCCTTCTCCAAGGTAACCCAGGCCGCGGAAAAAATTACCTTTCAACATACCTCGCAGCACCTCAGCTTCGATGACAGTGATGGGGCGCAAAGCATATCATGTTGCAAACTCCACCACAGCCCGACGGTGACCATGGCATTCCTGAGGCAACGCATTCTGATTCTGCTCGAGTATCAGCCTTTTTGGCGGGCGATGCTGGTTCTTTCGGCCGCCGCCATCATCTACCTTGCAACCACCAGCCAACCCTACCCGATTCCCTCGGCAGCCAGCGACAAGGTCAATCACCTGCTGGCGTTCTTCCAGTTGACGGTGGTTACCCGGCTGGCTTGGCCGAGCTTGGGGAAACTGTGGATTGTCATTGGCCTGCTGGTGTTCGGGCTGAGCATTGAGCTTGTCCAGGCCCAGCTCCCCTACCGGACCTTTGCCATTGCCGATATTCTCGCCGACGCTGCGGGCATTGCTATCGGGTTACTGCCATGTCTCGGATTTATAAGACCACACCCGCAAAACGACCGGGCCATCGCTCAGGTTAACAGCCGTCAATAAAATACCTTGCAGCGGACTTGAGACATCAACTCGCATCCGTGTGAGACATTTCCTACAAACACGTAAGATCTTGCTGCGACATAACGTAGGCTTCCCTGACCGGAGCATCCGCCGACATCTCAATTAACTGAAATTAAAGAACTTATAATTGAATCCCTGCCAACATAGTCGCTTTGGCGTGCACAGTTCACATGTTTGTAAAACTGCGATTGGTATAGTGATCACATCAAGGATGACAGGGAAACGGACGACGCACTGGATGCACCCCGGCAATTGGATGCAGGGAGAAGCAGGGACACAGGGATGGCTCGCTTAAGGGAGACCTCTTCGGATTGCCGGCTCGGACGCCGGCACCAGGGACTGGCAAGGGAAACCGGCAACAAGGTAGTTGCCAACAGCGCAGGGACGCGACACCTGTTCCGAGAAAGGGTAACCGAAAGGCTGCCCTTTTTTTTCGTCCGCTCTCAGGCCATCGAGCCCTGTCCTGCCAGGTACACCCGTACCCGATTAAACTCCTCAAACTCATTCAGGTCGGGCCAGGTGCGGCCTTCGATCACTTCCTGTTGCCGGTAGTGATCGTCACCCAGGTTCCGCAAGCGGGAATCCGCCAGTATCACCAAAGGCGCGGCGCGCCTGAACTCGGACAGCAGCGGGCGATTTTCCGGGTCATACAACACGTCCGCGGCGGTCACAACGTCCACATCTCTCGGTTGCGTTGCCCAATCGTCACTCAGGGTCACCGACACGTCATTTAACCTGGCGTTCGCCGCGGCCGCGTCCAGTGCAGCCTGGTCGATATCGCAGGCAATGGCCTCCCTCGCCCCGGCCATGGCGGCAGCGATGGCAACCACCCCGGAACCGGATCCAAAATCCAGCACCTTTTTGCCCTTCACCAGGTGTGGATGTGCCAGGATATAGGCCGCCAGTACCTGTCCACTGGCCCAGCAAAACGACCAGTACGCCGGCTCTGCAACCACCGCCTGCGCCTCTTCGTGGCTCAACGGGCCTTCCAGTACCCCTGGGTCGGACAGGTAGAGGATGATGTCGGGGCAACCCGCCGGGGCTGTTACGGCAACCTGACCTCGGCTGAGGGTTTTCCGAAGATGTTGATCCAGAATATCGGGGGTCATGGTTACTCCGGGACACAGGCCTGATACGGCACGCATTGTAGCGGCAGCGGCGCGGTGGTACACCTGCAGGCGAGCAAAAAAACAGCATGTTCGTTATACTGCTGCCTCATTTCCCGCACGAATCCGAACCTGCCATGCCGTCCAGACCCGATACCAGTGACTATCTCTCCCTGTTCCTGAACGACGTTCCGCTCATGGACGTAAGGGCCCCGATCGAGTTCAGCAAGGGCAGCTTCCCGAATGCGATCAATGCCCCCCTGATGAACGACGAGGAACGCCACAGGGTGGGCATCTGCTACAAGGAAAAAGGTCAGGACAAGGCTATTGAACTGGGTCACCAACTGGTTTCCGGGGATCTGAAGGCGCAACGCATCGAAGCCTGGAAGCGATTTACCGCCACAAACCCGGACGGCTACCTGTTCTGCTTCCGCGGCGGCCTGCGTTCGCGGCTGACCCAACAGTGGATCAAAGACTCCGGTATCGAGTTTCCGCTCATTCAGGGTGGCTACAAGGCCATGCGTCGCTTCCTGATCGACAGCCTGGAAGCCCTCACTGCATCGTCCGAGTTCGTTGTTCTCAGCGGACGCACCGGTACCGGCAAAACCCGCGTGCTGAATCAATTGCCCAACCCTGTTGACCTTGAAGGGTTGGCAAACCATCGTGGTTCCAGCTTCGGCCGTCAGGTGACGCCCCAACCGGCACAGATTGATTTCGAAAACCGCCTGGCTGTTGCCATGCTCAAGGCCCATCATCACATCGGCGGGGCGGTGTACCTGGAAGATGAAAGCAGACTGGTGGGCCGGTGCGCCCTGCCGGAAAGTCTCAGGAACCGAATGGCAGCAGCCCCTTTAATGGTCCTGGATCAACCGATCGAGGAGCGAGTACGAATTATCCGCGAAGACTATGTTGACCAGATGACGGCCGACTACGTGGAGCGTGACGGCACAGAAGCAGGCTGGCTCAACTTTCGCGACTACCTTCTCAGCGCCCTCGACAGAATCCGCAAACGCCTCGGCGGTGAGCGCCATCGCCGACTGCGGCTGATGATGGAAAATGCCCTCGACCGCCAACACCAAACCGGAGAAACCGGTGCGCATCATGAATGGATCGAGGCACTGTTGCAGGACTACTACGACCCCATGTATGACTATCAGCTTAGCCAGAAGCAGGGCCGCGTTGTTGTGAAGGGGGGGCCGGAAACCATCATCGGGTGGGCCAGTCGTTGATTTACAACGTATAGCGCTTCCACGCAATCCGGACACGCATGTTGTACGTTTGCCACAAACCTCTGCTATAACAAAATGCAGGCAAATCTCAATTGAACAGCCGTTGTCCCTGTCAGATTTCAACCAACAAGCCACTACTACTGAACAAGGAGTCACTGAATGGAAGATCTTCTGGGAACCGACATTAATGCCTCAGAGCTATGGGACCAGGCACTCTCGTTGGTCATGACCTACGCCCCCAAGGTCGTCCTGGCTATCATCACGCTGGTACTCGGCCTCTGGCTGATCAATCGTTGTATCGGTGTTCTCGATAAAAAGCTGGGGGCGAAAGACCCGACACTTAACAAATTCCTGTGTGGCCTGATAAGCGCCATCTTGAAGGTCATGTTGCTGATCTCCGTGGCGTCGATGATCGGCATCGCAACTACGTCCTTCATCGCAGTCATTGGTGCCGCCGGCCTCGCCATTGGCCTAGCGCTCCAGGGCAGCCTGGCCAACTTTGCCGGCGGTGTGCTGATTCTGATCTTCAAGCCGTTCAAGGTCGGTGACACCATCGAAGCCCAAGGTTACCTGGGCGCCGTCGCTGAGATCCAGATTCTCTACACGGTAGTGAACACCTTTGACAACCGCCGTATCGTTATCCCCAACGGCAGCCTGTCCAACGCCACCCTGGTAAACGTCAGCATCTATGACAAGCGCCGCTGCGACATGACCTTCGGCATTCACTACGACGACGACATCGACAAGGCCAAGGCCATCCTCCAGCGCCTGTTCGACGAAGACGAGCGTTCGCTGCAGGACCCAGCACCGCGTATTTGCGTGGGCAGCCTGGGTGATAATTCCGTTAACCTGATGTTCCGAGCCTGGGTCGCCACCGATGACCTCTGGCCGTACTACTGGGACATGCACGAAAAAGTGAAGAAGGCGTTCGACGCCGAAGGGATCACCATTCCGTTCCCACAGCGGGATGTGCATGTCTACAACAAATCAGAGTGATTGGTATCTCATTAACACACACTGTTACTCGCATTCTGAACAGCCTCAACTAAGCTGACCAGTAATGGCGATGAAGTTGCATCAGCGGCTTCATCGCCAACCACCGGGGCCGGGGCAATTGAAACCACCGGTTCCAGTACCGCTGTCATTGCTGGTAGGAGGTTGTCACTATGCCGGTACAGCAGTTGAAGGAATACTTCGATCAGGCAGGCGTGGAGTATATGTGCCTGTCTCACCCCCCTGCGTTCACCGCCCAGCAACTCGCCCACCATGTCAAAATCGCCGGCGACCGGGTCGTGAAAACCGTCATTATCGAGCTGGATGGCAAAATGGCCATGCTGGTCATGCCCGCTACCTGGCGTATCCGCTGGGACCGACTGACCCACATCCTCGATACTGATTTTGTCGACCTTGCGGACGAACAGGAATTCCAGGACCGCTTCCCCGAGTGCGAAGTGGGCGCCATGCCACCGTTCGGCAACCTGTTCGATATGTCCGTGTATTGCGCAGAGGCACTGACCCGGCAACCGGAACTCGCCTTTGCCGCTGGCAGCCACACCGAATCCATCCACATGAAGACGTCAGATTTTCTGGAACTGGTGCATCCGATGGTGTTGGAGCAGGGATTTGTAAAACCAGGCGCGCAAAAGCCAGCCTGGCTCAAGGGCCGCGCCCGCAGGGCTGAGTCCCTGACCGGCAGCCCTACCGCCAACCTGGCCGGTTACTGACACCAAAAACCGGCCCAGGCTTGATCCGGACGGCTTGTCTGGATGCGTCCATCGCGTAAACTGGGCGTATCAGACAGGAACCCGTTATGACTCAAGCCTTTGATATTGTGATTGTCGGTGCCGGCATGGTCGGTGCTGCCCTCGCGACCGGACTTGGCCGCAGTGGCTTCCGCGTGGCCCTGGTTGACCGTGGCTCCGCCCCTGAATTCGATCCCTCACTGCCTCCGGACATCCGCGTATCAGCCCTGAGCGCCGGCAGTGAGCGCTACCTCAACGATCTTGACGTCTGGCCCGGCATGCTCGCCATGCGTGCCACACCCTACGCCCGCCTGGCAGTATGGGACGAGACCCGCCACCCACTCAGCAACCTGCTGCCCCGCAAGGTCGCCGATGTGGTGTTTGACGCCAGCAACCTGTCCGCCCGACACCTGGGGCATATCGTTGAGAATCGCATCACCCAACAAGCACTGTGGAACAGCGCCGCGTCTCTGAACTCGGTCTCCCTGTTTCCAGACAACGCCGTCAGTCACCTCGAAAACGGCGACCACCACGCGGCTGTGACCCTGGAGGACGGCACCGAACTCGAGTGCCAGTTGGTGGTAGGCGCCGATGGCGCAGCATCCGGCGTCCGGGAACTGGCGGGCATTGGCGTAAACAAGGATCAGTACCAGCAACAGGCGATGGTCATTTCGGTTCGCTACCAGGGCGCAGTGGAAGACATCACCTGGCAGGGCTTCTACCCATCCGGCCCCCGCGCCTTCCTGCCGCTGCATGCCGCTGGCAATGGCGAAAGCTGGGCGTCTCTGGTGTGGTATGACTCGCCGGAGCAACTAGCGCACCTGAAATCGCTGGACAACCGGGCATTGATGGCGGAAATACAGAACGCCTTCCCGCCGGAATTGCCACTACTGACGCACATTGAAGCCAAAGCCAGCTTCCCGATTGCCCGCCAGCACGCCAAAACCTATATGAACAATCGTGTCGTGCTGGTGGGCGACGCCGCCCACACCATCAACCCGCTGGCCGGCCAGGGCGTCAACCTGGGTTTCCAGGACGCCCACTGCCTGCAGACCGTCATCCGCGAGGCCAAACGCGCCGGCTGCGACCTGGCCGATCCGGAGTGGCTGACCAAATACGAGCAACAACGCCGCCCGGCCAACCGCCGTATGATGATGGCTATGGACGTGTTCTATCACCTGTTCAGCAACCGCACGCCGCCGCTGCACCTATTACGCAATCTGGGCCTGGGCGCCGCGAAAGCAATGCCATTTGCCAGAAACCGGGTGGCCAAATACGCTATGGGCATCGACGACGAACTGCCCCCGCTGATCCGCCAACTGGCGGAGCGACTGCCGGGGATGAAGCAACTATAAACCGTTTCACAAGCCTCAACTCACAACAGGGAATCATCATGGCGGAAACCATTTTCACCAAGATCATGAACCGGGAAATCCCGGCGGACATCGTTTACGAAGACGACATCAGCCTGGCGTTCAAGGACATTAACCCACAGGCACCGGTACACCTGCTGATCATCCCGAAAAAGGAAATCGCAACGATCAACGATATCGAAGAAAGCGACCGCGAACTGGTGGGGCACTTGTACTGGGTTGCTGCCAAACTGGCGAGAGAGATGGGCTTTGCCGACGATGGCTATCGGGCAGTCATGAACTGCGGCGAAAACTCAGGCCAGACGGTGTTCCACATCCACCTGCACCTGCTGGCCGGAAAACCACTCGGTTGGCCGCCCTATACTGACAGAATGAAGCAAGCCTGATGGTTTTAGGTAGTTGTTGCCGAGGCCAGCTCAAAGCTTGATAGGCCGGTGGGCGGTACGGCTTTCCGGGATCTATCTTTCGCCATGGATGGCGAAAGCTAAGCGCCCAGGGAGGGCTTGAGCGTGTCCCGGAAAGCCGTACCGCCCATCGGCCCTGCCACCAAATTCAGACCGCCTAAGCTTCAGCGACCAACGACTTTTTCGGCTTCCTCAACGGGCGTATGCCGAACATCCTCGCCTTTGACCATGAAGATCACATTCTCGGCAATGTTACAGGCGTGATCCCCCACCCGCTCCAGAGCACGGAGAATCCACATCACCGACATACAGCGGGAAATGTTGCGGGTGTCTTCCATCATGAACGTCAGCAAGGTCCGCGTGGCGGCCTGGTATTCCTCATCCACCCGCTTGTCTTCCTTCATGATCCGCAGCGCCTGCTCCGAATCGAGACGGGCAAAGGCGTCCAGGGCATCGTGCAACATGCTAAGAACATGATTGCCAATGTGGCGCACTTCCACGTAGCCACGAGGTGCCTGACCTTCCTCTGACAGCTTGATGGCGAACTTGGCAATTTTCTTGGCCTCGTCACCCACCCGCTCCAGGTCCGCCACCATCTTGATCACCGAAATCACCAACCGCAGGTCGCGGGCGGTGGGCTGGCGACGGGCGATAATCAGGGTTGCTTCCTCGTCGAGGTCGATTTCCATCTGATCGACTTTCTTGTCCGTGGCACGAACTTCGTCCGCCAGGTGGCCGTCGTTGTCCACCAATGCGGTAATCGCACGGTCAACCTGGGACTCCACCAGGCCGCCCATCTCGAGGAACTCGCTCTTCAGAGCCATCAGTTCGTCATTGAACTTATGCGAAATATGATCGCCGTAAACATCGTCCTTTTTATCTGGCATGACTGTGTTCTCCAGTGTTCAACAATACCGGCGTTAACCGAAACGGCCGGTGATATAGGATTCGGTGAGTTCGTGCTCGGGCGACGTAAACACCTTGTTGGTCTCGTTCACTTCCACCAGGTGCCCCAGATGGAAATACGCCGTTCGATTCGATACACGGGCTGCCTGCTGCATCGAGTGGGTCACGATCACAATGGTGTAGCTCTCGGACATTTCAGCCATCAACTCTTCCACCCTTGCGGTTGCAATGGGATCCAGCGCAGAGCAAGGCTCATCCATCAGAATAACCTCCGGGCTCACGGCAATGGCGCGCGCAATGCAGAGGCGCTGCTGCTGGCCACCCGACATTCCGGTGGCCGTCGCATCCAGGCGGTCCTTGACCTCGCTCCACAAACCCGCCTTGCGCAAGCTGTTCTCGACGATGTCATCCAGATCGGACTTGCGGTTTGCAAGGCCATGAATCCGGGGACCATAGGCCACATTGTCATAGATGGACTTGGGGAACGGGTTGGGTTTCTGGAACACCATACCCACCCGCGCACGCAGTTCGACAACGTCCCGGCGACGGTCATAGATGTCCTGGTCGTCCAGTTGCAGTGACCCCGTCACCTTGCAGATTTCGATGCTGTCGTTCATTCGATTGAGACATCTCAGAAACGTGGACTTGCCGCACCCAGAAGGTCCAATAAAGGCAATGACCTCATTCTTCGCCACATCCAGGCTGATGTTCTTGATCGCCCGGGTATCACCGTAGGAAACATTGACGTCTCGAAGCTTGAATTTGGCATTGTCGGCAAACGGCTCTCCCACCGTTTTGCCTTCCTCAATAATCGTTTCCTCGGGCTGTTCCCGCACCGGAGTAACCGTTTCAATCTCTTGGTGATCGGCTTCTTTGGCAATCGTTGGGTTCATCGTATTCATCGTTTATCTCCTTACCACCGACGCTCAAGGCGCTTGCGAAGCCAGATGGCCAGTGCGTTCATGCTAACCAGAAATGCCAGCAACACCATAATGGCTGCTGACGCACGTTCTATAAAGGCGAGCTCCGGGCTGCCCGCCCACAGGAAGACCTGAACCGGGAGCACCGTCGCCGAATCGAAAAAGCCATCCGGAACATCAACGATGAACGCCACCATTCCGATCAGCAACAGCGGAGCAGTCTCGCCCAATGCCTGCGCCATACCGATAATGGAGCCGGTCAGCATTCCCGGCATGGCCAGCGGCAATACATGGTGCAGTACCACCTGCATTTTGGAGGCGCCAATACCTTCCGCAGCCTCCCTGATTGAGGGCGGCACGCTCTTGATGGCCGCCCGGCTGGAAATGATGATGGTTGGCAGTGTCATCAGCGTCAGTACAAGACCGCCCACCACCGGAACCGATCGGGGCATGCCAAACAGGTTGATGAACACCGCCAGGCCCAGCAAACCGAAGATAATCGACGGCACCGCAGCCAGGTTGTTGATGTTCACTTCGATAAAATCCGTGAGCTTGTTCTGGGGTGCAAACTCTTCCAGGTAAATGGCAGCCGCCACCCCGATGGGGAACGAGAGCAACAGTGTCACCAGCATGGTCAGCAAGGACCCGACGATCGCCCCAAGAATACCGGCGCGGGACGGATCACGGGAATCGCCGCTGCTAAAGAACACATCGTTGAAGGAGGTCTGCACAACCTCTTTTTCCACCAGTTGATCCACCCAGCGTTGTTGCCGGTCACTGAGCTTGATGGAATAGGCATCGTCACCTGCATGTTTCACGTAAACATCAACGTCGGTGTGAGCCAGAACAGTCAGTGTTTGGGTGGTTCCAAGCCACTCGGGGTTCTGCTCGAGCATGTCACGCAACTCATTGGACGCGTAGGGGTTCAACAGATCACGAACGGCGTCCCTATTCTCTTCCGTTGCGCCCGGCACCTGCTTGATCAGCGCCTGCAACAATGGCTCCACGAAATCCGCCATCTTTATCTGCTTTTTATCCGTGGCGTCGTCCAGGTACATCATTTCACCATCGAGTTCGACTTCCATGGTGATGGTGGTTTTGGTGAAGCCGGTATAGCCTTTGCCAATAATGTCGACAAACAGCACCACCAGGGCAGACAGCGCGATCGCAATCGCCAGTATGCCGTAGGCCCGGAACCGGCGTTCCTTGCGGTAACGCCGCTTGAGTGACTGGCGAACAATCTCCGCCTGTGAACGTTGATCAGTCATACTGTTCCCGATATTTGCGAACGATTTTCAGGGCCACCACATTCAGCAACAGGGTAGCGAGGAAGAGCATCGCGCCGAGGGCAAAGGCCGCCAGGGTCTTGGCGCTGTCGAATTCCTGGTCGCCGGTCAGCAAGGTGACAATCTGTACGGTCACCGTGGTAACGGTTTCCAGCGGGTTTGCCGTCAGATTCGCTGCGAGGCCCGCGGCCATGACCACGATCATGGTTTCACCAATGGCTCGGGAGACTGCCAACAGCACCCCGCCCATAATGCCGGGCAGTGCTGCCGGGAAAATCACCTTCTTCATGGTTTCCGACTGGGTCGCGCCCAGAGCCAGGGAGCCATCACGTAGGGTTTGCGGTACCGCGTTGATAACGTCGTCCGACAGTGAAGACACAAACGGAATGATCATAATGCCCATGACCCCACCAGCGGCGAGCGCACTCTGAGACGAGGCATCAATCCCCAACGAGGCTGCGAAGTTACTGATGAACGGCGCGACGGTAAGCGCCGCAAAGAAGCCGTAGACCACCGTCGGGATACCCGCCAGCATCTCAAGCAACGGTTTGACCACACCGCGCACTTTCCTATTGGCGTATTCCGAGAGATAAATCGCCGACAACAACCCCACCGGCACCGCAACCAGCATGGCAATCGCCGAAATCAGCAGCGTGCCGGTAAACAGCGGAATCATGCCAAAGGCGCCCTGAGCAGCGACCTGATCAGCGCGCAGTGCGGTTTGCGGGCTCCATTGGGAGCCAAAGATAAACTCGGTGAACGGAATCTTCTGGAAGAACCGGAAGGTTTCAAACGCGACAGAGAAGATGATTCCGATGGTGGTCAGAATCGCCAGGGCAGCACAGGCGAAGAACAACCACTTCAGGATCGACTCCACTTGCGTTCGGGCGTTCAGCGCCGGGCGAACACGCAACCATCCCAGGAACCCCGCCAGCACAGAGACGGACACCACCAGGGTGGTCATGAACATCCGGCTCTGTTCCCGGAGCGCCTTCAGCCGCTCCGCAGCCTCAACAATGGGTGCTTCCGCAAACCCCGGAGGCAGGCTACCGCTGGCCACGTTGCTGATCTTGCTCAACAGAAGACTCGCCTCGCCCTCGGACGCCGGCAACATTTCCTGTGGCAGGGAGCCGATAATCAGAGTCTGGATGACCTTTCCCTGAAACGCTGCCCAGAGCCCGAGCACCAGCAGCGCGGGGATACCGCACCACAAAGCCGCTCGCGCCCCATAATAGAAAGGCAGGGACTTGAGATGACGAATGCCCCCCATCGGCATCGCCAGTGACCGCGATCGGGCATAACCCAAGCCGTAGGCAACCATCGACAGCACGATGGTCAGTAAAAGCAGATTGGCCGGTTGCATGAAAATTCCCGTAACAAGCTAAAAAGGACCACAAGTGTAATCATTCGGAAAACGGGACGCACATGCCGCTTTCCAGACGTGCAAAAGGGCGCGAGCCTTTCAAAGACCCGCACCCTTGTCAGTCAACACCTTGTCGACTGGCTTACATCAGCTCTTCCTTGGCCAGGTTAGGCATGTTGGATGCCTTGTCCTGCAGCTTCATCAGCGCGTCGCGCGGAGGAACAATCAGGCCAACATCCTTCAGGTAGCCGTTCTTGCCCATGGCGCTAGGGCTCGCAAAGAACTCGGCGTATTCCGCGATACCCGGAACCACACCAACGTGGGCTTTCTTGACGTAGAAGAACAATGAACGGGCAACCGGGTACTCATCCGCAGCAATGGCTTCAGCCGTCGGTACCATGCCGTTCAGGGTCGCTGCCTGCAGGCGGTCAGCGTTCTCTTCCAGGAAGCTGTAGCCAAATACGCCATAAAGACCGTCGTCGTCGATCAGCTTCTGAACGATCAGGTTGTCGTTCTCACCGGCTTCGATGAACGCGCCATCTTCACGAACGCTCTGACATACGCCTTCCATGTCGTCTTCGCTCATGTTGGCAACGGCTGGCAGATCTTCACAACCACCCTGCAGGGCCAATTCGTTGAAGGAATCACGGGTACCGGAGGTCGGAGGCGGTCCCATCACACGAATGGCAACGTTTGGCAGGCTGGAGTCGATATCGCTCCACTTTTCATAGGGGTTGGCGACCAACTTGGTTTCGTCGTCCGGTGAAGGCACCTGCTTACCCAGGGCCAGGAACAGTTGCTCCAAAGTGATGTCCAGGTTATCCGCTTTCTGCGAGCTGGCAATCACGATGCCGTCTGAACCGATGCGGAATTCGGTGATGTCTTTAACGCCGTTTTTCTGGCAAAGATCGTACTCGGAGGTCTTCATGCGACGAGACGCATTGGTGATGTCCGGGTGCTGGGTGCCGATACCGGCGCAGAACAGCTTCAGACCGCCGCCAGAACCGGTCGACTCAAGCTTTGGAGTCGGGAAGTCAGTAGAAGAACCAAAACGCTCAGCCACAACAGTCGCGAATGGATAAACGGTAGAGGAACCGACGATGCTGATAGTGTCGCGTGCCATGGCAGGAGTCGACACGGCGGCAATGCTGCCTGCCAGTGCCACAGTTGTAAGGGCTGTTTTAAGTTTGATCACGTTGAGTCTCCATTTGTCACTTTGACTTTATGTACGGGTTTGCTTTACCGATGTGTGAACAATAAAGGCACTCTGTGACAACTTTGTTACAGCCTTTGAAATATAGAACAGGACGTTCAATTTTTCTTGCAGACGCCGTACAGGCCGCTAACATGCGGGGTACTAAAACAATTCCGGACTGACAAGGTTGAATCCATGACGGCGCTTGATGACGACAAACCCACACCCAGGGGCGAACTGGTAATCCAGGTAATCCCCCTTCCCTCCGACACCAACCCCAACGGCGATGTGTTCGCCGGCTGGCTTGTCAAACAGATGGACATTGCCGCGGCTACCATGGCAGGGCGCATTTCCCAGGGCCGTAACGCCACGGTCGCCATGGATCGAATGGAGTTCCTGTCGCCACTGCGGGTGGGCTCCCAGGTGGGCTGTTACGGTGAGCTGGTTGAGGTGGGCCGCAGTTCAATGAAAATCAACATTGAAGTCTGGACCCTGGACCGCACGGCCAAAGCCCCTCGCAAGGTGACCGAAGGGCTCTTCGTCTACGTCGCGATTGACGAACATGGCCGCATTCGCGAGGTGCCTGCACAAAACGGGTAAAAGGTTGGCACCGGTGGCTCAGGAGTTTCCCAACCGATCCAGCCGCAGGCGTTCGCGCTCATCAAATAGCCGGCGACCGCCCCAGGAGACCGCCATCACCGCCCCGAAGCCGGTACCGACGGTGATAATCAGCATCACCAGAATCTGATATTTAACCGCCACCGCCGGCGGGCTGCCTGCAAGAATCTGGCCCGTCATCATGCCCGGCAGGCTGACAATGCCCGCAGCAGCCATGGCGTTGATAGACGGCATCATGCCACTACGCATGGCATCCTTGCGGATATCCTCCAGTGCCTGGCGACAGGTCTGCCCCAGCATCAGGCGGTTCTCGATAACCGCCCGCTGGCGCCAGACCGACTCATTCAACCGATCCAGCGCAAGACTGATGCCCGTCATGGTGTTGCCCAGCATCATGCCCAACAAAGGAATGGCGTATTGCGGGGCATACCAGGGTTCAGGGCCAATCACCACCGTCAGTGCCAGGACCGTGACGGTAAAAGACGAGACAAACATCGCACCCGTGCCGATACCGAACGCCCACCAGCCCTGCAAACGCCGACTCTGGCGGGCCACCACTTCCCGGCCGGCGACCAGCAACATGACCAGAGCCAGCAGCGCAATCCAGTAGAACGCGGAGGACGCGAACAGGGCTTCCAGCACCAGCCCGATCAACACCAGTTGAATGACCGTGCGCAGTGCGGCGATCAACAGGCTTCGGGTGATGCCGAGCCGGGCGAGATAACCTGTCCCGGCCAGGGCAAGAATCAACAGGGCTGCCAGCCCCAGCTTCCACCACGCCAGATCAATCACTTCCATGGACGCGCTCCAGCGTGGTTCCCCGAATCCGGTAGTGGGTATCCGCTACACGATGAATCTGGCCGGGATCGTGAGCGACCCAGAGCACCGCGATCCGACGGCGCCGGATTTCTTCAAGCAGCCAGCTTTCAATCGCTTCCGTGCTGTCGTTATCCAGATTGGCGGTGGGTTCGTCCAGCAGCAGCGCCTCCGGCTCAAGCACCAGGGCGCGCCAGAGTGCAAGCCGCTGTCGTTCACCGGACGACAGCCGGCTCACCGACCAGCCCATTACTTCCGGCGGGAAACCCAGAGCTGAAGGCAGTCTCGAAGCGGCATCATCCGGAAAGTGCCCCCCCACTTCATCAAACCACCACTGACTCTCTGCTGGTACCATAACCACCCGGCTTCGCCAATGATGGGCGGGAACATCCAACTGGCCGGCACCACCCAGAGAAACCCTTCCGCCATGTGGCTCCAGGTCCGCCACGGCCCTCAGCAGACGACTCTTGCCACTGCCCGAGGGACCGGACAGGCATACAACCTGTCCATCCGCCACCGTCAGTGACGCATTATCCAGAGTGCCAACGCTAAGATTTTCAAGCACAAGATCTGTCAAAATAGCATCACCAGGGCCAGCCAAAGTTCATAACGGCTATACCATTGCACAGTGTCCTGCCGACAACCAGCCACACAGGCCACGGATGTATGAAGCTCCAATCTCTTTTCACGTTCACTCTGGCATATGCACTGATCGCCCCTCCGGTGATGGCGGACGTCAGCCTTGCGCCGTTTGCAGGTTTTCGCATGAGCAGTTCGGTGGATATCGAGACCGCCGGCGCCAGCACTTCAGACCAAATCGACTTCCGGGATTCCGCCAGCCAGGGGCTGGTGTTCAATTTTGATCTGCCGGAGGCCGGCAAACAGGGCGAACTGTATTTCGGACGACAGAAAACCTTGGCCAGGCTGGACAATGGTCTGTTCGCACCGGGCGTGGACTCCATCGACCTGACAATTTACCAGCTCCAGTTCGGCGGGCTGTATTTCCCGGGTGGCCAGAATCACGGTGGATTCGTCTCTGGTGTGTTGGGCATTACCCGGCTTGAACCGGACGACTCGAGGTACGAAACCCACCACCGGGCCGCCCTGTCTCTGGGTGGTGGCTATCAGTTCTTTCTGACTGAACAGCTGCGCCTGAGGCTGGACCTACGCGGTGTTTACACCGCCCTGAACTCGGGAGGTTCCGCATTCTGCTCAGGTGGCTGCGAGCTCAGGTTCGACAGCAGCGGCTACTTGCAGGTGGAAGCCGCCGCGGGGCTGGCCATTCGGTTCTGAGGCCCGCTCAGGCGGTTATTGACCGCCGCTCGGGCAACAACACCGACAGCAACGCTGCCATGGCCACCAGGCCCGACGATATCCACAAGCAGGCCTCCAGCCCCCAGGCCTGATAGACCCAGCCAGAGAGAATTGTGCCCAGTAACCGGCCGGCGGCATTGGACATATAATAGAAGCCCACATCCAGCGACACGCCATCGCCACGGGCATAGCTAACGATGAGATAGCTGTGGAGCGACGAGTTAACGGCAAACATCACGCCAAACAACAGCAGACCACCGACAATCACGATCTGGGGTGACCAACCGGCCGACAGACCAATGGCAATTGCTGCCGGAATCAGTGCCAGGGCTGCCGCCCAAAGTACAGCAGGCTGTTTTCTTTCCATGTTTCCGGTAATGCGCGGGGCAATGGTCTGGATAAAGCCATAGCCGATAATCCAGGTGGCCATGAATCCGCCCACTTTCCAGAAGTCCCAGCCAAAAACCGTATGCAGGTACACCGGCAGAGCCACCACAAACCACACATCCCGGGCGCCAAACAGAAACATTCGGGCAGCAGAGAGCACGTTGATGGCCCGGCTCTTGGACAGGATTTCGCGAAACTTCGGCTTTGCCTTGCTCTTGCCCAGGTCCTGCCCCAACAGAAAAAGGCTGGCCAGCCACACCACACTCAGGGCTACCGCCATGATAACGACCGCGCCTTGGAACCCAGCAGCCATCAGCAGGACTCCACCGAGGAAAAAGCCCACACCCTTCAGGGTGTTCTTGGAGCCGGTGAGTATGGCCACCCATTTGTAGAGGGTCCCCTGCTGCTCATCCGGTACCAGCAGTTTGATGCTGCTCTTGGCGGACATCTTGTTCAGGTCCTTGGCAATACCGGACAGCGCCTGGGCTGCCATCACCCAGGGCACGGTCAGCATGGCCGCCGGCACCGCCAGCATGGCAAGGGCAGCAATTTGCAGGAACAGCCCGATATTCATGGTGCGGTTCAGTCCCATGCGAGCGCCCAGATAGCCACCCACCAGGTTGGTCACCACCCCGAAAAACTCGTAGAAAATGAACAGCAGGGCGATTTCCAGCGGCGAATAGCCGAGCTGATGGAAATGCAGCACCACCAGCATCCGCAGGGCTCCGTCCGTCAGGGTGAAGGCCCAGTAGTTGCCGGTGATGACCAGGTACTGTCGGATGGCCGCGGACATATCAGGCAGAGCCTACCCGGCGCGCCAGTTCCGCAGTGCGGTTGGCGTAGCCCCATTCGTTGTCGTACCAGGCGTAGATTTTCACCTGGGTGCCATTCACCACCATGGTAGAGAGGGCGTCGACGATGGACGAGCGCGGGTCGGTCTGGTAATCAATGGACACCAGCGGGCGCTCTTCGTAGCCCAGAATGTTTTTCAGCTCGCCCTCAGCAGCCTCTTTCAGCAACCGGTTTACGGTATCGCGATCCGTGGGTGTTTCCACCTCGAATACGCAGTCGGTCAGCGAGGCATTCGTCAGTGGCACCCGAACGGCATGGCCATCCAGACGGCCCTTCAGCTCAGGAAATATTTCGATAATCGCGGTGGCGGACCCGGTGCTGGTTGGAATCAGGGAGCTGCCACAGGCGCGGGCCCGCCGAAGATCCTTATGGGGCGCATCGATGATGGTTTGGGTGTTGGTCAGGCTATGGATCGTCGTGATGGAACCATGCTTGATACCCAGCCTCTCGTGGATGACCTTCACCACCGGGGCCAGGCAGTTGGTGGTGCAGGAAGCAGCAGTGACAATACGGTCATTGGCCGGGTCAAAAACGCCGTCGTTCACACCCACCACAATGTTTTTGGCCCCTGCCTCTTTCACAGGAGCGGTCACCACCACACGCTTGACGCCCTGATCGAGATACGCCTGGAGCACATCCACTTTTTTCATCTTGCCGCTGGCTTCAATCACCAGATCACAGCCGGACCAGTCGGTCTCCTCAATGGTTTTATTGCGGGTGACGCGAACCGACTTGCCCTCGATAACGATACCGTCGCCGTTTACACTCGCTTCGTGATCCCAGCGGCCATGAATACTGTCGAAGTTCAGCAGATGCGCCAGCGTCTCGGCATCGGCGCCCGGATCGTTGATCGCTACAAATTCCATCTCCGGCCACTGCCAGGCTGCTCTGAGAGCCAGGCGACCGATTCGGCCGAATCCATTTATTCCGACTTTGATCTTGCTCATGATGTGCTCCAGAAAGCGTTATCCATTAAATACACTGCACAACCGGCCTGTCGGGCATGGCCGATAACCGCTCAAGTTCCGATGCAATCAGGGCGGGATTGCTATCGGCGGTTTCATCCAGAACCCGCGACAGCCACTGCGGCATCCGGGGATTCAGGGAATAGTACATCCACTGACCCTGGCGCTCTGCATCCAGCAGGCCCGCCTGCCGCAGGGTAGCCAGGTGCCGACTGGCCTTGGGCTGGGAAATATCGAGGGCGGCCGTGAGTTCACACACACACAGTTTCGCCTCCTGCCGAACCAGCATCAGCGCAGCCAGGCGAAGCTCGTCACCCAACGCCTTGAACACCGTCACCGGGTCAAAGCTCACCGGCTTCACGCCGGTTTCTTTCCTGTGCACCAGCGTAAACAGGCCAATACGCTCGCGGATTTCCTTGAGGGTCAATGCAAAGGTGGCGTGACGCCCGCTTGGCACTGGGTCCGGGAAGTCCCAGGCGATCTGCTGGGCAGGCTGACAGACATTGCCGCACTCGTTGGCGGCTTTTTCGCAAAGGGTGATCACATAATCCCAATGCTCACGTTCGACGCCTGCCAACGATTTACTCTGCAAACCATCGACGGAAAAGCCCGCCTCCGAGAGTACCTGAAGCGCCATTGGGTGAGGCTTGTCAGGCTCAGTGCCGGCACTCGCCACTTCAAACTGGTCACCAGCCATTTCCCGCAACAGGGCTTCCGCCATCAATGAGCGGGCACTGTTAGCGGTGCAAACGAACAAAACGCGACGCTTCATATGCAGATTCCCATATATTCGTTTTCATGCATATCTATTTTGTTGCATAATATCCGGAAGATTTTAACGAGTAAAGGACCCTTTCATTACAATGAGCGCCCATAACCTCCCCAATATCGACCGGGACCAGTTCCGCAAACCAACTGAAGAGCAAGTTTTTGCAACACCCCCTTCTTCACATCCGCCAAGGATACTGTTGCTGTACGGCTCACTGCGGGAGCGCTCGTTCAGCCGTCTAGCCGTTGAGGAAGCCGCTCGGTTGTTGCAAGCCATGGGTTCAGAAACCCGTGTATTCGACCCCCGCGGCCTGCCCCTCGCCGATGCCGAAGACGCGTCCCACCCCAAGGTTCAGGAATTGCGGGAGCTGGCCCAGTGGTCGGAAGGCATGGTGTGGTGCTCGCCAGAGCGCCACGGCGCGATGACCGGCATCATGAAAACCCAGATCGACTGGATTCCCCTATCCATCGGCGGCATGCGCCCGACTCAGGGCAAAACCCTGGCGGTGATGCAGGTGTGTGGAGGGTCCCAGTCATTCAATGCGGTGAACCAGTTGCGAGTACTCGGGCGCTGGATGCGGATGGTGACGATCCCCAACCAGTCGTCGGTACCCAAGGCGTTTACGGAATTCGATGAGCACGATCGTATGATGCCCTCCCCCTATTACAACCGCATCGTGGACGTGATGGAGGAACTGGTGAAGTTCACCCTGCTGATTCGGGACCGTAGCGATTACCTGACGGACCGCTATTCCGAGCGAGTGGAAAGCGCCGATGAAGTTTCAAAACGCGTCAATCAACGGTCCATGTAAGGGGTAGATCATGAGCGCCCATACGGAAGTGACTAACGAAGACACCAGCGGTGGCATGGATTTGTTCGGAAGGTTCCTGTCCATCTGGGTCGCCTTGGCCATCATCGCCGGCGTAACCCTCGGCCAACTGGCGCCCTCGGTACCGGAAACTCTGGCCCGCTTCGAATATGCTCAGGTGTCGATCCCTATCGCCATTCTGATCTGGGCCATGATCTTCCCGATGATGGCCCAGATCGATTTCAGCACGGTGGTGGGCGTGCGCAAGGAACCAAAAGGCCTCGCCATCACCACCATCGTGAACTGGCTGATCAAGCCGTTCACCATGTTCGCTATTGCCTGGTTTTTCCTGATGGTCGTGTTCGAGCCGCTGATCGCCCCCGGATTGGCAAATGAGTACCTGGCCGGAGCAATCCTCCTGGGCGCGGCACCCTGCACCGCCATGGTGTTTGTCTGGAGTTACCTCACCAAAGGCGATGCGGCCTATACCCTGGTGCAGGTGTCCCTGAACGACATCATCATGCTCTTCGCTTTTGCGCCTGTCGTGGTGTTACTGCTGGGCATCTCCGACATTCAGGTACCCTGGGACACGGTGATTCTATCTGTGGTGCTGTACATCATCATCCCACTGACCGCCGGCTACCTCACGCGCCGGGCCCTGATCTCAAGGCGGGGACAAGCCTGGTACGACGAGGTGTTCATGAAGCGCCTTGGGCCGGTCACCCCGGCAGCACTGATCGTCACCCTGGTACTGCTGTTTGCGTTCCAGGGCGAAGTTATCCTGAACAATCCGCTGCATATCGTGTTGATTGCCGTGCCGCTAATCCTGCAGACATTCCTGATCTTCTTCCTTGCCTATGGCTGGGCACGATTGTGGAAAGTCCGCCATTGCATCGCAGCACCCGGCGCCATGATTGGCGCCAGTAATTTCTTTGAACTTGCAGTAGCGGCGGCTATTGCCCTGTTCGGCCTTCAGTCGGGGGCGGCACTGGCAACGGTGGTGGGTGTTCTGGTTGAGGTTCCGTTGATGCTGGTTCTCGTTCGGATTGCCAATCAAACTCGGGGGCGGTTTCCGGCCTAGTTTGGGGCCGCTCAATAGGTCCACTTTTAAACAAAAGCGAACATTCGCACTGCACAAGATCTCCTAGCCTATGAAAAAAAGGCCCGGACAATTGCTTGTCCGGGCAAAGGAGAGCAACGCTCTCGTAGTGTGGAAATTAGGGGAAAAGCGTTAACTGAGTAGTTCCCTAGTAACTCCTTGCAACATCTCAAAGGCTGTTTGGTCACCCCCTGTCATTAGCGGTTTACTTTCTGAATGTTCGCTTTGCGACCGTAGCTTTAATTTGTGTCTCAGCCACTCAACCTGCGAATCATTTATGTATCAGACGCGCTGCTGATTAACGTTTTTTACCCTTGGTATTTCGCCTGTGCCACGCAGCCAATCGCTGGACGACCCTTTTCTGAGTTGTGCCGTTAAGTTCGACTCCTTAGCAGCATTCCGGAGGACAGCCGGAATTTCCAATGGCGTGAGAAACACCTGGCCAATAGGCGGACACACTTCAGTATCAATGGCTGACGAAAAAAGGGGTTAATTATCCTGCTGGCCACTCTTCTCCTTTTACACCATAATCATTTTGCAAGAATACTTGTCAGGTTTTTGTGCAATCACTCCATGATTATAAGTATACTTGCAATAAATACCTTGATGACCAATAATTCTGCAAGTATTCTTGCAATTTATGGTGGCCGCGTATGAGCCTTACCCTCCAAATTCACTGGGACAACCAGTGGCATGATGCCGGCGTTATCGAATTCAGAGACCCGGACCAAGGTCTCAGAGGCAACCCGACATTCTCTTATGACATTGAATACGCTCTGAAAGCCCTCGAGCGAATTGGAGATATTGACCATCAGGATTTAATTGACCGGACAGCTGTGGGAGTGAATCTGCCCTGCATTTTGGCTGGCGACTACATGAATGGTGAGATCGTCCCGATCTTAAGAGACATCATTCCTCAGGGCGCTGGTCGCCGACATTGGGTAAAAAGCCTTGGATATGACCGCGATCCCGAGCATCGAATCGATTACCAGCTCTTGTCTGAAGGGTGTATCGGTCCAGTTGGCAACCTGAGAATTAAAGAAGCGGCGGAAGTTTTCGAGTCTGAAGTTGCGAGGTCAGAGGTTGTCCTATTCGACCGTGAAGAAGTGTGTACCCGGGCCGATAGCCTTATCCAGTATGCTCACAACCTGCATGTGGCAATTGGCGGCGCAACGGGCGCTGGGGGTGACGCGCCCAAGCTTTTGTTGGTCGAAAACCATGATGGCATGTATGCGCTCGAGGGGACCATTCCCGACGAGGAGATTGCCCGGCACTGGCTGGTTAAATTTCCGAGGGGAAAGAGGACCCGCGACGATATCTGGGTACTTGAGGGCGAGGCCGCCGTTTACCAGTTCCTTGAGGAGCAGGGCTTTAACTCCATCACTGGGGCGACTTTCGATGACATCTACGGCGATGTTGCTCTTTGGTTACCGCGTTTTGACCGAGAAGTATGGCAAGAAGGCATCTTGCGTCATGGGATAGAGTCGGTTTATTCGATGATGGGCGTGATCGGCGATGGTGCTCGGCTGGATCACGTCGACGTGATCCGGAAACTCCAGAACTGTGTGACCAAGCCCGAGGACAAAGATGCTCTGCTCGCGGATTACCTGGTTCGAGATGTTTTGAACACCGCAACGGGTAATCGCGACAACCACGGTCGCAACACCTCATTGATTAAGCGAGGTCATGAAATTGAGTTGGCGCCGGCCTATGACATAGCCCCCATGGTGTTGGACCCTGAATCAATCGCGATGTCTACATGGTGGCCACATCACCTGCGGGACCAGCGGCGGAACCCAGATTATTCGCTAATTCTGGAGGAGCTTGCTGTTAATACCAAAGCAGCTGCGAGCATTATGGAAGGTGAGTTGCTGAAGCTGATGGACATGAAGGCCGGCTTAAAAAGGCATGGAGCTCCAGACGCCATGCTGAACCATATTGCGATCAGGATGAATGAGCCGGAATTGGTTCATGATCAGCTGGAACGCTTGCTGTATTCGAGCTGAGATATAGGGGTTATTAAGCATGCCTAAATTGAAGCGAACACCGCTAACGCCAAACGAACGGTCGCTGATTCGAGAGCAGACCTTTGCAGAGCTTGAAGCCGGAAAAATTCACCTGGGCCAGGCCCTTCGTCGATTTCGCCTGAAGTTTACAGGGTTGAACCAGAAGCAATTCGGAAGACTTACGGGGTTCTCTGCCACGACTATCTCTGCGATTGAGAGGGACCCAGAGTCGGGCACTGTTCGAACGCTCAATAAGATTCTTCGAAAGTTTGGTATGCAACTGACAATGGGGATGATTAATCGAAGCAGTGAAACTCAGCCAGTGAGTGCCTCCACGGCTGGGAATAAGGAACGTTTTCTCTCACCCAAGGAGGCAAAAGAAGCCATTGACCGGGCGGTCTCTGGTACCTGAATGATCGGACTGTTCGTGCTGAAAATGAAACGCCCTCATACATCGACTGAATGTTCGCTTTGCGACCAAGGCATACTCCGGGCACATAAAAAAAGCGAACATTTGCCTTTCGATGCTTTTCGACGTTAAAGCGGGAACCACCTACTGAGGTGAGAGTTTGGGGAAATAGGCTGGCTCAGCATGTTCCGGAACAGACCAAAGAAGTGGCGAGCGACTATCCTTTGGGTCTGCATCGACTAGCAAGCCTTGATCGCGAAGCTTTTTAAGCAGTCGCCGGGCAGTCCGATCATCACGCTCCCCAGTTAATGTCAGGGCATCAGACCTTGAGATCGATCCCTGAATGAACGCCTGATACAGAACCCATATAGAAGCGGGTTTCAGGTCATCCCTGCTCGCCACGAAGTCTTCGATTCGACGTTTCATCGATTTCAGATTCAGAAGTTCTGAAATGTAGCTGACTTGGTCAACGGAGGTGTCCAGAACGAAATGACAGAAGCGGGCCAGACCAAGCTCACTGAGCGGGCCTCTGCCATCGGTTTGGCCCTGCTGGACGGCGTCAGCTTGAGCCAAGTTGCTTTTGTACTTCTCGGAGTAAATCGCAAGCCCACGGCTCAAACACCAGACGCCCACGCTTTCCAGTCCGGCCGCCCGGAATGCCGCATCCGTCCAAAGACGAACAACTCGGCCATTGCCATCCAGGAATGGGTGGATCCAGAGGAATCGATGGTGTGCAGCTGCGATTGCGATCAGACGTCGATCACCTTGGTGTCTGACGCTTTTATATTCGTTGCAGAACTGCGTCATTAGCTGTTCCAGGTTTTCGGCGTCTGGTGGTATGTGCCGACCAACCTTTACCCCTCGATCCCTGAATTTTCCACCCTCAACCCAGGCGACTTCCCCCGTTTCATCCAGCTCGACCTTTTTAAGGTCGCTAGGCAAGTCCTTGTAGAATCGGCGATGCAGCTCTTTGATGAAGTCCACGGAAATAACTTCTTCCAGACTCCGATCCTCAGAAGCTATCCACGCTTGTACGTCGATGTGGGCAAGAGACTCAATCTGTTTGTCCCGAGCAACCGGATCGTCCTCAAAATTTCCCCGCTGGGCCTCGCGGATCTGGTGAGGAAGGGTTCGATTGCCTTCAATCAAATTGCTGTAATACGAGTTGATGACAGCCATGTGCCGGCGCAACGTATTAGCTGTCTCCGGCTCAAGCTGGCCGGCAACCTGAGCGGCCTTCCTGTTCAGGATGCTGGCCAGATCGAGAAGCCCCTCTTTCGTACAGGATTTCTCGTTTGGCGCAAAAGGCGCGGCACTCATCCAGGATGTCATCTGATACCTTAATTCGTGTGGTGATTCTGAGTTTCTGACCGGTAGTTTGTCCGGGTATTTGTCCGGTTTCCAGCAGCGACACAGAGCTCCCTCTGACGGCAATTTTTTTACTTGAAGCCAGTATAAATAGGCGCTGACACCATTTCCAGTTTTTGGGACTCAGTTTCATCGGGTCATATTTTCTGTTTTCCTGTCCGGCCAATTGACCGGCAATTTGTCCGGCAAAATTTTGTTTGGCTCTCTTAATCTTTTATGGAGGGAAAGATGCTCAACCGTTAAGCCAGAGCCAGATCAGAAAAGCCAGAAAGGCGATGCTGCCAATATGGCGAAGGCGGTGCCTTGGAACGCTAGCCCGATGCCAGTCCATTGCAGTCGACTCATCCGTTCGGAGCGTTCAAGAAACGGACTGGGATGACATCACTTGATCTGTTGCCCGAGGGCACGATTTGGGATCAGATCGCGTGCTGTTCTCCCCCAATTAGGACCGACTTCGACACGAACGTCCCGAGCCGTTACCTCCTCACCGCATTTGGAGCAAGTAGTCACCGGAGCCATGCGGTGCCCGCAGGTTTTATGAATGTGCACGAGGGGAACTCCACGCTCATCGGTCATGTACGTGTTGCCCCAATGCACCAGTGACATGATTACCGGGTGCAGGGCGAGTCCTTTTTCGGTCAGGCGGTATTCCTCTCGAAGTGGTTTTTCCTGATACGGAACTTTGGTCAGTACATCGTTCTCAACGAGCTTTTTCAGCCGGTCCGTTAATACATGACGGGTAATGCCAAGCCGGCTTTCGAACTGATCGAATCGACGTACTCCCAGAAAACAGTCCCGCAGGATAATGAGTGTCCAGCGATCACCGACAACAGCCAAGGCTCTGGCCACTGAACACGGCTCTTGATCCAGCTCTTCCCAACGCATGTCTTAACTCCTCGTGGATTCCGCCGTCATTTTAACTTGACAGGTTCCAAAAAGGAACTGACTATTAGCGAGTTCCAAAAAGGAACCCAAAGGTAGCAAAGGGCAAAGAGTTATGACAAATAACGAACAACAAGTGGCTGTCGTGATCGGTGCCGGCGATGCGACTGGTGGGGCGATTGCGCAGCGATTTGCCAGAGAAGGCTATGTGGTTGTTGCAACACGGCGTCATCAGGATGCGTTAGCTCCGCTCGTCAAGGAGATTGAAGAAAATGGCGGTCAGGCCATCGGGCTGGGGTGCGATGCTCGTGACGAAGAGGCTATGTGCGGTCTGTTCTCAAAAATTGAGTCGGAAATTGGTGACGTCGGTGTTGTGGTGTTCAACATCGGTGCCAATGTTCAGTTTCCGATTACCGAGACAACCGGACGTGTTTACCGAAAGGTGTGGGAAATGGCCGCATTCGCGGGATTCCTTGCTGGCAGGGAGGCGGCCAAAGTTATGCTGCCGCGGGGCCGGGGAACCATCATCTTCACGGGTGCTACGGCTTCCATGCGAGGCGGCCCAGGTTTTGCCGCGTTTGCCAGTGCCAAGTTCGCCTTGAGAGCCCTGGCTCAGAGTATGGCCAGAGAACTGGGGCCCAAAGGTATTCACGTGGCGCACTCAATCATCGACGGTGCGATTGATACAGCCTTCATCCGAGAAAACTTCCCAGATCGCTACGCGCTGAAAGCGCAGGGCGGAATCCTCGATCCCGACCATATTGCCGAACAGTATTGGCAGCTCCACAAGCAACCCAGAGACTGCTGGACCCATGAGCTGGACCTCCGGCCCTGGATGGAAACCTTTTAGGGAGTGACGCCATGACTCAAGTAATCGATTTCTATTTTGATGTGGGAAGCCCTGCCAGTTACCTGGCCTGGACACAACTGCCCACGCTGGTTCAAAGAACACACTCAGACATACGCTGGAAGCCCATGCTGCTGGGAGGCGTCTTCAAAGCTACCGGCAACCAGTCGCCGGCGATGAATCCAACGAAATCCCGTTACACACGCATGGATATGGAACGTTTCGCTCTGGCTTACGGTGTGCCCCTCAACTTCAACCCCCATTTCCCGATAAACACGCTGCTACTGATGCGGGGTGCTGTCGGCTTTTTGGGGGCTCAAGAGTTTCATCGGTATCTGGAAGTGGTGTTTCGCGCGATGTGGGTTGATCAGAAGAACATGAACGACCCCGAAGTCGCGGCTGACGTGCTGTACCAGGCAGGATTCAATCCCGACAAGGTGCTGGCTCTTTGTGAAGCCCCGTCCGTCAAGGCGGAACTCAAACAGTTCACCGAAGAAGCGGTGGAGCGTGGTATCTTTGGCGCTCCTACGTTTTTCGTTGGGGACGAGATGTTCTTCGGACAAGATCGAATGCCACAGTTGGAAAATCACCTTTCAGAGAGGCAGGGGGCAGAGTTTTGAACGCTTCCCCGGGCACCTATGATCGGTTGATCAATCCTGTCCTGATCGCCGGGTGCATCATCATTCTGGTCAGTTTTGCGGTTCGCGCATCGTTCGGGCTGTTCCAGTTGCCGATTGCCCTGGAGTTTCAATGGCCCAGGGAGTCGTTTTCACTCGCTATTGCGATTCAGAACCTGTTCTGGGGCATCGGGCAACCGATCTTTGGCGCATTCGCGGAACGCTATGGGGATCGAAAGGCGATTCTGGGCGGTGGCGCTTTTTACGTCGTCGGGCTGGTGTTGTCAGCATTTGCCATTACCCCTGGGCAACACCAGTTGCTGG
This sequence comes from Marinobacter sp. M5B, assembly GCF_042604615.1. NCBI lineage: Bacteria > Pseudomonadati > Pseudomonadota > Gammaproteobacteria > Pseudomonadales > Marinobacteraceae > Marinobacter > Marinobacter sp. M5B. The sequence continues at coordinate 4,050,286 of NZ_CP156894.1, forward strand.
AAATGCTGGTCGGTTTCGGCATTGCCGGTACGGGGTTTGGGGTCATCCTGGCAGTCGTCGGGCGTGCGGCTTCAGACAAACACCGATCGATGGCGCTCGGGATTGCAACGGCCGCAGGTTCTGCCGGCCAGATCGTCGGCCCACCCGTGGCAAACGCTCTCCTTAGCGAGATGCCCTGGCAGTCGGTTTTTATTGCCTGCGCAGGCTTTATCATGCTTTCCATGATGGCCTTGCTGCTCATGCGAGCACCGAAGCCACAGAAGCCCACGGGGGACGAAGAACCCATGGGTGTTGTCATCAAGCGTGCGGTGCGAGATCCGTCGTTCCTGTTTATTTTTATCGGTTTCTTTTCCTGCGGCTACCAACTGGCCTTTATCACTGCACACTTCCCGGCCTTCATTACGGAAATGTGCGGCCCGATTGCCCCGAACAGCTTACTCTACACACTCGGGGTGACATCGGCTTCCGGTCTTGGCGCCATTTCCATCGCACTGATTGGGTTGTTCAATATTGGCGGAACACTGTGCGCTGGTTGGCTGGGAAACAAGTACTCCCGAAAATACCTGCTGGCCAGCGTCTACCTGCTGAGAACGCTCGTTTCGGCGGCCTTTATCATGACGCCGATCACCCCGGAAACGGTGGTGCTGTTTTCCGTTGCCATGGGTTCGCTCTGGTTGGCCACGGTACCGCTGACATCGGGGTTGGTAGCTCATATCTACGGCCTGAAATACATGGGCACGCTCTACGGCCTGGTATTCTTCTCCCATCAGTTAGGCGGGTTTTTAGGTGTTTGGCTGGGCGGTGCAATGTATGACATCTACAACGACTACACCCTGGTTTGGTGGGTTGGCGTGGGAGTGGGAGCTATCTCAGCGGTCATTCACTTGCCGGTTAAGGAGTATCCTTGGTCCCAGCGAGACAAGACAGCGCTGGCCACTTGATCCAGCCTTGCCTCATTTATCTTTCTGAGAATGCTCGCAGCAGAGTCTCAAGTGGGCGACGATGGTTTTGGCAGCCAATTTCTTGGTTGAAAGCTATGGTTTAACCACCACCAGCGCAGGTACGGGATAGCCTTTAAACAAATTTGTGGAGCAATGGATGCCTGAAGATAAGCGACCTAAGATGGCTCGAACACTTCTTTGGAAAGGCCGCCGCGTGCCTGGGCCAACTCCCGAACTATCAGTTTTGGCAAACAAAGCTGACTCCCGATCTCAGCATGCCTCCAACGGCGCGTAGGCCAACACCAGCCACTTCGCCCCTTCATCAAAGTTCACCTGCACCCGGGTATGGTGACCACTGCCCTCGCTGTTCATCACAATACCCTCACCAAACTTGGGATGGCGTACCCGCTGGCCCAGGCTGAAACCCGTTCCAACGTCCGGCTCCTGGCTGAACAGGCCCTCATTGGGCCGGGCCATCATGGCTGGCCGGCTGACCGTGTTGCGCAGCCGCACTTCCTGGATGCAGTCACCGGGAATCTCGCGAACAAAGCGCGACAGCGCGTGGAATTTCTCCTGACCATACAAACGGCGGGATTCGGCGTAAGTAAGCACCAGCTTTTGCATGGCCCGGGTGATGCCCACATAAGCCAGGCGCCGCTCTTCTTCCATCCGCCCCGGCTCTTCCAGAGACATACTGTGAGGGAACAGGCCTTCCTCCACGCCCGCCAGGAACACCAACGGAAATTCCAGGCCCTTGGCAGAGTGCAAGGTCATCAGTTGGACGCAGTCTTCGTTGGCCTCCGCCTGGGCCTCGCCGGCATCCAGCGCCGCCTGGGCAATGAATTCCGATAGCGGGTCAACGCCCTCCTCCGCTTCGAAGTCCGACAGCGCGTTTACCAGTTCGTCCAGGTTCTCTGCCCGTGCCTGGCCTTTCTCACCCTTTTCGTTGGCGTGATAATCCCGGAGGCCACTGAGATCCAGAGTGCTCTTCATCAACCCGTGCAGGGAGGCGTCGTCCACCATCTCCGTCAGGCGTTCGATGATGCCCATGAAGGATTGCAGACCGGTTTTGGCGCGGCCCTTGACCTGCCCGGCTTCCAGCAATCGCTCGGCAGACTCCCACAAGGAGATACTGCGTTCAGTGGCGAACGCGCGCATATCCGCCAGGCTCTTGGCACCGATACCTCGAGCCGGGATATTCACCACCCGCTCGAAGGCCGCATCGTCCCGGCGATAGTGCACCAGACGCAGATAGGCGATGGCGTTGCGGATTTCCTGACGGTCATAGAATCGCAGGCCGCCATAAACCCGGTAAGGAATGCCCTGTCGGATCAGGGATTCTTCCAGCACCCTGGACTGGGCATTGGAACGATAGAGAATCGCCGACTCGCTGCGCAGGTTGCCCTCACTGACCCAACTGCTGATGGTGTCGGCGATGTAGTTGGCTTCATCCTGCTCGTTGAAAGCAGCATACAGGCTGATGGGCTCACCATCTTTTCCATCAGTCCACAGCTCCTTGCCCAAGCGCCCCTGATTGTTGGCGATGACCGCGTTGGCAGCTTTCAGAATCATCTGGGTAGAGCGGTAGTTCTGCTCCAGTCTCACCATGCGGGCGTTAGGAAAGTCCCGCTGGTACTGCTGGATGTTTTCGATTTTCGCGCCCCGCCAGCCGTAGATGGACTGGTCGTCGTCCCCCACCACCGTCAGCGGCACCCGGTTTCCCGCCAGGATCTGCAGCCAGGCGTATTGAATGGTGTTGGTGTCCTGGAACTCGTCCACCAGGATCTGCTGGAACCGGCTCTGGTAATGGCTCAACAACTCCGGGCGATGCAGCCAGAGTTCGTGGGAGCGCAGCAACAGCTCGCCGAAATCCACCAGCCCGTTGAGATTGCAGAGCTTCTCGTACTGGCGGTAAACCGTCAGCATGGTGCTGGTGAAATGGTCGCCGGGGTTTTCCTGGATGTGTTCCGCCCGCAGCCCCTCATCTTTCTGGCCGTTGATAAACCACTGGGCCTGCTTCGGCGGCCAGCGGCTTTCATCAATCTCAAGTTCACGCATCACGCGCTTGATCAGACGCAACTGGTCGTCGCTGTCCAGCACCTGGAAGTTCTCTGGAAGGCCGGCGTCCTGGTAGTGGGCCCTGAGCAACCGGTGGGCAATACCGTGAAACGTGCCAAACCAGAGACCTCGGGCCGGAATGTGCATCATCTGCTCGATGCGATAACGCATCTCCTTCGCCGCTTTGTTGGTGAAGGTCACCGCGAGGATGCCCGTCGGCGGTACTTTGTCCACCTGCATCAGCCAGGCAATCCGGTGCACCAGCACCCGGGTCTTGCCACTGCCCGCGCCAGCCAGCACCAGCAAATGATCGTTCTGGGCCGTCACCGCCTCACGTTGGGCGTCGTTCAGGGCGTCGATAATGTGGGAGACATCCATAGAGATCCGGTCGCTACTGGTTAAATGAACAGGTGCGGAATTATAACAGGAGAAAGGAGGGTTTGCCGGGTGGGGGTGTGTTGGGTTTACCGCACACATGTAAGGTGCCGATACAGAAAATGTGAACACTTTTTATGAAACTGGCGTCAACTTGGGTATACTCCCCGCCGCGGGTTGCCCGGAAGAACCTTCTGTTCCTCCGCTGGCCACCGTTTTCCCGCACCAAACAATTTGCAGGGGCAAGGAATAACTCCCCTGAAGCCAGGAAGGCGCCCGCATCTTGCGACCAGACATCAAAGGAGATGATGTACGATGTACTCCGTATACCGAAGCACTACCCGTTTTACCCCCCGTTTTGCCTTTACCGCCCTCGCACTGACCGCAACCCTGTCGTTACCGGCCATGGCTGATGATAGCGACCGGATTGACCAGTTGGAACAGCGGCTGGATTCCATGCAGAAGCAGATGACCGAATCCAGCCTGGAGAAGGTCCGCCTCAACGGCTTTTTCAGCACTGGTTATACCCGTGCCAACAACGATGCCGGTTACGACGAGGCAACGGAACAATCCGACCTTGAGACTCTCAGCCTGTTTGGCCTGCAGACCACCTTTGCCCTGGGCCGCAACACCGACGCGGTCATGCAGCTGGTGTCCCGTGGCAACGAGGATTGGGACACCGAACTGGAATGGGGCTACCTGCGCCACCAATTCGCCAATGGCTCCGAACTGAGAGCCGGTAAAATGCGCCTGCCGCTGTTCATGGAGTCCGAGACTCTGGAAATCGGCTATGGTCAACCCTGGGCTCGCCCGCCCGAGGCGGTCTACGACCCGGTGCCGGTCCGCAGCTACCTGGGTGCCGACGCGACCTACACGCTGAACCTTTCCAGTTCCTCTATCCAGGCCCGCGCTTTTGCCGGCCACCTGGACGACGATGCCGATTCCCTCGGCCGGAGCGTGAGCGTGGAACTGCGCAACATAACCGGCCTGACCGCCAACTGGACCAATTACCTGTGGACCTTCCGGGGCGTTTACGCCCGTGCGGAAGCCACCATCGGCGGAACACCACCGCTGGGTGACGAAGAGAAAACGGAATTCATGGGGTTGGGCCTGTCCTATGACGATGGCAGCTGGCTGTTGATGTCGGAACTGACACGGGTTGAAGTGGACGGCTTTTACCAGGACACGGACTCCGCCTACATCACTCTCGGCTATCGGATAAAAGAAGTCACTCCGTATGTCACCGCCTCCTGGGTCGAAAGCCAGGACAATTACGAGCGCGACGGCACTCCGCTTGAGGTGCTGGACGTACGCCGCCAGGCCTACAGCCTGGGATTCCGCTGGGACATGACCACCTCGGTTGCCATGAAGGTGGACTGGACCCACGCCCGGGGCTTTGGCAAGACCACCGGGGGCCTGATTGGCAACCAGCTGGATGCCCTGGCCGGCAATCCCGGCGGCCGATTCAACAGCACCGACGTATACACCGTCCGGCTTGATGCCGCATTCTGATCAGGAGGGACACCATGGCGATTCGACGCGTATCCCTGCCCGCATTGCTCATCGCGTTATGCCTGTTGAGCAGCGTCTCCCGGGCGGAACTGGTGATCATCGGCCACCACGGTGGCCCGGATTCGATCACCGTGCAGCAGGTGAAGGACATTTACCTGAACCGCAGCTCACGAATGCCTGACGGCCAGCGCGTGGTCGCATTCCAGCTTCCAGCGGGTAACAGCATGCGGGATGAGTTCAATGACCTGATCACCGAGCGCAATGACGCCTGGCTGAAGTCGTTCTGGTCGCGGCAGGTTCTGACCGGGAAGGGGCATCCGCCGAGGGAGGTATCCTCGGCGAACAGCATGAAGAGCGTGGTGTCATCCACCCTGGGTAGTATCGGCTATCTCGATTCCACCCTGGTGGACGACTCCGTGAAGGTCCTGTTGACGCCGGAACCCTAGAAACCGCGCGGGACGGTCTGGGCCTCAACGAATTCGAACAGGCCTTCCAGACCACCTTCGCGGCCGATGCCGGACGCCTTCATGCCACCGAACGGCGCTTCCGGCGTGGGGCCGGTACCGGTGTTCCAGCCGCAGTGTCCAAAGCGCAGCCCGGCGGCTACACGTTGGGCGCGTTCCGCATCTGCAGTAAACACATAGGAAGCCAGACCGAATTCGGTGTCGTTACCGGCATCGATGACTTCTTCCTCCGTGCGGAAGGTGGCCATGGGCACCAGCGGGCCGAAGGTTTCCTCACGGGAACAGCACATGTCCCGGGTAACGCCGGAAATGACCGTCGGCGGGAAGAACAGGTGGCCATCCCCCAGATCTGCCGGCTTCTTGCCAGCTACCAGCTCCCCGCCCCGTTCAAGGGCGTCTTCCACGTGGCGCTTCACTTTGTCGAACCCGGCCTTGTTGATCAGCGGGCCGAGGTCAACGTCTTCCGTCAAACCATTACCCACGGTCATGCGATTGACCCGGTCGGCAAGTTTCTGACCGAATTCATCCACCACTTTCTCGTGAACGAAAATCCGGTTGGCGCAGACACAGGTCTGTCCGCCACCCCGGAATTTGTTGGCGATCAGGTTATCGGCTGCGGCATCCAGGTCCGCATCGTCAAAGACAATAAACGGTGCGTTGCCACCCAACTCCAGGGCCAGCTTCTTCACCTGGTCGGCCGTATCCAGTATCAACTTGCGGCCCACTTCGGTAGAACCGGTGAAGCTGAGCATGGGCACGTCGGGGCTTTCGCACAGCACCTTGCCGATCACACTGGCCTTGCCCATCACCAGGTTGACCATGCCGTCTGGCAGATCGACGTGTTTGTCCATCAGCGCGAACAGCGCAATCATGGTCAGCGGCGTTTCGCTGGCCGGCTTGATCACCGACGGGCAACCGGCCGCCAGGGCGGCGGACAGCTTCTTGGCGATCATGCCAATGGGAAAGTTCCAGGGTGTGATGAGGCCAGTAACACCAATCGGGCGGTAGTGCACCGTCCAGGTACAGTCTTTCGGCTTTTCGGGAATGGTGTGAGCGTCCAGTGCCTGGATGTGTTTGGAGCAGTAATCGAAGAACCCGGCGGCGTAGTCCACTTCACCCTGCGCTTCCTTCAACGGCTTGCCGTGCTCCATACACAGGATACGGCCCACTTCCTCTTTATTGGCCTTGAGTGCATCACGAATATCTTCCAGCCACTTGCGACGGGTTTCGATGGAATAGGGGCTGGTTAAACGAAGCGCAGACTTGCCCGCTTCAACTGCCTTGTACACTTCGTTTTCGGACATCGATGCCACACTGGCAACCACCTCACCCGTGGCCGGGTTATAGACATCGAAGGTGTTACCGTCCGGCGACTCAGACCAGCGACCGCCGATGTAGCCAGTCAGCTTGGGAAGCAGTGGTGACTCGATCATCTCGGCTCCTTTCAACAATGTTCTCGGAATGTATGAATTGGGGTTTGCGTCAGTGTGATATGTCTCTCATAGTGGATGCAGAAACCGCCACTGTAAAGTCAGACCATGGTGTTTTGACCAGCGCCGGCGGGGGCCTATACTCGAACATGTCATTATCAGGAGGCAGGAACATGAAGGCGTTTTTTCATCCCTCGCAGGATCAGCATCTTCCCAAGACCTACTTCACCCGCGGCCAGATGCGTCAGCCCCAGGAAGTTCCTGATCGCACCGCTCAAATGCTGGAAGGTCTGAAGGCCATGGGCATTCCGGTATTGCAGCCGGCAGACCAGGGTGCCGGTGCGATTTCAAAGGTCCACGATCTGGGCTACCTGCGCTTTTTGGAGTCTGCCCACCGTCGTTGGTCGAAGATGGAAGACTGGGGTGACGAAGTGATTTCCAATATCTTCGTTCGGTCACCAAACGCCCTTAAAGGCATTCTGGCGGAAGCTGCCCGCTACCAAGCCGATGGTAGCTGCCCCATCGGAGCCAACACCTGGGATGCCGCCTATTGGTCGGCCCAGACAGCGCTGGGCGCCGCTGACGCCCTGGTTGCCGGCGAGCGCCACGCCTACGCGGTGTGTCGCCCACCAGGCCACCACGCCCGCAAGGATGCCGCCGGCGGCTTCTGCTACCTCAACAATGCCGCCATTGCCGCCGAACATTTGAAACCCCGTTATCCCAGGATCGCCATACTGGACACCGACATGCATCACGGCCAGGGCATCCAGGAAATCTTCTACGACCGCAGCGATGTTCTCTACGTGTCGATTCACGGTGACCCTACCAACTTCTATCCGGTGGTCAGTGGCTATGAAGACGAGCGCGGTGAAGGCGAGGGACTGGGCTACAACATCAACCTGCCGATGCCCCATGGCGCCTCGGAGGAAGATTTCTTCGCCAAACTCGATGAGGCACTGGCGGCCATCCGTCTGTTCCAGCCAGACGTGCTGATACTGACCCTGGGGTTCGACATCTACCACAACGACCCCCAGGCCAAGGTATCGGTTTCCTCCGAAGGCTTCTGTCGCCTGGGCTCTGACATCCGTCGCACCGGCCTGCCCACCCTGGTTGTGCAGGAAGGCGGTTACGATTTGGAAGCTCTGAGCGCCAACGTGCAGCAGTTCTTTAAGGGACTGGAAGGGTAGGCATCAACTTGCAGGGGCGTACACCTTGATATTGGTGTGCCCCTCGGCCTTCAGATGGCAGGCATGCATCCGGCTCATGGTGCCGCGGTCACAGTACAGCAGGTACTGCTTGTCGTCCGGCATGGACTGGATCCGCTCATTCAGCTCGTAGAACGGTATCTCCATCACCTGATTGCTGGTGAGCTGCAGCGGTGACTGCTCCCCCTCCGAAGGGTGGCGCACGTCAATAATCACATCATCCACCGCCGGTGTATGAACAAGCTCCACCTCTTCTGGCGTCCGGGTGGTTTCCAGAAGGCGGTTGACCGGTGTGTCCTGACGGCTGGCGATGGCCTGCTCCAATACGCGGGCGTCCATAGCAGCCTCATCTTCCTCTACCCGATGGAGCTTGGCACGGGTGGCCGGCTTACGGGAAATCACACCGCAGTACTCCGGCATAGTGCGAGCAAACGGCTCAGTACCGATGTCCCGGGCGATGTTGATGATGGTTTCCTTGTCCATGGAGATCAGCGGCCTTAGCACCACCTCGTTACTGGCCCGGTCCACCACGTTGAGGTTTGACAGAGTCTGGCTGGACACCTGCGCCACGGCATCACCGGTCACCAGGCCCGAGGCATTATTGGCGGCAGCAACTTCAGAAGCGGCTTTCAGCATCTGGCGCTTGAGCACCACCCCCCAGTGGCGATGGTTAACCGAACGCATGATTTCAGCCACCACGCCTTCAAAGGGCACGGAAATGAACTTGGCGCCGTGGGAGGCTCCGTAACGATCCCACAGATAATGCACCACCTGGCGCACGCCAATTTCATGGGCGGGGCCACCGAGACTGAAAAACAGGAAATGGGAGCGAAGCCCCCGACGCATCATCAGGTAGGCCGCCACCGAGGAGTCATAACCACCGGACACCAAAGTCATCACCGTTTCCACCGCGCCCAACGGGTAGCCGCCAGCACCACGGTGTTTGCGGTGGGCAATGTGGTAATGGTCCTCGTGGACCTCAAGACGCACTTCAATATCCGGGTTGCGAAGGTCTACGCCCTTGGGCTCGGAGGCTTCAAAAAGGGCGGCTCCAACAAAACGCTCCAGGTCAATTGAGCGAAATTCGTGATTACCCTGTCGGCGGACCCGAACCGCAAAGGTTTTGCCGCGGATACGGTCTGCATAGGCCGTTACTGCCTGCTCCGCCACGTCGTCCATACTTACCCAGGGAAAGACACCGATTTCCTGGATGGTCGAAATCCCCGGAATACGACCCAACTCATCTATCACCGGGCCAGCCAAACCACGCCCGTCAGGGATCGCCACATCCACCCGGTCCCAGGAACCCTCAACGTGGATATCGTCGTCCAGGCGTGCCAGCAGTTTGCGGATATTTTGCCGCAGGTGCCGCATCTGTTGCCGGCGAACGGGTTTGCTCTTGATGGCCACTTCAGCGGCGGGGCGTATAAGGAGTTTCATAAATCGGATGTCTGTCGGGTAGCGTAATTACAGTAAAGCGCTTAGTGTAACGGTTTCACGGTTTGCCTCAAAATCGGGCATTCCCGAGACCCGCTATACTGAAACAGAAAGGAACGCCCTATCGCCAAGGGCCCGCAGCACATTCAGGAGTTCTTCCGTTCATGACCGAATCCACCATCAATGCCCTGGTTTCTCCAGAAGGCAGCCTGGAAATCCTCTCCAACTTTGAAGTCAACCGACTTAAGGACAAAAGCGAAGGGGGCCTGTACCGGCTATTCCGGCAATGCGCCCTGGCCGTGCTCAATACGGGCGTTGAAACCGACGACGGCAAAACCCTGATGGAAGCCCACGCCGACTTCGACGTTCGCCTGATTCCACAACCACGCGGCCTCAAACTGGAACTGGTCAATGCGCCGGCCCATGCGTTTGTGGACGGGCAGATGTTGCGCGCCATTCGGGAACATCTGTTTTCGGTCTTGCGGGATATCATTTATTCCTATTCCATCCCCGAGTCTGCAGAGGGACTGCGCCGGGACGACCCTGAGGGCATCACCAACCTGATTTTTCACATTCTCCGCAACGCCCGCGTGCTGCAGGCAGGGCGTCATCCGGACCTGGTGGTGTGTTGGGGTGGCCACTCCATCAACGAGCGCGAATATCAGTACAGCAAGGAAGTGGGCCACCAGTTAGGCCTGCGCGGGCTGAGCATTTGCACCGGTTGTGGCCCTGGCGCCATGAAAGGCCCAATGAAAGGCGCCACCATTGGCCACGCCAAACAGCGGGTAAAAAACGGCCGTTACATCGGCCTGACGGAACCGGGCATCATCGGTGCCGAAGCGCCGAACCCGATAGTTAACGAGCTGGTGATCATGCCGGACATCGAGAAGCGCCTCGAAGCCTTCGTTCGGACGGGCCACGGCGTGATTGTGTTCCCCGGAGGTGTGGGTACCGCCGAGGAAATTCTCTATCTGCTGGGCATCCTGCTGCACCCGGACAACGCCGACCTGCCCTTCCCGGTCGTCTTTACCGGCCAGCAGGAAAACGCGGAATACTTCGAGATGATAGACCAGTTCATTCGCAACGCGCTGGGCGATGAAGCCGCCAGCAAGTACGAGATCATCATCGACGATCCGGACAAAGTCGCCCATACCATGAAACAGGGTATGAAGGACGTGGAAACCTTCCGCCGGGCCATGCAGGACGCTTACTATTTCAACTGGATGCTGAAGATCGACCCGGTGTTCCAAATGCCTTTTGAGCCCACCCACAAAAGCATGCGGGCGCTGGAGCTACACCGTGATCAGCCAGTTCACCTGATTGCCGCCAACCTGCGCAAGGCATTCAGCGGCATCGTCGCCGGCAACGTCAAGGAAAGCGGCATACGCCACGTGCAGGCCAAAGGGCCGTTTGAAATATCCGGCGACCCGGAACTACTGGCTCCCCTGGAAGCGATGTTGAAAGAGTTCGTCGCCCAGGACCGGATGAAGCTGCCCGGTTCCGGCGCTTACGAACCCAGTTACCGAATTATCAGCGAAGCAACGCCTGCCATGCCCTGACGGTGATGGGGATTATTCCCCACCACCCGCCGGAAGGCTGGCGTAATAAGCAGCCAGGTTGGCAATGTCCTCATCGCTGAGGCCCGCCGCCTGACCCTGCATGATGGCGGCCTGGCCACCGTTACGTTGATTGTTCTTGTACGCCTTGAGCGAGGACACCAGATATTGCTCATTTTGCCCTGCCAGGTTGGGGTAACCCGGAATGGCCGCGATGCCATTCTTGCCATGGCAGGCTGCGCACACGGCGGCCTTGGTTTTACCGGCCTCAGCATCACCAGCGGCGATGGTAACTGCGGGAGCGGCAGCCCCCAACACAAACACGGCAGCCAGGGTGTGGTATTTCAGTCTCATTGGTTTTACCCTCTCATCGTTTTATAGCCCGACAGGACCCTGCCGGTGCGCAAGTTGCACGAATTTATAGCACAGCAGGAACAAAGCTCAAATGTGATGGATCAATAAACCGTACGTAGCCGGACATCATTTACGTCACTATTCCCATCACCTGTAACCACCATTTATCACCCCATTCGATGCGGAGAAGTCGACATGTCCATTCAGGTTCAGGAAATCGCGTGCAGGGAAGGCAACATTGGTCTGATCACCCTGGATTCCCCTGCCACCCTGAACGCCCTGTCCGCGTCGATGATCCGCGAAACCCAGGCAGTACTGGATCAGTGGGCCGAAGCCGACCACATCAGCCTGGTTATTTTCCGCGGCGCCGGTGAACGTGCGTTCTGCGCGGGTGGCAATATCCGCGAACTCTATGGCGCCCTTTCCGGTGACGAAGACCCGGACGCACCGGCCGAATTCTTTGCCAGTGAGTATCGCCTGGACTACACCATCCACCGCTTTCCCAAGCCGGTGATCGCCATCGGCCACGGCGTGGTGATGGGTGGTGGGCTCGGCATTTTTTCCGCCTGCCGCTACCGCCTGGTAACGCCCGATGTCACATTGGCTATGCCGGAGATCACCATAGGCCTGTTTCCGGATGTCGGTGCGAGCTGGTTCCTCAATCGGCTGCCAGGCCGCATCGGTTTGTTCATGGGGCTGACCGGAGCCCGGCTGAATGTCTCTGACGTGTTGAGGGTCGGCCTTGCTGACATGGCCATCCTGCCAGATCAGGTTGATTCACTGATCGAGCGCTTGAAAGAGGAGCGTTGGACCGGTGAATCAGCGGCGGATGACAACCGCCTGTTCCGGCTCGTCAAGCAACTTGAGCATCCCGACTACAGGGCACTGCCAACCAGTGAACTGGCGCGGCATGAGCAGGACATCGCCAGGCTCAGCGCAGGCGATGAGCTACCGGCCATTGTTGAGAATCTCCTGGCGGCGGAGATCGACAGCGACTGGTGGCAAGGCTGCGTGAATAACCTGCGCAACGGCTGCCCGGTCACCGCCTGGCTGGTCTGGACCCAGCTAAAGAAGGCGCAGCAAATGTCACTGAAGGACGTCTTCCGGATGGAATACACCATGGCCGCCCGCTGTACCCGGCGACCAGACTTGCGGGAAGGTATCAGAGCCAGGTTGATCGACAAGGATCACAAGCCCGCCTGGTCTTTCCCGACCGTCAGGGACGTGCCTGACGCTGTGGTTGAAGAACACTTCGAGCCGGAACTGAACGACAGCAACGACCCCATGGCACTGCGCTGAAAGGTCAGTGAGCCCGTGTCATAGCTCGGCGCCGGCCTGGATCAGCAACATCTCGATATCCCGGTTGTTGCTGGCCCGCGCCAGATCCAGCGCCGTCCGCCCATCGCTACCGCGATAGTTAACGTCTGCACCCGCCGCCAGCAACATCTCGGCGGTCAGTAAGTCCCCGCCCTCAACAATGTGCATCAACAGCGAATGGCCGCCCTGATTCACATTGACGTTCGCCCCGGCGGCCAACAGCACTTTCACCACGGAAAGATGACCGTTACGGGCGGCACGGATCACCGGCGTTGTCCCCTCAGCGTCCGATGCATTTACGCTGGCACCGGCCGATAACAACAGTTGCACGATCCGCCGGTGACCATCCTCTGAGGCAATCATCAACGGCGTTACGCCACTTTCTGGCGCCAGATCCGGCGCGGCGCCTTCGCTGAGCAAGAACCAGACAATTCGGTCCTCACCCGCCCAGACCGCAGCCGAAAGCGGTGTGCCGGCCTCGGTTAATGTGTTCAAAGACATACCAGAGGCCGCAAGCGACTCGGTCCGTTCAAGATCTCCGTTACTGACCGCTTCCATCAAGGGCGTGTCCGCTACTGACGCCCGACGCTGCTTGAGGTTGGATGGATCTTCGCCCGTCGCGCACGCTGTCATCAGCGCGCCTGCGACCAGCGCGGCGAGAAATCTCAGGAGGATGGTGCCGGTTCCCTGGGCCATGGTGATTCAGTCTCTGTTGATTTATTTTCGCGGATATTCTGGTCAGTCGCGGGCGGCAATGAAAGCGAGCGGTTCACAAGTCGGGCCGCTTCTGCAAAATATCGCCCACCAGAGAGCGCAATTCCGCTTCGCCTGCCTCCCGACCCACGCATTCACCGTCTGCCTGCAGATCGGGCCACGACCAGTCCTGTAGCACCGCCCTGGCCCAGAGGGAGCGCGAACGTTCGTCAGTCACCTCGTTGACGACGCCTGCCTGCAATGACAGCCGCCTCAGTACCGGCAAGGCCAGATCGAAGCCCCGATAGCCATTGGCAAAACTGTGCAGGTCCCTGAAGTCATCCTTATTGAGCGGTCTGCCAGCGGGAAGGCTGCAGGTTATCCGCAGAATCAACTCCGGCTCTGCATCCACCCAGTTGCGCGGCACGAGGGTGAGCCAGTGCTCCGTCAACCTGCGACGCAAATGGTCTGTCAACGCCTTACCTTGTGCAGACACCCCGGCAAGCAACTGCAGGGGATACTCGCCGCTGCTGGCTTCGCGCTTCAGGCCAAGCCGCACTGGTTCCAACCCGCACCGCTGCCAGAACGACAACAGTCCGGCGTTGCCGCCGAAACTGGTACCGATACCGTCCAGTCCCTGCTTGCACGCATAATCATTCGCAGCCGCCACCAGTGTCTGACCCAGCCCCTCACCGCGAACCTCGGCACTCACGGCAATCCGCACGATGCGCAACAGGCGCTGGCAGGCTGCCTCGGCAAACCCACTGTGGGTGGCCAGGGACTGGGGCAAAAGATGTCCCCGCAAGCGGCGCTTGCCCAACATGACCTGCTCTGCAAGCTCGCTGTCCAGCCCCCCTTCCACCGTCGCCCAAAGCACGCCGACCAGAACACCACCGCGCGTCAGGCGCCAACTCACCGCAGCCGGGTCGTCCATCCACTGGCGCAAGTCACCGGGAGAGGTACGGTAGTGGGCATCCACCAGCAAACCGAAGGCCTCCTCCAATTCACTGTCTTTCGCGGTGCCCGGGTTCCAGCGCTCAACGGCGACATTCACATCGTCCTGACTGATGGATGGCGCCTGGGCATCCAGCAGAAACATCCGACGCGTCAACGGCTCCAGGGGGTCAGAGCCAGACCATCGTATGGGCGCCGTAATCGATGTGTTGCGCCATTGAGGCGTTTCGGCATCCAGCACCGAGCGAAACCGGATGGCAAAGCCTCTACCGGAACCTTCATAGCCATGCACCGTGGAAGCGTATATCACCCTCGGCCAGCCCAGCAGTATCTGCTTGAGCAAGTCTGCCGGTATGGCGGCGGCTTCATCCACCATCACCACCTCCGCCTCCGGCTTTTCGGCAAGCAGCCGATCTAGGGGCCAATATTCCAGCCGCCCCTGATCGCCCACCGCAACATTGTCCGTGCCCATGCCAGGATCTGAGGCCTGTCCGCAGGCCAGGCGGGCGTGGTGAAACAATGTTTTCACCGCATCCGGCCCTGGCGCCGTCACAATCACGCGCCGCCGCCCTTCATTCAGAAGACGAACCGCCGACAGGCCCAGGGCTGCAGACTTACCCCGCCCCCGATCCGCCGTCACCACCAGCGGTCGCCGACGCCGCCCCAGCCCCGTTCGAACCACCTCTTCCACAAGCGCGCGCTGGTCATCGGTAGCGCCTACCCGGAAGGCATTGCCGGGTGGTACAACCGTTGGCAGTGGCGGCTGAGGGTCAACAGACGGGTTAATGCGAATAATATCAGGATCACCGGCCACAACCCCCGCCAGACGAGCCGCAAACGGATGCTGATCGATTCCATCCAACCCGGTACGCCGGTAATCCGGATCGTCGAAACCGCCCCACTCTTTCAGCTTTGGCATCAGCCAGAAAAACAGACCACCGGCCGCAAGTGTTCCCGACAACGCCGCAAAGCCGTCCGGCGGATTCCCCCGCCAGCCATCCCAGACTACACAAGCCAGTTCCTGTCCCAACCAGCGACGTCCTTCAACCGGTTTGATCGAGGTCAGCGAGGATTCCGGCTGATCCTCAACCGGCCCAGTCCAGATCCCTGGCGCTACCGACAACGCTGGAAGAAGTTCCCCCAGCCACGCGAGAGAGGCGGTGCGATCCCCGTCTAAAACCACCAACCGCCGATGTCCGGCAGCCCGCAATCTGGCTTGCAGTTCCTGCCACCCGGACAAATCAGGCCCGATTTGATCCGCCATTCACTTAGCTCAAATCCACGGAGTGACGCTTAAGATCTTCCAGCTTTGAATACTTCAACGCTGAACGATGCGTCGCACGCAACTTCACACGCGGCGCACTATCGGCCTCAAACGCCTCCTGCCAGCGGGAGGCACACAGGCACCAGGAATCGCCTTCTTTCAAACCGGGAAAACCGAATTCAGGTCTTGGTGTGCTGAGATCGTTCCCCTGGGCGCTGGAATATTCCAGAAAATCATCGGTGACGACTGCACAGACAACATGGGCCCCCAGGTCATCCGGGCCGGTGTTGCAACACCCATCCCGATAAAACCCGGTCTCCGGATCCGTACCGCATACTTCCAGTTTCTCGCCCAATACGTTGACTGGCTCAGACTTATTCATAATCGAGACCTTCTAGCTTTGAGGAAGTGGGCTGGGGGATGCACTTTCAAAACACGCTCAAGCACATCCATGTGGCGCTTGGGCTCCGCCATCCATGGCTCCGCACAGTTTTGAAAGTGCATCCCCCAGCCCACGATCTCACCTATGAGTTATCGTCCAACAAACTATCATTGGCTCGCAATTATGTCGGACTGGTATCAGCACTACCAGCAGCCCGGTACAATACACGCCATGCGACGCCCACCCCAAAACCTCGAAACGACCACGCTGCCGGATTACCTTACCGACGAGCAGCGAGCCATCATCACTGCTGGCTTTGAACATGCGGTGATCACCGCTGTGGCAGGCAGTGGCAAGACATCAACACTGGCCTGGCGCATTCGCTACCTGCTGCAACAGGGGCACGACCCGGCCCGCATGCTGGTGTTGATGTTTAACCGCGCCGCGCGGGTGGACTTCGAGCACAAATTGCAGGAAGTAACCCGTCACCTGACACTTGCCACTCCCGAAATTCGCACCTACCACGCCATGGGGCTGCGGCTGTACAAACGGTTCGTGCGGGAAGGCTTCCTTCCGGGATTCTCAGACAAGATCCTCACCGACCAGGAAATCAGCTACCAGGCCTGGCAGCTTACGCGGCGATTGGCGCCCGAGGACCTGGCTGACGAGATCCGCCGTAACAAGAAAGACTTTGTCGAAACCGCCGTCAACTTCATCGATCTGGTAAAAACCACCCTGTCTCCGGTGGATATTGTCTTCGAGGAACTGGGCTATTCCGACAAGCACCGCTACCTGATCGACCTGTTCCACAGCTTTGAACAGTGGCGCAAATCCCAGAGCCGTATCAGCTACGCCGACATGCTCTACGAGCCGGTGATGGCCATCCATCAGAACCCACCCTTACAGCGGCTGGTCGGGAACAAGATGGATCTGGTACTGGTGGACGAATATCAGGACACCAACGAAATCCAGCATCTGTTGCTGCGATACGTGGCCGGCGACCGTGCACGGGTCACCGTGGTGGGCGATCCGGACCAGACCATTTACGAGTTCCGGGGCGCCAGGCCCGATTTCATTCTCAAACGCTTCAGCGAGGAATTCGAAAGCCCACTGGAGCAAACCCTGAGCTATACCTTCCGGTATGGCCACCAGGTGGCGCTGCTGGCCAATCATCTGATCTGCCACAACACCGGTCGCAAGAATGTGCTTTGTCATTCCCATCCAACCACACCCGCGACCGGCATTACCCTGCACCAGCATGAAAACGACAGCGACGTCGTCTTTAAACTGCTCCAGCCCATGGACGAGGAGACCCTGGGCAGCACAGCGATCCTGTTCAGAGTGTGGAGCCAGAGCGTTCCTATCGAATTGAAATTGCTCGCGCGACAGGTGCCCTACCGCATCGACGCCGGGAAGGGTGCTCTGTTCAGCCGCGAGGTTCAGGCCATCACCAGCCTGTTGATGGTGGTATCGGGACGGATTCGCAACCTGCCGGACGACGACCGGCTTGAGTTTGCCCGGCAATTACTGCGCTTCCCCCATGTTGGCCTCAAGGAACCCGAACTCGAACAACTGGCTCGCTTCCTGGCTGGATTCGGCGAGGGCTGGCATGAACGGCTGCTGGCCATGGACTTTGACGCACTGGCCCCCATGGCGGCCAAAAAGCTCCGCAAGCTGGGGGAAACATTGGCACAGCTGGAGCGCTTCAAAGGCTCAGTGGCAGACCTTATTTCCCGCTATGCGGAGGAAACCGAACTCTACGAGGGCATTCGCAGCCTGGCCCTGACCCATGAAACTGCGGACGAGCGCATCGAGACCATCCGCGGCTTCCGGCTGTACCTGTCAGGACTTGATGTCAGCGTTGACGCCGCGCTGGAACACCTGAAGGCGCTGAAGAAACAGGCGGGCGAAAATCGCCGGGGCGGCGCTTTACTCTCCACCATCCACCGAACCAAGGGCCTGGAGTGGTCGACCGTTATTCTGCCGGGACTGCAGGAGAAATACCTGCCGTACAGTCCCCGGGCGCAGGATGACCCCAAGGCCTTCCTGGAGAGTGAACGCCGCCTGCTCTACGTCGCCATGACCCGCACGCGGAATCAACTCCACCTGATCACCCGCCCATTCAGCGAAAACCGGCATCTTGACGGCGACCAGGGGCCGAGCCGGTTTATGGACGAGCTGTGTTTTCCGCTATCTAGGGAGTTTGGCCATTGGCTGGACAAGCAGGCCACCGACAGTGCAGCCACACTCACTGCAACCGTGCCACTGACCTCGACCGGTCTTCGTTATGCAAACCTTCAAGGCGTCACACTGCAAACAAGTGCGGAAGCGACGATCGAAGAGACAACACCGCTCTGGGCAAGACCCCGTCTCAGCCATGCCATCTTCGGGCCGGGCTCAGTGACGGGGGAGGACGAACGATCTTTCGAAGTCGCTTTCGACAACGGTGACACCCTGAATTTCAGCAAGAAAAGTGCCCATCTGTATTTTACCGCCATGTCATCAAGGGCCTGAGTACAATTGCGGACGCAACACTGGCCCTCTTTTTTTGTTTTTTTGAATCCCCTGACTTAAATTTCACGTAAGTACGCTGCAGCAATGCTTTATGCGAAAGTACGACGTGAGTGCTTTAAATAACGATAATCGAACAGGAGGTTCTGCATGAACATCATGCGCCCACTGGCCATTGCGGCCCTGACGACATCCCTGGCGACACCCGCGGTCGCCGAACGCGAGCAAACCATTTACCTGAACCCGTTTGCCGGCTTCCAGCTGTTTGACGACAAGCGCGACCTGAGTGAAACCGGCACCCTGGGCATTGGCGCGGAGTTTCGCTTCCACCCCAACTGGGCCGTGGAAGGCGTGTATTCCAAGGCGGATGCAGATCGTAAATACGTGAATGGCAGCAGCGACTTTGAAGAGTATCGACTGGACGGCCTCTATTACTTTGCCGGCCAGGATGAAGCCTGGAATCCGTATGTCTCAGCCGGTGCCGGCCACGCGGACTTCGGCGACGACGTGCTGAGCTACCAGACCGCTGGTTCCAATCACGATGAAACGCGGGTCAACGTCGGGGCGGGCTTCCGCTACAACGTCAGTGACAGCGTTTCCATCCGCGCGGACCTGCGCGAGTTCCATGGTATTGATGAGAGCACCTTCGATACCCAGGCAACCCTTGGCCTGAGTTTCGCCTTCTCTCGCACCGTAGCGGACTCGAAACCCGCGCCACGCAAAGCGGCAGACAGTGACAACGATGGCGTGCCCGACAGCCGCGATCAGTGCGCCGGAACACCTTCAGGTGTAAGCGTTGACAGTAACGGCTGTGAGCGTGACAACGACGGCGACGGCGTTGCCAACAGCATGGACCAGTGCCCGAACACACCGGCGGGCGCCAGCGTGAACAGCCGTGGTTGTGAGCTGGACAGCGACAACGATGGCGTCGTTAACAGCGCGGACCAGTGCCCAGGCACGACTGCAGGCGCAGACGTGGATGCCATGGGTTGTGAAGGCGTAACTGAAACCGTCGAAACCATCGAGCTGAACGTACAGTTCCCGACCAACAGCTCAGTGATCGGCAACGCCTTCGACAATGAAATTCGCCGCGTCGCCAATTTCATGCTCGAGTATCCGGAAACCAACGTGGAAATTGCCGGTCACAGTGACAGCATTGGCGAGGCGGAATACAACCGCTTCCTGTCCCAGCGCCGTGCTGAGGCTGTTGCCACCCGGCTGACCGATGCCCTGGGCATCAGTGAAGACCGTGTTAATGCGGTTGGTTACGGTGAGTCCGAGCCGGTTGCCAGCAACGAGACCGCCGCTGGCCGCGCGGAGAACCGTCGGGTTGAGGCTCGCATTCAGGTTCGCCGTTAAACGTCGACGTTGTTCCTGTAAAGAGTTCCTGTACAGACATCCTGTAGCAGAGCAGCTCAACGGAAAGGCGCCTTCGGGCGCCTTTTTTATAGGCGGACAGGCGCTCTTAAGTTCAGGCTCGCGAGGGAATACTGTGAAGCGAATATTGTTCGTCGTTATTCTCGCATGGGTAATACCCGCTGCTGCGTGGCCTCAGGTTTACCGGTGCGACGCCGGAGGTGATACTCGTTTTTCGGACCAGCCCTGCGGGGAAGACTCCGAGGAAATCACCATCCGCGACAACCAGATTGGCGGCAATTTCGGCCAGAATCTCCCGCCGTCACCAAAGCCTGATGAAACAGTGGAAGAGCCGGAAAAAAGCACACAGGAGGCGACCGACGACACCTGCCGCTTCATTAACTCCACCGACTTGCGGCGCTATCTGGTGCGGGAACAAGTGGTGAAAGGCATGACCAAAGAACATGTTCTGAAAGCCTTTGGCCGGCCTCCGGAAACCTACCCCACACCCCAGGAAACCTGGGTATACCAGACGAAATACTACGGCGCCCTCTATGAACTGACCTATGTGTATTTCCGGGACGGCTGTGTGGAAAGCGTGGTGTACCGAAAGCCCTGAGCCCTTTAGCAGCCTGCAGGCCTCTTTACCGCGTCGATCAGCAGATTACGGGGGGTCAGCTGGCGCTCGCAGAAGGTTCCCAGTCGAACGTCATACCCCTGTTCCTCAAGAAAAATTGAATAATCCAGCACCACCCAAAGCTCCAGTGGCCGCCGGAACAGGTGGCGTACAAGCTCGTGGCGGCGCACCTCCTGCAGTCGCCGCTCGCCATGACGCTCCCAGGCACAAAAGTCTGTGTCCTCGGGCAGTTCCAGCCCGCGGTTGCCGGCAGCCCAGCGACAGAAGGTGGCAAAATCGCCGTTCGTCAGCCGCGACGGGTGCGACGGCACCGGCAGGTAGGCATCCAGGCCTCGAAGCTGTCTTTGAAGACCATCGAACCCGAGGCGCCAACAACTGACCCTGCGGTTTTGCTCCCGCACACGTTTCGGTGCAGTCACGGTTTCCCTGACGGCCAGCCGCAGCTCGTCGCGGGTCAGCTCCAGACCAGTCTTCGCAGCCCGGACGCGCCTGGAAAGAGGCTGGTAGTCCGATGCTGTCGTCAGGTGATAGCAGCAAGGTGAAACGCTCACCCTTGGCAGCCCCTCGCCAGCCACCTTACGGATCAACCTGCGATGGAGGTCGCCACAGGCGTGCAGGGCAACACCATGGCTTTCGGGCGGCATCGTCAGATTATCGGCCATGACATCCTGGCACTGCAGGGTAACCGTATCCCTGAACTTCCGGGCCAGGCGGTTGCCGTCATCAACCAGGGTGGCGTTCCATTCAAACCCTGTTACGTCACCATCGCACAGGGGCGCCAGGGTTCTGGCCAGGTGGCCCTTACCGCAACACCAGTCCAGCACGTCGTGCTTCAGGGGATGGATGGCACTTGCAAAGGCACCAGCCTGAAGCCGCTTACGGCCAGGCATATCCGTCGCCCGGACCTCAGGCAAGGTATTCAGATCGGCGGATTCGACGGCAAGCGGCGCAATGTCGGTCAGGTCACCGACCTCCCGCAGAGATGGCAACTCCCTGGCCAACCACTCAGCCAGAGCGACAGGGTCATCGCCCCATTGCTCACAGTCGCTGTCGGAGAACCGGGCAACCCGGTCCGCCAATGCCGGCCAGCTCTTTGCCCAGGCCGGGCTCGGATCGGCGAATGGCGTCGGTTGCCAGAACTCGCGATGCTGCGTCAGCCAATCGTTCAAGCGTTGCCAGCGCAGGTAAAAAGCGTCAGCGCAATGGTGTAAACCCGCCGTCATTCGGCAAATCGCCCAGGCCGGAAAGCATCCAGACACACCGACGGCGAATCCCCATCAATCAACTGGGAAATCACCGAAGCGCTGCCCGCAGACAGGGTCCAGCCAAAGGTGCCGTGCCCGGTATTGAGAAACAGGTTCTCCCGAGGGCCGCGACCAATGATAGCCGGGCCGTCCGGAGTCATGGGACGGAAACCGGTCCAGGTTTCGGCGGCCTCCAGATCGGCGCAGCCGGGGAAACGGGATTCCACGGATTTGCGAATCGTGGCCAGCCGGGCTTCCGGAATATCGCGGTTGAAGTCGTTCAATTCCACAAAGCCGGAGGCGCGTAGCCTGTCACCCAGACGCGTCGAGACCACTTTGTAGTTGTCATCGTGGATGGTCGACACCGGCGCGCGGCCGGGGTCTTTCAACGGTACGGTAAAGCTATAGCCCTTCACCGGGTAGATCGGCAATTCGAGCCCCAGGGGGCGGGTAAGGTGCCCCGACCAGCAACCAGCACTGACAACCACGGCGTCAGCCTCAAGGGTTTCCGATGTGCCATCGTCCTTGCGGATGGTCACCCCTGTTATCCGCCGGTCATCTGCCACCAAATGTTCGGTTTCCGTGTTGTAGCGAAACTGCACCCCTTTGGTTTCGCAGGCCTTGGCCAACTCACGGGAAAACAGATGGCAATCACCAGTGCCATCCGTGTCATAGCTCAGGGCACCATAGAGCGGGCCATCCCCGATCATGCCGGGCTCTAGTTCGCGAACCTGTTCGGGAGTGAGCAGTCGGGAGGGGATACCCAGTTCGTCGAGCAACCGTTGGGTTTCGCGGTAGCTTTCCAGGGTTTCCGGGGTGCTGGCGAGATGAAGCAGGCCCTGGTGGCCGCCGTCGAACCGCAACCCAAGCGCCTTTTCAAGGGCCAGGAAACGTTCACGGCTATGAATACCAAGGCGTATCATGGCGCGCTTGTTCAGGCCAAACAGGCCCGGCGACCAGGCGTAGCGCAGCGTTGCGAACATGAACCGCAACGTTTCCATCGACGGCGGTACCGACATTTTCAGCGGGCCGTCCTTTTTGAACAGCCAGGGTACCGCCTTCAACACCATGGATGGGTCTGCCCATGGATAGACCACGCCGTAGGAGCGCTGGGCGGCGTTGCCCCTGCTGGTCTCATTCCCCGCCGCGCTGTGACGCTCCAGCACGGTTACCTGATGGCCCCGGCTTTGCAGCTCGTACGCCGTGGTTACACCAACCACGCCGGCACCCACAACGATGATGTGCATGTACTTCTCCCTATGACAGCAATGTAGGTCAACAATCGAACAAGCTGATAAACTACTGTGACAAAGTTCTCAGGATAGCAGCCAACGCTTTGGTTGCGATGGAGTGAAGTAACCGACAATGAGCAAGAAACGTCGCGACATTCCCGTTTTCGATCAGCCGATTATCGAAACCCACTGCCATCTGGATTACCTCAAGGATCGCCCCCTGGCGGACACCCTGGCCGAAGCGCAGCGGGTCAATATCGAGCGTGTTATCACCATTGCCGTGTCACCGGACAACCTGGCGACCGTGCGTGAACTGAGTCAAACAGCCCCCTGGGTGTATGGCACGCAAGGGGTCCACCCCCACGATGCCGAACAGTATTCCGACGCCGCCGAGGCGGAAATCCGCGCGCACGCTGGCGACGACAAGATCGTGGCCGTCGGCGAAATCGGTCTGGACTACTTCTACGACAACGCAGACCGGGACGTACAGCGTGACGTGTTTCGTCGCCAGTTGCAGATCGCCTGCGACACCGACCGGCCGGTCGTCATCCACAGCCGTGAAGCCGATGACGATACCATCGACATCCTGAAGGAATTCGAAGGCACTCTGAAACGCCGCGGCGTCATCCACAGTTTCACGTCGGGCCCAGGGCTGGCGCAATACGCATTGGACGAAGGCTGGTGCCTGGGCTTCAACGGCATCACCACCTTCAACAAAGCTGAAAACGTGCGTGACATTGTGCGCATGGCGCCCATCGAACAAATCCTGCTGGAAACGGATTCGCCATTTCTGACCCCGGTCCCCTATCGCGGTAAGGAAAATGCGCCCTTCTACATACCGTTTGTTGCCGAGAAAATCGCCGAAGTAAAACAACTACCGCTGGAGAACGTATTGGCTACAACCTATGACAACAGCCTGAGAACGTTCTTCCAGCGGCAATGATCAAACGCGTCCCCGTCTCGGCACTCAAGGTCGGCATGTACATCACCGACCTGAACAACGACTGGATTCCTCACAACACCCAGCGCCGTCGCGGCGTGATCAAAAAAACGGACACCATCGAAAAAATCCGCCGTATGGGCGTGGACTACGTCTACATCGATGTTTCCAAGGGCCTGGACTGTCAGGATTCGGAACCGGCCCATGAGGTGGACCGCCGCAATGAATCCGCCCTGCAGCGTGCCGGTGAGCAGGCGCCCGGCGTTTTCAAACGGGTGGCGGTTGCAGAGGAAATGGTGTTTGCCCAGCAGGTGCACAACCAGGCCCAGGGGCTGGTAGGCAACCTGATGAAAAGTGTGAAGCTTGAAGGGGCTATCGACATAGCCCCCATTCACCGATTGGCTGACGAGCTCCAAAGCTCTATCTTGCGCAACGCCAATGCCCTCAGTTGCCTGGGTCGTATCCGCGAGAAGGACAACTACCTGTTGGAACACTCGGTCAATCTCAGCGTGCTGATGTCCCTGTTCGGAAACTACCGCAAACTTCCTCCGGAGGCACTACATCAGACCATCGTTGGCGCACTGCTCCATGACATCGGAAAAATCCTCACGCCGGATGATATTCTCCACAAACCGGGACGGCTGACGCCCGAAGAGTTTGAGGTCATGAAAGCCCATGCGCGGCATTCGCGGGATATCCTCAAGGCGACCGAGGGTATTGGCGAGCTGGCTATTGTCACCGCCGCAGAGCACCATGAGCGCCTTGACGGCAGTGGCTACCCTGAGGGCCTGAAAGGCGAGGAAATCTCCGTATACGGTCGCATGGTGGCCATTACCGATGTTTACGACGCTATTACCTCTGATCGCGTTTACCACAAGGGCATGACCCCAACCCAGGGCCTGAAGAAACTGCTGGAATGGAGCGGAAGCCATCTGGACCCGGCGCTGGTGAAGGAGTTTATTCGTTGTGTGGGCCTCTACCCCATTGGCTCACTGGTACTTCTGGAAAGCGGCCGTCTCGGTGTCGTCATCGAAACCAACGACGAAGACCAGCGATTGCCCGTACTGCGCGTGATGTACAACACCCGTTTTCGCACGCCTATCACCGTCGACACCCTGGACCTGGCCAAACCCGGCACCCAGGATCGGATTCTGCGCTCAGTGGACCCGGAAGACTACAAGATCGACGTCAGAAAATTTCTGGTCTGAAACATCATCCTCCCATGGACAGGAACACCGCCATCAGGATGGGAGACAGGAACGACAGAATAAACCCCGAGGCAATCGCCACGGGCACGCAGTCCAGGCCTCCGCTGCTGCGGATCACCGGCAGGGTGAAGTCCATGGCAGTCGCTCCCCCATAACCAATGGCCATGGCCGGTCGCTGACCGATCAACAGAGGAATGATCGCAAGCGCAATAATCTCCCGGATCACGTCGTTGAGAAAGGCCACGCCACCCCAGGCCGGCCCCAGGGCATCGCCAATCACAATACCGGACAAGGAATACCAGCCAAACCCGGACGCCAATGCCAATGACTCATGCCAGGCAGCATCCAGTAACGGTACCATTGCAAAACCGGCGAGCAGAGAGCTGCCGGCCATCGCCAACGCAATGCCCAGTCCCTGCCGGTTGAGCAGCAGCCGACGAAGGGACAGGCCGGCATTGCGCAGTTGCAGGCCGATCAGAAACAACAGCAGCATTAACGACCAGGTCGCCACGTCTTCGGCCATGGGCAGGTCCGGTAACCAGTAGAAACCGGCCAAACCACCAACCACAACGGCCACCAATGGCTTCAACCCCGCCAGGAACAGGCGGCGGTAGCCACGAGGCTGATCCTCCTGATCCTCCCGCGCCGCCATAGGCTGCCAGCGATGAAACAACCACAGCCCCACCATGTTGGCCCCAAACAGTACCACCACGAGCACCGCGACCTGGGATGCCATATTGGCCAACTGGCCACCAACACCTTCCATCTGCCCGAGGCTCAGCCCCAAGAGTGCCAGGATAAAATACACCAGCCCTTCAACGCCGTAGTGAATGGCCGTCATCAAATGGCGGTTCTCGAGTGCCAGGGCAAAACCCAGGAAAAGCGGTGCCAGGATCAGCAGTGCGCCGGTCAGCATGAAGTCCTCGGAACAATGTGTATGGGTGGGAAAGATCAGCCGATAGGTTCGTACTGATCAGGGTCAAAATGAAACTTGCCGGCACTGGCATCGCGATCGGTACGGATGGTGCGCGCCAGGCGCTGGGCCATCACCGACCAGACCACATAGTCGTTGGGTTGGGGTTGGTAATCCTGCCCCATCAGCGCACCCGCGACACTGCGCAGCACCGCTTCCGCCTGGGTAATGGAACGATAGGGGCCCTGGCATCGGTGTTTTTCTGGCTGACCATCCACCGAGCCACTGAGTGCCACCAACGCCCAGATGTCCTCACCGACTGGTTTGATGAACAATTCTACCCGGCGCAGCTCCCGAACCATAACCAGTGCCCGTAGCGGGCCACGCCCATGAAAGTAGTGCAGTTTCACGGCTTGATTCCAGGGTATTCAGTGAAGTACATGCCCGGTCCTGTCCTGCACCAGCACCCAGGGCGCAATCACCACCGCCCAGAGTTCCGTATTCTCGTCATACCAGTGGCGGGCAAGATCCGGAGCAACGTCGCCCACTTTGTTGTCGGCCAACCAACGCTCAAACTGGGTCTTGTTGTCCGCAGACAGCTCAGCCGCTACATCCAGAAGGTCCAGCTCCGGCACCACCTTCACGACATGGCCACGGGCATAATAAACCTGCAGGTCATGCCAGTTGATCCGGGACGTTTCCAGATTCAGTTTTTGCTTGAGCGCCTCTGGCGATTCTTTCGTCATCATGTTCACACCTTGGACGTCCATATTTCACGTATCTGATCCGCAAGAGTCATGGGATCGAACGGTTTGGGTATCACATCAACCGCTCCCAACTCCCGGTAGAACGCCACCTCTTCAGTTTGCACCTTAGCGGTCATGAACACCACAGGTGTCGTGCTCAATGCCGGAATTTCCCGCAACGCCTGAAAGGTAGACGGGCCATCCATCCCCGGCATCATAACATCCAGCAGGATCAGTTCGGGCTCAAAATCCGGGCCTTCAACAAGCGCCTCCTGACCGGAGCTGCAGCTTTTTACCGAAAATCCCCCAACGGTTTCCAGCGCCAACTCCGCCACGGCCCTGATGTCGGCATCGTCCTCCACATAAAGAATTCGCTGAAGCTCTCCAACCGGGCTAGCCATCGTCTTTACCCCTGTCTTGGTTATCCACCCCCAGTCTGCGCAGCAAGCGCAAACACTCTTCGTCCTGATTCTGCCCATCCGCGATCAAGGCGGAGGCACGCATAACCAGTTTTGACTCGCTTGTGGCGTCACGCGGTAAAAAGTGAACGGCCCCAATCAGCTCTCTCAACTGCAAAGGCAGATGCCACTGCACTTTGAGACGATTCCCATAATTCTGAGCCCAAGCCTTTAGCCCGTCCTCAATCTGCTCATCGGAAACCACGCCTTTGCGATCCAGGCACTGCTGCATCACCTTGAGCACCGCCAGTTCGCCGACCCGACTGAGCAGGGCCGCCGTATGCACCGCGGATTGATCGACCCCGATACGCAGAGCAATCCGTGCGGCCTCCTGGGCCACCTTTTCGGCTGTTTCGAGAAAGGCTGTCGCTTTCTTCGCCAAACGGGGATCGCGTAACTGGCCGCCAATATCCAGTGACATCGCCATGGCGTGCCGCAAGGCCATATCCACGCCCATGGTTGCAATCCCGTCACGCAAACTGCGAACCGGCTCACCGGTTTTCTGGAACGAGGCGCTATTGGCCACATCAAGCAGGCGGGTTGTGAGAGCAACCTCGCCATTCCACCGCTCCGCGAGTTGCGATGGCGAGATATCCTGTTTTCGTGCCATCAATTCGAGAACCCGTGCCGTATCAATGGCGGAAGGCAGTTGAATAACGGAGTCCACCGACGTCTGCAGCAGGTGTTCCAGATCGGGTTGCGACTCCCGATCAAAATCGGCGGGATCCACCAGTGCTGTCAGCCTTTCGTGCACCATCTCCACATTGAACGGCTTGCTGATATAGCCATTGATGCCATAGCGCGCGGCTTTCAGAACCGACTCCCTGTCAGCGCGACCGGAGATCATGACAATGGCGGCCTTGCTGCTCTTCTCGCGGGCAGCGCGAATAACCTCAAGGCCGGAGCCATCCGGCAGGTTCCAGTCGATGATCATCAGGTCAGCACCGTGTTTAGACCAATGTGCCAAGGCTCCCTTGACGGATGCCGTTACAAAAACATCCATTCCGGGATAAAGCCCGCCAACCACCGTTTCCAGCAGATCAGCCAACAGAGTGTCATCTTCCAGAATAAGTGCCTTCATAACGCTCGCTTCATCCCTGCTGGAAAATGGTCACCCCGTTACGGCCCGCTTTTTTGCGCTCGTATAGGGCCTGATCGGCTGCGTTAAGCGCATCGCTACCGGACTCAAATGAACCCAACGCGGCAATACCAACGCTGAGGGTCACCGACAGGCTGACGCCATCATTGTGGAACGACAGGTCTGAGAACGTCTTGCAGACCTGCGCCAGCACCGACTGCCCTTCCTGCACCGTACACTCCGGCAGAACCACCGCAAACTCCTCCCCACCGTACCGACCGATCATGTCGGTGGAACGTAAACGTTGCCTGAGCAGATTTGCGAGTGCCTTAATGACAATATCACCCACTCTGTGCCCGTGTTGATCATTCACCTTCTTGAAGTGATCCAGGTCCAGCATGGCGACAACGGAAGACCGCGACTGTCGCCTGCACCGGGCGTGTTCCTTGTCGACTTCGTGCTTGATGAACGAGTGCTTCAACAGCCCTGTAAGGCTGTCCCGTATCAGAAGCTCGTTCAGTTGACGGGCGCGGTAGCAGCGAATCTGAGCCGCGCGCACAAGATAGCTGTCGGATACGGGTTTGGTCAGGAATTCATCCGCTCCTTTTGCCATCGCCTCAAGCTGAACCTGCTTATCCTGCTCAGACGAAAGGTAAATAATCGGAAGGCTGACCCATTCGGGATCAAAACGGACCAGCTTCGCCACTGTTGGCCCGGAATAAGCTCCCATACGCACGTCCAGCAACATTATGTCGGGGGAGAATTCCGAAAGTTCCGACAACACCGTTTCGGGATTGCTGATGGCGCGGACGACAAAACCCGCTCCTTCAAGAACCGCTTGGTAGTGCCCTGCAAGATCTTCGTCGTCATCCAGAATCAGTATTTTCCCGGAAACCGTTCGGCTCCGCTCCGTGACCAAACGCTCAATATTGTCCGCCAGTATGGTGGCATCAACCGGTTCCGTAATCAGTGCATCTGCCCCGTTCTCGGCCAGGGTATACCGGGTTTTAAAATCATCCCTGCTGCCGATGCAAATTAGCGGTGGTTTTAATATGTTCTCGTTCCCGGCCTTGGTATCGAGCACTGCAGACACCTCGGAAAGTACGTCCTCACTGGTCACCACAAGGGTTACCCCCGGCGTCCCGCTGAACGAGAGGGTAGAAACCTCTTGGTGCGATATCGAGAAACCGTGATTTGAGAGCGCGTACTCCAGAAAAACCTGCGAACCTTCTGACAGCCCACACAGGACAACATGAACATCCGAGGCCGTCAGACTGTACTGATCGTTTAAGCGCTCAGGATCGTTGGTGCGGCGGGTTGCTGGCACCGAGGTTTCATCCAGCAAAGAACGCAGTTGCCTTGCCTGTGCCAGGGTATCGATAACCTGTGGAATTTCCTCGCTGGGAACGCCGGGGCTGGCGTCATCATGCAACGGATATTTTTCCACCAATGGTTTAAGGCGTTGCTCCAACCTACGCGCCTCCGCTCCCAACGCCGTATATCCGAAGGTTCCCGCGGAACCGGCCAGACGATGAAGGAGCTGGTAGGCCGACATCACGTCTTCACGCAGCAGTCGCTGCTCCTGACCACCCCCGGTTATCCTTGAAGCAACTTCGCTTAACTGATCGAGTTCTCCCTCCGCCTTACCACGAAAGCTGAGTCGCAATTGCGCGAGTTTGTCGGCGATATCCGCTTTTGGATCCTTTCCCATAAGAAATCTCAGGCTTTGAGTTTTTGCTAATATAAACGCGTCAATTGAGCTAACCTTCTTTCATCACAGAACATTATCCGTCAAAACGCAACAGTGGGGAATTTCATTGCGGCCGCGCAAATCGCTTTCACTTAGCAGCCGGGTGGCCATCATTATCGTCATCGGCAGCCTTGCAACTGTGTCCGCCGTTATTGCGATCGCTTACCAGGCTCTGGTGCAGGACTTCGAAGACCTGCTCACTCAACGCCAGATTATCGAGGCTGAAAGAGCCTCCGAGCGCGTCAACCAGAGGCTGCAGCTCAGTTTGAACTCTCTGTCAGCGTTTGCGTCGCAGCTTGCTGCCGACGACCGCCTTGCGGATCAGTCTGATCTCAATGCAGCACTGGCCCGCCAGACGACGCTTCAGGACCTGTTCCCGGCGGCGCTTCTCATATTCAACGACAAAGGCTGTGCCGTAGCGGAAAATGTGCACGTTCCAAATCGTATTGGGACCTGCTACATGGATCGCCCCCACTTCCAGGAGGCCGTGGAAACTCGACGGCCCATTGTCAGCAAGCCCATCATCGGAAGGACCACAGGCAGGCCCCTGCTATCCTTTCTGGCGCCCATCGAAACCGACGACGGGGATCTACTTGGCTTCGCAGGTGGCACCCTGGACCTGGGCAAGACCAGCCTGTTACCAGAAAACCGACGCAAAGGCTTTGCTGAATCACAGGGTATCGAGAAAATCATCGACACAGAAAACTTTCTGTACGTGGATTCCGGCAAGGGCTCCCAGAATATCGAACCCCTGCCATCTCCTGGCGAAGATGCCCTGACGGACGCTGCGTTATCCGGCATCACTTTCGGACAGGTCAACAGCAAAGATGGCCTCCCACTGATATACGCCACCAATCACCTGCAGCGTCTGGGATGGGTGTTCGTCCGTGCTGTGCCTTACGAACAGGCGACCACGCCAGCCCGCCAATCGTTTATTCAGTTCTTCAACATCAGCCTGCTGATCACGGTTGTGATCGCCGCTTTGAGTTTTCTGCTGGTCAGGACCACCATGTCACCGCTTGATCGAATGACTGGTCGGATTCGGCGTATGGCAGAACGGCCTGACTCAGCCATGCGCCTGAGTGAGTCCGGCACTCCCGAGGTCAGTAATCTGGCCAGCGCTTTTAACCAGCTCCTGGAAGAAAGAGACAACCTGGCACGGCTTAAGGATCACTTCATGTCTTCCGTCAGCCATGAACTTCGCACACCACTCACATCACTTACCGGGGCGTTGAAGCTACTCACTTCTGGCGTAACCGGGCAGCTCAACGACAAAAGCCAGAAACTGGCCAGCCTTGCCCTGAGAAACGGAGAGCGCCTGCAACTGCTGGTGTCGGATTTGCTCGACTTCAATAAGTTGTCGGATGGCAGCCTAAAAGTGCGAATTCAAAGCGAAGCGATCCAACCGATACTTTATAGCGCCATTGAAGACAACAACACCATGGCCGCCGAACACCACGTCCGGTTGGTTTCAGACAGCGCTGAGTTACCGCATCTGCTCTGTGATAAGCACCGGTTACGGCAAATTCTGGACAACTACATCAGCAACGCCATCAAATTTTCTCCCCAGGAGAGCGTTGTCACTATAAGCGCCCGGCTCAACTCAGCGGGCGGCGTTCGGATAACCGTCAGTGACCAGGGCTCCGGAGTACCGGATTCCTTTGCCGACAGCGTGTTCAAACGATTCGCGCAGGCCGAAACCGGTACCACCCGTTCGGTAAAGGGCACGGGGCTGGGGCTTGCCATTTGTGCCGAACTGGCACAACTGATGAATGCTGAGGTTGGCTACTACAATAACCAGGGAGCGCACTTCTGGGTCGACATTCCGGTTTTTGGGGAAGCATCGTCGACCGTTTCTGATAAGGAAGCAGACTCATGATAGCACCCCAACATCCATACAATGAGGCGGTACGACTTCTTGCGCTGAAGCGGACACACCTGCTCGATACGTCACCAGAAGAGCGATTCGATCGCTTTACCCGCATGGCCAAGCTGGCCTTCGGAGTCCCCATTGCCCTGGTGTCACTGGTCGACGACAAGCGACAATGGTTCAAGTCCAGCCAGGGGCTGGAAGCCAGGGAAACCCCCAGGGACCTCTCCTTCTGCGGCCACGCCATCCTCAGTGATCGTCTGTTTATCGTCGAGGACACCCACGAGGATTCACGATTCGCCGACAACCCGCTCGTTACCGGCCCCCCACACATTCGCTTCTATGCCGGCGCCCAACTCCACAGCCATGACGGTTATCGCTTGGGCACCCTCTGCATCATAGACACCCGGCCACGAACGCTAGACCACGATCAGCGTGTACTTCTCGAGGAGCTGGCCCGGTGTGTCGATGAGGAGATCAATGACTTCGAGGCGAGCAAATCCCGCCAGGAACAACTCGAGAAGACCCGGATTCTGAGTGCACTGAACAACCTGACGGTGGACGCCTCAGCGCCCCTGGAACAAAAAATAGGCATGGCCCTGGATCTCGGACGCCAACATCTTGAATTGGAAACCGGAATCGTCAGCGAGATCACCAGCGAGGTTTACACGATTCGCTGGTTCAGAGCGCCTGACAACTCTCCACTGGAGGCTGGTCTTTCACTACCGGTGGCACAAACCTATTGCTCGCTGATGCTGGCAAAGGGCGACCATCTGGCGATCAGCCATATGGCGGACTCCCGCTACCGCAATCAGTCCTGCTATGCCCAAATGGGCCTCGAGAGCTACATTGCTGCGCCAATAGAATTCGATGGCAAGCTCTTCGGCACCCTTAATTTCTCATCAATATCGCCAAGATCCAGACCATTCACGGATCTGGACCGCCTGTTTATCGTGTGGCTGGCGCAATGGATGGCGGCCCTCCTCCAGCAACATTCCCATGAGGATACGCTGCGAAAGCTATCAGAGAACGTGCCCGGCATGCTCTATCAGTATCACGAGGAAAAGGATGGCCATTCGCGCTTTCTATATTGCAGCGAGGGCATACGCGACATTTATGGCCTTTCTCCGAAGGACGTTGAACATGATGCAAGTGCGGCTTTCGACACAATACACCCTGACGACCTGGGGTCCGTAGAAGAAGCCATCCACCAATCCCGGAAATCCCTGGCGGTGTGGGATTGCCAATATCGAGTCAGTAGGCCGGGAGAACCCTGGAAATGGGTCCAGGGCCGGGCCACCCCGGAGCGGCGACCAGACGGCAGTTCGATCTGGCACGGATTTATTGCCGACATTGATGAGAGCAAACGCGCCCAGCTTGAGCTCCAGGAGCGAGAACAACAACTGCGCACTTTCTTCGAACTGTCACCCATCGGAATACTACTTACCGATTTTCGGAGTGGACGAAACCTTGACGTAAACGCAGCACTCCTTAACTTTACGGGCTACTCCTATTCGCAATTTATCGCGCTGAATTACTGGGACGTGACTCCCGACGACTTTGAAACACAAACCCAGCAGGCTATCTCTGATTTAAAAGAACACGGGCAGTTCGGCCCCTTCGAACAGGAGTTCGTGCGCAAGGATGGAGCTCGGATTCCAATCCTTATTCAGGGCGTCATGATCGAACGCATCGAAGGCAAGCCACTGATTTGGTCGCTGGTGGAGGATATATCAGAGCGTCGTAAGGTTGATCGGATGAAGAACGAGTTCATTTCCACCGTCAGCCATGAACTACGAACCCCGCTGACGTCCATATCAGGCTCCCTCGGGTTGATTGCAGGTGGTGTTTTTGGCGCCCTGCCTGACGAGGTCAAAACCATGGTGGCCATCGCGGCCCGCAACAGCGATCAATTAAGGCACCTGATTGACGACCTGCTGGATATGGAAAAGCTGGTCTCCGGCAAAATGGAGCTGCGGATGCAGAGCGAGAACATCAGCGCCATCATTCAGGACAGCCTGGATCGGGTGTCAACCTACGCGGTTGACCGACAGATTTCACTTCGGCTCGAAAACCAACATCCCTGGGCCAAAGCCTTTATCGATGCCCGGCGCCTCGGGCAGGCACTCGACAACCTGCTCTCCAACGCCATTAAGTTTTCACCGCAGGAGGCCGAGGTTGTCATATTCACACACCTTCACAACGGTCTTTTTCGCATTGAAGTCACGGACTATGGCACAGGCATACCCGAAGCCTTCCAACCCAGGATATTCGAAAAGTTCGCCCAGGCTGACAGCTCCGACACCCGAGGCCGTGGCGGCACAGGCCTCGGCCTCGCCATTACCCGGGAGATCATGTCTCAAATGGGGGGTGGCGTGGGGTTCAAGTCCACGGAGGGGTACGGCTCGACGTTCTGGCTGGATATCAAACCTGATGAGAGTGCTGATGAGTGATGGGTAATCGATAATGGCGCCACCAACGCGGGTCAACATGTTTCGTCGTCTGATTTGGGCAGCAAGACTGGGCGTCCTGCTGCTGGTTGTGGTCGTCGCAATTTCCCTTGATGCGTCCAGTTCCTCCAGCCACCGCAATGAGGTCCGCCAACAATGGCAGACTAAGGCGGACGATATTAGCCTGAAACTGCAAAGCTCGATTCTCCAAAACATACAAACGGTGTGGGGGCTGGCTGCGAACGTGTCGATACAGCCCGACATTAACGGCCAACGATTTCGGGAACTCGCATCCGTCGTCATAAGTCTGGCACCGGAACTCCAGAACATCGGCCTGGCCCCTGGCTTCGTCATCCGACATATATACCCGCTGGAAGGCAACAAAGCTGCGCTGGGGCTCGACCTGACGGCACAGAGCCTGTCACCGGAACAGATCGATGCGTTACTTGATTCTCGCCGGGAGGTGTTCAGTGGCCCCATCAACCTGGTTCAGGGAGGACAGGGGCTAGCAGGTCGTATTCCGATCTTCGAACAGGCCACCGGCGAATTCTGGGGCGTCGTATCCGTAATTCTGGATCTTGAGAAACTATACTCGTCCATCGGGCTGGACAGACTGGAAGATGGCTTCAACCTTGCCCTCTCATCTTCGTCCGACATCACTGACACCGAGTCCGTCTTTTTCTCAACAGGATCTATCCCGTGGACGAATCCGGTAAAAAGCAGGATTCGAATGAGAGGCACCACCTGGATGGTATTTGCAGAGCCGGCTAAAGGATGGCCAGATCACCCCAGACAACCGTGGATTTTTCGCGGTAGCCTGTTTGCGTTGTTGGCCATTATCGCCGGTGGTGTTTTCTGGCTCACCAGCCTGATGTCGCGGGATCGCGAGATGCAGCGGCGTCTCTGGGGGCTATTCGAACTGGCACCCATGGGCATCGGGCTATTCAGTGTTCATTCCAATCGACTGCTCCGGGCAAACCCAACATTCGAAAGCCAGTTTGGCAAATCCGTCCAGTCGCTGGATTTCTTCGACCAGCCGCTTGATGTCCACGGAGAGCCGCTGGCAAACAGGCCCGGGGTTCAGGAAACCCTTCGGGAGCACGCCAGAATCAGCGGTCTTGAAGGCTATTACATGGCGCCTGGGCACGACGAGCCGTCCCCCATCATGCTCCACGGTCTGCAACTGGACAATTACGGCAATGAACCCGTTGTCTGGCTGATCACTGAAGACATTTCAGAGCGGAAGAAAGTCGACCACCTGAAGAACGAGTTCATTTCCACGGTCAGCCATGAGCTTCGCACCCCACTGACCTCGATCTCCGGCTCCCTCGGGCTGCTCGCTAACAATGCCGTCGGCGAGCTGCCTGAGAAAGCCTCGAAACTGGCGCACATTGCCTATCGAAATAGCCAGCAGCTTACCTTCCTGATCAACGACTTACTTGATATGGAAAAACTGGTGGCCGGCAAAATGCCCTTCCGGAGCGAGCATTATGTTCTTCAGAACCTGGTTCACGAGAGTGTTGAGAACATCGCAACCTTCGCCCAACAGCGGGACATCGACCTTCAGGTGTCTGAACTTCCAGCCGTGACGGTGCATGTGGATCGTCAACGGCTGAACCAGGCCATCACCAACCTGTTGTCCAACGCCATCAAGTTTTCCCCGGCAGGTTCCTCCGTCGACATTTTCGCCAGCCAGCGCGAAGAGTCTGTTCGTTTGTGCATCAGAGACCATGGTGAGGGCGTGGCCCCGCACTTCCGGGAACATATTTTTCAGAAATTCTCACAAGCCGACGCGTCGGACCGAAGAGTCAGTGGTGGAACCGGGCTCGGACTGGCCATCACCCGGGAACTGATGACGCGCATGGATGGCACGGTGGACTATGAATCCATTCCGGGCGAGGGGGCAACGTTCTGGCTGGAACTGCCAGTGGCGGGGTAATGGGAAACAGGGTACTGAGAGGCCCGGCAGGTTGCCCCGCCGGGCCGATTAATCAACTCATGCCGACTTGAGCATCTCCCGCACCACGTAGTGCAGGATACCCCCGTGGCGGTAATAGACCGCTTCGTTAGCGGTGTCGATCCGCGACAACAGCTCGCAAGTCTCGGTCTTGCCGTCCGGATAAGTCACCGTCATTTCAAGTGTCTGACCCGGCTTGATATCACCGGACAGCCCCTTGATACTGATGGTCTCTTCACCCGTCAGCTTCAGACTCTTGCGGTCGACCCCATCCTTAAACTGCAGCGGCATCACGCCCATACCGATCAGGTTCGAACGGTGGATACGCTCATAGGACTCGGCAACCACGGCTTTCACGCCCAGCAGGCGGGTACCTTTCGCGGCCCAGTCACGACTGGAGCCGGTGCCGTATTCCTTGCCGGCAATGACCACCAGGGGTGTGTCCTCCTCTTGATACTTCATGGCCGCATCGTAGATGGGCATCTGCTCACCGGACGGGATGTGTTTGGTGAAACCGCCCTCAACGCCGTCCAGCATCTCGTTCCGGATACGCACGTTGGCGAAGGTGCCACGCATCATCACCTCGTGGTTGCCCCGGCGCGAACCGTAGGAGTTGAAATCTTTCGGCTCCACGCCCCGCTCCTGCAGGTATTTACCCGCCGGACTGTCGGCTTTGAACGACCCCGCCGGGGAAATATGGTCAGTGGTGACCGAGTCACCGAGCAACGCCAGAATGTTCGCGTCCTTGATGTCGTCGATGGCGTCCGGCTCTTCCTTCAGACCCTGGAAGAACGGCGGATGCTGGATGTAGGTGGAGTTGTCCGACCACTCGTACACCTTGCTCTCGGGGACCTTGATCGCCTTCCAGGTAGCGTCGCCGTCGAAGACTTCCGCGTATTCTTTATGGAACATGCTGGTCTTCACTTTCTCGACCGCTTCGGCGATTTCCTGCTGGCTTGGCCACAGGTCTTTCAGATAGACGGGCTTGCCGTCTTTATCGTCACCCAGCGGATCATTGGAGAGGTCCAGGCGCACGTTGCCAGCCAGGGCATAGGCCACCACCAGCGGTGGTGAAGCCAGCCAGTTGGTTTTCACCAGCGGGTGCACCCGGCCCTCGAAGTTACGGTTACCGGACAATACCGAGGCCACGGTAAGATCACCATCGGCAATGGCCTTCTCGACCGCATCCGGCAGCGGGCCGGAGTTACCGATACAGGTGGTGCAGCCATAACCCACCAGATTGAAGCCAAGCTTATTGAGATCGTCCTGAAAGCCGCCCACCTTCAGGTAATCGGTCACCACCTTGGAACCCGGTGCCAGGGAAGTTTTTACCCAGGGTTTGGTATTGAGCCCCCTGGCCACAGCCTTCTGGGCAATCAGGCCGGCAGCCATCATTACGCTAGGATTCGAGGTGTTGGTGCAGGACGTAATGGCCGCGATAACAACCGCACCCGGGTCAAGACGGGTTTTTTCGCCATTCATTTCCATCGGCTGGCTGGCAGCGTGCTCGTAGCTATCCTGGACGCCCACGGCGGTCTGCCCGCCTTCAGATTCCAGCTTGTCCTCGCGGGACTCTGCCGGGCCTTCGGCGGTTTCCATCAACAACTCAAAGGATGCCTTCATGTTCTTCAGGGCCACCCGGTCCTGAGGACG
This sequence comes from Marinobacter sp. M5B, assembly GCF_042604615.1. Lineage (NCBI taxonomy): Bacteria > Pseudomonadati > Pseudomonadota > Gammaproteobacteria > Pseudomonadales > Marinobacteraceae > Marinobacter > Marinobacter sp. M5B. Next base: position 4,088,231 of record NZ_CP156894.1, read on the forward strand.
TTTGGGGCCGGCCAGGCTGGCCTCGACTTCGCCCATGTCCAGTTCCAGGTTGTCGGTGTACACCGGCTCCTGACCGGGCTGGCGCCAGAGGCCCTGGGCTTTCGCATAGGCCTCCACCAGCTCAAGCTGATCGTCTTCACGGCCGGTCAACTGCATGTATTTGATGGTTTGCTCATCCACCGGGAAGAAACCACAGGTCGCCCCGTATTCCGGCGCCATGTTGGCAATAGTGGCACGGTCTGCAACGGGCATGTCTTTCAGACCGTCACCGTAGAATTCCACGAACTTACCCACGACACCTTTCTTGCGCAGCATTTCGGTCACGGTCAACACGAGATCCGTCGCGGTAATGCCTTCCCGCAGTTTACCGGTGATCTTGAAGCCGACCACCTCCGGAATCAGCATGGACACAGGCTGGCCAAGCATGGCCGCTTCCGCTTCGATACCACCCACACCCCAGCCGAGGATGCCCAGACCGTTGATCATGGTGGTGTGTGAGTCTGTTCCCACCAGGGTGTCCGGGTAGGCGATGGTTTTTCCATCCTGGTCCTTGCTCCACACCGTCTTGCCCAGATACTCCAGATTTACCTGGTGACAGATACCGGTCCCCGGCGGCACCACGCGGAAGTTGTCGAACGCCTGCTGGCCCCAGCGCAGGAACTCATAGCGCTCCTGGTTGCGCTCCATCTCGATGGTGACGTTGTCCTTGAAGGCAGACGGATCACCGTACTTGTCCACCATCACCGAGTGGTCGATCACCAGATCCACCGGCGACAGCGGATTGATCATTGCCGGGTCCTTGCCGGCGGCTTTTACCGCTTCCCGCATGGCTGCAAGATCCACCACACCGGGCACACCGGTGAAGTCCTGCATCAGTACACGAGCAGGACGAAACTGAATTTCGGTATCGGATTTACGGTCTTTCATCCACTGAACCATCGCATCGATATGGCCCCGGTCCACGGTGGCGTCATCTTCGTTGCGCAGCAGATTTTCCAGCAACACCTTCAGGGAAAACGGCAACTTGTCGATGTTGCCAAGGGTGTCGGCGGCCTTGGGCAGGCTGTAGTAGTGGTAGGTTTTGCCACCAGCTTCCAGGCTGGAAAGCGTATTGAGACTGTCTTTACTCAGGCTTTGTTTCGACATGAGGTGCCTCCTTTTGATGATCCGAAGATGTCGGAAGGCTTAGCAGTAGCCTTTGCATCAGCGTACTTACCGCAGATGGCAATAGACTGATGCAAAGACCCTGATTTTGAAAGTCTCCTATAACTATTGCACCGATTGACGAGACTTCAACTGCGGTTCCGTGAATGTTCGGTATTGCAGCGGTGAATACCCCTGCACCCTCAGGCCTGTCGATCCCCATAAAGCTGGGCATACAGACCCTGGCGGGCGATCAGCTCGTCGTGATGCCCTTCCTCGGTGATGTAACCGTCCTCGAAAACGTAGACGCGATCGGCCTGTTTCACGGCACTCAAACGATGGGCGATGATCAGGGTGGTGCGTTGACGCAGGAATGCCTCCAGATCCTGATGCAGTTGAAACTCGGTTTCGGCGTCCAGGGCGGAAGTCGCTTCATCCAGAATCACCACGGAGGGATCCGACAGCACCATGCGGGCAATGGCCAGCCGCTGGCGCTGGCCACCGGACAGGCGCACTCCCTGACGGCCAATCATGGTATCCAGTTGCTGAGGCATGTCCGCCACGGTCCCGTCCAGTTGCGCGATGGCCAGGGCCTGCCACAGTTCGGCGTCGGTCTTGTCCCTGCCCAGGGTGAGGTTCTGCCGCACGGTGTCGTTGAACAGAGCCGGGTGCTGCAGCACGGTGGCCACGTTCTCCCGCAGACAGGGGAGCCCGATGCGCTGAACCGGCACACCACCCAGCAGCACCTGCCCTTGCTGCGGTGTGTACATACCGAGAATGACCTGCACCAGAGTGGATTTTCCGCCACCACTGGCGCCCACAACCGCGACTTTCTCCCCCGGTTCAAGGTGGAGGTCGATGCCCTTGAGCACAGATTCCTCACCGTAGCTGAAGTGGATGTTTTTGAGGGTCAGACCAACGGTATGCCGGCCCCGGAAAGGGTTCTCCAGTGCTGGATAACGGGGTTCTTCTTCCAGCTCCAGCAAGCGGTTAATGCGCCCCAGTGCCGCATTGGCAGCAAACCAGGCGTACTGCATATTCAGCATTTCCTGCACAGGCGTGAGCATGAACCAGAGGTAGCCGAAGATCGCGAACATCATGCCGATACTCAGGTCACTGAACAGGACCGTCACCATCGCCGCCGCACGAAAGGTGTCCACACCGAACTGGAACAGCGCGAAACTGGCGCGGGTGGCAGCGTCGCTGCGCCATTCAAACTGTATGGCATGATCGCGAACCGTGCGGGCGCGGCTGATCAACTGGCGCAGGTAGTGCTGTTCCCGGTTGGCCGCCCTGAGCTGGTGTATCGCGTCCAGAGTTTCGGTCAGGTCACCCTGAAAATCCTCATAGGCGCTGTTCTCCTGACGCTTGAGTTCCTTGACCCGCTTGCCGATGAGCATGGTGGTAAAGATCACCAACGGATTGAACAGCAGGATCAGAAGCCCCAATTGCCAGTGGACCCACATCAGCACGATGGCAGTGCCCAATACCGTCAGGCTTGCCACCAGGAACCGGCTGATCGTAGTACCCAGAAACTGGTCGATGGTGTCCAGGTCGGTAATGAAATGGCTGGTGATGCCGCCTGAGCCACGGGTTTCATACTCCGACATAGCCACCCGCTGCAGCCGACCCAGCAGTCGGGAACGGATACGGAATACCACATCCTTGGAAATCTTGGAAAACTCACGGGACTGGAGCACGTTGAAGGTGAGCGACAGCGACCTTAGCAGAAACGCCGCTACCACCATCAGGCCAATGTAAGCCGTGGGCAGGTGCCATGCCTCGGGCAGCATCGCCTGCATAACAGGCAACACCGGGCCAGCCTCATCAAGCAACACTTCGTCTACCAGTACCGGCAACAGCAGCGGAATAGGCACGCTGACGACCGTGGCCAGGATCGCGAGCATGTTCGCTCGCACCAGCCGCGGCTTGTGCTTAAGGGCCAGGGACAGAATGCCCCGCCAGGTGTACCGGTTATCGTTGCGACCCGTGCTATCCGGCCCGACTGCGTTCAGATCCGCCGCCTGCTCCAAGAAACCTCCGTTAATGCGATGTCCACCATACTGGTACGCAGCAAATTCGGTGACAGTCTACCCGACCTTCTGCCATCATTGCCCCTCAAACCCTCGAAGTACCAGAACCGGGCCCATTGTGAAACACGACTGCCATTACCACCCCGGCGAACCCGCAAAATGGCATTGCGGTGATTGCCAGATACACTACTGCACCCGTTGCATGCCGGATGCGGATACTCGAAAACAACACGCCTTGTGCCCCCATTGCAGCCGTGCCATGCGCTATCTCGGTGCCGCCACGGAAGCAGTGCCATTCTGGAACCGGATTGGTGCTTTCTTCCGCTACCCGTTCCACACCGATCCGTTGATGGTTATTGCCATTTGCACGCTGGTGCCACTGCTTGTCAGCGGCAACCTCATCGGCCTGATTATTACGCTGGTGCTGGCCCTGGCGCTATTGAAGTATACCTATGCCGTTATCAGCCACACCGCCGAAGGCCATATGAAACCGCCTCCGGTAGCAGTGGCGTTCACCGGCAGCGGGTTTGACATTGTGATCCTACAGCTACTGGTGTTTGCGCTTATGGGTGGCATGGTGGCGGCCGCCGCCATGGTCGGCGGGCCGTTGTTGATGTTCCTGGCGGTGGCCTTCGTGATCCTGGCCCTGCCCGCCAGCATCATGGTGCTGGCCATGGAGCGCTCGGTGATGGCCGCAGTAAACCCCATGAACCTGGCGGTACTGATCTCGCGCATCGGCACGCCCTACTTCCTGCTGTATGGCTACCTGATCCTGCTGACCCTGGCGTCCGGGGCAGCCCAGGATTTCGCCCTCACCCACTTCGCTCCGGGTGTTGCCCGCACACTGGCGGGTTTTCTCAACAGCACCTTTACGCTGATCCTGTTCCACATGCTGGGCTACCTGCTGTTCCAGTACCAAGAGGAACTGGGATTTGCCAGCGATCTGCAGGATGATGACAACGCCGGCGACATGCAGAATCGCGACCGCACCCAGCGGTTTGACGCCGACATTGACATGAACCTGAAGGACGGCAACTACGAGCGGGTCCAGTCGATGCTCAAGGAAGCCCTGAAACGGGACTCCCAGAATGCCCTGCGGTTGGGACAACTGCATCAGTTGCTGACCGCCCGCAATGATATTCCGGAGCTGTATCGTTATCACCCCCGGTTGCTGAACATGCTGGCGGAACGAAACGACGGCGACGGTATAGCTGGTTTACTGGCAGCTATCGAGACTGTGGAGCCTGGATTCCGGCTGGAAGACCCGGAGCTGTCAGTGCGCTGCGCCCGTTGCCTGTACCAGCGCGGACACTTCAAACCGGCACTGAAGTTACTTCAGGATTTCCACAAGCGCTTCCCGGACAGCGAGGAACTGGCTCCAGCCTATCTGCTGGTCGCCCAGGCGCTGGCGAATGGTCTGGGGCAGTGGGAAAAAGCGTCGGCGTTCCTGAATTTCGTCAAGAAGCGATGCCTGAACCATCCCCTGCACCAGCAGGTCGATGTGTACCTTCAGCAGGTTGAGAAGCGGGAGCCTTTGAAGGGGCCCAAGGCTTCGTTTGCGGTTCAGGAGTAAGGCCAAGTGTTGGGCAGGCTTTCCAAAACACGCTGTGAATACATCCCTGTACGCTCGGCTCCGCCATCCATGGCTACGCACGGTTTTGGAAAGCCTGCCCAACACTCGGCCGCCAAACCGTGAGTTAGCCTTCTTGTAACAACTGCCTGTAGTGGCGAGCTTTTGGCGTCATCTGGCGCTTTTCGAACTCTTCTGCCAGCAAACGGCAGGCTTCGCTAGCCAGGAGCTGGTCACCAGCGCTGCGCAGGCGTTCGAAAGCTTTCTCCGCGGCTTTCAAATCGTCATTTCGAAGGCAGGTGAACAACACCCGGTTGTGATCCCCTGCATCAAGCGGCGCGTGGCCCTCGCCCTTGCTCAGGTATTCCTGCCAGATTTCAACCATCCGCTCGGGCTGGCGACGGCTGAGGGATTCGTTCATCAATGCCTGCGTTCGCTCGCGGTATTGCGGAAGGTCCGGGCGCAGTTTCGCCAGCTGGTAAAGGTGCTCCAACAGGATGGTGCGGTCCGGATAGTGCTCTCTCAGCGCCTCGAACTGGTGCCGGGCCAGGTCGAAATCCATCCGCCCGAGGCTGGCCATGGCCTGGCTGTAGCCGGTGGTGAAACGCTCGTCCTGCTCATCTTCCTCTGGCTCGAAAAATTCTTCCTTCACCTGCAACCAGCTCTTACCCAGAAGCCAGACCATACCGGCGCCAGCCACCAAGCCACCCGCGTGAGCCATGTAGGCAATGCCGGTGGCCCCGGCGAACCAGTAATCGTAGATTTCCTTGCCCAACCACACGGGCAGGATCGCCAACGCCGGGGCGCGAAAATAATTGAAGTACACACCCACGAAATAGAAGAAGCGGATTTTCTGCAGCCCGTAGATGGCCACATACATGCCCATGAGCCCGGAGATGGACCCGGATGCACCCACCAGCGGGATGTGACTGCCCATGGAAAATGCGGTGAACACCACGCCCGAAAGGGCACCACACAACAGGTATGCCAGCAGAAAACGCCCTGGCCCCAAAGCCTTCTCGACGGTAAACCCCAGCAGGAACAGGAACACGAGGTTGCCAATAATGTGACCCCAACCGCCGTGGAGGAACTGGTAGGTAATCAGCGTGTAGAGGGAAAATTCCGCCGGTACCAGCCCTAGCTGATTGGCACTGAGTTTATCCATCAGTTGGGTCTGAATATCCCCACGCTGCTCCAGCCAGAGGCGGCGCTCGGCCGGCGCCCAAAGCCTGTCCCTGTTCTGCAGCATGTACTGGTAAAACTCACGGTCCGCCAACAGGCTATAGGCAACCCAAAGGTCTCCGCCCTCTTCCTGCAGTTGCTGGAAATTCTGCAGGTCGTAGACCCGATCTTTATTGTCTTCAAACTCGATCTGTCGCTCGAGGTAGTCCTCATACACCGGGGATTCCAGCGACTTCAGGTCCGATTCCAGATACTGCTCGACCGCTTCTTCAATCAGCCGGTTGTCGTCGCCCTGGTAAAAGAAGAATACCAGCAGGCATGTCGTGATCAGCCCGAGAGTAACCCAGGGTGGGCGCTTCCAGTTCACGGTGTTTTCGGCGGGGATAATCAGCATGGGCCGTCACAATTCATCATAATTTGTCTCTTCAGGGGTGCTTTTTACCACAGCATGGCCAGTTTTTCGCGTTGTAATGAATCCTGAAGCGGTTTAGCCGGCCACAGGCAAAACAAACTGTGCGCGGCACCACAAACAGGCTACTCTGCGGTTGTCACACGATGGTCATACAAATGACATTCAATCAGGGCAGCCGCAAAGGGGCGAATCGCACGATGCTCGAAACGAGCACGGAGTATGGGTTTCGACCAATCGCCAATTGCCGTTGTCCCGGCCACAGCCAATAGTTGCCGGGACAACAAGAAAAACAGGACGTGCAACCAAGGAAACTGCCATGACTGTACTCATACTGGACAATCCGGATCTACTTGCCAGAGCGGCCATCGAATCAGGCTTGCCCATGCCCTCACTGGCATCGGACAGCACTCCCCGCAAACCACACCGGCTGCGGTTTCACTACGGCTTCAACAAACATCGCCTGGATGAGCAGGACCTGGCGATCCTGCGCCAGCACGCGCTCTACCTGAGGCACAACCCGGGCGTGACGGTGCGGATCCATGGCCATGCCGATAATTTCGGCGTTAGTGAATACAACCATTTCCTGTCCCGCCTGCGGGCCAGCAGCGCGGCCAAAGTACTGATTCGCGAGGGCGTCAGGGAAAGCCAGGTTCTGGTGAGCGGCTGGGGCAGCGATCGCCCGCTGGCGCGCCCGGAAGACCACGCCGCCAACCGCCGACTGGAACTGGAATACGTCACCATGGAAATGGCACGGGCGCTCTAGGAGCCCGGCCTTACAGATCAAAGATCCGGGGGCTGAGTGCCCCCGCGGGAGACTCAGCCGTAGACCTGGAACACGTTCCAGAGCAGCAATACGGCAATAGCGAGGATGCCAACCCAGGTCAGCAGAATACCTGCCATACGGGCAATATGGGGGCCACCCCGGCCATTGATCATGCCGAAGGCATGCAATACGCGCCCCACCACAAAGGCCATCCCCGTCCAGTAGACCAGCCCACTGGGAACACCGTTCAACTCGGCAACTGCGAGCATTATCAGCCCCAGGGGGGCGTATTCCACCAGGTTCGCCTGGGCACGGACGGCCGCCTGGAAGTCCCGGTCGTCCGTGACACCCAGGCTCTTTTTATATTTCAGGCGGAAACGGGAAACCATCCCCGACAACACCAGCAACAGCAGCCCGAGAACGGCTGCGAAAACGGCAGAGACAGGTACGATCATAATCAGGCCTTCTTGATCGCGCTGACAACCGCCAGCAGCAACACAGCACCCACTGTGGCGGTAACCAGTTCACCAATGGCGCCCTGTGCAGCCAAGCCCAGCAGACGGAAAACGAAACCGCCCAGAACGGACCCGACAATACCGATACCAATGTTTGCCAGTACGCCGAAGCCTCGGCCCTTCATGATCAGGCCGGCCAGCCAACCGGCCACACCACCAATAATCAGGAACAGAATCAGATTCATTGCATGCATCTCCGAGCAGCGAAACAGTCCCCGAAAGACTGCCCTGTTTTACCCGGCGCTTCAAGCACTTCCGCAGGGAGGCGGGCAGTTTCGTGGGACACGTTCAGGCGGTAGGTTCGAGGTCCGCGATGGCCGCTTCCATTTGCTGGCGGCACTGGGCCATCAACTGGGGAATATCCGCAACCGTGAGTCCTGCGGTTTCAACCGGCGGAAGCACCCGGATAGCCACCGGTTCGCGGCGGCCGGACCACCCCAGGGTACGATCATAGTACTGGCTGGCGCAGACCATGGTGATGGGCGCACCGGAGGCAATGGCGGCGTGAAAAGCCCCTTTCTTGAATGATTGCAGGCCCCGGCCGCGGCTGCGGGTACCCTCTGGAAAGACCCAGAGGCTCTTGCGGTCACGGCTGATCGCTTCGCTGGTCGCCTGCATCACCGCAACAGCCTTGTGGGAGCGTCCCCGGTTGAGGATGACATTGCCTCCGAGCCAGAACACCTGGCCAAAAAACGGGATCCATATCAGCGACGACTTGCCTACCGTGACGGTGCGGGGCGGCAGCAAATCCCCCATCACGAACAGGTCATCGTTGTGCTGGTGATTGGCAATAACGACCGTGGGCCGGTCCTGCGGCATGTTGTCGGCCCCTTCCAGAGGGCGCTCCATGCCCAGGAGCAAACGACCGACGCGGGCAATCGTTCGTGCCAGCAAGCGGTTGTTGTCCGGATTGAATGGCCGGGCGACATACAGAACCAGTGCAAACAGACAGATGACCGGCACCATCAGCCAGGCCAGCAGTTTTCTTGGCATTCCCATTAACGACAACCCTGATGCAATTTTTGGCGCACAAGTGTACGCCAAAATCAGGTTCCGGCAACAGCCTCCCGGGCCAGGGCGTTATCGGCTTTATTGGCCGTCACCAGGGGCTCGGCTGTGGCCTCCACCACATAGCGTAGCGGACCGTTGTTCTCAAGGCCATCGAAGGGATAACAGGTCACCAGCAACAGCGAATCCCTGGGCAGTTGTGCGGTATTGATTTGCTCGTGCCGGCTATCGACAACGCGAATACGGTCCACCCGGAATGAACGCCAGTCGCCATCGCGATCCTGCAACTTTACCCGGCTGCCGGTTTCCAGATGCTGTAGCCCCCGGAAATGCGTATCGCGGTGGCCCGCAATTACTACCGGGCCCGCCCGGCCGTCGTTGCCCACCACCTGCCCCGGCCCAAAGGCCAGGCTTTCACCGTGCGCGCCGTCCAGCACGATCAGTGACTGGCCGGTTTCAGGCACCATCAGGCGGGCCACTGGCCAGGTGTCTGCCCAGGGCCAGGGCCGGGTTTCCTGCTGCCGCGCCTGGCTTTCAGCCCAGGCCAGCTCCAGAAGCTCCTGCGCCACCAGGGCCTTGAACGGAATCCACAGGCCGACCGCCAGGACAGTCGCGAACGTCGTCGCCAACAGGAGAATCAATCGGTTCATGGGTATACCCTCCGCTTCAGGAGCGTGATCGCGGCCGAGAACATCAGCCCAATCAGGCCAATGGCGATCAGCAGTGGAGACATGGTTGCAGTCTGGGGGTATCGCAACATCGTGCCCTGGCTCCCGGCGGGCAGCAGTGTGGGCACGCTGTCGGTTTCCAGCGCCTCCTGAGACGGTCTGGACGGGGTTTTGTCCTGGGCCAGGAAGCTGGTGTACTTTGTCATCAACTGATGTTCCAGCCCCAAACGGATCACATGCTGGCGCGCGTCATCATCAATCTGGCCGGTCAGCCCACTGTCCATCAGGCTATCGATTTTCTGTTTTGCCCAATGACGATGCAGGCCCTTGCCGTTGGCGGCCTGTTCGAGGCTCAACGACTGTTGCCATTGACTGCCATCCGGAAGACGCCCGGAAACGTCGAGTGCGCCTTCAGCCGGCAGGCCGCGCACAACCTGCACCATGGGCTCCCCCCTGAACAGATCGCCAATTCGGTCAGGGAAGGCTTCGGTTGCAGCGGCCTGGCCCGGCCAACTCACTGCGATATCGGTCAACACCGGCGCCTCCATCTTACCGAACAGCTCGTCCAGCGGGCGGGCCACGTCCGACAGGTCACTGATGGCGGTGTAGGTACCGCGGCCATAGCGTGCAGCTTCACGCATGAAGTGCATGTTGGGGGCAGAACCGATGCCTACGGTGAACAGCCGACTGCTGCCCAGCCCATCACGAATTTTCCCGAAGAGCGCGCTTTCATTACCGACAGCTCCATCGGTAATAAACACCACCTGCCTGACCCTGGCGCGGGACTCCTCGCCACCATCACCGGTCATCTCAAGCGCGGCATCCAGAGCCGAGGCCATCTCGGTGCCACCATCGGCGTTCAGCCCTTTCACGTAACGACGTGCCCGGGCAAGGTTGTTGCCACTGGCGGGAACCGCCTCCATAAACAGTGAGTGGGTCTGACTGTTGAACTGGATAACGTTGAAACGATCATCGGCATCGAGTGTCTCCAGCCCCCGCAACAACGCCTGCCGGGCCTGACGGATGGACTCGCCAGCCATGGAACCAGAGGTGTCGATCACGAACACCAGCTCCCTTGGCAGGCGCTGTTTTCCATTGACGCCGGGCACCACTAACGCCAGCAGGTAGTCCTCACCCTGCCACTGCTCCTGGAAAACGGCGGCTGCGGGCTCCATACCCCGGGCAGGCGCCCAGCGCACGATAAGATCACGGTCCATAAGCACAGCCCGGGATTCCGGCGCCACCTCCACGGTGTTGCCGTTCCAGGTACTGGTCACTCGATGACTGGGGCTCGACACACGGCTTACCGGCAGGCCGGCGTTGATTTCCAGGGCAATGGTTGCGCGATGGCTATCCGGGCCCACATCGTCGGGCCGCACCGTGAACGGGCTGATCTGGTCGGCATCCGGCACTGCCGTGGTGGGCGACGCCCAACCACCCGACCACTGCGCCGGCTCGTTGTCCAGTGCCTGGCCAGGCATGTAGCGCGGTGTCAGCGTGGTGGGCAGGCGCAGTTCGAACTCGCCGGACTGGTAACGCACCGCCTGCTGGTAGTTGAGTTCAACCGTGATGGTTTCTCCCGGGGGGATATTCGCCATACGGGTGGTGAACAGGTTGGGCCGTTGCTGGTCTACACGGGCGACCTTACGGCCTTCCTCCTTCGCCTTGGCGTACTGGCGTTTGGCCTCCTGCTTTTCGTGAATCTCGCCGACAATCACCCGCTCGCCAGCGGTCATGGTCATGCCGTATACGTTCGCATTTTCCGGCAACGGGAACACGAACACGCCTTCCCGCCACTGCTGACTGGTATTACGGAAGCTCTGGCGCAAGCGGGTGTCGGCGATAAGACCGCTGACAGTTACGTTGTAGTCTGTGTTCAACAGGGTTGCCGAGCCCAGTCGCTGGCCGGCATCATCGACAAAATGAAACTCACCGGCGCCTTCGCGTCCAGTTTCGGAGGCCTCTGCGTACACCGGGTGTACAAACAGGAAAAGCAGCACTGCCAGCCACAGGGAAATGCCCTCCAGCCAGCGTCGCAGCCGAGGGGAGATCTTGCTCCCTGTCATACTACCGGCAATCTGCCGCCCGCCATTCGGGGCGGTTGATGAATAGGGTCCCAGGTTGGTCAACAGCATTGTTTCGCTTCCTTGTATCACTGTGGTTGAAAAAGCACGCCTGGTGGCAACTGGCGACTATTTCAGCCCATGGAAGCGGCGATCCGGTGCCACAATCTGGCGATCCGGCGATGAAAAAATGATGAATTGTGGCAAACCCTCTGCTTTACCTTGTTCTGGCCACAGGCCATGGTTAAATAGGAACCCGTACAAACAGGGGAATGGTTGCAGGCTATGAAGCGACACATCGTGCTGATTGAAGATGAACCCGCCATCCGGGAAAACTACCGTGACGCGTTCGAGCGCCGGGGATACCGGGTGTCTGCCTATGGTGACCGCAACAGTGCCTTCCAGGTATTGCGCACCGCCCTGCCGGACCTGGCCATCATCGACGTGGGACTGGGCGATGAACCCGAAGGCGGCTTTACGCTGTGTCAGGACCTGCGCAGCCTGTCCAAAACCCTGCCGATCATCTTCCTGACCGCCCGCGACAGCGACATCGATTCCGTTCACGGCCTGCGACTGGGTGCCGATGACTATGTCACCAAGGATATGAGCATGGACCACCTGCTGGCCCGGGTTACCGCTCTGCTGCGCAGGGCAGATGCCTGGGCCGAGGCCCTGAAGCAACCGGATGAAGTGGTGCACCGTGGCCGCCTGGCATTAAACGTGGACCGCATGACGGCAGAATGGAATGACCAGCCCATCGACCTGACCGTCACCGAATTCTGGATGCTGCATTCCCTGGTTCAGCACCCGGGCCACGTTCGCAGCCGCGACCAACTGATGGAAGCCGCCAGCACGGTACTGGACGACAATACGGTGACCTCACACATCAAACGTATACGCCGAAAGTTCCTGCAGATCGACGACGCCTTCGATGGCATTCACACCGCCTACGGCATGGGTTACCGCTGGAACGCCCATGAGGCCTGAGTTTTGACCCTTAAGCGCCAACTCTTCATTGCCAGCCTGCTGATGCTGCTGATTCCCTGGGCGGGCCTGCAGTTCGTGCTGGAGCTGGACCAGGCCCTGCGTGACCAGGCCGCTCGTCAATTGCAGAGCCAGGCCGGACGCACGGCCGGTTTTGCAGCGGAACAACTTGCCGAGACCCCAACGGTTGCTGCGGGTACCAACGTTATCTACGCCGACCTCCTGTCCCGCAGCCCGAATCTGGATGGCTACGGCGACGACTGGCCCGGATATGATGAGGAAGAATCCCGACAGCAGTGGCAAGGCACACAACAAGCCATCGACAAAGACGGACCCGAGTTATCCTGGCAGGCAGCCGTCGATCAAACCCATCTCTACCTCCTGATTCGTGTCAGCGGCAGAACCGCTGACTTCTTCAACCCCGGCAAACCCCGCCAACCCCATGACCAGATCCAACTCCAGGTTATAGGTGATAAGCAGACGACGCGGCGCCTGATCCGAACCCAGGCGCCCGGGGCCATCAATGCGATTGATCCGGAGCGCGAAGGGGCAACCGACTATCGCATCAGCGGCTACTGGCAGGCGGTCAGCAACGGCTACCAGGCTGAATTGAGAATGCCGCGTCCGGCACCCTCGTCCCGCCTTGGTTTCCAGGTGACATGGCCTACGGAAAAGCCGGTAGCCACCGGTGATGGACGCGTCTCTGCCGGCCCCACCTCAGCGCACATCGTCACCCGAATGCCACAACTCGAAAACCGACTTGCGGCCATGATTGCTCCGGGCCAGGGCACCTGGGTTCTGGAGCCGGACGGCTGGGTGATTGCTCGCCAGACACGCGACTCCGAAACCGACGAGGCTGAATTCGACAGCCTCAGCCCACTGCAGATCCTGGAACGCATCAGCCTGAACGGCCTGCGGGCACTGGTGAGCTTCTACCAGCCCGAGCCTTCACGGCTGAATGCGGAAACCCATCGCATGGACGCTGGGGAACTGCCATCACAGGGGCTGGTTCGTCACCGGGACGGCGACACCTACATGCTGGTGAAACAATCATTGGGCGATGGCCGGATGCTGGTGCTGGAAGAATCACTGGACCAATTGCTGGCTTTGTCCGGCAGCACCCTTGGTTCGGTCATTTCCCGCAGCGTGTTATTGATCATCGGCCTGATGCTGGTTCTACTGGGTTACGCCAGTTGGCTGTCCTGGCGCATTACCCGGCTGCAGCGGGCGGTCAGCGCCAGCATTGACGACGACGGCCGCGTATTGGGCACCCTGCCACCTGCAAAAGCGAAGGACGAACTGGGCGACCTGTCACGGCAATTCAGCCAAATGGTGGACCGCCTTCAGGGCTACACAGACTATCTGGAGAGCTTCTCCCGGCGCCTGTCCCACGAACTGAAAACCCCCGTGGCGGTGGTACGTTCTTCCCTGGAGAATCTGGGGCAAACCACAGACCCGGCTGATCAGGCCAGTTACATCGAACGAGCCCGTTCCGCCACCGACCGCCTCAGCCAGATACTGCAGGGCATGAGCGAGGCAGCCCGGCTGGAGCAAAGCTTTGACCACGCCGAAAAGGAAACCTTTGACCTGGCCGAAGTCGCCTCCCAGACCACCCTCGCCTATCAGGAACTGGACCCCGACCACCGTATTCACTACATCGGACCGGCCAACGGTTGTCTATGCCACGGTTCCCCGGAATTGCTGGTGCAGCTTCTGGACAAACTGGTGGACAATGCCCGGGATTTCACACCAGAGCAGGGAAACATTGAAGTACGGCTGACGCAGAACGCCCGACACCTGGAACTGAGCGTGTTCAATGAAGGTTCCTCCCTGCCGGAGAACCTCGCCAGTGATATTTTCAGCCCCTTCGTGTCCGTGCGAACCGGCCATCAGGAAGGACACCTGGGCCAGGGCCTGTTGATCGTCAGGTTGATTGCCGAGCACCACAACGGCCAAGTGATGGCCAGCGATGATACCGGTGGCGTGCGTTTTACAGTGCTTTTGCCGTCCCGCCCGCGACCAGAGTCGTAAGCCACAAGTCGTCTTTCGGAACGACCCGCGAGCCTTTATTGTTCCGTTGTAGGCCCCTCAATCGTCGTCAAAGGACCAAGCCTTGAACCCGCCGCTCACACAGCTGGATCTGCACCCTCTTCGGGCAGAGCTCTACAACGAGCTCCATTCCCGCCCGTTCCACGTGCTGCCATGCCCGGCGCAGGTTACCCACATTGCCCTGCTAACCACCCCGGAGCAACGGGCCGTCCAGTTCCGACACTGGCAAGACCTGCACATCATGCTGGGGCAACCCGAACCACTGGAGGACGTCAGCTGCTACGAGGCCACCTTTGGCTCCCTGCGTATCCGGCGTGAAATGCACATGGAGTTTGCCTCCTACACGTTTATCAATCTGGGTATTGGGGACGACCATCAGCCCTTCCAGGATACCGGCATCTCGTCGCTGCCCAAGGGATGGCTCGAGAAGCTCACCGGCACCGTGGTGGCCGCCTTTCATATTGACCTGCAGCAAGCCTCAAACGGCCCGGAAACCGACCTGGCGCAAATCCGCCACTGGTTCGAGGGAGAACGACTGGTGGGCAGCAGCCCCTGGGAAGGGAAGGCCCGGGTGTGGGGCACCTTCAGGCTCCATAGTGATGGGTTTGGGCGCTTCATGGTTCTCAACCGGGACATGTCCGACAGCCAGCTCGGCCGGCTGACCCAACGCCTGATGGAAATCGAAACCTATCGCCTGATGTCATTGCTGTCGCTGCCACTGGCACGGGAGATGACACCCTCGCTGAACGACATGGACCAGCAACTGGCGGTGATAACCCAGTCCCTGGCGGACAACCAGGACATCGACGAACGTGAGGTATTGGCGGATCTGACCAACATTGCGGCCCGCATCGAAGCCTTCCGCGCCCATGCCACCTTTCGCTTCTCGGCGACACGGGCCTATCACCAGCTGGTGCTGACCCGCCTGGAAGAGCTGCGGGAAGATGAGCTGTCGGGACACCTCACCATCACCGAGTTCATGACCCGGCGGCTGACACCGGCGGTGGAAACCTGCGAATCGGTGAAGGAACGCCTGGAGGACCTGTCACGCAGAGTGGACCGGGCCTCGGACATGGTGCGTACACGGGTGGAGCTGGCCATCCAGAGCCAGAACCAACAGTTGTTGAGCTCCATGGACCGGCGCTCAAAAATCCAGTTGATGATGCAGCACACAGTGGAAGGGTTTTCCGTGGTGGTCATCAGCTACTACCTGCTGGCACTGCTGAAGCTGGCGCTGGAGTCCGCCGATGACGCCGGATTCGACGTCAACACCTCGCTGGTTCTGGGCATTGCCATACCGGTTGTGCTGGGCCTGGTGTTCATCGGCGTGCGGATGATTCACCACCGGTTCATCAGGCTGGCGCGGCGACAGTAACCAGTTGCCTACTGGCCAAAGGCATCCGGGTCGCCGGCAAACTGGCGGTAGAACTGCTGCGCCGTGCGGCCGTTACGGGCACCCCGGCTGGTGGCAAAGCGAATGGCCTCAAGATGCAACGCCTCGCGATCACTCACTTGGGGAAACAGGGCATCAATGGCCTGCAGGTATACATCCTGAGGAAAACCATAGAACGACAACTGCAGCCCAAACCGGTCCGCCAGGGATACCTGCTCCTCGATGGCCTCAGCCGGATGGAGTTCGCCGCCGCGCATCTCGCTTTTCAGGTTATCGTCCATGAATTCCGGCATCAGGTGCCGACGGTTGGAGGTGGCGTACACCCTGACATTTTCGGGCGGCAGCTCGAGCGAGCCTTCCAGCACACTTTTCAACGACTTGTAACCCGACTCACCCACTTCAAACGATAGATCATCGCAGAAGATCACGAACCGCCAGGGCAATTCAGCGATGTCGTCGACAATCTCCGGCAGGTTCACCAGATCGTCCTTGTCCACCTCGATCATCCGTAGCCCCGGCTCCCGATACCGGTTAAGCAGCGCCTTGATCAGCGATGATTTGCCGGTGCCCCGGGCTCCCCAGAGCAGCGTATTGTTCGAGGGTTCACCGGCCAGGAAGCGCTCGGTGTTGCGGGCCAGGGCAGCCTGCTGTCGCTCGATGCCGGTCAGGTCGGCCCAACCCACCGGGTCGAGCCGCCGAATGGCCCTCAGACCCTGACGGTGGCGGCGCCACACGGCGGCGGGCGTCTCTGCCCAGTTGATGGCGTGATCTGTCGACATAACACCTATTTCCTGTTCCGCGTTTATCACGAATATGAAACACTGGAGCCCTATACCGGACACACCCCAAAAAGGAGACTTTACCGCAAATGGCCGTTAAATCCGTCGCTCTGGTCGCCCACGACAACAAAAAGAGAGAACTGGTGGACTGGGTCGCCGACAACCAGACACGCTTTGCCTCCCTCCGACTCTACGCCTCCGGCACCACTGGCCGGTTGCTCAAGGAAAACCTGGGCCGGGACGACATCCATTGCCTGCTCAGTGGCCCGCTCGGAGGCGACCAGCAAATTGGCGCCAAGATCGCGGAAGGGGAAATTGACCTGCTGGTGTTCTTCTGGGACCCGCTGGAACCCCAGCCACACGACCCGGACATCAAGGCCCTGCTGCGCATTGCTGCATTGTGGAACATTCCCGTCGCCTGCAACCGGGCCACCGCAGAGTTCATACTGACATCCGCCTATATGACGGATGACCAGCACCAACCGCAAAGGCCGGATTTCTCCAGCTACACCGGCCGCTCGGTCAACTGAGCGGCTTTCTGGCCAGGAACACCGTGTTGGTGGACTCCCGATTCTGGAACGGGTTGTAGAACGACACCACCTTCGCATCCACATCCGTGAACAGAGTTCGCAACACGTCCATGAACGGCTCGTCCGGCGGGTCGTTGGACCACATGGCGAAGACGCCGCCAGGGCGCAGGTGGGCCGCCATTCTGCCCAAGCTTTCAGCATTGTAGAAGCTGGCATTGGACTCGTTCAGGAGGGCCCTGGGGGAATGGTCAATGTCCAGCAGGATGGCGTCAAACACCCTGCCCGGGGTGTCGGTATCGAAACCGGATTCCGATACCGCCAGATCGAAGAAACTGCCCAACACATAGCGACAACGTGGGTCGGCATTCAACACTTTACCCAACGGAACCTTTTCCTGCTGATGCCAGTGGATGACGGTGTCGAGGGCATCCACAACCAGCAGCTCGCTCACGCGCTCATGTTTGAGGGCCGCTTCCGCGGTGTAGCCCAGCCCCAGGCCGCCGACCACCACCTTCAGCTGAACGCCCTCGACGGCGTTCAGGCCCAGGTCCGCCAGGGCTACTTCCGCGTCCACAAACATGCTGGACATGAGAAACTCTTCACCCAGCTTCACCTCATAGATATCCCGGTCACCCAGCGCCGGAATGCGACGGCGGCGAAGCGTGATCTCTCCCAATGATGAGGGTTGGCTGTCGATCTGTTCAAACAAAAGGCCCATGGTCGTTCCCATAACGTACTGAGGTGGCGACATCCTACCATCACGCACCAGCAATCGCAGGCCACGAATCACCTCGTCATTGGGCAAATAACCCGCCAACGACTACACTCACTAGTTAATCACCACAGAATTGTGAATCACCCGATGAGCGCTGTAATTGCCTGGCAAAGGCCATCTCTGATCACACTGCTTGCTAGCATTTTCGGTGTACTGGCGCTCACCTTCCTATCGATGCCTGCCTGGCCCTCTGTAAAAGAACCCATCTCCGTTGGCATTGTGGCCGACAACAAACCTTACACGTCCATGGCGGGCCGCACAGCCTCCGGCTTCTCTATTGATATAGTCCGGGAGGTGGCCAGTCAATCAGGGCTGGACATTGAGTTTCGGGCAGGCAGTTGGCCCGAAGTGTTCGGCGCATTCCAGCGCGGCGACATCGACGTTATCGAAGGAATTTCATACAACGACGGCCGCGCCAGAACCATACAGTTTACCGAGCCGTACCACATTCGCCAGATGCATCTGATGCATGACCCAGCCAACCCGCTCAAAGACATTGATTCCCCGGGATACCTCAGTGACTACCGTATTGGCGTTGTGCGTGACGCCTATTTCCGCGATGCACTTGAAACGGTGGGCTTGTCGCTCGTCACCTACGATTCCATTCCCGGCCTGGTTCGGGCACTGGCCTTTGGCTGGGTGGACGGCATCATCGGTCCTGAACTGACCCTGAACTACTACGCTAACGAGGCCGGCTTCCGGTTTTTGGAGATTGCTGGCCCCGCACCGTTGGGAGAATGGTCGAAAGAAGACTTTCGACTTGGCGTTCTGAAATCAAACGATGAGTTGTTTGACGTGGTCAGCAGCGGCCTGGCTGCCATTCCCGATAAGCGCATTGAGGAACTGTTCAAGCGGTGGCAGGAATACGGCGGGACCAGCATTGCTGAATCGTCGGGTTTTACCCTGAGTGATGCCCATCAGCACTACATCAGTGAGGTCGGCCCGGTACGGGTGGGCTTTATGAGTGACTATGCGCCCTTCAGCTTTCACGACGCAGACGCGTTGCAAGGACTGTCCGTTGACGTGCTGAACCGGATATCGGATCTGACCGGCCTGCAAATCGTACCGGTGCCCGGGCAATGGTCGGAACTGTACCCCCGGTTTATGGACCGTGACATTGATATCATGGCCAATATCTCGAAAACCGACGAACGCGAAGCGTTCATACGGTTCACCCGGCCCTACCATACCATTCCCAACGTCGCCTTCACTCTGGATAAGAATCTGGCATTCAGCTCGCCAGCAGACTTGCAGGGACTGAAGGTCGCTATTGGTTCAGGTATTTACTACGAGGGACCCCTTCGTGAGGCATTGGGCGACAATGTGTTCGCTTTCACCTCCCAGCAGGCCATGTTCCGGGCTCTGGCTGAGGGCTCCGTCGATGTTGCCTTGGCAGCCCTGCCAAACGGAAACTACTGGGTGAGGGAGCTTCGCATTGCCGGAGTGAATATTGCCGGCGAAATGACCCTTGATGGCATGCCGGGAGAAGACCTGCGCTTTGGCGTGCGTCCCGCTCTTGAGCCGCTCGCCTCTATAATGGACGCCGCATTGGAGGCCATCAGCCCAACGGAAATGCGCACTATCGAGAATCGCTGGCTTGGCGCTTCCGCCCGTCGTAACCGGACACCGGCCACCGGCCCGTTAACGTTCTCCGATGCCGAACAGGCCTGGCTGGCCGACCGCAACCGACAACTGACCATCTGCGTAGACCCTGACTGGCTGCCACTGGAGGGCCTCAGCGAAAACGATAAACACCTCGGTATTTCCGCCGACATCTTCGCCCTGTTTGCGAATCGTTCCAATATCACATTCACCCCTCTTCCCGTAGACAGCTGGTCCGAGTCCATAAAGGCAGTCAAAAACCGACACTGCGACATGCTTTCCATGGCCATGGAAACACCGGAGCGGCTTGAATACCTGAATTTCACAAAACCCTATATCCAGATTCCCAGCGTGCTTCTGGGACGTGTGGAAGCCCCCTACATCAATACACTGGACGACATGGGGGACCGGCCGGTCGGCGTGGTAAAGGACTACGCTTTTCTGGAACTGCTGAGGACAACCAATCCCGGCCTCAATCTGGTGGAAGTGCCCAGCGAACAAACCGGACTGCGCATGGTTCAGGAACGGAAGCTGGCGGGGTACCTTGGCACTCTGTCCACCGCCAGCTACAACATGCAGGAGCTGGGTTTGGCGGACCTGAAAGTGCTCGGGCGAATTCCCGCAGACTGGACCCTGGGGGTCGCCACCCGGAATGACCAGCCCGAACTCTTCAACATCATGCAAAAATTGGTGTCCAGCCTGACGGAAGCGGAGCTTAAAACCATTGAACAACAATGGGCAGGACTCAAACTGGAACAGACCGTCGACTACACCCTGGTATTCCAGCTCATCATGGGTGCCGTGGTGCTCTTGGGGTTGCTGTTCTATTGGAACCGCAAACTCGGGCGTCTGAATCATGAACTCGCTGCGGCCAATGACCGCCTTGCGCATCTCAGCGTAACGGACGACCTGACCCAGATCGGCAATCGCAGCTATTTCGACCGTGAGTTCAGCAAGAGCTTCCATTGGTGTCAACGACACGGAGCCGGCTTTGCCGTGGCGATGGTGGACGCGGACCATTTCAAGGAAATCAACGACACCTACGGCCACGACGCGGGCGACCGTTGTCTGGTGGCGCTGGCAGATACCATGCGCTCTCACTTTCGGCGTGACACAGACCGCCTTACCCGGTTCGGCGGTGAGGAGTTTGTGATGTTCACCAGCTTCAGCGACCGTGATGAGCTGGTTTCGCGGCTGGAAGCATTCCGCGAGGGTCTGGCGGGGCTAACCACCTGCTGCGACGACGAACAGATCCGCTTTACTGTAAGCATCGGCCTGGCCACTGGCACACCCAGCAAGGACACGGTGCCGGCAGAATTCCTTCGGCTGGCAGACAAGGCGCTGTATCTCGCCAAGCAAAATGGCCGCAACCGCCTGGAAGCTCTGACCACTGAAGATCAGGCAGCCAGACGGGGCTAGCTGATGCTATCCTTTTGCGACAGGGAAAACGCAAAGGAGACGACACCATGGCTAAGATCTACGAAGACAACTCGCTGTCGATCGGCAATACCCCGCTGGTCAAGCTTAATCGGGTCAACGAAGGGGCCACCATCTGGGCCAAGATTGAAGGGCGCAACCCGGCCTATTCCGTGAAGTGCCGGATCGGTTCCGCCATGATCTGGGATGCGGAAAAGCGTGGCGCTCTCAAACCCGGCATGACGATCGTCGAGCCCACCAGCGGTAACACTGGCATCGCGCTGGCTTTCGTCGCTGCTGCGAGAGGCTACAAGCTGAAACTGACCATGCCGTCATCCATGAGCCTGGAGCGCCGCAAAGTACTGAAGGCCATGGGGGCGGAACTGGTGCTTACGGAGCCGGCGAAGGGCATGAAAGGCGCCATCGCCAAGGCCGAAGAGATCGTTGCTGAAGACCCGGACAACTGCTTCATGCCACAGCAGTTCGAGAACCCGGCCAACCCCCGCATCCACGAGGACACCACCGGGCCCGAAATCTGGAACGATACCGACGGTGCCATCGACATCTTCGTTTCCGGGGTTGGTACCGGCGGCACCCTGACCGGCGTAACCCGTTACATCCGCAATACCAAAGGCAAGGCCATCACCACCGTTGCCGTGGAGCCGGAAGACTCGCCAATCATCACTCAGGCCCGCGGCGGTCAGGACCAAACACCAGCACCCCACAAGATCCAGGGCATTGGCGCCGGCTTCATTCCGGGCAACCTGGACATGGACCTGGTGGACCGGGTGGAAAAAGTCAGCAATCAGGACGCCATGGACATGGCGCACCGGTTGATGCAGGAGGAAGGCATCCTCTGTGGTATATCCTGTGGTGCAGCGGTTGTGGCTGCGGTCAGAATCGGAAAGCTGCCGGAATTCAAGGGCAAGAATATCGTGGTGGTTCTGCCGGATTCCGCCGAGCGCTACCTGTCGTCAGCGCTGTTCGCAGAGCGGTTTGGCGAGCTGGAAAACGTTCAGTAATACGGTAGGTATTGCAGAGAAGCTGATAAAAAGCCCGGGGCCAGAACCGCCCCGGGTTTTTCAGGTACTTACGTTAGAACTGGAAACGCATACCAACACGACCGGTATCGAAGTCCGGCCCGTCATTGGTGACCTGGCCATTGAAGTCGTCTTCGTCGATATCAACGTTGTAGCGGTTGTATTCCGCAAACGCCGTCAACTGTTCGGTGACCCGGAAATCAACACCGGCACCGACAAATGGATTGACCTCATCGTAGGTCTCACTTTCGTCAAACGCGTCTACATCGAACGACGAAGCAAATGCGCCAGCCTTAGCATAAACACCAAAGGTATCTGTCAAAGGCAGCCGCCCGATCAGGCCAAGGGAAGTACCCTTCAACTTGCCATCGACGTCATCGTCGCCAAAGTTGCCGAAATCAATGTACTCGGCTTCCAGGGCGAAGAACTGGTTGAACTGGTAGCCCAGCCCCACGCCGAACAGATCGTTTTCATCATCAAACTCGCCACCATGGGCTTTGTAGCCACCATAACTGCCGCTCAGATATACACCGGAGCTGTCGCGATCGGTGTTGTCCTGGGCTGATACAACCGGGGCGGCCAGCATGGCCGAGGCCAGAACCGTTACATAGGCAAAACCGGATTTATAGCTCATATCGCATCCATCCTTCTGAGTTCGGAAATGATTGATTTCCTGTTGGATTAACCGGTAAAGCGTCATACCGATTACCTGAACTCAGGCTACCTACAAATTGGCGGGATGTGGGTTAAATGCACAATACGGTCTGTTCACCTCATTTTCATGTTAGTTAATGTCAGCTTTGCAATTTTTCGGCGCATTGATGTATTTCACGGATGCTTCAAGACTGGCAGCCGCCAGCGAAACGCTGCGATAGGAGAGACGGGAAATGCCGTGGTGGATGGAGCGAACAGCCTCACTCCAGGGCCGGGCAATCGGCACCCGTTGCAGAATATTGAAGGTTTCATCCGCAATCGACAGATGAATACGCTCCACTTTGAGAGCGCCGTGATTGAGGCCACTGGCTGTTATATCGGCAACGCCAGCCCACCAATTGCGATTATGTTCGCTCATAACAGCCACTCCTTCAGTTGGCTGGCCACATCCGGGTGATGGGCCAGACGGATATGGTCAACGCCGGGGAAGCTGGCGACACCACTGAGTGTCCAGCCCCTCCGCTCATGGCCACGAGCACTGGATTCATGCACCAGCGCATCTCCAAACAGGGCGTTGATCGGATGTTGACGGGATCGCGCCAGCAGGCCACAGACAACGTAATGCCGGGTTCCGGGTAGCAGAGGAGGTTCGCCCTCATTCCCATGAACAACCTCCCCGCGGGACAGATTGCGAATACCCTCACTGCGCAGATCGATCACCTCACCCACCACGCGCAGGTAATCCCGTGGTGCCCGGTTCATCAGGTCGGCTGTGGCCTTCGCGCCTTTTGCCAGCCAGGAACCATCGTGTGGCGAACCGATGTAGACACAGTCGGTGAGTTTCTCAACCCAGCGGTGAGCTAGATACTGACCATGATGGCAGGCACTGCGAATCAGCAACCCGCCCATACTGTGGCCCATCAGAATAATTCGCTCAACTGGCACCGGCCAACGGCGGATCAGGGTTTCCAGAAGCTCGGCAAGGTCTTCGCCATTGCGATAAATCGGTCGGCCGGTGTTGTAGCGAAGGGTAAGCGGTGTGATGGAGCGTCCTTCGTCAGCCAGTAGGGACCCGTAGTGAGTATCGGCTTGCCCCGGAAGGTCCCAAACCGTCTCCAGTTCCATCAAACCATGTATGGACAGGCACAGTGTCGAGCCGGGCGACTCCACTGCGGGTGCCGACAAGTCAATGGGCGAGCGCCCGTGGAAGAACTCCATGGGCACCGCCAAAGGGTTGTTTCGCGCCTCAAGCCAGTCCCCAAGGAACCCGCTGAGGATGGCCGAGGCGTGTCTTTGCCACACCGGACTGGTGTCTGTATCCATGCACAACCGCTACCGTTTGATGAGTTATCACCAGTCTACTCCGATAACGGCATTAACGATTGGCTGAATTTTCACCAGTTTACGGCGTCGAGGCAACTGACCTTCAATGGCCCCGGCCGGCAAGCCCCATGCAGTTGGCGTAGAAAGTGGTGGTGGCCGGCCAGTCCGAGAAGATACCAATCACCCCAACCTCCCGGGCCAGCACGTCAATCACATTGAACACGTCGCCGTCGTTATTGATGGCGTCGGTGATGGTCTGGTGATACCAACCCCCGCCATTGGCCAACGGACCACTACGCTCGACCGTCCAGGCGATCATATCCAGCCCCGCTGCCTTGGCGTTTTCAGCGTAGTCCGACGGCACGATCTGCTGGTGGCCATCCAGGGTCAACATTTTCCACAATGCGGGGGCCAGGATATTCACGCCTTGCGCAGACAGGCTTTCCATCCACGCCAGGGAGGAATTCTCCGGTGTCAGCGGCTCCTGATCCAGAAACACAGCCTGTCGTCCAAACCGCGGCGTTTCATTGACCCAGAACAGTACATCATCCAGCAGGAACGACTGCGGCCAGACATCCCTCGGGTTCACGCCGGCTTCAACGTAATCCTGAATCATCTGGCGGGCGTAATCTTCCTGGCTGTAGTCGCCCTCATAGGGCATCTCAACCACCGGCGTTTTCAGTTCCGGCGTGAACTTCACACCCAGTCGTTTAAAGAGTTCGATGCTCTCTTTATGGGTCAACAGGGTGCCGCGACTGCTGTAAAGCTCCGTGCGCCAGTCTGCCGTGCCTTCCAGGTACTCCTCCGGCGTGGTTGCCATGGGGTTGAAGGCGTCCATCTTGCCTTCCAGTGACTTGAACTCCTCCAGCGTGATATCGCTGGTGCGGCATTCTGCCTGCGCCTCAGTGCCACTTGCCGGGTCCGCCGGGACAAACGGCTGCGTACACTTGGCGTTCAGTTCCGGAATCGTCACGATGTTGGTGGTGGTATGGAGATCATTCTGTGCGTGACGGCAAACCAGCTCCCGATCCTTGGTAAAGGCAACATCGCACTCCAGGATGCCAGCCCCCATCTGGGCGGCCGCAACATAGGATTCAAGCGTGTGTTCCGGGAACTGCAACGGCGCACCCCGATGGCCGATGGAGAAATCCGTAGGACGGATTTTGTCGGCGCGGCAGGACTGGAGCCGGTCTTTCAGGCGCCCCTCATCCATGTCTTCCACCAGCCAGAACGGGCGCGGCCCCAGATGGACCTCGCGTTGACCCCGGTGATGTCTGTCCTTCAGATCCGGCCACTTGTCGTGCCATTTTTCAAGGCCTGGCGGAGTCCAACGATCCTCCTTGCCATGCCAATCCGGTGCCGCATGGGCGGCAGAGAATAGAGACATCAGTAATGCCATAACCAGTAACGTGCGTAACTTCATAACAAGCTCCCTGTGCAATGAATGGTACTGCACGGCTATTGTCGGCGCGGGGGGTTACGCTCAGGTGACGATCATGTGACTGGCGCGTCCGTGCCACTTTCCCGTGAGTCCGTTTTGTCTTTGTCTCGGGCCTGCTCGGCCTCAGCTTCCTTCATCAGGACCATGCCGCCCTGCAACAGCAGTGACTTCAGGCGAGGATCACCCTGCTCCACCACACCAAGAGTAAATGCCGCAAACACCGCTTCCAGTGGATTGTTGCGGACAAGGTCTCTGATGGCATCGATTGGTGACGTGGAAGACTGGTCATCACCCTCACCGGCGGCACTGGCGGTTTTCTTGGACGTAGCCGGACGAGTCATTCGATAGAAAAACAACGCCAGCAACAACAGGCAGGACATGCCCGTCACCGCCATGGCACCAGCCTCCCCCATCACGGGCGATAAAGCCAGCATGGCGGCATTGACGAGCATGTAAAAACCGGTAATCAACAGGGCGACCAGCAACACAAAGGCCAGCATAAAACCAATGATGGCCGCGACTGCCTTGCGCAAGACGCCCTGTAACCAGGCGGAATCGGGCATGATCAGCGGTCCAGCAACCGGCCAACCAACAAGCCTGCGAGGAACATGAGCACAACACTCAGGAACGGCCGCTCCTCGATTTTGTGCTCAACATCGTGCACCGCTTTACTGCTCGCATCCCGGGCACGGTTGAAGGCCTCATCACCGCGTTGCCGGACCTGATCAAAGGCCTCACGGCTTTCCCGGCGAATTTCATCACGAAGGCTGCTGATATTGCTCTTTTGCCCATCAGCAACGGCTTTGGTGAGCTTGGAGAGATCTTCGCGAAGTTGCTGCAAATCTTGCCTGACCTGCTCGTACTCGTTCTGACTGGATTTCGCTTCCATTTGTTGCCTCCTTATCAGTATGTCGTACTGCTATTTCGGCTTTCGGTAACGATTCACATTGTCCACTGACTACCGGCATCAGGGTTGCCCTGACAGAGCTGGCATTCAGCAACCATGGAAAGATATAGAACGACCACGGTTAAAACCACTGTAGCACAAGGTATGGGGCGGTAGATGAAGACCTCGTAATTGAGCGCCCCAGGATCACGGCGCCTCGGGTTCGTCATTACGAATCCGCAGAAAACTGGCAAATCTGGGAAGGCCTGTCGACGTGAAGCCGTAATATTTATAGGTAATGGTAGCCCCAACCGGCGGCGGATCTTCCCGTTGCTCATCACTGAATCCGGTACCAATGTGGAACTGGCGGCCATCATTCCGCCTTACTAGAACTGATCCAAGCATGCCTTCGTATTTTCCGCTGCCGGCAAGATGCGCTACCACGACCGCCTCGGCATCATCGTAACGCTTCACCTTCAACAGATCATCTGAACGGCCAGTTGAATGAAGGCTGCCGCCGCGACGCAGCATCAAACCCTCGCCGCCCTCGGACACCACCTTGTCCAGCGCCGACATCAAACGCTCATGATCCGTGGCCTTACGTTGCACGACCATGGCCAGGAATGGCGACGGTGATGGCTGCACCAACGCTTCCATAGCCGCAACACGTTCAGCAAAGGGCTGATCGAGCGCCGGAAGGTCAAACACCATAAACCGGATCTGGCGCCAACTGGGATCGACCGGTTCCAGCCGGCGCACCGCGCCGGACAGCTCCGCAAACCGGCCTCGCCCCATCCAGAGTTCGCCGTCCATGGGCACATCGGGAAAGCCCTCAGTAAACCAGTCAGGCGCCCGATACTCGTTGCCACCCCGGGACCAGAACCGCTCACCGTCCCAATAGGCCCGTACACCGTCCAGTTTCTCGCTTACCCAATAATCATCGAGGGCAACGCCTTCGTCGTAGACACCGGCCAGCGCCAGTTCCGGTGGTTCTGCATAGGCGTTGAACGCGGTAAAGAGGGCGAAAGCAAACCAAAACGGAATCAGGCGCCGCATTCACTCTGTACCTTCGCACGAAACTCCTGGCGGATACGCTCATTCTCCTCATCGTCGACAAACACCCGCTCGCCCTCCTTGTTCAGCCGGTACATACGTGAAACGCTCTTAAGATGCTTCAACCGTGCCCGTAAGGACTCACAAAGAGCCTCATGCTTAGCCGCTTTCGCCTCCTGCTTGGCTTTCGCTTCATTGCGCTCAGCCCGCTCCTGCTCGGTTTGCTCGAGGAATTCATTCATCCGCTCCTTGCGCGCGCGGGCATCGGCATCCGAAGACGGTGCGGGGGCTTTTAGCTCTACTTCATCAGAGGCTGCATTCACCGGCGGTCGGTCCCCGAAGTGGGTCTGGCCGTTTTCATCGACCCAGCGGTAGGTACCGGCCTGGGTGATGGGGGTAATTAGGAGGCAGAGGAGGAGGAGTCCTTTCTTCATTTTTTAATCTCCGTATACGGGACTACAGTTACAACTTACAAGCAGGAAGACCGGCAGGCCGCTCATCTTGGTTGCGATCCGCATAAGCCGAAGTCAGCTTGTGCAAATAGCGGAGAATCAGTAGTAGTTAATCTTCCCAAATATTGCTTCAATCTCTTTCGGCCATTTGTATTTTGAGGGTGTATACTTCGACCATACTATGGTCGGCATAAAGAAGAAAAATAATACATGCCCGAAAATACGACGACCCATTTGGCCAGCCACGTGCTGATTATAGGAGTCATAATTTGCTCCGTAGAGATTCTCCTCATCCTCTTCAACAACCCCCTCGTCGTAATACCTGACAATGAAATTCCATTTCCGATACATATCCTCTTCCTTAAACCCAGAAAAGATCTTCTTGCGCTGTAGGGGCATCTTGGGGGGCTTCCCGCAAAAGTAATGCTTTTCCCGCATGAACAGGTGGGCGTAGTACTGCCGCTCCCACACTACGCCAGAGCCCAGATACTGCCAGTTGTAGGAAAAGGTCACTTCCAGCTCGTCCCAGGGAATCCGGTAGAAGGTGCCGCGGTGTCCTATGTAGACGAACCCCTCCTTCCGGTCGATCCGGACCGGCAGCGTGTACGGAAAGAAGATTTCGAACAGGTAGACGGCCACCCAGACAGGACCAAAAGCGATCAATACTCCAAGCAACGCCTTTGAGTAGAACAAGCTAACAATCCAACCCAACGCCAGAACAATTATCATGAACATACTTACGATGACTGGCATGGCCCTTCGAAGAGACAAGAAGGCCGTCCTAATGTCCATGAGCCGCTCACTAATGAAAGCAACGCCTTGATCCATTCCTTCCGAGGAATCGGACACCCCCGCCACCTTACGGGCCGGCGGACTGGCAAGCCGCGCACCATGGGTGCGGTACAGCTTCTTTTCCAGTTGTTGCTCCAGGTCCGTTTCCGGAAAATCACACTTCAAAGGCGAGTCTTTCATCGACACCCAATTCCTCCACATCGTTTCCGTCCAGAATAAAACGGATCCCGTTTTCACCCGTCACTTTCCGTCCATCCTTCTCGTACTCGATCA
The DNA here is from genome assembly GCF_042604615.1 of Marinobacter sp. M5B. Classification (NCBI taxonomy): domain Bacteria; kingdom Pseudomonadati; phylum Pseudomonadota; class Gammaproteobacteria; order Pseudomonadales; family Marinobacteraceae; genus Marinobacter; species Marinobacter sp. M5B. The sequence goes on from NZ_CP156894.1 coordinate 4,117,030, forward strand.
ACAGTTCAAGCTGTTCCCACCCGTCGTGGTTGTAGTGGGTAAACCCGTACATCAGCCCTTGGGGAGAGGGGTCTATCGTCCTCCTGCGATCAAACAGGTCGGTGATATCGCTCGAATCGTCGTCAGAAAACCAGTTCCTGTTCGCCTCGAACAGCTTGATGGAAACCGCGCAAGTCCCCTCAACAAAACCCGGGAAATACACTGCGAAACTCGTAAATTCCGACAGGACCTTATGTTCGCCCTGCCGGGATATAGCCCAATTCTTGGGCATGTACTCGGTTATCCGCACTATGGGCGAGAACAACATGTAGTAGAACGCATCCAGTTCCGCTTCAAAATATTCCCGGATTTCTCCGCCCTCGTCCGTAGAAGCGATGGTCCTGCTTGACTCCAGCAGTTCCGCGCTTGATGGCCGGGACTGATCATCCCAGTAACGCAACGTCGGCGCGTTGCCCCAGAATGACAATGACAAGAAATCCTCAATCCTGGACCGGGCGATGTATAGCTGAACCATGCTGATGACGAAGGAGACTGCGATCAGAACCGCGCCCACCACTAGCACAACGGCCACGCCTGCCCCGGTAAACGCACCCGCCACAGCCAGCGAAGCCAGAGAAGTGATACCGATGCTCAGCCCAATCTGGACCCCGGACAGAGCCACCATTGCGTGATGGCCTGTGTCCAAGGCCTTGAGACCCCGCCTTCCTTCCAGACCTATCGACAGTAAAACACCGACATAGGGAAGGGTCTTTGTGGTGATTGTCACGAAGCCCTTAGCAGCAACAGACAAAATCTTCACATCCTTTAAGATACTTAGAGCCACCGACACCCTCGCCCCAGCGGCCGACAAGTTTGCCCCGAGGGCTTTCGCGTACTCCTCCTTGATCAGCAACCCGCTGAGGTTAACCACACCTTCGCCGATGCTCCACAGGCCAGATACAAAATACCCCCACCGGTCGATGACGGATCGGTCGCCCAGCATTACATCCGGCTGGGTCTTATCCAGGCCGGAGAACAGGCTTGCCACATTAATCGCGTGGAAGAAGGTCACGGCTCCAATGAACTTGCCCCGGTTCTGTTTAATGCTTTCAACCACCGGGTCCAATCGGGTATGAAGCCAGCCAAAGGGGTTGTCCTTGAAATCCGGGGTCAGGTGGAACACGTCGATCATGGTGCCACGCAGGTAATTCCTGATCCTGGCATCCGCCATGCCGGCAGCCAGCGGCGTCATTGTCAGTTCAGACAGGTTATGGCCAGCAGCTTCCAGTGATTTGCGGTGGACCGCCGTGAGCAGGTCCGTCGCGGTATTCAGGGTGATTCCCTGTCGATGAACATCTATGCCATAGCGTTTCTGGACGGCCTTGGTCCATTTTTTCCACTGCGGCCAAGTCTGAGGGTCTTTCGCCCAGGTTCCCATCTTTGCGGCGGGGGCGGCAAATTCCAGCATCAGAACATCAGTGGCAGTGCTCACTCGCACATGTGCCGGCATGTCGAAGATACTGTCGACGATCTTCAGGCGACCATAATCAAAACCGGGAAGGTCTTTCAGTTTCTGGGCAATACCGTTGGTGGCAGATGCCAGGAACAGCACGGTACTGAGCATGTTTCCGACCGTACCGGCTTCGCCTTCGTCTGCAGCCAACCACTCTTCGGCGTCTTCCTTACCCTTTTCGGCACTGACATAGCCATCCAGTATATCTGCCAGTTCCTGCTCAACCGCTTCGAACCCTTCCGCACAGTAGCAGTCGTTGAACTCCAGTTTCCGGGCCAAATGGTCGGAGTCAACCCATCTCTTCCAGTCATCGAATACACGACCACGTGCTTGGTCGTATTCCTCAATTCTCTTATGGTAACCCTCTACGAACGCATCCTTGTCAGCGGAACGAATGCGTTCTTTCAGTTCTTCTGCATTCTCATCCCGCTCTTCTTCCGTTTCCTTCTTGCTGGCCTCACGGGCGATGAGCGCATCCACCATCTGGGAGGTGGAGTAGGCATATGCATTCTCCTCCGCGTAATTCGTAATCAGATTTACATGAAGCGCATGCAGTTGGCCCAGCTCGGAGGTGATACCGATTTCATCGTTAAGGGCAACGCAGTACGAAAACTCAGTTTCTTTCTTGCACTGCCCCTGCAAATCCGACTCGCTGATTCCTTGGGCGAAATCCGTCAGGCTCCACTCGAAATCCATTGGTTCTGGCCGAAAATCTTCAACCACTCCGTTTATGGCTTCGGTTTCACTGATATTTGCACCTTCACGCTTTTCCGGAAGCCCGCTCAAGTCAAACGGCTGCATATGCTCGTCGCGGACCTGTGCATCTGTTCGTACAAGTTCCTGCAAACGCACAGTCCATCGATGCTGCACGAATTTCAGGAGCACCTTTCCTCCAGCCGGGTGATGTATAGCGGGCAAAGCACTTTCAGCATCGACATCTGGAAGCAGTACAGAGTTCACACCGGGCTGTACTTCGGTTATCAGGCCCTGCTCATTGACCCGGTACTCATGTAGCGTTCCGAAAACTTCGGAGAACATGTAGACCCAACCGGGTGTCAGTTTTCGAACACAGTAATGAGTGGTTCCAAGCGCCACGGAAGGTGGGCGGAAGTTGGGGGGCAAAGTAACCTCTTCCTGACTGATCGCCCAGCGCACCGGATACAATGCAACGGTTTTGAGCTTGAGAGGGCACATCTGTGCCGCTGAGTCGATGTCATCAGCACCCTGTAAAAACGCTGAGCTGTTAGCACTACCCATGGACCAGTCCCTCCGTAGACTTTTTCTCGGCGAATTCTGCAATTCGCGCTATGGCTTTGCCTGGTACTGCGGAATTCTCTTTCCACAGAGTCTGTACTTCACTGCCTTCGAATGCATGGTGCCCAAGCCAGCCAATTGTGTTGATATACAGGGCGATGTCGCGGGTACTGTACAATCCCCGCGCTTTTGCTCCGTCGACTAGCGCAGAGACTGCCCCCCAATCCTGCCCATCTGCATTCGTTTTCTGAAGCAAATGGGGAAAGTAGTTTGCAACGTGAAGCTCGAGCTTCCTGAGGGCCGTCTCTTCCGCTGCTCTCTCCATCGCAACCTGGTGTTCCTCACGAATGCTGAACATCTCAGCCTGTTGCTCACTATTGGGTTGGTCATTGTGAAAGAACTCCCACTCACCCGTGCGACGATCCTGAATGGCAAACAGGCTACAAGGCCCCATCAATCGCCTCACATCTTCACCTGATGAATCCAGCTTCAACAGATGCCGCGCGATTTCAGGATCATAGAATCGGAACACAACGTCATCCCCCGTCACCAACCTGGCCATAAGCAATCCACGCAAATGGTCCATGACCCCTTCAAAATTGCAGTCAGACTGCATTGCGATCGCTACACCCTGAGACTTCCACTCTTCGAAACATCTAAGTGCCAGAGAGCTGTCTATTCCCGTTTCAACCAGCCATGGTGAAATTTCCAAAAGGTCAGCAAGCTCAGTTTCCCTGTAGAGCGCATCGCAATGAGGTGTTTCTAGTTCACGATAAATAATCTGGGACAAATCATTCACTTTTGCACCGTCGACAAGAATGAACGTTCTGCCCTTATCGGGAAATTCAGCCAGCTTACCCATCAGACCGCCCCTTGCGATTCTGGCGAGCAAACCTGGCAGATACCCTTACCCTGGTTCGCGGCATTTTTGATGGCGCGTATCTGGTCGGGCTTGGCCATCGGTCTTTGGGGTGTCTCCGGCAGTTCTTCAGCCGCAACAGCCCCACCATTCTTCTCCACCAACCCCGGCATTTCCGGCACCTGCACCTTCTGCCCACTGCCCTTGCCCGGTGACCCACCGGCATTCAGCTTGATGGCGGCACCACCCATGGCAACGCCACTGGGATCAATCTTCACAAAGCTACCGCCGGCCTTGAGGGTGATTTCCGCACCCGCTTCGATAACGGCTTTCTGGCCGGCCTTGATGTGCAGTTCGGTACCGGAGTCGCTGAGCCAGGCGGTGCCGGCTTTCAGGTGCAGGGTGCCGGTGACGTTGAAGCTGTGGTCCTTACCGGTTTGTTCCCGTTTCTCACCATCCACGGTGGCGTGGTCATTGCCCTTGATATGGGCCTTGCGGTGGTTGTCCACGGTCAGGTGGCTGTCGTTCCTGATGACTTCGGTGCGGTTGTTTTCCGTCAGCAGGTCCAGGTCTTTCTGGGCGTGGACGTAGATCTGTTCCTTGTCCGCTTCGTCCTCGAACCGCAGTTCGTTGCTGCCCTCACCCTTGTGGGTCTGGGTCTTGAGGGTGGTGCGGGTCTTGTGCTCCGGCAGCGCGTACGGCGGCGTGTTGGTGGCGTGGTAGGTTCTTCCGGTAATGATCGGCTGGTCCGGGTCGCCGTCCAGGAAGCTGACAATGACTTCGTTGCCGATTCTCGGCAGCGCCATGAAACCATACTGGCCACCCGCCCAACCCTGGCTGACTCTGAGCCAGGCGCTGCTGTGTTCGTCGTTCTTTGAGTATCGGTCCCAAGGGAATCGCACTTTGACGCGTCCGTGTTCGTCGCAGTGGATCTCTTCGCCTTTGGGGCCGGTGACGAGGGCGATCTGGGGGCCGTCCATCAACGGGCGGTGTTCGACCTGGGGCCGCCAGGTGCGGTCCGCGGGGATGGCGTTGAAGACGTTGTGGTAGGTGGTGGCGCCGTTGTTGCCATCCTCTTCCAGGGCCTGGGGTTGTTCTCCGGTATGGGTGATGCTGGTGAACAGCCATTCCCGGTTCAGGCGTGGGTTGTCGTGGTCGGTGAGTTCGACTTTGGCACCTACGGTGAAGTCGGGGCGGTTGCTCTGGCCATCGGCGATGGCGGCGTCGTTCCTGAGGGCATCGAGACGGCTTTCGGTAAAGGGCTGGCCGCTGGCATCCGCTTTGAAGCGACCGGGGTAATCGTAGTGCTGGTAGTCTTCCCGCTGGCCGTCCAGTTTGTCGGCCTGATGTTCGTGCATCAGGGCGTAGGCGGGGTTCTTGAAGGTGTAGTCCTTCATGGCCACGGAGGCGGCTTTCACCCGTTCCCGGTAGCGGAACTGGAAGACGGTACTCTGGCGGGTGCTGCCGCCAGCCTTGGCGTTGTATTCCACCGGCTCGAGCCTGGGGGCGTCGCCGTGGTGGTCGGCGATGATCAGGGCCGGTTGGTCGTTGCCTTCCACATCGCCGTGGTAATAGCGGTAGTGCCAGCCTTCTTCAGCGGCCAGCCGTTCGACAAAGGCCAGGTCGCTTTCCCGGTGCTGGACGCAGTATTCCCGTTCTTCGGGGGTGCGCTTGAGATCAAACACAGTATCGATAAGGCCCCGCTCTTCCAGCAGGGTGCGCACGATGGCGTCGGTGGCCTGGGTCTGGAAGATGCGGCTGTTGTGCATCAGGTCGAGGCGCCACAGGGGTGGCTGAACGATGACGTCGTAACGGGTGCGGCGGTGGCCGGAGTCGCCCCGGACGAATTCGTTGACCACGCCGGTAAAGCGCCGCAGCGGTACTCCGTCCTGCCACATCACCAGTTCCACGGGCTGTTCCAGCACGTCTTCGGGGGCGATGTCGGGCGAGGTACTGGCCAGTTCCAGCTTGCAATGGCACAATCTGGAAAGGTGCTCGGTCAGCTCGAAACGGGCGACCACGAACAGGTCTTTGGGGAGTTGGCCAAGGGTGGCCGTGAACTGCAGTCCGGTTGCCTGGGGCATGTCTTCGATCCTTGAAGCAGAAAATCCTGAACCGCCAATACAGAAAACGTCCTGTTTCCGTATTGGCTCTGGTGCATAGTCTAATACAGACTGCGTGGTATCTGGTACCCCGCCAGCAACTGCTGTGTGAACGGGTTGGTATTACTGCCCGCATGCAGGCGATAACGCATCTCGCCATCGTCCAACGCAAACCGCACATCCACGGCACTGCTGCTCACGCCGGTGATGTCGGCTTCGTCCAGCAGGCGAAACAACGCCCAAGGGCCGTTTTCCGAAATACTGCGTGGCGAGCGGTTCACTTCCGTGGGCACCAGGGTCACCCGGCTCTCAACCGAATCCCTCAGTGTATTGGGCCACACCAGCGGAATGCTCTGGCTGGGGCCGTGGCTGAACTCGACCAGTTGCCCGTCCACGTTCATCACGCTGCGGCGCTTGTTGGAAGACAGGTGCAACGGCTCCAGTGCAAACTCGACATCCAGCGAGCCGCTTCTCGTGAAGAAGGCACGGCGGATATTCTCGGCTTTCTCCAGCGAGGCCAGCACATCGCGACGAACCAGGCTGGCGCGTTTGGAACCGGCAATGTGTTCCGGATGGTCTTCCAGGAACAGTTTCAGGTTGTCGTTGTAAAACTGGTCCAGCACACCGTCCGGCGCAAAGAAGCGCTCGAAATCCTGCAGTGCGGCGTCGCGGCCGGCGCCGGGATTGAACGGGTAATGCCTGGCCAGACTCTGCTGGAACGGCTGGTAGACTTCCTGGTACCACTGGCGTTCCAGCTGCGCCACAGCCTGATCCAGCACCACGCGCCAGCTTTCCGAAGCCAGCTTCTCAAGCATGCGGTCCAGCGGTGCCGGCTGATTCGAGGCTACCCGTTGCAGGGTGAAGATCGGGTCCGCGCCTTGCAGGCCCATCCGGGCACGGGCGGCGGAGAGTGCAGCCTTGCCACGATCCGGTGCTTCCTGGATGCCACGCAGATAGGTGTGCAGGTTCTGAACCACGTCCATCACCTGTTCCATATCGCTGGGGTTGTCACCCCGTTTGTCGATCAATGCGTTCAGGTCGGTGAACTGTCGTTCAATCTCCTGAACCATCTGGAAGTGGGCGGACTGCTCCATCACTTTGCGGGCCGCTTCGGCTTCTTCACTACCACCGGGAATCAATCGGGTATTGGCGGTAACCTGCGCCAGCAACTGATTCAGCGGCTCGTGACCGCTGGTCAGGCTTTCCAGAATACGCACACCATGGTTAAGGTCGCTGAAGCTCTGGATGTCCAGCCGGCTCAGCGCCCGACGCCAGCTCGCCACGTAGTTTTCCGCGTACAGGGATTGCAGTTGCGCCTGCAGCCGCGCTTCATCCGCCTTACTGAAGTTCACATCGTCCCGACGGCCCAATACCCAGGCATCAACCAGAGCCAGTTCCGTCACCGAGCCGGATTTGCGCAGGAACCAGGAATCCAGGCCTTCACGGGTCAACAGTGATGGAATCACCACCGGATCTTCCTGTTCGGTGTTCTCCTCATCAAGAGGTTCGCCGAACTCATCCAGGCGTACGAACACGGTGCTGAAGGCCGGTCCGGACTCCCGGGCCAGATCCAGCGGTGAGCGGAAATTCTGCTCCGCTTCTTTCTCCAGATCCCGATAAACCCGGTCCGGAGTCGCAATGCGGCCGAGCTCGTGCTGGGCCCATTGAACACTGCTGCGGAAGGGGGCCAGGGCCATGTCGGCGGTCTTGTCACCCGCTTCCACCCTCTGGTTCAGGTCCGTGTGCAGCATCGCATAGTCCAGGTGGCTGAGCAGCCGTTGTTGCAGGTCCCGCTGCGCCGGGTAGGCGCGTTGCCAATAATCGCTCATGTAGCTGTGGACAATGTCCCGGCGGCGGCCACTGGCATCGTAGAGCATCCGCAATACACGCAAGTGGTCGAGGCGCTCAGAGCTGGTGTCCGGGGCATCGCTCATCTCTTCCATCACGCCCAGCATCAGCGCGGGCATGAACTGGTAGGCCAGCATGTCCAGGTAGGATTCTTCCACTTCCGGACCAACCTTGTGGCCTTTATACAGGCCCATATCCGCCACGACAGCCGGTTCCGCCCGGTAATCACCAAACGCCAGGGTGGCTTCCCGCAGCTGGTCCAGAGGCTCCAGCAAATTGCGGCCAGTGGTGTCAGGTTCGTAGCCGATGGGGCGCCAGTTATCGATAAAACTGCGTACCCGCTCCTCCACCGCGGTAGCGGCCTGTGCATTTTCGATAAAGTAGTGCTGCCATCCGGCGGTCATACCCAGGCCGGCGGCAACGGCCACGACGGCCGCAACAGCAATGCGGCGACGCCGACTACCAACCACTTTCTGGTTGTCACCAGCCAGGCCCGCTTCGCGATAGATAATGTTGGGAAACAGCTTTTCGGTGAACAGGCTTGAGGACTGCCCACCACGCTGAGCCGGCTGTATTGGGCTGGCAAGCCCATAATTCGCGGCAGCGGCTGAGACAAACGCATCTTCCGGCACGCCTTCCTGAACCACGGAGGTAAAGTAGGTGCCTCGCACCAGGGCCGGCGTTGAAAAGGCATCCGCAGAAAGCAGGTCTGCCAGGAACTGCTCAAGCACTGGCTTCAGGCCGGCCAACTGGCGGGTAAAGGAATAAGCAGCGGCACGCTCTTCAGCATCCCTTGTGGCAGACAGCACGTCCGGAAGCCGCTCACCAAGCTGTTCCGCGAGTTTGCTGAAGCTTTGGTCAAACTCGCCCAGCCAGTCGTCGGCATCCAGTTGGCCGTCCAACTGGAAGGTAAAGCCCAGGGGCTGCTCACGCTCGGCTTTGGAGAGTGTGCGGGCAAACGGTGCAAACCCGTAGAGCAGGTCCATTTTGGTAAAGCTGATGTACACCGGCAACTGGGAGCCCAACTGCTCCATCAGTTCCCGCAGCCGGGTACGAAGCAGGATGGCCTGGGCCTGGCGCTGCTGTTCATTGCCAGCACTCAGGCGAGCAAGATCAACCGCCAGCACAACGCCATTCAGGGGGCGCTGGGGACGATTCTTTTCCAGCCAGGTGATGAAGTGGGTCCACAACCGCTGCTGGATATCGCTGGTGGCGCCCTCGCCGTCGTTCTGGCTCAGCAGTTCGCCGTCCGGGTCAATCAGTACACCGTTGTCGCCCACCCACCATTCAAAACCGAAAGGGTTACGCTCGGTGCGAGGATTGCGGGTGACGTTGGTGAGGGTGTATGTCTGCCCTGAGCGCTGGATGAGGCTGGTTTTACCGGCATCTTCCAGGCCCATCACCAGGTACCAGGGCAAACGATAGACACCGTTTCGGCCCGGCAGGTTGCTCTTGAGTTCCGTCAGGCGACGATCAAGCAGGCGCTGCTGGCGCCGTTCCAGCGGCAGGATGGGATCTTCCTCTTCCTTCTGCTCTTCCGCCTTGGCGACGTTCACTTTACGCAGCTTGCGCGCCAGCATCATGCCCCAGACCATGGCCACCAGCAGTACCACCACCAGCGTCACCAGGGCACGCATCTGCCAGGCTGCCAACGGGTATTCACCGCCGATTTCCAGGCGCGGGCCCAACCACCAGGTTGCGGCCAGCAGCACCACCACACCCAGCGCCAGGGTAATCGGCGCCGCACTGCGCACAAAGGGCAGTATCCGTCGTCCAATGAGTAGGGCTTGTCTCCACATGGTGTCCATTCCTGTCAATTTGATCCATCAGTTGTTATGCGAGTCTGTCCAGCCTGGCCACCAGGCCGGGCTCCCAGTCTTCAAGATTCATCCCACGGGTCTGCTCACGCAGATCCTGCACCTGTTGTTTCGCCAGGCTTTTCATACCGCTGTCTTTCATCAACTGGCTGCTCATCAGCCGCCAGTAGAATCGGTCACGGGGCTCGCGGGCGGAGTCCAGGCCTTCTTCCAGCAGCTTCATGGCCGGCGCCAGACCCTTCTGATCCAACACTGCCCGGGCATCCTCGTAAGCCTGTTCCCATGCACTCGCGCCGCCTGCGGCGCCACCTTTCGCCGGGCCGCTGAGCATCCAGTCGGCCACCGCTTTGGGCAGAAAAGGCGTGCCGTCGTTAAAGGTCATGTCCGCCAACTCTGGCAACCGCTCAACGAAGGCTTTGACCGCCGTGCGGATAGCTTCGGCACAGGTCTCATGCCCCAACGAAGACGCCACTTGTGCGCTTAACCAGTGGCCCTCCAGCCAGAACGGACTGACCGACAGGCTTTGCTCAATGCGTTGCCAAAGCGCCAGGTCCGGGGTTTTGGACAGGCTCTCGCGATAGTCAGCCACCCTGTCGGCACTGACCGCCGCCAGATCGCTCTTGATGCCGTCGCGTGCTGGTGGAACCGAGGTAATGGTCTGCCAGATGGCGTAACGGCGGAGCTGATAGCCCAATGCATCGGCGGGCGTGGTTTCGGTCAGCATATCCGCCACTTTAAGCAGGCTCTGGCGGGTGGCCCGCTCATTGGCGGGGTCCAGGGTCAGGCTGCCCAGAGACGCGGAAGAGGTGCTGCTGGCTTGCGGCGAAGAGGAGCCGGCCGATGACGTACCCGTGGTTTCGGTATTATCGATGGCTTCCGACGGCCTGGGCGTATCGGAAGGCGATGGCAGTTTTTCCACGGCCCGACGCAAGTCGACCAGGCCGTCATCCGGCAGCTCCAGTGCACTCGCCTGTTCCAGCAGCTTGGCGAGCGTGGTCAGGCAGAATTCCCGGCCATCGCCCACGCCGCCGTCGAAGCTCAGTGCCGACACTTCCTTGAGGGCTCGTTGCAGAATCTGGGTCATCAGCATCTTGCGGGCGCGTTTGCCCTTGTCGCCCGGATAAGGCCAGGCATCGTGCCACCAACTGTCCAGTACCCGGTGCAACAGGTACAGCGACAGCGCAAACCGTTCACCGTTGCCGCCACGCTGCAGGCACAGCAGAAGAAATCCCAGCACCTTGAGATCTTTACTGGTGTCTGACAGCAAGCGAAGCGATTCACTCTCCACCTTGCCCCATTCAACACCGGTGTGGGCCAGCGAGCCCACTTTCATGATTTCGTTCTCAAGGTATTCCATGGTGGGGTCGTCCATCAGGTTTTCACCCGTGGCGCTCTCACCGGAAAGCCTATTCAACACCTGTTCAACGTATGGATGCTGCTCTACTGCCTGCATGTCCAATCCCTGTCTTTGCAAATGGCACTACACATTCTTGATAAAGATCACTACCAGCCACACGCTTCCCGCAGTGGCTCAAGGGTTTCCCGAAACCCGGTCAGGTCGAACATCAACCCGTCGACGACGCCACTGGACGACGCCACAGTCACTCCGGACGCGGCCGCCATGTTTCGCACGGTTCGGATGGCGGGCAGCCCCCGACCACCACTGATCACGAAACCGTCGTCCCGGACCCGCCAGATCTGACGGCCCTGGCCAAAATCGACGGTGACCCGTTCCTCTTTCACTGCCTCCGGCATCATCAACGTCAGTTCGGTGATGTTGTTGTGACACTGCACCGCCAGCAGCGGCCTCGGCGGTTTGACCCCAAGGGCACTGAGCGTCAGCAGATGTCCTGCCAGCTCCGAAGTATTGCGATACAGCGGGCCGTCACCCGGGCGGCGGCGCTGTTCCTGAGCAAAGGCCTGGCGCCAGCGCTCGGGCTGGTTTCCAACGATGGCGTCTTCAACCGCCACTGAAAACGGGGTACCAAACACCTCGTCAAAACACGCCAACCGTTCCAGGCGCTGGCTCTCTTCGGTACACGCCATGGCCTCGGCCACCTGGGGATTGCCCTGCGCATTGGCGGCCAGAGACATCGTCGTACCAAGGGCGCAGAGCACAATGGCAAGGAGGCTGTTACTTCGAATACTTGGGTTCACGCTTCTGTCACCTGATACTTCAGACATTTATGGGCCAGGGTGCGCTTGGGCAGCCCCAGGCTTTCCGCTGCCTGGGCACGGTTACCACCGTATTGGCGCAGGCGTTCACGAATAATGGCTGCCTCGAACGCCTGGGCCGCAGCCCGAAGGTCGTCCACTTCATCCGCCTGGGGCATGCCCGGTACGGCAGTTCCCTGAAAGTCACTGGCCACACAGGTTTCCTGGCTCGGAAACAGGTCATCCAGGCGCAGTACTTCCGGCTGAATATCGTCACCCACCGGGGTTTGCAGGCAGGCAAACTCAACAATGTTCCTCAGCTCCCGGGCATTGCCGGGAAAGTTATATGCCGCCAGCATGCCCAAGGCATGGCTGCTGATACCCAGTGGGCCGGCGCCCTCGCGGGCCGTGTACTCACGGATGAAATGCCGGCACAGGGGTTCCAGATCTTCCGGGCGCTCCCGCAATGGCTTGACCCGCAACGGGAACTGGCTGAGCCGGTAGAACAGGTCGCGGCGGAACCGGCCCTCTTCGATACAGTCACTCAGTGGCTGATGGGTGGCCGCGACCAGTCGAAAATCAGAGTGTTGTTCCTGCTGAGCTCCGAGTGGGCGGAAGCGTCGGCTTTCCAGCACCCGCAGCAGTTTGGACTGCAGAGCCATGGGCATGTCGCCGATCTCATCCAGGAACAGGGTGCCGCCATCCGCTTGCGCCAGCAGACCTTCCTTGGCTCGGTCGGCACCGGAAAACGCACCCTTGGTATGGCCAAAAAGTTCGCTTTCCAGCAACGAGTCCGGGATGGCGGCGCAATTGACCACCACCAAGGGCCCTTCGGCCCGATCCGAAAACCGGTGAATGCCCTGGGCTACGAGATCCTTGCCGCAGCCGGTTTCACCCTGCACCAGAACCGAGAGCTGGCTGCCTGCGGCCCGGACAATCTGGGCGCGAAGGTCGGTCATGCCTTTGGAGTTGCCAACCAGAGTGGTCGCCAACTCTTCACAGCGCTGGCGTACGGCTTCTGCGTCGTGGAGGTGGTCGAGGGAGCGCTTGAGCATGCGCCGCTGCCAGACTTGGTCGCTGGTCTTGAGCTGGCTGACCCATTGGTGAGACAGCAGGGTCAACAAACCGCGGTACAGTGGCTGGGCGGTGATGCCGTCCCATTCGGGTTCTTCATTACACAGCACGAGGATGCCAAGAGTGCGGCCGTCTTCGCCTTTGATGGGTTCCAGCCAGAATGAGCGGGGCCGGTTGCTGGCGTCGACCAGGGCCTGGAAGCCCGGATGATCCAGACGGTAGCTCGCGGCCCGTGACAATTCCCTGGGTTTGCCCTGTTGCAGCAGGTGGGCAAAGGGGTGGCTGAAGTCACCGCAGTCGAATTCGCCCTGCTCGCCCAGTGCCGCGCAGTGAAGCGTGCGGCCGCTGAGGTCGAGTTCGAGTGACCAGCAGCGGGTGAGGCCGAAGGTGTTTTCGAGTTGCCGTGAGGCGACTTTTAGCAGGGTTGGCAGGTTGTCCTGCCGGAGCAGTTCAACCGCCAGGTCTATGCCGGTGTGCAACTCCGTCTGCATCCGTCCCATGTTTCTATTCCCTGAGATGTTGAGTTCGCCGACCGCAGGCCCTGTGGCTCGGCTTTCCAAAACACGCTGTGAATACATCCTTGTACGCTCCGCTCCGCCATCCATGGCTCCGCAGGGTTTTGGAAAGCCGAGCCCCAGCACCCGCTACTTTCGCGTTGCCTTAGGCAACGGTTCCGGTGAACTTGTTATCTTCAACGCCAAGGGTCACTTTGGCGACCGGCTCTCTCGCTGCCAGCTTTTCCAGCAGTGCCAGTGATACTGGCGGCAACAGTTCACCCTCGATAATCGACTCCAGCATCCTCGCGCCGTTTTCACTGCGTGTCGCACGGCTGCGGATGGCTTCTACCAGGCCGTCTTCCAGTTCCACTTCAGTGTGGTAACGGTCGCCGATCTGGGTGGCCAGGCGGCCGAGTTTGTCGGCCACGATGCGGTTGAGGGTGTCCTCGCCCAGCGGCAGGTAGGGCACGACTTCCATACGTGCCAGCAGTGCCGGTTTGAAGAAGTCGGCCAGTTCCGGGTACAGCGCTTCCTCGATCTTCTCCGGCTCGTCCGCGTGTTTGACGATGGTCTGGTAGCCCAGGTTTGAGGTGAGGAAGAACACCACGTTCTTGCAGTCGATCAGGCGGCCTTCGCCGTCGGCCAGTTCGCCTTTGTCGAAGGCCTGGTAGAACAGGTTGAGGACTTCCGGGTGGGCTTTTTCGACTTCGTCGAGCAGCACGACCGAATAGGGTTTCTGGCGGATGGCTTCGGTGAGGATGCCGCCTTCGCCGAAGCCCACGTAGCCCGGGGGTGAACCGATCAGGCGGGAGACGGTGTGTTTTTCCTGGTATTCGGACATGTTGATGGTGGTGAGGAACTGGCGGCCGCCGTAGAGCAGTTCGGCCAGTTGCACCACGGTTTCGGTTTTACCCACACCACTGGGGCCGGCCAGCAGGAAGGCGCCCATTGGGCGACCCGGGCGACGCAGGTCGGCGCGGGCGGTGAGCAGGTGCTGGTGCAGTGCACCAATGGCGGTGTCCTGGCCTTTGATGTGCGATTGCAGATACTCCGGCAGGCGGGTGATCTTTTCCAGCTCGTCGGCGGTCATGCGGTTGACCGGAATACCGGTCCAGTCGGCGATGACTTCAGCCACCTGGCGGGCATCGACACGGGCGTGTACCAGTGGCTCGTCGGCCTGCAGCTCTTCCAGTTCCTGTTCGATGGCGGTGGCTTCGCTTTTCAGGTCAGGGCGCTCTTCGCTGGTTTCCGGCGTGGCGTCTTCCGCTGATACATCCGCGTCAGTCTCGGCAGTGTCCTCGCTCAGCAGTTGCTCGCGAATGTCGACGAGACGCGCCACCAGTTCCCGCTGGTCATTCCAGCGCTGTTCCAGTTCTTCCGCTTCCTCACGCAGGGTTTCCAGGCGCTCCACCAGTTCGTTTTCGCGCTGGTGGTCAATGGCCTGCCCGAGTGTCTGTTCGCGGGTCATCAATTCCTGTTCCATGCCCAACTGGTGCAGTTCACTGCGCACGTGGCTGAGGCGGCGCGGAGGCGTGCTGAGGTTGAGGCTGACCCGTGCACAGGCGGTGTCCAGCACGTCGATGGCCTTGTCCGGGAGCTGACGGCCAGCGAGGTAGCGGGCAGACATGTCGGCAGCGGCTTTCAGGGCGCTGTCGGCGATCAGGACCTGATGGGCCTTTTCGTAGACAGTGCGCAAGCCACGGAGGATGTGGACCGCTTGAGCCGGGGTTGGCTCATCCAGCGCGACGGGCTGGAAGCGGCGGCTCAGGGCCGGGTCTTTCTCAAAGTATTTCTTGTACTCGCGCCAGGTGGTGGCGGCGATGGTCCGCAGCTCGCCACGGGCCAGGGCCGGTTTGAGCAGGTTGGCGGCGTCGGAGCCACCTTCACTGTTGCCAGCGCCGATCAGGGTGTGGGCTTCGTCGATAAACAGAATGATGGGGGTCGCGGAGCTTTTCACCGCTTCAATCACGCCTTTCAGGCGTTTTTCGAACTCGCCCTTCACCGACGCACCGGCCTGCAGTGCCCCCATGTCCAGAGTCCACAGTTCCACGCCCGTCAGGCGCTCCGGCACATCGCCATTGACGATACGCAGGGCCAGGCCTTCAACAACGGCGCTTTTGCCCACGCCGGCATCGCCGACAACAATGGGGTTGTTCTTGCGACGACGGCAGAGGATGTCGATCATCTGATCGATTTCGGTGTCGCGGCACACCACTGGGTCCAGTTTCTTTTCCCGGGCCAGTTTGGTGAAGTCGGTGGCGTAGCGCTTGAGCGGGTCCATGTCCACCTGCGCCTGATTGGCGGCACTGGGGCCATCCTCAGCGCGAGGCTGTTCGACCGACCCGCGGGTCATGGAATCGAACTGGCGGCGCAGCTGTTCGCGGTTGATGTCTTTCAGACGCTGACTGACCTGGGGCATCAGGTAGCGGTCTGCGTTCATCAGCAGTGCCAGCATGATGGCACCGGAGCGCAGGTCGGTGTGGCCCAGTTCAGTGGAGGCAATCAGCCAGGCGTCCTGCAGCAGTTCGATCAGCAGCGGCGAGAACGACGGGTACGGCTCGGCGGACTGAGGCTCGCCGTTCAGGCTGTCCCCCACCACCGGTTGCAGCGTGTGGTGATCAATACCGGTGCTTTCCAGAATCTGGCGCACGTCCGTAAACGGAGTTTCCAGCAGTTTGAACAGCAGGTGGGCCGGAGTGATTTCCGCACCCTGGCGGCTGATGCACAGGGCCGCCGAGCTTTCCATTCCCTGGCGACAAATCTCGTTGAGGCGCCCAATCAGCGCCGGCAGTTCTACCCGAATCACAGTGATCTCCTTATTTCGGGAGTTGTTCCAGTACGCTGAGCACATCCCTGATGCGTTCGTTCAGCGCTATGTTGTAAAGCGTGTATACCCCGGCCATGGCCGCCACAAACAGTCCGCCAATGCCCCAGAGGGGCAGGCCTGTCCGTAGCCGGTTGCGAGCCGGGGTTACGTTGTCCAGTGCGCGGGTCAGGGGCTGCGGTTCCTCGTCGCGACGCAACCCGCGAATCTGTTCATACAGCCCACGGATAATCTGTTCGTATTCGTCCCGGCCGTTGGTCATCACCTTGTAGCGGCCTTCGAATCCCAGGCACAGGCACAGGTAGATGAACTCCAGCATGTCGCGGTAACGTTCCGGTTCCTGCTCCATGCGGGCGGTGATGGCGAACACCTTCTCGCCACCCCAGGTTTCGTTGTGGAAACGGGACAGCAACGAATGCTGGGACCACACGCTGTGGGCACCCCAGTCGGTGCCCAGCACGGCTTCGTCAATAAAGGCGCAGAGTACGTAGCGATAGGCCACCACCGTCGGCCGCTCGTAGCCCTGCTCCACCAGTTCCCGATCAATGGCGGCCACTTCGTCGACCACCTGCTGGTACAGGTTTTCCACACCGTGGAAATCCGCCAGCCGACGCACCCGGATTACCAGCCCCAGCAGGGGCGTCGCGGCATCAATCAGCCGGTTATCCTCCAGGCCCCGCAGCTGGAACTGGTCATTACCGAAGCCCTGATCGCCCACGCGACCATCGCGGTTACTGTCCGCGAACATCAGGTCATCAAACGCACTGCCACCTGCTTCCGTGTTGCCATTGGGTGAATCCATCACCGGTGCATCTGCCATGATTTAGCTCCTGATTGCCCAGAACTGCATTTCCATTCCCGGGAAACTGCCGGCCACGTGGAACGCAAAGCCGCTGGCGTTGTCGAGCATCTGCCAGGCCTGGCTCTGGTCGTCCAACCGGAAGTACACGAACCCGGCGTGATACGGCAACTGACGGGGCGCCACCGGCAGGGCCGACAGCGGAATCCCCGGCAATTGCAGGCTGATGAGATCGCGGATTTTCTCCACCGACGCCACCTTGCACTGCTGGGTGAACTGCTTGCGCAGATCGTCCAGCGGCATGTCCGCCTTCACTGCCAGGATGAACTCGGCCTGGCCGATCAACTGTGCATCCTGGACCGGCGCCACCGTGAGGCCGTACTGGCGTTGCTGCAGCTGGATAGCCAGCGCGCGCGGCTCCAGCACCGTGCTCAGTGATTGCCTCAGTACCTGCATCAGCGGGGTGAAGGAATCCTCCGGCAGGTCGTGATCGTACGCGGTGTATTCCTGGGGCAGGCGGTTTTCATCGGTAAAGGTCACCAGTTCGCCGCACAGCTCCAGCAACGCCTCGTAGAGCCGCTCCGGATGCAACTGACGCAAACGCGCCAGATGCAGGAAACGGGGATGAGCGCGATTAAGCATCTGCAACAGCATGAAATCCGCCACGTCCGCGACACCACCCTGCCCCGGGGCACCCACGCGCTCGGCAATGTTCTTGGCCCGCTCGCGCATCAGCCCGGCCATTTCCCCGACGAAACGCTGAAGCCGGGGCGCTGCCCGCACACTGAGCATGGTGGGGATGAAGTTCGGGTCCATCACCAGGCTGCCGTCCGGGCGCTTTTCCAGGATCCGGCCAATGGCCAGGGCCGCGTAGGCACTGCGATCGTCCCGTTCCAGCATCAGTTTCGGGGCCACCCGGGCCACGTCGATGGTGTGGGAGTCTCCGTCAATGGAATGCAGGTCCCGGACTTCCTCGCTCTGGGCCCGGAAACGGCCAGCGATGGCGGCTTCCGGCCATTCCACTTCCGCCAGACTCTCGCTGCCCAGCGGCAGGGCCAGATACACCACCTGGTTGGCCACGGAGGCATCAGTGATCTCCAGGGGTTCCGGCATCACGTCGTCCTGGGGCAGGCAGAAACGGGTGCCGTCCGGAAACAGGCCGCTGGCCCGTACCAGGCCTACCCGGCCAAAGCTCAGGTATTCGGCGTTCAGCTCCAGATCGCTGAAACCGTACAGGTAATCAGAAATCGCCAGGGCTCGTTCGTTGATCTGGTGTTCCAGGTAACGTTGTTGCTGCTGGAAGTGCTGGGGCTTGATGAACAGCCCATCACTCCAGACGACTCGATTCGTTGCAGACATCAGGACTCATCCGACCTTCTGAGTTTGACTTCACGCTCGCGCAGATTGACCAGCAGGTGGTAACGACCACCGATGGGATCCACCTTCACCACCTTCTTCCACTGAGACAGGTTGGGATAGGCGTAGAAGGCGATCACACCGATAAAGCGCGTATCCTCGGCGATTTCGAACGGCTCAATGAACTTGAACTGCCCTGGCACCAGGGTGTAATCGCTGTGGTCGACGTAGTTGCGACCCAGGGACGGCTCCAGTTCGCCCAGCAACTGGTCAAAATCTGCCGCCATCAAGCGCGAGCTGTCCCGCATCTGGATGATCTGGAAGGCGATGGGTGTCGGCGCCAGGGATTCGTTGGGGTTCACGTCCGGCTCCGCCAACATGGTCAGGTCCACGCGGCTTGGCAGCTCATCCGGGTAACCCACAGGAATGTCCGGATCCCACATCACCTTGGCGGTCTTGGTAACAGCGTTGTAGGGGGTGCTACACCCCACCAAAACGAGAATGGCGACCAGCAAACTCCATTTGCAGTACTTCACGACAGGTTCTCCCTCTGTAATTGACGCAGTTGTTGATCGTAAGCCTGTTCAAACACCTCCTGAAAAAGGCGCTCAAAACCCTGCTGACGACTGGAACTCAGTTCCCGGTAATAGTGTTGGTACATCTCCCATGCCCAGTTACTTTCATCTTCGTCGGTTTTCAGGCCCCGGCGATAACCATGGAACCGGCGCAGCAATGCCTCCGGTGAGAAAGCGTGGAGAATGGCATCCAGCCCCTCGCGAATAGCGGTCTGGGTAGCGAGCTGATGATGGTGAAGGCTTTGCAGGCTCTCACTGACCGCCGCCGGTGCGGACAGATGAACCGGACTGCGCTGGCTGGCGAACAGGGTCTGCACGGTCTCGTTGTAGTCTTCGCCCAGGCGTAGCGGGTTGTCCTCAATGGGCTGCAAGCGGGTGCGCAGAGCCTGATGGCGGCTGTCCTCACCCTGATGCAGGGCCAGCAGGCCTTCCACGGTGGCTTTCAGGGTCTGCCCGGCCTCTTCCAGGAACAGGCGCATTTCGTCGCTGTCGGCGAAGCCCAGGTCGGTGTCCATGCCGCGCAACAGCGGCGCACCGCTGATGTGTTGGCGGCTCTGATCACTGGTCTCCCGGCGGCGGGCCGGCTTGGTGGTCTCTGACATCCTGTCACCCTCTCCTTTTCGCATGGGCAAGCCCATGGCTACGTCACGGTTCTCGCGATACTCGTCGGTTACAGCGCCCTCGCTGGCGTACCACTCTGGCTTGTCCGCCAGCAGGGACTCCCGGTCACGGCTTTCGGCCACATCAGCGTGCTGGCTTTCGCCACGGGGGTCTGACCAGGCCTGCAGGGGATCGTCGCTGAAGGTTTCACCCGGCGCCGGCTGCAAACCGTGCAGCGGTTCATCGCCAACGGTTTCCAGTTCACGCTCCTCGGCGCGCATCAGCTCGCCCTCGTCGACGTTGACCAGAGTGGCGTCCTCCGCTTCCTCCGGCAGGTTGCCATCCTGGCGCTGGCCGCTAAGCACCTCTGCCTTGAGCTGATAGCGACCAATGGTGATGGTGTCACCACTCTTCAGGCGTGCCCGGCGGCCCCGGCCGACTGGCTGGGTGCCGCTGTTGATATAGGTGCGGCCGCTGCGGTCAATGAGGCAGAACACGCCGTCCATAAACCGAACTTCCGCATGGCCGCCGACGGCCCCGGTGCGATGTGAGGACAACTGCCAGGTGTCACTACCGGCACTGCCGATGGAGCCACCATGCACTCCGAATACATGCTCCCGGGCCAGGCCACTGGCAACCTGGGTGGGGTTACTGACCACCAGTTTCAGGTTATGGGTTGGTTGATGTTCCATATCCGGTTTCCTTTATTAACCTGCTAAGCAATCCATTGAATTCAGCGGCGAATCTGCAACCGCACCGCTGGCAGCTTCCGGGCTTTTTCCGGGGTGACAAACGAGTTCCAGCCCAGCCGCACATCCGCGCCCAACTGCATTGGCTTTACATCCCTCGGGCGCATCTGCAGTTCCAGGTCGTAAGCCAGCTGTTCCCGGGTGACAAACTCCACCAGCTTCACCAGCCGGTCGTGGTCGTCGCCGTTGGGCAGAAAATCCGCAAATCGCTGTCGGTCGAGGTTGCGGATGCGCAGGATGAATTTGCCGCTGCGATCGCGAATGCCCGAGCCTACCAGCGTGTCCTCACCGAGGGCCGCGTTGGCCTGCCCCAGCCGAGTTTGCTGATCCTTCGGGATCTCCACCCGACGCAATACCCACTGCTCAATGCCGACATCGTCCAGATCAAAGCAATGACCAATGATGCCGCTGACCACTTCCGGAGAACGGCTACGGCCCGCCATCATCCCGGCATAGGCCAGCATCTTCGACCAGTTAACCGGTGTTGCCGCCCTGACCTGCGGGTCACCGAGACCTACCAGGGAGAAAATATGCTCGGAGAAGCCGTCAGAGGCCTCCGGCTGAAACCGCACGTAATAGCGATACTTGCGCCACGCCCGATGAAACAGCGTCACCAGCCGGTGATTGAAGAAATCCAGGAAGTGGCGACGAATGCCCAGGTTCTGCCCCGCCTCCCAGGCCAGGTCCTCCAGGTAATAGCCTGGCAGGGGCGACTGAGAACCATGCAAGCCCAGGAAACTGACTTCCAGTTGATAGGGCGCGTGCTCGTGCTCCGGCGACGCCGCCGATACCACATCACTGCCGGGAAAACCCAGGCCGGCCGAGGCCGAGAAGCGGATGCGCTCCCGCTGTGGCTGCTCGTCCTGGGATCGTTCCAGATCATCACCGTGGTGACGATGGATCAAATCCACCAGTTGGAAAAAGCTGTAGCGCCGTGCATTGCCCAGAACGGGTTGCAACTCGGCTACATCAGAGGCTGCTGCCCTTGTTGTAACGTCCATGTGTACCGTTCCTGATTGTCTGTATTCACCACTTCCAATTGGTGAAAGGCGTTAATACTGGCGTAAAGTGCGAAAAACTGGCTGAGTACCGTACCAAACAGGTACAAATCGCCTTCCGAGGCGAACGACTGCTGATCCAGCCGCATCACCGAGCGAATACCCCGCACCGGCAACCCCCGCACCATCCGGTCCACCGGCGTGGTTTCAATATCCAGGATGCCGGCCAGGCGCTTCTGGGATACCCGCTCCGCCTGGCGATCCACCAGAGCGCGAAAATCATAAACCCGCAGTACCGTGCGCAAGGCGTCCACATCCAGCAGCGACAGGTAGTTCAGCGACAGGTTGGAGATCAGTGTCCACAACAGGCTGCCATCCAGTGTCGGCCGCAGGGTGTGCGTGGGCCGGGTAATGTTGCTGAATGAGGCGAACGCCGGCGTGGTTTCTGTCGCCATGCAGATCTCCCCCACCGCCAGCTGATGCGGTAACTGACGGTTGGTGCAGGTCAGAGTCAGCGATACCGCTTCCTGCCGGTTCAGGCACTCGGACTCGTCACCGCGCACGAAGGATATGTAGTGGTCAAAGCCATCCCCACGAACGCTTTCCCGGGCCTTAACCCGGTAGTACAGGGCGGTACGACCACGATCCCGCTCCACCTCATGCTGAAAACTCTCAAACGCGGTGTACAAACGCGGCTCTCCGCGCCCAGACCGGCCTTCCAGCCAGCCCTCCACCTGTTCGATGCTGAATACTTCGTAGTGCTCCGGCGACCGGCTGGACGGCGCAATCCGGTACTCCGTCTGGCGGCCGTTCAGGTCCACCGGGTCGGCTTCGTGGGTAAACAGGTTGATGGCCGGCGTGCAGTAAAGCTGGAAATTCTCCGCACGAATCTTTGCATCCGGCGGCAGGATACGGCTGAAGTGAAACCGCAGGCTGATCTCATCCGCCTGCACCGCTGGCAGCCGTGCTTTCAGGCCCTGAATATCCACAAACCGGAAAGCTTCCGGAAAACTCAGGAATTCCTGCAGAATCCGGTAGCCCGGATAGGCGTTCTTCGGATACGGCAACAGCGCCTCGTCGTTAGCGAACCCGACGGGCTTCAACTGGCTGGCCGAAATGGAAAACACCGAATCGCCCACCACCAGCTCCATACGCTGCAGGTAGTGGTTCAGCCACAGGTACAGCGTCTCGGAAATATGGCTTTCGCCACCCAGGTAAAAACGCAAATTCTCCAACCCCAGGGACGACAACGGCTGATCGGTGTGCAACGCCAGGTCGACGGTGACAGAAGACACTTCCCGGGAGTGCTCTGCGTGAGCATCCGCCACGCTGACTGGAAACACGTCCACCGCCCGACAGGTACGGAACCGGCACTGGGTCTGACGCGTGGCGTCTCCCAGCGGGCGGCTCTTGATCTCGGTATGCCGATCCACGCGCTGACGCTCACTGATCGCGTGCAACTGCGGATCAAACCGCATGATGGTGCAACTGGGCACTGGCCGCAGATAGTTCGGCCACAGCATGTTCAGCAGCGAATGCGTCAGCTCAGGAAACTCGTCCTCGACCTTCTCCCGGAGCTTCCCGGTCAAAAAGGCGAAGCCTTCCAGCAGTCGTTCGACATCCGGGTCAGTACTCTGCTCAGAAAGAAACCGGGTCAACTGAGGATGCGCATCCGCAAACTCTCTGCCCTGTAGCCTGAGAAAACTCAGTTCGTCCCTGTAAAATCGATTCAACTTCATAACGACTACTACACCAAAGTTCGGCCGAGGGGATGGGGATGCTTTTCTGGCGGGAAAAAAGGTGTCCGAGCGTAGCGAGTTCTTTTTTCCCAGAAGAAAAGTATCCCCATTCCCTCTGACTCCGAACAGGCAATGCAGGGGGCTGCCCAAAAGACGCTCAAGCCATCCGTGGGCGCTTGGGCTCCGCCATCCATGGCTCCGCACACTTTTGGGCAGCCCCCTGCATCACCTGTTCTCATCCGTGTCTGCTTGCTATTACCGGGTGATTTCAAATCACCCGGTAATAGCGCTTGTCATCCAATAACAAATCAATGGTCGTTTTATCATCTTCCGAACCCACCTTCAGGTAGACCGTCACCTGAAACCGCAACTGCAATGGATCCGGCCCCTGGGGCATCGCCATCACATCCACCCGGCTCACCCTGGGTTCAAACTTCTCAATACACTGCCGTATAGCGCTTCGAATACGAATGCTCAGATCATGGGTACCCAGCGTGGCGTCGTTGAAATCCACCAGCCCCAGGTCCGGTACGCTCTCGCTGTTGCCCGGATGGGCATTCAGCAGGCGAACCAGGTGGCGCTTGATGGAATCCACCACATGGGTTACTTCCCCCATGCTTTGCCCCGCAGGTTCGGCAGCCTGTTCCAAACGCTCGAACAGACTGCCGCCCGAAGCCTGAACACCGTCAGCACCGGTGTTCCTGAACACGGATTAGTCCTTGTCCAGACGGCCGACGAGTGACAGTTCGAAGTTCGCACCCATGTACTTGAAGTGCGGACGAACTGCCAGGGATACCGAGTACCAGCCCGGATCGCCTTCCACATCGGAAACGGTCACCTTGGCGGCGCGCAGTGGTCGACGGCTGCGAACATCCGCCGGCGGGTTTTCCTGGTCGGCCACGTACTGGCGAATCCAGGTGTTCAGCTCACGCTCAAGATCCTGACGCTCTTTCCAGGAACCAATCTGCTCACGCTGCAGCACCTTGATGTAGTGCGCCAGGCGGTTCACGATCATCATGTAAGGCAGTTGCGTACCCAGCTTGTAGTTGGTTTCCGCTTCTTTGCCTTCCTTGGTGTTCGGGAACTGCTTGGGTTTCTGTACCGAGTTGGCAGAGAAGAACGCTGCGTTGTCACTGCCCTTACGCATGGTCAGGGCGATGAAGCCTTCGTCAGCCATTTCGTATTCGCGACGGTCGGTGATCAGCACCTCGGTCGGAATCTTGGCTTCCAGCTGGCCGAAGGATTCGAACGTGTGAACCGGAAGATCTTCCACCGAACCACCGCTTTGCGGGCCGATGATGTTCGGGCACCAGCGGTACTTCGCGAAGCTTTCGGTCAGGCGTGTCGCCAACAGGTAGGCGGTGTTGCCCCACAGGTAATGCTCATGATCACCGGACACGTCTTCCTTGTAGTTGAAGCTGCGTACCGGGTTTTCAGTGGGGTCATAAGGCACACGCAGCAGGAAGCGCGGTGATGTCAGACCCAGGTAGCGAGCGTCTTCCGACTCACGCAGGGAGCGCCACTTGGCGTACTTCGGGCCTTCGAAGACGGCTTTCAGTTCCTTGATGGCCGGCAGTTCCTGATAGCTGTCGACACCGAAGAATGTTGGCGCAACGGAGGAGAGGAACGGCGCGTGGGCCATGGCGCCTACGGAAGACACATACTGCAGCAGCTTCATGTCCGGCGTGGAGGGTGTGAAGGCATAGTTGCCGACAACTGCGCCCACGGGCTCGCCGCCAAACTGGCCGTACTCTGTGGAGTAGATGTGCTTGTAGAAACCGGTCTGGGTGACATCGGGTGCGAACTCGAAGTCTTCCAGCAGTTCGGTTTTGGTGGCGTGAAGAATGTCCACCTTGATGTTCTCGCGGAAATCCGTGCGATCCACCATCAGCTTCAGGCCGCGCCAGGAAGACTCCAGTTCCTGCAGCTTGGGCGCGTGCAGGATTTCGTCCATCTGGGCGCTGATCTTGCGATCCAGCTCGACCACCATCTGGTCGACCAGTGCCTTGTTGACCGGCTGGCCTTTCTCGTCGCTTTTCAGCAGGTTGGAGATAAACGTTGCCACGCCGCGGCGCGCCACATCGTATCCTTCATCGGCGGGAGCCATGCGACTGTTGGCCATTACCTGGTCCAGCAGTGAGCCTTCCGCAGCAGCTTCGGAGGCAGCAGATTGCTGCTCAGCAGTATCAGACATACCACATCCCTTCAGTACGTTTTAATAGAAAAGTGAAACCTGCCAGCAATGGCAGAATTCGAATCAAGAGTTCGGATTATTCGCCGCTTTCGTCCGTGGCCAGCTCAAGCTCCTGGAGGAGTTTGTCGCGGGCGTCATCGTTGTCCAGCAGTTCCTGCAGCTTGGATCGGAACGATGGCACGTTACCCAGCGGGCCCTTGAGGGCAACCAGGGCTTCACGAAGCTCAATCAGCTTCTTCAGCTCAGGTACCTGACGGGAAATGCTATCCGGGGAAAAGTCGTCCAGCGTCTGGAACTCGAGGTTAACCGGCAATTCTTCGGCTTCTTCGTCCAGCTTGTTGGTGACCGTGGTGGAGAGGGTGAGACCGGCTTCCGACATCACAGAACGGAAGTTGTTCTTGTCGACGGAAATCGCCTTACGGTCTTCGATCGGAGTTTCTTCGGCTTGCCCCTTGAAGTCACCAACGACAAACATCTTCAGCGGCAGTTCTGTTTCAGCCTGCTGATCACCGGTGGCGGGGACATACTTGATATTGATGCGCTCTTTCGGCGCGACGGAACCGTCTTTTGAAGACATGCGCTTGCTCCCTGTGGTCCATGTGCAAACTCAGTTGCGGTGTTACAGTCCATTGTGCGCACCATCCTGGCACGCTACAGGCAGAACTCTACACAGGATAAATCGGGTACTCAAGCAAAAATTGGCCAGCTTCTGGCAATATTTCGACCCCGGGCAAAGAATTGCCAACCATTCGACATCCCGGGGCCTTTCACAACAATGACCTATCGCAACTAGCGACGCTTTGGCGTCCAGGCCCAGATCATTTCAATCTCGATCGGCTGCTGGCCTTCGCTGTCGTGGATGGTCACCGGCACCGAGGTTTCGCCCTTCTCTTCGGTCAGCATACGCTCACGCTGCTCAGCGGTAAGGTACGCCTCCACCTTCATATCGCCTTTGGCACGGCGGGTGTATTCGGCATGCGCGGTTTTGATCACGGGCACCTTGTCATCCGGCACGTTCAGACCGACGAGAAAGCCCGTAGCGGATTCCGCCAACAACAGGGAAGCCAC
Organism: Marinobacter sp. M5B; assembly: GCF_042604615.1. Taxonomy (NCBI): domain Bacteria; kingdom Pseudomonadati; phylum Pseudomonadota; class Gammaproteobacteria; order Pseudomonadales; family Marinobacteraceae; genus Marinobacter; species Marinobacter sp. M5B. Next base: position 4,143,029 of record NZ_CP156894.1, read on the forward strand.
GGCATGTACGCCCTTGATGTGATTCTGGACCCTGCGCTTGTTCTTCAGGGAGATCACGCAACGTTCCTGATCGAGGGCTTCAATGCGAATGCCGGTGGTACCAGTGAACGGAACCGCCTTGCCGAAAAACAGCGACAAAGCCTTGGGCCGGGCAAATTCCGGCAACTGATTGATCTTGGCAACAATGCTTGCCAGTTTGTTGGCGGCGGCCATGGGGCATCTCCGTTTATCTTAAAAGAAGGATGCGGACAATACCCCATTCGTCGAAGGATTGGAACGATCGGCCAATGACGGTCACACTGTCTCTGGCTATACTCTTCCGCATCGTGAATATCGGATTCAACACCAGAAAAGGAACCGCCATATGAGTGACCTGAAAACCCGCTTTGACGAAGCCGTCAACTACATCCAGAACGCCGAGGGCGACTTCAAACCCTCCAACGAACTCAAGCTGGAGTTCTATGCCCTCTACAAGCAGGCCACCGAAGGTGATGTCAGTGGCAAACGCCCGGGCATGATGGATTTTGTCGGCCGCGCCAAGTACGACGCCTGGGAAAAGGTCAAGGGCACCTCCTCCGAGGAAGCCATGCAGAAGTACATCGATAAGCTGGAATCCCTGAAGTAACCCGTAGTCCAGCTTGATCGGGAGCAGCCGCCGCACCGACGGTTCTGCTCCCACTCAATTTCCCTCGCAAAAGTTTTGCGGCGGTCAAACGATTGTCATAAGATGCGCGCATCATAAGAACAACAATTCACACGGAAGACGCATCATGGATATCACCGAGGCGCTGGAACAGTCGCAGCCCGGGCTTGTCAGTCGAGTGACTGGCGCCATCCGCAAACATCAGCTTAACCACCGCGCAGAGCAAACCTATCTCCACTGGATTTCCCGGTTCGTGCTTTTCCACGACCTGAAAAATCCGGAAACGCTGCAACCCGGCGACCGGCAATTATTCCTGGCTTACCTGAGCGAACGCCTGGAAGTGTCACGGGCACGCCTCAATCAGGCCAAACAGGCGCTGGCGTTCTTCTACGAAGATGTGTTGGGCAGAACTGAGCCCGAGGGCATTGTTGCCGCCTGAACCCTCGCGGCAGACGAATTATCGTTCCGTCGTTGTGGTATTGAACGCGCCGTAGTTCCGATTGGTCGGTGGGCGGATAATGTAGTTGTCGCCGTGGGTTTGCCCGGGAATGGACTTGGGGTTGCTGAAGCGGAATTCCACCGGAATTTCGCTTCGCCCGAGATCCGTGCGTGGATCACGGGGCTGAAGGGCAAGGGGATCCAGGTAGAAATCCTCGTCCGTTCGCGGCTGCACGGGCACGCCAGCCGCCGGCGCTTCCAGGCCACCTTCGATCACGGTATTGGCCAGAGACTCTTCTTCCATGGAGTTGAACGGAATGGTTTCCAGCGTTGAACGCTCTTCATAGTTGAAGGCGCCACCCTCGACGGTTTCTTCGCCGGTTTGGGCCCACACCAGAGGTGACAACGCCACCACCAGCACGGTCGCGCCGATCATAGTCCTTTTTGTATCGAATCCGCCCATAACGACTGCCTTTTTATGTCATGCCGAGCCTGACCATTATTTGAACAAATACATCTCAGGCTGACAATTTTTGATCAGTCTATCGCCAAAAACGACAAAAAACCCGGTCAGTCGCCAGTTTTGTGACACTCCTCACTTGTCGGGCGTTAGCGGTTCATAATGAATGTTGGTGATCACAACGTGATTCCAGCCATCCGGTGTTCGCACCCCCACCTCGTCGTCAATGCGTTTGCCCAAAAGCGCACGCGCCATGGGAGAGTCGATGCTCAGGTAACCGCGAGACAGATCGAACTCATCCGGCCCAACCAGCCGGTAAGTGCTTTCGTCGCCGCCTTCGTTTTCGATGGTCACCCAGGCGCCAAAAAACACTTTGCCCCGGTCATCAGGCAGACGATCCACCACCGTCAGCTCATCAAGCCGCTTGGTCAGGAAGCGCACGCGTCGATCAATTTCCCGCAACTGTTTCTTGCCATAGATGTACTCGGCGTTCTCTGAGCGATCGCCCTGAGCGGCTGCTTCCCGCACCGCCTGCGTCACTTCCGGACGCTTCTCCTTCCAGAGAAAACGCAATTCCTCACGAAGAGCCTGCTCGCCCTCCGCGGTTATGTAGCGGGTTCTGGCCATAGAAAAACCACCGTGTAGACATAAAAAAACCCCGTAAAAACGGGGTAAGGCTAGCGCTGTGCTGGAGGGAGAAGCAAGCGGAGTTTCCGCTGGCTTCCTTAGCTACACCTTCCATTTTCCACAGAACAGGTTACACAGTGGTGGCGGCCGAATTACGTTTTGGTCAGGGCCAGATTAGGTTGCGCACTCTAGACGCAGGCGTTAGCGTTCAATTAACTGAATTTCCGATTTAACGTCCAAGCACGGGATACCAGAATGAACACCAAAAAGCTTCTCAACACGGCCCTCAATGGTCTCGACAGTATCGGCTATCGGCTTGACCAATACGGCATCACCGGCAAGCTGAACCGTCATAACCTGGCGGCGTTTATCATGCTGGAACAGAAACATCTGGAAGGTGAGTGGGACAGCATCCAGGCCAAATTCGATCGTCGCCGCTCACAGGTAGACACGCTGCTGAAGCCAGTGATCAGCCGCGTAAATCAGTTCCGCGGCGCATCCAGCAACTGATCAAACGCCCCTGAGCTCCCCCGGGGAGCTCTGTTCTCCGGCTTCCGAAGCGGAAATGGTCTGGGTGTCTTTCAGACGTTTCCGGTTCGGCGAGTAAGCGGGCAACCGAATGGTGACCATCAGCCCCGGATAGTCTTCCCCTGGGTGATGATCGCTCAATGAGATAACACCCTGGTGGATCTCCGCGACCGCGCTGACAAGGCTGAGCCCAAGGCCGTTGCCGGGCAATGACCGGCTTTTGCCAACCCGGTAGAAGCGCTGGAACACCTGGTCTTTTTCGTCATCGGGGATACCAATGCCACTGTCCCCAACCTCGAAGATCGCGTCGTTGCCGTCCTTGCGTACGTTTACCCGGATCTCGCCTTGTTCCGGGGTGTACTTGATAGCGTTATCAATCAGGTTACTGACCATCTGGAACAGCAGGTCCCGATCGCCCTCGATCACCACATGATCTTCCAGGGACTGCTCGAACTGCTGCTCTTTGTCTTCCGCCAACGCTTCATACAGCTCACACGCATCGCTAACCAGCTCTCCCAGGGGTACCTGCTGCATGTCTGCTGTATTGCCACGGGTTTCCAAACGCGCGATCCGAAGCAGGGCATTGAAGGTGGCCAACAACTGGTCCGCCTCTGCCACGGCCTTGCCGGCCTGCTCCCGGGCCTCGTCGTTGTCTACCGACATAAGGGTGTTTTCAAGCTGATTGCGCAGCCGGGTCAGCGGGGTTCTTAAATCGTGGGCGATGCTGTCGGACACATGCCGGATACCTTCCATCAGGTAAACAATGCGATCCAGCATCTGGTTCAGGTTTTCTGCCAGCTGGTCGAAGTCGTCGTCGGTACCTCGGGTTGGTATACGCAGGGACAGATGCCCATTCATGATGCGCCGGGAAGTGTTGTTGATGACTTCAATGCGCCGCGTGGTGCTCCGGCTCATCAGGAACCCGCCTAACAGCGCCAGCGCCAGGGTAATACCCATCCCCCAGTTAATGGCGGTTTCGATCACCCGTTTCAGGTTAGTGAGCTCGTCCACATCACGGCCCACCAACAGGCGCAGGCCACCCTGCACTTCGAAAATGCGAGCCCGTGCGAGTCGCTCCGGACCATTCCAGCCCACTGACGGATTCAGAGTGAAATTGATCCAGCCGCTGTCAGAGCGAGAACCCTTGGGCCAGTTTTCGATGTTACCGGCGAGCTTGACGAAGTCGTCCGTCGTCAACAGATAGATGGATTTGGCGTTGGGGTCGCGGGCAACACGCTCGCGGATGATGGAAATAAGGCCATTGATACCGCTGCCACGGTATTGCTCCGCGAGGCCGGCAATCTCGGCCTCGATGGTCTCATCGGTCTGGGCAGTCATGAACCCTGCCGTGCGCCAGTAGATAAACGCCAGCAGCAAAAAAACCGAGGTGGCGAACACCACCATGTACAGCAGGGCTAACTGGAACGATGAGGTTCTGAGCTGGCTAAGCAGTTTCACGCAACATGTACCCTGCACCCCGTATGGTCTGCAGCAAGGGGGTCTCGAATTCCTTGTCGATCTTCGCCCTCAGACGGCTGATGTGTACGTCGATGACGTTGGTCTGGGGGTCGAAATGATAGTCCCATACTTTTTCGAGCAACATGGTACGAGTGACCACCTGCCCGGCATTTCGCATGAGATATTCCAGCAGACGGAACTCCCGGGGCTGAACATCAATATTGTGCCCGGCCCGCTTAACGGTTCTGGCAAGCAGGTCCATTTCCAGATCGGCCACCCGCAGCACGGTCTCGGTTTCCGCAGACTGGCGATTACGGCGCACCAGGGATTCGATACGGGCCAGCAGCTCGGTGAAAGAGAACGGTTTGGTCAGATAGTCATCGCCACCACCACGCAGGCCTTCCACCCGGTCATCCACATCGCCCAGGGCGCTGAGGATCAACACTGGAACCTGGTTGCCAGTGGCACGCACCGTTTTGATGATCGACAGGCCGTCCATACCTGGCAACATGCGGTCCACAATCATGATGTCGTAGTCTTCGCTGGCGGCCATCATCATGCCTTCCTTGCCATCCGCCGCGTGGTCCACGACAAAATCAGACTCTTTCAGCCCTTTAACAAGGTAGTTTGCCACGTCCTGATCGTCTTCAATTACCAGTGCTTTCACCGGTTTTCCTCCCGATAGCGGATTACATTAACAGCTAGGGTACGAAGAACATCCGTTGCCGACCAGTTACGATCTTGTAAGAGGGTGTCGCCAATGGCGACGGTCACGACATACCCCGAACCAGCCTAGTCTCGACACCGTATAGCCCGCAAGGCAATATTCCACGTTCATCCAACCACCATAGCCCAGGCGGTCCAGCGCTGCGAAAACATTCCGAAAGTTAATCTCACCCGCGCCGTGCTCCTGCATTTCACCTCGGCAAACAGCATGGAGACATTCATAGCGAGCCTGCTACTTGCGCTTGATGGCCGACGAAGAACCCAACAATGCCCCGTTGAGATGCTCCAGTTCCAGCAACAAACCACTGTGATCCACATCGCTGTGCCCGTTGGCGATCAGGCTTTGATACTCATTATGCACCTGCTGCGATAGCGGCAGGGTCAGACCCTCGGAACGGGCCTCATCCAGAATCATCCGCAGGTCCTTCAACTGAATTCGCGCCGGTGCACCGGGCGAAAAGTCCCGGTCAATCATCCGCTGACCGTGCAACTCCAGAATCCGACTGCCCGCAAAACCGCCCATCAGCGCCTCCCGAACTGCGGCAGGATCAGCCCCACCCTTCGCTGCCAGCAACAACGCCTCTGACACCGCGCCAATGGTAATCCCCACGATCGCCTGATTCGCCAGCTTCGCCAGTTGCCCCGCCCCTACCGGACCAATGGGCGTGCATTTCCCCAGCACCTCAAAAACCGGCCGCACCCGCTCAACGTCTGCGCCAGAGCCACCAGCCATAATACTCAGCGTTGCCTGCTCAGCGCCAACAGTGCCGCCGGACACAGGCGCATCCACATACCCGGCCCCCTGCTCCTTAGCCAAGGCCGAATGGCGTCGCGCCAGCGACGGCTGAACCGAACTCATATCAATATAGACCGCCCCGGCCTTGAGCGCCGCGATACCGCGTTGGGCCACCATCACGTCATCCACCACATCGCCGTTCTCCAGCATGGTGATGACGATGTCGGCATCTCGAACCGCGTCTTCCGGTGTACCGGCAATGGTAGCTTCATCGGCAAAAGGCTCGCACTTACTCCCCGTCCGATTCCACAACGTCATTGGATAACCCGCATCCAACAAATTCCGAACCATGGGCGCACCCATGAGGCCAACACCAAGGAAGGCTATATGAAACCGATTCTCAGTCATTTGTTCTTACCCAAGGTTTGTTTTAAAAGAGTATACAAACAAAAACGCCACCAACCCCGCAAAGGGTGGTGGCGTTCTGACAAACCCCAAGTCAACTAAGGGTTAAGCCGCCTCTTCTTCCGTTGTCATATGCAGACGAATCTTCTTCATGGCGTTTTTCTCCAACTGACGAATACGCTCAGCGGAAACACCATATCGGTCAGCCAGCTCATGCAGTGTCGACTTGCTATCCGACAACCAGCGCTCACGAAGGATATCCTGGCTACGCTCATCCAACTGCCCCAGCGCCGCCATCAGACGACCATTGGAATCGTCCGTCCAGTCTGATTGCTCCAACTGCGTGGCCGGATTGCTGCGCTTGTCTTCCAGATAATACGCCGGCGCCTGATAAGCATTGTCGTCGTCATCATCCTGGGGGCCATCGAACGCCGTATCGTGGGAAGCCAGACGGCCTTCCATCTCCCGCACAACCTTGGGCTCAACCCCAAGATCACTGGCCACGGCATTAACCTCATCATGGCTCAACCACGCCAGACGCTTCTTCTGGCTGCGCAGGTTAAAGAACAACTTACGCTGCGCCTTGGTGGTCGCCACTTTCACGATGCGCCAGTTGCGCAGGATAAACTCGTGAATCTCGGCCTTGATCCAGTGCACTGCAAAGGACACCAGGCGAACACCGTATTCCGGATTGAAACGCTTGACCGCCTTCATCAGGCCTACGTTACCTTCCTGGATCAAATCTGCCTGGGACAGCCCATAACCCGCATAGCTGCGGGCAATGTGGATCACGAAGCGCAGATGCGAAAGAACCAACTCACGCGCGGCTTCCACATCACCATCGTAATGCAGTCGCTCGGCGAGCTTGCGCTCTTCCTCGACAGACAGTACCGGAATGCGGCTGGCCGCCTGGATATAGGACTCAAGGTTGGCACCCGGAACCAGTCTGTCGATGATCTGTAAACTCGTACCCATGTCTTACCCTCCGAACATGACGACCGATAAATATAGCAACTCTAATTCAGCCCGCCAAGCACTCTGCAAATAACCCAAATTTCCATCTAAACCGTTTCAAATCAACAAACTGGAAATCTGGCTGCCTTCGAATTCTATCTTCAAGCTACGCCGAAACCTGTATTGGCTTCAATACGGTATTTCCGAGATCGGAGATCATCCGCCGGCAATTTCCCCCGGCTCAATGTCATCCAGATGGCGCTTGACGGCAACCCAGGCGCCTAACCAGCCTAACAGCATGGCTGCAATTATCAACGCCAGCGCGCCATCGACGCTCAGCCCGCTCAGGGAAAACTCACTGCGGTACAACCCGGCTAGGCGCTCCACTGGGCCACTGAGCCACCAGAGCGACACCTGGAGCAGGATAAAAGCCACAATGCCACCGCCCAGGCCAAACCAGGCCCCGGTATAGAGGAACGGCCGGCGCACGAAAGCGTCGGTGCCACCCACCAACTTTGCCACCAGAATTTCGTCGCGGCGATTTTCAATCGCAAGGCGAACGGTATTGCCAATCACCAGCACCACGGCGGCCGCCAACAACAGCGCCAGCGCCCAGACGGCACGGCCCAACAGGTCGGTCATGGCGTTCAGACGCTGCAACCAGCCGAGATCCACCTGTACCCGGTCAACACCGTCCAGCCCTTCAATAACCTTCAGCAGCATTTCCACGCCGTCAGCGGTGCGGGAACCTTCACTGGGTGTGACCAGCAGAGTATGGGGAAGCGGGTTTCCGTCCAGGTAATCGAGGGCGTCTTCAAGGCCGGAAGAAGCGCGGAACTCTTCCAGCGCAGTCTCACGGTCGATCAGCTCGACTTCCGCCACCCGGCTGTCATCAGCCACCTCGGCTTTCAATGACCGGGCATCTTCAATAGAAACGGCGTCACTCAGATAGGCCGTCACCCTCGCCGAGCTTTCCCAGCCGGCACTGACGCCTTCCAGACTGGCCAGCAACAGCATAAGCGCCACTGGCAGCGCCAGCGCCACGCCCATCACCGTCCAGGTCATCATACTCGCCACTGGTGAGTGCCAAAGACGCTGCGCGCTGTCCCGGGCCACCTTACGATGATGATTCAGGTAACTTTCGGCCTGCTGGCGCCAGGGAGAACGGGCACTTTTGGCGCCCCGGGCAGGCTGCCGTCGGGGATCGTTAGCCATGAAGCCCCCCTTTTGCGCCAACGCCTGTCACCAGCCGACCATGATCGAGAGTCAACGTACGGCGACCAAGATCGTTAATCAGTGCAATGTCGTGGGTAGCAATCAACACCGTGACCCCGACCTGACTGAATTCCGCAAACAGCCGCATGATATCGGCAGACAATTCCGGGTCCAGGTTACCGGTGGGCTCATCCGCCAACAGTACCGGGGGCTTGTTCACCACGGCACGGGCAATGCCCACCCGCTGCTGCTCACCCCCGGATAGCTGCATCGGGTTCATCTTTTCCTTGCTCAACAACCCCACCTTGTCCAGAGCGGCCCGCACGCGGCGACCGATATCCCGGGCCGGGGTGCCCATCACCTCCAAAGGCATGGCGACGTTGTCGAACACGGTGCGATCAAACAATAACTGGTGATTCTGGAACACCACACCGATGTGTCGGCGGATGTACGGCACCTGACGGCGCGGCAGGGTATTGAGCACCTGCCCGCCCACAATCACCTCGCCGGCGCTGGGGCGCTCCATCACCATAATCAGCTTTAGCAGCGTACTTTTGCCAGCACCGGAATGCCCCGTAAGAAACGCCAACTCACCACGCTCCAGGCCGAAATTGACCTGACGCAACGCGGTATGGTCGCTGTCATAACGTTTGGTGACCTGGCGGAACTCGATCATTGAAGGTTACTTATCCGGGCTTTCATCAAACAGCGCATCCACAAAGGTGCGGGCATCGAAGCTGCGCAGGTCGTCTACCTGCTCCCCCACACCAATGTAACGGATGGGTAGCTGCAACTGCCGGGCGATGGCAAACACAATACCACCCTTGGCCGTGCCGTCCAGCTTGGTCAGGGTAATGCCGCTGACCCCCACCGCCTGCTGGAACACCTGGGCCTGACTCAAAGCATTCTGGCCGGTGCCGGCGTCCAGAACCAGCATGACTTCGTGGGGCGCGGACTCATCCAGCTTCTTCATGACCCGCACAACCTTCTCCAGCTCGCTCATCAGGTTGTCTTTGTTCTGAAGGCGGCCGGCGGTGTCCGCAATCACCACATCCACACCACGGGACTGCGCAGACTGAACAGCATCAAAGATGACGGATGCGCTGTCGGCGCCGGTATGCTGGGCCACGACGGGAACGTCATTACGCTCGCCCCACACCTGCAACTGCTCAACCGCCGCGGCACGGAAGGTATCCCCCGCCGCCAGCATCACCGACTTGCCGTCCCGCTGAAAAAGCTTGGTGAGCTTACCGATCGTAGTGGTTTTACCAACACCGTTCACACCCACCATCAGGATGACGTAGGGCTTTTTGCCCGCATCAATTTCCAGGGGCTTTGTCACATCCGCCAGCAGGCCATGGAGCTCATCCCTCAGGGCCTTGCGCAGGGCTTCGCCGTCCTTGAGCTGGTTGCGCTCCAGTTTGTCGGTGAGCGACTCAATGATTTCCGACGTGGCAGTCACACCCACATCCGCCATCAGCAGCGTGGTCTCGATTTCCTCGAGCAGGTCCTCGTCCACCTTCTTGCCGATGGAAAACAGATCCGCAAAACCACCGGTCAGATTGGCACGGGTTTTACCCAACCCCTTACGGATACGCTCGAAAACACTGACCTGAGGTGCTTCCGGCTCTGGTTCAGGCTCCGGCGTTGCCGGGGATTCAGCGGGCGCTTCCTCATCAGCAGGCTTTTCAGGTGCTTCCGCGACCGGCGCGCTATCGGGCTCGGACTTAGGCTCCGCCTTCTCCTCCGACCCGGATTTCGGGGTAGCACCTTCCGGAGCCTCCGGCTTCTTCTGGGGCACCGGCTTTGGCCGGGGTACACGCTGACGGTTTGCCGCCACATCCAGAACAAACACAAGGACAAGAAGGGCCAGAAGGCCGATAGCAATCCACTCTGCCGTCATAGTCATACCATTGGTCGTCGATTCGCGGGATACAAGAAAGGCGGTATTCTAGCAGACTGACCGGCCTAAGTGATGGCCGCAGGTGACTCGCCCCATAAACCTTCGTAACATGGCGCAACCTGCACCGGCAGGCGTACCAAACCATGCTCAAGAGGCCTCATCCCCATGGCGCGCACTCAGAAACCCAGGCCAGCCAGCAACGGCGGCGAACTCCGCATCATCGGCGGCGACTGGCGCAGCCGCAAACTGCGCTTCCCCGAAGCCGGCGGCGTACGCCCTACACCGGCACGCACCCGCGAAACCCTCTTTAACTGGCTGACGCACCACCTGCCCGGTAGCCGCTGCCTCGACCTCTTCGCCGGCTCCGGCGCCCTGGGTCTTGAAGCTCTCTCCCGAGGCGCTGGCCCAACCACCTTCGTCGATCACACGCCCGCACTCGCCCAGGCCCTGAGAAGCAACCTGCGCCTACTAAAATCGGAAAACGGAGAAGTGGCCTGCCAGGCTGTCGACACCTACCTGGCCCAGCCACCGGCCAAACCCGTCGACATCCTGTTCATGGACCCACCCTTCAGACAGGGCTGGCTGGAAAAGCTGTTCCCGATGATTGCGGACAATGGTTGGGTAAAACCCGGGGGCTGGATCTACGCAGAACACGAAAGCGACATGCCAACGCCCTCAGCGCCAGCCAACTGGACCCTGCACAGACAAAAAACAGCAGGCCAGGTGACCTACTGTTTATTCAGAGTGAAGGAATCAGCAGACTAAAAGGGCGATCACGGCGAAGGCCGAAGAGAATAAGCCCGCAAATGCGCCGCAAAGTCTTCCAGATAACGAATGCCACTGGCCTCCGCCTCCCGGCACCACTCCATCAGCGCATGCAACTTCTCCTGCGGCTTCAAACCACGGCGACGCCACAACTCCTGCAACTCATTACTCTTCTCATAAATCTGCCGCAGCACCGCATTGCTCTCCAGAGCAATTTCCAGGTGCTCCTTCTCCTTCGGCTTGATCAGAGTCACCTCACGAGACAGCAACCGCTTCAGACTGCGATAACGCGGACGAATCTCCTCATCCATCACCGCCTTCTGCTGACGCAACACCGGCTCCATCACCCGCTTACGATACTGACGCATAATATCGAACCGGCTGTTGGTAATGGCCTGAACCGTCTCGACATCCACTTCCTGCTTACCAGGTACATAATGTGCGATCGGCTTGAAGCCCTTGGGATTCGCCAACCGGAAGAACTGGAACAGACGAATATAGCCCCAGCCAATATCCACTTCATACCAGCGGCGAGACAGCTTGGAGGAATTGGGGTAGGTGTGGTGATTATTGTGCAGCTCTTCGCCGCCAATCAGGATGCCCCAGGGCGAAATGTTGCGGGCATTATCGCTGCATTCGAAATTGCGATACCCCATAAAGTGCCCGATGCCATTGACCACACCGGCAGCCCAGACCGGAATCCACATCATCTGCACCGCCCAGATCCAGATACCGTGAACACCGAACAGCAGCAGATCAATCACCGCCATCAGTTGAATGCCCAGCAGTTTATAGCGGCTATACACGTTGTTCTCGACCCAGTCTTCCGGGGTACGCTGGCCATAACGCTCCAGAGTTTCTGGCGTACCGGCCTCGTCGTACAGTTCGGCACCTTCAAGCAGCACCTTACGAATACCCAGGACCACCGGGCTGTGAGGGTCTTCCTCGGTTTCGCACTTGGCGTGATGTTTACGGTGAATCGCCGTCCACTGCTTGGTGTTCTGGGCCGTGGTCAGCCACAGCCAGAAGCGGAAAAAATGCGCCAGCACCGGATGAAGATCCAGCGAGTTGTGGGCAGAATGACGATGCAGGTAAAGCGTAACGCTGATAATTGTGATGTGGGTAAGCCCCAGCGCAACCAGAATCAGCTGCATCACCGAAAGGTCCAGAAGACCGTTGTACCACATAGAGTTTTCCTCGTTCGAAATCCGGGTCCGGCACTGCCCGACAAACCGTATTGAGCCACTTTAGCGTACAGTTGTTAGCCCGAACAACCGCATTTGGATGCGAATTTGTTACCGATTACACTTATCCGTTACCGCCCGTGCCGCTGGAGTATATCCCTTTGCCCGAATTGCCCGAAGTAGAAACCACCCGACGCGGCATCGCCCCCCATTGTGAAAACCGGACCATCACTCAGGTAACCGTGCGCGACGGGCGCCTGCGCTGGCCCGTGCCGGGCAACCTCGCGGAACTGATCGAAGGCTCTGTCATCCACACCGTGGACCGCCGGGCCAAATACCTGCTGATTGGCGTAAGCTCGGCCACCGTTGCCGGAACATTGATCGTGCACCTGGGCATGTCCGGCAGCCTGCGGGTGATCACCGATCAGAGTGAGCCCCTACTTCATGACCACGTGGAACTGACACTCGACAACGGCATTCGCCTGCGCTTCAACGACCCCCGCCGCTTTGGTTGCTGGCTCTGGTCCGAAACACCGGACCAGCATCCACTGATCGCCAGCCTGGGGCCGGAACCCCTGGCACCGGAATTCAACGGGCGCCTGCTCTATCGACTCTCGCGGGGCAAGAAGACACCGGTAAAATCCTTCATCATGGACAACCATGTGGTGGTGGGCGTGGGCAACATCTATGCAAACGAAGCCCTGTTCAAGGCCGGCATCCACCCCCGTCGCGCCGCCGGCCGCATCAGCCTGGACCGCTACAACCGCCTGGTGGAAGCCATCCGCGAAACGCTCAGTGCGGCCATTCTCATGGGTGGAACCACCCTGCGGGACTTTGTGAACAGCGACGGCAAACCGGGCTATTTTGCCCAGTCGCTGCTGGTGTATGGCCGCAATGGCGAGTCCTGCCGCGAGTGCGGCCATCCGCTGAAGGAAATCCGGATGAACCAGCGCTCGACGGTTTACTGCGGAAAATGCCAGCGCTGAACGGCGGCCAGACAACTAATGAAACAGAAAAATCGTTTGAAAATACGCAAATATGATTCATAGTTAACAGAGTATCCATAATCGTAAGCTACACTGTGCGGTATATGTATCGTCAGCCATCCAAGGCAGGGCGACCATCGGCCAGATCAGAACGCCGACAAGCTAAGGTAAGCTCAGGAGAAACAAGAAATGACCGGTAAGATTTCCCACATCGTTATTACAGCCGTAGCGGTTTGCCTGCTGGCTTTTTCCTCCGTCGGCCACGCTCAAGCCATCGACGAAGAACCTACAGCACTGGCAATGACAGGCGATGCGCTGTTTGTTCGCCCGGCCCTGTTTGCCACCACCATCGTGGGAAGCGTGGTTTACCTGGTATCCCTGCCGTTCTCCGCACTGGGCGGTAACGCAGCGGAAGCCGGCGAAGTCCTGGTTGTTGGCCCGGCCAAAGCCACCTTTGTTCGCTGCCTCGGTTGTACTCGCACCGGCAGGAAACAACAGCCCATTGAACAAAGCGGTAACTGATCCGTAAAAACCCGCCTTGCCAATTTGCGCATTCTTCGGCAGCCTGACGTTTAACCAACTTCAGGCTGTTTTTGTTTATGGTGAACTGGCACTCCCTTGAGACGGTGTTCCTGGATATGGACGGAACACTGCTCGACCTGCATTTCGACAACCATTTCTGGCTCGAGCACCTGCCCAGGCGTTACGCCGAGTACAACAATCTCAGCCCGGAAGAAGCCCGTGACACTATCATTCCGATGATCATGGCCGAACGTGGTTCTTTGAACTGGTACTGCACCGACTACTGGAGCGACCGGCTGGACATGGACATCACCGGGCTCAAGGCCGAAGTGGGCGAACGCATTGGCTACCGCCCGCATGTGACGGATTTTCTCGATGCCGTCCGTGATATCGGTTTGCGCTCCGTGATTGTCACCAACTGCCATCCGGACCCGCTCAGCTTGAAGCTTCAGCGCACCGGCCTGGACAGCCGGGTGGACAACATCATCTCGAGCCACCAGCTGGGCAAACCCAAGGAAAATCCCGCCTTCTGGCAGGACCTCGCCGGGCTGGAAGCCTATCAGGCCGCCGCAACATTGATGGTGGACGACAGCTTCCCGGTACTGGAAAGCGCCCGCACCGCTGGCATCGCCCAGTGCCTTGCCATTCTGGCACCAGACAGCAGGCAGCCCGCCCGCGACCGGCACCCCGACATCCCCTCGATTCATCATTTTGATGAAATCCTGCCGGCACTGCGTCAGCGCCAACCCCTGCCATCCGGCCAGTGAGCCAGCTATACTATGCGTATACGCTCATCAGGTGAGGAGACATGACGGCAACCACCACTGACGACACCCGCGTAAGACTCGACAAATGGCTGTGGGCAGCACGCTTCTACAAAACCCGCAACCTCGCCAAGCAAGCCATCGAAGGGGGCAAGGTTCACTACAACAGCCAGCGAACCAAACCCGGAAAACTGGTGGAGCCCGGCGCCAAAGTGACCCTGCGGCTGGGCTGGCAGGAATGCATTGTGGTGGTGGACGACATCAGTGACCGGCGCCGGGGCGCCCCCGAAGCCCAGAAGCTCTATCACGAAACCGACGACAGCGTGAAACGCCGGGAAGAACTCTCGTGGCAGCGCAAAACCATGCAGGCGGCGCAGCTACCCCCGGCCAGACGGCCTTCCAAGAAAGACCGACGGGATATACAACGCTTCCGGGAACAGAACGGGCTCTAGCATTCCTGTTTCCCGCCCCAATGATTACCGTTTCCGACTTTAACGCTCAGGAGAAATACCAATGGCATCCCGGGACCAGTTCCAGCGATTTATTTTTGAAGACAGCCAGGTCCGGGGAGCCTGGGTGAAATTGAACGACAGCTATAGTGAAATTGGCAACCAGGCTCCCTACCCCGCGTCCGTGCGGCGCATGCTGGGGGAATCCCTGGTGGCCAGCGTGCTGATGAGCAGCACCCTCAAGTTTGAAGGCACCCTATCCCTGCAAGCCCAGGGCGACGGCCCGCTGCGCACACTGATGGCGGAGTGCAGCCATGATCGTTTCATCCGCGGCCTGGCCCGCTACGACGAACACGCCGTGACCGAGGACTCCCTGAATGCGCTGCTGGGCGAGGGCCGCATGGCCATCACCATCTCCCCGGACAAAGGCCAGCGTTACCAGGGCGTGGTGCCCCGGGAAGAGGAAAGCCTGGCCGGCTGCCTGGAAGAATACTTCGAACGCTCCGAGCAGATCCCCACCAGCTTTTTCCTGTTTGCCGATGAAAACTGCAGCGCCGGCCTGATGCTGCAGAAACTGCCCGGCGACACCGAACAGGATTCCGACCTGTGGGATCGCCTTAACCACCTGGCCAGCACCGTCGAAGCCGAAGAACTACTGACCCTGGACAGCGAAACCGTGCTCCATCGCCTGTTCAACGAAGAAACTGTGCGCCTGTTCGATGCCGAGCCCGTCGCCTTCCGTTGCAGCTGCTCGCGGGAGCGAACGCTGGGCGCCCTGGAATCCATCGGCAAGGAGGAGTGCTACAGTATCCTCGACGAGCAGGGTTCCATCGAAATGGACTGCCAGTTCTGTCATCAACACTATCGCTTCGATAGAAATGATATTGATCACCTTTTCACCGGCCATACGTTACACTGAACACCCGGCTGAACGGCCCGGAAGCCAGTCGTAGAGCGGTTTCCGGGGCAGTCGTTTTTTACCGGCGTCTCTGGCATAATAGCGCGCCTGAATTGACCCGATTGCTCAGATTTCCGTCAATTTTTAGGGGGGACGGCCTGAGTAATCACGATCACATCCCGAGGGCGAGGTCGAAGTGAGTAACACTTATAATGATCTGAGTGCAGCACAACTGGTTGAGCTGGCACTGGAAAGACGCGAAGGCCAACTGGCCGCAAATGGTTCTCTGGTGGTCAAAACCGGTGAACGTACAGGCCGGTCCCCGAAAGACCGCTACATCGTCGAAGAGCCCAGTACCTCTGACGATATCCATTGGGGCCCCATCAACCGCCCGTTCGATGCGGACAAGTTTGATGCCCTCTGGGATCGCGTTGAAGCCTACATCGCCGAGAAAGACAGCTTTGTAAGCCAGGTACACGTTGGCTCCGACCCGGAACACTACCTGCCAGTGCGCATGACCACCGAAACCGCCTGGCAGAACCTCTTCGGCCAGAACCTGTTTATTCGCCCTGACAGCTTCAACCCGGCCGACAAGCAGGAGTGGCAGATCCTCAACGCCGCCAATTTTGAGTGCGTGCCCGAGCGCGATGGCACCAACAGCAACGGCTGTGTGATCATCAACTTTGCCAAGCGCAAGGTACTGCTGGCAGGCATGCACTACGCCGGCGAAATGAAAAAGGCGATGTTCTCCGTACAGAACTTCCTGCTGCCGGAAAAAGACGTGCTGCCCATGCACTGCTCCGCCAACGTTGGTGAAGACGGCGAAACCTGCCTGTTCTTTGGCCTCTCCGGCACCGGCAAGACCACCCTCTCCGCCGACCCTGATCGCTTCCTGATCGGCGACGACGAGCATGGCTGGGGCCCCGGCACCGTCTTCAACATTGAAGGCGGCTGCTACGCCAAGTGCATCGACCTGAGCCAGAAGAACGAACCCATTATCTGGGACGCCATCCGCTTCGGTGCTATCGTTGAGAACGTCACCATCGACCCGGAGACCCGCGAACCGGACTACACCGACGTCTCCCTCACCGAAAACTCCCGCTGCGCCTACCCGCTGGAGCACGTTGAGAAGCGCGTTATTGAGAACCGCGCCGGCGAGCCGTCACACATCGTCTTCCTGACCTGTGACATGACTGGCGTACTGCCGCCCGTGTCCATCCTCAGCAAGGAAGCCGCGGCCTACCACTTCCTCAGTGGCTACACCGCGCTGGTGGGCTCCACCGAAATGGGCTCTTCTTCCAAGCTGAAAGCCACTTTCTCCACCTGCTTCGGCGCGCCGTTTTTCCCGCGCCCGGCCGGCGTCTACGCCGAACTGCTGATGAAGCGCATGGATGAGTTTGGCAGCAAGGTCTTCCTGGTGAACACTGGATGGACCGGCGGCCCCTACGGCGTGGGCGAGCGTTTCAGTATCCCCACCACCCGCGGCATCATCGCCGCCATCCAGAATGGCGACCTGGACGATACCGAGACCGAACACCTGCCCACTCTGAACGTGGACGTGCCGGTCGACGTACCAGGCGTGGACAACAACCTGCTGAACCCGCGCAACACCTGGGCCAGCAAGGAGGACTACGATGCCAAGGCCGCCGAGCTGATTGGCCAGTTCGTGGAAAACTTCAAGAAGTTTGATGTTTCCGACGCCATTGTGGAGGCCGGGCCGAAAGTATAAGCCCGCCTTTACTGAAAAAGCGCCCTGCTCTATGAGCACGGCGCTTTTTTTGTGCTCGGACAGACAACCTGCCGCTGAACCATGAGCGTGAGGCCGATATGATTGGGAGAACGGTGACTGCCTCGATACTACATGGCGGCACGGTGAGGTGTAGGCTAAGCTGTTGTTTACCTTGATCGTTGACGCACGAACACACCGTGATTGGATGGAATCATGAAGCGGTCACATTTTCGCAATCACTGCGACGTCGGTCTAACTGCTGTTAAGTGTCACGTATGAAATGTCTGCATTGCCAAGAAGAGTTCGGATTAGGGGAGGCGCTAGCTAAAAGCCTGTTTAGCTGGCCCGAAATGGCAACGATTTGGTTTGAGTGCGGGAGCTGCGGGAAGGGAAACCATATAAGATTCCAGAAAGGCGGGTATGGACAGATTAGAATGCTTGGGGCGCCAGGCCCTGAGTGGGAGCAGATTGTATTCTTTCCTTGCTCATCAGTTCATGTTCGCCAAGATCCGAGCTTTCTTCATGTTTGGGTGGGAGAAAAACACTATGAAGTGGCTGCGAGGGAGTGAACACTTAACCATGCCAGCCACGGCGACGGCTTTTACATTGCGGCTGCGCCTCCATTTCAAAACCGCGCGTGCTGAGCGGCGTTAAGTGCATTTAAGGCTGAACTACTCAGCTCTTTTTCTGAGCTGTCACGGTCAAGGGCGATCACGCCTCTTTTAGGTTTTGAAGACAGGGAAGTTGGCTATGCAGGGCGCAACCCGAGGAATTTTATACATCGTTTCGTTTGTAATGGTGGTCTACGGATTGTCTGACTTGGTTGCGCAGTTTAAGGCTGGCGAAGAATTAAGTTGGTCCGTGCCCCTTGTCTTTTTTTGTATCGGCGCGGGCGTACTTACCTTTCTAATACTCGCTCCAGATATGTTCAGCCATGGTGAGCCAGACGACTCTATCTCAAGCACCACTGATAGTGACGATGTTGGGGGTTCTGATGTATAGGTCCTCCCCAGCTCTTAACGAGTGACGGTTGTCGGACGCACCTGCGCTCCGGTACGCCGCAAAGCCAAGCGCTATGAACCAGCACGGAGAATTTTATGCTCGAATTGAGACCCAACTGTGAGTGCTGTGACAAGGATTTACCGCCGGCCTCCCTTGAGGCTGTCATCTGCACATTTGAATGCACATTCTGCAAATCCTGCGCATCTGGCGTTTTGGCTAATCAGTGTCCCAACTGCGGTGGTAATTTTTCGCCCCGCCCCATTCGCCCGGCATCACTGCTGGGTAAATATCCAGCGTCAACGCAACGTGTGGTCAAGGCTGGTGGTTGCACCCCCTAGCCCGCCTACCTTTGAGCCAAGGAAGATCCTGGTATCTCCGTTAGTTGCCAGATACCCGACTCAACCGTTCCTGCAACGGCCCCACCACCGCATCCAGAAATTGCCGCACTCGCGGTGACAGCAAACGGCTGTGCGGAAACACGAACTGCACCGGCAACGCCGGGGCATTGTATTCCGCCAACACGGGTACCAAAGTGCCGCGCTTAAAATCCTCCTGCGCCTGGTAGCCTAACACCCGGCATATGCCCAGGCCATCCCGGGCGGCGGCGAGTTCGGTGTCAATCTGGTTGGCGCTGACTACGGGATGAATGCGCTGCTCCCACAGCTCTCCCTCTACCTGAAACTGCCACACCTCGCCGGCAGGCGTGAACCCCACGGTCGGCCAGTCTGATAGCTGCTCGGGATGACTGGGCAGGCCGCGCTGTTCGATGAGCTCAGGGCTCGCACAGAGTACATAGGGCGTACTGCCGACCTGTCTCGCCACCAGTGAGCTGTCAGCCAGGTGACCAATGCGCAGGGCCAGATCAAAACCTTCCTCTATCACATCGACGATGCGGTCGAGCAGGATCAGTTCCGCGCTCATGGCGGGGTTCTGTTTCAGCCATTGGTTCAGTAATGGTGCGATGTGCAGACGGCCAAACGTTACAGGCGCAGTGATCGTCAGCTTGCCAGCGGGGTCGGCGCGCCGGCTATCGAGTTGGAACTCTGCGGTCTGGATGTCCGCCAGAATACGGCGGCAGTGATCGAGGTATTCGCGCCCCTCATCAGTAAGCGCGATACGGCGGGTGCTGCGATTGAGCAAGCGAACACCAAGGTGCTGCTCCAGACTGGCGAGGGTTCGCACGACAGCGGCCGGGGATCGGTCCAGTTTGTCAGCGGCTGCGGAGAGGCTGCCCTGATCCACAATGGCGACAAAGGTACTCATGGCTTTGAGTTTGTCCATCGGCGGGCACCGTCGCAGCGTGTGGCAGGGATTTGTGCAAAAACCTGAATAATCCTAACAGGTGGACGGCATTTATTGAATCCGCGTGAAGGCGTCTACTGATGGCACAACGTCATTCATTCGGAGCCTGTCATGAAACAACCCCAGCCGATTCGCCAGTACGATCACGTCGGTATCCGGGTCAGCGACCGCCAACAGGCCGTGGCCTTCTATGAACAACTCGGGTTCCAAGAGATACGCCGCTTCGACAAGTACGAAGCCAATGAAATGGAAACGCCAGACGGCGTGCGCATCAACCTGATCTTCAACGCCACGCGATTACCCCACGCCCGGAACGTGTTGCTGGATGAGCCGGTCAAGCTACCCGGTGTGACCCATCCCGCCTTTGTGGTCGACGATCTTTACGCACTGAAAGACTGGCTTGATCAGGCAGGCATTGCCATTACCGAAGGCATCCACCGTCTCGGCCCGCGCCGGATCACGCTGTTTATTCGTGATCCCGACAGGAACGTACTGGAGTTCAATCAGTTATTGCCTGAATCAGGGCCCGCCAGCACACCCACCAGCAACAACCATTAACGCTCAGGAGGCACATGCCATGAAACTATACGATCTGGAATTGTCCGGTAACTGCTACAAAGTTCGTCTGTTTGCTGCATTAGCAGGCATTGATCTGGAACTGGAACCGGTGGATCTCCCGGGTGGCGATCACAAACAATCACCGTTTATCGCACTCAATCCCTGGGGCCAGGTGCCGGTATTGGCCGATGATGGCGTTGTTCTGCGCGACTCTCAGGCGATTCTGGTGTATCTGGCTCGCCAATACGGCGGCAACCAGTGGTGGCCAGACGGCGCAGCACAGCAGGGCGAAGTCATGCAGTGGCTGTCGACCGCCGCCAACGAGATTCACGCTGGCCCAAACGCCGCCCGTTTGATCGACAAGTTCGGGTACCCGCTGGACAAGGCGCGCGCACTGGACGTCAGTGCTAAAGTTCTTCCGTTGATCGAGAAACATCTCAGCGAACATCAATGGCTGGCACTGGGCCGGCCCACCATTGCCGACTGTGCCGTGTTTCCTTACGTCGCAACGGGCTGGGAAGGTGGCGTAACACTCGAGCGATACCCAGCCATCCAGGCCTGGATCGACCGTATAAAATCGCTGCCTGGATACATCGGGATGCCAGGGATTAAATAAGGTTTAAGACTCCACGACGATAACAATAATCGCTATGCTTTGATCTGGGTGGCAGAACAATGCAATCTACGCAGATCCAGGCACTTAAATCGTCCTGTCTTGGAATGGAGTCTGTACATGCAGCCAAAAGACGTCGTGGAGCAGTTCATCGCCGATACCCGTGCTCATCGCTTTGATGAGGCAAAAGCGTGGCTGGTTGCCGACGGGTTTGAATATGTGGGGCCGAACATGCACTTCCTCAGTCCGGATGACATGTTGTCCTACCAGTTCGGTATGGCCGCCATCCAGAAAGACCTCGTCCTCCGGCAGCTCAGTGCCGACGGGGAGCACGTATTCGCGATTCTGGATTACCAGACCCACTTTGAACCGATTGGGGATGTGCGGCTGGCCGTCTGGTTCCGCGTGCGCAACGATAAGATTCAGACGGTTGAAGCCTTCTACAATGCGGCGGTGGTTGAGAACATGCTGGGAGGCAACCTGCCTTCCGCCAACTGAAAATGGTAGCTGCGCCAAAGCTACCTTCTAGGGACGGTAAAAATCATGCACAGAGTTTTGATGGCGTGTTTCATTTTTTCGGTAGCTGGATGCAGCAACAAGGCCGTTTACGACAACATCCAGCACAACAACCGACAGGAATGTAATACGGTTCCGCCGGCTCAGTACGAAGAGTGTATGGCGCGCTCCAACAAATCGTACGATGAGTACGAGAGGGAACGGGAAGCCGTCGTCGAGGGAGATTAGGGACATGAAAGAAACCGGAAAGATCAACTATGTTGAACTCCCTTCACGGGATCTTGACGTCACGAAACGGTTCTTTGCCAGCGCGTTTGGCTGGTCGTTTGTAGACTACGGGCCGGAATACGTTGCTATTGAGAATGCCGGGCTGGACGGTGGCTTCTTCAAATCGGATAAGGTCGCCACCACCAGCAACGGAAGTGCCCTGGTAGTCCTCTACAGTACCAACCTGGAAGCCACCCTTGAAAAAGTGACGTCCTCGGGCGGTGCCATCGTGCAGGACATTTTTTCATTTCCGGGTGGTCGCCGTTTTCATTTCTCGGACCCCAATGGCAATGAATATGCCGTTTGGTCTGAGCCAGTGGTGTAAACAATCTTTAGGAGCCCCAAATGCCAAGGAAGACATTGCGCAATATCAGCTTGCTAGCACTTTTCACCCTCCCTGACCTGACGTTAGCCGGCCAGCCCACGGCTTCGGACTACCTCGGCAGCAAGCCTTTGCTTCTCGAAATCCGCTACTGTGAGTGTCGTGCCACCACCCCTAACGGCGCCCCAGGCGATGTGCTGCCGGAGTTTCTGGATGAGTCAAGGGTTCTAAGGGTGGGAGCAGTCACAACCGAACACAGTAACTTTGTTGCTTCGCGGGCACTCTCCATGGGATATGAGATCAGCCCGGTGGAAAAGCCTTCTGGTTCATTCCAGCTCACCTATGCCAGTGAATACACAACCCGTGATGGCAACCTCGCGGGCCAGGGGACGCTGGTACTGGAAGCAGGCCAATGGTTAAGTCTTTTCGAATCCCATCACCAAACTAAAGCCGGGGCGAAGCATGCCGGTGTTGCGATTCGGCTGGTGGATCAAAGCTCCTCCCAATAGCCCAATAGAGAGAAAAGCAGTCGATGATACGCATTCCTTTTCCCCAGGCACCGGACTACCCGGCAGTTGAACCTGGTTTCAATGGGCCAAAGGTGGCGGCGATTCACGGCCTTATGGGCCATGACCTTATGCGGAAACACCTGCTTCGCATGATGAGGGAGTCCGGTTACCACGACACAACGATGTACAGCCATTTGCATCCCACGAAAGCCATCGCGGACGATTTAAGCGAAGCAGCTGGCGCCAACCGCAGGATAGCCATCGTCGGCTATAGTCAGGGCGGTTTCGAGGTGATCAAGGTGGCACGTGAACTCGCCTGGCGTAACATCACAGTCGACCTGGTTGTGACCATTGCGGCAGGCGGCCTGGGCCGAACGTTGCCGGCCCAATGGGGATTCAACCCCCGCAAGGCGCCGGCCAACGTCTCCAGGTGCCTTAATTTTTTCTCAGAGGGCGACCGGCTTGGGTCCGATCAAAAGCCTGAGCGCAACCTGATGAAAGCCAGCCAATCAGGCCAGTACGTTGAGAATATTGTTTTCCCGAAGGACGAACACATATCCCACGTTCGATTGGTCATTTGCTACCCGGAATCGCGAGTGCATCCTACCGTCAGGGCCCGGTTGCTGGATCCGCTGCAAAATGAACTGGCGTCGTTAACCCGCCAGCATCATGTTTCCGGCAATGCTGAACGCGCCTCGAAGTAATCCGCCGATTTTACCTCTTCGTTCATGCTGGCGAGCCCCAGCTTTCGAAGCTCTGAGGTTTCCATCGCTTTTTTCATCAGCATCCGGCTATTACGCCCGGAGTTGGGGAACACGCTCTGCCCGGCTCGAAGTTCAAGTGTAACGCCACTTTCTGTTTCCGTCGGAAGATTCCGAAGGCGCTGATACAGGTCTTTGTGTTTGTCGTCTGCGGGGTTTGTCACGAGCAACACGAACGCACTGGTTGAATGGCGTGCCAGGTAGGTTCCTTCATCGAAGGCTGTCCTCACGGTTCTGGCCAGGGCGGCTATTGCGTCTTCAGCTTGGTTGTCGGGAATCTCCCGATGGTTGGCAACCTCCAGGTAGAGCACAGCGAACTCGTGTTTGTCGGTTTCACTCCTTGCCAGTTCCTTGACCAGATGATTCGCCAGGCTGGCCCGGTTGGGCAGTCCTGTGGTCGAATCGTACAGTGCTTTGCGCTCGACACGCCGGGATTCCTCCAGCGCCTGGATTTCAGCGTTCCGGCGCTGCTTGACGTCATTGGCGGAGGCAAAAAGAGCGACCAGGATCAATACGCCACTGAACAGGGCCAGCGGGGCACCCAGCCAATCACCCGATAGCAGATTGTCTGCAGCGGGCATGGCGTTTTCAGGATAGATCATGGCAGCCATGCCCGTGTAGTGCATTCCACAGATAGCCACGCCCATGGCCAGGGCGGCGCCGAGCTGGAGGGCGGTTCCTTTGAGGCCTTGTACTGACTGCAAGCGGCGGCAAATGAACATGGCCACACCCGAGGCCCCGACCGCAATGACAACGGAAGCACTGAACAGAACCGGGTCGTAGCGCATCCCCGGCTCCATCTCCATGGCCGCCATGCCGACGTAATGCATGGACGTAATACCGCCGCCCATGAACAGGCTGCCGATAACGATCTGCAGCGGGCCCGCGCGGTCCTTGCCGATGATATGCAGGGCCAGTCCCGAAGCACCCACAGCGGCAACCCAGGAAATCAGGGTAATGGTGAGGTCGTAGCTCATTTCCATCGGCATCACATAGGCCTGCATGCCTACGAAATGCATGACCCAGACCCCGGTTCCCATCGTCAGAGCCCCGAGCGCCAGCCATAGCCTGGCTTTTGCCTGTTCGAGCGTAGCAAGCTGTGCGCCGAAGTAGAGCGCGCTGTACGATGCCAGTACCGCAACCACAAAGGAGGCGGCCACCAGGGTGTAATCGTAATATCCCGTCATTCTGAAACCCGTTTTTCTGGATGAACACTGTTCACGACCGGTTTCGCCAATGGCCAAACTGCCGTGAAATGAGAAATTCATCAGAGATACGGGGCTCTTGCGCTACCGTTTCATCGACAATGTGAATTTTCGTGAAATGTCTAACGGGGACAGCAAATTACCACTGCTCCCGGTCCTCCGCACTTTCCTCAGCTTCTACCTCGGCCTTGCGTTCCTGAATCTTTTTCATCTTTTCGTCAGAGATCTTCATACTGTTGGCGCTGTCCCGCAGCACGAAGAGGCTGCCGACCACCAGGGCCAGCGCGACTATGACAAAAACCCATCCGATAAGTGGCATGGCTTGGCTCCTTCATTGAACCCATTTACCTTATAGTGGACCACACGCCTTCAACCCGACAACCGGATTCCGGAAATTACGATGTCCTTCTCCAGAATTTACAATCAGGCAGCCGCTCGCAAAGGCGGCGAAGTCGAGCTACGCGCCATATTGCCCCGGGTTGCGGCGCCCGGTGAGCTTGAAGCCATGGCTGACGACCGCTACCTGTCCGAGGTTACACGCTGCGTCTTCAAGGCCGGTTTCGTGTGGCGAGTGATCGAGAACAAATGGCCGGGATTTGAAGATGCCTTCAAGGGGTTCGTGCCGCTGTACTGGCAGCAGGTTCCGCCAGAAGTGCTGGAGGATCTGGCACAGGATGAACGCATTGTGCGCAACATGCAGAAAATCCGAACGGTGCCGGACAACGCCCGGATGATTGTGGATGGCGCCCGTGAGCACGGTGGCTTTGGAGCCTTCCTGAGCCAATGGCCTTCGCACGATCAGGTCGGCTTGTTGATGTGGTTCAAACGCCACGGCGCCCGCCTTGGCGGCAACACCGCCCAATATTTCCTGCGCCGTGTAGGTTGGGATGGCTTTATCCTGTCGTCGGATGTGGCCGCCGGGTTGCATCGGGAGGAACGGCTGGATGCCAGCCACGGCAGCAAAAAGGCCTTGATGCAGGCACAGCAGGCCTTCAACGACTGGCATAAGGAAACTGGCCTGCCCTACAGCCATCTGTCGCGAATTCTGTCTTACTCAGTGGGAGATTAGATGCGTTCCGCCCTGTTAATGCTCGCCCTTTGGTTGATGACCTCCACGCTTTCTCTGGTCCACGCCAACCCGTTGCTTGAGGCGGTGAAAACCGTGGAACAGCGCCTGGACGCACGCGTGGGCATCGCCCTCTATGATTCCGGGACTGGAGAATCCTGGGACTATCACGGCGATGACCGTTTCCCCATCACAAGCACCTTCAAAACCCTGGCCTGTGCGGCGTTGCTGGCAAAGGTGGATAACGGCACTGTTGATCTGGATCGGCGAGTGATCTTCAGCAAGGACGATCTGGTGACCTATTCACCGGTCACTGAGACACGTGCAGAGGAAGAGGCAGGTATGAGTTTGCGGGAGCTGTGTGAAGCGACCATGGCCACCAGCGACAACACCGCCGCCAATCTGGTACTGGGGGCCATTGATGGCCCCGACGGCGTTACCGCGTATGCACGCGATCTGGGCGATACCGTTACGCGGCTGGACCGGACGGAAACCTCACTCAATGAGGCCACGCCGGGCGACCTGCGAGATACCACAAGTCCCAAGGCGATGGTCGCGAACCTCCGCAAATTGGTACTTGGTGAGGCGCTATCCAAAGGTTCCCGGGATACTCTGGTTACCTGGCTCAAAGGCAACCGTGTCAGTGACAACTTGCTCCGGGCAGCGATACCACCGGACTGGACAATCGGAGACCGCTCTGGAGCCGGCGGCCACGGCTCCCGTTCAATCACTGCCGTGCTGTGGCCACCCCATCGCCCGCCTCTGGTGATCGCGATCTATATAACGCAAACCGATGCGTCTTTTGATGAACGTAATGGCGCTATCAGAGACCTCGGGGGCGCTATTGTGAAGCACTTCTGATCGCCAGCAACAGCTGCCGGCCTGTCAGAATTCTTTACACACTGCCTTCAAGGTTGCGCTCAAAAATCATCGTGGCATCTGAATTCAAGGAGAATTTTTGACAGTGGCCCGCATGTTGCTTTTATCAGTGCAGATCAACACTGATGACCATTAAGGAAAGGCCACATGAGCATTATCAACCGTATCGCCACACTGGGCATCCTTGCCGCAGGCCTCGCATTCGCCGCTCCGGCAACCGCTAACCTGATCGAGAATGGCAGCTTCGAAAACCCCAACGTGACTACGGGCACCTGGCAGTTTTTTACATCTGACCAGGTCGCTGGCTGGACCGGCAGCAACATTGAAATCTGGGAGAGTGGCTTCAACAGCGTGAACGCTTATGACGGCAGCCAGTTTGCCGAGCTGAATGCCCACCCGGACATGGATGGCCCATTTGGCATCTACCAGACCATTGATACCACCATTGGCCAGCGTTATGACCTGAGCTTTGCTTACCGCGCTCGCCAGAACAACTCTGAAAGCTTCATGTTGTCCCTGATTTCCAATGGAAACAGTGCCGATTCGCTGCTGAATGATCATGTAACGAGTGGTTGGAGCATCTTCTCAGGAAGCTTCATTGCCAGCGCTCTGGAAACCACCATCAAGTTCACTTCCGTGAGCCCGGATGGCACCGTCGGCAACTTCCTCGACGACGTAAGAGTAACCGCACAGGTCCCTGAACCGGGCACGCTGGCGCTGATGGGGCTAGGTCTGCTCGGCCTGGGCTTTCGCCGTCGCCGCTAGTCGCTGGCTAAAAAAACGCTCGACCTCTAAAAGGGCCCCGTAATGATGATTGCGGGGCCCTTTTTGCCATCATCGCCCGCCAATGGCAGGATAAGCGCTTTCCGTTGTCATGCTGAAGGGCGCTATGAATCCCACCATTGAGCTTCTTAAATCACACCGTTCAATCCGCAAGTTCCAGAACCGCAGGATTCCCCGCGAGCTGTTCGAGGAACTGATCCGGGCTGGCCAGAGCGCCGCTACGTCCAGTCATGTGCAGGCTTACTCCATTATCCATGTGGTCGATCCGAACAACCGAGAGGCCCTTGCGGAGTTGAGTGGCGGCCAACGCTATGTGGCGGAAAGTTCAGATTTTCTGGTGTTCTGCGCAGACATGAAACGGGCCACGGATGCCGCGGAACGCGCAGGTGCCGAGGTAGTCCGCGGGATGACCGAGCAGTTGCTGGTGGCCAGCATCGATACTGCCCTGGTGGCCCAGAACGTTGCCACCGCAGCAGAATCGGCGGGGCTGGGCCTGTGTTATATCGGGGGCATACGTAACAACCCAGCGGAGGTGAGCGAGCTACTACGTCTGCCGGAGCATGTATATCCGGTGTTCGGTATGTGCCTGGGGTATCCGGACCAGGCACCCGAGGTGAAACCGAGACTGCCACTGGCGTCCATCCTCAAAGAGGATTATTACCAAAGCGAACGCGATCCGGAACTGGTGGCGGAATTCGACACCACCATGAACACCTATTACCAGGCCCGCACCGGGGGCACCAAGGACACCAACTGGTCGCAACAGCTGAAACCACTGTTTACATCCAAGTTGCGCCCCCACATGCGGGATTTCCTGCGCGGCAAGGGCTTCGAGATGAAGTAATCAGGATCGCCGGGAGACTTACCCCGGCGCACCTACCAGCGAGCGGTAGACATCCACCATCGCCAGGGTGACCGCTGTGCGGCTACGCACGGCCGCATCCCGGGTGGCGGTGAACTCCTGTTCCGCCGTCAGCACCTCGAAATAGCCGATAAACCCTTCTTCATAGCGAGCCCGGGCCAGTTCCACGGCGTGCTCGGCATTATTCATCGCCTGTTCCAGCCGCTCTTCCCGCTGTTGCGCTCGCTGATAACGCACCAGCCGCGTTTCTGCCTCTTCCAGGGCCTCCAGCACCGTTTGCTGGTAGCTGGCCAATGCCGCACGGCTATCGGCTCCTGCCGCCTCGATACGGGATTTGACCCGGTCGTGGTCCAGGAAAGTCCAGTCAATGCCCAGGGCAACGCGTCGGGTTTCCGCCGGACCGGTGAACAGATCGCTGGTGTCGCCGGCAACGGAACCGATTAGCCCGCTCAGGGTAAAGCGAGGGAACAAGTCAGCGGTGGCCACCCCAATGCGGGCGGTGGAGGCCGCCAGGCGTCGCTCAGCAGCGGCGATATCCGGGCGGCGGCGCAGAACTTCCCCCGGGCTATCCACGGGAATCGTCGGCAGGGTTTCCGGCAGCGCTCCACGAGGTGACAGCGTATCGACAAGCGCCATCGGCGGCTGGCCCGTCAGCACGGAAATGCGGTGCATGGCCCCTCGTATCCCCGCCTGCAGGGTGGGCAATTCGGCCCGGGTCCGTTCCAGTTGGGCACGGGCACGGACCTGATCAAACTCGGTACCACGCCCGGCCTTTACCCGGGCTTCCACGATGTCCAGTGACTGCTGCTGCAAAGCCACACTCTGCAGGGCAACCTGATACTGCTGCTGAAGGCCTCGCAGCTCAAAATAGCTGCTGGCCAACTGGCCCGCGATGGCTACCTGAACGGCACCGAGATCGGCACCGGCTGCCTCCAGTTCCGCCCTTTGGGCCTCCGTCGCACGGCGAAGGCGCCCGAACAGATCCAGCTCCCAACTGGCGGCAACGCCAGCCTGGTAACGCTGCACCCGTTCTGGCCCGGCACCGGGGGGAGATTGCTCAATATCCGCAAGATACTGTTCGGCGCCAGAGGCGCTGGCCGTGACGCTGGGCCATTGATCCCGCTCGGCGCCATACAGCAGGGCGGCCGCGCGCTCATAGCGAGCGACGGCGCCTTCCAGACTGAGGTTGGCGACCAGGGCATCATCAATCAGGCGTGCCAGCAAAGGATCATCAAATCCCTGCCAGAAACGCTGCTGATCGGTTCCACCGGCAACCATGGTTCGCCCTTCCGAAAACGCATTCGGTTCCGGCGTCGTCGGGGCCTGGTAATCCGGGCCCACGGCGCATCCTGTTAACAGGGCCAGAGCCCCCGTCATGGTGATGACTTTAAGCATGGCTACCTCCTGGCAATGCGTCTTCGCTATCGCCGTCATCGGAAGACAGTGTGGATGTATGATGGCTCTTCAGCGGGTGGCTTCCAGAAAGCTTGCGCAGCGCCACGTAGAACACCGGAGTCAGGAACAGGCCAAACAGGGTGACCCCGATCATGCCGGCAAATACGGCCGTGCCCAGAGCCTCACGCACCTCGGCTCCCGCGCCGGTGGCCAGCACCAGGGGCACAACCGCAGCGGTAAAGGTGATGGAGGTCATGATGATGGGCCGCAGCCGCAACCGGCAGGCTTCCAGCGCCGCCTCCACAATGCTCCGCCCCTGAAGCTCCAGTTCGCGGGCAAATTCCACGATCAGGATGGCGTTCTTGCAGGCCAGGCCAATCAACACCACCAGACCCACCTGGACAAAGATATTGTTGTCCCCGTCGCTAAACCACACGCCGATCAATGCCGAGAGCATGCACATGGGCACGATGAGGATCACCGCCAACGGCAGGGTCCAGCTCTCATAAAGCGCTGCCAAAACCAGGAACACCAGCAGGATGGCAAGCGGGAACACCACCAGCGCGGCATTACCCTGGGTGGCCTGCTGATAGCTCAGGTCGGTCCATTCAAACGCCATTCCGGCAGGCAGCACCTGGTCCGCCAGCGCTGTCAGCGTATCCATGGCCTGGGCCGATGACAGCACCCTTGGGTCCGCCTCCCCGGCGATATCCGCTGCGGGGTAGCCGTTATAACGCAATACCGGGTCCGGTCCGAAGCTCTGGCGAATGTTCACCATCGAGCCGATCGGCACCATCTCGCCCTGGTCGTTACGGGTGCGCAGGCGGGCAATGTCCTCCACGCTGTCGCGGTAGGGGGCGTCTGCCTGGGCGATGACCTGCCAGGTACGGCCAAACCGGTTGAAGTCGTTGACATAGGTGGACCCCAGGTAGGTCTGCAGGGTGTCGAACACTTCAGTCAGGGGCACGCCCTGGGCCTTGGCCTTGAGCCGGTCCACTTCCGCATCCAGTTGCGGCACATTGGCCTGGTAACTGGTGATGGGATACCCCATGCCCGGTGTCTGGCTGATGGCCCCCTGGAACTGGTTCACCGCGTTCTGCAGGGCCCCGTAACCGAGATTCCCACGGTCCTCGATGAACAACTGATAGCCGGAGCCATTGCCCAAGCCCAGGATCGGCGGTGGCATGAAGGAGAAGGCAAAGCCTTCTTTCAGCCCACTGATTCTCTGGTTGATCTGGGCGTTGATCTCCCCGGCACTGAGGCTGCGCTCGTCAAACGGCTTCAGGGGAAAGAACACCACACCGGTGTTGGAGGTGTTGGTGAACTGCAGTGCGTTCAGGCCGGGAAATGCCACGGCGTTGGCCACACCTTCAGTTTCCATGGCGATGTCGGTGACTTTCTGGAGCAATTGATCGGTACGCTCCAGGGAGGCCCCTTCCGGCAGTTTCACGCCCGCCATCAGGTAGAGCTTGTCCTGGATGGGGATGAAGCCCGGCGGCA
Organism: Marinobacter sp. M5B; assembly: GCF_042604615.1. NCBI lineage: Bacteria > Pseudomonadati > Pseudomonadota > Gammaproteobacteria > Pseudomonadales > Marinobacteraceae > Marinobacter > Marinobacter sp. M5B. The sequence continues at coordinate 4,173,959 of NZ_CP156894.1, forward strand.
CCGCCTTGAACATCAGCCCGGTACCTGTCAGCAACAGCGCGTATACCACAAACACCGCACCGCGCCGGCGCAGGGAACTGGACACGCCACCCTGATACTTCTCGGCGCTGGCGTTGAAGAAGCGGTTAAAGGGCCGGAACAGCCAACCAAACAACGCGTCGATCACACGCTGCAGTCGGTCCTTGGGGGCGCTGTGAGGTTTCAGCAGCATCGCCGCCAGCGCCGGCGACAGGGTCAGCGAATTGATGGTGGAAATTACCGTGGAAATGGCAATGGTCACCGCAAACTGCCGGTAGAACTGGCCGGTAACCCCGGAGAGGAACGCCATGGGAATGAACACGGCGCACAGCACCAGACCGATCGCAATGATAGGGCCAGAGACCTCCTTCATGGCCTGATGAGCCGCCGCCAGCGGTTTCAGGCCTTCCTCGATGTTACGCTCGACGTTCTCCACCACCACGATGGCGTCGTCCACCACGATACCGATCGCGAGCACCAGGCCGAACAGCGTCAGGGTATTGATGGAGTAGCCCAACAGGTATAGCGCGCCGAAGGTGCCAATGACCGACACTGGTACCGCCAGCAACGGGATAATCGACGCCCGCCACGTCTGCAGGAACAGCGTGACCACCAGTACCACCAGCAACACCGCCTCCAGAAGGGTGGCAATGACCGCCTTGATGGAGTCGCTGACGAAGATCGTAGTATCGTAAACCGCCTCATACTCCACCCCTTGCGGGAAGCGGGCAGACAGTTCATCCATAGTGGCGATCACTTCGTCGCGGATCTCCAGGGCGTTGGCGCCCGGCGCCTGGAAAACACCCAGGGCCACCGCATCCTTGCCATCCAGTTGCGAGCGCAGGGTGTAGTCACCGGCCCCCATTTCCAACCGGGCCACGTCTTCCAGGCGCAGAATCTCGCCGTTGTCACCGCGCTTGAGCACGATGTCACCAAACTCTTCCACGGTTTCAAGTCGGCCACGGGCGTTGATCAGTGTCAGGAAGTCGCTGTCCGGCACCGGTTCCGCGCCAATCTGGCCGGCAGACACCTGTACGTTCTGCTCACGCATGGCGCGGACGACATCGCTCGCCGTCAGGCCACGGGCCGCAATACGGTCCGGGTCCAGCCAGGCGCGCATGGCGTAATCACCGCCACCGAATATCTGCGCGTCGCCAACGCCCTGAATCCGGGCCAGTCGGTCGCGCACATGCAACCGCGCGTAATTACGCAGGTAGAGCGTATCGTAGGTGCCGTTCGGTGATGTCAGGTGCACCACCATCAGGAACGTGGGCGACTGCTTCTGGGTGGTCACACCCTGGCGCCGAACCTCCTCCGGCAGCCGGGCCTGGGCCTGGCTGACACGGTTTTGCACCCGCACGGTGGCCTCCTCAGCGTCGGTGCCTGGCCGGAAGGTGACGGTCATCTGAAGAACGCCGTCCGAGCCCGCCACAGACTTGAAGTACATCATGTCTTCGACACCACTGATGGCTTCTTCCAGCGGTGTGGCCACGGTTTCGGCAATTTCCTTGGGGTTGGCGCCAGGGTAGACGGTGCGCACGACCACCGACGGAGGCACCACTTCCGGGTACTCGCTGACCGGCAGGTTCGGAATCGAAATCAACCCGATGGCAAAGATGATGATGGACAGCACCGCCGCAAATATCGGCCGGTCGACAAAGAATCGGGAGATATTCATTGCGCCAGCTCCTGGGCGACGGCAACGGTGCCTTCTCCCTGGTCGGATTCTTTCATGGCAACCAGCTGCGGCTTGACTTGCATACCAGCGCCAAACACCTTCTGCACACCATTGATGATCACAAGATCGCCATGGTTGAGACCTTCACGGATCACCTGGAGATCATCCACCTGACGGCCAGTAGTGACCTGCCGGGGCGCAACCCGATCCTGTTCATCCACCACGTAGACGAAACGACGGTCCTGATCGGTCAGCACCGCCTTGCGGTTGACCAGCAGTGCCTGGTCCAGCTCGGCCACGGGCATTTCCACACGGGCAAACTGGCCGGGTTTAATCAGGCCGTCCGGGTTGTTGAGCACGGCACGGTACTGCAGGGTGCCGGTCCCCGGATTCAGGTGATTGTCGACGAAATCCAGCTTGCCCTGGTACTGACGGCCATCCTCGCCACCCAGTGAAATGCGCACATCCCTGGGCTGACCATTGGCAAGCAGCTGCTGGCTACTGAACGCCGATTGCTCATCGGCCTCGAAATACACGTGCACCGGGTCTACCGAAACTACCGTGGTGAGCAGGCTCTGGTCGGCGTTCGCCAGGTTGCCCTGGGTCACCAGGGCCCTGCCAGTCCGGCCACTGACGGGTGCAGTTACACGAGTGTACTGCAGGTTCAGCTCGGCGGTATCCAGCGCGGCCTGGGCAGCCTGTACACGGGCCCGGGCGCTCATCAACGCGGTATTGCGCTGATCGTATTCCTCACGGGATATTGCCCGGCTTTCCAGCAGCGTCTTGGCCCGGCCGGCTTCACTTCTGGCCAGATCAAGCTGGCTGTTGGCCAGCGCCAGTTCGGCACTCGCCGCCTGCTTTTGGGCTTCGTACGGACGTGGATCTATCTGGAACAACAGCTCGCCGGCCTGCACCAGTTCGCCTTCCTCAAAGGCCACCTTGTCGATGTAGCCACTGACGCGAGGCCGCAAGTCCACCGTTTCCGGCGATGCCACACGGCCTGTGAATGATTCCCAGAGAGTGACCGGTTCCACGACCACTTCCGCCACATCCACCTCCGGCGGAGGCGGCATGCTTGCAGCTTCATCGCTTTGCGCCTCGCAGCCGGTCAATAAAACAGTGATCGCTACAGCCAGGCCCAGTAAACGGCCAGACCCTCTGAACGGTTTTGCAGTCAGACTTTCCATGGTTTCTCGCTCCGCTATCGGGTTCACCTTGTGGGCGTTCCCGTTTTTGCCAAGTAATCGGTTGGATCGCTTGTTAAGTCGCTTGGGGTAAAACGAATTCGACACGAAGCTTATTTCCTCAAGTTAACTTGAGGTCAATAACCTTGAATCGAGATGCTGGCTATGGGTGACATAGCGCCGGTTAATCGGATCGGGTAATGTTTACCCAACGGGAGCACAACAATATCCAGTGGAAGGCATAAAGCGGTATCGGGTTACTGCGGGAAGCTTGCCCGATTCTGCCGGCATGGTTTATGCCGGAGAGGCCGGGTTGCCAATTTCTGCGTGGTCATTGCCTGATCCTGCAGAAAATGCCTGAGAACCCGTACAGTTCAGGTTATGAAGGATTATACTGCCGCCAAAGGGAGACCCACCGATGACTGCCAACGTTCCTGAGATTTCCGGAAATCTCACGCTCAATCTGCAGCAACAGCTCGCCCGTGTCGCCAGTCAATGGACGACACACCAGGGCATTCAGGGTTCAGCCATTGATGGCTTGGAATTGATACGCTGCAACGAACCGTCCAGCTGCGGTTCCAGTGTCTATGAACCTTCATTGTGTTTCGTGATTCAGGGCACCAAGACCATCCAATTGGGTGACCGCGAGATCACCTACCAGCCCCTGTCCTATCTGGCCAGTTCAGTCCACCTGCCTGTACTGGGGCGAATTGTTGATGCCTCGGAGGAACACCCCTATCTGGCGGTAAAGCTCAAGGTAGACCCTCAGGAAGTGGCGGAGCTGGTGCTCGAACTGGGTGACAAGGCACCCCCGCTGCACCCGACCGAATCCTGCCCGGAGGTGCAATGCGGCCTGTGTATGTCGTCGATGGATGAACGGATGCAGAGCGCGCTCTACCGGCTGCTCAGCCTGCTGGATTCGCCCGGTGATATTCCTATTCTGGCACCCCTGGCTCGGCGGGAAATCATTTATCGCGCTCTGATTGGCGAGATGGGGTCACGGATGCGTAAGTTTGCGGCCGCTGATTCCCAGGCACACCGCATTTCCACGGTTATCTCGACGTTGAAGGATCATTACGCCGAACCGCTACGAATCAGTGAACTGGCGGAAGCGGCCAATATGAGCGAATCCACCCTGTACCATAGTTTCAAGCAGGTGACCCGGATGTCGCCACTGCAGTTCCAGAAGAAGCTGCGTCTGCATGAGGCCCGGCGCCTGATGCTGACCGAGGGGCTTGAGGCTGCCACCGCCAGCTATCGGGTGGGTTACGAAAGCCCTTCGCATTTCAGCCGCGAGTACAGCCGCCTGTTCGGTGCACCGCCCAGGGCCGACGTTACGCTTCTGCGTGGCGAACACCGGACCGCAGAGCCAGTTTGACCCCTCACACTCAGGCGTAGAACAGCAGTGGCACAAACGCTACCAGTACCAGTGAAATGCCCATGGCAATCAGTGGCATGATGATACGCTCGTGGCGCTGGTAGAAGGTGCCCTCTTCCTGCTGTGCTGCCAGCACTTCCGCTTCCCCGACAACCTGCCTCGTCAACAGGTGGTTCAGCGCCACCGGCGGGCTCAGGTAACCCAGCTCGAAGGCGACCAGGGTCACCATCCAGAAGTGAATCGGGTGTATGCCACTGCTGTAGGCGATGGTGGCCACGGTGGCGGTCACCAGGATAACGGCGCCGAAGGCGTCCATGATCATGCCCAACACCACCAGGATCAGCACCATCAGCAGCATGGCAGACCAGGCACTGTCGAATGCCTGGGGGAAGGTTCCCATAATATGGGAGCGTTCGATCACCCCGCCGATACTGACCGACAAACCCAGCAGCAGCAACAGCGCGCCGATTTCCGCCGTGGTGTCGTTGGTGGCCGAGCGCAAGCTGCGTTCCAGGCCCTGGTGATTGATCTCGCCACTGGCCCGGCCTTTGCGGTTTTTCAGGCTGACATGTTCGTACAGCAGGATGGCCAGCATGATCACCGGTAACAGCCGAGGGGCAGAGAATTCATCCATCTGCACATCCAGTGCAAAACGGTACAGCAGTACCACCGCAGCGATGACCAGCGCATAAGGGATCAGATGCTTCAACGCTGACATCATGGGTGGAAAGGCCGTGGAGGCCGGAGCCAGATTGAACTTGCTCTGACGGTTCACCGTGAGGGCCACCACCGTGAACATGGTCGCGGTGAGCACGAACACCCATATACCCCAACCAAACAACTCGTCGGTGGTGACTTCCCGGTTCAGGTAGGCAATGACCACCACCAGCAGGCAGGGCCTCAGGACCACACCCATGGACCCGGACATGGCGGTTGCCGCCAGGGCCAGATGACGGCGGGCGCCGGCAGCGCGTAGTTCGCTGTAAATAACCGCGCCGGCCGCAATGACAAAGATCCCCGACGCGCCAGTGTAGGCAGTGGGCACCGCAGCCACCAACACCGCTACAACAGCAAGCATTTCAGGTGGCATGCGCCAGGGCCGGAAGACATTGAACACCAGGGTGGCCAGGCGCGTCTGCTTCAGCATCATGCCTACCCACACGTAAAGCCCGACGTTCAGGAACATGTCGGAGAGCTCCATCATTTTGCCCAGATAGATACCGATACCGGAGGCGTGACCAATCAGCGCAAAGTAAGTCCCCGAGATAAGGCACATGACGGTATAGAGAGGCACCGCCAGGAAGGCCTTGTTCAGATCGCCGCCTTCCCTCAGGTCATCCGGCACCCTGACGAGCCGATACAGGCTGGTGAGCGTCAATGCGGCAAAACCGGTAATCCACAGGTTATGGAGCAACAGCTCATCGGACGACATGGTGGTGTCGGCGCCAAAACTGGACTGGCGGAAGATCACGCTGGACCCCAGGAGCATGGCATTGGCGACGGTCTGCAGCGTGTGGGAAACCATGTAGTCCAGGCGGGTTTCCATGGCCCGCATGGCAATGTGGTGGCGAGTCAGGGTGGCGGTCACCGCGCACAGCATTACCAGGATCACCAGTATGTAGCGCTGGGACTCCAGGCCGAAGGCAATCAGGTCGGCCACAAACAGCTCCACTGCCCGGTAGGCTTTTACGCCGGGAGTAAGCTTGTCTTTGAGGTTCTCGTAACTCTGGTAGCTCTGGCGGCAATCCGCCACCGAACGTTCAATGGCCAGGCGAACTTCATCCGGGTCCTTTTCCGACTCTCCCAGCAGGGCCGCCATGGGATTGTCGGAGCCCTCTTTCGCCAACTCTTCCTGAACGGCGGCGTCGATGTCCACGTTCGGGTCACAGGTGGGTTGTACCGGGTCGACTCTCAGCTTGTAGTAGCCGCTCCACAATTGCTCGCCGCCACGCAGCATCTGATTGTGGATGTCGCTACTGGTGGAGAACAGCACCACCGACAGCAAAAGCAGACAGGCCGGCAGAGAGGACAACCACTCCAACCCATTACGTCGAAAACCACCCTGGGACATAACAGCTCACTCTGGGAACATTGATTTACAGCAGATCGTCCAGATCCATGGTTTCGACCGCTTCCTTCTCGTCGTCCCAGAAGGTACCCAGTTGCCCCATGGGCGTCCGGTGCCCGGTATTTTCCATCCACAGCCGATCGGAGATCGCCACAATCATGTCCGTGGCCATCGCATCGACAAAGACCCACTCCTCGTTCGCTGGTGTTTCCTCGATGGCCTGAGCGTGGCTACGGATCACATCGCGAAGGCGTTCTTCGTCACCTTTGTTCTGGGCCGCGATGGCGTGGAACACGTGGCTGATCCTGACACCGGCTTCCTCGCCCTGCGCGTCGGCAATTTCCAGCCGCTCAAAAGGATCCTCGCCCTCTGGCAGTGCTCCAGGAATCATTGCCCAGACCGTCGCACGCAGTGCCATGGGAGCCCCCCACCATTTGTCGTTTTCCAGACAACGGGTCGCGCGAGAAACCGTGGAGCCGATGTTCTTGGGGACGCCAATGGACGAGGTGGACTGAATTTCAGCGTTCAGGGCCTGCAAGCCCGACAACAAGCCCGCCATGTAGATGAACTCGCCCAGGTCGTCATCGAAATCAGGGCACTCACCTGCATCGGGTTTGCCATAGAAGGCGTTATGGTGCTTCCAGCCCCGGTGATAGCGTTTGGCGGCCAGGGAAAGCGCGCGCTTCTGGCGAATCATGGCGTCTTCCGCTTCTTCCGCGTCCATCGCACGCAGGGCGGCCAGACCATCCAGTTCGTGTTCCCGTGCCTGCTCCTCTGCACACCCGCCAGCCGAGAGGTACAGCATCACCGCCAGTTGGTCAGGTTCACTGGTAACCCGGCCAAAAGACATCAGCAGGGGCGCGGTGGCCTCACTCATGGCGCACCCCATGGCGAGGTCGTCACTTTCCAGTAGATAGGGCACGGTGTGATTGCGGGAAAAGCCCTGCATCACGTCGCCGGTGGTTTTATAGATCATGTTGTTGACGACACCACAACCACTCAAAACCACACTGGCAAGCACAGCGGCCATTGCACTACGGAAACGTGTATTGCCCCGATGAGCCTGACTGACAGGTTTCTGAATACTCGTCATAACGTTGTACCTTCTACTCTTCTGCGTTTTTGTTGTTCGGAGCGTTGGTTCAGAACCGGAGCGTCACCAGGCCGAGGCCGCACTCACAATCTGTTACGGTTTGTAACCGAGACGGCATTATCGCCGACAACTCCCTGTTTTTATGAGACCCGTCCCGCAAATGGACACGGTGAATCAAATGCATGCTAACGGTCGGTTTGCACATTGCTTCACAAACCGCTATAGATTTGATCAGTCGGCGGTGTCGCACCCGCCGGCCAGTGATCAAAAACGACAACAAGGAGTACCCGATGCGCAAACCTGAACTTGCCGCCGCCGTTGCGGATAAAACCGGACTGTCCCGGGACAAAGCCAGCGAAGTTATTACCGCGTTCACTGACCAGATCTCTGCAGCCGCTGCCCGTGGCGAAGATACCACCCTGATCGGTTTCGGAACGTTCAACATCCGCAGCCGCGAGGCGCGCGATGGCCGTAATCCTCAAACAGGGGCAACCATCCGGATACCCGCTAGCAAAACTGTCGGATTCAAGGCAGGCAAGGCGCTGAAAGACTCCATCCGCTAGCGATCAACAGGGGGCCGCGTGGCCCCCTTCCGTTATCGGCTCAGGAGGCGCACTCCGAACGGGAACCATCCACCCGGCAGCGAATCGCCTTCATCAGGCTGATCGCACGCTCGTCGTAAATACCATCCTCCAGCAACGACAACCGCACCTTGCGCAACATCTTGTCGTATTCGGCAACGTCTTCCTGTGGCGGATGCATCCATACGTCATCGGGGATACCGGCTTCGGCTTCAGCAATGATTTCGTAAGCCTCGTCGATACGCTTGATGGCCTGGTCACGCACCATCTGGCCAGCATCGTCCGGGAAGCGGTCACGGTGGATAATCACCTGAAAGTTCATGTAGGCCAGGGCGTACTTGAACACACCACCGTTCGGGTTCACGCCCTTGTAGAGTTCCAGGGGGGAATAGGCAACTGCTGGGGCATAAGCGAGATCGACGCTGCCATTGTTGAACTTACCCGCAAAGTTGGCGGAGTTGGAGCCCACCACGGACGCCCCCACATGGCGAACCATGCGCACGGACGCGGTGTCGAAATCCAGTGTGGCAATGCGCTTGCCCTGCAGCTTTTCCACCGAATCAATGGCCCGGTCCCGGGTGTGGAGATACACCGCGCCACCGGGGAACACGCCGGCTACTTCGTAATCGCCATCAATCAGAAACGGGCGTGCCTTTTCCTGGCTGAGGGTGTTGTACAGCAGCCGCATTTCCTCTTCACCGGGCACAGCGCCCATGGCTTCCAGGGTACCGGTAAACTTGTTGAATTCGCGGGCACGGGTACCGGTGAGCAAAACCGCATCGCACTGCCCGGCCTTGAAGTCCTCGGCCGCGACTTTCTCGTCGGTATAAGCACGCAGGTCCAGCTTGATACCTTCCTTAAGGGCTACCGGCTGGAAGGTTTTGGTAATGGCAAACAGGGGACCGTTGGCACCGACCGGATCAAACACACAGAAGCTTCGCTCCATGATGTCTGATTCCGCCTGGACGAACGGCGACAACGCAAGAGTGGCACACAGGGCTGCCACCGCAGTGGCCTTTCGCGGGAGGTTGACTGATTTCACGGGGATGACTCCTGAATTATTATTGTTGGGCGACGGCACATCCACATGTGCACAGGTCACCGCATTCCTTCGCCGAGACTATGCCGGCGATGGTAAGAATACGTTGGCACAGGTGCCTGTCTTCAAGGGCTCTGGGGCAAAAAGGTAAGGAACTGTGACGGGCTCGACAGAGGTTACGCAACCTCTGCCACACTTTGCCAATATGAAGCGATATGAAGGCGGGAGCTACAGGTCAGATTGAGGCCACGCCTGCCGCCCATCGCACAGAGTCAGGCGAACAACGCCCGGGAGGGCCTTTCCTGGCAGCGGCACATGACGCCCAACAGAGCTGAGGCTGCTGTCGTTGGGAACCCAGGTGGCATCGGGGTCAAACACACACAGGTCTGCAACCGCACCCTGCCGGAGCTCGGCAGAACGGCCAATCACTTCAGCCGGGCCACCAGTCAGCGAGCGGATCAGGCTAGCCATGTCCAGCTCGCCACGTTCGACCAGCAACAACCCCATAGACAGCGTGCTTTCGATGGTGGACAGGCCCGGTTCCGTCGCCGCCAAAGGCGCCTGTTTGGCAGCGGAATCGTGGGGCTGGTGCTGGCTGGTGATGGCGTCGATCACGCCATCCCGCACACCGCCGAGCAACGCCTGGCGGTCTTTTTCAGAGCGCAGTGGCGGTCGCACGTGATAGCGGCTGTCGAATCCTGACAGGGCGTCCTCGGTGAACATCAACTGGTGCATGGCCACATCGGCGGTCACTGCAATGCCACGTTTGCGGGCATCGGCCAGCATTTCCACGCTGCGGGCACAGGAAAGCTGGCCAAGGTGCAGTCGAACCCCGGTTTCCTCCGCCAACAACAGCATTTCCATGATCGCGGCGGTTTCCGCCACCTCCGGGATACCCAGCAGGCCCAACCGCGAAGCCACCAGGCCGTCGTGGGCGTAGCCGTCCGCTGCCAGCGCCTGGTTCTCGGGGCTGAACATCACCGTCAGGCCAAATGTCCGGGCATAGGCCATACAACGGCGCAACACTCTGGCATTTTTCACCGGGCGGGCTCCATTGCCCAGTGCGATACAGCCAGCACCGGCCAGGCCGGCCATGTCACTGAGCAGTTCGCCTTCCAGGCCACGGGTTATTGCGCCAACCGGCAATACCCGCACCGAAGAGCGCTTCGCGGCCACGTCCAGGATCAGGTTGGTCACCGCGCCGGAGTCATTGACCGGCGAGGTGTCCGGTGAGGCACACAGGGTTGTGAAGCCGCCATGAGCGGCGGCGAGGCTTTCCGAGGCAATATTGCCTTTCTGGCCGTTGCCCGGCTCACGCAGGTTGCAGCACAGATCCACAAATCCGGGTGTCAGGAGGCAGCCTGTGGCGTCGAAATCGTGGTCGGCGGGTTCCTTTTCGGCCGCTTCACCCAGGGCGGCGATTCGCCCGTCACGGACCAGAACGGTGGTTTCAGCGTTGGTGTCGGCCAGGCGGCCACCGATAATCTTAAGGCTGCTCATCCCTGGGCCCTCCCCGCCAGTTTGCGACTGCGCTCGGCCATCTGACCTCCCATGGCCATGGACATCACCGCCATACGAATGGCGATACCGTTAGTGACCTGATTGAGGATCACGGATTGTGGCCCGTCGGCGACTGCGGACTCGATTTCCACACCCCGGTTGATCGGCCCCGGGTGCATGACGATGCATTCAGGATGGGCCAGCGCCAACTTCTCCTGATTCAGGCCGTAGAGCCGGTAAAACTCGCGTTCGCTGGGCAGCAGTGCACCCTCCATGCGCTCTTTCTGAAGGCGCAGCATGATCACCACGTCCAGATCCTTCATACCCCGGGTCATGTCATATTCCACAGTGCACCCCAGGCTCTCAACGTCCCTTGGTAGCAGGGTGGCGGGCGCAATAACGCGCACTTCAGCGGCGCCCAGTTCATTCAGGGCACGAATCTGGGAACGGGCCACCCTCGAGTGCAGCACATCACCGACAATCGCCACTTTCAGGCCTTCAAATCCGCCCTTGTGCTGGCGAATGGTGAGCATGTCCAGCATGGCCTGGGTTGGGTGGGCGTGGCGGCCGTCGCCGGCATTAATGATGGCAACTCCAGGGGTAACGCTCTCGGCGATAAAATGGGGGGCACCACTCTGGGAGTGGCGCACCACGAACATATCGCTGGCCATGGCTTCCAGGTTCAGCAGTGTGTCCGACAAGGATTCGCCCTTGGACGTTGCGGACGTGTTGATGTCCAGATTGAGCACGTCGGCGGACAGCCGTTTGGCGGCCAGTTCGAAGGTGCTGCGGGTGCGGGTACTAGATTCGAAGAACAGGTTGACCACGGTGCGACCCCGCAGCAGTGGCACCTTCTTGATGCTGCGCTCCCCCACTTCGATAAACGAATCCGCGGTATCCAGGATTTCCGTCAGCAGCGCGCGGTTCAGACCGTCGAGGGTCAGGAAATGGCGTAACTGGCCGTCCGCGGTCAGCTGCAGGGAGGTTTGTGAGGGATCGGTTGCCGTCATGGGTCGCCTGTTGATGTTATGCGTTCGCTGATTAGTGGCCTGTTTCCTGGAGTTCTATGTGCAGTGGGTCCGGCCCGCGCAGTTTGACACGCTGATGCGACTGCAGGGCAAGCACCCGTCCGGTTACATCTGGCTGAACGGGCAGCTCCCGAGCGCCCAGATCCACCAACGTGGCGAGGATGATACTCGCCGGCCGGCCATAATCGAAGATTTCATTCATGGCCGCGCGAATGGTACGGCCGCTCATGATCACGTCATCGATCAGGATAATGTCTCGGTCTTCGGTGCTGAACGGCAGGCTGGAGGGCTTCACTTTCGGGTTCAGCCCTATGCGGCTGAAGTCGTCACGGTAGAAGGAAATATCCAGTTCCCCCCAGGGTTCCTGGAGACCCAGGCGTTTACTCATGACATCCGCCAGCCAGACACCACCGGTACGAATGCCAATGAGCGCCGGGGAGGTTACGCCCCGCTCTTCCAGTTTCTTGCGCAGGCCAGCTTCCAGGTCATCCAGCAGCCGGTCGATTTCAAGCAATGCAGTCATTTAAATCCCCATAGTCAGCAGCCCGGGCCCGGTCAGGACGAACGAGACTCCTGCTGGTGAAACCAGGTTTCCAGAATCAGAACGGCGGCGCGGTCATCGACGCCATCGCGACCGAAATCACGGCTGCCACCGGACGCCATTACATCGCCCTTGGCCTCAAAACTGGTGAGACGTTCGTCCACCATCTCAACCTCGACGTGAAAGCGACCATGCAGGCGTTTGCCAAATTTCCGCGCCCGTGCACACATGTCATTTTCAGTGTCATCCATGTTCAGGGGCAGGCCGACCAGCACCCGGTCCGGCTGCCATTCTTTCAACAGCCGACCAATCTGTTCCCAGTCGGGAACCCCATCACGGGCCGGCAGCATGGTCAGAGGCTTGCCAGTCCCCAGAATTTCCTGACCACTGGCCACACCGATCCGGCGGGTACCAAAATCAAACGCCATTACACGCCGGTTGCCAGCCTCAGGCATGGCCCACAAACTCACTGAGCTGGTTGAGATCAATGCCAATAAGCTTGAGCACGGCCTGATACCGGTCTTCCCAGGGTGTCCTGAACAGGATATCGGCGGTGGCGGGGCAGGTCAGCCAGGCGTTGCTGGAGAGCTCTTCTTCCAGCTGTCCCTCACTCCAGCCGGCATAGCCCAGGCACACGAGGTAATTCTTCGGCCCCCTGCCTGCACCAATGTCAGACAGCACGTCACGGGAGGTGGTCAGCAAGACGTCGTCAGCCACCTGCGCAGTGTTCTGCCAGCCTGCGTCCGGGGAATGCAGCACAAACCCGCGCTCGGGCTGAACCGGGCCGCCTCCGTATACTGGCACGTCGAGCTCGCCACCCTCCATGTCCAGCTGCTCCAGAATTTCCCCCAGGTGGATGTCCAGAGGGTGGTTCACCGTCAGCCCCAGGGCGCCTTCATCCGAATGCTCGCACAGATAGATCACTGCACCGTGGAAACGTGGATCCTGCAAATAAGGAGACGCCACCAGAAACTGGTGCCGCAGACTGTGTGGAGAGTGTTTTGATGCTGTCATCCCGATGTCAGCCCCCGCCGTTCGAATACCCAGGTGCGGATAATTTCCAGTTCATCGACATTCTCTCGCATCTCATCCGGGAAAGGCGCGAAAGGTGCTGCCATTCTCACGATGCGTATTGCCGCATCATCAAGCACACTACTGCCAGATGATTCGAGTATAGCCAGTTCCTTTATTGTGCCATCCTCCCTCATGGAAACCAGCATCCGCAGAGTGCCATAGATTCCGGCTCGCCTGGCCTCGGTAGGATAGTTGATATTGCCGACACGGGTTACCTTGCTGACCCAGTTCTGAACGTACCAGGCGTTGGTCGATTTCAACGTCGAGGCCGCGGTTACCCGCATGACCCGGGGTTTCTTGGCGTAGGCCCTGCGCTGCTGATCAAACCGCGCCTCCAGACTGGCAATTTCCAGGCTGCGCTCCATCAGGCTTTTCTTTTCCTTCACTGGTAGCGGCTCTTCCGATGTTGGTTCCGCTGCCGAGGGCTCTGATACCTGGCGTTCATTCTGAGCCTGTGTCTGCACCACCGGCTGTTCCTGTTCTTGCCTGGGCTCAACACGAGACGGAGGTTCCGGCTGAACCTCAGCGACCTCCGGCTGGCTGACGTCGGAAGGCTGCGGCGTGGTCATCTCCACCGGCTCATCCTCGGTACCACTGCCTTTCTGGCTGGTCTGGGCCAGGAAATCAGCCTCCTCCGGATCGGTTTCGTCGTCAAACTGGGAAAGTGTGATTTCCATGGTCTGAGCCGAGGAGCGCGGAGACTCGGGCGCAAAGGTAATACCCAGCACCACGATGGCGTGGAGCGCCAGCGCCATGAAGAGCGTGAACGAAAACCGATCAAAATCGCTGACCTGTACTGCCATTCCTGCTATTTACCCTCGGTTAGACCTGGCTGGAGGTCATTATTTCAGACGGCGCTCGATGGCATCCAGCAACTGGCTGGAAATATCGATGTCGTAGGCGGCATCCAGTTCCCGAATACAGGTGGGACTGGTGACATTGATTTCAGTGAGGTAGTCACCGATGACGTCGATGCCGACAAAAATGAGCCCTTTTTCCTTGAGCACTGGCGCCACACGGTCACAGATCTCCCGATCGCGTACCGTGAGTTCACGACCCTCTCCTCGCCCGCCAGCGGCCAGGTTTCCACGATTTTCACCCTGAGAGGGGATACGCGCAAGCGCGTAGGGAATCGGCTCGCCGTCGATCAGCAGGATGCGTTTATCGCCCTGCTTGATCTCGGGTATGTATTTCTGCGCCATGGCCTGGTGGGCGCCATAGTTGGTCAGGGTTTCAATAATCACCCCAAGGTTGTCGTCGTTTTCCTTGACCCGGAAGATGGAGCGCCCGCCCATACCGTCCACCGGTTTCATGATGACATCACCATGCTCGGCGTAGAATTCCTTGAGTCGCTCAGCCGAGCGGGTAACGATCAACGGCGGCGTGCAGTCCTCAAACTGGGCGGCGAACAGCTTTTCGTTACAATCCCGCAGCGTGGAAGCCGGATTGACCACCAGGGCGCCCTGCTGCTCGGCAATTTCCAGAATGAACGTGGCCATCAGGAACTCCCGGTCCACCGGTGGGTCCTGACGCATCAGGATGACGTCAAGATCACCAAGCGCCCGGTCCTGGGCGCCACCAAAACCGAACCAGTCTTGTGGGTCCAGGTGTACGGTCAGGTCACGGGTTCGCGCCCTCGCCTGTCCGCCCTTGAGGTACAGGTCCGGTAGCTCCATGTACTCGATTTCCCAGCCCCGCTTCTGCGCCGCCAGCAACATGGCCAGAGAGCTGTCTTTCTTGAAATGGATCTTTTCGATGGGGTCCATCACGATGCCGAGTCGGACTGTCATATTGCCTCGCCAGGTAAAAGGTTGAAAACACGAACCGGTCTGCAGAGCGATCCTGGGAATAAGTGCTATGCTGTGGACACAGATGGTATTGTACCCGAGCCGCGAATGCATCCGGAGAAATCCCGTATCAATTACGTGACTTTCCGGGCAGAAGTACATTTGGTCACAAAGTTATACTTTTTATCCGGCCGCCAATACTCTATAAATGAGCGGGATTTATAGAACATCGTTAATGTTTGTGTTAAAAACCCCGGTTGAAAATAACGACAGTCGCTGAGCGCAAGGCAGTTGGACAATGGATGACAACTTCGAGAATCTGAAGATTATGGTGATCGACGACAGCAAGACCATTCGTCGCACCGCCGAAACCCTTCTTAAGAAAGTCGGTTGCGAAGTCATTACCGCAACGGATGGCTTTGACGCTCTGGCGAAAATCGCCGATTCCCAACCCAATATCATTTTCGTCGATATCATGATGCCCCGGTTGGACGGCTACCAGACCTGCGCACTGATCAAGAACAACTCCTCTTTCAAAAAGACGCCGGTCATCATGCTCTCCAGCAAAGACGGACTGTTCGACAAGGCCAAAGGCCGGATTGTCGGTTCAGACCAGTATCTGACCAAACCGTTCAGCAAGGACGAGCTTCTAAACACGATTCGCCAGTATGTTCCCCAGGCGGAACAATAAAACTGCTGCAGCAAAGAACTATTGAGGACACCATGGCCCGCATTCTGATTGTTGATGATTCCCCGACCGAGGTTAAGAAAATCTCGACCATTCTGGAAAAGCACAAGCACGAAGTGCTGACCGCTGACAACGGCGCCGACGGCGTTGCCAAGGCACGCGCTGAAACACCAGATCTGGTCCTGATGGACGTCGTCATGCCCGGCCTGAACGGCTTCCAGGCAACTCGTCAATTGACCCGCGCCCCGGAAACCGCTTCCATTCCGGTGGTGATTGTCACCACCAAGGATCAGGAAACAGACCGCGTATGGGGAACACGCCAGGGTGCAAAGGGTTACCTCGTCAAACCTGTCGTTGAAGACGACCTGATCAAAACAATCAATAGCCTGATTGCCTGATCCCCAACCGTGGAGTAAGCATGTCCGCCCAGGCCGCCCCTTTTGCCGTTCTGACGGATATCGCCCGACGCAGCCGAGCCATGGCTGCCGGTCTGCCGGAACAACAGGAAGCCGTTGAACTCTGGAACGGAATCGGATTTGTTCTGGCGGGTGAGCGTTACGTAGCGCCCATGGGTGAAGTCACTGAAATTCTCCATGTCCCCCGCTATACCCACATACCGGGGGTTCATCCGTTTATGATGGGCGCTGCCAACGTGCGTGGCCGCCTCCTGCCACTGGTCGACCTTGCCGGCTTTTTTGAAGTTCCCCGTTCTTCTCGCAGCACCCGCGAACGCAGGGTGCTGGTTGTCGAACAGGGGGACGTATTCAGTGGCCTGGTGGTCGACAGCGTCTCAGGCATGCAGTATTTCGCAGTGGACAGCTTCGTGGCATCGCCACAGGATGTGCCTGCAAGCGTTCAGCCGTTTGTGAATGGCGGCTACGAGCGTAACGAGGAAGTCTGGAAAGTGTTTTCC
Organism: Marinobacter sp. M5B; assembly: GCF_042604615.1. Taxonomy (NCBI): domain Bacteria; kingdom Pseudomonadati; phylum Pseudomonadota; class Gammaproteobacteria; order Pseudomonadales; family Marinobacteraceae; genus Marinobacter; species Marinobacter sp. M5B. The sequence goes on from NZ_CP156894.1 coordinate 4,190,529, forward strand.
GCCGCCGAGCTTCTCGGTGACGAACGCTTCCTGGATGTAGCGCAATGGTAAGGGTGGTGACATTGGCAGGAACATCTTCCCGCCTGCCCAACGCCCGCAGAAACAAACTTGCCACTATTACGAAGAGGCCGGGAGCCAGAAAATGAAAAATAGAGCCGGAAGACTCAGTATGGGACAGGGAGGCAACAAACTGGTTGCCGGCCTGATTGCCGCGCTGATCGCATTGACCGTCCTGCTCGTTGCGGTGCTGTTCATTATCAATCGGGACAGCCAGAACGATCAGGAATACATCGCTCACTCAGCCGAACTGAGGGTGCTGTCTCAGGAAATCGCGAAAAACGCGACGGAAGCCGCCGGTGGTACCGCGTCAGCGTTCGACGCACTGCGACGTTCCCGTGACGAGTTCGAACGGTTGTGGGGCTATGTAGTTGACGGTAATCCGGAAACCGGCCTGCCCCCAAGCGAGGTTGCACAGGACAGCAACGTGCAGGCGACCTGGGAATCGGTTCGTGACAACGCCGACAGCATCCTGTCCACCCAGGACGCGGTACTCGGCCTCCACGAAGTGGCACGGACCCTGAACGAAACCATTCCGCAGTTGCAGGTGGAATACGACGACATCGTTCAGATCCTGCTGGATAACAACGCACCCGCTGAACAGATCGCACTGGCACAGCGCCAGTCCCTGCTGGCGGAACGGATTGTGCGCTCAGTCAACAACGTACTTTCCGGTGACGAAGACGCGGTTATCGCCGCTGACCGGTTTGGCCGCGACGCCAGCCTGTTTGGCCGGGTTCTAGACGGCCAGGTCAATGGCAACCCGGCCATGGGCATCTCCCAGGTAAACGATGAAGATGCCATCTACGGCCTGGAAGCCGTTGGCGAACTGTTTGAATTCGTTTCCCAGAACGTAGACGCCATCCTTGAAGCCTCTCCCGACCTCTTCAAGGTGCGTACTGCGGCCAGCGACATCTTCCAGAACTCACAGGTTCTGCTGGACGAACTGTCGGTTCTGTCCGAGAAATTCACCGGCCAGGCCGGATCCCGTTTCGTCAGCCCCACGCTGGCATTCATCATCCTGGCCGCGATGGTCGGTATCGTTGTGATGATCGGTGTGGTGCTCTACCGCGAAGCCCAGGAGCGTCTGGCAACGACCCAGGAACAGAACGAGCAGAACCAGAACGCGATCCTGCGACTGCTGGACGAACTCGCCGACCTGGCGGATGGTGACTTGACCACGGAGGCCACGGTAACCGAGGACTTCACCGGTGCGATCGCCGACTCCATCAACTACGCGATCGACCAGATGCGTGGACTGGTACAGGCGATCCGTGGTACTGCGGTACGGGTAGCGTCAGCCGCCCAGGAAACCCAGGCCACAGCAATGCACCTGGCGGATGCTTCCGAGCACCAGGCCCAGGAAATTGCCGGCGCCTCTGCCGCTGTGAACGAGATGGCCGTGTCCATCGACCAGGTATCTTCCAACGCGGCTGAATCCTCCGCGGTTGCGGAACGGTCGGTTGCGATCGCGAAGAAAGGCGCGGAAGTGGTACAGAACACCATCCGCGGCATGGACAACATCCGTGAGCAGATCCAGGAAACCTCCAAACGGATCAAGCGTCTGGGTGAATCTTCCCAGGAAATCGGTGACATCGTATCCCTGATCAACGACATCGCCGACCAAACCAACATCCTGTCCCTGAACGCCGCGATCCAGGCCTCCATGGCCGGTGACGCAGGCCGGGGCTTCGCGGTGGTTGCGGACGAAGTTCAGCGACTGGCGGAACGTTCCTCTGCAGCAACCAAGCAGATTGAGGCACTGGTTAAGACGATCCAGTCAGACACCAACGAAGCCGTTATCTCCATGGAACACACCACCGCCGAGGTGGTCCGTGGTGCACGTCTGGCACAGGACGCGGGTATTGCGCTCGAGGAAATCGAGAACGTATCCATGTCCCTGGCGGAATTGATCCAGAACATTTCCAACGCCGCCCGTCAGCAGTCGTCCTCTGCGGCGCACATTTCCAACACCATGAACGTCATCCAGGAAATCACCTCGCAGACGTCCTCCGGTACCAACGCGACCGCGAAGTCTATCGGTAACCTGGCAGAAATGGCGTCTGAACTGCGGTCCTCTGTTGCGGGCTTCACACTGCCCGAAGAAGAGTCGGCCGATCAGGAAGAAGAGGAAGACAGCGACGTACCGGTGGTGAGCTGACAACCGCTCCGAGGCTGCTGACAGTTTATGGCTGAAACACGCAACCATCTGTCACCTGCCGAAGGCATCTGGTCACTGCGCCGACTTCCCGATATGGACGAGGCGCAGTTCAACCAGTGGCAGACGCTGCTTGAACATCGTACCGGCATTACCCTGTCTTCCGGGCGCAAATCGTTTCTCGAGACCAACCTCGGGATTCGCATGCGGGAGATTGGTTGCAGTAGTTATCAGGCCTATTACGAGAAGATCGTATCCGGCCCGGACGCTGTCGTTGAATGGTCCACCCTGGTGGATCGTCTGACGGTTCAGGAAACCCGGTTCTTCCGGGATCCGGATGCCTTCCGGCTGGTGTCTGACTATGTGCTTACCCGGCCCCGGGAGACGCTGAAACGGCGCCCTCTGGAGGCCTGGAGTGTGGGATGTTCCACCGGCGAGGAACCCTACACGCTGGCCATGCTGCTGAATGAGAGTATGGAGGGGTTGTCGCTACAACCATTGTTTGGCGTTACCGGCTCCGATATCAGTAAACCGGCCATCGACAAGGCCCAGTCCGGCCTGTTCAGTGCCCGCAAGCTGATGGGAATGGATGACGCCATGAAAGCCCGGTATTTCCGGCCGGCGGAACGGAACAACGTCGAGATTATAGAAAGCATCCGGGAGCGGGTGTGTTTCACCAGACTGAATGTGCTGGATCTGAAACACGCTCCGATGCATGGAATGAATATTATCTTCTGCCAGAACCTGCTGATTTATTTCCGGCGCTGGCGCCGGCGGGAAATCGTGAAAAGGCTTGCAGAGCGGCTGGCGCCCGGGGGGTTGCTGGTCCTGGGCCAGGGAGAGTTGACCGACTGGCAGCCCCCTGGCTTACAGAGGGTACCCTCGGAACATGTGCTGGCGTGGATCAAACGCCAGACTGACGAAGAATAACCGGAGTGGTTATGGGCAATCACCATGACAGCATCGCCCTGGACTGGGTTCGGGGCGAAATACAGGACACGTTGACCCAGGGTCAGCACGCACTGGAAGCGTATGTCGAGAATCGTGACGACACCGCGCGCCTGCGCTTCTGCCTGAACTATCTCCACCAGGTTCACGGTACCCTGCAGATGGTCGAGCTTTACGGCGCGGCCCTGCTGACCGAGGAAATGGAGAAACTGACCCAGGCGGTCCTGAACGAAACCGTCGCCAGTGTGGACGATGCCGTCGATGTGCTGATGCAGGCCATCCTGCAACTGCCCCAGTATCTGGAGCACCTGGCCAGTAGCAAAGACGATTTCCCGATGGTGCTACTGCCATTGCTGAACGATCTCCGTGCTGCACGGGGTGAGTCCCTGCTGTCCGATACATCGCTGTTCAAGCCAGACCTGTCGCCCTCAAGGGCAACGGCTGCCGCCAATGTGTCCCAGCGCCTTCAGGATCCGAAGGTACTTGGACATATCCGCAAATTGCGCCAGATGTATCAGTTCGCCCTCGCTGGCGTGATTCGCGAGGCCGACCTGGACGCCCATTTCGATTACATGCAGAAGGTGATCCAGCGGCTGATCCGCCTGTGCCAGAAAACGCCCCGGGGCGAACTCTGGAAAGCAGCCGGAGCATTCGTGGAAACGCTCCAGCAGCATGCGAACCCGGTCAATACAGCCGTGAAGTCCCTGTTGCGCGAGCTGGACGCCGAAATTCGCCGTCTTACAGACGAGCACATTGATATCCTGCAGCAGGCGGTTCCAGAAGCTCTCCTGAAACATCTGCTCTACTACGTTGCTCGTGCTCGCGACCTCGATACACCACTCGTGAGGGAACTGCGCGACAGTTACCGGCTCGATCACGCACTGCCTTCCGACGATGATGTGGACGCCGCCAAGAACCGGGTTTCCGGCCCAGGGCGTGATGCCATCCACTCGGTGGTCAGCGCCCTCAACGAAGAATTGGCCAAACTCAAAGACCAGCTCGATCTGTTTGTGCGCTCCGAGCTACGCCAGAACGATGAACTGGAAGAACTGCTTCCGGGCCTGCGCCAGGTCGCCAATACCCTGGCGGTGCTGGGCCTGGGCATACCCCGCAAGGTCATTACCGAACAGATCGAACTGGTCGAGAAGCTGGCCAACCAGTCTGACTCGGTGGATGACGGCACCCTGATGGATATTGCCGGCGCTCTGCTCTACGTCGAAGCCAGTCTGGCTGGCCTGGACAGTGACCGACAGTCGGAATCGGATGCCACCGGCGACGACACCCAAACCATCAACCTTGGCTCCCGCGAACTGGGTGAAGCCAGCAGCGCTTTGCTGCGGGAGTCCCGCAATACGCTGGAGCAGGTAAAAACGGCCATCGTCAATTTCATCGCTTCCCAATGGGAAACCGGTGAAATCGAACACGTCCCCGGCCTCCTGCACAGCATCCGTGGTGGCCTGAGCCTGATTCCCCTTGACCGCGTGGCCGACATGCTCGCCTCCGCCGAACGTTACATCACCGACGTACTGCTGGGGGGCAAGCAGGTTCCCGACTGGAAACAGCTCGACACGCTGGCCGACGCTATTACCAGTATTGAGTACTATCTGGAGCGGCTCGCCGAGGGCATCAGCGACAATGAGAGCGTACTCGGGGTTGCCGAGGCCAGCCTGAACTCCCTGGGCTTCCCGGTTGGCGAGGAGCCTACCTGGCAGCATCCAACAGCTGACGACGTGCCGGTTATTGATTCGGAAGTACCCGTCGAATCGGTAGAAGCCGAATCCAAGAGCTCCGATAAAGAACTGCTGGATGATGAGATCCTCGGCATTTTCATTGAGGAAGCCGAAGAAGTCCTGGAAACCATCAATGAATTCTATCCTCGCCTGCGCCAAAACCACGACGATCGCGACGCACTGACTGAAGTCCGCCGCGCGTTCCACACCCTCAAGGGCAGTGGCCGGCTCGTGGGCGCAACCAGCATCGGTGAACTGGCATGGTCCGTGGAAAACCTGCTCAACCGGGTGATCGACCAGACGCTACGACCCACCGATGACATGTTCAGCCTGATTGATGACGTCAACAGTCGAATTCCTGCGCTGATCAACGACTTCCGTGACGGACAGGCCGATGGCGAGGTTGGAGAGCTGATTGAACGCGCTGAAGCTCTGTCTACCACGCGAAAAACTGACATCGACACCGCATCGGAAGACGGCAGTTCAGCGGATGATGAGCTACCCACAATCGACAGTGGCAACGACGGCGAAGCTGTCAGTACCGGGCAACCGTCCGCAGCTGAGGTTGAGTTTGACAATGACCTTATCGACGATGAAATTCTCGAGATCTTTATCGAGGAAGCCGGTGAGGTACTGGATACCGTTCGCGAATACCTGCCCATGTTGCTACGTCAGCACGACGACCGCACGGCGCTCTCGGAAGTCCGGCGCGCTTTCCATACCCTGAAGGGAAGTGGTCGGATGGTGGGTGCGCTGGTTGTCGGCGAACTGGCCTGGTCTGTTGAGAACATGCTGAACCGCGTGATTGACGGCAGCATTTTCATGAACGACGACATTGCGGCGCTGCTGGAAGACGTTACCGCGGCCCTGCCGGAATTGGTTGACGATTTCGAGAAACGCCAGCCCCCTTCCCGCGACACATCGAGCATGGAAGCACGCGCCAACGCCCTGGCAAACGGCGAAATTCCCGATGCCAGCACCATGCCTCCGTCTGAGCCACAGTCAGGAGCGACGAACGGAGACGCCGAGCCAGAATTGACAGCAGCGGAAGAGGAAGACGACACCGTCGTCGACCCAGTGCTGCTGGATATTTTCGAAAGTGAAACCGAAACCCACTTGCAAACCCTGCGGGATTTCCTCGATGCTGCAGGCGACAAAGCGAGCGTTGCTTATACCGATGACCTGTCTCGCGCGCTTCATACCCTCAAAGGCAGCGCACACACCGCCGGTATCGCACCTATTGCCGCGGTGATCACGCCCCTGGAACGCTTCGTCAAGGAAGCCCGGGCACAAAACAAACGGGCCGATCGCGACGCTATAAGCCTGATTGGCGATACCTGTCATTTCCTGACCCAGGGCCTTGGCCAGATTCGGGAGAATCCCCAGGCGGACCTGCCGGGCACCGAAACCTTCCTGGCAAAACTGGAGCAGGTTAGCAATGCCACCCTGCGTGGCGACGGCTCCCGAACCGATGAACCGCAAGAAAGCGCACGACCGCAACTGGTTCAGCTGTTCCTGAACGAAGGTCTGGATATCCTGCTGGATGCCGACCGGATTCTTGATGAGTGGTCGGAAAATCCCGAAGCAACCTCCGCCCTGGACACCCTGCGCAAGGAGCTGCACCTGCTCACCGAGGGCGCACAGGACGCCGGATTGGCCGATGTTGCTGAGCTGTCAGGTGCTCTGAGACAGGTTTACGAGCGTGCCTCAAACCCCGATTTTGTTCCCGATTCGCCTTTCTACGACAGTGTGCGTGCAGGCCATGAACACCTGATCAACATGATGGATCAGGTCGCGGCCGGACTGGCCACCGAGGCCAGCGCCGATCTGATTGCCGAGCTGGACACCCTCGCTCCCGCGACGCACGCAGACAATGAGCCGGATGCGTTTGAGCAGGAGTTCACCGGGGATCTGGAAGAGATCGATCGCAGCCTGGAAGCCGAGGCGGAAGATGCTCCGGAACTCGATGGCGAGCAGCCACCGTTGGCGGACACCGATGAAGACATGGACCAGGAACTGGCGGAGATCTTCCTTGAGGAAGCCCGGGACCTGATCGACAGCACCGCCGATGCCTTGCAGAGCTGGAGCGACAACACCGAAAACCTGGATCTTTTACGCCTTCTACAACGGGACCTGCATACCCTCAAGGGCGGCGCTCGCCTGGCGGATATCCAACCGGTAGGCGATCTTTCCCATGAGCTGGAGAACCTGTTTGAAGGACTGACCGAGCAACGGCTTGCCGTTACCGGTGAGCTTTCCGACCTGCTGTTCCGCTGCCATGATCGACTGGCAGGCATGGTCGATGCCCTTGAGCAACAGGAGCCACCGCGCCCGGCGCCGGACCTGATCAGTGAAATCCACGCCTACATGGACAGCGCCACGGGCTCCAGGCCAGTGACCGATGTCAGAAAGCAGGACGCTGAACCGGAAGACGATGACGAGATTCCGCTGGCCGAATTGGAAGAGGATGATACCGAAGAGCCAGAAAGCACGGTGGAGGAACCTGAAGAGGAGCACGCCACCGATCTGTCTCATCTGGACCCGGAACTGATCGGCATCTTCCTGGAAGAAGCCTACGACCTGATCAACTCCACAGGCAGCGCGTTACATACCTGGAGTGAAGACCCCAACAATCGCGATGTGGCGGCGGAGCTGCAACGCGATGTGCACACGCTCAAAGGCGGTGCCCGGATGGCGGGCGTCGATGCCATTGGCGACCTGACCCACGTACTTGAAGATTTGTTCGAGAAAGTCGCCGAAGGCCAACTGAACGCCAGCAGCGACATGAACGATCTGTTGTTTGCCTGCCACGACCGATTGGCGCAAATGGTTGAACAGGTTGCCACCCAGAAACCCTGCCCGCCGGCAACAGAACTGGTGGCCAAGGTTGAAGCCATCCTCTCTGGCAAGCCAATACCATCCGCGGAACCTGAAGACCCAGCGGAAGAACCGGAACCCGTCGACGAGGCACCCACAGCCGACGAACAACCGGCATCCGTCACAGAGGCTATTGCAAAGGCCTCCGACGATGACCTGGTTGGCATCTTCCTCGACGAAGGCCTGGAGATTCACGAAGCCATTGGCGAATGCCTGGCCCAGTGGCGCGACGAGCCTGAAGAACTGGCTGGCGTTACCCAGTTGCAGCAGGAGCTGCATACCCTCAAGGGTGGCGCTCGTCTGTCCGATGTCGACCCGATTGCCGATCTGGCCGAGGCCTGGTCTGATGCCCTGGACCCTCTGATCGCCGGTTCCAGCGATCAGTCAATCCTGTTGGAACTCAGTGAAAAAGCGCATGGCACACTGAAAACCATGCTCACCAGCCTGGAAGAGGGCAACAAGCCCACTGCGGACATGGTGTTGGTTGAAGCACTGAACGACGCCCACAAAGTCTCCGGTGACGAGCTGTCCGCGCCCGACACTCAGGCTGAACCCTCTGCAGACGGTGAAACCGTCGATGCCGAAGTCCTGGAGATTTTCCTGGAAGAGGCCGGCGAGATCCTCGACCAGTTGGAGCAGTTACTGGATGACTGGCGTAAAGACCCGGCTAACCACCACTTTAACCAGGAAGCCCAGCGCGCCCTCCATACCCTTAAAGGTGGTGCGCGGCTGTCGCAGCTTGTCGAGCTTGGCGACCAGGCCCACGCGCTGGAAACGCGGCTGATCGACCTGGGTGGTAATACCCCGGGCGACGAGGCCTGGCAGGCCATCACCAATGACCACGACGCAATTGTGGCGCTGGTGGGAGATATCCGTAAGCGGTTTGAAGACACAGGCGCTGTTCCAGAGCCCGCCAAACCGGACGCAAAAACAGAGAAATTGCCGAAGACCCAGGAGCCGGCGGCGGAAGCGCCTGCCAAACCGGAAAAACCGGTCGTACCCGCGCCCAAACCCAACAAGGTTCCGTCCAAGACGCCCGCGAAAGCGGCTGCCGCCCAGCGTGCGCCCCAGGAAACCATCCGGGTCTCCGCGCCGCTGCTGGACGAATTGGTTAATCTGGCCGGTGAAACCAGTATTACCCGTGGTCGACTGGAACAGCAAACCAGCGATTTCAGCCACAACCTGGACGAAATGGCCGCCACCATCGAGCGTCTGCGCGAGCAGCTGCGCCGGATGGAAATCGAAACCGAGACCCAGATCCTGTTCCGCGCAGAGAAAGAGCACGGCCCGGATTACGGCGACGACTTCGACCCGCTTGAGATGGACCGCTATTCCGCCATCCAGCAGCTGTCACGGGCCCTGACGGAGTCATCGTCGGACCTTGCGGATCTGAGGGAAACCCTGTCCGACCGGGTTAGGGACACCGAGACCCTGCTGGTACAACAATCGCGGATCAACACGGAACTCCAGGAAGGTCTGATGAAGACCCGGATGATTCCGTTTGCCTCCATGGTGCCCAGGCTGCGCCGGATTGTCCGTCAGATCAGCGGCGAGCTCAGCAAGAAAGTCGAGTTCGATGTCCGCAACCCGGAAGGGGAAATGGACCGCAACATCCTCGAGCGCATGATCGCGCCGCTGGAGCACATGCTGCGTAACGCACTGGACCACGGCATCGAAAAGCCGGCCGACCGTAAGACGGCCGGCAAGCCGGAAACTGGCGAAGTGACGCTGTCGCTGACCCGGGAAGGTGGCGATGTGGTATTGCGGATGATCGACGATGGTGCGGGCATCCCCGCTCAGGTCATTCGCGACAAGGCCATTCGCCAGGGCATGATGGCCAAGGACGAGGACCTGAGCGAACGAGAAATCCTGCAGTTCATCCTGCAACCCGGTTTCTCCACCGCCCAGGCCGTTACCCAGATTTCCGGCCGCGGCGTAGGCATGGATGTGGTTGCCAGCGAGATCAAGCAGCTAGGTGGCAGCCTGGACATCGACTCCACCGTTGGCAAGGGCACCGTCTTTACCGTTCGATTGCCCTTCACCGTATCGGTCAACCGGGCATTGATGGTGTCTACCGGCGAGGACTTCTACGCCATTCCGTTGAACACCATTGAGGGCATCGTTCGGGTCAGTACCTACGAGCTTGAGGAATACTACAAGCCTGACGCACCGATGTACGAATACGCCGGACAGCAGTACCGCCTGCAGTATCTCGGCAGCCTGCTGAACAGTGATCACCATCCCAAGCTGCAGGGTCAGGCCCTGCCGTTACCGGTTATCCTGGTGCGGGGTGCCGAACAGCCCATGGCCCTGCAGGTGGACAGCCTGATGGGTAGCCGCGAAATCGTGGTTAAATCGCTCGGACCGCAGTTCAGTACGGTCAGGGGTGTGTCCGGTGCCACCATTCTGGGTGACGGTAACGTGGTGGTGATCCTCGATCTGCCGGCCATGATCCGTTCCGATATTCTCTCCGAGCGCCAGCGCCTGGCGAACCTTGAGAATGCGAAAGAGGCCTCCCGCCGTGAGGAGCAGTCCACCGTGGTGATGGTGGTGGATGACTCGGTAACAGTGCGCAAGGTAACGTCCCGCCTGCTGGAGCGTAATGGCATGGAAGTGATCACGGCCAAAGACGGCCTGGATGCGGTCGCACAGCTGCAGGATCACAAGCCGGATATTATCCTGCTGGATATCGAGATGCCCCGAATGGACGGCTTCGAGGTTGCGAGCTTTGTGCGCCACGATGACAACCTGCGGGACACGCCGATCTGCATGATTACCTCCCGTACCGGTGAGAAACACCGCGAGCGAGCGCTGGCCATTGGCGTCAATGAATACCTCGGCAAGCCTTTCCAGGAAACCGAGCTGCTTGACACCATCACGCGGCTGACCAGGAATCAGTGATGACCGGCCAGCCAGGACGGCCAGCGGTCGGTATCGTCTCGGATATCGTCCTGCAGCGTCATCGCCTGCAGGAAGCCTCGTCCAGGTTCGGCCTGGACGTTTGCTTTTCCGGAGACCCGGATCGCCTGCAGGGCTACCCTGAATTCCCGGAAGCCAGCCTGTGGTTGATTACCCTGGAAGACGAAGCCGATCACCCAGTGCTGTTTGACCACCTGTTGGAGAACACCGAAGCCCCCGTACTGTTTGGTCTCGACCCGGCCCCAAAACCGGGCACCACGGAGTACTTCCGCTGGGAACGCCGGTTGCTGGACAAGCTGGAGCAGTCCCTCGGGCACCTGGAAAAGCTGGATTCCGCGGCCGCTATTGAAGAGCTGGCCACCGAACAACCGCAATCGGAAACCTCTCCCAAACTGCCTCACTGGATCCAGCCGGCCTCAGCGGACCTGCCGGCGGAAGAGGTCTGGATTCTGGGGGCGTCACTGGGCGGCCCGGCCGCGGTGAAAACCTTTCTGGACAGCCTGCCGCCCGGATTACCAGTGGGTTTTATCTATGCCCAACACATCGACAACAATTTCACCGACGTGCTGACTCGCGTGCTGGGCCGTCACGCCCACTACCAGCTCAAACGGGCTGAAACCGGGTATCGTGTTCACAATGGCGATGTTGTGCTGATGCCGGTGGAGCGAGAGTGGACTCTGGACGACAGCGGTGCACTCAGGGAAAGGGAAACACCCTGGCCCGGCCCCTATGGCCCCTCCATTGACCAGGTACTGCTGAACATCGGCGACCATTACGGTGCCCGATGCCATGCCATCATCTTTTCCGGTATGGGCAACGATGGTGCCATTGCCGCGCCATTGCTGAAAGCCTATGGTAGCCGCATATGGGTCCAGGAGAGCGGCAGCTGCGGTAACAGTTCCATGCCGGATTCCGTGGCAGCAACCGGGTGTTCCGTATACTGTGGTACACCGGAACAGCTCGCCCGCGAACTCGTCAAAACGATTGAAGAATCCTGCCTGCTCAAGGGCCGGCAAAAACGGGATTCCGCCTGAGGAAATGAGTGATGAACGATAACAGCCAAACCCTGCCCTGCGTCATGATACCGATGAGCGAGAAGCAATTGCTGCTGCCTAACGTGTCGATTGCGGAAGTGGTGGACTTCGCCAGCTCCGACCCCGCTGCGCATTCACCGGAGTGGCTGGTGGGCGAGCTTGATTGGCGGGGCCTGAACCTGCCGGTGATCTCCTACGATGCCGCGAATGGCGGCAAACTGACCGTGCCCGGTGGCAATCGTGGCCGAATCGTCATACTGAACACCATCGGTGATCACCATAACTCGGTCCCCTTTATGGCGCTGGTCACCCAGGGCATCCCCAGCCAGACACGTCTGACCGAAGATCAGTTGAAGAAGGTTGACGGCGACACCGGCCCTGCCGACCTGATGGCGGTTGAAGTCGAAGGCGAAACCGCCTTTATTCCCGACCTCGGCTACCTTGAGTCATTGGCACTGGAGGCCTCCCGCTAGCGCTCACCGGTGATCATCACACCTGGCACTGTCTTTTGCTAATGTTATAATGTTGCAAATTCTACAGGACAGTGCCCATGTCACCCAGCGCTCTTCCCTATCGACCGCACAATCATGACGCCTGTGTTGCCCAGGCGCTGACAGAGGCCCGAACTATCTGTCAGCAGCACAATGCCCGCCTGACACCCACCCGTGAGCGGGTGCTGGAACTGATCTGGCAATCCCACAAGCCACTTGGCGCCTACGACGTGCTTGCCGTGCTGGCTGCGGATGGTCACAATGCGGCGCCCCCCACGGTGTACCGTGCACTGGATTTTCTGCAGCAGCACGGACTTGTTCACCGGATTGCGTCACTGAACGCATTCGTCGGCTGCACTCACACGGATAAGAACCACCATGGGTTGTTCCTGATCTGCCGTTGTTGCGGCAACGTGCTGGAACTGACGGCGCCTGGCGTATCCGATGCGGTCCAGAGTGCTGCGGCGGACGAGGCTTTCCAGCCAGACAACATGACCATCGAGGTATCCGGCACTTGCCCAGGCTGTAAATCGGACACTGCCCATGACTGATGCATTGGTAGAGCTGAACCGATTAACCGTCAACTTCGATGACCGCCCCGTGGTGGACCGTGTGGATCTGCGAGTCCAGCGCGGGGATATCATCACCATTATCGGCCCCAATGGTGCCGGAAAGACCACACTGATCAAGGCTATACTGGGTATCCAGCCGGTCTCGGGCGGTGCCCTGACTATCGCGCCCGGGCTCACCATCGGTTACGTGCCCCAGCACCTGACACTGGAAACGACACTGCCACTCAGCGTAAAGCGGTTCATGCTGCTCAGTGGCAGATCACACCAGGAGTGCGTTGAAGCGCTGACCAAGACCGGTGTGGAACATTTGCTCGACGCCTCGGTTCATCGATTGTCCGGTGGCGAAAAACAGCGATTGCTGCTCGCGAGGGCGCTGGCTCGCAGGCCAGATCTACTGGTTCTGGACGAACCGGCCCAAGGCGTGGACATCAATGGCCAGGCCTCGCTCTATGAGCTGATCCGTAGCCTGCGGGACGAACTGAACTGCGGTGTGATCATGATCTCCCATGATCTGCACCTGGTCATGGCCGCCACCGACAAGGTTATCTGCCTGAACCAGCACGTCTGCTGCAGCGGGTATCCGGCGGATATCTCCCACGATCCCGCCTTTATCGAAACCTTCGGTCGTCCGGTAGCGGAAAGTCTCGCGGTATACCATCACCACCACAACCACAGCCACGATCTGCATGGCGATGTGGTGTCCGCCGACCACGATGACCACGCGGAGTGCTCCCATGCCCATCATTGATGCCGTGCTCGGCGACTTTTTCTGGCGGGCGCTGATTGGCGGTCTCGGTGTAGCCCTGATCGCCGGTCCGCTGGGCTGCTTCGTGGTGTGGCGGCGGATGGCCTATTTCGGCGACACCCTGGCGCACTCGGCATTGCTGGGCATTGCCCTGAGTTTTCTGATCAGTGTTCCGCTGAATGTGGGGGTTATCGTGACCTGCGTGGTGCTGGCGATTGCCCTGGTGCTGTTCTCTCGCAGCAAGACTCTGGCCACCGATACCCTGCTGGGTATCCTCGCCCATAGTGCCCTGGCCATCGGCCTGGTCACACTCAGCTTCATGCCCGACATTCGAGTGGACCTGACCGGCCTGCTGTTCGGGGACCTGCTGGCCATGAGCCGAAACGACCTGTTGTGGATATACGGCGGTGCCGTCCTGATTCTGGCGTTACTGACTGTACTCTGGCGCGGTCTGCTGATGAGCACCATTCACGAGGAACTGGCGCGGGTTGAGGGCGTACCGGTTGAACGTCTGCGGCTGGTGCTGATGCTGATGTTTTCCATCGTGATCGCAGTGGCCATGAAGATTGTCGGGGTCCTGCTGATTACCGCATTACTGATCATTCCGGCAGCCACCGCCAGAAGATTGGCCGGCAACCCCGAACATATGGTGGGGCTGGCCATCCTGTTCGGTTTTATCGCCGTCAGTGGTGGACTTACGATGTCCTGGCACCTGGACACACCAGCCGGCCCCTCGGTGGTGGTGACGGGTTTTGCCGTATTCCTGCTGGTATACGGTTCGGCACGGCAGGTCCAGACCTGACAGCGATGGATTCCTGAGCAAAGTTTCCCAGGGCACGAGCAGTGGTCTAAAGTATAAGAGCAGGAAGTTCCCTACACGTTCGCCACCGGTTATGGATCAACCTATGGAAAGCCCCAGATTGACAGGGACAGGACACGCTATGGCGCTGCCACACCTGTGGGCGCCCCTGCTGGTATTGTTTGCCGGCCTTGTTGTTACCGGCCTGACCGCGCAGGCGCTTGAGGAACAATCACGGTCACTCGCTGAGCAGGTATACCGCAAGCAGCACAATGCGCTTGTCGCCCGCCTACGTGGGTATGACGAGCTTCCGCCGCTCTATACAGATGGAGTCGCACCAGCCAGAACCATTAATAACGTAGCACCCGCAGAGCTATGGCTTGCCACTGTGTTCAAGGATGCGGTACCCGGTATGCTCAATTTGCGCGTGGACACCCTGGAGCGGCATACCAAAACCCCCTTGTTCCAGGCCATTCGCGCAGAAAGCCCGGATCGTTCCCAGTCCCTGCGCTCTGAAGTCGAAATTGGAGAGCATCGCTGGCTGGTAACCACACTGCCGGATTCCGGATTCCTGTCTCAACCTGCCCACCGTTCCTTCCGTTTTATCTGGCTTGCGGGGCTGGTGATGACGGTGCTGGCGACGGTGGTCGTGGTTTTCCTGTGCCTGCGCATCCGCCGGTGGCAAAGCCACTACCGAAACGCCGAAAAAGTATCCCACGGGTACGAACAGCAACTGAACAACATGCAGGTTGAAAAATCGATCCTGCGGCAGGCATTGAATGACAGCGAACAACGCAGCCGGGACCTGGTCGCCCTTTCCGGCGCAACGATCTGTGAGCTGGATGAAAAGGCACTGACCGGATACATTTCACCCCAGGTGGTGGAGCTTCTGAATAAGGCACCGGCGGACCTGGCCGGCACCCCATTCGAGCAATTGGTCGACCCCACCTACGTGGAAAACTTCCTCAGGACCCTACAGGCGTCCCGCCAGGAGCGACAAATACAGCGTATCGACCTCAAGCTGTTGGATGCCGACGATCGCCAAGTCTCTGTTACGCTGAGAGTACTGGCATTGCAGGATACGCTACACGGTTTCAGCGGTTACCGGCTAAGCCTCCAGCCCGGTATTCAGGCACCCTAATCCAGGGTTTTGTGGGTGCCGTCGCACAACGGCGGGTTGCCGGTGTGCTTGCAGCCGCAGAACCACACCCATTCTTTCTTTTCAGCCGTGTATTTAACCGGCGTAAATCCTGTTCCCTTGTGGGAGCCGTCACAGAATGGCTGGCTGTTACTGCGGCCACAGGCGCACCAGAAGTAGTTCTTGCCGCCCTCGACCAGCACTGAACACGGCGTGGTTCTGGGAATTTCCGGCTTCTCATCAGTCATTGGTCAGCCCCTGCTTTATTCTTTTGTATCCAAGGGCAGTATAGTCAAAGCGGAGCGTATTGCCTGCGCTCAGCGCTTCCCATCCAGAGGTCGAATGACGTCCTTCAGACGCCCGGATTCCACCAATTCCATGAACTCGTCACCCAACCGGTCGCTTTCGGCAATCGCCTTGCGCCACGCGCGCTCGCGGCCAGCGTCGTCTCCGATGTAGCGCTCGAAGTCCTTCCGGTCTGGCAGTTTCCGGTCTGGCAGGGAATCCAGGTATTCCGGGGAGGGTGACACCAACAGCACATCCTGCAGCCGGGTGGCATCGCCGCGACGCCAGGGCAGGGTTTTGTCGAACCAGCCCGGAACCACCTTATCGGTGAAGTGGGGATAGAGGATCACCCCGGGCTGTTCGTACGGCAGGTCAAGATGGTAATCCAACAGGCCCCCGTCCCGATATAACCCATCAGGAGCGCCGGGAATGTTGCGGACACCGGACATCACCATGGGTATGGACGCAGACGCAAGCAGCGCTGACATCAGGTTATCGCGGCTCAATGGCACTTCATGGCTGGGGAAATCCACCAGCTTGGCCAGGGGTGCTTTCACTCGCGCATCATGGATGATGCCCCGCTCCATGAACCGGCCCAGATGTCGGCGGCTGACCATGTTGGCACTGATGGCATTCATCAGGCCCAGACTGAGGCGCCCCCTGGTATCGTGCTCCAGCATGCCGCGGCTGCGAACCACAACAACGTTCAGGCGGTACCAGGGATGATTGAGAATGTGGTCTTCATGGCCCCCCAGCAGCTCTTCCAGAAACAACACACTCTTGCGGCTGACTTCCGCCATGCTGACGCCTTTGGCGAAGCGCTGGGATGTGTAGAGGTCCGCCAGCCGGGCCAGCTGCGCCTTGGGGTCATCCGTCGAGGCCACCGCTGCAAATCGCCAACTGCCAATGGAAGAGCCAATCAGCGAGCGCTCCTGTGGCGCCCTGGGCAGAAAGTCCCCAAAGATGGCTTTATCCAGGCCGGAAATGCCCAACGCCTTCGGGCCACCCGCTGCGCCAGGGATGACGTGCACGTCGCCCGCCGCAAACGGTTGCTCCCGCAACCGCTCAAAAGCACGGCGGCCGGCGCGTATGGTCAATGCGGGAGAACGGGTGTGTACTGCGCTCATAACGGCTCCTTGTTCCGAGCCCGCCAGTTTAGCGAACTGGGCTCCCGGCAGCCAGAGCGCGATTCTCGCCCGTTGAAAGGTGTAAAACCAACTACCTTCCCGTGAAGGCCGTGCTAGACTTTGCAAAAGCCCGGATCAAGGAATGCGGGCCCACCACAAACAGCGGGAGTGTGCTGTGAATCCTCTTGCCACTACAGACAACCTGGCCACCAACCCCACCCTGGCCGTGATTGGTTTTAAACGTCAGATCGTCTATCACCTGCATTTCTGGGCTTTTATTGCCGTCGCTCCGCTGGTGATGGTGCAATGGCAAAAAGGCAATGTTCTGCTGGCATCGCTTCTTATTCTGTTCTGCCTGAATGCAGTGGCCGTTATTGCATTCCTTCGATTCCGCGGTGTCTATTTTCTCCAGGGGCGCCTGTTCCCGACATTGGCAGTGGTCTGCGCGGTGTACTCCACCCTGATCAATGGCCACGCCGGGCTGTACTGGGCATACCCGGCCGCCGCCGCACTGTTTTTTTTGCTTCCGTTGAAGGAGGCCACCGCCAGCAATATCGTGTTTGTAGTCAGCATGTCCGTTGTGTCGTTTATTACGTTTCCAGAAGCGGATTTCTGGCGTATCACCTTTTCCCTCGGCCTGACCTGCCTGTTCGTGATGATCTTTGCCTGGCTGGTGGGCCGCCTGCAGGTCGAGCTGACTCGCCTGGCCACCACCGATCCCCTGACCGGCTGCCTCAACCGCTCGCAATTGGCGGATATTCTCAACGGCCAGATCCAGATGCGTGAGCGATACGAGCGAGTGTCCAGTCTCATATTGCTGGATCTGGATTACTTCAAGATGATCAACGATCGTTGGGGCCACCTGGCCGGTGACAAGGTGCTACAGGAGCTGACACTGCGGATTGGCAGGCGGCTGAGAGAGAGCGACCGTCTATTCCGTATTGGCGGTGAGGAATTCATGTTGGTACTACCGGAAACCCGCCAGAAGGATGCTGACAAAGTCGCGCGGGAATTGCTGACCAGCATCAGTGCCCGCCCGTTCGTAGAAGGGATACAGATCACAGCCAGCGCGAGTGTGGCGGAAGTCGGCAAGGGTGAAACCTGGTCGGTCTGGCTGAACCGGGCGGATCAGGCACTCTACGAAGCCAAGGCGAGAGGCCGTAACCAAGTAGTCAGCGCCGCCAGGAGACCGCACGAGCAACCACCCGAAGATACTGAAGACAAAGCGTTGGCCAACGACCTGTAGCACCTCGGGCCTTACTCCGACTGCTTGCAGAAGTCCCGCCACGCCCGATACACCTCACCGGTAGATTCGAAATGAGGGTAGTGACCGACGTTGCGAAGGCTCACCACGTCCGCGTTCGGCACCAGCTCCCGGTAACGTCTGGCCATAGCGGAACCGGACACCGGGTCCGCCACACCCGAGATCAGCCTCATTGGCTGTTCTGCCTTCTGTAAGGCACCCACCCAGCGGTTACGATGGCAACGGCGCTCTTCCATGAAGTGAATCAGGTTATGCAGAATTCCGCGGCCATTGTTGTAGGTCAACAGGTACCAGAAGTCATCCATATCTTTCCGTGACGGCGGGGTCTCCGGGCCAAACAGACGCCGGAAGTTGCGTTCGAAGGTACGACGGGTGAGACCGCGACTGATCAGGCCACCGAGAGGGCTGCCCAGGAGCTTCTGAATTAACAGTGGGCTGTGGACTTCCGGAAACAGGGCGCCGTTGAGAAAGCCGACCCGGGCAATGGAGAAAGGCAGTAACCCTTCCTGATCCCTGGCCAACAGTTCCTGGGCCACGCTGCCGCCATAATCGTGGGCGAACAGACTGACTGTCTTCAATCCCAGACCGGCGATCCAGCCCTCGAACATGTCGGCCTGGTCTTCGATGCTGTAGTCGTACAGTGCCGGCTTATCGGAAAAGCCAAAGCCCAGCATGTCGAGGGTGAACAAGCTGTGATGCTGCTGCAGCATTGGCCACAGCCGGCTCCAGTCCCAGCTGGCCGTCGGAAAGCCATGCAGCAAAACCACGGGATCGCCCTGGCCCGCCATTCTGCTGAAGATCGCGTGGCCGCCATAGGAAAACCACTTGCCCTCCTGTTGCCACCATTCCAGTGTCGCATTCCCTGCGCCGGGGGCGGCACCCCGAACTCCCGGTATTACCTGTTCCATTGCGGTTTCCTGAAACCAGCCTGAGACTGAAACTCTAAATCAAACCAACCGCCCCTGCCAGATCTGGTCCGACAATTTGCGAACCAGAGCGTTCCGGGGTGGTCTTTTCGCCCTGTGTGGTCGTAAATCTGGAGGGCGCGGCCAAATTCCCTTAAGCTTTCGCCCTGAACTGATTCATTTAACCGGAAGCGACTATGACCAACAAGCTCGACGACCTGGCCAGCCATTTTCAGCAGATCATTGCAGGCCTGGGCGAAAACCCTGATCGCGAGGGACTTCAGGACACCCCCATACGGGCAGCCAAGGCTATGCAGTTCCTGACGCAGGGTTACAAGCAAAGCCTGGATACATTGGTCAATAACGCGGTTTTCGAGTCCGCCATGGACGAAATGGTCGTGGTTCAGGACATTGAGCTGTACAGCATGTGCGAGCATCACATGTTGCCGTTCATCGGAAAATGTCACATTGCCTACCTGCCCAATGGCAAGGTGCTGGGCCTATCCAAGTTTGCCCGTATCGTCGACATGTACGCTCGCCGGTTGCAGATCCAGGAAAACCTGACTCGCGAAATCGCCGAGGCCATTGAGGCGGTGACCGGCGCCAAGGGCGTGGCTGTGGTTATTGAAGCCCAACACATGTGCATGATGATGCGTGGCGTTGAAAAGCAGAATTCCCGCATGAAAACCTCGATGATGCTGGGCCAGTTCCGCAGGTCGCAAGCCACGCGCACTGAGTTCCTGACCCTGATTCGGGATCGCTGAACATCCATTGTTGACCAGGAGGCCAGATGACTGCAGTGACCGGAAATCACCAGGCAACCGTACGCATCAAGGATTTGCTGCTGCGCGCCTATATCGGCATCAAGGAAGAAGAGATCAACAACCAGCAGGATGTGCTGATCAACGTCTGCCTGACCTACGATGCCGCGGCCGCCATCAACGAGAATGACATTCGCGCGGCACTGAACTACCGCACCATTACCAAGCAGATCATCGGCCACGTGGACGGCAACCGTTTTGCCCTGCTGGAACGGCTGACCCACGAGGTGCTCAGTATTGTCATGGAGCACGAAGCGGTTCACTGGGCGGCAGTGGAAATCGACAAACCCCATGCGCTACGCTATGCCGAGTCGGTGTCCGTTCGCCTTGAGGCACACCGGGATTCCTGAAGAGTTGATATCGCATGTCCCGAAACAGTCCTGAACAACTGCGCGAAATTCTGGAAACCGTCCGCACGATTGCGCTCGTGGGCGCCAGTGACAAACCCCACCGCCCCAGCCATGAAGTAATGGCCTACCTGCAGGGACGTGGCTACCGGGTGATCCCTGTAAACCCGCGGCTGGCTGGCAAGACGCTATTGGGCGAAACCGTCTACGCCGATCTTGCATCCGTTCCCGGGACAATCGACATGGCCGACCTGTTCCTTGCACCGAACCACACCGACCCTGTTATCGATGCCGCCATTGAAAAGGGCATTCCGGTTGTCTGGATGCAGATTGGTGTGATCAACGAAACCGGGGCCAGCAGAGCGGAAAACGCTGGCATATCAGTGGTCATGGACCGGTGTCCCAAGCAGGAAATCCCCCGCCTGTTCTGAAGACAGCACTTCTGCCATAATCTAGCCAGACAATCAGAAGACTGGCAGAGCCATGTGGTTCCGACGTAAAACCAGCACACCACCTTCACGAAAACCGATTGCCCGTTCGCAGGCAGGTTTGCTTGACCCTGACGCCCAAACCAGAGTTGAGCGCGTCCGTCTGCCCGTCGATCTGCTGACTTACGGCATGCGCATCGTCAAGCTGGACCGACCCTGGATCGAAGTGCCCGTACTGTTCCAGGGTTTCACTCTTGAGAACGACCACCAGGCTCGCATACTCCGTCAGTACTGCGAATGGGCGCTGGTTGAAGGCGACGAGCAAGTGTTGGCTGAGGCCCTGGCAAGGGTCACCAGTCACAAACAGCGCACGGCTACCCCACTTCCGGAAACCCGCTCCCTCGCGGAAGAGATCCCCCGCGCCAACCAGGTATGGGGCAAGACCCAGGCATTCGTGGAACAGATCACCCTTGCCATTGAACGGGGCAATGACCTGAACCTGCAAGACGCCCGCCCGGTTATCCGGGAATGCGTGGAAAGTATCAAAGCCAACGCCAGTGCAATGTTCTGGATGAGCCGCATCAAGTCCCGCGACGCCTATACCGCGGAACACTGTTTGCGGGTGGCCATCTTTACCGTTGCCTTCGCACGCTTTCTGGGACTGCCCGACGAGGACCTGGAAATTGCCGGTATGTGCGGACTGCTTCACGACCTGGGCAAGCTTAAGGTTCCTGACGAAATTCTTAATAAACCTGGCGCTCTGAGCCCGGCTGAATATGCGATCATGCAACAGCACACGACGTTCGGCTATGAGCTGCTGAGCTCTGACCCGAAGCTGGATCCGATTATCGGGGACGTGACCCGTCACCACCATGAGCGTCTGGATGGCCGCGGCTATCCGCAACAACTGGAGGAATGGCAGATCAGCCGCTTTGCCAGACTGGTCTCCATCGTTGACGCGTTCGATGCCATGACCAGTGACCGCTGCTACCGCGACGGAATTCCGGCATCTGACGCCATCCGCGTTCTATACCGCAATCGCGGCCGGCAGTTCGATGCTGACATGGTAGAAGCCTTTATTCGCATGGTGGGCATTTATCCACCTGGAACACTGGTGGAGCTCAACAGCGGGGAAGTGGCCCTTATCGTGACCGTGCACCCGGGTAAAAAACTCAAACCCAGGATTGAGATACTGATGGATGCCAACAAAAAGCCGGTCCCTCCCCGAATCGTTGACCTGGCAAACCCGACAACCGATGAGCAGCAGGCGATTCACCATCCGTTGCCGGATGGTGCTTTCGGAATTTCACTGAAGGGAAGGATTCAGCAATTGGTAACAGATCATAGCGTTTATCCCTCATAATTAGATGAATACGGCCGATATGTTAGTCACTCACCTCATCAACCGGAGCATTTTGTGGACAAACCTGCATCGGCGCTAACCCTGTTCGTGAGGGGATTGCTGAACCCGGCGTTTCCGGCACTGATTTTCCTGGTGTTCCTGGGAATCGCCCTGGTTCTGCAGTACGGCATCGAAAAACAGGACCACACCCAAATCCAGTCCAATCTTGGCAGCGAGGCCACTTCGATGGCAAAGCGGCTGGAGCGGGAATTCCGTGTTCACGCAAACTCCATCAGCCGCATGGCGAAACGATTTGAAGCCTTACCGGACACGCCAAAAGAAATCTGGGAGCAAGACGCCCGCCGATACCTGTCAGATTTTGGCGTCTACCAGGCGATCGAGTGGATTGACCGCGATTATGTCATCCGCTGGATGGTGCCGATCGAAGGTAACGAAGACGCCATTGGTTTCAATGTGGCCTTCTCCCCGGAGCGGCGTGCTTCGCTTCAGAAAGCACAGATGACCGGTGATCTGGATATATCTGGCGTCATTGATCTGAAGCAGGGCGGCAAGGGCATGGTCATCTATGCGCCCATATCCACCGGTGACGCCAACAACGGCTTTATTGCCGGAGTGTTCCGGATGGAAACCCTGGCTAATTACATGCTTTCCAACCGCGCCCTGACCTCCTTCCACATCGAAATCCGGGAAAAAGGCGACCCCGCCTACGTGCTTAACGATTCCATGGAAACAGACTCCAGGTTCTCCCGCACCCTGGATGTTGACCTGCCAACACTCGATTGGACACTGGCGGTAACCCCCTCCATCTCGTGGGTTGAGGAACAACGCAGCCGCTGGCCATTTGTGACCTTCATCGTGATGCTGTTCATGGGCCTGCTGACCAGCCTTACCACACTCCTGGTGCAGCTGACTCTCAAGCGCAACCATGCACTGCTGAAAACCCGCCGGGAGCTGGATGCGGAAATCAGCCAACGTCAGGCGGTGCAAAAAGATCTCGCTCGCCTGGAAACGACAGACGCCCTGACCGGCCTCGCCAATCGCCGTTTTTTCATGGAAGACCTGGCGCACACCCTAAGCATCGCTGACCGTCAGATGCGCCAGGCAGCGCTGGTGATGATCGACCTGGACCGGTTCCAGACGCTCAACGATTCTCTCGGCCATCAATTCGGCGACGAACTGCTCATCAAAGTCGCTGAACGCCTGAATGCCCTGAGCGACGAGAAAGTGATGGTGGCCTATTCCGGCGGCGATGAGTTCATGGTGTGCCAGCAGCATGTTGAAAACATTGATGATGTAATCAATCTGCTTGGCCAGATCAAGCAATGCTTTGAAGAGCCGTTTGCCGTGCAGGGTGAGGAACATAGCATCACTGCCACTATGGGCGTGGCTGTCTATCCTCAAAGCGGCCTGGATGCCGATACCTTGCTGCGCAATGCCGATGTGGCGCTCTACCGCGCCAAGGAACAGGGCCGCAATACCTACCAGTTCTACACCGAGGGCATGCAGGACCGGGAGGTCATGCGCCTGGAACTGGACAAGGATCTTAACCACGCGCTGGCCAACGACGAGTTCGTGCTCTATTTCCAACCGCAACTGGATCTCAACGACTCGTCCATCAACAGCGTGGAGGCTTTGATACGCTGGCAGCATCCTCGCCGTGGCCTGTTGCCACCAGTGGACTTCATTCCCCTGGCGGAGGAAAGCGGCCGCATTACCGACATTGGTCGCTGGGTGGTCATGGCCGCCTGTCGGCAACTGGCGAAATGGCAGAAAGGCCCCTACTCCCATCTGCGCATCGCGGTGAATCTCTCTGGGCGCGAACTGGATGACGAAAGCATTGTCGACCATATCCAGGAAGCGCTGGAAAGCAATGGCGTTCCCGCGAGCCGGCTGGAGGTGGAGCTGACCGAAGAGATCTTCATCCAGAATATCGAGCACAACCTGAACCAGCTGACCAAGCTACACAAGCTGGGCGTGCACCTGGCCATTGATGACTTCGGCGTGGGTTACTCTTCGCTGGGTTACCTGCGGGATTTCCCAGTGGATCTGCTGAAGATCGACCGCTCCTTCATTACCGACGTTACCGAGCGCCACGACGACGCAGTGATTACCCGCGCGGTGATTAACCTGGCCCATAACCTGGGTATCCAGGTGGTGGCGGAGGGCGTGGAAACCCATGAGCAGCTGACTTTCCTCAAGAATCACCGCTGCGATCTGATTCAGGGTTACCTGATCAGCCGCCCGATTCCGGCAGGTGAACTGGAGCGAGCGCTAACTGCTGGTTTGCTGGATATCGACACGCCGGTTGGTAGCTGATTGAAATGAGTGCCGCAATTCACCACTATTGCCGTATTCATTTTCAAGGTGGGGCCTCATGAGTTCAAAGTATCTGACGGCGGAACAGGATGTCCGTCTGCGACGGTGGGAAGCCTGGAACAAGCGTTACTTTATTTTCGCGTTCTTCTCGCTGGTCATTGTTCTGGTCTTCAGTAGCCAGCTCGGGCTGTCCAGTGGCGACAGCTGGGGGCCGCTGGGGCTTCTGATTGCCGCTTTAGTTACCCCCATTATCATTCTGCAACTGCGTCTTGCATGTCCCGCCTGTGGGCAGAAGATTGGCTGGCAGGCCAAGCTGATGGCCCCGGACCAGTGCAAAGCCTGTGGCACTTTCCTGCGCGCTAAAAACTCTTCCTGAAAAACCTTTGACCTGTGAGTAGCTCACAGGTTTTAAGCTATTCTTTGTATCAACAGCACTCATACTTGGGTGCCATTCGTGAATGGCTGAACCTTCTTCCGAAACACGCTGTAAATACGTCCATGTACGCTTGGGCTACGCCATCCATGGCTCCGCACAGTTTCGGAAGAAGGTTCAGCCACCCACTCGATCAACTTGATTGGTAGCGATCTGGCTTATGAAAGTTAAAGAGATTGCTGTAGGCGCTGGTGTAAATCCGGATACGGTTAGATTCTACACCCGGGAAGGACTGCTAAAACCTACCCGGAACCCCGACAACAATTATCAACAGTACGATTCTGAGGATTTGCGTCGCCTTCGATTTGCCCGCAAAGCCCGGCAACTCGGATTTTCACTGCCGGAAATACGACAGATTCTGGAGCAGGCAGATGACCATCATTCGCCCTGCCCGATGGTGCGGGACGTGTTCCAGCAGCGGCTGGTGGAAGTGGAGCGTGAGATTGCCGAGTTACAGCAACTGCGTAGTCGTATGACCGCCGCGCTGTCCGCCTGGCAGGATATGCCGGACGGCACACCGGACGGACACACGATTTGCAGGCTGATTGAACATTGGGATGAATCCCTGCCGGACGACGGTTGGAAGGAGTAAGGCTCGATGAATGAGAAAACCGATTTGAACGACGGCCAGATTCAACTGGCCGTTACCGGCGCCAACTGTGCCTCCTGCGTGAATACGATTGAGAGCGCCCTGAAGTCGGTGGACGGCATCACCGGCGCTCACATGAACCTGGCCGACCGAACTGCCACAGCGACCGGGCATGCTGACCCTCAGGCTCTGATCAGGGCGGTGGAAAGCTCCGGCTATGGAGCCAGCCAAATCGAAGACCCTGACGCGGCGGACGACCGCAAGCAGGAGGAGGATCGTAAGCAGTACAAGACCCTGCTGGTGAAGATGGCTGTCAGTCTGGGACTCGGTCTCGGCCTGATGATCTGGGGCATGGGTTTCGGCACCATGATGGTGACCAGCGAGAACCAACCGATCTGGCTGACCCTTGGCGTGGTCACCCTGGGCGTCATGGCTGTCACCGGTGGTCACTTTTTCTCCGGAGCGTGGAAAGCGTTCCGGCACCACAATGCCAACATGGATACGCTGATCGCCTTGGGGACCGGCACTGCCTGGGTCTATTCCATGACGGTAGCCAGCATCCCGGATGCACTGCCGGAAATGGCACGGCACGTGTATTTTGAGGCGTCGGCGATGATTATCGGCCTGATCAATCTGGGGCAGGCACTGGAGCTTCGCGCCAAGGGCAAGACCTCGGAAGCCGTGCGCCGGCTGTTGGACCTGCGCGCCAAAACCGCCCGCGTAATCCGTGATGGCGAGGAGCAAGATCTGCCGGTGGAACAGGTTCGGGCGGGTGATCATATCCGCGTTCGTCCGGGTGAAAAACTCCCGGTGGACGGGGAGATTACCGAAGGCAGCACCCGCGTTGATGAAAGCATGCTCACCGGCGAGCCCATGCCTGTCAGCAAGGGCGAGGGCGACGAAGTGTCCGCCGGCACCATCAACACCCATGGCTCCATTATCTACAAGGCCACCCGCGTCGGCAGCGAAACCGCCCTCGCACAAATCATCCGTTTGGTGAAAAAGGCTCAGGGCTCCAAGCCCGCTATCGGCCGCCTGGCAGACAGGATTTCCTCGATTTTCGTACCCAGCGTGATGCTGATTGCCGTGGTATCGGCACTGGTCTGGTACAACGTCGGGCCGGAACCGGCCGTGGTTCACATGATGGTGGCCGCGACAACAGTTCTGATCATCGCCTGCCCCTGTGCCCTTGGGCTTGCCACGCCTATGTCAGTGATGGTGGGCGTCGGAAAGGCCGCCGAATACGGCGCACTGATTCGCCAGGGGGACGCCCTGCAGACGGCCGGCAAGCTGGATCTGGTGATCCTGGACAAGACTGGCACTATTACCGAGGGTCACCCGGCCGTCACCCGTTTTCATGCCACCGACGGCGATACCGGCAGGTTGCTGGCCCTGGCCGCCGGTCTGGAACAACACTCGGAGCACCCGTTGGCCGAAGCCATTATGGCGAAGGCGAAGGACCAAGGGGCAACGCCGGACAATGTCACCCGCTTCGAAGCCCTCAACGGCAAAGGCGTGCAGGGCGAGCTGGATGGACAAACCGCGCGCCTGGGCAACCGCCGCTGGCTGGAGAGCGAGAACATTGATCTGGCCGAACTGCAGGAGGAGGCCAATGCCATCACCGCCGAGGCCGGAACCCCACTGTTCCTGGCCCTGGGCAATCAGGCGCTGGGAGTGGTCGGCGTTGCCGATGCGGTGAAACAGGATTCGGAAGCCGCCATACGGCGACTGCACGACGCAGGCATCCGGGTGATGATGGTGACCGGCGACGTCGACGGCACCGCCAGGGCCATTGCCGAGAAAACCGGGATCGACGATTACCGCGCTGAAGTTCTGCCGGAAGACAAGGCCACCATCGTCAGCGAGATGCGGGGCAAAGGTTATACCGTGGCAATGGTAGGCGACGGCATCAACGATGCGCCTGCCCTTGCAGCGGCGGACGTTGGCTTTGCCATTGGCACCGGCACCGATGTCGCCATTGAAAGCGCCGGTATTACGCTGATGCGGGGCTCTCTCCACGGCGTTGCCGACGCCATTGAGATATCCCGGGCCACGGTACGCAACATCCATCAGAACCTGTTCGGCGCCTTTGCCTACAACTCGTTGGGCATACCCGTCGCGGCCGGACTGCTTTACCCACTGTGGGGGATTCTGATGAGCCCGATACTGGCCGGCGCCGCGATGTCGCTGTCGTCGGTCACGGTCGTTACCAACGCCAACCGGCTGCGACTGTTCAAAACCACCAGTAACGCAGGCAAGGAGGGGAACCAATGAACGCACTTCTGGTCAATGCCGGAGGACTGATCCTGATGGCCGCCATCGTCTGGTGGTTCTGGTTGTCACCCTCTGGCGGCGGAGAACCAAACCACGATCACAGCCATCATCATTGAGGTAACATCATGAAAAAACAACTGTTGGCCCTTGGCCTTGTCGCAACCGTCGGCTTGAACGGTCAGTTACAGGCCGAAGACGGGCTGAAAGACATCCATGTCTACAAGTCACCGACCTGCGGTTGCTGCACGGATTGGGTGGACCACCTGAAGGAAAATGGTTTCAAGGTGGAAGTCACTGAAACCAATAACCTGAATCCGATAAAGATCGACGCCGGCCTGACACCGTCACTCGCCAGTTGCCACACCGCGTTTGTTGGCGACTATGTGATTGAAGGTCATGTGCCCGCCAACGACATTCACCGGTTGATCGCCCAGGCCCCGAAAGCAAAGGGTCTGTCGGTGCCCGGCATGCCGGCTGGCTCACCCGGCATGGAAGTGGGGGATCGCAAGGACCACTATCAGGTGTTGATGTTCAACGACAGCGGCCAGACCAAAGTCTTCGCAGAACACAACTAGTTTTCCTACACACTTTGCCATGCCTGCTCTATCATACCTTCCAGATAGATCCAGACTGTGCATAAGGAAAGCTTTTGAGCCTGAAAACCCGACTACTGGGCCTGGCAGCGGCTCTGATGATCATCGCCTCAGTCGCCTCCTGGCTCGCGTATCGTGAGCTTTCAGACGACATCATCGAGCGCTGGGGGCAGCAGGTTGCCGAAATACAGGTGCGCTATGACAGCGCCCGCCTGCTGCAATCCTTGGAACGGGAAATCGGGCTCGCCCGCCAGATGGCCGACTCCTCCACGCTGGTCAACTGGGCTACCTCACCGGAAGATAAGGCGTTACAAAGCGACGCCATACGCGAAATGGAAAGCTTCCGAAGCAATTTCCGCGACAACAGTTATTTCGTCGCCCTCCGTGATTCCCGCCGCTACTACTACAACAATGCCAACAACGAATTTGCGAATGATCAGTTCCGCTACATCCTGGACCCCGAAAAACCCGAAGATGCCTGGTTCTTCCAACTGATTGAGGAAGGCCGCAACTTTCATCTGAACGTAAACCCCGATACCGAGCTCGGTGTGACCAAACTCTGGATCGACGTGCTAATGCGGGATGAGGAAGATCGTATCGTCGGCATGGTCGGTACCGGCCTGGACCTGGACGCGTTCCTGCAGGATATCGTGGATATCGACCAGGAGGGGATCACCACCCTGTTCGTGGACTACAACGGCGCGATACAGCTCTACCGCGACCGCAACTACATCGACTTTGCCAGCATCATCAAACCCGAAGGCCAGAAAAGCACCGTCGACCTGCTGTTTGATAACCCGGAAGACAAGCAGAAGGTGCTCGGCATGCTGCAACTTCTGAAAAACCGGGGCGGCGCCACCGGTGCCGTGGAGAGCAGCTTTGTGACCGTGGACGGCCGAAAACACCTGGCTGGCGTGGCCTTCCTGCCTGCCATCGGCTGGTTCGAGATCACCCTGCTGGATCTTGAAACGCTCCTGCCCCGCAGTTACCTATGGCCTCTGGTTGCCGTGTTCCTGACCAGTTTGCTGGTCACCCTGATCCTGTTCCATCTGATTATCCGTTCGCGCATCCTCAAACCCCTCGTCAGCCTTGAGAGTGCGGTTGAGAAGGTTCGAGGTGGCAGCTTTGCGCTTCCGCACCTGGAAAAACCGGACAACGAGATCGGCCGGCTTGCCAGTCATTTCGAGACAATGACCGACACCCTCGAGCATTCAACCCGCGAACTGGAACGGAAGGTTGCGCAACGTACTGACGAGCTGAACAGGCTGGCGCGTGTTGACGCCCTTACCGGGCTGAAGAACCGCCGTGGTCTGGACGAAGCCCTGGATGAAGAAATACAGCGGGCAAAACGACAGAACACGGGCTTTGGTCTGATCTGGCTGGACATTGACCACTTCAAGGCCATCAACGACGAGCTTGGCCATCAGGCCGGTGACGACATTCTCTGCCGCGTGGCACTGTGGCTCAAGGCCGGCGTGCGGCCCTACGACCACCCCGGCCGCTGGGGCGGCGACGAATTCGTGGTGGTGCTCTCGCCCTGCGATGAAGATACGCTGTGCCAGATTGCCGCGCGGATACGCGAAACCATCGAAAGGGACAGCATTCGCACCGGCACGCCGGTGACCGTTAGCGTGGGCGGGTACCTCTGCCAACCCGGTGACGACGTTGACACCATTCTGCGACAGGCCGATCAGGCGCTTTACCGTGTGAAACAGCAGGGGCGGAACAAAGTGCTTATCACGGATGGATCAGGCCAGGAAATTAACCCCGCGTAACATGGTCTGACTCATACCGCCATAACCGGTATACTCCGCAGCGACACTCAAATTTTATCCAGCCAGGTTCTGTTCATGCTCAATGCCGACGCCCTCAGCCAGTTGCGCCAGCTGAAAACCAATATCGAGGAAAACAAGGTTGTCTTTCCGGGTACCGTCAAAGCCACCAATGGGCGTTTCGGCTTTGTTGCGCTGGATGAGGGGCGAGACGTCTTCCTGCCACCGGAAGAAATGCAGAAAGTGCTGCCCGGTGACCGCGTCAAGATCACCGAGGAAGAGGGCGACAAGGGCAAGACCCAGGGCATGATCGACGAGCTTCTGGACACCAGTTTGGACACGTTCGTTGGTCGCTATCTGGTGAAAGGTAAAGGCCACTTCGTGGTGCCGGAAACCCCCGGCATCAACCGCTGGATCTTCATACCGCCAAAAGAACGCCAGGGTGCCGAGCCCGACGATTACATCTACTGCCAGATTCACAAACATCCGATCAAGGATGGCAAAGGCCAGGCAAAGATCCTGAAGGTCCTCGGCAAAGCCGGTGATACCGGCATCGAACGCGCACTCACCGTTGCCACCTTCCACCTGCCAGACACCTGGCCCGACGCCGTGCAGAAACAGGCCAGTGCGCTGGATGAATCAACCGTTGACGCAAAAAGCGAAGGCCGGGACGATCGCACCGACCAGCCCTATGTGACCATCGACAGCCCCGGCACCCAGGACATGGACGATGCCCTGCTGGCAGAGCCCAACGCCACTGGCTGGAAACTGTCCATTGCCATTGCCGACCCGACGGCTGTTATCGAGCCGGGCAGCCCTGCCGAGCAGGAGGCCTTTCGCCGCGCCACCGCCATCTATTTTCCCGGCGAACCACTACCCATGCTGCCGGATACCCTCAGTACCCGCCTGTGTTCGTTAATGCCGGACACCGAGCGCCTGGCACTGGTCTGCGACCTTCAGGTGAACAACGATGGCAGCCTCGGCGACTATCAATTTCATCAGGCAGTGATTCGCTCCCACGGCAAACTCAGCTATGAACTGGTCTCCAACCTGATCGAAGGCCGGGAAGACGACGATATCAAGGCGCTTCCGGATACCGTTTCCAACAGCCTCGACCAGCTCCACCAGATCGCCACCGCTCTGCGCAAATGGCGAAACGAGCACGCACTGGTGAACGGTGACCGCCCCGAATTCCGGCTGCGCCTGGACGAGAATCGCCGGATACGGCTGATCGAGCCCTCGGTTCAGAACGAGGCCCATCGCCTGGTGGAAGAATGCATGATCGCCGCCAACCGCTGCGCGGCCGACTTCCTGGGGCAACGTGACAAGGGGCTGTTTATCCAGCATCCCGGTTTGCGGGACGACCGCACCGACAACGTCCGCGCCTTGCTGGAAGGCTATGCCCCACAGCTCGCCGATATCGACGCCACCAGCGCCGCAGGCTTCCGCGACCTGATGAAGCAGACCGACGGGCTGGACGCAGAGGTTCCTGTCAAAGCCATTATTTCCCGCCAGCTTGCCCGCGCCGAGCTGTCGTTCACGCCGGCCCCCCACCAGGGCATGGGGCTGGCCGCCTACACCACGTTCACGTCGCCACTTCGCAAGTTCAGCGACTTCCACGTGCATCGGCTGATCAAGTCGATCCTGTGGCAGGAATCGCTGAACGAGCTCAACGATGACCAACTGGCCGAACT
This sequence comes from Marinobacter sp. M5B, assembly GCF_042604615.1. Classification (NCBI taxonomy): domain Bacteria; kingdom Pseudomonadati; phylum Pseudomonadota; class Gammaproteobacteria; order Pseudomonadales; family Marinobacteraceae; genus Marinobacter; species Marinobacter sp. M5B. Next base: position 4,222,208 of record NZ_CP156894.1, read on the forward strand.
GCAACAGACCCAGATCCGCGCCCGCCAAGCAGCCAACAGCCTTGAAAACTGGCTCAAGAGCGATTTTGCGAAAACCCTTGGCGAGGACGCGATGACTGGCGTGATCAGCCGCACAACGCCTGCTGGGTTCTTTGTACGGCTGGACGCCAACGGCCTGGAAGGGTTCGTGAGCTGTAAGACACTTGAAGGTAAGTTCAGCTTCGATCCCGTTACGTTGCGCTTGGTTCACAACAAAAACGGCCGTACGTTCCAGTTGGAACAACCCGTGACTGTGACCTTCTCCGGCGTCGACGACGAAAGAAAGCAGATCCAGTTCAATCTGGTGGATGCGCCGACTGAAGGCCGCGAGCCTGCGAACACCGACGAGGCTTGAAAATCCGGCTCCGGAGCGCCATCTTAGTGAATAAGCGGGCACTTATTCGTTACGGAGGTGAATCCGGATGCCTATCAGCCCAACCGAGTTCCTGAAGAAGTACGGCTTCGAAGAGGAAGAAGAGGAGCGCGACCACAGCCTGCGCCACAATGCGATGGAACACGCAAAGCACTTGAAGCGCCCTCATGCTGGCACACCCCATGACTGGGAAGAGTGGGAGCGCTACAAGAAAGAGCACCCGGACGAAATCGAAGACGAGGATAGCAATTAGTTCTGTCCGAGCATCTTCATAAGCGTTCGTCCTTGGCCTGTCACTGATCCCGCCAACCACCTTCCTTCAAGGCGGGCTAACATTATCTTGCAATTTTTTGCATTTCTATATATTTCATGCCTCTTTTCCAAAAAGAGGCTTATGCTTTAATAGCTTACGCAACGGACTCTTTGTTTTCCGCGACGTATTTCTAACTCGATCCCCTGCCTCGCGACCTTCCGAGCCTAACACTGTCATTAAAAATTGTTTATACAGTTACCCTGTTAACAGAGTGTCGTTGTTATCGACACCACCTTTAAATCAACACATATAAGGTATCAGGGATGACATTAAGTCCTTCTCGTTCCACCTCAAAGGTAAAACGGTCCTCGATCAAACGGGCAGGCGTATCACTCCTTGGCCTGTCTCTGGCAACCCTGCTTACGGGCTGCCAAACCTACAGATTTGATCCCGACAGTGTGAGTGCCCCCACCTCGTCATCCTATAACACCGGGACAGTCCCCTTCACCGTTGTCGGAGACGAACGTCCTGATTGGCTGGTTCCGGAATCCGCTGATGTCCCTGAGGTTGTCGTAACCCGCACAACGGAAATGGCTGGAACACCCGATTTAAATGGTTTGAGCTTTCTTGGCTACATCTTGACGCTGACGCTGGTCCCCATCAAGGACGAAACACCTTATGCAGACGTCTTCTCTCTGACCTGGCAGGGAGAAACGCTGTTGGAAAGCCGTGTCGATTACTCTATCGACGGCTATTTCTCTGTTTACTTCCCGACGCCGATGATGTTTCTGGGTACACTGGGCGATAAGGAAGAAGAGAAATCCGTCGCCGAAGCCTACGTTACTGACTATCACAGGGACAACGTTCTGGCCACTATCGATCAGCAGCGCACCGAATTCGAGCAGTTTAATCCCCAAACCACCGAAGAAATTGCAGCCTACCTAACCGGCCCCGGCGCAAACTCCGTTTACCGGCCTTCTGCCATCCTGCAGCTGATCGATCAAGCCCCTGAAACCGACACCCTCGCTTACCATGCTGCCAACAGCAATATACCCGGTTACACCGATCTCCTGCCGGTTCGCTATCAAGCGTGGATGATCGGCCCTGATAGCCTGCGTGGCATCGACCTGGAAACCAGATTGGCTCAGGGCGTCGACGCAGATCAACTGCTGGTGCAGATGCTCAACGCCTACCCAAATCAGCCCATTCAATCCGGCTACTACACGGGAATGACCCGGGCTCACCACCAAGTGCTCAAGGACGCTGGCCTCCCCGAGGGGTTGGTGGATCGCATGACTAATGAGGCCCCATCGGCCCAGTTATTGGCTGCGGCGAATACCGGCAAACTCCGTGACGAAAACGGCAACATCCGGATTCCAACCCAGGAAGAGCTCCTCGAACAACTGGTGCGCAAGGACAATCAAGGCAAATACATGAGCCCCTACACCAGCGACGACGTGCTGGCCGAGTGGGTCAACTCCGCCATTAACGCCAACATCGGGTCAACCGTTGGCACCGGCGTCGGTGCAGCAGCCGGTGCGTATCTGGGTGAAAAAGCTCTCGAACAGGTGCCGTTTGTTGGGGGGTTCCTGGGCGGTACTGTTGGCGCCGAAGTCGGCAAGAGCATTGGCCGTGAAACCGCGATCAGCGCGTCCGGCGGCTGGGAAGCTATTCGCAGCACTTCCGACCGCAGCTTTGACGATATATCGTCCATGGCTCGCTATCTGAAGGCAAAATACGGCCATACCGGCAACTTTGCTGATGCCATGGATGCCACCCGACAGATCTATCCCGAACTGGCCGAGACCCTCGCGCAAGTCCGCTAACATCAAATGGAGAATGGAATGCTTAGAAAAACTGCACTCACAACGGCTTGCGCCCTGGCAACGGCGACTCTGGTTCTGTCCGGATGCGCCGGAAACATCGAGAACGTCAAAGGTAAACCCACGGTCTACGAAGATGTTTCCAGCACTGGCCGAGTTGGCGGCGTTGGTATCGAAAGCCAGGACGTTGTTGCCGTCACCGACCAGATGATGCGGGATATGCTGGCCAACCCGATGCTGACCGGTCGCTCTACACCGCCTCGCATTATCATCGACAACGAGTACATCAAGAACGAGAGCACCTCGGTGGTCAACACCAACATGCTCACCGACCGCCTGCGCATCGAACTGAATCGAGCCGCCAACGGCCGCATGGTTTTTGTGGGTCGCCACTTCTCCGACATGGTCCAGAAAGAGCGCGACCTGAAGCGTGACGGCGCCGTCGACGGCGGTACGATCCGCCAGACTGCCGCGCAGGCCGGTGCCGATTTCCGCATGGGTGGCCGTATCACGTCGCTGGACGCCATCGACCGCGACACCGGAACCCAATCCCGCTACAGCCAGATCAGCTTCGAAATGGTCGATCTTGAACTGGGCACCATCGTGTGGAGCGGACTCTATGAAATGAGAAAGGCGGCCAAGGACAATGTGGTCTATCGATAAGCGATTGTTAAAGCCTGCGCTGGCCACAATTCTTGCCGGCGCGATCGCTGGCTGCGCGTCTGGCCCCAAGGTCTATGACCGGGCCGCGCTCGCACCTGCCGAACAAAGCCTGATCAACAGCAAGCCTGCCGCTCTGCGTGCTGACTTCCAGAACCTGTTTGAAGAGGGTCCTCGCAACAAGGTGCTGAACCTGATGGAAATCGGGGTCAAAGCCTACCGGGCCGGCTATCGGGACGAGGCGAAGAACACGCTGACCCAGGCCCGGCTTGAGATCGAGAATGTCTATGCCGATTCCGAGGCCGCCAGAAAGGCACGAAGCATCTGGTACGAGGAAGCGGAGAAAGACTTCAAAGGCGAACCCTACGAACGGGCCATGGTGTATTTTTACCTCGGCCTGATCTACCTGGAAGACGGCGACTATGGCAACGCCCGCGCCAGTTTTCTGGCCGGCCTGTTGCAGGATGCCTTTGCAGAGGAAGAACAGAACAGCACGGATTTCGCACTGCTATTATACCTTGCTGGCTGGTCCGCACAGAAAATGGGCAGTGACCAACTGGCCGCAGAGCATTTTGAAGAGCTCAAGCTTTACCGGCCAGATGCCCCCATTCCTGGGGCCAACGACAATGCTCTGCTGATTGTCGAAACCGGTAAATCGCCCCGCAAACTTGGTGACGGCGTTGGTCACTATCAGTTGGTGTATCGACGGGGCAAGAACTTCCGGGATGTTGGCGCCGAAGTCAGGAATGGCGAAGAGTGGTCGTCGGTTTACCCCATGGAAGATGTCTTTTTCCAGGCCTCAACCCGGGGTGGACGCGCCATCGACCGTATCGTGGAAGGTCAGATCCAGTTCAAGGAAAATACCCGAGCCGTCGGCTCGACCCTGAGCACGGTCAGTCAGGACAGCATACTGGCGGGTGCCAGTGCCGCGGCCGGTGGTGCACTGGGTGCCGGTTTCGCTGCTGTGAGCCTGATCAGCGTGGCCGCAGATGGTCTGTCAGCCTCCGCCAATACCCGTGCCGACATACGCTATTGGGCCGGACTGCCAGACACCATTCATGTCATACCGGTGACCGCTGCCGAGGGGGAGCCAGTCGTCGTTCGCTTCCTCGATCAGTACGATCAGCCTATCCCAGGGCTCACTGACTCAACCTCATTCCATTTTGATGGTCGCGGGGCGGGCCTGGCCTTTGCCACCTCCCGTCGCCCGAACCCAGGAGAAACTCAATGAACCCTCTCGTTAAAACATTGACCGCAGCAACCATGGGGCTCGGTCTGCTGGTGGGCTGTACCAGCCTGCCCTCTGACAGCACCGATCTGACTGAGCGCACGGCGCCAGTCACCATGAATTCCGTGGTATTCAGCGACTATAATCTGAAGCGCACTTGGTCTGGCGGCCTGTTCGGCGACGGTGAGCGCTATCGGTTGTCGGTGGTTCAGCATGGTCAGCGTGCAACCGCGACGGGCACAACCGAGGTATACGCCGTCCTGCGTAACCACACCGATTATGACTATCAGGTTGAAGCCCGAACCCAGTTCTTCGATCAGGATGGCGTACCGACTGATGTGAAGCCTAACTGGCAACGAACCACCGTACCTGCCAACAGCCTCTCTACTTACCGCGAACTGTCTACCACCGCGCAGCCTCTGCAGTACCGCGTGGAAGTACGGGAGCTGAACTGATGAAACATCTCGCCATTGTATTCTGTGCGCTCGTACCGGGCTTCAGCCTGGCCGCCAGCCAGAGTCATGAAGCGGCACCGATGATGGCGCCGGCGCAGAAGCCGTTGACCGATAGCGATCTACAAAATGAGCGCTCGGCCCCCCAACGCCTGGAAAGTGAGGAGGCGATACTCGATCGTTTCCGCGCAGCGTTTGACGGCAACACGCCCAGAGTGGCCGTGTTCTGGAACCGGGCGTTTGACGATCAGGTTAGTGACTGGCGCAGTAGCACCCGGGGCGTAGTATCCGCTCGGGGCTCGCTGAAAGGCAACGTTCCGGACGGCAACGTCGACCTGCAGGGGCAAAGCCAGATCGCTGCGCAGGGAGAGTACCGCTCGAACCGAACGACTGGCCCGGCAAGCCCCGCCTTTGAACTGCAGAGCGGTCTGGTCAGCCAACTGACAGAAGCCGGCGTCACCGTGGTGGACCGAAATGCGATCATGCGCATCACCGACAATGCCCTGGAAACCGGCGATTTCTCACGCCTGTCGCCGGATCAACGCCGTCTCGAGATGCGAGCACTGGGTGAACACGCTGACATGCTATTGGTATTCCGCCGAATCGCCGATGACCGGTTCGAAATTGAAGTACTGGACGTTCACAACGGTTCGATTCGCGCCATGTTGAGTTCCAACGGTGTCCCTCCCGAGAAGGACAAGGCTCGTCAATGGAAAGCAACCGACCATGGTTTCCAGAAAGTGGAGCACACGTTCACGCTGGATGAAATCGGAGGGGAACTCGCACTCCAAACCCTGGCAAGCGTTGCCCGCTAACGCTCAATACCCGACCTAACCTGAGAAGGACTGTTGTTTCATGACGTTCCAATTGAAGCCTACCTTGCTCCTGCTTCCCATCGTCGTTGCGCTGGGTGGCTGCGCCAGTAAACCTGAGACGCCCACCGATCCCGCGCTCATGTCGAGTAACCAACTGTTTTGGGCCGGTCTGACGCAGTGCGTTCGATTGGACTCGGCGGGAGAGCAGATAAAAATCTACCCGGAACAGGCAGCCGTAACGGTGCGCCCCGAATCGTTTGCCTATACATGGTGGTGTCAGGACGACATTGGTCAGTTCTTACCGTCAGACGTCAGCAGCCATCCTATTCCGGAAGCAGACAAACCCGGCGACGGTCTTATCGGCGCTTCGTTGGAAAAAACAGAGGAAGGCTTCTTTGTTTCGTGGCTGACGCCGAACGGCCCGGCAGCGACCAGTGAACAACTGGCCGTTGGTGATCAGATTATCGCCATCCGCCCGACTCTGGATGGAAAACCGTATCCGGTGGATAATCTCAAACTCAGTCAGCTCGTGTGGCTGATTCGCGGAACACCAGGCACGGAGCTCCAGTTAACCTTGCTGAATGCCGCCAATAGCGAACCCCGGGAGGTGACACTTCAACGCGCCTTAGCCACACAAAGCGATTTCCTTCTGGTCAAGCAACGTCAAGCTGACTTGAAACACAAGGCCGAAGCCAAAGCGAGGAAAAGCCTGGTCATCCACGACAATACCGGCAACTTCATGAGCCCTTACACCAGCGACCGTGTAACCGCCGAATGGGTGAACAAGGCCTTGAATGCCAATATTGGCGCCACCGCCGGCAGTGCGGTAGGAGCAGTGGCGGGCGCCTATGCCGCCAACAAAGCCCTTGAATCCGTGCCGTTTGGAAGCTTTATCGGCGGCATGGTCGGCTCAAAGGTCGGCAAGGACGTTGGTCGCAGTACCGCCATTGAGAGCATCGGCGGATGGGAGTATGTCAGAGCAACGTCCGACATGAGTTTCCGGTCACTGACTGACATGGCCCGATACCTGAAATCAGAGTACGGATCAGACCCAAACTTCAGCGACGTCATCCAAGCGACCAGCCAGATTTATCCTGAGTTCGCGACGGCCCTTGCCTCGTCTCAGTAGGTATTATCAGCAGAGCGGCTGGAGAGCATACGCGTCAGCCGCTCATCTTTGGCACGCCACTGCTCTGCCAGCCAGTTCTTCACGTTTTTTCGGTGCTCTGCATCAGTGGCATAATCCCGGCCCTTCAGGTGCGCCGGGATGGTAACTGTGTCGATCTCCATGCCGACTTTACTCACCCTTCCACACATGAAATCCCAGAATGTTGGAGCGCCCCCTGGATAGGCAATCGTGACATCCACCAGTGTTTCGATGGAGTCGCCCATGGCATCCAGCACAAAGGCCACGCCACCGGCCTTGGGCGTCAGCAGGTGGGTGTATTTTGATTTCTGCTTGTCGTGTTTGGCCTGGGTAAAGCGCGTGCCTTCAACGAAATTCATCACGCTCACCGGGGTGTAGCGGAACTTCTCACAGGCCGTACGGGTCGCTTTAAGATCTTCACCGCGCTTTTCAGGGTGCTTGATCAGGTACTCACGGGTGTAGCGTTTCATAAACGGGAAATCCAGCCCCCACCAGGCCAACCCTATGACCGGCACCCAGATCAGTTGTTGCTTGAGGAAGAACTTCAGAAACGGTGCACGGTGGTTGAACACCCGCTGCATGGCGAAGATGTCGACCCAGCTTTGATGGTTGCTCAACACCAGGTACCAGCTTTCCCGTTTAAGCTTTTCGGCGCCGTGGACGGTCCATTCCGTGCCTTGGGTAAGTTTCATCCAGCCGGTGTTGCAGGCAACCCAGGCTTCGGCGATCCAGATAATAACTTTGGTGCACAGAACCCGGAAACCGGTGTGGGGAATAATCAGCTTCAATATCGCCGGGATGTAGAGAAGCAGGCACCAGAACAGGGTATTCAGCCCCAGGAGGATGGAACTGATGACGCCGATAACGGGAGCTGGCAGGAAGCTGAGCATGGTGGTCCTGTTGTTGGTTTTTTAAGATGGCTGAATGATACCAATGGTTGGCAGGTTTGGGCAGTGGCCTGAAGTGACCGGTTTGCCATTAGTGGTGGACGTTCTTGCCATAGTTCCGATCTGTATAGGTAGTCTAGTCTTATTCCGAACCTGTTCTCGACATAAACCTTATGGAAACCTCTATGCCCGACCCGCTCAGCTACGCTTTCAACAAAGCCTCGGGAATAACCCGCCAGACGGCACTATACGCCGGTAACGCCTTCGACCGCGTATTCCGGGCCGCCAGCCTGGTGCAGGCAGGGCAGACACCGTTCGAGACCTTGTACACCGATGGGCTGGCGAGCCTGCGATACTACCCGCCGCTGGCCGAGGATTTTATCGAGTTGGATGGCGAGATGATTGATGTGGAGCGCACGCCCCACAAGACGCCCATCGTAATCGTGCCGCCACTGGCGGTGAACATGCTGATCTACGACCTGTTTCCCCAGCGTAGCCTGGTGCGATTCCTGCGGGCCAAGGGGTTTGAGGTGTACCTGATCGACTGGGGCGTACCCACGCGCCAGCATAGTCACTACAACCTGCACACCTACGTGGCGGAGTTGCTGCCGGCATACCTGAACCGGGTGCGGGAGCACAGCGGTGAGCAGGAGCTGTCGTTGCACGGCTGGAGCCTGGGCGGCATGTTCACGCTGTTCTATTCTGCCCTCAGCCGCGACCAGCACATCCGCAACGCCATCGTGCTGGGTTCGCCCATCGACAGCCACGCATCCGGGCTGATGGGTTTGATGTACCAGCGGGTGTCCGACGTCGCCGATTTCGTCCGTAAGCGCACCGGCTTCCGCCTGCATGACGTGAAACCTCATTGGTTCCACTCTCCGGGCTGGGCCAACACCATCGGCTTCAAACTCACCAACCCCATTGGCAGCGTGATGGGCTACTGGGAACTCATCGTCCGCCTGGGCGACCGCGACTTCGTCGCCAGCCACGCCACCACCTCCGCCTTCCTCGACCGCATGGTCGCCTACCCGGGCGGCATCGTGCAGGACGCGGTAGTACGCCTGTGGATCGACAACGAACTCTCCAAAGGCCAGATCCAGATCGGCGAAGACGTCGCCCGGCTGGAGAATGTAAACGCCAACTTACTTGCCATCGCCGGCGACACAGACACCCTGGCAACACCCGGCGCGGTTAAACGCATCGAAGACCATGTCAGCTCGAAGGACGTCACTTTCCGGGTTACCCCCGGGGGTCACATGGGCATTCTGGCCGGCAGCAAGGCGCCGAAGGAAAGTTGGCTGGAGATGGCGGAGTGGTTGGCTGAAAGATCGGACTGAATCACACAGAACGCGCGACTGGGAGACCGCCGGCACATAAGTCGGAAGCGCGTCTCGTAGCGTCCCTTCCAAAACTGTGCGGAGCCATGGATGGCGGAGCCCAAGCCGAACAGGACGTCTTGAGGCGTGTTTTGGAAGGGACGCTACGAGACGCGCCACCCCGGAAGTTAAAGGTTATCCAATGTAGCAGGTAGCTCAGAAAGACTCCGAACCACCGCATTAGGCTCAATCCCCCAATCTTCAAACACCTTCCCGGCATCCCTCTGCACCCAGATGGCCGTCAACCCCGCCGCCCGGGCACCAATCACATCCCACGCGTTACTGGACACCAGGCACAGAGGCTTATCCATCGCCCCGGTTGCCCGTCGTGCATAGGCATACACCGCCGGGTCCGGCTTGAAGCTCTTGATGTCATCCACCGACACCAACCCCTCAAACTGATCCAGCAAATGGTTATGCCCCAGCACCTTCTCCAACGCCGGATAGGTGCCATTGGAAAAGGCAAACATCCGATACTCGCCCTGCAGGGATTCCAGTGCCGGCAACGAGTCGTCAAACGCAGGCAGGGACAGATAGGCCCCCATCAACTCATCTTCCCGCTCTCCACTTAAGCTCAACCCATGGCTGGCCATCGCATACCTTAGCGCCTGCCGCGTACAGGCTCCGAAATCCTCGTACATACGCATCAGCCCCTTGCGAAAGGAAAACTCCAACTGTTTTTCCCGCCACTGGGCACTCACGGACTCCGCCGCCTGGCCTGCGTCCGGCGCCAACAGGTCTGCCATTCCCATGGGGTCCACCAGGGTTCCGTATACATCGAACGCCAGGATCGGTTTCATCGGGTGCTCCTAAATTTTTTCAACCAGTGTCACGACATCGTAAACCAGTCGACATCGTTTTTTGAATGCTTACTCAAACCACCAACAACAAAGTACTCCGGAATGGGCAACCTCCCACGCCTCGGGTACACTGCTATTCATGAACCCTGTTGATACATTTAACCTCGACATTCGCTCCCTCAGCACCTTCATTGCAGTGCTGGATGAGGGCAGCGTTTCTCGAGCTGCTGTGCGACTGGGCGTGAGTCAATCGGCTGTCAGCCACACCCTGGACCGATTACGCCAGGCCCTGGGCGACGCTCTGTTCGTCAAATCCGGCCGAGGCATTGTCCCCACCCGGTATGCTCTCCAGGCCGGCCCACACATTCGCCAGATACTGGACGACCTGCACTCCCTGTCTTCCGGGCCGCCGTTTGCCCCGGCCACGGCCGAGTTCACCTTCACCATCGCCGCCAACGACTATCAGCGCGACCTGCTGTTACCCGGACTGCTGTCCGTGATCCGACAAGAAGCGCCTGGCATCCGCTTGCAGGTTGTCCCCTCGGGCATTCCGACCGCCGACATGTTGCGTAAAGACTTGTGTGACTTGATTATTTCCCCTCACGCACCGGAAGCTACCGACATCATGCAGCGGGGCCTGATGGCGGATCAGATGGTGGTTTTCTACGATCCCGCCATCCGCCAGGCCCCGGAGGCCCTGGCGGATTATCTGAAGGCGGACCACATCGCCATCCTGTTCGGCACGGGTGAAAAAACGGCTTTCGAAGGTTCGTTAGCCGCCCAGGGATTGACCCGGAGAACCGCCGTAACCGTGTCCAATTTTTCTGGCCTGCCAGCCTTCCTGCATGGCACTGACATGCTCGCCACAGCGCCCAAGCGCATGAGTGAGGACTTACTGCAACAGTTTGCATGGACACCCCTACCGTTCGACTACAAGCCATTCACATTGCTGATGCTGTGGCACAAACGCAACCAGAACGACCCCGCTCACCGCTGGATTCGAAACCACGTCAACGGCGTAGCAGCGACCATCAATGGCCTCAATACTTAATTCATCTAATTTGTTCATACGTTGTATGAAATAGCTGGCCGTTATCCCAGGACAGGACGAGCGTAGACTCCCCATATCAGATTGAGCGCTGGGTGAGAGCCGGCCTTCTAAAACCGTGCGGAGCCATGGATGGCGGAGCCGAGCGTACAGGGATGTATTGACAGCGTGTTTCAGAAGGCCGGCTCTCACCCAGTGCCGTACTCCAAAGATTCCGGGATCAGTAATGCTCGCACTCACCAGTGTATGGACAACGATACTATTGGCAGCCGCTGTCGCCCTCGGGCCGCTGGCGATTGATATGTACCTGCCTTCCTTGCCCGCTATGGGAGAGGCGCTCTCGGCCAATACAGGTCAAGTACAGCTTACGCTGAGTATCTACATGGTCGGGTTCGCCCTGGCCCAGTTGGTCTGCGGCCCGCTGGCGGACCGGTTCGGGCGTAAGCCCATCATGATTGGCGGATTCCTGCTGTTTGCGATCGCCAGCGTTGTTTGTGCTCTTGCGACCAATATTGAAACACTGATCCTGTGCCGCTTCCTGCAAGCGCTTGGCGGCTCGGCCGGTCCAGTGCTGGGCCGGGCAGCCGTACGGGATATCTATTCTCCACGGGACGCCGCAAAAATCATGGCTATTCTGGCCAGCATCATGGCCCTGGCACCCGCTGTTGCACCAACTCTCGGCGGTTTTATGGTGGTCAGCCTGGGCTGGTCGTCAATTTTTCTGGCATTGGGTGGCTATGCGCTCATCATGGCTGTGGTGGTTGCAGTGGGTATTCCCGAGCCGATGCGCCCGGAAAACCGGCAATCCCTTCGCGTTAGCAGCCTGTGGAAGAACTACCGGGCAATCGCCTCGGACATCAGCTTCCTGGGCTACACCCTGACCAACTCCCTGACCTTCGCCGGCCTGTTTGCGTTCCTGTCAGGCTCGTCGTTCGTGCTGATTGATTTCCTGGGCGTGGAACCCCAGCACTTCGGTCTGTTCTTCGCCTGTATCGTGGCCGGTTATATTGGCGGCAACCTCACGGCCATCCGCCTGGGCCGCTCGTTTGCGCCAGATCAGATACTGGTGCGAGGCCTGACGATATCGGTTATCGGTGGCGGCTTAATGGCCGCACTGGCAGCCTCGCAGGTTTACAACGTATGGGCAGTGGTGCTGCCACAAGCCTTGTTTATGGTCGGTGTGGGCATGGTCCTGCCCCAGACCATGGCCGGGGCCCTGGCTCATTTTCCCCAAATGGCCGGTTCGGCCTCCGCACTGTTCGGCTTCACCCAGATGGTGGTTGCAGCCATTGTGGGTGCTCTCGTGGGGCACTTCCACGACGGCACGTCACTGGTGATGGCGGGCATCATCGCTGCCTGCGCCATTGCGGCCCTCGGCAGCTACCTGCTAATGGTCCAGCGCCATCCGGCTCCCGGATTTGAGCCCGCCTGAAACCAACTTAACTCGACTCCCGGATGAAAAAACATCCAAAATGGGCTACACAGAGTAAGCTGTTAAATACAAATCCATTAGACCAGTATCAGGGAGTTCCAAATGAGCAACGTCACACTCGGCGGCAATCCAATCACCGTGAGCGGCACCCTTCCGCAAACCGGCGACACCGCCCCCAACTTCACCCTAACCACTCAGGGCCTGGAAGACGTCACCCTCGACAACTGGGCTGGTAAGCGCAAAGTTCTGAATATTGTCCCCAGCGTAGACACCCCGACCTGCGCCACCTCCACCCGTAAGTTCAATGAAAAAGCCAGCAGCCTGGACAACACGGTGGTGCTGGTCATTTCTGCCGACCTGCCCTTCGCCGCCGGTCGATTCTGTGGTGCCGAAGGCCTGGAAAATGTCACTACCCTTTCCAGCTTCCGAAACTACAGCTTCCAGGAAGATTACGGTGTTGCCATCCAGGACGGCCCACTTGCTGGCCTGACCTCCCGCGCAGTGGTGGTTCTGGACGAGAACAACAAGGTTCTACACAGTGAGCTGGTTGGTGAGATCAAGGAAGAACCGAATTACGAAGCCGCTCTTTCGGCGCTTTGATTCCCAGCACTCCGACTTACTGAAAGCGACTCCGTAATCGATGTGCGAAGGCCGGGGCGCCTTCCCCAGACCGTGCATTGCCAGGGATGGCAATGCCGAGCCCCCATGGATGGGTTCACGGCGTGTCTGGGGAAGGCGCCCCGGCCTTTGCACCCACTCACAAACCGATAACTGCTAGAATCGCCCACCGAGCAAAACACCTGGAACAGAAGCCACCAACGTGACGAACGCCACCCCACAAGCCAGCCTGCCGCGCCAGTTGTTCACCATGACCTGGCCCATGCTCTTCGGCGTACTGTCACTGATGACCTTCCAACTCGTCGACAGCGCCTTTATTGGCCAACTCGGCCGCGACCCACTGGCGGCACTGGGCTTCACACTGCCCATGCAGCAGCTCATCATCGGCCTGCAGGTGGGCCTTGGCATCGCCACCACCGCCATCATCTCCAGAACCCTCGGCGCCGGCGACCAACTCCGCGCTGAACGCCTGGGCGGTCTCGTCGTCACCGTAGGCGCCACTCTGGTGATTATCCTGTGTATCGCCCTCTGGCTGCTGCAAACCCAGATTATGGCTGGCCTGGGCGCCGAACAGAGCCTGCTACCGCTGATCCGCAGTTACTGGATACCCTGGCTGCTCTCCGCCTGGACCGGCGCCATGCTCTACTTTGGTTACAGCGTGTGCCGCTCCCATGGCGATACCAAACTCCCTGGCTATATGATGGTCGCCACCAGCGTGGCAAACATCGCCCTGGACCCGTTGTACATCTTCGTTTTCGGGTGGGGCCTGCAAGGCGCTGCCCTGGCAACCGTGACCGCCTTCGGTATCGGTTGCCTGTTTATCTACCCCAAACTGCTGCGCTCTGGCTGGATACGCTTCGACCTTTCCCAGCTGGCCCTCGGCAAGGCACTGAAACAACTGAATGGCATCATGGCGCCGGCCATGGTTAGCCAGCTGATGCCGCCAGCCTCGGCCATGTTCGCGACCGCCATGGTGGCTGGCTTTGGCTCCGCCGCCGTCGCGGCCTGGGGCCTGGGCACTCGCCTCGAGTTCTTCTCCATAGTGGTGGTGCTGGCACTGACCATGTCGATGCCGCCCATGATTGGCCGCATGCTTGGGGCCGGTGAGCTTGCGCGGATTCGCGTTCTCGTGCGATTGGCGGTTCGTTTTGTGGTGGTGTGGCAACTGGCCATTGGATTGATCTGGCTTTTAGCGTCAGGAGTGGTCTCAGAGCTGTTTACCAGCGATCGCGCCGTCAGCGATGTGCTGGGCAGTTATCTGGTTCGGGTGCCGCTGAGCTATACCGGCCTGGGCATCTGCATGCTGATGGTGTCGGTGTGCAATGCGCTGGGGCTTGCCATGCGGGCGCTGCTGGTGTCGGTCCTGCGGTTATTCCTCTGCTTTCTGCCACTGCTTTGGCTCGGCTCACAGCTCGGCGGTATCAACGGCCTGATGAGCGGTGCGCTGGTTGGCAATCTGATGGCAGGTGTCATGGCCTACCTGTTCTACCGGCAAGGCATCCGAAAGCTGGCACTCCAGGACTAAATACTAATCGCCGAAGCGTGCGCGGAAACTCTCTGGCATGGGCACAACCGATTTGCGCTGGTAATTGAAGAACACGAAACCGTACTTGGCCAGGGCCACGGGTTGACCGCTCTCCGCCTTGGTTACGCGGAATACGAAATCCCCGCCGTATTTGTTGAAGTCCATCAGCCCCACTTCAAAGCGGAGCATTTCCGGAAAGAACGATTCCGATTGGTACATCGTTGCCAGGTCGGTCACGATAATACCCACGCCGTTTTTGTCGGCTTCCTCGACACCATAGTTCACCAGGAATTGTGCCCTGGCTTCAGACAGCATGGAGATTAACGCATCGTTTCCCAGATGGTTGGCTCCATTGATATCGGTGATCCGAACCGGCATCTTGGTTTCAAAATAAAAGGCGTTATCCGGGAAAGAGAGCTTGATGCGAGCCAAGTCGGCGTTCCTGTGTGGGGGAATTTTCTGTAAACCCAATGATACTTGGTTGTAACCATGCCGACACCCCGAGACAGCAGACCGAACATTCGTTATCTTGGACTTTTACCGGCAGCCTTCACCGTTGCCCGATGAAAGGGGTTGGGAGGCTACTGTCAAAACTGTGCGGAGCCATGGATGGCGGAGCTCAAGCGCCACATGGACGTGCTTGAGCGTGTTTTGACAGTAGCCTCCCAACCTCTTTCCAGCACCAACAGTCTGACCAACAGATACGGACACTCTATGGATATTCGCCCTGCTGCCACGCTGGTTTTGACCAAAGACACTGCTGAAGGTCCAAAGATCCTGCTGCTGCAACGAACCTGGGACGCGGTATTCATGCCGGGCTATTTTGTCTTTCCCGGTGGTTCTGTCGACGATCAGGAAAACAATGGGCGGGCCCACGCAATCGGGCGGGCTGACACTGAAATCAGCCAGACAATGGCCATGGATGAAGGTGGCGCCGACTACATGCTTGCGGCTGTCCGGGAGTGTTTTGAGGAAGCGGGCATTCTGTTAGCCGTTGATGAAAAAGGTGCTGCGCTGACTCATGACCACCCCATTCACAGCGACCGCGAAGCTCTGTTTAAAGGTGAGTTAACCCTGGCGGAACTGTGCCATCGCTATAACCTCACCATTCCCCTGGACCGTCTGGGCTACCTCGGGCACTGGGTGACACCGCCGGGACCTCCCCGGCGCTTTGATACCCGCTTCTTCATTGCAGTGGCACCGGAAGGGCAACGGGCAAGTCATGATGGCAATGAAACCATTGACCACGTCTGGCTGAGCCCGGCGGAAGCCCTGGAAGATCATCGCAGTGGCCGCCGCCTGCTAGGGTTACCAACCATTGGGACGCTGCGGATACTGGCGGAGTTCGGCACCACGGAAGCCCTCATGCGCTATGTCCACGCTAATCCGCCGGAGCCCTATCCCAACAAGCCGTGGCCGGCGGTCAAGAAAGACAGGACCACGATGCTGGAGCCGGGGGCACCCGCCTATGA
This sequence comes from Marinobacter sp. M5B, assembly GCF_042604615.1. Lineage (NCBI taxonomy): Bacteria > Pseudomonadati > Pseudomonadota > Gammaproteobacteria > Pseudomonadales > Marinobacteraceae > Marinobacter > Marinobacter sp. M5B. The sequence goes on from NZ_CP156894.1 coordinate 4,238,135, forward strand.
CGAAGCGGTCAAGCTGGACCCGGAGGGTGCAGGCTCTACACACGCGGACATTGTTCCCGGGAAACCGGTGGAGGTGGCGGCCGGTGTGGTTCGCCTGACAGCGCCAAACCCGGGAATGATGACCGGCCCCGGCACCAACACCTATGTGCTTGGCCACAAACGGTTTACGGTACTGGACCCCGGCCCGGACGACGCAACGCATATTGAGCGCATTCTGGAATTCACTGGTGGAGCGATTGATCAAGTGGTGGTCACTCATACCCACCAGGACCACTCGCCGGCAACAGTGGCACTGAAGGCAAGAACCGGCTGTCGCGTTTACGGCCAGCTGGCTCCCGAAGGCCCGGCCCAGGACCAGACGTTTTCGCCGGATGTAGAGCCGGTGAATGGTGACCTGATCGTCACCGAGGCTGGCACCCTGAAAGCCCTTTACACCCCGGGGCATGCCTCCAACCATCTTTGCTATCTGCTCCTGGAGCAAGAGCTGCTGTTTTCTGGAGACCACATCATGCAGGGCTCCACCGTGGTCATTAATCCGCCAGACGGTGACATGAAGGCCTACCTGGAGTCGCTGTACGACCTGCTGGCCGAGTCCGTGCGTTACATAGCGCCTGCCCACGGTTTCCTGATGGCACGCCCCGAATCGGTGATTGATTATCTCATCACGCATCGTCTGGCACGGGAGCACAAGGTTGTCAGGGTGCTGAAAAGCCTCGCCCCGGCCAGCCTGAAAGATCTGACCGCAAAGGCCTATGACGATGTCCCGGCGGCGATCCATGGCGTCGCCGCCCGCTCCGCGCTGGCGCACCTGCTAAAACTGGAGGCAGATGGCCGGGCTGCGCGAGAAGGCGACATCTGGCGCACCACTCCCGACATTTGAAGCCCGCCCCTCACAGACACTTGGTTCCTGCTCAGGGGCGGCCTATTTTTTCGCGATGATCCAGACGGCGTGCACGATACCGGGAATGTAACCGAGAATCGTCAACAGGATGTTGATCCAGAAGTGTTTGCCAATCCCCACTTGTAAAAAGACGCCCAACGGCGGTAACAAAATCGCAACCAGAACTCGCAAAAGATCCATACAGTTTATCCTCCATCGAACGTATAACGGATACAGAACTGCAATCCGCATCCTGTAACCTCTTTGAATAGGTCATTTTGCGGAATTACACAATGAGTTCATGAAAGTGGCATTAAACCTTTGTCACAGCCGTATTCATGAAACAATGGGGTCTCTATCCTTGTACCGTTTTCACAGATCGGACAACGAGCCTCAAACTGGCTGAAGACTCGAGAGGAATTATGCTGTATCGCTGGCTGACACATCTGTTTCGCGCTGGCCTGATGTTTACCCTGACTGGCAGCCTGGTCGCAATCCCTGCCGTCTACGCAAACAAGTCCGATGACTCCGATAACACGGAGATGCTCGTCGCGGAGCTTGCCGAGGACGAGAGTGTTGAGGATGTCGAGCATTCGGAACCCTTGCGCTCGTCTGAACCGAAAAAGAATAGCGGTAAAGCAGACACCACTCAGAAATCCGATGAGGAGCTCGCCTCACAGGATAAAACACCAGATTCCACGGCAGAACCGGCCGTGGAAGAAGTGGCCCCCAATGTTGATTTAAAGGAGGTGGCGCCGCCTCCAAAGCCCGCTGAACCAGCGGAGTCGAAGACTTCGGAGCCCGAACCTTCGAAGCCCGACGCAACGGCGGATCAGCCCAAACCCACTGCCCAGGGCGCAGACCCCGCAACGGCGACCGATGAAAACGGCGTGGAAGAGTCTGCTGAGGTGACGGAACCCGAAAAGGCCACCAGCCTGAAAATGCTCGGTGCCGAGGTTCTGCCCGGAACGTCGACTCGCCTGGCCTGGTCCCCTGCCATCCAGATTGCCGGCCTGTCGCAACCAACACCGGTTCTGGTGGTCAATGGCTCCAAACCCGGCCCTAACCTATGCCTGACCGGTGCCGTTCACGGTGATGAACTCAACGGCATCGAGATCATCCGCCGAACCATGTACGACCTGGAGCCAGACAAGCTCTCCGGCCGGGTGATCGGCATTCCCATCGTCAACCTGCCAGGTTTCCAGCAAGGCAGCCGCTACCTGCCCGACCGCCGTGACCTCAATCGTCACTTCCCCGGCAGCACCGATGGCAGCCTGGCGGACCGGATTGCCCACTCGCTGTTCGAGAACGTAATCCGTCATTGCGACATGTTGGTGGATATCCACACCGGGTCTCTCAAGCGCACCAACCTGCCCCAACTGCGTGCGGACATGAATAACCCGGAAGTGGCGGAACTCACCCGTGGATTTGACCGCATGGCAGTCGTCCACAGTACAGGCACCACCGGCATGCTTCGTCACGCCGCTGTCGAAGCCGGTATCCGGTCCGTCACCATGGAGGCCGGTGAATCACTGCGAATCCAGGAGCACCAGATCAAGGCCGGGGTGAACAGCCTGACCAGTCTGATGGACAAGGAAGGCATGATCTCAAGGATGTTCGTCTGGGGAGACCCCGAACCCGTCTATTACGATTCCGAGTGGATACGGGCCGAACACGGCGGCATTCTGTTCAGCGAAACCAAGCTGGGGGCCAAGGTTTCTGAAGGTGAAATCCTGGGTTATGTTTCGGATCCCATCACCAACGCCCAGCATCCCATCCGCGCCCGCAGCAGCGGCCGAATTATCGGCATGGCGGTGGATCAGGTGGTCATGGCCGGTTTTGCGGCCTATCACGTCGGCACAGAAGCGGAAGTGCCGGGAGAATAAAAAATGGGGTCAGAGCAAGCTCTGACCCGATTTTATCGTTCAACTGTCAGGATACTAAACGCAACCGTTCAGGCTGAACGTCGGCGGGCACGCAGCCCCATACCGAGAAGACCGAGGCTCAGGATGGCCAGAGTTCCAGGCTCTGGTACTTCGCTGGCTTCAGAAATCAGTTCAATCTTCGCCTTAACCTTGGAGCCGTAGCTGCCCAGCCCAAAGATGCCTTCGTTAAAAGTGGTGTCGAGGAGGGACACACGAAGCAGACCATCGCCCAATGCGCCAAACACCAGGTCAAGCGAACCGTTCCAGGACAGCACACCTTCCTGGTAAAGGCCAAAGAGTACGGAATCTCCGGAGGTGTTCCCGTTGACAGAGCCACTCATCAGTTCCGGTGCTGTGAAGTTGAAATCGACGGAAATCGGTTTGGCGACTTTGTCATCGCTGTTGACCGTGCCTTCAGTCGTCCAGATTTTGAACAGATTAAAGGTCGTACTTTCACCGGCATTCAGATCAAAAGAAAACGGGTTGGCTGCATAGTCTGAAGAATCAACAACCAGTCCGGGGTCTGAATCATTCAGGTTGACCTGATAGCTGGCAGAAATCATTGCCGCGCTTGCCAATGCAGGCAGGCACATTGAAATCAGTAGTGCAATGGTGAGTTTAAGATGTCGCATAGCTGCTCCCTGGGTTATCCCACATTTCATTCGTTTTACTGCCCCGCCATACAGGCACCTGCTATACCAACATCTGAATTTCCAATCTAAAACAAGAATCTATATTGAATCCTGCATTTATCCAGCAGCGGGCTTGTAAGAAATCCTGACACCCAATCAGACAGTCACCAGCCGGATACGATCAACCAATATCTCCACTACCACTTTGGTAACAAGGCATTAGCTCGCAGGGCGTAGTATCCTTCGGGCTCCCGAACCAGATCAGAAACCCAAAAACCCTGACAGGAGTCGGTGTGCCCTCAGAAACCCCGAAACCACTATGGCTGGCCTACACCGGCCTGGTCCTGACCCCGTTGTTCTGGGCGGGCAACGCCGTGGTGGCCAAAAGTGTGGTTGGCGAGATTCCTCCTCTGTCCATGTCGTTCTGGCGCTGGGTGATTGCCCTGACGATACTCCTGCCCTTCGGGCTGCCGGGGGTCTGGCGCCAGCGCCGGGTCATCCGCGAACACGCACTGTCGATACTGGCACTCGCCACGTTCAGTGTGGCGGCGTTCAACTCGCTGCTTTATTTTGCCGCGGTGACCACCACGGCCACCAACATCGCGCTGATTAACGCCACCATACCCATCATGGTGGCGTTACTGGCCTGGTTGCTGTTGGGAGATCGCACACGCCCCATTCAGGCTCTCGGAATCGGGCTGGCGGTACTGGGCATCCTGGCGGTTGTGGCGCGGGGAGACCTCTCAGTGCTGACCGGTTTGCGGGCGCAACCCGGTGATCTGATCATGGTACTGGCGGTATCCAGTTGGGGTCTGTTCTCAGTACTGCTTCGCCGCCAGGCGGTACCATTGCCACCGCTGACCTTTCTGACCGTCCAGATCGCCTGCGGCACTATGGTGATCTTGCCGTTTTTCCTGGTGGACCTACTGTTCTTCTCAGGTGGATTCGAGCTGAACGCATCAACCGCGCTGCCCATGATGTATTTTGCAATTTTCCCCGGTATTCTGGCTTACGCGTTCTGGAATCATGGGGTGCATCGGATTGGTCCTGCAAAAGCGGCCATCTTCATGTACCTCACCCCTGTATTTGCGTCGGTGATGGCGGGCATTTTCCTCGGGGAACGCCTGGGCCTGTTCCATGTCATTGGCGGCCTTCTGATTCTGGCCGGACTGTTCCTGGCCACCCGAACCACCGAACTCCGCCGCAAATACCGTTGAGCACCCAACAACAAATATCGACAAGGCAGGCATTCATGGTCAATGGCATGACAAGGCGCTTCAGATGGGCCGGCGTACTGATACTGGCGGCTTTCAACACCCCAGCGGTCGCTGCCCCCTGCGATCCTGAGGAAAATACCTGGATACCGAGCCGCTATTACCCACCGGGACAGACGGTCTTTCACCAGGGTGACTGGTACCAGTCCCGCGAACTCCACGAGGGTAAAACACCCGGTGCGGATTTCGAATGGGAAAGACTGGCGTCTGTGCCTGATTGCGGCGTCGGTCGTGATGACAGCAACGTCGCTGAGCGCAAATCGGAAGGTAGGCTGAACCGTCAGCCACAGGCACCGACCGACGCCGGCCAACCGCCTGTAAAAGCCTCCAACGAGCGCCCACAGGCCTGCAAAGAACCCGGGCGATGGAGCTTTGGCGGCAGCTATACCGTGGGCCAGATGGCCATCCATGAAGGGCAGACTTACCGCGCCATACGCCCCAGCAACGGCCAGATGCCAGGCATGAGCCAGCCGCCTCACTGGCAGCCAGTAGACGATCCCTGCAGTAACGGCGCTGAAAATGCCAACTGACCCGGTTATTCAGTCAGCGCCTGCCGGATCTGCTCCAGGGCCGTGTCCAGAACCCGGCGCGGGCAACCAATATTCATACGCATGAACCCGCTGCCGGGCTCACCAAAGGTGATGCCCGGGTTCATGCCAATACCCGCTTCCTGCACAAAAAACCGTTTCAGTTCCGCGTCGCTCATGCCCAGGCCCCGGCAGTCCAGCCACAACAAGTATGTGCCCTCCGGCTCCGTTACCCGGATGTCAGGCATGTGTTGGCGGATGTAGTCCATCACCCTGTCACGATTGCCTTGCAGGTAGATCATGAGTTCGTCCAGCCACGGGCCACCCTGGCGATACCCGGCCTCGAAGCCGGCGATACTGAAGGGATTGCACTGGTTCATGTGCATGGTGTCGAACACGTCTTTCAATAACTTCCGATGCTCTGGATTCTTCACCACCAGCGCCGACAAGCCCAGACCGGGCATATTGAAGGATTTACTGGGCGCTACGGTGGTAATCAGGGCCTGTTCCTCATCGGCCAGTTTCGCCAGTACATGATGGGCAGGCTTGTCCGGATAGGTGAGGTCGCAATGAATCTCATCCGACAGCACCACCAGGTTGTGGCGCCTGGCAATGGCCAATACCTCCCTGAGCTCGCTTTCGCCCCACACCCTTCCCACCGGGTTATGGGGCGAGCACAGCAGCAACACTCTGGCATCGCCCCGCGCTGCACAGGCCTCAAGGTGTTCGAGATTCATCTGATAACGGCCATCCACCTGTTCCAGCGGGTTTTCAATCACCGCACGACCGGTTTTCCGAATGGCACTGAAGAAAGGCGGGTAAACCGGAGGCTGTATTATCACCCCTTCACCTTCGCCAGCAAACGCCAGTGCCGCCGCGTGCAGCGAAGGCACCACCCCCGGGGCCATCATTAGCCATTCCCGCTCAATGACCCAGCCATGCCGATGTTCAAACCAGTCAATCACCGACTGGTACAGGCTCTCCGGAAACAGTGTATAACCGTATACCGGGTGCCTTGCCCGTTCTTCCAGAGCCCTGGTCACCGCTTCCGGCGCTGGAAAGTCCATATCCGCCACCCATAGGGGGATAACGTCATCTTTGCCGAATACCGCTTTGCGGGCGTCAAATTTTACGGAACAGGTGTTTTCCCGCTCAACAGGCTGGTCAAAGGTCTCAGGCACAAGTGGCTCTCCGCTAGGATGGTGAGTTAGGCAAGGTTATTCTGTGGCAGTCGTTACAATCCGTGCAAGTTGGGCGCTGCTTCCCCAGCTTATAGAAGGGGTTATCTTTGGTCGCAAGGGCACAGGTTTTACTTGCCTGGAACCCGGTATAATTGCGAACCTAACGAGTTATTTGCTTACCCTGATCGACCCTCGGAGCCCCTGAATGCTTGCCCAGATCCTGTCCACGATGTTGCCGGTCTTTCTGATCGCCGGTTGTGGTGCCCTTTACGGCCGATATCGCACTCCAGACATCAAAGGCTTGAACACCCTCAATATGGAGCTGTTCGTCCCCATGCTGGTGTTCGCGGTTCTGGCTGATCAACAGGCTCCGCTGCAGGATTACACCAGCCTGGCTCTGGCGGCAACGGTGGTCGTTCTGGGTTCCGGCATCGTGCTCTATCCGCTGGCCAGGATTCTGAACCTGAACCTTAAAACCTTCCTGCCGCCGATGATGTTCAACAATTCCGGCAACATGGGCATTCCCGTACTGGTATTTGCGTTCGGCGAGGCAGCCCTGCCCGCGGCCGTTGTCCTATTTGTCGTGGAAATGCTGCTGCACTTTACGGTGGGCATCTACATGCTGGACCCGCACACGTCGATCATCAGACGGCTTCGCATACCCGTTATTGCGGCAAGCATCGCCGGCCTTACCGTCAACTTCGGTGGCGTACCCATGCCACAATGGCTGCTGGAAACCCTGAACATGCTAGGCGGAGTGTGTATCCCGCTCATGCTCTTTACGCTTGGTGTTCGCATGCTGGATGTGGATTTCAGCGACTGGAAACTCGGGGTTCTGGGCGCTATTTCCGCGCCTGCATCCGGGTTGATTCTTGCCTGGCCAATGATAGCAATTCTGGATCTGCCGGGCCTGCAGATAGCTGCTTTGTGGGTCTTCGCCGCCATGCCCTCTGCTGTGTTGAACTACATGCTGGCGGAGCAGTATCAACAGGAACCTCATAAAGTAGCCTCACTGGTGCTTATGAGTAACCTCGGAAGCCTTGTGGTGATGCCGATTGTGCTGGGCCTGGTCTTTACAGCCGGCTATGTATGAACCGCTTCAGATAACGATCAATGTCGGAATCCTCGCTGATGCGTCAAGATCACTAGCGCAAGCGCTTGCAACCTCTCTGGCTTTGGCCGAAGGTAAGAACGATTCAGGTTGAATTTCTTCTCGATATGGAGATCCGCCCATGAGTGTTCTGCTTCTACTGATCAGTGCGCTGGTACTGATCTACCTTGGCATCGGCGGCACCACTGCCGCCACCGTGCTTGTGATTGCAACGGTCGTCGGGCTGTTTCAGGATGGCTGGCACATCCTCAGTATACTGTTTGGTGGCGGGCTGCTTGCCCTCAGCCTGGTGCTGGTGCTCCCAGGTGACCTGCGGCGCGAGAAGTTCAGCGCTCCGCTGCTGAACTGGGTGCGCGGTCGGCTCCCGAAGCTCTCGGATACCGAGGCCGAGGCCCTGCGCTCAGGCACCGTAGACTGGGATGGCGAGCTTTTCTCCGGGCAACCCAAGTGGTCGAAACTGCTCGATGCCAAACCGGCCCACCTCTCCAGCGAAGAACAGGCGTTCCTCGACGGGCCGGTCGAGAAGCTTTGCGGCATGCTGGATGACTGGAAAATCACCCACGAAGAGTACGACCTGCCCAACAAGGTCTGGAAGTTCATTCGCGAGAATGGCTTCTTCGGGTTGATGATTCCCAAGGAACAGGGCGGCAAGGGCTTTTCCCACACCGCCCACTCCGAGATCGTGATGAAGATTTCCACCCGCAGCGTATCCGCCGCTGTGACCGTCATGGTGCCCAACTCGCTTGGCCCGGGCGAGCTGCTGATGGAATACGGCACCGATGCCCAGAAAGAACATTACCTGCCCCGGCTGGCCGGCGGCGAGGAAATCCCCTGCTTTGCACTGACGTCGCCGGTCGCCGGTTCTGACGCCGGAGCTATTCCGGACAAGGGCATCGTCTGTAAGGGCCAGTGGAATGGCGAGGAAGTACTGGGCCTGAAAGTCACCTGGAACAAGCGCTACATCACACTGGCACCGGTGGCGACGCTGATTGGCCTGGCCATCAAGGTCTACGACCCGGACAAACTACTGGGCGACTCCGACGACATCGGCGTTACCTGCGTGATGGTTCCACAGGACCTTGAAGGGGTTCACTCCGGCGCCCGTCACCTGCCAATGAATACCGTGTTCATGAACGGTCCGACCTGGGGCAACGACGTGTTTATCCCCATGGATCAGGTGATTGGCGGCCAGGACATGTTGGGCAAAGGCTGGAAAATGCTGCTGGAATGCCTGTCCATCGGGCGTTCCATCTCCCTGCCCGCATTGGGCACCGGCGCTGGCAAAGTGGCCAGCATGGCCACAGGTTCCTATGCCCTGACCCGGGAACAGTTCGGCCGCTCCATCAGCCAGTTTGAGGGGGTTCAGGAAGCGCTGGAGCCCATCGCCGGCTACACCTACATGATGGATGCCGCACGGTTGCTGACCTCCGGCATGCTGGACCGGGGTGTACGCCCCTCCGTGCCGTCAGCGGTTCTCAAGTATCGCAATACCGACCTGATGCGCACGGTGATCAATCATGCCATGGACGTGGTCGCCGGCCGCGGTGTTATTACCGGCCCCCGCAACTTCCTGGCCAGGGCGTATCAGGCAGTGCCCATCGGCATCACGGTGGAAGGCGCAAACATCCTGACCCGCAGCCTGATGGTGTTCGGCCAGGGTGCCATCCGTTGTCACCCGTTTATTGTTGAAGAAATCGAAGCAGCGGGCATGGACGATAAAAAGGCGGCGGTCGAGAAGTTCGACGGCATCTTCTACCGCCATATCGCCCACACCACCCGCAATGCGTTACGCTCGTTAGTGCTGGCACTGAGCGGCGGCTTGCTGGAAACCGTGCCCCGCCAGGGTAACATCCAGTCCAGCTATCGCCAGCTTGCCCGGTTCTCGGCCGCGTTTGCCTTGATGACCGACGTTACCCTGCTCACTGTTGGTGGCGGCCTCAAGGCACGTCAGCGCCTGTCCGGGCGGATGGCGGACTGCCTTGTACACCTGTACTACGCCACGGCGGTGATCAAGCAATGGCACGAGGAAGGCTACCCGGAAGACCAGCGGCCGTTGGTGGAATGGTGCCTTCAGACCAGCCTGCGCGACCTCAAGACATCCATGCGTGAGCTGATCATCAACTTCCCGGTTCCGCTGTTGCGCTGGCCGCTGCGGATGCTGGTGTTCCCTCTGGGCGCCACCGGCCTCAACGGCCCGGACGACGCCCTGGGCACGGAGGTGGCCGCCAGCATTGTGAACGATACGCCGCTGCGCCAGCGCATCAGCCGCGGCAGCTATATCAATACCGATCCGGACGACCCTTTGGGCCGTGTACTGAACGCGTACCGGCTGGCCAATGAAACCAAGGACATGCGCGATCGCCTGCATGAAGCCCTGCGCAATCGGGATGAAGACGAGCTGGGCGGTATCGACCTGCTGATGGGGCATCAGCGTAAGGAACTGGTGGACTGGGCCTGCGAGCAGGGCGTTGTTCAGAAAGACGAATGCGACAAACTTCTTGAGGCACTGGAAGCACTCTACGATGTCATCCGCGTGGATGCCTTCGAAGCCGACGGGCTGAAAGCCCTGTCCCGGTGTGCCAAGGGTAAGCGCAAAGTGGTCGAACGCCCGCCACGGGACGAAGAATAACCACTGGAATAACCACTAAAGGCACGCCCTGAACGGGGCGTGTCTCCCCCACTGTTCCCCTCTCCCATTCTTGACAGAATCCACATTCGCCAACTATTACTGAATGTCGGTTCAAATAGCTGTATTTGCGACCTTTCAAGAAACCAGCTGTCACAACAACGAATAAAAACACGCGGCATCAGCGCCGCTCACCTGAATTGAAAGGGGTGTCTTTCCGTGGAAGAGCAGGCTGCAGGCGAGCAGACACAACCATCCTCAACCATCCTTGAAACCAGGAACCTGACCAAGGATTTCAAAGGCTTTACCGCCATCAGTGACGTCAGCATCAACGTCAAGACAGGCTCCATACATGCGTTGATAGGCCCGAACGGGGCCGGAAAAACGACGTTTTTCAACCTGTTGACCAAATTCCTCAAGCCCAGCGCCGGGCAGATTATCTACGCTGGCAAAGACATTACCAACGCGCGCCCCGCGGGTATTGCCCAGCAGGGGCTGATTCGCTCTTTTCAGATTTCGGCGGTATTTCCCCACCTGTCTGCCCGCGAAAACGTTCGGGTCGCCCTGCAACGCAAGTTGGGCATTTCCTATCACTTCTGGCGGCCGGTACGAATTCTTGATCAACTGAATGAAGAAGCGCAGGCCACCCTGGAACAGGTCGGCCTGGGGCCCTTTGCCGATACCAAGGCGGTGGAACTCGCCTACGGACAGAAGCGGGCGCTGGAGATTGCCACCACCATTGCACTCAAGCCCAGGCTCATGCTGCTTGATGAACCCACCCAGGGCATGAGTTCAGAGGACGTAGGCACGGTCACCGAGCTGATTCGCAAGGTGGTGGATGGCAGAACCATCGTGATGGTTGAGCACAACCTCAATGTGGTGTCCACGCTGGCCGACACCATCACCGTCCTGAACCGCGGGGAGGTGTTGGCTGAAGGCAACTACGACACGGTATCGACCAACCCCGCCGTCATGGAAGCCTACATGGGAACCACCGATGCAGCCTGATCAACGCCCGGAAATGCTCAAAATCGAGAATCTTCACGCCTGGTACGGCGAATCCCACATTCTCCATGGCCTCGATCTGACTCTGCGGGAAGGCGAGGTAATTACCCTGCTTGGCCGCAACGGGTCCGGACGCACGACCACGCTCAAGTCGATTCTGGGGCTGGTCAGCAAACGCACCGGCTCCATCAAGATCCACGGCACCGAAATCATCAACATGCCCACCCACCGCATTGCCCACGTTGGCAAGCTGGGGTATTGCCCCGAGGAGCGGGGGATTTTTGCGTCTCTCAACGTGGACGAGAACCTGGAGCTTCCCCCAGTGGTGGCCGATGGCGGGATGTCCGCGGACGAGATCTACAAAATGTTCCCGAATCTTGAAGAGCGCCGCAAAAGCCAGGGCTCCAAGCTCTCCGGGGGCGAGCAACAGATGCTGGCAATTGCCCGCATCCTTCGTACCGGCGCCAATCTCCTGTTACTGGACGAGATCACCGAAGGGCTTGCGCCGGTTATCCTCAAATCCCTGGATGATGTCATCCGCAAACTGCGTGACCGGGGATTCACCATCATTCTGGTTGAGCAGAACTTCCGCTTTGCCGCTCCGCTGGCCGACCGACACTATGTGATTGAGCACGGACGAGTGGTTGAGCAGATAGAAGCGGCCGATCTCGAGGCCAAGAAAGAGCAGTTGAACAGGCACCTGAGTGTCTGAACCCGAATCTAATAACAAAAGGAATCCCACCATGTTCAAGCACTGGAAATCTGGACTGGCAGGCGCCGTGGCAGCGGCTACCCTGGCAATGCCCCTCACGGCAGCGGCCGAATTGACCGACGGCAAAGTAAAAATCGGCGTCCTCAGTGACATGTCCGGCGTTTACAAGGCCCTCGAAGGGCCGGGCGCGGTGACTGCCGCCAAAATGGCGGTCGAGGATTTTGGCGGTTCGGTGATGGGCAAACCCATTGAGATCATTTCCGCGGATCACCAGAACAAGCCGGATATCGGCGCCAGTACCGCCCGGGAGTGGATCGATGCGGAAGAGGTGGACATGATCACCGCCCTCGACAACTCCTCCGTTGCCTTGTCCGTTCAGGGCCTGGCCAACGACAAGAAAATCATCACCATGAACACCGGCGCCGGCACCACCGCACTGACAGAAGAACAGTGCACGCCTTACGGTATTCACTACGTCTACGACACCCACGCGTTGCCGGTTGGCACTGCTACGGCGATGGTCAAGAACGGCGGTGAAAGCTGGTTCTTCATTACCGCCGATTACGCCTTCGGCCACTCTTTGCGGGACAACACCGGCGCCGTGGTGGAAAGTCTCGGTGGTGAGGTGGTCGGTAACGTCAATGCGCCACTGTCCACCAACGATTTCTCCTCCTACCTGCTCCAGGCCCAGTCTTCCGGAGCCGATGTCATTGGCCTGGCCAATGCCGGCCAGGACACGGTGAACGCCATCAAACAGGCCAACCAGTTCCGCATTGTGCAGGGCGGACAAAAACTGGCCGGCATGCTGGTGTTCATCACCGACGTCCACAGCATGGGGCTGGACATTGCCCAGGGCCTGCAGTTCACCACGGCCTTCGTGTGGAACCAGAACGACGAGACCGAAGCCTGGTCCCGCCGCTTCTATGAACGCCACAACGCCATGCCCACCATGGTTCATGCCGGTGTTTACTCGGCGGTCACCAATTACCTGAAAGCAGTCAAAGCCACCGGTTCTGACGACAGCGATACCGTTCGTGCCGAACTGGGCGACATGACCCTTAACGACATGTTCGTGAAAGGGGGCAAGATTCTGCCCAACGGCTCCATGCTCCACGACATGTATCTGGTGGAAGTGAAGAAGCCGGACGAAGCCAGTGAGGAATGGGACCTGCTGCGGGTAGTCTCGAAGATCCCCGCGGATCAGGCCTACATCTCGCTGGAAGACACCAAGTGTTCGCTGGTTAACTAACCACGCCGATTAACCACTGCTTCAGGGGAGATAGCCAACGTGTCGATGCAGGTCATACTGGCCCAGGCGCTGCTTGGGCTGAATGTGGGTGTGTTTTACGCCATGTTGAGCCTCGGGCTCGCGGTGATATTCGGGCTGCTGAATATCATCAACTTTGCCCACGGTGCCATGTACATGCTGGGTGCCTTCATCGCACTCATTGGCTACTCTCTGCTGGAGCAGTGGTTCGGTATCAGCCTTCAGATCGGATTCTGGGCGTCACTGCTGGTGGCGCCCGTGATCGTCGGTATTCTGGGGGTGACCATTGAACGCTTCATGCTCAAGCGTCTCTATGACCTTGACCACATCTATGGCCTGCTGCTGACGTTCGGTATCACGCTGATCCTGCAGGGTCTGTTTGCCAACTACTTCAACGTCTCCGGCACACCCTATCCCGGGCAACCGGAGAGCCTCAGTGGCGTAGTAAACCTCGGGTTCATGTACTTCCCGACCTACCGACTGTTCGCCATCATTTTCTCGCTGGTGGTCTGTTTTGCCACCTGGTACGTCATCGAACACACCAAACTGGGTTCACGGCTACGGGCCGGTGTCGAGAACCCGGACCTGACCCAGGCATTTGGCCTGAATGTGCCACTGATGATCACCCTCACCTTCGCCTTCGGGGCCGGCCTCGCCGGCCTGGCAGGTGTACTGGCCGCGCCAATCTATTCGGTCAGCCCGTTAATGGGGGCGGACCTGATCATCGTCGTGTTTGCCGTGGTGGTGATCGGCGGCATGGGCTCGATTATGGGCGCCATTCTATCCGGACTTGCGCTGGGCTTGATTGAGGGCCTTACCAAAGTGTTTTACCCGCCAGCGGCCAGCACCGTGATCTTCTTCCTGATGGTGCTGGTGCTGTTGTTCCGCCCTGCGGGCTTATTCGGTAAGGAGAAGTAAGGCCATGATCAACCGCGTTCTGTTTATCATCATGCTGGTCGCCGGCCTTGGCGCGCCCTTCTATGCCTACCCGGTCTTTGTGATGGACCTGCTGTGCTTCGCGCTCTTCGCCTGCGCCTTCAACCTGCTGCTCGGCTACGCCGGCCTGTTGTCGTTCGGGCACGCCGCCTTCTTCGGCGGTGCGGCGTACATTACCGGTTATGTGACCAAAGAGTGGGGATTCGGCCCGATATTCGGCATTCTTGCCGGCACCGGGTTTGCGTTGATCCTCGGCACGATATTCGGCTTCCTCGCCATCCGTCGACAGGGCATCTACTTTGCCATGGTGACCCTGGCGCTGGCGCAGATCATCTACTTTCTGGCGCTTCAGATGCCGTTCACCGGCGGTGAAAACGGTCTCCAGGGCATTCCCCGTGGCGAACTCTTCGGCTTCATCAGCCTCAACAACGAAATCGCCATGTACTACTTTGTGTTTGCGGTATTCATGATTGGTTTCGCCATCATCCACCGAACCATCAACTCCCCCTTTGGCGAGGTCCTCCAGGCCATCCGGGAAAACGAATCCAGAGCACTCTCGCTCGGTTACGACGTCGACCATTTCAAGCTACTTGCGTTTATCATTTCCGCCACACTCGCCGGAACCGCCGGTGCCACAAAAGCCGTGATATTCCAGTTTGCGGCATTAACCAACGCGCACTGGCAAACCTCCGGGGAAGTCATCCTGATGACACTGGTGGGAGGCCTTGGCACCATCTTCGGACCGGTACTGGGTGCGATTACCGTCGGCGCACTCAGCCATGAACTGTCAGCATTCGGCTCCTGGGTACAGGTGATCCTGGGGACTGTGTTCGTCGTCTGCGTGATGGTATTCCGCCGCGGCATTGTCGGTGAAATACAGCATCGGCTGCTGAAGAAAAAAGCGGATAAATAGGCCCCGGGGCTTGTTACTCGCCCCGCAAGCCGCCACGGATGGCTTCATCCACCAACCAGCGACGCAACACCTGCAGCCCACGCTCCCGCCGACGGCTGGTTTTCCAGGCGAAATAGAACTTGTCGCCCGTCATCACCGAGTGACTGGGCAAACGGACAAAATCGCCGGAATCCAGTCGTGTGCTCAGCATGTAATCGTTGGTCAGCGCGATGCCCTGATGAAAACGGGCCGCCTCCAGAGCCAGCAACATGTGGCTGAAGTGCTGTATCCGCGCCGTACCGGGAATCTTCTGATCCACCGCCCGATACCAGGCTTCCCAGTCGCCGGCGGCCTTATCGAAAATGCTGTGGGTGGACAACAGTGGGAAACGACTCACCTCCTCCGACGACAGCTCTGGCTCATCCCTCCCTTCAACCTCCGAATCCCGGCCCAGTTCCCGACGGATGCGCTGCCAGTAATCCTGGCTGCACACCGGAAACAGCCGCTCGGTATACAGCAACTCATAACTGAATGCCGCGGAAGACGGCTTGATGGTGATAAAACAGTCCGCCACCCGGTCGGACAGCACCGGGTTCTCACTGCTCATCTCCAGGGAAAGATCCAGTTGCGGATACTCCCGCTGCAAATCCGGTAACCGCGGCACCAGCCAGCGCACCGCAAATGAACTGAACACCGACAACCGTAACCGCGACTCCTCATGGCCCAGCAACTGCTCACTCACCCGTTCAATCTGCAACAACGCCGACCCCACGCCATCCAGATACTGCCGGCCTTCGTCGGTCAACGTCAGAGTGCGGCCACTGCGCCAGAACAGTTTCTCACCGAGATAGGTTTCCAACTGCTTGATCTGATGACTGACCGCACTCTGACTGACCGCCAGCTCCTCCGCCGCCAGCGAAAAGCTGTTCAGCCGGGCAACGGCTTCGAAGACGGGTAGGGCTTTGAGGGGTGGAAGCTTCATTATCTAAATTTCTAATGATAAGTGATTAAAGATCATTTTATCGGATAGTAATACACCACTAGACTCACCATCACAAGATTCAGGGAGCCCTGCACACTACCCTTTCCAAAACTGTACGGAGCCATGGATGGCGGAGTCCAAGCGTCACATGGATGTGCCGAAGGAGCGTGTTTTGGAAAGGGTGGTGTGCAGGGCGACAACTCCGATGTCGGAGCAAAACCAAGAGGAGCCGAAATCATGTCAGGCAAAACCGTAAACAGTGCAATCCTTCTGCTGGTGATCGGCAACGCCATGGCATTGATCAGCGATGTGTTCATCAAACTGCTGGAACCCGGCGCCCCCGTATTCCAGTTTGCCTTCCTGCGCTGCGTCATCACCTTGTTGCTGCTACTGCCCCTGGCCGGCCAACTCAACCGGAAACACCTGTTTTCCGGCATCAAGGTCCACGCCGTGCGGGCCCACATACACCTGGCTGGCATCCTGTGCATGGTCGTCGCCCTCGGCAATCTCCCGCTGGCCACCGCCAACGCCGTGTTCTACGCAGCCCCCATCCTGGTCATGGTGCTGTCCGTCATCCTGTTCCGGGAAAAGCTGACCCCGCTGAGCGTCTTTGCCGTCTTCAGCGGATTCGGCGGCATCGTCGTCATCCTGCGGCCAGTGGAATTCAACTGGGCGGCCATCGCCGCACTGGCCTCCGCCTTTGCACTGGCCATCAACGCCGTCATGGTGCGTAAACTGCCGAAGCAGCAGTCCACCGTTCACAAGTTGTTCCTCAACTACGCATTAATTATTCCGGCTGCCGGCGCACTGGCCTTATGGGAAGGCGCCGCCTGGGACAGCTCCATACTTATCAGTGCACTGGGATCTGCCCTGTTTATTCTGGGCTACAACATCACCGTTTTGCTGGCCTACCAGCAGGTGGATGCCAACCAGGTGACCAGCGCCGAATACACCGGCCTGATCTGGGCGGTACTAATTGGATGGATAGGTTTCAATGAAATGCCCGACCTTTGGTTCGCCGTGGGCAGTGCCATGATTGTGGTGCCACTTATCATGGTGGGGTTGCGTTCGCGTCATCGGAGTCGCCGGGTATTGCAGCCTCAGCCGGTGAATAGTTGACGCGTTCAGTCCATAGAGATACCAAGGAGTAACCTGCGCCCATCTGATGGACCTAATCCTGCGGTTACTCCTCAGCTTCGTAGGTCACACGAAACTGAATGCGGCGTTCCAAAGTTTGATTGGCCAAGATACGGAACTGAAGCTACGGTCGCAAAGCGAACATTCAGATTGTTAGAACATCTGCACTCACCAACAGCGGTCGTTTTGGAGGGCCCGCCAATATAGATGAGTTCACCACCAGCCAGTGGATCAGCGTGATGGAAGAAGGCATTTAGTATCCGTTCTAAGCGAGTCAGCGATGAATCCGAGTCGAACGATACCATCGAAACGACCGGCTGAAATGCTTCTAGCCGGTCGGCGTTCAATTTATGGGAGCAACCACCCGACAGATACGAAGAGCAGGATCCTCACAGGTAATCCCGGGTGGACTGGACACTCCCATAGGCAAACCCAAGAGCCGCCATAGCCGTGGCATGAACCTGTGCCGCAGGCACGGTCATACCGTTGAACTCAAGATCCATCGTGGCGCAGGCATCTTCTAGCACAGCGACCTTGTAACCGAAGTCTGAAGCGGCGCGGCTGGTGGCCTCAATGCACATGTGGCTCATGGCACCGATCACCACCACTTCCTCAATGTCGTTAGAATCCAGCAGCTCTTTCAGGTTGGTTTTTAGGAATGAGTTGGGATAGTTCTTGAGAATAACCGGCTCATCGCCTTTTGGTGCCACAGATTCGTGGATGTTCACGCCGTCTGAGCCAGGTGTGAACACAGGCGCATTCGGATCCGGAAACTCGTGGTGAACGTGCACCAGCAGGTCTTTGTTCTGACGCGCTGCGTCGATCACCTGTGCCGCCTTGGCGGCTGCCTGCTCAATATTCACCAGTGGCAGTTTGCCGGAGGCAAAATACTCATTCTGGATATCGACAACAATAACGGCTCGTTTACTCATTAGACGGTTCCTCATTTGGTCATTTATTTCAGGTGTGTTCTGGTCAGAAAGAAAGATTCTCACCATCCGCCGGGATCAAAACCTGCTCATCAATTCCCTCGCTCTGAACGAACTCCGCCAACTCCTCGCGGCTCAGGGTCATATGGTTCACGGCGTCCATGTGCACGGCGACAATGTCCGCATCTGGCAAAGCGCGGTGAACGCGCAGGGTATCTTCTTTGCCCATGATGATCGGGTCGCCCTCAAAGCCGGTAAACTCCGCAGCGCCGGCATTCAGTACAACAACATCCGGCTGGAAGCGCTCCAGCGACTGCACCACCTCATCACGCCACACGGTATCGCCTACCACGTACGTGGTTTCCCGTCCCTCGGCTTCAAAAACCACACCCATTACTTCACCGAGCGCCTTGGCCAGTTCGGGAACGGCATAGAGGGTATCGGAGCCGTGCTGCCCGCCGGTTTTGTGGAGTGTCACGCCGCCAAACTCCGCTTGGCCATCGAGGATACGTACATCCTGGAAGCCTTGTGAACGGATCATCTCGGCATCCGCCGCGCTCTGCACAAACAGGGGAAGCTCTTTCGGCAACAGCTTCTGGGCGGCATCGTCCCAGTGGTCCAGGTGGGTGTGGGTCACAATCACCGCATCGGTACCCTCGATCACGTCCTCTGCCGCCATGGGCAAGTCAACCAGAGGATTCCGCAGCTCACTACGGTACGTGTTCGGAAAGCCCGGATAAGCACCCTGTTCCGCCAGCATGGGGTCGATCAGAAAGGTAGTCTCTCCGTAAGTGACTTTGATGGTGGCATTACGGATTTGCTGTATCTGGTGGCTGGATGCCTGAGTGCCAGATTCGGCGAAAGCAGCGCCGGCAAAAACAGTCGAAGCCAGCACCAGAGCGCCAGCGAAGGTTTTAATCAACATGGTATTCATCCTCCAACAGGGTGTTCGTTGATGGAATAAAGTCTACGGAGATCTGATCACCGCCAATATTGACCTGAAAGACAATGATCGAAAGAATCGGGCCAATCAGTTATCATCAGGTTAAATGAACCTCAGGAGTGACACCGTGGCACTACCCAGAGTCGGGCTTGTTCTTCATCCACAATTCAGCCCCTTCCACTTTTCCGTTCCTTACATGGTGTTCAGCATTGCCCTGCCTGAGGGCCCCTTGTTCGAGTTGCTGATTATCACCCCGGACGGAAAGCCCCTGGCATCCGAGCGGGCCATGACCGTGCAGCCGGAAGGCGGGCTGGAACTATTGGATGCGGTTGATATTGCGTTGGTACCCGGCTGGCATGATCTGAACGAACCACCACCCCCTGAGTTGTCTGAAGCCCTTTTCCGCTGCCATGAGCGCGGCGCTCATGTGGTGGGCCTTTGCTACGGCACCTATGCGTTGGCCTATGCGGGCTTGCTGGATAACAAACGGGCCTCAACCCACTGGTTGGCGGAGCAGGACTTCCTCAAACGGTTTCCGCAGGTGAACCTGGATACCAATGCCCTCTATGTGGAAGACGACCGGCTGGTTACCTCCGCTGGCACGGCAGCCGGGCTGGATTGCTGCCTGTTTCTGGTGCGGGAGTATCACGGTGCCAAGACCGCCAATACCCTTGCCCGTCTGATGGTGGTCCCGCCGCACCGGGAGGGCGGCCAGGCCCAGTTCATCGAACAGCCGGTCGCGATCTCCACCCAGGATGCCCACATCAACCGGCTACTGGATCACCTGCGGGAACATCTGGCCGACACCCACAGCATCGATGAGTTGGCTGCCCGCACCGCCATGAGCCGGCGCACTTTCACACGCCATTTTCAGAAGGCAACCGGCATGACGGTGATGGAGTGGTTGGTCGGTGAGCGGCTGCGGCAAGGACGTGAGCTGCTGGAAAGCACATCACTTTCAGTGGAAGCCATCGCGGAAAGAATCGGCTTTCATACCGCAACGTCCTTCCGGCAACACTTCAAACAGCGTCACCATGTAAGTCCTCGGGTTTGGCGCAAAACGTTTGGTGAGAATGCCTGACATTCCGAATATTCGGGAATGCCGCTGCGGTGATGACGTTGACCCAGTCTGCCAAACTCAAGAGGCATGATCCCTGATCCGTTAAGCATCTCGCGGTTGCAGGCGCTTGAAATCAAGTTCTGCTACTACTAGCGCGATCAAGATCAACCCCCCGCCAGCCATGGTCCGAAGACTGAGAGGCTCCCCGAGCATGATCATGCCGGCGATGGCTGCGAAAATAGGCTCGCAAAGATAGGCTAATGCTACTTTCTCTTCTTCAAGATACCTTTGAGCGGAGCTTTGTATGCTATACATGTAAGCAGTACCAAGCATGCCCGCAAACAAAATCCCCTCCCAAAAGTGCGTATCTGAAGGCATCCATACTGCTTCCTTATCGAACAGTGCCGCGAGACCACTGCCGAGACTGCATACCGTCATCGCAATTGTCACTGTCAGCATTGCGTCACATCGATGTGAGAAATACCCTACAGCCATAACATAGCAAGCAAAGAACACTGCACAGGCCATCGTCCATAGATCGCCAACATTCAGGTGTAAACCGTATTGCGCGACTATCAAATAAAGCCCGAAAAGTGCAATTGAGCAGGAAATCCATATGCGGTTTTGCACTGGCTTTCGGAATAGGCCCCACTTGAATAGCGGAATCAGAAGAACATCCAGGCCGGTGATAAATGCGGTGTTGGTGACACTGGTGTGTTGTAGCCCAATAGTCTGAAACACGTTCCCCAAGAGCAACGGAAGTCCAATCAACGCGCCGGCGACAATGGTTTTCCGGTTCAGGCGGTTGAATCTTTTCGCGAACAGTACCGCGAGGACTATTGCTGCCAGGGCAAATTTATAGGTCAGGAAGACATAAGGTGAGCCGTCTGCCACACCGACTTTGACGAAAGAGAACGACACTCCCCAGAAGGCCGTTCCAAGTATGAGTAACAGGAGGAATACGTGAGACTTTTGCATGTTTCTAACCATTTGTTGGAATTACAAAATGGTTAGAGTATGCGGAGGCCGCAAAAAGGCCCGGTGTCGCTCCCAATTTCTTCTCTAACGTTAGAGCGGACCAGTACAGATGCCTTAAGCTTGCACAAGTATACACTTCCCCATGCAGGGTGTGATAGCCAGACGCTTACGCTGCATCAACCCAACGCAACCTTCAGCCCGATGCCTGTCAGCAGACAGCCAAAGAGGTTGTTCTGGGCTCTGCGGTATCGGGCATTGCCGCTGGTAACTGCCCAGAGTGCCCGCCCCAGAACTGCGTAGGTAAAATCAAAGACCAGTCCGGTCAGCACCAGAATCAGTGCCAGTATGGCGAACTGTCCGGCAATGCCTGAGAGTTCCGGGTGGATGAACTGCGGAAGCAGTACAGAGCAGAAGATCAGGGATTTGGGGTTGAGCAGGTTGGTTGCCAGCCCTCTTTGGAAATCAGCCAGATATCCCACTGATGGCAGAGTACCTGCCGCTGACTGGGGTTGATCAGGGAGAGAATGACCTGTCCGGAAGAATTGCCAACCCAGGTAGAGCAGATAGGCCGCGCCCAGTAATCGTACCGTGTGGTAGGTCCAGGGATGAGTCGCAAACAGAGTTGCAAGCCCCACCGCCGCCAGCAGGACATGGCAGCCCCGGGCAATGGCAAGGCCCACAGCGACGGCCATGGCGTTTCTGGGGCCACTGCTCACGGAGGTACCAAGTACCAGGAGCATGTCCGGTCCTGGCGTAAGGTAAATCGCAACGAGCGCAGTCAGGAACAGTAGAAGGTCAGCCACGGGTCATGTCTCTTGCTGGTATTAAAGCCTTGATTATACCGTCCGTTGCTTAGCGGATGGTTGCGCTTTCAGCCACAAAAGAATATAAAATTGGTGCTATTCGCTAATTTTATTCTTATATGGAGATTCTTATGCCAATCCATAAGTTAGACCGATTTGATCGAAAGCTTCTGGAGGCACTGCAGACGGATGGCCGCGCGCCCAACACGGATCTGGCCGAGGGAATAGACCTGTCCCCGTCGCCTTGCTCACGGAGGGTGCGGCTGCTTGAAGAATCCGGAGTGATCAAGGGCTACAGCGCCATCCTGGATCAGGAAAAAGTGGGTTTGGGGCTAACCGTATTCGTTGGCATCAAAGTGGAGCGTCATCAGGAAAAGGAAGCCGAGGCTTTTTGCGAGGCGGTAAGTGTTATGCCGGAAGTGGTGATGGCTCACCTGGTGTCCGGGGAGTCGGATTTCCTGTTGCAGGTTGTGGTGCCCGATCTTCGCGCCTACAAGGAGTTTTTGAGCAATACGCTGCTCAAGTTACCTGGAGTTCGGGACATTCGAAGCAACTTTGCGATCCAGACCGTCAAACCCCAATCGCCACTTCCGCTGATTCATTTGCCGGGGTAAACCGGCCACCAGAAATCGATTATCTTCAGATACGGAATACCCGTGATCACTACCGGAGGGAATAACAGCGGCCCGGTTCTATGCCACGGCACACTCAGTTTTTCAACAAATAGCGAAAGCTTCCCCCAGTTCGGTCACGCCCACGGTGCCGGCCACCTGTTGATTGACAAAAACCCAGAAACAGCTTCGCGTGCCAATATAAGGGCCATCAGAATAATTAAGCCTCCTCCGATACGGTTTACTATTCTGACACTGTCTGCGTTGGAAAAAAGGCGGGAGCTTAAGCTGTGAGCAACTACAACCCACACGCTATCGATCGCAATACCCAATAGGATAGGTATCATCGAGTACATGATTAGGACGTTCGTGGGGCTCGCAAGATTGCCGCTGAGGAAGCTTGGAACTATGGTTCCGAACATGATCAATGCCTTGGGGTTGGTTATACCCACTATTACTCCCGCAGTGAGCGGTGACTTTCTCTTTGCTGGCCGGCCAGTTGCAGCCGGACTCGCCGCTTTTGAGGCTACAAGATACCCTATGCCGATAAGCAGCAAGGCGACCGCACCCAGCATTCTAATAGCAGGCAAAGCAAAATCGGATTTCAGTATAAGAGGGCCAAGTCCAAAGGAAAGAAGTATCGCAACGCTTAACATGCCAATTGCATTGCCGATCACGCCACGCAACGCATGACTTCTGCCCTTCATAATAACTTGCCCGATAAAAAGCATGATGCTTGGGCCAGGTACAGCAATGAGTATCGAGCTGGTAATAATTAGCCCCAGCAGCCCACTGACGGATACCCCAATATCTTGCATGTAAATATTACCTTCGATATGCGTGTTGCGGGCATTAATCCCAAATTCTCAGCGACTTATTGAAAATATTTCTTATACATTCTGGCCCGTGGCATCAGGCTTGAGCTTATGAATAAAGGCATCGCGCATAAGTTAAACGTCACGCACTGTGCCTTTTAGTTCATGAGTTTTTGGGGTATCCGGATTAAGTGGTTGACGATCCTTGCTGCTCCATCAATACCTTAATCCTCCCAGAAGGTCGATAGATCAACGCCGAAGTTCTTCTCTGGCTCTGGGAGCCCCATGCTGTAGGTCATGGTGGCCTTGCCTAGGAATGGGGATTCCTTGTGGACTTCCCCCAATAAAATGGACACACCCCATTTATTGATAGGCCAGGAGTGTCTAGTGGACCGGGGTAAGTCCACTCACTCTTCAGCATTGAGGTTGTTAATCCTTTCATTGATGGCCGCAAGCTCTTCCAGCATTTCCCCGAATGGCCAGGGAAAGGAAACCGGAAATATCAAGTCCATCTTTTCCACGCTCCGATGGTTCTCAAGGACGAAATGCAGAAGGCCACTCTGACCGACTTACGCTATTTTGGCACAAACGAGCGCTTATGGCTGAACCTACACGCTAACTATGAGCATTGCCAGGCTAAAATCTGCAAAGCGGAGCAAGTAGCCCGGGAAGTTCTGCCTGGCGTAGCATGACTGTGGCGTTTTCCGGGTTTACCAGCAACGACTCAGGCAATCATTAAGTCTACCGGCCTCCATCAGTCAGGTCATTGGCCAGATTTATCCGACAATGAGCGCTACTAAAACGAAGTCAGAGCCATAATTCAAAGCCCTCCCAAACAGGCATATTTCAGTTCAGTAAACTCATCAAGGCCATAGTGGGATCCTTCCCGTCCGAGTCCGGACTCCTTGATACCCCCAAAAGGTGCCAATTCGGTTGAAATCAGCCCTTCATTGACGCCGACCATGCCGTACTCAAGCGCCTCAATCGTTCGAAAAACTCGACCATAATCCCTGGTGTAAAAATAAGCGGCCAGCCCAGAGGGAGTGTCGTTGGCCATCTCAATAGCTTCAGCCTCCGTCTCGAAACGGAAGACGGCGGCCAGGGGGCCAAAGGTCTCCTCCGACGCCACAAGCATCTCTGCCGTGGCGTCCGCCATGACCGTCGGGGCAAAGAAATTCCCACCCAGTTCATGGGACTGACCGCCTACTAAAAGCCGGGCTCCCTTGAGCAGACCGTCATTAACGTGGCTCTGCACCTTCTCTACGGCTGCTGCGTTAATGAGCGGACCAACCGTGACCCCCTCATCCAGCCCGCTGCCGACGGTAAGGCCGCTCACCCGGTCAACAAGTTTCTCCAGAAAGGCGTCGTAGACATCCGCCTGCACCAGGAATCGGTTGGTACAGACACAGGTCTGTCCGGCATTGCGGAATTTGGACACTATGGCGCCATCCACGGCAGCGTCCAGGTCAGCATCGTTGAAAACGATAAAAGGAGCGTTTCCACCCAGTTCCATGGCTGTTTTCTTGACCGTACCGGCGCATTGGGACAACAGGTATTTGCCCACCTGGGTTGAGCCTGTAAACGACACTTTCCGTACACGGCTATCCGTCGTCAGAACATCGCCTACCTCAGCTGGACTGGAACAGGTAACCACGTTAATCAGGCCTTCCGGTATGCCCGCCTGTAACGCCAGGCGCGCCAATGCCAGTGCAGTCAACGGGGTTGCCTCAGCTGGTTTGATGACGACGCTACAGCCCGCCGCGAGAGCAGGCGCACACTTTCGGGTAATCATCGCCAGCGGGAAATTCCACGGTGTAATCGCCGCGACAACCCCAACCGGTTCACGCGTCACCAATAGGCGCTTACCGGAGTCGGGGCCCGGCAAGACTTCCCCTGCCATTCTTTTGCTTTCTTCGCCGAAAAACTCAATAAACGACGCCCCGTAGACCACCTCACCGCGCGCTTCGGCCAAAGGCTTTCCCTGCTCGATTGTCATAATCCGGGCAAGGGCCTCTGTTTCCTCCATGACCAGATCGAACCAGCGCTTGAGCAGCCGGGCGCGCTCTTTCACAGACACCTTGCGCCACGTCTGCCCCGCACGCTCGGCCGCAGCGACGGCATCACGCGCATCCTCGGCACCCATGTCCGCTACCTGAGCGACTGTTTCACCATTGGCGGGATTGACCACGTTGAAAGTCGCGCCTTGGTACCCGCTCACCCACTGGCCATCGATGTAGGCTTGTGTCTTGAATAATCTGGAGTCTTTCAGTTTTAGTGTCATTGACAGCCTCAAGTTTGCGATATCAGATGCCGGTACTGCCGTTGCCTGTTACCTCGGGCAGTACCGTTCGAGTTTTTACTTTTCCCGCGCCCCGCGCTTATCCGGCAAAGATACAAGGGCGTAAAGCACGGCAGTAATGAGTACTGTTGGATAGACCGCGCCTATGTTGTCCGCGAGCAGGGGCCAATCAACCATCAACAAATAGGCAACGACACCCAGGCACCACACTGCGACCGCCTTCAGGTTCACCCCTTTGTAGTACCAGTAGATACCGTTTACTTTTTCAAGGCTGCTGGCATCGTAGGTTCTTTTGCGAACGAAGAAATAGTCCGCAACAAGGATGCCTAGCAACGCACTCAGCGCCATCCCAACCCAACCCAGGAACCACATAAAGGTGTATAGGAAACTGTTCATGTAGAGTGGAATAAGCATCAGTACGCCGGACAGAATGGTTATCGCCCAGATAGAGTGCAGCGGTTTCAGCTTTTTGGTCACGTTGGTGACAGAGATTCCCGCGGCCATCAGGTTGACTACATTGGTGGTCACGCTGGCAACGATGATGAGCACCAGCGCCACCCAGCCAAGTCCCATACCACTCACCAGTGAGCTGGGGTCTGAGTTGTCTGGGTTAAACTCACCGGTCACCAGGGCGACGCCGATGGTTGCAACCACACCCACAAAGATAAACCACACCAATGAGACCGTAGCACCAATTAGTGGGGCAACTGTTGCGGATTTCGTTGTACGGGTGTACCGGGTAAACTCGGCGATACCAAGCACCCACGCCAGACTGAAAGCCGCCATCACGTCCACTGCGGTGCCCACGCTCATTGCATCTTCCGGAGCCGGTCTCCAGGCGATGATTTCTGCAAATGAATGTTGCTGAAACACGATATAAGTCACCAGCAACCCTAAACCAAGAATGATAAAAGCGCCGACCCGCTCAACAATCTTGACCGATTTACGACCCAGCGACACGGCAATAAAATTCAATACACTCATGAAGACGATACTGAGTATCATCGGCCAAAAGCTGCCCGGCTGACCAAAAGAGGCCCAGCCCAACAATTCGGAAAAGATAATACTCATGGAAATCACAGCAATGAATGTGTTCACCACTGCCCAACCGGTAAACACCGTGGTATTTAATAGAGTGGGCAGAGCGCTTCCCTTGACCCCAAACGACGGTCGCGTGAGTGCCATGGTCGAGACGCCAACCTTGAAACCCATCCACCCCACAAGCGCGAGCACCAGATAGGCTATCGGGTTGGCAACCAATGCTACAATTATGGCACCGCCAAACGTGGCACCTGCAACCGACCCGCCCAGATACCAGGAGGCATTATTGGTATTAGCGCCAAACCATAAGAACACCATGTCCCAGAACCCCATGTTCCTTTGTCCCATGGGCACTTCTTCTGTTGCATAGTGTTCAACAGTCGCTTCGGCTATGCCCCCACTGGCAGAGGCGGAGGTGCTTTTACTTACGCCTTGATCTGCGCTTTGACTTAATCCCATTGTAAATACCTCTTTGTCAGTGTTTTTTTATTCTTTTAAAAGCATCTTTCATGCTTTCTGGTGCAAAGTTCAGCTCATCGGGAGCCGCTGTCTCCCATACTTGATACTCTTTTCCCTTTAACAGGTTTTGCATCTGACTCGCTTGAAATATTTTTAGATCATAGATCCAGTTCGCCATGATCAATGTGGCCGCCATGTGAGCCCCTTCCGATGTGGTCCCACTCAAATCACTGATGAGATTCACTTGATAATTGAGTGAGAACGCATCGTTCACCGTGGCCAACACGCACACGTCTGTCAGCACGCCGCCGATAAGCAAATGCTGAATATCCAGTTCCTTAAGCCTTGCATCCAGACTGGATTCAAAGAAACCGCTGTAACGGCTTTTGTCGATAACAATATCGCTGCTTGTTGGCGCCACTTCATCCAGGATGTCAATGGCGTCGGTATCAGAGTTGTAATAGAGCGGGCTGCCGGTTTCGTTTACCGGTTCATTATTTGCCAGCCCGACACCATCCCCTCGATTGATGTGCCGGGTATAAATAACCGGAATACTCTGCGCCCGGCAGGTCTCTATAAGCGACTGCGTTCTGGCTACTATCTCTTCCATCCCGACAATGTCGGAAGTCCCTTTCTCTTTTTGCAGATCTATCAAGAGCAATGCGGTCTTATTGATATTCAAGGCATTCTCCTCTCAACATAATGGACCTTAGATTCTTGGGTGCGTTTCCATTGTCGACTGAGTCAGGCTGATGCTCTGTTCGCGGTTAACGACAGCCCGACAGATAGCTCCCAGCCGAGTAGCCGTCGCCGTCACTCACTGAAAGTGCGGTACAACCTCACGGATGAACAGTTCCAGCGACCGTTTCTTCTCCTCGAAAGGCAGCGTGTTGTCGGTCCAGTAGCTGTATTCGGTAATGCCCAGCTTTTCGTAGCCCTTGAGCCGTTCGACCAGCTCCGAGGGTGTACCAATCATCATGTTGCGGTGCAGGCTATCGAGAGAGAACTCCGGGTTCTCGGCCACCGTTTCTTCCGATACCGGTTCAAAAAAGCCATCCACTGCCTGCTGGTCGTTCTTGAACCACGCCATGAAATAGCGGTAGAAGCGGTTGAGGGCTTCGGCACCGGGCCGCCAGCCTTCCGGATCGCTCTCCTCGTGCACGTAGGTGTGGCGCAGGAACATCAGTTCCGGACGGTCCACTTCCGGGTGGTCGGCGCAAGCGGTGTTAAACTTGCGAGCCAAATCGGCCACTTCCTCGTCGCCTTTCATCAGAGCCGTGACCATCACGTTGCAGCCGTTCTTGACTGCAAAATCATGGGAAGCTGGATCCCGCGCGGCGATCCAGATTGGCGGCAGTGGTTGCTGCAGCGGTTTGGGTACGCTGGTGGTTGTGGGGAAGTTATAGACGTTGCCTTGGTGAGCATAGTCGCCCTGCCACAGACCCCGCATGGCCGGGACCATCTCGCGCAGAGCCTCGCCACCCTCAGAGGCCTGGAGACCATCGGTCAGGCGATCGAATTCGAACTGATAGGCACCGCGGGCGATGCCGAACTCAAGCCGGCCACCACTGATGACATCCAGCAGTGCCGCCTCGCCCGCAAGGCGGATGGGATCCCAGAAGGGCGCGACAAATGTCCCCGCCCCCAAGCGGATTCGCTCGGTTTTGGCCGCCAGATAGGAAAGCTGGGCAATCGGACTGGGCGACGAGGTGAACTGCATGCCGTGATGCTCACCGATCCAGGCTGCCCGGAAACCGCCATCTTCGGCAATCTTCACCAGTTCGCAGAGTTCCTCGAACAGCTGCTGATGGCTCTTGTCGCCCGGATAGCGCTCCATATGAAGGAATAAAGAAAACTGCATTGTAGGATCTCCTCGGTATTCGTCGTTAAGACGCTTCAGATTGTTCAACTGCAACCACACCACCAACCTGCTCACTGGCCAGCGCCTTGAACATGCAATAGCACATCACTAGCAGGACCACGGAGAACGGCAAGGCGGCCGCAATCGCAGCGGTTTGCAGGGCCTGCAAACCACCGGCCAGCAACAGCACGGCAGACGTCGCGCCCAGGCCCAACCCCCAGATCACTCGGTACGCTTGGGGCGGATGCGGATTGCCCTGGGACAGGATGGTGCAGATCACCAGGGTTCCGGAGTCAGCTGAGGTTACGAACCAGGTCACGATCATTAACGTGGCCATACCAACCATGAAACTGGAGGCCCAAGGCACATCGAGAGCTTCGATGGTCTGGAACAACACCTGCGTCACGTTGTCGTTGGCTACCGTCGCCAGGTCAACACCGCCGAACAGTTGAAGGTGAAGAGCAGTGCCACCAAAAATCACAATCCAGGACATCGCACCCAGAGTGGCCGCCATCATCCCGCCGAACAGCACTTCGCGAATCGTGCGTCCTCGCGAAATACGCGCAATGAACATTCCCACATACGGGCCCCAGGACAGCCACCAGCCCCAGTAAAACAGCGTCCACCAACCCTGCCACTGGCTTTCGGGATCGGGATTCGTCCAGAACCCCATCGGCAAAAGATTGCCCAGGTAATCACCCACGCTGGTGGTGAAAATGGTCAACAGGAATACAGTGGGACCTGCCAGAATAAAGAACGCAAACAGGATCATGCTGAGGTGAATATTCCATTCGCTAAGGAAGCGGATGCCTTTCTTCAAACCGGACACGGCAGACAATGTAGCTGCCACAGTCACACCCATGACCAGTAACACCTGATTGGTGCTGGAAATCTCCAGACCGAACAGACTGTTTAGCCCCGCATTCATCTGTGAGACACCCAGACCCAGCGTGGTGGCTGTCCCGAACAGGGTGGCAAAGATCGCCAGCAGATCGATGGCATGGCCGATCGGGCCGTAGATGCGTTCACCGAGCAGCGGATAGAACGCTGAGCGAATCGTCAGCGGCAGTCCACGCCGATAGGCGAAATACGCCAGGATGGTGCCAACCAGGATATAGATCGCCCAGCCGTGGAAGCCCCAATGGAAGATCGTGACGCGAAGAGCGGTTTGCGCCGCATCCAAGGTATTGGGCGCAATCCCCTCCGTCGCGATGAACGGATTCCCCTGCAGGTGGCTCAAGGGCTCGGCGATACTCCAGAACAGGAGCCCCGTGCCGACGGCCGCACTGAACAGCATGGCAAACCATGTGAAGTTGGAAAATTCCGGTCGTTCGTCGTCTTTCCCCAGCCGCAGTTTGCCGTAGGGGCTGACGACAATCGCAATGGAAACAAAGAGCACCACATTCACCGTCAGAATGTAGTACCAGCCAAGCTCACTCTCGATGTACTGCTTGACCCCCGTGTAAATGGTGTTGGCCAGTTCCGGCTGCAACACTGTGAACAGCACGAAAGCCGCCACCATGGTGATGGAGGCAATGGCCATCGTCTTATTTACCCCGGCAAAGAAGCCTTGCCCGGGCATACTGGATTGAGGATTGTGCATTCAGGCTCTCCTGAGTTCCGTCGTTGGCGTTCTTGTTGATTTTCAGCAGCCTGCCGAGCGCTAACGCTCGTTTTTCGTACACAGGCCATCTGAGGACCTCTCAAATATCTTGGTATACCATCATACAGAATGCAAAGATTTTCTAAGCCAAGAACTGAAATAACTGAAAAATTAACCTTAAAGCTCTGTTACATATACTTTTTAAATTTTTGAATCGACTAAATCGATGACCATTCTCAGATCCAAACTGCTTAAACATTGTCGAAATCAATTCAATGTATTATGGTATACCAAAATCAAGGATCGCCCGACAGCCCGGACAGGTCCGCGCCAAAACCACGAGGAGAGCGCAAATGAGCTT
This sequence comes from Marinobacter sp. M5B, assembly GCF_042604615.1. Taxonomy (NCBI): domain Bacteria; kingdom Pseudomonadati; phylum Pseudomonadota; class Gammaproteobacteria; order Pseudomonadales; family Marinobacteraceae; genus Marinobacter; species Marinobacter sp. M5B. The sequence continues at coordinate 4,268,985 of NZ_CP156894.1, forward strand.
CGAGATTCGCAAGATCGCCACCTTTCGAGAGACCACCTACATTGAAGGCGGTAAAGCGGGAGACAAACCCGTGACCATGGTCGGTGTCGCGGCTGTGGTGACCAATCCATGGAGCGGCCGGGGCTTTGTAGAAGACCTGTCGCCGGAAATCCGCAGTGGCTGTTCGGAACTCGGTGAACTGATCGTCAAGCACATACTGGATGAAATTGGCAGCGAGCAGATCGAGGCGTACGGCAAGGCCGCCGTCGTCGGTGCCGAAGGCGAGATCGAGCATGCGTCGGCCATCATTCACACCCTGCGCTTTGGCAATCACTACCGGGAAGCCGTTGGCGCGAAGAGCTACCTGAGCTTCACCAACAAGCGCGGCGCGCCGGGATCCTCCATCCAGATCCCGATGATGCACAAGGACGATGAGGGCTTCCGCTCCCACTACATTACCCTGGAGATGCGCATTGAGGATGCCCCGCGCGCCAACGAGATTGTCGTAGCCCTCGGCGCCTCGGATGGCGGCCGCCTGCACCCACGCATCGGCAACCGCTACCAGGATCTGAAGGAACTGGCCGAAGAAGCGGAACAGGCCGGCAACCAGTGAGCTTCACGGGAGGTCAGATGAAACTCACTGACGCACAAAAGAGTCCCTCCGGGACCCGCTACTGGCGAGTCGGCCGGGGCGCGCCGGTCGTGCTGATACACGGCGTTGGGCTGGATGCCACCTTGTGGCAGGCCCAGGTGGAGGCGCTTGCCGAGCATTATGAGGTGATCGCCTACGATATGCTGGGCCATGGCGAGAGCGTCCTGCCAACAGAAGACGCCACACTGGACGACTATGCCGACCAGCTGCTGGCCCTGCTCGACGAACTGGACCTGCCCGCCGCGACCGTCGTGGGATTCTCGATGGGTGGGCTGGTAGCTAGAGCTTTTGCCTTGCGCCATCCTGACCGGCTAAACGCGATGGTGGTGTTGTCCAGTGTGTTTAACCGCAATGAGCGGCAACGCGCCGGTGCTATCCGGCGCCTGGTCGAGACCCGTAAACAGGGGCCGACAGCGAATGTGGATGGTGCCCTGGAACGCTGGTTCAGTCCGTCGTTTCGCGACGCTCACCCCGAGTGCATAGCTGCCGTTCGCGACCGGGTAACCAACAACCACCCAGAAGGGTATTATCGGAGTTACGCACTGTTCGTGACCCAGGACAGCTTCGGACAGGATAAGCTGGCGTCGATCCGTGTGCCCGTGCTCATCGTCACCGGCGAGCTGGACCCGGGGTCGACACCACAAATGGCGAGCGCATTGGCGGAACACTTGCCTAACGCCCACGTTCACATTTTACGCGGCCAGCGGCACATGGCCCCGGTGGAAGCAGCCAGCGAGGTCAATGCCCTGCTGGTCCGCTTTCTGGATAACGTCCACAACCGTACCCTGCAAGAGGAGATTCCCGGATGAACCTGGATTCGCTGACGATGTTCATTGACGGTGACTGGCGGGGCGCCCGCTCCGGCGCCACCTTCGACAGTTACAACCCGGCCACCGGTGAGGTTTGGTGTCGCGTGCCCAATGCGGACGAGACCGACGTCAACGACGCGGTCCAGGCCGCGCACAGCGCCTTCGAAGCCCCGGAGTGGGCAGGCCTGACCGCCACCGCGCGAGGCAAATTACTGTACCGTCTCGGCCAGCTAATTGCTGATAATGCCGAGACGTTGGCACAACTGGAAAGCCGGGACAACGGCAAGCTCATTCGCGAGACCCGCGGCCAGGTCGGCTATCTACCCGAGTTTTTCTATTACAACGCTGGCTTGGCAGACAAGGTGGTGGGCGAAACCCTGCCCCTGGATAAGCCAGATATGTTTGGTGCCACGGTGCGGGTACCCATAGGCGTGGTGGCTGCCATCATCCCGTGGAATAGCCCACTGTACCTGACCGCCATCAAACTGGCTCCGGCCCTGGCTGCGGGCAACACCATCGTCATCAAACCCTCAGAACACGCCTCCGCGAGCCTGGTCGAACTGATGCGCCTGGTGGAAATGGCGGGCTTCCCCAAAGGCGTGGTCAATCTGGTCACTGGCTTTGGTCCGTCCACAGGTGCCGCACTGACGGCCCATCCGCTGGTGCGAAAGATCGCCTTTACCGGCGGCGCCACGGCTGCCCGCCACGTGGTGCGTAACAGTGCCGAGAACTTCGCCAAGCTGTCCCTCGAACTGGGCGGCAAATCTCCCAACATCCTGTTCGAAGATGCGGATCTGGAAAGCGCCATCAACGGCGTGGTCGCCGGCGTCTTCGCGGCATCCGGTCAGAGCTGCGTAGCCGGCTCACGCCTTTTGGTGCAACGCAGCATTTACGACGAGGTGGTTCAGCGACTGCGCGATCGTGCCGCTGGCATCCGCATCGGCGACCCGGCGGAAACCAACACCGAGATGGGCCCCATCGCCACCGAAGCACAGCTGGAAACCATCGACCGCATGGTCACCCAGGCCAAAGCCGATGGCGCCAAACTCGTCTATGGCGGCGAACGCATCACAGACAGGGCCGGCTGGTACTACTCGCCCACCATCCTGACCTGCGATTCCCACCAGATGCCCATCGTCCAGGAGGAAGTCTTCGGCCCGGTCGTAGCCGTTGTCCCCTTTGATGACGAGGCGGAAGCGCTGCGGCTCGCCAACGACACCGAATACGGCTTGGCTGCGGGCCTCTGGACACAAAACGTAGGCCGCGCCCATCGCCTGGCCCGCGACGTGCGCTCCGGCATCCTCTGGGTGAACACCTACCGTGCGGTATCGGCAATGGCCCCGATCGGCGGCTTCGGCGCCAGCGGATACGGTCGCGAATGCGGTATCGACGCGGTGCTCGACTACACCGACCTTAAGACCCTGTGGATCAACCTGTCCACAGATCCCATGCCTGACCCTTTCATTATGCGTTAATGCGGGAGAGAACCATGATCGAAACACAAGACTACAAACAGGTCCTGGGCGCCTTTCCGAGCGGTGTTACTGTGGTCACTGCCATTGACGACGACGGTCGGCTGGTAGGGTTTACCGCCAGCGCCTTTTCCGCCGTTTCCATGGAACCGCCGCTGGTACTGATCTGCCCGAGCCTGAATTCGGATTCCTATCCGGTCATCAAACGCATTGGCCGCTTTGCAATCCACATCTTGGGTCAGGATCAGCAGGCGATCGCCTACCGGTTCGCCGGCAAAGGTCGCGATAAAGGCGAAGGCATCGACTGGCATCGTTCCGAACTGGAAAATGCCCTGATCAACGGCGCGGCGGCCTGTCTTGAGTGTCGCATTTGGGAAGATTACCCGGGCGGCGATCACGCTATTCTAGTTGGCGAAGTACAGAAACTGTGGTGCGGCGGCAGCGAGGTCGACCCTCTCTTGTACTGCCGCGGCAAGATGGATCAACTGCCGGAGAACCTGCGCGCCCTGGCGCGCGCCTCCTGACTCACCTGAACGGGGACATTCCCATGTCAGAAGAACGTTTTGAACGCGGCCTGGCGAAACGCAGGCGGGTCCTGGGTACAGAGTACGTTGACCAATCCATGCGCAACGCCGATTCTTTTAACCAGCCGCTCCAGGAACTGGTCACCGAATACTGCTGGGGAAACGTGTGGCAGCGGGACGGCCTCAGCGACCGCGATCGCAGCATGATAAACTTGGCTATGATTACGGCCCTTAACCGTCCACACGAGCTGCGCCTTCACGTAAGGGGCGCTATCAATAACGGCATGAGCGTTGATGAAATCCGTGAGGTGCTGATGCAGACGGCGATTTACTGCGGTGTTCCCGCCGCCATCGACGCCTTCCGTCAGGCCCGCGACGTGCTCAGCGAAATGGGCGAAATTTAGCCATTGCCTGTACCCAGGAGAAGAAATGCAACGGACCCCATTGGACGACAGCCTCAAAGTCACTCGCAATCAACCGACATTGCGGGAGATGGTGCTAGACAAGCTGCGCCAGGCCATCATGAGCTTCCAGCTTCTGCCCGGCGACCGCCTGGTGGAACGGGATCTCTGCGACAAACTGGGGGTCAGCCGGACCTCAGTGCGTGAAGCTCTACGCCACCTTGAAGCCGAGGGCCTGGTCGAAAGCGAAAGCAGCCGTGGGCCCCGGGTTGCCATCATTACCCTGGAAGACGCACGCGATATCTACGAACTGCGTTGCGTACTGGAAAGCATGGTGGTCCAGCTATTCACCCAAAAAGCCTCCCGGCAACAGATGGCAGAGTTCGATCACGCCTGGGAGATCCTCAAGGCAGCCCTACGCAGCGGCGACACAGTCGCCATCGTCAATGCCGTGAGTGACTTCTACGGCGTTTTGTACGAAGGTGCGGGCAACCGCATCGCCGGACAGTTCCTGAGCCAACTGCAGGCCCGCGTCAACTACCTGCGCGCCACATCAGTGTCGCAGAAGGAGCGCTACGTGGACAGCTTCAAGGAAATGACGAAAATCGTCGATGCCATTCAGGCACGAAATCCCGAAGCCGCCCACGAGGCCTGCGTTGAACACATCAAGGCGGCTTCAAGGGTCGCCCTGGCAGCGCTCGCGGAAAAGCAGGGCAAAGCCGTCGATCCGATCACACCACCCCTAAACACGACCCAAAGCCTGCGGTGAGGCATGCTATGCTCAGGTACTGTGCACAATGCGGTAGCGGCCCCCTTTCCCGGGGAATTCCTGCCGGAGACACCCACGAGCGGGATTATTGCACCGCCTGTGGCGGCATTGTCTACGACAACCCCCGAGTTATTGCCGGCGCCATCATTGAACAGGACGGGCACCTGCTCCTTTGCCAGCGGGGTATCCCACCTCGCGTAGGCACCTGGACGCTGCCAGCGGGCTTCATGGAGCGCGGGGAAAGCGTTGAGGAAGCGGCTCGCCGCGAAGTCTGGGAAGAAACCGGCATTGACGCTGAAGTGACTACCCCCTACTCCATTTTCAGTGTGCCGCCTACCAATGAGCTGTACATCATCTACCGGGCCAACGTTCTCGCCTGGAATGATCCCCCCGGTCACGAAACCCAGGCCGTTGACTGGTTTGCCCCCGAGCAGATTCCCTGGGAGCTGATTTTCTATCCAGCCATTCACCAGATTCTGGAACGCTATATCGCCGAGCGTGCCGGCGGCACCTACGGCATCTACACCGGCAGCATGGAAACCGGCAACATTCATTTCATGCGCTGACCGGTCCGGCAAGCAGCAAGCCTCCTGCCTGCCGGACCACTTCACCATTACGGCTCGACGATCTCAACCACTTCCAGATCGAACCCGGACAACCCCTTATAGTTCAGCGGTGCGCCCATTAATCGCAGTTTGCGGATACCCAGGTCGGACAGAATCTGGGAGCCCGTTCCCACACTCGAATAGCGGATCGATGACGCATCTGGTGGTGGCGTGTTTTGCCGTGTCGCGCGCGACAGCAGGCTTTGGGGGGATTCATGGCTGGCCAGAATCACCACCGCGCCGTGCCCTGCCCGCGCCACGTTTTCCAATGCCGACCACAGGGACCAAGCCCTCGGCCCTTGGTAATCCGCCCCCACCAGGTCACGCAGCGGGTCCACCGAGTGCACCCGGACCAGTGTAGGCTCTGGTCCGTTGACATCGCCCATGGTCAAGGCCAAGTGCGCATCGCCGGTGATCAGATCCTCATAAGTGTGCAGGACGAAATCCCCGTGTGCGGTGGACAACGGTTGTTGCCCGGTATGTTCGACGGTTTTCTCTCTCGCCAGCCGATACTGGATCAGGTCCGCAATGGTGCCAATCCTGATACCATGGCGTTGGGCAAAGGCCTCCAGATCCGGACGTCGCGCCATACTGCCGTCGTCGTTCATAACCTCGACAATCACCGCCGCCGGCTCCAGACCCGCCAGGCGCGTAAGATCGCAGCCCGCCTCGGTGTGCCCGGCGCGGCTCAGTACGCCGCCGTCGCGAGCCCGCAGCGGGAAAATATGGCCCGGCTGAACCAGATCCCGGGGGTGAGCATCCGGGGCGACGGCGGCCTTCACTGTCATCGCCCGGTCCGCCGCCGAAATGCCAGTGGTCACCCCTTCACGGGCTTCTATGGACACGGTAAACGCCGTCGCGAAGCTGGCCCCGTTATTGGCCACCATCGGCCACAGGTCCAGTTGTTCACAGCGTTCCCCGCTCAGAGTCAGGCAGATCAGCCCCCGGGCATGGGTGGCCATAAAATTGATGGCATCCGGTGTGACGAACTCCGCGGCCATCACCAGGTCGCCTTCGTTCTCACGGTCTTCATCGTCCAGCAGGACCACCATGCGTCCGTTGCGGATGTCTTCAATCAGGCTCTCGGTCGGGTCGAAATTCATAATGTTCATCACTCTATGGAATCAATTGACACCGTCTTTCGCTCTCTGCAATTTTGGCATACCATAATATAGAATACCATTTAATTCAGGGAACCAAGTATGGCCAAAGCCTATTGGATCGCGAACGTCACCGTGACCAACCCCGACAACTACGCCGACTACCAAATACTAGCCCCAAAAGCGTTTCAGGCGTACGGAGCGCGCTTTATCGCCAGAGGCGGCCGCAACGAAGCTCTTGAAGGCCGAGAATCACCGCAACGAACGGTGGTTATCGAGTTCCCTAGCTACCAACACGCCTACAATTGCTATCACTCAGAAGCATACAAAAAAGCGCGACAGGCACGCCGAGGGGCATCTGAGGTAGATATTCTAATTGTGGAGGGGCTTTGATCCGCAGGTCAGCGCGGTGAATGTTCGCTTTTGTTTAGAAGCGGTCTTTTTTTTTGAGGCAGAATCCCCGCTGATAATGATTGGACTAAAGAGCCGGCGCCGTTCACAGGCGCCGGTGAGAGGCTTCAACCCGATGATCAACGGGTTACGTCAATCAGTAACTGAGCACCCTGCAGTAGCTGATACTCCATGGGGGAGGTGCTGTTGTTGTAATAGAATCGAAAACCGGTACCACGGTCGTCCCGATAATAGTGGCGATCGTTGTTCCAGTGGTGTTGGTAACCATGCCTTTTCTGGTGGTACTTCTTATGCTTCCAACCGTGTTTGTGTCGGTTGTGAGCCTTGTTTTTCCAGCCATGCTTGCGATCCCGGTGGCCGTGGTGTGCATCCGCATCGCGGTACCGGGATGACAGAAGCTTCTTGTGGTGGGGTATGCCCCTGTCGTGGTCCACTTTCTGGTGGAACCCTGCCCTGTGGTTCTCCCGCCTGTCAGAGTCTGCCACAGCCGGGCTGGTGGCCATTATCAGGCCAACGAAACAACTGCCAATCAGAAATGCTTTCATCGCTCTTCTCCCGATCTTTTCAGATCCCGGATTAGCATCCACGAAAACTCTGTGGCTGCTCCCTGACTTCAGAGTACGGAACTTCCGGGGAAAGTCAGGCGATCGGCGACGGCTTTGCACTTCTTTTACGCAGGCGCGGACAGTCTTTACAGTTGCCGTGGCCGGCTGACCGTCACGACAGAATCAACGCAGGTGGGATTCCAGCTCGAACACGTGGGGATCGTGATCACCAAGGGCTCTCAATGCCTCGGCCAGCTTAAACAAATATTCACTGTTAGGACCGCTCGGACCAGACGAACTGGCAATCTGGCGGGCAATATCGAGGGAAGGTGCGGGGCCAAGGAAGGCCTCATTATCTTCGGTGGCAATGTAGACAAGGCCTTCCGCACTACTGCCATCATCGAACCTCATGGGTGTGCTGAAGCGCAAATAGCCGTTTTTCTCACGTACATCCAGGTGCTCAAACACGTCCGGTGATACCCGATAGGCCATACCCTTGCATGTCGCACCAGGCTGGCTGATCAGCGTGACCACACGCCCGGGAGCCTCCGGAGTACCGCGATGATCATGGGAGCCCTGCCAGAAACGCCGGGCCCAGCCTTCAATCGTCGCCGGCTGCTGCTCAAGGAAGGGGAAGTCCACCTTGTAGATCAGCGAGCCATAGCCGAACAGCCACACGGAAGACACCCCGTTAAACTGCTGGCGACTGCGATTGTGCGCTACGGTATCGAAAGACATCAGGAGGCCGACGTGGAAGCAATAAATCCAGCGATGCCCGTTAATACAATTTCCGCCGCCATGGCAGACAGAATCAGGCCGCTGATCTTGGAGAGAATGTTCAGCCCGGTCTTACCCAGCGCCTTTTCCAGGTATCCGGACAAGTGCAGTAGAACCGCCAGGATAACCAGCCCCGACACCAGCCCCAGAAGCCCTCCGGCCACTTCCGGCACAGCGTTCAGCTCGGCCCCGTAAACCAGGATGGCACCGATGGTCGCAGGGCCTATCATCACCGGAATCGCCAGTGGCACCACGGCAATGTCATCGCGGTCTTCATCCGGCAACCCCGTGGCGTGGTTGCGGGTACCACTGGTGACCAGGCTGATGGCGGTCAGGAACAGCAGGCTGCCAGCACCGATCCGGAACGAATTCAGGGTAATGCCAATGGCACTGAACAACAGTGGGCCGGCAAAGAACAGTACCAACCCCAGAATCATTGCGGATACGGTGGAACGGCGGATGATCGAACGCTTTTCAGACGCCGGCAGCCCCCGGGTTAACGCCAGAAACATGGTGACCACGAAAAACGGCGCCAGCAGGAACATAAAGCGGATCGTGCTGCTGATGTAGGTACTGATAAACGCTTCAAACATTCAGAATATCCGGTCAGGGGTAAAAGCGGTATAGCATAGCGACAGTTGCGTCACAGCGCCGTACGGAACTGAACGTATCCTAGCGCTTAACGCTGCTCTGCCTGGGTTTGCGTGACTTTCCGGGCTTGCCGGGTTTTCCCGGGCGCGAGGGTTTGCCGTGTTTTCCAGCGGGCTTTCCTGGCCTACCGGACTGTCCTGCCTTTGCGCCCTTTCCACGCGGTCCCGATGGCGATGTCCCGGGCTTTTTGCCAGGCCGCTTGCTCGCCGGCTTTTTCGTTTCGCTACGGGTATCGGAGCTCACTTCCGAGGACGAATCGCGGATCATGTCAAACAACCCGGCCAGCTCCTTCGGCCCCAGATCCCGCCACTCTCCGACTGCTAGTCCTTTGAGGCTGATATTCATGATGCGCACACGTTCGAGCTTCGTGACCTCGTAATCAAAGAACTCGCACATGCGACGAATCTGTCGGTTCAGGCCCTGAACCAGGGTAATACGGAACACGAAACGGGACACCTTTTCGACCTTGCAGCGTTTGGTGACCGTGCCCAGTATCGGTACCCCGGCGCTCATACCCTGCACGAATTCTGCGGTCACCGGCTTGTTGACGGTGACCAGGTATTCCTTCTCGTGGTTGTTGCCCGCGCGCAGGATTTTGTTCACCAGATCACCGTTGCTGGTGAGGAAAATCAGCCCTTGGGAGTCCTTGTCCAGTCGGCCAATGGGGAAGATCCGCTCACCATGACCCACATGGTTGACGATGTTACGGCGCTCCGCCGGGTCGGTGGTGCTGACCACGCCCACGGGCTTGTTGAGGGCGATAAAGATCAGGTCCTCTTCGTCTCGCGGCTCGATCAACTGACCGTTCACCGTGACTTTGTCACCGGGCAGCACCTGATCGCCCACCTGGGCCGCCTTGCCATTAATGGCAACGTTGCCGTTCTCGATATAGCGGTCGGCCTCCCGCCGGGAACACATGCCACTCTCGCTGATGTATTTGTTGAGGCGGGTGGAGTTTTTGCCGGGCATGGGAGTCCTGTCTTCGGTCGGGGATCGTCGGGGCATCAGGCCACTTTTGGGGATACATAGCTGAAACGCTTGCGGTATTGCTCCATGGTACAGCCTACCGTGCGTTTAAACAGCCTCCGGAACGAACTGGCATCTTCGTAACCCACACTCCAGATGATGCGTGCAGTCTGTTCGCGGCTGGACTCCAGCAGGTGCTTGGCCGCCTCGATCCGCAGATGCTGCAGGTAGCCGATCGGGGTTTCGCCAGTGGCTTCCTTGAAACGACGCTTGAAGGTGCGGGTGCCGAGGCCCGCTACGGCAGCCACTTCGTCGATGGTCAGTGCATCGGCGTAGTGCTGTTCAAGCCAGGACTGTGCCTTGCGGATAGCGTCATCCTGATGAGCTTTCTGGCTGTAGAAGGCCATGTAGGGCGTTTGCTCCGCCCGGCGGCCGTCCAGCACCAGCATCTTGCTGCAGGCCAAGGCAACCGCCGGTGACGAGAAGCGCTCCACCAGGTAACTGCACAGATCCACAAACGCCGTGGCGCCGCCGGCACAGATGATGCGGCCGTTATCCACCAGCAACTGGTCTTCCTCCAGGCGCAGGTGCGGATAGCGGGCACGGAACAGCGGCGCTGCCCGCCAGTGGGTGGTGGCAACCTGGTCGTCCAGCAAACCGGCCTCCGCCAGTACGAAACTGCCGGTGCAGACGCTCGCCAGCACGGCGCCCCTCTCCAGGCCTTCCCGCAACCAGCCGTAGAGCGGTCTTGAGGGTGCGAGCGTCTTCTCCAGCCGTTCCGCGCCCACGGCGGCTTCCACCGAGGAGCCCACCACGATCAGGTCCGGCTCGAAATCCCCACGCTTGCAGGTTGGCGTCACCACCGCGCCGCTGTACCCGCGGACTGGCTGGTCGTCCACCGTCACCACCTGGCAATTAAACAGGGGCTCGCTGCGGCCAGCCGGGGCGCGGCCACAGAAGTTGGCAACGGTGAAAAAATCCATGATGCCGTGCACGCCGGAGGCATGGCAGTTGGGAAAGGCAACAATGGCAACGTTGAACATGGAAATGGCCCTTTCAGCACTTTATATGTCAAATATGACACTCCTGCTGGCAACCCGCAAGCCCTAACCTGAACCTGTCATCCACTACCACTGGAAGAAGGACTTTCACCATGACCTCACAACTGAACACTCAATCAGTGATCTTCGAGCGACCGACAACCCACAAGGTTGAAGGCCCGAAGGGGTTTTCGCCCATCCGCCTGGCACTTCAACTCTACGGTCGAATGGCTCCTGAAAAAGCCGGCCGGCTGGTTAACCGCATGGCGTTCAGGCCCTCGCGCCTGCCCATGCCATCCCGCTATGAATACCTGCTGGACAATGCTGACAGCTATACCCAGCTGCAGCACGGCGCCCGGACCATTCCGGTGTATTCCTGGGGCCAGGGGCCTGTGATTCTGGGCGTTCACGGCTGGGCCGGTGCCGGCATCCAGTTCGGCGCCTGGGTCAACCCGCTGGTGGAAGCCGGCTATCGTGTGGTGCTGTTCGACGCCCCCGCCCACGGCCGTGCCCAGGGCGAGAGCACCAACCTGTTCGAGATGGCCGAAGTCGTTGCCAGGGTGGCGGCCAGCGTCGGCCGGGTCCACGGGGTGCTGGCCCATTCCATTGGCTGCATTGCCGCTGCCCGCGCAATCGCGGACGGCCTTCAGCCTGATTATCTGGTCATGCTGGCGCCCCCTGTCAGCCTCACGGCGGTGATGGATAACCTGGGCCGTCAACTCGGCCTGAGTCAGGACGTTCTGGCGGTGCATCTGCAATTGATGGAGGAGCGTTTCGGCAAATCCGTCTGGGAGCAACTAGACCTGGAAGCCCTGTCACGGACCCTCACCCAGCGAGGCCTGATGGTCATTGATGACGATGACACCTCCATCTCGCCAGACGAAAGCGAACGGGTTTTCAACAACTGGGAAAACGCCAACGTACTCCGCACCCGTGGCCTGGGCCACCACCGCCTGCTATGGAGCCCCATGGTTGTAGACACGGTGCTTCGGGATCTGGGCAGGCCGGTGGACACCCTCTGATTGCGCGATTGCGTCAGTCCGTTTATGGTCTGGCAGCAGTACCATTCGCATTCACGGAGCCCAGCCATGCACCTGTCTGAACCAAAACAGCGACAAACGCCCCGGGGACGCTTCGCCTGGCGAGAAGGCGGGGCACCCGGTGGCAAGGCGCTGGTGATGATCCACGGCTGGCCGGAGAGCTCCTACTGCTGGGAGCACGTGGCAGCGTATCTGAAGGCGGGTTTTCACATCATCGCCCCCGACCTGCGAGGGTTGGGCGACAGTGAACGCAGCCCGGACATCGAACACTACCGCAAGCAGGAAATGGCACAGGATGTGATCAGCCTGCTGGACCAGCTCGGTATTGATGAGTTTCAGCTGGTGGGCCACGACTGGGGCGGCATCGTCGCCCAGGAAGTCGCACTGGCCATTCCCGACCGGGTGCAAAGGTTGGTGATCATGAACATCGCCATCATCAACAACCTCAAGGGCAACCAGGAAGTGATCGAGAAGGTCCGCGCCAGCAGCGGTGCAGCCTACTGGTATCAGCACTTCATGCAGACGCCAGGCCTGCCTGAAGCGATGATTCCCGGCGCCGAAGAGACCTGGCTGGGGCATTTCCTGCGCACCTGGAACCGCGAACCGTTTCCACGGGACGCATTCGACGAATACGTGCGCACCTTCCGGATTCCGGGAACGCCGGGTACCAGCTCCAATTACTACCGCACCTTCCACGAAGACGCCAAACGCTGGGCCACCACGGCGGGCCATACGTGGCCCATGCCCGCCCTGTATATTTATGGCAACAAGGACCGGGTGATCATTCCGGAGTACCTCAATCATATCGAGGAATGCTTCGAGGATCTGCGGGTGGAACAGGTGGAGGCGGGCCACTTCCTACAGGAAGAACAGCCCGCGGCCGTGGCGGGCTACCTGAACAGTTTTCTGACAACCGACTGAAACGCTAGCGGGATGGACTGACGAAGACCCAGTTGGTGCCGACATTGTCACACACGATGATGTCACGGTTGATGACCGAGCACAGGGAGAGGTCGTCGGGAAGCTCGTCGTGGTAACGGGCTTTGATCCCCAGATTTTTCTTGTCCTGCTTGAGGAGGGTGAAGGTCTGCTCCATACGTTGGGCAAAGTCGACACCGCCGTCTTCCATGGTATGGAATGCGTTGTGAAAGGCGGTGAAGCTCATAGTGTTGGCTCCCAGACCAATATCCACCATCTTGGGAATGTACCGATCATAGGCATTGGAGAGATATCGGCGGACAGCCTCTTCATCATCGCGGTTGCCTTCGAACGGGCGCAAGCCAAGGCGGTTATCCTCCTTCAGGGCACCACCTGCGAGCTGACTGTTGGGCTGGTTCGAAACCAGATCATAGCGGCGTCGGGGACAGGCAATGCGTTGGCCTTCCAGTTGGCAATCCGAAAGCAACCCGCTTTGCGACGGGTCTTCTTCAGACCCGGTTCGAACGGGTTCCGGTTCCGCGCCAGACGATCCGGGGCTGGAGTCGGCTTGCGCGGGAGCACCCGGCTCAGGCACTTCCAGGCCCAGTCGCCCGGCAGGGCGCCGCAGAAGCAATGCCTGCACCTGCGGATCGTTGCGCTTGAAATCCGTGGGGGACGGCAAGCCCCCGCCAAGCCCTTCGCTCACTACGCGACAATACATCTGTTCCAGTTCAGTGGTGGCGCCGTCCATACATTCATCTCCGGCTGCATGAACGGCACCGGCACAGAGCCCCAGCAGGATCAGGGCCAGCCATCTAACCGTCATCACGCTGCCCCAACGCCACGCGCGCCATCAAGTCTTCCACCCGGCGTATGGTTTCAGCATCGCCCTTCTTCCCCGTAAGCACCACCTGGGAGCCGATGGTGGCCACGTACATCAGCAGCGACAGATCGCGAATGCGCTGGGGATCGCTGCTCAGCCGTTCGTACAGCTCGCAGTTCTGGTTGATGCGCGCTTCGTCCACCTGCGTGACCAGATCAGCCGCGTAGTCATTCCTGCGGGCAAAATCCCGCACCGCCAGCTCCACCTGCAGGCGACGGATATTACGGGACGCATCCGTGAGCAATAGTTCCAGAATTTGCCGCAATTCGGTTTCGACATCCCCACCCTTGGGTTTCCAGTACTGAAGCTCGTGCAGACGCCGGTCCCGCCAGCGGTTAAGGAAGCGCACCACCAGGTCTTCGTGATCCTTGAAGTGCCAGTAAAAACTGCCACGGGTCACACCGAGCTTTTTTGCCAGGGTCAGCACCCTCAGGTTGCTGAAACCACCGGCTGCAACCTCGCCGGCGGCCGCATCCAGCCAGTCGTCGCGGGTCAACTGCGCTTTTTCCGGCGTCTTGCGGCTGCGGCGTTTCTGAGGTTTGGCATCCGTCATGGTGGAATCTGGTCCTGCTACTGGCTGTTGGGTGTGAATTCTACATCAACAGCGGAGTCATGTTTGAAAGCGTTGACCCCGCCCAAAACATACATTAGTGTATGGACAAACAATACACCAGTGTATGGATAATTCAACAGGTCTTCCGTACACCGCCTACTATCCAATGCCAGTATCAGGGAGCTGCTACATGAGTACTGCCCATTACGATGTGAACGGCAACATCGCCGTCATCCGACTCGACAACCCGCCCGTCAATGGCCTGGGCCTTGAACTCCGCCGGGGTATTGTTAACGGTATCCAGCAGGCAGAAGCCGATGATGCAGTGAAAGCCGTGGTACTGATCGGCTCCGACCGTGCCTTCTCCGGCGGCGCCGACATCAGCGAGTTCGGCTCTCCCAAAGCCTTTGCCGAACCCAACCTGAACACGGTAGTCAACTACGTGGAAAGCAGCCGCAAGCCGGTGATCGCGGCCATCAGCGGCGCCTGCATGGGCGGCGGACTGGAACTGGCCCTGGGTTGCCACTACCGCATCGCCAAGCCGGACGCGCAAATCGCCCTGCCGGAAGTAAAATTGGGCCTGCTGCCAGGCGCCGGCGGTACTCAGCGCCTGCCACGAGTCATCGGAGCTGAGCACGCTGTAAATATGATCGTCTCCGGCAGCGTCGTACCTGCCAAACAGTTCAAGGGCAGCGCCCTGTTCGATGAGATTATCGACGGCGAATTGCTGGACGCGGCCATCGCCTACGCCACCAAGGTGGTCAGCGAGAACCTGCCACTGAAAAAAGTGCGCGACCTGAAAGCCAAGCACCCGAACCCGGAAGGCTTCTTCATGTTCACCCAGAACACCGTCGGCGCCATGGCCAAGAACTACCCGGCCCCGCTGAAGTGTGTCGAAGCTGTGAAAGCCGCCGTCACCATGCCATTCGACAAGGGCATGGAAGTGGAGCGCGAAGCCTTTGTGAACCTGATGCAGACCCCGGAATCCCGCGCCCTGCGTCACGCGTTTTTCTCCGAGCGCCTGACCAGCAAGATTTCCGACGTGCCGTCTGACACCCCGACCCGAGACATCAAATCTGTCGGCGTAATCGGCGGCGGCACCATGGGCACCGGCATCAGCATCAACTTCCTGAACGCCGGCATCCCAGTGACGCTGGTCGAGATGAAGCAGGAAGGCCTCGACCGTGGCGTGGAAGCCATTCGCAAAGTCTACGAGGGCCGTGTGAAGAAAGGCCGCATGAGCGAAGACGACGCCAAGGCCAAGATGGCTCTGCTCAAACCTTCCCTCACCTATGACGACCTGAGCGACGTGGATCTGGTGATCGAAGCCGTATTCGAAGAGATGGGCGTCAAACAGTCCGTGTTCGAGAAGCTGGACGAGGTGTGCAAACAGGGCGCGATCCTGGCCTCCAACACCTCGACGTTGGACCTGGACAAGATCGCCAGCTTCACCAAACGCCCGGAAGACGTGATCGGCCTGCACTTCTTCAGCCCGGCCAACATCATGAAACTGCTGGAAGTAGTGCGCGGCGAGAAAACCGCCAAAGACGTGCTGGCCACCGCCATGAAGCTGGCCAAGGCCATCAAGAAGACCGCCGTGGTGTCCGGCGTGTGCGACGGCTTCATCGGCAACCGCATGATCAACCAGTACCAGCGCGAAGCCCTGCTGATGCTGGAAGAAGGCGCCAGCGTTCAGCAGATCGACAAGGCCATCGAGAAGTTCGGCTTTGCCATGGGCCCGCTGCGCATGGCCGACCTGGCCGGCGGCGACATCGGCTGGGCCATCCGCAAGCGTCAGTACGAAGAAAACCCGGACATGGTGAAGATGGTTCTGGCCGACCGCATCTGTGAAATGGGCCGCTACGGCCAGAAGACCGGTGCCGGTTTCTACCGCTACGAGCCGGGCAACCGCAACGCCCTGCACGACCCGGAAGTGGATAAAGTGGTGGACGAAGTCCGCGCTGAACTGGGCATCAAACCACGCAAGATCAGCAATCAGGAAATCGTTGAACGTTGCGTTTATGCACTGGTGAACGAAGGCGCCCAGATTCTGGACGAGGGCATCGCCCAGCGCGCCTCCGACATCGACATGGTCTACCTGACCGGTTACGGCTTCCCCGTGTTCCGCGGTGGCCCCATGCACTACGCCGAAGAAGTCGGGCTGCCCAACGTGGTTCGCGCCATGCAGGCCTTCACCGAAGACCGCCACACCCAGCCTGGTTTCTGGGAGCCCGCAGCCCTGTTGGCCAAGCGTGCCGAAGAAGGCAAAGGCTTCGACGCTAAATAACCGGTCCACCAATACCCTCGGGGCGCCTGCCCTTTATCGATAAACAGGCGCTTCGAACGA
This sequence comes from Marinobacter sp. M5B, assembly GCF_042604615.1. Lineage (NCBI taxonomy): Bacteria > Pseudomonadati > Pseudomonadota > Gammaproteobacteria > Pseudomonadales > Marinobacteraceae > Marinobacter > Marinobacter sp. M5B. The sequence goes on from NZ_CP156894.1 coordinate 4,285,427, forward strand.
AGGAGAATTGTTATGTCTAATGATGTTGTCATCGTATCCACCGCCCGCACGCCCCTGGCCAAATCCTGGCGCGGCGGCCTGAACATGACCCACGGCGCAACTTTGGCCGGTCACGCCATCCAGCACGCGGTCGAGCGCTCCAAGGTCGACCCCAACGAGATCGAAGACGTGCTGATGGGCTGCGCCCTGCCAGAAGGCTCCACCGGTAACGACGTGGCCCGCATGGGTGCCATCCGTGCTGGCCTGCCTGTGACCGTAGGCGGCGCGACCATCAACCGCTTCTGCTCGTCCGGCTTGCAGGCCATCGCCATGGCCGCCCACCACATTGCAGTGGACCGGGTGCCAGTAATGGTCGCCGGCGGTGTGGAATCCATCTCCACCGTGCAGGCCAACGTGAACCAGAACTACTTCATGGAACCTTGGCTGGCAAAGCACAAGCCGGAGCTGTACTGGTCCATGCTGGACACGGCGGAAACCGTAGCCAAACGTTACGACATCAAAAAAGAAGACATGGACGAATACGGCGTCCGCAGTCAGAACCTGGCCACTCAGGCCCGCGAAGACGGCAAATTCGACGACGAAATCGTGCCCATCACCACCACCATGGGCGTGGCTGACAAAGCCACCGGCCAGCTCAGCAGCCAGGAAGTGACCGTCAGCCAGGACGAAGGCATCCGTCCGGGAACCAACCTGGAAGGCGTCAGCAAAATCCGCTCCGCGATGGAAGGCGGCGTGGTTACTGCGGGTAACGCCAGCCAGTTCTCCGACGGCGCCTCCGCCTGCGTGCTGATGGACAGCAAAGTCGCCGAACAGCGCGGCGCCACTCCGCTGGGCATCTTCCGTGGTTTCGCGGTTGCTGGTTGCGAACCCGACGAAATGGGCATCGGCCCGGTCTTCGCGGTTCCCAAACTGCTCAAACGCGCCGGCCTGTCCGTCGACGACATCGGTCTGTGGGAACTGAATGAAGCCTTCGCCGTTCAGGTTCTCTATTGCCAGCGCAAACTCGGCATTCCCATGGACCGCCTGAACGTCAACGGCGGCGCCATCGCCGTAGGCCACCCCTACGGCACCACCGGCTCCCGTCTGGTCGGCCATGCTCTGATCGAAGGTAAACGCCGCGGCGTCAAATACGTGGTCGTCACCATGTGCGTAGGCACTGGCATGGGTGCTGCCGGCTTGTTTGAGGTTGCCTAAAGCTTTGGTTGCTGCCTGAAGCCTCGATTGCCCTTATCTTGGGTGGAAGTGCCCGTTGGGAGTGGGTGTCCAAAACACGCTCCTTACGGCACGTCCATGTGACGCTCGGGCTCCGCCATCCATGGCTCCGCACGGTTTTGGACACCCACTCCCAACGGCCACCCAGAGCTGTGTGCGAAGGCGAACAAGTGCAACCGTTAAGCGCAGTGCGGTGCCCCGCAAAGTGTTCTCAAAAATAGGCAAGCACAGTGTCGAAGCGTCGGATGGGTATCCCCTTTCAAAACTGTACGGAGCCATGGATGGCGGAGTCCAAGCGCCCCATGGATGGGCCGAAGGAGCGTGTTTTGAAAGGGGATACCCATTCGGCGCCGCCCCCGAGTACATAGGCCCGGCATCAGAAACCAAAAGGCCACTCACAAGTTAAAACCATCTACCTCAGCCAAACAGACAAGAGGTGCAACATGGATCTAAATTACACACCCGAGCAAGAGGCCTTCCGAGCCGACGTTCGCCAGTTCCTGGACGACAACCTCCCGGACGACATCCGCGAGCGCGTTCAGAAACGCCTGCGCCACGACAAAGACATGACCCAGCGCTGGCAGAAGATTCTGCACGACAAAGGCTGGGGCGCTTCCACCTGGCCGGAAGAGTTCGGCGGCCCGGGCTGGAGCCCGATTGAGCAGATCATCTTTGAAGAAGAGTGTGCCCTCGCCGGTGCCCCGCGCCAGCTCGATTTTGGCCTGCGCATGGTCGCCCCGGTGATCATAACCTTCGGCAACGACGAGCAGAAGAAGCGCTTCCTGCCGGGCATTCTCAGCGGCGAAGACTGGTGGTGTCAGGGCTATTCCGAGCCGGGCTCCGGCTCCGACCTCGCGTCACTACGCTGCTCCGCCAAGCGCGAAGGCGATCACTACATCGTCAACGGCCAGAAAACCTGGACCACCCTTGGCCAGCACGCTGACTGGATCTTCTGTCTGGTGCGCACCAGCAACGAAGGCAAGCCGCAACAGGGCATCTCCTTCCTGCTGATCGACATGAACGACCCCGGCATCGATGTGAAGCCCATCATCATGCTGGATGGCGAGCACGAGATTAACGAAGTCTATTTCGATAACGTGAAAGTGCCCGCCGAGAACCTGATCGGCGAAGAGAACCAGGGCTGGACCTACGCCAAGTTCCTGCTTGGGCACGAGCGTACCGGGCTGGCGAACGTCGGGCAGTGGAAAGCGTTGATGAAGCGCCTGAAAGTCGTGGCCAACGAGGAGCAGGACGGCCAGCGGCCGCTGATCGAAAATACCCGTTTCCGCGATCGTCTGGCGCAACTGGATATTGAGCTGCGCGCGCTGGAGCTGACCGTGCTGCGGGTTTTGACCGACAAGCGCGGCCCCGGCCCCCAGGCATCGATTTTGAAAATCCGTGGCACAGAGATCGGCCAAAAACTGTTTGAACTGCTGATGGAAGCCACCGGACAGGATGCCATTGCGCACATTCCGGACGCCCTGGAACTGGACTACAACGGCCCCCGTGCCGGGTCCATCGATGCTACCCCGGCGGCCGGCGATTACTTCAACATGCGCAAGCTGTCGATCTTTGGCGGGTCCAACGAGATCCAGCGCAACATCATTGCCCAGCTCGTGCTTGGTCTTTAAAGGAGGCGGTCTTATGAATTTCGATCTTACCGACGAACAGCAAATGCTGAACGACTCGTTGCGCCGCTTTGTGACCAACGAGTACAGCTTTGAAAAGCGCAGCACCTTCATCGAATCCGGCAAGGGCACCGACCCGAACACCTGGGCCGCCCTGGCGGATATGGGCCTGCTGGCGTTCACCTTCCCCGAAGCCTTTGGCGGTCTGGATGGCAACGCCGTCGACACCATGGTGGTGATGGAAAACTTCGGTCGGGGCCTGGTGGTTGAGCCCTATCTGGCTACGGTCGTTCTGGCCGGCGGGCTGATTGGTGATCTGGGCAACGATGCCCAGAAAGACGACTATCTAACGGCCATTGCCTCCGGCGAGCGCAAAATGGCGCTGGCCCACTACGAACCCGGCGCGCGCTACAACCTGAGCCAGGTACAGACCACCGCCCGCAAGGACGGCGACCACTTTATGGTCAGCGGCCAGAAAACCGCCGTCATCCACGGCGGCCAGGCGGACCAACTGGTCGTCTCTGCACGCACCAGCGGCAACGCCAATGACGAGACCGGGCTGTCCCTGTTCATCATCGATGCCAATGCCAAAGGCGTGAAAATTGACGACTACGCCGCTCATGACGGCTACCGCATCGCAGACATCAGTTTCTCCAATGTCGCCGTCAGCGCCGACAATCTGCTGGGCGAACTGGATCAGGCGTTCCCGCACATCGAGAAAGCCATCGATCTGGGGATTGCAGCAGTGTGTGCGGAAGCCGTGGGGGCCATGGAGGCCATGAACGAAACCACGCTGGACTACATCAAGACCCGCAAGCAGTTCGGTGTGCCCATCGGCAAATTCCAGGTGCTTCAGCACCGCATGGCGGACATGTTCATTCAGGCGGAGCAGTCCAAGTCCATGGCCATTCTGGCCGCCAACACCACCGATTCAGACGACACCGAAGAGCGCCGCAACGCCCTGTCCATGTCCAAGACGCTGGTGGGCCAAGGTGCGCGCTATGTGGCTCAGGAAGGCGTCCAGCTGCACGGCGGCATGGGCGTGACCGACGAAATGTTCGCCGCCCATCTGTTCAAGCGGCTGACCACTATTAACCTGCTGTTCGGCGACGCGGACCATCATCTGGCACAAGTCAGCGATAGCCTGATGGCCGCCAGCGCCTGAACCACCGGACTCACAAAAGGACGATTTTATGAGCGTAAAGCAGCTACTGGACCTGTCCGGAAAAGTCGCCTTCATCACCGGCGGCTCCCGTGGCCTGGGCCTGCAAATGGCCGAGGCGCTGGGTGAACTGGGCGCGAAAATCGCCATCAGCGCCCGCAAACAGCACGAGCTGGATGCGGCCAAAGAACGCCTGGAAAGCCAGGGCGTGACGGTCGTGACCATCGCCGCAGACCTGGGCGATCTGGAAGGTATTCCCAAGGTCGTGGATCAGGTGGTCAAGCAGCTCGGCGACATCGACATTCTGGTGAACAACGCCGGTGCCACCTGGGGCGCCCCGGCAGAAGACTATCCGCCCGAAGGCTGGATGAAGGTAATGAACCTGAATGTGAACGCCAGCTTCTTCCTCACCCAGACCGTCGGCAAGCGCTGCATGATCCCGCGCAAAACCGGCAAGGTCATCAACATTGCCTCCATTGCGGGGCTATCCGGCAACCCGGAAGGTATGCAAACCATCGCTTACAACACCAGCAAAGGCGCCATGGTGAACTTCACCCGCGCACTGGCGTCCGAATGGGGTCATTACAACATCAATGTGAACGCGCTTTGTCCAGGCTTCTTCCCGTCCAAGATGTCTCAGGGACTGTTGGATGCACAAGGCGACAAAATGCTTGAGCGCATTCCGCTGAAGCGCTTTGGTGGCGAAGAAGACCTGAAAGGTGCTGCGATATTGCTGGCGTCTGAAGCCGGACGACACATTACCGGACAGTGCCTGGCGGTGGATGGCGGAACGCTGGTCAGCTAAGCCAGCCTATTCAGGCACTGACTAACCTGCTCCGGGTCCAGGTTACCACCAGTAATAATCAGAACCGTGGCCCTGTCCGGATCAGGCGCAACCTGGTTTTCCAATAACGCCGCCAGCCCGACACTGGCACCAGGCTCTACATAGAGCCTGGCTTCAGTCAGCAGGCGACGTGTGGCTTCCCGGATAGCCGACTCGGTAACCGTCACGATCTGGTCCACCACCTGACGGGACGCGGCATAGGTGCAGTCACCGACCACTGCCGGTGCCAGGCTGGCGGCCCAGGTATCCACCGAGTCGAGGCTGGCGCTGGCATCCTGCTTATGCCAGGCGTTGAACATGGTGGCCGCGCCTTCCGGCTCCACGCCGATCAGTTCCACCTCCGGCTTTTGTGCCTTAATGGCCAGCCCCAGCCCGGAAATCAAACCGCCGCCTCCGATGGGGCACAGTATCCGATCCACATCCGGCTGCTGGCGCAGCAATTCCAGACCAACGGTGCCTTGCCCGGCCATAATTCGAACGTCGTTATAAGGGTGGACCAATGTTAACCCGCTGTTGTCCCGTAATTCGTGGCACCGGGCCACCGCTTGCTGAATATTACCGTGCACAATAACCTCGGCACCCAGCGCCCGGGTGCGGTGAATCTTCAACGGGCTGGAACCTTCCGGCATCACCACCGTGAGCGGAACATCCTGCATGGCCGCCGCCCAGGCCAGGCCGATTGCATGATTCCCGGCGGAAACCGTCACCAGGCCGGACTTGAGTTCGTCAGCACTGGCGGTCAGCAGCCAGTTCAGGGCACCCCGGGCCTTGAAGCTGCCGGTGCGCTGAAGACTCTCGCATTTCAGACCCAGTGGCTGGCCGATTGCGGCGTTCAGGTCAGGCACAGTCAGGAGCGGTGTTTCGCCCAGCTTCGGTCGAATGCGCTGCTCTGCTGCCTGAATTCGGGATAGGTCAGGAAGGGTTGGTTTGGTCATGGTGCGTGCTCCATTTGCTCCCATTACCAAACCATGGCCCCATTGGGGCCAGCGATCAAGTCACAACAGCCTCGCCCGCTTCAACAGCCTCTGGCTCACACACATACTGCCCCGCGTCAAACCGCTTCGTCTGCTGGCGGAATTGCCAGGTGAAGCCCGGCCACAGCGTGGTGTTCTTGCCGTTCTCGTTTACATACCAGCTCTTGCAGCCGGTCTGCCACACGGAGTCGCCGAGCTTGGCGTGAATAGAGGCGTTGTATTGGCTTTGGGCGTCTTCCTTCACTTCCACGCTCTTCCAGCCGTGCTTGTCCATTTTCTTCAGGGCATCCAGCACATACTGGATCTGGCTTTCGATCATATAGACCATGGAGCTGTGGCCGAGGCCGGTATTGGGGCCCATGAGCATGAAGAAGTTGGGGAAGCCGGCAATGGCGCTACCCTTGTAGGCTTCGGCACCGCCTTTCCATGCATCCAGCAGGTCCTGGCCGCCACGGCCATGTACCATGCCTGTGGGTATCGGGTCCTGGGCCTTGAAGCCGGTGCCATAAATGATGCAGTCCACTTCCCTCTCATGGCCGTTGTTATCCACGATCATATTGCCACGCACTTCGCGGATGCCGTCGGTCAGCACCTCGACGTTATCCTGGGCCAGGGCCGGGTAATAGTTGTTTGAGATGAGCACCCGCTTGCAGCCGAAGTGGAAATCCGGGGTGACTTTCCTGCGCAATTCCTTGTCCTTGATCTGGTTGCGGATATGGCGGCGTGCCTGTAGTTCGCCGATTTTGAGGATTCGTGGGTTGCCTACAAACCCCAGCACCCGTGCTTCCAGCATCCAGTAGATGCTCTGGCGAAAGGCATTCAGGGTCTGCGGGAACTTGCGGAACATCATCCGTTCCAGCGGGCGGATCTCCCGGTCCGGCTTGGGCACGATCCACGGTGGAGTTCGCTGGTAGAGGTCGAGGTGAGCTGCGTCTTTGGCCACTTCCGGTACGAACTGAATGGCTGAGGCGCCGGTGCCAATCACCGCTACGCGCTTGCCCTTGAAGTCGTAGTCATGGTCCCAGTCCTGGGAGTGGAAGCTTTTGCCGGTGAAGGTGTCGATGCCTTTGATGTTGGGGTATGCCGGGGTGCTAAGGCCGCCCATGCCGGAAACCACAACATCCGCCTTGAAGGTGCTGAATTTGGGCAGGCCCTTGTCTTTGCGGTTGAGTTTGTCGCCGGGGTTCAGGCCCTTGTCCTGCATGTAGGCCCAGAGCTTGGGGCTGTCGCAGGTTTCGACGGTCCAGCTTTGGGTTTTCTCGTCAAAGCGGGCACCCGCCACGTGGGTGTTCAGGCGCACGTGTTTCATGAGGTCGTATTTTTCGGCGCAGCTTCGCAGGTAGGCCTGGATTTCTTTCTGCTGGGCGAACATGCGGGTCCAATTGGGGTTTTGTTCGAACGAGAAGGAGTAGAGGGCGGATTGGACGTCGCAGGCACAGCCGGGGTAGTGGTTTTCGTGCCAGGTGCCGCCGACGTCGTCGCTTTGTTCGAGGATGACGAAGTTGTCGTATCCGGCTTCTTTGAGTTTGATGCCCATGCCCAGGCCGGAGAATCCGGTACCGATGATGGCGATTTTTACTGTCTGACTCATGTTTTCCACCTCGTTGTTCGCTGGCCTTTTGGCCTTGCCTGTTGTTGTCTGTTTCGCCATGATGATTGGCGGTAGACACATGTATACCCAACGAAGTAGACAGCTGTATACTTTTGATCTACAGAATTTGACCGTTTGGCCTCGTTTGATAAGCAACTGTCCCTCATACCAAACTTTGGAGAAGGACAAGTTGGGGGAGGGGATTCCCGAAACACGCCTCAAGACATCCATGTGCGGCTTGAGCTCCGCCATCCATGGCTCCGCACAGTTTCGGGAATCCCCTCCCCCAACTCGTCCGCATACTTTAGGTGCATGCTCAATGAACATGATTACCGGTGGAAAACTGAAGCTGATTCAGGCGGCGCTCAGGTTGATTACCCAGAGCCGCAGCCTGACATCTCTCGGTCTCCGGGAACTGGCCCGTGAGGCCGGACTGAATCCCAATACTTTTTATCGGCACTTCAAGAATCTGGACGAGTTCGGTCTGCAGGTACTTGGGTACATTGCCGAAGACATGAAAGCCGGCGTGCGGGAGTTGCGGCGGATGGCGGAGTCGTCGGAGCAGGCGTCCCACGATACGGTGACGTTTGTTTACCACTACTTCCTGGCCAACCCGGCAGCGACGACCGTGGCGGTGCGGGAGCTTCACGGGCCGTCGGCTTTGTTGCGCAGGGCGCTTGAGGCGCAGTTGGATGCCAGCGCGCGCGAGATGGCGGAGGATATTATCGAGCGGCGGCTGGTCAGTGCTGTGCCGACGGAGACGATTCATGAGATCTCCCGCATGACCATTCGCTATATCCTTTTCAGGGCATTGGATTACATCGAGAAACCGGCGCAGCGGGTAATGATCCAGCATGAAACCGAGCGTTTTATCAACCGGCAGTTTCGGGGGGCAATGCTGGATGGGCTGGCCGAAAGTGAGGTACAGGCACTGTTAGAGAAGGACCTCTAACGGGCTTATTATTTTTTTCGTTTTACCTTTCCGTTTTTTCGCTTTGTTCGTTTTTAGGAAAACCTTTGTAAATCTGTTAGCGTCTACCTATAAGTAAAAACCGAGATTTTCAGTGAATCGGTCATTCCGGAGGACGTACTTACAATGAAGATCGGTATCCCCAGGGAGATTTTCGAGGATGAACGACGGGTAGCGGCAACGCCGCCCTCGGTGCATAAGCTGATAGGCCTTGGCTATGAGGTGATGGTCGAAGCCGGTGCGGGTGAGGCCGCGAATTACACGGACGACGCCTACGAAAAAGTGGGCGCTACCATTGCGGCGGACACCAAATCGCTTTGGCAGGACGCGGATTTTATCCTCAAGGTCCGCGCGCCGATGAAAAACCCTTCGCTCAAGAAACACGAAGTGGATCTGATGAAGGAAGGGGCGTTCCTGGTCAGCTACCTGTGGCCAGCGCAGAATCCCGAGCTGCTGGAGAAGTTGGCGGCCAAAAAGATTACTTCCTTCGCCATCGATAGCCTGCCCCGTATCAGTCGTGCCCAGAAGATGGACGCCTTGAGCGCCATGGCCAATATTGCCGGCTACCGCGCGGTGATTGAGGCGGCCAATAACTTCGGGCGGTTCTTTACCGGCCAGGTGACGGCGGCTGGCAAGGTACCACCGGCGAAAATCATGGTAATCGGGGCCGGCGTCGCAGGCCTTGCCGCGATCGGCGCCGCGAACAGCATGGGCGCCATTGTGCGGGCGTTTGATACCCGTCTGGAAGTAAAAGAACAGGTTGAAAGCATGGGCGCCGAGTTCCTGGTGCTGGATTTCGACGACGAGGACGGCAGCGGTGGCGGCGGCTACGCCAAGCAGATGAGCGACGAGTTCATCAAGGCGGAGATGGCGCTGTTCGCGGAACAGGCCGAAGAGGTGGATATCATCATCACCACTGCCCTGATTCCCGGCAAGCCTGCGCCCAAGCTGATCACCGCCGATATGGTGAAATCCATGAAACCCGGCAGTGTGATTGTCGATCTGGCGTCGGAACGCGGGGGCAACTGCGAGCTGACGGAGCCCGGCAAGGTCGCTCACCATCATGGCGTAACGCTGATTGGCTACACCGATCTGCCCAGCCGTATGGCCAAGGTGGCCAGCGATCTCTATGCCACTAACCTGGCACACCTGATCACTGAACTGACACCAGAGAAAGACGGCCAGCCCCAGGTCAACATGGAAGACGATGTGATCCGTGGCCTGACGGTGGTGCGGGAGAACGACGTTACCTGGCCACCACCTCAACCGGAAGCGCCGGTCAGCCCCAAGCCGGCGCCCGGCACTGAAGAACCCACGGCTGCCGACAAGGAGGCCGCGAGGCAAGACGCCAAACGCCGCAGCCAGTTTGGCAAGGGCGCGCTGCTGCTGGTCACGGCCCTGGCGCTCTACGGGGTTGGTGCCCATGCGCCGGAAAGCTTCCTGCAGCACTTCACGGTGTTTGTCCTGTCCTGCTTTATCGGCTGGCAGGTTATCTGGAACGTGACACCGTCCCTGCATACGCCTCTGATGAGCGTGACCAACGCCATCAGTGGCATCATTGTGATCGGTGCCATTCTCCACCTGGCCCAGGCGGAGAATCTGGCCGTTGGCATCATGGCCTTTTTCGCGGTGCTGATTGCCAGCATCAACGTGGGGGGCGGCTTCCGGGTCACCCATCGCATGCTCAAAATGTTTCGCAAGTAGGAGGCGCCCGATATGAGCACAGGATTGGTGAGCGTGGCCTACGTGGTCGCAAGTATCTGTTTTATCCTCAGCCTGGGTGGCCTTAGCCATCAGGAATCCGCCCGGCGCGGGAACCTTTATGGTGTCGCCGGCATCATCATCGCTGTTGGCGCCACCCTGGCCAGCGTGGACGGTGGTGTTATCGCGATCGTGATTGCGGTGCTGCTGGGCGCCGGTATTGGTATCCCCATCGCCAACAAGGTGGAAATGACCCAGATGCCGCAACTGGTTGCCTTGCTGCACAGTTTTGTGGGCCTGGCGGCGGTATTGGTCGGTTTCTCAGGCTATATCGAGCCCCTGGTAGCCACCACGGGTGCCGAACACACCATCAAGCTGGTGGAAGTGTTTGTCGGTATCTTTATCGGCGCCGTGACCTTCACCGGGTCGCTGGTGGCCTGCGGCAAACTGGATGGCCGCATCGACAGCAAAGCCCTGACCCTGCCGGGCCGACACCTGATGAACCTGGTGGCCATCATTGCCTGCGTATTGCTGGGTGCCTGGTTCCTCGGTACCGACAGCATGGCGCTGGGGCTGATTTCCCTTGTCATCATGACGGTCATCGCCTCGGTGCTCGGCATTCACCTGATCATGGCCATCGGTGGTGCCGACATGCCGGTGGTGGTGTCCATGCTCAACAGCTACTCCGGTTGGGCGGCGGCCTCTATCGGGTTCATGCTGGGTAATGACCTGCTGATTGTGGTGGGTGCCCTGGTAGGCAGCAGCGGTGCCATCCTCAGCTACATCATGTGCAAGGCTATGAACCGGTCGTTTATCAGCGTCATCCTGGGCGGCTTCGGCCAGACCAGCAGCAGCTCAAGCGCGGCCGATACTGACCAGTCTGTCTATGAGTCCTCCGCGGATGATGTGTGCGAGGAACTGCGCAATGCCGATTCAGTGATTATCGTGCCGGGTTACGGAATGGCTGTGGCGCAGGCCCAGAACGGCGTCAGCGAAATGACGAAAATCCTGCGGGACCGTGGCGTCAACGTGCGTTTCGGCATTCACCCTGTGGCGGGTCGCCTGCCCGGACACATGAACGTGTTGCTCGCCGAGGCCCATGTGCCCTATGACATCGTGCTGGAAATGGACGAAATCAACGACGATTTCCCAAGCACCGATGTGGTGCTGGTTATCGGTGCCAACGACACCGTAAACCCGGCCGCCGCAGAAGACCCGGGCAGCCCGATTGCCGGTATGCCGGTGCTTGAGGTGTGGAAAGCGCGCCAGGTGGTTGTCCTCAAGCGGGGCATGGCCACGGGTTATTCAGGCGTGGAAAACCCGCTGTTCTTCAAAGACAACACCCGCATGCTGTTTGGCGATGCCAAGGAAAGCATCGACAAGCTGGTTGGTGGGTTAAGGGGCTGATTCTTCAGCCCCGGATTCCTTCTCAAAAAACCGCTCAATCTGCCGGGACTGGCTCTGGCCGTCCCGGTAGCCCAGCTCAATCAAATCGCGACAGAAGCGTTTGTCGAACAGCAGGAAGCTGGCGAGATTGGCGCTGGAAAAAGGCGCGTTGTCCGAAGCACCGGTCAACCGTCGCAACACCAGCGGCATGGCGTCAATGTATTTCATGGCGATTTCGTTGATGGGCTCGGAAGGGGAAATTTCCAGAATATCCACCGGGTTCAGGTCCAGCCCGGACTCCTTCAGTTTCTTCTCTGGGATCAGTTCCAGCAACTGGTTGATCAGCCGTGAGCGATCGATGTCGTAATCCAGCGTATCCAGGAACATGCCGTTGAACACGTGGGCCAGTACCTGGGTCAGCGTTGGCATACCGGGCTTTTCCGGGCGCCTGGACGGGCACATCGCGTTGGCACTAACCCCGATCACCAGCACCTTGCGCGCACCCAGTCGCAATGCCGGACTGATGTGGGCCATCTGGCGGGTCACGCCATCACCAAAGTACTCGCGGTTGATCTTCACCGGCGCAAACAGAGTGGGAATAGCCGCAGACGCCATGATGTGGTCCACTGCCAGCTCTGTGCGGGTGCCGCCACGCTGTCCGACCGACCAGCCTTGCAGCCCTTCAGCCCCTTCAAAGAAACACACATTCTGGCCAGTCGCGTAACCGCAGGCATTCAGGCCCACAGCGTCGATGTGGCCCTCCTGAATGGTTTGCCGAATGCTCTGCAGGTCGATCTCCCGCTCCAGCAATTCCCGCAGTGGCGAATTATCCAGAAAGGAAACCGGCCCGCTTTCAATGGGGCGACTGATCATCTTGCGGGCGATGGCGCTGAAGCTGCGCATCAGGCTAAAGGTATCCGCCCGGAATACCCGGTCCATAGTCAGTTCCGACCAGACTTTATCGAGATGATCAATACTGTGGCGAAACAGCCCCCGGTTACCGGCAAGGGCCATGGCATTGATCGCCCCGGCCGAGGTACCGATAATGACATTGAACGGGTGGTTCCAGTCCGGATACATGTCAGCGATAGCGCGAAGCACGCCGACCTGATACGCCGCCCGCGCGCCACCGCCGGTGAGAATGACACCGTTCTTTGTCATGAAGCCATTCCGTTTTGAACAGTGCCTCGCATCAGGCCTGTTTGATCTTATGCCGACGCCGGCCGGCAAACGGATTGTTAATGCTGGAATCCTTGCCCTGCAACTTGGCCTCGGGGTGGTTCTTCGCCATCAGTTCCTTGACCTTGGGAATGTGGTCCTTCGGGGCATCCACCATGATCAAGTACTTCCCTGCCTCAATATCATGATGGAACGGCTCGATACGGTAGTTTTCACTCTGGATACCACCAAAGCCACCAATCCAGGCGCCCGCTACCACCACAAAGATAAACAGGGCTATCCAGGCCGCCGCCGGCATGTTCAGAACTTCCAGCAAGGCCAACGGTACAAGGAAGGCCAGCGCCAGCACAAAGCCGGCTATGGCGCCGCGCTCCACGTACCTGGGCAGATCCGTTCGGTCCAGGATGGACGCGGTGTGTAACTGGTGAGTGTAGAGGCCGGCCTCGTCCTTGCTGACAATGTGGAAGCGCCAGTCAGTGACGTCGTGCTCGTGAAGGTCGTCGGAGATTTCTTTTGCACTGTCAATCGAAGATACCAGATAGAATAAACGTATCATGGTGTTTCTCCTCTTTCGCCTGTGAATGAGGCGTTCTTCTACTGACAATTTAGTTCATAACCCCCGACTTTACGTAATCTGGCCTTATTCAGCTGCCGATGGTTCGCACCAACATCACCGGCCCCGCCAGCGAAACACCCCAGGCAAGCACGGCAAGGAGACCATCTTTCGAAATCATCGCAAGGCCGAATGTCATCAGCGCCACGCCAGCAATACTGGCACTGAATGGCACGAGCTCCGTCGCCGGCATCACGATCGCAATCACCATGCACGCAAGCGCCATGGCGTAGAGGCCAGGACCCTTGACGAGGAAAGTGAATCTTGGGCGTATCAGGCGGTCGATCCGCCGTGCGGCCGGGCGCAGTAAATGGAGCCCCTGTACAAGCTTCTGGCGGGGAACCTGACGCCGGAGCAACAAGCTGGGCAGCCAGAACTGGGTCCGACCCAACAGAACCTGCCCCAACGTCAGCAGTGTGAGCAGGCCCAACAGGGTCGGCATTCCCGGCACGCCACTGAGGGGCGTCACCAGAATAAGGCCAACCAGAAGCACCAGCGGCCCAAAGGTCCGGCGCCCGACTGCATCCATCATTTCACCGATGGAAACGTGAGAACGACCAGCGGCCCCTGCTTCTATACGGTCCAGTAACTGTTCGATATCCGCCGGATCACCCTGGTCATCCATTCACCAGCCTCCGGAAATCTGATCGTTACTTGGTGGTGTTGTAGACGTAGGAAGACACTGTGCCATCTTCGTTGAATCGCACCACCAGGTCCGTTGTCTCGGCGTCACCGAAAGCAGACCAGCGATACTTGCCGTAGGTCCAGGTGCGCTTGCCGTCCTCGATACCGGTGCGCCAGGGCTCACCAAACATCTCCTGGATATCGGCGCGGGTGGTATCGCCGATCTCGATCTGGTCAACGTTATGGGTGGCAAAGTCCTGGCCGACCGTGGCGCAGCCGGCCATAACCAGAGTCAACGCAAGCAGGACAATGGCTGAAAGAGAAGTTACAGACTTCATGGTGTATCCCTTTAGTTGAAAACAAGAGCATTAATCATACGGGTTTCGGCAACAGGTTAAATTACAGCCCGGACAGACACAAAAAAGCCCCGGTGTCTCGCCGGGGCCTGTTGTCAACGCCTTGTCTGATCAGTAGAGCTTTGCCAGCGACTTTTTCGCGAACGGCTCGACCTCGCCAATACGGCCGTCCTTCACTTTCACCAGCCACTCGGGGTCCTGCAGCAATGCGCGGCCAACGGCGATCAATTCGAACTCGCTGTTGTTCATGCGCTCAACCAGTTCGTCGATGCCGGACTGCTCCACCGCTTCCTTCTTACTGGCGAAAGTACCGCTGATGAAGTCCTCCGTCAGGCCCACACTGCCAACGGACATGGTCGGCTTGCCAGACAGTTTCTGGGTCCAGCCTGCCAGGTTCAGGTCAGAGCCTTCGAATTCGGGCTCCCAGAAGCGGCGCGTGGAGGCGTGGAAGATATCCACACCGGCATCCACCAACGGTTTCAGAAACTGCTCCAGTTCCTCGGGTGTGTTCACCAGCTTCGCTTCGTAATCCTGCTGTTTCCATTGGGAGAAACGCAGCATGATGGGGAAGTCCGGGCCTACCCGATGGCGGACCGCTTCAACGATCTCAACCACGAAGCGCAGACGGTTCTCCATGCTGCCGCCGTATTCATCATCACGCTGGTTGGTGCCTTCCCACAGGAACTGATCCAGCAAATAACCGTGGGCGCCGTGAATCTCCACACCGTCAAAGCCCAACGCCTTCGCATCCTGAGCACCGTCCGCAAACGCCGTGATGACGTCGTCAATGTCGTCCTTGCTCATCGCCTTGCCGTTGGGTTTGCCCGGTGAAAACAGGCCGGAAGGGCTGTAACCGGGTACGGATGGGTCCGGCTCGGTGCCTTCCTTGCGTACGGCACCCACGTGCCACAACTGCGGGAAAATGGCCCCGCCAGCCTCGTGGACCGCATCAACCACATCTTTCCAGCCGGCGAGGGCTGTGTCGCCATGAAAGAACGGCACATTCGGATAACCGTTGGCGCCAGGATGATTCACTGTAGTGCCTTCGGTAATCAGCAAACCAACACCGCCTTCAGCGCGGCGGCGGTAATAGTCCACCACATCCTGGCTCGGGGCGTTGCCCGGCGAGAAATTGCGGGTCATCGGAGCCATCGCCACGCGATTGCGCAGGGTCAGGTTGTGGAGTTCAAAGGGTTCAAACAAAGGGCCAAGATTCATGCTCATGGTAGATCGCAACCTTACTAATCTGGTTTCTTTAAGCAACCATATTGAATCTGGTTTTAAAATGCAACCCTATTAGGTACACTCCGAAACATGGCCAGAAAACGTTTTGATGACTCCAATTGCTCCGTCGCCCGCGCCCTTGACGAGGTGGGTGACTGGTGGTCCCTGCTGGTAGTGCTGCACGCAATGTATGGCACCCGCCGCTTTGTGGACTTCCAGCAAGAGCTGGGTATTGCCCGCAACATTCTCTGCGACCGGTTAGCGAGGCTGGTGGACAACGAGGTATTGAAGAAGGTGGATGTGGGCGAACACGGCTCACGATTCGAGTACCGACTGACCGAAAAAGGCCGGGACCTGTTTCCGATTGTGATCGCCCTTCGCCAGTGGGGCGACAAATGGAATCCGGCGCCAGATCAAACACCGCTGGACCTGAGGGACCGCGAAACCGGGCGTGCCATTTTACCGGTTGAAGTTCAGGATGCCGACGGCAAGCCGCTGACCGTACGTGATGTGTTTGTGCCGGAAGGCGCCGACACCGGCCTCGAGGAAAAGACACCGGACGGCAAAAAGTCAGCCTGAGCCAATACCCAAAACGGGGCCCTGGGGCCCCGTTTTCTGTGGAGTAGGCAGGACTACGCGTTTTCGCGCTGGGGTGAGCGCCTTGCCTGACCACCGTTGCCATTCTGGCTACGGCCGCCACTGCGACCACCCGGCTTGCCGCCAAAACTACGGCCATTTCCGCCGGGCTTACCATTGCCACCACCGTTACCGCCGCGACCACGGGCCCGGCTGGGGTCTGCCTTGGCTTTTGGCTTCAATGGCAGGTTGTTCTGGGGCTCGAAGCCCTCAACAGATTTGCGCGGCAACTGCTTCTTGATCAGCCTCTCAATCCCGGCAAGCATCTTGCCCTCATCGGCGCTGACCAGCGACAGTGCATGGCCGCTTTCACCGGCACGACCAGTACGGCCAATGCGGTGAACGTAGTCTTCCGGCACGTTCGGCAATTCGAAGTTCACCACCTGGGGCAGCTGTTTGATGTCCAGGCCACGGGCTGCGATGTCGGTTGCGACCAGTACACGCACTTCACCCTGTTTGAAATCAGCCAGGGCGCGGGTACGAGCACCCTGTGACTTGTTGCCATGGATCGCAGCAGCGGTAATACCGTCACGCTCCAGCTTCTGGGTCAGGCGGTTGGCACCGTGTTTGGTACGGGTGAACACCAGCACCTGCTCCCAGCCATTGTCTCGCACGAGCTTGCTCAGCAAGGCGGTTTTCTGGCTCTGATCAACCGGATAGACCGACTGCTTGATGCTTTCCGCAGCGGTGTTTCGGGCTGCCACTTCCACCTGCACCGGGTTATCCAGAAGGCCTTCGGCCAGGGTGCGGATTTCATTGGAGAAGGTGGCGGAGAACAACAGGTTCTGGCGCTTGGCGGGCAACAGCGCAAGAATCTTGCGGATGTCACGGATAAAGCCCATGTCCAGCATGCGGTCGGCTTCGTCCAGCACCAGGATTTCCACTTCGTTGAAGCGAACTGCATTCTGCTGATACAGGTCCATCAGACGGCCGGGTGTGGCCACCAGCACGTCCAGGCCCTTACGCAGCTTCATCATCTGCGGATTGATTTTTACGCCACCAAACACCACGGCGGACTTGGTCGGCATGTATCGGCTGTAAAGGGCCACACTGTCATGTACCTGGGCCGCCAGCTCGCGGGTAGGCGCCAGGATCAGTACACGCGGGCCTTTGCCAGTGCGGGGGTTTTCCGCCAGGCGCTGCAGCAATGGCAGGGTGAACCCTGCGGTTTTACCGGTACCCGTCTGGGCAGCCGCCATCACATCCCTGCCGGATAAAACGGCGGGGATGGCCTTGGCCTGGATGGGTGATGGGGTTTCGTAACCCTGGTCGGCAGTGGCACGGACCAGTTGCTCGGACAAACCGAGTGAAGAAAAACTCATAGTGGATCAACTCTTGATTAGTCTGCCTCCACGAACACCGATCTCGGCGAATGCGGGCAGATGCCATGAAGATTCATGGAATAAAAGACGACTACGGCCACACACCGTTAACGGGGTGACGTCCTCTGACAGGTCGTATGGATGGTTCGCACGGGCTTGAAGCCTTGAATTGCGGAAATCCCTAGAGGCAGGATGCTGGGCACACTAACAGAGTGATTCGGGAATAGCTATAAGGAACTTTACCGGGCAGGGATCTTTGATGTGGTCCCCCGTCGGGGATAACCCTGCCAGGCCAGGCAGGGTTATCGGTCCGCCATTAACGATTAACGCACGCCGTCCCGGCGTAACGCAGCCGGCGTGTATTCACGGGAGCGACGCTCGGTACCATACTGGTAAGGCTCGTCTTCCTCGTTGGTCAGCCCCATCACCAGATAGCGCCCTGACAACAGGTCATACAGGGTTTCAAAGGCATAGGCCGGAATGTTGGCATCGTATATCTGCATCGCGTGCGCTTCGGCAACACGCCACAGGTTGCCACGGCCGTCGTAGTGATCCACCGCTGCAATCTGCCAGGTATCCTCATCAATGTAGAAGTCCCGTTTGCCGTAGACATGCCGCTCACCATCCTTGAGTGTCGCTGTTACATGCCATACCCGGTGCAGCTCATAACGCGTGAGGCCCTGGTCGACATGGCCGGGCTTTATGATGTCGTCATAGCTCAGGCTCTCGTCGGTCAGGCGATAGGAATTGTACGGAATGTACAGCTCTTTCTTGCCCTTGAGTTCCCAGTTGTAACGGTCTGGCGCGCCATTGTAGAGGTCCAGGTTGTCAGACGTGCGCTGACCATCTGCGGCGGTACCCGGCCCATCGTAGGCCACATTGGGAGCACGGCGAACACGACGCTGCCCGGAGTTGTACAACCATGCGCGGCGGGGCTCCTTAACCTGGTTGATGGTCTCATGCACCAGCAGTACGTTACCGGCGAGGCGAGACGGAGCGGTGATGGCCTGCTTGAAATAGAACATCACGTTGGGATCTTCGCTTGGATCGAAATCCTCCAGCGCCACCCGCTCGGTAAACGATTCGGTGAACCTGACCGGGCTGAAATCGCCGTTTGGCTGTGGTGTTACCTGTGCCACATTGCGGGTAAAGGAACCGCCGCGGTAGCGGGTGATATGGTTGAAAATCACCTCAAGGCCATTTTGGGGGATCGGAAACGGGGTCGCTGTTTTGTAGTTCTTGAGACCGTTCCCGCTTTCCACCAACTCCACTTCGGTGGCATTGGCTTTGGTTTTCTCCAGCACGTCGGCAGGATAGGTCGCCGTTCTCCGGGTCTGGTAGACCGGCATAAAATAGTCGTCGTACGTCCTGATCATCGCAATCTGGCCGGGCGTCAGGTTGTCCGCGTACTGGTCAACGTTGCTCTGGTCAATACGAAACAGCTCTTTGTCATTGGGAAACGGATCCACGTATCGGCCGTCGCCCTGGTAGGCACCCGGTGCCTGAAGCAGCCCCCCGTCCCAGGCAGGAATTTCATCGCCATTACCGGACTTCTCGGCGCCCATCGGCGTGAGCGTATCTCCCAGTTTGGCGGCCTCCTGGGCCGACACTGCTGCGCCGGCTGATGCGGAATACAGCATCGAGCACGCTAATGCACTGTAAAGCAGGTTTTTTCGGTTAATCATGGATTACTCCTCGGTTTTCAGACAATGGTTCAAAATGAATAGGACACTGAGGCCGACACGAAATCCCGGTCATTGATGACGTTGTAATCACCCCCGAAATAGTTGGTGTAGCTCAGATTGGCTTTGTAGGCGTTTTGATAGGTGGCTTCGACGGCCAGGCCCAGTGACTTGTTGCCTTCCTGGAAGTTGCCACCAGGATCTGGTGCGTAGCCCTTCACGTCGTGAGAGAAAAAGAGCCGGGGGCGCAAGTTGACGCCAGCGACGGCATCCGGATAGTCCCAGACAAACAGCGTGCGATAGCCCCAGGAGAAGGACGTGGTAAACCCACCACCTCCACAGTTGCTGGGGTTGATGTTCAAACGCGGGTCACTGTCTGTGCCCTGGCTGCAGTAGTCACCGGTAAAGTTGTCACCCTCCAGCGGCACCGGCCCCACACCGTAGATGCCCGATCGCCCGTAGCGGGCTTCCGAGGTGCTGGGCAGATCGTGGATATAGGTGGCACCAACCTCACCAACAATGATGAAACGGGCGGCGCCCATTACCCGGTCAATGAAGTGAATGAATGTGGCCTGGGCCTGGGAAACGTTGTAACGGTCGTAGCCATCAACAGCCTTACCGGCATAGTTGAAATTGGGATCCTTCTCACGCTGGCGTTGCTCCAGCTTGCTCACTACCTGTCCATCCGGACCACGCTGTTGCAAGCCTCCGTAGATCAGCTCAAACGTGTTCCACTGGATGGGAAGGTTTGGCCGGAAGCTGTATTCCGCCCCCAGCGAAGTGCCCGTTGGCAGGGTGGTGTTGATACTGATGCCATAGAGATCAATGTCTTCCGGATACTCGATGAAATAGCTGGGAAACCTGGAGTTGGGCAGGTTGGGGTCGCTTTTCTGGTTTGCCGATGGGTCCGAGGGGTTGTTGACCACACCACTGATGTACGGAAGACGGCTGTGATAACGGGTGTAGTAGAACCCCAGCTCGGCCCCCAGGTCGGTCAGATACCAACGCAACGCGGCACCGAACTGATCCTTGTCCCCGGGCTCGCGATCGCCCAGGCGCGGAGACACGAATCCCTCTTCCAGCGCCTGGGAGTCCGGCACCTGGCCCGCCAGTAATACCGGGCCACAGCCATCGGCCGCCACGTCGGCGGAGGAAAAATAGGTGCCACAATCGTCAATCCTGAAGCTTTCCCAGTCGGTCTGAACAAACGCCTCCATGGTGATTTCAGGCGTCAGGCCAACCGACGTATACAACATCTCCACTGGTAACAATACGTCTTTCAGCTCCGCGCCGGGAGCACGAAACGCGGGAACATCGATCGGATTAACCGCGTTGATACCGCCCAGGATGAACGTGCTTTCCCCCCAGTTCACCACCTGACGGCCGTAACGGATCGACACCGGCGTATCTCCGAAGTACCAGTCCGTAAACACGTAGGCGTCGAGAAGATCCACACCGGAGGCGTTATCTTTGGCCTCATCATTCAATTCACGTCGCTGGCCGACCGGGTCCTTGGCGCGACGGTTATCCTTCAGTTCGTGGTCGTAATAATAAGTGCCTCGCACCAGCGCCCCGACCCGTGTCAGCGTGTCACTGTCGGGGGTGTAGTCCAGGAACAGTTCACTACGGCCACGCAGGATCTGGGAATACGGCTCGTTCTTTTCAAAGTTCAGGTTGCCGTCGTCGAAGTTGTTGGACGAGGCGCCCGTGTTACTGAATGCGAATTCCGGGCCCAGGTTGCCCTGGGAGATCAGATCTTTGTCCTGATTTTCCAACCGATAGGCAATCCCTGCCGTCAGGGTCGTTGAGAGCGAGGCGTCGATCTCGTAGATGTCGAAATCGAATGCCATCGCCGGGGCTGTGGATACGATTGCGCCGATAGCCAGCGCCAGGCGTTTACGGTCTCGGTTTTTTGTTGTCATTGGTCTGTAGCTCCAGTTTTTCAGGCAAAGCTTCCCCATTGATGGAGAGAATCGCCATCGACATACACGTGTTTATCGGGAACGGGCGCTCCGGGATCTCCGAAGCGCTGGTTGTCTGGCCGTTGGGTTTCTAGATCAGGCCGCCACCAATCAGGCCACCATCACCCCCACCATCTCCGCCGCCGTCCGGCTCACTGCCTGGATCGGTGTTGCCCTCGGCGGAGCAGTCCGTACCTGAGGTATCGGCATCCTTTACGACACAGGGGTTGCTGACAGAAACGGTGCCATCACTGAACAGCTCCAGCATCTGCGCGATCATCTCGTCGAAAACCGCACGTGAAGAAAAGGCATCCGCCGCTTTCTGACCGGCAGACACGGGGTTGCCATGTGACCCTTCCAGATAGCGGGTTATAGCTGGGAGGCCACTTGCCAGCGGCGTTGACTCAGCGCCCATACCCGCAGCCAGGGGATCCGTACCCGCCAGAGGTGCGCGCTCACTACTGATCACAAATCCGGTTTCCGGAACCGTGGTTTCAAGGGGCCCCATGGCGTAAAGCTGATCATCCGCGGCATTGGGAATCGTGTCGTCAGTTGGGCGCTCAGGGTCATCATCAACACCAACGATTTCAGTCAGCAACGTGTTGGTGTTCTGATAAAAGCCGGCATAGGCGACAGGGTCTGCCGAATCCAGCTGCGACTGGAACACATTGAAGTAGATGTTGAGTTCCGTACGTCCCTGCGCCAGCACGCCGTCAGAGGCGGCGTCCAGCACGGGAAGAAGCTGTGGTGCCAGTGACTGCGAGTTTTCGAACAGACGTGTGAACTGACCGCCGGTGTTCAGCAGATTCGAGGCCAGAACCGGGCTGAGATTGGAGTTGCCCGCAGCACTCGCTGCATTGTTAACCGGTGGGAAGGCCGCGCCACCCATACCACTGAGCGAATGGCTCATGAAATAGACCCGGCTCGGATCAATGCTCAGGCCCTGGGCACAATCGCCGGCGGCCTGACACGCGTTGATGGCGTCCTCGATCGCCTGCAACGAGGCGTTCACGTTAAGCAGGTCGAGGGTGCCCTGGCGCATGTTGTCACGGGTGTTGGCGTAGTTAGTGAAATTCAGGTACAGACTTCCCGATTCGGGCTCCTGCAGTTCACCCGCCGGTACCGGATTAAGATCCGCGTCAGCGGCGAAGCCAAAGTGACGCTCGACGGCGTCCGCCGAAGCACCATCCTGAGTGGTGATGGGATTAAGACCAACCACGCCCTCTCCGAAAATACCGTGCAGCGGCTGATCGATACCGATGGTGACGAAGCAGTCAAAGGTATTGCCAGGGTCTGCGCAGGACAACCCAGCGGCTGTCGCCAGAGGGAGGATCGCCGAACGGTCGGTGGTCACGGCATGCTGATAGATGATCACCGGAAAACCATTTGCCGGGGTCTGCGGGGCAATCAAGGCCTGGTTGGTGTCGGGCGCGGCAACCACAATGGGAACCGTTGTTTCACTGGACTTTTCAGCAAACGGGAAGCGGTAGGTCACGCGATCCGAGGGCGCCTGATCGAGTGACTCCTCGGCGCTGAAGTCCGCCGGGAGCCAACTGGCCGAGCGTACAGCTGAACCATCCGTCGCCTCCGGCACGCCCTGAAAATACGGCAGGGTAATCTCGCCCTCATAGACATGGATATTAAGAGGAGTGCCCTGAACTTCCTGAGCCAACGCCGGATTTATCTCACCACCGTCGCGCTGGTTGAACATTCTTACTGTTCGCGGCTTCGGGGCATCAATAAGGTTGTCAGCGGCGGTTGCAAGCGCCTGCGCTTCACCCTCGTTGTCGGCGACAGTATCGACGGCCATCGCTGTTGCGGCCTGCAAAGCATAGGCGACCCTGCGGTCCGCCTGATCATTGCTGACAAGGTCCTGATATTGAACGACCATGCCAGCGTCCCGGGCATCACTGAGCAGGCCGGCGAGCTCGGCGTCGTAGAGGCGGAAATCTGTGTCCGTCAGCGTTGCATGGATTTCATCGTTGATGTTCTGCTGTTCCGCCGTCGCGGCCCCCTCCAGCGGCTGTTGAGTCAGGTTGTAGAATCCGGAGATCAACTGCTGGAGCCCTTCCTGTCGGGCAGCAATACCCAGGCTGTTGCGGAAGAACGTCACCGGGGCTGTATTTGCCAGCAGCACGTCGTCTACCGCCGTTGTGGTGATCGTTGTGGAAAACACAACGTCATCGAACGTCTTTGGGAATCCAGCGATGGAAAACGCCTGCTTGAACTCAAAATAGTCGGAAGCGAGTCGGCGGGCAGGTAACAACGCCTCGCGGAATGGCTCGAACGCAACATTGGAAAGCACCGCTTCCGGGTCCGCCACCGACTGGTAGGTCGGAGCGCCAACGAGCGGGTCGCCGTTGGTGTCTACAATGTCGTCGGTGATGGCCAGGGCGTACCGGGTTTTCTCAGCCAGTGGCTTGACCGGCAGAATCCGGATCATATTGTTCTGGCCACCATCGATATCCAGCAGCTCAACCCGAAGTCTGTCCTCAACCAAGGCATCGAAAATCGCATCCGCTTCGGCGGTATTACCGCTTTCCTCAAGTGCCAGTGCCCGCCGGTACTGAATCGCCGATGAAATTCCGGCGACCTCTCCGGAGGTTTGACGGAGGCTATCGCCACCGGCATATTCCAGGGGAATCAGGAACACATTCTGATCCGGATTGGGGACAACCTCGCCCTCCACGGAGATAAAGTCACGTGCATCAAGGGTCTGCTGGCTGTCCAGGCTGCCACTGATCTTGATATCAATGGGTGCCAGTACTGAATTTCCATCGAGAAATCCAATGCCCGTGGTCACTGGGTTGGCAGGATCGCTGCCGTTCAGCATGGTGCCGTCGTCAACCTCACTGAGATAGAAAAGGGAATCGCTTGGAATCGGGAATTGGGTGGTCAACGGGTCAAATAATGGGTGAGTTCCCCGCTCCACGGCCGGATTGGTAATGTCGTAGTCTGGGTCCGCATTCTTTGTAGTCTGGCTGCTGCTTTCAAAACAACCCGTCAGGCTGACCGACAAAATGACCATCGACATCAGTCGCGTTTGGCGCATGAACATACTTGTTTACCTCTGTACGTTTTTTTGTAGTTCGAGACTCGTCCTGTGTCTTTCGGCCTAACACGGAAGTCTAATTGCGGTGGTTCCAAAAAAATTTTCCCGAATAGACGAGAAATCGCAAAAGGAAGGGCTAACTGGTTCTTGTAGCGAGAAATTTGTCTCGAACAAAAGGCAATAATGATGGTATGTTCAGAATCTGACATCCGAACACCTACAAGAATGGCCTGAGGACGGGGCACCCGCCAAACCGTGCCAACCACAGACCGAGGGAATCAGATTGGCTTTGCTCCCATTTCGTTCGTCGTCGTCAAAGCGATTTGACCGGCTGATTCTGCCTTACATGAAAGGCATGTATATTTTCGCCTACCGCCTGACTGGCCAGAAACAGGACGCAGAGGATCTGGTGCAGGATGTCGTGGTCAAGATGTACCCCCGGCTGGACGAACTGGAAAACGTGCAGCAACCCCAGCCATGGCTCAACCGTGTGTTGTACCGGCACTTTGTTGACCTCACCCGAAAACAATCCAGCCAAAGAGAAATCAGCGTCAGTACACTGGTCGCTGCGGAGAGCCAGACCGCCTTCATAGAATCCCTCGGCGAGGCAAGCCCGGATGCGTCCGCCGGTATCGACCAAACGCGCATTGGCGAAACCGTCAAGCGGTTACTGAATACCCTGCCACCAGACCAACGAACCCTGTTACTGCTTCACGACGCGGATGGCTGGCGCCAGGAGGACATTGCAACGGTTCTGGATGTGCCTGTCGGTACGATAAAATCACGCCTGCATCGCAGCAGAGCGTTTATGCGGGAACGGTTGAAAAAACAAATGGAACCTTTCGAAAAGCAACAACGTGAAGGGTGAAGAGGTGAATGCCATGACGTGTCGTCAGTTCCATCAGGAGGTCGACAGCCTGGTTCGCGGCGATCTTCCGCTGCATGAACAGGAAGCCCTCCAAGCTCACGCATCGACGTGTGCCAGTTGCTCAGAACTTTGGGAGGATGAACAACGCCTGCAAAAAGGCATCATGGCCCAGACCGTTCCAGAGCCCGACGACGATTTCGAATCCCGCGTTCGTGCAATGGCACTCGCTGGCGAGACACCTCGGAATTCCACGTTACGCAAAACGTCACTCTGGGCTTCATCAATTGCCGCCGTGCTGGCACTCGGTATCTTCATCGGTATGCAGGTCGGCCCGGCAGATACGGGATTGCCCGAAGACATCGCAGATGCAGATGCTACCGGGCAGACAGCAACAGAAACCGTTGCTGAACCCGAAAGTGGAGCGGAACTGAAAACCGTCAGGCTGGCGTTCAATTCCCGCAAGGCGATGGACAACGTCACCCTGACCCTGGAACTGCCGCCCAACGCAGAACTGGCACCCTTCCCGGGGCGCCAGACCATCAGCTGGACGGTGGATCTCAAGCAAGGCGATAACGTACTGGCGTTGCCCATCAACGTACTGTTCCCTGGTTCCGGCAAACTGGTTGCGCACCTGGACGATGGAACCCGGCGCAAAACGTTCAGCACCGCCATTCCAGGAAACACGGAGCCTTCATCATGAAAAGACATATCCATATGCGCTGGCTTGCTCCGGCCATGCTCGGCCTTCTGCTTGCTACACCGGCTCTGTCCTGGGCTCAGGACGATCTTGATGTGACCATGAGAATGGTCGCGGACGATCAGGAGCTGGACGATTCCTTTGTGCAACAACTTGAGCTTCCGGAGTCCGTGGACGCGCCCGCCGGCGCAAACGGGTTCGGTGATATGCAGACGGATTCCGGCGACTTCGCTTCCGATACCCGGGAAGACATGCTGGATATCGAGAGCACTCTCTCCGAACAGTCACGGGAGTCTCGTGACGCGCTCGGCATCGAACTGCCTGGCGAGATCATCCAAGACGAGCCAGAACTGGACCTGCCAGGCATCGAAGACCCTGGACTGGACCTGCCAGGCACCGGCGATACCGATCTGGACCTGTTAAACGACAGTGGCCTGAATCTGGAGGAAACCGGACAGCAGTAGATTAGATACAGACGTCACACCTGATCCCTTCAGGACTGGCGCTCGCCCGTCCAATGGCTGTTATACTCTGAGTCCGAGTTCAGACTATTCCGGAGAGAGTATTTGCGCCGTCTTCTGACCATCGCACTGGTGTTGTGTCTCGCGCTGTCAACCGCCCATGCTCAGGAGCATACGACCGAGGCTAAGACGCTCTTCCGTGCGGGTATCCAGGCGTTTAACGCCGGTGACCTGGATGAAGCTCGCCGCTTACTTGAGTCCGCCGTCTCGAAGGGGTTGAGCTCCCGCTCACTCAATTACAACCTGGGCGTTGTCTATTACAAACTCGGGCTTTACGAGGAGGCGGAGCAAACCTTCCGGACCCTTATCCCCACCCGTCAGAAAGCGCTTGCCTACTACAACATCGGGTTGACCGCCCTGGCCCGTGAAAATCAGGACGCCGCAACAAAAGCGTTCCAGAACGTGCTTGCGTCCGATCCTGACGACAACCTGATATCGCTCGCCACCCGTCAACTTGAACGCCTCGATCCAACGATGCATGCTGCCTCACCCAGAAAACGTTGGGCTGGCCTGGTTTCCATCGGGGGTGGCTATGAAGACAACGTTGCGCTGTTCCCGGATACCGCCCCCCGAAAGCTCGACAGCGGCTTTATGGAAACTCTGGCGGCTGCCTCCTATTACCTCTATGGCGACTCTTCGGCGGGACTGCGTTCGGACATCAAGTTCTATTCGCGTCAGTACCCTTCCGAGCACACGTTTGACCTGCAGGTGATTCAGGCGGGTGCAAAATGGGTTCAGAAAACCGCACCGGGAGTGATCAGCGTAGGCCTTGGCGGCGACTATATATGGCGGGATCGGCGATCAAGGGAACGTCGCGCTCGCCTGATGACCGGCATAACCACCCTCGACTGCCCAGGCCCCGGCGCGCGATGCCTGGTTAGAGCAGAGGCCACCCAGATTTTTCCGTTACCTGGATTCGATGCCTATCGGGGCCAGATGTACCGGCTTGATGCCCATTACCGTCTCCGGCCCGGGAACTGGACAGCGGAACTCAAATACCGGGCTGACTACAATGACCGGGACAATCTGGATACCGGAGAGGAGTTCTTCAGTGTGTCGCCCGAGCGACATGGCCTTGATGCAGGCATTGAGTACGACCTGACTGACCAACTGAGTGTTGAAGCCGGGGCGGGCTTTCGCTTCAGTTACTATCGTACGCCACACCAACTGATTGTTCCCGAGGGCCGACAAACGATACGTCGTGAAGACAAGCGTCATACACTGTCCGTTGGCACCACGTATCGTTTCTCTCGTCGAACATCTCTCAGTCTGGATCTGGACCGTATCGACAACAACAGCAATATCGATCGCTACAGCTACGATCGCCACACCGTCACCGCCAGCCTGGCCGTCGGATTCTGATACCAACCCACGTGCACACGTGACTGCCGGGCATCAGTAAACGTTATTCCGTTGCCGCTTCTGCGAAACCGGCCAGTGCTCCCTCTATCTTTTTGATGATCTGATCACAGCCTTCAATATCGTGACGCTGTTTCAGATACTCCGGGTCGTTATAGCCTAACCAGACCGTTCCCTCACTGTCTTCCCAGATCAGCGCTTTCTGCGGCAAATCAATCGCCACACTCTGGGCACATTGCATCAGGGGCGTCCCTACCTTCGGGTTGCCAAAAATCACCACCTCGGTTGGGCGTAGTTCCAGCCCCGCCTTGCTGGCACCCTCCGTGTGGTTAATGCGGTTCATCACCGTCATACCCTTGCTTTTAAGGGTCGAGACCAGCTTGTCCGCCGTCATCGCAACGCTGTAATTACTTTGCGTCGTTACCATTCCATCAGCCCCATCGGCACCGATCGCGGCCAGTGGCAGAATCAGCAAAGCTGCAAGGATCGGGATTCTGGTCCAGACTTTCATTACGCATCTCCTTGGAATTTCGAACCACTCCAGCATAGGCCAGTTAACTCCGGCCTGCACAGGCCGCTCAAAATCAAAGTGATACGTTTCCACACAGAGTACGTAGAAACCCTTATAATTTTATAAATCCAAAAAACGAGGTCTTTATGACTCATGCGCTGAAGGGAGCCCTGCTTCCGCTCATTGCCATCATGGCTGGTTGTAGCCAGGGCGAATCTGAAACCGCATCCACCCATAAACCGGCCGAACAACTCGCGCCGCCGCAAGAGACCGGCGTACTGGAGGTGGCAACTCGCAACGGCGCCACCACCTACTATCTCGACCGCCACCAGAACCCCATTGGCCCAGAGTTCAGCCTGGTGTCACGCTTCGCCGAGAGCAAAGGCTGGACCGTCAACTGGACCATGCACGATTCAACCGCCGAGGTCTTGCAGGCGCTGGAGGCTGGCAACACACACTTGGCTGCCGCCGGGCTGACCCACCTGCCATCACGGACAGAACGGTTCACACGCGGGCCCGCACACACCGAAATCACCGAGCAACTGGTGTGTCATCGCGACATGCGACCCATGCCCAGAAAACCGGAAAGCATGCCTGAGGTCAGCATTGCGGTCACCGCCGATTCCAGCTACGTGGAAACGCTGAACAAGCTCGCCGGCGTACACAAAGGTATCACGTTCACCGAAGATGACGGCAGAACGACCGAAGTTCTGCTTTCTGAAGTCGCTGAGCAGGACATCGACTGCACCGTCGCTGACTCCAACATCGTTCAGGTCATGCGCCGCCACTTCCCCCACCTGGAAGTGGCCATGAACCTCACCCAGGGCAATAACCTGGGCTGGTACCTGCCAGCCGGTTCCGACGATCTGGCGGGATCCACCCGGGAATGGATGAACAGCACCGACGGTGACGAAGCCATCGGCTATATCGAGAGCCGCTATTACGCGTACATCGGCGAATTCGATTTCGTCGACCTGCGCGCCCTCAACCGCCGGATAGATGAGCGGCTTCCCGACTTTATTGACCGCTTCGCCGAAGCAGAAACCACAACCGGCATGCCGGCTGACTTGCTGGCGGCGCTGTCCTATCAGGAGTCCCACTGGGACCCGGCCGCAGTGTCACCCACCGGCGTTCGCGGCATCATGATGCTGACCCGGAACACCGCCGAATCCCTTGGCGTAATGGACCGTCTGGACCCCGTGGCGGCCATTGATGGCGGTGCCCGCTACCTGGCGGATCGCCATCGCCGGTTACCCGAAACCATTCCTGAGCCAGACCGCACCTTCCTTGCCCTGGCCAGTTACAACATTGGCCGTGGTCACCTGTTGGATGCCCGCCAGCTTGCGCGCGAGCTGGGCAAAAACCCTGACTCCTGGGACGATATGAAAGAAGTCCTGCCGCTGAAAGCCGACAAGCGCTACTACCCGAGTACCCGCTACGGCTACGCCCGTGGCTACGAACCGGTACACTATGTACAGCGCATCCGGAACTACCGTGATGTGATCAGCTCAGCGTTTGACTAACTTCCTGACAACACGGACTTACCCATGAAACGATGGATCTCACGGCTTGCCCTGCCCCTCCTGCTGCTGTTTACCAGTCAGGCGGCGGGGCAACCGGAGCCGATCAAAGTCGGCATCACCACTGTCCCGCCCTTTGTCATGGAAACCGACAGCGGCGAATGGGAAGGCATCAGTATCGATCTGTGGCGCCAGGTTGCCGATGGCCTGAACCGGGAATACACATTCGTTCCTCTCTCCTTCAGTGATCTACTGACGCAGGTCGAAAGCGGACAAGTCGACGTGGCGGTGGGAGCTCTCACCATGACCGCCGAACGGGAAGCGGCATTCGACTTCACCCACCCCTTCTACCAGACAGGCCTGTCCATCGCCGTACCTCCGGCGCCGGAGCAGGGGCTCCTCGCCAGCCTTCGCGCGCTGATCAGTTGGCAATTTATGAGCGTGGTTATCGCCCTGGGTGGCTTGCTTCTGGCTGTGGGATTTGTGCTGTGGCTGTTTGAGCGTCGGCGCAATCCGGAGCAGTTTGGTGGCACCGCGGTACAGGGAATAGGAGCGAGCTTCTGGTGGGCGGCTGTGACAATGACCACTGTTGGTTATGGTGACAAGGCTCCGGTGTCGCTGGCGGGCCGAATGGTTGCGTTAGTGTGGATGTTTGCCGGGTTGATCATGGTGGCGAGTTTTACCGCAGCGATTACCTCATCGCTCACCGTCAGCAACCTGCAATATCAGATTCAGGGCCCCGACGACCTCAACCGCGCCAACGTAGCCACCATCGCTAACACCGCCAGCGAGCAGTATCTGCAAGATCAGCGCATTCGGCACCAACTCTATCCAGACCTGACCAGCGCCATGCTCTCAGTCGCCAATGGTGAAACCGATGCCGTGGTCTACGACAGGGCCCTGCTGCAATACCGCAACCTGCAACTGGGGGACAAGAGGTTGACCCTGCTGCCCGGTATTTTCCAGCAGCAACTCTATGGGTTGGCCCTGCCGTCCGAAAGTCCATTGCGTGGGCCGGTGTCCGAGCAGATTCTTGAGGTCACGGCATCATCAGGCTGGAAGGACATTGTCCGGCGCTACCTGGGCCGCGAGTAATCCTGAAAACAGCCCGAGGCATCAATAGACCTTGGCACACCCCTCGGGCCGGGTTTTGAAGCGCTTGTGCAGCCATAGGTACTGGTCTGGCTGTTCACGAACGGTGTCTTCGATGTAGCGACTCCAGGTTTCCGTATCACTCTGTTTGCAGACACCAAATCCCTCCTGGATTGGCGAGAATATCACCCGGTAACGACCATCAGGCATCCGCAGATGGCTCACACAGATGACTGAGGCACCGGACACTCGAGCAATGTAGCTGGGTGAGGTAATACACCCGGCCTCGGTGCCAAAAAACGGCACAAACAGCTCGGTTTTCTTGCCAAAGTCCTGATCGCAGGCAAACCAGACTTCCCCGCCTTTTTTGAGGAACGACACCAACGGCCTCAACTCACGCTTGGTGAACGGGCGGATACCGAAGTGACGCCGGCGACCGTTTTCAATCATCCGGTCAATCACCGGATTATTGTTGGGGCGGTACATATACCCCGGTTTCTTCAGGTGACAGGCAATCAGAGGAAGCGCAAAGTCGAAAATACTGTAGTGCCCGCCGATTAACAGCACACCTTTACCTCTGGCCTGGGCTTCTCGCAGGTGCTCCAGCCCCTGAACCTCAGCGCCCTCGCAAAAGCCCGACATATCCCGCCACCAGGCGTGAATACTTTCCAGGAAACCACGGGTACAGGCCACAAAGTTATCCCGCACCAATCGCTCACGAGCGGCGTCATCAAGCTCCGGAAAACAGGTCGCAATATTGGTATTGGCCACCTTGGCCCGTGACGTCAGCTTGCCTTCCAGAAAACAGCCCAGCCGCCGGCCAAAACGCTGTTTGGCCGACATTGGCAGCAGGGCAAGCAGATAAAGCGTGAAGACCAGAAGCCACGAAGGCCAGAGAACCGGATGCCACAACGGCATATTCTTCTTATTCTTACGGCCGGACATACATCATTGCCTGTTCAAAAACGGGCAATGAGACTGCCATATTTTGCGGCAGATTTGTAGTTGCATTCATCAATGATCGAGCTGTGTCACACCTTCAAGAGCCAAACAGCGCTGAACGCAACGGCCTCATGAAACCGCGTTTCGGTTTGGATTGCTGAACCGGCCGGCGACCATCGAACTCCAGGTAACCATCCTCGATAGGCTCAAACCTGAGGGTTTTCACATCCTCCAGATAGTTCTGGCTGACCTTCCAGGGGCCATGGGTTCCCTGCCTTGGCAACTTGTCGTCAGCCCGGCGGATATAACCGGAATCCAGGCCGCCCATCATGGTGTCTCCGGCGCGACTGTCGCCGGTGTCACGGGGTATACAGACGCTCTGCCCCTTGCTGTCCATATGATTGAACAGGCGGCACAGGTATTCAGCCGCGATATCGGCTTTCAGGGTCCAGGAGATGTTGGTGTACCCGAAAATCATGCCGGCGTTGGGTACGCCCTCCACCATTACGTTCTTGTAGATCACCTTGTCCCGCAGCGTGACCGGATGACCATCCACCACCAGGTCCATGCCACCCAGCATCTGGATATCCAGCCCAGTCGCCGGAATGATGATGTCGGCCTCCAGTTCCTTGCCGGATTTCAGCAGAATACCGTTTTTGGTAAAGCGTTCGATATGGTCCGTCTCCACCGACGCCTTGCCCGCCTTGATAGACTCAAACAGATCACCGTCCTTCACCACACACAGGCGCTGATCCCAGGGGTTGTAGCTGGGTGAGAAATGGCGCATATCGACCTTGCCATCCAGTTGCCGGCGTACCATGGCCAGGAACAACCGCCGCATGGCCTTGGGGTTCTTGCGGGAACGATTGAACAGCAGCCGTGCAATGCTGACGTTACGGGCACGGGTCAGCCGATAGGCGACATTGGCGGGCAGAACCTTCTGAAGGCCCAGCGCCACGGCGTCCCGGGATGGCAGCGGCATCAGATAGGTGGGCGAACGCTGCAACATGGTTATGTGAGCGGTTTCCTCCGCCATCGTTGGCACCAGGGTGATGGCCGTGGCACCACTGCCAATCACCACCACACGTTTGCCGGTATAGTCCAGGTCCTCAGGCCAGTGCTGCGGATGCACAATCTGGCCGCCAAAATCGGCCTCGCCAGGGAAGTCAGGCTTATAGCCGGCATCGTAGTTGTAATACCCTGTACAGCCCACCAGAAAGCTGGCGGTAAAGGTAGCGGTTTCGCCGGTGGCTTCCTTGCGGGCCGTCAGTGTCCAGCACTTGTCTGCGCCTGACCACTCAGCGGAAACAACCGCCAGGCCATACTGAATATGCTGTTCAACGTTGTTTTCCCTGGCGGTATCGTGAACGTACTGCTTGATCGACGGGCCATCCGCCAACACCTTGCCCCCGGTCCAGGGGCGGAAGTTGTAGCCAAAGGTGTACATGTCGGAATCGGAACGGATACCCGGGTAGCGGAACAGATCCCAGGTGCCTCCAAGGGACTCACGGCGCTCAATGATGGTGAAAGACTTACCCGGGCACTCTCGTTTGAGGTGACAGGCCATGCCAATGCCGGAAACGCCGGAGCCGACAATCAGTACGTCTACATGTTGTTCGCTCATAACCACCCTGTCGGCATCTGCCGTTGTTTTATCAACATTTCAGCGCGGATCACACGCCAACAGGATGAGAATAGCCCAGGAGGGAAAACGCCGAAATTGGCCCCATGCGATGAATTCGGCGCCGTTTCGGTCAGTTCTGTCAGCTCGTTTGAGCCTGTTGCAGTCTGCCTCAGTCCGGGCGCGGCACGTTGAGAATATCGCCCAGGGTGCCGTACTCGCTGCCACCCAGCCGCGAAATAGGGTCGATGCCTTTGGCATCAATAACGTAACGCCCCTGATCGTTAATGCTGGCAACCTGATCGTCCACAAACACCTTCTTGATATTGCCAAACACCAGCGACTGCGGCGTGTCACCCATTTCAATGACCTCTCGCAACTCGCAGTAAAACGCCACCAGGCACCCCTCGACCCGGGGCATCGGCCAGCCTTCTTCCTGCACCAACTTCATATCCAGTCGGTCCAGTTCAGACTGGCCGTGGTCCAGATGGCGGGACGACTCCGTCATGGCCTGAGCCTGGCTGCGGCTCCCAATGTGAACCACAAACTGCTTGCGGGCTTCGATGTTCACCCTGGTGTCCTTGAAGCTGCCATCGCTGGGCTTTTTGCCCACAGACACCATCAGAATTGGAGGCTTACCGGTAACCACAGTAAAGAACGAATAAGGCGCCAGATTGTAGTCATCCCCCGGGTTCTGCGACAACACCCACGCCACTGGACGCGGAACTACGGTCTGGGTCAGGATGGGGTGGACGTGCTTTGCTTCGATCGACCCGAGGTCTATAAGCATTCGTGTTTCCTTCATGCAGTGAAAAGTAGGAAAAGGAGGTTACCGAATGAGCAATGTTGTAGGAATAGGCCTTGTTAGGCCAAGACGTTGGCATCGGCACTCTCCGCCTGGACAGCCAGAATTGCACCAAACATAAAACCAATTGCTGTAAGCCATTGAGGCTCAGCCTTTTGCTTGGGCTCAACCATAATGACACCTTCCGCCCAATCCTCGTCTACCCAGTATCCAAAGGAGTTGATGCAATCGTCTTCAGTAAAGGGAGCTTCAGAATCTCGCGGCATAAATCGAAATTCGCTAACTCCTCTGAACTCGATGGTTAATGCCTTGGGCGTATCGAAGCTCACCCAACCCCCATTCGATCGTTGCCAGTGTAATACAAGCGAACGCTCCTCCACGGAGTAATCTAAGTCCTTGAAGTCAAAATTATTATGCAAATCAAGCTCGTGACTTTCTTGCACGAGGTAGATTCCGTCTACTATTTCGAAGTTTCGATTCATAAGGGCCTAACAGCAGTTAGATCGACGTCTCAGTGATTGCAGAAACTTATAAATCAACCGTTTAGCCCACTACATACACCATGCCATGTAATCATTAGAGATCTGAGATATACGCCACCAAAAACACTGTTTAAATATACGGTTCGTTTTGGCAAGGAGCCTCTCGAATGCAAGGAAAGCAGCCCCGCCTGCGTGACCAGGTCCGTACGCTCATTCGGGTGGATCATTACAGCATCCGGACTGAAAAGACGTACTGGTACTGGATCCGCTATTTCATTCGCTTCCAGAACATGAAACATCCCAGGGACATGGGTCCTCGGGATGTTATTGAGTTTCTGGCTTGGCTAGCGGTGAATCGCAATTTTGCGGCAGCTACACAAAAAGCCAGGCCCTGAATTCCCTGGTCATTTTGTATAACAAGCTCCTGGATAATCCGTTAGGCGATATCGGTACGGTCGTTCGCTCGAAAAAAGCCCCCGAAGTGGGGGCAAACACGTGACAGTGACTTTCGGTTTGCTACAGCCTTAGTGGCTGATCATCCAGGGCCGCATGGAGGGGAACATTTTCTTCCCGTCCGCGGTGTAGAACAGCATCGACTTTCCGGGTTTTGGCGAGCCACAGCCGCAGCTGCGGCTGTGCTCAGGGTCCTGCTCCCGGCGATCGGCGGTGGAGAACACCGGTTCGTGGCGGGACTTTTCGTTTCGGTCCTGGGCCGCGCGCCTGGCTGGGTCCATGTTTGCGATTTCCGGGGGCAGCACAATCACTCGTGGCGAAAGCACCTGGCAAGTGGGGCATGCCACCGGTTTTGCGCTGTCTTCTATCGTCGCCAGGGTGTTGAACAAGCCGTGTTCCCGGCATTTGTAGTCATATACGGGCATGGTGACTACTCCTTGTCTTTCGACAGAGGTACGTCCATTCCGCCACTGGTCATTTTCTTCGGTCCCTCTGCGGATGGGTTGATGTCAAAATCAAAGATACCTGTGGGCAGCCAAAGCGTGGCGCAGGCGTTTGGAATATCCACCACGCCACTGATGTGGCCCTCTACCGGTGCGCAACCAAGAATCGCGTAGGCCTGGGCCTTGGTGTAGCCGAACTTGGTCATGTATTCGATGGCATTCAGGCAGGCCTGGCGATAGGCCACATGCACGTCCAGGTAATGCTGGCCACCGTCTTCATCAACCGAGATCCCTTCAAAGATCACGTAATCGTCGTAACGGGGTTTGATCGGGCTGGGTTTGAACACCGGGTTCCTGATGCCGTATTTCTTAACGCCATCCTTGATCAGGTTCACCCGCAGGTGAATCCATCCAGCCATTTCGATGGCACCACAGAAGGTGATTTCACCATCGCCCTGGCTGAAGTGCAGGTCGCCAACCGACAGGCCCGCACCATCCACGTAGACCGGGAAGTAAACCTTGGAGCCGCGGGAAAGATCTTTGATATCGCAGTTACCACCATGTTCCCGGGGCGGTACGGTGCGAGCGCCCTCAGCGCCGGCCGCTTTGGCGGCGTCTCCTTTCAGCTGGCCCATGTGGGCGGTATCGCCGTTGGGCAAGGTGGCCAGTTCCGGCACCCGCTCCGGGTCTGTCGCTACCAGTCCTGCTTCACGTTTGTTCCAGGTATCCAGCAGGTCTTTAGAGGGCAGGCAACCTATCAGCCCCGGGTGAATCAGGCCGGCAAATTCCACGTTGGGAATATGGCGCGATTTGGTGAACATTCCATTGAAATTCCAGATGCTCTTCTGGGCGTCCGGAAAGTGTTCGGTCAGGAAGCCTCCGCCGTTCTGCTTGGAGAAGAAGCCGTTGAACCCCCACTGGCTTTCTTCAAAGGTGCCGATGTCGAGAATATCCACTTCCAGCAGGTCACCCGGCTCGGCGCCTTCCACCCCGATCGGGCCAGACAGGAAGTGCACCTGGCTGAGGTCTACATCGCGCACATCGTCTGCGCTGTCGTCATTTTTGATCTGGCCACCGGTCCAGTCATAGCATTCCACGATGAAGTCGTCACCGGGTTTAACGGTGGCCACCAGCGGAATATCCGGGTGCCAGCGGTTGTGGATTTTGTCGTTCTCGTAAGCCGACTTGTTCAGATCAATCTTGATAATGGTTTCAGCCATAACGGGCGCTCCTTGGTGTTGGCTTGTACAATTAGGTAACGGTTTTACTATCCGAGATCCCGCGCCCCGGAGGTATTCGCGAAATGCCCCCCACACCTACGTCATTCGACGTATTGGTGCACGGTGACCGCCCCATTCTGCGCATCGGCCTCAAACCGCTGACAGTCAGGATGCGCCAACAGTGCTCTGGCTACAGCGGGCTCCAGACGCTGGCGAAAAGCCCGCAACATCTCCCGGGCTCCATAACGGGCATCGTAGCCACAGCACAGTTCGCTCCTAAGCTTAGTTGACAGTGACAGCACTGCATGTTTTTTGCCCAGCCGCCGGTTGAGCCCCACCAACTCGATGTCCAACAGTGCTTCGAGCCAGTTATCAGCAAGGCTGTTGAAGGTAAGGATCTGATCAATACGGTTCAGGAATTCAGGGTCGAAATGCCGACGCAGAGCGACATCGCGCAAGTACCCACCCTCACCGGCCGACAACCTGAGCCAGCGGCGCCAACCTTTCTGATAACGCTGTTGGTGCGCCTCAGCATCCAGAGCTCCGGCATTACTGGTCATGAATATCAGAGTGTTGCTGAAATCGACTTCCCGGTTACCGGAGGGAAACATCAGCCGGCCGGTGTCCAGAACGTTCAACAGGGCGCGGACGACTTCCCGGCTGGCTTTCTCGATTTCATCAAACAACACAATGCCGGGCTTGCTGAACGAGCCCTGTACTTTGTCCAGATCAAACAGGCTGTGGCCTTCCTTACTGCCCACGTAGCCCGGCGGCGCGCCGGTAAGTGCGGCGGTATAGTGCTCCTGAGCCAAGGTGTTCATATCGATGCGGCACAGGCCATCCCGGCTGCCATGAATGGCTTCTGCAATCAGCCGCACGGTTTCGGTTTTCCCCACACCAGTGGGCCCAAGGAACAGATGCACCGCGAGCGGACGGTTTTCTTCGCCGATGTCGGCTTTCACTCGCACCAGCATGGATTCCATGGCTGTCAGGGCATCGTCCTGGCCAACGATGTTCTCCCGCAGGCGGGACATGACGACATCTGGCTCAAAGCGAAACCGGGAAGCACGAACCGGGCCTGAGGCAGCCCGGTTCTGTTTTATGGATTCCCGGTTGGCTTCCAGCCGTTCGTTGATAAACGGCATCAGCAACTCCCGGCATTAAGCGCCTGCAGATTTTTCTTTACCGTCGAATGGCAGCTCACCCACCGGACATTCAGCGGTGCCCACGGTTTTGCGAGTCATTGCTTCAACGTTTTCCTGTGCCTTTTGAGCGTCCATCACCCAGGTGCGATAGAACTCGAACGGGCAGTCGGCTACGCCTTTGTCGCCATCGCCGGAGTTGTGAACACCGGTGTAGCCCCGGTGCAGCAGTTTGAACAGGTGGTTTTGTGACTGGTCATTCTGGCGTGCGTCGCGGATCTGACTGATCGAAAGCTGGGCATACTGAATTCCCATATCTTCCTCGCCACACTCTCCGAGAGTGCGGCCATCAAAGCCGATAATGGCGGAGTGGCCGAAGTAGGAATACACCCCATCAAAACCGGAGGCGTTTGCCACGGCCACATAACAGTTGTTGGCCCACGCCATGCTCTTGGACATCATCACCTGCTGCTCCTTGGCCGGATACATATAGCCCTGGCAGCGAACGATCAGCTCGGCACCTTTCATTGCACAGTCCCGCCATATTTCCGGGTAGTTGCCGTCATCGCAGATGATCAGGCTGATCTTCATACCCTTGGGGCCTTCGCTGACGTAAGTGGTGTCCCCCGGATACCAGCCTTCAATCGGGCACCAGGGAATACATTTGCGGTATTTCTGGACGATCTCACCTTCATTGTTGATGAGAATCAGGGTGTTATAGGGTGCCTTACTGGGGTGCTCCTCATGCCGTTCGCCGGTTAGTGAGAAGATACCCCAGGTATTGGCCTCACGGCAGGCGGCAGAGAAGATGGCGGTTTCGTCGCCGGGAATCGTGGCAGCCGTTTCCATCATCTCGTCATTGTCGTACATGATGCCCATGGTGCTGTATTCCGGAAACACCACGAGGTCCATGCCGGGCAGGCCCACTTTCATACCCTTGATCATGTTGGCAATCTGGCGGGCGTTGTCCAATACCTCGGCTTTGGTATGCAACCGGGGCATCTTGTAGTTCACCACCGCCACACCGACGGTGTCGTTACTGCTGGAAATATCACCGTGTCTCATTAATTCGCTCCTCGTTAAACCGCCAGGTAACTGGCAATCTTTTCCTGGTCTGCTTCAGCCCTGTTCTCTTCGTGCACGATGGTTCCCTTCTCGATCACCAGAATCCGGTCCGCCGCGTCCATCACAAAGCTCAGGACCTGCTCAGAGACAACTATCGACAAACCGCGCTCATCGCGGATACGCCGTAGTGTCTGAGCGATCTCTTTGATGATATTGGGCTGAATGCCTTCGGTGGGTTCGTCAAGCAGCAGCACCTTGGGCCGCGTGGCCAGTGCGCGGGCAATGGCGAGCTGTTGCTGCTGACCACCAGACAGATTACCGCCGCGCCTGTTCTGCATTTCCTTCAGTACCGGAAACATCTCGTACAGATCCTCCGGTACCTTCTTTTCACCCACGGCGGACAGGGCCGTTTCAATGTTTTCCCTTACCGTAAGGGTTGGAAAAATCATCCGGCCCTGAGGCACAAAACCAATGCCAGCCCTTACCCGCTGGAAGCTCTTCAGGTTGGAAATGTTGGAACCATCCAGGCTGACCTCACCGCCTTTGGTGGGGGTCATGCCTACCAGGGATTTCATCAGCGTGGTCTTGCCCATGCCGTTGCGGCCCACCACGGCCACAATCTCGTTTTTTCCCACCTCAAGGTTCAGGTCCCCGATGATGGTGCTTTGGCCATAGGCCACCGAATGATGTTTGACGCTCAGCATGCTCAGTGCCCCAGATAGACTTCGATGACTTTCGGGTCCGACTTCACGTGCTCAATGGACCCTTCCGAAAGAACCTTGCCCTGGTGCATCACGGTCACCCGGTCGGCGATGTCACCAACGAACTGCATGTCATGCTCGATCACCAGTACCGTA
This sequence comes from Marinobacter sp. M5B, assembly GCF_042604615.1. Lineage (NCBI taxonomy): Bacteria > Pseudomonadati > Pseudomonadota > Gammaproteobacteria > Pseudomonadales > Marinobacteraceae > Marinobacter > Marinobacter sp. M5B. The sequence continues at coordinate 4,325,142 of NZ_CP156894.1, forward strand.
TGGTCCCGGGTGATCACCCGGAGCAGTTCGGCGGTTTTCTTGCGCTCGGCCACCGACATTCCGGCCACCGGCTCATCCAGCATCAGCAGATCCGGCTTCTGGATCAGCAGCATGCCGATCTCCAGCCACTGTTTCTGACCGTGGCTGAGCGAGGCCGCCGGTTCGTTCAGGGCGTCCGTCAGGAAGATGGTTTCTGCCACCTCTTCCACAGCCTCAACTACCGCCCGGTCCCGCTTGAAGGCCAGCGCCCCCATCACGCTGTGGCCCTGCGGGTAGGACACCTCGAGGTTTTCAAACACAGTCAGATCTTCAAACACCGATGGTGTCTGAAACTTCCGGCCCACACCGGAATGAACGATCTGGTGTTCCTTGAGTTTGGTCAGCTCCTTGCCGGCAAACTTGATCGAACCGGCAGTCGCCTTGGTTTTGCCGCAGATCAGATCGAGAACGGTGGTTTTGCCAGCACCATTGGGGCCGATAATGACCCGGATTTCCTTGGGGTCGAGGTAGAAAGACAGGTCATCCACGGCCTTGAAGCCGTCGAATGATACGGTCAGGCCCTCAACCGCCAGCAGAAAATCCGTGCCTTTGCTTTTGGCTGCACTCATCAGGATTTCTCCGGGCTGTAGGTATTGATCATCGGATCATAATCGTCAGCCTTTTCAGCACCAGGCTTGGTGGCCGAAGGCTCGGCGGTGGCGTTAGCCACAGGCGCTTTGCGTTTGAACAAGCGCTCTTCCAGGGGCATGACATAGCTGCGGTAAAGTCCTGCCAGGCCGTTCGGGAATGCCAGCACCACACCAATAAACAGAGCCCCCATGGCAAAAGGCCAGAGTTCCGGGAAGGATTCGGAAAAGCCACTTTTGGCGGCATTCACCAACAAGGCACCGTAAACCGCTCCGAGAATGGACAACCGGCCTCCAAGCGCACAGAAGATGACCATCTCGATGGAGGCAACAATGCCGATGAAGGACGGCGACATGAAGCCAACAATCAGGGTGAACATTGCGCCGCCGATACCAGCGAAGGCCGCCGCCAGGCAGAACACGAAAATCTTGAAGGCAGCCACGTCATAGCCTGAAAAGCGCACCCGCATTTCCTGGGCATTCATCGCCACGAGAATGCGGCCCAGTTTCCGGTTCTGGACAAGCCGTGCCACGAACAGGCAAAGGAACAGCATTCCGACACAGACGAAGTACAGGGCGGTCCGTGCCTCATCGGTGCGGATATCCCAGTCCTTCAGGGTCTGCAGATCGGTAATGCCGTTTACGCCACCGGTGTACCCCTGTTGTCCGATAATCAGGATGGTCAGGATTGCGGCAATGGCCTGGGTGATGATGGCAAAGTACACGCCACCTACACGGCGGGTGAACATTGCAAAACCGATCACGAAAGCCAGCAGAACGGGCACGCCAATAACCGCGATCAACGTGAACGAGAAGCTATGGAACGGTTCCCAGAACCACGGCAGCTCGGTGAGCTGGTTCCAGTCCATGAAATCCGGAATGCCCGGGGTGGACTGGATCGCCGTCGCCTCTGGCGTGGAGGCTTCCAGCTTCAGGAACATCGCCATGCAGTATCCGCCCAGGCCGAAGAACACGCCCTGGCCCAGGCTGAGGATGCCGGCTTTACCCCAGCACATCACCAGTCCGATCGCCACGAAGGCGTATGTCAGGTACTTACCCACCATGTTCAGCCGGAACGGGTCCAGAGCCAGCGGCAGGATGACAACCAGCAGACACGCCAGCGCCAGGTAATACAGGCCCTCGCGGGAGCCGAACCATTTCAGGGGGGATGAACTCTTCATGACAATCTCCTAGCGACGGACCTTGAGGGCCATGAGTCCTTCTGGACGCAGCATCAGAATGCCGACGACAACCAGCAGGGTGAGAACCTTGGCCATGGAACCACTCAGGAAAAACTCCATGGTGGACTGGGCCTGGGAAATGCCGAAGGCGGAAATAATGGTGCCAATCAGGCTTTGGGCGCCGCCGAAGACCACCACCAGGAAGGTATCGACAATGTAGGCCTGCCCGGACGACGGCCCGGTGGAACCGATCATGGTGAACGCGGCGCCAGCAATCCCGGCGATACCGCAGCCGAGGGCAAAGGTTGCGCGGTCGATACCAGCACTGTTGATACCAACAGCCTCAGCCATAGGACGGTTCTGAACCACAGCCCGCACGTTCTTGCCCCAGCCGGAGCGGTACATGAGCAGGTAAACGGCGACTGCAATGGAGAGCGCGATGATCATCACGAACAAGCCGTTGATCGGCAGTTCCACCAAATCGGTCACCTGGAAGGCGCCCATCATCCATTCAGGAAGATCAACGCCCACTTCGCGGGCACCAAAGATGGAGCGGTAGGCCTGCTGCATGATCAGGCTCAACCCCCAGGTGGCCAGCAAGGTATCGAGTGGCCGGTGGTAGAGATGCCGTATCATCAGCCACTCAACGAGTGCTCCCAAGGCAGCGCATATCAAAAAGGCCAGGATGATGGCGAAGAAGAAGTAACCGCCAAACAGTCCGGGCAGGTAGGACTGGAAAAAACTCGACGTCAGGTAGGTGGTGTAGGCACCGAGGATCATGAATTCCCCATGGGCCATGTTGATCACGCCCATCTGACCAAAAATGATGGCCAGGCCCATTGCCATCAGTACGAACACTGAAAACAGGGAGAGCCCGGCAAACCCCTGCATGGCAAATATCGACATCAATTCACTGCTGGTGTAGCCATCGAACATGACCCTTCTCCCCTTCAAACCAACATGCTTTGCGTTGCGGAGGCGATGAAGGCCGGCGCGCGGTGGCGCCGGCCATTCCGTTTTACTGGTAACCTTCCGGGAACGGGTCTGGCTCCATCAGCTCTTCTGTTTCGTGAACCACCTTGTACTGACCATCAAGCTGGGCCTGGCCAATCCGGGTCTTGGACCACAGGTGATGGTTTTCGTGGATGCGTACGTAACCTTCCGGCGCCTTGGTGAATTCGATGCCTGCGAACTCTTCGCGAATCTTGTCGATGTCGAAAGAGCCGGCCTTTTCAACCGCCGCTTTCCACAACCAGGGACCGAGATACGCGGCCTGGGTAACGTCGCCGATCACCATGTCATCGCCGTAGGTTTCCTTGAAGGCCGCAACAAACTCCTTGTTGTTGGGGTTGTCCAGGCTCTGGAAGTACTTCATGGAGGCGTAGATACCTTCCACGTTGTCGCCGCCGATACCGCGGATTTCGTCCTCGGTTACGGAGATCGTCAGCAGCAGCGGTTTCTCGTCGGTGAAATCAACACCGGCGGCTTTCATCTGCTTGTAGAAGGCCACGTTGGAACCGCCCACCACGGACGCGAAGATCACGTCGGGCTTCTTGAGCTTGATCTTGTTGATCACCGAGTTGAACTGGGTGTGGCCCAGTGGGTAATACTCTTCACCCACAACTTTCAGGCCCAGCTTATCGATGTGCTTGCGGGCGATCTTGTTGGAGGTTCGCGGCCAGATGTAGTCGGATCCGAGCAGGTAAAAGCTCTTGGCGCCCTTTTCCTTTACCGCCCAGTCGATACCCGCAAGAATCTGCTGGGTCGCTTCCTGGCCGGTGTAAACCACGTTCGGGGACTGCTCAAGACCTTCATAGAAGGTGGGGTAATACAGCATGCCGTTGTACTGTTCGATCACCGGCAGGATGGCCTTGCGTGACGCAGAGGTCCACGCGCCAAAGATCGCGGCCACATTATCCTGACGCAGAAGCTTGCGGGACTTTTCGGCAAACGTCGGCCAGTCGCTGGCGCCGTCTTCCTGAACAAACTCTATCTGGCGACCCAGAACACCACCAGACGCGTTTATCTGTTCAATCGCCAGCTTTTCCGCCTGCACCGAGCCAATCTCACTGATTGCCATGGTGCCGGTGATAGAGTGCAGTATACCAACCGTAACGGTGTCATCCGTCACCGCCAGATCGGTTGTATTGACTTCTGCCGTACTGGGTGTCGCCGCTTGCGCGGAGGTAGCCAGCATAACGGACGCCGCCAGTGTCATCAGACTTTTTCTAAACCCTGGCCTCTTGCCAGGCGATCGTATGCTGGCGTTTTTATCTGTCGTACCCATGGTGATTCCTCGCAGTGTTTGAAATCCGGTACCGCGCTTTTCATCGAAAGCACAGCGTCCACATCAAACATTCTGCTTGCGCCCTTTAAGGGAGCCCATTCGGCAATCACCCCAGCACACTACGTCATTTGACGCATTCCTGATTCCGGCAATACAGGCTAAAACGCGGGTACACGATTTAAATGTGTCCGCTTTTTCTTGCGTTCCTGTCCATGGCACGAAAATTGTTGGTGTTTTCAGGTCCGGTGCACCGCGCCACGCAACCGCACTTATTTTCGGGCACTCCTTATCCAGCGACACAGGCAACACAACGATGGCCGCACGACAAAGCATTTTCCGTGTAAGGCGCAATTACAATCAGTGGGTGGCTAACCAGACGCTCGAAGACTACGCCTTGCGGTTTACCGCAAAGAGTGCTCGGCGCTGGTCCGCCGCCCGCGTTACTAATACGGCTCTGGGAGCGATTTCCTTTCTGGCGCTGGAAGCCATCGGTGGGGCCATCACTATCCACTACGGATTCAACAACGCAGTCGCGGCCATCTGCGCCGTAGCGCTGATCATTTTTCTGACCGCTATACCCATCAGCTACTACGCCGCTCGCTATGGTGTTGATATAGACCTGCTTACCCGAGGCGCCGGCTTCGGCTACATCGGCTCCACCATCACCTCGCTGATCTACGCCTCATTTACGTTTATCTTTTTCGCAATCGAAGCAGCGATCATGGCCATGGCGCTGGAGCTGCTGCTGGATATACCGTTGGTAATCGGTTATCTCATTTGTTCGGTGGTGATTATCCCCCTGGTCACCCACGGCATAACCGCCATCAGCAAGTTCCAGCTCTGGACCCAACCGGCATGGATTGTGCTGCAGCTGCTGCCGTTTGTTTTCATCATCTACATGGACGCCGGCTCGGTGTCGGACTGGACGCAGTTTGAGGGCACTGCTCCCAATCAGGGCGGCGAGTTCAACCTGCTGCTTTTTGGGGCAGCGTCGGCCGTGGTGTTCTCGTTGATTGCACAGATTGGCGAACAGGTCGATTTCCTGCGTTTTGTGCCTGAGCCTGAGCAAGGGCAGCGTTTGCGGTGGTGGACGGCGGTGATGGCCGGTGGGCCTGGATGGATCGTCATTGGTGCGTTGAAAATCCTGGCGGGCTCGTTCCTGGCTGTACTGGCCCTGAACCATGGCGTGTCGGCACTGGATGCCTCCGACCCAACCCGCATGTACATGGTGGCATTCGGCTATCTCTCGTCGTCTCCGGAAGTGGCGCTGGCCATCGCGGGCATCTTTGTCATTCTTTGCCAGGTCAAGATCAACGTCACTAACGCCTATGCAGGCTCCATTGCCTGGTCGAATTTTTTCTCACGTCTGACGCACAGCCATCCGGGCCGTGTGGTGTGGCTGGTCTTCAACGTGACCATTGCCTTGCTGGTGATGGAGTTGGGTGTTTATCGCGCCCTGGAAGAGACTCTGGGCTTTTATGGCGTCGTAGCGGTGGCGTGGGTGGGCTCCCTGGTGGCCGACCTGGTGATCAACAAACCACTGGGCTTCAGCCCGAAGCACATCGAGTTCAAGCGGGCACACCTGTACGACATCAACCCCGTTGGTGTCGGTGCCATGATACTGGCCTCGGTCATTGGTATGGTGTGCCACGGTGGCGCCATTGGCGACGTACCCCAGGCGCTGTCACACTTCATTACCCTGGGTTCAGCATTGGTGATCGCGCCCGTCATTGCCTGGCGTACTCGTGGGCGCTTCTATACCGCACGCCCATTCGTGCCCATCGCCACTGACCGACAACTTGTCGCCTGCTGTATCTGCGAACACGAATTCGAGCCGGAAGACGTGACTGGCTGCCCGGCCTATGCCGGCAATATCTGCTCGCTGTGCTGCTCCCTTGATGCCCGCTGCGGCGATTTCTGTAAACCCGGTGCAGGTTATCGGCATCAGCTGCAGCAGTTTTTTGGCCTGTTTATTCCCGAGTCAGTGCTCTCAAAACTACACTCGCGCATTGGCCACTTCCTGACGTTGTTGTTCCTGATCAACGGTCTGTCCGGGCTTCTTCTGGCACTGATATACGCCAAGACACCGGTGAACTCGCCCACCGAAGCCGCGCTGCTGTCGATCACCCTGTGGAAGGTGTTCTTCGTGCTGATCATTATCACCGGCGTGGTGTGCTGGCTGTTTGTGCTGGCCCATGAAAGCCGCGTGGTGGCCGAGGAGGAGTCCCAGCGACAGACCCGTCTTCTGACTGAGGAAATCGTGGCCCACGAGCGCACGGATCAGGCCCTGCAACAGGCCAAGGAGCACGCAGAAGCGGCCAACGGCGCAAAGAGCCGCTACCTGACTGGCATCAGCCACGAGCTGCGTTCACCGCTGAACGCAATCCTGGGTTACGCCCAGCTGATGGAGAACGACACCGCTATCCCCGACAACCGCAAGGACGCACTGGGTGTCATACGCCGCAGCGGTGAGTATCTGGCAGACCTAATCGAAGGCCTGCTGGACATCTCCAAGATCGAAGCCGGGCGGCTGGACCTGCACCGGGACGAAGTGCGTATTGACCTGCTGATGGAGCAACTGGTGCACATGTTCCGGCTGCAAGCGGAAGAGAAAGGGCTGGCTTTCAGTTACCACGGCCCTACCCGCTTACCCGAACTGGTGACCACGGATGAAAAGCGCCTGCGGCAGATACTCATCAACCTGCTGTCCAATGCGCTCAAATACACCGACAACGGCAGCATTTCGTTAACCCTGAAATATCGCAGCCAGGTGGCTGAGTTCACGATAAAGGACACCGGTGAAGGTATCGCCGAAGAAAACATCGAGCGCATATTCCGACCTTTCGAGCGTATACGCACCCCCGGACAAAGTCGCACCGGCACCGGGCTCGGGCTCACCATCACCCGGCTGTTGACCGAAATCATGGGCGGCGATCTCTCTGTAGAGAGCACGCCCGGGGAAGGCAGTACCTTCCGCGTCAGCCTGATGCTGTCCAGCCTGCATACCCCCCGCCCGGAATCCATGACATCTCCGGCCCGGCGCATTTATGGCTACAAAGGCCCGCGACGCAAGATCATGGTGGTGGATGACGAGTCCTCCCACCGCCAGGTGATCCGAGCCATGCTAGCTCCGCTGGGTTTTGAGATTGTCGACATCGGCAACTCCCTGGCGGTGGTGGATGCCATCGACAACAGCCATCCCGACTTGGTGTTACTCGATGTCTCCATGCCCGGTTACAGCGGCTGGGATATCCTTACGCAATTGCGAAGCAACAACCATCAGGTGCCCGTGGTCATGGTATCGGCCGACGCCAGCGAAGGACGCAACCGGCCGGAATCACCCACCCTGCACAACGGTTACATCATCAAGCCGGTGCGCTTGAACCTGCTGCTGGACCACATCGCCCGGCTGCTTACCCTCGACTGGCGCTTCGAGAAAAGCCCGGAACCGCTGGCAGCCACCATTACGCCCGAATCGGAAACGCTGATTCTGCCCGCGGCTGAACATCGCGCCGCGCTGGTGGGGCTGGCCACCATCGGCCACAAAAAAGGACTTCTTGAGGCACTGCACGGACTCCGTTACCGGAGCGAGGCCGATCCGGTGTTTGTAGAAGAACTTGTGAAGCTCACCAACGACTTCCAGTTCGAAAAAATCATCGATTTGATCAAGGTGACGGAACATGAGCACACCTGAAGCCCGAAAGACGGTCGTTATGGTGGTGGACGATGCAGTTGACTGCATTCGCATGATCAACGACGCCCTGGAAAGTGCCGGCATGACGGTATTGATTGCGCTGGAAGGCAGCCAGGCCCTGACCATCAGTCAGAACATCACCCCGGACATTGTGCTGATGGACGCCATCATGCCCAACATGGATGGCTTCGAAACCTGCCGTCGGCTGAAGCAGAATCCGGACTTCGCAAATACCCCTATCATTTTCATGACCGGCCTCAGCGATACTGAGCACGTGGTGATGGGGCTCAAATGCGGCGGCGTGGACTACATCACCAAACCCATTAACACCACCGAACTGATGGCCCGCATGCAGGTACATCTGACAAACGCCCGCATGGCACACAGCGCTCGGGCCGCACTGGATACCGCCGGACAGAACCTGTTTGCCGTGGACCGTCACGGAGCCATTCTGTGGTCCACCCCCCAGGTTCATCAGCGGCTCACTGGCGGCGGCTCCAACAACCTTGAGCTACTGACCAATAACCTGGCCACCTGGTTGAGCCACAATCCGGAGAACGGCCACAGCCTTACTCTGGATTTCCTGCCCGAGCTCCACGCGGTGGAATTCCTCACTCTGGTCGACGAAAGGGAATACCTGTTGCGACTGCAAGAGGTGCAGAAGCCCAGCGAGGCCACGGGCGCTCTTCGGACGCGCTTCAGCCTGACCGGCCGGGAGTCCGATGTGCTGTTGTGGATAGCCAATGGCAAAACCAACCGCGAAATCGGACAGATTCTGGAAATGAGCCCGCGCACGGTGAACAAGCATCTGGAGCAGGTATTTCGCAAACTGGGCGTGGAAAACCGCACGTCGGCCGCGGCTGCCGCCATCAAATGTCTGGCACGAACCTGACCACCACAGGCAACGAAAGGGGCGTAGCCGCAGGGAGGAGCCCTACCCGTTCCACACCGGATAAGATGGGCTAATCTTCCTGCCGAGGCCAACCCATGAACAAACCCATCGTCATTATCGGCGGCGCATCGCTGGATACCATCATCCAGCTCGATGCCCTGCCAACCCCAACACCGCAAACCCTGTGGCCCAAGAGCAGTTACAGATCCGTCGGCAGCACCGGTGCTGGCAAGGCGCTGAACCTTGCAGCGCTGGGGCGCAGCGTAGTCCTGCATTCGCTGCTGGGACAGGACACGGAGGCCGATCTGGTGCGCCACGCCCTGAATAAGCCTGGCATTGAGCTGCTTGCAGAAATCACCGACACACCGACCGAACAGCACGTAAACCTGATGGACCCTCACGGCGGGCGGGTTTCGCTGTTTGTCCAACCTCCGGCTGACCCAAGTGTCGTTGATTGGGCACCGGTGACCTCCGCAATCTCAGGCTGCGAACTGGTGGTGATCAATATCCTGAGCTACACAAAGCCGGCGCTGGCCCTGGCACAAAACGCGAACAAACCGGTGTGGACCGATCTGCATGACTACGACGGTCGAAACCCACATCATCAGCCGTTTATCGATGCGGCGAACGTCATTTTCCTGTCCAGCGACAATCTGCCGGACTATCGCAGTTTCATGAAAAAGATGATCGATGATGGCAAGGAGTTGGTGGTGTGCACCCATGGCAGTGACGGTGCCACCCTGCTTAGCCGGGACGGGCAATGGTTGGAACAGCCCGCGTTTCCGGTCGGTCAGGTGCAGGACACCAATGGTGCGGGTGACGCCTTCTTCAGTGGTTTTCTGTGTGGCCACCTTAACGGTGAAAACCTGAAGACCTGCCTTCGCCTCGGGGCGGTCTGTGGCGCACTCTGCGTGACCTCACAGTCCCTGGCAGCGGAAAACCTGAGCCTTCAGCGAGTTCATGACCATTTACGCGAGGGCGGCTGGTAGTTTTTCAGGGCGGATACCAGTTCGGTGGGCTGGTCTTTCACGATCACCATCTCGGCGTACTCAGGTTTCAGGAAGCCCGCGCCAGACATCGTGCGGATGAAGGCCAGCAGCTCATTGTAGTAACCATCCACGTTGTAAAACGCACAGGGCTTGCTGTGATATCCAAGTTGGCCCCAGGTCCAGGCCTCGAAAATTTCATCCATAGTACCCGGCCCGCCAGGTAGCGCCACAAAAGCGTCGGCCATATCCGCCATCAGCGCCTTGCGCTCGTGCATGCTGCTCACCACATCCAGGCGGGTCAGGCCCTGATGGGCCAACTCGCGGTCGCGAAGGGACTCGGGGATAACGCCATATACCTCCCGGCCGCCGGCCAGAACGGCATCGGCAACCACGCCCATCAGGCCCACCTTGCCACCACCAAATACAAGATCCATACCTTGGCTGGCCATATACTGGCCAAACACTCCGGCGGCTTGGGCAAAACGTTCATCATTTCCCCGGCTGGAGCCACAGAAGACAGCGATTTTCATGACGGAGTCCTATAACGCGTTCGTGGTTTGATCGGATGAGTAATATACTGTCAGATAGTGGCCAGGGAGCGCCAGCGTCAACGACTGGGACGAATAACAAGCACCAATGGGGCCATTGCCATCAAGCCATTCAACACCCTCAAAAGCCGACTGATTCTTCTATTCGGTGGGTTGATACTCGTCACCACCGCCATTGGCACCTGGTTGGCTTCCAATCTGGCTGTTGAAGAATTACGCAAGTCCACCAGCCAAAACCTCCAGGAAGTGGCGGTGCAGTTGAGGGACAAGATCGAAATTGATCTCCACGAGCGTTACAGCGATCTGAGCATTGCAGCCGCTATTGCCAGTCAGTCCATTGAGGACGACCAGTCCGTCAGCGTACCGGCTCTCCTCAATGCACTTCAGGACGCCTTCCCAAGCTATGCCTGGATCGGCCTGGTATCACCCGAAGGTACCGTCATCACGAGCACGGACAACCTGCTTCAGGGCGCCAATGTGTCTGAGCGCCCCTGGTTCCGTGAAGCCTCCAAAGGGCCCTTTCTCGGAGACGCTCACCTCGCGGTGTTGCTGGAGTCCAAACTCGATAACCCATCCTCTGTTCCCCTTCGGTTTGTGGATGTTGCTGTACCACTGTATCGGGACAACGGCGAGCTCATAGGCGTTCTTGGTGCACACCTCTACCTGGACTGGGTGGCGTCCATTGGCCAGTCCTTGCTGGCCCCACTGCAAGAGCGCCTGCAGGCAGAACTCGTCGTGGCCGATCACAAAGGCACCATCCTGATCGGGCCAACAGACAGCATTGGTCAGGCCATTCCGGATTCACTGGCGGATGCGGCGAGCCGCAACCCTTCCGGCTATGTGACGGACTCGATGACCGCCGGAGCTTCAGATGAACAGACAGAATATCTGATTGGCTTCAGCCGCCTGCGTGATCGTGAGGAATACGCCAGCTTCAACTGGCGAGTGCTGGTACGACAGCCCGCTGAAGAAGCTTTTGCCCCGGCCAACAACCTTCGCCATACGTTGATTGCCACAGGTTTTGTTGTCTCGCTTTTGCTGATCCTGTTTGCATCCCTGGCTGCACGCTGGACCACTCGGCCCTTAATCAAGATGACCGAGGAAGCCCGAAACCTGGACCCGGATCAGCCCTCCACTCTGATTAAGCAGAGAGACGACTACGAGGAGGTAAAAACCCTATCGTCCACTCTCAGAAACCTGATCCTGAACCTGACTGAGAAAACCCGGGCAATGAACGAGCTCAATAGAACCCTGGAATATCGTGTCGAGGAACGAACACGGGAACTGGAGAACACCAACACCCTGCTGGAGGATGAAATCATCCAGCGGGACGCCATGCGCAGGGAGCGAGAAACACTGATCCGCCAATTGGAGGAAACCGTGCGCACCGACGCACTCACCGGCCTGAAAAACCGGAGACACTATTTCGAACTGGGTCGGACAGCGGTTAAAAAAGCAGTTCGATCAGGGGCGCCTTTGTCGGCCATTATGTTCGATGCGGATCACTTTAAAAAAGTGAACGACACCCATGGCCACGGCGTCGGTGATAAGGCGCTGGTCCATCTCAGCAAGCTGGCAACGGAAGCCTTGAGGGATATCGACATTGTTGCCCGTGTGGGCGGAGAGGAATTTGCCGTGCTTCTGGAGAACACCGACGAACCGGGCGCGGAAGAGGTCGCCGAACGCCTGAGAAGCTTCATCGAGAACAACCCGCTTCCGCTGGAGAGTGGGCACCTTACTTTGGCCATCAGCGCCGGCGTCGCCACCTTCTGGCCAGACAAGTCGGATAATCTGGATACCCTGCTGCTCTACGCAGACCGGGCTCTGTATCAGGCCAAAGCTGGCGGACGAAACCGGGTTTGCCTCTATTCCAGTATCCAGAAAACCGCCAACGACTGACTTTCCACAACCAGAACGGAATCGTTTTCCATGAAAACCGTTTTTTCCCCGCTGCACAATCGCCGTACCGCCACGACCGAGCTGGACGGCGGCGTATTGATCGCCCCTCACGAGAAACCGTCCCGGGCGGAGACCATACTGGGCCGGGTCAAGCAGGAACAACTGGGAGACGTTCTTCCACCGGACGACTTCGGCCTGGAACCGATTCTGCGCGTGCACACCCCGGATTACGTCAACTTCCTCCAGACCTGCTGGAAGGATTGGGAAGCCGAGGATAAACCCGGCGAGGCCATTCCCGCCGTCTGGCCGGGCCGGGGGATGCGGGAAAGGGTGCCAAAAGACATCGACGGCCGCCTGGGTTACTACAGCTTTGCCGCCGAGACCTCGATCACCGAGGGTACCTGGGACGCCGCCTGCGCCTCGGCAAACGTCGCACTGACGGCTCAGGCACTGGTGGCCAACGGGGAGCCTGCCGCGTTTGCACTATGCCGCCCACCTGGGCATCACGCCCATGCCGATCTGCTCGGAGGCTACTGCTTTTTCAATAACGCGGCTATTTCCGCCCAGGCATTTCGGGACCAGGGCGCCAAACGCGTGGCGATACTGGATGTCGACTTCCATCATGGCAACGGTACCCAGGCCATTTTTTACCAGCGCAGCGACGTGCTGACCATCAGTCTGCACGGCGACCCGGACCTGGTGTTCCCTCACTTCCTGGGGTTTGAGGATGAAACCGGCGAAGGCGAAGGCAACGGCTATAACCAGAACCTGGTGTATCCACCCGGCACGCCCTTCGAGGTCTGGCGCGAAGGGCTGGAAACCGCTTGCCAACGCATTACGGAATACCAGCCCGAAGCACTGGTGATCGCTCTGGGAGTAGACACCTTCGAGGACGATCCGATTTCCTTCTTCAAGCTGACGTCTGCGGACTACCTGCTGATGGGGGAGCGGCTGGCGACACTGAATCTACCTACCCTGTTCACCATGGAAGGCGGCTACGACGTGGACGCCATCGGCGTAAATGTGGTGAACGTACTGAAGGGTTTTGAACGCGGCCGGCTATGAGTCCGGCTCGTTCAGTTTGGCGAAGGCCTCCGGATAACGGCGCTTCATTCTCGCCAGGCGGAAGATGGTGATGAAATTGGTCACCACCACCATACCCTCTGCCAGCGTGCCGCCGACAGAGCCAATCAGCAGGTTGTTCAACATCCAGCAGATCGCAGCAGCGGCCAGCATCAGCCGCATGGGAATGCCGCGCAGCATAAACATGCCGACGGTGCCGAACATGGCCGCGCCAATGGCAAAGAAATCGACGGGCGTCCGCCAGGTCAGAGCCGCTGCCAGCAGGTTTACCGCGAGCGCCGCCAGCATGACTTTCCAGTTGCCCAGATATCGCCTGGCCAGCACGATACGGCCGATCACCAGCAAACTCAGCACCGCCGCCGTCCAACTGCCGAACAGGGCAAACTGAAGGGCAAAGGCCACATTCGCGGAGATCAGCAGCACCATCAAACGGTCATCCCGCTTGCTGGCAAAGCCGACAATGCAGAAGCCCAGTGCAATCAGGCTGACCGCCTGGCCCGCCATCTCTGTCAGGCTCATACCCTCAAACATCGCGGGCAGCCCGACCTGGCATTTGATGGCTGCGGTTAACCCGGATCACCGCCTGCGGTAATCCGGGTCCGTCCAGCACTGCGGCAGGGATTCCCCGGAGGGGAAATTCAGGCCGGCCTTGTCGAAAAACTCCGGGTCCTGGGCTTCTTCGCCAAAATGCAGACTGCCCTTAACGGTCGATTCGTTGGGGTCGATCAGCATTTTGGTGTCCAACACCTCAATCATGTGTCCGGTCGATTTCTCGGCGAGAAACATAAAGCCCTCCCGGGTTTCCCCTGATGGTGTGTGATGCTATCTAGCTCGCTAACTCAATCTTCCTGAAGTCGAGTGTATTCTCTTTGGGCGAACCTTCAATGCCCATCACCTCAGCGCGACGTTTCGTGACAATGTACACGAAGCAGCCGAAGTACAGCGCAATCACCAGAGCGCCCACCCACTGAATGCGCAGGAAGTCGAGCTGGAACAGCAGCGTCAAACCACACATCACAATCAGGTTGCCGAAATAATACTTCCACTGTCCCAGCCGGCTTGCGGTCAGGTTGAGATTGTCTGTGTAGAGCCGGATCAGTGAGTCCAGTGAGTTGATCACCATCAGGATACCCACCGTGATCATGGCTATGTTGATATAGCTGGCGATGTTCAGGCCTTCAGCGTGGTAATGGTAGAGCACCGAGAACCAGGTACCGATGGCAATGGACGGAAACACCAGCATCGCGATCATCAACTGCCAGGTGCGCAGGCCACTGACAAAGCGCGCAGTGAACTGGCCGATCATGATGCTCCAGGAGAACCACCAGAACAGATAAAACTCGTGGTAGTCGTTCAACGGCAACATGAAGTGATGCAGGTTGGTGAAGTACTCACCAATCAACCCTGCCGTGCCAAAGAAGTCGCCGACACTGCCGTTGCCCGTCAGGAAGGCACGGCCCCACATTACCGCAATCAGCGCGATAAACAGCCAACTGGAACCCAGGCTGAGTATGCGCACATACTTGATTTTACTGCTGGAATAAACCGCCGCCGCAATCGCCGCGAAGACGATCAGGTAGAACGTCGGCACGACGGTTTCGCCGTCACCAATTTCCGGCAGATACCAGGGCAGGTTGACCAACAACAGGAACGCAGTAAAGGCACAGGTGCCGATGATCACCACATTGTTGACCACTCGCACCAGCGGTATGTCGAAAAACTTGACCCGCGGCTCGATCACACAGAAGTAGAAGCAGGTAAGGAAGTAGAACCCCCAGATCAGAAAGGCCCAGAACCCGAACTCAATCGCCAGTGGGTTAGCGAAGCCGTACTCAGGACTTTCCGTCAGGTTGCCGTAACCGGCAAATTCCGTCAGCGGAAACATGATCAGGCCGACATCCAGGCCCGAGGTAAACAGAATGGCGATAAACGTGAAGGTACGTACCGGCGTCACGCCGATGACTTTCAGGTCCCACCATTTGAACAGGATCAGCGCGATAGCCGCGAAAGTGAAAATCAGGCCTGTGGATAACCAGAGTGTCATACACACCTCCAGTTTCTGGCGTTACTTATTATATGGGACAACATGGGTGTTCCTCCTCTACTTTGAAGCACGTGTTCATTCGAATCGGACACAAACCCCCGCGTTGACGGGTCAACACTTAACTATCGCGCGCTCAGAACGACACGGTTATCGCGCCGCAGCGACGATAGGTAAGTCCTGATGGTTTGCATAACAACCGGCGGCCATTGCGCCGCCGGGAACGGTATCAGGCGATCTCGCGCGCGGCCCCTCCGGGGCGCTGGCGATCTCGCCATTGCTCGTCCATCGCCACAGGGGCGTCAGACGGATTCAGTGGCGCCAGGCCACGAATGAGGTCAGCGGCACGCTCCGCCACCATGATGGTGGGAGCATTGAGGTTGCCGTTGGGAATAGTGGGGAAGATGGACGAGTCCACTACCCGCAGGCCGGTGAGGCCATGAACCCGCGTATCAGGCCCTACCACCGCCTGATCATCCACACCCATCTTGCAGGTGCAGGACGGGTGATAGGCGCTTTCCACCGCCTGGCGGACAAAGGCGTCTATTTCCTCGTCACTCTGCACATCAACGCCGGGCTGGATTTCGGAGCCTCGATAGGCGTCCATCGCCGGCTGGCTGACAATCTCACGGGTCAGGCGCACGCAATCACGAAAGCCTTCGCGGTCATCCTCGTGCTGCAGGTAGTTGAACTGGATGCGCGGCGGCTGGCGCGGATCGTCTGACTGCACAGTTACCGAACCACGGCTCTTGGGCTTGTTGTGGCCGATATGCAGTTGGAAGCCGTCGCCATCGAAGGCTTCCTTGCCGTCGTAGCGCATGGCCGCTGGCAAAAAGTGATATTGCAGATCCGGCCACTCGACGCCCGCCTTGGAGCGGATAAATCCGCAGGACTCAAAGTGGTTGGTGGCACCCAGGCCGTCTTTCTTAAGTAACCAGCGAACACCGATCTTGAGCTTGTTCCACCAGTCGAGCTTGCCATTGAGAGAGACCGGCTGCTTGCAGCGGAACTGGAAATAGAACTCCAGGTGATCCTGCAGGTTGCCGCCCACACCCGCCAGTTCGTGATTGACGGGGATCTCAGCCTGCTCCAGTACGTCGCGGTTGCCAATGCCGGAAAGCTGCAACAGATGGGGCGAACCGATAGACCCCGCGGACAGGATCACTTCCTCTGATGCCGTAACGTCCACCAGTTTGCCGTCTTTCTCGTAGCGCACGCCGGTGGCCTGTTTGCCTTCCAGCAACACCTTGTGCACCAGCGCATGGGTGACCACGGTCAGATTGTCCCGCGCCATGGCGGGGCGCAGGTAAGCATTAGCAGTAGACCAGCGGCGACCATTCTTGACGGTCATGTGCATGGCGCCGAAACCTTCCTGACGCTCGCCGTTGTAGTCGTCGGTGGCGAAATAACCGGCATCCACGCCCGCATCCACAAAGGCCTTGTAGAGCGGGTTCTGCATGTTGTTGCCGTTATTCACGCCCAGCGGGCCCTGGTCACCACGGTAGTCATCAGCGCCAAAGGCCCAGGTTTCCGCCTTCTTGAAATAGGGCAGGCAGTGGCGATAGTCCCAGCCCTCGGCGCCCTGCTCCTGCCACTCGTCGAAATCACGGGCATGGCCACGTACGTATACCATGCCGTTGATGGAGGAAGAGCCGCCCAGCACCTTGCCCCGGGGGCAGTGCATGCGGCGGTTATCCAGGTAGGGTTCCGGCTCGGTCTCAAACTGCCAGGCGTATTTTTTGGTGTTCATGGGGATGGACAGCGCCGTGGGCATCTGGATAAAGATGCTCTTGTCGCTGCCGCCGGTTTCCAGCAGCAGCACCCGGTGGCGGCCATCCTCGGTAAGCCGGTTGGCCAGCACACAGCCTGCAGACCCCGCGCCGACAATGATGTAATCGTAGTTCACTTCTTTCATACGCAACTCCTGACAACCCGCTTAAAAAGGGCTGTCTATGTCCTCCATGCCCACGTACACCGCCTTCAGTTGGGTGTAGTGGTCGAGTGTGACTCGGCCGTTCTCGCGGCCAACACCGGAGAGCTTGTAGCCACCCACCGGCATTTCCGCAGGCGATGCTCCGTAGCTGTTGATCCAGCAGATGCCAGCCTGGATGCGGTGAATCACCCGGTGGGCGCGACGGATATCGTTGGTGAACACGCCAGCAGCAAGGCCGGTGTCGGTATTGTTGGCCCGGTCGATCACTTCCTCCTCGTCGGAGAAGGTCAGTACCGACATCACCGGCCCGAAGATTTCCTCACGGCAGATAGTCATGTCGTCGGTGCAATCGGTGAAAATCGTGGGCTCCACGAAGTAACCGCCGGGCGCGGAGCCTGGCTTCGCGGCCTTACCGCCGTGGCTGAGGGTGGCGCCCTCGGCAATGCCTTTCTCGATGTAATCCAGCACCAGTTGCTGGTGCTTCTGCGAGATCAATGCGCCAAAGTTGGTGTCCGGATCGGTGGGATCGCCCATACGGATATTGTTCAGTGTCCGCTCCAGCAGGCGGTCCATGAACTCCGAATAGATGTCTTCATGCACAAACACGCGCGTCCCGTTGGTGCAGACCTCGCCCTGGGTATAGAAGTTACCCAGCATGGCTGCGGACACTGCGTTATCGATGTCTGCATCGTCGAAAACGATCAGCGGTGATTTACCACCAAGTTCCATGGTGACGTCTTTCAGGGTGGAGGCAGCCGCGGTCATTACCTTCCGGCCAGTGCCGACTTCCCCGGTGAACGACACCTTGGCGATATCGGGGCTGTGGGTCAGCCAGGCACCGACATCACCCGCGCCCTGGACCACGTTGAACACGCCGGCCGGTACGCCGGCTTCGACAAAGATCTCCGCCAGCTTGAGGGCGCCCATTGGCGTTTCCTCCGAGGGCTTGAAGATCATGCTGTTGCCGGTAGCCAGGGCCGGGGCGGACTTCCAGCAGGCAATCTGCAGCGGGTAGTTCCACGCACCGATACCAGCGCACACGCCCAGCGGCTCACGACGGGTGTAATAGAAATCCCCGCCAAGGTCCTGCTGGTTGCCCTCTACCGAGGGCGCCAGCCCCGCAAAATACTCCAGGGTGTCTGCACCGGTTACCACGTCTACGACCTGGGCTTCCTGCCAGGGTTTGCCGGTGTCCTGAACTTCCAGGGCAGCCAGTTCGTCATTACGCTCCCGCAGCAACGCCACGGCACGCTGGAGAATACGGCCACGCTGGGCACCGGTCATCGCAGACCAGACCTTGAAGCCGTCCTGGGCGCTGTCTATCGCGGCCTTTTGGATAGCTTCATCGGCGATTTCCATTTCATAGATCACTTCGCCCGTGGCCGGATTCACAACCGGGAAGGTTTCACCGGAGGCATTGGCCATGGGCTGGCCGTTGATAAAGTTCTGATAACGGGGCAATTCAGTCATGGGGTTCAAACCTGATCGTGTGAATTCGTGGTGGATTCGAGTGCGTTCAACGCAAATCGTTTACACAGCGTTTCCGCCGCCGAGAAGCCTTCCTGGGGATCGGTGCTCAGGGCACTTCGCAGCCAGAAGCCGTCGATCATCGACGCCAGCTGGCGGGCGGCTTCGGTGGCGGCCTGTTTTGGCAAACGCTGGGCGAAGGAGTAACGCAGATTACTGTACAGCCTGGCGTTGTTGATCTGCTGCAGGCGCTGCAAACCCGGCTCGTGCATGGAGCGGGCCCAGAAGCTGAGCCAGGTCTTTGCCGCCAGATCGGTGCGCTGGAACTCGGAAAAATTGGCTTCGACGATGCACTGAAGGCGTTGTTCCGGCGACCCATCGGTGCGGGCCATCCGCTCCCGCAATTCCTTCCCCAACTGGTCCAGCAAATAACGCAACGCGGCTTCGATCAGCCCCTGCTTACCACCGAAATAGTGGCTGATGATGCCGGACGACATGCCGGCACGACGGCTGATGGAGATGATGGTGGTGTTCTGCAGCCCCAGCTCGGCAATAGACGCCATGGTGGCATCAATCAGTTGCTGCTTTCGGGTGTCTTTCACGCCAACAATCGGCATCGCGCTTCCTGTCCGTTTTATTAATTGAACGTTCAATTAAAATAAAGTGTACAGAAAGTAATCGAACCATTCAACCTGGCCTATGTGCACGGAATAGACGTCCACAAAAAACCCGCTATCCAGAAGCTGGACAACGGGCGGAATTTGTAGCCAGTCTGTTTCGAGAAGCTCTCGACTTCGGACTGACTGCTACTCGACCAGCACCTGCCAGCCAACATTCGGCGTCGCGCTACCCGTTAATGCAACCGTTGTAATAGTCCCGTTTCGACCTGCAGCACTACCAACAATGTCTTCAAAGGTCAGAACCTTTTCGAAAGTAGCTAGCTCATCGACCTCTACAGGAGCTCCAGCAGGGCAAAATCCACCGCTCCCGTCGATCTCTCTGACTGTCCCGTTTAACACAATGGCATCCCCCGCCTGCATCACAAACGTCTGGTCTGCATAACTGCCGCTAAAGTAGAGAGTCGCAAGGTTCCCGACTTCAATGTAATTGCAGGCCGGTGCTTCCACTAACACGAAAGAAGAGTTATCGGTGAATTCTCTTGTGTTTACGACAACTCTACCTGGATAACGATCGCCGCCTCCCTGGGCATAAAATGTCCAATCCCATTCGTTGTCACTGCCAGCAGCATTCAACGATAAGAAAGTGTAGCGAAGAGTGACCACTGCATCGGGAACAAACGGATTGCTGCTCGCTGCCCTTTCCTGACCGTCATTACGATTGTCATCATCCGTATCGGGATCTGTCGGATCCGTTGGCTCAGGATTCAATCCGCCGCGATTCACCTCGTCACCATCGTTCACGCCATCAAGATCGGTATCAGCCAGCAATGGGTTGGTGTAAAACGTACTTGCGGTCGAGCGGCCAGGGATAAGCAGGAGAAAACCCTCTTGCGTTTCTGCTTTATCCGACAAGCCATCCGAATCGCTGTCGGAAAGTAACGGATTGGTTCCCAGGCCCCCGGTCGAGCTCGGGAAATCCAGAACCGGATAGAGTTGCCCAAGCTCGGCATACTTTCTCAGGTCATTCACTTCCTCGTAGTCAGACAGTCCGTCACCATCAGTATCCTGATTATTGGGGTCGGTCCGCAGGTCCCGCTCAATCACATCCGGCAAGCCGTCGAAATCGGTATCGGGCAGCGACGGGCTCGAATTAACCTGACGGCCTATGGCTCCGTTCACGCTCACCACCCATCCCAGCGTGTCTTCTTCCCGATCTGAAAGACCATCGAGATCGGAATCGATGAAGTCAGAACCGTCAAACTCGGTCGGGTTCGACCCCAGCGCCAGCTCCAGGCCGTCTACAAAAGTATCCGCATCAGTATCCCGTCGCAACGGGTCACTGACCAGGCCCTCAATAGCGGGGCGAACTCTGTCATCACCTTTGGTGACACTATCAATCAACTGATTGTTTCCCGGAAGAATAACAACACTTTCCGGATAGACAGGGTTGCCTGAAAACACGCGCTGAATATCGTCACCATTCTTTAACGAATCGGCAATTCCGTTGCCACCATCCACGATCGCCAGTCCAGCATCAAAGCCCTCAAGCTCGATGAAGTCCGAAATGGCATCCCGGTCGGTATCCCGCTGAGTCGGGTCCGTCGCCGGCGGGATGCTGTTGATCGATTCGTAAAGATCGTCGCCCGCCAGGCTGGTTGTCAGAATGTTATCCGTACCAGGACCAACCACCGCCGTACCATACGCCACGATGGCCCCCACCGGCACCAACTGCTCATCGGTATCGCTCGCCTGGCTCTCTGCTACACCATTTCTGCCGGCAATAATGCCAATGGCCTGATCTATGACCACAGGGTCTCGTTGTAAAAATGCACACAAAGCGTCCGTTCGGGAGTCATTCGCCTCGCAGTAACGACGCAAGTCCTGCTCAACGGGGTCGAGCAACCCGTCGCCATCGGTATCCCGAAAGCGCGGTGATGAGAAGGTTTGCCTCAGGTTGCCGCCGTCCACTGCAACCTTCCAGCCCACATTGATTTCTGCGAAATCTCCCAGGCCATCCCGGTCGGTATCCCTGGAATCCGGGATGCCGTCGCAGAAAGGCTCGGGCAGCGGGCACCCTCCGGCCACATCCGGATCAAAACCTTCCCCAAAGGAACCGTTGACGTAGTTGTCCGTTCCGCTGTCCGTGGATCCTGACAGGAACTCGTTGCGGGCAAACAGACCATCCCCGTCCAAGTCTTGCAGAAACGCCAGAAACAGGTCGTTGCCCGCTTCCACCAGAATTTCATTGAAATCCGCTGCAGGCGGTAGGCTTTCAGCCGTCAGTACGACCCAGCCCCGGTTCAAGTCACCATTGCGCATGGTGTTAATGCGCACCAGTTGTTCCGGTCCGCTACAGGCATTGACCGGTTCCACAACCGGAACCAGGCACCGAACGTCTGAGTCGCCTGCCTCGCACCCGCAGTCTGCAGCGACCCGACACACGTCACCCGCTTTGTTGGAGCTAACCGCACAAGTGCGACTGGTCTCATAGCCACTCACAAACTCAACTTGATCGTCGCCGAAGCGCCCCGTGTCCAATCTGCCGTTGGCTCCTGGACCAATCACCAGCGTTCCGATACTTAAACCGGTGGTATCTCGGGGCACAATCTGGACATCGTCCCCCTGAGCCAGACTGTCGGCGCGTTTGTTCAAACCTGCAACAATGCCGCTGGCGACATCAGGGTTGAGGATTAAATCATCACCTGCAGGTCGGCTGTCCAACCACCCATTCGGACCAACAGTAACCACCGCCTCTCCATTAAACTGGGTGACGATGTCGTCGCCGCCCACCGATGTCGGGTTATCGGTGTCAAGAAGACCATTAACACCGGAAACGATTCGGTCAAGCGTGGTGTCGTGCCGCGGAACGTCCATGATAGCCTCCAGCACATAACCAATCGGCAAACCGATCGCGTCGCCATTTGGGGCATAACCTCCCAGATACCCGCCACCGGAGACCCCGCCATCATCCAACACACCGCTGGTTGCGACCAGATAATCCGTTGCTGAATCTGCATCACCAAAATCTAGCGCGATACGGGCGGTGCGGTCGCGGGCCACTTGGTTGATAAAGGTATAGGTACGGCCCAGTTCATCGGTCACCCGGTAATTGGCCACTCGAAAGACCAAGCCGTCCGGCTTGCGCATTATGTCCTCAACTAGGTTCGGGAACACTTCACGGCTGGCGAACAAAAATGGTCCGCGCTCGGTGCTGAACGCCCCCAGGCTAACACTCAGTGGCGTCCCTGAAATTAGCTCTGAGTTCGACACCAGCGTAGCGACCGGCAGGAAGTTGGTCCTACTACCGACTTGTTGCAACACCGTAATTTCAATATCGCTCACGTTAAAAGGAACGTTGCCAAGATTGAGAATCGACAGATCAACATCAATCCGGGCCCCGACAACTTCCCTCGCTACCGTATTGGTAGTGGACAGCTCTGCCCCCTTGACCAGGGAGTTCTCGTAAACTTCCTGGCTTTCCTGCGCCGACTCGTCGTCCGTGGCCACCGTGCTGGACGCACTGTAACCGCCAGTAACCGTCAGCTCAGCGCCACCACTTAAGTTATTGCTACTCCCGCCGAAGAAATTGCCACTTCCAAGTCCCGCCCGAAGTGACGCCTCGACGCCCCACTCCGTGGTATCACTGCTTGAACTTGTAAACGAAGTGCTCTCGCTGGTCGCCAGCGTCGAATTGGAGCTTGACTCCTGGGAGATCACTTCGCCGGTCTCGTCCGTGTAGCTGTAGCGCTCGTCAATCTGCAGTCGAACATTCCCCACATCAATGCGCAGTTTGGGCAGGTCCGCAAGCAGTGGGTTCCGGTTCAACTCAAACAGTTCGGTATAGTCAGAGAGTTGGTCGCCGTCGGTATCAGCAAGCAGTGGCGATGTCTTCAAGTCGAAGTGTTCGAAGCCATCCTGTAAGCCATCGTTGTCAGAGTCCTGCGCAAACGGGTTGCTGAAAATAGTGTTGAGTTCGAGGTTATCATCGAGGCCGTCGCCATCGGTGTCGGTGGCGCGGGGGTTCATGCCGTACTGCAGTTCCGCGCCATCACTGACACCGTCGCCATCGGTGTCGGCCACGTCCGGGTCACTGGTGACCTGGCGTTCTACGATGTCGCCGTTGGCCATCTCAATGATTACGGTATAACCGCTCTGTTCTTCGTTGTCGTAGAGGCCATCGCCGTCGGTATCAACCAGCGTACCGGCGTCCGGCCCCGTGCCGGCGAAGGTGGTGCTGTTGGCGACAATCACATCGAGGGTGCCATTAGCGACACTGAACGACTGGCCGTTAATATCCCGGACGTTGCCCACGGTCACCCGATAGGTCAGCGAATTCTGGGAACGGGTGGTCAGCACAACGGCACTGCGATCAGCGCCGGAGAATTCAGCAGAGACAACCGTCAGGCCACTGGCTTCAGGATTAACGTTTTCCTGGCCAATCGCATAGTTGGCCGGGTTGATGGCGCTTATTCCCATTGGCTTGTTGAAGTCAATCACCACACCAGTATTGCCAGACGAGCGCGCGCTGGTCACTGCAG
This sequence comes from Marinobacter sp. M5B, assembly GCF_042604615.1. Taxonomy (NCBI): domain Bacteria; kingdom Pseudomonadati; phylum Pseudomonadota; class Gammaproteobacteria; order Pseudomonadales; family Marinobacteraceae; genus Marinobacter; species Marinobacter sp. M5B. The sequence continues at coordinate 4,348,940 of NZ_CP156894.1, forward strand.
GAGCCGTGGACGCTGCCGTATTGCGGGAAAGGCCTGAGAAATTCAGGTTACTGGCGGACGCAAGCAGTGGTAGAGCGCTCACCTTGCCAGAAACGCCGGTCAGCGTGACGGTGTAGGGCACATCGTCCTGCGGCCCGGTGGTCAGAATCACGCTATCACCGGAAGCGCCCATAGTGGCCGCCAGAATCTCCAGCGTTTCGCCCCCTGGCGTTTCAATCCGGTAGTTTTCCAGAAAGCCCGCATTGTCTGACACCGGCTCATTGAACAGCACCTCGACCACCGTATCGCTCAGGGAGGCGACGGACTCAATGATCGGCTCATTTGTGCCGTTGCCGGTGAACACCGTTGCCGGATCATCCACGCCCACCAGATCGAACTCCAGGGTGCCGTTGGGCACCAACTGGAGGTCTGACCGGGCGGGGGCAATCTCAAGAAGCACCGTTCTGCCATCTGCCGCCATGTTTGCCGCAACAACCGGCGCAGAGTTTCCGTTGGAGAGTACAACGTTGTAGTTTTTTATGTTTTCAGCCGCGTCTTCGGAGGCCGCCCGTTCAAACGTCACCTCAACATACCGCTGGCTGAGCGATTTGACGTCGCTGACCGGTGGAAGCTCCTCGGCATTCGGTTCAATCTGGCTTGCTGAATCTGTGTCATCATCGCTACTGCTGCCACCGCAGGCGCCGAGCAGGAGCACAAACGCCAGAACCGTCAGGCGGGACAGTTTCTTCCAGACTCCAGGGGATAAAACAGGGCCAGACCGGGCATACCCGGCCTGCATTGATCCGTTGCCGCTATTCACAGTGGGGGTGTTCATCATCGCTCCGAGTTCCGTTCAGCGTACGCTGGTATGGTTCGGAGCTGATGCAGCCATAATTACGGCAGACCAAGCTCAACAGACTGAACGATACCTTCGTGTTTATGGTTGTTGTTAACAATTTGTAACTAAACAAGTATCCGTAAGGAGCGCGAACGAATCATTAGCCATAAGCGCTAATTTCAACGGAATAGGGGTATTTGCCAGCGTATTTGCTACACTTCTGCTCAGTTTCGATGGCCCAGATCAGGCGATTGCTATGAAGATACTCGTCGTGGACGACCACCAGCTCTTTATCGACGGCATCTGGCACGTTCTCCAGAAAATTCATCCCCAGCCTGATATCACCGAAGCAAGCCGTGCCGAGCAGGCCATTGCGCAACTCGAGTCTGACGAATCATTTGATCTGGTACTGATTGATCTTGTGATGCCGGGACTTAATGGCCTATCGATTATTCAGAGAATGCATGAGCAGGGGATCTGGTATCCCGTCGTCGTGGTATCCGGCGAGGAATGCGCCCGAACCATCAAGACGGCATTGGAAATGGGCATCCTCGGGTTTATTCCCAAGAGCTACAGCAGCCAGAAAATGCTGGCCGCGCTGGCCTGCGTACTGTCAGGTGACACCTACATTCCACCCGGCATCCAGAAACAGATCGATACCCTGAAACCAAGACGGACGCCGCTCGCCGGCAATATCACCAGACGCCAGCGCCAGGTTCTGGAACTGATGGCCAGGGGCTATTCCAATCGCCAGATTGCCACCGCGCTTTTCCTGACCGAACACACCGTCAAAGCCCATGTGGGCTCCCTGCTACTTGAGCTGAATGCGGTCAACCGCACCGATTGCGTTCATATCGCCAGAACACGGGATCTTATCGAACGCTGAACCGCAGGAGCCAGGCCGCTATGTCTGCACTGGACATTGAGGAACGCATTACGTTTGAGTCGCTCTCTCCGTATTTTCCAAGTCTGCGCAGGTGGTCGATCGTAACCGCGATCGTGCCACTCACGGTCGTGATCGTTCTATGGCCCCGCAATGAAGCAACGCTCTTGATTGGCTGGCTTTTGGCTGCAATGGCGGGCATTTACGCGAAATACCTGTTATCCCGGCACTACCAGTTACACGCCTCACGAGACAAGAGCGCCAGCAAGTGGCACGTGGGGCTGCTTCTGAGCACCGCCTTCATGGGTTCGCTTTGGGTAATTGCGACTTTTGCGTTTTTTGATGAACATTCTGCTCCTCACCAGGTGTTCATGATTACCGTTGCTGTGACGCTTGGCATCGGTTCCATTACCTCCGGTACGCACTGGCTGCCGCTATACTATGTGTACGGCGTCCCCATTCTGATCGCATTGATACTGAGATTGGCCTTCGTCGGCAGCCTGCCTTACCTTGCACTCGCGTGCCTTATGGTGCTGGCCTTGCTGACGGCGATAAACATCGCAAAGCAGCTCAACGCCACCGTTCGCTCGGAAATGCGATTGCACTATTCCAGCGCTGATCTCGCCCGTGAGCTGCAACACAAGACCAGAGAGGCACAGGAGGCTGTGTTCGCCAAATCGCGAATCCTCGCTACAGCAAGCCATGATCTGCGCCAGCCATTACACGCCATCTCGCTGTACATTGATGCACTAAGAGATACGCCAAAACACAACCGACAGGAAGGCAATCGGATTTTTCGACGCCTGGATACCTGTCTGGGCATACTGAGAAAACAGTTTGACGGCATTCTTGATATTTCGAGACTGGACGCCAACGCCGTGCAGCCGGAACCCTATCACTTTGACATTGCAGAGTGTCTCGAAGGATTAGAGCGCGAATACCGGGAGGAAGCCAGGAACAGGCACCTTAGCCTGCGTATGCATTCATCAAGAACCGTCGTTTATTCCGACCGCGCGCTGCTGGAGCGCATCCTGCGAAACCTGATAACAAACGCTCTGCGCTACACCAACACCGGTGGCGTACTCATTGCCTCCCGACGACGCAAAGACCACGTCCTCATCCAGGTGATCGACACCGGCTCAGGGATACCGCCGGATAAGCAGGAAACGGCGTTCATCGAGTTTCAGCAACTGGACAATGCAGGCCAGGAACAGGAAAAAGGACTCGGGTTCGGCCTGGCCATCGTACGCAGGTTGTGTGAATTGCTGGGCCTCCCGCTTTCACTACGATCCAGGGTGGGGTACGGATCCACATTCGAAATCCGCTGCCCTCTAGGAAGCGAGGCCCAGGCAGAGAATCATGTCAAGCACGATGCCAACCATCCCCACGCGCACGACAGGCAGAAACTCGTGCTTGTCATCGACGATGACCCTAGCGTTCTGGATGCCATGCACACACTGCTATCCCGCTGGGGTCTCACCGTGATTGTGGCTGAATCACTCGTTGATATGCTTCAAAAAATGCCCGAATCACAAACCGCTCCGGATCTCATCCTGACCGACCTGAGCCTGCTTAAAGGACCCGACGGCATTGGAATCATTAGCCAGTTGAGAGATCATTTTCGCACCAATATCCCCGGCGTGCTTATCAGCGGCACCACCGATCCGGATAAACTGAAGCAGGCCAGATCCAGTGGTTACCGGCTGGTGCAGAAGCCCATTAATCCCAGTGAGTTGCGCAGCCTTGTTCAACATCAGTTATACGCTCACAACTGACGTTTCGGGACGCCCATAAAAAAGCCCCGCTATCCGGAAACCGGACAACGGGGCGGAAAAACACGAACTGGTTAGGGGTCAGCCGTGTGTGAACCTGTTTTCACGCCGAATTTCAGGCGGAGCTTCAGGCCGCAGCTTCGTCACTCTCGCTCTCATCAACGGAGTTTCGAATCAGGAAGTCGAACGCGCTCAGGGCGGCCTTGGAGCCTTCACCCATAGAGATCACGATCTGCTTGTAGGGCACGGTGGTAGCGTCACCGGCCGCAAACACGCCCGGGATGGAGGTTTCGCCCCGGTCGTCGACAATGATCTCGCCATGCTGGCTCAGCTCGATGTCACCTTTCAGCCACTCGGTGTTCGGCACCAGGCCAATCTGGACGAACACACCTTCCAACGATACATGGTGGCTCTCTCCGGTTGTGCGGTCGGTATACTGAAGGCCGTTCACCTTGCCGTTCTCGCCGGTAATCTCAGTGGTCTGGCCCGAGGTAATGATTTCCACGTTCTTCAGGCTGCGCAGTTTCTTCTGCAGCACATCGTCTGCGCGCATGGCAGCGCCGAACTCAATCAGAGTCACGTGGCCAACAATACCCGCCAGGTCGATGGCCGCTTCCACGCCGGAGTTACCGCCGCCGATCACCGCCACACGCTTGCCCTTGAACAAGGGGCCGTCGCAGTGCGGGCAATAGGCCACACCTTTATTGCGGTATTCCTCTTCGCCCGGAACACCCATCTGGCGCCAGCGAGCGCCGGTGGACAGAACCAGCGTGCGGCTCTTCAAAGAGGCGCCATTGGCCAGACGCACTTCGTGGTAGCCACCCTTACGGGCCGCCGGGATCAGTTTTTCAGCGCGCTGCAGGTTCATGATGTCTACATCATATTCCTTGACGTGCTGCTCCATGGCCGCCACCAGCTTGGGGCCCTCGGTGTAGGGCACAGAGATCAGGTTCTCGATGCCCATGGTGTCCGCCACCTGGCCACCGAAGCGTTCTGCGGCGATACCGGTAGAGATACCCTTGCGCGCCGCATAGATAGCGGCTGAAGAACCCGCCGGGCCACCTCCAATGACCAGCACCTCGAACGGGTCTTTTTGCTGGAGCTTCTCAGCGTCACGAGCCTCTGCACCAGTGTCGACCTTCGCGATAATCTGCTCCAGAGTCATGCGGCCCTGGCCAAACGGCTTGCCATTGAGATAAACGCTGGGCACTGCCATGACTTCACGCTGCTCCACTTCATCCTGGAACAGGGCACCGTCGATCGCCGTATGCTTGACCCTTGGATTGAGGACGCTCATCAGGTTCAGCGCCTGGACCACGTCCGGACAGTTCTGGCACGACAGCGAGAAGTAGGTTTCAAACTCAAAGTCGCCGTCCAGGTCTTTGACCTGTTCAATCACTTCCTGGCTGGCCTTGGGCGGATGACCACCTACCTGCAACAGCGCCAGAACAAGGGAGGTAAATTCATGGCCCATGGGGATGCCGGCGAATCGCACGCCGATGTCGCTGCCAACACGATTAATGGCAAATGACGGGCGACGTACTTGCTCTGACTCTTCCGTGCGCAGGCTGATCTTGTCAGACATGGGCTCGAGCTCGTCCAGCAACTGCTTCAGTTCCTGGGACTTTTCGCTGTCGTCATAAGCGGCAACCAGCTCGATCGGCTGCTGCAGCTTGTCCATGTAAGCGTTCAACTGTTCCTTGATACTGGCGTCCAACATGCTCTCTTTTCCCCTCTGGATAGCGTAAAACTGAATGTGCGAACTCGGTTTGAGTCGTGAATCGAATATAGGAGAACGATACGGACTGGCCTTCCACAGCTCAAATTAATTGATCCAAAGTATTTGATAGGTCTTTGCTATTCGACTCGGTAAATCAATTGGATAGAAACAAAAAAGGCCCGCAGAGCGGGCCTTTTACAGGTTTCACTGTTACCGAAACCTTAGATCTTGCCAACCAGGTCCAGTGACGGAGTCAGAGTCGCTTCGCCTTCTTTCCACTTGGCCGGGCAAACTTCGCCGGGGTTGTTACGAACGTACTGAGCCGCTTTTACCTTGCGCAGCAGGTCGTCAGCGTCACGGCCGATACCTTCGGCAGTGATTTCCATGGCCTGGATAACACCATCCGGGTCGATCAGGAAAGTAGCGCGGTCTGCCAGGCCCTGGCCTTCACGCATCACACCAAAGTTGTTGGTGATGGTGCCGGTCTGGTCGCCTACCATGAAGTAGTTGATCTTGCCGATAGTCTCGGAGCTGCTGTGCCACGCCTTGTGGGTAAAGTGCGTATCGGTGGATACGGAGAATACTTCCACACCCAGCTTCTGCAGCTCTTCATACTTGTCGGCAACGTCGCCCAGCTCGGTCGGGCATACGAAAGTGAAGTCGGCCGGGTAGAAGAAGAAGACAGACCACTTCCCTTTTACGTCGGCTTCAGAAATTTCAACGAACTCGCCGCCTTTAAAGGCGGTGGCGTTGAACGGTTTAATTTCGCTGTTAATCATACCCATAGTAGATATCTCCCGTTGGTTGAGTTTAGGCATTGGCTAACTTGAGTTGGCTAAAGTATTGATTTGATCAAAAACATTCAAATTGATTGTTTTTAGCCGTTCGATAGGAAACCGCTATTTTATTTTTGGGAAGGCTGCAGAGAAGGACTAATCCGTGTTATCGGGCTCGAAGGCGCCCTTATGAAAATCGATGGCAGTGTCCACTTCTTCCATGCCGCAGACCCTTGGTTCCGCCAACGTGCCACCGGCCAGTGCCCGAAGCACTGCGTGCACGCCATGAGACAATGATTCGGTATTGTAACCGCCCTCCAGCACCATGACCAGCCGGCCGTTACAGTGCTTGTCCGCAATTTCCTGCACAATGCCCGTCATGGCTGAGAAGCCTTCGTAGGACACATTGAGCGCCAGGTCGTACCAATGGGCATCAAAGCCGGCGGAAACCAGTACCAGGTCCGGTTTGAAGTAGTCTGCGGCGGGTACCAGTATCTCCCGCAGCGCTTTCAGGTAAGCGACATCGCCCGCGCCACCGGGCATGGGCACGTTAATGGTGGTGCCCTCGCCCAGGCCGGCGCCTACGTCGGTTAACGCGCCACTGCCTGGGTAAAATGGTGCGGCCCGGTGAATATCAAAAAACATGGTGTCCGGATCCGCCCAGAAGATGTCCTGGGTACCATTGCCATGGTGGGCGTCCCAGTCGACGATCAATACCCGTTCACAGCCCAGCTCCGCCTGCGCGTGTGCAGCCGCAACGGCAACATTATTGAAGAGGCAGAACCCCCTTGCGCGTACTGGCTCAGCATGGTGACCAGGCGGCCTGACCATTGCGAAGGCGCTGTTCGTTCGGCCCTCAACCACCGCTTCCACGGCTGCAATGGCCGTGCCTGCAGCCACTTCGGCAGCTTCAACACTGCCCGGTGAAACGGCTGTGGTATCCACATCCAGCCACGCACTTTCGTCCCGCAATGAGAATATGTCGTCCAGGAACGAAGTCGTATGAACCCGGCTCAACTGATCCGGCGTTGCCGCCTTACCAGGCTCGATCCGGACACCGGGAATGGGATCACGGGCGAGCAAGTCCATGATCGCGGTAATACGGCCTGGATGCTCGGGGTACTTCCACTGCACATTGAGGCCTGAAAGAATGGAACGTACCCGTTTGTCCAGGCGGCCGGGCAGGAAATCCATGTTGGTATCGGGGTGATGGGCCAATACCCGTTCATCGTAAAAGACCGTGACGTCCCGTTGTTGTGCCAAGGCGATGCTCTCCTCTGCCGGGCCTTAGCTCAAGCATAGTCTTCTCAGGGCAAATCACAACGTTGCTCACAACCGCCAACGCGTCGGATTCGAGTGTTTGAGCACTCCGGCATCGTCCCAGTCATTCCAGCCAGTAAAGGGAATTGGCGCGTCCTGTTCAATCCCCGACAACCGGTGCGCCCACTGGTCTTTCAGTGCCTCCAGATGGTCCCGGAACGCGCCTTCCTCCTGATAGCGGATGCCGCCACCCTGCACCCCATAGCTTATGTGCGGTGCCAGCACGTCATAGCCCACGTAATACAGTGAAGAATGAACCGGCCACAGCCATTCCACCATATTGCCAGCGCGGCCAAATGGCATGAACGCCTGCTCCGGCGAACCTGTGGTCACGGAACACATCGCCTGTTTACCGCGAAAATAGCCACGATCATAGCGCATGCTTCCCGAGTAAAGTCCGCCATAGACCAACACACGATCAAACCAGCCCTTCAATATGGCGGGTTGAGAATGCCACCATAGCGGAAACTGGAAAATCACCAGATCGGCCCAATTCAGCCTGGCTATCTCACGCTGCACGTCTTGAGGTAATGCATTGGCATCATAGTGAGCCCGCTGCTCCGTCAGCGGAGCAAAATAGCACTCATCCTGACGCTTGCCATACCACGACGAACGCTCCACCGGATCAAAACCTTCCCCATAGAGATCGTCTATTTCTACCTCGTGCCCCGCCAGATTCAGGGTTTCCGTAGCCACATCCACCAAACCCCCACTGAATGACCGCCTTTCCGGGTGGGCCAGTACAATCAGTACCTTCATGTCTGAATTCTCCTTCGTGTTTCAGTGAATTCAGACTACCCCTTTCAAAAACGAACAGATATTCCACAAATGTGATAGCTGTATTTGCATGAATGAACAGAACCTTCAGTGGAGAATCAACAGACTGGGGTTTCCCCAATGAGACACCTATCAAGTTAATGCCGCGGATGATTAACTATCCTTAATCAATTAATATCATACCGTGCACGACGCACGTGATGTGTGTGAAGAACGCCTGATCCGCGTTCAGTATCGTTGTCCAGTCACTTAAACAGGGAACGTTGTATGCGACATTCTCCAAAGGCGCTGAAAGCGTTCTTTCTGGTGTGTTTTTGCTTTTTTTCGACCGTTTCTCACGCTGCGCTGGTTGATATCGACCAGGACGATGGTGTGATTTATTTCACTTTCGCTGCCCCGAATAAAGTCGTCCGCTACGACATGGTGTCGCAATCCATGTTGTCGGATATTCCCCTCAATAACGTACCAACAGCCGCAGAAATTCAGGGTAACAATCTGTATGTGGCCTATCGGCGCAGTGCCTACGCAATAGATCTCGATTCGCAGACACCGACTTTCATTGCCAACACCGGCGAAGACATGACGGCACTCCATGCGGTAGGAAACGCCCTTTATCTGGTACAGGGTTTCAACCGGGTCATGGCTCGGAACCTGTCAGATTACACACTCATAGAAGAAAAAACGGTTTTCTACAGGGGGACCGGGTCTGTGGGATCACCAGCACAGTCAGCGCTGTACTATCGGTCAGACGGCACTTCACCGTCCGATATTGTTAAAATCCCACTCAATGCGGATGGCACAATGGGGAGCGATATGGACAGCCCCGCCCACGGGGATTATCCCAGTGCCAGTCAACTTTACCTGTTCCCGGATGAAAGTCGCGTACTCGACAATCAGGGCATCCTTTATTTCGCCAACGACCTGACCTACGCCGGCAGCCTTGCTGGCGCGTTTGACGATATGACTTTCTGGCAGGGCGACCTGCTGGTGCTCCGTGGCAATACCGTTCATCAATACAACAACGCCATGCTGGAAGTGGCTCAGATGGGCCTCAACCAGCAACCTCTGAAAATTGCCAGCTACGGTGACGCTGTCTTTGCTTTCTACGAGAACAGCAGTCAGATCGGTGTTGAAGTATTGGACCTCGACAGTCTTGCCACGCCATCGCCAGGCGAGCCCCCCAATCCGGAAACTTCGGATTTCATCCCGGATTTCATCGAGTTCGACAGCCAGGAAGGCCTGTTGTATCTGGCCGACCGGGAGACACTGGCCATTCACATCTGGTCGGCGGAAACGCAAACCTATGTTGACAGCATCGGCCTGCTGAACCCACCCACGTGGATGACGTATTCCCCAGCCCATGGGCGACTTTACCTGGGCTACACTGGTGGAAAGATCAGCCAGATAGTCATGTCCACCGGGACACTTCAGGAAACTCCGTTCACCAACCTGCCACAAAGTGTTCTGGGTCTGGAATCCGCAGGCGATTATCTCTTTGCGGTGGATGCCTCCGGTGCCTGGGAGCGGTTCTACAGCTTTGACGCATCCGGAACAATGGTGGACTCCGTTGAATGGCGGCACGCCAGCTCAGAATACCTATGGAATCCTGTCACCGAGCGTATCTATCACTTCCGGTCCGGAACATCGCCCAATGACATTGAATGGTCCGAGCTGAGCTCAACCACCGGGCTTTTGGGCAGCAAGGGCGACTCCCCCTATCACAGCAGCGGCTACGCAGCCGCACCTTTGCACTTCGACCCTGCAGGCCAATTGCTGCTGACCGGCGGAGGCAAGCTCCACGACGCCTATTCCCTCGCCGAACTCAACTATCTGTCCAATGAAATAACAGACGCCGCCTGGACGGGAGATACCCTCCACACCATTGCAGCAGTTGATGGCAATGCCGTGCTGCAAACCTGGTCCGACAACTACGAGCTCCTTGAAGAGAACTCTATATTCGATGCCCTGGACACCCGTATTCTGGCCTATGGCGCCCACCTGGTGGCGATTGAAATGGCCGCAAGCGGGGGGCCTGACATCTCAGTACTCGATTTCACAGCGGACACTGACGACGACGGGCTGTTTGACCTCGAAGATAACTGCCCCAACACCGCCAATGCCAATCAAGACAATCATGATGGCGATGAGTTTGGCGACGCCTGTGACAATGATTCCGACAACGACGGCATCCCCGACACAGACGAACTCGCAGTGGGACTGGATCCCTTTGACAGTGCCGATGCCCAGGAAGACCTGGACGCAGACGGTTACAGCAATCTGAGCGAGTACCTCAACGGTACATCCATGACCGATGAGGAGGATTATCCTGCAGGGGATCCCAACCTCGATTCCGATGGAGACGGCCTGCCAGACTCGCTGGAAGACCAGTATCTGGCGCTCGACCCATACAATCCCGATGATGCGTCCCAGGACTATGACGGTGACGGCGCCACGAACGCCTCAGAAGTCGCCTCCGGTTACAATCCCGACGTTTCTGACGACTTTCCCACCCACAATACGATGGACTTTTTCCCCTTGGGGGACATCACCTGGGTTTTCTCCGACCCATCGGATGGCTACCAGTTCCGAAGCGAATCCATAAGCGGCGCAGGTATGTTCAAGTTCATTTTTCCCAATGGCGATGACCGCCTGGTACGTCGTACTACTGGCGTCTATCTGCTTGAAAGCCGGTTTGTTGATTCGGAAGGAGATCGGATTCGAATCACCTACGGGGATGGTCTGCTAATGATCCCCAGCTCGCTTGAGCTGGGCACGAGTGTCACTTCACGTGCCACCCTCTCCAGCTACATCAATGGCCGGCAGGGCAATAAGGTCAATTTCACCACGACCATTGAATTGATTGAGGAGTCCACAACCAGCGTAGACGGCGAGCCGCGTGCCGTGTTGGTCACACTCAGACAAACCCGTATCACCATGGATGGACAGCTTCTGGACAATACTATTGAAATTGAGGCCTTTGCGGAGGGTGTGGGGCGGATCTACAGCTCCCTTGATCCGGACGCCGAGCTGTCGGCCTACAACGTCCAGCAAGTGGACAACTCCATTTCCTCCGGCTCGGCCTCTGACGACTCATCGTCAGGCGGTGGCGGCGGTAGCATGTCCTGGCCGTTATTGGCCCTGCTGTTTATGATGGGATGGGGTCGGCGCCGGTTCAGCACCAACTAGCCATCGCAAACATCACTCGTCCGTTTTAGGAGGTGACCACAAGGGCACCTCCTCACGGCTGGGCGGCTCCCAGTCCTGCTGCATCACGTCACTCAGGGTGTCCTCCAGCTTCATGAACAGCTCACCATAACGGGGGCTAAAGCGGATACCCTCTTCGATTTCCTTCCAGGCGTCGAACAGTTCGTCCTCGTGGGACTTCTCATTATTGATAAATGCCCAGGTCATCTGCCGCGACCGCAATGGGTGAACGCCAAATGCGGTCAGTGCATGGCCACCCAGCTCCACCGCAGAATGGTAGGTTTCGCTCACGACGTCGTCAGCGCCGGCCTGGCGCAACTGATAGCCATGGCCCCGATCGAACGCCCGTGCCAGTACCCAGACGCCGGGGTAGTGTTGTTTGACATGGTGCACCAGGGCCACGGCTCTATCCCGGTCGTCAATCGCAACCACGAGCAAGCGCGCGTGGGCGATGCCCGCCGTTTCCAGTAACCCCGTATGGCTGGCGTCACCGAAATAGCTTTTGATGTTGATACGTCGCAGGTTTTCGATCTGATCCAGGGCCAGATCCAGCGCGACAATGGGAATCTTGTTGGCGCGCAACAACCGGCACACAATCTGGCCAAATCGTCCAACCCCGGCCACGATCACTGGCGCCTGCTCCTCGATCACATCGGCTTCCCGCTGCTCATTGCGGGCTTCACGATACCGCGGCAAGATCAGCCGGTCGTAGGCAATAAACAACAGCGGCGTCAGGAACATGGACAGCGCCACCACCAATCCCAGAAGCTGGGCGATGTCCGCGGGGATCACACTGTTCTGCATGCTGTAGGTCAGCAGCACGAAGCCGAATTCGCCGGCCTGGGCCAGCCCGAGGGTGAACAGCCAGCCATCACGGCCCCGCAGCCCGAATAACAAGGCCAGGAGCAGCAGAATTGCTGCCTTGACCAGGATAACCGCCAGCGCCAATGTGATTACTGTGCCCCATTGCGCCGCCAGCACCTCAAAGTTGATACCGGCACCCACCGTGATGAAAAACAATCCGAGCAGTAGCCCTTTGAAGGGCTCAATGTTGGCCACGAGTTCGTGACGGAACTCGCTGTTGGCCAGCACCACACCGGCGAGGAAGGCCCCGAGCGCCGGCGACAGATTGACGATGCTCATCAGCGCGGCGATACCGATCACCAGCATTAACGCGGTGGCCGTAAAAACCTCCCGCATACCGGACTGAACCACGTAACGAAACAGGGGCCGGCTCAGGTAATGACCGCCGACGATCACCGTAGTCACAGAGCCGATCACCACCAGGGCGTGAGCCCAGCCTGGCAGATGCGCCACCAGGCTGAAACCGCCCTGGTGCCCGGGGTCCGTCGCCCCAACGCCCGCCAGTTCGGATATCGCCAGCAGGGGAATCACCGCCAGCATGGGAATGACCGCAATATCCTGGAACAACAGCACCGAGAAAGCGCCCCGGCCCCCCTCGGTTTTGCTAAGTCCTTTCTCGTTCAGGGTCTGCAGCACAATGGCGGTGGAAGACAACGAGAAGATAAGGCCAACGGCGACGGTGGTCTGCCATTGCAGCCCCATCCACCAGGCAATCGCCATTCCGGCAGCGGAGGTGAGCACCACTTGCAGGCCGCCCAGGCCCAGCAAACGAATCCGCATGGCCCAGAGGGATTTCGGGTCCAGCTCCATGCCCACCAGAAACAGCATCATGACCACACCAAACTCGGCAAAATGCTGAATGGTTGCGGTTTCCTGGCCCACCAGCCCCGTCACCGGCCCGATGACGACACCCGCCACCAGATACCCCAATACCGACCCCAAACCCAGGCGCTTCGCCAATGGCACCGCGACAACAGCGGCGGTCAGATAGATAAACGCCTGGATAAAGTATTCGGTCATTACAGCCCCATCAGGTCAGCGAAGGATAAACACCTTGATACTAGCTGGATTCCCCCGTGTTGCCATCCACCGGAACCGCAAACCGCTGGGACGCAGGACTGTTAATTACGCCTCCACTGCTGTTCAAGCAACGCACGCTCCTGGTTCGGCCCAACGGGGGGCGTGGCCATCATCCGGTCCAGTTCCTCGTCAAGCACACTGCCACCGCTCGCTGTCTGGTATACATCAGGTGCCAGGGAAGGCTCTGCTTCGGCAGTGGCCACCTGTTCCCAGGAACCCTCGCCAGTGCGACAGGCAATTTGCTCCGACGCGGACGTTTGCGTCTCCAGGCGGAACTGGCGGCACCATTGGCCGGCCTGGCTTTGGAACGTCAGTCTCGGCGTCAGGCTTACCTGGTCATTAACCTGGTAAACTTCGCCACTGGGCTGGCTATCCAGAACGTTCGCCACCGCGGGCGACATCGGATCGCCGTCCGTTGCTACCGTCAGCCATTGCGTCAGCGCCACCCCCGCGATGATAGCGGCGGCGATCGCTTTACCCGTGTGGCCGGGCAGCCTGCGCCACCACGGAAAAGTGACCACATTGTCCTGCGCGGGCGCAGCACTCCGGGAGGCCTTTTCCTCCAGCATTCGGGTAATTGATGCCGGCATGGGACGGTCATCGATCGAGCCGTAATGGGCCTGTAGTTCGGCATCCACGGACGCCATCTCGGCCAGTCGATCTGCCAGCGTTGGATCCTTCTCAATCTGGTCCCGAACCGCTTCCATCTCCGCGTCGGTCAGTTCGTTATCGAGGAAAGCCGACAGGGTTTCATCAGTCATCTTCATGAATCGGTCCTCATGGTTACAGGCGCCAGGGCCTCGCTTAATGCCGCCCTGGCTCGGGCCAGCCGGCTCATCACCGTACCCTTGGGCACTTCCAGAATCTCAGCCACGATTTTGTAGGGCATGCCCTGGATTGCCACCAGGGAGATAATCTGGCGTTGGTCCTGTGGCAATCTTGCCATCGCAGCGTCCACTCGGTGCCATTCGATCTCTTTGGTGGTCTGGTGCTCGCCATTGATCACCTGGCCATCCGTCAACTCCGGATGTTCCGCGGCGTCCCGCCGAACCTTACGCGCGCGACACTCGTCTATCCAGACGTTACGGCAAACCCGGAATGCCCACTTGGTAAGGTCGGCGTCGTCCGGCATGTCCCGGGTCAACAAACGCTCCACCGTATTCTGTAGCAGGTCGTCGGCGTCTGACAGGGAGCCGGTCAACGAGTAGGCGAATCGTCGGAGCCTTGGTAATAGTTCGGTGATTTCCTCTTTCATAGCCTTCCATTTCCAAAGGTGCTATCGGTAAAACGGTCGTGAAACCGATTTATTCCATGAACGAAGGAATTTTTTTTCCGCCGGGCCGTTGTATCGTATGACACACATCTTTAATCGGACGGGCACGATGAAACCTTTTCTCTTGAGACACTTGTTCCCTGCAATCGCTCTTTGCACGCTTTCCGCACCGGCCTTGTCCATCGGTGTCGGTGACGTAACCAGCGGCCAGATAGATCCAATAACCCGCCAGGTTGAACAGAAGACACAGCGCATGGTGGAGCAGGCCATGGACCGTCGCCTTGAGAAGCAGATCAACACACAGGCCACAGAGCTCATGGAACAGCTCGAAGCGTTACCGTCAGTCCTTTCCATTCTCACGCGTCAGGGACAGAAAGCGTTCAATGATATCCAACTGGACGACGGTTTCCGTGCCGTGGAAGGTCAGTGGCTGGTGACCGGTACCGCTGCGGAACTCGCCCGCCTTGACCAGCCGGAGATCACAGTTCTCGAACGCCGAGAGCTGACCGGCCTGGGAATGACCGTGGTGCGCTTCCGGGTCACTGCCGAGCTGGATTCCCATAATGCCCTACAGGACGCCCTACCAGAACTCGCGGATCGGCTGGACCGCAACCATATCTATGCTCCGCAAACGGGTGCGAAAGAGCCCCTGTCAGAGACCAAAGTGCCACAGTGGCGTAGCCTCTGCACCGCCCCGGTTCGCGTTGGAATGGTGGATACGTCGATTGCCACAGACCATCGGGTATTTGAAAGTGCACAGGTTGTGCAGGAGCGTTTTCTGGCATTGGCGGAAATGGAAGGAAGTCTCGCTGAGCCTATGATTCACGGCACGGCCGTCGCCAGCCTGCTGGTGGGCAACCGGCCTGGGCAATGGCCTGCCCGGCTGCCGCAGGCTACGATCTTCAATGCCTCGGTGTTCTATGACCGGGATCGCACCCTCTCAGGCGCCACACTTGGTCATTTACTGGAAGGCCTGAACTGGCTGGCCGGTCAGGATTTGTCGGTTATCAACATCAGCCTGACCGGCCCGGACAACCAGCTTCTCGCTGCGGCGGTGAGCCGCCTCAGGGAGCGCGGCGTGCTGATGGTTGCGGCGGTAGGCAATCAAGGGCCCTCTGCCCCGCCATTATATCCGGCCGCCTACACAGAAGTGATCGGTGTGACGGCGGCTGATAGTTCCGGGAAGCTCTACCGCTGGGCCAATCGGGGTGAACAGGTGATGTTTGCCAGCAACGGCGTCACCGTTCCGGTAGCACACCCTGATGCCGGCATGGTTGCAGACAGCGGCACCTCGCTGGCGTCGCCGGTGGTTGCCGCTGCACTGGCCTGCCAACGTAATGAACTTTCGGAAGACAAGGCCATTGGTGCCCTGATCAATGCAGCGAAGGATCTTGGCCGTCCTGGCCGAGACACCGAATTCGGTCACGGCTTTCTGGATTTCTGACTGTCGGGTTTCAGAAATCCGCCCTGAGCGTCACCCCCGCCACCGTCTTGTCGTAATCCGCAGAATCCACGTTCGAGGTGTACTGGCCCCAGGAAACACTGGGCTCAACACTAAACACCTCGTTGAGTCCAATCCGCCAGCTGGCCTCCAGAATACGGGCTTTGTCCGCCCGCTCATTGCTTGAGCGTTCGGTAAGGTCACCGGTCAGAGGGTCCGTCAGAACCGGGCTGGTACTGGTGACGGTCACCTCTTCATACTCCCTGTCCTCGTAACGCCAGCCAAACCGCAGGCGGTTTTCCTCGCCGGCCAGGATAAACCGATGCACCAACGCTACCCGAACGCGAAGCAGGTCATTGTCGTAGGCTTTCGCCTCCGCATCTTCGCGATCACCGTCAAGGCCGAGTAGAAAGTGGCTCTGGGCCTGGTTGAAAAAGAAGAACGCATCCAGACTGGCGCCTTTTATCTCGGCATCCCGCGCATCACTGTCATCAAATTCCTTGCGCTTGTCCTGCAGGCTGCCACGCAGATAAACGTCCTCCGCGAGCAGGCTGCCCAGATAGACACTGGCACGCCGGAAATCGAGGAACGGGTCTGACCCCAGGGTTGCGTGGGAATAGTAGTAACTGGTGCCAACGGTGACCGGGTCGAAGTCATAACTGACATCGGCCGACAGCAGGTGAATGTCCTGATCGAATTCATCAAGGTTCTGGTACCGTCTGCCCGAGAGCGAATAGCCGAGCGTCACGTTTAACCGCTCGGTGGGTTTCAGGATGCCTTCCAGACCGGCGTCGAAAACCCAGGCCTGATCGCTCTCATCGGCGGACGTGTTCAGTTCATCCACGGTCACGTTGCTGTCGTGCTCGTAACCGCCTTCAAGATATCCGTTCGCTGACGCTTTCTCCTGCGCCTGAACCATTAATACCGGTGACGCCAGGCCAATGGCCAGGGGCAAGGTCAAAATACGTTGAATCAACTGCATGTCTGCTCCTTTCACTTGGGCGTCCAAAAGAAAGCCGGGCCCTATGGCCCGGCGAGTCTGGAGGAGTGGTTATAGCAGGCCGCCACTGCCGGACCCTTTCACGGTCCCCTTGACGGTGTTCTGCACTTCACTCCGGACGCTCTCAGATACAGACGTTCCGATCTGCTGATTGGTTTCAGCGCGAATTTCAGCATTTCGGGTCTCGTTCATGCGCTCTTGCGCCTGTTCGCGCTTCTCACCAGCTTCATCGCGAGCCGTGTCCGCTGTAGCATCGGCGGTTGCTCGCACCTTCTGGCCGGTTTCAACGCCAGCGCTGACCGCCTGATCGGCCCTTCCGCGGGCTTCTTCACTGGCCGCCTGGCGTTGGTCGGCAGCTTCGTCTCGAGCGGCTTCGCCGTTGACACTGCCCTCTGCGCTTGCAGAGGCACCACCATTCGCGGAAACACCGTTGCGGGTGCTGGCTTCCGCACTCATGTTGGTTTCAGCCTGCGCGTTTGCATTGGCCGCGCCAGACCCTTCTGCGGCGAAAACGCCGGTGGAAAGAATGGAACAGATTGCGAGTGTCAGTACATGCTTTTTCATGGTTACGTCCTCCTGATTTACCCGTTTCGGGTGGCTTTCATCAGGGAGACGGCTGAGCCTGGCGTTTATTCCAAAAAAAAATCACCGCCTATGTTTTTGGCACATAGGGTCGAACATCCCAGCAGAAATAGCGTTTCAATGCACTGTTCGCCTCATGGTCTTTCTGGCGCCAGCCATAGACCTTGGGTTTGCTGGTTTCAATGGCGAGTGTGCCAAACACCAGCCAATCGTAGATCGCCAGCGTGGAGGTCACATTCTTGGCTGAATTGGGCCCGCGGGCGTGATGATGGTGGTGCTGAGTGGGAAAGACCAGAATATGCGCCAGTGCCCACATGGTCTTGCGAACCCAGGCCCAGCGGTGGTTGTGGAAATACAGGTCATAATTCCAGTTCACATGAGTATGGGCCGCCCATAGTCCCTTGAAGGCGGTGGCAATCAGGAACACCTCTACCAGCCCCAGATAAAGACACAGCAACTGGAAGGTGTAGTTGGGCATGATCAGCCACCAGGCCCAGCCATTGACGAAGGTCTGCGTTACCGTCAATTGGCCCTTGTTGTCCTGGCCGCCCGACATGTGGTGCGGGCGGTGGCTCATCTTGTAAAACGCCTGAACCCATTGCAGAACACGGTTATTGGGTCGGCGCCGGTGGGCAAACAGGTGGAAACTGCCGTGGATAAACTCTTCCACGCAGAAAAACACGATCAACGTGGGCCAGAAATACGCCTGTTCGAGCCAGGCCAGTGAACCGGCGCTGCCAGGAATCAGCGTTGACAGACCCAGCGTCAGCAACAGCAACACCAACGGCCTTTGCACCGCCACCATCATGAACGTGGCAAGAAATGCCATGCGCCAGTCCTGCGTGTTCTTGCGACCTTCACGGGTACGGCCGCTGACTACCTCCCAAAGGGCGGTAACCACAATAAAAGCCGTAACCAGCATCGTCAGTTTTTGGTCGTCCATTATTGTTCTCCGAGACGAGGGTTTGTACGTCTTCTGACGCTACTGGGGAGAGCTATATCTTTCTATTCAATATTTGGTATAAGTATTATCCATGAAACTGAATTTACGAAGCGTCGACCTCAACCTGCTGCCGGTATTCGATGCCATTATGGAAGCCGGGCAACTCTCCCGTGCCGCAGACACCCTGGGCATGAGCCAGCCCGCCATCAGTGCCGCATTGCAGCGCCTGCGTCATACCCTGGATGATCCCCTGTTTGTGCGTACCCATCAGGGCATGGTGCCGACACCCCGCGCCCGTGAGCTGCACAGAAGCCTCAGCCAGCAACTCGGCGCCATGCGCGACACACTGGACCCGGCCAATCGCTTTGTGCCCGGCACCAGCCAGCGACGCTTTCGCGTGCTCAGCAACGACTATTTCGAAATGGTGGTGTTACCAACGTTACTGACACGCCTGAGAAGCGAGGCGCCCAATGTGGTGGTGGAGGTCGCCCTGGCCGGCGATGACATGCCCCAGAGGCTGTATACCGCCGAAGCGGATCTTGCCGTGGATGCCTTTGCAACAGAGAACGATCGACTACGGCGGCAAGTGCTTCTCGCGGAGAGGCTTGCGGTGGTGGCACGACAGGACCACCCAGACCTGCAGGGCGATTGCAGCAAACAGCAGTTTCTGGACGCCGAACACGTCGTACTGCCGGATCGGAACCGGCGCTTGCCCCTGGACCAGATCCTCAACGAACCGGGTTGGCAGCGGCGAACCGGGGCCCGGGTCACCCAGTTCGCCAGTATGCTGGCCACCTGCAGCCGCTCCGACATGATTGCCACGGTGCCCGAACGTCTGGCCCAGCAGTACGCCCGGGCATTCAGGCTGAAGACCCTGCCGTTTCCGGTAGAGGTACCCTCGTTGCCGGTCTACCTGCTGTGGGCACCGGTGATGGACAATGACCCGGCCCATATTTGGTTCCGCCAGCGTCTGATGGAAAGTGTCACGGGCTAATGGGCCGGTTTTCACGATCGATGTCATCAAGAGTCTCAAACAACCACACACCAGCAAGAGCCTCCAGCGCCTCTGCAATCACCAGCTCTTCCTCCCGGTCCTTGCGCCAGATAAAACTCAGGGCACAGGGGATACGCACGCCTTCCACAACGACCAGCCCCCGTTCCTGTCGCTCTGCCATCGCCAGGGCATCCCGGGCCAGGCTGAGCCCGACGCCCGCCCTGACCAGGTCCAGCATGCAGGCTTCCTGGTCGACCTGTGCAACGCCATTTGGAACCAATCCATGAGGCTCCATTGCGTCAGCCAATAACCGATTGTGCACTGAATCCGGCGGTGTCACGATCCAGGGCAGCCCGGCGAGGCTCGACCAGCGACTGTCCGCCACCCGTGACGCCCATCCCGCCGGTGCAATAACGTGATAGTCAAACCGGGTCAGCTCTCTGTACATTAATTCTGGCGATGACTGTCCAGCGCCCAGACCTGGCGGGGCAAGAAAAAAACCAACGTCCAGGCTGCCATTACGGACCTGTTCCAGAACCCGGCCACTCATTCCCTGATGCAGCTCGGTTTCAAGTTGGGGCGCGCGAGCCACCAATTGGTGTAGAAACGACCCCAGACGGATAAATTCGGGGTCCACGATGGTGCCAATCTTAAGGCGTCCGCGAACAGTGCTGTGCAATGCCTGGGCGCTTTGCTCAAATGCAGCTATCCCCGCCAACGCCTTTTCGGCCACCGGCAACAGGTTGTGACCATCAGCACTCAGCACCAAACCCTGCGGCTTACGCCGAAAAAGCCTGAGGCCAAGATCATCCTGTAACTGTTTCAGCTTCAGGCTCACGGCCGGCTGTGTCAGATGCAGTCGCTCGGCAGCCCTGGAAACACTCCCCTCACGAGCCACAGACACAAAGGCACGTAATCCCTGCAAGTGTTGCATAGCCGTCTTTCCCTCCTGAGCTCCAATATAAGCATTACTTATATCATGATTTAAAATAACTCAATTGCTTCGGTACCTGACCGACCGTAAATTAACTGTTCAATTCTTATCCAGCGGCGACGAATGCCCCGAATAAAGGCATCCAGAACCCTTACAAAAAACTGAATCAAAAACAGGAAAAGACAACCATGAGCAATCCAACGATCCAGCATTATATCAATGGGCGAATTTCAGAAGGCAGCTCCGGCCAAACTCAGGACGTATTCAATCCCGCTACCGGCAAGGTCTCAGGCCAGACCGCTCTTGCCAACCGCGATGATGTTGATCAGGCCGTGGCCGCTGCGTCTGCTGCCTTCCCAAGCTGGGCGGACACCCCGCCGATTCGTCGCGCACGTGTCATGTTCAGGTTTCTGGAACTGCTTAACCAGCACAAAGACGAACTGGCCGAAGCGATTACTCGCGAACATGGCAAGGTCTTTACCGACGCTCAGGGGGAAGTTGCCCGGGGGATTGATATCGTGGAGTTTGCCTGCGGTATTCCCCAGCTTCTCAAAGGCGACTATACCGAACAGGTCAGTACCGGTATCGATAACTGGACGACCCGCCAGCCCCTGGGCGTGGTCGCTGGTATTACGCCGTTTAACTTCCCGGTGATGGTGCCCATGTGGATGTTCCCGGTGGCAATCGCTGCCGGCAATACCTTTGTGCTCAAGCCCAGCCCGATCGACCCCAGTGCGTCTCTGATGCTCGCTGATTTGCTCAAACAGGCTGGCCTGCCCGACGGCGTGTTCAATGTGGTGCAGGGTGACAAGGGTGCGGTGGAAGCGCTCATTGAGCACCCGGACGTCATGGCGCTGAGTTTTGTCGGCTCCACTCCGATTGCCAATCTGATCTATGAAAATGGCGCCCGTCACGGCAAGCGCATTCAGGCCCTCGGCGGCGCCAAGAACCACATGGTGGTTATGCCCGATGCCGATCTGGACAAAGCCGTGGATGCGCTCATTGGCGCGGGTTACGGCAGTGCCGGCGAACGTTGCATGGCAATCAGCGTGGCGGTTTTGGTCGGTGATGTCGCTGACAAACTCATCCCCAGGCTGGCCGAGCGGGCACGCAGCCTGAAGGTCAGGAACGGCATGGACCTGGACGCCGAAATGGGTCCGATTGTCAGTGCCAGCGCTCACCAGCGCATTACCGGTTATATTGATAAAGGTGTGGCTGAAGGCGCTGAACTGGTGGTCGACGGCCGCGACTTCGATGCAGCGTCAACGGGTGAAGGCTGCGGCGAAGGTTTCTGGATGGGTGGTACGCTGTTCGATCATGTCACTCCGGAGATGACAATTTACCGGGAAGAGATCTTCGGCCCGGTGCTGGCCTGCGTGCGGGTTCCCGATGTTGCGACTGCCATCCGCCTGATCAATGATCATGAATTCGGCAACGGTGTCAGCTGTTTCACCGAGAGCGGCAGCGTCGCCCGTGAATTTGGCCGTCGCATTCAGATTGGCATGGTCGGTATCAACGTGCCCATTCCGGTTCCCATGGCCTGGCACGGATTCGGTGGCTGGAAACGCTCAATGTTTGGCGACACCCATGCCTACGGTGAAGAGGGCGTTAAATTTTATACTCGGCAGAAATCCATTATGCAGCGCTGGTCAGACTCCATCGATGCCGGTGCCGAGTTTGTGATGCCAACCGCCAAGTAACACGCAAACCAGTCCGGGAGACAGACCATGTCCAATAACAACAATGCACACGGGCAGCACGAGTTTGATTACATCGTCGTCGGGGCCGGCTCTGCCGGCTGCCTGCTGGCTAACCGTCTGAGCGCCGACCCGGCCAACCGGGTGCTGCTGATCGAGGCGGGCGGTCGTGACAATTACCACTGGATCCATATTCCAGTGGGCTACCTTTATTGCATCAACAATCCGCGCACGGACTGGCGCTTTCGCACCGAGCCGGACCCCGGCCTGAATGGTCGATCACTGATCTACCCCAGGGGGAAAACCCTGGGTGGCTGCTCCAGCATCAATGGCATGCTCTACATTCGTGGCCAGGCCCGGGATTACAACCACTGGGCCGATGTTACCGGAGAGCAGGCGTGGTCATGGGATAACTGCCTGCCCGACTTTATGCGTCATGAAGATCACTACCGGTTGGACGAAGAGGGCGACGCCGATCCGGAACACGGGAATTACCACGGCCACGGCGGTGAGTGGCGGATCGAGCATCAGCGGCTGAAATGGACCGTTCTGGAGGACTTTGCCAGCGCCTGCGTTCAGGCTGGCATTCCCCGGACCCGGGACTTCAACCGCGGCGACAACGAAGGCGTTGACTACTTCGAAGTCAACCAGCGCTCCGGCTGGCGCTGGAGCACCTCGAAGGCGTTCCTGCGGCCGGCCAAGACGCGCCCTAACCTGACACTGTGGCATTCCACCCATGTCATGGCGCTGGACATGGCGGCCGGTGAAATGCCCCGATGCACCGGCGTACGTGTGGAGCGACCGGGAGGGGGAGAAATCACCGCCCACGCACGCCGCGAAGTCATCCTCTCAGCCGGCGCTATCGGATCCCCCCAGTTGCTGCAGCTGTCGGGCATTGGCCCCGCGGATCTGCTTCGGGAACACGATATCCCGGTTGTTGCCGACTTACCCGGCGTCGGCGAGAATCTTCAGGATCACCTGCAGATTCGATCGGTCTACAAGGTTCGGGGCGCGAAGACCCTGAACACCATGGCCAACTCACTGATTGGCAAGGCACGAATTGGGCTGGAGTATCTGCTTACCCGCTCCGGCCCCATGAGCATGGCTCCCTCCCAACTCTGTCTGTTTACCCGCAGTTCCGAAGAATATGAGTACGCCAACATCCAGTACCACGTTCAGCCATTGAGTCTGGAGGCATTTGGCCAGCCTTTGCATGACTTTCCAGCCATTACCGCCAGCGTTTGTAACCTCAACCCGACGAGCCGCGGTACCGTGCGTATTCGTAGCCGGGACTCCAGAATCAAGCCCGCCATTGCCCCCAACTACCTGAACACCGAGGAAGACCGCAAGGTCGCAGCGGATTCCCTTCGGGTAACGCGCCGCATTGCAGAGCAGCAGGCATTGGCCAAGTATGAGCCGGAAGAATTCAAACCGGGCCTTCAGTACCAGACCGATGAGGAACTTACCCGGTTGGCGGGAGACATTGGCACCACGATTTTTCACCCTGTGGGAACCACCCGCATGGGGCGGGCAGACGACGACATGGCAGTCGTCGATCCTCACCTCAGAGTTCGTGGCGTCGCCGGCCTGCGCGTGGTGGATGCCGGTGTCATGCCGACCATCACCAGTGGTAACACCAACTCCCCCACACTGATGATTGCGGAGAAAGCGGCAGGCTGGATTCTGAACGGCACGTAAGTGCCGGCCAGCCCGCCGGACTGAAGGTCAGTACGTTGCTACCACTCCAGCTGCGCGCCGGTCTGATACTCGATGACCCGAGTTTCGAAAAAGTTCTTCTCTTTGCGCAGGGTGGCCTGCTCGTCCAACCAAGGTGAGACGTTCTTCGCGCCCGGGAACGGTTCGTCCAGGCCAACGGTTCTGGCCCGGCGATTGGCCACAAAACGGAACTGCTCGCTGTGGTACTCGGCGGAATAGCCCAGGATCGGGTCCCGCAGGATGTAGTTGGCGTAGGCGGTTTCAGCGGCTTCGGACTCGTCCCACATATCGCGCACGGCTTTGGGGTCCAGCGTGATGTTTTCCTCTTCCAGGATCTGGTTCACCACTTTCAGCCCGAACGAGAAGTGCATGGCTTCGTCCCGCAGGATGTACTGCAGTTGCTCACCGGTGCCCCGCATCAGGCCCCGACGCTGCAGGGCGAAGATGGGGCTGAAACCGTTGTAGAACCAGGCACCCTCAAAGACCGCTGCGAAGAACAGGTAGGACATAATGAACTCCTGCAGGTCGTCCTTGTTGCGCAGGTTCATGTCAGAGCGCATGGCGGCATCCAGCCGGCGGTTGGCCATCTGGATCTTGCCGTTGATCGCGGGGACCACCCGATAGCGATTGTAGATCTCGCTCTGGTCCAGGTTGAGGGTTTCAATGCAGTGCTGGTAGGCCCAGGTGTGCATGGCTTCCTCGTACACCTGCCGCGCCTGGTAAATCTGCAATTCCGGGGCACTCATCTTCTCCATCACCGCCAGGCCGATGTTGCGCATCGCCAGGATGTCGGAGGTGGTGAGGTAGGCCAGCACGTTCTCATACACGTGCTTTTCCGGCGCGGACAGGCGGTGGTGGTAGTCGTGAACGTCCTGAGCCATGTTCACGTCCAGCGGCGTCCAGTGGTTCTTGTTGGCATTCATGAAGTATTCCCAGGCCCAGGGGTACTTGAAGGGTGCCAGCTGATTGATGTCGGTTTCGCCGTTGATAACGCGCTTGTCATCGACATTGACCGGGGCCGGACCCTCCTGGGTAGCCGGGCGGGTTTGGGTGTTTGGTTCGTCGTCCCAGTTGAGCATCTTTTAACCTCTAGAATCTTGGTGGCGGTCGGGTTTACTGGCAGGCTTCGCAGTCCGGCTCATCAATGCTGCATACCTGTGGTTGCGGTGCTGCTACCGGCGCGGTTTTCTCGGCACCCGTGGCCCCGAGCGAGCGCAGGTAATAGGTGGTTTTCAGTCCACGTTCCCAGGCCAGCTGATACAACTCATCCAGCTTTTTGCCGCTGGGTTCCGCCATGTAAAGGTTCAGGCTCTGGGCCTGGTCCAGCCATTTCTGGCGCCTGGCCGCCGCCTCCACCAGCCAGCGGGCATCGATCTCAAAGGCGGTGGCGTAGCGGGCCTTCAGTGCTGCCGGTATACGATCAATCTGCTGCACGCTACCATCGAAGTACTTGAGATCGTTCACCATCACGTTGTCCCACAGACCCTCAGCTTTCAGATCACGAACCAGAGATGGATTAACCACCGTGAACTCGCCGGAGAGATTCGATTTCACGAACAGGTTCTGGTACGCCGGTTCGATGGATTGAGAGACACCGACGATGTTGGAGATGGTCGCCGTTGGCGCAATGGCCATCACATTGCTGTTACGCATGCCATTGCGGGCGATGAGTTCCCGCACCGCCGTCCAGTCCAGGCGGCTGCTGGTATTCAGGCTCAGGTCGCCGTCCTGACGGGCCTCTTTCAACAGGTTGATGGAGTCAATGGGCAGAATACCCTGATGCCACAATGAGCCTTCGTAGGTCTCGTAGGCACCGCGTTCACCGGCCAGCGCAGCCGAGGCCCGGATCGCGAAATAACTGATCTGCTCCATCGCCACATCGGCAAACTCCACCGCTTCCGCGCTGGTGTAGGGCAGATTGAGTCGATACAACGCATCCTGAAAGCCCATCAGGCCGAGACCAACGGGCCGATGCTTGAAATTGGAACTCTTCGCCTGGGGCACTGCGTAGTAATTGATGTCGACCACGTTATCGAGCATGCGGACCGCAGTATTGACCGTGCGTTCGAGGCGCTGGACATCCAGCTCACCGTTGTGGACATGGGCCGCCAGGTTGATGGACCCCAGATTGCACACGGCGATCTCATCCGCACTGGTGTTCAGGGTGATTTCGGTACACAGGTTGGAGCTGTGCACCACGCCCCGATGCTGCTGCGGTGAGCGCAGGTTGCAGGGGTCCTTGAAGGTAATCCAGGGGTGCCCGGTCTCGAACAGCACGGTCAGCATCTTGCGCCAGAGCAGTTTGGCGGACACCGTCTTGAACAGAGTAATCTCGCCCCTGGCCGCCATCGCCTCGTATTCCTGGTACCGCTCCCGGAATGCGTTGCCGTACAGGTCATGCAGGTCCGGAGCGTCGTTTGGCGAGAACAGGGTCCAGTCCTGATCACTGCGCATGCGTTCGATCAGTAGGTCCGGTACCCAGTTGGCGGTGTTCATGTCGTGGGTACGACGACGCTCATCGCCGGTGTTCTTGCGTAGCTCCAGGAACTCTTCAATATCCAGGTGCCAGCTTTCCAGGTAAGCGCACACGGCGCCCTTGCGCTTGCCGCCCTGATTCACCGCCACCGCCGTGTCGTTCACCACTTTCAGGAATGGCACCACACCCTGGCTGCTGCCGTTGGTACCCTTGATGTGGGAGCCCAAAGCCCTGACTGGCGTCCAGTCGTTACCCAGGCCGCCGGCCCACTTGGACAGCATGGCGTTGTCGCGGATGGCACCATAGATACCCTCCAGATCATCCTGAACGGTGGTGAGGTAGCAGGATGAAAGCTGGGAATGTCGGGTACCACTGTTGAACAAGGTTGGCGTGGAGGCCATGTAGTCGAAGGATGACAACAGGTCGTAGAACTCAATGGCCCGGGCATTGGGGTCATCTTCCTGCAACGCCAGGCCCATGGACACGCGCATGAAGAAAACCTGGGGCAACTCCAGCCGGTCACCTTTCCAGTTGAGGAAATAGCGGTCGTAGAGAGTCTGCAGGCCGAGGAACCCAAACTGGTGGTCCCGCTCCGGCTTGAGGGCAGCACCCAGGCGTTCCAGGTCGAACGCCGCCATGGCGTCGTCCAGCAGCTCGTAGTGGATACCCTGCTCAATGAAGGTGCTCAGGGCCTGCGGGTATATTTCCGCCAGCGGCAAACTTAGGGGCAGGCTCAAGGCGGCCGCGGTTTCCAGCCTGAGTTGTTCCAGCAGCAGACGAGCGGTTACGGCACTGTAGTCCGGTTCCTGCTCGATGCGGCCGCGGGCGGTCATGATCAACGCTGACAGCACCTCTTCCTCTGCAATACCGTCGTACAGGTTCCGCAGCGCCCCTTCCACCAGGGATTCGCCATCGATGCCCTCCAATCCCTGGCTGGCACGCTCCACCTGGACTTTCATCAGCCCCAGATCCAGCGGCGCGGCCTCACCGTTGGCTTTTTTCACCGTAAGCGTGGGATGGGCCTCCACCGGCGCCAGGCTGGCCCGCTCCTGGGCATGAGCCTCCCGGTAGAGTACGTAGGCGCGGGCCACTTTCTGCTCCTCCGCCCGCATCAGCGCCAATTCCACCTGGTCCTGGATATCTTCAATGTGCACCTTGCCGCCGGCTTTCAAGCGTCGGCTGATGGCCTGCATGACCTGATGGGTAACCTGTTCCACGGAATCGTGAATACGGGCCGAGCCTGCTGCTTCATCGCCTTCGACGGCAAGAAATGCTTTGGTCACGGCAACACTGATTTTGCTGGCGTCGAATCCAACCAGGGCGCCATTACGTTTAATAACCTGTAGGGAGGCGGTGCTGGTTGAGGCAGATTGGCCGGGCTCGGCCAGGGTAGCAGTGGACATGTCGGTTCTCCTGAGTACGCGTTTATGCCAAGACCTTCGCGTACGCAGGGGCGAGCATTGCTCTGAACAGAGACAACGCAAAACCGGTCTGCTCACCTTGATACGCGAAGGTGCAGTTGTATTCCCTGGCAGGTCTTCGGACTCAGGGGCGTGAACCTGTTGGCTCGGCCTTGCGTGGCGACTTCCCGGCATTCGCCAGTGTCTTTATGCCACGCTCGTTCCCCAATACCGCTGCGCGTCAGTTCCGGAGTCTCACCGGATTCCCGGTACCACGATCATCGTGATGAGGGCGATCTGTGATTGATCAGCCTTTGATCACTATATCTGGTACTAAGCCAAGGATATAAACACTATATAGACTAAGATAAATCGCAACAAGGCACTTTTTCGACGGTTACCGGTCAGTAAACGAACCCATAGGAGCATCCCATGACACCGCTACCGAGATACCTGACGGCCGCCCTCGCCCTTTCGTTGATGGCCGCTTCGGCCCAGGCTGACAGCACGGAAAACTCGCTGATCACCGCGTTTTCGACCATAACGTCCCTGGAAGATGGCTGGGAACCGATGGAGTTTCCGAAGATAGACCGCCACAGTCGCTATCAGTTGACGGACGACAACGGCGAGCAGGTGGTCAAGGCCACCACAGACAACAGCGCCTCCGGGCTGATAGCCAGGGTGTCCGTCGAACCCGGGGATTCACTGATCCTGCGCTGGCGGTGGAAAGTGTCGAACGTCTATGAGCAGGGAAACGCCCGTAAAAAGGAGGGCGATGACTACCCTGCGCGAATCTACGTGGCCTTTGAGTTCGAGCCGGACGAAGCCGGCTTTTTCGAGCGCGCCAAACGCGAGACCGTGGAAGTGGTGTTCGGGGAGGAACTGCCGGGCAATGCGCTGAACTACATCTGGGCCAACCGGCTGCCGGTTGGCGAAATCGTTGCCAACCCGTTCACCGATACCACGATGATGGTAGCGGTGAACTCCGGGACGGCGAACACAGGCGAATGGGTCACGGTGGAGCGGGATATCGTTGCGGACTACCGCAAGGCCTTTGACCGAGAGCCGCCGAAGCTGGTGGGCGTCGCCATCATGTCGGATTCCGACAACACCGGAGCATCTGCCACCGCCTGGTATGGCGATGTCAGCTTGGTCAAACCAGATTGATGACGCAAAACAGACCTACCGCGCCCATCACGATGGTATAGGGAAACGCCATCACAACCATCCGCCCATAGGACAATCGCACCAGCGGGGCGATTGCAGACGTCAGCAGGAACAGAAACGCGGCCTGGCCATTGGGGGTAGCCACACTGGGCAGGTTGGTGCCGGTATTGATGGCGATGGCCAGCTCCTGGAAATGCTCGTAGTCGATACTGCCGGCGTCCAGCGCCTGTTTGATTTCACTGATGTAAACGGTGGCTACGAACACATTGTCGCTGATCATCGACAACAACCCGTTGGCAATAAAGAACATGCCCGGCTGCTGGTCCTGCGGCAGGCTGAGCACAAAATCGATGATCGGCTTGAACAGGTGTTGCTCGTGAATCACCGCGACGATGGCGAAAAACACCACCAACAACGAGGTAAATGGCAGCGACTCCTGGAAGGCCTTGCCGATCTGGTGCTCATCGGTAACACCAGTGAACGAGGTGATCAGGATAATCACCAGAAGGCCGATCAATCCCACCTCTGCCAGGTGAAACGCCAGCCCAACAACCAGCACCAGGGCCGCCATTGCCTGCACCCACAGGGCAGCCTGGTCGGCTTTCGTGCGCTTGGTGCGCTCGTTGTCAGCAAACTCTTCCAGTACCTGGCGGACAGGCTTGGGCAACCGGGCGCCATACCCAAACCAGCGCAGCTTTTCCAGCAGCCAGCAGGTGGTCAGGCCGGCCACCAGCACCGGTAGGCTCACCGGCGCCATGCGCAGGAAGAAACTGACAAAGTCCCACCCTACTACCTTGGCGATCAGCAGGTTCTGGGGTTCGCCCACCATGGTGGACACTCCCCCCAAGGCCGTACCAATGGCGCCGTGCATCAGCAGGCTACGCAGAAAGGCCCGGAACTTGTCCAGGTCTTCCCGGTGCAACTCAATCACGTGTTCGTCGCTGTTGGCGTTGTGATCAGAGTGATGATAACCCTTGCCGGAAGCTACCTTGTGGTACACCGAGTAAAAACCGACAGCGACACTGATGATGACTGCGGTGACGGTAAGCGCGTCCAGGAACGCGGATAGAACGGCCGCAGCAGCACAGAACAGCAGTGACAACGCGGACTTTGACCGCACACCCACCAGGATCTGGGTAAACGTCACCAGCAGCAGCTCTTTCATAAAGTAGATGCCAGCCACCATGAACATCAGCAGCAGGATGACCGGGAAGTTCACCAACACCTCGTGGTACACCGCATCCGCTGACGTCATACCCACTAACAGGGCTTCAATCGCCAGCAACCCGCCCGGTAACAGTGGATAACACTTCAGCGCCATGGCCAGGGTAAAAATAAACTCCCCCACCAACGCCCAACCGGCCACGGCCGGACCAAGGGTCCAGACAATCAGCGGGTTGGCGATCAGGAATAGAAGAATGACCTGTTTGTACCAGGCGGGTGCATTACCCAGGAAGTTGTGGGTAAAGCCGGAGAGAACGGTTGTGGGCATTGCGGGAATCTTCTGAGTAAACGGTTTGTTGGAATTGTGTGGCAGAAGGCCCGCATCTTCCTTGATATTTGTGTAACCGGTAATCCCCCAAAGGTACAGGGTGAGTGCCTATTTGGTCTTACATGAAACAAGGAAGAGTGGCCGGACGACCACTCAAAAGAGTTTCGTAATATTACTTAAAAACAGAGCCAGAATCGACTCTGTTTTCAGCACTCAGGGTTTATTATGACCGTTATCACTTCCCGCTTACGTGTCAGAACCGGTAAGAAACCGACGCCGTAACGTTACGCTCTGCCCCGAAGTAACAGAAGTCCAAACTGTTGTAGCAGGACGCCACGTATTCCTTGTCCAGCAGATTGTTCACGTTCAGCCGGGTAGAAACGCCTTCCAGGCCGAGCTTGCTGAAATCGTAGCCCAGTGCCAGATCCACCAGGGTGTAGTCCGGCACCTTTTTGGTGTTGGCATCATCGGCGTAGATGTCCGCGTTGTGACGGACACCCAATCCCGCGTTTGCCCCGTTAAGGACTCCCTGCGTGAACCGGTAACCGGCCCACAGGGTCAGCTGGTGTTCCGGCACCTGGCTGGCGGCATTGCCCTCGCGATAGGCCTCGGACTTCTCAAAGGTGACGTCCGTGAACGCATATCCGGCCTGGACATTCAGGTTCTCCGTCAGCTGCGCCTTGGCTTCCAGCTCCACACCCTGGGACTCAATCTCACCGATGCTGCGGTAGAAGGACTCCTGTGGCTGCTTGGTGGCCAGATTCTCCTGGTTGATGCGGAACAGAGAGAGCGTATACAGGTCCGTGGTTCCCACCGGCTGGTACCTAAGCCCGGTTTCTATCTGCTTGCCTTCACTCGGGGCCAGCAGGTCGCCGTTCTCGTCGGTATAGGCGCTGGGCGAAAACGACGTGGAGTGGGACACGTAGGGTGCAATGCCGTTGTCGAACAGGTAGAGCAGCCCAGCACGGCCACTGAACTGGGTTTCGTCCAGCTCTGTCACTACACCGGTGTCACGATTGGTGTTCTCGATCTCCACCCAGTCGTAACGGCCACCCAACGTCAACCGCCAGCCACCGGTGGCCAGCTGGTCCTGCAGATAGACCCCGGTCTGTTTCTGCTTACGGAGATTGCGTTGCGGGGGGTACAGGGCAGAGGGATCGGCCCCGTACTCAGGATTGAAGGCATCGATGGCCGGAAAGGCGCCCGACGGCCAGACCACGTCGTTCTCACGCTGCTGATAGTCCACCCCCACCAATACGGTGTGATCCACCGCGCCAGTCGTCAATTCCCCCTGAATCTGGTTATCAACGGTGAGTGCCTGCAGATCCTCATCGCCACCGGAGTAGTAGCGGTTAAGCTCAGTGGCCGAGGCCCAGCCGTAGGCATAGACCTGTTTCAACTCAACGTCCGAATCCAGGTAACGGGCTTTCTGCAAGGCGGACCAGTTACGGTTGATTCGATGCTCCAGATCGTACCCCACCATGGTCATGTCGCGCCGGAAAAGGTCGTAGTCCGGTTCGCCCTCAAAGAAGGTGTTGTCGATCTTCTGGCCGTTGCGGGACTCCACCGTGCCCTCGTACGGCAAACCGCTGTGGTAGCCACCTTCCGGATCACGTTGAAGGTAGGCCAGCAGGGTCACGCTGGTCTCGTCGGTCATGTCCCAGGTCAGCGACGGGGCAATGGCGCGACGGTCCAGTTCCACGTGGTCCTGTTGCGCGTCAGCAGCGGAAGCAATGCCGGTCACGCGATAGGCAACCCGTTGCTCATCATCCACCGGACCGGTGACATCAAAAGCAAAGCTGCGCTGGGCGTTGTTGCCGAGCGAGACACGGATTTCACCCCCATCCCGGAACTCCGGACGCTTGCTGGTCAGGGCAACAATCCCACCAGGGGAGCCTTGGCCGTAGAGAACGGAGGTCGGGCCTTTAACAATCTCAATGCGCTCAAGAAACCAGGGATCAATGGCAAAGGAGCTGTAGGAGCCACCGTCGTTCATCACCCGCAGGCCATCCAGATAGGTGTTGTTGATACTGCCATCGGAAAAACCGCGGAGAATCAGATAATCGTAGCGGTTGGAAGACCCCACCTGGTTTGTACCCACACCCGGGGTATAGCTGGCGGCGCGCTGCACCGTGCGGGCGCCTTTTTCTTCCCAGTCTTCGCGGCTGACAACAGATACTGATTGCGGGGTTTCAATCACCGGGGTATCGGTTTTCGTGGCGCTGCGGGTCGCTGTTACGTTTAGCGCATCCAGCATTTTCGGTTCGCCCTGTTCCTGGGCAACGGCTAATGGCGCGCCGGTGACACCGACAAGGGCCATGGCAACCGCAAATGACAAACGGGAATGTCGGAACATGAAAACCTCACTTGGGTCTAACGATAATTTAATGCGAATTATTCGCTTTTAGATCCAGCATTAGATATGCCAAGTGACAGAATTTATATGCGGAATGATAAATACCGTGATTCAAACGACGGTTTTGGGAGAAACACCGAACTGGCGCCGGAACGCAGTCGCAAAGTTAGTGGCATGTCGATAGCCGGACCGGTGGGCAGCCTGCTGAACGGAGTATCCCTGCTCCAGGTAATGCCAGGCCAGGTTCAACCGGCACTTCCGCAGATACCCGAACACCGACAATCCGTAGGTCGCACGGAATTTACTACGCAAACTGCTGGGACTCATTGCGGCACGGCTGGCGAGATCCGTCAGGGAGTAATTGTCCGTCGGGGCGAATTCCATCAGCTGACGAATGGCCTCCAGGCGCTGGTGTTCCTGGGTGGACGCGCGATTTTTCCGTTCAATCGCTGGCACCGGCTCCGGAAGACCATAACCCACCAACTGCAGAGCCAGACCTTCCAGCACCAGTGTTTTCTGAAGCTCAGGCAGCCCGACGCCAAGGGGTTGCTCAAGAGCCGTCATGAGAACCGGTGGAACGTCCCACAGCATCACTGGGTCCTGCACCCCCCTGAGCAGGGCTCGCAGAGACCCCTGTTCGGTCTGCGCCGGCAACGGGCCACCGGGATCAAAAGCCAACACAATGGTTTTCAAACGTTGACCAGCAGGCTGATAGGCTGCCAGTGCATATTCCGGTCGTAATTGCAGGCTGGCAGCCATGCCACTCCCAAGCTCCCGCTCGACCGCACCAACCGACAGGCGGATGCGTCCTTCGAGCACGATCACCATCAACAGGGGCGCATGGCCCAACGACACCGATTCATAGCTCTGGGAGATCGTCAGGTCGGAATGAGTGAAGCGAAACCCCGACGGTAGCGGGGTTTCATCAATCCACCCCCGGGCGATGGTTGAATCGTCATCGGGGGCGTCATGGCCGTCGACGCCGGGGAAGCGGTAGCTGATTCCGTACTCGCGGCCAAAAGCCAGGAACTCCTGCCTGCCGAACGACGTTAGTTCGGCACGATCTCCCAACACTAGCCGGCTGTACTCGCTGTTGTGCCTGACACCGCGGACGCAACAGCATCCGCCACCATCTCGGCAGTGATTGCAGACAGGGTCCAGCCCAGATGACCGTGACCCGTGTTATAGAACACGGTGGGCAACCGGCCCGGACCGACTCGCGGCATCATATTGGGTAGCATGGGGCGCAGCCCTGCCCAGGGTACGACGCGGCGGGTGCAAACCCCAGGGAAACACTGCTCGACCCATCGGGTGAGCGGCCGGATTCGGTCATCCCGGATATCACGGTTATAGCCGCTGAATTCCGCCGTACCCGCAACCCGGAACCGATCATCTCCCAGCCGGCTGGTGACTATCTTGGTGGCATCGTCCAGCAAACTGACCGTCGGTGCCGCTTCCTGGGAGGCTTGGTCGTCCAGCTCAACGGTGATGGAATACCCCTTCACCGGGTAAATGTTGACTCGGTCCCCCAGCTTGGCGGCCAGTTCCCGGCTACCCACGCCCGCACAGATCACCACACCATCAAAGGTGTCACGAGTTTGCTCTTCACCATCAAACGAGGTGACCCAGGCGTGGGACTGATCCGCACTCAGTTCCGTCACCGAGTGCTCATAACAGGTTTTGACGCCGAGGCGAAGAATGGCCTCCGCCAGGCCATTGGTGAACTTATGGATATCACCGGTTGAATCGCTTTCGGTGTAGAAACCGCCGTAATAGGTCCCCGCCAGCGTGGGTTCAATAGCCCGCATTTCCTCGGGAGTGACCGCCCGACGTTCCAGGCCGCCGGCAGCCAGCAACCTGGAAACATTCGCCGCATGGTCGAACCCGGCCTTGTCACGGTAGATATGGAGGATGCCCTGTTTCTTCAGATCAAAGTCGATCCCTTCGTTCTGCGCCCAGGCAAACAGGTGATCCCGGGCGGCAATCGCAAGGCGTGCGGTTTCCGTGGTGTTCTGTTCGTACTGGGGAATCGCGGCGATGAACTCGGCGAACCAGCTCAGTTTGTGCCAGGAAGGCTTGGGGTTAACCAGCAGCGGCGCATCCCTCCGGGACATCCACTTAAGGCCCTTGATGATGGTCTGCCAGTTGTTCCAGACCTCAGCGTTGGAGGCGGACAGTTGGCCACCATTGGCGAAAGAGGTTTCCATCGCCGCATAACGGTGTTTCTCGTAAACGGTGACATCCAGGCCGCGCTTGGCCAGGGTGTATGCGGTGGTGATACCCGTGATACCACCGCCAATAACTGCAACTCGCTTCATAATACTCTCCAGGGGCGTCCAGGGTTTCCTTTCTCCACAGCATGGTAGAAAGCACCCCTTCCGTCACTGGACCTGAGAGATTCACGCACCGCTCCAACGGAACCGGCCGCTTGCTCCTTCGGTGTGCCAACGGACGCAGTCGTTGGCAACTCTTCGGAAAGTATTCATGTCAGCGGTCCTTTTGCCTGAGAGTTTCCGGGGCAGTTGCTCCTTCGGCGCCGAGTGCATGGTTTGCGACTCGATCTCTCCCGCTGACACCTCATTGTTCGACGAATACTAGCGTAACAGGGACGCAAAAGTTGAACTCGCCCTGCAGAATATTAGCATACTCCGGGCAGCAGGCTCCGAGTTTGTACCACGCTACTCGACCGTCACACTCTTCGCCAGGTTCCGCGGCTGATCCACATCGGTGCCCTTGAGCACCGCAACATGGTACGAGAGGAGCTGCAGCGGCACGGTATAGACAATCGGTGAGGTGATCGGGTGTACCGACGGCAGCGGCATTACGTGGATACCTTCCTGGGGCCGCACGTCCGCTGCCTGGTCAGCAAATACAAACAGCTCGCCACCGCGGGCGCGAACTTCTTCCAGGTTGGATTTCAGCTTTTCCAGCAACTCGTTGTTGGGTGCCACCGTAACCACCGGCATCTCGCCGTCCACCAAAGCAAGAGGGCCGTGCTTGAGCTCACCTGCCGGATAGGCTTCGGCATGGATGTAGGAAATTTCCTTGAGCTTCAGTGCACCTTCCAGAGCCACCGGGAACATGGCGCCACGACCCAGGAACAGACTGTGGTTCTTGTCCATGAACGACTTCGACATTTCGGCGATATCGCCATCCAGTGCCAGTACCTGATCCACCTGGCTGGGTAGTAGGCGAATCGCCTCAACAATTTCTGCTTCGCGCGACTCTTCCAGGCCGTTGTGGCGAGCCAGCGCCAGGGTGAAGATCAACAGCGCGGTAAGCTGGGTGGTAAACGCCTTGGTGGACGCAACCCCGATTTCCGGGCCGGCCTGGGTCATGATCACCAGGTCAGATTCCCGCACCAGGGAGCTGCCGGGCACGTTGCAGATGGCCATGGCGGCGCGGAAACCGGCCTTTTTCGCCTGGCGCAGGGCAGCCAGAGTGTCGGCGGTTTCGCCGGACTGGGAGATACACAGGAACAGGGTGTCCGGCTGAATCACATGCTTGCGGTAGCGAAACTCGGAGGCCACTTCCACGGAACAGGGCACGCCCGCCAGGTCCTCTATCCAGTAGCGTGCCACCATGCCGGCATGGTAACTGGTGCCACAGGCGATGATCTGAACATGGCGAACGTCTTCCAGCAGGTTGCCAGCCTGGGTACCCAGTGCCTGTTCCAGCACACGGGTGTTGGTAACCCGGCCTTCCGTTGTGGCGCGGATGACCCTCGGCTGCTCATGGATTTCCTTGAGCATGAAGTGGCGATACTCGCCTTTTTCGGCAGCGTCCTGGCTGTGTTCAAAACGGTTAACCGCGCGTTCCACCAGCTGCTTGTTACGATCATGAATCTCAATGTGATCACGACGGATATCGGCGATATCCCCTTCTTCGAGGAACATGAAACGGTCGGTGACAGGCAGTAACGCGAGCTGGTCGGAAGCGATGAAATTTTCGCCTATGCCGACACCCACCACCAACGGACTGCCTTCACGGCACACCACCATATGGTCTGGCTCGTCGGCATGAATCACTGCCAGCGCAAAGGCACCGCGCAAACGTTCAATGGCGGTGCTCACGGCCTCGTAAAGGCTGTTGCTGAGGCGGAACTGCTTTTCGATAAGGTGCGCAACGACTTCGGTGTCCGTCTGGGAGGTGAACTCAAACCCCTCGGCTTTCAGTTCTTCCCGTAGCTCCTGGTAGTTCTCGATAATGCCGTTGTGGACAATGGCCAGGCGGTCACCGGACATATGCGGGTGGGCATTGATCTGGGACGGTTCACCGTGGGTCGCCCAGCGGGTATGGGCAATGCCGGCGGCTCCCTCAAGCCCGTTTCCAGTGATGGCATCGGCCAGGGCCGCAACCTTACCCACTTCGCGGGCCCGGTTGATGGCTTGTTTGCCGTCAATTACGGCCATGCCGGCGGAGTCGTAGCCCCGATATTCCAGACGGCGCAGGCCTTCGAGAAGAATTCCCTGAACATCCCTTTCTGATACCGCACCTACAATGCCACACATGTCGCTCTCACCTGTCCGTTGTAAATCGTTTAAATCACTTTTTCGTCGGCCGTTCCCAGCCGGAGATATTGCGTTGGCGAGCTCGTGCGACCGCCAGCTCACTCTCCGCTACATCACGGGTGATGGTAGAGCCCGCACCGATGGTGGACCCAGAGGCAACGCTGACCGGTGCCACCAGTGAAGTGTTGGACCCGACAAACACGTCATCACCAATAACGGTTCTGGACTTGTTCACCCCATCATAATTACAGGTGATGGTTCCTGCACCCACATTTACGTTACGGCCAAGTGAGGTATCGCCAACGTAACTGAGGTGGTTGATCTTGCTGCCCTCGCCAACATCGGCTTTCTTGGTTTCGACAAAGTTGCCCACCTTGGTCCTGGCCGCCAGCCGGGTACCCGGCCGGAGACGTGCAAACGGTCCGATACTGGCGCCTGCACCCACATCCGCACCCTCGATCACTGAATGCGCTTCAATTTTTGCACCAGCCGCAATCTGGCTGTCCCGTATCACACAACCCGGCCCGATACTGACGCCGTCCGCCAGGGACACCTTGCCTTCAAACACTACGTTAACATCGATCAGCACATCTTGGCCCACGGACACCTCGCCACGCACGTCAATACGGGCGGGGTCGGCCAGGGTGGCGCCCTCAGTCATCAAACGGTCCGCTTCCTGACGCTGCACCCAGCGCTCAAGTTCGGCAAGTTGAAGACGGTTGTTAACGCCCTGGACTTCGTATTCGCTGGCAGGCTGGGCAACGGCGATTTCCACACCGCGATCAGCCGCCATGGCAATGATGTCGGTCAGGTAGTACTCACCCTGAGCATTACGATTGGAGAGCTGCGGCAACCAGTCCTTCAAGTGGCGTGACGAGACCGCCAGGATGCCGGTATTTACCTCCCGGATTTGTTTCTGGGCGTCAGTGGCATCCTTCTGTTCCACGATCGCACGCACCTTGCCACTGTCATCCCGCAGGATACGCCCGTAACCATCCGGCGTTTCCAGGTTCACGGTCAACAACGCGAGTGAACGATCACTTACTTGAGAGACCAGGTTCTGGAGCGTTTCAACGTTGATTAGCGGTACGTCGCCATAGAGAATCAACACCCGAGCCTCATCCGGCAGAGCCGGCAAGGCCTGAGCAACCGCGTGGCCAGTGCCCAGTTGCTGTTCCTGCAGTGCCCAGATGAGATCTTCGGCGGGGGTAATCTGCCGAACCTGCTCCGCACCATGTCCAATGACGCCATGGATACCGGAGGCGCCCAATTGGCGGGCGGTATCAATAACGTGATGGAGCATGGGCTTGCCAGCCACCCGGTGGAGAACTTTCGGCAGCGACGATTTCATTCTTGAACCCTGGCCGGCGGCCAGAATCACAACGTGAAGGGGAGTCATACGATTACCACGCTCCGGATCGGTAGCCAGTTTCAATGCCTGAATACAAAAAAACCGCACCCTTGGTTGCCTGACAACGTTTCGCTGTTCTCAGGCGACTCAGGATGCGGTTTCGGTGATCGGCAGTCCCGAACAGAAATGCTTAACGCATCTTGTTGCGCAGCTGCTGGATGGTGCGAAGCTGGGCAACAGCTTCGGCCAACTCGGCAGCGGCACGGGAATACTCGAACTCACCCGTTTGGTTGGCGAGTGCCTTCTCAGCCTCACGCTGAGCTTCGATCGCCGCTGCTTCGTCCACATCCTTGGCACGGACAGCTGTGTCCGCGAGCAGCGTTACCAGATTCGGCTGAACTTCCAGATAACCACCAGACACGTAGAGGATCTCCTCCTCTCCGCCCTGCTTGATTATCCGGATAGGACCCGGCTTAAGCTGGGTCAGCAGCGGCGTATGACCCGGGGCAATACCCAGGTCACCTTCAGAGCCCGCTGCGATCAGCATTTCAACCAATCCGGAATAGATCTTTGTTTCGGCACTTACCACGTCACAATGCACGGTCATACCCATGTTGTTGCCTCTCTGATCGATCCGGAAACAAGCGCTTTAGGCTCAGATTACTTCTTCGCCTTGCTCTTCATTTCCTTCGCTTTCTCGACCGCTTCCTCAATGGTACCAACCATGTAGAACGCCTGCTCAGGCATATCATCATAGTCACCGTTGAGAATGCCCTTAAAGCTGCTGATGGTTTCCTTCAGGGAAACGTACTTACCGGGGGAACCGGTGAAGACTTCAGCAACATGGAACGGCTGGGACAGAAAACGCTCGATCTTACGGGCACGGGCAACGGTCAGCTTGTCTTCTTCTGACAGCTCGTCCATACCCAGGATGGCGATGATGTCTTTCAGCTCCTTGTAGCGCTGCAGATTGGTCTGCACGCCACGAGCCACTTCGTAGTGCTCGTCACCGATGACCAGTGGATCCAGCTGACGAGAGGTGGAGTCAAGCGGATCGATCGCCGGGTAGATACCCTTGGAAGCGATGTCACGGCTCAGTACCACGGTCGCGTCAAGGTGGGAGAAGGTGGTCGCCGGGGACGGGTCAGTCAAGTCATCCGCCGGTACGTAGACCGCCTGGATAGACGTGATGGAACCGGTCTTGGTCGACGTGATCCGCTCCTGCAGCTCACCCATCTCCTGGGCCAAAGTCGGCTGGTAACCTACCGCGGACGGCATACGGCCGAGCAGGGCTGATACTTCGGTACCCGCCAGGGTGTAACGGTAGATGTTGTCGACGAAAAGCAGTACGTCACGACCTTCATCACGGAACTTCTCAGCCATGGTGAGACCGGTCAGGGCCACACGCAGACGGTTTCCGGGAGGCTCGTTCATCTGGCCGTAGACCATCGCTACTTTATCAAGGACGTTGGAGTCCTTCATTTCGTAGTAGAAGTCGTTACCTTCACGAGTCCGCTCACCAACACCGGCGAATACGGAGAGACCGGAGTGCTCTTTCGCGATGTTGTTGATCAGCTCCATCATGTTGACGGTCTTACCAACACCAGCACCACCGAACAGGCCAACCTTACCACCCTTGGCGAATGGGCAGATCAGGTCGATAACCTTGATGCCGGTTTCCAGCAGGTCGGCAGATGCAGACTGATCTGCATAGCCCGGTGCCTTGCGGTGAATCGCCCAGCGCTCGTCTTCGCCGATCTCGCCCTGTTCGTCGATCGGACGACCCAGAACATCCATGATACGGCCCAGAGTCTGGGTGCCAACCGGTACCGAAATGGCCTTACCGGTGTTGTCTGCTTTCAGGCCTCGCTTGAGACCCTCGGTGCTGCCCATGGCGATGGTACGAACAATGCCGTCGCCCAGCTGCTGCTGGACTTCCAGAGTTGTTTCGCCACCTTCAAGCAGCAGTGCGTCATATACGTTGGGTACGGAGTCACGTGGGAATTCCACGTCGATAACCGCGCCAATGATCTGAACGATGTGTCCGCTACTCATGCTCGGTTCCTCGTTATCTAGATAGTCAATAAAACCAGTTGGATTGTTGGCGGATCAGACCGAAGCCGCGCCGCTGACAATCTCCGAAATCTCTTGGGTGATGGCTGCCTGACGCGCCTTGTTGTACGCCAACTGAAGCTCGTCGATGATGCCACCGGCGTTATCAGTTGCGCTCTTCATGGCGATCATACGGGCGGCCTGTTCACATGCCAGATTTTCTACCACACCCTGGTACACCTGGGATTCAATGTAACGTGGCAGAAGGCCATCGAGGATCTGCCTGGCATCGGGCTCGTAGAGATAATCCCACTGGTTCTTGATCTCTTCCTCGTCTTCCCCCGGAGGCAGCGGCAGAATCTGCTCCACCTGCGGGGTCTGGGTCATGGTGTTCTCGAACTCGTTGCTGACCAGGTAAAGACGGTCGATCTTGCCTTCCGAGAACGCGTCCAGCATGACTTTGACGTTGCCGATGAGTTTGTCAGAGCTCGGGCTGTCCCCCAGATGGGTCAGCGCCGCAACGACGTTACCGCCGTAGCTCCTGAAGAAAGAAGCACCTTTCTGCCCGATGGCGCACAGATCAGCCTCTACCCCTTTCTCCTTCCACGCTCGCATGTCACGGACAAGCGCTTTGAACAGGTTGATGTTCAGACCACCGCACAGGCCTCGATCCGTAGACACCACCACATAGCCCACGCGCTTTACTTCACGCTCGACCATGAACGGGTGCTTGTACTGGACGTTCGCCTTGGCAATGTGCCCAATAACCTGACGCATCTTTTCCGCATAAGGGCGTGTCGCCTTCATGCGTTCCTGAGCCTTACGCATCTTGCTCGCCGCGACCATTTCCATGGCGCTGGTGATCTTCTGCGTGCTCTTGATGCTGGATATCTGGTTACGTATTTCTTTTCCGACGGCCATAACTCACTGCCTTCTCAAGTTAGACACTCATTGCTCTAAAATCGGCCTGCAACACGTTGCAGGCCCATTCGTTACCAGCTCTGAGTGGTCTTGAATTTCTCAAGTGCAGCTTTCAGGCTCGCGGCGATTTCATCGTTGTAATCGCCTTTCTCGTTGATCTTGTCGAGAAGTTCTTTCTGCTCGGACCGCATCCAGTCCAGCATCAGTGCTTCGAACTTCACTACATTGTCGACATCAACGTCGTCCAGGAAGCCTTCGTTGGCTGCGAACAGAACCGTACCCATTTCAGCCACGGACATCGGGCTGTACTGGTTCTGCTTCATCAGTTCGGTTACCCGCTGACCGTGTTCAAGCTGCTTACGGGTCGCTTCGTCAAGATCGGAAGCGAACTGTGCGAAAGCGGCCAGTTCACGATACTGGGCCAGCGCCAGACGGATGTTACCGCCAAGCTTCTTCATGATCTTGGTCTGGGCTGAACCACCCACCCGCGATACCGA
The DNA here is from genome assembly GCF_042604615.1 of Marinobacter sp. M5B. NCBI lineage: Bacteria > Pseudomonadati > Pseudomonadota > Gammaproteobacteria > Pseudomonadales > Marinobacteraceae > Marinobacter > Marinobacter sp. M5B. Next base: position 4,390,956 of record NZ_CP156894.1, read on the forward strand.
GACACCCGCGTTCATCGCCGGACGAATACCGGAGTTGAACAGGTTGGTCTCCAGGAAGATCTGGCCGTCGGTGATCGAGATCACGTTGGTCGGTACGAACGCGGAAACGTCGCCGGCCTGGGTCTCGATGATCGGCAGAGCCGTCAGGGAACCGGTCTGGCCCTTCACTTCGCCGTTGGTCAGTTTTTCAACTTCCTCGGCGTTGATCCGGGACGCACGCTCCAGCAGACGGGAGTGCAGGTAGAAAACGTCACCCGGGTATGCTTCACGGCCCGGCGGACGACGCAGCAGCAGGGAGATCTGGCGATAGGCCACAGCCTGCTTGGACAGATCATCATAGATGATCAGGGCGTCTTCACCGCGGTCACGGAAGTATTCACCCATGGACGTGCCGGAGTAGGGTGCCAGGAACTGCATCGCTGCAGGATCGGCGGCGCCGGCGGCAACTACGATGGTGTGATCCATAGCGCCATGCTCTTCCAGCTTGCGCACAACCGCGGCAATGGAAGACTGCTTCTGGCCAACTGCCACGTAGATACACTTGATGCCGGAATCTTTCTGGTTAATGATCGCGTCGATGGCGACGGCGGTCTTACCGATCTGGCGGTCACCGATGATCAGCTCACGCTGGCCACGACCGATTGGCACCATGGTGTCAATGGCTTTCAGACCGGTCTGGACCGGCTCATCAACGGATTGACGAGCGATAACACCGGGAGCCACTTTCTCGACCGGTGAGGTCAGATCGGTGCCCAGTTCGCCTTTGCCATCGACGGGATTACCCAAGCCATCAACCACACGGCCCATCAGTTCCGGACCCACCGGTACTTCCAGGATGCGGCCGGTGCAACGAACCTTCTGGCCTTCCGCCAGGTCTTCGTAGTCACCCAGTACAACCGCGCCCACGGAGTCACGCTCCAGGTTCAGGGCCATACCGAATATGCCGTTGGCAAATTCAATCATCTCACCGTACATAACGTCGGCGAGACCGTGGATCAGTACGATACCGTCAGAAACGGAGAGGATCGTACCTTCGTTCTTTGCATCGGAAGAAATATCGAGCTTTTCGATTCTCTTCTTGATGATGTCACTGATCTCGGATGGATTCAGTTGCTGCATGCCTTTATCCTCAAACCTTGTGCTGAAATCAGGAGCCCAGAGCGTCGGCCAGTTTGGTCAGCTTTCCGCGTACAGATGCGTCAATCACCATGTCGCCGGTGCGTACAATCACACCACCGATCAAAGACTTGTCCATTGACGCTGCGAGTGACACTTGGCGCTCGAGTTTGGTCGACAGTGCCTGGGCGAGCTTCTGCTGTTGTTCGTCCGTCAGCTCATATGCCGAGGTGACTTCAATATCAACAGTACGCTCAAAGTCAGCCCGGTACGTGTTGAAGAGCGCTGCAATTTCGGGCAGAAGACTCAACCGGCGATTGGCCGCCAGAATCATTAAGAAATTGCGAACCGACTCTGTGACGTTGTCTCCAACGCACTCCAGAATCATGTCTGCCTTCTTCTGCTCTTCGGTGCCTGGACTGGCGAGAAGCTGTCGAATGTCTTCGTTGGCTGTAATCTGCCCGGCAACGGTTAGCACTTCAGACCATTCAGCCAGTTGCTTCTGGTCCTGAGCGGCCGAAAATGCTGCCTTTGCGTAAGGGCGGGCCAGCGTTCTCAGTTGTGCCATGATGAACCTCGTCGTTTAGAGTTCTGCTGCCAGCTTGTCCAGCATCTCACTGTGCTTGTTGGCATCGACAGAGGTTTCCAGGATCTTCTCAGCACCAGCAACCGCGATGGCGGCAATTTCCGCACGCAACGCGTCACGAGCCTGATTGCGCTCCTGCTCAATTTCGGCCTTGGCCTGCTCAATCAGCTTCTGGCCTTCCTTGCGAGCATCGTCTTTCGATGCTTCCACAATCTGGGCCGCACGCTTGTTGGCCTGTTCGATCAGGCCAGCCGCTTGCTGCTTGGCTTCACGCAGTTCCTGAGCTGACTTTTCCTGAGCCAGTTCCAGATCGCGCGCAGCGCGGTCTGAGGCAGCCAGTCCGTCAGCGATCTTCTTTTGACGCTCCTGCAGTGCGGCCATAATCGGCGGCCACACATATTTCATGCAGAACACGACAAAGATAAAGAACGCGATGGCTTGACCAATCATCGTCAAATTAATGTTCACGTCTTCACCTCTCGCCTGTTGTGTAAAGAATCATCAGACCGGGAAGTTCCCCGGCGGCGACTCGATTAACCGGCGATCTGGCCGACAAACGGGTTGGCGAAAGTGAAGAACAGAGCGATACCAACACCGATCATGGTTACGGCGTCCAGCAGGCCTGCAACGATGAACATTTTAACCTGCAGCATCGGGGTCATTTCCGGCTGACGCGCGGCGCCTTCCAGGAATTTGCCACCGAGGATACCAAAGCCGATAGCAGTACCCAGGGCACCCAGGCCGATCAGCAGTGCAACGGCAATCGCGGTCATTCCAACTACAGTTTCCATGATAACTCCCAGTTTTCAGTTAGGTTTTCAGTTTAAGGGTTTCGGTTTTCAAACTACGGTTTAATGGTTCCGATCAATGACTGTCTTCATGAGCCATGCTCAGGTAAACAATCGTCAGCATCATAAAGATGAACGCCTGCAGCGTGATGATCAGAATGTGGAAAATGGCCCAGGGTACCGACAGCGCCCACTGTGCCCAGAATGGCAGCAGGGCGATCAGGATAAAGATCAGCTCACCGGCGTAGAGGTTACCGAACAGACGCAGTGCCAGTGAAATGGGCTTGGCCAGCAGGCTCACGCCTTCCAGCAGCAGGTTGACCGGTACCAGCAGTACTTTGAGAAAGAAGTTGTCGGAAGAGAACGGGTGCAGGGTCAGCTCGCCGACAAAACCACCAACACCTTTGACCTTGATGCTGTAGTAGATAATCAGGAAGAACACGGAGAGCGACATGCCCAGTGTGACGTTAACGTCCGTGGTCGGCACCACCTTCATGTATTCCAGACCCATCATGTGGAACAGCTGGGGCAGGAAGTCTACCGGCACCAGATCCATCAGGTTCATCAGGAAGACCCAGCAGAAGATGGTCAGCGACAGGGGTGCAATCACCTTGTTTCGGCCGTGGAAGGTCTCCTTCACGCTGGTATCAACAAACTCGATCAGGATTTCAACGAAGTTCTGAAGGCCGCTGGGCTGACCAGAGGTAGCACGCTTGGCCGCCATGCGAAACAGGATCAGGAACAGGGCGCCCAGTGCAACAGCCCATCCAAGAGAATCCACGTGAACGGCCCAGAATCCCATATCGGAGGCTTCCCGGGCATTATGGGCCATGGTCCAGCCCGCTTCTGACATCACCGAACCATCCGCACGCTCGTAACCGGCCGGAAGTTTACCGTAGGTGAGGTTCTGGAGGTGGTGCTGGATATACTCTGATGCGCTGCCTGCCATAACGTTCTCTCAGGTCCTGTTAGCTTCGCTGCGTTCTGCGGCCCGCTAGGAGCGGAGTCAACCAATTGGTGACCAACATGATCGCAAATGATAAAAAAAGTGCCGCTATATCAAGCGACGGAATCCATTTGAACACCATCGTAAACAGGATGGCGCACAGGATGAGCTTGCCGGCCTCACCCTGGTAAAAAGAACTCATGATCTGCCTGGCAGACCGCGCGCCGGAGTAGCGGAAAGCCTTGAAGGCAAAATAACCGTGGGGCAGAAGAAAAATAAGCCCCCCAAACAGTGCTGAATAACCGGCCACCTGGCTTTTAAAGAGGAATGCCAGACTGACGACGACCAATACCACACTTTCTATTACAAACCATCGTGCGATGGGCGGACGCTGTATCCCACCCTGTTCAGCCTTCGTCATGGTATTTCCCGGTTGCCACACCGCTTTGGTTCGGTGCCGTTTATTAATTAGACAATCGCACCGATACAAGCGCCGCAGATTATATGTGTTCAATCTACACGAATCAACAAAACCGGAACGGTCGCTCCGCCCCGAAACACGCAGAAAAACTGGCGTTGGGGGGCATGAGGGACACAAATAGACACCAACATGAAGGGGCAGCACTATATGTAGTGGTACCTAGTCAAAACTGACCTTTGGTACCCCGCCGTTGGTCGCAGAGTGCCAACACTAAATTGTTAACAGTGGCGCTATGGAAATCCTGCCAGGGACGTTACTTGATATGGCCTAAAATGCCATCCAGTTCGTCGAGAGAGGTGTATTCGATCACCAGCTTGCCCTTGCCACGCTGGCCATGGTCGATCGACACCCGGGCACCGAGTCGCTCGGCCAGGTCGTCCTGCAGGGCACGGATGTTCGGATCCACTTCACCCTTGGCTTTCTTGCGGTTCGGCGATTCCTGTTGCACCCGGCGAACCAGGGCTTCCGTCTGCCGCACTGACAGGGATTTCGCGACCACCTGTCGCGCCACCTGCATCTGCTGCTCGGGTTGAAGCGTAAGCATGGCCCGACCATGACCCATTTCCAGATCACCGTGCTCCAGCATGACACGAACGTCTTCCGACAGGCTGATCAGCCGCAGCAGGTTGGTGATGGTGGTACGGGACTTACCCACCGCTTCCGCGACCTGAGCCTGGGTCAGGCCGAACTCATCCTGCAGGCGTTGTAGCGCAAAGGCTTCTTCGATGGGATTGAGGTTCTCGCGCTGGATATTCTCAATCAGCGCCATGGCGATAGCGGCATCATCCGGCACGTCGCGGATAATGGCGGGAATGCGGTCGAGCTCGGCCATCTGGGTGGCTCGCCAGCGGCGCTCGCCGGCGATCAGCTCAAAGCGGCCTTCGGCAATCGGACGCACCACCACGGGCTGCATCACGCCCTGCTGGCGAATGGAGTCAGCCAGTTCCTGCAGGGCCGCCGGATCCATGTCACGGCGAGGCTGGAACCGGCCACGCTGGATCAGGTCGATCGGAACTTCCCGGAGCTCACCATCGTGATCCTTCAGTTCCTGGTCCAGGTTGACCCTAGAGCCCTGCAACAGAGCGCCCAGTCCGCGCTCACCCAGTCCTCGTTTCTTCGCCGCCATGGTGTTTGTCATTCTTCCCGATGAAATATCTGTGTGCAAAGGAGAGGTAGTTTACACGGCAACAGCCGCGGATGTCTTTTGCGATCCATGCCGGCGTACCATCTCACCAGCCAGGGCCAGATAGGCCACCGCGCCCTTGGACGCGCGGTCGTATTTCAGGGCCGGCATACCATAGCTGGGGGCCTCCGCCAGCCTCACGTTGCGGGGGATCACCGCGCGGTAGACCTTGTCACCGAAAAACTCGTTGAGCTGACTGGACACATCCAGAGTCAGGCTGTTGCGGGGGTCATACATGGTGCGCAGGATGCCTTCCACCTGCAGATCCGGGTTGACGGTCTCCTGAATCTGCTCAACCGTGTTCATCAATGCCGCCAGACCTTCCAGGGCATAGTATTCGCACTGCATGGGAATCAGCACCGTATCCGCCGCTGACAGCGCATTGACGGTCAGCAGGCTGAGGGACGGCGGGCAGTCGATCAGGATGTAGTCGTAGTTCTCCCGCACCTTGTTCAGGGCCAGGCGCAGGCGATGCTCGCGGCCGATTTCGTTCATCAGCTCCACTTCGGCGGCGGTCAGGTCGCCGTTAGCCGGCAGTATGTCAAACCCAGAGACTTCGGCCCGGAAAATCACCTCGGCTGCCGTTGCCCGTTTGGTGAGCATGTCGTAGCCGGAGAGCTCCAGGGCATTCTTATCCACACCACTGCCCATGGTGGCGTTGCCCTGGGGGTCCATATCCACCAGTAACACGCGGCGCTTGGTTGCGGCCAATGACGCAGCCAGGTTGACGCAGGTGGTGGTTTTACCCACACCGCCTTTTTGATTGGTCACTGCAATCACACGCGCCATGACTCGCCTCCTGTCGTGAAATTCTGATGGCTGGAATCCCGACCGATCACCAGCAGGTGCCGGTCGCCGTCCGAGCCAGGTACCGATAATGACTGTCGGGATGTTACCTGCCAACCCACTGGCAGGGCAGCCACCTCATCATCCGGAAACTGGCCTTTCATGGCAAGGAACTCGCCCTCATCCGCAAGCAGATGCCCGCACCAGTTGACGAGGTTATCCAGTGCCGTAAACGCTCGACTGCTGATCTGCTGGTATCGGATCGCGGGATCACAGGTTTCAGCCCGGCCGTGAATGATCTCCACATTCTTCAGGCCGAGTTCCAGCACACACTGGGTCAGGAAGCGGGTTTTCTTGCTGTTGCTGTCCAGTAGGGTAAAACGCCTTTCGGGCAAGGTGATTGCGAGGGGGATGCCAGGCAACCCGCCTCCGGCGCCAACATCCAGCAGATGGTCCGCGGTAACAAATGGCAGGATACTGAGGCTGTCCAACAACTGGCGCGACACCATCTGTCGTGGCTCCCGTACAGCCGTCAGGTTATAGGCCCGGTTCCACTTATTCAGCAGGGCCAGAAACGCCAGCAACTGTTGCTGGCTGGCGCTGTCCAGTTCCAGGTTGAGGTCAGCCAGGCCCTGGGTGAGCTGGCGTTGCCAGAGTGCGTCGCTCATGGGCGCACTCAGGCGGATTGCTTGCGCAGCAGGTCGCGCTTCTTGAGATGCACCAGCACCTGGGAAATGGCGGCCGGGGTCACGCCCTGGATGCGTGAGGCCTGGGCCACGGTTTCCGGCCGTACTTCCTTGAGCTTCTGCTTGATCTCGTTGGACAGGCCACCAATGGCATCAAAATCAATATCATCCGGTAAACGGGTATTTTCATTCCGGCGCAGACGCTCGATTTCGTCCGCCTGGCGGGAGATATAACCCTCGTACTTGATCTCGATTTCCACCTGATCCGCCACCGCCGGGTCGTCTGCTTGGCCTTCGGCCATGTCTGCAATGTGGCGATAGTTGATTTCCGGGCGCCGCAGCAGCTCTGCGAGTGTCTGGTCTCGGTTCATGGGCTGACGCAGGTGGCTGTTGGCAGCGTCCCCACCAGATGTTCCCGGATGAATGCGCGTGGTTTCCAGGCGCTGACGTTCAGCGGCGATGGCTTCACGCTTGCTGTTAAAGGCCTGCCAGCGCTGGTCATCCACCAACCCGAGCTTGTGACCGGTTTCCGTCAGGCGAAGGTCGGCGTTGTCCTCCCGCAGGATCAGCCGGTATTCAGCACGGCTGGTAAACATGCGGTACGGCTCGGAGGTACCCATGGTAATCAGGTCGTCCACCAGAACGCCGAGGTAGGCTTCGTCACGGCGGGGGTACCATTCGTCCTTGTCCTGAGCACGCAATGCCGCGTTGATACCTGCGAGAAGGCCCTGGGCACCGGCTTCTTCATAACCGGTAGTGCCATTGATCTGGCCCGCAAAGTACAGGCCCTGGATGAATTTGGTTTCCAGGGTGTGGCGCAGATCCTGTGGGTTCAGGAAGTCGTACTCGATGGCGTAGCCAGGCCGCGTAATGTGGGCATTCTCGAAGCCGGGAATGGTGCGCACAGCCGCCAACTGAATATCGAACGGCAGACTGGTGGAGATGCCGTTGGGGTATAGCTCATTCGTCGTCAGCCCTTCCGGCTCCACGAAAATCTGGTGCGAGTCCTTGTCGGCAAACCGGTTCACCTTGTCCTCGATGGACGGGCAATAGCGAGGCCCGATGCCTTCGATGTTACCGGCAAACATGGGCGACCGGTCAAAGCCACTGCGAATAATGTCGTGGGTTTGTTCGGTGGTGCGGGTAACGTAGCAACAGACCTGTTCAGGATGCTGGTTGCGGGAACCCAGGAAGGACATCACCGGCGCCGGGTCATCACCCCATTGCTCCTGCATCACGGAGAAATCCACGCTGCGGGCATCGATACGGGGTGGGGTGCCGGTTTTCAGGCGCCCGACGTTGAACGGGAGTTCCCGCAGACGCTGTGCCAGCGCGTTGGCCGGTGCGTCACCGGCGCGGCCACCGGAATGCTGCTGCATGCCGATGTGGATAACACCGCCAAGGAAGGTTCCGGTGGTCAGCACCACCGTAGGCGCGCGAAAACGGATGCCCGACTGGGTCACCACGCCGGTGATGCGCTCACCATCCACAATCAGGTCGTCAGCAGCCTGCTGGAACAGCGTCAGGTTGGGCTGGTTCTCGAGGATTTCGCGGATCGCCGCCTTGTACAGCACCCGGTCTGCCTGGGCGCGGGTGGCTCGTACTGCCGGTCCCTTGCGCGAGTTGAGCACGCGGAACTGGATGCCCGCCTTGTCAGTCGCCATCGCCATGGCGCCGCCGAGAGCATCGATTTCCTTGACCAGATGACTCTTGCCGATGCCGCCAATGGCGGGGTTGCAGGACATCTGACCCAGGGTCTCGATGTTGTGGGTCAGCAGCAGGGTCTGGGAGCCCATGCGTGCAGCCGCCAGAGCGGCTTCAGTGCCGGCATGGCCACCACCAATGACTATGACATCGAAACGGGTCGGATAATCCACAACATCACCTCGGCAAACGGGGACTCAGAAAAATTCTCGGTATCAGGAAACTGCCTGAAAATCAGGGCGGGGAGTATAACGCCTCACCCGGTAAATTGCAGTCAGAATGTGCAAATTTTAACCAGACAGGCGGGGTTATCGAAAGACCTCAAGCATTACCTACCCGATACATAGGGTTCCACGCCGGGTTTCACGAATAGTGGATAACCGAAATCTGACAGATATCAGCGGCTTGTAGACACCTTCTCAGAAAACTTTTCAAGAAAGTTATCCACATATCAGATGTACCCTATAACGCCTTATTATTCGACCTAACTATTTGTTTTAAATAACTTATTTTTGTTCTAACCAAAGCTTATCCGAAGGTTATCCAATAAATTATCCACAGTTTGGTGCTGCCTGCGGTCGTCAGAACTGATCCATCTCTTTTGATTGCGGGGCGGCCGTCATGCCGCGACCACCAGGAGACTGGCTGGCCTGTTGTTCAAGCTCCAGTGCAATCGCGTTGGTGGATTTGGCAAACCGTGCCAACAGGTTGTATAGCACCGGAATAATAAACAGGGTCAGGGTGGTGGCGAACACCAGCCCGCCGAGGATCACGATACCGATCGACGCCCGGCTTTCCGCCCCCGCGCCCGTTGCGAGCACCAAAGGCACGGCACCGAAGACCGTGGATATGGTGGTCATCAACACCGGCCGGAAGCGCAGGCTGGCACCTTCCAAAATCGCGTCCCTCACCTCATAGCCCTTATCCCGGAGCTGGTTGGCAAACTCGACAATCAATATGCCGTTCTTCGCCATCAACCCCAGCAACATGATGATGCCGATCTGGCTGTAGATATTCAGGCTGATGCCGGCCCACCACAGGCCCAGCAGGGCTCCGGTAACCGCCAATGGGACCGACAGCATGATGATCAGCGGGTGAATCCAGCTTTCGAACTGGGCAGCCAGCACCAGGAAGACAATCACGAATGCCAGGCCAAAAGTGACGTAGATCGCCGACGACGATTCCTGGAATTCCCGCGATAGCCCTTTGTAGCTTACCCTTGCCTCCGGCGGCAGGTTATCCACAGCCAGGTTGTTCAGATACGTCAGTGCCGCCCCAAGATCATAGCCATCGGCCAGGGAGGCACTGATGACAACCGCCGGCAAGCGGTCGATGCGTCTCAGGTCGGGATTGGCGCCGATCTCCTCCACCGACACCAGCGCCTGGAGAGGGATCAGGGTGCCTCCCTCACGGGGGCGCAGGAAAATCTGCCCCAGGTCCGACGGCGTTGCCCGGTCAGCGTCCGCGGCCTGGAGGATGACATCGTATTCGCGTCCGCGGTCCAGGTAGGTGGTGACTTGCCGTGATGCCAGCATGGTCTGCAGTGTCAGGCCCACATCTTCAATGGTGACATCCAGGTCCGCGGCGCGCTCCCGGTCGATGGATACGCGCAGTTCGGGGCGGGTCAGTTCGAAATCAGTGTCCAGATTCAGCAGGTTCGGGTTGTCCTTCGCCCGCTCGACGATTTCCTCGCTCCAGGCCTGCACACTTTCGTAATCCGGCCCGGCCACTACGAATTCCACTGGTTGATCAAAGCCGCGCTGCCCAAGCCCCGGTGGGTTCACCGCAATCGCGCGAATACCTGTGACCTGGCTAAGCTTGCCTCGCAGCTCGCTGGTGATCTGCTGTTGTTTGATCTCACGGTCTTCCCAGGGCACCAGGCCCATGATCATGAACGCGTTGTCCTCTTCGTCGCGGAAGCCCACGATCGACAACAACCGATTGGAGACACCGTCTTCCAGATAGGGCAACAGTTCCTGCTCCGCCTGACGCACGTAATGATCGGTGAACTCGACCGTCGAGCCCCGGGGGGCACTGGTCGGCATGATGATCACGCCCCGGTCTTCCGTAGGCGCCAACTCCTGCGGCAATCTTGGAAAAATCGCTGTGGCAACGATAAGCCCGACAAGCCCAAGTCCCAGCAACAATCCGGGCTGGTTGAGGGCGAATCGGAGCATGCGTTCGTAACCATGGGTCAGGCCATTGAGCACTTTTTCACTGGCCGCCCACAAGCGATGTCCTTCCGCCGATTCCGGGCTGTGTCGCAACCATTTTGAACACAGCATGGGCGCCAGGGTGAGCGCCACCAGGCTGGACACCACCACCGCCGCCGCCAGGGTGAAGCCAAACTCGGCAAACAGTCGCCCGATGTTGCCGCCCATAAACGAAATCGGCACAAACACCGCCACCAGGGTGAGCGTGGTGGCAATAACGGCAAAGGCCACCTGCTTGGCGCCGCGATAGGACGCCAGCAGTGGCGGTTCGCCCTCATCGATCCGGCGCTGGATGTTTTCCAGCATGACGATGGCGTCGTCCACCACCAGACCAATGGCCAGAATGACTGCAAGCAGGGTCAGTACGTTGATGGAGAAACCGAGGAAGCCCAGCCCGATAAAGGCGCCGATAACCGCCACCGGGATGGTCACCGCCGGTATCAAGGTAGCCCGCCAGGACCGCAGGAACAGGAAGATCACCAGAATGACCAGGGACACCGCAATGGCGAGCGTAAACACCACTTCCTTGATCGACGCGCGGATGAATATCGACTCGTCGTAGCTTTCGGCAATAGTCACTTCCGGGGGCAGGGTCTCGCGTATCTTCTCCAGCTCCGCACGCACGGCATCGGACACCGCCACCGTGTTGGCCTTGGATTGACGAATGATGCCCATGCCGATTGCAGTCTTGCCGTTGGCCCGCAGTCGGCTGACATCGGACTCAACCCCCATCTGGACATTGGCCACCTCGCCGAGGCGCAGAAGATCATTGCCGTCGCGACGAATCACCAGATCACGGAACTGCTCCACATTGGTGAGCCGGCCTTCCGCACGCACCGTGAAGTTACGGGTGGAAGAGTCCACCGAGCCGGCGGGCAGTTCAACGTTATTGGCCCTCAGTGAGCGCTCGACTTCGGCCACGGTGATATCCCGCGCGGCCAACCGTTCACGGTCCAGCCAGACCCGGATGGCGTAGCGCCGCTCACCACCAATGCGTACGTCGGCAACGCCATCCAGCACGGACAGTCGGTCGGCAAGCACCCGTTCGGCAAAATCGCTCAATTCCGCACTGTCCCAGATGTCACTGCGCAAGGTCACCCACATCATCGGGCGGGCGTCCGAGTCGGCCTTCTGGACGACCGGCGCCTCAGCCTCTTCGGGCAGCTGATCGGCAATGCGGGACACGGCATCGCGCACATCGTTGGCGGCGATGTCGACGTTGCGGGAAATGGTAAATTCGATACTGGTTCGGGATTCGCCCTGTTCGGTGGAGGACTCAATAGAGCGAATACCTTCAATCCCGCTGATAGCCCCTTCAACCACCTGAGTGATCTGGGTGTCCACCACTTCGGCGGCGGCGCCGATGTAATCCGTGGAAATGGACACCACGGGTGGGTCAATGTCCGGATACTCCCGCACAGGAAGCCCCAGCAACGCCGCCAACCCGAAAACTACAATAAGAAGACTGAGAACCGTCGCAAAGACAGGGCGTTTGATGGAGACATCAGACAGGATCACGGTTCAGGACTCCAGGGAGTTGGCAAAGCGGTTGTCGGGAATCACGTTTTCCCCTTCCACCACACTGATCCTGTCGCCACTGCTCAATCTGTCCTGGCCGGTTACAATCACCTGCTCGTCCAGCGACAGTCCGTCAACGATTTCCACCAAGCCAGGCATCCGGGACCCCAGGGTCACCGAAACCCGTCGGGCGATACCGTCTTCGGCCACGAACACATACTTCTCGTCACCGCGAATCATTACTGCCTGCTCGGGAATGACCAGAGATTCTCGTTCGCGGAGTGTCAGCGTGGCCGACATGAACTGCCCAGGCCGAAGCTTGCCATCGGGATTGTCGATCAGCGCCCTGACAGGCAGTGTTCGGCTCAGTTCATCAATTCGCGTGCCCAACTCCACCAATTCACCGCCAAAGGTTTCCCCGGTATAGGCCGGCGACGTGCCCCGCACGGTCTGGCCAATGTGAATCTGGCCGAGGAAGCGCTCGGGGATTGCGAAGCCCAATTCCATCTTGGTGGTGGAATCCAGGGTGGCTACCGACGTGCCTGCACCGAGATAAGTTCCCAGGCTGATATCGGAAAGGCCAATAACCCCGGCAAACGGCGCTTCAATACGGTGGTTGTCGAGCCGGGTGCGGGCGGCCTCGCGCTGAGCTTCCGCCACATCGACAGCGGTGCGCAATTCATCCACCTGGGACTGGGATATGCTGTTGTTGGCCTGGAGTTTCCGGGCGCGATCAAACTGGCGACGGGCGTCGGAGAGGGTGGCTTCCGCCACCTGCAGATCGGCGCTGGCCTGACGATCATCGAGCCGCAGCAACAGGTCACCGGACTGGACCCGCTTTCCCGCATCGAGGTTCATTTCAACGACACGACCGCTGACTTCGGTGGTCAGTTCCACCTGATCCCGGGCCTGAAGGCTACCTACCGCCCTGACGGTGTCACTGACCAGCTCCATTTCGGGGGTGACCGTATTCACCTTGCTGGCAGGGCGTTCCCGCTGGGCGTCCGCCGCCTGCTCCCCGGTCAGATGCTGCCAGGAGAATGCCCCCCCGGCGGCCAAAGCCACGAGTATCAGAGCGATCAACCATTGCTTAACCATAATTGCATTATCCGTCTGCTTGATTGTGCCCCAACAACCGGCTGAAGGTTCGACATGGGCTATCGTTTGCTGATCACCAGCACGATCTCCCCGACTTCTATCCCCCATTTCGTCATGGTGGTCTGGTTAATCAGGGTGTCCGGTGTAATCAGGTACATCCAGTCATCCATGCGGACATCAATGGTGCCGTCGCCATAGGACACCCGCAGAACATAATTCATATTAATGGCATTGCCTTGCCAACGCATGGTGCCCGGCTCCACCACATCACCGGCATCGGCGTGCAATGCGCCGTTGTCGGGTGTCAGCGTCCATACCCGGGTCTGGACTTCGCCGTCGTCGAAGCGGAACTCCTCATTCAGAGTGCCAATGCCGTTGCTGTCCCAACTGGCGGAAATGTCCGCATCGAAAGTGCGAATCACTTCGCCCGAGAAATTCTTGACCACACCCCGGGCAGAAAGTTCGCCGGTAAAAAATTCCTGGGGCGTCAACACCGGCCCGCGGTCACTGTAATCCTCAAGCGACGGCCCGGCACAGCCCGCAAGCAACACTGTCGCCAACAATAACCAGAGACAGCGGGGCAGACCAGTGATCCTGTTGGTCCCAATCGATATTTGCATGATATTTACACTCCCCTGGCGATTCAGAACGGATGATCGGTCCTTCAAATACGCCTATAGCGTTGTTATCGATCATTAGGCAACGTCGACATCTATGCTCGCGTCATTTCAGCCAATTGTCCTTTCTGACATGGGGCATGGCGGTTTCCGTCAATGGCAGGTCGCCGGCAATGCCGTAAAACATCGGGCAATGGAAACAGAACCACAGAGGTATTTGCTATGCCGGTGTACAAGGCACCCCTACGCGACATGAAGTTCCTGCTCAACGAGGTTTTCGACTACCCGGGGCACTACACACGATTGAAAACCGGTGAGAACGCCACTCCTGATATCGTCGATGCGATACTCAACGAATGCGGCAAATTCTGCGAAGAGGTATTGAGCCCGCTCTACCAGAGCGGCGACGAGGAAGGCTGCAAACTGGATAACGGCGAAGTCATCACCCCCAAAGGCTATCGTGAAGCCTATCAACAGTACGCGCAGGGCGGATGGCAGGGCCTGTCTGCACCGGAGGAGTACGGCGGGCAGGGGCTGCCGGCCTCCATGGGCCTGTTCAAACAGGAGATGATGGGTACTGCCAACTGGTCCTTCTCCATGTACCCGGGCCTGTCGATGGGCGCCATGAATACCATTTTTCTTCACGGTAGCGAAAACCAGAAACAAACCTACCTGGTGCCGCTGACCGAAGGCCGCTGGGGTGGCACCATGTGCCTGACCGAACCCCAGTGCGGGACCGATCTGGGACAGGTGAAAACCAAAGCGGTCCCGCAGGAAGACGGCAGCTTCAAGCTCTCCGGTACCAAGATCTTCATTTCCTCCGGTGACCATGACCTGACCGAGAACATCGTTCACATTGTGCTCGCCCGTTTGCCGGATGCCCCGAAAGGCACCCGGGGCATCAGTCTGTTCATCGTGCCCAAGTTCCTGCCCGACGGGAACGGTGGCGTTGGCGGAGCCAATGGCGTGACCTGTGGCAGCCTGGAAAAGAAAATGGGGATCAAGGCCTCAGCCACCTGCGTGATGAACTTCGACGATGCCACCGGTTTCCTGATCGGCCCGGAGAACGAAGGGTTGAACTGCATGTTCACCTTCATGAACACCGCGCGGATCGGCACTGCCATCCAGGGTGTCGGCCCGGCGGAACTGTCCTACCAGTGGGCGCTGGATTACGCCAGGGAACGCCGCTCCATGCGCGCCCTGTCGGGTAAGAAAGAACCCGACCAGGTGGCTGACAGCCTGATTCACCATGCCGATGTCCGCCGCATGTTGCTGACTCAGAAAGCCATCGCCGAGGGCGGGCGTGCCATGCTGTACTACGCCGCACGGCTGGCCGACCACATGGTGGAAGGCCACACCGCTGGTGATGAGAAGAAAGCGGATGCTTACGATGACAGGCTGGGCTTTCTGACCCCCATTCTGAAAGGCTTCCTGACCGAGCTGGGCAACGAAGCCGCCAACCTGGGGGTACAGGTGTTCGGCGGCCACGGCTATATCCGCGAGCACGGCATGGAGCAAATTGTCCGCGACACCCGCATTGCCACGCTCTATGAAGGGACCACCGGTATCCAGGCATTGGACCTGCTGGGCCGCAAGGTACTGCTGATGACTCAGGGCGGGGCGGTCAGGGAGTTCACCCTCAAGGTCGCCAATTTTGCCCGCAAGACCCTGACCGACAAACGGGTACGGCCTTTCTCCGTGGAGTTGCTCAAGCTTACCGCACAGTGGAACGTGCTCACGGTGCGGCTGATGCTGGCCGCCCGCAAGGACCGCGATGTGGTGAGTTCCGCTGCCAACGACTTCCTGATGTACAGCGGTTACGTGACCATGGCCTACATGTGGGCAAGGATGGCGGCGGTCGCTTCAGAGAAACTGGACAAGAGTGGTGACGACTCGGAAGACTTCTACCGTGCCAAGCTGGCCACGGCAGAGTTCTACTATGAACGCCTGCTGCCCCGGGCGCAGGCTCACGCCACCGGCATGTTGAGCCCGACAAGAAGCCTGATGCAACTGGCGCCCGAGCACATGGCCTTCACCGACTGAAGCGAGTACGGCCTGTAGTACGAACTTACAGGCCGTACTTGGTTTCGATGGCCTCAAACATGCCGGTTTCATGAACCTTTCGAAGCCCGGCGTTAAGCTTTTCGACCGTGGCGTCCGGCGTATCCAGGTTGATCGCCAGGAAAAGCTCGGTGTCGTTAAACGAGTAGACCGGATCCAGCCCCTCAACGTTCTGCTGGGACGCAAAATAAGGGCCGGCCAGGCGGTCTGCGATCCACAGGTCAATCTGGCCGAGCTCCAGGCGTTTCGGGTTGAGGTCATCGCTGTCCAGAGTGGACACCTCGTAGCCGCGCTCGAGCAGGTATTCGGTCATTACGTCATTGCGATAACCGCCAAAACGCAGCCCCCTGGCGTCCTCAAGGTTATCAATCTGCAGGTTTGTACCCGCCGGCGCGAAAATGGTCCAAAGGTTCCGGGTCAGCGGGCCAACCCATTTGAAACGCGGCGCGCGGGACTCCGTGTAGGTGGTGCAGAAAATGCCGTGGTTACGCTTGCTGAGTGCCCGGTTGTAACCGTAATCCCAATTGCGCAGCTTGATCACGTAATCCAGATCGGTGTTGTTCAGGATGGCCTTGACCATTTCCGTGCACAGACCATCAATGTTGGTGCCGTTATGCTCGAACGCCCGGCCGGTAGCGCTCATGTTGTACGGGGGGAAGTTTTCGGTATACAGATACAGCTTGTCTGAAGCCTGGGCGCTGGAAACACCCGTCATCAAGACGAGGGCAGCGAGTAAGAACACTGGCAGGTTCCGCACGGTTTATCTCCTTGATATGCGTGGTCGCCATGAGCTGATGTCACGGTCTGTCATTCTCTGTGTCGCCGGAGTCTACCCCAGGTTTTCACGGTATTTGACAATAAAAATGTGTGTTTTCGTAATGGAATGAACCGGCATCTGCCTAGTCAGCAGACCCGGGGGCCGGCACCGGCATGCTGACGTACTCGCCCTGTGAAAAGTCGATCCCTAACTCCCTTACCTTTGCCTGAACCGGCTCGTTGTGGACAAATTCCGCCACCGTTTGAATGTCCAGACTGCGGGCGAACTGGACGATGCCACTGGTCACCAGGAACGCGGTTTGATCTTCATGGAGGTTGCGAATCAGACTGCCATCAATCTTGATGAAATCCACGTTCAGGCTCAGCAGGTGGGAAAAATTGGAGTAGCCAGTGCCGAAATCGTCGATGGCAATACGGCAACCATAGGGTTTGACCTGTTCGATGAACGTGCGGATGTCGTCGTAGTTGGTAATACCATCCGATTCCAGGATCTCGAAGATAACGCGATCACCAATGCCTGAGGTTTCGATAGCGGAGAGGATTTGGGCGACGGTCTCCGGCTCGGTAATGTCACCGTAGGAGAGGTTGATCGAAAACTCGTCGTCGCGCCCGGTAAAACAGGCAAAACATTTCTCGATCATCAGTTCGGTGATTCGTCGGTTCAGCCGAAGTTTATTGGCGATGTCCATAAAGCGGCCAGCACTGATCACGCTGCCATCCGGCTCCACCATCCTCACCAGGCACTCGTACTTGGAGATACGGCCGCTCTGGTTATCCTGGATAGGCTGAAACCACGGCACCAGGCGATCATGGTCAATGGCTTCTTTCAGGCGATTGGCCCAGTACAGATTGTTTTCGTAGTTTTCCTCAACCCCTACGGCCGGGTCATACAACAGATGATGGCGTCCTGTTTCCCGGGCCTGTAATACCGCCACTTTTGCCTGGCTGACCAACTGATCGGCGGCATCTTCCGGCTTCCGGCTATTGCGAAGCGCGATACCGATACTGACATCCACCGTCAGGCGCTGTTCCTGCCAATACACCCGGTCGCCAGTAACCAGATGCCGGACCTGGACAGCAAGCTGGTGAGCCACTTCCGGCGCCATTGCCGGTGCCAGGACAGCAAATTCGTCACCGGGAAGACGGTATACCCGAAAAATTTCGCGGTTATGATCGCGGCTGAACGCGGTCAATCGTGTGGCAACCGCCAAAAGCACATGGTCGCCACAGACATTACCGAACAAGCTGTTGATCTGGTTGAAGCGGTCCAGATTGATGATCAGCAACGCGGCTGCCTGGCGGTTCTGGAGATCCCGCAACAAACGGACACGGTTCGGGAGACCGGTAAGGTCGTCGGTATAGGACGCCTGCAATTCACGAATCAGCTGGATAATCCGGTACAACAGATACAGGCTCAGGATCAGCATCGCCGAGACGGTACCGACCAGAATCCGGTAATTGGTGCGCTCCATCGGCAGCAGCACGGCATTGATCTCATTTCGCGGAACGCCGGCCCCGTACACCATGCCCCCAGCGGTGGCGGCATAGTAAAGCTCATAGTCTTCATTGCCCGCTGAGAGGCCTCGAGTGGTCAGTTCCCCGACCTCGCCCAAGGACCGTGCTGAGTCAACATCAGCACCAAGATCCAGCGCCAGGATGGCATCAATCAGGGCCTGCTCCCTGCGGGTGTCTTTCCCCTGACTGAGGCTCGATAGATTGCGATTGTTGCGGTCATTCAGGAACGCGAAACTGTGTTGGGTGACGGTGATGCGACTGACAACATCAATGATCTGGTCAGCGCCCCAAGCAGTTGTAGCCATGCCCAACAGGTTGCCGTCACGATCGTACATAGGACTGGCGAGCGTCAGCACCGCGCGTTCAGTATTGAGATCGAAATACACCGGCGACCAGTACACGTGTCCGGAATTGTCGGAATCGGCCGTCCACTCCTGTTCCAATGTGCGACCGAACCAGGGAGCGTTGCGATAGTGGTCAAAACGGGATTCAGTATCCAGCCTTGTCAGTGTGTTGTCGTCGCTACCCTGCAAAAAGTAGGGCATATAGCTGGTGCCTGTTTCTGACAACACGCCCGGCTCAAACCAGAGCCCGGCACCCGCCGCTCCCTCGAAATCCTGCAAATGGGCGTTCAAGGTGTGCTCCAGGCTCCCACGCACTATAGACAGAGCACGACCGGACATCCCACTCTCGACCATCTCGTGGAAACTCTCACCAACGTTGGCGAGGGTAATGGTGTAGCTTGCCAAAGCGGATTGACGGGCATTGATGCGCGACAGTCCTGCACCCACCACCTCATTGATCTGTTGCCTCCGAAGCTCGGAGAGGGCATCCCGTGAGTAACTGAGATTCAGGCTGGATAACAGAAGCATTCCGACAACAAACACCAGCAATAACAAACCCAGCATCCACATGATGGATTGGCGTGAGGACGGGGTTTTCCGACGAGTCAGGCGGCTGGGAAGTATCCCCGGCATTACGGATATCCTCGGGCAGTGAGTCAGGTGTCTCCGGCAGGGAGGTCTTCCAGATGCCGGTCCAGCGCTGCCTGTGCTTGCTTGTGGCCCCGCTTGGCAGCCTCAGTGTACCAATAAACGGCCTGATCCATATCCTGCCCGACACCACGTCCGGTGGCGTACATCTGGCCCAACAGAAACGCGGCTTCACCAGAGGCAGGCGCCGCCTTTTCGGCCCATACCCGTGCACTGGCGTAGTCTTCAAAGGCATGGAAAATAATGGCCATATTGGACTGCGCGCGCACGTCGCCGTTGTCAGCCGGACCCTGGCAGGCCTCTCTGGCTTCACTGTAATTGCGAATGGCCATCAACAGGTAGCAGTCACTCAGGGCCTGGTCGGAAACGCCGCTTTCATCGGCAACGTCTACCGTGGCTGGCTCCGGCTCAGCACGAGGTTCGGGTTCCGGTGTCGACGGCTGCCGCTTCACCCGCTCCGCAAAGGCGGCAACCTGGTCCGGGCATGAGTAACGGTAGCCGGCTTGATAGCGCTGAAGCATCGCGTTAGTAGCCGGCTCATTGGCGTACTCTTCTGCAATGGCTTCACAACGCAGATCCCTTTCCCGTTCCACGTTATGTAGTACGGAAGCGCGGGATGGATCGTCGCGGTGCTCCGCAAGGTATTCCGTCAGCGGGTCGATGTACGGCTGGTCAAACAACGCCCGCTGTTCCCGTTGGTAGGAATTCGGCGTTTGCGGGTTAACGATCTTCTTCATCACCTGCCCGGTTCGTTGCAGCAAATCCGACGACGCCTTGGACAAGCGATCACCGTCGACGCTTGCGCATCCGCTTAGAAAGAGCAAAATCAGAAGACAGGAATACGGACGATACATCTACACTCACTAGCCGTTTTCAGCAGTCGATGAAGCGACTAGTTTTACACGGAAGAAGGCAGGTTCAAACCGTTTCTTTTGAGGCTTATTTGCCGATGCAAAAACTGCTGAAGATTTTCCCCAGTAAGTCATCAGGTGTCATTACACCAGTGATTTCCCCCAAAGAATCCTGGGCAGCACGAAGGTCCTCTGCCAACAGTTCACCGGCTCCATAGCCCTGTAACTGGTCCTCGCCCTGCAGCAGGGAAACGCGGGCCCGCTCAAGGGCATCCAGGTGACGACGCCGGGCGATAAAGCCGCCTTCGGTGGTACTGGCAAATCCCATGCACTGCTTCAGATGATCGCGCAGCACTTCCAGACCGTCCGCTGACTTTGCCGCAATGCGCACCACCGGCGCGGCACTGGCGTCCAGTTGCTCGATGCCCGCTGGTTCGCCAGTCAGGTCCACCTTGTTGCGGATGACGGTCAGGGGCGCGCCGGGTGGTAACTGGTCGATAAAGTCTGGCCACAGTTGATGGGGTTCGGTTTCCGGTGTGGTGGTGGCATCTACCATCAATAATATACGGTCGGCCTGACGAATCTCGTCCCAGGCCCTGGCGATCCCGATCTGTTCCACTTCGTCGGGGCTGTCCCGCAGGCCGGCGGTATCGATGATGTGTAGGGGCATGCCATCAATGTGGATGTGTTCGCGCAACACATCCCGGGTGGTGCCTTCAACTGCGGTCACAATGGCCGCCTCCCGTCCCGCCAGGGCATTGAGCAGACTGGACTTGCCAGCATTGGGACGCCCGGCAATCACCACCTTCATACCATCTCTTAGAATGGTGCCTTGCTGGGCTTCCTCAAGGATAACATTCAGGTCCTGGATAATGAGCTGCAGGTCGTTCGCCACTTTGCCGTCAGCCAGGAAATCGATTTCCTCTTCCGGGAAATCGATCGCAGCCTCGACATATATCCGTAGGTGGGTAACAGCCTCAACCAGGGCGTCAATTCTGCGGGAGAATACGCCTTGCAGGGAACGCACCGCACAGCGCGCTGCCTGCTCCGAACTGCTTTCAATCAGGTCGGCGATAGCCTCGGCCTGGGTCAGGTCCAGTTTGTCGTTCAGGAAAGCCCGTTCTGAAAATTCTCCGGGCCGGGCCAGGCGAGCCCCAAGTTCGCACACCGTTCTCAACAGCAGGTCGAGAATAACGGTGCCACCGTGGCCCTGGAGCTCAAACACATCCTCGCCGGTAAACGAATGGGGATTGGGAAAATACAGCCCGATACCTTCGTCGATCAGTTCCCCCCGAGTGTCCAGGAACGGCCCATAGTGTGCGTAACGCGGCCTGGGCTCGAACCCCAGCATCTGGCGCGCAATGGCCGTTGCCTGCGGGCCAGATACCCGAACAATACCCACCCCGGACTGGCCCGGGGCCGTGGCAATTGCTGCTATGGTATCGGTGGCATAAAACATCGTTACTTTCCCCTTCCCCCTTGCCCCTTGCCCCTTGGGGCCCCTGAAATAACAGAGGCTCCCAAAAGGAGCCTCCGCAATCACTGGAACCGTTGGATGACCGGTCAGCTCTTCTTGGCCGCAACTTCTGCTTCAATCTTGCGGGTAATGTACCACTGCTGGCTGATGGACAGGATGTTGTTGACCAACCAGTACAGAACCAGACCTGCCGGGAACCAGAGGAAGAACACGGTAAAGATCAGCGGCATCAGCTTCATAATCTTCGCCTGCATCGGGTCCGGTGGTGTCGGGTTCAGACTCATCTGCAACATCATGCTGGCACCCATCAGGATGGGCAGGATGAAATAGGGGTCCATGACCGACAGATCCTGGATCCACAGCATGAAGGGAGCATGTCTTAACTGGACACTTTCAAACAGCACCCAGTACAGGGATATAAAGACCGGCATCTGTACCAGTATCGGCAGGCAGCCACCCAACGGGTTTATCTTCTCCCGTTTGTACAACGCCATCATTTCCTGGGACATGCGCTGGCGATCGTCGCCATACAGTTCTTTCAACCGTGTCAGCTGGGGAGCTACCGCACGCATTCTTGCCATGGACCGGTAACTGGTCGCCGACAGTTTGAAGAACACCGCCTTGACCAGCACTGTCAGCAGGATGATAGCCACACCCCAGTTGCCAACCAGCCCGTGGAACCAGTCGAGAATAATGAACAATGGCAGGGCAATGAAGAACAGGAAGCCGAAATCAACCGTCCGGTCGAGGTTCGGGGCAACGTTCTCAAGGCGCTCAATGATCTTGGGACCGACATAGGCCTTGGCGGACACTTCGCTGGTTTGACCCGGCTCCACGACGGTCGCGGGATACACAAAGCCCATGACATAGAGCGGGCCACGACGAGTGGACTGGAACTGGGCCGGCTGATCACGTTCGGGCACCCAGGCCGCCAGGAAGTAATGCTGGAGGAAGGCCAACCAGCCATTGGTCACTGATTGGTTGATCGGGTTCTCGGAGAGATCGTCAAAATCGAACTTCTCGTAAGGATCTTCTGGCGAACTGACCACCATGCCCAGGAAAGCACGTATGCCCAGGCTGTTCTGTGCGGTTGGGTCCGGTGCCTGATCACGGACAATCTTGCCCGTCATGTTTGCCTGCCAGACGCTATCGGACTGGTTGTTGATCTGATAACGAACATCAATCTCATAGCTGTCACGGCTAAACAGATACTGTTTGGTGACTTCGACATTGTTGTCCGTGGTGAAGGTGAGATCGACCGTCAGTGTATTCTCGCCTTCCTGCAGTTCGTATTCTGACGCAGACGCGTTGTAAACCGGAGCACTGCCATTGCGTTTGCTGTCGATGCCATCGCGGCCAATCAGCCCGCTTTCCATGATGTAGGTGCGCTTGCTGGTATTGGTCAACACCCTCAGTGATTCTTCACTGTCCAGGGACCGGTCGTGCTGGAGTAGGGAACTCTCAATCAGATTACCGCCTACACGGTCGATCTTGAGCTCGTAGACATCGGTACGCACGGTGATGAGTTGATCACTGGCAGAAACGGAGGATGTCTCCGAGGCCGAGATTGTCTGGCCGTCGCCTTCCGGAGTGGTGAATTCTTCGCTTGAGGTATCCGGGCCACTGGCGCTCTCGCTCGGGAGAGTCATGTCATCCGTCGATGCAGGCTGGGTACTGGTACTGGCCTGTTCCGTAGCGGGTTGGGTCTGCGGCTGGTTATAGTCTTCATTCCAGGCAAGCACCATCATGTAACTGACAATGGCAAGGCCGGCAAATAATACAATGCGTTGAATATCCATAAACTTACTGTTTGGTCTGGTTAGCGTTATGGGTTTGGCTGGCCGGCCCGCAGCAGATGGAAGGTACTACCTCAGTGCGAACGTCAGTGCCCGGAACGGGATCATACCCGCCTTTTGCCCATGGATGACACCTCATTAGACGTTTGACCGAAAGAAAAAGGCCTCTAATGGCGCCGTGGGCGGTGATGGCTTCGACAGCGTATTGGGAACAAGTGGGGTAGTGACGGCAATGACTGGCCATCATCGGGCTGATCGCGTACTGGTAGACTCGGATGGGCAGGAGCAGCAGTTTGCGCATTAACCCGTTCCTTTGCCGGTACCGGAAAGTTCCGATGTGGTTGGTTTCTGGAGCTGGCGGTTTTTCTTCCTGAGGCGTGCCCAGAGCTCCGTCAGGGTAGCATTGAGCGCGGTATTATCAAGCTCCGTCAATCCTCGCCGTCCAAGAACCACGATGTCCAGGGCAGGGTATTCCCGTTCGTGCCTGAAGGTTTCCCGAACCCGGCGTTTAACGCGGTTTCGTTGTACAGCCAGTTTGAGATTCTTCTTTGAAAACACCAACCCAATCCTGGCGTGCCCCAGAGTATTGGGTGTGGCCAGGATCAGGAAATGTCGGTGCGGAACCCTTAACTGTACGTCATCGAAGACTTTGCCGTAATCGGATGGCTTGAGCAGCCGGGACGATTTTGGAAAGGTCAAAGCCTTCATCAGGCGGTCAATGTCTTATGCAGACAGACGGGCACGGCCCTTGGCGCGACGACGGGAAATTACCTTACGGCCGTTGGCGGTTGCCATGCGGGCACGGAAACCGTGAACGCGCTTACGCTTCAGTACGCTTGGTTGAAACGTTCTTTTCATGGTGTCGGTCTCACATTACAGATGTTGGAAATTCAATCGTTGGCTGGAAAATGAACAGCCAAAACAGGAGCGGCATTCTATGCAATGTGGCGGTGGAATTCAATGGTTATTCGAGACCAGTGTCGGGTTATTTCCATCTCCGCTGATTCACGGTTCAGGTAATAAATTCATTAGGTCTTTTTGTATTCTCTTTAAGGATTATTATTACTGTTATTAGGCAGGCCTTTTTCTGTGGAAAACCGATGGAATTGATTTGGAAACAGTGGATTGGATGGTTCATAAAGTGGTTGAGAAGTGGGGATGAGGCCTGTGTATATCCGAGGCAGGAAATGTGGGTAAGTTGGAGGTTTGCTCAGATCGCGATTTATCCACCGAACATCGGGGTGTCGTCCACAGGGTTGAGAGCGCTTTGTACACACAGGTCTGTGGGTAACTTTTTCTGCACGATATTTCTGTACACAAGCCTGTAGGTAAGTCTGTAAAAAATTGAAATAAAAGAAAATAAATTTCCACAGGCTGTTTATTAAATGCGTTTGGCTCTTTCACTCGGGAGGCCCTCAGGTTAGAATCCTTGGTCATCTCTTTCGTCGGGTCATGGAGATCCGTGACGAGAAATTTCTGAGGCATCGGAGGCAAGACTGTC